>CAVZWA010000001.1:0-16114 GCA_963778935.1 uncultured beta proteobacterium
GCATTCCTGCGCGATCGTCGTCGGCTATGTTCTGTACCCGTCGTCGCCGACCCCCATTACTGGCTCGAGGTTTCGCTCGACGGACAAGGTTCGATGCCAGTCGACACGATCTTCGGGGACCTCTCGGTGGGCGGACCCGACGCCGCCTGGCGCGACTACTTCTCGGATCGCTGGCTTCGCATGAAGACACAGTGCCTGCCACGCATCTTCAACCACAACCCGGGAATGCCATTTCCTCACGCGTGGCATATGTTGGCCAGCGCCGACCGCCGCGGCGTCGACGTTGGCTTTTTCGCCAACGACACTGGCGTGCTCGTCTATCGCGATCGCGTTTCGGTGCAGCGAGGTTCGACCTCGACGTGATATCCCGCGTTCCTACGCCCCGCGGATTGTGAATGCGGTGCCGTTGTAGCCTTCGACGGTCACGTCGCCGGACCCAAAATCTATCGGCCGCAGGCCATCGCGAAGCTGCGCTTCCCTTCGGCCGAGGAGCGCCTTCGAGATGCTCAATTCCGACGCGAGCATGCGGTGGTGGTCTTGCGAGTACGTGTTCTCGCCGTGACTCACATACACGAACAGATGCGGCGCGCCCTTCAGGGTGTGCAGACCTTCGCGGCGCAGCAATTCGCGAGCGACCGCGGCGTCCTCGCCGCGCCGCGTGGCGTCGCCGGTCTCCGGGTAAAGAATGGACGCCGATCGCGCACACATGAGCGTGCCCGGATGCCCTTGAATTCCGTGGCGCGCCAGTTGGTGCAGTAGAGGCTGCGCGATGCCGGAAAGAACTGCATCACCTCCTCGAGCAGCACGCCATCCTTGCCGGACTCGATCAATGCCGCCAGCTGCCGCTCGACCCGCTCCGGGTGATGGAAGTCGTCGTCGTCCCACTGGCAAAGAAACGCCCCACCTGCGCTTCGCACGCTCAGATTTCTGAGCGCACCCAGCGTAGCGATTCGCGCGATTCGACGATCCGAACATCGTGACGCTCCAGTGCCGAAACATGGTCCAGAACGGCATTGCGTGCATCGGCCGAACCCGAATCCAGCACGATGACGAGCTCCTTGTCGTTCCATGTCTGCCGGCAATACGCCGCGATGCTGCGCTGCAAATACGTAAAGCGCTGCGCGACGGGCAAGGTAACCAGCAGACAGCTGACCATAGGGCGGCGTGTGTAGGCGTTCGGCGAAAAAGTATGGTCGCGTGCTTCAGAGCTTCCAGAATTCGCGCGAGGCGATGCGCGCACCTTCGGCCATCGCGGCCATCTTCGCCCATACGACATCCGGATCGACCGCAGCCTGTCCTACCCACGTACCGAAGCCGCAGTCAGCTTCCGGCGATCACATTCTCCCTGCCGACTAGATTGGCGTAACGCCCGATGCGTTGCGCGATGAGCTCGGGATGTTCGATGAAATTCGATTTCGACTCGATGACACCCGGAATGAGCAGCTTGCCGTCCGGCAGCTTGACGGTCTCGAAGAGCTTCCACTCGTGCGCATGGCGCGGATTGGCGGCCTCCAGTGCGATGGCGCTGGGTCGCGCGCGGAACACGATGTCGATCACGTCGGCGAGCGGGACGTCGCAGTGATGCGGTCCTTCGTAGTTACCCCAGCAGAGGTGCATGCGCAACCGGTCTGGAGGATATTCGCGACCGCATGGTCGAGGGCTTCGACATGCAGCTGCGCCTTCTTGCGCCAGTCCGCCGACTCAAGTCGGCGTGCTGGATGCGCCGTCCATCCCGAGATCGGGGCAGTCGATCTGCAGGATCATGCCTGACCTCGCGATCGTCTCGTACTCCTGCCGCATGGCTTCCGCGATCGCGAACAGGTATGCCTCCTCGGTCGGGATAGTGTCGTTGCGAAAGCGGATACCACGCCGGGCGACGCCGCCGTCATGAATCCCTCCTGTCGCGTCGACGGTGGAAGCGCCGCTTTCAGATGGTCGACGTCGACCTGTGCCGCCTGCGGATCGCGCACGCCGATCTCGGCGTTGCATGCGGTGCTCTTTCGCGCGAAGTCCTGGATCGCCGAACACGCGCTTGGCAACTGGGAACAATCCGCCAGATCCTGATAGACAAACGTGTTGCCTGCACCGCCGAAGCCGCTCAAGCGATCCTTGATGTACGTGGCGTAGCTCGGCTTGCTCATCTCGCCATCGTTGATGATGTCGACGCCAGCCGTCGCCTGCTTCGCGCACGACCTCGTCGACGGCGGCGGCCACGTGCCGGGCGAGCGCGGCAGGGTCGACCGGCACGCCTTCCTCCTTGGCGTACATCATGCGGATCAAATCCTCGGGGCGCGGCAGGCTACCTGTGTGTGTCGTCAAGAATCGATCGGTGCTGCGCTTCATGAAGATTCCTTCACTTGATTCGATTGGACAACCTGATATCCAACATCACTGCCGATCGGAGCCACACCTTGAGTCAGGCCGGACCGTCCACGCCAGCAAGCCATTCGAGCGCATTCGCCTCGGAAGACGAAAACATCGAGCAGCATGCCAAAGTCGGCTGCTGCCTTGACGCCAAATTTCCGCGGGTGGATGTAGTCGACGTGGATAACCAGGGCCAGGACAACCTGCTTTTTCGCTCTTTGTGCAAAGTCCTCGATCAACAGAAAGCGATCGACCAGGGACGGTACGGAGAGCCCGACAAGCCCTGTCGCATTGACGAGCAGCTTGGCGATGCGGCGATCGCGGCAGTAGTCGATTGCCTCCCCGATGAGGTCCACCGCCTCGACGAGAGAACAATTTTCGCGAGGACGGAACCGGCATATGCCGTCGACGACCTCCACATAGTCCAGCAAGCGCATTTGACGGTCCCTGGCAATTGATCTGAATCAGCGTCGTTTCACGACAAGTTCGTTGACGACGGCCTCGACATCATCGATGCTGCGCACCAAACGCACCAGCGCGTCGATGTCCGCGCGAGCGCGAACGCAACCCTTCAACCAGACCCAACGACGCCGCCCTTCGATCCAAATGCTCGTGTCGGAAAACCGGCCGGTCGCCAGGATGGCCTTTTGGACTCGCGGAATGATTTCCTTGTCGTAGAGATAGGCGTTTGGAAGCCGACACCGGCCGGATTGAAAGCAACTCGTCCCACGCTCGACTCGCGAATGCGCTTCCGCGCGCATCTCTTGCTCCGTGATCATCGGGCCCGCCTGCGGCGGGCAATCGGCAATCGCACTTGTGACTTGCAGGAACGGATCGTCAAAATAGTTCTTGCGCTCTTCAGACGCTAGCGCCATCCGGGACAGCGCCAGCCCAATCATGGCGAGGCACGCACCCCGGGCCACCGACGGCATCACCTTATCTCTCGGCGATGGCCTTCAGGCTGCCCAGGCCTTCCTCGTACTTTTGTCCGACCATCTTGTCCATGCTGAAAAACAGGCCCATCAGTTTGGCAAGAAATGGATTCGGGCCATACATCGCCTGGGTCACTTTCGTTCCATCGCCTTGCGGCGCCAGCGTGAACTGGACCATGTCGTGCCCTTCGAACGGCTCCATGAAGTCTATCTTGATCAACACGTTCGAGGACGGTGTCGATTCGACGATTTCCATGCGCCCCGTCCCGACGTCCTTGTTGCCTTGCCATCCATAGGCTGCGCCTTTGCCGCTTTCGGCGCCGCTGTAGGTGCGTTTGATTGCCGGGTCGATCTTCTCCCAGGGCGACCAGTCCTCCCACTGATGAAAGCCGTTGATGTTCGGAAAAATCTTCTCCGGCGGGGCCTTGATAACGACCGACCGTTCGACACGGAAGGTGTCGGGCTGCATGGCGGTGTACACGAGGACCGCGGCAACGAAAACGGCGATGACGATAGCAATTGTCTTCAACATGGGTTTCCATTGTGAACTCGACGTCCAACGACATCGTCCTGTCGTGACGGAGGGATCTCGAGTGTCTTACGCAGGAAGTTTGCCTTGGTACCGCGATATTGTCACCAAGCGACGAGTCGTTGGCCTCCGCTCTTCAGCGGTGCGTCCTCCATTCACAGGCGCGGGCGGGAGCGATTCGCGCCCTGTCGTGTTTTCCTACAATCGAATGGCCGCTTCGCTGATTGTGGCTCTGGGCGCCCCGAGCGAGACTTTGCTGACCGGTACTCAGCCGGACACTACTACTCAGAAGGAGTGCAGCGATGAACGGATTGCGAGCATCGGCCGCACTTGCGGTCTCGGCAACCATGGCGTTATCGGGGTGCAGCGGGATGTCGACCCGGGACAAGGACACAGTGATCGGCGCCGGCGTCGGCGCAGTCGGTGGCGCCGCGTTGTCTGGCGGCAGCGCCCTCGGCACCGTTGGCGGCGCAGCTGTGGGCGGCGTGATCGGCAATCAGGTCGGCAAGGGCAAATAGCTGCTACCCGGCGGTGGCGACTCGCCAGATCGCGCCGTAGGTCCCCGCCGAGTCAGAGATGGAAACTACATAGACCGATCTGGCGCCGATGCCAACATGCGCGGCGCGAAGCGCTGTGTCAGCACGGGCCCGAGGATGGACGTGACCAGCACCATGATGAGGACACCGTTGAGCATGCGGCTGTCGAGCAGCGGCTGGCCGGCCGCGTTGTAAGTACGATAAGCAACAAGTGTCGCCGCAAGCGTCGCCGCGACTTGCGGTAACGTGAGCGACCACATGGTTTTTCGCGCGACCGGTGTGTAGCCGAAAGCACGACCGCACGACTCCGCCGCGATCCATTTGCCGGCGAGCAGTGCGCCGATGATGGCCGCCGCAAGCAACGGGTCGTCGATGAGGCTATGCGCCAGTGTGAGCGGGTCGATGAGGAAGCCCGTCACGATGAAAAGATCGGAATGAACAGGGTCTTACCCAGAAATTCCAGCTTGTTCGTGGCGGGTTTGTCTACTGCTGCCGCATTGACCGCCAGGCCGGCCATGAATGCGCCGACAATACCCGGCAGATTAATGTACTGGGCAAGCAGCGCCGTCACGGCAAGGATACCGAGCATCAGGACGAAATCAGGTCTCTTCGTCTTGTTCCACCTTCTTCAAGATGTATGCGCCCCCGCGGCCAAGCCCGAACAATACGAGGGGAACAAACGCGACGATTTCAATGACCTGGATCGCGAATCCTGACGCTGAAAAACCACTCGCGTACACAGGCACGCAAACGGCGAATACCAGCAGGGACAAGGTGTCCGACATCATCGTGGCACCATAGGTCACGACAATGGGCTCGAGGCGACTTACGCCGAGCTTCGCGACAATGGACGCTGCGAGAAGCGTGTGGAAGCGAGCAGCGATCCAACGACGATTGCCGGCACCAGGGCGTAACCGAGCCAATGGGCTGCGAGCGTTCCCAACAGCAACGGAACGGTCGTCGTGATCACGCCGAACACTATCGAGCGGAATAGTTTTTCCCGAAACAGCGTCAGATTGATTTCCAGGCCCGCGAAGAACATCAGCAGCAACATGCCGAGCTCGGAGAAAAATTGGGCGACCGGGTGTTGGCGAGGAATGACGTCGAGCATGTGCGGCCCGAGCACCACGCCGCTCAACAGCAGCCCTACCGCCGTCGGCAGGCGGATGCGGCGCGACAACGCCGGAACGATGACGACTACCCCAATGAGGATCGCGAATCGTGCCAGCACCGGAAGTGCTTCGATCGCACGATGAACGATTTCGACAATCCCCATGTCGTGCCCTCAATGTGTCGCCGATATATCGAACACTACCTGGTCATGCCACCAAAGCCGTTCAAAGAAGTCGCGCACCATGTCGAGCCGTGAGCCGCCGGCCGATGGCGGCACCGCTTTGTCGACGATGTCGCCAATGCTGCGGTCGCCATCGATCAAATCCAACAACCGCATTTCTGTCGCATCGATCGGCAAATAAATGTCGCGGTAGGTATGTGACTGATTGATCAGAACGGCAACTGCTCCGGGAGGGAGCCGCTCTCGAACGCACACTGTGTCCGGCATTCGAACCGGCACATAGGCCAGCCACGCGTCGCCGGAAAAACTGATTCGGTTCAAATTGCCGACAGCGTCGTCGCGGTAAGCAATCACGCTGTGGCGAAGCATCGTGCCACGGAAAAGTTCGCAGGCGGCATACTGATCCTCCACAGACAACGCTTGCAATCGTGCGGCCTGGCGAATGTGTGCCAATACGCCGCAGTACGGGCTGTACGCCGCCTGCCGAGCCCATCGACCGAAGCTCAGACCCCCTCGCTCGAAAAAGTCGAGCAGCTGCGGGACCGAGTATGCGCGATCGCACGGGTGCAGAAGCGCGTCGGCGAGCGCCGCCTCGTTCCGGAAGTCCGGGGCGTCGCGCAGCAGGCGTTCCAGCGGATGTCCTGGCGGCAGCGCCTTGAGCGTTTCGATGAGATCCCGAATCTCGACATCGGTGGCACCTATACCGATTCGCTTGCAGAAATCCTGCAGCATGTAGATGCCCGTTCTTCCATACGGCGCATACACCATGACGTGCATCGCCCCGTGTGGATCGAGGACGTCGCGCAAAGACCTAGCCCCGCATCGGGATCCGGCAGATGATGGAGCACTCCGGTGCAGACGATCTGGTCGAAGCTCGTCTCCAATTCGCGCGCCCGCTCGAGGGGTAGCTGGCGCACCTGAAGATTGTCCAGTTGGTATTTTCTTTTGAGCTCCTCGGTACAGCGCACGCTCGTTTCGCTGAAATCGATACCCGTGACTCGCGCTGCCGGCCAACGCATCGCGTGCTTGGCGGCCTGCGATGTCCCGCAGCCGGCAACGAGAATCGATATGTCTTCCCGAAGGTCCTGGAAGGCCAGGACAAATGGAACTCCGCACGGCGCTTTTGCGGATCTTGCCAGGCCCGGTATTTCTCGAGGTCGTCGACGGGCGGCGGATAGGGATGGTCTTCGTAGAAGGTGCGCACCTCCTCCGCGACGCTTTCCGCATCCTGCTGTTATCCGCGCTCTTTCATGACGCCTGCGTCGCAAGAAAAGAACCCATGCATGGATTGGACCATGCATGGGTCGGTTACACCAAGCGGCGCAGCGGCGAAACGCGGGTCGCGCGCCTTGCCGTTCACTCGAGCAGGCTCGGCGCCTTAGCCGTGGTGAGTCACCTGCGCCAGCACCGCGTCGAGGTTGAACGAAGCGGGCTTCTGCCTCGGCGGGAACTTGACGAAGTCTGCGATCTGCTGCGCGACGAATGCCTGCATCATGTACATCTGAGGCACGTGATCGACCATCCAGTCCAGATAGGTGTTCGAGTTGTATTCGGCGCGCTCGAACGGATCGCGACGCATGCTCATGATGTACGGCAGCCGCAATTTGACGAACGGCTCGGCCCACTGCCTCATCGTATTGGCGCGCTGCACGGCCAGATGGAATTTCCAGTCGCCGACCCGCACCGCGATGACCTCGCCGTCGTCGCTGAAGTAGATGATGCCGGGTCTCGGGCTTTCCTTCACCTGGCCGGTCAGGTAGGGAATCATGTTGTAGCCGTCGAGATGGACGTTGAATTTCTTCCCGTCCACCGTGCAGCCATCGAGCAATTGCTTGGTGACGTCCGGATTGCCGGCGGCAGCCAGCAAGCGTCGGAAACATGTCGATGTGCGAGACGATGCCGTTCAGCACCGAGTCCGGCTTGATCTTCCCCGGCCAGCGCATGAAGCACGGCACGCGCCAGCCGCCTTCCCAGTTGGAGTCCTTCTGACCGCGGAACGGGGTGGTGGCGCCGTCCGGCCAGGTGTCGTTCTCCGGCCCGTTGTCGGTGGAGTACATGACGATGGTGTTGTCGGCGATGCCCAGCTCGTCGAGCTTGTCGAGCATCATGCCGATCTGCTCGTCGTGGACGACCATGCGATCGCTGTACGGGTCCTGGCCGCTCTTGCCGAGATTCTTTTCGGCGACGTGCGTACGGAAGTGCATGGCGGTCGCGTTGTACCAGAGGAAGAACGGCTTGTCCGCCTTGGCCTGCGCTTCCATCCAGGCGAGCGCCCTGTCGGTGATCTCCTCGTCGATGGTTTCCATGCGCTTCTTGGTGAGCGGACCGGTATCGACGATCGTCTGCCCGCCCTTGCCATCGGCCTTGCAGTGGAGCACGCCGCGCGGCCCGAACTGCTTCTTGAACGCAGGATCCTTGGGGTAGTCGGGCAGTTCCGGTTCTTCCTCGGCGTTCAGGTGATAGAGATTGCCGAAGAATTCGTCGAAGCCGTGCACCGTCGGCAGGAATTCGTCGCGGTCGCCGAGGTGGTTCTTGCCGAACTGGCCGGTGGCATAGCCCAGCGGCTTGAGCAATTCGGCGATGGTCGGATCTTCCTTCTGCAAGCCGACCGTCGCGCCGGGCATGCCGACCTTGGTCAGGCCCGTGCGGATCGGGTTCTGGCCGCAGATGAAGCACGCGCGACCGGCGGTGCAGCTCTGTTGCGAATAGTAGTCGGTGAAGGTCACGCCTTCTTTCGCGATGCGGTCGATGTTCGGCGTCCGATAGCCCATCATGCCGCGACTGAAATGGCTGATGTTCCAGATGCCGATGTCGTCACCCCAGAGAATCAGGATGTTCGGTTTCTTTGCTGCCATGATCTATTCCTTTCAGTTTGGGTAATGGCCAGGTTCCCGCAAGGGACGCAGGCCGGAAGTGCGGTCCTACCTACCTAGCTCGCATGCACCGGCGGACCATGTGGATCGAACAGTCCGATGCATGGATTCGAAACTTCGGTTGTATGCCATCACGAGCTTCACAGCAGTTTCCAGAGGATGCTCACGAACAGCAATACACCTGAGACTGACATGATCATGGCCATGATCAGGGGCGCGCGCGGACGCCCGAATATCCGCTGCTGATGGAGTACCTTGAGCGTTTGCCAATATTCGAGGGTGCCCATCACCATCGCGAAGGTTCCCATCGCCGTCAGAAAAAGCCCGGCATCGCGTGGAACATCTGTCCTGACGAACTTACCTTCCTCCTGAAATGCCTGGAGGATCTTGAAAATTGTGAACCCAAAACTCAACAACGAAAGCGATGTCCGCGTCCACGACATCAACGTTCGGTCCGCGGCCATCAGCGTATTCATCACCGGCAGGTTCGGCGGAACTTCAGTGGACGCCTTCTGGGGGTCGATCGACATGTCGTCTTTCTGCGCAGTGGCTAGGTGACCGGGTTACGGGTGCAATGAAATTAGCTGTAACCGCGATGACGCTTGCCGCCGAACACGCGATACACGCCCATCGTATAGATCAGGATCATGGGCAGCACGATCACACCGCCAAAGAAGAAGAATCCCAGGGACGCGATCCGGCGCCGCGGCATTGGCCACCGTGACCGAATAAGGAACCATGTAGGGCCAGAACATCACGCCGAGCGTCAGGTAAGCGGCGATAAAAAACAACGTGGTGAGGAAGAACGGAACGCCATCGAGCCGCGCGCGTGCGCCTACTATGACGCCGATCAATGCAGCGACACCAATGACCGGAAACGCGAAACCCCAGCTGCGCGCCCGCAGGTTGCTTTGCGCGATGGCGCCGGCGTCGAGCGTCATGGCAGCCGTGAACGCGAGTCCCAGGACAACGAACACCGCCACTACCAGCCACGGTATGCGCGCGTAGGCCCAATCCCGCAGGGCATCCTCGCTCTTGTACACGATCCAGCCGGCGCCGAGCAGCGCGTAACCGAGCACCAAGCCAACGCCGGTGAGGATCGGGAACGGATGGACCCAATCGAATGTATGGCCCGCGAACTGACCGTTGACGACGGGAATTCCCCGCATCATCGCGCCGATCGCCGCGCCCTGGACGAAGGCGACCACGGTGGAACCTAGGGAAAATCCCCAGTCCCACAGCCATTGCGTGTGCTCCGAGCGCTGGCGAAACTCGAAGGCGATGCCGCGGAAGATCAGGCCGAAAAGCATCAGCAGCACCGGCAGGTAGAACGCACCGAGGAACACCGCATAGACCGCCGGGAACGCCGCAAAGAGACTTGCGCCGATGATCACCAGCCACGTTTCGTTGCCGTCCCAGAACGGCGCGATGGTGTTGAGCATCTGCAGTCGGTTGGTCTCGTCACGCGTGAATCCGAACAGGACTCCCACGCCGAGATCGAACCCATCCAGGATGACGTAGATGATGATCGACAGCGCGATGACGCTGGCCCAGAACACGGCGAGATTGGTGGCTTCCATGGCTCAGCGCCTGCCCGCAAGGTTGCTGCCCGTGGCGCTGGCGGCGTCATCGGCGAAGGCCATCGGGCGACTCGGCGTAGCGTTCGGGATCGGCACCGCCGCAACGGTCGGGCCCTCGCGCAGCAGCTTGTAGATGTAATACGTCCCGAACGCGACGAACACGGCGTACACCAGCACGTAGCCGGTCAGCGAAATGAGCACGTCGCCGGTGGTGAGCGACGGCGTCACCGCATCCTTCGTGCGCAGCACGCCGTAGACGACCCAGGGCTGCCGCCCCACTTCGGCGGTGTACCAGCCGGTCAGGATGGCGACGAAGCCGGTCGGAAATGCGAGAAACGTACCCCAGAGAAACCAGCGCGTCGTCTCCAGCCGGCCGCGGAACCGCAGGAAGTTCCCGAGCCATGAGATCGCCAGCATGATCAATCCCATCCCGACCATGATGCGGAAACCGAAGAACGGGATCACCACCGGCGGCCGGTCTTCACGCGGGAACGATTCCAGCCCGACCTCGGGCGCCGTCCAGTTGCCCGACGCGATCATGCTGCCGAGTTTCGGTATGGTGATGGCGAACAGATTCTTCTCCGCCTTCGAATCGGGGATCGCCGATCAGTACTTCCGACGCCGGCTGCTCGTTCTTCCATCGGGCCTCGATCGCCGCAAACTTCGCCGGCTGATGCTTCAGCACGTACAGTCCCGTCAGGTGGCCAAAGAAGAGCTGCACCGGGATGACCACCGCGACGAACCCCAGCCCCCAATGCAGCATCACGCGCGCCTCGGCGCGATGAATGTCGCGCAGCGTGTACCAGGCGCCCGTCGCGGCCACGCACATGCCGGTGGTCAGGAATGCCGCAAGCAGCATGTGCGGCCAGCGCACCATCATGACCGGGCCCGTGACGATTGCCCACCAGTCCGACGGAATGATCTTGCCGTCGACGATCGTGTGCCCGACCGGCACTTGCATCCAGCTGTTGTTGGCGAGAATCCAGAAGGAAGAGAACATCGTCCCGAGCGAGACCATGCAGCAGGCGAAGAAATAGAAGCGCGGCGACACGCGGTTGCGCCCGAGCAGCACGACGCCGAAAAAACTCGCTTCCAGCATGAAGGCGGTGAATGATTCGTAGCCGAGCAGCGGCCCCTGGATCGAGCCCGTCTTCTCCGCCAGCACGCCCCAATTGGTGCCGAATTGGAACGCCATCACGACGCCGGTAACCACGCCCATGCCGAACGACAGCGCGAAGATCTTGATCCAGAAGTCGAACACGCGCCGATAGATCGGGTTGCCCGTGACCAGCCGCGCGCCCTCGATGGTCGCGAGCCACGCAGCCAGGCCGATCGTGAACGCCGGAAAGATGATGTGAAAGCTGATGACGAACGCAAACTGCAGCCGCGACAGGAATACCGGATCGAGTTCCATGGGCCACCCGCGGTTATAGGTTCGCGAACAGTGCGTACGGGTTCATGATCGGCTCGGATACGACATCAGCACCGACCGACTCCGTTCGACGTCATGTCATTTCTTCGCGGAGGCGTCGTCGAGCCCCAGGATCACGACCTTGGCGGTCACGGGCTTCGTCGGCCATGCGACCATCGTGAAGCCGTCAGCCACGGCAATTTTTTGCGAGCCGCCCGCCGTATAAGTGATGATGCCGCCGCCGATACCACCGCCGGTGCCAAGCACCTGGCCCCACAGCTTCTGGCCGGTGGAGGCATCGAGCGCATAGAAGTTGCCGCCCAGATCGCCGAAGAAAACGATGCCACCGGCGGTCGGCGTGATGGCGCCGACAATGGGGAAGTTGGACTTCACGCGCCATTTCCAGATCCCGCTATCGGCGTCGGTGGCATAGACCCACCCAGCCCAATCTTTGTCGGTAGTTGCTTCCTTGCCGAACATGTTGATCGGGTTCAGGTACGCGATTCCGGTAAATGGCTGGCCGATCGGCACCGCAGCAAGCTTTTTGTCATCTGCGATTCTCACCGTATCGCACCAGTCGACCGTGCCGGTGATGATAAGGTTCGTGGTCGGATCGTAGCCCGGCGTGTTCCATTCATTGCCACCCACCGGACCGGGGCAGAAATGCACGTTCTGACCGACCGCGAAATTCTGGCCGTCATTCTCGATCGTGGTCACCGGCACGCGGTAGAGCAGGTTGTTGGTGGCGAGATCGTAACCGCGCAGGTGCCCATCTTTCGGTGAGACCGACATGAGCTGCTTGCCGCCCATGGTTTGCAGCAGGATCGGCGGGTTGGAGACGTCGTAGTCGTGCCAGTCCTTCGCCACCACCTTGAAATTATTCTTGAAGTCCCCCGTCTTGGCGTCGAGGACCACGACCGAGTCGCTGTAGAGATTGATTCCCTCGCGTGCTCCCGAGGCGAAGTCGGGGGCCGGATTGCCTCCCGGGACGTACAACAGTCCGTTCTTGATGTCGAGCGTGAGGGACGTCCACATGCCGGCGCCGCTGATGGGTATGCCCGGCGCGTTGTTCCAGGTCGACCCGTCGAGCGGCGTCTTGCCCAGAGGACCTCTGCACCGTGTCGCCCTCGACCTTGGGCACGAGGAAAAATTCCCAGACGACTCTTGCCGGTCTTGCCCTCGAGCGCGAACACATGTCCCTTGCCGCCCTTGAAGTCTCCGCCCGCATTGCCGATGTAGACCAGGCCGTCCCAGGCAATCGGCGCCGCCGGCACCGACTCGCCGTGCTTCGGGTCGGCGATCGTCGTCTCCCACAGTTGCTTGCCGGTCTTGAAATCGAAGGCCAGCACGCGGCCGTCCTGCGTGCCGCGAAACAGCATGCCGTCCATGTAGGCGGCGCCTCGGTTGGCCGGCAAGAGCGACCCGGCGGAATTCACGTGCGTGCGCCAGTTCTCGGCACAAGTTGCGGGATTGATCGAGAAAATCTCGAACTCGGTGGTGCCGATCAAGGCGTTGTCCACCATGATCAGTCCGGATTCAAAGGCCGTGATCGTGTGGAGGTCGTACGTGCACAAGACCTTCAGGTTGCGCGACATTCTTGGTGTTGATCTGGTCGAGCGGCGAGTAAGCGCTGCGACGACGGCGTTCTGTTGTAGCTCGGCCAGTCGCCGGCGCGCAGCGTTCGGCCAAACGGGGTCGGCTTGGAGGTGAAGGCGACGCCACCGCCGCCGGGGCTTTGTAGGCGGGATTCGTTTCCGTGTTCAACGTGCCTGCCGGCGCGTTCAAGGACTTGAAATAGTTCAGACCCATGCCGCCGTAGGTCGTCATCTGCCACCGGGAAGGTGACGTAAAGCACGCCCGCGACAACCACGCCTGCCACAAACAACGAGCCGAGGATGATCCAAAGTCGTTTGCTCATTTACGCACTCTCTCGGTGAACTGCATTTCGGGGAATTGCCGCGGCATGTCAACAGGACGGCAGCGAGGTCTCGTCGTCGACGGCGGTTGGAGGATGAACCGACTTCTCGATAGATTAGCGCGACATCGACGGGCGTGCAACTAACGCGCCGTAACAATTGCACCCGGAGTTATGTCACATCGCCGTCATCCACAGGTCTCTTACCTGTCTTGACATGCATCGACAGCGTGCCGTGCCAGCAGATACAGCGACGTTATGATTTTATTCCACGCAGTTCGTTCAATCGCGACGCAGCGCGGGATCGATGGTGCCGCAGCATTGGCGCACCGTCGTGCACGAGCAATCATCGCGATCACATCGTCGTTGAGCCCTTGCTTCGCGTAGCGTCGCGATCCCGAAGCGTGTCGTAGATCGGCCGGTTGCCGAGCAGCGCCGGCACAGCGACGGCACCCGCGCAAGCGGTGAGGAGTGGCACGAACAAGCTCGTCGCGCCGGTCATCTCGACCACCAACGCGATGCCGGTCACCGGCGCGCCCACCACCGCCGTGAACAATGCACCCATGCCGACGGCCGCAAGCGCTGCCAGGGGCGGCGTCAGCGCTGGGATCGTGGATTCCAATCCCTTGCCGAACAGCAATCCCGCCGCGGCGCCGATGACGAGTAACGGCGCGAACAAACCACCGGGAAGTCCGGGTGCGTAGGACAGCGGCCCGAGGACAAGGCGCACCGCGAAGAGGATCGCGATCGCGACGAACGTGTAGCTGCCGTCCAGCATGGCCTGTACCTGGGACTCGCCTCCCCCTACTGCCCCCGGCGCAAAGAATGCCAGCAGTCCGAACACCCCGCCGACAATCGCCGCCTGCAGCTCCGGTCGAATCCGGTGCATTCGCTCCGAGAGATCCAGCCCTGCGACGACCATGCGGCTGTAAATCACACCCAACGCACCCATGACCACGCCGAACGCGAGGAACAGGAAGTAACCCGGGAACAGGTCGACTCCGATCGGCGGCACCGCAAAGACGAGGTGATCGCCGATCAACGTGCGCATGATCACCAATCCGCCGCTGCACGCGGCAAGCGTTGCGACGGCGACGCGCAATTCGAAGCGGCGCAGCAGTTCCTCAAAGACGAAAATGGCGCCGGCGAGTGGCGCATTGAATGCCGCGGCCAGCCCGGCGCCTGCGCCCGCCGCGAGTAGCGCTCGATGGTCCGCTGGACGCAGCTTGAACAGGCGTGCCCAGGCTTTCCCGATGGTCGCGGCCATCTGCACTGTCGGCCCTTCGCGGCCGAGCGCCAGTCCGGCGCCGAGCGCCAACACGCCGCCAATGAACTTGACGGGCAATACGGCAGGATTCAGCGAGTCGGCGCCGCCACGAATGATCGCTTCGACACGCTGTACGCCGCTGCCGGACGCCTCAGGCGCATAGCGTCCGACAAGCCAACGGGCGACGTAGGCAGCACCAGCAGCAACCAATACAGGCACAAGCCATCCCACGCCCGGATAGCGATGCGCCCAATCGACCACGAATCCGCGAAACCGCTCCGCAGCGACGAGCGCGACATTGAACGCGCTTCCGACCAGTCCCGCCAGCGCGCCGACGGCGAGGCCGCTCCCGACCAACGCCAGCAGCCGGGCACGGTCCTCTTCTACGTCATCGCGCGGCGCCTCGCTATTCAATGGGGCGATATCGGCGCCGCAGGATGCGATTGACCACGCCGCGAAATATCCAATAGGGAAGTACGGCGAGAACTGCACCTACCATCAGCGCTTCGAACGGATATACCCAGCGCTCGACGATGACCTGGTAGATCACGTCGACAATGATCGCCACAATGAAGACCTTGCCAACGTGCTTCCAGGCCTCACGCAACAGGGCTCGCCGATCTACCGAATCTGTCACAACCGCCCAGAAATACAGCGGTCGGCCGGCTCGGGCGTCCGCCCTCCCGGCGCGAACTGCATAGAATAAGGCGACGAGCGGTTGAACGACCAGGCGGAATCCAAGCGGCGCATGGACGCCGCTCGTTATGTCGCTCCATGTGCGTACGAAAGGGTCGAGTAGCTCGTGAAGCATGATTTTTCAGTCGATGGCCACCAGTATATCGCCCTTGATGATCAGGAGCCGCTCGTCCTCGGAGGAGCGAAACGTCCGTGAATTGGTTGCTTTGACCCGCTCGGGCGGATTGAATTCCCGGGTCAATGCGGCGCGCCCAAACCTTCGGCCTGAGCATTCATGTCGCCGGAGCGATCTCCCGGTCGATGCGCTTTGCATTCTCGATCTCGGCAACGCGCAGGTCGTATGCGGCCTGTAGATTCAGCCACGAGCGCGCATCGCCACCGAAGTAGCGCGCAAGCCGCATCGCGGTATCGGCGCTGACACCGCGTCGCTCGCGTACGACGTCGTTGATGCGCGGAGCAGGCACGTTCAGGGCCTTCGCCAGCGCATTGGCGCTCATTCCGAGAGGAATCAGAAAATCCTCTCGCAATACTTCACCGGGATGAACCGGCCGCATGCCGCTCTTGATCATCACAGTTCTCCGTCAGTGGTAGGTATAACGTTAACCGTTAAACGTCAAGCCATAGCCCGGTCACCGAGGATCATGCCGGCCGCCTGACGTCGACCACCGGGGTGCCGTCCAACGCCTCGAGGGGACCCACGCACAGGCGCGGCGGCGA
>CAVZWA010000002.1:0-8301 GCA_963778935.1 uncultured beta proteobacterium
ATTGATCGCGATCCCCGATTCAAAGGCAGAGAAGAATCTATTCGCTATTACCGTACCGAAACTCGGCAGCATGATCGCGTCGGGCAACTGGACGGCGCCCGAGGTCGGGTTGGAATCGTTCCCGCGTGAAGACCGGCCGCCGGTGGTGATCCCGTTCTTCGGTTTCCGCATCATGGTCGGGATGGGATTGATCATGCTGGCGATCTCATGGCTCGGGAACTTCCTGCGGTTCCGCGGCAGGCTCGAGACGACGCGCTGGTTTCTGTGGGGTGCGTTTCTGGCGTTTCCAACCGGCTTCGTCGCCATCTTGACGGGCTGGTACACGGCCGAAGTCGGACGGCAGCCCTGGGTCGTGTACGGGGTGCTGCGCACGAAGGATGCGGTGACGCCGTCGCTCACCACCGGCGACGTGCTCATTTCGCTGACCGGCTACGTGCTGGTATACGCCGTGTTCGTCGCGTTCGGAACGTATTACATCTACAAGCTGCTGCGCGAGGGCCCCACCGTTGCGGCGGTGCCCATCCCGAACGCTACACCGAGTCGCCCGATGGCGTTCGCGGATGATGCTGCCAGCGCCACGGGCAGTAATTTAGCGGGCGGTCGCTGAGCCATGGAAGCCACTAATCTCGCCGTGTTCTGGGCCAGCGTCATCGCGCTGTCGATCATCATCTACGTCATCCTGGATGGGTTCGATCTCGGCGTGGGAGTCCTGTTCGGATTCACACGTGACGAGACCAATCGACTGCAGATGCTCAACACCATCGCGCCGTTCTGGGACGGCAACGAAACCTGGCTGGTGATCATCGGTGCCAGTCTCTTTGCGGCGTTTCCGGCGGTCTACGCGGTGTTCCTCGGCGCGTTCTACCTGCCGGTGCTGCTGATGCTTTTCGGCTTGATCTTCCGCGGCATCGCCTTCGAGTTTCGCCAGCGTTCTAAGCACACGCAATGGCTGTGGGACTGGGGATTTTCCCTCGGTTCCACCGTGGTCGCCTTTGTCCAGGGCGCGGCGATCGGCGCGATGATGAGGGGTATTCCCGTCGTCAACGGTCAGTTCGCGGGCCATACATTCGATTGGGTTCATCCGTTTCCGATTCTCACCGGCGTTGGCTTGGTGCTCGGCTACGCGCTGCTCGGCGCCGGCTGGATCGTGTACAAGAGCGAGGATGCCCTGCGGGATTGGGCGTACGCGCGCATACCGTGGCTGGTAGCGGCGGTGTTCGTTGTCCTTGGACTCGCGTTCACCGCTGCCATGACGCTCGATGCCGGCGCCATCGCGCAAAGCAATCTGCGGGCGCGCAGCTGGGGTCTCGCGTTTCCGGTCATTGGTGTCGCTGCGTTGATCGGCGTCATCGTCGGCGCCCGCGCGCGCCTCGACAGCGTGCCGTTCTTCGTCACCACGTTGTTTTTCATCGCTGCTTACTTGACGCTCGGCGTGATGTTCTGGCCCTACATGGTTCCTTATTCGGTCACGGTGGCCAACGCCGCGGCGCCGGATCAGTCCCTTGGATTCTTTTTCTTTGGCGGTGTGATCGTGCTGCCCATGATCCTGATTTATACGATGGGCGTGTATCGCGTGTTCGGCGGCAAGCGTCATCGCGGTTACAGCTAATTTCATTGCACCCGTAACCCGGTCACCCAGCCCCTGCGCAGAAAGACGAAATGTCGATACACCCCGAGAAGGCGTCCACCGAAGTCCCGCCGAACCTGCCGGTGATGAATACGCTGATGGCGGCGGACCGAACGTTGATGTCGTGGACGCGGACATCGCTTTCGTTGCTGAGTTTTGGGTTCACGATTTTCAAGATCCTCCAGGCATTTCAGGAGGAAGGTAAGTTCGTCAGGACAGATGTTCCACGCGATGCCGGGCTTTTTCTGACTGCGATGGGAACCTTCGCAATGATAATGGGCACCCTCGAATATTGGCAAACGCTCAAGGTGCTCCATCAGCAGCGGATATTCGGGCGTCCGCGCGCGCCCCTTATCATGGCCATGATCATGTCAGTGTCAGGTGTATTGTTGTTCGTGAGCATCCTCTGGAAACTGCTCTGAAGCTCGTGATGGATACAACCGAAGTTTCGAATCCATGCATCGGGCTGTTCGATCCACATAGTCCGCCGGTGCATGCTAGCAGGTAGGTAGGACCGCACTTCCGGCCTGCGTTCCTTGCGGGAACCCGGCCATTACCCAAACTGAAAGGAATACGTCATGGCAGCAAAGAAACCGAACATCCTGATTCTATGGGGTGACGACATCGGCATCTGGAACATCAGCCATTTCAGTCGCGGCATGATGGGCTATCGCACACCGAACATCGACCGCATTGCGAAAGAGGGCGTCACCTTCACCGACTATTATTCGCAACAAAGCTGCACCGCCGGACGCGCGTGCTTCATCTGCGGACAGAACCCGATTCGTACGGGATTGACCAAGGTCGGTATGCCCGGCGCGACGGTCGGCTTGCAAAAGGAAGATCCGACCATCGCCGAATTGCTCAAGCCGCAGGGCTATGCCACCGGCCAGTTCGGCAAGAACCACCTTGGCGACCGCGACGAATTCCTGCCGACGGTGCACGGCTTCGATGAGTTCTTCGGCAATCTCTATCACCTGAATGCAGAAGAAGAACCTGAGCTGCCCGACTACCCCAAGGACCCGGCGTTCAAGAAGCAGTTCGGCCCGCGCGGTGTGCTTCACTGCAAGGCCGATGGCAAGGGCGGACAGACGATCGTCGATACCGGTCCGCTCACCAAGAAGCGCATGGAAACCATCGACGAGGAGATCACGGATAGGGCTCTCGCCTGGATGGAGGCGCAGGCCAAGGCGGACAAGCCGTTCTTCCTCTGGTACAACGCAACGGCCATGCACTTCCGTACGCACGTCGCCGAAAAGAATATCGGCAAGAGCGGCCAGGACCCGTACAGCGATCGCATGGTCGTCCACGACGAGCAGATCGGCATGATGCTCGACAAGCTGGATGAGCTCGGCATCGCCGACAACACCATCGTCATGTACTCCACCGACAACGGACCGGAGAACGACACCTGGCCGGACGGCGCCACCACGCCGTTCCGCGGACAGAAGGATTCCAACTGGGAAGGCGGCTGGCGCGTGCCGTGCTTCATGCGCTGGCCGGGGACGATCAAGCCGGACTCGGTGCTGAACGGCATCGTCTCCCACATCGACATGTTTCCAACCTTGCTGGCTGCTGCCGGCAATCCCGATGTCACCAAGCAATTGCTCGACGGCTGCACGGTGGACGGAAAGAAGTTCAACGTCCATCTCGACGGCTTCAATATGATTCCTTACTTGAGCGGCAAGGTGAAGGAAAGCCCGAGGCCCGGCATCATCTACTTCAGCGACGATGGCGAGGTCATCGCGGTGCGGGTCGGCGACTGGAAATTCAATCTGGCCGTGCAACGCGCCAATACGATGAGGCAGTGGGCCGAGCCGTTCGTTAAATTACGGCTGCCGTACATCATGAGCATGCGTCGCGATCCGTTCGAGCGTGCTGAATACAACTCGAACACCTATCTGGACTGGATGGTCGATCACGTGCCTCAGATATACATGATGCAGGCATTCGTCGCGCAGCAGCTCGCAGAGTTCGTCAAGTTCCCGCCGAGGCAGAAGCCCGCTTCGTTCAACCTCGACGCCGTGCTGGCGCAGCTGTCTACTCACGGCCACGGTTAAGGAGCGGAGCTCTATTGAACGGCAACGGGGGCGCAACCGGCAGTTTTGCCGACTGCGCCGCCGGATGTAACCGACCCATGCATGGTTCACTCCATGCATGGGTTCTTTTTCTTGCGATGCAGGGGTCATGAGAGAGCGCGGAATAGCAAGCCAGGATGCGGCAAGCGTCGCCGAGGGGGTGCGCGCCTTCTACGAAGACCATCCGTATCCGCCACCCGTCGACGACCTCGAGAAATACCGGGCCTGGCAAGATCCGAAAAAGCGCCGTGCGGAGTTCCATTTGTCCTGGCCTTCCAGGGTCTTCGATGAGGACATATCGATTCTCGTTGCCGGCTGCGGGACATCGCAGGCAGCAAAGCACGCGATGCGTTGGCCGGCAGCGCGAGTCATGGGTATCGATTTCAGCGAAACGAGCGTGCGCTGTACCGAGGAGCTCAAAAGAAAATACCAACTGGACAATCTTCAGGTGCGCCAGCTACCCCTCGAGCGGGCGCGCGAATTGGAGACGAGCTTCGACCAGATCGTCTGCACCGGCGTGCTCCATCATCTGCCGGATCCCGATGCGGGGCTAAGGTCTTTGCGCGACGTCCTCGATCCACACGGGGCGATGCACGTCATGGTGTATGCGCCGTATGGAAGAACGGGCATCTACATGCTGCAGGATTTCTGCAAGCGACTCGGTATAGGTGCCACCGATGTCGAGATTCGGGATCTCATCGAAACGCTCAAGGCACTGCCGCCAGGACATCCGCTGGAACGCCTGCTGCGCGACGCCCCGGACTTCCGGAATGAGGCGGCGCTCGCCGACGCGCTTTTGCACCCATGCGATCGCGCATATTCGGTCCCGCAGCTACTCGATTTTTTCGAGCGAGGGGGTCTGAGCTTCGGTCGATGGGCTCGGCAGGCGGCGTACAGCCCATACTGCGGCGCGTTGGCACACATTCGTCAGGCCGCACGATTGCAAGCGTTGTCCGCGGAGGATCAGTATGCCGCTTGCGAACTTTTCCGAGGCACGATGCTTCGCCACAGTGCAATTGCTTACCGCGACGACGCTCTCGACAATTTGAACCGAATCAGTTTTTCCGGCGACGCGTGGCTGGCCTATGTGCCGGTTCGAATGCCGGACACGGTGTGCGTTCGAGAGCGGCTCCCTCCCGGAGCGGTTGCCGTTCTGATCAATCAGTCACATACCTACCGCGACATTTATTTGCCGATCGATGCGACGGAAATGCGGTTGTTGGATTTGATCGATGGCGACCGCAGCATTGGCGATATCGTCGACAAAGCGGTGCTGCCATCAGCCGGAGGCTCACGACTCGACAGTGTGCGCGACTTCTTTGAACGGCTTTGGTGGCATGACCAGGTCGTGTTCGATATATCGGCGACACATTGAGGGCACGACATGGGGATTGTCGAAACCGTTCATCGTGCGATCGAAGCACTTCCGGCGCTGGCACGATTCGCGATCCTCATTGGGGTCGTCGTCATCGTTCCGGATCTGGCGCGCCGCGTCCGCCTGCCGACGGCGGTAGGGCTGCTGTTAAGCGGCGTGGTACTCGGGCCGCACATGCTCGACGTCATCCCTCCCCAACACCCGGTCGCCGAATTTTTCTCGGAGCTTGGCATGTTGCTGCTGATGTTCTTCGCGGGCTTGGAAATCAATCTGACGTTGTTTCGGGAGAAACTATTCCGCTCGATGGTGTTCGGCGTGATCACGACCACCATTCCGTTGCTGTTGGGAACGCTCGCAGCCCATTGGCTCGGTTACGCCCTGGTGCCGGCAATCGTCGTTGGATCTCTGCTCGCTTCCCACACGCTTCTCGCAGCCTCCATTGTCGCGAAGCTGGGCGTAAGTCGCCTCGAGCCCATCGTTGTGACCTACGGCGCGACGATGATGTCGGACACCTTGTCCCTGCTGGTATTCGCCGTTTGCGTGCCGGTGTACACGAGTGGCTTTTCCGCGTCAGGATTCGCCATTCAGGTCATTGAAATCATCGCGTTTGTCCCGCTCGTGCTGTTCGGGTTGGGCCGTGGCGGTGCATACATCTTGAAGAAAGTGGAAAAAGACGAGGAGACCTATTTCGTCCTGATGCTCGGCATCCTTGTGGTGACGGCGCTGCTTGCCCAGTACATCAATCTGCCGGGTATTGTCGGCGCGTTCATGGCCGGCCTGGCGGTCAATGCGGCAGTGGAAGACAAGCCCGCCACGAACAAGCTGGAATTCATGGGGAAGACGCTGTTCATTCCAGCCTTTTTCATCGTAACCGGCTTCCTGATCGACCCGCTCACGCTGGCACGTAGCCTCGTCGACGATTCGTTCCTTGCGGCGGGCATCATCGGCGCGCTGCTTGCCGGCAAATGGATCGCGGCAGAGTCGTGCGGTCGTGCTTTCGGCTACACGCCGGTCGCGCGAAAAACCATGTGGTCGCTCACGTTACCGCAAGTCGCGGCGACGCTTGCGGCGACACTCGTCGCCTATCGTACTTACAATGCCGCCGGCCAGCCGCTGCTCGACAGCCGCATGCTCAACGGTGTCCTCATCATGGTGCTGGTCACGTCCATCCTCGGGCCGGTGCTGACACAGCGCTTCGCGCCGCGCATGTTGGCAGCGGCGCCGGAAGGGTCGATGTAGTTTGCATCGGCAGAACGTCGGGCGCGTTGCGTGCGCACCGGGTCGGCGAGATAGGTCGAATCCGCAGTCCATGAAGATGGCCGGCCTAAAACCTCGATGCAGAGCGCCTTACCTTACACCGCGCGGGCTTTGCAATCCGTTGGTCTTGGGCCTCGATTCCTGCTGCCGGCGCCAATCCCAACGGATCCACTGCGAACAGGCTAGCTCTTGCGCCGCGAGAATCCGAGTCCCGCCGCCGCGAGAGCAACAAGCGCGAGCGTGCCGGGTTCCGGAACTCGGCTGCCGTCAGTCAGGTCCCAGCCGATCACATCGAACGCGCGGATGTCGTTGGCAGAAATCGACAGCAATTCACCCCGTGCCGCCGTCGGGTCCATGATGCCGATGCCCAGGCTGTCCTTCCAGTGGCTTGCTTGTTGTCCGTCGCCGAAATTCCTGCCGGTCGAGAACCCCGGCCCGACCGTCGCGCCGCCATCGAGCGAAAAGTACTTGGCCCGCGTGTCCGCGGTCCAGTCGATGACGCCGGCCGCGAAACTCGCTGTCGAATAGCGGAACAAGTCCAGGCCCGACACAAAGACGAATTGATTGGCCGAAAACGGTCCGTTGACCGGCGGCGAATTGATGTCGAGGATGTCGACACCGCTGATGAAGCCGAGCGCGTGCCCGATTTCGTGGGTTGCGACGCCAACGAAATCGAATGCGCCGGCCGTGATTCCGTCCGTCGGATCAAAATCGAAAGCGAAGGCGCTGGTATTGAACGCAACGCTCGCATCGCAGGCGCTCGCGCAGGCGCCTGTCGTTCCCAACGTCGGCGTTAGGCCCACCGCCTTGGCTTCGGCGTTGCTGATACGGATCGTCGTATTGTTGGCGCCGGTGGTATCGAGATAAGGTGTCGCGCTTCCGGAGCCAGTGGGATTGTCCGACGTCCGATTGATCAACATGCCGAAGCTGGATCCACCGGGAAGATTCGCGACCGCCGTCGCGTCGTTGGCCGACTTCTGGTCGGCGGCCAGGGCTGTCTTGAATGCGCTGTAGCTGTAGCTCGTCTGCACCGACCCGGTCGAGCCAAGGATGCCGGCACCGAGGGCCTGCGAGCCCACCGTCAGGTTCACGGTGATGTTGTCGGAGAACAGGTTCGACCACCTTGCGGCGGCGTCCTGGAATCCCTGTTGCACTTGGGCTGTCGTACCCGCGATGTAAGTGAGATTGAAGACGAGGCTCGCCGACGCCGGCGCCGAAGCAACCGACAGCGCAACGGCGAAACCAATGGGTACATCGCAACTTTTCGCACGGCAGTTCCCCTCCAACGAGATTGAATAACCGAGCCGGGAGACGTTCTTCAGGCCTCCCTTGGCCCACTAATTTCGTTGTAAGCAAGAACCGTACATCCCCATGCAATCAATCGAGTAGCACCAATGTCTCGTCAGAAATGTATAGAATCCCGACATCTCGCGAATGTTTGTACGCAACACATGCATTGCAAATGTCGAACAGTCTTACAGTCGCCCTCTTCGTTTCGCGGCGATCGTCTCGCTTTCTTGCCGAATCAATGATCCCGAATGCGCAGATCATTTCCTCCATGCAAGGGACTGCAATCGGACTCATCGGCGCGCATTGACCCGAGTTCGGGCGCGAAGCTACGCTTGAGCCTTCAACTACCGCACTCCGCCGAATGCATTGATGAACGTCAGGCAAGTCGCTTTCCGTGCGGTCGCGCTCGCCCTGGTCGTGTCGGCGCTTGGCGCGAATGCCGGCAGCGCGACGGCCGCGAACGCGCTGCCGGAAGAAGCGGCCTGGTATCGCAAACAGCTGATCGACGGAGAAGTGAAGCCGCGCATGTTGTCGGGGTTGGCCCCCAACGGTTTCCTACCGGCTCTTTCTGGCCCGGGACTGGCGGCCGCGGCAGGAGCAGCATGGCACGCTGATTGCGCAATCGCGTGCCGTCTACGTTATGGCGGCCGGTTACGAGGCGACGGGAGACCAGG
>CAVZWA010000003.1:0-32571 GCA_963778935.1 uncultured beta proteobacterium
CTCCCCGACCAGGGCTCGAACCTGGGACCTGCGGATTAACAGTCCGTCGCTCTACCGGCTGAGCTATCGGGGAACAGCCGGCTATTTTATCGTGGCGAGCGCGTTCGGGTCAATCCAGCGTGTGTCCCGTGGATGACGGCGGCGTTCGAGCTGTTCTCTCGACGTGAGGCGCAGCGAGTCGAAGGTAGTGGAACATCGACCATAACGTAAGGATCGCCGCGACCCACAAGGCAGTCTTACCGAGCCAGATCGTGTCGACACCGGGAATCACCGGCTGATAGAGCAGCAGAGCGATGATCGCGGTGATCTGCGCGCCGGTCTTGACCTTGCCGATGAACGCTACCGCGACGCTTTTGGCTTGGCCCAGTTGCGCCATCCATTCGCGCAACGCTGAGATCGCGATCTCGCGGCCGATGATGATGATGGCGAGCCACGCATCCGCGCGATCGAGCTGCACCAGCACGATCAGCGCGGCCGCGACCATCAGCTTGTCGGCGACGGGATCGAGAAATGCACCGAATGCGGAGGTCTGGCCTAGCTTCCGCGCAAGGTAACCGTCGGCCCAGTCCGTAATTGCCGCAAGCGCAAACACCGTCATCGCCAGCCAGTTTTTCGCCGGCATCGATAGCCAGTTCGCGGGCAGATAATAGACGCCAACGAATACCGGGATCAGCACGATCCGCAGCCAGGTCAGCGCGGTGGGAAGATTAAACGACATCGGGTGGTTGCCGGCACTTGGTTTCGGCGACATTCTACCCCGGCAGGGACACAAGTCTTGTTAGTGCAATTCGGCGAAGATTCGTTCCGCCAGCGCGCGGCTGATGCCAGGCACGCGCGCCAGGTCATCGATACTCGCCGCATGAACACCTTTCAAGCCGCCGAAGTGCGCCAACAATGCCTTGCGCCGCGCGGCACCGATGCCGCCGACGGCCTGCAACGACGAGGTCGTGCGCGCCTTGCCCCGTCGGGCGCGGTGTCCCTGGATCGCGAAGCGATGCGCTTCGTCGCGAATCTGCTGCAGCAAGTGCAGTCCCGGATGATCGGAGGGCAAATGCAGAGGCAACGCACGATCCGGAAAAATGATCTCCTCCAGACCGGGTTTGCGCTCGGGGCCTTTCGCGATGCCGATCAGCTTGGTGGTGTGCAAGCCCTGCTCCGTTATCACATTCGCAGCAACGCTCACCTGCCCTTTGCCTCCATCGACAACCAGCAGATCCGGCGCGGGATATTCGCCACTCACAATCCGTGCGACGCGCCGAGACAACGCCTCGCGCAGCGACGCGTAGTCGTCGCCGCCGACCGCCGGTTTGACGTTGAAGCGCCGGTACTCGCCGGTCTGCATCGCCAGATGATCGAAAATGACGCAGCTCGCGACGGCGGCTTCGCCCATGGTGTGGCTGACGTCGAAGCATTCGATGCGCTGCATCGCGGACGACATCCCCAGCGCGTCCTGCAGCGCGGCAAGCCGATCCTCCTGCGTGGTCTTCTGCGCGAGCTTCTGACCGATCGCGAGTTCGGCGTTCTGCACCGCCATCGTCACCCAAACGCGCCGCTCGCCGCCGGGATTCGTGACCAGCTGCACCTTGTGTCCCGATTGCGAAGTCAAGACTTCAGCGAGGACCGGGTCGTCGCCGCTCTGTTCGGCGACGATCGTCGGCGGTGTGGGCCGGTCCAGATAGTGCTGCACCAGGAACGCAGGAATCACCTCGTCCAGCGTGGCGCCATCGGCATGCTGCGGAAAGAACGTCCTGTCGCCGACGTGGCGACCGCCGCGGATCATCACCAGGTTGACCGCAGTCAGCCCGCGCGCGGCCACGCCGGCGACAACATCGATGTCTCCCGCCGTCGCGCTCTCGACGAACTGCCGCGCCTGCAGTTGCGTCAGCCGTCCGATCTTGTCGCGCAGACGCGCCGCCCGCTCGAATTGGAGCGTCGCGGCGGCTTCTTCCATCTGCCGCTGCAGTCCTTCGAGCACCTCGCCCGTCTTTCCTTGCAGGAACAGTGTCGCGTTGTTGACATCTTCCTGGTAGTCCGCCGCGGAGATCAGACCCACGCACGGGCCGGTGCAGCGTTGGATCTGATAGAGCATGCATGGACGCGAGCGATTGGCGAAAACGCTGTTCTCGCACGTGCGCAACTGGAAGACCTTCTGCAGCAGCGCCATGCCTTCGCGTACGGCGCCCGCACTGGGGAATGGGCCGAAATAACGGTGCGGTTTGTCGAGTTTGCCGCGGTGGAAGCGCAGTTGCGGAAATGGTTCTCCGGTCAGGCACACGTACGGGTAGCTCTTGTCGTCGCGGAACACGACGTTGTAACGCGGCTGGTGCGCCTTGATCAGATTGTTCTCGAGCAGCAGGGCTTCGCCTTCCGAGCGCGTGACCGTCGTTTCAACGCGCGCGATCTGCGCCACCATCAGAGCAGTTCGCGGGTGGTGATCGGTCTTCTGAAAGTAGCTCGACACGCGCTTCTTGAGATCCCGCGCCTTGCCGACGTATAGCGTCTCTCCGGATGCATCGAGCATGCGGTAGACACCCGGCCTGTTTGGCAGCGACGCGAGCAATTCGCGCGCATCGAACGGCGAATTGGTCGTGGATTCGCTAGGAGCGGAGGCCATGAGCGATCAGGCCACGTGGGTCTGTCGTTGCCGCCCAAGGTGTTGCACGATGCGCGCAAACACCGCCTCGAACATCGCGGCGGTGAGCCGACGCGTGCTGGTGTTGTAGCGGCTGCAATGATAGCTGTCGAACAGACAGACACCGTTTGCCAGCGTATGTTCCGCGCCGTGCGCGAACGGACGCTCGCGCCTGGCGACATCGAGTGCGCGCAAGCTTGCCTCGTGGGCTACCGTACCAAGCGCAAGAATCGCGGCGCCTGCGGGCAGCTGCGCCAGATCGGCTGCAAGGAAAGCGTTGCAGTTCCTGATTTCCGCTGGCAGCGGCTTGTTGGCAGGCGGAAGGCATTTGACTGCATTCGTAATCCTCGCTCCAACAAGTTGCAGGCCATCGCGCGCGCTCGTCGACGTGGCCCGCGTGGCGAAGCCGAACTTGAACAGTGTCGCATACAACAACAGGCCAGCATGATCGCCCGTAAAAGGGCGTCCGCTGGCGTTGGCGCCGTGCATGCCGGGCGCGAGGCCAACGACGACCAATTTCGCGCGTGCGCTGCCGAACGGCGGGACGGGGCGGCAGAAATACGTCGGATGCAAGCCACGCACGTCGTCGAGAAAATGCGCGAGACGCGTGCAGCGACGGCAGGCGGGATCGTAGGTCTCGTCGGCGGGAGCGGCGACGTCGAAATTGCTGTCTCGGTTCATGTAGAATGGCGCGCGCTAAGGGAACTGCGCTGCGCATTGCCGCAAGCCAGCGACGGTTCGATCTTAGCATGTCGCTATCGGCCCTCCGGTTAATCTCTGGTAATGCTGCCACCGGAACTCAATCTCGAAGTTCGTTCGCGGCTTCCCGCGCGGCGCAACGGAAACCCGCCGTTGCTGTTCGTGCACGGCGGCTATTGCGATGCATGGTGCTGGGAGCCCTACTTCCTGCCGTTTTTCGCTGATCGTGGCTACGCCGCTCATGCGCTGTCGCTGCGAGGCCACGGTGCGAGCGGCGGGCGCGAGTCGCTCTTCGTCGCCGGGTTGGACGACTACGTCGCGGACGTCGAACGCGTCGCGGCAACGCTGTCCTCGCCGCCGGTGCTGATCGGTCATTCCATGGGCGCCGCTGTCGTCGAGCGCCTGATGGCGACGCGACCAGTGCGTGCCGCGGCATTGATCGCGCCGATTCCCCCCGGGGGGTTGGCACCCGTCGCGCGCCGCCTCATGGCGTGGCAGCCTGAATATCTGGTCAATATGCACCGCCTTGACGCACCTCATCTCGCCGGCGACATGCTGGCGGCGCTGCGGCCGATGTATTTCAGCAACGACGTCGCACCGGAAATCCTGGCGCAGGCGGTCACTCATCTCACGATGGAATCCGCGCGCGCGCTCCTGGACCTGACGCTACGCATGCACGACGGCAAGCCGGTCATCGCTACAGCCGCATTCGTGCTCGGCGCCAAAGACGACCGGATCGCCACGCCGCGCGACGTGCAGGCAACTGCGACGATGTACGGCATCAAGGCGACGATCGTTCCCGGGCTCGCCCACATGATGATGCTCGAGCGCGACTGGAAAACCGTCGGGCAACCGCTGTTGGATTGGCTCGAAGCGCTCCGCGGCTAGTGTGGTGTCCACGAAATAACTGGGCAACTCATTGCTTTGCTTTTCTGCGACGCGGCAGGGTGCACCCTGGCTGAATGCTCTCCAGTGTTTGTCGACACCGCGAGAGCTTGGTAACGATGGATTCGACTGTGGCCGTCCAGACGAAAGGTTTCGGGTTTTCGTTCCAGGCTGCCAGGAACTCAGCAATGGCTTGCTGCAGATCGGTCACGCTGGCGAACGAGCCGCGGCGAATGCGCTTGCTCGTCAACTCGCCAAACCAGCGCTCGACCAGGTTCAGCCAACTTGAACTGGTGGGTACATAGTGGCAGACAAAGCGCGGGTGGCGCTTCAGCCAAGCCCGGACGTTGGGGTGCTTGTGCGTACCGTAATTGTCCAGCACCAGATGCAAGCGGATCTCCCCGGGGAACTCGTCGTCCAGCCGGCGCAGAAAGCGCAAGAACTCCTGGTGTCGATGCCGTTCGTAGCATTGTCCAACCACGCGCCCTTGCAAGACTTCGAGCGCGGCAAACAAGGTCGTGGTTCCGTTGCGCTTGTAGTCGTGGGTCATGGTTCCGCAGCGGCCCTTCTTCATGGGCAGGCCCGGCTGCGTGCGATCCAGCGCCTGAATCTGCGTCTTCTCGTCCACACACAGCACCAGCGCCTGCTGCGGCGGATTCAGATACAAGCCCACCACATCCGTCAATTTCTCCAGAAACTTGGCGTCGCGCGAGAGCTTGAACGTCTTGTCCCGATGCGGCTGCAGCTGGTGCGCCTGCCAGATATTGTGGACGGTCGACTTGCTCACCCCCTGGGCCTCGGCCAGCCCCCGGCAACTCCACTGCGTCATGCCTTTCGGCTTGGTGCTAAGCGTCGCCGACACGATGGCCGCGATCTTGCGCCGCCCGTAGCTTGGCTTGCGACCGCGTCCCGCAGCCACTTCCCACATGCTGTCCAGGCCCTGTTCGGCAAAGCGTTCGCGCCACAGCGTCACCGTCTTGCGATTTACCGCCAAGCTGCGCGCGATCGCGTTGTCCGATTGGCCTTCCGCCGCCGCCAGCACGATTCGACTCCTCAGCGCCACTTGCTGCGGCGTACCGAACGCCAACACCCACTGCCGCAGCTGCTCAGCATCGGCTTCATGGAGTTGCAATGCGGGCGTTGATCGCGGCACTCTTTCAGCATAGTAGAGTCCGAGCTCATTGTCCAGTTATTTGTTGGACATATCACTAGCATCTTCGTGCCGCGACGAGCATCTGTTGTGCGGCATTCTTGGCGGAAGAGATGCACTCACCGCGCGCGAATGAATTCACGCCTACCTCGACTGTACGATGTCGTAGGTCCGAATTCATTCGGACCATGGTCGCCGCGTCGATAAGCGACAGGCGTCGTCTAGTGCCGAGTCTTGGTGAACTCGACGAATTCCAACGGCGGCAGCGCCTTGCTGACCCAGAATCCCTGGAAGCAATGGCAGCCGTGCACATCGAGAAATTCCAGCTGCGCCTGGGTGCCGACACCCTCGGCCACGACGCGCAGGCCCAGTCCGCGGGCGAGCGCAATGATCGCCTCGGTGATGGCAGCGTCCCCCGGATCCGTCTCAAGGTCGGCGATGAAGGAAATGTCGATCTTCAGCGTGTCGATAGGGAAATGCTTGAGGTGCGACAAGCTCGAATAGCCCGTGCCAAAATCGTCGATGGCGACGGAGAACCCTTCCTCGCGCAATTTCTCCAGCACCTTCTTGATCGAATCCAGATCGTGCAGCAGGCTCGACTCCGTTACTTCGAGCTCGATCCACGACGGATCGCAGCCTGCTTGCCTGACGATATCCGAGATGCGGTGGGCAAGGTCATCGCGATAGAACTGGCGTCCGGAAAGGTTGACCGACACCATCAGCGCCATGCCCGCCTTGCGCCATTCGACGCATTGCTCCGCCGCGGTGCGCAGCACCCAGTCCCCGAGCACGTGGATCAGCCCCGACTCCTCGGCCAGCGGGATGAAGGTCGCAGGCGCGATGTCGCCATGCTCGGGGTCGTGCCAGCGGAGCAGCGCCTCGGCACCGATGATGGTCTTGTCGGTGATCCGCAAGACGGGTTGGTAGTGCAGTCGCAGGGCGCCATCCTTCACCGCGGTGCGCAGTGCGCTTTCCAGCGTATGCTGCTTGAGCCGGTGCTGCGCGAGGCTTGCGTCGAAGAACTGGTAGGTGTTCCTGCCAAGCTCCTTGGATCGATACATCGCCACGTCGGCGTGCTTGAGAAGCCCCTCGGGATCGTCGCTGTCGTCGGGAAACACGGCGATGCCGATCGACGACGTCACGTAGATGTCGTGCTCCTCGATCTTGAACGGTTGCGCGATGGCTTCCTGGAGTTTCTGCGCGACCCGATTGAGCACGGCCGGGTCCTCGAATTCCTCGACGATGACCATGAATTCGTCGCCGCCAAGACGCGCCAGCAGATCGGTCTCGCGCAGCGCCTCGGATAACGAGGCGGTCACGTGCTTCAGCAGCTCGTCGCCGATGCGGTGGCCCAGCGTGTCGTTGACGTTCTTGAATCGATCCAGATCGATGAACAGCACGCCGACGCGCCGGCCGTTGCGCTTGGCCTGCGCGATCGCCTGGCCCAGACGCTCCTGCAACAGCAGCCGGTTGGGCAGCCCCGTCAGCGCATCGCGTGTCGCGAGGTATTGCAGGCGCTCTTCCGCCTGGATGCGCGAACTCACGTCCTGCACGAAGGACAGGATGGACACGATGCGTCCCTGCTCGTCGAGCAGGCAGGAGTGATACCACTCGCACCAGATCGTCTCGGCATCCTTGCGGTAGTTGCGATTCAGGCCTGTCGCGCGCGGCTCCTCGCCCGACATGAGCTTGCTGATCAGTGTCACTACCTGATCGCGATCTGCTTCGTGCGTGAGCTGGCTGCCGGTGATCGGCATGCCAAGCACCTCCTCCGCGCGCCACCCGAAAATGTTCTCGGCCTGAGGCGACCAGCGCACCAGACGGAAATCGCGGTCCCACTCCAGCACTGCCAGCGGCGTGTTGTTGATGTGAGACGAAAGCATCCAGTTCGCGCGACGCAGTGCTTCCTCATTGCGCTTCTGGTCGTGAATATCGGTGTGAACTGCATAAATGCCGATGACGTTGCCCTCGGCATCGCGATTGGGCGCGTAGTGGATCGATTCCCAGCGCTGTTCGCCGTTGGGCTGGAGCAACAACTGCTCCGTCGAGACCGTCTCCCCGGCAAACACCCGCGTGACTAGCGGCTCGAGCTGCGCCGCGCGTGCTTCGCCGACCACTTCGCCGATCTTGCGGCCGGTCAGTTCCTTGCGCTTCTCCGACAGCCACTCTTCGTTGTGCCGGTTCAGGAAGCGGAAGCGCGACTCGCGGTCGATGTACGCCACGCGCGCCGGAACGTTGTCCATGATCAGGCGCAATTCACCTTCGCTGGCACGCAACGCCTCCTGCGCCTGCTTCAGGCCGTGGATGTCGTTCATCAGCACGAACGCGCCGTGAACTTCTCCTGACGGCGTCGCGTCGGGAACGACGCGGATGGTCATCCACCGCCGGGCGCCGCCCGCGCCGGGCACCAGCCGGTCGAAGGACGTCGACTCGCCTTCGAGCGCGCGTGAAAGCATCGCCTGGGCGCTCGCGTAGATGCCGTGACCCACGACGTCGCGCAGACGCATGCTTGCCACCTGCTCGGCAGTCAGGCCGAAATACTGCAGGAACGTGCGATTGACGTATTGGCAGCGCTCGCCGCGGTCGATATACGCGACCGGTGCCGGGACGCCGTCCATGATCGCGCGCAACTGCGATTCGCGCGCAGCGAGGGCGTCCTGGGCTACCTTGAGGTCGGTGATGTCATGACCGACGATGTAGTAACCCTTGATCGTCGCGTCGAAGTGCATGTCCGGGACAATCTTGTTGCGCAACCAGCGCAAGCGCCCGTTGACATCCTCCATCTCGCGCTCGTAGGTCACATCCTCGCCGCGCGCCGCGCGATCGATGAACGGCTGCTGAAACTCGAACGCTTCCGGGCCGAGCACCTCCTTCGCCGACTTGCCGAGGACCTCCTCGCGCTCGAAGCCGACAAGGCGCAGAAACGCGTCGTTGACGAAGGTGTAATGGCGGTCCGTGTCGACGTAGACCACCGGCTCGGGAATGTTGTCCGTGAACAGCCGGAGCTGCTCCTCGCGCGTTGCGAGTGCCTGCTCGGTGAGCTTGAGATCGTGAATGTCGTATTCAGTGCAATACAGGCCGCGCACCGTGCCGACGGCGTCGAGGTCCGGCGCGATGCGGCCGTGCATCCACCGCCGCTGCCCGTCCGCGCTGACGCCGATGCGCTCGTAGTCGACGTTCTCCCCTTGCTGCGCGCGCTGGATGATCGGCCGCAGGAACGAGTTGACGTCGTGCGGCATCACTTCGTACGGCGTCTTGCCGTAGATCTGATCCTGCGGGCGGCACACCCAGTTGGCGAACGCCTGATTGACGAACGTGTACTTGAGTTTCTTGTCGAGGTACGCGATCGGACCGGGGATGTTGTCGGTGAACAGCCGCAGCTGCGATTCCTGCGACTTCAGTGCCTCCCGGATCCGGATGTCGTCCTCGATGTCGTTGATCACCACGAACGCGCCGCCGGTCCTGCCACCCGCCTCGCGATCCGGAAACAACGTGATCCGCGCCCAACGCAGTTCGTGCGTTGCGGGACGCTCGCGCCGCTCGTAGCTCACCGTCGCACCCGCAAACGCGCGCTCGATGTAGCTTTGCATTTCGGCGAGCGCGTCCGGCGCGACGAAATTCTTCAGCGGTTGGCCGATCAGGTCGTCGACCGGAATCCCGATGTACTGGCCGTACGGCTTGTTGGCAAAGCGCAGCCGCTGGGCGCGGTCGAAATAGTAGATCGGCAGTCCGACGCTGTCGGTGACGATGCGCAGGCGGTGCTCGCGCTCACCGGCCTCGAGTTCGAGGCGCTTGATATTGTCGACGTCGGTATAGGTCGCCAGAATGCCGCGGACGTCGCCGCGCGGACCGCGATCGGCGTAATAGTCGACGCGGATCCAGAATGCATTGCGCTTGACCGAGGACAGTTGGCGCTCGAAGCTGACGCGCTCGCCCGCAAGCGCGGCTTCGATGTACGCGTGATAGAGCTGGTAGAGTTCGCGTCCGTCGACCTCGACCACCTCCCGGCCGATGACTTCGCCCTGTGGCTTGCCGGTCCAGTCGAGGAAGGCGCGGTTGACGAAGCGATACCGCTGCTCCGCGTCGATATAGCAGACGGGCAGGCCGAGCGCGTTCAGCTTGCGCTGCGACAGCGCCAGCAGAGCCTCCCGTTCCATCCCTTCGCCCACGGTTGCGAGCGTCGGATGTTCGAGCCTAGTCAGTGATCTCGTGAGCGCCATCTGGCCGGTTTCGCCCCCCGCCCTACCCTGTGGCCATGAGCGGCAACGGCAGTCTAAGTGTCCAAACGAGTCATGACAAGCAAAGATCGGGCCTGTGGTATTCAACCGCGCAACCGAGCTTGCCGCGCATGGCGACCCGGGCTGACGTTGGCGTGGTGCAGCCTGCACGCTACAATCAGCGTCACAAAAACCCCGCGCACGGCACGTAGCCGACCCTGCAGCAGCGCGGCATTCCCCCAGGAGATCCCTTGTCCCGCGCCCAACGCCGCGCCTTTCGTTTGTTGCCGCATTGCTTTCTTGCATGCTCATCCTGTTCGCCGCCACGCTCGCTGGCGTGGCTTTGCTGCACCGCCACACGCTTCCGATGCATGCTGCTGTGAAGGCCGCGGCTTGCGCGATTCTGGTAGCCACCGCGGCCTCGCCATGCGCGGCGGCCACGGGCGGTACATTCACTGGCGTTGGCTTGTCGCTGCTTTGGGGCATTCCCTTCGCTGGGTTGCTGCTGTCGCTTGCGCTCTGGCCGCTGTTTGCTGCGGAGTTCTGGCATCACCACTATGGCAAGATCACTGCGGTTTGGTGCATCGTTTTCCTGGCGCCGTTCACGCTCGTCTTCGGTTGGAGCGAAGCGGTTCATCAAGTCGTACACGCGCTACTGCTGGAATACCTGCCGTTCGTGATCCTGCTGTTCACGCTGTACACGATCGCCGGCGGCATCGCCGTTCGCGGCACGCTGTTCGGGACGCCGACCTTGAACACGGGCATCCTCGCCCTGGGTGCGCTGCTGGCCAGCATCATGGGCACGACGGGAGCCGCCATGCTGTTGATCCGGCCGTTGCTGCGCGCGAACGAGGCGCGCACGCGCCGGGTGCATATCGTCGTGTTCTTCATCATTCTGGTTGGCAATGTCGGCGGTGCGCTCAGCCCGCTGGGTGACCCGCCGCTGTTCATCGGCTTTCTCAAGGGGGTGGATTTCTTCTGGACCACACGGGCGCTGGCGTTGCCGACGCTTCTCCTTGCAGGCGCATTGCTCGCGATCTTTTATGCTCTCGACCGCCGTTTCTGGCGGAGCGAAAACACAACGCCCCCTGCGACGTACACCCCTCTCGGGGTCGACGGCGCATTCAACTTCGCGCTGATCGGCGGTGTGGTGGGTGCGGTGCTCCTTTCAGGTGTGTGGAAGCCCGGCATCGTCTTCGACGTGCTCGGTACGCCGCTGGAGCTTCAGAATCTGGCGCGCGACGTGATCCTGGTCGCCCTGGCGCTGCTTTCGCTCGCGCTGACGCCGCGCGCGGTGCGCGAGGCTAACGCGTTCACATGGGAACCGATCGCGGAGGTCGCCAAATTGTTTGCCGGCATCTTCCTTACCATCATTCCGGCGATCGCGATGCTCCAGGCAGGACGCGGCGGGGCGCTCGCGGGTATCGTCAACCTGACCACCAACGCCGCGACGGGCGAGCCGCGCCAACTGATGTATTTCTGGATGGCCGGATTGTTGTCGGCCTTTCTGGACAATGCGCCGACGTATCTCGTTTTCTTTAATCTCGCCGGCGGCGATCCCTCCGCGCTGATGGGACCGTTCCAGATCACGCTGGCAATGATTTCTGCCGGAGCGGTGTATTTCGGCGCGCTGACCTATGTGGGCAACGCCCCGAATTTCATGATCAAGGCCATCGCCGAGAACCGCGGCGTGACGATGCCGAGCTTTTTTGCCTACCTCGGCTATTCAGGGGCCGTGCTGCTTCCCCTGTTTGTCCTCATCTCCTGGATCTATTCCTGACAATCCGAACGGATTCGGACCAAGGGCGCCACGGGATCTTGTAGGCGCGAATTCATTCGCGCTCCGGCGCTAAGACTACCACCGCGGTCCGAATGAATTCGGACCTACAATCCGGCGATGCGTGTGTTCTAACTGCCGACCACCAGGATGTGGACACGATACGGGCCGTGCGCGCCCAGCACGATGGTCTGCTCGATGTCGCCGGTGCGCGATGGACCGGAAATGAGGTTGATCGCGCGCGGCGTGCTTTTCCGTTCGCGGCGAATCAGCGCGAAAGCCTCTTCCATGCCGGCCACGATGCGATCGGCCGGCACCACGGCAATGTGCGTATCGGGTAATAGGGTCGTCGCAGTTGGCGACTCTGCGCCAGACAGAACAACGAGCGTGCCCGTTTCGGCAATCGCGCAAAATGCGCCGGTGACTCCGAGGCGGTCGTCGCCACGCGTGGGTCGCGCTTCGATGGCCAGCCCCGCGCCGGCCCAGTCGAGATCGGCAAACTCCGGCCAGCAGACTCCGCGCTGCGACTTCTGCATCGCAAGCGCGGGCGGCAGATTCAGCGCGCTGATGTAACGCGCGACCGCGGCCGGTATGTCGTGCCGATCCGCGATGGATTCGACAGTGCTTTCCATGTCTGTCGCGCGCTGAAGGAATCGCGTGCGCAGATCTGCGTCCATTCTGGGACGCGGACCTTGCGCATGCGCTCCGATATAGCTACGCGCGGCGGCAAACGCCGCGGCATCTGAGCCTGTCTTCCCAAGCGCCGCGCGGACGCGCCCGAGGATGGCGTCGCGTGCGGAGTTCATCGTTTGTTTTTCCGGATGAAATCGGCAATGCGCTCGACCCCGGCACGAATCGTATCGGGCGACGCCGCGTAGGAAAACCGGATGTGCTGACCGTCACCCGGCACGCGCCGGCCGAAATGAATGTCGGCGACCACTGCCACGCCTGCCTCATTGAGCAAGCGCTTGCGCAGATCCTCGGAATCGGCGCACCCGGTAAGCTTGCACGCCTCGGTGACATTGGGCCACGCGTAGAAGGCGCCTCCAGGCGTCTTGCACGTCATGCCGGGCACCGTGTTGAGCAGACCCACGATCAGGTCGCGACGCTCGAGGAACGACGCCCTCATCGCCGCGGCAGCGTCCTGCGGCCCGTTGATCGCTTCGACCGCAGCCCACTGGCTGATCTGCGATGCGCACGACTCGGTATTGGTGATCCACCGCGTAAACACCGGCGCCAGCGTGCGATTGGCAACATAGCCGATGCGCCATCCCGTCATCGCCCAGGTCTTCGACGCGCCATCGGAAATGATCGTGCGCTCGCGCATGCCCGGCAGCTTGGCGAGCGACGTGAATTCACCCTCGTAGAGCAGGCGCGAATAGATTTCGTCGGCAAAGACCCAGATTTGTGGATGTCGCCGCAGGATTTCCGCAATGGCTTCCAGGTCGGCGCGTTTGAGAATGCCACCCGTCGGGTTCTGCGGCGTATTGAGAATAAGGAGCCGTGTGTTGGCCGTGATGTTCGCTTCCAGCTCGTTCGGGTCGAACGCAAAATCGCGTGCCTCGCGTAGGTAGATCGGCACCGGCAGCGCGCCGTTGGCCAGTATCTGCGATTCGTAGATGGGGAATCCCGGGACGGGGTAAATGACCTCGTCGCCCGCCCCGTAGTCGGTCACGGACGCGATCGTGTAGGCGATGAAGGGCTTGGCGCCGGCGCCCACAACGACATCCTCCGGCGGAATGGCGAGACCCCGGCGCCGCCCCAGGTCGGCGGCAGCCGCAGCCCGCAGCTCGTCGATGCCGGCGGATGGCGTGTAGCCGTGCTTGCCTGCACGAATCGCCGCGATCGCAGCATCCTGGATGTTGGATGGCGTCGGAAAATCCGGCTGGCCGATGCAGAACGACACGATATCGCGGCCTTGGCGGACGAGCGCATTGACTTCGGCCAGCACCACGAAGGCGTTTTCGGTGCCAAGGCTCTCGCCCCGGCGGCTGACGGGCGGCGCACTCTTTTGCAGATCGCGCGGCGCGTTCATCGCGGCGCTCCGCGCTGAGCGTAGAGATCGCGAAACGTGCGTCCCGGCGGGGCGGGCATGTCACGCCCCTCGGTCCAGCCGCGGCCTAGCGGAAGCCGGTGGATCAATCGATCCTTGCCGCCCATCCAGCTCAGCACGCGCGCGCCGACGCGCGTCGCGAAGGCATACAACGTCGGCCGCGACGCGAGCCACGCCCAGCCGCGCAGACCGGCGAGTTCGTACCAGGGCCGCAGCGAGCGGTCGAATTCCTGCTCGCGCAACTTTCTGAGCAGGTCAGGCAGCGGGATGCGCACTGGGCAGACGACGCCGCACTGATTGCACATCGTCGAGGCCTGCGGCAGGTCGAGTGCGTTCTCAAGGCCGATATACGAAGGAGTCAGGATCGATCCGATCGGGCCGGGATACACCCAGCCATAGGAATGCCCGCCGACGTTTTGGTAGACCGGACAGTGATTCATGCACGCGCCACAGCGAATGCATTGCAGCGCTTCCTTCACTTCGCTGCCGAGGACACCCGACCGGCCGGCGTCGACAAGGATGAAGTACATGTGCTCGGCGCCATGGAATTCACCCTCGCCCTTGGTGCCGGTCAGGATATCCACGTAGTTCGAAATCGACTGACCGGTCGCGGAACGCGGCAAAAGCCGCAGCAGTGTCGCGACGTCTTCGAGCGTCGGCACGATTTTCTCGATACCCGAGATCGCCACGTGAACCTTCGGCAACGTTGTCGTCAGCGTCGCGTTGCCCTCGTTTGTCACCAGCACCACCGAGCCTGTCTCGGCCACGAAGAAATTGCCGCCCGAGATGCCCATGTCCGCAGTGAGATAGTGCGTGCGCAATACCTGCCGCGCCTCGAAGCACAGCTCGGCGATCTCGAGCTTGCGCGGCGTCCCGTGCGTCTTGGCGAACAGATCCGCGACCTCTTCCTTGCTCTTGTGCAGCGCCGGCCCGATGATGTGCGAAGGCGGCTCATAGTCGTTGATCTGAAGGATGTACTCGCCGAGATCGGTCTCGACGACCTTCAGGCCCGCGGCCTCGATGGCGCGGTCGAGCGCCGACTCCTCGCTGACCATCGACTTCGATTTGATGATCTTCGCCACGCCGTGTCGCTGCGCAATCTCGAGGACATGGCGGTTCACATCGGCCGGAGTCTCGGCCCAGAGCACCGAGGCACCGCGCGCGGTGGCGTTGGCCTCGAAGATTTCGAGCCAGGTATCGAGATTGTTCAGCGCGCGCTGGCGAATCGCTTGCGCGGCATCGCGCGTGCCTTCGAAGTCGTCGAGTTCGGTGATCGCCTCGCGTCGCTTGGACACGAATTTGCCGCGGAACTTCTGCAGGTTCAGCTGAAGCTGCGCGTCGTCGAGACTTTCGTGCGCGCGTTCCTTGAAATGCATCGATGCTACATGCATCTCAACCCTCTCGCTTCGTAGTCCGCGTCATCGATCGAGCCCGGCGGCGACCTCGGCGATGTGCAGCACCCGCGTCGTCGTGTCGCCGCGGCGACGCAGTCGCCCTTCGATGTTGAGCACGCAACCCAGGTCGCCCAGGACCACGGCATCGGCTCCCGTGTCGAGGATATGCTGGCACTTGTTGTCCGCCATCCGGGCAGAGATGTCACCGAACTTGATGGCGAAGGTGCCTCCAAACCCGCAACAGGTCTCGCAGTCGGTCATCTCGGTTACCGCCACCCCCGGCATTTTCTGGAGCAACGCACGCGGTTGTTGCTTGACGTTCATTTCGCGCAATCCGGCGCAGCAATCGTGGTATGTGACTTTCCCCGCGAATTGCCCTGGCACGCGTTGGAGCTTTAAGCACGTCGACCAGGAAGTCGGTCAACTCGTGCGTCTTGACCGCGAGCGCCTGGACCCGGCGGAGCATTGCCGGGTCGTCGCGGAACAGGTCGGCGTAGTGGGTCCGGATCATGCCGCTGCACGAACCGGACGGCGCAACGAGATAGTCGCAACCCTCGAACTCGGCGATAACCTTGGTGGCAAGGGTCGTGGCGCCGACACGGTCGCCGGAGTTGTACCCCGGTTGGCCGCAACAGGTCTGCGTCGGAGGTACAAACACTTCTGCGCCGCCGGACTCAAGCAGCCTGATCGCCGCGAAACCGATCGACGGGCGCATGATGTCGACGAGGCAAGTGACGAATAGGCCGACGCGCATGGAATCAACCGTGGAAATCATCGAAGCTTAGCACAGCGCCCCAGCCCAAAGGGTTAGTACGAGTAGGTCAATGCCAGCACGCAAACGCCCATCAACGGTTGCGGAAATATGCCAAATGCCAGCAACGCCAGGCCGTTCAAGGAAAGCAGCGTGCCCGTGTCGCCGCGTACATCGATCGGCGCGTCGTCGGTCGGGTCGTCGAAGTACATCAGCTTGACCACGCGCAAGTAGTAGAAGGCTCCGACCAGCGATGTCAGCACGCCGACGACGACGAACCATATCAGCCCGACGTCGATCGCCGCTTCGAATACCGTGAACTTGGCGTAGAAGCCGACTGTCGGCGGCACGCCTGCGAGCGAAAACATGACCAGAAGCATCAGGAATGCGTACCAGGGACTGCGCTGGTTCAGACCCTTGAAGTCATCGAGCTTGTCGGCCTCGAAGCCGGCCCGCGAGAGCAGGAGGACGATGCCGAAACCGGCCAGCGTGGTCAGGACATAGGTAATCGTATAGAACATCGCGGCGCTGTAGCCGTTGAGGTCCGCCGTCAGGAAGCCCATGAGCATGAAGCCCATGTTGGCGATCGTCGAGTACGCGAGCATGCGCTTGATGTTGGATTGAGCGATCGCTACCACATTGCCGAGGATCATCGACAGCAGCGAAAGAATCAGCAGCATGCCCTGCCAGTCATACGCCGCCGCGGACAGCGAGCCCACGAGCAGCCGCATCATGAACGCGAACGCGGCCAGCTTGGGCGCAGCGCCGATAAACAGCGTGATCGGCGTTGGCGCGCCCTCGTACACGTCGGGAATCCACATGTGATACGGGACCGCGCCGAGTTTGAACGCGATCGCCGATACCAGGAACACCAGCCCGAAGACGAGGATGAGCCGGTTGATGTGCCCCGTGAATATGGCGGCGGCGATGCGATCGAGGTCGAGAGAACCTGTCGCGCCGTAGATCATCGACATGCCGTACAGCAGCAGCCCCGACGCCAAAGCGCCAAGCACGAAGTATTTCATCGCCGCCTCGACAGCCGGCTTGGATTCGCGGTGCAACGCAACAAGCGCATAGAGCGAAAGCGACATGAGTTCCAGCCCCAGATACAGCGTCATCAGGCTGGCCGCGGAAGTCATGACCATCATGCCGAGCAGCGCAAACATCATCAGCACGAATGTCTCGCCGCGAAACAGTCCCCGCGCCGCGAGATACGCACGCGAATAGACCAGTGTAAGGATGACCGTGACGCAACTGAGGAACTTGATCAGGTCGGCAAGCGCATCCGCGACGAACATGTTGCCCAAGGTGCGGATCGGCGTAACGTGGAAAACGTACAGCGTCATCCATGCGGTCGCCACAAGGCCAATCTGCGCCAGCCAGTACGACAAATGGCGCCGCGATTCCGGAATGAACAGGTCGGCGATGAGCACGACGCATGCGAATGCGAGCAACGTCATTTCCGGCAGCGCCGGCGCGAAACTTGCGGCAGTGATCATTGGCAGCGCCATCAGAGTTTGCTCTGCGCAACGTGAGCCAGAAGATCGGCGACGGATGCGTGCATGACGTCAGTGAACGGTTTGGGATAGATACCGAGCGCGAGCACGGCCAGGATGAGTGTCGAGAGCAACCAGAACTCGCGTCGCGACACGTCCTTGAGTGCTGCGACGTTGGCATTAGCCACGGCGCCATACCACACGCGCTTGTACATCCACAGCGTAAACGCCGCGCCAAGAATGAGCGTCGTCGCTGCCAGGAAGCCGAGCCAGAAGTTGGCCTTGACCGCAGCCAGGATAACCATGAACTCGCCGACAAATCCGCTGGTGCCCGGCAGGCCTGCGTTCGCCATGGCGAATACCATCGTCAGCGCCGCGAATTTTGGCATCGTGTTCACGACGCCGCCGTAGTCGGCAATCTGGCGGCTGTGCATGCGATCGTAGAGCACGCCGACACACAGGAACAGCGCGGCCGAAACGAAACCGTGCGAGATCATCTGCACGATGCTGCCCTCGATCCCGAGTTCGCTGAACAGGAACAGGCCGAGCGTGACGAATCCCATGTGTGCGATCGACGAGTACGCGATCAGCTTTTTCATGTCCGGCTGGACCAGCGCCACAAAGCCGATGTAGATCACCGCGATCAACGATAGCGTGATGACAAAACCCGCAAGGTAGTGGCTCGCGTCGGGGAGGATGGGCAGCACGAAGCGGATGAACCCGTAGCCTCCGACCTTCAAGGTGATTGCCGCGAGAACCACCGAGCCACCCGTGGGCGCTTCGACGTGGGCGTCGGGCAGCCAAGTGTGCACCGGCCACATCGGTACCTTGACCGCGAAGGCCGCGAAAAACGCGACGAACAGCAGGACCTGCGTACTCAACGACAGCGGCAGCTGATACCACTCCAGGATCGAGAAGCTGCCGCCGCTGACCGAATACAGGTAGATCAGCGCCACCAGCATCAGCAGCGAGCCGAGCAGCGTGTACAGGAAAAATTTGATCGCCGCGTATACGCGATTCGGCCCTCCCCAGATGCCGATGATCAGGTACAGCGGGATAAGCATCGATTCGAAGAAGACGTAAAAGAGCACGCCGTCGAGAGCCGTGAACACGCCGTTGGTCAGACCCGACATGATCAGGAATGCCGCCATGTATTGCGCCACTTTCCTTTCGATCACCTCCCAGCCCGCCCACACTACCAGCACCGTGATGAAGCTGTTCAACAGCACCAGCAGCAGCGAGATGCCATCGACGCCCAGAAGATAATTTACGTTGAACCGCGGGATCCATTCCACGGTTTCCACGAACTGCATCTCCGGCGTGCCAATCGTGAAGTGCACGTAAAGTGGAATCGTGACCGCGAACCCCGCGACCGCGCCGACCAGCGCCAGCCAGCGCGCGGCGGCGGCATCGCGGTCGCGATGCAGGGCAAGGACGAGCACGCCGGCGACGATCGGAACCCATATCGCCAGGCTCAGGTACGGGAGCATGGTCATCGAATTCAACGCCATACCAGCCAGGCAAGGAGCACCGATACCGAAAGGATCATCGCGAAAGCGTAGTGATACACGCGCCCGGTCTGCAGATGGCGCAGGAGAATCGACGCAGCGGCGACGACGCGCGCACTGCCGTTGACGAAAAAGCCGTCGATGACCGAGCGATCACCGACCTCGGAGAGAAACGTCCCGATGCGTCGAAAGCCGCCCGCGAAGAACCAGTCGTTGAACTTGTCGAAGTAGTAATTGTTCATCAGCAGCGCGTACAGCCCGCTCAGCCTCGTCGAGATCTTCGCTGGAAGGTCCGGGCGCTTGATGTATAGGTACCATGCGGTGGCGATGCCCGCGAGCGCGAGGTCGATCGGCAGGCCTTTGAGGCCGTGTACCACGAAGGCGACCACGCCGTGCCAGTCCTCGCGCATTTCGGCGAGCCCCGTGTGGTCCTGGGCGATCATGATCGAATCGCCGAAATAGGGGCCGAACACCACGTCGCCGATGTAGGCGCCGCCCGAATAGAACGAGAGAACGGCGAGCGCGATCAAGGGAACCGTGACCACCCACGGGCTTTCGTGCGGATCGGCGTGGCCATGCTCGTCTTGGTCGTGCGCCGCATCGGACGGCGCGGGATGCCGGAATCGTTCTTCGCCATGAAACGCCATGAAGATCAACCGGAACGAATACAGCGCGGTCAGGAACACGGCGGCGGTCACCGCGAACAGTGCATACCCATGCCCCGGAATCTTCGACAGGTGCACGGCTTCGATGATCGCATCCTTCGAGAAGAACCCCGCGAACGGCGGGATGCCAGCCAGCGCCAACGATCCGATCACCATGGTCCAGTAGGTGATCGGCATGTATTTCTTCAACCCGCCCATGCGTCGCATGTCCTGCTCGTGATGCAACGCGATGATGGCGGAGCCCGCACCCAGGAACAGCAGCGCCTTGAAGAAGGCGTGCGTCATCAGGTGGAAAATCGCGACCGAGTAGGCCGATACGCCTAGGGCAACGGTCATGTATCCGAGCTGGGAAAGCGTCGAGTACGCCACGACGCGCTTGATGTCGTTTTGCACGAGGCCCAGAACCGCCATGAACAGCGCAGTCGTGGCGCCGATCACGGTCACGAAGGACAGCGCGGTGTCCGACAGTTCGAACAACGGGCTCATGCGCGCGACCATGAAGATCCCGGCGGTCACCATCGTCGCGGCGTGGATCAGCGCGGAAATCGGGGTCGGACCTTCCATCGAATCGGGTAGCCAGACATGCAACGGAACCTGTGCACTCTTGCCCATCGCTCCGACGAACAAGCCGATGCAGATCGCAGTCATGATCGACCACTGCGCGTCGCCGACGAGGTTGATCGTGACGCCCGACAGCTTCGGAGCGGCAGCGAAGACGCTGGCATAGTCGAGCGATCCGATGAACGCGACAATGAGTCCGATGCCCAATGCGAAACCGAAATCGCCCACACGATTGGCAAGGAATGCCTTGAGATTGGCGTAGATTGCCGTCGGCCGCTCGTACCAGAAGCCGATCAGCAGGTAGGAGACGAGACCCACCGCCTCCCAGCCGAAAAACAGCTGCAGAAAGTTGTTCGCCATCACCAGCATCAGCATGCTGAACGTGAACAGCGAGATGTACGAGAAAAAACGCGTGTAGCCCGGGTCGTCCGCCATGTAGCCGATCGTGTAGACGTGGACCATGAGGGAGACGAAAGTGACCACCACCAGCATCAGCGCCGTCAGCGGATCGATGAGAAACCCGATCGCGAACTTGATTCCACCGGACGTCATCCAGACGTAGATGTCACCGTTGTAGGTATTGCCGGACATCACGTCGCGCAGGATGAATGCCGACCCGATGGTCGAAATCGCAACGCCCAAAATGCAGATCCAGTGCGACGCCGACCGGCCAAGCCGGGGCCCCCACAGGCCGACGATGATCGCGCCGGCCAGGGGTGCGAGCGCAACCAAAAGGTAGAGCTGAACCATGGTCATCACACTGTCAGCCCTTCAAACTTCCAAGCTCTTCGACATCGATGGTTCCGACATTGCGGAACAGTAGAACCAGGATGGCGAGGCCGATTGCCGATTCAGCCGCCGCGACCGTAAGAATGAAAAAGACGAAAATCTGACCGGACGTGTCGTCGAGGTAATGTGCGAATGCGACGAAATTGAGGTTAACCGCGAGCAACATCAACTCGATCGCCATGAGCATCATGATCACGTTGCGGCGGTTGAGGAAGATGCCGGCGACACTGATCGCGAACAGGATCGCGCCGAGCACGAGGTAGTGCGACAAACTCAGTTGCGAAAGGAACGTCAACTTGCCACTCCCTGCTTCTCTCCGGCTGTCACGGCAGCCGTCGAAGGTTGTTGTTTCCGGTACTTAGCGTGCCCGGCGTTCAGGGCTCGCGCTTCTCGGCCGGCATCTGCAATACGCGCAGCCTGTCGCCGGGCCGCACCTTAACCTGCTCGGAGGGATTCTGATACTTGCTCTCGCGCCGCACGCGATGTGTCAGGGCGATAGCGGCGATGATCGCGACCAGCAGAAGCACCGCGGCGATCTCCAACGGATAGGCATAGTCGGTATAGATCTGCAGCCCCAGCGCGCGCGTGTTGCTGAACCCAGCGGGAGTGGCCGCGGGCGTGGGGGCGCTATCTGGCGCCAGGTAACCGCCGACCAGCACCAGCGCCATCTCGAGCAAGACCAGCAAGCCCACCGTCCCGCCGACCGGAATATAGCTTCGAAAGCGCTCGCGCATCCTGGCGAAATTCACGTCGAGCATCATGACAACGAACAGAAACAGCACCATGACGGCGCCGACGTAAACCAGCACCAGCACGATAGCGAGAAATTCCGCGCGCAGGAGTATCCACACGCCGGCGGCGCTGAAGAACGACAGCACCAGCCACAGCGCCGAGTGCACCGGATTGCGGCTGAAGATGACGCACAGCGCCGCGAACACGAGCACCGTGGAGAAAGCCCAGAAGACTGCGGTCTGGAAAGTCATTGTCCGTTCAACGATATTGGGCGTCTTCGGCGCGGTCCGCGGCAATCTGCGCCTCGTAGCGGTCGCCGACCGCAAGCAGCATGTCCTTGGTGTAGTAGAGATCGCCACGCCTCTCGCCGTGGTACTCCAGGATTCGCGTCTCGACGATCGAATCGACCGGACAGGACTCCTCGCAGAAACCGCAGAAGATGCATTTGGTCAGGTCGATGTCATAGCGCGTGGTGCGGCGCGTTCCATCCTCCCGCTGCTCCGATTCGATGGTGATCGCCAGCGCCGGGCACACCGCTTCACACAGCTTGCACGCGATGCAGCGCTCTTCCCCATTGGGATATCGCCGCAACGCGTGCAGGCCACGAAAGCGCGGGCTCTGTGGCGTCTTCTCCTCCGGATACTGGACCGTCACCTTGCGCGCGAACATGTTGCCGCCGGTTACACGCAGGCCCTTCCACAACTCGACCAGGAGGTAGGTGTTGAAGAAATCGCGGATTCTTTGCAGCATCCTCGTCGTCTCCTCAGTGAAACAGGTAGGCCCAGCGCGTCTGCATCATCGCGCCGAGAAATATGATCCAGATCAGCGTGATCGGGATGAAAACCTTCCAGCCCAGGCGCATGATCTGGTCGTAGCGGTACCGCGGAAACGTCGCCCGGATCCAGAGAAATATGAACAGCACCGCGCACATCTTGAGCAGGAGCCAGCCGATGCCGTCGCCGAGCGGATGCAAGCCGAAGACTTCGGCATGGTTGAGCAAGGGCCACGGCGACAGCCATCCACCGAGAAACATGATCGACGTGAGCGCCGAGATCAGGATCATGTTCATGTATTCGGCGAGGAAGAACACGGCGAAGGTAACGCCCGAATACTCGACGTGGAACCCGGCGACGATCTCCGATTCGCCCTCGGCCACATCGAAGGGGTGGCGGTTGGTTTCGGCGATGCCTGACACGAGGTACACGACGAAAAGCGGCAGCAGCGGCCAAATGTACCAGTACGCGGCGCCACCTTCCTGGCCGCGCACGATGTCGCTGATGTTGAGGCTCGACGCCGCCATCAGCACGCCGACCAGGGCAAAGCCCATGGCGATCTCGTAGCTGACGATCTGCGCCGCGGAACGCAGGCAACCAAGGAACGCGTACTTCGAATTCGACGCCCAGCCCGCGAGGATCACCCCGTAAACGCCGGTCGACGTCATCGCCAGGATGTAGAGCAGCCCGGCGTTGATGTCGGACAGCACGACCCCGTCGGCGAACGGAATGACCGCCCATGCGGCGAGCGCGGGCCCAATCGACAGGATCGGAGCGATCAAGAACAGATACCGGCTCGCCCCCGACGGGACGACGATTTCCTTGAAGACGAGCTTGAACACGTCGGCGAAGGGTTGCAGCAGCCCCAGCGGACCGACGCGGTTGGGGCCGATGCGCACCTGCATCCAGCCGATGACCTTGCGCTCGGCGAGCGTCAGATACGCCACGCCGAGGATCAGGGGAATCGCGATGGCGATGATCTTGACCAGCGTCCACACTGCCGGCCAGGTCGGCCCGAAAAAACTCGCGACGGGCATCAGCAGTCCGTCCATTACACTGGCTCCGCCGCGACCGGTCCGAACATCGGCCCGAGCATGCTCGTCGCGGGATGCGCGGCGGCGACGCGTACGCAGCCCTCGGGCACGCCCGCGTCTGCGACGACTTTCAGCAGTGCCTCGCCGCCCTGCCGCACGCGGACCGCTCCACCATCGTCAAGGCCGAGCGTGGTCATGGTCGCCGGATTGATTCGTGCGCCAGGCACTTGGGCGTCGCGCGTTTTCTGCAGCGCCGGGGCGCGTCGCACCAGCGGGTCAGTCGCGTAGATAGGCACGTCCGCGATCCGCTCGAGTTCCGACGACGCGGGAAGCAAAGCCTCGAGCGGGACACGCGTCGCATTGGTCAGGAGAGGCGCGATCGCGTCGCCGGCAGGCAGCTCGGCCCGCACCGCGGTGATGCTATCGAAGTCGAAGCCTGGGAGCCCGAGCATGGACCCCAGAACCCGCAGGACCTTCCACGCCGGCCGGGTCTCGCCAAGCGGTGGCGCGGCACCAGCGAAAGCCTGCATCCGTCCTTCACAATTGATGAAGGTTCCCGCCGTTTCGGTAAAGGGTGCGACAGGAAGCTGCACGTCGGCATGCCGTTCGGCCGCCGATCGAAATGGCGAGAGCGACACGACGAATTTCGCGGCAGCAAGTGCGGCACCGGTGACGATGGGATCGGCTGTGTCGAGGTCAGGCTCGAGATGCAGCAGCACATACGCCTGCCGCGGCGCGGTGAGCATTGCTTGCGCATTCAGCCCGCCCTGACGCGGCAACGCCTGGGCAACATAACCGCCCACCGAATTTGCCGCCTCGGTCAAAAATCCAAGGCGCGCGCCAGTCAATTCTGCCAATGCCTGCGCGAGCGCATGCAGTTGCGAAGCGCGGGGATGCTGCTGCGCGAAATTGCCGAGGAATATGCCCTTGCGTTCCCCGCTTTGAAGGCTTGTCGCGATGGCCTTCGCAGCAGCAGAAGGCTCGACACGCGCAAGTGCCTCGGGCACCGGCTTGCCCGCGGCCGTGGCGGCGGCAGCGACGATCTCGGCGAGCGCGCGCGGCAAAGCAGCGGGCGCGACAATGATCTCGTTCGCGACGTGCATCAGAAGATCGTCGTGTGCGGAGTGCACGATCGACAGTTGCGCGGCAAGCTGCGCGCTCTTTTTCGTCGCGTGGCGCAGCCGGTGCGCGAGCAGCGGATGATCCTTGCGCAGGAAACTGCCGATGACCAGCGCGCGGTCGAGTGCGGCGAAGTCCGTGATCGGCATCCCCAGCCATGGCGTGACGTTTGCCGTGAAATCCGTCTGCCGCAGCCGGAAGTCGATGTTGTCGCCGCCGAGGCCGCGCACGAGTTTCTGCGCGAGATGCAGTTCCTCCAGCGTTGCGTGCGGCGATACGAGCACACCGATCGCGCCGGGTCCGTGGTCTGCGACGATGCGCTTGAGCTCGCCGGTGACGCGCTCGAGCGCCGTCTGCCAGTCGGTGTCGACCAGCGCGCCGCCGATCTCGATCTGCGGCCGCGTCAGGCGATCCTCGGAATTGAGCCCCTCATACGAGAAACGGTCCTTGTCCGAGATCCAGCATTCGTTGACGGCCTCGTTTTCGAGCGGCACCACCCGCATGACACGGTCGTTCTTGACTTGCACGACAAGATTGCTGCCGAGGCCATCGTGCGGCGAAACCGACTTGCGCCGCGCCAGCTCCCAGGTGCGTGCCGAGTAGCGAAACGGCTTCGACGTGAGCGCACCGACGGGGCACAGGTCGATCATGTTGCCCGACAGCTCCGAATCGACCGTCCTGCCCACGAACGTCATGATCTCGGCGTGTTCGCCGCGGTTGACCAGACCGAGTTCCATGATGCCTGCGATTTCCTGCCCGAAGCGGACACATCGCGTGCAGTGAATGCAACGCGTCATGTCGGTGGAGATCAGCGGTCCGAGGTTCTTGTTCAGGACCACACGTTTGGGCTCGTTGTAGCGGGAACTCGACGCGCCGTAGCCGACCGCGAGGTCCTGCAACTGACACTCGCCGCCCTGATCGCAGATCGGGCAGTCGAGCGGGTGGTTGATCAGCAGAAACTCCATCACGCCCTTTTGCGCGGTGACGGCGGCTTCCGAATGCGTCCACACCTTCATGCCTTCGGTTGCCGGCGTGGCACACGCCGGCATCGGTTTCGGCGCCTTCTCGACTTCCACCAGGCACATGCGGCAATTGGCCGCGATCGTCAGCTTCTTGTGCCAGCAGAAATGCGGCACGTAGAGACCGAGTTGGTGCGCAGCATCCATCACGGTGCTGCCATTGGGCACCTCAACCGGTTTGCCGTCGACTTCGAGTTTGAGCATCTCTCGCCTTAGGTCAAACGTATGCCGGGACGAGGCACTGCTTGTGGTCGATATGGTGCTGGAACTCGTCGCGAAAATGCTTGATGAAGCTCTTGACCGGAAGTGCCGCGGCATCACCCAGCGCGCAGATCGTGCGTCCGGCGATGTTGTCGGAAACCGAGATCAGCAAGTCGAGGTCTTCGTTCCGGCCCTGGCCTCGCTCGATGCGGTCGACGACGCGCCACAGCCAGCCCGTTCCCTCGCGGCAGGGCGTACATTGCCCGCACGATTCCTCGAAGTAGAAATACGACAGGCGCAGCAGAGAGCGCACCATGCAGCGCGTGTCATCCATGATGATGACGGCACCGGAGCCCAGCATCGATCCGGCTTTGGCGATGGAATCGTAATCCATGTCAGTCGCCATCATGACCGCGCCTGGCAGCACTGGCATCGACGAGCCGCCGGGAATGCAGGCCTTGAGCTGGCGCCCGTTGCGCATGCCACCCGCCATCTCGAGCAGTTTGGCAAAGGGCGTGCCGAGGTTGACTTCGTAGTTGCCCGGACGCGCCACGTCGCCCGAGACCGAGAAGATCTTGGTCCCGCCGTTGTTGGGCCGGCCGAGGTTGAGAAACGCCTCGCCGCCGTTGAGGATGATCCAAGGCACCGCGGCGAAGGTCTCGGTATTGTTGATGGTCGTCGGCTTGCCGTAGAGACCGAAACTTGCCGGGAACGGCGGCTTGAAGCGCGGCTGCCCTTTCTTGCCCTCGAGCGATTCCAGCAGCGCGGTCTCCTCGCCGCAAATGTAGGCGCCGTAGCCGTGGTGGTTGTACAGGTGGAAACTGAAATCGCTGCCGAGAATCTTGTCGCCGAGGAACCCCGCCTGATACGCCTCTTCGAGTGCCTCCTCGCAGCGCTCGTAGGTGTCCCAGATCTCGCCGTGCACATAGTTGTAGGCACGCTTGCAACCCATCGCGTAAGCCGCGATCGCCATTCCTTCGAACAGGATGTGCGGGTTGTAGCGCATGATGTCGCGATCCTTGAAGGTCCCGGGCTCGCCTTCGTCGGAATTGCACACCAGGTACTTTTCACCCTGAAACTGCTGCGGCATGAAGCTCCACTTGAGGCCGGTCGGAAAACCGGCGCCGCCGCGGCCGCGCAGGCCGGACTTCTTGACCTCGGCGATGACGGTCGTCGGCGGAATCTTTTCCGCCAGGATTTTCTTGAGTGCGCCGTAACCGCCCCGCGCGACATAATCCGCAAGCCGCCAGTTGCGGCCGGTCAGTCCGGACAGAATGATCGCATCCGGCCCGTAGTCGAGGAATTCCGACGGTGCGTTCATCGCTGGCCCTCCGCACGCAGTTCCGCCAAAAGGCCGTCGAGTTGCGCCGGGTGCATCCAGCTGCACATCCGCTTGTTGTTGACCAGCAGCACGGGCGCGTCGCCGCACGCTCCCATGCACTCGCCTTCCTTCAGCGTGAACATGCCGTCGGGCGTGGTCTCGCCGAAGCCGACGCCCAGCGTGTGCTTGAGATGTTCGGCCGCCTTGGTCGCGCTCTGCAGTGCGCACGGCAGATTGGTGCAAATCGTGATCTTGTACTTGCCGGTCGGCTCGGTGTTGTACATCTCGTAGAAGGTCGCCACCTCATAGACCGCGATCGGCGGCATGCCGAGATATTCCGCGACAAAGTCCATCGTCGCCGTGGCGAGCCAGCCTTTTTCATCCTGCGCAATGGCGAGAGCGGCCATCACCGCCGACTGTTTTTGATCGGCCGGGTACTTGGCGATTTCACGGTCGATGCGTTTCAGCGCGTCCGGGCTCAACATGATCGATTTGCAACAGCGGCGGCGACAGTTAGCAGCGGCGCGCTCATAGTTCATCTGTCCAGTAGTCGACGTGGTCGCCCGCCCGCGTCATGTGTCGCAGTCCGCCACCGAAGGCTCCCACCTTTTTCGAATCCGGGTACTCGCAGATCTCTGCCGGCAACATGGTGCTGACTGAGACATACGCGAGTTCCGCGTCCGAATCGTTGACGATCTGGTGCGCTGTTTCCGGGCCGCCGGTCGGGCAGCAGATGAAATCCCCCGCGCGGATCCTGCGCGTCTCGTTGCCGTAACGGAGCGTCCCTGCCCCTTTGACGATGAAGAACATCTCTTCCTCGCCGCGGTGGCTGTGGAAAGGACAGGAGCGTTTGCCGGGCGGGACGACATCGTACGAGTAGCCGAGTTCCTTCGCGCCGAGGAGCGGGCCGACGCGCACCGCGTCGGACTCAAACCGGTCGCCCTTCTCGAAGTGCTCGAGCTTCAGCTCGTCGATGTTGATGACTCGGGAATCGATAACGCCCACCGCTCATTCTCCGTGCCAATAGTCGACATCGGCATTCTCCGGCACGAACTTGCCGGAGAACGTCGCCTCGGCGGGAGGACGACCCGGCTGACGCCCACCGACTGCGCCGAACTTGCCGGAGTCCGGATACTGGAAAATGTCGGTATCGATCGTGGTGCTGACCGCGATATAGCGCAGTTCGGTCGTCCCGGTGTTGATGAATTGATGCGCCGTATCGGTCCCCCCGCAGGGGCAGCAAACGAAATGGCCTTTGCGCACCGGGTACTCGCCGTCGCCGTAGCGCAACGTACCCTCGCCTTCCAGAACGAAGAACATTTCCTCGTTGGCGTGGTGATTGTGGAACGGAAACGCCCGCTTTCCCGGCGCTACGGTTGTGACGTTGTAGCCCAGCTTGCGCGCGCCAAGGCGCTGGGCGACGGGCGCCAGCTTGGCCTCGAATTTGTTACCGTGCCGCGTGTCGCGGGTGAATTCGAGCTCATCGATGTGAAGGATGGGGGCGCTCACCGGTCGACCTCACCGAAAACAATGTCTTGCGTACCGATGATCGCGACGACATCCGCGATCATGTGGCCGCGCGACATCTCGTCCAGTGCGGCAAGATGTACAAATCCCGGCGGGCGGATTTTCATCCGATACGGCTTGTTCGCCCCGTCCGAGATGATGTAGATCCCAAACTCGCCCTTGGGGTGCTCGACCGCGGCATAGGCTTCGCCCGCAGGGACATGCATGCCTTCCGTGAAGAGCTTGAAGTGATGGATCAGCTCTTCCATGTTTTCCTTCATCTCGACCCGCGACGGCGGCGCAACCTTGTGATTGTCGATGATCACCGGGCCGGGATTGACGCGCAGCCATGCAATGCATTGTTTGATGATCCGGTTGGACTCGCGCATTTCCTGCACTCGCACCAGGTAACGGTCGTAGCAGTCGCCGCCGGTGCCCACCGGAATGTCGAAATCCATGCGGTCGTAGACTTCGTACGGCTGCTTCTTGCGCAAATCCCAGGGAACTCCCGAACCACGAAGCATCGGTCCCGTGAAGCCCAGCGCGAGGGCGCGTTCGGCAGTCACCACGCCGATACCGACCGTGCGCTGCTTCCAGATTCGGTTCTCGGTCAGAAGCGTTTCATATTCGTCCACGTAGCCCGGGAACCGGCGCGTGAAGTCCTCGATGAAATCGAGCAGGCTGCCCTGGCGGTTCTCGTTCATCCGCGCCACCGACTTCGCATCGTGGATCGGCGAAGCCTGATACTGCGGCATCCGTTCGGGCAGATCGCGGTAGACACCGCCCGGCCGGTAATACGCAGCGTGCAACCGCGCGCCCGACACCGCCTCGTACACGTCCATCAGGTCTTCACGTTCGCGGAAGCAGTACAGGAACGTGGTCATCGCGCCGACGTCGAGCGAATGTGCACCGAGCCAGAGCAGGTGGTTCAGAATGCGCGTGATCTCGTCGAACATCACGCGGATGTACTGAGCGCGGACCGGGACGTCGATCTCGAGCAGTTTCTCGATCGCCATGCAGTACGCGTGCTCGTTGGACATCATCGACACGTAGTCCAGACGGTCCATGTACGGCAGCGACTGGATGAACGTCTTGTGCTCGGCAAGCTTCTCTGTCGCGCGATGCAGGAGTCCGATGTGCGGATCCGCACGCTGGATGACTTCGCCGTCGAGTTCCAGGACAAGGCGCAGCACGCCGTGGGCCGCGGGGTGCTGCGGCCCGAAGTTCATGGTGTAATTTCGAATCTCCGCCACGTGATCAGCTCTTGCGGAAGCCCTCGGTCTCCGCGTACGCATTCTCCCGGATGATGCGCGGCGTCACCTCGCGCGGCTCGATCGTGACTGGTTGATACACGACCCGTCCTTGATCCGGGTCATAACGCATTTCGACGTGGCCGGAAAGCGGGAAATCCTTCCGGAAGGGGTGTCCGATGAAGCCATAGTCGGTCAGCAGCCGCCGGAGGTCAGGATGTCCGGCAAACATGATCCCGTAGAAATCGAAGGCCTCGCGCTCGAACCAGTTGACACCCGGCCAGATGTCGATGAGCGACGGCAACACCGGGAACTCGTCGTCCGGTGCGAAAGTGCGAACGCGCAGTCGCCAGTTGTTCGCAAGCGACAGCAGGTGATAAACAACCGCGAAGCGCGGGCCGTCGCGCCCGCCGCCCCCGTACGTCGAGTAGTCCACGCCACAGAGGTCGATCAACGATTCGAAGCGCAGCTCGGGGCGATCGCGCAGCAGGCGCATCGCTTCCAGCAGGCCGTTGGCGCTGACGATGATAGTCACCTCGCCGAGCGCGACGGTGACGCTCGCAAGCTTGTCGCCGAGAATTTCGGGAAGCGCGGCGACGAGTGCGTCGGTTTTCATCCGCGCGCGATCGTATTGGTGCGCCAGATCTTGTTCTGGAGCTGCAGGATGCCGTAGAGCAGTGCCTCGGCGGTCGGCGGGCAGCCCGGTACATAGATGTCCACCGGAACGATGCGGTCGCAGCCGCGAACGACCGAGTACGAATAATGGTAGTAACCGCCGCCATTCGCGCACGAACCCATCGAGATGACCCAGCGCGGCTCGGCCATCTGGTCGTAGACTTTGCGCAGGGCAGGTGCCATCTTGTTGCACAGCGTCCCGGCGACGATCATCACGTCGGATTGCCGCGGGCTCGGCCGGAACACCACGCCGAAGCGGTCCAGGTCGTAGCGCGCGGCGCCGGCATGCATCATTTCGACCGCGCAGCAGGCGAGCCCGAATGTCATCGGCCACATCGAGCCGTTGCGTGCCCAGTTGATCAACGCATCGAGCGACGTCGTGACGAAGCCCTTTTCGAGGATGCCTTCAATGGGCATGACAATCTCCGCTCTGGGTCTTCATTCCCATTCGAGCGCGCCTTTTTTCCATTCGTAGACGAAGCCGATGATCAGAATGCCGAGGAAAATCATCATCGACCAGAAGCCGAAAATGCCGATCTCCGGGAGCACGACGGCCCAGGGAAACAGGAAGGCGATCTCCAGGTCGAACAGGATGAAAAGGATGGCGATGAGGTAATAACGCACGTCGAATTTCATGCGGGCGTCCTCGAAGGCTTCGAAGCCGCATTCGTAAGGCGAGAGTTTTTCGGGGTCGGGCCGGTCGGGCGCGACAAGGCTGCCGACCGTGAGGAGTACGAGGCCGATGCCGATACCGACGATGATGAAGAGCAGGACCGGGAAATACTGTTCCAGCATGATCGAACGTACTCCATCCCCCGTCAATCGTATTCCGGACGGAAGGATACGTGCCTTCCGCCATCCGCCCTGCCTGAATCTACTGCCTCTACTGCCGCACCGCTCACCGGCGCTGCGCTTGGTGCCGACGGGGAGACTCGAACTCCCACGGCTTACGCCACTGCCCCCTCAAGACAGCGTGTCTACCAATTTCACCACGTCGGCCCCGATAGCTTGCTGCAACGTGCTTGCCACCACCGGTGCCAGTGCGCGGTGACAACGTTCCTCAATTGCCGCAATGGAGTATCACCCACCGATTACTTCGGAACGTCCCCCGACTTCGAACCCGGGGCGCTGGCCGGTGGCGTGGCAGGCGCTGGCACGGTTGCCGGTTGAGGAATCTCCGTCGACTTCGCCGGCGCCTCCGGCGCTTTTTGCGTCACGCCCTGCATCAGGTCCTTGGGCACGCCGCGATTCGCGCCCAGATAGGTCAGCCCGAGACTCGACAAAAAGAACACCGTGGCGAGAATCGCTGTCGTCCGCGATAAGAAGTTTGCAGACCCGGCAGCGCCGAACAGGCTACCGGACGAGCCGCTGCCGAAGGCTGCGCCCATGTCGGCTCCCTTGCCATGCTGCAACAACACGAAGCCAATCAAAGTCGCCGCGACGATCACATGCAGCGCCAGCAGTATCGATTCCCAAATCATTCCACGTTCCTCAGGCGTTGCCCGTTGCTTTAGGCAGCGGCAATCGCCAAAAATTCGTCCGCCTTCAACGATGCGCCACCAATCAGCCCACCGTCGATGTCGGGCATCGCGAACAGGCTGCCCGCGTTGCCCGCCTTCACGCTGCCTCCGTAGAGTATCAATGCGTCTTGCCCCGCCGCCCCCAGACGCGTCCGGAGGAGCGCGTGCACGGCCTGCGCCTCCTTCGGCGTCGCATTGAGGCCGGTCCCGATGGCCCACACCGGTTCGTAGGCGACGATCGCCTTGCCGATGCGGTCCCGCAGTCGGGACAACACCGCATCGAGTTGCCGCAATACCACGGCGTCTGTCTTGCCCGCCTCGCGTTCCGCCTGTGTTTCCCCCACACATACCACCGGCATCAGGCCGACGTCGATGGCCGCGGCGGCTTTCGCCGCCACTGTCGCGTCACTTTCGCCGTAAAGCGTGCGCCGCTCGGAGTGCCCGACGATCGCATACTTACAACCAAACTCGGCAATCATGCCTGCCGCGACCTCACCGGTGAACGCGCCGCTCGCATGCTCGTTCACATTCTGCGAGCCCCAGCCAATTGCGGAACCCGATAACGCAGCCTGCGCCTGCCAAAGGTACGGAAAAGGCACGCAAACCGCGATTTTGCGGTCATCCTGGTCGGTCCAGCCCGCGCGTACAGCCGCCAGCAGCGAATCGTTCTGCTGCAGACTGCCGTTCATCTTCCAGTTACCCACCACGAGCTTGCCGCGCATCGTTCCCTGACCCGAGCATGCCCGTAATCGGACGCGGCGGGCGTAACCCCTGTGTAAACCTTTCAATTTTACCCCGCCGCACCGAGCGGGGTCAACGCGCTGCGGCGCAGCATGGCGGCTCG
>CAVZWA010000004.1:0-365119 GCA_963778935.1 uncultured beta proteobacterium
CAAAAAGTCTTGCCTCATCGCCAGCTGGAATTCCTGGGCCACGATCGGCGACCTCGACGACGATACCTTGCGGCGTCGTGTGCGCGCCCACGTCGATCGGCGTGCCGACGGGTGTGTATTTCGCGGCGTTTTCCAGGAGGTTGGCGAGCACCTGCTCGATCAGCACCGGGTCGACGCTGAGCAATGGAAGGGTTGGCGGCAGGGCGACATGCACCGGGTGACCGACAAGCTGCACATTGAGGCGGTTCAACACGCTGCCGACAAGTTCTTCCAGCGACGACCACTGCCGCGCCAGCGTGGCGGTCCCCGATTCGAGGCGCGCCATGTCGAGCAGATTGTTCACCAGCACCGTCATGCGTTGCGCCTCGTCGTGGATCGTCGCCGTCAGTTCCCGCCGGGCCGCTTCGTTCAGAGCGTCCGCACCTTCGATGAGGCTCGATGACGCACCGACGAGCACGGCAAGCGGCGTGCGCAGATCGTGCGAGATGGCGTTGAGCAGCGAATTGCGCACACTCTCCGCCTCGGCCCTGCGCGCAAGCTCGGCCCGCTCGGACGAAAGCTGAACGCGCTCGAGCGCGGAGGCGATCTGACCCGCGAAGGTCTCGAGCAGATGCCGCTGCTCGGGTATGAGCAGGCGTTCCGGGCGCGTCGGCAAGACTGCCAGGACGCCGACGACCTGATGTGCCGCCGCGAGGGGCAGATACAAAGCGTCGGCGCCGGACAGCGTATGCGTGCCAAGCCCGGCGGCGACGCGGTTGGCATGGACCCATCGGGCGATGCCGAGGTCCGCACCGTGGAACGAGCCGTAGATGCCAGGGGAGCCAGGATGGACGATGCTTCCCGATTTGCTTGGAAGCAGCACCACGGCCTGCGCCTGGAATACCGTTGAGACGTGATGGACCCCCAAGGTGACAACCTCGCCGAGCGATGATGCGCGCGACAATTCTCGTGTCATCGTATACAGCGCCTCGGTGCGCATTTGTCGATGCTGCGCGACGCGCGCCTGCAGGCGCACGCTCGCGGTCAGGTTGCTGATGACCAGGCCTACCACGAGCATGACGGCAAAGGTCAGCAGATATTGCGAATCGGATACCGCGAAGCTGTAGTACGGCGGGACGAACAGAAAATCGAACAAGGCCACCGAGAGCACCGACGTGGCAACCGCCGGTCCACGACCGAAGCGGTAAGCCACGCCCAGCACGCCGAGCAGATACACCATGACCAGATTCGTCGCCTCGAAACGTCCGAACAGTGCCCATGCCAGCGCCGTCGCCAGAGCGCACACGGCAACCGCAGCCGCGTACCCGGGCCAGCGCTGCTTGCGCGATCGTGGTTTGGTGTCATCGATGCCAAGGTGGGCTTTGGTGCGCGCCAGCTGCTCGGCAAAACCGCGCTGCCCTGCCGCGGGATCGGCGTTGCCGATGATCTGCAGGTCGATGCCGTGCAATCGCGTGATGACATCGTCGACGACGGAACCCGTAATCCAGCGGAGCCAGCCCTGCTTCGGCGGCGGCCCGATCAGCAGTTTGGTCGCATTGTTGGCTTGCGCGAAAGCGGTGAGCTCGTCGGCCACCGACGACCCCGACAGCACGCTGGTCTTCGCGCCGAGCTGCTCGGCCAGGCGCAGATAGCCGAGGACACGGTTACGCTCCGACTGCAGGAGGCGCAACAGCCGCGGCGTCTCGACATACACGGCGTGCCATGGCGCCCCGATGGCGTCGGCGAGCCGCTTGGCCGCGCGAACACGCTGCTCGCCGTGCTGGTCCGGCCCGATGCCGACAACGATGCGCTCGCCAGCTGCCCACACCGGGGCAATCGACTTCTCGTCACGGTATTCGCGCATCTGCGCGTCGACGCGGTCGGCAGTCTGCCGCAGCGCCATCTCGCGCAGCGCGATCAGGTTTCCCTTCTGGAAAAAATTCGCGAGGGCGCGTTCGACCTGCTGCGGCACATAGACCTTGCCCGCACGCAGCCGCGTCAGCAATTCATCGGGCGGCAGGTCGATCAGTTCAACTTCGTCAGCGGACTCGAAAAACGTATCGGGGAGCGTTTCGTTGACGCGAACGCCGGTGATCTGGCCGACGACGTCGTTGAGGCTTTCGATGTGCTGGACGTTGAGCGTCGTGTACACATCGATGCCCGCGGCCAGCACTTCGTCGACATCCTGCCAGCGCTTCGGATGACGCGCACCGGGCGCATTGGTATGCGCCAGCTCGTCCACGAGAATGAGCGTCGGCCGGCGCGCCAACGCCGCGTCCAGGTCGAACTCCTTCACCGGTGTGCCCTGGACGTCGAGCATCAGCGGCGGCAATTGCTGCAAACCCTCGAGCAGCGCCGCGGTATCTGCCCGCCCGTGGGTTTCCAGCAGCCCGACGACGACGTCGGTGCCGGCGCGCATCTGCTCGTGCGCCGCGCTCAGCATCGCGTAGGTCTTGCCGACGCCGGCGGAAGCGCCGAAGAAAATCTTCAGCCGGCCACGACGCTCGCGCGCAGCCGCCGCATTGACCTCTGCCAGCAAGACGTCCGGGTTGGGTCTTTTTGTTTCCATGCTCCGCCACCGAGTTCCGTCGACGGCTAGTTTACCTGCCGGGCGCTCACCGGACACGGCGCAACGGGCGGATCACACCGCTAGTGCATCTGATCGAGCGCCGTGTTCAGTCCGAGCACGTTGACGCGAGGCTCGCCGAGTAGGCCCCAGGTGCGGCCATCGGTATGCTCAGCGATCAGCGTCTGCACGCGCTCCGGCGGAATGCCGCGCAGCCTAGCTATGCGCGATGCCTGATAGTTGGCGGCCGCAACGCTGATATGCGGGTCGAGGCCGCTTGCCGACGCGGTGACCAGATCCACCGGCACGGGCGCGGTGTTGCCGGCATCGGCGTCGCGCAACGCTTTGATTCGATCCTTGACTGCGTCCGCAAGCGCGGGATTGCGCGCACCCTGATTCGAACCCGAGGACGCGGCGCCATTGTACGGCTGCGGCGAGGTCGCCGACGGCCGACTCCAGAAGTACTTGGGATCATCGAAAGGCTGACCAATCAGTGCCGATCCGATCGTCTTGTCACCGACCACGATCAGGCTGCCGCCCGCCTGGTGCGGAAACGCGAGGCGGGCTACACCCGTAACCAGGAGCGGGTAAGCGACACCGGTCAGCACCGTCAGGACGACCAGCATACGGAGTGCGGGCAGGAGTTGAGCGAACATGATCGTATCCCTTGGTTCAAGTGAGATGCGTGGCAACCAAAAGCAGGTCGATCGCCTTGATGCCGACGAATGGCAGCAGGATGCCGCCGACACCGTAGATCAGCATGTTCCGGCGCAGGATCGATGCGGCACCAACCGACCGATACGCGACACCCTTGAGTGCGAGGGGAATCAGCGCCGGGATGATGAGGGCATTGAAGATGACCGCCGACAGAATGGCGCTGTTCGGCGTTGCCAGATGCATGACATTCAGTGCGTCGAGCACGGGATATGTGCTCGCGAATGCCGCCGGGATGATCGCGAAGTATTTCGCCACGTCGTTGGCGATGGAGAACGTCGTCAGCGCGCCGCGGGTCATCAGCAGCTGCTTGCCGATCTCGACGATCTCGATCAACTTGGTCGGATTCGAGTCGAGATCGACCATGTTGCCGGCCTCTTTGGCCGCCTGCGTGCCACTGTTCATTACCACCGCGACATCGGCCTGCGCCAGCGCCGGCGCGTCGTTGGTACCGTCGCCGGTCATGGCGACCAGCTTTCCCTCGGCCTGGATGCTGCGAATCAGCTTGAGCTTGGCCTCCGGATTGATCTCCGCGACGAAATCGTCGACGCCGGCTTCGGCAGCGATCGACGCGGCAGTCAGCTTGTTGTCGCCCGTGATCATGATGGTACGAATGCCCATCTTGCGCAGTTCGGCGAAGCGTTCCTTGATATGCGTCTTGACGATATCCTTGAGCTCGATGACGCCCAGCACATAGCGGCCTTCAGCGACGACCAGTGGCGTGGAGCCGCGGCGCGCCACCTCCTCCACTCTCGCAATCAGCTCTGCATCGACGCTTCCACCCTGCGCTCCGATCCACCCACGAATCGCATCGAGCGCGCCCTTGCGTAATTCGCGGCCCTCGAACGTGACGCCACTCATCCGCGTTTGTGCTGAAAACGGGACGATGGTGAACTTGCCGGGGGTCAGCGGCGGCGGAACCACGTCGTAGGCGCGCTTGACATGCACGGCGATGCTTTTTCCCTCGGGGGTTTCGTCGCCCAGCGAGGCGAGGAGCGCCGCTTCGGCCAGATGCTGCAGCGTGACCGTCGCCATCGAATAGAGGGCGGAAGCCTGGCGATTGCCGTGCGTGATCGTCCCGGTCTTGTCGAGCAGCAGCACGTCGCAATCGCCGGCGGCTTCGACCGCTCGACCCGAAGTCGCGACAACATTGGCGCGCATCATGCGGCCCATCCCCGCGACACCGATGGCGGAAAGCAGGCCGCCGATCGTTGTCGGAATGAGGCAGACGAGTAATGCAACCAGCACCGTAATGGTCACCGGCGAACCGGCTTTGGCGACCTCAACGCTGTAGATGGAGTACGGAAGCAAGGTCACGGTCGCCAGCAGAAACACCAGCGTCATCGCGACCAGCAAAATGGTCAAAGCGATTTCGTTGGGCGTCTTCTGGCGCTTCGCGCCCTCTACCATCCCGATCATGCGGTCGAGAAAAGCTTCGCCCGGGTTGACGTTGATGCGAACGATGATCCAGTCCGAAAGAATCCGCGTACCGCCAGTCACGGTATCGAAATCGCTTCCGGCCGCGCGGATCACCGGCGCGCTCTCCCCCGTGATTGCCGATTCGTCGATCGACGCCACGCCCACGATCACCTCCCCATCTCCCGGGACCAGATCACCCTGCTCAACAAGAACGACGTCGCCCTTGCGCAGGGCCGACGAGGGCGTTGGCACTTGCGCTGCAGTGCGTTCCGGCTTTGCCAGCTTCCTGGCGGTGGTGTCCCTGCGCGCGCTCTTCAGCGACGCTGCCTGCGCCTTGCTTCGCCCTTCGGCGATCGCTTCGGCGAAATTGGCGAACAACAGCGTCACCCACAGCCACACGGTCACCGCCAAAATGAATCCTGCCGGGGCTTCACCCTTGCCGGTGAGCGCCTGCAGCCAGAGGATCGTCGTCAGGATGCTGCCGATGTACACGACGAACATCACCGGATTGCGCCACTGATAACGAGGGGTCAGGCGGCGAAAGCTGTCGATCAACGCCGTCTTCATCAGATCCGGGTTGATGAACCACGACAGGGTGTCTCGCTTTGCAGTCACAGTCGACATGGCATGTTCTTTCGATGATTTCCGCGCAACAATTGCATCAGGGCGCAGTAAAGAGCAGCAGATGCTCGACGACCGGTCCCAGCGCCAGTGCCGGCACGAAGGTCAGGGCACCCACGGTGATGACCGTTCCGATCAGCACGATGACGAACAGCGGCGTATGAGTCGGCAGTGTCCCCGCCGACGCCGGCACGACCTTGGCGGCGGCGAACGCGCCGGCAAGTGCGAGGACGGGAATCGCCAGCCAGTAGCGTGCGAACAGCATGACGATGCCGAGCGCCGTGTTGTAGAACGGCGTGTTCGCCGACAGCCCGGCGAACGCGCTGCCGTTGTTGTTGCCTGCCGAGGAGAACGCATAGAGGATTTCCGAGAATCCGTGCTCGGCCGGATTCGCGACCCCGGCTTTGCCGGCGTCCACCATGACCGCGATCGCCGTTCCGCAGAGGACCAGCAGCGGTGGAATCAGGATCGCGATCGACGCCATCTTGACCTCGAATGCGCCGATCTTCTTGCCGAGATACTCCGGTGTACGGCCGATCATCAGTCCGGCGATGAACACGGCGATGATCGCGAACATGATCATGCCGTAGAGTCCGGAGCCCACGCCGCCGTAGATCACTTCACCGAGTTGGATCAACCACATCGGGACCATCCCAGAAAGTGGCATGAACGAATCGTGCATCGCATTGACCGAGCCGTTGGAGGCCGACGTCGTGGCGACGGCCCACAGCGCGGAGTTGGCGACGCCGAAACGCACTTCTTTGCCTTCCATGTTGCCGCCGATATTGGTCGCGGTCGCGACCGGATCGGCGCCCAGCTTGGTCAGCACCGGGTTGCCCGCGCCTTCGCCGATGTACACCGCAGCGAGAAGCGGGACGAACACGAGCGTCATCGCGGCCAGCAGCGCCCAGCCCTGGCGCGTATCGCCGATCATCTTGCCGAACGTGTAGCAGAGCGCCGCACCGATCAGCAGGATCGACAACGTCTCCAGTAAATTCGCGAGCGGCGTCGGATTTTCGAAGGGGTGCGCCGAATTGACGTTGTAGAAACCGCCGCCATTCGTGCCGAGTTGCTTGATCGCGATCTGCGACGCGGCAGGACCGAGCGGAATCGTCTGTTCAGTGGCGGTCGCCTTCTCCGTGACCGGGTTCCCCTTCTCGTCCTTGAGCGGGCTGGCCGTCGGGCCCGTTTTTCGGGTTGTCGTAGGTCACCGGCTGCACGAGCGTCGCCGTCGCGTACTTGTCGAACGTCTGCGGCACCCCCTGGCTCACCAGGACCAGCGCCAGGACGATCGATAGCGGCAGCAGGATATAGACCGTCGAGCGGACAAGGTCGACCCAGAAACTGCCGATACCGCCGGCTTCCTTGCGTACGAATCCCGCGGACGAGCGCCACGAGTACCGCCATCCCGGTCGCCGCCGAGACGAAATTCTGCACGGCGAGCGCGAGCATCTGCGTGAGATAGCTCATCGTGCTCTCGCCACCGTAGCCCTGCCAGTTGGTGTTGGTGATGAAGCTTGTCGCCGTATTGAAGGCCGAGTCCGGCGTTACTGCGGCCATGGCTTGCGGATTCAGCGGCAGCCATTGCTGGAGCCGTTGAATCGCGTATACCGCAAGACCACCGACGACCTGGAAACACAGCATCGCGATGGCATACCGTATCCACGACATGTCCTCGTGCGGATCGACACCGGCGGCGCGGTAAATCAGCCGCTCGAGCCAGCCACCGACACGTTGGGCCCGGGTCGCGCGACCTTCGTACACGGCCGCCATATACGCGCCCGAGCGGCTTGACCAGCAGCAGCAGGACGACGACATAGATGGCCAGTTGCAACCAACCCGATGCATTCATGAAAAAAACTCCGGCCTGAACAAGGCAATCAGGAGATAGACGAAGATACCCAGCGCCGCGAGACCACTCAGCCAATAGACCCAGTTCATGGCCTGCCTCCCTTGTCCGCGAGCGCTGCGCAGAAATGAATCAGACCCACGGTCGCGCCGAAAAACGCGACCATGAGCGCGATGTAGATGAAGTCCGTGAGAAAGTTCATTGGCGTTTCACTTTCGGCTAAAGTCCTTACAGGTCTGGACTTTAGGCGTCGCGGCATCAAGACGTCGTAAAATGATGGGCCGCAGGGTGTAAGGAAAGCGTAAGGGCGTATAGCCGGCCTGTCGGTCAAGGAGCACAACCGTGTCGAAATGGTGTAAAAGACGGCTGATGCGTTTGGCCGCCCTCGTCGTGTTTGCGCTTGCCCCGATGTCGTCGGCGCTGGCGCTCACCCCGGTCGCCAATTTCGATCTGAACCGCTATCCGGGTACGTGGTACGAAATCGCGGCGATCCCCGGGTTTCTCCAGAGTCGCTGCGCCCGCGACACGAAAGTCAGCTACTCGAACGCGGAAAATGGCGCCTTTGCCGCCCAGACGCAGTGCCTGCGCGCGGACGGCAGCGCGGATTCCAGCGAGTCCCGCATCAGGCCTCTGAATCCTGAGGTGCCGGCCGTATTGAAGGTGACGGCGGTAAATTTTCTCGGCATCTGGTGGTACCCATTGGGACGCGAGTCCATCGTCATTGCGGTTGGGCCCGAGTATCGCTGGATCGTGGTCGCCCATCCGTCGTTACGCTATGGCCGGATACTTTCGCGCGAACCAACGCTCGCCGATGGCGAACTCAAGGTGGCTGCAGCCGCGCTGTCCGAACAGCAATTTGACCTGTGCAAATTCGTCACTACACAGCAGACCAATGGGCGTGCGCAACCGGCGCGGTTGTGCGACATCGTGAAATGAGCGCTGCAGGGCCGCCCCAAGGACGTCTAAGCGAGCGGGGCGAAGCCAAGGCTCGCAGAGCGCGTCCGCGAGCGTGGACGGCGGCCGAAGCGAGGTGCGCCCGATGACGCATATACACAATGAGGCCGCTCGCCCCCTTCGGGGGAAGCGGCGCACTGCGCCGCACGGCGGACACCATTTAAGCAACGTTGCGCCATGCCGACGCCCACCGTCGCATGCGGAGCTGAATCGAAGGAGAGGTTGATGCGTTTTTGCGTTGTCCTGCTGTCCGGTACGTTGCTGCTGGCGGGCCTCGCCGCGTGCGAACACAAGCCGTCCAAGGACGAAGAAGAAGCGGTCAAGAACACGTTCGCCTGCCAGCTCGCCGGGCAACGCGTGGTCATCCGCTTCGATACCGGAGAGGCGCGCATCCTCACCGCCAACGGGGAAAAGTTCACGCTTTACCAGATACAGGCGGCGGGCGGCCTGAGTCGGTACACCAACGGCAGCGTCGAACTCCGCGGCCGGGGCGAGGAGTTGACGATGGTCGAATACGGCGTCGCCACCAAGCTCGAAGACTGCAAGCCCTACGCCCCGCCAAAACCATAGCGTCTCGCGTGGCCGCACTTCCCACCGTAGGCGTCATCGGGACCGGGGCCATGGGCCTCGGCGTCGTCCAGAGCCTGCGACGCAACGGCTTTCCCGTATTGGCACGCGACATCGACCCCGCGGCCGAGGCAGCAGCCATTGCCGCAGGCGCCACAGGCAGGCCTACACCCGCCGCAATTGCGCAAGACAGCTCGATCGTCATTCTGCTCGTGGTCGATGCCGCACAGATCGAGACGGCGTTGTTCGGCACGGACGGCGCGGTAGCGGCGCTCGCTCCGGGCGCGATCGTCATCGTATCGTCGACCGTGGCACCGGCATTCGTCGTGTCTGTGGGAGAACGGCTGACCGCGGCCGGCGTCCAACTGCTCGACGCGCCCGTGTCGGGTGGCCCGCAACGCGCGGCCAACGGCACGATGACCATCATGGTCTCCGGCAACGCAGCAACGATCGACGCATGTCGGGCGCCGCTCGCTGCAATCAGCGGAAAATGCTTTGTGGTCGGCGGACAACCGGGCGCCGCCGCCACCTTCAAGGTGCTGAACAATCAACTTGCGGCGGTCAATCTCGCCGCGGGCGCCGAAGCGATGGCACTCGCGCTCCGCGCCGGCGTGGACCCGCGTCTGTTTCTCGAGGTCGTGAATGCGAGTTCGGGTGCCAGCTGGATATTCAACGACCGGATGGCGCGAGCGCTCGACGGGGACAAGACTCCGCGCGCAGCGACAACGCTGCTCAACAAGGATGTGGGTATCGCCGTCGAGACCGCAGCGACCCTGGAATTCGATGCACCACTGGCGCGCGCAGCACGCGACGCATTCGCCGCCGCAGTCGCCGCCGGCCTTGGCGCCGAAGACGATGCGGCTATGCTGCAGTACTATCAGGACCGCGCGCGCGCCGGTCCGTCACCAAACAGAAAATAGATCCGAAAATGTCTCGCTTGGGCATTCCGCGATGGAAATGAAACGACTCTCCGGCGGTAACCTGCGCGCCGCCGGCTACGACGACAGGGACCGACTGCTCGTCGTCGAGCTGAGCGCGGGCACCTTCCAGTATTCGGGCGTGACCCCCGAAACATGGCGGCGCTTCATCGGCGCATCGTCGCCCTGGAGTTTCTTCCGCGACAATATCGAGGAAGACTACCCCGCCAAGCGCATCCGCTAGGCGGGGCGTAGGACCAAGACCCGCGTTACTGAACGCTGAGCCGCTTGCCTGCCGACGCCGGCTTCTTCGCCAGTTTCAATTCCAGAACGCCCTTGTCGTATTTCGCCTGGCTGCTGGATTCGTCGACCTCGACCGGCAACGTGAAACTGCGAAAGACACTGCCGTAGTAGCGTTCACTGCGCAGGACACGCTCGCCATCCTTGACGTCCTTTTCGCGTTTGACTTCGGCACCCAGCGTCACCTGATTGCCTTCGATCGTAACGTGGATATCGTCCTTGGCCACACCTGGAACTTCGGCGTGGACGGTATAGGACTTGTCGTCTTCGGTCACATCCATCTTGATGCTCACCGGCGCACCGCCGCGACCTTCGACCCGGACCGGGCGAAAGAAACCGCGGAACAGCTCGTCCAGGCCAGCGTCCCCGAACGCGTCATAAGGTGTAAGGTTTGCCATGTCGATCTCCTCTCGAATTGTTTGGCAAGAGGGCGGTCGACCCGCTCGCATGCCGGGCGCCGACCCTCTCATCCGGAACCTGCGGACGCACCCGGCAAGATTCAAGGCCCCATGCGGCGGCGTCGCGGCTGCCACTTGATCTGCATCAAACTCCGCGCGATGCCGCTACGACTGACGCCGCCGTACCGGACCCGGGGCGGCATGGCGCTTGACCCAGTCGAAGAATTCGCGATACCACAGGCGCGAATTCTGCGGCTTCATGATCCAGTGATTTTCGTCGGGGAAATACACCAGCCGCGCCGCCACCCCTTTGGCATGCAGCGTGTCGTAATACTGCAGCGCCTGCGTTGCCGGGACACGGAAGTCCTGTTCGCCGTGAATCACCAGCGTCGGCGTCTTGAAGCGCTTCGCGTAGTGGTGCGGCGACTGCTTCATCACCTGCGCCGGTTTGTCCCAGTGGAATCCACCCAACTCCTTGGCGAAGAACATGTAGCCGTCGGTCGCCATCATGCTCACCCAGTCGTAGCAGCCGGCATGGCAGACGTAGCACCTGTAGCGATCGGTATGCCCGTTCATGTACGCCACCATGTAACCACCGTAACTGCCGCCGCCAGCCACCAATCGCTGGCGATCGATGTAACCCTGGCGCAGCATGAAGTCCGTCGCGGCCTCGGTGTCCGCGAATTCCTTGGCGCCATAGTTCGCGGTGATCGACTCCAGACATTGCTGTCCGAATCCGGACGACCCGTGGTAATTCACGCCAACGACCACATAACCCTGCGCTGCGAACAATTGCGTGTTCCAGCGGTAGGTCCAGCCATCGGTGTGCGCCGAATGCGGGCCACCATGAATCGTGTGCAGCAGTGGCCATTTTTTCTTCGGATCGAAATTCGGCGGATAGGTAATCCAGATCTGCACCGGTTCACCCCGCCAACCCTTGATCGTGATTTCGCGCGTCGCGCCAAGCGCGACCGGCGACAGCAGGGCCCGGTTGAGGGATTCGAGCGGCCGCTCACCCGTACCATCACCGCGGGTCGCGAACAGCGCGACTGGATGCGACAGGCACGCGCGGCCGAACACGATGCGCTGCCCGTCGGCCGAGACATCGAAGCCGGCAACGGTGCCGCCGCTGGCAACCGACGACGGGACAGATTCGGTCAAGCCGAGCCGGTACAGTCCCACACGTCCACGATCCTCGATCAACATGAATATCGCGCTGCTGTCGGGGGCCCACCGCGCGTGCGCAGTTGCCCGATCGAGGCGCGCGGCCAGTCGTCGCGTATTGCTGCTGCGGCGGTCGAACAGCGTCAGGCGGCCTTGATCGTTGAAGGCCCGCTTGACGTTGTGCGAACTCCAGAGCAAGTGGCGGCCATCTGGCGAATAGCGCGGATGCCCGTCGCTCAAGGTGCTGTCGGCCGTGAGCGTGCGATGGCGGCCGGTCGAAAGGTTGACTGTGACGATATCCGACTCGTTCATCATGCGCGGTTCCGGTGCAAGGTCGGCGGTGATGGCCAGCTCGCGACCATCGGGGCTGATGTCGTAGTGCTCGTTCGACGGCGACCACGGTTGCAGCGACAAACCTGTTCCGGCGAGAAGGTCGTGGGCACGGCCTGTGGCAACGTCCGCCGCGAACACATGCGGCTCGCGTCCGTCGGTGAGCCAGTGGTCCCAGAACCGAAATTCTGCGCGCTCGGTGATGTGCGCCTTGACCTTGTCGTCCTTGCGTTCCTTCAGACGCTTCGCCTGTGCCTTGTCACCCTTCAGGCCCGGCCATACTCGTGACACGAAGGCGATGCGCCTGGCATCCGGAAACCAGCGCAACGCCGACGCACCGGTCGAGATCGACGTCAATCGCCGCGCTTCGCCGCCATCCGGCGCGATGAGATAGATCTGCGCCTCCTCGTCGTCCTTGCGCTTGGCGGTGAATGCAATCCATTTACCATCGGGCGACCAGACGGGATCGCTGTCCTTGTCGCCTGCCGTAAGTCGTCGTGCACGACCGCCCTCGGTGGGAAACAGCCACAGTTCGGTTTGCGTCTCATTCTTGTCCATGTCCAGCGTCGTCACGGCAGCGCACGCTGCGTGGCCGTCGGGCGCGATACACGGCGGGCCAATGCGCTTGATCGACAGCAGTTGCGCGATGGTCAATGGTTGCTTTTTCTTGGGCACGGGGAACAGTCCGGTAGCGTTGGCAAAGCGGCACATTTTACGCGCGGAGCGCGCGATGCACCCGCTGCGTTGCGGTAAGATGGCGGATCAACGTTGCAATGCACTCATGAGCAATCCCCTGGAAAGCTGGACCGAGGAACAACGCTCGGCGCATCTGTACAGCATTTGCGCGGAGGCCGAGGCCGGCACGCCGCGCGCCGAATTGTTCAGACGACTTGCGATTGAAGCGCAAGCACAGGCCACGATATGGCGTGCGCAGCTGACGGCCAGCGGCAAGCCGGCGCCGCCGCCGTACGTGCCCGATCCGCGTACCCACTTCGTCGCGCGCATGATTCGCGTGTTCGGCCCGCGGCGTATGCGCTCGGTATTGGCCGCGATGAAGGTGCGCGGCATGGCCATCTACTCTGAGCGCGAACCCGGGGGTCACCTGGCTCCGGTCGCAGGCGCGATCGAGCGCAGTCATCGCGGTCTGGGCGGCGTCGGCAATCTGCGGGCAGCAGTATTCGGCGTCAACGATGGCCTGGTCTCGAACGCGAGTCTGATCTTTGGTGTCGCGGGCGCGAACTCCAGCGCGTCGGCGGTGTTGCTGGCCGGCGTTGCCGGCCTTGCCGCCGGCGCATTCGCCATGGCCGCTGGCGAATACGTGTCGGTACGCTCGCAGCGCGAACTCTTCGAGTATCAAATCGGCCTCGAACGCGACGAACTCGCGGAGTATCCGGAGGCCGAAGCGCAGGAGCTTGCGTTGATCTACGGCGCCAAGGGAATGCCGTCGGGCGAAGCCAAGCGCCTGGCCAGGAAGCTCGTTGCCGATCCCGAGCGCGCGCTCGATACGCTCGCACGCGAAGAACTCGGGCTCAACCCGTCCGAACTCGGGTCACCGTGGGGCGCCGCGATCTCGTCGTTTCTGTCGTTTGCGGTCGGCGCCACGATTCCCTTGCTGCCCTTCGTACTCGGCGCCGGCACGAAGGCGCTGCCGCTTGCCGCCGTGTTGACGGCCGTGGCGCTATTCGCGGTCGGTGCGACGCTCTCGCTGTTCACCGGTCGTCGTGCGCTGGTTTCCGGCGCGCGCATGCTGCTGCTGGGCGGTCTTGCGGCAGCGGTCACCTTTGTCGTGGGCCACCTCGCCGGCGTCGCGGTCGGTTAGCTCGTTTTCATGCAGCACTCGCGCGTCACGCTGAAGCCCGGACGCGACAAGTCGCTGCGGCAACGGCATCCATGGATTTTCTCGGGTTCCATCGACCGCGTCGAGGGCACCCCCGGTACGGGCGCAACGGTCGCCGTGCGTTCGGCGGACGGCGCTTTCCTCGCGACCGCTGCATGGAGCCCCGAGTCGCAGATTCGCGCGCGGGTGTGGAGTTTCGACGAACGCGATGTCATCGATGCCGCATTTGTAGACAAGCGTGTGCATTTCGCCGTGCGCAGCCGCGATCCGCTGCTCGACGCGCGGCATTCCGGTTGCCGGCTGGTGCATGGCGAGTCGGATGGATTGCCCGGACTGATTGCCGACCGCTACGGCGACGTCCTGGTCGTGCAGTTCCTTGCCGCGGGCGCCGACGCATGGCGCGACACACTGGTCGCCTCGCTTCAGAAGGCCACCGGCTGCAGCACCGTGTTCGAACGCTCCGATGCCGAGGTGCGCACGCTGGAAGGATTGGCACCGCGCGCCGGCCTCGTCGCCGGCACGTTGCCCGAGAACATTGCGCTCGTCGAGGACGCGCTCACGTATCGTGTGGACGTCGCGCACGGCCAGAAGACCGGCTTTTATCTCGATCAGCGCGACAACCGTCGCCGGATTCGCGAACTGGCGCGTGACCGAGACGTGCTGAACTGCTTCTGCTACACCGGTGGCTTCAGTATCGCGGCACTGGCTGGCGGCGCGCGTTCGGTCCTGTCGATCGACAGCTCGGCCGAGGCGCTCGCCCTCGCGGCCCTGCACGTGTCGGACAACGGTCTCGACGCCGCCCGGACGGAGTGGCGCGAGGCTGATGTCTTCAGCGAACTGCGCAAGTTGCGCGACGGCGCGCGCAACTTCGATCTGATCGTGCTCGATCCGCCCAAGTTTGCGCCGACTGCGCATCACGTGGAAAAGGCCACGCGCGCGTACAAGGACGTCAATCTGCTGGCGCTGAAGCTGCTTCGTCCCGGGGGACTGCTCGCCAGCTTCTCATGTTCCGGCGGCGTATCCGCGGACCTGTTCCAGAAGGTCGTCGCCGGCGCGGGGCTCGATGCACGCGCTGACGCTGCGATCGTCGGGCGCTTCGGGCCCTCGGCCGATCACCCGGTGGCGCTCGACTTCCCCGAGGGCGACTATCTCAAGGGCTTGCTCGTCCACAAGCGAGCGTAGGCCGCGGCGCCGGATGGCTCCGGCGCGCGGACTGCTGCGTGGCTACGCTTTCACTTTCTTCGACAGACAGGTCTTCATGAAGTCCTTGCGCTCGGCGCCTTTCTTGCCCGTCGCCTGCTTCGAGCACTGTCTCATCTTGTCCTGTTGCGAAATAACTACCGGCGCGGCCGGTGCAGCGGCCGTGGCGGCAGGTTGCGGCCGCGCGGGTTTCGGTTTGGCCACGGTGTCGTCCGCCTGGGCGAGCGACGCGCCAAATCCGAGAAACGTTGCCAGCAGAATTGCGGTGAGCGTCTTCATTGCTGTCTCCTTCACGTTGTCTTGAGAAATGCGGCCGGACGGGATTGTCTCGAGCCACATCGCAATTAACGCTGATGGAGATGATCGGCACATCAGCCACACGGCCGATGCAAATGGTCAACTCACGTGGTCAACGCACGTGGTCAATGAACATGGTCAATGCGAGTCGCGAAGGCCAATGGTCGGTTTCGGCAGCCGTCGGACAATATGCGTTCAACGCAACGGCGGACGGCGGATAAAACAAGGCCGCATCCGGTTGCCCGGTGCGGCCTTGTCAGCGCGGCTGGGTGGACAGGAGGTCACCCAGCCGTATTCAGCACCCTGGTCAGGCAGCCTTCATGCACTCGCTTTGCGCCTTGTTGCGTTCGTCGCCCTTCAGGCCTGCGGTCTTCTTGTTGCACATCGACATCTTGCTTTCGGGCTTGGCCTTCAGGCAGGCATTCACGTAGGCCTGACGGTCCTTTTTTTCGATCTTCTTTTCCGTCGCCTGCGCCTGGCAGGCCTTCATCTTTTCCTGCTGGGGATTAGGGGTCGCCGACGAATCGGCGGCCGCATAGGCCCCACCGGAAGCGAACAGGCTCAACAGGGACAGGGTGATCAACTTTTTCATTCAGTTCTCCAGGAGACGTTTTGGGATGGGTAGAGGCAACTTGGAGCCAGTCTACGGCACGGTTAACGCAGCACGCAACGAATTCGTGGACAGCTCGGAAGTCACTGTCGCATATTTTTATCATGCACTGCAACATCGCCTTGCCCGGTTTCGCGCTAAAATAGGGCAAATTTCTGAATTTCCACGTAAAACCTGGTTTTCAACCCGCCGCTATGATCCTTATCCTCGAGCCCAATTCCGCCCCCGAAAGCACCGATTTCAAGCTCCTCAGCAGCCAGCTGGACCGCCTGCCGGGCATCAAATACCGGGTGCACCGTGAGGTCGGTACCGAGGTCACCCTGACCGAGATCTACCTGATCGGCAACACCGGCGCGCTGACGGTCGAACAGATGCAGGTGTTGCCCTGTGTGGCCAGGGTGGTGCGCGTGTCGGAGGCCTATCGCGTGCTCGGCCGCCACACCCAGGGTGACGACCGGGCCACGTCCTTCGAGTACCAGGGCGTCAAATTCGGGCAAGACACGCTGAACGTCTTCGCCGGCCTGTGCGCGGTCGATTCGCGCGCATCGGTCGAGGCGATGATGAAGGCGCTGCAGGCGACCGGCCAGGTCTGCACGCGCATGGGCGCGTACAAACCGCGGACCAATCCGTATGCGTTCCAGGGCTTCGGCGCGTCGTGCCTGCCCTACGTTTTCGAACTGGCGGGCAAGTACGGCATCAAAGTCATTTCGATGGAGATCACGCACGAGTCGCACGTCGACGAGATTCGCGCGGCGCTCAAGGCGACCGGCGATCCCACCGGGGTGATGTTGCAGATCGGCACCCGCAACACGCAGAACTTCGAGCTGCTGAAATTGGTCGGCAAGCAACAGGACTTTCCGGTGCTGTTCAAGCGCGGCTTTGGCATTACGCTGGACGAATCGTTGAACGCCGCGGAGTACCTGGCGTCGGAAGGCAACCGCAAGGTCGTCTTTGGCTTGCGCGGCATGAAGACCAACATGGGCGACCCGCACCGGAATTTCGTCGACTTTTCGCACGTGCCGGTGGTCAAGCGCCTGACGCGCATGCCGGTGTGCATCGATCCCTCGCATTCGGTCGGCACTCGGTCGACTGCGCCCGACGGCATGCTCGATATATTCCACGTGGTCGCGCAGGGCGTCGTGGCCGGAGCGAACATGGTCCTGGTCGATTTTCACCCTAATCCCGCGCAGGCGCTGGTCGACGGTCCCCAGGCACTGTTGCTGTCCGAACTGCCGCATTTTCTCGAAGACGTGGCGCTTGCCCGCGAAACCTATCTCAAGCGCTGCGCCCTCGCCGCCAAGTACAAGCCACATTGAGTTGGCACCAAGCGCAGGGAACCGCGTCCGGCATGGAATCAACACCGAGCCCGCCGCAGGAAATTGAACTCAAGCTCGCGGTCGAGCCTGGCGCGATCGCCAGTGTTCGGCGCCACCCGGCGCTGGTGCCCTTGCTGGACGGAACCGCCCGAACCGCGAACCTGATCAGCCGCTACTACGACACGCCGACGCGCCGCCTCTTCGAGGCGGGCGTTACGCTGCGGCTTCGCCGCGCAGGTCGCCGCTGGCTGCAAACCGTAAAGGGCTCGGGCAGCGCCATCGCGGGACTGCACCAGCGCATCGAGTACGAATGGCCGCTGGCGCAGCCGCGATTGAACCGAGTCCTGCTGGCCACGACGCCTTGGAAGAAGGTGTTCGCGGCAGCGGCTGACTTGAAACCGGTGTTCTCGACCGAAGTCCGCCGCACGTCACAGCCACTCGCGTTTGCGGATGGCACGCGCGCCATGCTCTGCCTGGACGTCGGCACGATCACCGCCAGTGGTCGGCGCACACCAATTTCGGAAATCGAGATCGAGCTGATCCAAGGCGACCCGAGATGGCTCTATGACATCGCACAGGCGTTCGCGCGCGATCTCCCTGTCGCCGCGGCCCATCTGAGCAAGGCCGAGCGCGGTTACGCGCTTGCGGGAACGGGGGCGTCCGAACCGGTACGAGCGGCGCACGTGCCGCTTGCTGCCAACGTCTCGGCCGCAAAAGCTTTCGCCGCAGTGGGCGCCGACTGTCTGCACCAGATTGGCGCCAACGCCGAAGGCCTGGCGGTGGGTGGCGACGAGGAGTTCGTACACCAGTTGCGCGTCGGTGTGCGACGACTGCGCTCACTGCTCAAGTTCATCGCCGAACTGAGTCCGTCGACGCCCCTTGCCCCGCTCGACGGCGAGCTGCAATGGCTGGCTGGCATCGCGGGCATTGCACGCGATTGGGACGTATTCGCCGCGGAGTCGCTTGCCCCGATCACGCCGCAGTTGGCGCAACCGCATTTGCGGCGCGACCTGGGACGGCTCAAGGCGCGAACCACGAAGATACGCAGCGCGCATCGTGCCGAGGTCGTGGCCGCGGTGCGCTCGCCGCGCACCACGCGCATGTTGCTTGCGCTGGGAGCCATGCTCGTCAGCCTCACGGCGGAAGCCGGCGTCGGCAATCCAGTGCCTTCGGCCCGCGCGCTGGCCGTAGCGACGCTGGCTCAGCGCGATCGGCAACTGCGCAAGCGAAGCAAACGGCTTCGGCAGCTTGCGCCGGCCGATCGACACCGCGCACGCATCGCCGCCAAGAAACTTCGCTATGCTGCCGAATTTTTCGCGCCGCTCTATCGCGGGGCGCGCGCAGCCCGCTATATCGAGGCGCTTGCACGTCTGCAGGGTGCGCTGGGCAAGCTCAACGACATCGCCACCGCCGATCGCCTGCTCGACGAACTTGTTCCTGCGGGTGCGAGCGCGCCAGGTGTCGCGCATGCGGCAGGCATCGTACGTGGCTGGGGCATCGCGCTGGCTACTTCCGAACTGACGCGCGCCGACAAGGCGAGCCGCGCGTTCGCCAAGCTCAAGCCGTTCTGGGAATAGGAAAAGCCACCATGCTCGAGTCCGCAGAAATCGGCCACAAGATCTCCAAGCGCGTGTACGCACGCGAGGAGCCAAAGCTGCGCGAAGCGCTGCTCAATGCGCAATACGATCTGTCCAGATCCGGACGCGGTCCGGTCCTGCTGGTGGTATCTGGCGTGGAATCCGGCGGGCGCGGCGAGACCGCGAACAAGCTCATGGAATGGATGGATCCGCGGCACATCCGCGTCGTCGCGTTCGGCGCGCCCACGCAGGAGGAACGCGCGCACCCACCGATGTGGCGGTACTGGCGCGCCCTGCCCCCGCGCGGCAAGGTCGGCATTTTCATGAATGCCTGGTACAACGAATTGCTGGTGGGCCACCTGTTAGGCAAGATCAGCGAAGATCGGCTCCTCTCGTACATGCAGGCGATCGACCGCGCCGAGCAAATGCTGACCGACGAAGGCGTCGTAGTACTCAAGTTCTGGATCCATCTATCGAAGGATGAACAGAAGGCACGCCTGAGTGCACTCGACCGCGATCCGCTCACCAAATGGCAAGTGACCAAGGCCGACTGGCGGGCGTTCCGTCTCTACAGCAAGTCGCACCATCTATGGGAGCGCGTGCTGCGCGAAACATCGACCGGCGTGGCGCCGTGGTACGTGGTCGAAGGCGCCGATGAGCGTTATCGCAACCTGACCGTCGGCAAGATCCTGCTCAGTGCGATCCATGGCGCGATCGCCGTCGACGCCGCAACTCCGAAGCGATCGGCCACGCCGCCCCCGCCCTCGGTCATCGACAACGTCAAGCTGATTCGCGACCTCGACCTCACCCGGAAGCTGCCGGCGACGACGTACGACAAGGACCTCGGCAAACACCAGGGCAAGCTCGCGAAACTCTCGCGCCACAAGCGCTTTGCAGAGCACTCGCTGATCCTGGTCTTCGAAGGCGTGGACGCCGCCGGCAAGGGAGGTGCGATCCGGCGCGTCACCGGTGCGCTCGACGCGCGCCAGTACCTCACGGTCCCGATCGCGGCACCGAGCGAGGAAGAACTCGCGCATCCGTATCTGTGGCGTTTCTGGCGACAGGTGCCGGCGCGTGGCGGCATCACTATCTTCGACCGCTCGTGGTACGGACGCGTTTTGGTCGAGCGCGTGGAGCAGCTCTGCCCGCCGAACGTGTGGATGCGCGCGTACGAGGAAATCAATGATTTCGAAGAGCGGCTCGTGCTCAATGGTGCGATCGTCGTCAAGTTCTGGCTGCAGATAAGCAGGGCCGAACAGCTCAGCCGATTCAAGGCGCGCGAGAAAACATCGTTCAAGCAATTCAAGATCACGCCTGACGATTGGCGCAATCGCAAGAAGTGGAGCGCCTACGAAGTGGCCGTGTGCGACATGGTCGATCGCACCAGCACCGAAATCGCACCGTGGACGCTGGTCGAAGCCGAGGACAAACGCTATGCGCGCATCAAGATCCTGAAGACCATCGTCGATCGCGTGGAGGGCGTGCTGAAACGATGAGCGATGTATTGGGTGGCTACCAGGCCCCGACGTGGCTGCCCGGCGGGCATTCACAAACCATCTACCCGTCACTCATCCGCCGCCCTGCGTTCTCGTACCGGCGGCAGCGCATCGACACGCCGGACGGCGACTTCGTCGACTTCGACTGGCTGGAGGGATCAGGCGACGCGTCGGCGCCACTGCTGGTCCTGTTCCACGGTCTCGAGGGCAGCGCATCGTCGCACTATGCAGCAGCGCTCATGCGTCACGTGCACGCGATGGGGTGGCGAGGCGTGGTGCCGCATTTTCGCGGCTGCAGCGGAGAACCGAATCGACTGCCCCGCGCGTATCACTCCGGGGACTACGCGGAAGTCGGCTGGATGCTGGCGAGGGTTCGAGAACTCGTGCCCGACGTACCGCTCTACGCCGTGGGCGTTTCGCTCGGCGGCAGTGCATTGTTGAATTGGCTTGGCCGCGAACCACGGCGTGCGGCGACGCAGCTCTGTCGCGCCGCGGCCGTGTCCACGCCGCTCGACCTGAACGCGGCCGGGTTCGCGATCGAGCAAGGCTTCAGCCGCATTTATTCACGGCTGTTTCAGCGCACGCTGGTGCCCAAGGCACTCATCATGGCTCAGCGCTTCCCGGGCATGCTCGATCCTGCGGCGATTCGTCGCGTCGACTCGATGCATGCCTTCGATGGTGCCGTGACGGCACCCTTGCATGGATTTGCGGGTACGGTGGACTACTGGACGCGCGCGAGCAGCAAACCGTGGTTGAAACATATTGTGGTGCCCACTCTTGTACTGAACGCGCGGAACGATCCGTTCATCCCTGCGCACTCATTGCCTGGACGTGCGGAGGTCGGAGCTGCGGTATTGCTGGAGCAACCTGAGGATGGCGGCCACGCGGGATTTCCGGCGTCGCCATTTCCCGGGAATCTGGATTGGCTGCCGGCGCGACTGATACAATTCTTCACGCATCTACGCTAGCGTTACCTGATTCCAGTGCGCTGGGCGCTTCGCGACACGACGCCGTTCGAACAACCAGATCCCCACCTTCAGACTCCATGCAACTTCCGAGCGAAATCTTCAAGGCGTACGACATCCGCGGCGTCGTCGGAAAATCACTGACCGGGCCCGTCGTGCAAGCGATCGGGCAAGCATTGGGAACGCTGGCACTCGAACGCGGACGCGATACGCTTGTCGTCGGACGCGATGGCCGGCTGTCCGGCCCGGACCTCGCATCGGCGCTGTCATCCGGCATCCGCGCCAGTGGTGCGCATGTCGTCGACATCGGCATGGTCACGACGCCGATGAGCTATTTCGCCGCGCAGCATCTGGATACGCAGTGCAGCGTCATGGTGACCGGCAGCCACAATCCGCCCGACTACAACGGGTTGAAAATGGTCATCGCCGGCAACACGCTCGCCGGCGACGAAATCCAGGCGCTCAAGGCACGCATCGTGGCGGGAGACCTTCGCCAGGGCGCCGGCGAATTGCGCAGCGCCAACATCGCGACGGCATACCTGGATCGCGTCGTCGATGGCATCCGGCTCACGCGGCCGATGAATATCGCGATCGATTGCGGCAACGGTGTCGCCGGCGCCTATGCGCCCGCGCTTTTTCGTCGGCTCGGTTGCAAGGTCACGGAATTGTTCTGCGACGTCGACGGACATTTTCCCAATCACCATCCGGATCCATCGCAACCGAAGAATCTCCAGGACCTGATCCGTTGCGTTGCGACCACCGACAACGAGCTTGGCCTCGCGTTCGACGGCGATGGCGACCGCCTTGGTGTTATCACGCGCAACGGGACGATCATCTATCCCGACCGGCAGCTGATGCTGCTCGCCGCCGACGTGCTCGCGCGCAATCCCGGCGCCACGGTGATCTACGACGTCAAGTCCACACGCAATCTTCAGCCCTGGATCACGCGCCATGGCGGCGTGCCACTGATGTGGAAGACGGGGCACTCGCTGATCAAATCGAAAATGAAGGAAACCGGTGCGCTCCTGGCCGGCGAGATGAGCGGTCACACCTTTTTCAAGGAACGCTGGTACGGTTTCGACGACGGTCTGTACGCGGGTGCGCGACTGCTCGAAATCGTCTCGCGCCATGCCGATCCATCGGCGGTGCTGACGGCCCTGCCCGACAGCATCAGCACACCCGAGCTCAATGTCGCGTGCGCCGATACTTCCGCGCACCAGCTCATTGCCGCCATGGCCGAGACGGCGGAATTTCCCGGCGCAGCGAACATCATCAGGATCGACGGCCTTCGTGTCGAGTATGCCGATGGCTTCGGGCTGGCACGGGCCTCGAATACCACGCCGGTGATGGTATTGCGTTTCGAAGCCGATAACGAGCAGGCGTTGAAGCGAATCCAGGGGGAATTCCGCCGGGTGCTCCACGTATCGCTGCCGGGCCGCGAGCTGCCGTTCTAGTCACCATGCTAATGCCCATCGAATACAAAACCTCCACCGACGGTGTCGACTGGGCGGCGCTCAAGGCGGATCTTGCCGCGGACCATTTCGACAACGGCAGAACGCCGGAGCAGATGGCGCGCTCCTTCGGCGCCAGTTACCGTTGCGTTTTTGGTCACGATGGACGGCGCGTCGTCGGCACCGGGCGCGTCGTTTCGGATGGCGTATGCAACGCATACCTCGTCGACATGTGGACGCATTCCGCGTACCGCCGGCGCGGCATCGGCAGGCGCTTGCTCGAACTGCTTTGCGAGGGGCTGGTAGGCCAGCACCTGTACCTGTTCACCGACGACGCCGAAGCGTTCTACACGGCATGCGGCTTTGCGCCCCGAGGCGTCGGCATGGAACGCGTCGTCGGCAACTGGCTGCAGAACGAGACCGCGAAGTGACCTCGCCCGACGCCGCGCTCACGCTCGCCGACATCGAAGCGGCGCGCGTGCGAATCGCGGGCGGCATCTACGTGTCGCCGTGCGTCGAGTCGATCCCGCTCTCTCAGCTGACCGGCGCGCACATCTACTGCAAGCTCGACTACCTGCAGCGAACCGGCAGCTTCAAGGAGCGTGGTGCGCGCAATGCACTGGCATTGCTGACGCCTGAACAGCGCCAGCGTGGGGTCATCGCCGCGTCGGCAGGCAACCATGCGCTCGGCGTTGCGTACCACGGCAGCCTGCTCGACATTCGGGTAACCGTCGTCATGCCGCGATTCGCTGCGCTGATCAAGGTCACCAATTGTCGTGCCCTCGGCGCCACGGTCGTCCTGCATGGCGCCGACCTCAACGAGGCGCGGCTCGAGGCAGAACAGATCGCGCAGCGCGACGGGCTGACATTCCTGCACCCGTTCGACCATCCCGCAGTCATCGCCGGACAGGGCACGATGGCGCTGGAAATCCTGGAACAGACGCCTGGCGTCGAGGCCATCGTCGTACCGGTAGGCGGTGGCGGCTTGATTGCCGGGATCGGGACCGCGGTCAAGGCAATGCGACCCGACGTTCGCATTATCGGTGTCGAGGCGGAAAACGCGGCCAGTCTCGTGGCGGCGATCGCGGCTCGGACGCCGGTCGAGGTCGCGCTGAAGCCCACGCTGGCTGACGGTCTCGCCGTTTCGCGAGTCGGTACGCTTTCGTTTGCGGCGCTGCAAAGCGTCGTCGATCGCGTCGTGACGGTGGACGAGGCATCGATCGCGCTGGCGATTCTGCGCTTGATCGAGCTGGAAAAAAGTGTCGTCGAAGGCGCGGGGGCAACGCCACTGGCCGCGTTTCTCGCGGGGAAGCTTCCGGACCTGAAAGGCAAGCGCGTGGTGCTTGTCCTTTGCGGCGGCAATATCGACTTGACCATGCTCGACCGCGTGATCGAAGTCGGGCTGGTCGCCGACGGGAGGTTGGCGCGCTTTACGGTCTCGATTTCCGATCGCCCTGGCGGTCTCGCCCGACTCGCCGACGTCATCGCTTCCACCGGTGCCAGCATCAAGGAAATTACGCACGACCGGGCGTTTTCAGGACCCAACCTTTCCGAGGTGCGCGTCGTCTGCGTCGTCGAGACGACCGGTCGCGCGCACATCGACGAGTTGCATCGGGCACTCGCCGTCGCCGGCGTCAAGGTCGTGGCCTGAGTCCCTCGCAGGGAGCGACCGGAACCGCTCTTCAGTACGCGATACCGGAACGCTTTTGGATATAGCCGCGCATGCCGATGGCCAGTGCGACGGTACGCCTGCGCTATAATCTCCAGCCAAGATCGCCCTGTAAGGCGGCAACTCGGCCGGCGGCCAACGTCGGCACAACAAACCCCGATTCGGAGGATGCATGCGTACGCTTTCCCGTAGCCTTGCCGGATGTTCGCTCGCCTTTGCGCTGGTTACGGCGCCGGTACTCGCGGCCGAACAGTTCGTCAATGTTCTGACCGGTGGCACCAGTGGCGTCTATTACCCGCTCGGCGTCGCGCTCGGCAACAGCATCGGCAAGGCGATGCCGACGTTGAAAACCTCGGTCCAGGCGACCAAAGCATCGGTCGAGAACCTGAACCTGCTGCAGGCCGGCCGCGGCGAGATCGCATTCACGCTGGGCGACTCACTTTCCGATGCATGGAAAGGCACCGAAGACGCGGGTTTCAAGACGCCACTCAAAAAGCTGCGTGGAATTGCCGCGATCTACCCGAACTATATACAGATCGTCGCCCGCGCCGATTCAGGTATCAAGACGCTCGCCGACCTGAAGGGCAAGAGCGTTTCCGTCGGCGCACCGAAGTCCGGCACGGAACTCAACGCGCGGGCGATATTTGCGGCTGCAGGACTGTCCTACAAGGATTTCTCCAAAGTCGAATACCTGCCGTTCGGCGAGAGCGTCGAACTGATGAAAAACCGGCAGCTGGACGTCACGCTGCAGTCGGCAGGTCTCGGCGTTTCCGCGTTGCGCGACTTGGCAACGTCGGTGGACATCGTCGTGGTTTCAATACCACCCGACATCATCAAGAAGACCAACGACCCCGCCTACTTGCCGGCCATCATTCCGGCGAATACCTATCGCGGACAGACTGCCGACGTTCCCGCGGCCGCTGTACAGAACTACCTGGTGACCTACGACGGCGTCAGCAATGACACTGTCTACGGCATGACCAAAGCACTCTGGACGAGCCTCGACCAACTCACCGCAGCCCACTCGGCGGCGAAAGCGATCGATCTCAAACACGCCCTCGATGGCATGCCGGTTCCCCTGCATCCCGGAGCAGAGAAATACTACAAGGAAGTTGGCGTACTGAAATAGCGCGACGGCGAAAGGTAGCGAGCAGCCATGGCCGTCCCCGAAGCCGAATCGACTTTGCACGCGGCCAGTGACGCAGCGTTCGATGAAACCGGCATCAAGCGCGAGCTCCGCGGCGTCGCGTGGAAGATCGTCGCCGGCACCGCGCTCGCGTTCTCGTCCTACCAGTTGTTCATTGCCGCCTTCAGCCCGCTTTCCAGCCTGGTGGCGCGGTCGCTGCACGTCGGCTTCCTGTTATTGCTCTCGTTCCTGATCTATCCCATCGGCAAACGTGCCGACCGACACAAGATCGCATGGTACGACGCACTGCTCGCGGCGCTTGGATTTGCGCTCGCGTTTTATCATTGGGTGTACGAAGCCCAACTGATCCAGCGTTCGGGTGATCCGACGACCACCGATCTGGTCGTCGGCACCATCGTCGTCCTGTTGTTATTCGAGGCCGCGCGCCGTGTGCTCGGCCTCGCCTTGCCCATCGTGTGCGCAACGTTCCTGGCGTATGGCTTGTTCGGCCAATATCTGCCTTCCTCAATCGCGCATCGAGGCTACGGCTTCGATCAGATCATTAGTCAGCTCTACCTCGGCACCGAGGGCATTTACGGCATTCCAACGCTGGTGTCGGCAACGTACATCTTCCTGTTCATACTTTTCGGGTCGTTTCTCGAGCACGCCGGGATGATCAGTCTGTTCAACAACATCGCGCTCGGTTTTGTCGGCCACGCGCGTGGCGGCCCCGCGAAGGTCGCCGTGATTTCTTCCGGACTGATGGGCACGATCAGCGGTTCGGGCGTCGCCAATGTTCTCACGGTCGGCCAATTCACCATTCCGCTGATGAAGCGTTTCGGCTATACGCCGGTCTTCGCCGGCGCGGTCGAGGCGACGGCATCGATGGGCGGCCAGATCATGCCCCCGGTGATGGGAGCGGTGGCGTTCATCATGGCGGAGACGCTGAACGTACCCTACGTGACGATCGTCAAGGCGGCGGTGATCCCGGCTTTTCTCTATTACCTGACGGCGTTCTGCATGGTGCACCTCGAGGCCGGCCGCATGGGGTTGCATGGCTTGCCCAAGGCCGAGTGCCCCAACCCATGGCATGCGATCCGCGACAAGTGGTATCTCATGCTGCCGCTGGCGGTGCTCGTGTTCATGTTGTTCGACGGTTTCACGCCCATGTTTTCGGGTATGGTAGGTCTGGCACTGACTGCCATGCTCATTCTTGGTGTTGGCATCGCATCTGGATTCGGCTCGATGCTGTTCAGGATCGTCTTCTGGATGATTCTCGGACTCGCGACTGCAAGCTTCTTCAAGTACGGAATCTGGCCATTGATCGGAATGATCGCCACCCTCGTGGCGGTCAATCTGGTGATTCGCGGCGGGCGCGAAACGCTGGCAATCATGCGCGGCAGCATGATCGATGGCGCCAGACAGGCCCTTGCCGTCGGCGTGGCTTGTGCGATCGTCGGCGTCATCATCGGCGTGCTGACGCTGACGGGCGCGGCGTCCAATTTCGCGGCATTCGTGCTCGATGTCGGTGCAAAGAGCCTCTTCTTGTCGTTGTTCCTCACCATGGCGGTGTGCCTGGTCCTGGGAATGGGCATTCCGACCATTCCGAACTACATCATCACCAGCGCGATCGCCGCACCGGCGCTGCTCACGCTCAAGGTGCCGCTCATCGTCTCGCACATGTTCGTGTTCTACTTCGGCATCATGGCAGACCTGACACCGCCGGTTGCGCTGGCCGCATTCGCGGCAGCATCAATCGCGAAGGCTTCGCCCATGCGCATCGGCTGGAAGGCCACGCACATCGCGATCGCCGGCTTTGTGATTCCATACATGGCGGTGTACGACCCGTCGCTCATGCTGCAGAGCGGTACGTGGCTCGATACCGCATACGTCGTGTTCAAGGCTATTGTCGCCATCGTTCTCTGGGGCTCGGCGTCGATTGGGTACCTGCGCGGGCCGCTCAACTGGCCGGAAAGAATTGTGGTCACCTTCGCGGCATTCCTGCTGGTCGTGGCGATTCCGTGGACCGACGAAACCGGATTCGCGCTCGGCGCGCTGTTCATCGTATGGCACCTGTATCGCACGCGTGCCACAGCGAGTGCCACGGCTGGCTGACGGACGACGGTGGATGCCGTCTGCCTGCTGATCGCCGGTGTCGTTCGTGCGACATTGCCAACAACAGAATTCAGTCTCGCGTGGGATCACTCGGTCGAGAAAACGCGCTGGGAAGAGCACTACCGGATCGACGGCGGGCGGCTCGAGTTGACCGAAGCCCGCGTGCAAGGCATGGGCGCGGGCATGGAACCACCACCCGGCGCAGTGCTTCTGAACGGCTGGTGGCGATGGCAGCCCCGGCGCGCATCACTTGCCGATGTGCGCCTGACGTTTTCCACGTTCACGTCGGACTATCGCTTGTGCTGGAATCAGCGCTGCGATGAATTGGCGACCGTGCTAGGCCAACGGCCCGCCGATGGGGAGGTTGTCAGCCTGCGGCCCTGTACGGCTAGCGTGTCCAATCCACCGCCGACGCAACCTACGCGGCGCCGGTGACCTCGGGCTTGAGCGGGACGCGTCGATCGATGGTGCTGACGTGAACGGAAAAGTCGCCGAGCTTGCGGTCCAGAAAATATCTGCGCAGCGTGCGCGTGATCGTGCGAAACGCAAGCTGATCCCACGGAACGTCGTCCTCGTGAAACAGCGCGACTTCGAGGCTCTCGGTCCCCGGCCCGAAATCAAGGTCGCCGAGCGTTGAGCGGAACATCACATAGACCTGGCTGATATGCGGCAGGCTGATCACCGTATAGAGGCTGTCGATGACGACACGCGCATTGGCCTCTTCCAGCGTTTCACGCAACGCGCCCGCGGCAAGCGTCTCGCCGTTCTCGAGAAAGCCTGCGGGCAGTGTCCACAGCCCCCGGCGCGGCTCGATCGCGCGCTTGCAGAGCAATACCTGCCCCTGCCACTCGGGCAGGCAGCCGACGACGATCTTGGGATTCTGATAGTGGATCGTGCCGCATTGCCCGCAGACATACCGCGGCAGCGTGTCGCCATCGGGGATGCGAAACGCCAGCGCGCCGGCTCCGCAATTGCTGCAGAATTTCACGAGCGAATGAAGGTACCGCGGTAGTACTTGAGTTCGTCGATCGACTCGTAGATGTCGGCGAGCGCCTCGTGCTTGCCCTGCTTGACCCATCCCTTCGCGATGTCGGGCTGCCAGCGCTTGCACAGCTCCTTCAATGTCGAGACGTCCAGATTGCGGTAGTGAAAATAGTCTTCGAGCGTGGGCATCCATCGCGCCAGAAACCGCCGGTCCTGGCAGATCGTGTTCCCGCACATCGGCGAGACTTTCGGCGGAACGTGCTCACGCAAAAACTCCAGCATGCGCGTCTGCACCATTGCCTCGTCGAGCGTTGACGCGCGCACCTTGTCGATAAGGCCCGACCGCGCGTGCGTACCCTGATTCCAGGAGTCCATCCCGGCGAGCGTCGCGTCGTCCTGATGCACGACCAGGACCGCGGCCTCGGCGACCGTCACAAGCTGGCCGTCGGTGATGACGAGCGCGACTTCGATGATGCGATCGACCTCCGGTCGAAGGCCGGTCATTTCCATGTCGATCCAGATCAGGTGGTTCGGGTCCTGCGGCATGGCGGCAGCAAAGTTGGCGTAAAATGATTGCCATTCTCGCACACGCTTCAACGCGCCGCATCGCATGTCGAATTCTGCAACGTTGTTCACGACGATTTTCCTGATTGCACTGGGCATGTCGGTTGTCCTGCAACTCTGGCTCGCCCGCAGGCAGCTGCGGCACGTGCAATTGCATCGTGCGGTCGTGCCCGAGCATTTCGCTGCGCGCATTACGCTGGAGTCGCACCACAAAGCTGCCGATTACACCGCGGCACGCGCGCGCCTTTCCATGGTCGATACGCTGGTGGACACCGCGGTGCTGCTTGCCTTGACGCTCGGAGGCGGCGTGGCGCTGCTTGCCGCATCGATCGCCACGCTGCCGGTCGGCGCACTGGCGCAGGATGTTGCGCTGGTCGTGACCGTCGCGCTGATCGGCAGCCTTATCGCCCTGCCGCTGTCGTGGTATCGCACGTTCGTCATCGAGCAGCGCTTCGGCTTCAACCGGATGACGCTGAGCTTGTGGCTGCTCGATCTGGTAAAAGGCGCGACGATCGGTATCGTGCTGGGTGTGCCATTGCTGACGCTGGTGTTGTGGCTGATGGCGCGCGCCGGCTCGCTGTGGTGGCTCTATGCGTGGGCCGCGTGGATCGCGTTTCAGCTCCTGGTCCTTGCGTTGTATCCGATGCTCATCGCGCCGCTGTTCAACAAGTTCGAGCCGCTGACGGACGTCGGCATCCGCGATCGCGTCGAGCAACTGCTCGAGCGCTGCAAGTTCGCAGCCAAGGGGCTATTTGTCATGGACGGGTCGAAACGCTCGAGCCACGGCAACGCGTATTTCACCGGCTTCGGCGCCGCGCGGCGAATCGTGTTTTTCGACACCTTGCTGTCGCGGCTGCAGATCGACGAAATCGAGGCGGTGCTGGCGCACGAACTGGGGCATTTCAAGCTCAAGCATGTCCTCAAGCGCACGGCATGGTTTGCCGCCGGCAGCCTGCTCGTGCTCGCGCTGTTGGGATGGCTGGTCGACCAGCCTTGGTTCTACGCCGGACTTGGCGTCCCCGGGTCCGTACCGCGTTACGGCGTGGCGTTGGTGCTGTTCATGCTGACGCTGCCCGTCTTTACGTTCCTTGCAGCGCCGCTGGCGTCGCTCTATTCGCGCAAGCACGAATTCGAAGCCGACGCCTACGCCGCACGCAATGCCTCTGCGCCGGCGCTGGTTGCGGCACTGGTCAAACTGTATGAAGACAACGCCAATACACTGACGCCGGATCCGTTGCACTCGGCGTTCTACGATTCGCACCCTCCCGCGGCGGCGCGCATTGCGCGCCTCGAAGTGGTAACGAATTGACGTACCACACTGAAATGCCCCTGCGACTCCTGCTCTGCGCTGCTGTCGCCCTATGGGTTGCAGCAGCGATCGCCCAGACGTCCGCGGACACGTTCAGGAACGGCAATGCCGCGCTCGGCGAACCGTTGGCTTCACGCGACTGTGTCGCCTGTCATGCACGCCGCTTCGACGGCGACGCCGACCGCATGTACCTGCGCGCAGACCGAAAAGTGCGCACGCCCGCGCAGCTGATGGCGCAGATCCGCTATTGCAATACCGAACTCGGTGCGGGCTACTTCCCGGACGAAGAAGAGCACCTCGGGGCGTACCTGAACCAGAAGTACTACCACTTTCAATGACGAGACACCGATGACTCACAGTGGCGCCCCGGAAGCCAATGCCCTCGCCGCAATGGAATGCCGTCCAGGGGCGTTGCTCCTGTCGGCGTCCGATTTGAAGCAAAGGCTGGCCGCACTGCCCGCATGGGAGCATGTTGAACAACGTCTGCGCAAGACCTTCCGCTTCGCGGACTACTACCACACGATCGCGTTCGTCAATGCGCTGGCGTGGATGGCCAACGGGCAGGACCATCACCCTGACCTGTCGGTTCACTACGGACATGTCGTCATCGACTGGTCGACACACGACGCCGGCGGCGTCACGTTGAACGATTGCATCTGCGCCGCGAAATCGGACCAGCTCGCGTCGTGACTACGGGCACCGGCCTCGTCACATCGACGCATCGCCGTCACTACGCCGTTTTACTTGACGACGGACGATCGCTGCTTTGCGTGCTTCGCGGACGCGATCGAACGATTGCGTGCGGCGATCGCGTCACCGTCGACGTCGCCGGGAGCGATGAGGGCGTGATCACCGAGATCCTGCCGCGCACGACGCTTTGCTACCGCTCCGATGCCCATCGCCAGAAGCTCGTCGCTGCCAACGTCACGCAGATCCTCGGCATTGTCGCGCCGGACCCGCCGTACGACGATGAGCTCGTCCATCGCTGGACCATCGCCGCCGAAAGCTGCGGCTGCCGTTTCATCGTGGTCGCCAACAAGAGTGATCTGCCCGGTTTTGCCGCGCTCGAACCACGACTGGCACCCTTGGCTGCGCTCGGCTATACCGTGGTCAGGACCAGCGCGCGCGACCATGCGCGTGAACTCGCACCCTTGCTGGCCGGTCAGCGCAGCGTGCTGATCGGGCAATCGGGCATGGGGAAATCGACGTTGATCAACGCGCTGCTGCCCGAAGCTGCCGCTAAAGTTGGAGAAATTTCCGCGGCGCTGCAGACTGGCCGGCACACGACGACGCAAACGACGCTCTACCCGATCGACGCGAACAGCTGGGTCGTCGACTCACCCGGGATGCAGGAATTCGGCCTGGCGCACCTCGATGCCAAGGACATCGCGTCCGCGTTCGTCGAACTGCGTCCGCTGCTCGGAACATGCCGCTTCCGCAACTGTCGTCACGATTCCGAGCCGGGTTGTGCCGTTCAGGAAGCGGTCGACCGCGGCGATATCAAGCCGTGGCGCATCACACTGCTGCGGCAACTGCTGGCGGACAGCGAGCGCCGTACGCGAACCTGGGCGTAGCAATTGCCAGGGGCCGAAAAGCGTTACGAAGGCGAGATGCGAGGCGCGAGGTTGCGAGCAACCGGAGCGTACATGCACGTACGTGAGGATTGCGAGCAGCCGAGCAACAAAGCAGATCGCCTCCGCAGTAGCTTTTTTTAAGGTGCCCAGTTCGCAAGCGTCAGCAGCAGCAGCAGCACCAGCCAGACCAACAATGCGCGCCAGGCCAGCCCGGTGGCACTCGGCATGAGATCGGCGTCAGCCACCTCGCCCATGCCGAGTTCCGGCCGGAAATCCGGCTCACCCGTCGCCGTCGTCAGCGTACCGCCGATCGCGCATCCCAATGCCCCGGCGCCGCTGGCGAGCAGGATGCCTTCCTGCGCTGACGGCCATTGGCCGGCCTGCGTACGCCAGCAATAGACGGCGTCTTCGAAATCACCGACGACCGCGAAGGTCATCGCGGTCAAGCGCACCGGGATCCAATCGAGCCAGTGCAGCAAACGCGCAGCCGGCTGACTGAAGCGCGCCAACTGCAACCCCATCGGCGTACCGTCATCACCATGCCACTGCTCCACGAGCACCGTCGTCAGACGGTACAGCACCGCGCCACCCGGGCCCGGCAGCAGGAGGAACCAGAATAGCGTCCCAAAGACATGGCGATACGCATCGAGCAACCCTCGTTCGATCGCGAGTTTCGGAATTTCGCCGGCGCTTGCCCCGGCGGCCTCGATCCCTCGCCACGCGACCAACCGCCGGCGCGCGGCGATCACGTCGCCAGCCTTGAGCGCGTCATTGATCGCGCTGAAGGCATGACTGAAATGGCGGAAGCCGACCAGCACGTAAAGGATCGCGACGTTCCATACCAGTCCGAGCAACGGATTGATCTGGTCGAGGCCCCAGTAAACCAACGCCGCAAGTAGCACTGCCGGCGCCAGCGCGAGCGCGGCAGCAATTGCGCCCTGTTGCACGGTGCCGGCATTGAAGCGGCGCTCCAGCGTTCGCGCGTAACGGCGGAACAATTGCACAAAATCGCTGCGCCAGCGAAACGCACGCCATTGCTCGAGCGCAAGTGCCAGAACGATCGCGATGAGGTTCATCGCCGGCGACTCATTTGAGGAATGCCTTGCTCACCATCTTGAACAGCGGCGTGCCTGCCTCACCCAGCCATTCGAAGGCGACCATCTCCCGCGAGACAATACGCACGCCTTCCTGGCGCATGCGCGCCAACGCCAGATCACGATCGATTGCGAGGCGAGAACCGACGCAATCCGCGACCACGAATACTTCCTTGCCTTCGTGGTAGAGGTCGAGCGCCGTTTGCAGGACGCACACGTGCGCCTCGACGCCAGCGATGACGATCTGCGCGCGATCGCTGCCGGGCAGCGGCGCCAGGCACTTCGCGGCTACACTGGAGAATCGGGTCTTCGCCGCGACCGCGCCGGCGGGAATGAGGTCGCGAATGGAAGCAACCAGTGGCCCCAGGCCTTTGGGATACTGCTCAATCGCGGCGACCGGCACGTTGATCAACTGCGCCACCTCGACGAGCCAGCGGCAGTTCGCGATGACGGTCTCCTCGTCCGCGATCGCCGGCATCATGCGTTCCTGCAGATCGATCAGGAGCAACTGCGAGCGTTCGGCGTCGATCAGCATCGCATGCTCACTAAAGTACCTTCGCGCTGCGCGCTCGGGCATTCGCCCTTGGGGCGGCCCCGCGGTGTCACAGGAGTACCTTCGCGCTGCGCGCTCCGGTATTCGCCCTTGGGGCGGCCCGGCGGTGTCACAGGAGTACCTTCGCGCTGCGCGCTCCGGCATTCGCCCTTGGGGCGGCCCGGCGGGCTCATGGTCCCGTTGCCGCCTGCGCGCATCAGGTCTTCAGCTCCGGACGATCGCGGAATTGATCCAGCGCCTCCGGATTGGCCAGGGCCTCGATGTTTTTCACCGATTCGCCGGACACGACGTTGCGCACCGCGAGCTCGACGATCTTGCCGCTCTTGGTGCGCGGAATATCATTGACCTGCACGATCTTCGCCGGCACGTGCCGGGGGGTCGTATTGGTGCGGATGTGCTTCTTGATGCGATCGATGAGCGCATCGTCGAGCACGAGCCCATCGCGCAGGCGCACGAACAGCACCACGCGCAGGTCTCCCACCTCCCCGGGCGGCCAATCCTGACCAATCACCAGGCTTTCCGTCACTTCGTCGAGTTGCTCCACCTGTCGATAGATCTCGGCGGTGCCGATACGCACGCCTCCGGGGTTGAGCGTAGCGTCGGACCGCCCGTAAATGATCATGCCGTCGTGCTCGGTCAGTTCCACGTAATCGCCGTGGCACCACACGCCGGGGAAACGGGCGAAGTACGCGGCATGATATTTGGCGCCGTCGGCATCGTTCCAGAAGCCGATCGGCATGGACGGAAATGACGCCGTGCAGACAAGTTCACCCTTTTCCTGGCGCACCGGCTTGCCGTCGGCATTGAAGACGTCGACGCGGAGCCCCAAGCCACGGCACTGCAGTTCGCCCCGCCACACCGGTCGCGTCGGGCATCCCAGCGCGAAGCACGAAATGATGTCCGTGCCACCGGAAATGGACGACAGGCAAAGATCGGTCTTGATGCACTGGTAGACGTAGTCAAAACCTTCCGGCGAGAGCGGGCTGCCGGTCGAGAGCATCGTGTGCAGCGCGCTCAGCGCGTAATCCTTGCGCGGCACCAGGCCGGCTTTTTTAATCGCGTCGATGTACTTGGCCGAGGTACCGAAGTGAGTCATCCGCTCCTGCTCTGCCAGGTCCCAGAGAATGCGGCCGCGGTCGACGAAGGGCGAACCGTCGAAGAGCAGCAACGTTGCGCCCGAGGCGAGACCCGACACGAGCCAGTTCCACATCATCCAACCGCAGGTCGTGAAATAGAACAACCGGTCGCCGGCCTTCAGGTCGCTGTGCAGACGAAGCTCTTTCGAGTGCTGCAGCAGCGTTCCGCCGGCACCATGAATCATGCATTTCGGGACGCCCGTCGTCCCCGAGGAATAGACGATGTACAAGGGATGATTGAAGGGCAGCGCCTCGAATTCGATCGCCGCGGCGACATGCGGGCTCAGGAAATCGTCCCACGCCACGGCCCGCGAACCGATGTCGGCGCGATCGGAAGCAGACGTCGCGTTCCCGAGATAGGGCGCGACTACGACGTGCAGCAGCGATGGCAGCCGTTCGGCGATGCGCGCGACCTTGTCGAGGATCAGCTGCGGCTTGCCGTTGTACCAGTACCCGTCGACCGTGAACAGGATTCTGGGCTCGATCTGCCCGAAGCGGTCGAGCACGCCCTGCACGCCGAAGTCGGGCGAGGCCGACGACCAGATCGCGCCGATCGCGCTCGTCGCGAGCAGGGCGACGATCGTCTCCGGCATGTTGGGCATGTACCCCGCGACCCGATCTCCCGCCACCACGCCCGCGGCGCGCATTGCCTGTGCCAAACGCGAAACGTTGGCGTACAGTTCGGCGTGCGACATGCGCCGCCTGACCTTGTCTTCACCCCAGAACACCAGCGCATCGCCGGTGTCGTCGCGCGCGCGCCGGCTGAGCAGGTTTTCCGCATAGTTGAGCGTCGCATCGGGAAACCAGCGCGCGCCGGGCATGCGGTCGCCGTCCTGCACCGCGCGTGCGCCGCGTTCGCCGATCACTTCGGCGTAGTCCCACATCTCACGCCAGAATGACTCGCGATCGGCGACGGACCAGGCATAGAGCGCGGTGTAATCGGACAGCGGAATGCCGATCCGGCGCGAGACGTGCGCAGCAAATGCCGTGAGGTTCGACTGGGCCACCCGGGTGGTGGATGGACGCCACAGAGGTTCGGTCATGGCTGCAATCTGCGCCATTCAGCGCGCGAACGCACGCACGACGTCGGGCAGCGGCGTCGAACGCTGTGTCGCGGGATCGATCCAGACAATCCTGGCCGCGCCTTCGGCATGTTTGAGTGCGCCGATCCACAGCTCGTACTGGGTGTCGATGCTCGACCGTCCAGGGGGGCCGAGAAACATGCGCACTTCGACCGTACCGGGATATTCCATCGGCACAAGGAAAGTGCAACTCGCATTGACGATGACCGAACCCGGCCCGGGACCTGCTCCCATCTGAGCAGCGACCCGGTCCAGCCATTCGATGCGCGCCTGCTCCATATAGCGGAAGTAGACCGTGTTGTTAACGTGTCCCTGCGCGTCCATGTCGCCCCAGCGAATCGGGACGATGGTCGTGTGAACGGGCTTGCGGGGCGTGGTCATCGTGGGGGGAACCAGCGGAGCAAACCGAATTATAATCGACGCTGCCGAGCACAACCCCAGAGGAGAAGGCCAGTGGCGCGCGAGTCGATGGAATACGATGTCGTCATCGTCGGCGGCGGCCCGGCAGGGCTGGCGGCGGCGATCCGCCTCAAGCAGCTCGCCGCATCCGGCGGCCGCGAAACGAGCGTATGCGTGCTGGAAAAAGGCTCCGAAGTCGGCGCGCATATTCTGTCCGGTGCGGTCATCGATCCTCGCGGGCTGACTGAACTCCTGCCGGACTGGGCCGCGCAAGGCGCGCCGCTCGACACACCGGTGGCCGAAGACCGCTTTCTGGTACTCGGTGCGACGACAGCGCGACGCATACCGAACTGGATGCTCCCGCCGCTGATGAACAACCACGGGTGCTACATCGTGAGCCTGGGCAACGTCTGCCGCTGGCTGGCGCAACAGGCCGAAGCGCTCGGTGTCGAGATCTATCCGGGGTTCGCCGCGGCCGAGATCCTCTATACCGATTCGGGTGCGGTGCGCGGTGTCGCCACGGGTGACGTCGGTATCGCGAAAGACGGCACGCACAAATCCGAGTATCAGACAGGCATGGAACTGCATGCCAAGTACACGTTGTTCGCCGAAGGTTGCCGCGGCTCGCTGTCGCAGGAATTGATGGTGAAATTCGCGCTGCGAGACGGTGTCGATCCGCAAAAATACGGCATCGGCATCAAGGAGCTGTGGCAGGTCGCTCCGGGACAGCACCACCGCGGTCTGGTCTTGCACACCCAGGGGTGGCCACTCGATTCCAGAACCGGCGGCGGATCGTTCCAGTATCACTTCGGCGAGAACCTGGTCGCCGTCGGCTTCGTCGTGCACCTGAACTACGAAAACCCGCACCTGTCGCCCTACGACGAATTCCAGCGCTACAAGGCCCACCCTGCCATCCGTGGGACTTTCGAAGGTGGCAAACGCCTGTCCTATGGCGCGCGGGCGATCAGCGAAGGCGGACTGCAATCCATTCCCAAACTGACATTTCCCGGCGGTGCGCTGATCGGCGACGCCGCGGGTTTTCTCAACGTGCCGCGCATCAAGGGCACGCACAACGCGATGAAGACCGGCATGCTCGGGGCCGAGGCGGCGTTTGCCGCGCTTGGTGCGCAGCGCCAGCACGATGAGCTGAAGGACTTCCCCGAGTTGTTCCGTACGTCGTGGGTATACGACGAACTGTACAAGGTACGCAACGTCAAGCCCGGACTCAGGTGGGGCGCAATGATGGGAACCCTGCACGGCGGGATACACATGTGGCTCAACGATCTGCACCTGGGCGCGCTGGTCGGATGGACACTTCATCACAGCAAACCCGACCACGAATACCTGAAGCCCGCGGCCGAAATGCCAAAGATCGACTACCCGAAGTACGACGGCGTACTGACCTTCGACAAGCTTTCCTCGGTGTTCATCTCGAACACCAATCATGAGGAGAATCAGCCCTCGCATCTGCAGTTGCGCGACCCTTCAGTCCCCGTGTCGATCAACCTTGCGGTCTACGACGGACCCGAACAGCGCTATTGCCCCGCCGGAGTCTATGAATTTGTAGATGCAGATACGTCGACCGCTTCGCCCGCCGGGATGAGCGCGCGAAGCCAAGGAAACGGCGACGAGATAGTACATAAGGTACAGCGAGGAGCCGGTGACGCAGGCGACAAAGCGATCGCCCGGCCGGCGAAGCGGTTGCAAATAAATGCGCAGAATTGCGTGCATTGCAAAACCTGCGACATCAAGGACCCGCGCCAGAACATCCACTGGGTCACACCGGAAGGCGGTGGTGGTCCGAACTACCCGAACATGTGATCTTGGCTACGGGGAGTTCCAAAGCCACGCCGCTCCGCGTACCCCGCTCGAATCTCCGTGCTGATGCCGCACCAGCCGGGTGTCGACGCGTTCCGAGAATATCCATCGACCCCACTGCTTCGGGACATTCACGTACAGGCGATCGACGTTGGACATCCCGCCGCCGAGCACGATCGCATCGGGATCGAGAACGTTGATGATATGCGCGAGCGCCCTGGCCAGGCGCTGCTCGTAGCGACGCAATGTGGCGGCGGCTTCTTGCTCACCCTGCCCTGCACGCTGCGCGATGTCCTGCGCCGACAGGCGTTGACCGGACGCGGCCAGATGATCGCGCTCCATGCCCGGTCCGGACAGAAAGGTCTCGATGCAGCCACGTTGCCCGCAAAAGCATGGCGGGCCCGGGCGCTCGTCGTCGTCCGGCCATGGCAGCGGGTTGTGCCCCCACTCACCCGCAATCGCGTTGGGGCCCGACAGCAGGCTGCCACGCACGACGATGCCCGACCCGACACCGGTACCGAGGATCACGCCGAACACGACATCGGCATTGCGCCCCGCACCGTCGGCAGCTTCGGACAACGCGAAACAGTTCGCGTCGTTGGCGATGCGAACTTCGCGCCCGAGGAGCGCTTCCAGATCGGTCTTGATCGGCTTGCCGTTGAGGCACACCGAATTCGAGCCGCGCAGCAATCCGGTCGCCGGCGACAGCGAGCCCGGCGTGCCGATACCGATGCTGCCGCGATGGCCCAGCTCCGCTTCGGCACCGTGAATCAGTGCCGCCAACATGTTCAGGGTGCCCTGGTAGTCATCCCTGGGCGTCGGGACGCGACGGCGCAGGATCTCGTCGCCGGCGCCGTCCAGGCCGATGATCTCGGTCTTCGTACCTCCCAGATCGATGCCGAGGCGGGTCAAGGTTGCAATGGACACGTTTACGGCGCAACGCCGAGTGAATGATAGGTTGACGCGACAGCGCAGTTTCACCGATTATTGCAGAATTATTACAATGGTTAACATGGGAGGAGAAGCCATGCTACTACGCAACGCCTTGCTTGCTGCAACCCTGAGCGCACTTGCGCTGCCTGCCGCGGCACAGCAACAGGTCAATGTAATTTGTCCGATGGCCGCCGAGTGGTGCAACATGGCCGCCACCGAGTTCGAGAAAGCGACCGGCATCAAGGTCGCCTTGACGCTCAAGGGCTCGGGCGAGTCTTTCGCCACGGTCGCCGCGGAAAAGGCCAACCCGAAGCACGATATCTGGTACGGCGGGACTGGGGATCCGCATTTGCAAGCGGCTGAACTGGATCTGACGATCCCGTACAAGTCGCCGTTGCTCGATCAGCTCCAGCCGTGGGCCAAGCGCCAGGCCGAGCAGTCCGGCTTCAAGACCGTGGGCATTTACCTGGGCGTACTTGGCGCGGGCTACAACACCGAGCTGGTCGCAAAGAAGAAGGTACCTGTGCCCGCGTGCTGGAAGGATCTCGGCAAGCCCGTCTACAAGGGCGACCTGCAAATGGCCAATCCAAATGCGTCCGGCACCGCATACACGATGATCGCCACGCTGGTCCAGGTTTTCGGCGAAGACGAAGCGTTCAAGATGCTGAAGGATTGGAACTCCAACATCAGCAACTATTCCCGTCAGGGTGTCGGCCCGATCAAGGCCACCGCGCGCGGCGAGAACATGGTTGCAGTCGCGTTCATCCATGACGTGGTCACGGAAGCACAGGCCGGCTTCCCGGTCAAGGTTATCGCGCCCTGCGAAGGTACGGGGTACGAGATCGGCTCGATGTCGCTCATCAAGGGAGCACGCAATCTCGAAAACGCGAAAAAATTCTACGACTGGGCGTTGACACCCGCGGCGCAGAAACTGTCGTACGAGTCGAAATCGTCGTTTCAGCTGCCGTCGAACGTCAGCACGCCGGTGTCGCCGCTGTCGCCAAGGCCCGCCGACATCAAACTCATCGACTACAACTTCGCGAAATACGGGTCGTCGGCGGAGCGCAAGCGCCTGCTCGAGAAGTGGGACAAGGAAGTCGGCGGCGGCGCCACGACGAAGTGACGCAACTGTCCGAGAGCCAGACGCGAAGCGTCGCAGCGATCGGAAACAGTTGCGTCATCCCGGCGAAGGCCGGGATCCAAGTGGGTCTTCGCGAAAGCGGGGATCCAAGCGGGTCTTCGCGAAAGCGGGGATCCAGGCTTCGTTCTGACGTGAAAAATGGATTCCCGCGTGCGCGGGAATGACGGTCGCGGTGTGAATCTTCCGGAGTTGCGCATGATCTGCAGGACAATCGCTGCGCTGACCACCCTGCTGCTTTCCTGCACGGCCATGGCCCAAGGCACGCTGGCGATGTATTGCAGTTCGCCGGACACCGCCTGGTGCCAGGGTGTGGCCATCGGCTTCGAGAAGGCCACGGGCATCAAGACCACTGTCACGCAAAAGGCCACGGGCGAGTTGTTCGCGCAGATCAAGGCGGAAGCGAACAACCCGAAAGGCGACATCTGGTGGGCCGGTCCGGGTGATGCGTTCCTGCAAGCGGCGGGAGAAGGTCTGCTCGAGACCTATAAATCGCCGAATCTCGATCAACTGCACGACTGGGCCAGACGCGAAGCTGAAGTGTCGCAATATCGCGTCGCCGGCGTTTACGGTGGCATCCTTGCGCTCGGCTACAACACCGAAGTGTTCGAGCGACGCAAACTCCCCGTGCCCAAATGCTGGGCTGAGCTGACCAACCCGATCTACAAGGGCGAGGTCATGCTGTCGAATCCGAACTCATCGGGCACGGCCTACATGATGCTCGCATCGCTGGTGCAGGTGTTCGGCGAAGACGAGGCATTCAGGTACATGAAAGCCCTCAACGCCAACGTCAACCAGTACGCGCGCTCCGGCATTGGGCCGATGACTGCAGTAACCCGCGGGGAGACTGCCATCGGCAGCACGGTGCTGCACGGCGTGATCAACGAAGTCATGCGCGGGTTTCCGGTCAAGGCCATTCTGCCGTGCGAGGGGGTCGGCTACGAAGTCGGCTCGATGGCCATTTTGAAAGGCGCGCGCAATCTCGACAACGCGAAGAAGTTCTTCGATTGGGCATTGACAGCCGAAGCCCAGCAGATCGGCCTCGACGTCAAGGAATACGCGATCCCCACCAACAGGAATGTGAAGTTGCCGCCGCAGGTTCCCAATCTCACCGACATCAAGCTGATCAACTATGACAGCGCGAAGTACGGATCGACCGCCGAGCGCAAGCGTTTGCTGGAGCGGTGGGAGAAGGAAATCAACGCGGCGGCAAGATGAAATTCAACCGCAACGCCCTCGCCTTCTGGCTCGCTGTCGGCGCCGTGGGGTTCCTCTGCGTACCCTGGTACGCGCTGGACGCTTCGGTATTGTCGACGGGTTGGCTGCGTGACTTCACCGGCAAAGGCAACGCGCCGGCGCTCCTCCAGGCATGGCAGCACGGCCGCACCTGGCTGCTGCCCAGCGGGGCACTGTTGCTCGTCGGGGCGTTGCTGTTGGCGCCGCGGCTCGACCGCGGCATGCGTGCGTACGCGCTGCTCATCCTGGGCGGGGTCGGCTTTCTCTACACGCTCGGCCAGGGCTTTGCGATCGGCGCGCAGGGATGGTCCTTCGAGGCGCTGGCGCGTCACTGGGGCCCGCTGACTGGCAACCAGCTCGGCATGGGTCTCGGCGCGGCGCTGACGCTCGCTGCGTTCACGATGCTGTTTGCGCTCGGGCTCGCCGAGCGCGGATACTTCAACGGCGACGCTTTCATCGCCGGCAGCATCGTCGCGATACTCGCCTTGACGGCGATCTTCACGTTCTTTCCTGTCTTCAACATCATGGTGAGCGCGTTCCAGGACGATAGCGGCGCATTTTCGCCGACGGCGTTTATCGGCCGCGCAACGCAGCAGAAGGTATGGGGCCTGGGCTGCCTTTCCGGCGGGCCGCGCTGCGGCGTTGCGTGGAACACGCTGCTGCTTGCGCTGATCTGCGGCGCTGGCACGACAGCCCTCGGCCTCGCCTTCGCACTGGTCGTCGCCCGCACGAACTTCCGCTTCAAGAAGCTGCTGCGCGCGATGTCGATCCTGCCGATCATCACGCCGCCGTTCGTCATCGGCCTCGCACTGATTCTGCTGTTCGGCCGCTCCGGAGTGCTCAACCATTTTCTCGAGATGAGCCTGGGGATTGAACCGTCGCGCTGGTTCTATGGCCTGCCCGGCCTGATCCTCGCGCAACTGTTGTCGTTCACGCCGATCGCATTCCTCGTCCTCATCGGCGTGGTGGAAGGCGTGTCGCCCAGCATGGAGGAGGCCGCGCAAACACTGCGCGCGAACCGCTGGCGCACCTTCGTCGACGTGTCGTTGCCGCTGATGCGCCCGGGCCTCGCCAACGCTTTCCTGATCGGCTTCATCGAATCGATTGCGGATTTCGGCAATCCGATCGTGCTCGGCGGCAATTTCAGCGTGCTCGCCACCGAAGTGTTCTATTCGGTCGTCGGCGCTCAACTCGACCAGGGCCGCGCGGCGGCGCTGGGCTTGCTGCTGTTGGGATTCGCGCTGGCCGCGTTCTTCGCCCAGCGGTGGGTGCTCGGACGCAAGGTGTATACGGCGATGTCGGGCAAGGGCGATTCGGGGCTGCCTACGCCGCTACCCGACAACGTGCGCAAGATCTGCTACGCGGCGGCCATCCCCTGGATCATCCTGACACTCGTCATTTACGTCATGGTGGCGGTCGGAGGATTCGTCGAGCAGTGGGGGCGCAACTACACACCCACGCTCCGGCACTACATCAAGGCTTTTGGCGTCGAGTCTGGAGCGAACGGCCTGCTGTGGGTAGGGACCGCCTGGGCCTCGTTCTGGACGACCGTCAAGCTGTCTGCGATCGCGGCACCGGTCACCGCCGTGCTGGGTCTGCTGACCGCGTACATCCTGACGCGGCATCGGTTTCGCGGCCAGTCGGCTTTCGAATTTGGCACGCTGTTGAGCTTTGCGATCCCGGGAACGGTGATCGGCGTTTCCTACATCCTCGCCTTCAACGTCCCGCCCATCGAAATCACGGGTACTGCACTCATCCTGATCGTGTGCAACGTCTTCCGCAACATGCCAGTAGGCGTACGCGCCGGCATGGCGTCGATGGCGCAGATCGACAAGAGTCTCGACGAAGCATCGACCACGCTTGGCGCCCGCGGCTTCACGACGCTGCGGCGAATCCTGTTGCCGCTGCTCAAGCCCGCGGTGGTTGCAGCGCTGGTGTACAGTTTCGTGCGCTCGATGACCACGGTGTCGGCGATCGTCTTTCTCGTCTCTGCGGAGTACGAATGGGCCACGACGTACATCATCAATCGCGTCACCAACGGCGACTACGGTGTGTCCATCGCCTATTCGTCGGTGTTGATCGTGCTCATGCTGCTGATCATCTGGGTCATTCAGCGTGTCGTCGGCACGCGGCGGCTTGGTCGACGGCAGGGCGTCGCACCGAACGTCGTGGGACAATTGGGCGCCGCTTGAACCGCTTGCCAACAGGGTCATTCATGCCATGAAAGCCGCCTCGATCGAATTCCGCAACGTCAGCAAGCTCTATGGCGAAGCTGCCGCCGTCAAGGACATCTCCTTCACGATCGCCGCCGGCAGCCTGGTCACCTTGCTCGGACCATCGGGTTGCGGCAAGACGACGACCTTGCGCATGATCGCCGGTCTCGAACTGCCGACGTCGGGCGAGATCATGATCGGCGGCGCCGACGTGACGCGCATCCCGGCGTCGGAACGCGACGTCTCGATGGTGTTCCAGAGTTACGCGTTGTTTCCGCACATGAACGTGCTCGAGAACGTCGGCTACGGCCTTACCGTCTCACGTCTGCCCAAAGCCGAAGTGCACGCAAAGGCGCAAGTGGCGTTGACCACGGTCGGACTCACCGGTTTCGACGAACGTCTGCCGTCCGAGCTTTCCGGCGGACAGCAGCAGCGGGTCGCCGTCGCGCGTGCGTTGGTACTGGAGCCCTCGGTCCTGCTGTTCGACGAACCGCTGTCGAATCTCGACGCACGCCTGCGCCGCCAGATGCGCGAGGAAATCCGTGACTTGCAGCAACGCCTGTCGTTGACCGTTGTCTATGTGACCCACGATCAGGCCGAGGCCATGGCCGTATCCGATCGCATCATCGTCATGAACAAGGCGACCATTGCACAGGAAGGCGCACCGCGCGAACTCTACGAGCAGCCCAAGGATGTGTTCGTCGCCGGCTTCATGGGCGACGCCAATCGCGTGCGCGGCACACTCACGCGTGTCGACGAGCGCTTCGGTGACGTCGCGCTCGGCCCGCTGACGGTGCGACTGCTGCATCGCAATCTGCCCGCGGGAAAGGTCGAAATCGCGATCCGCCCCGAGGCTGTTGAAATCGGCGTGGCCGGCGGCGCGGGATTGCCCGGCACGGTGCGCAAAGCATCGTATATCGGGGGCGTGATGGAATACACCATGGCCACCGATATCGGCGAATTATTTGTCATCAGCATGGCCGTCGACCGGCCACTGACCGCGGGTGCGCCGGTATCACTGACGCTCGCCCGTCACGGCGTCGTGCCCATCGCCACTGCATGACGCCGGAGGACATCCGCACCCGCGCCGAATTCGGCAAGCAGCTCGCGCGCGATGCCGGGGCACTCGCACTTAAGTATTTTCATCGCGAGATCGCATTCACGACCGAGGCCAAGGGGCCGCAGGACTTCGTCAGCGCGGCTGATCATGCGGTCGAAGCGTTGATTCGCTCGCGCCTCGCCGCAGCGTTTCCGCACGACACGATGCTGGGGGAGGAAGCAGGTGGCAATCTCGGTGCGCGCGCCTGGATCGTCGATCCCATCGACGGCACGATCAATTTTGTGCACGGGGTACGTTACTGGTGCGTGTCGATAGCCTTTCTGGTCGATGGCAATCGCACCATTGGCATCATCTACGACCCGTTACAGGACGAACTGTTCTGGGGCGTCAAAGGACGTGGTGCCTGGTGCAACGACACGTCGATGCATGTTTCCAGCTGCAGCGAACTCGCCAGCGCCATGGTGTGCGCGGGGTACGTCGGGCGGCAGTCGCTGGACGCGCATCTGCTGCTCAAGCGCAGGTTGCATGAAGCCGGGACCGCCGTGAAGGACATGGGCGCCGGCGCGCTCATGCTGGCGCATGTTGCGGCAGGACGCTTCGACGGCTATCTCGAGCCGCACATGCATCCGTGGGACGCGCTCGCCGGATTGTTGCTGGTCGAGGTTGCGGGGGGCCGCACGCACCCTTATCCAGGTGCCGGTGGTCTCGCCGACGGCGGCGCGGTGCTTGCGTCAGCGCCCGGCATCTACGACGCACTCGAACACGCCACGCGCGCGTGAATGTCGGTGCCGCTCAGAACTGCTCGTCGGCCAGTGCCAGCACAGATTCGCTACCCCGAGTGATCGACAGGCCCAGCGCGCTGGACTGCGGCAGCAGGCACTCGGCGTAGAAGCGCGCCGTGGCGATCTTGCCACGATAGAAGCTCGCATCGGCGTCGCCTGCGGCCACATGCTTCGATGCGATCAGCGCGCCGCGGGCAAGCTGCCAGCCACCAACGACCAGGCCCCACATTTGCAGGTAGGGCACCGCCGCAGCGTGCGCTGCGCGCGTCGACGATGCGTAGTTGCCGACGAGCCAGCCCACCGCCTCGCCAAGGGAAGTCGCCGATGTACCAAGTGCGACACCAATGGCTTTGAGGTCGGTATCGGACGACGCGGAACACTGCGCGGCAACTTTGACCACATCGGCAAGAATCGAGCGTGCCACTGCGCCGCCATCGCGCGCAGTCTTGCGTCCGATCAGATCGTTGGCCTGGATGCCGGTCGTGCCTTCGTAGATCGTGGTGATGCGCGCATCGCGATAGTGCTGCGCGGCGCCGGTCTCTTCGATGAAGCCCATGCCGCCATGCACCTGCACGCCAAGATACGTGACCTGTTGCGCAACTTCGGTGCTGCAACCTTTGACGATGGGAATCATGAAGTCCACGAAAGCCTGGTGCCGCTTGCGTGCTTCGGCGTCGGGATGACGCATGGCATTGTCCATCGCAGCGCCGGTGACAAACGCGACACTGCGCATGGACTCGACCAGCGCTTTCATCGTCAGCAGCATGCGGCGGATATCAGGGTGCTGCAGGATCGTCGCCGTCGGCGTTGCCTTGTCGAGTCCCGGTGCACGGCCCTGGATGCGATCCTTGGCAAACGCCAGTGCCCGCTGGTAGGCGCGCTCGGAGATGCCGATGCCCTCGACGCCGACCGAGTAGCGAGCCAGGTTCATCATGATGAACATGTACTCGAGGCCACGGTTTTCCTCGCCGACGAGGTAGCCGATGGCGCCGCCCTTGTCGCCATACGCGAGCACCGCGGTCGGGCTGGCATGGATGCCGAGCTTGTGCTCGAGCGAAACGCAATGCACATCGTTGCGCGCGCCGAGACTGCCGTCAGCATTCACGAGGACCTTGGGTACGACGAACAGCGAAATACCCTTGACGCCTTCCGGCGCACTCGGGGTGCGCGCGAGCACCAGATGGATGATGTTGTCGGTGTAGTCCTGATCACCGTAGGTGATGAATATTTTCTGGCCATAAAGCTTGAAGCTGCCGTCTGGCTGCGGTACTGCGCGAGTGCGTACTGCGGCCAGATCCGAGCCGGCCTGCGGCTCGGTCAGGTTCATCGTTCCGGTCCACACGCCTTCAACCATTTTCGGCAGGTACATGGCTTTTTGCGCGTCGGAGCCGACCAGTTCCAGCGCCTCGATCGCCCCCTGCGTCAGCAGCGGACACAGTGCGAAGGCCAGATTGGCGCCGTGCCACATTTCCTCGACCGCCGTCGCCACGATTTGCGGCAGGCCCTGTCCGCCGTGATCTGGATGCTTGGTCAGCCCGTTCCAGCCGTTGTCGGCAAATTGCTTGTACGCCGGCTTGAAACCGGTGGGCGTCTTCACCATGCCACCGTCCGTGAGACGCGACCCCTCGCGATCGCCGACCGCGTTCAGCGGATCGAGCACTTCGGTCGCGAATTTCGACGCTTCTTCGAGGATCGCCGTGACGGTGTCGACGGTGGCATCCTCATACCCGGGCAACTTGCCGATCTGTTCGAGGCCGGCAAGTTCCTTCATGACGAACAGCATGTCTTTCAACGGGGCGTGGTAGGTACTCATCGGCGCATGGTCGTGATGATGGATTCGAAACCGCGCATTCAGCCCAGTGCGGCAGTGAGTTCCGGCACGATCTGAAACAGGTCACCGACCAGACCATAGTCCGCGATCTGGAATATCGGCGCCTCGGGGTCCTTGTTGATGGCGACGATGACCTTGCTGTCCTTCATCCCCGCCAGATGCTGGATCGCACCTGAAATGCCGACGGCGATGTACAGATCGGGTGCGACGATCTTGCCCGTCTGCCCGACCTGATAATCGTTCGGGACGTAGCCGGCATCGACGGCCGCGCGCGATGCCCCAAGTGCCGCGTTGAGTTTCAGCGCCAGCGCTTCGAGCATCTTGAAGTTTTCGGCGTTCTGCAGACCGCGACCCCCGGAGATAACAACGCGAGCACCGGTGAGTTCGGGGCGGTCGGATTTTGTCAGCTCCTGGCCCACGACGACGACCTTGCCGAAGTCTGCGGGCGCAGCAACACTTTCGATCGAAGCCTGACCACCGGTCGCAGCGGCGGCATCGAATCCAGTCGCACGAATAGTGATCACCTTCTTTGCATCCTTGGCCTGCACGGTGGCGAAGGCATTGCCGGCGTAGATCGGGCGCACGAAGGTGTCCGGCGATTCGACGGCGATGATTTCGGAGACCTGGGCAACATCGAGCAGCGCGGCGATACGCGGCGCTGCATTCTTGCCGAAACCGGTTGCCGGCAGCAGTATGTGTGAATACGCGCCGGCAAGGCCGACCGCCAGTGCGGCCACGTTTTCCGCCGTCTGGCCCGCGAGTTGCGGCGCATCGGCGTGCAGCACTTTCGCCACGCCGGAGATCTGCGTGGCCGCCTTGGCGGCAGCTTGCGCACTATGCCCGGCGACCAGCACGTGGATATCGCCGCCGATTTTTTGCGCAGCGGTGATCGTATTGAACGTCGCACCTTTCAGCGAGACGTGATCGTGTTCGGCGATGACGAGAGTAGTCATGATAGGTTGTCATTCCCGCGAAAGCGGGAATCCATTAAAGTGATTTGAGTGGCTCGCGCCATGTGTTCGAAAACTTGGATCCCCGCCTTCGCGGGGTGATTCGAGTGACTCGCGCCATATGTTCGAAAACTTGGATCCCCGCCTGCGCGGGGATGATTTGAGTGGCTAACGCCACTCAAATCACCTTGGCTTCGTTGCGCAATTTGGCGACCAGTTCCGCCACGTCGGCCACCTTGCCGCCACCTTTGCGTTTGGGCGGCTCGACGACTTTCAGTATCGCCAGTCGCGGCGTCACATCGACCCCGAGTGCATCCGGCTTGACCACATCGAGCGGTTTCTTCTTCGCCTTCATGATGTTCGGCAGCGTGGCGTAACGCGGCTCGTTCAAACGCAGGTCGGTCGTGATCACCAGCGGCAGCGGCATCTCCAGCGTTTCCATTCCGCCATCGATCTCGCGCTTGACCGTCGCTTTTCCCGATGCGATGTCGACCTTGGACGCGAACGTTGCCTGCGGCCAGCCGAGCAAGGCCGCGAGCATCTGGCCCACCTGATTGGCGTCGTCGTCGATCGCCTGTTTGCCCAGGATCACCAGCTGAGGTTGTTCCTTGTCGACCAGCGCCTTGAGCAGCTTGGCCACGGCCAGTGGTTGCAGTTCCACATCGGTTTCAACGAGGATCGCGCGATCCGCGCCGATCGCCAGTGCGGTGCGCAACGTTTCCTGGCACGCCGCGATGCCGCAGGACACCGCAACCACCTCGGTCACAACGCCTTTCTCTTTCAGGCGCATCGCCTCCTCGACCGCGATTTCGTCGAACGGGTTCATCGACATCTTCACATTGGTGGTATCGACTCCGCTGCCGTCGGGCTTGACGCGGACCTTGACGTTGAAATCGATGACGCGCTTGACCGCTACGAGGACTTTCATCTTGGCTACCTAGCTGGGTTTTTTTGACCGTCACCGGTGCGGAACGCGCCGGGGCGAAGAGCGGGATTATAACGCGAAGCGTTGCCGTGCCGAACGTCGCGGCAACGTTGCAAAGGCCTTGTGTACGCGGGAAATCGGGAACGAATCTTCCCGGAAGGCGAACATAATGGTGCCGCTGTCCTAGACCTTCTTCGGCACCCCTGCGCGTTGCGTTGAACCTACGAGCGCACGACGTCGCAGCTGGGGTTGTCCCCGTTCATCCTGCCCTTCCACGTCAGCGCGTTGTTCTGGCGCACGGGATCGGGAACGATCTGGTCGGGATCGACCAGAACGTCGATTTGCTGCACGTCGCTCGCGAAATAGTGGGTCCTGGCAAGATTCATCGCGACAGTGGCCGACACCGCCATCGTGAACGGCAGGCTTGAACTTACTTCCTGCTGCGTTCCACCAACCCATGTGACCCGTGCCACGACGCGAAACGACGACATCTCTCCCCACAACTGCTCCCTCGGCGGGATGATCTCGTGCCCCAGGTTCTGGACCTTCACGCTGACAACCAGGGTGCCGTCGGCGGCCCTGCTGCAACTCATCGCCCGCAGGGTCAGGTCGGACCGTGGCGGACGCCCGTAGATCGGGTAGAAAAACATGGTTTCGTCGGGATAGCTGAGGATGTACGGCGGCCGATCGCGATCCTGCGAAGTCATTACGTTGGAGAAGTCGTCGAATACAGGCGACGAAAACCTCGAGTCCGGGGACGGATTGATCTGGCAGCCAGAGACCGTCACGACCGCCCAAAGCAGTCCCATCGCAGCGAGTAAGCGCATTAGCGTCTCCCTTTCCGGTGGTCGACCCCTGCCTGGCCTGCCGGAAATCCGGCCAACCTTGCCCCCCGCCCGACTTCAATCATGGATTGCCCACGTCCCGAGGTCAACTCGGGGACAGGTTCCAGGCCCCAATTTCATTCACACCGTGGCAAATTGGCACCAATGGTGGCGTCGAACTGGGCCAAAAGGCGGTTCTCCGCCTCGACCTCCCGCGCCGCCAGCTTGCGCGCTCGCTCCTCGGGTAGCACCGCGCCGCGGGCGTCCCACGCTTGTGCACTGACCAGTTGACCGTTATCGAAGCGGTATTCTGCCCGCGGGGCGCCGTTGGGATGATAAGAGCGCAGGACGCCATGCAACACGTTGTTGTTATAGGGCGCTTCAAGCTTGCGCGCGAGCTCGCGACGGGCATCTGTATACCACAGAGCAACTGTGCCCGTACGGGCGTCGTTGTCGTAAGGGATGACCGCGCTGCGGGCGCCACCTGACGTCCAGAAGATGAAGGTGCCGGTTTTGCGACCGGACGCGAAGGCACCGACGACTCGCAAGCGGCCGTCCTCCCCGCGCAGTTCATACATGCCATTGGGCACTCCGCCACGGCAGGCGCCGACAGCGCTAAGGACTTCGGCGCTGTGCACCGCTGGCGCCACTACGGCCGCAGTAATCAGCGCGGCCAGTGCCGCTATTTGGCGCGCCCCGCCCACCATGCCGCGATCTCGCCGACGATGCCCCGCCGGAACGCGAGCACGCAGACGACGAATATTGCCCCGGTGATGACCGTGACCCATTGCCCGAATGCGGCGAGGTAGTTCTCGAGGCCGATGATCACGAACGCGCCCACCACGGGACCGAAAATCGTACCCATGCCACCCAGCAACGTCATCAGCACGACTTCACCGGACATCGACCAGTGCACGTCGGTCAGCGAGGCAAGCTGGAAGACGATCGCTTTGGTTGCGCCGGCAAGGCCCGCCAGCCCCGCTGAGAGCACGAACGCCAGCAGCTTGTACCGGTCCACGTCATAGCCGAGCGAGATGGCGCGCGGCTCGTTCTCGCGGATCGCCTTGAGCACGTTGCCAAACGGCGAATTGACGGCGCGATAGATGAGCAGGAAGGCCAGGAGGAATATCGCCAGCACGACGTAATACATCACCAGAGTATTGCTCAGGTCGAGCAGCCCGAAAAGCTTGCCGCGCGGCACCGATTGAATGCCGTCCTCGCCATGGGTGAATGGCGCCTGCAGGCAGAAAAAATAGACCATCTGCGCCAGCGCCAAGGTAATCATCGCGAAGTAAATGCCCTGGCGGCGAATCGCGAGGAGCCCGGCGACGATGCCAAGTCCGACAGCGGCGACGGTACCGGCGAGGATCGCGGCTTCAGGCGGCCAGCCCCACTCCTTGGCCGCATGCGCGCAGACATACCCCGCACTGCCAAGAAACATCGCGTGGCCGAAAGACAGCAACCCGCCGAAACCGATGAGCAGATTGAACGCGCACGCGAACAGCGCGAAGCACAGCGCCTTCATCAGGAACGCCGGATAGATGCCGACCAGCGGCGCGATGGCGAATATCGCGGCCATGACGCCGATCGCCAGCAGCGCGGACGCCGGTCGCGCCATCACGCTTGCCGCTGGAGTTGCACCGGCCATGGGTCAGCGCTCCTTCCCGAACAGGCCTGCGGGCCGAATGATGAGCACGATGACCATGATCACGAAAATCACGGTGTTCGACGCTTCCGGATAGAAGACCTTGGTGAGGCCCTCCACGATGCCGAGGCCGAAGCCGGTGATGACCGCGCCGAGTATCGAGCCCATGCCACCGATCACGACCACCGCAAACACGACGATGATCAGGTTGGCGCCCATCTGGGGATTGACTTGATAGATGGGCGCCGCCATGACACCGGCGAACGCCGCCAGGGCGACGCCGAAGCCGTACGTCAGCGTGATCATGCGCGGCACGTTGATACCGAAGGCCTGGACGAGCGCCGGATTTTCGGTTGCGGCACGCAGATAGGAGCCCAGCTTCGTGCGCTCGATGACGAACCACGTGGAAACACAGACGAGCACCGATGCGATGATCACCCACGCGCGATACTTCGGCAGAAACATGAAGCCGAGGTTGAACGCGCCGGCGAATTCCGGCGGCAACCGATACGGCTGTCCCGAACTACCGTAATAGTTCGTGAACACACCCTGGAAAATGAGCGCGAGGCCAAAGGTCAGCAGCAGTCCGTACAGGTGATCGAGCTTGTACAGTCGTGACAGCATCGTGCGCTCGATGAAAACGCCGGTCGCTCCGACGACGAGCGGTGCGATCAACAGCGACCACCAATAGCCGACGCCCCATTTCTCCAGCAGCAGCCAGGCGCAGAACGCGCCCAGCATGTACTGCGCACCGTGGGTGAAATTGATGATGTTGAGCAGGCCGAAGATCACGGCCAGCCCGAGCGACAACATCGCATAGAACGAGCCGTTGATCAGCCCGATCAGCAGCTGGCCGAACAGTGCCTGCGTCGGTATGCCGAAGATTTCGGTCATTGTCCAGCGTTGAGCATTGTGCGTTGAATGTTGAGCATGAGCGTCGGGTGCATACTTACCTTGAACGCCCGACGCCCAACTCCCAATCTATTTTTTCACCAGCGGGCAATCGCCATCGGCGAGCGGACGGAACGCCTGGTCGGCAGGTATCGTGGCGCGCACCTTGTAGTAGTCCCATGGGCCCTTCGATTCCGACGGTTTCTTCACTTCGACCAGATAGGCCGGATGAATCTTGCGGCCGTCGACACGGATCGTGCCCTTGCCGAACAAAGGATCGTCGGTTGGCATCTCCTTCATCTTGGCCACCACTTTGGCGCCATCGGCATCGCTCTTCAGCGCTTCCACAGCCTTCAGGTAGTGCAACACCGCCCCATAGACGCCCGCATGCACCATCGACGGGTGGATACCCTTGTCGACCGCCTCGAAACGCTTCGAGAATGCGCGCGACTGGTCGTTCTGATCCCAATAGAACGTATTGGTGATGACCAGGCCTTGCGCGGTGGCCAGTCCCAGTGCGTGCACGTCAGTAATAAACACCAGCAGACCTGCAAGATTCTGGCCGCCCTTGACGATGCCGAACTCGGCCGCCTGCTTGATCGAATTGGTCGTGTCGCCACCAGCATTCGCCAGTCCGACGATCTTGGCCTTCGACGCTTGTGCCTGCAGCAGGAACGACGAGAAATCCTGCGTGTTGATTGGCACGCGCACCTTGCCCAGCACCTTGCCGCCGGTCTTCAGCACCACCGCTTCGGTATCGCGCTCCAGCGCCTGCCCGAACGCATAGTCGGCAGTGATGAAGAACCACGTGTCGCCGCCCGATTTCACGACGGCGCTGCCGGTCCCGTTGGCCAGCATCCAGGTATCGTAGGTCCAGTGCACCGTATTGGGCGAGCACGCCTTTCCGGTAAGGTCCGACGAGGCCGGTCCCGACGCCAGGAAAACCTTGTTCTTGTCCTTGGTGATCTGGTTCACCGCCAGCGCGACACCCGAATTCGGTACGTCGACGATCACGTCGACCTTTTCGGCGTCGTACCACTTGCTGGCGATGCCGGACCCGACATCCGCCTTGTTCTGATGGTCGGCGGACACCAGCTCGACCTTGTACCCGCGCTTCTCGATGCCGGAGTCATCGATCGCCAACTTCGCGGCGGCGACCGAGCCTGCGCCGGCCAGATCCGTATACAGGCTGGACATGTCGGTCAGCACACCAATCTTGATGACGCCATCCGAAACCTGCGCCTGCGCTGCGCCCACGATGCCGGCGAGTGCAAGTGCCAGCAGACTACGTTTGAATGCCTTCATCTTTTCTCCATCGGTTAGTCGTCAATGCCAGGCGTCGTCAGACACCCAGATACTCATGCAGCTTGTTCATGTTCGTGTCGAGCTCGGCGTTCGGGATCATATCCACGATCTTTCCGCGCTCCATGACGTAGTGCCGGTCGGCGACGGTGGCCGCAAACCGGAAATTCTGCTCGACCAGCAGGATCGTGAAACCCTTTTGCTTGAGTGCTGCGATCGTGCGGCCGATCTGTTGGACGATCACCGGTGCCAGCCCTTCGGTCGGCTCGTCGAGCATCAGCAGGTGGGCGCCGGTGCGCAGGATACGCCCGATCGCCAGCATCTGCTGCTCGCCTCCCGATAATTTTGTCCCCTGGCTGTGCAGCCGCTCCTTGAGATTGGGAAACAGCTCGAAAATCTGCGCCAGCGACAGGCCGCCTTCCTTGACCTGCGGCGGCAGCAGAAGGTTTTCCTCGACGTCCAGGCTGGCGAAGATGCCGCGCTCTTCGGGGCAGATCGCGATGCCGAGCTTGGCGATCCGGTTCGACGCCAGTCCGATCGTTTCCGCGCCGTCGAACTGCACCGAGCCCTTGCGTTGCGTCACCATGCCCATGATCGACTTGAGCGTCGTGGTCTTGCCCGCCCCGTTGCGGCCAAGCAGGGTCACCACCTCGCCGCGCGCGACGTCGAAGGACGCGCCATGGAGGATGTGCGATTCCCCGTACCACGAGTTCAGATCGCGGACGCCGAGCATTGCGCCGTCAGGCATGGGCGGTCCCCAGATAGGCCTGCACCACGTCGGGATTCTTCGACACCGAGGCGTAGTCCCCCTGCGCCAGCACCTGACCACGCGCGAGCACCGTGATGTGGTCGGACAGCGTTGAAACCACCGAGAGATTGTGCTCGACCATGAGCACGGTGCGGTTGACTGCGACCTTGCGGATCAGCGTGGTGATTCGTTCGACATCCTCGTGGGTCATGCCGGCAGTGGGTTCGTCGAGCAGCATCATCTCGGGGTCGAGTGCGAGTGTCGTCGCCATTTCGAGCGCGCGCTTGCGCCCGTAGGGCAACTCGACCGCGGTGCTTTGCCCGTAGGTCGACAGGCCGACTGCGTCGAGCAGTTCCTGCGCCCGTGCGTCGAGGGCATTCAGCGATCGCGCCGACCGCCAGAAATCGAAGGAATGTCCGTGCTTGCGCTGCAATGCAATACGAACGTTCTCCAGCACCGTGAGGTGCGGGAAAGTCGCCGAAATCTGGAACGAGCGCACCATCCCCAGACGCGAGATGGCGGAGGGCCGCACGCCCGTGATCTTCTTCCCGTTGTAGTAGATCTCGCCACGGGTCGGGGTCAGGAAGGCGGTGAGAAGATTGAAACAGGTCGTCTTGCCCGCACCGTTCGGCCCGATCAGCGCATGGATCGCACCGCGCTTGACCTGCAGATCGACGCCATTGACGGCCACGAATCCCTTGAATTCCTTGGTCAGTCCGCGTGTTTCGAGAATGATGTCGTCAGCCATGCCTGCCACGGACTATGCGGCGCCCCCAGTTGATGTCGGCGCGATTATCCCCATTGACCCCCTCCTTGGCAATGGCGACGGTATCATTCATCAAAGTGCGGTGTCCGCTTTTCGACAAATGCGTCGATCCCTTCATGCGCGTGCGGATCGAGCAGGCTGCAGGCCATGGTCCCGCCCACGGACCCATAGGCAGCCTCGAGACCAAGGTCGACCTGGTGGTAAAACGCCTGCTTGCCCCGACCGATCAGGCGTGCGCTGCGGGTACCGATCCGACGGGTGAAATGCTCGATGGCAGCGTCGAGCTGGCCCAGCGGAACGACGCGATTGACCAGTCCCCAGCTCAGCGCGGTTGACGCATCGATGGGCTCGCCCGTCAGCAGCATCTCCATGGCCCGCTTGCGCCCGATGTTGCGGACGACGCCGACGGCAGGCGTCGTGCAGAACACGCCGACGTTTACCCCGGGCAACGCGAACGAGGCCGTGTCCGCGGCGACGGCGAGGTCGCACATCGATACGAGCTGGCAGCCGGCCGCGGTCGCGACGCCATGCACGCGTGCAATGACCGGTTGCGGCATGCGCGTCAACGTCAGCATCAGCGTCTCGCAGCCCGCGAACAACTGCCGCTGCCAGGCAAGATCGGGGTGCGCGCGCAGCTCCTTGAGATCGTGCCCGGCGCAGAAACCCTTGCCGTTGGCAGCGATCACCACACTGCGGACGGCGGCGTCGAGGGCAACGCGGTCCAGCTCGCTCTGGAGCGAGGCAATCATCGCCTGCGACAGCGCGTTGTAGCGTTCGCCACGATTCAGCGTGAGCGTGGCAACGCCATCGCGCGTATCGCGCACGACGTACGGAAGCAGACTGGTCTCCAGGGGAGCGTTCATGGCAGTTCCTTGGGTGCCCTGCTACTCGATCGCGTTCGTCGACCGCGCCCGCTCGCGCAGGAGAAATTTCTGGATCTTGCCGGTCGACGTTTTCGGCAGTTCGCAGAAGATCACCTTTTTCGGCAACTTGAAGCGCGCCAGGTGCTTGCGGCAGTGTTCGATCAGTTCGGCCTCGGTCACCTCAACCGCGGGCCTGACTTCGACGAATGCGCAGGGCGTCTCGCCCCATTTTGGATCAGGCTGGGCGACCACGGCGGCCGCGAGCACGGCCGGATGACGGTACAGCGCGTCTTCGACCTCCAGCGAGCTGATGTTCTCGCCGCCAGAAATGATGATGTCCTTGGAGCGATCCTTGATTTTCACGTACCCGTCCGGCTGCATCACCGCCAGGTCTCCGGTGTGAAACCACCCGCCGCGGAACGCCTCTGCGCTGGCGTCGGGGTTTTTCAGATAGCCCTTCATGACGATGTTGCCGCGGAACATGATCTCGCCCATGGTCTCGCCATCCCACGGCACTTCGAGCATCGTTTCGGGGTCCATCACCGTCATGCCCTCTTCGCAGGTGTAGCGCACGCCTTGCCTGCCATTGCGTTCGGTGCGCGCAGCGATGTCGAGTGCATCCCATTCGTCGTGCTTGGCACACACCGCGGCCGGACCGTAGGTTTCGGTCAGCCCGTAGACGTGCGTGATGTCGAAACCCATGCGCTCCATCCCCTCGATGACCGACGCCGGAGGCGCGGCCGCGGCAACCAGCGCGTGCACCTTGTGCGTGATGCCTTCGCGCAATTCCGCGGGCGCGTTGATCAGCATCGCGTGCACGATCGGTGCGCCGCAATAGTGGCTGGCCTTGTGCTCCCGGATGGCGTCGAATATCGTCTTGGCATCGACGCGGCGTAGGCACACGTTGGTTCCTGCGTTAGCGGCCATGGTCCACGCGAAACACCAGCCGTTGCAATGAAACATCGGCAGCGTCCACAAATACACGGCATGGCGCGGCATGCCCCAGTCGATGATATTCGACAACGCGTTCAGGTACGCGCCACGGTGGTGATACACCACCCCCTTGGGATTGCCTGTGGTCCCCGACGTGTAGTTGAGCGAGATCGTGGCCCATTCGTCGACCGGATGTTTCCACTCGAAACCTGCATCGCCATCCGCGATGAAGGTCTCGTAGTCGACCGCGCCGAGGCGCTTGCCGCCGGGGCCGAGCGGATCATCGATGTCGATCACCTTCGGCTTTGTTGCAAGTTGCGCCAGGGCCGACGCGATCGTCGGCGCGAATTCGGTGTCGGTGATCAGCACCTTGGCGCCGCCATGCTGCAACATGAATGCGATGGCGTCGGCGTCGAGCCGCGTGTTCAGCGTGTTGAGCACCCCGCCGCACATCGGAACACCGAAATGCGCCTCGACCATCTCCGGCGTGTTCGACGCCATCAGCGCAACTGTGTCGCCGATACCGATGCCTGCCCGCACGAGTGCGGAAGCAAGTCGTCGCGAACGGGCGTAGGTCTCCGCCCACGTATAACGCCGGTCGCCGTGCACCACCGCGAGGTGGCGCGGATAGACGTACGCGGCGCGCGCGATCAACGACAACGGCGACAACGGCGTGTAGTTCGCCGGACTTCTCTCCAGATCCTGTTCGAATGGATTGCGCGTCGCCATGAGATCCCCGCCACATGGTACCCAATCCCTCTCAAAAGACAATGGCAACCCGCATCCAGGCGAGACCAGATTGCGTATTGCTGACCAGGCCGCGAGACGCGGCGCGTTGCTTGCCCCGAAGGCGCGTATTCTCTATGCTCGTTTCCTGCCTCTGTTCAATCCGCGCAACGACTCCGTCACTTCCCATGGGCCACCGCCTGTCCAAAATCGTGACCCGCACCGGCGACGCCGGTACCACCGGCCTCGGCGACGGTTCGAGAGTGCCGAAGGATTCGGCGCGCATCGAAGCCATCGGCGCCGTCGATGAGCTCAACTCCGTGCTCGGTGTGCTGCTCGCAGAATCGCTGCCTGCGGAAGTCGCCGCGTGTCTGGTCGAAGTGCAGCACGACCTGTTCGACTTCGGCGGCGAGTTGTCGATCCCCGGCTACAGCGCCGTCGCCGACGCGCATGTCCTGCGTCTCGAAGAGGCGGTCGATCACTTCAACGCCGACCTGCCGCCGCTGAAGGAATTCATCCTGCCCGGCGGCACCCGCGCGGCAAGCCTGGCGCACGTGGCACGCACAGTCTGCCGTCGCGCCGAACGTGCGCTCGTGCACCTTGGTGGCGTGACTGAAGTCCGCGAGCCCCTGCGCAAATATCTCAACCGCCTGTCCGACCTGCTTTTCGTCGCGGCGCGGGTGCTCAATCGCGATGCAGGATGTCCGGACGTGCTGTGGCGCAAGGATCGCGGCCGGACCGCAACCTGAGTCGCATGGCAGCAGCTCCGGCCAAGCACGTCGAACGCAGCGCCCGACTCATGGAACTGCTGGCACGCACGGCGCAGGCCGATCAGCGCGCATTCGAGGAGCTGTATCGCCTGACCTCGTCGCATCTGTACGCGGTCGCGCTGCGTATATTGAGGGAATCAGCAGCCGCCGAAGAGGTGCTACAGGAGTCGTTCATCAGCATCTGGAACCATGCCGGCTCGTACGTCGCCGCCAGGAGCCAGCCATCCACGTGGCTCACCAGCATCGTGCGCAACCGTTGTCTGGATCGATTGCGACGTGGGGAACTGGATACGATTGCGATCGACGACGAGGACGAAGGCATGACGCTGCCGGATGAAGGTCCCACCCCGCTCGAGCTGCTCGTGGCCGGCGCCGACGCGCGGGCAGTCAAGGGCTGCGTCGAGGCACTGGAAGGTGGGCAGAAGCAGGCGCTGGCGCTGGCGTTCTATCGCGGGCTGTCGCACGCCGAGCTCGCGGCTCATCTCCATGAACCCCTCGGCACCGTGAAGTCCTGGGTGCGGCGCGGGCTGGAACGTCTGAAGGGCTGTCTCGATGCCGCCGGTGTGAAGCGTTGAGACCCGAGTCCCCCCCGCGATGAAGTACAACACGCCCGAACGCGCCGACGCGCTGGCGGCACAGTACGTGCTCGGTACGCTGTCGCGGTCAGCGCGAGCCCGCTTCGCCCGGCTCGTGGGCGTCGATCGCGCCGTCACCGACGCTGTCAACGTGTGGGAGGAGCGCCTGCTGCCGTTCGCGGAGGTCATCGCACCTGTGCCGCCACCAGCGCGCGTGTGGTCCCAGATCCTTGCACAGGTGCAAGGTGGGCACATTCCTGCCGCTGCCGTGCCTCCGATGTGGGCCAACCTCGGTCTTTGGCGCGGCCTCACGCTGGCCGGATTTGCGACGGCCATGGCCCTGGCGGTCGTGCTGCTGTCACTGCCGGCCGAACGCCCCGACCAAACCATGGTTGCCGTTCTGGCCGGAACCGATGCCAGGCCGGCGTTGATCGCAACGGCCGACCGTGCTGGCCGCACCCTGCGGATCAAGATGGTCACCCCGGTCGAAATCGCCTCCGATCGTGCGCTGGAGCTGTGGGCTTTGCCGCAAGGCGGCAACCCGCGTTCATTGGGATTGATCAGCCCCACCGGAATCGTCCAGATCCCTCTGACCGGGCCCGCCGATATCGCGCTGGCACAGGTCCCTGCCCTGGCCGTCAGCCTCGAGCCCAAGGGCGGGTCGCCGACGGGCCTGCCGACCGGTCCGGTGCTCTACAGCGGACCGATCCAGCGTCTGTACTAGCGATCTGCCATCAGGGCGCCCGGCGCACGATCTGGTCGATGGCACCGAAAATCGACGCACCGCGGGCATCGAGCATCTCGATGCGCACCCGGTCACCGAAACGCAGAAACGGTGTCGACGGCTTGCCGGAAAGGATGGTCTCGACCGTGCGCTGTTCGGCGATGCAGGCGTAACCGATGCCGCCCGCGGCCGCGGGCCGCCCAGGGCCGCCGTTCTCCTTGTTCGACACCGTGCCCGAACCGACGATGGTTCCGGCCCCGAGTTGGCGCGTCTTGGCCGCATGCGCAATCAGCCGTGTGAAATCGAACGTCATGTCGACGCCTGCATTCGGCTTGCCGAACAGTGCCCCGTTGAGATGCGTGATCAGTGGCAGGTGCAGTTTGCCGTGGTGCCATGCTTCGCCGAGTTCGTCGGGCGTCACCGCCACCGGCGTGAAACTCGACGACGGCTTGCTCTGGAGGAAACCGAAGCCCTTGCCCAGTTCAGCCGGGATCAGGTTGCGCAGACTCACGTCGTTGACGAGCATCAGCAGCCGGACATGCGTGCCTGCGGCCGCAGCCGTCACGCCGGCGGGCACGTCATCGGTGACGACGGCGACCTCGGCCTCGCAATCGATGCCCCAGGATTCGTCGGGGAACACGATGTCATCCAACGGCCCGAGAAAAGTGTCGGAGCCGCCCTGGTACATCAGCGGATCAGTCCAGAACTCGGGTGGCATGGGGGCACCGCGCGCCTTGCGTACCAGCTCCACGTGGTTCACATAGGCAGAACCGTCGACCCATTGGTAGGCGCGTGGGAGCGGCGCGTGCGCGAGTCGCGCGTCGAAGGGGATCGCGTGCCGAATACCTGCGCCGCCGGCATCGAGCGCTGCGGACAACTCGGCCAGCCCCGGCGCAATCTGTTGCCAGTCATCGAGTGCAGCCTGCATCGTGGGCGCACTGTCGCCGACGACAATCGCGCGCAGCAGGTCGCGCGAGACCACCGCCAGCTGGCCGTCGCGTGTTCCGTTTTTCAGTGTGGCGAGTTTCATGGCTACCCCGCTTAACGCCGTTTCAGCGCATACCCTTCGGCACTGTCTTCCATTTCCCAGCCCGTTTCGTGCAGCGCCAGGCGCAACCGGTCGGCCTCTGCCCATTGCTTGGCGGCGCGGGCTGCTGCGCGCGCTGCGGCGAGTTCCTGCACCGCGGGCGGTATCGTCTCCGCCTTGGGTTGCCACGTTGCGAGCTTCAGCCCGAACACGCGATCGAACGCAAGCAGCGTCGCTGTTCTTGCTGCCGCAGGCAAACTGCCACGCAGCACTTCCCAGGCAATCGCCATCGCGCGCGGCGTGTTGAGGTCGGCGTTGAGTTCGGCGCCGAAGCGCTCGAGATAGCTCGCATCGGGTTCGCCTGCCGTGTCCATACCGAAGACGCCGTTGCGCAACCGATCGAGCGCGGTCGTTGCCGCATCGAGCGCGTCCCACGTGAAGTTCATCTGCGTTCGGTAGTGCGCGGTCAGGCACAGATAGCGGTACGCCAGTGGATCGTAGCCGCGATCGGTCAGCACCTTCAGGCGAAGGAATTCACCGGCGGACTTGGCCATCTTGGCGTCGTTCGACAGCAGGAAGTAGCCGTGCATCCAGAAGTTTGCAAGCCGGGTGCCGACACGCGCCTCGGTTTGCGCGATCTCGTTGGTGTGATGCACCGGAATGTGATCTTCGCCGCCGCAATGAATGTCGAAGTATTCGCCGAGATACTTCTGCGCCATCGCCGAGCACTCGATGTGCCAGCCCGGAAAACCGATGCCCCAGGGACTTGGCCATTCCATCTGGCGCTTTTCGCCGGGCGTCGAGAATTTCCACAGGGCAAAATCGGTGGGGTTCCTCTTCTCTCCCACATCGACGCGCTTGCCCGCCTCGAGCCCGGCCCGGTCCAGGCGCGCCAGGTAGCCATAGTTGGGTTGCCTGCTCGTGTCGAAATACATGCCATCGGCCGTGCGATACGCGAACCCGTTCTTTTCGATATCGGCGACGAAGTCGATCTGCTCGCTGATGTGGTCGGTGGCTCGGCACAGGATCGTCGGCGGCTCGATGTTGAGCGCCGCCATGTCGGCGAGAAAATCCTCGGTGTAGAGCGCGGCGATCTGCCAGGCGGTCTTGCCGGTGCGACGCGAGCCGGCCTCCATCTTGTCTTCGCCGGTGTCGGCGTCCGACGTGAGATGTCCAACGTCGGTGATGTTCATGACGTGCGTGACGGTGTAGCGATTCCATTCGAGCACGCGCTTGAGGACGTCCTCGAACAGGAACGTGCGGAAGTTACCGATGTGCTGATAGTCGTACACCGTCGGCCCGCAGGTATAGAGGCCGACGGCACCCGTCTTCAGCGGCTCGAAGGCGCGCATCGTTCGGGTGTAGTTGTCGTACAGCGTCAACGATGAAGTCATGATCGAGTCAAATGCGGGTCCAACAAAAAAGCCGCCTGGGGGGTCCCGGCGGCTTCCTGGTGATGATGGGGCAATACGTCAGGCCGGGGTGCGCGAACACAACCCGGCACAACAGCGGTCCGTAACGCTTTGCTGGTTGCGAATAGACGACATGGGTACATGGTAGCCAATCGCGTCATGGCGGGCAAGCGTCACGACAGAGCACTGTCACGACAGAGCACGCGACGACAAACGCGGTAAAATTGCGCGCTCCCGACATACCCTCGATGCGTCCGTCAACACCACCCTCGCTCCCCGCCGCCGATACCGCCCCGGTGTCCCGACGTACCGCGATCGTGCTGATGCTGGCCTTTGCCCTGATCTGGTTCAGCAACATCGATTCTCGCCGTCTCGTGCACCCGGACGAAGGCCGTTACGCCGAGATCCCGCGCGAAATGGTGCTGAACGGGGATTGGGTCACGCCGCGCCTGAACGGCATCAAGTATTTCGAGAAACCCGCGCTGCAATACTGGATCACTGCCGCTTCGTACGAAGCGTTTGGCGTGCGGCACTGGACCGCTCGACTGTGGCCCGCGCTGGCAGGTTGGCTCGGCGTGCTGTTCATCGGCTACGTCGGACTGCGCATCGGCGGTCCGACGCTTGGCCTGTACAGTGCCGCAGCGCTGGGCGGCTGCGTTTGGTGGATCCTGAATGCGCACGTGCTCACGCTCGACACCGGTCTCAGTTTCTGGATGAGCGTCGGCATGGGCAGCCTGCTCATCGCACAGCACGCCAATGCGTCACCACGCGAGCAACGCTACTGGATGTTCGCTGCCTGGGCGGCACTGGCGCTGGCGGTGCTGTCCAAAGGCCTGATCGGCCTTGTGCTACCTGGCGCAGCCTTGGTGTTCTATACCCTGCTCACGCGCGACTGGAACCTGTGGCGCCGCTTGCACCTGGCCAAAGGTGCGTTGCTGTTCCTTGTCATCGCGGCACCGTGGTTCGTCGCCGTATCGCGCCGCAACGCCGAATTCTTCGATTTCTTCTTCATCCACGAGCATTTCACGCGCTTCCTGACCAACGAGGCCAAGCGCGAAGCGCCATGGTGGTACTTCGTGCCGATCCTCGCGGTCGGGATCCTGCCGTGGCTGACGGTATTCGTGGGCACGATCAAGCGGTCGTGGACCGATGCGCAAACGGGCCGCAACGGTTTCTGCTGGCAACGTTTCGCGCTGGTGTGGGCGGCATTCATTTTCGTCTTTTTCAGCATGTCGGGATCGAAACTTTCGTCGTACATTCTGCCGATCTTTCCCGCGCTCGCATTGGTGATTGCATGGCAGCTCGTCGTCATCGGTCCCGCTTTGCTGTGGCGATTGTCGCTACCACTGGTCACGCTGACAGGCGTAGGCTGGCTGGCGACCGTCCTGGGCTACGAGACCCTTGCGTTGCGACTTGCCAGCGATGCGCAGCCGATCGGACCGCTGCTCGCGTACGGACCGTGGATCAAATGGGCGCTCGGCGTGGGTTTCGCCGGCGGCGTCGCCGGGATGTGGGCGCTTTACCGTGGCCGCCGGCCACTCGCCGTACTGATCATAGCGTTCTCGACACTGGTTGCGGCGCAGCTCGTGGTGAGCGGCTACGACACTCTGGCCGAATCGCGGTCGAGTGCGCCGCTGGTGGCGAAGATCGTCGCCAGGGATGGCCCCTTTCGCACCGATGTACCGTTCTATACGGTCAACATGTATGACCAAACCTTGCCGTATTATCTCGGTCGCACCGTGATCCAGGTCGAGCATCCCGACGAGTTGGCGATGGGCATCGCCAGCGAGCCGGGAAAGGCGATCGACACCATCGCCCATTGGCGCCTGATCTGGGACGCGGTCCAGGACGCCTATGCCATGATGCAGCCCGACGAATACGACAGCCTGCGTCGCAGCGGCGTGCCGATGCGCGAACTCGGGCGCGACGCCCGCCGCGTGATCGTCGCGCGCAGATGAGATGTCGAACATGACGTGGACCGCATTCTCGTTCCTCTTCACCGGCGTCCTGCTCAACGCCATCGCTCAATTGCTGCTCAAGGCCGGTACCAACGTCCTCGGAGTACTCACACTCACGCGCGACAACTGGATGCACGAACTTGGCCGGATGGCGGTCGAACCACACTTCATCGGCGGCGTGGCGTGCTACGGCGCCAGCCTGATCGTATGGATAATCGGCCTGTCGCGCGTCCCCGTTTCCATCGCCTATCCAATGCTGTCATTTGGCTACGTCATCAACGCGATCGCTGCGCACTATCTGCTCGGCGAATCCGTCAGTGTGGTTCGCTGGCTGGGGATCGGCTTCATCGTGCTCGGCGTCTGGCTCGTCGCGCGCAGCTAAAACATGGACCCGCGCGTACAACGGCCTCTCAAGTTCGCCGGTCCGGAGATCGACGAGCAGACCATCGCCGGCGTCGCCGAAGTCCTTCGCTCCGGCCACATCACCAGCGGCCCCTGGGTTCGTGAATTCGAAACGCGGCTGAGCGCAATGTGCGAAAACCGGCCGGTGCGGGTCGTGACCTCAGCGACCGCAGCGGTCGAGGTCGCGCTGCAGCTCGCAGACATCGGCCCTGGCGCGGAAGTGATCACGTCGGCGCAGAGTTTTTTCACGGTGCTCAACATGATCGTCAAGGTCGGCGCAAAACCGGTCTTCGTCGACTGCGATCTCGTGACGCGGAATATCGACCTCGCACAAGTCGAGGCCGCCATTACATCGGCAACACGGGCGATCATGCCAACGCACTACCCGGGCGCCCTGGTCGACATGGATGCGTTGCACGCTCTCGCCCGCCGGCGCGGGCTGCGCGTCATCGAGGACGCGGCACTGGTGCTCGGATCGCGCTGGAAGGGCAAGCCGGTCGGGGGCTTCGGCGACCTGGTAACGTTCAGCTTTCATCCCAACAAGAACATCACGGCTATCGAGGGCGGGGCACTCGTCGTCAACGACGATGCGGAAGCAACCCGCGTCGAGGCGCTGCGCTTCCATGGCATTACCTATCACGCCGACCGGACGCGCGACGTCGCGTTTCCGGGCGGCAAGTTCAACCTGCCGGATGTGAATGCCCGCATAGGTTGCGCCCAGCTCGAGCGGCTGCCGTCATTCCTCGCCCGCCGGCGGTACCTGGTCGATCGCTATTTTCGAAGTCTGGCCACCGATCCGGCCTGCGTAATGCCGCCGCGGCCTCGGACACCCGAAGACGACGACTACAGCTGGAATATGTTCTGCGTGCTGCTCCCGCTCGGCCAACTCACGGTGACACGTCGGGAGTTTCGCGATGCGCTCGAAGCGCGTGGCATCGCCACGGGCATGTCGTACGAGGCACTGCATTTGTGCACCTTGGGCAGACAGCATGGTGGTCGCGAGGGGCAGTTTCCGAACGCCGAGCGGATTGCGCGAGAAACAGTCACGTTGCCGCTGCACACCGGAATGACCGAAGCTGACGTCGATCGTGTGTGCGGTGCAGTGAATGAAATCGTTGCGGAGACGAGAAAATGACAATGCAAGCTCCGCGTGTATCGGTGGTCATTCCCGTATTCAACGAGGAGGCCGGTCTGCAGGCGCTGTTCGACCGGCTCTATCCGGCGCTGGATCGACTCGGCGTCGCGTTCGAGGTTATTTTTGTCAACGATGGCAGCCGCGATCGCTCTGCGGCGATGTTGAGGGAACAATTCGCCAGGCGGCCCGACGTCACACGGGTGATCCTGTTCAACAGCAACTACGGTCAGCACATGGCGATCGTCGCCGGCTTCGAACGGTGCGCAGGTGAACGCATCGTCACGCTCGACGCGGATCTCCAGAACCCGCCCGAAGAAATCGCCAAGCTGCTCGCCGCGATGGACGACGGTCATGACTACGTAGGCGGCGTCCGCCGCACGCGCGAAGATTCCTGGTGGCGGAACCTTGCATCAAAAGCCATGAACCGCATGCGCGAGCGCATCACCCATATAAAAATGACCGACCAGGGGTGCATGCTGCGTGCGTACAGCCGCGACATCGTGAACGCCATCGTCGCATCGCGCGAAGTCAGCACGTACATCCCGGCCCTTGCCTACACGTTCGCGTTCAATCCCACCGAAGTCGATGTCGATCACGCGGAACGCGCAGCGGGTGAATCGAAGTACTCCCTGTACAAACTGATTCGGCTCAATTTCGACCTGATCACCGGATTCTCGCTGGTACCGCTGCAACTGTTTTCGATGTTCGGCATGATCGTGTCAGCCGTGGCGCTTGCGACGTATCTGGTCGTGATCGCTAACCGGCTCGTGCTTTCGGGTTGGCGCGAAGGGATGGCGACCCTGTGGGACCGCGACATCCTGGCGTTTTTCCTGATCGGAATGTTGCTGTTCGGCCTCGGCCTGATCGGCGAGTACGTCGGACGCATCTACCAGCAGGTACGCCAGCGTCCACGATTCATGATCGAGGCAGTGCTGGAGGAAAAGACGACCGAACGCACACACGTGCCATGACCCGCGCCGTCGTATTTGCATATCACAACGTCGGTGTGCGCTGCCTCGAGGTCCTGATTCGTCACGGTATCGATATTCCGCTCGTGATCACGCACGAGGACAATCCAGGCGAGACGATCTGGTTCGACAGCGTCGCGAAGATCGCAGCGGCGCACGCCATCCCGGTGATCGCACCCCAGGATCCCAACGCGGTAGACATCGTCGCGCGCGTCGCCGCGTGCCGGCCGGATTTCCTGTTTTCGTTCTACTACCGCCTGATGCTCAAGGCACCGCTGCTCGCGCTGGCTCCGCGCGGCGCGCTGAACATGCATGGCTCGCTGCTGCCAAAATATCGCGGCCGGGTACCGATCAACTGGGCCATCATCCACGGCGAAACAGAGACCGGCGCCACCTTGCACTACATGACCGAAAAGCCGGACAACGGCGACATCGTCGGGCAATCTGCAGTTCCGATCCTGCCCGACGAAACGGCGAAGGACGTTTTCGACAAGGTGACGCTCGCTGCCGCAACCGTGCTCGATCGCTCGCTGCCGTTGCTTGCGGCAGGTACCGCTCCGCGCCTGCCGCAGGACCTGAACCACGGCAGTTACTTCGGGGGACGCAAGCCTGAGGACGGCGTCATCGACTGGTCGAGGGACGCAGCGTCGATCCACAATCTGGTCCGCGCAGTGGCACCGCCGTATCCGGGCGCAAGCACCACGCTCGATGGGCGGCCGGCACGGATCCTGAGTACGCGCGTGCTGGACGCGACCAATCGCGGTGCGCCGACGCTTACCGTCGAGAACAATGCCATCGTCGCGCACTGTGGCGGCGGCGGAACACTGGCGGTGCTGGACCTGGAAGTCGACGGGGTACCGGTCAGCGCCGAGGCACTGACCCGGCAATTTGGTTCGACACCTGTACGCTTGGTATCCTAGTTCAACGGCAAGTCACCGACTCCATGAAAAAGATCCTCATCCTCGGCGTCAACGGTTTCATCGGCCATCACCTCTCCAATCGGATCATCGCGGCGACCGATTGGGAGATCTACGGGATGGACATGCAGACCGATCGCATTTCGGATCTGCTGCCGGAGAAGCGCTTTCATTTTTTCGAAGGCGACATCACGATCAACCGCGAGTGGATCGAGTATCACATCAAGAAATGCGACACGGTGCTGCCGCTCGTGGCCATCGCGACGCCGGCAACCTATGTCCGTGAGCCCCTGCGCGTGTTCGAACTCGATTTCGAGGCGAACCTGCCGATCGTTCGCGCCTGCGTCAGGTACAAGAAGCGCGTCGTGTTTCCGTCGACGTCCGAGGTGTACGGCATGTCGCAGGACGAGGCGTTCGATCCGGATACTTCCGATCTGGTGCTCGGCCCCATCAACAAGCCGCGCTGGATCTATTCATGCGCAAAGCAGCTGATGGACCGAGTCATCCACGCCTATGGCATGCAGGAAGGGCTCGACTACACGCTGTTTCGCCCGTTCAACTGGATCGGCGCAGGGTTGGACTCGATCAACACAGCCAAGGAAGGCAGCTCCCGCGTCATCACCCAGTTTCTCGGTCATATCGTACGCGGCGAGCCGATCAAGCTCGTCGACGGCGGCACGCAAAAACGGACGTTCACCTACATCGACGACGGCATCGCCGCCCTGGTCAAGATCATCGCCAACGACGGCGGCATTGCCAGCGGCAAGATCTACAACATCGGCAATCCCGCCAACAACTATTCCGTCAAGGCGCTCGCGCGCATGATGCTCGACCTGGCGCTGACCTATCCCGAATACCGCGACAGCGCGACGCATGTCGAGTTGATCGAGACCACGGCCGACGCCTATTACGGCAAGGGCTACCAGGATGTCCAGAATCGCGTGCCCATGATTACCAACACCTGCGCCGACCTCGGTTGGCAACCGACGGTGAACATGGCGGACTCGCTCACGCGTATCTTCGACGCATACCGAGGCCAGGTCAGCGAAGCACGCCGGCTCGTCGACTGAAGGCGAGGCATGATTCTCGCGCTCAAGATCGACGTCGACACGCTGCGCGGCACACGCGAAGGCGTACCGAATCTGGTCGAACTCCTGCGCCGCCACGGCGTCGGCGCGACATTCCTGTTCAGCGTCGGCCCCGACCACACCGGCCGCGCGATCAAGCGCGTGTTCCGCCCGGGATTCATCGGCAAGGTGCAGCGCACCTCCGTGGTCCAGCACTACGGCGTCAAGACGCTGCTCTACGGCACGTTGCTGCCGGGACCGGATATCGGCGAGCGTGGCGGTGACGTGATGCGCCACGTGCGCGACGAGGGCTTTGAAGTCGGCGTCCACTGCTGGGACCACACGAAATGGCAGGATGGCGTCGCGACCGCGGGCCCGCAATGGACCGAGCGGCAGATGCGCCTCGCGTGCGAGCGCTTCAACGACATTTTCAAGGAGCCGCCACGTGCACATGGCGCCGCAGGCTGGCAGATGAATCTGCACGCGCTCCGCCTGACGCAGTCGCTGGGCCTCGACTACTGCTCGGATGGGCGCGGCACGCGACCGCATCTGCCGGTGTGGAACGCGGAGTTGATACGTTGCCCCCAGTTTCCTACGACGCTGCCGACCCTGGACGAAATGATCGGCGCCGATGGCGTGACTCCAGACAACGTTGCCGCACGGCTGCTGGCGCAAACAGGTTCACCGCCCGCCCATGGTTACGGTCACGTGTTTACCCTGCACGCCGAGCTGGAAGGCATGCTGCTATCACCAGTGCTCGAAACGCTGATTTCAGGGTGGAAGGCGCAAGGCTACGACGTCACGTCGATGCGCCGGCTCCACGAGACGGTACAGTCGCTCGCATTGCCACGCCACGAGGTTGCGCCGGGAACGGTTCCGGGCCGGAGTGGCACACTGCTCGTGCAGGGACGGGAGTTTCTGGGCGACGTGAACCTTGCGGCAGCGGCATGACGAACCCAAAGCGTTTCACTTGACCTGGTCGACACACGAATCTAGTCCAATGGAGGTATGCCATGCTCGGCAAGAAAGTCACGGATTTCACCGCCCCCGCGACGGGCGGCAGTTTCAAGCTGTCCGCGCACAAGGGGTCCCCAGTCGTCCTCTACTTCTACCCGAAGGACAACACGCCCGGGTGCACGACCGAGGGCATGCAATTTCGCGACCTGCACCGCCAATTCGCCAAGGCGGGCGCGGTGGTGGTCGGTCTCTCGCGCGACAGCCTGAAGTCGCATGAAAACTTCAAGGCAAAGATGGAGTTCCCGTTCGACCTGATCTCCGATGCGGACGAGACGCTGTGCACGCAGTTCGGCGTGATCAAGATGAAGAACATGTACGGCAAGAAGGTGCGCGGTATCGAACGCAGCACTTTTGTAATCGACAGCACCGGAAAACTCGCGCGGGAGTGGCGTGGCGTGAAAGTCCCCGGACACGCCCAGGAAGTGCTGGATTTCGTCAAGACGCTGTAGGAATGCGCGCACGTTCGCGCCGGAAGGTCCTGAGCGAAGGGGGCACGACGATGACGCGGAGTGTCCCCTTTCCACCACAAAGTGTAAGGTGCCGGCTACCGTCGGACCACAACCGCTTGTATTTGGCGGATCCGCTGGCTAGCATGGAGTCGCCCTGCCCGCATGCCCCAAGGAGGCCCATGGTCGAGCGCACTCTACGTCCCGCACCGCACGTCACCAAATCTGCCAAGACATCCGCTCCCAAGCTTTTCGTGCTGGACACCAACGTCCTCATGCACGATCCCACCAGCCTGCTCCGCTTCGAAGAACACGACATCTACCTGCCGATCCTCACGCTCGAGGAACTCGACAACAACAAGAAAGGCACCAGCGAAGTCGCGCGTAACGCCCGCCAGGCAACACGCTATCTCGATGAGCTGGTGACCGCCGCGATCGCGATCAATCCGGACGGCCTCGCCGACGGCATCACGCTCAAAGCACAGAGCGGCGGTGCCGCGACTGGCCGGTTGTTCCTGCAGACCGAAGCGATATCGACCGTGCTGCCGCCATCGCTCGCCGGCGGCAAGGCCGACAACCAGATCATTGCCGTGGTGATGCATCTGCGGAATACGCACCCGAAGCGCAATGTGATCCTGGTGTCCAAAGACATCAACATGCGCATCAAGGCGCGCGCGCTGGGCATTGCCGCCGAAGACTATGCCAACGACAAGGTGCTCGAGGACACCGACCTTCTCTATAGCGGCATGCGCGAGCTGCCGCAGGACTTCTGGGACCGGCATGGCAAGGGCATGGAGTCGTGGCAGCAGGGAGGTCACACCTACTATCGCGTCACCGGTCCGCTCTGCGCGGGCTTTCTGATCAATGAATTCGTCTATCAGGAAGCCAAGGGCCCGGGCGAAACCGCTCTGTACGCCAAGGTCAAGGAAGTGACCGGCCGAACGGCACTGCTGCAGACACTGAAGGACTATACGCACCAGAAAAACAACGCCTGGGGAATCATCGCGCGCAATCGCGAACAGAACTTCGCGCTGAACCTGCTCATGAATCCGGAAATCGACTTCGTGACGCTGCTCGGTCAGGCCGGAACGGGCAAGACGCTTCTGACGCTCGCAGCCGGGCTGATGCTCACGCTCGAGTTCAAGGTCTATACCGAGATCATCATGACCCGTGTGACGGTCCCGGTCGGCGAGGATATCGGCTTTCTTCCCGGAACCGAAGAGGAGAAAATGAATCCGTGGATGGGTGCACTCGAGGACAACCTCGATGTGCTCAACAAGACCGACGACGAAGCTGGGGAATGGGGCCGCGCCGCGACGCGCGACCTGATCCGATCGCGCATCAAGGTCAAGTCGCTCAACTTCATGCGCGGACGCACTTTCATCAACAAGTTCCTGATCATCGACGAGGCACAGAACCTCACGCCGAAGCAGATGAAAACCCTGATCACGCGCGCCGGACCGGGCACCAAGGTCGTGTGCCTGGGCAACATTGCGCAGATCGACACGCCCTACCTGACCGAGGGCAGTTCAGGGCTCACTTATGTCGTGGATCGATTCAAGGGTTGGTCGCATTCCGGCCACATCACATTGATGCGTGGAGAGCGTTCACGGCTGGCGGATCACGCGGCGGAGATCTTGTAGGTCCGCATTCATCCGGACCGCGAGTCGCTTGGTTCCAGCGCGCGAATGAATTCGCGCCACACAATGCCGCGGTGATCCGCTCACCGTGGCTCATGCGCTGCCTACCGATGCTCGCGCTTTGCGCGACATTGATTGCTTGCACGCAACCGCATCCGCTATGTGCCGTTCGGCGGAGATTGCCACCTCACCCCAATCCGGCTTGCGCTGGAAGAAGAAGGCGGCACGCCCGTTGCCCGCCTGACCCCGGACGACATTCGCAAGCGCGTCCCCCGGGTGCGATGCGACGAGTTGATGCTCGAACCCGGCGACGGTCTCGTGACCAAACCGTCGCTGCTGGCACGTGAAACACTCGACCCATCCGCGCCGCAAATCGAGGACAGCTTCATCCCGATCGCCTACTGGTTCTTCCTGTGCGAGCACCACGACATGCTCACCGGCAACGTCAACTTCCAGGACAATCTGCTCAATGTACTGTTGACGCGCAGTCTGCCATGGGAAATGGGGACGCCGGCACCCTAGCCGAGCCCTTGCCGCGAGACAATCACGTTCCGAATGGTGTCTGGGTCCTGCAAGAGCTTTTGCCATCGGGCAGGCAAGAGCTCGCCGTTGACACTTATTTCCCAGCACATGAACCCTCGCGACTCCAAGAACTGCACGACGAAGCTCGCATCACACTCCAAACCAGCCATCATGGCCGGACAGAATTCCATCATCATCTTGAGGTTTCGCGAGCGATCAATGATCTTGGACATTCCCTTGATGGCGAGGCCCTCGGCACCTTCGATGTCCATCTTGATCACGTCGACCTTGGCGAGCTTCGCGCCAAGGTAGTTGTCCAGCGAAACGCACTTCACTGTTTCGCGTACGAGTTCAGTTTGAAAATCGGAAATCGCACTGCGCGTCTGACCCATCTGGAGGTGCCCATCCCCCGACCAATGTCGATCGAACTCCAAAGTCACATCGGCCTCCGAATCGCCCAGGGCGAGGTTGACCACTGATACGGTATCGCCAAGACCGTTGACGCTCACCGATGCCCTGATCAGGTCATAGAAGCTCTTGCTCGGCTCGAAGGCGTAGACGTGGCCGCCGGGCAGAATACGCGGAGCCGCGATCAGCGAATAGAATCCATGGTTCGCCCCGATGTCCAGCACCACGTCACCCGGCTTGAGAAGATTGCAGAATGCGGTCGCGTAGTTCGACTCCCACCAACCCCCGAACATCAAGTGCGTTCCGATATCGACACTGCGCGTGTCCACAAAAATCTTCTGACCCGATTTGAGGTAGGTCAGAGCTCGATGATCTCCGAGATAGGCGACCTGCGATAAGAGAATCTCCTGCTCCGAGCTGGGTCGCTGCGCGAGGCCACGCAGGCTCGATGCCATGGTCTGGAGCGCAGTGTCGACGCGGTCCAGGCGTGTCATGAGATCACCGGGCGGCGCAGGCTGGAGTACCTTCCGGCGCAAATCTGCAACCTCATGAACGGCCTTCCACTCGCTGATACGCACGAAGTTATCGAAGAAATTGGGCGGCGCGTCGAAGCGAGATTTGAGTTCGGCTCTCTCGCGCGCGAGACAAAAACGATTCATCCCGTCGAAGTAGACAAATTCATAGCCGGCGCTGGTGATCAGGCGCTCCCACTTCCCATGCTCCGGGACCTGCGTCAACGGAGCGACCGCCTTGATGACAACGATCCATGGCCGACGCTCGTCCAGTCCGGCGCCTTCGAGGACGTCGGCTTCCGAACCCTCGGCGTCGATCTTGAGAAAGTGGACCTGATCTTTGACGCACTCGGTCCAAATGTTTGCAAGCCGACGCTGGGGCACACGCCTCGGTGACGCGGCCCAGCCCGCGTCACGATCCCTCGCAGCAATCTGCGGGTCGAGCGTCGACAGACCCGAGTCCGGAATTTCGAAAAATTCACGCTCGACCTCCGTCGCGCCGACAGCAAGGCAAAGGTTGATGTCACGCGGCCGAGCCCGGCACAGCAATTCGTGATAGTTCGGCACGGGCTCGATGTTGATACCCGACCAGCCACGCTCATAGAATGCGCGCGTAACGGAGTCGGTGTCGGGATCCTGCGCACCGACGTCGATATAGAACCCTTCCCGTACGTCCTTGAGTGCACGCCACAGCATCACGTCTTCGTAATTCTGCGCATATGAAATAAAGGTCATGGTCTTGTTCGTGAGGCTAGATGAGCCCCAGCTCCTCGAGGCGTCCGCGCATCAACGCCGCCGCATTGGCGTACGTAAATCGGCTTCGGATATCGGCTTGGCCTTGCTGCGCGATCCGTGTCCTGAAATCCACGTCGTCGACCACTCGCGCCATCCAGTGCGCGGCATGGTCCACGTCGGGGTCCGCCCAGATCTGCCCTCCATGGTCGATCGGATACGCGCCCCGAGCCACCGGAATCAGATGGAAGTCGACGAGGCAACTATTTTGCGCGTTCATGAATTCGAGATTGCCCGAGTAGCGAGTAGCGATTGCGGGCTTCCCAAAATACATAGACTCGGCAAGGCCGAGCCCCAGGCCCTCCGCCCGGTGCAGCGACACATAGCAATCGACGACCTGCTGCAGCCCGAAGACTTCGTCGCGGGTGAATCGGCGATCGATCGACACGATCCGCGGGTCGCCGCCGATGAGCGCTTCGATCCGCGCCAGATCGTCGGGACGGTTGCGTCCGTTAATCGACTTGATGACGAGCCCGACATCGTTACGGCCTCGCGGAAATGCCCGGCGAAACGCCATCAGTACCGCTTCCGGATTCTTGCGCAAGGGGAACCCGTTGAAATCGAAACTGAACAGAAACAGGAACCGATCGCCGGGCAGACCGAAATCGGCGCGACGGTACGCTCTTTCGACTTGCGGCACCACCGGCGTTGGAATCTTCGTCACGGGTTTCGTGGTCGCCCGCTGCACTGCCGCACGAATGAATTCGGTGGCGACCCAGACCTCGTCCACTTCGTCGAGCGACGCCAGCCATGCGCGCGGAATTTCCTCGAGCTCCCAGAACCAGTAACCGACGTTGTACTGCTGCGCGGAGGCGCCGGCCATCAGCTTCGGCCAAACCAGGGTAAGCGTATCCGGATTCATGCAGAACACCGCGCAGCGGTGGCGGAACTCATCGACGACATTGGCGAGGATCGAGCGATCGCCCTGGCTCGCCTTGAGCCGCATGGCCACGTCCCTGACGCTCATCGGTATCGCGCCGGCAATACACGCGCGCGCGAGCGCGCGCAGGTTCTCTCCCAGGCCGAATTCGCCGAGGGCAAATCCAACCAGATCGATGCCGGCCGTCCGTGGCAGTTTTCGCTGCGCATCGATTCGCTCGCCAACCTCCGCGGCAATGTCACCGAGCAGGGACGGCGGAATGGCGAGCACATGACCGACCTCGAGCACGCGCCGAACAAAGGACAGACCCCAGCCAGCGCGGCAGGGAGCAAAGGTGTTCGCTCCGATGGCATGCGGGCTGCATGCACGTTGATAGAATTCCGCGAACATCGCGATCTGCTCCTGCTCGCGCTCGAGCTGCTGGCGGCCATCGTCGCCCGGCGGCGATGCCTCAAGCAATGCCGACGCGACGTAGCGCGGCTCGGCGTGCCAAAGCGCCCGCAGGCAGAAGTCCCATGCATGGACATGCGGCAAATCGCGAAATCCGTCGAGTTCGTCGAAGAGGTCACGGCTGAAGAACAGGTTGCCGGCGCCGACTATCGCGAATCGTTGGTGAATGAGCGTGAAGCCAATGGTGTCCGCATCGGAAATGCGCTCCGATGCGTCACGGGTTTGCTGGTTGGTTGCATCGCCGCCGGCCGTGGCCGCGAGCTCCACCCGGCCGAAGCCCCACGCCTCACCACGCGTGGCAACGTTCACGACCAACGCCCCGATCCGATCCGCAGCCCAGACATCTCCTGCAGCGACAACGCCAACGTAATCGCCCTTGGCCGCACGTATCCCGGCGTTGAGCATCGCCACGCCGCTCGTCGCCGGCATCGCAGTTACGCAGCACTGAGCGGGGCAGTTGCGAAGCTGCGACATGAGCCGATCCACGTCCTCGGAGTGCGTGTAGCCATGAACCACGATGAGTTCGAGCGGCAAGTAGTTCTGCCGCATCAGCGAAGTCAGCGTGACGCTCGGCAGCAGATCGTTGCGCGACAGCACCAGGACCGCGCTGACCAGAGGCGCGGTGGCGGACGCAGGGGCACCGGCGCTCCCATTTGACTGCAACGCGTCGTACTCAGCCTGCTTCCTCAACGCCTGCGCGTGATCCATCCCGAACATGGTTTCGATGAAGCCCTGGGAGAAGCTGCTCCAGACCCGGAACTGCGCATCGGCGGCCAGAGCCGGCAACGACGGAGAACGCGTGGCCGCGAGCAGATAGCGCAGCGCCTCGCGAGGCTCGCTGCGACGCGAATGAGCGCAGCCAGCAATGCACAGGGCTTCAGGCTGATCGCTCGTCCGCGTCAGGATATCGTGGCAAAGCGTCTCGGCGGTGAACCAGTCGCCATTCTCGATGCAGGACCACGCGCGTCGCAACTGCGCAGCGTCCTGGACAGACGGATTGGCAGCCGCAGCGGCTGCGTCGAAGGCAAGCGGCGCGCCGTGACAGCTCTTGTAGCGCAAGCCGCTGCCACACGGGCATGGCGCATTCCGCGGTGTCGCGGCGGAAATGTCCGGAGTCATCGCGCTGTTGTCGCGACGCTGGCCGTCGCCAGGCCTGGCAAATAGCCCGTCAATCCGAGGCGACGCGCGTGTTCCGCAAAGCGAGTGCGCGCGCCGTCGTCTCGGAACGGGTAGCGGTCGATGGCGGCGAAGAAGCGCTGCAGCAGCACTTCGCTTTCCAACCGTCCCGCCAGTGTCAGCCCGGCAAATGTGTTTCCCGCATGCAAGCGGTAAGTGTATAGTCTTTCAGCGACAAAAATGACTCGAGTCGCCAGTGTCGCGCGCAGGACGAAGTCCCAGTCGTGGCATACTTTAAGCGGCGCGAAACCACCTATCCGCTCCAGCAACCTTCTGCGCAAGACGAGGTTACCGGTCGACGTCGCGATGTTGTGCTCGATCAGTGGATAGATTAGTTCGGGTGCCGACGATACAGCATCGATCAGGCCGCGGATCCTCCTTGCAGGCGAAGTGTCGACGGGCAGGTCGTCATCGTCGATCAACGTAACGTCGGAGAAAGCCAGTTCGACATCGCCCTCGAGCGCAGCAAGCATGCGCTCGAGGCGGGCTGGCGCGTACATGTCATCGGAATTGAGCAACGACAGGACGTCGCCGCGAGCAAGCGCCATACCGCGATTGAGCGCAACATCGGCACCGCGGTTCTGCTGGCGAACCAGCAGGACGGGGAACGGCGCATTGCGCGCGAACGCGTCGATGATCTGCGCACTGTCGTCGACCGAACCGTCGTCGACAGCGACGAGTTCGCCCGGCAGGCGCGTTTGACGAGTCAGCGAAGCCAGCGTCCGCGCGAGGAACCGGGCATGGTTGTAGACCGGCATGACGACCGACGGCGCTCCCGACGCAAGACCACGATCCACCCCGGCGCGCGAGACGGAAATTTCGCCGGCCGTGACAAGCGCCTCCAGTTCGCGCGCGACGACCGTCATCGCCGGTGGATCCTGTGGCGGCTCAGTCTCGATGCCGCGAGCATCGCGCACCGCTTCGAGATATTGACGCCCGACTCGCGCATCGGGCTCGAGATAGCTGCCCTCCGCCCACTCGTTCCAAGCGTTGATGAACACCAGCCGCTCGTCGCCACCGGCGCGCAGTCGAGTCTGGCGCAGCGCTTGTTCGAGCCAGTAACGGAAAGTTGCCGGCGTTGAGTTCACGAATACCGTCCCGTCGCCTTGCCGGCGCGGCGTGTTGTCCCACGCCGGAGTGACGCCGCGGAACTGGCGGAACGCGGGCCGCGGCCGCATCAGGAAGTCGGCAGCAAGATTGCGGTAGTCGAAGAGCATGCCGCGAAAGTCAGGATGGACGGTGGCAACCTGAGCGGTGATGTTTTCTGTGACATGGCCAATGGGCGGGAACTCGATCGCGGCGTCGAAGCCGAGCGCGGTCGGATCATCGACCGCGTTGCGCGCGACCGCCGCGAGGTAGAGCTCGCCCTCACCATCGGCACGACAAGTGTCGCGCCATGTTCGCACTGTCGCGGCGACATCGGGAATGTCGGCGGCCTTGTAGACGGCGACCAGCGGCCGACCGTTGACCTTGATGTAGCGGTGGTCGCGCAACAACGGATACAGGCTGCGGACGAACGCCTGTGCATCGCCCGGCGCGTACGTCTGTGCCACCAAGATCTCGTGATCGAGCCCGTCCCAACGCCGGGTCCAGTTCTCGTTGGCCCAGCAGATGCAGAACGGCAATTCGGGCTCGCCCGTCGCGAGCACTGCAGACAACGGCTCGTCGAGGAGTCGACGCCCGCCGAACCAGTAGTAGTAGTAGCAGAATCCGTCGATCCGGTATGCGCGGGCGAGCGCAGCTTGCTCGGCGCGGACCGCCGGATCGCGCAAGTCGTAGTAGCCGAGTTCGCCAGGCAAACGCGGCTGGTCGTGCCCGACGAAATTCGGTCGCGCCTTGCGGACGTTGGTCCACTCGGTGAAACCTTCGCCCCACCATGCGTCGTTTTCGGCGATGCGGTGGAATTGCGGAAGGTAGAACGCGATGACCCGGACTGGCGCTCCGCAAGCATCGGCTCGCGCTACGCCGACACCTCGCGCGCGAACCGCAGGCCGGAGGGTCAGCCGATCGAGCTCGGCTTGTACCTCACGTCGAGCAATCGCTGCGCGAACCAGCTCGCGATTGAACAGCGCCGCAGGTTGGTCCGGCAGGATGGTCAGTGCATCGTCGATATCCGTGGCGGCGCGTTCAAAGTCACCGTGCTGGAAGCGCGCCACGCCGAGCATGTGCCGCGCGTCGAAATTGCGTGGCGCCGCCGCGACCACCGATTCGTATCGCGCAATCGCGTCGGCGAGCTGGCCTGCCTGCTGCGCCGAGAGTGCCTGTTCAAGTCTCTTGCGCAACCCGTTACCCGGGGAGAGCCCGGCAGCAGGCGGCGACAGAGCTCCGTGACAGTCCTTGTAGCGCTTGCCACTGCCACACGGACAGGGCTCGTTGCGTCCGACCGTCGCCATCCGTCAGTACGTGCCCCGCTGGGCAAGATTCTCGAACCGCGTGTACTCGCCGAGCCACGCCAGCGACACGGTACCGATCGGTCCGTTGCGCTGCTTGCCGATGATGATTTCGGCCACGCCCTTGTCCGTCGTTTCCGGGTTGTAAACCTCGTCGCGATAGATGAACAGGATCACGTCGGCATCCTGCTCGATCGCACCGGACTCCCGCAAGTCAGACATCACCGGACGCTTGTTCGGACGTTGCTCGAGACTGCGGTTCAGCTGCGACAGCGCCATCACCGGGACCTTGAGCTCCTTCGCAAGCGCCTTGAGCGAACGTGAGATTTCGGAGATTTCAGTCGCGCGGTTTTCCCCCTCGCCCACCGCCTGCATGAGTTGCAGGTAATCGACGATGATTGCGCCCAGTTTGCCACCATATTGGCGCGACAATCTGCGCGCACGCGCACGCAACTCCAGAGCATTGAGCGCTGGCGTTTCGTCGATATGCATCGGCGCATCGTTAAGCCGGCCGAGCGCACCGGACAGCCGCTCCCAGTCATCGTTGGTCAGTCGCCCCGTGCGCACCTTCTGCTGGTCGAGGCGACCGACCGAACCCATGAGGCGCATCGCCAGCTGGGTCGCGCCCATTTCCATGCTGAACACGGCGACCGGCATCTTCAGCGACAAGGCGATGTGCTCGCCGATATTCAACGCCAGCGACGTCTTGCCCATGCTCGGCCGGCCCGCGATCACGATCAGATCACCTTCCTGAAACCCGGACGTCATGCGATCGAGATCGGTGAAACCGGTTGCGATGCCGGTCACATCCGAAGGGTTGTCGCGGTTGTAGAGGAATTCGATGCGTTCGACGACCTGGGTCAACAGCGGCCGGATTTCCTGAAAACCTTGCTGGCCGCGTGCGCCGTGTTCTGCGATCTCGAAGACCTTGGTCTCGGCATGATCGAGAATCTCGCGCACGCTGCGACCGAGCGGATGATAGGCGCTGTCGGCGATCTCGCCGCCGGCGGCGGCCAGCCGACGCAGGATCGCGCGCTCCCGCACGATTTCCGCGTAACGGCGGATATTGGCCGCGGTGGGCACGTTTTCCACCAGCGCGCCGAGATACGCCATGCCACCGATGTAGTCGAGCTTCTTGAGCGACCCGAGCGCTTCGCCAACAGTGACGACATCCGCCGGTTTGTTGTCGGCGATGAGGTCCATGATCGCCTTGTACAACAGCCGGTGCGCATCACTATAGAAGTCTTCGCCGCCCACGATGTCGGCAACACGATCGGAGGCGCCGTTTTCGAGCAGCAGTCCCCCAAGCACTGACTGCTCCGCCTCCATCGAGTGCGGCGGAACTTTCAGGGCTTCGAGCTGGGGATCGTTGGGCATGCCGGGAAACCTGCGGAGAGCAATGGCATTCTAACAAATCGGGCTATCCGCCACGTAGGACGATGGCGGATCGACACATCAGGCAACAGCGACAAAAAAGGGCCGTTGCCGGCCCTTTCGTGTTTGGCTTTAAACGCGTCAGTTCGTGGTCGGTGTGGTGGTGTCACCGAGCACTGCAACGATGATATGCGCGATTGCATCGGTATGCAGGGCAATAACGAGCGGAAACTCGCCAACCTGCTTCAGCGGTCCGTCAGGCATCCGCACCATCGCCTTCTCGACCGTGTGGCCGAGCGCCTGAAGCGCGTCGACGATATCGACATTGGTGACCGAGCCAAACAGGCGGCCATCGACACCGGCCTTTTGCGTGACCTGTATCGTCAAGCCTTCGATCTTTGCGGCCTGTTCCTGCGCATGCGCGAGCTTGGCGCCCGCGGCTTTCTCCAGCTCGGCCCGCTTGGCCTCGAGCAGCTTGATGTTCTCCGGCGTCGCGCGCTTGGCCTTGCCCTGCGGGATCAGGAAATTGCGGGCAAAACCTTGCTTGACCTTGACGACGTCACCGAGGTCGCCAACGTTCTGCAGTTTCTCCAGAAGTATCACTTGCATGGTCGTAGCCTCCGGTCAGTGCAGGTCGGTATAGGGCAGCAACGCGAGAAAGCGCGCGCGCTTGATCGCCGTGCCGAGCTGGCGCTGGTAGCGCGCCTTCGTGCCGGTGATGCGCGCCGGCATGATCTTGCCGTTTTCCTGCACGAAATCCTTCAGGATATCGACGTCTTTATAGTCGATTTCCTTGACACCCTCGGCGGTGAAGCGGCAGAACTTGCGGCGCTTGAACAGATTATTGCCGCGTTCGCGGCGCTTGCCATCCTTGCCCTTGCCTTTACCTTTGGTGTTTCTTCCCATGGGACGGGGCATGTCAGTTTCCTTTGCTTGAATGCGTGGTTGCTTGCGCAGTTGCGTTGTCTGTAAGGTCGAATTCGTTCACGTGCAGCGCGACAGTGATGCCGGTGCGATAGCGGCGCGCCAGAAAGCCCCGGCAACGCAAGTTCGCCCCAGGGGCGACCGTCGCCAGCGCACGCGCGACCGGGCCCAGTGCCACGGCGGCGATCTCGCACGCCACACGCCGCTCGGATCCAGCTTCGATCTGCGTCGACTCGTGAGCGAGCGCAAAATCGAGCACCGGAATGCCGGCGGGCGTGAACCGCAAGTTATCCCGCGATTGCAGGCGCGCGTCGAGCGTCACTTGATTCACCAGCACCGTAACGGCATCAGGCCTGCGTTACAGGCGCTTCAGCGACGGCGGGCGCAGCTGCAGGTGCCGGTGCGGCAGCCGGCGTACCGGCAGGCGACAGCGACCTGGACTTCTCTTCCTTCATCATCGGCGACGGCGTGACGACCGCTTCGCGCATCGCGACGATCAAGTGGCGCAGCACCGCATCGTTGAACTTGAAGGCGTGTTCGAGTTCGGCAAGAGCTGCGGCCTCGCACTCGATGTTCATCAGGACGTAGTGCGCTTTGTGCACCTTGGCGATGGGGTAGGTCATCTGGCGCCGGCCCCAGTCCTCGAGGCGATGGATCCGGCCGCCCCCGGCCGTGGCCATGGCGCGATAGCGTTCGATCATCGCGGGCACCTGCTCGCTCTGATCGGGATGCACGATAAATACGATTTCGTAGTGACGCATGCAGACTTGCTCCTTGTGGACGTTGGTTGGGCGATGATGGGATCCGCATCGGATCCTGCGTTGCAGCTATCGCCAGCGGCCTCCCCGTCTGCTGCGGGTGAGGCAAGGAACCTGAAAGTATAGCTGGTTTCGCCCGTCAGTACAAGGGGTTACCGGGTCGCAGGACTTCCCGCTTCGCGGCGCGCAGCGGCGTTAGGTGCTGTGGGCACGATACCCGTCGCCAGCACCCGGTCCCGTTCTTCCCTGGGCATGCGCGCAAGTTCTTTCACCCGGGCGTAGAAGCGTGGCAGGTTCCCGGCTTCCGCGGCGAGCAGCGCCCGAAACTCCGGCACTTTCCGCGAATAGAGCGCCACGGCCGCGAGGCTCGCGTTGGTGGGCCCTTGCGCGAACCATCCATCGTACCCGGCCGAGCCGCCCCACTGCACCTTGAGGGCGGCGTAGTCGGCGCGCATCTGCTCGAATGCCTCCACCTTGCCCGCACGCTTGGTTTCGTCGGTCGCATTGCTCGCGTACAGCGCCGCCAATCGGGTGCGCGTCCGGTCCACCAGGTCGCGGAAGCCTTCGCGGTAACGCTGAGTCGACGCGAATTGCGCGGCAAGGACCGGATCCTTTTGCGCTGCAAGCCAGCGTTCGACGCCCACTTCCTCGACCAGCACCGCAAAGGACTCGTTGAACACGCTGTCGTCTTTCACATACAGCCACCTGATGCGCGAGTTCGTGAAAGATGAGACGTGCGACTTCCGGGTCGGAGTAGCGGATAAACGTAGAGAGGATCGGATCGTTGAAGTAGCCCAGCGTCGAGAACGCTGGTACGCCGCTGACGTGCACATCGTCGCCCGTCGACGCGAACTTCGCCGCTTCTACCCTGGCACCATTTTCCTCGAAGTAGCCACGGTAGTTCACGCAACCGGCAATCGGAAAACACCACTGCCGCGGCTCGAGTGACAGTTCCGGGGTCGCGATCACATTCCACAGCACGAATCGCCGTCCGATGTCGGCGTAGCTGCGATAGCTGCCGTTGTCCGGCAGCGCGAGGTCGCGGCTGGCGTAGTCGCGGATCGCGATCGAGCGCTCGAGCTTGCCCTTCAGGGCGGTATCGGAGGTAGTTTCGATGACCGTCGGGATCGCCTGCGCACGCTCGAGAATGTCGAGTTCACCGCGAACGCCCTGCCAGTAGTATTCCATGGTGGCGCAGCCGGAGAGCAACGGCAGCAACAGCAATGCTATGTGCGTGCGCATCAACGCTCCCTCACCCCGCCCCTCTCCCCGAGGAAGAGGGGTGTTTCAAGCGTTGCTTCGCAACGATCATTTCAGGCTGGGCAACCACGCCGCGAGCCGACCCACGCCTTCGCGCAATTTGTCCTGCGCAATCGTATAGGCAAAGCGCACATGATCTTCGGCGCGATGGCGGCCAAAATCGATGCCGGGAGTAAATGCCACGCCGGTGGCAGCAAGCGCTTCCACGCAGAAGCGTTCGCTGTCCATGCCGAAGGGCGAACAGTCCGCGTAGACAAAAAATCCTCCCGACGGCATCACGGGAATGTTGAAGCCGAGCTCGCGCAACGCGGGCACCAGAAAGTCGCGCCGTGCCTGGAACTCGGCCCGTCGCGCTTCGAGCAGGTCCAGCGTCTCGGGTTTGAAGCATGCCAACGCAGCGTACTGAGACAGCGTCGGCGGCGATATGTAGAGGTTCTGGGCGAGCTTCTCGAGGTCGCGAATATGCTGCTCGGGGGCCACCAGCCACCCCAGGCGCCAACCGGTCATGTTGAAGTACTTGGAGAAGCTGTTGATCACGAACAATCGATCGGAAAGGCTCAGCGCGCTCCGTGGCACGACGTCGTACGACAGGCCCAGGTAGATTTCGTCGACGATCAGCGCCCCGCCGCGGGCATCGACTGAGGCAGCGATGCGGGCCATTTCATCGTATGGAACCGTGGTCCCGGTCGGATTCGATGGCGACGCGATCAATGCGCCGCGCGTATGCGATGTCCACGCCGATTCCAGAAGGTCCGCAGTCAATTGATAGTTCGATTCCGGTCCCACCGGAATGCCTACCGCTTCGCCTTCCAGCGTGCGCACGAAATGCCGGTTGCAGGGATAGCCCGGATCGGCAAGCAGGATCGCATCGTCGCGATTGACGAGCAGCGCGATGGCCAGGAGCAATGCCGCTGACGATCCTGAAGTGACAACGATCCGTTCCGGCGAGACGTTCAATCCATACTGATCGAGATAGTGCCGCGCGATGGCTTCGCGCAACGCCGGGATGCCGAGTGCGGAAGTGTAGTAGATGCCACCGCCCGCCAACGCCTCGCGCGCGGCGGCAAGAACCGGTTCTGGCGTCGGAAAATCGGGTTCGCCGATTTCCATGTGGACGACGGTGCGGCCGGTGGCTTCCAGCGCACGCGCTGCCGTCTGCACTTCCATGACGTGGAACGGCGCAATTTCATGCACTCGTGCGGCAATTCGGCTGCGTGTATCCATCGAACGGATGATTTTCAGGGGCAATGAAAGGTGTATGGTAAACGCTTTCGTGCACAGGGAGCCCTGCTATGGTCGTCCTGTTACTTGCCGTTATGCTGACTGCGGCGCTCGCGGCGATGCCGGGCGGCGCTGCAACGAATGCGGTCTACAAATGTGCAGGCGCCAACGACAGCGTGGTGTACCAGGATGTGCCCTGCACGCCGGGGAAGGAACTGCGCAACTTTGCAACGGATCCGCCGGCGCTCAGCGTGATTCCCGGAACCCCGATTCCGGGGGCAACGACGGCGTCGCGCGCAACCGCCAAGCCGGAGCGTGTCGCCACGTCGAGTCGTGCTCGAGCGATCTCCGGCAGTATGACCAACGCCAGCGAGCGAAGGTTCATCCGGGTTGGGATGAGCACGGCGGAGGTCATCCAACGCATTGGCAAACCCGACGTCGATGCGCGCAACCTGCGCGGCAAGGGGCAACGCTGGTCGTATCTGCCCAAGGACGGAGACCTCAACACGATGACGACGGTAACGCTCGTCGGTGGTCGGGTCGCCGACGTGGAGCGCAAGGTCGTGCGCTAGTGCGAGTGCTTGTACAGCGCGTCAGCGAAGCTTCGGTGACCGTCGAAGGCAGGCGCGTCGCCGCGATCGGCCCGGGGTTGCTGCTACTGTGCGGCGTGGTGGCCACCGATGGTGACGGCGATCGCGACTGGCTTGCGCGCAAGATCGTCGCGCTGCGACTATTCAACGACGATGCCGGCGTGATGAACCGGTCGGTCATCGAGGTCGCAGGCGAGATACTCGCCGTGAGTCAATTCACGCTTTATGCGTCGACCAGAAAGGGCGCACGCCCATCCTACAGTGCCGCGGCGCCACCGGAAATCGCGCTGCCGCACTTCGATGCCTTCGTAGGCGCACTGGAGCGTGAGCGCGGAGGCCCGGTGCCGAAAGGCGTCTTTGGCGCGCACATGCAAGTGGCGCTGGTCAACGACGGGCCGGTGACCCTGTGGCTGGATTCGCAGGTGAGGGAATAAGCGCTGCAGGGCCGCCCCAAGGACGTCCACGCGAGCGGGGCGAAGCCAAGGCTCGCAGAGCGCGTCCGCGAGCGTGGACGGCGGCCGAAGCGAATTGCGCCCGATGACGAATATTCGCAATGAGGCCGCTCGCCCCCTTCGGGGGAAGCGGCGCATCGCGCCGCACGGGGGACACCATACGTGCGCCGCTAGTCCGTCAGCCGCGACGTTATCTCGAATCGTCCCGAAAGGGACCGATGCACGGGGCAGCGATTGGCAATTTCCAGAAGCCGCGCCCGCTCGTCGGCGGACAAGTCGCCGACCAGGCGAACATCGCGCCGCATCCGATAAACACCATCGCTCTCTTCGTGCTCGACCTCGATCTCGATGTCGGCGAGTTTCATGCCCTTGCGCCGCGCATAGAGCGCCAACGTCAGCGCCGTGCAGGAAGCGAGGGCGGCATCGAGCAGTTCATGCGGGTCCGGTCCGAGATCGTCGCCTCCGTTTGCGGTCGACGTGTCGGCAAGCAGCACGTGCGGCCCGATCGACAATTGCACGGTGACCGCGCCGGCAGCAGCCTTGGTGGTACGAACTGCCCGTAGCTTGGACATGTGTCCCTCCGTGAGCGGTTCGTCCCTCGCTCAGGACCGATCGATGCTGAATCTGCCCGGTCCGAATGCCGCAATCATGAGCAACCCGCCCAGGATGGCAACATTTTTCATGAAATGGACTTGCTGCATCTGCGCCTGCGCGGCCGGGACATCCCAGAAGCCGTGGAAGATTGGCGTGATCACGATCAGGAACCCCACGAACGCCAGTGCGACCCAACGCGCTTTCAGTCCAACGAGCAGGAGAATGCCTCCGCCGAGTTCAACGGCAACGGCAAGTGCGGCAAGCATTTGCGGCATCGGCAGGCCCTTGCTGCCAATGTAGCCGGCGGTCCCTGAAAATCCGGTCAGCTTGCCCCATCCCGACAAAATGAACAGGGATGCCATCAATGCGCGTCCAACGAATGCCGTGACATCTTTCATGTGCAGTTCCTTTGGTTGGTCATGCTTGTCGCGACATGACCTCGCCGGAAATCCCGGCGTTGGCCTCGATCACCCGAACGTCACCGGAAGGCGTAGCAATCCGCCTCGAGCTGCGCTGAGGGGCGGCAGGGAACACCACTTCGACGCGGGTTCCCCGCGCGCGGGGTGGATCGACGATGGTCAGCAGGGCGCCATGGCGCGCTGCGATTTCACGAGCAATCGTGAGTCCAAGTCCGCAGCCACCCGCAACGCTGTCCCGTGTCCGGTAGAACGCCTCGAATACGCGCTCGCGCTCCAAGGGCGATATGCCGGGACCGTCGTCATCGACAAACACCCTCGGCGGGTCCGTTGCGATGCCGACGGTGATCTTGCCGCCGGCGCCACCGTATTGGATCGCGTTGTCGACCAGGTTGCCGAGCAGTTCTGCCAGCAAACGGTGCTCCCCCGGGACGTTCACACCACTTTCGGGTCCATCGTAGCCCAGATCGATGTTGCGCTCGATCGCCAGGTCTGCCCAGCGCTCGAGTTCCGCGCGCGCGAGCTGCGCCAGGTCAACACTTTCCATTCGCAACATGGCGGCCGACGATGGATCGGAACGACTCAACGTGAGCAACTGCTGGGTCAGGTGGCGCATGCGCGACACGGCCTTGACCACATCGGTGAGTGCCTCGCCATGCCGTTTGGGATCGGTCTCGCGCAGCGCCCGTTCGGTTTGAACCTGTAGCGTTGCCAATGGCGTTCGAAGCTGATGCGCCGCATTCGCGACAAATCGCTGCTGCGCCTCGCGCGATTCGGCGAGCTTTCCGATCAACTGATTGATTGCAAGAATCAGTGGTTTCACTTCCGACGGCACACCATTGTCATCGCGCACCGGGACCAATCCATCAGGGGTATAACGCCGCAGGCGTGACGCCGTTTCGTCGAGCGTGGCAAGGCTCGAGGTCACGGCGAACCAGATGAAAGCGCCTGCCAGCAGCAGGATGATCGACTGGAGCGGCACGATCATCAGGATGATCTCGCGCACCAGCGCCTCGCGCTTTTTCATCGTCTCGGCGACCTGGATCGTCACGACCCTCGATTCCGGCGGAGGGCCGGCCACCGAAACCGCGACGACGCGAACGGCGTGGCCGCCAATCGTTCCGTCGAAATAGCGTGGTTCGTCCGTGGCCGGGCCGACCGGCAGCGGCGGAAACACTGTATTGCCGAACAAATGTTCGCCGTCGGCAGCAACGACATCCTCGTAGATGCGATCAACGCTGTCCCACTCGAACATTTCCACTGCGGAAGCAGGCAGCGCGAGGCGCGGGCCGGCGCCCCCGGAACGCAACTGGGTTCCCAGCGCCATGGCCGAGTCGAGAAGCCATCGATCGTGGACCACGTTGCCAAAATGCACCGCGAGTCCAGTCGACACGAATGCGCCCAGCATGAGCACCCCGAGGAGGGGCAACCACAGTCGAATCAGCAGGCGCCGTCGAAGGCTGTGTTCACGCCCCGACATGATCCGACTTCTCCAGCCGATAACCCAGGCCGCGGAAGACTCTGATCCCGACGTCGGCATCGGCGAGGCTCAGCTTGCGTCGCAGGCGACTGATGAATACCTCGACCGCGGACATGTTGGCGCTTTCCTGCCATTTGTAGAGCGAATTGAATATCTGCGCCTTGCTGACGATTCGCCCGGGACGGCGCAGGAGAAGTTCGAGCACCGCCAGTTCGCTGGGCGTGAGTTCGATCTCTTGTCCGTGAACAGTCAGGTGTCGCGATGCCGTCTCGAAGGCAAGCGCGCCGAAATTCAACGTCGCACCCAACGGCTCTCCACGCCGCAACAGCGCACGGATCCGGGCTTCGAGCTCGGCAATATCGAAAGGCTTGGAGAGGTAGTCATCGCCGCCACCGTCCAGTCCGGCAACGCGCTGCTGCGGTTGATCACGTGCCGTCAGTATCAGCACGGGGGCCTTCAGCGATTCCTGTCGCAATCGTCGCAGCAACTCCAGACCGTCGAGGTCCGGCAAGCCCAGGTCGAGAATGACGAGCGAATAGTTGCTTGCCGCGCACGCGGCCATCGCATCGTGCGCGTTGTGGGCCGTGTCGGCGGCGTAACCGGATTGGGCCAGCGACGAGGCCAGCCCGCTTGCCAGTTCGACATCATCTTCAACGACAAGCAGGCGCATGGGCACAGGGCGTTCAGTCTGATGCAAGGTTGTCGGGGTGCGTTGCACAATGAGTGTGATCGAAAGCGCACCGCAAGGCAACCGAACCGCTAGAGCCTGTACGCTCGCGTTGCCAGCAAGAGCATGCGAAAAACATAGTGATCCGGAGTGATGAACAATGCTGACGCATTGCTGAACGGCTCGTTGTCGGCGAACCACTGCGGGTCAGTGTGCCCGTGCGGACTGACGATCGGCAAGTCCTTGACAGTTGCGTACAGCGCGCGCGCGATACTGCGCTGCGCGGGATCGGACGAGAAGAGGCGATCGGGATGCAGCGTAAGCGCAGTCATCGCACGTCTTTCATTTCGGTGCAGAGGCTACGCGCGCGACCGTTCGGGCGGCACCCTCGCGCTGGAGCAGCGTCAGCCAGGCGGTTACGTTTTCCGCAAACGGCGTGGACGCCGGCAAGTCTTCGCCGAATACAGCGCGAACACCCAGCAAGCCGCGCACCAACCCTGCGGGATCGTCGCGATGCACGGCCGCGATGCGCGCGAAGTCGCCCGCCAGCGGGTCCGCGACCTTGATCGCGCGTCCCGCTTCGTCGACGCCGGCAACGTAGCGCATCCACGCCGCGACGCCAAGTGCGAGTCGATCGATCGATCGCCCCACCGCGAGATTGTCGCGCACCGTGCCGAGCAGCCGCTGTGGGAGCTTTTGCGAGCCGTCCATGGCGATTTGCTGTGTGCGGTGCGGCAACGCCGGATTTCGGAAACGCTCGACCAGCGCATTCTGGTATGCCGCGACATCGACGCCACTCGGCAGCGCCAGCGTCGGTGCGACTTCGTCGCGCATCAGCATGCGCATGTACGCTACGAAATCTGGCTGCGCGGCGACCTGATAGATGAATTCATGTCCGGCCAGGAAGCCGAGATACGCCAGCGCCGAGTGGCTGGCATTGAGCAAACGCAGCTTCATTGCCTCGAAGGGCTCCACATCGTCGACGAGTTGCGCACCGACGTGTTCCCACGCTGGGCGACCCGCGGCGAACGTGTCTTCGATGACCCATTGCTTGAACGGTTCGTGCATCACCGGTGCCGCATCGTTCACGCCGAGTGCGGCAACGTTCTCGGCAATGTCGGCCTCGGTCGTTGCCGGAACAATGCGATCGACCATCGTCGATGGAAAGCACACGCTCTCTTCGATCCATTGCGAATGCTGCGACCCTTGCGCCTTCGCGAATGCCAGCACCAGGCCACGGACCAGCGCCCCGTTGTGCGGCAGATTGTCGCAACACATCACGGTAAACGGCTTGGCGTGCGAATTCCGCCGGGCTTCCAGTGCGGCAACGAGCAGCCCTACGGCAGTCTGTGGATGACCGGGATCTGCGAGATCGTGGACGACGTCAGGATGGTCGAGATCGAGTTCGCCGGTCGCGGGATGGTGACAGTAGCCTTTTTCGGTGATCGTCAGCGACACGATGCGCGTGGTGGCTGCCGCAAGGCGCGCTTGCACCTTGTTGCGCTCGTCGCCCAGAAACAGCACTTCGCGGACACTACCAATGACCCGACGCCGAACGCCCGCGGGACTTTTTTCCACGGCGGTGTACAGCCCGTCCTGTGGCGCAAGGCGATCGCGGACATCCGGCGAGCGCAGGCTGACACCACAAATGCCCCAGTCCTTCGGTTGCCGGGCCAGCACGTCGTCCGTGTAGACGGCGCCCTGTGCGCGATAGAAGGCGCCGATGCCGAGATGAACGATACCCGTGCCGATAGGGCGAAAGTCGTATGCAGGCCGGGTAACGTCGGCTCGCAATGCTGGCAGCGTGGCTGACGACAGTCGTGTCATGCGGGCTGCGAGTCTGGGCTCGCAGTCAGGAAGGTGGACTCGACACCTGCTGCGCCATGGCTGGCGCCAGGTGCTGCTGGCTGTCGTTCACGTCAAGCGCGTTTTCTTCCGTCCGGTCGAGGCGCGGTGCACCTTGGCACCTTCGTCCCCGCGCGCCGCGTCGTCCAGACCGCTCTGGAATTCCTTGATCACCCGCGACAAATGCCGATGCATCGCGAGCCGTGCTCCTGCCGCGTCGTGCGCCGCGACAGCCTGAACAATCGCGGCGTGATCGCGAATCGTCTGCTCGGCGAGATCAGTCGTGTGAAAGTGCTGCTGCATCCGTCCCCACAATTCGGCGCGCTGGTTCCACAATCCTTCGACGACGAGTTCCAGCGAGCCGTTACCAGTCGCCCTAGCCAACCGCAAATGGAAATCACGGTCGCTATCCTCGCGAATCGCAAAGTCATCGACGTGCGCGGTCATGCGCTCGACGCTCAACTGCAGAGCCTCGACGTCGTCTTCGCTCGCGCTTGCCGCGGCCAGCGCGGCAATCTCGCCTTCGACCAACTTGCGTGCGTTGAGCAGTTCGAACGGCCCCGGCCCTGCGTCGCTATCCGAATCAGGATGCTGCTTAGCGGTCACAAAAATGCCGGTACCGACCCGCACCTCGACCAGACCGCCGATTTCCAACGAAATGATGGCTTCGCGAACCGACGCGCGACTGACACCGAGTTTGGCGGCGAGTTCACGCTCGGCAGGCAATCGCGATCCCGGCAGAAACTCGCCGGCAGCGATCAACCCCGCGATCTGATCGGCGATCTGCCGATACAGCCGCCTCGGCTCGACAAACTGCAGTGGCACGCGCTGATTTACTCCAAGGGGCCTCCGGATGCACAGTGCGTGCTCGGAGCATTCATCGTCAACCTTGCGTCATGCTTGCGGCACGAGCGCGAAATCGTCAGTTGCTTTGCTGTCGCAGCATTTGCCGCGACTCGACGGCATCTTAGCGCTCGTGCTATCCTGTGGTCAAGTGGTCGAACCACCGAACCACCAATACGGGCACTCGCCCGCAACCCCCTCTCGTTTCGCCCGAGCCAACCATGAAGATCACTGCCTGCCGCGTCATCGTCTGCAGCCCCGGCCGCAACTTCGTCACCCTCAAGATCGAGACCGATGAAGGCGTGCACGGCATCGGCGACGCGACGCTCAACGGTCGCGAACTGGCCGTTGCGAGTTACCTGAGCGAACACCTCGTCCCGGCGTTGATCGGCCGCGATCCTGCACGCATCGAGGACATCTGGCAATACTTCTATCGCGGCGCGTACTGGCGACGCGGCCCGGTCACCATGAGCGCCATCGCCGCGGTCGATACGGCGCTATGGGACATCAAGGGCAAGGTAGCCGAGCTGCCGATCTATGAGCTTCTGGGCGGCGCGAGTCGCGACGGCGTCATGGTTTATGGACACGCCAACGGCAGGGACGTGGCCGAGACCCTCGACGAAGTCGCCAGGTATATCGACCTGGGCTACAAGGCGATCCGCGCGCAATCCGGCATCCCGGGTCTCGCATCCACCTACGGCGTGTCGAAGGATCGGCTGTTCTACGAGCCTGCAGACGCCGCGATCGCGACCGAGAATGTCTGGTCGACCGCCAAATACCTGGATCACGCGCCAAAGCTGTTCGAAGCGATCCGCGCGCGCTTCGGTTTCGATCATCATCTACTGCACGACGTACATCACCGCCTGACACCGATCGAGGCCGGCCGGCTGGGCAAGTCCCTCGAGCCCTGTCGGATGTTCTGGATGGAAGACCCGACGCCGGCGGAAAATCAGGAAGGCTTCCGGCTGATTCGCCAGCATACGGTGACACCGATCGCGGTCGGCGAGATCTTCAACACGATCTACGACTGCCAAACGCTCATCACCGAGCAGTTGATCGACTTCATCCGCACGACAGTCGTGCACGCCGGCGGCATCACGCACCTGCGCCGCATCGCGCACCTGGCCGAGCTGTATCACGTGCGCACGGGGTCGCACGGCGCGACGGATCTGTCGCCGGTATGCATGGGCGCGGCGCTCAACTTCGACCTGTGGGTGCACAACTTCGGAATCCAGGAATACATGCGACACACGCCCGAGACCGATGCCGTGTTTCCCCACGCCTACACGTTCAAGGATGGGTACCTGCATCCGGGGGTCGCACCGGGACACGGTGTCGACATCGACGAGAAGCTTGCCGCAAAATATCCGTACAAGGCGAGCGTGTTGCCGGTGAATCGCCTGGAAGACGGCTCGATGTGGAACTGGTAGCAAAGGAGAGCCGAAATTATGGGCACCGCGGCGGCCTCTTTGAACAGATGACGTGAACTGAGCAATCGCGCGTCGGCCGCGGCGGCGACTCGCAATTCCCCGTCGATCCCCTAGCTACGCGTGGGGCCCCTCGCCGGGCTCTCGCGCGACTACTCAGCCTTGAAATGCCCCGACTTTCCGCCTGATTTTTCCAACAGCCGCACACCTTCGATCTGCATGGCGCGATCAGCCGATTTGCACATGTCGTAGATCGTGAGCAGGCCGACCGCGACCGCGGTGAGCGCCTCCATTTCGACCCCCGTTCGATCCAGCGTTTCCGCGGTCACCTCGATTGCGACTGCCGCAGCCTCGAAAGAATATTCGACGCTCACGTGAGTCAGTGGCAGAGGATGTGCGAGGGGAATGAGTTCCGCAGTGCGTTTTGCCGCCTGAATCGCGGCAATGCGCGCAATGCCGAGCACATCACCTTTTTTGGCGGTTCCGGACCGGATCGATGCCAGCGTTGCCGGCAGCATGCAGATCCTGCCCCCGGCGCGCGCGACACGCTTGGTGACAGCCTTGTCCGCAACGTCGATCATGTGCGCCTGACCGGCCGCATCAAAATGGGTAAAATGCGAAGCTTGCCCCGGCATTGCGCCGCCCCTGAAACTTTGCACCGATTGCGGCAATCATAGCACCATGCCCGCATCCCCTCCCTCCCGCGCTCGCCGCGTGATTTCGCTGGCGCTCGCCGTCGCGCTGGCGACCGCGCCAATGGCCGCCATCCCGCAAACATTGCCCGACCTCGGCGACCCGTCGGGCGCAGTAATGTCGCTCTCGCAGGAGCGCCGGCTGGGCGAGTCGGTCGTCCGCGACATCCGCCTTTCGGGCGGTTACCTTGAAGACCCGGAGGTTAATGGGTATCTGAACGAGCTCGGCAACCGGCTCGTCACCGCGATACCTGGCGCGCCGTTCGATTTCGAATTCTTCGCCATGAACGACCCTACCATCAATGCCTTCGCGTTGCCCGGCGGCTACGTGGGCGTCAACACCGGCCTCATCCTGCTCACGCAAACCGAATCCGAACTGGCGTCAGTGCTCGCGCACGAAATCGCACACGTCACGCAGCATCACATCGCCAGGAGTATTTCGAACCAGAAGGACGCGATGCTGACCACCCTCGCCGCGCTCGCCGCGGCAATCTTCGCGGCGCGGGCAGGAGGTGCCAACAACGGTCAGCTCGCGTCCGCCGCCATCGCGTCCGCGCAGGGACTGGGCATCCAGATGCAGATCGACTTCACCCGGCAAAACGAATTCGAGGCCGACCGACTGGGATTCCAGCGGCTGGACGCCGCCGGTTTCGACGTCACGGCAATGGCGACTTTCATGGAACGGCTGCAACGCGCATCGCGTTTCGTTGAAGGCAATGCTCCGTCCTACCTTCGCGACCACCCGGTCACGTTCGAGCGCATCGCCGAGGGGCAAGCGCGGGCGCAAGGCAAGCCCTTCCGACAGGTCAAGGATTCGCTCGACTTCAACATGGTGCGCGCGCTGCTCAAGAGCTACCAAGGCACGCCGAAGGAAGCCATCCTGTTCTTCGAGGATGCTCTGGCGGAAAAGCGTTATAACGATCCGACCGCAGCCCGCTACGGGCTGATCGCATCGCTGCTGCGCGCACAGGACTTCAAGCGCGCGCAAGCCGAACTATTGATCCTCGAAAAATCAGCGCCGCCTCATCCGATGATCGACGGGATGGCGGGCCAGGTGCTCCTGCAATCCGGGCAGGTGACTGCATCCATCGCGCGCTATCAGGTCGCGCTGGCTCGCTACCCGAACAAGCAGCAACTGATCTACGACTATCCGGAAGCGCTGCTCAAAGATAAGCAGGCGGCGAAAGCGGCTGCATTTCTCACCGAGCAATTGCAGCGCTATCCCAACGACGGCCCGCTGCACCAGATCGCGGCGAAGGCCTACTCGGCGCTTGGCAAGCAGACGCTCGCGCACCGGCATCAGGCGGAGTTCTACGCGTGGCTGGGCAATCTGCCCGGCGCGGTCGTGCAATTCGAACTCGCGGTGAAAGCCGGCGACGGTGACTTCTATCAGGTGTCCGTTGCGGAAAGCCGACTGCGCGAACTGCGGCAGGAAGTGGTGGACCAAAAGAAGCGCGTTTCCGAGGGGCGTCCTGGCTGAACGGGCGGTGCTTTCGCGACGGCCTCTTACACCGTCATTGCATCATATCGGTTGCGCGTCGGCCGCAGCGCCGACTCGCCTTGCCGTCGATCCCCACGCTTCGCGCGGGGCCCCTCGCCGGGTAGCTCGCGGCGGCCTCCTGCAACGTCACCAAGTCACTCGGTTGCGCGTCGGCCGCAGCGCCGACTCGCCTTGCCGTCGATCCCCACGCTTCGCGCGGGGCCCCTCGCCGGGTAGCTCGCGTCGCTAAGCCTTTCCCGTAGCCGGTATGAAGCGCAGGGACACGCCGTTGTTGCACCAGCGCTGCCGCGTCGGCGGTGGCCCATCGTCGAAAACATGCCCCTGATGTCCTCCGCAGCGCACGCAGTGATACTCGGTGCGCGGCACGATCATCAGGAAGTCCTGCTTGGTCGCCACGCGGCCGGGAATGCTTGTGAAAAAGCTTGGCCAGCCCGTGCCGCTATCGTATTTCATCTGCGAGCTGAATAACGGCAGAGTGCATCCAGCGCACACGAAAATGCCGGCGCGCTTTTCGTCATTGAGAGGACTCGTGAACGGGCGCTCGGTGCCCTCCTTTCTGAGCACGTAGAACCGCTCCTCGGGAAGGGTTTGCTTCCACTCGACTTCGGTCTTGGTGATCGGCTCGACCGAGCGCGCAACGTCAGCGTCCTTGGCCAGCAGCAATTGCCAATCCTTCTGGATTTCGGCAATCGACTTGCCCGCAGTGCTGCCCGTTGCCGCCACGGCAGGGAGTGCGGGCAACGTGGCGCCAGCTGCCATCGCCATCAGGAAATCGCGTCTTCTCATGTTGCCTCCTTATATCGTCACCGTGATAACAGCAGAACGATCGCATATCTTCCCATTAGTCGCCACAGCATGGCGACCCTTACGCCACCAAGGGCGAAGCGGCCTTGTTTTCCGCTACACTAATGCCAGGTCAACGCACCCGCAAAGAGGAGCCCGTCATGACCCCCTGGATGCGTCAGCTGATGTTGGTCGTCAGTGGCTTGCTTGCGACTGCGACCGCCGTCGCCGGTGAGATCACGCTGTTCGAATATCCGGACTTTGGTGGCCGTCGCGTGACACTTCGCGGTGCGATATCCAACTTCGATCCGTCCGGTTTCAACGACCGCGCGTCATCGATGGTCATCCGTGACGGCTACTGGGAGCTTTGCACCGATGCATTTTTTCGCGGGCGGTGCGTAACCTTAGGCCCGGGTGAATACCGCGGCCTGCAGCCGTCGCTGACCGACACGATTTCGTCGGCGCGCGAAGTTGGCGGGCCCCCGCCGGGACCGCTCCCGGGTCCGCCCGTCGTCGTCGGTGGCGGCGGCGCACCCCGGATCGAACTGTGGGAGCGGCGCGAATTCGGCGGCCGATCGATTGTATTGACCTCCGGCGCGCCGGATTTCGATCGCATCGACTTCAATGATCGGGCCGATGCCGCTGTCGTTTATGGTGGCGTTTGGCGCTTGTGCGAACACGCCGGCCTCGGTGGCCAGTGCCGGGAGTACGGTCCGGGCCGATACAACGACCTGGGTTACCTGGGTGGCAAGGTGAGTTCAGCGGCGATTGTCGGCGCCTCCGGCGGGGGCGGCGGGGTCTGGGTGCCTCCAGGCAGACCGCGCGCGATCCTGTACGAATACGGCGGCTTCGGCGGACGCACGTTCGTCATCGAAGGCGACGTCATATCGAATCTGGACCGCACCGGTTTCAACGATCGGGCATCATCGATACGGATCGAAGGCGGTTACTGGATGTTCTGCACCGACGCGGGTTTCCAGGGCATCTGCCGCACTTTCGGTCCTGGCGAATACGCCTCGCTGCCGTGGGACGTCACCCACAAGATTTCATCCGGTAGGCGTATCCACGACCAGTACCCTTACAACGGTCAGCCATCATGGGGCGGTCCGCGCTAGCGCATCGATGCCATCGGTCGACGACATCGCGGGGCTGCGCCGCATACTCCGCGATTGCCGGAACATCGCGGTCGTCGGCCTGTCCGCAAACTGGTACCGACCGAGCTATTTCGCGGCTAAGTACATGCAGGACAAGGGGTATCGCATTATCCCGGTCAACCCCAACTACCGCGACGTGCTTGGCGAGAAGTGTTACCCCGACCTGCTCTCGATTCCGGACCCGGTCGACATCGTCGATTGTTTTCGCAAGCCGGAGGAGATAGTCGCCATCGCGCGTGACGCGGTCGCGATTCACGCCCGGGTGCTGTGGATGCAGCTCGGCATCCGCAGCATCGCAGCGGCGACGATCGCAAACGACGCAGGGCTCATGGTCGTCATGGATCGTTGCGTCAAGATCGAACACGCGCGCATCCTCGGCGGTCTCAACTGGGCCGGCGTGAACACCGGCGTGATCTCGGCTCGACGATCGGTGTAGCGTCGCCATGGCTGACCGCAAATTCGGCTTTGACACGCTGTGCCTGCACGCGGGACAGATTCCGGACGCCGCCACTGGCGCGCGCGCGCTGCCGATTTACCAGACGACGTCGTTCGTCTTCGACAGCGCAGACCATGCCGCCAGCCTGTTCAATCTGCAGACATTCGGCAATGTCTATTCGCGTATCTCGAATCCAACCGTTGCCGCGCTCGAGGAACGCGTCGCGTCGCTCGAAGGCGGGCGTGCCGCGATCGCAGCCGCCACGGGCATGGCGGCACAGATGATCGCGCTGCTGACACTGGCACAGAATGGCGACCACATCGTCGCCGCACGCACGCTATACGGCGGAACCTACTCGCAGTTCGCGGTGACCTTTGCCCAGTTCGGTATCGAAACGACTTTCGTCGACTCCGCCGATCCGGACAACTTCCGGCGCGCGATCAAGCCCAACACCAAGGCACTGTATGCCGAAACACTCGGCAATCCGCAGCTCAACGTGCTCGACATCGCGGCCGTGGCCGCGATCGCACACGAGGCCGGCGTGCCGCTGGTGATCGACAACACGCTCGCGTCGCCCTATCTCTGCCGGCCGATCGAGCACGGCGCGGACATTGTCATCCACTCGGTGACCAAATATCTCGGTGGTCACGGCACGACCATGGGTGGGGTCGTGGTCGAGTCCGGCAAGTTCGACTGGGGCAACGGCAAGTTTCCGCAGATGACGACACCCTCGCGGGGCTACCATGGCGTGATCTTCCACGAATCCTTCGGCGATTTCGGCTTCACCATGAAGGCACGCATGGAAACCATGCGCACGCTCGGCCCGACCCTGTCGCCGTTCTCGGCGTTCATGCTGTTGCAAGGCATCGAAACACTGCACCTGCGCATGCCGCGCCATTGTGAGTCGGCACTTGCGGTGGCAACGCATCTTGCGCGGCATGCGCGTGTCGCCTGGGTCAACTATCCCCTCCTGCCAGGCAATGACGAGGAATCCCGCGCGCGACGGTACCTGCCGCGTGGCGCGGGTGGCATTCTTACTTTCGGCGTCAAGGGTGGCGCCAAGGCAGGGGAGCGTTTCATCGAAGCCGTGCAGTTCCTGTCGCACCTCGCCAACGTCGGTGACGCAAAGACACTGGTCATTCATCCGGCGTCGACCACGCACCGCCAGCTCGACGAACAGGAACAACTCGCTGCAGGCGTGTCGCCGGAAATGATCCGTCTGTCAATCGGCCTTGAAACGCTCGATGATATTCTCTGGGATATCGATCAAGCATTGAGTCGCACCGAGGCATGATGAACGACACTCGTTATCCGTCGCTGGCGTGGCCATGGGTAGGGCTGCTGCTGTGCCTGGCGCTGCTTGGGCAGGAGTACATGCTGCAAGCCGCGGGCGCCAGCGCTCCCCTAACCGTCTACCGACTCGTGCTGATGGCAGTCGGATTGACATCGCTGGCCCTGATCCTGTTGCCACCGCGGCGTATAGCCTATTTCCTCGCATTCGGCGTATGTTCCGGGCTGATCGCGTACGCCTTTTATATGCAATACGTCATGGGACTGGAGCCGTGCCCGCTGTGCCAGTTCCAGCGCGCGTGCGTGATCGGCATGGGACTGGTCTTCCTGGTCGCGGGCTATCACAACCCCGGTCGCGTCGGCGCAACCGTCTACGCGCTGCTGCAACTCGTGATCGGTGGCGTGGGCATCGCTTTTGCGACGCGACAGGTGTGGCTGCAGTCGCTGCCGAAGGACCAGGTGCCGTCCTGCGGCATGGGCCTCAGCTACATGATGGAGAGTCTCCCGTTCACCGAAGTGCTGCGGAAAGTATTCGAAGGCAGCGGCGAATGCGCGGAGAAGGGATGGGAGTTCCTGAACCTGTCGATCGCTGGCTGGACATTGGTATTTTTCGTCGCGATGATCGTCGCCGCGTTTGCGGTCACCCGGCGCGACTGACAATCATTCCGGTACCCGGGAGGCAGATTGAGAATCACGCTGGTCGGATCACGCTATTTCGGCGCCGCGGCATTCGACCGGTTGCGCAAGCTTGGCATCGAGATCGCTCGCGTCGTCGTGCCGCAGGCCGATGACCGCCTGGCAACGTTGGCGCAAGCCGCGGGCGTCGAAGTCGTCGTGCCCAAGGACCCGATGCTGGTGCCGGCGGATGCGATCGCCGATGGCACGGATCTGATCGTTACCGCGCACAGCCACGCGCGTGTCAGCAGCGAGGCGTTGGCCCGCGCGCGTCTGGGCGGCATCGGCTTCCACCCATCCTTGTTGCCGCGTCACCGCGGCATGGCGGCAATCGAGTGGACAATCAAGGCCGGTGATCCGATCGCGGGCGGCTCCATCTACCATCTCGCCGAAAGGATGGACGCAGGCGCGATCGCCGCGCAGGACTGGTGCTTCGTCAAGAAGGGCGAAACCGCGCGCGAACTATGGGAACGAGCACTCGCGCCAATGGGTCTGCGCCTGCTCGGCGAAGTCGTCGCGCAGGCAGCAAAGACAGGCACTTTACCTGCTCGACCTCAGGACGAGGAGTTCGCGACGCGCGCACCGATGATCAAAGAATAGATCCCGCGCGATTCCATTACGATTCGTCATCCCGGCGAAGGCCGGGATCCAAGTTGCAACGGATGCGACGCGTGGTGAAATTGGGCCCCGGCCTGCGCCGGGGCGGCAGGTATTGGCTATTTGGGCGCAAGTCTTATCGCGCCATCCAGCCGGATCGTCTCGCCATTGAGCATTTCATTGCGAATGATTTCGCCGACCAGCGACGCATACTCCGGCGGACGTCCGAGGCGCGGAGGAAACGGAACCATCTTGCCGAGTGACTCCTGAACCTCGGCTGACATGCCGGCCATCATCGGCGTCTCAAACAATCCTGGCGCGATGGTCATCACGCGGATGCCGTGACGCGCGAGTTCGCGCGCAATCGGCAACGTCATGCCGACGATGCCGGCCTTGGATGCGCTGTAGGCCGCCTGCCCGATCTGCCCGTCATAGGCGGCGACCGACGCCGTATAGATGATCACGCCGCGCTCGCCGACGGCATTGGGTGCATTGCGCGACATCAGCGTCCGCCGCGAGCCGCGTCATGTTGAACGAGCCGATGAGGTTGATGTTGATCGTGCGCGCAAAGCTGGCCAGCGCGTGCGGCCCCTCCTTGCCCACGACGCGTTCGCCGATCGCGATGCCGGCACAATTGACCAGGCCGTGCAGTGTGCCGAACGCGCCCTGCGCCGCGGCCACCGCAGCCTTGGCGCTGGCTTCGTCGGTGACGTCGGTGCGCACGAAACGTGTCGTCGCGCCGAGTTCCGCCGCAAGTGCATTGCCCTGTGCTTCGTTGACGTCGGCAAGAACAACCTTAGCGCCCGCACTGACGAGCATGCGTGCGGTGCCGGCACCCAGGCCCGACGCACCTCCGGTGACGAGAAAAACACTGTTCGAGATCTGCATGCGTCTATTTTTCCTGTGCTTTGAAAACGGTGGTCGCCGTCGCCACCAGCCCCGCCAGGTCCGACAGATTCGTCGGCACGATCAGCGTGTTGTTGGTACGGGCGAGATTCGCGAATGCGGCCACGTATTGCTCGGCCACCTTGAGATTGACCGCGTTCACCCCGCCAGGCGCGTTAATCGCCTCGGCGACCTGCTTGATCGCCTTAGCGTTGGCTTCGGCGATCGAGAGAATCGCAGAGGCCTGGCCTTGCGCGGTATTGATTTCCGCCTGCTTGACGCCTTCTGACTGGGCAATCGCTGCGGCGCGCGCGCCCGCCGCGAGGTTGATCTGTTCCTGTTGACGGCCTTCGGAGGTCGCGATGACCGCTCGCTTCTCGCGCTCAGCGGTAATCTGCGCCTGCATCGCGTGCAGGATTTCCTTCGGCGGCGTCAGGTCCTTGATCTCGTAGCGCAACACCTTGACGCCCCAATTGCCCGCCGCCTGATCGAGCGCCGCAACGACCAGTCCGTTGATGTGATCGCGCTCCTCGAAGGTTCGATCCAGTTCCATCCGGCCGATGACGCTGCGCAAGGTCGTCTGCGCAAGCTGGGTAATGGCCACCATGAAGTTGCTCGAACCGTACGACGCAAGCCTGGGGTCCATCACCTGAAAATACAGAATGCCATCGACCTGGAGTTGCGTGTTGTCCTTGGTGATGCAGATCTGGCTCGGCACGTCGAACGGGATTTCGCGCAAGTCGTGGCGATAGGCGATGCGATCGATGAACGGGATCACCACGTTGAGTCCCGGCAGCAGTACCGCGTGAAAACGGCCGAGCCGCTCGACGATCATCGCATGCTGTTGCGGCACGACGCAGATCGCCTTGATGATGACGATGACCGCGACGACGAACAGTGCCAATGTGACGATCGAATATCCCATCATGCTGTATTCCTCCGTGAATGGCGCATCATGCGACTGACGGGACGTCGGTCCGCCAGAATGAGCACCGAACCGCGCATCGCGGTGATGTACATCGTCTCGGCCTGCGGCGTATCAGGCGCCGCAAGTTCGGCGTCCCAGCTGCTGCCACGATACGACACACGCGCCGTGCGATCAGGGCCCCAGGTCATCACCTGCACCTGCGCACCGATGTCGAGCCCCGGTTGCGGGGGCGTATTGGCCATGAGACTGCGCTTCCATCGCCGCAGCGCCATCGTTCCAACCACACCCAGCACGCCCGCGACAAGCCATTGCAGCGGCGCCGAAGCACCGAGCCATGCCGCAACCCCTCCGCACGCGACCGCAAGCCCGATGACGAGCAGATAGAACGTCCCAACCAGCAATTCCACCGCGATCAACGCGGCACCGACGATCCACCAGATCCAGTATGCGACCATGATTCGCCTCCTTGCACAGAGGCAAGAATAGCAAGTATTGGACACGCTTGGGATAGCGCGGCGCGCCTACGCCTCGCACTCACGCACGGCGCGCGGCGAGCCCGGACAATCCAGTATATTGCCGAATGAAACGCCGTAAGACGCTGACGCCTTTGGAGATTCATCAATGGCGCTTCTACATAATTCTACTTCGAAACGGGGGAGTGTTGCCCTATGAGCGCGGGAAAATGTAGAAGAGTGGCGGGCATCGACAAATGACAGATACGACACGGCGATCCGCTGCACGCGGGATCGTACAGTCTTATATCCATACGACCGAGATCGTTGAACGCCCGGCGGCTGACCGTCCGTTGCGGGACACTGCCGACGCAATTGCTGATTGGCTCCACGGGCCAGCGCTACAAGTTGCGACGGGTGCCCTAGCAGTTGACGAATTCGCCTGGCGGATGCTCGCAGCAGGCTTTCCGCTTGCGCGACTGACCGTGCATAGCGGCACGCTGCACCCTCAGTTTCTCGGGACCACTCTGACATGGTGGCGCGACACCGGGCAAACAGTGCAAACCTTTGTCGAGCACGAAGTCGTCAACGTGGTGGCTTATCACGATAACCCGGTGCTGCGGGTTATACGGGGCGGTGAAACGCTGCGGCGCAGAATCGACGTCGCCGACAGCGAGCTGGATCTCCCGATTCTCCACGACCTGAAGGCCAAGGGTTGCACCGACTACCTCGCGCTTCCGATTGACGGAGCGCATGGCCGTCGCTATGCAGTCAGCTACACAACCGATTGTGTCGATGGCTTTTCCACTCGACAAATCGCCGAGCTAACGCGCATCTCCCAGCGCATGTCTGTCATCTGCGACTCCTCTATGCAACGCGCACTGATGCGCCATCTGCTCAATGTCTATTTGGGGCCAAGCGCAGGTCCCAAGGTATTGGCCGGTCAAATTCGTCGTGGCACGGGTGAAGAGCTGACCGCAGTCCTGTGGTCATCGGATCTTCGTGGCTTCACCACACGCTCGGACCGCCTCCCGGGCCAGCAGATGGTTGCGATACTCAACGCGCTGTTCGATGCGCAGGCGAACGCGATCCATGCGCATGGTGGTGAGATATTGAAGTTCATAGGTGATGGCTTGCTCGCAATTTTTCCTATCGACAGCCCGGCGCTGGTCAGGGATGCAGCGCATAAGGCCATGGCGGCCGCGATGCAAGGGCTCGACGCAGTACATCGTCTTGGCGATGACCCGTCGATGTTGGGCGAGCCCGCGCTGCGGATTGTCGTTGCACTGCACCGTGGGACCGCAATTTACGGAAATGTCGGTGCTTACAATCGACTTGACTTCACGGTGATTGGGCCGGCAGTCAATTTGGTCAGCCGCGTGGAGAACGTCGCAAAGGCGCTCGACGAACCGATAGTGGTCACCGACGAATTCGCACGGGCATACAGTGGGCCGTTAAGATCGTTGGGGATCCACCATCTCCGCGGCGTTGCGAATGCTTGTGAACTGTTCGCGCCGGCCGCCACTGCGCCTGTGGGGCGGGAATAGTTGCGACGTCAGGGGCTGTCGAGCCGCGACGGGCCTTTCGGGTCCCGTCAATTCTCACGCGGTGCTCGAGAGACCGGATAGCGGCCGGACACGCTACGGGACCATTGGGCCGGATCGATTCCGGTATAATTACCTGTTCTGGATCAATCCCTTCGCGAAGAATCGCTGAGACAGGCATGCCCATTTACGAATATCGCTGCTCGGCCTGCGGGCACAAGCTCGAATCATTGCAGAAGTTGGCTGACGCGCCACTGGTGACATGTCCGGCATGCGAAAAGGACACGCTGACCAAGCTCCTCTCGGCGGCAGGTTTTCAATTGAAGGGCAGCGGCTGGTACGCGACCGATTTCAAGGGCTCCGGAAGCAAGCCTGCGGCAAAGGATACCGAATCGACCAGCGCCGCCAAAAATGGCGACACCAAGGCGGCCGACGCCAAAACCGAAACCAAGACCGAAGCCAAGGTCGAGTCCAAAGGCGAAACGAAGAGCGAAACCAAGACGGACTCGAGCCCTGCCGCGCCGACAACGGGCTCCGGCACACCTTCCGCGTAGTTGCGGACGTCCGCCCTACTTTTCCGCCATCATGACGTTGCGACGTTACCTGATCGCCGGACTCCTGGTCTGGGTGCCGCTGGGCATCACGATCTGGGTGTTCTATTTCCTGGTGTCGACGCTCGACCAGACGTTGCTGCTGATACCCGAAGGCCTGCGCCCCGAGGCACTCTTCGGATTTCGCATTCCGGGGCTGGGCGTCGTACTCAGTTTCGCGCTGTTGCTGCTCACTGGCGCGATCGCCGCCAACTTCTTCGGCGCACGCCTCATCCTGATGTGGGAGGCGCTCCTCGGCCGCATCCCGTTCGTCAAGTCCATCTACTCCAGCGTGAAGCAGGTCAGCGACACATTGCTGTCCGACAGCGGCAATGCCTTTCGCAAAGCGTTGTTGGTCGAGTTTCCATACCCAGGAAGCTGGACGATCGCGTTTCAGACCGGCTCGCCCGCGGTGGCGGTGACCACGCACCTGAAGGGCGAGCATGTGAGCGTATATGTACCGACCACGCCGAATCCCACGAGCGGCTACTTCGTGATGCTGCCGGTATCTCGTGTGCATGAACTCGACATGACCGTCGACGAAGCGCTCAAATACATCATTTCGATGGGTGTCGTCGCACCCAAACCCCATTCGTCAGGCACTGCGCAGGGATCTCCTGTCGCAGTGGCCGCACTCGACCACCGAAATTGATCGGGCAGGAGCGCATCAAGGCCCGTTGCACTGGCGGGCCGGGAGCGCAGCGTCCTGCCCGCAACCTTCAAACGACATGTTGGCGGCGAACTGCCGCATGAACTCTTGCCGGAGAAAGCATTGAAACGCACCGACTATTGCGGCCTCATCGACCGCAAACGACTTGGCCAGACCGTCACCGTGTGCGGCTGGGTGCACCGTCGCCGCGATCACGGCGGCGTGATTTTCATCGACCTCCGTGACCGCGAGGGCCTGATACAGGTCGTGTGCGATCCGGACCGGGCCGCGACCTTCGCCTCCGCGGAAACACTGCGCAATGAGTATGTCATCGCGGTGACCGGACGAGTACGTCCACGGCCCGATGGCACCGTCAACAGCAACCTGGTCAGCGGTGAGATAGAAGTCCTGGCGCACGAGATCGACATCCTGAATCCGTCGCTGACGCCTCCGTTCCAGCTGGACGACGAGAACATCTCCGAAAGCGTGCGCCTGGAGCACCGCGTACTCGACTTGCGCCGCCCCTCAATGCAGAAGAATCTGAGAATGCGGCACAAGGCAGCGATGTCTGCGCGGCGCTATCTCGATGACCATGGCTTCATCGACATCGAAACGCCGATCCTCTACAAATCCACGCCGGAAGGCGCACGCGAGTTCCTCGTACCCTCGCGCATCCATCACGGCCAGTTCTACGCGCTGCCGCAGTCCCCGCAGCTGTTCAAGCAGATGCTGATGATGGCGGGCTTCGATCGCTACTATCAGATCGTCAAGTGCTTTCGCGATGAAGACCTGCGCGCGGACCGCCAGCCGGAGTTCACCCAGATCGACATCGAGACGTCGTTCCTGGACGAGCTTTCCATACGCGAGGTCATGGAGGGACTGGTACGTACGATTTTCCGCGAGTCGATCGGCATCGAGTTCCCGAATCCCTTCCCGATCATGACCTACGCGGAGGCGATGCGCGATTACGGCTCGGACAAGCCAGACTTGCGCGTACCGTTGAAGCTGACCGAACTCACCGACCTGATGCAACAGGTCGAGTTCAAGGTATTTCGCGCAGCTGCCGACCTGCCCGACGGGCGCGTCGCCGCGTTGTGCGTTCCGGGTGGCGGCACGCTGTCGCGCAAGGAGATCGACGACTACACGACGTTTGTCGCGATCTATGGCGCGCGAGGACTCGCCTACGTCAAGGTGAACGACGTCACGCAGCCCGCCGAGCAGGGCCTGCAATCGCCGATCGTCAAGTTTCTGACCGAAGCCGTGCTGAAGGAAATCATCGCCCGGACCGGCGCGAAGAACGGCGACCTGATTTTCTTTTGTGCCGATCGCGAAAAAATCGTCAACGATTCTCTTGGCGCATTGCGCAGTCGTGTTGGCCATGATCGCGGGCTATCGCAACCCGGATGGCGACCGCTCTGGGTCGTCGACTTTCCCATGTTCGAATACAATGGCGAGACCAGGACCTGGGCTGCACGCCACCATCCGTTCACGGCACCCAAGGACGGCCACGAAGACTTGTTCGAGACCGACCCGGGCCACGCCATCGCCAAGGCGTACGACGTCGTACTCAACGGCTGGGAACTCGGCGGCGGCTCGGTGCGTATCCATCGACCGGAAGTGCAGGCCAAGGTTTTCAGCGCGCTCAATATCAGCGCCGAGGATCAGCAACGCAAATTCGGATTTCTGCTCAACGCGCTTCAGTACGGCGCGCCGCCGCATGGCGGCATCGCCTTCGGCCTCGACCGGATGGTCGCGATGATGGCTGGTGTCGATCAGATCCGCGACGTGATCGCATTCCCCAAGACGCAGCGGGGGCAGGACCTTCTGGTCGGCGCACCATCGCTTGTCACCGAGCAGCAGTTGCGTGACCTGCACATCCGGGTGCGCCCCTCCGATCAGGTCAAGGCAATTTAACTGAGCTAGACTGCGCCCATGATCGCCACCATGTCCCGGCGCATGAGCGTCGCCATCGCGTTCGTTGTCCTCGCGGGGATCGGCCCGGTCGCCGCGAAATCGACGGCTGACGCTCTGCCGGAAGTCGCATTGGCAACACTGCCCAAGGAAGCGCACAAGACGTTGACGCTGATCAAGCTGGGCGGACCGTTTCCCTATCAACGCGATGGCATCGTGTTCGGTAATCGCGAAAAGCGCCTGCCTGGGCGAGCACGCGGCTATTATCACGAGTACACCGTGCCGACGCCCGGCACCAAATCCCGTGGTGCGCGCCGCATCATTTGCGGTGGCGATGTCCAAAGCATCGCCGAGTGCTATTATTCAGACGATCACTACGAGACTTTTCGTCGCATCCGGCTATGACCGTTCCTGACCTCTCGCAAGCAGCCGACGCCGGGGTGCGCGATTGGTCCGGGTCGCCCGACGCACTGAAGTCCGCAGCAGCAACGGCCAAGTTGCGATTTTGCGCGATCGACCTGCACGGCGTCGGCGGCAAGAGTGATTTGATGGCGGCACTCGCCAAGGGTCTCAAACTCCCCGAGCATTTTGGCAGCAACTGGGACGCGCTGGCGGATTCGCTCGAAGACAGCGACTGGCTGGGCACGCACGGGATCGCGATCGTGCTCAGGCACGCTGCGGCGTACCGCAAGGCCCATGCGGCAGACTGGGACACGCTGACGGACATCTTCAGCGAAGCTGCGGAATACTGGCACGATCTGCACAAGCCGTTCTGGGTGTTCGTCGGGTGATGGGGGGTGCCCTGTCGCCCGGAGCGAACGGGAGCGGACCGGGCTGAGGTCGTGGATTGCGCTACAAGATTCCCGTATCCACGCTCGTGCTGGTCTACACGCCAGACTTGCGCGTGCTCCTTCTGGAGCGGGCGGATTTTCCAGACTACTGGCAATCGGTGACCGGCAGCCAGGAATCCGGCGAGGCGCTACGCGATACCGCCACGCGTGAACTTCTGGAAGAAACCGGCATCGACGCGCGCGCGCTTGGCGGCGTAAACGATTGGCAGGTGTCGAACGTTTACGAGATCTACCCGCGCTGGCGCCATCGCTACCCGCCGGGAACGACACACAACACGGAGCATGTATTCGCGCTGGAAGTCCCGGATGCCGTAGACGTGACGCTCAACCCTCGTGAACATCTGGCCTACCTGTGGCTGCCGTGGCAGGAAGCCACGACTAAATGTTTTTCCTGGTCGAACCGCGCGGCCATCGAAGCGTTGCCGCATCGAGTTGCCCTCATCGGAAGGAGCATCGAATGAACATGCGTTTCCACAGTCCTGGCCAATCTGGCGGCGCCTTGGTTGCGGCACTTGCGCTGCTCGCATCCCTGTCCCCGTCTGCATTTGGTCAGGCGCCACAAACGCCGCCGCCGCCGAGCGTCAATGTCAGCGCGTCGGCCACAGCCACCGTGACCAATGACCGGCTGCAGGCATGGCTGCGCACCGACGCCGAGAATGTGAGCCCCGCCGCCGCTGCAGCGCAGGTCAATGCGGCATCCGCCAAAGCGCTTGCGGATGCGAAGGCATTTCCCGGGATCAAGGTCGCAACGCAGGGTTACTCGACGCAGCAGTTCACGGAAAAGGGTAAGCCGACGCGCTGGCGCGTGTCGCAAACCATCACCATCGACGCGAGCGATTTCACGGCCGCGGCGACGCTGCTTTCCAAGTTGCAGGACGAGAATGGGCTGCTGCTTTCCGGCATGAGTTTTTCGATCACCGACAAGACGCGTCGTGAAGCCGAGGACAGCGTGACCCAGCAGGCCATCAAGGCATGGCAGGTGCGTGCGGAACAGGCGGCCAAAGGCCTCGGCTTCGCCGCATGGCGGGTCGGTCACGTGAACGTGCAAACCAGCGGCGGGCAGGCGTATCCCGTGATGCGCGCGCAGCCTATGGCCATGGCCGCAGCAGCCCCACCCGTGGCGGTTGAAGGCGGAACGACCGACGTGACGGTTACGGTGTCGGGTGATGCCGTGCTCGACAAGCCGCGCTGAAAATGATGACCCGATGAAACGTCGAGCATTTCTTGCCCTGGGCGGAGCGACCTTCGCGGCCCCGCGGGCGCTGATCGCGCAACCCTCGCCTCTTGTGTACCGGATTGCGATACTCGATGACGCCGCAGATGGCGCTCGCAATGAAACCTGGCCGGCATTCCGCAAGCGCCTTGGCGAGGTCGGTCTGGTCGAGGGCAGGAACCTGGTCGTGGAAGTGCGCTACGCAGGAGGAATGAGCGAAGGCTTGAATTCACTCGCGGCGGACATCGTGGCGGCCAAACCGCACCTGATCGTCACGCCGGGCACGCCGACGACCCGAGCCGTGATGAGGGCGACCTCGATCATTCCAATCGTCTTCGTTGGGGCGGCGGATCCCGCTGGCGCAGGCCTCGTCGTCAGTCTTGCCAAACCGGGCGGCAACGTGACCGGCGTTTCGATCATGGCGACAGAGACCTCGCAGAAGACCCTTGAGCTTCTGCACGAACTGTCGCCTGCCGCGGAGCGCATTGCGTTCCTGACGGATACGGCAAATCAGGCGGCAGCCGCGGCTTATTCGCGCCTCGAGGAGAAGGCGCGCAGCCTGAAGCTGTCGATCCGGATGCTTGATGCCATCGGACGTACCGCGCTCGACCGGAGTTTCGCGACCATCAACCGCGACCGCATTCAAGGCTTTCTCGTTGGTTTTCCAGGCACGATCCTGAATCACCGGGACGAGATCATTCAATTTGCGGCGCGCGAGAAGCTGCCTGTCGTCTACGGACGCCGCGAGTACGTGTTGGCTGGAGGTCTCATGTCGTACGACGTCGATCGCAGCTACGGTCTTGCCCGCGCGGCTGAACTCGTACACAAGATCCTGAACGGCGCGAAGCCTGCGGACATTGCCGTAGAACAGATCCACAAGACTCGCCTCGACATCAACTTGAAAGCCGCGCAGGGACTGGGCTTGAAGATCCCGGAATCCATCCGAATGCGCGCCGACGAAGTCATCGGGTAAAGGTCTGATCGAGCGCCATCAGACACGCTAACCCGGACCGATCATCTTCTCCGGCCTGACCCATGCGTCGAACTCCGCCTCGGTGACGTGGCCCAGCGCGAGCGCCGCGTGCTTGAGCGTCGTGCCTTCGTGGTGCGCTTTCTTGGCGATCGCCGCCGCCTTGTCGTAGCCAATGTGCGGATTGAGCGCCGTGACGAGCATCAGTGAACGGTCGAGCAATTCTTCAATGCGCGCCCTATTCGGCTCGATGCCGCGCGCGCAATGTTCGTCGAAACTGGTCATGCCGTCGGCCAGCAGGCGAATGCTCTGCAGCACGTTGTGGGCGATGAGTGGACGGAAGACGTTGAGCTCGAAGTTGCCCAATGCGCCGCCGACGTTGACCGCGACATCGTTGCCGAACACCTGAGCGCAGAGCATGGTTAGCGCCTCGCACTGCGTCGGATTCACCTTGCCCGGCATGATCGAGCTGCCGGGTTCGTTCTCGGGAATGGAGATTTCGCCCAGGCCTGATCTCGGTCCGCTCGCGAGCCAACGCACATCATTGGCGATCTTGAACAGTGCGGCGGCCAATGTCTTGAGCGCTCCGTGCAAATGGACCTGCGCATCGGCTGCCGCCATCGCCTCGAACTTGTTCGGCGCAGTGACGAAAGGCAGCGCGGTATAGGAGGCGATCTCCGCAGCCACGCGCACGCCGAATTCCGGATGCGCATTGAGGCCCGTACCGACCGCCGTGCCTCCCTGCGCGAGCTCGAACACGTGCGGTAGCGCCGCTTCGATATGCGCGCGCGCGTGAGCAAGCTGCGCAACATAACCGGAGAACTCCTGCCCGAGCGTCAATGGCGTGGCGTCCTGCAAGTGCGTGCGGCCGATCTTGACGATGCCGGCGAAGTCCTTGGCCTTTTGCGACAACGTCGCGTGGAGCGTCTTCAACGCCGGCAACAATGCTTTCACGGTCGCCTCGGCGGCAGCGACATTCATCGCCGTCGGGAAGACGTCGTTCGACGACTGGCCGCGATTGACGTCGTCGTTCGGATGCACGAGGCGCGCTTCACCGCGCGGTCCGCCGAGGATTTCGGACGCGCGATTGGCGAGCACTTCGTTGACGTTCATGTTGGTCTGCGTGCCCGAACCGGTCTGCCACACGGCGAGCGGAAATTCGGCATCGTGCCGTCCCTCAAGCGCCTCATCTGCAGCCGCAACGATCGCCATTGAGGTTTTTTCGGGCAACGCACCCAGTTCGGTGTTGACGCGCGCCGCGGCGCGCTTCACCAGCAACATCGCGCGAATGAGCTCGCGCGGCATCTTTTCGCCGGAGATGCGAAAGTTCTCGAGCGAGCGCTGCGTCTGCGCGCCCCACAGTCTGTCCGCGGGCACTTCGATGGGACCGAAAGTATCGCGCTCGGTACGGTGAGTCGATTGAGTCATGAGTATCGCTATCGTGGATGGGTCAGTTGCAACGCAGAATCACCGGATGTAACCCGGCGACCCTGCACACCCGGTTGCGCTATTGTGGTCAGCGGGCCGGTGTCGTCGATCTTCTGCTTGCCGACGCGACCCCAGCGCGGCATTTCCGTCGGATCGTCCTTGTCGGTCGCCCACGAATCGATCACCCCACGCGGCCCGACCATCTTTTTCATATTGGGAAAGTCCTGCTCCGGATAGTAGTCGTCCATCTCGGACTCTTCCTCGGCGTTGAGGTGATAGAGATGCGTCGCGACGACAGTTCGACCGATATGTGGTCCGTATCCGATTGCGACGTGACCCGCGTGACTGGCTTGCTTACCATGTCCGGATGCTCCATGACTTGCGCTACGCGTGCATGATTGCGAGTCGCTGCAACCCTGGCACGATCATCCGCCGCTATGAAGCGCTCGCCACTCTGGAAACGCACCGGAATCCGAGGTGGCAGATCGCGGTATCCACGGGCTGTGCCATCCTTGCTGCGGGTCGGTAGCGTCGGCAGTAGTTCAGGGCGCAAAGATATGAGCCACCCTTCATCACCTTCCTCGGAATGCGGATGTTGGGCAGCCGCGGATCGTAGCTCTGTTCCGGTTCTCCACCGCGCGGATCGACCAGCGTGCAACATGCGTGCTGGATCTTCGCGTGATCCTGAAACCAGTCCGTCGTCCATTCCCAGACGTTGCCGGTCATCTCGTGAAGTCCGTATCCATTCGCAGGAAACGAACCGACGGGCGCGGTCCACTCGTAGCCGTCGGTGAGCAGATTTTGCCAGGGGAACTCGCCCTGCCAGTTGTTGCACATGGACTGACCACCCGGCGTGAACTCGGTTCCCCACGCGTACTCCGCGCCGTCGAGCCCGCCGCGCGCGGCGAATTCCCACTCGGCCTCGGTCGGCAGCGACTTTCCGGCCCACTGCGCGTACGCTACGACATCCTCGTAGGCAACGTGCACGACGGGATGTTGCCACAAGCCTTGGAGCGAACTGCCCGGCCCGCGCGGACATCGCCAGTTGGCACCCTGCACATAGGTCCACCAGTTGTGTGGATTACGCAAATCGACGGGGCCGTTCGTTTTGCGAAACACGACGGCCGCGGGCTGGAGCATTTCCGGCTTCGCGCCGGGATAATCCGCAGGGTTTGCCGGACGCTCCGCGAGCGTGACGTAACCTGTCGCTTTGACGAAGCTGCGGAACGCAGTGTTCGTCACGGCAGTATCGATCCATCCAGAAGCCGTTCACTGCGACGCGGTGCGCCGGCGCCTCCTCGGGATAGTGACTGTCCGATCCCATGAGAAAAGTACCTCCAGGGATCCAGACCATATCCTCGAACGGCGCAACGCCCGGCGCGGAATCGATGCCAGGCGAATCAGGCTGCAACTTGTTGCTTCCGTGCATGACGCCTCACCAATGCAGATCCATCGTGCCACAACATGCAGGAAGGTACCTCGGCGCAGGAAGGTTTCATTGACCGCACGCAATCGCCATGCGGTTTGCCAGCAAAGGCGTCGTGTAATTCTAGGAGATCGCCATGTCTCCTACAACCCTGATGAATATATGGGATCTCACCGAATGTTGTAACATCCCACGCAAGGACACCCAGGGAGGATCATGTCCCTCGCAGCCAGTACTCGAATCGCGGCGGTCGCCACGCTCTTTCTGTGGATGTGCTCGGGTCTCGCCTTTGCCCAACAGGTCGAAGTCCTGTGGCTCGGTCATTCGGCATTCCGGATCACGAGTGTCACCGGCAAAGTCATCGTCATCGATCCGTTCCTGAAGAAGAATCCCCGGACGCCGGCAAAGTACAAGGACCTCGCTGCCCTCGGCAAGGTCGATCTGATCCTCGTCACGCACGGCCATCCCGATCACATCAGCGACCTGCCGGAGTTCGCAAGCCTTACCGGCGCGCTTGTCGTTACCCCATTCGAGCTCGGCTACAACCTGGTGTCGCTCGGACTTGTCGAAGCGCCGAAACTCGTCGCGATGAACAAGGGGGGCACCGTCACCCCGATCGGCCCGGCCATCAAGGTGCACATGGTGCCCGCAGAGCACAGCTCGTCGGTGGACGTCGCCGTGATGAAGCCCGAATCGACAGGCATCAAGCTCGTCGAAGGTGGAGTGGCCGTCGGCTACGTGATCGAGTTCGAGAACGGGTTCCGGATCTATCACACGGGCGATACCGACGTCTTCGGCGACATGGCGCTGATCAATCGCTTCTTCAAGCCGGATCTGGCACTGGTATGCATTGGTGGGTATTTCACGATGGACCCGGAGCGTGCCGCCTTTGCGCTGCGCGAATACATCCGGCCGAAGCAGGTGATCCCGATGCACTACGGGACCTTTCCAGTCATCAACCGCACGCCGGCCGAGCTCAAGACTGCACTCGGCAATTCACCGATCAAGGTGCTCGACATGAAGCCGGGGGACGCGTTGCGTTTCTAGCTTGCAGCTCCAGCCATGAAGATTCCGCGCATTGCCGCAATCGTCGTGTTGACCATGATGGTCGTGGGTTCGCTATCCCATGGTGCATCCGCGCAGCAGATCGAGGTCTTGTGGCTCGGTCATTCGGCATTCCGCATCACGAGCGTCACCGGCAAGGTCATCGTCATCGATCCGTTCCTGAAGCAGAATCCGCGGACACCCGCGAAGTACAAGGACCTCGCCGCGCTCGGCAAGGTCGACCTGATCCTTGTCACGCATGGCCACGGCGACCACGTTGCGGACCTTCCGGAGCTGGCGCGAATGACCGGCGCGATCGTCGTGGCCAACCATGGACTCGCCCTGAATCTCATTGAGCTTGGAATCCTCGACGGTGCGAAGACCATCGCGATGAACAAGGGGGGCACCATTTCGCCGATCGGGCCCGACATCAAGATTCATATGGTGCCCGCGGAACACAGTGACTTGGTTGACGTGGCGAGGATGAAACCGGAGTCGACTGGCGCAAGATATCTGCAGGGCGGCATGGCGGTCGGCTACGTGATCGAGTTCGAGAACGGCTTCCGGATCTACGACACCGGTGACACCGACGTCTTCGGCGACATGGCGCTGATCAACCGCTTCTTCAAGCCGGACCTGGCGCTCGTATGCATCGGCGGCTATTACACGATGGACCCCGAGCATGCGGCCTTCGCGCTGCGCGAATACATCAAGCCCAAGCAGGTGATTCCAACGCACTTCGGCACGTTCCCGGTCCTTAACCGCACGCCGGCCGAGCTCAAGGCGGCGCTCGGCAACTCCCCGATCAAGGTGCTCGACGCGAAGGCTGGCGAGCCGCTCCGGTTCTAGCTGGCGCCGCGGCCTCCGTTTCGCTCGTAAAGTTGTTAGCTCACGCGTCGGCTGCCTGCGTCGACTCGCGTTTGCCGTGCTGGCTCCGCAAGGTCGTCGCAACGCATGCGTGCGGAGTGTCGCCAGCCGCTCCGCCTCAGGGGTCGCATCCCCTTGCTGCGCGTGGGGCACCTGCTCCGCCCTCCGGCGTCATATCCCGATGCTACTCGTGGCCCTCGCCGGCGGCTCGCGCCGCGGCCTCCGTGTCGGTCGTGCAAAGTTGCTGGCTTACGTGTCGGCCGCCTGCGTCGACTCGCGTTTGCCGTCGATCCCCATGCCGCGCGTGGGGCCCCTCGCCGGCCGCTCGCGCCGCTACTCCGGTACGCCCGCCTTACGAAGGCCCGTAGCGAATCGCCCCGCAGCATCCGCATTGGCAAACGGATACCAGTACGTGACGGCGCGGATCGATAACGGATCGCGGAAATCCTTGAGCTTCGTGGTCATTGCCTGGGCCAAGCGGGCCGCGTCGTCGTGACGGCCGAGCAGACCATAAGTCGCCAGCAGCAGGCGCTGTGACCAGTAGTCGTCGGGATTGAGCGCGACAGCGCGTTCCAGTGACGCGGCCGACTCCGCAAGGCGGTTGAGGCCGAATTGCGCCAGTCCACGCTGGTATTCGTACCCTGACGGGTAGTGCGGATTGAGCCGCATCGCACGCTCGACGGCTTCGAGTGCTTCTGCGGGCTTGCCGGCGAAGCTCAATGCGCGCGCCAGCGCGATGTACCCGTCGGCGTCGTTGGGGTCCGCCGCAATCGCGAGTTTTGCCTCGGCGATCGCTTCCTCGTGCTGCTGCGCATGCACGAGCATCGCGCTCGCGACTTGGTGCGCGAGAGGTGTCGGCGCGCGCATCGCCTTGGCGAGGAGACTGCTCGGCTTCGTACTGCGCGTCGTGAACATGCCGCCCGATGCCCATCGCCAGTCCCCAGTACCGGGTGTAGCTTTCCCAGTAGGTGGCAGCAAGGGCCGCATACGCGCGTCCGTAATTCGGGTCCAGCTCTGCAGCCTTCTTGAAGTCGGCGATCGCGGCTTTGAATTCCTCCGGCGTCTGTCGCTGGTAATGCTCCCAGCCTTTCAGGAAGACGTCGTACGCTTGCGCGTTGGCCGTACCGCGGCTCGCCACTCGCGCCTTGTCGTCGCTGGTCAGCGTCACCGAAAGCGCGGCGACGACGTTGCGCGCGACCGTGTCCTGCAGGCCGAAGATGTTCTTCATATTGCCGTCGTAGCGATCCGCCCACAAATGGGTCCCGGTCGTGCCGTCGATGAGCTGCGCATTGACGCGGATGTCGTCGCCGCCGCGGCGGACGCTGCCTTCCAGCACGTAGCGCACGCCGAGCGCTTTCGCGATGGCGCGCACGTCGTGCGCCTTGCCCTTGTACGCGAACGTCGAGTTGCGCGCGATGACCAGCAGGCCGTCAATCTTGGAGAGGTCGGTGATCAGGTCCTCGGTGATGCCGTCGGCGAAGTATCCCTGCTGCGGGTCGCCGCTCATGTTGTCGAACGGCAGTACGGCGATCGAGGGCTTGCCGGCGGGCGCCGACGTGGCCACCTGCGCGGTTGGGGTTGCGGACGGACCAGGGCTCGTCGCGGTGACCGGAGCAACACTCCTCGATTGCAGGAGCCACACTGTCGTGCCGATGCCGCACAAAAGCGCCACAGCCGACGCAGCAAGCGCTACCACGCGGCGTGGCAGCCTCCGTGCTGGCGTCGACGCGGCCTTTGCCGGGGATGACGGCGCACCCTCGAGCCGAACCGAGAATGCGCGGACGGGATCGGCGATGTTCTTGACGGCTTGCATGCCGCGATCGTCGAACGATGCGGCGATCCGGCTCTTGACCGCGCCACGCACTGCCTCGGATACGATGATTCCGCCGGGCTCGGCCAGTGCCTGGAGACGCGCGGCGATGTTGACGCCGTCGCCGTACAGGTCGCCGTCGGCCTTCTCGATCACATCGCCAAGATGAACACCAATGCGGAATCGCATCCGGCGATCTTCCGGAACGTCCTGCGAGGACGCGTCGAGCGTGCGCTGCACGGCCAGCGCCGCAGTGACCGCACCCGCCGCGGCGTCGAACACCGCGAGCACCGAGTCGCCGGCCATGTTGACGACGTGACCGTGATTGGACTCGATCTCCGCCTTGAAGATGTCACGGGCGGCATCCAGTGCAGCCGCCGTGGCGCGCTCATCGGCTTCCATGAGACGCGAATAGCCGACGGCGTCGGCGGCCAATATCGCCGCAAGTCGCTGTCGTGGAACGCTCTCGCTCACCGGATCTGGGACCTTATCCAGACGTCAACCTGAGAATGGTACGCTGAACGCGACCATCCGATAATGAAAAGGGCGCCGCTGGGGCGCCCTTCTCAATCTACAGCATTGCGACGACGTCAGGCAGCGGGTGTTGCGGGCACTTCGGCGGCGACGGGTACCGCCGGGGCTGAATGCATCGCAGCATCTTCCGCCGCGGCTTTCATCGACAACCGCACGCGACCTTTTTCGTCGGCTTCCAAGACCTTCACCTTGACGATCTGGCCTTCCTTGACGTGGTCGGAGACCAGGTTGACGCGCTCCTTGGCGATCTGCGAAATGTGCAGCAAGCCATCGCGGCCGGGCAGGATCTGCACGATCGCGCCGAAGTCGAGCAGGCGCAGCACCGTGCCTTCGTAGATCTTGCCGACTTCGACGTCGGCGGTGATCTCCTCGATGCGCCGGCGCGCCGCGTCGCACGCATCGGCATTGACCGACGCAATCGTCACCGTGCCGTCGTCCTTGATGTCGATCGTGCAGCCGGTTTCTTCGGTCAACGCGCGGATCACCGCACCACCCTTGCCGATCACATCGCGGATCTTTTCCGGATTGATCTTGAAGCTGAACATGCGCGGCGCGTGCTGCGACAGCTCGACGCGCGCATGCGGCATCGCGGCCTGCATCAGCTGCAGGATGTGCATGCGGCCTTCGCGCGCCTGCGACAGCGCAACGGCCATGATTTCCTTGGTGATGCCCTGGATCTTGATGTCCATCTGCAGCGCGGTGACGCCGCGATCGGTGCCGGCGACCTTGAAGTCCATATCGCCCAGATGATCTTCGTCCCCAAGAATGTCCGTCAGCACGGCGAAGCGGCTGCCGTCCTTGATGAGGCCCATGGCGATGCCGGCGACGTGCGCCTTGGTCGGCACGCCCGCATCCATCAGCGCGATCGAGCCGCCGCAGACCGACGCCATCGACGAACTGCCGTTCGACTCGGTGATTTCCGAGACGACGCGGATCGAGTACGCGAATTCTTCGGCGCTGGGCAGGACCGCCATCAGTGCGCGCTTGGCCAGCCGGCCATGGCCGACTTCGCGGCGCTTCGGCGTGCCGACACGGCCCGTTTCGCCGGTTGCATACGGCGGCATGTTGTAGTGGAGCATGAAGCGGTCGCGATATTCGCCCTGCAGCGCGTCGATGATCTGCTCATCGCGTGCGGTGCCGAGCGTCGCCACGACCAGTGCCTGCGTTTCGCCCCGGGTGAACAGCGCCGAGCCGTGCGTGCGCGGCAGGACACTGTTGCGGATCGAGATCGGACGCACGGTGCGCGTGTCGCGGCCGTCGATGCGCGGCTCACCGGAGAGTATCTGGTTGCGGACGATCTTCGATTCGAGTTCGAACAGCATGTTGCTGACGTCGTTCTTCTGCGTCGGCGACGCGTCGGGCGCGAGACAGGCCGCCTCGACTTCCTTGGTGACTTCCTTTAGCCGCTGCTGCCGCGCCTGTTTCTGCTTCAGCGCATACGCTTCGCGCAGTTTGCTGTCGGCGGCGGCCATCACGCTGGCGACGAGCGCTTCGTCCTTGGCCGGAGCCTGCCAGTCCCACAACGGCTTGCCGCCCTCCTCGACCAATTGATGAATCAGGTCGATGACCGGCTGCTGCTGCTGGTGCCCGAAAACTACGGCGCCAAGCATGATTTCCTCGGGCAGTTCCTTGGCCTCGGACTCGACCATGAGCACGGCGGCTTCGGTGCCGGCCACCACGAGATCGAGCTTCGATGTCGTCGTGAGCTCGGTCTTGCTCGGATTGAGGATGTACTGGCCGTCGACGTAGCCCACGCGCGCCGCGGCGATCGGACCGCTGAACGGGATGCCCGACAGGCAGACCGCCGCGGATGCACCAATCATTGCCGGAATGTCCGGATCGATCTCGGGATCGACTGACATGACCGTCGCGATGACCTGCACTTCGTTGTAGAAACCATCCGGGAACAGCGGCCGCATCGGACGATCGATCAGCCGGCAGGTCAGCGTCTCTTTTTCCGAAGGACGGCCCTCACGCTTGAAAAAGCCGCCGGGGATGCGTCCGGCGGCGTATGTTTTTTCCTGATAGTCGACCGTCAGCGGGAAGAAGTCCTGGCCCGGCTTCGCGGTTTTCGCCGCGACGACGGTGACGAGTACGACGCTGTCGCCGAGGCTCGCCAGCACGGCGCCGCCTGCCTGGCGCGCGATCTCGCCGGTTTCAAGCGTCAGCGTGTGACGGCCGTAGGGTATCGATTTCTTGATGATGGGCACGTTTGTCCTTGGAGTCAGAAAGCGACAATGGCCACTCAATTGCCAACCGAGCTGCCTGCTGGGTGGCCATCGAAGTGGCCCACAGAGGCGCGACCATCATCAGGTTATTCAGGCGTCGTGCAGCGCGGTGGCCATGGCTCGATTGCCGCGCGCGCTACAGCAACGATTATTTGCGCAGTCCCAGCTTGTCGATCAAATCGCGGTAACTATCCACGTTGCGCGTCTTGAGGTAGTCGAGCAACTTGCGCCGGCGCGAAACCATGCGCAACAGGCCCCGGCGCGAGTGATGATCCTTGACGTTGGCCTTGAAGTGGTCGTTGAGGCCGTTGATGCGCGCGGTCAGCAGCGCGATCTGGACCTCGGGTGACCCGGTGTCGCCTTGCGCACGCTGATGCGTGGCAATGACCTTGGCCTTTTCTTGAACCGTAACTGACATTCTTTGGTGCTCCAGCGAAAGGGTGGAATTCTAACTCGAAAAGTGCTTAGGATTCAAGCGATTCGACCGACGGTCTTGCCTGCGCTTGTGGCCACGAGGCGCCGCGGGCGGAGCAACCCCTGGGCCGCGTCAGCGACCCCCGCAAATATGCCCCCTGCGTACGTCCGATACGTCGCATCGGGCAGTTCCGCTCGGAGAACGGCTCGGCCTTCCCGAAAGCCAGCTGCTTCCGTGCCTTCGAGATCACATCGCGGCAGCGCGGAGCAGGCCGCGTCGGCGGGCAACAGCAGGCGGTCGCGCTCCGCATCAGGCAGCGCGGCGAGCGCATCGAGTGTCACGGCCTCGGCAATGCGGAAACCGCCGGTCGCGGTTCGACGCAACACCGTCACATGGGCACCGCAGCCAACCACTTCGCCCAGGTCCTCGGCCAGCGCCCGGATATACGTGCCCTTGCCACAACGCACCGTGAGTTCAACCAGCGGCGGCGACCACGCATCGATGGCGAGTTCGTGCATGACGATGGCGCGCGCAACTCGGGGAATCTCGATGCCTTTCCGCGCGTACTCGTAGTAATTGCGGCCCTGATACTTGAGCGCCGCATGGCGTGGCGGACGCTGCTCAATGCTGCCGATGAAGCGCGGCAGCGCCGCCTCGAACTCGGTGCGCGAGACACCTACCGGCCGTTCCAGCGTTACCTCGCCTTCTGCGTCACCGGTCGTCGTCGTTACGCCAAGACGGAGGGTCACCGCGTAGGCCTTGTCGGCCTCGAGCAGCAGTTGCGCGAACTTGGTCGCCTCACCAAAGCAGATCGGGAGAAGTCCCGTCGCCAGCGGGTCGAGTGTCCCGGTATGACCTGCTTTGGCGGCGTTGAACAATCGCTTCGCGTGCTGCAAGGCCGCGTTCGACGACAGACCTGCCGGTTTGTCGAGGAGTAGAACGCCATCGACCAGCCGCCGTGGCGGCGCCCGACGCTGCGGCGTCTTCATCGCGAATCCATTGCGTCAGGTGGGGAGCGTTACGACGGGTGCTTGCGATCGTCGGCGATCGCGTCATCGATGAGCTTGGACATCTTGAGTCCCGACTCGATCGAATCGTCATACGCAAAATGGAGCTGCGGCACGGTATAGAGCTTCAGCCGATGCGAGAGTTCGGTGCGCAGATAGCCTGCCGTGTGCTGCAGCGCCTCGACGGCGGCATCCTTCTGCTCGGCACCGGCGAGATGCGAGAAAAAAATCTTGGCGTGCGAGAGGTCCGGCGTAACTTCGACCGCCGTGATGGTAACCATGCCGATGCGCGGATCCTTGACGTGCAGTCGCAGCAAATCCGCCAGCTCGCGCTGGATCTGGTCGCCGACGCGGTGCGCGCGCTGGGTGTTTTTTTTCATGGTCAGACTTACCACGTCACCCGCGCCGCGGCACTCCTGTCGGCCATCGAAGAGATGGATCATCGCTCCGCGGGTGACGACGAGCGATTACGCTTGCCGCGTCGTAGCGCGTCGTCTACAGCGTCCGGCTGACTTCGACGATCTCGTACACTTCGAGCTGATCGCCCTTGTCGACGTCGTTGTAGTTCTTCAGCGACAGTCCGCACTCGAACCCGCCCTTCACTTCGCGCACGTCGTCCTTGAAACGCTTGAGCGAATCGAGTTCGCCGTCGAACGTGACGACGTTGTCGCGCAGCAGGCGGACCTTCGCGCCGCGGCGAACCACGCCCTCGAGCACATAGCACCCGGCGACCGTCCCCACCTTCGAGATCTTGTAGACCTCGCGCACTTCGACGAGACCGAGCCGGTTCTCTTTTTTCTCCGGCGCGAGCATGCCGGACAGCGCCGCCTTCACCTCGTCGACCGCTTCGTAAATGATGTTGTAGTAGCGAATGTCGACACCGGCGTGCTCGGCCAGCTTGCGTGCCGCCACATCGGCGCGAGTGTTGAAGCCGATGATGACTGCTTTCGACGCCAGCGCCAGATTCACGTCGGACTCGGTGATGCCACCCACCGCCGCATGCACGATGTTGACCTTGACCTCGTCGGTCGACAATTTGGTCAGCGCGTTGGCCAGCGCCTCGTAGCTGCCCTGCACGTCGGCCTTGACGATCAACGCCAGCGACTTGATCTCGCTCTCGGCCAGCTGCTCGAACATGTCTTCGAGCTTGGCGGCCTGCTGCTTCGCCAGCTTGACGTCGCGGAACTTGCCCTGGCGGAACAGCGCGATTTCGCGGGCCTTGCGTTCATCACCGAGCGCCAGCACATCCTCGCCCGCAAGCGGAACGTCGGACAGCCCCTGGATCTCCACGGGGATCGCCGGCCCCGCCGAAGCAACCGCTTTGCCGGTTTCGTCCGTCATTGCGCGCACGCGTCCGAACACCGCACCGGCAAGCACCACGTCGCCGCGCTTGAGCGTTCCCGAATGCACCAGAATCGTCGCAACGGGACCCTTGCCCTTGTCCAGGCGCGATTCGATGACGATGCCCTTCGCGGGCGCGTCGCGCGGTGCCTTGAGTTCGAGCACTTCGGCTTGCAGCAGGATGGCGTCGAGCAGCTTGTCGATGCCGAGGCCCGTCTTGGCCGAAACCTGAACGAATTGCACGTCGCCGCCGTACTCTTCCGGCAGCACGCTCTCGGCAACGAGTTCCTGCTTGACGCGATCCGCATTGGCTTCCGGCTTGTCGATCTTGTTGATCGCGACGACGATAGGCACGTTGCCGGCCTTTGCGTGCGCGATTGCTTCCTTGGTTTGCGGCATGACACCGTCGTCGGCCGCGACGACCAGCACGACAATGTCGGTGACCTTGGCGCCGCGTGCACGCATCGCAGTGAACGCTTCGTGACCGGGCGTGTCGAGGAAGGTGATCACGCCTTTGGAGGTCTCGACGTGATACGCACCGATATGCTGCGTGATGCCTCCGGCCTCGCCACTCGCGACGCGCGTGCGGCGAATAGTGTCCAGCAGCGACGTCTTGCCGTGGTCGACGTGGCCCATCACGGTGACGACGGGCGGCCGCGGCAGTGATTCGGCAGAGGATGCCTGCGCGCTTTCGGCCAGCAATGCGTCGGGATCGTCGAGCTTGGCGGCGATCGCCTTGTGGCCCATCTCTTCGACCACGATCATCCCGGTCTCCTGATCGAGCATCTGGTTGATCGTGACCATGGTGCCGAGTTTCATCATGACCTTGATGATTTCGGCGGCCTTCACGGACATCTTGTGCGCCAGCTCGGCCACGGTGATCGTCTCCGGCACCGCAATCTCGCGCGTCGTCGGTTCCGACGCATCCTGCGCAGCGTCGCCGACCTCCTCACCCTCTTCGTGACGATGCTTGCCGGACTTCGGTTGCTTCCAGCCGGAGGCAGTCGTGCCACCCGTTACGTCGCCGCGCAGCTTGAGCGCACGACGACGCGCGGCTTCCTCCTGGAATGCCGTCGCCGATGGCTTGCGCGATGGCTTGTCCTTTTTCGTGCCGGGCTTGGCCAGCGGCTTGTGCAACGTGCCTTCGGTCTTCGCCGCAGGTTTCGCCTCGGCGACCACGGGCGGGGCAGCAGCAGCGGCTTCCTTTGCGGCCACCGCGGCGGCCTCAGCGGCCTTGGCGGCGATTTCCTCGGCCTCTTTTTCCTTCTTGGTCTGGCGCTTCTTGGCCTGATCCTGCTTGACCTGCACGTCTTCCTGCTGCTTGGCGATCAGCGCGGCGCCCTTGCGCGCTTCTTCCTCGCGTGCGGCGAGTTCGGTCGCGGTCACCACCGGTTGGGCCGGCACGGGGGCTTCTTCGGGTGCAGGCGCTGCGTCAGGGCCATCGCGCTTGACGAACACGCGCTTCTTGCGCACTTCGACCTGAATGGTGCGGGCACGACCCGTGCTGTCGGCCGACTTGATTTCGGTCGTCTGCTTGCGCGTTAGCGTGATCTTCTTTTTCAGCTCGAGACCGCCATGCTGCTTGCGCAGGTAGTCGAGCAGGCGCGTCTTGTCCAACTCGGACAGCTTGTCGCCTTCCTTCTTGCCGTCGACGCCGGCCGCAGTGAGCTGCTCGAGCAGGATGCCCGGCGGCATTTTCAGTTCTGTCGCAAATTTCTCGATCGTGGTCAGGGCCATGTTTTTCTCCGGGCGCTCGCTATGCTTGGTGGCCTTGTTCCGCGCTTTCGGCGCTCGCGGTGCTTTCGAACCAGTGCGCGCGCGCCTTCATGATCAATTCCTGCGCACGCTCATTGGACAGACCGGTCAATTCGACCAGTTCGTCGCCGGCAAGATCGGCAAGCGCATCGCGATTGGTGATCCCTTTCTCGGCGAGCAACCCTGCGGTCTCGGTGTCCATGCCTTCGAGGTTGAGCAGATCCTCGGAGACGTGCTCGACCGATTCCTCGCGTACGATCGCCTCGGTCAGCAGCGCATTGCGAGCACGGCTGCGCAACTCATTGACGGTGTCCTCATCGAACGATTCGATTTCGAGCATCTCGTTGAGCGGCACGTAGGCGATTTCCTCGAGCGTCGAAAATCCTTCCTGGATCAGGATGTCGGCAACTTCCTGGTCGACATCGAGCTTGGCGATGAACAGCGCGCGAATCTTCTCGCTTTCCTGCTGCGTCTTCTGCTGCGATTCCTCGACGCCCATCAGGTTGATTTCCCAGCCGGTGAGTTCCGACGCCAGGCGGACGTTCTGGCCGCTGCGGCCGATCGCCATCGCCAGGTTGTCTTCATCGACGACGACATCCATCGCGTGCTTTTCCTCGTCGACGACGATGCTCGAAATTTCCGCCGGTGCCAGCGCGTTGATCACGAACTTGGCCGGATCTTCCGAGAACAGCACGATGTCGACGCGTTCGCCCGCGAGCTCGTTGGTCACCGCGGTGACGCGCGAACCGCGCATGCCGATACACGTGCCCTGCGGGTCGAGCCGCGGATCGTTCGACTTCACGGCGATCTTGGCGCGAATGCCGGGATCGCGCGCGGCGGCCTTGATTTCGATCAGACCTTCTTCGATCTCGGGTACTTCGAGCTCGAACAGACGGCGCACCAGATCCGGCGTGACGCGCGAGAGGACCAACTGCGGCCCGCGCGCCTGCGCTTCGATCTTCACGACGTACGCACGAACGCGATCGCCGACGCGCAGGTTCTCTTTCGGGATCAGCTGATCGCGCGGGATCACGCCTTCGATGCGGCCGGATTCGACGATCGTCGCCCCGCGCTCGATGCGCTTGACCGTGCCGGTGAGCAGATTGTCGTCGCGCTCGAGAAAATCATTGAGGATCTGCTCGCGCTCGGCATCGCGGATTTTCTGCAGGATGACCTGCTTCGCGGCCTGCGCCCCGATGCGTCCGAATTCGATCGGCTCGAGCGCCTCTTCGACCACGTCGCCCAGTTTGAGCTCCGGGTCGCGATCCGCGGCGTCGGTGATCGCGATCTGGTGCGCGGGCTCTTCATGGTCCTCGTCGGGAACGACCGTCCAGCGCCGGAACGACTCGTAGTCGCCGGTTTCACGATCGATTTCGACGCGCGCGTCGATATCCTGCGTGAAGCGCTTCTTGGTCGCCGAGGCGAGTGCCGACTCCAGCGCCGTGAAGACGATGTCCTTGGGAACGTTCTTTTCGCGCGCCAGGGCGTCGACGAGAAGCAGCAATTCGCGATTCATTTGGTCTGTCTCCACTCAATCTTTGGCACCAGGCGTGCCTTGTCGATATTCGCGAGCGCGATCGTGCGCCGACCGGTCTCGGTGTCGAGCAGGACGCAATCGCCCTCCACGCCACGCAGGATCCCTTTGATCCGTTTGGCCTTGTCGACACTCTCGCGCAACGTCAACTTCACTTCCTCGCCCGCAAAACGCACAAAATCGGTCGATTTTTTCAATGGCCGGTCAAGCCCCGGTGACGAGACTTCGAGCCGTTCGTAGGCTACCTGCTCGACCGCGAACAGGTGCGTCAGGTGATTCGACACGCGCGCGCAATCCTCGACGTCGATGCCCGCAGGCTTGTCGATCAGAACGCGCACCAGACCGCCCCGCGCCGCCGACTCCCAGTCGACCAGCTCGTATCCCATCGCAGGCAGCGTACGCTCCAGAATTTCACCCAGATTCAAAGGTCTATCGCAGCTATTCCGAAAAAACGGAAAAAAAAATGGGCTGTCGAGCCCATTTCCGTGCCAATTTCAAGTTGCAAACTTACCGCCCGCAACTATAGCAAAATTTGGCCCGGATTTGAAGGGGCATCATGCCCCGCCAACCCGTGACGTCCTGCGCACGCGCATAGGGGTCTCCCGCAGCGCCGGCGAGTGGACTCGAGCTATATTTTGGGCCGATCGGACGAAACGCCAGCCCTGTACACTTCTGCCTCGTGAGCCCTGCCATGAATTCAACGTTTTCGCTGCTGGCCGCGGCGCTGCTCCTCTCCTCCTGCCATGGGCCCGAGGTCGACAAGCCTGATGCCGCGCGCCCAATGGCCAAGGCCGGTGACGCGACGGTGTCGCAGCCTTCGCCCGCGGTGCAAGCAGCCGCGGTTTCCCAGAGCCCTACGTCAAAAATTGTAATCACGGGTTTTGCGCCGGGCGTGCTCTATGTTTGTGTCACCGAAGCAGCCGGCCAGACGCGACAGACAGCTATCGAGTATTCACCGCAGGTCGCGGCGTTGTGTCGCAAGGCGCCCGAAATGGGTCCGTGCCAATTCGAGCGCGAGGCGTGCCGCCGCACGGGAGGGCGCGTGTTCGCCGCCGATGGTACCGAGATCACGCTTGGAACCGAGGCCGAATACGACAAGCGCGTGATGCGCATCCGGATGAAGTCCAACTAGCGGGCTTGTGCCTGTATGATGCCGCTCGTTGCAAGGCGCGCCAGCCCGTGTTATGCTTTTGTCATAATTGGCGTGGTCGCGTTTGCACGGGTGATGCAAGCAGCCACCAAGGGGGAAACGCGCACCAAAGGAACACGGTCAATGGCCAACTCGCACCGCCGGCTCGTCATCCAGTGTTTCGCCGCACTCACATGCACACTATCGATTGCGCCCACGTTGGCCTACGACTGGCTGCAGTTCGGCGGCAATGCGCAACATAGCGGCAACAACACTTCCGAAACGATCCTCACCCCGGCCAACGTCAGCACGCTGACGCAGAAGTACCAGGCCACGCTCCCGGCCATTGCCGATGGCGCGCCGGTGTATCTCGAGGCCGTGACCACGCCCGGCGGCGTCAAGAATCTGCTGTTCGTGACAACGCGCGACGGCCGGATCATCGCGCTCGATGCGCAGACCGGGACGACGGCCTGGAGCCATCAGTACGGCCCGAACGGCTGCAAGATCAACAACGGCTCCAGCGACTGCTACACGACCTCGTCACCGGCGATCGATCCGAATCGCCAGTTCGTTTACAGCTACGGCCTCGACGGAAACGTCCACAAATATGTAGTCGGCGACGGCACTGAGATCGTCGTCGGCGGCTGGCCGCAGAATGCGACGCTCAAGGGCTACGACGAGAAAGGTTCTTCCGCGCTGTCGACGGCGACGTCCGGCGGCATCACGTACCTGTATGTAACGCACGGCGGCTATCCGGGCGACAACGGCGACTATCAAGGCCATGTCACCGCGATCAATCTCGCGACCGGCACGCAGAAAGTCTTCAACGCCGCGTGCAGCGATCTGTCTGCGCACTTGTTCCACTTCGGCGGCGGCGTCGAGCCGACCTGCGCGACAAAGCAGAATGCGATCTGGTCGCGCCCGGGCGTCGTCTACCACGCCGGCACCGATCGCATCTTCATGGGTACGGGAAATTCCTTCAACGGCCTACCTGGTCAGTTCGACGGCAATCACAACTGGAGTGAATCGGTCATCGCGCTGCATCCCGATGGCACCGGCGGCACGGGGGCCAACGCCGGCAAACCGCTCGATAGCTACACGCCAACCAATCACGTATCGCTGGACAGCGCGGACGCCGATGTCGGCAGCACGGCCCCCGCCATACTTCCGGTGCCGCCGAATTCCACGGTGCAGCATCTGGCCGTCCAGGGCGGCAAGGACGCAACGCTGCGTCTGCTCAATCTGCAAAACCTTAGTGGTCTTGGCAACCCGGGCAACGTCGGTGGCGAAGTCGGCACGATCATCAACCTGCCGCAGGGCGGCGTGGTGCTGAGCCAGCCTGCCGTGTGGGTAAATCCCGCCGATAACAGCACCTGGATCTTTGTCGTCAACGGTAGCGGTGCCTCTGGCGTGCGACTGAATTTCGACGGCAATGGCAATCCGTCGCTGTCGCCGCAATGGCATAACGGCCAGAGCGGAACGTCGCCAGTCGTCGCCAACAACATGCTGTTCTCCATCGGCGGCAGCACGGTGCGCGCATTGGACCCGTTGTCTGGCAGCTCAGCTGTGGAGCGCGGCGCGCGGCGGGAGCACGCATTGGCAGAGCGTGATCGTCGCGAACGGCGTGGTGTATGCAACAGACCAGGCAAATCATCTGGCCGCATTCGGGTTGCCGAATCAGTCGCCAACGACAACGACACTATTGAGTTCCCCGAACGCGTCGACGGTCGGAACCAGTGTGACGTTCACAGCGACGGTCAACGGTAGCGCGCCGATGGGCACCGTGGCCTTCACCGCTGACAGCACGACTCTCTGCGGTGCGGCCACCTTCACCGGTGGCACCACCAACGTTCCCACTGCCACGTGCGCTACCAGCAGCCTGAGCGCGGGTACGCACAGCATCGTCGCCATCTATTCCGGCGATGCCGGCAACAATGGCTCAACCAGCACGCACATTGTCGCAGGTGGTCAACAGCACGCCGCTCAACGTCGCTGGTCAACGGCAGCTTCGAGATCCCCGCGCTGGGTAGCGGCTTTCAGTCCAGCCCAAACGCAGCAGGCATCGGCTGGACCTTCAGCCCGAACAGCGGGATTCAGGGCAATGGCAGCGCGTGGGGCGCAGTGTCGGCACCCAGCGGCACCCAGACCGCGTTCATCCAGGGTCCCGGCAGCATGACCCAATCGATCACCTTGAATGCCGGCAGCTATACCCTCTCGTTTCAGGCGGCACAGCGCAGTTGCTGCGTCTCCCCGTTCGTGCAGCCGGTCAAGGTCAGCGTGGACGGAACCCAGATCGGCCTGATCTCGCCCGCGAGCACCAGCTTCGCCCCGTTCAGCATCCCCTTCACGGTCACCACCGGCCCGCATACGATCACGTTTACGGGGACCGACGCCAACGACAAGTCAACCTTTATCGACAACGTCACCCTGGTACCCGGCAGCCAGATGGCCAATGCCAGCTTCGAGATCCCGGCGCTGAGCAGTGGCTTTCAGTACAACCCGATCGCATCAGGCATCGGTTGGACCTTCAGCCCGAACAGCGGTATTCAGGGTAACGGCAGCGCGTGGGGCGCAGCGTCGGCACCCAGCGGCACCCAGACCGCGTTCATCCAGGGTCCCGGCAGCATGACCCAAACGATCACCTTGAATGCCGGCAGCTATACCCTCTCCTTTCAGGCGGCACGGCGCAGTTGCTGCGTCTCCCCGTTCGTGCAGCCGGTCAAGGTCAGCATCGACGGAACCCAGATCGGCGGCCTGATCTCGCCCGCGAGCACCAGCTTTGCCGCGTTCAGCATCCCCTTCTCGGTCGGTACCACCGGCGCGCATACGATCACCTTCACCGGAACCGACAGCAACGACAAAACCACCTTCGTCGATAGCGTCACCATTCAATGACAACCGCGCCCGCGCAGAGCGCACCAACGTCGCGGTACGGAGTGACGGGGACAGCTGTGCTGCACATCTCTGACAATGTAGATACGCTTGGCTTTCGGATCGAGTGCGAAATCGTTGTCACAACCAGTTTCAACTGCAGTTCGCGAGGCGAAATGCGAGGGTAAAATAATGGGACCAGCGTCGCCCGAATTGTTTCGCTTCGAACTGACGTGGTGATAATGGACACTGCATTTGGCAATTCATTGCGAATGCATTGTCTCGCGCGATGCCCGCAACACTTTCTTCGCTGGCATCGCTGCAGCGAAAACGATCCACCCACCAGGGACTACCATCGACTCGATCGCGATCAAACGGAGTAACGATGTATTGCCACAAGGTGCCAGCGCGGAATGTTTCGGAGTGATCAGCGGCTCCGGTGCTCCACTCACAGAGAGATAGCCAACCATTGCATGGCGCTGGGCGCGCCTTTACCAATTGCCGATGCTGTACGCAACAAATATCAAACCGCCTGATCAGCGCAAGCGCTTTTTGTCGCCTGCTTGCCCGATTTTTGCTTGCCAGTCATTGACGAGCGTCAAATCACTTGGCAAAGCGAATACATGCCATTCACATGGACATGCCGCGTCAGATAAAGACGTTTTGCGTCGCTGGCAGCAGCCATCAATCACGAATGCAGCACGCCATGTTTGTTCATAACAAATATCGCCTAGGCAGCGCTCTGGGCGTTATCGTGCTGTTCGTGTTGGCCAGTCTTCCCGCGTCCGCTCACCAAGCCGTGTCCACCGAAGCAGTCGTCATCAGCACGACCCAGGTTACTGTCACGGGCACCGTCTCGGAGTTGACAGTAAAGAACCAGATGACGGGCGTAACCCTTCGCTATTTCGGACTGAAACTCGACCAGGGCGGATCATATGCGTTGACCGGCGCCAGCCTGGACACGCTCAGCAACGGGTCGCGCATCAATGCTACCGGAACCCTCGCCGGCAACGTATTCGCGATCAACATATATAGCGTTGTCGGTCAGGCCCCGACCACTGGCCGCGCGACCGCGCTGGCGGAAACGCGGAAAACGCTCTCGGGCACGCTCGCTGTCTTCCACAAGGACTTTTTCGAGCAAGGTCGTGGCGAGTATGGGCTCGCCATTCGCGACGCGTCGGACAAATCCACGCTGTTGAATGTCGCGGCGATTCCCGACTGCGCTCGCGATCGGCATGCTCATCAATGCCGACGGCAAGGTCGCCGCCGATGGCTCGTCACTCGACGTCGAACACCATCACCATCCTCGCACCTCCACCAGCCAAGACGGGCGACATCGCCGCGGCACCGATTACGAACAACGTGCTGGTGTTGCCGATCAAGTTCACGGACACCGCGGGCGAACCCTTCAGCGTCGCCGCGATCGACACCGAATTCCAAACCAAGGTGGCGCCGTACTACCAGGAAGTTTCGTACGGTCAACAACTGTTGAACGTCACTGTTGCGAATAGCGGCGGGAGCTGGCTCCTGGCCAACGCGGCGCACCCCGCCCGGCTGCGACTTCACTGATCGATCGGTAACCTGGCCGATCAGGCGGCGACCGCCGGCAGGCTACAACATCACCAGCTACAAGAACCGCTACTACGTCATGCCCGTCGATCTCCTGTGGCTGGGCGGGGCTAGCTTACGTCGGCTGGCGCTATCAGGCGTGGAGCAACGGCTACAACGCGCTATGGGTTTACGGCCACGAACTCGGCCACAACTTCGGACTATGGCACGCGGCTGCGGTCAGCTGTGGCGCGCAGGTCCTCGGCGGGAGTTGCAGCGTTACCGAATATGGCGATCCATTCGACGTGATGGGCAACACTCGCCAGATGCATTTCAATGCGATGCAAAAAGCGGCGCTGAACTGGATCCCGTCCACGTCGGTCAAGATACACAGTTCCGGGACCCAGACGTATCAACTTGTCGCCACTTGAGTCCGCCGGTCAATCGACCTACGCCATCAAGATCCCCACCAGCAACGTCAAGCGGACCTACTGGGTCGAGTTTCGGCAGCCGATCGGCTTTCGACAGTCACGCATTTCTTCCTTGCCCAACCTCGGCGCGCAGATTCGTGTGGGTGGCCCGCAATTTGATTACTCCGTGTACCGGCAGCAACTGCGGCGACGACACCGAGTTACTCGATATGACGCCCGGCAGTGGCGGCGGTTTCGGAGATGCGGCACTGCTCCAAGGAGGGACTTATGTCGACAGCACCACCGGCGTGACGATCAACGTCATCAGCGCGACGCCGGGGCCATCGGGGTTGCTGACGATTTCGGTCGCCATGGGCGGCAAGACTTCTGCCGCCACGACGCTGACGAGTTCGGGGAGTCCGTCGCTCGTTGGCGCAAGCGTGACGTTCACGGCCACCGTTGTCGGCTCGGCGCCGACTGGTACGCGTTGCCTTCACCGATGGCGGTACCACGATCACCAACTGCGGCGCGATCTCGCTGCCCGCCGGCGCCGCCAATTCCAAGAGCGTGACGTGCAGCACCAGCAGCCTGAGTGTCGGCTACGCATAGCATCGTCGCCACCTATTCCGGCGATGCGGGCAACAGCGGCTCAACCAGCGCAACGTTGTCACAGGTGGTCAACAGCACGCCTCCGGGGTCGCTGGTCAACGGCAGCTTCGAGATCCCGGCACTGGGCAGTGGTTTTCAGTACAACCCGGGCGCAGCAGGCATCGGCTGGACCTTCAGTCCAGGGAGCGGCATCCAGGGCAACGGCAGCGCGTGGGGCGCCGCAACGGCACCCAACGGCACCCAGACCGCGTTCATCCAGGGTACCGGCAGCATGACCCAAACGATCACCTTGAATGCCGGCAGCTATACCCTCTCGTTTCAGGCAGCACAGCGCAGTTGCTGTGTCTCCCCGTTCGTGCAGCCGGTCAAGGTCAGCGTCGATGGAACCCAGGTCGGCCTGATCTCGCCCTCGAGCACCAGCTTCGTCCCGTTCAGCATCTCCTTCTCGGTCGGCACCACCGGTGCGCATACGATCACTTTCACCGGAACCAACGGCAACGACAAGTCAACCTTTATCGACAACGTCACCCTGGTACCCGGCACCCAGATTGCCAATGCCAGCTTCGAGATCCCGGCGCTGGGCAGCGGCTTTCAGTACAACCCGAGCGCATCAGGCATCGGCTGGACCTTCAGCCCGGACAGCGGGATCCAGGGCAACGGCAGCGCGTGGGGTGCAGCGTCTGCACCCAGCGGCACCCAGACCGCGTTCATCCAGGGTCCCGGCAGCATGACGCAAGCGATCACCTTGAATGCCGGCAGCTATACCCTCTCGTTTCAGGCGGCACGGCGCAGTTGCTGCGTCTCCCCGTTCGTGCAGCCGGTCAAGGTCAGCGTGGACGGCACCCAGATCGGCGGCCTGATCTCGCCCGCGAGCACCAGCTTCGCCGCGTTCAGCATCCCCTTCTCGGTCGGGACCAGCGGCGCACATACGATCACGTTTACCGGGACCGATGGCAACGACAAGACCACCTTCATCGACAACGTCACCATCCAATAACAAACACGCCCACACAGTCACGCGCGGTCGCCGCCAACTCCCGCATCACCAAAACAGTGACCGAGGGACAATAGCGCTGGCGACGTTCCCTACGCTGAGCAGTACCTCGAGCCCTCCGTATTTGGAGGGCTTGGCGTCTGTGGGCCCCCGTTCAACCGCGCACCAGACGCGACGACGAGTACGTCGTGCCAGAAACTGGCGCGCTAGCGCGTGACAACTTCACGTTAAGTCGTTGCAATCATCCGTGCCGCTAGCGTCGCTTCACGATGGAAACGAGCACGACGCTAGTCGGATACAATTGCCGCTGGATCACTTTCGACCTGCGCACGGTGCCGGACGACTTCAATGCCGGCCGCATCCAATCCACAAGCCTGAGGGCTCGCTTACCACCTTGGCCTCTGCCCCTCTCGTAATCTCGCGGCCACAGGATGCAATCCCCGGAGTACGCGCGCTGTCAGCACCCGATCCTGCAATTGCGCTGTGGATGTGTCAGCTCGACCGCGTCCCCAATGGAGTCGACGCGATCGAGCACTGGCTGTCTCCGGCAGAGCAAGCGCGCGCGGCGCGTTTCGGCACCGATATCCTGCGTCAGCGCTGGATCGTCGGTCGTGCAACGTTGCGCCTGCTGCTCGCCAGCGCGTTGGGCATCGATCCGGCGGCCGTGCCGTTGCAGCGCGGCGTCCGCGGCCGGCCGGAGCTCGCCGATCCACACGCGCTCGACTTCAATGTGTCGCATACACGCGATATTGCGCTGATCGGAATTGCGCATGGCCTGTTGCCCACGTCACGCATCGGCGTTGACATCGAACGCGTGGACCGAACGCTCAATGCCGACGGACTCGCGCGAAAGTTTCTGACCGAGCGCGAACGCGAAACGCTTGCGCCACTCGATTCAGACGCACGACGACGCGGATTTCTACGCTTGTGGACGTGCAAGGAAGCGATGAGCAAAGCCACCGGCGACGCACTCCAGGCGCCATTCCGCAAAATCGACGTCACCACTGCTGATGGGTTGCAACTGGTTGCCGGGCCACCGCCCTACACGCCGGACCACTGGCGCCTGTTCGCCGGCAGCGTTGCCGACGACCTTCTCGCAACTGTCGCTATCTGGCACGCGGCGTAGCCGAATTTAGCGGCGACGCGCGCTCCGCGTCCTGGCGTCCTCCGCGGACTTCGTGACCTTCCACTTGTTCTGCTGCCAAAGCCAGTCCGCCGGACTCTCGCGGATGTCGTGTTCGAGGTTGCGTGCGTATCGTTCGACGATCATCTCGTTGGCATCCAGTTCATAGGGCGGATCGGCAAGGACAGACAAGCGCACCGAGTAGTAGCCCCGGCGCACACGACGCATGCTCACGTACAACACCCTGGCGTCGAGGAACTGTGCGATCTTGCCTGCCCCCTTGAAAAATGCGGTGTCCTGCCCGAGAAAGCGCGTCCAGTGTCTGGGGTCGTTCTTGTGCTTGGGCGTTTGATCGGCGATCAGCGCGTACGCACGCGGCTGACCCGCGCGATTCATCAGATCAAAAATGAACTCCTCGCGCGGAACGAAGCGGCTGCCGAAGCGTGCGCGCGCTTCCCGCAGGAAAAGATCGATGGCCTCGACCCGCTGGCGCTGGTAGACGACGTCGATGGTAATGCCGAAGCGAACGCCCGCGGCCAGCGACAGCCATTCCCAGTTACCGTAATGCGCGGTCAGCAGCACGACCGACTGCTTCGCTGCAACGCATTGGTCGACAAGCTCCGGATTCTCGAACGTAACGCGCCTCGTCAGCGCATCGGCGCTCGCACCGAAACCCCAGATCGCTTCCATCAACGTATCGGCGAGATTGCGATAGGCGGTGCGAAGGATGCGCGCGCGCTCTGCGCCATCCTTGTCGGGAAATGCATTGCGCAGATCCAGCTCGGCGCGGTCACGCCGCCAGCGCATGACGCGAAAGGCGACGAAATAGATCGACCAACCACACCCGTACATGAGCGGCAGCGGTATACGCGTCAGTGCCTTGAGCAGGAAGCGAATCATCGGCAGGCGTTTGACGTGATCAGCACGGTGACTATTCACAAGCGGAGCTGCTACGGCAGTCCGCACACCACGCCCTCGCACGCGCATTCAGGCGACCGCGACCAATCGGTCGAGCAACGCAGGATCGCGCAGCAACAATTCGCTGGTCGAGCTGTGGACGATGCGACCGCGGTCGAGGACGATCGCCTGTTGCGTGAGCTGCAGGGCCAGGCGCGCGTGCTGCTCGACCACGATGACCGCGAACTCGCCCGCGCGAACAATGTCAGCCAATGACCTTCATCAGTTCCTGCACGATGATCGGCGCCAGACCTTCCATCGGTTCGTCCAGCAGCAGCAGCTTGGGATTGGTCATCAGGGCACGTGCAATGGCCAGCATCTGCTGCTCGCCACCCGACAGCTGATTGCCCAGATTGCGCCGCCGCTCCTCCAGCCGCGGAAAAATCCGGTAAGCGCGCTCGAGGTTCCAGGGCCCTCCGGCACGCGCGACCACCGTCAGATGCTCCTCGACGGTCAACGAGGGAAACATGAAGCGTTCCTGCGGAACCCACCCCAGGCCTGCGTGTGCGCGCCGGAACGTCGGGACATGCGTCAGGTCGTTGCCGTTGAACACGACGCGACCCTGCTTGAGCCGGGTCAGGCCCATCAGCGTGAGCAGCAGCGTGGTCTTGCCGACACCATTGCGGCCGAGCAGCGCGAGACTCTCGCCCGGCGCCAACGTGACTCCGACGTCCTCGAGCACGATCGAGTCACCGTAACCCGCGGTCAATCCTTCCGCCAGGAGCAGTTCAGGCATGCTCCGCCTCGCCGAGATAGACCTCGCGCACGCGCCGATCGCCCGCGATTTCGGCGGGTGTGCCTTCGACCAGAACCGTGCCGCCGACCATCACTGTGATGCGTTCCGCAAATTTGAATACCAGGTCCATGTCGTGCTCGATGAACACGATGGTGACATCGCGTGGCAGGTTTGCGATCACCGCAAACAACTCGGCACTCTCGGCCGAGGGGATGCCTGCTGCCGGCTCGTCGAGCAGCAATACCTTGGGTCGCGTCGCGAGCGCGAGCGCTATCTCCAGCAGACGCTGCTTGCCGTAGGGAAGTTCGCGCGTCAACGTCGCCGCATCGCGATCGAGCTTGAGCTTGGCGAGGATCGCGTTCGCTTCACCGATGGCGCTGCGCTCGGAAGATGTGGACCGCCACCACACGCCGCCTCGCCCGTCATGCTCACAGCACGCCAGCACGACCGATTCGAGGGCGGTGAGCCCCGGGAACAGCGTGTTGATCTGGAAAGTTCGCGTCATGCCGCGCTTGACCCGGGCGTGCTGTGGCAGCGCCGTGATCTGCTCTTCGCCGAGATATACCTCGCCGGACGTGGGCGGGAGAACGCCGGTAAGCAGATTGATGAACGTGGTCTTGCCCGCGCCGTTGGGGCCGATCAACGCGTGCCGTGCACCCGGCGCAAACGACAGGCTTATGTCCGCGTTGGCCTTGAACCCGCCGAAGGTCTTGCCCAGCCCGACGGTGCGCAATACCGCGCTCATACTGCGGCGCTCATTTGCTCGCCCGCGCAAATCGCTGTCGCAGCGCGATCAGGCCACCCATCAAGCCACCGCGCGCGAACAGCACGATGACGACGAGCAACAACCCCAACCAGAACTGCCAATACACCGGGTTGAGGTTCGAAAGGTAGTCCTGGAGCAGCATGAATACCGCAGCACCAATCAGCGCGCCGTACAGATGGCCCGTGCCGCCAAGGACCAACATGATCATCAGTTCCGCCGAGCGCGGAAAGCCGAGTGAGTCGATGCCGACGAATTGAGTGGTCTGTGCGAGCAACGCGCCCGCAATGCCGGCGATGCCCGCACCGACGGTGTAGACGGCGACGAGCTTGCGTGACACCGACGCACCGATCGCAGGCATGCGCTTTTCGCCCTCGCGAATACCGCGCAGCGACAACCCGAACGGCGAGCCCATCAGTGTACGGGCAAAGCAGAACACCAGGAACAGAACGGCGAGGCTGTAGAGATAGCCGGTCTTGCCATCCATGCCGAATGAGAAAACGCCGAACAGCTTGCCCATCTCCACGCCCGACAGGCCGTCAACGCCGCCAGTAATCGACGTCGCCTGATTGGCCACCTCGTGAAACATCAGTCCGATGCCGAGCGTCACCATCAGCCGAGCCAGATCCTGGCCACGCACCACGAGAAAGCTGGTCACGAACCCGGCGAACGACGCAACGACCGCGGCGAGCACCAGACCGCTCAGCGGCTCCCCCCAGCCGTGCTTGGCCAGCAACCCGGCGGTGTACGCCCCGAGGCCGAAGAACGCGGCCTGTCCCAATGAAATGATGCGTGCGTAACCAAGAATCAGATCCAGTGATAATGCGAATAGCCCGGTGATCAGAATCTGGCTGCCGAGCGTCAAATACTTGGGGAATGCGAAGAATGCCACGATCGGGACCAGCCAAAAGGCGATCTCGAGCTTGCTCCACCGCTGCGTCGGCAGGTCGATGTTGCTCATGTATGCCGCACCACAAGGCCACGCGGAAACAGGATCAGCATCACCACCATCACGACATAGATGATGAACGACCCCACCTGCGGTGCGTAATATTTCCCAGCGACATCGAAGACGCCGAGAATCAGCGCCGCAAACAGCGGGCCTTTGACCGTGCCAGCACCACCAACCGCGACCACGAGGAGGAAGTACACCATGTACTTGAGCGGGAACGTAGGGTCCAGCCCGAGTACATCGATGCCAAGTCCGCCGCCAAGCCCTGCCAGGCCCGATCCCAGTGCAAAAGTCAGCGTGAATACCCGGTAGACGTTGATGCCGAGACCCGCCGACGCCTGTTGATTGTCGACCGACGCACGAATCTCCGCGCCAAATCGCGTTCGCTCGATCAGCCAGGTCAGCGCCACCGTGATCGCGATGACGATGCCGATCAGGAACAATCGATACGCGCCGAGGTCGATCCCGAGCACGTGCACTTGGCCACGCAAAAACGACGGCAACTGCACCGGTTGCTGCTGCGGCCCGAAAAAATACGTCGTCGCGGCAATCGACATGAACACGAGGCCGATGCTGAACAGTACCTGGTCGAGGTGTGTCGCTTGATACAGGCGGCGATAAAGCGTGCGTTCCAGCACAACGCCGACCGCGGCGGACACGATGAACGCGATCGGCAACGTGGCAAGAAAGGGTACGCCGAGCCTCGTCATGGCGAGGACACACGCATACCCCCCGACCATCGCAAACGCGCCATGCGCGAGATTGACGAAGTTCATCAGGCCCATCGTCACCGACAGGCCGATGCTGATGACGAACAGCAGGCTGCCGTAAGCGATGCCGTCGAAGAGCACACCGATGAAATTGCCGATCATCGCCTTTCGCCTGATTCCACTCTCGGGCGCGAATTCACTCGCGCTCCGACGCTACACCCTAGGTTCCAGGGTCCTTGACGTTGTCGACCTTGTCGAATTCGATGTTCCAGTAGTGCCCGTCTTTCATCTCCACCTTGCGGATATAGATGGTCTGCACCACATCGCGCGTCGCGGGATCGATCGACATCGGTCCGCGCGGACTTGTCCACGACATGCCCTTCATCGCCTCGACGAGTTTCGCACCATCATTGCTGCCGCCGGTCTTCTTTTGCGCTTCATAGATGAGGTGCATGCCGTCGTAGCCGCCAAGAGAGTGGAAATTCGGACGCATGCCGTTGTTGGCCTTCATGAACGCCTCGACATAGGCCTTGTTCTCCGCCGACGGGTGCGCAGCGGAATAGTGGAACGAGGTGACCACGCCAAGCGACGGTGCGCCGATCGTATCGAGAATATCGTCGTCGACCACATCGCCGGTCCCGATCAGCGCGATGCCAGCAGCGGCCAGACCGCGGTCCGCAAACTGCTTCATCACTGCGGTGCCTTCGCCGGAAGGCACGAACACGAAAAGCGCATCCGGCTTGGCATCCTTGACGCGCTGCAGGAACGGCGCGTAGTCGGCATTGCGCAGCGGCGTGCGGATCGATTCCACCACCGTGCCGCCGGCTTCGGTGAAGCGCTTGACGAAGGTCTTCTCGGCGTCGATGCCGGGGCCGTAGTCGGTAACCAGGGTAACGACGCGCTTGATCTTGTTCTTCGCCGCCCAATCGGCCATCGGCGCAGTGATTTGCGGCAGTGCGAATCCCGAGCGCACGATGTACGGCGAGCGCGTCGGTATGATCGACGTCGCCGCCGCCATCACGATCATCGGTACCTTCGCTTCGGTCGCGACCGGCGCCGCAGCGAGGGCCAGCGGCGTGAGCCCGAATCCCGCCAGTACATTCACGTGCTCCTGCACGATCAGTTCCTGGGCGATGCGCTTGGTGGTTTCAGGCGCGACGCCGGTATCATCCTTCACGATCAGCTCGACCTTGCGTCCGGCAACCGTATCACCATTGCGCGCGATATAGAGACGGACCGCGGCCTCAATTTGCTTGCCGGTCGATGCGAACGGACCGGTCAGCGGCAGAATCAGGCCGATCTTCAGCGGATCGGCGGCGAACGCGAACTTCGAGGTCGTCATCGCTGCCGCACCAGTTGCCAAGGTCGCCAGAAAGCGGCGACGCGTGTTGCGAGTTGGTTGCATCATGATTGTCCTCCTTGACAGTCTTTGAATATCCACCGCTCGGATGTCATATTTTGCTGCATGTTTCCGATCAGAGTGGCGGCGCACGCATTCCCAAAGGGCGCATTCCGGGGCATGATAACCGCTTTACCGTTGCCTGCGGTGGCTCACCATGCAGGACGGGACCCCGCCAAGACCAGGAGACACACCGATGTCCGTTCGTACCCGACCGCCCTTTCGCGCCGATCATGTCGGCAGTTTCTTGCGCCCGCAGGCATTGCTCGATGCGCGCGAACGGCGCAAGAAGGGCGAAATCCCGCCCGCGGCGCTGCGCGAGGTTGAGGATGCGGCGATCCGCGACGTCGTCCGCTTCCAGGAGGATGCCGGCCTTCAAGGCGTTACCGACGGTGAATTCCGGCGCACCTATTTTCACATCGACTTTCTCGAGCAACTCGCCGGCGTCGAAACCAAAGGCGGCATCTCGGTCGCCTTCCACAGCGCGGCAGGCAATATCGATTTTGCGCCGCCGGTCATGCATATCACGGGCAAGATACGTCACGTCAAGCCGATCCAGTTGGCGGATTTCCAGTTTCTCAAATCGGTGACGAAGCGCACGCCGAAGGTGACCATTCCCTCGCCGACGATGCTGCATTTTCGTGGCGGCCGCGAAGCCATCAGCCGCGAGGCGTATCCCGACATGGACATGTTCTTCGCCGACGTCGCCGCGGCCTATCGCGCGGAAATCCGTACACTGTCCGACGCCGGTTGTCGCTACCTGCAACTGGACGACACCAACCTTGCGTATCTTTGCGACGAGAAGATGCGGGAAGGCGCGCGCAAGCGGGGCGACGATCCCAACGAACTGCCGCGACGCTATGCTCGGCTGATCAACGCCGCGATCGCCGATCGTCCCGTCGACATGGCGGTCTGCGTGCATCTGTGCCGCGGCAATTTCAAAAGCGCGTGGGTGGCAGAGGGTGGCTACGAACCTGTCGCCGAAGTACTGTTCAACGAACTCGCAGTCGACGGCTATTTCCTCGAGTACGACGATGCGCGTTCGGGCGATTTCGCGCCCTTGCGCTTCGTGCCCAAGGGCAAGACCGTAGTGCTCGGCCTCGTCACGACCAAGCTCGACGCGCTTGAATCCAGCGATGCGCTGAAGCGCAAGATCGACGAAGCTGCCCGGATCATTCCGCTTGACCAGTTGTGCCTGTCGCCGCAGTGCGGGTTTTCGAGCACGGTACACGGCAACGCGATCGCGCTCGACGCGCAGGCGGCCAAAATGCGCCTGGTCGTCGAAACCGCACGGGACGTATGGGGTCGGGCGTAGCGTCACGCGAACGGCAAGCCGACGTAGTTCTCGGCCAAGGAGGCCGCGGCCGGCTGTGAGCTGACGACATACTCGAGCTGCGATCTTTGCAGGCGATGCTGAAACACGTCGTCGCTTGGAAAACGATGCAGCATCGACGTCATCCACCATGAGAAGTGCTCGGCGCGCCATACGCGCTTGAGGCAGGTCTCCGAATAGGCGTCGAGCAGATCGGTTCGCCTCGCTTTGAAGAACGGACCCAGCGCGCGTGCCAGCGTGCGCACGTCGGCCACCGCGAGGTTCATGCCTTTGGCTCCGGTTGGCGGCACGATATGTGCGGCATCACCCGCCAGAAACAGCCGGCCATATTGCATCGGCTCGGCCACGAAACTGCGCATGCCGGTAATGCCCTTTTCGAGCACCGGTCCTTCGCGCAATGACCAGCCATCGTCGGTCTCCAGCCGCACATGCAGCTCGCGCCAGATGCGCTCGTCGGGCCAGCTCGCAATGTCCTCTTCCGGTGCGACCTGGAGATACAGCCGCGTAATTTCGGGCGAACGCATGCTGTACAGCGCGAACCCGCGCTCGTGGTAGGCATAGATCAATTCTTCGTGCGTCGGGGCTGCCTTTGCCAGGATGCCCAGCCACGCGAACGGATAGGTGCGCTCGAAAACAGACAGAACGTGTGCGGGAATGGCCGGCCGGCAGATGCCGTGAAAGCCGTCGCAGCCGGCGAGGACGCTGCAGGAGAGCTCGATATCTTCGCCACCGTGGCGAAAAGTGATGCGCGGTGATTCCGATTCGAGGTCGTGAACCGCGACGTCCGTGGCCTCGAACAAGATGCTTCCACCTGCGGCAAACCGCGTCGCGATCAGATCCTTGACGACTTCCTGCTGGCCATACACCGTGATCGATCGTCCGCCGGTCAGCGAGGGAAAATCGACGCGGTGTCCCTTACCGCCAAAGCGCAACTCGATGCCGTGATGGACGAGGCCCTCACGGCGCATCCTGTCGCCGACGCCAGCTTCGTTGAGGAGATCGACGCTGCCTTGCTCCAGCACCCCTGCTCGCACCCGATGCTCGACGTAGTCCCGACTGCGAGCTTCGACAAGCACCGATTCGATGCCGTCGAGGTGCAATAGATGGGACAGCAGCAACCCGGCAGGACCGGCGCCCACGATCCCCACTTGCGTTCGAATTTTTTGCATTGTCGCCTGGTGCGTAGCCCACCCGGCGACTATTTGCCCTGGTCCATCTGCGCGAAAACGTCCTCGGCCAGATGGAAGGCGGTGTTCGCCGCCGGGACGCCGCAATAGATCGCCGCTTGCATGATGACTTCCTTGATCTGGTCGCGGGTGACGCCGTTGTTGAACGCCGCGCGGATGTGAAGCTTGAATTCGTCCGCGCGATTGAGCGCGATCATCATGGCGATGGTCAACAGGCTGCGCGTGTGTCGTGGCAGGCCAGGGCGAGTCCAGATTTCGCCCCAGGCGTAGCGCGTGATCAGTTCCTGGAACTCAGTGTTGAATTCGTTGCGGTGCGTGAGCGTCCGGTCGACATGGGCGTCGCCCAGCACCGCACGGCGAACTTTCATTCCGGCATCAAGGCGTTCACGTTCATCCATGGCTGCGGCTCCTCATCGGTCAAGAAAGTCGAGCGCGGCGGCCGTGAATTCGCCGCTCGCCTCGACGTTGGATATGTGCCCGGCGTCGACCTCGACAAAACCCGCGCGAGGGATCACCTGTGCCATTCTGCGCCCGTCGGCGGGCGGTGTTGAGACGTCCTGCGCGCCCGCGATCACCAGCGTCGGCCGACTGATTGCGCCGATGGCATCCCGCTGGTCCATGTCGCGCACCGCCGCACACGACGCGCAATAGCCTTCGGCCGGGATGGCGACCATGATCGCCCGCATGCGCGCAACCGTCTGCGGCTCACGCTGTCGGAATGGCGCGGTGAACCAGCGTTCCAATACCGCATCGGCAATACTGTCGACGCCGCCCGCGCGAACCTGGTCGATGCGCGCGTTCCACATTTCCGGAGTACCGATCTTGGGCGAGGTGTTGCAGAGCAGGAGACGGTCGATGCGCTCGGGCGCGTTTACGCCCAGCCACATGCCGACCATGCCACCCATCGAGAGGCCACAGAAATGGGCGCGCGGAATGGACAAGGCATCGAGCAGCCCGATCACGTCGCGCGCGAGCTGGGGAATCGAATAGGGGCCGGTTGTTGCCGCCGTCGCACCGTGACCGCGGCTGTCGTAGCGCAGGACGCGAAACCGATGCGAGAAGGCGGCCACTTGCGGCTCCCACATGGTCAGGTCGGCGCCGAGCGAGTTGGACAGTACCAGCACTGGGGCCTCCGTCGGGCCATCCAGCCGGTAGTTGAATCGCATGCTCTGCAGTTCGATCGCCGGCGACACGTTCGCTCTCCCTCTTACATGTGCTCAGAAATCGAAGAACACCGTCTCGTCGGCACCTTGCATGATGATGTTCCATTCGATCGTGGCTGGCGCGACGGTCCGGCCAATCAACGTCGCCCTGCGGTCTGCGGGCACGAGCTTGAGGACGGGGTCTTCCGCGTTCGCAGGATCATCCGGAAAATAAATGCGCGTCAACAGATGCCTCAGGCTGCCGCGCATGAATATGACCACAGCCAGATGCGGAGCCTGCAGAACGCCACCCGGACCGGGCACGCGTCCTGGCTTGATGGTAGTGAAGCGAAATTCGCCGTCGGCGCCAGTCAACACACGGCCAAAACCACGGAATCCCGGCTCGACGGGCGCGTCCTGCGTGTCCGCGGGACTCGCGTACTTGCCCCGTGCGTTGGCTTGCCAGATTTCGATAGCGCTGTCGTTCACCGGCTTGCGATCGCCGTCGAACAGACGTCCCTGAATGGTGACACGTTCGCCGGTGACTTTTGCAGCAGCGATGGAATCAATCGACAGCGCCGCGAAGCCGATCTTGAGATACGGTCCGACGGTCTGCGATGCAGTGGTCAGCAGGCTCATGATGTGCATTAGCTCCGGCGCGTTTCCATCGGTGTTTCGTCGCGGCCGCGAAGGACGATATCGAAGCGATACGCCAGCGCGATGTCGGGAATCGTGCGCTCCCAGTCGAAGTGCGATATCAGCCGGTCACGAGCCTTCGGGTCAGTCACGCTGTTGTACATCGGGTCGTAGGGCAGCAGCGGATCGCCCGGAAAATACATCTGGGTCACCAGCCGCTGCACCAGGCCGATGCCGAAAATGGAGAAATGCAGATGCGCGGGGCGCCAGGCATTGTAGTGATTGCGCCACGGGTACGCGCCCGGCTTGATGGTGCGAAAGTGGTAATTGCCCTGCGCGTCGGTGAGCACCCTGCCCACACCGGTGAAATTGGGATCCAGCGGCGCGTCGTGGTCGTCGACCGCGTGACGATAGCGGCCGGCCGCGTTGCATTGCCAGAGCTCGATCAGTGCGTTGGCGACAGGCTTGCTGTTTTCGTCGAGCAGACGTCCCGATACCACGATGCGCTCGCCCTGCGGCTCGCCATCGTGCTGACTGGTAAGGTCGCTATCACCAGGCTTGACGTCGTCCATCCCGAACACCGGCCCCGTCACTTCGGACAGCGTGTGCGGCAGCATCACCAGCGGCTTGGTCGGCGAGCGCTTGATCGTCGACCGGTACGGTGGATACAGGTAGTCTGGCTGCGTGTTGAAGTACGGTCGGCGATAGCCGACGACGTCGCTCATGTCTGAACCCCCCTGCTGATTTTCTAGACGCGTTCGATGATCATGGCGATCCCCTGCCCGACGCCGATGCACATCGTGCATAGGGCGTAGCGACCGCCGGTACGGTGCAACTGGTACATGGCCGTCGTCACCAGCCGTGCGCCGCTGGCACCGAGCGGATGGCCGAGTGCAATGGCCCCGCCATTGGGATTGACGAAGGGTGCGTCGTCGGCGATACCGTGATCACGCGTCACCGCGAGTGCCTGCGCTGCGAACGCTTCATTGAGTTCGATGACATCGATGTCCGTCAACTTGAGTTGCGCCTTGGCCAGCACCTTGCGCATCGCGGGCGCAGGGCCGAAACCCATGATGCGCGGCGCGACACCGGCGACCGCGGTCGCCACGACCCGTGCCCTTGGCGTCAAGCCGAATTTCTTTGCCGCATCGGCCGACGCGAGCAGCAGCGCACACGCACCATCGTTGACGCCGGACGCGTTGCCGGCGGTCACGGTTCCGTCAGGTTTGACGACGCCCTTGAGCTTGCCCAGCGCTTCGAGCGTGGTGCCACGCGGATGCTCGTCGCGCGATACGATGATCGGATCGCCCTTTTTCTGAGCGATCGATACAGAAACGATTTCCTGCGCCAGCCGCCCCGCCGCGATGGCATCGGCCGCACGCTGCTGGCTGCGCAGCGCGAAGGCGTCCTGATCGGCGCGCGAGATCTTGAAATCGACCGCCACGTTTTCCGCGGTTTCGGGCATGGAATCGACGCCGTGCTTTGCTTTCATCAACGGGTTCACGAAACGCCAGCCGATGGTCGTGTCCTCGATTTTTGCAGCACGCGCGTAGGCGGACTCGGCCTTGCCCATGACGAACGGTGCGCGCGACATGCTTTCGACGCCACCGGCGATCATCAGCGCCGTTTCACCGCTCTTGATCGCACGTGCCGCAATGCCGATGGCGTCCATGCTCGATCCACACAGCCGATTCACGGTCGTTCCGGGAACTTCGACCGGCAATCCCGCGAGGAGCAGCGCCATGCGCGCCACATTGCGGTTGTCTTCGCCGGCCTGATTGGCGCAACCGTAAATGACGTCGTCGACGGCGGACCAGTCAACGCCCGCATTGCGCTCTACCAGTGCCCGCAGAGGGATCGCCGCCAGGTCGTCCGGCCGCACGGTCGCCAACGCGCCGCCATAGCGGCCGATGGGCGTGCGCAATGCATCACAGATAAAAGCTTCTTGCATCGAATGCTCCAGGTTAGGCCGTCGCGGGGCTTTGGCCCTGAGCAGGGGAACGCCGGTCAGCTTTTCGAGTTCTTCGAACGACAGGCCGTCGATGATTTCGATGACCTGCAGCCCCTTGGGCGTGACATCGAGCACCGCGAGGTCGGTATAGATGCGATGCACGCAGCCGACGCCGGTCAACGGATAGGTGCAGCGCGGGACGATCTTGGATTCACCGCTCTTGGTCTGGTGTTCCATCATGACGCAGACGCGCTTGGCACCGATCGCAAGGTCCATCGCGCCACCGACCGCGGGAATCGCGTCGGGCGCGCCGGTATGCCAGTTGGCGAGATCGCCGCTGACCGAGACCTGGAATGCGCCCAGCACACAGATGTCGAGGTGACCCCCGCGCATCATCGCGAAGGAGTCGCCATGGTGAAAATAGGAACCGCCGGTAAGCAGCGTGACCGGTTGCTTGCCGGCGTTGATCAGGTCCCCGTCTTCGTGCCCGGGTGCAGGCGCCGGTCCCATGCCCAGCAGCCCATTTTCGCTCTGCAGCAGAATTTCGCGGTCCTTCGGCAGGTGATTGGCCACCATCGTCGGCAAGCCGATACCGAGATTGACGTAAGCACCCTCCGGAATGTCATGTGCGACACGCTTGGCCATTTGATCGCGGGTGAGTCGTTTCATGTTCGATCCTTGCTTCAGGCGGCGGCCTTCGCCGCGGCTATACCGACGACGCGCTTGACGAAAATACCCGGTGTGATGATCGCCTCCGGATCCAGGCCGCCAAGCGGCACGATCTCGCGCACCTGGGCAATCGTCGTGCTGGCAGCCGCGGCCATGATGGGGCCGAAGTTGCGCGCGGTCTTGCGATACACCAGGTTGCCCCAACGGTCACCGCGATCGGCCTTGATCAGCGCGAAATCGGCGCGAATCGGCATCTCGAGGACATAGTTGCGGCCATTGATCGTGCGCGTTTCCTTGCCCTCAGCGAGCAGGGTGCCGTAGCCCGTCGGCGTGAAAATCGCCCCGAGACCCGCGCCGGCGGCCTGGATGCGCACCGCGAGGTTGCCCTGCGGCACGAGCTCGAGCTCGATCTTGCCGGCGCGATAGAGCGCATCGAAGACATACGAATCGGCCTGGCGCGGGAACGAGCAGATGATTTTGCGCACGCGCTCGGTCTTGAGCAGCGCGGCGAGACCGGTATCGGCATTGCCCGCATTGTTGTTGACGATGGTGAGATCACGCGCACCGCGCGCGATCAGCGCGTCGATCAGTTCGGACGGCATGCCCGCGGTGCCGAAGCCACCGATCATCACGGTTGCCCCGTCGAAGACATCGGCGACCGCGGCCTCGGCCGATGCTACTGTCTTGTCGATCACTGCAGCTCCTCCTTGCTTGCTTTTCGGCGCGCGACGTCTCCGCTGCCGTTAGCGAACGTCGTCCCTGACGCGACTGTGCGATAATCGCACCATTGTTCGTTTATTGATCACATATTCGCAATCCCACCGCAGCTTGTCAAGGGCGGTAAACGCTTTTCCGTGCGTTAATCGCCCGCTCCGCTATACTTTGCCCTGTACCTGACGACAAGGGGCCACCGCATGGCCGCCAAAGCACAGACTACACCCGCAAAATCGTCGCCGCGTGCAAAAACGGTGATTGGTGCAACACCGGTGGTCGATGCCGCCGATGGCGATCCGAATTTCATGACCTCGCTCGCCCGCGGCTTGGCCGTGATCCGTGCATTTTCGCAGCACCGCAAGAAGCGGTCTATCGCCCAGATCAGCCACCAGACCGGTATCCCGCGCGCTGCCGTGCGCCGTTGCCTGCACACGCTGGCCCGTCTCGGTTATGTCAGCGTCGACGCGCGCGATTTCTCGTTGAGCCCGAAAATACTCACGCTTGGCCACGCGTACCTGTCGTCGGCGCCGCTGTCGGCGTCGGCGCAGCCGCTGCTGGACCGGGTGACGGCGGCAGTGCATGAATCGTGCTCGATAACGATTCTCGAGGAAGACGAGATCCTGTACGTTGCACGTTCAGCAGCAACGACACGCATCATGTCGGTTGACCTGTCGATCGGCAGCCGCCTTCCCGCGTACTGCACGTCGATGGGGCGAGTCTTGCTGGCGAGTCAGTCACCTGCCGAGCTCGCGGCCTACCTCGCGCGCGTCAAGCTGGCCCCGTTCACGCAATACACCCTGACCACGCGGGACAAGGTGCTCAAGGCTCTCGATACGGTGCGCCAGAACGGCTATTCGATCGTCGACCAGGAACTGGAGGTCGGGCTACGTTCGATTGCCGTGCCGGTACTGGACGGTCACGGCAAGGCTGTTGCCGCAATCAACATCGGCGCGCAAGCATCCCGCGCCAGTGCCGCGCAGATGCAGCAGCAGTTTCTGCCGCACTTGCAGGCCGCCGCGCGTGAGTTGGGGATGCTGCTCGCCTGACCCGTTCCGCAACGGCGTCGAAGCGTTAGATCGGCATTTCCAGCAGCGCGTAGCTCAGTGACTTGCCATGGGCGTCGAGCGCGAGCGAGGTGGTGACGCCACCGCTCAGCGCGCGGTCGCAGACAAATTGCAGCGCCCATAGATGTGGCAGCTCGAAGCGTCTGATCTCGCCCAGAACGATGCCGCGCAAATGGCTCGCCACTGCGTCGACCGTTACGCGTTCGACCAGAAGCGGGTAGTCATCGGCGTGGTACGCGATCAGCGACAGGATCGACGTGTTGCCCTTGTCGCCCGCGCGACAGTGCGCGACGTCATACAGTCGCCGACTCACCGGCCCACTCCTTGAATGCGACGTTCGCTGTCACCTGCTCGCGATCGATCAGCGTGGAGGCGATGCCCACCTGCTCGCTCACGTACTTGCGCGCCCCGCCGCCCCCGCCAGGGCCATTCAGGTAGAGCGCCTCGACTTCTTCGCCGACCCTCGCCGCAGCATCGGCCGTGTCCGCGCGCGCGGCAACTCGCAAGCGAATCTCGTACGGCAGCTCGCCGGCATCGAACGACTTGCCGTGCAGCGACGTACTCCCGATCAGGTCGACGCGCATGTCGCGGAACGCACCACCGATGCGCTCCCGGATGATCTCGCCGGCGAGCCTTGCCCGGGCCAGCGCATTCGGACCGGCATAGCCTATTTCCCCCTCGCCCAGATATCCGGCGAGATAACCCACGCTTACTTTCAGTGTCGGCGTGCGCCCGCGCGCCGTGCCGCCGGTCACCCGAATCGCGCCCGCGGCGTCTGCATGCAGCCTGACCGTACTGAAGTTCGCCGTGACGTCCGGCGTGACGTACGCGCCCGGATCGGTGACCTCGTACAGCAACTGCTCCTTCACCGTCTGCAGGCTGATGAGTCCTCCGGTACCTGCCACTTTGCTCAGTGTGGCATTGCCGTCAGCGTCGACCTCGGCAATTGGAAAGCCGACGTTGGCCAGATCCGGAATGTCCTTCACCCCCGGGTCCGCAAAGTAGCCGCCCGACACCTGGGCGGCACATTCGAGCAGATGACCGACGACCGTGGCACGCGCCATGCGATCGAGATCGTCGAGACGCCAGCCGAAATGATGCGCGATAGGCGCCACGAACAGCGATGGGTCCGCCACGCGGCCCGTCACGATGACATCCGCGTCCGATTGCAACGCCGGCATCAATGCCTCGGCCCCGAGGTAGGCATTGGCGGAAATCAATTTGCCGAAGTCCGTCAGCGGACCCCCGGTTTCGAGGGCGACTGCGCGCGGGCCGATGCGGTCGAAAACATCATCGCCCGTCACCACCGCAACCTTCACCGGCAGCCGCAAGCGTTTCGCAATCTCGACGATGCGCTCGGCCGCTGCCATCGGATTGGCCGAACCGAAATTGCTGATCAGGCGCACGTGCTTGCGCTTGAGCACCGGCAACAGCAACTCCATGCGCCGTTCGAGCAACGGATCGTAGCCGCTGCCGGCGTCCTTCAGTTTTCGCAGCTGCCCCAGCGCGATCGTACGCTCGGCCAGGCATTCGAGCGCCAGATACGCGATGTTGCCGCGTTCGGCGAGGATGACCGCGGGCTCCAGGCGATCGCCGGAGAAACCCGCGCCACTGCCGATGCGCACCGTGCCGGTCACCACTCAGTCACCCGGCAAGTCCTGGACCTCGGGAAAGAACAAGTCCTTCCAGGACGCAGGCCTGGTCTTGATCGTGCCGATCTTGTACATGAAGTCCGCGGTCTTGCCGACTTTCTGCGGCACCAGCGTGTAGGCGTAATCGGACGCGTTGATCATCGCGTAGATATCGTCGACGCTGTTCTTGGTGTCTTTCGCCTGTTCGAGATAGATCTTCGCAGCCGCGCGCTTGTCGCGGTTGATGCCGTTGATCGCCTCGTTGAGCGCGTCGTAGAACGCCTTGTACAGCTTCGGGTTCGCTTCGCGGAATTTCGTGGATGTCGCGATCACCAGCGCAGTCGCGGGGCCACCGAGAATCTCGTAGTTGGTCGTCAGTGTGCGCACGCCGGGGATCTTGATTTCCTGTTCGTGAAACGGCGACGTCGCGAAATGCGCGGTGACACCGCCGACATTGTTGGTGAGCGCAAGCAGGGCGTCAGGGTGCGACAAGCCGACGGTAAAAGCATCGAGCTTGCCGTAGTTGGCGTCGCCGTACAGCTTCGCCGCTTCCATCTGCAACATGATTGCCTGCGTCGACACCTTGATCGACGGGATGGCGATCTTGTCCTTGTCGGTGAAGTCCTTGATCGATTTCACGTCCGGGTTGCGCACGTTGAGATAGAGCGGATACGTGGTCATCGCCGACATGCCCTTGACCTGCACGTTGCCCTTGGTCTTGTCCCACAAGGTGATCAGCGAAGGTGCGCCGACGGAAATGAACTGGATCGCGCCGCTGATCACGCCGTCGTTCATCACGCTGGGGCCCGCCACGCTGACCCAGTTCACCTTGATCTCGCCGAGCCCCGCGGCTCTGGCGTGCTTTTCGACCAGTTTGTCCCGTTCCATCACCATCAGCGGCAGGAAACTGACTCCGTACTGCTGCGCGACGCTGATCTCGCTGATTTCCGCAGTCGCCGCGCCCGACGCTACGGCGAGCACGAACATGACCACTGCGCGCTTGAAAATGACCATGCTGCCTCCCTTGTGCGAAATTCCAAGTCTCCGCGGGTGCAACCTTATCACCCCAGCCAGTGGCACGGTGGACCCAGGGCGGGAGCTCGTCATACCTCGGGGGCTGTTGGGATCACAGCGGCGCAAAGGGGCCGCGAGTGACAAATTTCGTCGGGGCGCCACAAAAACGGCCTTGTCCCCATGGCCACGAGCGTTGGCACGAACCTTGCAGCCTGAACCGTACGCAGAACACCTGGCGGAACGTAGCGCGCGCCCTCGTCCGACCCTCACGCGGTCGTCGGCACGCCAACACACATCGAGGCTCGAGTGGGCGAGGCAGCCAGTACCGACATCAGAGCATCCGCGCCAGCCGGCAAGAGTCTGCCGCGCTGGCTGCCGGCCCTTGCTTTCAGCCTCACGGCGCAGGCAGTGGTCGCGGTCGTCCTCGCGCATGTGCTGGCCCTGCCGCTGCTGTATGTCGGCTGGCTGGACGGGATCGGCTTTGCGCTGGTTGCGCTGGCGCTGTCCTGCGGTGCACTGGCGTTGCTTGGGCGACGTTGGTCGCGTGCAATCGCGGGAGTGCGCGCGACGGTGCAACTCTTTCGCGGGCTCCGCGATGAGCCTGCGGCGCATCCCGAGGTCCACTCGGCGGGACTGGGTGGACTGCAACGCAGCCTGGAAAACGTGCACCGCCGGGTTGCGCGCCGCATTGCCAAACTCAGAGCTGTGCGCGACGCCGCCGAACGCGATGCCAATGCCCAGCGGACACTCGCGCAGCAGCTTGCGCGCGCGCAGCGTATTGCCCGCGTCGGCAGTTGGGAGTGGGAGCGCGGGTCCGAAACGATCGTCTGCTCGTCCGAGGTCTATCGCATACTTGGCGTCGACGAAGCGGTATTTCGTCCGCGACCTGCGTCGATCCAGAATCTGATCCATCACGAGGACCGTCACGCGTTTCGCCGCTGGCTGATCAAGCACGCGCGCGGCGCAGAAGTGGAAGGCATGGACCTGCGCATCGTTGCGCAGGCCAGCGAGCTTCGCCACGTGCATCTCCTGGGTGAAGCCATCTGCAATGACGCCGGACGCATTGTCGGCGTTGCGGGCACGATTCAGGATGCGACCGAACGCACCCGGGCGATCCAGCAGATTCACCGTCTGGCCTACTTCGACGTGCTCACCGAATTGCCCAACCGCTCGCGATTTCACGAAAAGCTCGCGGAGACGCTCGAAGGCGCGAAGCGCGACGGCAAAGCGTTCGCGATCATGTTCCTGGACCTCGATCATTTCAAGCGGATCAACGACACGCTGGGTCATGCGGTCGGCGACGATCTGTTGCGCATCATTGCGCAGCGCCTCACGCGAAGTCTGCGGCAGGATGACATGGCCGGCATGACGCACGTGAAGGGCCTCGAGCGCGACGTGTGTCGTCAGGGTGGCGACGAATTCATCGTGCTGCTCAATGGCGTCACCACCGAGCAGGAAGCCTCGCAAGCTGCCAGCCGCCTGCTGTCCACGCTGGCACAGCCGATCGTCCTCGGCACACAGGAGCTGTTCATCTCCGCCTCGATCGGCATCGTGCTCTATCCGCGCGACGGCGAGGATCTCGACATGCTGCTCAAGAACGCCGACGTCGCGATGTATCACGCCAAGGGCGAGGGGCGGAATCGCTTTTTCTTCTATCGGGAATCGATGCGGGCAGCATCGGCCGAGCGTCTCTCGCTCGAACACGACCTGCGCAAGGCGCTGGAGGGTGGCCAGTTCGAACTGCACTATCAGCCGCAGATCGAAGTGCGCACCGGCAGGATCGTCGGCATCGAAGCGCTGATTCGTTGGAACCATCCAACGCTTGGCTTGCTCACGCCGGGTCATTTCATCGGCGTGGCAGAAGAGGCCGGCCTGATCATGGACATCTGGGAATGGGTGATGATTACGGCACTCATTCAGCACAATGCGTGGCTGGAGCAAGGGTTGCCGGCGGTCACGATCGCGGTGAATCTATCGAGCGTGCAGTTCGACGATCCGGGACTCGCGGAACGCGTCCAGGAGAGCGCTCGCGTCGTTGGCGTTCCTCTGGACTACCTCGAACTCGAGGTCACCGAGTCGATGCTGATGCACGACTTCGATGCAACGCTCAAGACCCTGAACGCGCTGCGCACGATGGGCGTCAAGATCGCCATCGACGACTTCGGCACGGGCTATTCGTCACTGGCCTACCTGCGCCGACTGCCGGTGGACAAGCTCAAGCTGGATCAATCGTTCACGCGCGACGTCGGGCACAAGGAAGGGGACGGCGCCATTATCAAGGCAGTGCTGGCCATGGCGCAGAGCCTGGAGTTGGCCGTGGTTGCCGAGGGCGTGGAAACGCAGGCTCAGATCGACTTCCTGCTCGGTCTGGGCTGCACCACCGTGCAAGGGTACATGCTTGGCCGGCCGCTGCCCGCTGCGGCGACCGCCGACCTCCTGCGCGAGCGCGTGCAGAACGCCGTGGAAATCGCCGCGCGCGAAAGTGACCACAGCTGGGATTCGATCGTTCAGTCGGGTTCCACTGCGGCTACGGAAGCGCGGTCGGGTCACCTGGTCAGTGTCCGCTAGCGTTTCGGCGGTTTCTCGGCTGGGTACGCAACGACGCAACTCATCCCGCTACGTGCCGTCTGACTGGCAGGCTTCGCCGTGACACGTGATCCGTAATCCACTGTACCGAACGCTTCGCGCGCTGTGCGACCAGCGCCAGCGGCATCTGGACATAGTCGTCGTTGAATACCTCGAAACTGTAATCGCCGTCGTAGCCAAGCTCGTCGACCGCGCGGATAAGATCGCCAAGTGCTTCGCTGTGCGCACCTTCACCCGGAAACACGCGGGCATGTCGTGCGGTTTCACGGCGCTCTTCCGGTGTCGCCGGCGCGCTCCACATGAAGTCGGAAAGCTGAACGAAAAACAGTTTCTCCGGCTGGACTTCCTCGAGCGCCTCCAGCGGCGTTTCCCGCGCGAGCATATGAAATGAATCGACGGCGACGCCGAGATTCGCTCGGTCGGCCGCATTGACCAGCGCCCAGGCCTGCGCGAGATCGTCGACCGTCCTGCCCCACGATAACGCCTCGTACGCGACGCGAATGCCCAGCGGCACCGCAAGCATCGCCAGCTTGCGCAGATCGGCCACCTGCGCGTCGAAATCGCCAATCGCGTGCGCGGACGTGCTCGAGCAGGCGAGGATCAGCGGCGCGCGAACGTCGCGAGCGAGCTCCAGCATCGCCTTGGCCACGTCGATTTTGTACGCGTGCAGCGGCCCCGACAAACCTTCGAAATCGCGCAGGACCTGCAACCCCGTGACGCGCAGGCCGCTATTGCGCACCGCATCGACCGCAGCGGACTCCCCATCCGGGTGGCCAACGAGATCGCGCGCCGAGAGCATGATCTGGGTAAAGCCCGCGTCTTTGACCGCGCGCAGCTTGGCCTCGATCGGCCCCGCGAGCGTGATCGTGTCCATGCCGAAATCCTCGAGCTTCATGCCACCAGCCTCACCGCGCTGGCGCTCACGACGAGTTCGATGCAGAACCCGCCGAGATAAATCTGCGTGAGCGCGCCCTTCTCCGACGGCCGCACCGGCTCGCGATCCACGAACACGATGCCACGTCCCTCCAGCGCGCGCACTGCCGCCAGCACGTCCGGCGCACCGAGCCCCACACGCAGCAGCGCTTCGTTCCATTCGACGAAGTCGGCGTTGGGCGGCGGTTCGACGAGTTGAAAGTAGAAACTCCCGTCTGGGCTTTTCAGCAGCGTTCCCTTGGGCAGCACACCAAAATACTCACCACGGCGCAGCGGTTCGAATCCGAACAGCGTGCGATAGAAATCGATCCAGTCGGCGCTGCGATCCGATTGCACTGCCTGCACGATGCCGAACCAATGCAAGCCGGCCAGCGCCGGCGGTGTCTGATGTGCGCCCGCAATGGGTACGAAGTCGACGTCGTAGATGGACAGTTCGTCGTGGCGATCGACGAAATAGATCAGGCTGTCGCCCACGCCGTGGATACCGGGGATGTTCATTTCCATCGCGGCCGCACGGGTCGGCATGTCCCACGCGCCCAGTTCCAGCGCTCGACGATGCGCGTAGGCGGCATTGCGCACCCGAAAAGCGATCGCACCGACGGAGGGCGCACCGCTGCGCGAGGACTCACGCACGCTCGCTGGATCCGCGTCGACGATGACGTTCATGACGCCTTGCCGGTAGAGCATGACCTCGCGGGATCGGTGCCGCGCGACCGGCATGAAGCCGAACTGCTGCAGCAAGGCGCCGAGTGCAAGCGGCTCGCGCGTCGTGTATTCGATGAACTCGACACCCTCCATCCCGAGCGGATTGGAGGGGGCAGGCAGGTTTTCTTGATCCATGGTTTGCTCGCCGGACACGCGTTGGAGCTACGCGATCATTCTACCAGCCTGTCAATAGTGCGCACGCCGTTACCGCTTGCGCAATTTTTCCGTCTCGCGTCTGTCGACCGTGGGCGGGCTGCCTGCAATCACCACGCCATAGGCATTTTGGGCGTGCCCGATCGACATCTTGTCCTCGAGCACGTCGGCGAGCACGGCCGCCGGATCGCGGCGGAATGGATCACCATGCCCGCCACCGCCCGCGAGTCGTACCTTGAGCACATCGCCATGGTGAACCGTCGTGAGAAACTTGGCGCGGCAGGCCTCTTCCTGCCCGTCGGCGCGCCGGATGCTGACATCCGACGGCGCGCCTGGCTGACCGCCTTGCAGACCGTACGGCGGGTGGTCGCGGCGATCCGAGCGAATCTGCAGCGTGGCGTTGTTGGCCTTGAAGCGCAGGTGGCGTTCGAGCGCGAGCCCGCCTCGATACCGACCGGGTCCACCCGTATCCCGCACCAGTGCATAACGCTCGACGGCGATGGGCTGATCGGCCTCGATCATTTCCACCGGCGCGTTGGAATAGTTCACCAGCGTTCCAGTGCATGCGTCCATGCCGTCGCGATCCGGTCCGCCGCCCCACGATGCCAGGAGAAATTCGAGATAGACGTGCGCCTCGCCCTGGTCGTCGACGCCGCCGAACGAAATGCCGACGTCCGGCGCGTTCGATCCGCACGCCGGCAGGACGTCGGGAACCGCCTGCGCCAGTGCGCCGAAGATGGTGTCCGCAATCCGAATGCCGGTGATACCGCGCGCTGCAACCGCAGCAGGTGGGCGCGGATTCACCACCGTCCCCTCGGGAGCGATGACCTCGATCGCCCGGAAATAGCCCGCATTGTTGGGAATGGAGAGATCGACGATCGAGCGTACGCACGCGAGCGCGGTCGACAGCGTGAACGGATACACGCAATTGATCGCGCCGCGCACCTGTGGCGCGGATCCCGTCAGGTCGATGGTCATGTCATCGGCGCGGATCGTGACCGTCGCCTCGATGCGAATCGGCCCCGGGTCGAGCCCGTCGCCATCGAGGTGATCGACGAAATGCCAGGATCCTTTGGGCAGCTTGGCGATCTCGGAGCGCGTGAAACGCTCGGTGTAATCGAGCAGGTCACGGCAATAGTGCTCGAACTGAACGCGGCCGTAGCGTTCGTTGAGCTTGATGAGTTCCCGCTCGCCGACGATGCACGCCGCGACCAGCGAACGGATGTCGCCCAGTACCATGTCGGGAACGCGCACGTTGCGCTCGATCAGCCGGAACATGGTCTCGTCGGGCTCGCCTTCGCGCCACAGGCGGGACGGTGGAATGCGCAGACCTTCCTGATAGATCTCGGTCGAGTCGCTGGCGTTGCCGCCCGGGATGCGTCCGCCGATGTCCGTCATGTGCGCGAGTGCCGCCGAAAAGCCGATGAGTTTCTGCTCGTGGAAGATCGGTTTCACCAGCACGATGTCTGGCAGGTGCGTGCTGCCGTCGTATGGATCGTTGGTGATGTAGAGATCGCCGGGCAGGATGCGATGCTCGTAGGCCCGGGTCACCGCCCTCACGGCAAAGGGCATCGCCCCGAGGTGAAACGGCAGGCACGTCCCCTGCGCGATCAGCTGTCCGTCGGCCATGAACAATGCAGTGGAGAAATCCAGCGCTTCCTTGACCACGAACGAACGCGCGGTGCGGTAGATCGTGAGCGCCATTTCGTCCGCGAGCGCCACCAGCGAATTCTTGATCAGTTCGAGGGCAAATGGATCCCGCGTGGTGGCGTCGTTCAGGCGGACGCGCGGGTCGTCCAGTTCACCGAGGTTGGTCATGGTGCGAGCTCGATTTCGATGGTGTCCCAGGCCACGCAGCGGACGCGCCCGTCCGGCGGGACGACCGTCGTGCTGTCGAACTCCTCGACCAGCAGCGGGCCGTTCCGCCACGTCGCAGTCAGGTCGCTGCGCGTGCAGATCGGCGTCGCCAGCGAGCCGATTTGCGGACCGAAGTACGCAATGCGCGTTCCGCCGGTACCCGGCATGTCATCATCGAAGCAAACGCGATTGGGCACTCGCGCCACGCCCGAGGAGGCACGTGCGATGACGCGCAGATTCATCGTCTCGATCGTCTCTTCGGCAGAGCTGTAGCCGTATTGCTTTTCGTGCGCGGTCGAGAACGCCTGGTGCAATGCGGCTTCTGCGGGATGATGCTCGGGAAACGGCAACGTCAATTCGGAATTGGCGCCAGCGTAGCGCAGGTCCACCAGCCGCTCGAAGCGATGCTCGCCACGGCCGAAGCCCTCGCCGAGGAGTGCCATCGCGCCTTCGTTTTCCAGCCCCGCGAACACGTGCTCCAGTTCACTCTTGTCGAGCGCCTTCAGGCGGCGCTTGTAGGTGCGCACGTAGTGATGCTCGATCTCGGGAAACAGCATCCCAAGGGCACTGAACAGCCCCGGCACGGGAGGCACCAGAATCCTGCGGATGTCGAGCAGGCGCGCCAGCGTCGCGGCATGCACCGGCCCGTTGCCACCAAAGGCGAGCATGGCCAGCTCGCGCGGGTCACGCCCGCGCTCCGTCGACACGGCCCGCAGCGCGCGCGCCATCATCGCATTGGCGACACGGTGCACACCCCACGCGGCATCCTCGAGCGCAAGTTTGAGCGGCGTCGCAACGCCGGACTGCACCGCACTGATCGCCAGTTCGCGATGAATGGCCAGTCCGCCCCCGGCAAGCGCAGATGGATTGATGAAACCCAGGATGACGTTGGCGTCGGTGACCGTCGGCATCGTGCCGCCGCGTCCGTAGCACGCCGGACCCGGCGCCGCACCGGCGCTTTCCGGACCGACACGAAGTGCGCCGCCGGCGTCGATGCGCGCCATGCTCCCGCCGCCCGCGCCGACTTCCGCGATGTCGATGGCAGGCGCGCGGACGTGATAGCCGCCGCCACTGAGCAGCCGTCCCGCAAGGTTGATGCCCCCGCCGACCTCGAGTGAATTCACGCGCAGATACTGGCCCGAGTCGATCAGCGCGGCCTTCGCGGTCGTGCCGCCCATGTCGAAGCTCAGCAGACTCAGATTGCCGAGACGGCGTGCGAGTTCGGCCGCACCGACTACACCGGCGGCAGGACCCGATTCGATGATGTGAATGGGCCGTTCCGCCGCGGCCGCCGCGCTCATGGCGCCCCCACTCGACTGCATGATCGTCAGTGGCTTGGCGATCTTGCGTTCGCGCAGCTTGGCGCCGAGGCTTTCGAGGTAGTGCTTCACCAGTGGCAGCACGTAGCAGTTCACGACGGTCGTGCTGGTGCGCTCGTATTCCCGGATTTCCGGCAGCAGCTCGCTGGAAATCGACACGGGGATGATGGCGTTGCGCGCTCGAATCAGCTCGCGAATGCGCGCTTCGTGCGCGCCGTTGGCGTACGCATTGATCAGGCAGACGGCAATCGCCTCCACCTCCGTGGCGAGCACCTGATCGATGACCCGGGCGGCCACCCCTTCATCGAGCGCACGATCGATGCGACCATGATTGTCGATGCGCTCGTCGACTTCGAAGCGCATGCGGCGCGGAACCAGCGGCGCAGGCTTGCGCCAGCGAATATCGTAGAGCACGGGCATGCGCAAACGGCGGATTTCCAGCACATCGCGGAAGCCCGCCGTCGTGATCAACGCAACGCGCGCGCCCTTGCCTTCGAGCAAGGCGTTGGTTGCCACGGTCGTCCCATGCATGATTTGCGCAATGTCGGCAATGCGCAGCCCGCCGCGGGCCGTTGCCTCTTCCAACCCCTGCGCGATGCCCTGGCTGTAGTCGTCAGGCGTGGACAGCACCTTGGCGCGCAACACCCTGCCCTCCGGATCCATGAACACCAGATCCGTGAACGTGCCGCCGATGTCGATGCCGATGCGGGTGGTCATGTCATTTCATGCCGACCAGGTCCGCCACGTTCAGTCCCAGGATGCGGTCCTTTTCCGCGCCGCTCAGGAATGGGCAGTACCGCCTGACGTAGTCGACGCACTGCTTGTAGGTGCAAAAGCGTTCGACGTTGGGCATGTCCGATCCCCATACAAGCTTCGACGCACCGAACAGATCACGCATCCCGCGAATCAACTGCTGCGCTTCCGGATACGGATAGTCCCAGACGCCGCCCCATGAAATCGGGAACATCACCTCCAGCATCAGGTTGTCGCGCTTGTAGGTGGCGGCAACCTCGGTCGGAAATTCCCACTTGCCGGATGCGGCAAAATGGCCCACGGGTGGCCCCATGACCAGCAGAAAGCGATGCGCGGGATAGCGCGTCAGCAAGGCATCGAGCGCAGCAAGGTTCTGCAGGTATCCGGCCCGATCGTAGGTCGGCGTCGAGGACAGCTCCATGAATACGGGCAACTTCAGGGCGACGACCTTGTCCCAGAACACACGGAAATCCGCATGGTCCACGTTGCGGCTGTAACCGTGCCTGGAGAAATCCTGCGCGTAGTACAGCCCGCGCAGTCCAAGCGACGTTACCGCTCGATCGACTTCTGCCAACGTGGTGTCCAGGTCCGCCGTGGCCTCGTCGACATGCAGCAGTCCGGTGAACTTGCCGGGATGCTGCTGCTGAGCGAAGGCGTTGTAGTCATTCATCGCGCCATACCCCCCGCCCGCCTGCAGGATGCAATGATCGACTGCGGCGACGTTCATCTGTGCCAGCATCAACTCCGGCGGGCACACCAGTTCCTGCATGCCGACCGGCAGGTATTGCACGTAGTAGTCCTCGCCTTCATGCGTGAACGCCAATTGCCCATTGCGACCCACGCGGAAGCCAACGTCGTGCAGACCGGCCCACGTGTTGTCGTCGGGTCGAAACAGCATCGTGGGCTTGACCTCCCGACCATCTCGCGCGCGGAACGCGCGTGCCGCGGGTCGTGTGACGACTTTCTGCAGATACTTCAGGTGAACCGCGCTCGACGGATGTCCGCACGCGCCCTGCCAGTGCTGAAACACATGCGCGTGGCTATCGACGATCATCTGTCGCACCCGCCCGCATCAACCGACTGCTCAGGCGGCACCGAGCTTTTCCATGTGCAGCTTGAACAGGCGATCCATTTCACCATTGACCGTCAGAAAAACCGCCCAGAAATCGAGGAAGTGCTTCCACTCGGAATCCCCGTAACGCACGGCCCACGTGTTCGGCCGCTTGTCGATAGGACTGCCGGGATCGAATACATGCGCCCAACTGTTGCGTTTTGCGAACAGCAGCACGTCGCTATCGCCGCTCATCCAGACGTCCGCTTTTTTTGCGCGCACCGGTTCCGCCGCGAGAACGACCTGGCCCGCGGTGGTGATCAGTTTGGCGTTGGGAAACAGGACCGGGATGCGCGGCTCTTCGCTGCCGCCGGCAACCACCGAAAACGTCACTTTGGGATCGTTGAAATCCGCCAGCTTCTTGTACTTGCCCGCGTTGTCCTTGTGCACCATCAGCAGGCTGCCCTTGGACCAGAGCGGTCCGACGTAGTCGACGACCAGCGCGCGCGCCAGCGTGTACGTCAGCGAGGACCCGTACAGGTCGTAGTCGCCCTTGCGCAACCCGACCGTCGAGTTCTGGAAGGTCACTTCCTTGTAGTCGACCTTGACCTCCATTTCCTTGGCCAGGCGATCAACGGCGTCCTTGTAGATTCCGCCAAGGTCTCCCGTCTTGGCATCCTTGTAGAACCATGGCCCGGTCTGCGAATAGCCGACCCGCATCACGCCTTCCTTGCGAATCTTGGACAGGCTCGAATCCTCGCGGATGCCTGTCTCCAGCATTTGCGCCATGGCTTCGCGCGGCGTGCTTGCCGCGGCCAGGACACCTGATGCAACGCCCAGCAGCGCTGCACTGCGCAGAAAATCCCGCTTTCCATCGTTGATCTCGTCGTTCATCTCACGCTCCCTCGTTAGGTTGCAGGCACGGACTCCGACACGCCGTCGTCAATTATGGCGGTGCGTCAGCATAAGACCAAATCAGGCCACATGCCATGAAAGCGGCGACCTTCAGCGGCTGGCCCCGCGCGCGGTGATCGGCCACAACGATTCGACGCGGCCCTTGCGAACCGCAACGTACCAATCGTGCAGGTTGATGGTCGGATCGCAATGACCGGGAATCAGCATGACACGGTCACCGATGCGCAAGCGTGCGGCCTTGGGCCCGAGTTGCAGCTTGCCATGTTCGTCGGAGATGCCCGTGACTTGAATGTCGTCCCGGCCGTGCACCCAGGGCGGGCCTTTTTCGCCGCTGTAAGATTTGAGTCCCGCGTCGACGATCGCTCGCTCCGCCGTGGGCACGCTGATCACCGTCGACAGCACGAACAGGCTGTGCGCGAAGTCGGTGTAGCGCCCGCCATCCTTGCCGCCGATCCTGGCGTAGTCGGTGTCCATGAACAGGTACGATCCCGCCTGCAGTTCGTTCCACAAGCCACTCGTGCCTTCGATACGATAGGTACCCGTGCCAGCGCCCGTGACGAACTCGCACCCGAGTCCCGCCTTTTCCAGCGCTGCAATCGTCGCGCGAACCGCATCCGCCGCAGAGCCTATCGCTCGTTCGCGCTCGGCGACAGTAGGCAGGTGCTGCGCCGTGCCGTGATATGCCTGCAGACCGCGAAACCGCAGTCCCGGCGCGTCCGCAATGCGGCGTGCGAGATCGGCGGCCGGCTGTCCGGGAGCCGCGCCGCAACGCTGCATGCCGATCTCGATTTCGACGAGACCACCGATTTCGACGCCAAACTCCGTCGCTGCACGCGACGCCGCGTCAATCTGCTCCACGGCATCGAAGCACAACGCCACGGTTGCCTCGGTCGCCAGCGCGGCCAGCCGTCGCAACTTCTGCGCATCGACAACTTCGTTGCTGACCAGGACGTCACGAACGCCGCCCCGCACCAGCGCCTCGGCTTCACCGACCTTCTGGCAGCACTGGCCCACCGCACCCGCCTCGATCTGCTTGAGCGCAACCGTCGGGCATTTGTGCGTTTTCGCGTGTGGACGAAGACGCACGCCCGCCGTCCTGGCGAACGCCGCCATGCTGTTGAGATTGTGTTCGAAGGCGTCGAGATCGACGATCAATGCAGGTGTATCGATCTCGTCGATCGGCGCACCAATGCGGGCGGGGATATCGTTCATGCGCTTTTATCCGTTGTTCCTGGTGCGTTCGCCGATGGTGTTCGCTGCTTGCCAAGCCAGCTTGGCCTGGGCGATCATATAGCAGTGAAATATCAATGTCGAACGCAGTCGGCTCGCACTCGACATTCGACGCAGGTCGATCCAACCGCAGCGGAGCGATGAGCGAAACACCGACGATTCGGGTGGTCGATGTGCACAAGAAATTCGGATCGCTCGAGGTTCTCAAGGGTGTCTCCTTCGAGGTCCGGCGCGGCAACGTGGTCAGCATGCTCGGCGCCAGTGGTTCGGGCAAGAGCACCCTGCTCCGCTGCATCAACCATCTGGAAGTACCGACGTCCGGCGACATTTTCATTGCGGGCGAATCGATTTGCTATCGCGGCGATGCTGCCGGCACACCCAGACCACGGCCACTGACCGAAATCAACCGGATGCGACAAGACCTGGGCTTCGTGTTCCAGCAATTCAATCTGTGGCCACACATGACGGTGCTGGGCAACGTCATCGAAGCGCCCCGGCGCGTGCGAGGACTGTCGCGCAAGGAAGCAGACGACCTCGGCCAGCAATGCCTGCGCCGGGTGCACCTCGAAGACAAGGCCGACGTATATCCCGCGCGACTCTCCGGCGGCCAACAGCAACGCGTAGCCATCGCGCGGGCGCTCGCGATGCAACCCAAGGTCCTGCTGTTCGACGAGCCGACCTCGTCGCTTGATCCCGAACTGACCGACGAAGTACTGGCGGTGATGCGCGAGCTGGCCGAGGATGGCACGACCATGATCGTCGTCACCCACGAGATGGGATTCGCCAGGGACGTCTCCGATCGCGTCCTGTTCCTGCACAACGGCCTGATCGAGGAAGAAGGTTCGCCGGAGCAGATGTTCGGCGCGCCGAAGTCGGAACGATTTCGCCAGTTCATCTCCAAGCACGTGCAGTAGGCCGGCATGTCGGAGACGTTGCAGCAGATTCTCGACGTTTCCGTCTTCTGGGAATTTCGCACCGTCCTGCTGCGCGGCCTCGCCGTCAATTTCTACGTTTTTGCCGGCGCCGCGGTGGTGGCTTTAGTCATCGGGCTGGGTGCTGCGCTGCTCCGCGTCAGCCGCGTGCGCACCTTGCGCTGGATCGGCACCCTGCACGTCGAGATCTTTCGCAACGCGCCCGATTACGTGACGGTCGTCTGGGTGCATTTCGTGCTGCCGTTGCTGATCGGCTCGCTGCTCCATATGCGCTTCGAACTCAATCCCTTCGTGTCGGCAATCATCGCGCTGGGATGGGTCTACAGCGGCTACTTCGCGGAAACGTTCCGCGCCGGCATCGAGGCCATACCTGCCGGGCATCTGGAGGCTGCGCGCTCCTGCGGCATGCCGGAGCGCCTCATTCTCCGGCGCATCATCCTGCCGCAGGTGGTGCGCCGCATGCTGCCGGAGTCGATCAACCAGTTCATTTCGCTGTTCAAGGCGACGACCATCGTTTCACTGATTGCGGTGCCGGACCTGATGTATCAGGTGTCGATGATCACGCAACAGGAGATGCGCCCATTGCCGCTGTACACGGGTGCAGCGCTGACCTACTTCGTCATCATCCTTGCCGCCGGCAATGTGCTGCGCGCGCTGTCAGAACGCTGGCGCACCAGGATCTTCGAGTAACCGGGCGCACCATGGGCAACTGGGAACGACTGGTCTGGAATCAACGCGACGCGCTGCTGAGCGGATTGGCGGTCACGGTCGAGGTCTGTGTGATCGCCTTCGCCTGCGCCATTCTCGGCGGCTTGCTGCTGTGTCTAATCCGGATGTACGTGCGCCCGTTGCGTCCAATCGCCATCCTGCTTATCGAATTCTTCCGCGCGACGCCGATACTCGTGCAACTGCTTTGGGTCAACTACGTCTGGCCTGAACTTTTCGGATGGCCGAATACTTTTTTCGAAGCTGCCTGCGTCGCGCTCGCAGTCCAGTCGAGCGGCTATCTGGCGGAGACCTTCCGCGGCGGGATCGAAGCGATCCCGCGGGGCCATCGCGAAGCCGCGTATTCGGTAGGCATGTCGCCCGTGCTCGTTTTCTGGCGCGTCGTTCTGCCGCAGATGCTGCTCAGCGCTGCGCCGTCGATCGTCAATCAATTCACCGTCATCGTCAAATCATCGACACTGGTGTCGGTCATCACCGTTCAGGACCTCATGTTCCAGTCGCAGAAGATCGTGAACATCTGGTATGAACCGATCGAGATCCTGACCGCGACGGCTGCGATGTACATCGTGATCATTTTTCTCGTATCCGCCAGCGGCAAAGCGCTTGCCGACACGCTGCGCCGGCGCTACGGCATTGCGGCGACCTGATGCGTGTTCCGGATTTGCCCCGCGTGGTGACTGCGGGCATAGTGTGCCTTTACCGCCTCGGTCGGAATAATGGCTAACAAAAACAGTGAACTGCGTCCGGAAACACTTGCCGCCCAAGGCATGGGGCGGGTTGCAACACCGTATCGCGACATCGTCCCGCCGCTGTATTTATCCACGACTTACGAACGGGGCGACGACGGCACCTATCCGGGTGGACGCGTCTATTCGCGCGCCGACAACCCAACCTACGATCAGGCGGAAGCGCTGCTCGCGTCGCTGGAAGGCGCGGCCGCCGCGATGCTGTTCGGCTCGGGCCAGGCCGCCGCTGCGGCAGTGTTCCAGTCGCTCGCACCCGGCGATGGCGTGCTCGTTCCACGCAACATGTACTGGGCGCTGCGCAAATGGCTGCTGGCGTTTGCGGCGCCCTGGGGTCTGGGCGTCGAGTTCTACGACAACGCGTCGATCGACGATCTCGCCACGAAGGCGCGCGCGCGTCGTCCCCGGTTGATCTGGATCGAGACGCCCGCCAATCCGACGTGGGAACTGACCGATATCGCCGCCGCGTGCGCCATTGCGCGCGAGGTCGGCGCCATCGTCGCCGTCGACTCGACCTCTGCAACTCCATTGTTGACGCGCCCGATCGAATTCGGCGCGCACATCGTCATGCACTCCGCGACCAAGTACCTCAACGGCCATTCCGACGTCATCGCCGGCGCGCTCGCGTGTGCGCGGGACGACGACATGTGGCAACGCCTCAAGTACGTTCGTGGCAATGGTGGCGCAGTGCTGGGCCCATTCGAGGCGTGGCTGCTCCTGCGTGGCATGCGCACCTTGCATGTACGCGTCGCGACCGCCTGCGCCAACGCGCTCGCCATCGCGCAGCGCTTTCACGGCCATCCGCAGTTGTCCCATGTGCTCTATCCGGGACTGCCCTCCCACCCCGGCTACGAGATTGCGGTGAAGCAAATGCGTGGCGGCTTCGGCGGGATGATGTCGTTGCGGCTGCGCCACGGCGAGGCCGTCGCGAAAGCGTTCACATCGAAGCTGCGCGTCTTCAAGCAGGCGACCTCCCTGGGCTCGGTTGAAAGCCTCGCTGAACACCGCGCCAGTGTCGAAGGCCCGGACACGCAGTGCCCCGCCGACCTGGTGCGCCTGTCCATCGGCATCGAGCACCTCGACGATCTCGTCGGCGATATCGAACAGGCGCTGGCATGACCGGGTGATGGGCGCCCGCGTGACGCATCGCGGCATGACGATGGTCGAGGTACTGGTCGTCGTTGGTATCCTCGCCATCCTCGCACTCATGGCAGTCCCCGGGCTGCAGGAGAAGATCGTGCGCGATCAGGTCGTCTCGGCAGTACCTTTGGCCGACATCGCCAAAACGCCGATCGCCGCAGCGTGGGCCGCCACGCAGTCGTTCCCGGCCGACAATGCAGCCGCCGGATTGCCGATTCCCGACAAGATCGTCAACAACTACATCAGTTCGGTCGCCGTCGCCAACGGCGCGATTCACCTGACCTTTGGCAACAGCGCCAACGGATTGCTCAAAGGCAAGGTGCTCACGATCCGCGCGGCGGTCGTCGAGGACGCACCGATCGTCCCGGTCGCCTGGATCTGCGGCAATGCGGTCTGGCCGGACAAGATGTCCGTCAAGGGCGAAAACAAGACCAATCTTCCCCCGGCATTTCTGCCGGTCAATTGCCGCGCCGGCTAGGCGCGTCGGCCTCCGCGTCCTGGTTTATCCACCGCCAGCCAAAGCGTTTCTTGGTGAGGCGTTCCACCAGGATGCGCTCGCAGATCCTGAACAGCAGCCAGAAGAGCATGCTCAGGTAGGCTGATCCCAGCAGCTCAACCAGCTGTTCCAGCGCGCCGTCGTCGATCACCATCAGCCCGTATTCGAGGAACAGGTTGATGTTCGCCTTGAGCAGAAAAAACAGATTGATCGACGTGGTGCCGAACAGCAGGAAGAACACGCCAAGCAGGACGAATGTCACGAGCGGATGCCGGAACAGGAAATAGACCCAATCGGTTCGAATCAGTTTCATCATCGCGCCGTTACAGGAAATGGGATACTCGTAGACCGTTGTGCGAGGCCACGTCAAGTATAGTATATGGGTGACGTTCGGCGACGGGCATCGCGACTGGCAGTACCAGCGGCGGGGAGGCCATGGCGGTAGCGCGACGTGCATTGGGCTGGATCGTATTGCTTGGCTGCGCCAAGCTCGCCTGCGCCGCACACCCGTTTGTCACCGACGACCCAAACACGCAGGGCAAAGGTAACGTCGAACTTCAACTCGGGACGCAATTCACCCGCACTGGCGATGATGGTGCAACTCTGTCCACGCTGCAGTTTTCGCCGCAGTTGAGTTACGGTCTGGTCGACACCGTCGACCTCCAGCTGCGGCCCAACTACAACGTCGCCTTTTCCACCGGCGTCGATCCGCAACGGGCGTCCGGGTTCGGCGACGTGTTCGTTGGATTCAAGTGGCGCTTTTTCGAGGCCGGCGGGTGGACCAGCGCCATAGGCGCAGGCTCGGGGATCCCCACAGGCAATGCAGCGCGCGGGCTCGACGCAGGTCAGGCAACGCCATTCGCCTACCTGATCGGCATGCACGCCACGGAAACCGTGCAGATCCAGTCAACGGTCGGAGTGATCCGGAACGCAGCCATTCCCGATGGTCGAGCGTGGCTCGCGCACGTATCGGCGGCCGCACTGTGGAAACCGCAACCCGGCATACAGCTGGGGGTGGATGTCATCGCGGATCAGAATCCGATCAGGTCCACGGCGCAGTGGCCCGCCACCGCGTTGATAGGATTCATCTACACCGTCGCGCAATTTCTGGATCTCGACCTGGGCTATCAGCGCCGATTGAATCGCAGTGCGCTCGACAACCAGTACCTTCTCGGCGCGACGTTTCGCTGGTAATGGAAGCATCGTCGGGGCCGGGAAGCCTTGCGGCCGGTACTGCACCCGATCCGGTAGGACGTCATGAGATTGCAATCATGAACTCATTTTTCCCATCGAAGTTCAGTCACCGAATGGTCCGGATCATTGGTGCCTTCGGTGTGGCGTTGGCAACACTGGGGACCGCCTGCGCGGACGAGGGCGTCTGGACATTCGACAGCCTGCCCGCAAAAGCACTGCAGTCCGGATACGGATTCACGCCGAGTGTCGAATGGCTGGATGCGCTTCGCCTGTCCGCGGTCCGTCTCGGGGGAGGATCGGGTTCGTTTGTTTCTGCCAACGGGCTCGTGCTGACGAATCATCACGTAGTAGCGGGCTGTCTGCAGGCGCTTTCGAGCGCAACCAATGACCTCATCAAGAACGGCTTCCACGCCCGGACCCGCCCCGAAGAGCGGATGTGCCCCGGAATGGAATTGAGACGCCTCGAGTCCACGGAGGATATGAGCGAAAGGGTACGCGCAGCAGTGAAGTCGTACCGATGACACATTGGCCACATCGGAGCGCAATGCCGCGATCGCCAGGTTCGAGAGCGAATGCAAGGAGAAGACGGGATTGCGGTGCGAAATGGTGACGCTTTACCGCGGCGCGGCCTACCACCTCTATCGCTACAAGATCTGGAACGACGTCCGACTGGTGTTCGCGCCGGAAGCGCGCCTCGCGTCCTTCGGTGGAGATCCGGACAACTTCGTCTTTCCGCGCTTCGATCTCGATTTTTCGCTGATGCGCGTCTACGAGAACGGTGAGGCGATCAAACCGTCGCATTTCCTCAAATGGGCGAAGACGGGGCTCAAGGAGGGCGACCTGGTGTTCGCGGCAGGACATCCGGGATCCACCGACCGGCTGCTCACGACGGCGCAGCTTGTCTACAACCGCGATATTCGCTACCCCCTCATGCTTGCGACTGCGAACAGGGGGCGCAAGGTGCTGCAGGAGTACTCAGCCCGGTCGCCGGAATCCGCGCGTCGCGCGGCAGAAAACCTGGTCGGAACCGAAAATTGGCTTAAGGCAATGAGTGGGGAGTACAAAGCCTTGCGTGAGCCGGAATTGATGGCGGCAAAAGCCGACGAGGAGGCGCGCTTGCGCAAGTCCTTCATTGCGACGGCGGACCATCCCGACCCCTGGGCGACGATCGAGGCCGCCACGGCGAAGCAGGGCCCGCGACACCAACGCTCGCTGGATAGTCGGCTATGGTTTTCGGACGCTGTTCCTGACTGCCGGAGAGATGGTCGAACTGGCCAATGAAAACACGTTGGCCGAAGCCGATCGTCTGTCGGAGTACCGCGCGTCGAAAATACCCCGGATCGTGCATCGGCTCCTGGCTGACGAGCCGTACTACAAGGACCTTGAAATTGCCCGGCTCGCCGGATATTGGCAGGAAGCCGTCGATATTCTCGGCAAGGACGATCCCTTTGTAGTTCGAGTGCTCGGCGGCAAAACGCCGCTCGCCGCGGCGACGCAAGTTATCGAGGGCTCACAACTCGATCAGGTCACGGAGCGCAAAAAACTGATCGATGGCGGCAAAGCAGCCATCATGGCGTCGACCGATCCGCTGATCGTGCTCGCCCGGGATGTCTATCCAATGCGCCGACGGCTGGAGAAAATCTACGAGGTCGAGGTCGAAACGCCGACACTGCAGGCAGGTGGCGAACTGGAGAAGATCCGTTTCAAGTTGTACGCCAGGGATGCTTATCCCGACGCCACCTTCTCGCTGCGATTGAGCTATGGGAAGGTCAGCGGCTACGACGCGGATGGCATGCTGATGCCGTACCAGACCAACTTTGCGGGGCTGTACGCCCGTAGTTTTGCCTTCAACGGAAAGCCACCGTTCGACTTGCCAGAACGTTGGCTGGACAGGCAACGCGTTCTCGACCCGGCCACACCGCTCGATTTTGTGTCCACTCTCGACATCAGCGGTGGCAGTTCCGGATCACCCGTGGTCGATCGGAATGGCGAACTCGTCGGACTGATATTCGACGTCAATCTCGAGGCGCTGGGCAGACGCTATGCCTACACGGATCGCAAAGCGCGGACCATCGCGGTCGATGGCCGCGCCATTGTCGAGGCGCTGACGAAAGTTTACGGAGCAGTTCCCCTCGCCGCAGAACTCACGGGACGATAAGCCACGTTCCTGGTGAGAAGATCGGCCTTCGCACGCCGGTCAAGTCGATTCCCGTCCGCTGGATGGTCACACGCTGGCCAACCATGGCGTGCTCGTGGAACAATGCGTTGAGATACGCATCCAGCAGAACAAACAAGGATCCAGGTAATGGTGGCAAAGGCACTCAAGCTGTTGAAATGGGGCGTCGTGCTCGTCGGCGTAGCCCTGATTGCAGTGCTCGGCATGCGCGCCTATGAATCGCAGCGCGGTCCTCCGCTGCAACTGTGGCACACCCACATTCCCCATGAGTTGAACGCCGCAGAAATCGACAAGGCGGACTGGAAGTCCTACCTGGTCGCCGAGCAGTCGCTGTTCGACGATGTGCGGAAGGAGGTCACGGAGAAGCTCGAACCGGAGGCACGCATCCCCTCCAATCGTTATTCCGACGGCTCTCCAATCTATCCGCCGAAGTTCGAGCACGACTGGAACCATTCGTACATCATGGAACCGGACGGCGCGCCGGTCGGGGCGGTCGTGCTCCTGCATGGACTCACGGATTCGCCCTACAGCCTTCGTCACATCGCGCGGCGCTATCGCGAGGATGGCTTCGTGGCGATTGCGATCAGGCTGCCCGGTCACGGGACCGTCCCGGCCGGTCTCTCGGCCGTTGAGTGGGAAGACTGGTCGGCGGCAACTCGTCTGGCGGTCCGGGAGGCCCGGCGGCGCATTGGTCCATCGCTGCCGCTGCACATGATCGGATTTTCCAACGGCGGTGCACTGGCGATGAAATTCGCCCTCGACGGCTTGGGCGACAAGACCTTGTCGCGACCCGACCGGATCGTGCTCATCTCGCCGATGATCGGCATCACCAGCCTCGCTCGATTTGCCGGCGTGTTCGGCTGGCCGGCGGTATTTCCTGCCTTCGCAAAAGCTGCCTGGCTGGGCATCGTGCCGGAGTTCAATCCATTCAAATACAACTCATTTCCGGTCAATGCCGCGCGGCAGTCGTCGTTGGCCGCGCGTGCCCTGCAACAGCAAATCGCGCAGTACGCCGGCGAAGGCCGGCTGAACGAGTTGCCGCCCATACTGACGTTTCAATCGGTGGTGGACTTTACCGTCAGCACGCGAGCGATCATCAACGCGCTGTACGCCAACCTTCCCGCGAACGGCAGCGAACTCGTGTTGTTCGATCTGAACCGCAGCGCGAAGTTCGGGCCACTCCTGCGGTCCACCAACGACAACATTCTGAACCGCCTGCTGCCTGCGCCACCGCGCACATTCAAGACCACGATCATCACCAACGTCGACGCGAATAGCGATCAAGTCATCGAACGCGTCACGGCCGCCGGTGCAACGACCGAACAAACGCGTGCACTGGGCCTGGATTATCCGCCTGAGGTCTTTTCCCTCTCGCATCTCGCGCTGCCGTTTCCGCTGAGCGATTCGCTCTATGGCATGCGACCCGACGCTACCGACGAGTACTTCGGCGTGCATCTCGGCGCCATTGCCACGCGGGGCGAGCGAGGCACGCTCATCGTCAGCATCGACTCACTGAGCCGCATGTCGTCCAATCCATTCTTCCCATTCATGATGGCCCGCATCGAGGAAGGCATGGGCGGACGCTTCGCCAACGCAACGGACAAGCTCCAGGCGAGTGCAGGCACGACTGCCGACAATGTACCTTCGATGCCTCCGACGAAGTGACCCGCGCAACTCGCATTTCACCAAGCCCGCCATTCATGTCACTGAAATTCCCCGTAGCTATCCTTGTCATGGCGTCTGGCCTCGTGATTGGTGCCGCCGCTGTGGCGCAGGGCCTGCCGGGCGCAGCGCCCGCCAAGCCGCAAGCCGCCGGTCCGGTCACGCTGTTTCAGAACGTGCGCATCTTCGATGGCAAGAGCGGCACGGTGTCGGGGCCGTCCAGCGTCCTCGTCAGGGGCCGCACCATCGCGCAGATTTCGTCCACGCCCATTGCCCTCGAGCCGAATCCTGACACCACGATCATCGCCGGCGATGGCCGCGTGTTGATGCCCGGCCTGATCGACAATCACTGGCACACGATGCTGGCGCGGCCCACCGCCGCCGCGGCACTTACCAGTGATCTCGGCTACACCACCCTTGTGGCCGGCGCCGAAGCGACGGACACGCTGATGCGGGGTTTCACAACCGTGCGCGACCTGGGTGGACCCTCCTTCGGGCTCAAACGAGCCATCGACGAAGGTATCGTGATCGGCCCGCGCATCTATCCATCCGGCGCCATGATTTCCATCACCGGCGGGCACGGCGATTTCCGCCAGTTATTCGAAGTGCCAAGAATCGTCGGCGGCCCATTGAGCCGCATGGAGCAAATCGGCGGCAGCATGATCGCCGACAGTCCGGACGAGGTCAGGCTTCGCGTGCGCGAGCAGCTCATGCTGGGCGCGTCGCAAATCAAGCTGACGGCCGGCGGCGGCGTGGCCTCACCGCACAGTCCGCTGGACGTGTCCACCTTCACCGAGGCCGAGTTGCGCGCGGCGGTCGAAGCGGCCGGCAACTGGGGCACTTATGTCACCGTACATGCCTACACTCCGCGCGCGATCCAGACGGCGATTGGCGTCGGCGTGAAGGTGATCGAGCACGGGCATCTGATGGACGAAGCCACCGCCAGAATGATGGCGGACAAGGGCATCTGGTTGAGCATTCAGCCCTTCCTCGATGACGAGGACGCCATCCCGGTTCCTCCCGGGTCCCAGGAACGCGCGCAGATGGTTTTTGCCGGCACCGACACAGCCTACGCCCTGGCGAAGAAGTACAAAATCAAGACGGCATTTGGCACCGACGTGCTGTTCTCCGCCGCGTTGGCCAAGCGTCAAGGCGCTCAGCTCGCCAAGCTGACGCGCTGGTACACACCCAGTGAATTGCTGAAGATGGCCACTGGAGACAATGCGGAGCTGCTGACACTAAGCGGTCCGCGCAACCCCTACCCCGGCAAGCTCGGCATCGTCGAAGTAGGCGCGCTCGCGGACCTGCTGCTGGTCGACGGCAATCCGGTGGAAAACATCAAGCTGATCGAAAATCCCGGCAGGAATTTTCTGGTCATCATGAAGGACGGAAAAATCTACAAGAACACGGTCGCGCGCTGACGTTCGACCTTGATGTCAGTACCGCGCGTTCCCCGGCGTCCGCGGAAACGGAATCACGTCGCGCACGTTGTTCAATCCCGTGACGTAAGCGACGGTGCGTTCGAAGCCAAGACCAAAACCTGCATGCGGCACCGTGCCGTAGCGGCGCAGATCGCGGTACCAACCGTAGTGGTCCTTGTCCATGCCGGCCTCGGCCATGCGCGCATCGAGCACGTCGAGCCGTTCCTCGCGCTGACTGCCGCCGATGATTTCGCCGATCCCCGGCGCGAGTACATCCATCGCCGCCACGGTCTTGTCGTCGTCGTTCCGTCGCATGTAGAACGCCTTGATCTCCTTGGGGTAGTTCATGAGAATCACCGGCCTGCTGGCATGTTTTTCCGCAAGATAGCGTTCGTGTTCCGACTGCAGATCGATGCCCCACTTCACCGGGAATTCGAATTTCTGTTTCGATTGTTCGAGAATGCGGATGGCCTCGGTGTAGTCCATGCGCACGAATTCGGATTCGACGATGCCCTGCAGCTTGGCGATGACACCTTTCTCGATGCGCTCCTCGAAAAACGCCATGTCGTCGGGGCGCTGCGCGAGCACGGTCCTGAAAATGTGCTTCACGAGCGCTTCCGCCAGCGTGGCGTTGTCGGCGAGATTCGCGAATGCGATTTCGGGCTCGATCATCCAGAACTCCGCCAGGTGACGGCTGGTGTTCGAATTCTCGGCGCGAAACGTGGGGCCGAACGTGTAGACCTTCGACAGCGCCAGGCAGTAGGTCTCGACATTGAGCTGCCCGGACACGGTCAGGAACGCCTCGCGCCCGAAGAAATCCTGTGCGAAGTCGATCCTGCCGTCCTGCGTCTTGGGCAGGTTCATGAGATCCAGCGTCGACACACGAAACAGTTCGCCCGCGCCCTCCGCGTCCGACGCCGTGATGATGGGCGTGTTCACCCAGAAAAAGCCATGTTCGTCGAAGAACTGGTGGATCGACTTTGCGATGGTGTGGCGCACGCGGGTCACTGCACCTATCACGTTGGTGCGTGGCCGCAGATGCGCGACTTCGCGCAGAAATTCCAGCGAGTGTGGCTTGGGTTGAATCGGGTATGAGTCCGGGTCCTCGATCCAGCCGATCACGTTGACTTCGCTCGCCTGCATCTCGAAGGGCTGGCCCTTCGCAGGCGAGGAAACGATGACGCCGGTGGCCTCTACCGCGCAGCCGGCAGTCAGCCGCAGCACTTCGCTGGTGTAGTTCCCAAGCGTGCTGGGCGCAACGACCTGCACGGGATGAAAGCACGAACCATCGGAGACGTGCACGAAGGATATGCCGGCTTTCGAATCGCGCCGCGTGCGCACCCAGCCCTTGACCGTGACCGGCGAATCCTTGGGTGCCCGGCCCGCAAGTATGTCTGCGCAACTGAAAGCAATCATCCGCAACCTCGGTTCAAAAATGAATCATTGTGCGACGCCAGAGGTCCGCCCGCTCACTCGGCGGTGGCCCCTGACTCACGCACGACGACTTTCCACTTCTCGTATTCGCGCTGCACGAACTGGCCGAATTCCGCGGGCGTACCACCCACAGGATCGGCACCTTGGCTGACCATCTGCTTCTCGATCGATGGCATTGCAATCACCTCGTTAACCGCCTTGTTGAGCACGGCAACGACGGATTCGGGCGTGCCTTTCGGCGCGAAGAAACCAAACCAGGACCCGGCTTCGAATCCGGGCAATCCGCTTTCGATGACAGTTGGCACGTCCGGCAACGAGCGCGACCGCTTTGCACTGCTGATGGCGATGGGCAACAGCTTGCCGACCTGAATATATTGAATGACCGAGGGAATCGTCGCGAACATGAATTGCAGGCGCCCGGCCAGAAGATCATTGAGCGCATCTGCGCCCTTGTAGGGGATGTGCGTCACCTCGATGGCCGTTCGCTTGCCCAGCATGTAGCCGGACAGGTGCGACGACGTGCCGATACCGGTGGAGCCATAGTTCAGCTTGCCGGGATTGGCTTTTGCGTAGGCGATGAATTCATCCAGATTCTTCACGCCGAGCGAAGGATGCACGACGAGCACGTTCGGCACGTCGGCGATCTGCACGATCGGCACCAGGTCAGTCAGCGGGTTGTAAGTCAGCCCCTTGTACAGCGTCGGGTTGACCGCGATCGGCCCGACCGAGTCGACGATCAGCGTGTAGCCGTCCGGAGCGGACCGCACGACGATTTCGGTGCCGATGTTGCCGCCGGCGCCTGGTCTGTTGTCGATCACGAACGGCTGCTTCAAGCGCTCGGTGAGCTGCTGTCCAACGCTGCGGGCGAGGATGTCGGTGGTGCCGCCTGCGGTGAAGGCGACGACAACGCGTACCGGTTTGGTCGGATACGGCTGCGCGTGCACGATACCGGGCAGCCCCGCCAGGCATGTGAACGCCAGCATGCCAACGAGGTATCTGTCGATCTTCACAAAAACAACAATCAATCCCGGTAGCCCGGATCGATGCGATCGAGCTTTCGCAACAGCGCCGGCCATTCCATGAGGCCGTATGGCCGACGCGTGTGCGGCTGGTAGTTGCTCCAGGTCTCCTCGAGTACCGCTTGCGGCACAGGGACGAGCCTGGCGTTGCATGCCATCGCCGCCAGCTGCGACCGGCAGGCCAATTCCAGCCGGTGCATCCAGTTGAACGCTTCACCAATGGTGCGCCCGACAACCAGCGCTCCATGATTGCGCAGGATCATTGCTTCGCCGGCACCCAGGTCGCGGACCAGCGACTCCTGCTCGTCGAGGTTCAGCACCACGCCACAATAGTCGTGGTAACCGATCTTCAGAAAGCGCATTGCCGTCTGGGTCATGGGCAACACACCGCATTCGAGCGCCGACACCGCCATCGTCGCCGAGGTGTGCGTGTGGATCACGCAGGCGACTTCGGGCCGACCCGCGTGCACCGCGCTATGGACTACGTACCCCGCCTTGTTCACGCCGTACTTGAGCGGCCCGAAATCCGGCGTACTCAGGATCTTCCCATCGTGGTCGACCTTGATCAGGCTCGACGCGGTGATCTCCTCGTACAGCATGCCGTACGCGTTGATCAGAAATGCATCGCCTTCGTCCGGCACACGCGCCGAAATGTGGTTGGCGATCATGTCCGACATGCCATAGTGCTCGACAAGCCGATAGCACGCCGCAAGGTCGACGCGCGTCTGCCACTCCGCGTCCGAACAGCGTCCGCGCATGGATTTGAGTTCTAAGCGGAAACTCTCGGACATGAGACGACCTCAAGCTAGGGGATCTGTCGGTAAATGCGCTCATCATAAAGCGCACCTAACATCGGTCCGAGCGCCTCTCGAAACAGACGCGTCTGCGCGTTCGCCTCGTGCAAGGCAAATGCGCGTTCGTCGTTCCACACGGAAATGATCGTGAAGTGGTTCAAACGCGGAGCGTTCTGTTGGAATACATCGAAGCGTAGATTCCCTTCGTTGCTTCGAATTTGTTCCGCAACTTTCGTGAGCAAGGCCTCGGTTTCGTCCTTGCGTGGCGGCGGAACATCAACGTGAGTTACGACAAACAGGGAGGAAGACGTGAGCCGTTCCTGAGCGCGACCCGACTGCAAAACCGTGATGCACCCGCTGATCGTAAGGACTCTTGTGGATGTTCCGCAGTCTGGATCGGAATTGTGTCGTATGATCCGAGGCTTCGTGAAGCGGGAATGACGACTCATCGTTCCACTCCTCAATCACGACAAAGCGGTTGTGACGATGAATTTCCTGCAGAATATCGATTCCGACAAATCCTGCTTGATCACTGCTAAGTGTCCGGTACTCCTTGATGAGCGGTATAGCCTGCGCCGTGTGCCCTGGCGGAACCTCGATATAAACTGCGACGTACGTTGTCATAAGATATAGGCCTTAATTAAGGAGTGTGACTGCAAATGTCGTCTGCCGCTCGTCTGGAACTAACGCCAACGGGAAAAATACGCGTTGGCATCAACTTCGGCAATACGGTCCTGGCGAGAAAGGACGCCGATGGAACTCCACGCGGCATCGCCCCGGACCTGGCGAAAGAGCTGGAACGACGATTGGGTGTACCCACCGAAATCATCATATACGATGCGGCGGGCCGGATGGCGGATGGGGCTAAGGCGGGCGCCTGGGATGTCGCCTTTCTTGCAGCCGATCCAGACCGCGCGAAGGAAATCACCTTCACCGCCCCCTACCTTGAAATCGATTCAACATATCTCGTTCTGGACCAATCGCCGCTCCGGACACCGGCGGAAGTGGACCATGATGGCGTTCGGATCGCTGTATCGGACAAGAGCGCCTATGATTTATACCTTACTCGAAACATAAAGCGGGCCCAGCTTGTACGCGCGCCCGGTCCCGCCGCTTCTGTCGAAATGTTTTTCCGTGAGAAGCTGGACGCGCTTGCGGGCATTCGGCCGATGCTGGTCGACGTGGCCGGGCAGCATTCCGGAACTCGCGTGCTCGAAGGGCGGTTCACGACCGTCCAGCAAGCCATCGGCACGCCGCGAGGCCGTGATTCCGCGGCCCAATATCTCCATGAATTTGTCGAAGATATCATCGGTTCCGGATTCGTCGCGAGTACCATCAAGAAGAACGGAATCCTCGGCGCCTCGGTGGCGCCTCGGCCCAATAGGCATTGAAAGTGGATACTCTGTAATAAGGAGAATGAGGATAGCGATTGCTACCGAACCAAGCGACCGCGGAACGGCCGTCCAATGGCAGCCGTGACGTGGTGCCGCGCCGCCGGATCACACCAGGCAATCGCGATTCAACTGCGCAATGCTGGTACAGCCAACTTGAGCGAGGGTGCGGTCAATTTCCTCACGATAAATTGCAATCGCGCGCGCCGCGCCGGCCTCACCGCCTGCTGCGGTGCCATACAAGGTAGGGCGGCCTATCAGCACCGTTTGCGCGCCCAGCGCGAGCGCTTTGACCACGTCGGTGCCGCGCCTGAAACCGCTGTCCACCATCACCACCGTACGCTTGCCCACTGCGTCCACCACTGCTGCCAGCATGTCGATCGGCGCCGGCGTGCTATCGAAATTTCGCCCGCCATGGTTGGAAACAATCACCGCGTCTGCGCCGCATTCGACCGCCTGTATCGCATCCTGCGGATGCAGGACCCCTTTGACGATCAGTTTGTGTGGCCAAATGTCGCGCAGCACGCGCAAGTCGTCCCAGGTGAGTGAATCGTTGCGCATCATCGCCTTGCCCATCGGTGCGGCGGTGATTTTATTCTTCAGCTCGGTAGGATAATTCGCGTAGCGCGGCATGCCGGTGGTGAGCATGTAGCGCGCCAGCACACTGAACATCCAACGCGGATGCATCATCACATCGACTACATTGCGTCGAGTGTAGGTGAAGGGAATCGTGAAGCCGTTGCGTAGGTTGTACTCGCGATTGCCGGACATCACACCATCCACCGTGACCACCAACGCTTCGTAGCCGGCCACGCGCGCGCGCTCGACCAATTTGTGTGACATCGAGCGGTCGGGCCACATGTAAAGTTGAAACCAGAGTTGCCCGCCGGCCTGCTTGACGATTTTCTCCATTGCGGTCATCGACCCCGTGGCTAGCGTGAATGGGATGCCAGCCTTGGCAGCGGCGGCCGCAAGTTCGAGCTCGCCTTCGTACCACATCAGCCCCGCTGTTCCGGTGGGCGCGATGGCGAGCGGCATCTTTTGCTCCTTGCCGAACAGCGTGACGGCCTGGCTGCGCCTGGATACATCGACCAGCGCACGCGGAAGCAGCTTGATGCGCGAAAACGCCTCACGATTGTTGCGCAGTGCGACTTCATCCTCGCTGCCGCGATCGCAAAACTCGAACACCCCCTTTGGCACGCGCCGTTGCGCGATGGTGCGCAAGTCTTCGATGTTGTAGGCGCCGAGCGTCTTGTCGGACATTGGTCTTCCTTGTTGATGCGTTATCGATGCGTATTTGGACCCTGTCGCACGCGGGCGGCACGGGCACAGTATGCATCAAGAAAAATGCGAGTCGCAGCCCCGCACAGGCGGCCACGCTCAACCACCGTGCATGCCGCATCGCGCACGCAGGGCGCTTCGACGCCCAGCGGAATATCCGCCGGCAGCGCATCGAGCAAAGCCGCGAGTGGCAGGCTTCCTTCTCCCGGGTATAGACGATCGGTGCGCGCTTCGACGCGCAGCTTGTCGACCGTATCGGGAATGCGTTCACGCGCGTCACATAACTGACAATAGGAGAGCCAGGCCGGATCGAGTGCGCGAATGCTGTCAGGCGAGCCGCCGGACCGGCTCAGGTGCAACGCATCGATGAGGACGCCTGCGTTGGGTTGTGCCGCACGCATCACCAGGCGGTGCGCGTCTTCCAAGGTGGCCGTGCGGCAATAGGGAATGAATTCGAGCATCAGTTTGAGATTGAATGGCCGCGCGAGTTCGCACATGCGCGCGAACGTCGCGGTCACGCGCGACTCATCCGGATCATTACCCACCAGCAGCACGTGCCTCGCACCCAGCCGGGCCGCCAGTTCGAAAGCACGGAAGGTACGATGCCGCCACGCTGTCCGCCGTCAGCCAAATGGCTTCGACGTCGAGAATATCCATGCCGGTATCGGCGAGCCTTCGCTCAATTTCGCGAGTCAGGGGTTCGTCACCAATCACAGGGACGATCCGGTCAGTCGGCATCGGCGCGACAATGCGCAACCCGATTGAATCGAATCCGCCGGCCTGCGCGGCGTCGATGAGATCAAGAGGGTGCGCGTCAATGACGGTCAGGTGAGCGAGTGAGAGCCGATTGTGCGAATTGTGCGGCGCGCTGGAAATATCAGTCATTTGTCGATCATGGTCCAAACATCCTTGGTATCGTCCGCAGCCGCGCATGTTGCCAACTGAGCCGCCGCAGCCCCGTCAAAACCATATGGTATATTGCGCGCCCGCTTGCCGGTATCGCGCTGGAGGTTCTGCAACATGACACAGACACTGCTCATCATTCCGGGCGACGGCATCGGGATTGAAGTCACTGCCGAGGCGTGCCGTGTAGCGCAATGGTTGATCGATCATCGCGGCATCGATTTGCGCATGGAAACGCGCAACATGGGCATGTCCGCACTCAAAACCGAAGGCAGCCTCATGCCGGAAGCCACGCTTTCCGCGTGTCGCAGCGCGGACGCGATTTTGTTCGGCGCCAGCGGTGGCCCCGACTTCGACGCCTTGCCACGCGCGATTCGCCGCAGCGGCAGCGTGTTGCGACTGCGCCAGGAGCTTGGGCTTTACGTCAATCTACGGCCAGTCAAGGCATTTGACGCCTTGATCGGCGCCACGCCTTTCAAACCGGAAGTGGTGCGCGGTATCGACATGATGATCGTGCGTGAGGCCAATGGCGGCATCTATTTCGGCGAGCCGCGCGGCGTGACACCACTGGCTGATGGCAATCGGCGTGGCGTCAACACCGAGGTCTACACCACGCCCGAAATTGTCCGCATCGCGCGCGCCGCGTTTGATCTTGCGCGCACACGCAAGCGTCGCGTCTGCTCGGCGGAAAAATCCAACGTGCTCGAGTCAAGCCTGTTGTGGCGCGAAGACGTGCAGGCGCTACGTGACCGCGACTACCCCGATATCGAACTCTCGCACATGTATGTGGACAACTGCGCCATGCAGCTGGTGCGCTGGCCAGCGCAGTTCGATGTGCTGCTTTCAACCAATTTGTTTGGCGACATTCTGTCGGACTGCGCCGCGCCGATCACCGGCTCGCTTGGCATGCTACCTTCTGCCTCGCTCAACTTGAGTGACGAGTCACTTCGCGGTGCGAGCGGTAGCCTGCGCCCTCGGCATGCACTCTATGAGCCGGTGCATGGATCAGCACCCGAGATTGCCGGCAGGAGCGTCGCCAATCCGCTTGGATCGATTCTGAGTCTTGCCATGGCGTTTCGCCATTCGCTCGATGCGCCTGAAATTGCCGATGAGGTTGAGCGGGCCGTCGATTCGGCACTTGTCGCCGGGCATCGCACCGCCGACATCGCCGTTGCGGGGGAGACGGCCATCAGCACCGGAGCGATGGGCGCCGCAGTAATTGCTGCACTCGCAGCATAAGAAATTGGTGCTCGCGACATTGGCGCTTGTGCTGTACCCCAGAGTGACCATGGAGTATATTGCTCCCCTGCAAGATTGAATCAGTGCCCGGACAATCGTGTCCAAAAGAGGCACGGACATCATTTTCCCCAATAGGAGGGTGTAATGAAGCAGTTAAAAGCGCTTTTGGGCGCATTGGCAGCAGCGTCGGTTCTATCTCTTGCGCCGGGAACGGCGAGCGCCGACGTGAAGGTCGCCTACGTTGGTGAAATCTCGGGCAGTCTCGCGGTGTCTGGCGGCAATTTCCGTGACGGCGTGATCCTCGCAGTCGAGGAAATCAACGCCAAGGGCGGCGTGCTCGGCGAGAAGCTGGTGTTGAGCCTGGCGGATACGCAGACCAACCCCGGCGTCGCGCGCTCGCAAATGCAGAAGGCGATTGACAGCGAACCCTACGCCATCTTCGGGCCGATTTTGTCGGGCAACGTCAAGGTGACAACGCAGTTGGTCAAGGACGCGGAGATTCCGCAATTTGTCGGCGGCGAAGCAGCGGATCTCATCACGCTGGGCAACCCTTACATGTTCCGCACCTCTTTTGGCCAGCAACTTGGCATGCCGAAAATCGCCAATTACATTCGCGACGAATTGAAGGCAAAGTCGATTGCGCTGATCTGGGTCAACAACGATTTCGGCAAGGGCGGACGCGATGCCCTGCTCAAGGAACTGGCAGCGCGCAACATCAAAGTGTTGGCCGATGTCTCGACCGAAGGCGGGCAGGCCGACTTCGCGGCAGACGTGGTCAAGCTCAAGGCAGCCAACGCCGACGCCGTGTTCGTCTACAGCAATGAAGAAGAATGCGGGCGCATCATGCGCGAAGCGCGCAAGCAGAATCTCAAGGGTCCGTTCGTGGGGGACACCACGCTGCTGAGCCAAAAGACCATTGAACTCGCTGGTGATGCCGCCAACGGCGTGCAGGGCCACGTCGGCCTGTCGGCGGATGCGCCGATCCCGGCGGTGGCCGACTTCGCCGCGCGGTTCCAAAAACGCTTCAACTACAAGCCCGATCACAACGGCATCAAGGGCTACACCGCCGTCTACGCCATGAAATACGTCACCGAGAAAAAAGTCGGTAAATTCGACCGCAAAGCCTTCGCCAAGGCGATGCACGGCCTGACGATCAAACCGTCCGATGAGCCGAATATTTTGATCGAGACCACGTGGGACGATGTCGGTGAAATCGACCGTATCAGCTTCCTGGCTGAAGTGGTCAATGGCAACCAGAAGATCACCAAGGTATTGCCGAAGATTGGCAAGTAGCGGCGGGTTGTCTTGAACGCTACCGCTTGACTTCGCGCGTGCCGGCAGTACGGAGCGCCGGTGATGGATCGCCGGCGCTCTGCTGCAACGTGCGCTGAATGTCGACGCTGGCATGCTCGCGCAAATCCTCCAACTTCTGGTAGGCGGCCTCGCCACCGGCGCGATTTACGCGCTGGTGGCGATCGGCTTCACGTTGCTCTGGCAGACCTCGCAGACGATCAATTTTGCACAGGGCGAGTTCGTCATGCTGCCGGCGTTTTTTGTGCTGATCGGCATGGGTTATTTTGGCATGCCGTTTTGGCTCTCCGTGGCGATGGCCGCCGCCGTGTCGGTCGCGCTGCTCGGTGTTCTGTTCAAAAAGATCATGATCGACCCGATGATCCGCCACGGTGTGTTGCCGATGGTGATCGCGACGATCGGCCTCGCGATCTTCATGAAAGAAGCCGTTCGCCAGTTTTATGGCGCCGACGCCTGGCCCTTCCCAGCGCTGGGCGCCACTGCCAACTTCACCGTGCTCGGCGCGGCGTTCGACGTTCAGAGCATCGTGATTCTTGTGATCTGTTTTGCGGCAATGTCGGCTTTGCAATTGTTTCTGTCGGGCACACGCACCGGGCGCTGTATGCAGGCCACCGCGCAGAACCCCACGGTGGCCAAGCTGCTCGGCGTGCCGGTCGAGCGCATGATTCTCTATACCTTTGTGATCAATGGCGCGCTGGTGACGCTGGCGTCAGTGCTGATCACACCGATCTATCTCGCCAAATTCACCAACGGCGAATGGCTCGGCCTCTATGCGTTTATCGCGGCGATCATTGGCGGCTTCAATCAGGTACGCGGCGCGATGCTGGGTGGCCTGCTGCTCGGGGTGATCGACAATTTTTCGGCGGTCTACATCTCGTCTCAATACCGGATGGTGATTCCCCTGCTGTTTCTGATCGCGATCATCCTGTTCCGTCCACAAGGATTGCTGGGACGCGTCGAGGAGCGCACCGTATGACGCCTGACATATCGGAAATGCAGGCGCGTCCTTGAAACCGTGTTCATGAAAATCAGCCGCAACCAGGCCGGCGGAATTGCGCTCGCGCTGACTGGTGCATTTTTATTGTTCGCACCTCTCGGCCTCAAGCCCTACGGTCTCTTCATCCTGAGCATGTGGGCGGTGATGTCCATCGCCGCCATTGGTTTGAACCTGACACTCGGTTACGCGGGGCAAATCTCCCTCGCGCAGGCGGGCTTCGTCGGCATCGGTGCCTATATCACCGCCTATCTCACCACGAAGGGTTGGCCGGGCTGGCCGTTCCATGGCACCGGCACCTGGCCGTTCTGGTCGGCCTACTTGCTGAGCGGTATCTCCTGTTTCACAGTGGGCTGGGCGCTCGGCTACCCGGCGCTGCGCGTGCAACATCACTATCTGGCCTTCGTCACGCTGGCATTCAACACCCTGCTCTATCTGATCTTTCGCAATGAAGAGTGGCTCACGGGAGGCATCTACGGCATCAGCAATGTGCCCCGCCCGTCAGTGTTCGGCTTTTCGCTTGGCCGCCCGCGCGAGTTTTATTATTTTCTGCTTGCCAATCTGGTGCTGGTGTCGCTCGCCACCTGGTGGGTGGTGCGCTCGCCCTGGGGCCGCGCGTTTGTGGCGTTGCGCGAGAACCCGATAAGGGCCCAGTCGCTCGGCGTCGATACCCGGCGCTACACCCTGATGGCGTTCGCGCTCGGCGCGGGGCTCGGCGGCATCGCCGGTGCGCTCTACGCAACGCTCACCCAATTTGTTGACCCGACGCCCTTCGCGCTGGGCTTGTCGCTCAATCTGCTGCTGATGGTGGTGCTGGGCGGGTCGGGTTATTTCTTCGGCCCCTTCGTCGGTGCAATCGTTGCAGTGCTGCTGCCGGAGTGGTTGAGCTTCATCGAAGGCTACTACCTGATGTGCTACGCCTTGCTGGTGATGCTGCTGATGATGTTTTCTCCCACCGGCATCCTTGGGTTGGTCAATGGGTGGTTCAAGACGGCGCCGCGCACGGCAGCCGCAGTTGATGCAACCAAGAGCGACATGCCGAAATGAAAACGGTCCTCGAAGTGCGCAACGTCAGCAAGAGTTTCGGCGGGATCGTCGCGCTGGATGACGTTTCATTCGAGGTTGCCGAGGGCGAAATTCTTGGCGTCATCGGCCCGAACGGCAGCGGCAAATCGACGCTGTTCAATTGTATCCTCGGCCAGTTGCAGCCCAATACAGGCGAGGTGCACGTCGATGGCCGGCGCGTCACCGGCATGCGCCCCTGCGATCTGAACCGCCTGGGGGTGAGCCGCACATTTCAACTGCTGCAGATTTTTCCGCAACTGACCGTGCATGAAAATCTGCTGCTGGCGGGACAAGAGCACAAAGGCAGCATGCTGTCGCGCCTGATCGGACGGCGCGATGCAGGACTCACGCCGTCCGCCGATCAAATGCTCAACTTTTTTCGCCTCGAACATCTTTCCGGGGAGCCGGCCGGTGGATTGAGTTATGGCCAGCAAAAACTGCTCGATGCGGCGATGGCCTTCATGGCCGGTCCGCGCCTCACGTTGCTCGACGAACCGGCCGGTGGCGTCAATCTCACCATGTTGGCGAGCCTGCGCGACCGCCTGCGCGCGATCAATACCGAGCAGGGCTCGACCTTTGTCGTGATCGAGCACAACATGGAATTTGTAATGGCGCTGTGCACGCGCATCCTGGTACTGGCCGAGGGCCGCATCATTGCGCAGGGCGATCCGGCCGATGTGCGGCGCGACCCGCGAGTGATCGAAGCGTATCTTGGACACTCATGACATGACCCCGGCTGGCGTGGCCGAATTGCCCTCTACCGCCAATTCCGTCCCCGGTGTGGCAGCTGACGTCATCCTGAAGCTCGATGACGTCGTGGCGGGCTACGGCAAAGAGACCATCCTTCGTGGCCTCTCCTACACCGTGGCGCGTGGCGCGATCACCACCGTGATCGGCCCGAACGGCGCCGGCAAGTCGACCGCGTTCAAAGCCATTTTCGGCATGCTGCCGGTGCGCACCGGGCGCGTGCTGTTTGATGGCAAAGACATCACCAATCATGCGCCGCGCGATTTGATCGGCGGGGGCGTGTGCTATGTGCCTCAGGGACGCAACATCTTTACGGAGTTGTCGGTGCTGCACAACCTTGAAATTGGCGCCGTCGCTGCCCCCAGGGACTACCCCCTGCAGCAGCGCATCGAAGCCGCGCTGGATCGCTTCCCGGTATTGCGCCGCAAGGCCAAGCAGCAGGCGTCCACGCTGTCCGGCGGCGAGCAGAAGATGCTGGAAATCGCGCGCGGCTTGATGCTCGACCCCAAGCTGATGCTGATTGATGAGCCGTCGATTGGTCTCTCGCCCATTTTGGTCGAGCAGTTGTTCACCTTGCTCAAGGGATTGCGCGACCACGGCATGTCGATATTGCTGATTGAACAAAACGCCAAGCGTGCACTCGAAAATTCCGATTTCGGCATCGTGCTTGAACTCGGCCGCACCCGCATCGAAGACACTGCCGCGAACATACTTGCCGACCCGCGTATCGGGCAATTGTTTCTGGGCGGTGGGTTGGAAGCATCACCGCAAGAATCACCCAATCGCACGCACCGGAGAAAACGCATGACCGCAGTTGCTTCAAAAAACATCCGTTTCGTCGGGCACTCGGATCTGGGCGGCCGCGCCGACGGCGTGCAGATCATGGTGCATCGCGGCTACGCCTATGTTGGCCACGGTTTTTCCAACGGCATCACCACGGTTGACGTACGCGACCCGAAGAATCCGAAAGTGGTCGACTTCATCGCCTGCCCTCCCGGCACGCGCGCATTTCATTTGCAGACGCATGAAAACCTGATGATGGCGGTGAACGGACCGAGCGTTTGGACCATGACCGAATTTGCCAATGACAAGGCCTACTTCGGCGGGTCTCCCGCCGAAGTGTTGAAGTCCCGATTCACGTCCGGCATCCGCGTCTACGACATCTCCAAACCGGAAAAGCCGGTAGAGATCGGCTTCATGCCGGTCGAAGGCTTCGGCCCGCACCGCATCTGGTGGACCGGCGGGCGCTATGCCTATGTCTCGATTCACTTCGCGGACTACACCGATCACGTGCTCGCGGTGATCGACATGCAGGACCCAACCAAACCCAAGGTCGTTTCGCGCTGGGGTCTGCCCGGCATGTTCGCCGGTGGCGGCGAAACCCCCACCTGGAAAAAGGGCAAACGATTTGCCCTGCATCACGTGCTGCTGAACGGCAACATCGCCTATGGTGCGTGGCGCGATGGTGGTCTCACCGTACATGATGTCTCCGACCCAACCGCGCCCAAACTTTTGGCCTATCGCAATCAGGATCCACCGTTTGGCGGCGGCTCGCACTCGCCGCTGCCGATCCCCAGCCGCAATTTGCTGGTGTTCGCGGAGGAGCCGACCACTGCCAATTGCAGCGCGGGACTGCGTTATATCTGGATGTTCGATGTCCGCGAGCCATCCAATCCGGTCAGCATCGCCACCTTCCCGCAACCTGCGGACGCGGATTACTGCGCCAAGGGTGGCAATTTCGGACCGCACAACCTGCACGAAATGCGGCCCGGTTCATTCCAGAGTTCGCGCATCATCTTCGCGACCTACTACAACGCCGGCGTGCGCGTTTACGATATAGAAAATGCCTTCGCACCGAAGGAGATCGGCTATTACGTACCGGCCAATCCGGACAAGATGACGGATCCGCGCCCCGATCGCCCGAAAGTGATCCAGTCGTGTGATTGCTATGTGGGTTCCACCGGGTTGATGTATCTCACCGATCCGAATGCCGGCCTCAACATATTGCAATACGAGGGGCCGTTGATTTAACACAGGCAAGCGGTATGGCCCGGACGTGTCACGCTTTGGGATTGTGGCCGCAGGCAAAGTAAGTCACGCCGACAGCGGTAGCGGGCACGGAATTTGACCGCATTCCGGTCATCATTCCTAACGTGATTGCATCGGCCCGGCAACCAGAAAATCAACAACTTGCATCACCGGCGCAAGTAATAATTTCGCAGGGGCCAGCCTGGCAGACCCGATACGGACCGAACACCCGCGGCCCCGGCGGAAATTCCATATGCATGTTGCAAGCTGGTGTTCAGCCGTGACGATCCCGCAATGCGAGACGGGCATGGCGCGTGACGTCTTGCGTGCTTCCACATGCAGGCATAACATGATTTCAGGAATCGAAAATACTGCCGCAAATCGCTTCAGGCCCTGATCGACAGGGCGCACTTCACGCGTTGCGCTTTACCCGCTGGATGCTCGTTCCAGTTTCGAGTCCGAGGAGGAGAGAACGTCATGAACAAATCCATGTCCGTGCTATGCGCGCACGTTGCGTCAGGGGTGCCGGCAGGTGTTCGGCATCCCTGACTACGAGCGCTATACCGCGCACATGGCGGCGCATCATCCGGATAAGCCGTTGCAATCGCGGCGCGATTTCTTCGCGCAGTCGATCGATCGCAAGTACGGCAAGAGCGGCCCGCGCTGCTGCTAGCGGCGCGGCACTGCGATCGATGCTGGTGTCACGCGTCAAGCGCGAATTGTTCGGCTTGGCTTGTGTGGTCGCAATCGCTGCGATCGCACCCGCGGCATCCGCGCAGCACGCCGCGGAAGCGAAGGACATGGAACTCGTCGGTTCCAATGATCTGCAAGCTCGCAGCGCCTATCAGCCGGTAATCCAGAACCAGAACGGCCGCTGGATCGCCTATATCGGGCATCACGGCGGCACGACGGCCGTGCCCAAACCGGTGAACCCGCTCACGGGACAGGCGGAATTCAATGGTACGTCGATCGTCGATGTCACCGACCCGCGGGCACCGAAATATCTGCAGCACGTTCCCGGCGAGGAAGGTCTCGACGAAGCCGGTGGGGCGCAGATGGTGCGCATCTGCTCCGGGAAGGGGTTGGCCAAGGGCGATCCGAACCGCTTCTACATGCTGCGCGTGTTCGGCAATTCCGCGCACGAGGTTTGGGATGTGACCGACCCGAGCGCTCCCAGGCGCCTGAGTCAGATCGGCGGTCTCAAGGGCACGCACAAGAATTTCTGGGAATGCGACACCGGCATCGCCTATCTCGTTTCCGGTTTGGCCACGTGGCGCACGCGGCGCATGACCCAAGTCTATGACTTGAGCGATCCGGCCAAGCCGGTATTCATCCGCAATTTCGGCCTGCCCGGGCAACAGCCGGATGCGACCGGAACCGCTCCCGAAGAACTGCACGGCGCGATTTCCACGGGTCCCGCCGGTAATCGGGTGTATTTCGGGTACGGCACCAACAAGAACGGCGTGATGCAGATTGTCGATCGCGAGAAGCTTCTGACCGGTCCGACCGCAACGACCAATGAGAACCTGCTGTATCCGCAGGTCGGCCAGCTCGTACTTTCACCCAAGACCGGCGCGCATACGGCCTTCCCGATACTAGGGCTCACGGTCCCCGATTTCTCCAGGGATCGCGACGCCAAGCGTGACTTCGTGTTGATCGTCAATGAATCGCTCGTCAACGAGTGCACCGAGGCACGCCAGATGGCGTGGATCGCCGATGTCACTGTCGAGGCCAAGCCACAGATCGTGTCCAGCTTCACCGTGCCAGAATCGAGCGGCAATTTCTGTTCACGCGGCGGGCGCTTCGGCACGCATTCGTCCAACGAAAACATGACGCCGATCTACTACAGGCGCGTGGTGTTTCTGGCGCACTTCAACGCCGGCGTGCGCGCGGTCGACATCCGCAATCCCTTCAGTCCGGTCGAGATCGGCTACTACGTGCCGGCGACCACCGACAAGACCACGCCGCGTTGCATCAAGGTGGACGGGAAAGACCGCTGTAAAATTGCGATCCAGACCAATAATGTGGAAGTCGACGACCGCGGATACGTCTACATCGTCGACCGGGCCAACACGGGGCTGCACATCCTCCAGTTGACCGGCGACGCGCGGAAATTCGCCAACTTTCCACAATAAGCGTCGCCTTTCGGTTTACGAGTGGAACGGCGCACCGTCGAATAGCACAGGAGGCCCGCATGGACGAACAACTTCGCATCGCCGCACTCGAGTACCACCGCCTCCCGACGCCGGGCAAGATCTCGGTAACACCGACGAAGGGACTCATCAATCAGCGCGACCTCGCCCTCGCCTACTCGCCGGGAGTCGCCGCCGCATGTGATGCCATCGCGGCCGATCCGAACGAGGCGCGTTCCCTGACGTCCCGCGGCAATCTCGTCGCCGTCATCACGAACGGCACGGCGGTCCTTGGCCTGGGCAACATCGGGCCACTGGCTGGCAAGCCGGTGATGGAAGGCAAGGCGTGCCTGTTCAAAAAGTTCAGCGGCATCGATGTATTCGACATCGAAATCGCGGAGAACGATCCCGAAGAGCTCGTGAAGACGATTGCGCGGCTGGAGCCAACCTTCGGTGGCATCAATCTCGAGGACATCAAGGCGCCCGATTGTTTCTATGTCGAGCGCAAGCTGCGCGAGCGGATGAAGATCCCGGTCTTTCACGACGACCAGCACGGGACCGCGATCGTGGCGTCCGCCGCGATTCTCAACGCCATGAAGGTGGTCGGCAAGGACATCGCGAAGGTGAAGCTCGTGGGCTCTGGCGCGGGCGCTGCCGCGATCGCGTGCCTCGACCTGCTGATCGGTCTCGGACTGAATCGGGCAAACGTAATGTTGTGCGACAGCAAGGGCGTCATCTTCGCCGGTCGCGAATCGCCAATGGAGGAAAACAAGGCGCGCTATGCACGCGACACCAAGGCGCGCACGTTGACGGACGCCATCGGAGGCGCGGACATTTTCCTGGGACTTTCCGGACCGAAGGTCCTGACACAGGACATGGTCAAGCTCATGGCCCGCGATCCACTGATCCTGGCGCTCGCCAATCCCGAGCCGGAGATCCTGCCGGAACTCGCCAGTGCGGTGCGACCCGATGCCATCATCGCCACTGGCCGGTCGGACTACCCGAATCAGGTCAACAATGTATTGTGCTTTCCGTTCATCTTCCGTGGGGCGCTCGACGTCGGTGCGACCACGATCACGGAGCAGATGAAGCTCGCCTGCGTCCGCGCCATCGCCGAACTCGCGCACGCCGAGCAGTCGGACATCGTGGCCCAGGCGTATGCCGGCGAGAATCTGACCTTTGGTCGCGACTACCTGATCCCCAAGCCCTTCGACCCGCGCCTTGTCGTGATCGTGCCGCCCGCGGTGGCCAAGGCCGCCATGGAAAGCGGCGTCGCTACCCGGCCGATCACCGATTTCGACGCTTATCGCGAACGCCTGTCCCAGTTCATCTATCACTCCGGCCTCATCATGAAGCCGGTGTTCGCTGGCGCCAAACGAGCGCCGAAGCGCGTGGCGTACGCAGAAGGCGAAGAGGAACGGGTGCTCCGGGCGGTACAGGTCGTGGTCGACGAAGGGTTGGCGAAGCCCATCCTGATTGGTCGTCCAGAGGTCATCACCGCGCGGATCGAGAAGTTCGGATTGCGCCTCACCGCGGGCAAGGATTTCGAACTCGTCAACATCAACAGCGATCCACGTTACCGTGCGTACTGGCAAACCTACTATCAGCTCATGGGACGCAAGGGTATCTCCCCGGAAGATGCGAAGGAGGCCGTGCTGCGCAAGCCTTCGCTCATCGGCACGCTGCTGCTGCGGATGGGCGAATGCGACGCGCTGCTGTGCGGCACCGTGGGCAAGTACCAGGCGCACCTGCGCCACGTCGCCGACGTCATCGGCCGCAGGCCCGATGCCCCGGTGTTTGCCGCGATGAACGGGCTGCTGCTTCCCAATCGCACGCTGTTCATCTGCGACACCTATGTGAACCGGAATCCATCCACCGAGGAGTTGGTCGAGATTACACGCCTCGCGGCCGACGAGGTCCGGCGATTCGGACTCGCCCCCAAGGTGGCACTCGTATCGCACTCGAATTTCGGCAGCGACGATTCGAAATCGGCGCGCAAGATGCGCGAGGCGAGCCAGCTGCTGGTGGAGCGCGCGCCGGGTCTGGAAGTCGACGGGGAAATGCACGGCGATGCGGCGCTGTCGGAAGTCATTCGCAGCCGGGTTCATCCGGACTCGACATTGAAGGGTGAGGCCAATCTCCTGATCATGCCGAACCTCGACGCCGCGAACATTGCTTTTAATCTGCTGAAGATAACGGGCGGCGATGGCGTGACCATCGGTCCGATCCTGCTGGGCGCGCGCAAACCGGTACTGATCGCCACACCGTCGGCGACAGTGCGGCGATTGGTCAATCTGACGGCGCTGGCGGTCGTGGGCGCTGCGGGAGGCAACGGCTGAACTGCGCGATTCCCGCGCTGGTCCGGCAACACATCATTCGGGGCGCGCAACCTTTTTGACGCAGATCAAGCGCCGCGCCGCACAAAGGCATAACCTGAACGCATGAGGCGTTCGGTTCAACGCATTTGTGTCATCGCGGTCGCGTTGTTGACGATCGCGTTGGCATGGACGCCCGCCGCCGCGCAGCAGCGCAGTACGGTGGGGGGCCTGATCGTCAATCTCGGTATCGTGCCTGCCGCTGTTGCCTTGCGCGCTGATGGCCACCGCGATGCGCATCCGGAGCATCCACCTTCCGGCTCGCAGCATCTGCTCATCACGCTTGACGAGGAGAAGAGCGGACAGCGGATCGGCGACGCCGAGGTGATAGTCGAAGTGACCGATCCACGCGGCCACGTGGAGAAGAAGGTCTTGCTGCATACGCAGGGAGGCGGCTTTCCGGACTACAGCGATCTTTTCGTTTTCGGCTGGTCCGGCAAGTACTCGATTCGTGTGATCATCACGCCAAGGCCGGGCGCGAAGCCGATCGAAACCCGGTTCGATGTCAGCCATGTAATCTGAACACACTGTGCGGATCGGTCGGGGTCAAACGTCGACAGTATGTGCGCGCGCCGGAAACGCAATGTCCCTGCAAGCCTGGCCGCACAGTCGAACGAGCAGACGCATTACTCCGCAACGATCTTGTGCTCGGTGGCGACCTGCTTCCATTGCGTGAGTTCGTCCTTGATACGCGAACTGAACACGGCCGGGCTGATCGCCTGAGGTACGGTCCCATCCGGCTCGAGCACGACGCGCATTTCCGGCGACGCTGAAATCTCGTTGATCTCGCGGTTGAGCCTCTCGACGATTGGCGCGGGCGTACCCGCAGGCGCGAAAACGCCGACCCAGATGTCGATCGCATAGCCGGGCACGCTCACGGCGAGCGGCGGCAGGTCGGCAAACGCCGGATGCGCCTGCTTCGACGTCACGGCGATCGCTCTGATCTTGCCACCCTTGAGCATGGGCGCCAACGTGCTGTAGTTCGAGATCATGACCTGAATCTGGCCGCCCGCAAGATCGGTCACGGCGTTCGCGGCACCTTTGTACGGCACGTGCGTCAACTGGACCTTCGCCGCATCATCGAGCAATTCCGTCGCCAGATGGCCGATGGATCCGACTCCCGCCGATCCGTAGTTGAGCACGCCCGGCTTCGCGCGCGCGGCCGAGAGCAGATCCGCAGGCGACTGGAACGGCATCGAAAACGAGACCGCCAGGAGCATCGGGCCCTGACCGATCACCGCCACCGGCGCAAAGGCGGTCAACGGGTCGTACGGGAGCTGTGCCTGCGTCGCCGCTGCGGTCAGGAAGCTCGACGACGTAAGCAGCAGTACTGAGCCGTCGCGCGCGGCTTTTGCCACGAAATCTGCGCCGATCACGCCCGCGGCACCCGCTTTGTTCTCGACGATGACCGGAATGTCGAGATGCTTGGCGAGCGGGCCAGCAAGGGCACGGGCAATGACATCGTTGCTACCGCCCGGCGGGAACGGCACGACAATCCTGATCTGCTTCGGCAACTGGGCCTGTGCCGTCGCGATGGGCGCGATGCCAAGCAGCACGACGACGCCAACGGCGATCCGGAAAATCAGCATTCGCATTGTCCACTCCACTAAAGAATCACCACTGCCAAAATGCTAGCCGCCTTGAGCACTCTCGTCTATGCGAATCGGGCTGCGGTTCACGAACAGCGCAGCGCGCTGATATTATCGCTCGGTCGACAGGGGAGCTGGCATGCATTCGCTTCGCATCATCTGCCCGAATGGGCACCTCGGGTTCGCGCCGCTGCGCGTCGAGAGTTTCAGGATCGGTGTCGCCGCCGCACCGGACTACATTGCCGCCGACTCCGGCAGCGACGATGTCGGCCCGGTGCCGCTCGGCACCGATACCTCGACCAGCCCGCTCGCGTGGCAGACCCAGGACCTCGAGCACATGCTGCTCGCATCGCGCCAACTCGGGGTGCCGATGATCATCGGTTCCAGCGGCGATACGGGATCGAACAGCCGCGTGGACCTCTACGTGCAGATCATCAAGGATCTCGCCGCGAAGCATGGATTGAAGCCATTCCGGGTCGGCTATTTCTACTCCGAAGTGGACAAACAATTCCTGCTGCGCCGCATGCGCGCCGGGGAAGTCGTCCAGGGACTGGAGGGGCATCGCGCACTCTACGGAGACCGAACTCGATGCGACGGAACGGATCGTGGCGATGGCTGGGGTCCATCCGTTCATCGATCTGCTGCAACAGGGCGCGGACGTGATCATCGGCGGCCGCAGCAGCGATAGCTGCGTATTCGCCGCACCCGCCATCCATCATGGCTTTCCCGACGCGCAGGCCTACTATCTGGGCAAGGTACTGGAATGCGCGTCGTTCTGCGCCGAACCGTATGGCGGCAAGGAGACGGTGCTGGGCGAGGTGAGCATGGAGGACGTGAAGGTCACCGCCATGCATCCTGCCCAGCGCTGCACGGTCGCCTCAGTCGCCGGACACGCGATGTACGAACGCTCCAATCCCTACTTCGAGCTCGTGGCGGGAGGCACGCTCGACATGTCGGCGTGCCACTACGAACAGGTTGACGAGAAGACGACGCGCATCACCGGGGCGCAGTTCCAGACGGCGGCGGAGTTCCGCGTCAAGCTGGAAGGCGCGGGCAAGGTCGGCGAGCGCTACGTCGGCCTCGTCGGCATCCGTGACCCGTACACCATCGCCCACGTCGACGATGTGATCGGGTGGGCCAGGCAGCAGGTCCGCGAGCGCTTCGGCGACACGGGCTACGAACTGCACTACATCGTCTATGGGCGCAACGGCATCATGGGCGAACTCGAACCCTTGAAGCATCGGCCGGCGCACGAACTGTGCATCCTCGTACAGGCGGTGGCGCCCACCGCCGCGATGGCCGAAGAGGTGTGCATGATCGGGACCCGGCAGATGTTCTATGCGAGGCTGCCCGATGTGAAGGGTTCGGCCGGGTCAGTCGCGTTTGCACTGGACGAAGTTCTGCGCGCAAGTCCAGGGTACCGCTGGACCATCAATCACACCCTTCGTTGCGGGCACCCGCTCGAACTGTTTCCGACGCACATGACCACCGCGGGACGATAAGGCACCATGCAGACGCAGAAGCTCTCCGAGATTGCAAAGACCGTGCGCAGCAAGAACGCGGGCGTCGACCTGATTACGTTCGACGTGATTTTCAGCGACGTCGCGGCCTATGAACGCGTGAAGCGCGCACGGGTGCTTACGCGCGAGACCGTAGCCAGCCTGTACGGCATCGCGCCGGATCGCATTGCGGATTTCGTCGAGTTCGATCCGGCCAACGCGATCAAGTTCACGATCTATCGGTTGAAGCCAAGCGGCAGCCCGGGAGACCCGGACATTTTCGGGGCGCAGCAGTACGCGCCGCTGCTCGATATCGAAGTGCCTGCAGATTGATCGTGCGCTCAGGTGCGTGCCGCCTCAGGACCAGACGACAGCGACTGCTGCGCCAGCGATCACCGTCGCGCTGCCACGATTGACCAGGCGCACTGCCCGCGGGCTTTGCAGCAACTGCCGCGCGCGCACCGCTGCCACAACGTAAGCACCGAGCACCAGCGGCAACAGGATTGCACTTGCCGCGGCGATCGCGAGAAGCCCCGTCAGCGACAGATCTTCGAGTCGCACCACGGTCGGCAGCAGCGCGAGAAAAAATACCATCGTCTTCGGATTGCCAAGTGTCAGCATCAGACTGCCGAGGAAGAGCCGCGGGGGCTGCTGCGACGATTCCACTTCCTCGCTATCGATTTCCTTCGCGGGCGCCGTCCACATGCGCCACACAAGATAGAGAAGGTAGGCGGCGCCGGCGTACTTTACGGCAGCGAACACCACATAGGCGGTTTGCGCAAGCGCGGCCAACCCCGTTGCGGCAACCGTGAGCCAAATCAGATCGCCCACCAGAAAGCCGGCGATGAAGGCGGGCGCGCCACGGGCACCGCGGGCAAGGGAACGCGCAACAACCGCCGCCACGCCGGGGCCGGGAGACGCAACCGCAAGGGTGTAGACCAGGCAGTAAAGGGCAAGGCCGTAGAGCGTCATTTTGGCAGTGTCGCACGACACGAACAGGAACCAATTCCAAGCCGCGTCGACCACAAGTAAAACCGGGTAGCCGCTTCACCCGTAAGCGAGGTCACGCGTTATGGTACGGACTGGCGTTGGTCGCGGTTGACTGCTTCCTGAATGCGTTCGAGTTCTGCAGTCGTTCGACTTTCGCCTGCAGTGCCTCAATGTACCCCTGAATGTCGGCATCCTTCGGCTTGCCCGAAGCGACGAGTTCCGAAATAAGGCGCAATGTCGCTCTTACGATCAGCAACGCGTTCTCGCATCGGAAATAGGCGAATCGCCACTCGACACCGACGTTGAGCTCAGGGTGCAGGATAGCAGCGGCGCTCTTTGAGGAAGTATCAATGGCCAAGTCGCGGAACCTGAAAATTTCTTCCAGATTCTGCCGCAAGTTGCTCGACTCCTTCGCCGTTAACGAAAAGGCCCTGCGAAGCACATCAGAGATCTGAACATTACGCGCAATGCGCTCTTCTCGCCATTGGTCGACGAGGAATTGAGCCAGCTGCAACTTGGACTGCACCACCGCGCAAAAAGCGTCAACTGCATTTGCGGAGGCCATGACGGCTTGCAGAGATGCCTCGAACTCCCACTCTAATGCCCCCGCCTTCGAATTTTCATCTGCCCCCCTCCATGCCGCGACACGTGCGCCTTTTGCAACTTGCGCGTCGGAGACATGTCGAATGGCAAGCTCCAGCCAAACAGCACACATGTCGAAGTGACCATGATGGGGCAGGCTGCTCGCCGGCCTTGGATCCTCGCCGATCGGGATAACCAAGCCGCTGGCAGAAGCAGGAATCGGCATCGCTCGGGAGACGAATGCAGCGCTCATCTTGTTGCCTCTCGCGGGGAAGCGTAACGGGCCTGGCCGACTTCTTTGTCTGAATTGTAAGTCCTAATCTTTGCGCGACGCAGCCGATTTGACGGACGGTCGACGGTTTTTTTTAGGGGTGCAAGCGCTATGGCTTGATCACTGGCTCCAGGCACACGGTGGGCAGGCGGCCGGCGGCCGATACGTTAGCTCCGATCTGCTATTGTTCACAGAACGGGCGCGGAGCGATTTGTCGGTGCTTGTCAGACGACGATCTAGACGATCTACATGGCGAATCGACAGCCAGCCCTGTTCCTTTGCAGCCTAGACCTTAAGCCAAATCGCACTGCCGAATTGCAACTCATTGATTTATCTTGCTTCGAGCAAGGGACTTCGAGGTGTGATCTTCGTGCGTGAACGGAATTGTTGTGCAGAGAATCCAGTAAATCAACAGCTTGCGACGCACGCTAGGTTCTAAGCCCGTATGGACCAGGCTTCGTGGCGGCGTCAGGCCGCACGGCGCAACTGCGTAGCGCGTTCCATGGCCTCAATCTTCTGCGTAGCCTGATTGACCGCCGAACGCGCAAGAGACTTGTCGACAATACCGTGGTGTTGCAGTTGGTTGACAGCGCGCATCAACGTTCGACAGGCGAAGTAGACGGATGAGTACAGCGTGTCGCGGTCGAGTCTCTTTCCCAGACGCAGATGGGATCGATCGGCGGCAAGATGGCGGTAGCCGAGCGTGCCCGGTGCGTTGTGTCCGAACCCACCGAGCAAGTCATGGGCGGCGCGATACTCTTGCAGCATCCCTGCCAACTCAAATTTCATTTCGGCGTCAAGTCCGCCAGTGATGCCAGCCAGACGCAGTTCATCAAGACATCTACCGCAGTCTGCGAGCGCACCGAGCAGACGATTTTTTTCGTCAGCCGTTAGTGCCGGCTGATGTGTCCCCTGGAGCAGGGCCTTGAGTTGACCCAGCGCCTTCTGCATTTCAACGTAGCCAAGTCTTTCGATGTAAGTCGGATCCTTGCCGAGAAGTATCAGATCGGCAAGTGTTTCATGCATTGAGCGAAGAATGGAAAATACGTGCCCCTGGCCATGGGACCGTAACACAGCCAGCGTTGCCGCGAAGCCATCGCAGATGGAGGCGATGAGCGATGCAGCGACCAGTGCGCGATACGTGCCGAGGTCGCTTGCCCTTCGACCCTGGATGTTGTCTACCGCGCCAAGTCGAGATGTCGGTACTTTGCCTGCAACCACGACGTCGGTCAGTACGCGGCCGACGTCACGTGCCTGTCGAAGCAACTGATTTTTCGTCATGCCAGTCCTAAACCCTCGCCCCTGCAGGCCCGTCGCTTGAAATAAGGCGATCTGGGCCGGCGTATTGTGACGAGCAGCGTCACTGCCTGCTGCCAAACAGTGGGCATGCATATCGTTCATGCCGGTGCCGCTATCGCCTGAAACGGTGTGCATCTCGCCCTGGCAAACATCACAGCAAGGGGCGTGCCATCTGAGATCCCTCAAGCACTTATACTTGTCTGAGTTCGCGCGAGGTGGTCTCACTTCCGCAAGGCTCCAATTACGCAATGCTCTGAGACGGGATGGGATCAGCGTGGCAAAACTTGATCGACGATACTGGAGACGGTCGGATCAGACGATCCGGCCATCGCGGCCACTGGCGAACTACCCGTGCCGCCAACTTGTGGACGGCGCGCACATCGTTTTGTTGGTGTTGCTTGGCTCCTTCTGCCTCGTTGGCGGCTGCTCGCGATCTCCAGAAACCGAGTTCGTAACTTCGGTTCCCTGGGCATTGCTCGGGCCCAAGGTCGTTCTGGACAGTCATACGCACACGCGGTTCTCCGATGGCGCACTCGCGCCAAAGGCGCTCGCAGAGATGGCGGTCAGCAATGGCTGCACTGCTTTAGCCATCACCGACCATGGCGATCTCCAGACAACAGCCGCAACCCCTGACTATTTCGCACAAATCGAGGCGGTGCGCGCGCAGTTTCCCGACCTGATACTTTTCGCGGGAATGGAATGGAATATCCCGCCGTATCGCGGGCGCGAGCACGTGAATATTCTGCTGGATCCAAGTCTTGAGCAATCTGTGCTCCCGGAGTTCAAGGCGCGCTTCGAGGCCGACGGTGCGAGCGCCGGCGACGGATTGCGATGGCTGGCGACGCGAGTACCGGACCGCGACCGCGTGGTCCTGGTCTACAACCATCCGAGCCGACTGGATTCGGATTCCGGGGAGAACGATCGAGACTACATCGCGTGGCAGGAATTCGGCGGACTGTTCATCGGTTTCGAAGGCGGCCCGGGCCACCAAAAGGCAGCCTCACCGGGTGACTACCGGGGTCAATTCCGGACTGAAGCGCGTTGGGACACGGTCGTCGCACAAGTCGGTGGAACCTGGGACCGCCTGCTCGACGCAGGGCACAACGTGTGGGGAGCTCTGGCGGTCAGCGATTACCACAACGCGGAACTCGACTATCAACCGTGTGCGTTTGCACGTACTCACCTACGCGTACCGCAACGCGACCATCGCGGCGTGCTCTTCGCCTTACGCGCGGGATCGTTCTGGGCCGACTACGGCGGCGTGTTGAATGATTTCGACTTCGTATTGCTCAATCGCGATTTACTGCTCCCGGCGACGGCAGGCGAGGTTGTCCGCGCGACTTCGTCCGCCAAGGTGACGCTGCGCGTGAAAATCAGGCGAGGACAGGCGGCGCAAGGACTTCCGGTAACGATCGAGTTGATCGGGAACGGCGTCGCCGGGAAGCCGGAACGAGTCGCCTCGCGGGAACTGTCGGCGGCCGAAGATAGTTTCGACTGGGAGCCCGTGAGGTTGGTCGCGGGAAATGATCAGAAGAGCGCATATTTCCGCGCACGTGTCATCGTGAAAGGATCCCCCGAAGGTACATCGATCGCGTACAGCAATCCCATCCGCATCGTCCTCCAACGCTGATAGTACGGCGACAGAAGCTGGACCAGAGCGTTGATGGGTGCCACGGCCGCGCAAGCCTTCACGCCAGCAAATCATTGACCTGGGTCTATCTGCAGCAAGAGCGGCCGCGTACCACCCGTGCCGGAGGATGTCCAGCCGCCAACATAAGCGCGCCCTGCGCGGTCGCGGTTTACCGAGCCATAGAGCAGCACGCTGCGCAAACCTTTGGTGTCAAGCGGAAAAGCGCCGGATATGCGCGTACTCAGCTCCAGGACTACCCATTCGTAACGGCCGTTGTGCTCGGTCACGCCGGCAACCAGGCCATCGCTACCCAGAGCGAAAAGTGAAGGCGCGTAGGCCTCGCCGTCCGGGTGAAACCATCCGATGGCCGTCACCAGCGCCGGGAGGTCGATTCTCGGCTGGATAAGGTAAAGCTGACCGCGATGTGTCGTGAACAGGAGGCGACCGTCGGCCAGGTACACGAGCCCGACGATGCCGTGATTGGCATGCGGCGAGACCGCACCGAGATAATTTTCGAGGGGAGTTGCCGCCAATTCTCGCAACTCGCTGTCGTACTCGACGAGCGCAGCGGAAATCGTACCGTCCGGTCGCGGAACCAGCCGCGGGACGTAGGCGTGTCCGCGAATGTCGGCAAGAAGATTCCGTGATACATGTCCAGCCGTTGAACCAACGACGACGCGTTCGCTCTTGGCAGTGAAAGTGTCGTACTGGTACAGGACATGGCCCCAGTATCCCAAGGCGTATATATAGCGACCGACACCGCTGATCGCCAGCAACCCTTCGGGAACGGCCATCAAATGGTGCCAGCGCTGCGCGTCGGGCTTGGTGCGCCACAAGTGACCTCCCCAGCGCGGCAGCGTCTCGGCGCCCTCGCCTTCTTCATCGGTGGACGCGAAATACAGCCAACCATCGGCGCCAGGGACGATTTTCGAATGGATCTTGTTTTGGCCTTCGCCCTGGCGATATAGGCCAGCGGTTTTCAATTGATCCACAACGGTCCCGCGATCGTGCCAGGCACCAGTCTCCGGGTCGAATTGAAGCAATGAGGCACTGCTTCCGGGCGTGTCCGCAGATACGCCGACCCAGATGTGTCCTTCCAGATCCCTGCCGGTTGCCCCCCAGACGCACACCCCATCAGGCAATCGGGGTAAAGCGATTTCCCGGACGCCGGGCGGTGCATAGGGATGCTGTGGCGATACGCTAAACACACTGCCCGTGAGATCCTCATAGCTGGGCATTGCGGCATCAGGCACCTTTAGTCGAAACATACCGTGGGTAACCAGAACTGCCGTGATTACACTTGCCACGCCAAGCAACAATAGGCCGACCAGGATCGATCGTTTGCGTAACATCAGGCGGGAGCGCCGTCCGCCCACACGGCGAAAGCCAAGCACTGAAGGGCGCAAGCAAGCAGTGCCCGTATACGCCGTCGCAACACGATCGTCAGCTCGTACTTTGCAGCGAGGTCGTGTGAATCGCCATGCTATAGATCAAGCACCAGCAGCGGCGAGTTCGAGCGCGAGCAGCAGGGTGTGAACTGGTCATTGGCCGACTGTTCCTCGGGCGTGAGGTACATGTCCTTGTGGTCAGGCTCGCCCTCGAGCACGCGCGTCAGGCAGGTGCCGCACACACCCTGCTCGCAGGAGGTGGCGATCTCGACACCCGCTGCGGCAAGCGCCTGCACGACGGTCTTGTCCTTCGGCACGAGTACGACTTTTCCTGAACTTGCGAGTTTCACCTCAAAACTGGCGTCGTCGTCCGACTTGACCACCTCCGCGCCGAAGAACTCGTAGTGCAGCCGCTGCGCTGGCCACCCAGCGGCACGGGCCGTTTCGAGCAGCCAGTCCATGAATCCCTTGGGACCGCACACATAAAGATGCACGCCGGGACGCATGGGAGTCAGCAACCGGTCCAGCTGCAGCTTCTGGCTCTCGGCGCCGTCGTCGAAATGAAAATGAACCTTGGATGAAAAGGCGGATGCGGAGATCCGCTCGCGAAAGGCCGTGCGCTCCGGCGAGCGCGTGCAGTAATGCATCTCGAACGACGCGCCGGTGACCGCCAGCCGCTCGGCCATGCACAGGATGGGCGTGACACCGATACCGCCCGCCACCAGCACACTATGCGTCGCCTCATGGGCGAGCGGAAAGTGGTTTTTCGGCGCGCTGATATGCAGCACGTCGCCCTCCTTCACCTGCTCGTGCATCGCCTGCGAGCCGCCGCGCGAAGCAGCGTCGCGCAGCACGCCGATGAGGTAGCGGTGACCCTCGCTCGGATCGTTGCAAAGCGAGTACTGGCGGGTCAGCCCATTGCGCAAATGCACGTCGATATGCGAGCCGGCGGAGAACGCGGGCAACGGCCGGTCGTCGACGTTGACGAGCTCGAAGGTCGAGATGTCGACGGCCTGCGTTGTCTTGCGGACGACGCGGACACGCAGTTCGGAAACGTTCATGGAGAGCAGCTTCGTGAACAGCTGTGTCGGCAGTGCTGCCGGTCAGGCGGAAACCGTCGACGGCGCAGGCGCCCGCTCCTGCGCCAGGATGCGCTCGATCACCTTCCTCGACTGCACGCCGCCCGAGTCGATGTTGAGCATGAGCAGCTTGCGGTCGGGATGGGCCAGGTGATTGCGCTGTTGCGACTCCAGGATCTCCAGGTCTTCGGCAAAGATCTTGGCCTGGCCTTCGCGGATGCTCGCGGTTAGCGCCTTGTCGTGGGGATTGAAGTTGCGCGCCATGCCCCAAAAGTACCAGATCGAGGTCTCTGTTTCAGGCGTGATGAAATCGACCACGATGCTCGACGCCTTGAACTTCGGATCGGCGTGGTAACCGCCATTGCCTGCATGGGCCACGCCGACTTCGATCAATACGTGGCTCGGCGGCGTGAAGCGGCAGATCTGCCAGCGGTCCACCGGTACGTCGTCGGCGAGGTTGTTGCCGCGCAGCGCCATGCGCCAGAACGGCGGCGCCATGATGCCCTCCATGTGGCGGCTCGTGGTGACGGTATCGCCCTCGGTCACCGTCTTCGTGGGCGTTTCGTCGATTTCCTTTTGCCCAATGCTCGTCGCATGCACATATGTTTCATGAGTCAGGTCCATCAGGTTGTCGATCATCAGGCGGTATTCGCAGTTGATGTGATAGAGCCCGCCGCCATATGCCCATTCGGGACTTTCCGCCCAGCCCAGGTGATGCAGCTTGGCGGCATCGGCCCGAGCGGGGTCGCCTGGCCACACCCAGACGAAACCGTAGCGCTCGATGACCGGATAGGCGCGGATCGGTGGGAACCCACGCACACGTTGGCCCGGCATGGCGACCGTCTTGCCGTCACACCCCATCGTCAGGCCGTGGTACCCGCAGACGAGGTTACCCTCGACGACGGCACCAAGCGAGAGCGGTGCCCCGCGGTGCGGGCAGAAGTCCTCGAGCGCTGCGACTTTCCCTTCGGGGCCGCGATAGAAGACGATCGACTCGCCGCAGACCTTGCGGCCCAGCGGCTTGTCGTCGATCTCCTGAGGCATGCAGGCGACGTACCAGGTTTGCTTCGGGTACATGAGAGCGGCTCCTTGCAGTCAGTAAGCTGTCGAATGCGGTCTGGCGCCTTGCTTCGCGGCAGGTGCCTTATGTCGCGTGGTTAGCCTTTATTCGCAGCGGCAACAACGCTGGCGCGGGTCGCTGATGAGCCTACACCTCGATGCAAAGGTGCGCCAGCGTCGGCGCCGGCAAGGGCACAGCGGTCAGACATCGCCACGTGAGGATCGCCGCAAAAGAACGAGCGCGATCAGTGCCGATGCCGCCATCAGGAACAGGCTCACTGCGTTGAGCACCGGACTCGCGCCTTCGCGCATCCGGCCGTACATCATCACTGTCAGCGGCGGATCGGAGCCGACCAGCATCAGCGTCGTATTGAAGTTTTCGAAGGACATCAGGAACGAGATTGCCGCGGCGCCGATCAGCGCCGGCTTGAGATAGGGCAGTGTCACCGTCCACAGCACTGCGGCGCGCGACGCGCCGAGGTTGAAGGCGGCCTCTTCGAGCGTGGCGTCGAAGCGTTTCAATCGTGCCGCAATGGTCAGCGTCGCGATCGAGACGATGTACGAAAACTGACCCAGCACTACGAGCGGCAGCCCGGGGCGCAAAAAATCGAGTTCCAGACCCCATGCATCGTCGGCAAACTGCGCCAGGCGGCTGGCGAACGCGAGGATCGAGATGCCTAGAATCACGCCCGGAATCACCAACGGCGCCAGCATCAGCAGCGAGAGCGCCGACTTGCCGCGAAAGCGCGCACGTTCGAGCAGGAACGCGTTCGCCGTGCCTACGGCGACGGACAAGACCGTGACCCACACCGCGACGATCACGCTGGTGCCGACGCTCTTGAGCAACGGGCCATCGGCGAAGAGCCCTGTGCGCCCTCCCGTACCGCCCATGAACCAATCAAGCGTGAAGCCGCGCCAGGGCGGCGCAGGATAGTTCGCGTCGTTGAACGCGAAGACCGCCACGACGACCAGCGGCACGAACAGGAACACGAAGAACGTCGCGACGTAGCCGCCGATGGCATAGCGAGATGGCGCGGAGCGTGGCAGGGACGGGATCACGCGCGTCTCATCACATCGCCGAAGCGCTGGCCCGAGAGTTTCAGCCCGAACCAGACGATCGCCGTCGAGAGCACCAACAGAAGGAAACCAAATGCCGCGCCCTGCTCCCAGTTGAATCGGGTGATGAACTGCGTGTAGATCTGTTCGGTGAACCAGAGCGAGTTTTTCCCGCCGAGCAGCGTCGGCGTCAGGTAGTTGCCCAGCGTCAGCATGAACACGACGATCGATCCCGCCACAATGCCGGGCGCCGCGTGCGGCACGACGATCTGGCGCATGATCGACCAGCTGTCGCCACCGAGGTCGTAGGCCGCCTCGATCAGTGAATCGTCGAGGCTCTCGAGGGCGGAAACCAGCGGGACGACCATGAACAGCAGCGACGTATAGACGAGTCCAACCAGGATCGTCGCATCGTGGTAGAGCATTTCGACCGGCGTCGCGGTGATGCCGAGGTCGACCAGCACCCGTGGCAGCACGCCCGACTCGCGCAGCAGGATCATCCAGCCCAGCGTGCGCACCGTCTCGCTCACCCAGAACGGAATCAGGCACAGCACGAACAGTACCGACTTCGCGCGGCCGCGGGCGATCTTCGCGATGTACCAGGCCGCCGGGAATGCGATGAACAGCGTGCAGCCGGTGGCGAGGATCGACATCAACGCCGTGCGCACGAACGTGTGCCAGTACAACGGTTCCTCGAAGAACGTCCGGTACTGGCCAAAGCTGAACTCGTAGACTCGCGGGGCGACGCGCGTGCGCAACGAGAGCACCGCCAGTTCGAGATGCGGCAGCACGATGAGACCGACCAGCCACACCAGCGCCGGGGCGAGCAGAAGCAGCAGCGCGAGCCGCGCGCGTGGTACGGCAAGGCCTGCCCCTGGCTCAGCCACCACGGTCACCCGCTCGGAAACAGATCGCACGCTGCGTGTCGAAACCAAAGGCGATCGCTGCGCCGACCGCGAGATCGGCGCAGCGGCCGGTTTGCGGCAGTACGATCCGGATCTCGGCGCGCGCCGATTGCTCGCGCACCAGCACCGCCGAATTGGCACCGTCGAACAGTAGGCTTTCCACCCGACCGGAAAAGCGTTGCATGGTGGGCGGCAGATCCGCTACGTCAGGCGCCATATCGACCGCTTCGGGGCGTACGAACGCCTCGACGGCATCGCCCGCGCTGATCGCGCCGCTTCTCATTGCGCGAACCGCAAGCCCCTCGGGCGTAGTCAATTCGACAACGTCGCCCTCGATCCGGGCGGCGCGACCAGCGACGCGATTGTTGGCGCCGACGAAGCCCGCGACGAATGGCGTGCGCGGCTGGTAGTACAGTTCCTGCGGTGTACCGACTTGCTCGAATCGTCCTGCATTCATCACCGCCACGTGATCGGAGAGCACCAGTGCCTCGGACTGGTCATGCGTGATGTAGACGAATGTCGTCCCGAAATCCGCCTGCAATTGTTTCAGCTCGATCTTCATGTGCTCGCGCAGCTTGAGATCGAGGGCGCCCAGCGGCTCGTCGAGCAGGAGCAGCGTCGGCTCGAGTACCAGGCTGCGGGCGATCGCGACACGCTGCTTTTGTCCGCCGGAGAGCTGGTCGATGCGCTTTTCCTGCGCACCGGGTAGACCAACGCGCTTGAGCATCGCATCGACGCGGCTCGCAATCTCAGTGCGCGCCGTGCCACGGCGGGCCAGGCCGTAACCGACGTTTTCGCCTACCGTCATCATCGGAAACAGCGCGAGGTGCTGGAACACCATATTGACCGGCCGCCGGTTCGGCAATACACCGTGCATCGATTTTCCGCCAATGCGAATGTCACCTTCGTCGGGTGCGAGGAACCCGGCGATCATGCGCAGCAGAGTAGTCTTGCCGCAGCCCGACGGACCCAGTATCGAGAAAAAGCTGCCGTGCGCCACGGAGAGCGACAGCGCGTCGACGGCGGTGTGGGCACCGTAACGCTTCGTGACGCGATCGACTTCGAGGTCCTGCTGCATGGGGGCGGTGGTCATGGGCGCGAAAATGCCGACGGCGCGCTCACGCACGCCGCCGCCGGGTCATGGTGCTAACCGGGATTAGATTTACGTCAGCTCGCAGCCTTGATGCGATCGAGCACCTTGCCCTCGATTTCTTCGATGCCGGGCGGCACCGCCGGATACCACCTGACGTTCTTCAGTGCTGCCTCGGGGAAACTCTTCGCGAACTGGGCCTTCAGCTTCGCATCCATCAGCTGGTCGGCACCTTTCGAGCCAGTAAAGTTTCCAGCCGAAGCGGCCACCTTCGCCGCGATCTCGGGTCGCATGTTGAAGTTGATCCACGCATACGCCGCGGCGTCGTTGCGACCCTTCGCAGGCAGCGCAAAGGTGTCGATCCAGCCCAGCGCGCCTGACTTGGGGGCAATGTACTGGATGTCGGGATTCTCGCTGTTGAGCTTCCAGCCACCGGTATCCCACATCATCGCACCGACGATTTCACCGGTGCGCATGCCGTTGAGCAACTGATCCTTGTTGTCCCAGAAGAACTTGATGTTGCCCTTGCACGCGGTGAGCGTCTTGCCGACCTCATCCATCAGCGCAGCGTAAGCTTTGGGATCGCTGTAAAGCGCGAACGGGTTCTTGCCGCTGGCGAACGCGAAGGCGAGCAGTGTCGGTCGTTTCAGCCGAACGCTGGTTTTGCCCTTGAACTCGGCCTTGCACAGGTCCGGGTAATCGGTCATCTTCGCCAGCTTGGTGTTGACGACGAGGCCGTCGGTACCCCAGATGTGCGGCAGTCCGTAGACCTGGCCCTTCAACGTCGTGTTCTTCTTCGTCGCCTCGAGCATCGACGGAATGAAGAGGTCCGCCTTGATCTTGGTCATGTCCATTGGCTTGTAGATGCCGAACTCCTGTTGCGGGCCGACGATCCGGTCCTGCGATGGCTGCGCGAGGTCGAAGCCGGCACCGCCAGTCGCGCGCAACTTCGAAATCATCTCCTCGTTGTTCGAGAGCGTCACCTCGACGTCGATGCCCGTCTCCTTCTTGAACTGTGCGAGAACATCGGCCGGCACGTAATCGGCCCAGGTGATGAGGCGCAGCTTGTTGTCCTGCGCGGACACGGAGGCTGCGAGGCCGAGAACGGCGAGACCCGCGATGAGTGCGATGCGAAACGGCTTCATGAGATTCTCCTGAGTACGGATGTGTTTCCTTGCACCTGCGGCGCGGCGCGAGAGCTATCAAGCTTACCGCAAGATCGTGACGGCGGCTTGATGTGCTGCATCGACGCCACGCAGGCGGTCATCACTTGATCTTGCCACGCCCGGCAACTCGCCAGACCGATTCGACGCGGCCGCCACGGATGCCTACGATTTCCTCGTGCAGGTGGACGGTGGTGTCGGAATAGCCGACAACGAGGTCGATCTTGTCGCCGATTTTCGGTACATCGCTCGGCTGCTCCAGTTCGATCTTCGAATGCTCGGCCGAAAGCTTGATTTCGCGTATTGGCGGCAGCCCGCGAGGTACCGGCATTGCCGCATCTCCGCTCATCGCCTTCCTGCCGGCGTCGACGACGATTCGTGTGGGCGTCGGCCGGCTTGTTACCGTCGTCAGCACCGTAAGCGCCGGCGCGAAATCGACGTGGTAATGCGTCACGTAGTGCATGTCGCTGAAAATGGCGCCACCAATCTGCACCTCGGTCACTCCGGGCTGCTGCGCACAGTAGGGAAAAGTACCCGTGCCACCGCAACTCACGACCGTGACGTGGTGGCCCGCCGCCGTGCAGGCGCGGGCGCTCGCAGTGAGTGCAGCGACTGCGTCGCGCACCGTGCGCTCCTTCTCCGCAGCGTCGGCGATGGTTGTGGCCTGGCTCTCCCAGCCCACCACGCCGACGAAATGCAGGCCTGAGCGGCTGGCGATCTCGCGCGCCAGTGCGACCACCGGCGCGCCGGGTTCCACGCCTGCGCGATTCATGCCGATATTGACTTCGATCGCCACGCGCAAACGCTTGCCGGCGCGGCCGAAGGCGGCGTCGAGCTCGTTCAGGTTCTCGATGCTATCGACGCAGACGATCGGATCGGCGTAATCGGCAAGATGTACCAGCCGGTCGATCTTGAGGGGCCCCACGATCTGGTTGGCGATCAGGATATCGCGGATGCCCGCGGTCGCCATGACTTCGGCTTCGCCGAGTTTCGCGCAAGTGACGCCGATCGCGCCGGCCGCAATCTGCATCCTTGCGATCTCCGGTGTCTTGTGCGCCTTCGAATGGGGCCGCCAGGCGACACCGCTGGTGCGGCAAGCGGCGACAATGCGCGCGATATTGGCTTCCATGATGCCGAGATCGACCAGCAATGCCGGAGTATCCAGCGCCAGCTTCGTTTGGCCGATCAGGCTATGAGACGAGACCGTTCTAGTGTCCATGGCATTCTTCTCCTAGGCGAGCGAGCGCGAAAGTCGCGCACCAGCCGCGGTGTAGGCATCTTCGACCAGGCGCATCGTTTCGAGGTTGTCGGCGGGGTTGGTTTCAAAGGGCGCGCCGGATTCCAGGCAGTCGACGAAATGTGCAATGACGCCGTCGAAGCTCGCCTGGTAGCCAGCATCATTGTCGTAGCGCTGGCTGCGCGGCGTGGCGCCGAGCAAGCGCAGCTCGGAATCCTCGAACGTGGCGCTCGCCCTGTTGCCAATGACTTCCAGGCGATCCGGCGCGCGTGCGGGATAGCCGGAAGCCGCCATGGTACCGGTCACCTCGACCGGTGCACCGGACGCGGTTTCGAGGAACATTGCCGCCAACGTCTCCCCGCGCACATCGTGAACCACGTGCGCGGTGCGTGCGCCGAGGACACGCAACTCGCCACAGAGATAGCGCATGGTGTCGAGGTGGTGGATCAGCACCTCGGCAATCATCAACCGCTCTTCGTGCTGCATGAAGGGTTGACGCACGAGCGACGCCCGCTGGCCGTTCGCGTCCGGCAGCATGCCGGAAATGATAAACGCCATGCGCGCGAGGATAATGTCACCAAGGTCACCGGCGATGATCCACCGCTTCAGCTCGCGATACCACGGCCGGAATCGCCAGTTCTCGTGCACCATTAGACGCGACTTACCCTCGACCCGCCGGACCAGCGCCACCGATTCGGCCAGCGTCGGCGTCATCGGCTTCTGACAAAGCACGTCGATGCCGCGAGCGGATGCGGCTTCGACCCAGGCGGCATGCGTTTCGCGGGGCGAAGCCACATCGAGCGCGTCGATCGCCTCGCCGGCGAGCATCGCCTCGGCATCGCGATAGACTTTGGGGATGGAAAATTCTTCGGCGCGCTTGGCGGCCTTGGCGGGGTCCGGGTCGCATACCGCGACCAGGCGCACGCGCTCGCCCAGGTTTCGCCAGCCAACGAGGTGATACCAGCTGATCATTCCGGCGCCGGCGAGCGCGACCTTCAGTGGCTTGGACTTGCTGGGCTGGAGGGCCATCGTTCAACTCCCAAAACCGAACAAACGTTGCGGATTGTGCGCGAGAACGCGCGCCCTGTCGCCGGGATCCTGCAGCCACCGTGACAACGGTGCCAAAACGTCTGCATAGGTCGGACGCCGGGGAACGTGGATGAACGGCCAATCCGATCCCCAGATGCAGCCATTCACGCCGAACGTCCGCAACAACTCGTCGACGAACGGGTCCAGATCGTCGAAGCCTGACAGCATGCGCGAGACACGAAACAGCGACGAAAATTTCACCGTCGTATTGCCCTCGCGTCCAAGGGCAAGCACGGCTTGAAATCCCGCATGGCCGGTCCCGACGGCGATGTCGCGCACCCCGAAATGATCGACCAGGACCCGAATGCCGCTGGCTTTCAGCACGGCAGCGGCGGCGGGCCATTGCACATCGTCGGCGTAGACCTGCGCAAACCATCCCAGCGCCTTGAGCCGCTGGAGCAGTCGCGGCGTATCCGGACGCGACAACGCATCGGGCTCATAGCTGACCAGGTTGAACCGGACGCCGACAACACCTGCGGCGGCCAGTTCTTCGAGCGCGCGATCGCTGGCGTCCGGATCGACCACGGCGATCGCCTTGAATCGGCCCGGGTACGACCTTACCGCATCGAGATTCGCCGCGTTGTCGGTGCCGTAGCCGCTCAACTGAATCAACACCGCATTGCTTACGCCATGACGGTCAAGTGCCGCGCAGAATTCCGCGCCCGTTCCTCCCTCATCCGGCCGCGGCTGGTAGCCTTTCTTGCCGGTGAGCGGAAATCGCGCCACATCGATGATGTGCGCGTGACAGTCGACTATTCGATCATCATGGGTCACGGCCTTATCCATCTCTTTTGGGGCGCCTAAACGATGGCTTTCGTCGTGGCGGGATCGAACAGATGGATGGCAGCGGTATCCAACGCGACGTCAAGTCGATCGCCGCTACGCACGGCTGTGTCGCGACCGATGCGCGCAATCAGTTCCTCGTTCGACGCGTCCAATGTCATCACCAGCAAGGTTTCGGCACCCAGCGACTCGACAGTGACAACGCGTGCGGGCAAACGCGCGATCTCCGCAATGTCTCCGGAGGGTGGAATTTCATACAAATCTTCCGGTCGCACGCCGATGATCACGTCATGCCCGACATGCCGGCCAAGCGCCGCTGCGGTACGCTTGGGCAGTGCAACGACACCACCGCCCGCAAAGCGGACGACGGGACGGCCCTCCTGCGCTTCGAGGCGTCCCTGCAGCAGGTTCATCGGCGGATTGCCCAGAAACTTCGCCACGAATGTATCGGCGGGGTTTCTGTAGACGTCGAGCGGGCGCCCAATCTGCACGACCTTGCCCTCGTTCATGATGCAAATGTTGTGGCCCATCGTCATCGCCTCGACCTGGTCGTGCGTCACATAGATCGACGTCGTGCCGATATCGTGCTGCTGCTTGATCAGCTCGTTGCGGGTGGTGACGCGCAGCGCGGCGTCCAGATTGGACAGCGGCTCGTCGAACAGGAACACCTTGGGATCACGCACGATCGCACGGCCGAGCGCCACGCGTTGGCGCTGACCGCCGGAAAGCGCATGCGGCTTGCGCTTCAAGAACTGCGCCAGTCCGAGTTTCTTCGCAGCGCCGTGCACGCGCCGATCGATCTCCTCTTGTCCGACACTGCGCCGTCGCAAGCCGAAGGCCAGATTGTCGTACACCGTCATGTGCGGATACAGCGCGTAGGATTGGAACACCATCGCGATATCGCGCAGCTTGGCCGGGACCTGGTTCACGACCTGACCGTCGATCGATATGGTGCCGGAGGTGATCGGCTCCAGCCCCGCGATCATGCGCAACACCGTGGACTTGCCGCAGCCCGATGGACCGAGCAGCACCATGAATTCACGATCCACCACGGTGAAGCTGACGTCGTGGACCGCCGGCGCGGTGGCGCCAGCGTACCGCTTGCAGAGTCTGTCGACCGTTATGACTGCCACGTTTGCATCACCTTGAACACTGGGTCTGCCCTGCCCTAGCGGACCGCACCGGCCGTCATGCCTTTGATCATGGTTTCGGAAAAGAAAGCATAGATCACGACGATCGGCACGATCGCGATCATCAGGCCTGTGGCAGCCATGCCGACGTCGAGCTGGTGACTGCCGGTGAAGTGCATGATTCCCAGCGGCAACGTGCGCTTGTCGTCGTCGGTCAGCAATATCACCGCGAACAGGAACTCGTTCCACAGGATGATGAAATTGAGGGTCACGGTGGTGAAGATCGCCGGCGCGCCGATCGGCATGGTCACGCGCCAGAAGATCTCGAAGTCGGAATAACCGTCCATCCGCGCCGCATCGAACAGGTCCTGCGGAATCTGCGCGAAAAAACCTTCCAGGATGTAGACCGTCATCGCGATGTGCGTCGCCACATAGACCAGGACCAGCCCGGGCAGCGTGTTGTACAGGTTCAAGTCGAGCAGGATCTGAAACAGCGCGAGGATCAGCAGCTGCGGCGGCAGGACCAATCCGGAAAGAATCAGGAAGCGGACGAGCCGGTTGCCGCGAAAGTTGTAGCGGGCGAGGCAATGCGCGGCCATCGCGCCGATCACGGTCACCAGCACGACGGCGACCACGACGACGATGGTGCTGTTCCAGAAATAAGTGCTGTAGTTCGACTTGGTCCAGGCGTCGGCGAACTTCTCCCAGTGAGGCGGGGATGGCAAGCCGTACGGACTCTTGAAGATCTCGGCAGTGGTGCGCAGCGACATCATTGCGACCCACAGCAACGGCCCGCCCGTCACTGCCGTATACAGGATGACAAACAGCACGAGCGGCAACCGGCGCACCTGTCCCAAGCCGAGTTGCAACTGCGCATTCATGGCTAGAACTCCAGCCGGTCGCGCTGGCGGAACACGCGCGTGATGATCGCGATGAAGGCGAGAATGATGATGAACCACAACACGGCGATGGCCGACGGATAACCGAGATCGAAGGTGTTCCATTCGAAGGCACGCTTGTAGACATACGTCGACACGGTTTCGGTCGACCACAAGGGGCCGCCGCTGGTCATGACCCAGATCAGGTCGAAGACCATCATCTTGCCGATGAACGACAGCACCGTCAGATTGACGATTGTCATGCGCAGCATCGGCGCAATGATGTAGACGAGCTTGGCGAACCAGCCGCAGTTGTCGAGTTCCGCTGCGCCGAGCACCTCGCCGGGCAGCGCATGAAGGGCCGCCAGAAAGACGATCATGTTGAAGCCGAGCCATTTCCATTCGTGCGCCACCAGCACGGACCACAATGCCGTCGATGGGTGGCCGAGCCAGGATTGCTCGTAGGCACCCAGGCCCACCCAACGCAGTACCGCGTTCGCCAATCCCCAGTCGTAGTCGTAGATCCACACCCAGATGATGCCCACGACAACGTAGGACATCAGTACAGGCGTGAACCACACGACACGCAGGAACGGTGCGAGGGGTGCCCGAGCGAACAGGCAAAGTGCCAGCAACAAACCACCGACAACGTCCACGATCGTGGCGACAATCGTGAAAATGGAGGTGTTTGCGACAGCCTTCCAGAAAATCGAATCGGCGAACAACAGGGTCGTGAAGTTACCGAGCCCGACGAACTCGACCACGCCGTGCGGCTTGATCGCGTGAAAGGCGTTGTAGAACGTGCGCAGTACCGGGTAGATCGTAAAAGCGGCGTAGACCAGCAGCGCGGGCGCCAGAAAGACGACAAGAATACCCAGGCCCGCACGCCGCGCGTCGATCTCAGGCGCCGCCGAATTTCCTCCAGTGAAGCGCGACAACCAGCCGGGAATACTCATCGATCCGATCGGTCGTCGCGGTCGCTAGCCTTTGTAGCAGGACTTGTTCATCATCTGCACCGTCTGATCGACCGAAAGCAGGCCGCCGGGAAAACCGGAGTTCAGAACCTGTGCAAACGCTTCCTTGCATTCGCCGGTGACCATGTCACGGGCCTGTCCGACGAAATACTTCTCGCCCTTCTGCCGCTCCATCAACTCGGTGAAATAGGCCGCATGCGGGCCTGTAAAGTTCTTCACGTCCGCCTTGATTCCCGTTTGCAGATAGACCGTCTCGATCCACATCTTGCCCATCGCCGGCGTCGACATCGCGTTCAGGAACTCCGCGGCCAACTGCTTCTGCTTGCTCGCAGCGTTGATGGCGAAGCTCGCCCCGATGGTGGACGTCTTGCATTCGTTGCAGGCGCCACCATTCATCGCAGGATATTGCATGATGCCGAGCGGGAACGTCGGCGGCTGCCCGCCCTTCTCTTCAGGCACGAAGGCACGTCCGGTATAGAAACTGCCCATCGGCAGCATCAGCGCGCCAGGCTTGGTGTAGAAGTAATAGTGCGATTCGCCCAGCTTGAGCGTCATGAAGTTCTTCGGATAGGCGCCAGCGTCGACCAGCTCCTTGACCCATTTGAGGACTTCGACCACACGTGGATCAGCGAACGACAACTTGCCCGTGAACAGTTTCTGATAGTCGTCCGGACCCAGCTTGCGCAGCAGCGATTCGACGGTGATATAGGCACCCGGATAGGGCCGGTCGCCGACACCCTGCGACACGGGTGTTATGCCAGCGGCACGCGCTTTCTTGACCAGGTCCAGGAATTGCGCCTGGGTGAACTGCGCGTTCGCGGGCAGCGCGACGCCGAGCTTCTTCAGCGCCTCCTTGTCGTAAAACAGTTCGACGGTGTAGGCCTCTTGGGGAATCGCGTAAGTCTTTCCATTGTGGGTCCATACCTTGCGCGCCCAAGGCTCGATGTTGTTCCAGTTCACCAGGTCGTCCAGCGGCACGATATAGCCAGCGCTGATGTATTCGACCTGATCGGGCTCGAGGTAAAAAACGTCAGGACCCTTGCCAGCCGGCAGCGCGGTCTTGAGCGCCGCGAACAGAGGATTCTTCTCGTACCACGTGATCTTGACCTTGACCCCGGGATGCGCCTTTTCGAGATTTCTGGCTGCGAGTTCGCGGAACGCCACTTTCGCCGGCTCATCCGCCTCGTGACTCCAGACTTCCAGCGTCACGTCCTGCGCAGTTGCGTTCGGCACCGCACCGAACAGCATGGCAAGCGTGACCAGTCCTGCGGCCGCCACATAGCGTGTCGCGAATCTTGCATTCATTGGTTGGGTCCCCCTTTGATCCGGATGGCCAAATTCACCAGCCATGATAAATTGATACGAGTTGCATTCAGCGCGTCTGGCCGGGAGTCGAAGCAGGCTCCTCTCGGTTGTTGACGATAGTAGTACAAATGGCGCGTCTCCACCATTGACCTCCCGCCCCGTCGCATCGACACAAGCACCATGAGCCTGCCTCCACCGAAGATGGTATTTCTCCTGCCGGCCAAGGCGGCGGAGCTGGATCGCATTCGCCAATACGACCCCGATGTCGACATCACTATGTTCACGACCGGGGTAATGGTCTGGACTCTGCAGACGTACATACGACTGCGTGATGCAGGCATTCCGGTTGAACTTGCGGCCGAGCCGCCTGCGCGTGGCATTGCGTTCGTTCACGCCGATTCCTACAACTGGCTGCTGGGAAAGATGCTGCCCGAGTCCGACCTCCATATCGTCGCCATGCGTGCGGACTGCAATCCCAACCCCGGCGCCGATTCCGAGATCGTCCAGAATCTGTATGGCGCCGACGGACGGCGCAGCCACTACGTTCCGCTCTGGCCTCAACCGGGCCTGGAAGTACGCGATCCGGCACGCGGCACAAAGTTGGCCATTGCCACGTTCAAGGGATTCGTGGAGTCCATGCATCCGTATCTCGGCACCTCCGATTGGGTGCATGCACTTGCCGGAATGGGCATCCACTGGCAGCCGCAGCAAACCCGCTTCGTGACCCAGTTCGTGGTCAATGCCACCACCGATTGGCACGACTACCACTCAGTCGATGCGATCGTCGCGCTTCGACCTGACCTCACGAGCAACTATCCTGGCAAACCCGCGAGCAAGCTCATCAACGCCTGGCGTGCAGGCGTGCCGGCCATCCTCGGAACCGAGATCGCTTATCGCGAACTGCGCCGCACGAACCTCGATTTCATGGAAGTCGCCACGCCGGCAGATGCGGTGGCCGCGTTGAACCACCTTCGGCGCTCGCCGGAAACATATAGCGCCATGGTGGCGAACGGTGAAGAGAGGGCATTGGAGTTTTCGGTTTCGAGCGTAGTCCAATATTGGGCGCGTTTCATCGAGTCCGTCCTGGGATCGTTCGATAACCCCGCCGTGACGCGGGCGCGGCAGGAGAAAGCGCGCCGGCGTCCATTGCCTGCGCGGTCTTGACGTCCATATGGTCCTGCCGCGTCGAGGATCTGTTCCGGGTCCTCGCGTCTTCGTCGGTTTCGTTGTCGGACACGCGTTGCATGGCCACCCAACCACGACGTCAGGTAGTGCCAGCAAACTCAAGGCATGACGATGCGGGGCCGATCGTCATTCATTTCCAGCATCAGGTCGTTGATCCGCTTCACGAACGTCGCGGGGTCGTCGAGCTGTCCGCCTTCGGCGAGGATCGCCTGATCCAATAACACGACGGCCCAGTCGTCGAATCGTTTGTCTTCCTCCTTCAGGCGCAACACCAGCGGGTGCTTCGGGTTGATCTCCAGGATCGGTTTGGCATCCGGTAAACGTTGACCGGCAGCCTTGAGCATCCGCGCCAGGTTTCCGCTCACGCCGTCGTCGTCGGCAACCAGACATGCCGGCGAATCGGTCAGCCGTCGCGTGACACGGACATCCTTGACCCGCTCACCGAGGCTGCTCTTGATCTTGCCGATCAACGCCCCGAGCTCGGTGGCCTCGTCATCGCCTTTTTTGCGCTCGGTCTCGTCTTCCAATGCGCCCAGATCGAGTCCACCCTTGGCGACGGACACCAGGGCCTTCCCCTGATATTCGGGGAGGTGGCCGACCACCCATTCGTCGACGCGGTCCGACAGCAGCAGGACTTCGACCCCCTTCTTGCGGAACACTTCGAGTTGCGGGCTGTGCCTGGCGGCGTTGAAGGTTTCCGCCGTGACGTAATAGATTTTGTCCTGACCATCCTTGGCACGGGCAAGGTAGTCAGCCAGCGAGACTGTCTCCTCGGCAGTGTCCGCGTGGGTCGAGGCGAAGCGCAGCAGTCCGGCAACTTTCTCGCGGTTGGAGTGGTCCTCCCCGATGCCCTCCTTCAGGACGCGACCAAACTCTTTCCAGAACGTCATGTACTTGTCGCTCTCGTTCGCGGCGAGCGTCTCGAGCAAACCCAACACCTTCTTGGTGCAGCCCGCGCGAATCGCCTCGATGTCCTTCGACTCCTGCAGGATCTCGCGCGAAACATTCAGCGGCAGGTCGTTCGAATCGACCACACCGCGGACGAACCGAAGATAGCTCGGCAGCAACTGCTCGGCGTCATCCATGATGAAGACGCGACGGATGTACAGCTTGATGCCATGGCGGGCATTGCGATCCCACAGGTCGAACGGTGCGTGCGCCGGGAGGTAGAGCAGCTCCGTGTACTCCTGGCGGCCCTCGACGCGGGCGTGGGTCCACGCAAGGGGATCGTCGAAGTCGTGCCCGACGTGCTTGTAGAACTCCTTGTACTGTTCGTCGCTGATCTCGCTCTTGGGACGCGCCCACAGAGCCGACGCCTGGTTGACCGTCTCCTCATCGGACAACTTTTCCGGCTTGCCGTCTTTCCACTCCTCCTTTTTCATGAAGATCGGCTGGGCGATGTGGTCGGAGTATCTCCGAATGATCGACCGCAGCTTGCTGCCGGAGAGCAGGTCTTCCTGGCCGTCGCGCAGGTGCAGCGTGACGCTCGTGCCACGGCGAGGCACCTCCACCGTCTCGATGGCGAATTCGCCGCCGCCGTCCGACTCCCAGTGCACACCCCGTTCCGCCGATTCACCGGCGCGACGAGTCACCACCGTCACCCGATCGGCGACGATGAACGAAGAATAGAATCCCACGCCGAACTGCCCGATCAGATGAGCGTCCTTCTGCTGGTCGCCGCTGAGTTGTGCGAAGAACTCGCGCGTTCCGGACTTGGCGATGGTGCCGAGATTGGTGATGATCTCTTCGCGCGACATCCCGATGCCGTTGTCAGAGATCGTCAACGTCCGGGCGGCGGCGTCGAAGTCAACGTGGATCGAGAGGTCGGGGTCGTCTTCGAACAGCGCGCCGTTATGCAATCCCTCGAAGCGCAACTTGTCGCAGGCATCGGAGGCGTTGGAGATGAGTTCGCGCAGGAAGATCTCGCGATTGGAATACAGCGAGTGGATCATCAACTGCAAGAGTTGCTTGACCTCGGCCTGGAAACCGAGCGTCTCGCGCCCGGTGTTCGCAGTTTGAGTGGCGGTGTTCATGGGGCGACTCCAGTGGCAAGGCCGCGACAAGCGACCCGATGCCGCCAATTCTATCGCGTGTGGCCAACGGCTCCATCTGGCGATTGGTAGCACAGACTTATCAACAATTCTTGTGGATATTTCTGTGGGCAAACAACTAATCGCGGCGCCCAACGGGCCGGCGTGCGGATTGTGAAGAATTTGAGCAGCGCAACGGCGGCACTTCATCGGTTGACGTCAATGCATCATGGATGTATGCCGATGTTTTAGCGACAATAGCGCAAGGGGGCGTTGCATGCAGGTCATGAATTGAGAGGTCGATCGACGGTCGCCCGAAGGGGTCCGTTGCTTGCGCGGCGAGTTCCGCTCATCGTCGCTGCCGCGTTCTTCATGGAGACGCTGGACAGCACGATCGTGACCACATCGCTTCCGGCCATTGCGCGCAGCCTCGGAACGTCGACGCTGGAACTGACCTCCATCGTCACTGTATACATGGTGGCGATGGCGGCCTTCGTCCCGACTGCGGGCTGGGCCAGCGCTCGCTTCGGCGCGCGCAACCTGTTCGCTGCAGCCATCGCGGTGTTCACGCTGGCGTCCCTTGTTTGTGGAGCAAGTCCATCGTTCGAAGTGCTGTTGATGGCGCGACTGCTGCAGGGCATAGCTGCGGCGTTCATGTCGCCCGTAGGACGATTGGTCGTGCTTCGTGAAACGCCGAAGGCGCAGATCATCAGTGCAATCGGCCTCATTGTCTGGCCCGGGCTGATTGCCCCGGTCCTCGGACCACCGCTGGGTGGACTCATCACGACCTATGCGTCGTGGCGGTGGATTTTCCTGGTCAATATTCCCATAGGCATCGTCGGCGTCCTGCTTGTGCTGCGATATATCCCGACACAGGCCAGGGAAGCGCCCGTCGCGTTGGACAAGGTGGGATTTGTCCTGACCGCGGTTGCGTTGGCCACGCTCATTCACGGATTGGCCTCGGCCGGTCAACCCGACGCTCGGCTCATCGACTTTGGCAGCTATATCCTGGTCGGCATGGTCGTCGGCGCCATTGCAATACGGCACGCCTTGAAGCACCCGACACCGATGCTCGATCTGAGGGCCATCAAGGTGCCCACTTTCGCGCTTTGCACGGTGACGGCCGGCTTCCTGGCAAGAATATCGATCAGCATGACACCGTTCCTGTTGCCGCTGATGTTTCAGATCGGCTTTGGCCAAACTGCGCTCCAGGCCGGCTTCATGCTGCTCGTGTATATGGGCGGCAACCTGGCCATGAAGAGCGCTCACCACACCGATACTTCGCCGCTATGGATTTCGCGACGTGCTGCGCGTCAACGGCGTCCTCTGCGTCGCATCGCTCATCGGTTGCGGCATACTCTCGAATGACACACCCACGCTCATCATCTACGTCGTGCTGTTCGTCAGCGGCTTGACGCGCTCGATGAACTTCACGTCGACGAGCACACTTGCGTTCGCCGACGTCTCCGACAAGGATCGGCCGGGCGCGTCGACGCTTGCCGCAATGGCCCAGCAATTCGCCTCGGTTTTTGGCGTCGCGACGGCAGCGTTTACGCTAGGTCTTTCGCAGACCCTGCGCGGCGGCGCGCCGCTTGCACTCGAAGACTTTCACCACGGTCTGTTCGCCGCGGCGGCCCTGATGGCGATTGCCGTCGCGTGGATGTCGCGGCTGCCCCACGACGCAGGGATCGAGCTGTCTCGAAAGCCTTGAACGACGAGTTGCGGATTAAGTGGCGGGTCGATGAGCGGTCATGGCGTGGCCGCGACCACCACTGGCGCTGCCGGCCGTCAGCATGGCTCACTTGACATGACGCCACAGCAGGCACAGACTTTCTCGGGTAGCTATCGGCTACCAATGGAAGGAGCGCCCGATGAAGAAACTAATGATTGCGTTGGCTACGGCAGGCTTGGCCAGCGGCGCGGGGATCGTTCTCGCGTGCGACTATCATCAACATGACGCAGCAAACGACGCGACTCAGTTGATGAGCGTGGGAACGCCCACCGTGATCGCCGACGCCAAGCCCGATGCGACCGCCGTCACGAACAAGAAGGCGGCGGCGAAGACCACGAAGAAAACAGCTGCGAAACCGGAACCGGTGGTCGTCGCCGCGCAGCGGAACTAGCTGCACCGGGTCGCTGCTCCGCATTCCCGAACAAGCCCGCCTCGCGCGGGCTTTTTGTTGCGCCGTCGGGATCGGAATCGTTCGGGCCAATTGCAAGCGAAAATGTTTCGCGCGAGCGACGAAATGAGTCGTCACTTCGCTGTCACCCCTGCGACCTCTGCTCTTGCTCGCGCGTGCCGTGGAGAGCTCTCGACGAAGAAATAGATCATGATGCCCACGTCCGCTACGAACATGCCCGCGGTCGCCGCGGCCCAGAAGCCCGGCGCGCCCAATGGCGTAGCGAGTCCCACGGCGGACAAATCGAGGGCATCGGTCAAGCCGAGCACATAGCCGCCCGCGAGTCCAACGAACCACAGCCCCCCGGCGTTGATGAGCAACGGGACGACGGCCTTTTTATATCCGCGCAGTGCGCTCACCGTGGCGGCCTGCAGTGCATCGAACACGTGATAGCCCGCGACCAGCACGAGCAGCGTTGTGGCAACGGCCCGCACGTTCGGATCGGAAGTGTAGAAGGCCGCCACGGCACTGGCGCCAAACATGAGAATCGTTCCGGAGATGGCAGCGAACGTCAACGCAAGCACGATGCCTGTGACGCCTGTCGATCTGGCCTGGGCAAACTTTCTCGCGCCGATGGCTTGGCCCACCAGCACGCCGACCGCATTGCCCATCGCCATGGGCAGCATGTACATGACGGCCGCGACGTTACCCGCAATCTGGTGCGCGGCCGAATTGACCGCTCCCAATCGCGCGATAAAGAGCGCCATGAACGTGAACGCGGTCACGTCCACGAGAAATGTCATCCCGATAGGCACGCCGAGCGCCGCCAAACGCCACTGGTCGCCCCATCGTGGCCAGGACCAGCGGGAGAAGACACGGTGATGGCGATAGGCCGGCGATAGCCCGCACCAGAGCCACGCCAGAACACAGATGATCCAGCTCACTAACGCGGTCGACAGCGCGCAACCCGCCGCGCCCATGGCCGGCGCGCCCAGATGCCCGAAGGTGAATATCCACGCAAGAGGCACTTTCAGCGTCAATCCCAAGAGATTCAGCGCCATCATCACGCGCGGAAGCGATACTGCCGTGGTGTAGCTGGCGAACAGGCGAAACGCCAGCCCCGCGGGTGCGCCCCACGCCGCGATCGCGAGATAGGCGCGCGCCTTGTCTGCGACCACGGGCGGCGCCTTGCTCATGGCCAGCAGCGGCTCCGGAAAACGGAACAACAGGATCGATACGAGGGTGAGCGCGAGTGTCAGCCACATCGCCTGTCTTATCTGTTCACCGATCTCGCTGTAGCGTCCGGCGCCCAGGAGTTGTGCCACGGTGGGTGAAACCGCCAGCAGCACCCCCATGAGCGCCACGAAGACGCTGACGTAGATCGACGCCCCGATACCCACCGCCGCGAGATCGTCGGTGGCGAAGCGGCCCGCCATGATGGTGTCGATGACCGCATAGGCCATCACGGCCAATTGCGCAATCAGTACGGGCCAGGCCAGGCGACAGATTTCGTAGGCGAGTCTGCGTGACACGAACGGGTCGAGCTCGCTGTTGGTTAGGGTGGCTGGTGAAAAACGCGCGGTTCCGGACGCATGCACGTCGGGAACCGCAGCAGGCATTTTAGCGCGAGAGTACGAGGACCAGCGCATCCTGCGTAAGAGAAGGGTAGCCAGCGTCGCACGTCGCCGACCCCGGATCCGCGCAATGCATTTTGGGCGATGCGATTTCTGGCGTACGCTTCGGGCAGGCGGGCGAGTTGGAGTGGCGCTTTGCTCCGGCCCTCTCCACACCGCGGGGGGCCAATCTGGCCGCCGGTCCGACGGCGGCCAGTCCGGACAACACTGAAATTTCGGCACCAGGGCAGGATGAATGGACACTGAACGAAGATCGACCCGCCTGTCGGCGCTGGCGGAGCAGTTTTCGGCGGACCTGGTTGGCGCCGATGCCGACGTTACCGGTGTGGCCGCGCTCAAGTCGGCGGCGCCGGGCCAGATCACTTTTCTCAGCAACTTGAGAATGACCGCGGACTTGCACGGGACCGCGGCAACGGCGGTCGTGGTGCGCGATGCCGCGGGCCTGCCGGCGGGCCGTTCTTACCTGGTCGGCCCCGACCCGGGGCTCTTGTTCGCGCGCATCGCCCAGAAATTCAATCCGCGGCCGCCGTCGAACGCGGCGATTCATTGGACCGCGGTGATCGCCGGCTCTGCGACGCTTGGTCCTGCCGTCGAAATCGGCCCCTACGCAGTGATCGAGGATGGCGTGGTGATCGGGGCCGGCGCGCAAGTGAAGGCCGGTGCCTTTGTCGGCGAGCATACGACGATCGGCGCGGGCACGGTGCTGATGCCGGGTGTGGTGATCTACGCGAATTGCGTGGTCGGCACGCGCTGCCGCATCCATTCCGGCGCCGTCATAGGCTCGGACGGCTTCGGCAACGCATGGGCCGCCGACCACTGGGAGCGTGTGCCGCAGATCGGGCGAGTCGTCATCGGCGACGACGTCGAGATCGGCGCCAATACGACGATCGACCGTGGCGCGTTGGACGATACCCGCATCGAGTCGGGCGTGCGCCTCGACAATCTGATCCAGATCGCGCACGGCGTTCGGATCGGACGCAATTCGGCGATCGCCGCGTGCACCGGGGTGGCGGGTTCCGCCGAAATCGGCGCCAATTGCCTGATCGGTGGCGGCGTGCTGATCGCCGGGCATACCCGGATGACAGACCGGGTGACGGTCCTGGCTGGGAGCGGCGTCCCGTCCAGCATCGACGAAGGCGGCGTGTATGCGTCGGGGACACCGGTCGTACCGCATCAAACGTGGCTGCGGAACATGGTGCATTTCCGGAAGCTGGACCTGTTGGCCAAGAGGGTCAGGCGCCTGGAAAAAAAGTTGGTGAACGACGCGCCTCTCGACGAAGGGAACGACAAGACACCCTGACCCGAGGTTTCGGTGAACAGCGTCGATTCGTCGCGCATCAGGTTCGCGCCGACCACCGTGCGGCGCTGGTGTGAACACTGGTCCGGGTGTTTCCGAGCGGCTGGATCAAGTCACCGTCGGCTCGATCAACGGTAACTTTCCCGGCCAAAGCATTAGCCAACTGCATCGGACTTTTCTTGAATACTTCGCGCATGCCTGCCATGTACCTGCCGCACGGCGGTGGTCCTTCGTTTTTCATGACGGGCGAACGCAAACGCCTGTACCAGCCGACGGAGGACTTTCTGCGGGGCATTCGAAGCATGCTTCCCGCCACACCCACGGCGATCTTGATTGCGACCGCGCATTGGGAAACTGCTGTACCCAGTTTTACGGGTGGCAGACGACCAGAGCTGATCTATGACTACTACGGGTTTCCACCCGAAACCTACGAGCTGCAATACAAAGCCCCAGGCCACCCTGAGTTGGCAGAGCGGGCCTCGGCATTGATCCAGAAGGCGGGTTATCCTGCCATCGTCGATCCGCATTACGGATGGGATCACGGTGTATTCATCCCATTGAAAGTGATGTTTCCAGATGCAGACATTCCAGTGGTGGCAATGTCCCTTCACGCCAGCCTGGATCCGGCGCTGCATTGTGAATTGGGCGCTGCACTTCGAAGCCTGCGCGACGAAGGCGTGCTCATTGTGGGATCCGGCATGAGCTACCACAACCTCAGGGATTTCACCGCTGCCGCCCCGGCATCGTATGAGTTTCACCATTGGTTGGACGGCGCCTTGTCCGGCGACTGGGTAGAGCGTAGCCAGCGTCTTGCCCAATGGAGCAGTGCTCCGGGGGGACGAGCATCACATCCTCGGGAGGAGCACCTGATACCGCTGATGATCGCAAGTGGCGCCGGCTCGGACTTGGCAGCACGAACGTTATGGAGGGGGTCGGTGGGCCCAAGCTCCCTGGCCGCCTGGGCTTTCGACTAGGGCCTGTTAACGCTATGGGCGCAATCGCGAACGGGTGGCATGGGCCGCCAATCGCGGCAGCCGACGATGCCAAGACTAGCGGTCTTGGCGAGGAGAGCAACAAAGAGTGGCGGCCCAGGACGCCCGTTCCCTTCGGGTTGCTGCCGAAAACGCCCATCGCTGCGTTGCGAAGGCTCGCCGGGTGCCCGACCCGCCTTCGCCTCCGCGCCTTGCACTGAGCGTTTTCGGCCGTGCAACGCGTTTGTGTCCATAGCGTTAACAGGCCCTATCATATGATTTGCGTATGACAACTCCGAATCCCCTGCGCATCGGCGTTCTCGACGGCGACGATATCGGCCACGAGATCGTGCCTGCCTCCGTGGAAATCGGCCGCGCTGCCGCCAAGTTGCATGGCGTAGCGATCGACTGGCACCCCCTCCCCATCGGCGCACGGGCGTTCAAGACCCATGGCCACACGCTGCCACCCGACACGATGGCGACGCTCAAGACGCTGGACGGCTGGATCCTCGGGCCGATCGGGCATCGCGCCTACCCTAAGCTACCCAACGCGATCAACCCGCATCCGATCCTGAGGAAGCAGTTCAACCTTTTCGCCAACGTCCGCCCAACTCGCTCATATCCGGACATCGGGTGCTTGCACGAAGGTGTGGACCTGGTGATCGTGCGCGAGAACAACGAAGGCTTTCAGCCCGATCGGAACATGGTGGCCGGATCGGGGGAATTCCGTCCGACGGACGAGGTAACGCTCTCGGTGCGCGTCATCACGCGCACGGGCAGCCGTCGCGTCGCGCGCGCCGCGTTCGAACTCGCGCGCCAGCGAGGCAGGCATCTCACCTATGTCCACAAGGATACGGTCTTCAAGCTGAGCTGCGGCATGTTCGTGGAGGAGTGCGTCAAACTCGCGGCCGAATACCCCGACGTGCGGGTCGACGACGTCATCGTCGACACGTTCGCGATGCGCCTCGTGCGCGACCCGCAAAGCTTCGACGTCGTCGTGACGACCAACATGTTCGGCGACATCCTCTCCGACGAAGCCGCCGGCCTGGTAGGCGGCCTCGGCATGGCGCCCGGCCTGTGCATCGGCGATGGTGACGTGGCAATGGCGCAGGCGACACACGGCTCCGCGCCGGACATCGCCGGCCGCGGCATCGCGAACCCGTATGCGATGATCGAGTCCACCCGGATGATGTTCGAGTGGCTGGGACACAGCCGCGGCAATCACGGCGCGGTGCGCATGGCGGCCTCCATGTCCCGTGCGACGACGGCCGCGCTGGGCGATGCGCAAGCGCGTACAGGCGATATTCGCGGCAAGGGGAACACCGCGACCTTCACGCAAGCGGTGCTGCGCAACCTGAAGCATTGACGAGAGCCTTTCCATGCCCCACCTGCCCGCCTCCTCTGCCCTTGAGCGCTTTCGTGTGATCGACCTCACGCAGGTGCGCGCCGGTCCCACGGCCTGCCGCCAACTGGCCGACTGGGGCGCCGACGTGATCCAGGTGCAGATGCCCGACCACATGCGCGGCGATGACACGCTCGGCGGTCAGGACGGGTCCGACTACCAGTACACGCATCGCAACAAGCGTTCCATTACGCTCGACCTCAAGCAGGCCGAGGGCATCGCGACGCTGAAGCGCCTGATCGCCCGCGCCGACGTGGTGGTGGAGAACTTCCGGCCGGACGTGAAGTACCGCCTGGGCATCGACTACGAGACCCTCTCGGCCGACAACCCTCGCCTGGTCTACGCCAGCATCTCGGGCTTCGGCCAGACCGGACCGCTGGCCACGCGGCCCGGTTTCGATCAGATCGCGCAGGGCATGGGCGGATTGATGTCCGTCACGGGAATCCCGGGCGACGGACCCGTCCGCGTCGGCATCCCGATCGCCGACCTGTGCGCGGGAATCTTCGCGGCCCAAGGCATCCTTGTCGCACTGCTGGAGCGTGAATCGTCGGGCCGAGGCCAGCAGCTCCATACCTCGTTGCTTGAGGCCATGGTCTACATGATGGATTTCCAGACATCGCGTTTCCTGATCGACGGCGAAGTCGCGACGCAGGCGGGCAACTACCATCCGACCAGCATTCCCACGGGCGTCTACAAGGCCCGCGACGGCTACATGAACATCGCCGTGTTCGGCTCCAAGATCTGGGAGCGGTTCTGCAACATCCTTGGCGCGCCCGAGTGGATCACCGACAAGCGCTACCACGACAAGCAGTCGCGTTCGGCCAATCGGGACGCGTTCAATGCGCAGATCAACGAGCGTCTTGCCACGCATGACCGCAGCCATTGGATCAAGCAGTTCAACGAGGGCGGCGTGGCGTGCGGCCTGATCAACGACATGCGCGAAGTGTTCGCGGAGCCGCAGGTCCAGCACCTGGGCATGGTCAAGGAAGTCGTCTCGCGCTGGCATGGCCCGCAGCGCTTGGTTGGCCAGCCCGTCCAGCTCGAGCGCACGCCCAGCACCATCGCCCGCGCTGCCCCGCGCCGGGGAGAGCACTCGGAGGAGATCCTGCTCGAGCTTGGGTTGAGCCGCGATGACCTCGAACGCATGAAAGCCACTGGAGTCTATTGATGGCCGCGCCCACCTACGCATCCAGCACCGACCGCGTCCAGATCTGGCTGGATGGCAGGACACTTCACATCCGCTTCAACAACCCGGCGAAGCACAACGCGCTGTCGGTCGACATGTGGGAGGCCGTGCCGCCGATGCTCCAGCTCGCACGGGATGACGACCGGGTGCGCCTGGTCGTGTTCTCCGGGGCGGGCGAGAAAGCCTTTATCTCCGGTGCCGACATCTCGCAGTTCGAGGACATGCGTGCCGCGCGCGAGGCCGTCGCCCACTACGAAAAAATGGCGGAGGCGACGCTCATGGGCATCTACGAATTCCCAAAGCCTACCCTCGCGTGTATCCAAGGGTATTGCATCGGCGGCGGCGTGAACGTGGCGATCAGCTGCGACATCCGTATCGCGTCCACGGATTCGGTGTTCTCCATCCCTGCCGCGCGACTGGGCCTGGGCTACCGGTATTCCGCGATGAAGAACCTGGTCGACCTGATCGGCCCCGGCGCGGCCAAGGACCTGTTCTTCACTGCCCGGCGCATTGACGCCGCCGAGGCGAAGGCACTGGGCCTGGTGTCGCGGGTATGCGCGCCGGAAGCGCTCGAAGGGCTGCTCGCCGAGTACACGCTGGCCCTTGCCGAAAATGCACCGCTCACGGTGATGGCCGGCAAGGCGATCACGCGCGAAATTCTCAAAGCTTCACCCAACCTGAACATGGAGCTCTGCACCTCGCTGATCCGCGGCTGCTTCGAGAGTGCCGATTACGCCGAAGGTCGCACTGCCTTCATGCAGAAGCGCAAGCCGGTGTTCACCGGCCGCTAAGCGGCGCGACGGTTCGCCTCTGCAACAGGAACAACCAGGAACCAGCATGCAGTCCTACTGGATGCAGATGACCGATACGGCCACCGTGCTGGAGCTGCGCGACAGTCCCGTGCCGGCGGCGGGTCCGCGGCAATTGCTGGTGCGCATGCACGCCGCTGCGCTGAACCGCGGCGAGTTCCTGCTGGGTCATGGCCTGCACGGCAAGCCCGGGACCTGGAAAGCGATCGGCGGTGAAGGCGCGGGCGAGGTCGTTGCCGCCGGTGCAGAGGTCACGGCATTCCGGCCGGGAGATCGCGTGATGGGCCGCTGCGCAGGCGCATTCTCGGAGTACGCGCTGATGGAGGCGGCGGAGGCCATGGTGGTGCCGGCTGGCCTCTCCTGGGAACAAGCCGCCAGCATTCCGCTCACGTTCCTGGTGTCGTACGACATGCTGGTGCTGCAAGGCCGCCTGAAGCCCGGCGAATGGCTTCTCGTCAACGGCGTGTCGTCGGGTGTGGGCGTGGCCTCGCTCCAGCTGGGCAAGGTGCTGGGCGCGCGCGTCATCGGCACCTCGGGTTCAACCGAGAAGCTGGCGTCGCTCAAGGGCCTCGGCCTGGACGTCGCACTGTGCACGCGCAAGCCGGACTTCGCGCAGGCGGTCAAGGACGCGACGGACCAGCACGGCGCAGACCTGATCGTCAACACGGTCGGTGGCACGGTGTTCGGCGAGAACGTGCGCGCGCTGGCCTTCGAAGGCCGGCTCGCCACGGTGGGGTACGTGGACGGTGTGGTGCACGCCGACATCGACCTCGAGGCATTGCACGCCAAGCGCCTGACCGTGTTTGGCGTTTCGAACAAGTTGCGCACGAAGGCGCAGCGGTCAGCGGCCGTCCCGCGTTTCATCGCCGATGTCCTGCCCCATTTCGCGGCCGGTCGCATCCAGCCCCAGATCGACCGCGTGATGGATTTTGTCCGACTCGAGGACGCCAAGGCGCGCATGGAATCCGGCGCGCACGTGGGAAAGATCGTCCTGCGCATGCCGGTCGTACATTGACTCTTTCGCTCGCAAGAGGAGATACACGGATGAAACGTACGCATCTGATTCCGGCGCTCGCGCTAGGCGCCCTCGCCTGCACAGCGTGGGCCCAGCCGGCAAGTTATCCCAGCAAGCCGATCCGCGTGGTGGTCGGATTCGCGCCCGGCGGGGCCGCCGACTACGTGGCCCGCGCCATGAGTGAGGCCTTCAGCAAGGCGCTCGGGCAGCCGGTGCTGGTCGACAACAAGCCGGGCAACGGGTCGAGCATCGCCGCGGACATCGTGGCCAAGTCACCGGCCGATGGGTACACGTTGCTGATCGCCAGTCCGAGCAGCATTTCAGTGAACCCGGCACTCAACCCCAACCTGCCGTACGCGCCGGCCGATCTTTTGCCCGTCACCAAGATGACGACGTCGCCGCTGGTCCTCGCGGTCAATCCCGACACCGGCATCCGCTCGGTGTCCGATCTGATCGCCGTCGCCAGGAAAGATCCCAACAAGCTGAATTACTCCACGTCGGGCAATGGCTCGGCGCCGCACCTGGGGGCAGCACTGTTCATCCAGCTGACTGGAGCGCAGATGACGCACGTCCCCTACAAGGGAGGTGCGCCGGCCATCCAGTCGGTGATGGCAGGCGACACGCAGGTGACCTTCGGTACCTCGCCTTCGGTGCTGCCGCAGGCCAGCGGCGGAAAGCTGCGCGTGATTGCCGTCAGTACGCGCGAGCGTTCGCCACTGGTGCCCGATCTGCCCGGCATGCGGGAAGCGGGATTGCCGGAGTACAACCTCGAGTTCTGGTACGGCATGTTCGTGCCCGCAGGCACGCCGCCTGCGATCGTGAAAAAAGTTTACGACGCGACCATCACCGCGATGCAGCAGGTGTCGGTCAAGTCGGCGCTGGCGCGCGAAGGTACCGAGGTTTCCGTCTCAGCCTCCCCGGAGCAGTTCACCAGTTTCCTGGTGGAAGACGGCAAGTTCTGGACGAACCTGGTCAAGAGCGCCAACGTCAAGATCGAATAAATCGGCAGTTTGCACTCAGGATAGCAACGATTCCCGTTAGCAGTCTGGGCACCGGCCCGGTGCCAGCTCGTTGCTACACGCAGCGGAAAGGTCGGGCACAGATGCTAGACTTTCGCGGCCCAACGATCATCCCGACCGGCATTGTGCGTCAACGCAGTCATCTGCAGGTGCTCTCGCCACTATGGCCAACCTCGAACTCGAAAACCTTACCAAACGCTACTCGGACGTCATTTCTGTCGACGGCATGAGCATGTCCGTCGAGCACGGCGAATTTGTCTGCCTGCTGGGTCCGTCGGGCTGCGGGAAGACGACCACGTTGCGCATGATCGCGGGCTTCCTCGAACCGGATGCGGGCGAAATACGGGTTGGTGGCAAGGTGGTGTCATCGGTCCATTCCGTTGTCCCGCCCGAGCGGCGCAACATGAGCATGATCTTCCAGAGCTACGCCGTGTGGCCGCACATGACCGTGCGCCAGAATGTCGGCTACGGCCTGAAGATGAAATCGATACCGCCGCTTGAACGGCATTCTCGTACCGATGTCGCACTCGACGCCACGAAGCTCCGCGCCCAGGCCGAGCGGTATCCTTCCGAATTGTCCGGCGGTCAGCAGCAGCGCGTCGCGCTTGCGCGGGCGTTGGTGACGAAGCCCGATATCCTGCTGCTCGATGAGCCATTGTCCAATCTCGATACCAATCTTCGCGGCGACATGCGCTTCGAGATCCGACGGCTGCATGACGAGTTCCACTACACGTCGATCTATGTCACGCACGATCAGGTCGAGGCGATGACGATGGCCGATCGCATTGTCGTCATGAACGCCGGGCGCATCGAACAGATCGGAACGCCCGAAGATGTCTACGAGCGTCCCAATTCCGCCTTCGTCGCCCGCTTCATCGGCGGAGGGAACGTCATCAATGCGACGTACGTGTCGGGACGCACGGTGCAGGTCGCCGGCCACCGCCTGGACGTCGGACAGGGCAGCTTCGCAGGACCCGGCGAGCCGATGAGCTTCTGCGTCAAGACGCACGATGTGGAACTGTTGGTCGATGATGGAATCGACGCGGACAACACGCTCCCGGGGACCGTACGGGGGCAGGCGTATCTCGGCAGCCACCGCGACTACGTCGTCAGTGTGGGTCAGGACGTGCTGATCGCCGCGCCCACCGACCTCTGCGTTCCCAATGGATCGAAGGTGAGAGTAAGGTTCAAGCCCGAACGCTGTCGCGGACTTGCCAATTGAACAACGTTCACAATCTGGCACGTCATTTCCGCGCAAGCGGGAATCCATTTTCTTGCGCGACGAAAGTCGACATGGGTCCCCGCTTTCGCGGGGACGACAGACATCTCAATTGAAAAAAGGAGGACTCTATGATCAGGAATTGCGTTAGGACGTTCTTTGTCGCGCTGCTCGCTTGTGCCGTCGCAGCACCCGTCGCGGGCCAGGAGACGACGCCGGCGATGGTGGCAGCGGCCGCCAAGGAAGGCAAGGTCGTCTGGTATTCGTCGATCGACGTCAAGGTCGCGGAGTTGATCGCCAAGAACTTTCGTGCCGAATATCCGAATATCCAGATCGAGGTCGAACGTTCGGGGTCGGAGCGCGTGTTCCAGCGGATCAACCAGGAATACCAATCGGGCATCAAGAACGTCGACGTCGTCAACTCGTCCGATGCTTCGCATTTCATGTTCTGGAAGCAGCAGAAATGGCTCGCGTCGCATACTCCGCCCGATGTGAAGCGTTACCCTGCCGAGTTCAAGGATCCGGAAGGCTACTACGCGGCGTGGCGCGCGACGCTGAGCGTGATGGGCTACAACACCAACCTGGTGGCGGCCAAGGACGCGCCGACAGGTTATCTCGACCTGCTCGATCCGAAATGGAAAGGCAAGCTCGTCAAATCGCATCCGGGCTACAGCGGCACCAGCCTGACGGGCACCTACGCGATCGCCAAGCTCCTCGGCTGGGACTATCTCGAAAAGCTGTCCAAGCAAGGGGTGCAGCAACTGCAGTCGACGACGGCGACACCGAAAAGCATCGCCAGCGGTGAACGGGCGGTGATGGTCGATGGCAACGAATACAACATGTTCATCGAAATCGATGCCAAGAGTCCCGTGGCGATCATCTATCCGAAGGAAGGGACGCCGTTCGTGACTTCGCCCACGGCAATCTTTGCCGACGCCCCGCATCCCAATGCCGCGCGCGTTCTGCAGAACTTTCTCTATACCGCCAAGATCCAGCAGCTGGCAGTCAACGAAGGCGGCACGCGTTCGCTTCACCCCGATGTCAAGGACCCGCCGGGGCGAACGCCGCTGGCGCAGATCAAGATGCTGACTGACGACCCGGCCGCCATGCTGCCGCAGATTGCCGACATCAAGAAACGGTACACGGCGCTGTTCGGCAACTGACCACGCCCGACGACGACACCGAACATCGACGCCATGCCCTCCACGTTGGCGGCTACACGAGCGCGGTCCATCGACTGGACCGCGCCCTTCACGATCGCGCTCGTGCTGCTGCTCGTGGCGCTTGTGTTGCTGCCGATGTTCCGGCTCTTGATGACGAGCCTGACGGGCGATGCTGGACGTTTGTCGCTCGAGCACTATCGCCAGATCTTCGTCGACCCGGCGTTCGTGAAGCCGTTGCTGACCACGCTGTGGACGTCGGCGGCGGTCGGCGTGCTGTGCATTCTTGCCGCGGCGCCGATGGCGTGGCTCGTATCTCGCACCGACTTGCCGGGCAAGCGCCTGCTGCGCGCGCTGATCCTCGCATCGTTCGTGACGCCACCCTTTCTCGGCGCGTTCGCCTGGGTGTTGTTGGGTGGGCCGAACGCCGGACTTATCAACCAGTGGTACTACGCGCTGTTCGGCCTGAAGCCGTTTGAAGCCACGCCGCTGATCAACATTTTTTCTGCTGGCGGCATGGTGTTTGTGATGGCCCTGTACACCTTTCCCTATGTGTTCACCTTCGTAGCCAACAGCCTCGATCTCATTCCCAGCGAGCTCGAGGAGGCCTCCGCAATTCTCGGCGCGCCCGCATGGCGCACCGCGCTCGACATCACGCTGCCTTTGGTCGTACCGGCCCTCCTGGCGGGATTTCTCATTGCATTTCTGCAGTCGATGACACTTTTCGGCACGCCCGCGATCCTGGCGCTGCCCGCAGGCATCGACACCATGACCACCAAGATCTGGAGCCTCTTCCAGTTTCCGCCGCAGCTCGGATTGGCCGCTGCCGTGTCGCTGCCGCTGCTGCTCATCACCGTCGCTTTGCTGCGGGCGCAGTCCGCGATCATGGGTCGCCGCGGTTATTCGGTGATCGGCGGCAAGAGCACCGGCACACGCCTGATTCGCCTTCGCGCATGGAAGATCCCGGCACTGGCGCTGTTTGCATTCGTACTTGGCGCATCGATCGTGCTGCCCTACGGCGTGCTGGTACGCACGGCATTCGTGAAAAACTGGTCCGGCCCCGTCGCCGGAAATCTTTCGCTCGAACACTGGCGCTTTGTGTTTTTCGAATTCAGCCAGACGAGACTCGCGCTCGAGAACACGTTTCTCCTGGGCATCGCCGCAGCGACTGCAGGCACGGTGCTGGTAACGATCGTCGGTTACCTGAGTCTGCGCAAGCTGGTGTGGGGCCATCGCTATCTCGGATTCCTGGCCACTGCGCCGGTCGCCATTCCCGGCATCGTCCTCGCCGTCGGACTGTTTCTGAGCTACACGCAACCGCCTTTCGTTCTTTACGGGACCCTGTCGATCATCTTCCTGGCCTATCTGACGAAGGAGCTTCCGGTCGGCTATCAGCAGATCGGCGCGTCGCTCAAAGCGGTGCACCCCGAACTCGAGGATGCGAGCCGCATTTTTGGCGCCACGCGGCTGCGCGCCCTGTTCGATATCACGACGCCGCTGATACGCAACGGCGTGATCGCCACCTGGATCTTCATCTTCATCGGGTCGATTCGCGAGCTGTCCGCCACGATCCTGCTGTTCACCGCACGCACCAAGACGATTTCGGTCACGATGTTCGACTTGCGTGAAAGCAACGACTGGGGACCGATCGCGGTACTCTCGATTACCATGCTGCTGATCACCTTCGCGATGATCCTGCTGATCAACCACTTTACCGATCGGAGATTGACATGACCGGCACTGCAATCCGAGGTCTGCCGTTGCTGGGCCTGATGCTCGGCGACTGCACCGGCATCGGCCCCGAACAATGTGCGCGCGTGCTCGCGGATCGACGCCTGGCCGACGCCGCAAGGCTGCTCGTCATCGGCGACGCGCGGGTGCTCGAACAGGGTGCTCGGGATGCCGGCGTCAGCGTCGCATCGCGGAGCTATACGGCACCCGAAGACGTCGACTGGTCACGTCCCGAAATTCCTATCATCGACCTTCGCAATCTCGATCCGTCCACGCTGTCTCGCGGCACCGTGTCGGCGGAGTCGGGTCGCATCAGCGGCGAGACGCTTGCCCACATGATCGATCTTGCCCTCGACGGGCGGATCGACGGCATCACGTTCGCACCCCTCAACAAGGCCGCCCTCCACGCCGGAGGCTGGCGCTTCAACGACGAGCACCAGCTGTTCGCGCATCTCACCCGGCATCAGGGATTCTTCGGCGAGATGAACGTGCTCGACAACCTGTGGATGTCGCGCGTGACCTCGCATGTTTCACTGCGGACGGCGCTTGACCAGATCACACCGGAACGCATCGATGCGGCCATCACGCTGGCCGACCGCACCATGCGCGGCGCCGGATTCGATGCACCGCGCATTGCCGTCGCTGCGCTCAACCCTCATGGCGGGGAAAATGGTCTTTTTGGCCGCGAGGAGATCGAGATCATCGCACCTGCGGTCGCGCGAGCGGCCGAGCGTGGTGTCCGATGCCGTGGCCCCTTCCCTTCGGACACCGTCTTCCTCAAGGCCTTTGCGGGCGACTACGACGGCGTACTGACGATGTATCACGACCAGGGACAGATCGCCACGAAGCTCAAAGGCTTCAATCGCGGTGTCACCGTGACCGGCGGACTGCGGACAGTGTTCACGACCCCGGCGCACGGCACCGCGTTCGACATCGTCGGCAAGGGATGTGCGACGACCGGCGCGTTGGAGCACGCGGTTCGACTGTGCGCGCGTCTGGCCGCCGGCCGCAGGAACAACACCACACCCGCCCACGCGGCAGCCGCCGCATCATTCTCTTAAGCGAAGGACGACTCACCCATGCCCGATGCACCCGCCGCAAACGTCGCCTACCAGGATGCTTCCCTTACCGACTACGTTGCCGGATTCGTTGTCACGACAAGTGCCAAGGACGTTCCGACCGACGTGGCCCACCTCGGCAAGCGCTCGGTGCTCGACGGCATCGGCCTCGCCCTCGCTGGTGCTGCCTCGCAAACCGGAGACATTGCCCGGCGCTACCTTGCAGCATTGGGCATCGCAACCGAGGGCGGCAGCACCGTGATCGGCAGTGACTTGCGTCTTCCTGCGCGCTTCGCCGCGTTCGCCAACGGGATCTCCATCCATGCCGACGACTACGATGACACGCAGCTCGCCGTGGCCAAGGATCGTGTCTACGGACTGCTCACTCATCCAACCGCGCCGGCATTGCCACCGGCGCTGGCCCTCGCCGAGAGGGATCACCGGAGCGGCCGGGACCTGATGACGGCATATCAGATCGGCGTCGAGGTCGAGTGCAAGGTGGCCGAGGCGATCATGCCGCGTCACTATCAGCACGGCTTCCACAGCACGGCGACCTGCGGTGCGATCGGCGCCGCGGCCGCGGCCGCGAATCTGCTTGGACTCGACCGCGAAACCACGCGTCGCGCGCTGAGCCTGGGTGCCACGCAGGCTGCCGGGTTGCGCGAAAACTTCGGCACCATGACCAAGCCCTTTCACGCCGGACGCGCCGCCGAAAGCGGAGTGGTGGCTGCCGAACTGGCGGCGCTGGGGTTCACGGCATCACCCAACGGATTGGAAGCCGATCGCGGGTTCTTCCGCGCCGCGGGTGGCGGCTACAGCGCCGACATGATCAACGGCCGGCTCGGCAACCCGTGGACCTTTGCCTTTCCCGGCGTGTCGATCAAGCCGCATCCCAGCGGATCGCTCACGCATCCGGGCATGGCCGTCATGCTGGATCTGATCCTTCGTCACGATCTGCGCCCGGAGCGCGTCAAGCGAGTCACGGTCGGGACCAATCACAACATGCCGAATGCGCTCATTCATCATCGCCCGCGCAACGAGCTGCAGGCGAAATTCAGCATGGAATTCTGCATGGCGATCCTGCTCCTCGAGCGCAAGGCCGGTCTCGAGCAATTCACTGACGACGTGGTCAACCGCCCCGACGTGCAGGCCCTGCTACAGAGGGTGGACTTCGGCGTCAACGCCGAAGCCGAGGCCGCCGGGTTCGACAAGATGACGACGATCATCGAAGTCGAGCTCGACAACGGCACCATCGTCAAGGGCGCTGCCGATTTCGGCAAGGGCAGCCCCGCCAATCCGATGAGCGACGATGAACTCACCGAGAAATTCCGACAGTGCGCGGCCTGGGGCGGCCTCGACGCTGCGCAGACGCGAACAGTGCTCGATCTCGCATGGCGCATCGAGACGCTAAAGGACGTGGGCGAGTTGACGCAACACCTGCGCATCAAGCGCAGAGTGTGAGTGCCAGACGGAGTCGACCACCATGTTCGAAGGCTTCACGCACACACAGATCGACGCGTCGGGCGCACGCATCAACCTGCGCCACGGCGGAACGGGACCACCGCTGCTATTGTTGCACGGCAATCCGCTGACGCACGTGATGTGGCACAAGATCGCGCCGCGACTTGCGGAGCATTTCACCGTCGTCGCCGCGGACCTGCGCGGTTACGGCGACAGCTCCAAGCCAGACGGCGGTGAAAACCACATCGGCTACTCATTCCGGGCGATGGCGCAGGACCAGGTCGAGGTGATGACCGCCCTTGGTTTCGATGCATTTCACGTGTGCGGCCACGACCGCGGTGGACGGGTCGCGCACCGCATGGCATTGGACCATCCGCGGCGGGTAAAGAAAGTCGCGTTCCTCGATATCGTGCCCACGCATCACGTGCTGCACAACATCAAGAAGGAATGGGCGGTCGATTCCTACCACTGGTTTTTCATGGCGCAGCCCTACGACTATCCCGAGCAGATGTTGATTGCCTACGGCCTCGAGCGCTACATCCGAAAGAAACTGGACAAGAAGGGCGTTGGTTTGAGCGGGTTCACGCCCGAGGCACTCGCCGAGTACATCCGCTGCTGCACACCAGAGAACATTCACGCGGTGTGCGAGGATTACCGCGCCGCGGCCAGCATCGATCTCATCCACGATGAAGCCGACCTCGCGACCAAACTGTCCATCCCGATGCTCGTCCTCTGGGGAGAACGCAGCCACGTCAATCGCAGCTTTAGACCGATCGAGGCCTGGCTCGAGCGTGCGGTCGACGTGCGCGGAAAAATGCTGCCCTGCGGGCACTACCCAGCGGAACAGGTGCCCGATGAAACGTACGCGGAGTTAAACGTCTTTTTCCGATCAAGCGATTAGGGCCTGTTCACTCTTTCAAGGTTTCCACCAGGAGAGTCAGCCCAGCCGCCGCGAATGCGTACATGTTCGCAACTCGATCGGCCTTGCCGGTTTCGATCGTCAGCGCCCTGTCGACCGGACCGGATACCGCAAAACAGGCGCGCCCTGCCGCAAAGCCGTAGCGACTGGCCGCGGGTCCTGCCGTCCCGGTCTCGCAGAGGCACCACTGGGCATCGAAGCGTTCGCGAACGATTCGCGCCATGAAGCGCGCGTACGCCTCGGTCGATCCGGTCATGTCCGCGAACATTTCGGGGTACATGTCCTTCAGCGCCAGGCGCGACTGTCGCGTATAGAGGACTGCACCGCCAAGGCACCAGCCTGACGCACCAGGCACCGCCAACAGCGCTGCGTTGATAAGTCCACCGGCGGCGGATTCTGCAACTGCGACCTTGTCCTTGCGAGCCGCCAGCAGCTTGCCAACCTCAGCGGCAAGTGGAATCAATGTCTGCATCGATGCATCTCCCCCTTGGTGCGACTGATTTGTGCCCGCACCTCGCGCGACGGTCACGCTTCATGTGTCACAGTCGCACGAATTCCTTCCCCTTGTTGGGGTCGACGACGTACTTGTAGAACGCCTCGTTGACCTTCGCCCAGCTTTTCAGCGCCTTCATGTTGCCGAGCCAGCGCGAAATATTCGGATACGCACCGAATTTGCAGTCGATGGCTTCGCCGCCGAGGACCATCATCGCACCCAGATAGTCGGCAATCGTGATGTCTTCGCCGCAGACGAATGCGCTTCGCGGCCCGATCAGGCTCTCATCCAGAACCTTGAGCCATCCCACCGCCTTGTCCTTGCCCCACGCGACCGTCCCCGCCTGTACGTTGTCGTCGGGCCGGCGCATGAACGGAAAAATCTGCGGATACAGAAATCCGTAGGAAAAATCCCGGTAGAAACCGGTGTTGAGCCAATCCATTCGTTCGTTGACGCGGGCACGCTTGCGCAGATCCGATGGATACGCCGGAGAACCCGTCTTGTCGGCGAGATACTTGAGGATCGCCGAGCTTTCCGTCAGACGGAAATCTCCATCCTCCAGCACCGGCACCTGGTGGCTCGGATTGATCGCTGAATATTCCGGCTGGTATTGCTCACCGGTGAACAGATCGACAATCTGGTAAGTCGAGCTTGATGCCGGACTCGGCTGCAAACAGGACGACTGGTCGACTCGTTGTGGACACCGGATGATAGTAGAGCTTCATGATTGTCTCCTCTGAGATGTTGAAAATCACTGCCAGGACCACGTGAAACGCGACCTTCCCGACGCTATCGTAGCTCGGCGAGATCGCAGTTACCTTTAGCCTGATTCCCGCAACCTCGATCACGTCATTGACGTTGGCCTTCGTCGTAATGCGAAGCAGCAATACGGCATCTTCGCGCCGAGGCGGAGTCGAGGGGTGGTCCGGCGAGGTGCCGATTCGCGCCGAGATGTCTTTGTCCTCGCCAGGCAGCTTGAGAACAGAGCAAAGCTCCTCGATTGGTTCCCCGAATACGGGTCGCCCTTCATGATCCACACTTGCAACCTTGGTAATCGTGCATTGAACGTCTGCGTCAGCACGAGAACTGGCCAAGGGTTTAGTCAGTTCGCTGGACATGGGGCTTCCTCGGAAATATCTAGATCGTGCAGCCTTCCGACTTCATACCAGGCACCTTGCCCGAAATCTCAACGCCTATTTTGCGGGGATCGTTTTCGTTTCGCAATGATCGTGTCGCGGCTCGCCATTCGGCAACGCGACGTGACATTGCGCGAAAATACGTGCCTGGCAATTGCGGCAAATCTCCGTGTCCAGTTGACCGTAAATGATATCGATGGGATTGACATGCTGTGCAAAGACATTCTCCTCGCAGATTGTCTTCATGTAGCCGCCCTGCCCCAGCAAGTCGTGTACAGCGTCCTTCATGAACCAGAAATACAGCCCACCGCCCATCTGGTTCCGGCGAGCGGCCTCCCGCTTCAGCATTTCTGCTCCGGAGATGTCGACCACGTTGATCCCGCTCGCGGCGACAAGCAATCGCTTCTGCTGCGGGTTGTCATGGTCGACACGGTAAAACGCATCTGCGACATGGTCTACCGCGCCGAAGAAAATCGAGCCATTGACCCGCAGCATCTTCAATTGGGGGCAATCGGGCAGGCCGGTATCGGCGTCAAAGCGGAGGCCGCCACCCCGAAGATCCGGTTTGACGTCCCGAATACCGGGGCGCGCTGCCTGATTGAGAAAGAGCATGAGCGACAGCAGCACGCCGGCGTAGATGGCCGTCTGCAAGCCCAGGAACAGCGCGGCCCCAAGCGTGACGAACAGCACCGCGGATTCCGAGCGGCTGGTGCGAACGATTGATGTCATGCGTTTGACGTCGATCAGCCCATAGGCGATCAGGAGCAGGATGGCGGCCACCGAGGCCAACGGCAGATAGGCCGCCAGCGGCGCAACGACGAGCACGATGGCCACCAGGAACAGCGACGCGTAGACGTTGGCAAGCGGCGTCTTGGCCCCTGCTTCGTAGTTCGCTCCGCTCCGATTGAACGAGCCCGCGGATGGAAAGGCCGAGAAAAATGCGCCACCGATATTCGATATCCCCTGGCCGATGAATTCCTGATTGCTGTCGATACGCTGGCCCGAGCGAATCCCGAGCGAGCGCCCGATGCTGACCGCGAGCGTCAACGACAGGATGGTGGTCGCGAGAGCCGTCGGCGCTACCGCTTTGATCGTGTCGAGCGACAGGTCCGGCAAGGAGAACGGTGGAAGCTGCGCCGGCAATGCCCCCACGGTCTTGATGCCGGTGACAGTCCTGGCCAAAGTAAAGATCGAGAGCCCACGCGAACAGACTGCCGGCGACCGTCGCGCTGATCATGAACGGGACCTTCGGAAAATATTTCCGCGCTGCCACACCGAACAGCAAGGTAAAGACGCCGGTCGCCGTCACCCAGGGATTGACGTGGCCGATCTGGAGCGCCAACTGCCACAAGGTTTCGACGAACGATGCCTCCGCCGGAATCGGGATGCCGAAAAAGGACTTGACCTGCGATGTAGCGATCAGTATCGCTGCGCCGGCGCTGAAACCGATGATCACTGTGTGCGAAATGAAATTCACAAGGGCGCCCAAGCGGGCGATGCCCATCAGCAACTCGAATACGCCGGTGAGCAGGGTGACGGTAAGGACGAGGCGGATGTAATCCGGGCTCCCGGCGGGAGCAAGGTGCGTAAGGCTTGCGAATAACAGGATCGCCACGGCATTGGTCGGGCCCGCCACCATCTGAAAGCTCGACCCGAAAAGTGCCGAGAGCGCAGGTGGCAACATGGCCGCATAGAGACCGTATTCCGGAGGAAGTCCGGCAAGGATGGCGAAGGCGACGCCTTGCGGCAGCCCCAGAATGGCGCCGGTGAGCCCGGCCATCAGGTCGGCGCGAGTAGTGGTCCGATTGACCATCGGCCACCAGCGCAAAAATGGAAATATGCTCGCGACTCGCTTCATCGGGCTGGCATGGTCAGCGCCACCGCCTTACGGCCCGCCATCAGACTGCTGAAACCGAACACAGCCATTACCCTCCACCAACGAGCTTCATGGCTCGATCTTGCTCGCCTCGTCCTCGATGCCTTTTCGTAGCTCCATGAGCCTCAATGCGTACTCGTGCTCGGCCATTTCGGACTTGGTTTGCGGGACCCAAGGCCTGACCGGCGTGGGATTGCCATGATCGTTGACGGAAACGAACACGATCAGGCAGTGGGTGGTCCTGGCAAACGCCTGATCCTTGAGATCGCCTGCCCGCACATCGACGGCAACGTGCATGCTGGTTTTCCCCGTATAGATAACCTTCGCCTCGACTTCGACCAGACTGCCGACCAGGACTGGCTTGTAGAAGCGAATTCCGCCAACGTACACCGTCACGCAGTAGTGACCGCTCCACCCCACCGCACAGGCATATCCGGCCTGGTCGATCCATCGCATCACGCTCCCGCCATGCACCTTGCCGCCGAAATTAACGTCGACTGGCTGGGCGAGGAAGCGCAGGGTCACATCACGTCGTTGGGTTTCCATCGTCACTGGCCTTGGTCGCGAATTGTCTTGTGAATTGGAACGGAAAGATGCTGGCACCGACCATTGCGGGGAATCCGCGAAGGCCGTGAAGTCAATCGATCGGTCGCCCGCCGCGCTGGAAGCGTTTGCGCACCCGCTCCTCATCGAGTTCGCCGGAGAAATACGATGCCTCCAGCCACATGACGTTGATGATGCCGAACGCGAGCGCCAGGCCCAAACCGAGAATCCACGTGAAGTACCACATGTCAGTCCCGCCGGGCCGACCCAAGGGACTGACCTGCCACGGCCTCCTTGGAAATGTGCGAGCCATGGAGAGCGGCGTGTCGGCCGTCGCCTACGCTCGCGGACGCGCTCTGCGAGCCTTGGCTTCGCCCCGCTCGTGTGGGCGGCTCGGGGGGCAGCGAGAGAAGCGAGCGTGGGGGTCGTTTCATTATTCCTCCGAACGGATCGTCTCGAGCGTGATGGTGCCGCGCAGCTTCGCGTACACCCAGCTCGTATAGAGCGCAATCAGTGGTACGAAGAAAACAGTGACCCAGAACATGATCTGCAGCGTGCGCCAACTCGATACCGCGTCCCAGGCGGTCAGGCTGCTGTCTGGAACCGACGATGATGGCATGATGAAGGGAAACATCGAAACGCCGGCGGTAAGGATCACGCCGGCCACGGCGACGGCACTCGCCACCACAATGACGCTCCATCGTCGCAGCCCGACGGAGAGGATGACGCCGAACGCACCGGCGAAGGTGGCAAGTGGCGCGGCGAGCGTCCAGTGAAACCTGCCGTAGTTGTCGAGCCACGCGCCCGGTACCTTGGCGACGGTCTTCGCCAGTGGATTGGGCTGGCCGTTCAGGTCGGGGATCATCGTGATCCGATACCCGTCGATCCCCGTAGCGACCCATACACCGGCCGCCGCGAAGGCGACGACGACGACGATACCGGCCATTCTCGCCGCTCGTGCGGCGCGCGCCTGAATGACGCCGTCGACGCGCAGGCAGAGGTACGCGGCACCGTGCATCGCCAGCATCGCAACGCTGATCACGCCGGCCAGCAGGGCGAATGGATTGAGCAGCTGCCAGAACGTTCCCGTGTAATGTGTACGCAGATCGGCATCGAAATGAAACGGCACACCTTGCAGAAGATTGCCGAATGCGATGCCGAACACGAGCGCAGGCACGAAGCCGCCGATGAACAGGCCCCAGTCCCAGGCCTTGCGCCAGCGGAGATCCGCCACCTTGTTGCGGTACTTGAAGCCGACCGGACGGAAGAACAGGGCGAACAGCACAAGCAGCATCGCCACGTACATGCCGGAAAACGAGGCGGCATACACGAGCGGCCACGCGGCGAAAAGCACGCCGCCGGCGATCACGAGCCAGGTCTGATTGCCTTCCCAGTTCGCCTCGATCGAGCGCAGGATGATGTGACGCTCGTCGTCGGATTTTCCGAGGAACGGAGACAGCATGCCGATGCCAAGGTCCCAGCCATCCGTGAGCGCAAACACGACGATGATGCCGCCGACGATGCACCACCAGATCACCTTGAGCGTTGCGTAGTCGAAGATCATCTAGTCCTCCCCCGCACCGGCTGGTTGCGGAGCACCCCTTGCCCCAGGGTCAGGTGCGCCGGCCTCCCCAAAATAGCGGCCGGTGCCAAGGCTGCCGGGTCCCAGTCGAATGTACTTGAGCATCAGGTACATCTCGATGGCGAACAGCGCTGTATAGAAGGCAACGAATGCCGCAAGGCTCGCGTAAACGCTCGATGCGTCGATGCTCGACACCGAAAGGAACGTCGGCAGCACGCCGCTGATCGTCCACGGCTGCCGGCCGTACTCGGCGACGAACCAGCCGAGTTCCGAAGCAACCCAAGGCAACGGTATGCAGATCACGGCAAGGCGCATCAGCCAGCGCTGCGGCGCCAGATTGCGAATCGCGAGAAAAAAGAACGACGCTGCGAAGATGAACAGGAACAGCATGCCGAGGCCAACCATGATGCGGAAGCTCCAGAAGAGCGGCGCCACCTTCGGGATGGTGTCATCGGCCGCAGCCTGCATCTGCCGCGGGGTGGCATCGACGACGTTCGCCGTGTATTTCTTGAGCAACAGACCGAAGCCGAGGTCGTTCTTGTGCTTTTCGAACAGCGCGCGCGTTGCTTCGGACTTGTCGCCCGTCCGCAGCTTCTGGAGCTGCGCATAGGCGATCATGCCGCTTTCGATGCGCACCAGATGATTCTGCTTGAGTTCCCTGATCCCGGTGACCTCCTCGGTGACCGTTCGCGTGGCGATCAGGCCGAGCAGCCAGGGGATGTGGATCGCATGGTCCGTGCGCTGGGTTGCGTCGTTGGGAAAACCGAATGCCGTGAATGACGCGGGGGGTTTCTGCGTCTCCCATTCGGCTTCGATGACGGCCAGCTTCACTTTCTGCGTCTCGCCGGTGGTGTAGCCGGATTCGTCCCCGAGCACGATCACGGACAGCGTGGAGGCAAGTCCGAAGCCGGCAGCCACCGCAAACGACCGCAGCGCAAATGCGACGTCGCGCGCTTTGAGCAGATAGTACGAAGACACGCCGAGCACGAACATGCAGGCGGTGACGTAACCGGCGGCCACCGTGTGCACGAATTTCGCCTGCGCGACCGGATTGAAAAACACCGCCGACATGCTGGACAACTCCATCCGCATCGTCTCGTAGTTGAACTCGGCGCCGACCGGGTTCTGCATCCAGCCGTTGGCGATCAGGATCCACAGCGCCGACAGGTTGGATCCCAGCGCCACGAGGAACGTGACCGTCAGGTGCTCGATCTTGCTCAGCCGCTGCCAGCCGAAGAAGAACAGGCCGACGAACGTCGACTCCAGGATGAAAGCCATCAGCCCCTCGATGGCGAGCGGCACGCCGAAGACATCGCCGACGTAGTGCGCGTAGTAAGCCCAGTTGGTGCCGAACTGGAATTCGAGGGTCAAGCCGGTGGTCACTCCCATGACGAAATTGATCCCGAACAGGAGCCCCCAGAAACGAGTCATGTCGCGGTAGATCTGACGCCCGGTCATCACGTAGACCGACTCGCAGATGACGAGGATCCATGACAGTCCCAGCGTCAGCGGGACGAACAGGAAGTGGTACATCGCGGTCGCGGCGAATTGCAGCCGCGACACGTTGACGAGATCAAGGTCGGGCAGCATGCGTTGCTCCTTCCCCGGGTGCGGCGGGTTGCGACGAATAGACTCTCTCTGCCACACGCTCGGCGCCGCCGTCCTTGCGTGGCGCACCCGAGAACCAGATGCTCCAGATGACGAACAGCGCGATGAACTTCACCACGAGCACGACCGCGATCTCGCGCGCATACCGGGGACCGGGGCGGTGCGGGCGAAACGAGCGCAGGGGCCGTTTCATGTCAGCGGAAGTCCTCGGCGGTGAGATTGAGGCGGTGCAGCTTGTCGTAGAACGTCTTCTTCGGCAGCCCGAGTGCCTCGCTCGCCGACGCCGCGTTGCCCCGATTCCGCCGCAGCACTTCCTCGATCAACGCCCGCTCGAATTGCGCCACCTGGTCGGACAGCGTTCGCGCGTGCGCCTGCACCCCCTTCAGCAACTTGAACCGCGCTTCGAGCAATCCCAGGACAAACCGATCGGCAACGTTGTGCAATTCGCGCACGTTTCCAGGCCATGAATACGCCATCAGTTCCGACAATTGCGCGCTCGAGACGATCGGCGCCTCGCGGCCATAGCGCGTGGCGGCATCGAGCACAAAATGCTCGAACAGGATCGGAATATCCTCGCGCCGCTCGCGCAGCGGCGGCAGCTCGATGACGGCAACGTTGAGCCGATAATAAAGATCGGAGCGAATGCGCTGCTGCTTCACCAGTTCCCCGAGGTCTTCCTGCGACGCTGCGATGACTCGACAGTCGACGGGTATCAGCTCGTTGGATCCCAGCCGCTCGACTTTTCTTTCCTGCAGCACACGCAGCAGCTTGACCTGGAGCGACATCGGCAGACTCTCGATTTCGTCCAGGAACATCGTGCCCCCATTCGCCCACTCGACTTTTCCTATCCGCCGCTTGATTGCGCCGGTAAAGGCGCCAAGTTCATGGCCGAAGATCTCGCTTTCGAAGAGTTGCTCGGGAATGCCCCCACAGTTGATCGCCACGAATTGGGCATTACGCCGGCCCGAATGTTCGTGGAGGCTGCGCGCAACGAGTTCCTTGCCGGTGCCGGTTTCGCCGGTGATGACGACATTGGCCGAAGTGTCGGCAAGATCGAGGATGGTGCGGCGGATCTGTTCGATCTGCGGAGAGCGACCAAGCAGCGAAGCCTCGATGCCGACCCAATGCTGCAACTTGTTGCGCAGCGAGGCCACTTCGAGGGTCAACTGCCGCTTCTCGGCGGCGCGGCCAACGACTTCCACCAGGAGTTCGGAGGGAAATGGCTTTTCGACGAAGTCGTAGGCGCCCGCGCGCATTGCCTGGACGGCCATGGTGATATCGCCGTGACCCGTCACCAGGATGACCGGGAGCGCAGCCTCGATTCCCGCCGCGTAGCGCAACAAACCAAGCCCGTCCATTCCTGGCAACTTGACGTCGCTCACGATCACCGCTGGCATGCCGGGCTTGATATGCGCGACGGCGCGTTCCGCGGATTCGAACGACTCGACCGCGAAGCCGGCCAGCTGCAACGCCTGCACGCTGCCGATGCGCACGGCGGTATCGTCCTCGATCAGCAGGACCTTGATGCCGTCAAGCATCGTGAGTCTCCATTGCCGCCGCGAGTTCGATCGTGAACTCGGCCCCACCTTGCGGCCGGTTCGCAGCGACGAGCGACCCGCCGAATTCGCGGATGATGCCCGCCGAAATCGCCAACCCGAGGCCTAGTCCCGCGCCCGGCTCCTTGGTCGTGACGAACGGCTCGAAGATTCGAGGCAACAGTTCAGGTGCGATGCCCGGCCCGGTGTCGCGTACCGTGATGGATACCCGGCCCGCGTGCTCGCGCACAGACACCTCGAGGTGACGCACCGTGGCGCCCTGCATCGCATCGAGTGCATTGACGACGAGATTCACGAGCACCTGTTCGAGTCGGTTGGCATCCGCCGTGACTTCCACGTCGGCCTCCGACCAATCCTCGACGATGGCGACGCGTTCGGTGCGCAGACGTTGTTCGAGGAGCGCCTGTACATTGGCAAGCGCGCGCCGCACCGACACCGGGCCGAGTTGCAACACCGACTTCCGTGCAAACGCCTTGAGTTGTCCGGTGATTTTCGCCATGCGGTCCGTCAACTGCGAGATCAGCGTCAGATTGTTCTGGACATCGTCGGTCCGGGCTTTCGCGAGCAGGAGCCGGGCGTTGTCCGAAAGCGTGCGCAGCGCGGCCAGCGGCTGGTTCAGCTCGTGCGTAATGCCGGCGGCCATCTGCCCCAGAACCGCCATCTTGCCGGCCTGGACGAGCCCATCCTGCGCCTCGCGCAACACGTGTTCAGCGCGCTGCCGCTCGGCGACCTCGCGGCCCAATTGCTCATTCGCCGCGACCAGATCCACAGTCCGCTCGGCCACCTTGCGCTCGAGTTCGTCGTGCGCTCGCTGCAGGGCCCCTTTTGCGGCGAGACTTGCGTAAATCGCGCGACGGCGTTGATGCAGGTAGAGAAAGAGCAGGAATACAAACGCGAGCGCAACGGCAGTGAAGGCTACCGTGTTGCGAACGAGCACATTGACCGGCGAGTAATCCGACAACAGGATCAACCGCCAGGTGGGCTCGGGTGTCGGATGTCCGAGCTCGAGATAGCGCTTGCGCGAGCCACCGTCGCCGACCACGACAATGCGCGCACCATCGATCGCGGATGCTTCCACTGCAATGCCTAACGGCGCGAGTCCCACGCCAGCGTACTGTCGCGATCTCTCGATAGCCGCTGCGGCCGCGGGTTGCAGGGGCCCCAGCGTCTTGAACTTCCATTCCGGATCGGAAGCAAGGAACACGACCCCATTCGCATCTACGACGAGGGCTATGTCCCCGCCGCCGGACCATGCCTGTTCGACATGGTCGAGGCTCACTTTCACCACGGCAACGCCAATCACATCCCCATGATCGCGAATAGCTTGCGAATAATAGAACCCGGGCTTGCCGCTCGTCGTGCCGATGCCGTAGAAGCGGCCCGCGCCGCGCTCGATCGCGTCGTGAAAGTAGGGCCGGTAGGATAGGTCCATCCCGACAAAGCTCGCTTCCTCGTTCCAGTTGCTCGCGGCAAGCGTGAGCCCATGCGTGTCGAGGACGTAGAGCACCGCACTGCGGGCCGCGGTGTTCACTTCCGACAGATACAGGTTCACGCTCTGCTGGAGACCCGGGGCAGCGGGCGATCGCAGCAGCCCAACGACCTCTTGCCGGAGCCCCACAACACCGGGCATGTAATCGTACTTCGCTAGCGCACTCTCCAGACTGGCTGAATACAGATCGAGTTTGTGGGTTCCCGTGTCATGCAGTCGCTCGACTCCGATCCGCTCGGCGGAGATCCAGGCTATGCCGAGCACGGCCGTGGCCGAACCCAGCACCGCGACCCACACCCAAAGAGGCAGGCGCGGCGGACCAAGCAGCATGCCGGGTGAAACAGACTTGATGTCGCCTCCTCCTGGCGTTTGCGCCTGCTCCGCGGACACGCTGCGGACAGTCGATACTATGTTCTCTCCCCAATAGACACAAGCCTCACGAATGGCGGAGCGCTCGCCGTGTCATTGCATGTGCTGCCCGCCATTGATGGCGATATTGGCTCCGGTCACGAACGCGGCTTCGTCCGAACACAGGTAGATGATGAGGCCCGCGATCTCCTCGGGTTTGCCCAATCTGCCGATGGGTATCTGCGGCAGAATTTTGGAATCGAGCACCTCCTTCGGTATCGCCGTCACCATTTTCGTCCCGATGTATCCCGGCGAGATGGTGTTGACGGTCACCCCCTTCTTCGCCACCTCCAGCGCCAGCGATTTGGTGAAGCCATGCATCCCCGCCTTCGCTGCAGCGTAGTTGGTCTGTCCAAATGCGCCCTTGGAGCCGTTGACCGAGGATACGTTGACAATGCGGCCCCATCCACGCTCCACCATGCCGTCACAAACCTGCTTGGACATGTTGAACGCCGAATCGAGGTTGGTGTGGACGACTGCGTCCCAGTCAGCCTTGGTCATTTTCTTGAACGTCATGTCACGCGTAATGCCGGCATTGTTGACAAGGATATCCACCGGCCCGACCTGGGCCTGGACCTTGGCCATCGTCTGCTGGCAGGAATCGAAGTCGGCAACATCGATCGGAAACGCGTGGAAATTGTAGTCTCTCGCCTTCATTTGCTTCACCCAGTTGTCGGCGTTCGCGTTGCCAGGTGAGTACGTCACGACGACTCGGTAGCCGGCGTCGTGCATCTTCGTGCTGATCGATTCGCCCAGTCCGCCCATTCCGCCGGTAACCACCGCAGTTCGTTGTGTCATTTGCCTTCCTTTCAATCGCATCGTTGATATTTCACTGCGCCACTACGCCGCCAACCTATCTCTCGACAGCAAGCGCCACACCCATTCCGCCGCCGATGCACAGGCTCGCAAGACCGCGCTTTGCGTCGCGGCGAATCATTTCGTGCAAGAGCGTTACCAGGATCCGGCATCCCGATGCACCGATGGGATGACCGATGGCAATGGCGCCGCCGTTGACGTTGATCTTCGCGGTGTCCCAACCCATCTGCTTGTTGACGCCGATGGCTTGTGCCGCGAACGCTTCGTTGATTTCCATGAGATCGAGATCCTGCGGCGTCCAGCCGGCCTTCTTCAGACACAACTGGCTGGCCGGCACCGGCCCCATGCCCATGATCTTGGGATCGATCCCGGCGGACGAATAGGCCTTGATCCGGGCGAGCGGTTTCAAGCCGAGTTCGCTTGCCTTTTTCGCGGACATCATGACGACGGCCGCCGCACCGTCGTTCAAACCTGACGCGTTGCCGGCGGTGACGGTGCCATCCTTGCTGAAGGCGGGCCTCAGGCCCGCAAGCGATTCGACGGTGGTGCCATTCTTGATGAATTCGTCGGCGTCGAAGATCGTCGTGCCCTTCTTGGACACGATCTCGTACGGAACGATCTCGCCCTTGAATTTGCCCGCCTTTTGCGCGGCCTCCGCCTTCTGCTGCGAGGCGGCGGCAAATTCGTCCTGCTCGCGCCGGGTGACCTCGTACTTTTTCGCGACGTTCTCCGCGGTTGTCCCCATGTGATACTGGTTGTACACGTCCCACAGGCCGTCGACGATCATCGTGTCGACGAGTTTCGCGTCACCCATGCGAAAGCCGTCGCGCGAGCCCGGCAACACGTGCGCCGATGCGCTCATGTTCTCCTGTCCGCCCGCGATGATGATCTCGGCGTCGCCACACTTGATCGCCTGTGCGGCGAGATGCGTGGCCTTGAGGCCGCTGCCGCAAACCTTGCCGATGGTCATCGCCGGCACCATGTCGGCAACGCCCGCTCGAATCGATGCCTGGCGCGCGGGATTCTGTCCGCAACCGGCGGTGAGCACCTGACCCATGATGACCTCGGACACCTGGTCGGGCTTGATCCCGGTCTTCGCGAGCAAGGCCTTGATGACATGCGCACCCAGATCGGACGCGGGAATCTTGGCCAGCGTCCCGCCGAATTTTCCGACCGCGGTTCTCAGTGCAGCTACGATGACAACGTCGTCCATGTTGATGCTCTCCTGTGGTGGATGGCGAATCGGATCGAAGGCAACGCCGTCAATCCGCCTTCGTCATGACATAACGTCCCGGTGCGGGTTCGATGCGCCGGTACTTGCGATTCCCCAATGAGCGCGGCGCCGCGACCTTGCGCCCAGCCTGTCGTTTGAGCCAGTCGCTCCACTTCGGCCACCAGCTTCCCGGAACGCTCGTCGCCGTCGACAACCAGCGCTCCGCATCCGGACCGGCGGTGCCATCGACCCAGTGGTTGCGCTTGTTCTTTGCCGCCGGATTGATCACGCCGGCGATGTGTCCGCTCGCGCCGAGCACGAACGTCGTGTCGCCCGCGAGAAGTTCCGACGACGCATAAGCCGTCTTCCAGGGGACGATATGGTCTTCGCGCGATGCGTACAGGAATGCCGGAACGTCGATCAATGACAGGTCCACAGGCTGGCCGCATTGCACGGTCTTGCCGGGTTCTCGCAGATTGTTTTCCAGATACGTGTTGCGCACGTACCAGCACATCATCGGACCCGGCAAGTTGGTACCGTCCGCGTTCCAGTACAACAGGTCGAACGCGGGCGGAGCCTTGCCCTTCAGGTAGCTGTTGACGACGTACTGCCACATCAAGTCGTTGGCGCGCAGCGAAGAAAACGTGAAGGCCAGCTCCTTGCCTTGCATCACGCCGCCTTGGCCAATGGCTGCTTCGCGTGCTGCGACGCTTTGTTCGCTCACCAGCGCGCCGATCTCGCCGGTATCGGAGAAATCCAGCATGGTCGTCAGAAGGGTCAGGCTGGCCACGAGGTCCTCACCCCTTGCCTGCAGAACTGCCAGCGCCGATGCGAGCAGCGTGCCGCCGACACAGAATCCCAGTGTGTTGATCTTGTCGGCGCCGCTAACAGCGCGCGCGACGTCGATCGCCTGCAGAACGCCCTGCTCCAGATAATCGTCCCAGGTCAGGTGACCCAGCTCATCGGTGATATTGCGCCACGACACCAGGAACACCGTGTGACCTTGCTCGATCGCATAGCCCACGAATGAATTCTCCGGCTGCAGATCGAGGATGTAGAACTTGTTGATGCATGGCGGAATGATCAGCAGCGGTCGCTCATGCACGCGCTCGGTCGCCGGCGTGTACTGGATCACCTGCATCAGGTCGTTCTCGTAAATCACCGAACCCGGCGTCGCGGCGAGGTTGCGGCCCACCTCGTAGGCGGTCTCGTCCGTTGTCGAGATGCGACCTTTGGCCAGATCGTCGAAGAACAGACGCATCCCGTCCGTCAGGCTCTGCCCGCCGGTTTCGGCGGCGAGCTGCATGGCCTCCGGATTGGTCGCGAGGAAATTAGCCGGACTCATGGCGTCGACGAACTGGCCCGTGTCGTAGCGGAGCTTGGCCTTCGCCTTCTCGTCGAGCGGCATAGCCTCCACGGCCGCCTGCAGAAAGCTCGAGTAGGCAAGGTAGTTGCGCTTCACCATGTCGAAACGCGGGTCGTTGCGCCACGCTTCATTGGCGAAGCGCTTGTCGCTCTCCGCGGTGTCCGCGGTGTCGGCCCCCAACCCCCAGATCGCGGCGCCCGGCATTCCCGACCAGAATCCTGCGACCTGTTTCCAGTAGTCCTGTTGCAGCCCGACGATCTGCTGGGAGGCCGCTCTGAATGCGGCCATCGGGTCGGCCGCATCCCCAGCGCCCGGTGCGTTGCTCGCGGTGAACTGGCGCATCATCGCTTGCCCGTTTTCGAACAGGTTGGCGAGCAGTAGTGCCGGATCGTGCGATGGGCTGCTCATGGCATCTCCTTTGTGTCGTCTGTCGATGAGGGTGCTGGCGGAGACCAGGGATCAATGCAGCTTGACGTGCGGTTCGGTGCGCCGCGTGATCACTCTCGCCGCCGTATCGAGCGAGACCTTCCAGAACCCGTGCAGCGCCAGCTCATGCATCTTGTACAGCGACAGATACATCATCCGCGCGAACCAACCCTCGATCCAAAGGTTGCCCCCACCAAGGCCACCCATGAGATTGCCCACGACGGAGTACTCGCCGAGTGAAACGAGCGAACCGAAGTCGCGATAGCGCCACGGCGCCAGAGGCTGCTGGTGCAGCCGGTTCCGAATCTGTTTCACCATGTGCGACGCCTGCTGATGGGCGGACTGCGCACGTGGTGGCACCTGCGCGTCTTTCTTGCCGAGCCAGGGACAGGCGGCGCAATCGCCGATGGCGAAGATATTCTCGTCGCGCGTCGTCTGCAGTGTCGGCAGCACGACGAGTTGATTGACGCGATTGGTTTCCAGTCCGTCGAGGTCCTTGAGAAAATCGGGCGCCTTGACACCGGCTGCCCAGACGACCAGCTCCGCCGGAATGACCTCTCCGCTTGCGAGCCGCACGCCCTCGGGCAGGACCTCCGCCACGCGCGCAGAGGTGCGCACGCTCACATTGAGCTTCTCGAGCAGCTTGGTCGCCGAATCCGATAGCCGCGGTGGTAGTGCGGGCAGAATCCGGTCGGCGGCCTCGATCAGAATCAGCCTCATGTCCTTTTCCGGATCGATGCGGTCGAGGCCGTAGGACACCAGCGTGCGTGTCGTGTTGTGCAGCTCCGCCGCGAGTTCCACACCGGTTGCGCCGGCGCCGATGATCGCAACCTGCAACTGTTCCGGACGCAGCGGCCCCGCCTGCGCATGCGCGCGGATGTACGCGTTGACCAGTCGCCGATGGAACCGCTCGGCCTGTCCCGGCGTCTCGAGTGAGATCGCGTGTTCCTTTGCGCCCGGGGTGCCGAAATCGTTGGTCTGGCTGCCGACCGCAAGGACCAGGGTGTCATAGGAGAATTCGCGCTCCGGCGTCACCTGGTCGCCATCCTCGTCGACGAACGGCGCCACCTTGACCGATCGCCGCTCCCGGTTAAGGCCAATCATTTCGCCGACGCGATAGCGGAAGTAGTGCCAGTGCGATTGCGCCAGGTAGTTGGTCTCGTAGACGCCGATGTCCATGCTGCCGGCCGCCACTTCGTGCAGGTGCGGCTTCCAGAAATGCGTACGTGCTTTCTCGATCAGCGTGACGTGCGCCTTGTTGCGCTTCCCGAGCTTGTCGCCCAGACACGTGGCGAGTTCCAGGCCGCCGGCACCCCCGCCGACGATCACGATCCGATGCAGCGTCCCGGGCCGAGGCGCTGGCCCGGTCGCTGCTATTGTCGTTGCCCCTGGAAAACCCTCGCCGGGCCCGCCTTCGATCCGAACCGGCGCATCGAGATTTGCCATTGCTCAAGCGGTCTTGACGTCCATATGGTCCTGGACCGCGTCGAGGATCTGTTCCGGGTCCTCCGCGTCTTCGTCGGTTTCCCTGTCGAGCACGCGTTGCATCCGCGCCGTGTCGAGCTCCCCGCACCACTTGCCGACCACCACCGTCGCCACGCCATTGCCGATCAGGTTGGTCAACGCCCGCGCTTCCGACATGAACCGGTCGATACCGAGGATCAGCGCCAGCCCGGCCACCGGCACGTGGCCCACCGCCGACAGCGTTGCCGCCAGCACGATGAAACCGCTCCCGGTGACACCGGCGGCACCCTTCGATGTCAGCAGGAGCACCGCCAACAGCGTCAGCTGCTGCGTCAGCGTCATGTCCGTGTTGGTCGCCTGCGCGATGAACACCGCCGCCATCGTCAGATAGATCGACGTGCCGTCGAGGTTGAACGAATATCCCGTGGGGATGACCAGACCGACCGTCGACTTCTTGACCCCCAGGTTCTCCATCTTCGCCATCATCCGCGGCAGCACCGATTCCGACGACGACGTACCCAGCACGATCAGCAGCTCCTCCTTGATATAGCGGATGAACTTCAGGATGCTGAAGCCATGGAATCTCGCGATCAGGCCGAGCACGACGAGAATGAAGATCAGGCAGGTCAAGTAGAACGTGCCCATCAACTTGCCCAGCGACAGCAGCGAGCCTACGCCATACTTGCCTATGGTGAACGCCATCGCGCCAAAGGCGCCGATCGGTGCGACCTTCATGATCACGCCGACGATCGAGAACAGGACGTGCGACAGCTTTTCGATCAGATCGAACACCAGGGTGCCCCGGCCGCCAAACTTGTGCAGACAGAAGCCGAACAGCACCGCGATCAGCAGCACCTGCAGAATCTCGCCTTTCGCGAACGCATCGACGATCGTGCTCGGAATGATGTTCAGAATGAAGTCCGTCGTGCTCGTCATCTGTCCCGGCTTGGTGTACGCCGCGATGCCCTTGGTATCGAGCGACGCCGGATCGATGTTCATGCCCGCTCCCGGCTGCACGACATTCACGATCGTCAGCCCGACCACGAGCGCAATGGAGCTGACGATCTCGAAATACAGAAGGGCATAGCCACCGGTCTTCCCCACCTTCTTCATGTCTTCCATGCCGGCGATGCCGACCACGACCGTGCAGAAGATGATCGGGGCGATGATCATCTTGATCAGCTTGATGAAGCCATCGCCCAATGGCTTCATCGCCGTGCCGGTCTCGGGATAGAAATGGCCGAGCAGCACGCCGATCACGATGGCGACGATGACCTGAAAATACAGTGATTTGTACAACGGCTTGCCGGCAGGTCCCATGTCAATCCTCCTCACTCGATGATATGAACTTCAGTCGCGCTTGAACGTGTCAAGAAGCACCGGCCGCCAGCGCCTGGCGGTCGGCGTGATAACTGGAGCGGACCAGCGCACCGCAAAATACGTGCGCAAATCCCAATTCGCGGCCCATCACTTCGAACGCTCCGAACGCGGCCGGCGGCACGTAACGGCGTACCGGCAGGTTGCCCGCGCGCGGTTGCAAATACTGGCCAACGGTGAGCATGTCGACGCCGTGGCGGCGCAGGTCACGCATGACCATGACAACTTCATCGTCGGTCTCACCCAGGCCGAGCATCAACCCGGACTTGGTCAGGACGTCGGGGCGGCGCGCCTTGAACGCGCTCAGCAACTCGAGCGAATGCGCGTAATCTGCGCCGGGTCGCGCTTCGCGATACAGGCGCGGCACCGTCTCGAGGTTGTGGTTCAGCACGTCGGGCGGCGTGGCCGCAAGAATCTCGAGCGCGGCAGGCAGGCGGCCGCGGAAGTCGGGCACCAGCACTTCGATCCGCGTGCTCGGCGAGCGCTTGCGCACGGCGCCGATACAGGCGGCGAAATGCGCAGCACCGCCATCGCGCAGATCATCGCGATCGACGCTGGTGATCACGACATGGTTCAGTGCGAGCAGCCCGACCGTGTGCGCGAGATGCGCGGGTTCATCGACATCGGGAGGCTCGGGCCGTCCGTGCGCGACGTCGCAGAACGGGCAGCGTCGCGTGCACAGGTCACCCAGGATCATGAACGTCGCCGTGCCGCTGCTAAAGCACTCGCCAATGTTGGGGCACGAGGCTTCTTCGCACACCGTATGCAGGCGCTGTTCGCGCAGCACCTGCTTCACGTCGTGAAACCGTGGACCGTGCGACAACCGCACGCGGATCCAGTCCGGTTTCGCGAGCGTCGATGCGGGCTTGATCTCGATCACCCGCCGCGCCGGCACGCGGCCGGTCTTCGCGTCGCCGCGCTCGCGTTGCGACACGCCGCTCATTGCGTCCACACGCGGTGCGCTGAGGCCTGCATCAGTCGATCGCCCACTGCTTTTCCCGCTTGGCACCAGCATCGGCAACCGCGACCGCGGTCATGTTGACGATGCGACGCACCGTCGACGAAGGTGTCATGATGTGCACCGGCTTGGCCGCCCCGAGCAAAATACCGCCGACCGTGATGCCGCCACCCGACGTGACCCGCAGTGCGTTGTAAGTGATATTGGCAGCGTCGACGTTCGGCATGATCAGCAGATTGGCATCGGTCGTCAGGCGCGAGTCCGGGAATTCGGCGTCACGAATATCCTTGGACAATGCCGCGTCCGCGCGCATTTCCCCTTCGACTGCGAGGCCGGGCACCTTCGCGAGAACAATGGCCAGCGCGTCGCGCATTTTCTGTGCGGCGGGTGAACTGGAGGTGCCGAAGCTCGAGTGCGACACCAGCGCCACGCTCGGTTTCAAGCCGAAGCGCTGCACTTCCTCCGCGGCGAGCAGCGTCATCTCGGCCAGCGCCTGCGCGTCGGGATCGGGATTCACGTGCGTATCGCAGATGAACAGCTGCCGTCCAGGCAGGATCAGCATCTGCATCGCCGCCAATGTGTGCACACCGCCGCGAAGTCCGATCACCTCGCGAACATGTTTCAGGTGATCCACATAGTTGCCGCGAGTCCCGCACAGCATCGCATCGGCATCATCACGCCGGACCATCATCGCGCCGACGAGCGTCGGCCTGCTGCGCATCTCGTCCATCGCCTGAGCACGTGAGACGCCCTTGCGGCGCATCAGTTCGTAGTAGGCGAGGCCGTAATCGCGGTAACGCGGGTCGTCGAGGATGTTGACGCCATCGCAGTTGTCGCCGAGCCGGAGTCGCAGACCGAGCTTCTGGATGCGTGAGGTCATGACGTCGGCGCGGCCCACGAGCAAGGGGCGCGCGAGTCCTTCATCCACCGCAACCTGTGCCGCGCGTAGCACGCGCTCGTCTTCGCCCTCGGCAAACACCACGCGTTTCGGTGCGCGCTTGGCGGCCGCGAACACCGGCTCCATCGGCGTTCCGGACTGGTAGACAAACCGCGTCAACTGATCGCGATACGCGTCGAAATCCTTGATGGGCCGGCTCGCGACGCCGCTATCCATCGCCGCTTTGGCCACGGCCGGGGCCAGGTTGGTGATGAGGCGCGGATCGAAGGCGCGTGGAATCAGATAGTCGGGGCCAAACGGCGGCGTCGCCTCGCCGTACGCCAAAGCCACGATTTCGGACGGCTCGGCCCGGGCGAGTTCGGCGAGGCCGCGCACGGCCGCGAGTTTCATTTCCTCGTTGATTGTGGATGCGCCGCAATCGAGCGCGCCGCGGAAGATGAACGGAAAACACAACGAGTTGTTCACCTGGTTGGGGTAGTCCGAGCGGCCCGTGCCAATCAGGCAATCCGGCCGTGCTTCTTTGGCGAGTTCGGGCCGGATCTCCGGCTCGGGATTGGCCATCGCCAGGATGATCGGCTTGTCCGCCATCTTCTTGACCATCGCGGGCGTCAGCACGCCGCCCGCCGACAGGCCCAGGAAGATGTCGGCGCCGCCGATGATCTCGTCGAGCGTCCGCGCCTTCGTGTCCTGCGCGTAGCGCTCCTTGTCCGGGTCCATCTGCTCCTTGCGTCCCTTGTAGACGACTCCTTTGCTGTCGGTGACGAAGATGTTGCCGCGATTGAGTCCGAGGCTCACCTGCAGATTCAGGCACGCGAGTGCGGCCGCGCCCGCACCGGAACAGACCAGCTTGACCTTGGTGATGTCCTTGCCGACGATTTTCAATCCGTTCAGCACAGCGGCGGCGGCGACGATGGCGGTCCCATGCTGATCGTCATGGAAGACCGGGATTTTCATCCGCTCGCGCAGCTTTCGTTCGATGTAGAAGCATTCCGGCGCCTTGATGTCTTCGAGATTGATGCCGCCGAACGTCGGCTCGAGTGCCGCCACGACCTCGACGATCTTGTCGGGATCCATTTCGTTGATCTCGATGTCGAACACGTCGATGCCGGCGAACTTCTTGAACAGGCAGCCTTTGCCTTCCATCACCGGTTTGCCGGCGAGCGCGCCGATGTTGCCCAACCCCAGGACCGCAGTGCCGTTGGTGATCACCGCGACGAGGTTCGCCCGCGCGGTGTAGCGCGCCGCCAGTTCCGGATTCTCCTGAATTGCGGTGCACGCATAAGCCACCCCTGGCGAGTAGGCGAGCGACAGGTCGCGCTGGTTCGCCAACGCCTTGGTCGGCGCGATCGATATCTTTCCGGGCGTCGGGAACTCGTGATAGTCGAGGGCATCGATGCGCAGTTGTTCTTCAGACATGGTGCAGCTCCGTTCAGGAATGAGCAATCGAGGATCAGACGACGAGCGTGTGTTGAAGGCGCATCACTTTTTCTTTACCGGCGGCAGATCGGTACACACGCCCTCGAACACCTCGGCCGCCATGCCGACGGATTCGCCCAACGTTGGATGCGGATGGATGGTCTTGCCGATGTCGGTCGGATCGCAGCCCATTTCCACCGCGAGACAGACTTCGCCGATCAGGTCGCCGGCGTGGGTGCCGACAATCCCGCCGCCGATACAGCGATGTGTAGCCTCGTCGAACAACAACTTGGTGAAGCCCTCATCGCGGCCGTTGGCAATCGCGCGACCGGAGGCAGCCCAGGGAAAGACCGCCTTGCCGTACTTGATGCCCTGCGCCTTGCACTGCTCTTCGGTGAGCCCCGCCCACGCCACTTCCGGATCGGTGTAGGCGACGGACGGAATCTGCCGCGCATCGAAATATGACTTCTGCCCTGCCGCGACCTCGGCGGCGACATGCGCTTCGTGCACAGCTTTGTGCGCGAGCATCGGTTGGCCGACGATGTCGCCGATGGCAAAGATGTGCGAGACGTTGGTGCGCATCTGCTTGTCCACCGGCACAAAGCCACGGTCGGTGACCATGACGCCGGCCTTGTCCGCGGCGATGACTTTGCCATTCGCGCTGCGACCCACTGCCACCAGTACCAGGTCGTACAACTGCGGTTCGGCCGGGGCTTTCGCGCCCTCGAAACCGACCTTGATGCCCGCCGGCGTGGCCTCGGCGGAGACCGTCTTGGTCTTCAGCATCACATTGTCGAAGCGTGGCGTGTTCTTTTTCTCCCACACCTTGACCAAGTCGCGGTCGGCGCCTGCCATCATGCCGTCGAGCATTTCGACGACGTCGATGCGCGTGCCGAGTGTCGAGTACACGGTGGCCATTTCGAGCCCAATGATGCCGCCACCGATCACCAGCATTCGTTTTGGAATCGATTTGAGTTCCAGCGCGCCGGTGGAATCGACCACGCGCGGATCTTCAGGAATGAACGGCAGCTTCACCGCCTGACTGCCGGCGGCGATGATCGCCTTCTGGAAGCGGATGGTTTTCTTTTCGCCGGTTTTGTCCTGGCCCGTGCCCGACGTCAGCTCGACCTCGACGTGATATGGATCGAGAAAACGGCCGATGCCACGCACGACGTCGACCTTGCGCGCCTTCGCCATGCCGGCGAGGCCGCCGGTGAGCTTCTTGATCACGCCTTCCTTGAAGCCCCGAAGTTCGTCGATATCGATCTGCGGCGGCGCGTACTTGATCCCGTGCCCACCCAAGGCCTTCACTTCGTCCATTACCGCCGCAGTGTGCAACAGTGCTTTCGACGGGATGCAGCCGACGTTGAGACAGACACCACCCAGCGTCGCGTAGCGTTCGATCAGCACCGTCTTCATGCCGAGGTCGGCGGAACGGAACGCCGCGGAGTAACCGCCTGGGCCGGCACCCAGCACCAGCATTTCGCATTCGATGTCCGCGCCACCCGCATACGCAGCAGCCGCGGTCGGCGCCACTGCGGCGGCCGCCGGCGGTGCAGCGCCGCGCGCCGGCGGCGCGGCCGACGCCGCGCCTTTGACACCTGTCGACAAGGTGAGGATGAGACTGCCTTCCGACACCTTGTCGCCGAGCTTCACCTTGAGTTCGGAAATCGTCCCGCCCACGGGCGACGGCACATCCATCGTGGCCTTGTCGGACTCGAGCGAGATCAGCGCGTCCTCCGCCTTCACCGTGTCGCCGGCTTTCACGAACACTTCGATGATCGGAATGTCCTTGAAGTCGCCAATGTCGGGGACGCGGACCTCGATCGACTCGTAGACGCCGGCCGCACCGTAGTCGGCCGAGGGCGCACCCGCAGCCGTGGCATGGCCGCCTTCCTTGATTTTCTGCGGTGGCGCGACACCCGCCGGCCCGGCGTCGGCATCGACCGTGAGGATCACCGAGCCTTCGGACACCTTGTCGCCAAGCTTGACCTTGAGGTCCTTGACCACGCCATCGACGGGCGACGGCACTTCCATCGTCGCCTTGTCCGACTCGAGCGAGATGAGCGGATCTTCGGCCTTCACCGTGTCGCCGGCCTTCACGAACACTTCGATGATCGGAATGTCCTTGAAGTCGCCGATGTCCGGGACTTTGACTTCCACAATCGTTGCCATGATCTTGTCCCTTCTAGATCAGAATGCGGCGCATGTCCGCGAGCAGGCCGGCGAAATAGCTGTTGAACCGCGCCGCGGACGCACCGTCGATGACGCGGTGATCCCAGGAGAGTGACAGTGGCAAGACGAAGCGCCACGACGAAGTCTTGCCATCCAGCGAGACCTGTTTCCAGAACGAGCGGCACACTCCCATGATTGCGACTTCGGGCGCATTGATGATCGGCGTGAAGTAGATGCCGCCGATGCCCCCAAGGCTGGAGATCGTGAAGCAGCCGCCTTGCATCTGGTCGGGCTTGAGCTTGCCGTCGCGGGCAAGTTTGGCGAGATCGCCCATCTCTTTGGCAATGTCGACGACACCTTTCTTGTCGGCATCGCGGATCACCGGCACGACAAGCCCTTGCGGCGTGTCGGCGGCGAACCCGATGTGGTAGTACTTCTTCAGGACGATGTTGTCGCCATCGATCGAGGCGTTGAACTCGGGGAATTTTTTCAGTGTGGCCACCGCGGCCTTGATCATGAAGGCGAGCATGCTGACCTTGACGCCGCTCTTCTCGTTCTCCTTGTTCAACTGCACGCGGAAGGATTCGAGATCGGTGATGTCGGCGTCGTCGTGGTTGGTGACGTGCGGGATCATCACCCAGTTGCGGTGCAGGTTCGCGCCGGAAATCTTCTTGATTCGCGACAGCGGCTTGGATTCGATGGCGCCGAACTTCGTGAAGTCGACTTTCGGCCACGGCAGCAGATCAATGCCGCCGACACCGCCACCCGCAGTTGCTGCAGCGGCCGCCGGTTTCGCCGTCGCGGGCGCACCCTTGGCAAAATTCGCGACGTCTTCCCTCAGGATGCGGCCCTTGTCGCCAGTGCCCTTCACCCGACCGAGATCCACACCCGATTCGCGCGCGAACTTGCGCACGCCGGGACCCGCATAGGCGAGCCCGAAGGCAACCTCGTCGATGGCGCTGGCCGACGCCGTGGACGTTGCAGCTTTCGCCGCGGGCGCAGGGGCCGCCGTCGCAGCTGCCGCGGGCGCGCTGGGCGCGGCGACCGCGCCGCTCCCCGTCGACAGTGTCAGCACCACCGCACCTTCAGACACTTTGTCGCCGAGCTTGACGTTGATGGACTGCACCGTGCCACCGAGCGGCGACGGCACTTCCATCGTCGCCTTTTCCGACTCGAGCGCGATCAGCGGATCTTCCGCCTTCACCGTGTCGCCGGGCTTGACGAAGATTTCGATCACCGGCACGTCCTTGAAATCGCCAATGTCCGGTACGCGCACCTCGGCGACGCCGCCAGGCGCACTGGTCGGCGACGGCGGAGCGGATACGGCTGCCTTCGGCGCGCTCGCCGGGGCGGCCGCTGCTGCGCTCGCTCCCCCATCGAGCAGCAGGATGACGCTGCCTTCGCTCACCTTGTCGCCGAGTTTGACCTTGAGTTCCTTCACCGTACCCGCGGAAGGGGCCGGAACCTCCATCGTCGCCTTGTCCGATTCGAGCGAGACGAGCGGGTCTTCCGGCTTTACGGAATCGCCCACCTTGACCATGATTTCGATGATCGGAATGTCCTTGAAGTCGCCGATGTCCGGCACTTTTACTTCGGCTACTGCGCCCATATCGCCCCCATTTTCAACAAGCTTTCGTGTCCGTTACGTGGCCGTTCACACGGTCCAGGGATCGGGTCGCTCGGTATCGAGTCCGTACTTCTTGATCGCCTGATCGACGATCTCCGGCTTGATCTCGCCGTCGTCCGCCAGCGCCTTCAGCGCCGCGACCACCACGTAGTACCGATTCACCTCGAAGAACTTGCGCAGCTTGACGCGATAGTCACTGCGACCGAAGCCGTCGGTGCCCAGCACGACATACCGCCGCGGAATCTGGCTACGCACCTGGTCGGCGAAACTGCGCATGTAGTCGGTCGCGGCCACGACGGGACCGGCGCGACCTTCGATTGCTTTTTCTAGATAGCTCTTGCGCCGCGGCTTGGACGGATGCAGCAAGCTCCAGCGCTCGGCGCTCATGCCATCACGGCGCAGTTCGTTGAAACTCGTCGCGCTCCAGATATCGGCGTTCACTTTGAAGTCGTCGCGCAGCAGATCGGCGGCCGCCATCACTTCGCGCAGGATCGTGCCCGAGCCCATCAGCTGCACGCGGGGTCCCTTGCCGGGTTTGCCAACTGAGGCGCCTTCCTGCAGCAGGTAGACGCCCTTGACGATGCCCTCCTCCGCGCCCGTCGGCATGCCAGGGTGCGGGTAGTTCTCGTTCATCAACGTGACGTAGTAGTAGACGTCCTCCTGCTCCTGGTACATCCGCCGAATGCCATCGCGAATGATCACCACGACCTCGTAGGCGAACGTCGGGTCGTACGACACGCAATTGGGGATCGTCGACGCCAGGATGTGGCTGTGGCCGTCCTCATGCTGCAGACCTTCGCCGTTCAATGTCGTGCGTCCGGCGGTGCCACCGAGCAGGAAGCCGCGCGCCCGCATGTCGCCCGCCAGCCACGCGAGATCGCCGACGCGCTGCAGCCCGAACATCGAGTAGTAGATGTAGAACGGGATCATCGGCAGGTTGTTCGTGCTATAGGACGTCGCTGCCGAAATCCACGAGCTCATGGCGCCGGCTTCGTTGATGCCTTCCTGCAGCACCTGTCCCGCCTTGTCCTCGCGGTAGTACATCAGCTGATCTGCGTCCTGCGGCTTGTACAGCTGCCCGACCGACGAATAGATGCCGAGCTGGCGGAACAGGCCTTCCATGCCGAACGTGCGCGATTCGTCCGGGACGATCGGAACGATGTGTTTGCCGATCGCCTTGTCGCGAAGCAGCGTGCCCAGCATCTGCACGAAGGCCATGGTGGTGGAGATCTCGCGCTCGCCCGAGCTTTGCAGCAGCCGCTCGAAGTTCGCGAGCGGCGGCGCCGGCAAGGCAGCTGACTTCCGTCGACGCTGCGGCAAGTAGCCGCCCAGCGCAGCGCGTCGCTCGTGCAGGTACTTCTTCTCCGGGCTGCCGTCGGCAAGCGTGATGAAGGGCATCTTGTCGATCTTGTCGTCGGGCATCGGGATGTCGAAACGGTCACGGAACTGCTTCAGCGCGTCCTGCGTCATCTTCTTCGCCTGATGGCTGATCATCTGTCCTTCGCCCGATTCGCCCATACCGTAGCCCTTGACGGTCTTGGCGAGAATGACGGTCGGCTGTCCCTGGTGCTTCACGGCCGCGGCATAGGCGGCGTAGACCTTGAACGGATCGTGGCCGCCGCGGGAGAGCTTCCACACCTGGTCGTCGTTCAGGTCGGCGACCAGCGCCTTCAGTTCCGGGGTGTTGAAGAAATGCTCGCGCACGTAGGCGCCGTTCTTGCTCTTGAAGTCCTGATACTGGCCGTCGACGCACTCTTCCATGCGCTTCAGCAGGATGCCCGCCTTGTCCTTGGCGAACAGCTTGTCCCAGCCGGAACCCCATACAACCTTGATCACATTCCAGCCCGCGCCGCGGAAGACACCTTCAAGCTCCTGGATGATCTTGCCGTTGCCGCGCACCGGTCCGTCGAGCCGTTGCAGATTGCAGTTGATGACGAAGATGAGATTGTCGAGTTTCTCGCGTCCGCCAAGCGAGATCGCGCCGAGCGATTCCGGTTCGTCGCATTCGCCGTCGCCAAGGAATGCCCACACCTTGCGGTTGTCGGTCTTGGCCAGACCGCGGCCCTCGAGATATTTGAGAAAGCGGGCCTGATAGATCGCCATCAATGGACCGAGGCCCATCGACACCGTGGGGAACTGCCAGAAATCGGGCATCAGCCACGGATGCGGATACGAAGGGATGCCCTTGCCCTCGCTTTCCTGGCGATAGCCGAGGAGTTGCTGCTCGGTCAGCCGGCCTTCGACGAATGCGCGCGCATAGATGCCGGGCGACACGTGACCCTGAACGTAAATCAGGTCACCGCCATGCTGATCCGTCGGCGCGTGCCAGAAGTGTCCGAAGCCGATGTCGTAGAGCAGCGCCGAGGATTGGAAACTCGCGATGTGACCACCCAGCTCCGACGACTCCTTGTTCGCCCGCAGGATGATCGCCACCGCATTCCAGCGGATCGCCGCGCGGATCTTGTGCTCGAGCTCGCGGTTGCCGGGAGACTTTGCCTCCTGCTCCGGCACGATCGTGTTGCGGTAGGGCGTGGTCGCCAGGAACGGCGGCATCGTGCCGGTGCGCAGTGCTTCGTCCCGCAGCATGCCGAGCAGATACTTGGCGCGCTCGGGTCCCGCATGTTGCAGAACCGCGCGCAGCGAATCGACCCATTCCTGGGTTTCCACCGGATCGTGATCGTTAAGGATGCCCATGGATTTCCTCCTTCGTCGGTGGCGTTGGTTGAATCGATGCGGTGACCGCGGGATACACCCGCGCTAGCGTTCGGTCAGTCCGACGGCAGACCCTGAACGTGAAAGAGCTCTTCCAGATGCGGGCTCATCGGCAGGTTGAGGCGCACACCGGACGGTAACGGCTTCTGGAACCAGCGTTCGTAGATCGCCACGATTTCGCGGCTGCCCGCGAGCTTGTGAAACGCGCGCTCCACGACCTCGGCGAAGTCGGGGTCGTCCTTGCGAAACATCAGCGCATAGTCGGCGTAGGTGAGAAAGTCGCCGACCACGCGGAAATCCGCGGCAGCCTTTTTTTCCGCAACCATGCCGTACAGCTGCACGTCGTCATTGGCGAACGCATCGGCCTTCCCCGAGGCGAGCATCTGGAACGACTCGCCGTGGTCGCTCGCGAACACGAACTTGATCGGAACGCCCTGCCGCTGGGCCAGCTTCGGTATCGCGGTCTCGTGCACGGTGCCGCGCGTCAGGACGACCGTCTTGCCGGCCAAATCGCGGAAATTGAGGATGCCGCTGCCGCGACGCACCAGGAGCTTGGTGCCGGTCACGAACATGGTCGGCGAAAACGCCATGGTCTTGCGACGTTCGAGATTGTTCGTGGTCGAACCGCATTCGAGGTCGACTTCGCCGGAAGTCACGAGCTCAAAGCGGTTTTCCGGCGTCACCGGCCGCCGCACCACCCGGACGTCCTTTCCGAGTTCTGCCGTGATCTCCTCGACGACGATTTCGCAGAGATCGAGCGAGTAACCCACGGGCTTTCGCTGCGCATCGAGGAATGCGAAGGGCGGGGAATTTTCGCGATAGCCAATGCGAATTTCGCCGCTGTCGTTGATCTTCTTGAGCGTTCCCGCGTAAGGCACCACGAAGGACGCGTCGCGCTGCTGCGCGTTGGCCGGTTGGACCCAGCACAACGCCAATGCCGCCGTCATCGTGGCCGCGACGACCGCGAAGGCAAGGCTGACAAGATCACTGCCTTCATGCGCACGAGTGCCACGACCAACGCCGACGCTGCGCAGTCTCGTGTGCTCATCATGGCCCCCTCCTTTTTCCGTCGCGGCGGTCGGTAATGACACCGTACATTGCGGTGCCATCAGCCCTCTTTTAGAGCAGAGTTCGTGCCATCATAGTGCGCAACCAATGCAATTGTCCAAGGCATTGATTGCGAGAAGTAATCGCGCCTTACCTTGTACGTGAAAATGCACGGAACGTGCGAAGTCCCGGAATGTTGCGCTACGGCAAGCGCGGAAACCCACACGCGTCTGCTTCCCTACACTTGGCAATCAAGACGAACTCGCCTTGTCAATGAAGATCTTGTCGAGATTGACATCGTGACCTCGGTATCCCGCAAGTGAGCGAAGGCGCAATTCAAAGCGTCGCCGGGCGCGGCGGCGGGCTTGTCGCCGAACGCCCCTCAACATTGTCAATTCACCTTCCGCCAACTCTGCTCGCCGCGGCTATACTTCTGGTCGCTGCCGACGGCCGATGGACCGCGAAAAATGCAATGACCCCGGATAGCAGCGCACAACCAGCCAGGAAATAGAGTCCCGCCTCATACTTGCCCGTCGCATCCTTGAGCCAGCCGACGGCATAAGGCCCAGCGAAGCCACCCAGATTGCCGATCGAATTGACGAGTGCGATACCGGCAGCGGCACCGGTGCCCGTAAGAAACTCCGACGGCAGCGGCCAGAACGCCGGCTTGGATCCATACAGGCCGACAGTGGCGACTGACATTGCGGCGAGCGCCCACCAGGAGGTTCCAAGCCAGCCTGCGGCCAGCAACCCTACTGCCGCAACACAGCATGCAATGATGAAATGCCACCGGCGCTCCTTCTTGCGATCGGAGGAAAAGCTCCAGAGCACCATGCCTATCGTTCCGATCACATAGGGAATTGCGGTGACGACGCCTGTCATGGCATCGGAAAATCCGGCACCCTTGACGATGAGCGGCAGGAAGAACGTGATGCCGTACGTTGCCGTGACAATCGTCATGTAGATAAACGCCAGCGCGAGTACCCGCTTGTCGGTGAGCGTTTGAACCAGCGTCAAATTGCCGTGGCCGGCCTCGAGTGCGACTCGCTCCTTCTCCAGTTCCGCTTCAAGCCAATTCCTCTCGTCAGGCTTCAGCCACTTCGCGAGTGCCGGTCGGTCCGTCATGACAATCAGCACTACGAATGCCAGGAGGACCGAAGGAATCGCCTCGAGTACGAACAACCATTTCCATCCCGCTATCCCCCAGACGCCGTCGAGCTGGAGAATCGCTCCGGACAAGACCGCAGAGACCGCATTCGAACCGGGTACAGCGAGAAATAGCGAGGCGATAACCCGCGCGCGGTACACCTTGGGGAACCAAAAGGTGAAATACAGGATGATGCCGGGAAAGAATCCCGCTTCCGCTGCGCCTAACAGAAACCTAAGTACCAGAAAGCTGATTGGCCCCTGAGTGAATGCCATGGCCCCGGCGATAAGTCCCCAAGTAATCATGATCCGTGCGATCCACCAACGCGCGCCCACTTTGGCTAGGATCACATTGCTCGGGACCTCGAAGAGAAAATAGCCCAGGAAAAATATCCCCGCGCCCCAGCCGTACAGGTAGGCGGTGAATCCAAGCTCCTTGTTCATCCCGATCGCCGCGAAGCCCACGTTCGTGCGATCGATGTACGCGACGAAGTAGATAACGACAATCAATGGCAGCAGGCGCCACGAAACCTTGGCGATCGTGCGCTGCTCTAGGGTTTGTTCCATCAGTGCCTCCTATGGCGATTCCTGTTGGTTGCCTCGAATGGAGGCGACGCGGAAATTGCAATGGCGTCAGTAGGTCCCGCCACCCGGCGATGGCTTGACCGCTCGCGCACCCATCTTGGCGATGACCTGTTGCGCGCCAGCTGCCATCAAGCGCGCGTCCGAACTGATCGTCACAAACTGAAAACCTTTTTCGATGCGCTTCAATGCGGCTTCCGGCGTTCCGTTGTGAATCGCGGCAACCAGCCCGTGCGCCTTGGCTCTCGCCAGAATGTGATCGATTGCCTCGACGACCGGTGGGTCGACATCGTCGAAAACCGGCGTGCAGCCGAGCGCCAACGAAAGATCGGATGGACCGATATACACGGCATCGAGACCCTTGACCGAAAGAATGTCGTCGAGGTTGTCAAGCGCCTGCTTGGTTTCGATCATCGCAAACACGACAATCGTGTCGTTAGCATGCTTCGGATAATCCGCGCCGCCATACAACATTGCTCGAATAGGTCCGAAGCTGCGGGTGCCGCGCGGTTGGTAGTGCGTGGCCGCGACCAGCAGTTCGGCGTCCGCGCGGGTATTGACCATCGGGCAGATGACGGCATATGCGCCAGCGTCGAGGGTCTTCATCAAAATACCCGGCTCGAGCCATGGCACCCGGACCACGGGCACGGTATTGGTGGTCGAGATGGCAGTCAGCATGGTGACCGCCGCCTGATAGTCGACGACACCGTGCTGCAAGTCGATGGTCAGTGAGTCCCAGCCCTGGTGCGCCATCGTTTCCGCTGAAAACGCAGTGGGAATGGCCAGCCAGCCGTTGACGACGGCGCCACCTGCCTTCCAGATAGTGCGAATTCTATTTTCACGCATCGTCGTTCCTTAACAGTTGGTGGTCTCGTCCGAATCAGCGCACCAGGCTGGGACGCTTGCTGTCGAACTTCCAGCCTGGAATCAGGTATTGCATCGCCGCCGCATCGTCGCGTGCCCCAAGCGCCTTTTCCTTGTACAACTGGTGGTGCTTCTCGATCTGTGCCATGTCGATCTCGACACCCAGCCCTGGCTTTTCCGGGACCGCCACCTTGCCCCCGACGATCTTGAACGGCTCGTGCGTCAAACGTTCGCCCTCCTGCCAGATCCAATGTGTGTCGATCGCAGTGATGTTGCCGGGAGCGGCCGCCGCGCAGTGCGTGAACATCGCGAGCGAAATGTCGAAGTGATTGTTGGAATGAGAACCCCAGGTCAATCCCCATTCGTGACACAGCTGCGCGACCCGCACCGAGCCAGCCATCGTCCAAAAGTGTGGATCTGCCAAGGGTATGGTGACCGACTGCAGCTGGATGGCGTGGCCAAGTTCGCGCCAATCCGTGGCGACCATGTTGGTTGCTGTCGGCAACCCGGTGGCGCGGCGAAATTCTGCCATTACTTCGCGCGCTGAGTAGACACCTTCGGCGCCGCACGGATCTTCGGCATAAGCCATGACGCCATGCAGATCGCGGCAGAGGCGCACGGCATCCTTCAACAACCACCCACCATTCGGATCGAGCGTGATGCGCGCTTTGGGGAACCGCTCGTGAAGGGCGCGGATGGCGTCGACTTCCTGTTCGCCCCGCAATACTCCGCCCTTCAGCTTGAAGTCATTGAATCCATAGCGGGCGAACGTTGCCTCTGCGAGACGCACGACAGCTTCGGGAGTAAGCGCCTTCTCGTTACGTAGGCGGAACCACTCATTATCGGCATCCGGTTCGCTGCGGTACGGCAGCTCCGTCCGCCGTCGGTCGCCGATGTAGAACAGGTAGCCGAGCATCTCGACCGAGTCGCGTTGCCGCCCCTCGCCCAGCAGTTCCGCGACGGGCACACCCAAGTGTTGCCCGAGCAGATCAAGCAATGCCGCCTCAATCGCCGTCACGGCGTGAATCGTGATGCGTAGGTCGAACGTCTGCTGCCCGCGCCCCCCGGCGTCACGATCCGCAAAACGGCTTCGCACATTGTTCAGCACGCGATGATAGCGGCCGATTGACTGACCGACCACGAGTTCACGCGCGTCCTCCAACGTCTGCCGGATCTTATCGCCGCCCGGCACTTCGCCGACGCCAGTATTCCCGGCGCTGTCCTTCAGGATGACAATGTTTCGCGTGAAGTACGGACCATGCGCGCCGCTCAGATTCATTAGCATGCTGTCATGGCCCGCAACCGGAATTACCTGCAAGTCGGTAACAACAGGGGCGCCATGGCGGTTGGCCGCCGTGTTGGACAAAGACATAGGCGTTCTCCTTAGGAGCGCTGAGGCGGCATACCATGGACGCAGACGGCTACTTCTGCTTCAACGTAAGGCGCATGCATCGACTGGTAACCAGCCATGACTTGAACCTGTAAGTGGCGAACCAAGAATTTCCCAACCGGGTCAACCGACCGGATAATCTAGGGCAGCTTCGGGCCACCGACTAGGAAAAAAATTGCGCCTTCCGGGATCGACTACCGATATCAGGCAGGAGTCATGGCCGAAGGTTGCCGTTCAATAATCTTGACGGGACAGGAAAGCGAATCAATGAAGATTGGGACGACGAAATTCCGCGGTCTTGATGCAATGCACCTGCGCTCGGCGGATGGTGCGAGCGCAATCGTGACGACTTACGGTGCCCACCTCGTATCGTGGGTACCCGCGGGAGGAGACGAGCGTATCTTCCTTAGCAGCAAGAGCGTAATGGACGGGCGTGCGCCCATCCGCGGCGGCGTACCAGTCATATTTCCGCAGTTCGCGACCTACGGCGTCTTACCTCACCACGGTCTGGCACGCACGCGGGATTGGCGCATCACCGACGTCGGCGTCAACAACAATATCGCCTACGCAACGTTTCGGCTTGAAGACTGTGCCGAGACCAGACAACTTTGGCCACACGCCTTCAGGTGCGAGTTGACCGCATCGGTGAGCGGCGCGCGACTCAAGCTCGAAATGCATGTCGAAAACCCGGGACCGGCGTCTCTCACCTTTTGCGCAGCCCTGCATACCTATGCACGAATAGACGATATCCAGTCCGTTCGTCTCGAAAACCTCCACGGCTCGGTCTACCGTGACAGGACCAATGGCGATAGAGAGATCAAGGATGCCGCCAAAACGTTAGCCATCGATGGTGAAGTCGACCGCATCTACGTTGATGCGCCGAATGCACTCGTTCTGCGCGAACCGAACCGCCATTTGACTATCCATCAGCAGGGTTTTCCCGACGTCGTCGTCTGGAATCCTTGGGAGGCTAAGTGCAAGTTGCTCCCGGACATGTCGAGCGACGCCTACCTGCATATGCTATGCGTCGAAGCAGCAGCGATCTGCCGGCCGATTACCCTCGCTCAGGGCGAGCAGTGGGTAGGCTCACAGACACTGACCTGCGCGAAGTAACACCGTTCCAAGTCGTGTCCTAGAGCACCGTGTGCCCCGTGATCAGCGATGGCAGCCACGTGGAGAAACTCGGCACGTAGGTCACGAGCTGTATCGCCACCCATATCGCCAGATAGTACGGCCATATCGTCTTCATCAGTTCGCCGATGGACACCCCGCCGATGGCTGCACCCACGTATTGCACGGTGCCGACCGGTGGCGTCGTAAGGCCCAACGCGCAGTTGAGCAGCAGCATCATGCCGAACTGAACCGGCCCGACGCCCATCTGGATCGCCAGCGGCAGGAACAGCGGGGTTGTGATCAGAATGTGCGCCGCCATGTCGAGGAAGGTGCCCAGCGCAAACTGGATAAGGTTGATGTAGAGCAGCATGATCCAGGGTGTCTGCGTCGCCGACAGCAGCATCTGGGCCATGGCTTCGGGGATTTCCAGCCACGCCATCTGCCACTGCAGCATGTTCGATACGCCGATCAGTAGCAGGATGACGCCCGTCGTCTTCGCCGCTTTCGCCAGCGACTTCAGCAGGTTTTCCTTGCTCATGGTCCGGTAGATGACGACAGTGAGGATCAGCGAGTACGTCACCGCGATCGCCGCCGCCTCTGTCGCCGTGGCGATCCCCAGCAGGATGGCGACCAGGATGATCGCGACCACCAGCAATCCGGGAAGCGACGCCACGAACGCGCGCAGAACGGCGCCCCAGCCGGGGAACTTCTCGACTCTCGAAACACCGTCCACGCTTCTCGGAAAACCAAACTTGACGGCCTGGTAGTAGGCCGCGCTCAGCATGCAGACCATGATCCAGAACACAGGGACCAGCCCGGCGAACATCAGATCGCCGATCGACACCCCTTTTATAGCGTGGCCGGCGATCATGCCGGTGGCGCCCTGCGCCGCGAAGGCGTAGATAATCATATTGTGGGAGGTCGGCATCAGCGCGCCAGTGAGCGACGCGTGCGTAGTGACGTTCACCGCGTAATCCGCGCTGTAACCCTCGCGCTTCATGATCGGGATCATGACGCCGCCCATGGCCGAGGTATCCGCCACCGGAGAGCCCGAAACGCCGCCGAACAAAGTACAGGCGAACACGTTGGCCATGCCCAAGCCACCCTTCCAGTGGCCGACGAGACTGCGCGCGAAGGCTACGATCTTGTCCGCAATTCCGCCATGGAGCATCAATTCCCCGGAGAAGATGAAGAAGGGGATGGCGAGGAACGAGAACACATTCATCCCGGAAATCATCGTCTGGAACGCCGTCGCGATCGGCAGGCCCTCGACCGCGTAGGTGGCGAAACACGCGAGGGCAATGGCGAACGCGACCGGGACCCCGATGAGGAGCAGCACGAGGAAACTGAGGCAGAGTACGGTCAGTGCCATGATGGTTCCACTTTCTTATCGGTAAACGTGGCCGCGAGGTGCTCGATCGAGAAAAGAATGATCAGGACTCCTGCGATGATCGGCGGCAGGTACCGAAAGGCCTCCGAGATGCCCAGTGTCGGTATCGTGCTGCCATGAACCGATATCGCCATGAGCGAACAACCGTAGAGCAGCATTCCGGCGAAAAGGATGGTCAGCAACCCGACCAGGACGCCGGTCCAATGCTGCACCTTTTCGGGCAGCAGAACGACCAGCGACTCGACGCCGATATGACCTTCGTCACGCACGCCGGCAGAAGCGCCGAACATCGCGACGCAGATGACGAGGAGCAGCGCGACCTGCTCCACGAACGGCGGCGCATGGTTGAATCCGTAGCGCATCGTCACGCCGTAGACGACGACCGCGACGAGACCGATGAGCCCGAGGCACGCAAGGTACATCGCCCAACGCGACAGCCGGGAATTGATCGCAGTAAGCCAGGTCATTTTCACCCCCCGAGGTGAGAACTCGTGGCGCGGAGCAGCGCGCCACGGGTTATGCCATTACGAGTACGCTCGGCGCCCGCAACTTACTTCGTGTTGACGATCTCCTGCACCAGGGCCTTCATTTCCGGCGTGGTGGCAAACTTGTCCCAGACCGGCTTCTCGACCTCGACGAAGCCCTTCCGGTCGATTTCCGAGGCCGGAACAATCTTTGCACCGCCCTTGATGACGGCCGCCTTCGCATCCTTCTCCTTGGCCTCCCAGAGCTTCACGTAGTACGGCACCGAGGCCTTGGCGGCCTTGCGGATCGCGTCCTGCTCCTCCTTGGGCAGCGTATCCCAGACCTTCTTCGAGAACACCAGCACCTCCGGCGGCATCGCATGCATGGTTTCGGAGTACACCGGCGCCGACTCGTAATGCTTGGTCTCATCGTACGACGGGTAGTTGTTCTCAGCGGCATCGATCAGACCGGTCTTCAACCCGGTGTAGACCTCGGCGAACGGCATCGGCGCCGGAGAGGCGCCCATCGCATTGATCAGGCTGACCCACAGGTCGGAGGGCTGCACGCGTACTTTGAGGCCCTTCATGTCCGCCACCGTCTTGATCGGCTTCTTCGCATACATCGAGCGAGCACCGCTTTCGTACATCACGAGCGCGACGAATCCCGCCTTGTCGAACGCAGCCAGGATCTTGTCGCCCTGCGGACCGTACATCGTCTTCCGGAAATGCTCGATATCGCGGAACAGGAACGGGAACGCCGGGATCATCGATTCCGGCACGATGCCGTGGAAGGCGGACGTGTTGACCCGCACCATGTCTAGCGCGCCGATCTTGACTTGCTCGACAGTGTCCTTCTCCGACCCCAAGGAGCTGTCGCCGAACACCTTGATGTTGTCCTTGCCGCCGGTCGCCTTGGACAGCTCCTCGCCCATGTACAGGACCGCCTGGTTGGTCGGGTAATCCTTGACGTGCACATCGGCCGAGCGGAACGTGCGCGCCATGGTGGTGGTGGCCGTTACCGCGAAGACGGTGGCCACGATGAGAGCGGGTAGTTTTCTTAACTGAAGTTTCATAACATCTCCTCGTTGGATAGAAGTTGCTTGGAAGTTGCTTGTGCCATCGATCGATTACGCCTCATTACCCTTGCTATGCCTAGGCACTTTCGCTGTCACGCCAGACGTTCAGCGGTGCCTCGAAAATCAACCATTTGAGTCGAGCATTGTCCTCATGATTTCCCAGGGCGCGCATCAGGCAGAGTGTAGTCCAAGGTGACGAAACCTCCCCCCTGGAACCGCTGCGCGGTCGGGTCGAGGGGATTGGGCTGCTTCAGAATCTCAGCGGCGTAAATCTCGCTGTTCTGCGTGGGTTTGAAGCCGAGCTTCTCGGCTCCGCTGTTGTCCCAATAGCTGCGCGTGTTGTTCGAGACTCCCCATACGGCCATGTAACCGACGTCGGGCACCGTGATGCACTGCATGATCAACTGCATGAGGTCTTCGTCCCCGAACCAGGTGCTCAAGTGCCGGAATTCGGCCGGTGGCCTGCTAAATGCAGTCCCGATGCGCACGGATATGCCTTCGATGCCGTGTTTGTCCCAATACATGCGCGCCATTGCCTCCCCCCAGACCTTTGACAGCCCATAAAGGCCGTCGGGGCGAAATGGGGCGTCGAGCTTCAGCTTGTCCTTGACCGAGTTCATGCCGAAGGCGTGGTTCGAGCTGGCAAAGATTATCCGCCGCACCTTGTTGCGCCGCGCTCCTTCGTAGACTTGGTACAACCCCACCAGGTTGTTCTCGATGATCTCCGGCAACGGTCGTTCGACACTCGTGCCCGCCAAGTGAATCAGAACGTCGACACCCTTGAGCAATCGATCTACGACGGCAGGATCGCGCAGATCGCCGTGCATGATGTCCTCACCCTCGTGCAAAGGCACGAGAGGATTTCGTCCGCCTGCCGAGCGCAGGTCGACGCCGCGCTTGTGGAGTCCGGTACGAATGATCCGGCCCATGTTGCCGCCGGCACCGGAGAGCGCAACCTTGGTCATCGCTGTGTCGTCCTTTGTAGAGTGCGGCTGACAAGACACCAACGGCGTGACCGCTGGAGTATTTCACAACCGGCTTCAGTCAATTGTGTAGCCACTTGAGCCTATTTTCCTCGAAGAACCGCAAAGGCCGAGCGTCCTGCGTAGAGTGCATCGCCTCCGAGGTCGTGCTCGATGCGCAATAGACGGTTGTATTTCGCTACCCTGTCGGACCGGCACAATGAGCCGGTCTTGATCTGCGTCGCTGCCGTGCAGACGGCGAGATCGGCGATAGTCGTATCCTCCGTCTCGCCAGAGCGATGCGAGACCACGGAACTGTATCCTGCTGCATCTGCCATCGCAATAGCCGCAAGTGTCTCGGTCAGCGTTCCGATCTGATTCAGCTTTATCAGGATCGAATTTGCGATTCCGTTGTCGATGCCTTCCTTGAGGATTGCGGTGTTGGTCACGAACAGGTCATCACCAACGAGTTGAACACGCTTGCCAAGCTTCTCGGTCAGGATTTTCCAACCACTCCAATCGTCTTCGGCAAGCCCATCCTCGATCGAGAGGATGGGGTAGCGGTCGACGAGTGCCGCCAGGTAGTCGACGAACGCCGCGGAATCGAAACTCTTGTTCTCGGACGCAAGCTCGTATTTTCCGCCCCGATGGAACTCGGAACTCGCGGCATCGAGTCCCAGCCAGATGTCTTGCCCGGGACGATAGCCTGCGCTTTCGATCGACTGCATGATGATGTCGAGCGCGGCTTCGTTCGACGGCAAGTTGGGAGCAAATCCGCCCTCGTCGCCCAACGGACGTCGAGAGCCCGCGTCCCTTGAGCGCACTCTTGAGCGTGTGAAATACTTCCACGCCCCATCGGATCGCTTCGGAAAAGTTCGGCGCCCCCACCGGCAGGATCATGAATTCCTGCACGTCGACATTGTTGTCGGCGTGCGCACCTCCGTTGACGATATTCATCATCGGCACCGGCATGACAATGCGGCGATCTTTGGCGATGCTGCGATAGAACGGCATTCCGGCTGACTGCGCCGAGGCCTTGGCAATGGCGATCGACACGGCCAGGATGGCGTTTGCGCCGAGTCGTGATTTGGTCGGGGTTGCGTCCAGATCGATCATGCGTTGATCAAGTGCCGTCTGATCATCGGCGTCGCGCCCTGACAGTGCCTGGCGCAGCTCGCCGTTGATGTTGCCTACGGCGCGCGTGACACCTTTGCCGAAATAGCGCTTCGGATCGCCGTCGCGAAGTTCCAATGCTTCACGCGATCCAGTGGATGCGCCCGACGGCGCCGTACCAAATCCACTTGCGCCGTCGGCAAGGACGACTTCGGCCGCAACAGTCGGATTGCCGCGAGAATCGAGAATTTCGAATCCGGTGATGTTCTTGATCTTGGCCATGATCGGGTCAAACGGTCGCGATGCGAAGAAGATTGGTAGCGCCCGGCGTACCGAATGGCATGCCTGCGCTGATCAGAATCGTATCGCCCGGTTTGGCGAAACCTTCTGCGACCGCGCACTGGCAGGCATGCTCCACCATCTCGGCGACAGTGGAGACGTCGGGCGTCTGCAGGGAGTGCACACCCCAGACCAGCGCAAGGCGCCGTGCGGTTTTGATGCTGGGCGTCATGCTGAGGATCGGCGGTACCGGCCGCTCGCGAGCCGCCCGCAGACTGGTGGAACCCGACGTTGTATAGGTGACGATGACTGCAATAGGCAGGAGCCCCGCGATGGTGTCCATCGCGGCGCATATCGCATCGGCACTGGTCGATTGAGCTTTCGTTTGCGAGGCTTCGAGCAGATCGCGATAGTGCGGATCGGAATCCACTTCCGCAAGAATGCGATCCATCATCCGTACCGCTTCGAGGGGATATTTCCCGGCGGCCGATTCCGCCGACAGCATCACCGCGTCGGCGCCATGGTAGATCGCGGTCGCGACGTCGGAGGCCTCTGCCCGTGTCGGCACCGGCGAACTGATCATCGATTCCAGCATCTGCGTCGCGACGATCACTGGCTTGCCCAGACGCCGGCACGCGCGCACGATGCGGCGCTGGATAGCCGGTACCTTCTCTGCCGGCAGCTCGACGCCGAGGTCGCCCCGCGCCACCATCACCGCGTCAGACCTTGCGACGATCTCGTCCAGGTGCTCGACCGCCGACGGTTTCTCGAGCTTGGTCATGATTTGCGCCCGCCCTTTCGCCGAGCGCACGCGCCTCGTCGAGATCCTCGGGACGCTGCACGAACGAGAGTGCCAGCCATTCCACACCGAGATCGAGCGCAAATTCGAGGTCTCGCCGGTCCTTCTCGGTCAACGCTGACAGCGGCAGCACGACATCGGGCACGTTCACGCCCTTGCGCTCCGATAGCGCACCGCCGATGATCACTTCGGTCTCCGCAAACTCGGGCGTGCATTTGATGACGCGCAGACGCAGCTTGCCATCGTCGAGCAACAGGTTCGCGCCGGGTCGCAGCGCGACAAAAATTTCCGGATGAGGCAGATACGCCCGCGTCACGTCACCGGGCCTGTTTGAGAGGTCGAGCCGAAACGACGCACCCGCGACCAGCGTTACCGGGCCTTCGGCGAACGTGCCCACGCGAAGTTTCGGTCCCTGCATGTCGGCAAGCACGCCGATCGGCCGACCCACTTCGCGTTCGACGTTGCGGATCTGTTGCAGCCGCTCACGATGCTGCTCGTGCGTACCGTGACTGAAGTTGAGTCGAAACACGTCGACGCCCGCGAGGAACAGCGACCGGATCATCTCTTCGGTCGCGCTGGCCGGACCCAGCGTGGCCACAATTTTTGCGTTGCGGTGCCTGCGCATGTCAGTGGTTCCCGGTGCCGTCGCTGGCGATCAGAATGGCGCGAAAATCGTTGACGTTGGTGAGCGTGGGTCCGGTCACGACTCCATCGCCCAGTGCTTCGAAGAAGCCATGGCCATCGTTGTTCGCCAGGCTGTCGTTGGGATTGATACCCTTGCGCCACGCGCGTTCCATGGAGTCAGGCGCCAGCAGCGCACCCGCGATCTCTTCGAGCCCGTCGACGCCGTCTGTGTCACCTGCAATCGCGTGAATCCCGGGGTGGCCATGCAGCACAATGCCAAGCGACAGCAGGAACTCGACATTGCGGCCGCCGCGCCCATTGCCGCGAACAGTCACCGTTGTCTCGCCACCCGACAGGAGAACGCATGGTGGAGAGAAAGGTTGCTGACGATCAGCGACCTGCAGTGCGATCCCGCCCATGACCTTGCCAACATCACGCGCCTCACCTTCGAGGCGGTCGCCGAGGATATAAGGCGTCACACCGGCATCGCGGGCTTCGACCGCCGCGGCCTCGAGTGCCATCTGTGGCGTCGTGATCATTCGCGTCTCGATTCCAGCAAGCCGCGGATCGCCTGGCTTCACGGTTTCGCCTTCACCAGATTCCAGCACCTTGCGCACGCTTTCCGGAACCTCGATGGCGTACCGCCGCAAGATTGCCAGCGCGTCCTCACAGGTCGTGGGATCGGGCACCGTCGGGCCGGAGGCGATGTCGATCGGGTCGTCTCCCGGAACGTCCGAAATAAGGAGCGTTACCACCTTGGCCGGATGACATGCTGCAGCCAGGCGCCCGCCTTTGAGCGCAGACAAATGGCGCCGCACGCAATTCATCTCGGAAATGTTCGCCCCGCTCTTGAGGAGCGCCTTGTTGACCGACTGCTTGTCGGCGAGCGTCAAGCCTTTGGCGGGTGCCGCCAGCAGCGCGGAGCCACCGCCGGAAATCAGGCACAGCACCAGGTCGTCTGCTGTAAGTCCGACGACCATCTCGCGGATGCGTCGCGCTGCTTCGATGCCAGCGGCGTCCGGCACGGGATGCGCGGCCTCGACGATCTCGATGCGCTCGCATGGAACGGCGTAACCATAACGCGTGACGACCAGGCCCTCCAGCGGTCCTTCGAAGTTATCCTCGACGGCGCGCGCCATCGCCGCGGATGCCTTGCCGGCGCCGATGACGAGCATGCGTCCGGCGGGCCCTGGCGGCAGATGCGCCGGCAGACAGAGCGACGGCTGCGCGGCGGCAATCGCGGCGTCGAACATCCGTCTCAAGAGCTCGCGTGGCGAATCCATTGCTTCTAGCAAAGTACCCGGTTGATTGTGAGTAACAGTCTGCTGCGCTACGTCAAAAGGGATTGCAGTCGAATAGCTGCCCAACTGGCGCTTAGGATGCCGCCTTCTTTTGTCCGATTTCGAAATTGGCCAGGAGCTCGAGTGCCCGCACCATCGCCGAGTGGTCCCACGCCGCGCCACCGTGCGCGGCACACGCATTGAACAATTCCTGGGCGGTTGCAGTATTTGGCAACGACACGCCGATTTGCCGCGCGCTGGACAACGCGAGATTCAGATCTTTCTGATGCAGCTCGATGCGAAAGCCCGGGTCGAACGTGCGCTTGACCATCCGCTCGCCATGGATCTCAAGGATCTTGGACGACGCAAACCCGCCCATCAGTGCCTGGCGGACACGCGCCGGGTCGGCTCCGGCCTTAGCCGCAAACAGCAACGCCTCTGCCACCGCCTCGATGTTGAGCGCGACGATGATCTGATTCGCGACCTTGGTGGTCTGGCCATCGCCGTTGCCGCCGACCAGCGTGATGTTCTTGCCCATGACGTCGAACAGTGGCTTGACGCGGCTGAACGCCGCTTCCGGACCACCCACCATGATCGACAGCGTGGCATTCTTCGCGCCGACTTCGCCGCCCGATACCGGCGCGTCGAGATAGTCGCAGCCAAGGTCATTGATACGTTTGGCAAAGCCTTTGGTAGCGATGGGCGAGATCGAACTCATGTCGACGACGGTCTTGCCTCGCGACAGGCCTTCGGCCACGCCCGACTTGCCGAACAGCGCGGCCTCCACGTGCGGCGTATCCGGGACCATCGTGATGATGATGTCGGTTCGCTCTGCTACCTCGCGGCTCGAAAGGCAGCTGCCGACGCCCTTGCTGGTGAGCAAATCGGGAACCGGCTTGAGATCAAAAACCTGGAGCGAATGTCCCGCGGCGACCAGGTTGGCCGCCATGGGTGTCCCCATTATGCCGAGTCCGATGAATCCAACTTTCATGTGCAGTCTCCGATGAATGACATTTTCATTCGCGTCCCATGGGGGCGGATTTAGACCAACGGACGCCGTGAGCCGGTGTTTCACATTGGATCGACCCACAGGTCAACCCAGGGCAATTTAGTTGAACGTGTGGCCGTCGACTAGGAAGAAATAACCTCCTTTACCGCGCCACGCTCTGCTGGTATTCAGTGGGCGTCATGCCCATCAGGATCCGAAAGCTGCGATCCAGGTGGCTATGATCGAAGAAACCGACGCCATGTGCGATTTGCGTGATGGGGCCTCCTTCGCGCAACATTGCCTTTGCACGCGAGAGCCGCAGCAGGAGTTGATACCGATGCGGCGAGATACCAAGCGTTGCGGTGAAAAGGCGCACCAGGTGAGACTTGCTGATGCATGCAACCTTTGCGAGGTTGCACAATTGAACTGGCTCGATGTAGTGCTGCCCGAGATAGGCGAGCGCGCGCTCAATGGCTAGTGAACGCCTCCATGCGACGAGTACGAGCTGTGGATTTGTTTGCTTGCGCCGAACCCTCTGGACTTGCGCCGGCAGATCATCCGACCAGGGGAGCACAACGCAGATCACGGGTGCTGCCAAAACGTCGTCGACAGGTTGCCACCGGGCATCGCGATCGAACTCGACTTCGTCGGTGGGCGCCCAAGGGTGATAGATGACGTCGGCCGCAAATTGTTGATGCGCCATCCGCGCAACCGCGTAGCCGATTGGCCCCGCCCCGAGGATGCCCAACCTGCTCGATTGGAACATTGCCCAGGCGCCCGAGTCGTCGCTCGTCGAACTGTTCTGTCCTGCCCGCTTCGTCCGGTCGGAAGAAGGCATATCCGAATTCCGGGTCAGGGATCTTCTCATCGGGCGCTCGTTGCGCCGAGGCGGCAACGAGCCGCGGAAGAACGTGGCTGATTGAACTGACCAGGTCGACGAGCATCATTCGTGCACTCCTCCGTTCCGCTTGCGCGGCCTTTGCGCGGGCCCGTTCTTTACCTGCCGTGGAGCCCTAATGTCTGTCGCAAATTGTGCTTGGAATAGATATGCTTGAATAATGAATAAAATAGTCGTGTTGTATACTAAAACGTGTATATAAAGGAATGCGCCATGGAGGCCCTGTCAAACCCGATGACACGCGGACGCCTCAAAACGCGCCACATCGTGCTGCTGGTCCATCTGGACGATCAGCGCTCCGTGTTACGGGCTGCCAAAGCAGCCAACATGACTCAGCCCGGCGCATCGAAGTTGCTAACGGACTTGGAGGAATCGCTCGGGGTGCAGCTCTTCAAACGGCACGCGCGGGGCATCGAACCTACTCAATACGGCGAAATCATGATCAGGCACGCGCGTTCGGCTTTGGCCGAGATGGACCGCGCGCAAGATGAGATCGCCGCGCTCCGATCGGGTTTGGCCGGTCAATGCAGAATCGGCGCGGTGGTGAGCGCCGGCACAGGCCTGGCGCCGACAGCCGTCGTGTCCCTGAAGCAGCAACACCCACGGATTCGTGTGAGCATCGAGATCGAGAACAGCGCCGTTCTCGTCGGACGTCTGCTCAAGGGGGACATCGACATCGCATTGGCGAGGGTTGCGGACGCTCACGGCGCGGATGAGCTGAGTTTCGAGGCACTGGCCGGCGAGAAGCACCACGTGATTGCGCGGGTTGGACATCCGCTTGCTGGCAAACGTCACCTGAGCCTCGCCGACCTCGTGGAGCAGCCCTGGATCCTTCCGCCTTCCGGTGGCCTTCTCAGGGACCGGATCGATGCCATGTTTGTGCAACAGGGCCTCGGCCTGCCGCGCAACTTGGTCGAGACAACTTATATCTCGGTGATTATCAGCCTGCTACAAAAGACCGACATGGTTGCAGCGTGGCAGGACGTGAACGTCGAACCCTACCGCAAGGCAGGTCTCCTCGCATTGTTGCCACTGACTCTGGATGCCCAAATGGAGCCATTCGGAATCGTCACGCGACGCAATCACCAGATGTCGCCAAGCGCAGAGGCAATGTTGAAGTGCTTGCACGAGGCAGCCGACAGAATGTATCCGAAATCCAGCGCCGGACAAAGAGCAAGGGGCCGCCAGAGGCCAACCCGCGCAGGAGCCGGTCAGCTGGCAGCCGGTGCTGTCAACGCGGGCTGAATCGTCCTCTCGCCAGGCCGACCAAGGGCAATTTCTTCCTATGCATGTGCCGGACCCGCTGCGAACATTACCGTCGAACGAATGGCGGACTCGTGAGTGGCATCGACCGAGTCACCCAACTTGATAAACTCGACAGAGGACGGGTTCGGACCTTATCGCGTCCCGAATCCTACTGAGCGTCCAAAGGAAAACGTCCATGATTCAAGCCTCGCTACAAAAGCCACTGACAATCAGCATGCACGAGCGCGACAACGTCGCGATCGTCGCCAATGATCGTGGGCTGCCGGCCGGAACGCAGTTCCCCTCCGGCTTGACGCTGTGCGAGCACGTGCCACAAGGCCACAAGGTGGCGCTGATGGACATACCAAAGGACAAGCCCATCCTGCGTTACAACGTGATCATCGGTTACGCACTCAAGGACATTCCCGCGGGCAGCTGGGTGCACGAACGACTGCTGAAAATGCCGTCCGCACGCTCGCTCGAAAACCTGCCCATAGCCAGCGTCAAACCCGCGCCGCAACCTTCGCTCGAGGGTTACACCTTCGAAGGGTACCTAAACCAGGACGGCTCCGTGGGCACGCGCAACATCCTGGCGATCACGCAGACTGTGCAGTGCGTGGCCGGCGTTACCGACTTCGCCGTGCAGCGCATCAAGACCGAACTCCTGCCCATGTTCCCGAATGTTGACGACGTGGTGGCGCTGGACCACACATATGGCTGCGGCGTTGCGATCGATGCGCCCGACGCGATCATACCGATTCGCACACTGCGCAACATCAGCCTCAATCCGAACTTCGGCGGTGAAGTGATGGTGATCAGCCTTGGGTGCGAGAAACTGCAACCTGAACGCTTGCTGCCGCCCGGGACAATTCCGCTGATCGACGAACGCAACGTCGCGGACGTCGGCGACAACGCGGAAGCTGTCCTCGATGTCGTCTGCCTGCAGGACGACAAGCATGTAGGCTTCATGTCGATGGTCGAATCGATCATGGCCCAGGCGCAAGAGCATCTTGAGCGCCTGAATGCGCGCCGGCGCGAGACGGTGCCGGCCAGCGAGCTGGTGGTGGGGGTGCAATGCGGTGGCAGCGATGCCTTTTCGGGCGTCACCGCAAACCCCGCGGTCGGCTTCTGCACCGACCTGCTGGTACGTGCCGGTGCAACCGTGATGTTCTCCGAAGTGACGGAGGTGCGCGACGGGATCGACCAGCTAACCTCGCGTGCGACGACCCCGGAGGTTGCCGAGGCGATGATCAGGGAGATGGCCTGGTACGACAACTATCTCGACAAGGGCCGAGTCGATCGCAGCGCCAACACGACACCGGGTAACAAAAAGGGCGGCCTGTCGAATATTGTCGAGAAGGCGATGGGCTCGATCGTGAAGTCGGGCAGTTCACCGATCTCGGGCGTTTTGGCGCCCGGTGAGAAAGTCAGGCAAAAGGGCTTGATCTACGCCGCCACACCGGCCAGCGACTTCATATGCGGCACGCTGCAACTCGCTGCGGGAATGAATCTGCACGTGTTCACCACCGGACGCGGCACGCCCTACGGTCTTGCGCAGGTGCCGGTAATCAAAGTGGCAACCCGAAGCGATCTCGCGACGGCGCTGGCACGATCTCATGGATGTAAATGCCGGAACCATCGCGACAGGAGAAAAGACTATCGAAGAGGTTGGCTGGGAACTGTTCCAACTAATGCTCGAAGTCGCCAGCGGTCGCAAGAAGACCTGGGCAGAGCAATGGAAGCTTCACAACGCGCTGGTACTCTTCAATCCCGCGCCCGTGACCTGATCGTTCCGAACAAAATCGGATAGACCAGTATCAAGCGCGACTCGAAGCACGCGTCATAACCCTAAGGAGACAACTCTTGAGAAAGATCTTGACCGCCCTTGTCATTGGGGTCGCCATCGCTGCAGGCGGCCAGGCTCAGGCCTGGCCGGACAAACCGGTCACACTGCTGGTGCCGTTCCCGCCTGGCGGATCGACGGACATGATCGCCCGCACACTCAGCCCGAAGCTGCAAGAGAAGCTTGGCGGCCACATTCATCGTCGAAAACAAACCCGGTGCCGGCGGTGCAATAGGCGCTGTCGCCGCCAAGCGCGCGGCGCCCGACGGCTACACCATCTTCGTCTCCTCGCTTGGGCCGTTCGTGATTGGCCCGCACCTCATCAAGGACGGCGGGTATGACCCGCTGAAGGACTTCGACTACATAACTATCGCAGTGCAGGCCCCCAACGTGCTGGCGGTGCCTGCCAACTCGCCACACAAGACGCTGGCTGATGTCATCGCATACGAAAAGGCGAACCCAGGCAAGATGACCTTTGCCTCGGCCGGCAACGGCACGAGCGACCATCTCACGGCCGAGCTGTTCTGGCAGCAGACGGGGACCACGGGCGTACATGTGCCCTACAAGGGCGGCGCACCGGCGATGTCCGACCTGCTCGGGGGCCAAGTCGATGCGACCTTCATGAACATCAACACGGGCCTCCCCAACATCAAGGCTGGCAAGCTAAGAGCACTGGCGATCACCAGCGCCAAGCGCTCGCCGTTGCTGCCCGAGGTGCCGACGATGGAAGAGGCTGGCATCAAGAACTTCACCGTCTACTCATGGCAGGCCGTGGCAGCACCCAAAGGATTGCCGGCGGACATCAAGGCCAAGCTGCACTCGCGCCATCGTCGCGGCCTTGAACGACCCACAGGTCAAGCCGAAGCTACTGGAGCTCGGCTTTGAAATCGTCGCCAATACTCCGGAGCAATTCACGGCTTTTCAGGCATCCGAATTCGCACGCTGGAAGAAGGTCATCGAGGTCGGGAAGATCACGGCCGACTGAGAAGGTCAAGGATATGCACCATCCGAACATGTGACTCGCCATCATGCGCTCACAACTTCGCGGCATGCGCCGCATCCAGTGGCTGACGCTGGTTCTTCTCTGCGCGATCGCGCTTGTCGGTTGTGATCCCCAACATCCGATCAACACGCCGATCGCAACCCAGGACCACACCAAGGGATACCGGCTGCAGCGCGTAAAGGCCGATCCCGACAACCCGGGAGATGTGCTGGTCATCCTGACGTTGTCGGGCGGAGGCACGCGCGCGGCGGCGCTGGCCTTCGGTACGATGGAAGCGCTGCGCGACGTGAAGCTAAAGATCGGCGGCCGGAGCCGAACGCTGCTCGACGAGGTCGATGTCATCAACGCCGTTTCCGGCGGCAGTATCGTCGCCGCCTATTACGCGGTCCATCGGGAAGGACTCTTCCGCGATTTCGAAAGCAAATTCCTGAAGCGCGATGTGGAACGCCAGCTTCGCGCCGAGCTTCTCGCCAATCTGCCGCGACTCGCTCAGTCGCAATTCTCGCGCGGAGAAATTCTCGCCGAATACTTTGATCGCGAGCTGTTCCACGGCGCAACGTACGCCGATCTGGCCCGCGGCAACATGCGGCCGTTTGTGGTCATCAATGCGGCCGCACTGGCGACCGGCGCGCGCTTTCCCTTCACGCAGGCGCAATTCGACCTGCTGTGCTCGGACCTTGGCAGCTTGTCGCTCGGACGCGCCGTCGCTGCGTCCGCGGCACTGCCACCCTTCTTCAGCGCGATAACACTCGACAGCTATGCCGGCACCTGTGGCCCGGTATCGCTGCCGGGAATCGCCTCGAGCAACGACCGGTCCACGCGTACGCGCATCGTCCGTCTCGAGGAAGCGCGCACCTACATGGATCGTTCGCGACGTCCGCATGTCCATCTGGTCGATGGCGGGCTGATCGACAACCTGGGCTTGCGCGTTGCCGGCGATTTCGCTGTCGAGCAGGGTGGCTTCTTCGAACTGGTCGATGCCCTCGGCTATCGCAACGTCACCCACGTGGTGTTCATCTCGGTCAACGCCGAGACCGATCCCAATTATGCGATCGATCAAACTCCCAATACGCCGAACTTCCTGCAAACCCTGAACGCGCTCAAGTTGCCTGGAAAGGCGCATTCGTTCGACGTGGCGGAGCAGCTCAGATCGAGTTTCGAAGTCTGGCGAGACGAAGTGAGGAAGCGGCGTCCACTCCCGCGCGGCGCTGCGGGCGAGTCAGGCCCCCAGTTCTACTTCATCGATGTTTCGCTGCAGGCGATCGCGGACGAAAACGAGCGCAACGGTTTCCAGAACATTCCGACTGCGCTGACCCTCGACCCTGTAGCGGTCGACCGCCTGCGCGCAGTCGCGCGCAAGCTCCTGCTCGACTCGGCCGATTTCAAAAAGCTCGTCGCGGACCTCGGGAACTGATTCGCGCCGCGCGATCTAAGCAGTCACTTCCTGTGCCTTGAGTTTGTCCACCAGCTCGACGTACGTCCGCATTGCCTCTTCGCGGGAAACACCTTTGCGCTTGGCCCACGCGTCGTACTTCGCGCGGCCGACGACGTCGAGCACGCTGGGACGATCACCGGCGACGTCTCCCGCGTCGGCCTGCTTGTAGAGCGCATAGAGATCGAGCAGCGTCGCGTTCTCGGGCGGCTTGGTCAGCATCTTGGCCTCCGCCATTGCAGCGACGAACGCGGCATCGAGAGCGACGACCGTGTTGTCGGGCGCGGGCGCCTTCCCGAAGAACGCATCCTCGAGCTCGACCTGGTCGGCGAACCAGCGCGCCTCCAGGAGCTTCCCGGAGTAGAAGGCGAACAGCAGCGCGCCGGGCGATTCGAGGCGAGCCGAATCGTTGCTCGCCACGAGCTGCGCGGGAACGAGGACAACGCCGCGATTGAAAACCGGCGTGCCGAACGCAGTGAAGCGCGCGTTCCCCAGCGCGCTGAACTTGCTCGCGAAGCTACCGAAGGCCTTGCCGACGTGCGCACCCGATATCGCGTTGGCGCCAGGATGCACCCAGCTGAGATCCGGGATCGCAAGCTCGCGCAGACTGGACAGCTCGCCGGCGCCGAGCTTGGCCAGCACGGCCTGCAGGCCCGCCGTCAGCTCCTCGGCGCTCATGCGCGGCTCGTTCGCGAGCGCCGACCCGGCACCCGGCAGCGCTGCGCCGAGAAATTCAAGGACGTTTTTGGCGACGATCTCGCGGTCGTTGTCGACACAGATCATGTGATAGCTATCCTCGAGGATGACCATGCGGGCCCGCCCGCCGCCGATGGTTTCCACCATGAAGTGCGCCGAACGCAGACTGGTGAGCTCGTCCTCGCGCGCGTGGACCACCAGCGTCGGGCAGCGAATGTTCGACGCGGCTTTCATCACCATCGCACGCAAACGGTCGACCTGGCGAATGCACTCCAGCGGCACCCACTGATAGTGGAAATTCTCGCCGCGCTCAAACTTGGCCTTGACGATCGCGCGCAGCTGCTCGTTCTTGATGCCGAACGGGTCTTCCTCTTCGATTTTCATGCGTCGCGGCAAGCCCGGAACGGCGTACAGCGCGGGGCGCAGGAAGCGATACCACGGTGTGGCCCAGCCGTCGATGTAGACGGGAGGCGCGAGCAGGATCAGGTTGCCCTTGGCGTGACGCTCGCGCGCCGCGAGCAACGCCGCGAGCAGCGAGCCCATGCACATGCCCATCAGGTGCAAGGTTGGATGCTGATCGCGGACCTCGCGATATTTGGCGACGACCGCCTCGACCCAGTCCTCGGCAGCGACGCTGGCGAGATCCTCCGGTTTGGTCCCGTGCCCCGGGAGCGTCAGCGAATAGGTCACCAGCCCGGCGTTCTTGAGCCGTTTGTGCATCGACCCGAGGTCGTACTGCGTGCCCCCGAGGCCGTGGATGAGGAGCGCCGCATCGGGCGCTGCAGCGGCGCTCATTGGAGAACCTTCGCGCCCGGCGTCGTCCGTCGCGCTCATGCAGTGACGGGTGTCACGCGGACCATGCCGACGATGCGGTGCAAGTCGCCATCGTGATCGTAGATCGCTCGCGCTTCGTCGATCACCGTGGTGGTGCCCGATGGTCCGAACACCGCGTAGCGCATGGTGTCCGCCGCGCCGCCCGCGCCGCGCTCGCCGAAGCGCGCAGAGACTGCGTCCCGATCCTGCGGCGCGACGCAGGCGAGCCAGTCGGCGAGAGTGGCGAGCTTCTGCGCCGGCAACCCGACCAGCCTGGTCGTGTCGCCGCTGACCACGAGTTCGCCGGACTCCGGCGCCCAGTCGTAGGCGATCAGTCCATGCGCGCCGATCGCGGCCTCGAAGCGAGTTCTCCATGCGCGTGCTCGCGATGCGGCCATGCGCTGGCCCTCCACGAGCGTAGCGACCAGCAGACCGGTCATCGCCAGCGTGGCGGCGTAGCCCTGAGCGTTGAGCGCCGCGTCGCCGAAGAGCCCTTCGCGATCGATAAACGGACCGAGGCCGCGCATGGTCTGCGCGATCGCGATCAGTGCGCCGATCAGTGCCGCCAGCGTTGCGCCTCGGGTGCCCCACAGCAGCGCGACCAGGACGAAAAACACGAACGGCAGATACGTGAGCCCGACTGCGTAAGAGTGCAGGAAGCGGCTGTCGGGATGCGCCGAAAACAGCACGTACAGACAGATCAGGAAGAGTGCACACGCCACCGCTCCACCGGCGAATGACGACATCGTCAGACCTCCCGAGCGCTTGAGCCGGAACTGTGCCCACGCCGCGACGAAAGGCGCGATCAGGAGCATGCCGACGAAATTTCCAACCAGCCAGATGCGAAAAGTGCGCCACGCATCGGGGCTCCCGGCAAGGTCACCCCACAGGCTGACGATCACCGCCCCGGTCAGGGCCAGGACGATCGCCCCTGCCACGATCGCACCGACATCGCGCGGTGACGCGAAACGCAGCGGCGGCGGCGAGAGCTGAGCCGCGACCGCGGCTCCGGCGAACGTCACCACAACTTCGATGACTGCATACCCCAACGAATCGAGCAGCGACGATCCGACGAGCGGCTCGAAGATGAGCGCGCCGAGGAAGGCACCGGCGAGCACCGGTGTCCAGTTGGACCGCGCGCGGACAAACAGCAGTCCCAGAGCGAAGCCGCTGGCGAGCCAGACACCCCACGCGTCCTGCTTCGAATACGCAAAAAAGGCGGAGAACGTGCCGAGCGCGAGATACGCCGCAGCGACGACGACGATGGTCTGTACCTTGCCCAAGAATGCCCCCTTTCGCCGTCGCTACAAAGAAACACTCGGCTTCACTGTCTATCGCCCGGCGCCGCCGGCGTGGCCGCGCAACGGCGGTGCCTTGCGGAATTATATGCGACGGGCGTCGACGGTCCCGTGCAAGATTGCCCAGGTCCGGGTCTGGTTGGAGAGCGCGGTCCCCGTGAAAAGGTGGGGCAGTTCAATATAATGAGCGCAAACGGACCAGGGCAAAAGGGATAAAACATGAGAAGCCTGACCATCACTGGCTTGATTGCGGCCTCGGCTGTGGGAACTGTTGTTCTTGTCGCAGCGGCTCAAGAGATCGGCAGCCGCGCTCCCTTTTGGCCCAGCACAGTGGGTGCTGCCTCTGGTGAAGGAATGGTATTCGGACATTCCCTGGCATCAAAAGCTGGGTACCTTTGCCGGCAACGAAATCGATGAAGCGCTTGTCCTCCCCTATGACGCGCTGGGGGCACAAGAGAAGGCCTTCTGTACAAGCAAGAACCTCAAGCAGGAAGACTGCATGCTCGAACTCGGAGTCAACAACATTCTGGGCATGCTCAGAACCGATACTCTCTACGCTCCACAGGATCCGAAAATCAAGGCGGCCCCGAGTGCCAGGATCCGTGCCCTTCCGTGCATAGAAGTCATGTTGGAGTTGTCCAGCTTCTGGACTCGCAGCACGGGCTCCGCAGTTGCACTGCAGCCGCGTCCTTTTGGAACCGGGCAACGACGGATCCCCGATGGCAGCGACATGTATCGGCGGGTACATCATCACGGACGGCAGCACTTACGCCCCCCAGATGCCTTGGTACATGTCGCACTACTGCGATTCACTCTTCCCGGCCACGGCACGATGTCCAGGATCCTGTTTGCTACGGTGACTATCTTTCCCCGATGAACAACGGGTTCAATGCCCTGCCCGCAAATGACCCGACGAAGTGGCCGAGGTCGATGCCATGGTCGGTCTTTCCATCTGCTCCGGCCGGGCAACCAGGCAACCACTGCAAGGGCGGGGACGGGGAGACAAAGTGCACGCTGGTCATGGCGGGATTCGATCTCAGCCCACTGCCGTCGAATCTGGTCAACCTTCAGTACAGGAAATACAACGAGAATCTGCTTGCGTGGTTCAATAACTGCACTGCAAAGCTTTCCTACCGACTTCAGCGAAGCTGATCGTCAACGTCATTTTCCCTGGAACGGAACGCGTATATCCCTGGGAAACCTTTCTACTACCCGCAGGCCGTACTCAACCCCTTTCTGGGACAGTTTGAGAACACGCAGACGGCAGACACCGGTTGGTCCGAACTGCGACGTCAGCGTGAGCGGCCCCACCAATCCGCCGCCCTGCACTCAGACCGAGCAACGTCGCGCAAGCCGTACCTTTACCCGAGACAATGCACGCTCTCCGATCTGTACGGCGCTGCCACCGGCGCGACTGAGAACGTAGAGAAGCTACGCCAGTGCGGCCTCAACTATGAGCTTCATCACAATGGCTTTCTCGAGCAGTGGCCGGAGTCTTTTTGGCCGGACATCAAGACCGCGGGCATGATCGCGAACCAATACGGCAGGACGTCCTTCCTGTTCGCCGGCGTTCCCGGCATGCAGCTGCCGGTGTCGTTCTACAAGGACCCCGGCAGCGACAGTGGCCTCAGCGTCTACGAGCAGGTGTACAACGCGAGCATCTTCAGCCTGTATCTGCCCATCGCCAACGTCGCCGATATCAAGCGCGCGCTTTCACGGCCGCAACTACACCGACAAGGAGTTCTACCATACGTTGCTCATGAGCAACCACATGGAGTCGGATCCGTCGCAGTTCGCGGACGGCATCCGAGGGAAGGTGTTGTGGCACGACGAATACCGGACGCAGAAAATGTACGAGGCGTCCGCCAAGGGGAATCAGAAGTTCGCCGCCAGAAGGTTCGCGGCGGCCTTCGACCCCCAGACAGCTCCAGCACCTTTTCACAACAACACCTGTGACGGGTGCCACGTGCGCAACGGCAGCGGGATACCGATCAACACCGCGGGCAAGCTCGATGCGGCGCTGCAGGAGTTCATGACGGGAGACGCGTACAACCCCTACCCGGTCAAGGACTACACCTTCACCGGGCAGATACGCCCGATGAAGCTGGTCTTTTTCGACTTGCACCGCGATACGACCCGCCTCGATTCTTCGCGCTACTCTGAACCGCTGGCGTTTGCGGCGAACCTGGTCGAGCACCCACCGAGGAACGTCCAGGCCGGGGACCTCTACTACAACAACAAGATCATGAACTTCTACGGCGACAGCTTTCACGTGACCACGCCGGGTTACAACTATGCCTGGACACTATGAACCGGCGAATGCGAATCGAATGGTCGTGAGCGCTGCGCGCGTCAATTCCGAACTCAACAAGACCTATGACCCGCGGCAGGTGAAGCTGGGAGCATTTCAGACCAGTTCGACGTGTCAACTCGTCCTGCCCGCGCCGACCTCCAAGCCGTGGCCGGCCAGTTGTGACGACGTCAACGACGCCGCCATACGCGCGGCCATCGATGGCGGTGCAGTCGGGTTCATGCTTCTCAACGGCAAGCGCCTCGGCAACTTGAGCGCGATGGAAGCGATACCCAACCAGGCCATTCATTGGTTTCCGCGACAGCCAGAAGGCCGCGCTTGGCGACGACGATAGCCGGGGAGATCATCTGGAACGCGGGGTCGCGCGACGGCGTTGACGGCACGGTTCACAAGGACTGCCGGACCAACAGCCTGACCGATTGCTACATCGGCCGATTCGGATGGCTGGGCGATCGCGTCTCCCTCGAGGACCAGGTTGCCAATGCCGCGTTCGTCGAGATGAACATGACGACGAGCGAGGGATACAAGAAGCTCTATTCCAACGACAAGGTGATGTTCCCGATCCGCTACGCGTTTCCCAATTGCGGTCCGGCCGACAAGACGTGTGTCGAATCGAGCGGCAACGCGGATCTGTCCGAACTGGACATCAATCGGATGGCCGACTATGCACGCTGGCTCGGCAATCCAACCCGCTCCGAGTTTCAGGTTGCCCTGCCGGAGGTTGTCGCAGGCGAGAAAATCTTTCGACAGGCGAAGTGCGACACGTGTCACGTGATCAAGAGAATCGACATCGTTCCCGAAGATACGATGCTGACCAAGGACTTTCGCGACCGTCTGGCGACACGCGTCACGCAATCAGCTCGGCCGTTCCTGTCCTACATCGGGACGGATCTGTTGATGCATGACATGGGCTACCTGTCGCAGGTCGGCAATGCGAAGCCAGTCCATTCGAGACAACGACGGAGTGGTATTGCCGACGTTCCAGAACTACGTGCAAAAGATTCGCACGCCGGCGTTGAAAGGACTGCGCTTCAACCGCTTCGTGACCGATTCCCACAAGAACACAAAGAACCCGGGGGATCCAGCCTGTGACTTTCTGCTGCACGATGGGCGGGCCTGCGATGCGATCGAGGCGGCTTTTCTGCATGATGGGCCGGCGATCAAGAAACTCGGCGTCATCGAAGGGTTGAATGGCTTGACCCCGAACGAGCTTCTCCAGCTCCGCGCGTTCCTGTATTCGCTGTGAAGCCCGCCAGAGACGAAAGGCGTGTCGCCATGCGACGAGCTGCATTGGTGGCATTGTTGGCAGCGATGGCGACCGGTGCGGCACTGGCGCAGGGAGCGCCCGCGCCGACGGACGCCGACAGTCGCTGGTCGGTGAGCGCGGAGGCACTGTTCGCCTGGTTCAAGAGCAGCCCGACGCCGGTGCCCATCATCACCGACAGCTATCTCGACGCGCCCGGCGTCAACGTTCTGCTGGGCGGTGGCTCGGTCGACACCAATCCCAATGCCGGCTTCAAGATCACGGGCGCCTACCGCATCGACAGCCGCATCGGTGTCGAGCTCACCGGCTTCTACATTCCCACACGCACCACGTCGAGCAGCGTGAGCTCCACCGGCCAGCCGGGTTCCATCGATCTGTTCCTGCCGTACTTCGACGTTACGAGCAATCAGGAGAACGTCACGGAGATTTCCCACTGGCCGGACTATCGCGGCAGCGCGCAGGCGACGCTGTCGAACAACCTCGGCGGCGGCGAGTTCAACGCGACATGGGCGATGCCGCCGCGGGACGCATGGCGAGTCGACCTCCTCGGCGGGTTCCGCTTCCTGCAGCTGCGCGAGTCGTACACGATCACCACGAGCAGCCCCTACAACCCGCCCAACCCCAGCGACATCTGGAATACCACCGACGCGTTCGACGCGCGCAACCGCTTCTACGGCCTGCAGGTCGGCGCGCGTGCGGCGTACGACCAGGGCCCGTGGGTCGGCAGCGCAATCGGGAAGTTGGCGCTCGGCACGATGCAGCAGCGCGTGTCGGTCAACGGCTTTCTCGAGACCAACGACTACAACAACTACGGGCCGACGCAGATCTTTCCCGGCGGGTATTTCGCGCTGCCGTCGAACAGCGGCGATCACTCGCGCAACACGTTCGCGGTGGTGCCGGAGGTCGCGCTCAACCTGGGCTACCGGCTTACGCCGCAGGCCACGGTCTACGTCGGCTACTCGTTTCTCTACGCGAGCAACGTGGCGCGTCCGGGCGAGCAGATCAACCGCAACATCAATCCGACCCAGGCGGTGGCTTACGGCAACGATCCGCCGGCCACGCTCGTTGGCGCGGCGCAACCAACCTTCAACTTCAATACGACTGATTTCTGGGCGCAGACCCTTTCCATCGGCTTGGCGTATCGCTTCTAGCATGAGCATTGCCATGTCGGAGGTCAAAACAGTCCTGGCAGTGATGCTGGTCGCATTGCTTGCCGCCTGTGGCGGTGGATCCGATGCGCCGTCGGAACTCGGCGACGCCCCACCGCTCTCCGTGGTCGTCATTGGCGACTCGATTGCCTCGGGCGAAGGCATCAACTACGGCTACGTCTACTACACCGGCCATCCGAACGAGTGGTACGGCGGCGTCATCAACCCGGTATGGCAGGGCGACCACCAGCTCTGCCACGACTCGGCGCAGGCCTACGGCGATGTGCTGGCGCCGATGATCGGGGCGACGCTGACGAAGTTTGCGTGCACCGGGTCCACCTACGATAACGGGATCGTTTTCGATCGACGCTACGGTGGCAACCTGTATCGGCCGGCACAGTTCGGCAACTGGCTCGGGATGACCAATCTCAACGCGGCTTACGACGCGGCCAAGCCGGATGTCGTGATCATCACGCTGGGTGCCGACGACGTCAGCTTCGCGGATATTTTCATCTTCTGCGCGACCGGCTATACGGATCCCGCGCAGGTCACTGCTCTGGCCAATGCACCGGATCGGTCGCACCAGCTACGCGCGAACTTCGTGAAGCGGTTCCCGACCACTGATGCGTGGACGAAGCGACTGCCGCGCCCGACCTCGTCGTCGTACTGCACAGCTGCTAATCCGGGCTCAGGAGTCTTGAATCTGTTCTGGGACCCGATCAACAGCGGCCAGATTGCCGGCAACTACAAGAATCTGGTCGCGGCGATCAAGGCGCGCGGCGCGCAGGCCGGCAAGATCCCGCGGATCATTTTCACCACCTACCACCAGCCATTGCCGGGACCGAGTCAATCGGACGAATGCCTGGACCTGGGCGATCTCTCGCGTGACGAGATCAATTATCTGATTACGCTCGAGCAGACGCTGAACACGACGCTGATCGCGGCGGTGAGCGGGTTGGAGGGCGTGTCAGTCGCCGACATCTCCGGCGTCGTGCAGGGGCACGAATTCTGCACCGGCGATCCCTGGACCTACGGCATCAGCCTGCTGCGGTACAACGACGCGAGCCTCGCCCCATTCCATCCGATACCGCAAGGCCAGGCCGCCATCGCAGCGGTGCTGAAGCAGAGCTTTCCGCAGCGTTAGGATGCCACGTTGACCATGCTCTTCGGGCGACCAGAATTGCCCGCGCTCGTTTGGTTTTGGGACAAAGAATCGGGAGTAAGGGAGGCAACGATGAAGACGCTTCTGCTTGCGGCTGCGCTGGCGGCCTGGGTCGGATCGGCGGCGGCCGCGGACACGGCCTCGGGGTCGTTCAAGAATCAGAATCTCGGCATGCAGATCAAGAGCGCGCTCGCCTTTCCCGGGAAATCTTTGCTGGATAGCAAGGAAGACGTAATCGTCGTCGCCGTCACCAGTGCCGAGATGGATTCGGACGCGCTTGCCGCGTACTACGATCGCCGTCGGGCCGTCGACCAGCGCATCAAGGACAACGACACCGGCGTGGTCTACTTCGAGTTCCGCCCGAACGGCAACTACAAGGGCTATTCCTTCTACTTCGCCTCGGGCAACGGTTGCGGCTATTGCGGCGGCAACATGGGGATTATCACGACGATCAAGCTCGCCAACGGGCGCCTCGCGGGAACGCTCAAGGGCACCGACACGAACCGCACCTTCGACATCACCCTCGACCTTGCGGTCCTGTCCGACGATCACGGCGCAATGCTGCCGGCGGACGGCGGTGCGCCCGGAAAGGCCTACCTCGACTATCACGCCGCGCTCGCGAAGCGTGACGCGAACGCGTTGCGATCTGCACTGTCCGACGAGGCGCGGAAAATCCAGGCCGGGGCCATCAAAGAGGGCAAGGGCGCCGCGTACATGAACTACCTGGCGAAGGAGCACCCCACCCAGTCGGTCAAGATCACCAAGGGCTGGAGCAACGGCAAGGCGGCGGTGATCCTGTTCGACGGCGAGGGAAGCGTGCTGAAGCTGACCGGCGAAGCCATACTTGTGAATCAAGGCGGCACGTGGCGGGTCGATGACGAGTTGACTGACGTCGTCATGAAATAGGAGAACGTCCCCGATATCCGGGCGGCGTGCGATACAGCAACACGCACACCGACAGCAGCGCACCGAGCGCCGCCCTGCAAGTCATCCGAACATCGTTGCCGACAACGACCATCGCCTGGACGTATCGCCTCGGCCCCAACGCGCGTATTATTTCCTGGCCCGTCGTCCGCTTGCTTCACCGTCTGCAGGAGAATCTGCGCGGGATCTGCCGACGTGGCAATCGATAGTGTCGGGGGGAACACTTGCTGCGCCAGGAAACCTACAACGATCAAATCGTACGGCTATTCCTCCTTGCCGCGGCTGTCTGGGGAATTATCGGCATGTCGGTCGGCGTATACGCCGCCGCCGAAATGGCGTGGCCCTCGCTGAATTTCGGTATTCCGTGGCTGACCTTCAGCCGTATCCGGCCCGCTCATACCTTCGGTGTGATCTTTGCCTTCGGCGGCTCGGCGCTGATGGGCACCTGCTACTACGTCGTGCAGCGCACGGGCCACACACGACTCGCCTTCACCGGCCTTGCCAATTTCACGTTCTGGGGTTGGCAATTGGGCTGCCTCCTGGCGATGGTGACCATGCCTCTCGGGATTACTCAAAGCAAGGAGTACGCAGAGCCCGAGTGGTTCATCGACATCGCCGTCGCGGCGGTCTGGATTTCTTTCGGTACCGTGTTCTTCGCGACGATCGCGCGGCGGCGCATTCGCCACATCTATGTAGCCAACTGGTACTACGGCGCATTCATCATCGCGGTGGGCTTGCTGCACATCGTCAACAATCTCGCGCTGCCGGTATCGCTGACCAAGTCCTATCCGATCTATTCCGGCTCGGTGGATGCGATGGTGCAATGGTGGTACGGCCACAACGCGGTGGCGTTCTTCCTGACCGCAGGTTTCCTGGGAATGATGTACTACTTCGTTCCGCGCCAGGCGCAGCAGCCCCTTTGGAGCTACCGCTTTTCGATCGTCAACTTCTGGGCGCTCATCTCCGTGTACATGTGGGCGGGTCCGCACCACCTCATGTATACCGCACTGCCCGACTGGGTGCAGTCGGTTGGCATGGCGTTCTCGCTGATCCTGCTGATGCCAAGCCTGGGCTCCGCAGCGAATGGTCTATTGACGTTCAATGGGTCGTGGCATCTGTTGAAGACAGATCCCGCGGCGAAATTCATGGTCCTGTCCTTGGTGTTCTACGCGGCGGCCACCTTCGAAGGCTCGATGATGGCGATCAAGACCGTCAATTCGCTCTCGCATTACACGGAATGGACGATCGCGCATGTCCATTCCGGCGCCCTCGGATGGGTGGCGATGATCACGATCGGATCGCTGTACGCGATGGCACCGCGTGCGCTTGGCCAGCCGGCGATGTATTCGCGCGCCGCAATGGAGCTTCATTTCTGGCTGCACATCGTTGGCGTGCTGCTCTACATTTTTTCCATGTGGATCGCGGGCGTCACCCAGGGTCTCATGTGGCGCGCAACCAGCCCCGATGGCTCGCTCACCTATCCTTTCATCGACAGCCTGATCGCGATCAAGGGCCTCTACATGGTTCGCTGGTTCGGCGGCGTACTCATCCTCTGCGGCATGGTGGTGATGGCATGGAACCTCTGGCACACCGCTGCGGCGGCGCGAGCACACCTGATCAAGCCGATCCCGGTGCCCATTCCCGAGCCTGTGCCAAGCCAGGTGCCGTCACCCTTGCCGGCGTACGGCTGAAAGGGCGCAGCGCCATGGCAGGCGGATACAAATACTTCGAGGCGATCGAGAAGAACGCGGTGCTGCTCGGCATCCTGACGCTGGTCATGGTGTCGTTGGGAGGCCTGTCGGAAATTACGCCACTCTTCATCCAGGCGCACGGCGTCAGCCCGCTACCAGGCATGAAGCCCTACGACCCACTCCGGCTCGCCGGCAAGGACATATACGTCCGCGAGGGTTGCTATCTGTGCCACTCGCAGATGATCCGCGCGCTGCGTGCCGAGACGCAGCGCTACGGACCTTTTTCGGTGGCCGCCGAATCGGTGTACGACCGGCCGTTCCAGTGGGGGTCCAAGCGCACGGGGCCCGACCTTGCGCGCGTCGGCGGCAAATATTCGGACGAATGGCAGCGGCTTCACCTGCTCGACCCACGCGCATTCGTGCCTGAATCGAATATGCCGACGTATCCGTGGCTCAAAGACGCGAAGATCGATGGTGAGGACCTCGCTGCGCGAATGCGCGCCCTTCGTACGCTAGGCGACCCGTACACCGATGCCGACATAGCGGCAGCGCCTAAAGCGGTCGCCGACAAGTCCGAACTGGACGCTCTGGTCGCGTATCTGCAGGGTCTCGGCATCGCGAACGAGCCGACGAAGGAACCTTCGAAGTGAGTCCGTTCTGGGGACACGTCGCCGGCATTGTCACCGTGATCGTGATGATCGCGTTCATCGGCATCTGGCTATGGGCCTGGCTTCCGCATCACCGGCGCACCTTCGATGCACTTGCGAACTTGCCGCTGGAAGACGTGGACGACACACCATGAGCGGGTTCTGGTCGGCATGGGTAATGGTGCTCATCGTTGTCAATCTCGGCATCACGTTGTTCCTATTCGTGTGGGGCCTGCGGGTCGCCATTCCTACACAGCCCGACGGTACCAGTGGCCACGTGTGGGCGCATGGTGTGTTGCGCGAGGGCGTTCGGCGCTTGCCGACCTGGTGGGTCGTGCTATCAGGGTCGGCCTTCGTGCTGAGTTTCAGCTACCTCGCGCTCTATCCCGGCTTCGGTGCGTTCAAAGGGCTCCTTGGCTGGACGTCGCAGAGTGAACTTGCGCTCGCCCAAACGGCAAACCGTGCGCTCGAAGCACCATTGCGCGAGCGCATTCGAGGCAAATCGATCGAGTCGATCGCCGCCGACCCGGAGGCATTGCGCGTCGGCGAAGTAATCTTCATCGACAACTGCGCAGCGTGTCATGGTCGCGGAGCAACGGGCAACCACGCGCTTGGCGCCCCCAATCTCACGGATAACGACTCGCTCTATGGTGGCGACAGCAAGGTGATTCTGACCAGTATCACGGATGGACGTCGCGGTGCGATGCCGGCCTTTTCCGGCGGCCTGTCCGACGACCAGATTGTCGCGCTCGCGAATTACGTGGCCAGTCTGTCGAAGATGCCCCACGACGCCCTGCGCGCAGAAATCGGCAGGTCGCTCTTCTCGACCTGCGCTGCGTGCCATGGCGCTGACGGCAAGGGCACGCCAGCGCTTGGAGCGCCAAACCTTACCGATGACATTTGGCTCTATGGCGGTCGCATCACGGATATCGCCGAGACGATACGCCACGGCCGCAACGGCGAGATGCCCGCCTGGCGCACGCGACTTAGTGCTGAGGACATATCGCTCGTCGCTGCCTGGGTCTATGCGCAATCGCACCCCGCCGCTGCGGCGCGATAAATCAGCTATGACGCGCTACCACCGCGCCTGGTTCCGACAGCCCGTCGTGTGGCTTGGTGGTCTGATTCTCGTCGTGTCGCTTGGCGCTTGCGTAGTGACGATCCTGTTGGCGTTCCGTCATGGCGATGCGCCGGTTGCAACAAGCGGCGGCAACGTGTTGCGCATGCCGCTCCGCAATGCGGTCGCACCGCCACCGGTGACCGAGCAGCGATGAACCGCAGCCAGAAGGGTTGTTGGCATTGCGGCGAACCGCTGCCAGCCGACCCTCCGCAAGCACGCGTTGCCGGCGCTGCGCATCCCGTATGCTGCCACGGCTGCCGTGCCGTGGCCGAATGGATCGGCGAGCTTGGGCTTGCCGACTACTATCGGTTGCGGAGCGAACCCGTCGGACGCGCGCCCGACCTTGAAGACTCCGCGCAAAGCGCGGCAGCGCTGCTGCGTCCGGCGCTTTCGCGCCACGTGGTGCACATGCGCGCGGATGGCGATAGTGAAACGGTTGTGCTCATCGACGGCGTGCGCTGTACCGCCTGCTGCTGGCTGATCGAACGAACGCTCGGGCTCCTGCCGGGCGTCGTCGAGGTTGGCGTGAACGCAGGTGCCCAGCGCGCGCGCATCATATTCAAGGGCAACACCGTCTCGCTGGCGCAGATCGTCGACGCACTCGCACGAGTCGGCTATCGCGCGTTGCCGCTCGATCGCGCGGCACTCAACGACATGCGTCAGCGCGAATCGCGCGACGCACAAAAGCGCCTGGCGGTGGCCGGTTTCGGCGCGATGCAGGCGATGATGTATGCCAGTGCACTCTGGTTCGGGGCATTCGACAACGCTGACGGTGCCACGCGCGATTTGTTTCGATGGCTGGCGCTCATCGCCACCACGCCAGTCGTGTTCTATGCCGCCGCGCCGTTCTTCGCGGGCGCCAAGCGCCTGGTCACCGCGCGTCAGCTGGGGATGGATGTGCCGGTAGCGCTTGCCATCGGACTGACTTACGCCGGAAGCGTGGTCGAGGTGGTCACCGGCGGCCCCGATGTCTGGTTCGAGTCGGTGAGTATGTTCGTGTTCTTTCTTTGCGTCGGTCGCTACCTCGAGATGCGCGCGCGGCACCGGGCCGGCGACCTGTCCGACGCTTTGGCACGCCTGACGCCGGTATTCGCCGATCGCGTCGAGGCCGATGGATCGTTGCTTCGGGTCGGCGCGCTCGAACTCGTTGCCGGCGACCGAGTCCTGGTTGCCGACGGCGCCGGCGTTCCCGCCGACGGCTTGCTCGAAAGCGCCGAGTGTCGCGTCGACGAAGCAATGCTGAGCGGCGAATCGATGCCGGTCACCAAACGTCGCGGCGATTCACTTTGTGCAGGTACGGTGGTCGTGGGCTCGCCCGCCACGGTGTGCGTAAGCCATGTCGGCGCCGCGACGGTGGTTGCGGGTATCGTCGCGCTGACCGCGCGGGCAGCAACAACGCGGCCTCAGATGACGCTCGCGGATGAGCGCGCTGCTGCCCGGTTGGTCGCTCGTGTGCTGGTACTGTCACTGTGCACCGCGGCGGGTTGGGCGCTCGTCGATCCGGCGCGCGCTTTGGCGGCCACCGTCGCGGTGCTGGTGGTGGCGTGTCCGTGCGCATTTGCACTGGCCGCACCCGCGGCGGTCACCCGTACGCTGGCGGTGCTCACCCGCCGCGGCATGCTCGTGGTGCGCCCCGCTGCGCTCGAGCACCTCGCGGCGGCGACCGACGTTCTGTTCGACAAGACGGGAACACTGACCGAGCCGTGGATTGCCCACGACCGCACGACGCTGCTGCGCTCGATAACGGCTGATACTGCACTCGCACTTGCAGCAGCGCTCGCGCAAGGCAGCCGGCATCCGCTCGCGCGAGCGTTTACTGCCGCGGCGCCCGCCACCCTGCCGACGGTCGATGCGCACGAGAGTCTCGTGGGCCGCGGCATCGGCGGCGTCATCGATGGCCATCGCTATCGCCTGGGTCGAGCCGACTACGCATTGGTGCACGGAGGACCACTGCCGTCGGAATTCGACGACGCCGTGATCCTTGCCGACGATAGCGGTCCCATCGCCGCCTTCCATGTGGATGAACGCCTTCGCTCCGGCACCCGGGCCGCGGTCGACGCCCTCGTTCGGGCCGGACTTCGCGTCGCCATCACCAGCGGTGATTCAAAGGCGAAGGTGGCGTCTGCTGCGGCCAGTCTCGGCATCGCGACGTGGGCGGCCAGGCAGGCGCCTTCGGACAAGCTCGAATATCTCGCGTCGCTGCGCAAAAAAGGCGCTCGGGTGATCGTCGTCGGTGATGGCGTGAACGACGCACCGATGCTTGCCGCGGCCGATGTCGCCGTCGCAGTGGGGTCAGCCGCCGATGCAGCACAGGCGGCAAGCGATGCAGTGATCACGGGTCGCCTGGGCGTGCTTGCCGAAGCGCGCATGCTCGCGGCGGAGATGTTGTCGATTCAGCAGCAGAACCGGCGCTGGGCACTCGGCTACAACATTGCAACGGTGCCACTCGCCGCGCTCGGGTTCGTGCCGCCGTGGCTCGCCGCAATCGGCATGTCGGTGAGTTCGCTTGCCGTCGTGCTGAATGCGTTGCGCATCGGCGGGACTGACCGCAAAGCGAAACGCGAAAATCGCCACCGTGCCGAACGTAACCGGGCTAAGCTCCCGCGCGCAATCGTGAACAGCCTCGTGTTCCTGATCCCGCTTTCGATCCTGCTGCTGGTCGGCGCTGCGGGTGCGTTGTTCTGGGCCATCAACCACGGCCAGTTCGACGATATGGAGACGCCGGCACTCACGCCACTCGTCGACGCAGATCGTGAGCGCGACGACAAGGGACCGCAGTCGCCATGAGCGGAGGAATCACGCTTGGCGCCGCATTGCTGCTGGGTTTCGCGGCGAGCGGCCACTGCCTCGCGATGTGCGGCGGCATTTCCGGGGCGCTTGGCCTTGCGACCGCAAAGCGTCCCGACGGACACCAGCGCACTTCGCTGCTGGTTGCCTATCAATTGGGGCGAATACTCTCGTACGCGATAGCGGGCGGCCTGCTGGGTGGCGTGCTTGGTTTCATCGTGGGGTGGCTCGACATCGACGCGGTTCGCACCAGTCTGCGCGCAGCATCAGCTGCTGCGCTCGTGGTCGCGGCGTTCGTTGCGTTCGGGGCATTGCGCGATCCGGGTTCGCGCATCGGGCGAGTGGTATGGCCGCATCTCGCGCCGATCGGCCGGCGATTCTTGCCCGTGACGAGCCCCGCGCATGCACTCGGCTTCGGCATGGTATGGGGATGGATGCCCTGTGGTTTCGCCTACACGGTGATGGTGATCGCAGCGCTCGAGCACGATGCGTTGCAGTCGGCGGCGACCATGTTGGCGTTTGGCGTTGGAACTGCGCCGGCAATGCTCGCGGCAGCGTTTGGCGCTCGCGGCGCGACACGTTTCGCCGCCGGCAAAGCCGGCAGGAAGATAGCCGGTGGCGTACTGATCGCCAGCGCATTCCTGACCTTTTTCGCGCCGCAGGTCGTCGCTGCCATGCCGTGGTTGCATCCCTGGATGCCCTATCTGTGCAGGGTCGACGCATCATGATCGCGACTTGTCTGCAAGGCGCACCAACGCCTCCGCCGCGTTTACGGGTCACGACGCACGCGAAGCTTGGTTGCGACATCGGTATCAAACTCAAGTAAGGGACACCGGATGCCGCAGCATTCGATGCGGGGCGCGGATGCATTGGTGCGCGCATTGCAAAATGCAGGTGTCCGCCGCTTGTTCACGCTCTCCGGCAACCACATCATGCCGGTGTTCGACGCGGCGCTGGATGCCGGTATCGAGCTGATCCATACGAGGCACGAAGCGGCTGCCGTGCACATGGCGGACGCGTGGGCTCGGCTTACCGGCCAGGTCGGTGTCGCGCTCGTGACCGGCGGCCCCGGACACGCCAACGCGGTCTCAGCGCTCTACACTGCGTCCATGGCAGAGTCACCGGTGCTGTTGCTCTCCGGACACGCTCCTGGTTCGCAGCTCGGCCTTGGGGCGTTCCAGGAAATGCAGCAAGCCGAGATTGCCAGGCCATTGACCAAGGCCGCGTGGACAAGCGAGCGCGCCGACTTGCTGCCTCGCGATCTCGCAACCGGGTGGCGAACCGCGATCTCCGGTCGACCCGGACCCGTGCACATCAGCTTGCCGATGGATGTTCTCGAAGCCAGCGTTACCGGCGACGGTGATCGACTTGCGGAGGACGCCTTCACCGCGGCAACGCAATCGCTCGCATTCGCCGACGCCCGAACCTTGCGCGAGCAGCTTCATGCAGCGAAGCGACCCATCGTCCTTACGGGCCCGACGACGTTGACGCACGCCGGCCGTGCTCGCGTGAACGTGCTGGAAGAGCGATTGGGCGTGCCCGTGATCGGCATGGAGAGTCCGCGCGGAATCGCCGATCCAGCGCTTGGTGCTTTCGCGGAAGTGCTCGCCATGGCGGACGTCGTGTTGCTGCTCGGCAAGAAGTTGGATTTCACGCTCAAGTTCGGACGACCACCCGTGTTTGCTGCAACGTGTGAGTTCATGCATGTCGATCCTGACGATCGCGAACTCGCACGGAGCCGTACCGCCTTCGGATCGCGACTTCGTTTGGCAATTCGTGCGGACACGTTTCCGGCCATCGAAGCTTTGACGCGTGCGACGACCGAGGCGTCATCGCGCGGCAGCGGTTGGCTCGACGAAGTGCGCCAAGCGATTGCCTTTCGTCCCGCGGCGTGGGATCGCGCGACGGCGGGAGCCGATCGCCTGCATCCGGTGCAGGCGCTGCGGCCGCTCCAGCAAATCCTGGACCGCGATCCGGACTCGGTTCTGGTCAGCGACGGTGGCGAGATCGGCCAGTGGGCGCAGGCCTGCCTGAGCGCGCCGCATCGGTTAATCAACGGCGTCGCCGGTTCGATCGGATCGGCCTTGCCGTTCGCGCTGGCGGCGCGGATCGCCCAGCCCGAGGCCCCGGTTATCGCGATACTGGGCGATGGAACGTTCGGATTTCACTGCGCCGAAATCGACACGGCCGTGCGCTACGGGCTGCCCTTCCTGGCGGTTGTCGGCAATGACGCGCGCTGGAATGCCGAGTACCAGATCCAGCTTCGTGACTACGGTCGCGAGAGAGCGATCGGTTGCGAGCTGTTGCCGACGCGTTACGACAAGGTGTGCATTGGATTCGGTGGTCACGGTGAACACGTGACGTCTGTGGAGGAATTATTGCCGGCGGTCGAACGCGCGTTGAACGGCGGTTTGCCCGCGTGCCTCAACGTCATGATCGACGGTCTGCCTGCACCGAACATCAAGCGATGAAACACATTTCCAGGACAATATGAAAATGTTCGCATTTACCTGATGCTATTGCAGGCGAACATGATTTGCCTGTCGAACCAGGAGCATGAAGTCGTGCCGTATGCGCGGCAAGGAGAGCGTGGGCCGTCCTAACGCGTGTCATACACCGAATGAAACAGGCGCTCGGACGGCGGCCGGTCGAACGCGCGATCGGAATGACTTGCCATCAGCTTCGCGTACTGCGCATCGGCGTCGCGGCGCAACTCATCCATGCTGACTCCATTGACCACGAAATCTTCCATCACCGCGCGGCCCGCAATCCAGCTCGCGCGGCAATCGCTGCCACGACCCGCCAGCATGAGGTTCTTGATCGGCTCGAAGATGGGCCCGAGGTGATCGCCGCGAAGATCGAACACGGCGATGTCGGCCTGCGCGCCCGGTGCCAGTCGACCGAGGTCGTCGCGCCCGAGGGCCTGCGCGCCACCTAGTGTTGCCGCATCGAACAAGTCTGCCATGGAGGTGTGCGTCGCGTCGCCTTCGAGCACGCGCGCGACGTAAAGGCCGAGCCTCATGTTGTGAACGAGGTCGGGTGGCCACGTATCGGTCCCAAGACCGATGTTGACACCGGCCGCGCGATAGCGGCCGAAGGAGTCGAGCGCCTCACCCATGCGCGCGAAAACCGCCGGACAATGCACGATAGTGGCACCGGACGCCACCAGTCGCCGCCAGTCTTCGTCCCCGGCGACCGATATCTTCGGGTGTCCAGCGAGATAGATGCCATGCGGGAGGATCGCGCGCGGCGTCAGGAGCCCGACGCGCTCCAGCCAGCCCAGCGGCGTGGTGCCGCGCAATCGGTGGACCACCTCGAACTCGTAGACCGATTGGCAGCAATGCAGGCGGACCGGCACGCGCAATTCCTCGCCGGCAGCCGCGGTGCGTACCAGAAGCTCGGGCGTGCAGGTCTCGATGCGATCGGGCGCGAGCATGCCGCGGATGAGATCATGATGCGCACCATTGAAATCGCGCACGAAACGGATCGCAGCGTCGAGTCCCGCCAGGCCGCGCGGCTCGTCCCAGTGCTGCGCGAGCGTGCGGTCCCGGCGCACGTACGTGATGCCGCTCATGTAACATGGTCCGATGTACACGCGCAGGCCGAGCTCGCCTGCGATCGCGGCTACGCGCGCGAACTCGTCGTAGCGCTCGCCCCATGCGCGGTAATACATCGACGTGATCGGCATCGCGGTCGTTATGCCGTTGCGGATGAGATGCGCAAACGCGTAGCGGACCTTGGACTCCTCCTCCTCATCCGAGTAGGTCTCGCGCGGCCCCTCGCGCAGGTAGTCCTCCGACCACAGCCGGCCCATCGCGAGCCGATCGCCGTTGTCGACGGTCAGCACGCCGGAGTCGAGATCACCCAGCGCATCGAGGTCGATCAACCCGGGCGAGATCAGCGCGCGGCCGTAGTCGATATCGCGGTCGACCGGACCGGGAAAGCCGCGCCCGACGAACTCGATGCGAGCGTCGTCGAACACCACCTCGGCTTCGCGCCACAGGACATGCGACCCGCGCTCGTATCCCAGCACCCATTCCGCGCGCAGGCGGGTGCGCATGGTCAGCCGGCAGTGAACGTGCCGTCGCGAGCCACGATCCTGCCGCCGCTCACCACCGTGCGGTGCGGACTGCGATCGACGACCACCGCCGCGAGGTTTTCCCCGGGCGCGAGCACGAAGTCCGCGCGGCAACCGGGTCCAAGGCCATAGTGATCGATGCCGAGCGCACGCGCACCACCCGCGCTCACGATGTCGAACGCCGCGGCGAGTTCCTCATCCTTGCTCCAGCCGTAGCGCAGCGCAATGAGCCACGCGCGCTCCAGCATGTCGCCGTTGCCCATGGGGCCCCACGCATCGCGAATACCGTCGGAGCCCGAGCACACGTTGACCCCGTGATTGCGGAGCCAGGCCGCCGGGGGCACGGTGACGTGCGGCGGTGCGCACGTCATGATCGAGATCCGCAACTTCGCCAGACGATCGGCGAGCGGCCCGAGATCGGCGACCGCGAAAGCGCCGAGGCAATAGGCGTGGCTGATCGTTACTTGACCCGCGAGCCCCGTGGCCTCCGTCATGTCCGCGATGCGTTCGATCTCCCAGCGGCCGAGATCGCCGGGATCGTGCAGGTGGATGTCGATCGCCCTGTGGTACCGCACGGCGAGATCGAATACGGCTTCCAGGTGCCGAATCGGATCGCGATCGATGCCGGCCGGATCGATGCCGCCGACGACATCGACGCCCATTTCCAGCGCTTCGCGCATCAGCCCGACAACGCCTTCGGAAATCAACATTCCGGCCTGTGGAAACGCGACGAGCGCGATGTTCGCCACACCGCGGAAACGCTCCCGAAGCGCGAGCATCGCCTCGACGTGGCGCAGTCCCCATGCCGCCTGTACGTCCACGTGGCTGCGGAAATGCAGCGATCCGCGGGCGATGCATTGCTGGATGAGCGGGGCCGCGCGCTCGGCGATCGGCACCCTGAAATCGGCGAGCAGGCGCTGCTCGTTGGCAATCCGGTCGTTGCGCGTCGGTCCTGCCGTGTTGGCACGCCACGGGAGTCCGAACAGCGTCTTGTCGAAATGGACGTGACTCTCGACGAGCGGCGGCAGCAGGAGCTGGCCCGCGCCATCCATGAGCGTCGGAAACTCCGCCGGCGCCCGGCCTCCCGGAACCACCGACGTGATGAGACCGTCCTCGATGATCACGTCCGTCACCGGGCCTCCGAGCGGACGCACTCCGCGCACGACCTGTGTTCCCATGGCCGTTCCTATGCGATCTCGTCGATGGCGGTGGACTCCGACCCGCCGTGCGCGCCGCTCATGGAAAAGCGATCGCGCGTGCGGATATAGAAGCTCGCACCGAAGCGCGCCACCGGAAAGTAATTCTGCAGGCGCACGCGGTAGCGCTCGACGTCGATCAACCCCTCGCGCGCGTGCAGCCAACGCACCAGGCCGATGAAGACGTGCCGGCTCGTAGTTTCGAGGGTGTCCGCAAGCGCGCACTCGAACGCGACCGGCGCCTCGGCGATCCGGGGTGGCGCCACGGCGCACGAAGGCATCGTCGTCAAGCCGACGGCAGCAAGCTCGCTCACCGAGGCGGGTATCTCATCGCCGCAGCGGTGCATTTGCTCGGCCATCGGCTCGTCCGCGATGTGGACGACGAACTCGCGGGTGGCGATGATGTTTTCCGCGGTGTGCTTCAAGTGCCCGTCGCGCAGCTTGTTGATGCTGATCATCAGAAGCGGCGGCTCCTCGCCCAGCATGTTGAACATCGAGAAGGGGGCCGCGTTGACCACGCCGGAGGTGCCTTTGGTCGTCACCAGCGCAATCGGCCTGGGCACGATCAGGCTCGCCATCAGCTTGTATCGCTGGTGCTCGGTGATCGCAGCGAAATCGATGCCGATGCTCATTGCGGGCGGGCCGGCAAGCGCGAAGTCGCGTGTGCCGCGCCCCACAAGGCGCCGCTGGGCTCGAGCAGATGCCGCAAGCCGCTGCGGTCGAGCATCGTGTTCGAAGCCTCGTCCGCCTGCTCCATGACCTCGCGCTCGTCGAGGGTGAGCACTTTGCCATCCTCCATCAGGATGCGGCCGTCGACGATGGTGGTGACGACGTCCGCCCCGTTGGCGAAGCTCGCGACCCGAAACACCGGCATGTTGAGCGGGACAAGATGCGGTCGAAAGAGATCTATCAGGATCATGTCCGCCTTCTTGCCGACCTCGAGGGATCCGATCTCGCGCTCGAGTCCGAGCGCCCTGGCGGCGTCGATGGTCACCATTTCCAGGACTTTGCCCGGCGGCAATACGCGCGCATCGCGGAAATGCCGCCGGTGGTAATGCATGCACTGAAACATGTGGCGGAACATGTCGTAGCTGCGATCCGGCGCAATGCCGTCCGAGCCGAGCGCGACGTTCACGCCGGCCTCGATGAGCTCAGGCACCGGGCAGCGGCCGCGGATCGACATGATCGCGCTCGGGTTGTGGACGATGCTCGTGCCGGTCGCGAGGCACGCGTCGATGTCTTCCCGGGTGAGATCGATCGAATGCGACATGAAGGCGTCGGAGCCCAGCAGTCCAAGCTCGTGCGCGAGCACGATCGTCCCATCGCGGTGGCCATCCTGGGTGATGCGCAAACCATTGCGGCGTGCGAGGTCCGCATATTCGTGCGCCTGGTCGCGAAACACCCGCTCGTGGTTCAGGTGCTCCGGATCGTGCTGCGGCTGGAAGACCGGCAGGACGATACAAATGGACACGCGCCCGTTGGCGCCCTGATGTTGCGTGCGGATCGTCTCCTCGCAATTCTCGCGCATCGTGTGCCAGTCCACCTCGCGGTCGCGGCGAGTGTCTCCACGCCAGGTCGCGTAGGTGCGCGGCGCGGGCGGACGGGACGGACCCACGGCGAGGAACGAGCGTGTCCCGGCTTCCGCAATCGCGGCGCAGTGGCGCGCCGCGTAGGCCGGATCGTCGACGCGCATGATGCTGTCGCCGCCCCCCAGCAGGCACACCCCGGTCGTGGTACCGCAGCGGATCCGCTCGAGCGCGGCGAGGCGCGCTTCGGCGTACCAGAACTGTTCGTCGGACCCGGTCGTGTAAACGATCCGGCAGGCGTCCATCCACGCATCGGCGTCGCCGCCACCGAGGTTCTTCAACAGGCCATGGCCGGCGTGCGCGTGACAATCGATGAGTCCCGGCAGCACCGCCTTGCGTCGTGCGTCTATGGTCTTGCGCGCGATGTACCGCGAGGCGACCTCGGCCGTCGGACCTACGGCCACGATACGGTCTCCGGCGATCGCGATCGCGCCGTCGTCGATGACACGACGGTTCGCATCAACCGTGATAATCGTGCCGCCCGATATGATGAGATCGACCGTACCTGAAACGGGGCTCATGAAGTTCTCCGTTGTTCGAGCGTGTTTTCCAGCCAGGTGACCGCGGATGCGACACCGTCGATGATGGGGACGCCCAGCACCCGTGCAAGGTCGTCGCGCAGCGTGGACATGCCCGCACAGCCCAGGACGATGGCCTGCGCATGCCTTTCGCGCACGAGGGCGCGCGCGGTTTCGAGCACATGCCCGCGCGTGACATTTGACGGATCCTCGAGATCGAGCACGCGTACACCCGCCGCGCGGACGCCGGCGCAGGCCCGATCGGCGCCGTAGCGGAGCACGAGTTTCTCGATGACAGGCACCGCAGGCTCGACGGTCGTGACGATGGCCCAGCGCGCCGCAACCATCGACGCGGCGTGCATCGCCGCTTCGGCGATGCCCGTCACCGGTCCGGCAACGAGCGCACGAGCCTCATCGACACCGGGATCGTCGAAGCACGCGATCATGGTGCCATGACATCCATCGCGCTCGCCGCGCGCCACCTCCGCAAGCAGGTGCGGAAGGCAACGGGCGTAATCGTCCGGACCTTCGATCGCCGGCGGACCTTGAGCGGGATTGCGCGCGACGATCTCCGCCCGCGTGGCAGCGGCGCGCGCAACTGCGCCGATGGCACGCGTCATCGACGCGGTCGTGTTTGGATTGACGACCAGGATCTTAAGCATTGGTCCGCGGGTGGATCGTGATCGGGATGCGGTGTTCCGCGACCGCGTGGCATGCGACCTGGGCCCCGTCGGACTCCGGCCGCAATTCCGGACGCTCCACGCGACAGCGCTCGTTGACATGCGGGCATCGCGGATGAAAGGCGCAACCGGACGGCGGATCGAGCGGGCTTGGAATTTCGCCGGTAATCGGAGGACGATCGCGCCCGCGCGTGTCCAGGCGCGGCAGCGCTTCGAGGAGAAGCCGCGTGTACGGATGCTTCGGCGCCTCGAACAACACGCGCGTGGGCGCGACTTCGACCAGCCGGCCGAGGTACATCACCCCCACGTCGTGCGAAACGTAGTTGATGACGGCGAGATTGTGACTGATGAAAAGGCAGGTGAGGTCGAGTTCGCGCTGCAGTCCGCGTATCAGGTTCAGTATCTGCGCCTGCACGGATACATCGAGCGACGACGTCGGCTCGTCGCATACGAGGAAGGTCGGCTGCCCGGCCAGCGCGCGGGCAATCGACACACGCTGCCGCTGACCGCCGGAAAACTCGTGCGGAAACTTGGCCGCATCCGCGTCGGCCAGGCCAACCTGCCGCAGCAACCCGTGTACGCGGGATCTGATCTGCGGGGCCGGCACGAGCTTCTGGAAGCGCATGGGCTGCGCGATCGCGGTACCGACGCGATAACGCGGATTGAGCGACGCATACGGATCCTGGAACACCATCTGCACGCGGTGGCTTTTCTGCGCCGCATCGGCGAACCGGATGGAGCCCGCGGTGGGCACGTCCAGGCCCGCGACCAGCCGTGCGAGCGTGGACTTGCCGCATCCCGACTCGCCGACCAGGCTGAACGTCTCCCCGCGCCGGATGTGGAAGCTCACGCCGTCCACCGCCTTGACTGCGCGTGCGTCGCGCAGCAGTCCCTGCCCGACCGGGAAGTGCCGCACGACATCGCGAATATCCACCGCGCTCAATGGAGCCCCACCTTCCGCACCCCTGCCGGTCCATGCACCCAGCACGCGACGCTGCGCGTGCCGTTCGCCTCGAGCGCCGGCACGTCGACGCGACAGCGCTCCGCGGCATCGGGGCAGCGCGGATTGAACGCACAGCCCGGCGGCCGTGCATTGAGCCGCGGCATGGCACCGTCGATCTGCGCGAGCGGGCCCTTGACGGGGCCGAGCGGCGGAATGGCGCCCATGAGGCCGCGCGTGTACGGGTGCACCGGATTGCGGATGACCTCATCGACAGTGCCGATCTCGACGACACGCCCGGCGTACATGACGGCAACGCGATCGGCGGTTTCCGCGATCACGCCCATGTCGTGCGTCACCAGGAGCATCGCCGTGCGCTTTTCACCGCACAGCTCGCGCAACAAGGCGAGCACCTGCGCCTGGATCGACACGTCGAGCGCGGTGGTCGGCTCGTCGGCGACGATGAGTCGGGGTTCCGCGCAGAGCGCGAGCGCGATGACGACGCGCTGACGCATCCCGCCGGAAAGCTGATGCGGATACGCCTCGTAGCGCACCTCGGGTGCTGGAATCCCGACCGCGCGCAGCAGTGCAACGGAGCGTTCGGCCGCCTCGCGCGCACCCACGGGCAGATGGGTGCGAATCGTCTCGTCGAGCTGAGCGCCGATGGTGAGCAGCGGATTGAGGCTCATCAGCGGGTCCTGGAAGACCGCGCCAATCTCGCGGCCGCGCACGCGTCGCATTTCGCGCGGCGACAACGCGTCGATGCGCCGGTCGCCGAGCCACACTTCACCGCCAGCCACGTGGCCGGGCGGGTCGAGCAGGCCGAGGATCGCCATGCCGGTCAGCGACTTGCCCGCGCCCGATTCTCCGACGAACCCGAGCACCTCGCCCGGCGCAATCTCGAAGGACACATCGTCGAGCGCGAGCAACGCACCGTGGCGCGTGGGAATCTCGACGCGCAAACCCGCGACGCGCAGGAGCGCGTCACTTGAGCTTGGGATTGAAGACATCGCGTAGCCAGTCACCCAGCAGGTTGATCGCGAGCACCAGCACAATGAGGCAGATGCCCGGCATCACGGTCACCCACCACTCGCCGGAGAACAGCACTTCGTTGCCGATTCTTATCAGCGTCCCCAGCGACGGCGACGTCGGCGGCACCCCCAAACCGAGAAAGCTCAGCGTGGCCTCGGTGAGGATGGCGAGGCCGAGCGACAGCGTCGCGATCACCAACACGGGCCCGAGCACGTTCGGCAGCACCTGCTGGAACAGGATGCGCAGCGGCCCCATGCCGATCAGCCGCGCCGCGTGCACGTAGTCCTTGTTCCTTTCGACCAGCGTTGCGCCGCGCACCGTCCGCGCGTATTGCACCCACGTCGAAATCCCGATCGCGAAGATCACGACGACCAGTGCGAGACGCTCGTGCATTGCGCGCGGCAGGAGCGCGCGGGACAGCCCGTCGATCAGGAGGGCGACGAGGATGGTCGGAAAGCTCAACTGCATGTCGGCCAGGCGCATGATCAGGTTGTCGAGCTTCCGGCCGGCGTAGCCGCTGATGAGGCCCAGCGTCACGCCGACGACGAGCGCAAAGAGCGTGGCGCACAGGCTGACCAGCAGCGAGATGCGCAACCCGTACATCAGCACCGAGAGCAGGTCGCGTCCCTGCCCGTCGGTGCCGAACGGGAAGCGTCCCTTCCCGCCTTCCAGCCACGCCGGCGGAATGCGCGCGTCGGCAAGATCGAGCGCCGCCGGGTCGAACGGGTCCTGCGGTGCGAGCCACGGCGCGAAGAGGGCCACCAGCACGAAAAGCGCCAGCACCGCGGCCGAGGCCATGGCGGTCGGCGACCGCGCAAAGCTGTAGAGCATGTCGCTGGCGGCAAAGCGTCGCCAGCGCGACGGCGGCGCTTCACCCGCGACGAGTTGCTCGGCGGAAAGCTCGTTCACTTGAGGCGCACCCGCGGATCGACGCGGAAATAGAGCATGTCGACCACGGTGTTGATGGTGACGAACAGCAGCGCGATCAGCATCAGATACGCCGCGATCACCGGCATGTCGCCGAAGGTGATCGCCTGGATGATGAGCAGGCCGAGACCGGGCCACTGGAACACCGTCTCGGTGATGATCGAGAAGGCAATCAGGGATCCAAGCTGGAGCCCGGCAACGGTGATCACCGGGATCAGTGTGTTGCGCAACGCATGGCGGAAATAGATCGACCGCTCGGCGATCCCCCGTGCCCGCGCGAACTTGATGTAGTCCGTCCGCAGCACTTCCAGCATCTCCGAGCGCACGAGACGCATGAACAGCGTCATCTGGAACAGCGCCAGCGTGATCGACGGCATGACGAGCGACTTCCATCCCGATCCCGTGAGAAAGCCCGTCGTCCATCCGCCCAGCGAGACCGTGGTGCCGCGGCCGTACGCGGGCAGCCAATTGAGCTCGACCGAGAAGATAAGGATCAGGATGATGCCGGTGAGGAACGACGGCACCGAGATGCCGACGAGCGATACGACTTGCAGCACCTGCGCTGGCCACGCGTGCCGCTTGATGCCCGCGTACACACCCATCGGGATGCCGACGCACAGCGCGAGCAGCGCGGCGCAAAGTGCGAGCTCGAGTGTCGCCGGGACGCGCGAGAACAACACGCGGCCGACGGGTTCGAGATTGCGATACGAGATACCGAAGTCACCTCGCACCGCAAGCCCGAGATAGCGGACGAAGCGCAAGACCATCGGCTGATCGAGACCGAGCGACTGCCGCACCGCCTCACGCTGCTCGACGGTCGCACTCTCGCCCACGAGGTTGTTGACCGGGTCGCCGATGTAGTTGAAGAGCAGGAAGGAAACGAACGAGACGCCGATCATCACCAGCGCGCCGTTCCACAGTCGCGTGGAAAGGAAGCGTAGCATCGCTGATCTTGCGCGTATCGTCGTCGAGCGCTTTGCGGACTCGCGTCAGTTCACCGTGACGAGCCAGGCGCGGAGATAATTGTCCGGCGCCTGCTTCAGATCGACACCCTTTTTCGCGGCCCACGTGACCGGTTGTTGGTGCAGCGTAATGTAGACGACGTCGTTGCGCGTGATCGTCACCGCCTCGCCGATCAGCGCACGGCGCTTCTCGGGGTCGAGCTCCGACGCGATCTTCGGCAGCAGCGCGTCGAACGCCGGATTGGAGTAGCGGCCGGCATTGAGGCCGCCCGCGGACTGCGTGCGCGTAGCGACGGTGTCGAACAGGACGGCATAGCTGTCCGCCATCGGCAGTCCAGCATGGCCAATCATGTACAGCGATATGTCCTGCTGGTTGAGCCGCACGTTCCACTTCGCCGCAGGCTCGAATTGCGGCGTGATCTTGATACCGATGCGGCCCAGCATCGAAATGACCGCGAGGCAGATCTGCTCGTCATACACATAGCGATCGTTCGGGCACTGCATGCCGACCGTGAACCCGTTCGGATAGCCTGCCTCGGCGAGCAGCTTCTTCGCCGCCTCCGGATCGTACGGAAACGCGCGGTTGTTGAGGCCGGTCGGCGCCCCGTTGAGCGCCGGCGAAAGGATCATGCCGGCCGGCCAGGATACCCCGCGCATGACCGAACGCTTGATCGCTTCGACGTCGATCGCCTGGTACAGCGCCTTGCGCACGCGAAGGTCCTTGAACGGATTCTTGCCCTTGACGTCCGAGTAGAGCAGCTCGTCGCGGTACTGGTCCATGCCAAAGAAGATTGTCCGCAGTTCCGGACCCTGGACGACCGAGAAATTCCCGGAGCTGTTGATCCGCTGCACGTCCTGCAGCGGCACGCTGGTGGTCGCGTCGAGCGCGCCGGACAGCAGCGACGAGGTACGCGTCGCGTCCGACTTGATCGGCGTGTAGACGACTTCGGTCAAATTGTGCTGCGGCTTGTCCCACCAGGTGGGATTCGCCGCCAGGACAGTCTTCACGTCGATTTCGCGAGACTTCAACACGAAGGGGCCGGTACCGTTGGTATTGCGGTTGGCGTGATTCTCCTTCTTCTGCTGCAGGTCGCTCGCCTCGGTCGCCCCGTTGGCCTCACACCATGCCTTGCTCATGATGGTGAGATTGAGGAGCTCGTTCAACAGCAGCGGAAATGGCGCCTTGGTCTCGACGTCGACGGTATAGGCGTCGACCTTGCGCACATCCTTCACGTCGCCCAGGTTGAGCTTGGCGATCGATCCCGGCGACTGGATGCGCTGCCAGCTGAACACGACGTCGTCGGCCGTGAACGCCTCGCCGTTGTGAAACTTCACGTTGCGGCGCAGCTTGAAGCGCCAGACGGTCGGGCTCACCGCCTGCCATGACTCGGCCAGCGCGGGCTCGATCTGCACCTTCTCGTTGAAGCGCACGAGCCCCTCGTAGATGTTGTTCATGAACGCGTTCGTGAACGAGTTGTTCGTGGAGTACGGGTCCATGGATAGCACGTCGAGCGACGACGCCCACGTGAACGTCTTCGTCATGCCGGTGATCGGCGTCAACACTAACGACAGCGCGATCACCACTCCAAGCAGTTGCTTCTTCATCGATTCGGCTCCTTCGGTCGGGCGGTTCTGGACGGGCCGGCACGGCCCGCTTTTGCGATTGTGATTCGAGCGTTTCTTCCGCGCGTCGAGTCGCGGCCCGCACTTCCCAACGCGCGCGCGAGATCCACGGGCTGCGGCTCTTCGCCCAGGCGAAGCTGGCGCTCGATGCTGACAAGATGCTCTTCCATCAAGCGCTCGGCAGCGGCGTAATCGCCGGTCTCGATCGCATTCAGGATTTCCATGTGCTCGTGGTGGGAACAGGTGTTCGTGCCGGGCACGTCGTAAAGAGCCACCATGAGCGAGGTCTGCGCAACGACACGCTTCAAGTGCTGCGCAAGCGCGTCGTTGCCGGTCGCCGCGGCGAGGTCCAGATGAAACTGGCCTGCAAGGCGTATGTAACGCGCGTTGTCGCCAAGGCGGTTGGCCTCGCGCTCGTCGGCAATCTGGGCGCGCAGCGGCTCGATCCAGCGCTCGGGGGGCACCGAGGTGCTGAGACTCAGCGCTCGCTGCGCGAGCGCGCGCACGACACCGATTTCCAGAATGCGCCGCAATTCGTAGACATCCCGCGTTTCGTCGATCGTCGGCTTGGCGACGAAGGCTCCGCGGTTGGGAACGAGGTCGATCAGATGCTCGCCGGCGAGACGGCTCAGGACTTTGCGCACGAAGCCACGCGTGGTGCCGAAGATGCGGCACAGTTCCGCCTCCGGCAGTTTCGTCCCGGGCGGCAGGCGGTGTTCGAAGATGGCTTCGGAGAGACGGCTAGCGACGAGGGACTCCTGGCGCACGCCATCGGCGTGTGCCCGCTGGGTTGCGTCAGCGACCGGAAGAGTGCTGGCGAGGTTCAATGTTGCCAAGGGAAAAATGCCCAGCGGGCAATGTGCACAATCTGTTCGTAAAAGTCAATGTTTTGTTAACAAAACGAGGGGGCCCGGTCTACCTACAATGTTTTCCCTATGGCTTGATCATTAGCCTCTTGACCTCGAGATGAGTGCGGAACCCAGTCAGTGTTCATTGGACGCTATTCAGTGATTGTCCCTTGGCGTTCCCTTGCTCGTCGAAATCCGCTGGTACTTGACCGCGGGCTTGAGCACCATCCCGTTTGAAAGCTCGTCCACCATGCCGCGCTGGATCTCCTGCCAGGGAGTCTGGCTAGCTGGAATCTTGAAGCCGCCCTGCTTCGCCAGCGCCTTCATTCGGCCCTCGTACTCCGCCTTGCTGATGAGGATATTGGCCGTGCGCTTGTTCAGATCGATGCGAACCCGGTCACCGGTTTTCAGGATCGCGAGGCCGCCGCCGGTTGCCGCTTCCGGCGAAGCATTCAGGATCGAAGGAGAACCCGAAGTGCCCGACTGTCGCCCATCGCCGATGCATGGCAATTCGGTCACGCCATGCTTGATCAACTCCGCGGGCGGCTGCATGTTCACGACCTCGGCGGCGCCGGGGTAGCCGACAGGTCCAACACCGCGCACGAACAGCATGCACGTGTCGTCGATCTTGAGCTTCGGATCGTCGATGCGGTGGTGATAGTCCTCCGGGCCTTCGAACACGATCGCCCTGCCCTCGAAGGCGTTGGGATCCTTCGGGCTGGAGAGGTAACGCTTGCGAAAGGCGGCCGAGATCACGCTGGTCTTCATGATCGCACTGTCGAACAGGTTGCCCTTGAGGTTCAGGAACCCTGCCTTCTCCTTCATCGGCTTCTTGTAGGGCCAGATCACCTTCTCGTCCTCGATCGGCGCGCCCTTGCAGTTCTCGTAGAGCGACTTGCCGTTGACCGTCAGCGTGTTCTTGCGGATCTTTCCGGCCTTGATCAATTCGCCGACCACCGCCGGTACACCGCCGGCGCGATGGTATTCCTCACCCAGGTACTCTCCGGCCGGCTGGAGGTTCACCAGCAACGGGACGTCGTACCCGATCTTCTCCCAGTCGTTGTTGTCGAGTTTTACCCCGATATGGTGGGCAATCGCGTTGAAATGAATCGGTGCGTTGGTCGAGCCGCCGATCGCCGAGTTGACGACGATCACGTTCTCGAAGGCTTCGCGGGTCATGATCTTCGACGGGCGCAGGTCTTCCCACACCATTTCGACGATGCGCTTGCCGGATTCGTAGGCGATCGCCGCGCGATCCCTGTGCGGCGCCGGGATCGCCGCGCAGCCCGGCAGCGACATACCCAGCGCCTCGGCAAGCGAGTTCATGGTCGATGCCGTGCCCATGGTGTTGCAGTGACCCGGCGACGGTGCCGAGGAAGCGACGATCTCGATGAATTCCTCGCCGTTGATCTCGCCCGCTGCCAGAAGCTCACGCGCCTTCCAGACGATGGTGCCCGAACCGGTGCGCTCGCCGCGGAACCAGCCGTTGAGCATCGGCCCGCCCGACAGCACGATGGCCGGAATGTCGACCGTTGCCGCAGCCATCAGTTGCGCAGGCGTGGTCTTGTCGCAGCCGGTGGTAAGCACCACGCCGTCGATAAAATAGCCGTAAAGGGTTTCGACCAGCCCAAGGTAGCAGAGGTTGCGGTCCAGCGCGGCGGTTGGGCGCTTACCGGTTTCCTGAATCGGGTGCACCGGAAATTCGAACGCGATGCCGCCCGCCTCGCGAATCCCTTCGCGTACGCGGTGGGCAAGTTCCAGGTGGTGGCGGTTGCACGGAGAGAGGTCCGAACCCGATTGGGCAATGCCGATGATGGGCTTGCCGGCCTGCAACTCCTCGCGCGTCAGGCCGAAGTTCATATAGCGCTCCAGGTACAGCGCGGTCATATTGGGATTGTCCGGATTGGCGAACCACTGCCGAGAGCGGAGTTTTGATGGGTCTTGCTTGACGGACTTCCTTGCCATGTTCGGTATCCTCTTCCGGAGGCCGTGGGCCGGATGGCCTCGACGCGCTTTTGGTATTTTGCCGCATTTGTCAATCGTTGGCTTGCAGCGCTTGCCGATATTCAGACCGCGCACATTCAGGCACAGTTACGCCACCACAAATTCTATTTGTTCCTGAGACAGCAAGGACCTCCATCGTGGCAGCTGAAGGGCGGGCTAGGCGCAAGATCGAAGAGCTCAACGTTCTCGCATCAGAACTTATCGCCAAAGGGATGTTGGCGGACGCGATGAAGGCTTGCATCCGTTCATTACGAGCTGAAGAGACACCCGCTGCGAAAGCGCTGTTCGTTCGTCTGGTCAAGATGGGAACGAATTACAACAATGGGTTGGTACGGCAATACCTGATTCGCGCGCTCACTGATCCGTGGTGTCGCACCGGTCAACTTGTTCCCGCAAGCCTGGCACTGATCAAATCCAATCGCGACGTCGGGCAATGCATTGAACGCGCCGTTGCATCGTGGCCCACGCCGCTATCGAAGGAGGATTTGTTCGGAACGGCGGGCCTTGCTGCATTGGCCACCGACGATCTGCTCACCGCCGTACTCGAGAACACGCCGGCGGCCGGGCTGGATTTTGAGCACTTCTTAACGTTGGCCAGGCGCGCCCTCCTCCTTGATGTCCTGGCGTCGCAATCGCCTGAGAAAGCCGATTCATTGCTAGTGCGTTTCTGTTGCGCCATTGCGCGTCAGTGCTATGTCAACGAATACGTCTATACCTGCGCGACCGAAGAATACGATGGTGTCGCCAGGCTCCGCGACGCAATCTCCACGCGCATTGCTGAAGCTATGCACGTGCCCGGCGCATGGGTCGCCGCATTTGCCTGCTATTCCCCATTGTCTTTGCTTCCCGACTGCCAACGCCTGGCGGGTGGCATGACGGCACCCCCGTTGGCTGGTTTGTTCTCGCAACAAGTGAGAGAACCTGTTCTGGAAAGTAACTATCGCACCACTCTGAAAAAGTTGACCCCGATCGACGATGAGACTTCCAGACTGGTCGGCACCCAGTACGAGGAATATCCGTATCCGAGATGGGTCAGATCACCTTCAACCGACGGCTCCGTATCTTTCAGTGCCTTCCTGGCGAGCGAACTCGGTCTCAAATCCCCTCGCTTCGCGCGTCAAAACGACAACATCGATGTGCTTATAGCGGGTTGCGGTACCGGACAGCAGTCGATCCAAACGGCGCAAAGATTTCCAGCGGCGAAGATTCTGGCGGTCGATCTTAGCGCTGCGAGCCTCGCCTACGCGAAGCGCAAAACGCGAGAGCTCGGCATTGTGAACATCGAATACGCACAGGCTGACATTCTGAAGCTGGAATCCATCGGCAAGACCTTCGATTTCATTCAATGCGTCGGCGTGCTGCATCATCTCGAGGATCCAGCCGCGGGTTGGCGCGTTCTGCGATCCATATTGCGCCCTGGCGGCGTCATGCATATCGGTCTCTATAGCGAGCTTGCTCGTCGGGACATCGCTGCCGCGCAGGACCTTATCGTCGCTCAAGGCTACGAGGCAACGACAGAAGGGATTCGTCAGTTCCGACTTGATTTGCAATTGGTCGACCGATGGCGTCCATTCAGAAGCCTGACCACCCTGGAGGATTTCTACGACACGAGTGGCTGCCGTGATCTTTTGTTCCATGCCAAGGAGCACCGCTTCACACTGCGTCAAATCAAGGAGTCCCTTGCGGAGCTTGAACTCGACTTCTTGAGGTTCAACGTGGACTTAGCCGTGCAGGAGCGGTTCGCGCTGCAATTTCCGGGCGAACTCGCGCAAGCCGACTTGAACTGTTGGACGCAATTCGAAGTGGAAAATCCGAGCGCGTTTCTTGGGATGTATAACTTCTACGTGCACGCACGCACCTAGCGCATCGACGTCAACCGCTCCCCACCCCGCAATGGGTTTCCCGGCCCGTGGGCGGCGCCTTGCGCCGCTATACCTTCATGCCGCGGATGGCGGTGACGTCGGCCTTCGCCGCGGCCATCAGATATCCCACGTCGGAGCCGGTCGTGAGGTAGCGTACACCGAGACCGATGAGGTATTGCTGCATCTCACGGTCACCGCGCGCGCCACCGACGCCCATCGCCTTGCCATGCGCCTTGCAGGCGCGCGCGACTTTCTCGAACACCGCTCGCATCCGCGGGTCTGCATAGGCGGCGGGAATGCCCATCACATTGCTGACATCGAGCGCGCCGATATGCACCATGTCGATGCCGGGCACCGCAGCGATGGCATCGGCGTGCTCGATCGCCTGCGGTGTTTCCAGCATCGCGATCACAAGCTCTTGCTCGTTGAGAAAGGTGTTGATCTCACCTTGCCCGATGGCGCGATAGCCGAGCGTTGGTCCGGTGCTGTAAGCCGAGCGCAGTCCCATGGGCGGAAAGCGCAGGTACCTCACGATCTGGCGCGCCTCGTCGGCGTTCTCGACGTGCGGGACCATGACGCCTTGCGCGCCTGCGTCCAGAATACGCGCCGCGTGGAACGGTTGATGGGATGGCACCCGCGCAATCGGCGTGACGCCCGATGCAAGGGCGGCGACGCAGATCGTCGCCGCGGTTTCCAGCGACGTGGCGCTGTGCTCGAGGTCGATGAAGATGGCATCGAATCCGCAGCGCGCGGCGATCATCGGGGCCTCCGCGCTGCGCATCTGGTTGACCGCCATGCAGAGCACGAGTTCGCCGGCGTTGAGTTTTTTCTTGGCTGAATTCTGGTAGACCGCAGTCGTCACGAACATCTCCAAAGTGGGACGGTGAAACCTCAGCCAGGCGGCCTGGGACATGCGTGACACACATTGCATCGCTATACAACGTATACGCCTAGTGTATCTTGCACTGCCCGCGTATCCTACTGCCTCACGCGGCGGACCGTCACCTATCCTCAGGACTCGACAATGATTTCAATAGCAGCACTCGATCGCTTGCGAAGCGCAAAAGCGGAGGCATGAGGTTCGCGAGCTTCGCGGCGTCTGGACGCGCCACCTATGGCGCAGTGATCGGCAATGGATTGCTCGACCTTGCGCCGCGTTACGGCTCGCGCTTTGCAACATTGCGCGCCGCGATCGCAGCCGGCGCGCTGGCCGATATCGCGCGGGAAGTTGCGGCAAGCAAGGCCGATTGCGCGATCGACGACGTCAAGTTTCTGCCGACGATCCCCGACGCAGGAAAGATCATCTGCATCGGCCGCAACTACCGGGCGCACGTTGCCGAGGGCGGCGGGAAGCCGCCCGCTTTTCCCAGCGTCTTCGTTCGCTTCGCGAGCTCGCAGGTGGGGCACGAACAGCCCATTCGCCTCGCCCGCCTCTCCACCGACTACGACTACGAAGGCGAGCTGGCGCTCGTCATCGGCAAGGCGGGCCGGCACATCGCGCGTGAGCGCGCGCTCGAATACGTCGCCGGATATACGTGCTTCAACGAGGCCTGCTACCGCGACTATCAGTTCAAGCACTCGCTGACCGTCGGCAAGAATTTCGACGCGAGCGGCGCTTTCGGACCGTGGCTCGTCACCGCCGATGAGATTCCCGATCCAAGCCAGCTCGAGCTCACGACGCGACTGAACGGCAACGTGGTGCAACACGCTTCGGTCGGCGAGCTCATCTTCGACATTCCCCATATCATCGCCTACCTGTCGGGTATCACGCGACTCGAGCCGGGCGACGTCATCGTCACGGGCACCCCGGAAGGAGTGGGGTTTGCTCGCACGCCGCCTTTGTGGATGAAGGCGGGTGACGTGGTCGAGGTCGAGATCACGGGCATCGGCGTGCTGCGCAATCACGTCCTTCCCGAGTAGAGTGTTGTTGTCAGCGCAAGAAGGAGGATGCAACATGGACGATACCAAGAACGCACCGCGTACCGGAGTTCGATCGGGCAAGCGGCGTGCTCTCGTCAAGGCAGGCGCGGCGGTGGCAGGCAGCGCGGCGCTTGGACTGTCACCGTTCGCCGCGGGACAGTCGGCGGCAACCTGGCCAAACCGGGCCGTGCGTGTCGTGGTGCCGTTCGGGTCCGGCGGCACTGCCGACATCATCGCGCGGGTCATCGGACAACAACTCTCGCTGCAATTGAATCAACCCTTCGTGATCGAGAACAAGGGCGGCGCCAGCACGACCATCGGTGCGGCCGACGTCGCGCGCTCGCCGGCCGATGGCTACACGCTATTCGTGGTCACGCCCACCTTCGTGGTGGCGCAATCGGTGTACGCCAACCTCCCCTACTCGGCCAAGGATTTCACACCCGTCGCGCTGTTCATCACGACGCCGCTCCTGCTCGTGGTGCGCCCGAGCCTTGGCTTCAAGACGGTGGCTGACTACATCAAGGCCGCGAAGGCCAATCCAGGCAAGCTCACGTTTGCATCCGCGGGCGCCGGCAGCACGCCTCATCTCGGCTTCGAGTTGCTCATGGAGAAAGCGGGCATCGAGCTGCTGCACATTCCCTACAAAGGTGGCGGCGAGGCGGTGGCTTCGGTGTTGTCGGGCACGACGGACAGTTACTTTTCAGTACCGATCGAGTCGGGGCCGCACATCCGCGCCGGCAAGATGGTGGCGCTCGGGGGCTCTGGTCTCAAGCGCGCGCCGAGCTTTCCGGAGGTACCCACTATCGACGAGAGCGGGCTGCCGGGGTTTGAAATGCTGCACTACACGTCGATGCTCGTGAGGTCGGGAACGCCACCTGACATCCTCGCGAAGCTCTCCGAGAACGTCCTCAAAGCGATGCAGGCGCCCGATGTCCGCGAGAAGCTCACGCAGAACGGGGATATCCCGCTCGGAACCCTGACCGAAGCATCGGAACTCTACGCCAAGGAATATCAACGCTGGCCGGCGGTGGTGCAGAAGGCCGGCATCAAGCCGACGTAGGTCTGCATGACTCGGGTGCTGCCCCTCGCTTACAAACCGACGACCCAAACGCGATGACGCCCATTTGCATGCAGCAGATCGACCATCCATGCGCTTGGACGCCTCGCTCGCTCGGGGACCATGACGCACTCAGGAAGCCGCTTGGCAATGCCCAGATCGATGCGATCGAATCGCTGATTTCGGCGACGCGCAGCATGATGCCGCAACAGGTGACGCGCGCGGATTTCGACCATCCGCTCGTCAACCGTCTCGCGGACGAGCTGCGCGACATCATCATGAACGGCCGCGGCATCGTGATCGTCACCGGCATCACGTCCGAGCGCTTCAGCGAGGAAGACTTCCAGCGCATCTACTGGGGTCTCGGCACGCACCTTGGCATCGGCGCCGTGCAAAGCGGCAATGGCGACCGTCTGGGTTACGTGCAGAACCAGGAGGATGATCCGGTCAAGCGTGGTTACCGCAGCCTGCGCGAGCTGCACATGCACACCGACAGCTACGAGATCGTCGGACTCATGAGTGTGCGCAAGGCGAAGTCGGGAGGCTTGAGTGGCATGGTGAGTAGTCTTGCCATCCATAACGAGATTCTGCGCACGCGGCCCGACCTTCTGCAGCCACTGTACAAGGGATTCCGTATCGCGAGCGAGGAGGCGCGCTTTTCGAGCAAGGCGATCACGGACGACGACATGCCGGTGTTCTGCTGGACGGACGGGAAAGTGAGCTGCATGTACGAACCGTCGCATATGAGAAATGCAGCCGAGATGCTCGGTGGCATGCCGGGGGAACTCGTCGAGGCGCTCGACTACTTCGACGCGCTCGCGAACCGGGACGATTTCGCAATGCGCTTTCTGCTCGAGCCCGGCGAGATGATGCTGTGGCACAACTACACGAACCTGCATTCACGGACAGCGTTCGAGGACGATCCCAGATCCAAGCGACTGCTGCTTCGGCTCTGGCTCAACGTGCCGAACGGGCGCCCGGCCGATCCGGCGTTCAAGATGCGCGCGGAGACCTACGAGCGGATCTACCGCGAACGGCTCGCCAGTGCGGCGGCCTGATCAGGTCAGGCGTCACCCTCCTCCGGTAGCAGCACCACGATCATGACGAACATCGCGGAAGTGACAAAGCGCTGCGCGGCCTGCTGGCCGTTCCAGATGCTGGATTGCCACATCGAGAACCATTCGCCGCCGACGGCGACAAAGCCTACGAAGTAAAGCAGCCAGACGATGAAGATGCCGACCGTGGCCGGAAGCTTCGCCGCCACGAACGCGCGGCGGTCTCCTCGCGCGCGAAAGAGCCGCCACGCGCCGTACAGGCAAACCAGCGCCATCACCCATTCGGTGGCGATGATCGACCAGTAGGCCAGCTTTTGCAGGGCTGGATCGGTGATCGCGCGCGACTTCAGCGGGTTGTCGGGGAACACCGTGTCCATGGCCAGCACGTGCTGCACAAATTGCCAGTTCGCGTTGTAGTCGACGACGTTCCCGTAGGCGACCAACAGAGCCCAACCGCCCAACGTGGCGACCAGCAGGGACTTGATGATGCGCAAGGCGTACATCGACCTATTCTGCAAGGTCGAACGTCACGTGCCCGCGGCCTGCAGCGGCAATCTCCTCGAGCTCGCCTTCGTCGCGAAGATGCGCGTTGCGCACCGTGAGCGAGGCGCCCCACTGTGCTGCGGCCCCGGCCAACACCATGAGGTCGCCGGCTGGGAGATTGGCGTCCACGATGACATGCCCGCTCGCACGAATGAGGGCGAGCGCCTTGCGGCAGAGAGGGGTGAAGGCGGCCTCGGACATCGCGGCCTGAGCTTACGCCAGAACCGCGTGATGGGTAATCGGGTTGGTGTCGATGCCAAGTACACGGTGACTCGTTCTGTTTGACTAGCCGGATCAGTCATGCAGTTGCCATATTCGATCCGCGGTAGCATGCGATCGTGACACCGTGAGTTCCGCATCGAATGGTCCCGCCGCCCGTAGTCGACACCATCACCCCGGCAAGCACCGCCTCCGTAAAGAGGTGGTTGCCTTGGGTTGTCGCATCAGCGCTGTTCATGGAGCAGCTAGACTCCACCATCGTCAATACCGCGATTCCTTCGATGGCGGTCAGTCTTGGGGTGGCACCGCTCAGCCTGAAGGCTGTCGTAACCAGTTACATTCTGAGCCTGGCCGTAGGCATCCCCATCAGCGGCTGGATCGCCGACCGCTACGGCACGCGGCGCGTGTTCGCAGTTGCGGTCGCGATTTTTACGCTCGCATCCGTGCTCTGTGGGTTGTCGGTCAACGTCCCCATGCTGGTGGCCGCGCGCATTCTGCAGGGACTGGGGGCCGCCATGATGACGCCGGTCGGCCGGCTGGCGATCGTCCGCACTTTCGCCAAATCGGAACTGCTTGTGGCGCTGAACTTTGTCATTATTCCGGCGCTGATCGGCCCGCTGCTGGGCCCAACGGTCGGCGGGTTAATCGTGCACTGGCTATCCTGGCGCGAGATCTTCTTTGTCAACGTGCCGATCGGTGTCGCGGCGCTGGTGATCATCTATCGCCACATGCCCGACTATAGAGGCGACACCTCGCGACCTCTGGACCTCATAGGGCTCGTCCTCTTTGCCACGGGTACCGCGCTGCTGTCATGGCTACTGGAAATTTTCGGCGAGCACAACATCGATGTTACGTCGGCCGGTGTGCTCCTGCTACTGTCGATGAGCCTGCTGGCAGCCTACGCGTGGCACGCGCGCCAAGCGGCCTATCCTCTCCTTCGCCTTTCTCTATTCAAGGTGCGGACGTTCCGTGTTTCCGTCGTCGGTGGCTTCATCACGCGGCTTGGCATTGGCGGCATGCCATTCTTGCTTCCGCTGCTCTATCAACTCGGCCTTGGACTGCCACCTTGGGAGTCAGGGCTGCTCATGATGCCGATCGCGGCCGCGGCGATGGGCATGAAATTTCTCAGCGCCTGGCTCTTGCGACGTTACGGGTTCCGCCACATATTGATCGTGAATACGGTGTTGCTGGGTCTGACCATTTGTATGTTCGCACTGGTGAATCCGGGCACGCCGCTGGAAATGCTGGTGCTCTTGGGGTTGACGCAAGGGTTGTTCAACTCGCTACAATTCTCGAGCATCAACGCCATGGCCTATGCGGACATTGAGCCTGCCGAGTCGAGCATGGCCACGTCCATCGCCAGTACCTGCCAGCAAATGTCGTTGAGTTTCGGATTGGCCTGCGGCTCGCTCATCGCCGGCTGGTACCTTGGAAACGCATCGCAAACGGCGCAGGTGGCCGTGACGAGCGCGCTGCATCGCACGTTTCTGACCGTCGGTAGCTTGACCATACTCTCATCGCTCTCGTTCTGGACGCTGCTCCCTAACGATGGGGACAACGTCAGTCGAGGCAAGCCGGCAGACCCGGCGTGAACAACCGTGTATGGTCACCGATTCAATATCCGTCTTGAATGACCGTGCACCACTCCAATTACTGATCGCTGCGGGGCCGCATATAGCTTTTGGCTCCCCGAACTCGCCATCAACTGGTGCGCCAGACGTAAGCGTATGGCTGGGGAAAGCGAGTGATGCGTACAGCTCGTATGACGATCTTCGCGTCACCCGGCGGGATATTTTTCCACACGACCTGCTCGACATTGTTGAGCCGGTCAAAGCCATCAGTGGTGCCCATATTGCCGTGCCGTTCCTGACCGTCGGGTGCGATTACGATCAAATCCAGATCGTTTTGCAGATCGGCACCCTTCGGGTCCGACCATACCAGTGTCACCTTTAGCGAAGGCGACGCACCCCCACCGCCGCCCCCAGATGCCGGGCCTCCGCCTCCGCCTGGCGAACCACCCCCGGGATGAACATCATGCGGTCCAGGAACGTGGACGCCGATGGTGTCCTCGTCGCCCTGCTTCAATGGACCGCCATCGCCAAAGCCGGCATTCGGGTTGGGACCGGGGATGATCACCGAGCCCGCGAGGTTGACGCGGCCCCAGCCAGAATTGTTATTTGGCGAAGGACCCGCTTCAGAAGGGCTGTACTGACCGGCCAACTCGACCGCACCGTTGATGACCAGCGCCTTGATGAGCGCCGCGCTGGGATTCGGCGTGCCGTTCTTCACCAGGGTCTCGCGTAGCACCGCAGCACAGCCGGCGACGAGCGCATTGGCCATGCTGGTGCCCGAGAGAAACCGGAACGCCGGATCGGATGAACTGCCAAAAACGGTACTGTCGGTGGCCAGGTTGCTCGAGCGCGCGGAAAGGATGCACGTTCCCGGCGCAACGACGTCGGGCTTGAATCGCCGTTCTCCAGACGGGCCGCGACGACTGAAGGCTGCCATCCCATCCGGATGGTTGGCGATGTGATCATCGTGGATTGGATTGGCGGGATATTTGTTGCCCTCCACCCAAGCTATCTTGCCGTAGGGTTGCACATGAAGTCCGGGTCTGTTGTTCTCGCTCGCGCCCACCGTAATGCAATTCTTGGCGCCCGCTTCGGCACCGAGCTGATTTGGATCGACCACGCCTACTTCGTTGGCGTCGGTGGCGCCGTTGCCGGCAGCGAAACAGATCACGCAGTCTTGGTGATTCCATACGAATTCATCGATCTCACTGGGGGGTGTGAGGTAGCCCACAGAACGTTTTGCATCTCCCCACGAATTGCAGTGCACCCGGACGCCGTCATCTCGGTAAGGCGGCTCAAACAGATCGTTCAGGTCAGATGGTGGGGACAACTTGCCGTTGGAATCCAGCAGCGACTGCAGGACCAGCTTCGCCTTGGGCGCCGTGCCCTGGATTGAGCCGCCCATGGAGCTGGATGTGCCGTCCCCCAGCACCGAGCCGGCCACGTGCGTGCCGTGCCCATGAGGGTCATCTGTTTTGTCCGGAGTCTTGCGACCCACCGCGTACAGCTTGAGTACGCGCCCGGCAAATGCTGGATGGCAGCCGGTCGTAGAACCCTTGTCAAAGCCCGTGTCCGCGACGGCGATGACCTGGCCGTCGCCTTGATACGTTATTCCAGCGACCACGACATTGGCGTTCATTATCGTCCGGGCCACGCTATTGAAGACTTCAACGGAGGCGACCTCCTCGATCTGCCGGACTTCGTCAAGCGCGGCCACCGCGTCGAGGCGATTCTCCGGGATCGTCAACTGAATCTTGTGGCGGCCTACCTTCAACTGGTCGGGCTTTAGCCCGGACGCGGTGGCGATATCTGACTTGACCCGATGCGAGTGCGGGTCGATGTCGTCATGCAGAACGATGTTGACGTGGCGCAAAGCGTGCGAGGCAGATCGGCCGACAACGGGTGGAAAAGCGACTGGCCTTGGCCCCGGCGCTGCCGACCGCAGCTGAGGTGCGATCTTGAACTCGCGCGGGTACACGTTGACCCAGGTGACAAAGTGCAAGGCGCGGATCGCAGCCAGATCGATCGGGTGGTAGCCACACAGGTACGTATTGTCGGCGATGTATTCGTGAATGATGACTTTCAGCGCATTCAATTGCGCCTTCTGATCGTTGGTAAGCGGTGCCACCGCTTGAATCAGAATGTAGTTGGATTTGGAGGCGTCGACGGCGAGCAGGTTGGCCGCCACCAATTCCGTGGCCTGCGCCACTGGATCCAGCGAGATTCCGTTGATGGTGAACTGAGCCATGGGTTGGTCCCGCACTATCTTGCACCGCCCCCCAATGTGACGCTACGCCGTCGCTCGTGCAGGGTCAAGGACGGCGGTTGGTTCCGTTCGTCGCGGGCTTCAGGCCGGTCGTGAATGACTGTCCATACCGATCTCTTTTTCTCGATTCTGACCGTCATATCGAATATCCTCCTTGCCAATTGACTCACGGATGCAATCCATCCTCCCCACCGGTCATTGGCTGCGGTGAATGTGCTCGAGATAGATTGACTTTGCGCATGAAACAGACACATTGAGTCGGCGCACTGGCAACATAGGGAACGAATGGACCTCCTCACAGGCGGTAGTACCGCATTCAATGCATGATCGCGATGCATGAGTGAACGTTCGTCTGCGGGTTGTGAGCAGACGTGCCGGCCAACGGCCAGAAGCGGTCCATCAAGAAAGGGGGCCATGCTCGTGGAGTCCGGCGAGACCGCCTTGATCAGCAGTGCCTGAGCAGCGACGGCGGAGCGCGGTTGAACTTCAAAGGTTCCTGCGACGCGCCGACAGCCGACGCACGAGCCTTGAGCGCAGGCGACTGACGCATGCGCTGCTGCTCTCGCTGCTGATCCACACGTGGCTGCTGAGCCTGGTCTTCGGTGGCCAGGGGCTTTGGCTTCCGGGCTTCCGCTTTCCTTGGCAGGATCGACGCATCGAGGCACCCGATCTGCACGTCGTAGTCGTTCCGGCCCAGGTCACAGCGGAGGAGCCGGCGATCACGCAGGTCGGGGAGCCGTTGCAGCAGACATGGGTCGAGCAGCCGGTTGCAAGTGAGCCGGCGCTGACGCCATCCGTGTCCCTTGTGCCGACCCCGCGACCGACTGCAGCAGCGATCGTGCCGGAGGCCAACCCGAGGGCAGAGGCCAATCCAAGGACGGACGCCGCGATCGGTGCGGACCCTGCGCAAATGCCTTTGCGCGCCGATCCGCCCGGTGACATGGCACCACCTCCGATTCCCGCGCCGTCCGTGATTGCCGTGGATCGGACGGACGAGGCCACGTGGATCGTGCCCACCACTCCAGCGATGCCAACGCCCGTCATCGCGGCAGCGCCCAGCGCCTCAAACGCGGAGACCGCGATGCCGCCGCTTCGACATGATGGCGATGCAGCGCGGGCGCGAACCGACCAAGAGGCGCGGGAGCGAGTCGTTGAACCGGCCAAGCTCGATCCTTCCAAGCAGGACGGCGTACGCGTCGAGGCCGCACAAGTCGAGGATGCAAAGGTTGAGGCCGCAAAGATCGACGCCACAAAGATCGAGGCGGCAAAGATCGAGGCCGCAAAAGTCGACGCCGCAAAAGTCGACGCCGCAAAAGTCGACGCCGCAAAAGTCGAGGATGCAAAGGTTGAGGCCGCAAAGATCGACGCCACAAAGATCGAGGCGGCAAAGGTCGAGGCCGCAAAGGTCGAGGCCGCAAAAGTCGACGCCGCAAAAGTCGAGGCCGCAAAGGTCGAGGCCGCAAAAGCCGACGCCGCAAAAGTCGAGGCCGCAAAAGTCGACGCCGCAAAGATCGAGGCCGCAAAGAGTCGACGCCGCAAAGATCGAGGCCGCAAAGATCGAGGCCGCAAAAGTCGAAGCCGCAAAGATCGAGGCCGCAAAAGTCGACGCCGCAAAAGTCGAAGCAGCAAAGATCGAGGCCGCAAAAGTCGACGCCGCAAAAGTCGAAGCAGCAAAGATCGAGGCCGCAAAAGTCGAGGCCGCACGGGTCGAAGTTGCGCAAGAGGCGGCCGCAAGCCGTGAAGCGAGGCTTCGGGCGATAGGACGACAGCTGGACGAGGAGGCCGCCCGGCGTGAAGCTGCAACGGAAGCAGCGCGACTGTTACCCTCGTCGAGCAGCGCACGTCGATACTGGCTCTTCGGTCGCGCTGACCCCAACGCGGAACTCATCCGATACGTGGAAGCCTGGAGCAAGAAGATCGAGCTGAACATGACGTTCGACCTGGTCCGCGAAGCGGTGAAGCAGCCTCACACCGATCCCGTCGTGACGGTGGGCATTCGTAGCGACGGCTCGGTGGAATCGATGACCTTCGTTCGATCCAGCGGCGTGGCGGCCATCGACGAAGCGATACGACGCGTCGTGGACAGCCAGAGGCCCTACCAGGCGTTCCCAGCGGGCCTGGCGCGCGAGTTCGACGTGATCATGATCCGCCGAACCTGGTACTTCGACACGGCAATCCGGTTGTATTGATAGGACAGTGACTTGCACCACTACTTTTCCGAGTTGGGCTTTCGGCTATTGCCGCGCGATCGAATTCAACGAGCCGTACCGCCGTGCGAACTTGCGAGACTATCGGAGTCTCATCAGGATCGTCCGTTATGATTTCGCTCCATGCCCGCCTCGTCACTCGCGCTCGTCATCCTCGCCGGCCTGATCCACGCCGTCTGGAACATCGCCGCCAAGAAGGCAGGCGGCGACGCGCGCTTCGCCACGTTCACGGGTCTGCTCATGGCGCTGATATGGGCTCCGGTTGGCATATGGCTGGGCTGGAACGTGCTTCCGACCTGGGGCATCGTGGAGTGGGGATTCGTTGTCGTGAGTGGAATCCTGCACGTGCTGTATTACATTGCACTGCTGCGCGGCTACCGAAAGGCCGACCTGACCGTTGTCTATCCGTTGGCGCGCGGTTCCGGGCCGCTGCTTTCGTCGCTGGCGGCGATACTTTTTCTCGGCGAGCGGATCACCGCGTTCGGCACCGCGGGCATTGTCGCGGTGGTGATAGGGGTGTTCTTCATCGCCGGCGGACCGGGGCTGTTTCGTGCCGCGCACGACCCGGCAAAACAGGCCGGCATTCGCACCGGCATGTTCTATGGCCTGCTGACCGGCGTTTTCATCGCCAGCTACACCATGGTCGACGGCTATGCGGTCAAGTTCGTGTTGATGTCGCCGATACTGCTCGACTATTACGGCAACTTCGTGCGGCTGCTGTTCTTGCTGCCGACTGTGCTGCGCGACCCGGCGACCGCCGCCGATCACTGGCGCAAACAGTGGAAATACGCCGTGGTCGTGGCCGCCATCAGCCCGATCGGCTACGTGCTCGTGCTGTATGCGATGAAGGCCGCGCCGCTCTCGCACGTTGCGCCCGCACGCGAGGTCTCGATGCTCTTTGCCGCGCTGATCGGCGGACAGTTGCTTGGCGAGCGCGACCGCGGGGCACGGATCGCTGGCGCGGCCCTCATCGCATTCGGCGTCATGGCGCTCGCGCTTGGTTAAGTCGGATCAGCGCACAGGCGGTTCTCGGCTAGCAGCCGCCGTTCGCGAACTCCTCCCATACCGGTCATTCGGGGCTGGAGGTTTTGGTGTTGCAGAAACAGCCGACACAATGCGCGGCGTATGATTGCGACTAGCAGACTCCGGGGGAGTTAGCCCCATCAGGCAGCGCCGGCGACCCGAACAATGCACCTACAAGAGTATGTGGAAGTAAGCGACGGCATCTGCCGGTTTCGTCCGCACGGTGACTGCTCTCTAGTTGAAGCAGTAGATCTCATCACGCGCGCTATCGCATATTGCCGGGAGAGGAGTGTGAATAGGCTCCTGGTCAATGTGACAGGACTGACCGGGGTCCCCATTCCTTCGCTTGTTGACCGCTTCTTGATGCTCGAAGAATGGGCACAAGAAGCGAAAGGCATGGTTCTTGTCGTGCTGGTCGTCGATGCTGAATTCATTCATCCCGAGAAGTTTGGCGTGAAGGTAGCTGCGGACTTCGGTTTCGTCTCCGACGTCTACACTTCCGAGACAGATGCACTCAAGTGGCTTATGAGCGGCGTTGATCCACGCCTTTAGCGGCGGGAGTCTACCCGCTGCACCAGCTCGAGGGTTATCCCCTCGGGACCTTCGAAGAGTCGAAGCCGCCGGCTGATGTAGTCCATCTCATCGCTGAGCAGTTTCACCCCATGGGCCACCAGGAGGCTGGTCGCCGTCCCGATGTCGTCGACGCGGAACGCAAGGTGGTTGTAGCCGCGTCGCCGCAGATTCGTCGGGTGATCACCCGGATCGTCCGGCGGCCTTGGATCGAACTCAAGCAACTGGATCTCGAAAGGAGGCTCGGCGCCTTCGAGTGCAAGCGTGATGTGCTGAGCCTCCATGTCCGGCATGCCCATGTATCGCGCAGGCGGACCACCATCGATCGTCACGACGTGCTGCTTACGGAAGCCGAGGAGCTCGAAGAACTCGATCGCGGTCGCAGCATTCGCCACCGCGATGGTTACATGATCGGGGTTGCGGACCACCGTCATCATCACCTCCATTGCTGGTCGACTGGATCGGTCGGTATGGAACCGTATCGCAGGACGAATGGAATGACTCGCCGCCCCGGCACCGACGTTAGTCCTGAGCGCCGGTCAACGCGCGGAATTCTCTCCGACAGGCAGCCCAGGTAGGTTACCGATCGGAATCTCGATCAACTGCGTCTTGCGGCCCCGCCGGCCGATGACGGTCACTTCGCGCCGGACGACGAGGCGCCCGATGCCCTCGCTGAATCGGTAGCCCACCTCGTCTTGCTCCGGGTCGAACTCCAGCTTCAGGGTGCCGCACGGGTCGAAGCGGCGCGTTTGCGCCTCGTCGAGCACGCGGGGGATGTCTGCTCGACCGCTGTGGCCCTCCGGTTCGGACGGCGCGCCCTCCGGTTGCGCCTCAATCACCTCCACAGTGCGATCGATGATGTGGCACGGCCGGCCCGCTCTGTCGAGCGTGATCGCGATGTGCCCCGCTCCGCCCATCACCGCGGCGACGCCGTCGAAGCGCTGGCGGTAGTGGGCCGTGAAATCGGCCACCTCCGGCCCGGCCCTCTCGCCGCCACGGCCGGCGCCCGCATGGAACGACGATGTGAACCGGTCGAAGATCAGTTCGAGCCGGCCCTCAGGGTCGAGCTCCCTGGCGATGCGATCGGCGGATGCGCGCAATACGTCGACGGATGTCAGCACGGCCCGCGGATCGACGTCGGCGAGTTGCAACGCGATGGTGTCGTCGTCGCTGTGCACCACCGCGGATTGGGAGCCTGCCGCTTCGCGTCCAAACGGATTCGCGGCATCCGCGTCGATCAGGCGCAGGTCGAAGCCACGTGCGAGTCGTACGGCCCGCTCCGCGCGGCGCCGCTTCGCCTTGAAGTGGATGGGCGGCTGCGGCACGCCAATGCCGAGGTGGACCTCGACGTCGACGTCGGGTGAGATGCCCGCCCATCGCCACCAGTACCAGTTGTCACTCACGCGCGCGCCGTCGAACAACCGCTCATTCCAGAGCCGGTTCTGCGCCTCTTCGCGCGTGGACCCGCATGCCGTCGAGCTCACGATCTGGTTGTGCGTCAGACTCTGGCTCGCGTCCTGCCACGCCTGGCTGAACGAGACGCCGGTGTTCCAGGCACGGAAGAAGTTCTGGCCGTACGCCCACCAGTCCAGCGAGGTGCTGCCGAATCCAAAGATCATGCGGCAGCCCTGGTTCGCGCGATTCCAGGTACGCCACGGGTCATCCCCCGAAGTTACGCGCAGCGACTCGCACGTGCTGAGGAAAAAGTAGCGCAGGTTCTGGTCTCCGACGCGCATCATGTTCGAGAAGCTCGACGTGCGTGTCGCCCACGACATGCCCATCGGGAACTCGAAGGTACCATCGGCGAGCATGTCGCCGTGACCGGCGTGGTAGAAGACCTTCACCGAGTCCGCGCCGCGCCAGCCATCGGCGTTGTCGAAGGCCGGATCGAAGCGCCACTGAGCGACGTCGCCGTCTTTCAGTCGGAAGTTGAGCGCATTGAAGTGCGCCACATAGTCAAGGAATCCTGAGGCGTCCTCGTGCGTGTGCTCGAGATTCGGCCACTCGTCGCTGTCGACGTACACTTGCACGGAACTGCCAGCGTAGAGGTTGTCGGCCATGATGCCCTCGTCAAGTCGTCGTAGACGGACGCATTATGCTCCTGGCGAAGCGAACGTTTATCTCAGGTGTGATTGCGGACGTGATCGTGCGGATCGACGATCGTGAGGTCCGGTTCGAGGTTGAGCGTGCTCTGCGCCATGCGACTAACGCGTGCTTCCCGAGCGCAAGGCCGCAACTACCGCGTCGCCCATCGCTTCTGTTCCGATTCGCTGCATCCCCGTCTGGAAGATATCGGCGGTGCGATACCCTTCGCGCAGTACCGCGCCGACTGCGCGGTGGATCCGGTCCGCATGCTCGGCCTGACCGAAGGAATGGCGTAGCAGCATGGCGACCGACATGATTGCCGCGAGCGGATTGGCGATGCCCTTGCCCGCGATGTCCGGCGCTGTCCCATGCACGGGTTCGTAGAGTCCGAGCCGACTCGTGCCGAGCGAGGCCGAGGGCAGCATGCCGATGGAACCGGTCAGCATCGCTGCGGCGTCCGAGAGTATGTCGCCGAAGATGTTGCCCGCCACCAGCACGTCGAATTGTTTGGGCTCCCGAATCAGCATCATCGCGGCGGCGTCGACGTACGCATGCGTCAGCGCGACGTCGGGATACTCGGTCCCGACTCTAGACACCACTTCGCGCCACAACTGTGACGCTTCCAGCACGTTGGCCTTGTCGACCGAGCAAACCTTGCCGCGGCGTGTCCGCGCGGTCCGGAAGGCCACGTGCGCGATGCGCTCGATCTCCGGTTCGGTGTAGCGGATGGTGTTTACGCCCTCGCGCTCGCCACGCGCGTTGACGATGATCCCGCGCGGCTCGCCGTAGTAGGCGTCGCCATTGAGCTCGCGCAGGATGACGATGTCCAGCCCATCGACGACCTCCGGTTTCAGCGTGGAGGCGCCGATGAGTTCAGGAAACATGAAGGCCGGGCGAAAGTTCGCGAACAGGGTCAGCGCGCGGCGCAAGCGAAGGAGACCACTACCGGGACGTTCGTCGAACGGGAGTGTTTCCTCTCCCGGACCGCCGGCGGCACCGAAGAGGATCGCGTCCGTGTTGCGGGCGAGCTCCAGCGTCGCAGCAGGTAGCGGGTCTCCGGCCGCGGCGATGCCTGCGGCTCCGATTGGCGCCTCGGTCAATTCGAGCGTTGCATCCTTCCCGACGACGGCGCGCAGCACTCTCACTGCCTGTACCGTGACTTCCGGGCCGATCCCGTCGCCTGGCAACACCAATATCCTCATCCGAATCTCCATTTGCATCTGTTGGGAACCTTGCGCGCGCCGACCGGACGAACTCGCACTCCGGGCGCAACGCAGTCGAAATTCAAATCAAGACTTGCCGACGATCGCGCCCTGACCAAGTCCCTGCTGACTGCTGGTCTCGTAGCGACGCTCGAACTCCGCAATGTGGTCGAGCTGACTCAGCGTGTAGTCGAGCTCGTCCAGGCCATGCAGAAGGCAGTGCCTCGAGAAGGGGTCGACTTCGAAGTCGTGAGATTTGCCGTCGGGAGACGTGACAGTACAAGTTTCGAGATCGACCCCCACGGTGCTGCCGGGTTTCGCGAGCAACACGGCGATCGCTTCATGAACCACAGGCGCGGGCAAAACGATGGGAAGCAGACCGTTCTTGAGGGCATTCGAGTGGAAAATGTCGCCGAAACTCGGCGCGATCACGGCGCGGATGCCGTAGTCGCAGAGCGCCCATACGGCATGTTCGCGCGACGATCCGCAGCCGAAATTGCGCTCGGCAACGACAACGCGAGCGTCGCGGTACGCCGGCTGATTCAGCAGGAAGTCCGGGACCTCCGCGCCGTCCTTGCGATAGCGCAGATCACGGAACAAATATTGACCGAAATCGTCAGCCCGCGGCTTTTGCAGATACCGGGCGGGGACAATTTGATCGGTGTCGAGGTTGAACTGCGCGATGGGCAACGCGACCGCGTTCAGGCGCTCGAAGGGCTTCATGCGGGCACTTGCATCGCCGGCAACCGCCGCACGTCGGTCAGGCGGCCCGTCACGGCCGCGGCCGCTGCCATTGCCGGACTGAGCAGGTGGGTGCGCGCCCCCGGTCCCTGTCGTCCAATGAAATTGCGGTTCGATGTCGACGCGCACCGCTGGCCCGGACCCACGATGTCGCCGTTCGTTCCGAGGCACATCGAGCAACCCGGGTGTCGCCACTGGAACCCGGCCTCGATGAACAATCGGTCCAGCCCTTCTGTTTCCGCCTGCGACTTCACGAGCCCCGAGCCTGGAACGACCCAAGCCTCGACACCGGCGGCAACTCTGCGACCCGCGACGACCGCCGCTGCGCTACGCAAGTCCTCGATGCGCCCATTGGTGCAGGAACCTATGAACACACGGTCGACGGGGATGTCCGTCAGCCGGGTGCCTGACTGCAGACCCATGTAGGTCAGTGCGCGCTCGATCGCATCGCGCCGCTCCCCGCTTGGCGCATGCGCCGGGTCGGGCACCCGTCCGGTAATCGGTACTGCATCCTCGGGGCTCGTCCCCCACGTAACCATCGGCTCGATGTCGGCTGCGTCAAGCGCGATCTCGCGGTCAAACGTCGCCCCGGGATCAGAGGGCAGCGCGCGCCAGTGCGTGACGGCACTTTCCCATTCACGCCCCGCGGGCGCGTATGGGCGTCCGACCAGGTACTCGAACGTACTGTCGTCCGGGGCGATCATTCCCGCGCGTGCACCAGCCTCGATCGACATGTTGCAGACGGTGAGACGGGCCTCCATCGACAGGCCGGCAATCGCCGACCCTGAATACTCGATGACGTGGCCCGCAGCGCCCGCAGCGCCGATGCGCGCAATGATCGCGAGGACGACGTCCTTTGCGGAAACACCATCGCCAAGCCGGCCCTCGATCAAAATCCGCATCGTCTTCGGCCTGCGCTGCCAGATCGACTGCGTCGCGAGGACGTGACCCACTTCCGTCGCCCCGATACCGAATGCGAGCGCGCCGAGCGCGCCGTGGGTCGACGTGTGACTGTCGCCGCACACGATGACCGTGCCGGGCCAGCTGAGGCCCTGCTCCGGGCCTACGACATGCACGATACCTCGGCGAGGATCGGTGATGCCGAGGCAGGCAATGCTGGCGCGCGCGCTGTCCGCCATCAACGCTTGCGTCATGCCACGCTTCTCCGGATCGGAGATCGTTGTGAAGTCACTGCTGGCGGTGGGAACGTAGTGATCGGGCGTGCCGAACGTCCGCTGCGGCGCACGCGTCTCGAGGCCACGACGCCGGAGCGCTTCGAACGCTACGGCAGAGACGTCCTGGATGAAGTGCCGGTCGACGTAGAGCAGCACCTGCCCATCTTCGCGTTCGAGGATCTGGTGGCGAGACCAGATCTTGGCGAACATCGTCTGGGGCGTGCGCACGTTTGCAGCACTCACGATGGGTCCCTTGGCGTTGCACGCCGGATCATTCAACTGCCTTCGCTCCGGAAATTCGCACAATCTCGCCGTATCGCTTGAGCTCCGACTCCATGAATTGCCCGAACTCCTCCGGCGTACCGTTCCCCGCTTCGGCAGCGAGCTTGGCGAGACGGCCGCGCATGTCATCCGTCTTGAGGATCGCGTTGATTTCTGCGTTGAGCCTCGTCACAATTTCCCTGGGCGTGCCCGCCGGTGCCGCGACCCCATAGTAGGTGAGCGTGTAGACGCCCTTGATACCCACCTCATCCAGCGTCGGAACATTCGGCAACTCGGGGCTTCGCTTCGGCGCCGCCACGGCAAGCGCCTTGAGTCGCCCGGCCGTTACGAACGGCAGGCCGGTAGGCGGATCGAGCATGTAATCGATCTGGCCGGCGACCAGGCCCTGCTCTGCCGGCGATGTACCCTTGTACGCAATGTGGACCGTGTCGATCTTCGTCGCCGTATTGAACATCACGCCAAAAAGGTGCTGCGAGGATCCCGGCCCCCCCGAGCCGAAGTTGAGCTTGCCTGGGCTCGCTTTGGCGAGCGCGACGAGTTCTTGCGCGCTGTTTGCGGGCGAAGCCGCCGGGACGAGGAGGAAGCTCGGCACCGTATACACGAGCGCGATGGGCGCAAAGTCCTTGATCGGTTCGAATCCCAGCTTGTCGTAAAGATGCACATTGACCGAGTTTGGCGACAACGACGCCATGAGCAGCGTGTAGCCGTCGGCTTTTTCATGCGCCGCGGCCGCCGTACCGATGTTGCCGGCCGCACCCGGCCGGTTGTCGACGACGATCGGTTGACCGAGCCGCTGCGCCAACGGTTCGGCAATCATCCTGGCCGCCGTGTCGACTCCGCCACCCGGGGGCCACGGCACGATCAGCTTGATCGGCCGTGTCGGGTAGGATTGCGCGTGCGCGAGACTCGCGCTCAAGGTGGCGACAACGAACAGCGCGAGACACTTGGTCAACGTTGCGCGCCCGCACCGCGCTCCTTGCCCTTCACCGCACCCACGCGTGCTGCCGACTCGATCGAATGCGATCTTCATTTCGATTCCTCCTGTGACCCGCGTTTTTTTTCGTCGCGCCATCGTCCGGCGATGACGTCGATCCCGGCCATGCTAGACCAACTTGATTGATGCGCAAGCACAATTAGCGCATAGTGGAATTGACTAAAACTCATATCAGCCGATGCTGCGCCGATTGCCCCCTCTCAACGCCGTCCGCGCGTTCGAAGCTGCCGCACGTAATGGCAGCGTGACCGGTGCCGCGCACGAGTTGTCCGTGACTCAGGGTGCAGTCAGCCGGCATATCACGTCGCTTGAAAGCTGGCTCGGCGCCAAGCTGTTCACGCGCACGCAGCGCGGCGTCACGCTTACCACCAAGGGCGCGGCGTACTTCCGCACCATCAACGGTGCGCTGGACCAGATCGACTTCGCTACGCGACGAGTGCAGAAGAGCCCGGATGGGAACCTGCTGCGCCTGAAGTTGCCACCGACGTTCGCGATCCGCTGGCTCGTTCCGCGGCTCGCCGCCTTTCATGCGCTTCATCCCGACATCGACGTACAGATCACGACGTCTCACGAGACGGCCGATTTCGACCGGGAGGACATCGACGCGTGCATCCATTCGCAGCATGAGATACCGGCCGGACCAGGCTTTCGGCGTCTGTTCGGCGAAGTACTGCTACCCGTTTGCAGCCCTCGAGTGCAGCAACGGAAACCGCCACTGCGCAAGCCCCGCGATCTCTCGCGCCACCAGCTGCTCTGCTCGCTCAACCGTCCGCACGACTGGCCGACATGGCTCGCGGCGGCGGGAGTCCCCGACATCGACGGCAACGGCGGACTCAAGTTCGAAAACGCGGCACTTGCGTATCAAGCCGCCATCGACGAGCTCGGCGTGATGATCGCGCAACGCGCGCTGGTCGAGGACGACATCGCATCCGGCCGGTTGGTCGTCGCGATCCCCATGGCGGTGCCGACATCGGGCGCCTACTACCTCGCCTACGCGCCAGATCGCCCGCGGTCGGCGCGCGTGGCGGCCTTCGAGGACTGGATCGTCACCGCAGCGCAGGGCGTGCGCGACAGCTAGCAAACCGGCTCTCGGCCGCGATGTAGAGTTGGAAGCGCGCTAGGGTGGCGGAGTCCGAGCTGCGGGTTTCGGCTCGACGACTTCGAGCTTGAACGCAGTCGCCCAAAGGGTTCCCGTGCCGGTCAGCTGCGCCCCGAATTCCACTCTGTTCGCAGCTGCCGGCACGTCGATTTCCACCCGGGCCTCGGTCCACGCCTTGGTGCCGCGCATTGGGCGGTCGCGCATGTCGTCGAGTGCAGATTCCCCGCCCTGGCTACGGAGCATGAGCACGGCCCCGGACATCTCGCGCAACGTGCTATTCCCGAACGCCTCTACTTTGTCGAGGCGCAACAAGGCAGTTAACCGCACGCGCTTGCCACGAAAGCGATCCGCGTTGACAAACTGGAATACGAGACCAAACGGCTCCGCCCCTGTCCGCTTGATGCGAAGGCTTCGTTGGCCAGCTTTGGAGCCCCGGTCATCCACCGCGAACTCGAAGGATGGCGGGCCCGCATGCTGGACGAACCACCAGCCCGGCGGGAAGCCATCTACCGGCGCGGGTTCTTCGAAGCTCAGATTGCGAGGCTCGCTCCCCTGCGCCGAAACCTCACTTGCTGGCGCGAGGACCCCGACGAATAGCACAGCCGTAGCGAAGGCAGGCAGCCAGTGCCGGCGCATAATGTCTCCCTTGAAATGAGCCGCCGCCATCACGAATAAGTTCTTTGCGGCCGCGGTCCGTTTGCAACAAACGCGAGACGATACGCGATACGAAGTGCGCCGTCCATGCTCGACTTGCGCGCTTGCAATCGTCCGCTTGTGATATCCCATGGAGGTATTGTGAAGATCGTCGAAATCCGCGAGAAAACCATTCCCATCTCCAGCCCGATCCGCAACGCGTACATCGATTTTAGCAAGATGACGTTGAGTCTCGTCGCGGTGATCACAGACGTGATCCGAAACGGCAGGCCGGTGGTCGGCTACGGGTTCAACTCGAATGGTCGCTATGGCCAAGGCAAACTGATGCGCGAGCGCTTCATTCCGCGCGTGCTGGAGGCCACGCCGGACTCCCTGATCGACGCCAGCGGCAAGAACCTCGATCCGCACAGAATATGGAACACCATGTTCACCAACGAGAAGCCGGGTGGCCACGGCGAGCGTTCCGTGGCCATCGGCACCATCGACATGGCGGTCTGGGACGCGGCCGCAAAGATCGAAGGAAAACCGCTGTTCCAGCTGCTCGCCGACCGTTACGGCGACGGCAAGCCGAATCGCAAGATCTTCGTCTACGCGGCCGGCGGTTACTACTACCCGGGCCAGGATCACCAGAAACTCAAGGACGAGATGCGCAGTTATATCGACCGTGGCTACACCGTCGTGAAGAAGAAGATCGGCGGTGCATCGCTCGACGAAGACTTGCGCCGCATCGATTCGATCCTGAGCGTGCTGCAGGACGGTCAGAAGCTTTGTGTCGATGCCAATGGGCGCTTCGACCTGGACACCGCGATTGCGTACGCGAAGGCACTGTCGCAGTACGACCTGTTTTGGTACGAGGAGCCGGGCGACCCGCTCGATTTCGAGTTGCAGGCCACGCTGCGCAACTACTATGAGCATCCGATGGCGACCGGGGAAGACCTGTTCTCGATGCAGGACGCACGCAACCTGATCCGCTACGGCGGCATGCGCCCGGATCGCGACTGGCTCCAGTTCGACTGCGCCCTGAGCTATGGCTTGGTCGAATACCTGCGCACGCTGGAGATGCTTAAGCAGCACGGCTGGTCCGCGAGCCGCTGCGTTCCGCACGGTGGCCACCAGATGTCGCTGAACATCGCCGCAGGCCTTGGGCTCGGCGGCAACGAGTCCTATCCCGACCTGTTTCAACCCTTTGGCGGCTTCCCCGACGGAGTCAAGGTCGTCGACAGCTACGTGACGCTGCCGGATCTGCCCGGCATCGGCTTCGAAGGCAAGGCGGACCTTTACCGCGAGATGAAAGCGCTGTCGGACTAAGCGATCTAGGGTCAGCGCGGCGGTCCGGAGGCTGACCGAAGGTCATCTCCAACCTGTCCCTGCTGGAGACCGGCTCCATCGCTCTGCAGGACCCATACCCGACGGGCAATCCGACGGCAAGCCGCTGACACCCCGTTGAGAGCGCTCACGTCAGAAGGAGTGACCACGGCAAAGGTCTTTTTTGGAAACCATTCAGCGCCGAGAAACAGACATTTACAATTTAGGAACCGTAACGCAAGTTTGTTGCAAGCAGTGTGGACTAGAGTCGCAATTGGTACACCATAGTGAGGTTACTATGATCCGACGACTAGTCTTAGCTGTCCTGCTCCTCGGTACCGCGACCTACGCATCCGCTAACATCTATAACGACGTCTTCTACGACGTTGCCGAGCCGGGATGGGGGGTGTTTGTCAAACAGAGCGCTACCTTCCAGTTTCTCGCATTCTTCATTTACGGCCCGAATGGGCAGCCGACGTGGTACACCGCACAACTTACCGACAACGGCGACGGCACCGGCCTTAACTATACTGGTCCGCTCTATGCGACCACCGGCACCTACTTCGCCAACCCGTGGCAGGGCGACGCGGCCACCCAGGTCGGCACGGCATCGTTTCAGGGATCCGCCGTGCCCGAAGACTATTTTCACGCCACCCTGACGTATACGGTCAACGGCGTGTCGGTTACCAAGACCCTCCAGCGGCAGACGCTTACACCATTCGCGCTAAGCGGTACGTACAGTGGTTCGATCGCGGGATCGGTGTCCAGTTGCACCAACACGGCGAACAACACTGGGGTGAACGCCCGCTTCAACCTGACGTTGGCGCAGGTTGCGGATGTGTCGGCAACACTGACGTTCACTTTTGTCGACACCGCGCACACTGGCACGGTCTGCACACTAAGCGGGCCGCTGACCCATTACGGCGGGCTCTATACGATCCCTAACGCACAATACAGCTGCTCCGGCGCAGGATTCAGCCCCGGTGGCATTGTGTCGGCCAGCTTGAATCTATTGTCTCAATCCGGCCAAGGCGTCGAAGGCAAATGGACCGCCACGACGAACGCTGGATGCTCACAAACCATTCGCTTCGGTTCGGTGTCCAACTAGGATCGCTGCGCTCAGCGTCGCACGGGAGGCGTTCGCGCTGGCACAGAAACGAGACTCTTCATGAATAATGCATGCCGATTGTTCCGAAGGATCGCGACAATTGCGGCACATGCCGCATTACTGGCGGGCTCGCTGCCCGCGCAACGCCAACAAAATCATTGGCCCCGGACGCGGCCGGGCAAGTGCAAAAGTTAGCTTTGTTGGAGGTGCTGGAACCGCCGGAATATGGCGCGGCGAACCTATATCTTGAAGGTGTGTTTTTGGGCGGACTTGTAAATATTCAACACAGCAAGCAGTTCACCGAGGTACTCCGTCAGAGAGGATCCAGCATCTCCAAGGAAATGGCCGATCGGTTGGAGGGCGCGTTGACGGCTGCCGGGTTCCACGTCGAACGGGTCCAGGTTACCCGGAAGCCCAATCAAACTAACGTCATTTCGCACGCGGCGACGACTGCGGATGCAATTCTCAACGTAACCGTAGGCGCTGGATATGTGTCCGTCCACGGTGTTGATGATTACATCCCCACTGTAGGCGTCAGGGCCGAATTGTTAGCAAACAGGAGCGGCCAGGAAAGTCAGATCTACCTGCTGAGTTTCTCATACGGGTACAAGCGACCTTTCTCATCGGCCATCCCGATCGACGCGTCGGCTTTATACAGCTATGGCACCTTCGACAAACTGATGCAGGGCAACGTGGAGGCGGGCGAGGGACTGCTGACCGGGGCCGATCTCATCAGCGATCGGTTGGCGAAGGATATCGCCAGCGCAAAGCATTAGTGCATGACCGACGATCGCGGCGCCCCTTCAAACAAGTCCTAGTCCACTTTTATCGCTGCATCCTTCACCAATGCAGCCCATCGTTGCTGTCGCTGGCGATCAGCTCCGCGAACGCTTCCGGTGTCCCGCCACCGACTTCGTTTCCCGGCGTGACAATCTGGTCGCGTATTTCGGGCATGGCCAAGGCTTTGTTGAAGGATTCGTTGAGTGTTGCGACGATCGCCTTGGGCGTTGCCTTGGGAACGACTACTCCGACCCAGTTGGAGATCGTGATTTGTGGAAGCGCCCCGATACGCGCGGTGATGCTTGAGCGTCTGGGTCCTACCGTGTGGAATGATGATCCGGCGACTGCAATGGCCACGCTGGAAGAACTGGAAGAGACCGCGCGGCTTGCTTGCGATTCCCGGCACGATCTAGTCGCGCTCGGCGAACCAGAGATCCAGGACCTTCGCGATGCGTTTGGTGTGAAATGGTAATGGTTCGTGGCTTAATCGCCTGGTATCCGCGCCCAATGCCGGTGGATCAGCCGCGCGTTTCGGCAGACGGTGCACATCCTATGCGCGGGCCGTTAGCGCCATGCAGGCAACGCAACTCCCGGTTAAATTCACGCGCAAACTTTCGTCCGCAAATATTCAGATCGACATTGCTCGATAGGTTCATGCCGAACAACTACGCGCCTGCCGGCGTGGCGGGTTAACTCCACGCTCGTTGAAGAGCGCGCGCTGTCGCCGTAAGACCAGATTTTCTGCTTCGATTGAGTTCAATTCCGGCTCGTCAACTGGCGCGTTCGGCCAACAGTGCCGGTCTGTGCCAGCGTGGTTGCCGGTAAACGGCCAGTGATGAGACGACCGGAGCCTGCCGATCCCTCGCCGTCGCTGAGCTTGCGGCGCGCTTGCCGTTGGAATAGATTGATCGGCAATCTGGTGCTAAACCCATTCAAGATCCACCCGGTACGCGGTCCTATATCGAATTTCCTATCGTTCGAAGGAGACTGGTCATCATGGTGCAGGATCGCGATCGAGATTACGGTTTGGCAAACAGCAGCCTGCAAGATGTCCACCTGGCCGACTTGAAACGACTCGCCGGCGTACACCTGACCAGGTTGGCGACCTCGGCCGGATCGACGCCTGACGCGCCGACTGAAATTCGCATAGAGAAGCCGGGGATGCTTCCTGTGACAGCGGTCGTACCCGCGAGCAGTGTCACTGCGGAACTGATTCAACAGTTGGAACGCCAAGCTGCGGATTTTCCGCGGCTTTCGCTGAGAGAAGGTCACGGTGCAGTCGACATCCGGCTGGATGATGTCGAAGGCGCACAGGTCAAGAGCGGCACGGTCGTTCTCGAAGGTCCCTCCGGTGAAGTTCAAGTGTCGCTAGACCCGAACTCGCGGCGGTTCCGGAAGGAAGATCTTCCTGCGGGACAATACCGTTTGCGCGCCGCGTCATCGGGTGCAGGCCGGGGCGCCCAGACGATCGAGGTTCGCAGTCGCGACGTCACACGCTGCATCGTCCGCCTGGACGGATCGACTCACGCCGGTTCGGCGACGCTGACCGTCAGCGTGCGAGGCACGCCGACGTCGCCGTTACACGTTCGAGCAACCGACAAGACGACAGGCCTCGTCGCATTTGAAGGCGACGCAACCGTTCGCGATGGGCTGGTCACCATCGACCGGATGCCGTTTGGGGCCCTTCACGTCCATTTCTTCGACGATTCCGGTGCGAAGGGTTGCTATGACGTCGATGCGACCGACGGGAGCGCATTCTCGCGACTCAGAGCGGAAGTCGATCTCGTACCGCGGCTCGACCAGCCGGACCCTCCGGATGACCGGTTCGGCGGGCTATCGGCCGAGTTCAACCATCTTCGTCACGTGCTTCCCGAGCTCGGTATTCGCTCGATCCACGAGTTGGCGGCGTCCGAAGGCGAAGGCTTGATGCATCTGGCCAAGGTCACCCCGGCGGTTCGCAACGTACCTGTGTCCAACTCCCTTATGGGCTCCGCCATCGAGGAAGCGCGCAGTTTGATAGGTATCGCGCCGGTGTCCGGCGAGCAGCGGCATGAGCTTCGTCTCGCGGGCGGCGCATCCTTTCGTCGAGCTTTTCTGCCGCGAACGGAGGGTCAAGCGGAGTTCTCCGTCGAGCTGCCTTCTGGCAGTACCGGGGAGCTCGTGATCGAAAAGGCCTCGGGCGTCGAACGACATCCGTTGTCGGGCAGTCGGAACGTGTCGATCCAAATCACCGCACAGGACATCGCGAGCGGAAAACCGCTGCAAGTGAGCCTCGCCAATCATTCGACGGCGCCGATGTTCGGTGAGCTCGCGGCGGACTTGCCTGTCAACAAGAGAATCGGGGAAATCGTCGGCAGAAAGCCGAGCACGAAAGAGAACCTCGAGCGGATCTATCGCGCCCTTGCCCAGACAAACCCGGGCATCAGCACCTCGGTCATCGAATCGGCGCTCGTCCCCGAAAACCTTCAGAAATGGCTTGACCGGGCACGCACGTTTCTCGCTCAGGCACATGTCTGTAGCCTCAACGATCTGGGCACGTTCCGTCTCGATCCGGCGAGAGTGTTGCGCCCCGGCCTTTACGTCGCACCGCGCCGCCCGCCGAGTGGTACCGCGAGCGTGGTTCCGCTCAAGCACTACGCGTTCTCCGAACTCCTCAACGGCACCGTCGTTCATTATCGTCCCAACGACATCTTCCACAACACGGCCGTTGTCATGGCGGGGACATGGGACATCACGACAAAGTCGCCGGTCATCATCGGTAAAGAGGTCCGCGAGTTCGTCGTCATCGCTCGATCCATCACCTACAACAAGGGGAACAAGATCACGTGGGAGCAGGCGGACCTTCACCAGCCCTTCACGTACCTCCCGACCCAGGCTTTTGCCGGCGCGAACGGCACCGTACCCGGAGAGCGCGGCCACGATGGAGGATCGGGCGATCTCGATCCGCACCCGATGCGAAATGGCGGCGCGAACGCCGATACGGCTGCGCCTTTCGTCACCATGTACATCCTCGACGCAACGATTGGCCTTCCGGAGATCGATCTGCGCGGTCAAACGGGTGGAATCGGTGGAGTGGGCCAAGACGGCGGGCCCGGCGGGAACGGCGCGCAAGGTCCCAATGCGGATTCGACGACGTTCGGGTGCTGCCGCGCAGTGGGATGGGGTGGCGACGGCGGAAACGGCGGCAGCGGCGGAAAGGGCGGCCAAGGTGGACGCGGCGGACAGGGCGGAGCCATCACGCTCTTGACGTCCACTGCGAGCATCGGAGTGCTGGCGGACCAGCCTCCTGACATCAAGGTAACGCCAGGAGAGGGCGGCGATGGTGGTCCCGCTGGCAATCCGGGCGGCAAGGGTGTCAGCGGTCCCGCAGGGTCGGCGGACTGCCAATTCTGGTGCCCCTCGCATCCCGAGCGTCACGGCGCCGATGGGCAGGTCGGCGCGCCGGGCGACACCGGAAGGCACGGAGACCCTGGCCCGCAAGCGTTGTCGGATGCCATTCAGATCTATCCCATCACGGCGGCGCAGTGGGACGAGGTATTCAACAGCCCTCACATCCTCAACGTCGACAAGCTGGACGTCGAGCCTGGGGAGAACGTGTCCATCACGGGAGAAAACTTCCTTCCCGGAACGGACAAGATCTATTTTGACGGAAAGCGGATACCTGACGACCAGGGACAGGTTTCAACGACGTCGTCGGCTGCCTTCAAGGTGCCAGTGGATTCGGAAGGTGGAGCGCATCCGCTGGTGATTCATCCGGTCGCCGGCTCCGGCCGGCGCAGTAACAAGGTTACGCTGCGCGTCATCCCCAGGCTCCTCCCGGGACAGTTCGATCCGGAAAAGCGGTGGACCGAAGGTCAGGTGGTGACGCTGAATGGTCTGGCCTTCCTGCCGGGCTGCCAGGTGATAGCTGAAGACTGGTCGGTCAATCCGAAGGCCGCTTTCAACGTGCCGGTCACGGGCACAACTACGCGCACGTCACTGACTGTACAAGTTCCGCCGGCACCGCTGGGACCGATGCGCGGAGTCCGGCGAATACAGGTTCGCAACCCCGACGGCGGCACGAGCCGCCCCGAGAAAATCATTCGGATCGGCGACACGATTGTGGTCAACGTCGCGGCCTGGCGCGTTCTCGGGAAGACACCGGGAGTCGGAACGACGCGAAGCGTCGCCGACATCACCAACCTGTTCACCGAAGGCGCCCCCAATTCGTTGAGCCTCATGTGGCAGCAGGCGCGCGTCGTCTTTCGTCTGGTCGAGCCCGTAGGAACGCTCGTAGCCGAGGACTGGGACGCAAATCAGTGGCCGCACCTGAAAAACATTCCCGGCGCGGACAAGGCCCATGACGATCTGTTCTTTAGCGGCATCCAGCGCAGCGAAAAGAGCAAGAGCGCGTTGAACTTCTTCTTCGTGAAAGACATCAACGCCGCAAGTGGTTACTCATATAGAGGATCGGGGGTCGTCTTCTGTGGTCTCGACAGCCTCAACCTGTCGCAGTTCCAGCACGTCGCCGCGCACGAAGCGGGCCACGCGATGTGTCTGCCTCACTATTGTGCGCTGCCGGGTGACAAGGTCGCCGATACGTTCCTGGGCCGGGTCTGCGAGGGAGGCGACGGCATCAACATGATGTTCGCGGACTTCCCTCCCGGAGACCAGCTGTTGCCGCCGCAGATCGACACGGCGCGCGGAGGTGCGGGGCACTTCGAGCAGGGAAAGACCGTTCTGCTCCTTCCCGCTCCGGGTCTCTCAACCTGCAACTTCGCCGACCAGGGATAGGAGCAATCCAATGCCGACCGAAAATGAAGTGCGGGTCATGCAGATACTCAACGCCATCGAAGTACCGGATGGGGCGGGGGAAGTGATCGAGAACTGGGGCAACGAAGCGGTGACAATCGTGTGCGAGACAGCGCTCGGAAGTTATTCCGGCCTGCACGACAAGATCAGACACAATGCCGTCGATTTGCTTGGCTCGTTGACACATCCTCAAGCCAGAGAAACGGTGCTTCTGCTCTTGTCCGATTCCGATCCCGATATCAGCATTCGAGCCATGCGTGCGGCGCCGCAGCAACAAAACAAAGCGGCTGTGGCTCAGTTGGGCAATGTTTTGAAGACGCGAGAGCTGCCGCCATTGGTCGCCGCCGAGGCCCTCAGAGCATTGGTGGCATTCGATTCGCCGGAAGCGCGATCGGTGGTTGTCGCCTATGCAGCCTCGAACGCCGACGAATTCCCGCACCGGGGCAGCGCGGTGGTGGCACGGGTTCTTCCGCAGTGAATTGCAGACAAGAAAAGACCACGCAGCGTTGCGATGGCGCGGTTCCATCTGCGCGGAGCCCCTTAGTGTCCGTTGCGCCACCTGAATAAACCGCGCGGCTTCGCGCGGCGCGCTGCGTCCTCGACTGGCCGAGTTTCGATAAGCAGCCCCTCAACACCGCTTTCCAGATCATTTCAAAGCGGCCAAGTCACTGTCTCAATCATCAACTGGACGACTTCAGTTGACGCATGTCGACAGAAGCAGTGGCTCGCACATGATTTACTTGCGAAACTCGCAAGTGGAAAATTGAGCGGTCCATGCTAATAGAGCGACGTCGGACGAGCCGCGAGTCCCAGTTCGCCCTCAACACGGAGGAGATTCTCATGAGTGACTTGATAGTGGCCAAAATTGAAGCTAATCCCAAGTATCACGAGCTGCGGCGCAAGCGGAACGCGTTCGGGTGGACCCTCAGCATCCTGATGCTGGTGGTGTACTTCGGCTACATCGCACTGATCGCGTTCAACAAGCCATTCCTTGCCCAGCCCATTGGTAATGGCGTAACCACGCTCGGCATCCCCATCGGGATGGGGGTGATCATCTTCACGATCGTGATCACGGGTATCTATGTGCGTCGCGCCAACGGCGAGTACGACGATCTGACCAAGGAGATTCTCGAAGAGGCCTCCAAATGAGACTCGCCTTCGGGACCCTTACTGGCGTTTCTGCACTACTGATTGCAGGCGCGGCCCTCGCCGCGGGCGGGGATCTAGGCCAGGTGGAGGACAAGCAGGCGACCAATTGGGTCGCCATCAGCATGTTCGCCGTGTTCGTGATCGCCACCTTGTTCATTACCAAATGGGCGGCCGCCCGGACCAAATCGGCGGCCGATTTCTACACTGCAGGCGGAGGCATCACCGGATTCCAGAACGGATTGGCGATCGCCGGCGATTACATGTCCGCGGCATCGTTTCTTGGAATCTCCGCGGCCGTGATGTCGACCGGATACGACGGCCTGATTTATTCGATCGGCTTTCTGGTCGGCTGGCCAGTGATCACGTTCTTGATGGCGGAGCGCCTGCGCAATCTGGGTAAGTTCACCTTTGCCGACGTCGCCGGCTATCGCTTCCAGCAGACACCCATCCGCATGTTCGCCGCGTCGGGAACGCTGGTCGTCGTCGCGTTCTACCTGATCGCGCAGATGGTGGGAGCAGGCGCGCTGATCAAGTTGCTGTTCGGTCTTGATTACTGGATTGCGGTTGTCATCGTCGGCGCGCTGATGATGGTGTACGTGCTCTTCGGCGGGATAGACCGCCACGACGTGGGTTCAGATCATCAAGGCATGCATGCTGCTGGCCGGTGTCTCGTTCATGGCGTTCATGGTGCTGGCCCAATACGGCTTCAGCCCCGAGGCGCTGTTCGCGAAAGGGTGTCTATGGCGACGGCTACCGGGAGCTGATCCGCAATGCCGCGCTGTTCGTGGCGCCGACTGAGGTCGGCAGCACGCATCCGGTGATCGTCGAGGCTATGGCCGCCGGCAACTGCGTTGGTCGTCAACGACTACGAGCCCAACCTCGAGACGATCGGTGACGCCGGCTTGAGTTACCGGGGGTCGGAGGGCGCAGGTGGCTTGCGCGGCGTGATGGCGGGGATCTTCGACGATGGCGACCGCAGGCGAGCGATTTCGCTCCTTGGCACGCGAACGGGCGCTGCACGGTGTACTCATGGGACGCCGTGACGATGCCTACGAGCAACTCGCGTCAGGATGTGAGGCGGCTGCAGCATGAGCAAGGGCTCCGGTTCGAGTGCGCTCCGCGGCACTACCCGGCCAGCGACTCGTAGATGCGCTCGATTCGCTCGATGAACCTGCGGGTCGTGACGGTCGCGTACTCGCATGAGCGCGCGCGCAGCTTGCTTGAGTCGTGCGCACATCGTCGGCTAGCGCCTCCGCGATGATCCCTCGCCACGCCCCCGCATCAGCAGCCGGCGCCAGCCAGCCGGCGCGGCCGTCGTCAAGGAGCTCCGCCAGACCGCCTATGTCGCTTGCCACCACCGGGAGGCCAATACTCATGGCTTCCAGCACGACGCCCGGGCAGTTCTCGTACCACACCGACGGCACGCACAGCAGGGACGCTGAGTCATGAAGTCGCGAACGGCGTCTGGGAGGGCCCAACCCTCGAACTGCGCATGGACTCCAGCCGCTCCGGCCAACTCCGCGAGCGCCTCTCGCTCCGGACCATCCCCGACAACTCGCAGACCACGCTCCCTCGTCCCGCAATAGCGCGATCGAGCACGTCGACGCCCTTTTCCGACGCGAACCGACCGACATAGAGGAGGCCGTCCGTCGCGCCGTTCGAGGCCGCCCGCACCGACCTCGAGGACGGGATTCGGCACCATTTCCATGCGTGGCGCGCGAAGACCCATCCCAAGGACCTTCCGACCAAGGAAGCGGCTCGGCGTCACGTAGCAGTCGATCCCCGCCCAGCGTGCCACGGAGTCTCGCAAGTACGACTCCGCTGCGCCGACGACGCTTCGCGTGAGCTGTCCGGAATTGCAGCGGCGGGCCAGCAGTGCCAGTAGCGTCCCCGGCCGCACCGCTCGCACACAGAGTCGCCGTTTGCAGCAGCGCCGCGACAGGACACACGGTGCGGTAGTCGTGCAGCGTCCAGACAATGGGGACGTCCGCCCGGGAGGCAGGCAGTATACCACCCGAGCGTGAGGTGATGATGCACGCTGTGGAGGTGGACGACGTCCGGCCGGAAGTCATCGAGGAGTCGCCTAATCCGCGCGCGGTTTCTACCGAGTAGATGCTCCGCCAAGCCGCGTGCAGCCTGTCGCGAACTGTCAGCGTTGCCGCGGTATTCCACGTGCGGCGCCCAGTAGCCGGACCAGACGGACGGCAGATTGTTCGGGTGCCGCATGCAGAACACCGCTACCTCATGCTCGCGCGCTCAAGGCCGGCGACGTGGTCGAAGAAGCTGACCGGCGTCGCCTCCTCGGCGTAGTATGTGACTGTTGACCACGAGGATGCGCATCGGCGAATCGTTGCACGGCCGGTTCGCTTCGCACAACCGCAGGGACTGGGGTAGGGTCTGCGGCAAGATGCTGCGCAGAATCCTTCAGAGCCTAGGAACGCGGGCAAGGCGAGATTCGGCCTTCGCGATCGACAGCAGGCTTTCTGATGCAGTCTTGGCTGCGTTCTCCTTGCGAAGGGCGGCCATGGCTGCCCGCGGAACTGCCCTCGCCCTGCGCACCGGGCGGTCCGGAACAGCGAACGCCGGCGACACCTTCGATCTCCGGGTCACCGCCGCTGCAGCCGAGAGCGCGTACGCCGCGATCGTCCGGCTCGTCCGCGCAGCCGAGACCGACCGGGCCGACTTCACCCGACTCGCTGATCGCTACGCCGCGTACTTCCTCCCGTTCTCGCTCTCACTCGCACTCATCGCGTGGCTCGCTTCCGGGAACTCGACCCGGGTCTGGCCGTCATGGTCGTGGCGACGCCGTGCCCGCTCATCCTCGCCGCACCCATCGCCTTCGTTGCGGGCCTCTCGAGGAGCAGCACGGGCTGGGATCATCGTCAAGGGCGCCGGCGCGCTCGAACGCCTCGGCGGAGCGAGGACGGTCTTGCTCGACAAGACCGGCACGCTCACGATCGGGGAACCCGAGCTCGAGCGCATCATCACGGTCGGCGATCTCAGCGCCGTCGAGGCACTCCGGCTCGCCGCCTCCCTCGACCAGATGTCCGCCCACGTCCTCGCCGACAGCCTTGTCTCTCGGGCTACGGCGCGGGGATCGAGCTAGCTCTGCCGACGATGGTGAAAGAGGACGCGGGGCGCGGGATTCGTGGCGAGGTCGACGGGCATCGGGTCGCTGTCGGCTCCGGCCGCTGGCTCGAGACCAACGGCTACAGCGGTGCGCTCGATGATTCATTGACCCGTGAGGATGGTGACGCAGGAAGGGCACGAATTCTCGTCGGCGTCGACGGCGCTCTCGTTGCGGTGATCGTGATGGGTGACCGGCTCAGGCCCGGAGCTGACACGCTTGCGCAGGAGCTCACCGAGGCGGGGATCGTTCACATCGCGCTTGTGTCAGGCGACCGCTCCGACATTGCCCACGAAGTGGCACGTAGCGCCGGTATCGAGCACGTCTACGCGGAGCAGACGCCGGAGCAGAAACTCGACGTGGTGCGGGCGCTCCGGGATGGCCCAGGGCCTGCAGAACGTTGTCATGGTCGGTGACGGCATCAACGACGCCCCCGCGCTCGCGCTTGCCGATGTCGGTATCGCGATGGCGGGCAAGGGCGCGACGATCTCATCCGAGACAGCAGACGCGGTGATCACGGTTGACAACGCCGATCGCATAGCGCTCGCGATCACGATCGGCCGCCGCTCGCTCTACATCGCACGCCAGAGCGTCGTCTACGGTCTGGGCCTCTCGGTCGCGGCAATGTTCGTCGCCGCCTTCGGCTATCTGCCGCCAGTCTGGGGGGCGCTCCTCCAGGAGGTCATCAACGTCGCGGTCATCCTCAACGCCCTCCGCGCGCTCCACTAGTGACGTGATGGAGGGCGGTCAATCGGCCCCAGTCCGGAAATTCCTCTCAGTGAAGGTCGACCGTCTGCGGGAATGGTACCGGCCCGGCCTGTTGTGCATCGGCGACGCGGCGCATGCGATGTCGCCGATTGGGGGGGTAGGCATCAATCTCGCCATCCAGGATGCGGTGGCCGCGGCGAACCGGCTCGCCGGTCCCCTGCGCACAGGCCAGGTCGGCATCGAGGTGCTGGCCGACGTGCAGCGGCATCAGGACGTTCCCGACTTGCGCAACACAGAGGATGCAGATCTTCGCGCAGAACAATTTCCTGCGCCATGTGCTTTCGTCCCGCGAACTGCCGACGCCACCATTGCCGATGCGCCTGATCAATCGCTTTCCGCTGCTGCAGCGCATTCCGGCGCGGATCGTCGGAATAGGAATCCGTCCCGAGCACATTGCAACGCCGGAGGCGGGCGCCGCCGCAGCCCGGGAAAACCGCTCTCCGTAGCGCGAATTCAAATAGCACACTTCGACTTGGCGATCTTGCCCTCTCGGCAGCTTTTGGACGACGCTATCGTCGAGGATTTGCTGTAGGCGCTCGCGGCCGGTTGTGGCCCACAGCGGCGCAGACCTGATGCGGCGGCATGTCAGCACTCGGCGAAAGCGACGAACAACCGTTGAGGCTCCCTCTATTCCGATGGTCGTGCGTCACCCGGGCTGTGTTGCGCAGCAATGTGATCGTGATCACATCAGACATCGGTAGCCTTAGCTACTTTCCGGCGCAAAATTGATGTTTTTGGGAGCACGGTCAATGGGCTTCGGCCGAGCAAAGACCGCCGGGCTGCCGGCGGTCATTTTTGAAGGGCTTTGGTAGTGAACGCGCTACGTGTGTGACTGCTTTTCCATGGCGTGGCCAATATTGATGACGTTGTCGGCGATGACGCCAAGCCCGACCCAGCGCTTCATTCCGGCATCGCCCTTATAGCGGCAGCGGCTGAGCCCGTGTCGCCGTTTGACGACGCTGATGCGTCCCTCGCATCCGGTCCGCCATTTCTGGCCGTTGCGGAACCAGCGCTTCTTCTGTTCGCGTTTGCGCTCCGCGCTCTTGGTGGAGCGATTGGGAACGCAGAAGCGCTTGACGCCCTTTGCTTTCGCCGCCACCTCGTTCTTGGCGGAGTAGAATGCGGCGTCTGCGGCCACCAGGCGCGGAGTGCGTCCGAGCCTTGCCTGATGGGTTTCGACGGCTCCGATCAGCAGGTCCGAATCGCTGGGACGCCGATCGTAGACTTCGTAGTCGGTCACAATCTGATTTTCGGCCTCCTGCAGTTTCACCATCTTGCCGAATTCGTTCGGCTTGCCGGCCTTGCCTTTGCGGATGACTTCCGTCGCGGGCTCGAACAGGCTGAGAATCTTGCCGTCGGCGCGCGTGTCGCCGCGCAAGATGCGCGCTCTGGTCTGCTTCATCACCTGCCGGACGAGCGGCACCATCGCATCGATCTCGGCAGCGCAGGTTCTCCAACGCCAGTTGTTGCAGGACGTCGGTCGATCGTTTCACGCCCGTGGCGACCTCGGTGGAGAAACGCTTTGCCTGCCCCACCACCCGACTGGTTGAATTCAGCAATTGGCCGTAGGCCCGCTTGAGTTTCTCCTGGCTCTGCTTGGCCTTGGAGCGCGCCGCCCGCGCAATGTCCAGCACCCGCAGCTTCACGCTGCGGCTGCGGTCGCGCAATTTGGCGCCAACCTTGCCGGCGATCTTGGTGATCTTCTTCATGGTGCGGGTCAGCACCCGCACGCCGTCGCCCAACAAGCTCGAGTCGGTCGGATAATGGATGTTGGTCTCCACCACGGTGGTATCCACGCGCATTCTACGCCCGTCCGCTACTCCCTTGTCCTGCGCTATTTTCACCATTCTTTCGTGAATTTGCTTGATCACCTGCGGCCCGAGAGCCACGCCCCAGCGGCCGATGGTTTTGGCGTCGGGCATCTTGGCGCCGCCCACCCGGCTGAAGTTGCGGTACACCAGGTTGGCACGCACTTCGCGCTCCAGCACCTGATAGCTCCAATTGCGGATGTGCTTGAGGATCAACAGGCGCAAAACCACCTCCGCCGGGGTGCCCTGCCGGCCACGACTGCGGCTCTTGGGACGCCGCTTCGCCAAAGCCTCGTACACCGCCGCCACCAGCAGTTCATCCGCCAAAACCTGATCGGCGTGCTTCATCCAATCTTCGCAAAGATCGTCCACCTCGGCGGCGATCAATCCGTCGCCGAAGCTCAGTTGCGCGCGCCGCATCTTAATCACGGGGCTTGCTCCGGCGCTTCGACGGGGCCTGTTCCGGACGCACCAGCTCGTGGTTGAGCTCGCAAATGACCTCGATCGCCTCCTTCAGCTTCTGATAGTTGCGCAGCCAGCGGCGCACCTCGGCCACCCGTTCGCGGCGCAGGCTGAACTGGCGCGTGCGTCCACCCGGGTAGCTCACAGTGAGAACCGAGAGCGGGTGACCTTCGCCGCTCGCGCATTTCGCGCATCCGGTGGCATGGTTGCGGATCGTCCGCTTGAGCAGCGAGCCGCGCAGGATCTCGCCGGTCACGGGGAGCCGGTCGAGCAACTTCTGGCGCGCTGCCAAGGCTCGATGATGTCTCATTCTTATAAATGAGACTGACTCGCGGCCGCCCGTCAACAGCTTTCTCAATAAATTTTTCAGGCAAGCCGGGGCAGCCGACGCCGCGTCGGCGTCAGGACCAAAGTCGTCCCCTCTTGCAGCTTCCGCAATGGGCAGCTACTCAATCCAAAGGGACAGGCTCTCTATTTTTGCGCCGGAAAGTAGCTAGGCGTCGCGACCGATGGGCCCACTTGCCACCTCGCCCTTCCAATGCTCGACGGCCACAGCCGGAACCATCCATGAGGGACGCCGCAAAACACGCTGTCCAGTGTCCGGCCGGACTGATCAAATTGATATGCTGTTTGTTACGCAGAACCAAGTGTGGGGTATGTTTTAGCTGCTCTCAGCCAAAAGAAATATCATTTTCCAAATATTGTATTTTGCGCCATAGGCGTCCGAAAATACCCCGCTCTTTCCCCACGGGGCTGTTGATCAGGCCGCTACCGGATCAGCATGCGACGCCGAAGGCTGGCCGACTGAGCCGCCCATGGCGACATGCGGGAGGGGCAAGGTGCGGAGACCACCGATCCCAAGGGCTATCTTTCGTGGCCGTTGGTAGGGAACGGGCGCGTCTGGCCCAATCCTGCCCTCGTGGCGCCAGATCGCTCATTGCCCGGCGTGCCGAGGCCAGATTTCGTTTGCGCTGTCGACGGGCGCGGTGGCGCATTTGCAAGGTGCGGCTAGAACAGGCTCAGCGCGTACGTCGCGACCACGAAGGCGCCCGCGCCAGCAGCGGCGATCAGCACGGCTCCAACCAAAATCCACACAACTTCGCGCTGGGACATCGCGATTACTCTCCAAACCCGTCCCTTCCAATTTTGTCCCCTTCGTATTTTTGCTCTGGACGATGCCGCCTCAAAATCCCCGGGCGGCCATGCGGCCTCCGCCAAGCCATCCGTCAAGCACAGCAAGGGCCTGACCTGCAGCAGGAGAGGCCTCAGCCCGGCATCGGCGCAGTCGCTGACTTCCTACCCTTAGTGCTCGCGCGGCGTCAGGTCAGGACCGGGCAATTGCTACTACGCCAGCAAGGAGCAATGCATGCGGACGATCTCAGGAATTGTCGGCGCCTTCTGCTTCTCAAACCCGAACTATCGGCAGCCGGGCCGCGTCCGGACACGCTGATGATCGAGCACGATCCGCTGGCGCCACCATCAGGTCAAGCCCTGCGCAACCTTGACACCGCTGGCCGTGGTCGCACGATCGGCGCGTCGGCTCCGAAGGAAATGTCGGCCTCCGTCTCTCCCCGAGTTCGCCAGCCTCCAGCAGCACGAAAAACGGGGCCTCCAGCCGTGGAGACCCCGCCAAATTTGTTCATTTACGACGTTCTAATTAATCTGAACGCGCCGCTTGCGCATGCTGGGATCGCTCTACCTCAAAAAGCACGTTCCCTGCCTTCACCCCAGTACCCCGCGGCGACCTTAATCCGCGACCCAGAGCGTGGGCTGTTCAATATTGCACACATCCAAAAATTATCTGTGTCGCGTCGACCGGGCGAAATCCACCAAGCACGGTGCATTAGTGATATCGCAGGCCCGGCACGCCGACCGCGTTTCCCTTCCAAAATCCGTGGCGCAGAATTTGTCGGCCTCCACACCTCGCCAACAACGACAGGTACTCCGCGGCCTTTCAACAACAATCGTGCAATTAGATGCCAATAATTTTCATCAGGTTCGGTAGGCAATGATAGGTCGAGATGGCTCTTCAGTGCTTCGATTATTTCCAGCAAGCGTTTGTGTTCCGCTTGGCGCTCCATCTCGTACAACTGCCCGTGACCACCCTCGACGCGACTGTCTGACCCACTATTCAATCACCTCGTCGGCGGTGGCTGACAGCATTTCCGGGATGGCACCCCGAGCGCCTTGGCGATATTCAAGTTGATGGCCAGACAAGTCACGGCGCAACGCGGAGTCGCGGACTATCCTGGCAACGGTAGTTCGAGGGGACGCACGAGCGTTCGGTGTCGACTTTCTTCGTGCTGCTGCCCAATAGGCTTGTTTCAACCGCAGCGAAAGTGCTCCGGGCCGGTCATTGCTCAGGATGCGTCCGGAAATCCGAGTTACCGGCATTATCCCGCCAGCCGTGGAAGTGACGAAAGCCTCATCCGCTTCGTCAAGCAGGGAGCGCGGTATGGGTGCAACGGCGGCATCGATTCCCATTGCCTCGCATAGTTCCAAAACGGACATCCGCGTGATTCCCTGAAGGCTGCCGCGGTCCGGTGTCAGCACCCTCCCGTCCTTCACGATGAAAAGGTTAAAGCCGGGCCCCTCCGTGGCAAATCCCTCCGCATCGCAAAGGATGGTTGAGTCAAATCCGTGGTCACTTGCTTCGAACAGGCCAGAAGTAAAATCATTCCATTGGTAGGTCTTGACCTTGGGATCTGCGGATGCGTCAGGTACCCGCGGTCGAATGCCAATCCAGAGATGAGCCCCGCGCGCCTGCACATCCCTGGGAATGGCGTCTATCCAGGGGACGGCGTAGGCAACGAAATGGTTCTCGCAATCTTCAAATCGACGAGAGCCCGCGACACGAGGACGTCCGCGCAACGCCACCATTGCAACGTAAGCATCATTCAGGCCAGAGAGACCGACGCAGCGATGCAATATCGCTTCGATCGCCAGCCGATCTTCCGGGGGCCGCAGCCGGCGAGTTGCCATCGAGTGCGTAAAGCGATCGAGATGATCGCTGAGTTGAAAAAAACCACCGCGATAAACGTGGACCACGTCGTAGACTACGTCCGATCGTGTGAACCCCCAATCGGTCAAGGGAATGGTGGCTTCTGCAAACGGTAGATATTGGCCGCGGACATAGGCGGCGCCACCATCAAAACGATTTGTTTCCATTAGATCAACGCCAGTTGCGGGTCGAGGATCGAGAGGGTCACTCATCGCCCCCCGCTGCGCTTGAGGCCGTCCTATGGGTGACGGGCCACATCTAGAGGATGCGGCGGCGGAACGGTCCGTCCATGCATTGGCGATGGATTCGGGATCCCTGCGGGCCCCGCGTTCTGCAGCACGTCGTCGTAGGTGGCGAAAATGCCGACCGCTACCGAGATGAACGCGAACGAGACCGCGAACACCTGAAACGAGCCGAGCGTCCGTTTCAGCTCCGGCTCGTAGCCACAGTCCTCACAGAAATCGTCGGCAACCGGTGGGCGCGTCGAAACTTCCGTCATCTCGATTACCTCGACTTCCTTGGGAGGGGGCTTATTGACGTGTCCGTCGAGGTTTAGCACGGGTGCATCGCATTTGTCCTCAAATCCCGCTCACGACGACCCATTTCCGGGTGACGCCCGCTCACGGGCGCCGACGTCGCCGGATTTGAAACGCAGGTGAACGCGCCGTTAACCTCAAATGCCCGGCTGTTAAAATTGATTCCAAATTGGTGGCTTTGCCGCCGACTTACAGTTGCCGTAGTAACCCGACCCCGGCGGGGTCAAAATCAAAGGACAGATCCTCCCGTGTAATCTGTAAAGGTCTGCGTTCGCTATCAGGTTACCATCCGGGGGCACCTTATCTGGAGTGCCGCCTAAGTTAGGGTTTGTTGTGTCCCCGCAGTAGTAGGTGTGAGTACTGAACCCATTACTACGATGCCAATTGAAGCACTGAATGTACTGCGGTGTGCTTGTTGGCGTCCACGGATTCAGTACTCCAGATCTAAATTCAAAAATATAGGCGGCATTTCTGGGCGGAGTTTTCCCCAGTGCTTTATCGGGAATATTACTTCCGACACTCAGTACATTGCCAAGAGCGTGCAGGCCTTCACTATCCCAGAACAGCGCTACCGAAACACCATCATTCAGGTCGATCAATATCGCGTCTTTAAGGGGTTGTCCTTCTCCGTTTGCCAACATTGAACCGAGCCTCAGGTTCTGTACGCTGATAATCGGATTTGCATTCATCACGATGTTGGCCAAGGGGCGCGCTGTGTAATAGGGATTTGTTGTGCCATAGGTGTTATCTGGTTTTCTTGGATGCACCGCATATACAGCGCCAACAGCGCAATAATCTTGAGTAATTTCCAGACTCCTTACCATTTCGACATAGAGATTGGCATGCTGCGCGCCAATCCTGGTCAGTGAGTGAGGATTCCCAGTGTTGCTTGGGGCTGTTTTATCGACATATGTCGCGAGAGATGTAACTCTAGGATCGAGATCCTCAGCATGACGAAACGCATAGACAACCGGTACGCATTGGGCGACCGCGTTTTCGCTGAATAACAACAAGCACCCCCCAACTGCCGCGTTCATAAGAGTATTTTTCGAAATCATAGTGAAACTCCTTGGTCTTGGAAAATGTCAATACTTTGCATTGCTCGCGACGGTTCCGGAGATCACAAGTTATCGAACAAAGTGGACGGGCAATTGTCTGAATCGTCTGCGGAGCAACAGAGGTGCACGGATCGACAGACGTGGATACCACACTGGATTTCGTGCGACCCTGCAGGTCAGCAGCTTGAGGCCCAAAATGATTAAACACTTTAATACCGGACATGCAATTGTGGTTCTGGCCATTTGTGGTTGCGCCCTGAGTTTTCTCTATGGCGTGGCGTTTTTGTCACAGCACACCCAAGCGGGCGGGCCCGAACTACCATCAGTGAGTTTCCTGCGGGCGCGGTGAGCCATGTGCTGAACTTCAGCCTACCCAACTTCTATTTTCATTACACCACCGCTTACGATATTTTGCGTCATTGCGGCGTAGAGCTTGCCAAACGCGACTTTATCGGCGCCCCGGTCACTCTCCCATAATCGGCCACGCGAAAAAGGGCGCGTGCTTTTGCTTGATCGTCGCACTTCGCGCTTGACGCTGCTATTGTTACCGCGCGCAAAAAAGGGCCGCAGACTGGGATCGAAAAGCGAATGCCACAGACCAAGATTGCACCATATGGCTCGTGGAAATCGCCGATCACGTCCGACCTCATCGTGGCGCAAGCCACGATGCTGTCGGACGTGCGCCTCGACGGAGATCGATGTCTACTGGCTCGAAGGGCGACCGCAGGAGCAAGGCCGCAACGTGATCGTCCGCGCCGGTCCCGACGGCGCCGCCACGGACATCACGCCTGCCGGCTTCAATGCCCGCACGCGCGTGCATGAATATGGCGGCGCATCGTGGCTGGTGGCCGACGGGATCTGCATCTTTTCCAATTTTGCCGATCAGCGCCTGTACCGCCAGCGCGGCGGCCAGGCTGACCCCGAGCCTCTGACGCCTGAGCCATCCTCGCGCCCGCAAGCGAGGCGCAGTGGCGCTACAGCGACGGCGTGCTCGACCACCGGCGGCGGCGCTGGATCGGTGTGCGTGAGGACCATACGGGCGAAGGCGAACCCGTCAACGCCATCGTGGCGATCGATCTCGACGGGCCGGTACCTCGTCCGGCCGCGTGCTGGCCGGCGGACACGATTTCTTCTGTTCGGCGCGCCTGTCGCCGGACGCGAATCGGATGCTGTGGCTTGCCTGGGACCATCCCAACATGCCGTGGAACGGGACCACGCTCTATCTCGCGGACATCGATGCCGACGGCGCGCCTGCGGGCGCACGCGTCATCGCGGGCGGCGTGGCGGAATCGGTGTTCCAGCCGGAATGGTCGCCCGACGGCAATGAGATCGTCTTCGTTTCCGACCGCACCGGCTGGTGGAATCTCTACGCTTACGACGTCGCCACCGGGACGACGCGGCCGCTCTGCCCGATGCAGGCGGAGTTCGGCATGCCGCAATGGAATTTCGGCATGTCGACTTACGCGTTCGCGGGCGCCCGGCGGATCGTGTGCGCCTATACCAAGGCCGGGCTCGGGCAACTCGCCACATTGGATATGGCGGGCGGATCGCTGCAGGCGATCGAGACCGGGTTCACGGAATTCGGATCGGTACGCGCCGACGGCGACCGCGTCGTGTTTCGCGGCGGCGCGCCGGATCGGCCGACGTCGATCGTCACCCTCGACCTGCCATCCGGGCAATGTCGCGTCCTCAAGCAGGCGACCGACCTGCTCGACCGCACCGAACTGCGCATCGCCAATTACCTCACCAAGGTCGAGCCGGTGGAATTCCCGACCACCGGCGGCAAGACGGCGTTCGGGTTGTTCTATCCGCCGCACAATCCCGACTACGCCGGCGGCGCGGACGAGCGGCCGCCGCTGCTCGTCAAATGTCACGGCGGCCCGACCTCGTCGGCGTCGAGCACGCTCAATCTCGGCACGCAGTTCTGGACCAGCCGCGGCATCGCGGTGCTCGACGTCAACTACGGCGGCAGCACCGGATTCGGGCGCGAATATCGCGAGCGGCTCAAGCTCAATTGGGGCATCGTCGATGTGGACGACTGCGTGAACGGCGCCAAGTTCCTGGCGCAGCAGCGGATTGGTGGACCCGAGGCGCGTCGTCATCAGCGGCGGCAGCGCCGGCGGCTACACCACCCTCGCGGCGCTCGCCTTCCGCGACTTCTTCCAGGGCGGGGCCAGCTATTACGGCGTCAGCGACGCGGCGGCGCTGGCCCGCGATACCCACAAATTCGAGTCGCGCTATCTCGACTGGCTCATCGGGCCCTATCCGGAAGAGGAGGCGCGCTATCGCGAGCGCTCGCCGGTCCATCACGCCGATCGGCTGTCGAAGCCGGTGATCTTCTTCCAGGGCGACGAGGACGCCGTGGTGCCGCCGAACCAGACCGAGGTCATGGTCGAGGCGCTTGCGGCGCAACGGAAACGCCGTCGGCTATTTCCTGTTCGCAGGCGAGCAGCACGGCTTCCGGCAGGCCGCCAACATCAAGCGCTGCCTCGATGCGGAACTCGCGTTCTATGCGGTCGAGGTGTTCCGCATCGGTCTGACGTTTTGAGATTGTGGCAGGCCCGAAGACACCCGACGAGGAGACTGCAGCCTTGCGCAGGTTCAACAAAGTGACGCTCGACCATGTGGTCTACGCGCCGCTCGACTTCTAGTTGAGGCATTTTGCAGGGCGCAAAAACCTCAGTGGAGTGGTGCAGGGGCCCCTGCTGCCCTCGCGCACGGCGACTGGGTCAGGAAGTGGTCCACAGGAGCGGGAGACCCTCCCGCCTTTGTCAGCCTGCTGACACGACCGAGGTTGCCTGTGCGCGCGCCCCCCTCACCCCGCCCCACTCCGCGAGGAACGCCAGCGTCGAGGGTGATCACCACGCCGCCGGCGTAGCTCGATTTCGGCGACGCGAGGAACGCCACCAACGCGGCGACCTCGGCGGGCTGGCCGACGCGGCCGGTCGGCAGCGAAGTGTGGAGTTCGGGCCAGCGGGCCGGATCGCCGAACTGCTCCTGCGCCTTCCTGCCGGCGAGATTGACGAGCCGGTCGGTCGCGGTCGGGCCGGACTGACGCCGTTGATGCGGATGCTGTCGCGCATGCTGCCGCTGCCGCTGCCGATCGCTTCGGTGAAGGCGGTCAGCCCGGCATTGCCGGTGACGCCGCAGATGTAACCGGGATCATGGGTGCGCGCGGCGTTGCCGATGACGTTGATGATGGCGCCGCCGCCACGCGCCTTCATCAGGGGATAGAAGGCGCGCGTCATGTTGATGGTGCCGAGCACCTTGCGATCGGAGGTCGGATTGCCACCTCCACCTGGAGATCGGAGCTTTTCGTTGCTATTCATATCCGCGAACGCCCCATCGCCTTCGACACAATCTTATCTTAAACGACATGCACCCCATTCTGAGCGTCCTGGCCCCTGAGCGCATCGCGACCGAAGCGTTCACCGACGCCACGGCGGCAGTCACCCGCCTCGAGGAAATTTACGAGCGCAACACCCGCTTCCTGCGCGATCGTTTTGAGGCGTTTGCCAAGGGCGAGACGCCCACGAGGCGCGTGCGCGCCACCTATCCATTTGTACGCATCACGACCTCGACCCATGCGCGGCTCGATTCACGCCTGTCCTATGGCTTCGTCGCGGGGCCGGGCGTTCACGAGACCACAGTGACGCGGCCCGACCTTTTTCATGCCTATCTCACGGAGCAGATCGGGCTTCTAATTGGGAACCACGGCATGCCGGTCGAAATCGGCGAATCGAGCGAGCCGATTCCCATCCATTTCGCCTATCGCCGCGATATCAACATTGAAGCGGCGCTCTTCAGCAGCGGGAACTCGGTGGTCGACCGACCGTTGCGCGATGTGTTCGACACGCCTGACCTCGCCGCCATGGACGACGCGATCGCCAACGGCACGCTGCAACTGCCGCCTGGCGCATCCGAGCCGCTGGCGTTGTTCCGTGCCGCGCGCGTCGATTATTCGTTGCACCGGCTCTACCACTACACCGGCACCGATCCGGAACACTTCCAGAATTTCGTGATCTTCACGAACTATCAGTTCTATGTCGATGTCTTCGCGCGGTTATGCCGCGAGCGCATGGGCTCGGGCCAACCTGGCCTCGACGCCTTCGTAGAACCTGGAAATGTGACGACGCGCGGTGTGCATTTAGGTGGAGGCACGACCGGAGTTGCCCCCGAGCGCATGCCACAAATGCCGGCCTTCCATCTCGTCGAACCCGGCTATCGAGGCATCACCCTTATCAACATCGGAACTGGTCCGTCCAATGCCCGCACTATTACCGACCATGTTGCCGTGCTGCGGCCGCACGCCTGGCTGATGCTGGGACACTGTGCGGGCCTCGGGAACGCACAGAGGCTCGGTGATTATGTGCTCGCCCACGGCTATGTACGGGAGGATCACGTGCTCGACCAGGAACTACCGCAGTGGGTTCCGATCCCGGCCCTAGCCGAGATTCAGGTCGCGCTGGAACAGGCGGTCAGCGAGGTCACGGGGCTCGCGGGTTTTGAGCTAAAGCGTGTGATGCGCACCGGAACCGTCGCGAGCGTGGACAATCGCAATTGGGAGATTAGCGATCCCGCCATCATCCGCCGTCTGTCGCAGTCTCGCGCTATCGCACTCGACATGGAGTCGGCAACGGTCGCCGGTAACGGCTTTCGCTTCCGCGTGCCCTACGGAACGTTGCTCTGCGTGTCGGATAAGCCCCTTCACGGTGAAATCAAGCTCGCTGGCATGGCCGGCGAATTCTATCGGCAGCGTATAGGCCAACATCTTGAGATCGGTCTGACGGCGCTGAAAAAGCTCAAATCCCAGGACTGGGAACGCTTGCACTCGCGCAAGCTCCGAAGCTTTGCCGAGGTCGCATTCCAATAACATTTCTGAACGCCCGCATCGGCGAGTTGATCCAATGCACGCCAATCGAAACAGGCCACTCGCATCAAACCCTCCAATGTTATGGAGCAACGATGCCGCTCATGTCGCAAGGCAGTTGATGCAGCATCGGTACGGGCAACTGTTGATCGCACCCAGAGCGTCACCGCTGATG
>CAVZWA010000005.1:0-928080 GCA_963778935.1 uncultured beta proteobacterium
GCGGCGACGAAGCTCACCGGTTCGCTCAGATACACCTGCCTGGAATGAAGCGACTTCAGAAGCGTGAACATCGTGCTCTCCTTTGTGTTGTAGGGTTCTACCCGATGACCGGCAACTTGGCTTTGGCAGCGGTGCGGTTGAGGGCCGGCAACCGCCGCTCGCGTACCTTGCGCCACCTCGCAAGCAGAGTATCCAACTGACTGGAAATTACGGCAAATACGTCACGCGTCTGCCGCGCCGGGGCGAAATCGCCGCTGTCGACGGTATCGAAAAGCGCGTTGAGTTTTTCGTGCAGCCTGCTGCCCCGAGCTGCGCCTTGCTGTAGTTGACGTCGATCAGGGCGCCGCGCATGGCGGCCAACTCCCGCCGCAATCCGCTCAACGCCTTGCTCACGGCCGCCGACCGAGCTCGTTCTTTTATCCGGTGCTCCAGATTCGCCACCTGTTCGAGCATGGCGTCGATGTCGTTGATGGTCACGTTGACGGTGACGATCCTTTGCAAGATTGCATTCAGGAATATGAACTGCGCCTCGAGATCGCCGGCGCGGCTTTGATGCGGGGGTCGGGCAAGATGTCGAATGAATGCGTCTGGCTGCGTTCGCCGATGGTGAGCCGCACGCTGTATCGACCCGGCACTACCATGGGCCCGTCGTTGCGGTTCAGCGGCTCCAGGTCCTTGGCGAGCACGTTCGGTGCGCCGGCCACGCGGCGGTTCCACAGAAACCGATTGATGCCGGCCTTCGCCGGCAATCGGTCGCGGGCGCTGTCGAAACGACGCAGCTCGTGCCCCTTGCCGTCGAGAAACGTCAACGTTACATCGCGTGGTGGTGGATCGGGCAGATGATAGTGCACGACCACCCCGTTGGGCGGATTCTGGCCCGCATCCAGGAAGAGTGTTTCGTGACCGCCATCGGGCCTCGGCAAGGGCAGCACGCGAAAAATGCTGGCGCCAGTTCGAGCATAACTGACCATTCCGGGCCAGGCCGGACCGCGCGAGACATTCGCCTGGGCAGTCACGCCGGCGTAGCCACCAGCGATCCGCAAGCGCACGGTCGCGCGGGGCTGGAATAAAACCGCCGGCAAATTGTCGCCGCGCTTGGCGCGTCTGTCCCTCAACTTGTCGTGCAGTTGGTGAAGAGGCGTCAGATCGTCGAGTATCCAGATCGACCGACCATGCGTCGCCACCACCATCTCCACGTCCTTGATGACCAGGTCGTAGATCGGCGCGACGGGCAGATTCCCGCCAAGCCGATGCCACGTTTCGCCGTCGTCGAACGAAACGTAAATGGCGGTTTCGGTGCCGCAATACAGCAATCCCTTGCGGCTAGGGTCCTCACGGATCGTGCGCGTGAATTCGCCGTCGGGTATGCCGCCGGTGATCTTGCGCCACGTCTTGCCGCGGTCCGCGGTCTTGTAGAGATAAGGCCGCGTATCGTCGTGCTTGTAACGGGTGGCCGCGACGTAGAGCGTGTCCTCGTCGTGCGGCGAGGCTTCGACGATGCTGATCAGCGCCCATTCCGGCAGTGCGTCGTGCCGGCCGCCGGAGACCTTCGCGTGCGTGCCGTCCGGCGTGATGTTGGTCCAGTTGCGCCCGCCATCTTCGGAGCGGTGAATGATCCCATCGTCGGTGCCGCACCAAAGCAGGTTCCGTCGCTGCGGCGACTCGGCGAACGCGAATATCGTGCAATAAACTTCGGCGCCGGTGTTGTCGCGCGTGATCGGCCCACCGGACGGGCCGAGCTTCGAACGATCATTGCGCGTGAGGTCCTTGCTCATCACCTCCCAGCTCGCGCCGTTGTCGGTCGAGCGGTGAAGGTGCTGCGAGGCGACCCAGAGAGCGTCCGGATCATGGCGGCTGTAATGGATCGGGAACGTCCAGTTGAAGCGATACTTGAGCGTCTCGGCACCGACGCCCCAGCCATAGAGTTCGGGCCACACCGTGTTCTGCCAGTCCTGCTGCGTCTTGTGATCGTGCAGATACATGATGTCGTTGGTGAAGCGCCGGCCGATCGGCTCGAGGCGACGACATAGTCGTTGTCGTCGTGTTTGATGGCGATATAGCCGCTTTCGCCGCCACCCGGCTTGATCCAGTCGCGCTCCGTGATCGCGCCGATCGGCGAGCAGCTGGGAATGCTGATCGCGGTGTTGTCCTGTTGCGAGGCGTATACGCGATACGGAAACCGGTTGTCGGTGGTGACGTGGTAGAGCTGCGCCGTGGGCTGGTTGTAGATCGAGGACCAGGACTGGCCGGCGTTGAACGAGACACAGGCGCCGCCGTCGTTGCCTTCGATCATTCGCTTCGGATTGCGTGGATCGATCCACAACGCGTGATCGTCGCCGTGCCCCGTCGGGACCTGCAGGGACGTACGCCCCGCATCGATCGATTTCCACAGCCGGTAGTTCTGGACGTAGACGGTGTCGGGATCGCACGGGTCCGCGGTGACGTGCATGTAGTACCAGGGGCGCGTGCGCAACCCCGAGAATTCCGACGCGCGTTCCCAGATCGACCCGCCGTCATCCGAGCGAAACAGGGCGCCATCCTCTGCCTCGATCAACGCCCAAACGCGGCCGCAGCCGCGCCCGCCCACCGGCATCGGCGACACGGCGACGCCGATCTTGCCCAGCATGCCTGCAGGCCGGCCAGGGCTGCGCGTGATGTCGGTCCAGGTGTCGCCGCTGTCGAGCGAGCGCCACAGTCCGCATTCATCGCCGCCGCTGACCAAGGCATGGGGATAGCGTTGCGCTTGCCAGATCGGCGCGTAGAGGACGTCGGGATTCAGCGGGTCGATCGCGATATCATGCGATCCGGCGCGTTCGCTCTTGAACAGGATGTGCTGCCAATTCCAGCCGCCATCCTTCGAGCGGAAGACGCCGCGCTGCTTGTTCGTACCCCACGCATGGCCGAGCGCCGCGACATAGACCAGATTTGCATCCTCGGGATGCACGACGATGCGTCCGATATGGCGCGAATCGCGCAATCCCATGTTCGTCCAGGTTTTGCCGCGGTCGGTGGATCGGTAGACTCCGTCGCCGTGCGACACGTCGTTGCGGATGCAGGCTTCGCCGGTCCCGGCATAGATGACGTTGGGGTCGGACGGCGCAACCGCGATCGCGCCGACGGCCGCCGTGGTGAACTGACCATCGGTCATGCACAACCAGGTCCAGCCGCCGTCCGTGGTCTGCCACACGCCGCCGGCGCACGCTCCGAAGTAGAAGGTCATCGGGTCGGCCGGGCAACTGGCGACGGCCACCACGCGGCCGCCGCGATGCGGTCCGATGCATCGCCACTCGAGCGAAACAAGAAGGCTCTGCTGCAATTGCTGTAGTGAACTGCCCATGGCTGCTGTTTCCCCCAATCGATTCGACACACGTCGAGCGCAACCGTCATCGGACCCGTCAACGCGGGCGGACCGTCAATTCCTGTAGCGGCGCTGCACCATCAAGTTCTAGCGGCGGAACGATGAGCGTCGCGGTCATCAGGATGAAGGACACTGCTGCGCCGAAGGGCCAGTTGCTCTTGGCCGCGAACTGGGTATAGACAAGCGGTCCCATCATCACGAACTGCGGGCCGCCCAGAAGCACCGGCGTGGCGTAGGCGTTCATGGTGAGGATGAAGCAGAAGATGGCCCCCGCGGCGAAACCGGGCATGGCCAGCGGCAACAGCACCCGGCGCACCATGGTGAAGGGTCCGGCGCCCAGATTGAAGGCGGCGTCTTCGAGCGCGCGGTCGATGCCTTCGAGCACGCTCTGCAGCGTCAGCACGACATAGGGGAGATTGACCGCCAGAATACCGACAATGACGGCGAACTCGGTGTACATCAAGGTGATCGGTTCCGACGTGATGCCGATCCATTGCAGTGTGACGTTGACGAAACCCCGGTTGCCGAACAAAGTCATCCAGCCGGCCGCGCGCACCGCGTTGCCGACAAACAGCGGCAGCACGAGCAACATGATCATGAGGTTCTTGTATCGGCTTTGCGTGCGCGCGAGCTTGTAGGCGAGCGGAAAGGCGAGCAGCAGGCAGAGCGACGTGACGATCACCGCGACCCGCAGCGTACGATAGAACGCGGCGGTGTAGTACGGATCGGTGAAGAACAGGATGTAGTTCTCGAAGGTCCATGCCTCGACCATCATCTTGCCGGGTACGAACTGGTTGAGGCTGTAGCGGAACAGAATGACGATCGGAATCAGGAGTCCGACCGTCACGAAAATCGTGGCCGGCCCGATGAGCATAGCCGCGGCCGACAGCCGCCCGCCGCGCCTTTCGCGCGCGGCGAGCGACCCCAGAGTGTCGGCGGCGGCCGACGCTGTCATTGCTATCGATGATCCTGATGCGTCAGGCCGCCTTGAATTCCTTGTCCCAGAAGTCCTTCAGCTCCGCCATCCGCTTGGCCAGGAAGTCGAGGTCCGGATTGACGAGGCAGCTTCTCCTCTTCCGGCGTGAAACCGATGCGCTTCCGCAGCTCAGGGGAGACCTTCGCGTTGTTGACCACCGGGTTGTAGCCCATGTCGACGGCGAAGCCTTCCTGGGCCGAGGCCTCCAGCGCCGCGTCGAGAAACGCGTAGGCACCGGCCCTGTTCGGCGCATTCTTCGGAATCGCGAATCCGGAAACGTAGCTGATGACGCCCTCCTTGGGTGCCACCGTCAGGATGTTGACCCCTGCGTTCTGCCATTGCACCGCGCGCGCCTTCCACATGATGCACAGGCCGACTTCCTCCGTCTGCAGCGCTTGGGCAATTGCCTCGTTGCTGGGATAGATGCGCGGTTTCAGCTTCTTGAGGTCGAGCAACGCCTTCTTGGCCTTATCGAAGTCGCCGGTCTTGCCGCCCCCGACCAACGCCGCCCCCATCGTGGTGTAAACATGCTGGATGTCGACGATCCCGACCTTGCCCTGGTTCTTCGGATCCCAAAGGGAATCCATGCCTTTCGGCACATCCTTGATCAGCTTCGGGTTGTAGAGGACGACCATCCCGCTGTAGATGTGCGGCGAGAAGTACGGCGAGTCGGCGATACTGAACGTCTTCATGATGTGCGGAGAATTCTTGATCTTGGACAGATCGAGGGGCTCGAGCACATCGATCTCGGTCAATTCGGCGATATCGGTTGCGGTCAACGCTTGCACGTCGGAGGTACCCTTGGGCAAGCGCTTCTCGGCGACGGTCTTGGCCTTGCGTTGCACGACCTGGGCTTCGTCGTTGACCACGGTCCAGCCCTGAGGTGCGAGTACCGGTTTCGACACGTGTTTGGTTAGCAGATTGGCGTAGTCGCCGCCCCAGGTGGACAGCACGATCTTCTTGTCCGTTTGACCGAACGCCGGGAATGCCCCCAGTGCGCCGAGGCCCGCGGCCGCGGCAGCACCTTTGAGGACACTGCGGCGGCTGATATGAGATTGCATCGTCTTGTTGCTCATGGCTCCTCCTTGTTCGGCTTCGGTTGATGTTGCGCTTTCAACTGCTTGCCGCGCCGCCCTCTACAGCGAGCACGACCGCGGCGGTGGCTGGCCAGCCCACATCGATCCTATCGCCTTCCTCTGGCAGCGCGCCGTCCGCGCGGTTTGGCAGGTTGACCACTACTCGGTCGGCGCTCGACACGCGCACATGCACGTCGATCGACGAGCCAAGATAGCAAACCAGTTCGACCGTGCCGCTCAACCGGTTGTCGAGACCCGCCGCGGCTGCGCCCAGCGCGAGGCGCTCCGGCCGCAGCGCGATCACTCCGGGGCCGAGCGCACCGTCAAGGCACGCGATCGCCACACCCGCCTCGGTCTCGAACCGCCCAGGTCCGATGACGCGACCTGCCAGTAGATTGCTGCGCCCGACGAAGCCGGCGACGAAACGGTCGGCGGGGCGTTCGTACAGGTCGCGCTGCGAGCCGACCTGGCGCACGGAACCCTCGGACATCACCACCAGCCGGTCGGCCATGATCAGGGCTTCTTCCTGGTCGTGCGTCACCATCACCGTAGTGATGCCCAGTTTATCCTGCAGCTCGCGGATCTCCACACGCACCGTTTCGCGCAGCTTGGCGTCGAGATTGGACAGCGGTTCGTCGAGCAACAGCACGTCGGGCCGGATCACGAGTGCGCGCGCCAGGGCGACGCGTTGTTGCTGGCCTCCGGAAAGTTGGCGGGGCAGGCGATCGGCGAGGCCGCCGAGGCGAACCAGTCGAATTGCTTCGGTGACACGCGACGGAATGTCGGCTTTCGGGATCTTGCGCATCTCGAGCCCGAAGGCCACGTTCTCGGCCACGGTGAGATGCGGAAACAGCGCGTAGCTCTGAAACACCATGCCGGCATCGCGCTTCCACGGCGGCAGCGCAGTGATGTCCTTGCCGCCGAGACGGACGCGACCGGCAGTCGGCGCGATGAAGCCCGCAATCATGCGCAACGTGGTGGTCTTGCCGCAGCCGCTCGGTCCCAGCAGCATCACGAATTCGCCATCGCGCACATCCAGCGAAAATTCGTGCACGGCGACGGTGGGGCCGAAATGCTTGGACAAGCCTTCGATCTCGAGTCGTGCCACGATCTACACCACGCGCGACAACTTGACGAAGCGGTCGGTCACGATCATCGCCACGCCGATCAAGAGGATCTGCAGCACCGATACCGCTGCGATCGTCGGATCGATGCGGTATTCGAGATACTGAAGGATGGTAATCGGCAACGTGGTGCGGCCCGCACCGACTAGAAACATCGACATCTCGAGATTGCCGAACGACACCACGAAGCCGAACAGAACCGCCGCGACGATGCCCGGGCGGATCGTCGGCAGGGTGATGCGGAAGAAAGTCGTCACTGGAGTGGCGCCGAGATTCTGTGCCGCCTCTTCGATGCTGCGGTCGGAGCCGGCGAGGCTCGCGCTGACCAGACGTACGCTCCACGGAATGACGAGGAGGATGTGTCCCGCCACCAAGGCGGCAATCGACCCCAGGATCGGCAGATCGGTCAATATCGTTGCCTCGACATGGAATACGTAGAGCGAGGTGCCCAGCACGATGCCGGGAACGACCAGCGGCAGCAACAGCAGGTTGCCGAGCGGCTCCCGTCCCGAGAACCGGTAGCGCGCGACGCACAGGGCCGCCGGGACGCCGATCGCCACGCCAATGATCGTCGCTACGACAGCGACTTGCAGGCTCAGCACGAATCCGTCGACGAATTTCGGATTCTCGGAGATAGAGAAGAACCATTTCAGGCTGTAGCCCTGAGGTGGGAACGACGGAATCGCCTGCTGAAAGAAGGCGAGCCACGTGACAAAAATGAGTGGCAGCAGGATCAAGCCAAACGTGGCGCCGGCCACGCCGGTCAGCGCCCAGCGCCCCATCGTCCGTTTGTCGATGGCCGTCACGCCGTCATACCTTTCCGAAGCGACACAGATGTGGAACCGACCGAACACCGGGGAGTCGCCAATCCGATCGGGCCTCCGCTCGCGCAACTTCTTCGGCGATCCAGGCGAGCGCTGCTTTTTTCATGGAGGGTTTAATACTTTGGCTTAAAGGCAATAATACTCTTTAGTTTTCTCGCGACGCCAAGGGCTACCAGCCAACCGCATAGCACGGGCGGCGAGGGTCGGCGCCGGCTGAGATCACGCCTCGACTGCGATCCGCGCGCAGCACGCACACCGCGCCGGCGCGCCATACGAACTCGGGCCAGTCCACGACTCCGTGGCCGCGCGCGGCAAGGCCACTGCGGACGGACTGCGGCACGCGGCTTTCGACGTGCAGCACTCCGGGCGAATAGCCGTGCGGCTCGAAGGAGTCGGGAAAGCTGGATGACGCGAAGCGTGGCGCTTCGACCGCCTGCTGCGGGTTCATTCCGAACACCGTCATGTTCAGGAACACCTGCAATGCAGCCTGCGCCTGCACGTCGCCCCCGGGCGTGCCGAGAGGCATCGGGCTGCCATCCGGCAGAATCGCCAGCGCGGCGCTTGGCGTCAAACGCGGCCGCTTGCCCGGCGCGATCGACGACGCATGCGTGGGGTCCGCCCAACTCTGCGATCCGCGCGACGACGGACATAGGCCCGTTCCGGGGATAACCGGCGTATCGAACGAGGGATCGCTAGGCGTGGCCGAGAACACATTGCCCTCCTTGTCCATCACGCAGACGTATGACGTGTCATGCGCGCCCACGGTCGCGACATCTGCGGTCGGCGCTGAAGCGCGGCGGCTGGCAAAACCCGAGATCTCGCCATGGGGCGGCATTTCCCACCACGCTCGATCCGAGTGGATCATGCCGCGACGCGCTTCAGCGTACGCGTCGGACAAAAGCGTCTCGATCGGCACGCTCACGAAGCGCGGATCGCCGTAGTAGCGTTCCCGGTCGGCGAAGGCCAGCTTGATTGCCTCGGTCACCACGTGCACATAATCGAGCGAGTTGTGGCCCATGCGCTTGAGGTCGATGCCGTTCAGTACGCCGAGCATCTGCGGCAACACCGGGCCCTGGCACCAGGCACCGCAGGAATACATATCGATAGCCCCGAAGCGCGCCTTCACCGGCGGCTCGATAGCGACGCGAAACTCGTCCATATCCTGCGCGGTCATCAGGCCGCCGTTGGCCTTGTGATACGCGACGATGGTTCGCGCGATATCGCCACGGTAAAAAGCATCGCGCGCTGCTTTCAGCCCGGCCGCGCGACCTTGCGTGGCCGTCGCCTTCTCCTGATCGACCATGTACTGCAGAGTGCGACCCAGGTCGGCCTGCACAAAGATTTCGCCACGCCGCGGCGGCCGCCCGTTCGGAAGATAGACCGCTGCGCTCGACGGCCATCGCGCGTAGTCCGCGGCATGCATCGCGATCATGTCCGACATCAGCCCGTACATCGGGAAGCCCGCGCTCGCAAAGCGGATCGCCGCGGCGGCGCAATCGCCGAAGCTCATCGTTCCGAAGTTTTCCAGCGCCGTGATCCACGCGTCGGGTGCGGCGGGAATCACAGTGCGCAGAATCCCATCCGGGATTTTGCCGCCGTGGCGCTTCTGGAAAAAATCCGGAGTTACGGCGCGCGGCCATGTGCCGAGGCCGCTGATGGTCAATATATCGCGCCGGTCGGCGCGATAGATCATGATCGGCGCCACGCCGGCGATGTTCACCAGGTCACTTTGCATAACGCCCAGCGCGATGCCGGCAGCCACGCCCGCATCCACGGCGTTGCCGCCGGACTCAAGCACGGCAAATGCGGCATGCGCGGCGCCGTAATGCCCAGCGGCAGCCATGTGGCGAGTTCCGAGCAGGAGCGGGCGCAGGCTCTCGATGCCGCCAACGGGCAAGGATTGCGAGATGGAGTCGCTGGGCATCGGTAACTCTCGGCGTTACCTAAACCTTGATGCGCTCGTCATTGGGCACATCCGCCTTCACTTGCGGACGCGTCGCAAGCGCGCGATCGATGACGGCCGTTGCCTCGCGCAGTTCCTCGCCGTGCAGCGGCAACCGCGGCGGTCTGACGCGGTCGCTTCCCATGCCCACCCGTTGCTGCACCAGCTTGATCAGTTGCACGAACTTCACCACGGTATCCATGCGCAGCAGCGGCAGAAACCACCGGTAGAGCGCGAACGCCTCTGCCTTTCGTCCTTCGCTCGCGTAGCGGAAAAGCGCCACCGATTCGGTGGGGAACGCGTTGACTAGTCCAGCGATCCAACCGTTCGCGCCCGCATCGATCGCTTCGACGATGGCGTCGTCGACACCGACCAGAATCTGCACGCGTGTTGCCGACAACGCGCGGATCGCCATCACTCGCCGAAGGTCGGCGCTCGATTCCTTGACTGCATGCAGGTTGGGAAGCTCGCCGGCGAGCTCGAGGATCTGCTGCGGCAGGAAATCGGTCTTGTATGCGATCGGGTTGTTATAGAGCATGCAAGGAAGATCGGTCGCCGCGATCACTGCGCGGACATGCGCTTTCATCTCGCGCCAATCGGTGCTGTAGACATACGGGGGCAATACCATCAAGCCGCTGCAGCCTATCGCTTTCGCATCCTGCGCGAGCTTCACCGCCTCTGCCGTGGAAAGCGCCGCGATGCCCGGGATCACAGGCACCCGGTCGCCTACCGCCTTGACACATGTCTCCATGACCTTGCGCTTCTCGGCGGCGTTAAGCGTGGCTGATTCTCCGAGCGAACCAATCGGAACCAGACCCACCGAGCCCTCGTCCACGAGCCAGCGCGAATGCGTTGCCAGGAAGCCCTCGTCGAGGGTGAGGTCGACGTTGAACGGTGTGGTAATGGCCGGAATGACGCCTTTCCAGTTCACTTTCATCGCTTGCTCCTTGCGTTAGTGGTATTCGACGTTATGCATAGCGGTCGGGACTTAGCCCGTCCATGTTGCACGAAAGTGGTTCGCCGGACAGGACTTCGGCCATCAACTTGCCGGTAATCGGTCCCAGACTGATACCCATCATTGCATGCCCGGTGGCGACCGAAAGATTGGCAAATCGCGAGACTCGGCCGACGTAGGGCAGGCCATCCGGCGAGCATGGGCGCAGGCCCGAGCGCGGGGTTGCCTGCTTCAAATGCGCCGGCGTGATGTCCGGGAAATATTTTGCGACCGAGTTGACGATCCCGCGCACGCGCGCGGCATTGATACTCTCGTCGATGCCGGTCAGCTCCATCGTCCCGGCGAATCGCAGCGCGCTGCCCATCGGCGTCACCGCAACGCGCGCTTCACTCAAGATGGAACAGATACGTGGTAACGAAGCGGGGCTTTCCATGGTCAGGCTGTATCCCTTGCCTGCCTGCATCGGAATCCTGACGTCAAGATCGTGCACGACCTTCTGCGACCAGATTCCGGCGCAGACGACGTATTCGTCGGCCGTGAGTTCCGCACCATCGGGGCGATTGGTGCGCATGGCCTCGATGCGATCTCCCGTCGCACGCCAACCGTTCACGCCCGTGTCGTACGATACTTGAACGCCTGCCCGCTCGACCTCCCGCGCGAGCACCGGCATCAGCCGCTCGGGCGCCAGATGGCAGTCCGCGGGAAAGTACACCGAGCCGGCAATGGCCATGCGAAGGTTCGGCTCGAGCTCTGCCGTGGCCGACGGCGTCAGGACCTCGGCGGCAATGCCGAGCCCACGTGCATGCTCGGCCGCTTTGGTCTCCTCCTCGAGGCCATGCTCGGTGTTGCACAGCATCAGCATGCCGCGCTCGGTCAGCTGGAAATCGTTGTTCCAAAGTGCTGCCCATTCCCTGTAGCAATCGCGACTCGCAAGGTGAAGATCGCGAAGAATCGGCGCAGCGCGATCGACGTGAGCCTGCGTTGCCGCCTGATGAAACTTCCACCCCCAACCCATGAGATCGGCGCTCCAACGCGGCTTGACGTAGAACGGGGTCTCAGGATTCCACATCCACCGTAATCCGAGTCGAACCATGCCGGGACTCGCCAGGGGAACGACGTGACTGGGGACGACCATGCCGGCATTGACGAAAGAACAGCCGTCGCGGTTCCGTCCGCCCCGCTCGACGAGAGTGACACGATGCCCTTTGCGGGAACAGTAATAGGCGATGCTAAGCCCGACGATGCCGCCGCCGACGATGAGCACATGTTTGGTCATTGGGTTACGCGCCTCGGCTTCGCCCCGCTCGCATGGAAATACTCGTGGCGGCCCGCGGCACTCACGCGCGCTGGCTGATGCCCCAGCACAATGGGTCCGCATCGTCGAAGATCAGCGTCGCTTCGTCGGTGATGTAGGCAGCGCCGGTGATGTGGGGCAGCACGCCGTCGCGATGATTCTCGTCGATGGTGAACGTCGCGTCGAAAGTAGTGCCGATCACGCTTTCCTGCCGCCAGACTTCGCCCGGCTGCAATTTCCCGTCGGCCGCAAGGCATGCCAGCTTGGCGCTCGTGCCGGTGCCACATGGTGAGCGATCGTAGGCCAGGCCCGGGCATAGCACAAAACTGCGGCTGTGCAGGTCCGGCCTGGACGCAGGACCGAAAACCTCGATGTGATCGATCTCCGCCCCGTTCGCGCCACGTACGCCGGCGGCATTCAGCGCCTGACGCACCTGGCTCGCGAACGTGGTCAGTTCTGCGTTGTTGTCCGCCGACACAGGAACGCCCTGCGCTTCGACGAGGAAGAACCAGTTGCCCCCCCAGGCGACGTCCCCGATGACCTCGCCATACCCCGGAACGTCGAGCTTCACCCGCGAGGCGAAGCGATAGCTCCGCACATTGCTCACGGTCACGCGGGCGCGATCGAGCAACTTCGCGGTCACGATGCCGACGGGGGTCTCGATGCGATGGGTGCCGATGCCGATCCTGCCCAGGTGCGCGAGCGTGACGACGAGGCCTATCGTTCCATGGCCGCACATGCCGATGTACCCGACGTTGTTGAAGAAGATCACGCCGGCGGTGCAGCTTGCATCGTCAGGCTCGCACAGCAGCGCGCCAACCAGCACATCCGATCCTCTGGGCTCGTTGACGATGCCCGATCGAAAGTGATCGTACTCCACCCGAAAACGTTCGAGACGTTTCGCGACGCTGCCGCCGCCAAGGTCAGGGCCTCCTTCGATCACCACGCGTGTCGGCTCGCCCGCGGTGTGGGAGTCGACAACCTTGACCTGCTTCACAGTCATAACGCTGGCTCCAATTCGGTCGCTGAATGCGAGTCTCGTCCTACCCCAGGGTGCTGACTTGCCTCACTAGTCGAGTTTCGCTGCGGCTGGAGACGTGAACGGTATTTCCATCAGGTCCTCGCCGAAAAACACGTCGCCACTGAATACCTCGCAAATCTCCCGCAGGACACGCTCGCGCATGCCCGGCCGATCGAACTGCGACGTTACGTGCGAGAGCACGAGATTGCGCACGTTGGCGGATTGCGCGAGCTCGGCGAGCTCCATATGTCCCATCGTGAATGCGGCAAACGTCTTGCTAAGCGCCGTACCCGTCATGTAGTGGCACATGTGAACAAGCACGTCGCAGTCCTTTGCGAGCGTAGCGAGCGCGCGGCTCGGACCGGTATCACCAGAATAGACGAACGAATGCCCGTCAGCGTCGAGTCGGTAGCCAAAGGAGGTTAGGTGAGGCGCGAAGTGATTGACCTCCGCCACTTTCACCGTCCAGTCTTTCTGCCGCACGATGTCGTCGCCCTTCAGTTCATGGATCGTGGGTTGCGGCCGTGCTCGCCCACCTTCTCCGCCGCGCGCTCGGAAGACGTCGATGCTTGCCTGATTCTGCGTTCTCGAGATCAAGTCGAGGCCGAACGCGCCGTCATCCGCGATGAGGCGCTGCGTAATCAACTGAAGGCCAGGCGGCCCATAGACCGCGAGTTCGGGCACGTTGCCCGCTCCTTGATCCCATCGGGTCAGGAGGAGCCGCGGATAGTCGCCGATGTGGTCGTAATGATGGTGGCTGAAGAAGGCATGGGAGACTTGGGTTGCGGCAATGCCCAGCTCAAGCAATCGATGATGCGCGCCAAAGCCATGGTCGAAGACCATGAAGTCACCGCCAACCTCCACGAGGTATCCCGAACACATGCGCCGCACCGAGGGCGTCGGCGTTCCAGTACCAAGCAACCAAAGTTTCATGCCGGCCAAACGCGGTGTTGCGAAATGGCGCTGCTATGTCGGGAGTTCACGATTGGCATGGCGATCGTCGCAGGGAGTGCCATAATGTATTACAGTGCAAAGGTATATTGGCATACCAATTTTGGTATACAACGATTGCTTACGGAGGACAGTTGAATCGCACATCGCTTTCGCAGACGCGAAATCGTGACGGCGTCGCCGCAGGACATGGCAGCGTCCTTACAAAGCTCCGTTTGCGGGACATGGAGTTACTACTCGCCGTACACGAGCACAAGTCGATTACGTCGGCTGCCCAGCAGCTGGGGCTCACGCAGCCCGCAGCCAGCCGCGCGCTCAGGGACATGGAGCAGCTGCTGCGTGTGCACCTGTTCGAGCGCGACCGCGCGAAAGGGATGAGTCTTACCGTGCCAGGAGAGCTGGTACTCGCGCGTGCCCGGGCGCTCCTCGCGGACTATAAGTCGATGACCATGGAGCTGGACGCGTACAAGGCGGGCACCGGCGGACATCTGCGTCTGGGAGTCATCGCATTTGTTCCCGGACAGTTGATCGGCAATCTGATCACCGAGTTAATCGGAGAACGGCACCGGATGTCTGTCTCGCTCACCGAAGGGTCCACCACCCAGCTGCTCGAAGACCTGCGCATGCAAAGGCTCGATGCAGTTATTGGACGCTGCTCGACAGATCCGATTCCTGCGGGCTTTACGCAGGAAAAGCTGTTTCGGCAAGAGGCCTGCTTACTTGCGCACGTGCAGAACCCTTTGATACGAAAGGAGCGCATTCGGCTTGCCGATCTGGAGGGGTCGGTTTGGTTGTTGCCTCCGCAAGGAACCCCCAGTCGCATGGCGATCAACGACGCGTTCGCTGCAGCCAGACTTGCGCCGCCATTCGCCACTGTCGAAGCAGGGTCGACCAAGATCATCCATCTCACGATCAGCGCGAACAGCCGCATGCTGGGCGTCGTGCCTTCGGACGTAGGTCACGACGTCCAGCGTCTCGGAGGCGTGCGCCATCTCCCGTTTCCCGTGGCGCTAAGTATGCCGCCTGTCAGCCTGGTCTGGGCAACGCGGCATCGCGATACGCCCGTCGTTCGAAACGTCAGGAGCAACGTGCGTGAACTGTTGCGCAAGCGCATTGCGGTGCAATGATTTGTCCCCACTGGCTGGTATCTGGTTCGACAACAGGTCGTCCGTACTGCGCAGCTACCAATATCGTTATAACCGGTGTTCCGGCGATTCATACGGGAAATTGGAGATTGCAATCAACGCGATAAAGAAATCGTGGCGCGTGCGATTGCGAGTCTTCAACAATATTGGCCGGATGGGGACTGTCGTGCCCTGCGGCCGCGATCACGTTAGCAACAAGAATGTGCAACGCGGCAGGAGCAGCCGTCAGCCGCCGACCGCTCGCAGGTCCAGTGTGTGGCTTCGCCCGAGCCAAAGTGCGCTGTCCCGATGGTCGCGCAGTTCATCGTCAGTATTCGGATGCACGAACACATCGAGCGCTCCGTGGTTGAGCGCAAGCCAACCGACGACATCGGCAAATTCCGTCGGCGCAATCGTTATCTGATAGCTCCACCGTGGATGGGGCCCCACCTCTCGCTCGTGAAACCGGCCCATCTGAACTCTGCTGCCGAATTGCGCCGTCACCACATCGCGAAATTCCCTGGCGGCATCGCGGCTGGCCGCATCGAAATAGACATGGGCATGCCAGCTCGTGATACGCGACATGTCGAGATATGCCATTGCCGTTCCTTTGTTTCCGAACGAATACTCCCGTCGATTCGGCTTCAATTCAAGCTAGAACACCCCTCATTGTAAGTTCGATTGCCATCGGCCGCGGTATTCGGATAAACACCCTGGCACGGGGCCACGACTGCCCACGCTTTGCTGTTCATGTTTGTCTCCAATCGGAAGCCCGGTTAGTGCGCTGCGTCCGGGAGATGAACGACATCCGGGCGGTCCGCCAGCACCGCATCGAGCCTGTTCTTGTCCAGTGCGCCTTCCCACTTCGAAATGATGATCGTGGCCACCGCGTTCCCGAGCAGGTTGGTGGGCACCAGCCCTTCAGCCAGCAATCGATGAACGCCGAGGATCAACGCGACACTCGTGACTGGAATCGTTCCGACGGTCGACAGCGTCGCTGCCAGCACGACGAATGCGGCGCCGGCGACACCTGCCGCGCCTTTTGAAGTCAGCAACAACACCGCCAGCAGAAGCAGTTGCTGAAAAATGTCCAGCGGCGTGTTCGTGGCTTGTGCGAGAAAAAGCGCCGCCGTTGCCAGATAGAGACAAGTGCCGTCGAGGTTGAATGAATAGCCGGTCGGAATCACGAGGCCGACGACGCTGGCTTTGCAACCGAGGTTTTCCATCTTGACCAGCATGCGCGGCAGAACGGCTTCGGAAGAGGTCGTTGCAAGACAGATCAGTATTTCCTCTCGAAGATATCGGATCAATTGGAAGAGGCTGAAGCCCATCACCTTCGACAACGGTGCCAGGACCAGGAAGACAAACACAAAACAGATGAAGTAGAAGCAGGCCAGCAAATTTCCTAGAGAAGCGAGGGCCCCCGCGCCATAGCGACCGACAGTGAATGCAATGGCGCCGAAGGCACCGATAGGCGCCGCCCACATCACGATGGCGACGGCGCGGAACAACATTTCCGAGGCGATCTCGAGCAAATCGATCACGCCCCTTGCTCGCGGTCCGATCGCGACCAGCGTGCTGCCCATGATCACCGACACGAGGAGCACCTGCAGGACATTGCCTTCGGCGAAGGCGCCAACCATCGCCGAGGGAATGATGTGCAGAAGGAAATCGACCGTTCCGCTCGTTTTACTCTGGTCGACGTACATCTTGACCGACCCTGGGTCCAGCGCAGCGGTGTTGACGTTCATACCCACACCTGGCTGCCACAGGTTGACGATGACCATCGCGATGGCCAACGCCACGGTGGTCATAATCTCGAAGTAGACCAGCGCCTTGATGGCGACTTTGCCCACCTTCGACATGTCGCCCATCTTCGCGATGCCGAGCACTACCGTGCAAAAGACAATGGGCGCGATCAGCATTTTAATGAGCTTGATGAAGCCATCACCGAACGGCTGCATGAGCTGGCCAACCGTTGGATAGAAGTGCCCCACGACGATCCCTACGACCATCGCGATGATCACCTGGACCCACAAATGCATGTACCATGCCCGGCGCGGTCCGGGCTGCTGCAACACCACATTTACGTTGTCTGAACTCATACCGCCTCCTCCGTTTTTGAATATTGTCTTGGACGCCCTCACGGCGCAGTACAGATCCTTACTTCACTCTTCTGGCCAGTACAGCCGCATCGGGTTGTCGACCAGCAGCTTGCGCTGCAGCTCGGGCGTCGTCGCGATATGGGGGATGAAGTCGACGAGCAGGCCGTCGTCGGGCATGTGATTCTTCAGGTTGGGGTGGGGCCAGTCGGTGCCCCACAGCACACGATCCGGGAATTCCTCAACTACACGGCGCGCGAACGGGACCACGTCGCGATAGGCGTTGCGCTCGCCGTTCAGCGCGGGCGGTCCGCAGACCGAGAGCCGCTCGGGACAGCTCACCTTGCACCACAGGTTGGGATGCTCGCGCATGAACTTCAGGAAGAGCACAAATTCTGGGCCGTCGATCGGTTGCGTCACGTCGGGTCGACCCATGTGGTCGACCACCACGTCGGTCGGTAGCGCCGTGAAAAAGTCCCACAGCTCCGGCAGGTCCTGTGCCTCGAAGTAAATGACGACGTGCCAACCGAATTTGGCGATACGGCCGGCAATGTCCGCCAGCTCGTCCTTCGGGGTGAAGTCGACGAGGCGCTTGACAAAGTTGAAGCGCACGCCGCGCACGCCGGCCTCGTGCATCGATTCCAACTGATCGTCTGTGATGTTGCGACCCACGGTCGCGACTCCGCGCGCCTCGCCGTTCGAATGCGCCAGCGCATCCAACATCGCGCGGTTGTCGGCGCCGTGGCAGGTGGCTTGCACGACGACATTGCGCGCGAAGCCGAGGTGGTCGCGCAGCGCGAACAGCTGCTCCTTGCTGGCGTCGCACGGCGTGTACTTGCGCTCAGGCGCGTAGGGGAACTGCGCGCCGGGGCCGAACACGTGGCAGTGCGCGTCGACGGCACCAGTAGGCAGCTGGAAGCGCGGCTTGCTCGGATTGGCGTACCAGTCGAGCCAACCGGTGGTCTTGGTGAATTTCATTTCGATCTCCATCAGTCGATGTAGCGGAGGCCGGCCTTGCCCAGCGGCTCGCGCATCTGATACATGTCCAGTCCAAGAACGCCCGCGGCCAGCTTCGCGCGCTTGTCAGCCTCGAGGTCCTCGCGCTTCTTCGCGGCATCGGCCACCCGCGATGCGATGGCGGTCGGAACAACGACGATGCCGTCGTCGTCGGCCACGACCACGTCGCCCGCGTTGACAAGCGCGCCGGCGCAGACCACCGGGACGTTTACCGAGCCGAGCGTTGCCTTGATCGTGCCCTTGCTGGAGATGCACTTGCTCCATACCGGAAAGCTCATCTCGGCGAGCGTCTTCACGTCGCGCACGCCGGCGTCGATAACCAGGCCACGTGCGCCGCGGGCCTTGAAACTTGTGGCAAGCAGATCGCCGAAATAGCCATCGGTGCAGTCCGCGGTGATCGCGGCCACGACGATGTCGCCGTCGCGGATCTGCTCGGCCGCCACGTGCAGCATCCAGTTGTCGCCGGGCTGCAGCAGCACGGTCACCGCCGTGCCGGCGACTTGCGTGCCTGGAAAGATCGGCCGCATGTAGGGCTTGAGCAGGCCCACTCGGCCCATGGCTTCGTGCACGGTGGCTGATCCGAGCGCGCCCAGGCGGTCCACTGTCTCGCGGTCGGCACGCCCGATGTTGCGATATACCACTCCGATTTCGTACATGACTCGTTCTCCAGATTTCAGCGGCCCTGCGCCTTGAGCGCGGCATCGAGCCGCGGGAACACCCGGCGTGCGTTGCCCTCGTACACGAGGAAACGTTCCTCCTCGGTGAGGTTGTCGGTCCCGTCGATGTAGCGCCGTGTGTCGTCGTAGTGGTGGCCGGTCTGCGGATCCACGCCGCGGACCGCGCCGATCATTTCGGAGGCAAACAGAACGTTCTTCACCGGGATCACCTTCGTCAGCAGGTCGATGCCGGGCTGGTGATAGACGCAGGTGTCGAAGAAAATGTTGTTCAGGAGGTGCTCGTCGAGCAGCGGCTTCTTCAGCTCCTGGGCCAGGCCGCGGAAGCGCCCCCAGTGGTACGGCACCGCGCCGCCGCCGTGCGGGATCAGGAACTTCAGGGTCGGGAAATCCTTGAACAACTCGCCCGCGAGGCACTGCATGAACGCCGTCGTGTCGGCGTTGAGGTAGTGCGCGCCCGTGGTATGGAAGCACGGGTTGCAGCTCGTCGACACGTGGACCATGGCCGGGATCTCGAGCTCCACCATCTTTTCGTAGAGGGGATACCAGTAGCGGTCCGTCAGCGGCGGGCTGGTCCAGTGGCCGCCTGACGGATCGGGGTTGAGGTTGATGCCAACGAAGCCGTAGTCCTTGACGCAGCGCTCCAGTTCCGGGATGCACGTGGCGGTGTCCACCCCTGGCGACTGCGGCAGCATGGCCGCGCCGATGAAATACCGGGGGTAGAGCTGGCTCACGCGGAAGCACAGCTCGTTGCAGATCGCAGCCCACGTGGCGGAGGTCTGAAAATCGCCGATGTGATGTGCCATGAAACTGGCGCGCGGGCTGAACACCGTGAGGTCGGACCCGCGCTCCCGCATCTTGGCGAGCTGGTTCGTTTCGATGCTCTCGCGCAGCTCGTCGTCGGAGATCTTCAGGTCACTCGGCTTGGGCGCCTTGCTCGGATCCTTGAGCGACGCGATCTGAAGGTCGCGCCACGCGCCAAGCGCGGCAGGTGCGGTCGTGTAGTGGCCGTGAACGTCGATGATCATGGGCGATTCCTGTAGTGGTTGCAGAGGCCGGTTTCAGGCCGGCTGCATGCCGTGGCGCCGCTTGGCCTCGTCGGCAGCCGGTGAGCGGATGAAGTCGAGCAGTGCCCGAGCGGCGTTGGCTTGCGTAGAGGCCGTGCATACTCCGCCGGAGAACGTGGTGACGATCTCCAGCCCCGGCGGCATGGGCCCGATCACGTCGATGCCTTCGAGGTGCATGAGCTCGCTCAGCTGCTGGAAACCTAGCTCCACGTCGCCGCGAGTGATCAGCGTGCCCACCGGAATGCCGGGCGCTGCTTGGACGACGCGGGGGCGGACCAGCTCGGCGATCCCCCAACGCTCGAAGAGCTGCTGCAGCGCGACGCCGCTCGGACCGGTAGAAAAGCCGATGGTGCGAGCCGACTGGACGGCTTCGCGTAGCGCCGTCTCAGTGTCGATGGTCGGCCGGGACGCGCCCGCGCGCACCGCGAGCGCGACGGCTGAGCGCGCCAGATCGGTCTTGCTCCCGGCAACGACGCAGCCCGCCGCGACGAGCTTGTCGATCGCCTCGGCGGCCAGCACGACAACGTCCAAATGCGCTCCGCCTTGCACTCGCTGGGCGGCCTCGACACCACCCACGGATTCGAACGCAACTTCGCCTCCGGCGTGCCGCCAGGCGCTGGCCGCCTCGGCCAGGATCAGGCGGGTGGCCATCGAGGAGATACCGGTGAGTCGAGCGTTCATGATTGGTTGCGGACGCGTAGTGAGCGTGGATCGATACTCGAATTCTGTCGTCAGCACCCCCGTCAAGCAAGATATGGCAGACGCTAGCTGCTATACAATTACGGCATGGCTTATGGGAAGATTGGCCGATGAATCTGAACCAGCTCGAAACATTCGTGCACGTGGCCGAGCACGGCAGCTTCAGCAAGGCAGCACTCGTGCTGGACGTGGCGCAGCCGGCTCTAAGCCGCCAGGTGCGCGCGTTGGAGGTCGAGTTGCGCGAGCCGCTGTTTCTGCGCCACGGTCGCGGCGTGAAACTCACGGAGACGGGCCGGAGGTTGCTCGAACATTGCCATGGCATCCTGCACCTCCTGGCCCAGGCGAAGGATGATTTGGCCACGCATCGTGACGAACCCGTCGGTCACATTTCGATCGCGATGCCGCCGACCTTGGCGCGTTTTCACACGCTGCCGCTGATCCGGGCGTTTCGCAAGGAGATGCCGAAGGCTCGCCTGGCCGTCATCGAAGGCTTCTCGGCGCACATTACCGAATGGCTCACCTCGGGACGGGCCGATCTCGGGCTCGTCTACAATCCGGAGCCCTTGCCTTCGCTCGAAATCCGGCCGCTGCGCGATGAGCGGCTCTGCCTCGTGAGCCCCGCGGACGAAGCGCCTGCTGGTCCGGTGCCGCTGCGACAGCTGCCGAAGTACCCGCTGGTGATGCCGGAGCGTGGCCACACCTTCCGCAAGGTGATGGAGTCCGCCGCAGCCATGGCCGGCGTGCAGTTGCGCGTCGAGTGGGAGGTGTCCAGCGTGCCGGCGATTCTCGATTTGGTGAGTGCGGGCATCGGGCATGCAGCGCTCGCCGAGGATGCGATCCGCCCGTCACAGCATCTCAAGCGGCTGGCAGTGACACCCATTGTTCAGCCAGGCATCAAGATCACTTTGTGCCTGGTCACCCCGGCGCAGCGACGAGCGACGCCACTGCGGCAGCGCGCAGCGGGTCTGCTGGTGCAATTGATGCGCGGCGCCTGAGGCGCGGCGCCGTGTCCGGCCCCGACTCCACGGGGTGTAGCGCGACGGCCGCAAGGGCGCGCGAATGAATTCGCGTCTACTCGTTCGCTATTCCATGCGGCACGTGGCCGGTCGCGACGTGCTTCGATGCTGACTCGACGTGTGTGCGCTGGTCGTCGAAGTAAATGTCGGCGCCGAACGCGCGCAAAAATTCTCCTTTGTCGAGGCCACCGAGGAACAAGGCTTCGTCGATGCGGATGTTCCACGCGCGTAAAGTGCGAATGACGCGCTCATGTGCCGGCGCGCTGCGCGCGGTGACCAGCGCCGTGCGAATGGGGCTCGCATCTTCCGGAAAGTCGGACTGGATGAGATGCAGGCCGGCGAGGAAATCCTTGAACGGCCCGCCGGTGAGCGGTTGCAGTGCGGCGTCCGATTCGCTGCGCGAAAACGCTGCGAGACCCTTTTCCTGATAAACGCGTTCCGCCTCGTCCGAAAACAGGACCGCGTCGCCGTCGAAGGCAATGCGCAGTTCGTCGGTCTCGTTCTTGAATACGGTGGGAAATATCGTCGCCGCCGCGTAGCCATCGTCGAGTGCGCGCTTGACGTCCTCGGTGTCCGCCGACAGGAACAGGTGTGAACCGAACGCCGGAACGTACCGCGACGTCGGCTCGCCCTTGGTGAACGCCGCGCGGGTGATGTCCAGCCCGTAGTGCTTGATCGAATTGAACACACGCAAGCCGGTGTCCGCGGAATTGCGCGACAGCAGCAGGACCTCGACGTATTGCTTGTCGGGACGATTCAGGCGCAGCAGCTTTTTCGCCAATGCATACGCTGGACCCGGCGACAGGATTTCGTCCTCGTGCTCGATCTGGTAGCGCTGGTAGGCGTCGACACCCTGCTCGACGAAAATACGATGACTCTCGGTAAGGTCGAACAGCGCCCGCGACGATATCGCGACGACGAGCTTGTCCGCGAGCGTGGGCTTGGTCATGGTTGCAGTATATCCCTCTGACCCACCCCCGCTTGCCCGTCAATCTTCCTCGGTCAAACGGGTCACTGCGTTGCGCTCAGCCACGCTGCTGGGCAATGACGCAAGCTGGCCGAGTGTCAAAGGCTTCGCCGGAAATCGCGCACGAAACCGTCCGACCGCCGCAGGAGACATCCGGCGTTCACGCGCAATGAGTTCGGTGACCGCGAGGCCGCAATCGCGGCCCTGGCACGGTCCCATCCCGCAGCGCGTGAATGCCTTCAACTGGTTCGGGCCGGCGCAGCCTTCGTGCACCGCGGCGATGACTTCACGCGCCGTGACGTTTTCACAGCGGCAGACGATCGTGTCGCCCGGCGGAAGGCGAAAACGCTCCGGTGGCCGATAAACGGTGTCGATAAAACGGCGGCCACGCAGCGCTTGCTTGAGGGCTTGCCGAAGCGCGATAGCCTCCGTGTCGCGCTTCGGTGTGCCGATGCGGCCCAGCGACGTCGCGGCGTCGAGCGCAGCGAGTGCGCCGTGCTGCGCAGCGGCGTTCGCCCCCGCGATTCCCGCACCATCACCGGCGATGAACACACCAGGGACACTGCTCGCGCCCCAGGCATCGACACGGGGTCTCCAGTACGCCTCCGTGTTGTCCCAGGTCATTGCACAGCCGACGGTGTCCGCAAGTTGGATCTCCGGCACGATGCCCTGGTGCAGCACCAGTTGATCGGCAATCAGCGTCGCCGTCCGCTTGTTGGCGGTAAAGCGCACCGACGCGAGTTTGTCGTTGCCGAGAGCGGCGATTTCGATGACGTCGTGGTAGATCGGAACGGTGTCGTTGATTTCCCGCAACAGCTTCGCGCCACGCGCATAGTATGGCGAGCGCATGAATTCGATGGCCCTGGGCAGGGCGCGCACGAAGCGGCGTGCGCTGAGCGTATCGAGAATTGCGATGACGTCGGCGCCCGCCCTGCGCAACTGCTGCGCTGCCAGGTACAGCAGTGGTCCGCAGCCCGCGAGTACGGTGCGTCCTTCCGGCAGGGGCGCTGATCGCCGGAGATCACCCAGCACCGAGCCCGCGGACGTGACGCCAGGCAATGTCCAACCTGCGATCGGCAGCGGTCGCTCCAGCGCGCCGACGGCGAGAATGACGCAGCGGGCACGCAGCAACCGCACCTCGCGTTCGACCGCGACACAGAGCTCGAATCCATTGTCGGCGCTCGCAACACCACACACGCTTGCACCTTGAACACGATTCACGCCGGAGCGGTCCAGCGCCGCGAGCAGGCTCATACCATCCTCATACTCCGGACCGAGCGCCGCACGTCGCTCCGGGCGTGCCGTTGCCAGACCGCGGTACAGCTGGCCGCCGGGTTCGCTCTGCTCATCGAGCAGCACCGCGTCGAGGCCGAGTTCGGCGATGCGTGTCGCCGCCGCCATGCCAGCCGGCCCCGCACCGACGATCACGACGTCGCAGGACTCCGGCAGTGACGTTTTCGTTTCCATCGATGCGTCAGTTCGCCGTGGCGACATCGAAGCGATCCGCCGAGAACGGCGCGAGCGCCGCGGTCAGCGTACCCGCCGCGATTTGCGGCGCGAGTGCGAGCGCGTGCGCAGCGGCGAGCGTTACTCCGCTGTGGCAGGTGGCGACGAATGCCCTCGGCGCCGATTGCGACTGCTGGTAGATCGGATGCCGATCGGGCGTGAGTACACGTAGTGCAGCCCAGCAACGCACCACGCGCGCCTCCGAGAGCTGGGGAAATGCGCGCACCGCCCGTGCGGCGATGGCGGAGAGCACGCCCGTCGATGTATCGGTGCTCGCAATCTCTTCCTGCGAGTCGCCGGCCAGCACCGTTCCCGTGTCGGTCTGCCGCAACGTTTCGACCGGGAGAGGAAGCAGCGGCGGCATGCGTTCGAGGGCGACGATCTGGCCTCGTTGCGCACGCACGGGGGCTGACAATCCGACTTGCGGTGCAAGGGCGGTATTGCCCAGGCCCGCGGCGAGCACGACACACGCCGCATCGATCGACTCTGTGGCGGTCGTTATCCGGAAGGCCCCATTGAGCGTCGTTAGCGTACTCACCGCGCATTCGCTCATCGTCGTCCCGCCACGCGCCGCGAACGCAGCGTGCAGCGCACGCAAAAGTTTCAGCGGATTGACCTGGCCATCATCGGCGCAGAAGGACGCTCCGGCAACGTGTGGACCGATGGCGGGCAACACCTTCATCAACGCGGCGCGACCCAGCATTTCGATAGCTGCGGCGTCAGGCAGTGAACGAGTTCGTTCGACCAAATTTGCGCGTGCGTTGAACTCACCTTCCGACAGGCACAGATGCACGCCACCACACTGTTCGAGCGCAACGTCGACGCCGGTTTCCTCGCGCAGTCGGCTCGCCAGTTCGGGCCAGCGTCGCGCAGACTCACGCGTCCAAGTCGCATAGGCGGGAGCGTCGATACCCTTGCCCTGTACCCACACCAAACCGAAATTGCCGCGCGCGGCACGCAGCGCACGGTCCCCTTCGTCGAGCATGGCCACGCGCCGCGACGGATCTGCGAGGCCATACGCGATCGCGGCCCCGACGAGTCCGCCGCCGATCACCACGACGTCAAAGGATCTGGCCTTCACGGCAGCACCACACCCGCAAACCGCAGGATCGCCGGAATCTGTGACTCGAAATTCTGGAACGCGTGGTCCCCTCCGCTTTGCACGAATTGGCACGCACCGCCGTAGTAGGCGACCGCTTCCCGCCAGTCCAGCACTTCATCGCCGGTCTGGGTCAGAAGCAAATAGCGTTCGGGTCGGGTGATGCGTCCGATCTTTAGCGCCGCCAATTCCGCAAAGTGTTCACGCGTGAGTTCGTACTCCTCGCCCGTGTAGAGATTGCGCTGCGGACCGAGATAGCGTTCGAGGTCGGTGAATGGCTGCACGGAGGGATTGATCATGATGGCGTTCGCGTCGTAGCGCTCGGCGAGCCACGTCGCGTAGAACCCTCCGAGCGAACTGCCGACGAGCGTGAGCGGCATCGGCTTGTGCGAGTCGATCCACGCGGCCACGGAGCGCATCGCAACAGCAGGCCGATGATGCAATTGCGGCACGTAATACCCGGGACGCAACGCGGCAGGCAACGCAGCGATTGCGGCACCCAGCGCCCGCGCCTTCACTGAGGTCGGCCCGCTGTTGAGGCCATGCAAGTACACGATCGTCGCAGGCACGTGTCAGGCTCGATTGCCGAGGCGCGCCAGCAGCTTGTCGTGAATGCCGCCGAAGCCGCCGTTGCTCATGACCACGACCTGATCTCCGGCCCGGGCTTCGCGGGCAATCGCCTCGACCAGCGTAGAGAGGTCGGTGTGGACTTCTGCACGCTCACCCAACGGGGCAAGCGCACCCGCAACATCCCAGCCCAGGTTGGCCGCGTAACAGTAGACGCGGTCTGCCGCCGCCAGACTCGCTGGCAACTGCGCCCTCATCGTGCCCAGTTTCATCGTGTTCGACCGCGGTTCGAGCACGGCAAAGATGCGCGCGTTTCCTGCTGCCCGGCGCAATCCGTCGAGCGTGGTCGCGATCGCCGTCGGGTGATGCGCGAAATCGTCGTATACGGTCACGCCGTTCGCCGTGCCGCGCAGTTCGAGCCGGCGCTTGATGCCGCGAAAGGCCGCGAGTGCAGCGAGCGAATGGGGCACTGGAACGCCGACGTGCCGCGCCGCACCGATCGCGGCCAGTGCGTTGAGCTGATTGTGGCGCCCGATGAGGGCAAAGCGTTCGAGCACGCCCTGCGGCGCACCACCGAGCTTGATGGTGCCATCCACTGCGATGGTCCAGTCCGAGCCAGTATCGGCGACCGCAGCAAGACCGAAGCGCTCGACTTCGCTCCAGCATCCGCGCGCCAGCACCCGCCGCAAACTCTCTTCGCCGCCGTTCACGATCAGTCGACCCTGGTGCGGAATCGTTCGTACCAGATGATGGAACTGTGTCTCGATTGCGGCCAGGTCCGGAAAGATGTCGGCATGGTCGTGTTCGAGATTGTTCAGGATCGCCGTACGCGGGCGGTAATGGACGAACTTCGAGCGCTTGTCGCAGAACGCGGTGTCGTATTCGTCGGCCTCGATCACAAAAAATGCGCTCTCGGTGAGCCGCGCGGAGACGCCGAAATCGAGCGCGACGCCACCGATCAGAAACCCCGGCTGCAATCCGGCGTGTTCGAGTATCCATGCAAGCAGCGCCGTCACCGTCGTCTTGCCGTGCGTCCCGGCCACTGCCAGCACCCACTTGCCCGGCAGCACCGTCTCCGCCAGCCATTGCGGTCCGGACGTGTAGGGCCGGCCGGCGTCGAGGATCGCTTCAAGCAGCGGGTTGCCACGCGAAATGGCGTTGCCGATCACGAACACGTCTGCGCCTTTCGCAACACCATCGAGCTGCGCCGCCGCGTAGCCTTCCGTCAGCGTGATCCCGAGCGTCTGCAACTGCGTACTCATCGGCGGATACACGTTGGCATCGCAACCCGTCACGGTGTGGCCCGCCTGCCGCGCGATTGCGGCGATGCCGCCCATGAACGTGCCACAAATGCCGAGGATGTGCAGGTGCATGGATCAGGTGGGGACGAGTGTTTCCGACACGCGCGCATACCGCCGCCAGCCGAACAGCAGCCATCCGAATGCTACGAGGTCGAGTGCGAGCACCAGCGCGAACGCGAGGCGCAGCCCGCCGGCCGTGTCTACACCGAGCGCACTACGAGCGGCGTCGATCAAGAGGCCGATGCCCCATTGCGCGGCGAAACTGCCGCCGAACATCAGCAGGTTGAGCGCTGTATTGGCACGCGCGGTCAGTTCGCGTGGAAAGCCCTGGTTCAGCACCGTGAATGCCAGCACATTGACCGCGGACCCGAAGCCATAGAGCGCCCACGGCAGATACGTGAAGGGAATCGCACGCACGACGATCAGTGCCAGCGCGAAGATGCTGAGTCCGAACCCGGCGACGAACAAATGCCGCGCAGCGATACCGCGTCGAGCCAGCCGCGTCGCGAACAGCCCGAGGCCGACGTAACCAACGACAATCGCGATTCCCATCACTAACAGATGCCGGGCGGCAACGTCGCGCGTGTAGCCATCGACTTCGATCAGCCAAGGAACCGACCACAGCCCCTGGATCGCCATGAACGATCCCAGGGCGGTCGCCGCCAGCGGACTCAACCACCAGAAGCGCGGATTGCAGAATACGCTGCGCACCCCTTGCCATTGCACGCCCAGCCCAGGCGCGCTGGCTTGCCGAGGGATGTCCGGTACGTTCAGAAAGAGGATCGCCGCCGCCGCGAAGGTCGTCAGCGCCAGCACGACAAAGATCGCGCGCCACGACAACAACGTGAGGGCCGCCGCCAACGGCGCTGTGGCGAGCAGTGCACCCATGCCGCCGGCCACCATCATCCAGCCGGACAGCGACGCCTGCCGATCCGCCGGATACCACATGGCGATCGCCTTGAGCGGAGCCATGAGGCACACCGCAACGCCGGCGCCGATCAGCGCACGTGCGACTGCCAGGCCCGACAGCGTGTCGCTTGCCGCGAAGGCGAGCGCGCCGCAACCAGCGATGATCAACAGCACCGGCTCGACGCGCCGTGGTCCGTAGCGATCGAGCATCATGCCCGCGGGCAACTGCATCGCGGCGAACGCAAGGAAGTACGCGCTCGTCAGCAGCCCGAGCGAAGACGCACTGATGCCGAGGCCCGCCGAAAGGTCGGGGGAAATCACCGCATTGACCGTGCGAAAGACGTATGACAACAGGTACGCAGCTGCGAAGCCGACGTACAGGCGGAGAAAATGCGGTGGGGTCATGCGCGTGACTGCATAGTCATGAGCGGAAAATGAAATACACGGCACCCACCAGGCACAACCCCGCCCAGAGATAGTCGAGCTTGAGCGGCTGGTCCATGTAGATAAAGGCAAAGGGCACGAACACGACCAGCGTGATCACCTCCTGCATGATCTTCAGCTGCCCCAGCGAAAGCACGGTGTAGCCGATGCGGTTGGCCGGCACCTGCAGCAGGTACTCGAACAACGCGATGCCCCAGCTGACCAGCGCCGCGATCCACCACGCGCGGTCCTGCATGTTCTTCAGGTGTCCATACCACGCGAAGGTCATGAACAGATTCGATGCGGTGAGCATCAAAGCAGCCGCAAGTGCAGGATGTTGCAGCAAGGAATTCGGCATGATCGATCGGATTGACGGCGCGGACCGGCATTATCGCGCATACGGTCCGGGATGCGGTGCTACTGCGGCGTGGAGTGCGCCTCCGGCAACATCACCGCAATGACCACCCCTCGTCCGTCGGCGCGATTGTCCGCCCGCACGCTGCCGCCGTGGAACTCCGCGATCAACCTGACGATATACAACCCCAGACCCAGATGCGGCTCGTCACCCGTCTGTTTGCCACGCACCGACACCATCGAATCGAACAGCCTGCCGTGCATCGCTGCCGGCAGCGCCGGACCTTCGTTCTCCACCGACAGTCGCAGCCGCGTCCCGGACTCAGTCTCGATCCGCACGAGTTGCACGACGATCGGCGCAGCGCCGGTGGCGAATTCGATCGCGTTGGCCACCAGCTTGTCGAGCATCTGGGCGATCAGCTCCGGCGCGCCGAGCACAGGCATGCCGTCACCCTCTATTTCAAGCACGATCGTCTTGCCGGGATACGCGATGCGGTACCCATCGACGCTGCCAGCGATGACTTTGGCGAGGTCGAAACGTTCGCGTTCGGCCTCGCCCAGGCTCTGCTCGAGGCGAGTAGCCTCCGTCATGCGGGTCAGGATGTGGGTCAGCCGGTTCAGCCCGAGTTGGGCGCGCTCGATGTACACGTGTGCCTCGTCAGGCAATGCCGAGAGGCGCAGGTTGTCGAGTGAACTCCTGACCACCGCTACCGGTGTACGCAGTTCATGCGAGAGCCGGCTCGCCATGTTCTGCTGGTAGCTCGCATACTGTCCCAGTCGCGACAGCACACTCGAGAAACTGCGGGAAAGGTCGCCGATTTCGTCGCCTGCTCCGGAAGCGGTCACTGCGCCACGCACACGCCCGTGTTCGTCGATGGCCGCTTCGGCTTCGTCGCGCAGGCGGCGAATGCGTGCCGACAGGCGCGACGCATAAAGGGTCAAGGCCACCGAACCGACAAGCAAAGTTGCCAGCACGATCGAGAACAAGCGCTCGAACGCGCGGTTGCGCTCGGCCAGCACCGCATTCGTCGTTTCCTCGACGATCACGGCGCCGCGCACCTGATCGCCGACCCAGATCGGATGCGCCGCGGAAACGATGACTGCCTTGCCATCGGGCGTGACGCGCCGGTCGATGGTCAGTATGCCTGCCAGTGCGCCGTCGATTTCCCGCGCCGGGAGCAGGATGCGCCCGCCCTGCTCTTCGTTGAAATCCTCCGTCGGCTGCTTGAGCACCAGCGCGTAGAACGGATGCAGCAGCCGATCCAGCCACTGCCAGAAGCGCGACAGAGTCGCGTCCGCGGGGACGGCGCTGGGCGAACGCGCGCCTTTGAGACTTCCGGCGCGGGCGAGTACGTCCAAGTCACGATTGACCACCCAGATGCGTGCAGTCGTGCGCGACAAACCCTGGATGATCTGTTCGATTTCCGGCGAACGCGAAACGACGGCGGGCGGTGGAGGCGCAACGACAGGTGCAACGACCAGTGCCCCGGTCGCCGGCGTACGCTCGGTGGCCAGCGTGTCGCCCGGCACGGGATTGGCTTCGAACAACCGCGGCCGGTCGTGGAGCGCGGTGGCGACCGCCTGGGCGGTACCGGCGAGCGTGCGTTCCTGCGCGTCGCGCAGAAAGCGCTCGAGCTCGCGCACGTATTCGTAGCCAAGCCACGGGATCGCGAGAAACACCGTCAGCACCAGCAGCAGTTGCGCGCGAATGCCGAGCGCAACGCGACGCGGCTTCATCACCTGCTCACTGGCGCACCGTCGCGCTTGTAGGCGCGAATTCACTCGCGCGCCGTGGCAATCCAGCCAATGGTCCGAATGAATTCGGACCTACAGCATCACGGTATCTCACACATCCTCGGGATTCCACCGATACCCCATGCCGTATACGGTCGCGATGCAATCGAACTTGGCGTCCAGCGCCTGGAACTTCTGCCGGATGCGCTTGATGTGCGACGTGATCGTGCTGTCGTCGACGACGATGTTCGCATCGCGCATCAGGCTGTCGCGATCCTTCACGTGGCCAGGATACTTGGCGAGCGTGTGCACCATCCAGAATTCGGTCAGCGTCAGGTCGACGCGCTTGCCCGCCCAATGCGCCGTCAACCGCTTGGTGTCCAGCCGCAGCGGACCGCGCTCGATCACGTCCTCCACTGCGGGCGGAGCGGATAGCAGGTCGCCGCGACGAAACAGCGCAGCGATGCGCGCCGTGAGGTGCGGAAGACTCACATCCTTGGTCAGATAGTCGTCGGCACCCAGCCGCAGCCCGGCGACGATATCGAAATCCGAATCGCGTGCCGACAGGAAAATAATGGGCAGGCTCGCCGACAGCGCACGCAACTCACGACAGAGCGCAAAGCCGCCGTCGATGTCGTCGGCGAGGCCGATGTCGATCAGCGCGAGATCGGGCAAGCGCGTGCGAAGGGCGGCGAGCGCAGTTGGACGGTCACCATACGCGACCACCTCGTAGCCCTGCTTCCTGAGGGCATCCGCGTAGTTGGCGCGAATCGCGGGTTCGTCCTCGACGATGGCAATGCGGCGGCTCATGGCGAGTCAATATACAACAGCGGGCGACGCCGCTGGGGTCACGGCTCGCGTTGCCATAATTCCGCCACGATTCTTCGTCAGCACGCCATGAGCCCCGCACGCGCCGGACGCCATCTGCGCCTTCAATGACATTGCGCCGTCAAGGAACCCATCTTGGCGGATTTCGCGAATTGGAGAGCGTGCAATGCAAACAGTCGAAGGTAGAGTGGGCGGCGCAATCAGCGTACGCGTATGGCGCGAATTCGGTCAGCTCGCGCTGGAAGGCCTGGCGATCGGCTTCGTGTTCAGCTTGCTTCTGGCGGCTGCCGTTTACATGGTGGCCCGAAACAGCCACGGCGATGATTTCGCGGCAGCGTCGACGCCTGCGACAGAAATCGCCACGCTGGCAACAAACTGATGCATCAAGAACCGGCCTCAAAACGCCGTTGAGACAGGTTCCGGAATTGTCGACCGGGGAGGACCCGTCGACCGGCCACGTGCTGGCGACCCCATGCGCGCAACTCTGGAACGCGTGGCCGGTCGAGTCTTCCCCCGTCGGCGATGAACCTATCGCAAAATAGGCTGCGCGGCCCGACAGCTTTGTCGTTTCCTCGCTCACCCCTCGCTGTACGACGATGTACTATCTCGGGGTTCGCTGCGGGCCTTCGCGCTCTCGGCCCGCTCGCCGGGATTTTGTGGTTCGGCGCTGCTATTTCTTGAGCAGTCCCAGCGCCTTGCCGGCGCTCACGCCTGCCATCCACAGCAACGTGGCCGCAACCATCCCGATGATGGCGGTGACGATGGCGCCACCAACGCCCGTCCAGCCTAGCGCGTCGACCACCGTCCACGCCAATAGCGCGCCGGAGAAGCCGCAGAGCAGGATCGCTATCGCACTGGGAATGTAGGACATGGTGGGACGCAACTTGCCGCGTTGCTGCGCAGCAAGTATAACAGCCGCATCGTCGTCGGGTTCGCCGCGGCCTGACAACCCCGCTGCTGCCAGCGCCCAACGACCAAACGCATGAGCGCCGTCCGTAACATCCTGTTCATCATGTGCGACCAGCTGCGCGCCGACCATCTCGGCTGCTACGGTCATCCATACCTCGCGACCAGGAACATCGATGCGCTGGCGGCGCGCGGCGTGCGCTTCGAACGCGCATTCGTGCAGTCGGGCGTCTGCGGGCCGTCGCGCATGTCCATGTACACAGGCCGTTACGTCTCCAGCCACGGCGCTACATGGAACCGCGTGCCGCTCTCGATCGGCGAGATCACGCTCGGAGAATATCTGCACGGTTCCGGCCGCAACCTGGCGCTGTCCGGCAAGACGCATGTCCTGCCTGATACGACAGGCATGGCACGGTTGCAGCTCGATGGCGGTGACGCGCTTGGCCGCCTTCTGGGCGCGGGTGGATTCGCTGAAATCGACCGCCACGACGGGCATCATCCTGAGCCTGGCAGTCCGTACGCCGCGTATCTGCGCTCACATGGCTACGACACGGAAGACCCGTGGTCGGATTTCGTCATCAGCGCCGTCGAGACGAGCGGTAAACCCGTTTCCGGCTGGCATATGCGCAATGCAGGTTTGCCCGCACGCGTCGCCGAGCCGCATTCCGAGACCGCGTACACCACCGATCGCGCGCTGGATTTCATCCGCGCTCAAAAAGATCAGCCCTGGGTGCTGCATTTGTCTTACGTCAAGCCGCATTGGCCCTACATGGCCCCTGCGCCCTATCACTCACGGTATTCGCTCGATCAATGCCTGCCGGTCGTGCGCGACGCGCGCGAATTGCGGTCACAGCATCCGGTGCTCGCCGCCTATCGAGAGCAAGAGGAGTGCGCCAACTTCGCGCGCGACGAAGTGTGGCGGACGGTGCGCCCGACCTATCAGGGACTGATCCAGCAGATCGACGATCGTCTCGGCCGGCTCTGGGACGCTCTCGATGAACTCGGCCGCTTCGACGACACGCTGATCGTGTTCACCGCGGACCACGGCGATTTTCTCGGCGATCATTGGCTGGGCGAAAAGGAGCTGTTCTACGATACGGTGCAGCGCGTGCCACTGATCGTCTACGACCCGGACCCGGCGGCAGATGCGACGCGCGGCAGCGTCGAGGTGCGCTTTGCCGAAGGCGTCGACCTGACACCCACTTTCCTCGACGCGCTCGGCGTGCCGATCGCCACGGAACGCATCGAGGGCACGTCGCTGCTGCCGTTGACCCGCGCGCGCGCACCGGCAGGGTGGCGCGAATTCGTCGTGTCGGAGCTCGACTACGGCTATCGTCAGGCGCGGCGCGTGCTCGGTCGCGCGCCGCACGAGTGCCGGGCGTGGATGGTGCGCACCGATCGCTGGAAATATGTGCATTGGCAGGGCTTCCGGCCGCAGTTGTTCGACCTCGTCGCCGATCCGCAGGAGTTCGAGGATCTCGGCAGCGATGTCAGCCACGAAGCCGCACGGCGCGAGATGCGCGAACGGCTGCTGGCGTGGTTCATGCGACTCAAGCACCGCGTCACCGTCACCGACGCTGCCGTCGACGCCGGTACGGCCGCGCACAAGCGCGCAGGGGTATTTTTTGGGGAGTGGTGACTCTTGAACGTACCGCGCGCGAACAAGTTCGCGCCTACAAGTTCGAATACGACTCTTCGTCGAAACCAATGAGTTTTGGTTCGGGGTTCTCGAGCACGGGCCGCTTGATCGCGCTTGGTTTGTCCAGCATCAGTGCGATTGCGCTCTTTTCGTCCTTGACGCGCGCTTGCAACTCCGGTGGCAGCATGCGCCAAGTGGTGCCGCGGCGGTTGAGCACGCGCTCCCAGCCAAACGTCGCGCACCACCTTTCAAGGAGTGCCCGCGTCGGCGGCGTCTTCTTGAAGTCGACGAATTCGTAGCGCTTGCCATGCGCGTCGAGCCATGTACGTGCCGTCTTTACCGTGTTGCAATTGACAATGCCGTAGAGTTTCATCGCAACGCCCCTGCCTTGCTCCGACTTCGACGGGCAAGTATAAAGGCGATTGCGCCAACAACGCGCCATACGCACCACCGATGAACGACTCTTCACTTCCATCTCACGTCGACCTCGGCGCCCGACCTGCCATTCGAGCACTTGTCGCGTCCGAAATCCGTGAAGTTGCCAATGCGGGAATGGGCGATCCCGACATCCTGCCGTTCTGGTTCGGCGAACCGGACGAAGTCACCCCTGCGTACATTCGCGAAGCCGCCGTTGCGTCGTTGGACGCGGGCGAAACGTTCTACAACCCGAACTTCGGCATTCCGGAGTTGCGCACTGCAATCGCCGCGTACGTGTCGCGACTGCACCAGCCGGTCGCGCCCGAAAATATCGCCGTCACGGCGTCGGGCATGTCGGCGTTGATGCTCACGGTCGAAGCCCTGGTCGGCCACGGCGATCGCGTCGTTTGCGTCACACCCCTGTGGCCGAATCTCACCGAAATTCCCAAAGTCCTGGGCGCCGAGGTCGTGCGCCAGCCACTTAGCTTCGGAGCCCGCGGCTGGACGCTCGACGTCGAGCGCCTGATCGCGGCACTCACGCCCGGAACCCGTGCCGTGATGATCAACTCGCCGAACAATCCAACCGGGTGGACGCTCGATGGCGCAAGCCAGCGCGCGATTCTCGATCATTGCCGCCGCCTCGGCATCTGGATCGTTGCCGACGATGTCTACGAGCGCCTGTGCTACACGGGCGAGCGTTGCGCGCCTTCGTTTCTGGACATCGCGGGACCAGACGATCGCGTGGTAAGCACCAACAGCTTTTCCAAGTCCTGGCTGATGACCGGGTGGCGGCTGGGCTGGATCGTCGCGCCGCCAGCGCTCATGCCCGATCTGGGCAAGCTGATCGAATACAACACGTCGTGCTCGCCCGTGTTCGTGCAGCGCGCTGGCGTGGTTGCCGTCAACGAAGGCGAGCCCACGATTGCACACACGCTGCACCGGTATCGCCACGCCAGGAGCTTCCTCGTCGATGCGCTCTGCGCGCTGCCCGGCGTACAGGCTGCGCTGCCCGCCGGCGCGATGTACGTGTTCTTCCGTATCGCGGGCATGCGCGATAGTCTCGAATTCTGCAAACGACTCGTGCGTGAGGAGCGGCTCGGTCTCGCACCCGGCAGTGCCTTCGGCCCCGAAGGCGAAGGATTCGTGCGCTGGTGCTTCGCGGCCAGCGAGCAGCGGCTCGCGGACGGCGTCGGACGCCTGGCAGCATTCCTCCGTCGTTGACGCCATCCATTCGCCTGGCCTAGTCGGGCGAATTTGCGCGCTTGCAATGCGAGCAACGCTCAACGCGCGCCACGTTTGCGCCATAATTCTTCCCTGCCGCGCCACAACTCCGGCGCGCCGACGCCGCATTCCACTGCCTTAAATGCAATATGCGCCTGCGTGCGCGCGGCGCAGCGCAGCGGTCGCAGTCCGTACACAGGGGAACACGCACATGAAGGGAATCGTAACGCGCGCGCATCGCTGGATCGGTGTGCTGTGCGCTGCATGGGCATGCGCGCTTGCCGCGCAGCCCGTCGAGTTTTTTTCACCTCAGGGTGAGGCAAAGGGCATACGTCAGGTCACCGCGCGCTTCACGACGGCCATGGTTCCCTTTGGCGATCCACGCGAGCTCGATCCCTTCGACATCGACTGCGCCGAAAAAGGCAAGGGGCGATGGGCCGACACGAAAAACTGGGTCTACGACTTCGATCGCGATCTGCCCGCGGGCGTACGCTGTACGTTCGCAGTAAAAGCCGGCGTCACCGCGCTGGACGGCAAGGTGCTCGAGGCAGGCCAGCGCTTCGAGTTCTCGACCGGCGGCCCGGCGATCGCGAGGAGCCTGCCCAACGAAGGTGCACGCATCGATGAGCGCCAGGTCTTCATCCTCGGCCTCGATGCACCCGCCAAGCCCGAGACGATTCTCGAGCATGCCCACTGTGTGGCCGCCGGCATCAACGAGCAGATCGGCGTGCGCTTGATCAGCGGCGACGAGCGCAAGACGATTCTGGACAACCGCAAGTCCTTCGCCGGCAGCTACCTGCGCTTCATGCTGCTCGATCCCGAACAAGGACGCACGCGCAGCTTCCTGTTCCGGCTGCCGGCTACCGGCAGCGATGAAGAAAAGTTCCTGCGTTTGCGCGACGCGCCCGACTCACCGCTGGTGACGCTGGCCTGCGCCCGCACGCTGCCGGCCAACGCCGATGTCAAGCTGGTCTGGGGCAAGGGCATCGCGGCGACTACAGGCGTCACGACCGCGACCAGCCAGGCGCTGGCGTTTCGCGTACGGCCGATGTTCCGCGCCTCGTTTTCCTGTTCCCGCGTCAACAAGGACGCGCAGTGCATCCCGATTCAAGCATTGACGCTGTCGTTCACGGCACCGGTGGCACGCACGGATGCGGCGCAGATCAAATTGGTGGACGGCACCGGCAAGGCGTTTCCTGCAAAGTTGGCCCCGAAAAAAGACGGCGATACCGTCGACAGCGTCTCCTTCGGCCCCGGCCTGCCTGAACAGCAGTCATTCAAGCTGCAGATTCCGGCAGGGCTCAAGGACGATGCCGGCCGGCTGCTGGAAAACGCGCGCAGCTTTCCTCTCACCGTGCGCACCGACGACTATCCGCCGTTGGTCAAATTCCCCGCGCTGTTTGGCATTCTCGAATCCAGGCTGCCGGGCGGCGAGAAGACACTGCTGCCGGTGACGGTTCGCAACGTCGAGCCGACGCTCGACGGCAATCTCGCTGACGGCGCCGCACTGGCCGCAGCGAGGAAAGACGCCAAGGCACCGATTCCAGGACAGATCGCCAGTATCAATACGGCGGATGACCTCGCGATGCTCGACTGGCTGCGACGGGTCGAGCGCGGCGACAAGATCGACCGCGAATACGACGACAAGAAAGAGCGCTGGATCACCAGGCGCTACGGTGCCGCCTATTCCATCTTCGGCGCAAAGGATCCGCGTACGGCGCTCGCCGTGCCCAAACCGTTGGGCGCGCGCGCGTTCGAAGTCGTCGGCATTCCGCTGGAGAAGCCCGGCTTTTACGTGGTCGAGTTGGCAAGCCCGAAGCTGGGCGCTGCGTTACTCGCGCAGAACAAGCCCTACTACGCACGCACAAGTACCGTGGTCACCAATCTCGGCGTGCATTTCAAGCTCGGCCGTGAATCGTCGCTGGTGTGGGTCACCCGGCTGAACGACGCTGCGCCCGTACGCAACGCCCGCATCACCGTGCGCGACTGCTTCGGCAATCTCCATTGGCAGGGCCGAACCGGTCCGGACGGAATCGCGCGCATCGCGAAGGAGTTGCCGCGCGACGATTTCGAATGCAAATCGGAATACAGCGGCTACTACATCGTCGCTCGCACCGACGCCGATATGGCGTTCTCGTTCTCGGCCTGGGGCGAAGGCATCAGTCCATGGCGCTTCAACGTGCCCACCGGCAGTTATGAAGGGCCCTATATCGCGCATGCCGTCCTCGACCGCTCGCTGCTGCGCGCGGGCGATACGCTGTCGATGAAGCTGTTCGTCCGGCGGCAAACGGGTGACGGCTTCGCGCTGCCAACGCGTTCGGCGATCGAGAACCGAATCACCCTCCGCCATCTTGGCACCGATCGCGTCTACGAAATTCCTGCCACGTGGGATAGCGCTCAGCACGGCGAGGCCACGTTCACCATCCCGAAGGACGCCGCGCTCGGCACGTACCAGATTTTCGTGCACGACTCGCTGGCGGAGCGTCGGCAACGCACCGAACGTATGGCGGGTACGTTTCGAGTCGAGCAATTTCGCGTGCCGCTGATGCGCGGCCGCATCCAGCCGGTCGGCGCGCCGCTGGTGAACCCCGCCGAAGTGAAAGTCGACCTCCAGGTCAACTATCTGTCAGGTGGTGGCGCGGGAGGCCTGCCCGTACGCCTGCGCACGCAGATCGAAGACAAGAACGTGTCGTTCCCGGACTACGACGACTATGCGTTCGCCAAGGGAGATGTAAAGGAAGGCCGCGAAGAACGCGGCGATTCGTTTGCGAGCGTCGGCGGCTACGATTTCGCCGACCCGGACATGGCCGATGACGACGCAGAACGCGATCCCGCCGCGAGCGCGCGCAACGGCGTGAGCGAATTGCCATTGACGCTGGATGCCTCGGGTGGCGCACGCGCGACCATCAGGAACGTGGCGAAGGCAGACACCGCGCGCGACATGATCGCCGAGATGGAATATCGCGACCCCAATGGTGAAACGCTGACTGCGGCGGCGCGCATCGCGCTGTGGCCGTCATCGATTGTGCTCGGCATCAAGCCCGACGGATGGGCGGCGGCGAAGGATCGCCTCAAGTTCACCGTTGTCGCTCTCGACCTTCGCGGGCAGCCAGCTCCAGGCGTGGCGATCAAGACCGACGCATTCCAACGCCAGTACTATTCGCATCGACGGCGTCTCATCGGCGGCTTCTATGCCTTCGATCAGGGCAGCGAAACCAGGCGCGTCGGCGATCTGTGCGAGGGCACCACCGACGCGCACGGCGTGCTGATCTGCGAGACCAAGCCGCCCGCCACGGGCAATCTGATCCTGCGCGCAAACGCTGTCGACAGCCAGGGCTCGGTCGCGCTCACGCGCGCCGACGCCTGGGTCGCGAGCGGTGACGACGACTGGTACGGCGGCTCCGACAACGATCGCATCGATCTGCTGCCGGAAAAGAAGCGCTACGAACCGGGTGATACCGCGCGCCTGCAATTGCGCACGCCCTTCAAGGACGCGACAGTGCTGGTGACCGTCGAGCGCGAGGGCGTGCTCGACGCGTTCGTGCGGACCGTCAAGCGTGGCGAGCCCACCATCGAAGTGCCGATCAAGCCGGAATACTCGCCCAACGTGTTTGTGTCGGCGTTCGTCGTGCGGGGGCGCATTGGCGGCATTGCGCCGACCGCGCTGATCGACCTGGCGAAGCCCGCGTACAAGATGGGGCTTGCGGAAATTCGCGTCGGCTGGTCAGCGCACGAACTGGCGGTGAGAGTCGTGCCGGATAAGCAGGCATACAAAGTTCGCGACAAGGCCCGAGTTGCGATCGAAGTGCGTCGCCCGGATGGCAGCGCACCACCCAAAGGGTCCGAGATTGCGCTGGCGGCGGTCGATGAAGGTCTGCTCGAATTGCTGCCCAACGATTCGTGGAAGCTGCTGGACGCCATGATGACGAGACGCGGCGAAGAAGTGGGCACGTCGACGGCGCAGATGCAGGTCATCGGCAAGCGCCACTTCGGCCGCAAAGCGATCGCCACGGGCGGTGGCGGCGGCCGCGGTTCGTCGCGCGAGCTGTTCGATACATTGCTGGTGTGGAAAGCACGCGTGCTTCTCGACGAAGCCGGCAACGCCACGGTCGACGTGCCGCTCAATGATTCGCTGACCAGTTTTCGCATCGTCGCGGTGGCGAGCAGCGGTGCACAGTTCTTCGGCACCGGCAGCGCGTCCATCCGCTCGACGCAGGATCTGATGCTGCTGTCGGGTTTGCCGCCGCTGGTACGCGAAGGCGATCGCTTTCGCGCCATCGTTACGGTGCGCAATGCGTCCGAGCGCAAGCTCGAAGTAAACGTCACCGCCGCTACGGCACCGGGTGTCGGCGCGCTGGCGTCGCAGCAGCTCGATCTCGCGCCGGGCGAAGCCCGAGAGATCGCGTGGAACGCCGTTGTGCCTGTGGGCGCGACCAGACTCGATTGGCAAATTGCGGCGTCCGCACGCACGGAGGAGTCGGAGTCTGCACGCGACGCACTGAAGTACTCGCAGAACGTCATCGCGGCGGTTCCCGAGCGCACGTATCAAGCGACCATACTTCAACTCGATGCGCCGCAATCGATCACCGTGCAGCGACCGGTCGATGCGATCCCCGGCCGCGGCGGTATCGACGTGCGCATGCAAGCCAGACTGGGAGGCGACCTGCCCGGCGTGCGCGAATACTTCCAGTTCTATCCGTACTCGTGTCTCGAGCAACGCGCGTCCATGGCGATCGGCTTGGGCAACCCCGCGCAGTGGACCGCGCTGATGGGCGGGATCACCGACTACATGGACCGCGACGGTCTGTTGAAATACTGGCCGTTCATGCGCGACGGCGATGACGTGTTGACCGCATACATTCTCTCCGTCAGCGATGAGGCCGGCTGGAGTATTCCGGAATCCGCGAAGGCCCGCATCGAGCAGGCGCTGGTCGGATTCGTCGAAGGCCGTGTGGTCCGCTATGGGGCGCTGCCCACGGCCGACCTGTCGATAAGGAAGGTCGCTGCCCTCGAAGCACTGTCACGCAGCAAGGACGCGTTCAACGCGAAATGGCTCGACAGCATCGCGATCGAGCCCAATCTGTGGCCGACTTCCGCAGTGATCGACTGGTACCTGGTGCTGAGGCGCCAGGCGAAACTGCCAAAACGGGACGAACGCATGCGCGAGGCCGAACAGATCCTCCGCTCGCGGCTGAACTTCCAGGGCACCACGATGCGCTTTTCCACCGAGAAATCCGACGCGCTATGGTGGCTGATGATCTCGGCGGACTCGAATGCCAACAAGCTGCTGATCGCACTGCTCGACGCGCCCGCATGGCGCGAGGACGTACCGCGGCTGGTGACCGGCAGTTTGTTCCGCATGCAGCGTGGGCACTGGAACACCACGGTGGCCAATGCGTGGGGTGTGCTGGCGATGCGCAAGTTCTCGGCGGATTTCGAAAAATCTCCGGTGAGCGGAACGACTTCGGCAACGCTCGCCGGCACGCGCTTCGATCACGCGTGGAAACCGGATGATGACACCAAGCCGTTTCGCGAGCGCTTGCCATGGCCGGCGCAACCCGAGCCCCTGAAGCTGACACAGGAAGGCGACGGCAAGCCGTGGGTGACGCTGTCGAGCATCGCGGCGATTCCGCTGAAAGCGCCGTTGTCGAGCGGCTACAAGGTGACCAAAAGCTTGACTCCGGTACAGCAGAAAACGCCGGGGCAATGGTCGCGCGGCGACGTCGCCCGAATTCATCTTGAAGTCGAGGCGCAGGCCGACATGACGTGGATCGTCGTCGACGATCCCATTCCGTCTGGCAGCACCGCGCTCGGCAGCGGGCTCGGCGGTGACTCGACGCTGGGGCGCGCTGGAGAAAAGCGCGTCGGTACGGTCTGGCCCGCGTACGAGGAGCGCACCTTCGATGCGTTTCACGCGTACTACCGCTACGTGCCGAAGGGCCGTTTCATCGTCGAGTACTCGGTGCGGCTCAACAATCCGGGAGAATTCAGCCTTCCGCCGACGCGCGTCGAAGCGATGTATGCGCCGGAGATGTTCGGCGAATTGCCCAATGCGGACTGGCGGGTAGCACCATGAAACTCTCAGTTTCTTCATTCCCGCGGAAGCGGGAATCCATGTTCAGGTCGCACGCAATGCGTCGGAGCCAAAATGGGTCCTCGCTTTCGCGGGGACGACGGCATCAACCAGATGCCGCTTTCGCACGAAAACTCTGCACACTTCTTACCGTTGCAATTGCGTTGACGGGTTACGCGCCCACTTCATTTTCGGCGGTGGCGGCACCGTCGTTCACCGATGTGCGCGCGTCGTTCGCAACGTCCGAAGCGCAACTGCTCGACCGCAACGGCACTGTACTCGCCACGCAGCGCGCCGACCCGCGCATCCGCCGCCTCGACTGGATCTCGCTCGCCGACGTCTCGCCCGTCGTCGCCACCACGTTGATCGCCGCGGAAGACCGGCGCTTCTACGAACACGCTGGCGTCGACTGGCCGGGCTTCGCCAGCGCGGCATGGGACAGCCTGCGACGGACGCTGGACGGCCGCGGTCCGCGAGGCGCGTCGACACTCACGATGCAGCTCGCCGGGTTGCTCGATCCCGCGCTCGCCATCGCCGGCAATGCGCGCACGCTGGGTCAGAAATGGGACCAGGCGCAGGCCGCGCTGGCGTTGGAACGCACGTGGAGCAAGCCGCAGATCATCGAGGCGTATCTCAATGTCACGGCGTACCGCGGCGAATTGACCGGTATCGACGCCGCCGCACGCGGCCTTTTCGGCAAAACCGCCGCCGGCCTCGACGCGCGCGAGGCCGCGATTCTCGTCGCGCTCCTGCGCGGACCCAACGCACCCGCCGCCACCGTCGCGCAGCGCGCCTGCGCAGTCGCCACGATCGCCACGCAGCAACTCGCCTGTGAAGACGTCCGCGCCACCGCGATGGTCGCGCTCGCGGGAGCTTATCGATTGGCCCAGCGTGAGAATCTCGCGCCGCATCTCGCGACGAGGCTGTTGAAGTCGCCGGGTGCGCGCATCGCCACCACGCTCGACGCCGACCTGCAACGCTACGCCGTCGACGTGTTGCGCGATCATCTCGCCGAACTCGCCGATCGCGCGGTCGGCGACGGCGCCATCGTCGTGCTCGACAACGCCAACGGCGACGTGCTCGCGTGGGTCGGCAGCAGCGGCCAATTGTCTTCTGCTCCACAAGTCGACGGCGTGATCGCGCCGCGCCAGGCGGGATCGACGCTCAAGCCTTTTCTCTATGTCCAGGCGATCGACTCGCGCATGTTGACCGCCGCATCGCTGGTCGACGACAGCCCGGTGGCGATCGCTACAGAACGTGGCGCGTACATTCCTCAGAATTACGATCGGCGTTTTCGCGGCGCCGTCAGCGTGCGCACGGCGCTCGCCAGCTCGCTCAATGTCCCGGCTGTGCGTACCGTGGAACTGGTCGGCATCGATCGGTTTTACGACACGCTGCGCCAGCTGGGCCTGGATACGCTGACCGAGCCTGCCGACTTCTACGGCGCGTCATTGGCGCTCGGCGGCGCCGACGTCACGTTGCTGACGCTCGCCAACGCCTATCGCACCTTGGCCAACGGCGGGCAATGGAGCGCGACGCGCGTCGTCGCGGTAGGCCCCGATCCGACCGCACGTCGCGTCTTCGGACGCGACAGCGCGTTCATCGTCGGCGACATCCTTTCGGACCGCAGCGCGCGCGCGACGAGTTTCGGCCTCGAGAATGCACTTGCGACCCGCGTCTGGAGCGCGGCGAAGACCGGCACCAGCAAGGACATGCGCGACAACTGGTGCATCGGGTACACGTCGCGCTACACGGTCGGCGTGTGGGTCGGCAATTTTTCCGGAGCGCCGATGCGGGACGTCTCCGGCGTCACGGGTGCCGCGCCGATCTGGCGCGATCTCGTGCATCGCCTGCATGCACACGAGCCATCGTTGCCTCCGCGCGCCCCGGCGGGCGTGTTGCGGCAAACGGTTGCCTTCGATCCGCCGGTCGAGTCCGAGCGCACCGAATGGTTTCTGCGTGGCACCGAGACCGCGTCGATGCAAGGCAACGGTGGGCAGGGACTCGCGGCCAGCGCAACGCCGACGATTCGCTATCCCGCGGCGGACACCATCATCGCGCTCGATCCCGACATTCCGCCCGAGCGCGAGCGGGTGGTGTTTTCCGCGTCGCCTGGCGTGCCCGGGCTGCAATGGCGCATCGACGACGTCGTGCTGCTTGCAGAGCGCGGACGGGCGGACTGGACGCCTGTTCCGGGCCTGCACTTGCTCGTACTGGAGGACGCGCAAGGCAAACCATTGTCGGCCGTAAAATTCGAGGTGCGAGGCGGCGCCCGGTAGCTCCAGCGAACGGCGTCCGCCTTGACTCGCTGTGCCGCGCAGTGCGTCACAAATTCTTTCGGCGTGGCCAAACCCGTAGGCAGGTGCCGGATCGGGTCGACGCGTGCACAATAGAACCCGCAGCGTGGTCGCCATCCTCCATCGAATCTTTGCCACCGAAGGGTCACTCAATGAAATCGTACATACCAATGTTTGCCTTGGCGGTGTGTCTCGCCGCATCGCCGGTTGCCGCTCAGATATTTTCCTGGGATCCGCTGAAGGACGTCGAGAACGCCTTGCCCGCGGGCGCCCCCAACGAACCCAAGATCATCCAGGCGAGGCAGCAGGTGCGCGAAATGTCACAGGACGCACTGTCATCGCTCTATGAAATCGCACCTGGCACGAAGCGCGCCATCGAAAGGTCGGCTGGTTATGCGGTGTTCAGCACTTTCGGCCTCAAGCTCTTCTTCGCCGGCGGCACCACGGGCAAGGGCATCGTCGTCAACAAGCGCACGGAGCGGCAGACCTTCATGAGGATGGTGCAGGTACAGGGAGGGCTGGGATTCGGCGTGAATCAGAACCGGCTGATTTTCGTCTTCACCAACGAACAGGCGCTACGCAACTTCGTCGATCAGGGCTGGGAATTCGGTGCCCAGGCCAACCTGTCCGCGATGGCCGGGGGCCAGGGCACGCAGTTCAGCGGGGCCGCCGCGGTATCCCCAGGGGTTTATCTGTACCAACTGACAAATACCGGACTCTCCGCCACGATCACAGTATCCGGGACCAAGTATTTTAAGGACCCGGACATGAACTGAGGCATGACACAGGGATCAGCGCGGCGCGCGCAGAACCCGACTTCGGGCACAAATCCCGGCCGGCCGTTGTCCAATGTTGTTGGGCGTGGGTTGTGACCGACCCCGCGCTGGCGGCGGGTCGCATTCGGCCGCCAGCGGAGTATCGTTACGATTCGCCCATGTCGGCGCGTGGCGGCCTCCTCCGGCAAACGGTATTCGATACGATCGCGGATAGTGGCACGCCAATCAGTCTGGAGGATCGTTGAAATGGCAACCCAAGTACGGCTATGGCGTGACGCAATGCGGCGCATGCACCGTTCTAATCGACGGTGTTCCGACACGACGGCTTGATTCAAATATGGGATTGACGAACTCACACTGAAGCGGCATGAAGACCGGCGACCCGAGCAAGCTGGACCAGATAGTGGCCGATGCGCGCGCCAGCGCCGACAAGCGCGCGCTAGGCTACCGGGAACAAGCCCTCAAGATCTATCCGTGGATCTGCGGCCGCTGCGGCCGCCAGTTCGCCGGTGCCACTTTGCGCGAACTGACGGTCCATCATCGTGACCACAATCACGACAACAACCCGTCGGACGGCAGCAACTGGGAATTGCTGTGCCTGTACTGCCACGACAATGAACACCAACGGCAACTGGAAATAACGGGCGGTGGCAGCCAAGGCCCCGGCAGTCAATCGGGCGCGACCCATTCGCCGTTCGCGAATCTCAAGGCGTTACTGGACGCCAAGAAGCGCTAGCTAGTCCGAGCAGATCGCCGTCATTCCGGCCAGCCCGCGTGTCGGGCGCGAGCCGGAATCCATGTGTCTTCGTGCCAATGGATTCCCGCTTTCGCGGGAATGACGATTCCATACTCACGCCACGAGCGCGATCTCCACCCGCTTGTTGCGTTTACCCTCGCTGCGGATCTTGAGCACGCGGATCTCGCCGATTTCGGCGATGTTGCGAACATGCGTTCCGCCGCAGGGCTGCAAGTCGATTCCCGGGATCTTGAGCAGTCGCACCCGGCCCGCACCGCGTGGTGGCTGCACGCTCATCGTCTTGACCAGCTCCGGACGAGCGTCGAGTTCCTCGTCGGTGATCCAGACGGTTTCCGTGTCGATGCCGCGCGCGATCAGCGCATTCGTTTCCTGCTCGATCTTCGCAGCGTCGAGCAGGCTCATGTCGATATCGAAATCGAGCCGCGCCTTGTCCGGTGAAATGTTGCCTCCCGTCACCGGTGCCACCACGACGCAGGACATCACATGCAGCGCCGTGTGCAGGCGCATCAATGCGTAGCGACGCTGCCAGTCGATTTCGAGCGTAACTGTTTCTCCGGGCTGCAGTTGCGGCATCGTGGCGTCGACGACGTGCACGACGCTGTCGATGCCGTCACCCTTGCGCGTGTCGGCAATCGCAATGCGCTCGCCGTTCGCACGCAACAGCGCGCCCGTGTCGCCCACTTGCCCGCCACCCATGGGGTAGAAGATGGTGCGATCGAGCTCGATGCCGCGTTCGTGCACCGCCGTGACCTGCGCGAGCGCAGTCTTCAGGTAAGCGTCGCCGCGAAACAACAGTTCAGCCATGGGCCGGACTCAGCGCCGCGCCGTCACGCCGCGGGGGCCTTGCGCACGAGCGTGGCCTCACTGAACAGCGATGTGACGACGACCCTTTCGATGTCCGGACTGTCGGGAACGACATAGAGGATCGGCGTCATCATTTCCTCGAAGATGCCACGCAGGCTGCGCGCGCCGTTCTGGTACTCGAACGCGAGTTCCGCGATCTGATCGAATGCCTTCGGCTCGACGACGAGTTCGACGCCTTCATTGCGGAAAATTTCCTGGAACTGGCTGTAAATCGAGTTCTTCGGCTCGATCATGATCCGCACCAGCATCTTCCGCGTGAGGTCCTTGAAGTGAGCGACGATGGGCAGTCGCCCGGTGAATTCCGGAATCAGGCCGTAGGTCACCAGATCCGTCGGCTTCACGCGCGAATTCAGCCGATCGAGGATCTTCTGGGTGTCGTCCCGCACCATGGAAATGAACTTGTAGGCTCTTGCCTGGGTGACGATTTCGGTCAGGCCGACAAACGCACCGCCACAAATGAAAAGAATATTCGTCGTGTCGATGTACTGACCTTTGACCAGCCTTACCTGCGAGCCTTCCATGATCTTCAGCAGCGCGTGCTGCACGCTCTCGCCCGAGTTGCTCTGCTGCTGCCCTTCCGGCGCCCTCAGCTTGTCGATTTCATCGATGAAGACGATGCCTTGCTGGGCTTTGGCAATGTCACCTTCGGACTTGTCGACAAGGCGTTGCAGGATCGCCTCGATCTCTTCGTTGACGTAGCGGTTGTGGGCCAGCGACGTCGCTTCCGCGGTCACGAAAGGTACGTCGAGGATCCGCGCCAATGTTTCGCACAGCAGCGTCTTGCCGGTTCCGGTCGAGCCGATGAGCAGGATGTTGCTCTTGGTGATCGGCGTGCCGTTGCGGCGCGACGTGGCGACTTTCTTGAAGTGCGAATAGATGGCCACCGCGACCATTTTCTTCGCGTCGTCCTGACCGATCACGAACTGGTCGAGCGACGAGACGATGGCGCTCGGCGAGATGCTCTGGTCGGTCAACGTCGTGCTCCCCTTGGAGACGCCACTATAACGTTTCGCCCAGGAGCCACCGCCGGCCACGTTCGTAGAGCGCGTCGACCTCGGCACCCTTGAGGCCCGGCATGTCGCGCTTGACGGTGTAGCCGATCTTGGTCTGGATGTAGGCGAGATGCCGGTACCCTTCCGGAAACGAATAGAGCAACTCCGTCTCGAGCTGGAGATTCGCTGCGGGATCGATCGGGTCGATGCGGTCCTTTTCGTAGATGGGCTGGCGCAGGACTACGCCCCAGCGCCCCTGGCGCCGTTCGAAGAAGTCGTAGAACCGTCCCGTGCAGACGACGTCGCAGCGCACGCCGTGCACGTCTCCGCGCTGGGAAATGGTCATCTTGGTCTGCGCAATGGCGCGGTCGCCCGCGACGTCGATCGAGCTGCCGCCGAGAAAATGCAGGATGCTGACGCCGCGATTCCAACCTTCGCGACTGACGCGTGTGAATTCGTCGGCGCTTCCCTGGAACCAGGTCGCCATCATCCGGCCATCGCTGTGCCAAACGGTGCGAAAACGCTCCCAATCGCCCGCGTCGCGCCACAACGCCCAGTTCTCGACAACTTCTCGTATGGTCAATCGGGCTTGCAGGTCTTCGTTCATGTCCGGGCTCGTGGGTCCTGTCGTCGATGGCGGTGCAACTGTGGCGCTGGCTTCCGGTCCAATATTCAACCATGCGCAAGTGTTCCGCAAGCATACATGGCACCAATTCGTGTGAAAAAGCAGGGTCTCCGCGATTGTTTTATCATGCAAGGCATTGCGTCACCTTTCAGGACAGAATCACGATGCGCTTCGAACTATCGCGAGTCACCGCGCTCGCAGCACTCGCGGCAAGCAGTTTCATGCTCGGTGCCGCATTTGCGGCCGCGCCAATGGCCAAGACTCAGGCCCCCGGCTACTACAGGATGATGCTCGGCGACTTCGAAGTCACCGCCCTGTCCGACGGGACGCTCGGTCTGCCGGTGACCACACTGCTCACCAACACGACGCCGGACAAGGTCAAGAAGGCGCTTGCGCGGTCGTCGCTCAAGGACCCGGTGGAGACCTCCGTCAATGGCTACCTGATCAACACCGGCGCGAAGCTGGTGCTCATCGACGCTGGCACCGGCACCCTGTTCGGACCTACCCTCGGCAAACTCGTCGACAGTCTGAAAGCAGCGGGGTACCAACCGGAACAGGTCGACGAGATCTACGTCACGCACATGCATGCCGACCACGTCGGCGGGCTGATGGCGGGTGACAAGCTCGTGTTCCCCAATGCCACCGTGCGCGCCGACAAGCGCGACGCCGACTTTTGGCTCAGCCAAGCCAATATGGACGCTGCACCCAAGGATGCCAAAAGTTTTTTCCAGGGCGCCATGGCCTCGCTCAACCCGTACGTCGCCGCGGGAAAGTTCAAGCCTTTCGACGGTACGACCGAACTCGTGCCAGGCGTCAAAGCGATGGCGAGTCGTGGGCATACCCCGGGACACACCACCTATCTGGTAGAAAGCAACGGCCAAAAGCTGGCGCTGTGGGGTGACCTCATGCATGTTGCTGCGGTGCAGTTTGCCGATCCCTCCGTGACGATCAAGTTCGATGTGGACGCCAAAGCCGCCGCCAGGGAACGCAAACTGGCGTATGCGGATGCGGCCAAGAATGGCTACTGGGTGGGCGCGGCACACATTGCATTTCCCGGACTCGGCCATCTCAGGGCCGAAGGCAGTGGTTATGTGTGGATTCCAGCGAACTACACGGCGTTGCGCTGAACAGCGCGTCGCGTTTTCGTGGTGGGCGTCGCAGGACGACAGTTCGTCGCCCTGATTGCCACCTTGCGTTCCGACTTGATTTGCACAAACGATCGATTGAGCGATGAGCCGCTGGCAGGATCAACCCCGCAATCGTCACGAGTCGGTGACGATCCGCACCATCTGGTTGACGCTTGCGCTGTCCCTGCTCATCCACGTCGGAGCGCTGCTGGTTTTGATTCCGCACCTGCAAACCACGCCCGGGGACCTGGCACCGGACGAAGCAAGCGCCCCCGTGCAGGTGCAGCTCACGCCGCGGCCGAGCGTCGTGATCCCTGCGGCGCCTGAACCGCCGAAGGAGGCCCAGGCGACGATTGCGCCACCGGTGCGACCACCCAAGGTGGCAACGCGCCCACCGCCCAAGCAGGCGATGGTCGTGCCCAGGACAACGGTGCCCGAATTCGTGATGCCGGCACCGCCTCCTCCGCCTCCACCCCCGGTTGCAGCAGCAACGCCACCCCCGCCCTCGCCGGCCCCCGCCGTCGATTTGGCGGCGTTTATTGCCGCCAAGCGAGCCGCCCGCGGCGAACCAACGACTTCAACGGCAGACGACGAGAAGGAGCGTTACAACCGCAACATCGCTGCCAACATGCCCACCGCGGCAACCGGCACCGCGGGCCGCGCGCCAAGGAACGGCGGCGGCATATTCCAGATCAAGCGCATGGCCTACGACGATGCCGTGTTCGACTTCTACGGCTGGAACAAGGATGTAGGCCAACGAACGCCGCAGTCGTTCGAAGTGCGCAAAGGCAACAATCCCGACATGCGCCTCGCGGTGGTACGAAAAATGATCGTCCTTATCCGCGAACACGACAAAGAAGAAATCGTCTGGGAATCCAAGCGACTTGGCCGCAACGTCCTGCTGTCCTCTCGCGTACAGGACAATGCAGCGCTGGAGGAATTCATGCTGCACGAATTCTTCGACGAAGCTCGCCCGTATTGAGCCCACCACTGTCCGGACTGCGGCCATGAGCGCCGTCGCGCCGGACGCGCAACCGACGCAGCCTGTCCCTTTCACGGCTTTTCTCGCCCTTTCCCTCGCGGCATTCGGGAGTGCGATATCGCTGCGCGTCAGCGATGCGCTGTTGCCGAGCCTTGCGACGGAATTTTCCATTCCGCTCGGTGATGCGTCGCACGTCATCACGGCATTTGCGGTCGCGTACGGTCTGTCGCAACTGTTCTTCGGGCCGGTCGGCGATAGATTCGGCAAATACATCGTCATCGCCTGGGCATGCCTTGCCTGCGCGGTCAGCGCATCACTGTGCGGGCTCGCGCCAACGTTTTCATGGCTGCTGGTCGCACGCGCGCTTGCCGGCGCCACCGCGGCTGCGATCATTCCGCTGTCGACCGCATGGATTGGCGACGTGGTGCCGTACCGACAACGGCAGCCGGTGCTGGCGCGTTTTCTCACGGGACAGATACTTGGTGTTTCTGCGGGTGTGCTCGCCGGTGGCCTGGCGGCCGACTACTTGAACTGGCGTGTGCCTTTTTTTGGAATCGCGGCGATTTTCATCGCGATCGCTGCCCTGTTGTTTCGCCTGGACCGCCGTCTGCCCGCTTACGCGCGCACCACGCGCAAGGCCACCGGCGCCGCAGTGCCGCGAACCGTCGCCGAGTTCGGGCAAGTGCTCGTGAAACCATGGGCACGCGTGGTGCTCGGCACGGTATTTCTGGAGGGTGCGCTATTGTTCGGCGCGTTTGCATTCATCGCGTCGCACCTGCATCGCGTGCACGGCGTGTCGCTGTCCGTCGCGGGGTCGCTGGTCATGCTTTTCGGATTCGGTGGACTGCTGTACGCCATCGCTGCCGGTACACTCGTCCGGCGTCTCGGCGAAGTCGGGCTGGTTCGATGGGGCGGGTTATTGTTGGCGGCATCATTGCTCGTGACGGGCCTCGGACCGGCGTGGGGATGGGCGATACCCGGCTGTTTTGTCGCCGGCCTCGGTTTCTACATGCTGCACAACACGCTGCAGATCAACGCGACGCAAATGGCCCCTGAGCGCAGAGGCGCGGCCGTGGCGGCGTTTGCCTCGTGCTTTTATCTCGGACAGTCGGTGGGCGTCAGCCTTGCGGGCATGCTGGTCGAACGCGTCGGTACCGGCAGCATTATCGCGGCAGGTGCTTGCGGATTGCTCGTCGTTGGCCTGACTTTCGGCCACCTGCGCGCTCGGCACAGCGATGCACCGCGGTCAGAATGAATTCGGACCTGCAACCTCTAAACCCAGTAGGCGCGAATTCATTCGCGCGCAACGTTGGAGACTAGCCGCGACAATGCAGATTCACGCTCCCGACCCGCAGTACACCGGTTCCCGCCAGATGCACACGAACTTCCGCGTGGCCGTGGAAATCGCGCTGGCTTTTGTGGCGCTGCTCTGGCTGATCCAGATGTTCAACTGGACGCTGGATCTGGAGCTCCAGCGCTTTGGCGTTCGTCCTCGGGAATGGTCGGGGCTGCTCGGCGTTTTTTTTGCCCCTTTGCTGCATGCGAATTTCAAGCACCTGCTCGCGAATTCCCTGCCGCTGCTCGTGCTCGGGTCCGTGATGCTGCACCTCTATCCACATGCGGCGTTGCGCGTGCTGATTGCGATCTATCTGGGTCCCGGCATCGCCGTATGGCTGTTCGCCAGGGGCGGCGTGCATATCGGGGCAAGCGGCATGGCTTATGGACTGGTGAGCTACATACTCGTTGCCGGCCTCATTCGACGTGACCGGCGCGCTATCGCCGCCTCGCTGCTCGTCTGCTTCATGTACGGCGCCCTCGTGTGGGGCGTGCTGCCGATCGAGCCTGGCGTGTCGTGGGAAACACACCTGTCCGGGGCACTGATCGGCATCGTCTTCGCGTTCATCTTTCGTCGCCTGGATATCCCGCCGCGGCGGCGCTATTCGTGGGAAGGAGAAGCCGGCGACGAAATGGAGTTGCCGACAAGCGACGAGGAAGCGCCGACGACAAGCGACAACGGGCGGCCGACGCTGCATTGAGACTTCGCGGGGCGTCGCTCTGCAGAGCCGATTTGGTACGATGACGGCCACCCGGCGAGTCCCAGTCAGAATGAGGGTCGAACAATGAAGAGAACGACTGCCATTTCGGTCACGGTGTTGTTCTGTCTGGTGTCGATGCTGGCGCTGGCTGCCGCTGGCCCCGGCCCGAGTGTTTTGTACGACCGTGCCAAGCGCGCGATCGCCGCGGGCAACGTTGTTCCCGAGCGAGACCTTGCGCCGTTGGTCGACGTGTTGCGCGGGCCCTCGTCGGACGACGACCTGCGCAGTGCCATCGACAAGATCGAGACGCTCGCCGACGCACGCGGCTCCAGTCCGGCCGCGGTCAAGCAGTATCTGCTCGAACAATCCACGCCCCTGCTGTTGCAAATCGCAGCCAACGGCCCTTCCGTGTTCGCGCGCGGCGACGCCGTCACTGCATTGCGCGACATGGGGGCGTCGCGCGCCGTGCTGGAGCAGGCGGCGACCATCGCGGAGCACGACCCCGACGACTATGTGCGCAGTCGCGGAGAAATTCTGCGCAACTTCATCAAGTCGATGCCGGCAGGAGGTGCGGCCGCAGACGTCAAGTCCGCGGGCGGCCCACGCGAGCAGCAGGCGATTGCCTCGCTGAAGGCGCGCAAGCTTGGCGTCTCCGCGGATCAGTTGCGACGTTCGTCGCTCGATGGCAACGCGGCCGACGTACAGGCGCTGCTCGATGCCGGGGTCAACGTCAATAGTGGGTCGACCCTCGGTGACAGCGCTATTTACGCCGCCGTGTTTTCCGGCTGCGGCAAGAACCAGGGCGAAACCGAAGGCCTGGCCAGTACGGTCAATGTATTGATCGCCGCCGGCGCCGACCTCAAGCGCAAGGACGACAACGGCAATACCGTATTGATGAGCGCCGCGCAAATGTGCGGCCCCAGGATCGTCACCGCGCTGATCACGGCCGGGGCAGACATGAAGGTCACCAATGGCGGCGGCATGACACCGCTCTCGATGGCGTTGCTGATGCGCCATCCGGACTCGGCGGAGGTGCTGGTCAACAAGGGCGCGCGACTGACACCCAGCCAGGTGCAGATGCTCAGCGCATCGGTGACCGATCCGCGCTCCAAGGCGATCGTCCAGCGCGCGGCAGGAAAGTAGCGCTCCATGACCGTCTCTCGATACTGCCGTGTTCGCCACATGCGCCGATCGCGTTTGCGCTGGCGGGCTGCGGCAAGCAGGAGCCTGGCGCGGGCGAGAAATCAGCTGCAGCAGCTCCGAAAAAGGTCGCAGCGGAAACGGTGCCCCAGTACACCTATCCCGCGCCGGTGAAGGGACACTACAAGGAGATCAACATCGGCGAGTTCGATCTGGTCGACGGCATCGCCTACCCGGCCGCAGGTGGCAGTGGCACCGTGGTGTACGTCACCAACAAGCCGATTGCTTCGCCGATGCTCACCGATTCGGCGTGCCCCATGACGCAGGCGCGCGTGCTGACCAAATTGCGCAACGGCCGCTACGCCGAAGTGACGCTGGACAACGCCGGACGCTCAAAGTATTTCGCCGCGGGCACGGCATTCGACGGCAGCAGCATTGAGCGGGACGTCGGCAGCCACCCCTGGTCGAGCAAACTCAAACTGGATGCTGGACGTGCGGCGGGAATCGTCGTCCACAAACGCGCAGGCTATTTCGAGTTCGACCTGCCGGTATCGGGCCCCCGTGGCAATGAACAGAGCGAGAACGATTGGGGACAAAGCCGCCGCGCGGACTCGACCTTGCCCAAGCCTAACGAGCAGGCGGTGACCGCGGCGTACCTGGCCGTGCACGATGCCGCACTCAAGAAGGACCTGAGAGCACTGCTACTGGCGCTGGGTTTTGCCAAGGCCCAGGCTACCGCCATCCGCGGCCTGGACGGCATCGACGCCGACCTTGCGGTGTATTCCGATCGCTTCCTGACCACGGGCACGCCGGGCGAATTCACTGCCAGAGCCGGCACCGCTTACCTCAGAGTTGAAGGCACGAACGCGAAAGGCAAGAAGTTCGCGAACTACTATCACTTCGTGCCTTGCGGCGAACACCTCGTGCTCGTCACTATCGCCGAGAATCCGCAGTAGCGTTCATCGATCGGCCCAGTACAGGCGCGTCGGATTGTCGACGAGCACCTTTTGCCGCAGCGTGGCGTCAGTGCAGAACTCGCCAAACAAATCAACCAGCTCCCCGTCGTTGGGCATGACCTTGACGTTCGGGTGCGGAAAGTCGGTTCCCCAAAGGGTGCGGTCGGGAGCCGCTTCGATCAGGCCGGCGACAAAGGGGCGCGCATCGCGAAACGGCTTGGCCCTGGAAATACGCTCCGGCCCGCTGACCTTGACCCAGGCGAGCTCGTTGCGCATGAGTTCGAGCAACATCTGCCAGGGCTTTTGATCCAGCCCGTGTTCGACCTGCACCCGCCCCATGTGGTCGATGATGAAAGGCACGGCGATCTTGCGGATGGTGTCTGCATACGTCTCGATGTCCTCGGCGTCGAAATGCAATACGACATGCCAGCCCATCGGCTTGATCATGGCCAGCGTGCGTTCGAATACTTTCGGATCGGGTGCACCGCCAAGGTGATGGACAAAATTGAAACGCACGGCACGCGCGCCGCCCACATGCAGCGCCGCAAGTTCTGTTTCCGTCACCGCATCACCGACCATGGCCACGCCGCGCCATTTGCCATTAGACCAGGCGATGGCATCGAGCATGGCGCGGTTGTCGGCGCCGTGGCAGCTCGCCTGCACCAGCACCGCGCGCTCGATGCCGAGAAAGTCGTGCAGCGCACGCAGCCGCTCACGCGGCGCATCCGGCGGCGTGTAGCGACGCTCGGGCGCATACGGGAACTTGTACGCCGGCCCGAAGATGTGGCAATGCGAATCGCAGGCGCCCGCGGGTAGTTTGAACGAGGGCTTGACCGGGGTGGGATCGGGCGCGGGTATGCTCTTCACGCGAGTCTCATGCGTTTTGTGACCGCGCCTTACTGCTTGTCGATCTTCGCCTTCTCGATCACGCCGCGCCACTTGGCGATATCCGCAACGAGCAGATCGTGCAATGCTTCGGGCGTACTGGCACGCGCATCGACACCCAGGTCGAGCAGTTGTTGCTTGACCTCGGGCGAGGCCACTGCGGCGGTGATTTCCTTGTTCAACCGGTCGATAATGGCGCGCGGCGTTTTGGCCGGTGCGGAAATGCCGTTCCAGGACGAGGCCTGGTAGCCGGGCACACCTTCGGCGATGGTCGGCACATCGGGCATTCCGGAAAAGCGCCGCGTCGAGGCCACACCCAGCGCCTTGAGACCGCCGGATTTGATCTGCGCCATTGCCGGTCCGAGGATTTCCACCGCCACCTGGATGTCGCCGCCCTTCAGCGCGAGCATGACCGCCGGCGTGCCCTTGAACGGCACCACCTGCGCGTCTATCCCGGACATCGATTTGAACAACTCGGCGGCCAGATTCTGTGTACTGCCAATATTGATCGAACCGATGTTGAGCTTGTTCGGATTGGCCTTGGCGTAGGCAACCAGTTCTTTCGCATTGCTGAACGGCGCGTCGGCACTGGCCAGCAGCACCAGGTCAAAAAATCCCGCCGTGGACACCGGCGCAAAATCCTTGACCGTGTCGTAAGGCAGCGACTTGAACAGGCTGGCGCTCACGGCAGTACCGTTGCTGACCAGCAACAGCGTGTAGCCGTCAGGGTCCGCCTTTGCCACCGCCTCCGCGGCGACAATACCCCCGGCGCTGGGCCGGTTGTCGACAATGACCTGCTGGCCCATGTTGGCGCTCATCTTCTGCGCCAGCACACGGGCGGTGATGTCGGCGATACCCCCGGCGCCAAAGGGCACGATGATTTTTATGGGTTTGGTCGGGTAGCTCTGGGCCAGTGCCACCGCCGAAGCCGCGAGCGACAACGCCACGGCGAAGCCCCTCAGTGCATTCATGAAAGTGCGCTTCATGATCGATTCATCTGTCCTGATTGGTAACCAGCTGATTTTAAAAAAAGATTATTTCCTGCCCCGGTACTCCGCAATCGCGCGCTCGAGGTCCTTCAATTCCTCGCAGGGCAGAAGGCATATTTCCCTGAGCGCCGCGAGGTGCCTTTCCGCGCCCGCAAGGTTCCCGGTGATTAGGTAAGCCTCGCCGATGTACTCATGCGCGCCGCGATGGCGCGGATCAATCTCGATGGCGCGACGGTAATGCTTGAACGCGAGGTCGTACTGTTTCAGGTTGCGATAGGAATAGCCGAGACTGTTCTGCAGGTCGGCGTTGTCGGGATGGCGTTTCTCCGCGCGCTGGAATAGGCGCGCGGCCTCCGTCCAGTCCTTCTTGTCCACCGCCCGGGTGCCCGCCGCGTAGTCCTCGTCGCGCGCAGCCAGGTCGGGGTCCGGCTCGGAAGGATCGGCGGCGGCGATCGGAGCGAACGCCGCGATCGCCGCCAACAGCAGGCTCGCGCGAACGAACCCGGCGAGCCTGCTCAAAGTTGCGCGTATTTCTTCGCGCTCGCCAGCTCGGGCCGCGCCGTGTCCGCATCCTTGGCAAGCGCCAGGAGCTTCTGGTAGTAGCTGGTGGCTTTCGCGCGGTCGCCCGCCATTTCCGCGGCGCGCGCGGAACCGAGGTAGTTGCGGAAGCGGTTGGGTTCGCGCCGCGACGACGCTTCGAATTCCTTCAGCGCCGCCTCGGGTTGCTTCAGCTCGAGCAGCATCTCGCCGAGCATCTCGCGCGCGGGAACGATGCGCCCCGGCGTAACGATGTGCTTCTCGTTGCGGTCCTCGAGGTCGGCGGCGGCGCGCATGAACTTGAGCGCCTCCTCGGACTTCCCTTCGCCGAGCGCTATCCACCCGGCCGCGGCCAGCCGCTGGACCTCGACTTCGGTGGCCCAGTAAGTGTTCTTCGCGGCGAGCAGCGCCTTCTGGAAGGTCTCGAGCTGCTCGGCATCCTTGCGCGCCGCAGCGAGATCGCCGCTGCGCGCGGCGCCCACGCTGCGCGCGAAATACGTGATCGACTCGACAAAGGGATAGGTGCTGCCGGTGGGCTGCAGCTTCGCAGCCTCCCGCCACGCGCCGCGCTCGAAGGCGTAACGCGCCGGCATCGCGGCGATCGCGTATGGGGCGACGAAGCGCGTGCTGGCGCCGGTCACTTTCATCGCTTCATCGATGGCTCGACGGGCATCGGCGTCGCGGGCAAGCTGCAGGTCCGCGTAGACCATGTAGTCGCTCGCATGGTAGGCCTCGTCGGGCTCGTTGCCCGCCTTGGCCACTTCCCGCGAGCGCAGGTTCGTGGCGGCGGATTCCTGCCAGGCGCCCACGCGCGTGAAGATGTGCGAGGGCATGTGCAGCGCGTGGGGTGCGTCGGGTGCGATGGTTGCATAGCGGCGCGCGGCGACGAGTCCCTGCTCGGCGATGGGCGGCGCGTCGTAGCTGTGGATGAGGTAGTGCGCGACGCCGGGATGGTCGGGATACTTCTTGAATTCGCCCTCGAGGATGGCGGCCGCCTTGAGGTAGGCCGCATAGGTTTGATCGGCCTGCGTCTGCGTCCCGGCTAGGTAGAGCGCGAAGAAAATCTGCGCCTCGTCGTCGGTGGGGTAGCGTTGGGCCAGCGCCTCGTAGGCCTTGGCGCGCGAGGCCTGTCGCTCTTTCTCGGGGCGTGTCGCGAAATCCTGGTAGTAGGCGGCGACCGCTTCGATGTAACCGCGCTCGCGCTCGGTCTTTGCGCCGATGCGGCGCCCCTCATCGATTGCCGCCTGGGCCTGCTCGGCGCCCTTGGGCGATGCGCCTTGCCCGGCCAGCGGGTTGGACATCAGTATTGATGCAATTCCCCAAGTGGCGATCGCGCACTGGGGATCGTTCTTGAGCACATCGCGGAACGCCTGCTCACCGGCCGAATACCAGAACGAGTGCAGCATGGCCACGGCGCGCTCGAACGCCGGCTGCACCTTCGGATCGCAGCTGGTCGGGAAGGTAACCTTGCCCAGCGGACCGGATTGGGAATCGGCATCGTGCGCTTGCGCGACGCCGCACACGGCAAGAACAAACAGGAATGGTAGATGGAACAGACGGAGTGTCATGGTCGTCTCCTGCAGTGAGGTAAGGCAGCTATGCTGCCGAGTCACTGTGCGCCGGGGCCGGCGAGGAGTCAATTCAGAATCACCCTCGCGGACGAGCGGCACTCGGGAATACTGCCGGCGCCAGGACCGATCTGTGTATGCCGGTCTTGGCGGAAGCGTGGCACTCGCGACAGTCTGAAGCCGCAATGCAGACTGAATCGCCCCGGTTTCCGTGGAGGCTGTCGGGGTTAAGTTATGCCGCTATCGGCATGGGTTGACGGGCGAGTTGCCGGTAGTAGTTTGCCTCAGCTTCGGCGGGAGGAATGTATCCGATGGGTTCGAGTAACCGATGGTGGTTGAACCAAGCCACCCATTCCAGCGTCGCGAACTCGACTGCCTCCTTGGTCTTCCAAGGTGCGCGGCGATGAATCAGTTCGGCCTTGTAGAGCCCATTGATGGTCTCGGCCAAGGCGTTGTCGTAGCTGTCCCCCTTGCTGCCCACCGACGGTTCGATGCCGGCTTCGGCCAGGCGCTCGCTGTAGCGGATCGATACGTATTGCGATCGCCTGTCCGAATGATGAATCAAGCTGCTGTCCCGCTCTGGTTGACGCGCCCAGAGCGCCTGTTCCAAGGCATCGAGCGACTGATGTTTGCAGCGCCTGAAGCGGTTCCAATAGCGGCATAAAGCAGCATCGGGGACGAATCTAGTTCCTCGACAACTGGCAATTCGTTACCGAGACCAGCGATCTGCGATCACAGGCAGCAGGACCTCGACCAAACATCGAGTATTTCAACGGTATATGCCAAACTCGGCCGGTCGAGGGGCGCTACGATCTGACACTGCCTGCTAGATCAAGTCCCGGCTACTACAATGCATCCTGCAGCGGCGCGCGGGCGAGTGGCTTACGTCAGTGTCGAAGGCACGAATGCGAAAAGCAAGAAGTTCGCGGGGATGACGCCAGTACTGTGACCCGGACGCGATCCTTCACTCTACTGTGGCGCCGGAGGAGATCACCACCTTCGCCCACTTCTCTGTTTCGGCCGCGATGACTTTCCCGAAATCCTCCGGTGTTCCGGCGATGGGCTTGCCTCCCAGCTCGGCCAATCGCGCGCGCATGGCAGGATCGGCAAGCGCGCGGTTCACTTCTGCGTTGACCTTGTCGATAATTTCGCGCGGCGTGCCCTTGGGCATCCCAATGCCGAACCATGCAGTCGCCTCGTAGCCGGGCACCGTCTCGGCGACCGTGGGCAATTCGGGCAACGAAGGCTCGCGTTCGGCCGATGTGACAGCGAGCGCGCGAATCCGCCCACCTTTGATGTGGCCGGCGGATGAGGGCAGGTTGTCGAAGAGCACGTGCACCTGGCCGGAGATGAGGTCCGCGAGCGCGGGGCCGGCACCCTTGTAGGGAACGTGCAGCATCTGGCAGCCGGTCATGGATTTGAAGAGTTCTCCGGAAAGATGCACGGAAGTACCGCTGCCCGAGGAAGCCATGTTGACCTTCCCCGGATTCGCCTTGCAGTACGCGATGAATTCCGCGACGGTCTTCGCCGGAAAGGCGTTCGTCACCTCCATCACGTTCGGCGAGCGCACGATGCCCGCGACCGGCGCGATATCGCGAATGAAATTGAAACGCAGATCCTTGTAGAGGGTCGCGTTGATGCCATTCGCGGGATTGACGAGGAGCATCGTGTAGCCATCGGGCGGAGCGGTCACGACAAACTCGACGCCGATGTTGTTGCCTCCGCCCGGCTTGTTATCGATCACGAATGACTGGCCCATTTTCTCCGTGAGCCACTGCGCGATGATGCGCGCCAGGACATCGGTGGTGCCGCCGGGCGGATAGGGCACGACCCATTTCACGGGACGCACCGGGTAGTCCGCGGCGAATGCGGGGCCGGCGCCAGCAAGCGCGGCGACCAGCGAAAGCGCGAGTATGCGGAAAAATCGGATCATGGTTCCTCCTGTTCGATGACTTCGAAACTTCGGGGCCGCCCGTCGCCCGCATTCTGCTGGGAACCCGAATCCTGGACAAGCAAAAACGATAGGTGTCTCAATCACGCGAGCCTCAGCGTCGCGCGTGGAGTTGCGTGGGCGGTCGTGGTGACCGGGTGATGCGCGCGGGGCGATTCGGGTAGAGTCCTATCCATGCCCATCTCCCGCCTAGGCAAGCAAATCGCCGAAGTCGCTGCGGCGCTGAACGCCACCGGTGTGGGATTCGCGCTGATCGGCGGTCTGGCGCTCGCTTCGCACAAGGTGGTCCGCGCGACTCAGGATGTTGATCTTCTGGCGGCGTTGGAAAGGGCCGACGACATCGACGCCCAACTCACACAGCTGGGTTATCGCTGCCTCCATCGCAGCGCGGACGCCGCCAACTATGTGCGTGGCGACGAGCGGGTCGATTTCCTGTACGCGAGCCGACCCATCGCGCGCCGCCTGCTGGCAACGGCACGGGAGCTCAGGACAGCACTTGGCGTCCTTCGCGTTGTCAGCGCGGAAGGACTGATCGGCTTCAAGCTGCAGGCGCTCGTCAACGATCCAGGCCGCACGCGTGATCTCGAGGACATCCGCGCGCTCCTGCGTGCCAACCGCGGGACGCTCGACACAGCGGAATTGCGCGGGTATTTTGGGCTCTTTGATCGGGAGGCTCTGCTCGATGAACTCCTTCGCGAAATCGGTTGAATCGCCAATTGCTGCCGCGGGTGGCATGGACGCCCCTCCGCATTCGGAGGAAGACCCCTACCAGGCACTCGATGATCTGATGGCTGCCATCGAGATCCTTTGTCCTGTCTGGCCGCCGCGGGACGCATTCCGACTCGGCAGCAATCTGTTGCTTTAGCCGCGGACAGGCATTTCGATCACGCGAGCCTGATAGGATCCTGCCGCAACTACGGGACCACTTTGACCGTTCCGTAGCGAGAGGGTTGCGCCAGCTTGTGGAATCGGCGCGGGCGGCTGAGAATGCGCCGTACTCTAATCGCAGGGAGCCTTCATGAACCGTCGTCGCGTGCTGCTGGCCGGCGCTGCCAGTCTCGTCGTTCCCTTCCGCTACGCGCATGCGCAAGGCTTTCCGGCGCGCGCGATCACGCTCTACTGCGCTTTCCCCGCCGGCGGCCCGACCGACCAGTTGTTTCGCGCACTCGCCGAGTCCGTATCGAAGGAACTCGGGCAGCCGGTCGTCGTCGACAACAAGCCTGGCGCGGGAGGAACGCTGGCGCCGGCGGCACTGAAGAATGCCAAGCCGGACGGCTACACTTTGTCGCAGATGCCACTCGGCGTCTTCCGCATTCCGCACATGCAGACAGTGCCGCAGATCGACCCGATAAAGGATTTCAGCTACGTGATCTGCCTCACCGGCTACACCTTCGGCCTGGTGGTCCCGGCGGGCTCGCCGTGGAAGTCGCTGCAGGACTTGGTCACCTTCGCGAAGCAGAATCCGGGCAAGGTCGACTACGGCTCGACGGGCACCGGAACGTCGCCGCATCTTGTGATCGAGGAATTCTCGACCAAGGCGGGCATTCAGCTGACGCACGTGCCTTACAAAGGCAGCGCCGATCTCATGACGGCCATCCTCGGCGGCCACATCATGGCGGCGAGCGACTCGACCGGATGGGCGCCGCAGGTCGATGCCGGCAAGCTGCGCCTACTCGCGGTCTACGGATCCAAGCGCGCCAAGCGCTGGCCCGACGTCCCGACGCTCGCTGAACTTGGTTATTCGACGGTATCGGATTCGCCCTTCGGCATCGCCGGTCCCGCTGGAATGCCCGCAGCGGTCGTGGGCAGCCTGCATGACGCGTTCAAGAAGGCGCTGGGTGAGCCGAAGGTGCAGACACTGCTCGAGCGCCTCGACCAGCCGGTGATCTACATGGGTCCCGAGGAGTACACGAAGTTCGCGAAGCAGACGTTCGAAGAGGAGCGCCGCACGATCGACCGTCTGGGGCTGAAGGGAACGATGTAGACGACGGCACGAGCTCGCCGCCGAGACCCGTGCTGCTGCCAGGCTCTCGCACTATGTCACCGGAAATCCAGGCGGGCACGATGCCCACGGTCCTGATGCCCTGCGTCGACCCGGCGGAGGCGAAAGCCGCCGTCGCTGCCAGTCGCCTTTGGCTGGAACGCGCCGTCATCGGGCTCAACCTCTGCCCTTTCGCCAAAGCGGTGTACATCAAGCACCAGATCCGTTTCGCAGTGACTGCCGCGAGCAATGCCGAAGAATTGCTGGCGGAGTTGCGGCACGAACTTGAAATACTCGCTCACGCAGACCCGGCCATCGTCGAAACCACGCTGCTGATCCATCCGCGGGCGATGACCGACTTCATCGACTACCACCTCTTCCTGAAGCAGGTCGACGCCACCATCGCAAAGCTCGGGCTCGAGGGCGATCATTCAAGTCGCGAGCTTCCATCCACACTATGAGTTCGCGGGCAGCACAAGCGACGACATCGAAAACTGCACCAATCGTTCACCGTACCCGATGTTGCATTTGCTGCGCGAGGCGAGCATCGACCGCGCGGTCGCGGCGTTCCCCGATGCTGCCGCCATCTACGAGAGAAATATCGAGACCCTGCGCTGCTTGGGCCACGAGGGCTGGCGTCAGCTTTGGGTGACCGACGCGCCGAAAACGTGAGGGCGTTGCGCGGGCTTACCATTCACGAACTGCACGACAGCATCGAACATCCCGCCCGGTCGCGCGCCCAGTCCGGTCGCCGCTGCGCAAACTGTTCCCTGCCGGGTTGATCGTCGTAGGGACGTCGCATCACCTCGAGCAATTCGTGGATGCCGCCATCGTCGCCCTGTTCCGCACGGTCGATCGCCTGCTGCGCCAGGTAGTTGCGCAGCACATAACGTGGATTTACCGCACGCATGCGGGCCCCGCGCAGATCGGGCAACGACGCATCACGGCGTACACGCGTCGCATAGTTCGCGAGCCACTCGTTGAAGGCAGGTTCGGCATCGCGCTGCTTGCGCTCGTCGTAGAACGCTTCACGCAGCGGGGCCAGCGTCGGAGCATCGAAGTCGACATCGGCGAGCGCGCGAAAGAATATTGTCATGTCCACTTCCGCCGTGGCCATCAGCTCGTGCAACGCCGCCATCCGTTCGACGTCTTCATCGAGGCATTCCACCAGCCCCAGCTTGGCCGCGACGTTGTTGCGTTCGGCCGCGGTGAACGTATCCACGTAACGCTGCAATCCCGCATGCAGCGGGTCGACGGACGTCAGTACGGGAGTGAGCGCGCTCGCCAGCCGCGTCAGATTCCAATACGCGATCTGCGCCTGCTGGCCGAAGCGATAACGGCGCCCGTGGGCATCGGTGGTGTTGGGCGTCCAATCGGGATCGAAGTTGTCGATCCAGCCGTACGGTCCATAATCGATGGTCAGGCCGAGGATCGACATGTTGTCGGTGTTCATCACGCCGTGCACGAAGCCCACGCGCATCCAGTGTGCAATCATCACTGCGGTACGTTCGCAGACCTGCGCGAACCACTCGGCGCGTATTGCTTCGGGCAACGCCTCCCGTGTTGCGTCGCGATGTCCGCCGAGCAACTCCGGGAAATCGCGTCGGATCGCGAAGTCGACGAGCTGCGTCAAGAGCGGCACATCACCGCGCGATGCGGGCAATTCGAAATTGCCAAAGCGAATGAACGATGGCGCCACCCGGCAGACGATGGCACCTGCCTCCTCCTGCGGATGGCCGTCGTAGAACATGTCGCGCACGACGCGTTCCCCCGTCGCGATCAGACAGAGTGCGCGCGTCGTCGGCACGCCGAGGTGATGCATCGCCTCGCTGCACAGGAATTCGCGAACCGACGAACGCAATACGGCGCGGCCGTCGGCGCTGCGGGCGTACGGCGTGGGTCCAGCGCCCTTGAGTTGCAATTCCCAGCGCTCGCCGGCGGCGTTGATCGTCTCGCCCAGCGTGATGGCCCGGCCGTCGCCCAATTGCCCTGCCCAGTTGCCAAACTGGTGCCCACCATAGTTGGCCGCGTACGGCTGCATGCCGTCGAGCAGCGCATTGCCGCCGAAGACCTGGGCAAACTCCGGTGACGAAAGTTCGGCTCCGCTGATGCCGAGCAGCGCCGCAACCTCCTTCGAATACGCGACCAGCCGTGGTGCCGCCACCGGCTCCGGATCGACGCGCGAAAACAGTGCACCGTGCACCTGTCGTCGTCGCGGCCCGCTTTCGCCGTCTCCCGGCAGTTCACGCACGAAGGCATTGTCGAAACGAAGTTCGCTCAATGCAGGTTGCGCAAAAATCGAGTCGGCGGTGGTCACGGTTGAGTGCATCGGGGCGAGAGCATGAGTGGGGCTTATTCTACCGCGACGTCCAATGCTATCCTCCGTGCGATGAGATCAATGTTGTGCGCTGCAATTGCCGGCACCGTTGCGATGTCCGCCGCTGCAGCCGATCCGCCTGTCGATTGCAAGACGGCCAAGCTGCGCTCGATCGAGCGGCTCATGTGTCGATCGCCGGTGCTGGCCCGCCTCGACACCGAACTCACTCGCCTGTACACGCTGGCCACGGGACCCAAGGCCGGGGCGTCTGCGCCCGACATCCGCAAGCAGCAAAGCGCATTGCTTGCCGAACGCGCCGCGTGCGTCAAGAGCAAGACGCAAGAAGACTGCGTTCGCGATCTCTATCTCGCACGCATTGCCGGGGTCCGCACGCTGAGCAGGCAGGCGCGCTCGGCCGACAACAAGGGTATCAGTCTGGGCCCCTTCCCTTTCCAATGCGAGGGCGTTGATGCGGCGTTGAACATCACCTACGTCAACGTGGTTCCGGGCTTGGCATGGGTGACGATCAAGGACCGCTCCTACCCGCTGGTGCAGCAACGTTCGGGCAGCGGGGCGCGCTACGAGGGCGACGGAACGTTGTTCTGGGAGCATCAGGGGGAAGCGCGCTGGCGGGGCACCACCAACAATCCGGAAGTCGCGTGCAAGCGCGCGACGACGGGCTGATCCGGGGCGAGAATGCCTGGGCGATCTGCCCGGATTCACGGTGCAGCCCGATAGTCCGTTAGACTAGGCCACCGCATTGCAGGGTTCGCGAAGCAGGCCTCTGGATCGACTCGGGAAAATTCATGGACAACGAAAAAATCACCGTTCGCGTTACCGACACCGGCAAGACGCTCGAGCTCGTTATCCTGAACAAGCGCGTCGAGCGGATCGAAGTCGTGCTCGGTGAAGGCGTTCACAGCGTGCGTTGCGCGCTGACGCCGACTCGAAACACGCTGGCCTACGCCGGGAGTGTCATGGGGCGCGAGATCATTTACGAGCGCAGCCGCGCCGAGGTTCAGGCCGACATCGACCGGCTCAATCCGACGCTGCGCCACTCGCGGCGCTAGTGGGCAATCACGAGATGGAACAACCGTTTTTCCCTCACCCGACGCGCTCCCGCGCGCCGGCCTCTCCCCGAGGGAGAGGCGAAACCTCATGATCGTCGTCCACCACCTGAACAACTCGCGCTCGCAGCGCGTGCTGTGGCTGCTGGAAGAACTCGGCCTCGAGTACGAGATCAAGCGTTACGAGCGCGATCGCAAGACGATGCTCGCCCCGGCGTCGCTGCGCGCGGTGCATCCACTCGGCAAATCGCCGGTCATCACCGATGGCGGGCTGACGCTGGCCGAATCGGGCGCCATCGTCGAGTATCTGGTCGAGCGTTACGGCAACGGAAAATTCGCGCCCGCGCCGGGAACGCCGGAGCGGCTGCGCTATACCTATTGGCTGCACTATGCGGAAGGCTCCGCCATGACACCGCTGCTGCTCAAGCTGGTGTTCGATCGCGTCGCGAACGGTCCCATGCCGTTTTTCGTCAAGCCAGTCGCCAAGGGCATCTCGCAGCGCGTGCTGTCGACGTTCGTCAATCCGCAGATCAAGCAGCATCTCGACTTCATGGAAGCTGAACTGGAAAAGACACGGTGGTTCGCCGGCAATGAATTCTCCGCGGCGGACATCCAGCTGAGCTTTCCGCTCGAGGCAGCTGCGGCACGTGCGGGCCTGAATGCAAGCCGGCCGAAGCTCATGAGTTTCCTCGAGCGCATCCATGCGCGACCCGCCTACCAGCGTGCGCTGGAGCGCGGCGGAGAATACGCGCTGCTGAAATAGGAATCGTCGATCTTGCATGATCTTCTATTCCGGGGGGCACTGACATTCGACGGCACAGGGAGTGCCCCGTCGATCAGCGACATCGCAATCACTGACGGCCGCGTCGCGGCGGTTGGCTACGCCCTGAACGTATCCGCACGCAAGGTGATAGCGGCCGATGGTCTCGCGCTGATGCCGGGGATCATCGACAGCCACACCCATTTCGACGCCCAGATTACCTGGGACCCCTGCGTACGGCCGTCGCCGGCGCTGGGGGTGACGACTGCGGTGATCGGCAATTGCGGATTCACCATCGCGCCTTGCAAGCCGCAGGACCGCGACATCACCATGCGCAATCTGACGCAGGTAGAAGGCATGTCGCTGGACGTGCTGCGACAAGGCATCGCGTGGGATTTCGAAACGTTTCCCGAGTTCATGGCGCAACGACGACGCATGGGGAGTGTGGTCAATGTCGCTGCTTACGTCGGCCACAGCAGTGTCCGCACCTATGTGATGGGAACCGATGCATCGAGACGTGCTGCCACCGATGCCGAGATCGCGCAAATGCAGGCCATCGTTCGAGGAGCCATGCAGGCAGGTGCTGTGGGTTTTGCCAGCAGTACCTCGCCAGCACACAACGGCGAGGGTGGACTGCCGATGCCTTCGCGGCTGGCCGATGACCGCGAGATGCGGGCGCTGGTCATGGCGATGGGTGAGTGCGGCCACGGTGTCTATATGCTGACCAAAGGCGGACACACGCCGGTGCCCTTTCTCGAATCGCTGGCGGCCGAGAGCGGCCGACCGGTCATGATCGCCGCATTGCTGCACAACAGCACCAATCCGAACGCCGTGTTCAATGACCTTGACGCGATCGCCGCAGCAAATTCGCGCGGCCATTCGCTCATTGGGCAGGTGTCCTGTTGTCCGCTGACGATGGACTTCACGATGCAATCGCCGTATCCGGTCGAAGGTCTCGAAAGTTGGAGACCCGCGCTCGGCCTGCACGGAGATGCGCTGGTGACCATGCTTGGCAGTCCGGCATTTCGCGATAGCGTCCGCGCCGAACTGGCAACGACGGCCACCTTCCGCCTTTTCAATGGCGAGTGGGGCAAGGTGCAGGTCGTGGAGACCGCAGCCCCTGCTCATGCGCGCTACGAACAGCAAACCATCGCCGACATCGCGCGCATCGAGGGCCGTGACCCGCTCGACGTCATGCTCGATCTGGCGGTCGATGAAAATCTCGAGACGGTCTTCACGGCGCAACTGCTCAATTCCGATGAACAAGCCGTTGGCCGCATGCTAAACCACCCACATAGCATCGTCAGCCTGAGCGACGCTGGCGCGCATCTGACTTTTTTCAACGACGCCGGATTCGGCCTGCACCTTTTGGGCCACTGGGCGCGCGAACGCGCGTCGATGTCGATGAGCGAAGCGGTTCGCCGACTCACCAGCCAGCCTGCGCAAGTTTTCGGTATGCGTGGACGAGGGGCGATCCGCGAAGGCTACGCGGCGGATCTCTTGCTATTCGATCCGACGACCGTGGGACGTGGACCCAAGCGCCGCGTGTTCGACCTGCCCGGCGGGGCGCCAAGGTTGACGACTGACGCGATGGGCGTACATGGCGTGTGGGTCAATGGGCAACTGATTGCGGACGCAGATGGGCTGTTGGAATCGGCGCCACTGGCGGGGGAGCTGTTGACGAATTTTGCCGCCTGATCACGCGGTAGCGAACTGGCAAACCATCACGCCTCGGTTCGCCTACGACACTCCGAATTTCCACTGCCGCCCCGGCGCCGCGGCAAACAGCGTCTTGGTATATTCGTGCCGCGGGTTGGCGTACACATCAGCGATCGGTCCGGACTCGACGATGCGCCCGTGTTGCATCACGGCGACGCGATCGCAAACCTGCGCCGCGACGCGCAGATCGTGCGTGATGAACAGCATCGCCAGGTTGAGCCGTCCGCGGATTTCATCGAGCAGTGCCAGCACCTGCGCCTGCACCGACACGTCGAGTGCCGACACGGCTTCGTCGGCAATCAGCAGGTCCGGCTCGATCGCCAGTGCACGGGCGATGCAAATGCGTTGGCGCTGACCACCCGAGAACTCGTGCGGATAGCGATCGAGTGCGCCGGCATCGAGCCGTACCAGATCCAGCAGGCGCCGCGCGGTCGCGAGTGCCGCCTCCGATGTCGCGCCGTAGTTCATCGGACCCTCGACCATGGCCTCGCCGACAGTGCGCCGCGGATTGAGCGAGCGATACGGGTCCTGAAACACGATCTGCACGCGGCGCCGCAACGGACGCAACGCGTTGGCGCCCAGCCGCGCGATATCGACACCATCGAGCATGATGTCACCGGCCGTCGGCTTGATCAGCCTCGCGATGCAGCGTGCAACCGTCGACTTGCCCGATCCTGACTCGCCGACGATGCCAAGTGTTTCCCCGCGGCGGACCTGCAAGTCCACGTCGTTTGCCGCGAGGACATCGGCGCCACGTCGCAACCATCCGCCACGCGCGTAGGACTTGGCCAATCCCTGTGTGCTGAGCACGATCGGCGCGCCGGTGGCGAGCGAACGATGCCGCGGGGTTAGGCTCGGCACCGCAGCGATCAGCATGCGTGTGTACTCATGCCGTGGATGAGCGAGCAGCTCGCGCGCCGGGCCGAACTCGACGACTTCGCCCTGCCGCAATACCGCCACACGCTCCGCGATCTCGGCGACGACACCAAAGTCGTGGGTGATGAACAGCACTCCAGTGCCATGCTCGCGCTGCATCTCGCGGATAAGCGCCAGGATCTGCGCCTGTGTCGTCACGTCGAGCGCGGTGGTCGGCTCGTCAGCGATCAGCAGACGAGGATTGAGCACCAGCGCCATCGCGATCATGATGCGCTGGCGCTGTCCGCCCGAGAGTTGATGCGGAAACGACGCGATCATCCGCTCGGGATCCGCCAACCCGACGTCGTGGATGATTTCGAGCGTGCGGGCGTGCCGCTGCGCCGTTGTCATGGCCGTATGCGTAGTGAGCACTTCGTCGATCTGCTCACCGCAGCGCAGGACGGGGTTCAACGCGGTCATCGGCTCCTGGAAGATCATCGACATGCGCGTACAGCGCAACTGGCGTAGCCGGGACGGACTGACGGCAAGCACGTCCTCGCCGTCGAGCAGGATCTTGCCGCCTGTTGCGCGCAACGCCGGAGGCAACAAACCCATCGTCGCCTGCGCAATGACGGATTTGCCGGAACCCGACTCGCCGACAAGGCAGACCATCTCGCCCGGCATGACCGTAAGATTCACATTCGATACCGCGTGTGGTCGTTCGCCGCTCGCAGGCAATGCGACGGTCAGGCCCTGCATGTCGAGCACCGGCGCGGTCATTGGAGACCTTCGCGCTGCGCGCTCCGGTATTCGCGCTCGGGACGGCCCGTCGCACTCATCGACATCTCACAGCCGTTTCCGCATGCGCGGGTCCAGCGTGTCGCGCAACCCGTCACCGAGCAGGTTCACCGCGAGTACGGTCAGCGCGAGAAATACTCCCGGGTAGAGAATGTTGTGCGGATAGACGCGGAACAGCGTGCGCCCTTCCGCCATGATGTTGCCCCAGGTCGGTGTCTGCGCGGGGATGCCGACGCCGAGAAACGAGAGGATCGCCTCGATCAGGATGGCCGACGCACAGATGTATGTTGCCTGCACGATCAGCGGCGGCAGCGTGTTCGGAAGGATGTGCCGGATGATCAGCGGCAGCGTGGGTGTTCCGACCGCGACCGCCGCCTCGACGTACGGTTCCTCGCGCACCGACAGCACGATCGAGCGTACCAGGCGGACGACGCGGGGAACCTCGGGAATGACGATCGCCACGATGACCGCAAGCAGGCCCGCCGACGACAGCGACACCACGGCAATCGCCAGCAGTATGGCCGGTATCGCCATCAGTCCGTCCATCAAGCGCATGACAATGCCGTCGAGCAACCGCACATAGCCGGCGGCCAGTCCGATCACCAACCCGATGCCCACCGCGATGATTGCGACCGATACACCGATCAGCAGCGATGCGCGCGCGCCGTAAACCACGCGGCTCGCGACATCTCGACCCAGTGAATCGGTGCCCATCCAATGACGCTCCTCGGACTTGGTACCGTCGTCGGCACGGACCATCTCCATCGCGCCCGGTGTCTTGTTGCGGAACGCCGGATTGATGGCCGCAGGATCGAAGTTCGCCAGCCAGGGTGCGGCAACACCCATCGCCACGATCAGACAGAGGATGACGACGCCGAACACGACCGTCGGATTGCTCATGATCCGGCGCGCGGCGCTGCCTCTGGGCGGCGCAGCCCTGGCGTCGATCGCAAGCGCGTCGGTGATCATGGTCAGTAGCGAATGCGCGGGTCGAGGAAGGTATACGCCACATCGACCGCCAGATTCAGCAGGACGTAGACCGCCGAGAACAGGAGGATCACCGCTTGCACCGTTGGATAGTCGCGCGCGAGCACGGCATCGACCGTCAAACGGCCGAGTCCCGGAATGCTGAATACGCTTTCGGTGACGACCACCCCACCGATCAGCAATGCCACCCCGATGCCGATGATGGTCACGATCGGCACCGCAGCGTTGCGCAACGCATGTTTCATGAGCACCACGCGGTCAGGCAAACCCTTCGCCCGCGCCGTGCGAATGTAATCCTCGCCCAGCACCTCGAGCACGCTGGTGCGCGTAATGCGCGCGATCAGCGCGATATAGATTACCGACAGCGTGATGCTCGGCAGTATCAGGCGCTGCAGAAAACCCCAGAAGCCTTCACTGAGTGGTTGATAGCCTTGGACCGGCAGCCACGAGAGCTCGACCGCAAAAATGTAGATCAGCACGTAGCCGACCACGAACACGGGCACGGAGAAGCCGAGCACCGAAAAGCCCATCACCAGGCGGTCGATCCACGTACCTTGCTTCCACGCGGCGATAACGCCGAGCGGCACGGCAATGACTACCGAGAACAGGATGGTCGTCGTGGCAAGCGCAAGGGTGGGTCCGATGCGGTCCGCGATCAGCGAGGAAACCTGCTTCTTGAAAAAGAACGATTCGCCGAAGTCACCGGTGAACGCGTGTCCGATCCAGATGAAAAACTGGGCGACGATCGAGCGATCGAGGCCAAGCCTTGCGCGAATGTCGACGATGTCCTGCGACGTCGCCGCGGCACCGGCGATGATTGCGGCAGGATCGCCAGGGGTAAGCCGCAGCATCGAAAACACCAGCACCGCGACGATCGCCATGACGGGGATCGTCGCAAGCAGGCGCCGGGCGATGTAGGCGAGCATCAGGTGTTACAACATGCTAAGTAGCTGCCGAGAATGGTTGACCGTTCGCACTGAGCTTGTCGAAGGGCGACGCAGTATCAAATGATCCACCGGACTCACAGTTCGTTCATGGTTCGACAAGCTCACCACGAACGGACCACAGCTAGGCTATTTGCCCGTTTTCGTCACGTTCCAGAACACGGTCACCGGTGCAACGACGAATCCGTCGACGTTCTTTCGCACCGCGGCTGGTTGATACCACTGGCCGAGAAACACGTGCGTCGGATCCTGTGTCCAGCGCGCCACGACCGCTTCGGAGATCGCCTTCTGCTTGGCAGGGTCCGTTTCGCGCGCGAACTGATCGCGCAGCTTCTCGATTTCCGCATCGCAGGGCCAGCCGAACAGCGCCTTGTCGCAGCTCGAGTTGAGGAACGCCGTCGCCACCGGATTGAGCACATCGGCCGACACCCACGATGTCAGGAAGGCGTGCCACCCACCTTGCGATGGCAGCTCCTTCTTCGCCCGTCGCGCGACGACGGTCTGCCAGTCCATGTCCTGCATGTCGACCTTGAACCCGGCTTTTTCCATGAGCGATTTCGCGACCGGCGCAAGGTTGGTCAGCACCTGCAGGTCGGTCGAATGCAACAGCACGATCGGCGTGCCGTCGTAATTCGCCTCGGTCAGCAACTGTTTCGCCTTGACGAAATTCGACTGCAGCAGCCCGTCCATGCCCTTGGTCGAGCCCAGCGGCGTGCCGCAGATGAACATTTCGAGGCACGTCTTGTAATACTGCGGGTCGCCGATGGTCGCCTTGAGAAAATCCTCCTGATTGAATGCGTACAACAACGCTTGCTTGACCTTGGGATTGTCGAAGGGCTTCGCGGTCGAGTTGAACCGGAACGAGTACTGGTTGCCCAGCGGATTGATGTCGACCAGTTTGACGCCGGCATCTTTTTTCAGCACCGGCAGCAGGTCGTGTGCAGGCTGCTCGATGTAGTCGATCTCGCCCGCGATCAACGCGTTGACCGCAGTCTGCTGGTCGGCGACTGCCCGCCATTCGATGCGATCGACCTTGACGACCTTGCCGCCGGCCATGCCCGACGGCGGTTCGGCGCGCGGCTTGTACTTGTCGAACTTGATGTATACCGCCTTGTCGCCGGGCTTCCACTCGTCCTTCTTGAACACGAATGGGCCGCTGCCGGTAAAGTCGCTGATCTGGTCGTTAGGACTCGTATCGGCGACGCGCTTGGGCATCATGAACGGCGCGGCAGACGACGGTTTGCCGAGCCCGCCAACGATCAGGCCCGTCGGCGACGTGAGGTTGATCCGGAAGGTCTGGGGATCGACGATGGCGAAGTCCTTGACGAAGCTCATCATCTTCTGGCCCATCGCGTCCTTGGCGCCCCAGCGCTTGATCGACGCGATGCAGTCCTCCGCCGTGACCGGCGCGCCGTCGTGCCACAACAGTCCGTCGCGCAGCGTCAGCGTGTAGGTGAGGCCGTCGGCGGTGACCGCGTATTTGTCGAGCATCTGCGGCTGGACCTTGCCGTTCGCGTCGGTGGCGAACAGCGTGTCGTAGATCATGTAGCCGTGATTGCGCGTGATGTATGCGGTAGTCCAGATCGGATCGACGATCTTCAGGTCCGAGTGCATGACGACCCGCAACGTGGTCTGCGCCTCGGCGGCGGGCAGTGCAACCGCTCCCGCGGCGGCGACAGCCGCGAGCAGGGCAAGCTTCAGGTAACGCATACTGAACATGGGGTTATTCCCTTGGCAGGAAGGCGTGCGAGCGTGCACGATAGCGAACCGAAGGCGACAACGCAATGGGTGACGACGTAACTGCGGATTCAGCCATCGACATGCGATTGTAGTAGAGTTGCTTTCGTGCCTTCGCCCGTGTCAATGCGCATGCTTGTGGGACGAAGCGTGCTGGTTCTGCCACACGGTTGTTGACCAATTTCCCTCCTTCGATGACCCCCGACCAGATCCTGCAGGAGGGGCTGCGCCTGCACCAGTCGGGGCGGTTGGCCGAGGCGGATTCGCTATATCGGCAACTTCTCGCACTGCAGCCGCGACACCCTGGCGCGATGCACTACCTAGGCATGCTCGCATATCAGGACCGTCGATTCGGGGATGCCGTCCGCCTGATCGGCGATTCGATCACGTTGCAGCCCGATAACGCGGCGGCGCACAGCAATCTCGGCAACGCCATGGCAGCGCTGGGGCGTCATGCCGAGGCGGAAGCGGCCTTTCGCGGCGCACTTGCGCTCGATCCCCAGTTCGCGGACGCCTGGTTCAATCTCGCCAATATCCAGCGCGAACAGCAACGATACGCCGATGCCGACGCGGCATACCGGCGCGTCCTCGCGCTCCAGCCGCAGCACATCGGTGCGCTCAACAACCTTGCTAACCTGCTTGTGGCCCGCGAACGCAAGGCTGAGGGCGCCGAGGCTTTTCACTACCTGGGCAACGCCTTGCAGGACGCTGGGCGCATGGCGGACGCGGCGGCGGCCTACCGGCAGTCAATGCAGGTCGTGCCGAACGCCGGTGTCGAGTTGCAGCTCGCGTTCCTCACCCCTGCAATACCGAATTCGGTGGAGGAAATCGATCGGACGCGCGAACGCCTGTTCGCCGGGATTGCTGCCCTCACGGCGAAAGGCACTCGACTGGAGGATCCATTGCGCTACGCCAGCAGCGCGATTTTCTACACGGGTTACCATGGCCGCGACGATCGCGAATTGCGCAAGCGTCTCGCAGATTTCTACCTGAGTGCGAGTCCCCACCTCGCGTGGCGCGCCCCGCACTGCGACAACTACGCCGGTGGCGGCGAGCGGATCAGGATCGGTTTCATCTCCAGGCATTTTTTTCCGGAACACCCGATGACGAAGCTCTTCGGCGGGATCATCGACCACCTCGACCGTCGCAAGTTCGACGTCACGGTGTTCCGCTTCGACCCACCGGGCGCAGCGCAACCCCGCGCCGACACGCGCGTGACGGTGCTCGGAAACGATCTCGCCGCGGCGCGCCAGGCCATTGCGCAAGCGCGGCTCGATGTGCTGTTCTATACCGATATCGGCATGGAGCCGACGACGTATTTCCTGGCCTTCAGCCGACTCGCGCCGGTGCAATGTGTCACGTTCGGCCATCCGGTGACGACAGGCATTGCCAACGTCGACTATTTTCTCTCCGCCCGGGAAATGGAGCCCCGCGACGCGCGGGATCACTACACCGAAACGCTGATCCGGTTGTCGATGGTTCCGATCTATTTCAAGAAGCCTTTGCCCGCTTCCGTCCCACCCACGCGCGCGGATCTCGGACTTCCGGAAGACGCGAGGCTGTATTTCTGCGCGCAGAACCTGATCAAGTTCCACCCCGAATTCGATGCCGTTCTGGCGCGTATCCTGCAGCGCGACCCCAAGGGACTGCTCGTGCTGATCAACAACAAGGCCGGGCCGTTGGGACGGCTCCTGATGGAACGCTTGCGCTCCTCGATACCGGACGCGCCGCAGCGCGTCGCATTCCTGCCCTTTCTCAAACTCGACAGGCTGCTTGGCTTTCTGTCATCCGTCGATGCCATTCTCGATACCCCGATCTTTGGCGGCGGGACGACGAGTTTGGAGTTTTTCGCGGTCGACGCACCGATCCTCACGTGGCCGGGTCCGTTTGCCCGCAGCCGCATCACTCATGCGCTTTATCGGCAGATGCAGATCGACGGCCTCGCGGCGGAGACCGCCACCGACTACGCAAACCTGGCCCTTCGCCTCGCGACCGATGGACCATGGCGGAACGAGTTGCGCGGAGCCCTGCGACAAAAAAAGGACGTACTCTACGAAAATCTGGCGCCGGTACGGGAAATCGAGCGGTTCCTTGCTGCTGCCGTTGCCGCTGCGGCGCAGGGACGCAAAGTAGAAGATTGGACCGGCAGCGCCACATAGGTGTAGGCGCGGCCGCGGGCCGATTCCGCGCAACAACAGGGGACTGGGGCCTGTCAGTGCCTAATGCGGCTCGGGTCCGCGGTGCGCTGCCTGGCGCGCAAGCATCCACGCCGGATACTCGCTCGGCAGTGCGCTGATGCGCTCGAGCGTCGCGAGATCGTCCGCGCTAAGCTTGACCGTCGTGGCCTCGATGTTGTCGCGCAATTGCTCTTCAGTCCTCGCGCCCACGATGATGGTCGTGACGTGTTTCTGCGCCAACAGCCAGGCCAGCGCGACGCGCGCCACGCTGACGCCGTGCGCCGCGCCGATCGTCCGCATCGCATCGATGCAATCGAAGGCGCGTTCGCGATTGACCGGCGGAAAATCGAAGGTGGTGCGACGCGAGCCGGCCGGGCCGTCTTGGTCGCGTGAGTATTTTCCGCTCAGAAAACCGCCTGCCAGCGGGCTCCACACCATGAGTCCCATCTGCTGATCGGCGAGCACCGGCGCAAGTTCGCGCTCCAGATCCCGGCCGGCAATCGAGTAGTAGGCCTGCAGTGATTCGAAGCGGCTCCAGGCATGCGCAGCCGCCAGCCCGTTCGCCTTGGCGATGTGCCACGCGGCCAGATTCGAGCAGCCGATGTTGCGGACCTTCCCGGCGCGTACCAGGTCGTCCAGCGCGCGCAATGTTTCGTCCAGTGGCGTCAACGGGTCGTAGCCGTGAATCTGATACAGGTCGATCCAGTCGGTGCCGAGACGCCGCAGCGAGCCGTCGATCGCCGCCATGATATGGACACGGGACAGTCCCACGTCGTTTGGACCGGGTCCCGTGCGCGCCCGGACCTTGGTCGCCAGCACGACATCCTTGCGCCGCGCGCCCAGCGCCTTGCCCAGGATGCGCTCGGATTCACCCTCGGCGTAGCCGTCGGCCGTATCGAAAAAATTGATGCCGGCATCGAACGCCACGCCGACCAGCCGATCCGCATCCTGTTGCTCGGTGCGGCCGATCTTCTCCCACATGCCGCTCTTACCGCCAAAGGTCATGGAACCGAAACACAATTCGGAGACGTAGAGTCCGGTGCGGCCGAACGTCGAGTAGCGCATGGTGGATTCCTGAGAGTGATGGGATCACGGAAGGGCACAAATGATAGCGCACGCGGAAAAAGCGTGCGCAGCTGCGGCCATCTAATTTCTTACCGTTCGCCCTGAGCCCGTCGAAGGGCGGCGACTCACTGCTTGATCGCAATGCGCACGAGCGTTCGTTCATGGTTTCTTCGGCAAGCTCAGGACAGGCTGGCTCACCACGAACGGACACCAGTGGTCAACAGAAATCCGATTGACAGCCACGGCACCACGGCGATGATCACCAGTGCCACGAACAGTGCCGCCAGATAGCTCCACACGCGCGGCATCGCCACGTCGGGCGACACCTTGCCGATCGCGCAGGCGGCATAGAACCCGACACCGAACGGCGGCGCAAACAGGCCCAGGCCCATCGCGAAGATCACGACCATCGCGTAGTGCACTTCGTGGACGCCCAGCGCGCGCGCCACCGGAAATAGAAGGGGCCCGAACAGTACGATCGCCGGGATGCCTTCGAGCACGCTGCCGAGCACGATGAAAGCGATGACGGAAATGGCGAGAAAGCCGGCCTGCCCACCTGGCACCGACGACATCACCGTCACCAGCTGGCGCGAGAAGCCCGACTGCGTCAATGCCCACGCCATGCCCGTGGCGCAGCCGATGATGATCAGGATCGCGCCCGACAGCGCGGCCGTGTCGACGAGCATCGGGAACAGTCGCTTCACATCGAACTGCCGGTAGACGACCAGGCCGGCGATGATCGTGTACACGATGCCCACGGTCGACACTTCGGTCGCGGTCGCGACGCCCTCGACCACCACGGTGCGAATCACCACCGGAAGTGCGAGTGCCGGCAGGGCAATCACCAGCGCCCGGGTGATCTGCGCGCCGGTTGCGCGCGCGATCCCTGCAATGTTTTCGTGCCGCGTCTTGAAGTACACGAGCACGCCCAACGCAATCATGCCGACGACGGCGGGCAGCAGACCGCCCGTGAACAGCGCCGCGATCGAGACGCCCGTCACCGAGCCGATCGTGATGAGCACCAGGCTCGGCGGAATCGTCTCGGACATGGCCCCCGACGACGACAAGAGTGCGATGAGATCACCGTCGTGCGCGCCCCGGCGCTTCATCTCGGGGAAAAGTGCGGGCGCCACGGCCGCCATGTCGGCCGCTTTGGAGCCTGAGATGCCGGACACGAGGTACATCGCGCCCAGCAGCACGTACTGCAGGCCGCCGCGAACGTGACCCAGCAACGATGCGAGAAAGTCGACCATCGCCCGCGCCAGGCCCGTCATCTCGATCAATGCACCGAGAAACACGAACAGAGGCACGGACAGGAGGATCAGCGTCGACATGCCTTCGTCCATCCGGCTGACGACGATGGTGAGCGGCGTGCGCGTCGTCAGGGCGAGATAGGACAGCGTGGCGATGCCGAACGCGAACGCGATTGGCACACCCATGACGACGCACAGGGCCACCAGGACAACGAAGAAGATGATCAGGTTGACGTTGCCCAGGGTCACGAACACCGGCCGCAGCAGCCACATCCCGGCGATCACGACACCGAGCACCACGATGGCCGAGGCGACCTGCCGCGCGGTCGCGCGCTCCGCGAGCCGCAGCAGCGCGAACAGCATCATCAGCACCGCACCGACGCCGATCGCGGCCACGCGCACCGAATCGTGCAGTTCGAGCGCGGGCGTGGTGATCAGCCATTGATTCTCGATGTACTCCCACGACGGCGAGAGGATCAGCAGCACGAACACGATGACGATCAGCGCGCTGACCGTGTCGACCCAGGCGCGCCACTGCGGGCGCAACAGGTTGACAAACGTGGTGAGCCGCATGTGCTCGCCTCGCCGCAGCGCGATCACCGCACCCAGCATGGCAAGCCACAGGAACAGCACCGACGCGAGTTCGTCCGACCACGTCAGGGGTTTATTGAAGACGTAACGCGAGACCACGCCTGCGAACAGGATCACGATCTCGGCGACGACGAGGAGCGCCGCAGGAACTTCGGTCAGCCAACCGAACGCGCGGTCGACGCCGTCAAATCGCGACGGCGCGACAGCGCGGTTCGTTACCTCTTGCGTGTTCAGGCCAGCTTGCCCGAGTACTGCTCGAGCTTCGCCCAGGCCTCAGGGCCGAACTTGCCCTTCCACTCCTCGTAGAAGCCAGCCTTGGTCAACGCGGCACGGAACGGCACCTTGTCCGGACTGTTGAAGACGAGGCCCTTGGACTTCAAGTCCGCTTCGACCGTGTCGTTCAGCTTGGCCATGTCCTCGCGCTGCTTCACGACCGCTTCGATGACGTTCTTCGTGATGATCGCCTGCAGGTCCTTCGGCATCCCCGCCCACATCTTGCCGTTGGCGAGCACCCATTGGCCGTCCCACATGTGTCCGGTCATCGAGCAGTATTTCTGCACCTCGTATAACTTTGCCAGCTGGATGATCGCAAGCGGATTCTCCTGCCCCTCGACCACCTTGGTCTGCAGCGAGGAATAGATTTCGCTGAAGTTGATCGAGGCGGGCGATGCGCCGAAGGCCTTGAACAGCGATGTCCACAGAGGGCTCACCGGCACGCGGATCTTGAATCCGTTGAGATCCGCAGGCGCGACGATCGGCTTGGTACTGCTGGTGATCTGCCGATAGCCGTTGTCGAGGCATTTCTCGAACGTGTAGATCCCGGCCTTGGAAATGGCGTCACGGATGAACGCACCAAGGTCGCCATCCATCGCGGCCCAGACGGTGGTGTAGTCCTTGAACGCGAACGCGACGCCGTTGATGCCGGCCAGCGGCACCAGCGTCTGCAGGATGAGCCCTGACAGCGGGAAGAAGTCGATCGCGCCCGAGCGCACTTGCGACAGCATGTCGGTGTCGCCGCCCAGCTGATTGTTCGGAAACACCTGAATGTCGACACGGCCCTTGGTTTCCGCCTTGATCTTCTCCGCGGCTTCCTTGGCGCGGATTGAGCTGGGATGCGTGATCGGAATGTTGTTGGCCCATTTCAGCTGGAACTCGGCCGCCTGCCCGTACGCGGGCCGGATGCCAGCGGCGGCCAGCGCGGCGGCGCCACCCACGGTCTGCATGAATTTGCGGCGATCGGTGGTCATGATGCTCTCTCCTCGTGGTTGTTATGCATAGCGAAATCCGGTGGGGCGTCAATACATGCACAGCCCGCCATCGGCGACCAGCGTGGCGCCGTCGACATACGATGCTTCGGGTGAGACGAGAAACGCGATCGCGCGGGCGATTTCCTCGGGCTTGCCAGCGCGATTCATCACGCTCATCGATTCGACGCGTTTGCGGTGTGCTTCATCGGCGAATACGTGCGCGATCATCGGCGTCATCGTCGCACCCGGCGCAATGGTATTGACCGCGATACCCTTGTCGGCCAGTGAGCGTGCCGCGTTCTTTGTGAGCGCAAGCACTGCACCTTTGCTCGCAGCGTAGGCAGCCGTGCCGGACAGGCCGCCACCGCGCAAGCCGGCGACGCTGGCGACCGTGCAGATGCGTCCACCCGGCACCATGTGTTTCGCCGCTTCGCGAATGCAGAGGAAGGTGCCAATCACGTTGTGGTCGTAGACGCGGCGAAAGGTGGCGGCATCGAGGTCCATGAACGGTGTCATTTCCGCGACGCCCGCGCTCGTGACCAGTGCGTCGAGACCACCCAGCGTCTTCACCGCATCGGCGAACACGGCGACGATCACGGTTTCGTCGGCGACATCCAGCTCGACCGCGAGATGCTGCGTGCCTGCCGCGGTGATGACGGCGCGAACCCCCGGCCCATTGGAATCGACGCCCGCGACGCGGTAGCCGCGCGCCGCGAGTTCGCTCACCGTCGCGGCGCCGATGCCGCTGGCAGCACCCGTGACGATCGCAGTTCTGGGTCGGGTCATGGACATGAATCCTGTGGGCTTACGAGTGTAGCCAATGCGCGCTGCGCGTGCTCATTTCGCAACTGAGGCTTCAGCAACATCTCGGCTGCAGCAACAATGCCTGCCACCGTGACACGCGACTCGTCTTCCAGCGGTTTCGAATAGCCGGAAGGTATGCGCGGCGCGCCCAGGCGGCGGATGCGGCATCCGGTGGCCTCGGCTGCCGCAGCGGCGATCTCCGCACCAAAGCCACCCACCTGCACGGCCTCGTGCACAACCAGCAGATGCCCTGTTCGCGCGGCCGAGGCCAACACCATCTCGCGGTCCCACGGCCACAGCGTGCGCAGGTCGACCACGTCGGTCTGGATGCCTGTGGCGGCGAGCTCGGTCGCTGCAGCAACGCAAGTCGGCACCGCTTTCGACCAGCTTACGATGGTCACGTCGCCGCCATCGCGCAAGCGCCGAGCGAGCCCGAGCGGCACGCGCGTTCCGGACACGACGTCGCCTTCGACGGCCCACAGTTCCTTGTGTTCCATGTAGACGACCGGATCACCGGACGCAAGCGCGCTCGCAAGCAGGCCGTAGTTGTCATCCGGCGCGGACGGCGCCACGACGACCAGACCGGGAATATGTGCGAACCATGCTTCGAGCGACTGCGAATGCTGCGCCGCCGACGCGGTCCACAGGCCGATCGGCATGCGCACGACCAGCGGCACGCGACCTTGCCCGCCGAACATGAAACGGTTCTTCGCCGCCTGGTTGACGAGTTCGTCCATCGCGCACAGTGCGAAATCGACGACGCGCATCTCGACCACCGGCCGCAAGCCCGCGAGCGCCATGCCCACCGCGGCGCCCATGATCGTCGCCTCCGAGATCGGCGTGTCGATGACGCGATCGGCGCCGAATTTCTGCTGCAGCCCGCGGTACTGCGCGAAGATGCCACCGCGGCCGAGGTCTTCGCCGAGCGCGACGACATTCGAATCGGCCTCCATCGCTTCGCTCAGCGCCGTGGCCGCTGCCTGCGAGTAGTTCATCAGCGCCATTGGCCCGCGCCCGTGTTCTGGATGTCGGTGTACGCGGCCGCGGGTTCCGGCCACGGCGCCGCTTCGGCTTGCGCCATGGCGGCGTCGATTTCGGCCTTCGCGGCCGTGTCGATCGCGTCGAGGGCGCCGGCCGCGACACCGCGTCCGGTCAGTGCCCTGCGCGCGACGAGCAGTGGATCGAACGCCAGCGCTGCCACAACTTCTGCCTTGTCTCGATAAGCACCGGGATCGACGGAGACATGGCCTTTGAACCGGTACGTCACAGCATGCAGGAAGCGCGGACCGCTGCCACTGCGCACTTCGGCGACGAGACGTGCTGCCGCCGCGTCGACGGCCTCGACATCGTTGCCGTCGACTTTGACGCCCGGCACGCCGATGCTCTCTGCCCGCACGCTCGCGCCGGGACCGCCGGTCATCGGGCCGGTGGGCGTGGTTGCGGAAATCCGGTTGTCCTCGCACACGAACAGGACAGGCAGGTGGTAGACGACGGCCCAATTCAGCGCTTCGATAAAGGGCCCGCGGTTGACCGCACCGTCACCGAAAAAGCACGCGACGATTTCCTTGCGGCCACGAATCTTGAGCGCGTGCGCGGCACCCACGGCAATCGGCATGCCGGCGGCAACCACGCCATTGGCACCGAGCATGCCGACGCTGAAATCGGCGATGTGCATCGAGCCGCCCTTGCCCTTGTTGGTGCCCGTCGCGCGGCCGAACAACTCGGCCATCATGCGATTGACATCGGCACCCTTGGCGAGGGTATGGCCGTGGCCGCGGTGCGTCGATGTCAATAGATCATCGCTGTTCAGATTCACACAGACGCCCGCGGCAACCGCCTCCTGCCCCGTCGAAAGGTGCAGCGGTCCGCGCACGAGCGCCGGCTTGGCAGCTGTGGACAGGCCCCACGCCTGGACGCCGCCCTGGCTCGCGATCTCGGCCGCATTCTCGAACGCGCGAATGCGCGCCATCGTGCGATAGAGCGCGAGGAGCCGGGCGTTCGCCGCGGGCGGTATCGGGTCTGCTTGTTGCGTCATTGCCGGCCGAAGTTTACGCGAGCTCGGCGCCGGGCGCCTCATCGATCGCGGCCCCGAACCATGCTCTCCGACGAAGCGCCCGTCAAATAACCTCGCCCGAGTGCAGCAGCACCGCCAGCTGAATCATCACGCCGAACTTGCGCGCCTACGTTCTTGTGTACCCCGCCTCCTTCTGAGCGCGGATGGCGAGCACAAACACTGTGTCGAGTTCTGTCACGTATCGATAAAGTGCGACATAGCCGCGTGCATGTCGTCCTATCACCAGTTCTCGCAGGCCCGATCGGACAGGTCGACCGATCAGCGGATTGCGTTCCAGCACGTCGATCGCCCTGATGATGTCTTCAACACGCGATGGCGCGTCCGTCGACTGGTGCGCAAACAGATGTTCCAGGATACGATCGAGGTCATCCCCGACCTCTGGTGCGAACTCGATGCGCGACACGACTAGCGCGCAAGCGTTCGCGACTTCGGTCGAGCGATCCTGTTGCCGGCAAGCCGACGCTCGAGATAGCGACGCATTTCATTCCACGGCACGACTTTGCCAGAGGCGACGATCTCGGCGTACCGCAGTTCGGCCGTATCCTCGAACTCTGCTCGGCGCTCTTCCTGTCCAGCCTTCTCGGCGATCGCTTCCAGTATGAAACTGTGCGCCGTGGTCCCGGCACGTTCTGCGACGCGGGCGATGCGCTCTTTGAGATCCTTCGGCAGGCGAATGGTGGTTGTGGACATCGCGAAGGTCCATGTAAAAAAGCTATTGTAGCACAATGGTGCTACATCGCCATGCCAGCGGCCGGACGAGCGTCGGCCAGGCGATGGCCCATTTGGACCAAGCGCTCATTGAATGACCTTGTCCGCACGCAACAGCACTGCCTGCGGGATCGTGACGCCAATCTCTCGTGCTGTCTTGAGATTGACGGCCAATCCTATCCTGCTGAACGCCTCGACTGGCAAGTCTCGTGGACTCGTTCCAGTGAGAATCCGCTGGACGTAGGTTGCGGACAATCGGCCCACTTCATAGTAACTGGTGCCATAGGCGGCCAAGGCACCTTGCGCCGCGAGGCCCTGCTCCGCGAACATCGTCGGTAGCTTCTTAACGCGGGCGGTGTCGATGATAAACTGCGCCTGGCTCGTCACCATCGCGCTGTTGCTGTGAAAGTAAGCGTCTGCCTCATGGGCCTTGAGCGCCAGCACGCCACGCCGGAGTTCTTCCACGGACACGACGGGTCGCTCGAGAATCTCGATCTTCAGTTGTCGTGCAACTTCCTGCGCCGTTTTCACGCCTGCCATGGCGACCACGCTGCCAGGATCGTAGAAGGTCACGACCTTGCGCATGTCCGGAAGCATCGCCTTCAGCAACTCCAGACGTTTCGCCGTGAGCTCACCCGTCTGGTAGTGCACGCCGGTGAGGCGCCCGCCGGGATTCGCAAAGCTCTCGACCAGCCCATTGGTCACAGGGTCACTCCCGACTGCGAATACGATCGGAACCTTGGTTGTCGCGCGCTTCACCGACGTGGCAACGTTCGTGGGAACCGCGTATATCAGGTCGACTTTATCCCGTTCCAGACTCCTCCCTGCATCCTCCTCTGCCGTTCGATCGCCTTTCAGATCGCGAATTTCAAGGACGTAGTGCTTGCCCTCCATGAACCCCAACTCCTTGAGGCCGTCTCTAAGTCCATCAACCGCCGCGTTGTAGGGACCTCCTGAGATAACCACACCGACGCGATAGACCTTGGCTTGTTGCGCCTGAGCGAGATGAACAGTAGCGAGAACAAGCATCGCGAAAAATGAGACGACGATCGTCTTGATCATGGACGCTCTCCCCGACGAGCTTGACGCGGTCATTGAATGACCTCGTCCGCACGCAGCAGCAGCGACTGAGGGATCGCAATGCCGAGCTCTCGTGCGGTCTTGAGGTTCACCGCTAATCCCACTTTGCTGAGCGACTCCGTCGGCAGGTTTTGAGGACTGGTTCCGGTGAGAATGCGCAGCACGTATTTTGCCGATAGCCGGCCAACTTCGTAGTAGCTCACACCATAGGCGACCAAGGCTCCCTGCTTGACGAGACTGTACTCCCCGAACATCGTCGGTAACTTCTTGGCCCTCGCCGTGTCGATGATGAACTGAGCCTGGCTCAGAACCATCGCGTCATTAGTGTAGAAGTAAGCGTCCGCTTCCTTTGTTTTAAGCGCGTTCATACTCGGCCCGAGTTCTTCCACGGACGTAACCGGTCGCTCGACAATTTCAACATTTAGCTGCCTTCCCGCCTCCCGCGCTGCCTTGGCGGCCTGCAAGGCGGTCTCGTTGCGAGGGTTGTAGAACGTCACGACTCTACGCAGCTCTGGGATCATTGCCTTCAGAATCTCCAGCCGCTTCGCTGTGAGATCACCCGCCGAATAGTGGACGCCCGTAATGCGCCCCCCAGGTTTCGCATAGCTCGCGACCAGTCCAGAAACGACCGGGTCACTCCCGCCGGTGAATACAATGGGGACCTCGGTTGTCGCGCGCTTCGTCGCAGTAGTGACGGATGTGCCTAGTGCGTAGATGAGGTTGACTTTCTGTTGTTCCAGACTTCTTGCTGCTCCCTCAACCGCCTTTGGATCGCCCTTTACATCGCGAATTTCCAAGATGTATTGCTTGCCCTCTGCAAATCCCAACTCCTTGAGGCCGTCCTTGAGTCCTTCAACCATCGCGTTGTAGGGACCCCCTTCGTGGATAACCCCGACACGATAGACCTTGGGTTGTTGGGCCTGGGCAAGATGAGCGACAGCGAGAAATAGAATAGCCAAGAACGGGACGACTATCTGCTTATTCATGGAGTTTCTCCCGCTTGGCAAGCGCAACCTTACAGCGATGATCGAATCGTCATGGCGTTCGATACTGCATTTCTACCCGGACGCTACCACTTCGGATCGATCGGTGTGATCGAACCCGCACGCGCCTCGATCGCTTCTGCGCAGTCGAGACATGCGTCCTCACGAAAACGCGGGCCGATGATCTGCACGCCCATCGGCAAGCCTCCAGCAAGCCCGGTCGGGACAGCGACCGCGGGCAGACCCAATACCGGCACCGCCATCATCGTCGCGCACTCGCGCCACAACGCGGCGGTGCGTGCCGCACTCTCGATGTCGAATCCTTGCTCGTAGACGGGTTCCGAACAGATCGGCGCCAGCACCAGCGGCACGCGCTCCATGAACAACGTCCAGTCGCGCACGAGCTTGCTGCGTTCAGCGAGCGCCTTCATGTACGCAAGTGGGGTGAAGGGCGGAACATTTTCAAGCTTGAAGCGCACCGCCGTGCGGATGCCGGCGTCGCCCTCCTTCTCGATGATCGGGAGCAAGTACTCGCGGAATTCCGGCACCTGCATCTCGAACCACAATTCCTTGGCGCGCGTGAACCCGGGGGTCGGCTCGTCGACGATTTCATAACCAGCGTCCGCGAGCCAGCGCGCTGCCTGCGCCATTGCCGCAGCGACATGCGGGTGCAGTTTCGCTCCACCGAGTTCGCCCGGCGCGGTCACTATCGCGACGCGTTTCGGCAAGGGCGGCCCTGCAAGCGGAGCCGGTACCCACCACGGGTCGCGGGGATCGCGCGCAGCCATTGCAGCGAGGGCGAGCCGGACATCGGCGACGTTGCGTGCCAACGGTCCCTGCACCGACATCAGTTGCGCTGAGAGCGAGCGCTCAGCTGTTTGCGTCGGGTTGTAGGCGGGGACACGTCCGAACGATGGTCGGATGCCAGCGAGACCGCATGCATAGGCTGGGAATCGCACCGATCCGGCAATATCGTTGCCATGCGCCAGCGGGGTGATGCCGGCAGCAACGGACGCCGATGCGCCGCCCGATGAGCCGCCGGGCGTATGTGTCTTCGACCAGGGGCTGTAGGTGCGTCCACGGAGGTCGTTGACGGTGTCGAGCCGGAAGCTGAACGCAGGCGTGTTGGTGCGCCCGATGATGACGGCGCCGGCGCGCTTCCAGTTTGCAACGATGGGACTGTCGGCCTTGGCGATGAGGTGCTGGAAACCGACGACGCCATTGGTCGTCGCACAACCTTCCTGGTCGACGTTTTCCTTGATGGTCACGGGCACGCCGTGCAGCGGGCCCAGTGGCTCGCCCGCGGCCACGGCGCGATCGGCCTCCGCTGCTGCAGCGCGTGCAGACGCCGAAAGATCGACGGTGACGGCGTTTAGTTTGGGATTCACTTCGGCCAGGCGCGCCAGACATGCGTCGAGGGCTTCGCGGGCAGAGATGTCGCGGCTGCGTATCGTGGCTGCGATGCGCGTCGCGCTCCAGCGCCAGATGGGATCCGTCATGGTGTGCATTTCCTGCGTCTGGCCATACGCACATTTGTCGTTTGCGCGGCCGTGCGATTCCGGCTACTCTCGCCCCGCGCCAGCGTACCATGGCCGGTAAAACAGAGTGAGCGGGAGCGAGCATGAGCTTCATCGCGGTCGGGGGCTTTCAGCACGAGACCAACACCTTCGCGCCCACCAAGGCGGGCTATGCGGCATTCCAGGACGGCGGCGGTTGGCCGCCGCTGGTCACCGGCGACGAGATCGCGCCACGCCTCGTCGGTGCCAACATTCCGGCCGCGGGCGCGATCGGCGCCCTGCATGCGCTCGGACACCGCACCGCCGGCCTGGTCTGGGGCGCCGCGTCACCTTCCGCACACGTCACCCGCGATGCCTTTGAGCGAATCGTCAGCGACATGCTTGCGCGCCTGGCCGTGCTCGGCCCTGTAGACGGCGTCTATCTCGACCTGCACGGTGCGATGGTTACCGAACATCTCGACGATGGCGAAGGCGAGCTACTGGCACGCATCCGCAACCTCGTCGGCCCACGCGTGCCGATCGTCGCCAGCCTCGACCTTCATGCCAACGTCACGCGCGCGATGTACGCGATCGCCGATGGCCTGGTCGCCTATCGCACCTATCCGCACGTCGACATGGCAGCCACCGGCGAGCGCGCAGCACAACTCCTCGATCGCGTGCTCAAGGCCGGTAGCGCCCCTGCAAAATCGTTCCGCGCGCTCGATTTCCTGACCGGGCTGCCTTCGCAATGCACGATGATCGAGCCGGCCAAGAGCCTCTACTGGATGCTGGAGCGCCTGGAACGCGAACATCATTGCGTGCTGTCGTTCACGCCGGGCTTTCCCATGGCGGATTTTCCGGAGTGCGGCATGGCGGTGACGAGCTACGGCATCGACGCGGCGCGTGCGCAGACGGCCACCGCTGCGCTTGCGCACGCCGTTGCCGACGCCGAGGGCGAATTCTCGATGGAACTGTTCGAACCGGATGCCGCCGTCGCGCGGGCGATGCAGCGCGGCGAGCCTGGCTCACCGGTCGTGCTCGCCGACACGCAGGACAACCCGGGCGCAGGCGGCAACGGCGACACGACCGGCCTCCTGGCCGCGTTGCTCGCGCGGCGTGCGCCCGGCTCGGTGTTGGGGCTGTTGATCGATCCACTCTCGGCGATCAAAGCGCACGCCATCGGTGTCGGCCACAAAGCACCGTTTGCGCTCGGCGAGATCTCCGGCGTGCCGGGCCACGTCCCCTATGAGGGTGAGTTCCGGGTCGTGCAACTTGGCGACGGTCGCTTCACCTGCACCGGGCCGATGTTCCAGGGATTCCGGATGGAACTGGGGCCGATGGCCGTGCTCGAAAAGGACGGTGTGCGCATCGTGCTCGCGTCGAAGAAGTGTCAGGCCGCGGACCAGGAAATGTTCCGCCACGTCGGTATCGAACCGAAGGAGCAGCGCATCCTGGCGTTGAAAAGTTCGGTGCATTTTCGCGCGGACTTCCAACCGATCGCACGTGAAGTTCTCGTCGTGGTCGCCCCCGGGCCCGCCAAGGCCGATCCCACCATGTTCTCCTGGTCGCGCCTGCGGCCAGGCTTGCGGTTGAAGCCGAAGGGCCCCGCGTTCGCGCCGGCTGCGGTGTCGAGCTTGTGAATCGCGCAACGGTCCTGCGGATTGTCGTCCCCGCGAACGCGGGGATCCATTTTGACGTTGGTGAATCCCACATGGATTCCCGCTTGCGCGGGAATGACGTTTAAAACTTATGCGTCGTCGCTACGTCATCGCGCTGATCAAGCACGAGACGAATACCTTCTCTCCGATCCCCACGCCGATCACGGCGTTCGGACACGGCAACGGGCCGGCGTTCGGTGACGCGGCGCGATTGCGCTTCACCGGCACCAACACGCCGATGGGCGCGTATCTCGACATCGCCGCGCGCGAGGGCGCCGAAATCGTCACGCCGGTCGCCGCGGAGTCGTGGCCCGCGAACAAGGCCTCGCGCGCCACCTTCGAACAACTCGTGCAGCCCCTGGAGGCAGCCGTACGCAAAGGCTGCGATGCGGCGCTGCTCGACCTGCACGGAGCAATGGTGATCGAAGATTGCGACGACGCCGAGGGCGAGATCGTCAAGCGCCTGCGCACCATCTCGCCGGATCTTCCCATCGCGGTGACGCTCGACTATCACACCAACCTCTCCGCCGATCTGGTCGACAACGCCACGGTCATCACCGGCTACAAGACGTATCCGCACGTCGACATGTACGACGTCGGCAAGCTGGCCGGGGACATCATGGTCCGCACGCTCGCCGGCGAGATCGCGCCCGTGATGGCGTGGGGCTGGCTGCCGCTCCTGGCGTCGGTCATGCGCCACGCGCCCGAGGACGGACCCTCGGGTGACATCGTGCGCTATGCGCGCGAGATGGAGCGCAGCGGCAAGGTGCTCGCCGCGACGTTTCTCGCGTCGTTCCCCCATGCCGACACGCCGTATACCGGCGTTTCGGCCATCGTCGTCGGCGATGCCAAGCGCAACGGCGCGGCGGCCGCGAAGGAAGTCTGCGATCGCATGCTCGGGATCGCCTCGCAGCGACGCGCCGAGTATGCGTTCGTCGCTCCGCCGCTGGCTGAATCGGTCGCGCATGCGAAAGAGCTCGGTGCGACGACGACCCACGGACCAGTGCTGCTGATCGATCATTGCGACAATTGCGGCTCGGGTGGCGCGCAAGATGTGATGATGGTCGTCGCGGAAATCCTGCGCCAGGGACTCGACGACGTCGCGATTGCGCCGATTCGCGATGCCGCGAGCGTGACGCAGATGATCGCGGCCGGCGTCGGCAATGAAGTGACGCTTCATCTAGGCGGGAAAACCGCCATGCCGTCGATCGGGCTCAAGGGCAAACCGCTGCAGGTGCGTGGCCGCGTCCGTGCGATCACCGACGGCGAGTTCGTGATCACGGGCCCGATGTACACCGGCATCCGCACCTTTCTCGGACGTACCGCAGTTCTCGACACGGGCCGCGCCCAGATCGTGGTGACCGAGCGTGCCCACGAACCCATGGACCTTGGCGTATTCACGCATTGCGGCATCGACCCGCGGCTAAAGAAATTCATCATGCTCAAATCGCGGATACATTACCGCGCGGGTTTCAAGCCGATCGCCGCACACATCGTCGAATGCGCGGGCGCCGGAGTGACCAACGCCGATCTTTCTGTGTATCGCTACGAAAAGCTGCGTCGCCCCATCTGGCCACTCGACCCAATCTGATCCCACCCGCCATGACACCCACCCGCACGCCCGCGTACGACCTGCTGATCGACATCGGCAATACCTTTCTCAAATGGGGCCTGTTTCGCTCCGACGCCAGCGGCAGCGCCCGCGAGAACCGCTTCGAATCGAGCCATGTGCTGCTGGAGGAAATGCCGGCGCTCGCCGCGCAATTCACGAAGTTCCGGGCGCCGGCGCAGATCGTTATTTCCAACGTTGCCGGCACCCGCGTGCGCTCGACCATGATCCGGGTCATCGAGGTCTGGCCTGATGCACCAGCGCCGCACTGGGTCATACCGCAAGCGGAGCAATGCGGCATCGTCAATCGGTACCGCAACCCCGCGCAGCTCGGCAGCGATCGCTGGGCGGCGCTGATCGGCGCACGCCAGCTCCTGGGTGCCAAGCCGGTGCTGGTCGTCGTTTGCGGCACTGCGACGACGATCGATTTCCTGACGGCGGACGGCGTGTTCGAAGGCGGAGTCATCCTGCCCGGTGTCGGGCTGATGCTGCGCGCGTTGCATCTGCATACGGCAGCGTTGCCCGACGCCGACGGCGAGTACGTGGAGACGCCGACGCAAACCGTCGATGCCATCGCCAGCGGCTGCCAGCACGCGCAGGCGGGCGCCATCGAACGCCTTTACCATCTGCACGCCCCAAAACAACCGGGCCTGATCTGCCTGCTCTCCGGCGGCGCCGCGCGCGCGTTGAGCCCGCGCCTGACGATTCCCTTCGAGTTGCAGGACAATCTCGTGCTCGAAGGTCTGTTCCGCATCGCCCAGGACATCGCCGCGTAGCACCGCGCGCGGCTATCGCAGTATGATCACAGGTTATTCTTAGGAGAAAACCATGGCTGAAGCTAGGGAAGTCGTCATTCTGAGCGGTGTACGCACGGCAATCGGTGATTATGGCGGCAGCCTGAAGGACATTCCGCCGACCGAGCTCGGGGCCCGCGTGGTGCGTGAAGCAGTCAGTCGCGCCAAGGTCGACCCCAAGGAAATCGGCCAATGTGTCTTCGGCCACGTGATCCACACCGAGCCCAAGGACATGTACCTGTCGCGTGTAGCCTGCGTGAACGGCGGCCTGCCCGTGGAAACCGGCGCATTGACGCTGAACCGCCTGTGCGGCAGCGGCATGCAGGCCATCGTCTCGGCCTCGCAATACATCCTGCTCGGCGACGTCGACGCCGCCGTCGCCGGCGGTGCCGAGAGCATGAGCCGTGCCGCCTACGCCAACCTCACGCAACGCTGGGGTACACGCATGGGCGACGCCAAGGAAATGGACATGATGGTCGGCGCGCTCACCGATCCGTTCGACACCGTGCACATGGGCGTCACCGCCGAAAACGTCGCCAACAAGTGCAGCATTACCCGCGATCAGCAGGACGCCTTCGCCGTGGAGAGTCACAAGCGCGCGGCCGCGGCCATCGCGGCCGGGCACTTCAAGAGCCAGATCCTGCCGATCGAGCTCAAGAGCCGGAAGGGGCCGATCCAGTTCGATACCGACGAGCACGTGCGCGCCGACGCGTCGGTCGAAGGTATGGGCAAGCTCAAGGCGGCCTTCGCCAAGGAGAATGGAAGCGTGACCGCGGGCAACGCGTCGGGCATCAACGACGCGGCGGCGGCGGTCGTGCTGATGGAGAAATCGGTTGCAGCGAAAAAAGGATTGAAGCCGATGGCGCGACTCGTCTCCTACGGCCACGCAGGCATAGATCCGAAAATCATGGGACTCGGCCCGGTGTCCGCGGTCAAGAATGCGCTCGCCAAGGCCGGGCTCAAGCTCGAGCAGATGGACGTTATCGAATCCAACGAGGCGTTCGCCGCACAGGCGCTCGGCGTCAGCAAGGAACTCGGCATGAACCCTGCGAAGGTCAATCCGAATGGCGGCGCGGTTGCGCTCGGCCATCCGATCGGCGCGACCGGCTGCATCCTGACGGTAAAGGCAATGTATGAACTGCACCGCACCGGCGGCCGTTACGGCCTGATCACGATGTGCATCGGCGGCGGTCAGGGCATCGCCGCAATCATCGAGCGCATGTAGCGCTTCAAAATCGGCTGCGCGCGCCGCTCGCACGATTTTTGGTACCGTAGTCACATGACCTGGTCGATCGTTGCCCGATCGAAGAGCGGTGCCTTCGGTGTCGCTGTCGCCAGCCGCTTTTTCGCCGTCGGCGCGCTGTGTCCGCACGCGCACAGCGGTATCGGCGCGCTGGCGACGCAGGCGCTGGTCAATCCGCTGTACGGCCCGCGTGGATTGACGATGCTCTCGCAGGGCCTCGACGCTGCGGACGTCGTGTATGCGCTGGTCGAGCCCGACAACGGCCGCGAGCATCGGCAGCTGCACGTCATCGACGCGGAAGGCAACATCGCGGCGCACACCGGCGTCCAGTGCATCGAGTGGTGCGGGCAAATCTCGGGCGATGGTTTCTCCGTCGCCGGCAACATGCTGGCCGGGCCGCAGGTCATCGAGGATACCGCGCAGGCCTACGATGCCGGTGACGACCTGCCCTTCGCCGAAAGATTGATCGCGGCGATGGAAGCTGGCGAAGCGGCGGGTGGCGACAAGCGCGGCAAGCAGGCAGCCGCGCTCCTGATCTGTTCCGCGGAGGCCTATCCGTTTCTGGACCTGCGCGTCGACGATCATCCCGAGCCGCTCACTGAACTGCTCCGGCTCTATGTCAAAAGCCTCGAGCGTTACCAACCCTTCATCGCATGTCTGCCGTCCCGCGCAAGGCCGGCAGGTGTGACCGATCGTGCCCAGATCGAGGCAGAAATCGAGCGCTTCCACGCCGCCACGGTGGCGCGCGGGCATCGATGAGCAGTCTTCTGGAGATACGCAACCTCAAGACCTTGTTTTCCGTCGAGGGCGGCGGCGAGTTTCCCGCCGTGGACGGCATCAACCTGTCGCTGGAGTCCGGTCACACACTGGGTATCGTCGGCGAGTCTGGTTGCGGCAAGAGCGTCACCGCGCTGTCGATCATGGGGCTCGTACCGCAACCCCCCGGACGAATTGCAGATGGAGAGATCCGGTTCGAAGGTACCGACCTCCTGCAGTTGTCGGCTGCGGCGATGCGCGAATTGCGTGGCGATCGTATCGCGATGATCTTTCAGGAGCCGATGACGTCGCTCAATCCTGCGTTCACCGTCGGCGATCAGATCGTCGAAGGTATCCAGCGGCATCGTCCGATGAGCCACGACGCGGCCAGGGCGCTGGCGATCGAGATGCTCGCGCGCGTGCACATCCCCGCGCCGGAGCAACGCTTCGACGACTATCCGCACAAACTCTCCGGCGGCATGCGTCAGCGCGTGATGATCGCGATGGCGCTGGCGTGCAAGCCGAAACTGCTCATCGCGGACGAGCCGACCACGGCACTCGATGTGACGATCCAGGCGCAGATACTCGATCTGATGCGCGTGCTGCGCGAACAGACCGGCACCGCGATCATCCTCATCACCCACGATCTCGGCGTCGTGGCCGAACTCGCCGATGACGTGGCCGTGATGTACGCCGGTCGCGTCGTCGAGCGCGCGAAGGTTGCGGACCTGTTCGCGCACCCGCAGCACCCGTACACCATCGGCCTGCTCGGCTCGATCCCGCGCCTCGATATCGAGCAGGACCGCCTCGCCGCCATCGAGGGCCAGGTGCCCAATCCCCTTGCTCCCGTGGGCGGGTGCAGGTTTCATCCGCGTTGTCCGTTTGTCATCGACCGGTGTCGAAGCGAAGAACCGTCGGTCGCCGATGCCGGCGGCGGCCATCTGGCAGCATGCTGGCGCGTGCCGCTGAGCCCCGATATGGGTGTCACCGCGTGACTGCCACTGGCGCAGCACCACTATTGCGCGTCGCCAAGCTGGTCAAGCACTTTCCGGTGCAGCAGGGCCTGTTCGCCCGTCAATCCGGCGCGGTGCGCGCGGTCGACGGCGTGAGCTTCGAACTCGCTGTCGGTGAAACGCTCGCGCTGGTCGGTGAATCGGGCTGCGGCAAATCGACGACCGGACGCCTGCTCCTGCGCCTGCTCGAACCGACCTCAGGCTCGGTACATTTCGAGGGCGTCGATCTGTTCGCGCTCGACGCCGAAGCGATGCGTGCGCAAAGGCGGGCACTGCAGATCATTTTCCAGGACCCGTACGCATCGCTCAATCCGCGCATGACCGTCGGCCAGACGCTCACCGAGCCGCTGGCACTGCATGGCGTGGCCGAAGGTCGTCGTAACGAGCGCCTCGCCGAACTGTTGCAACTGGTCGGCCTCGCCCCGCAACATGCCACGCGCTATCCGCACGAATTTTCCGGCGGGCAACGCCAGCGCGTCGGTATCGCCAGGGCGCTCGCCGTCGAGCCGCGGTTGATAGTCTGCGACGAGCCGGTGTCGGCCCTGGACGTGTCGATCCAGGCCCAGGTGATCAACCTGCTGGTCGACCTGCAGCGCCGCCTCGGTTTGTCCTACGTGTTCATTGCGCACGACCTCGCCGTGGTCAAGCACATCGCGACACGGGTTGCGGTCATGTATCTCGGCCGCATTGTCGAATATGCGGACAAGCAGACGTTGTTCCGCGCGCCACGGCATCCCTACACCCGGGCACTCCTGTCGGCCATTCCCGTGCCCGATCCCGCAGCGCGGCGCCAGCGCGTCATCCTCGATGGCGACGTCCCGAGCCCGAGCAACCCCCCGTCCGGTTGCCATTTCCGGACGCGCTGCCCGTACGCGCGACAACGGTGCACCGACGAAGATCCACCGCTTGTGGTCAACGCCGGCCATGCGGTGGCCTGCCATTTCTGGCAGGAGCTGGCCGCGCCAGTGTCCGAAGCCGCGCTGTCGACGCGAAACCCGCGCCTCGAGCGGCTGCAGGCAGCGTTTCGCGCCGCCGCGCCAGCGACGGAAACGTAGCCGCGCAGACACGGGCAAATTTCGCTAAGATCGTCGTAGCCTGACGTCAACACGCCGCACCGCGCGGCAACGGAGCCAAACATGCGCCTGAAATCATCGTTGCATTCTCTCTGTGTCCCGTTGTTTTGCGCGATCGCGGCAACCAGCATCTCCGCGCAGACGTTGCGCTTCGGCGCTCGCCGAAGACCCCGACGTGCTCGATCCGACTCTGGCGCGGACCTTCGTCGGTCGCATCGTCTTCGCCGCGCTGTGCGACAAGCTCTTCGACATCGACGAGAAGCTCAGCATCGTCCCGCAGCTCGCGAGCGAGCTACGAGTGGTCGGCCGACAGCAAGGCGCTGACGATCAAGGTACGCCCGGGCGTCACCTTCCACGACGGCGAGAAGCTCGACGCGGCGGCGGTGAAATTCAACATCGAGCGCCACAAGACGATGGCAGGCTCGAATCGCCGCGGCGAGCTTGCGCCCGTGGCGAGCGTCGATGTCGTCGATCCGATGACCGTGCGCCTGAACCTGTCGGCGCCGTTCGCCCCGCTGCTCGCGCAGCTCGCCGATCGCGCCGGCATGATGGTCTCGCCCAAGGCCGCGCAGGACGCCGGCGACAAGTTCGGCGTCAAACCCGTCTGCTCGGGCCCGTTCCGGTTTGTCGAACGCGTCGCGCAGGACAAGATCGTGCTGGAGCGCTATCCCAACTACTGGAACAAGGCCGATATCCACCTGGAGAAGATCGTCTATATGCCGATCGTCGACGCGACGGTGCGGCTCGCCAACCTGAAATCGGGCCAGCTCGACTTCATCGAGCGCATGGCGCCGTCCGACGTGCCCGGGCTCAAGTCGGACAGCCGGTTCAAGATCTCCAAGATCACCGAGCTTGGCTATCAAGGGATAACCATCAACTTCGGAAAAAGCGACCTCGCGCAGAAGAATCCGCTGGGCAAGGATCCTCGCGTGCGCGAGGCCTTCGAGCTCGCGCTCGACCGCGACGGTATCGTGCAGGTAGCGATGGACGGGGAGGCCGCGATCGGCAACCAATGGGTGGCGCCGACGAACTCGTTCTACGCGAAGAACGTCCCGATCCCGAAGCGCGATGTCGCGAAGGCGAAAGCGCTGCTCGCCGAGGCCGGCGTTCCGAATCCCAGCATAACGCTGATGACGCCGACGACGTCGGACGCGCAGAAGATCGCGCAGGTGGTGCAGGCCATGGTCAAGGATGCCGGCTTCGACGTGAAGATCCAGTCGACAGAATTCGCCACCTCGCTCGACATGGCCGATAAGGGTCAGTTCGAAGCCTATGTGCTCGCCTGGAGCGGGCGCGCCGATCCTGACGGCAACATCTTCAGCTTCGCCGCCTGCAAGCAACCGCTCAACTATGCCGGGTTTTGCAAGCAGGAAGTCGACGATCTCCTCACCAAGTCGCGCACAACGCTCGATCCTGCCGAGCGCAGGAAGACCTATGAGCAGATCGCAGCGGTCTTGCTCAAGGATCGGCCGGACATCTATCTTTTCCACCGCCACTGGCTGTGGGCGTACACGACCAAGCTCACCGGACTGCGCACGATTCCGGACGGCCTGGTGCGTGTGCAGGGGTTGAAGTTGAACTAGCGGAACGCGTCCCCAGCGCTGTCATGTTGAACTTCCTTGTCCAGCGCATTGCGACGATCATCCCGACGCTGTTCTTCGTCTCGATCCTGATTTTCGGGTTGCAGCAACTCTTGCCCGGCGACCCTGCGCTGATCCTCGCCGGCGAAGATCGCGACCCGACCGTCGTCGCGCACCTGCGCAACACGCTGCACCTCGACGAGCCGTTGCCGGTGCGCTATGCCTACTGGGCCGGGGGCGTGCTCAAGGGCGATCTCGGCGAATCACAGCGCATCAAGAAGCCGGTGCTGGACCTGATCCTGGAAAAGCTGCCGGTGACGCTGCAGCTCGCCTGTATCGCCATCGTTATCGCGCTGTCGATCGGCGTGACTGCGGGCATCGTGTCGGCAGTCGCCAAGGACACCTGGTGGGACTATGCCGCCAACATCTTCGCGCTGTGGGGGCTGTCCACGCCCAACTTCTGGCTGGGCATCATGCTGATCCTGCTGTTCTCGGTGACGCTAGGCTGGTTGCCGGCGTCGGGCTACGTCAGCCCCTTCGAGGATCTCCGGATGAATCTCGCGTCGATGATCATGCCTGCCTTCGTGCTCGGCAACGCGATCGCCGCCGTGCTGATGCGCCACACGCGCAGCGCGATGCTGCAGGTCCTGTCGTCCGACTACGTGCGCACCGCTCGCGCCAAGGGGCTCGATGAGCGCGTCGTCGTGCTCAAGCACGCGTTGCGCAACGCTCTCATTCCGGTCATCACTTTGGGTGCGCTTGAGTTCGGCACATTGCTTTCCGGTGCGGTGCTCACCGAGCAGGTGTTCTCCATTCCAGGCTTCGGCAAGCTGATTGTCGATGCGGTATTCAACCGGGACTACGCCGTGGTGCAAGGCGTGGTGATGTTCACAGCCACTGCGTACATCACGCTGAACCTGCTCGCGGACGTCGCCTACTTTCTGGTCAACCCGCGTCTGCGCGGCTAAGCAAACTGAGCATGGCCACCATCGCCGCCAGCCTCCCGATCTATCGCGAACTCACGCCGGGCCAGCGCGTGCGGCGGCGGCTGTTGCGGCGACGTGGCGCCATGCTGGGACTGGCAGTGGTCACCGCATTCATCGGCCTCGCGCTCTTCGCGCCATGGATCTCGCCTTATGATCCGCTGCAGACGTCATGGAGTGCGGTGCGCAAGGCGCCGACCGCGGCCCACTGGTTCGGCACCGACGAAATCGGGCGTGACGTGCTCTCACGAGTGATCTGGGGCACCCGCGCGTCGCTGCTGGCGGGGCTGGTCTCGGTGTGCATCTCGCTGGCGCTCGGCGTGCCCATCGGCCTGCTGGCAGGCTACGTCGGGCGCGGCGTCGATGGGCTGATTTCGCGCATCACCGACGCGATGCTCGCGTGCCCGTTCCTGATCCTCGCGATCGCACTGGCGGCTTTTCTCGGACCGAGCCTCACCAACGCCATGATCGCCATCGGCATTTCCGCGACGCCGGTGTTCATCCGGTTGACGCGCGCGCAGGTACTCGCGGTCAAGGTCGAGGACTACGTCGAGGCCGCGCGGGCGGTGGGCAATTCGCATCTGCGCATCGCCTTGCGCCACATCCTGCCGAATGTGGTGCCGCCGCTGATCGTCCAGGCGACGCTCGCCATTGCCGCCGCGGTCATTGCCGAAGCGAGCCTGTCGTTCCTTGGCCTAGGCCAGCAGCCTCCCGCCCCAAGCTGGGGCAGCATGCTCAATACCGCCAAGAACTACATCGACAACGCTCCGTGGATGGCCGTGTGGCCCGGGTTGTCGATTTTTCTGCTGGTACTCTCGTTCAATCTGCTCGGCGATGGGCTGCGCGACGCGCTAGACCCGCGGCGAAGCTAAGTCTGACGACAAGGGGGGTCGCTATGAAACTCGAGGGGTCATGTCACTGCGGCGCGGTCAAGTTCAGCGTCGAATCGAAGACGCCGTATCCGTACATGCGATGCTATTGCTCGATCTGCCGCAAGACCGCGGGCGGCGGCGGCTATGCCATCAACATCATGGGCGAGACGGCGACACTCAAGGTGCGCGGCATCAGGAACATCGCGGTCTATCGCGCGCGCCTCAAGGAGGGGGGAGCGACACGCACCACACTGTCGAAGGCGCGCCGTCACTTCTGCTCCAAATGCGCCAGCGCGCTATGGGCCTGGGACCCGCGATGGAAGGAGTGGGTCTATCCATTCGCTTCGGCAATCGACACACCGTTGCCCAAGCCGCCGGAAGACGTCGAGATCATGCTCGACTATGCGGCGCCGTGGGCCGACATCCCGAAAGGACGCGGCCACACGCATTTCGACGAATATCCCACCGAGTCGATCGCGGACTGGCACCGCAAACGCTTGCTGGAGGTTCCTTAATCCCTTGCCGGATCGCCCTCGGGCAGCACGTCGCTCGCCCAGTCGCTCTTTTTCCAGTTCGGCACCGGCGTCGCACAGCCGGCATGCGGCACGTACGGCGAGCGCTCGACCAACGCGTAACGATGGATGTAGCGCGGGCAGTTGGGAAAAACTTTCGTCACCGCGATCCGGACGATGAACTGCGCTTCCGGACATTCAGCGAGCCACGGGTCGTCCGCGGAAATGCTGGCCTCGCCGGAAAGGCGTAACCGGCGCGGCTTCTCAAAATCGATGAACAGCAGGCCGACCTTGCGGGTCTGCAGCACATTGCCCATCGACAGGAACATGCCATTGCCGTCGAAATTCGGGAACGCGATGGTGCGCGCGTCGACCACGCGCACGAATCCCGGGTCGCCACCTTTGTAGGAGCAGCTCGGCAGGCCCTCGGCGTCCGTCGTCGCGAGGAAGAACATGTCGCGGCTTTCGATGAACGCTCGATCCGCGTCGCCGACGTGGTCGACGACGAGGCGTTCTTCGATGCGATCCGCGAGGCGGCGCGTATCGAAGCGATCCTGCAGCTCGCGGCTGCGGCCGTGATAGAAATCGTTCATCGGAAATGCCGCATCATCGGCACGGGCTTGCCGAGATTTCCGCGCTATCGCTCGGCGAACCCGATCTCGCGCAGGAACGCGCCACGCTCCTGGCTGCCCAGGTGACCGGCGACCAGCTGCACGAATTCGTGTTGGCTGCCCGCCTTTTGCGCCGCCCGGTTGACCACGACCTTGGCAATGGGCCCGAGGTATGAGGCCAGGCGCATGGTCGTCTGGTCGACAAAGTGCTTGTCGAGTGGCAGCGTCTGCGTCTTCACGGTCTCGCCCGTCGCGACGAGGCGCGGTGGGCTCGTGCCCCCGGGGATACTGTCGATAAAGCGCTGGCGGCCTTCAGGGTCGGTGATACTTTCGGCCAGCAGCGTGTAGAGCTCACCGACATCGTGTGTCCGTGCCGCGGCTTTGCGAATCATCACCTTCGCCATGGGACCGAGATAGGTCGCGAGCTGCCTCTCGGCCGTCCGCAGCACCGTGTCATCCCACGCGGCCACGGCGGGCGGCGTGCCCATCCTGACCGCAGCGAGGTTGATCTCGGTGGCACCGAGCGCGTCGTCCGCGACCAGTGTGTCGCATGACTGGCGCAGCGCCCGATTGAACGCGCGAGCATTCTGAAAGCGCGCCTCCGGATTCTTTTCGAGCGCTGTCGCGACCACTGCGTCGATCGTCGGTGATAACGACAGGCGCGATATGGACGAGGGTGGACGCGGGTTCTCGTGGCAGATCTTGTAGCCGATCGTTTCGAGCGCGCCTGCAAACGGCTTCTCGCCGGTGAGCAATTCGTAGAGCACCACCGCGGCGCTGAACAGGTCCGAGCGCCGATCCACCACCTGGCCCTGGCATTGTTCCGGCGACATGTATGACGGCGTGCCCATCACCATGCCCATCGTTGTCAGATTGGACGTATCAATGCGCGCGATGCCGAAATCCGCGACTTTGAGCGCACCTTCCTTGGTCAGGATAAGGTTCGCCGGCTTGACATCGCGATGGACGACGCCGCGTTCATGCGCGAAGTCCAGCGCCTGCAGCAGCTGGGTCATTATCGCGGTGATCTGGCCGAGATCGAAGTTCGCGCCACGGTTGAGGAATTCCCGCAGTCCCGTACCCTCGACGAATTCCATGACGATGAACGCGTTCGCGTCGTCTTCGCCATACTCGTACACGCTGACGATATTGGGATGCAGCAGTCGCCCCGCCGCGACCGCCTCGTTCTTGAAGCGCGCCATCGACTGCTCGACCAGATCCGGATCAACCAGATCCTTGCGTACGGTCTTGATCGCCACGACGCGCTCGATCCCCGGATCGAACGCCTTGTACACGACGCCCATCGCGCCCTTGCCGAGGACGCTCTGGATATCGTATTTGCCTATCTTGACGGGATCAGCCATACGTAAATGGATGTTTCTCTTAGCTTTCCAGCATCTTGATGGCTTGGACCATGCTGGCCTTCATCCGGTTCAGTGCCTCCGTCAACACGCCGATTTCGTCTTTGCTCTTTGAACGGAAATCGCCTGCCTCCAGGTTGCCGAGGCTCACTTCGTCGGCGAACTTGGACAGTCGCGTCACACGGCGGATCACGACCCAATACAGCAACAGGTTGAGCATGATCATCGTGAACAGGAAAATAGCGCCCAGCGAAACCAGGAAGACTTTGAATGTGTAGCTGGCACGTTGGGCCGGTACCGCCATCGGCACAGATACGACCTGAGCGCCGATGATATCGTTGACCTTCCAGCCAAAGCCGTTGTTCGAGCCATACGTCTCGATCATCGTGCGTGGTGCCGCGTCCGGTGTACTGTGGCATACGAGGCACGCCGGATCCTTGATCTGAATGGGCCGCGCAAGGAACAGGGAGCGGCCCTCGGGCGTATCGCGCTCGCCACTGAATTCGACACGCGCAGGGTTCTGCCGGAATGCATTGACGACATCGACCTCCCAATCGGTCGCGTGATCGCGCGGATTGGTCGGATTGAGCGTCGCTTCCTTGTAGGCATATTCGGGGTACTTCTTGCGCATGTCGTTGAACTGCTCGGTCGCCGCGTAGGCCGGTATCGACTGCGGCAGAAACTTGTATTTGAGCTGCGTTTCCAGGAGCGGCTTGACCTGGGTGTTGGTGTACGTGCGCGTCGACGACGCCGCTTCGATCATCAGGCGGGCGTGTTGCAGGACCTCTTCGCGGGCGTTGGACTGCAGTACTGTGTAGGCAACGAAACCCGCCAGGGCGAAGCCAACGGCAAAGATGGCGATCAACGCGGCATTGAATTTCCAGATCAGGTTCACGTCTACTCCAGTTATCCGACGAACGTCGCCGACTACTTGACTATTTTCCGGCGGCCTTTTCCCATGGCCAGCGCCAGGTTCTCTCGGCTTTCTTCTCTTCCTTCACCGCCTCGGCCTTCGCGGTCGGCGGCGGCACCGGCGCCGGCGCCGGCTTGGCGACGGTCACCCACTCCGGCGTCGCCTTGCTGTTGGCTTCGGCCGCGGCCTTGAAAGCCGGATCGGCGAGTTTCGGCTCGAACCGTTTCATGAAGCTCACCCGATAGGGTCCGGTGAGCCACGACTGCACTTCAGCATAGCTTGCTTCACGTTCCAGCACCGGCTCCCGTGGCGTGGCGAAACGCGATGCGCGCAGCGGCAGCGCATCCATGAAGTCGCGGGGAAGCGCGGCCACGAATGCCGACGGCGCTCGCTCCGCCAAAACGACGGGCTTGCCTGCACTGCGACTGGCGAATCCGCCAGCCCTGACGTCGGCCCCCGCGCTGTCGGACTTGCCCGGCTCCACCACCTTCGCGCTACCCGTCTCCACAAAAACGTCGAACGCATCACTGGTCAAGCGGATCACCGCGGCTGCTTCCGCCGTGAGGACCGAGCCCAGCCCGGTGCGCATGCGCAGGCGTGTCGCCGTCGCTTTGGTATCGATCTTGAGCCACCCCTTGGTTACCCAGAATTCTGCCGAAGGGCGCTGCTTGGCGTCGCCCGGCGTCAGCGCAACGACGTAGAGTGCGCCCGGACCGATAAGGCTCAACGCACCGCCATCGAGCATTTCCAGCTGAAATTGGGCTTTTTCAGGCACGTCGATGACATCGGAATCCCGAATTCGGGCGCCCTCCACCAGGGTGAACCAGGTCGTCCCACGCAGCAACCTCGGCTTGCCATCCAGGAGCGTCGCGGTCCCGACGTCCGCGGCGAAACATGGCATCGCCAGCAGTAGCCAAAAGCACCCGAAGCAGAACCAATTCATCTTCATTTCAGGGATTTCGCGGCCGGGGAAAAAATTAGCGGCGCAGAGCGAAACATACTAGGCTGCGCCCCTCACCAAGTCAACGTGAATGCTCCCCATCCAGACCGCAGAAAGCTCGCGTCAGCAGCTTGCCTTATACTTATAGCAATAATCGAGACTCGCACCGAATGAGCACACCTAATCGCAATCTGGTCGTTTTGTTCGCCGACATCACCGCCAGCACCAAGTTGTACGAGGCGCTCGGCAATGTCGAGGCGCAGGCAACCATCGACCGGTGCCTGGGGATCGTCAAGCACATCTGTGAGGACAGCGGCGGACGCGTCATCAAGACGATCGGCGACGAGGTCCTGGCCACGTTCGGCGAGGCGGATCGTGCCGCGAAGGCGGCGATCGCGATCCAGCACAACGTCTCCAAGCAGCGCACCAGCAAGGGGGCGCCGATCGCATTGCATATCGGCTTCCATTCCGGCCCGGCGATCGAAGACGCGGGCGACGTCTTCGGCGATTGCGTCAACGTCGCGGCGCGCCTGACGGACTTCGCCAAGGGCGGCCAGATCTTCACGTCAGCCCACACCGTCGGTGAACTTTCGCCGGCGATGAAACAGCGGACGCGCGACCAGGACGCCCACACACTCAAAGGCAAAGACCAGGACATCGGTCTGTTCGAGTTGACGTGGCAGGAGTCCGAGGACGAAATGACGATGATGTCGCCGCGGCAGGCGATTGCGGCGGCCAGCGTCAAGCTCACGCACGGAACGCGCGACATCGAGCTTGGCGCCTCGCACTCGGTGCTGACGCTCGGGCGTGACCAGCAGAACGACGTCATGATCGCGGATCGCAAGGCGTCGCGCCTGCACGCGCGGATCGAGCGCCGCCGCGACAAGTTCGTGCTCATCGACCACAGCTCCAACGGTACCTACGTCACCGTCGAGGGCGAACCGGAAATGACGTTGCGGCGGGAGGAGCTCGTGCTGCGCGGCCGCGGTCGCGTCAGCTTCGGCCACGCCTACCAGGACGATCCCGCCGAATTCCTGGCTTTTTCCTGCATCGATTAGGCGCGCGAGTGCCCGGCGAGGGGCCCCGCGCGAAGCATGGGGATAGGACGTCGGAGGGAGGAGCAGGGACCCCGCGCGTTGCGCGGGGATGCGACCCCGACGGCGGAGAAGCCGGCGACTCGCAATGCGTTCAGCGCACGACATCCGTGCAGAGCCGGCACGGGGAATTGCGAGTCGCAGCCGCGGCCGACGAAAAGTAGTCATGCTCCACACCCTGTTAAGGAGGCCGCCCTATGGGACAGCTTGAAGGCAAGATCGCAATCGTCACCGGCGCGGCCGGTGGTTTTGGCGAAGGCATCGCGCGGCTTTTTGCCGCGGAAGGTGCGCGCGTGTTGCTCGCCGACATCGACTTCGCCAAAGCGGAGAAGGTTGCGGCGGAGATCGGTCCGCGGGCCCGGGCACAGCACTGCGACGTCGCCAATGGCGCGAGCGTGCACGCCGCCGTCAAGGCCTGCATCGTCACCTTCGGCCCGCCTGACATCGTGGTGAACAACGCCGGAACGACACATCGCAACCAGCCGATGCTCGACGTCGACGAGGCGTCCTTCGACAAGGTGTTCGCCGTCAACGTCAAGTCGATCTATCACATGTCGCAAGCGGTGATCCCGCTGATGCGCCAGCGCAGGCAAGGCGTGATCATCAACATCGGCTCGACCGCGGGCATGCGACCGCGACCGGGATTGACCTGGTACAACGCGTCGAAGGGCGCGGTCAACCTGCTCTCGAAGTCGATGGCGGCGGAGCTCGGTCCCGACAACATCCGCGTCAACGCGGTGTGTCCGGTCATGGGCGTGACCGGATTGATCGAGCAATTCCTCGGCATGCCGAACACACCCGAGAACCGCGCCAAGGTCATCAGCGGCATCCCGCTCGGGCGCATGTCCACTGCCGAGGACGTCGCCAACGCGACGCTCTATCTGGCGAGCGACGCCGCGAGATTCATCACCGGCGTGGAGTTGCCGGTGGACGGTGGGCGAACCATCTAGCCTGAGGCGGCGCTGGCGCGGCGCTGCGGGTTACTGGCGAGAAAAGGCTCCGGTCGCGCAATGCCGAATCCCTGCGCATAGTCGACGCCGATGCGGCGCAGGCTAGCGAGGATCAGGTCGGTCTCCACAAACTCGGCAATGGTCTGCTTGCCCATCACGTGCCCGATGCGATTGATGGCCTCGACCATGGCACTGTCGATCGGGTCGGAGAGCATGTCGGTGACAAAACTGCCGTCGATCTTGAGAAAATCGACGGGCAGGTGCTTGAGATAGCCGAACGAGGACATTCCCGCACCGAAATCGTCGAGCGAAAAACGACAACCCAGCGCCCGCAGCTCCGCCATGAAGTGCGCCGCCTTGCCGAGATTGGCGATCGCGGTCGTCTCGGTGATCTCGAAGCATATCCGGCTGCCGGCTATGCCTGTGCGCGACAACTCGTCGCGGATGAAGTCCAGAAATCGTTCGTCGCCGATCGATGCGCCGGAGAGATTGATCATGTAGGTCGCGGGCAGGCCCGTCTGCACCTGGACGCTCGCGATGGTCGTGAACGCCGTGTGGATGACCCAGCGGTCGACGGCGGGCATCAGGCTGTAGCGCTCGGCCGCCGGGATGAACGCCATGGGCGGCACCAGCTGGCCGCGCTCATCCAGCATGCGCACCAGAAGTTCGAACAGCACCGCCGGCCGGTCCGGGTCGTTCACCGCGACGATCTCCTGCGAATACAGGCAGAACCGGTCTGCGTCGAGCGCACCGCGGATGCGCGCCACCCATTCCATTTCGCCGTGACGCACGGCCAGTTCGCTGTCCTTCGCGTGATAGACCTGTACGCGGTTGCGCCCCTTCTCCTTGGCCACGTAGCACGCCGCGTCGCCGGCGCTGAGCACGTCGGCGAGCGTCATCGCGCCATCGGTAATGTTGACCAGGCCGATGCTGACGCCGATCGTGAACGATCGCGTGTGCCAGACGAAATGAAAGTCGGTCACCGTCTGGCGCAATTCGTCGGCGATCCGGACAGCGTGCTCGGCCGGACAGTTCTCGAGCAGCACGCCGAACTCGTCGCCGCCCAGCCGCGCCAGCGTATCGCCTTCGCGCAGTTGCTCCTGCAGCAGCATGCTGATCTGGCGCATGAGTTCGTCGCCCGCGGCGTGTCCGGACGTGTCGTTGACAACCTTGAACTGGTCGAGATCGAGATACATCATCGCGTGGTGGCGTCCCAGCTCGCGCGCACTCGCGAGCGCCAGGCTCAGGCGATGCTCGAACTCGCGCCGGTTGATCAGCCCGGTGAGCGCGTCGTGGCTCGCCTGATACGACAACTGTGTCGCGTATTCACGTTCGCGGCGCACATCGTGCAGCACCAGGACCACACCTGCGATCGCGCCCGCGCGGTCGCGGATGGGCGCCGCCGATTCGTTGATCGCAATCTCCGTCCCATCGCGCCGGAGCAGCAGCACGTTGGCCGGAACCTTGATGCTGGAACCTTCGCGCAGCACCACTTCGACCGGATTGGGTAGCGCCTTGCGCGTCGACTCGTCGAGTGTCTGGCAGACGACCTGCAATGACTGTCCGCGCGCCTCACCCGTTCGCCAGCCAGTCAGCATCTCAGCGACCGGATTGAGATAGTCGATCAGTCCCTGGACGTCGGTCGTGATCACGGCGTCGCCGATCGATTCGAGTGTGACCTGCGCGCGCTCTTTTTCTCCGAAGAGCTGTGCTTCCGCAAGCTTGCGGTCGGTGATGTCGCTCACCGACCCCGCCATGCGCTCCGCCCGTCCCTGCGCATTGCGCACCGAGCGGCCGCGCGCGCGGAACCAACGGTACTCACCGGATTTGGCCAGGCAACGAAATTCCAGATCGTAGGCACGATCCTCGCGCAAATGTGCGCGGATCGCCTCCACCGCACCATGTCGATCGTCCGGATGCAGGAGCGCCAGAAACGCCGCGGGCGTATTCTCCACGTCGTCGTCGACGTAGCCTGCAAGTTCCTTGGCCCGCGGGGACAGGTACATCTCGCCGGTGACGACGTTCCAGTCCCACAGACCATCATTGCTGCCGATGACTGCCAGCGCAAAGCGCTCCTGACTGAACTGCAACGCGTTCTCGAACGCTTCGCTTTCGCGGAGCATCCGCCGCGATAGCAGGATGCCGAGCAGTACCAGGCTGATTGCTGCGAACAACGTCACCACGGCGAGCACCCACTGGGCGACCCGCGAGGCGTGCCCGAGCGTGGACGAGAACGCGTCCTCGAGCGGTGTCAGATTGGCGTTGATGTCGTCGATGCGGGCGAGAACGGGGCGCAACTGAGCGGGATCGGCGCCGGCGTCGATCAGCTGGTGCAATTCGCCGGCCGCAGCGACCAGCTCGGTGATATTGCGATCCGCCTCGGCCCAGATCGCGATCGCCTGGTCGATGTAGCTCACACGGCGGAACACGCGAAACAGCCGGATCATGCCGGGAATGTCATCGGCGTGATTTTTTCCCGCAGCAAATCCCTGGCGCGCGATCGACAAGTCGGCCGCAGGCTTTTCCAGCTCTTCGCGCGCGACCCGATCGCCAAGCGGAACGGCAATGGCCTCCGTGAATCGGCGGTAATCGTCCGGTGAGCGCGTGCGCGCGTAATTGTGCAGGTAGAACGCGGCGTTCTTTTGCGCCTTGGACCAGAGGCTCTCGCCACCGACGTACGCCCGCACCGAAGACATGATGTCGACGCTGCCGATACCGAGCAGCACCAGCAGGACCACGATCGCAAGGAACGGCCAGACGATCAGCAACAGGCGGCGGCTGACCGGAAACGGAGCGATGATTCGCGGGTGGCGCATCGGGTTGACGATCGAGGCGGCTTCAGCCGGCGGCACCGGTCATTTGGGTGCCGGGTGAATGTTGTCGACCCAGTGCACTTGCTCCGGATTGGGTTCGACGTTCGGCAGATCGAGATTGACGACGACGGGTTCCTGCCCACTGCGTACCAGTACGCACGAAAGCGGTTGATCGTCGTTGGCATTGATCTCCTGATGCGGAACGTACGGCGGCACGTAGATGAAATCACCCGGACCCGCTTCGGCGGTGAATTCCAGGCGGTCGCCCCATTTCATGCGCGCCTTCCCGCTGACAACATAGATCACACTTTCGACCGGGCCATGATGATGCGCACCGGTTTTGGCTTTCGCGTGGATCACCACGGTGCCCGCCCACAGCTTCTCGGCTCCGGCACGTGCAGTCGTGATCGCCGCGGCGCGGTTCATCCCCTGCGTCTGCGGTGTGTTGACGTCGAGCTCATCACCGTGCACGACGACCACACCCCTGAGGCGCCATTTGTTTGGTGTCATTGATTCAGCATCCATGTTCCGTTGATCGGCGCATTGTTGCTCCATTGTCCCGACACAGTCAGTTTTTTGCCAGCCACCGTCCCGTTGGCAGTACCGGTGAGCGCTTGGCCATTGGGTCCATGGCCATCGATCGCCATGTTGACGCTGCCGTCTGCCGCCATCGTCCCTTTCGCATGACTCGGTTCGTTGCTGAAACGGCCGGGCCAGCTGGCGGAAAGCGAGCCCTGTTGCACCGTCAGGGTAACGTTCCAACAGCGCGGGGATCGGTCCGCGTTGATCGAGCACATGCGCCCGCTATGCACGCCGTCGAAACGAGCGATCCCCTTGGCGGCAGCAGCGTTGCCTGTAGCTGCTGTAGCTGCCGTCGATGCGACCTGCGTAGCTGATCTGGTTTCAGCGTCGGCTTTAGCCGTGCCGCCGGTGCCCGCTGTCGGGGCCGCCTTGCGACGCGCGCCGTCACCGGCTTTTCTCGCAGCGATGGCTGCTGCCTCCGCCGCCGCGGCCGCCTGGCGGGCTTCCTCGGCGGCTCTACTGCTTTGCTCGGCTTTGACGAGCGCCTCTTTGGCCGCCTTCAACTCGCTTTGTATCCTCGCCTCCCGCTGCGCCGCCTCCGCCGCGACCCGGTCCTGTTCCACTTTGCGCTTGGCTGCCTCGGCCTGCGTCAGCGCGTCTTTGGTGCTTTGCAGTTCCGCCAGCAGCTTCGCTTCCTTCTGGGCCATCGCCGCAGTCGCCTGGTCCTGCTCGCTCTTGCGCTGCAGCTCCGCGGCACGCTGTGCCTCCTCAGCGCGGCGCGTCTGCTCCGCTGCCTTTTGCCCGAGGTCGCTGTACAACCAGTAACCGCCGCCCACCAGCGCGATCACCAGGGCAGCGATGCCGGCTTGCGCAACCATGCGCCCGTTGCCGTCCCTCCGCCAGTGTGCAACCGCCGGGCGCGGTGATCCGTCATCGTCACTGATCGAGAAGGTGCGGACCGGCTGCGCAATATTCTTGAAACTCCGTTCGCCGAGTTGCTTGATCTGAAGCGTGAGTTTGTTCCGGATCTGGTCGTACACACTGCCCGAAATGCACACTCCGCCCGGCTCGGCGATGGTCTGAATGCGCGCCGCGACGTTGACACCGTCACCGAGCAAATCGCCACCCTGCACAATGACGTCGCCCAGATTGATGCCGATGCGGAACCACATCCGCTGTTCTTCGGGCAGGTGTTCGTTGCGGGTGCGCAGCGCAGCCTGGATTTCGGTGGCGCAGCGCACGGCCTCGACGGCACTTGGAAACTCGGCGAGTATCGAGTCGCCCGCAGTATTGAAAATGCGGCCACGGTGCACTTTCAACAACTCGTCGAACACCGCACGATGTCCGCGGAGCGTTCGCACCGTACGCTCTTCGTCTTCGCCCATCATCCGGCTGTAGCCGAACACATCGGCCATCAGGATCGTCGCCAGCCGACGCTCGACCACCGACGATTGGCCATCGGGCGCAATCGCATCGTCTTGCATTTCAGCCTCCAGCTCGCGAACCACGCATTGCGTCCCGGCCGATCATTGCGATCGACCAGCCCGCGACGCGCGGCATCTCCAGGCTCTCCCCTCGCCGCATGTTTGCAAGTGTCAAGTGTATGCCAAAAGGCCACGGCCCCGGCGAGCCCTTGCTCGACCCCGCGCCCTACTCCCGCGGAATGCCGGCCGCCTTGACGATAGGCGGCCAGAGCTTGAGCTGCGCCCTTATCTCGTCCGCGAACTGATCCGGCGTATTGCCGACCGGTTCGGCGCCCATCGCCACGAGCTTTTCCCGCACTTCCGGCAGCGCGAGAATGCGCACCACTTCGTGATGCAGCCGGTTCACCACGTCGGCAGGCGTTCCCACAGGCGCAAGCAGTCCGAACCACGAATTGATCTCGAATCCCGGGAATCCCGATTCGGCGATGGTGGGCACGTCGGGCAATGCCGCCGCCCGATGGCGGCTCGTTACCGCAACTGCCTTGAGCTGGCCGCTGTTCAACAGCGCGCGCACCGCACCGATCGTGATGAACGCCACCTGCAGCTCCCCTTTCAGGAGATCCCTGACTTCCTGCGCACTGCTGGCGTATGGCACATGCAGGGCTTCGACATTGGCGCGGCTCCACAGCAGCGCCGCCGCCAGGTGATCGGTGGTGCCGACGCCCGCGGACGCGTAGGCGAGCCTCTGCGGTGAACGGCGCGCGTACTCGACCAGCTCTCGCAGGTCGTGCACGGGTAACGTCGGATTCGCCACGAGAAGGATCGGCTGCGTCACCAGCTTGGTCACCGGGGCAAAGGTCGCGGCCGGATCCATCGCGCGGACGCGAATGCTGGGCAGGATCGTGATGCCCGGACTACCGACGAGCAATGTGTAGCCGTCGGGCGCGGCCTTGGCCACCGCTTCGCTCGCGATGTTCCCCCCTGCGCCAATCTTGTTCTCGACCACCACCTGTTGCCCGAGGGTTTCCTCGAGCTTGTCGCCGATAATGCGGGCAAGCGTATCCGCGACCCCTCTGGCGAAAACGGAACGATGATCGCGATCGGCCGATTTGGATAGGCTTCGCCCGCAGCCGCCTTCGCCAGCAACGTAGTCATCGTCATCGCCAGCCCCAGCGCGATGGTCACGTCCCGCACATGGAGACGGCCGCGCCGCGGACCACGAGCAACGATCAAGCGTGCCTCAGCGCGAGCATCGCCGCGATCAGCTCCGGATCGTCCCACGGCACATCGACAGGATAGTCGCGCAGCCAGGTGCTGTCGGGATCGCGAAGCCATTCCTGCGGAAAGTGCACAGTGAAATGCTCTTCGCCCTCGTCCAGGTCGGCGCGTGTCGGCAAGGCCAGTCCGTGCATCGCAGTGTGAAGTGCCGCGCAATGGTCGACATTGATCGCGCTTCCGCGATGAGCGCCGCCGACCAGACGCCGGTTGATTTCCATCAGATAGGGCTGCCCGGTACGCGCATCCTCGATGAACTCGGGCGAAAAAAACCGGTAATCCCGAAACCGGCGGCAAGCCTGGTGGCGGCCGCGCGCAGGTCAGGCGAGCGATAGTAACGATTCACCGTTGGCGGACTCTTCGGCCCGTCGCTCACCATTTTCTGCCCGGCATAGCCGGTCAACACGCTGCCTTTCCATGCCATCGCCGGATAGAAGCGAGTCGGTCCGGCGATATGCGCCTGAACCATCAGCAACCCGTCCGGCGCCTCGCCCAAGTCCTCCGCGGTAACGCGAGACAATTCGCCCATCGCCCGTACCACTTCAGGGCGATCGGCGCAAATCGCGACACCATTGCCCGCGCTCGAGCGGCGGCGCTTGAGCACCAGCGGATAGGCGTGAATCGCGGCGAATGCGTCGACTTCCTCGATCGTCGCGACAACCGCATACGGCGGGACGCGTACACCGAGAGCCTCGGCTGCGGGTGGCAACAGCAGCTTGTCGTCGGCAGTCACGTAGTGCGCGGGATCGCCGAGCGAATAACGGATCAGGACCCCGAGCTCCAGCGCGAGCGCCGGCGACACGCTCGGTGGCGGCGACAGCACGAGCAATTGCAGCAACCGCAACGCCATGTCATCGCACGGCATCACCAGCCGGGGCGAGGTGCCTTTCACTGTCGCCGCAAACGCGTACAGCCACTGCAGCGGCGGCGTCGGATCGTCCAGGTACGCGAGCTTGGCGACGTAACGACTTTTTTCCGCCAGGGAGTTTTTCGGCGTCAGCAGGATGACTTCGAAACCTGCCCGCGCCAGCGCCCTGGGCATGCGCGCGACACCGAACCAGCGCGTCGCAGTCGCAACCAGAAGTATCGGCGTCGCCATCGCACGTCAGCCGAGTTGCGCCGCCAACCGGCGCCGCGCCAGATCAGGGTCCAGTGCGGCGCGGCGAGCGAAATCGGCCAGCTGATCCTCACCGATCTTGCCGACCGCAAAATACGTTGCCTCGGGATGCGCCAGATAAAAGCCCGACACCGCCGCTGCCGGCAGCATGGCGTAGCTTTCGGTCACCGACATTCCGATTTTCGACGCTTGCAGGAAATCGAACAGCGGCGCCTTGACGCTGTGGTCCGGACACGCGGGATAGCCGGGTGCAGGGCGGATGCCGCGATATTCCTCACGGATGAGTGCGTCGGCGCCGAGGTCTTCCGTTTTCGCATAGCCCCACAGTTCTCGCCGCACCAGCCGGTGCAGCCATTCGGCGAATGCTTCCGCCAATCGGTCCGCCAGCGCCTTGAACATGATGGCGCTGTAGTCGTCCCGCCTGGCTTCGAATTCGGCGAGCTTGCGCTCGATGCCCAGCCCGGCGGTCACCGCGAACATGCCCACGTAGTCGGCGATGCCCGATTGTCTGGGTGCGACGAAGTCGGCGAGGCAGTAGTTGGGCTTGCCCGAGGGTCGCTGATTCTGCTGGCGCAGGTTGTGCCAGGTCAGCGCGACGGTAGTGCGTGACTGTTCGGCATAGAACTCGATATCGTCGCCGACGGAATTGGCCGGCAGCAGCGCGACGACGCCGTTGGCGGTAAGCCAGCGACCCTCGATGATGCGCTTGAGCATCGCCTGACCCTCTGCGTACACGCCCCGCGCCGCCTCGCCGACGATCGCGTCGTCAAGAATCGCGGGGAAGGGCCCGGAGAGTTCCCACGTCTGGAAAAACGGGCCCCAATCAATGTAACGCGCGAGTTCCGCCAGATCGGCGTGCTTGAATTCTCGCCGGCCGATGAGTTCCGGGATCGCGGGCGCGTAGTGCATCCAGTCGGCCTGAAATGCATTGGCACGCGCCGCGTCGAGTGCGATCAGCGCGGGTCCCTTGCGGTTCGCGTGCTGAATCCGGATCTTGTCGTAATCGCTGGCGACTTCGGCGACATAGGCGGACTTGAGCTCGTCGGACAGCAGGTTGCTCGCCACGCCGACCGCCCGCGATGCATCGGGCACATAGACGGTGACGCCGGCGTAGCCGGGGGCGATCTTGACCGCCGTGTGCACGCGCGAGGTCGTCGCGCCCCCGATGAGCAACGGCTGGCGCATGCCCAGCCGCTGCATTTCCTGCGCGACGTGCGCCATCTCCTCGAGCGACGGCGTGATCAGCCCGGAGAGCCCGACGATGTCGGCGTTGCGTTCGATCGCGGTGTCGAGAATCTTCTTTGCGGGCACCATTACGCCCAGGTCGATCACGTCGAAGTTGTTGCACTGGAGCACGACGCCGACGATGTTCTTGCCGATATCGTGCACGTCGCCCTTGACGGTCGCCATGACGATGGTGCCCTTGGGCTTGCTCGCCTCGCCGGATTTCGCTTTTTCCTCTTCGATGAACGGCACCAGATGCGCGACCGCCTGCTTCATCACGCGCGCACTCTTGACGACTTGCGGCAGGAACATCTTGCCCGCGCCGAACAGGTCGCCGACGACGTTCATGCCCGCCATGAGCGGGCCCTCGATCACCTGGATCGGCCGCGCATACTGTTGTCGCGCCTCCTCGGTATCCTCGATGATGTGCGCGGTGATGCCTTTCACCAACGCGTGCGACAGACGCGCTTCGACGCTGCCGGCGCGCCACGCTTCGTCCTCGACGCTTGCCTTGCCTTTGGCCTTGTAGGTTTCGGCGAACGCGACGAGCCGCTCGGTCGCGTCCGCCCGCCGGTTCAGCACGACGTCCTCGGCCAGCTCGCGCAACACGGGGTCCAACTCGTCGTAAACACCGAGCTGGCCGGCATTGACGATGCCCATGGTCATGCCGGCCTTGATCGCGTGGTACAGGAACACCGTGTGGATCGCCTCGCGCACGGGATCGTTGCCACGGAAGCTGAAGCTCACGTTCGAGACGCCGCCCGACACCTTGGCATGCGGCAGATGCAGCCGGATCCAGCGCGTCGCATTGACGAAATCCACGGCGTAGTTGTTGTGCTCCTCGATCCCGGTGGCGATCGCGAAAATATTGGGATCGAAGATGATGTCTTCCGCCGGGAAGCCGACCTTGCGGGTCAGCAACTCATAGGCGCGCTGGCAGATCTGCACCTTGCGCTCGAACGTGTCGGCCTGACCCTTCTCGTCGAACGCCATCACGATCGCCGCCGCTCCGTAGCGCTTGACCAGCGTCGCCTGGCGGAGGAACTCGGCCTCGCCCTCCTTCATCGAAATGGAGTTCACGACCGGCTTGCCCTGCACGCATTTCAAACCGGCTTCGATCACGCTCCATTTCGACGAGTCGATCATCACCGGGACGCGTGCAATGTCCGGCTCGCCCGCGATGAGGTGGAGAAACCGCACCATCGCCGCGCTGGAATCGAGCATCGCCTCGTCCATGTTGACGTCGATGATCTGGGCGCCGCTTTGCACCTGCTGGCGCGCAACCTCGACCGCGCCGGCATAGTCTCCCGCGAGTATCAGCTTCGCGAACGCGCGCGAGCCAGTGACATTGGTGCGCTCGCCAACGTTGACGAATAGCGAATCGTCATCGATGGTCAGGGGCTCGAGCCCTGCGAGATGCATGGCGCCAGACATTGTCGGTCCGGAAGTCATCGGGTACGGGCGGGCGGTGTCATGCGTTTCAGACGAGAACCTCTGCGGCTTCGGTGTTGGCGACGCTGCGGGGCGGCACCCGTGTCACTGCCTCCGCGATGGCGCGAATGTGCGCCGGCGTCGTACCGCAACAGCCTCCGACAATGTTCACGAACCCGCTGCGCGCAAAATCCCCGATGAGCCGCGCGGTCGTCGCCGGCGTCTCGTCGTAACCGGTGTCGCTCATCGGATTGGGCAATCCGGCATTGGGATAGCAGGAAATGAAGGTGTCGGCGACCCGCGCGAGTTCTTCGATGTACGGCCGCATCAAAGCCGCTCCAAGCGCACAGTTGAGCCCCACTGCCAGCGGCCGGACGTGGCGCACGGAATTCCAGAATGCCTCGGGCGTCTGTCCGGACAGCGTGCGTCCGGAGGCGTCGGTGATCGTACCGGAAACGATGATCGGCAGCCGCATCGCATGCTGGTCGAAATACAGCTCGATCGCGAACAACGCGGCCTTGGCGTTGAGCGTGTCGAATACGGTCTCGACCAGCAATAGATCCACGCCACCCTCGACCAGGCCGTCGATCGCTTCGGTATACGCCACGACCAGTTCGTCGTAACTCACGTTCCGGAAACCCGGGTCGTTGACATCGGGCGATATCGTCGCCGTCCGGTTGGTCGGACCGAGCGCCCCCGCGACGAAACGCGGCTTGGCCGGCGTCTTCGCGGTCCATGCGTCGGCACTTTGGCGGGCGAGCCTGGCCGCGGCGAGGTTGATCTCGCGCACACGGCTTTCGAGCCCGTAATCGGCCTGCGCGATACTGGTCGCATTGAAGGTGTTGGTCTCGATGATGTCGGCACCCGCCTCCAGGAATTCATCGTGGATCGCCAGGATCACGTCGGGCCGGGTCAATACGAGCAAGTCGTTGTCGCCCTTGAGATCGTGCGAGTGGCCGTGCAGGCCACACGCGACAGGACCCCGATAGTCGCCCTCGGAGAGCTTGCAGCCCTGGATCATCGTGCCCATCGCGCCATCGAGGATCAGGATGCGCTCCTGGAGCAATCGGGTAAGTTGGGCAGTCTTGTCGGTGGTTGCCATCGTATCGCCTCTACAAACAAAAAACCCGTTCAGCGTGCCGCCGAGCGGGTTTCAGTGGAAACTGAGTCGAAATCCGCTTTAGCCACATTTATATAGCGCCCGCAAGCTGCGGGGTTGCCCCCGAATCAAATCGGCGCTGAAGTTCGAACATAAGGGCTGGCCACGTTGTTGTCAACCCGCGTTAAGATCGTCGCATGGAGAAACTCGATGCTCGATGCTGATATTCGCCGCTTGCTCGACACCGTTTTCAACGTCGTACCGAGCACGGACCCGCCTGATGTCGCGCAAGTGCGCGCGGCTGCAGAACGAGCCCCCGAGCTTTTCGGCGGCGAACCGCAAGTGGTCGAGTCGATTGTCGACACCCTTATCCCGGGTAACGCCGGCAAAGTTGCCGTGCGTACCTATCGGCCGGTATCGGGCGTGCCGTTGCCGCTCATGCTCTATGCCCATGGCGGCGGTTGGGTCACCGGCTCGCTCAATTCGCACGATCGACTGTGCCGGATACTTGCCACGCGTCTGCAGGCGGTCGTCGTCGCCGTCGATTATCGCTGTGCACCCGAGCATGTCTTTCCCGCAGCGCTCGATGACGTCGCGCGTGCATGGCATTGGGCACGCGCCAACGCCGGCAACCTGGGCGCGGATGGCACCCGCTTCGCGGTCGCAGGCGACAGTTCGGGGGGCAATCTCGCCGCCGCCCTCACGTTGCGCCTGCGCGCCGACGGCGCACCTCAGCCACAACTGCAGTTGCTGTTCTATCCGGCGCTCGACGCGACATGCTCGCGCCCTTCGTATCACGCGTTTGCGACCGGTTTCAACCTCAGCGCCGCGAACATGGCGTGGTACTGGGATACCTATCGTTCGGGCGCTCCTTACGACGCGCCCGAACTGTCGCCGCTGGCCGCCGCCAGCTTCGTCAGCCTCGCGCCGGCGATCGTTGCAATCGCCGAAAACGATGTGCTGCGCGACGACGGGCTCGAGTATGCGCAAAAGCTCGAGGCCGCCGGCGTGCCGGTGCAGTTGATCCGTTGCGATGGCATGATCCACGGTTTTTTGCGCTGGACCGGCGCCGTGCCGGCAGCAACACGCTGGATCGACACGATTGCGGTTGCTGCACGCGCGCGTCTCGGCGCACACGTTTGAACGCGCCCGTGGGTAGTGCTAGATTGTCGCCATGAAGCACCTCAAGCCCAAAGAAGCCCACGATTTCCTGCAGCACAATCCGGACGCCGTGCTGGTCGATTGCCGCAGCGAAATGGAATTTCTGTTCGTCGGGCATCCGTCAGGCGCGCACCACGTCGCGTGGAATGACGGCCCGGATTGGGCCGTCAATCCGCACTTCGTCGGACAGGTCAAAAAGATCGCCAGCATGAACCGGCCAGTCGTGTTGATCTGCCGCAGCGGCCAGCGCTCGGTCGATGCCGGCATTGCGCTGGAGCAGGAGGGCTTCGGCGACGTGATCAACGTACTGGAAGGGTTCGAAGGCCCGCTCGACGAGCATCACCAGCGCAGCAGACTCTCCGGATGGCGCAAGGAGGGACTGCCATGGGAACAGACCTGAACACGGACATCAGGGGGGCAGACGCACGTTCCGCACGGGGCATCCGCCCATCCGTGCCCGCGTATGGCCAGCTGTGCACGTTGTTCTACGACGCGGACAAGCCGCGCGCGACCGGAGAGGAACTCGACTGGTATCGCGCGCGCCTGCCCAGGGACGGTGGGGCGATACTCGAAGCGATGGCAGGCTCCGGGCGCCTGCTCATTCCGCTGACCGAGGACGGTTTTCGCGTGCACGGCGTCGACGCTTCGGAAGCGATGCTCGCGAGTTGCGCCGCTCGACTGAAGAGCGCGGGCCACGAGGCCCCCTTGTTCCGACAGAACATTGCTGCGCTCAACGTTCCGTTTCGCTATGGCGCCGCATTGATCGCGGCTGGATCGCTGCAGCTATTGATCGCGCCGGACGCCGTGCGCGAGGCCCTGGGGCGCATCCGCGCGCACCTGATCGAACCGGCGGTACTGTTGCTCGACCTGTTCGTGCCGGAGGCCGCACTGCACAAGCCCGGCGCGCCGGTGGTGGAATTTCAAAGCGTCGCGTTATCCGACGAGTCGCACATCGTGCATCGCTCCGAGACCACGTGCGATCCGGAGCGGCGACGCATCCGCACCGCGAGCCGGTACGAACACAGGGTTGCGGGGCAGATCGCGGCTCGCGATGACGAGCACATCGAATACACCTGGTATGCCGAGGAGGAAATCCTCGCGCTGCTGCGCCGGGAAGGTTACAGCGATGTGCGCATCGAACCGCCGGCCTGGCCGCGCGCAGAAGGACGCTACTTCGGCGTAAGCGCGAGGGCTTGACGTCAGCCTGCGCGCTCGGTCACGGCTGGGTCGGGGCCAGGCATACGCAGCAGCATCATGTTCATGGCGATCATGGACAGGACCGGTTCCGCGCGCTGATTGCTGACTTCGATCGATGAGCGAACCAGACCGCGTTCCGGTTTGCTGCGCGAGCGCTTTGCGTCGAGCACGGTGACGCGAACACTGAGTTCATCACCGGGACGCACGGGCCGCAGCCAGCGCAGTTCGTCGATGCCAGGAGAACCCAGGCTGGACGACTCCGCCAGGTAACGTTCGACCAGCAGGCGCATGGTCATTGCAATCGTGTGCCATCCGCTCGCGATCAATCCGCCGAACGGACCATGCGCGGCGGCCGCAGGGTCGACATGGAACGATTGCGGGTCGTAGTTCCGGGCGAACGCAATGATCTCGGATTCGCTGACCACCATCGTTCCGCATTCGAAAATGGCGCCAGGAACGTAGTCCTCGAAATACAACGGGCTCATTGACTACCAGCTCCCCGAACTGCCGCCGCCACCGGAACTGCCACCGCCACCCGAGCTGCCGCCACCCGAGGAGCCGCTGCCCCCGGACGACGAGCCACCCGACGAGCCCCCGCTGCTCAGGACAAAGCCGCCGACACTCGCCGTGCCTTTGGTCTTCAGGTCCTGCGCTGCCTTTTGATACCACGGGGTGCGTGCGAGGATCAATTTGGCGATCGGAAAGCCGACCACATACGTGCCCAGCAAGACCATCGCGCCACGCGTCCCGACGACAACGATCGGGAACATTGCCCAGAACGGGATCAGAAATACATACAGGAACCAGCCCATGCCCGGCGTCATGATGCCGATGAACGTGAACATTCCGATGATGCCGAAGATGAACGCGCCGAGGAGAATGCGCACTGGCCATGCGAGATTGGGCTCGTTGAAGTGCATCGCCGCGTCGGTGTTCGAGCCTGCGGACGAATCCGGGACCGCCGCACTCATGTCGCCCTTGCCTTCGAGTTGGGCGATGACCGCGTTGATGCCGTCCGTGACACCCTTGTCGTAGTCGCCGGTCTTGAATTGTGGCGTCATCACATTGCGGATGATGCGGCTTGCGATGGCGTCGGGCAGTGTGCCTTCGAGACCGTAGCCGACCTCGATGCGCATTTTGCGATCCTTCGGGACAACGATCATGAGCACGCCGTTGTCCTTGCCTTTCTGGCCTAGCTTCCAGTTCTCGAAAACCTTGCTAGCGTATTCCTCGATTGAATCCCCGTTGATCGTGGGCACGGTCAATACCACAACCTGATTGCTGGTGGACTGTTCGTGCGCCTTCAGCGCCGCGGTCAATGCGTCGCGCGTCGCCGGCTTGAGAATTTCCGCATTGTCGACCACCTTGCCGGTAAGAAATGGGACTTCGGCACCGAGCGCGGCGCCCGCGGACGCCAGCGTGAACAACGCAATCAATGTCCATCGCTGCGCAATCGGCATCATCGCGCGCCCCGTTCTTCGATCGGCCGGTCAGCAAGTTCGTCAGTGGTGTCCGGCAGGAGCTGCGGCACTCTTTCACGCAGAATTTCGTCCAGGCGAGCGAGACCCAGCTCCAGCGCCTCTGCGGTCCGGCCCACGGCAAGCGCTGGCGTCATGCGCGCGATCACCGAGCGCCATTGCGGCTCGCCGACGCGGCCGTGCAATCCCGTGTCGGCGAAAATTTCGACCTTCCGCTCGAACAGACAGACGAGCACCAGGATGCCATTGCGGCCCCGCGTACTGAACAAACCCTTGCGCACGAACAGCGATTCCGCATAGTGACGAACCTCGGAGTCGCGACGCAATGTCGTCAGAAATGCGCGCGCATACGCCGGAACGAATATCGCAACCAGAGCACTCGCCGCGCCGACTCCGAGAATCGTCAGCACGTGCACGAGAGCGATATGCGAGCTGACCCAGTCCGGCCGCAGCCCGTCGGCGATGACGACGGCAAGCGCCGCAAGCACGACGCCCAGCGCAAACGCTTTCCAGGGCAATTCGACGTAGTGATCCGCCTTGCCGACGACGGCGGTGACCACCTGAACGCCGGCGTGCGCTTCAAGCGCGGCGGTGCGTGCCGCGACGGCGTCGGCTTCGGTGCGTGTCAGGTACATGCGCAATCAGGTCGGTGAAAGTTGCAGCGACATGTAAACAACGTCGGGCAGCGGATTCACGTAATACGGTGCGCATTCGCGGAATCCGAGTTCCGCATACAGCCCCCGCGCCGGTGTCATCCACGCCAGCGTATCGAGCTTGAGTTCCCGGTATCCGATCGCGCGTGCATCGGCGACGAGCGCCTCGCCGAGCCGATGCCCCCACCGCTGGCCGCGTTGCGCCGGTCGCACATACATGCGCTTGACCTCACCTATAAGCGGTGCTGCCGTTGCGGTGCGCCCGACGGCATCAAGGGGACGCAACGCAATGCATCCGAACGCAATGCCCTGCGCCCCGGCAAGGAGCAGTCGTCCACGTGGCGACGCATAGCCTCCTGGCAAGCCGGCAAGTTCAGCGTCAAAACTCTGGAAACACAGATCGACCTTGAGCCATTGCGCATATTCGAGGAACAGCGCCCGGGCCTGCGCAATGTCTTCCGGCGACTCCGCCTGCCAGATCGTCGCGGCCGCGGCATCGGCACCGCGATCCGGGGACAAGGTCAGCCGGTCTTCTCGCACGATCCGATCTTCACTTCACTTCCGGGAAAACCGCTCTGCAGTTCCTTGAGCCGAAGCACCGCCGGCGCCGGCGGATCGCGAATCACCAGCGTCGTTTGCTGGGTTGCCTGGGCGCGCGGTCCGACTTTCGCATTCTTGACGCCCTGCGCCTGCAGCGCATTCATCCGCGCCTGGGCGGCGTCCTCGGTGCGAAATGCACCCAGCGAAATCGCGAGACGCTGCGGCCCGGTGTCGATGACCACCGCATCCTTGATGCCCTGCGCCTTGAGCTCGTCGACGCGCTTGTCCGCCGCGGATTTGTTCGCCGCCGGCGGGAGGAACAGCCAGTAGTTGGCGATGATCTCCATGCGCTTCTGCGTCATCAACCTGCCCAGGTCGAGCGGCTCGATCACCGCCAGCGCGCGCGCACGGTCGGCATCGGACAACGGCCCCCATTCCGCGCAGACGTCCGCAAGCGCGGCGACCTTCGCCGGGCCCAGCGCCGCGACTTGCTGCGCAGTCAGCAGCTTGACCTTGTCTGGCTGCACCTGCTGGTTCAGACGTACGCCCTCGCCAGCACCGACGCTGTCGAGCTTGATATAGCCGAACAGCGTCAAGTTGGCGAGCAGCAGCAGCAGGACGAGGGTTCTCATTGGGATAGTGCCAGGGCGAGGGCGCCCTCCAGCACCAGATTATCCACGACCTCAACCGGCGCTGTAAGGTGGGGCGCGATTTCGCCCGCCGCACCGCCGCCAAGGAAACACTTCACCGTCGTGCTGTCGTCCGCGAGGCGCCCACGCATCTGCTCGATCGCGCCACATACCGCTTGCACCGACCCGGACATCATGGCGTCGGCGTTGTTGAGTGGAAAGTCTTCATACCGACCGGGAGGAATTCGCAACGACGTGTTGGCCGCCAGTGCCTGCAGCATCAGATTCAATCCCGGCAGGACCACGCCGCCGCGGAATACGCCAGCGGCGTCAATCGCATCGACCGTTATCGCTGTGCGCGCATTGACGACGACGCACGGCGGCGGAAACAGCTCCTGCACGGCGCGTGTGCGCGCAGCGATCAGCGCCGCCCAGCGATCGGCGCCAAGCTGTGACGGCAGGGTGTAGCGGTTGCGGACGCCGCAGGCTTCTTCGGTGGCGATCAGCCACTGCGGCATCATGCGCCAGCGTGTGAGTTGCCCTTCGACGCGCACGCGCATCGCTTCCCCGGCAACGTTGATGCCGACCACGCGCATCGGTCGCTGCAGATTCTGCCAATTGCGCAGCGCAAGCGTGCCGATCTCCTGATTGGCCACTGTCCCCTGCGCGGCCCAGCCGTGCTCGCCAGCGAATCCCCACGCCAGCCGGCTGTGTCCGCAATCGAGGACCAGGATCATGATCGGGCACGACGCAATGAGACTTCGCCGCTGACGAAGCGCAGGTGGCTGTCGCCACGATCGAGCAACAATGCGCCATCGGCATCGACGCCGGTCGCGCTGCCGTGCGCGATACTGCCGTCGGGCAGCAGCACGTCGACCGGCTGGTGCTGCATCGCGTGCCGCCGCTGCCATTCCGGGCGAAAGGCCGCGAAACCGCTGCGCCCGTATTCCTCCAGCACCAGTGCAAGCTCCGCGGCAATTCGCGCGAGCAGCACACTACGATCGCGCACGTCCGCGATCGCAGCCAGATCGGTGACCGGCTGCGCGATATCACTGCGCACGCTCTCGGGCAAATGCACGTTGACGCCGACACCGACGACCACCAGCGACGGGCCGAGCGCATCGCCAGACAGCTCGATCAGGATGCCGCCGAGTTTGCGCTGGCCATGCACCAGATCATTGGGCCATTTGAGCTCGACATCGGTGTAGCCGGACGCTTCGAGCGCTCGCGCGATCGCCACGCCAACCGCGAGCGACAGTCCCGAGAGAAATCCCGCGCCCTGCTCGAAGCGCCAGCCCAGCGAAAAGGTCAGGCTGCCGCCAGGCGTAGATGACCATTGCCGCCCGCGCCGGCCTCGTCCCGCGGTTTGCCATTCCGCGGCAAGCAGAAGCCGGTGAACGTCCACATCCGGACTGCGGCGGAGCAATTCGCTGTTGGTCGAGTCGACGCGATCGACGACTTCGACCTGCAACGTCGTCGCGTGCGTCGCGAGCGCGCGCATGATCGCCGCATGATCGAGACGCTGCGTCGTATGAGCAAGCACAGAAGACGACCTGGCGGGCGCGGTCTAGGCTTTCAACACGCCGCGTCGGATCTGATCCAGCTCGATCGACTCGAACAGCGCACGAAAGTTTCCTTCACCGAAGCCTTCGTTGCCTTTGCGTTGAATGATTTCGAAAAATATCGGGCCGATCACGGTTGTCGTGAAGATCTGCAGCAGCATTTCATCCTTCGCCGGCGCGCCATCGAGCAGAATGTTGTTGCCCTTCAGCTTCGCGACATCCTCCTTGTGTCCAGGCAGCCGCGTCGACAACAAGTCGTAATAGGTGTCCGGCGTCGTCTGGAACGCAACCTGTTTGGTCCGCAGTTGCCCGACCGTCGCGTAGATATCCTCGGTGGAAAGCGCGACATGCTGAATGCCTTCGCCATGGTACGCCACCAGATATTCCTGGATCTGGCTCTTGTCGTCGGAGCTCTCGTTGATGGGGATGCGAATCCTGCCGCAGGGACTCGTCATCGCCTTGCTCTTGAGTCCCGTGAGCTGGCCCTCGATGTCGAAATAACGGACTTCGCGGAAGTTGAACAGACGCTCGTAGAATCCCGCCCATTCGTCCATCCGACCGCGATGCACGTTGTGGGTCAAATGGTCGATGGCGGCAAGGCCCGCTCCTCGTGGGTGCTGATCGACGCCGGCGAATGGCACGAAGTCGATGTCGTAGATCGACACGCCGCTGCCGTCGGATCCGGGGTAGCGATCGACGAGGTAGATCAGCGAATCGCCGATACCCTTGATCGCCGGAATGTTGAGTTCCATCGGGCCGGGCCGCGCCTCGACGCCCCATGCGCCCTGTTCGACGGTCTTGCGATAGGCCAGCGCGGCGTCTTTCACGCGAAACGCCATGGCGCAGATCGACGGGCCATGCACGCGCGCAAAGCCCTGCGCAAAGCTGTCGGGCTCGGCATTGACGATGAAATTGACGCCGCCTTGCCGGTACAGCAATACGTTCTTCGAGCGATGCTTCGCGATCGCCGCGAAGCCCATCTGCTCGAACAGGCGACCCAGCGCCGCCGGATCCGGTGCCGCGTACTCGACAAATTCGAAGCCGTCCGTACCGAGCGGATTGTCCCAGAGAGAAGGGTTCACGGCTGCCACGGTGCGCCGCTCAGACGATCTTCACGCCGGCAAGTTTCTCCTGTGCCTCGATCAGCGACGGGACGAACTTGTCGCCGAAGCCCAGCAAGTTCGCGTTGACCAGGCTTTGATGCACCGCGCCGCCGACAATCGCCGATACCGGCAACGATTCGGCGAAGTGCGTGTAGTAGCGCATGTCCTTCATCGCGTTGACGAGCGTGAACTTGAGGCCCGCCATGTCGCCTTCGAGCATCCGGCCGACCATCATCTGGAAAATGCCCGAGTTGACGGCGCCGGCAGAGATGATTTCGTGCAGCTTGCGGATCGAGACGCCGGACTTCGCGCACGTCGCGCACGCTTCGGCGGTGGCCGTGGCAATGGACTGGGCGATGAAGTTGTTGATGAGCTTCATCATGTGCCCATGACCGGGCGGTCCCACGTGAATGACATTCTCGCAGTAGGCCGAAAGCACCGGTTTGATCTGCGCGAAGGTCGCGTCATCGGCACCGACCATGGTGTTGAGCCGGCCTTCCTCGGCTTCCTTCGGCGTGCGCGCGAGCGGTGCGTCGACGTACTTCGTGCCTTTTTTCGCGAGATCGTCGCGGATCTTCGCGGTCGACGCAGGTTCCGCCGTCGATGTGTCGATCACGACCAACCCTTCGCGGGCCGCGCTCATGATGCCGTTTTCACCATAGATGATTTCCTCGATCTGCGGCGACCCCGTGACGCACAGGATCACGATGTCGGAGGCACGCGCCAGGTCCGCGCTGGTCTTCACTTCCTTAGCGCCTGCAGCGAGAATGTCCTCCGCGGGTTTGCGGTTGCGATGCACGCGTATGGTCAGCGGAAAGCCTTTGCCTACAAGATTCTTCGCCATGCCATGGCCCATGAACCCGAGGCCGATGAATCCGACGCGCGGCTTGACGCTGGTCATTATTTTCTCTCCCTTAAGAATTGAATTGTGTACTCGCCCGCGCTGTGCGCGAATGAATTCGCGCCTACGACGCTCCGCCATGCTGTAGGTCCGAATTCATTCGGACCGCGGATTCATCGAACATCGCGCGCGAATGAATTCGCGCCTACGGTGATTGTACCGCGCCATGCCTGAAACTCAGTCGACGGCCACCGGCTCCGCCGGCGGCAAACTCGCCCGCCACCGTTCGTACCACGTGAGGACGATACCGCTGCCCGCGATGACCACGATCCCGGAGAGTGTCCAGCCATCCGGAAACGAGCCGAAGACCAGCCAGCCGGCCAGTGTCGACCAGACCAACTGCGTGTACGTGAATGGCGCAATGGCTGAAGCGGACGCGACCTGAAAGGCCTTGATGAACAACAGATGGCCGACGAAGCCCATGATGCCGATCCCGACGAAAAGCAGTATGTCGGAGATCGGATACCACGCCTGATAATGGAAGAAAGGTACCGCGACAGAAGACAGCACCGTCCCGACCAGACTTGGGAAGAACAGCAAAACCATCAGGTCTTCGCCGGCGAGCTTGCGCGTGAGGATCTGGAACGTTGCGTACAGCGCCGCTGCAGCAAGCGCGAAAAATGCCGCCGGATGCAGCACCTCGGTGCCGGGCCGAACAATAAGCAGCATGCCGATGAATCCCGCGACGACGAACGCCCACCGCGGCCGCGTGAGGTGTTCGCCCAGGAACCACCCGGCCATGACCGTGACTAAAATCGGTGACATGAAGTTGAGTGCGGTCGCTTCGGCCACCGGCAGATACTTCAGCGCGGAGAAAAAACACGTGCCCGAACCCACGAGCACGACGCCGCGCACGATATGCAACGGGAGCCGGTGCGTGCGCACCAGGTTCAGGCGGAGCCTTGGCCCCAGTATTGCCAGCATGAGCAACGTCTGCACGCCCCACCGGGCCCAGACCAGCAGTGGCACGGGGTACCGCTGGCTGAGATGCTTGACCGTGACGTCCACCGACGAAAAACAGGCGCTGGCGAGCACGACCAACAGCACTGCCGACAGCGGAATATGCGTCGACGGCTTCACTGCTGCGATGGGGAACGGCTTGCGATCACGAAATCGACGGGTACAACGTTGGCGCGCAGATGCCGGCAGGCACGCGAATCGCAATTTTACGCCATAGGCGGCCTGCTCTGCACGGCAGCCTTCGAGCGCGCTGACGAAGGTGGCGGCGAAGGCGTAGACTCCCGTTCTCGGCAGCCGCAAAGCAAATCGCTGCGCCGACGTTCAACGCAATCGAGGAGACAGCATGATCACGACGCGCATTGGACTGCGCATTCTGGCAACGCTCGCGCTGGCAGCGTTCGCCGCCGGTAGCATCGGGATCCCGGCCGCGCAGGCCCAGCAAGCCAGTGCACAGCGCAACAAGGTCGTCATCCAGGTCAGTGACGCTGATCCGGGCAAATGGAATCTCGCGCTGAACAATGCCAGGAATCTCCAGGCCAACCTCGGCGCCGCCAACGTGGACATCGAAGTCGTCGCCTACGGGCCGGGCATTGGCATGCTCAAGATCGACTCGCCCGTCGGCGGACGCGTCGATGAAGCAACGGCGGCGGGCATCAAGGTCGTCGCCTGCGAAATCACGATGAGTGGACAGAAGCTGGTACGCGGCGACATGCTCAACGGCATCGGTTACGTTCCCGCAGGCGTCGTCGAACTGATGTCGCGGCAACAACAGGGCTGGGCGTATATCCGTCCGTAGCCGTCAGGCCAGGGTTCCGCACGAATGCCGGGGTCATGCAGCGCTGAACTCACGTCCAACGGCACCGCACCCGAGCGAAAGTCGTGCAGTTCGGCAACGTGCCGCCTGCGTTCAAGCGGTCCCGCGAGCCACCTTTCCCGTCATGGAACGCGTGGTACTCGCCGGGCGCGGTCGCCGTAGCAGCAAATACGCCGCCGGAATCACGAACATCGACAGCAACGGCGCCGTGATCATCCCGCCGATCATCGGCGCCGCGATCCGCCGCATGATCTCCGAGCCGGCGCCATCGCCCCACATGATCGGCAGCAATCCGGCAATGATCACCGCAACGGTCATGGCTTTCGGCCTCACCCGCAGTACGGCGCCTTCGATGATGGCATCCTTGACGACCGGCAACGTCAACGGCTGTCCCGTGGTCTGCCGGTCTTGCAGTGCCTGTGTGAGGTAGAGCAGCATGATCACGCCAAACTCTGCGGCAACGCCGCCCAGCGCGATGAAGCCTACCGCCGAGGCAATCGACATGTTGTAGCCCAGCAGGTACATCAACCAGAAGCCGCCGACCAGGGCGAAGGGCAGCGTGGCCATGATCAGCAACGCGTCGGCGACACTGCGGAAAATCAGATAGAGCAAGACGAAGATGATGACCAGCGTCGCCGGCACCACGAGCTTCAATTTCTGTGTTGCGCGCTCGAGAAATTCGAACTGGCCGGACCACGAGATCGAGTAGCCGGGCGGTATCTTGATGTCCTGCACGACAGCGCGCTGCATCTCGCGCACCGCCGAGCTCAAGTCGCGCCCGTGAAGATCGACATACACCCAGCCCGAGAGGCGGGCGTTTTCGCTCTTCAGCATCGGCGGACCGTCGCTGATGCGAATGGTCGCCACATCGCGCAGGCGTATCTGTGCGCCGCGCTCGGTGAGCACCGGGAGATTGCGAATCGTCTCGACCGAGTCTCTAAGCTCGCGCGGGTAGCGCACGTTGATCGGGAAGCGTTGTCGCCCCTCGATCGTCTCGCCGATGTTGTCGCCCCCGATCGCCGCCGACACCACGCTCTGTACGTCGGACACATTCAAGCCATAGCGCCCAGCCGCGGCACGATCAATCTGCACATCGATGTAGCGTCCCCCGGTCAGGCGTTCCGCAAACGCGGAGGTCACGCCCGGTACCTGCTTCACCACGCGCTCGATCTCAGCCGTGATGCGATCGACTTCCCGCAGGTCCGTTCCCGCCACTTTGACGCCCACCGGACTCTTGATGCCCGTCGCCAGCATGTCGATGCGATTGCGGATCGGCGGCACCCAGATGTTGGAGAGTCCGGGCACCTTGACCGTGCGATCGAGCTCTTCGATGAGTTTGTCCGGGGTCATCCCGGGCCGCCACTGCTCGCGTGGCTTGAACTGGATCGTGGTCTCGAACATCTCCAGCGGGGCTGGATCGGTCGGCGTCTCTGCCCTTCCGGCCTTGGCAAACACGGTCGCCACTTCAGGTACCGTCTTGATCAGCCGGTCCGTCTGCTGCAGAAGCTCCGTCACTTTTCCTGCGGAAATGCCCGGCAGCGCCGAAGGCATGTAGAGCAGGTCGCCTTCATCCAGCGGCGGCATGAACTCACCGCCAAGCTGGCTCATCGGCCATAGCGTCGCCACGGCAATGACGAGTGCTGCGGCCAACGTCGACCACGGGAAGCGTAGCACGCCCTGAAGAAGCGGTTGATAGACCGCGATCAGAAGGCGGTTCAGCGGATTCTTCTTCTCCCCCGGAATCCGGCCGCGGATAAGGTAACCCATCAGCACCGGGATCAGCGTCACTGCCAGGCCAGCGGCGACGGCCATGGCGTAGGTTTTGGTATACGCCAGCGGTGAAAACAGTCGGCCTTCCTGCGCTTCCAGCGTGAACACCGGAATGAAGGACAGCGTGATGATCAGCAGCGAAAAGAACAGCGCGGGTCCGACTTGCGTGGCCGCATCGCCGATGACCTGCCAGTGGACGTCACCCTCGAGCTTCCGATCGGGGTTGGCGAGGTGCCACGCCTCGACATGCTTGTGCGCATTCTCGATCATTACCACCGCGGCATCGACCATCGCGCCGATGGCGATCGCGATCCCGCCGAGCGACATGATGTTGGCGTTCACGCCCTGGTGGTACATGACGATAAACGCCATCAACACACCGAGAGGCAACGACACGATCGCGACAAAAGCCGAGCGCACATGGAACAGGAACACGAGGCAAACGAGCGCGACGACGATGAATTCCTCGATCAGTTTTTCCTGGAGGTTGTCCACCGCGCGCCTGATGAGGTTTGAACGATCATAGGTCGGCACGATCTCGACGCCCGGCGGCAGGCTGGGTTTGAGCTTCTCGAGCTTGGCCTTCACCGCGTCGATGGTCTCCAGCGCATTCTTGCCCGAGCGCATGACGATGATCCCGCCGGCCACCTCACCCTCGCCATTCAACTCGGCAATTCCACGACGCATCTCCGGGCCGATCTGGATGCGCGCGACGTCGCCGAGTCGCACCGCAACGCCGGCGTCCGTCGTCGTCAGCGGAATCTGGCGGAAGTCATCGAGCGACTGCAGGTAACCCGAGGCCCGCACCATGTACTCCGCTTCACCGAGCTCCAGCACCGAGCCGCCTGTTTCCTGGTTCGCCTTCTGGACAGCGTCGATCACCCTGCCGTGCGTGATGTTGTAGGCGCGAAGCCGATCGGGATCGAGCACGATCTGGTACTGCCGGACCATGCCACCGACGCTCGCAACCTCGGATACGTTGGGGACCGCCTTCAGCTCGTACTTCAGGAACCAGTCCTGCAGCGCGCGCAGCTGCGACAGGTCCATCTTGCCGGTGCGATCGATCAAAGCGTACTCGTAGACCCAGCCCACGCCCGTTGCGTCAGGTCCGAGCGACGCCCTTGCCTGCGCCGGCAAGCGCGCCTGCACCTGGTTCAGATACTCGAGCACGCGCGAGCGCGCCCAGTACGGGTCGGTACCGTCGTCGAACAGGATGTAGACAAACGAGTCGCCGAACATCGAGTAGCCACGCACGGATTTCGCGCCGGGTACGGAGAGCATCGTCGTCGTCAGCGGATAGGTGATCTGGTTCTCGACAATCTGCGGAGCCTGCCCCGGGAAGGTCGTGCGAATGATCACCTGCACATCCGACAGGTCCGGAATTGCATCCAGCGGCGTGCGTGCAAGCGACCACACTCCCCACGCAGTCACCATCAGTGTCGCCAGCAGCACGAGGAAGCGATTGGCGATCGACCAGCGAATGAGCCTGGCAATCATGGCTTGGCTCCCAATGGCGCGGCGCCTGCAGGCGGTGACTTGGTGCCCTCGCCCGCAACGGGCGGCGGCATGTCACTCATCCGCGTCGTCGAGGCCTTGAGATTCGCCTCGGAATCGACCAGGAACTGGCCGGACACGACGACGTTCTGCCCCACCTGCAAGCCCTTGAGTATCTCCGTCTGGCCGCCGCTGTCCAGACCGACCACAACATCGACTGGAGCGAACCTGCCGTCGCCTTGCGCGACGACAACGACGTAGCGCTTGCCGGTGTTGATAACGGCCTCGGAGGGCACCAGCAAAACGGCGTTGCGTGCCGCTGACGCGAAGATGATGGTGGCAAACATGCCGGGCACGAGGCGGCTGCCTGGGTTGGCGAGCTCAACGCGAGCCTTGAGCGTGCGGGTGGCAGTGTTCACTTCCGGCAGGATCGCGCTGACCTTGCCCTGGAACGTCATGCCCGGCAGCGCCGGCGTCCGTGCCTCGACGACGTTGCCTGGTCGCACGCTCGCCGCAACATTTTCGGGAACATCCGCATTCACCCAGATCGTGGACAGGCCGTTGATGCGGAAGAGTGGCGCACCTGCCATCACCGTCATGCCCTCACGCGCGGTGAGCTCGGCGACTACGCCACTGATCGGTGCCGTCAGCGTGATGCGCGTCTGCACGACGCCACTCGCTTCGATACGCCGGATCTGCTCCTCAGCCATCCCGACGAGCCGCATCCTTTGCCGGGCCGCATCGACCAGCCCATCGATGCTGTTGCCAGCGGCCTGCGCGCTGATACGTCTCGCCGATAGATACTCTTCCTGAGCGGCCACCCAATCGGGTACGTAGAGCTCCGCGAGCGGCTGACCCTGTCGCACCGGATCGAGCGGCGCACGCACATAGAGGCGCTCGAGAAACCCGTTGCTGCGTGCCTGCACGACGGCGACGTCACGTTCGTTGTACGCGGTACTGCCGGTGACTTCGATGATGGTCTGGAGCGTGCCTTGCTTAGCTGGCGCCGTGCGCACGCCAAGGTTTTGCTGCATTCGGGGACTGATCGCGACCGAGCTCTCGTCGCCGCTGCCCTCCGCGTAGACGGGAGCGAGCTGCATGTCCATGAATGGCGATTTGCCCGGCTTGTCGAATCTCTGTCCCGGTGTCATTGGGTCGTGCCAATAGAGAACCTTCTTGCCGGTCGCGGGGTCGACGTCGCCGACGTTCTGCGGGGCGCTCTTCGCAGCCGGGCTGGAAGCAGTTGCAACAGCTACGGTCGCGGCCATCTTCATTCCGCGATCAACGCCAAGTCGATAAAGCGTGTATGCCCCCGCGCCGGCAAGGACGACGACCAGCAGAACCAAGGTGAATGTCTTGAGATTCATTGCCGCTCCTTCGTTGGATCGACGTTCAAGTGCGCGCCGCTGACGACGTCTGGGGCAAGAAAGTTGAGCTGTGCCCACAGCCGCGCGGTGTCCATGTCCAGTTGCAGCGCCTGCAGGCGCACATCGATCTCGCTGCGATGCGAGAGCAGCACGTCGGCGAGGCTGGCCTTGCCGCCGCGGTAGGCAGCCAACGCCGCCTGCGTGCGTTCCGAGGCGAGCGGCAGTAGTTCGCGCGCATATCGAGCGCCACGCTCACGACCGCTCTCCCACTCGACGAGCATCGCCCGTACCTCTGCGATGTGGGCTCGCAGCATGTCTTCGCGCTCCGCACGTGCCTGATCGAGCATCGCCAGCTTCGCCGCCACTTCGCGGTCCTGACGATTCTTCTGATCCCATTGCAGCGGCACCGAGAAGTTGACCGAGATCATGTTCGAATAGGCGGAGCCACGCTGGTTGTACATCAGCGCCACGCTCCAGTCGGCTTTAGTGTTGGCCTGAGCCACCCGGACCTCGGCCGCAGCAAGGGCTTCCTGCCCGGCAAGCACGGCAATCTGCGGGTGGTGTCCGAGCTCGTCATCGAGCGTTCGCGGATCGAGCCGGATCGCGTCGACCGTTGGCTTGCCTGCCAGGGGCGCCTCCGCGGCATCGCCTATCCAGCGCGCCAATGCAATCCTGGCGGAGCTTGCGCGCCGACGAAGTTCGCTGGCACGATCGTCGAGCCCCGCCAACGCGGCGCGGGCAGCCAGGACATCGACCAGGTTGCCCTTCCCGGCTCGGTATGCACCCTCCGCAGCATCGATCTCTGTCCGCGCCGCCCCGCCCTGCTCCAGGACAATCGCCGCCATGGCCTCGGCATAGTAGCGGTCGAACCATGCCAGCGCTGTGTCGCGCTGAATCGCGGCAACGCGAACGTCCCTCTCGGCGAGCGCCTTGTCGGCTTCGCGCCCGAACCGCTCGGCCCGCGCCTCGCGCTTGTCTGCGCGGGTGAATTCCTGCATTACGCCGACGCTGGCCATGGTCATGAAGTCGCGAGTAAGGCTCCACGCATCCGGCCCGTTGATCGGCAAATTGTTGACGCCCAACGTCGCAATCGGATCGGGCAGCTGACCTGCGGAAATCGCCATCTCGCGCGCTGCGGTGACCGCGTAGTCTTGCGCGGTCAGTTGGCGGGAGCGTGCAATCGCAATGCGTTGCGCCTCCGACAGTGTCAAAGGTGCGTCGGCAGCAACAGCGACAGGCGAGTTCAGCGCGCCCAGCAGCAAGGCAGCGAGCGTGGCGAGATAACGGATGGCTGCGGTTACAGCCGGGTGACAACCTGGATAACGTTGCACAGGACCTCCACATCGACGTGAATGACATCGGCGCACGCGACTGGCGCGCGCCCAATTCAACGCGATGCGAAGATCAGATCAGGAAACGGCTGAAGAGGAGCGAGACGGGCGGCGCGGTGCTGCGCGCATGGAGGAACATCGTGTCGCGGAAAAGCTGCACGATTGACGACATGACACGAACGGTCAACGCCGGGTGAGGCGCGATCGCCGCGACCGGCGCATCAGGATGCACGTCGATCTGCTGGCCATAGGCGCAATGCGACTGGCAAACGTTGGCGTTCGCGGCGACGCCCCCCGCCATCGCGGGGCAGTCCGGCGGCATGGTCTCTTCAGCCTGCTGGGCGAACGTCGCCGCCGTCTGCGACGCGGGGATCGCCAGCGCGCAGGCATGCGCAGCGGTGACGAACTGGGCGAATACCAACCCTAGCGTCACCACTCCCGCAACCCACTGCCGATGCCGACGAACCATAACCTCCCCAAAAAGGGCATCCAAGTGCATTCAGGCTGATCCTACCGTTTAGGCCACACTCGGGCAATCCGATGTGATTGATATACATCAATCACATCGCTAAAACGCTTCGCCGGCTTTGACTCGGAGGGGCCGGCAGCGAAGGATGGAGCGGGTGAAGGGAATGTCGCGAAATCGCTGTAGGCGATTTCACGATCCCTCCGCTATGCTCCGGGACCGCCGTGCGCTTCGCCACGGCGTCCTGCGCGGTCCTCACACTGCTCGGACCGCTGGTCGAACCCGAGGCTTCTCATCCCTTCAATCTTCGCCAGTTATAAAGGCCCGATCGGGCCTTTGTTTAACTGGAGCGGGTGAAGGGAATCGAACCCTCGTCGTAAGCTTGGGAAGCTTCTGCTCTGCCATTGAGCTACACCCGCAGCGATATGGATCTTACGGCGGAAGCGGCGGACACCGCAAATTCCAAAGCAATGCGCCAATCGAATCCGAACGCGAAGCTTGTCGTCGTCAAACAATGCAATGCAAGGCCGCAACCTTGCTGTGTGTTACAGCGTCGGAATCTGCGGTCTGATGGCGCAGCAATCGAGTCCGAACGGCCCAATTTGCATCAAATCGCGACGATTACCCTCACTCGCGCCGATTGGTCCATAATATTTAATTCGCCGGGGCCGACCGCATGGTCGCGTCGGGAATTCCCGGCCGGTGTCGCGGTCTATGCGATAAGGCGCAAACAACGCGCCAGGCAGACCGTTTGAAGGAGGGGTGCGAGGCAGCAGTGCCCGCCCGCTATACATGTCAACCAGAAGGAAGGTGTTTTCGGGCATTTTCGCGCTGGCCGTGTTGGCCGCCGGCGTATTTTTCATTTTCCAGGCCAACCGCGGATCCCGCGCCGAGGTGCAGAAAAGCGCGCCGGTGATTCCGGTGACTGCGGTGCCCGTCGTCCAGAAAACCGTACCGGTACGACTGCTTGCGATCGGCAACGTCGAACCGTTCACGACGGTCGCGATCAAGGCGCGCGTCGATGGCCAGCTCAACTCGGTCAAGTTCAAGGAAGGCGACGAAGTGCGCCAGGGCGCGGTGCTGTTCGAGATCGATTCGCGGCCGTTCGAAGCCAGCCTCAGGCAGGCACAGGCCAACCTGCTCAAGGACAAGGCGCTATACGATCGTGCGGTGGAGCAGGAGAAGCGCTACAAGGACCTGCTGGGCAAGAACTTCATCTCGCCGGACGCCTACGAGCAGGTGCGGACCAATCTGGCGACAGCCTCGGCGGTCGTCGCCGCCGACGACGCCGCGATCGAGAACTCGAAGTTGTCGCTCGACTACGCCACGATTCGTGCCCCGGTGACCGGTTACGCAGGCCGCATTCAGAGTCAGCGCGGCAATCTGGTCCGGGCCAACGATGCCAATCCGCTGGTGACGATCAACCAGGTCGTGCCGATCTACGCTTCGTTCTCGGTGCCCGAGCAGAATATCGCCGACATCCGCAAATATCTGGCGGAAGGAGAACTCAAGGTGCAGGCGACGTTTGCCAATGCGGCGCATGCACCGGTCGCCGGCAAGCTGTCGTTCATCGACAACTCCGCCGACACGACCACCGGCACCATCAAGCTCAAGGCCGAGTTCCCGAACACCGACAAAGCATTGTGGCCGGGCCAGTTCGTCAACGTCGTGCTTACATTGCACGAGCAGAAGGACGCGGTGGTCGCGCCGTCGGTCTCGGTGCAAAGCGGCCCTAACGGTCAGTACGTTTTCGTGGTCAAGCCGGACCAGACGGTCGAGTTACGCAACATCAAGGTCGCGCGCGCGGAGGGTGACGAGACAGTGATCGCCAGCGGTCTCGCGGCCGGCGAACAGGTCGTTACGGTGGGACAGATGCGACTCACGCCCGGGACCAAGGTCAACCTGGGCAAGGGCGCCCCGGCATCGTGAACATCTCCGAAATCTTTGTCCGCCGTCCGGTCATGACCGTGCTGCTGATGGTCGGGATCCTGATCTTCGGCATCATCGCGTACCGACTGCTGCCCGTGAATGCGCTGCCGAACGTCGACTTCCCGACGATTCAGGTGCAGGCGCAATTGCCGGGCGCGAGCCCGGATACCATGGCGTCCGCAGTCGCGACGCCACTCGAGAAGCAATTCTCGACCATCGCCGGCATCGATTCGATGTCGTCGACGTCGAACGACGGGCAGTCGACGATCACGCTGCAGTTCTCGCTCGATCGCAGCATCGATGCCGCAGCGCAGGATGTGCAGTCGGCCATCGCCGCGGCGGCGCGTTCGCTGCCATCGTCGATGCCCAACCCGCCGACCCAACGCAAGGTCAATCCCGCCGATGCGCCGATTCTCAACATCGTGCTCTCGTCGGCCACGTTGCCGCTGTCCACCGTGGCCGAGTACGCCGAGAACCTGCTTGCGCAGCAGATATCGACGATCAGCGGCGTGGCGCAGGTACAGGTGTTCGGCTCGCAGCAGTATGCCGTGCGCGTGCAACTCGATCCCAATGCGCTGGCGACGCGCGGTATCGCCCTGACCGAGGTCGAGCAGGCGATCGCGAACAGCAACGTCAATCTGCCGACCGGCTCGCTTTCCGGGCGCGACAAGGCGCTCTCGGTACAGGCGACCGGCCAGCTCATGAATGCGCAGGCGTACGCGCCGCTGATCGTTGCCTATCGCAACGGCGCTCCCGTCCGCCTGAACGAAATCGGGCGGGTATTCGACAGCGTGCAGAACGACCGCCTGGCCGCCTGGTACAACGGCACCCGCGGCATCATGCTCGCAGTCCAGCGGCAGCCGGGCACGAACACGATCGAGATCGTCAACGCGGTCAAGAACATCCTCCCGTCGTTCGAATCGCAACTCCCGCCCGCCATTACGCTCAACGTTTTCTACGACCGCTCGGTCCCGATTCGCGCCGCGGTGCGCGACGTGCAGGAATCGCTGCTGCTCGCGCTGGTGCTGGTCGTGGCGGTGATTTTCGTATTTCTGCGCAGCGTCACCGCGACGATCATTCCCAGCCTTGCCTTGCCGATGTCGATCGTTGGCACTTTCGCGCTGATGTACGCTTTCGGCTACAGCCTCGACAATTTGTCATTGATGGCCCTGACGCTTTGCGTCGGCTTCGTGGTCGACGACGCCATCGTGATGCTCGAAAACATCATGCGCCACCGCGAGATGGGCAAGTCGCGGATGCAGGCGACGCTCGACGGCTCGAAGGAAGTCGCCTTCACCATCGTTTCGATGACGCTCTCGCTCGTCGCCGTATTCATTCCGGTGCTGTTCATGGGCGGCATTCTCGGCCGGCTGTTGCGCGAGTTCGCGGTGACCATCATTGTCGCGGTGCTGATTTCCGGCCTTGTTTCTCTGACACTGACGCCGATGTTGTGCAGCCGGATGCTCGCGGACGAACATGCGCGGCCGCACGGCCGGATCTACGCCTGGAGCGAGCGGATGTTCGACGGGCTCCTCGGCGCGTACCGCTCTTCGTTGGCATGGGTGATGCGACGCCAGCGGCTCACGCTTGCAGTGTTCTTCGCGATCACCATCGCCACCGGCTTCCTGTTCAACATCATGCCCAAGGGTTTTCTGCCGTCCGATGATTCCGGCATGATCCTGGTGTTCACGGAGGCGGCACAGGATGTGTCGTTCCCGGCCATGGCGAATATGCAGCGGCAGGTCGCCGCGATCGTCAAGGAGAACCCTCACGTTCATGGCGCGATGGCCAGCGTCGGGTCCGGAGGAGCGAACGCGTCGCTCAACGTCGGACGCATTTTCGTGAGTCTCAAGCCGCGGGAGGAACGGCCGAGTGCGGACGAGATCATCCAGCAATTGCGCGGTCCGCTGTCCAAGGTGAGTGGCGCCAAGGCATACGTGCAGAACGTGCCGGCCATCCGTATCGGGGGCCAGGTCACCAAGAGCGCTTATCAATACACGTTGCAGGGAACGAACACCACCGACCTCTATGAATGGGCGCCACAGGTCGAGGCCACGCTGCGCAAGCTGCCCGGCCTGGTCGACGTCACCAGCGATCTGCAGATCGCCAAGCCGCAAATCATCGTCGATATCGATCGCAACAAGGCCGCTGCGCTCGGCGTCTCGGCGCAGGCTATCGAAAACACGCTCTACGACGCCTATGGCCAGCGCCAGGTATCGACGATCTATGCACCGACCAGCCAGTACTGGGTAGTGATGGAGTTGATGCCGCGTTACCAGACCGACGCGTCCGTGCTTTCCCTGCTCTATGTCCGTTCGAGCACCGGCGCACTGGTGCCGTTGAACAGCGTTGCGACGTTGAAGCCGACGATCGGCCCGCTCGCGATCAATCACCTCGGCCAGCTGCCTTCAGTGACGATTTCGTTCGACCTTCGCCCGGGTGTCGCCATCGGTGATGCGATCAACGAAATCAACCGCACCGTTGCGGAGATGCGCATGCCCGCAACCATCACCGGCATTTACCAGGGCACCGCCAAGGCGTTCGAATCGTCCTTGCGTGGCATGGGCATCCTGCTGGTGCTGGCGATATTCGTCATCTATCTCGTGCTGGGTATTCTCTACGAAAGCTTCATCCATCCGCTGACGATACTGTCCGGATTGCCAACAGCGGGCTTCGGCGCATTGGTCACGCTGTGGCTGTTCGGCATCGAACTGAACATGTACGCTTTCGTCGGCATCATCATGCTGATCGGCATCGTCAAGAAGAACGCCATCATGATGATCGACTTCGCGATCGCAGCGCAGCGCAACGAACACCTGGCGCCGGACAATGCCATCTTCCAGGCGTGCATTACGCGTTTCCGTCCGATCATGATGACGACGATGGCGGCACTGATGGGCAGTCTGCCGATTGCGCTGGGACTGGGCGCGGGCGGCGAGACGCGGCGGCCACTCGGCCTCGCCGTGGTCGGCGGGCTGATCGTGTCGCAGTTGCTCACGCTCTACATCACGCCGGTGATCTATCTGTACTTCGAACGCCTGCAGAACTGGCGTGCCGCCAAGCGCGTCGAGCCTGCGGTGACCGGCGTACCGCAGCCGGCGAACGCCGCAGCGGATTGACCACCGCGTGTGTATGATTGCGGGTCTTGCCCGCCGCACGCGCGCGGCCGGGACAATACCAACTCACACTTGCGGGAATCTATGCGCGCCGATGCGCTGCTGCTCGACGCCATGACCAAGCGATAACGATGAAAATCGGAATGATCACCGACAGCCTGCCGGGCACGGACTTCGACTCCATGCTTTCCACGGCGGCTCGGCTCCAGCTCGACATGCTTGAATTCGGTTGCGGCAACTGGTCTTCGGCGCCACATCTGAACCTCGACCGCATGCTGGAAAGCGACGCGGAACGCCGCAACTTCAAGGCGCGCCTCGCCGACCATGGCATTGCCATCAGCGCCCTGAACTGCTCCGGCAACCCGGTCCATCCGGGCGAACCGGGGCGACGACACGACGCGGTGACGCGCAAGACGATCAAACTCGCCAGCCTGATGGGCGTCGACCGCGTGGTGATGATGTCCGGCTGCCCAGGGGCGCCAGGAGACAGCAACGCCAACTGGGTCACGACCGAATGGCCGCCGGAGGTACGCGAAATTCTGCGCTGGCAGTGGGACGAAGTGCTGATCCCGTACTGGCGCGACCTCGTCACCTACGCGAACGGACTCGGCATCCGCAAGTTGTGCCTGGAGCTCCACGGTCACCAGAACGTCTACAACGTGCGCACGATGCTGCGGCTGCGCGACGCGGTGGGCGAGACGGTCGGTGCGAATTTCGATCCCAGCCACCCGATGTGGATGGGGGCAGATCCCCTCGCCGGCGCGCGTGCACTCGGTGATGCCATCTACTACATCCACGCCAAGGACACGCGCGTGGACCCGGTGATCGCCGGCGTCCACGGCCTCATTGAAACGATCCCGGGTGATCGCTTCCAGGAACGCGCGTGGAACTACATCACGCTCGGATACGGCCACGGCGAGCAGTGGTGGCGCGAATTCGTCGCCGTGCTGGCGGCGGTCGGTTACGACGACGTGTTCAGCATCGAGCACGAAGATCCGATGCTGCCGGCGCTGGAAGGCGTCGAAAAGTCCGTCGCGTTCCTGCGCAATGTGCTCATCAACCTCCCCAAACACGAACGCGCTGCGCGCTAGAGCCGGAATCCGCATCATGACCAAGACATCCGCAACACGCAGCGTTGCCATCTTCGATCTGGGTGGCGTGCTTCTCCGCTGGGATCCGCGCAATCTCTACCGCAAGCTGTTCAACGGCGACGACGCCGCGATGGAACATTTTCTCGCGACCGTGTGCACGACCGAGTGGAACGAGCGCCAGGACGCAGGGCGCACGTTCGCCGAGGCGACGCGCGAATTGCTGCCACGTCACGCCGACAAGCTCGAGCTGATCGAGGCCTTCGGCAATCGCTTCGGCGAGATGATCCCGGGCCCGATCGAGGGTACCGTCGACGTGCTTGCCGAATTGAAGGAACGCGAAGTTCCGATCTACGCGATCAGCAACTGGTCGGCGGAAACGTTTCCTCCGCAGCGCGAGCGATTTGCTTTCCTGTCGTGGTTTCAAGGCATTGTGGTCTCGGGCGAGGAAGGCGTGATGAAACCCGATCCGCGCATATTCCGCATTCTCTTCGAGCGCTATGGCGTTGCGCCGGAATCGGCGGTGTTCATCGATGACGTGCCCGGCAACGCTGCTGCCGCGTCCGCACTCGGCGTGCACGGCATTCATTTCCGCTCCCCCGCGCTGCTCCGGCAGGATCTCGCCGCCGTTGGACTCCTGCCGAATATCAAATGAACGTCAGCATCGGCATCAATCCGATCACGTGGACCAATGACGACATGCCGGAGTTGGGCGGCGACACGCCGCTCGACGTCTGTCTGGCGGAAGCACGTCTCGCCGGATTCTCCGGAATCGAAATGGGCGGCAAGTTTCCGCGCGATGCAGCGGCACTGCGTCCAATCCTCGAGCGCCATGGCCTCGATCTCGTGTCAGGCTGGTACAGTGCCCAGCTCTGCCGGCGCACGGCGGAGGACGAGGCCGCCGCAGTCGAAGGGCATCTCACGTTGCTCGCAGCGATGGGGTGCAAGGTGATGGTGTTTGCGGAAGGCCATGGCAGCACCGACGGCGATCCCAACGCACCACTGTCCCGGCGCCCGGTCCTCGCCGACCCGCTCTGGCCGCAATTCTGTGCGCGTCTCAACGCGATCGCGAAGCACGTGCGCCAGCGCGGTGTACGGCTTGCTTTCCATCATCACATGGGAACGGTCGTGCAGACCGAGGCCGAGATCGACCGCCTGATGGCTGAAACGACCGACGACGTGGGGTTGCTGCTCGACACGGGTCACCTCGTGTTCGCGGGCGGTGATCCCGTTGCCGTCGCGCGCCGACACGCGCAGCGCATCGTTCACGTTCACTGCAAGGATGTGCGCCGCAGCATCCTGAATGACGTACTCGCCGCCGATCGCAGTTTCCTGCGCGCGGTCCTCGATAGCGTGTTCACGGTACCAGGCGATGGATCGATCGACTTTCCCGCCGTGCTGACCGAACTCAGGCGTGGCGGATACACGGGATGGCTGGTGGTCGAAGCCGAACAGGACCCGAAAAAGGCGCATCCGCTCACTTACGCGCGACTGGGATTTGCCAATCTCTGTACCTCGGCCAACGCGGCCGGATTCACGCTGGCCTTGCGCTGAGGAACGACGTCAAATGATCGATTTCTGTCTGGTCGGTGCGGGGTTCATCGGTCCTGTGCACGCCGCGAACCTTTCAGCGCATCCACGGACGCGGCTCGCCTGGGTGGTCGACCTCAACCTCGCCGCGGGCAAGGCATTGGCGGAGCAGCATGGCGCGCGTGCCACCAGCAGCCTGGCCGAAGCGCTGACCGATCCAAGCGTTCGCGCCGTCATCATCTGCACGCCGCCACGCACGCACACGCCGATCATCGAGGCCGCCGCGCGCGCGGGCAAGGCGATTTTCTGTGAAAAGCCGATCGATCTGGACATGGCGAAGGTCGATGCCTGTGGCGCGGCACTTGCGCAAAGCAAGGTGCCGTTCTGTGTCGGCTTCAACCGCCGCTTCGATCCGACACATCGCGCACTGCACGACGCTATCCGCGCCGGCGAGATCGGACGGCCGGAGATGCTCATCCTTTCCAGCCGCGATCCGGAGATCTCTCCACCGGACTACGTCGCCGCGATGCCCTACGGCATCTTCTACGACACGATGATCCACGATTTCGACATGGTGCGCTGGCTGCTCGCTGACGAGCCGGTCGAGATCTACGCGCGGACCGCGTGCATGCTGGACGCGAAGGAAAATCCGCACCGCGACCCCGACACGGCAATGGTCGTATTACGCATGGCGAGCGGCGCATTGGTGCATGTCAATTCCAGCTTTCGCGCGGTCTACGGCTATGATCAGCGCATCGAAGCGTTTGGCGAAAAGGGCATGCTCATTTCGGGCAATCAGCAGCCCACCACGGTCGAACGCCACAGCAAGGACGGCATACGCCGCGATCCGCTGCTCTACTTCTTCATCGATCGCTACGCCGAATCGTACAAGCGCGAGCTGGACGCGTTCGTCCTTGCGCTCGAAGGCGACACCACGCCACCGATTGGTTTCGATGACGGCCGCCGAGCGCTGATGATCGCGGAAGCCGGCGTGCGTTCGGCGAAGACCGGCGTGCCGGTGGCGCTTGATCCGTAGATCGCAGCGCTTGCGCGCCTCGACGCGGCGGCGTAACCCCGGGGCCTCACGCCCTTCACGTCGAAGGCGGTGCCGCTCGCTGTTGCGCCGAGGCCCTGCAGCGACTCCGATATCAGTCGGCCCGGCCACTTCGGCTCGTGATAACCTGATCCGCTGGCCCTTGGTCGTGTTGAATCTCCTGTCAACAAAATCTTTCGACCATGGACATCTACACGGCACAAACCAGAGAATGGTTGAATAGCCGCTTTCGATACACCACGGAAGACGGCATCTTTTTCGCTCACCAAAATATCTATGGTTTCAAATCGCCATATTGTGAAGACGGCGTCATTCTGCGCTACGCAATTTTCTCCAACGTCGTCAAAGCGCTATCCCAACTAAACTTCGAATCGATTCTGGACGTAGGAGGCGCTGAAGGGTATATGGTGGCGGCCTTTCGCGAATTTTTTGGCGTTCGCGTTCGCGCCTGCGATCTGTCGGATGAAGCTTGCGCGCGCGCCCGAGAAATCTTCAGTGTCGAAGCCGATGTGGCTGATGGCGTTGCTCTGCCGTATTCGGATAACGCATTTGATGTGGTCCTGTCGAGCGAAAGCCTGGAACATATTCCCCGATATGACGTCGCTCTTAAAGAACTCCTTCGCGTCGCCAAAAAGGCGGTGATCGTCACAGTTCCGCATGACGGGCCTGAGGCGGTGGCTGACAATATCCGGCGCAAAGTACCACATGCTCACTTGCATGATTTTACGCTGGACAGTTTCCGCGACCTCGTTCCCTCTTCCTATGTGTTGCGCGCCTGGGGGCTCTGGAGTTCCTTGCTCCGCCTTCCTTTCCGTCTGGTGGAGGGAAGGACGATCGATGTTCGGACCCGCAATGGATTCAAGCGGCTCCTGGTGATGTCCTTGAATCCGATCTTGACTGTCTCTGGCCGCCTCTTCAATCGCCATACGTTCAAATTTCTGATGAAGCTCGATCCTTTTCTCTCGAACGAGTTACATACCTACCGCCAGCTCGTTTTTATCATTGCGAAAGACCCCTCCTGCTTTTTGACGCAGCCCTCGGTGCGTGTTGAGTTGGATGACATACTTGATTTTCGTGTACCGCTTCACCGCCTCAAACGCAAACAACCTGGTTGACGGGATAATTTCCACGAGTTGCATGGAGGTTGATTGCCCGGATTTGTTCCGCAATCCGCTTGCGTCTACTTCGGCTTTTCTTGGACGGGGAGAACGGATGGAAGGAATCGCAAGGTTCCGTTCTTCGACCATCCGTATTCGTAGTCAATGCTGATGCCGGTTGGCATCGTGATCTTGCTCAGGGCATTTGGGACAGATTTTCGTGACAACCACATGTGCCACGTGCCGGCGCTGCCGGTATAGCAGGCAAGGTCGGTTGCGCCGTCCTCGTTGAAATTGCCGGTCACGCATTGATGGCCAACCGGCACGCGCGGCGCCGGCGCGCCAGTCCACAGCGGCGAGTTCCAACCGCTGCCCGTCGATAGTGCCATCTTCCAATGGCCTCCGCCCCCGGTGTAGCACGCCAGGTCGGTCTTGCCGTCGCCATTGAAATCACCGATCAGGCACTGCCTGCCAATCGGCACACCCGGAGACGGTCCGCCCGTCCACGCAGGCGCGCTCCACTCACTGCCCGTGGACAGTCCCATCTGCCAACTACCTTCATTGCCGGCGAAGCAGGCCAGGTCGGTCTTGCCGTCGCCATTGAAATCACCGGTCACGCATCTGTTGGCAACTTGCACGCCGGGCGCCGGTCCGCCCTTCCACAGCAGCGTGCTCCATGGGCCGCTGGTTGCCAATGCCATATGCCAATCGCCTGCGCTGCCGGTGTAGCAGGCGAGGTCAGTCTTGCCGTCTCCATTAAAGTCACCGGTCAGGCAACGATCGCCAACCGGAGCGTCCGGCCACGGTCCGCCCGCCCGAATTGTCATGTTCCATCCACTGCCGGTGGACAAGACCGTCTGCCAATAGCCTCCAACGTCGTTGTAGCAGGCCAGGTCGGTCTTGCCGTCCCCATTGAAATCGCCAGTCAGACATTTGTCGCCAACGGGTACACCGGGCGACGGTCCACCCGTCCACAGCTGCGAGCTCCACCCGTTGCCGGTTGACAGGCCCATCTCCCAAGTGCCGTCGCGACTGGCGTAGCAGGCCAGGTCGGTCTTGCCGTCGGCATTGAAATCACCGGTCAGGCATAGACCGTCGACTGGCTCACCCTGCGTTGGGCCGCCTGCCCACAGTTGCGCGCTCCACCCAACGCCAGTTGACAGGGCCATTTGCCAATTGCCTCCGTTGCCGGCGTAACAGGCCAGGTCGGTCTTGCCGTCCCCATTGAAATCACCGGTCGCGCATTTATTGGCAACCGACACCACCGGCAACGGTCCACCCGTCCATGGAGGCGCCAGCGCAAGCTCGCTTGGCGGCGAGTATTGCAGGGTATAGCGACGCGGATTGTCATCTGTCGTCCCCTTCTCCACAACCGATTCGAGCAAATAGATTCCCGCTTCCGGCACCCCCAGATATGCAAATTCATACGAACGGGAAGTCCGCCCGGACACACTCACGCGAATTGTCCGCAGCAGCCTTTCATTTCTTGTCGGGAAATCGAATTCGAATACCGTTGGCGAGAACGAATCCTGATCGTAGGTAAACGCAAGTTCGAAAGGCACGCGCGACGCATTCGAGGAACCGTATCGAATACTCTTGAGGTATGGAACGCCATTGATATTTTCATATTGAAAAGCCGCGACGTTGCCATGTCGATCCACTACTTTGTCAACGAACCATGCGTAGACGCGTTGTCCGGAGGCATCGTGCAGCCGGGAGTTCGGCGATTGGCCAAACAGGTACGTCGCGCCATCTCGATCTTTCAGGATGAAATAAGCACCGCGAGATTCAACGGTGAGCAACTTGTCATCTGCCGCAAGCTTGAATCGATTCGCCGTTGTTTCAACGAGATCACCCGCGCCCGGGGACGCAAACAACGCAAACTCACGCCCCGCATACTTGATTCCATTCTTCTTGCTACGCGAAATGTGCGGGATCGGCAGAACCCATCCATGGCCAAGTACACCTTGCCGGCGACGCGCCAGTTCTGGATCGAATGCAATCGTCAACGACGACCGTAGCGGGGCGAGCAGCAGCGGAAGTTCGAGTTTCGGCAGCCCAACGAACCGATCGGGCAAGAATGTCTCGATTGAACCGCCGCCGCTTCCGTCCTTACGCATCTCGAGCTTGGCTGATCCCGCGGTCGATGACGGCGCAGCCTGTGGCGATTGCGAATGGACTGGGAATGCCGCGCAACATAATGACAACAAAAGAACGTACGCGGCGACGTTTCGAAACATATATTCCCCTGCTATGGACAGCCAGTACTCAGAATACCGAGCCTACTACCGTGGAGCAGCCCAAGGCATGAGTTTTGCATTTCGGCGTTGTCGACCGCACACTTTCCGTTTCCTCTGCACTACGCGAGCGGTATCGCCCCGCGGCGCGACAACTGGCGCTTGCCGACCGCGACCCGAATGAGAATCACTGCCAGCACCATCAGCACGATCAGCACCGACGCATACGCCGTCGCATAGCCGTATTCCCCCACCTCGGCGCGACCGACGATATTGACCGTCGCCATGTCGAAGCGCGGGCTGGTCAGGAAAATGACAGCGCTGATCGAAGTCATTGCACTGACGAAGCTGTAGATAAGCGCCGCAACCACCGCCGGCCGGATCAGCGGCAGGACTACTCGCCGTATCGTCGTGAAGGTGCCGGCGCGCAGCGTCGCCGAAGCTTCGTCAAGACTGGGATCGATCTGGCTCAGCGCCGCAAGCCCGGCGCGCATGCTGGTCGTCATGTCGCGGAACACGAAACAAAACACCAGGATCAGCCCGGTACCGGCCAGCTCGATCGGAGGCGTATTGAACGCAATGATGTAGGCGATACCGACGACGGTTCCGGGCACCGCGAAATTCAGCATCGCCATGAATTCGAACGCCCGTTTCCCGGCGAAACGCTGGCGGTCGAGCAGATAGGCAACGGTCAATCCGAACAGCGCCGTCAGCGGTGCGGCGATCAAGGCGATCGTCACCGTGGTGAAAAACGAGCTCCAGGCGCCGCCGCTCCAAAGCAACCTGCCATTCTCGAGCGTGACGCCGAAGGCAGTGACGTAGTGACGCATTGTCAGTGCGTGGTTGAGCCCCCACTTCTCGAAAAAGCCGCCCATGAAGATCATCACGTAGATCACGACGGCAAGCGCCGCCCAGGGTAACGCAAGACCTGAAGCAGCGCCGACGACCAGCCGCGGCAACGGTGCACGCAAGCCCCCGTCGCCCTTGCCCGCCACAGTGACGAAGCTGCGCCGCGCCAGCAGACGCCGCTGGATCACGAACAGTCCCAGGGAAAAACTGAGCAGGATGGCGGCCAGCACCGAGGCTCGCCCGGGATCCTGCTGCACGCCGACGACCGCAAAGTAAATCGATGTCGACAGCACGTCGAGATTGCCGCCGAGCAACAGCGGATTGCCGAAATCCGCCAGGCTTTCGATGAACGCGATCAGGAACGCATTCGTTATGCCTGGCGTCATCAGCGGTAGTGTGATCGTGGTAAAGGTGTGCATCGGTGACGCGCGCAGAGTTTGCGCCGCTTCTTCCAGTGTCGGACTGATGCCCTCGGCAATGCCGAGCAGCACGAGAAAGGCAACTGGCGTCAGTGCCAGTGTCTGCGCCAGCCACACCCCCGGCAGCCCGTAGATCCACCGCGACGGCCGAATATCGAAGCCCCATTCGAGCAGCGCGTTTATCGCGCCGGATCGGCCGAACAGCAGGATCAACGCCAATCCGATGACGAACGGCGGTGTAATCATCGGCAGGATCGACAGGACGCTGATCAGGCGGCGCGCGCGGAACTGCGTGCGGGTCACGATGAGAACGAAGCACAGTGCGAGCAGCGTGGCGGAGCATGCGGTCATCAGACCGAGCTGAAGGGTATTCCAGACGATCCCGCCATAGCCCCAGATCTTGCTGCTGGCGACGCGGGTGAGCAACGCCGCCAGGGAGAGGTTGCCGCTGGTGTCGAGGAACGCATGCAGGAACATGCGGGCAAGCGGATAAATCGTGAACAGGCTGACCAGCGCGACGGACATGCCGATGGATCCGGCGACGAAGGCGTCGCCCTTGACCCAGCCGCGCTGCGCCAATCCCTGGCACAGCAACATGAGGCAGGCGGCAATGACGAAGAGCGCGCCGTAACCCAAGCCTTGCTGGCGGCGAGGTAGCTCGCCAAACACTCGCGCAAGCGGTTTCCACGCCCAGCCATTGATATCGATCGCCAGCGCGATTGCCGCGATGCATAGCAGCCCGGAACCACCGATCGCGATCAGCGGCAGCGCCGCGCGATGCCTTGCCGCCGCACCCGTCGCCGGCAGCAATAACAGGGCGAGCGGCGCCAGCAACACCAGGAACAACGGCAGGAACCAGAGGCGCCCGTGCCACAGGAGCTGCACAAGCGCGGGAGCGGACGCCAATCCCCGTGGATATTGGCTGAACCACTGAAAGGCGAAAAAACCACCGCCGCCGATGGCATTCCACGGCAGCAACGCAAAGCCTAACCACGCGACCAGGCACCACGCGCCGACGATGCGCCGCATCAACGCTCGCGCGCTCGCGGGGTTATCCGTTCGCCCTGAGCACGTTGAAGGGCTCAGCACGAACGGACGGAAGGGACGTCGATCCGCCTATCGCCAGCCCTACTTCGGCGCCTTGAAAACCTCATTTTCCCAGCGCGAGAGCAGGCGTTCGCGTCCTTCCTTCGAGCCGTACTTGTCGAGGTCGATCTTGAGCAACTTCACTTCCGACATCTTTGGCGCCATCGGATGGATCTGAGCGTTCTTGTTCGATGGAATCTGAAACTTGCCCACAGTGAGCGCGACGTTCTGGCCAGCAGGTGACAGAACGAAATCCATCCATTTCTTCGCGCCTTCGGGGTTGGGTCCGCCCTTGATGATCGAAGACGAGATGATCTCGTAGCCCGTGCCCTCGCAAGGCGCGACGGTCTTGACCGGATAGCCTTGAACGGTCTGCGCCACCGAATCGTGCAGGAAGGTAATCCCGATGGTCGTTTCGCCCTTGCCGGCAGCGCGAATGCCTGCGCTGCCCGACCGGGTATATTGGTTGACGTTCTTGTTCATGGCAGCGAGGAACTTGAAGCCCTCGTCCTCGCCCATCAATTGCAGGATGGTCGAAACCATGTTGAATGCGGTACCTGATGTTCCCGGATTCGCCATCTGGATTTCGTTCTTGTAGGCGGGGTTCACCAGGTCTTTCCAGCACTTTGGTTCTGGCATCTTGTATTTCGCCAGAAGCTCGGTGTTGTAACCGTATCCCAGCACGCCGGTGTAGATCGGCGTCTGGAAGTACTTGTTCTCCTCGGCGATGCGTTGCGCCCAATCATGCAGGTCCGCGACGTTGGGCGACTTGTACGCCTCGAGCAGGCCCTCCGCAGCCAGCGCCTTGGCCGATGCCGATTCGGCGGCGTGATACACGTCCGCGCGCGGGTTGGCCTTCTCGGCCCGGATCTGGGCGAGACTTTCACCGTCCGAGCGGCGGATGAACACCGCCTTCTGCCCCGTTGTCTTCTCGTACGCGGCTTTCATCGCCTCGCACCAGTCGACTTCGTAGTTGCACAGCACCGTGACTTCCTGTGCTGCCGCCGGCAAAGCTACAGCGCACAGCAGAAAGCCGCCGAACAATGCAGTCAGCACGGCAGCACCCGCATTTCGCACACGATTCATGCTTTCCTCCCCGCTTTTAACGTGCAGCACCGGCGCATTCGCGCCAACCGCAGAACATTAGCACTTGTCGCCGACCGGCGCGAGGCGGCCGCAACGCCGCTTGCCGGCATTGCAGGTTTGGCGTAAGTTTCGAACTCTACGCTAGGGGTCCTGGCAATGTGTGTTGCCCGGTGAGATCACACCCTTGGTACCTGTGCGGATAATGCCGGCGCAGGGAAGCGTGGCTCATCCCCCTGCTCCCTGCCCGTGCCGATGCCGCTGTTGCAGAGGAGCACCATGAACGCCAACGACCAGTTCTTCGCCCGCGACGCGCACGTCGACGCTGCCGCGATCGCGCCGCTTCCCAGTTCGCGCAAGATCCATGTCCCTGGTTCGCGGCCGGATATCCTGGTGCCCATGCGTGAGATCGCGCAGTCGGATACACCAGCAAGCTTTGGTGCCGAAAAGAACCCGCCGTTCGTCGTTTACGACACCTCGGGGCCCTACACCGATCCCGGCGCAAGTATCGATATCCGTTCGGGCCTGCCCGCGCTGCGCGCGAAGTGGATCGACGAACGCAGCGACACCGAGACGTTGCCGCACCTTTCCTCGGCCTATGGCCGGGAACGACTCGCCGAGCCCGAACTTGCCGGCATGCGCTTCGACCTGCACCGGTTGCCGCGACGCGCCAAGGCCGGTGCCAACGTGTCACAGATGCATTACGCCCGCCGTGGCATCGTCACGCCGGAGATGGAGTTCGTCGCGATCCGCGAAAATCTCCAGCGCGAGAAAATGCTGAAGACGTTTCCCGAACTCGTGACACGCCAGCATCCGGGCCAGAGCTTCGGCGCCGCGATTCCGGAATTCATCACGCCGGAATTTGTCCGCAGCGAAGTCGCCCGAGGCCGCGCGATCATCCCCAACAACATCAATCACCCGGAAACCGAGCCGATGATCATCGGCCGCAATTTCCTCGTGAAGATCAACGCCAACATCGGCAATTCGGCGGTGTCGTCCTCGATCGCGGAAGAAGTCGACAAGATGACCTGGGCCATCCGCTGGGGCGGCGATACGGTCATGGATCTGTCGACCGGCAAGAACATCCACGAGACGCGTGAATGGATCATCCGTAATTCGCCGGTACCGATCGGAACCGTGCCCATTTACCAGGCGCTGGAAAAGGTCGATGGCAAGGCCGAAGAGCTGACGTGGGAAATGTACCGCGACACGCTGATCGAGCAGGCCGAGCAGGGTGTGGACTACTTCACCATCCACGCCGGCGTGCTGCTGCGCTACATCCCGCTGACCGCGAAGCGCATGACGGGCATCGTCAGCCGTGGCGGCTCGATCATGGCCAAGTGGTGCCTCGCGCATCACAAGGAGTCGTTCCTGTACACGCACTTCGAGGACATCTGCGAGATCATGAAGGCGTACGACGTGAGCTTCAGCCTGGGCGATGGCCTGCGGCCGGGCTCGGGTTACGACGCCAACGACGAGGCGCAGATGGCCGAGCTGGCGACGCTCGGCGAGCTCACGCAGGTCGCGTGGAAGCACGACGTGCAGACGATGATCGAAGGCCCCGGGCACGTCCCGATGCACTTGATCAAGTTCAACATGGAAGAGCAGTTGCGGCTGTGCGGCGAGGCACCGTTCTACACGCTCGGTCCGCTCACGACCGATATCGCGCCGGGCTACGATCACATCACGTCGGCGATCGGCGCGGCGATGATCGGCTGGTACGGCACGGCGATGCTGTGCTACGTCACGCCGAAGGAACATCTCGGGCTGCCGAACAAGACCGACGTGAAGGACGGCATCATGGCGTACAAGATCGCCGCGCATGCGGCCGATCTCGCCAAGGGCCATCCCGGTGCGCAAATGCGCGACAACGCGCTGTCGAAGGCGCGCTTCGAGTTCAGGTGGGACGACCAGTTCAACCTCGGGCTCGATCCCGACAAGGCGCGCGAATTCCACGACGAGACGTTGCCGCAGCACGGCGCCAAGCTCGCGCACTTCTGCTCGATGTGCGGGCCGCACTTCTGCTCGATGAAGATCACGCAGGACGTGCGCGATTACGCGGCAAAGCTCGGCGTCGACGAGAACGCCGCGCTCGCGAAGGGCATGGAAGCGAAGGCGGTGGAGTTCGTGAAGAAGGGCGCGGAGATCTATTCCAAGGCTTAGGGGCTGCGCGCGCGGGCGCCCGTCCTCGCTCTGGCAGGCGGCTTCGGAGCAGCTGCGCCGAGCGGCCGCTTGACTCGCAGCACCGCCATGCCGCCGTCGTCGCGAGCGATTTCCGCCTTGAGCCACGCGCCGAACTGCTGCAGCTTCGGCAAGCCGGCGCGCGACGGCGGATAGACCAGGTAGTACCGCGTCGGCGCCGTTACCGTCGCCTGGAACAGGCGCACCAGTACACCGTTGGCCAGGTCGTTGCCGATCAGCGACGTGCGCGCGAGCGCAATGCCCCGCCCCTCGATCGCCGCCTGCATCACGTGCGAGTCGTCGTTGAAGATCGGCCCTCGCGTCGGCTGCGGCCAGTCGAGCCCGGCGGCGGCGAACCACGGCTGCCAGGATTCGTAATCTGAGCGCAGCAGCACGTAGCGCGCGAGATCCGCGGGGCGCGCCGGCGGTCCGCCGCCGATGCGCGGGCTGCACACCGGGAAATAAATATCGTCCATCAGGTGCTCGACGGTGAGCCCCGGATAGTTGCCGCTGCCGTAGCGGATGGCGACATCGACATCGTCGCGACGGAAGTCGGCGAGCGACGCGCTCGCGCGCACGTCGAGGTCGACCTGCGGATGTGCCGCCATGAAGCTGCCGATGCGCGGCAACAGCCATCGCGCGGCGAACGACGGCATGACGCTGACACGCAACGCACGCGGATTGGCACGCTCGGTGATCTCGCGCACGGCATCGGACAGATCGGTCAGCGCGGCGCGCACGCGTCCCGCGAGGCGCTCGCCCTCATCGGTCATCCGGATGCCGCGTCCAGCGCGCTCGACCAGACGTACGCCGAGGTCGGCTTCCAGCGCCTTGATCTGATGGCTGATCGCGCCGTGGGTGACGTGCAACGCCTCGGCGGCGCGCGTAAGGCTGCCAGTGCGGGCCGCGGCTTCGAACGCACGCAAGGCCGACATCGGCGGCAGATGGGTCGCCATGGCGCATGGTCCTGATGTTAGTAATGCTCACATATTAGAGGAAAATCCATCGCTTGTCCCGGTGTCGCTTCGTCTCTACGATTCGTATCGTTGTTCAGCAAACTTGGCGGAGACGAAAATGACAAACATGCTCGCATTTGGGACCCCCGCTCTCGGCACCTACTCGCTGCAGTCGGGCGAGACCGTGGTGGTGCCGCCGCACGCCAACGTGCGGCTGCGCGTCCACGACGGGATGGTCTGGGCCACCAGCAGCGGTGACCTCGACGATGTCTGGCTCCATGCCGGCCAGGAGCACGCGCTCGCGTACAAGGGCCGTACGGTCATCGAATCGACGGCGCGCTCGACCATCGAACTGGTTCCAGCCGCGGCCAACGATGGGCTCGCCGATCAGCCAGCACTGCGTTGGTCACATATGCCGGCATGGCTGGACGATGTCGGCACGCTGATCGCGCTGGCGGCGATCGTCGCGGTGATGGCGACGGCGGTGGTGCGCATCGTCTCGTGAGCGATGCTGGTGCGCACCATTATTTGAAGCGCGTGTTATTTCGCGGCGCTGGGCACAACTCTTCGATCGGCCATATGGCGCAAATACGCCGTCAGGTCGGTAAGCTCGCGGTCGCTGATGACTTTGGCGCTGAATCCGGGCATGCGCGCGTTGGGCCATTTGCGCAGTGATTGCGGATCGCGTATCAAGCGCCGGAGCGCGTCGGGTCGCATGTACTCGGTGGGGTTGTAAGGAACGTTCAGATCGGGGCCCACTGTCGCGTCGCCCCCCAGGTTCACGGTGTGGCAAACCGAGCAGTTTTTCACGTAGACCTCGAAACCGTGGCGCGCCGGATCACGCGCCGACAGGGTCGCAGCCGGCGCGAGCATCGGATAGCGTTTGGCAAGCGACGCCACGGCTTCGATGCGAACGATCTGGTACGGCCACTGTTCGGGCACGATTGCCCCGGCCTCCGGCCGATTCCACACGAGATAGAACGGGCCCGCCGTCGCGGCGTCACCGGCTTTCAGTGGCGGCCACGGCGCATCGGTGGCTTCGATCGCAAGATATGCGACGGCGCCGTCACCTCCCGCAAGCAGCGGGGCGGCAGGAAGCGACGCGACAAACCCGTCGCGCGTGACAAAGCGCATGGTCTCGTCTGGTCGGACGCCCTGGAGTACGGAAGCGACAGGCACGGCGTGGAAGGTCATTGCACGCTGATAAGCGACATCGTTAGGAATCGTCACCGTCGTCGCGGACGGCAAGGCGAGCAGTGCCGCCGGCGCGTAGCTCACCGTATTGCCGCCCGTCGTCACGGTCAACGCCGGCTCGTTCGCCCATGCACAAAATGCAAGCCCGATACCGAACCACCCGAGCAATGAACGCGCGCGCATCGTAGTCAATCCGATGTCGATTGCAATCTGACGATGTAGCCGCCCGATTTTTCATCGCGCTCGAGCTTGAGCGCGCCCCCTCGCTCTGCTTCTTCGAGCAGCCCGTTGAACGAGCGGAACCCGTAGTAGGACTCCGAAAACCCCGGCTTGCGCCGTTTCAGCGCCTGCTTGACCATCGAACCCCACACCTTTTCGTCTTCGCCGCGCTCAGCAATCAGCGCCTCGACTGTTTCGGCAATCAGGTCGAGCGCTTCCTGACGTCTCGTGTCGTCGCCTTTCTTCGCCGGAGTGGCACCTTCCGCAGCGGCGACTGGCTTGCGCGGCGCCCGTCGCGCCGCGGTCTTCTTTTGCTCGCGCACCAGGTCGTCGTAAAAGATGAACTCGTCGCAGTTGGCGATGAGCAGGTCCGACGTCGAATTCTTCACGCCCACGCCGATGACGCGCTTGGCGTTCTCGCGCAGCTTCGACACCAGCGGCGAGAAGTCGGAATCGCCGCTGATGATGACGAACGTGTCCACGTGTGCCTTGGTGTAACAAAGATCGAGCGCGTCGACGACCATACGGATGTCGGCCGAGTTCTTGCCCGACTGGCGGACATGCGGAATTTCGATCAACTCGAAGGACGCCTCGTGCATCGGCGCCTTGAACGCCTTGTAGCGATCCCAATCGCAATAGGCTTTCTTGACGACGATGCTGCCCTTGAGCAACAGCCGCTCGATCACCTTGCCGATGTCGAATTTGTCGTATTTTGCGTCCTGCACGCCAAGCGCGACATTCTCGAAATCGCAGAACAGGGCCATATTGGTGACTTCGGCTGGATTAGGCATGGCGCTCCCCGGAGCTGCGGGTCCGGACAAGGAAAAGACGAGGCAGGATAGAATGGCTGTTGCGGCCCCTACGATAGCAGTAACGGGGCACCGTGGAAACGGCCGGTGCTCCGCGGACTCCAGCCTTCTTCAATCCAGCCACGCACTACACCCTTGTCGATGCCTGCCACGCTCCCCTTGCTGTCGCTGCTCGAAGCCCGCGTCCTTGGCGTGCTCGTCGAAAAGCAGCACACGGTTCCCGACACCTATCCGCTTACCCTGAACGCGCTGACCGCCGGTTGCAACCAGAAGAGCAGTCGCGATCCGGTGTTGAACGCGACCGACGCCGAAACGCAGGTGGCGATCGACCAACTCAAGTCGTTCTCGCTCGTCGTCGAGTCCAGCGGCGGGCGGGTCATGCGTTACGCGCACAATGCCGAGCGCGTTCTGGGCGTTCCTTCCCAAGCTGTCGCGTTGCTTGCCACGTTGATGCTGCGGGGCACGCAAACCGTCGGCGAACTGCGGATCAACAGCGAGCGGCTGCACCGCTTCGCGGACGTGTCCGCCGTCGAAGGCTTCCTGCACGAGCTCGCGGAACGCGCAGACAATCCGCTGGTCGAAGAACTTGCTCGCGCGCCGGGCGAACGCGAGAACCGGTGGACCCATCTTCTCTCCGGTCGCAGCCCCGATACACGAGCATCGCTGCCACCCACCGATGCCGGAACGGAGAATTTTGTGGCCCTGAGCGAACTCGCGGCACTCAAGGCAAACGTGGCGGAGTTGCGTGGCGAAGTCGAGGCCTTGAAGCAAAGCATTGAAAGGCTGCGCGAGGAACTCGGCGCGAACCCCGAGTCGTAAATCGCGCGTCGAGGCCCCGGCGTATAATGTTTTCCCCTTTCTGGCGAAGGAGCCGAACCATGGGAATGCTTGACGGATTGCTTGGTGGACTGATGGGCGGTGCCGGTGGTGCGGCGGGCGGGGCGCAGCAGGGGCAAAGCCCATTGATGATGATGGCGATGCAATTGATTCAGCAAAACGGGGGCCTGCCGGGGATCATCAGCAAATTGCAAAGTGGCGGCATGGGACAACAGGTCGGATCGTGGGTCGGCACCGGCCAGAACGCCCCGGTCAGCGGTAGCCAGTTATCGGAGGTCCTCGGTAGCGGCTCGATCGGCCAGCTCGCGCAGCAGTTCGGGCTTTCACATGGTGATGCAGGCTCGGGACTGGCGCAGATGCTGCCGCAAATCATCGACAAGATGACGCCGCACGGGCAAGTGCCCGATGACCACGGCGACATGCTTGCGCAGGCGCTGGCCGCGCTCACGGCAAAGCGCCCAGCGTAGTTCACGCCGCGGTAGAATATCGGGGCCGGGCAGCACATGCTGCCCGGCCTTTTTTAATTGTGTGATCCATGGTTCTACCTGAACTGCTGACCGCGGCAATCCTCGGCGTCGTCGAGGGCCTCACCGAATTTCTTCCTGTCTCCAGCACTGGCCATCTCATCGTCGCCGGATCGTTGCTGGGCTATACCGGCGACAAGGCAAAGTTGTTCGAGATCGTCATCCAGGCCGGCGCGATACTTGCCGTCTGTTGGGAATTCCGCGCCAAGCTAATCTCGGTCGCGCAGGGAATTCTTCGCGAGCGCGCAGCGCAGCGATTCGTCTTGAACCTTCTGGTTGCATTTCTGCCCGCGGCGATGCTCGGTCTCGCCTTCGGCAAGATGATCAAGGCGCATCTGTTCGCGCCGGTGCCCGTGGCCTCCGCATTCATCCTCGGTGCGCTGGTCATCCTCTGGGCAGAAAGGCGGCAACGCCGCAATCCGTCGCTGGTACGCATCGACAATATCGACGACATGCGCTGGACGGACGCACTCAAGGTTGGCATTGCGCAAGCGTTCGCGCTGATTCCCGGCACGTCGCGCTCCGGCGCGACGATCATCGGTGGAATGCTCTTCGGACTCTCGCGCAAGGCCGCAACCGAGTTCTCGTTCTTTCTCGCGATACCGACGCTGCTTGCCGCCACCGCGTACGAGTTCGTGAAGAATCGCTCGTTGCTCGCCGGTGGAGACCTGTCGATGATCGCGGTCGGTTTCGCCGTCGCATTCATCAGTGCATTTTTCGTCGTGCGCTGGTTGCTGCGCTATGTCGCGCACCACGATTTCGTGCCGTTCGCGTGGTACCGGATTGCCTTCGGCATCGTGATCCTGGCAACGTCGTACTTCGGTTTGGTACATTGGGACTAGGTTCCGGCGTTGCACGGCGTATCGCACAAGGGATTCGGCCCGGCACTCGCTGTCATCGGTGTTCTCGGCTTTTCGTTCAAGGCCATCCTCGTCAAGCTCGCGTACTCAACCGCATCGATCGACGCGGTGACGCTGCTCGCGCTGCGCATGATCTATTCGGCGCCGTTGTTCCTGTTCATGGCCTGGTGGACAACACGCCGCAAAGGTGCGGCACCGATAGCGCGGGGTGACTGGCTTCGCCTACTGTGGCTGGGATTTGTCGGGTACTACGTTTCGAGCCTGCTCGACTTCATGGGCCTCCAGTACATCACTGCTTCGATCGAGCGGTTGGTGTTGTTTCTCTATCCGACCATGGTCGTGCTGTTGTCGGCAATGCTGTTCAAGCAACGCATCGGTGGCCGCATTGTGCTGGCACTCGCGCTCTCCTACACCGGCATTCTGCTCGTGTTCGCCCACGACCTCCGTCTCGGCAGCGATCCACAAACGCTGTGGCTCGGTGGCGCGCTGGTATTCGGCAGCGCGCTCTGTTACTCGCTGTATCTGGTCGGCGCCGGACCGGTCATCGGGCGACTGGGAAGCCTGCGCTTCATTGCCTGGGCGATGCTGATCTCGTCGGTGTTCGTGGTCGCGCAGTTCCTGGTGATGCGTCCGTTCGCGGCGCTCGCGGTGCCGTCGTCCATTCATTTCCTGACGCTGGCGATGGCAATCTGCTCGACGGTACTCCCGACCCTGTTCATCGCCGAAGCAATCAGGCGCATCGGCGCCAATCGCACGTCTCTGATCGGCTCGCTCGGCCCTGTATTCACCATCGCACTGGGCTTCTGGATCCTGGGTGAGCCGGTGCACTGGATCCAGCTGGCGGGTGCTGCGCTGGTGCTGGCCGGGGTGACGCTGGTCACGCTACGCCCGAACGCGCAGTAGGCAGGGCGCGGCGCGCTATACTTATCGGTTCATGGAAGTTCCTGAATTCCGCACCTATCCGACCCGCAGGAGATCGCATGGCCCCCGACACGATTGAACGCAGACCACCGCTCACGCTCAAGGATGGCGCACTGTTGCGGCAGCAATGTTTTGTGGATGGCCAATGGATCGACGCCGAATCGAGCGCGACTTTCAATGTCGTCAATCCGGCAACAGGTGCGCGCATCGGGACCGTACCTGTGCTTGGCGCAAGCGAAACGCGCCGCGCCATCGAGGCGGCGAACAAGGCGTGGCCGGCATGGCGCGCCAAGACCGCAAAAGAACGTTCAGCCATCATCCGGAAGTGGTCCGAACTGCAGCTCGCGCACGCCGACGATCTGGCGCTGATCCTGACCAGCGAGCAGGGCAAACCGCTGGCCGAAGCCAAGGGTGAAATCACCATTGGCGCCGCGTACACCGAGTGGTTCGCGGAGGAGGCAAAGCGTGTTTACGGCGACGTCATCCCCACGATCGGCAACGACCGCCGGCTGGTCGTGATCAAGGAACCCGTCGGTGTTTGCGCCGCGATCACGCCGTGGAATTTCCCGTCCTCGATGATCACGCGCAAGGTCGCGCCCGCTCTTGCTGCAGGTTGCACTGTGGTCATCAAGCCGGCGGAAGCCACACCGTATTCTGCCCTGGCGTTGGCCGAACTCGCACACCGTGCGGGTTTCCCAGCGGGCGTACTCAATGTTCTCACCGGCAAGGCGGCGGCGATCGGCGGCGAGATGACGTCAAATCCGCTGGTGCGCAAGCTCTCCTTCACCGGGTCGACCGAAATCGGTCGGCTGCTGATGAAACAGGTGGCATCCACGGTGAAAAAGATTTCGCTGGAGCTCGGGGGCAACGCACCTTTCATCGTGTTCGACGACGCCGATCTCGACGCTGCGGCCGAAGGCGCCATCGTCTCGAAGTATCGGAACGCCGGCCAGACCTGCGTGTGCGCCAACCGGCTGTTCGTGCACGACAAGGTCTACGACGCGTTCGCGGCAAAGCTCGCGGAACGTGTCCGCGCGCTCAAGGTCGGTCCGGGGACCGAGCCCGGCGTGACACAAGGTCCATTGATCAACCGCGAGGCACTGGACAAGGTCGAGGAGCACGTTGCCGACGCGATGGCGCAAGGCGCGAAAATCGCCATTGGCGGCAAGCGCCACGCGCTGGGTGGCACCTTCTACGAGCCGACGGTGCTGACTGGAGTCACGCCGGACATGAAGATCTTCCGCGAGGAAACGTTCGGGCCGGTCGCGCCGCTGATCCGTTTTTCCACCGACGCCGAAGTGATCGAACTCGCCAACCGCACCGAGTTCGGGTTGGCCTCCTATTTTTACTCGCGCGATATCGGCCGCATCTGGCGCGTCGCCGAGGCACTCGAGTACGGCATGGTTGGCGTCAATACCGGGATGATCACGACCGAGGTCGCGCCCTTCGGCGGCGTCAAGCAGTCGGGGCTTGGCCGCGAAGGGTCAATGTACGGCATCGACGAATACGTCGAGATCAAGTACGTGTGCATGGGCGGTATCTGAGCGCCCGGCGTCGAGTCGCGTGGACCCATCGTCCGCACCGCGGCTCGACGTCGTATTGCGGCAACCTTCAGAACGTCGGGGCGGCTGGTTCGGGTTCACCCTTCGGTGCCGGAAACTGCGCCGGGAAATAAACGGTCGCCGGAGTCGCGGACGCCGGGGCAGCCGATATTGCGGCCTCATCCTTGAAATCCGCTGACATGCCCCAGTGTGGTGTCTCGACCGCCAGAACTACGAACCCCACGACCGCAAACCAGACTGCCGCTTTCAGTGGTGCAGCGAAGCGCTCGGAAGGTATCTTCGAATCCTTTGTGTTGACCATGGCTGACTCCTCGCATTGCCCGTGAGCCCGTGACGAACGGCTGCAGGTGGCGCCGTGCGCCAAGATCTGGTGGCGACGGGTTGCCGCCAGATGCATTCACGTTAAGTCAATGCGGTCTGCGCGGCGACAGAGGATTCACAAGGGACGTGCAGAACATTCACATGCGCGTCACGCGTCGGCGCATGCATGTATAGCAGCCAGGAACAGACGCTACCAGCCGGCAGGTGGTTTCTTGAGCACCGTGATCGTGCGGTCCTGGATCGAGAGGTAGCCGCCGCCGACCAGATCCTTGAGCAAGCGGCTGATCATGTCGCGCGACGCTCCGACGCGTTCGGCGATATCCTGCTGCGTCAGCTTTTCCGGCACGATCATGACACCGTTGCGTTCGACAGCAAGCGTGGTGATCAGGCGTACCAGCCGGCCATAGACGTCGGACAAGGCGAGACTCTTCACGTTTTCGGTCGTCACGCGCACGCGCTGAATCAGCTTTCCGATCAAGTGCATCGCGAACTCCGGATGCGCAAGCATGGAGTCCCGAAAACTTGCACGCGTAAGGATCACGCACGTCGTCGGTTCGACCGTCATGACCGACGCCGAGCGTGGACTCCCGTCGAGCGACATCTCGCCGACGTACTCGCCTGACCCCAAAAAGCTCAGCACGATTTCGCGCCCGGCGGCATTGCTCGCGTACACCTTTACCCGCCCCGACACGACGATGAAGAGCGATTCGCTGGTATCCCCTTCATTGATGAGGATCGCACCCTTGGGGTACTTACGGACAACGCCCCCTTCTGCGATGGCCCGCAGCGTCTTTTCCGTCAGCGGCGCGAGCAGGTCGTTGGGTGAGGTATCGGACTTTGCCATGTCATTCTCTGGCGCTATGAGCGCGTCCTGCGAGTAATCGTAGCACGAACGTCGGACTGCACATGTGCACGGATGCTCGCTGGCTATTCGTACTTGCGCACGTCGTCGATCACTTTGCCGTCGTTGGCAAGGTCGTCCGGCTTGAGGAAACTGACCTCGCCGCGCAATTTGGTGACTTCGCGCATCGTCGCGACGATGGCCTCCGCATTCGACGATGCATTGCCTGCAACCTCGACGTGCAAGGTCATCCGGTCGTTGCCTTCCGGATTGTCGACCACCAAGCGCGCTCTCAATATTTCGGGATGGCGCCGCACCACCGCCGCGATCTGTGACGGATGCACGAACATGCCCTTGACCTTGGTTGTCTGGTCGGCGCGCCCGAGCCAGCCCTTGATGCGCATGTTGGTGCGTCCGCACGGCGACACGCCCGGCAGGACTGCCGACATGTCGCCCGTGCCGAAGCGGATCAGCGGATAGTCGGCATTCGCCAGCAAAGTAACGACGACTTCGCCGACTTCTCCCGGAGCCAGTGGGTCGCCTGTGCCCGGCCGCACGATTTCGATCAACGCACCTTCGTCGACGATCAGGCCTTCGCGAGCTGCCGACTCGTACGCGATGGTTCCCAGGTCCGCGCTCGCGTAGACCTGGTACGCGGTGATGCCGCGCGCGCCGAGCGCATCGCGCAAGCCCGAAGGAAATGCTTCTCCGGAGACAAGCGCCTTTTTGAGGTTTGGGAGCGCGATATTTTGTTCGTCAGCTTTTTCGAGGATAAGCTTCAGAAAAGAGGGGGTGCCGACATAGCCATCAGGCCGGAGTTCGGCCATCGCCTGAACTTGCTGCTCCGTTTGGCCGGTACCGCCACGAAACACGGTGCAACCCAGCGCGTGCGCGCCACTTTCGAGCATCGCGCCGCCGGGTGTGAAGTGGTACGCGAAGCAATTGTGCACCAGATCGCCCGCCCGAAATCCGGCAGCAAACAGCGCGCGGGCGAGGCGCCAGTAGTCGGCCCCCTCACCTTCCGGCTCGTACAGCGGGCCAGGTGAAGCAAAGACAAGCCGTGCCCGCTGCCTCGCCTTGCCCCAACCGCTTGCGGAGAAACCGCCGAAGGGCCGGTCCGCCTTCTGCAGCTCGACCAGTTCCGACTTGCGCACAACGGGCAAGCGGGCGAGCGCGGCACGCGATGTCACCGATGCCGGATCGATATCGTGCAGGAGCCGCGCGTACGCAGCGGTATGCGCCTTGGCATATGCGAGTTGCGCAGGTAGCGCCGCGAACTGCGCGCGTTCACGCGCCCCGGGATCGCGCGTTTCGAGCGTATCGAAGTGTTCCAAGTGACGCGACAGTGAATGAGTGAAGGAGTGAATGGGTGAAGGGTGAACGTGCTAGCCAATGGCGCGTTGTGCTCGTTCACTCTTTCACCCTTTCACTGATCTACCGCGTTCACTCCTTCACGGCTAAGCAAGCCACCGTCTTTCGACGCCGATACGCCTTGACGTCACGGAAGCTCTTTCGTCCCGCCGTGGACAACCCGAGGTAGAACTCCTTCACGTCTTCGTTCTGCGCGAGCTCCTTCGCGGCTCCGTCCATGACGACGCGGCCGCTTTCGAGTATGTATCCGTAGTCGGCGAAGCGCAGCGCGATATTGGTGTTTTGCTCGGCCAGGAGAAAACTTACCTTCTCCTTCTGGTTGAGATCACGAACGATGTCGAAAATTTCCTCGACGATCTGCGGCGCCAGGCCCATCGACGGTTCATCCAGCAGAATCATCGACGGTTGCGCCATCAGCGCGCGCCCTACTGCCGTCATCTGCTGTTCGCCGCCGGACGTGTAGCCGGCCAGGCTCGTTCGGCGATGCTTGAGACGGGGAAAATACTGATAGACCTTCTCGAGCGCGTTGCGAATGTCCGCGCGCGAGCCCTTGCGCGTGAATGCGCCGGTCAAAAGATTCTCTTCGACCGTAAGGTGCTGGAAGCAGTGACGTCCCTCCATCACCTGGCACACACCCAGACGCACCAGCGCGTTGGGCGTCAGCCGGTCGATGCGCTGACCTCGAAACTCGATGGTTCCTTTCGTCACTTCGCCGCGTTCGGCCCGCAACAGATTGGAGATCGCCTTGAGGGTCGTCGTCTTGCCGGCACCGTTGGCACCGAGCAGCGCGACAATCCGCCCTTCCGGCACATCGAGCGACACGCCCTTCAGCACGAGAATGACGTGGTCGTAGATGACCTCGATGTTGTTGACCGAGATCGCCGCAGACGCCGACGATGCGGCGGCGTTCGCGGAGGTCGACTGGGGCTGCGTTCATCACCTGTGCGCCACGTAGGGCGGCGCCTCCCGAAGGCGGGAGGCGCGCACCATGTGCATCAGCCTTCCTTGCCGCAATCGCGCGGCGTGATCTTCTTCTCGGCCGCGAACTTGCCCGCCGCTTCCTCCACCATCTTGCGCACCATGTCGCGGTCACCCGCCATGAAAGGCGTGACCTGCTTGAAGCCGTTGCCGTCCCACATCTGGAACTTCACCATGCCCGAGCCTTCGTGATCCGCGCAGCTGGTCTTGATCGGCGGAAAGAGTCCCGGGGCACCGAGTTCCTTGATGCGAGCCTCGGTCAGGTTGATGTGCTCGAAGCCCCAGCGCAGCTGCTCGGGCGACATCACCTTGCCCTTGCCGTACTTGGCCTGCGCGATGCGCAGCGCTTCCACGACGATCATGCCGTAGACGACCCCGCGCGTGTACATGACGTTGCCCAGTCGCGACTTGTCCTCGAGGTTGCCCTTGCCAGCGCCATACACCTTGGTCTTGATGTCCTGCATCACCGGAAAGTTGGTGCCGGACGCAGTGAACGAGGCGCTGACGTAGCCCTTGGCCGCGTCCGCGGCAGGAATCACGTCCTCTTCCGACCCTGCCCACCAGACGCCAAGCAGCTTGTCCCGTGGGTAACCCGTCTTCGCCGCGGTCTTGAGCGCGACGGTGCTCATCACGCCGTAGGTCCACATGATCGTGTAGTCGGGCTTGGCCTGCCGGATCTGCAGCCACTGCGATTCCTGCGTCTGGCCGGGGGGCGCAACGGGAATCTTCAACGTTTCAAAGCCGAGCTTGGCGGCCAGCGCGTCGAGGACGGGAATCGGCTCCTTGCCGTAGGCCGATTCGTGATAGATGAACGCGATCTTCTTGCCCTTGAGCTTGTCGAGTCCGCCTTCCTTCTGGCCGAGGTAGGCGATCATCGCCGCCATCTGGTCCCAGTAGGTGGTGCCCAGCGGGAATACCCAGTCGTAGACACGGCCGTCGGCGGAGCTGCCGAGGCCGTATCCGAACGTCGTCATCGGGATCTTGTCCTGCGCCACGCGCTCGAACAGTCCGTACGCGATGCCGGTGGCCAGTGTTTCGACGGTCGACGCGCCGCCGAACTTCTTCTTGAGCCGTTCGTAGCATTCGACGCCTTTGGACGCGTTGTACTCGGTCTCGCACTCCTCCCATTTCAACTTCACGCCGTTGATGCCGCCCGTCATGTTGACGAGCGTCCAGTAATCGATGGCGCCACCGAAATAGCCGGAACCGCCGGCGGCATACGGCCCCGTGCGATACGACAGGACCGGTATGAACTGCTCGTCCTGCGCCAGAACCGCGCTGGCCGCGGCGAACAGCGCACACCCGATAAGAGCCAGTTTGATTGCCTTCATGCTTCTCCTCCTAGCCAAACGTTTCCATGAACCGAGGTGGAACCTCGTTGGAGTCTTGGTGAATTCGCGATCCGTGTCAACGGGCGCCACGCTGCGAAACTGCAAATTGCCCATCCCTGAACCAGGTCAATGCGGGAAAGGCCATAGTCGAAGCTTTTCCTTTCCGATCTGCCAGAGTCGGGCGAGCCCGTGCGGTTCGACGATCAGGAAGAAGATGATCAGGCCCCCGAATACCATCAGCTCGAGATTCGAGATCGCGCTTTCCGGGATGTGCAGGCCGATGCTGCTGTCCAGAAAGCGGACAGTAACGCTCAGCACCACCGGCAGCAGCGTGATGAACGCGCTGCCGAGAAACGACCCGAGCACGGTACCGACGCCGCCGATGATCACCATGAACAGGATGCGGAACGACAAGTCGAGGCTGTAGGCTTCAGGTTCCACGGTGCCGAGATACGCGTAGGCGAACAGCGCACCCGCGACGCCGCAATAGAACGAGCTCACGGCGAATGCCAGCAGCTTGGCGCGCATCAGCCGGATGCCGATCACTTCCGCCGCGACGTCCATGTCGCGCACCGCCATCCACGAGCGGCCAACATTGCCTCGCGCCATGTTCTTGGCCGCCAGCGCCATCACCGTCACGATCGACAGCACGAGCAAGTATTTCGCCGCCGGCGTCTTGAACTCGTAGCCCAGGATCACGATCGGTTGCGCGGTGATCACACCTGACGAGCTGTAGTTCGAGATCCAGCCGACCTTGCTCAGGAACCAGAGGATGAAGAACTGGGCGGCCAGCGTAGCCACTGCGAGATAGAAACCGCGTATGCGCAGGCTGGGCAGGCCGAACAAAATGCCCACCAGCGCCGCCATGACGCCGCCGCCGACGAACGCAAGCAGGATCGGCATTCCGGGTACGCGCAGCATGAAGTTGTACGACGCGAAGGCGCCAACCGCCATGAACGCCGCCGAGCCGAGCGAGAGCTGGCCCGCGTACCCGGTCAGAATGTTGAGCCCGATTGCCGCAAGCGAGAAGATCAGGAAGGGGATGAGGATTCCGGTGAAGGCATAGGGCGTGGCGAACAGCGGAATCGCGACGAAGGCGATGAGTGCGATCGCGGCGATCGCGATCCGGTCCTGCCGGATTGGAAAGATCGCCGCGTCGGCAGCGTACGAGACCTTGAACTGGCCTGCTTCGCGATAGAACATGTCGGGCCTTGGCAGCTTTGCGCGTCAGATGCGGCGGATGATCTTTTCGCCGAACAGGCCTTCGGGCCTGACCAGCAGGAACACCAGGGCAAGCACGTAGGGGAACCAGCCTTCGATGCCACCGCCGACGAAGGGGCCGAGGTAGACCTCGGCGAGCTTTTCCGACGCGCCGATGATGAGGCCGCCGACGATGGCGCCCGGGATCGACTCGAAGCCGCCGAGGATGAGCACCGGCAGCGCCTTCAGCGCAACAAACGTCAGCGCGTATTGCACACCGTTGCGCGCGCCCCACAACAGGCCGGCGACGAGCGCGACGAACCCCGCTACGCCCCAGACGATGCCCCAGATCTGCTGCAGCGGAATGCCGACGGCGAGCGCGGCCTGGTGGTCATCCGCAACCGCGCGCAGCGCGCGGCCGATCCGCGTGCGGTTGAAGAAGAGCGCCAGCAGCGTCACCATGAAGGCGGCGACGCCCGCCGCGACCACGTCGAATTTCGACACGTTCATGCCGGTCGAATCGGCGAGCCATTGCATCGGTTCGTCCTGCAGGCCGAGGTCGAGGCCGCGCACGTTGGCGCCCCAGACGATCTGTGCCAGGCCCTCGAGGAAGAACGTGAGACCGATCGTCGCCATGAACAGCGTGATCTGCGGCTGGTTGACGAGCGGGCGCAGCACCACGCGCTCGATGACGAGACCCAGGACGACCATGACCGCGAGCGTCGCCGGTGCGGCGAGCCACGGGGGGAGCCCGTGCTCCAGCAGCCCGACATAGGTCAGTGCGGCGAAGAACACCATCGCGCCCTGAGCGAAATTGAATACGCCCGATGCCTTGTAGATGAGCACGAAGCCCAGCGCGACGAGCGAATACATCACGCCCGAAAGCAGCCCGCCGATCAACACTTCGAAGAAAAATGACATTCGTCGTGGTTCCTAGTGCGCTACGCCAAGGTACGCATCGATGACCGCCTTGTCGCTCCGCACCGCGTCGGGCGGTCCGTCGGCGATTTTCTTGCCATAGTCGAGCACGACGACGCGGTCGGAGATGTCCATGACCACGCCCATGTCGTGCTCGATGAGAACAATTGTCGTGCCGTACTGTTCGTTGACGTCCAGCACGAAGCGGCACATGTCCTGCTTTTCCTCGACGTTCATGCCGGCCATGGGCTCGTCGAGCAGCAACAGCGACGGCTCGGCCGCGAGCGCGCGCGCGAGTTCGACGCGCTTCTGCAGCCCATAGGGCAGTCGCCCCACCGGCGTCTTGCGAATATGCTGAATCTCCAGAAAATCGATGACTTCCTCGACCTTGTGCCGGTTCTCCATCTCCTCGCGTCGCGCGCGGCCGATGTAGATCGCCTGCTCGAGAAAGGTCGCGTGCATCTTGAGTGTGCGACCGGTCATGATGTTGTCGAGGACGCTCATCCCCTTGAACAGCGCGATGTTCTGGAACGTGCGCGCGATGCCTTGCGTCGCCGCCTTGTAGGTGTTCATGTCGCGGCGCACTTCGCCGTGAAAGGTGATCGTTCCCTGCTGCGGATGGTAGACGCCATTGATGACGTTGAGCAGCGAACTCTTGCCCGCGCCGTTCGGGCCGATGATGGCGCGGATTTCATGCGCACGCACGTCGATGCTGATGTCGGTCAATGCCTTCACCCCGCCGAACGACAGCGAGATGTTGTCGAGCTTGAGGATCACCTCGCCAACGCGGCCGGCGGCGGTCATGCGCATCCCCGCTCATGCTGCCTTGCGCGCCGTCGACGCGGACTGGACGTCTGCTTCGGCGATGCGCAGGTCGGCCGCGACCATGCCGCTGCGACCGTCCTCGAAGCGGACCAGCGTCTCGATGTGCTGCTCGGTCTTGCCCGAGTAGAGCGCGTCCACCAGAACGGCATATTTTTCGCTGACAAAGCCCCGTCGCACCTTGCGCGTACGGGTCAGCTCGTCATCGTCGGGATCGAGTTCCTTGTGCAGGATCAGGAACCGGTGGATCTGGGAATCGGCAAGTGATCCCTCGCTCGCCAGTTCGGCGTTCACGGTCTCGACGCACTCGCCGATCAACTTGTACACCTCGGGCTTGGCCGCGAGATCGGTGTAGCCGGAATACGCGATGCCACGCCGCTCTGCCCAGTTGCCCACGGAACCAAGATCGATGTTGATGAACGCACAGACTTTGTCGCGTCCGTTGCCAAACGCCACGGCTTCCTTGATGTGCGGAAAGAACTTCAGCTTGTTCTCGATGTAGTTCGGTGCATACATTGCGCCGCCGATCAGCTTGCCGACATCCTTCGCCCGATCGATGATCTTGAGTTGTCCGCCATCGTCGATGAACCCGGCATCGCCGGTATGAAAGTAGCCCTCGGCATCGATCGACTCCGTGGTGGCATCGGGCCGCTTGTAGTATTCCTTGAGCAGCATCGGGCCGCGCACGAGCACTTCGCCGCTCTCGGCGATCTTGACTTCGACACCGGGCGCGGGATTGCCGACCGTGTCGAATCTCACACCGCCATCGGGCTGCAGGCAGACGTATGCGCAGGTTTCGGTCGATCCGTAGAACTGCTTGAGATTGATGCCGATCGACCGATAGAAGCGGAACAGGTCGGGACCGATCGCGGCACCCGCCGTGTAGGCGACGCGAATCCGGCTCATGCCAAGCACGTTGCGCAGCGGACCGTAGATAAGCAGATTGCCGATGAAGTAACCCAGCCGGTCGCTCAAGGCCACCGGTTTTCCATCGAGAATCTCTGCGCCACAGCGACGTGCCAGTTTGGTGAAATGGTGGAACAGCGCCCGCTTGATTGCGCTGGCGTCTTCCATCCGGATCATCACCTGGGTCAACAGATTTTCGAACACGCGTGGCGGCGCGAAATAATAGCTCGGGCCGATCTCGCGCAGATCGGTCATGGCCGTCTCGCCCGATTCCGGACAATTGATCGTGAATCCCGCAACCATCCATTGCGCGTACGAAAACAGATGATCGCCAACCCAGGCCATGGGCAGGTAGGACAGGATGCTGTCCTCGGGGCCCAGGGCATCAAAACCGCGCGCGCCCTCGGCGGCGGCAATGAACGCGCGATGCGTCTGGCGCACGCCTTTGGGCTTGCCGGTCGTGCCAGACGTATACAACATCACCGACACGTCGTCCGGACGGCCTTTGGCAATTTCCGCTTCGTAGAACCCCGGATGCGCGCGATCGAATTCGCGGCCGATCTCCAGCAACCGGTCGAGGCTCGTCACCCCCTCGTAATTGCGCAGGCCTCTTGGATCGTCGTAGTAAGTATGCTTGAGCGTCGGCACCGACGGGAGGGACTCCTGCATCTTGTCGACCTGCTCCTGGTCCTCGACAACTGCATACGCGATCTCTGCGTCATTCAACACGTAGACGAATTCGGCAGCGGGTGCGTCCTGATACATCGGTACGGGAACGCCGCCCAGCGCCTGGGCCGCGGTCATCGACCAGTACAGCCGCGGACGGTTGTCGCCGATGATGGCCAGATGCATGCCGCGCTGGAAGCCCTGCGCGGCAAGGCCGCAGGCGAGTGCGCGCACGGTCTCCGCAACCTGCGACCAAGTCCAGGTCTGCCAGATGCCGAGATCCTTTTCACGCGTCGCCGGACGATCGCCGCGAATACGCGCATGCTCCTGCAACAGCCGTGGGAAGGTGTCCGGGCCTGCCTTCATTTCCTCCGCTCCAACTCTCGAACGATTCATTGCCGGCGTGGGCGCCGGTCTGGCCCGCTATCTTAATGGAAAGCGGGGCCCCTCGCTGGGGGCCTCGCTGCGGGCTCGCGCCGCTACTGCGCCTTGATGCCAGCCGCCTTGATAACCTTCGCCGAGTCATCGATTTCCGACTGGACGAATTTCCGGAATTCGGCAGGCGTCATCGGCATCGGTTCCGCGCCCAGGTTCGCGAACCGTTCCCGGACGTCCGGCGACTGCAGCACGCGGTCGACGTCCTTGTTGATCTTGTCGACGATGTCAGACGGTGTTCCGGCGGGCGCGAACACGCCTACCCAGAGGTTGTAGTCGAATCCCGGCAACGCTGCCTCGGCGACCGTCGGCACGTTAGGCAACGCGCTTGAACGCTTTGCAGTGCTCACGCCAAGTGCGAGCAGCTTGCCCTCACGAACATTGGGCAGCGCAGCAGAGATCGGCGAGAAGAAATAGGTGACGCGCCCCGCCAGCGTATCGTTCAGTGCCTCGGGCGTGCCCTTGTAAGGAATGTGTACGACATCGATGCCGGCGGCGAGCTTGAATTTCTCCGCGTTGATGTGCGTGCCGCTACCGGTTCCCGCGGAGCCGAAGTTGAGCTGTCCGGGCTTCTGCTTCGCGAGGGCGATCAGCTCCGCGACGGACTTGATTCCGGAGGCCGGCGCAACGATGAGCACGTTCGGCTGTCCGGCCAGCGGCACGACTTCGACGAAGTCCTTGGACGTATCGTAGGGCAGCGTCGGGTAGATCGACGCGTTGTAGGCCTGCGCCGCGGAATTGACCAGCAGTGTGTAACCGTCCGGTGGAGATTTCGCCACCACTGCGGCGCCGATCGTGCCCCCGGCGCCCGGCTTGTTCTCGATGATCACGGACTGGCCCCACATCTCCGACAATTTCTGGCCGAAGGTACGCGCCAGGATGTCGGTGGCGCTGCCCGCCGTGAATGGCACGATGAAGTGCACGGTCTTGTTGGGGTACGCCTGTCCCATCGCGAACTGCGCATAGCACAGTGCAAGCACGACGCCGGTGATCCAGCGGCCAAGTTTCATGTCTGTCTCCTTGCCATCAAGTGAGTCCATCGCCAACGGGAACGTTCTCGGGTTCGAGCTTCAGGCCCGACGCTTCGGCCTGCAGCACGAGCAGCTTCGCAAAATCTTCTTCGGTCACACCGTGGCCAATCAAACTCTGCACCGTGTCGCGGGTGATCGACGCCAGCGGCATCGGCACGCCGATAGCGTCGACCGGCATCGAGACCGAGATCGAGGTCCTTGCGCAGCAGGTACGGCGTGAACGTGACCTTGAAGTCGAGGTTCACGAAGGCCGGAGTTTTGTAGCGCGAGAAGGTCGACCCCATCACGCTCTGGTTGATGAAGTCGAGGAACGCGTGGCGCGGCACGCCGGCTTTCTGCGCCAGTATCGTGATCTCGGCAAGCGACTGCGTAACGACACCGAGCAATACGTTGTGGCAGATCTTGACGATGCGCGCGAGCTCGCCCTCGCCAACGTAGCTCGCCGACGGCGCGATCGATTTGAGTACCGGCAGTGCGGTGTCGAATGCGGCTTTTGGTCCCGAGCACACGAACGACAGCCGACCCGCCTTGATCACCTTGGCGTTGCCGCTGACCGGCGCGGCCAGCATATCGATACCGCGGGCGCCGAGCAGCGCGCGCAATTCGGCCGAGCCTTCGAGCGAAATCGACGAGCACTCGATGATCATGCGCGGCTTGCTCTTGCCGGACAACAATACCTGCGGGACCGGCGATGACTTCCTTCACGTCGTCCCAGGTCGACACCATGCAGAAGACGATGTCGCAATCGGCGAGGTCGCGTGAGCTTGTCGGCGACCTTTGCGCCGTAGGCCGTCAGCGGTTCGGCCTTGGCGCGCGTGCGATTCCACACGGTCACGTCAGCGCCACCTTTGGCGAGCCTGGCCGCCATTTCGTAACCCATGCGACCGATCCCGATCCAGCCAATTCGCTCGTTCACGCCTTCACTCCTTCACACTTTCACTCACTGGATCACCTCATCCGCTCGCCGCAACAGCGACGGCGGGATCGTCAGCCCCAGCGCCTTGGCCGTCTTCAGGTTGATGATCAGCTCGAACTTGGTGGGCTGCTCGATGGGCAGGTCACCCGGCTTGGCCCCCTTGAGAATCTTGTCGACGTACGTCGCGGCGCGCCGCCACAGTTCGGCGAGGTTCGGCCCATAGGCCATGAGGCTGCCGGCGTCCACCCGGTCTCTTGAGCTGACCATGGACGGCAGTCGATGCTTCATCGCCAGGTTCGCGATCTGGCCAGCGTTCGTGGACGTGAGACCAGATCCGGCAACAATCAACGCTTCCGCGCCGCCTGTTGTCAACGTTGAGAACGCGCGCTCGAAGTCGTCGACGCTGCGCACCTCGACGGATTGGAGCTGCAGCCGCATTGACCGAGCGGCATCCCCCGCTTCCTTGTATTCGAGCAAGTTGCCCGGGACGTTGGTATTCCACATGATCGCTACTCGCGAGAGTCCGGGCACTACTTCCCTCAGAAGTTCCAGTCTCTTGGCAGCGAGTTCCGGAGCCATGGCACTGAGGCCGGTGACATTCCCGCCAGGGCGCGCCAGGCTCGATACAAAGCCGGTCGCGACCGGATCGATGCTGATGGCCATCACGATCGGAATCGTCTGTGTCTGTTGCTTGACTGCCGCAGTCGCCACATCCAAGGATGTCACGATTACATCGACCTTGAGACGCACAAATTCGACAGCTATCTCGACCACTCGCTCGGGCCTGGATTCGGTGTACCGGTGCTCGACGACGATGTTCTTGCCTTCCTCATACCCGTGCTCGCGCAGACCCTGCCTGAACGCCTCGACGGATTGCGGAGCAGAAGCCGGAGTGCCGGGATGGAAAACGCCGATCCGGGGAACCTTCTTCGCCGGCTGCGCGTGCGCGGGGAACACCTTGACGAGCAGCGCACCCGCTGCGGTGTTGACGAAAGTCCGCCGGTCCATCATTGAATCACCGCATCCGCGCGCCGCAGCAGTGACGGCGGAATGGTCAGCCCCAGCGCCTTCGCCGTCTTCACGTTGATCACCAGCTCGAACTTGGTGGGCTGCTCGACCGGCAGGTCACCCGGCTTGGCCCCTTTGAGGATCTTGTCGATATACGTCGCGGCGCGTCGCCATGCATCTGCGGGGTTCGGCCCGTAGGCGATGAGGCCTCCGGCCTCCACGTTCTCTCTTCGTCCATACATGGTCGGCAGCCGATGCTTCTGCGCCAGGCTTGCAATCTGAGCCCGGTTCGCAAACGCCAGGGGATTTAGCGGAAAAACTATCAGCGCCTCCGGATGTCCAGTCGTCAACGCCGAGAACGCGCGCTCGATGTCGTCGGCTTGGCTCACTTCGACGGACTGGAGTTGCAGGCGCAGCGAGCGCGCGGCCTCAGCCGTTTCCTTGTATTCGAGCAGGTTGCCCCGGACGTCGGGATTCCACATGATCGCCACGCGGGATAGACCAGGAATGACTTCCTTCAGGAGTTCCATCCGCTTGGCACTGAGCTCCGGGGAGATGCTGGTGAGGCCGGTAATATTCCCACCGGGGCGCGCCAGGCTCGCGACAAAACCTGTGCCGACCGGATCGCTGCTGAAAATCATCACGATCGGGATCGTCCGAGTCTGTTGCTTGGCCGCCGCAATCGCCTCATCGGTGGACGTCACGATCACGTCCACCTTCAGGCGCACCAGCTCCGCGGCGAGCTCGGCCATCCGCTCGGGGATGGCTCCGCCGTACCGGCGCTCCACGACGATGTTCTGTCCTTCCACATACCCGCGCTCTTGCAAGCCCCGGCCGAACGCCTCGACGTTTTGCGAAGCAGAAGCCGGAGTGGTTGCGTAAAGAACACCGATCCGGGGGACCTTCGCTGCCGGTTGCGCGTGCGCGGGGAACGCCACGACGAGCAGCGCACCCGCGGCGGTGCTGACAAAAGTCCGCCGATCCATCATTGAATCACCGCATCCGCTCGCCGCAGCAGCGACGGCGGAAGCGTCAGCCCCAACGTTTTCGCCGTCTTCGTGTTGATGACGAGCTCGAACTTGGTGGGCTGCTCGACCGGCAGGTCACCCGGCTTGGCCCCTTTGAGAATCTTGTCGACAAACGTCGCGGCGCGCCGCCACAGCTCGGCGATGCTCGGCCCGTACGCGATAAGGCCACCGGCCTCCACGTTCTCTCTCAATCCAAACATAGACGGCAGCCGATGCTTCAATGCCAGGCTCGCAATCTGGCCCCGGTTCGCGAATGCGAGAGCGGATGGAATGACAATCAACGCCTCCGCGCGTGCTGTCGTCAAGGCCGAGAACGCGCGATCGAAGTCGTCGGCGCGGCTTACTTCGATGGATTGGAGCTGCAGCCGCAGGGCGCGTGCAGCACTCTCCGTTTCCTTGTAGTCAAGCACGCCACCCCGGTCGTCGGGATTCCACATGATCGCTATGCGGGAGAGCCCGGGTATGACTTCCTTCAGCAGCTCCAGCCTCTTGGCGTTGAGCTCCGGGGAGATGCTGGTAAGGCCAGTGGCATTGCCGCCAGGGCGCGCCAGGCTCGCGACGAATCCAGTCCCGACCGGGTCGGTGCTGCTGGCCATCACGATCGGAATCGATTGCGCCTGTCGCTTGACTGCCGCAACCGCGACATCGGTGGACGTCACGATCACCTCCACCTTCAGGCGCACCAACTCATCTGCCATCTCGGCTATCCGCTCGGGCTTGGCGTCGCCGAACCGGCGTTCCACGACGATGTTTTGCCCTTCCACGTACCCTTGCTCTCGCAGGCCCTGCCTGAACGCCTCGACGAATTGCGGAGCTGCAGCCGGGGTGCCTGGATGGAGTACGCCGATGCGGGGCACCTTCGCCGCCGGTTGCGCGCCGGCAGTGAGTGGCGCAACGAGCGCAAAGAGGGTCAGAGCGACGATCATAGTTGTCGCCCCGGAGCAGGCCGGGGCCCAAGGTGGATCTCCGCCATTGGATCCCGGCCTTGGCCGGGATGACCCCAGAATTTTGATCCGCATTGCGTCACTCACATACGAAAATCTCTGGAGCACAAGGTTTCCGCGTCAGGATCCATACACCCTCGAAGCCGCGGAACAACTAATACGGATTGGCGATCGGCAATTCTTCCGCTGGATACAGCGAAATGATCTTCGGCCCCGACGGCGTGAGAATGACTTCCTCCTCGATGCGCGCCGCGGAGATACCGTCGCTCGCGGGGCAATAGGTCTCGACCGCGAACACCATGCCGACCTTGAGCTCGATCGGCTCCTTCAACGAGTTGAGCCGCGAAATCAGCGGCCGCTCGTGCAATCCGAGTCCGAGGCCGTGGCAGAAGTTGAGCCCGAACGCGTCCATCTCGCTCGCGAAACCGATGTCCTTGGCCTTGGGCAATGAGCGCGCAATTCTGTCCGAACTCACGCCCGGCTTCAGGAGGTCGATGGTCCGATCCATCCACTCGCGTGCCTTGCGATACGCCGTGCGTTGCGACGAGGTCGCGCGACCGACATTGAACGTGCGGTAGTAACACGTGCGGTAACCCATGAACGACTGGATGATGTCGAAGAACGCCTGGTCGCCCGGGCGAATCAGCCGATCCGTAAAGTTATGCGGGTGCGGACTGCAGCGCTCGCCCGAGATCGAGTTGATCGCCTCGACACAATCCGAGCCCATGCCGTACAGCCTGGCCGTGGCCAGCGCGACGATCTCGCTTTCCTTGACGCCCGGCTTCAACGCTTCGGCAATGTCCGTATACACGCCATCGACCATCGCCGCGGCCATGTTGAGCAGCGTGAGTTCGTCGATGTTCTTCACTTCGCGTGCCTGCAGCAGCGTCTGCTGGCCGTCGCGCACTTCGATCCCGAGCTTCTGCAATTCGAACAGCATCGGCGGCTCGACCACATCGAGGCCCAGCGGCATGTTGCCGACCCCTTCCGCATCGAGGATCGACTTGATTTCGCGCGCGGCGTCACGAAACAGCGTGATGTCGCTGCCGACCGCGCCACGCAATCCGAGCAATCCCGCTCGGCAATGATCGTGGTGCAGCCACGGCGCATGCAGGCGGTGGTGCTTGGCCGCCGAGCCGAAATCCCAGATGTACGGGTCGCCGTTGCCGGTCAGCAGCGAGTAGCGCGTGAGTTTGTCGCGTGCCCATTCGCCGATGACGGTGCTGGTCGTGTAGCGGATGTTGTGTTGATCGAAGCTGAGCAGCGCGCCCAGACCCGAATTGGCCAGCGCCGCCCGCGTTCGCGCGAGGCGATAGTCATGCAGCCGGCGAAAATTGACGCGCTCCTCGAAGTCGACCTGCGTATGCCCGGGGGCCTGCAGCGGACGATCCCACTTGTAGTGCGGGTCGATGTCGTCGGGCCGGATGATCTTCGGCTCGTTGGGCTTCTTCCTGGCCATGGTCGGCTACCGGCTTCCTGGACTCAGCGCTTGCCGAATGCTTTTTCGTAGTACGAGAGGTCGACGTACTTCGCCGGATCGTCGAGCTTCTTCGCGGGCAGGCCGTACTTGCTGCGCAGCGCGAGCACCGTGCGGACGCCTGCCGGGTCGAGCGCGAGATCGCGCGAAAGCGCGCCCCTGCCGGACAGCAACATGTCGTAGGATTGCTTTGCCAGCGCCGGCGTCATGTCTCTGATGTTCGCGACGAGCAGCGCTTCGACGACATCCCGGTTCGCGCGGTCGTAGATCCAGTCGGTCGCCGCCTTGTATGCACGCAAGAAGCCGACCAGCGCGGCCTCATGATCGCGCGCCCAGCTGCGGCGGGCGAACCCCGCGGTGCCTTGGTACGCGCCGAGCGATTCTGCGCTGGCGAGGACCTTGAAGCCGCGCCCGACAGCGAGCAACTCGAATGGCGTGCGCAGGAGCGTCGCATCGTGCTTGCCCGCGAGCAATTCGCGGTAGCGGTTCGCGGTGCCGCCCGCGCGCACAAACGTAACGTCTGTTTCCGCGAGACCACCCGTGACGACGAGTTCGCGCAGGACAAATGCGAGACCGTTGGTCATTGCATCGAGCGACAGCGTCTTCCCCTTGAGGGCGGGGATATCGTCGATTCCGGGTCGCGCCACGATCGAAAAAAACCCACCGTCGCCCCCCATGAACGCGAAGAGGTCCGGATTGTCCGGGATCTTGGCCTCTCCTTGCCCTTCCTGGGTAGCGATGAGGTTGTCGATAGTCGCGAATGCAATATCGACCTTCCCGTCGAGCAGCGCCGTAATAAGGAACGCCGAACTCGGTGTGAAGGACAGCTGGACGCTGACGCCTTGCGCCTCGAAAAAGCCCTGGCGCTGCGCCGCCCACATCGGAAGATTCCAACCACCGTCGAAGGCGATGACCCGCAGCGGTGTCAGTGGTGGCGGTGGCGTTTGTGCATTGACACCAACCGCAGCAAACCATGCCACGAATACAAACGCGGTGACGCCCATGCGCACGATCGTCTCCTCCCGGTTGCCGCGCGCCTGACCACTGCAGGCGGCGTGCAAGGGGGATTAAATCACATCGGCGCGCGCGGCGCGCAATGGCAGGCGGGCGCGACTACACCGCCGTCGACGCGCGTGGCCGCACGTGCGGCCGGACACGTTCAACGCGTCGCGGCGGATGGGCGACGATGCCGGAAATGATGCATTCGACCAGGCTGGGCGCGACTTTCGCCAGATCGTAGGCCTGCCGGTCGATCACCCACTCCCGCATCAATCCACCCATGCACGCATCCAGCAATTGCGTCACGAGCGAAGCATCAGTATCGGCCGGCAATTGCCCCAAATTCATGCTCCGGCGCACCAGCGCTTCGACCTGCGTCAGACAATCGCAGCGCTCGCGATCCCGGCGGCCGAAGACCTCGCCCAGTTCGCCGCACATTTCCGTCTTGTGGAATATGACTTCGAAGACCGCTTGCGCGCGCGGGTCCGTGGCCAGATGTCGCAGCGCTCCAATCATGAGATCGCGCAGTGCTCCAAGTGGATCGTCGGTGGATTCGCCGCCCGCAGCGGCGAGCATGGCATCGAGCGGCAACGTGGCGCGCTCGCACATGGCGGTGAACAGCGCCGCCTTGTCCTTGAAGTGCCAATACACCGCACCGCGAGTCAGTCCTGCTGCGGTGGCGACTTCCGCCAGCGAGGTGCGCGTCACGCCCCGTTCGCGAAAGACCTTTTCCGCCGCGTCGAGCAGTTGCTCGCGGGTAATAGCAGCGTCCTCCTTCGTCCTGCGTGCCATGGGCCACCATTAGTGGTTGTTATCAAACAACGTCGTCCTTTACAAACATTCATGACTGTATGTTATATTCGTGGCTATTGCAAGCTCCCATACAGCTCGGCCGCAGCGTCAAGCGGCCACCGTTCCACCCAGGAGTCGATTCATGCCCACCAAGCAAACCCCGGCGGCGCTATTCATTGCAATGCTCATTCCAACGCTGTTGCTGGCGGGCTGCGGCAAAACGCCACCCCCGGGCGGCTTCGCGCCGCCTCCCGCCCAGGTCACCACGCTGGTCGTTGCGCCGAAGGACTTTCCCGCTGCATTCGAGTACGTCGGCCAGACGTTGGGCTCCAAGGACGTCGAAGTTCGCGCTCGCGTCACAGGCATCGTGGAGAAGCGCCTGTATCAGGAGGGCGCCCCCGTGAAAGCGGGACAGCCATTATTCACCATCGACGCCAGGCAGTACGCCGCCCAAGTGGCTGCGGCAAACGCAGACCTGGCACGCGCGGTCGCACAGAAAGCGCAAGCCGACCGCGAACGGGCGCGCCTCGTGCCGCTGGCCGAGCGCAAGGCCATCGGCCAGAAGGAAGCTGACGACGCGACGTCGAACGCCGAACTGGCGGCAGCGAACGTGCAGGCGATGCAGGCCAAGCTCGATGAATTGAACGTGAATCTTGGTTACACGAAGGTTGTGGCGCCGATCTCCGGGCTTTCCAGCCGGGCGATGAAATCCGAAGGCAGCCTCGCGACGGCCAACGACACCCTGCTCACGGTGATATCGCAAACCGATCCGATCTGGGTCGGCTTCAATGTCTCCGAAAATGACCAGCTGCGCTTCACCCGCGCAGTCGCCGAAGGTGCGCTCACGCTGCCCAAAGACAACGCCTACGACGTGACCGTCAAGCTGTCCGACGGTCAGATCTTCCCGCGTCGCGGCCGTATCAACTTCGCCGACACGCGCGTCAATCCAACCACCGGCACCTACGAGATGCGCGCCGAATTGCCGAATGGCGACCTGGCGCTCAAACCCGGCCAATTTGTCCGCGTCGTGCTGCGGGGCGCCGTGCGCAAGAACGCCATCGCGTTACCGCAGACCGCCGTACTCGACGGCCCGCAAGGCAAATACGTTTATGTCGTTGGCAAGGACAAGGACGGCAAGGACATCGCCGAGCAGCGACCGGTCGTCGTCGGTGACTGGGTCGATGCCGATGGCAGCAACCTGTGGCAGATCGACTCGGGTCTGAAGCCCGGCGACGCGGTCATCGTCGATGGCATTGCGAGACTGCAGCCTGGGGGCGCTGTAGCGGTGGGCGGCGGCGCGCCCAAGGCAGCGGCGACGCCCGCGCCAGCACAGAAATAAGCGCGAGGACACTCACTCATGTTCTCTCGCTTTTTCATCGACCGGCCGCTGTTTGCAGCGGTGATATCAACTTTCTTCGTCATCGCCGGTCTCGCCGCGATGCGCGCGCTGCCCATCGCCCAATATCCGGAGATCGCGCCGCCCGTCGTGACAGTGCAGGCGGTGTACCCCGGGGCCTCGGCGCAAACGCTCGAGCAGACGGTCGCCTCACCCCTGGAAAACGCCATCAACGGCGTGCCGGGGATGATCTACATGAGCTCGTCGTCGTCGGCCGCTGGCACCGTGCAGATCCAGGTGACGTTCGAAATCGGGACCAACGTCGACATTGCGGCCGTCAACGTCAATAACCGCGTCAAACAGGTCGAGCCGCGACTGCCCGAAGAAGTCCGTCGCCAGGGCGTCACCGTCGAGCGCGGCAGTTCGGCCTTCCTGCAGGTGCTCGCCTTTTACGCGCCCGACGCGCGCTACGACGACCTGTTCATATCGAACTACGTCACGCTGAACGTGCTCGACAACCTCAAGCGCCTGCCGGGCACCACCAACGTGCAGATTTTCGGCGCGAAGGACTACGCGATGCGCATCTGGCTCAAGCCCGAGCGCCTCGCCCAATTGAAACTGACGCCGAACGACGTGATCGCGGCGGTCAACGAGCAGAATGCCCAGTTCACCGCGGGCAAGATCGGCCAGTCGCCGGTCGCGAAGAACCAGGACCTGGTCTACACCGTGACCACACGCGGGCGGCTGTCCGATCCGAAGCAGTTCGAGCAGATCATCGTGCGCGCCAATCCCGACGCGTCGACGGTCCGGCTCTCTGACGTCGCGCGCGTTGAGCTGGGGTCGAAGGACTACGAGTTCATGGGGCGCTTCAACGGCAAACCCGCAACGCTGGTCGGCATTTTCCTCTCGCCGGGCGCCAATGCCCTCGAGGTCGCGAAGACCGTCGAGGCCGAGATGGCGATCCTGTCCCAGCGTTTCCCCGAAGGCTTCACGTACGCGATTCCCTACGACACGACGCGCTTCGTCAGGGTGTCGATCGGCGAGGTGCTGAAGACGCTCGGGGAGGCGATGCTGCTCGTATTCCTCGTCGTCTATCTGTTCCTGCAAAGCTGGCGTGCGGCGATCATTCCTTTCGCCGCGGTGCCGGTATCCCTGATCGGCACCTTCGCCGGGATCTACATGCTCGGCTATTCGATCAACACGCTCACGCTGTTCGGCATGGTGCTGGCGATCGGCATCGTTGTCGACGACGCGATCGTCGTGCTCGAGAACGTCGAGCGCATCATGCGCGAGGAAGGACTTACGGCGCGGGATGCGGCGATCAAGGCCATGCGCGAGGTCACGAGTCCCATCGTTGCCATCGTGCTGACGCTGACCGCCGTGTTTGTGCCGATTGCCTTTCTCGGCGGCCTCACCGGCGAGTTGTACCGTCAATTTGCAGTGACCATCTCGATCTCCGTGGTGATTTCCGGACTGGTGGCGTTGACGCTTTCGCCGGCACTGTGCGCGCTGATGCTCAAGCCGCACGAGCCGCCGAACCGGTTCTTCGCGGCGTTCAATCGCTGGTTCGAACGCGTGACCGCGCACTACACCGATGGCGTCGTGTGGATGTTGCGACGTGGCGCTCTCGGTGCCGTGCTGTTTGTCGCGATGGTTGCCGCCACCATCGGCCTGTGGCGCATCACGCCGGGCAGTCTGGTGCCCGACGAGGACCAGGGTTTCTACATTGCGGTGGTCGTCCTGCCCGATGGCGCAACCCTCGAACGGACCTTCAAGGTCGTGAATCAGGTCGAGGCTGCGATCCGCTCGAATCCCAACAATCAGGACATCATCGCGTTCACAGGGTTCGATTTCGTCGGCGGCGGCTTTCGCAACAACGCGGCGACGATTTTCGTCACGCAGAAGCCGTGGGATCAGCGCACCGTGACCGCGGCGCAGCTGGCGGGCGAGCTGTACGGGAAGACCGCAGGCATCAAGGAGGCGCAGGTATTTGCCGTCAACCCGCCGCCGATCTTCGGCCTCGGTGTCGCGGGCGGCTTCGAGTTCTACGTCCAGAACCGAGGCGACGGCGGCGCCAAGCGACTTTACGACGTGTCGCAGGCGTTTCTGGCGAAAACCCACGGCGACCCGCAACTCGCGTATATGCAGACGCTCTGGCGTGCAACCGTCCCGCAACTGACGATCGACGTCGACCGCGAAAAAGCGAAGGCGCTTGGCGTGCCGATCTCGGATATCTACGCCGCGCTCACCGCCACGCTGGGCAACTACTACGTCAACGACTTCAACAAGTACGGTCGCGCCTGGCAAGTGCTGATGTCGGCCGAGCCCGACGCCCGTCGTCGTCCGGACGATATCGGCGCGGTCTACGTCCGCTCGGCCAAGGGCGAGATGCTTCCGCTGTCGTCGCTCGCCACCGTTCGCTATTCCTCCGGTCCCGACACGCTCGATCGCTTCAACAATCTCCCGTCGGTCAAGATCTTCGGGTCCGGGGCGCCAGGCGTGAGTTCGGGCCAGGCCATCGCCCACGTCGAGCAGATCGCGAACGAGGTGCTACCGGCGGATTTCAGCTTCGACTGGGGCGGTACCTCGTATCAGGAAAAGAAATCCAGCGGGTCGTCGACCTACGCGCTCGGTCTCGCCGTGGTGATGGTGTTCCTGATCCTGGCCGCGCAATACGAAAAACTGTCGCTGCCGCTGTCCGTGCTGCTGGCGCTGCCCTTTGGAACCTTCGGCGCACTCGCGGCGATCTGGCTGCGGGGACTCACCAACGACGTGTATTTTCAGATCGGTCTGGTGACGCTCCTCGGCCTCGCCGCGAAAAACGCGATCCTGATCGTCGAATTCGCGGTGATCAAGCACCACGAGGGACTGTCGCCGTCGGGCGCGGCGATCGAGGCGGCGCGGCTGCGCTTCCGACCGATCCTGATGACGTCGCTGGCGTTCATCTTCGGCGTGTTGCCGCTGGCGATTTCCACCGGCGCGGGCGCGGGCGCGCGGCATTCGACCGGCACCGGCGTGATGGGCGGCATGGTCGCCGCGACGTTCCTGGCCGTGTTTTTCGTGCCGCTGTTCTACAAGGTTGTCGTCGAGCGACGGCTCACCGAGAAGCGCAGCCACGACGAGCTGCTGAACGAGGTCAAGCATCTGCGCGTCGTCTCGCATCACCTGCCGCAAACTCCCGGGCATCCGCCGATCACCCGACGTGGAGATGATCATGCGTAACTCACTGGTTGCCATCATGCTCGCCGTCGTCGTTGCGGCATGCACCACCACACCAACCGCACCACCCGTGCTCGATCTACCGTCGGCGACCGTCAACGATCCGTCGCTCGAACAATGGTGGACGGCGTTCGGCGACCCGACCCTGAACGCTTTGGTCGACGAGGCACTCGCCAACAACCTCGACCTTGCCGCGGCGATCGCACGGGTCGAGCAGGCTCGCGCGTTGTACAAGGCGGCGGAGTTCACGCAACTGCCCGACGTCAACGTCGGTGCCGCCGCAAACCGTTCCCGGTTCAGCCTGGCCGACAACCCGCTGCCCTTCGGGACACCGGCCATCAGCAACAATTTCAACGCGAGCCTCAACGCTTCCTACGAGCTCGATCTGTGGGGCAAATACCGCATGGCAACGAACGCCGCGCAGAATAACCTGCTGGCCTCGGAATACGCGCGCGAAACCGTGCGCACCGCGGTCGCGGCCGAGGTGGCGCGCGCCTATTTCCGGCTGCTCGCGTCCGATGCGCAACTCTCGCAACTCAACGACACGCTCAAGTCGCGTAGCGAGACCGTCGAACTACAGAAGGATCGCTATCAGGCCGGCGTGATCGGCGACTTCGACCTTACGACCGCGGAAGCGGAGCGCGCAGCAGTCGCCTTCGATATCGCGGTGGCGGTCCGCCTCGTGGCGGAGAACGAAGCCGCGCTCGCGGCTTTGCTCGGCCGCACCCCGCGGGAGGTATTCGCGCCGCAGTTCTCACGCGACGTGCGCATGACGTGGCTGGTTGCGGTGCCGACGCTGCCGCCAGGATTGCCGTCGCAGATGCTCGAGCGTCGCCCCGACATTCGTGATGCCGAGAAACAGCTCGCCGCAGCGAACCAGCGCATCGACGTCGCTCGTGCCAACTATTTCCCGTCGGTAACGCTGACAGGAAACCTTGGATCGGAATCGGCCCTGCTGAAGAACCTCTTTTCGGGCCCGGCGATGATCTGGAGCATCGGCGCCGGTCTCGTGCAGCCGCTGGTGGGACTGACACTTGTCAAGGCCGACGTCGACCTCAAGACCGCGCTGCGCGACGAGTCGGTTGTCAACTATCGTCAAACCGTGCAGTCCGCATTCAAGGACACGCACGACGCACTGGTCGCCAACCAGACCACACGCGACGCCCTTGCCGCGCAGACCGAGCGCAAGAACAAACTGCAACGAGCGCTCGACCTCGCTAATGATCGCTACAAGTCCGGCTACTCGCCTTACCTCGAGGTGCTCGACGCGCAACGCCAGCTCCTGCTGGCACAGACACTGCAGATTCTCGCCGCGCGCGACGTGCGCCTGGCGGTGGTCGATCTCGCCAAGGCGCTCGGTGGCGGCTGGGATTACAAAACTGCGGTCGCAGGACCGTAGCGGCGCGAGCCCGCGGCGTTATTGCAGTTGCGGCTTGCGCAGAAAGTCGAGGCGATTCGCCGAATGGACGCGCACGTGCATGACCTCGCTGTCGCGTGCCAGCGTCAGCGGAACGTCGACGCCCGCTGCGCCGACGTTCCACGTCTTGCGTAGAAGGTCGGCCAGGCTGGAAGTGCGTTCGCCACTGACTTCGAGCACGACATCGCCAAGCTGCACGCCTGCCACTTCAGCCGGCGCCCCGCGCGCCAGACCGCCCACGACGAGGCGTCCTTCGGCCTCCGCCGTGTACATGCCGAGCCACGGCCGCGCAGCGCGCGCGCTGCGCCCGAACTTGAGCAAGTCGTCGAGTATCGGTTCCAGCAGATCGATCGGCACGAACATGTTGCCTTGCACGGTGCTGCCGCTTACCGCTTCCTGCACGAACAGCGATCCGATGCCGAGCAGCCGCCCATCGCTGCCGATGAGCGCGGCGCCGCCCCATTGCGGATGCGCCGGCGACGTGAACAACGCCTCGTCGAGCAGATATTCCCAGTAGCCGGCGAATTCCCGCTTGGCGAAGACGCTGGCTTTCAGCGCGTGGGTACGGCCGCCGTGGCCCATCACGATCACTTCGGCGCCGACCTGAGCCGACATCGCGGAGCCGCGCTGCAGTGCCGGTGCATCGAGGCGTCCCAACGGCTGCACCAGTCCGAATCCGGTGGCGAAGTCATAGGCCAGCGCATGTCCGGCGACGACCGCGCCGTCATGCGCGGTGAGCCAGATCGATTCGGCCTCGGTGATTACGTAGCCGATCGTCAGGATCAGACCGTCGTCGCGAATGACGACGCCGTTTCCCACCCGCTCGGTGCCGAGTATCGACGCGGTGAACGCGTCCTCCGGAATCTCGGCGCGGATCAAGACTGCCGACTGCAGAGCCGTATCGAGGTCGAAATCGACCGCGTCTGCCTGCGGCTGCAGGTCACGGGGAAAGGACCACTCGGTCGGTTCGGCCATGATTGTCGGTTCACCGTTGAGCAGGGAGCGCCGTCAAACGCGCCCCCCTGCAGTTTACGTCAAGCGCCATCGCGCGACACTGAGCGAGCGAAATGCCACTTGCACGGTTATGACATTAGCATTATGCTTGTGTCATACAGTCGGTTGTGTATTCCTCCCCGCAGTACGCGCAACCGCCATAGCGATTCGTCCGTCCTCCCACCTTGGCCAGCACTGTTCGCTGGCAGGTTGTGCACCACCAACAGGAGATCGCCATGGTTACTGCCACACGCATCAGCACGGCCGCCGTCGTCGCCATCGCTGTCGCATTCGGGGACGTCGTTGCGCAATCCTTTTCAGGCCCCACCAAGCACCGCGCGCCGCGCGTTCACTCCCACCCGCAGAAGCCGCCACCAAATCCGACAAGGACCGACTTCGGTGACCCGCTGGCAGGGCTCACCATGTCGCAGCTGGCGGACTTTGCCAACGGCGAGGACGCATTCGAGGAGGAGGACACACCCGACAGCGGTCTCGGTCCGGTTTTCAACAATGTCTCATGTGTAGCCTGCCATTCTGTTCCTGTCACCGGCGGTGGCAGCACGATACTGGAAACAAGGTTTGGCAGGACAGTAAATGGTCACTTCGATCCCATGACCTCGCATGGCGGATCGCTGATGCAGCTGTCGGCCATCGATCCGCTTGCCCAGGAAACACTTCCTCGCGGGGCCAACGTCGTCGCGCAACGGCAGACCACTCCGCTGTTCGGCCTGGGCCTGATCGAGGCCATTGCCGACTGGACGATCGTCAGCAATGCACTCGTTCACAAGCCAGATGGGGTCACCGGCCGCGCTGCGATGGTGCAGGACGTCGCGACCGGCCAAACCCGCGTGGGGCGCTTTGGCTGGAAATCGCAGGTCGCCACCCTACTTACTTTTGCCGGCGACGCGTACCTCAACGAGGTCGGCATCACCAATCGCCTGTTCCCGAAGGAGAACGCTCCCAACGGCAACGAGGCGCTGCTCGCGACCGTCGACCATATCGACGATCCCGAGGACACGACCGACCCCGTCACCGGCAAGGCTGACATCGATCTGTTCGCCGACTACATGCGCTTCCTGGCGCCACCGCCGCAGTTGCCGTTCACAGCGGCGGCCAAATCCGGCCAGGATTTGTTTGCGCAGATTGGTTGTGCAACGTGTCACCAGCCGTCGATGACGACAGCACCCAACAGGATTGCTGCGCTCGATCGCAAGGAAGTGGGTCTGTACTCCGACTTGCTGGTGCACGACATGGGGTCGCTGGGCGACGGCATTGAGCAAGGTCCGACCGGACCCAGGGAGATGAGAACCGCACCACTCTGGGGCCTGCGGATGCGTACTGCGCTGTTGCATGATGGGCGCGCGCCGACGATCGACAAGGCGATCAGGGCCCATGACGGCGAAGGCGACACTGCACGCGACCGCTACGTGCGAATGAGTCCGGCGTTGCAGAATCAGTTGATCGAATTCCTGAAATCCATCTGAGTCTGAACCGCGGCCGCACGCCGAGTGCGGCCGCATTGCAACTCGCACGCGGCGCCTCGCGTCTACCGCGACCCGTCCTGCGTCCGTTATCATGGGGTCAGGCGCGCACGTGCGCCTCACGCCAGAACGACGATGAGTCCCGACCTTATTTCGCTGCTCAGCCAGTACGGCCTGCTGTTGGTGTTCGCCAACGTGCTGGTCGAACAACTCGGCTTGCCGATCCCGGCGATTCCCACGCTCGTTGTCGCCGGCGCACTGGGTGCTGCCGGACAACTTTCGCTGCCGCTGGTGTACGTCGTCGCGCTCGTGGCATGCCTGATCGCCGATGGCGCGTGGTACACGATCGGCCGGATCTACGGCAACAGCGTCATGAAGACGCTGTGCCGAATTTCGCTGACGCCCGATTCGTGCGTCAGCGAAACGCAGGCGCGTTTCGAGCGTTGGGGCGTGAATGCACTCGTTGTCGCCAAATTCGTCCCCGGACTGTCGCTGATTGCGCCTCCGCTTGCCGGGGCGACACGCATCGGTATTCCAACGTTTCTGTTGTTCAACGGCATTGGTGCGACGTTGTGGATCATCGCGGGCATCGGCGGCGGCGCGCTTTTCGGCAGGCAGGTCGAGTACATCCTCGCGAAGGTCCAGGACTACGGGACTACTGCCATCATCGTCATCGTCGTTCTGCTGGCCGCATACATCGCCTTCAAATGGTGGGAGCGTCACCGCTTCTATGCCGCGCTGCGCATGGCGCGTATCAGCGTCGCCGATCTTTACCGGTTGATGGGCGAAGGCACCCGACCGGTGGTTGTCGACGTGCGCTCACACATCGCGCGCAGCCTCCAACCGCGACGTATTCCCGGCGCCTTGCTGGTTCCTCTCGATGCGGTTGAAGGGCATGTCAAGGATCTGCCACGGGATCGGGACATTATTCTTTATTGCGCGTGTCCCAACGAAGCATCCGCGGCCAACGCGGCCAAGCTGCTCATGAACCACGGCTTCACCCGCGTGCGTCCGTTACATGGCGGACTCGACGCGTGGATCGAGGCAGGCTACGCAGTCGATGCGCTGGTCGACGCCGATTCGGCGAAGGCGACCTCGACGACCGAGAGCATGCAGGTCTGAGCAACACCAATGCCCGACATCAACAAAGGCCGCATTCTCGCCGAAGCGTTGCCGTACATCCGCGCGTATCACGGCAAGACGCTGGTCGTGCGCTTCGGTGGCAAGGCCATGACCGATCCTGCACTCAAGGCAGGGTTCGCCCGCGACGTGGCGCTGCTGCGGTCCGTCGGCATGAAACCGATCGTGGTCCACGGCGGAGGCTGGCGTGTCGATGAGTTGACGAAACAGATGGGCATCGAGAGCCGGCGGCATCGCGGCGTGCGCGTGACGGACGAACGCACACTCACGGTCGTCGAGATGGCGCTGGGCGAACTCAACCAGGAACTCGCCGGCCTGATCAACAAGCATGGCGGCCGCGCCGTCGGACTCAACGGTCAGGACGGCCGCTTCATCCACGCCCGGCGGAAGACACTCGACGGCGACCAGACAGATCTGGGCTTCGTCGGCGAGATCGAGAGCATCGACACCAGTCTGATCAATTTGCTGCTCTCGCGTGAATTCGTCCCGGTGATCATGCCGATCGGCGTCGGCACCGACGGTACCGCGTACCACATCAACTCCGATCAGCTCGCGGGAAGTCTGGCGCGCGCACTGCAAGCCGAGAAGCTGATCCTGATGACCAACATCGCAGGCGTGCACGGCCGCGACGGCAAGCTCATCTACATCATCACGGCGAGCGAGGCGGATGCATTGTTGCGCGACGGCATCGTGCAAGGAGGGATGGTGCCGCGCGTCACGGCTGCGCTGGATGCCGTGCGCGAGGGCGTGCGTTCGGTGCACATCATCGACGGCGGCGTGCCGAGTGCCTTGCTGCTCGAAGTGCTGACTGCGTCGGGGGTCGGCACCGCGGTGCGTACCGACGCCGGACCGCATTTCCTCGAAGACAGCCGCGCTTACCTTCTGGCCGAATAGCAACCTGCCAGCGTGTTGCTACCCGGTCCAGCCGAGGTGGCTGAGAAAATCTCGGGTGCGTTCGGTCAGCGGCGCGTCGAAAATCTGCGCCGGCGGCCCTTGTTCGACGATGCGGCCGGCGTCGAACACCGCGACCCAGTCGCCAACCCGGCGCGCGAATGTCATCTCATGGGTGACAACGACCATCGTCATGCCTTCGTCCGCCAATGTCTTCATCACGCTCAGGACTTCGCCGATCGTTTCCGGGTCGAGCGCGGAGGTCGGCTCGTCGAACAGCATCACGTCGGGTTCCATCGCCAACGCGCGGGCGATGGCGACACGCTGCTGCTGGCCACCCGACAAGGCAGACGGATAGTTCGCGGCCTTGTCGGCGAGGCCCACCTTCGCGAGCATCGCCGTGGCGCGCCGTGTCGCCTCCGCACGATCCTTGCGCAGCACGGTGCGCGGCCCTTCCGCAACATTTTCGAGTGCGGTGAGGTGCGGGAACAATTCGAAACTCTGGAACACCATGCCCATACGCGTGCGCACTCCGCGCAGCGCACGTTCGTCACGCGGCAACGTGGCGCCCTCGAACTCGATGTCGCCGCCATCGATGGTCTCCAGGCCATTGGTGCAGCGAAGCAGCGTCGATTTGCCCGAGCCCGACGGCCCGATCAGGCACACGACCTCGCCCGCATGCACGTCGAGGTCGACGCCGCTCAATGCCTGGAAGCTGCCATAGCGTTTGATCACGCCGCGATAGCGGATGACTCTGGCTCCCGCCGCCATTGCGCGCAGTACGTGAGGAACGGATTCACTCATTCGGTCACCGCGAATCGGCGTTGCATCCAGTCGACCAGCTTGGCCTGCGGATATCCCAGCAACCAGTAGATCGCGGCCATTGCGGTCAGCATCTCGAGCACGCGATAGGTCTGCGACCGGACCTGCATGGTCACGTAGGCCAGCTCACTCACCGCGATCACCGACACCAGCGACGTGTCCTTGAACAGCGACACCCAGGTGCTCGCGAGCACTGGCAGGACGCGGCGCAGCGCCTGCGGCACGAGCACCCGTCGCAACGCCTGAGTCCGGTTCATGCCGAGCGCCATCGCCGCCTCGACCTGTCCGCGCCGCAGCGAATTGATTCCCGCGCGGAACGTCTCGGCGTTGTACGCAGTGACGTTGAGCGCCAGCGCGGTGAGCCCCGTCGCCAACGGCGAAAGCCCGATGCCGGTCGAGATCGGCAAAACATAGAAAGCCCAGAACACGACGAGAATAAGAGGCAGGTTGCGGAACAACTCGACGTACGCCGTCGCGACTGCGCGTACCGGTGCCCAGGCGTACAGGCGCAGTGCCGCGACAACCAGTCCGCACGGCACCGCAATGGCCATCGTGGCGACGGTGAGCAGAATGGTCGTGCCCGTCGCGGCAAGCAGTTCCTGCCGATGCTGCCACACCACGCTCCAGTCAAAGGTCATTGGATTACCGTCGCGCTCATGTGGACCCCCACGCTTGCGGCTATCGCCACTGCGCTGCCCCCAAAGGGGGCGCGATTCGCGGCTTGGGGCTGCCCTGCGCCGCTCATGAACGGCCGAGGTGTGCCACGCGACGATAGAACATGTCGACTCCGCGCGTCACCGGAAACAGGATCACGAAATAGACCAGCATCGCGAAGGTGTACACCTCGATCGGCTGGAAGCTCTGACCGGCCAGTGTTTCCGATTGCCGCATCAATTCGGGTACCGCGATCACCGACGCGATGGCCGTGTCCTTGATGGTGATCGACAGCAGCGAACCGAACGCGGGCAGCATCCGCACGATCGCCTGCGGCAGCACGATGCGCCGGACGATCTGGGCGCGCGACATGCCCAGCGCAAGCGATGCCCGCGTCTGCCCGGGGCGCACCGACTCGACGCCGGCACGCACGATCTCGGCCACGTACGCGGCCAGGTGCACGGTGAGGCCGATCAATGCCGAGAAAAACGGCGGCATGGTCAACCCGGTGACAATCGGCAACGCGAAGAAAGTCCATACCAGCACGACCAACACGGGGATCGCGCGCATCGAGTCGATATAGATCACGACGATCGGGCGCAACCAGCGCGGGCCATACAGACGCAGCAGCGCAACGACAAAACCCGCCGCGATGCTCGTCAATCCCGACACGACCGAGAGCACCAGCGTGATGCCAATACCGGACGCCAGGAAGCGCCAGTGATCGGTGATGACGGAAAGGTCGAAGTCCATGGAAGAAGACCTCATCCCGGCGAAAGCCGGGAACCCATTTGGAATTGCAAGTGATTAATTGGGGCCCCGGCCTCCGCCAGGGCGACAGATCCGGCGGCGCCGCAGCCCAGCCACGCACACCGCCGGCAAAGCGCTTACTTCATCGTATCGACGACCCTTGCCTCGTCGGCCTTCAGCTTGGCTTCCATTTCCTTCTCGACGCCGCGCGCCCAGGTGACGAACGCCGGCTGATTCTTGTCGACCGCCATGCCGACCGGCGCGGCTTTTTCCATGCTGTTCTGACAGTTGTTGTCCTTGGGCAGCACCGCAAGTTGCTTGAGCTTGCGACCCATCGCGACCCACGGCACGCGGTTGATCGGCACGGCGTCGGCGCGATTCGCCATCACCTCTTCGACCGGCGCCGTGCCGGACCCGGGAACGCCGCGCAGTTGCGCCTTCGGGAAGCGCTCCTTGACCCAACCCTCTTCGCCGCCGCCAGTGTAGTAGGCGATCGTGATCTCGGGCCTGTTCAGGTCGTCCACCGACTTCGCCGCCGCGAACTTCGGATTCGATGCCATGCCGAACATGCATACGCTGGTGTTCGAGTAGATGACGAAATCGACGACTTTCAGGCGATCGGGCGTTTCCGCGAGCGGCGTCACCGAAATATCGACCTGATTCGATGCCAGTACCGGAACTTTGGTCTCATGGCTGACCGGGATCGCTTCGAGCTTGACGTTCAGACGCTTGGCGTATTCGTTCGCCAGAACCCAGGCCGGTCCGCTCCACGCGTCACCTGACCCGGTCGTGTTTTCGACCAGCCACGGTGCGTTGGCCAGCACGCCGACACGCAGCACGCCGGCTTTCTTGATCGCGTCGACGCGTGGGCTGGCGCCAGGGGCGGGAACGGCGATATCGGCGTAGGTCGTTACGGCAAAACAAAGCGCGGCAATGGCGACGCCGCAGCGGACAACGGATTTCATGGGCACTCCTCCAGGTGAGCGTCTTGCGCGACGCGGATCCGTTCGGTCGAACAAGACGGACTAGCCGGCAAGTGTAATGGAAATGCCGTCCGCCGGTCGGCCCACACCGTGGCAGAATCGGACCCCAGCACGCCGATGCGGCCCCCACGTGAATCGGGGAAAGCGGATGTCGATGGTAACCGCTGACACACATCAGGAGAGACGCCGTATGCGAACGATCATCGCCCTGTTCATTCTGTTCACCAAGTATCGGCGGCACTTATGCACAGGTTGCACCTTCTGCCGCCGAGACTGCTGCGTATACGGGGTTGCTCGCAGCGGCCGCGCGTGGAGACGCTGCGGAAATCGCGCGACTTGTCGCGAGCGGCAGTCCGGTCGATGTGCGCGACGCCTACGGCCGCACGCCGTTGCATGTTGCTGCACATGGCGGCAAGCACGACGCGATGCGGGCGCTGGTGAAGGCAGGCGCCAATCCGAATGCGCTCGAACGCGATCGCTACGACATCGTCACCATCGCCGCCGTCGCCAACGATCTGCCGACGCTGAAAGTCGCCCTCGACGTCGGCTGCAGCGCAGGCAACGTCACGAGCCGCTACGACGGCACCGCGCTGATCGCAGCGTCACACCTCGGGCATGTCGAAATCGTGCGCGAGCTCATCCGCGCAGGTGCGCCACTCGATCACGTCAACAATCTGGGCTGGACTGCGTTGATCGAGTCGATCGTGCTCGGCGACGGCGGGCCACGACATACCGCCACGCTCAAATTGCTGGTCGACGCGGGTGCCAATGTGAATTTGCCCGACCGCTCTGGAACGATGCCGCTCGCGCTCGCACGTGGACGCGGCTACGCCGAGATGGTGAAGGTGTTGGAACGCAAATAGCGACCTGCGCGACGACGCTCGCGCGCATCCAACCATTGGTCAACTGGTCTGCTGCGCCGGCTCGACCGTCACCAGCGGCACGGTGAACGCGAAGGTTGAACCCTTGCCGACCTGACTCTCGACCCAGATCCGTCCACCATGCAGTTCGATGAACTTGCGGGAGATGGCCAGACCCAGCCCCGTGCCTTCCACCTTCTTCGACGCCGCTCCAACCTGCCGGAACTCCTCGAACACCGTGGCCTGATCCTCGGGCGCAATGCCCACCCCCGTGTCGGTCACCGAGATCTCGGCGCTGCCGTCGGTCACTCGGGCCCGGACGTCGATGCGGCCGCCTTCCGGCGTGAACTTCAATGCATTCGACAGCAGGTTGAGGAGCACCTGCTTCACCTTGCGCTCGTCGGCGTGGATCTTCTCGAGACCCTTGTCGATCGTGCGTTCCAGTGTCACCTCACGCCGGTGGGCCCGCTCCCGCATCAGCATCAGCGTGTTGTCGATCGCGGTCGGCAGGTCAAAGTCGGTCAGGTTCAATTCCATCCGCCCCGCCTCGATCTTCGACAGGTCGAGAATGTCGTTGATGAGCCCCAGCAAATGCCGTCCCGAATCCAGAATGTCGGCGAGATATTCCTCCTGCTTGTCGTTGATCTCGCCGAACATCCGCTCCGCCAGGACTTCCGAGAAGCCGATGATGGCGTTGAGCGGCGTGCGCAGTTCGTGCGACATGTTCGCCAGGAACTCGCTCTTGTGCTGGCTCGCCACCTCGAGCTGACGGCTCTTGTCCTCGATCTCCCGGAACAGTCGCGCATTCTGGATCGCCAACGCCGACTGCGTCGCAAAGGTCTTCAGGAGGTCGATCACTTGTGGGGAGAAGCTACCCGCGGAGTTGCGGTACACGACCAGTCCACCCAGCAAGTGGTTCTCGCGCAGCAGCGGTATGGTCAGGAGCGATCGATGCCCGGTCCGAATGAGCATCTTGCGAACCCGGCTCTGATAGGCACGCTCGTCAACGATGTCGCGAACCTGCACGGGCTCGCCAGTCACCGCCATCCGCCCCAGCGCGCCCTCTCCTTTCCGAATGGGTACCGCCCGTAGTGCCGTGACCAGTTCTTCGGGCAACTGGTACGGCGTGTGCAAGTAGAACTCCTCTCGCGTTGCGTCGTATTCGTAGATCGACCCGCCATCCATGCCGGAAAGTTGGGTCGCGCGCGAGACGATCGTGCGCAACACGGTTTCCAGGTCGAGCGTCGAGCTGACCGCCTGCCCGACTTCGCCCAGCGCCTGAAGTTCGCCCACCGATCGCGTCAATTCGGTGGTGCGCACCTCCAGCTCCGTGAACAGGCGCACGTTCTCGATGGCGATCACGGCCTGGTCGGCGAAGGTCCTCAACAGTTCGACCTGCGAGTCGGCGAACAAGCCTGGCTTCGACCGTCCGACAAAGATTGATCCGATGACCTGCTGGTCGCGGACGATGGGCACACCAAGGGCACCACGGATGTGGGCCGCCTGCGCAAAGTCCTTGCTCTGGTAGGTCTCGTCGGCGAGCACGTCCGGGATATGCACTACCGCGGCGCTGCCAATGGTGCGCCCCGTCACCGTCTGAGCGCCAGGCTGCATCGGGAAGTGCCTGCGCACGAACTGCACCGCTTCCGGGACGATGCCGTGAATTGCAGCCAGCTCAATCAGCCTGCCATCGAATTTGGAAACCACGGTGACTTCGGCATCGCATAGCATTCCCGCGCGCTTCGCAACCAGATCGAACACAGGCTGAGTATCGCTGGGCGAACTGGCAATCACGCGCAGGACCTCGCTCGTCGCCGTCTGCTGCTCGAGCGCCTCGGTCAGGTCCGCATTGCGCGCTTCCAGTTCCTTGAACAACCGCACGTTCTCGATGGCAATGACCGCCTGGTCGGCGAAGGTCTGCAGCAGCTTGACCTGCTCGTCGGGGAACAGTCCCGGCTCGGGCCGCCCGACGGCGATGGCACCGATCGGGCTCCCCTCGCGCACGAGTGGTACGGCCAGAATGCTGCGGAAATTTCGGGTGACTGCCGAAGCACGCGGCAAGAAATCGGGGTCCTGGAGCACGTCCGGAATCGCAACCGTACTGCAAGTCAGCACCGCCCGAGTCGCCGCCATTTCGCGGCCGGGCGGACGCGGCCAAAGGCGGCGGATGGCCTCGGCGCCTTCCGGGGTCGCGTTCACGAGTGCTGCCAGATGCAACAATTCGCCGTCGAACGTGAATACATTCGCGTTCACGGCGCCGCACAGCTTCATTGCAGCCACCACGATAGTGTCGAACACCGGCTGCACGTCCGTCTGAGACCGGCTGATCACGCGCAGGATGTCGCTGGTCGCGGTCTGCTGCTCCAGCGCCTCGGTGAGGTCAGTGTTGCGCGCTTCCAGCTCCGTGAACAGGCGCACATTCTCGACGGCGATGACCGCCTGATCGGCGAACGTCTTCAGCAGCCTGATCTGCTCGTCAGGGAAGTGCCCGGGTCGGGCCAAGCCGACGACGATGGCACCGATCGCGGTCTCGTCGCGCATCAGCGGGACGCCCAACACGCCTCGGAACCCCCCGCCAAGCGTCTGAGCGCCAATGCCGTACTCACGATCCTCGGCAACGTCCGGGATCGCGACAATGTTGCGTGCCAGGACCGTCCGCCCAGCCAAGGTATCGCGACCAGGTCGCCTTGGAAAGACTGAATGCATGGCAGCAAAATATTCTGGATCGGTATTCACATTTTCGACCGCCGCCAGATGAATCATTTCGCCGTCATAGAGAAATACGTTCGCCAAGTTGGCGCGGCACAGTTTCAGCGCGGCCGCCGCGATGGCCTCGAAGACAGGCTGCGCATTCGTTGGCGACTGGCTGATCACGCGCAGGATTGCGCTGGTTGCGGTCTGCTGCTCGAGCGCTTCGGTGAGGTCAGTGTTGCGCGCTTCCAGCTCCGTGAACAGGCGCACATTCTCGATGGCGATGACCGCCTGATCGGCGAACGTCTTCAGCAACTCCACCTGCGCGTCCAGGAACGGCCCCGGCTCCGCCCGGCCGACGGTGATTCCTCCAATCGCGTTGCCGTCGCGCATCAGGGGAACGGCGAGAACACTGCGAAAGCCTCCAGCAAGCGAATGAGCACCGATCAGGTATTCGCGATCCTCGAGCACGTCCGGGATTGCGACCACACTGCGCGTCAGGATTGCCCGGGTGATAGCGGTATCTCGGCTGGGTGGCCGTGGAAACCTTTGGTGTAGTGCGTCGGCAGATCCCGGATTCGTCTGCAAGACGGCTGCCAAATGGATAAGCGTGCCGTCGAACGTAAAGACGAGCGCCGAGCTGGCGCGGCACAGCTCCACGACTGCCGCTGCAATCGTGTCGAAGACGGGTTGAGTATCAGTTTGCGACTGACTGATCACGCGCAGGATTTTGCTGGTCGCGGTCTGCTGTTCGAGAGCCTCCGTAAGGTCACCGTTGCGCGCTTCCAGCTCCGTGAACAGGCGCACATTCTCGATGGCGATGACCGCCTGATCGGCAAACGTTTTCAGCAATTCGACTTGCGACGTCCGGGAAAGGCCGCGCCGCCGCCCGAAAAACGGTGATCGCCCCAATCGGGAGCCCTTCACGGAGCATCGGGACTGACAGGACGCTGCGGTAGTCGGCTTTCTCCGCGGCATCCTGGTAAACGTATTCCAGATCATCCTGAATGTCCGGGATGTGAATAATGCTGCCCGTCAGAATGGCTCGCTGGGTGCCGCCACCGCGGTGTGGTCGGCACGGGTAAGCGCCACGAAACGCCGCGACGCCCTCAGGGGTAACGTTGTGAAGCGCCGCAATGTGAATGAGTTCGCCATCGAACCGGTAGACGACACTGAACACCGCATCGCAAAGGCGCAGTGCATTGGCCGCAATGGTGTCGAACACCGGTTGCACGTCGGTTGGCGATTGGCTGATCACGCGCAGGATTTCGCTGGTCGCGGTCTGCTGTTCCAGCGCGTCCTGCGTCGCGCGGAACAGCTGTACGTTTTCGATGGCGATTGCGGCCTGCCGCGCGAAGGTCTCGACCAACGCGACCTGGTCGGGAGGGAACCGTCCGCGCGTTCGGCGCCACAGGAGTATCGCGCCATACGCTCCGCCCTCACGCATCAGTGGCACCGCCAGCACGGCGCGGATGCCGGACTTCATCACGTTCTCGCGGGCATCCGGGTAGAGCGTGTCGAGAAGCGGAACGATATCGGCGTGATGTATGGTCTTGCGATCGAGCACGGCGTGGCCGCTGACAGAGGTCCGCCGCAGCGGCACAGCGTGCACGGCTATGGCATGCTCGCCAGCAACCGAATAGTCGGCAGCGGGGCGCAAATGGTCGCCCTCTGCGAGGAATATGCGCGCGTACGGCGAGTGGCACAGGTCGGCGGCACGTTGCGCGACCGCGTCCAGTACCGGCTGGACGTCGGTCGGCGAGCTGGCCATCACCTGCAGGATCTCGCTCGTCGCCGCCTGTTGATCGAGCGCGTCCTTGAGGCGCTGCGCGACTGAGGGTTTCGCGCCAGGAGTCGGCGTCGATTTCCGGACAGCAGGTCGCTTCGCCGCGACCTTGGGCTTTGCAGGTTTTGCGACCCGTCCCACCGCCTCCCCCTTTTGTGACCTGCCAGCAAGCCGCACCTGCCAGCCGCCGACAGAGTACGCGAGACGCCCTTTCCAGGCTACTGTGCTCCCCGGATCACCTGACTACCGGCAAGTGCCTCCAGCTTTTCGTCGGACAGATACCCATAGCGATTGATCCAGAGCGGCAATCGGGTCGCCGCTGCGATATCAGCCCGCGCCACGACGTCGGTCGTCGGACCATACGAATGCACGAACGCTCGTATCGGAATATCGCCGCTGCATCTTGCGGCTTCCAGCAACTTGGCCCGCTGCGTCCGTGCGCCAGCAGGATGCGTTTCGTGCGGTTCCGGGTAGCGCAACGCGGCGCCGTCCGTATCGAGTGAATCGGTGAACCCGAACAGATCGGAGATCGCTGCCGTGAGCGCGTTGTGTTCGGATGCACGAGCGACTCCGCCGAGCAGATCGCGCGCCCAATAGCGCGCGAGCATCGGCCAATGCATGGTGTAGAGCTTGACGCCGAACGCGTCGGCGACGCCACCGAGCGCGTCGATCGGAAAGCCGGAAATGCGCTGCATCGGCGGCGGGAATATCTGCGGCTCCAGGCGCCGTCGCGGGCCCGGCACCGTGTCGAGCGCCGCCCGGCACGCGCGCAGCAGGGCAAGCGTCACGCGCCGCTTGGCGTCGTAGAGTGGGACAAGCGGCCCCTCGCGTGCTGTCAGCGCACTCCATCCCGCGGCCAGCAATGCTTCGCGCGTAGCGGCCGGTCCACGACTTGCGCTCGCTGCCGCTGCGCGCATCAGTTGCGCTGACCACGCGCTGACGTCGCTCGCGACCACCATCGGATCGTGACCGCCACGAGCGACTTCTGCAAGTGCGGCGGGATTGAAATCGAACAGCGCGCTCCTGAAGTCATAAGGTGGATACTCCGGCCAATCGAGACGGAATCCCGTCACGCGCGGATAACGCATCGCCAGTTCGACCAGCAGCGTCGTGATGTACGCCACAACGTGCGGACTGGCGAGGCTGGCATTGCGATCGACGCGTTGGCCATGCGTACGCCCCGCAGGACCCAGACACGCATCGTCAGCAAGCGCATTCGAGAATTGCACGCGGTAACCGGGCGGACTTGCCGCCATGACCTGCAGGTATACGGCCATGCCGCGACTGTTCGCCGCATCGAGCAGGCGATCGAGCCAACCGCCCTCGGCGCGGGTCAACGCATCCGGTGGCGACGGCTGGTAGCGCAAGCCACGATAGCGCGATACGTCGTGCTCGAACGACGGCGCCGTACGCACCCAAAGCTCGCGGCGGCCCCATAGCGGACGATCGAGCGGACGCACTTTGCCGGCGTCGCCATCCGCCGGTGGTTCCCGCCCGCCGTCGCCGTCCTCACATGCGGCCATGACATAGGGGCTGGTTGCAAGCGCAGTCGCGCCAATGCGCTGAAGACGGTCGAGCACTGCGTCGACACCCTCATACTGAAACCACTCGGGCATGACGGTGACGCCAAGTGGTTCGATCGGGAATGGGTCAGTGCTCACAAACTACAGAAATGACGAACTTTGCCCTCACCCCTGCCCCTCTCCCGCAGGGAGAGGGGTTCATCCTGTCGCCTCGCCCTTGAAGTTTGAATCGTTCTACGCACGCGATTAGACTAGCACGCTCGCGCCCAGCGCCCGAAAGGAAGATTCTGTGCGGCCCAACATCAATCACTCCGCCATTGTGCGAATCGTAAATGCCCTGCTCGTCGTGGTGGCCGTCGCATCGATGGCGGTCGATGCGCAGGAAACGTTCCCGTCGCGCCCGGTCAAGTTGATCGTGCCGGTGGCGGCAGGTGGTGGCATCGACACGGCGTTTCGGACGATCGGCCCATTCTGGTCCGAGTTGCTGGGACAACCGGTCGTGATCGAGAACAAACCGGGTGGCGGACAAATCGTCGGCAGCGACCTGGTTGCGAAGTCCAAACCCGACGGCTACACGCTGCTTGGTGCCGGCGTGCCCATCGCGTTCAACACCGCGTTGGGTCGCAAGCTGCCATACGACGCACTCAAGGATTTCACGCCTGTCTCCGAGGTCGTGAGCCAGCCCTTGCTGATCGTTGTGAATCCGAACGTGCCGGTCAAAAATATGGCGGAGCTGGTCGCCTACGCGAAAAAGCAATCCGCACCGCTGCAGTACACGACGGGCGGCATCGGCAGCTACGGGCACCTGTGGTGGGAAATGTTTCGCCAGAAGCAAGGCTTCGAGGGCCAGCACGTGGCGTACAACGGTATCGCTCCCGCGCTCAAGGACACCGTGGGCGGACAGGTGCCATTGCTGATCGACGCCATCGTACCCACCGGCGCGCAGATCAAGGCGGGCGCGGTGCGCGGTATCGCGATCGTCAGCGCATCACGTTCGAAAATGCTTCCGGAACTGGCAACGCTCAGCGAACAAGGATTTCCTGGCCTCGATGCCGCGCCTTTTTACGGCGTGCTGGGCCCAGCCAATCTCGATCCGGTCGCGCTGCAAAAACTGTCCTCGACGTTGATGCAGGCGCTGGCGTTGCCCGCGCTGCGTGAAAAATTGCAGGAGCAGGGCTTCGACATCGTCGCCAGCACGCCGGATGTCTACGCGAAACTCATCCGCGCGGAAATCGAGCGCTGGAGCAAGGTGGTGAAGGACGCCGGCATCGTGGTCGAGTGACCTCGATTACATGCGCAAGCACTATGGCAACGCAAGCTCGCGGAACATCGTCCGCCTGGTATTGCGAAACTGCGGACGCACACGGTCACTCCAAGCCGATGCGCGTACGGCGAGCCATGGCAAGGATTCCGTGACACCGGCGCGCGCGAGGTCGTAGCAGGCAAACGAACGTGGTCCGCGGTCGTGATTGACGAAGCGTCGGGCACGGATGCACCCCGGTACGCTGGCCAATCCCGGCATATGTTCAGTATCGTACCAACGCCGCATCTCGTCCTGCCAGCCGTCGGCGGCATCGGTTTCGACCACATAGTGCAACGCGCGCCGTTCGCCCATCGACGTACCGGGCACGTCGAGCACGCATTCGAGTCGATCCGTGGTCAACGCGCCACTCGATATCGCGGCAGCCGTCGTCAGCGTCGCTTCGAAGGCTTGCCGTTCAGCGACCGACCAAACCGCAGGTACCGCCAGCTCGAGGTAGATGTAAACATCTGCCGACGCCACACCGCGGTGCGCGTGGACATCCGCAAACATTGCACCGTGGCGATGTCGCCACGCGGCCATAGTCGCGACGAGCCCGGCATCGTTCGCGGTCTCGTCGATCAGCTTGACCACGAGCGCATGTGTCAGCGCCATGACCGTGTCAGTGCCCGATCTGCAACGCCTCGAGAAAACGCGAGACCATGTTGTACGCCGCCACCGTCGCCACGAGTTCGACCAATGCGCGGGTGTCGAAGTGGGCGCGCAGCGGCTCGAACAACGTGTCGGGCACCTGCACGTCGCGGGTCATCGCGTCGGTAAGCGCGAATACCGCGCGCTCGAGCGGCGTAAACGCGTCGCCCGGATTTGCGTCACGAAGTGCCGCCAGTTTGGCCTCGGTTACACCGACTTTGCGCGCTACCGGCGTGTGCGCCTCGAATTCGAAGGGGGCGCGATTCAACACCGCAACCCGCAGGATCACCATTTCGCGGATGTCCGGCGGCACCGAGCTGCGGTTGCGTATGGCCGTGAGCATCTTCTCCCAGCCCTCGGCGAGCGGCGCGCTGTTGAGCAGCACCTGATAGAGCAAGGAAATGTTGCCGCGCTGCGCCGTGATCGATGCTTCGATTGCCGCGAGTTCGGGGCGCGTGCCCGTGACCACCGGCGGAACGCGGGTGGCCATCGTCACTCGCCTTTGATTTTCTTGTCCTTGATGATCTTGCCCCACTTCGCCGTGTCGGATTTCACCAGCACCACGAGATCCTCGGCGCTGCCCGGCATCGGCTCGGCGCCCGAGTCGAGCAGGCGTGTGCGATAAGGGTCTGTCGTGAGGACCTTGCGTACTGCCTTGTTCAATTCGTCGATGCGTGCCGGCGGCGTTTTCGCGGGCGCGAACAACGCGTACCAGTTGTTCGATTCCACGCCGTGGATGCCTTGTTCATCGAGTGTCTGCACGTCGGGAAGCAGCGCGCTCCGCTTGGGCGCGGCGATCGCCAGCGCCTTGAGCTTGCCGCCCTTCACGAAGCCGATCAAGCCAGGGATGTCGCCGAAGAAGCCGACGACCTGGTTGCCCATCACGTCAGTGAGCGCCGGTGCGGCGCCCTTGTACGGAACGTGGAGCAGATTGGCCTTGGTCGAATCGGCCATCAGTTCCATCGCCAGATGCGGCATGCTGCCGATGCCGGACGACGCGATAGCCAGCCCGTCGGCCTTCTGCTTCGACATGGCCACGAGTTCGGCAGCATTGCGCGCCGGGATTCGCGGGATTGACCACCAGCACTTCGGCGTTGTTCACCACCAGTGTTACCGGCGCGAAATCGCGCTGCATGTCGTAAGTTAGGTTTTCGTAAAGCGCCGGGTTCATGACCGCGGCGCCCGCGCTCGTGAGCCACAAGGTATTGCCATCGGGCGCCGATTTGGCGACGACTTGCGCGGCGATGCCGCCGTTCGCGCCAGGTCGATTGTCGACGACGACCGTTTGGTTGAGTTCTTTCGACAGCCCCTCGGCCAGCACGCGCGCGACGAAGTCCACCGGGCCTCCCGGCGGAAAGGAGATCACGATTTTCATATTGCCGGTTTGCGCATGGACCGGGGTCGCGCCCAACACGCACGCCGCGGCAAGGGCCAGCATCAACTTGTTCATGACTTTCCTCCTTGAGTTCGACCGAAGCATACCGCGGGATCTGCTGAGTCGTTCATCTCCTTCGACATCGCTCACGACAGTCTTCGACAAGCTCAGGACGAACGGTAACTAACTATATGACGCTACGCGGAATTGCAAGCCGTTCGTGGTGAGCCTGTCGAACCATGGACGGCTTTCCAGAGCCCGCTAATGGTCTGCCGAGCGCTCAGTCGCAGCGCACGGTCATGCCGCCATCGACGACCAATTCGGCACCGGTAATGAAGCGCGCCTCGTCCGATGCGAGGAACAGTGCGGCGTTGGCCGTGTCCATGCCGTCACCCATGAAGCCCAGAGGAATGCGTGCCTGGCGCTGCCGCAGCAACGCGTCGACGTCCCCACCGGCGCGCTGTTTCGCGAGTCGCACCTCGACCATCGGCGTGTGCAGTTGTCCGGGCACCACCGAGTTGGCGCGAATGCCTTTGGATGCATACTGGACTGCGATGCTGCGCGTCATCTGCATGACCCCGGCCTTGGTCGCCGCATACGCAACCTGCGCGGCGCCGGTCCAGCGCATGCCCGACGTCGACGCAATATTGACGATGGCGCCCGCACGCTGCGCTTCCATCAACGGCAACACATGCTTGCAACCCAGAAACGCGCTTTTCAGATTGTGTGCGACTTGTGCGTCGAAGACTTCCTCGGACATTTCGACCGGGCCACCGGCGGCGGAGCCACCGACGTTATTGACCAGGATGTCGACCCTGCTCCATTTTGCGCAACATGCCTGCACCATTGCCGCGACCGATGCGCTGCTCGTAGCGTCGCACACGTGCGCTGCGATCGTGCCGCCGACCTCGCTGACGCGCGCCAGCGTTTCCTCGAGATGCATCATGTCCCGATCGACCGCCCATACCTTCGCGCCCTCCTGTGCAAAACGAAACGCCATCGCGCGACCGTTGCCCCATCCGGGGCCAACCGATCCGGAGCCAATGACGATCGCCACCTTGTTCTGCAACCGCCCGCTCACTGGTATCTATGCCCTTCCTTGAACTGCGGTGGCTGAAAGTGCAACGGGAAACTGGTAGAGACGTTGCGGATTGTCCACGAGCAACGCACGACGGGCGGCGTCGCTGGGCGCAATCTCAGCGAGTACGTCGACCAATTGTCCGTCATCGGGAACGTGCGTGCTGTTCGGGTGCGGCCAATCCGTCCCCCACAATACGCGGTCACCCGCGGATTCCACCAGCGCCCTGGCCAGCGGAATCGCATCCGCATAGGGAGGGCCTTGCCGTGTACAGCGGTCGACGCCGCTGACCTTGACCCAGATGTGGTCGTGTTCCACCAGTGCGCGTAGTGTATGAAGCGCCGGCTGGTCCAGACCGCGCGAGACGTCGATGCGCGCCATGTGATCGATGATCAATGGCGCCACGGATCGCTTCAGCCACGGCGCCAATTCGTCGATCGACGTCGAATCGAAGTGCAGGTGCAGCTGCCAACCGTGGTCGGCCAGCCGATGCGAAAACGCGATCACGTCGGCGATCGACGGTCCGGCCACCAGATGCTTCATGAAACTGAACCTGACCCCGCGAAAGCCTTGCGCGTGCAGGCGACGCAATTCGGCGTCGGTCACCGTCAGCGGCACCAGCGCTATGCCGCAATAATGACCCCGCTTCGCCGCAATGGCGTCGGCGACGACGCGGTTGTCGAAACCGTGACAACCCGATTGCACGATCACGCAGCGTTCGATGCCAAGCAACGCGTGCAATTCGAACAGCCGTTCCTTGGGCGCGTCGCCGGGCGTGAATGTGCGCTCCACGGCAAACGGGAAGACGCGTGCCGGACCGAAGACGTGGCAATGCGCGTCGCATGCACCCGCAGGCAAGCGCAGGTGAGGCCGTGACGGCGTCGGATGAAATCCAGGTGGTATAACGTCAGGCATTGCGTCGACCTTTGAGTCGTCTCGAGGCGGGTCAGAGCATACGCCGTACAGGCAAAGTATTCACGCGGCGACACCGATATAATCGCACCGTGAAAAGGTGTGACGTGCTGATTGCTGGCGCCGGCCCCACCGGCCTGGTCCTGGCGCTCTGGCTCACACGGGTCGGTGTCCGCGTGCGCATCATCGACAAGGTTGCCGAACCGGGCACGACGTCGCGCGCCCTGGGGGTACAGGCGCGCACGCTGGAGTTCTATCGCCAGCTCGGCATCGCCGCGCTCGTGATCGATCGCGGGCTGAAATTCATCGCTGCGAATTTGTGGGTCAAGGGGCGCCAGGTTGGCCACGTGCGCTTCGGGGACATGGGCGTGGGTTTGAGTCCGTACCCGTACATGCTGATATTTCCGCAGGATGAGCACGAACGCCTGCTGATCGAGCAGCTGAACGTGCTTGGTGTCCGCGTCGAGCGTCCGACGGAACTTCTGGGCTTCGAAGATCGAGGCGAGGGCGTCGCCGCGCGACTCAAGCACGCCGACGGCCGCGAGGAAACGTGCGAAACCAAGTATCTCGCCGGCTGCGACGGCGCGCGGTCCATCGTGCGTGAAACGCTCGCCACCGGATTCCCCGGCGGCACCTACGCCCACATGTTCTATGTTGCCGACGCCGAAGCCACCGGGCCGGTGATGAATCACGAGCTTCACGTTGCCCTCGACGATGCCAGTTTTCTCGCGGTGTTCCCCATGAAAGGCGACGGTCGCGGCCGCTTCATCGGTACCGTCAAGGACACTGCCGCGACCGCGGCGCGCGCGTTGGAATGGTCGGACGTGAGCACGCAGGTCATCGAACGTCTGGGTGTGAAGGTCGGGCGCATCAACTGGTTCTCGGCCTATCACGTGCACCATCGGGTTGCTGCGCATTTCCGCGCCGGCCGCGCGTTCCTGCTCGGCGATGCCGCGCATATCCACAGTCCGGTGGGTGCGCAAGGCATGAACACCGGCCTCGGCGATGCGATCAATCTCGCGTGGAAACTTGCGGCAGTGCTGCAGGGTTGCGCGTCCCCGCGGCTGCTCGACACCTACGAGCCCGAGCGCATCGCCTTTGCGCAGCGGCTGGTGGCCACGACCGATCGCGCGTTCCAGCTGGTCACCAGCGACGGTGCGCGCGCGCGGTGGATCCGCGCGCACGTCGTGCCGCGCGTGATGCCGGCGCTGTTCTCGTTTGCGGCGATGCGCCGGTTCATGTTCCGAACCATTTCACAAACCGCGATCAAATACCGTGACAGCGTCCTGAGTACGGGTGCCGCTGGCGAGCTGCGTGCGGGCGACCGGCTACCCTGGGTCAGGCTCGGAACCGCGCCCAACAGCGACGACAACTTCACGCCGCTCGGAACTCTGGACTGGCAGGCACACGTATACGGAACGCCGTCAGCGGCGATCGTCGACCTGTACAAGGCGCGCGGCATAGCCCTGCACGCATTTGCCTGGCGCGATGAAATGAGCGCCGCCGGTCTCGCGCGCGACGCCGTCTATCTCATTCGTCCCGACGGTTACATCGGATGCGCGGATCGCGGCACCAGCGCCGACGCGCTGATCCGCTATCTCGACCTGTGGGCAGTGCGCTCGCGAGCGGTGCGCGCTTTGACAATGACACCAGCAATCGTCGATAATGCGGGCCCTTCGGCGAGCTAGCTCAGCTGGTTAGAGCAGAGGAATCATAATCCTTTGGTCGGGGGTTCGAGTCCCTCGCTCGCTACCAATAAAATCAACTACCTGCGACGCAGCGGACTTTTTGGTCTCTGAGCGGGGTTACGCGGGGGTTACAAGCGGGGCCACTTCCACCCGCTTCGCACACGGGCGCACTAACTGCCGAGTGGTGAATCGCGATCGTAGCCGGATTCCCATTGCCGTCCGAGGCTTCGCGTAAAATCGCGTGACCGGAGAGGTGGATGAGCGGTTTAAGTCACACGCCTGGAAAGCGTGCGAAGGCCAATAACCTTCCGCGGGTTCGAATCTCGCCCTCCGTCGAATTCACTGATTCCCGTAATAAATCGGTGTGTCGGACGACAGGCGTTTTGGCCTGTCGGTGTGGGTTGTTCCTGGATTGTCCCTCCTCGCTGGGGACCCGCCAGCGTCTCATTTTGGCAAACTGACGATCACGCGCCCAATGAAGCCGCGGTACACAAACCCAGGCCATCCCAAGCCTGCCGCCCAAGGCGCCGCTTCAGCGTCCGCGCAAGCCAAATTCATGGAAGGTTTCGCCTTCCATCAAAACGGGCAGCTCGCTCGAGCGCAAGAGTGCTATCGGCAAGTGCTAGGGATGCAACCCAGACACTTTGATGCGCTGCATTTGTTAGGGGTGGTTGCGTATCAAGCCGGGAATCCCCTGCAGGCGGTCGAGCTGATCGGCAAGGCGATAGAAATAAATCCCAACAGCTCCGCCGCCTACAACAATGAGCGTGGCAATGTGCTGCAGTCGCTCAAGCGGCTTGACGAAGCACTCGACAGTTTCGACCATGGCGTCGGAGCTCAAACCTGACTATGCGGAAGCACTGAACAATCGCGGCAATGTGCTGCAGGCCCTCAAGCGCCATGAAGAGGCGCTAGCCAGTTTCGAGCGCGCATTGAAGATCAAGCCTGACTATGCGCAGGCACTGAACAATCGCGGCAATGTCCTGCAGGACCTTATGCGGCTCGAGGCGGCCCTCGACAGTTACGACCGCGCGCTGCGGATCAAGCTCCGACTATGCGGAAGCGCTGCACAATCGCGGCGATGTCCTGCAGGACCTCAGGCGGCTCGAAGAGGCTCTGGAAAGCTGCGACCGGGCATTGAGGATCAGGCCCGACTATGCCGACGCACTGCACAGCCGCGGCGATACGCTGCTGGCTCTCGGGCGAGTTGGCGAGGCACTGGACAGTTACGAGCGGGCGTCGACGATCGTCCCCGAGCATGTCAACGCGCTAACCAGTCGCGGCGATGTGCTGCACGACCTCAAGCGACTTGACGAGGCGCTCGACAGCTACGGCCGCGCGCTGAACGCCAATCCGGACTTGAATATTTGTATGGGACCTGGTTGCATACAAAGATGAAGGCTGGTGATTGGAGCGACGCGGAAACAAATTGCGTCAACTCTTCGAGAAAATCGAGCGCAACGAAAAAGCGATTCCACCGTTCATGCTCTTGGCACATACGACTCTCTGGCCCTGCAACGCAAGACCGCAGACGCTTTTTTGCGTGACCGGCACCCGAAGAATCTTGCGTTTGCTCCGATCACAAAATATGGCAGGCACGAGAAGATCCGCATTGGCTACTTCTCCGCGGACTTCCACAATCACGCCACCAGTATTTGATGGCCGAGTTGTTTGAGCGGCACGACGAGAAAGGTTTGAGCTTGTGGCGTTTTCATTCGGGCCCGACGTAAACGATGAGATGCGAACGCGGGTATCGGCCGCATTTGACCGATTTATCGATGTGCGCAACAAATCAGACAAGGATGTCGCACTGCTGTCGAGAAGTCTCGAGATAGATATTGCGGTCGACTTGAAGGGGTTTACGCGCGACATGAGGGTCGGCATATTCCTGCACAGGGCTGCACCGATTCAAGTCAGCTATCTCGGCTATCCCGGCACGATGGGCGCGGAATACATTGACTATCTGATTGCAGACAGCACGTTGATTCCGAAGGAACCAGCCGGCAATACTATTCCGAAAAGATCGCGTACTCTGCCCAACAGCTATCAAGTCAATGATCGAAAGAGGCGTTCGATAGCGAACAAGGTTTTCTCGCGAGAAGAATTGGAACTACCGCGCTCTGGCTTTGTGTTCTGCTGCTTCAACAACAGCTACAAGATCACCCCGCACACTTTGATGGCTGGATGCGCATACTCAAGCAAGTCGACGGCAGCGTGCTGTGGCTGGTTGAAGACAACCCCACCGCTGCCGACAATTTTCGCAAAGAGGCTGGACACAGCGGCGTCAGTGCAGAGCGTCTGATATTTGCCAAGCGAATGCCGCTGGCAGAGCACTTGGCAAGGCATCGCGTAGCGGACTTGTTTCTCGACACGTTTCCCTACAATGCACACACAACGGCCAGTGACGCATTGTGGGCTGGTTTGCCTGTCTTGACTTGTATGGGTGAGGCGTTTGCCAGCAGAGTAGCTGCAAGCCTGCTCAATGCCATCGACCTGCCAGAACTTGTCACCACAACGCAGGAGCAGTATGAAGCGCTGGCTGTTGAGCTTGCCACCAACCCGGAGCGACTCGGCCAAATCAAGCAGAAGCTGGAGAAGCATCGCTTGACGACGCCACTGTTTGACACCGCGCTATACACCAAGCACCTGGAAATTGCCTACACCCAGATGTACGAGCGCTATCAGGCAGGCCTTCTTCCACGGCATATTCATGTGGCGAAATAAAGGGCACCGACAGGGTGTCTACATTCGTAGCGACTATTGGCATACCGTCCCGGGCGCGCGGAACACCTGCCGGACAATCGCCTTGCTCTGCGTCGCCTTGTTCAAACCGTCCCCGAAGTCGACGTTGTAGGTAAAGCTGCCGCTGTTGCCATTGGTGAACTTGAACGTTGCTGCGCCCACCGCGCGTTCTCGTCACTGCGGCAGGATTGAACGGCACGGCGCTGAAGGCCGGCCCACCGGTAAGGTAAAGTGTCCCGCCGAATGTGTTCGGCGCGGTCTGCGGTGCAGTTACCGACAGCCATAACGGATTGCGATTCGCGTCGTAGGTGAACCACGTCGCGAAAATGGTCGTGCCTTGCTGCGTCAGGTTCACTCCCCAACCTGATTCGTTGCCTCCGGCCGCCCACCACAGATCCTGGTAGTTCGTCGCCAGGGTCAGATCGGGTTGCGCGCCCCACACGCACGTCGGCACCGGCCCAAACGTCTGCAGCGCGATCGTCTTCGTCTGCGTCGCCACGTTCGCTCCATCGTTCACGGTATAGGCAAACGTTCCCGTGGTCGCGCTGCTGAACGTCAGCGTCCCGGTTCCGATCACTGTCGGTGTGGCGGGAGGAACATAGGCACTGAAGGGCGCGCCGTTGGTGCGGATGAGCTGGCCGCTGTAGACGCCCGGCGCGGTCATGGTTGGCTGACATGGTCAACCACCAGGCCTTGCCGTTGACGTTGTACGTGAACCAGGTCGCGAAGATGACATCGCCCTGGTGCGCGCAATTGATGCCCCAGCCGGCCTCTGCGCCACCGGCTGCCCACCAAAGTCCTTCGTAGTTGATAGCGATGATGGCCTCGCGTGTTCAAGGTTTGGTCGTTCGTCGCACGCTGAGCGTGACCGTCCGGCAACGAACGTGCTGCCCACTCGAAGGCGCTAGCCGCCCGCGCGACATATTCGATGCTAAGCTTATTGTAGATGAACTGTGCGTTGCTCGCGGCGCCAGCAAAACACCTCGGAATATCTGGAGGTAAAGCCGAATGCATGAGCATCTGGACGTTCCGTACCACCAGCAAGACAAGGACAATTATTGCGGCGCCGCCTGCGCGCAGATGGTGCTCCGCGCGATCGGTCAGCCGCTGATCTCGCAAGTCGATCTGTACAACGACAATCACAATCACACCGTCGAGGCCAGCGCCTGGGCAGTCGCCACCCGATGGCCTTTGCTGGACGATGAACAACCGGCAGTCGGCGAAGCACTTCACGCTCGACTCGACCGACACCGAAGAGCCGATCAGCCGCACCATCTGCTGGGCGATCCATCGCTATCAATGCGCGCCGATCGCACTGGTTTTCGGGGGTAATCACTGGGTCGTCGTCCGCGGTTATTCGGCGAGCGCTGCTCCGGCAACTTCGTTCGACACGTCCTACACGATCTCCAGCTTCGACGTGAACAATCCGTGGCCGCCGGTTCCCGCACCCCCGGGCCCACCACCGCACACAGACGGGGACCTCTGCGGAAGCGGCGGCAATCGTGCAGTCGCCGACATCAACGTCTCATATAGCACATGGCAAACGGACTATCTGACGCCCAACGTGTTCGGCACGCAATGGCTCGGCAAATACGTTGCGATATGTGATCCGGATCCGCCGGGCGAGCCAGGACCTCCACCACGGCCCGAGCGGCGCATGCCAACTGGCGGACAGCCCATCATCGACGCTCGCATCGTCCGCGAGCAACTCGCCGGCAATTTGAAGAAGGCCGGTCTGCTGTCCCACCCCGTCTGGTCGAAAGTGTTCGACGATGTCCGCACGGGGGAACCGCTGCTGGTCCAGCGCCTCGACCGCCCGGACAGCGACTACTGGATCGTGCCGACGATCGATGCTGGAGGAAAAGCGCGCGCCGCCGTTGGGGTCGATGCACACCGTGGCGACTATCAGCAGGCGATTGCAGTGCGCAATCCTGACGCATCGCTGTTTACCTTTGCCGAAGTACAGAAGGCCATGGAGCAGGTGATCGGCCGACAATTCGACCTTCCCGGAGTTGCTGGACGTATGCTCGTGCGGCCACAGGGGCTATCCGTGCATCCTGCGCTCGTCTGGAAACCTTGCCGCGAATCGATGTCCCCGTTCTATCCGTTTCGCATGATCACGCTGGGGGCCCACCGCCTCTATGTGCGGGTTCTTGACGGCGCGGTGTATACGAAACTGACGAACGACCAGGGTGGGCTCTGACGGACCGATGGCCAGCGTCGACACCAACCTGGTCGATGCGGCGACTGCAAGCGCCCGGACCGCGCTCGGCCTTGACGCCAGCCAACTCGCGAGAACCTGGTCGATCGCACGGATGCAACCCGGCGCACGCGGGTTTCTACTGGTGGTGTTCGGCACTCCTGAACGTGCGTCCGCGATCGCCGCAGTCGATACGGATTCCGCAGAAGTGTTGGAGTCAGCCCACTTGCCAGGGCACGGGCGACACGACTTGATTACCGCCGAAGAGGCGATCCAGCGAGCAGGCTTCGGACCGGAGGCACATGCGCAGCTCGTATGGGACCCGTCGCCCGCAAGCCGATCCCGGTTCTACCCCTTGTGGCAACTGCAGAGCGGGAAGCGCCGGGTCTGGGTGGACAGCGTCCGCGGCCTGGTGTGGCACACGCTCGACACGCCCCCACGAGGCGGCGCCGGGCAAGTCTGACAGCTAACGGGGATTCGCTCGCGGGTTCATGGCGCGCTCGGCGCGCAGGGCCCGTACCTGCAGCGTCGCCCCGATGAGGAACAACAGCAGCAACACGCCGGAGGCCGTCTGCAGCTGGGGAGCATCGGCATTCGGCAGCAACGGCGCCCCCAGGGGCAGCCGCGTGGTCGTCTCGGTTATGGCGGGAATCATGTGGAACAGGAACGTCGCCGAGTAGCTCACCGTCTCGACATAGGCTGACAGGCGTCCGAACACATTCGTGTAACCCGCCAGCCACGCGATACCAAGCACGACGAGTGTAACGATGCCCAGCACGTGGGGTTTACCGAAGCCGCCATGCTGAAAGATGCCGAAGCCGGTCAGGCAGGTGAGTACCGTCGTAACGACATAAATCTTACCGACCAGATTCCTTGGCGAGATCCGCTGGTCGCTGATCAGCGCCACGACACCAGCGAACACGGCGATCAGGCTGATCGCGGTATGAACGATACCGAGTTGAGTCAAGCCAAACATTGGCGCCTCCCGCGTTGGAATGGTCGGGCCGCGAGCGCGTGTTTCCAGTCCGGCCACGCAGCCCGAGCGTTGCGCTCATGATACGTCCACCGAGTTGCGTTCGTCAGGCCGCGACCGGGACCGGCTGAATCCGCGCCTCCCGAATCGGCAGATTGATGACCGCGGCGGCGGCGGCCAGCGCCATGTCCGCATACCACATCCATTGATAGTTGCCGGTTTCGGTGACGGCAATCCCGCCGAGAAACGCACCGAGGAAACCACCAATCTGGTGCGAGAGCAGCGTGAGCCCGAACAGCGTTGAAAGATAACGGATGCCAAACAGTTTGCCGACGATGTTGGCCGTCGGCGGTATGGTCGCGAGCCAGGTCAGCCCGAGGCCGATGGCGAAGAAATAGAACGTCCACTCGGTCTTCGGTGCGGCAAGGTACAAACCGATCAGCAGCGCCCGCGACGCGTACATCCAGGCAAGGATGTACTTGCTGCGGAAGCGTTGTGTGGACGAACCCGCGATCAGGCTGCCCGCGATATTGGCGAGGCCAATGAGCGCCAGCGACCAGCTCGCCACCGACGGAGGCAGGCCGCAGAGATTCACCTCGCCCGGCAGGTGGGTCACGAGAAAGGCAATGTGAAATCCGCACGTGAAAAAGCCGGCGTGCAGCAACAGATAGCTGCGGTCGCCCATGGCTTCGCGAACGGCCTGCCACGGCGCCGACTTGGCAGCTGCCGCGCCGGGCCGGGGAAGCGCGGAGGGACTCACCACGCGTACGAGGGGCAGGGCCGCCAATGTGATCACCGCGAGCGACCACATGGCGCCCATCCAGCCGAGGAACTGGATCAGTGCCTGCGAAATCGGCGCGAAAGCGAATTGCCCGAACGATCCGCCGGCGTTGATGATCCCGGCCGCCTTGCCGCGCTTGTCGGGCGCGAGGTGCTGCGCTACCGCGCCGATCAGTACCGAAAAGCTGCCGGCGCCCGAGCCCATCGCCGCAAGCAGGCCGAGCGACACGATCAGCCCGAAGCCCGAGGTCATGAACGGCGTCAATGCAGTGCCAAACGACAGCACGACCAGGCCTGCAATGAGCACCTTCGCGGGACCGTAGCGATCCGCCACGGCACCGGCCAGTGGCTGGATGACGCCCCACATCAGTTGCCCGATGGCAAGCGCGAGGCTGATGGTGACGATGCCGAGTCCGGTCGAACTGTTGAGCGGGGAGATGAATAGTCCGAGCGATTGCCGGGCACCCATGGTCACCATGAGGATCGCGGCGGCCGCGATCGTGATGACCCACGCGTTGCGCGCGGACTTTTCGGTGACTGCAGTGTTCATTATTAAGCGTCGCCTCTTATATGATGATCATCATGATTGCATTATATGATGATCGTCATGTATCCTGTCAACTACTTCTTGCAATGCGAGGTCGACGGACATGAAAGTCACCAGGGAACAGGCGGCGGCCAACCGGGAGCGGATCATCGCGGTCGCATCCAGGCTCTTCCGCGAGCGCGGTCTCGACGGCGTCGGCGTTGCGGATCTCATGAATGACGCCGGACTCACGCATGGTGGCTTCTATGGTCATTTTTCGTCGAAGGAGGACCTGATGGCGCAGGCGTGCGAACGCACACTCGCCAATTCGGCGGCGCGATGGACCAAACTTTGCGCGAGCACCGACGACAAGCCATTTGCGGCCATTGCAAAATACTATCTTTCGCCGCGACACCGCGACGATCCCGGCAGAGGTTGCGCCGTGGCGGCCCTTGCTACGGAGGTGCCACGTCACGGACCCATGGTACGGCAGGCCTTTAGCCAAGGCGTACGCGCGCTGGTCGGCGTGCTGGCCAACGTCGTCCCGGGAAAATCGCGTGCAGCGAAGCGCCGGGCGGCATTGGCCAGTTTCGCAAGCATGGTGGGGGCGGTAGTATTGGCGCGAGCTGTCGATGATGTGGAACTTTCCGAGGAAATTCTCAAGGCTGTGTTGGCATCGATCGACGCAGCCGCCACGTGATTAACCCGAATCAACGAGGGCACACCATGAGCACGATCACAACCAAGGACGGTACGCAGATTTATTACAACGACTGGGGCAGCGGACAACCCGTGGTCTTCAGTCACGGCTGGCCGCTCATCCGCGGATGCCTTCGAAGACCAGATGTACTTTCTGGCCACGCGCGGCTATCGCTGCATCGCCCACGACCGGCGCGGCCACGGCCGCTCGAGCCAGCCCTGGAACGGCAACGACATGGACACCTATGCCGACGACCTCGCGGCGCTGGTTGAAGCGCTCGATCTGAACAGCGCGATCCACGTCGGCCATTCCACCGGCGGCGGCGAAGTCGCCCGCTATATCGGACGACACGGGACAAAACGGGTCGCCAAGGCGGTGCTGATCGGCGCGGTGCCGCCGCTGATGCTGAAGACGACCGCCAATCCAGGCGGCCTGCCAATCGACGCCTTCGACCAGATCCGGGCTGGAGTCCTCGCTGACCGCTCGCAGTTCTTCAAGGACCTTACGCCGCCGTTCTACGGCTACAACCGGCCAGGCGCGAAGGTTTCCGAGGGTGTGCGCGAATCGTTCTGGCTCCAAGGCATGATGGCCGGCATGCCCGCAAGCTACTTTTGCATCAAAGCGTTTTCAGAAACGGATCTCACCGAGGACCTCAGGAAGTTCGACGTGCCGACGCTTGTCCTCCACGGCGACGACGATCAGATCGTGCCGATCGCTGACTCCGCCATGCTTTCGTCAAAGATCGTCAAAGGGTGCACGCTGAAGGTCTACGAGGGCGCGCCGCATGGCATGTGCACGACGCACAAGGACCGGGTCAACGATGACCTGCTGGCGTTCATCAAGGCGTAATGCGCCATTGCTCCGCCTTGCACCGCGCGACGGCAAACGCGACTACAAATACGTTCCTAGCCACTCCAGCAGTTGCCGCGCGGTTTCCGCGCTGCGTTCGCGTTGCGGAAAATGGCCCGCACCGTCGATCAGCCGCCGTTCGTAACGTCCGGTAAAGAACCCTTCCTTGCCTTCACTGGATTGCGGCGAGTTCACCGGATCGAGCGCGCCGTGCAGCGTCAACGTGGGCACGTTCAACCTGGGTGCGGTTTCGAATCGGCGTTCCAGTTCCGCGTATTGAGGATCCAGTGCGGCATGGCTCCAGCGCGCGCAGTAGGAGTGCACGACGACGTCTGCCCAATCCGGATTGTCGAATGACGCTGCGGTGCGGTCGAACTCGGCGGCATCGGGCGTATACGCGACGAACCATTCGTTCCAGATGTGCCGTGTGAACGCGTGGCGATCGTCGCGCACGATTGCCTTGCCGCGTGGCGTCGCCATGAGCCAGTGATACCAGTAGTTCTGCGTCTGCCGGTAACTCAGTTTCTGGCGGGGCGAGTTGGTGCCGTAGCCCACCGAGATCCCCACGCACGCGCTGATGCGCGCGTCGTTTAGCGCTGAGGCGATGTACGCTGCGCGGGCGCCCCAGTCGTGTCCGATCAACGCATGCCGGCCGAGATCGAGCGCGGACGTGAAATCCACCAGGTCCTGGCCCAGCGCGACGAGTTGCCCGCTGCGAAACGTGTCGTCGCGGCGGAACCGGGTCGGACCGCAACCGCGCAGCCATGGCACGTACGTACGATAGCCGGCATCGTGGAGCGAAGGCAGGATTGCGTCCCACGTGCGCACGTCGTCCGGCCAGCCGTGCACGAGCACCACAGGCAATCCCTGTTGCCGGGCCCGTAAGTTCGTAGGCGATGCGCAGCTGCGGTGTGTCGACTTGGAACGCGGTCATGTCGCCATTGTAGTAGCGAAGGCATTCCGCGATACTTCCATGCACCGACTTGAAGTCGGTTGCCGGCCGAACGAAGACGGGGAATCGAACATGAAACACCGTGTGCAATTGCGCTTTGCCACTGTCGTCGCCGTGTGGCTGGTCACCGCCAATTTCGCGTTCGCGCAGTCATTCCCTGCCAGGACAGTAAAAATCACCGCGCCGTATTCTGCAGGCGCCGCGCCGGCGGTGTTCACGCGTGCAGTCGCGGACAAGCTTTCGAAGCTGTGGGGTCAACCGGTCATCGTCGACGCCAAACCCGGAGCCAGCGGCTTCATCGCCATCGAAACGGTGAAGAATGCGGCACCCGACGGCCACGAGTTGCTGGTCGTGAGCGATGCGCACGTCGCGATCAATCCCGCGCTCTACAAAAAGCTCCCGTACGATCCGCAGAAGGACTTCGTGCCGGTAGCGATGTTCTACCACACGCCTTTCTACCTGGCGGTGGCGACGGCCGGGCCGTATCAGACCGTGCCGGCGCTCATCGCCGCCGCGAAGACCGCTCCCGACGCCGTTTCGTACGGCTCGTCGTACGTCGGCAGTCCGTCGCATCTGGGCAGCGCGGAATTCGAATTTCTCACCGGCACGAAAATGATCCACGCGCCCTACAAGGATCAATCGCAGATGTACGTCGGCATCGCCAACGGCGACGTCGGCTGGGCATTCACGTCGCTCGGCTCGGCCTTGCCGCTGATGCAGGCCGGACGGATCAAGCTGATCGCGATCGGCGCGCCGCTACGGTCCAAAATCCAGCCCGATGTGCCGACGCTCGCTGAAGCAGGCGGGCCCGCCGGCATGGTCTGTCGGCGCGTGGCTTGCGGTTGTCGCACCACGCGGAACGCCGCCCGACGTCGTGCGCAAGATCAATGCCGACGTGAACAAGGTGCTCGCCGACCCGGACATCCTGCAGCAGATGCGCACCCTGGGCTTCGACCCGGCGCCCGAAAGTCCCGAGCAATTCGCGGACGAGATCCGCGCCGACGCGAAGAAATACGGCGAGCTCGTGCGGCGTACCGGCGCGACGGCCGACTAGGACCTGTACTCGGGAACGCTAGATTCCCGCGCCGAGTGGCCGCTGTTCAGCAACTGCCGCGTAATACTCCCACGCACGCTCGACGATGCCCGGAGAAAGCTGATCGCTCAGGCGCTCGGCTTCGTCGCGCGTGAACGCGCGGATACGCGCCGGGTCGCCGCCCGCCGCCGCGAGCATGCGCAACTGCAGATCCGCACTCTCTTCCAGAAAACACGCCGCGATCGTCGCGGTGCGCACGTCTGCGGCGGCGGTGGTGATGCCGTGCCCGCGCATCATGACGGCGACGCAACCGCCAAGGCTTGCCGCCACCAGGTCGCCCAGCTCGCGCGTGCGGATGAGGCCGATGCGATCGTATTCGGCGACGCCGCCGCTGAATGCCCCGCCCTGGTTGTGCACGATGCGATGCGGCTGGCCGATCTGCGTCAGGCACACGCACGCCGGCGGATGCGCGTGCACCACGCTACCTGACCTCAGGACGCGCCGCATAGACGCGCGCATGAATCCACAGCTCGCTGTTGGGCGTGCCATCGCCCGAGTGCACCTTGCCGTCCGTATCGAGCACGAGCAGCTTGTCCTCGTCGGCGAATCCCGGCGAGCGGCGCGTCGGAAGGAGGAAGGTGTTCGTGCCGGGAATGCGCGCGCTGACGTGCCCGAACGCATTCGACAGTCCGACGCGCTCGATGATGCGGTTGGCGAGCGCGACGTCGCGGCGAAGGATCTGTTCTGCATCCATGGGTCAGTTTCAACCGACAGTCTTAAAATCGCGCCATCTTACGCTGCGTTGTCGACACGCCCTGCTCACGCCCACTCCGCGATCGACGGAATGCGAATTCGTTCGACCTCCGGAAGATCGAACCCGAAGTGCTCGGCGAGGAGTGCCCGCAACGCAACGCGGTCAGCGAGCTGAGATGCGTGCGGTACATTGTTGCGCCAGACCGTGACCTCGCGGTTCATGACCGTGACGCGCCCTTCCGCGGTAAATGCGCAAAGCAGCATGCGATTGACGAAGCCCGACGCGGGATGCGTCGCGACGTAGTGGTTGGCCATCTCGAAATCGATCGGGTGATCCTGCTCGAGCGTCGAGACCCACGCGTCGACAGTCCTGTCGTCGGCCTTCGCGCGCAGCACCCAGAGATCGCCGTCGCGAGCTATCCACTGGGTCGCGTCATCGGCGGACGTTGGTCCTGAATCGAGCAACGGCACTGGAAACTGTGGCGCGAGTGCACCGAAGCCCACGTCCACCACGAACCTGCCCTCGGCGAGGGGCACCGTGAGAAACATGTGTCCGCGCGGCGAGGTGGTGCGCGTGGCGAGCAGCGTGACGCGCGCGGAGTGTCGCACCGGACGAAAACCCAGCCTTTCGAGCACGGCGGCAAAGAGCGTGGCGTGCTCGAAGCAGTAGCCGCCTCGCCGCGCGCGCACCAGCTTGTCCTGGAGGCTGTCGAGGTCGATGTCGCACCGGGCGACCAAGCAGCACGTCGAGATTCTCGAACGGAATCGCCGCCATGTGTGCGCGAACGAGGCCCGCCAGCGTGTCGCGCGTGGGGTGCGTTCCGCCGTTCCAGCCGATGCGTTCGAAATAGGCGTCGAGATCGAGTACGGTCGTCATGGCGTCATTGGTCCGGCATCATCGAATTTCGTCGTTCTGGTATCTTAATCCCGTCGGACGAAGTCGTGATCAGTGCCATCAACCGCCACCATTGGAGAACCTGTTGAAGATCTTCTACGCCGCTGCTTCGCCGTATGTCCGCAAATGCCTGGTCGGCGCCTACGAACTCGGCTTGCACGAACGTATCGAACGGCTGCCCGCGAATGCGCACCCGGTCAATCGCGACCGCACGATCGTTGAACACAACCCGCTGGGCAAGATACCAACGCTCATCACCGACGACGGGACGGTGCTCTATGACAGTCGGGTGATTTTCGAGTACCTCAACGAACTGGGCAATGGCGATCTCATACCGAGACGTGGCCCCGCGCGCTGGAGCGTGCTGGTCGAGCAGTCGCTGGCCGACGGCATGCTGGACGCGGCACTGCTGGCGCGCTACGAGAACGTCGTGCGACCCGAGGCGCTGCGCTGGAGCGACTGGACCGCCGGGCAGCTCGACAAGATCGCGACGGGCCTTGCCGCGATCGAAGCGCGCGCGCCGCAATCTTGGCGATCGGGTCGACCTCGGTACGATCTGTTTCGCCTGCACGCTCGGCTATCTCGATTTCCGTTTCCCGACGCTGGTGTGGCGCGACAAGCATCCGAACGCGGCGGCGTGGTTCGAGTGGTTCAACGGGCGCGATTCGATGGTCGCAACGCGGACCGGCGTAGACCGCTTGGCGACGATACCGCGGCAAACCGTGGTCTTGACCCCAATTATTTGGGCACGCGGGCGCTGACGACCGGAACCATCCACACCGCGTAGCCCTGCGGATCGCGGACGTTGGCAATCATCTGGTTGAAGTATGCCAGCCGCCGACTCGCGCGTGATCGGTGTCAGCTCACCGATCGCATCGGCATAACCATCGCGCCACGCTTCGAAGATGGCGGCGAAGGTCTCGCGCGGCACGCGCAACGTGTCGACGACGATGTAGTCGATGGCGATCTGCTCGAGACCCATCGCGGCCAGAATGCCGAAGACGTTGCGGCCGATGAACAGATCGGTGCCGGTCGCGGCGGCGAAACTCGCCACCGCGGTATGCCAGAATTCGCGCGGATCGAGCGCGCCGCGCTGGAAGTGCAGCATGCCGTAGTCTTCGGCGATGACGTGCAGGTACCCGCCGGCGCGAGTCACGCGCGCGAGCTCGGCGAGCACCTGGTCCGCGTGCGGTATCGATTGCAGGACGTGCCGGCAGACGGTGAGATCGAAACTGCCGTCGGCGGCGTCGAGCGCGTATACGCTCTGGTGCTCGAAGCGGAGCCGCGGCCCGACGCTCGCATAGCGCGAGCGCGCGAGTTCGAGGTGCACGTCGATGATGTCGACACCAAGCACGGTCGACCGCGGAAAGAGTTCCGCCAGCGGCTGCGACCTCGCCGGTGCCGCAACCGGCGTCGAGGATGCGCGGCTCCGCCGGCAATGCGTAGCGACGCAGGAGCGGCGCCTCCTGCGGCCAGATGGCCTGCGCCTGCGCGGCGAGATTGCGCACCATCGACTCGTCGGCCATCTGCTTGCCCTGCGGATTGAGATCGGTCACGCGGTTCTCCGGTTTCGGGTCGCGCAAGGTTATCCGAAATTCCGCAATGGCCACAGGGGCGCGCACTATGGTCCAATACCGGTCCGATCGGAATTGATTGGAGCGCGGTTTTCCCGCGCATTGTTCATCATCAATGGAGTAACCCTTGGACGTTCGCGCCGCCATTGCGCATCGCGCCGGAGCACCGCTGACCATCGAGACCGTGCAGCTCGATGGCCCCAGGGCCGGCGAAGTACTGATCGAGATCAAGGCCACCGGGATCTGCCACACCGACGAATTCACGCGCTCGGGGGCCGATCCCGAAGGATTGTTTCCCGCGATCCTCGGTCATGAGGGCGCGGGTGTTGTCGTCGACGTCGGGCCCGGCGTGACCAGCGTGAAAAAGGGCGACCACGTCATTCCGCTGTACACGCCGGAATGCCGGCAGTGCAAATCCTGCCTGTCGCGCAAGACCAACCTGTGCACGGCGATCCGCGCCACGCAAGGCAAGGGGCTGATGCCCGACGGCACCAGCCGCTTTTCCCTGGCGGGCGAGCGCATCCATCACTACATGGGCTGCTCCACCTTCGCCAATTTCACGGTGCTGCCGGAGATCGCGGTCGCGAAAATCCGCAGCGACGCGCCGTTCGACAAGGTCTGCTACATCGGCTGTGGTGTGACGACGGGCATCGGCGCGGTGATCAACACGGCCAAGGTCGAACCCGGCGCGAACGTGGTCGTGTTCGGCCTGGGCGGCATCGGGCTCAACGTGGTGCAGGGCGCGCGCATGGCCGGCGCGAACATGATCGTCGGCGTCGATCTCAATCCCGCGCGCGAAGCGCTCGCGCGCAAGTTCGGCATGACGCATTTCGTCAACCCGCGCGAGGTGTCGGGCGACCTCGTCCCGCACCTGGTCGACCTCACCGGTGGCGGCGCCGACTACAGTTTCGAATGCATCGGCAACGTCGAGGTCATGCGGCAGGCGCTGGAATGCTGCCATCGCGGCTGGGGCGTCTCGGTGATCATCGGCGTGGCCGGCAGCGGACAGGAAATCAAGACGCGACCGTTCCAACTGGTCACCGGGCGGGTGTGGAAAGGTACGGCATTCGGCGGAGCGCGCGGCCGGACCGACGTCCCGAAAATCGTCGACTGGTACATGGACGGCAAGATCAACATCGACGATCTGATTACGCATGTGCTGCCGCTCGAGCGCATCAACGACGGCTTCGACCTGATGCACAAGGGCGAATCCATTCGCGCTGTCGTGCGGTTCTGACGCGACGGTGATCGCGCGCCAAGGCATCATCGCATCTACAGTAAGCACTTACTGTTATGTTGTGGCATAAACAGTATGGACACAGGTAGCCAATGAGCAACGGCGGATGGTCCAGGTTGCGGCTGGCGCGCATGCATGAAGTGATGGCCGGCCACGTCGAGCGCGGCGACATGCCCGGCCTGGTCACGCTCGTCAGCCGGGGTGGTGACGTACACGTCGACGCGATCGGCATGCAGGAGGTTGGCGGCGGCGCGCCGATGCGGCGTGACACCATTTTCCGCATTACGTCGATGACCAAGCCGATCACGGCCGCTGCCGCGATGATCCTGGTCGAGGAATGCAAGTTGCGGCTCGACGAGCCGGTGGACCGACTGCTGCCGGAACTCGCCAATCGCAAGGTGCTGCAACGACTCGACGGACCGCTCAATGAAACGGTTCCGGCAAAGCGGCCGATCACCGTGCGCGACGTGCTGACCTTCCGTCTTGGCTTCGGCTGCATCATGGCGCCCGGCACGACACCGATCAAGCAGGCAGTGCACGACCTGCGGGTCCTTACGCTCGGGCCGCCGACACCGCCGACACCGCACGCGCCCAACGAGTGGCTGCGCCGTTTCGCGACGCTACCCCTGATGCATCAGCCGGGCGAGCGGTGGATGTACAACACGGGATCCCACGTGCTGAGCATTCTGATCGCACGTGCCGCCGGGCAGCCGTTGGAAACGTTCCTGCGCGAGCGTATTTTCACTCCGCTCGGCATGAAGGACACCGCGTTCAGCGTGCCGGCCGCGAAGCTTGGCCGGTTCGCGGCCTGCTACCAGTTCCATGCCCCGACCGGCGTGCTCGAGCGATTTGACGGCGTTCACGATAGCCAATGGAACCGCCTTCCCGTTTTCCCGGATGGTGGCGCCGGGCTGGTGTCGACGGTCGATGACTATCTTGCCTTCGCGCAGATGCTTCTGAACCAAGGCAGATACGGCAACCAGCGCATCCTGTCGCGGCTTTCAGTCGAGGCGATGACGACCGACCAGCTGACACCGGAGCAGAAGGCGGCGTCGCCGTTCGCTCCCGGATTCTGGGACAGCCGCGGCTGGGGTTTCGGCCTGTCGGTCGTCACCAAGCGCGACAACCTATTTGCGGTTCCGGGGCGCTTTGGCTGGGACGGCGGCTATGGCACGTCCTGCTATGCCGATCCGAACGAGGACCTGATCGGCATCCTGATGACCCAGCGACTGTGGACATCGCCAAGCCCGCCGGAAGTGTGCCTCGATTTCTGGACGTCCGCTTACCAGTCGATCGACGACTGACACGACATTCTGAGTTGCACAAGGAGGGATCCATGCTCAAGAAAATCGGCATTCTGATCGTTATTCTGATCGCCGCCATTCTCGTCTACGCGGCAACCCTGCCCGACAATTTCCGTGTCCAGCGCGCGACAACCGTCAACGCACCGCCAGAAAAGATATACGCGCTCATCGACGACTTCCATCGCTGGGAGTTATGGTCGCCGTGGGAGAAGCTGGACCCGGCGATGAAGCGAACTTTCAGTGGGGCAGCGCGCGGCCAAGGCGCCGCCTATGCGTGGCAAGGCGACAACAAGGTCGGCGAGGGTCGGATGGAGATCATCGAGGCATCGCCGGCATCGAAAGTCTCGATCAAGCTGGACTTCATCAAGCCGTTCGAAGGCCACAACATCGCCGACTTCACGCTGGAGCCCAGCGGCAACACTACCAAGGTGACTTGGGCCATGTACGGGCCAAGTCCCTACGTCGCGAAGCTCATGGGCGTATTCGCCAGCATGGATAGCATGGTCGGCAAGGACTTCGAGGCCGGTCTTGCCAACATGAAGGCCGTCGCCGAAAAGCAGTGACGGGTACCCGGCGAATCTAGGGCTTCGGCTCGGCGGTGGCACGACGGCATGGTTGCCATTCCGGCGGACCGAACAGTGCCAACGCGCGTTCGCGCAGCCCGCGCGCGTCGCGCAGGGCGTGCCACATTTTCTGCCAGGCGTGGAACGCGATGCGCACCGGATTGTTCGTCGTCAGCGGCTCGACCAGGCCATAGCTGCACGGGAGATCGGCGTGTTCCTCGGCGAACGTGCCGAACAGCCGGTCGAACACGATCAGCACACCGCCGAAATTCCGATCGAGGTAGGCCTCGTTGCGTGCGTGGTGCACGCGGTGATGCCGCGGTGTGTTCAGCACCCATTCCAGCGGCCCCAGGCTCCCGATCAGTTCAGTGTGAATCCAGAACTGGTAGAGCAGATTCGCCCCGAGCGCTGCCAGCACCATGGTGGGACTGAAGCCGAGGAGAACCAGCGGGGTCATGAACAGCACGGCGCCGCTGATCTGCTGCGTCCACCCCAACCGGTACGCATTGGCCAGTACGAACTGGTTCGACGAATGGTGCACCGCGTGGGTCGCCCACAGCCAGCGGATGCGGTGATCCGCACGATGCATCCAGTAGTAGCAAAACTCCTGGCCGACGAAGAGCAGGACCCATGACCACCACTCGTCCATCGGAATGGTCGTGATCCGGTAGGTCCACGCCATCGACAGGATGGCAGCAATCGCGCCGATGCCGATCAAGCCCACGATGAGTCGCCGGCCGACCGCATCGCCCAGCGACGCAAAGAACGCGCGCCAGTCGTAGCGGTAGCCGCGTCGCGTCTGCAGATACCAACCCTCCGCGGCCGCGACCAGGACGAACAGCGGGAAAACAAGCAGCAACGAACGGGGCAGGGATTCCAGCATTTTCAACTCAGCGGCAGCATCACGATCTTCTTGTAGGCCGCTCGTCGCGCCAGGGTGTCGAACCATCGCTGCACATTGGGCAATGCCGGTCGCTCGATCGGCAGCGCCATCCAGCGCCAGATGCCGCAACCGAGCACGATGTCGCCCATGGTGAACGCGTCGCCCGCAAGATACGCATGTGTTTTAAGGTGCGCATCCATGATGCCGAGCACCTCTGCCGTCTTCAGTCGCGACTCCTCCAATGCCTTGGGATCGCGCTTGTCTGGCGCCGTCCGAACCAACCCCAGAAACAGCGTGCGGATGGCGGGCCAAAATGTCGTGTTGCTCCAGTCCATCCAGCGATCCGCGTCCGCCCGGACCTTGAGGTCCACGGGCCAAAGGCTTCCGCTGGCATGCTTCGCCGCCAGATAGCGGACGATGGCATTCGACTCCCAGAGCACGAAACCGTCATCGTCGATCGTCGGCACGAGCCCGTTCGGATTGAGGCTGCGATATTGAGGCGTGTTCACCACGCCAAACGCCAGGCCGGCGTCGATGCGCTCGTATCCAAGCACCATTTCCTCGCAGCACCACAGCACCTTCTGGACATTGACCGAATTATTCCTTCCCCAGACCACCAGCATGAGCGACCCCCGCATGAATACGTTTGTTGCGCCGCAATGGAATAACAAGAATACCAATACTGTGGCGCGGCGGCTGAACCGCCCTGAGAGTAAGCGATTTCATCCTTGCCGTCATGCAAGCTACAATGGCCGCCGGCGCACATGCCCGCTACGGAGCGACTCCCATGGAACGCAAGCAAGCCAGCGATTTTCCGCAGGAAGTTCTGAACATCTTCGACAAATATGTCCACGGCTGGATCGACCGCCGCGAGTTTCTCGATCGCGCCGGAAAGTTCGCTGTGGGTGGCGTCACGGCTGCCGCGATGCTGGAGAGCCTGCGGCCGAACTTTGCGCTCGCCCAGCAGATCGCCAAGGACGACGCACGCATCAAGACCGAATATTTGACGTACCCGTCGCCGCAGGGCTCGGGAACCATGCGCGGATATTTCGCGCGGCCTGCGAACCCTGCAGGAAAATTGCCCGGCATCGTCGTCATCCACGAAAATCGCGGCCTCAATCCGCACATCGAAGACATCGCGCGACGACTGGCGTTGGCAAACTTCGTCGCGTTTGCGCCTGACGCGCTCACGCCGCTCGGCGGCTATCCCGGCGATGAAGAAAAAGCAGCACAGCTATTCGGCCAGCTCGACGCAACCAAGCGCACCGAAGACCTCATTGCAGCCTACGGAGTGCTGAAGGCGCGACCCGAATGCACAGGCAAGGTCGGCGCCATCGGCTTTTGCTTCGGCGGCACGACGGTCAACATGATGGCCGTGCGGTTGCCGGATCTCGGGGCTGCAGTGCCGTTCTACGGCGGCCAGCCCAGCGCTGCCGATGCCGCCAAGATCAAGGCGCCGCTGATGCTCCACTACGCAGGTCTCGACGAACGCATCAATGGCGGCTGGCCTGCCTTCGAGGCAGCACTCAAGGCGAACGGCGTGAAATACCAGGCGTTCGTCTATCCGAACACGAATCACGGCTTCAACAACGACACCACGCCGCGCTACGACAAGGCCGCCGCCGAACTCGCGTGGTCGCGCACGATTGCGTTCTTCAACGAAAATCTGAGAACCTGAGCGCCCGTCCGCGGAAATGCCAACGATCGCTCGCACACATCTGTGGATTGGCAATTCGGAGTTCCTGCGACGCTGGCATTTGCCGCGCTGGTGCTGGTCGTCGGACGGAGGTTGATCGAGCACATCGCGTTTCTGCGCACGTACTCGATTCCTGAGCCGGTCGTCGGCGGTCTGTTGACCGCGCTGCTGATCAGCGTGCTGTATGTCGCCGGTGTTCGCGTTCGGTTCGACACTTCGCTGCAGCCGGGACTGATGCTTGCGTTCTTCGCGACCATCGGCCTCGGCGCGGACGCGCGCATGCTCGCGCGCGGCGGCGTTCCCCTGCTGCTCTTCACCGCGTGTGTCGTCGGGATGCTGGTCATGCAGAACGTGATCGGCGTCGGCGCGGCGCGGGCGATGGGCATCGATCCCCTGATCGGCCTGATCGCCGGCTCGGTCACGATGTCCGGCGGGCACGGCACCGGCGCAGCGTGGGGCCAGAAATTCGCCGAGACTTTCGGGCTTACCGCCGCCCCCGGGATTGCGCTCGCTGCGGCGACTTTTGGCCTGGTGATGGGTGGCCTGATCGGGGGCCCCGTGGCACGGCGGCTGATCGAGCGCCTGAAAGCACAAGGAGCTCCGCTCGGCGTGTCGGAGAACGAGGCACTGGCGCACGACGCCGCCGAATCGTCCGGCGCGTTTACGCCACTGCGACTGACGGTGACGATATTGCTGATCGCTGCCAGCGTCGCGATCGGAACCGCGCTCTCGCGTCTCGCCGAGAATCCCACATTCACACTGCCCGCGTTCGTGTGGACATTGTTCGTCGGCGCCTTGATCCGCAACGGGCTGGCACTGGCGAAGCTGCACGAAATCGACGGTGAGGCACTCTCGTTTGCGGGTGCCGTGTCGCTGGGACTGTTTCTCGCCATGGCGTTGATGAGCCTGCGGCTCTGGGAACTCGCTGCGTTGGCGCTGCCGATGTTCGCGATCCTCGCACTGCAGGCGATCGGCGTGGCACTGTTCACCACCTTCATCACGTTTCGCGTCATGGGCTCGAACTACGAGGCGGCGGCGTTGGTCGCCGGACAATGCGGATTCGGGCTCGGTGCGACGCCGACGGCGATCGCCAACATGCAAGCCGTGTGCGAGCGCTACGGGCATGCGCCGCAGGCGTTCATCATCGTGCCGGTGGTCGGCGCTTTCATTATCGATGTTGCCAACGCCATCGTCATCAGTGGTTTCGCGGGCTTCATTCCGGCATTGCGCTAGCAATCCACCTTTACTTGTCGTCTGACCGAGCAGATAAGGAAACGAAATGTTTACGTTGAACCCGTTACCGCCACAACTGTCTCCAGCACTCGTGCAAAAGCTCGTCCGCGCGGAGCCCGCGACCATCGGACACTTTCGCCATTGGGGATTCATGGATCCGGGACTCAAGGCCATGCAGCAGGATGTGCGCATTGCCGGGCCCGCGGTGACGGTTCATCAGCCCGGCGTCGATGGCACGATCATCGGCTACGCGCTGGGCCAGCTGCGACCAGGTGACGTGCTCGTCGTCGATCGTTGCGGCGACATGCGCCATGCGGGATTCGGTGGTGTCGTCTGCTATGCCGCCAAGGTTGCCAAGGTGGCCGGCGTGATCATCGACGGCGTCGTGGCCGACATCGCCGAAATCCGCCGCTACGGTGTGCCGGTGTGGTGCCGCGGGCTTTCGGCCATCACGTCGAAACGAATCGGCATGGCGGGCTCGTTTTGCGCACCGATTTCCTGTGGCGGCGTCGCCGTTCGGGCGGGCGATGTCATCATCGCCGACGAGTGCGGGGTCGTGGTGATGGATCCGGCCGACGCCGAGGCAGCCGCCGACCGCGCCATCGCGATGCAGGATGCGGAAGCCGCGACCCGCGCACGACTCGACGCCGGCGAGAAGCTTCCGGACATTTCGGGCGCGACCAAGGTGCTCGCGGACGCGCTCGCCAAACAAAAAACCTAGCGCAGCAATTCGAGCACGGCGCGCGTCATCAGCTTCGTACCCAACGGGATCACCTGTTCGTTCAACTGGTAGTCGGTGCGGTGGATCGCGGTCTCCACCCCGTCGACCTTCGAGCCGATGCGCAAGTGCGCCGATGGGGCCCTCTCGGCGAACCACGCATAATCCTCGCTGCCCATGCTCGGATGCGGCATTTCGATGACGTTGGCCGGACCGAGCATGTCCCGCGCGACGTTCAGTACGCGGCTCATCGTCGGCTTGTCATTGCGCAGTACCGGCGTCAGCTTCGTCCACTTGAGATCGTAGTCGAGGCGCATCCCCGTCTTCAGTCCCTCCAGGATCCGGCGCACCGCGGCCTCGATCTTCGCGGCGATGTCGGACTCGAGCGTCCGCACCGAAGCTTTCAGCTCGACCGCAGAGGCGATGATGTTGCGCGCGGTGCCGCCGTTGATCTGTCCGATGGTCACGACCGCCGAACTGATCGGCGCGATCTCGCGGCTGACAATGGTTTGCAACTGGTCGACGAACTGCGCTGCGCCGACGATGGCGTCGATGGCGAGATGCGGATGCGCGCCGTGTCCGGCCATGCCCTTGATCGTCACGTCGAACGCGTCGGACGACGCCATGACCGCCTCCGGATGCCAACCCACGGTGCCGATGGCAAGCTGCGGCCAGTTGTGAAAGCCGACGATGGCATCGGGCGCGTGATCGTCGAATGCGCCCGCGTCCAGCATGGCACGCGCGCCGGAAAGCGTTTCTTCGGCGGGCTGAAAAATGAACATCACGCGACCGGGAAGTTGATCGCGCATTTCGTTGAGCACCGCGGCGACACCCAACACGATCGCCGTATGCGCGTCGTGTCCGCACGAGTGCATCTTGCCGGGAACCTTGGACGCAAACGGCAGGCCCGTCACTTCCGTCATCGGCAATGCGTCCATGTCGGCGCGGATCGCGACCGTCGGCCCCGGCTTGCCGCCCTGCAACAACGCAACGATGCCTGTTCCGCCAATGCCGGTACGGCCGGCGATGCCAAGCGCCTTCAGAAACTCCTGCACACGCTTGGCCGTCTCATGCTCCTCGAACGCGAGCTCCGGGTGCTCGTGGATCTTGCGCCGCAGCGCAATCAGCTCGGGCGTCCAGCGGTCAGCCGCCGGTTCGATCGCCTGTTGCAGATTTATCGTCGTCGCCATGTCTGCACCTTTCATTGGTCGTCCATCGACAACGCGTAGCATATCGCGTACACGAAACAAACTTGCGGTATGATTTTCGGCACCGTCCCTCTTCGGGTGAGCCCATGGCATTGCGATTCCGCCCATTGCATGAAACGTTCGGCGCCGAGGTCATCGGCGTCGATTTTTCCCGCGAGGTCAGCGCCAGCACGCTGGCGGAGATCGAAGACGCCTGGCGGCGCTACAGCATTCTCCTGTTCCGCGGCGTGTCGATGACACCGGCGCAGCACGTCGCCTTCACGCGACGGTTGGGGCCGCTGCACATCATGGAGCCGCTGGAATTCAACCTGCCGGGCTACCCGGAAGTACTGGTCGTGTCGAATGTCGAGAAGGACAACAAGCCGATCGGCATGAAGCGCGCAGGCTGGGGTTGGCATTCCGACGGCGAAGACAAGGTGTTGCCGAACGCCGGCTCGTTCATCCACGCCCTCAAGCTGCCGCCCGCTGATGGCGATACGCTATATGCCGACACCTACGCCGCGTTCGCGGCGCTGCCCGACGATGTGCGCCGCAGGATCATGGGCCGCCGTGCGTGCTTCAGCCGCGCCCGCTTTCACGAAGTCTACTATCCGCACCTGCCGCCGTTGACTGATGAACAGAAAAAAGCCCGGCCCGATGTGTGGCACCCCATCGCGCGAAGGCATCCCAAATCGGGATGGACGTCGCTCTACATCGGCCGCTGGGCCTACAAGATCGACGGGATGGAGGATGGCGAGGCACAGGCGCTGATCGACTATCTCAAGGACTTCGCGACGCGAGAGGAATTCGTCTATCGCCACCAGTGGCGCGTCGGCGACGCGTTGCTGTGGGACAACCGCTGCGCGCAGCACTGCGCGACACCGTTCGACGACGCGAAATATCAGCGACTGATGCAGCGCACGACCATCGAGGGCGAGGTGCCCCTCATGGCGGACAAGGCAGTGCTCCGCCCGGTACCCGCGCTGGTCTAGGTGCGGGCCGGCAACACCCGGCAATGGTCGAACGCCGCCGCGAGCCACGCGGTGTTGCCCGGTTCGAAGCGCGCTGCGGCGCCATCGTTGGGCATCTCGACCAAGCCGCGTTCTCCGCCATCGAGTTCCAGGTGGAACTCGCGCGTGGCGCCAAGATAGAGAACCTGCCGCACCGTTCCCTTCAAGGCCAAACCTTCTGCTGGCCTGTCGCGCAGCAGTTGCGCGCGCTCCGGCCGCACGGCGACATGCACCTGCGCCCCGATCGCGATCTCCGTCGGCACCGGCGCGGCGATCTCTAGTCCGCCGGCAGTGCGAACCGCACGCGATGCAGTCACCTGCCCCGTGAACAGGTTCATCCGGCCGATGAATTCCGCGACGAAGCGGGTCGCCGGACGTTCGTAGATATCGGCCGGTACGCCGATCTGCTCGATGCGGCCGGCGTTCATGACGGCGATGCGGTCGGACATCACCAATGCCTCGCTCTGGTCGTGCGTCACGAATACCGTCGTGATGCGAAGCCGGCGCTGGATCGCGACGATCTCCACGCGCATCTCCTCGCGCAGCTTCAGGTCGAGGTTCGACAGCGGTTCGTCGAGCAGCAGCACGGTCGGATTGATGACCAGCGCCCGAGCGAGGGCAATGCGTTGTCGCTGTCCGCCGGACATCTGCAGCGGACGGCGCTCGCCCAAACCGGCGAGCTGTACAAGGTCGAGTGCGTTCGCAACGCGCTTTGCGATCTCCGCCGGCGGCACCTTGCGCATGCGCAGTCCGAACGCCACGTTGTCGGCAGCGCTCATGTGCGGAAACAGCGCGTAATCCTGGAACACGACACCGATGTCCCGCCGGAACGACGGCAGGTCGGCGACCGGCTTGCCCTTCAGATAGATCTCGCCCGCCGTCGGTGGAAAGAATCCGGCGATGAGGCCGAGCGTCGTGGTCTTGCCGCAGCCGGACGGTCCCAGCAACGTCACGAATTCGCCGTCGTTGACGGTCAGGTCGATGCCGGCGACCGCATGCACGGCGGCATAGCGCTTTTCGATGCCGACGAGGCGCAGGGCCGGCTCAGACACGGCCGCGATCTCCGTAGATGAAATCACCCAGGCCGCTCACTCGCTGGATGATGGCGACCAGGATGAGCGGCAGCAACAACGTGACCACCGACACCGCGGCCAGTGTCGGCGCGAAGCCGAATTCGAGAAATCCCAGAATCTTCACCGTGATCGGCGACTCGCCCGGTCGCGCCAGGAATATCGACAGATTGACGTCGGTGAAGGAATGAATGAAAGCGAATACGGCGCCGGCAATGATCCCCGTCTTGATCAGCGGAAACACGACGTGGCGCAGCGTCGCCCAGCGGGTGGCCCCCAGGCTCGCGGCCGCAAGCTCGACGTTGGGCGGCAGCGTCTTCAGGCTGATGCTCACCGTGCGCACCGCGAACGGCATGCAGATCACCACATGCCCGATCAGCAGTGCCGTGAAACCGATGTATTCGCGCAGGCCCAGGTATTGAAACAGCTGCAGCAACCCGACGCCCGTGACGAGGCTCGGCAGCAGCAGCGGGCCGAGCGTAAGCGCCACGAGCGCCTCGCGGCCACGAAACTGGTAGCGACTCAGCGCAAAGGCAAGTGGCAACGCGAGCGCTGTGGCAATGATCGCCGTGAGCAGTCCAAGTTTCAGGCTGAACAGCAGCGGATCGATCCACTCCGGCACCAGCACCCGCTCCCACCAGCGCAACGAAAAACCACGCGGTGGAAAAAACGAACGATTGGTCGCGTTGAACGACACGGCGGCCGTGATCAGGATCGGCCCCAGCGAGAACGCGTAGATCGCAGCCACCATGGCGCACAGCAGCGTCCAGGGGCTGGACAGTGCGCGCCAGCGGGACAGATAGCGTCCAGGTGTCACAGCGCGGCCTGCCGGGCGCCGAAGCGCGTCGCCGCGTAGAGCAGCAGCAACGAAGAGACGATGAGCACCACTGCGAGCGCCGCGCCGAGCGACCAGTCGAGCAACTGGACGATGAAGTTGTAGATTGCGGTTGCAGCAACCTGCGTCGCGGGGCCGCCGAGGATGGCCGGCGTCGCATACGCGCTGATCGCGATCGAGAACACCAGCATGAATCCGCCGACGAGCCCGGGCAGGCTCAACGGCAGCACTACGTTGAAAAACGTGCGCGTCCGATTCGCGCCCAGGCTCATCGCAGCCGCTTCGAGATTCGGGTTGATGCCGTTGAGCGAACCCATGATCGACAGCACGGTGTAGGGCAACAGTGCATGGGCGAGGCCGACGATGATCGCGCCGGTACTCGGCATGAAGGCGATCCGTTCGCTGATGACGCCCAGGCCCAGCAGCGTGTCATTGGCGACGCCGAAACGATTGAGGATGATGTACCAGCCATAGGTACGCACGACGACGCTCGCCAAAAGCGGCGCCAGCGACAACGCAATCAGCAGCCCCTTCCATCGGCTTTTGGTCCGCACCAGGAAATAGGCGAGCGGGAAGCCCAGCAGCACGTCGATCGTGCCCACCGCGAAGCCCACCACGAAAGTGCGGACGAAAACCTCGAGATAAAGCGGACGCGTGAACAGGAAGCTATAGTTGGAAAGCGTCGGCTCGGTGGTGAGTTGCTGCGCTTCCGATTTGAGAAAGCTGGCCGACAACAGCAGTGCGTTGGGCAGCACGAAGAACGCCAGCAGCACGCCGGCCGGCACCGCGACGAGCAGCCAGTGCGCCGGGATGCGGCTGCGTGCGCTCGTTGACCGTTCATGGTTCGACAAGCTCACCACGAACGGTGGTCCCTCGCTGGGTATGCCATTCAGGACCCTGCCGTTCGTCCTGAGCTCGTCGAAGGACGAACCAAGATTCGCTAGCCCATGATCTCCTGCCAGCGCAGCGTCCAGTCGCGACGATTATTGCCGATGGCATCGAGGTCCGGCAGCCGTACCCGGTCGAACTGCTGGGCGGTCACGATCTGGGAGTCCGCGAAGCCCTTCGGCCAGTCGGCGATGTCACCGCGACCGGGGCTGCAGAAATAGGCGATGCACCATGCTCGCTGCGTGGCGGGATCCAGCATGAAATTGATGAACTCGTAGGCGAGCTTCTTGTTCTTGGCGCCGACCGGCACGGCCGCCGCGTCGATGTTGGCGATGACGCCTTCCTTCGGTACCGTCATTCCGTAGGGAATGCCACGACTGATGTAGTAGCCCGCGCGCGCACTCCAATACGGCGACAGCCAGACTTCGCCGCTCTCGAAATGCGGCGCGGCTTCGGCCGACGTGGTCACCACGACGCCGACGAAGGGCTTCTGACTCTTGAGCAGCGCCCAAGCCGGTTCCATGTTGCTCGGGTTGCCGCCGCCGAGTTCCGCCGCATGGATCAACGCGTAGACCGAGAGCAGGTTGGCGGGGTTGTAGTTGATGAGGTGACCCTTCACCTTTGCGCCGTAGCGCTTCTCGGGTTGCCAGTAGTCTGCCCACGATTCCGGCTTGTCGACCTTGTCCTTGTTGTAGAGCAGCGAGTCGAACTGGAGCGTGTGAATGACCGCGGTCGGCGGCAGCGACTGTCGCGCCTTTTCCCACGTGTACTTGAGATTGGGAACTTCCTTGTCGGTGATCTTCTCCAGGAGCCCTTCCTTCGCGCCCAGCACGACTTCCGGCGGGCTCAACGCCGCGGCGACGTCAAAGCCAGGCGCACCTTTTGACGCACGAATCTTCGCGTAGTCCTGCGACGACGTCCCGGTGGCGTCGTGAATGACCTTGACGCCGAATTTCTTCTCGAAGGGCTGGATGACCGCCTTCTCGAACAGCTCCTGGTATTCGCCGCCAAAACTGTTGACGACCAGGCTGTCCTCGGCGCGCTGCGCCAAGACGTAAGGCGCGCCGAGTACCGCGGCCGCGCCTGCGGACACGCGCTGTATGAATTTGCGGCGATCGACTTTGCCGGTGGCGGTGTTGTCGGGTTCCATGGCAACTCCTTTGCGCTCGGTTGCGGGAAGGGACGCTCACAAAGTTAACACATCTCTCCCAGGATTACTCTCGTCGCGCCCTCTCTCCCGAAGCGGGCTGGTTGATCTGTCGTGATCGGCATTCGAACTGTTCGATGTCCTGCTTCTTGGACCAGTCGATGAACATCTGACTGGTGAGTTCCAGGCCGTTGTCGCACCGTACGCTCCAGGCTCCCTGCGCAGATCGATTTTCTGGATTAGGAACGCCGGGCACCGTATCCCGACCACATTGCAGACAGTTCGCCTTCGCTGTCGCATTTCTGTAACAATAGCAACGCAGTCCTGTCCTTCCCCTTTCTTGCCGCCGCGGGGACGCCATGGCCATCCGATTTGAAGACGTGAATGAGCGCTTGCGCCGCATCGTCCTGTCCGGACGCCTCGATACCGCTGGGAGCGAGCAGATCGCCCCGCAGTTCGCCGAACTTACGGAATCTGCGAAAGGCGGCGTGATCGTGTACCTTTCGGGGGTCAGGTTTCTCTCGTCAATGGCTATTGGCGTGCTTGTCACGGGCGCCAAGGCGCTCCAGGCAAAGGGCGGCCGTATGGTGCTGCACGTCGCCGAGAACGAAATAATTATCAGGACGCTCGAAGCGACCGGCATCAACGAACTGATCCCGACGTTTCCGGACGCACGAGACGCCGAAAAGGCGCTCCTGAAGTAAGCCGCGCCGAATGTCGCCACCGGCTGCGCAGCCGCCCGCGGCATTGACCATTCGCGCGGATATGTGGGAAGCGAGACGCGCATCCGGCTGGCTCGAGTCTGCAGCACTTGCGCAGAACGTTCCACTCGAGCAGGTCGTGCGCCTCGATCACTGCCTGGACGAGGCGCTCGCGAACGTGATCAGACATGGCGGGCCAACTGCGCTGTCATCGCCTGTGCATTTGCAATTCGGCGTGCGCCGTGGCCCCAGGGCATGCACAGCGGAGCTCTCGGTCAGTGATGCCGGGGTGGCCTTCGACCCATCCACGTTCGTTGCCGTAGCACCGCACCCGGCAAGCCTTGTCGATGCCACGCCTGGAGGCCTCGGGCTGCTGCTTATTCGCAACTTCTCGGACGAATTGAGCTACCGCCATAGCCAGGGCCGCAACCATCTCACGATCACGGTGAGCTGGGTCGAGGAGGCATGACACGCGCCACGCCCGACTGGCTGCGCGAGCTGCGCAACGCAGGCGGAGCCGGTATCGACGCGATCGCACTGTTTCGTGGCGCCGAACCGTCCGTCATCGTTGAAGCGATCACGGATTGTGAGATCCGCGTCCTCCCTGTCGGGGCAACACTGTTGCAACCAGGCCAATCGAACGACACCATCTACGTGCTGTTGTCCGGCCAGTTGGCCGCGTACCTGGATGGCACGCGCCGCCCGGAGACCGGGATTCCTATTCAACCGGGCGAAAGCGTCGGGGAAATGTCCGCGATCGACGGCAAGCCAGCGTCGGCGTTTGTCGTCGCTGTGACGGAATCGCGCCTGCTCTTGTTGCCGGGCAAGCTGTTTTGGAGCCGCCTCGGTAAGGTACCGGGCGTCACGCGCAACCTGCTCGCTTCGTTATCCGAGCGCATGCGCCGTGGCAACGAGGCGACGCTGGAAGCGCAGAGGAAGCAGCTTGCTCTCGAGCACGTGCGGCGGGAGCTGCAGATCGCGCGCCAGTTACAAGCCAGCATGATTCCGTTGCGGGGTCGTCTTTTCCCCGAGCGCACTGATATCGAGATCGCTGGCATGATGGATCCCGCATCCGACGTCGGCGGCGATTTCTTCGATGCATTCTTCGCCGACGAGCGGCATCTTTTCTTTTGCGTCGGCGATGTGTCGGGCCACGGGATTCCCGCGGCATTGTTCATGGCGCGTGCGATCGGGCTGATTCGGATCGCGGCAATGGGCACACGTCATCCCGAGCAGTTACTCGAGCGCATCAACGAGCAGCTGTGCGCCCGAAACGCAGCAAACATTTTCGTGACCGTGTTCTGCGCCTTTCTGGATGTCGTGTCCGGACGCCTTGTCTATGCCAATGGCGGGCACTGCCCGCCGTTTTTGGCTCATGATGGGCGCGCGTCGTCGCTGCCGATGCCCAAAGGCGCGCTAGTCGGCGTCATGCCGGGGCTGCGCTACGCGGCGAACGAGGTCGTGCTGGATCAAGGTGTGGCACTCGTCTGCTATACCGACGGCGTCACCGAGGCCGAGTCGGCGGCCGGGCACGCGTTCTCGGAGGAACGCCTGCTCCGTGTCGGTGCTGCGAACTGCGGCCAATCAGTCGAGGACCTGCTGCGTTCGGTGCAGCGGGAACTCGCCACTTTTCTCGATGGCATGCCGCTCGCCGACGATTGCACGCTTGTTGCAGTTCGCCGCCCGGTGCGATGGGGATTGCGCTGACTAGTCAGCCTCCTGTTGCGCATAACTGCGCTAGACTTGGTCGTAAGGGCCATTGGCTACGAGGCCGCCAAGGCTGGCGGGGAGGATGCAGCGATGGATATCGCGGTTTGGCTGCAGGGCCTAGGCCTGGAGCGGTACGTCGGCACATTCAGAGACAACGACATCGATGGCGCGGTCATCCCGTCCCTGACCGGCGATGACATCGAGAAGCTCGGTGTCACCTCGGTGGGTCACCGCCGCAAGCTGCTCGACGCGATCGCCGCGCTGCGTGTTAAAACCGTTTCCGTAGGGCCAGCCACCGTCGCCCCCGCCGGCGGCGCGCGAGCGCCTGATCAGCCTGCCCCGGCGCAGGGCGAGCGTCGCCGGGTCACGGTGTTGTTCTGCGATCTCGTTGGCTCGACCGCGTTGTCGGCGCGGCTCGATCCTGAGGACATGAGTGAGCTGCTGCGTGCCTACCAGAACTGCTGCGCCGAGACCATCGCGCGGTGGGATGGCTATCTCGCGAGATACCTAGGCGACGGGGTGCTCGCGTATTTTGGTTGGCCGCGGGCGCACGAGGACGACGCCGAGCGGGCGGTGCGCGCTGGTCTCGCACTCGTCGAGACGGTTCCGATGCTCCCGGCGAAGGAGCGGCTGCAAGTCCGCGTCGGGATTGGCACGGGTTTGACGGTTGTAGGGGATCTTATCGGCTCCGGCGACGCGCAGGAGCGCAGCATCGTCGGCGAATCGCCCAACCTGGCGGCACGATTGCAGGGCCTGGCTGCACCCAACAGCATCGTGATCGGGCCCGCGACCCGAAGCCTGCTCGGGGACCTCTTCGAGCTGCGCGGTCTAGGGCAGGTCGAGATCAAGGGCCTGGCCGAGCCGGTTCACGCCTACGAGGTGCTGCGCGCCAGTGCCGCCGAGAGCCGGTTTGAGGCCCTGCACAGGAACGTCGCGCTGACGCCGCTGGTCGGACGCAAGAATGAAATCGGGCTGATCAAGCGCCGCTGGGGCCGCGCCAGACAAGGAGACGGCCAGGTTGTGCTGCTGGCCGGCGAGCCGGGCATAGGCAAATCGCGCTTGACGGCGACGCTGCTGGACAACTTGGCGCGGGAACCGCACACGCCGCTTCGGTACTTCTGCAGCCCACACCATACGGCCAGCGCTCTCTACCCTTTCATCCACCAGTTCGAACGCGCAGCTGGCTTCGAACGCAGTGACTCGACGCAAGCCAAGCTCGACAAGCTGGAGAGGGTTTGGGTGGCAACGACGACCGCCAGCGACGAGCTCGCCCTGATCGCCGATCTGCTGTCGCTACCGTACGCCGACCGCTACCCGAAGCTCGGGCTAACGCCGCAAAAACACCGAGAGAGGACGCTCGAGGCGATGACGAAGCAGTTGGTCCGCCTGGCCGCAACAGCGCCGGTATTGATGATCTTCGAAGACGCACATTGGGCCGACCAGACCAGTCTCGATCTCATCAATCAGTTCGTCGTCGACATCCGTCAGCTCCCGGTCCTCCTGATCGTGACGTTCCGGCCCGAATTCCTGCCGTCGTGGGCAGGGCAATCCCATGTCACGATGCTGAACTTGAGGCGTCTCGCACACCGCGAGAGTGCGGCGCTCGCACGGCGCATTCTGGGCCACGCGTCGCTGCCCGCCGCCGTCATCGACGAAGTCGTCGACCGTTCGGACGGAGTGCCGCTTTTTCTGGAGGAGCTTACCAAGGCGGTGATGGAAGCCGGCGGGACCGACCCAGCGGACCGTCTCTTGCGCATTTCGTCTGCCGCCAGCGTAGTGCCTGCCACACTCTCCGCCTCGCTCATGGCGCGCCTCGATCGTCTGCCGTCGGGCAAGGAGATCGCCCAGATCGGATCTGCAATCGGGCGAGAATTCAGCTCTGAGCTCCTGGCGGCCGTCGCCGGATGGCCGCATCAGAAACTCGGCGAAGCCATCTCCCAACTCGCGGGCGCCGGCCTGATCTTTCAAAGCGGCACGCCGCCAGAGACAACGCTGCTCTTCAAGCATGCGCTCATTCAGGACGCCGCCTATGGGGCGATGCTGCGTGGCCGGCGGCAGGACTTGCACGCCCGAATAGCACGCGTTCTCGAGGAGCGTTTCCCGACGACGGTCGAAACTGAGCCCGAGCTCATTGCCTACCACCTGGCGACCGCCGGGGAGACCGCCAATGCCATCCCGTATTGGCTCAAGGCCGGCGAGCGGGCAGCGGCCCGCTCCGCCAACAAGGAGGCCGTCAACCATCTCAAGGCGGGAATCAAGCTCCTCAACGACCTACCCGACTCGCCGCACAAACTGCGCCTCGAGCTCAGTCTCCGCTCCACGCTCAACCAGTCCCTGATGGCGCTGTACGGCTATAGCGCGGAAGACGTGCGAACCGGTACGGCGCGGGTGCTGGATTTGTGCCGACAAATTGGCGCGGACGCGGAATTTGCCGTGGTGCTGTTCCAATCCTGGGTGTTCAACTACACGCGGGCATTTCACTCCACGGCATTGACATTAGGCGAAGAACTCGAGGAACGGATGCAGGCGTCGGACGATCCGGAAGTTCGCATTGTCGGTCACTTCCCGCTCGGCCTGAGCCTCATGTCGCTGGGGAGATTGCAGGACGCCGTGTTCCATTTCCAGAGGACAGCCGATTTCTACGAGCGATTTCCGAACGACCAAACGCGGCTGCGCTATGGAATCGACATGGGTGCCGGCGTACATCCCTACTTCGGCTGGACCCTTTGGACGCTCGGCTACCCGGCAACCGCGCTCAAACATCTAGATGGCTTGGTCGCCCACTTGGAGCGACTCAACCATCCGTTCACGACGGCAAGGTGCCTGGTTTGGTGCTTCAATGTCTTGGCGGCCTGTCGCGACTGGCTAGCGGCTTACCAAGCTGCGGATCATGCCGTCCGAATATCCGATGAACACGGTTTCGCAATGACGAGTTTGGTCAGTCACATTTGTCGTGGAGCAGCCCGGGCCGCGCTTGACCCGGGCGCGCAGACGATCCTCGAGATGCGCGACAGTCTGGCGGGCTATAAGGCTCTTGGGGGACGAGTACAGTTGCCAAACTTTCTCGGTCTGTTCGCACAAACACTGATGCTGTCGAACGATTGGGATGCGGCGGAATCTGCACTCTCCGACGCGTCGGCCGTGATAGACGCAACCGGTGAGCGGCATCTCGCCGCCGAAATCGACCGGTTGAAGGGCGAGCTCATGGTGCGATCGGGAAGGGGCAACCCGGAGCGTCACTATTTGGCCGCATTGGACATTGCCCGCAAACAGAATGCGCGCATGCTCGAGCTCCGGGCGGCGCGAGACCTCGCGCGGCTTTGGCGCGACGAAGGCAAACCGCGGGAGGCGCACGCCATGCTTGCGCCGGTCTATGGCTGGTTCACCGAAGGCTTTGATCTACCGGATCTGACGGAAGCTAGGACGCTGCTGGACGAACTCATGCTGCTAGCGGACAACTGAGAACGGATCTGCCGCATTCGGCGCACCGTCGCGGTCGTGCCCCCACCAACGGCTGCTGTGAATCGGGCCGCGCATTGCCCGCGTAATTTGCTTTGCGCGTAGACGGCCGCCCTTGGCCGCATGCTGCCTGCAATTCTGGACATTCTCACGCTAGCTGGGTGCCATACCCTTAATTGCCCAGGCGAGGGCCGCATAGGAGCGCGGGCCATCGGGCTCTCCGTCAACATACGCGAGCCTTAAGGCATTGCGAAGTTTCTCGCGCTCGGCGCGCGACTAACGAACCACATCAACGAAAGCGACCATCGACGAATCTTGCCATCCTCGACCCGGTATAAATACTCCGTACCGCTTTCCGTGCTACCGATAACGGTTGGCAGGTAGCTGCCAGCGAAGACTGGACAAGCGCCCGCGGATTTGTGCGACTAGAATGGCTGCACCATACGTTGAGAATTGCCGGCGTCGTCGAGTCTCGCAATCGATGTGCGACACCTCGTACGCTCTTGGACAATCTTTGGAATCGTCACGCTGAATCCGTCAGTGCGGCCGCGAGCGAGAGGTGATCGGATGAATACGCGACGCAGACTTGTTCTTGCGCTCATCACCGGCGCGCTCGCAGCGCCGCTTGCATCGTTTGCTCAGCAACCCGCCAAGATCGCCCGAATCGGCTTTCTATTTCCGGCGTCCCAGCAGCTTTCCGATACACAGCTGCAAGCGTTTCGAGACGGGCTCCGCGAATTGGGCTACGTGGAAGGGAAAAACTATCAACTTGAGCTTCGCTGGGGCGACGGCAAGCTCGAGCGGCTGCCGACTCTGGCTGCTGAACTGGTTGAAGCGAAGGTGGATGTCCTTGTCGCGGTGTCGTCGCCGGGGGTCGTTGCGGCCCAACAGGCGACGCGGACGATTCCGATTGTGATGCCGCTCAGTTCCAATCCAGTCGGGGACGGTTTGGTCGCAAGTCTTGCGCGGCCGGGAGGCAACATCACCGGATTGTCTGTCATGGCTCCTGAGCTGGGTGAAAAGCGAATTCAGCTGCTCAAGGAGATGTTCCCCAAGGTTTCCCATGCCATGGCCGTGCTCTGGAATCCGGCCTACGTAGGCATGCGCGCCCGGTTTGAGCAAGCCCAGATCGCAGCTCCTGCAGTGGGCCTGGCCGTTCGATCAATGGAGGTGAGAGACACACGCGAGCTGGACGTGGCTTTCGAAGCCATCATCCGCGAACATCCTGAGGCACTTCTGATACTCGTCGATCCGTTTACCCGAAGTCAACGATCGCGGATCGTCGAGTTCGCCGCTGGACAACGCCTTCCGGCGATTTACGAATCCAGCGAATTTGTCGATGTCGGTGGCCTCGCCTCCTATGGTCCGAAGCATTGCAGATCAGTTTCGCCGTGCGGCGACCTATGTAGACAAAATTCTCAAGGGCGCCAAGCCGGCAGATCTTCCCATTGAGCAGCCAACCAAGTTCGAGTTGGTCATCAACATGAGGGCCGCGAAAGCGCTGGGTATCAAATTCCCGGAGTCGATCCTGCTGCGCGCCGATAAGGTAATCGAGTAACAAGTGATGACCGACAAGCCCAACCATCCAAACCACAACCATCAGAGCGACCACCGATGAAGCTTGCCATCCTCGACCCGGGCCATTTCCACGCCGCACTGGTGCAGAAAAAGATGTACACCGGCATCGACGAGACGGCGCATGTCTACGCACCCGAAGGGCCCGACCTCGACGACTACCTGCGCAAGATCGAAGGTTACAACGCGCGCCCGCAGGATCCGACGCGCTGGCGCACCCAGCTCCACACCCAGCCGGACTACCTCGATCGATTCGTGGACGAACGGCGTGGCGACGTGGTCGTCATCTCCGGCAACAATAAGCACAAGACGGAATATCTGACACGTGCCATCGCGGCAGGCGTTCACACCATGGCCGACAAGCCGATGGCCATCGATCGGGCCGGCTTCGAAGCGCTGGGCAAAGCGTTTACTGCCGCGCAGGCGAATGGCGTGCTGCTCTACGACATCATGACGGAGCGCCACGAAATCACGACGATGCTGCAGAAGGAATTCTCGACCATCGCATCGGTATTCGGCGGACTGGTCGCAGGCTCGGTCGACCAACCGGCCGTCACCAAAGAAAGCGTGCACCTTTTTTCCAAGATGATTTCGGGCGCCCCGGTCAAGCGGCCGGCATGGTTTTTCGATACCGCGCAACAGGGCGAAGGCCTGGTCGACATTACGACGCACCTTGTCGATCTCGTGCAGTGGGAATGTTTCCCCGACCAGATCCTCGACTACCGGAAGGACATCCGTGTACTGAGCGCGCGGCGCTGGCCGACGGTGATCAGTCCGGCGCAATTTTCCAACGTGACGAAGCTCGAGGGCTTTCCCGCCTGGTTGCGCAAGGACGTACAGGCTGACGGCAACCTGCACACGTTTGCCAACGGCGAAATCAACTACACGCTCCGCGGCATCCACGCGAAAGTGTCGGTGCTCTGGAATTTCGACGCACCCGCCGGCGCGGGCGATACGCACTTTTCGGTCATGCGCGGCGCCAAGGCGAATCTGGTGATCCGGCAAGGCAAGGAACAGGCCTATCAACCGGTGCTCTATGTCGAACCCGTGACGACTGCCGAACCGGCCGCATTTACAGCGACACTGGAGCGCGCCTTGCCGCAGGTGCAGGCGAAATATCCCGGGATTGGCCTGAAGCGCGCGGACGTTGGCTGGGAAGTCACCGTACCCGCGTCCTATCACGTCGGCCATGAAGCCCATTTCGGGCAGGTCACCGATCAGTTTCTGCGCTACGTCGCCAACGGTGCGTTGCCAGCCTGGGAAGTACCGAACATGCTGGCCAAGTACTACACGACGACGACGGCGCTCGAACTCGCCATCCGATAACGGAAGCGCGACACAGCGGCGTACAACAGTTCGTCGGCATCAGCGCCCTGAACGTGCGCGAATGCGCGTTTCAGGCACGTTTAAGGCGACTTTAAGGACTGAAGGCAGGCTTCAGGTGGACATTGGCATCGTTGTCAACGTCACCCCACGGAGAACTGCCATGCAAGTCACGAACCGGACCCCCAAAATCGTCGTCGCGCTGTGCATCGTGCTGGCAGCCGCGGCCCTGATCGGCGCCACCGTCTGGACGCCCGCCAAGAACACCCCCGTAACGTCGCCGGTGGCAAAGGGCGAAACCATCGCTCCAATGGTAGGTACCTTTACCGGCGAATTCGAGAACGGCGCCCCAGTCTACCGGCTGCCTGTCCATCGCCATCACCACGAGCCGAAGCGCCGAACTCGCAAAGATGGCGCAGGAAGAGCAGCTCGCACGGAAGTAACGGCAGCCATGCGCTAGACTACGGCCCTCGATCGGGTGCGAGGCCATTCCGGCCCGCATCGATCGTTGTGCCTATGCCGTCAATCATCTCCGTATCGAAGATCTCCAAGACCTACGCCTCCGGTTTCCAGGCGCTCAGGAACATCGATCTCGACATTCGCCGGGGCGAGATTTTCGCCTTGCTGGGGCCCAACGGCGCGGGCAAGACGACGCTGATCAGCACCATCTGCGGCATCGTCAATCCAACGGCAGGGCGCGTGACCGTCGATGGTCACGACATCATCACCGACTACCGCGCCGCACGCGCGATGATCGGTCTCGTGCCGCAGGAACTGACGACCGACGCGTTCGAAACGGTGTGGGCGACCGTGTCATTCAGCCGAGGTCTGTTCGGCAAGCCTGCCCATCCGGCGCACATCGAAAAAGTGCTCAAGGATCTGTCGCTGTGGGGCAAGAAGGACAACATGATCCGGACGCTTTCCGGCGGCATGAAGCGGCGCTTGCTGATCGCCAAGGCACTGTCGCACGAACCGCAGATCCTGTTCCTCGACGAGCCGTCCGCAGGTGTCGACGTCGAGCTCAGAAAGGACATGTGGGCACTGGTGCGCTCGCTCCGGGCCAGCGGCGTGACCATCATCCTGACCACTCACTACATCGACGAAGCCGAAGAGATGGCCGATCGAGTCGGCGTGATCAGCAAGGGCGAGATCATCCTGGTGGAGGACAAGGCCGAATTGATGCGCAAGCTCGGCAAGAAGCAGCTTACGCTGCATCTGCAGGACACGCTGGCGCAGGTTCCACTTGCGCTCGCCAGATACCACCTGGAGCTGTCGGGCGGCGGGGAAAACTTGATCTACACCTACGACACCCAGGGCAAGCAACCCAGCATCGCCGCACTGCTCGAGGATCTTGACCAGGCGGGCATTCGCTTCAAGGATCTCCAGACGACGCAGAGTTCGCTGGAAGATATTTTCGTCAGCCTGGTGCACGAGGAACGATGAACATTCACGCCATGCGCGCGATCTACACTTTCGAGATGGCGCGCACCCGTCGCACGCTGATGCAGAGCATCATCTCCCCGGTGCTCTCGACGTCGTTATATTTCGTGGTGTTCGGCGCGGCGATCGGTTCGCGCATCACCGAAGTCGAAGGTATCAGTTACGGCGCCTTCATCGTGCCCGGGCTGATCATGCTGTCGCTGTTGACGCAGAGCATCGCCAATGCGTCGTTCGGCATCTACTTTCCCAAGTTCACGGGGACGATCTACGAGCTTCTGTCGGCACCCGTTTCGTACCTCGAGATCGTCGTGAGTTACGTCGGGGCGGCCGCGTCCAAGTCGATCATCCTCGGTCTGATCATTCTGGCGACCGCCTTCCTGTTCGTGCCGCTCAAGATCGTGCACCCGTTCTGGATGATCCTGTTCCTCGTGCTCACGGCGGTGACGTTCAGCCTGGTCGGCTTCATCATCGGTATCTGGGCCGACGGATTCGAAAAGTTGCAACTCGTCCCGTTGCTGATCATCACGCCGTTGACGTTTCTCGGCGGCAGCTTCTATTCGATCGACATGCTGCCGCCGTTCTGGCAGACGGTCAGCCTGTTCAACCCCGTGGTCTACCTGATCAGCGGCTTTCGCTGGAGCTTTTTCGGCATCGCCGACGTGAGTGTCGGTGTCAGCCTCGGCATGGCGGTGGCGTTCATGGTGATAGCTCTGGCGATCGTGGCGTGGATTTTCAAAACTGGATATCGGCTCAAAACTTGAAAAAGCCGGGGACTGCCCACGGTTTCACACGACTCGAATCGCTGCGATGCCGAAAATCCTAGTCTCTCTCTCAATCCTGCGCGTTGCGCTTCTGGCGCTGCTGTTCGGCGGGAGTTGCATATCGAGCATCCACGCGGCGGAAGATCGCTTTGCATCGGACCCCGCGCTACGGCGCTTTGTCGACAGCCAGCACGGCGACGTCGTGGCCATCGAGCTCGGCCGGCTCGTGTATCGCAAGCGCTGGAACGACGTGCTCGACCAGGCGCTCTATGTGATCGCGCCGCGCGGCACGTGGGACGAAAAACATCCGGCGTGGGCGCCGGCACGCGAAGCACTTGCCCGAGTGCTGCGCGAGGAATCGGTGCGCTGGCTCGCTGCCAATCGCGGCGACGTGCGAATGATCGTCAACGAGCAGAGCATGCGCGTGATGACGGAGGATGAACGGCGGCAAACGACGGAGTTCTTCGAATCGCAGGCCGGCAAGGTTTTCCTCGCCACACGCGAGACATTCCTGCGCGAACGCGCGTATGGGTTGCCGCTCGAGATCGAGAAGGAATCGCTCGATCAGATCAAGCGGATGCACGCGGCTGCGGAAGCGGTACTTCTTGCGCTGCCCGAGGAGGGCGATGGCAAAGTCGTCTACAACTTCTTCCACGGCGGACCCGGCGACAAATTGCAGAAACTCCAGCTCGATCAGTGGGGGGCGATCGTCGCCAATATGTTCAGCAACACGCTCGAATCGTACGTGCGGGACCACAAGTCGGCGCTTGCCGCCACCGTGCGCGCAGCTGTACCTGGAATGCCTGCGAGCTCCGACAAGTTGTACCTGGGTACCGTGGCGATGGGGGCCGACCGCTCGTACACGGTCATCGTCGAGCACTACGATCACCTTCGGTACATCGGCAAATACACGCTCAGCTACGCGCCGAACGAACCGCACTGGAACGACATCGCGACGGCAGCGCCGAATATCAAACCAGGCGAGACGCGATCGCTCTATCGCGATGCCGCGGGTCAGCTGAGCGATCGGCCATGACGCGGGCAATGCAGCCGGCACGTTTCCGCAAACTCGTGTCTGCCGCGGGCGTAGCGATCGCGTTGAGCACGCTGCCCGCGCTTGCATGGGACGATCGCAGCGCCGACAGCGACATGCCGTGGCTGGGCAGCGGAGGACGCGCGCACCTCTATTTCCAGCGCTCTTCGTGTTTCGGCTGCCCCACGGGATACAAGGACGAAGAACGTTGGGGACGCTCGGCATGGTCGGGCGAAGACCCGTACGTCACCGTCGGCAAGGCAATGAATTTTCTGTTTACCGACGGCGGCATGGCCAAGGCGGCAAAGTCCATCGGCGCCGGTTCAGTCGCCGATGCCAGCGGAATCGTGGAGCCACGCGCTCTGCCGTATCACATGACGGTGGTGATGATCGAGCCCACGGTCATCGTCATGAACTTCGATCTCGGTGCGCTGGTGCACGAGGGCGAAAAACGCGAGGGGCAGGTGATCGGCACGCCGTACATCGACGGGTTCCTGACCTACGGCACACGCGTGCCAGAGACGGGAACGCTGCTGTGGTTTTCTCCCGCGACAAAAGTCGCACCCACGCCCATACCGGGTCAGGCCTCGGGCCATGGCGAGATTGTCGTCGGCAGCTCCCGGCTTACGTTGGAGCGTCGAGGCGCAGAGTGGGTGGTGCTCGGCAAATAGCCAAATGAAATTGTGACCTGCTCCAAACTCCATAACCACACGACGCCCATTCATCATGTCCAACGCCCTGTTCTCCTCCTTCAAGCTCCGCAAACTCACCCTCGCCAACCGCATCATCGTGTCGCCGATGTGCCAGTACTCGGCTGTCGACGGCTGCGCCACCGACTGGCACACCGTGCACTGGGGCCAGCTGCTGCAATCTGGAGCCGGAATGTTTACGATCGAGGCCACCGCGGTGTCGGCGATCGGGCGCATCACCTTTGGCTGTCTCGGTCTCTACGATGATGCGTGCGAGCGCGCGTTGGGTGAGCGTCTTGCCATCGCACGCGCGAGCGCACCGTCGATGCCGGTGGCCATCCAACTGGCGCACGCGGGGCGCAAGGGATCGTCGCAGGTGCCGTGGGAAGGCGGGCAATTGATTTCTCTCGCCGAAGGCGGATGGACACCTGTGGCACCCTCGGCGATTTCGCTGCACCCGCATGAGCCGCTGCCGGCGGCGCTCGACATGGCAGGTCTCGTCCAGATCAAAGCCGATTTCGTCGCGACCGCGCGGCGCGCAGAGCGGATCGGCCTCGACGCGATCGAGCTGCACTGCGCGCACGGCTACCTGCTGAACGAATTCCTGTCGCCGCTTTCGAACCAGCGCGACGATGCGTATGGTGGCTCGTTCGACAACCGCGTTCGCTTCCCGCTGGAAGTATTCGCCGCGGTGCGCGACGTCTGGCCACGGGACAAGCCTGTAGGAGTGCGCATCTCGGCGACCGACTGGGTCGACGGCGGCTGGACGATCGACGATTCCATCGCCCTCGCGCAGCGCCTCAAAGCCGCCGGCTGCGACTGGATCGACGCGTCGAGTGGCGGCATTTCACCGGCGCAGAAGATCCCACTCGGGCCCGGTTATCAGGTTCCTCTTGCGCGCGCGATTCGCCGCGCAACCTCGATGCCGATCATGGCGGTCGGGACTCATCACCGACGCGAAGCAGGCCGAGGCGATCGTCGCCTCGGGCGACGCCGATCTGGTGGCGATGGCGCGTGCGCTGCTGTGGAATCCGCGGTGGCCGTGGCACGCGGCAGCGACGCTCGGCGCACAGATCCCGGCGCCCCAACAATACTGGCGCGCTGCGCCGCGCGAGGCCGGCAACGTCATCGCTCACGCCAAAATCGGCATGCGATAGCAATACCGGGGACAGACTACGGATTCTCGCGAAGCGAGCGCCGCAGCGGCAAACCGTAGCCTGTCCCCTATTTCTTGCCTATCGTCCGTAGATCACGCCAGGTCGAAGCGATCGAGGTTCATCACCTTGTTCCACGCCGCCACAAAGTCGCGCACGAACGCCTGCTGCGCGTCGCTGCACGCATAGACCTCCGCGAGGGCTCTGAGCTGGGAGTTCGAACCGAAGACCAGATCGACGACGGTGCCCGTCCACTTGAGCTCGCCCGTCGCCCGGTCGCGCCCCTCCAGCACGCCTTCGGAGGTGGCGGACTTCTGCCACTTCGTCTTCATGTCGAGGAGATTGACGAAGAAGTCGTTGGACAACGTCCCGGGTCGTTTGGTGAAGACACCGTGACCGGCGTTCGCATTCAATGCCCGCATGCCGCCGACCAGAACCGTCATCTCAGGCGCGGTCAGCGTCAGCAATTGCGCCTTGTCCACCAGACGCTCGGCGGCCGATCCCTCGAGTCCCTTCCGGAGGTAGTTGCGGAATCCGTCGGCGGTCGGCTCCAGTACGGCGAACGATGCCACATCGGTCTGCTCCTGCGACGCGTCCATGCGCCCGGGCGAGAAGGGAACCTTCACGTCGTGACCGGCCTTCTTCGCCGCTGCCTCGACGGCTGCGCAGCCGCCCAGAACGATCAGATCGGCCAGCGAAACTTTCTTGCCACTCGACTGTGCGCTGTTGAAATCCTTCTGGATCGCTTCCAGCTTTTGCAGGACCTTTGCCAGTTCGCCCGGCTGGTTGACCTCCCAGTCCTTCTGCGGCGCCAGGCGAATCCGCGCACCGTTCGCGCCACCGCGCTTGTCGCTGCCGCGGAATGTCGCAGCGGACGCCCAGGCCGTGGTGACCAATTCGGAGATGGACAGGCCGGATGCGAGGAGTTTGGCCTTCAGCGAAGCAATGTCCTGCGCATCGATCAATGCATGATTGACTGCAGGGATGGGGTCTTGCCAGATGAGCGCTTCGGCAGGAACCTCCGGGCCTAGATAACGCGCGCGCGGGCCCATGTCGCGGTGCGTCAGCTTGAACCACGCCCGGGCGAAGGCGTCCGCGAACTGATCCGGATGCTCGAAAAAGCGCCTTGAAATCTTTTCGTAGACCGGGTCGAACCGCAAGCTGAGGTCCGTGGTCAGCATGGCAGGCGCGTGGCGCTTGGACGGGTCGTGGGCATCCGGCACGGTACCGGCGCCCGCGCCGTTCTTCGGTTTCCATTGATGCGCACCGGCCGGGCTCTTCGTCAGTTCCCATTCGTAGCCGAACAGGTTCCAGAAGAAGTTGTTGCTCCACTGCGTCGGCGACGAGGTCCAGGTGACTTCCAGGCCGCTGCCGATCGAATCTGCCCCTTTGCCGGTGCCGAAGCTGTTCGTCCAGCCCAGGCCCTGCTCCTCGATGCCGACCGCTTCCGGCTCGCGCCCGACGTGCTTCACATCGCCGGCGCCGTGGGTTTTGCCGAACGTGTGGCCGCCCGCGATGAGCGCCACCGTCTCTTCGTCGTCCATCGCCATGCGAGCAAACGTCTCGCGGATATCCCGCGCCGCTGCGAGCGGATCCGGATTGCCGTTCGGGCCTTCCGGATTGACGTAGATCAGGCCCATCTGCACGGCACCAAGTGGATTGGCGAGTTCACGGTCGCCGCTGTAGCGCTCGTCGGCCAGCCATTTGCCCTCGGGGCCCCAGTAGATGTCCTGTTCCGGTTCCCAGATGTCCTTGCGCCCGCCACCGAAACCGAACGTCTTGAATCCCATCGACTCCAGCGCGACGTTACCGGTGAGGATCATCAGGTCGGCCCAGGAGATTTTCCGGCCGTACTTCTGCTTGATCGGCCAGAGCAGCCGGCGCGCCTTGTCGAGGTTGACGTTGTCCGGCCAGCTGTTGAGCGGAGCAAAACGCTGGCTGCCATTGCCACCGCCGCCACGGCCGTCACCGGTGCGGTACGTGCCGGCGCTGTGCCACGCCATGCGAATGAACAAAGGTCCGTAGTGACCGAAGTCCGCGGGCCACCAGTCCTGCGAGTCGGTCATCAGGGCCAGCAGGTCCTTTTTCACGGCCAGCAGGTCGAGGCTCTTGAATTCTTCGGCGTAGTCGAACGCCTCGCCCATGGGGTCGGACAGCGAGGAGCGCTGGTGCAGTACGTTCAGCTGCAGCTGTTCGGGCCACCAGCCTGCGTTCGTCGTACTGCGGGCGCCGCCCGAGAATGGGCACTTTGCTTCGGTTGTCATCGTTCTCTCCTTGGCTATGAGCAATGCTCGTGAGCACGACTCTACGACCGCAGTGCCGATAGATCAAATTGATGTTAACTATTTATGTGATAGATCCCGACTATAGACGTCCCGGCTACATGCTCCTGCGATATTCCCCGCCGACCTCGAACAGTGCGTTCGTGATCTGTCCGAGCGAGCACACGCGCACGGTATTCACCAGTTCGGCAAAGACGTTGCCATTCTCGATCACGGTACGCTTGAGCTTATCCAGCGCCGCCGGCGCGACCTGCGCATTGCGCGCGTGAAACTCGGCCAGCCGCTTGAGTTGAGATTGCTTCTCTTCCTCGCTCGACCGCGCCAGCTCGATCTTCTTCGGCGTTTGATCGCCGTGCGGATTGCGGAAGGTGTTTACGCCGATGATCGGATACGAGCCGTCGTGCTTCTTGTGCTCGTAATACAGCGATTCTTCCTGGATCTTGCCGCGCTGGTAACCGGTTTCCATCGCACCGAGCACCCCGCCTCGCTCCGAGATTGCCTCGAATTCCTTGAGCACGGCCTCTTCGACGAGATCGGTGAGTTCCTCGATGATGAAGCTGCCCTGGTTCGGATTCTCGTTCTTGCCCAATCCCCATTCGCGGTTGATGACCAGCTGGATCGCCATCGCCCGACGCACGCTTTCCTCGGTGGGGGTGGTGATCGCCTCGTCGTAGGCATTGGTGTGCAGGCTGTTGGTGTTGTCGTAGGTAGAGATCAGCGCCTGTAGTGTGGTGCGGATGTCGTTGAACGAGATTTCCTGCGCGTGCAGGCTGCGCCCGCTGGTCTGCGAGTGGAACTTGAGTTTCTGGCTGCGCTCGTTGGCCCCATAGCGCTCGCGCATCGCCACCGCCCAGATACGACGCGCAACGCGACCGATCACCGCGTACTCCGGGTCCATGCCGTAACTGAAAAAGAAACTCAGATTGGGCGCGAAGTCGTCGATGTGCATCCCGCGCGCAAGATAGGCTTCGACGAACGTGAAGCCGTTGGACAGCGTGAACGCGAGCTGGCTGATCGGATTCGCGCCGGCTTCCGCGATGTGATAGCCGGAGATCGACACCGAGTAGAAGTTCTTCACGTCGTGCTGGACGAAGTATTCCTGGATGTCGCCCATGACCTTGAGACTGAATTCCGTGGAAAAGATGCAGGTGTTCTGGCCCTGGTCCTCTTTCAGGATGTCCGCCTGCACCGTTCCGCGCACGGTCGACAGCGCCCATGCCTTGATCTTCTGCGCCTCGTCGTCGGTGGGCTCGCGCTTGTTTTCCTCGCGGAACTTGTCGAGCTGCTGGTCGATGGCGGTGTTCATGTAGAACGCCAGGATCGTCGGCGCCGGACCGTTGATGGTCATCGACACGGAGGTCTTCGGATCGCACAGGTCGAAGCCCGAGTAGAGCACCTTCATGTCGTCGAGTGTGGCGATCGACACACCGGAGTTGCCGACCTTGCCGTAGATGTCGGGACGAACCGCCGGATCGTTGCCGTAGAGCGTGACCGAGTCGAAAGCGGTCGACAGCCGCTTGGCCGGCATGTTGTCCGCAAGCAGATGGAAGCGTTTGTTGGTGCGGAACGCATCGCCCTCGCCCGCAAACATGCGCGTGGGATCCTCGTTCTCGCGCTTGAACGCGAACACGCCCGCGGTGAACGGGAAGCTGCCGGGCACGTTCTCGGTCAGCTGCCAGCGCAGGATTTCGCCGTCGTCCTCGATACTTCGGCAGCGCGACCTTGGGCACGTGCGTGCCGGAAAGCGAGATGGTGGTCAGCGCCGAGCGGATTTCCTTGCCGCGAATCTTGACGACGTACTCGTCGCCCGTATACGCGGCCTTGGTCTGCGGCCACATGTCGAGCAGCTTGCGCGCCGGCGGCTCGAGCCGTTTCTCGCGTTCGTCGATGAGCGCGTCGAGCATGCGGTCCGTGCTCGTGGTGGTGGCCATCAGCTGGCGCGCTGCCTCGACGTCGGACACGTGACTGCTGGCAGCGAGGCGCTCCTTGTACGGCAGGTTCTCGTCGACCATCGCCCGCGCGGCCTTCAGCTGCTGCCGCTCGCGCGCGATCCTGGACTGGTCCTTCGCCCACGCGAGATACCCGCGGACCGCCTCGGCGATGTCGGCGAGATATCGCGACCGCGCCGGTGGCACGATCATGTTCTGCCCGGTCGAGGCACGCAGCGTCGCGCGCGGCAACTTGCCTGTTCCGAGCTTCAAGCCTTCCTGCATGAGCCGCTCGCCCAACGCCTGATACAGCGCCGTTACACCGTCGTCGTTGAACCGTGCCGCGATGGTCCCGAATACGGGCATCGTGTCCGGCGCCCGCGCAAACAGCTCGCGATTGCGCTGATACTGCTTGCGGACGTCGCGCAGCGCGTCGGCAGCGCCCTTGCGATCGAACTTGTTGATCGCCACGAAGTCGGCGAAGTCGAGCATGTCGATCTTCTCGAGCTGGCTCGCCGCGCCGAACTCGGGGGTCATTACATACAGCGAGACGTCGACCAACGGCACGATGGCGGCATCGCCCTGGCCAATGCCCGAGGTCTCGACCACGATCAGGTCGAAACCGGCCACCTTGCAAGCGGCGATGGCGTCAGGCAAGGACTTGGAAATCTCGCTGCCCGCCTCGCGCGTGGCCATCGAACGCATGTAGATGTTCGGGTGGTGGATCGCGTTCATCCGGATGCGGTCACCCAGCAGGGCGCCGCCGGACTTGCGCCGCGATGGGTCGATGGAGATGACCGCGATGCGCAGCGTGTTGTCCTGATCCAGCCTGAAGCGGCGTATGAGTTCGTCGGTGAGTGAAGACTTACCTGCACCGCCGGTGCCGGTGATGCCGAGGACCGGAGCTTTGGACATTTCGGCGGCACGCAACAGTTCATCGCGCAACTTCGCCGGCACTGCCTCGGCTTCGAGGCCGGTGATGAAGCGCGCGAGCATGCGCCGGTCGCCAGCCTTGAGTGCGTTCAGATCCTTGGGCAGGTCCTGCGCCAGATCGGCGTCGCACGCCGTGACGATTTCGTTGATCATGCCCTGCAGGCCCAGCCGTGCGCCGTCCTCCGGCGAGAAGATGCGCGTGACCCCGTAACGATGCAGTTCGTCGATCTCGTCGGCGACGATCACGCCGCCACCGCCACCGAAGACCTTGATGTTCGCGCCGCCCCGCTCGCGCAGCAGGTCGAGCATGTACTTGAAGAACTCGACGTGACCGCCCTGGTACGACGAGATGGCGATGCCGTGCGCGTCCTCCTGCAACGCGCAAGTGACGATTTCCTCGACCGAGCGATTGTGACCGAGGTGGATCACCTCGCAACCGGTCGCCTGCAGGATGCGGCGCATGATGTTGATCGACGCGTCATGACCGTCGAACAGGCTGGCGGCGGTGACGAACCGGATCTTGTGCTGCGGCTTGATGACCGGCGGCTTTTTCGCGATCGCGACGTCGTTCACGAGCGACTCTCCTCGAGCAAGGCGCCTCTTGCGGACGCGGGCGGGAAAGCAAGCTTACTCGCTCGGGCGCAGAGCGAATACATTACATGACGTTTACGTAAACGTCAATTCCATTGGGCCGAACGCAGGCGCCTTGTAGGCGCGAATTCATTAGCGCGTGGTTCTCAAAATGGGTCGTGCGGTCCGAATGAATTCGGACCCACAAAGCGAGTCCACGTCGTCTAGCGGAACCCTGGGCGGCTTCTCGGGTCAGAGGTGGCGCTATACTCCTGCCCCCGATCGAGCCTGCCCACTTTTCCGATGACCTCCATCCTCCGCTTGCACCAAGCTTGGCGCCACTTGGCGTTGTGTGTCTGCCTCGCCCTGTTCGCCGGTACCACGTTTGCGCTGCCGCCTGGCGTGACGCAAGGCGCCAGCGTCGATGGCATCACCGAGTACACACTCGCCAACGGTTTGCGCGTGCTGCTGTTCCCCGATCCATCGCGACCGAAGACGACAGTGAATGTCACCTATCTCGTCGGCTCGCGCATGGAGAATTATGGCGAGACGGGCATGGCACACCTGCTCGAGCACATGGTGTTCAAGGGCACGCCCACCAGCGGCAACCTCATGGCGGCCCTGGCGCAGCGCGGCATGAGCTTCAATGGAACGACCAGCTACGACCGCACCAACTATTTCGAGACCTTCACGGCGTCCGACGACAATCTGAATTGGGCACTGTCGATGGAGGCCGATCGCATGGTCAACTCCAAGGTCGCGCGCGCGGATCTCGACACCGAAATGACCGTCGTGCGCAACGAAATGGAGTCAGGCGAGACCGACCCCTTGCGCGTCCTCATCAAACGCACGCTTGCGGCGGCCTTCGACTGGCACAACTACGGCAAGTCCACGATCGGCGCGCGAACTGATGTCGAGCGCGTCGACATCGGCCGCCTGCAGGCGTTCTATCGCAATTACTACCAGCCGGACAACGCGGTGATGGTCATCGCTGGCGCTTTCGATCCGGACAAGGCGCTTGCCTTGGTGGCCAAATATTTCGGACCGATACCGAGGCCGACGCGCGTGCTGCCCAGGCTCTACACCGACGAGCCCGTACAGGACGGCGACCGGCAGGTCATCGTACGCCGCGTGGCCAGCACGCAATGGATCTCCGCGCTGTACCACACCGTGCCCGGCGCGCATCCGGATGCGGTGGCGCTCGAAGCCGCCACCGACATCATGACGCTCGCGCCCGGCGGACGGCTGTACAAGGCGGTGGTCGATACCAAGAAGGCGTCGACCATCAGCGAGTATTTTTTCACCGGCTACGACCCCGGCTTCGTGATGTTCCTGGCGCAGGTCCCGGAAAAAGATTCAATCGACGCGGCGCGAGTCGCGATGCTGCAGACCATCGAAGGGGTGAAGCAGCAGCCGATCACCGCCGAGGAGCTCGAGCGCGTGCGCACCAAGGAACTCAAGGACATCGACGATACGCTCAACGATCCGCAGCGCCTGGGCATCGCGCTGTCCTCGGCGATCGCCAACGGCGACTGGCGGTTGTTTTTCCTGCGGCGCGATCGATGGCGCAAGGTGACGCCAGCCGATGTCGACCGCGTTGCGGTGGCCTACTTCAAGGCGGCCAACCGTACCGTCGGCGAATACATTCCCGACGCCGCCCCGGATCGCTCGCCCGCACCGCCGACCGTGGACATCGGCGCGATGGTGAAGGATTACAAAGGTGATCCGGCGATCGCCGCCGGCGAAGCGTTCGATGCAACACCGGCCAACCTCGACGCGCGCGCTCAGCGCTTCACGCTCGCCAACGGCATGAAGGTCGTCCTGCTGCCGAAGAAGACGCGCGGCGAAACGGTGAATCTCTCGCTGCGCCTGCATTATGGCGATGTCAGTTCCGTCGTGGGCAAATCCGGCCCGGCGGCGCTGACCGGCAGCATGCTGATACGCGGTACGACCAAGCGCAGTCGTCAGGAAATCGAGGACACGCTCGACAAGCTGAAGGCGACGATGACGGCAGGAGGTGGCCAGACCGGGGCATCCGCCAGCGCGCAGACCGTGCGTGCCAATGTCGCGCCCACGCTGGACCTTCTTGCCGAAGTGCTGCAGTCACCAGCGTTTCCCGCATCAGAGCTGGAGACGCTCAAGCGCGCCTCGATCGCCTCGCTCGAACAAAGCCGCGCCGATCCCCAATCGATCGTCGTTCGCGCCCTGCGTCGGTACGACAACCCATATCCCAAAGGCGACGAACGCTACGTGCCGACCATCGACGAGGAAATCGCCGAAACGCAGGCACCCGACGTCGACGCGCTGAAGCGCTTCCACCGCGAATTCTACGGCGCGTCGACGGCCGAACTCGCCATCGTCGGCGATTTCGATGTGCCTGCAGTCAAGGCTCAGCTCGAGCGTTTGTTCGGCGGTTGGACTTCCCCGGCGCCGTTCGCGCGCGTACCGCAGCCGTTGATCGTGAAAAAGCCGATCGCCGAAGCGATCGAAACGCCGGACAAGGCCAATGCGGTGTTCTACGAACAGATGACGTTCCCCCTCACCGACAAGGATCCGGACTACCCGGCGCTATTGGTCGCGAACCACATCTTCGGCGGCTCGGCCAATTCACGGCTGAACAACCGCATCCGGCAGAAGGACGGGATCAGTTACGGCATCAACTCGGGACTGCGCGTGAGCAGCTTCGAGCCGAACAGCGGATTGGCGATCTACGCGATCCTCGCGCCGGAAAATCTGGGACGCCTGCGCACGGGCATTCAGGAGGAACTCGAGCGCGCCGTGCGGGACGGCTTCACCGCGGAGGAAGTGTCGGCGGCCAGGGACGGCGTGATGCAGCAACGCAAGCTCTCGCGCAGTCAGGATGCAGGGCTGGCCAGCGGGTTGGCGGACCAGGCGTACCTCGGCCGCACGTTTGCGTACTCCGGCGAGGTCGACCGGGCCATCGAAGCGTTGACGCCCGATCAGGTCAACGCGGCGTTTCGCAAATACGTCAAGCCGGACGCGTTCGCCGCGTTCTTCGCCGGAGATTTCGCGAAGAAGCGGTGACGCATCTGTCCGAGAGCAAGAGGCGAAGCCTCGCAGCGATTGGAGACAGATGCGTCATCCCCGCGAAAGCGGGGATCCATGTAGATGTTGCCGGCCTAAAATGGGTCCCCGCGTTCGCGGGGACGACGAGCCTAGGTTGCAGCGCGAATTTCTTCGTGCGCTGCTACCATGCACCGACGAGTTCGGTGAGCGGCGCGGCGATCCCGGGCGCGCACGCCATCACCGGTGCCGGCGTGCGCACGCCACCCGGCCCGGGAAACGGCGCGCAATGTCCGCCCGCTTCCTCGGTCAACAGCAGACCGGCCATGGCATCCCATGAATTGAGCGACAGCTCGACAAAACCGTCGTAGCGGCCCGCGGCCACATGCGCGAGTTGCAGTGCCCCGGCACCCATGTTGCGCATGGCGACCCCGCTATCCATCAGCTTCTGGCGTATCGCGATGTAGCGCGCGTCCGGCCCGCGATCGTGATGCCCCAGGCAGACAAAGGCGCGTGACAGCGCATCGCAAGCGCTGACGTGCAGGCGCTCCTCAGTGCCACGGCGGGTGCACCATGCGCCGTGGCCACGCTGTGCATGGAAGACCTCGTCGTGTTCGGGGTCGCAGACGACACCGATTTCGCGCCGACCGTGCTCGACGTAGGCTATCGACACGCAGTAGTAGCGCGCGCCGCGCAGGAAATTGTGCGTGCCGTCGATCGGATCGACGATCCACAGGTTTTTGCATCGGTGCCGGCAAAGCTCGCCGCGGACTCCTCTCCCAGAAACGCGTCCCCGGGAAATTCACGCTGGATCTCCGCCCGAATGAGCGCTTCGACCGCGCGATCGGCGTGACTGACGAAGTCCTGCGCACCTTTGGCCTCGATTGCCAGCGTGCCACGCCGGGTGAAATAGTCGTGCGCGACACGACCCGCCTTGGCGGCGATAGCCTGCGCTACGGCATAGCGGGCGGTTATCGACATGGGATCCTCTGGTATGGCGCGCCTTCGTGACACGCTCCGCGCATCATATGCTATCGGGGTCGCGCGCCGCCGCGGCAATAACAAGCTCCTTGCGGGAAAGAGCGATCTCCGCGAAAATTCTCTATCCCGCCAAGCGCGCCGGCAAGAGCCGCACGGCGAGAACTGCAACCGTGCGTTGACGTCCACTTGGCCACGACAGACGGCCGGCAGCACCTCGATGGATACCATGCGAAATTCCACCCGCTTTGCGGCCAACCGCGCGCTCGACGTCATCTGCCTCGGCCGCTTCGCGGTCGACTTCTATGCGCAGCAGATCGGTGCGCGACTCGAGGACGTCACGAGCTTTGCCAAGTACCTGGGTGGCTCATCCGCCAACACGGCGTTCGGCTGCGCCCGCCTCGGTCTCAAGGCGGCATTGATTTCGCGCGTGGGCAACGACGGCAACGGCCGCTTTCTCGTCGAGACCATCGCACGTGAAGGCTGTGACGTGAGCCACGTCAGCACCGACCCGGACCGGCTCACCGGCGCGGTGGTGCTCGGCATCAAGGACAAGGACACGTTTCCGCTGATCTTCATGCGCGAGAACTGTGCCGACATGGCCGTCACCGAAGCCGACGTCGACGAAGCGTTCATCGCGCAGAGCCGTGCGCTGCTCATCACCGGTACGCATTTTTCGACCGAGCATACCAACCGCATCAGCAATCTCGCGCTCGATCGCGCGCGCAGGAATGACGTGCGCACCGTGCTCGACATCGACTACCGCCCGGTGCTGTGGGGCCTGACCAATCGCGGCGACGGCGAAACGCGCTACGTCCGCTCCGACACGGTCACCGCGCATCTGCAACGCATTCTGCCGAAGATCGATCTCGTCATCGGCACCATCGAGGAGTTCAACATCGCCGGCGGCAGCACCGACATCCTGGTGTCGCTCGCTGCCGTGCGCGCGGTCTGCAACGCCGTGCTCGTCGTCAAACGCGGACCCATGGGTTGCGCGGTGATCGAGGGCGCGATTCCGCGGTCGCTCGACGACGCATTCAACGGCAAGGGCGTCAACGTCGCGGTGCTCAACGTACTTGGCGCCGGAGACGCATTTTCGTCAGGCTTCCTGTCGGGCTGGGTGCGCGGCGAGGACTACGACGCCTGCTGCCGCTACGCCAATGCCTGTGGTGCGCTGGTGGTCTCGCGCCATGGCTGTGCACCGGCAATGCCCACGCGGATCGAACTCGACTACTTTCTCGCCAACGCGGACAGCATTCCGCGTCCGGACCAGGACACGATGCTCACGCGACTTCACCGCGTGACGGCACCGCGCACTACCGCACGACGAAGTTTTCGCGTTCGCCTTCGATCATCGCAACCCGTTCTTTGCGTTGGCGCAGGAAGCGGGCGTCGACGAAGCGCGCATCGCCCGGCTCAAGCAATTGTTCGTCGAGGCCGTCGCCGAGACCGCGTCTGCGCTCAACCTGGGCGGAAGCGCCGGCCTGCTATGCGACGATCGCTATGGGCAGGACGCGCTCAACGCCGCCACCGGGCGTGGCTGGTGGATCGGTCGCCCGGTCGAATTGCCGGGTTCGAATCCGCTCGAGTTCGAACGCGGCCGGTCGATCGGCACGCATCTGATCGCGTGGCCGCACGAGCACATCGTCAAATGCCTGGTGAAGTATCACCCCGACGATGACATCGACAACCGCCTCGAGCAGGAGGCGCAGATCAAGGCGCTCTACGAGGCGACGCAGGCGAGCGGACACGAACTGCTGCTGGAGATCATTCCGCCGGCGGAGCCGCCGCGCGCACCGGACACGGTGCAACGTGCGATGAAGCGGCTCTACAATCTCGGCATCTATCCGGAATGGTGGAAGCTCGAACCGTTGACTGCCGCGCAGTGGCAGGGCATCGATGCACTGATCGCCGAGCGCGACCCATACTGTCGCGGGGTTGTGTTACTAGGCTTGGCCGCGCCCATCGACGAGGTCATCGCCGGTTTTCGCGAGGCACGCTTGAGCAAGACCTGTCGCGGCTTCGCCGTGGGACGCACGATTTTTCACGATGCGTCGCGTGCCTGGCTCGCCGGCAAATGCGACGACGCCACGCTCAAGCGCCTGGTTCGCGAGCGCTACGAGGCGCTGATTCGACACTGGCGTGAGGCGCGTAGCGTTCCGAAACGTGAAGGCGTGAAGGCTTGAAGCAGTGAAGGAGTGAAAGAGTGAAGGCAGGAGTGAGCGCGACGATCAAGCTGACGATGGCGCAGGCGCTGGTGCGCTTTTTGGCCGCGCAGCGCGTCGAGACGGCGGAGGGTACGGCACCTCTGTTCGGCGGCGTGTTCGCGATCTTCGGGCACGGCAATGTCGCTGGCGTCGGCGAGGCGCTATACCAACATCGGCGCGAGCTGCCGACCTATCGTGCGCACAACGAGCAGGGCATGGCGCATGCGGCGATTGCCTACGCGAAGGCGCACATGCGGCGGCGGATGATGGCATGCACCACGTCAATCGGGCCGGGCGCGACCAACCTCGTCACTGCCGCCGCGCTCGCGCACGTCAACCGGCTGCCCGTGCTGCTGCTGCCCGGTGACGTGTTCGTGTCACGCGCACCGGACCCGGTGCTGCAGCAGGTCGAAGACTTCCAGGACGGCACGGTGTCGGCCAACGACTGCTTGCGCCCGGTGTCGCGCTATTTCGATCGCATCGTCAGCCCGCAGCAACTGCTCACCGCACTGCCGCGCGCCCTGCACGTCCTCACCGACCCGGCGCTGTGCGGACCGGTGACGCTGGCGTTGCCGCAAGATGTGCAGACCATGGCCTACGACTATCCGGTGGCGTTGTTCGCAACGAATACCGTCGCGTTTCGTGCGCCGCCACCCACCGCGGATGAACTTTCGCGCGCGATGGCGATACTGCGCTCGGCCAAGCGTCCCCTGCTCATCGCCGGTGGCGGCGTGCTCTACAGCCTGGCGGGCGATGCACTGCGCAGATTCGCCGATGAACACGGCGTACCTGTCGCCGAAACGCAGGCGGGCAAGAGCGCGCTCGCCTGGGACCATCCGCTGCAGGCCGGTGCGCTCGGCGTGACCGGTTCGCCTGCCGCGAATGCGCTCGCGAGCGAGGCAGACGTCGTGATTGCCGTCGGCACCCGCCTGCAGGATTTCATGACCGGTTCGCACACGCTGTTCCCGCAGGCGAAGCTCGTCAGCGTGAATGTAAACGCCTTCGACGCGCTCAAATGGCGTGGCGCCTGCCGTCTGCGCCGATGCGGGTGTCGGCCTCGACGCGCTGTCGCAGGCGCTGGCCGGCTGGCGCTCGGACGCGGCGTGGCTGGACAAGGCGAAATCCCTGTCGACCGATTGGCGCATCGCGATTGCGCGCATCACTGGCCAGCGCGACGCGAAGCTGCCCTACGATGGCGACGTGATCGGCGCTGTGCAGCGTTCCGCGCCGGACTCCACCACGCGCGATATCGTCGTGTGCGCGGCCGGCACGTTGCCCGCCGAGCTGCACAAGCTTTGGCGTACGTCGACGCCCGGCGGCTATCACATGGAATACGGCTACTCGTGCATGGGCTACGAAATCGCCGGTGGCCTGGGCGTGAAAATGGCGCAACCCAAACGCGAAGTCATCGTCATGGTCGGCGACGGCAGCTACCTGATGCTCAACGCCGAGATCGCGACGTCGCTGCTGCTGGGCAAGAAGCTGATCATCGTCGTGCTCGACAACCGTGGCTACGGTTGCATCAACCGCCTGCAGCAGGCGGTCGGCGGCGTGCCGTTCAACAACCTGTTCGCCGATTGCGTGCAGGGTAGCGACGGTGCACCGCGCATCGATTTCGCGGCCAATGCGGCATCGCTGGGCGCCATCGCCGAGAACGTCAAATCGATTCCGGAACTCGAAGCGGCAATGAAACGTGCGCGCGCCGCGGATCGCACCAGCGTGATCTGCATCGAAACCGATCCGGCGCGGACGACCGACGAAGGCGGTTGCTGGTGGGAGGTCCCGGTGCCCGAAGTCTCCGAGCGCGAGCAGGTTCGCGCCGTGCGCGCGCAGTACGTCGAGAGCAAGCGGCGGCAGCAGCCATGAGCGCGAAGGGCCGCCCCGAGCGCGAATACCGGAGCGCGCAGCGCGAAGGTACCTCTCAATGAAACAGAGATTCGCCGTCAAGATCGGCATCAATCGGTCAACCGTTCGCCCTGAGCCTGTCGAAGGGCGACGACTGGCATGCCCGATCGTGGTTCGACAAGCTCACCACGAACGGATTGGAAACACGACCGACCGGACCAAAGATGCGTAGTCGATTCGCGGTCAAGATCGGCATCAACCCGCTCTCCTGGAGCAATGACGACCTGCCTTCGCTCGGCGGCGAGATACCGTTGGAGGTGGCGCTCAGCGAAGGCAAGGCTATCGGCTACCAGGGTTTCGAACTCGGCAACAAATTTCCCCGCGAGTCGGTCGCATTGCGCAACGTGCTGTCGAAGCATGGGTTGGAACTGGTGTCGGGATGGTATTCGGGACGGTTGGCAAAGCGCTCGGTCGCGGAGGAAATCGCCGCCGTCGGACCACACCTGAAATTGCTCGCCGACAATGGCGCCAAGGTCATGGTCTACGGCGAGGTTGCCGATAGCATTCAGGGTGCGCCCGAACCGCTGTACAAGCGTCCGCGTTTGTTCAAGGCGGAGGATTGGCAAACCTACGCTGATCGTCTCACCGCGTTCGCGCGCCATACGCTCGCGCATGGCGTGCGCGTGGCCTATCACCACCACATGGGAGCGTACGTCGAATCGCCGGCCGACGTCGACAAGTTGATGGCGCTGGTGGGCGATGAAGTCGGACTGCTGTTCGACAGCGGACACATGACCTTCGCCGGCGGCGATGCGGCGGCGATGCTGGCCAAGCACGTCAAACGCGTTTGCCACGTGCATTGCAAGGATGTGCGGCGAAGTGTCATTCGGCGCGCGCGCAACGGCGACTGGACCTTCCTGCAGGCGGTGATCAACGGCGCGTTCACGGTTCCAGGCGACGGCGACATCGACTTCCGGCCGTTGCTGCAATTGCTCTACGACAATGGCTACGACGGGTGGCTCGTGGTCGAAGCCGAACAGGATCCGGTCGTGGCGCCGAGTTATCGCTACGCCGAGAAAGGTTTCGGTATCTGCAGGATCTGGTCGCGTCGATCGAAGGTCGCGTTGTGGAGGTGACTCTGAATACCGGAACGTAGGTCCGAATTTTCGGACCATGGGCGAATTGCCGCGCGCGAATGAATTCGCGCCTACAAGCACGACGGGCCCATCATGAACCTGCTCGTCAAAGCCGATGCCGGCGCGAAGAAGATGGTCGAGGTCACGCCGCAATCCGCCGGTTGGCGCTATGTCGGCTTCGCCGCGTATCAACTGCGCGCCGACGAAACGCTCACATTACCCACCAAGCCCGCAGACGAACTGTGCATCGTCGTTTTATCCGGAACGGTGACCGTGCGCAGCAAGGACCAGACCTGGCGCGAGCTCGGCGGCCGGGCCAGCGTGTTCGAGGATCGCGCGCCCTATGCGGTGTACCTGCCGCGCGCCGAGGGCGCGAGTGTGCAGGCGCACAGCGCGGCAGAGATCGGCGTCGCCAGTGCGCCCGGCGGCGGTACACTGCCGGCACGGCTGATCGAGCCCGGCACGATGAAACGTTTCGCGCGCGGCGAAGGCCTCAACCAGCGCTTCGTGTGCGACATCCTGCCGCAGACCGAACCTGCCGAGCATCTGCTGGTGGTCGAGGTGATCACGCCGAGCGGGCACTCGTCGAGCTACCCGCCGCACAAGCACGACACCGACAATATGCCGCTCGAAAGTTCGCTCGAGGAAACCTACTATCACCGCCTCGACCCGCCGCAGGGGTTCTCGTTCCAGCGCGTGTATACCGACGATCGGACCCTCGACGAAGCGCTCGCAGTCGAGAATCACGATGTGGTCATGGTGCCGCGCGGCTATCACCCCGTCGTCGTGCCGTATGGGTACAAGTCCTACTACCTGAACGTCATGGCGGGACCGAAGCGCGAGTGGTATTTCAAGAACGATCCCGTCCACGAATGGATGCTTAAAGGGAAACCGAAATGATCGAAGTCGCATTGTTCGGCGCCGGTCGCATCGGCCAGATTCATGCCGGCAACGTTGCACGGCTGCCGGGCGTCAAGCTCAAGTATGTCGTCGACGTCAATCGCACCGCCGCCATCGAACTGGCGACGAAGCACCGCGCTGAAGTGCGTGCAGTGGACGCTGCCCTTGCCGATGAAGCGATACGCGCAGTCATCATCTGCTCCAGCACCGACACCCATGCCGACCTGATCCAGCGCGCAGCAGCCGCGGGCAAGCAGATCTTCTGTGAAAAACCGGTCGATCTGGACGTCGTGCGCGCTCGCGCATGTGCGCAGGCCGTGGCACGCGCCGGCGTAACCTGCCTCATCGGCTTCCAGCGCCGCTTTGATCCCACGTTCGCCGCACTCAAGAAGCGCCTGGTCGACGGTGAAATCGGCGAACCGGAAATGCTGATCGTGACCAGCCGCGATCCTGGTGCGCCGCCGATCGACTACATCGGCCGGTCGGGCGGCATTTTCAAGGACATGCTCATCCACGATTTCGACATCTTCCGCTGGATACTCGACGACGAAGCGGCCAGTGTGTACGCCACCGGCAGTTGCCTCACCGACCCCGCGATCGGTGGCGCAGGAGATGTCGACTCCACGGCGGTGACCATTCGCACGAAGCATCAGCGCATCTGCCAGATCAGCACCAGCCGCCGTGCCGCGTACGGCTACGATCAACGCTTCGAAGTGCTCGGCAGCAAGGGCATGCTGCAGGCGGGCAATCACAAGCCCACTGAAGTCGTCGTCTGCCACGGCGCAGAGCGTAAGCCAGGACAAGCCCGAACATTTTTTCCTGGAACGCTACCGCGTGGCCTACGCCAACGAGATGGCGCATTTCTTCGCGGCGATCAACGACGGTACACCGGTCAGCACCTCGATCCAGGACGGCGTGAAAGCGCTGGAGCTGGCCGATGCGGCGACGCGTTCGTGGCGCGAGAAGCGCGTCATCGAGTTGTGAGCGCCGCGGGCCGCCAAGGACGCCTGCCACTGGGGGGAGGCGGCGCGCAGCGACGCATCGGGGGGCAGCATACGAGCCGCCGCTTGCGCGTCGGCATCGTGGGCCTGGGCCGACTGGGGCGCAGGCACGCGGAAAATCTGGCGCAGCGTGTGCCGCGCGCAGAACTCGTGGCCGCGTGCAGTCCGATTGCCGACGAGTTGAAATGGGCGCGGGACAATCTGGGCGTGCAGCGCGTGTACGAGGACTACGCCGCATTGCTTGCGGACCCCGGCGTCGACGCCGTGTTCCTGGTCACGCCGACGTCGCTGCATGCCGCGCAAATCATCGAGGCCTTGCAAGCGGGCAAGCACGTGTTCTGCGAAAAGCCCCTGTCGCTGGCACTCGCTGACTGCGCGCTGGTCACTGCGCAGGCGGCCAAGCATCCGCACCTCAAGGTGATGATCGGTTACGGCCGGCGCTTCGATCCCAGCTATCACGACGCCTACGACAAGATCCAGGCCGGATTTATCGGCACGCCGTTCCTGGTGCGCTCGCAGAACCTCGACATGAACGACCCGTCGGGCTTTTTCGTGCGCTTCGCGCCCACCAGTGGCGGCATCTTTCTGGACTGCACCGTGCACGACATCGATCTCGCGCGCTGGTTGCTGGGCAATCCGCAACCGGTGCGCGTGTTCGCCACCGGCGTCGTGGCCATCCATGACGGCCTGCGCGAATTCGGCGACGTGGACAACGGCGTGGCCACCTGCGAATTCAGCGGCGGCAAGATGGCCTGTTTCTACGCTTCGCGCACGATGGCGCACGGGCACGAGACTCTGACGGAGATTTTCGGCACCGCGGGTCGACTGACCGTCGGACATAATCCGCGGCTCAATCGCGTCGACATCGCCGACGCGCATGGCGTGCGCAACGAATGCACTCCGACGTTCTACGAACGGTTCGAGGCGGCGTTCCTGCATGAGACGAACCATTTCGTGCAGGCTGTACTCGATGACCACCCACCGGCGCTGACGTTGCACGATGCCACCGAAGCCACGCGCATTGCCCTGGCGCTGCGCGAATCGCTGCAGACGCGCCGTATCGTCGATCTTTGATAGGCTGTTGAACTTCGAAGGCGTCCTTCGACAAGCTCAGGACGAACGGCAAGGCGCTGACATGCGGCCGACCGAAAGACCGTTCGTGGTGAGCCTGTCGAACCATGAACGGTCTTTTGATTGCCTCCATTGAAAACACACCTCGCGCCGCGCGACCTGCTGCTGACGCTCGCGATCGTCGCGCTGCTGGGCTTTTCATTTGTTCCGATCAAAGTCGCCTTGCGCGAGGTCCCGCCGTTCTCGCTGGCGGCGCTGCGTTTTTTTTTCGCGGCAATTCCACTGGTGCTCTTCGTCCGGCGGCCGCGGATACCGTGGCGCTACATCGCTGCTTACGGCTTCGCGATCGGCGTGTGTCAGTTCGGCGTGCTGTTTCTCGGGATCAAGCTGGGCATGCCCGCGGGTCTGGCGTCTCTGGTGATCCAGATGCAGGTGTTCTTCACCATCGGCCTGGGGATTCGCTTTCTGGGCGACCATTTCCAGAGACACAACCTTGTTGGCGCAGCGATTGCGACGGCAGGCATCGTGCTGCTTGGGGGTTACAAGCTCGCGAGCGGCGCTACGGGAACATTGATCGGTTTCGTGCTGGTGATTGTTGCGGCGTTCGCATGGAGCGTCGGCAACGTCGTCGCGAAGCGCGCCGCGGGCGAATACAAAGCCGACATGTTTTCACTCGTGGTTTGGTCGAGCCTGATTCCACCACTGCCGCTCGCGATGTTGTCCTATGCATTCGAAGGTGGCGCGGATGCGTGGCATGCCGTGGTCGCGGCAAGCGCGCTCACCTGGGGGTGTGTGCTGTTTCTCGCCTGGGGCGCCACGCTCACCGGATTCGCGGTATGGGCGGGACTTTTGCACCGCTATCCCACGGCACTGATCACGCCGTTTTCCCTGCTGATACCGGTGTCGGGACTGGCGAGCAGCGCAATGCTGCTGGACGAAACGCTGGCGCCGCTGCAGATGCTGGGTGTCGCGCTCGTGTTCGCCGGACTTGTCGAGAATACCTACGGGGCACGATTGCGCGAATGGCTCGCGCGTTCGCGCTAATGCACTACCAGCAGTCCGCGGTCGCCAAGGTGCCGCCCGTAACATTCTTGACACCCTGATCGGTGTACGTGAACGTGCCGCACGGATCCCCGACCTGCGGCCCGGCGGGAACCGCTCTCAACGTGTAGGCCGTCGCGGAACTGCTCGCGATCGAGAGTGTGTAGTAGCCGTTCAGGCTGGTGCTGGGATACACGCCGCCGCTGCCCAGGGCCGCCGTCGCATAGGTGCTGCGCTCGGTGAAGTAGCGCTCCAGTTGCCCTGCGGCACCGACCAACGCCGATTTCGCATCGGTGCGCCGGCTCTTCTGAACCGTGTTGAGGTAACTCGGATAGGCAAGCGCGGACAGGATCGCCACGCACGCGCAGGCTATCACCACCTCGACCATCGTAAATCCGCGTTGTCGCACTTGATAGCTCTCCTAGTCGACGTAAATGACGGCGACCCGCCGTTGCGCGGGATCCTTGGGATCGAGCATGAACCGAACCTTGGCGCCACTTTTCAGTGCAAAGATGCTGCCTGGCCGGCCGTCGCTATTGAATACCTTGACTTGCTGCGGGTTGAAATTGAGCTTTTGCCCGTGGACCTGAAACGTTCCGGGATTGACGTTGACGGTTTGCAGCGTGCCCCGGCGCATCGCCGAGTCCGTGCGGGCAGTTGCAGCCCACGCCTTACTGTTCGGTGGGGGCGCCATGGCGCCCGACTGCGACGTGGCGCTGGGCATGAACACCGTAGCCCTCGATGGCGCAGCGCCCGGCTTCACGCCGGTCGCCGCAGTGGCCTTCATCGGAACACCGGGCGCCGACACGACAGCGGCCGGCCGCGTGACTGACGCGGGGGCGGGCGCCGCCGACACGCCCGGCGCGGCATTGGTCGTCACTGCCTTGGTCGCCGAATCGGCCGTCGCGACATTGCCTTTTGCTGCAGCGCCCTGCGTCGTTGGCGAGCCCGCCGAAGTGGATGGCGCGACAGATGCCGTCATCGAATGGCCCGGCGCGGCGAACAGGCAGAGCGTGACGAGAAGCAGACTGCGATTCATGGTTGCGTCCTTCATTGCAGTTGCCGCCAGGATGCGCGGCCCTGACCGCCAAGTCCGGCGGTCTCGCCGATGACGGCGACCGAACCCGACGACGTGTTGACGTACTTGTTCTCGAACGGCGGCCGGCCCGATACCGTCGGTGCGCGCAGGAAGCCCGCAGCGGCGGGGATGCTGGATACCGCGCGGCCGCTCGCGTTGTCGTTCGTGCCGTTCAGGTCCAGATCCGCGGCCGAAATCTGCTTGTCGTTATTCGTATCGAACGTGGGCGTGTCGTTGCGATTGCCGGTCATGATGTCGACTTCCATCACCCAGCCCGTGCCGCCGAAGCCGCAAGGATCGGTGTTGGGAATCAGCGTGTTGAACACCACACGGCCGGCGCGAATATTGGCATCGCTGACGACGCGCTCGCCCGAAGCCGGCAAGTTGATGTACCAGCCCTTCTTGCTGGCGACGTAGTCCGCCGACGGGATTGCGTTGTCGCCGGATAGCGGACTGTCGATCGTCGCCGGGCCGACCGCATGCGTGCTCAGGCGGTAGGTATTGCTGTCGGCACCGGTGGCAGTGCTGCTGACGATGGTCTGCCGCACCAGGCTCGAGAGACCGCCGACCGCCGCTCCATTGTCGCGGATACCGTAGAAAGACTGCGTGGCCGTGGTCGAGCCATCGTTCGTGTCGACATAGCGACCGGTGCCAAACGCGACGAGATAGCCACCCTGCGTGAACTTGGTGACGTCGGGACGCGTCGTGATCGGTTGTCCCGGTGTCGTAAAGAGCGGCGTGCCGCTGAACGCGACATTCCAGGATCCGGGGCTCGACGACGACAGGTCGAACTTCCACATGTTGCCGTTCAGGTCGCCGGCATACACGGCGTCGGCGATGCCGTCGCCATTGGTGTCGATCGCGATCGGTCCGGACAAACCGTTCGGAGTCGCTACGCTCCCCGCGCCGGTGTCGATCTTGGCCCTCACCGCGCCTGTCTCCGCATCGAGCACGAACAACACCGCGTGGCCGCTGCCGCTGACCTGGCCGTCGTCTTCGCTGTTGTTGTAGCCATTGCCGACGATCACCGACCAGCGGCCATTGTTGGTCTTCACCATCAACGGCTGCGAGAACGTGTAGCCCATGTCGATGTCGTCGACGTCCGAAAATTCCCAGCGCACGATCGACGTGGCGTTCGCCTGAGTGAAACTGCTGGGGTCGGTCACATCGAGGACGTAGATGCCCTGTCCGCCCGCGCCCAGGCCTCCGGCGAGCAGCGAGTGCCACGCACCGCCGTAATAGACGTCGCCGACGGTGGGCGATCCGTCGACCTGATAGTGATGCGCGACCGGCTCGCCGGCGACCGCCGAAAGACTCGACGTGGTCAGTGCGCTGAGATTCTTGTAGACGGACGTCGGTACGTACGCCAGCGTTTCCCGGCCATTGCTGGCGGAGAACGCGTGCACCATGCCGTCGTTGGCACCGACATAGATCATGGCCGCTCGGCTGGCGTTGGCTGCAGCAAAGCTGCTGTAGGGGTTGCTCTCCATGCTGTCGGGGTATGCCGAGCCGGGCGCTGCGACGTAGCTTGGCGCCGAGTGAATGATGTCGCCGAGCTTGCTGGTCGGCCGGCTGCGGAACGACGGCGTGCAGGTGCCGCACGTGACCGATTCGTTGGCCGCATTGCCGCGCAGCCACTGCACGCGTTGCGGGCCGAAGCCGTCGGCGCCGCCCGAGACCGCGACGCCGAAGACCTCGACTTCCGTCGCGCGCGCGTAGCCATCTGCCGCGCGGGTGACGTTGATGCGAATGCGGTCGGTAGTGAAGGCGCCGAAGTTCACCGTGCGCTTGACCAGATTGTTGCCGGTGACCGTACCCAAGGTGACCCAGCTGCTGCCATCCCAACCCTGCACGGAGAAATCGACCAGTCCGTAGTTGTTGAAGGTCATGGTGTCCGTCGGTTCCGACGGCGCCCAGTAGGTGTCCTGCACCGAATACACGATCGCCTGCGTGATGCTCTTCGGGCCGCCGAAATTCACCTGCAGCCACTCCGGGAAGTTGCCGTAAGAAGCATTGTTCCAGCCACCCGTGCTGCCCCAATTGGCGCCGCTGCGGTCGCCGTTGATCGCGCCGCCCGGGGCGTATCCGGAGTTGTAATAGGTGGAAGCAGTGGCTGCGGCGCCATTGCTCGACAATGCAACGTTCGTGAGACCGCCACCGGTAACGGCACCGGGTGCGTTGAGCAGTGCCGCCTGCGCCGCATCCATCTCGGTCGCTGTCGGCGTGCCCGGGTAACTCGCGGGCCAACGAAATGGAATGCCGCGGGAACCAATCGACGCCGACGGTTTGTACGTCAGGATCGTCCGTCCGGTATCCCAGTTCTGGCCGTTGATGACCTGACCCGAATCCCACTGCTGTGCACCGATCGAGCCGTCGGCGTTGATCGCGTAGGAAATCAGCTGCCCGGACCAGTCGCCACTGTTGAATCGCGCCTGGTAGAGATTCGTGCCCGTACCCCAGGAGCCGGTGTTCAGGGAAACTGACGACGCAGCGGCAGTCTTGGATTCGATGTCGACGGCGATCGCCTGAAACGCTGCGGCCAGCGACGTGCTGTCCTGCGCCAGGTAAGCCGTGCCGGTGCCGCCCAGGCTCGCAAACTTGTTCATGGCGGCGACCGAACTCGGATTGGCCACCGTGTCGCCCATGCCGACAACGTAAGTCTGAATGTCGTGCGCGAAACCCCCGACCGTCACGTTGCGCAATGGGGTGATCTGGTTGAAAACATCGTTGGCGGCGCGCGAGAACGTCCACACGCCCGTCGTCCCGTTGAAGGTATTCTGCTGCTGATCCAGCGGATACATGTTCCCCCAGAAATCGGAGGTCGGGTTGCCGTCGGTCGCCAGCATGATGAAGCTCTTCTGACACGACAGGCTGATCGGCGACGAACCGCCGGTGAAGTATTGATTCGCGGTGAGCATGCTGCCGGCCAGCGGTGTGAACACGGCCGCATTCTTGATCTCCGGACCGTACGGCGTTTCGTTGGCAAGCAGCGCCTGGATGTTGGCCAGATGCCCGGAGGCGCTCGGGGCCCGGATGGGTTCGTTGATCACTCCCTGCCCGTTGACGCCCGCGTAGAAACCCCACGCGCGGTACGCATAGAGCTGCCGCGAAATGGGCGGGTTGTACGGAATGTAACCGGCGTCAGTCGGGGTAAAGCTTAACGTCGCCCAGTAGTTGGCCATGTTCGCTTCGAACGCCGTGCCCGGATTGTGCGTGAAGTAGAAGTTGTAGGCGCCGCCGCCGGCGGTGGTCGCCCAGGCGCCGGAGCCGAAATAGCCGATGTACAGCACGTCGTTGATGTCCGGATCATCGCTGGCGCGATCGTAGGTGACATACCTGTCGCCGACGCTTCCGGCCCACTGCGGATTGTCGATGCAGCGCAGGCCGTTGTTCGAAGCTGAAATGCCGGACACGCAATCGTCCGTGAACACCATGGTCGTGTCGTTACCCAGCCAGTACGGGTACGTCGAGTACGAGTCCCGCGCCGCCAATGCCAAAGGACTCGAGGCCCCAGTTGAACTGCCCCGAGAAGCTGGAGATCGTGTTGCGGATCACGCTACGGGCGATGTTGCCGCGCGTGGTCGGATCGTCGCCGGCGATGAGCTTGCCCGCCATGGTGCCGTCCATCGACTCGGAGTTGTCGTAGATGACCAGCACATTCGGCAGCGTCCGGTGCGTGAGGAACAGCGGATATTGAGCGATCGACAGCAGTGCCGCCGATGCCGATTCCGCCAGCAACATCGCAAGCGCGATGGCGAGGAGCCTGTTGACCACGATCATGGTTCCTTCACGATGTAAGTTGACTGCAGTACGACGCGGGTTTCCGGACGCGCGCCCGTCCCCAGGACGGTAAGTCGATATGCGAAACCGCCTGAATGCACGCACCCTGCGCCGCAGCCGATGCCGACGCTGCTTCCCGGATTGGCGGGCAGGCCGGGCGGCGGTGTAAGTCTTTCGATCACATATTTCGGTTGGGCCGCCACGGTGGGCAGCGTCGGAGCGCTGGTGTAGACGCCGTAGGAGCGCGTCTTGCTGGAATCGCTCCAGTCGACCAGCTTGGAAATGTCCGCCGACGACGGCGATGGCCAGGTCGATGGCGGCTTGCACAGTCCATTGACGCACGTGGCCGTGAACACCGAACCGGTGTCGATGTTCTTGCTGACATCGTCCTCCGCGTCGCGCAAGCCTGCTTCGGCGGCCTGAAACGCGATATTCAGGTCCTTGGTGTTGGAGACCATCTTTTCCTGCATCAAGGTACTGTTGAGTGCCGAGATGCCGAGGACGGACAGCACCAGCAGGAACATCAGTGCCGGGAACAACGACATTCCGGACTGCCGCGCGCGCGGCGAGGTGGCGATCGGGTACCGCATGATCATGGCACCCGGTTGCGCACGGTGATCATGGACGACAGCGACGAGCGCATCTTCTTGTCCGTCGGCGTCGTGGTCGCGCCGTTGAACGTGTAGGGCTGCGGCCCCGTCGCCACGTTGTCGCGAACAGTCGCGAGCAGCACCATGGCCTTGACGCTGACGATGTTGTTCCACGTGCCCACGCCATTCGCGGTCACGTAACGGTTGGCCGCGTGATCGGCGTCGAGATCCTCACCGAACAGCAGCGCGAATTTGTCGACACCCTCGACCATTTCCTCCGGCTGCGCCTGGCCATCGTACGCGGGCACACTGTGGGCCCACAGCGAGTTGGTGCCACTGCGCCTGACGCTCGGCGCGACGAAATACGTCCGGGTCACCAGTCGGTAGACCGAAGCGTCGGTGCCGAAGATATGTCCAAGATCGGCCGACGAGTTGCCTGGCACCGACATGCCGCCGACCGCGTGGCTGATCACGCCGCTGCCCGCGTTGAACGCGGTCGCGTTGATAATCGCAGCCGCGCCGCAATCGGCCACAAGCAGAATGTCGCCAGTGTTCAAGCCGCTTCCTGGCGCAACCGTGATGTCGTCCGTTTGACTTGTCATGGCGGCGATCAGCGGCACGCCAGGACCATCGATGTGGCGGATGGTGACCACGTCGGTGTCGGTCTTGGGCGCCGGCGTCAGCGCGCTGATGCTGGCATCGAGGCTCGGCGACCAGGTGCCGCCGCTGCCGTAGTAGCCCTGCAGCCCGGTGTCGAACGTGTAGGGGTACGCCGTCGAGTTCAGGAAACTGACAGGAATGACGGCGCCACCGTTGCAGCCACGAAAGCCCGCCATGCGCATGTCGCGATCGAGCAGGTGGATGACGAATCGTCCACTCTCCTGCAGACGCGAGATCGTATCGTTGACACGGGTGAGCTGCTTGCTGTTGACGTAGATCGTGCCGATGACGGTCGTGATGAGCAGACTGATCGCGGTCCAGACCAGCAACTCGACGAGCCCCATGCCGTGCACACGATTCGCCTTCATGGCCGGAAGGTACTGACGAAGCGGTGCGGGTCGGTTTGACCCTTCTCGACCCACCACACCTTGATGGTCAGCACATTGCCCTGACCGTCGCAGGCCGGGCTGCCGGGTGTTCCGTCGTCGGGCGTGCTGTCGAGACAAATGACGCCGCCGCCCGACGGCAGCACCGTCGGCGACTGGACTTCGGTAAGCCACTCGGCAAAGTCGTTCGTCGCCATTTGCGACGCGGAGCAGTTGACAGTGACGGTACAGCCGGGCGAGGGCGCAGTCTGACTCGTGAAAGCGTTGTACGCGCCGGTCGCAGCAGCGGGCAGGTTGGCGCGGACGCGGTCGGCCATCTGATACGACAGATAAACCGCCTTGCTACGAAACAGCGAATCGTTGGCGGCCGCAAGCCCGTTGACCTGAAGGCCCGCAAAACCCATGAAGCCTACGGACACGACCATGATCGAGATCAGCGACTCGATCAGACCGCTGCCGGTTTGCGCACGCATGTTCATGATCAATTGCAGGGCGTGGTGTGTGCGGCAATGTCCGCGACATCGGCCATGCCGTTGGGCTGGATGGTGATGTCGTACCCGGCGACTGCGCCGTCACTGGCGCATACCTTGATGTCCGCGGCGCCGGCCTGATTCAGAAACCCCATGGGCGTGAAACCGATCGTGGTAGTCGTGCCGTCGCCGACCAGAATGTTCGATTGAATCGCTTCGTGGCTGCGCAAAACGGGTTCGGTCGAGGAATCGAAAGTTCCGCTGCCGTCCAGGTCGACCCAGACACGCCAGCCGCCTGCAAAGGCGTTGCTGCTCGTCGGCGCGGTTGCGCCGAGGATGACCGTTACGCCGCGGCGTGCCGCTTCGCTGCGGGCAAGTGCCAGCGACGCCAGGAATTCAGTTTGCGTTGCGTAAATCCGATTGCTGTTCACGGTCGAACTCATCGACGCCGCGGCCAGACTGGTCAGGATGACCAGGACGGACATCGTCGCCAGCAACTCGACGAGGGTGAAACCGCGTGCGGCCGCGGACCATCGATTCATGGTGTGTTGCGTCGTTTTCGAGTAGCGCTTCATGGCTGTATCCCGGCTCGTTCGTAAGCGATCTTGACCTGTTTTGTATCCCACATTTTGCAGCCCCCGATGTCTTGCATTATCCCCATCGGTTGTGCCCAAAACATCGCGGACACACCATGCATGTTGCAAGACGTATGCCGAATTTTGAGCCAGGAGTTCGAAGCGGATGAACGGTCAGGTGCCACCGATTTCCGGATGAAACTGAACTGAAAATCGTTGTACAGCTGGACCGGCGCTGCGGGCGTTTCTTGCCCGTCTCCGACCGGATGTGACGCATTCGGTCGTGGGCCATTGCCGAGAACGAGCGTGGGAGCTCGTTAGGTGTCGTTTGTTAGGTACAAAAAGTAACGGTACCTCATCAACTCAACAGTCCCGCTTAGCCGATTTTTCGGCAAGCCACACTTTTCTTCTAGTGGTTGCGCAATTGAATTGCCCGTACAAACGCGTGCGCGAACATCACGTCGCGGCAAGGATTGAGCAAGGGTTGTGCCACGTGCGCGCAGTGGTAATGTTGCACGGCGCGGTCAGGCTACTTCTTGGGCTCGGCAGCAGCCGGAGTTGCAGGGGACGCATCCGGATTGATGGTGACGCCACGCCGCCGCAATTCGTCGACGATGAGACGTGCATTCGCGTTGCCGCGATTGGCCAGTGCCAGCGTTCCCTTCGCCAGATTCTCAAGTCCGTCACGCAGTTTTTTCGAGTCCTCGATCTGCTTGTCCTGGCTGACACGCAATGTCGCGAGGTTTTCCTTCTCGTGCAACAACTGTGTGGTCTGAAAGATCGTCCAGCCGGCGAATGACAACGCCAGTATGAGCATCGGAATGAACGGGCCCATACGACCGCTGGCAGGCACTGGCAGATTGTTGAAGTTTTCCGCCATGACTATTTGCCCTTGCTTTTTGCGGCGTCTGGAAGCGCCGGTGACGTTGCCGGCGCTGCGGGCGAGGCCGAGAGCGTGATGCCCTGCCCGGCCAGTAGCGCTCGCACGTCGCCGTCCTGAGACTTGACAGCAAGATCCGCGAGGGCCTTGACCATTTCGCGATAGAGCCCTTCCAACTGGACACTTTGCGCAATGTATTGCTGGCGCCCGGCTATCTCGGCTTGGGCGGCGCGATTGGCCAGGAACAGCATCACGTTGGTGCCGGCGAGCACGCCGCCGATGAGGGCAATCGACGTCAGAATCCAGAATTCCACTTTATTCAACATCGTCTCGGCCTATAGTCTTGATCACAACGCATTGTAAGCGGACGCTGGCATCAAGGCTGGCTGCTGCAGATACGCTATCGGCCTTTGCCGACATTGGTCGCCACGGTCATGCGTCCCGCGACCGTATCGCCGGCGCCGACTTGCAGAACCGCTGGCTTCTGCTCGCGCTGTGTGGCGGATGAATTGCCAGCGACGACCTCTCCCGATGCGGGTGTCCACGTCCAGATCAACGGATTCGTGCCGCCACTTTTTCCCGGGCGCACCGTCACGTCAATTCTTGCGGTGTTCGAGCGCGACTCGAAGAAGCTCTTGCCGTCGCATCCGGCTGTGCCGGCCGGGTGACACTGATGTCGTAAGTGCCCGCGGGTAGATTGGCGAACGTGAAGTTGCCCTGGGCGTCGGTGCGCGTGGTCGCGGCGATCTGCCCTCCGGGCCTTTTGCGAATGCCGACCTCGACACTGCCGATGCCCTCTCCTGGCCGCAATTCTGCGGTTGATGTCTGTGGCATCGATCTGTTTGCCGCTGGATCGACTGTGCGCGCTGGCGTAGGAGGGCTGGCAGTTCCTCGTTGCGCCGGTTGCGGCGCCTGGGCGAACGATGCAGCACCGAACAATGCTGCGAGCAGCGCAATGGCAACAGCGCACGCGGGATGTCGCATGATCATGGTTCCTCCAGCCGAAAGGTGCTCCCCGCGTCGCTGGGCACGCATGGCCACCGGCGACCGCGGACGATTGCAGCGAGATCGCATTATGAACCGTTCAGAGCTCACCACAATTTGCGCCAACTTCGACGAAAATTGTCACGTGAGGTGCCTTGCAGAGAACTTGCTGCACGCGCTTGCCTTGCGGCCACCGAAGGCCGAATGTTCGGGTTCGCAAATGGCGATCGCCATGGCACCCGCCGATATCGATCGAGCTTTGGCGGTTAGTAGCACACAACGACTTGCCAGCGATAAGCGGCATACTGTTTGCTACGCTGCTATCTGTAGTAGGAGATGCCCGGCCCGCGAACGCGGACCGCCAGGTCACTGGCGAATTGAAATCGGAAAAGGGATAAACATGCAGAACCGTTGCGCAAGGGTTGCCGGTATTCTGGTGGCCGGAACATTGGGAATGCTGCTGGCCACGTCGGCATGGGCACAAGCGACGCGTACCTGGGTTTCTGGCGTTGGCGACGACGCCAATCCATGCAGCCGCACGGCACCATGCAAGACGTTCGCCGGCGCGATCTCCAAAACAGCCGCCGCAGGTGAAATCAACGTACTCGATCCGGGCGGCTACGGCGCCGTGACCATTACCAAGGCGATATCGATCATTGGCACCCCCGGCATTGCCGGCGTGCTGGTCAACGGTACGAACGCGATCATCGTCAACGCGCCTGCAACTGCTGTCGTCAGCCTCATAGGACTCGACATCAACGGCATTGGAACGGGCCTGGCCGGGATCAGTTTCCTGGCGGGAAAGGCACTGCATGTCGAGGACTGCGTCATTTACGGGTTTACGCAACACGGCATCAGCTTTACGCCATCCGCTAGCAGCGATCTGTATGTCAGTAGAACCACCATCCGTGACAACACCGGTGGAGGCATAGACATAATCCCAAATGGAGCGTTAGGTTTTGCCTTTGCTGCTCTCGACAATGTGCGGATCGAAAACAACTTGCGGGGAGTTCGGGCGCAGGACGGCTCCACGGTAACCGTCGCACGTAGTATCGTGTCGGGAAACGATAACAATGGGTTTAACGCGGTTGCCGCCTCCCGCGCGGTCACCATGTCCATAGACAACTCGACGTCCACGCTGCACGGCGGTGCCGCCGTCAATTCGAACGGGGCGCTCGCCACGGTGCGATTGAGCAACTCGCAGATCACAGACAACCCAGGTCTTGGGCTCTACAGTGCTGGCGGAGCGATTATTTCGTTCGGAAACAATCGAGTCGCTGGGAATGTTGGCGGCGACGGTGCGCCGACGCAGACAGTCCCTCAGATGTAGGGCAACAGGCCCCGGACATCCGGGTTGAAACAACGAGGCGGTACAGAAAAAGACGCGGTCAGTAGCCATTGTCGCCACTGACCGCGTTGTTCTTGGTAGGCCGTGCAGGGTTCGAACCTGCGACCTACGCAACGCCGCTGCCGCCGTGTCGGAATCCTGACGTGTTCCTACGTCGCTTGTGCCGCAATGCGCTTGAAGCCGGTCGACGCTTCCATCAGGTTGCGCGTGTAAACGTCTGCCACGCGGCGCGACGCGAGGTCCGCCGACGACAGCGACTCGACGGTGCGGCCGCGCTGCATGACCATCAGCCGCTCGCATAAGTGCGTTACGACCGCGAGGTCGTGGCTGACCATCACGAACGTGAGGCGACGCTTCCTGCGCAGCGCCTCCAGCAGGTTCAGCACCTCGGCCTGCACCGACGCGTCGAGCGACGACGTCGGCTCGTCGAGCAGCAGCACCTGCGGCTCGAGGATCAGCACGCGCGCGATGGCCACGCGCTGCCGCTGGCCGCCGGACAGCTGATGCGGATAGCGGAAGCGGAATCCGTTGCCCAAGCCCACTTCGTCGAGCGCGCGTTCGATGCGTGCCTGTTCGTCGCCGATGCGGTGGATCGCCAGCGGCTCGGCGAGAATGCGGTCGACCGTTTGCCGCGGATGCAGTGAGCCGTACGGATCCTGGAACACCATCTGCACGAGGCGGCGGAACGGCTTGGTGCCCGGCGCCGGCAACGCGGTCGTGGCGTTCCCGACGAGCCGCACGTCGCCAGCCGCGCGCGGCGCGAGTCCGCAGATCGCACGCAGCACGGTCGACTTGCCCGAGCCGGATTCGCCGACGATGCCGAAGCTCTCGCCCGGTTCGACGCGGAACGACGTGTCTTCGACTGCGACGAAATCGTCGTAGAGGATGCGCAGGCCACGCACTTCGATTCCGGTTGCGGTCATTGAACCACCCTCCGCGCTATCGCGCTTCGGGGCAATTCGCCCTCGGGGCGGCCCTTCGGGCTCATAGGATTTCCCTCCGCGCTATCGCGCTTCGGGGCAATTCGCCCTCGGGGCGGCCCTTCGGGCTCATAGCGCCCACTCCGGTTTTCGATCAAGCGTGGGCAATGGATGACGCGCCTCGCCCAGCCGCGGCAGGCAGTCGAACAGGCCGCGGGTGTACGGGTGTTGCGCATGCGTCAGGTCGCCGGCCGCCACTTCCTCGACCACGCGGCCCGCGTACATGACGAGGATGCGATCGCAGAAGCTCGACACCAGGCGCAGGTCGTGCGACACGAAGATGAGGCCCATACCGCGCTCGCGGACCAGCGCGTCGAGTATCGCCAGCACCTGCAGCTGGACCGTCACGTCCAGCGCCGACGTCGGTTCGTCGGCGATCAGGAGGTCGGGGCCGGCGATCAGCATCATCGCGATCATCGCGCGCTGGCCCATGCCGCCTGATACCTCGTGCGGATACAGGTCGAACACGCGCGCCGGGTCGTCGATGCGCACCGACTCCAGCGCGGCCATCGCCTGCGCCTTCGCTTCCCGCGGCGTCGTGCGGCGGTGCGCGCGCAGCGCCTCGACGATCTGGTCACCGATCGACATCACCGGATTCAGCGAGAACTTGGGATCCTGCAGCACCATCGCGATGCGGCCGCCCCGCAACTGCCGGCGCTGGCGATCCGGGCAACGCAGCAGGTCGATACCGTCGAATTCCAGGCGCTGCGCAGTGACGCGGCCTTCGGGCGCGGTGAGCCCGAGGATCGCGCGGCCGGTCTGCGTCTTGCCGGAACCCGATTCGCCGACGATGCCGAGCCGCTCGCGGCCGAGCGTGAACGACACGCCGCGCACGACTTCGGTCATGCCGCCGTCGCGATTCGGAAACGCGACGCGCAGGTCGTCGACCGTCAACAGTCGTGTCATTTGAGCGCCTTCGGATCGAGCGCGTCGCGCAGGCCGTCGCCCAGCAGGTTGAAGCCCAGGCTCACGATGAAAATCGCCGCGCCGGGCGCCGCCGCGACCCACCATTGATCGAGCACGTACAGGCGGCCGTTGGCGATCATCGCGCCCCATTCGGGCGACGGCGGCTGCGCGCCGAGGCCGAGGAAGCCCAAGCCGGCGGCGGTGATGATGATGCCGGCCATGTCGAGCGTCACGCGGACGATCACCGACGACACGCACAGCGGCATGATGTGGCGCAGCACGACCCGCCACGGCGACGCGCCCATCAGTTGCACCGCCTCGATGTATTCGCTGTGGCGGATCGTCAGCGTCTCGGCGCGCGCGATCCGCGCATAAGGGGGCCACGACGTGATGGCGATCGCGATTACCGCGTTCTCGATGCCGGGCCCCAGCGCTGCGACGAACGCGAGCGCGAGGATCAGTCGCGGGAACGCGAGGAAGATGTCGGTGACGCGCATCAGTGCCGCATCGACCAATCCGCCGGCGTAACCAGCGACAGCGCCGACGGCGAGCCCGATCGGCGCGGCGAGCAGCGCGACGAGCACGACGACCACCAGCGTGATCCGCGAACCGAAGATCACGCGCGACAGGATGTCGCGCCCTTGATCGTCGGTGCCGAACCAGTGCGCAGCCGACGGTGGCAGCAATCGCGTCGTGCGCAGGTCGCCGACGTACGGCGAATACGGAGCCAGCTGGTTGGCGAGGATGGCCACCAGCACCAGCGCGACGACAATCACGAGGCCGACGACGGCGAGCCGGTTGCGAAGGAATCGCCGCCACGCGCTGTAGGCACGGCCGAGTCGCGCCTGCCGGCGCGATTGCGGCCGGTCGGACAACAGCCACCCGCGTAGCGACTCGGGTGTGGACGTTTCCACGACGTTCATCGCGGCCGCGTCCGCGGATCGAGGACCCGGTACAGCAGGTCGGAGATGAGGTTGAGCGCGATGAACACCGAGCCGACGATGATGGTGCCGCCGAGCACGGCGTTCATGTCGGCGTTCTGCAGCGAATTCGTGATGTAGAGCCCGAGTCCCGGCCACGCGAACACCGTCTCCGTCAGCACCGAGCCTTCGAGCAGTCCCGCATACGAAAGCGCGATCACGGTGACCAGCGGCACCATCGCGTTGCGCAGCGCGTGTCGCCAGATGATCCGCGACTCCGACAGGCCCTTCGCGCGCGCAGCCACGACATACTCCTGTGTCAGCTCGTGCAGCATGAATGAGCGCGTCATCCGCGAGATGTACGCGAGCGAGAAGTAGCCGAGCAGCGACGCCGGCAGGATCAGGTGCGACAGCGCGTTGCCGAACGCTGCCCACTCGCCCTTGATCGCCGTGTCGACCAGAAGCAAGCCGGTGATCGGCGACAACGTGAACTCGTAGACGATGTCGATGCGCCCCGGGCCACCGACCCAGCCCAGCCGCGCGTAGAACACCACGAGCGCCATCAGGCCGAGCCAGAAGATTGGCGCTGAATAGCCGACGAGCCCGACGATGCGCATGATCTGGTCGGGCAGGCGACCGCGCCGCACGGCCGCCCACACGCCGAGCGGCACGCCGAGTCCCGCGCCGATCAGCGTGCCGAGCGTGGCGAGTTCGAGCGTGGCCGGGAACACGCGGCGGATATCCTGCATCACCGGATTCGACGTAAGCACCGACGTGCCGAAGTCGCCGTGCAGCACCTTCGACACGTAGATTGCAAACTGCTCCCACAGCGGCTTGTTGAGCCCCATCTCCTCGCGCACGCGCGCGATCACGTGCTCGGGCGCGCGGTCGCCGACCATGGCGAGCACAGGGTCGATAGGTATGACGCGACCGATGAAGAACGTGACGGCGAGCAGGCCGAGATAGGTCAAGACGATGACGACCGCGAAGCGGCCGACGACGTCGAGGCCGCGCAGCAGGCGGGCGCTGGTGCGCCCGGCCGCCGGCAGCTGCACAGCGGAATTCAACGGCGGGTTACGACTTCGAAACCCTGAACATGTACGTGGTGTCGGACGTCGGGCCGATCCTCAACCCCTGCACGTCGCTGCGAAACGCGGCGACCTCGGTCTGCTGGTACAGCATCACGAACGGGCTGTCCTTGCGGAACGTCGCCTGGATCTCCTCGTACATCGCCTTGCGCTTGGCTGCGTCGCGTTCGAGCACGGCGGCGTCGGACTTCTTGGTCATCTCGGGGATCGCCCATGCGTTGCGCCACGCGAGCGGCTTCGACTTCGGGTCGTCGCCGTTGTCCGGGTTGCGCGCGAACGTGTCGGCGTTGCTGTGCGGGTCCCAGTAGTCGGCGCCCCACTGTCCGATGTAGATGTCGTGGTTGCGCGCACGGTACTTGGTCAGCGTCTGCTTGCCGTCGCCGGGAATGATCTCGACGTCGATGCCCGCGCGCTTCGCCGTCTGCTGGAACGCTTCGGCGATGCCTTGCACGGGCTGCACGGTGCGCACGTCCATCGTCACCTTGAAGCCGTTGCCGACGCCCGCTTTGGCAAGCAACGCCTTCGCCTTGTCGACGTCGAGCTTGTACGGATTCTCGGTGCTGGCGCCCAGCAATCCGACAGGCAGGAAGTTCTGGTGGACGACGCCGATGTTCTTGATCAGCGTATCGCCGATCGCCGCGTAGTCGACCAGCCACTTCATCGCTTCGCGAACTTCCGCCTTGGCGAGCGTCGGGTTCTTCTGGTTGAGCGAGAAGTAGTAGACGGTGCCCTTCGGCGTGGACGTGGTCCTGATGTCCTTGTTGCTGGCGAGCGCCGCCAAGTCCTGCGGCGTCAGGTTGCGCGCGATGTCGACGTCGCCCTTCTCGAGCAGCAGGCGTTGGGTCGCAGCTTCCTTTACGTGCCGATAGATGACGCGTGGCAACTTCGACTTCTCGCCGTAGTAGTTGTCGTTGCGTTCGAGCGAGAGGATCTCGTTCGCGCGCCACTCGCGGATCTTGAGTGGACCCGAGCCGGCGTAGTTGGTCTTGAGCCAACCGTAGCCCATGTCGTTGTTCGCTTCCTTCGACTGCACGAGCTTCTTGTCGACGATGGCGGCGACGTTGGCGGTCAGGCAGTTCAGCACGAACGTCGGGGCGTACGCCTTGTCGGTTTCCATCGTCAGCGAAAGCCGGCCCGTTTGCTTGATCTTGTCCTTGACGTTGTCCTTGGTGAAGCCGAACTGCGTGAGGATGAACGCCGGCGTCTTGTCGAGAAGTACCGCGCGCTGCAGTGAGTACACGACGTCCTCGGCCGTCAGCGCATTGCCGGACGCGAATTTCAATCCGTCCTTCAGTTCGAATGTGTACGTCTTGCCGTCCGGCGAGACCGTCCACTTGGCCGCAGTGTCGCCGATCAGCTTCGACGGGTCGGCGACGTCGAAGCGCAGCAGCCGGTCGTACGCGTTGCCCATGATCTCACCCGCCGAAATCTCGAACGACTCGGCCGGATCCATCGTGATGATGTCGTCGATCGCCCAGGCGATGACCAGCGTGTCCTTCGGCGTCGCGGACAGCGCCGGCGTGGTGAATGCGACGAGCGCGGACAGCGCAACGACACCGACTATGCTCGGCCATGGCGAATTCTTCACGGTATCTCCCTCCGTTCGATGAACCGTCTTTCGAGTATACCGCCGGCACATAGCCGCGGGTGCATCGAGCACGATCGAGCGCGGCCGCGACACGAACGTGATCGACTTGGCACGTTTTTGTCGCGTTGAAAAAGAACAAAGGGCTAGCGGTTAGGCTAACCCCTTGTTTGATTTGGTAGGCCGTGCAGGGATCGAACCTGCGACCAACGGATTAAGAGTCCGCTGCTCTACCAGCTGAGCTAACGACCCGAAAATTGAGGAGTTTCCAAAGATTCTCGTTTGCCTCTGCTGGGCTCAATCGAGAGAGTCGAATTATACGCGTGCGCGGCTCCTGCCGGCAACCGCGGCCGAGCGCGGCTGCGGACGAAATACCGACGGTCAAAATCGGCGCCCGAGCTTCACGCTGGCCACCAGACCGAGGCTCAGCGCCAACAACATCCACCAGGAATCAACGGGTATCGATGCTGCAACCCCGCCGACATACGCAAACGCCAGCGCAAAGGTTGCAGTGCCAAAGGGCGTCGTTACTTTGACGTCGACTGTCCCAGTTCCAGGCGGCGATGTCACCGTGATCGTCGTATCGGACACCACGACAACATTCGTCGCCGCGGTCGCTCCAAACAACACGACCGTATTGCTGCTGAGGAAGCTCGAACCGCTGATAGTCACCGTCGTGCCCCCGGCAGTCGGGCCGGACGCAGGGATTATGCCGAGGATCGTCGGTGGAACAGGCGGGATGAAGTCCGGCACCAGGCCAAGGGCCGGATCGTTATGTTTATCGATAATCTTGGTCAGAATCTGATTGAACTCTGCCAACGTGATATGCCCGGAAAGCAGACCATCGAAAGTAACTGTCGCGGTTGACGGCCAGATGTTGTTTGGGGCGGCGACTTCCTGAATGTAGTAGCCGGCCGTCCCTAAACGCGTCTGCATTCATCGTGATCACGGGTCCGGTACCGCCGTTCCCGGTGACGATGAGACCTTGCTGGCTGCCAATGAAGCGATTCTGCACCAGCTGAAACGCTTGATTGGTGCTGGAGATGAGTTCCATGCTGACGTCGGGCATGCCATTCATGACGTTGGAGGACAGCACCGAAAGCCCGCTGGTGTCTTGTACGATACCCTCGACGGCATTTACACCGGGCGTCGTCGTGAAGTTGAGCGTATTGCTGCTGATGGTCAGATTGTTGCCGGACTGTATGGCAACGATGCCGATGTCGTTGTTGTTAACCGTGTTGCCGTGAGCGACACAGTCCCTGCGCCAAACGGCAGGATGCCCGTCGCTGACGCGCCGGCGACGGTGGCAATATTTCCTTCGACAAGATTGTTCGAAATGCTCCCTGCTGACGAGACGCTGTACTGAATGCCGTTGGGTGTGGCAGTAGACGTATTCGGCGTCAGGACATAGCCGCGATTAATGGTGCTGTTCGCAATGTTCGCAGTCAGCGCCGCCCCTCGGATATCAATGCCGATGCGCTGATAGAAATCGATAAGTGAATTCGAAACGTTGAAGGTAACGGTGCCGATATCGGATGCATTGATGATTCCGCCACCGGCAAGTTCGTTGAAGTTCGCGGACTGTCGGGTATTGGTGGTGCGGATTGCGCTGCTGCAGGAAAGCAGTGAACAACGCGTCGCACATCGCAGAACAGAACCTGCACAAGGCACCACCGCAATATTACAATGATGGCAAGCACACCTCCCCATCCCGCACCTATGCTTGACACATCCACAAGGCTCGCGCTCGACCGCACTCGCGTCGCCTATGATCGGACACTGCTGGCCTGGATTCGAACAGCCACGTCACTTATCACATTCGGATTCAGCGTCTACAAGCTCTTTGATGTCCTGCCTGAGGCACGTGAACCCCGATTCCGTCTCATTGGAGCGCACGAATTCGGGTTGGTCATGGTCGTCATCGGATTGCTATCGCTACTCATCGCGACCTTCGAATACCGCGCGAACATCCGCGCGCTTGGACCTGAATACCCGACACGCGGGCATCCGCTTTCGCTCATGGTCGCAGGACTGATTGCAATACTCGGCTTCCTCGCTTTGATCACGATGGCGATGCGCATGTAGTCACTTCCGCATTACCATCGCGAAGCGCGAAGGAGAGCGACCCTGCCTCAAAACGACCAGGGATTCAGATGCCTGCCGTCAGCGCGGATCTGGGTGCGCGTATCCAGGATGAGCTCCTTGAGATTGTCCGGATTGCGCAGGTCCTCCATGAGGTTGCCTTCATACGTTCCGACGATCTCGTCATGCTCTGCATACACCCTGAAGCCGAGCTCTCGATGGTAATCCTGCAATTCGGCTACAACATGAAATGGAGCGAATGCCTTGCGCACCTTCTCGAGGATTTGCTCACTGGTAAGTTTGATGCTCATTGCCGGCCTCCGGAGAGTGGGGCGAGCGGTGGGAAAACGCGCAATGCGCAAGGCCAATTTTACCTATCCCGATCGGGCCTTGGCGATCGTTCTCCAGAGAGCGGCAAATCATAGGCGTTGCAAGGGTTGATACTCGAAAGCGGGTGGGAGCGTTTGAAGCGACAAACTGACCGCTCGGAAGCTCGATGATCAGTCGAACTGGTCGTCGCGCGGAAGCCCCTGTTCGAAAATAAACCGCTCTATGGACCATTGGCACTCGACTTCATCGTGCAGCACGTTGGCAGGTCTCACTGCAAGCGTGTTCCAATTTCCCCCTTGGATGCGAGAGACAAGGGTCGCGTCTGCGTCTGACCATTTCGAATCTTGTCCGCTTGGAAAATTGCGCATGTGATTCCTCCTGGAATCGGGAAACGACGACTATAGGTTGCCGGTAGAGCGTCGTCCTGGCTATCGCCCGGTGTCCGATTGCAATATAGGACAATGTGAGCGTGCCGTAGGTGTGGGACCTACCTCCCGGTTTCCGCACAAACGCGAACATGATCGTTGGTGCACTGACAGATTGTCACCAACAATCGCGGGCACCTATTTTTCCGCAAGAGTGTCGAGATTTTTTACGTTATCGAATTTTGCGCAGGAGACATTCCGGGTAAGTGTCTGAAGATTCGTAGTTTGAGCAGCCATGGAACGGCTCTTGCATGATTTTTGAACGAAGCGTGCGCCGCAGCGATGTGTTTCACAACCAGTGCATGGAGGTGAAATGAAGTCCATCCTTGATCCTTCGTTCCGCTACACGAAAAGTGTGGAAACCGACTTGCGCAAAACCTTTGCCAGAGTTCGGCGTGAACTGCGCAAGCAAGAGCATGGTCAGTCGACAGATAGCGTCGAAGCTATGAGAAAGGTTCTTCCCTTTCATTCTCGGAAGACCGCGATGTAAACGCTCTCATTGCGCAGCAAACGTCTTGCCGTTAGCGGTTCCCAGTTGAACCGCATCGACGAGAACGTGCGCTCGCAGACGTAACACAGGTCGCCGAATCCGCGTTGTTCATGGTGCAGTCTTTGGCCTCCCTCATTCGGGGGCTCTTTTTTTTCGAATGAATGTGACGGATCCACAGCGAACTTTATTGTCTCTCAACGACCACTCGTCCCTGGGCGTTTAGAAATATGTGATAGCGGTTCCCGTCTTTGCATGACGCGATGTGGTCGTTGTCATTTTTTGTTTTGACGTCGACGACTTCCCCGCACGGCAATCCTTGCAACGTGATGACGGTGAACAAGTCTTTCTTGACCGAGACGTCGTCGGCGGCGAGCGCGGGTGCTGCAAAGCTCATCGCAGTCAACATCGTTGTCGCTATTCCCGCTGCGCATGCTCTCATGCTGCCTCCTGCGTCGAATCAGATCTTTGCGAACTTTGCCGGATCCGCAAGAATGCCCCAGATGGCTTCCCGCGAGGCCACGATCGCCGCAGCCAGCGCGGCATCGCTGTCCTGCAGAAGCGCGAGCACCTTGAGGACCAGCAGGTCATACGCCTGCCGCAGGTCTGCCAGTGTGGTCTTGAGCTTCCCTGCGTAATGAGCCCGGAATTGACTAAGCAGGTCATCGACCTGATTCTTGAGAGTGATCTTGGTAAGCACGCCAATGGCTTTGGTGTCTTTGAGCCGCTGCTCGAGCGATGCGAGGTCGAGGGGCGGCTCTTTTTGCTTGGCAACGTCCGAAGCCGTGCTTTCCTTTTTCGGAGCCTGGACAGGAGGCGGGGGCGCCTTGGCGATCCCTTTGGCACTCGGCTCAACGGCCTTGGCAACACTCTGCGTTGCGGGCGGGGCCGCGATCGGGGCGGCCGGAGGGGGAGCCACCTGAACCGGCGGGGCACCACCTTGCATTGGGGCCGTTGGAGCCGGCGTGCTCGGCGCTGCGGCAAGCGTGCCTGTTGGCGCTTCAGCATTCGCCGCAGCTTGCGGTGACGCAACGGGAACCGGCGGCTTCACGGCGGTGCAGCCGGCCGTCAGTACTAAGAGAGTGATTCCGAAGAGGTGCGCTGCACGCATATCAGCTGCTCGTGAACAAGGCTATCAACGAAACTGGCCCTTGCACGATAGTGGCACGCACTGCGGCACACAACCAATTTCCTTTGCAGCGATGAAACACGCTAGGTTTTGTCATGCGCGTGCATAGCTCCCGACTTAAGGACCCGAACGCCTGGCTTCGCTTCGAGCATTGCCGCCAGTAGCGCGGACGCCACGGTGCGGGCCGAGATGGGCCGGACTGCCTTCGGCAGGATCCAACCGAGCGGACCCGCCAGCCGCGTCGCCCATATCTCGCCACTGCGCGTCGGTTGTCCCAATGCGGCTCGATCGCCCAGCAGCAATGATGGTTGGGCAATGACAACGGACTCGTAGCCGAGCTGCGCAATGGCGGCCTGCATCTCGCCCTTCACGCGGTTGTAGAACACGCGCGACTTCGCATCGGCTCCCAACGCCGACACGACGGCCAACCGTGTCGCCCCTGCGATTCTGGCAGCCCGCGCGATATTCACTACAAAGTCAAAGTCCACTTGGCGAAAGGCCGCTTCCGAGCCAGCCACCTTGATCGTGGTGCCGAGCGCGATGAAGACGTCATCTGCCGTTGGGAACGCCGTGGGCAAGCTTGCAAAGTCGACGCGGTGAATCTTCAGCTTTGCACTGGACTTGAAGTCCGGTGCGGGGCGGCGCAGCAGGACGCGCACACTACGGTAGTGCTTGCCGGCCAGCAGCATGGGCATCAGCTCGCGACCGATGAGTCCAGTGGCGCCGGCGAGCAGGGCAGTTCGCGGGGGAGCAACGATGTTGGTCTGGTCCACGGTTGCCAGTGGCCCAGCATTGGTCCAGCTGCAACGGAGAACTTATTTGACCGCCAAAGCGTCGATAAGTTCTTGATATGGTTGGTAGGCCGTGCCGGACTTGAACCGGCGACCAACGGATTAAAAGTCCGCTGCTCTACCAACTGAGCTAACGACCCAAAGGGCGCGAATTATAAGCTAATCCGCATGCCCCGCGCAAAAACCGCGCATCGGGGACGTTACTGCAAATCGCGCGTCAGTGCGCTCGGCAACGACATGAAGTCGATGCCTTCATCGCGAAGAGCGTCTGCCTCCTCGCGCGTCGCCTGGCCGCGGATGGCGCGTTGCGGCGCTTCTTCGTAGTGGATCTTGCGCGCCTCTTCGGGGAACGCCTCGCCGACGTTGTCGGTTTGCGCGATGAGCTTTCGCAACAGTTTCATCGCATCGGCTTCGCCACCACCGACCACCGCCTTGCTGCTGGGTTCGGGGCGCTCGGCTGCGGGCACCACGGCACGTCCGACCTGCACGTTGGCCGAGGGCCGGCGCTCGATAGCCGCGTCGTCGCACAGCGGACAGCGCAGAAGCGACGTCTCGCGCTGGCGCGCGTAGTCCTCGGCCGAGGCAAACCAGCCCTCGAACCTGTGTTCCTTGGTGCACGCCAGTTCGTAGACGATCATGTCAGCTACCGCTCAGTCATCCGCCTCTATACGCCAATATTGGTACTTCAACGCCACAACGCAACCCGCGATGATCCCGGCCAGCGCAAGGCATGACCCAAGCGCCAATGTGGAGATTCCGGTCAGGCCTTGGCCGATCGTACACCCGAGCGCAGTGACGCCGCCAAAACCCATTAACACGCCACCCGCCAAATGGTTGACCAGATCTTCGATCGACGCAAACCCTTCCCAGCGAAACGTCTGCGTGGCCAGCGCCATGGCCGCGGACCCGGCCAGCATGCCCAGCACCCCGGCGACGCCAAAAGTGACGATTCTGGATTGGTCGCTCCAGAGCATCAAAAGTTCGAGCAGGTACGCTGTCGGTGCGACAAACGAGAACGATTCCGCCCGGCCCGAATTGGTCGCCACAAACGCTTCCTCGAGCGTTTTGGGGTCCTCGGTCACGTAGCCCAGATGACCGGAAACGTACCAGCCCCCGACGATGATCGCGCCGATGGCAAGACCACCGACGATCATGGCGCCCGATGCGCGGAAGTCGCGGTTGGCGAGCACGAACGCAGCAACCGCGGCGGCTGTCACGAGCGAGACGGCGATGCGGATCGTTGTGCCAGTACCCGATAGCGCCGCAACTACGCTGGGCAGGTCCGAGCGCGCGGCGCCGAACGCGGCGGTATCGAAGCGAAACGGGTCGAGCGCATTGACGCGCAGCACGGCGAACAGACCCTTCAACGTCATGTAGGCGGAGAGCGCGAGCACGATCAGCACGACCAACGATTTCAGGTTGCCGCCGCCGATACGGATCAGCGTCTTGCTGCCGCACCCCGACGCGAGCGTCATGCCGAATCCGAACAGGAAGCCACCCACGATGCACGACACCCACGGCACGCGCGAGGTCGTGTAGATCGTCTTGCCGAAATCGACCTGGCCCGCGGCTTCGAGCGCCGCCACGCCGACGATGGCGACGGCAATGGCGAGCAGCCACATGCGCATGCGCCGCCAGTCGCCGACGTGCACGACGTCGGTCACCGCGCCCATGGTGCAGAAGTTCACGCGGTTGGCAACCGCGCCAAAAGCGAACGCCAGCCCGAAAGCGAGCCAGGCGATGAGCGCCGGGGAAGGGGTGACGTGCTCCATGGACGGACTGCAATTATCGCACGCGGGTTAACCCCGATCGCTGGCTCCGCCCGTTAACAGCTAGCACCACCAACGATGCCGCGCCGCGGCCCAGGAGCCCACCATGCACACCATCACGAAATTTCTTGCATTCATGCTTGCCGCCGCGACGTTCTCGACCGGACTTCCGGCGTACGCACACGGCCCTTCCGCGCGCGTCGACGTGGAAATCTACGACCGCACGGAAGGCCGCATCCTGCCGATCTATTTTCATGGCGGCCGCCGCTATGTCGTCGGCAAACCCGGCAACGAGTACGCCATTCGCGTGCGCAACGCGAGCGCGGAACGTGCACTGGCGGTGATGAGCGTCGATGGCGTCAATATCATCAGCGGCGACACGGCATCGCCCGCGCAATCGGGCTACGTGCTCGCGCCGTCGGAAAGCGCCGATATCGCCGGATGGCGCACGGGCATGACGCGCACCGCCGCGTTCTATTTCACCACCCTGGCCGATTCGTACGCGGCCCGTACGGCTCGCCCCGACAACGTCGGCGTTATCGGTGTCGCGGTGTTCCGCGAGCGTGCTCGGGTCATGCCGTATGGCTTCCTGCGCAAGGACCGCGACAGCGCCGACTCTCCGGCACGCAGCGAGCGCGATGCGCAGTCGGCGGCGGCGGAAGCGAAGCCTTCGGCGCCAGCGGCGAAGCAGCAACTGGGGACCGGTTACGGCCGCAGCGAAGATTCGCACGCGCAGTACACGACGTTCGAGCGCGCGAGCGACACGCCGGTCGAGACCATCGCCATCTATTACGATTCGTACCAGAACCTGCTTGCGCAAGGCGTGCCCGTTGCTTCCTCATCGCTGGCGCGCGTACGTCCCGATCCGTTTCCGGACCGCATGCGCTTTGTGCCGGACCCGCGCTGACACCAAACGCAGCGCCCCGCGAACATCACCGCACTTGCCTCGGCATGGACCCGCTCGCATACTGGGCGGGTCATGCCCGCCTCCGCCGCGCCCGGCGACGAAGACCTGATGCTCGCCTATGCCGCCGGCGACGCCGCGGCATTCGACACGCTGTATGCCCGGCACAAGGGCGGCGTGTATCGCTATCTGTTGCGTCAGTGTCGCCAGGGTGGCGTTGCCGACGAACTGTTCCAGGACGTATGGATGAACCTGATCCGGGCCCGTGCGAGTTACGTTCCGAGCGCCAAGTTCACCACCTGGCTGTACCGGCTCGCGCATAACCGGCTCATCGACCATTACCGCGCCAGCGGTCAGGTGTCGCTGGTGTCCGCCGATGACGAAGCGCACGCCGATACGGTTGCCGCGTTGCCCGCTCATCAACGCGATCAACCGGAACGCCGCGCGGAGAATCACGAGTTGGGCGCACGGCTCAAGGCCGCGGTGGCGGCGCTTCCGCTGGCTCAGCGCGAGGCCTTTGTGCTGCAGCAGGAAGGTGGACTGTCGTTGGCCGAGATTGCCGAGTTGACGGGCGCGGGCCTCGAAACGGTCAAGAGCAGGTTGCGTTACGCCAGCGACAAGTTACGTATTGAGCTGTCCGATTTGTACGAACCCCAGCGATGACAGACATCGACAACAAACTCGACGCCGCGTGGCGCGCCGCGAGCCGCGAAGAACCTCCTGCGGCGCTCGATGACGCGATTCGTGCCGCGGCGCGACGCGCGGTGGGCGCGGGTCCGTCTCGTCGTGCCCGCCACATGCGGTCATGGCCGCTTGCCGCTGCCGCGGTCGTGACCGTGTTCGCTGTCGGCATCGTGCAGTTGATGCCGCCAGAGCAAGTGACCACGGCCATCGTCGCGGACAACACTTCGAGGCAAGTGGCGCCCAGGGAACAGGACGTGGCGGCTCCGGCTCCCGCGCCGGCCATCGATACGCCCGCGTCGCGCAAGCAACTGGCCCAACCGTCCGCCGCTCCGCCCCCGGTCCCGACAATTGCGCTTGCCGAGAAAACGCCGCCGGTAGCACCGAGCGGCGCTGGCCCCAGTGCCACTGGCGCAATGTCTCCAGCGCGCGACCGTGACATCGCGGAACTCAAGGCAAAACTCGAAGCAATGGCCCCGGAGAAAAACGCGAAGCAGTCGCGCGCCGAGCCGTTCCCTGCGGCTCCGGCAGAATCGAAGAAGGCTACCGATGCGCCGGTTGCCACGTCACCGCCGCCGATGCTCGCCGCCGCGAGCAAGCCTGCGGCTGCGGCGCCGGAAGGAACCGCGAGAGTCGCCCGCGCATCGCGCGCCGACGAGGCGCCTGCGGCAGCGCCGCCCGCACTGGCAAAGATGGCGCCGGAGAGCGATCGCGCCAAGGATTCTGCGCCGCGAACACCCGACGAATGGATCAAACTGATCCGGCGGCTGCAAAGCGAAGGGCGCAAGGACGACGTCACCAAGGAGCTTGCTGCATTTCGTGCCGAGTACAAGGATCGCGCTGACGCACTGCTTCCCGCCGATTTACGCGAGCTCAGGTAGGCGCGAATTCATTCGCGCTGCGATCGGTCCGAATAGTCGATCCCGGTCCCATCGCGTCATCCGCGCACGCGGGAATATGTGGAAATTGCGACGCAACGGCCGCGCCGTGCGGCGACGCGAATTCGTTGGCGCGATCACTCGCGCATTCTACCTCACGCGTGCTCTTAACAACGTCTTGATCGGCGCCGGCAACGCGGCGCCGCCCGCATCCACCAGCGGCAACCACAGCAAACCGGGCTCTTCGGCGCGCTTGGGCCAGCGTTGGACGACGCAAGGGAGCGGCGTCAGCGTCAGCCGAAAGTGCGTGAACGCATGCTCGATCGCAGGCAGCGGATCGCGCAACGTAACCTCGGCGCCGAAGCGAGTGCGGCAAAGCTGCGTCGCGTCGGCGCCGAGGTCGACCTCGGGCAGGCTCCACAGTCCCGCCCAGATACCTGTTGCGGGCCGGCGCTCGAGCAGGACTTCACCGTGGCGCTCGATGAGCAGCACGCCAATCGAACGCCGTGGAGGGACCTTTTTCGGACGCGGTGCCGGGAGTTCCGCAATGCGATCGTCACGGCGCGCGACGCAATCGCTGGCGACGGGACACTGCTCGCAGCGTGGCGCTGTGCGCGTGCAAACGGTGGCACCAAGGTCCATCAGCGCCTGGGTATACGTTGCGATGTCACGAGGTGGCAGCAGCGCCTCGGCGTGTCGCCACAGCGTGCGCTCGACCGGCGCGTCGCCGGGGAAGCCATCGACGCCTTGATGCCGGGCGAGCACACGCTTGACGTTGCCGTCGAGTATGGCGCCGCGCTCATCGCCGGCAAACACCGCTATCGCCGCCGCGGTCGAGCGGCCGATGCCGGGCAATGTCGCCAACATCTGCGCATTGGCGGGAAACGTCCCTTCGTGCTCGTCGACGACGATTTTCGCTGCGCGATGCAGCAAATGCGCACGCCGGTAGTAGCCGAGCCCGCTCCACAATTGCAGTATCTCGCCCAGCGGCGCACCCGCCAACGCACGTACGTCGGGCAACGCCGCCACGAAACGACGGTAGTACGGGATCACCGTCGTCACCTGCGTTTGCTGCAGCATGATTTCCGACAGCCAGATGCGATAAGGATCGCGCGTGTTCTGCCATGGCAGATCGTGCCGGCCGTGCTTCTTCTGCCAGGAGACGAGACGCGCCGCGAACGATCGCATCGGCGGCGGTCGTATGGTGCTAACGCCCCGCGAGGCGCTGCTTTGCTTTCCCCGCCGCTTCCGACGTGGGGTACTTGGCGACGATCTCCTCGAGCGTGCGCCGGGCGCCCGGAGCATCGGCAAGTTCGACCTGACCACTGGCGATGTTGAGCAAGGCGTCAGGAACCTTCTGGCTGTCGGGATACGTTGCTATGAGCTGGCGCTGAGTAGCAATCGCTGAACGGAAATCGCGTTGCGCGTACTGTGCATTGCCGACCCAATACAGCGCGGACGCCGCGAGCGGGCTCTTCGGGTAGGTCTTGACGAACGCCTGGAAGCTGGCGATGGCGGTGGGATAGCTGCCACCCTTGAATTGCTCGAGCGCGCTGTCGTAGGCGCGTTGCTCGGACGCGGCATCGCCCGGACGCGCCGCGCTGCCCGCCACCGCCCCGCCCGGGGCCGCGGGCGCGGGATCAGCGCTTGCCGCCGCGGGCCCGCCTTCGATCTTGCGCAAGCGGCTGTCGAGATCGAGATACAGGTCGCGTTGTCGCTTTTGCACTTGCTCGAGTTCGTACGCCAACACTTCGTACTGCCCGCGCAGCTTGGCAATGTCTGCCTTGATCTGTTCGACATCGCGAAACATGTCGACCAGCGCGGTGTCCTTCGCCTCCAGCCGTTCCAGACGCTGCGCCAATTGTTGCTCGAGTTGCTCGACGCGGACGCGCAGGGCATCGATGCGCTTGCGCGCCTCGTCGTCATCGAACATTGCGGCGCGTGCGGGCGCCGTCGCGAACGTGAGCGCAAGCAACATCGCCGCCGCGACCGACGCGCCTCCCGATGCGGCACGAGTCCACGCCATGCGCAAACCCTATTCGCCGACGAAGACGATTTCGTCGCGCCGGTTTTCGGTCCAGGCTGATTCGTCGTGGCCTTCGCGGCGCGGCTTTTCCTTGCCGAAGCTCACCGTCTCGATCTGGATCTCGGTGGCACCGTAGAGAATCAACAACTTCTTCAGCGCATCGGCACGACGCTGGCCGAGTGCGATGTTGTACTCGCGGCTGCCGCGCTCGTCGGTGCTGCCCTGGATCGTCATCCGCGCGTTGCGATTGGCCTGCAGGTAGCGGCCGTGCGCCTCGACCATCGGCTTGTATTCGTCCTTCACGACGTAGCTGTCGAAGTCGAAATAAACGATGCGTTTCGACAATGGGCTGGAAGGATCCTTGAGCGGATTGCGCGCGGTGCTGCCCGCCGCCGCAGTGCCGCCGATGCCCGTCGAGGTCGTGCCGGTCGTTGTAGTGCCCGAGGCGCCCGTGGTGGCCGAAGGAGTGCGCTCTTCGACCGGTGCGCCGGCTTCAGGGGTCGGGGTGGTCTTGCACGCGGCGAGCAGCAACGCGCACAAGGCGCAGGTCAGATATTTCTTCATGTGTCCTCCTGATGGAGTCGGATGGGAACCGCAGACCGGGACCGCATCTATTTTGCCAGCGGGCCCCACGCGGGCTCGCGCACATCGCTTGCCGCCGCGGTCAGTCGCTGCTTGACGCGTCCATCGCTGGAGACTGCGGCCAATATACCACGGCCCCCGATCTCCGACGCGTAGATGATGAGCTTGCCGTTCGGTGCGACGCTCGGCGATTCGTCGAGTGCGCCCTGCGTCAGCACCTGCACCTGTCGCGTGGCGAAATCCTGCAGCGCGATGTTGAAGCGATTGCCGTCACGACGAACGAAGACGAAGCCCTTGTTGTCGGGGAGGTGACGCGGCGACACGTTGTAGCTGCCTTCGTAGGTCATGCGTTCGACGGCTCCCGTCGCCAGCATCAGCCGATAGATCTGCGGACTGCCGCCGCGGTCCGACGTGAACAATATCGACCGTCCGTCCGGCGCAAAGTTCGCTTCGGTATCGATGCCGGCCGATGTCGCGAGCCGCTGGACACCGCTGCCGTCCGCATTGATCGAATAGAGTTGCGAAGCGCCATCCTTGGACAGCGTAACCGCGAGCCTGCTGCTGTCGGGCGACCATGCCGGCGCGCTGTTGCTGCCGCGAAAATTCGCGACCACCTGCCGCCCGCCCGAGGCGAGCGACTGCACGTAGATGACGGGCTTCTTGTTCTCCAGCGAAACATACGCGATGCGCGTGCCGTCCGGCGACCACACCGGCGAGAGCAGCGGCTCGTTCGACGACACGATCGACTGCGGATTGAAGCCATCGGCCTCGGCGACGAACAATTCGTAGCGCGCGCCTTGCTTGGCGATATAGGCGATACGCGTGCTGAAGGCACCGGGGACGCCGGTCAACTTTTCGTAGATGACGTCCGCGATGCGGTGCGCGGTGGCGCGTATCTGCGTCGGCGCGACCGCATAGGTGAAACCCGCGAGCAACGACTGCTTCACCACATCGAGCAGGAAAAACCGCACCTCGACACGGCCATCGGGCAGCGGTGTCATGCTGCCGACGACGACGGCATCCGCACCGCGCGACGTCCAGTCGCCGTAGCGTACGTCCTCGGCGCGGGCGGGCCGGGGATTGATGCCGCCGGCGTCGACGAGCTTGAACAATCCGCTGCGCGCCAGGTCGTTGCCCACGATCTGCGTGATGCTGAGCGGATACGTGCCTTCGTTGGCAAACGGCACGATGGCGACCGGTATGGTGGCGGCGCCGCCGCCCACGATCTCGATCGTGAGTTGCGCGCGCGCCATGCCCGTTGCGAATATGCAAAGCAGAAGCAGAAGACAACGCAGGGCTTGGGGCATCGGTTGGCGGTCAGTCACTCGAATAGGAGCTGTCGTCACACGACGACAGCGAATTGATGGCGCTTGTCCACCAATTATAACGAACGGCGTGGGCACAACGGGTTAATGGCATGGTTCGCAAATGGAATCACTGCGACCGGACCGTGCCGTCGAGACCCAGCGCTTCACGCAGGCGATCGGCGACGCGACGCGCTTCGTCGCGCGTTGGATAGGGCCCTACCGAGACCCGAAACAGTCCATTCCCCTCGTGCACCTTCGCTTCGACGCCGAGCGGCGCAACTTGGTTCGCAATATTCGCAATAAAAACCTGCGCGTTCGCGTTGTTGCCAAACGCGCCGAGCTGGACCACGTAACCACCGGGCTCCTGCCGCAATGGCATCGCGGCCACCGATGCCGCCTCGGCCACCGCAAGCGGCGGCAACGGCGTGACCGCGACCTGCGGCGGCGCATCGCCCGGGAGGATGCTTTCGACCTCGACCTGGCCGCTGCCCTTCTCTGCGATGCCGATGCGGTACGCCGCGGCGTAGGACAGATCGATGACGCGACCGGGATGAAACGGTCCGCGGTCGTTGACGCGCACGACCACGCTCTTGCCGGTGGCCACGTTGGTCACGCGAGCAAAGGACGGTAGCGGCAACGTCGGATGCGCCGCGGTCATCCCGTACATGTCGTAGATCTCGCCGTTGGACGTCTTCTGGTTGTGGAACTTGCGCCCGTACCACGAGGCGATGCCGCGCTCCTTGTACGGGCGCAACGTCGTCGCAGGCACGTAGTCGACGCCGAACACCGAATACGGGCGGTTGGAAAAACGGCTCAGGGGCTCGAGCCTGGGCACCGCATCGGGAATCGTGTCGAGATTCGCGGGCGGATTGGCGCCCGGACCATCGTCCTTGTAGTAGCCGCCCGACTTCGGCGGCGTCACGACGGGACCTGGCGCAGGTGCGGGTTCGCGTTTTTGCGTCGACGAGCACGCGGCCAGACCGATCGCGACGATCGCCACCAGCGCGGCACTACGAGCAGATCGAAAAATGTCGTGGCTCGCGAGCATCAGTCCGGCAGTTCAGCGCTTGGTTGCACGCTGCGCGCAATCGTCCGGCGGGGCCGTACCTTCGAAGCGCGCCGTCATCCATTGCACGGCGGCCGCTGCGCTGTCCACCCCTATCGTGAAATGATCGACGCCGGCCAGGTCGACCATCCGCACTTTTTCGCCGCGACGGCAGAGCCCGTCGACGAACGCCGCCGTGACGTCCGGGAGAACGATCGTGTCGACGCTCCCCTGTGAAATGAATACCGGCGCGCCGGCAGCGGCTTGCCCGGGCACGTTTTGCGTGAGCAGGCTTTTCCATGGCTCGTTGCCGAAGGGTTTGCCCTGCAGAAAACCGTTGGCGAGCGGGCGGGCTTCGATGCTCGCCTGCAGCAACTCCGCGCGCGATTCGAGGCAAATGTCGGCGATCTCGCCGACGGCATTCATTGCCTGCGGCTGCACCGTACCGACCAGCGTGGCGTTGTACACACGCAACCACGACCACAGGGTGTACGAGGTGAGCATCTTGCCGATCGCCGTGTCCAGGTCGTCACGCAGCAGCGTCGCCAGATCCGTCGCGGGGGCTGCCGCCGCCACGCCGACCACCGTGAGTTCGGGCGCATACTGCCGTGCGATCTGGCCCGTGAACAGCGCAGCGTGGCCGCCTTGCGAGTGACCCCAGACCGTGAACCGCGACGTCGCGTTCACGTCGGCGAGGCGTTGCACTGCCCGCACGGAGTCGAGCACGGCGCGCGCTTCGCTTGCCCCGATGAGGTAGGGATGCGGTCCCGGTGTGCCAAGCCCGGGGTAGTCGGTCGCGACCACGACCTGTCCCTGCGCGAGGATCGCCGCGAGACCGGGGATCCGGTCGAAAAATTCCTTGCGCAGCGACGGCGCACATGGCGCTACGACGCCGGTCGTCGGATGGGCCCATGCGACGACGTTGCGCCCGCCCGGCGGCGCAGCGCCAACCGGCACGATGACGACCGCCGACACTGCGATGGGCGCACCGTCGAGTCCGGTCGACACGTACAGCATGCGTTGCGCGGCGGCACCGGCGGGCGCTCCGGCCATGGCTTCGAGGCGGAGCACGTCGCCGGGCTTCGCGCCAGGGGCGACCTGGCCGCGATAGAACGGTCCCGGCAGGGTGGTAGCGCATCCGGCGACCAGCATTGCCGCAACGATCAGGCCAGGCCAGATCGTACGGGGACGGCCTCTCAAGTCTTCACCAGCTTGCGGTTGGCCTGCACGCTCATGAGTATGCCCAAGCCGATGAACAGGCTGACCAGCGCCGTGCCGCCGAACGACACGAGCGGCAACGGCACGCCGACGATGGGCAGCAGGCCGCTCACCATGCCCATGTTGACGAAGGCGTAGGTGAAGAACATCAGCGTGATCGCGCCCGAGACGAGCCGCGTAAACAACGTCGACGCGTTCATCGTGATCACCAGCGCACGGCCGATCAGCAGAATGTAGAGGATCAGCAGGACGACATTGCCGATCAGCCCGAACTCCTCGCCGAAGACGGCGAAGATGAAATCGGTGTGTCGCTCCGGCAGGAAATCGAGGTGCGTCTGCGTGCCGTTCAGCCACCCCTTGCCGACCGCGCCACCCGACCCGAGCGCGATCGACGCCTGCGTGCTGTGATAGCCCGCACCAAGCGGATCGCGGCTCGGATCGATGAACGTCAGGATGCGTTCTTTCTGATAGTCACGCAGGTGCGGCCAGATCAGCGGCGCGGCAGCGCCGGCGCCCGCCACGAGACCGACGATGATTTTCCACGACAGCCCCGCGAGGAAAAGGACGTAGAAGCCCGACGCACCGATCATCAGCGCGGTGCCCAGGTCGGGCTGTCGCTTGATCAGCCACACGGGAATCGCGATCAGGACGGCCGCCACCAGAAAATCCCGGAATACTGATACGCGATTCATGGCGCTGGAAGTACCAGGCCAGCATGAGCGGCAACGCGATCTTCATGAGCTCGGAGGGCTGGAAGCGGCCGATGCCGAGATTCAGCCAGCGGCGCGAGCCGTTGACGACCGTGCCGCTCACGGCAACCGCGCAAAGGAGCAGCACCGTCACCATGTACAGCGGCACCGCGGCACGGGCGAGTTGCTGGGGCGAAATGTTGGCGACGATCCACATCAGGACCAGCGCGAAGGCCAGCGACGCGGCCTGACTGGTGACCCGCGCCGCGCTCTGGTCCGTCGCCGAGAACAAGGTGACGAGCCCGATGCCCGCCGTCGCCAGCGCCGCGGACAACAGATAACTGTCGATGCGACGCGTGAGGAGTTCCCAGACGCGGGCCAGGAAGGCGAAGAAATTCGACACGGCCTAGTCGCTCTCGTCGTCCGCGTCGTGCGGCCCGGGAACCGGCGTGACAAGCTTTGGCAGCTGTTCGCCGAGCAGGTAGTAGTCGAACACGGCCCGCGCGATCGGCGCCGCCGCCTGCGCGCCGAAGCCGCCGTTCTCGACCAGCACCGCCACCGCGATCTTCGGATGATCCGCGGGCGCATACGCGATGTACCACGCGTGGTCGCGCAGACGCTCGTCGACGCGCCCGGCGACGTATTTTTCGCCCTTGAGCGAATAGAGTTGGGCCGTACCCGTCTTGCCGCCCGAAACGTATTTGGTGCCGGCGAACGCCTGCGCGCTGGTCCCTTCTTTCGGTACGCCGACCAGCGCAGCCTTGATCAGCGCGAGTTGTTCGGGCATCACGTTGAGTTTGTGCGTCACCTGCGGCGCGATGACGCGTACTTCACCGGTGCCGATGTTCTCGATGCTCTTGACGACATGCGGCCGATAGCCGACGCCATCGTTGGCGATCACCGCGATCGCCTGCGCCTGCTGGACCGGCGTGAATGCGTTGTAGCCCTGGCCAATGCCGGCCGAGATCGAATCGCCGAGGTACCACTTGCGGTGCTCGTCACGGAAATTCTTGCCTGCGAAACGCTCGCGTTTCCAGTCGCGCGAGGGCAGGACGCCCGGCAGCTCGCCATCGATGTCGATCCCCGTGTCGCGCCCGAACCCGAATTGCGACATGAACGCGTACGTATCGTCGATGTCGGTATCCGCGGCAAGCATGTAGTAGTACGTGTCGCAGGATACGACGATCGACTTGTACATGTCGACGTTGCCATGGCCGCCTGGCTTGTCGTCGCGGAAGCGATGTGCGCTGCCCGCGATCTGGTAGTAGCCGGGATCGAAGATCGACTGCATGGCGGTGCGCTTGCCCGACGCCAGCGCGCCAAGCGCGAGAAACGGCTTGATGGTGGAGCCGGGCGGATAGGCGCCGCGCAACGGGCGGTTGAGCATCGGCTTGTCGGGCGACTCGTTGAGCTGGTCCCAGCTTGCCGGATCGATGCCGTCGACGAACAGATTGGGATCGAACCCCGGCTTGGAGACCAGGGCCAGCACTTCGCCGGTCGACGGGTCCAGCGCGACCAGCGCGCCCCGCCGGTCGCCAAACGCGCGCTCGACCACCTGCTGCAGCTTGATGTCGAGCGCCAGCCGCAGATTGTTGCCGGAGGTCGGCGGCGAGCGCGACAGCGTGCGCACGGCGCGGCCTCCCGCGTCGACCTCGACCTCCTCGACGCCGGTCACGCCGTGCAGTTCCCGTTCGAACGATATCTCGACGCCGACCTTGCCGATGTAGTCGGAGCCCTTGTAATTCGCGGTGTCGCCCCATTCCTCGATGCGCTTGACGTCGCGGTCGTTGATGCGGCCGATATAGCCGATGAGATGCGACGCGGTCTCGCCGAACGGATACTGCCGGAACAGCCGCGCCTTGATTTCGACGCCGGGGAACCGGTAACGATTGACCGCGAAGCGTGCGACCTCCTCGTCGGACAGGCGCGTGCGCAGTGGCAGGCTTTCGAAGTTCTTCGAGTCCTCGAGCAGACGCTTGAAGCGTTTGCGGTCGCGCGGCTGGACGTCGACGACACGGGAGAGTTCGTCGATCATGGCGTCGAGGTTCTTTACCCGTGACGGGGTGACTTCGAGCGTGTATCCGGAGTAACTCTGTGCCAGTACGACGCCATTGCGGTCGGTGATGACGCCGCGATTGGGCGCGATCGGCACGATCGCGATGCGATTGCTCTCCGCCAGCGTCTGATAGTGTTTATGCAGAACCAGCTGCAGGTAGACGAAGCGGCCGAACAGGCCCGCAAAGGCACCGATCATCAACACGCCCGCGATCAGGAGGCGGCGGCGGAAGTGGTAGAGCTCGCGCTCCGGGTTCCTCAGCTCCGGGGGCTGCAGCCCTGAAGCGCGTTGGCGGCTCGTGGTGAAAAGTCGGCGCATGTTCGCTCTATAGTTCCGCGGCCGATCGCTTCGGTCGTTGCGGCCACTGCAGCAGGACGGTGAGCACGGGCCACAGCAACGCGCCGGTCAGCGAGCCGACCGCGTAGCTCGGCCGCGGCAAGGGCGCGCCGCCGACGATGCGCACCAGCGCGACGAGCCCTGAGCACAGGAGCAGCAGGACCGCGACCTGCGCCGCCTGCTGCCACAACGGAAACCGCAATACGCGTCGCCGGAAGTACTCGGCAGCATACGCCAGCACGGCGTAGGCCAGCGCGTGTTGCCCGAACACCGTGCCATCCGCGACGTCCATGATCAGGCCCAGGAACCAGGCGATGCCGACACCGATGAGCCGTGGCTCGCGAATGCACCAGAACAGCAGCATCAGCGCCAGAAAATCCGGCCGCAACATCAGCGCCATGCCGGACAGCGGCAGCACGTTCGCGACCAGGCCGAACAGGAGCGTGAACAGCACGAACCACGCATTGACCGGACGGAGAATCTCCTCGGGGCTGGCAGCACTCAGCGACGACAGTTGCGGCATGCGTCAGTGTCCATAGCGTTAACAGGCCCTCAACCTCGGCGCCGCCGGCCCTTGCGCGGGGCGTCTTCCACCGGCTCTTCCGGTCGGGGCATCGCGGCGGCGGCGGTGCCCAGAATCAGCACGTGCAGACTCGCGTCTACGCCCGCCAGCGGCTTGCACGTGACACGCGCGAACATCTGGCCGGTTTCGCGTTCGACCGATGTCACCTGCGCCACCGCAAGCCCTGCGGGATACGTGCCGTCGATGCCGGAGGTCACGAGGCGATCGCCGGGCTGGATCTCGGCGTTCGGCGACAGGAACCGCAGTTCGGGAAGGCGTCCGGTGCCAGCACCGTACATCACGCTGCGCACGCCGCTGCGTTCCACGCGGACCGGCACGGCGTGATCCTTGTCGGTCACCAGCGTCACCTCCGCCATGTACGGAAATACGCGCGTCACCTGCCCGACGACGCCGATGTCGTCGATGACTGCCTGGCCCGGTTGCACGCCGGCGGCATCGCCCTTGTCGACGAAAATTTTCTGCGTGAACGGATCGCGACCCGAATACAGAATTTCCGCTGCCGTTGCCGCCCCGTGAAAGCGGGATTCCACCGTGAGCAGGGCGCGCAGCTTCGTGTTTTCCTGCGCGAGCTGCGGATAGCTCTGCACCATCGGTGCGTCGGCGAGCAGTTGCTGCTTGAGCAGCGCGTTGTCGCCGGCAAGCGCACGTTGCGAGGAGAAGTAGGTGCCGACAAACGCCAGCGCCTCGCCCGGCAACTGCACTGTGCGCTGCAACGGATAAAGCACAACCGCCACGAAATGACGCACGTTTTCGAGGTACCGGTAGCGCGTGTCAGTGAACAACAGCGCCAGCGACAATAGTCCGAAAAATGCGAGCCGCGTCAGCGGCGACGGGCCGCGATGGAAGAACGGCGGCGGTTCGACCGAGATGTGGCGCATTGGACCGTTGGGCGTTCAGCGTTGGGCGTTCAGCGTGAAAAGCCTCGGGGCAGATACGCTTAGCGCTCAATGCTCAACGATCAACCCTCAACACCCAAGCCCCTTAGTCCGAAGTAAAGATGGTGGACAGTTTTTCCATGTTCTCGAGCGCCTTGCCGCAGCCGCGCACGACACATGTCAGCGGATCGTCGGCAACGATCACCGGCAATCCCGTCTCTTCCATCAGCAGGCGATCCACGTCACGCAGCAGTGCACCGCCACCCGTGAGGACCATGCCCCGCTCGGCGATGTCGGCGCCAAGCTCGGGCGGTGTACGCTCGAGCGCGCTCTTGACCGCGGAGACAATGCTGTTGAGCGGATCGGTCAGCGCTTCGAGGATTTCGTTGCTCGATACGGTGAAGCTGCGCGGAATGCCTTCGGCGAGATTGCGGCCCTTGACCTCCATCTCCTTCACTTCGGAGCCAGGGAACGCGGAGCCGATCGTCTTCTTGATCATCTCGGCCGTCGTTTCGCCGATCAGCATGCCGTAGTTGCGGCGGATGTAATTGACGATCGCTTCGTCGAACTTGTCGCCGCCGACCCGCACGCTGCCGGAATACACCATGCCGCCCAGCGAAATCACGCCGACTTCGGTGGTGCCGCCGCCGATGTCGACCACCATCGAGCCGGTCGCCTCCGAAATCGGCAGGTCGGCGCCGATCGCCGCGGCCATCGGCTCCTCGATCAGATACACCTTCGACGCGCCGGCACCGAGCGCCGACTCGCGAATCGCGCGACGTTCGACCTGGGTCGAACCGCAGGGCACGCAGATGATGATGCGTGGCGACGGCGAGAACAGCTTCGAGTCGAGCACTTTCTTGATGAACTGCTTCAACATCTGCTCGGTCACCGTGAAGTCGGCGATGACGCCGTCCTTCATGGGCCGGATGGCGGTGATGTTGCCCGGCGTGCGCCCAAGCATCTGCTTCGCGGCGAGTCCGACTTCCTGGATCACGCGCTTGCCGTTGGGACCGCCTTCCTGGCGTATCGACACGACCGACGGCTCGTTCAGCACGATGCCCTTGCCGCGGACATAGATCAGCGTGTTGGCGGTGCCGAGGTCGATCGCGAGATCGCTGGAGAAATAACCCTTGAAAAATTCGAACATGAAGACTTTCGGTGGCGATGCTTGTCGATTCGATTGCGAAGCGGCGCGTCAGATGCGCCCGCCCCAGTGCTTATGACAGGCGATTATGATACCCTATTAAGCTTTGTTTCTGCACCGCATTTCCCTCGATTTCCCCTCGACAATGGCGCTCTCCCTCGACGACATCCAGCGCCTCGCGCACCTCGCTCGCATCGAGATCACGCCGGCCGAGGCGACTGAAGTCGGCAAAAAGCTCGATGGCATCTTCGAATTGATCGGCCGCATGAGTGCGGTCGACACCACCGGCATCGTGCCGATGGCTCATGCCCAGGACGTGATGCTGCCGCTGCGCGAGGACCGCGTTACCGAGACGGACCACCGAGCCGCGTACCAGAGTGTGGCACCCGCGGTTCAGGACGGGCTTTACCTGGTACCGAAAGTTATCGAATAGGTTTCGCGTCTGGCTTCGGACGCGCATGCGTCATCAAGGCCACACGCGGCACGCCGCATCATGCACACCGCTCCCATTGCCCAACTTGCCGAGGCGTTGCGCGCAGGACGCCTGTCCAGCGTCGAGCTGACGCAGGGTCTGTTGAATCGCATCGACGCGTGTGGCGGCCCGCTCAATGCGTTCCTGACGCTGGATCGCGAGGGCGCGATGGCACGGGCAACCGCCGCCGACGCCCAGCGCGCGAATGGCCGGGCGGGTCCGTTGACCGGCATACCGGTCGCGCACAAGGACGTGCTGATGACCGCAGGGCTGAAGACCACCTGCGGCTCGCGCATGCTCGAACATTTCGTCGCGCCGTACGATGCCTTCGTCGTCCAGCGGTTGGCCGAGGCCGGCATGGTGCTGATCGGCAAGACCAACATGGACGAGTTCGCGATGGGCTCGTCGAATGAAAACTCCTACTTTGGCCCAGTCAAGAACCCCTGGAACCTGGCCTGCGTGCCGGGAGGGAGCTCGGGCGGGTCGGCCGCGGCGGTCGCAGCACGGCTCGTGCCGGCGGCCACCGGCACCGATACGGGCGGGTCGATTCGCCAACCCGCCGGGCTGACGGGCGTCTGCGGACTCAAGCCAACCTACGGTGTTTGCTCGCGCTACGGACTGGTCGCCTTCGCGTCGAGCCTCGACACGCCTGGTGTGTTCGCGCAGACCGCGCAGGACTGCGGGCTGTTGCTCAACGCCATGGCTGGACACGATGCGCGGGACTCGACCAGCCTCGATCGCGCTGCCGAGGACTACACGCGCGATCTCGCGCTGCCTTTGAAGGGACTGCGCATCGGCCTGCCCAAGGAATACTTTGCCGGCGGCACCGAAGCGGGCGTCGTTGCGGCCATCGAGGCCGCGCTGGCTGAATTGCGCAAGCTCGGCGCGATCACGGTCGAGGTCAGCCTGCCCAACGTCGAGCTCGCAGTACCGGTGTACTACGTGATCGCGCCCGCGGAGGCGTCGTCCAACCTGTCGCGCTTCGACGGCGTGCGCTATGGCCACCGTGCGGCCAAGTACACCGACCTGCTCGACATGTACAAGAAAACCCGCGCCGAAGGCTTCGGTGCCGAGGTCAAACGCCGCATTCTCGTCGGCACCTACGTGTTGTCGCACGGCTACTACGACGCGTACTACCTGAAGGCGCAGCAGGTGCGCCGGCTGATCGCCGACGACTTCCAGCGTGCCTATGAAAAGTGCGACGTGATCATCGGGCCGACGTCGCCGACCACCGCGTTCAAGCTGGGCGACAACACCGACGATCCGGTGAAGATGTATCTCAACGACATCTTCACCATTGCGGCCAACCTCACCGGCGCGCCGGCGATGTCGATCCCCTGCGGTTTCGACGACCGCGGCCTGCCCTGTCGGCCTGCAGCTCCAGGGCAACTATTTTCGTGAAGCGCAGCTGCTCAACGTCGCGCACCAGTTTCAGCAGGCAACCGATTGGCACGAAAGGGCCCCCACGCTCGCAGGAAGCGCAGGCTCGCTGCCCCCCGAGGGGGCCAAGTGAGCGCCTTGGGACGGCCCTGCGGCGCTCACGCACAGGTGCCTGAGGCATTCCGCTCATGAAGTGGGATATCGTCATCGGACTGGAAACGCATACGCAGCTGTCGACGGCGTCGAAGATTTTCTCAGGCGCATCGACCGCGTTCGGTGCGGCGCCGAACTCGCAGGCGTCTGCCGTCGACATCGCGCTGCCCGGCGTGCTGCCCGTATTGAACAAGGGCGCAGTCGAGCGCGCGATCCGCTTCGGCCTTGCCGTCGGCGCGACGATTAACAAGCGCAGCGTATTCGCACGCAAGAACTACTTTTATCCCGATCTGCCCAAGGGCTACCAGATCAGCCAGTACGAGATCCCCGTGGTGCAAGGCGGGGAAATCGCGATCGTGTCGCCGACGCGCGGCGAGATCAAGGTACGACTCACGCGCGCGCACCTCGAAGAGGACGCGGGCAAGAGCCTGCACGAAGATTTTCAGGGGATGACCGGCATCGACCTCAATCGCGCCGGCACACCGCTGCTCGAGATCGTTTCCGAGCCCGACCTGCGCAGCGCGGAGGAGGCGGTCGTGTATGCCAAGGCGCTGCATGCGCTGGTCCGCTGGATCGGCATCTGCGACGGCAATATGCAGGAAGGCAGTTTTCGCTGCGACGCCAACGTCTCGGTGCGCCCCGCGGGCGAGACGAAACTCGGCACGCGCTGCGAAATCAAGAATCTCAACAGCTTCCGCTTCATGCAGGAAGCGATCGAGTTCGAAGTCCGCCGCCAGACCGAGCTCATCGAAGATGGCGGCCGGGTCGTCCAGGAGACGCGGCTTTACGATCCCGACAAGCGCGAAACGCGCTCGATGCGCAGCAAGGAAGACGCACAGGACTACCGGTACTTTCCGGATCCGGATCTGCCACCGCTGGTGATCGACCCATCGTGGATCGAACGTGTACAGGAATCGCTGCCGGAATTGCCCAATGCACTGTGTGAGCGCTTGGTCGTCCAACACGGCCTCGGCCGATCAGATGCGTTGGCAATGACGGCAAACCGTGAAACCGCCGACGTCTACGGCGCCACAGTGAAGGCAATGCAGAAGGACGATGCGGAGACCAACAAACTTGTCGCCAACTGGATTCAGGGCGAGGTCGCGAGCGCTCTGAAGCGCACCGAGCAGGGGATCGCCGATTCCCCGGTGACACCCGCACAGCTCGCGGCGTTGCTTCGTCGGATTCAGGACGACTACGATATCCGGGAAGATCGCCAAGGACGTGTTCGACGCCATGTGGACCGGCGAACACGGAGGCGATGCCGATGCGATCATCGCCGCAAAGGGTCTACGGCAGATCTCCGATACCGGCGCCATCGAGAAGATCGTCGACGACGTGCTCGCGGCCAATTCGGCGATCGTCGCCGAATACAAGGCCGGCAAGGAAAAGGCGTTCAACTCGCTCGTCGGCAAGGCGATGGCCGCGACCAAGGGCAAGGCCAACCCGGCGCAGGTGAACGCGATTCTGAAACAGAAATTGAACTGAGGAGATGCATCATGTCCAATCCCCACGGCAGCTTCATCTGGTACGAATTGATGTCCAAGGACCCCGACGCGTCCAAGGCCTTTTACGACGACGTGGTGGGCTGGGACATCGGCCCGAAGGCCCCCGGCGACATCGACTACCGCATGATCTCGGCGCCCGATGGCCACATCGGTGGCGTCCTGCGTCTGACCGATGAGATGGCCAAGCACGGCGCACGGCCCGTCTGGCTCGGGTACTTCGGCGTCGACGACGTCGATGGCACCGTCGCCAAAGTCGTCGCCGCCGGCGGCAAGGTCTTGATGCCCGCATGGAACATACCCAACGTCGGCCGTATCGCGATGGTCACCGACCCGCAGGGCGTCCCGTTCTACGTGATGCGCGGCGCGAGCGATGGCGTCAGCACCGCCTTCGGACGGATGACGATGGGTCATGTCAGCTGGAACGAGCTGATGACGCCCGATCAGGGTGCAGCGCTCGCCTTTTACGGCTCGATCTTCGGCATCACGAAATCGGGCGCGATGCCCATGGGGGAGTTGGGCGACTACACCTTTCTCCAGCACGGCGGCGCCGGCATCGGCGCAATGATGACCAATCCTCCGGGCGGCAGGCCGCCGGGATGGGGTTTCTATTTCCGGGTTCCCGAGATCGAATCTGCCAAGAACAGAATCACCAAGCGAGGCGGTACTGTCATACACGGACCGATGGAGGTGCCCGGCGGCGAGATGGTGCTGAATGCGATCGATCCGCACGGGGCTGCGTTCGGCCTCGTCGCGCCGGGCAAATAGGGAGCGAAACACCTAAACTCGCCGCCGCACCGTCGGCAGTGTCTGCGCGCCTCCAGCATTGGCACGGCGTTTGCTCGCTATCTCCTGCGGCTCTCCAGTGTCCACCGACGCGCATTGCCTATGCGGCCAGCGTCAGAATCGAACGCATTGCGACAGCCACGTTCCTTCAATTTTTGCGGGAGACCTGTCCATGAATCCTCAAACCGCTGTAGCCGCGTCCGCAGGCGCCGAGCTTGCCGAAGTCGACACCGAATCCTCGCCGTCACCGATTGAATCCCCGGTGGCGCACGGCGTATGGACGCGCGACGTCGAGGCCCTGTGTCGCGCACTTGAGACGCAGCAGCGAGCACACTTCCGAAGTACTGACGCAACGGAAAAGTAACAGCAATCGATTCAGATGGTCCTGGTTGGCGGTAATGGACGCAAATCGCCTACTGAATCACATCGTTGGCACGCTGCAGTACCGCCTGCGGGATCATCAACCCGAGCGTCTTCGCCGTCTTCAAGTTGATCACTAACTCGAATATGGTCGGTTGCTCCACGGGGAGATCGGCGGCTTTCGCGCCTTTGAGGATCTTGTCGACCTGCGCGGCCAGGCGCGGCGCGGCTTGTATTGTCGGCCCATAGGACAGCAATCCGCCCGCCTCGGCAAATGGTCGCTTGAAACCAATCGCCGGCAGGCGATTCTTGGTTGACTCAGCGCCCAGCTGTTCCAAATGAGGACTGAACCACGCAACGTCAGGGATCACCACGGCATCCGTCTTTGTCCTTCGCGCTTCCGCGTAGAAGTGGCCAATATCTTCCGGACCTTTGACGGAAATGGCATTGACTTGCACGCCAAGCGTCTTGGCGGCACGTTGCATCCTTCCATCTGATTCTCCGAATTCTCCGAATAATGGGTAGGCCACGCGTGAAGTGCCTGGCAGCGCTGCCTTCAGTACTTCCAGCAATTTCTCTTCATAGGTCCCATATGCAAACCCCGTGAGGTTCCCGCCGGGCTGGGCCAGATTGGCCACAAGCCCCGATGCCACCGGATCGCTGCCGACGCTAAACACGACCGGGATCGCGTTGGTCGCCTGTTTGGCAGCCCGCGTCGCGGGTGTTCCCTGCGTCAGGATGAGGTCAACTTTCAACTGCACGAGCTCGGCCGCCAAGACCGGCAGCTGATCTTCGCTGACTGCATAGCGCGCCTCAATCTTCACATTCTGGTTCTCGACCCAACCAAGGGTGCGCATGGCGTCCCAGAAAGGCTTCTGTAGCGGCTCGATGCCATGTTTCAGAAACCCGAGCCGGTACATCTTGGTCGCCTGCTGTGCATTGGCGATGAGCTGGACAGCGAGAATGCTGCCCGCGAATGTGCCGATGAATGCGCGCCGATGCATTTGCGAATCACCCGTTTGACAAGAGACGGTCCAAGAATTCTACGCCTCCAGCCGGGACGCCTCGAGCGCAGTTGGCAGCGCACCTACAAGCATTGCGGTCAATTACCCAAGTAAGCGCCGCCATTGATGTGCAGGGTCTGGCCGGTGGTGAAGCGCCCGCCGGGACCCGCCAGCCACACCACCGCGCTGGCAATTTCGTCGGGATGGCCGCGTCGACCTAGCAAGGTCCTGTGATCGGCGTGGTGCGCGGGCTTGGCCGTCGCGCTCGCGCGTTGGCGCGCCGTATCGACCATGCCCGGCGAGACGCAATTGACGGTGATGCTGAACTCTGCGAGTTCATGCGCCAAGGCGCGGGTGAGGCCGCCAAGCGCCGCCTTGGCAGCAACGACATGTGCGCGCATGGCCGCGCCGGTATACGCCGTCATGCCGCCGATATTGATCACCGTGCCGGCACCGCTGTCTCGCAGCAACGGCAACGCCGCCTGGGTGCAGTGGAAGGCGCCGTCAACACACACCGCCTGCGCCGCGCGCCACTCTGCGTAAGTGAGGGCTGCGAACGCGACTTCGTGGCGAATTGCGGCATTATTGACGAGGATATCGAGCCGCCCGAAGCGTTTCGAAATCGCGGCAATCATCGCGTCCACGTCGGTACGCTGTGTGACGTCGGCCGCAACCAGCAACGCTTCGCCGCCATGCGCCACGATCTCGTCCACCACTGCCCGACCCTCGTCCAGGCTGGCGCGCACGTTCACCGCCACCTTCACGCCCGCGCCGGCGAGCGCGAGCGCGATGGCGCGCCCGATGTTTCGCCCCGCACCGGTGACGAGGGCGACCTTGCCTTTGAGTGAAGTGTTGTCCATCGCAGCGTCTAGCCTCGCAACGCAGTCAGGTCGACTCCGGGCGCGGCGCGTAGCGAACGCAGCACGGCGAGAACGCTGCGCGCGCGACTCGCGTCCCAGCCGCCGTAAATGCAGTTGGCGATGAACTTCGCTTCGAGCGCGTCGGACGACATCGGTTCTTCGCGTCCGCCGCGAAAATGCCCCTGGCTTGCCTCACGCACTTCGCCGCTCTCGAGCGTAGCGCGCACGTGGCCGGTGAACTGGCGCGGATACGGATTTTCCGGATCGACAACGTAGCGCACTTTGCCTGCGAGCGCACGCACCGCCGGGTCGCGCACCACCGCTTCCTCGTAATCGACGAGACCCGCGTCATCGCGCAGCATGCCCACCGCGATGGCGTACGGAATGCTGAACTTGGCGGCGTAGCCGTTGACCGGAGTCTGCTTGGCTGCCAGCGGTTCCCACAGCCGGTGCACGATGCCTTCGGCGGTCTTGCACTCGATCGAGACGACCTCCGCGGGATTCACCCCTTCAGCAACAAGCTTGCGCGCGCAATCGATGTAGGGGTGGGCCATGGTGCCGCAAGCGTACGCTTTGAAGGCGATATCGGCAGCCAGCCATTCCTTCCCCGCGCCGTCGAGCATGGCGTGGAAATGGCAGTTGTCGCTATTGGCAAACGCATGAAAAAACCCGTGCTCACCATCGAACAGCGTGCGCGGCCCGGTGAAGCCCGCCTGCGCCATGCGTGCAGCGCGATAGCCCGCCTGCGCCGCCCAGCCCGGATGCATACGCTTGGTCCAGGCCCCTTCTGCGAGATATTCGATGATGCCCGACGCCATGCTGCCGGCGATGCCCAGAGCATTGACCCATTGCGCGTCATCCAGGCGCAGCGCGGTGGCCACGCCCGCCGCCGCACCAAGCGCACCGAACACCGCCGTGGGATGAAACCCCGCCTTGTGCACGCGCTTGGGCGCCACCAGGCAGAGGCGGCACATGACCTCGCAACCCACGGCGATGCCACGTACGGTGTCGCGCCCCGAGAGGCCGTGCTGCTCGGCGGTGGCGAGCAAGGCCGGGATAATCACGACGCCTGCGTGCACCGGGCCACCCTCGAAGGTGTCGTCGAAATCCTCGCCGTGTGCGGCAGTGCCGTTGCATAGCGCAGCGGTCGCAACGTTGAAGCCACCGGCATGACCGATCAGCGTGCACACCCCGGGTTCCGCAGTCGCGCGCAGCGCGGCCTGCACGTAATCGCTGTTGCGCGCGGCCACGCACAGGCCGGCAACATCCATCAGCACCGCATCGCACATGTCCGCCATCGCCAGGGGAAGGTTGGGCGGCATGCCGGAGAACGCTGCTGCGAGCCGCTCCGAGACGGAAATTTTCGGCAGCGACATTGTTGTGCTGATAGGGAGCTCTATTCGGATTCGATCTTGCTGGCACGCGCGACGGCCGTCCAGTGTGCGATCTCGTCGGCGATATATTTGCCGAACTGCGTCGGCGTCATCGGCATGACGTCGAGCGCCTCTGCATTGAACTTGTCACGCAAATCGGGAGTGGCAAGCACCTTGTTGATTTCCTCGTTGAGCTTCCTGGTGATGGCTTCGGGCAGCTTCGCCGGTCCGACGATGCCGTACCACGTCAGGCCGTCGAATCCTTCGTAGCCGGATTCCTTGAACGTCGGCACATTGGGCAGCACCGATTGACGTTTGTCGCCCGTGACGGCGAGCGGCTTGAATGCGCCGGAGCGCACATGAGGCAGGGCGGCGGCGAGCCCGGGAAAAACCACCTGGATCTGTCCGCCCATGGCGTCGGTGAACGCCTGGCCGATGCTCCGGTAAGGTACGGCCATGCTCGGCACGCCGGAGGCATGCTTGAACTGTTCCATCACCAGATGGTTGAGCGTACCCACGCCCGAGGTACCGTAGTCGACCTTGCCGGGGTTGGCCTTGGCGTAAGCGACAAATTCCTGCAGCGTGTTGACCGGCACCGCGCGCGCCACCACCAATACATTGGGCGTGCCGCCGAGCATGGCGATGGGCGTGAAATCCTTGACGGCGTCGTAGCCGAGATTGCGTTTCACGGCGGGGTTGGTGGCGTGCGTGGCCACGTAGCCGATCATCAGCGTGTAGCCGTCCGGCTGCGCGCGCGCGGTCATCTGCGTCGCGATCGCGCCGCCGGCACCGGCCTGGTTTTCGATCACGAAGGACTGACCCATCGCGATACGCAACTTGTCGGCTACGATGCGCGCCACCAGGTCGACGCCACCACCGGGCGCCTGTGGCGCGATGATCTTTACCGACCGGTTCGGATAGTTGTCCTGGGCGATGGCCGGCGCAGCGGCCTCGATGATCGCAATCGTCAAGATCAACGACAGCACCGCGGCCCAACGCCTGCGGCGGTGGGGGCGTTGCCCGTCGCTCGTCGTGCGCGTTCACTGGATTACGCCATTGGCACCGGTCAGCGAATTGTCGCAAAGCTTACGCCTACTTCAGTGACCGCCAAAGGTCCAGCCACCTTCGCGTGCGGGTCCCGTAGTGCTGCTAGCTCATCAACGGCTTGTAGCGCATGCGATGCGGCCGCGCGCCGTCTTCACCGAGCCGCTTTCTCTTGTCGGCTTCATAGTCCTGGTAGTTGCCTTCCACGAACATCCAGCGGCCCTCGTCTTCGGCCGCGAGGATATGCGTGGCGATGCGGTCGAGGAACCAGCGATCGTGCGACACCACCAGCGCGCTGCCGGGGAATTCGGTCAGCGCGTCTTCGAGCGCACGCAAGGTCTCGACGTCGAGATCGTTGGACGGCTCGTCGAGCAGCAGGACGTTGCCGCCTTTGAGCAGCGTGGCCGCAAGATGCAGCCGCCCGCGTTCGCCACCGGATAGCTGGCCGACGTTCTTCTGCTGATCCTGGCCCTTGAAGTTGAAGCGCCCCAGATAGGCTCGTGAAGGCATTTCAAATTTGCCGACGGTGAGGATGTCCATGCCACCGGATATCGCTTCCCATGCGGTCTTGTCGTTGGGCAGCGATTCGCGGGTCTGGTCGACCACCGCGAGCTGGACCGTCGAGCCAATCACGATCTCGCCCTTGTCCACCTTGTCCTTGCCCGTGATCATGCGGAACATCGTCGTCTTGCCCGCACCGTTGGGTCCGATGACTCCCACGATCGCGCCGGCGGGAATGACAAAACTGAGATTGTCGATGAGCACGCGGTCACCCACCGCCTTGCTCACCTCCTTGAACTCGATCACGGAATCGCCGAGCCGCTCGGCCACCGGAATGAAAATCTCCTGCGTCTCGTTGCGCTTCTGGTGCTCGTACGACGCCAGCTCCTCGAAGCGCGCGATCCGCGCCTTGCTCTTCGCCTGCCGCCCCTTGGGATTGGTGCGCACCCATTCGAGTTCCTTGTGCATCGCCTTGGTGCGCGCGTCTTCCTGCTTTTGTTCCGTCGCGAGACGCTGTTCCTTCTGTTCGAGCCAGGAACTGTAGTTGCCCTTCCACGGGATGCCGTAACCGCGGTCGAGTTCCAGAATCCATTCGGCGGCGTTGTCCAGAAAATAGCGATCGTGCGTCACCGCGATCACGGTGCCCGGGAAGCGCTCCAGGAAATGCTCCAGCCATTCCACGCTTTCGGCATCGAGGTGGTTGGTCGGCTCGTCGAGCAGCAGCATGTCCGGTTTGGACAGCAGCAGCCGGCACAGCGCGACGCGCCTCTTTTCGCCGCCGGAGAGCGCGCCGATTTTCGCGTCCCAGGCAGGCAGGCGTAGTGCGTCGGCGGCGATTTCCATCTGCACGTCGGAATCCGCGCCGTCGGCGGCGATGATCGCTTCGTATTTCGCCTGGTCGGCGGCAAGTTGATCGAAGTCCGCGTCGGGCTCGCCATACGCCGCGTAGATTTCGTCGAGTTTCGCCTTCGCTTCGAGCACCGCGCCCATGCCTTCTTCGACGATCTCGCGGACGGTCTTGGCCGGGTCGAGTTGCGGCTCCTGCGGCAGGTAACCGATGCGCATGTTGGGCATCGGTACCGCTTCGCCTTCGAAGTCGAGATCGGCGCCTGCCATGATGCGCAGCAGGCTGGTCTTGCCTGAGCCGTTGAGCCCGAGTACGCCGATCTTGGCGCCGGGGAAAAACGACAGCGAGATGTCCTTGAGAATAACTCGCTTGGGGGGCACGATCTTGCCCACCCGATTCATGGTGTAAACGTATTGAGCCATCGCTGATTGACCGCGGAAAACGACGTAAGGGCGCGATTATCGCAGTTTGCGCGCCTCCGTGGCTACGGCATGGCGTCTGCCACGCGCTGCATCCCCAACGGCTGTCATTCCCGCGCACGCGGGAATCCATCTGGATGTTGCCGAAGTTCAAGTTGGGTCCCCGTTTGCACGGGGACGACGAAAGTGTACAGGCGCGCCGTCGTCGGCGGGAACGGCCTACTTGGCGGCGGTGGTGGCCGTGTTTGCAGCAGGCTTTGCCGCTTGCTTGGCTGCCGGTTCGAGGCCCACCGCGGACGCGCGCGCCTGGTCGGCCTTGATCTCCTGCCACCGGCGCTTGTCGAAGTCGTAGCGCGCACTGATGGTGGAGAGTTCGTCTTTCTTCTGAGTCAGCAGCCGGCCCTGCCGCCCGATTTCTTCATTGAGGCTGGACATTTCGCTCTCGAGCGCCGCCGGCATCGGTTTGCCCGCCAGCGCCACCTTCTGCTTGTCGAGTTCCTGTTGGCGGCGCGTCAACTCAGCCGTGTAGGTCTCGGCCGACTTGATCTGATTGGCGACCGCCGAGATTGCGCGGCTCTTGGCAAGTTCGATCTCGTTTTCGCTGGTGTAGGACTGGAGCAGCGCCATGTCCTTGCGGGTTTGTTCGTCCCGTACCCGCGTCGATGCTTTCTGGCGTTCTTCCTCCTGCTCCTTGGCCTTCAGTTGCTCTGCGGTGGGTGCGGCCTCGATCTTCTTGACCGGGCGCCCCTGCTTGTCGAACACCGTCGTGCCCTTGTTCACGGCCTCGGGGGGCATTTGATCGCTGTAATGGACGGCGCCCTTGTCGTCGGTCCATTTGTACATGCCGGCGGCGACTGCGCCCTGCACGCTCACGACAAGCCACGTCGCCAACAAGGCGAACAGGCCCATTGCGATTCGGTTACGTTTCATCATTTGCATTTCCCGACTGTCCCGACATTGTCATCGCCCGCAGCGTGATCACGCGGGCGCTCCAAAACGTTCCCGATACGCCGTGACCGCCGCCCGTTGGGCCGCCAGTGCGGGCCTGTGTTCAAGAAACCCCATCAGATCGTCCAGCGTTGCGATCGCAATCACCGGCAATCCCGAATTCCTGTTGCAACTCCTGCACCGCCGAACGTTCACCGCGCCCGCGCTCCTTGCGATCAAATGCGATCAGCACCCCTGCGGGCGTCGCGCCATGGGCGCGGATCAGCTCGATGGACTCGCGCTTGGCCCCGCCGTCGGTGATCACATCGTCGACGATCAGGATGCGTCCCTTGAGCGGCGCACCGACGACCAGCCCGCCTTCGCCGTGATCCTTCGCTTCCTTCCGGTTGTAGCTGTACGGCAAATTGTGCCCCATTTCGGCCAACGCGATAGCAGTCGCCGCGGCCAGCGTAATGCCCTTGTACGCCGGGCCGTACAGCTGGTCGAAGCTCACTCCGGAGGCACGGCACGCCCGGGCGTAGAACTGGCCCAGCAGCCGAAGGCTGTCCCCGTCGTTGAACAATCCTGCATTGAAAAAGTAAGGTGTCTCCCGCCCGGCCTTGGTGACGAATTGACCAAAACGAAGCACGTCGCGTGCCAAGGAAAATTCGAGGAATTCCTGCCGAAAATCGGTCATCGTGGGCCCGGGTCGGAACAAGCGGTTGCAGCGTGCCGGCCCACCTGCCATGCCATGGCGTTGCGGCGTGCCGCGATGCGCGGAAGAAGGGTCGAGCAGGGTCCGATTTTACCGTAAACTCCGGCCTCGTTTCGTCGCCCGCAGATATACGCCGATGCGCATCATCACGCTCAATGTAAACGGGATCCGTTCGGCCGAAGGCAAGGGGCTTGCGCGCTGGCTCGCGCGCATCGAACCCTGGGACGTGGTCTGTCTGCAGGAAATCCGCGCCACCGTCGAACTCGTACCGAAGGCGATGCAGGCACCCCGCAAGTCGCGCGCCGTATTTCATCCCGCGGTCAGGCCGGGCTACAGCGGTGTCGCCCTGTACGCGCACCAGCCCGCGAAATTTCGCACCGGATTCGGCAGTCGCGAGTTCGATACGGAAGGTCGCTATCTCGAAGCCGACTTCGGCAAGCTGGCCGTGATCAGCGTCTACTTTCCGTCGGGCTCGAGCTCACCCGAACGCCAGGAAGCGAAGTTCCGCTTTCTCGCCGAGTTCCTGCCGCATCTGCAGCAACTCCGCGCCGCCGGACGTGAAATCGTTCTCTGCGGAGACTGGAACATTGCGCATCAGCAAATCGATCTCAAGAACTGGCGCAGCAACCAGAAGAACTCGGGCTTCCTGCCCGAGGAACGCGCGTGGCTCACCCGAGTGCTGGACGACCTCGGCTTCGTCGATGTGTTCCGGCTGATCAACAAGGAACCCGACCAATACACATGGTGGTCGAACCGGGGCCAGGCATGGGCCAACAACGTCGGCTGGCGCATCGACTATCAGATCGCCACCCCAGGCGTTGCTGCGACCGCGCGCGCGGCGGCGATCTACAAGACGCGCCGCTTTTCCGATCACGCTCCTCTGATCATCGACTACGACTACTCGCTGAGGGTGTAAGGCTACTGCGGGCCCGGTCTGCGTTGTTACTCGCCCACTCGGGATCCTCATGTACTGACGTGTACACTCCGGTCCCTCGCGAGCTCGCGCCTAGCATCCCGGTCTCCTCGCGACGCCTTCCCCTCCTCAGCGCATGAAAATGAAACTGTGATTCGAATTTCGAACCTGATCCTTGCGCGTGGTACCCGGCGCCTGCTCGACGGCGCATCGCTGACGGTCCATCCCGGGCAAAAAGTAGGCGTGATCGGCGCCAACGGCAGCGGCAAGACCAGCCTGTTCGCGCTGCTTCGGGGCGAACTCGTCGCCGACGGCGGCGACGCCGCCCTGCCCGCGGCGTGGGTGGTGGCGCACGTCGCGCAGGAAGCCGCGCCCACGTCGCTGCCGACGATCGAGTACGTGCTCGACGGCGACGTCGAATTGCGCGCGATCGAACGCGATATCGCACTGACCAGCACGGACCACGCGGCGGATCCGCACGCCAGCGGCGAACAACTCGCGGAGCTGCATCATCGCTTTGAGGTCGCCGGTGGCTACAGCGCACGCTCGCGTGCCGGCGCGTTGCTGTCGGGGCTGGGCTTTGCGACGGCGCGCCACGGCGACCCGGTGTCGAGCTTTTCGGGTGGCTGGCGCATGCGGCTCAATCTGGCGCAGGCACTGATGACCCGCTCCGACCTGCTGCTGCTGGACGAGCCGACCAACCACCTCGATCTCGACGCGGTGCTCTGGCTCGAGGATTGGCTGAAGCGTTACCCGGGCACGTTGTTGCTGATCACCCACGACCGGGATTTTCTCGATGCCGTCGTGACCCGGATCGTTCATCTCGATGGCGGCAAGTTGAATGCCTACGGCGGCAACTACACGGCTTTCGAGTACGAACACGCCCAGGCGCTCGCTCTGCAGCAGGCTTCGTACGCGAAACAGCAGAAGCAGATTGCCCACCTGCGTTCGTTCATCGACCGGTTCCGTGCCAAGGCCACCAAGGCCAAGCAGGCGCAAAGCCGGATCAAGACGCTGGAGCGCATGGAGCTGATCGCGGCGGCGCACGTCGACAGCCCGTTCACGTTCGAGCTCAGCGCCACGAAGATCGAGGCGCGCCAGCTTCTGCGACTCGAACATGTTTCGCTAGGCTATGGCGACCGGCGCATCCTCACCGACGTCGACTGGCCGCTGCTCGCCGGCGAACGCGTCGGCTTGCTGGGCCCCAATGGCGCCGGCAAATCGACACTGCTGCGCGCCATCGCCGGAGAACTGGCGCCGCTTTCCGGGGAGCGCCTGCCGGCGCAAGGGCTGCGCATCGGCTACTTCGCGCAGCATCAGGTCGAACAGCTACGCCTGCAGGAAAGCGCGCTCTGGCATTTTCAGAAGCTCGAACCACGTACCCGCGAGCAGGAATTGCGCAACTACCTCGGCGGTTTCGATTTTCGCGGCGATCGCGTCATGGCACCGGTCGCGGAATTTTCCGGCGGCGAGAAAGCCCGGCTGACCCTCGCCCTGCTCGCACGGCAACGTCCCAACCTCCTGTTGCTCGACGAGCCCACCAATCACCTCGACATCGAAATGCGTGAAGCGCTGACGGAGGCGCTGCAGGACTACGAGGGCGCGCTGGTCGTCGTGGCGCACGACCGGCATCTGCTGCGCGCTACGGCCGATGAGCTGTGGCTGGTCGACGATGGTGCCGTGCGTCGTTTCGAAGGCGATCTCGACGACTATCGCGACTGGGTGCTCTCGGCGCGCACGAAAGAAGTGCCCGTCGAGTCGACGACGCCAGCGCCGGCAACCGGCGATCGCCGCGTGCAAAAGCGGGTCGCGGCACAGGAACGCCAACGGTTGTCGGATCTGCGCAAACCGATCCAGCAGCAGCTGGATCGCATCGAACAGGAACTCGAAGCCCTGGCGACCGAAAAGCGCGAACTCGACGCCTGGCTCGCGGGGGCAGACGCCTATCTCGACGACAGCAAGGAGCGCCTCAAGGAAGTGCTGGCCCGGCACGGCGACATCGGCTGGCAGCTCGCGCGGGTCGAGGCCAAGTGGCTGGAACTGCACGAGGCGCTCGAACGCATCGGCGCGTGAGTCGTCGCGCAGTATCGCCCCGGCGCAATCATTGGGCGTCATTCCCGCGCACGCGGGAATCCATTTTCACCTTAAGCCAACTTGGATCCCCGCTTTCGCGGGGATGACGTGCTCTCATTCCTGGCGTTGTGGCTCCATGCGCGGCGGCTCGTTCCACGGTGCGACGCGCAGCAGCAGCGCCATGCCCGGCAGCGCCAGCGCCGCGCACACCAGATAGAAATCGAACCAGCCGATGGCCTCGACAATCCACCCGGTCGACGCATTGACGATCGATCGCGGCACGACCGCCAGGCTGGTGAACAACGCGAATTGGGTCGCGGTGTAGCGCGGATCGGTGGTGCGCGCGATGAAGGCGACGAATGCTGCCGTACCCAGGCCGACGCCCAAGGCCTCGAAGCTGATGACGATCGCCAGCAGGACGCCGTCGGGCTGGTTGACGTAGGCCAGCCAGGCAAAGCCGAGGATCGACACCAGCTGCACGACGCCGAACAGCCACAGTGCGCGATTGATGCCGATTTTCACCATCCACAATCCACCGAGCAGGCCACCGATGACGCTCGGCCACAACGCCGCGTTCTTGGCGATAAGGCCGATCTCGGACTTGGTAAAACCCATGTCGAGATAAAACGGCGTCGCGAGCGCGGTCGCCATCGAATCGCCCAGCTTGTACAGGAAAATGAAGCCCAGGATCAGCATGGCCTCCTTGATGCCGTGCCGCCCCATGAATTCCCGAAACGGCTCGACGATCGCCTGCACCAAGGTGCGTGGCGGCGGATGCGCCGTGGTCGGCTCGCGCACGAGCAACGTCGTCACCATGCCTGGCAGCATGAACAGCGCGGTGATCGCGAAGACACTTTGCCACGCCAAGTGGTCGGCGAGAATCAGCGCGAGCGCGCCGGGAATCAGACTCGAAATGCGATACGCCTGCACGTGAATCGAGTTGCCGAGACCAAGCTCGGCGTCCGGCAGAATCTCGCGGCGATACGCGTCGAGCACGATGTCCTGCGTCGCCGAGAAAAACGCGACGGCTGTCGCGAGATAAGCGATCGTCCACAAGTCGAACTGCGGCCGGAGCGCGCCGAATATCGGTATCGACAGAAACAGCAGGAGTTGTGTCAGCAGCATCCATCCGCGCCGACGTCCAAGCACCGGTAGCGCATACCGATCGACCAGCGGCGACCAGACGAACTTCCACGTGAAGGGCAACTGGATCAGCGCGAACAGGCCGATCGATTTGAGGTCGATGTGTTCGGAGCGCAGCCACGCCGGGATCAGATTGATGAGGATGTAGAGTGGCAGGCCGGAGCTGAACCCGGTAAAGATGCAGATCAGCATGCGCCGGTTGAACAGCGCCTCAATGATTGGTCTGCGGGATTCCGTCATCGCGGCATTGTATCCGGCTACCGCGCAGTGCCCGGCCGGCGATGCCTATCCGCGCCGGATGCGATAGATGGCCAGCGATCCGAGCAGATTCGGCAACACGCGCACGCGACGCGTCCCGCTTAGCACCACGCGTTCGAGCACTTCGATGCCGCGCTCGGCGCAAAGCGCATCGAAATCGGCCACGGTGCACAGATGGATGTTGGGGGTGTTGTACCACTGGTAGGGAATGCTCGGCGACACCGGCATGCGTCCGCGCATTACCTGGGCACGGTGCGACCACTGACCGAAGTTGGGGAACGAAACGATCGCCTCCCGGCCGACACGCAGCATTTCGCTGACGATCAATTCGATGCGCCGCATCGCCTGCAGCGTCTGCGACAGGATGACGCTGTCGAAAGACTGGTCGTCGAAGCCCGCGAGCCCGGATTCGAGGTCACTCTGCAGCACGCTGACGCCGTTGCCGATCGAGGCGAGGACACCGGCGTTGTCGATTTCGATGCCATAGCCCGTCGCGCCGCACGATGCGCGCAAATGCGAGAGCAGGCTGCCATCGCCGCAACCCAGGTCGAGCACGCGCGAGGACGGCGCGATCCAGCCAGCGATGGTCGAAAAGTCGGCGCGCATCGAGGACGTCATTGCGTGGCTCGCGCAAGATAGGTGCGCACGATCGCGTGATACTGCGGCGTGTCGAGCAGGAATGCATCGTGGCCGTGCGGCGCGACGATCTCCGCGTAGGACACGTCGCGGCGATTGTCGACCAGCGCCTTCACGATCTCGCGCGAGCGCGCGGGCGTAAAACGCCAGTCGGTGGTGAATGAAATGACGAGAAAGCGACATGTCGCGGGCGCCAGCGCACGGGCCAGGTCGCCGCCCGTGCCAGCCGCCGGGTCGAAGTAGTCCAGCGCCTTGGTGATGCGCAGGTACGTGTTGGCGTCGAAATACTCGGCGAACTTCTCGCCCTGATAGCGCAGATACGATTCGATCTGGAACTCCGGCGCAAACGAGAAATTCAGGCCTTCCCGCAACTGTCGCCCGAACTTCTCCGCCATCTGCTCGTCAGAAATGTAGGTGATGTGTCCGATCATGCGGGCGACGCGCAGGCCGCGCACCGGCTTGACGCCGTGATCGTAGAAATGGCCGTCGTGGAAATCGGGGTCGGTCATGATCGCGGCGCGCGCGACTTCGTTGAACGCGATGTTCTGCGCCGACAGGTTGGGTGCCGCAGCGATCACCAGCGCGTTGGCGATGCGCTCCGGATAGCGGATCGACCACGACAGCGCCTGCATGCCGCCGAGGCTGCCGCCCATCACCGCCGCGAAGCGTTTGATGCCGAGGCGATCGGCCAAACGCGCTTGCGCGTCGACCCAGTCCTCGACGGTGACGATCGGGAAATCCGCGCCCCACGGCTTGCCGGTCGCCGCATTGATCGACGCCGGCCCGGTCGAGCCGAAGCAGCTGCCAAGATTGTTGACGCCGACGACGAAGAACCGATCGGTATCGACCGGCTTGCCCGGGCCGATCATGTTGTCCCACCAGCCTTCGCTTTCCGCCTCGTTCGCGTGGACGCCAGCGACGTGATGCGAGGCGTTGAGCGCATGACAGACCAGGATGGCGTTCGAGCGATCGGCGTTGAGCGCGCCGTACGTTTCGTACATCAGCTCGAAATATGGCAGCGTCGCCCCCGACGCGAGCGCGAGCGGTTCCGCGAACGCTGCGCGTTGTGGAACGACGATACCGACCGAACCTGGGGTTGCGGTTGTGTTCACGGTCGCCAAAAGCAAAAACCCGACCAGCTTGCGCCAATCGGGTCGGAGTTACCTCGCCGCTTTAGCCGTATTTTTTCAGGAGCCCGGTACTGGCTGGACTCCCTCGCGCCCGCAAGCTGATCGTCAAATCGGCGCGTTCAAAGAACAGTGTACCGCCCCGCCCCCGAAAGTCAATCGTTGAGCTTCTCGAGCAGCATCGCGAGCTTGTGCTGATCGTCGTTGCGGCGCATGCGCTCGACCACGGGCGCGAGTTTTCCGACGTCGCTGGTGAGCACCCGCTGCTTGACCGCCAGCACGTGCGCCGGATGCATCGAGAAATTGCGCAGACCCATGCCCAGCAGCAGCCGGGTCATGCGCAGGTCGCCCGCCATTTCGCCGCACACCGCAATCGGCACCCCGGCCTTCGTCGACGTCGTGATGGCCATGGAAATGAGCTTGATCACCGCCGGATGGAGTGGGTCGTACAGGTGCGACACCGCATCGTCGGACCGGTCCACCGCGAGCGTGTACTGGATCAGGTCGTTGGTGCCGATCGACAGGAAGTCCAGACGGCGGGTGAACACGCCGATGGCGAGCACCGCCGCCGGGATTTCGATCATGCCGCCAACCTCGATGCCGGCGTCGAACGGCGTGCCCTGCTCGCGCAGACTCTCCTTGGCCCGCGCGATCAGCGCCAGCGTCTGATCGACTTCGGAGGCGGACACGAGCATCGGGATCAGGATCTTGATGTTGCCATAGTGCGACGCCCGCAGGATCGCGCGCAGCTGGGTCAGGAACAAGCGCGGCTCGGCGAGGCAAAAGCGCACCGCGCGCAAACCCAGGGCCGGATTGGGCGCAACGCGCGACAGTCCTTCGAGACCTTCCTTTTGCTTGTCCGCGCCAAGGTCGAAGGTGCGAATCGTCACCGGCTTGCCCTCCATCCCGGCGGCAACGCGGCGGTACGCTTCGAATTGTTCGTCCTCGGTGGGCAACCCCACCCGGTTCAGGAACAGGAACTCGCTGCGAAAGAGTCCGACACCCGTGGCGCCCGATTCCAGCGTGCGTTCGAGATCCTCGGGCAACTCGATATTCGCGAACAGCTCGACGTGCTGGCCATCGAGCGTCGTGGCCGGCATCGTGATGAGTCGCTGGAGCTTCTTTTGCTCGAGTACGAATTCGCCCTGCTTGAGCCGGTATTCGGTGAGGACGGAACGGTCCGGATTGACGATGACGACGTTGCGCGCGCCATCGACGATCAGCAGTTCGTTTTCCTGGATGAGTGCGCGCGCGTTGTGGGCCGCGACGACCGCCGGCACGTTCAGGCTGCGTGCCACGATCGCCGTGTGCGAGGTCACGCCGCCGAGATCGGTGAGGAAAGCCGCAAAATGGTGGTTCTTGAACTGGATGACATCGGCCGGCGAGAGATCGTGCGCGACGAGGATCGTCTGCTCCTCGGCGTTGGCGGGCCGCACCGGTCCCGGCTTGCCCATCAGCACCTTCAGCACGCGCTCGACGACCTGCACGACATCGGCCTTGCGCTCGCGCAGATACGGATCCTCGATCGCATCGAACTGTTCGATCAGCACGGCGGTCTGCTGCGCCAGCGCCCATTCGGCATTGCAGCGCTGCTCCGCGATGATCCGCTTGGGCGTTTCCGCGAGCGTCGGATCGGTGAGGATCATCCAGTGGACATCGAGGAACGCACCGAACTCCGCCGGCGCGTCGTCCGAGGTCATTTCGGCGCGCAGGTTCTCGAGCTCCTTCTGCACGAAGCGCATCGCCTGCGACAGGCGCGAGATCTCGGACGCCACCTGATCGGCGGTGATGGAATAGTGTGCCGCCTCGAGCGTCGCGTGCGAGACGAGCTGTGCCCGCCCGATGGCAATGCCACCGGAGACACCGATTCCATGCAGGACGAAACTCACGGCGCCACTCCAGAACCAGTCCCAAAATTGGCTGCGCGGCCCGACAGCTTTGTCGTGTCCTCGCTCGCCCCTCGCCGTACTTCCATGTACTGTCTCGGGGGTCGCTGCGGGCCTTCGCGCTCTCGGGCCGCTCGCCGGATTTTGAGATTGGTTCTACTTGGGGCGCGCGGCACCAAGTGGATCCCGCTCAGCCTTCTTCGCCGAAGCGATCGTTGATGAGCTGCATCATCGCGGTCATCGCCGCGGCTTCGTCCGGACCGGCGGTCTCGAGACGAATAGTGGTACCCATGCTTGCGGCGAGCATCATCACCGCGAGGATATTGCGGGCATTCGCGCGTCGCCCGTCGAAGACGAGTGATACGCGGCATCGAAAGCGCGACGCAAGCTTCACAATCTTGGCTGAAGCGCGGGCGTGCAATCCAAGGCGGTTCCTGAGTCTGATTTCGCGTGTCTGCATGATCGTATGGATAGCCGCTGTTAGGAAGGGAAGCGCCCGCAACGTTCGCGGACGCCACCTGATTGATCGCATGACGTATGCATTGGTTCCATCTAATTACATCATGAATGCATTGCAACAATCTTAAACCGCCATAACAATTAATCTGAGTCACTGTCCTTCGCCAAAATAATCGTTGATCAACGCGACGATTGCGGTCATGGCTTCGGTCTCGTCCGGTCCATCGATTTCGAGCGTCACATGTGAGCCCTTACCCGCGGCCAGCATCATCACGCCCATGATGCTTTTGGCGTTGATCTTGCGACCGTTGCGAGCGAGTGAGACCTCACTCTGATACTTCGCGGCGAGCTGCGTGAGCTTCGCCGAAGCCCGCGCATGCAGCCCCAACTTGTTGATGATCTCAAGTTCGCGTTGCTGCATAGATCGAGTCGCCCTCAACGTGCAGCACGCCATCGCAGCCGCCACTGATCGCTTTTTTGATCATCATGTCCATGCCCTTCGCGCGGTAAGTGAACGCTCGCACGAGCATCGGCAGGTTGACTCCGGCGACACCCTCGATGCGTCCCGGGACCAGCAGCTTCCCGACGAGGTTGCACGGTGTCGCGCCGTAGATGTCGGAAAAAACAAGTACGCCATCGCCGCTGTCGAGCGACTTGACCAGCTCGCGCGCCTTGGGCAACAACGCGAGTGGATCGTCGGACGCGGTGACGCCGAGACTTTCGAACTGCGGGGGGCGACCACCCAGAACGTGCGTGACCGCGCCGATCAGACTGTCACCCAGCTTGTCGTGAGCGACGATGAGGATGCCGATCATGCCCTAAGGCCTGTCACGTAGGCGCGAATTCATTCGCGCACCTCTGGCTGCGAATGGCTGCGGTCCCGAAGCATCCGGACTCTCATTTTGTCGCACAGGCAATACCGCGGACTCGCCCGCACCATCACCTGTAACGTCATTATGGTAGCACGTGGCGTCATCGCAATCGCCACGCGCGGGGCCGCACCGAGGACGAGCGCTATGTTGCAGCGCGCTCCAGCGCATCGATGAAACGGCCGGCGACGTCGAAGCCGGTCTGCTCCGCGATTTCCACAAAGCAGGTGGGGCTGGTCACGTTGACTTCGGTCAGGTAGTCGCCGATCACGTCGAGCCCGACCACCAGCAGACCCTCGGCCCAAAGCCGGGGGCCAAGCGCCTCGGCGATAGCGCGGTCGCGCGGCGAGAGCGGCTGCGCCACGCCCCGACCGCCCGCCGCGAGATTGCCGCGTGTCTCTCCCGGTTTGGGAATCCGCGCGAGCGCATACGGCACCGGCTCGCCGGCAATGAGCAGGATGCGCTTGTCGCCCTTGACGATCTCCGGGATGAAGCGCTGCGCCATCACGCTGCGTGCGCCGAGCTGGCCCACCGTTTCGATGATCACGTTGCGGTTGGGATCGTTGGCGCGGACCCGGAAAATGGACGACCCACCCATGCCGTCGAGCGGCTTCAGGATCGCGTCCTGGTGCGCGTCGATGAATTCGCCAAGAAGCTCCGCGTCGCGCGTCACCAGTGTCGGCACGGTGAACTCGCCAAAGCGGGCGATCGCCATTTTTTCGTTGTGATCGCGCACCGCACGCGGCCGGTTGTAGACGTGCGCACCTTCGCCCTCGGCGGCTTCGAGCAGGTACGTCGAGTACACGTACTCCATGTCGAAGGGCGGATCCTTGCGCATCAGCACCGCGGAAAAAGACGTGAGCGAGCGGATGACGCGATCGTCGGCGCGATACCACGCGTCGTCATCCGGACCGACTTCGATCGGCTGCACCCGCGCGCGCGTCGCGCCGCTGTCCCAGAAAATCTGCGGTTGCTCGATCGCAAACAACGCGTGCCCGCGCGCCTGCGCTGCGCGCATCATGGCAACGCTCGAGTCCTTGTAGGCCTTGAGCGAAGCGAGGGGATCGACGACAAACGCGAATTCCATGGCGGTGGTGCGGCGAAAAGGACGCCCATGGTAGTCCGTTCGTGGTGAGCTTGTCGAACCATGAACGGACTGTTGTCCATCCGTTCGTGGTGAGACAGCCTGTCCTGAGCTTGCCGAAGGAAACCCTGAACAGGTTCAACGGTCGCTCACCGCACGCCGAGCGTACCGACACCGGCAATGCTACCGGAGCGCAGCGGCGCATAGCCGGCGTAGCCACCCGCAAGGCGCGTGAAGGTCGGACTCGTCAGCACTTGCAACAGGCGCACGATACCCGCGGACTCGAGTTCCGCGGCACGCACCGCAAGGTAATAGCGCTCCTGTACCAGTGGCACGAACGCGAGACCACGCTCGGCCGCGACGGCGCGCAGACCGAAACCCGCGTCCGCCGCACCCGACGCGACGGTAGCCGCAATGGCCGCGTGCGTAAATTCCTCCTGAGAAAATCCCGTCAGCGCGGCGCTCGATACGTGCTCGTCGAGGATGATGCGGTCGATCAGCAAGCGCGTGCCGGAGCCTGCCTGGCGGTTGACGAAACGCAGCCCCTTGCGCGCGATGTCCTTGAAATTCCGCACTCGTGACGGATTGCCGCGCGGCAGGATCAGGCCCTGCTCGCGATCGACGAAGCGGACCAGCCGGTCACGGCGCGCGTCGAGCCAGCGCCGGAAGGGAGCCAATTCGCGTGTTTCAAGCGCGACATGAAAGCCGGCCGCCACGACGCGACCTTCGGCAAATTGCTGCAACGCGTGCAGGCTGCCCATGAACGATACTTCGAGATCGATCCCCTCGGTTGCCGGCAGCATGTCGCGCAGCGCAACCACGGCGAGGTCGTGGCTGGCGGCGATGCGCAACGCGATGCGCTTTTTGCGCTTCGGTCGCGGGGGCGGGGCACCGAGATCGACGGCGAGGCTGGGCAACCAGCGTGCGAGGCGCTGTTCTCCCGTTCTTTGCGCAGCGAGCAGTCGTGCCCCGGCGGGCGCCAATTGCGCGCCGCGACCACGTTCGAGTCGCACAAGCGGCACGCCGAGTCGGGTTTCATAGTCACGCAGCAGGCCCCACGCCGCACGGTACGACAGGGTGATCTGCGCGACGGCCGCGGCAAGCGATCCCGTGTCCTCGATCGCTGCGAGCAAGGGCAACAGCCGGAGGTCGAGCGTGTCGCTCGCCCCGCCTTCCATCGTCCAGGTGAGGGCAGGGGTGAGCCGCATTATGTAAGTTGGTGCATATTTCGACCTTGCATCCAATCGGCTATTGTTGCATTCCAAGAGCTATTTTCAGCGACGAAACATGCATGGTAATACAGGTTATGCCGGCAGATGTGAAGGACGACGCCCGCGATGAACAGCCTCGGCGCCGCCGCATCGCAAGCATGGCTGTTGATCGCGAACGGCGATCCGACGCTGCTTGCCATCGTGTGGCTGAGCCTGAAAGTCAGTCTCAGCGCCGTGCTGATCGCGTGCGCCATCGGCTTGCCGCTGGGCGCGGTGATTGCCGTCGGGCGTTTTCCCGGGCGGCATACGCTGATCGTGGTGCTCAACGCCTTGATGGGGTTGCCGCCGGTCGTCGTCGGCCTCGTGGTCTATTTGCTGCTGTCGCGCGCCGGCCCGTTGGGCGAACTGGGGCTGCTCTTCACACCGACCGCGATGGTGATCGCGCAGGCCATCCTGATCACACCGATCATCGCCGGGTTGGCGCGCCAGGTCATCGAGGATGCCTGGAGCGAATACCGCGAGCAATTGCGCTCGCTCGGCGAGTCGAAACTCGGCGCGGCGATCACCTTGCTGTGGGACGTGCGCTATTCGCTGGTCACGCTCGTGCTGGCCGGATTCGGGCGGGCCGCCGCGGAAGTCGGTGCCGTGATGATCGTCGGCGGCAACATCGCCGGGGTCACCCGCGTGATGACCACGGCGATCGCGCTCGAAACCAGCAAGGGCGATCTGCCGCTGGCGCTCGGTCTCGGCCTGGTGTTGCTGGCCATCGTGCTTGCCCTCAACGCTGCCGCGTACGTCGTCAAGGAATCCGCGCAGCGGCGGTTTGGATGATCACGCCACCTGATATGCGTGCGCCGCTGACCCTGCTGCCCCTGCACCTGGAAGACGTGGTCTTCGCGGTTGGAGACCGACGCATCATCGACGGTGTGTCGATGACGCTGGCCGCGGCGACGCGCACGATGATCGTCGGTCCGAACGGTGCCGGAAAAAGCGTGCTGCTGCGCCTGTGCCACGGCCTGCTGCGTCCCACCGCCGGCACGATCCGCTGGCACGCGCCGGAAATCAGCGGCGCGCCGCGGCGCCAGGCGATGGTCTTCCAACGGCCGGTCATGCTGCGGCGCTCGGCCTTGGCGAACGTGATCTATGCGCTCACCGTGGCCGGCACGGCGCTGCATGAGCGTGAGGCGCGCGCACGCGAAGCGCTGCGCACGGTCGGACTCGAAGCGCGCGCCGGCAATCCTGCCCGCGTCCTGTCGGGCGGCGAGCAACAGCGCCTCGCGCTGGCGCGTGCCTGGGCACTGCGGCCGGAAGTCCTGTTTCTGGACGAGCCGACGGCCAGCCTCGATCCCGGGGCGGCGCACGAAATCGAAGCGGTCATCGGCGCCATGCATGCCGCCGGCACCAAGATCGTGATGGTGACGCACAACCTCGGCCAGGCCCGTCGCCTGGGCGACGAGATCCTGCTGCTCCATCAAGGACGTCTGGTCGAGCGCGCCCCTGCCGACCGGTTTTTCAAACACCCCGAATCACCTGAAGCCGCACAATTTCTTGAAGGAGAATTGCCATGGTAGTCACCCGCCGCGCGTTGCTGGCTGCAGTCCTTTGCCTCGCCGCGTTCGCATCGTCAGCGCAGGAAAAATTCATCACCGTCGCCTCGACGACGTCGACCGAGCAATCGGGATTGTTCGGCTATCTGTTGCCGATCTACGAGCAGCAGACCGGCGTCAAGGTGCGCGTGGTCGCGTTAGGTACCGGCCAGGCGCTCGACGTCGGCCGCCGCGGCGACGCCGATGTCGTATTCGTTCACGCCCGCGCCGCGGAGGAAAAATTCCTGGCCGAAGGGCAGGGCGTCAAACGCTATCCGGTGATGTACAACGACTTCGTGCTCATCGGGCCGAAGAGCGACCCCGCAAAGATCGCGGGCAGCAAGGACATCCTCGCAGCGCTGAAAAAGATCGACGCCGCGCAGGCACCGTTCGTGTCGCGCGGCGATCGCAGCGGCACGCACATGGCCGAACTCGATCTGTGGAAAGCGGCCGGTGTGGACATCGACAAGAGCAAGGGTCCCTGGTATCGCGACACCGGACAGGGCATGGGACCGGCGCTCAACACCGCGTCGTCCATGGGAGCTTACGTCCTCGCCGATCGCGGCACGTGGCTGGCGTTCAAGAACCGCGGCGATCTCGACATTCTGGTCCAGGGCGACAAGCGCCTGTTCAACCAATACGGCGTGATGCTGGTCAATCCCGAAAAGCATCCGAACGTGAAAAAGGAGCTCGGCCAGCAATTCATCGACTGGCTCGTGTCGCCGGCGGGACAGAAGGCGATCGCCGACTACAAGATCGGCGGCGACCAGTTGTTCTACCCGAACGCGGCGGATGCCAACGCGTGAGTGCGAAGGGCCGCCCCGAACGCCTTGCCGTAAGGATCGCTGGAAAATCTGTATCAGGGTGGATCTTTCGTCCTTCGACAAGCTCAGGACGAACGGACTGTCCCAATGCGACGTGACTTAAAAGCCGTTCGTGGTGAGCTCTTCGGCAAGCTCAGGACAGGCTTGTCGAACCATGAACGGCTTTCAACAACCATTCGATATTTAGTCGGACACCGTCCGTATCTCGACGAAGCGCAGCCATTTGACGTGGCGCGGCCCAGGCCGGGTGTCCTTGAGCGAAACCAGCGCGAGTGGGCCTTCGCTGTCGGCAAGCGCGGCACCGTCGCGTTCGTAGACGATCAGCGCGCCGTCGCCGATCGGCGATAGGTAGAGTTCGGCCCAGGAAAATACGGCGCGATAACCGTCGGTGGCGGTCACGATCACGATGCTGCGGCGCAGATCGAAACGATTCTTTTCGGTGAGCTTGGCCCGGTCCAGAACATCGCGCAGCAGGACGCCGGTGTAGCGCCGCGCGACTTCCGGCACCGCGGCCGTCGCACCCTGCTCACGCACCACGCGCACATCCTCGATCCGTTGCACCGGTAGCCGCTTCAGTTCGTCGATCGAAAGACCGAGCTCGCGTTCGACGTTGCCCTTGACGGTCAACGCCACCGGGCCAGCCCCCTGTGCCTGCGCGAACGCCGGCGACCACGGCGTCGCCATCAACAGCATTGCCGCGACGAACGTGACGGCACGCATTGCCGTGGACCTCAGTCGACCGCCACCACCACGCTGCTCGCCTTGATCAGGGCGTAGCCGCGCTTGCCGACGGCGAGCCCGAGCGTTTCCGCCGAGCGCGTGCTGATCACGGCAACGACGTTGATGCCGGGTGAAACTTCGAGGATCACCTCGGTGCTTACGGGACCTTTGGTCATCTCTTTGACGATACCGGCGAATTGGTTGCGCGCGCTTGTCTTCATTGTCATTTCCTGTGGATTGCGACACTTCGTCGCCGCGCCGAAGCATGCGGCCGAGGGTCGGGGAGGTCAATATGCAGCGCTATGCCGATGCACCGGTGCAATGCCCACCAATTGCCGTACGTTATATACAGCGGTATATTGCCCTTTATTCTCGCTTTTCTGGCGAAACTTGCATGGAGCGCGTGATGCGACGACTGTGGTTGACGATGGTAACGGTGCTGGGCTGCCTCATCTTGTCTGCGCAGGTGCACGCAGCAACCCTCACCGTGTTCGCGGCGGCCAGCCTCAAGGAGGCGCTGGACGACCAGGTGAAGCAGTTCGAGGCGCGCACCGGCGACAAGGTCGTCGTTTCCTACGCCGCCAGCAACGCATTGGCGAAGCAGATCGAGTCCGGCGCGCCGGCGGACGTTTTCGTTTCCGCCGATCTCGACTGGATGGACTATCTCGAGTCGCGGCAATTGCTCGCGCCGAAGACCCGCGTCGAACTGTTGCGCAATCGCCTGGTGCTGATCGCACCCGCGGACAGCAAGGCCGCGCTCCAGATCGCTCCAAACTTTCCGCTCGCGGCCGCACTTGGCAACGATCGGCTGGCCATCGCCAATCCCGACAGCGTCCCGGCAGGCAAATACGCCAAGGCCGCGTTGCAAGCATTGGACGTGTGGCCCACTGTGGAAAAGCAGATTGCGCGGACCGAGAACGTGCGCGCCGCACTCGTCCTGGTCGCACGTGGCGAAGCGCCCTTCGGCATCGTCTACGCCACCGATGCCGCAGCGGAACCCAAAGTGCGTGTCGTGGGGACTTTTGCCGAAAACACCCATCCACCGATCGTCTATCCGATTGCACTCGTCGCGGGCCAACGCCCGGCGGCAGCGAACGCATTGGTCGCTTACCTCGCGTCGGCTGCGGCCCGCCCGACGTGGCAACGCTACGGATTCACCATGGCAGGGCAAGGCTCGCCGTGAGCAGTGATGAGCTGGGGATCATCCTCCTCAGCCTCAAGGTTGCATTTTTCAGCGTTGCGTTCAGCTTGCCGGTCGCGATCTTCTTTGCCTACCTCCTGGCGCGCCGCGAGTTTCCCGGCAAGACCCTGCTCGATGCGTTAGTGCACCTGCCGCTGGTGCTGCCTCCCGTCGTCGTCGGCTTTGCGCTGCTGCTGCTGTTCGGCAAGCGGGGGGTCCTCGGGGCGTGGCTCGATCAGTGGTTCGGCGTCGTGTTTGCGTTTCGCTGGACCGGTGCCGCGCTCGCTTCCGCGATCATGGGCTTTCCGCTGATGGTGCGGGCGATTCGATTATCGATCGCCGCGATCGATCGTCGTTTCGAGACCGTGGCGCGGACCCTCGGCGCATCACGCTCGTGGGTCTTCATGTCGGTGACGCTGCCGCTCGCGCTGCCCGGCATCATCACCGGTATCCTGCTGTCGTTCGCCCGCAGTCTCGGTGAGTTCGGCGCGACGATCACCTTCGTGTCGAACATCCCGGGCGAAACGGAGACGCTCCCGCTGGCGATCTACTCCCTCGTGCAATCCCCAGGCGGCGATGCGCAGGCGTTGCGCCTCAGTGCAATCGCGGTCTTGCTTTCCATCGGCGCGCTGGTCGCCTCGGAATGGCTGACCCGTCGCGCGCAAGTCAAGGACACCATCCATGCTCGACGTTGATATCGAGCAGCGCCTGGGTGCGTTCGAGATCGCGGTAGCGTTTCACGCCGAAGCGCCCGTTGTCGGCTTGTTCGGCCGCTCCGGCTCGGGCAAGACCAGCGTGATCAACGCGCTGGCCGGCATCAGTCAGCCGCTTCGCGGGCACATCATCGTCAATGGCGAGACGTTGTACGACAGCGCCCGCGGCATCGACCTCCCGCCCGATCGACGGCGCCTCGGCTACGTGTTCCAGGACGATTTGCTGTTTCCGCATCTCGATGTCGAGGCGAACCTGTTGTACGGATTTCGCCGTGCCGCGCCGGCGTCGCGTGTGATCGAACCGGCACACGTGATCGATTTGCTCGGATTGAAAGCGCTGCAGAAGCGCATGCCCGATGCGCTATCCGGCGGCGAAAAACAGCGCGTCGCCATCGGCCGCGCGCTGCTGGCGCAACCGCGATTGTTATTGATGGACGAGCCATTGGCGTCGCTCGACGTCACGCGCCAGAACGAAGTGCTGCGCTACATCGAGCAACTGCGCGACGATCTGCACATCCCGATCGTCTATGTCAGTCATTCGGTCGCGGAGATCACACGCCTTGCCGACATGGTGGTGATTTTGGCGGAGGGCAAGGCTCTGGCGTCAGGCCCGGTCGACGAGGTGATGGGGCGCTTCGATTTGCGCCCGCACACGGGGCGCCACGAGGCAGGTGCAGTGATCGAGACCACGGTCGCCGCGCACGACCTCCACTATGGTCTGACCACGCTGCGGTTCCCCGGCGGCGAATTGCTGGTACCCAATGTCGAGGCACTTGCCGGCGAGCGTGTGCGCGTGCGCATCCGCGCCCGTGACGTCGCGCTCGCGCTCGAACCACCGCGGAAGATCAGCACGCTGAACGTGCTCGAGGGTTCGCTGCTCGCGATGACCGACGAAGACGGGCCGATCGTCGACGTCCAGCTGCGCGTCGGAGAGGCATTGCTGGTCGCACGCATTACCCGGCGCTCGCAGATGGAACTCGGCCTGACCGAAGGCCAACCCATCTACGCGCTGATCAAGGCCGTATCGATCGACCGGCGCAGCGTCGGTTACGCCTAAAATCTGCAGCGCGACCGTTCATGGTTCGACAAGCCTGTCCTGAGCTTGCCGAAGGGCTCACCACGAACGGTTAGTGACATAACCTACTGCCCGAAAATGACGATCGTCGTGCTGCCGGTGAGCGGGATGGAACCGCCGCTGCTGCCGGAGGCCACGGCAACGTACTGCTTGCCCTTTTGCTCGTAGGTCACGACCCCGCCGGCAATCGGCCCGCCGGTGTTGAAGCGGTAGAGTTCCTTGCCGCTGCGCGCATCGAGCGCGAGGAAATTGCCGCCGAGATCGCCCGTGAACAGCACATTGCCTGCGGTGGGCGTGATCGCGGCATACATCGGCGCCGGTGTATGCACGCGCCACACCATCTTGCCCGTTTGCGGATTCACCGCGTTGATCCAGCCGGACCACTTGCTGATCGGGTCGTTGGTACCCCAGCCGTTGGCGAGACCGGTGAACGGCACGGTGGCCACCCACTTGGGATTGGGTCCGGCCTTGAACACGGTGCACCAGTCGATGGCGTTGACGTAGAGCAGCCCCGTCGCCTGGCTGTGTGCGGCGCCATTCCACTGCACGCCCGCGACCGGACAGACGCGCACCCCTTCGGGCGTGAGCGGCACGTCGTGGTTGAGCAGCGTGGTCATCGGCAGCTTGAAGACCAGCTTGCCGTCGTCGCGATTGACCACATGCAGGATGCCTTCCTTGCCCGCCGTGGCGACGAGTTTCTTGCCGCCGGCATCGAACAGGGACACCGTCGTCGCGTCCCAATCGTGATTGTCGTTGGCCCGCAGCTGGTACCACCATTTCAACTTGCCGGTACGCGCATCGAGCGCGACGGTGGAGATGGTGAACAGATTGGCGCCCGGGCGCATGGCGCTGTTGTAGTCGGGGCCGGGATTGCCGACCGGAATGAACAGCGTGCCGGTATCGCGGTCGAGGGCGTAGGTCACCCAGGCCGCGCCGCCGCCGTGTTCCGCCGAATCGCTGTTCTGCCACGTGTCCGCACCGGTCTCGCCTGCTCGCGGAATGAGATTGAAACTCCACGCCGGCGATCCGTCGCTCACGTTGAACGCCATCATCCGCCCGCGAATGCCCCAGTCACCGCCGGCCTTGCCGACGTAGACGATGTCGTTCCATACGATGGGCGCAGCGCCCACGCCTTCACCGATGGTCCAATCCGCGACCTGGCGTACCCACAGGTGCGCACCCGTCTTTGCATCCAGCGCGTAGAGAAAGCCATCCTGCGTGCCGCGGATGACGCGTCCTCCGGCGATCGCGACGCCTTTGTTGGTCGCGTTCATTTCCGGACCCTGCGCGACGTGCTGGTGGCTCCACAGCTTCGCGCACGTGGTCGCGTCGATCGCGTAGGTGCCGAGGTGGGTCGTCGCATAAAGAATGCCGTCGTACACGACCGGCCCGGTCGAGAATGTTCCGAGCTCGCCCAGCTGGAACATGCACACTGGTCTCAGATTGCTGGCATTGCCGCTGTTGATCTGCTTCAGGAGCGAATAGCGCTCCGCGCGGTAGCCCTTGTTGTACATGAGCCAGTTGGTGGTGGCGGTGTCGGCCGCATCGAGCTCCGCTTGCGTGGGCCGACTGGTCGTCGGTTGCGCGAGCTTGCCGTACAGCTCGCCGATCTTCACCTGTCCCGGCGCCGCACTCGCCGAGGGACTGCCCGTCGTTGCTGCCGCCGACAAATCGAGCACGCGATCCATCGGTGATTTTGGCGTCAGCATTTCGTCACCCGCCGGCAGTCCGCTCTGCGCGAGGATGTAGGAGACGATGTCGGCGTATTCCTGGCTGTTGAGCTCGCCGCCCTGACCCAGCGGCATGTTGTTGTGCACGTAGGTGTAGAACGCCTTGAGCGTCTTGCTGCTCCACTGGTCGTTGAACAGGCGACCCTTCAGCGCCGGCGCACCGCCGCCCTGCAATTGGGCGCCGTGGCAAACCGCGCATTTCTGCGAATACTCCCAACGGCCCTGGCTCAGTTGCGCGGCCGTGAAGAATCCGGTCCCATCGGCGAGCGCACCTTGCGCATACAACAGCAAGGCGGCACCGAATGCGGCCACGCGAACGCATCGTTGGAATTGCAATCTCGTTCTGACATCACCATCTCCTGACAGTGAATCGTCATTGCCCGCGAAAGCGGGACCCATTGACTTGAGAGCAAATGGATTCCGGCTCGCGCCGCCAAGCGGGCTTGGCCGGATATTTTGACGGCGAACTCGTTATGCGCATTGGACATAGCACATCAGTAGCTGAAATTCAACTGAGCGCCGTAGAACCACCAGCCGCTGGCGCTGCCACCAGCGGCGGAGTAGCTCTGCTTCAGGCCCGCACCCGGTGCGGCATAGGCCGCAAATGCATTGATGTTGAGATTCTTGTTGATCGTGTACGTGTAGCTGACGTCGAACTCGCTGGCGAGCGCCTTGCTGGGCACGCCACCGCCACCCTTCGGTACTGCGCCCGCCGCGGGAATGGAGAGCGGCGAATTCGTCTGATCGGCGCTGAAGTACAGGTAGAGAAATTCGATGATGTTCTTGTCGTCCGGCGTGAGCGTCAGCGTGGCGTTGGCGACGTTGAGATTCGTATTGTTGAAGATCGACGAGCCGATCTTGCCCTGGTACCAGTTGGGATTGCCGCCGGAAAAGTACAGCGGATCGAAGCCTTCCCACTTCGACGTGCCGGACTTGTCGCCCGACAGTGAGGCGTAGCGCACACTGAACAACGGCTTCCATGCCGTTCCGAGCGCGTTGTAGGTGGCCTGCACGTACCAGCCGTTGGCGGCCACGTTGCTTTTGGTTTCCGACACGTATTCGCCCTGCAACCAGAACTGCGGCAACGACGTGATCGGGTGCACCCGCGCGCGCAGATCGACGATGTTGAGCTTGTCGCGGGTGACGATGTCCGAATCCGGCACATACAGATACATCGCGCCCAGGCGCACCGGGCCGGCGGGCAGCCATTCGACGTTGATGCCGTTGAAGATGGTGCCGGTGGCGGAATTGGGCGACTCGTTCGGCTTCAGATAGAAACCTTGCACGGTGAAGTCCTGCCACGTCGCCTTGAGGATGCCCGCATTCGCCCAGGCGTTGCGCGGACCAAGCTGATTGGCGCCGCGCTGCGCGGTGTCATCGCTCGCACCGCGGCCGATCAGCATCTGGTTGCCGACGGTGAAATCCTGCTGGCCGTACGACGCGTCGAGTGCCCAGCCGCTGCCCGGGTCGCGCCAGCGCACGCCGCCAAAGAGCAATTCGCGATTGCCGTAGTAAAGGTTGCCCGCACCGGTGTTGTCGGTGCCGCGCGTACTCGATTCGACATAGCTGAAGCTGCCGTAAAGACTCGCCACCGGGCTGAGCCTGAAATTCGCGCTCAATCCCGGCTCGATGAAAAACTCGACCCATGCCGGATTCTTCGTATAGTTCGACGCCGCCAACGGTGGCGGCGGACCGAAGAGATTCTCGGTCATGCCGAATACCCCGACGGCACCGTTGAGTATGCCCGTCACGAGTAGATCGCCGTTGCGATACAGGCGCGGCCACGATCGCAGATCGCCGGTCTGCAGCGCGCCGAGGTCCGCGTCCGCATCAGGAAGAGGCGCGCGCTGAGAAGCATAGGTGCTCCCCTCCAGCAGCCTGGCCACGGCGCCGATGAGTCGCGGATCGTAGGTCGCGCGATCGAATGCGTTGTCGGGCTGCGTGGTACTTGGCGTGTTGACGAACTGCGCGTGCCCCGACCCGGGCACCAGTGCCGCGCCGAACGCCACCATTGCCAATGGCCGACGGAAGCGATCGATCGTCATGACCGACGCATGCTCCCCTACGCGCTGTATGTGGTCAAGCACATTGCGCGGCTAGCGCGCGAGCATGCGTGTCAGCGCTGCAAGATCCGCTTTGCCGACCTTCGCGGCGGTGGCCTCTATGCGGCGGTATCGAAGTACAACGTCGGCGCCCATCGACGTAAGCTGCGTTCCACCACCGCGCTTGCCACCCGCCTCCGCTTCGACGACTGCACTCTTGAAACAGCGATTCATCGTGTCGACAAGGAGCCAGGCACGCCGGTACGACATGCCGAGCGAGCGCGCGGCCGCCGTGATCGAACCGGTTTTGCCGATCGCTTCCAGCAAATCGATCTTGCCCGGGCCGACGGCGATGTCATCGCCCTTGCTGATGCGCAGACGGAACTGGATGTTCGGTTTCATGCGAATGCTACTTTGCCAGATATCGCGCCTGCTTGACGCACCGAATGGATGCACGACGCGTTGGTCGAATCCCCGGGCTTGACGCTGGCGCGCAATAGCCCTTAGCCTGCGCGATCGGAACCTGCGGGGGAAGGGTCCACGCGTGAGTGCTCGCGATGCCTTCAAGACCGTTGTGCCTGAGCTTGTTGGCGTCGTCGAGCGCCCCGGGCTCGTGGCGCGGTTGCGCGCGTCGGGCGCCCCTGCCAAATGGCTGTCCGCCCCGTCGGGAAGCGGCAAATCGACGCTTGCCGCGAGCTACGTGCGCGATACCGGCAAACCGGTCGCGTGGTACCGACTCGATGCGCGCGACGACGACCCGGCGTTTTTTTATCACCAGTTTGCGTCTGCGCTAACTGCACAGGGCGTCGATACGACCGGACTCCCGCGCTTCACCAATGACGATCATGCCAACGAGGCCGCGTTTGCCGAACGCTTCTTTGGCGCGGTCACGCAGTCCGCGACGTCGCCGCGCTGCTTTGTGCTCGACGATGCGCACAAGGTGTCGAACGAATCGCGCTTGCGCGCGCTCGCGCACTTCGTCGGCCTTGCGGATTCGAGCGTCGAGATATTGTTGGTTGCCGAAGAGCCTGCACCGCCGGCGTTCTTCGACGCCGTCGCAGCTCGTCGACTGTCTCTCTGCAACGATATATCTCTGGCCTTCGACGCCAAGGAGTGCCAGGCGCTGGGCGACGCGCTTCGACTCGCTGACGCGGACGGCGCCAATCTTGCGGCTTTGACCGGCGGTCACGCCGGAGCGCTGGTGCTTGCCTGCGAATTCCTGCGTGGTGCCGGGACGGTGGCAGGACGCGCGGAGGCGACGATCGAGCGCATCCACCGGCATCTCCTGGACAAGTTGCTCGAGCGGATGCCCACGCCGCGTCGTGACCTGCTGTTGCGCACCGCGTTCGCACCGCAATTCAACGCGGCGCTCGCGATCGAACTCGCGGGCGCTGAAGGGGCTGCAGAGATCGAACCCCTGGTGGAACGGGGCCTGCTGCGGCGGGTGACCACCGCAAGCGGACAGGAGTACGAAGCGCATGGGTTGATCCAGCGCGGTATGCGCTCGCTGTTGCGCGAGCGACTGGGCGAAGCGCAGACGCAGGAACTCGCGCTGAACACCGCCGAGCAGCTTCTCAAACACGGTCATGAAGAAGATGCGTTCTCGCTCTTCGTCGAGCGCAACGCGCTAGCGCGTGCCGCGGAGGTGCTCGAGGCGCTGGCCCCGCGCTACGCCCGCGCTTCGCAGGCCGCGCTGCTGTCGCGCGGGTTGACGAAGTTGCCGGACGCGCTCGTGAGCGGCAAGCCGTGGCTATGCTTCTGGGCGGGCCGCGCGTTGCTGGGCATCGACGAGGAAGTCGCGCGCGGATGGTTCGAGCGCAGCTACGCCGCGTTCGAAGCGAGCGGAGACGCCGCCGGCATGCGCCTCGCGTCGGCCAGTGTCGTTACCGTGTTCGTTCTTGAATACGGCGACGTGCGCACGCTCGATCTGTGGATCGATCGTCACGCGCGAGCGAGTGGCGATCGCCTTCCCGAACCGGGAAGCGCCTACGAATCCACCCTATGTATCGGCCTGATGTGCGCAGCGTTGGTCGCCGGAGCCCATCCTGCGGGTATCAGCGGCGAAGCGCTGATGCGCCGCGTCCAGACTCTGGTCGACGATGATTCCGCCTGGCTCACGCCGGATCAGTCGCTCGAGGCGGCGCGGCTGCTGATCGACCAGGCGCGGATTTTCGGGACCCATGAGCAAGCGCAGAACATGCAGTTGGCGACGCGTGCGCACGCCGGTCGGTCCGGCATGAGCCCCCTGCAGCGCGGACGCTGGTTGACCAGCGCCGCCGCCGCCTACTATGAGGATGGCAAGCCGGCATTGGCAGAGGATTTCCTGCAGCAGGCACGCGCGCTCGTCGAGCAGACGGGGTCGCGCCGTCTCGCCTTCGAACTCGGCATGGCCAACGTGGAAGCCGAACTGAAAAAAGGCGACCTGACGGCCGTCGGCCGCCATTTGCAAGAGATCGAGTCCATCGCCACCACCGCCCCACCGGCGCAGCGCGCCGTCTACGCGCGCCTGGCCGCGCGTCTCCTGTTGTTACAGAAAAAGCCGCAGGAAGGCCTCCGCCTGGCGACCGAGGCTTTGCAAACCGCAGCGTTGGCTGGCTACTCGGGATCGCATCTGCGCGCATTCCAGGTCGAATGCGTCTACGGTCTTGCCGCCAATGGCAAGTTCCACGAGGCGTTCACACTGGCACAGACGGCGACAACGGGCCTCGAGGGACGGGTTGTAAAGATCTTCCTGGCGTTGGATCATTGCCTTCAATTTATGGCGGGAGGCAAAACCGACCTTGCCCTGCTGCGCAGCGGCCTCGATCATGCCGCCGACGCTTCGTTCGTCAACCTGCTCTCGCGCGCCACAGACTGTCTGACCGAAATTTGCGATGCCGCACTTGCGCACGACATTCAGCCGGAATTTGTCCGCCGGCTGATCGCCACGAATCGCCTCGAGGCGCCGGAAGCGGCCGGTCCGTACTGGCCGTGGCCGGTGCGCATCCGCACGCTCGGCGCCTTCGAACTGGAAATCCATGACGAGCGGTATCAGCCGGCACACAAGGCGCAGGACAAGCCGCTGGAACTGCTCAAGCTGCTGGTGTGCTGCCAAGCGATGGGGCGCGACTCCGCGGACAAGCAGTGGATTACCGACAGGCTCTGGCCGGATGCCGACATCGCCAACGCCCGCAAGTCGCTCGACATGACGATTTCCCGCCTGCGCCGGTTGCTGCGCGACGAGGAGTCGCTGGTGTCGCTGGAAGGACGGCTGCAGCTGGCCCCACGCCGGGTCTGGATCGACGTCGGGCCGCTGCTGCGCGCACTGTCGCGCGTGGGTGGTCACCGCGACGATCATGCCGGTGGGCGGAACGTCCAGCATGCGGCCGCCATGCGTGACGTCAGCGCCGTGCTCGAACACTATCGCGGGCCGTTCTTGCCGGAAGACGAAGGTCCGCCGTGGCTCCTCGCCGGTCGCGAGGCAGTCACGGCGGCGGTGCGTTCGGCGCTCCTGACTGCGGACGCGCTGCTCGCCGGTCGCGAGGACGAACGCCTGATCCCCGCCCTGGAACGCGCATTCGCCGCGGATACGACGTCGGAGGATATCGCGCGCTCCTTGATGCGCGCGCTTGCGCGCCACGCACAGTACAGCGAGGGCTTGCGGGTCTATCGGCGGCTGCGAGAAATGCTGTCCATCGTGCTGGGCGTTGCACCGTCGGCAGAGACCGAGCAACTGAAGGAAACCATTTACGCCGAAGCGCACGCGGGCAGCGCTTCGTCGACCGCGACCCTGCGTTCGTAGGGTCGTAACCGCCCGTGCCAACAAGGAGCAGGAACATGCCACCCAATCCAGGACAACCATCGCTGTCGGACGAGCAAAAGGCCTCGATCGATACCGCGTTGAACGCAATCAAAGCGGCAGAAGCAGCGCTCGAAAAAGCCCGAAAGGAGCTGACAACGCTAAAGGAAAAGTCGGGGGGAGGCGTCGAGAACGCGGGCGGTTGAGGCCGAGCGACATCGTGTCATGTGGTCTCCGAATCCATTCGTAATCGCGCAGCTGCTGCTCCCGTCCGGCCGAGGTCGTGACTACAGCACCTGGGTCGACGCGAAGGCTTTGCTGGAGCAAGCCTTCCAGACCAAGCTGGAAATGGTCTTCGACCCGGACGGAAGCAGCGCACCCGCATGGCAGCCGTTTCGTGACTTCATCGAGCAGTTCCGGTCGCCACACACGCTGGATGCGATCATGGCTGCCATCAAGCAGCAACCGCTTGGGAAAGCCGCCATCAAGAAGTACGGGGAACACGCCATACAACAGGTCCTGCCGTTTCTGGTACCGGTCAGCGACGCCACCTTCACCAGACCGGGAACGTACGCAGCGCAGCCCCGCGATATCGCCATCTACAAGTCCATCGGCGCGTTCGTGAACAGTGGCGCTTCGTACCTCGACCCGCGCCAGGGAATGGTCGCCGACTGCTACCTCATTTCATCGATGATCTCGCTCGCCTGGGCACAGCCGAAGCGGTGGCAGAAATATCTCGACAACGCCTGCTCGCACGACGCGACGGACGAGCGCTATCGCTTCAAATTCACCCTCGAAGACAATGAAGAGCCTTGTCCGGCCTTTGACGTGCAACCCTGGGTGCCCGTCGACGAGTCAAATCAACCTTACTTCGCGGGATCTTCGGACGCTGGGGAAGCGTGGCCCGCACTGGTCGAGAAGGCCTTCGTAATGCAGCGACGCAATCGGGCGTCCGAGGATCCGGTGCCGGCCGACTACCAGTTCGTCGGCGACGACTTGCACCGCCTGTACCCCAAACACGCCTGTCGCATGCTTATCGGCGGAAGTGGCGATTTCGAAACCAACGATCACTGTCCGCTGCTGACACCTTTTGTGAAGTGCGACGAGCGCGGGGTGACCTTGCCGCCGACAATGGCAACGAGCCACGACGTCGCCGTCACCGCCATGACGGACAAGGGTCTCTCCTGGGGCAACACGGGCCTGGTGAGCGGGCACGCCTATGCGGTGCTCGGCATGATGAAGCAACGTAACGTCGAGTACGTCGTGCTGCGCAATCCGCACGGGGTTTCCAACAACACCATTACGAAGTACGCCCATGAGGCGTGGGAACCGGGCCCGGGCGAAAATGGGGTGGCCACGGTTGTGCTCAATGAAGGGGGCGTCTTCGCGATACCGGTCGACTGGTTCGAAGCGTGTTTTTTCCGGGTCGACTGGGTAGACGTCGCACCGGCACACCCGTGAGGGCGTGCCGGTACGTCACGCTCACGCTGCAAGAAACAACTGCCGACGCTCGATCGCTTCTTTCTTGCGCGTGATGCGGCGGGCAATCTGTTCGCGGTGGACGATGACCAGGCGGATGGACGCCTCGCACACGCATTCCTGCTCGTCCTGCGCCTGCATGCGAAACGTGACTTCGCTATCGCCCATCTGCTCGACCCAGCCGCTGAGCCGCAGCACCGCACCCGCCGGCACCGGCGCGCAATGCCGACAGTCGACCGACGCGCCGACAACGGTCTCATGTTCCTGGTCGATGTGCAGGTGCACTTCGCGCAGGCAGATCGACTCGAGCACCGCGATCAGGTAGGCAGTCGCCATGGCGTCCACCAAGTGGCTCGAGTATCCCGTGGCAAGGGGAAGCTGCCGAAACAGTCGTTGCGCGGTCTGATCCACCGGCACGGCGTAGCGTTCGTCGAACACGATCTGGCTGATGGCTTCGTGATTCAAGGTATTGTGGTTCATGAGCGTGCTCCAAAGTCGTTGGACGGTTGTTCGATAACGGGTGCGTCTGACGATGGCGTTGTCGCGTCAGGCACATTGGAAAAATCCGGAGGAAACACGATCGCCCCCCAGAACATCAGGACGATGGCGGCACCGGCAAAGAGCCTGGCGTAGGCGGCCGACCGATGCTCAGGTGATGTGCCGTAGTGTTTGTTGCGCGAATACATGGTCTGTCTCCTTGGGAACCCGGCACAGCGCCGGGGATGAGAGACAGCTTGGTGGAGGCACCCCCACCGATCGCCCACAGGTTCGCCACGCAGTCGAGCAACCGCTGGCGCGGTCATGGCGCCGGGCGGGTAAGGGCGTATTGCGGTACAATACGGCTGCGGCGTTTGTTCCAGTCCCCCTGCCGCAGTCGATTCTGACCTCCGTCGTTTCTTCCGTTTGGCTGTGACTGGTCGCCCTTTGCGGCGAATGGCCGAGCACACCATTCGAAAGCACCTATGTCATTCTCTACACTCGGGCTGTCCGAAGCGCTGATGCGCGCGGTCGCCGACGAAGGCTATACCGAACCCACGCCGATCCAGGCCCAGGCCATTCCCGCGGTACTCGCGGGCGGCGATTTGCTGGCCGGCGCGCAGACCGGCACCGGCAAGACCGCAGGCTTCGTCCTGCCCATCCTGCAACGGCTGTCGACCTCGCCGTCGCCTTACAAGAGCGGCGCGCGCAAGCCGCTGCGGACGCTGATCCTGACGCCGACGCGCGAGCTCGCGGCGCAGGTCGAAGCGTCGATCCGCGTCTACGGCAAACATCTCAAGATCACGTCGATGGTGCTGTTCGGCGGTGTCTCCATCGGACCGCAGACCACGCAACTCAAGCGCGGCGTCGATATCCTGGTGGCGACGCCGGGCCGACTGCTCGACCATCATGGCCAAGGCAACGTGGACTTTTCGCGCATCGAGATCTTCGTGCTCGACGAAGCCGATCGCATGCTCGACATGGGGTTCATTCCCGATGTGAAGCGAGTACTTGCTCTCCTGCCGAAGAAGCGCCAGAGCCTGTTGTTTTCGGCCACGTTCTCGGATGAGATCAAGGCGATCGCCGACCGGCTGCTCGATCGCCCGCAAACCATTCAGGTCGAACCGCGCAATTCGACGGTCGAAGCGATTCGCCAACGCGTGCATCCGGTGGACCGCGATCGCAAGCGCGAACTGCTGTCATGGCTGATCGGCCACCACGACTGGCGGCAGGTCCTGGTCTTTACGCGGACCAAGCACGGCGCGGACAAACTCGCACGCGCGCTGGAAGCCGACGGCATCAGCGCCACCGCGCTCCACGGCAACAAGAGCCAGAATGCGCGCACGCGCGCCTTGGCGGGCTTCAAGGACGGCGACATGCGGGTGCTGGTGGCGACCGACATCGCCGCGCGCGGCATCGACATCGACCAGCTGCCGCACGTGGTCAATTACGATATGCCCAACGTTCCGGAAGACTACGTGCATCGCATCGGTCGCACCGGACGGGCCGGCCTCGAAGGCGAAGCCATCTCGCTGGTGTGCATCGACGAGCACGTGTTCCTGCGCGACATCGAACGGCTGATCAAGCGCGAAATCCCCGAAACGGTGATCGCCGGATTCGAGCCGGATCCGCGCGCAGTGGCGCAACCGGTGTTCCAGAAGCAGCAACAGCGCGGGCGCGGTCAACCCTCAGGGCAGGGACGGCGGCAGGGTGCCGGCAGTCACGCGCCGGCCGGTCGCAATCCGTCCAACGGACGCGTGCCAGCGCGCGGACAGCCCGCGGGCCAACAGGCGCGGCGCCAGCAAGACGCGCAGCAACCGCGCAGTCACGCGACGACCCGTCAGGACGCACGCGGCGCGGCGGCTCCGCGCGGCCATGCACGCGGCAGCTCTTCAACGACGCCCGGGAATAGGCAATACTTCAAGGCGCGCTGACGCATATCGTCGGCGCCTCGGGAAGGACGATGACGTCGACTGTCCGGTTTTTCACGCTCGCCGCTGTTGTACTCGCTCTGTCGGCCCATGCCGCGGAGCCGCTCAAGGTGGGCGAATGGGAAGTGACGGTGAGGGTGAGCCAGAAAGGCGGCCTGCAGACTTCGCCGGACCAACTCGAAGAAATGAAAAAGCTGGGTATCCCGATTCCGATAAGCGCTCAGGTCGTCGTCGCTGCACAGTGCATCACGCCGGAATTGGCAGCGTCCGACAAGCTGTTCAACAGCGACGAGCGCGATCCCAACAAGTGCCAGCTGGCGAACTACAAGCGCGTGGGTAACAAGGCCACCGGCGAAATGGTTTGCAGCGGGGAGTTCAAGGGTAAGGGGCCCTTCGAGCTGTCCTTCGACAGCGAAACCGAATATCGCGGCGCTTGGACCATCGCGGGTGTCAGCGACAGCCTGGGGCCGGTGGAGCAGACCGTCGAACTGCACGGCAAGTGGGCGCGCGCGGCCTGCGATCCTAACAAGAAATAATTCAGGCGAAAGTGTTTCGGTCATCGGCGTCGGGCGAAGCCGGTGTACGCGGTCTGCTAAAATTCGCTCATTCCAACTCCAATCCTGAATCCTCCATGAAACAAATCATTCTCGTCGTCGTTCTCAGCGTCGCTGCAACGCTCTCTACCACCGCAGCTGCCAAAGCCGATTGCAAGGCCTACCCGAAGGCCGAGTGGATGCAAGAAGCCGATGCCAAGGCCAAGATCGAAGCGCAGGGCTACACCATCAACATATTCAAGGTGGACGGGAACTGCTACGAGATCTACGGCAGGAACAAGGAAGGCAAGAAGGTCGAGATCTACTACGACGCGAAGACCCTCGAGCCGGTGAAGTCAGAGGTCGAGAAGTAAGTCGTGACTGGCTCCCACGAGGAGGGCGCCGCCGGCGACGGCCGCGTTCTCGTGTGGGACGCCGCCGTCCGCGTGTCGCACTGGCTCCTCGCGGGGCTCGTGATCTTCGACCTGGTCCGCGACGATGGCGACTGGACGCACCGCATGGTCGGATACGCTGCCGTGGTCGTCGTTGTCGCGCGGCTCGCGTGGGCTGCGCTCGCGCCGGGTCTCGCCGGGCTTGGGGCACTGAAGCCCTCGCTGACTGCCACCGTCAGCTACCTCCGCGGCGGTGCGCCGCGAACCCTCGGCCACGACCCGCTTGGCGTCTGGATGATCTGGCTGCTGTGGTCATTGGTGCTGCTGCTCGGCCTCACCGGTTGGATGAGCCACCTCGATGCATTCTGGGGTGACGAGACGATTCGCAACGTGCACGCGTGGCTCGCCGATGCGATCCTGGTCGCCGTCGGGCTCCACCTCGCGGGTGTGGCGCTGATGAGCTGGCACTGGCGCGAAAACCTGGTCGCCGCGATGTTCACGGGGCGACAACGTGCGCAAGGCGCACCCAAGCCGCAAGCACTGCGCCGCGAGTAGAATTTCCTGCGTGTCGGTCTCAGGCAGCCGAAACGGCTGCGGCAGATGGCACGGTCTCAATCCGGCTGACCAGCGCTCGCGCGAATTCTGTCGTGCTCGCGCGTCCACCCAGATCGCCGGTCTTGACCATGTCCACGTTCATCGTGTCGTCGATGGCCTGGCGCAGGCGCGTCGCCATGCTTGTGAGCTTGCAGTGATCGAGCATCATCGCCGCGGCCAGCAGCAGCGCAGTAGGATTGGCGATGCCCTTGCCGGCGATGTCCGGTGCCGATCCATGGACCGCCTCGAAGATGGCGGCGTCGGTGCCGATGTTCCCGCCAGGTGTCATGCCCAATCCGCCCACCAGGCCTGACGTCAGGTCGGACAAAATGTCGCCAAACAGATTGGTGGTGACCAGCACGTCGAACTGCCATGGATTCAGGACCAGCTTCATCGCGCAGGCATCGATGATCACCGTTTCCAGCACGAAGCGTCCCTTGTACTTTCGCTCGTACAGTTCCTGCCCCGTCTCGAGGAAGAGCCCGCTCAGGGCCTTCATGATGTTGGCCTTGTGCACGATCGTGACTTTCTTGCGCCCCGTCGCAATGGCGTACTCGAACGCGTATTCAAGCAGGCGGCGGCTGCCCTGACGGGTGTTGATGCCGGTGGCCATCGCCACCGCGTGCGGATCGTCGTCGATCCGGACGAAGTGCTCGTGGCCGATGTAGAAGCCTTCGAGATTCTCGCGCACGACGACCAGATCGATCTTGTCGAAGCGCCCACCCGGGATGATCGTGCGCGCCGGACGCAGATTGGCGTACAGCTTGAATTCCTCGCGCAGCCGCACGTTCGATGAACGGTAGCCACCACCCGTGGGTGTCTCCAGCGGGCCCTTCAGCGCCAGGCGCGTGCGACGGATGCTCTCCAGCGTGGCGGCGGGCAGCGGATCACCGGCGGCTTTGACGCCGGCGAGTCCGGCGACCTGGCGATCCCACACGAACGGCGCGCCCAGGGCTTCGAGCGCGGCGAGCGTCGCGTCGACGATTTCGGGGCCGATCCCGTCTCCGGGAATGAGCGTTGCGGGAATTGGATGGGACACGGTTCAAGCTCCTGCTTCAGGACCGACACGGTTGCCCTCCAATTCGTACAGCAACAGCTTGTTGTTGATGCAAGTTTATCTGAAGCCGGCGCCGGTCTGGGCATGACCGGTGGCTGACGCGTGCCACGCCCGGGGGACCCCGTCTGGGCTAAAATACGCGCCCACGGAGAGGTGGATGAGCGGTTTAAGTCACACGCCTGGAAAGCGTGCGAAGGCCAATAACCTTCCGCGGGTTCGAATCCCGCCCTCTCCGCCAATTTCGACGACGATTCGAGTTCACCCAGCACGAGGAGAGGGCGGGTGAGAACCCGCTGGTTCGACCAGTGGCGCGAACAGTGTGAGCGCCGCGCAGGACGCCGTGGCGAAGCACACGGCGGTCCGGAGCGCGAAAGCGCGACGGATGGCGGAATCACCGAAAGGTGATTCCGCCACAATCCCGCCCGCCGTATCAGTCTCCGCTAAACGGTCGCCAGGCGTTGAACCGTATCCGGGAAGCGCTTCACCAAACTGATTAGCAGTGCAGCCTGAGCGTTAGGTTTAGCACGCCCTTGCTCCCAGTTTTCTAGCGTGCGCACATTCGTGCGAAGGTACACGGCAAACAAAGCTCGCGACAAATTCAGTTTTTCGCGCAACCGAATCAGGTCCTTCGGTGTTACCTCCGGCGCTGGTTTGAATTCCAGCGTGTGAGTACGCAGCGTCCGCTTCCCCTGACGACTCTCGGCCAGAGCCGTCATACCTTCGGTTAGCTCGGCGAACACGTCGCGCTTTGACTTGCGCTTGGCTTGATTCCCGATAGTCGTTTTCATGACTTTCTCCTCACATCCAGCTCTGTCTTGAGCATTGCCTTCAATGTCCTGCGCTGTTGCGGTGACAAATCGTCCCGCTCATCCTTGTCGTAGAGCGTAAAGAGCCAGAATTGCAATCCGGCTTCCCACCAGTAGTAGATCACGCGTAGTCCACCCCGTTTGCCCTTGCCGCGTCGCGCGTCGACGAATCGAAGTTTGCGCAGGCCGCCGGTGCCTTCGATCACATCGCCGGCGTCCGGGCGCTTCATCAATGTGGCCTGAAGCGATCTGAAGGCCTCGTCGCCGAGATACTCAGCTCGGTGGCGCTCAAAGGCGGGCAACTCAACAAAGACAGCCTTCACGGATACAATTGTACGCAATCTACGTAGATACGCAAGCTACGTATAGTGTCAGCGATCTGCAACCACCTACATAGAACACTTGGGGGTAGGAATTGGGGTAGAAATGTGGAGTGATACTACCGACGCCCGGCATTGTGAATCCCGCCCTCCCGCCAAATCCACGTCAGCGGTGCGAGCCAATTCCGGACGATGGGAGGGTAGGTGAGAACCCGCTGGTTCGACCAGCGACGCGAGCGGTCGCTCAACGCCTCGCCCCCATGCTCCTTGTACCGCGCGAAGATCTTATAGCCGGTCTTGCGGGAGATCCCAAACTCCCGGCACACATCCGTCATCGCTTCGCCATCCAACAACTTGACGACAAACCGCAGGCGCTCGTCCATCACCGAACATTCCTTCCACGGCATAGACACCTCCCGCTAAAATGCGGAAAGTGTTACCCATGTGTCCGGTACGTTCTGTCACCTATGTATCGGGCCGCGCATTGTGCGACATGGAATTTCGGGGCGTTCCGACCCCGCACCCATCACACCACCCATCGTCCGGCTTGGTATGTGGCGACACGCTGTGGTGAGTGTGAGACGCTTGCGTCACTGCGGTGTGCCATCCGGATTAATGTTCTGATCTGATGTGCCCTGAGTGCGACAAGATCCGAGCGAACCTTGGAGCAAGTTTCGCAGTCCCGCCGGCGGAGTCCGACAGAAAGCAGGCTTTACGCAGCCACCCTCACGTCCATACCATCAGGTGGATTTGAAGAGCCCGCGTTCGCTTACTACGCGGTATGTACTCCGATCCTTCGGCGGTAACGAACGCGCCCTTTACATCTAGTAGCGCGGGTAGAGGTACCGTTCGCCCTTTCGCCAACGAAGCCTCGATCTGCTGCGGCGATAGATCGGCCAACGCAGCTTCAACGAGCGGAGGCTGGCGACGACTTCGATCCCAAATTGCACTGAGTACATGACCGTCGTCGAGAGCGGCGGCGCGTTTGTCGGTTGGCGGATCGAACCACACCTTTGCAGAGGGCCGGAGCAACGAATGGACCATCGCTTGAGCGAGCGCCGTCAGCTGCAAGTTTGACACTCCTCTCACGAGCCCGATTTTACGTTCGAGGATTGCGTCCGCAATCGCGCCGCAAACGAACGCGGTTGCACAGCTTCCCTCTTCGGGTGAGAGACAATAGCGCGCTCGTAATCCAAACGCGCCGTTCAGTAGACGGTCGAGGGCGTCATGCGCGCTTGAGGTGTTCGGTTGTAGCTGAAAGCTGACCCGGTTGGCGAACACCTTTTCTAGCTTGGCCTCGTCGCAGGGCTCGCATACGTCGACCCCACATAGGGCCGAATGCGCCAGCATGTCGCCGATCAGGCACTCCAGCGGGAGCTGCTCTTGCAGAGTTTGGTGTCGACTTGGGGTTAGATCCGAGTATTGCCAACCATCCGGAGGCAGCATGGTGCTCCTGTTCAACCCTCGCCACTGCGACGTACTTCCGCTATCGGGCCGCTTGCTGACGGGGTTCATCCTAGCTGGTCAACGCGCCTTCCGTGACCGCCACGAGGTTTCGCAGAAATCGGATCACCTTCTCGAGATCTTCTTTCGTGACTGGATGCGGTTGCGGTGGTCCAAGTGTAACGGCTCGGGATCGGTGGACGACGTCGCCGCGAAGCTTAATGTACTGATTTAAGCGCTCGCGTACCGTTCTTGAGTCGAAGTTGTTCCACGACCACTTGTCCGCCAGATCGACGTTTGCATAGTCGCGAAACAACTGAATCGTCTTGTCAGCGGTGGGGTTGTGTAGCCGCTTGATCTCTTCGACGAGTCTTGTCCGAATAAAGCCTGCGACCGATTCGTCAGTCAGGCACCGGAGTCGATCCGCCAAGGCTTCCGTGACCCGGTCTTCGACGTAAGTCTCCCACGCGGTCATTGCCATGATGAGACCTGCGCGCTTGAGTACCTCGATCTCCGGAGGTGGCGGCTTCGTGTTTAGCTTGTTGAAATGCGCGAGAAGATTGTCTGCGTCCAAAATGGACTGCTCGAACGCATCGCTGGCGGCGGACATACGTCAAGGGCTGGATGGGCAGATTGCATGCTACCTGAACACCGCGCGCACCACGAAAACTAGAGTTGCTTCGGATCCGCCGATCTTGGCTAGTCAGCGAAGTTCGCGAACGTCCGCCTCTCTGTCGCGTGTCGACTGAACAGCGTATTGCTTACCCATCCAATACGGTTTGTTGGGTCGAATGTTGGCTAGGACATCGAATGAGCTATCTGTGGCGATCGCGTGGGCTCTGCGATCGAGTGAACGGGCGCCTGGAATCAATGCCGCAAGTCGCTTAGTTTCTTCTGCGCCGTAGGGTCGGGCGTGGCGCCACTGCAGCAACGAAGTGTTTGTGCATTCGCACTCCGGACGTGCGGAGCTATACCGTCGTCGAAGCCTGCTCTTCGTTGCGCGCAAGGGGACAAGGTGGCTCACTTGCGGTCTTCGCCAGGATCGGCGCGGCGCTTCAACGCGAACCCCGAACCTTTCCGCCCGTCCCGGCGCCCCTAGGGAGAACGGGGCGGGCGGGAAAGAAGCATCCGACCGCGATCTTAGATATGCCCCGTTATGGATCTGTTCGCCTGCTCGATGCGACAACCAGCTTCGTCCACCCGAAGCCCGTCCGCGGTTGCCACGCGAACTCGGGGTGACCCGTTTGGAGATGCGCCTACGAATTATCCGACTGAGGGACCTTTGCGAGGTTATACGCAACGGCTTGCAATATGTTGTCAAATATGACAACATATGGCCTGTGGGGTGATCGGTGACGAGGACAACCCGGCCCGTTTCCTGGGTTACAGCCGCGCGCAAGACATTCGTGTCGTTTCCTGAAGGCGCGCAGTCGATTTGCCTGGCGAGTCTCACGATCGCGGCGGAAGGTGGCAAGGCCGACATTGCCAAACCGATGAAGGGGTTGGGCTCCGGAGTGTTCGAGATCGCATTGCCCTACCGTGGCAACGCATTTCGCGTCGTGTATGCCGTGCAGCTCGGGGCCGATATCTGGGTGGTGCACGCGTTCCAAAAGAAATCAACGCAGGGTATCAAGACCCCGAAGCATGACATCGACCTGGTTAAGGATCGACTCAAACGATTGAAGGAAATGTTGTGATGAAAGCCGAAAAATTGGAAGTAGTCCGAGGCAGCGGCAACGTCTATCGTGATCTCGGCCAGGACAACGCGGACGTGAAGCAATTCAAGGCACTGCTGGCTGCGGAAATCATCAAGACGCTCGACCGCGATCGTCTATCGGTGCGCCAAGCGCACGCGCGTACCGGCATCGCCGCCGCGGACTACTCCCGCATCCGCAATGCGGATCTCGGGCGCTTCACGCTAGATCGGCTTGTAGGAATTCTCAACCGCCTCGGTTCGAGGGTTGAAGTGAAAGTGAAGGTCAAGCCGGCGATCAGCATGGCACGAGCGGAGTTGGTATAAGACATAGGTGACATGGCGTACCTAAGACACGGGTGACAACCGCGTGCCGAACGGGTTGTCCAAAGGTTGCGGGGTTTCTGCTCCAAGTCGATGTAGCCGAGATCGTACAATGTATGCGGCTTCGCCAAGACTTTATCGTGGGCTGCCGGACCTCACTTACCCGTTTCACGATCGGGCTGCCGGCGCTGATAAGAACCGCGTTCTAGAGACGGAATTCGGACGATTTTGAGGCGGGCGCCGCATGCAGATTTCAAATGGTCGGATCCTGCTTTCGCCATCCGACCTTAACGACTACGTCAACTGCCAGCACCTCACGACGCTAGCGCGCGAGGTCGCGCGCGGCGAGCGCGCGGCTCCGCACGTGGCGGATGAAGGTGCGCAACTACTCCAGGAAAAAGGCGAGCTGCACGAGCTGCAATTCCTGGAGTCCCTGCGCGCCGAAGGTCGCGACGTCGTCGAGATCGCTATTGGAGAGCGTTGGGACTTCGATGCCGCTGCGGCCCGTACGCAGGACGCGATGCGAGCCGGCGCTGATGTGATCTCGCAAGCGACCTTCGTGAACGGCCCATGGCGCGGCCGCGCGGATTTTCTGATGAAGTTGCCGGTTCCATCGGAGCTCGGCGCGTGGAGTTACGAAGCGCTCGACGCGAAGCTCGCGCGCGCCGAGAAGCCAACCTACGTGCTCCAGCTCTGTTTCTACAGCGACGGCATCGCCGGCGTTCAAGGCCGACGTCCCGAGCACATGCATGTTTTGCTCGGCATCGGCGAGCAACGAACGCTGCGCTACGACGATTTCGCTGCCTATTACCGGCGCGTGCGCGCGCGATTCGAAGAGGCCATCGGCGCGGCCGCGGCAACCGAGGCCTATCCGGTCGAGCATTGCGGTCTGTGCGGCTTTCGTGCCGTGTGTCGATCCCGTTGGAACGCCGAAGATCATCTCGTGCAGGTGGCGGGAGTGCGTCGCGAGCAAGTCGTGCGACTGCGCGATGCCGGATTGCCGACGATGACGGCACTCGCTCGGGCCGCGCCGGAAACCAATGTTCCGCGTATCGCGCGCCATTCCTTCGAGACACTTGCGTGACCAGGCGGCACTCCAGGTCGAACGGCGTACAACGGGACGACTGGATTGGCACTCGATCGCGTGCGACTCCGGCCGCGGCTTTGAGCTTCTGCCCAAGGCCTCGCGTGGCGACGTGATCTTCGACATCGAAGGCGATCCGTTCTGGGAACCCGCGCGGGGCCTGCACTTCCTGTTCGGCCTTCTGCTGAGAGAGGGCACCGACTGGAGCTATCGTCCGATCTGGGCGCACGACCGAAGCGGCGAGCGGGCCGATGTTCGAAGAATTCGTCGATCTCGTGCACGCGCGACTGGCTGCTGATCCGCAAATGCATGTCTATCACTACGGTACCTACGAAAACGCGGCGCTCAAGCAGCTCATGGGCACCTACGCCACGCGCGAAGACGCGGTGGACGAACTGCTGCGACGGAATGTCTTCATCAATCTGCACACGGTGGTGCGCCAGGGCCTTCGGGCCGGCGTCGACAGTTACTCGCTGAAGGAGGTCGAAGCGCTCGCGGCGTTCGCCCGACGGGCCGAGGTCAAGATGGGGATGGGTGCCGTGCTGGCGTACGAGAAGTGGATCAAGTCCCACGACGCGGCAGAGCTTGCGTCGATCGCCGATTACAACGAGGAAGACTGCCGCGCGACGCTTGCGCTACGAGACTGGCTCGTCGAGCACCATCCTGCGGACAAGTCGTGGGCGGAGGCCGTCGCAGCGAAGGAGCAAGAGGAGCCGATGACGATGGCGGCGAGCGCGAGGCATTGAGGCAATCCCTGGCAGAAGGCGACGAACCCGGATCGGTCCGATGGCTCGCCGGCGAGCTGCTGGAGTATCACCAGCGGGAAGCGCGGCCCGCATGGTGGTGGTATTTCGCGCGCCGCGACCTGATGACCGAGGAGGAACTCTTTGACGACGCCGAAGCGATAAGCGGTCTCGAGCCGACCGGCGAAGCAGTTCCCGACAAGAAGTCGCTCATTCATACGCTGCGGTTTCCGGCGCAGCAACACAAGTTGTCGCCGGGCAAGCAACTCGTCGATCCCGCGACCAAGGGATCGCCGGGAACAATCGTCGCCATCGACGATGTCAGCGGCACGCTACAGCTTCGTCGCGGACCGAGCCTGCGCGATGTACCGCTGCCTCGCGCGATCGCACCGGGCGGTCCGTACGACACGCGTGCACAGCGAGCGGCGCTCGCGCGGATTGCGTCGTCCGTCGCTGACGACGACGGCCGCTATCCGGCGTTGCTCGACATCCTGGCGCGGACATCGCCGCGAGTCGCGGGACGCGCAGCGGGGGGCGTGATTCAGACCATCGACCTCGCCGAGCAAAGAGCGCTCACTGCGGCGCTGGACCACAGTTACCTCTTCATCCAGGGTCCGCCCGGCACCGGCAAGACGTGGACAGGTGCTCGTCTCATCATCGACCTCATCCGGCGCGGCAAACGCGTCGGCGTGACTGCGACCAGCCACAAGGCGATCCACAACCTGCTGGATGAAGTCGAAAAGGCGGCGAAGGCGGAGGGAGTGCGTTTTCGCGGCCTGAAGAAGGCGGGCGAGAGCGAGGAGTCGGAGTACGACAGTGCTTCGATCAGCAGCACGCCCGATACCGCGGCGCTCGCGAATGCGGGCGCGGATGTCCTGCTCTTCGCGGGAACCGCATGGTTGTTCGCGCACGAAGCGCTCGACGGCACGGTCGACACGCTGGTGATCGACGAAGCCGGGCAGGTGTCGCTGGCCGATGCGCTTGCGATGGGAACCGCAGCGCGCAACGTCGTGCTGCTTGGCGATCCGTTGCAGCTCGCGCAGGTCTCGCAAGGTACGCATCCTCAGGGCACGGGCTGCTCGGTTCTCGAGCACCTGCTCGGCGACAATGCGACGATTCCGCCGAACATGGGCCTGTTCCTCGAGCGCACGCGGCGGATGCATCCCGACGTCTGCCGATTCATCTCCGAGATCGTCTACGACAACCGCCTCACCGGTGTGCCCGAGCTCGAGCGCCAGACGACTGAATTCGGCACGGGGTTGAGGTTCCTGCCTGTCGATCACAGCGGGAATGCAGCCGCATCCTCCGAGGAGGCAGCCGCGATCGCAGGTGAGATCGGCAAGATGGTCGGATCGTCGTGGACGGACCGGGATGGGGAGACCAAGCCCCTGCAGCAGAACAACTTCATGGTCGTTGCGCCCTACAACGCGCAGGTGCGCCGGCTTCGCGACGCGTTGCGACTGGCCAACCTCGGCGACGTCGAAGTCGGCACCGTCGACAAGTTCCAGGGGCGCGAAGCGGCAGTGCTGTTCTACTCGATGGCGACGTCGAGCGTCGAGGACGTTCCGCGCAGCCTCGAGTTTCTCTTTTCGCGCAATCGCCTGAATGTGGCGATCTCGCGCGCCATGTGCCTGGCGTTCGTCGTGGCAAGCCCGCGGCTGCTGGAGTCGCATGCCCGCACGATCGAGCAGATGCGGCTGATCAATGCGTTGTGCCGGTTTGCGGAAATTGCGGAGGAGCAGGCGGCGTGCAAGAACTCGGCATGGTCAGCGGAATAGCTTCACATACGACTCGAAGGTGTAGGTTCGCCCGCGCTTTCCGCCGGTGATCTCCTTCAGTATGCCGAGTCGCTCGAGATCGGCCACGAGCTTGTACGCGGACGCCGGCGAGAGCTTCGCAATCTTGCCTACCCTTGCGGCATCGACGACGGGATCACGATACAACGACTCGAGGACTTTGTGCGCCCTCGGGGCGCGGCTCCCGAGCGTCTGGATCTGCGCCTCGACCTTCTTCTGGAGCTTGAGAATATTGTCGAAGGTCGCGATGCCGCTGCGCGCGGTTTCGATCAGGCCAACCAGGAAGAACTTGAACCATTGCTCGAGGCCATCCTTCTGGCGCACGCCCATGAGGTTGTCGTAGTACAACGCACGATTGCGCTCGAAGTAGTCCGACAGGTACAGCACTGGCTTCTTGAGGATGCCTTTGCTGACCAGGTAGAGGGTGATCATGAGGCGCCCGATACGGCCGTTGCCATCCAGGAACGGGTGGATCGTCTCGAACTGATAGTGGACGAGCGCGATCTTGAGCAGCTCGGGAAAATACCGCGTGTCGTCGTGCACGAACGCCTCGAGGTCCGACATTAGCTCGTTGATCGAGGTGTGCACGGGCGGCACAAACACCGCGTCTTTGATGGTGGCACCGCCGATCCAGTTCTGACTGCGCCGGAATTCGCCAGGCATCTTGTGCTGACCCCGCACGCCGTGCATGAGGATCGCGTGCGCCTCGCGGATCAATCGGGCGGAGAACGGAAGCGTTTCGAGCCGATCGACCGCTTTGTTCATCGCGGCAACGTAGTTCTGGACTTCTTCCCAGTCGTCGCGTTTTTCTGACGCAACGTCGGCGCGACGACGTAACGCCTCGTCCAGGTTGGTCCGGGTACCTTCGATCCGGCTCGACTGAGTGGCCTCCTTGAGCACGTGCATGCGCACGAACAGGTCGATGTCCGGGATATATTCGGAGTGCATGTCGAGACGGCCGAGCTCGCGGTCGGCCTGACCCAGGAGCTCGATGAGCTCCATGTTGTCCAGCGCCCAAGCCCGGTGAATTAGACTTGGTTGGAAGCTTCTGAATTGCGCCTGCTGGACCAGGCGCCCGGCTTGGAAGCGCTTCATCGGGATCGTCGATCAACTAAAATAGCCACCCATGTTATTGTAGATTATAGCCAAAAACTAAAATAGCTGGCTGCCTAATTTGGGCCGACGCCCTTAGTGCACCGAGACCGACGGGCCAATGCTAGAGCAAGGGCTGCAGGGGATACACGGACAACGAAGTCAGCTTCCTACGCGCATGGCTCTACGCCCGAACCTAGATCTGCCAGGGTAACGGCATCGACGGTTCCTGGAGGTGGCCAGCTGAGGGCGCCTCGTGACGTGACTTCTTGAAAGTCCTAAACCGTGACGAGCCGCTCGACCGTGTCGGGAAAGCGTTTCACCAAGTTAATGAGCAGCGCCCCCTGAGCACAAACGTCGACTACACGGGCGATGTGTATGCCGTGTCCGAGCAAGTGGCTAACGGCGGCGCCGGCACTGTAGCCGCTGGCTAAGGCGCACACCTCCCTTGATGCGACGGTCCCTTTACGCGCACCCTATCGACGCGCTTGTCGAAAAGTACTTATGGCTTTCGAGCGAGGGCCTCTTTTACACCGAAAGGCAACCGGGGAATGGATTGCCAATCCGCTCTCCTCATTGTGCCCGATGCGGTGGCGGGTCGTGGAAGCCGCCCCGCCGTAATGAGTTGAGCCTCGTCGTTAGAAACCATGATGAAGGAATAGTCCCAGACAAACGGACTCGTATCAAAGCCGTCGATGGAGACAAATAAGAAGCTCATCATTCCAATTGGACGAGCAATTTCAGCACCAACAGAATAGTTATCTGTGTCATCCAGGTTGAATTTGAATCGACCATAGACGTGAAACGGTTTCGAAAAGGATGAACCGCCGGCTATCGTGAACCAGAGCCTACCCGTAAGCGAACCGTCAGCGGGAGAGAAATCAATGTGCCCGGACTCGGCATAGGGCAAGTATCCAGAAATCGGGGGATTCGTTTGGTTACCGTCTCCAGTTATTTTGGGAATTATCGCAGGCGCCGGTCGGGGGGGAGCTGGGGCGGCTGGGGGCGGTGGGTCGGGGTCAGCAAATGGCGGACGATTAAACACCGAAAGCGGTATCGGGCTGAAGGCCTTCAGACTTTGGTATTTACCGCCGTGGGTTGGGTCCCCCTTAAGGGCCCAACCGACTTCGAGCGTGCTTTGTGGGTCAACACTCCACTTCAAAGGATTCGTAAACTGCATGAGACCTTGAATCGTGTAGACCCAACGCCCCTCTAGTCTTGGAACGCCTGCAACAAGAGGCATAGTTTGCTTTCGAAGGCTGGCAACTGATGCAATTCAAGCACCGCCCCCGATTCGCGGCAAACACATTCCGACGAAACCAAAGGAAAACCGACGAAACCAAAAAATGCGCGACGAGTTCGCGCGGACGACATGCGTGCCGTGCCCTAGAGGGTGGCTGTCGGCGGCACCCAAGTCTTAGCCGCGACAGCTTTCGACCTATGTTGTTGAAGACCAAGCCCGCTGGTCAGCCCCAGACCTGGCCGAGCACACGGGCGAAGTTCTCGCCGATGATCTTGCGGGTATCGGCTTCGGAGTACCCACGCGCCAGCAAGCCGGCCGTGATTGCTGGAATCTTCCGACGTTCTCCATGCCTTCGAGGTACTGCTGCGCCCGACGTTTTCCATGCCTTCGAGGTACTGCTGTACGCCGTCCTTCCACAGGTCTTTGTACATCTCGGGCTTGTAGCCCAGCAGGCTGAAATCGTCGAACTCGTGGCCGGTCGTGAGGTCGAGGCCGAGGCCGACGTGGTCGATACCGACGAGCTTCACGTAATGGTCGATGTGATCGAGCATGCGACCGATCGTCGGTGAGTTGCCGCCCAGGAACGAGCGCAGCGCCTGTACGCCGACGACGCCACCCTGCTCGGCACAGCGGACTACCTCAGGAGAATCACTTCAGTATATCGGCTCCTATCTCGATACGCGTTGGGAGCGCCGTGTCTGGTCTCCACATCTTCGTGAGTTGGTTCCCTTTTTCGATTTGCTTCGGTGAGAGTCGCTGCGCAAGGCGGACCTGATTGCTCGCCGCAGTCTTGTCACCCAACGAAGCCGCCAGGCTGAAGAGCATGTAAGCCAGTACATCATCCTGCGGCACACCGCGGCCGTCGAGGTACAGATTGCCGAGGTTAAGTTGCGCATCGGCCATGCCTTGCTCGGCCGCCTTTCGATACCACTCCGCGGCCCGCCTGTCGTCCTGCAGCAAGCCGCCGTGACCACCCTGATACATGACCCCGAGGTTGTTTTGGCTCGGGGCAAAGCCCTGCGTGGCCGCCTTGCGATACCACTCCACTGCTTGCTGATCGTCCTTCGGCACACCTCGGCCGGCGAAATAACTGAAGCCGAGGTTGTGTTGGGCCGGTTCGTACCCTCGTTCGGCCGCCTTGCGATACCACGCAGCGGCTTGCACATCGTCCTTCGGCACGCTGCGGCCGTTGAGATACATACTGCCGAGGTTGTGCTGGGCAGGTGGGTAGCCTTGCTCAGCTGCCTTGCGATACCACGCAACGGCTTGCCCGTCGTCCTGCGGTACGGCATGGCCGTCGAGATACATATCGCCGAGATTGTATTGGGCGGGTGCAAAACCTTGCTCGGCCGCCTTGCGAAACCACTGCGCTGCCTGCTTATCGTCCTGCGGCAAGCCGCCGCGACCGCCTTTGTACATGACCCCGAGGTTGCTCTGGGCGATGGCTTCGCCTTGCACCGCTGCCTTGCGAAACCACTCGAGCGCCCGCTGTTCGTCCGGCGGTGTGCCGCGGCCGGTCAGGTACATTTCGCCAAGCAACACCTGGGCTGCAGAATGACCCTGATCAGCGAGCTGCTGTAATTCGATCAATGCGGTGGAGTAGTCCCCCCTTTCTAACGCGTCCCGACCCTCGTTGATGCCGGCAATTGCCGCGCCAACTACGAGGCATGGAAGAAGTAGAGTGAAAATTGCGATTCGGTGCATTGTCCGTTTCTCCCGAATCGAAGATGGGGCGCGGACCTAACAGTCGGCCACGATTGCTCGCTGCGATACACCCGCTCGCGGCAGACGTCCGTTTCTGCGAGACCAGCGACTACATCAATCTTGGTCGGAGCGCACTTTCAGCGATGACGGAAGCCACCAGGACAGGGACTTTGCGAACAGCGAAGTCTGGCTCAGGAAATAACGCTGGGTGTCATCGACTAGCCGATCGTATACGCTGCGATCAACATCACCCTCGAAGGAATCAGTGGTCAGCTTGCCGTCCTCCAGGCGCGTTTGTCTGGACTTGACATAAGCCTTGCCACCCACCGCCGAAATCTCTGTATGCGAATAGCGAAAAGTGAAGTACGAATCTGCCCGCGGAATGACCTCGACCACTTCGCTATTGACCTCGCGCAACGTGCGCTGACTGCGTTTTACTGGATACTTGCTCATACGAAACCCCCGACTCGAAAGTCCTGCTGCGCCACTCAAGGTGGCTCCTCTGCAATTTTACCTCGGCGCGCCAAGAGTTCTAACGTCGCCGTTACTGTTCCAACGCCACGCACGTGGGTACCGCGTGTATACATCGGGCACATCGATCCGACCCTCTCCACTGCCGACAACGACTACCCGTTAGCGGGAGCGGGAGGCTCGCTCTCGGCGCCGTACCAGCATGGGTGGAACATCTTATAGGCCCAGGCAACCACCGCCCCGAACACGAAGTGTGAAACCACGCTCACTACGTCGCGCTCTTCAATGAACCATGGAGAGAAAGCGTTGAAACCGTAGAAATTGATGTAGTAAAGGGCGAGCCCGTAGAGGCCGCCAACCACGATGCTCCAGATCGTATCGATCGCGGGTATCAAAGACAGGAGGAGCAGTCCATAGCCGATCGATAGCATGCCGTGGACCAAAATCGCCACCAGCACCACGAGGACGTCGAGCGTGTCGGGCGGCGATAGCACTGCCGGTCCCAGCACGATTGCTGCAACCATGCCCACTGACACCGAGGGCGAAACTCCGCGTACGGCCCACATAAGTCCGACGTGCAGCAAAGCGAACACGAACCCGCCGCTGGCGCTTGCGGCGAGGGCAGCCCGCCATTTGAACGGCGCATAGACCGGAGAGCTTGCGTGCTTGCGCATGCACAGATGCCTCATCACCTCGCCGCGAGGCGAACCGACAGTCGCCCGCGCTGCTAGGCTATGACGGCGTTCGTCGTATTGTCCTCCTGATACTTCTCCGGCGACGGTGGCGCCGGTACTCTGTTTTACTTAATCGATACCAACACACCACAGGGAGCAAGGTTGGCTTGGGCGATTCGAGTATCTCTTTTTGATTTGTTCTCGCAGTTCCCGAGCACGAAAGACCTCCGCCGGCGATGCAATAACAGGTACCACAAGGGCGGGGTCGCTGGCTAAAGCCTTGGTCCCGGAGGGTTGCTTCGGATCCATTTCTGGCCATCGTCGTTGCACGGTGCGCGCCGATGCCGGCACCCCTGATACACCCTTCGTGTCGACCGTTGCATCGCGGGTCGGCAGATCAGCCGTCGGAGGCAGCGCCGTTTCCACATGGCTTGGCAATTGACGCAAGCCCCTTACGGCAACCAGCGCGGGCGGCGTGGCTCGTTCCAGCGGGCCTTGTTCATCGTTGCGCCACGTCGGCAGATCTTTTCGAACGATCAAGTTATTCAAGTCCCCACCCCATTGGCTACCAAAAGCGTTTGGGCAGCTTTGCTGCAGTGCACAAATTCATCGTAGGAGGACCCTCACTCAGTGTCAAGAGCTTGTTGCGCTATCGCATTCTGTGGGAGGACGGCGTGGCGAACTTGCAACATCGTGTGCGCAGGAAGCGGAACAGGCGGTCCCGCAAGTGTCCAGCGAAGTCATCGCCATGTCTGCGGCTTCGTGTGGCGCCGCGCCGGTACGTTCGGGGTCCTCGACGGCGACACCACTGCGCCCGCGCTACCAAGCGCAGGTAACTGCTCGGCGGCCTCCCGTTGCCCGAGGCGGGGGCTGAAACGCCAGCCTGTTCCCTAACCATACGTCGCACTAAGTACGTCTATCTCGCACTAACTGATGGCTATTTGTTATAAATGCTTCATTGTTCAGAGCGCACCCTTGAAGGGTGTTCTCGAAAAGCAGGCCACCACCCTTGAAAGGGCGCAGCCACAATGCCTTTCCAGAGCTTCTGAGTTGAGTCCGAAATGCGCCGGCTAAGTGGTTCGAGTGACGTACTTCGGATTCGGGGACTTGACATTGATTATCGTAAGATATACTTTATGACTTGTTTCCAGATAAACGGGAGTTCGAAATGCTTGGTCTTTTTCATCATCACGGCTGCGCACGACGGGCGCACGGTGGCCACTTTGGCCGATTCGGGCACGACTTTGGTCATGGCGGGGGCCTCGGTGGCCGTGGCTTTTTCGGCGGGCGCAAGCTGGGCTCCGGGGAGCTGCAGCTGGTCATCTTGGCCTTGCTTGAAGAAGCACCTCGGCACGGCTACGAGATCATCAAGGCGCTCGAAGAAACCTCGAAAGGTTTCTATGCACCAAGCCCTGGAATGGTCTATCCGGCACTAACCTATCTTGAAGAGGTCGGTTTTGCGACGATCGAAACCGAGGGCAGCAAGAAGCTGTACGAGATCACTGACCTTGGCCGTGCGAAGCTCAACGAGAACCGCGCTCTGGTCGATGCCATCTTGGCGCAGCTCGCGCGTGTGGGCAGCAAAATGGAGCGTGTCCGGCAGGCGTTCGCTGGCGAGGAGTCGGGCGACGTTGGGCATCGCGCAGTCGACGAAGCACGCCGCGAATTGCGATCTGCTCTGATTTCGAAGCTCAGTGCGTCGCCATCAGACGATGAACTAAAGCGAGTATCGGAAGTGTTGAAGCGCGCGACCGAGGAACTTCGACAAGGCAAGAAATGAAGGACGCAGTCAGTAAGGCCCTCTAACCGGGCTCGACGCGCGCCGGCCAAGTGCTTCGGACTTCGTCGTGCTTGGACGGCGCGCACGCTCGCGCAGGACCGGCGCCGTGATGGCGAAGATCGCGGTGACGCCGCTGGCGGCGGGTGCCCAAACTGACCCATGCCGAAGCCGCCGGATTGCAGAAATGCAGTAATTCCGCTAAGCTGCAATCATGAAGGCCACCCTTACCCTCACGAACCGCGGCGTGGTGACGCTCCCCGCGAAGCTTCGCCGCGCGTTGGGCCTCAGGGCCGATGACCAACTCATCGCCGAGACGACGACGGAAGGACTGCTACTGCGTCCGGCGGTGACGTTGCCGGTCGAGATGTACACCGAGAAACGGATTCGCGAATTCGACGAGGCCGAGGCCGAATTGGCGAAGGTCCTGAGTCACCGCAGCCGCCGTAAGAAATCTGCCTGATGAGCGCTGGCGGATGCGCATCTTTATCGATGCGAACGTGCTCTTTTCCGCGGCGAAGTCCGATGGCGCGGTTCGCCAGCTGCTGACGCTGCTCGAGAAATCCGGTCACGAGTGTTGCGTGGACGGTTACGTGATCGAGGAAGCGCGCCGAAACCTCGTTGCCAAAGCGCCGGACCGTGTTGTCGCTCTCGAGAAGCTGCTGTCGCACCTGAAGACGGCAGGTGTGCAGCGCAGTGACGCTGCGCTCGAAGCGTCGTTACCGTTGCCGGCGAAGGAGCGGCCCGTACTGACGGCGGCTATTCACCAGAGTTGTGGCGCCCTGGTCACTGGCGATCGCACGCACTTCGGGCCTCTGTACGGCCGTACGATTCATGGCGTAACCATCCACTCGCCGCGGTCGCTGGCAGAGGCGCTGCTGTTGTAGTGGAAATCGGAGCCGCGAACACGTCGCGTTTGGCTTTGCGCTTGACAGTAGTCTCGACGATCGTTTTCATGCCTTTCTCCTTGTTTCCAGCTCTGCCTTGAGCATCGTCTTCAACGTCTTCCGCTGTTGCGGCAATAAATCGTCCCGCTCTGTCGATCCACGTGTCACAAAAATCGAGCGCCATACTCCGGCGCCCGCCGGATCACTTTTTCTTCGCTTCGGCGATGGCCCCGCTCGTCTTGGTGGCCGCCTTGATCGCCCCGCCCGTGGGACTCACTTCCACGGTGACCTGGTTGATCTTGCCGGTAAATCGAGTCTCCGGGCCGATGCCGATACCGTCGACAACCGGCGTCTGATTGTCGATGCCGACGTCCGCAGTCTCGTCCGCCGAGAAGATGTTGGGCTGGGTCCTCTCGACGCGTCCCTCGGCGACGGATTTTCCATTGACGTAAAGCGTCGCCATGCCGCCCTTGCCGACGCCGCCGCCGTCGTAGACGAAGTCCACGACGACAGTTGCGGGGCCGGCCGGCAGTGCTTGCGGCGCCGCGATGGTGTAGCGCGCAAGCCCAAGGAAGTTGTAGACGTAGGCTGGCTTGCCGTCCTTCATATACAGCGACCAGCCCCCGAAGCGAACGCCCTGCGACAGGATCGCGCCGTTGGCGCCCTCGGCCGGGATATCGAGTTCGGCGGTGATTTTGCTCGACCGGTTCTTCACGTTCATGAAGGTGTTTTCCAGCATGCCCTGCATCCCCTCGTAGAGGGTGAGGGACGTGCGATTACCCAAAACATCCGGCCGGCCCGCTAGCGCCGGGTTCATGCGTTCAATGGTCCGGTCGTCGATCGGCAGCACGTGGTGCTGCTGGGCTTCCTTCATGAAGCCAGCGACCAGGTCAAGATGTTCGCGCGTATGCCGCTCAGCATCGTCCCCGCGGATGCTGGCCGCTTCGTCGCATCCTGCGCTGCTGCGAACGCCGTGTCGCTGTCATCCTCCAGCAACGCCACAGCCCCGCGCAGGAGGTGAAGCTCGTACCGGCTGCGCTGGTCATCCCTCTGAAGGAGCGATTCGATGCGGCGGCAGGTATCGAGGGTCACTTCGGTCCGACTGTTGAAAATCTGTGCCCATCCGAGCGACAACTGGAGATTGAGCCGCCTTGCGGCGGTTTCGCGCGGAAGGCTGCCAGACCATTCGATGAGGCGTCGAAACATTCCCGCATAAATCAGGTCCCGGGCGCAGGACTCGACCAAATCCGCAGCGCGGTCGACATCGCCCGCGTAGATCGCGTGGCGCACTGCTTCGTCGTTGTATCCGTGCGCGCTCAGCCAATCGCAAGCACTACGGTTGACGGAGGCGCGTTCGGTCTCACCGAGATTCAGGAAATGCTCAAGCAAACGCTGGCGAAGGAGGGGATGGAAACGGTACCACCGAAAACGATCGCCGCCGTCGATTTCGGTCAGGAAGAGGTTCCTGTCATAGAGCGTGGCCAGGATCTCGTTGGCGTGAGGGAGACCGCTGAGTGCCTCGCACAGGGCGCCATTGATGCGTCGACATGCGGCGGCATTTACCAGAAGGTTGAATTCGTCTCGCGGCAGCTTCGCCAGCACTTCCGAGTCGAGGAATTCGTGGAAGCTACGCAGGCTCGCTGGACGCAACCTCAGGAACTCGCCGATTTCCTGGCGCTTGCCCAGTGCCAGTTCGACCAGCAGGAGCGCGGCAACCCAGCCGTCGGTAATCTCGTACAGTTTCCGCATCTGGCCCGGGGCAAGCATCCCGATCCGGGACTCGACATACCTTGTGGTCTCCTCCTCGCTGAAGCGCAGGTCGGCCACGTCGATCTCGCCGATCTCATCGCTGACGCGAAGCTTCGCCAGAGATAGGCCTGGCCGCTGACGCGCGATCAGGCAGAGATGAAAATTCTCCGGAGCGTACTCGACGAGTTGCTGGACCACGCGCAGCGCGGCCGGGCTCGCGAGCTCCTGAAAGTCGTCCAGCACCAGGCACAGCTGCGTGCCGAGTCGCGAGAGCGAGTTGACGAGGGCGACGACGAACGCCTCCCCGGGATCCTCGCCGCGGTCACGCTGGAACGTCTCGAGCGCGTCCGCCGGGACACCGCACTCGCCCAGTGCTTTCGCGAGATAGCTAACGAGACGGGCGAGTTCATTGTCGTCGCCGTTCAGCGAAAGCCACGCAACCCTCCATCCTTTTTCCATCAGGTCGAGGCGCCACGTCACGGCGAGGGAAGTCTTGCCGAAGCCGGCCGGCCCGGTGATCAGGATCAACCTGCGCTGCCGCGCATCCCGCAGCCGTTCGAGGAGTCTGGCGCGGGGCATCATCTCCGGGCGCAGGCGCGGTGGAGCGATTTTGGTGTGGACTAGGTGCATTGATACCCATCCAACGTCATTGTCGTCGCCATAGTTCGCTGAAAGTCGTGGGATCGCGAAGCCGTGGCCAGCCGCAGATCATACGACGGTGCGTTCCGGCTCGCCAACGCGGGATATAGCGACGCTGAAAGACATCGGCGGGTCGATCGATCAACCTGCCGGTGCGCGGCAACGAGCGCGGTTCCTGTGATCCGCATCGTGCGCCAGTCATTATAGTGTCTCGTCGCCGATGATACGGTGGCGGATCGTCTGGGCGATTGCATGCTTCCCGCTCACCCAAGCTGCCCGCCCAAGCTGCCCGCTTGTTGCTCGTCCGCGATTGATGTAAAACTAAGTCTCCTGCCTTCCAGCGTTGCGCGATGGAGTGGTGGTCATTCCCAAACATCCGAAATCGGAGCAGACCTGCGTTGCGATAGCGATTCGGCCTGCCCGCTGGCGCTTCGTTGGCGTCGTCGTGGCCGCGCTGCTCAATCTGGCGATACCAACGGCATCGACAGCGCAAGACACCGCAACCGGATCCGTGGTCGTACCGGGCCCCAATCCTACTGGCGTGGCCCCTGCCGCGGTGCCCGGCTCCCCGTGGTCGATGAATCGCGTGCAGGTCGACCTCGGCTACACGTACGACGATAACGTCACTCGCGGCCGCGCCGCCGATGAGATCCTGACGGACCAGTTGCTCGGGCTCAACGTAAGCGCCGGCGGTACTTTGCGCATCAACGACAACACCCGGGTCGTCGTGACCGGTCTGCTCAACGGCGAGAAGTTCAACACCTACAACGGCTTGTCGAACCTCTCTGGTGGTCTGCAGGCAGAACTCCAGTACCGCCCATCCGGGGCTTTCGACGCGGTGACTGTCGGGGCCTTCGCCCGCGGCTGGCTGGACAACTATGATTCGCACCTGCGCGACGGCAGCCGCGTCGCTCTCGGGGTCAGTGCCCAAGGCGCCCTGACCGATCGCATCGGCGTTTACGGAGAATTCTCGTGGAACCAGCGCCGCGCCCAGAGCGAGGTGTGGGACCTGAACTACTATTCCACGCGTCTCAATCTCGACTATTCGCTGGGCCGCTACGGCACGGTGTATCTCAACGGCGAATACCGGCACGGCGATACCGTGTCCGACGGCCGCCCCACACTCGTGAACGTGAGCCTGGCGCAGGTGTTCGTACTGGACGACGCGTTTCCAGGCAAGCAACTCTACGCTTACCGCTACGACGCCCGTACATGGGTCGGCACGCTCGGCTACAACCTGCCGCTGGGCCCGCGAGCGTCGATCGACATCTCGTGGCGACGCGCGGAGGGGACGCCGACCAAGCAGCTGGACTTCGACGTGCAGGGTTCGCTGCGCTACACCGACAATCAGTACTCGCTGTTTTTACTAACGGTCTTCTAGACGGTTCCAACCATGGCATTCACCCGCCTTCTTGTCCGGCTCGTCTCGATCGCTGCGGTGCTGCTGCTGGCTTCGTGCGGCGGCGGCGGGAGCCCGGACGACATTCATCCTGGAGCCGACGCCGCCACGGTACCGGGCGAGCCGAATGCGTTCCTGCTATTTCCCAACCCACAGGTGCAACCGGACGGCTCCCTGCAAACCGACACGCCTGCCTACGCGCAGGCCTACTACGCTGCCATCGATCCCAACAACACGAAGGACACGTTGGCCAAGTGGAAGGCGGCCAACGGCTTCGACACGGGGACTGGAACGCAGGTCACCGCCGTCTTCGGCGATTCGCGCGACCTGGGCTTCGGACGGCGAATGACAGCGCGGCAGAACCCCGACGGCACGCTTGCCTTCTTCGTTGAGAACTACCTGGTAAAGACGGGCAAGGCTTACGGATTTTCCCCGATCAACCTCGAGGCCGCAATCGTGCGCGACCCGAACTCGCTGGTGTACCTCGCCGGCATCGAGTTCAGCCCCGGTCCGGCGGGCGGGGCCAGCTTCGCGAAATTCTTCAGCTTCAACGTCGCGACCGGCGCGCGAGAAAACGTGGTGGACATCGATGGCCGCGGCGACAAGGCGATGCCCGGACCTTGCCTCACTTGCCACGGCGGCAGGGCCGATGCACTGACGCCACCCGACGCGTCGGGCAAGCGGCGCTTCAACCTGCTGGCGAACGTGGTGTCGCGGACGCGCGGCGACACGCAGGGGCAGCTGCCGCCGTTCGAGGTCGACAGCTTCCAGTTCTCCACGACGCCTGGTTTCACGCGGGCGGAGCAGGAGGCCTCCCTCAAGACGATGAACAGGATGATCCTGTGTTCGTACCCGCTGCCCGCGCCCTCGAAGCTTCCGGAAGACGCCTGCCGGCGCGCGGCGAGCGCAGGCGAATGGCAAGGCACCGCCGCCACGCTCGTCAAGGCGTCCTACGGAGGCGACGGGCTGCCCAATCCGGTTTTCGCGGACGTCAGCGTGCCGGCTTCGTGGACGGCGGCTGGACAGGCCCCGCTTTACACGACGGTGATCGCGCCCGCGTGCCGCCAGTGTCACATCATGCGCGGAACGGGGATGCAGTCGGACATCGATTTCACGACCTACGAGAAATTCCTGCCGTTTGCCGATCGAACGTTTGCGACCGTCGTCAATCAGGGCAACATGCCGCTGGCGAAACTGGTGTACGACCTGTTCCACGATTCCCCGGGCGAACAGACGCTGGCGAAATTCCTCGGCGACCAAGGCTTTGCGGCGCGCGACGCAAGCGGCAACCCGCTGCGGCCTGGCCGTCCGATCGCTGATCCCGGGCCGGATCGCGTGCTCCGCCAGGGCGCCACCCGACTATCCGCGACTGGCAGCTTGTTTTCGAACACCTATGCCTGGTCGATCGTGTCGGGCCCGAACGGGACGGTCCCCGCCGCCGGTGCGACGCTGACCGACGCCAACACCGCGCAACCTACGTTCAATGCCACGACTAACGGAACCTACGTGCTCAGCCTCGTGGCCGGCAACGACTCGGCGCAGAGTGCTCCGAAATTGCTGACGCTGGTGGTCAATAACGCATTGACGCCGGCGCCGAACGCCATCCGTTTCTCCGACATCAAGGCCGTCCTGCAGGACGGGACCACTTGCACGGGCTGCCACAGTCCCGCCAGCCCGCTGCCCGCGCCGATCAATTTCACCAATGAGGACCGCGACGGCGACGGCATCGCCGGGACCGCGACAGACGACGCCTGGTACTACGCGGAGGTAAGGAGCCGCATCAATTTCGCCGAGATCGCCGCCAGCGATCTGTTGCGCAAGCCCGCAGGTTTTCATCACCGCGGCGGCGGCGGTAGCGTTGGGGGTGGCGGTGGGGGTGGTGGTGGTGGCGGCGGCGGTGGGGGTGGCGGCGGCTTCGACACGAGCCTCGCACCGGGGAAACCGGGGCGCGCGAAATACGATCTGTTCCTCAACTGGGCGCTCAACGGCGCGCCGCAGTAGCGCCAGCGACCCTGATCAATACGGGCGCCGCGGTCGCAGGTAGTTGTTCCGCGGGAACACGAACGGCGGCGTGCGGCCCACCAGCGCCTCGATCAACATCAGTTCCTGGTCGGTGTGATTGATGAACGGCGCGGCGCGAATGTTCTGCCCGGACAGCTGCCCTTCCAGGATGTAGAGCGGCCGATCGTGTTGGCGCGACACCACGGTCTCGCGGCTTACAGGATCGTTCACCGCGGCGATGTCGGCGGTGCCGTAACACGTGCAGAAGTACGTCTGCTCCGGATCCGACTCCATGTAGACACCCGTGCCGCGAATGCCGATCGACGCATTTTTGGTCGTCATGCGTACGGGCTTGCCACTCGGGAACACCGAGAGGATCTTCCCCGTCAGCATCTGCATGCCTGACACGATCATCGAATCGGTCTGCGATGCTTCCAGCGTCACCTGGCTCTCGCTGCGCTGGAGCAAGGCGGTCTCGCCTACAGCGTAGATAACCTCGCTGTTCTTCCCAGTCTCGATGGTCGCGTTGGCAGCGATCTGCGTGTCGACCGTGGCCGGCTGGCCGTTGACCAGCACCTCACCTTCGATGCGGTAGATCGACTTCCCCGGCGGCAGCCGAGCCGGCCGGGCGCCCAGCGCCTGCGCGCTCGCGACGCGGCTCCAGACCGAGCTGGAGAACAACCCGGCAGCAAGCGCCTTGATCAGCAGGCGACGCCGCGGATCTTCATCATTTCTATTCGAACGCATTGGTGCACTCTCGTGAGTCAGATGTCATTCTGGCCGGTTGGCCGGTGCGGGTCAAAGTACCGTGCCGTTGTCTGCCTCGTGCACAGACGCCACGGAGAAAAGTGCTCTGCCCCGCGTTTACATTCGGCATTAGGCGCGCCTCTCGATGGCCAAGTTCCGACGAATATTCCACAAGCGGCCCGGCATCTTTTATGCTTGGCCCTCCGACAGCATAGCGTGCGCCCGTGGTGACGATGGCCCGCTGGATCCCGAAGTTCTCGCTCAGTGCCCTCGTTCGCGTCGGAATCGGACTGGCGTTCGTCGCCTTACTGCTCGTCGATGCCGCGGGCTGGAAGGAGCTCCGTGCGCTGACGCAGCTCGAACGGTGGGCCTACGACGAGCGCGTGCGCCTGTTCCTCCCCGATACGCGAGACCCACGCGTCGTGATCGTCGACATCGACGAGCGCAGTCTCAATGCCGAGGGACACTGGCCGTGGGGTCGCGACAAGCTGGCGCTGATGCTGCAGCAGCTCTTCGCTAAATACCAGGTTCGCGTCGTGGGCTTCGACGTCGCCTTTCCCGAGGCGGATCCGAGTTCCGGCCTGCCGGTCCTCGACGCGATAGCTGGCAGCGAATTACGGGGCAATGCATCGTTCCAGGACTTCCTGCAGCGCGCGCGCGCCTTGCTCGACTACGACCGCCGCTTCGCCGAAGCGATCGGGAAGGGCCCGGTGGTCCTCGGGTTCCTGGTCAGCCCCCAGGGGGATCGTTCGGGCGTCTTGCCGCTTCCGACGTTCGCGGCGAGCGCTCTCGCGAACGCGGAGTACCGCCACTTCAGCGCCTCGGGCTACAGCGGCAACATTGCGCCACTGCAAGCGGCCGCGACTGCCGCGGGACATCTGCAGCCTGCCCTCGACCCGGATGGCGTGACGCGCAGCGTACCCATGTTCATCCAGGTTGGGGACGACTACTTCGAGGCGATGTCGCTGGCCGTCCTGCGCATCTACCTCGGCAACGCGCCGATCAAACTCGAGACGACCGTCGTCGACTCCGGCGGACAACCGCAGGGATGGATCCGCTTCGTGCGCGTCGGCGACACGGTGCGCATTCCGCTCGACGAGAGGATGGCCGCGCTCATTCCCTACCGCAACCAGGGCGGTTTTCGCTACGTCTCGGCCACCGACGTAATGCGCGGTACGCTCGGCGCCGACGAGCTGAAGGACCGGATCGTGGTCGTCGGTACCTCGGCCCGGGGGCTCGTCGACGTCCGCGCCACGCCGACGCGGGAGGACCTCCCGGGTGTGGAGATCCACGCCAACCTCATCTCCGGCGCGCTCGACAACGCCATGAAGTCGCGGCCGGCGGAGATGCTCGCCATCGCCGTGCTCACGATCCTGCTCCTCGGCATTCCGCTCGCGGTGCTCCTGCCACGGCTGTCCGCCCTTGCGGCAACGCTGGTCGTCGCCGTGTTGGCCGCACTGGTCATCGGCGTCAATGCGTGGGCGTGGCAGGCGCGCAACCTGGTGCTCCCGCTAGCCGGCCCGCTGGTCATGCTCGCTGGGCTCTACTTCCTCGACGTGGCATGGGGCTTCTTCGCCGAAACCCGCCACCGGATTCTGATGACGAACCTGTTCGGCAGCTACGTCCCCAAGGAGATCGTCGCCGAAATGGCGAAGCAGCCCGAGACCTATTCAATGCGCGGCCAGAGCCTCGAAATGACCGTGCTCTTCGCCGACATCCGCGACTTCACGTCGATTTCGGAGAACCGCAAGCCGCGCGATCTGAAGGACCTGCTCAATACCTACTTCACGAAAATGACCGTCTGCATCCAGGACAAGCGCGGCACCGTCGACAAGTACATCGGCGACGAGATCATGGCCTTCTGGGGAGCGCCCGTGCGCGATGCAAACCACGCACGACGCGCGCTTGAATGCGGCCTCGCGATGCAGAAGGCGCTGCGCGAGCTGGACCCGGTGTTTGCGAAAAAGCGCTGGCCCGCGCTGCGCATCGGTGTCGGCATCAATTGCGGCACGATGAGCGTCGGCGACATGGGCTCCGAATTCCGCCGCTCGTACACGGTCATGGGCGATGCGGTGAACCTCGCCTCGCGCCTCGAGAGTCTCACCAAGGAATACGGGGTAGGCATCCTCGTCTCCGAGTACGTCGTGCGCGCGGTCCCGGGCTTTGTCTACCGGGAAGTGGACAAGGTGCGCGTGAAGGGCAAGCAGGAGCGCGTCACGATTTTCGAGCCGATCGGCGAGCAAGGCGAGGTCGACGCCGACATGCTCGCGGAGATCGCCCTGTTCCATCAGGCGCTGGCGCACTACCGCGACCAGGACTGGGACGAGGCCGAAGCGCTACTGCAGGAGCTCGCTTCCGGCGCGCCGGAAGCGAAGCTGTACCGGCTCTACCGCGAGCGCATTGGCGTTTTCCGCGCGAACCCACCTAGCGCTGACTGGGACGGCGCTTTCGGCTTCAGCACCAAGTGATCGATCGGACGCCGAGGCAGAAAGGCAAGAACTCCCCTTGGCATCGAACGAACGTTCTATACTTGCCAGGATGGATTATTTGACCACGTTAAACGAACAGCAACGCCGCGCCGTTGAACACGGCGTTGGCGCCGCCAAGCAAAGCGCGTCCGGCCCATTACTCGTTATTGCTGGTGCCGGTTCAGGCAAGACCAACACTCTTGCCCACCGTGTCGCGCATCTGGTGCTAACTGGCTCGGATCCGCAGCGCATCTTGCTTCTCACGTTCTCACGCAGGGCAGCCGCGGAGATGGAGCGTCGCGCAGGACAGATTCTGAGTCGGGTTATCGGGAAGCACAGCGGCAGTCGGCCTCCCAGCTTGCCTTGGTCCGGGACATTTCACGCCGTAGGGGCACGACTGCTCCGCGAATATGCGGACCGCATTGGGTTGCACGAGTCCTTCACAATTCACGATCGTGGCGACGCGGAGGATATGCTCGCCATCGTACGGGATAAGCAGGGCCTCTCGCAGACTGAAAAACGCTTTCCAACCAAAGCAACCTGTCTCGCGATCTATTCCCGCGCCGTCAACAGCGGTGGTCCGCTGAGTGATGTTCTACAGAGCGCGTTCCCCAGGTTCGTCCACTGGGAGCCAGAACTCAGGAAACTTTTTGCCGCCTATGTCGCCGAGAAGCAGGCGCAAAACGCGCTCGATTTCGACGACCTGCTTCTCTATTGGTCCTACCTGGTGTCGGTGCCGGCCCTGGCGCGAGAAATCGGAGATCGCTTCGACCACATCCTTGTCGACGAGTATCAAGACACCAACCGGCTCCAGGCATCGATTCTGCTCGGGATGAAACCGAGCGGCTGCGGCGTGACTGTCGTTGGCGATGACGCGCAGTCAATTTATGCATTTCGGGCGGCGACCGTGCGCAATATTCTCGATTTTCCGCAGCAGTTCGAGACGCCGGTCACTCTCGTTACGCTCGAACGCAACTACCGCTCCACACAGCCCATTCTTGTCGCCTCCAATGCCGTCATCGGCCTCGCGACCGAACGCTATACCAAGAACCTTTGGACCGAGCGATTCTCGGGAGAAAAGCCAAAGCTGGTCACGGTCCGGGACGGTAGCGACCAGTCCCAATACGTCGCAGATCAAGTCCTTCAATATCGGGAGGCCGGCATCGCGTTGAAATCACAGGCAGTGCTCTTCCGCAGTTCCAGCCACAGCGCACAGCTCGAAATCGAATTGACCCGGCGCGCGATACCGTACGTGAAATACGGCGGGCTGAAGTTCCTGGAAGCAGCCCATGTCAAGGATGTATTGGGCGTTCTTCGCTGGGCGGACAATCCTCGCAGCCGTCTGTCCGGCTTTCGCACGTTGAAACTGCTACCTGGCGTCGGGTCGGCCACGGCGGCAAAGCTCCTCGATGCCATGGAAAACGTATCGGATCCCGTGTCGACCATGGATTCGTTCACGATGCCGGCGCACGTTGCTGAGCACTGGGCCTGCTTTCTTGGAGTGTTCCGGTCACTGCATCGATCAAAGTCGACTTGGCCGGCCGACATGGACGTGATTGCTCGGTGGTATGAGCCACACTTGCAACGCATCTACGAGGATGCCTACATTCGCCAAGGTGACCTCCAGCAACTTCAGCAAATCGCATCGACCTACCCGTCACGGGAGCGCTTTCTGACCGAGGTCACTTTGGATCCCCCGTCGGCGACCAGCGACGAGGCCGGCATTCCCACGCGCGACGATGACTACCTGATCCTGTCGACCATCCATTCGGCAAAGGGTCTGGAATGGAAGACAGTGCAGATCCTTAACGTCGTGGATGGTTGCATCCCTTCGGACATGAGCACGGGATCCGCCGAAGAGATTGAAGAGGAGCGGCGACTACTGTATGTCGCCATGACGCGTGCGAAGGATCACTTGCACCTGGTCGTGCCGCAGCGCTTTTATACATATCAGCAGGCCAAATCGGGCGACGGACATGTCTACGCGTTATTGAGCCGGTTCATCCCCGACGAACTCTTTCAGCACTTCGAGCGTTGCGTATGGCCTCTGCTCTCAGAGGGGGCCGAGCCTCAAGGCAAGGCACTCCACCGCGGGACCGCGATGATCGACATTGCGGCGATTTCCCGGACGCTTTGGCAATAGGCTCCAAGTTATGTGCCGCCGCCCTATCTTTGGCGACGTTGCTCTGACGACCCTGTCAGGCGAAACCTTCCCGAAACTATTGACCTGGAATTCTGTCAGTTTCAATATAGGGTTCGCGCTAAGCAACAGGTTGCAACGTGAGATCACCAATCCAGTCGAGGCGCAGTGCAGGATTCGTCGGCTACTATGCAGTAGCAGCGGGAGTGCTCCTGTGTGTGGCAACTGGAGCGTCCTGGGCTGGGACGCCGATCTACAAGTGCTTCGATCGGAAGTCCGACGTGGTGTACACCGACCAGCCGTGCAAGGATGGTGCGCCCATCGATATCCAAGCAGGCGCCGCCGACCCGGTCGCGGTCGCACGGCTCGAGCGGGTCCGCGATGCTTTCGAACAGAGTGCGTCGGAGCGCATCAGGGATATGCGGCTGATCGACGCGCAACGCGCCTTCGGTTCGTCTTGGTACCCCGGACTCGGTGTCGCGGACTATCCCATGAATGTGCCCTACGACACCGGCGCGATATGGGGGCTAACGGGCTTCGGCGTTCCCGTATTTGCAAGTGGCCGGACACCACACGCACGACCGCGTGGTGCCTTTAACTCCAAGGGCTTCGGACATTCGCCTCCTGGCATGGGTGGTCGTCGGTAATGGATGAGATTCCGTTCATGGTTCGACAAGCTCACCACGAACGGACCAAATCAGAGGTTCCCGAGGCTAACGCACCAGGACCGCCGATATCGAATTCATTGGCGAGCCGCTGATGATCCTTCGGCTGACCGCGACGTAGACGAGCGTCCTGCGTTTTTCATCGTACATCCGCACCACCTTCGTATCCTTGAAGAGCAGCGAGGTGCTCTCGCTGAAGACGCTCTCTTCCTTCGGCAGCTTGTCCGGCAGTGTGATCGTCCCGGTCTGATGACAGGAGATAGCAAACCGCGACGGGTCTTCCGCAACGCCGACCGCGCCTTTGATCCCGCCGGTCTTGGCCTGGCTGACGTAGCAGGAAACACCCGACACACGCGGATCGTCGAAAGCGAACACGCACACCTTGTCATTGGGTGAAAACAGGCGGAATGTCGTCGACGTGCAACCGACGTCGTCCGCACGTGCGTTGGGGATAGTGAACAGAAGCAGCGTAGCCAGGAGCAGGAAGGATCGCACGATGTCAGCCGGTAGTTGGTCGAGCGATATTGTGTGCGCCAATCCTGCTCTCGGGGAAGTGCCGATCGATGCGCAAACTGTCTGAACCGGACAACCTTATGGACATCAAACCGATCAAGACCAAACGGGATTACGAGGACACCCTTGGGGCGATCGAGGTATTGATGACCGCCAAGCGCGGCACTGTGGAAGGTGACCAACTCGATGTCATGACCACGCTGCTGGAGGCCTATGAAGCGAGACATTCTCATCTGACGTAACCGAGTGAATGCCATGGCGCTGCGTTTTACTCAGTGTATTGAGCAAAAGTACTCAGTGAATTGAGTAAATTGAGAAGCGCGCGACGCCTCTTTGTTGAAGCGAACCAAGGTTCAATTGAGTGTCTGTTCGAATCGCGCCCTCCACCAACATCAGCCCCCATATTTTGACAAGTGGCACTTGTCACTTTACAATAGCTTTCTGTTGGGCCTGAAGGCAACAAGGCGCTGGACGGATCGTGATTGAGAGTTTTCGCCATAAGGGCCTGAAGCGGTTCTACGAGAAGGATGAGCGTAAGGGAGTGCCGCCAGCGCTATCGGACAAGGTCGCGCGAATTCTTGCCCGTCTCGATGTGGCCAAGGCCCCAGATCAAATGGATTTGCCCGGATTGAACCTGCACCCCCTGAAGGGAGAGCTAAAAGGCTTCTGGTCGGTGTGGGTGAGCGGAAATTGGCGGATTATTTTCCGCTTCGAAGGGACCGATGTTGCGCAGGTTGATTTGGTGGATTACCACTGAAAACGATTGTCTTGACGACATTCAATGGAGTGAGCCATGCCGATGAAGGAACCCCCGCACCCGGGATTGTCGGTGCGCCATGATTGCCTTGAGCCGCTCGGTCTTACGATAACCGATGGTGCGAAGGTGCTCGGCGTGTCGCGCCAAGCTCTGAATAGTCTGGTCAATGGAAAGGCAGGAATCTCACCTGAGATGGCGATTCGTCTCGACAAGGCGTTCGGCGGAACCGCCGACTCGTGGCTCGCATTGCAGACCGCATATGATCTGGCCCAGGCCAAAAAGTCCGCCGGCAGCATCACGGTCAAGCGCTATGTCGCGCGGCAGCGCCAGAGAGAGCCTCAACCGGCCTAGGCGAACGAAGACTCGAAATGCACCAACATGCTGAAGGCAAATCGCGGGGTGCGGCTGGCTGGATGTGATCTCTTCGACCATTTCAAGTAACGCAATGACCACCCCCATGAGCCCACGCATCTCGATCGCCGCGACGCTGCTGCTCGCCGCAGCGCTGTTGCTTGCCGGATCCGCCTTCGCGGGCATGGACGAAGGCATCGCCGCACTCAAGAAGAACGACTTCGCGACGGCCGCCAAGGAGCTTCGCCCTCTCGCTGAAAAGGGCAACGCGGAAGCACAGTATCGCGTCGGCCTGATGTACGAATTCGGCAAGGGCTTCGCGATGGACAAGCCACAGGCGGTCAGCTGGCTGCGCAAGTCGGCGGAGCAGGGCCACGCCAGTGCGCAGATCGAGCTCGCGGTGATCTACGCCACCGGCGACGGCGTGCCACAGGACGACGTGCAGGCCGTGAGCTGGTTCCGCAAGGCGGCGGAGCAGGGCGAGCCTGTCGCGCAATACAACCTCGGCCTGCTATACGCCAAGGGGCAGGGCATCAAGCGCGACGACGCGCAGGCGATCGCCTGGTTCCGCAAATCAGCCGACCAGGGTTATACCGGAGCGCAGTACAAGATGGGGCTGGCGTATGAGTATGGCGAAGGCGTGGCCAAGGATCCGGTGCGCGCCTACGCCAACTACGCCATCGCCGCGCGCGGTGGCAACCCGGAGTACACCGAACACCGCGATGCGATCGCACGCAAGCTCAGCGCGGCGCAGTTGCGCGACGCCAAGGCGATGGTGGCGGCTTCGCCGTACGGACAAGTCGTAGCGACGGCGGCTACACCTGCAGCCACAAGCACCGCCGCGGGTGCCGCGCCGGCCGCGGCGCCGGTTGCGCGGGCCTCCGACAAGTGCTCGGCCACCGGCGCGATGGAAGGCGCGAAGTTCACCGCGACGCACTGCGTGATCTCGCTGTACGGCGACGCGCACAGCGTGGCGATCTGGTTCAACGAAGACGTCATCGCGGCGGATGAAGTCGCGAATTTCCAACTGTCTTCCTACGCCAGCGATGACAAAGGCGGCAAGCCTCGCACGCTGGTCAGGATCATGTTCTGTCCGGGCGGCGGCGCAGCGACGGCGTCAGCCGCAGCGGTCAAGGCGATCGACTTCAGCACCAGCAACGCGAAGTCGCCGCTCGCCGGCGTGCAATGGGTCGTGGAAGCACCGAAGGACTTCAAGGTCGAAAAGATGACGGGCGAGATCAAGCCGGGTGGCACACTGACGGGCCGCATCGTCGGCCAGCGCGCCAAGACGTCGTGGACGCTCGACTTCGACATGAACCTGCCCGCCAAGGACGCGGCGGCGGGCTTCGGCTGCGGCAAGTAACGCGGACCGATGCTTGCCACCCGCCATCATCAACTTCTGCGAGGCAACATGCTGAGACTCGTTGTGTCGATCTTCACCGCGATCGCGTTGCTTGCGGCGCCGGATCTGACCTTCTCGGCACCGCAAAACCCGCGAGACATCGTCGTGCACGTCACGCGCGACGGCGCGACATTCGCGATCGAAGCGGAGTGGTCGGTTGCGGCGAATGCCGATGAAGTCTGGGCGGTGCTGACCGACTTCGAGCACATGGCGCAATTTCTTTCGAGCGTGGATGCAAGCCATATCGTCAATAGGGAAGGCAACCGCCTGGAGATCGTACAAAAAACCCATGCCAGTGCCGGACTGCTGCGTCTTTCTCAGGAAAACACGCGTGCGATCGTGTTGACCCCGAAGCGCGAAATAGGAACGCACCTGCTGAAGGGCGACCTGAAGGCGTCGGACTTCATCACGCGGATTGTCGATGATGCGGGCGGTTCGAAGATCAGCGTTCGCGGCCAGTTCGTCGTCAGTGGGCTGGCATCGGCCGCGGTCAACGTGGAAACTGTGGAGTTCCAGTCGCGGCTGAGCTATCAGGAGTTGCGCGACGAGATCCTGCGGCGGCAGTCGAACGTACCCACGCCCGCCTGCCTGTTGGCGAAGAATTGCCCCTAGACGGGTAAACGCCCGCGGCGCAGCGAAATGTAACAGTCTGTGAAAACGCTACGGGTCCGTTGCGTTTCTGAAATATTGCTGCTACCTTGATTGCACGCGGGCAGTTTCGCCCGTCTTTCGTCAGGAGCCGCAATGGCCAAGTCTCGCTATGTCGTATCTGCCGGCATCATCGCCGGTGCGCTCGCGCTTGCGCCGATGTCGTCCGCCTTCGCTGGCGGGCCCAACTGGTCCCACGGCCCCAGCCATGGGCCCGTCTGGCACAGTGGCGGCGGCTGGCATGGTGGTGGCGGGGGCTGGCATGGCGGCGGTGGCTACTGGCGCGGCGGCATTTGGTGGCCGGCAGCGGTCGCAGCCGCGGTGGTCGGTACCACAGCGGCAATCATCGCGGCGCCGTTCGTAGCGTTCGGTAATGCTGTCGCGAACTCTGCGTATGTTCCGCCGGCAGCGCCTTACTATGCGCCGCAGCAGTATTACGCACCGCCCGTCTCGTACAACGCGCCGCAGCAATACTACGCACCACCGGCCAACTACCCGCAGTCGTACGGAGGCGCGCCGCAATACAGTCCGTCGGCGCCATCCGGTTACTATCAGCAAGCCGCACCGCAGTACGACAACAATGTGCCGCCGCAAGGGTATTACGGGCCGCCGGCGACGGTCGCCGCACCCGCGTACTATGCGCCGCCCAGCGCCACGTACTATCGTCAGCGCACTGCGCCGGTCGCGTACAACTACTACGGCCGCTGAGTTGGCGCGTACCGCCTAAGATCCGTTCAACGTGACCCGAGCGCGCCCGGAGGGGCGCCCGACGCGTGAAGCATCGGAGCAGATCGGCGATCTGATTCTCGACGCGGCCACGGATCTTTTTCTGACCCACGGCTACGGTGCCACCAGCATCGAAGCCGTGGCGCGACACGTGCGCATTTCCAAGCGCACGTTCTATCACCGCTTCGAGGACAAGCCCGCGCTGTTCGCCGCGGTCGTCCATCGCATCATCGAGCGCCTGCGACCGCCGGCAAACGTGCCGTTGATCGAAGGCGCGGATCTCCCCGCGATGCTCGAGCGGCTGGGCGGCTTGATCCTGCACGGTGCGCTCTCGCCGCAAGCCATCGCGCTGCATCGATTGGTGGTCGCCCAGTCGGCGCGCTTTCCCGAGCTTGCGGCGGTGGTCGCACGCGCTGGCGCGACCGAAGAAGGGGTCAAGCTGATCGCTGGCCTGCTCCAGCGCGAAGCGCACAAGAACCACTTGCAGGTCCAGGACGCTGCGTTCGCCGCAGAGTTGTTTCTGCACATGCTGATCGGCTTGCCGCAGCGCCGTGCGATGGGTCTCGGCGCACCGTTGACCGAGCGCGAGCTCGCGGCGTGGCCACGCAAGGTCGTCCGTCTGTTCCTGAATGGGTGCCTGATCGGCGAAAAGAAATAACTGTCGACCCTGACCTTTACTGCGGGATGTTGCCCGGCGTCACGACCTGTGTCAGGGCCTTCATGATCGCAGGCGCCGGGTTGTTCTTGCCGACCGGAATGTCCGTGTTCACCATCACGACGATCACCGCTTTCTTGTCGGGCAGATAGTACGCGCTGCAGTTGTATCCCGGCAGCTCGCCCGTATGGCCCAGCCAGCCGTGGTCGATGCCGACGCCGAGGCCGTACGCGCGCTCCGGCGTCATGGGTGGCATGGTCATCCAGGTCGTTCGCTGCTTCTGCATCGCCGGCGAGATCAGGCTACCCGTCGTGTACGAAACCACCCACACGCGCAGATCGGCCATCGTGGAGACGAGTTCGCCGGCGGTGAACGCCCAGCTCGGATTGCGGTTGGTCGCGTCGTCGAGCTTGTCGTCGAGGGTCTGCACGGTCGTACCGTGCGCATAGGGTTTGGGCAACGCATCGCCGACGGGCCACGACGTTTGCGTAAGCTTGAGCGGCTTGAACATCTTCTCGGCGAAGCTGTCCTGGATTTTCTTGCCGGCGACCTGCTCGAGGATCATGCCGAGCAGCACGTAATTCGTGTTGCTGTAGTGCCAGCCCTGCCCCGGCGGGAAGTCGGGCGCATGCTTGATGCCGACGTCGACCAGTTCGCGCGGTGTCCACACGCGCTTGAAGTTGGAGAACGCGATCTTCACCCACGCGTCGTCCTCGGTGTAGCTGTGCAGCCCGGCCGTCATGTCGGCGAGCATGCGCAGCGTGATCTTGTCGCCATTGGGCACCCACGCGACATATTTGCTCACCGGGTCGTCGAGGCCAAGCTTCTTTTCGTCGGCGAGGATCAGCAGCAGCGTCGCGGTGAAGGTCTTGGTAATGCTCCCGATACGAAAATGATCGTCGACCTGCATGGGCTGCTTTGTCTTGGTGTCGGACACTCCGCGAGTGGCGACATAGCTCCCTTCGCCCGGAATCCAGATACCGACGACGACACCGGGCGCTTTGGAATCCGCAAAGGCCTTGCCCAGCGCGGCGTCGATGGCAGCTCGCTTCGGGGCGGGAAATGGATCGGAGGTTTTCACGTCAGCGGCGAGGGCGGCAGGCGTCGCCGCGACCAGCGTCATCGCCACGGCCATCGCAAGTGCACGCGTGGCGCGAAAGAAAGCGGCATCGTTGCCGATGCTGGTGCTCATTGAGCACTTCATCGTGTCACCGGCGTCGGCAATACGATGCTGACACCGCCACCACCGAAACTCCCTTTGCGCGTCATGAACCCCTCCGCCTGTAACAGGATGAATACCGTTATCACGAAGCAAAACCCGAAGCCGACGACACCGACGAAGATCTCGGCAATCTTCAGATCCTCGAGCAGGCCGGCCTTCCCGGCTGCCGTGCGTGCCATGCGCGCCGGACTCGCGCGCCAATTGCGCGGCAGCGTGGCGAGACGCCACATCGTATTGAGCGCCAGGGTCACGCCCACCAGGAAGATGCCGAGACCCACGCCGGCGAACACCAGGATCACGATACGCTCCTCGGCGTCGCCTTCGATGTAGTTGCGCCAGGTTGCCGACACCATTCTCGGCACGCGGCGGAACGCCGAGACCACCATCGACCGCCAGCTTTCGCTGGGTTCTTTTACTTCTGCCTCCGCCGCGCGCGCCTGTCCGGCAGCACCACCCATCTCTTCGCGCAGCGCGGCGATGAAGGTGTCGATGCCCTTTTCGTACGCGCCGCTGGCGAAATGCGGGACCAGCGTCGCTTCCAGGATCTGGCGGACGCGCGCATCGGGCAGCAGGCCTTCGAGGCCGTAGCCGACTTCCACGCGAGCGAGGTGCGCATCGCGGAACACGAACAGCACGATGCCGGTGTCGTTCTTGGCCGTGCCTATTTTCCAGTCGCTCGCGGATTGCACCGTCCATGCTTCGAAATCCCCTTCCGGCGGGCGGGCATCGATGTACACGAGATATTGCGCGCGCGAATCCACGGCCAGCGCACCCGCCATCTCGCGGGTGTACGCCGGCGACAGCATGCCGATGCGATCGACGAACGCCTGGTCCGGCTGCGCCGGTGACGGCGGCGGCGAGGGCTGCCGTGGGACCACGAAGATGATGGCGAGGATGGCGGCGACGAACGCCGCTGCGCCAAGGCGGATGAAGAGGGTGCTTCGCGCTTTGGCGCGCTCGTCGACATCCGTCGCGGCCTTGGCGTCTGGTGGCTTGGGTGTAGCCATTGATCACATCAGCATACCCTGACCGGCCTGGGTATTTCGTTACCGTTTGAAACGGGGAACATTGGCTCCCTGGGACAGCCAGGGGCCCCATGCGCCTCACAGTGAGGCGCATGGGGAGGATTTACCTTGACGTTCGCAGGTTATGTGTTTAACACTTATGACCACTCCGCCGGACAATCCCGAAGAGGGTTCCCGAGCGGCAGCGGATTGGGTCCGCCATCACGCTTCCTGGCGCGACGACTTCAATAGGGGGGTCGCAATGAAACGACGCACTTTCCTGGCGCGAGCCGGCGCCGGGCTTGCGACCAGCGCGATCGCCGCGCCGGCGATCGCGCAGCCCATGCCGCAGGTCAAGTGGCGCCTCGCCTCCAGCTTCCCCAAGAGTCTCGATACGATCTATGGCGCAGGCGCCTATTTCTGCGAGCGCGTCTTCAAGCTGACGGAAGGCAAGTTCGAGATCACCCCGTACGCAGCCGGCCAGATCGTGCCGGCGCTGCAGGTCCTCGACGCGGCGCAACAAGGCACGGTCGAGTGCGGGCATACCGCCTCCTACTACTACGTCAGCAAGAACCGGGCGTTCGCCTTTGGCTGCGCGATTCCATTCGGTCTCACGTCGCGTCAGCAATCGGCGTGGGAATATGCCGGCGGCGGCATGGAGCTGCTGAGGGAGTTCTACAAGGAATACGGCATCATCCACTTCCCCGCGGGCAACACCGGGACGCAGATGGGCGGCTGGTTCAAGAAGGAGATCAAGACAGTCGCGGACCTCAAGGGCCTGAAGATGCGCATCCCCGGGATCGGTGGCGAGGTCATGGGCCGCTTGGGCGTGTCGCCGCAAGCGTTGGCAGGCGGCGAAATCTACGCCGCGCTGGAGCGTGGGGTCATCGACGCGGGCGAATGGATCGGCCCGTACGACGACGAGAAGCTCGGCCTCTACAAGATCGCCAAGCACTACTACTATCCGGCATTCTGGGAGGGCGGCACGGAGATCTGCGTCATGATCAACGCCGCCGCGTGGGCCAAGCTGCCCAAGCTCTACCAGGAGGCGATCGAGTCCGCCGCCGCCGAGGCGCATGTCAAGATGCAGGCGCAGTACGACGCCAAGAATCCGATCGCTCTCAAGAGCCTGCTCGCGAACGGAGTCAAGCTGCATCCTTTCCCGCGCGACATATTGCGCGCGGCCAGCAAGGCCGCCTTCGAGCTCTACGAGGCCGAGGCGGCGAAAAACCCCGCGTTCAAAAAACTCTACGAACCCTGGAAGAAGTTCCGCGAACAGCAGTATGAATGGTTCAGCCTTGCGGAACTCTCGTTCGAGTCGTTTGCCGTGTCCGGAAAGTAGCGGACCGGCGGTGAGCGCTATCGCGCCCTGGCGAGCGCGTGCCTTGCTCCGTGGCGCGAGCGTGCTGGCGGCGGCGGCAACGCTCGCGGCGTCGCCAGCACAAGCCGAGTCGGTACGCCCATATCGCATCGGGGTCCTCAACGAGGCCTGGGCCGCCAATCATCCGACCGTCGAGGGCCTTAAGGCGGGCCTGCGCGCCCGCGGGATTGTCGAAGGTCGCGATGTCACGTTCGAGGTGCATTTCACCGAGGGCAAGAGCGACGAGCTGCCGGCGGAGGCCCGGGCACTGATCAAGGCGAAGGTGGACCTGATTTTCACGAACAACGAGGCGGCCGCGCTCGCCGCCAGGGACGCCACCCGGGAAATCCCGATCGTCTTCACGCTGGTCGCGAATCCAATCGCGGCCGGCGTGGTCGCCGATCTGGCGCGGCCGGGCGGCAATATGACCGGCATTGCCGGTGGGGCGACGCAAATCTTCGCGAAGCGCATCGAAACCTTGCGCACGCTCGCGCCGAAGCTGCGCCGCGTCTGGTTTATCTACCGCGCGGGCGATCCCACCGATGCGGCGGCGGTCACGGCGGCAGGTCAGGCGGCCAAGCAGCTCAAGGTCGAGCTGCTTCCTCGTTCGGTCGAAAATGCCGATCAATTGAAACGCACGCTGCTCGAGGTGAGGGCGGGCGATGGACTCCTGTCGCCTGAACTGGATGTGCTCGACATCCCGGCGGCGATACTGGACAAGTCCATGAAGTCCCGCGTTCCGGCGGTCTTCGCGACCGCGCACTGGGTGGCGCGAGGCGGGCTCGTCTCGTATGGGCCCGACCTGTACGCGCAAGGCGTCCAGGCCGCAGGCATCGTGGCGAGGATCCTGCAAGGCACGCGTCCGCAGGACCTTCCGGTGGAATCCACCGACGATCTCGCTCTCGCGATCAATCTGGAGACGGCGCGTCTGTTCGCGCTGGACGTTCCGCGCAAGATCCTGTTCCGCGCCGATGTGATCCAGCGATGAAGCTCTCGATGCCGCGCGGCCTGTTCCGCAAGTATCTGCTGGTGCTGTTGGTGCTGGTGGGAGGGCTGCTGTCGGTGAGCAGTGCCGTCGAGCTCTACTTCTCGTACCAGGAAGCCAAGCAATCGATCGTCCGGCTCGAGCGGACGAAGGCGCTGGCGGCTGCGAGTGAAATCGAGCGTTACCTCGGACAGATCCTCCAGCAGCTCCGCAGCACGATGCAGGGCGCGATCGACGTGACCGCGTTGGGCACGGTGGGCGCCGGGACACAGGCTGGAGGACAGTCGCGCGCCGCAGCGCTCGCGGAACAGCGGGAGATCGACTTTCTGCGGCTGCTGCGCGGCGTGCCCGCGATTACGGACATCCGCCATCTGGATCTCGCGGGCAAGGAGCGGCTGCGGACGTCGCGCCTGGCGCTCGATACGGTGGAAAGCGGCAAGGACTTTGCCGATTCGCCGGCGTTTCTCGGCGCGAAGTCGAAGAAGACGTACTTCAGCCCGGTGTACTTCAAGGACGAGACCGAGCCGTTCATCACGATGGCCGTCGCGCCGGACGAGAATGCCGCCGAGGTGACGGCGGCCGAAGTCAACATCCGGGCGATCTGGGACGTGGTCTCGCGCATTGGCACCAGCCGCGGCGCCCACGCCTACGTCGTGGACTCGACCGACAAGCTGATCGCCCATCCCGATCTGCGGCTCGTGCTGGAAAAGCGCGATCTCTCCGCAGCGCCGCAGGTCAAGGCAGCACGTGTGCCCCGCGACGGCGGCAATCGTGACGATCAGACGTTCACCATCGCCAATGGCCTGGAGGGCGGCCAGATGCTCGCCGTTCATGCGGCGATTCCGGAGCTCGGCTGGCTCGTTTTCATCGAGCAGCCGGTCGAGGATAGTTTCGCCCCGCTGCGCGCAGCGACCGCGAGAAGCATCGCCGTGCTGGTGCTGGGTCTGGTGCTCGCGACGCTGGCGAGCGTCGCGCTGGCCCGCAGGATGGTCGCGCCGATCCAGCTTCTGCAGGCAGGGGCCGCGCGCGTCGGCAAGGGCGAACTCGACTATCGCATCGACATCCGCACAGGCGATGAGGTGCAGGCGCTCGCCGAGGAGTTCAATCATACGGCCGCGCAGCTTCAGGATTCGCAGCGCGGACTCGAGCAGAAAGTCGAAGAACGCACTGAGGAGCTCAAGCGCTCACTCGAGGAAATGCAGGCACTGGGCGAAGTCGGCAAGGCCGTCAGCTCTACGCTGGACATGGACACCGTGCTCGTGACCATCATCACGCACGCGGTGCTGTTGTCCAAGGCCGACGCCGGCGGCACGATCTACGAGTACGACGAGGTGGCCGGCGTCTTCGCGCCCCGGGCAAATTACGGCGTGAGCGACGCCATCGTCAGCTCGCTGCGCGATTCGCGAATCCGCTTGGGCGATACGACGGTGGGTGTGTGCGCGGTGGAGCGGCGCCCGGTGCAGGTTCCCGACCTCGAGGCGGACCTCGAATACCGGCTGCGCGATTTTCTCCTGCGCGAAGGCGTTCGCGCGCTGGTGGCGGTACCGCTGTTGCGCGAAGACAAGGTGGTCGGCGCGCTGGTGATCCGCCGGAAGACGGCAGGCGAGTTTCCCGACCCCGTGGTGAAGCTGCTGCAGACGTTCGCCGGGCAGTCGGTGCTCGCCATCGAGAACGCACGGCTCTTCAAGGAGATTCGCGAAAAGAGCCTGCAGCTCGAGGTGGCGAGTCAGTTGAAATCCCAGTTCCTCGCCAACATGTCGCACGAGCTGCGCACGCCGCTCAACGCGATCATCGGTGTGACCGAGATGCTGCACGAGGACGCGGTCGATCTGAAGCGGGAAGACGAGCTCGAGCCGCTCGAGCGCGTGTTGCGCGCCGCCAGGCACCTGCTCGCACTGATCAACGACATTCTCGACCTGTCCAAGATCGAAGCAGGCAAGATGGACATCCACATCGACTCGTTCGCGATCAAGCCGCTGATCGACGACGTCGTGCAGACGATCTCCACGATGGCGGTGAAGAACGGCAACGAAGTGGTGGTCGATTGTCCCGTCGACATCGGCACGATGGACGCCGACCAGACACGGATCCGGCAGGCGCTGCTCAATCTCGTGAGCAACGCCAACAAGTTCACCGAGAAGGGCACGGTGACGATCGCCGCCAGGCGCTCCAGCGACGAAGGCCGCGAGTGGGTGACCATGGCGGTGACGGACACCGGCATCGGCCTGACGCCCGAGCAGATGGGGAAGCTCTTTCAGGACTTCGTCCAGGCCGATGCCTCGACCACGCGCAAGTATGGCGGTACAGGGCTCGGCCTCGCCATCAGCCGGCGTTCCTGCCAGATGATGGGCGGCGACATCAGCGTGACGAGCGAGCGCGGCAAGGGTTCGACATTCACGATCCGCCTGCCCGCTGAAGTCGGCGCGGCGAAGCCGGCGGCCGCGGCGCCGGCTGTGCGCGCGGCAGCCGGCTCGACGATCCTGGTCATCGACGATGATCAGTCGGTGCGCGAACTGACCGAACGTTTTCTCGTGCGCGAAGGCTTTTCGGTGGTGACGGCCAGCGGCGGCCGCGAAGGGTTGCAGCTCGCGCGGGAACTGCGTCCCGCCGCGATCACACTCGACATCCTGATGCCGGACATCGACGGCTGGACCGTGCTCGCCGCGATCAAGGGCGATCCGGAACTCGCGGACATTCCCGTCATTCTCATCTCCATCCTGGACGACAGGAACCGCGGTTACTCGCTCGGGGCCACCGACTATATGGTCAAGCCTGTCGATCGCGAGCGGCTCGTTTACGTGCTGCGCACCATCTGCGGCAAGACCGGGGGCAAGGCGCTGCTGGTCGACGACGACGAGGCAATGCGCCAAACGTTGCGGTCCGCGCTCGAAAAGGACGGTTGGCAGATCAGCGGCGAGGCCGAGAACGGGCGGATCGCGCTGGCGCGGCTCGAAGCATCGCGTCCGGACGTCATCGTGCTCGACCTCATGATGCCCGAGATGGACGGCTTCGAATTCCTGGTCGAGATGCGAAGCCGCGCCGAGTGGCGCGACATACCGGTGTTGGTGGTGACCGCCAAGGACCTCACGGCGGAGGAGCGGTTGCGCCTCAACGGCGACGTCGAGCACGTGTTGCAGAAAGGCTCGTCCGAAGTGGAAGCATTGCTGCAGGAGCTAGGGCGCATCCTGCCCGGATCGATCGAGCGCGGGCGCAGCGACAAGGTGGCGGTGCTTTCGTAATGAAGATTCTCTACGTCGAAGACAACGACGACAACATCTATATGCTGCAGCGGCGACTCGTGCGCGCCGGCTTCAGCGTGATCATTGCCAAGGATGGTGCGGAGGGTGTGGCGATGGCGGTTGCCGAACGGCCCGACCTGATCCTGATGGACCTGGGCCTGCCGGTGCTCGATGGCTGGGAGGCGACGCGCCAGATCAAGGCCGCGGCGGAAACGAAGCATATTCCGGTGATCGCGCTGACCGCCAATGCGATGACCGGCGACAAGGAGAGAGCCATTGCTGCGGGCTGCGACGATTTCGATACCAAGCCGGTGGACATGCCGCGCCTGCTCGGAAAGATCCAGGCACTGATTCCGGGGGCACCGCCATCATGAGTCCGGCCGAGGCCACGCTGCTCATCGTCGACGACAACGAGGACAATCGCTACACGCTGACGCGCCGGTTGACGCGCGAGGGCTACACCAACCTCGTCACCGCCAACGACGGCCGGCAGGCGCTGGATCTGTTGAAGGCGCAGCACTTCGACCTAGTGCTCCTCGACATCATGATGCCGGACATGGACGGGTACCAGGTGCTCGAGCACGTCAAGGCCGACACGGTGCTGCGCGACATCCCGGTGATCATGATCTCGGCGCTCGAGGAGGTCGACAGCGTCATCCGCTGCGTGGAACTCGGGGCGGAGGACTACCTGGCCAAGCCGTTCAACCCGACGCTGCTGCGCGCTCGCGTCGGCGCGAGCCTGGAGAAGAAACGGCTGCGCGATGAGGTGCGCGCAAGCCTCACGCGGCTCGAACAGGAGCTCGAAGCCGCCCGCGCACTTCAACTTGGCATGCTTCCGAGCAGGTTTCCTGCGGTATCACTCGCGCATCCGGTGCAGGTGCACGCGCTGATGGATCCCGCGCGCGAGGTCGGCGGCGACCTCTACGACGCGTTCTACGCGCCGGACGGCATGTTCTGCTTCCTCGTCGGGGATGTTTCCGGCAAGGGTGCCGCGGCCGGCATGTTCATGGCGCGCACCCGCAGCCTGGTGCGCATGGCCGTGGTCGAGCTGCGACCGCGCCTTGCGGAGGAGGAGCGCACGCCGGCGTACATCGCCGAGGCGGTGAACCGCGAGCTCTGCCAGGACAATCGCGAACGCATGTTCGTGACGCTTTTCCTCGGATTCCTCGACGTGCACACCGGCGCGCTGACGTACATCAACGCCGGCCATCCAATGCCCTATCTGCTGAGCGCCCAGGGCCAGCTCCAGAGGATCGACGGCAAGCCGCAGGCACCGCTCGCGGTGCGCGCCGGCACCCGATACCAGACCCAGTCCGTCACGCTGGAGCACGGCGACGCGCTGTTCGCCTGCAGCGACGGCGTGGTCGAGGCGATGAATGGCGCCGGGGAACTGTATTCCCCCGAGCGGCTGGAAACGCAGCTTCGCGCAGCCTTCGACGCCGCGCCGGAAGCGATGGTGCACGCGGTCAAGCTTAACGTCGACGCGTTTACCGGCGCCGCGCCGAAGGCCGACGACGTGACGATGCTCGCGGTGCGCCGTCCGCCGCTGCAGAGTTGACCAGCGCGGGCGACCGGGGACATGTCGGGGCCAAACGAGAAGGAGTGACGCGATGCCCACTCTGCTTCCAAGCACGACGGAGCTCGTCATTCGCAACGAGATCGCGCAGCTGGCGATCCTCAGCGAAGCGATGGAGCGGATCGGCGCCGAGCATGGGCTCGCGCAGAAACAGCTCATTCAGCTCCAGGTCGCGCTCGACGAGATGGTGAGCAATGTGATCAAGTACGCATGGTCCGATGGCGGCAGCCATGACATACGCGTGCGCATCACAGTCAGCCGCGGGCAGGTGGCCATTGAAATTGCCGACGACGGCAGGCCTTTCGACCCGCTAGGCGCACCCCCGCCCCCGCCACACGGCCCCAGGCAGCGGCCGCGGCCTGGAGGCGTGGGCATACACATGCTCAAGCAGTTCATGGAAAAGGTCGAATACGCGCGGATCGGCGGACACAATTGCCTGACCATGACGAAGCTGTGCGACATTGGGGTGCAAAACCAGTAAAGTGGAGCAGAACAGCATGAGCACAAATTCTCTCGAAATCGCAGAAGTACGGTCCGGCCAGACCTGCGTGCTGGCGCTATCCGGCCGCATCGACAGCACCAATGCCGATCAGCTCATTGCCCGTGTGAACAAGCTGTTCGAGGCCGGGGAAAAGAACCTGATCGTCGACTTCAAGGAGGTGCTCTACCTCACGAGCGCGGCATTCCGGGTGTTGCTCGTCGCGACCGACGAGGCGGAGCGCAACGCGGCCCGCTTTGCGTTGTGCAGCGTCCTGGGCCAAGTCAGGGAGCTGTTCGAAATGGGAGGTCTGCTCGACGCCTTCACCATTCACGCGTCGCGCGAAGAGGCGCTCGGGCCCGCAGCGTAATTCAGGGTAATACCCGATGAAGCGTCCCGTCGGTCTGCTCTACTCCGCAGACCAGACCCCGCCACCGGCGATACTTGCGCTCTCCGCGATTCAGCACGTGGCGGTGATGGCGGTGACGCTGGTTTTCCCGATCATCATTGCGCGCGAAGCGGGCCTGACCGCAGTCCAACGCACGGACCTCGTCTCGCTCTCGATGCTGGCGATCGGGGTAGCGACGATCCTGCTCTGCCTCCGGTCCCGCTTCATCGGTTCCGGCTATCTCGTTCCCGCCGGCTTCACCGGAATCTTCCTTGGACCGTCACTCTTCGCGCTGCAGCTGGGCGGATTGGGGCTGTTGATGGGGATGACGGTTGTGGCCGGCGTCATTCAGTGCGCCATCGCGCCGTTGCTGCGCCGGCTGCGTCCCTTGCTTCCGCCCGAGATTGCCGGGCTCGTCATCGCAATCATCGGCTTGAGCCTGGCCGTGCTCGGCGTGCGCTACGGCTTGGGGATTTCCGACAACCGCACGATTCAGCCAAGTTACGCCGCGGTTTTCGGCATCGCGCTGATAACGATGGTCGTGCTCAACGTCTGGGCGTCCGGCAAGCTGAAGATGTTCTGTGCGCTGATCGGCATTGCGGCAGGTTATGGCGCCAGCACGATATTCGGCGTGTTCGATCCGTCCGCGATGGTGCCGCCAGACGGCTTTGCGCTTTTGCATTTCCCCGAAGTCGGAAATCCTGGCTGGAGTTTCGATCTCTCCTGCCTCGCGCCGTTCGCCGTGGCGGCCATCGCCGCGACGCTGCGCGTCATGGGCGACGTGTCGAATGCACAACGTATCGACGATGCCGAGTGGGTGCGCCCCAACTTCGGATCGCTCACCGGCGCCGTGGCCGCCAATGGCGTGGCCTCAGCGTTCTGCGGGCTGGTCGGCAGCCCTGGCATCAACAGCTACAGCGCCTGCATCGGAATGGCAGGCGCCACCGGCATTGCCAGCCGCGGCGTGGGCTATGCCGCGGGTGCGACCTATGCCGTGCTGGCGTTCGTTCCGGCCGCGGGAGCCGCGTTCGCCTCGATGCCCGTACCCGTGATGGGCGCGGTGCTGTTCTTCGTATCCGCCTTCATCTTCACCAGCGGGATGCAGGTGGTCACCGCGCGCATGCTCGATGCGCGCAAGACGACGGTCATCGGCTTCTCCTTCGCTATGGCGGTGATGGCGGATATCTACCATGACGTCTTCGCGGGAGTGCCACAGTTGTTGAAGCCCATTTTCGACAACTCGCTGGTGCTCGGGACGGTGTGCGCTGTGCTGCTGAACCTGATCATGCGCATCGGCGTGCGGCGGCGCGTGTCGCTCACACTCGATCCACAGCATCTGAACCGGGAGACGGTCGAGGAGTTCCTGTTCGAGCATGGCGCCCGCTGGGCAGCGCGGCGCGATATCGTGAGCCGTGCGGTGTTCGGCGTCGTCCAGGTGCTCGAAGTGATCGGGCAGCCGGCCGGAGACGTCGAAATCGTAGCCAACTTCGACGAGTTCAATCTCAATGTCTCAGTGCGGTACCCGGGCAGCCCTCTCATCATTCCCTCTACCAAGCCCACCCCTCGCGAGATTGTCGCCAGCGAAGATGGTGAGCGGCGGCTTGCGGGCTACCTGCTGCGCCGCAGCGCCGATCGCATCAGCTGCCGCGCGTCGGGCGATCGAGCGGAAGTCGACCTGCACTATGAGCACTGAGTGCGGGCGCGAACTCGCCTATTCCACCGTCACCGACTTCGCCAGATTGCGCGGCTTGTCGACGTCCGTGCCGCGGATAACTGCGGTGTGATACGCGAGCAGCTGCAGAGGAATGGTGTGCACGATCGGCGACAACAGGCCGGCGTGCTCGGGCAAGCGCAACACGTGAATGCCTTCGCTCGATTCGATGTGACTGTCGGCATCGGCCACGACGTAGAGCTCGCCGCCGCGCGCGCGAACTTCCTGCAGATTCGATTTGAGCTTTTCGATCAGGGCATCGTTGGGCGCGATGGCCACCACCGGCATGCTGCTGTCGACCAGCGCCAGCGGGCCGTGCTTGAGTTCTCCTGCGGGATACGCTTCGGCGTGGATGTATGAAATTTCCTTGAGCTTCAGCGCGCCTTCGAGCGCGACCGGGTAGTGCAGACCCCGACCCAGAAACAACGCGTTCTGCTTTTTGGCGAATTGCTCGGCCCACGCGATGATCGATGGCTCGAGCGCGAGCACCGACTGGATTGCGACGGGCAAATGCCGCAGGCCGGCGAGCCAATGCGCTTCGGCAGCAGGTGTGAGCCTGCCACGAAGCTTGGCCAACGTCAGCGTCAGCAGGAAGTGCGCGGCCAATTGCGTGGTGAATGCCTTGGTCGACGCGACACCGACTTCGGTGCCCGCGCGCGTGAGGTACGTCAGCTCGGTCTGCCGCACCATGGAACTTGTCTCCACGTTGCAGATCGTCAGCGTGTGGCGGTGACCGAGTTTCTTGGCATGCGCGAGGGCCGCGAGCGTGTCCGCGGTCTCGCCCGATTGCGAGATGACGACGATCAGCGCGTCCGGATTCGGCACGCTGTCGCGATAGCGGTATTCGCTGGCGATCTCGGCCTGGGCGGGAATGCCCGCCACGCCTTCCAGCCATAGTCGCGCCAGCACCGCCGAGTAATAGCTGGTGCCGCACGCGAGGAGGTGCACGGCCTTGATCTTGCCGAAGATTGCAGCGGCGTCTGCACCGAACAGTTCCGGGCCGATGCCGCCGACGCTCTCGAGCGTGTCTGAGATCGCGCGCGGCTGCTCGAAGATCTCCTTCTGCATGTAGTGCCGATAGGGACCGAGCTCCACCTCGGCACTCGATGCCGGCACTGTCACGATCGCACGCTCGATCTTTGCACCGTCGGCGTCGTAGATCGCGTACGACTCACGCCGGATGTCGGCGACGTCGCCTTCCTCGAGATACGCGACGCGTTGCGTCACCGATGCCAGCGCGCTGGCATCGGAGGCCAGAAAATGATCGTGCTCACCGATGCCCACCAGCAGCGGACTGCCCGCCCGCGCGCCGACGATGCGGCCCGGTTCGCGCGTCGAAATCGCGGCAATGGCGTAGGCACCCTTGAATTCCGCGACGGTGTTCCGCACTGCGTCCAGCAGATCGCCTTTGTAGTGCGCGTGAATGAGATGCGCGATCACTTCGGAGTCGGTCTGGGTGACGAACTTGTAGCCTTGCAGTTGCAATCGGTCGCGCAACGATTCGAAGTTCTCGATGATGCCGTTGTGCACGACGGCGATTTCTCCGCTGCTCACGTGCGGATGCGCATTGGCGGGCGTTGGCGCACCATGCGTCGCCCAGCGCGTGTGCGAGATACCGGTCAACCCGGCGAGGTTCGTGGTTTCGGCTTGCTTCGCCAGGTCGGCCACGCGCGCGGTGCTCACCAGCCGATGCAGGCCGCCATTGATCACGGCGAGTCCGGTCGAGTCGTAGCCGCGATATTCGAGCCGGCGTACGCCTTCGATCAGGATCGGTACGACGTTCTCACGAGCCACTGCGCCGACGATGCCACACATAGCCTCGTTACCCTTTCTTCGGTCGTTTCCAGCCGCTGCGCGCGACTTGCGTCTTCGTATTCAATGCCAGCGTCCCGGGGGGGACGTTTTCCCATACGGTCGTGCCCGCGGCGATGGTTGCGCCGCGTCCCACCGTCACCGGCGCGACAAGCTGGACATCGGAGCCGACGTGCACTTCGTCCTCGATCACCGTCCGATGTTTGTTGGCGCCATCGTAGTTGCAGGTGATCGTGCCAGCGCCGATGTTGACATCTTGCCCGGCGGTCGTGTCGCCGACATAGGCGAGATGGTTGGCCTTGCTGCGCAGTCCGAGCGTGCTCGCCTTCACCTCGACGAAATTGCCCACGTGCACCTCGTCGGCAAGCACGCTCGCCGGACGAATGCGCGCGTACGGACCGATGCGACAACGCGCGCCGATCTGCGCACTGTCGATATGCGAGAACGGCGCGATCTGCGTGCCTTCGCCGACCGTCACGTCGCGCAATATGCTGTACGCGGCAATCGTCACATCGTCGCCCAGCGTCACGACGCCCTCGAAGATGCAGCCGACGTCGATCCTCACATCGCGCCCACACGATAACGTGCCGCGAACGTCGATGCGCTCGGGGTCGGCGAGGTTGACGCCGGCATCGAGCAGCGTTTCGGCCTGCGCGCGCTGGTACAGCCGCTCGATCGTCGCGAGATCGCGCTGGCTGTTGACGCCCAACGTTTCGATGACGTTGGTGGCCTGCGTCGCCTCGACCGGCACGCCTTCCGCGACTGCCAGTGCGACGACATCGGTCAGGTAAAACTCGCCGCTGGCGTTGCGATTGCCGATCCTGGCCAGCCAGCGGATGAACGCCGCCGTCGGCGCCGCCATGACGCCGGTGTTGATCTCGCGCACGGCGCGTTGCGCAGGCGTCGCATCCTTGTGCTCGACGATGGCGGTTACCTTGCCGTCGTTGTTGCGGACAATACGTCCATAACCGGTTGGGTCATCGAGTTCGATGGTGAGCAGCGACAGCGCACCTTTTTGCGCATGTGCGACCACGTTGCGCAACGTTTCGGGTCGCGCCAGCGGATCGGCGCCAAAGAGCACCAACGTCACACCGTCGGCGGAAAGCGTCGTCAACGCGCGCTTGAGCGCATCGGCGGTGCCGGCCGGCGGCTCCTGCAGCGCCCACGCGAGCTTGCCGTCCGGGAAGCGACGCTGCAGCGCGCCACCATCACCACCATGCACGATGCAGATCGATCGTGGATCCAGACTGCGCGCGGTGCCGAGGACGTGATCCAGAAGCGGCCGCCCACCGAGAAGGTGCAGTACTTTTGGCAGCGCCGAACGCATGCGCTTGCCTTCGCCGGCAGCCAGGATCGCGATTTTCAGGGGCAATTCCATCAGCGGCGAATTATCGCACTTTTTCCCTCTTGATCGTCCTCGCGCAGGGTGTCGCCGCCGCGTCGTCGTTGTGTGCGAAAATACTCGCGAAAGCCGAAACCTACGGCCAAGGAGGGAAATACCATGCTTAAGCGTCTCGTCCCGGCGTTTGCCGGACTCTGTGTTGTGATGTTCGCGTCGATCGCATTTGCAGCCGATGCCTGCAAGAACCGTGGCGAACTCGACGCGATGTATTGCGACGACAACAACGACATGGTCGCCGACGCGCCCGCCGATTCGAAGAAGTGGAAGAATCCGTCGACCATCGTATTTACCTACACCCCGGTCGAAGACCCCGCGGTGTACGAAAATATTTTCAAACCGTTCACTACACATCTTGCCAAGTGCCTCGACAAGAAAGTCGTCTTTTATCAGGTGCAGTCGAACGCCGCTGAAATCGAAGCCATGCGCTCGGGCAGGCTCCATGTCGCCGGCTTTTCCACCGGCCCCACCGCCTTCGCAGTGAATCTCGCCGGCGCGGTCCCGTTCGCAGTCAAAGGCACAGCGAAGGAATTCCAGGGCTACAACCTGATCGTCATCGTCAAGGCCAACTCCCCGTATCAAAAGCTATCCGACCTCAAGGGCAAGAAGGTCGCGCATACCGCACCTTCGTCGAATTCCGGCCACATGGCGCCGATGGCGCTGTTTCCGGGCGAAGGGCTGACTCCGGACAAGGACTACAAGATCATTTTTTCCGGCAAGCACGACCAGTCGGTGATGGGCGTCAACTCGGGCGACTACGATGCAGGTGCCGTGGCCTCCGATGTATTCCATCGCATGGCCGAGCGCGGACAGGTCAAGGAGTCGGATTTCCGCATCATTTATCGCAGCCAGAAATTCCCGACCTCGTCGTTCGCGTACGCCCACGATCTCGCGCCGGCGCTGGTCGACAAGATGCTCGGCTGCTTCTACGACTACCGGTTCCCGCCGGAAATGGTGAAGGCGTTCGATGGCGCCGACCGTTTCTTCCCGGTCAACTACAAAACGTCGTGGGCCGTCGTGCGCGACGTCGCCAAGGGCTCCGGCGGCGGTTTCGACAAGGCGACGTACGAAAAGGAAAGTGCGCGCGAGGCTGCCGAAGCCGCGAAGAAAAAGTGACGCATCTGTCCAAGAGCGCAAGGCGCAGCCGTGGCGCGATTGGAAACGGATGCGTCATCCCCGCGAAAGCGGGGATCCAAGTTTCGGTGGTGAAGTGAAAATGGATTCCCGCGTACGCGGGAATGACGGATAGGTTATTGATCGCGGTTCTATTCGGTCACCAGCACGCGAAATCATCGCCGTAGGCAACGTCACTCCGTGCTCTCGATCAAACACCTCTCCAAGTCCTACGTCGCGGGCAAGCCGGTCCTCACCGACATCGACCTCGAGATCACTGAACGCGGCATCACGGCCATCATCGGACCGTCGGGCACCGGCAAGAGCACGCTGGTCCGTTGCATCAACCGCCTGGTCGAGCCGACCGCGGGCTCGATCGAATTCGAAGGTCGCGACCTGGTTCAGCTCCCGCGCCATGCATTGCGCGAGGCGCGTCGTCACATCGGCATGGTGTTCCAGGAATACAACCTGGTCGAGCGGCTGACGGTCATGGAAAACCTGCTGTCGGGCCGCCTCGGATATGTGTCCGCCTGGCGCGCGTGGCGGCGCAAGTTCACCGCCGAAGACATCGCGCGCGCGTTCGAACTGCTCGAGGTCGTCGGGCTTTCGGGTTTTGCCAATCAGCGCGCCGACTCGCTTTCGGGCGGCCAGCGCCAGCGCGTGGGCATCGCCCGCGCCGTGATGCAGCAACCCTCGATTTTGCTCGCCGACGAACCGACGTCGTCGCTCGACCCCAAGACGTCGGTCGAGATCATGCAACTGTTGGCCGACATCGCGCGCCAGCGTGGCATTCCGGTGCTCATCAACATGCACGACGTCGAACTGGCCAAGCGCTTTGCCGACCGCATCGTCGGCATGGCCGGCGGCAGGATTGTTTTCGACGGCCCGCCACAGCAACTCCGGGACGAGACGTTGAAGACCATCTACGGCGGCCAGGACTGGCTGCAATAGTGTTCCGGTTTGACGACCTCCGCTGAGCCGTGAGCACCGCTTCAGCGTCGAACGATCCGTTTCGCCCCAACTGGTGGACGCGCGGCGCGTGGCTGCTGCTCGCGCTCTACGTGGTCTACGCCAGTGCGCAAATGGACGCGTCGTGGGAGCGCGTGAGCACCGGTCTGCACAACACCGCCCATTTCCTCGGGCGCATGTTCCCGCCGAATTTTTCGCGCTGGGAACTGCTGGTCAAGGGTCTGCAGGAAAGCCTGGAGATTGCGGTGCTCGCGTCCGCGCTGGGCATCTTCCTGGCGTTGCCGATCGGTCTGTGCTCGGCACGCAATCTGATGCCGGCGTGGATCAGCTGGCCGGCGCGCTTGCTGATCGTGAGCGCGCGCTCCTTTCATCCAGTCATCGTGGCGATTGTGTTCGTCAAGGCAGTCGGCTTCGGTGCGCTGGCGGGAATACTGGCGTTGACCGTGGCCTCGATCGGCTTCATCGGCAAGTTGTTTGCCGAAGCGATCGAGGAGATTTCGCTGAAGCAGGTCGAAGCCATTCGCGCCACGGGTGCGCCGTTCATGAGCGTCATCGCTTTCGGCGTGCTGCCGCAGGTGTTCACCCGCTTCATCGGCTTCTGTACCTATCAACTGGATTCGAATCTGCGCAACTCGACGATGGTCGGCATCGTCGGTGCGGGCGGTATCGGCGGGACGCTGTTTGCCGCATTCCAACGCTTCGACTACGACTACGTCTGCGCCATCCTGATCTCGATCATCGCGCTGATCATGATCGGCGAAGTGCTCGCCACCTACGTGCGCGCGATTTTCATCGACGGCGTGTCGTTCGCCGACATGCTTCACCGCCGCCTGGGCAGCTTGAAATCGCGACGCGACCGGCTCGTCGAGGATGACTGAAGCCGTCGCACACCGCATCTGGCGCCGTTTCACGCCGGCACAGCGGCTGACGCGCTTCGCAGTCTATCTCGCGATCGTGCTTGCGATCGTCGTGTCGATACAGAGCGTCGAGGTTATCCCCGAATTCTTGGCCGACGCACCCGAACAGATGGCCGACCTGTTGGCGCGCATGTGGCCCGCGGACCTCGCCTACTATCCGGCGAGCGTCCACACCGCGCTGATGGAGACGATCCATATCGCATCGCTCGGCACGTTGCTCGCGCTCGTGCTGGCCTTGCCGGTCGGGATACTGGCCGCGCACAACCTCTGCCCATTCACGCCACTCAACCTGTTCGCGAAGCTGATTCTCGTCTCATCGCGATCGGTCAATTCGCTGGTGTGGGCGCTGCTCTTCGTCGGCATCTTCGGCCCCGGTGCGCTAGCGGGCACTTTGGCCATTGCCTTCCGGTCGATCGGGTTCGTCGGCAAACTTTTTGGCGAAGCGCTCGAGGAATCCCAGCGTGGACCGATCGAGGCACTCGAGGCCGTCGGCGCGCCATGGCTTTCCCGGCTGACCTTCGGCTATTGGCCGCAGGTCAGGCCCGCGTTCTGGTCGATCGCGCTGTTCCGGTGGGACATCAACGTGCGCGAATCCGCGGTTCTGGGCCTGGTGGGCGCCGGCGGCATCGGCATGACGCTGGATTCCGCAATGAACCTGTTCCAATGGGATCGCGTCGCGACAATCCTGATCGCGATCTTCGCGGTGGTGATCCTCGCGGAGATCATCGTGACGGTCGTACGCAAACGCGTCTTGTAAGATGCGCGGATGACGGTCATCGCGGTATTCAATCAGAAAGGCGGCGTTGGCAAGACGACGACAGCGCTGAACCTGCTTGCCGGCATCGCACAGCGCAAGCAGCGCCCACTCGGCATCGACCTCGACCCGCAAGGACATTTGTCAGGCATCTTCGGCGCGCATCCACGGCTTGCCGACGATTCGGTGTATTCGTTTTTCATGCGCCAGCGGCCCTTGGCGGAGATCGCGCAGATTACCGCCAGCGGCGTCATCCTGTGTCCCGCGCACCTCGACCTGACCAAGCTCGACACCTTGCTCGGCAAAGGCGTCAACGTGGTCACGCGGTTGCGTGTGAGCCTGAAAGCAGCCGACGCGGTACCGGGTCACGTCGTCATCGACTGTTGCCCATTGCTGGGCGTGCTGTCGCTCAACGCAATATTCGCGTGCGACCTGGTGATCATCCCGGTGTCGGCGGACTACCTGGCGTTCCAGGGCGCACAGCAGGTCGAACGCAGTCTCAACGCGCTCGAGCCCGTGTTCAAGCATCGCCTGCCCCGACGCTATCTGCTCACGCGGTTCGACGCCCGCCGCAAGATGAGTTCAGAGGTCGCCGACCTCATGGCGATGGCGTTTCGACCCGAGGAGATCTGCGCGACACGCATCGCGGAAAACGTGAGCCTTGCAGAAAGTCCGGCGCGCCAGCTCGACGTCTTTCGCCACGCGCCGCAAAGCCGTGGCGCACGCGACTATTTTGCGCTGGTGGAAGAACTAGTGAGCGCCGGCCTTGTTACGTAGCACCATCCGCGCAACCGCAGGCGCGGTCACCGGGTCGTTAGCTGATCATGCCGATGACGCCTTCGAGATCCAGCGGGTCGCTGCGACGCACCTCTTCGGTGTGGCAGGCGATGATCTCGCAATGGTGATACATCTGCCGCAGTCGCCGCTCCGCGTCTTCGCGACTCGATGACATGATGCAGATGTTGTCGACGCGTTGGCCGCTGCGCGTCTTGATATTGAACCCGTATCGGATCATCGTCATTCTCCCCCTGCCTTTCGCCTTGGAAATAGGCGCCCGACGCACTCTTCCTAAATACTTCAGCAGCTTGGCGAACGGGCCTGCAATGATAGCTTAGCGTTCGCACGCAAATAGCGTACCGGGAGCAGTGTTCCGAAAAATGGCCAAACGAATGTTCCGCGATCGCCTCACGCTGGTTGAGATGTATACCTCCTTTCAGGACATGGCGTTGCATGCGAGTGAGTGCTTATTCACTTACTGCGGCTCAGTCACAGGACGCGCCGATGGCGGCCCCCAGGAGCTTGCGGCAAACTGCCGTCGGACGGCAGAACTGGCATTGAAGCGGATCGTTGGCCGGGGGACAATCGCGGCACGATGCGCACCCCCACCGGAGGCTAGTCCATGTTCTGTTCCCAATGTGGTCAACGCCTGGCGGATGGCTCGAAATTCTGCAATCAGTGCGGGACGCCGGCCGGAGCGCTCCCGCCGCCAGCGGCTGAACCACTTCGCCCGGTGCCCCCGGCTGCGGCTGCGCCAGCGCCTGCCGCGGTGGCCCCGTCTCCCGGTGCCAGCAGCAGCAGCGGCACAGGCTTCGATACGGCAAAGGCGGCAGACGAAGCGACCCAGCTGGCGCGCGGCATTTTTGCGCGGGTCAAGGGCATCCTGCTGACACCGTCGACGGAATGGCCGGTCATTGCGGCGGAGCGCTCGTCGACCGGCGCCATCTATCTGCGTTACGTCGCACCGCTGGTCGCGATCGGCGTGATCGCCACGTTCCTTGGCCAGTCCCTGATCGGCACGTCGATGGGCCCGTTCGGGATGGCGCGCGTCGGTTTCGCGGCCGGGTTGGCGCACGCGATCCTGATGTTCGGCCTGTCCTTTCTGCAGATATTCCTGATCTCGTGGCTGGTCGACGTGCTGGCGCCGACGTTTGGCGGTCAGCGCGATTCGCTCGCCGCACTCAAGGTCACCGCTTACAGCTTCACGCCGGCCTGGGTCGCTGCCGTGCTGAACATCATTCCAATGTTGGGGATCCTCGGCATTCTGGCCGGGTTTTACGGCCTGTATCTGCTTTACCTCGGCCTCCCGGCGCTGATGCGCAACCCCAGGGAAAAATCCGTTGGCTATACCGTTGTGCTGGTCATCTGCGCCATCGTGCTGTCGATAGTTGTCACTGCGCTGAGTACGTGCGCCGTCGCCGGACTCGGTTTCGTCGGCCTGGGCGCGATGGCCGGGCACGGCGCGCCGTCCGAGCCCGTCGCGGCCAAGACGGATACTGCGGGCGTGCTGGCGAATATATTCGGCGGCAAATCGGACGCGGATCGCGAACGCGTCAACCAGGCGATGCAGACACTGGAGAAAATGGGCGACCCGACGCAGCCGGCCGACAAGGGTGGCACGGCGAATGCGGCGGCGGCGATGAATGCCGTGGGACAAATCATCGCCGGCGGCAAGGATGTGCAGCCGATCGACTTTCGCGAGCTGAAAGCCATGTTGCCGGCCTCGCTGCCCGGCATGCAGCGCAGCGAGGCGTCCGGGCAAAGCGGTGAAGCGATGGGCATGAAGGGGTCGAGCGCGACCGCGCGCTACAGCGATGGCCGCAACGCCAGCATACGTATCGAGATCGCCGACCTCGGATCGCTGTCGGGCCTCGCCGCGCTGGCCGGCAAATTCGATCCCAACATGGAAAAGGAAACCGACACCGGCTACGAGCGCACCAAGCGCATCGATGGACAGCTGGTGCACGAGCGCTACGATCGTCGCGCGAAAAGCGGCGAGGTCGGCGTGCTCGTTGCCAGCCGTTTCAGCGTCACGGTCGAAGGCTCGGGTGTGGATGCGACCACACTGACAGGCGCACTCAAGGCAATCGACCTGTCGAGTCTGGCCTCGATGACGCCGGCAAGGAAGTAAGGCGCCAGGCGTCAGCGGTCTCTCAGCAAAAAATCCGCGACCTCGGCAAACCCCGCTCCCGATTCCCGCTCGGTGACATACTTGGGCGGATTCCCACCGCAGTCACCAAAATCCCGCACGTTGGCCACACCGACCGAATACGGAAAGTATTCGAACATCGGTGCGTCGTTCGGCGAGTCGCCGACAAAAATGAATCGCTCCCGCGCCTGATCGAGATCCACTGCGAATTCGTCGGCCATCAGCTTCCTGGTCATCGTCAGCTTGTCGTAGCCGCCGAACCAGCCGTTGACATGGATCGACGACACCTTGGCGGTGAGGCCTGCGGCGCGCATGAGCGCGACGATACGCGCGATGCTCGTTTCCGGCAGACGCGGGACGTCTTCGCAAAAGTCGATGGCGAGATCGCTTTCACGATATCGCTGGTCCGACGCGATCGCACAACCAGGAACGTCGCGCAGAATCTGCGTCGCGATTGCCGTCAGCCGTTCGCGTTGCGCGTGGCGTTCGTCGGGCGGCGTCGCAAAACAGGTCGTGAGCTTGCGCGCACCCGCGTCGTGGCGCATGTACAGCGCACCGTTCTCGCCGACCACCGCGTCCACCGGCCACATACGCGCGATGTGATCGCACCAGCCTGCCGGCCGCCCGGTCACAGGAATCACCAGCAAACCGGCGCCGTGGAGCCGCTCCATCGCCGCGTACGCGAGCGCGGTGATCTTGCCGTGTGTCGACAGCGTGTCGTCGATGTCGGTCAATATCCCCCGGATCTCGCGCCGAATCGAGCTGGGTAACGCCGCAAGGGGCTGCATCGCGCGCTTCATCAGCGGTAACCGTATTGCTCGAGCAGATACTTCGACACGGTATCGCGCTGCGCCGCGGTCAGGTGCAGGCCACACTTGGTGCGCCGCCAAAGAATGTCTTCCGCCGCGCGCGCCCATTCCTGCGCCACGAAGTAGTCCACTTCCGCCGCGTACAGCGTATGCCCGAAATGCGTGCCGAGGTCGGCGGTCGTCCGGGCATCGCCGAGCACGCGCGATGCGCGCGTCCCGTGCCGGTGCAACAGCGCGTCACGCACCTCCGCCGGCAGACCCGGATACCGCGCCGCGAGTTCGCGCCCGCACGCATTGACGTCGCCGCGCGGCATGTCGCCGCCGGGCAGCGGCTCGCTCTTGGTCCACGGCCCTGCCATGCTCGGAAAGAACGCAGCGAGTTCCGACAAGGCAGCTTCCGCCAGCCGGCGATAGGTCGTGATCTTGCCCCCGAAGATCGACAGCAATGGCGCCTGCCCTCCATCGCCTCCGTCGACCTTGAGAACGTAGTCGCGCGTGACCGCGGACGGATCGGCGGAGCCATCGTCGTACAGCGGACGCACGCCGCTGTAGTTCCAGACGACATCGGCGGGCGTGAGTTCCCGCGTCAGATAAGCGCTGGCGATCCTGCACAGATAATCGATCTCCTCTGCAGTGATCCGCGGATGCTCGTATTCCTCCACCTGGATGTCCGTGGTGCCGATCAGTGAAAATTTTTCCTGATAGGGAATGACGAAAACAATGCGCTTGTCGGCATTCTGCAGGATGTAGGCATGGCTCCCGGAGTGAACTCGCGGCACCACGATGTGGCTGCCTTTCACGTGCCGCACCGTCTCTTTGTCCCGCGCCGAGGTCACCTGATCGTGCACGTTCTTCACCCAGGGGCCCGTGGCATTGACGAGCGCACGGGCGCGCAACTCGCCTTGTTCGCCACGCGCATCTCGCGTGCTGACGCGCCAGACCCTGGCGTCGCGTCGCGCCTCGACCATGCGCGTGCGAACGCGAATGTCCGCGCCACGTTCACGCGCGGCGATCGCGTTGGCCACCACGAGGCGCGCATCGTCGACGCGTGCATCGGAATAGACGAAGCCCCGCCGAAACTTGGGTTTCAAGCCGGCACCCCACTTGTCCGCTGCAAGTTCGGCGCCAAACGAAGGCGGTAGTGTGCGGCGTCCGCCCAGGCGATCGTAGAGAAAGAGTCCGGCGCGAATCATCCAGGCCGGGCGCAGATGCGGTTCATGCGGCAGGACGAACTGCAACGGCTCGATGATGTGAGGGGCCGCCGCCAGCAAGACTTCCCGCTCCGACAGCGCTTCGGCGACGAGCCGGAATTCGTAGTACTCCAGGTAGCGTAACCCGCCGTGGATCAGCTTGGTGCTCCACGATGAGGTGTGCGCAGCGAGGTCGTCCTTCTCGAGCAGAACCACGGTCAATCCGCGCCCCGCGGCGTCGCGCGCGATACCGGCACCGTTGATGCCACCGCCAACAATGGCGAGGTCGAAGATCGGTGGCGCGGGATTGCTCATGCTGGTGTGGGCAACGCAGCGCGCATTCTACCGCAGGGTACCCACGTATCGAACGCCATCTGCGTTACCATCGTGGCTTGTCGCTGCGACCGACCGCGAGCTTGTGTGGGTCCGAATTCATTCGGACCGTGCGTTGAACGTCCACCGTGCGCGAATGAATTCGCGCCTACAAGGGTTGCGCCATGAGAATCAATCCTGAAATCGCTGCACTCGTTCCGGACATGACGACCTGGCGACACCACTTGCACGCCCATCCGGAGACCGCCTTCGAGGAGACCGCGACCAGCGCATTCGTCGCCGACAAACTCCGTTCCTTCGGTCTGGAAGTGCACACAGGTCTCGCCAGGACGGGAGTCGTCGGCGTACTGCGCGCCGATGGCAAATACGGTGGCAATGGCAATGCCATCGGGCTTCGCGCCGATCTCGATGCGTTGCACATCCTGGAGCGTTCGGGTGTCGCCCATGCGTCACGCAACGAGGGGCGGATGCATGCGTGCGGCCACGACGGCCACACGACCATGCTGCTCGGTGCCGCTGCCGCGCTCGCCCGCAAGAAGCACCTCGCGGGCACGGTGTATTTCATCTTCCAGCCGGCCGAAGAGAACGAAGGCGGCGGCCGTGTGATGGTCGAGGAGGGTTTGTTCCAGCGGTTTCCGATGCGCGCGGTGTACGGCATGCACAACTGGCCGCGCAAGCCGCTCGGTACGTTCGCGATGCGTGCAGGCCCGCTGATGGGCGCCTATGACATTTTCGAAATCATCGTCACCGGCAAGGGAGCGCATGCCGCCATGGCCTATACCGGCAAGGACCCGATGCTGTTTGCGGCGCACGCGATCAACGCGCTGCAGACCATCGTCGCGCGCAACCTGCATCCACTCGACGCCGGCGTGGTCAGCGTGACGCAAGTACATGGCGGCGACACATGGAATGTCATCCCGCAGGAAGTCGTGCTGCGCGGCACGGTTCGCTCCTTCAAGCGCGAGGTGCAGGACCTGATCGAGGAACGGATGAAAGGGATTGTGGCGGGAGTCGCGGCGACCTTCGACATGACGGCGACGCTACGCTATGAGCGACGCTATCCGGCGACGGTCAACGCCGCAGCCGAGACGCAACACGCCATTGCAGCCGCTGCGGCTGTAGTCGGCGCCGAGCACGTCGACACCGATCCCACTCCGGAAATGGGCAGCGAGGACTTCGCGTTCATGCTGCAGGAGAAACCCGGCTGTTACGTGTGGCTCGGCGCAGGCACAGGGCCCGACACGCCGAACATCCACAGCCCGCACTACGACTTCAACGACGACGCGCTGCCGATCGGCGCGAGCTATTGGGTCACCCTCGCCGAACAGCAGCTAGGGAAGCTCTGAACAAATGCCCCGTTCGCCCTGTCGAAGGGCGGTCTGCCGCGCTACTTGCGGCCCTTGCGCATGTGACGGATCGCCGCAAGCTGCGCCAGCGCGCCGGCCAGTTCGCTTTCGGCGCGCGCGATCTCTTCTTTCGAGGTCTTGTTCTGCATGGCTTCCTCGGCGGCCAGCTTGGCCTCGATCGCCTTGGCCTCGTCGAGATCGTGCGCGCGAATCGCGGTGTCCGAAAGTACGGTCACGACATCGGGCTGCACTTCGAGGAATCCACCCTGGACATAGACCACCTGCTCTTCGGTCTGTCCGGGAACCTTGATGCGCACTGCGCCCGGTTTGATCTGCGTGACCAGCGGCGTGTGCTTGGGGTAAATTCCCAGCTCGCCCATGACGCCGGGCAGCACGATGAATTCCGCCTCGCCCGAGAAGACCGACGCTTCGGCGCTGACGATATCGACGTGGATCGTGTTCGCCATGGCTATTGCAGCGTCTTGGCTTTCTCGGTCGCTTCCTCGATGGCGCCGATCATGTAGAACGCCTGCTCGGGCAGGTGATCGTACTCACCGTCGACGATTGCCTTGAAGCCGCGGATCGTGTCCTGCAGCGGGACATACTTGCCCGGGGAGCCGGTGAACGTCTCCGCGACGTGGAACGGCTGCGACAGGAAGCGCTGGATCTTGCGCGCGCGCGCCACCGCCAGCTTGTCCTCCGGCGACAGTTCGTCCATGCCGAGAATGGCGATGATGTCGCGCAGCTCCTTGTAGCGTTGAAGCGTCTGCTGCACGCGGCGCGCAGTGGTGTAGTGCTCTTCGCCGACGACGTGCGGATCCAACTGGCGCGAGGTCGAGTCCAGCGGGTCGACCGATGGATAGATGCCCAGCGAGGCGATGTCGCGCGACAGCACGATGGTCGAATCGAGGTGGCCGAATGTGGTCGCAGGCGACGGATCGGTCAGGTCGTCGGCGGGCACGTACACGGCCTGGATCGAGGTGATCGAACCGGTCCGGGTCGACGTGATGCGCTCCTGCAGTTCGCCCATCTCCGCGGCGAGCGTCGGCTGGTAGCCGACCGCCGAAGGCATGCGACCGAGCAGCGCCGATACCTCGGTACCCGCCAGCGTGTACCGGTAGATGTTGTCGATGAACAGCAGCACGTCGCGGCCCTCGTCCCGGAAGTGCTCGGCCATCGTCAGGCCGGTCAGCGCGACGCGCAGACGGTTGCCGGGCGGCTCGTTCATCTGGCCATACACCATCGCCACTTTGGACTCGGTCAGGTTGTCCATATTGACGACGCCGGCGTCGCGCATCTCGTGATAGAAGTCGTTGCCTTCCCGCGTACGCTCCCCGACGCCCGCGAATACCGACAAGCCCGCGTGCTTTGTGGCGATGTTGTTGATCAGCTCGAGCATCGTCACCGTCTTGCCCACGCCCGCGCCGCCGAACAACCCCACCTTGCCGCCCTTGGCGAACGGGCATACGAGGTCGATCACCTTGATGCCCGTCTCCAGCAGCTCTGTCGACGGCGACAGCTCCTCGAACGTCGGCGCGTCGCGATGGATCGGCATCAGCTTCTCGGCTCCGATCGGCCCCTGCTCGTCGATCGGCCGGCCCAGCACGTCCATGATGCGTCCGAGCGTCTTCGGCCCGACCGGAACCGAGATACCGGCGCCGGTGTTGGTCACCTTCATCCCGCGCCGCAGGCCGTCGGCGGAACCGAGGCAGATGGTGCGCACCACGCCGTCGCCCAACTGCTGCTGCACTTCGAGCGTCAGGTCGCTGTTGGCAAGCGTCAACGCATCGTAGATGCCCGGCAGCGACTTCACGCGCGAATTCGACGTCGATCACCGCGCCGATGCACTGGACTATCGTTCCCTGGTTCATAACCTTGCCCTCGTTAGTTGCTATTCGCTAAACCGCCGCCGCACTTTGGTTATCTGGTCTCGCCATAACGTTCGCTTCGGTCACGTTAGTCTCGCCCGATCGCCGTGCGTCGCGTCAAACTGCCGCCGCCCCGGCGACGATCTCCGATAGTTCCTTCGTGATCGCCGCTTGCCGGCTCTTGTTGTAGATGAGCTGCAGCTCTTCGATGATGGTCGCGGCATTTTCCGACGCCGACTTCATCGCCACCATGCGCGCGCTCTGTTCCGACGCCATGTTTTCGTTGACCGCCTGATAGATGACAGCCTCGATGAACCGCGTCAGCAGACCCTCGAGCACCGACCTGGCATCGGGTTCGTAGATGTAATCCCACGGATACGCGCGTTTGTCGGATGCTTCGCCAAGGTCCGCGATCGGCAGCACCTGCACGTCGACCGGCGTCTGCTTCATCGTGTTTTCGAAGCGCGTCGCCACGATGTGCAGCTCGTCGATCTTGCCATCGAGGTACAGGTCGAGCTGCACTTTCACCGGCCCGATGATCTTGTCCAGGTGCGGCCGATCGCCGAGATTGATCGCCTGCGAAACGATGTTTGCCTTGAGGCGCTGCATGAAGCCGAGGCCCTTGTTGCCTAGCGCCGTGACACTCACCGCGATGCCCTGCGCTTGCCACGCCTTGATCTTGCTCAAGGCCAGTCGCAGCGCGTTGGTGTTGAGGCCGCCGCACAGCCCCTTGTCGGAAGTGACCACGATCAGTCCAACGCCCTTCACCTGTGGCCGCTTCAGCAGAAACGGATGCTGATATTCCGTATTGGCGTGCGCGAGATGGCGAACGATCGCAACCATGCGGCCGACGTACGGACGCGCGGAGCGCATCCGGTCCTGCGCCCTCTTCATCTTGGAGGCCGCAACCATCTCCATCGCCTTGGTGATCTTGCGCGTGCTCTGCACGCTCTTGATCTTAGTGCGGATCTCTTTCGAGCCGGCCATGGGGCTTCCTAGTACGCGCCGTTTTTCTTGAAGTCTTCGATCGCCGCGGTGAGTTGCTTCTCGCCGTCGGCGTCGAGATCCTTGCTGGATTCGAGCTTGTCGAAGAACGTGGCGTACTTGCTCTTGACGTAGGCGCGCATCGCCGACTCGCAAGCCAACGCCTTGTCCACCGGCACGTCGTCGAAGTAGCCCTTGGTCACCGCGAACAGCGTCAATGCCTGCTCCGCAACCGAGAGCGGCGCGTATTGCGGCTGCTTCATCAGTTCGGTGACAAGACGGCCGCGATCGAGTTGCTTGCGCGTCGTCTCGTCCAGGTCGGAAGCGAATTGCGCGAACGCCGCGAGTTCTCGGTACTGCGCCAGCGCGAGCCGCACGCCACCGCCAAGCTTCTTGATGACTTTCGTCTGCGCAGCACCGCCGACGCGCGATACCGAGATACCCGCATTGATGGCCGGCCGGATACCGGAGTTGAACAGATCGGTTTCCAGGAAGATCTGGCCATCGGTAATCGAGATCACGTTGGTCGGCACGAACGCCGTCACGTCACCGGCCTGCGTTTCGATGACGGGCAGTGCGGTCAGCGAACCCGTCTTGCCTTTGACTTCGCCCTTGGTGAATTTCTCGACGTAGTCCTCGTTGACGCGCGCCGCGCGCTCCAACAGCCGGGAATGCAGGTAGAAGACGTCACCGGGATAGGCCTCGCGTCCCGGCGGACGGCGCAGCAACAGCGAGATCTGGCGGTATGCCCATGCCTGCTTGGTCAGATCGTCGTAGATGATGAGCGCGTCCTGCCCGCGATCGCGGAAGTATTCGCCCATGGTGCAGCCCGAATAGGGGGCGATGTACTGCATCGCTGCCGAATCCGAAGCTGACGCAACGACGACGATCGTATACGCCAGCGCGCCGTTCTCTTCGAGCTTCTTGACCACGTTCATGATCGACGAGGCCTTCTGGCCGATCGCGACGTAGATGCAGAAAAGGTCTTTGCCCTTCTGGTTGATGATCGTGTCGATCGCGACCGCGGTCTTGCCGGTCTGCCGGTCGCCGATGAGCAACTCGCGCTGGCCGCGCCCGATGGGCACCATCGCGTCGATCGCCTTGAGGCCCGTTTGAACCGGCTGCGCCACGCTCTTGCGCGCGATCACGCCGGGCGCGACCTTTTCGATCACGTCGGTCAACTTGGCGTTGACGGGACCCTTGCCGTCGATCGGCTGGCCCAGGGCGTTGACCACCCTGCCGATCAGCTCCGGCCCGATCGGCACTTCCAGGATGCGCCCCGTGCACTTGACGATGTCGCCTTCCGAGATGTGCTCGTATTCACCGAGAATCACCGCGCCGACCGAATCGCGCTCGAGGTTGAGCGCAAGGGCGAACGTGTTGCCCGGGAAATTCGAGCATCTCGCCCTGCATCGCGTCCGACAATCCGTGAACGCGGCTGATGCCGTCGGATACGGTGACAACCGTCCCCTGCGTGCGTACCTCGGCACCCGTGTCGAGATTCTGGATCTTGCTCTTGATCAGTTCGCTGATTTCGGATGGATTCAACTGCATGATTTTTCCTCGCGCTTTGCCGCGGCTGTCACCGCCGGAGTTGCGTCAGTTTCGACTTCAGGTTCGCAAATGGGTGGCCATCGCCTGCAGTTCGCCCCGGACCGACCCATCGATGACGGTGTCACCGACGACGATGGTCGCGCCACCGATCAGTTCGGGATCGATGCCGACGCTTGCTTCGATTCTCTTGCCGAAACGCTTCTCCAGCGCCGCCTTCAGGGGGGCGAGTTCGCTGTCCGTGACCGGGAACGCGCTCGAGATGTGCGCACGCGCCACGCCATCGGCGTTGTCCTTCAGCGTGTCGAAAATCTGGCGAATCTCCGGCAGCAGGCACGATCCGGTCGGATTCAACCAGCACGCGGACGAAATTGCGTCCGTCGGCATTCAGCTTGTCACCGCAGAGCGAGAGAAACAGCGACTCCTTGTCTCCCGCCGATAGCTTGGGGTTGTCGAGCGCCGCGTGAACCTTCGGATCCGTGACGACGGCGCTCGCCAGCTTGAGCATCTCGGCCCAGACCGGCAGCGCATTGCGCTCACTCGCCAATGCAAATGCGGCTTGCGCGTACGGCCTGGCGACGGTGATGAGTTCAGCCATGGTTGTCGCTCAGAGCTGCTTCTGGATTTCCGCAAGCAATTGGGCGTGCGCCTTCGGATCGACTTCGCGCTTGAGGATCTTGGTCGCACCGGCCACCGCTAGATCGGCTACCTGGTTGCGCAAGGACTCCTTGGCGCGAAGCACCTCCTGCTGAATCTCGGCCTTCGCCGCAGCAATGATGCGATCGCCCTCGACCTTGGCCGCGCCTTTCGACTGCTCGATCGTCTCGCTCTTGAGCTTCTCGCCTTGCGCGATGATTTCGGAGACGCGCGCCTTCGCGTCGGTCATCATTTCCGCGATTCGCGCCTCGGCCTTCGACAAGCTCTGGCGACCTTCCTCGCCGGCCGCCAGCCCGTCTGCGATCTGCTTCTGGCGGGTATCGATTGCCCGCATCAGTGGCGGCCAGATGAATTTCGCACAGAAGAGAATGAAGACGAAAAAGGCGACCGCCTGCATCAGCAGCGTCAGATTGATATTCATGACTGCCTCTCTCTCTGCAGAGCCCGCCGGGCGTTAATTATTTGAGGCCGGCCGGGATCAACGGATTGCCGAAGGCGAAGAGCATCGCCAGGCCCACGCCGATGATGAACGACGCGTCGATCAGGCCGAGCAGCAGGAACACCTTGGCCTGCAGCGCCGGGATCATCTCCGGCTGCCGCGCCGCGCCCTCGAGGAAGCGCGAGCACATGATGCCGACGCCCACGCACGCGCCAAGCGCGCCGAGGCCGATGATAAGGCCGATGCCGATGCCGGTGGAGGCCTGGATCTGCGCGATCAGTTGCAGCTTGTCCATTTGTTGCCCTTTCTGAACGGGGTTGAAAATTGTTGTGAAGTCACGGCGGCGATTCTGGTACTAGTGATGCTCGTGCGCCATCGCGATATAGACGACGGTCAGCATCATGAAAATGTATGCCTGCAGGACGACGATCAGAATGTGGAAGATCGACCAGCCGACATGCAGCAGGCCACCGATGATGACACCGACGGCGCCGGTTGCCGCCCACAAGCCGAGCAACATGAAAATGATCTCGCCAGCGTACATGTTGCCGTAAAGCCGCAACGAATGTGACAGGGGCTTCGATATGTACTCGACGAGGTTGAACAACAAATTGAAGCCGATCAGCAACGGTGATGCCCACAGCGGTCGTATGCCAAAGGGCGAGCAAAAGAGCTCGTGCAGCCAGCCGCCGAGCCCTTTCATCTTGATGCTGTAGTAGATCATCATCGCAAATACGGAAAGCGCCAGCGCAAAAGTGGTGTTGACGTCCGCCGTGGGCACGGGGCGCCACTCGGGCTGATGAAACACGTGTAGGAAGATCCACGACGTAATGTCGACGGGCAGGAAGTCCATCGCATTCATGAACAGGACCCAAACGAAGACCGTCAGCGCAACCGGCGCGACAAAGGTGTAGTCCTGATTGAAGAGACTCTTGACCTGGTCGTTGACGAACTGGACCGACAACTCCACGAAGGCCTGCATCTTGGACGGCACCCCGGAGGTCGCTTTGCGCGTGACCAGCCAGAGGAATCCCAGCGACAGCAGGCCAAGAACGACCGATGTGATCAAGGTATCGTAATTGATGGTCCAGAACCCACCCGATTCCCGGACGGGCTCGGCAAAGAACGTCAGGTGATGCTGGATGTAGGTCGTTGCGTCGAGTTGATGTTCCGCAGCCATCGCCGATTCCCGCCCGATCGATCAGTCAGTCCTGAACCAATATCGCCGCCTGCGACACCAACACGGTGACGACAAACGCCGAGAAGAACGCAGCGTGCACAACGTCGCGGTAGTTCGTAAGCACCAGCCACAGTTGCAACACAATGACCGTAATCTTTCCCGCCTCGGCCCGCAGCATCGTCCGCACGGTTCCGGTCGCCGTCGCGGTCGGATTCAGTGCGATCAGAAATGCGAAGACCACGCCGGCCGCGATGTTGACAACCCCGCCCAAGACCGCCGACAGCGCCCCATGCCATCCCGCCCAAATCCCGGCGATCACGGCCAGCGCCAGCGTCGCCATGGCTTGCCAGACAGCGACGCGGCGGACTGGAAAACCGGGAGCTCGGTTCGGACGGGAGGTCAACACCAATGCCGCAGCAAACTTGTGGATTATAGGGTTTTTTGCGGCGACGCGTCAACGAATGCTGCGGTGCAGAATACCTCGCGCGAAGTACTCATCCGCCCGACAAAGCGCAGACGATCATGACCTCGTCGGCGTCGTGCAACACCGGCTGCAGATTCACTGCTGACGTCCCGTTGACGAAAAATTTGATGTGGCGGCGAATGCTTCCCTGTTCGTCGATGATGCGAAAGCGCAACCCGGGATAACGCCCATCCAGGTCCGTGAGCAGCGCATCGAGCGTGTCGCCCCGAGCCGTCACCACCGCAGACTCGCCGGTATAGCTGCGCAGCGGGCTGGGTATCAGCACCCGTACGGCGCTGCCGTTCACGCCACTTCGACGGAGTAGATGTGCGGCAGGTGCGCGGCGATGCATTTCCAGGTGCGACCCTCGTCACGACTCGCCCAGACCTCCCCGCAGGTCGTCGCGAAATACACCCCGGACGGCGTTGCGGCATCCACGGTCATCGCCTGGCGCTTTACCGTGTACCACGCCTGCGTTTTCGGGAGACCCGTTGCCTGCCGTTGCCACGATTTGCCTCCATTGACCGACCGGTACACCGCCGGCTTTCCCCCCGGCGAGACGCGCGGCCAGACACTGCTGCCATCCATGGGAAAAACCCACAGCGTGTCGGGATCGCGCGGATGCAGCACCATCGGAAAACCGATCGACCCGACGCTTTTGGGCATCATCGCGCCAAGGTCGTGCCATTGTTCGCCCGGTCGATCGAGGCGGTAGATGCCGGTGTGGTTCTGCTGATACAGCCGGTCCGGCAATAGCGGGTGCAACCGCACGCAGTGCGGATCGTGCCCGTATTCCGCATTGGGATCGGGAAGAAAATCCGCCCGCAGGCCGCGATTGAGCGGCTTCCAGTTGGCGCCCGCGTCCGTCGACTCGAACACCCCGCCGCTCGACATGCCGATATACATGTGCGCAGCATTGCGCGGGTCGATCAGGATCGAATGCAGCTTGGGTCCGTCGGGCGTCCCGTCCTTGTCGTCCCCACACCATGCCTTGCGTTGCGGGTGTTCGTTGAAGCCGTCGACGCCGCGCCAGGTCGCGCCGCCATCTTCGGAGCGGAACAACCCCTGCGGGGAGGACCCGGCGTACCAGACCCCGGGTTGCGTGGCGTGCCCTGCGGTCAGCCAGAACGAATGGTCGACCGCGCGGCCGCTGCCTTCGCGAAATGCGGGCGGCTGCTTCGCCTCGTGCCAGGTGCGGCCGCGATCCTGCGAGCGGAAAATCGTCGGCCCGAGGTGGCCCGTGCGCGCTGCGGCAAGCATGGTCTTGCTGTCGCGCGGATCGGCGATGCAATGGTGAACGATATGACCAAGGAACTGCGGCCCGGCGATGCGCCACGTGCGGCGCACCGCATCCGTGTGCAGTTGCCAGAGCCCCTTGCGCGTCGCAATGAGCAGCGTAAGCCGGCGTTCGCGGGCTGTTTTTTTTGCCTGCGCCATGATGCACCCCTGGAAAGATCTTCGGCAGCGGACTCCAGACGTTACGCCTTCACGCCGGCGCCGACAAGACTCGCATCGGATCGACACATGGCGGCGCGGTTGCGATTTTCCGCTACAATCATCGCCCCATCGCGGAGCGCCACGCCGGCGCGCGCACGTACCGAGGAGATACCATGACGATCAAGGTTGGCGACCGGCTCCCTGCCGGCAGTCTGAACGAGTACATCGAAGTCGAATCCGCCGAATGCAAGATCGGCCCCAACGAATTCAAGATCGACGATCTGACGCGCGGCAAGAAGGTCGTCGTGTTCGGCCTGCCAGGTGCGTTTACGCCCACGTGTTCCGCCAAGCACGTGCCCGGCTACGTCGCGAACTACGACAAGCTCAAGGCGAAAGGCGTCAACGACATCATCTGCATGTCGGTCAACGACGCGTTCGTCATGGGTGCGTGGGCCAAGGACCTGAAGGCCGGCGGCAAAGTGCGTCTGATGGGTGACGGCAGCGCCACCTACACCAAGGCGCTCGGTCTGGAAATGGACCTGGTTGCGCGCGGCATGGGGGTGCGTTGCCAGCGCTTCTCGGCGTTGATCGAAGACGGCGTCGTGAAAACGCTCAACATCGAAGGCCCGGGCAAATTCGAAGTATCCGATGCGGACACGATGCTCAAGCAGCTTGGCTGAAGCAGGACCTCGACCAAACCAGAACGGCGTCCGCATGGCGCCGTTTTCTTTTGCATGGCTATTGCCACTTGGACCCAGCCTGATCACTACTTGAAGCTATTCCTGACTCTTGACGATTGATCCAAGTCAAAGCGTCAACTGAAACCAACAGCTTGCGGCAGATCAAGGGTATTTGAAGCTCAGTCCTATACATTTTCACCGTTGCCATACAATTCCAAGGGACAACTCAACAATAAAGGCAGCCAATGAAAATTCTTGTCGCGACCGATGGATCGAAGCACGCCCTGCGAGCAGTCAAGTACGCTGCGAAGCTTGTTCGCCTGATCCGATCGGCATCAAATGCAATCACGCTCGTCAGTGTCCACGACGATGCCGGACTGCGCCATGCGAAGGCGTTTGTGGGTAATGCAGAGGTCGCGGATTATCTTCGCGAACTCAGCGAAAAAGAACTCAAGCCGGCACAAAAGCTTCTCGCCACAGCGGGAGTCAAGCACGATATGGAGATTCGCATCGGGCGAGTGGCACAAGAGATCGTTGCCTGTGCCGACGCAGGCAAGTTCGATTTGATCGTCCTCGGCTCCAAAGGGCGCAACGCGGTAGCGGATATACTGCTCGGCTCGGTCGCCCATCGCGTCATCGCGATCGCAAAACAGCCGGTATTGCTAGTGAAGTAGATGAATATTGGCCTGAGCGAAGTCGAAGCGCGCAATCGCCTTGCCAAGGATGGCCCGAACGAACTCCCGACCTCCAGACCGCGGGGCGTGCTGCGCTTGCTTCGCGACGTCACGCTGGAGCCGATGTTCCTGTTGCTGGTGGCATGTGGCGCCATCTACATGGTGCTGGGCGACCGCGGCGAGGCGCTCATGTTGCTCGGGTTCGTCTTCGTCGTCATGGGCATCACGTTCGTCCAGCAGCGTCGCACCGAGCGCTCGCTGGAGGCCCTTCGCGATCTCTCCAGCCCGCGCGCACTGGTCGTGCGTGACGGGCAAGCGCGCCGGGTCGCCGGGCGCGAGGTGGTCTGCGACGACATCGTGCTCCTGGCCGAGGGAGACAGGGTCCCGTGCGACATCGATCTCGTCGAGTCCTCGAATCTCGCCGTCGATGAATCCCTGCTGACCGGCGAGTCAGCGCCCGTAGTCAAGGAGGCCGGGCCCATTGCCGACGACGCGACGGCAAGGGCAGGCGACAGCAGTGCGGCAAGAGTTTTCTCGGGGACCTTGGTCACCCAAGGTACGGCTCGCGGGCGCGTGATTGCCACCGGAGAGCGAAGCGCCCTGGGTCGCATCGGCAAGTCGCTCGGAGGCCTGGGCGACGAGAGCACGCCGATCCAACGCGAAACGCGACGCATCGTGAACCGGGTTGCCGCCATTGGCCTTGCGCTGGCTGGCGGCCTCGCGCTCGCCTACTGGGTGGTGCGAGGCGATTGGCTGCATAGCTTGCTGGCCGGACTCACGTTCGCGATGGCCATCCTGCCCGAAGAACTGCCGGTCGTGCTTACACTTTTCCTGGGGCTGGGCGCCTGGCGGTTGGCACGCGAGAACGTGCTGGCGCGAAGCATCCCTGCCGTCGAATTGCTGGGTGCAACAACCGTGTTGTGCGTCGACAAGACCGGCACCCTGACTGCCAATCGCATGGCGGTCAGGCGACTGTGGTCCGAATCGGCGGCATATGACACCGTGCAGGCAGGTGACACATCGCTGCAAGAGGCGTTGCATGGCGTTCTTGAGTTCGCGGTACTGGCCAGTCACCGCCGCGCTTTCGATCCGATGGAGTCGGCCATCGGAAGTGCCGGACAACAATTGCTGGCCAACACCGAGCACCTGCATGGCGACTGGTCCTTGATCGATGACTACCCCTTGTCGCGCGAGATGCTCGCCATGTCCCGGGTTTGGCAGTCGCGCAACCGGCGCGCGCGAATGATTGCGGCCAAAGGCGCTCCCGAGGCAATCGTGGATTTGTGTCACCTCGATGACGCGCGGCGCGCAAGGATCGCAGCGCAGGTCGCGGCGATGGCGAGTGACGGACTGCGCGTGCTCGGCGTCGCGCAAGCTACCTTTGCCGAAGACGTCCTGCCGGTGAATCAGCATGACTTCGAGTTCGAGTTTCTGGGGCTGCTCGGGCTGGAGGATCCGGTGCGGCCGGAGGTCCCGCACGCCATCGCCGAATGTCACGCGGCCGGCATTCGGGTTGTCATGATGACCGGTGATCATCCGGCCACTGCGATGTCCGTCGCGCGGCAGATAGGGCTGCCCGTCGACGGTACGACCCTCTCGGGGGTAGAGCTCGCCGCGTTGAGCGACAGCGAATTGGACACACGGCTCGGCCATGCAAACGTTTTTTGCCGTGTGCAGCCCGAACAGAAATTGCGCCTGGTGCGGGCTTTTCGTGCGCGCGGCGATATCGTCGCGATGACCGGCGATGGCGTCAATGACGCCCCGGCACTGAAAGCCGCCCACATCGGCATTGCCATGGGCGCGCGGGGCACCGACGTGGCGCGCGAAGCCTCCGACCTCGTCCTGCTGAACGACGATTTCTCATCCATCGTGACCGCGGTGCGCTACGGGCGCCGCGTCTTCGCCAACCTGCGCAAAGCGATTGTTTTTGTAGTGGCCGTGCACGTACCCATCGTCGGCCTGTCGCTCGTGCCGGTGTTCGTGGGCTGGCCGATATTGCTGCTGCCCGTGCACATCTTGTTCCTGCAGTTGATCATCGACCCGGCCTGCTCGGTGGTGTTCGAGGCCGAGCCGCTCGAGGCCAACACCATGACGGCCAGGCCGCGTCACGCCGATGCGCGTCTGTTCGATGCTGCGATCCTCACGCGCGGTCTCTGGCAGGGTGCCGGGCTGCTGGCGATATTGTTGGCCGTGTACGCGGGCGTCCGGTCCGCTGCGCAGTCCGACGAGATGGCGCGCGCGTTGACGTTCATGGTGCTCGTTCTGTCCAACCTCGGATTGATCCACGCAAACCGGTCCTGGAGTCGCACGTCGTGGCGCGCCTTCGGCGCATCCAACCGCTACTTCGGCTGGATCGCGCTGGCCACGCTCGCCCTGTTGAGCTGCGTGCTGGCCGTTCCCGAGATCAGCCGTCTGTTTTCGTTCGTGCAGCCGACACCGGTCCTCTTGCTCGTTGGCGTGGGGATGGCGATGATGAGCCTGCTGTGGTTCGAGGGCGTCAAATGGGGGCTCCGCTGGCGCGAGGCTTCGGTGCGCTGAGCGACGGTGCCGTGCGTGCTACCGCAACACCGCTATGCCGAAGGTCCCTTGCGCAATCGGACGAGAATGCCGTCGAGCTGTTCGAGACTTGAATAGCCAATTACCACCCTCCCGGCACCTTGGCGCGTCGCTTCGATGCGTACGCTGGCGCCAAGCATGTCGGCCAGATCTCGTTCGAGGCGTGCCACATCGCCGTCGGGAGGCTTGCGGCGGGACGGCTCCGCGCGGCGCGCCGTTGGCGCCAGGAGCGCATGCACCAGCCGCTCGGTGTCTCGCACCGACAGGTTCTGCGCAACGATGCGTCCCGCGGCGGAAACCTGACTCGCCGCAGGGAGCGATAGCAGCGCACGCGCATGCCCCATGTCCAGCTTGTCGGCGAGCAGCAAAGCCTGCACGGGCTTCGCGAGTTGCGTCAGTCGCAGCAGATTGCTCACCGCGCTGCGCGAGCGTCCAACGGCGGCCGCGGCGGCATCGTGCGTGAGCTTGAATTCTTCGATCAGCCGCGCGATCCCCTGTGCTTCTTCGAGCGGATTGAGGTCTTCGCGCTGGATGTTTTCGATCAGCGAAAGCGCAAGCGCAGACTGATCGGGCACGCTGCGTACCAGCGCAGGAATATTCTTGAGCCCGGCGCGCTGCGCCGCTCGCCAGCGTCGTTCGCCTGCAATGATCTCGAAGCGCGCGCCATCGATCGGGCGTACGAGAATCGGCTGCATGATGCCCTGCGCCTTGATCGATTCCGCCAGTTCGGCAAGCGTTGCGTCGTCCATGCGCGTACGCGGCTGATACTTGCCGGGAACCAGGCGGTCAAGAGCGATCGATTGCAGCGTCTCGCTGGTGGCGGCGTCTTCCGCGCCCGAGAGCAGCGCATCGAGGCCGCGTCCCAATCCTTTGAGCTTAGCCATGCATGGTTCCTTGCGCAGAGGCGACCGCGGCTTCATCCCGGCGCAGCATTTCGCCGGCGAGTGCGAGATACGCTTGCGCGCCCTTGGACGACTTGTCCAGGTGCAGCGCGGGAATGCCGTAGCTCGGCGCTTCCGCAAGACGAACATTGCGCGGGATGACGGTGCGATACACCTTTTCGCCGAAATGCTTCTGCAGATCCGCCGATACGTTGAGCGCGAGTGTATTGCGTGGGTCGTACATGGTGCGCAACAGTCCCTCGACCTCGAGTCGCGGGTTGAGGTGCGCACGCACCTTGCGAATGGTCTGCACCAGATCCGAGAGGCCTTCGAGCGCGTAGTACTCGCATTGCATCGGAATGAGCACGCTGTCGGCCGCGCACAGGCCATTGAGCGTCAGCAGCGACAGCGACGGCGGACAGTCGAGCAGAATGAAATCGTACTCGCCGGCAACCTCCGAAATCGCGGTACGCATCTGCGACAGCGCCTCGGCCAACGCGTCCTTGAGCCGCATTTCGCGTTCGGCAAAATCGACCAGCTCCACTTCGGCGCCGGCCAGTTCGCGATTGGAGGGTACGAGATCGAACCCACCCGAAGGCGACGCCACCCGGACGTCGACGATTTTCTTTTCGCCAAGTAGCACTTGATATACGGTGTGAGTGAGCGCTCGCTTATCAATGCCGGCACCCATGGTCGCATTGCCCTGTGGATCGAGATCGACCAGCAGCACCCGGCGCTTCATCGCGACCAGGCTGGCGGCAAGATTCACGCTGGTGGTCGTCTTGCCGACACCACCCTTCTGATTCGCAATGGCGATGATCTTGGTCATCGAGCGGCGGCTTTCATGATCACCAGGTGACGTTCGCCGTCGACACCGGGAACCTGCAGCGCAGGGGTCGCATTGACGCGAATTTCAGCGGGCAACGCCGCGATTTCATCATGTGGAAGGGTGCCTTTCATGGCCACCCAGCAGCCATCCGGCGCCAGCAGGCGCGCCGACTGCGCGATGAATGTGCCGAGCGTCGAATACGCGCGCGATATGACGACGTCGAAGGGGAACGGTGGCTCGACGTCCTCGACGCGTCCCGCCACCACGTCGACGTTGGGTAGCGGCAGTTCGATCGCCGCCTGGTTCAGGAACGCAGTCTTCTTGTGATTGCTGTCGATCAGCGTGACGTGCCAGTCCGGTCGCGCAATGGCCAGCGGTACGCCCGGCAAGCCACCGCCGCTGCCCACATCCGCCACGCGCAACCCGGCACGCACCGGCAAGTGCGGCAGGACCGCCAGCGAGTCGAGCAGGTGGTGCGTAATCATCTGACCGCGCTCACGGATCGCCGTGAGGTTGCGCGTGCGATTCCATTTTTCGAGCAGCGCGACGTAGGCGTGCAACTTGTTCTGAGCGGAGTCGTCGAGCGCGAGCCGCAGAACATCGATGCCTGCCCGCAGCGCATCGGTCATGCCGAGCGTTGCTGGACGTCAGTGGGGGCCTGCCGGAAACCGCGCTTGAGGTGCACTCGCAACAGCGCGATCGCCGCCGGCGTCATCCCCGAGATGCGCGCCGCGTGACCAAGCGTTTCCGGTCGGTGCAGGTTGAGTTTTTGTTGCACCTCGTTCGACAGCCCGCGGACCGTGCGGTAGTCGATATCGCTCGGTAGCCGCTGCGTTTCCTGCGCTGCATCCCGCGTGATCTGTTCGTTCTGTCGTTCGATGTAGCCGGCGTACTTGGTCGCGACTTCGACCTGCTCGGCGACTTTCGCGTCGGCGACCGGCTCGCCCGCCCCTGGCAGCGTCAGCAGACTCGTGTAGGTAACGCCCGGACGGCGCAACAATTCGGCGAGCGTGCTTTCGCGTTCCAGAGGTTGGCCCAGAACCCGTTCCGCGTGGTCCCGCGAGACGAGGCTCGGGTTGACCCACGACGACTTCAATCGCTCGAGTTCGAGCGCGACGGCGTCGCGCTTGCGGCAGAACGCGTCCCAGCGCCGGTCATCCACAATGCCCAGACGGCGGCCCGTTTCGGTCAGGCGCAGATCGGCGTTGTCCTCGCGCAGCTGCAGCCGATACTCGGCGCGGCTGGTGAACATGCGATACGGCTCGGTGACGCCGCGTGTCACCAGATCGTCGACCAGCACGCCCAGGTAGGCCTGATCGCGCCGCGGATACCAGCCCTCATCGCCCCGCGCCAGAAGGCCGGCGTTGATGCCGGCGAGCAGCCCCTGGGCCGCGGCTTCTTCGTAGCCCGTGGTGCCGTTGATCTGCCCGGCGAAAAACAGGCCCCGGATGGCTTTGGTCTCGAGCGTCGCCTTGAGCGCACGCGGATCGAAGTAGTCGTACTCGATCGCGTAACCAGGGCGCAGGATATGCGCCTGCTCGCAGCCCTTGATCGTGCGCACCAGCGCGAGCTGTACGTCGAAGGGCAGCGACGTCGAGATACCGTTCGGATAGATCTCGTGCGTCGTGAGCCCTTCCGGCTCGAGAAAAATCTGATGGCTCGTGCGCTGCGCAAAGCGCGTCACCTTGTCCTCGATCGACGGGCAATAGCGCGGCCCTACGCCTTCGATGACCCCCGTGAACATCGGCGAGCGATCGAGCCCGGCCCGGATGATGTCGTGGGTTCGCGCGTTGGTGTGCGTGATCCAGCACGGCATCTGCCGCGGATGCATCGCGGCGTCGCCGATGAACGAGAACACCGGCGCCGGATCGTCGCCCGGCTGTTCCTCCAACTCGGCGAAAGCGATGGTCCGTCCGTCGAGCCGTGGCGGTGTGCCGGTTTTCAGCCTGCCGACCGGTAGCTTGCGCTCGCGCAGGCTGGCGCCGAGTGTCTTGGCGGGCGGTTCTCCGGCGCGCCCCGCTTCGTAGTGTTCGAGGCCAACGTGGATCAACCCCGACAGGAACGTCCCGGTCGTCAGGACGACCGCGTCGGCTTCGAAACGCGCGCCGAGTTGCGTCACCACACCAGTGATGCGGTCACCCGAGAGGGTCAGGTCATCGACCGCTTGCTGAAACAACGTCAGATTCGGCTGGTTTTCCAGACGCGCGCGGATGGCCTGCTTGTACAGCAGCCGGTCCGCCTGCGCCCGCGTGGCGCGCACCGCGGGACCTTTGCTCGAATTCAGGGTGCGAAACTGGATTCCTGCCTCGTCGGTGGCCAGCGCCATGGCGCCGCCCAGCGCGTCGACCTCCTTGACGAGGTGCCCCTTGCCAATGCCGCCGATCGACGGATTGCACGACATCTGCCCCAGCGTCTCGATGCTGTGCGTGAGCAGCAACGTGCGGCGGCCCATGCGTGCAGCCGCCAGCGCCGCCTCGGTGCCGGCGTGTCCGCCGCCGACGACGATGACCTCGAATCGAGTTGGGAACAGCATGTTTTTAAAGGGAAAATGCGACTGGTGACCAACCATTGATCATACTGCAAACGGCAACTTGCCGAAAGGGGGCTGGGCGTTGCTTGGAGTGAGGCAACCGCAGCGCCGCGTTTCACGTGGAACCCCAGGGCCTGAGGTTTCACGTGGAACGCTCCCGGTGTCACGCGCCCCTAGTCGCCCCTCGGCGCCGTCGATTCGCGCGCTACGAGTTTGGCGAAGAGTTCAGGTGCCACCTTCGTGTGGCCGTCCATGATGGCGAGCAGGCTTCGGGCCAGCGCCCTGCCCGCCTCACGCGCCGGCACCCTGAGAGTCGACAGTGCCGGGCGCACCTGCCGGGAGAGTTCCGTGTCGCCGCAGCCGATCACCGACATGTACTCCGGCACCGCGATTTCACGACGTTTGCATTCATGCAGCAGCGCGACCGCGGCCGCATCACTCCCGCAGACGAGGCCGGTGGGCGGGGCGGGCAGGCTCAGCCAAAGGTCGAGCGCATCGGAAGCGCCAAGGGGCAACGTCGATGGGTCTCCTGCACGGTCGTCCAGAACGTCGATACCCGTCCCCGCCAGTGCACGGCGCACGTCGCTGATCCGGCGCTCCCCGCCAATGGCGAAAAAGCCGATTTGCCCATGCCCCAGCTGTTGCAGGTAGCGGGCGGCAAGTGCCAGTGCCTTGGCACGGTCAAAGCCGGAATGCGCTAACGTGATATCGGTGCAGGGATGGTCGAAACTCGCGCATGGCACGCGACGACCAGTGAACATGCCCGGGAGGTCGAACGGACTTGCGTCGCCACCGAAAACGATGGCGTCGGCACCACGCGCCAGGAGCGTACGAATGCACTCCTCCGGCGCCGCAGCGAGATTGCCTGCGATCGTAAGGATCAGCGCCACGCCGTCCGCAGCGAGCTCGCGCGCCAGTGCTTCGAGGCTGAGCACGATCAACGGGTCATCCAGCGTGGAAACGACGGCACCGACCAGCCTAGACGGCCGCCCTGACAGGACTTGGGCCGCGGTATTGGGGACGTAGGCCAAGGTCTGCATCGCGGCCATTACCCGCTCATGCAGATGCTCGCTGACGAGATCCGGGCGGGAGAGCGCACGCGACGCCGACGCCGTGGAGACGCCCGCGGCATGCGCAACATCGTGCAGCGTCGGCCCTTTATTCGGCTGCGCACGGCGGCGGCGAGTTGCAGTCGTTTCGGTCATGGGTTATCCGGCGTCCAATGCCCGCACCTCGGCGTAATGGAGCTTGCGCGGCAAGTGCGCGCAGTCGACAATAGTGCTATGAGCGGCTCGCGAAGTCTACGCAAACGTTTACAGCAACCGCTTAATGTAAGGCTATTCAGCAAACGCTTGCATTGCAACGACGAGCATAGCCCCAAGGCCAGGGCAGTGCAAGGACAGGATCACCCATGACGGCGCTACTTTGCGTTGGACACAGCGCGCTCGACACGATCTACCGCGTGGCGGAAATACCAACGACGCCGACCAAAGTCCTGGCGACCGCGTGCATCGAGTCGGGCGGTGGGATGGCGGCCAATGCCAGCGTCGCCGCCAGTCGACTGGGTGCGAACGTCTCGTACTGTGGGCGCGTCGGCAATGACGTCACCGGGACGCGGATACTTGCGCAGTTGGCGAGCGAGCGTATCGACGTCACGATGGTTCGTCGCATCGACGATTGCCAATCGCCCATCGCAACGATCCTGGTCGATCGTCAAGGCGAGCGCTTGATCTGCATCTACAACGATCCCGCATTGGACGCCGATCCGTCCTGGTTGCCGATACACGCCATTCGCAAATTCTCCGCCGTGCTCGCGGATGTTCGCTGGCCTGAAGGGGCAGCACGCATGCTCGATGCAGCGCGTGCCGCGAAGATTCCGACCGTATTCGACGGCGATGTCGGTCCCATCGACGCGCTGCGCGATCTGTGTGGTCGTTGCGACTACGCGATCTTCTCGACCGCGGGGCTCGCGCTGGCAAGTGGTGCCAACGGCGTGGGCGAGGGCTTGCAGCGCGCGCAGCAGTTGGTGCGTGGCGTCGTCGGTGTAACCGTCGGTGCCGATGGCTTGCTCTGGCTCGAGGGCGGCCGTGAACATCGCGCGGTTGCACCGCGCGTCAATGCAGTCGACACGCTCGCTGCCGGTGACGTGTTTCACGGTGCCTTCACGCTCGCGATCGGCGAAGGCAGATCGGTTGCCGATGCTGCGCGCTTCGCCAACACGGCAGCGGCACTGAAGTGCACGCGCTTCGGTGGTCGCCTCGGCGCGCCGACCCGCGCTGAAGTCGACGCCTTGCTTCGCGCGTAAGCGCGAAGGAAAAAGGGCGCGACACCGCGCCCTTCCGTCCGTTCCAGATTCGAGTTCGCGCGCTAGCGCAGCCGCGTCTGCAGTTCACGGCGCTGCTGTGCGAGCGCCGCGGGCTGCTTGCTGCCCAGTTTCGCAAACAACTGATCGTGTGCCTGCAATTCGCGCTCCCACCGTTCGCGATCGACGTGCATCACCTGTTCGAAGCGCTCGCGCGTGAAGTCGAGCCCGCGCCAGTCCAGGTCGGCATAGTCCGGCTGCAGTCCAAGCGGCGCCGCAACGGCATGGCCGCGACCCAAGCAGCGCTCGACGATCCATTTCAGCACGCGCATGTTCTGACCGAAGCCGGGCCAGGCAAATTTGCCGTTGTCGTCGGTGCGGAACCAGTTGACGTTGAAAATGCGCGGCGCGTGTGCGACTTTCGCGCCCATCGCCAGCCAATGCGCAAAATAATCGCCGATGTGATAACCACAGAACGGCAACATGGCGAACGGATCCCGTCGTACTTCGCCAACCTTGCCCGAAGCGGCGGCCGTGGTTTCCGAGCCCATCGTCGCCGCCTTGTAGACGCCGTCTTCCCAATTGGTCGCTTCGACCACGAGCGGAACCGTGTCGCTGCGACGCGCACCGAAGATGAATGCCGAAATCGGCACGCCCGCGGGGTTGTTCCACTCGGGGTCGAGCGACGGGCAGCGTAACGCCGACACGGTAAAGCGTGCGTTGGGGTGCGCAGCCTTGCGGCCGCAACCCGGTGTCCAAGCCTGTCCTTGCCAGTCGGTAAGCTGCGCCGGCGGTTCGCGCGTCATCCCCTCCCACCACACGTCACCGTCCGACGTCAGCGCAACGTTGGTGAAGATCACGTCGCGCTCGAGTGTCTTCATCGCATTCGCATTCGATTCGTACGACGTACCTGGCGCGACGCCAAAATAGCCGGCTTCGGGATTGATCGCGTGCAAGTAACCGTCGGACGCCGGTTTGATCCAGGCGATGTCGTCACCGATGGTCGTGACTTTCCAGCCATCGAGACCTGCCGGTGGAATAAGCATGGCGAAATTCGTCTTGCCGCAGGCGCTCGGAAATGCTGCTGCCACATACGTCTTCTCGCCCGCGGGCGAAGTCACGCCGAGAATCAACATATGCTCCGCAAGCCAACCCTCGTCACGCCCCATCACCGACGCAATGCGCAACGCGAAGCATTTCTTGCCGAGCAACGCGTTGCCGCCGTAGCCCGAACCGTAGCTCCAGATTTCGCGCGTCTCGGGAAAGTGCACGATGTATTTGCGCTCGGCATTGCAGGGCCATGGCACGTCGCGCTGCCCGTATGCCAGCGGCGCGCCCACCGTGTGCACGCAGGGGACGAAGGCGCCGTTGGCGCCAAGCACGTCGAACACGTCGCGTCCCATGCGCGTCATGATGCGCATGCTGACGACGACATACGGGCTGTCCGTCAATTCGACGCCGATGTGTGCGATGGGACTGCCCAGCGGTCCCATCGAGAACGGGACCACATAGAGCGTGCGCCCCTGCATGCACCCCTCGAACAACTCGCCGAGCGTCTGGCGCATCGTCGCCGGCGCGACCCAGTTGTTGGTCGGCCCCGCATCATCCTCGCGCTCGCAACAGATGAACGTGCGATCTTCGACTCGCGCGACGTCGGACGGATCGGACAACGCGAGATAACTGTTCGGCCGCTTCGCGGGATTGAGCTTGCGCATCGTGCCGCCGGCAACCATCTGTGCGCACAGCCGGTCGTATTCGAGTTGCGATCCGTCACACCACTCAATGCGATCAGGTCGCGTTTTGGCGGCGATCTCGCGCACCCAGGCAAGGAGTCGCGGATGACGCACATAGGACGGCGCAGCAACGGCGGCGGCGAGTGCGGGCGTTGGATCGGGATGGTTCATGCGTCGGAAGGAGATCGCGCCAGGCAAGATCGCGAACATGATTCGCGGGGCGCGTCGCTGGTTGGAAAGGCCAGAATTTTACCACGCAAGAGCTGTTCGCCAGCAGGCGCTGTAACTCTGGAATCGGTCAGGCCACTGGGCCGCACGCGTTAGTCACACACTGTGGTCTACCGATTTCGACGTCGCGCGAGCCAGCGGAACAATGGAGCCGTGCAAAGTAGCAGCAACACAATGCGCGTCACGTGAAACGCGGTGACGAGAGGAACACCCAGCTCGAGCACTTTGGCGGTGACGGCCATCTCTGCAACGCCGCCGGGGGCTGTCGCCAGCACCAAAGTCGCCGGGTGAATCCCGGTGACGCGCGCGAGGCCGATCGCAAACAATGCGGACAGCACCATCGCTAGGACCACCGTCGCGCCGACTGCGCCCATGAAGCGCGGTGCATGCGTCAGGAAACTCCGGTTGAAGCGCGACCCAAGCGCGCAACCAAGCAGCAGTTGCCCCGCATTGATCAACCATTTGGGAACGGCGGACGCGGTAAGCGCACATGCCGTCAGCGGGATGGCGACGGCGAGCGCGCCCAGCACGAATGCGTTCGGCGCTTTCAGCCGCTGCATGCCGAAACCGCCGATCGCCGTTGCCACGAGCAGGGCCGCAAGGACGGGCCACCGGATTTCGCTGGCACTTTCCTGGAACGGATCGGCGCCATGCAGATGCAGCGCAGCGAATATCGACGGAATGCTGACGACCACGATCAGGACGCGCAATGATTGTGCAGCGGCGATCTCATCGACGCGCGCGCCGTAGCGCGCGCCAAGAATCGTCATTTCCACGGCGCCGCCAGGAACGCTCGCGAACAACGCCGTCGTCCGGTCTGTGCCGGCCAGCGCCGAAAGCGCGAAACCGCAGACATAGCCAAGTGCGATCGCATACAGCGCGCCCAGAGCAAGCAGCCAGACAATACTGCCGAGATGCTCGACCACCACAGGCGTGAAATAGAGGCCCAACGCGCTGCCGACGATCCACTGTCCTACCTGCCGGCCGCCGCGAGGCGCAGTCACGTGCACGCCACACATGCGCACCGCGGCAACCGCCAGCATCGGGCCGATCATCCACGGCAGCGGCAAGTGCAACGCGCTGCAAGCGAATGCCGCCGCAAGACTGATCGCCAGCGCGCCCGCCGGTAACCAGAGTGCGTGAAGGCCGGCGCTCATTTGCCGATGCAGAAGCGGCTGAAGATTTCGCCCAGCAAATCGTCGGCAGTAAACTTGCCGCTTATCGCCGACAGCGCGAACTGCGCCTCGCGCAGCTCTTCGGCGAACAATTCGAGCGGCGGTGAAGCACTCGCAAGATGCGCCGCGGCAGCAGCGAGATGCTTATTTGCGGCGGCCAGCGCCTGCAGATGTCGCTCGCGCGCAAGAAAGGTGCCTTCCATATCTTCGTGCGCGCCGGCAGTGTCGAGTATCGCGTCCTGCAGGCGGTCGATCCCCGCTCCGGTCTTCGCCGAAAGCCAGACCGAATGTCGTCCGTCGGCGGCGACCCCTCGCGGCAATTCGTCTGTCAGATCGATCTTGTTGCGCACGACAATGCGCGCCAGCGCGGCAGGAAGCTGCGCGACCAGCGCTGCCAAAGCGCCGTCTCCTTCGCGCGCGTCGGTCACGACCAGCGCAAGATCGGCTCCGGCAAGCGCAGCCCTGGTGCGCTCGATCCCGATTCTTTCGACTTCGTCGACGGTGTCGCGTAATCCCGCGGTATCGATGATGTGGAGAGGAATGCCGCGGATTTCGACGCTGCTGCGGATCGCATCGCGCGTTGTTCCCGCGTGGGGCGTGACGATCGCGACGTCGTCGCCCACCAACCGATTGAGCAAGCTCGACTTGCCGACGTTGGGTGCGCCGACCAGCACCACGTGCAGGCCATCGCGCAGCAGGCTACCCTGTCGTGCGCGCGCCGAGAGAGCAGCAACGCGCTCTTGCAGCGCCGACAACTTTCCCTGTGCGTCGGCAGCACGAACGAAATCGATGTCCTCTTCAGGAAAGTCGAGCGATGCTTCGGTGACCATGCGGAGCTCGATCAATGACGTGACGATGGCATCGACTGCTTGCGAGAACGCGCCGGACAGGCTGCGTGTCGCCGCGCGCGCCGCGGTGCCGGTTGCCGCGTCGATCAGGTCAGCGACGCCTTCGGCCTGCGCGAGGTCGAGCTTGTCATTGAGAAATGCGCGCTTGGTGAATTCGCCGGGCTCGGCAATTCGCGCGCCCAACTCGAGACAACGCCTGAGGATCAAGCCAAGGATCGCTGGCCCGCCATGGCCATGAAGTTCGAGCACCGCCTCACCGGTGTACGACGCCGGCGCGGGAAACCACAAGGCCAGCCCCTGATCGAGCACGTCGCCGCTGGTGTCGAGAAAGCGTGCCAGCGTGGCGACGCGCGGTTGCAGCACGTGGCCAATGACACCATCGACGATGCGCGTCAGATCGGGTCCCGACACGCGCACGACGCCGATGCCACCACGACCCGGCGGCGTCGCAATGGCGGCAATGACGTCAGTGTCGATCGCCATGATGCGCCTTGCCGGCGGCGCGGTCGCCGGTCACGCTCAGCGGCGCTTGGCCGCCGCGGCCGCCGCCTCGCGCTCGAGCACACGGTTCATGTGCCATTGCTGGAAAATCTGCAGCGAGTTGTTGACCAGCCAGTACAGCACCAGTCCGGACGGGAAGAATATGAACATGACCGAAAAGGCGATAGGCATGATCTGCATGACCTTCGCCTGCACGGGATCCTGAATGGGCGTGGGGGACAGCCTTACCTGCAGATAGGCGGTGATCGCATAGATGATCGGCAGCACAAAGAAAGGGTCCGGCGCCGACAAATCATGAATCCACAGGATCCAGGGCGCGTGGCGCAATTCGACTGCGGACAGCAGGACCCAGTAAAGCGCGATGAATACCGGAATCTGGACCACTATTGGCAGGCAGCCGCCGAGCGGATTGATCTTCTCGGTTTTGTACATCTCCATCATCTTCATCTGGAGCTGCTGCTTGTCTTTGCCGTATTGCTCCTGCAGCGCCTTCATTTTCGGCGCGATGACTTTCATCTTCGCCATCGATCGTGCGCTGGCGTGGTTGAGCGGATAGAAGACCGACTTGATGATGATTGTCAGCAGGACGATCGCCCAACCCCAGTTGCCGACGATGCCGTACAGCCACTTCAGCAGCCAGAACAACGGGGCCGCCAGAATCGTGAAAATGCCGTAGTCGACGACCAGATCGAGGCCCGTCGCGAGCTTCGCGAGCACGTCCTGTTCCTGCGGTCCGACGTACAGCGGAACCTTGATTTCGCCAGTGGCGCCGGGTGCGATGGGCGCCGCCTGCAGAATCACGCCGTCGGCGTACATGCCGTTGTCGAGCTTCTTCGCATAGAACTCGCGCGGTGATTTCGGAGTGTCCGACGGCAGCCACGCGGCGAGAAAGTAGTGCTCGATCATGCCGACCCAGCCGTTGTCCGTGTTCTTGGTGTACGGCAGCTTGCGCGACGGTTCCGCGGCGAGCTTGTCCAGGTCGCCTGGCTCGACCTTCTTGAACTTGTCGGTTTCGTTGTAGATGACCGGCCCGGTGTACGCCGCGGGCGCCATCGAACTCTGCACGTCGGGCGTCTTGGTGTCGCGCGTCAGTTGAAAGTAGGCAAAGGGCGCAATGGGTGCCGTGCCGGCGTTCATGATCTGATACGTGACATCGATGACGTAGGTGCCGCGGTGGAACGTCAGCGTTTGCAGCACTTTGTCGCCGCTCGTCGTCGTGGCCTGCAGCTTGACTTGGAGCGAGTCCGTGCCTGGCGCCAGTTCGCGCGGGCCGGGCAGCGCCTGCCAGAGCGTGCGATGGTTCGGCATGCCCTCGCCCAGCAACCCGGACTGAGCGATGAACGTGCGCTCAGCATTCTGCTGCAGCAAGACATACGGTTTGCTTACGTCATGCGTATCGCGATGCGCGTTCAACGCAAGCTGCGTCAGCACGCCGCCCGCTGTATCGATGGTCGCGACGAACAGGTCGGTCTTGACCACGACCTTTTCGCCCGCGGGGATGGCGGCCGTGAGCGAACCGGGGACCGAGGGGACTGCGGCGGGCACCGTGGTCCCGCTTGGGGATGGCGCATCGATGCCCGCTTTGGGCGCGGGCTGTGCGGTAGTCACCTGCGGCACGGGCGGCCGGTGGTCGCGTTGCCACGCCTCCCACAGGAAAAGTGCCGAGAACGAGAAGATGACGAACAGGATCAGACGTTGAGTGTCCATGAACGCGAAGGTCCGGGTGGCAGCGGTTGATCAGGGGACGGGGTCGAAACCGCCGGGATGGTACGGATGGCATCGCACGATACGGCGCAGCGCCAGCCACGGGCCCTTGAGCACGCCATGGCGCTCGATCGCTTCGCGGGCGTAGTCGGAGCAACTTGGGTAAAAGCGGCAATTCGCGCCCAGCAGCGGCCGGATCGCATATTGATAGCCGCGCAGCATCCAGAGCAACAAGGATTTCATCGGTTTGTCGAAGCCACCAGCGCGTCGAGCAGTCCCGCGGCTTCGAGCGCCAACGTCGGCAGGCTGTTGCGCGCACAGCGTGCGCGCAGCCGCACGACGATATCGAAACGCCTTAAATCCGGTCGGCGGTGACGCACTGCCTCCCGCATCATCCTGCGCACGTAATTGCGGTCCACTGCGCGGATGAGTTGTTGCTTGCCAATCACGTATCCGACCCGGCCGGCGCCGGTTGGCGCGGGCACGGCGAGTACCTGGACATGCCGCGCTTCCAGACGACGCCCCTCACGGAACAACCTGGCAAATGCCCCGGCCCCGGAGAGCCGCTGGCTGCGATTCGAGCCGATCGCGGGTGCGCCGTGGGGCGAGCTACACCGCGAGCCGGGCGCGGCCCTTGGCGCGGCGGGCGCGCAATACCTTGCGGCCACCTGGGGTCTTCATTCTGCTGCGAAAGCCGTGGGTGCGCTTGCGGCGTACCACCGATGGCTGGTAGGTGCGTTTCATGATCTACCTTCGTTGGAAAAAGCCTTACATTAGAGCGTTTTGCGCTATGTGCTGTCAAGCTGAATCACGCCAGCGGCCCTGTGGATTGCTGTGGATAACTTTTTGCCAAGCGCGATACAATGACGTCGCGACGGGTTCCTTGCGGGACCCGGTCTTTTTTTCAGGCCTGTCTCCGGTACCCCGAATATGTCGACCCCCGCTTTCTGGCAAAGTTGCCTGGAATCCTTCCAGCGCGAACTCACGCCGCAGCAGTTCAACACCTGGATCCGTCCGCTGCGCTTCGAGCACGCAGAAGACGGCCTGCGGCTGGTCGCGCCCAACCGCTTCGTCCTGCAGTGGGTCAAGGAGCGCTATGCCGGCCGGATCGAGGAGATGGCGGCCGGGGCGGGTGGGCAGCCACTCCGGCTCGTATTTTCCGTTGCCGATGCCGCCGACCGCCCGAACGTTGTCATGTCGGCGCCGAGGGCGCCCGAAGCCACGCCCGTCGCGGCCAAGCGTGGGGAGCAGGCCGCCCTGAATCCTGGTTTCACCTTTGCGACGTTTGTCTCCGGCAAGGCAAACCAGCTCGCGCGTGCCGGCGGCATGCAGGTCGCAGAGCACCCCACCTCATACAACCCGCTGTTCGTATACGGAGGCGTCGGCCTAGGCAAGACCCACCTTATCCAGGCGATCGGCAACGACATCCTGGAGAACAATCCGAACGCGAAGATCCGTTACATCCACGCCGAAACCTATGTGTCGGACGTCGTGCGGGCCTACCAGCACAAGGCCTTCGATGATTTCAAGCGGTATTACCGCTCGCTCGACCTGCTGTTGATCGACGACATCCAGTTCTTCAACGGCAAGAATCGGACACAGGAAGAATTCTTCTACCTGTTCAATACGCTGATCGAAGCACGCAAGCAGGTGGTCATCACGTGCGACACCTATCCGAAGGAGATCTCCGGCATGGAAGAGCGATTGATATCGCGCTTCGGCTGGGGTCTGACGGTCGCGCTCGAACCGCCCGAACTCGAGATGCGCGTGGCGATCCTGCTGTCCAAGGCCGCGCAGGGCGGCATGAAGCTCGACGAGCAGGTTGCTTTCTTTATTGCCAAGCACATTCGGTCCAACGTCCGGGAGCTGGAAGGCGCGCTCAAGCGCGTGCTGGCGTATTCGAATTTCCATGAGCAAGAAATATCGCTGGCAGTCGCCAAGGATGCGCTGCGCGACCTGCTGGCAGTGCAGAACAGGCAGATCTCGATCGAGAACATTCAGAAGACGGTGGCCGACTATTACAAGATCCGCATTTCCGACATGCATTCCAAGAAACGCTCGCGTGCGGTCGCGCGACCGCGTCAGGTCGCGATGGCGCTCGCCAAGGAACTGACTCAGTTGTCGCTGCCGGAGATCGGGAGCAACTTTGGCGGCCGCGACCATACGACTGTGTTGCACGCATGCCGACAGATTGCCAAGCTGCGCGAATCGGTTCCGGGGATCAGTCACGACGTCAATTTCCTGCTGCAGGTGCTGCGCAACTGAGTATCACGCGGGTATGAATCGGCGTCGAATCGGTCTATAATTTGTTGATTAACGGCCGCAGATTGCCGACCGTGTTTTCATCCCCAAATCCTGCACAGGTTGCACCTCCGTTTTCCCGCGTGTCGACCAGCGGGCAAACCGCGGAGTGGATTGAGTTTTCGTTGGTTGTACCGTAAATGCACCTGCTCCTATTAGCTGTTATCAGGTTTATATAATGCAATTAAAGCAAATACCCAGAGACACGATACTCAAGCCGCTCCAGGCTGTATCGGGCATAGTCGAACGGCGGCATACGCTACCGATTCTTGCGAATGTCCTGCTCGAACAAAAGGACGGCAACCTGTACGTCACCGCGACGGATCTCGAAATGCAGATCACCGCGCACAGCGAACTCGCGGGCAAACAAGAGCAAGCCGTGACGGTCGCTGCGCGCAAGCTGCAGGATCTGCTGCGCGCGCTGCCCGATGATTCATCGGTGACGGCCGAAACCACGGCAAATCGAATGACGGTGCGCGCTGGCCGCTCGCGTTTCAACCTGCAAACGCTGCCAGCCACGGACTATCCGCGCATCAGTCTTGCCCAGGAAAAGCAGCAGACGATCAAGCTTCCGCAAAAGGAATTCCGCGGCCTGCTCAAGCTCGCCGAATTCGCGATGGCGCAACAGGATATTCGCTACTACCTCAACGGCATGTTGCTGGTCGTGGACAGCGGGTCACTGCAGACCGTCGCTACCGACGGACATCGCCTGTCCTATGCAAGTCTGACGGTGCCGGGAAGCTATACGCGTCAGGAAGTGATTCTGCCGCGCAAAACCGTGCTCGAACTGGGCAAGTTGCTCGAGGACAGCGAGTCGGAGCTGACGATCGACCTGCTGGCCAACCAGGTGCGCTTCCGGTTCGCCAACATCGAGTTGGTGAGCAAGGTCGTCGACGGCAAGTTTCCGGACTACAACCGCGTCATCCCGACCGGACACACCAAGCAGATCGAACTCTCGCGAGTCGAGTTGCTGCAGGCCCTGCAGCGAGCTGCGATTCTCTCGAACGAGAAGTTCCGAGGAGTCCGGGTGGTGCTGGGCACCGACCAGCTGAAAATCATCTGCACGAACAGTGAGCAGGAAGAAGCCGAGGAGGAGCTCGTCGTCGATTACCAGGGCGATGCCCTCGACATCGGATTCAACATCACCTATCTCCTCGACGTACTGCAAAATCTTGGGACCGAGCACGTTGTACTCGCCTTCGGCGATGCCAACTCCAGCGCGCTCGTAACCATGCCCGAGCGTGGCGACTATAAGTACGTCGTCATGCCGATGCGGATTTGAGCGGTGCTACAACGATGTGCTGCCGCCAGCCTACGGCGCCGACCCCGGGTCGGCGTCTGCGCTTTTAGGGGCCGGCGACAGCAGGAAAAAAGGCGAGAAAACAGTCAATGAGTCAAGCAAATCCAAAACCCGCCGATGACGGCAGCGACTATGACGCGAGCAGTATCCAGATCCTGAAAGGGCTGGAAGCCGTGCGCAAGCGGCCGGGCATGTACATCGGTGATACCTCCGATGGCACCGGACTGCATCACATGGTGTTCGAGGTGCTGGACAACGCGATCGACGAAGCGCTCGCGGGATTCTGCGATGACATCAAGGTCGTGATACACGCGGACAACTCGGTATCGGTCGTCGATAACGGCCGCGGCATCCCGACGGATATTAAGCATGACGACGAGTTCAAGCGCTCCGCCGCCGAGATCGTGATGACCGAGTTGCACGCTGGCGGAAAGTTCGATCAGAACTCGTACAAGGTTTCCGGCGGTCTCCACGGCGTTGGTGTATCGGTAGTCAACGGTCTGTCGGAGTGGTTGCGGCTGAAGATCTGGCGCGACGGCAAGGCGCATCAGATCGAATTCCGCGACGGCGTCCCGGTGGCTCCTCTGTCGCTCGTTGGCCCAACCGAACGGCGCGGCACCGAAGTGCACTTCATGGCGTCGAAGGCCACGTTCAGCGTGGTCGAGTTTCACTACGAGATTCTCGCGCGACGGATTCGCGAGCTGTCGTTCCTCAACAACGGCGTCAAGATCGAGCTGGTCGACCAGCGCGACGGCAAGAGCGAAAATTTCGCCTTCACCGGCGGCATCAAGGGCTTCGTCGAGTACATGAATCGCAGTAAGAGCGTGCTGCATTCAAAGATTTTTCACGCCGTCGGCGAAAAGGACGGCACCATCGTCGAGGTCGCGATGCAATGGAACGATTCCTACGCGGAATCGGTGCAGTGCTTCACCAACAACATTCCGCAGCGCGACGGCGGAACGCACCTCACCGGACTGCGCCAGGCGATGACGCGCACGCTCAACAGCTACATCGAAAAGGAAGAGCTGGCGAAAAAGGCCAAGGTCGAGACCACAGGTGACGACATGCGCGAAGGCCTGACTTGCGTGCTGTCGATCAAGGTGCCCGAGCCCAAGTTCTCGTCGCAGACCAAGGACAAGCTGGTGTCTTCCGAAGTGCAGCCGATCGTGCAGGAGGTGGTGGGCAGCAAGCTCAACGAGTTCCTGCTGGAAAATCCGGCGGATGCGCGAATCATCTGCAGCAAGATCATCGACGCGGCCCGGGCGCGAGAAGCGGCACGCAAGGCACGCGAACTTACGCGCCGCAAAGGCGTGCTGGACGGCATGGGTCTGCCGGGAAAGCTGGCCGATTGCCAGGAACGCGACCCCGCGCTGTGCGAGATCTATCTGGTCGAGGGCGATTCCGCGGGTGGTTCGGCCAAGCAGGGGCGCGATCGGAAGTTCCAGGCGATCCTTCCGTTGCGAGGCAAGATTTTGAACGTCGAGCGTGCGCGCTTTGAAAAGCTGATCAGCTCACAGGAGATCCTGACGCTCATCACGGCGCTGGGCACCGGCTTCGGCAAGGACGAGTACAACGCGGACAAGCTGCGCTATCACCGCATCATCATCATGACCGATGCCGATGTCGACGGCTCGCACATCCGCACGCTGCTCCTGACGTTCTTCTATCGGCAAATGCTCGATCTGGTGGAACGCGGCCACATCTACATCGCGCAGCCGCCGCTGTACAAGGTCAAGCAAGGCAAGGAGGAGAATTACCTCAAGGACGACCACGACCTGAAGCAGCATCTGCTCAAGGTCGCCTTGAAGGGGGCGGTGCTGGAACCCGGCGCAGGCCGCCCGGCGCTTTCCATCGTCGCACTCGAGAATGTCGCGCGCCAGTATTTGTTGGCCGAGGCCGTGATCGATCGCGTGTCGCGGGCCATCGATCCTGCGGCGCTATTCGCATTGCTGACGGGCGTGCATCTGGACTTGTCCAGCCCAGGCGCCGCAGCCACCAGCGCCAGCAGCCTGGCGCATGCCATCGCCGATCCGGACGTCACGGTCGAGGCGCGTTACGACGAACAGACCGAGCAGCAGCGACTGATCATCGTACGTACGCGTCACGGTACGCCGCACGCAACCGGCATCGACACGGACTTTATCGCCAGCGGCGACTACACGCAGTTGCGGGCAGCGGCAGAGGTCATGCAGGGGTTGATGCACCCCGACGCCACCGTTCGCCGCGGCGAGCGCAGTGCTGCGGTGCAGTCGTTCAAGCAGGCACTCGACTGGCTGCTGGCGGAGGCGCGTGGCGCGGTATCGATCCAGCGCTACAAGGGCCTGGGCGAAATGAACCCCGAGCAGCTCTGGGAGACGACCATGGACCCCAAGGCCAGAAGACTCCTCAAGGTGCAGATCGAGGACGGCATCGTGTCCGACGAAATCTTCACCACGTTAATGGGCGAGCAGGTCGAGCCCCGGCGCGCGTTCATCGAAAACAATGCGCTGGGTGTGCGCAATCTCGACGTTTGACGTGTAGGTGTAGGGTGCCGTTATTGCCTGAGATTTACGACACAGTTAATGCAACTGCGCGAATCGCGTGATCCGAATCGCATAGCGTCGAAACGGAACAACGCGGTTATCGCTCCGCGATTGCGAGCTATTCAGTCCGACCCAGTCTAAAGTCGATTGCCAATGCTGCGGCTTGGCGCTTGCCGACCTTGCCATATCCGCCTCCGCCGGGCGTTTGCATGAGGATCGTTCCGCCGGGCTTTAAGACATGTTGTTTCTTCGGGTCGGCAGGGTCGCCGTTGATGAACAAGGCACCACGCTCACCTGCATCCCCTCCGGCAATACCAGGGGCCGGGAATTTTGTACGCTCGGCAAGGAACGCCAGCATCATTGATGAAGACGAGCGGTTCTCGATCAGTATGTCCTGACCTAACCCGCCGCGGAAAGTGCCCACGCCTCCGGAATTGGGTCGTAGTTTCTTGTAGACAATGCGACATGGAGTGTGTTGCTCGACAACCTCGGCTGGCGTGAGCGAAATGTTGCTAGGCCAACTGAGACAGCTCATCCCGTCCTGACGGTGGTTAGCGCCGACACCGCCATTGAAGAACAGTTTGTTGGTGAAAGGCTTGCCGTGCTCGTCGTTGCCGCGCATCAGCACGCTCCAGATCGGTGACCCGGGACCCGCCATCACCCGATCAGGGATAATCGTACTCAACGCTCCGAGTACCGCGAATGGAAGGTAGTGGCCCAGCATTGCGCGAGAGCAGCCGGACGTAGGGAATTTGTGATTGAGTATGCTGCCATGCGGCGCGCTGATGTGAATCGGTCGAAAAGCGCCCTCGTTGTTGGGAATTTCCGGCGACAGCACGCACTTCAATCCATACATTGTGTACGCATAGGTATATGACATCGCCGAGTTGAGCGCCTTGTCGACTTGCGGCGACGTGCCGGCAAAATCGACATCAATCTCATCTTCCTTCACGGTCAGCGCGATCTTGATGACCATAGGCTCGTCGAGGCCGTCGGTCTGGATCTCGTAGCGATAGGTGCCATCCGGAATGGACTTTATCGCCGCGCGCATGGCCTTCTCGGAGCGGGCGTGAATTTCGCCCGCAATCTGCTGCAGCGAAGGAAGCTTGTATTGCCGCATGAGCGGCAGGAGCCTTTCCTCGATGAGTTCGAGCGCACTGACCTGCGCCCAGAGGTCTCCCACCACTTCGTCAGGCGCGCGCACGTTGGTGCGCAGCAATTTCAGAAACGTCTCGTCTGGCTTGCCGGCGGCGCATAGACGCATCACGGGGATCTGGAAACCCTCCTCAAAGACGTCGCGCGATTCCGTTGAACCCGTCCGGCCGCCCATGTCAGGGGCATGAGCGACACTCGCCGCAAATGCAACGACCTTGCCGTTCATGAAGATCGGCTTCGCGACCGACACGTCCGCGAGGTGGCCCGTTCCCTTCCACGGGTCGTTGGTGATGAGGATGTCGCCGGGCCGCAGGACGTCGACGGGGAAGTCGGCCAGAAAATGCCGGACGGTTGCCGGGAGCGTCCCGATGAATGCGGGGATGCTCCCCGGGGGCTGTACGACACCGTGACCGCGGTCGTCGGTGATGATGCAGGAAAAGTCGTAAGCCTCGCGGACCAGCGTCGAGAACGAGGTTCGGACAAGCGCTGCCGACGCCTCGTTGACGATGGAAATCAGGCGCGTCCACAGAACCTGGAGCGTCACGGCGTCGAACTTGCCGGGAGCGGTCGACCGTTTCGGCGCCGTTTTCTTCGCCGGCGGCTTGGTTGCGACATTGAGCGTCTTCTTGACGGGTTTCCGTGCGGGCCTGGAGGTGCGCGGTGTTGGCATGGTGTGACCTATCAGTGTTGGGGAAGGTCAACGACTAGGTTGCCGGTGGCTTCGACCTTGAATCTTGCCCCGGGACCAACGATCAGCGTCGACTCGCGCTCTTCCACGACGGCGGGTCCGGTGTGCATGACGCGCGCCGGCAAGCGGTATCGATCGTAGACGGGGGTCGGGCGAAAGTCGTTGAACTCGGGGAAATAAACGCGACGCTTGCCCTTGAGCCCGCCGTCGCCCTTGCCAAAACCGTGCAACACGACCTCGTCGGCGGTCGCCCGGGCATGCGATGAGATGCGAATGTTGACGATCTCTACCTTCCCGGAAGGCGGCGTGCGACTGAATGTCTCACGGTAAGTCCTCTCGAAGGCGTCAACAAGGGATGGGCCTGACCGCGCGCTATAAGGCCCCGCGGGAAGCACCACGACGATCTCGAAGCCCTGGCCGATATAGCGCATGTCTGCGAGCCGTCGCGTACTCGCAGAGGCGGCTCGCAAACCCGTGTCGGCGATGACGTGTTTCGCTTCGGACTCGAGTTTGCGAAAGAGGTTCTCGAGTTCTTTCCAGTCGAGGTCATCGATGGCGGCAATGTAGGTCGCCGCGCGGTCGACCCGCGCTGGCGCCATCAGCAGACCCATGGCAGATGCCACGCCGGCCGCCGGTGGGCAAATGACGCGCGGCAGGCCGAGCTTCATCGCCACGTAGTACGCATGCAACGGACCGGCCCCGCCGGTGGGAAGCATCGCGTATTCGCGCGGATCCTTGCCGCGCTCCGCGATATGCACGCGCGCGGCGCTTGCCATGTTCTCGTTGACGACGTCGTAGACGCCCCAAGCGGCTTGCCCGATCGACAATCCGGTGTGCGCACAGATTTTTGCGAACGAGTTGCGCGCGCCCTCCATGTCGATCGTCATCGTCCCTCCCGCGAAATAATCGGGATTGAGATAGCCGAGCAGGAAATCGCAGTCGGTGACTGTGGGCAGCTTGCCACCGCGACCGTATGAAGCGGGCCCAGGCAGCGACCCCGCGCTTTGCGGGCCGACCTTCATCAAGCCCATTTCGTCGATGCGCGCAATCGATCCGCCACCGGCGCCGATTTCGATGAGCTCGATGACCGAGATCTTGACGGGCAGACCGCTGCCTTCGGCGAATCGTTTTTCCCGCGCGGCTTCGAAGCGATAGGCAACGAGCGGCTCGCCCTTGTCGACAACGCTGAGCTTGGCGGTGGTGCCGCCCATGTCGAAGGCGAGCAGGCGATCGGAACGCGAGTTGCGGCCGAAAAACGCGGCAGCAAGAGCGCCGGCCGCAGGTCCCGATTCGAGGAGCTGGACGGGAACTCGCTTGGCTTCCGCGAGGTGCGTCAGCCCACCATTTGACAGCATCATGAACAGCGGCGCCTTGATGCCGATGGCGGCGACCTGATTGGCGAGTCGATCGAGATAGAGTTGTGCGAGCGGCTTGATGAATGCGTTGATCGCGGTGGTGGAGGCGCGCTCGTATTCGCGGATCTCCGGCGCGACATCGCAGGATGCCGAAATGCTCAGCTGGGGGAATCGCTTCGCGATGGTCTCGACCGCAAGCCGTTCGTGCGCCGCGCTGACGTAGGAGTGCAGGAAGACGATGGCAACGGATTGCACGCCGGCATCGACCAGTTGCTGCGTTTCGCGGACCAATTCGTCGATGTCGAGTGGAGTTTCTTCATTGCCAGAGGGACCCAGGCGGCCGCTGACCTCGACGGCCAGATCGCGGGGAACAACCGGGCGCGGCATCTCAATGAAAATATCGTAGATCTCGTACTTGCGCTCGCGTGCGATCTCGAGAACGTCGCGAAAGCCCTTGGTCGTGATCAATCCCGTGACCGCACCCTTGCGCTCGATCAGCGCGTTGGTGAAGAGCGTGGTCGCATGCACGACACGCGTGATGCTCGATGGCAGTACGCGGTCTACGTCGAGAACCGTCGCAATGCCTTCGATCACACCGCGCGATGGGTCGTCGTGCGTCGTGAGGACTTTGCGGTTGATGTGCTGACCCGACACATGATCGTAGAAGACAATGTCCGTGAAGGTGCCGCCAATGTCGATGCCTACCGAATATTTCGCCAATCTGCGATCTCCATTTCACCGGGGCAGGCGCGTGCGCTCACTCCGGTTTGATTCCTGCGCGAGCGCGAAGCTTGTCACCAAGGAAAGAAGTCACAACGAGGACAGCAATACCGTTTGGGCTACGCTAATCGACAAGCACCTCTCCTTCAATGGTATATTCCGTTTAACGGAAGTATGTTTCATATTCTATATTGAGCGAACTCGATGGGCAAGAAGATTGCAGAAAGAGTCGAAAAGTCCCCGGTTCAGACTTCAACGGCAACGGTAGCGCGAACTGCCGTCTCGAACGCATCGCGTGACAGTGGCGCGGCGGCGACGGAGCCGCGCACGAAATCTGCCGTCGTGCGCGCCTTTGTTTTGCTGAAGAGGATCGCCACGCTGGATGGCGAGGTCAGTCTTACCGACTTGAGCGAGGCCCAAGGGCTTTCGCGCAGCGTCACCTACAAGCTGCTGCAGATCATGGTCGCCGAAGGCTTGGTCCAGTACGAGCCCGTCCGCAAGAAATACGGACCCGGATTGGGGCTGTACACGTTGGCGAGTTCAATTCTCCATCGCGGTTCGTTCGTGCAAATCGCCCGGACGGTGATGCGCTCGCTTGTTGCCGAAACGGGCGAATCCGCGTGCTTGAACCTTCTGGACCCGCAAGGCGACTCGTTCACCGTCGCGGCCGTAGAAGAAAGTGCTGCGCCGTTGCAGTATGTCGTCGAACTCGGACAGATGCACCGGCTGCATGCGGGCGCGAGCGGCAAGGCGATCCTTGCCTTTCGGCCCGTGGAGCACACCAAGCGGATTCTCGCGCGGCGCCTGGACAAGGTGACACCTCGAACGATCACTGACAAAGGGCTCTTGCGCCTACAGCTCGCCAGGGTTCATGAACTCGGCTATTGCGTCTCCGTGGGTGAGAGGCTCGAAGGCGCGGTCGGTATTGCCGCACCCATATTCGACCGGTCGGAATTTGCCGTGGGCTCCGTCCAGCTGACGATTCCTGCGCACCGCTTCAAGCAGAAAGATGTGGCCCGCTTTGGCGCGAAGGTCAAGCTTGCGGGCGAAAAGATCAGCGGCGCCGCACAGGCGCTCGGAACGGAACAGTAAACATGGCTGGCGCGAGGGGCGAAGGCGACACCGGGACTGTGGCGCGAGTCATGCGTATGCTCGGCTATGTCGCGCGGATCGAGAATGATTTCGGCATCAAGGACATCGCCGTTGCGCTTGCGCTTCCGCAAAGCACAGTCCACCGCTTGCTGAGCATCCTGATCGAAGGCGGATTCGTCGAGCGCGGGGACTCCCGGCGCTACCGGATCGGGCCACAGTTCCTGCTGCTTGCACGGATGGCGCTGCGCGGCAACGATGTCACCGCAGCGGCGTTGGGTCCGATGCGCAACGTCGTTGATGCCTGTGGGGAGACATGTCTGCTGGGTCTCTACCATGCCCACAACCACACAATGTCGTTCGTCGCCCGGGTTGACTCGCAGAAGCCGCTGCGCTATCGCATCCGGATGCACGGCGCAGAGACGCTTGCGTGGGGTGCTTCGGGCAGGTCCATCCTGGCGTTTCTTCCCGACGCGGTGGTCGAAGAGATCCTGGCGCGCGATGAACGCTCGCCGACCTCGGCGCAACCTCTGCAGCCGCGCGTGCTCCGGCAGGAACTGGCTCTGATTCGCAGCAATGGATACGCGCTGTCGCATGGTCAGCGCATCGAGGGCGCCGCGGCAATCTCTGCGCCGATTTTTGCCAAGGGCAGCACGATGCTGGGCAGCTTGACCGTAACGATACCGTCGCTCCGCTTTCGCGCCAAGGACGAAAATGGCATTGCGGTCGCGCTCATGCGCGAGGCGAGCGCTCTTTCGCGCATGCTGGGGCAGGAGGAGGTGGCATGACAAACTCAAATTGCGCGGCGAGCACCCGACAACCGCTTGAACTGGGAGCAAGAGAAATGTGGCTGAGAAGCGATAACGCAGCAGGCGTGGATTCCTCGATCCTGGCCGCGATGACCGCATGCAACGAAGGCGACGCCGCGTCCTACGGCGAAGACGCACTGAGTCGGACGCTGGATGAACGGTTTGCGGAACTCTTCGGCGCACCGGCCAAGGTTTTTCCCGTTCCGAGCGGAACTGCTGGCAATGCCCTGGCGCTGGCCAGCCTGGCAGATTCATTCGATGCGATTCTTTGTCACGAAAAGGCGCATGCGTTCGACAACGAATCCGGTGCTACCGAGGCGTACACCGGCGGTGCACGATTCCTGCCGGTGGGTGGTGATCATGGGCGCATCGACGCGGAATACCTGATCGAGGCACTCGATATCGCTACCGGTGCCGGCACGAGTTCGCATGCGCCTCGTGTGCTGACGGTGACGCAACTGACCGAAGCGGGAACAGTCTATTCCGTTGCGCAACTGCAGGAACTGGGCACGATCGCGCGGCAGCGCGGACTGTACTTTCACATGGACGGCGCCCGCTTCGCCAACGCAGTAGCCACCCTTGGCGTGACTCCCGCTGACATCACATGGAAGGTCGGGGTCGACGTCCTGTCGTTCGGCGCCACCAAGAACGGAACGATGTACGCGGACGCCGTCGTCTTCTTCGATCACTCACGTGCGCAGCGATTCAAACAGCGATTGAAACGCGGCGGACACGCCCTTTCCAAGACGCGATACCTTGCCGCGCAGCTCCTGAGCTACATCGACGGTGATCGCTGGTTGGCGAATGCGCGTCACGCCAACCTGGTCGCTAGGCAACTGGCTGCCGTGATCCACCGTGTGCCGAACGCCGATTTGGTGCACCCGGTCGAAGGGAACATCATCTTCGCCGCGTTCGACGACACCACCGTTCGGCGTTTTAGCGAAGGTGGCTTGGCGCTGCGGTCGAAGGGCCGCACAGCCGACGGCCGTGAAATGTTTCGGCTGGTGACTTCGTTTGCAACGCCAGCGGCCGAATCAGCTCGCCTCGCAACAATTCTTGGATGCTAGGTCACGGATTCGTCGAAAACTTCCTTCGCAATCCTGAAACTTTCCAGCGCAGCCGGCGCGCCGCAATAGACGCCCGCATGTAGAAAGATCTCGCGAATTTCGTCCTTGGACACTCCGGTATTCAGTGCGCCGCGAACATGAAGCTTGAGTTCGGCGGGCCGGTTGAGGGCCGTCAACATGGCGAGGTTCAGCATCGATCTTGTCTTGAGCTCGAGCGTGCCGCGGGCCCAGCTCGCGCCCCAGGCGTGAACCGTCAGGTACTCCTGCAGCGGCCAGCTGAAATCGTCGGCATTGGCAAGCGCCTTGTCGACGTAGTCGTCGCCGAGAACCTGCTTGCGTACGGCCAGGCCGCGCTCGAACAGGGCCAGATTATCCGGACTGATTTTTTTCATTGTCTTTTCCCGCAAGAACGGTTTTGGAGCGTCGCCAGACAGCTGCGATGCGAGGGATGATGGAACTGAAGTTCATTGCTTTTCGATGCCCGCCGCTTCCACGAGCTTTCTGTATTTCTCGATATCAACCTTGATCTGCGCCGCAAATTCGGCTGGAGAACTTCCGACGGGTTGGTACCCGAGGTCGATGAGCTTGTCCGTAACTTCTTTGGATTTTATCGATTCCACGATCGCGGCGTTTAGTTTCTGGATGACAGAGGGCGGCGTCTTCGCCGCCGCCAGGAGGCCGTACCAAGCTGAAACGTCGAATCCCGGAACGCCCGCCTGCGCGACCGTGGGCACGTCCGGAGCCGACTTGGAGCGATCCTTTCCGCTCATACCGAGCGCCCGAAAGCGGCCGTCTCGGACCAGTGGGAGAGACGACGGCACATTGTCGAACATCACCGAGATGTCGCCGCTCAGCAGCGCCGCGCGGGCTGGTGCGCTTCCCTGATATGGAATGTGGACCATGTTGATGCCCGTCATCATTTTCAGCAGCTCCATGGCCAGGTGCGGCGAACCTCCTACACTGGACGATCCATAGTTCAATGCGCCAGGTTTCGATTTGGCCAGCGCGATGAGCTGCTGCAGATTGGCGATCGGCTGGTTGGCATTGCAGACAAGGATCAGGGGTGTCTCGGCCACCAGAGAAATCGGCGAGAAATCGGCCATCGTGTCGTACCCGAGATCCTTGTATAGGCTCGCGTTCGATCCATGCGTACCCTGCGTCGCCATGATGAGCGTGTAGCCATCTGGCGGAGACTTCGCAACGCTGGCAGCGCCGATGTTGCCGCCGCCCCGGGTTTGTTGGTCACGACCACAGGCTGCCCGAGCACGGCCGACATTCGTTCGGCGATCAGCCGCGCCGCTATGTCGGTGCCACCGCCCGGTGGGAAGGGCACGACGATCGTGATCGGCCGTGTTGGAAACTCTTGCGCCCACAATGGTTGATGCGGCAAGCTCACGATGCCGAAGAGAATCATTGCGATGACACGACGCGTGGCTGACATTACGGACTCCCATTTCAGGAAATTGCGAATCGTGAATATGCATCGACACCACTTTCACCGGCGCTTGCCTGCGTGAGACTGGCATCATCGGCTACAGGCTCGGGATCGGGCCAGGCTTGTTGCGATGAATTGAAGTGTCCGGGTTTCCCAAGTACTCATGAGGATTGCACACATGAACAACAACGTGCGTCGGATCGGAGTCATCATCCCTCCAGGCAACGTGGCGGTGGAACGGGAGTTTCCGTTGTTCCTGCCGAGCGGAATCGTCCTCAACCACAATCGGCTGGGGCGGCCTGATGCGCAGCAGACGAGAGAGTCCATTCTCGCCATGAACGATACGCTAGCGCAGACGGCGCGCGACTTGTCGCAGGCATATCCGGAAGTGATCGCATACGTATGCACTGGCGGCAGCTTCCTCGAGGGCCCCGGCAACGAGGCAAAGCCCGCGGAATGCATCGAATCCGTAACGGGCATTCCCGGTATCTCAACATCGATCGCCGTCATCGAAGCCTTGCGCGCATTCGGAACGCGGCGGCTCCTGCTCGTTGGGCCCTACCCGCACGACATAATGAAGATCGAAGTGAGGTTTCTCGAGTTCTACGGCTTCGAAGTCGCCTCGTACGAAACCTTCGAATGCATGACCAGCGAGGCGAACCGGGCACTGACGTCCGAACAGATCGCGCAGAGAGTGCTCGACAATCGTGAAACCGTTGCAAACTGCGACGCGGTGTTCATCAGTTGCACCAACATCCTCGTCATGGACCAGATCGAGCGACTTGAACGGGAACTCGCCAAGCCGGTCGTGACCTCGAACCAGGCAACGCTCTGGAGCACGCTCAGGAAGATGCGGGTGGATACGCGTGGCTTGCATGGAGGCCGCTTGTTCGAGGAACACGGACTGGTCGCCCAATAGCCGCGCAAGCTGCCGCTGATTTTCCCCAAGGTCGAGCTTTGCCCGGAATCCGTGGAAGACAGCGGCCTTGCGCTCCGCAACATCATATGACAGGCTATATGGAAATGTCATTCCGTTGAGTGGAATATTGACGTGCCCGAGTCGCTAGCCTATTTCAGTGGTGCCATCGTTCCCCGGAGCGAAGCCCGCGTTCCGGGCCGTGGAAAGTCCCACCGTCAAAGTACGGCGCTGCCGTGTTCGAAGGCATTCGTGCGTACTTGAATACCGGACGGAACAACCTCTTCCTGTTTCGAATGAACGAGCCTCTGGAGAGGCCTGGTTCAATCCCGTGTTTACCTAATTGAATTGCGCAACTCAACAGGGGCGACGATGCATCGAGCTTTCTACAATTTGACAAGCATAGCGATCGTGATGTTCGTGGCGGCGGCGTCGATGGCAATACCGGCGGCTGCGCAAACGTACCCGACGAAGCCGATCCGCTTGATTGTCCCGTATCCACCCGGCGGTTCGGCAGACGCCTTGGTGCGACCGATCGCGCAACGGATGGGCGAACTGCTCGGGCAGACGGTGGTGGTTGATTCCAAGCCCGGCGCCAACGGTATCGTGGGAATGGACCTTGCCGCCAATGCGCCTGCGGACGGTTACACGCTGGTCGTCGGCGCGATCGGACCATTAACGGTTAGTGCGGCCATGCAAAAACTTCCGTTCGACCCAGTCAAGGATTTCCTGCCGGTTGCGTTCCTCGCCGCCGTTCCGAATGTCTTGGTCGTCAACGCGTCGACGCCCATCAAGTCGGTGGCTGAACTCGTTGCCTTGGCGAAGAGCCGCCCGGGCCAACTCAACTATGGATCGGCAGGCGTCGGATCTTCGAACCAGCTCGCTGCCGAGCTTTTCAATCAGGCCGCGGGAATACAGATCACCCATGTGCCGTACAAGGGTGGCGCGCCGGCGCAGGTCGATCTTCTGGGCGGCCAGATAACACTCATATTCGACAACGTTCCCGGCGCAATCCCCCACATCAAGTCCGGAGCCTTCCGCCCGCTCGCGGTCACAAGCCGCAATCGTCAGCCGGCACTTGCGAGCGTACCGACGATGATCGAACTGGGATACGCGCAGTTCGAAGCCGGATCGTGGTTTGGTGTGCTCGCGCCAGCCAAGACGCCGCTCGCGATCATCGAGCGCATCAACGCGGTCATCGTTGCAGCGCTGCGCGAGCCGCAACTGCGCGACCAACTGATCGGTCAGGGCTTCGATCTCAATCCCGGCTCCCCTGAGCAGTTTGCCGATTTCATCCAGGTGGAAACGAGGAAGTGGCACGCGGTGGTCAAATCGGCGGGCATCACCGGTCAATAGCGCAACGTCGGCGCTACAGCATTGGAGGGTGCGGAAATTACCGGCATCTGAGACACTGTGACTGAGACCGAGCGCAGAATTCGTCGATGGGGACTCACGAGCGCGAGCCCCCAAGAACAGGGGAGCACAAATGATTCGTTCCAGATATATGTCGTGGCTTGCTGCCGGAATCGTCGCGTTGGTTGGCTCGATGGCAGGTGTTGCGCACGCAGCCACAAATGCGAGTGCGGATGAAGCTGCCATCCGTGCACAAACCGCAAGCTGGGAAAAAGCATACAACGGTGGCGACGCGAAAGGGGTGGCCGCGCAGTATGCCGAAGACGCACTGTTGCTTCCACCGGGTGCGCCTGGCGTGAGCGGCCGGGCCGCGATTCTGGACTATTTCACGAAGGACATCGCTGGCTCAAAGGCGGCCGGGGTGGTCTTTGTTCTCAATCCCAAAACCGATGTCGGTGTCTCGGGCAACATGGGCTGGGAATCAGGTACGTATAAGGTGACAGTGAAGGGCGCCGTCGTCGAGACCGGCAAGTTTCTCTCGGTCTCGCGCAAGAAGGATGGAAAGTGGCAGTACATCCGCGATACCTGGAATGCGGATGCGCCTCCTGCCGCGCAAGCCGCGGCGGCACCATCGCCGGCGCCAGCAGCGAAGAAATAGGCTGCGCTGGTTAGCGCGATTGCCCCACGACGCGGCGCGGCTTGAATGCGAGCAGTACGTTGCCCGCCAGTCCGCCATAGAGGCCGTAGCCGGAATTCACAAAGAGCATCCCTCCGGCGACCGTCGGCCCGCCGGCGTCGAGCGCGCCGCCATTTGCTTTGACCTCGTTGACCGTCGTGAACGGCTTGACCGTGTCATAGTCCCACAGCACGTTGCCATTTGCGGTCGAGTAGGCGCGCACGTGACCATCGACCGAGCCCGACAGTACAAAGTCCCGCGTCGCGGTAACGGCGCCGGATTGTGCAGGACTGCAGTTCTTGCGACCTGCACACGCTTTTGCCGGTGGCGCGGACCACTCGATGGAGCCGTTGTCCGTGCGCAGCGCATGGAGCCCGCCGCCCTTGTCGGGGTCTGGCACCAGCGGTTGCCCCAACACGAGGCTCGTGAACGCGATATCCGAGACCGCGGCGTATACGAATTTCCCATCCGTCGCTGTGCCCCACTGCACACCGCCCAACACACCGCCCGCACCGACGCGCGTGTTCCAGACGACACGGCCGTTGTCATCGGGATCGAGGGCCCAGACCACCCCGGATTTTTGTCCGATCGTGAGGAGGCGTTTCCCATTGGCCAGGGTGATGAGGTTAGGCGAGGTGCCGAGGTCATAGTCGGGACCGTGTGGTTCCGGGCAATTCGCCTTGTCGGTCGACAGGCATGCAGCGTTGCCCATGTCGCCCTTCAACAATTGCTGCTTCCAGACGATTTTTCCGGTATCGAGGGACAGCGCAAGGACTGCGTCGCTCGTATCCGTTGCGGGCGCAGAATGATTGTCGCCGGTTCCGACATACAGAAGCCGCCGCTTGCGATCGATGGTCGGGCTTGCCCAGATCGATACGCCGGAGGGGCCCCAAAGCTGCGTGCCGAGGGCGTTTTTCGCAAGCGGCTTTGCATCGGGAATCGTGTAGGTCATCCATAGCGTCTTGCCCGTCGCCGCATCGAGCGCGATCACCGCACCGCGTCCTTTGCAGCATTCATACTTGGGGTCCGCGGCCGAACTGTCGTCGCCACCGGAAATGGGGACATAAAGCCGTCCTTCGAAAAGCGCCGGGGCACCGGTGATCCCGGTGCGGGGTCCATCGTCCGGGGTCACGCGCCAAACCAAATTACCGGTGTTGGCGTTCACGGAATAGATATTGCCGCGCCGATCGCCGAACAGCGCCACGTTGGCATTGCCGATGCGCGCGACCGTAATCGCGGTTCTGACGCCCGTGCTCGCAGCGAAGTCCCAGTAGTAGCAGCCGGACGCCGCATCGATCGCATACACGTGCCCATTCTGGCTGCCGACAAACACGCGCCCCCCCACCACGGTCGGTTGGCCGAAGACCGCGACCGCACCCGGAAAGCCGAAGGCCCATCGCAGCTCGAGTCGATTCACGTCTGCCGCTGCGATGCCGGGGTAGCGCTGGAACCGCCAATTCTCCGGATTGGCACCCCACCCGTTGTACGAAGATCCGCCGATAGCCAACGCGGGCAGCGTGCCGCCGCAGCGTCCCGCCATCGGGACGTCGTCCGCCAGCTTCTTGCCAGTGAGATATTCCGCGATCGACACCCGCTGCGCGGGCGAAAGCGCGGCGCCTGGGCCCTGCATGATTCCGCTCGTCAGTGCATGCACGATGAAGCTGGGTGACATGGCACGCAACGACGCGGTGCCCGGCGCGCGGGTTGCCGGATTGTCGTGACATATGGCGCAGTGTTGCTGGAACACGGCTTCCAGCGGGTCTGACATCGTGGGTGCCGACTGCGCCGAGGTGAGACTTGCCCACGACATGAGTGCGGGCAGCAGTGCAGTAACAAAGTGCAGCCGTTGTGTGTACGTCATCGTGCTCTGCAGTGACGGGGACAGGCGGCGATTGTAATCCAGGACCATTGCGACCTCGAGAAGCAGCGAGTGGGCCCAGAGGGCAGGTGCCGGTTTCTGTTTCTCAAGTTCACGGACACGGGCACAATGGCCCGCTGTTTTCGATTCCAGAACGGAATTTTTGGCGATGCGCCGTGATCGCTCCGCTGCTGGTTCTTGTACTTGTGTGGGCGCTGGCCATGATCGTCCCGGACCTCGTGCGTCTTGTTCAGCCGCTGGGGTCGGTCGGATTCTATGCGGACAGCGATGGCGTGATCTACGACATCGCGGGGCCGTTCGCAGACAAGGCGGCGTCTCCCGCGTCGAAGGCGGGGATCCGCCAGGGCGACCGTATCGATCTCCCGCGAATGAGCTGCCTTCCCTACGACGCCGAGAAATGCGCAAGCGTGCTCGCCGTGCTGGGGGGAATCCAATATGTCCTTCCGGGCCGCGCAGTCATCATCGATCTTGCGGCGATGCCCGATCGAGCGGCGACGCGGGTAACGCTCATCGCCGCCGAACGACCCACCAACTGGCTGGTTCGCGTCGTCCTGCTCCTCGATGGAATTGCGGGGATCCTGGTCGTGGCCGCCGCCGGGTGGCTGGTCTGGATACGACCGGGGCGGATGAGCTGGGGATTTTTCCTGTACGCCGTGTGGTTCAATCCCGGCCAGAGTTTCGTGTTCTACGCGTTCCTGCAGCAGTGGCCGATGCTGTTGCTCGCACAGAATGTCGCGGCCTCGCTTGCACAAGGCGCCGCCTATGCCGGGCTGCTGCTGTTCGTCATGCGCGCGCCCAACAACACGATCGACGCCGCGTGGCGCCCGCTCGAGCGTTGGTTGCCAGCTGCTTGCCATCGTCGTTCGCGGTGGCGCTTGCTCGCTTCCTACGGCAACGCGTTCGGCTACAGGACGGAAACGCTGGTGCGCGTGACACTCCTGGCGGGGTTTGCCGTCGACCTTGCTGCGCTCGCCATTCTGTTGGTGCGACGACGGAACCAGTCGCCGGAAGACTATCAGCGCATGCGTTGGATCATCTGGGGCTGCGCGATCGGTCTGCCTGCGTTCATCATCGCCGAACTCGCGCAGGCCACGACGCTCTTCTCCAGTATTTGGGGTGCGACGCCGCCCTATGACATCCTCGGCCTGCTGTTTCTTGCCAACGGCGTCTTCTGCCTCTTTGTCTTCCAGGCGATCCGCCGAACCCGTGTGGTGAGCGTGTCGATTCCGCTGCGGCGCGTGACGCTGCTCGGTTTTGCCCTCAGCATTCCGGCGCTGCTGCTCCACAATGAGGTGGAGCTCATCCACGAACACCTTCAACTGCCGGATTGGGTCTGGCTCGGCATCGCCGTTGTCATTCTCTTTCTCATTTCCCGCTTGCACGAACTGGCGGTGGATGTCGCGGATCGGTTTTTCAATCGGTCGCTCGATCGTACCGAGTCTGCATTGATGTCAGGCGATCCTGACTGCGCGACGGCCGGAGGATATCGACCGGGTCTTGGCCAAGAGCCGTGTCGCGCGCTCAAGCTTGCCTCGGCTGCGACATTTCGACGGACCGACGCCACTTTCGATCGGCGCGAGGACGGCAACGGATGGGACGGCTCCGCAACGCGATCGCTGCACACCGACGACCCGATGCTTGGCGGCGCTGTCCGATGGCGAGCCCTTTGGCCTGGACGACGATGAAAGACGCGCGACTGCCCTTTGGGCTCAATAGACCGATCCTCGCCATTCCCGTCGCCAATCGCGTCCGCTGCTTTGCGGTCGCACTTTACGGTCCCCATGCATCCGGCACCGATCTCGACAGCAATGAACGCGAGATGCTGGCGCGGCTTGGCGACCATGCGGCCGACTGTTATGCGCAGCTCGAGAATGAAGACTTGCGTCGGCGCATCGGCTCACTTGAGAATGAGCTGTCAGGGCGAGTTTCGCTGACCCGCCACTGCGCCGGCTACGGCAGGAAGCCAACGATGACCAAGACCAACGAACCGATACCCGCCAGCGCGTACACACCACGCGATGACGGCTCGTACCGTTCCAGCGCGTTGACACGCGGCCCGTGGCATCCTGACCACCAGCACGCCGGTCCACCCATTGCGCTTGTGTGCCGGGCCATCGAGAACGCAGCACTGGAGCACGGGCTGACACATCTTTCGCGCCTCACTGCCAATTTGCTGCGCCCCGTACCGATCGGCAGACTCGAAGTGGAGGTCACGACCGACTACGCAGGGCGAAACGCGGGCCACTTTTCCGCACGACTCAATGCGGGCGACAAAGAAGTCGCGCGCTTTACCGCACTGGCCCAGCGGGAGAATGACGTGAAATTGCCTGACGGTCTGCCCGGTCATCCACTGCCGCGTGCGCCCCAGGGGCCGGACGATTCGCCGGTCGGCGCCTTCCCGTTTGCTGGCAAGCACGTTGGCTATGGTGACCTGGTGGAGAATCGCGTCGCGCGCGGCCACTACTTCAAGGGACCCTGCGCGATCTGGTTCCGCTTGCGCTATCCTTTGGTGGAGAACGAGGAAACCAGCGCGTATCAGCGCGTCGCAGTCGCGGCTGATTCCGGCAATGGCATCAGCGCAATACTGGACTTTGCTCGTTACAGCTTTGTCAATTTGGACCTGACCATCAATCTCCTGCGTCGGCCAACGGGCGAATGGATTTGTCTGGATGCGCAATCCTATCTGGGCCCCAATGGCTGCGGCCTCGCCGAATCGATGATCTACGACCAGCACGGACTGGTCGGAAGGGCCACGCAAAGCCTCACGATCCGTTTACGCTAGTTGGTTTCATTCACTCTGCGCGCCGGCGAACGAGACCGGCGCGCGAACTTGCGATACGGCTGGAAACGAAAGCATCGGATGGGATGCCGAAGACTTTGCTGCCTTGACCTCTCGCTGCGATATCGTCGTCCACACCGATGTGGAGATCGATGATGTGGCGAACGAGATAAATCTCTATCAGGCGGGGTACCAACGGGCCACGGGAGAGGTCCTTTTCTTTGTTGAGGGGCATACGGTGCTCGAGTCGCGGTGCTGTATGGTCATCGATGCGTATTTCCGTTCGCACCCTGGGTCGGAGATTGCCTGGGCGCCATGTCTCAACTACGGCGAATCGCCGCTGGGCGCGCTGGTCGCCAAACATAACCTGCGGCATCAGTTGCGAGCGACCACGAAAGGAGCATTTACTTTTGGTGCGACCAGCGTAATCAAGAGGAGCCTGCTCGAGCGCCTGGGAGGCCTTGACCCGCGGTTCCTGCGATTGAGCGAGACCGCGATGTTCCACCGCGTCCTGCAGGAGAAAATTGAAGTCGGAAGAATCCGCGTGCCCCTTGCCACGCACTATAACGACATGTCCGTCGACCAGTGGCGCAAGCTCGCGATGAGCGCGGGCGAGGCGAAGTGCAACTACTACAACGATCTGCTTGCCCGCGGCGAGGACATCCGGGGAAAAGTGAGGCACGGCGTCTATCTGCAGGCAAACCGCGCCTGGCGCGCGCGACTCCTCTACCCGTTGTGCCGAACGGCCGGTGCGCTGTTCCTTGGCCTGGCCCTTGGCTCCTGACGAATGTGGAACGCGCTTGCGTACCAACTGTACGTACTCGGGCTCGGGTTCACGGACCTTTCCGGTTTTTGCCGGGCACGCATGAGGGCGACAAAAGCACAGGCCAGCGCCGCCTCAGTCCCATAATAACGGTCGACTCAGGCGGTCGATCGCAACCGGTCACGATGCAGCAGCGTCGGAAACAAGCGCATCCAGAGCAGGACGACCAGTAGCGTTCCAACGCCTCCCAGGAGTACCGCCGGCACCGTGCCAAACAGCGCGGCGGTCACGCCGGACTCGAATTCCCCGAGCTGATTTGACGTGCCGATGAATACCGTATTCACGGCGCTGACCCGCCCGCGCATTGCGTCGGGCGTATCGAGTTGCACTAACGACATGCGGATGACGACGCTGACCATGTCGCTGGCGCCAAGCACGACGAGCGCGGCCAACGACAAAGCGAAAGATGTGGACACCGCAAACACGATCGTTGCGAGCCCGAACGTGGCGACCCCGGCGAACATGGTGCGTCCCACGCGGCGATCGGGTGGACGCCGCGCGAAGTACAGCGCCATCGACAACGCGCCAAGCGCTGGGGCCGACCGCAACAGGCCGAGTCCCCACGGGCCGGTGCCGAGGATGTCGCGGGCGTAGATCGGCAGCAGTGCCGTCGCGCCTCCAAGCAGAACCGCGAAAAGATCGAGGGAAATTGCGCCGAGCACCGCCGGTTGGCTGCGAATGAACGCGATACCCGCGAAGATCGATTTCAGGCTTGGAGGTTCACGCTTCGGCGGGACGCGCTCGATCCTGATCCGCCAGACCATCACGCTCGCGAGCAGGAACAGCGACGCGCTCGTCGCGTAGACGGCGGTTGGACCGAGTACGTAGAGCAGGCCGCCTGCGGCGGGACCGATGATGACCGCCGTTTGATTTGCCGACGCTGACGCCGCGACGGCACGAGGCAACAAGGCGACCGGGACCAGACCGGGAAGCAAGGCCTGAAGGGTCGGCGCCTCGAACGCCCGCGCCGAGCCGACCAGTGCGACCAACGCGAAAATGAGTTGCTCCGTCACCGTCCCTCGAAAGCTGAAAACGGCCAGAGTGATGACCGCAATCGCCTCGATCGTCTGGCTGATGCGTACGACGGTGCGACGGTCATAGCGGTCGGCGACGTGGCCGGAAACCAGAACCAGCAGCAGCGCGGGAAGAAACTGCACCAGGCCGACCAACCCGAGATCGAGCGCACTGTCCGTCAGGGCATAGACCTGCCAGCCAACGGCAACAGCGAGCATTTGATACGCCATCGTCGTGGCGACGCGCGCGAACCAGAATTGGGTAAACGCGCGATGATGAAACGGTGAGGTGACGGCGGCTGTCACCGATGGCAAAGATTCACCGGCAACGACGGTACCCTGCGGATTTCGAAGGGGGCACTACGCCGCGCGCTTGCGCTTTACGGGTTTCGCCGGGGCCGTGACCACAGGAGCCTTGGCCGGAACTTTGGTGGGAATCTTGGGCGGGGCTTTGGTCGACTTGCCACCACCTTTTTTCACCTTCGCAGCGAGCAGGTCCAGCGCCTCCGCGAGGGTGAGCGAATCGACCTGATCGGTGTCCGGCAGCGTTGCGTTGACGCTGCCATGTTTGACGTAAGGACCGTAACGGCCACTGTGCAACTCGACGGGTTGCTTGTCTTTGGGGTGCTGGCCGAGCACGCGCAGTGCGGCGACCGCGCCTCCCGCTCGCGCAGCGCTGCCCTTGCCCGGGCCTTTCGCCTGGAATTCGAAGCCGATCTTCCCGTCTGGCTGGCGGACCAGAAATGCCGCGAACGGGCGGCGCGTGCGCGACGAGACAAACTGAAGCAAATCGGTCTTGCCACTCGCCAGCAACTTCTGCATCTGCACGCGTTCGATCGGGCGTTGAAGGATCACGCGGCCGGAACGAAAATCGCACGTCTTCTCGGGGCCGACCGCTTTTTCGCAGACATACGCCGCCGGCAGCTCGAACACGCGCGAATTGCATTTGGGGCAAGCGCCGAGCGACTCCTGCCCGCTGAAATCGGGCGCTTCACCGTCGGCGCCATCACCTGAGCCGTCGCCGAAATCGAACTGTGCTTCGTAGGCGTCGTTGAGCTTCAGCTTGGCCGCGAAGGGCCGACCGAGCTTGCTGCGAAATCCTTCGAGCGGGCCGACTTCACGGGTAGTGAGCAGTGCGTCGGCTTCGGGCGTCTCGAGCTGGCGTCCTGCGATGATTTTCCACATGCCGAAATCGCACGCCTGGCACTGGAATTTCTTGTAGTTCTCGTGGACTTCGCCGCCGCATTTCGGACAGCGCGCGGAAAGCGTCGCGAAGTCTCCGGGAATCGTGTCGCTCTCATAGTTCTTCGCCTGGCCGACGATGTGCTGCGTCATCTGCACGATCTCGCGCATGAACTGCGAACGCTTGAGCTTGCCGTGCTCCATCTGCGCCAGCTTGAACTCCCACTCGGCGGTGAGCTCCGGTGAAAACAATTCCGGGACACCGAGACCGTGCAGCAGCGTCATGAGTGAAAACGCCTTCGCCGTCGGCGTGAGATCACGGCCATCGCGATGGACGTATTTCTCGAGGATCAGGCCTTCGATGATCTGCGCGCGCGTCGCGGGGGTTCCCAGTCCCTTCTCGCGCATGGCCTCGCGCAGTTCGTCGTCCTCGATCGTCTTGCCCGCACCTTCCATGGCCGAAAGCAAAGTGCCTTCATTGAAACGTGCCGGGGGTTTGGTCTGGTTCGCGACGGCCTCGATTTTCTCCGAGGCGACCTTCTCGTTGGCTTTGACCGGTGCCAGCGTGGCATCGTCGTCGGACTGCGCTTCCTTGCCGTACACCGCGAGCCAGCCCGGCGTGACCAGCACTTTGCCTTCAGTCTTGAACGGCTCGCCGACGACGCGCGTGATGCGCGTGGTCAGCAGGTACTCCGCGCTCGGATAGAACACCGCGAGGAACCGCTTGACGACGAGGTCGTAGAGCTTCGCCTCGAGTTCGTTGAGGCTCTTTGGGCGCTGCAACGTCGGGATGATCGCGAAGTGGTCGGAAATCTTGCTGTTGTCGAAGATGCGCTTGTTCGGCTTGACCCACTTCCCCTTGAGTATCTGGCCGGCGAAAACGGCATAGGCATTCGATTCGCGCAGCGACTCCAGCGTCGACTTCACGGTCTCGATGTAATCCTCCGGCAATGCGCGTGCGTCGGTGCGCGGATACGTGAGGACCTTGTGTTTCTCGTACAGCGCCTGCGCCAGCGACAAGGTTGTTCGCGCAGAAAGTCCGAAGCGGCCGTTGGCCTCACGCTGCAGGCTCGTCAAGTCGTAGAGCAAGGGAGCGGCCTGCGTCGACGGCTTGGTCTCCTCGGTGACGGTTCCGGGCTTGCCTTCACACTTGGCGACGATGGCGCGCGCGGAGTCCTCGACCCAGAGCCGTTCGGCACGCGCGTCCGGATCGTCGTCCGTCTTTTTGAACTTTTCGTCGAACCAGCGCCCGCCGTATTCGCCGCCCGCCGCGCGAAACGTGCCGAGCACCTCCCAATAGCTGCGCGTCTTGAACGCCCGGATCTTGGCTTCGCGCTCGACCATGATCGCGAGCGTCGGGGTTTGTACGCGGCCCACCGTGGTGAGCTGAAATCCGCCGGATCTGGAATTGAACGCCGTCATCGCCCGCGTTCCGTTGATCCCGACCAGCCAGTCCGACTCGGACCTGCACACCGCGGCATCCGCAAGCGGCAGCATGGTCTCGTCTGAGCGCAACTGCGCGAAACCATCGCGGATCGCGGCCGGCGTCATCGACTGCAGCCAGAGCCGCTTGATCGGCTTGCTGGTGCCCGAGTACTGCGCGATGTTGCGGAAGATGAGCTCGCCCTCGCGTCCGGCGTCACAGGCGTTGATCAGCGCCGTCACGTCTTTGCGCTTGAGCAGTCGCAGCAACATCTTGAGGCGCGCTTCGGCCTTCTCGATCGGCTTCAGCGCGAATTTCGAAGGGATGGCCGGCAAATGCGCGAAGGTCCATTTGCCACGCTTGACCTCTTCTTCCTCCGGCATGCCGATCTCGAGCAGGTGCCCGATGGCCGAGGAAAGCACGTGTTTGTCGCTTTCGAAATAGTCGTCGTGGCGCGTGAAGCCCCCCAGCGCGCGCGCGATGTCGGCGGCGACGGAAGGTTTCTCGGCGATGATCAGACTTTTGGCCATGGAGGCGTCAGGGTTATTGGGTCGAAGGGAGGGCAGATGATAAGCATGCACCGCCGGTGGAGCAAGGCGTGCGTGGCACAGGTTAGCGCAATCGCTGGTAAAGACCGCCTGGAAGACCGGCAACTTCGCCGGCAAGTTCCAATTGAACAAGGGCGACGCTGACGACATCGGCCGGCAGGCCGCACCGCGACGTCAGCGCGTCGATGCCAGCCGGATCGTACCCTAATGCGGTCAGGACGCGCGCAGTATCACCTTCGACCGTCACTCCCGGCGCAGGCGTCGCGCTGCTGCCGGAGGCAGTCATGCCCAGTTCCTCCAGGACGTCCTGCGCCGTTTCGACCAGTTTGGCGCCGTCCTTGATCAACCGGTGGCTCCCTTTGGAAAACGGCGAGTGAATCGAACCCGGGATCGCGAAGACGTCGCGATTCTGCTCGGCGGCGAATCGAGCGGTGATCAGCGAACCGCTGGCCAGGGTCGCTTCGACGACCAGGACGCCCCGCGCGAGCCCGCTGATCAAGCGGTTGCGCCGGGGAAAATTGCCGGGCAGCGGCGGCGTGCCAAGCGCAAATTCCGATAGCACGCCGCCGTCGATGGCGAGGCGGTGAGCCAGGTCGCGGTTGGCCGCAGGATAGACGCGATCGATGCCCGTTCCGACAACCGCCAGGCTTGCGCCTGCGCCGGCTAAACCGCCACGATGCGCCGCCGCGTCGATCCCGAGCGCCAGGCCGCTCACGATGGTCAGACCAGCCTCCGACAGCGCTTTGGCAAAGGCTTCCGCGTTTTCCCGGCCCGGCGCCGTTGCGTTGCGGCTACCTACGATTGCCAGCGCGGGCCGATTCAACAATTCGCTGCGACCGTGGAAGTACAGCACCGGGGGAGGGTCGGTGATCGTGAGCAGTGCGCGCGGGTACGCCGGATCGTCCCACGCGATGAGCGCATGGCCGGTTTCGCGCAGCCATGTCAGGGTATGTTCGAACGCAGTGCGGTCGGGACCGCGGCCGACGGCTGTCGCGATCTCGGGAGGCACAACCTTGGCGAGCATCGCCGGGGACGCCGCAAGAACCTGCTCAGGCCCGCCAAATGACTTCAGCAGCGCAACCATCGAGCGCGCCGAGACGCGCGGCAGGAGTTGCAGCGACGCCCAGGCCTCGACGCGAGCGTCGATCTCCATCGGAGCTCGTTGGGGAACGGCTTACGGCTTGCGCACCATGTCGCCGACGACGACCGGCTCAGCGGTATTGAGCAGGATCCCGTAGGAAACGCGGTCGAACACGCGGAACACGAACAGCAGGCCAGAGCGCTCTGGCGGGACGTTCAGGTATTTGGTCGTCGGGACTATGGCTCTGGTCACGTCGGACAATCTCGAAAGGACATCCCCACCCTCATACGGGCGCGGATCGGGGATCACGGGCGCCGGATGGTAAATCGCGAGTACGCTGCCGATCTCGAGGCCGTCTTTCCCGCCACGATCGAGCACGACGATGAAACCGCGGCCGGCCTCGGTTCCGGCGTTGTAGAGCTCGATGATGCGACCGTCGACGTCCGTATCGGGAGCATGCGGGACATAGTTGACCAGAGTTTCGCGCGGGGCAGGGATGAGCAGGTCGTTGAGCAGAATCTCCTCGCGCGCGGTCGTGATCAGCATCCGGCTGACCTCACCGAAGCGCTCGACACGCGCTGTTCCCAGATAGCGCATTTCGTAGCCGAGCGTTTCATTGCTGTCGTAGGAGCGCAACACTTTGCCGGGCCGGTAGATGACCCATTCCGTGCCCAGTCTCTCGTCGATGCTGATGGCATAGACCGAGTCACCCTCGCCGCGAATCACGCGGTTATCCCGGGCAGCAATGATTTTGGCAGCACCCGGCAGTCCCTCGGGGCCCGTGACCAGCGGCTTTGTCAGATAGGGTGTCAGGTCTCCGGGAGGAATACTCGGAATGGCCTCTGCCTGGATCGGGTCGATCCTGACTGACGGCGAAATGCGAATATCGCGTCGAGCGACCGACAGGCGCCACTCGCCATCGATCTTGTCGAGAGAGATGACATCGCCTGGATAGATCCAGTGCGGATTCTTGATCTGGTCGCGATTCATGCGCCAGATATCCGGCCACCGCCAGGGCTGCTTGAGGAACTTGCCGGCAATGCCCCAAAGGGTGTCGCCTTTTTGCACGGTGTAGCTCCCGGGACGATTGTCCTGGAGCTGGATATCCTGGGCACCCACCGGCGTTGCGGCGAACAGGAGCGGCAGCACGCAGGCCGAAAGCAGCGCGGTTGCTATGATAGACTTTAGGCGCATGAGGCCTCTCCGCAACATGGTTTGGGCGGGGGTTGCAATCAACTTGCAAACGTCCTAAACCGCCCCAAAATAAGGGCTTAAGAGCCATTCTGCATCCCGAGTATGCATTTTGCAAGCATTTATGGCGCAGCTACCTATCCTTGCATACCCCGATCCCCGGCTGAGGAAGGTCGCCGCGCCTGTCGCGGCAGTGACCCCCGAGGTCCAGAAGCTGGTTCGGGACCTGGCCGAAACCATGTATGCGGCGCCAGGCATCGGCCTCGCGGCGACCCAGGTAGACGTGCACAAGCGCGTCATCGTGATCGATATCAGCGAGACCCGGGATCAGCTGCATGTCTTCATCAATCCCGAGCTCGTCGCCACCGAAGGGGTGGCCGAGTGTGAGGAAGGCTGTCTGTCGGTGCCGGGCTATTACGAGCTGGTCACGCGCGCGGCCAAGGTTGCGGTACGGGCGCTGAATGAGCGCGGGGACCCGTTCGAACTGACGACCGAGGGAACCCTCGCCGTGTGCATCCAGCACGAGATGGATCACCTCGTCGGCAAGGTTTTTGTCGACTATCTCTCGCCGATGAAGCGGGCGCGCCTGGCGGCGAAGTTCAGGAAAAAGCAGCGGCTCGCGGGCTAGGCCGCCATGGCCGAAGCGTTGCGCGTCGGGTTCGCGGGAACCCCACCCTTTGCCGCGACAGCGCTGGCGGCGATCATCGACGCCGGCTTCGAGGTCAGCCTCGCACTGACTCGCCCGGACGCCGCCAAGGGGCGGGGGATGAAACTGGCGCCGAGCGCCGTCAAGCTGCTCGCCCAGGCGCGGGGTATCGCCGTGTCGCAACCGGCACGGCTCAAGGACGAAGCGGTCCAGGGGGAACTGGCCGCGATTCCACTGGACATACTGGTCGTCGCTGCCTACGGGCTGATCCTGCCTGCGGTGCTTCTGGCGTGGCCGCGATATGGCTGTCTCAACATTCATGCCTCGCTCTTGCCCCGTTGGCGGGGTGCCGCACCTATCGTGCGCGCAGTGCTCGCCGGTGACATGCAGTCCGGGATCAGCATCATGCAGATGGATGCGGGCCTCGACACCGGCCCGGTGGTGACGACGAGTGTCGTGCCGATCGCGCCGCGCGACACTGCACAGAGCTTGCACGACAGACTCGCCGCCGCCGGCGCAACGCTGATCGTCGAGACGCTCGGCATGCTCGCGCGCGACCGCCGGCTCGATGTCGTACCGCAGCCTGCCGAAGGTGCGACATACGCGAACAAGATCGAGCGCAGCGAAGCCATGATCGACTGGACTCAATCCGCGGCGGCCATCGATCGCAAGATCCGCGCGTTCAATCCGTACCCGGCAGCACAAACGATGCTTGCCGGCGAGCCGCTCAAGATCTGGGAGGCGGAGCCCGCCGCCGGGCGTTTTGGCGCCGCCGGGCGCGTCGTGCAAGCCGATGCGCGTGGCATTGTCGTCGCCTGCGGCGATGGCGCGATCCTCGTGCGCGAATTGCAGCGCGCTGGCGCCAGACGCCTGTCCGCGGCGGCGTTTCTCGCCGGGCATCCGTTCGCGCCGAACGAGTGTCTCGGCGCCTGAGGCGCAGGCTTGGCAATGGAGCATTCCCAGCGCATCGCGGCCAGGACCGTCCGCCGCGTTCTCGCCGGTTCGACGTTGCCGGTCGCGCTCGCGGCAGCGAACGGCGTGGCCCTGGAAGATCGCGCCCTGATCCAGGAGTTGGCGTACGGCACGCTGCGCTTTCTCGGCGAGCTCCGCGCAGTCGTTCGCGCGCTCGCCGACCGGCCGATCACGGACGCGAGCGTCGAGGCGCTGCTCTGGGTCGCCCTGTATCAGCTGATACATACCAGCGCGCCGCAACATGCGGTGGTCGATGGTGCGGTGAAGGCGACGACACGCATCAAAAAAAGTTCTGCACGCGGATTGACCAACGCGATCCTGCGCAATTTCCTGCGCCGCCGTGACGAAGTGCTCGCACCGCTCGAGCGGGACGACGAAGCTCGGTTCTCGTATCCACGCTGGTGGATCGACCTTGTGCGCGGCGAATATGGCGCTCGTGCGGCGTCGGTTCTCGACAGCGGCAACGAGCGGCCGCCGCTTACGCTGCGAATCAACCACCGCGCGTTGTCACGTGACCGCTACCTCGCGGCGCTGGCTGCGCAAGGCATCGCGGCAAACGCGGTCGGCGATGCGGGGGTCGTTCTTGCCGAGCCGCGCGCGGTCATGGGCTTGCCGGGCTACGCCGAAGGATGGTTTCTGGTCCAGGATGCCGGCGCACAGCTTGCCGCGCCGCTGTTGGGCGTCGACGATGGAATGCGTGTCCTCGACGTGTGTGCTGCACCTGGAGGCAAGACCACGCACCTGGCCGAGCTCGCGGCACTCGATCTCGTGGCGCTCGACAACGATGGCGCGCGACTCGAGCGCGTCACGCAGAATCTTGCGCGGCTCAACCTGCGTGCGCGCGTTGTTGCTGCGGATGCGACGGATACGGGACGCTGGTGGGACGGCGTTGCGTTCGATCGGATTCTGGTCGATGCGCCGTGCACGGCCTCAGGTGTCGTGCGCCGGCACCCAGACGGCAAATGGTTGCGGCGCGACAGCGACGTCGCGGCGTTTTCTGGACAACAGCAGCGTCTGCTCGACGCGATGTGGCCGTGTCTCGCACAGGGCGGCCAACTGCTCTACGCGACGTGCTCGATATTTCGTGCAGAGAACGGTGATCAGGTTGCCGCTTTCCGCGCGCGCCACGACGATGTGTTGCAACTGCCACTGCAACTGCCCGCGGGTTTTCAGCACAACGATGGACAACTCTTGCCATCCGGGGCCGGCGCAGAGCACAATCACGACGGGTTTTTCTACGCCCTTCTTCAGAAGAAATGAGCAGGGGCCGCGCGCGGCCCGCTGCCCGTGGCATGCCGCCAAAGCAATCCCGCCTCGTCCGCCTGCTGTTCCTGATCGCAACGCTGTTGCTTTCGGTCGCGCTCGCGCGCGCCGATACGATCACGGTCAAGTCTGCCGAATTGCTTGCCGAGGACGAGGATTATGTTCTGAATGCCCAGTTCGACTTCGCATTCAATCCGATCCTGGAAGAGGCACTGCAGAAGGGCATCTCGCTGTATTTCGTGCTCGAGTTCGAGCTCGGCCGCCCGCGCTGGTATTGGGTCGACGAAAAGGTCGCGCAGCTCTCGGTTCAATATCGCCTGTCGTACACGCCGCTGACGCGCCAATATCGATTGACCAGCGGACTTTTCCTGCAACACTTCGATTCGCTCGACGAGGTCCAGCGAATTCTGTCGCGCGTCGTTTCGCGACCCGTGGTCGCTCGCAATGTGCTGGTCGCAGGCGCGCACTATGAAGCAGGAGTGAGGCTGCGTCTCGATGGCACGCTGCTGCCGAAGCCTTTCCAGGTCAACGCCCTGACTTCGCGTGACTGGCAGCTGCAGTCCGAGTGGTACCGCTGGAGTTTCACGCCATGACCCGGCTGCTCTCGCCGCGCAAGATTCGCTATTTCCTGATTGCGCTGGTCGGGCTGGGTGCTGTTTTTCTGTTCCTGCTCGCCACCGCGAGTTCGAATACCGGCTTGTTCGCGCACAACTACAACCTGCTCCTCGTACTGAATGGCACATTGGTCGTGCTGCTGATGGTGTTGGTCGGTTATCAGTTATGGCGCCTGCGCCGGAACCTCAAGGCCGGCGTATTCGGCTCGCGCCTCGCTGTGCGCCTGGTGTTGCTGTTTGCAATCGTCGCGGTGGTTCCGGGTGCACTGCTCTACGGAGTGTCGATGCAGTTTCTTGGCAAGAGCATCGAATCGTGGTTCGACGTTCGCGTCGATCGCGCGCTCGAGGGAGGTCTCAACCTCGGCCGAAGCGCGCTCGACTACCTGCTCAAGGAAACGGTCAACAAGGCGACACAGCTCGCGCTGACGCTGCAGGAGGTCGAACCCGGAACGATGGCGGCACGATTGAGCCGCGCAAGCGAGCAGGCGGGCGTCTACGAGGCTGCGCTGTTTTCAGCATCCGGCGGTGTGCTTGCCGTCGCCGGGGTTTCAGGGTCGACCCTTACGCCGCAGCCTCCGCCTGCCCAGGCAATACGGCGCGCCCGCCTCCAGCAAACGTTTTCCGCGATTGAACAGACGCCGGATCAGGGGATGGTGCTGCGGGTGGTTGTTCCGGTCAACGGCGCCGATCCCAAGGATCCGATGCGCCTGCTGCAAGTCGTTGAGCCCGTGGCGAAGCAATTGCAGCTCGATGCAGAAAAAGTACAGGCGGGCTACAACGATTACCAGGAGATATCGTTCTCGCGAACCGCGCTCAAACATCTTTATGCGCTAACACTGACGTTGACGTTGTTGCTTGCACTTTTTTCCGCGCTCGGACTGGCGGTCGTACTCTCCGAGCAGTTCAGCCGTCCGTTGGGATTGCTCGCCGAAGGTACGCGCGCGGTGGCCCAGGGCGATTTCAGCCGACGCAACCCCGTGCACAGTCGTGACGAACTCGGCGTTCTGACCGAATCGTTCAATACGATGACGGCGCAACTCGCTGACGCGCAGCAAAAGGCCGAGGAGAGCCGGCACGCGATCGAAACGACGCGAGCCTACCTCGAAAGCATTCTCGCCAATCTGTCTGCCGGCGTATTGGCCTTCGATAACGCATTCAGGCTGCGCACGGCCAATCCCAGCGCTGCCGTGATCCTCCAGCAACCGCTGGCCGAACTGGTAGGCGTGCCGCTTGCCGACTGGGTGCGGCGGCTTCCTGCCTTGGCAGGGTTCGCCGAACTCGTCGAGGAAAGCTTTGCCACGGGTCGCGATGCGCAATGGCAACGGCAGGCGGAACTCGAGGTCTCCAATCACACGCGAGTGCTGTTGATGCGCGGTTCGAAGCTTCCCGGCGAACCGGTACCCGGATCCGTCGTCGTGTTCGACGACGTCACCGAACTTTCGGAAGCGCAGCGTGGCGCGGCGTGGGCCGAGGTGGCGCGACGGCTTGCGCACGAGATCAAGAACCCGTTGACGCCGATCCAGTTGTCGGCCGAACGACTTGCCGTGAAGTTGTCGGGCAAGCTATCGGGCCCGGACGAGGAAATGCTGCAGCGTGGCACGCAGACGATCGTCGCGCAGGTGACGGCGATGAAGCATATGGTCGACGATTTTGCGATCTATGCGCGGCAGCCGCGACCGGGACGGATGCAGCCGGTCGACATCAAAGCCCTCTTGCTGGATGTGCTCGGGTTGTACGAGAATCTGCGACCGAACGTGTCGCTTTCCTTTGTCGACGACAGTGCCGTGATCCAGGGCGAACCTACGCGCCTGCGCCAGGTGTTTCACAATCTGATACAGAATGCGGTCGACGCGCAGGCAGACGTGCCCGAGGCCGCGTACGATATCGGTATTGAGGTCCGAGGCGATGAACTGGCGCTTTCCGTGGGTGATCGCGGCAGCGGATTTCCCGAGGACATCCTGGCACACGCATTCGAACCCTACGTTACCACCAAGTCCAAGGGCACTGGTCTGGGCTTGGCCATTGTCAAGAAGATCGTCGATGAACATCGCGGCCGGGTTACGATCGAGAACCGGCAACCTCGAGGCGCATTGTTGACGTTGTATTTCCCCCGCGAAGGAACAAGCACGTGATGGCGCAGCAAAAAGAAATTCTGATCGTCGATGACGAGGTGGGCATCCGCGAGCTTTTGTCGGAGATCCTCCAGGACGAAGGTTACCGGGTCAGCCTTGCCGAGAACGCAGGTGAGGCGCGCACGTATCGGGCGCGTGCACAGCCGTCCTTGGTGCTGCTCGACATATGGATGCCGGACACCGATGGCGTCACTCTGCTGCGGGAATGGGCCGCGAACGGCCAGCTCACCATGCCGGTCGTGATGATGTCGGGGCACGGGACGATCGAGACCGCCGTCGAGGCGACCAAGATCGGTGCGTTCGACTTCCTCGAAAAACCGGTCGGCTTGCAAAAGCTCCTGTCGACGGTGTCGCGCGCGCTCAAGACCGCTGCCGGGCAGGGGCCGCGACGAATCTCGCTCGCAGCGCTCGGCACGAGCGCGCCGGTGATCGAGGTCGAACGCGCGATCGAGCAACTGGTGCGTGCCAACCGCCCGCTGCTCATCATCGGCGAGCCCGGCGCGGGCCACGAAATCGTCGCGCGGGCGCTGCACGTTCCGGAAACGCCGTTTGCGGAGCACGCCACGGGTGTGCGTCTGGCGACCAATCCGCTTCAGGCGCTCGAAGAAGCGCACGATGGAACGCTCTATTGCGCGGAGATCGGCGCCTATTCGAAGGCGGAGCAGAAGGGCCTGGCGTTCCTGTTGTCCAAACTCGAAAAGCACGGTACGGTCCTGGTCTGCACCAGCAGCGAGCAACTCGGCAATCTCGCCGCTGAAGGCCGCTTCGATCCGGCTTTGCTCGCGAGCCTGTCCACCGGCGCCGTGATGTTGCCGCCGTTGCGACAGCGGCGCGAGGATATCCCGGCACTGGTCGATCGCTTCTGGCGTGAAATAACCACAAGTCAGCGCACCGTCGCAACGCTGCACGCGTCCGCGGTTGTGGCGCTGGCGGCGGCGTACTGGCCGGGAAATCTCGAACATCTGCACAACGTCATCGCCAATCTTGCGTTGACCGTCGATAGCGAGATCACCGGCGATCATGTGCGAAGGCTGCTGGGGGAAAGCGCGATGCCGCCGCCCGCGGCCATTGCGCCGGAAGTGACCGCGCGCTTTTTCGAGATGCCGCTGCGCGAGGCACGCGAGGCGTTCGAACGCATCTATTTCGAACAACTGCTCGGCAAGGAGCAAAGCAACATGAGCCGCGTTGCCGACCGCGCGGGGCTCGAGCGCACGCATCTGTATCGGAAACTGAAGCAGCTCAACATCCGCTTCTCGCGCCGTACCGACGAGGTCACATGATCGCAGAACCCGGCGGCGGCGCCGGGAAGGAAGTACATGGACCTGGCGGAAAGCAGATGACTCCGCTGGTGATCGGGGCGATAGGCGTCGTCTTTGGCGACATCGGCACCAGCCCCCTGTATACGCTGCACCAATGTTTCAGCGGACAGCACGGGTTGCCGCTCACCCAGGCGAATATCCTCGGCATCCTGTCGGTCATATTCTGGGCACTCATGATCGTGGTGACGCTCAAGTACGTGACCCTGATCATGCGTGCCGACAATCGCGGCGAAGGCGGCATCATGGCGCTCACCGCACTCGTCTCCAGCGGGCTCACCAACCCGAACGCACGATGGTGGCTGGTGGGTATGGGCATATTCGGCGCCGCGATGTTCTACGGCGACGGCATGATCACGCCGGCTATCTCCGTGCTTTCGGCGGTCGAGGGGCTGGAAGTCGTTACACCGGCGCTGAAGTCGTACGTCGTGCCCGTGACGTTGGTCATCCTGGTGGCGCTGTTCTCGATCCAGCGTCACGGAACGGCGCGGGTGGGTGTGCTCTTCGGCCCGGTGATGTGTCTGTGGTTTATTACATTGGCGGCGCTGGGCATCTTTCAAATCGTCAGGAACCCCGCGGTCCTGCTCGCACTCAGCCCCACCTATGCGGTCGGCTTTCTCTTCGGCAATCCATTGGCAGCCTTTCTGTCGCTGGGCGCAGTCGTACTTGCGGTGACGGGGACCGAGGCGCTCTATGCCGACATGGGACACTTCGGTGCGCGGCCCATCCGCCGGGCCTGGTTGTGGTTCGTGCTGCCTGCATTGGTCATCAACTACTTCGGTCAGGGCGCATTGCTGATTCACGATTCGAGCGCGATCAGCAATCCGTTCTTTCTGCTTGCGCCGGAATGGGCGCTGCTGCCGCTGGTCGTCCTTGCGACGTGCGCCACCGTCATTGCGTCGCAGGCGGTCATCTCGGGCGCATTTTCCATGACGCGCCAGGCGATCCAGATGGGGTATTGCCCGCGCCTGACCATCATGCACACGTCGAATCGCCAGATCGGCCAGATCTACGTTCCGTTCATCAACTGGACGCTGCTCGCCGCGGTGATGCTGCTGGTCGCGGGGTTCCGCACGTCGGGTAATCTCGCGGCAGCGTATGGCATTGCCGTCACGTTGGCGATGCTGATCGATTCACTGCTGATTTACGTGGTGCTGACCCGGCTGTGGCGCTGGAACAAGCTGGCGGCGTTATGCATCGCCATTCCGTTGTTGATGATCGACGCAGCATTCCTTGCATCGAATGCACTCAAGATCCTCGACGGTGGGTGGTTCCCGATCGTGATCGGTGCCACAGCATTTACATTGCTCACCACGTGGAAACGTGGGCGATCGATATTGCAGGCACGCCTGGCGGAAGAGACGATGCCGCTCGACGCATTCATCGAATCCATTGCGGCGGCGCCACCGGTGCGTGTCCCGGGCACCGCGGTGTTCCTGACCAACATGCCGGGCCGCGTCCCTCACGCGCTGCTGCACAACCTCAAGCACAACAAGGTACTCCACGAACGCGTGGTTCTGCTTACGATGAATACCCGGGAGATCCCGGTCGTCGCTGCCAGAGACCGCGTGCGCATCGAGGATCTCGGTGCAAACTTCGAGCAGATCGAAGCCTACTTCGGGTTCACCGAAGGCCAGGATGTCCCCGAGTTGCTCGAGGAATGCGCGCGCTGCGGGCATCCTTTCGACTTGATGGACACTTCGTTTTTTGTTTCCCGCGAGACATTGATCCCCAGCGTCGCCCCGGGCATGGCGTTGTGGCGCGAGCGGCTGTTCGTCTCGATGTCGAAGAACGCGACCAAGGCCAGCGAATACTTCAACGTGCCTACGAATCGGGTGGTTGAACTCGGCGCACAGATCGAACTCTAGATCGACATTTGGAAAGCAGAACGCCGGCACAAGGCCGGCGTTCCGGGGACAACTTTTCAGTCGCGATCAGGAAGCGCTGATCTGCCCGCGCATGGTCTTCAGCGCCTTGCTCTCGATCTGCCGTATCCGCTCGGCGGACACGCCGTACTGATCGGCGAGGTCCTGTAACGTCGCCTGGTCTTCCTCGCGCAGCCATCGCGCTTCGATGATGCCGCGACTACGCTCGTCGAGCCGGGACAGCGCCTGGCGAAGACCTTCGCTTCGATTGCGCTCGGTCTCGGCGCGCTCGAGGATCTGCACCGGTTCGGCCTCCGTGTCGGTGAGGTACGCGATGGGCGTCATTACTTCACCTTCATCGCCCACCTGCGGATCCAAGGCGATGTCCTGGCCGGACAGCCGCGTTTCCATCTCGACGACCTCTTCTGGCTTGACCGACAATGCCGTCGCAATGACCTTCGCCTCGCTGGGCGTCAACGTTCCGGTCCGCGGCCGCATGCTGCGCAGATTGAAGAACAGTTTCCGCTGCGCCTTGGTCGTGGCGATTTTCACCAGGCGCCAATTGCGCAGGATGTACTCGTGCATCTCGGCCCTGATCCAGTGAAGTGCGAACGACACGAGGCGCACGCCACGCTCCGGGTCGAAGCGGCGCACGGCTTTCATCAGACCAATGTTGCCTTCCTGAATCAGGTCCGCCTGCGGCAATCCATAACCGATGTAATTGCGGCTGACCGAGACGACCAGACGCAGGTGCGACAAGACAAGTTGGCGCGCCGCGTCGACATCGTTGTCGTGCTGCAGCCGGCGCCCGAACTCGACTTCCTGGGCGGCCGTCAACAGCGGAAACCGGTTCACTGCCTGGACATAGTGGTCGAGGCTCCCCAGCGATGCCGGGGTAGGGAAAGCCAGCGTTGTTGCGGTCATTGAGTCTATCTCCTTCTCGAGGCTATTTTAGCACTCGAGGTATGAGAGTGCTAAGGCCCCTTCAAAGTTCCCGGTCAGTTGGCCTTGCAGGCTCGCGGAAGCAATGGCCGACGGTGTCTTCAGTACCATGAATTATATGGATATTCCGGCAGACGCCGCGGGCCGCAAAGGGCGGATCTCAGCGTGGCCGGAAGGGCTGCCGAGGGTTGCCCGAAGGATGCCGGGCAACCCATGATCAGCCCACCAGGGCGTCTACAAACTCGCTGACGCGAAACGTCCGCAGATCGTCGACGCCCTCGCCGACCCCGATCAGCTTGACCGGAATTGGGGTGGTTTTCGCGATCGCAGCCACGACGCCGCCTTTCGCGGTGCCATCGAGTTTGGTCAGGATCAGCCCGCTCAATCCCAACGCTGCGTCGAACGCCGCGACCTGCGCCAGGGCGTTCTGTCCGGTATTCGCGTCGAGCACCAGGAGTGTCTCGTGGGGCGCTCCGGGCTGCGCCTTGTCTATGACCCGTCGAATCTTTTTGAGTTCTTCCATCAAATGAAGTTGGGTCGGCAGTCGGCCCGCAGTGTCGGCAAGCACGATGTCGATGCCGCGCGCACGCGCTGCCGCGATCGCGTCGAACATTACCGCGGCAGGGTCGCCACCTTGCTGCGCGATCACATTCACATTGTTGCGTGCGCCCCAGACCTCGAGTTGTTCGCGCGCCGCCGCGCGAAAGGTATCGCCGGCGGCGAGCAGCACCGAGTGACCTTGTCCCTGAAGATACTTGGCGAGCTTGCCGATGGACGTCGTCTTGCCTGCGCCGTTGACGCCGGCAAGCATGATCACGAAGGGCCGCGCCGGGCCGATCACGAGCGGTTGTTCGAGCGGCGCAAGCAGCGCGGACAGCGAGGCACGCAATGCGACTCGCGGATCGGTCTCGCCATCCTGGCGCTTCCAGCGTTGCTTCATGTCGTCGACCAGATGCGTCGCGGCAGGCAAGCCGACATCGGCGGCAATGAGTGCGGACTCGAATTGCTCGAGCGCTTCGTCGGAAAGCGCCTTGCGGCCGAGCGGCAGCGTGATCGGGCGCGTGAGAAGTTCGCGCGTGCGCCCGAGTCCCTGTTTGAGGCGCTCGGTCCAGGAACGGGTGTCGGGTTCGGCGGTGCGCTTGAACAGGTCGAGCATGGAGGGTGATCGCGAGGCGGAAGCTATAATTCTACCTTCCGGCAGTATCTCGACCGTCGACGCTTTGTCACTCCCCAATCAGATCCGGATCATCGGCGGCCACTGGCGCGGACGTCGCGTGCGCTTTCCGGCGCGAGAAGGCATACGTCCGACACCCGATCGCGTTCGCGAGACGCTGTTCAACTGGCTCGGTCAGGACCTGACCGGTGCGACCACGCTGGATGCATTCGCGGGCAGCGGCGCGCTTTCGCTCGAGGCGCTATCGCGGGGCGCGGCGCTCGCTGTTGCCGTCGACCGCAATCCCGCACTGGTGCGCGCGCTGGCGGCAACCGGCGAAGCGCTGGGCATGCGCGCGCTGGAGACGCATCGTGCCGAGGCGCAATCGTTCCTGATGAATGAATCGAGACAATTCGACGTGATCTTTCTCGACCCACCGTTCGATGACGACCCCTGGGCCACGCTGTTGCCGGCGGCTGCGGCGCGGCTGACGTCCGAAGGCGTCATCTACGCCGAGGCCCGCTCACCGATCTCCGGCACCGGACTCACGGTTTCGCATCGCGACAAGGCCGGGCAGGTGCATTATCATCTGCTGCGCCGAGCGCCCACTGCCTGAATGTCCCTATGCTCAAAGTCGTTTATCCGGGAACGTTCGACCCGTTCACCAGGGGCCACGAGGATCTGGTCCGGCGGGCCGCGAAACTGTTCGACCGGGTCATCGTCGGCATTGCCGACAGCGAGAGCAAGCGGCCGATGTTCACCGCAGCCGAGCGCATCGCGATGACGCGGGAGGTTCTCGCTGCCTATCCCAACGTGGAAGTCGCCGGTTTTTCAGGGCTGCTGATGGATTTCGTGCATTCCATCGGCGCAAGCGTCATCGTCCGCGGATTGCGCGCCGTGTCCGACTTCGAGTACGAATTCCAGATGGCAGGAATGAACCGCAACCTGTATCCCGAGGTCGAAACGATGTTCCTCACACCTGCCGAGCAATACTTGTTCATGTCTGCGACGATCGTCCGCGAAATCGCCCGCTTCGGCGGCAATGTAAGCAGTTTTGTGCACCCTGTGGTCGAGGCACGGCTCAAGGCCAAGGTGGCCGCGGCGCGCGCGTAACGGACATTCCATCGATGGCGCTGCTGATTACCGACGAGTGCATCAACTGCGATGTGTGCGAACCCGAGTGCCCGAATGGTGCGATCGCGCAGGGCACCGAAATCTATGTCATCGATCCCGGTAAATGCACCGAGTGCGTGGGGCACTTCGATACACCGCAGTGTGTCGTGGTCTGTCCGGTCGATTGCATTCCGGTCAACCCGGACTACGTCGAGAGCCGGGAGCAGCTGTTGCGCAAGTATGAAGGCCTGATGGCGGCCGCCAAGCTCGACGCAAGCACAACGCCCTAAGCCGCGTTCGCCGCCATGGGAACCAGCTCCGGCTGATCGATAATGAGGTCGATCGCGGCGAGTTCGCCTGCCAGGGCGTTGATCTGCCCCCGCACCGCGGCTTCCGCCTGCTCGAGCTCGGTAATTCGCTCCTCGAGCTCGTCGCTCGCTCGATGTATGCGCTTGACGCTGTCCAGCCGGCGCCGCAATTGCAGGTGGTGCTCTTTCACTTGCGTCTCGAGCGGGGCCATGACTGCCTTGAGCCAGCTGTCGAGATCGCGGTTTGCGATGTCGTAGACGTGCTTGACCCGTATCGCGACCGTCTCGAAGAAGCGCCTCATGAGCGTGAACTTGGCTTTGCTCACCATGTTCCAGAGCGTATTGAAGTGCACGTTGTAAGCACGTTCCAGACGCTCGACCTCCTTCTGGTACTTGAGCATCGAGAACGGCGGCGGCGTGAAGGTCTCGAGTCCGTGCTCCTTCGCGAAGCGCGCATACATCGCCTGCATCATTTCGTGGATTTCGCCGGTCTGGCGGCCGCTCTGGGCGAGGCCGCCGTGGATGCTGGCGAAAAAATCGCTCATCGCCGACCGCACGCCCTTGGTGAACGGGCTGGCTTCGATGCGCTTGCGCGTCTCGCCCGCGGCGGCGCGCAGTGTTTCGAGCCCGATGCTTTCGTACAGCGAATTCGTGTGCTGCGTGAACACCGTGCGCAGCGCGGTATAGCGCTGCATCCCGCGCTCGAACAGGTCCTTTTCCTGCTGGATGCGCACCATCATGTGCTCGACGACGTCCTGATTCTTGCCGCGCAAACCCTTCATCTCGGCGAGCTGCTCGTGAATGCCGACGATGCGACTGTCCAGGATCGTGCGTACGGCCGCCGCCAGCGATCGAATTTCCGCCTTGGTCGCCGAGCCGACAATGTGCCGCTTGGCCGGGATCAGTTCCTTGGACAGCGCGAGCTCAAGCTGTGGCAGGCGGCTCCTGGCGAGCAGTGCGTCGTCGCCATTGACCTTGGCCAGCAAGGCCTTCTGGGCGGAGACCGGAAAGATCTGCGCCGGCGGTATGGCCAGCAGTTCGGAACTGGTGCGGACCTGGCGCGAAATCTCGCCTTCGATCTCGGCCGCTGTCCTGAGTTCGTCCCACAGCCCGTCGATCTTGTTCAGGATGACCAGCCGGCCTTCCTTGCTCGCGGGGTTGGCGCCGACGAGATGGTTGTTCCAGACGTCGATGTCGGTTTTCGTGACTCCGGCATCGGCGGCAAGGATGAACAGAATGGCGTGGGCGTTGGGCAACAGGTTGAGCGTGAGCTCGGGCTCGGTGCCGATTGCATTCAGGCCCGGCGTGTCGAGAATGACCAGGCCCTGCTGCAGCAACGGGTGGGGGAAGTTGATCACCGCATGGCGCCAGCACGGGATGTCGACGGCACTTTCGTCGGTCGCCGAATTTATCGCCAGGATATCGCCGTCTTCATACAGGCCGTACTTGCGCGCGAGCGCGACGGGCACGCGCTTGATCTGCGAGACCTGCGAGAGGACTTCGGTCATCTTGTCGGCAGACGACATGTCCAGCGACAGGGTGACCCATTCATCGGCGTAATTCTTGAATTCGGCGACGGTCCCGTCGCGCGCGCGCGTTTCGATCGGAAGCAGGCGGATCGACGGCGGGCGCGTCGAGTCGTAGAGCAGCTCGGTCGGGCACATCGTCGTCCGCCCCGCCGCAGACGGCAGGAGCCGCTGGCCAAAATCCGCGAAAAAGATGGCATTGATCAGTTCGGACTTGCCGCGAGAGAACTCGGCAACGAACGCCACGACGAGCTGGTCCTGGTGCAGGCGCTCGAGGAGATGCTGGACCGCGAGGTCGGCATGGGCGTCGGCCAGCTCCTGCCGCGACAGCCATTCATGCAGTGCGGATACGCCGGACGAAAGCCGGCGGCGCCAGTCGCTATAGGCTTCGAACCGCGCCGCCAGATCCTTGGATTGCATCATTTCGCCGCCTCCCCAGCGGGATTCAGGATGGAACTCGGCGGCAAGTGCGGCCGCAACTGCTCCATCTCCCGGCCTTGCTGCCCGCCGGTTGGTTCCGATCACGCCCTCCCTGCCGGGGCGCTCGGTGAATCTAGCATAAAGCGCGCCAAATCAATTTCGCAGCCGGCCTAGCGCTGGCAGGTGTGACAGTAGGTCGTGCTCCGACCTCCAAGCCGTGTACTGCGAATGACGGTACCGCAGACCCGGCAGGGCTGGCCTTCGCGACCGTAGACGAAATACTCGAGCTGGAAATAGCCGGGCTCACCCGCGCTGTCGACGTAGTCGCGCAGTGTGCTTCCGCCCTTGGCGATCGCGTCGGTCAGCGTTTCACGGACCGACGCTACCAGTCGCTCGAAGCGTGCATGGGCGATTCGGTTAGCGGGCCGGGTCGGGCGAATGCCGGCGCGGAACAGCGCTTCGTTGGCGTAGATGTTTCCGACGCCGACGACAAGGTGGTTGTCCATCAGCGCAAGCTTTATCGCGGCGCCGCGGCTGCGCGTGGCGCGATGCAGATAGTCCGCGTCGAACTCCGTTGCAAACGGCTCCGGTCCAAGTTTGGCAAGCAGCGGGTGAACCTGGTCGGATCGTGGCGACCAGAGTACCGCGCCAAAGCGTCGTGGGTCGTGATAGCGCAGCACGACGCCATTGCCGAACTCGATGTCGACGTGATCGTGGGCTCCCTTGGGCGGACGGTCGCGGTACACCCGAAGGCTGCCCGTCATGCCCAGATGTACAATGAGAGAATCCGGCCCACTTCGAAACAGTAGGTACTTACTTCGACGATCGATGCGATCAATGGTTCGACCAACGAGCTGTTGCGGCAGATCCTGGGGAACCGGCCACCGCAAGCGGCGGTCGTATATCCTGACGGCCGTCACTTTCTGCCGCTCTATGTGAGGTGCAAGACCGCGTCGGGTCGTTTCGACCTCGGGAAGTTCGGGCATCTTGGGGGACAGGCGGCGTTTGTTGCGCCGCCCAATATACCCTAAGATTTGAATCTAGCCGGCGCTCGTCTGGCCAAGCAGAAAGCGAATCGCAACGTGTCTTCGACAAACAGGTTTCCCGTTCGCCGCCTCGCGCTGCACGTTGCGTTGGGCACGCTTGCCGTCGTCTGGCTGAACGCAAGTGCGCAACAGGCGCCGTCGTCACCGGCGCAACCCGGGGCCGTGGCGCCCTCTGCCGCGCCGTCGGCATTGTCCGCCGACGTGTTGTATCGCATCCTGGTCGGCGACCTCGCCATGCAACGCGGCGACGCGGCGTTGGGGGCCAGGGCCTACTTCGAAGCGGCGCGCGAAGCTCAGGACGCCAAACTTGCGCGCCGGGCGACCGAGGTCGCACTGTTTGCGCGTCAACGCTCGTTGGCACTGGAAGCCGCCAAGCTCTGGCAGGAGCTCGATCCGACCGCGGAGCGCGCCAGGCAAATGGTGGCAACGCTGACGCAATCGGGCGCCGGCAACGAATTGAAGGCTGAGCTCGAGCACGTGCTCGCCGACGCTGCCGCGAACGGCACGTTGGGCGATGCGTTCATCCAGCTCAATCAGGCACTGACGGCGCAGGCCGACAAGGCCGCGGTATTCCGTCTGGTCGTCGAACTGGCCAAGCCGTACCCGAACATCGCTGAAGCGCAATTCGCGATTTCGCTGGCGGGCTATAACACGGGGCTCGCAGATCTCGAAATTGCCGCCATTTCGATGCGTGCCGCCGATCGCGCACTTGCGCTCAAGCCCGGTTGGGAGCGTGCGGCGCTGATCAAGACGGATATTCTTGCCAAGAGTTCGCCCCAGGGCGCAATCAGCTTCCTGAACGGGTTTCTGGCAAGCGTGCCGGAGTCGCGTGCGGCGAGCGTCGCCCTGGCCCAGCTCTACGTGGAGCAGAAGCGCTATGCCGAGGCGCGCGACGTGTTCCAGCGCCTTTCAGCCGACGATCCCGCCGATCGCGAGCTTCAATTCGCTATCGCTGCGATATCGGTGCAGATGCGGGATTTCGCGACCGCACAACGCCTGTTCGAAGCGCTCAAGAAGAGCGGGTTTGGCGACCCGGGCACCGTTTCGTACTATCTCGCGCAGATCGCCGAGGAGACCAAACGTTACGACGACGCAATTGTTCTTTACGGCGAAGTGACCGAAGGCGACCGCGCGTGGACCGCGAAGCTGCGCATCGCGACGATCATGGCGAAGAAGGGCGATGTCAACGGCGCTCGGCGCTATCTTTCTGCGTTGAAAGTCGAGGGCACGGAGCAGCGCATCGAACGCACGCAGGTCGAAGCCCAGTTGTTGCGCGAGAGCGGCGACAACAAAGGTGCGTACGCGGTGCTCACCGCAGGGCTCGTGACCAACCCGGACTCCGCCGACCTGCTCTACGACATCGCGATGGTTGCCGAAAAGCTCGATCGGCTGGAAGAAGCCGAGTCGCGGCTCAACCAATTGATAGCGCTCAAGCCCGACAACGCGCAGGCGCTCAACGCGCTGGGGTACACGCTCGTCGATCGAACCCAACGCACGGCCGAAGGGATGAAACTGATCGAGCAGGCGCTCGCGCTCGCGCCCGCGGACCCGTTCATTCTCGACAGCATGGGTTGGGCGCACTACCGCATGGGCAATCTCGACGACTCGGAGAAATTCCTCCGTCGTGCGTTGGGTGACCGCTCCGATCCGGAAATCGCGGCGCATCTGGGCGAGGTGTTGTGGGCCAAGGGCGAGCGCGCGCGTGCGCGCGAAGTCTGGCAATCACAGCTCAAGCAAACCCCGGACAACGCGTTGCTGCTCGAAACCGTGCGCCGGTTCGCGCCGTAACGCACGGCCGTCTTCCGATGCGATCGCCGGGCGGTCAGGCAGTCCGCGCCGCGAGTCTTGGCTGCGCGCTCGTCCTGGCGGCATGCGCCGGGTTGGCGCCGGAACGCCCCGCGTCACCCTTTGCGCTTGCGGACGCACTGCCGTCGTTCGAAGCCGCGGGCAGGATGTCGGTGCGCCACGGCAACGACGCGCTGACGGCGAACTTCCGCTGGCGGCATGACGGTGTCCACGACGAGCTCGACCTCGCTTCGCCCCTCGGGCAGACCATCGCGCGCCTGTCGGGCGGACCCGGCGGGGTGACGCTGCGCACAGCCGACGGACGCGTTTCCACTGGCGCCAATTGGGCCGAGTTGACGGCTCGCTCGCTCGAGTGGCCGCTACCCGTCGACGGCCTGGCATTCTGGATCCAGGCCGCACCGCGCCCTGCGGTTCCGTTCGCCATGGAACCCTCGGCCGAAGGCATGCTGAGCGTGTTGCGACAGGACGGCTGGACCATCGTGTACCAATCGTTCGTTGCCGGCACGGCCCGCCCCGCTCGAATGACGCTCTCGTATCCCGACGTCGAGCTGCGCCTCGTAGTCGACAGCTGGCAATGAGCGCGAGCGGATCCTGGACGCTGCCGGCGCCCGCGAAGCTCAACCTTTTTCTCCACGTGACCGGCAGGCGCCCGGACGGGTATCACACGCTGGAATCATTGTTCGTGCTGATCGCTCGCGGCGATGCGATCTCGCTTGCCGTGCGCGACGATGGCGCGATCGTTCGCACGAATGGTCTGCGCGCCGTTGCAGTCGACGACGACCTCACGGTGCGCGCGGCGCGAATGCTCCAGCGACATTGCGGCACGGGACTAGGCGTGTCGATCGGGCTCGACAAGCGGCTGCCGATGGGCAGCGGCCTTGGTGGCGGCAGTTCCGACGCCGGCACTGTCCTGCTCGGCCTCAATCGGCTGTGGGGACTTGGATTGTCGCGCAACGAACTGATGCATCTCGCGCTCGAGCTGGGTGCAGATGTGCCATTCTTCGTCTTCGGCCAACCGGCCTTTGCGCGCGGCATTGGTGAAGAGCTTCAGGCAACGACGTTTCCAACGACATGGTTCACGGTGATTACCCCGTCGATCGAGGTGCGGACCGAGGCGATCTTCTCGGCGACAGAATTGACACGTAACAGCGAGTCCGCGAAAATGGCCGTCTTTTCCGAAGGATATGGGCGCAACGACCTGTTTCCCGTTGCGGCGGCGCGGTTCCCGGAAATTGTCCGATGCCTCGATGCGCTTGCGCAGGAGTCGCCGGGATCGGGAGCGCGAATGACGGGGTCGGGCGCGTGCGTTTTTGCCGCGTTCGCCGCCGAGGACGCCGCGCAGCAGGCGCTCTCGCGGATGCCTGACGGTATAACCGGATTTGTTGCGCGCTCGCTTGCCCGCCACCCGTTGTGGCGATACGCCTGACCTAGCGGTCACCACGTTTTCCCTTGGGGAGTCGCCAAGTGGTAAGGCACCGGATTTTGATTCCGGCATTCGTAGGTTCGATCCCTACCTCCCCAGCCATTCCTGCGTCCTGCAGGCGGCACTGCCGGTCCGTGTTGTCCCCGGGTGACCGCCATGCATTTTGAGCGGATGCGGGTATTCACCGGCAACGCCAATCCCAAGCTTGCAGAAGCGGTCGTCCGGCACATGAACATCAGCCTGGGCCGCTGCATCGTCGGCCGCTTCTCCGATGGCGAGGTGATGGTCGAGCTGCTCGAGAACGTCCGCGGCAGGGATGTTTTCGTCCTGCAGTCCACGTGCGCGCCCACCAACGACAATCTGATGGAAATACTGGTGATGGTCGATGCATTGAAGCGCGCGTCGGCGGGCCGCATCACCGCGGCGATTCCCTACTTCGGCTATGCCCGCCAGGACCGCCGCCCCCGCTCGGCGCGCGTGGCGATCACTGCCAAGGTCATTGCCGACATGCTCATGACTGTCGGCGTCAACCGCGTGATGACCATGGACCTGCATGCAGATCAGATCCAGGGCTTTTTCAACATCCCGGTCGACAATATTTACGCGACGCCCGTGCTGCTCGGCGATCTGTGGAAGCAGAATCACGAGGACCTGCTCGTCGTCTCTCCGGATGTGGGCGGCGTCGTGCGCGCGCGGGCCATTGCCAAGCGGCTGGATTCGGATCTCGCGATCATCGACAAGCGGCGCCCCAAGGCGAATGTCGCGGAAGTCATGAACATCATCGGCGATGTCGAAGGCCGCGCGTGCGTGATCATGGATGACATCGTCGATACCGCGAACACGCTGTGCAAGGCAGCGGCCGCACTCAAGGAAAGCGGCGCGCGCAAGGTCATTGCCTACTGCACGCACCCTGTCCTTTCGGGCGGCGCAGTCAAGCGCATCGCCGAGTCCGACCTCGACGAAATAGTCGTCACCGACACGATCCCGCTGTCCGAGGAGGCGCGCGCCTGCAAACGCATCCGGGTGCTGTCCTGCGCACAGTTGCTTGCCGAAACGATGACCCGCATCTCCAACGAGGAGTCGGTCAGCTCGCTGTTCACCGAATAGCACCTGTCCGAGCCTGCGCGCGGTTGTGCCCACCGCGCCATTCAGGTTATAATTCAAAGCTTTCCCGGCGTTCGGCCATGCGTGGCAAGTGCAGTGGCAAAGCGTGGCAGGCCCGGGTGTCGCCACCGCGGACGACTGTCGGGCCAGCAGCCGCACTGAGGCCCGAGCCGGAAGGCCGCAGACACGAGGAGTTTCAGCATGCAACAACACGAATTCACCGCGTTTCCGCGCGCGACCGAAGGTCGCGGCGCCAGCCGCAGGCTGCGTCGTGGCGGACGCGCACCGGGCATCGTTTATGGTGGCACGGCGCAACCGCAGCCGATCGAACTCGATCACAATGCGCTGATCCACGCGCTCCGGAAGGAAGCATTCCATTCTTCCATCCTGACCATGAAATTCGAAGGTGTCGCGCAACGCGTGTTGCTGCGTGATGTCCAGATGCACCCGTTTCGAAACGAGGTGCTGCACGTCGATTTTCAGCGAGTCGACGAGAACCGCAAGATTCACATCAAAGTGCCGCTGCACTTCACGCACGCCGAGGACTCGCCGGCGCACAAGACGACCGACGCGATCATCTCGCACGTAATCACCGAGCTCGACGTATCGTGCCTGCCGAAGGACCTTCCGGCATTCATCGAGGTCGACTTGTCGGCGCTCGCAGTCGGACAGTCGATCCACGTATCGGATCTCAAGCTGCCCCAGGGTGTCGCTGCAGTAACGCGCGGCGCAACTGACCCGTCGGTTGCGACGGCGATCATTCCGCGCGTCATTGCCGAAGTCGAAGAAGTTGCCGCAACCACTGAAGCCGCAACCACTGAAGCAGCGGCCGGAGGCGAAGAGGCCAAGGCGGGTGACAAGGCAGCCGACAAGGGTGGCGACAAGGGCGGCGCCGCGGACAAGGGTGCGGAGAAATCTGCGGGCAAGAAGGACGACAAGAAGTAGGCGTCTGCCGTCTTCGACAAGGCCCGCCCCGATGCAGCCGGCGGGCCTTTTTTGTTGCGGCCTCATTTAGGGCCTGTTAACGCTATGGACACAAACGCGTTGCACGGCCGAAAACGCTCAGCGCAAGGCGCGGAGGCGAAGGCGGGTTGGGTACCCGACGAGCCTTCGCAACGCAGCGATGGGCGTTTTCGGCAGCAACCCGAAGGGAACGGGTGCCCTGAGGCGCCACTCTTTGTTGCTCTCCTCGCCAAGACCGCTAGTCTTGGCTTCGTCGGCTGCCGCGATTGGCGCCTCATGCCACCCGTTCGCGATTGCGGCCATAGCGCTAACAGGCCCTAGTCTGCGGAACCATGCCGAACCCTCTGCGTTTGATTGTCGGGCTGGGAAATCCGGGGCGCGAGTACGCGGCAACGCGACATAACGCGGGCGCGTGGTTTGCCGAGCATCTGGCGAACCGATTGTCGGTAAGCTTCGATGCTCAGGCAAAGTTCCATGCACTCGTGACCAACGGAGAGCCGCGTCTCGTGGTGCCGCAGACGTTCATGAACCGGAGCGGCCTCGCGGTCGGGACGCTCGCGCGGTTCTACCGGATCGCCCCCACGGAAATCCTTGTGGCGCACGACGAACTCGACCTGAAGCCCGGCAGCATCAAGCTCAAGCACGGCGGCGGCTTTGCCGGCCACAATGGACTCAAGGACATTGCTGCCGCGCTTGGTACTGGCGAATTCTGGCGTTTGCGCATCGGCATCGGCCATCCTCGCGATGGCGCGCTGTCCGAGCAGGAAGTCGCGGACTACGTCCTGCGGCCTCCAGTGGCAACCGAACAATCTGCAATCGACGATGCGCTTGCGCGCGCATTTCTGATCTGGCCGCGGCTTGCCGCCGGCGAAATGGAGCGGGCGATGCATGAATTGCACACGCGCGCCGATGGCGATTCCCCCAACACAAAGGCCCCGTCATGAGCGTCAAATGCGGCATCGTCGGACTTCCCAATGTCGGCAAGTCGACGCTGTTCAACGCGCTGACCAAAGCGGGCATTGCCGCCGAGAACTATCCGTTCTGCACGATCGAACCCAATATCGGCATCGTCGAGGTTCCGGATCCGCGGCTTGCGGCGCTTGCCGCGATTGCGCGTCCGGAACGCGTTCTTCCAGCCGCGGTTGAATTCGTGGATATCGCGGGCCTTGTTGCCGGAGCTTCGAAGGGCGAAGGTCTCGGCAACCAGTTTCTGGCGAACATTCGCGAGACCGACGCGATCGCACACGTCGTGCGCTGCTTCGAGGACGACAACGTCGTGCATGTTTCAGGGAAAATCGACCCGATCTCCGACATCGAGACGATCAACACCGAACTGGCGCTGGCGGATTTGGCGACGGTTGAAAAGCAGCTGACGAAGTACACCAAGGCAGCGCGAAGCGGCGGCGACAAGGAAGCGCTGCGCCTGGTCGCAGTGCTGGAAAAGATCGGCCCGGCCCTGGATCAGGCGAAGCCGGCACGATCGGTCGATCTCTATCCGGAAGAGCGCACGATCCTCAAGCCGCTTTTCCTGTTGACCATGAAGCCGACCATGTATGTCGCCAATGTCGCGGAACATGGTTTCACCGGCAATCCTTTGCTCGCGCGCGTGGAGGAATACGCGAAGCGCGAGGGCGCTCCTGTCGTCGCCATTTCAGCCGCGGTCGAAGCGCAGATCGCGGACCTGTCACCCGAGGACAAGAAGGTTTTCCTCGACGACATGGGACTCTCCGAGGCGGGTCTCGATCGCCTGATTCACGCCGGATACAAGTTGCTGGGACTGGACACCTATTTCACCGCGGGACCGAAGGAAGTGCGCGCATGGACGATCCGGCACGGCAGCACCGCACCGCAGGCTGCCGGTGCGATACATACCGATTTCGAAAAAGGGTTCATTCGTGCGGAGGTGATCGCATTTGCGGAATTCATCGCCTGCAAGGGCGAGCAGGGCGCGAAGGAAGCCGGTAAGATGCGCCTGGAAGGCCGTGATTACGTGGTCAAGGATGGCGACGTGATGCATTTTCGCTTCAATGTCTGAGCAGGACGCGCTGCACGGTCCTTCACGGTACGAACGCGGCAGCGACCGCATGATTGCCATGCGGGGTGTGGTGCTTGCCGCGGTGCTTGCCCTCACGGGGTGCGTTCCGCTCGGGCAGCAATTTCAGGCACCCGAGGTCACGCTGGAAACGCTGCGCATCCTGCGCATTGCCGACGCGAAGGCGGACGTTACGATCAGCCTGCGCGTCTTCAATCCCAACACGTATACCCTGCCGGTAGACAGAGTCGATTTCGAAGTAACTCTCGACGGACGGCCCGCGGCCAACAGCCGCAGCGTCCGCGTCGATCCTTTGCCACCACAGGGCGAGGCGAAGGTCGAACTGTCCGGACGGGTCGATGTCGCCGCTGTCGCGACGGCACTCATGACGATTGGCTCGCAACTGCCGGTCGACTACGCCGTGAAGGGCACGATCATGCTGACCGACGGCACCGCGGTGCCGGTTGCACGGAAGGGTCGCGTACCCGTCGCACGGTTCGACCGGAGCTTTGGCCCGCGCCCGCAATGACACGCCGTCTGCGCTTTACGAAGATGCAGGGACTCGGCAACGATTTTGTCGTATTCGATGGTGTGCGCGAGCGCGTGACGCTTGGATCCGACGAGATCAGACGCATCGCGGATCGGCACTTCGGGGTGGGCTGCGACCAGGTCCTGCTCGTGGAAAAACCGACGCGTCAGGATGTCGACTTTCGTTACCGGATCTTCAATGCCGATGGCGGCGAAGTCGAGCAGTGCGGCAACGGGGCGCGCTGTTTCGTTCAGTTCGTCCATGCGCAGGGCTTGACCTCGAAGCGTGCCATTCGCGTCGAAACCCGCGGTGGTGTGATCGAGCCCACGCTGGAGGCGGACGGTCAGGTGACGGTCGATATGGGGCCGCCGCGCTTTGGCGCGAGCGAGATACCCTTCGTCAGTGCCAGCGATGCGCTGGTGCAGCCGCTCGACGTGGGCGGCACCGCGGCGGCAATCACCGCCGTTTCGATGGGGAATCCGCATGCGGTTCAGGTCGTCGCCGACATCGACATCGCGCCGGTTGCCAGCGAAGGACCTCTGATCGAGCGCCACGAGCGTTTTCCACAGGGAGCGAACGCGGGCTACATGCAGGTCATCGATCGCGCTAACATTCGCTTGCGCGTCTGGGAACGCGGCGCCGGCGAGACGTTGGCGTGTGGTACGGGGGCGTGCGCAGCGGTCGTTGCGGGCATTCAACGTGGGTTGCTTGCATCGCCGGTGAACGTCACCACGCACGGGGGTGTACTGCGTATCTCGTGGGCGGGTGTCGGCTCGCCGGTCATGATGACGGGTCCGGCGGAGTCGGTATTCGAAGGCGAGTGGGCGCTGTCCGAGTAACGAGCGTGAACGACAAGGAAGAATCGATGGATGCCAAGGCGGTGGCCGAGTATCTGCAGCAGCACCCCGAATTTTTCGACGATTACGCCGACGTACTGGCCGAGATCTATATACCGCATCCCCATGGCGGGCACGCCATCCCGATTGCGGAGCGACAGATCGTTACGTTGCGTGAAAAGAATGGCCAGATCGAGACCAAGTTGCGCGAGCTGATCAAGTTCGGCAGCGAAAACGATGCGATCAGCGAAAAGCTTCACCGCTCGACACTGGCCTTATTTTCGGCCACGGATCTCGAGACGACGTTGGGCGTGTTCTATCACAGCCTCAAGGACGACTTCCAGGTACCCGAGGTGGCACTGCGGCTGTGGGGCAAGGTACCCGAGCAATCCTATCTACCCGAACTCGCGGCGACCAGCCAGGAATTGCGCGACTACGCGGGCACGCTCGGCTCGCCGTACTGCGGTGCTCAGGCGCCTTTCGAATCGCGTGACTGGTTCGAAGGTTCACCCGCGCTGGCGTCGTTCGCATTCCTGCCATTGCGCACCCACCAGCCCTTTGGGTTGCTTGCGCTGGCCAGCAACGATCCCGAGCGGTTCTATGCGGGCATGGGGACCATGTATCTGACGCGGCTTGCCGAACTCGCAAGTGTGGCCACTGCCCGCTTTCTACCGCAAGCATGATTTGAAATGAGTGCCGCAGGGCCGCCCCAAGGACGCCCGCACGAGCGGGGCGAAGCCAAGGCTCGAAGAGCGCGTTCGCGAGTGCTGGTGGCGGCCGACACGGAGTTGCTTCATTGCGCGCCTTCACCAAAGGAGGCCGCATGAGCCCCCTTCGGGGGAAGCGGCGCGCGACGCCGCACGGGGGACACCCTACAAGCGCTGTGCGCACCGGAACTCGATTGCTGCCGGTGCGCGCTGACGACCCGTTGCTTGACGCCTGGAAGGCGCATCTCGCGACGCGGCCTGCGCACACGCGTGACGCGTACTTGCGCGATGTGGGCGCACTGCAGATGCTCGCGGGCGACACCGCGCTTGCGGGCATCTCCTCACACGAGATCCGCCGTCATCTTGCGACACTGCACGCCCGCGGGCTTGCCGGCAGCAGTCTTGCACGGATGCTGTCCGCGTGGCGCGCCTTCTACCGATTTGCGATCGATCGCGAACCTGCACTCAAGGACAATCCCTGCGCCGGACTGCGGGCGCCGAAATCGCCGCGCCGCCTTCCGTCCGCGCTGTCGCCGGACGAAGCCGTGCGACTGGTGGCGATCGAAGGCGATGACTCGCTGGCCGTGCGTGATCGCGCGCTGTTCGAGCTCGCCTATTCGTCGGGGTTGCGGGTGTCTGAACTCGCGGGACTCGACGTCGCGGCGCTCGATCTGGCCGCAGGCGAAGTGAGGGTGTGGGGCAAGGGCGCCAAGGAACGCATTGTTCCCGTCGGCACGCCCGCGCGCGAGGCGCTGCACAAGTGGATCTCGGGGCGCCCGGCACCAGCCCAGGGGAGTGAATCCGCGCTGTTCCTGAGCCGGACGGGACGTCGACTCACGCCACGTGCAATCCAGCAGCGACTTGCGGTTTGGGCAATCAAGCGCGGGCTGAGCCAACACGTCCATCCGCACATGCTGAGGCATTCGTTTGCATCGCATGTGCTGCAGTCGTCGGGCGACCTGCGCGCTGTTCAGGAACTGCTGGGGCACGCGAGCATCGCGAGCACGCAGATCTACACCCACCTCGATTTCCAGGCGTTGGCGAAGAGCTACGACAGGGCGCATCCGCGCGCAAAGAAAAAAGCCAAACGGTAGTGGATCGGGTCAAACGGGCATGACGAGAGATCGCGGAAAGAGCATCCAGCGCGTGCCCAAAAAAACGGGGCGCTTGGGGCGCCCCGAAAGCCACTGAGGAGAAACTAGACCAAACTTCGCTTGCGCGGCCTACTCCACACGCTCGCCGTGGAGACTGACGTCGAGACCTTCACGCTCCTCTTCCTCGGAGACGCGCAGGCCGATGACCATATCGATGACCTTGAGAATGATGAAGCTGCCGACGCCGCTGTAGACCAGCGTGGTCAGCACCGCTCCGGCTTGCGCCGTCATGCTGGCATCGGCGCCGCTGATTTCCTTGACGTTCAGTACGCCCGTCAACAGCGCACCGACGATACCGCCAATACAGTGAACACCGAAGGCATCGAGCGAGTCGTCGTAACCGAAAGCCTTCTTCACGCTGGTCGCCGCAAAGAAGCAGATCACGCCCGCGGCGATGCCGATGATGATGGACCCGGTCACGCCGACGAAACCGGACGCTGGCGTGATGGCCACCAGGCCGGCGACTGCGCCTGATGCGATGCCCAGGACCGAGGGTTTGCCCTTGGCCATCCACTCGGTGATCATCCACGCGAGCGCAGCGACGGCGGTTGCAACCTGTGTCACGACCATGGCCATGCCGGCACGTCCGTCAGCCGCGACGGCCGAGCCTGCGTTGAAGCCGAACCAGCCCACCCACAACAGCGAGGCGCCGATCATCGTCAACGTGAGGTTGAACGGCATCATCGCTTCCTTGCCGTAACCAACGCGTTTGCCAAGCACCAGCGCGCACACCAGGGCCGCAATACCCGCGTTGATGTGGACGACGGTACCACCCGCGAAGTCGAGCACGCCGGCGGTTGCCCAGTAGCCCGAGGGCTCCCACATCATGTGCGCGATCGGCGCGTAGATGACGACCGACCAGATGCCCATGAACCAGAGCATGGCCGAGAACTTCATCCGATCCGCAAACCCGCCGCAGATAAGCGCGGGTGTGATGATCGCGAAGGTCATCTGGAACATCATGTACACCGACTCCGGAATCGACGTTGCCAGATGGGACACGGTCAGCTTGCCGGCCTCCTTCTGGAACAGCATGCCGTTGAGGAACAGTCGGTCGAGGCTGCCGATGAACGAGCCTCCGGGCATGAACGCCAACGAATAGCCGATGACGACCCAGAGCACCGTGACCAGGCAGGTGATCGCGAAACTCTGCATCAATGTCGCCAGCACATTCTTCTTGCGCACCATGCCGGCGTAGAACAACGCGAGGCCCGGGATCGTCATCATCAGCACGAGTGCGGTCGACGTCAGCATCCACGCTGTGTCGCCACCACTGATCTTGTCGGCAGCGACCAGGAACGGCGCCGTCGGCGCGGGCGCGGCTTCCGCGGGTTTGGCGTCAGCTGCGGCGGCAGGTGCGCCGCTGCGGGGCTGCTGGCCGCCGGGGCTGCAGCGGGAGCCGCCGCCTTGTCTTGCGCAACGGCTACGTTGCAAATGCCGAAGGCGCCGACTAGCGCGATCAACGTAAACAATCGCTTCATGGTGTTCCCCTTAGAGCGCATCGGCACCGGTCTCACCGGTCCGAATGCGCACGACTTGTTCGAGGTCGAAGACGAAAACCTTGCCGTCGCCGATCTTGCCGGTGTTCGCTGCCTTTTCGATCGCTTCGATGACGCGGTCGAGCATCTCGCTCTTGATCGCGGCCTCGATCTTCACCTTTGGCAGGAAATCAACGACGTATTCGGCACCCCGGTACAACTCTGTGTGCCCCTTTTGCCGTCCGAAGCCCTTCACTTCCGTCACGGTGATCCCCTGAACACCGATCGCCGACAGGGCCTCGCGGACCTCGTCCAGCTTGAACGGCTTGATGATTGCGGTTACCAGTTTCATTTTTCCCTCGCTTGTTGCGGGTGTGGTGGTGAACGACGTGCCCCCTGCTGGCCTAGAACGTCTTCTGGATGAAGGCGGTTCCGGTCGATCGGCCGATGTTCTTCCCGCCGATGGTGTAGACCGAGCTGTTGGCGTTGGTGTCGGACCAGTAGCCGCCAACGGTCCAGCCGCCGGCGAAGGTGTAGTTCACTCCGGCCTTCCAGTCGGTGTAGTCGAGGGCGCCGTTGTCGACGCCGTTATTGTTGCCGTGGTACTCCTGACGACCAACATGGCCGATGAGCGTCCACTGTTCAGTGAGCGGATAGGCGGCTGAGAGATCCAGGTACCAGGTGCCTCTGGAGTTGTTGACGCCGAAGGTCTTGCTGGCGACGCTGTCGGAGAACTTGAGCGACAGCCACTTCCACGAACCTGCGATGTAGAGCTCGGTCGTATTGGCGCTCGGGAAACCGGAGTTGTAGCTGCCCGGGTACCAGTACTGGAGCACACCGAGGTCGAGGCCCCATTCTTCGTTCCAGGTGCGCTTCCAACCGCCGTAGAAGTCCCACTCGAGGCTGCAGCCGTGGTTGCAGGCGCCGGCGTCGCTGATCCAGCTGATGTTCGAACCCCAGGTGCCGAGATAGAAACCGCTTTCGTGGTTGAAGTCGAAGCCGCCCTGGAATGCGGGCTTCCCGTCCGTCTGGGTCAGGCCGCGGAAAATGTACTGACTGTAGATGCCGAAATTGCCGGTCAGCGTGTATGGCGGCTCCGGCGGCTTGGCCTCTGCTGCGGCCGGGCGGCGCCCATCTTCTCGGTCTGGGCATTGGCGGCGCCGACGAGCACAATTGACGCTGCGGCAAGGAGCGTGGAAGCGAGGCGCTTTTTGATGGTCATGGCGGGTCCTTTGGCTGGTGAATTAGTGGCTAAGCAACGGATTGTCAGCACAAGGCATGCCAGACATAAATCGTGTTATTTTTCAATTGGTTATATGCAACCGCCCGCGCGGTTGCTGTTGCGCCGCACCCAAGCAAAGCACCATTTTTGTGCATCGTGCCTGACCTCCGCCCATCCTTGGGGCGGCCAAATTCGAGCGACTTCGGGGATCATTCCGGAAGGCGAAATGTGCGGGTTTGGTAGACTCGTCCGTCCAGCTTCAAGGCACATTGCGATGGCAAACGCGAAGATCATCGAAGAAATCGGTGCACGTATCAGCGAAGTGGTCGCGTCCAGCCCGGCACGCGATATCGACAAGAATGTCCGGGCCTTGCTCAGCGGTGCGTTGGGCCGGCTCGATCTGGTGACGCGAGCGGAGTTTGACGTGCAGACGCAAGTGCTGCTCCGGACACGCGAAAAGCTCGAAGCCATGACGATCCGCGTCGCCGAACTCGAAGCACGGCTGCCTTCAGCCGACTCCGGTACGTAACTGCCGCGCTGCTTCGACGTCGCCCGCGCGGCATCGCCGCGCGCGGTGATTTCATCGCCAGGCTCATCCATCTGGCCGAGGTCGCTACTCGAGGCGATGCAACATACTTGTGGCGGGGCTTTACGGGCACCGTCAGCATGCCAGTCGCCGTCTTACATTCACGCGCACTATCCGGCTTTGACGCGCCACCGGTCACCGTCGAGGTGCATCTCGCCGGTGGATTGCCGGCGTTCAATCTCGTCGGCCTGCCGGAGACCGAGGTCAAGGAAAGCCGCGACCGCGTGCGCGCCGCGCTGCAAAACGCCCATTTTGAATTCCCGGCGCGCAGGATCACTGCCAATCTGGCCCCCGCCGACTTGCCCAAGGAGTCCGGCCGCTTCGATCTGCCGATAGCCTTGGGAATACTCGCGGCAACCGGGCAGATACCGTCCACCGCATTCGCGACGCACGAGTTCGCGGGCGAGTTGGCGCTCACGGGTGAACTGCGACCGATCCGCGGTGCGCTCGCCATGACGCTCAAGGCGCACCGCGAAGGGCGCGCGTTCGTCCTGCCCGTGGCCAGCGCGCGCGAGGCAGCGCTGGTGCGCAACGCCATCGTGTATCCGGCGCCGAGTCTGCTTGCAGTGTGCGCACACCTCACCGGACGCGAGTTACTTCCTCGCAGCACCGCGGAATTGGCGGCCACCGCCAGCGAATTTTCCGACCTCAGCGACGTCCGTGGTCAGGCATTCGCGAAACGCGCGCTCGAGGTAGCCGCAGCCGGCGGCCATAGCCTGTTGATGCTCGGCCCCCCCGGCACCGGCAAATCGATGCTTGCGCAACGGCTGCCTGGATTGTTGCCGCCGCTCGCGGAGGACGAGGCGCTCGAAGCCGCGGCGATCCACTCACTCACAGGAAGCTTTCGACCCGAGCATTGGCAGCGCCGGCCCTATCGCGCGCCGCATCACACTGCATCGGCCGTGGCGCTGGTCGGCGGAGGCAGCGACCCGCGGCCGGGCGAGATTTCACTTGCGCATCACGGCGTGCTGTTCCTCGACGAACTGCCGGAGTGGGATCGCAGAGTGCTCGAAGTATTGCGCGAGCCGCTCGAATCGGGACAGATCCACATTTCGCGGGCGGCCCGACAGGCGACCTTCCCGGCCCGCTTCCAGTTCGTCGCGGCCATGAATCCGTGCCCGTGCGGTTTTCTGGGCCATTGCAGCGGTAAATGCCGGTGCACGCCAGACCAGATTGCGCGCTATCGGGCACGCATCTCGGGACCGTTGCTCGATCGCATCGATTTGCAAATCGAAGTCCCGGCGCTGCCTGCGGAGGCACTTCCGACACCGATGGATCGAGCCGTAGAAGGTGATTGCAGCGCCGTCGTGCGCGAACGGGTGGCCGCCGCGGCCCGGCGCCAGCGCAGTCGGCAAGGCATGCCCAACGCATGGTTGCAACCGAGAGAGGTCGAGCGAGTGTGCGTGCCGGATGCGAGTGGCATCGCACTACTCAAGGCAGCCTTTGCGCGCTTGTCGCTGTCGGCGCGCGCCTATCATCGGATACTGAAAGTCGCGCGCACGATCGCTGACCTCGCGGAAGTAGAGGCAATCGCCTCAAATCATGTTGCGGAAGCGATCGGTTATCGTCGTCTCGATCGCGCGTGACCGCGATGCGCTTGCTAGTAAAATGCGGGCAGCCGCGCAGCCCTTCCGCTTCGCACTTACCATCATGGCTCGCCCCGTCGACAAAACGCCGCTGCTGCGCGTAGTGCTTGCGCGGGCATTGACGCTCGGCGTGCCGGCAATGGTCGCGGTCGTGCTCTATTTGCCTGCGCTTTCGAGCGGCTTCATCAGCGACGACTTCACACTGCTCCTGAATTTCCATGATGCTCGTGACGCACGCGAACTCGCCTCGCGGGTCGCTGCCATGTTCGTGTCCGGCGTAGGACCGCCATCGAATCAATACCGGCCGCTGACGATGCTCTCGTTCGCGCTCAGCGACGTCATCAGCGGAACGGACGCTTCAGGCTGGCGCCTGGTCAATATCGTTCTTCACGGTGCGAATTCGGCGCTGGTGGCGTTGCTTGCAGCCTCGCTCCTGGGCGACAGCACGCTACGTGCCCGCGCGGGCGCGATCGCGGCAGGCCTGCTGTTTGCTGCGTTTCCACCGTCGGTCGAAGCGGTCGCCTGGATCGCCGCGCGCTTCGACGGGATGGTGCTGTTCTTCTCGCTGATTTCCGCGTGCGCATTCTTGCGGTGCCGGCGCTGGTTCGACGGCTTTGGCGCGTTGAGCTTTGTCTCGGCCGTATTGGCGTTCATGTGCAAGGAAGCCGCGGCTATCCTGCCGGTGCTCGTCCTGGCACTGGCCTGGTGGAAGCAACGCCCTGGCCGCGGTTTCGTGCGTCCCATTGCCGGTGCGATGCGTGATGCCGCACCATTGCTTGCGCTAGTGGTCGCTTACTTCGCGTTGCGCCTGTGGATCTTCGGCGACCCGTTTCGGGTCTTTCCAGGCAGCTCACCCTTGCGCACGCTGGTGACTGGCGAATGGATGAACAACCTTTTGAGTCTGGCACTCTGGTGGCCCCGAGTCATGCCGGAAACCGTGCCGCGCATGGTGCTCGGCGTCGCGCTGCTGGTCCTGGCCGCGCTCGCGATCGTTGCCGCGGTGCGCGAGCGCCCGCTGGGCCGCGCGCTACTTGTATGCGCTGTGGCAAGTGCGGGCGCAGCCGGCATGTTGTTGCTGCAGCTCACCTGGCCTCCGAATGGCGAAGGCGGACGCCTGCTGTATGAATTCTGGGCCCTCGCGGCGGCGGCGCTGGTGATTCCGCTTGCCGTGACGCCACCGCGTTGGGCCGCGGCGGCGTGGCTCGTCGTCGGTGCAGCATTGATTGCCGAGACGTCGCTCACACGCGCCGCGATCGAGCGCCGTGCACAAGCGGGTCACGACATGAACGCGCTCCTCGGATCGATCGCGGCGATCGCCGACACGGTTCCGCCGGAAGGCTATGCATTCGTCGTCCTGCCGGACTATGTCGGATCGATCCCATTCGGCCGCGACTCGCAGGCGGGTCTGATGCTCCCACCGTTGCAGGCACGCTCGCTGGCGCCGCGGCTGGTCGTGCAGACCACCATCGAACTCGATCGTTGGCCGGATCTTTTTCAGCGCGACATCATCGGCCGGTTGCAACGCGAACCCCTCGCGGACGTGGCTGCCAATCCCCTGACACCCAAAGTACCACCACCCCATCTTCGTCCGACTAAGTATTATTGTTTCAACCCGCGCTCGCGGCTGCTGGTGCCGCTTGCGCTGAACTTCGCGGCCGATCTCTCGGACTGGACGCAGCAGTGGCAGCAGGCGCTGACCCGTGCCGGATGCGGTGACGGCGACCCGGTGGCGATGGGGTCCAAGCGAGCGAGCGCACGCAATTCATGATCACGAGCACCAACCTGTCGCGGCAGCATGCGCCATTGAAACAGGAGATCGACGCCGCGATCGCGCGGGTGCTTGCGCGCGACTGGTACATTCTCGGCAAGGAGGTCGACGCTTTCGAACGTGCCTTCGCAGCGTATTGCGATGCCGGCCATTGCGTCGCGGTCGCGAACGGCACGGATGCGCTGCAGCTTGCACTTCGCGCACTGGCGATCGGCCCTGGCGCCAAAGTCGCGACGGTCGCCAATGCGGGTGGTTATGCCGCGACCGCGATCCGGCTAGTGGGTGCCGTGCCCCACTATGTGGACATCGACCCGACGACGCTGCTGATCGATCCCGCGGCGTTCGCGGCGGGCCTCTCGTCTGACGTGCGCGCAGTCGTCATCACGCACCTCTATGGCCGGATGGCCGACGTCGACGCCATCGCGCACATTGCGCGGCCACGCGGCATCGCGCTCATCGAGGATTGCGCGCAGGCACACGGTGCCCGGCGCGGAGGACGCGTGGCGGGAGCGTGCGGCGACGTCGGCTGCTTCAGCTTCTATCCGACCAAGAACCTCGGCGCGCTGGGCGACGCGGGCGCGGTGGTTACCGGCGACAGTGCGCTTGCGCAACGCCTGCGTCAATTGCGAACCTACGGTTGGTCGACGAAGTATCATTGCGCGATCGATGGCGGGATGAATTCGCGCATGGACGAACTGCAGGCGGCGGTACTTTCGGTCAAGTTGCCGAGGCTCGACGCCTGGAATGAGCGTCGACGCGCGATCGCGCGTCGCTATGTCGACGCGATTCGGCATTCTGCGATCAGCCTGCCGCTTGCGACAGTCGACGGTGAAGCTGACGACGCCGTCCACCAGTTCATTGTGCAAAGCATCGCGCGTGATGATTTGCGGGCGCATCTCTCCTCGGCAGGCGTGGCCACGGAAATTCACTATCCCGTCGCCGATCATCTGCAGAAAGCATGGGCGCGTGACGCCCATGAGCCCGGCCTCGACCATACCGAGCGGGCATGCGCAAGCGTGCTGAGCCTGCCCTGCTACCCCGAACTCACCGACGCGGAAGTCGACACGGTGTCGACGGCCTGCAATCGCTGGGAGGGGCCGCGGTGACGTCCTGTTCGCTGGTGATCCCTGTCTATCGCAACGAGGAGACGTTGTCCGATCTGCTCGCGGTCGCTTCGCGCATGCACCACCAGCTCGACGGTGCGCTGGAAGTCGTATTCGTTGTCGATGGCAGTCCGGATCGTTCGTTGCCGATGCTGCTCGAGGCGCTGCCCGCGAGTGGACTGAACGCCAAAGTGCTCGAAATGTCCCGCAACTTTGGCGCCTTCGCAGCCATACGCGCGGGACTCGTTGAGGCCTCGGGCCCGTACTTCGCGGTCATGGCGGCAGATCTGCAGGAGCCCCCGGAAGTGGCGCTGCAGTTTTTCCACAAGCTTGCCGCGGGAACTTGTGACGTTGTCATCGGCGTGCGCGAAGGGCGCGACGATACGCTGCACGCGCGCGCGGCGTCCGCCCTGTTCTGGAGGGCGTATCGACGCCTGGTGCAGCCGGACATGCCGCCAGGAGGCATCGACGTTTTTGGCTGCAATCGCGTCGCACGCGATCAGCTCGTCGCGCTTTCGGAGGCGCATTCCAGTCTGGTCGGCCTGTTGATCTGGATCGGCCTTCGCCGCGAAGAGGTACGCTACCGACGGTTGCCACGCCGGCACGGCAAGAGCGCCTGGACGCTGCGCAAGAAGTTCGCCTACATGTTCGATAGTTGCCTTTCATTTTCCGATCTGCCGATCCGGCTCCTGTTCGGCATCGGCATGCTCGCCCTTGCAGCGGCGATTCTTTACGGAGGCATCGTGGTATTCGCGCGGGTGACCGGCTTCATTCAGGAGCCGGGGTATGCCACGACAGTACTTCTCGTCGCAGGGTTCGGCGCGCTGAACGCACTCGGGTTGTCGGTGGTCGGCGCTTACGCCTGGCGAGCCTTCGAGAACACCAAGGCCCGGCCGCTGGCGATCGTCCAGCGCCGCTTCTCGTTCGGGGAAGGTACGCAACGGTGAAATATTTCGTTCATCCACAGGCGCTGTGTGAATCGAAGACGATCGGCGCGGGCACGCGCGTATGGGCGTTCGCACACATCCTGCCCGGTGCGCGCATCGGCAAGGATTGCAACATCTGCGATCAGACGTTCATTGAAAATGACGTCAGGGTTGGCGATCGTGTCACCGTGAAATGCGGCGTTCAGCTTTGGGACGGTCTGCGCGTGGAGGACGATGTATTCATCGGGCCGAACGCGACGTTCGCCAACGATCACTTCCCGCGCAGCAAACGGCCACCCAGGAATTTCCTCGAGACCGTATTGCACACGGGCGCATCGATCGGCGCGAACGCGACGATTCTCCCGGGACTGAGCGTCGGCCGATCGGCGATGGTCGGCGCCGGCGCCGTCGTTGTGGAGTCCGTGCCGGCGTACGCGATCGTGGCTGGCAATCCCGCGCGCATCGTCGGCTATTGCGACGCGGGGCCGAGACCGACGGAAGGCGCGCCACGCGCTCCGGCGCGCGCCCGGGAAAGACGCGGGTACGCGGGGTGCTGCTGAGCGAATTCGCTCGATGCGGTCGAGGACCTGCGCGGCGGGCTTGTCGCGGCGGAGATCGCCAAGTTCCTCCCGTTTGCGGTGAAGCGCTTTTTCCTCGTGCACGATGTACCGAGCCGCGAGGTGCGCGGCCAACATGCCCATCGCACGTGCCATCAATTTCTGGTGTGCGTCTCTGGCAGCTGCCGCGTCATCGCCGACGACGGCAAGCGCCGGCAGGAGTTCCTGCTCAATCGCAGCTCACTCGGTTTGTACCTGCCGCCAATGGTGTGGGCCGCGCAGTTCGATTACTCTGCCGAAGCCGCGTTGCTCGTGCTCGCATCGCACGCCTACGACCCGCGCGACTACATCCGGGATTACGACGAGTTCATGCGCGCCGTCGCCAGGTGAGCGCGATGTCACTGCATCCGACGTCCCGCTTCGCCCGGTTTATCGTCGTCGGCGCAGCCAATACCGTTTTCAGTTATCTGGTGTATCTGCTCCTGCTGCAGGTCATCGACTACCGGCTGGCCTATACGGTGGCGTATGTCGTCGGGCTGGCGACCGGGTATTGGGCAAACGCGCGATTCGTCTTCGGCGCGGCGCCGGACGCACGCTCCGCGCTGGGCTATCTGCTGAGTTACGGCGCCACGTACGTCGTTTCGCTTGCGGTGCTGTGGCTGGCCGTTGCGCGGGCCGGGTTGCCCCGGCCGTTCGCCATGCTCGCCGCGCTTGCGGTTGCGGTGCCCGTGTCGTACGTGCTGCTGCGGCAGAATTTTGCACGGTCCGTGCGACCGCGGGACGTGACTTGATGATGACGCCCGGACCGTCGCCGCTCGGCAGGCCGACCGCGTATCCCGATCGCTACGATGCGTCGCTGCTGTTCGCGATCGATCGTTCGCGGCAGCGGGCGGAACTCGGCATCGGCGCGACGTTGCCGTTCTCCGGCGTCGATATCTGGACAACGTATGAACTGAGCTGGCTCGACCGCCATGGCAAACCGATGGGTGCGATCGCCGAGATGCGTATCGGCGCCGAATCGCCTGCCATCGTCGAATCCAAGTCGCTGAAGCTCTATCTCGGTTCCTTTGCGCAGGAACGCGTGGACTCCGTTGAAGAGCTCCTGCGGCGGATCACGACGGATCTTTCGAACACTTGCGCCGCACCGGTGGGCGTCTCCGTCATGCCTTCGCCCACGGCGACACGGATCGCCGAGTTGCCGGGCGAGTCGATCGATGACCGCAATATTGCCGTCGATGCATATGCGCCCGATCCGACGCTGCTCGCGCGTGGCGCAGGTTTGGCCGAGGAATCGCTGCGCACCGGCCTGTTCCGGTCCAACTGCCCGGTGACCGGGCAACCCGACTACGCCGACATCCTCGTCCACTACCGCGGCCCGCGCATCGATCGCACCGCGCTGCTCAAATATTTCGTTTCGTACCGGCAGCACGCCGCGTTCCACGAAAGCTGCGTCGAGCGAATGTTCATCGACATCGGCCTTCGCTGCAGGCCGGAACAGCTCACGGTATACGCGCGCTTCCTCCGCCGCGGCGGCATCGACATCAATCCTTTCCGCAGCAATTTCGAGCCTGCTCCGCACCGCAACGAACGCACACCGCGCCAATAGGGAATGTCTTCGGCGGCCCCGATGCTGCGATGCGGTAAAATCGCGTCGTCATGAACGCCAACGCCGACGTGCTCAACCTCGAGGCCGACTCATCGGCAGCAACGCCGAGGTTGCGCGAGATCCCGTACAACTACACGTCGTTCTCCGACCGCGAGATCGTTATCCGGCTGCTCGGTGTCGATATGTGGCGCCTGCTCGAAGTATTGCGTGGTGAGCGGCGCACGGGCCGATCCGCACGGATGCTGTTCGAAGTACTTGGCGATATCTGGGTGGTCGAGCGTAACCCGTATCTGCAGGACGACCTCCTCGACAATCCAAAGCGGCGGGAACTGCTGGTCAATGCATTGCGGCATCGGTTGGGTGAAATCGACAAGCGCCGACGCGCCGATGCCGACGTCGAACTCGACGCAAAGGTGGCTCGACTGCTCGCGCGATCGCGCGCCGCGGTCGACGCGTTCGCCGACTCGTTCCGCACGACCGAGGAGCTGCGTCGCCGCGCGTTGCGAACGCTGACACGCCATACGCATCGGGACAACATCGCGTTCGACGGCCTGGCGCGCGTGTCGCACGTGACCGATGCCACGGACTGGCGCGTCGAATACCCGTTCGTCGTGCTCTATCCGGATACGGAGACCGAAGTACTCGGCCTGGTGCGCGGGTGCATCGAACTCGAACTCACGATCATTCCCCGTGGCGGCGGCACGGGTTATACCGGTGGCGCGGTGCCGCTGGACCGGCGCTCGGCGGTGATCAACACCGAGAAGCTCGAACGACTGTCGCTGATCGAACGCATCGTGCTGCCGGGCCACGATCAGCCAGTGCCCACGATCGATGCTGGCGCGGGCGTCGTCACCAGGCGCGTCATGGAAGCGGCGGAGAGTGCAAGGCTCGTGTTCGCCGTCGATCCCACTTCGGCCGACGCGTCCTGCATCGGCGGCAACGTCGCGATGAACGCCGGCGGCAAGAAGGCGGTGTTGTGGGGAACGGCGCTCGACAACCTGGCGTCGTGGCGCATGGTGACGCCTGATGCCGGCTGGCTGGAGGTCACGCGCCAGGACCACAACCTCGGCAAGATCCACGACGCCGACGTCGCGACCTTCGATCTTGCGTACCACGCGGCCGACGCAAAGGGCGCCTTCGGGCCGCTGCAACGCCGCGAGACCCTGGTCATTCCGGGCGCGACCTTCCGCAAGACCGGTCTCGGCAAGGACGTGACCGACAAGTTTCTTGCCGGTCTTCCGGGGATCCAGAAGGAAGGCTGCGACGGCATCATCACGTCGGCGCGCTTCATCCTGCACCGGATGCCGCCGGCGATCCGAACTGTGTGCATGGAATTCTTCGGACAGGTGCACGATTCGACGCCGGCAATCGTCGAGATCAAACGTTACCTCGACCAGCGCCCCGGGGGCGCCATCCTTGCCGGCCTGGAGCATCTCGACGAGCGCTACGTCAAGGCGGTCGGCTACGCGACCAAGGCCAAGCGCCACGGCCGCCCGAAAATGGTCCTGATCGGCGATATCGTCGGCGAGGACGAAAACGCGGTCGCGCGCGCGGCCTCCGAAGTCGTGCGGATGTGCAATGCACGTGGTGCCGAGGGATTCGTGGCAACGTCGCCCGAGGCGCGCAAGAAGTTCTGGCTGGACAGGGCGCGCACCGCCGCCATCGCCGCGCACACCAACGCGTTCAAGATCAACGAGGACGTCGTCATCCCGCTCGACCGCCTCGGCGACTATACCGATGGCGTCGAACGCATCAACATCGAGCTCTCGATCGGCAACAAGCTCGCGCTGTGCGACGCGCTGGACGCGGCGCTCACCGAGCCGTTCCCACCGGGGTTGTGGGGCGCCCACGCCGAGGAACTGCCGCCGCCGGAAACCGTTGCCGCGAAACTCGATGAGGCTCGCACCGTCATCGCTGCGATTCGAGTCCGCTGGCAAGCGCTGCTCGACGGCATCGATCAGTCATTTCCAGCGCTGCAGAACCATTCGGTCGCCGTATCCTGGAAAACGGAGATCAAGGCGCCGCTCGCGGACATCTTCGCGGGCATCGCCTTTGAACCGATGCTCAAGCGTTGCATCGACGTGCACCGCGAGGTGCTGCGCGGGCGCGTGTTCGTGGCGTTGCACATGCACGCCGGCGACGGCAATGTCCACAGCAACATTCCGGTAAATTCCGACAATTACGCGATGCTGCGCGAGGCGCACGCTGCGGTGGCGCGGATCATGGCGCTGGCGCGGCGACTCGACGGCGTCATTTCGGGCGAACACGGCATCGGCATCACCAAGCTGGAATACCTGACGGCGGAAGAAATCGCTCCGTTCGTCGAATACAAGCGCAAGGTTGACCCCAAGGGCCACTTCAACCGCGGCAAGCTGCTGCCTGGTGCGGATCTTTCCAATGCCTATACGCCAAGCTTCAACCTGCTCGGCGCGGAGAGCCTGATCCTCGAGCAATCGGAGATCGGCGGCATTGCCGACTCGATCAAGGATTGCTTGCGCTGCGGCAAGTGCAAACCGGTGTGCGCCACGCATGTCCCGCGTGCGAATCTGCTCTACAGCCCGCGCAACAAGATCCTGGCAACGTCGCTGCTGATCGAAGCGTTCCTTTATGAAGAGCAGACGCGCCGCGGCGTCAGCTTGCGGCACTTCGACGAATTTTCCGACGTCGCCGACCATTGCACCGTGTGCCACAAGTGCGCGAACCCGTGTCCGGTCGACATCGATTTCGGCAATGTCTCGATGGCCATGCGCAATCTTTTGCGCGAGCAGGGCCACCGCAAGTTCAACCTCGGCACCACGGCGTCGATGTTCTTCCTGAACGCGACCGACCCCACAACGATCAAACTGACCAAGAAGGTGATGATCGACTGGGGCTACAAGGTGCAACGGCTCGCCTTTGGCGCAGCACGTCGGCTGGGACTCGTGCAGCGGCAGACGGCCCGCCCACCGGCGACGCTCGGCACGGCGCCGATCAAGGCGCAGATCCTCCACTTCATCAACAAGCCCATGCCTGGCGGACTGCCCAAGCGGACGGCCCGCGCGCTGCTCGACATCGAGGATCCGACGATCGTTCCGATCATCCGGAATCCGTCGCAGCCGGCGGAGGATTCCGATGCGGTGTTTTATTTCCCGGGTTGCGGTTCGGAACGGCTGTTCTCGCAGGTGGGGCTGGCCACGCAGGCGATGCTCTACCACGTCGGCGCGCAATGCGTCCTGCCGCCCGGTTATCTGTGCTGCGGCTATCCGCAAACGGCTTCCGGCAACCGCGACAAAGGGCAGGAAATCATCACCGACAACCGCGTGCTGTTCCACCGGGTCGCCAATACGTTGAACTATCTGGACATCAAGACGGTCATCGTTTCATGCGGCACCTGCATGGACCAATTGCAGAAATACGAATTCGAGAAGATCTTTCCAGGCTGTCGGTTGCTCGACATCCACGAGTATCTGATGGAGCGGGGCGTGCGACTCGATGGGCTACAAGGTGTCCGCTACATGTATCACGACCCCTGCCACACGCCGATGAAGACGTATCAGCCGCTCAAGGTGGTCAACGAATTGATGGGCACGGCGGTCGCGCTCAACGAACGCTGCTGCGGCGAGTCCGGCACCCTGGCCACGACGCGGCCGGACATCTCCACGCAGGTTCGCTTCCGCAAGGAGGAGGAAATGCGCCGAGGTGCGGCACAGCTGCGGAGCGATGGCTTCGCCGGCCCGACCAAAGTGCTGACATCCTGTCCATCGTGCCTGCAAGGGCTGTCTCGCTTCGACGACGATGCCGGCACCACGGCCGACTACATCGTCGTCGAGATTGCACGCACTGTCCTGGGCGAGGACTGGCTGCCGCGCTATGTCGAGCGCGCCACGCACGGGGGCATCGAACGCGTCCTGGTCTGAGCTACCCGGGCGAGGGTGTCAACGCAGCCTGGAAGGCTCGATGAACGCTGGCGGTACCGACGCGGCGCCGAAAATCGCGGGTCCCGGGTTCAGGTTGATCGCGCCACCCATCATCGTGGGGGCGCCGACGATCAGTGTGAAGGCGGCAGCCACCACCGCGATCGCCAGTGCAACGATCGTCATTTCGGCTTTGCGCCATCCATTCTGTTTTTTGGGCGGCTCCGTCCCCTTGAAAAAGAACCCGCGACTGCGCGGCTTGCGCGCAGCGCGGGTTGGAGGCAACGGTTTCTCGGCACGCAGCGCAAAGCTGCTTCCCGGGTGTTGGAGACACAGGTTGTTGCTTACGAGATCACGCGACAGGCCCGGCGTCCATCGTGGTCGCATCGTGCGAAACCTACGGGTGAGTTGTCGTTCCGTGTCTGTGTTCATGATCTTCTCTACGAAAAGTTACGAACGATTTTGTCGCGTCCATGGCATCCAATTGTCCACGTCCGCCGCCCCCGTCGCCGCGGCGGATTCTGTGCTGCACATGTCGAATATTCACACTGGTCATCGGGGCCGCCGGCCGTCCATGCGGCCCATCCCGCACGCCCGGCGGCAGGGCGTAACCAGGGGGACTTGTGCTATAACCAGAGTCAGGTCCGGGAAGCGCGCGGGAGAGGCGCACCCCCCTCCAACGGCAGCGACATGGCGACGACCAACGAATTCACGCTGACGCAAACGCAGACCCTCCAAGGGGCGGAGTCGCTCGCGTTCGCGGATGCGGAAGGCTGCGCTTTGTGGCTGCGCGCGCTTCCACTCACCAATATTCCCCGGCACTACGACGCCGTCTTTGGGCAACTGAAGCGGCTGTCGGAAGCCGATTTCGCGCCACGTGAACGGGCGCGCATCGCCGAAGTGATGCGTGAGGCGGTGATGTTCCTGCATACCGAGCTGGCCCGTCGCTATGCGGGCAAGCCGCAGCCGGCAGCGGACCGCGAACGCGAGGCTTTCCAGCAGGCGCTGTCGTTATGGCAGGCGCTCTGGAGTCAGTACTCGGCGTGTCTCAAGCCGTTGCTCGAAAACGATCCAGATCTGCAGGGCGTCAAGGCCAAGGTCCTGCAGCGCGGACTATGGGTCGGCAAGCAGATGATCCTGGTCCACGGCCTTGCCCGGCACATTCCGGGCCCGGCGGTGTGGCAGGAGCTGCACGCCTACTACCGTCTTGCGGAAATTCTCGAGTGCGCGGTCACCGCGGTGACCGACGAGCTCATGCCCAATGCGGTGGGCGTGTCGTGCTACTCGACTTATTGTCATGCGTTGCTGCTCGATCTGGCGGATCCTTGCGCAATGTCGGTGCGCCAGATCGAACTGACCGATCGCTGGCTGGCGATGTGGGCGCGCAAGGTATTCCCCTATGCCCAGCAGCGCGAAACCGAGGGTCCGGTCATAACCATGGACCTCGACGCGCCCGTTGGCGCGTCGCTGGGGTCGCTCGGTCCGCGTCATCCGGGCGAGGGCACTCGTTACGGTTACCCGGCGAAGCTCGCGACCAGCGTGCGCGGGCGACTGAAACGGCTCGGCAGTGGCGCCAACCCGGCGGAACTTCAGCTCGGTCACGACGTCGCTGTCGATGCCTGCGCCGCGCTGCTCGCGCACCTGGACTCGCGCTGGTATGCGCTGCCGGTCAAACGGGACGGCAACGAGTCGCAGGCGGGACTCGAGCTGTGCGTTGGCGGCATCGGCGCGGCGTATTTCCGCGTCGCCGGCCGAACCTTCAACAGTCAAGACTTGCTCGGGCGCTTGTCCTATCAGGGGACGCAGCACCTCGCGACGCTCGGCGCGCTGACAGACTATGACCGCAACAAGGAAGAAGCGGAGAAAGCCTGGACGTGGGAGCGTTGGCAGGGCACCTACGACTGGGCCAGTGCCAACGTCCGCCGCGTCGGTGCCGGGCAGCATCGCTGGCACCTCGATCAGCTGGTCGTCGTTCGCGATGACGAGCGGGTGCGCTGCGGGTATGTGACGCGGGTTGCGCTCGACAGTCAGGGCGACCTCGCCGTGACACTGAAATTATGGGCGGGATCACCGGCGGCCACCGCCGTACGCGGGCTGACAACGATTCTCGCCGAGGAAACGCCATTTCCAACGGTGTTGCTCGGGGTGACGCCGGATGAAAAGGCGACGCTGATCGCGCCGCCGCGCACATTCAGCGCCGGGCGGGTCGTGCGATCGCTCGCGTCCGGCCCGGAACGCCGTTTCCGCCTGACACGCCTGATGCAGCGCGGAGCCGACTTCGAGCGCCTCGCGTTCGAGGAAACCGCCGCGTAGGCAACTTGGCAAACCGCCTGGGGCGCGAAACCAGCCCCTATCTGCAGCAGCACGCCGACAATCCGGTCGACTGGTATCCATGGGGTGAAGAAGCGCTCGCACGCGCAAAGCGCGAGCGCAAGCCGATTCTGCTGTCGATCGGCTATTCGGCGTGTCACTGGTGCCATGTGATGGCGCACGAATCGTTCGAGGACCCCAGCGTTGCCGCGCTGATGAACGATCTGTACGTCAATATCAAGGTCGATCGAGAGGAGCGGCCCGATCTCGACCAGATCTACCAGGCAGCGCACGCGGTGCTGACGCGTCGTAACGGGGGGTGGCCGTTGACGATGTTCCTGACGCCGGAACAGGACCCGTTTTTCGGCGGCACGTACTTTCCCAAGGACGCCCGTTACGGAACGCCGGGCTTCGTCGACCTCCTGCCGCGCGTAGCCGCGGCGTACCGACAGCAGGGCGATGCGATCGCGGAACAGAATGAGCGACTGCGGCAGGCGCTGGCACTGACCAATCCAGACGCGGTCGTGGCCGATGCGGCGCTTCCGGTAAATGCCTCGAAGGCGGCGCTTGCTGCGCTGGCGCGCCTGTTCGATCCCGTTCACGGGGGCTTCGGTCAGGCACCGAAATTTCCACATGCGACCGATCTCGATCTTTGCCTGCGCCAGTTTGCTGGAACACGCGACGCGCGCGCCGTCGAGATCGTGCGCGTAACGCTTTCACGCATGGCGGAAGGCGGCATTCACGACCAGCTTGCCGGCGGCTTCTGCCGCTACAGCACGGATGCGGAGTGGGCGATTCCGCATTTCGAAAAAATGCTCTACGACAACGCACTGCTGCTGCCGTTGTATGCGGATGCCTGGCGCGCGACCGGCGACAAATTGTTCGCAGACACTGCGCGCGATATCGTGGCATGGACGCTGTCTGAAATGCGGTCGCCGCAAGGCGCGTTCTGTTCGAGCCTCGACGCCGACAGCGAACACGAGGAAGGCAAGTTCTACGTCTGGACGGCCAGGGAAGTCGAGGCACTGCTCGACGCCGGCGAATATGCCGTTGCCGCGCCGCACTGGGGCCTCGACGGCCCACCGAACTTCGAGCAAGTCGCCTGGAACCTGCGTGTCGTCACGCCGCTTGTCGACATCGCGCGCGAACTCGGTATCGATGCGTCGATCGCCGAAACAAGGCTTGTGGCGGCGCGGGCCAAACTGCTCGCGGCGCGCGCCCTTCGCGTGCGGCCGGGTCGCGACGACAAGCTGCTCACGTCGTGGAACGCGCTGATGATCGGCGCGCTGGCGCGCGCGGCCCGCACGTTCGACGAACCGACGTGGCTGGCGAACGCGCAGGAGGCCGTCGATTTTCTGCGTTCGACCCTGTGGCGCGACGATCGTCTGCTCGCCACGTACAAGGACGGCCGCGCGCACCTGAATGCCTATCTGGATGATCACGCGTTTCTGCTTGCCGCTTTGCTCGAACTGATGCAAACCGCGTTCAGATCGCGGGATCTCGAGTGGGCCATCGAATTGGCCGAAGCGTTGCTCGATCGCTTCGAGGACCGCTCCGCCGGCGGCTTTTTCTTTACGAGTCATGACCACGAGGCATTGATCCATCGTGCGAAGCCCGGACACGACAACGCGACACCCGCCGGCAACGGTGTTGCAGCGCAGGCGCTGCTCGAACTTGGACATTGGCTTGGCGAAATCAGATACATCACCGCAGCGGAACGTACGGTCCGCCTCTTCGCCCCGGAGCTCGCCGCCCAGCCATCGGGCTTCGCGGCGCTGCAGGTTGCGCTCGACGCCTGTCTGCAAGTGCCGACGATGGTTCTGCTTCAGGGTGATGCCGGCACCTGCGCAGAGTGGAAGCGTGCAATCGGACGCAAATATCGACCCGAGGTCGCAGTCCTCGATCTGTCGTCGCAATCGGCGCTGCCCGGGGCGTTGGCGAAGCCGCACGTGGGTGCGCCGGGAGAGGCGACGGCGTGGGTATGCACAGGGACGAAATGTCTGCCGCCTGTGGCGCGCCTCGATGTGATCGAAGCCGTACTCGATGGCGACGGTTGACGTCGCCGGCTGGCGTCGCACGAGCCGATCCGGTACGATGGCGGCCGCTTTCCCTTACTGTTTCCCGGAGACTGTATGAAACGCCAATGCTTGGTTTTTGCCGCAGGCCTGATCGTGGCCGGCAGTGCCAACGCCGCGCTCGACAATGCGGCCGCCGAAGCGATGATGAAAAAGGATAGCTGCGCAGCCTGTCATACCGTCGACAAGAAGCTGATCGGCCCGCCGTACGTGGACGTTGCGGCCAAATACAAGGGCGACAAGGATGCAGTCGCCAAGCTGACCGAAAAGGTCAAAAAAGGAGGCGTCGGTGTCTGGGGCCAGATCCCCATGCCGCCCAATGCCCAGGTCCCCGAGGCCGACATCAAGGAACTCGTCACCTGGATCCTCACGTTGAAGAAGTAGCCGCGCGAGCCACCCGGCGAGGGGCCCCGCGCGAAGCGTGGGGATAGGACGCCGCAGGGTTGAGCAGGGGCCCCACGCTCAGCGTGGGGAGGCGACCCCGGAGGCGGAGAGGCCGGCGACTTGCGATGTGCTGATCGTGCACCGAACGTGCGGAGCCGGCACGGGGAATTGCGAGTCGCGGCAGGTGGCCGATACGACATAGTTCGCATTGCGGGTGATCGTTGCTGAGGCCGCGAGCGCGACGCACATTTTGACAAGGGTCGACGCGACCGGTAACCTTGGTTGGTCCGTGCAGGAGAGTGTGGCCGCGAAATCGCCGGCTGCCGCCGAAGGCGCAACTCCCGAAATCGCTCAGGCAAAAGGACTGCGCGGACTGCAGCAAACGATCTGGAGAGCGGTCGCCCGATACATGCCGGGTGGCCCACCGAAGGGGCACCGGGCGCGCGCCGACGCGGCAAGCGTACCGTAATCTCTCAGGTAAAAGGACAGATGGGGCGAAGCCGACAGGTCGGCGTCGCCCTTTTTGTTTCATGACCTGAGGGAAGCAGTGCTCAAGCAAACCCCGCTCAATTCCGCACATCGCGCCGCCGGCGCCAGGATGGTCGATTTTGGCGGGTGGGACATGCCGGTGAACTACGGCTCGCAGATCGAGGAGCATCATGCGGTGCGCCGCGACGCCGGCATGTTCGACGTGTCGCACATGCTTGCGATCGACCTGCGCGGACCGGGTGCGCGCGATTTCCTCCGTTACGCGCTGGCCAACAATGTCGACAAGCTGAAGGTACGCGGCAAGGCACTCTATTCGTGCCTGCTGCAGCCCGATGGCGGGGTGCTCGACGACCTGATCGTCTACTTCCTCGCCGAAGACTGGTTCCGCCTGGTCGTCAATGCCGGCACCGCTGACAAGGACGTCGCGTGGTTGCAGTCGCTGCTGGCCGATCGTGCACCGCAGCTCACGCTCCAACCGCGGCACGATCTGGCGATGATTGCGGTGCAGGGACCCAGCGCGCGCGAGCGCGTATGGCAAGCGTTGCCCGGCAGCCGCCTGGCGACCGAGGAGCTCAAGCCATTCATCGCGGCTGAGTTTGCCGACTGCTTTGTTGCGCGCACCGGATACACGGGCGAAGACGGCTTTGAAATCATGCTTCCGGCAGCGCGTGTAGACGCACTCTGGGGCGCGCTCGCTGCAGCGGGCGTACGTCCTTGCGGGCTGGGCGCGCGTGACACACTGCGGCTCGAGGCTGGAATGAATCTCTACGGCCAGGACATGGATGAGCACGTGAACCCGCTGGAATCCGGTCTCGCATGGACCGTCGATCTGGCGAGCCCGCGCGATTTCGTGGGAAAGGCGGCGCTCGCCGCAACGCCGCCGAAGCGCCAGCAGGTCGGCCTACTGCTCGTCGACAAAGGCGGTGTCCTGCGCGGCCATCAGCGGGTGCGCAGCGACCACGGCGATGGCGAGATCACCAGCGGAACGTTTTCACCGACGCTCGGCGCGTCGATTGCGCTCGCGCGGCTGCCGGTAGGCGCGGTGCCTGGGGACAGCGTGCACGTCGATATTCGAGATAAGGCACTTGCCGCGCGCATCGTCAAACCGCCGTTCGTTCGTCACGGCAAGATTCTCGTCGAATGAAAGCACAGGAGACTCACGAATGAACGTTCCCGCCGACTTGAGGTACACCGCCAGCCATGAGTGGATCCGCACTGAAAAGGACGGAACGCTGACGATCGGCATCACCGATCATGCGCAGGAGGCGCTGGGCGATCTCGTCTTCATCGAGTTGCCGGCGGTGGGACGAACCTTGACGGAGGGCGAAGTCTGCGCGGTCGTCGAGTCCGTGAAGGCCGCGTCCGATATCTACGCTCCGGTCGCCGGCACCGTGCTCGCCGCCAATGCTGCCGTGGTCGCTGCACCAGAAACGGTGAACACAGACGCTTACGCGAACTGGCTCTACAAGCTCAAGCCGGCGAATCCCGGCGATGTGGGCAAGCTGCTCGATGCGGCGGCCTACACGGCCAGTGTCGGTGACGCCTGAGTTTGCCTGAGGAACCTGCGATGAAATTGAACGATCTGCAACCACCGGCGCGTCGCTCACTCGGAGAACTCGAGCAGCACCGTGAATTCGTGGCGCGCCATATCGGCACCACGGACGCCGACCAGGCGCTGATGCTCGAAGTCCTGGGCTTCTCGTCGCGCGCGGCACTGATGGATGCGATCGTTCCGCCAGCGATCCGTTTGACTAAACCGTTAGCGCTCCCAGCCGCCAAGGGCGAACAGGAAGCGCTCGATGCGCTGAAGGCAATCGCGCGCAAGAACCGCGTGCCAAAATCGTTCATTGGCCAAGGGTATTACGGGACGCTCACGCCTCCGGTGATTCTGCGCAACGTTCTCGAGAATCCCGCGTGGTACACCGCCTATACGCCGTACCAGCCCGAGATTTCACAGGGACGGCTCGAGGCGCTCATCAACTTCCAGACGATGGTATGCGATCTGACGGGATTCGCGGTCGCCAATGCGTCGATGCTCGATGAAGCAACCGCCGCGGCCGAGGCGATGACGCTGTGCCAGCGCGTTGGCAAAAGCAAGAGCACGGTGTTTTTTGTCGCGGAAGGCGTGTTTCCGCAGACGCGCGACGTCGTGCGGACGCGCGCCGCGCCATTGGGCATCAGCGTCGTGGTCGGGCCCGCCGACGCCGCTCGAGATAGTGGCTGCTTTGCGGCACTGCTCCAATATCCTGCGGTGAACGGTAGTATCGAAGACCATCGTACGCAGACCGAAGCGTTGCATGCGCAGGGTGCCCTCGTGATCTGCGCCACCGATCTGCTGGCGCTGACGCTCCTCACCCCACCGGGCGAGTGGGGTGCAGATGTCGCCGTCGGTTCCAGCCAGCGCTTCGGTGTACCCATCGGCTTTGGCGGGCCGCACGCGGCGTTCCTTGCGACGCGCGACGAATTCAAGCGAAGCCTGCCTGGCCGCCTCGTGGGTGTGACCATCGATGCGGCGGGCCAGCCTACCTATCGCCTCGCGTTGCAGACTCGCGAACAACATATCCGCCGTGAGAAGGCGACGTCCAACATCTGTACGGCGCAGGTATTGCTCGCGGTCATCGCCAGCATGTACGCCGTGTATCACGGGCCCGGAGGCCTGGCGACGATCGCCGCGCGCGTACATCGCCTCACTGCCGTGCTTGCGGCCGGTCTGAAAAAACTCGGGCTCATCGTTGTGAACGACACCTTCTTCGACACAGTGACGCTGGCCACGGGCGAGCGCACCTCGGCGCTGCACGAAGCGGCGGTCGCGCGCGACGCCAATCTGCGCCGCATCGGCAGCGAGCATCTCGCCATGTCGCTCGACGAGACCACGACCCGCGACGACGTAAGACTGCTGTGGTCGATATGCGCTCCGGCGGGCGCTGCACTGCCCGATTTCGAAGGCATCGAAGCGGGCGCGGAGGACGGCTACGCGGCTGCGTTTGCGCGCACGTCGACGTATCTGACGCATCCGACGTTCAACCGCTATCACAGCGAAACCGAACTGATGCGTTACCTGCGCCGGCTCGCCGATAAGGACATCGCGCTTGATCGCGCGATGATACCGCTGGGATCGTGCACGATGAAGCTCAACGCGGCCAGCGAAATGATCCCGGTCACGTGGCGGGAGTTCGGCCAGGTACATCCGCTCGCGCCCGCGAATCAGTCGGTCGGCTATCGCGAAATGATTGTCGAACTCGAAGCGATGCTGTGCGCGGTGACAGGCTATGCCGCGGTGTCGCTGCAGCCGAACGCCGGGTCGCAGGGGGAGTATGCCGGGCTGCTGATCATTCGCGCCTATCACGCATCGCGTGGCGAGGCGCACCGTGACATCTGCCTGATTCCCGCGTCGGCGCACGGCACCAATCCAGCGTCTGCGCATATGGCGGGCATGAAAGTCGTGGTTGTCGGGTGCGACGAGGGTGGCAACGTCGATCTCGGCGATCTGAAGTCCAAGGCCGATGCGCATAGCGCCAATCTGGCCGCGATCATGGTCACCTACCCATCGACGCACGGAGTCTTCGAGGGTGGGATCCGGGATATCTGCGACATCGTTCACGCGCACGGCGGTCAGGTTTATGTCGATGGCGCAAATCTCAATGCGCTGGTCGGGTTGGCCGCACCGGGGAAATTCGGCGCGGATGTTTCGCATCTGAACCTGCATAAGACGTTCTGCATCCCGCACGGTGGAGGCGGACCTGGCGTCGGCCCCGTCGCGGTCGGCGCGCATCTGGCGAAATTTCTGCCCACGCACCGCGTGCTGGGCACGAAAGCGGAAACCGTGTCCGAAGCGATCGGGCCGGTGTCGGCGGCGCCCTACGGCAGTGCCGGCATTCTCCCGATTTCGTGGATGTACATCACGATGATGGGCGGCGAAGGGCTCAAGGCGGCGACCGAGTCCGCGATACTTGCCGCCAACTACGTCGCGCGTCGTCTCGCGCCGCACTATCCGGTGCTGTATTCGGGGCCGAACGGACTGGTTGCGCACGAATGCATTCTCGATCTGCGCCCGTTGAAAGAGACCAGCGATGTCACCGTCGACGACGTTGCCAAACGACTCATCGACTACGGTTTTCACGCGCCGACGATGAGCTTTCCCGTCGCCGGCACGCTGATGATCGAGCCGACCGAAAGCGAGTCCAGGGCCGAGCTGGACCGTTTCATCGACGCCATGGTCGCGATCCGCGAGGAAATCCGCGCCATCGAGCAGGGGCGGATGGATCGCGCAGACAACACGCTCAAGAATGCGCCGCATACTGCGGCGGCGCTGCTTGCCGCCGACTGGCCGCATGGTTATACCCGTGAACAGGCAGCCTATCCCTTGCCTGCGCTGCGGGCCAACAAATACTGGCCGCCCGTTGCGCGAGCCGACAACGTCTACGGTGACCGCAATCTGTCCTGCTCCTGCATCCCGGTGGCGGACTACGCCGAATGAAGGTCGTTGTGCTCGGCGCGGGCGTCATCGGAACGACCAGCGCATGGTTCCTGCGCGAACGGGGTCACGACGTCACGGTCATCGAGCGGCAACCAGCGGCAGCGATGGAGACCTCGTTCGCCAATGGCGGACAGATTTCCGTGTCGCACGTCGAGCCGTGGGCCGCGCCAAAGGCGCCATTGCAGATCCTCAAATGGCTGTCCCGACCCGACGCGCCGCTGCTGTTCCGGCCGACGCTGGACCCGCGGCAATGGCGTTGGGGCACCGCATTCCTGTTCGAGTGCCTACCATCGCGGACGCGGCGCAATATGCTGCAGATCCTGGCGATCAGCAAGTATTCCGGTGGTGTGCTGCGTGCGCTGCGTGCGTCGACCGGCATGCATTACGACGATCTGCAGCGCGGCATCCTGCAGGTCTACACCGACGAGGCCGGCTTTGCATCTGCGGTGAAGGCTGCGGCGCTGGTCCGTCGGTACGGGGTTGCCCGCGACGTGAAGACGGCAGACGAGTGTGTCGCGATCGAGCCGGCGCTTCGCGACCGGCGCGACTGGATTGCCGGAGGCACCTTCACTGCGACCGATGAAACGGGCGATGCCCGCAAATTCACGCAAGAACTCGCGGCACTTGCCGCGCAACGCGGGGTCACGTTTCGCTACGGCGTAACCGTGGCATCGCTCGTGCGCGAAGGGGGTGCGATTGCCGGGGTGCGCACGGTCGATGGCCAGGGGCACGAGGAAACGCTGACCGCGGACGCCTATGCCGTCTGCCTCGGCAGCTACGCACCACTGCTCCTTGCTCCTGTAGGCGTGCAGGCGCTGGTCTATCCGGCCAAGGGGTATTCCGCGACGATTCCCATCCTGAAGTCGGAGGCCGCGCCGCTCGGAAGCATCACCGACGATGCGAAGAAAATCGTGTTCACTCGCCTGGGCGACCGCTTGCGCGTCGCCGGCACCGCGGAGCTGTCCGGCTACAAACTCGATCTCAATCGCGTGCGCTGCGAAGCGCTGACGCGGCGTGCGGGCGAATGGTTCGGAGGCGCCATCGATGGCTCGCGGGCGGAGTACTGGACCGGATTGCGGCCGGCAACGCCTTCGGGCGTGCCATTGATCGGCCGGACGCGCTACCCAAACCTGTACCTGAACACGGGACACGGCACATTGGGCTGGACGATGGGCGCCGGGTCCGGCAAGGCGCTCGCTGACATCGTGTCGGGCAAGAAGCCGGAAGTCGACTTCGCGTTCATCGGGCAATGACGCTTCCGGTGCATGTTGTCGAACGCAAAGGCGATTTCGAGTTGTCGACGGATCCGGCGCGGCTCGATCGTGCACTGATCCACCGTTTCCTGAGCGAGCAATCGTACTGGGCGAGCGGCGTGCCGCGCGTGGTTGTCGAGCGCTCGATCGAGCATTCGCTCTGCTTTGGCGTCTATCGCGATGGTGCGCAGGTGGCGTTCGCGCGCGTGGTCACGGACCGCGCGACGTTCGCGTATCTCGCCGACGTGTTTGTATTGCCGGAATGGCGCGCCGACGGCCTCGGGCAATGGATGATCCGCGTTGTGATTCAGCATCCGGAACTGCAGGGCCTGCGCCGATTCCTGCTGGCGACCAAGGACGCCCACGGACTATACGCGCGCTTCGGATTCGCGCCGCTCGAAAATCCTGCGCGCTTTCTGGAACGCTTCGATCCGGACGTCTACGCGAGGACTTAGTCCGGGACAAAGCTCCAGCAGTACGCGCGGTATAATCGGCCTCTTTCCGCAATGCACCCCGATGTCCTTCTCCTCGCTCGTACGCTGGCTACCGGCAGGTTTCGTCCTCGCGGCGGCGGCTGCCGACAGCGTCGCTCCGGCGTTCACCGATGTCATAGCGGCTGCGGCGGCGCCACCGCCAGCGATAGCCGCCAAGGCCTACCTGTTGGTCGACGTCCTCAGCGGCCAGACGCTTGTCGCGCAAAATGCGGACGAGCCGCGCGAGCCCGCGTCGCTGACCAAGCTGATGACTGCATACCTGATCTTTCGCGCGCTCAAGGAAAAAGAGCTCGTGCCCTCGCAGATGGTCAACGTGTCTACCAAGGCGTGGCGTGCGGAAGGCTCGCGCATGTTCATCGAACCGAAGAAGGCGGTCAGCGTCGACGAGTTGCTGCACGGCATGATCGTGCAGTCAGGCAACGATGCTGCAATTGCACTGGCCGAGACGACGGCAGGTTCGGAGGACGCATTCGTCGAACGCATGAACAAGGAAGCGACGCATTTGGGCATGAAGAATACCCGTTTCGCGACCGCGACCGGATTGCCGGCAGCGCGTCAGGTATCGAGCGCGAACGATCTTGCCCTGCTGGCAGCGGCGATCATCCGCGACTTTCCTGAGTACTATCCGCTGTATTCGATCAAGGAGTATCGCTACAACAACATCACGCAGCCAAATCGCAATCGGCTGTTGTGGAGCGACCCCTATGTCGACGGAATGAAGACGGGTAACACCGACGCTGCCGGCTACTGTCTGATCGCGTCGGCCAAGCGCGGGCCCCGCCGATTGCTGTCGGTCGTTCTTGGCGCAGGGTCCGATGCGGCGCGTGCCATCGAGTCGCAGAAACTGCTGAACTACGGCTTCCAGTTCTACGACACGGTGCAGATGTATCAGAACGGTCAGACGATCAATACACTGAGAGTGTGGAAAGGCGCCACCGACTCGGTTGCCGCGGGATTTGTCGCGGACCAGTATTTGACACTGCCGAAGGGCCAGGCGCAAAAGCTGAAGCTGACCATGGAGGCGGTTGAGCCGCTGGTGGCACCGGTCACGCGGGGGCAGCGCGTCGGAGTGGTGCGCGTGACCCTCGACAGCAAGCAAGTCGGCGAATATCCATTGCAGGCCATGGCCGACGTTCCGCTGGCGAGCTTGTTCGGCCGGGCCTGGGATACGGTGCGGTTGTGGCTCAAATGACGCATCCGTCCAAGAGCAAGACGCGCAGCGTCGCGGCGATTGGTAACGGATGCGTCATCCCCGCGAAAGCGGGGATCCAAGTTTGGCGTGGAAAAATGGATTCCCGCGTGCGCGGGAATGACGTCCAACAATCACGAGCTCAATCATGACCGTCTACCTCAACGGCAAGTTTCTTCCGATCGAGGATGCCAAGATTTCGGTGCTCGATCGTGGCTTTATCTACGGCGACGGCGTCTACGAGCTGGTTCCGGTGTACGCACGCGTGCCATACCGCATGCCGCAGCATCTCGCGCGCCTGCAGCGCAGCTTGGGCGGCATCGGCCTGGCCAATCCGCACACCGTCGCAGAATGGGAAACGATCATCCGGGATTTGATCGGACGCATGCCCTTTGCCGATCAGGGCGTGTACTTCCAGGTGACCCGCGGTGTCGCCAAGCGTGATCATGCGTTTCCGGCGGGTGTCGCACCCACCGTGTTCATGATGAGCAACCCGTTGGTGTTGCCAACGGCCGAGCAGGTCGAGCGCGGCGTCGCGGTGGTCACCGCACCCGATCAACGCTGGTTGCATTGCGATCTCAAGACGATTTCGCTGCTCGGCAATGTGCTTGCGCGCCAGGCTGCAGTCGAGGCAGGCGCAGTGGAGTCGATACTGTTTCGCGACGGCTATCTGACCGAGGCTTCGGCGTCGAACGTGCTGATCGTCAAGGACGGCGTCATTGTCGCACCGCCCAAGGACAACCTGATTCTGCCGGGCATCACCTACGACGCCACGTTTGAACTGGCGCGCGCGGCCGGACTCGCGCACGCAATGCGACCGGTGACGCGCGACGAAGCTCTGGGCGCCGACGAAATGTGGCTCTCCTCATCGTCGAAAGAAGTGCTGGCGGTCACCACGGTTGACGGCAAGTCATTCGCGGGCGGCAAACCGGGCCCCGTTTTTCGGAAGATGCACGCGCTGTTTCAGGCGAGCAAGCCCAAGCCAGCGTGACTCACCGAAGGGCTACGCTGCCGGATGCGCGCGGCTCAAGCGGAAGTGACCACCGTGCCAGACCAACGGCGCGACGTTCTGGTGCGCGCATGTATCGACTTCACCGATGAAAAGCATGTGATCTCCCGCCGGGTGCAGCGCATGATGACGGCATTCGAGCCAGGCGACGCAGCCCTCGATCAGCGGCGCCGCGGCCGCACCCAGGCGAAACGGCACGCCATCGAAGCGGTCGGCATGCGGACGCGAAAAGCGTCGTGCCAACTCGATCTGATCGTGGGCAAGGACATTTACGGCATAGCGCTCCGCACTTTGGAAGACGACGAGGCTGCGCGACCGTTGCGCGAGGCTCCAGACCACCAACGGCGGATCCAGCGACACAGAATTGAACGAGTTCGCGGTAAATCCGACGTAAGTGTCGTCCCGGGTTCGTGCGGTGATGATGGTGACGCCTGTGGCGAACTGCCCCAGCACGTCGCGGAACTGGCGTTCAGGTAAGGGTGGCTGCGTGGCGCGCTCGGAAGGCATGGGCTGTATCGACTGCCGGCACGATTGCGCAGCAGGTGGATTGCCGCCCCATCTTAGGGGCGGCCCGCCGGGGTGTCAAAATGGGTTGCCTGGCGCTAGACTATCAACTGCTCGGCGCGTGCGGTCTACCCGCTATCGACCATGAACGACTCGCTCTCAAGAATCGTTGCCAACCGCTACGGCGGTCGAAACATCCCAGTGGCGCTGGTACTCCCCGATGGTGGGCGGGTCGCGTTGTCGGAGGCGACCGAAGTCGATATCTATGCGCGCACGTGGAATGGGCTGCGGGTGCTGGCTTCACCCGAACTCGGCCGGCTTGCCCGTGCCTACGTCCGCGACGACCTCGACTTCTCCGGCGGCTCGCGGCGCATGCTCGATATCGCCGAGACGCTGGTCGGCAGCGTCAATCACGGGCGCGAGCGCGTCCGGGCCCGGCTGGCGCAGTGGGTGCACCAGCGGCGTGGCAACAAGCCCAACATCGCGCATCACTACGATGTGTCGAATGCGTTCTACAAGCTCTGGCTTGACGAACGCATGGTGTATTCGTGCGCTTATTTTCGAGATGCGGCCGATACACTCGACCTGGCGCAAAGGCAGAAGCTCGACCACATTTGCCGCAAGCTTATGCTCCAGCCGGACGAGGAATTCCTCGACATCGGGTGTGGCTGGGGCGGCCTGATATTCCATGCGGCGCAGGTGTATGGCGTCAGGGCGACCGGCATCACGCTGTCGCAAAATCAGTACGACCACGTTCGCGCGAGAATCGACGAACTCGGACTCGCCGGCCGCGTGCAGATTGAATTGCTCGACTACCTCGACCTGCCCGCGGGAAGGCTCTTCGACAAGATCGCCAGCATCGGCATGTTCGAGCATGTCGGTATTCGCAAGTATCCGCGCTACTTCGGCAAGATCCACGGCATTCTGAAACCCGGCGGCCTGGTGCTCAATCACGGCATCACGCTGAACCAGGTCGGCGTCGACAGCCTCGGCAGCGGGATCAGCGATTTCGTCGAGGAATACGTATTTCCTGGCGGGCAACTCGCCCATGTTTCGCGCGTGATCCAGGGCATGGCGGCCACAGGCCTGGAACTGATCGATGCGGAGCCGTTGCGTGAGCACTACGCACGTACGCTCTGGCACTGGGTCGATCGCCTCGAGCGCAACGCCGACGCTGCTCGCCGCGAAGCCGGGGAAGAGAAATTCCGCACCTGGCGCATCTATCTCGCGGGCTCCGGCCACGCCTTTGACCGCGGCTGGCTGTCTATTTTCCAGCTTCTTGCGGGCAAACCTTTCCCCGACGGTCGCCTGCCCCATCCGTTGACGCGCGACTACATGTATCCCCGCTGAGTGTGGGGTTGAGTGCGCGTGCGACAGCCCAATATTCGGACGATGGAGACTTCCGTGGCCGAATCCCTGCTCGAATTTCCCTGCGCGTTCCCGCTGAAGATCATGGGCCGTACGCAGGACGGGTTCGCCCAGACGGTGCTCGATGTCGTCTTGCGCCACGTTCCCGACTTCGATAGTGCGTCGATGGAAATGCGCGCGTCGCGCCTGGGCAATTACATCTCGCTCACGTGCACGATCAACGCCTCGTCGCGAGAGCAACTCGACGCGCTGTACCGCGAACTGTCGGCGCATCCGCAAGTCGTCATGGTGCTGTAGTGCCAGTGGCGCCGTGCGCCACTGCGGGTCCGCGCATCCGCCACCTGGGGCTTACTGAATATGCGTCGACGTGGCGGGCCATGCGCGAGTTCACTGCAGCCCGGACCGCGACGTCGCCCGACGAGATCTGGCTGACCGAGCATCCGCCAATCTATACGCTCGGCCTTGCCGGAAGGCGCGAGCACCTGCTGCGCGACAATGGCATCGAGGCCATCAAGGTCGACCGTGGTGGACAGATCACCTATCACGGCCCCGGTCAGCTCGTCGCGTATACGCTGCTCGATCTGGCGCGCGCAGGCCTTGGCATTCGCGACACGGTGCGCCGGTTCGAGCGTGCCGTGATACGATGGCTCGATGCGCTGGGCGTAACGGCCTACGCGAAACCCGGCGCGCCAGGTGTCTATACGATGCTCGATGGCGCCGACGCAAAAATCGCGGCGCTCGGGTTGAAAGTCAGTCGCGGCTGTACTTATCACGGCTTGTCAGTCAACGTTGCCATGGACCTTTCACCGTTTTCGGACATCGATCCTTGCGGCTACCGTGGTCTTGCGGTGACGCAATTGCGGGATCTCGGTGTTGTTGCTACCGTGGACCAGGCTGGCGCCGGTCTCGCGCCGCTGCTTAGCCGCTGTCTCGTCGAGCGTGGCTCATCATGAGCGCGCCAGAAACGCCTGCCATCGCATCGCCCGCGAACGCCGCCGGCATCAAGCACAAGGGTGGCGACAAGACGTCGCGTATTCCCATCAAGGTCATTGCGGCGGAACGGCTCAGGAAGCCGGAGTGGATACGCGTTCGCGCGCCGTCGTCGCCTCGCTTCTACGAAATCAAGAAGATCCTGCGCGAGCACAATTTGCATACGGTGTGCGAGGAAGCGTCGTGCCCGAACATCGGCGAGTGTTTCGGCAAAGGCACCGCGACGTTCATGATCATGGGCGACATCTGCACCCGGCGCTGCCCGTTCTGCGACGTCGGTCATGGGCGCCCGCTGCCGCTGGACGCGTCCGAGCCCGTGAACCTGGCGAAGACCATCGCTGCGCTGCAGCTGAAGTACGTCGTGATTACCAGCGTCGACCGCGACGACCTGCGCGACGGCGGCGCGCAGCACTTCGTCGATTGCATCCGTGCGGTGCGGGAGTTGTCGCCCGCCACTCAAATCGAAGTACTGGTCCCGGACTTCCGGGGCCGTCTCGACCGTGCGCTGGACATTCTCAGCGCGGCGCCGCCGGACGTGATGAATCACAACCTCGAGACCGTGCCGCGGCTGTACAAGCAGGCGCGCCCCGGGTCGGACTACGCCAATTCGCTGGCGCTGCTCAGGTCGTTCAAGGCGCGCTTCCCTGATATCCCGACCAAGTCGGGCCTGATGGTCGGACTGGGCGAAACCGACGAGGAAATCGTCGCAGTCATGCGCGACATGCGGGCTCACCACATCGACATGTTGACGATCGGGCAATACCTGCAGCCAACGGCCGGGCACTTGCCGGTGTTGCGCTACGTGCATCCCGATGCGTTCGCCTGGTTCGAGCGCGAAGCCTACGAGCTCGGATTCAAGCATGCAGCGGTCGGCGCGCTCGTCCGCTCGTCCTATCATGCGGATCAGCAGGCACACGGCGTACTCGAAGCGTCGGCATAGCAAGTCACGGAGGCATTCATGCAGCATCGATTTCTGCGCACGGTCGCGGCTGTCGCGTTGACTGTTTTTTCGATTGCCAGCGCTCGCGCCGAAGTCTCCGAGGTGCGCATCTCGCGTGGCTTCGGTGTTCTCTATCTGCCGCTGATGGTGATGGAGAGCGAAAAGCTGCTCGAAAAGCAAGCCAAGGCGGCGGGGCTGGGCGACGTCAAGGCAACATTCCTGGTGCTCGATGGCGGCAACGTCATCAACGATGCCATGTTGTCGGGCGCGCTCGATATCGCGTCGATCGGCGTCGCCGGCTTTCTTACGCTCTGGGCCAAGGCGAAGGACAACCCGGCGCTGGAGGTTCGCGGCCTCTCGGGGATGAGTTCGTCATCGCTGTACCTGATGACGCGCAACCCCGCCGTAAAATCGCTGAAGGATTTCAGCGACAAGGATCGCATCGCCGTGCCCGGCATCAAGACGTCGTTGCCCGCGGTGATCCTGCACATGGCGGTGGCGAAGGAATTTGGTGACGCCAACTACTCGAAACTCGATTCGATCACCGTGGGGCTCCCGCACCCGGAGGCGCTGACGGTTCTGCTGTCCGGCAAGGGCGAGATCAATAGCCACATGGCGTCACCACCCTTCTCGTACATCGAGGATTCCACGCCCGGATTGCACCGTGTCATCAACTCGGTCGATGTGCTGGGCAACATTACGCTCGACATGACGTACACGACGCGCAAATTCTTCGAGGCGAATCCAAAACTCTCGGTGGCGTTCATCGCCGCGATGAACGAAGCCAACGCGCTCATTGCCAAGGACAAGAAGAAGGCGGCGGAGATCTACATCACCGTCGGCAAACAGAAGGCAACGGCGGAAGAAATCGTCAAGATACTCAACGATCCGAATTCGACGTTCTCGACCGTGCCCGACGGCACGATGAAGTACGCGGAGTTCATGTCCCGCGTCGGCACGATCAAGGCAAAGCCGGCGTCGTGGAAGGATCTGTTCTTCCCGCCGATCTACAGCGTACCGGGCAGCTGACGCGGCTGTCCGAGAGCAAGAGGCGAAGCCGCGAAGCGATCGGAGACAGCCGCGTCGTCCCGGGCGAACGAAGTGAGGCCCGGGATCCAAGTTGTTTTTGTTGGTTGCCAAAAGGTTTCCCGCTTTCGCGGGAATGACCATCAGCGGGGCAGCGGCGCACCTTTCGGCCACAGCAACCACATGCCCCCTTCCTGCTTCATGCGCCCAGCCTGTTGCGCGGCATTCTCACCAAAGCCCCAGAACCAGTCTGCACGAACCGGACCGCGAATCGCGCCTCCCGTGTCCTGCGCGAGCATCAGTCGATTCAGCGGCCGGCTCGACAGCGGCCAGGTCGTCGCGACGAACACCGGAGCTCCGAGCGGAATGAAGCGCGGATCCACGGCGATTGCTCGGCCCGCCGCGAGAGGTACGCCCAATGCGCCCAGCGGACCGTCGATCACGGCGGTGGGATTTGGTGGAACTTCGCGGAAGAAGACGTAGCTCGGATTTGCGGCGAGCAAGGCAGGCAATGCGTCGGGATGATCGCGTCCCCATTGCTTGATCCCCTGCATCGATGCCTTGTCCAACGGCAGGTCGCCACGGTCCACCAGGATGCGTCCGATCGAGTGATACGGCTGTCCGTTCTGGTCCGCATAGCCGACGCGCACGATGCTGCCATCGGGAAGCTGCACGCGTCCGGAACCCTGGATCTGCAGAAAGAACGCTTCGACGGCGTCGTCGACGAACAACAATTCCTTTCCTGCGACGGCGGCTTTGCCCGCCTCGATGTCCGTGCGCGGCCAATACGGCAGCACGCGCTTGCCCTCGATGCGGGCGCGCACCCGCTTGTCCTTGAGTTCCGGATAGAGCTCAGCGAGTTCGACCGTCAACAGATCGTCGGGTGGTGCGTAGAGTGGATAGCGGTTGCGTTCGTCGCGCAGTCGGCTGCCATGAAGCAGCGGCTCGTAGTAGCCGGTGACGAGGCCTTTGGTCTCGCCCTCCGCGGCGAGCACCTGGTATGCGCTAAACTGCTGCTCGAAGTACCGGCGTATCGCAGCTGAATCGCGGCCGTCGATCGTTGCCGCGCTTGCGCAAACAGCAGTCCAGGTTGCGGCGCTGGCTTGCCGCGCGAGGAGTGCGCTGCAGCTCGCGTTGAACGACGGCCATGCGTCCTGCTGTGTATCGTCGTACCAGCCCGGGACATCGGGGAAGGCGACTGCGCGCAACTGCATCGAGGGGGACGCGGCGGGTGGACGTGGTGGTGGCAGGGGCGGAGTAACGCACGCCGCCATGAGCACGGCGACGATGGTGATGGCGTACTTGCGGAGGCACGGCACGGTGGAATGGATACTGCTCGAAGCGGGATTCGCGCTGTTGCTCGCAGTGTTTATCGTCTGGTTCACGGCCGGCGGAAAGCGCAAACGGCCGCCCGAGGTCACGCAGCCTGCGCCCGACGGAAAAGCGAACCCGGACCAGGAGCGCTAATGGAGAATGCGCGGCACCGACAGTGTGAACAGTGGGACCGGCGCCTCGAAAGTGTGGCCATCCTCTGCGATCATTTGATAAGTCCCGCGCATGGTGCCGACGGCGGTTTCGAGGTGCGTTCCACTGGAATACTCGAAACTTTCGCCGGGCTTGAGCAGCGGCTGCTGGCCGAGGACGCCGAGGCCCTTGACTTCCATCACCTTGCTGTTGGCGTCGGTGATGAGCCAGTGCCGGCTGATCAGTTGTGCCGGCACAGTCCCGGTGTTGGTAATGGTGATGGTATACGCGAACACATACTGGTCTTTCGAGGGATCGGACTGGTCCTCGACGTAGGTCGCCTTGGGGGCGACGGTGATCTCGTATCGCTTGCTGTCGGCCACGGACGCACTCTTCATTCTTGATGCCAGGATTATAACGCGATGCGACACTGCCAGATTGCGCCTTCGATTCTGTCTGCGGATTTTGCGCGCCTTGGCGACGAGGTGCGCGCGGTCATTGCCGCGGGCGCCGACCTGATACATTTCGACGTCATGGACAACCACTACGTGCCGAATCTCACCATCGGCCCGCTGGTCTGTCAGGCGCTCAAGCCGATTGCGACCGTGCCGATCGACGTTCATCTCATGGTCAAGCCTGTCGACCGCATCGTGCCGGACTTCGCCAAGGCGGGCGCGTCGATCATCAGCTTTCACCCGGAGGCGTCGGACCATGTCGACCGCACGATCGGCCTCATTCATGACTCCGGATGCAAGGCCGGACTGGTACTCAATCCCGCTACGCCTGTCGGCTGCCTCGATCACGTGCTGGACAAGCTCGACCTGGTGCTGATCATGTCGGTCAATCCCGGCTTCGGCGGGCAGTCGTTCATTCCCGCGGCGCTGGACAAACTCGCGCTTGTCCGTGCGCGCATCGATGCGTGCACGACGCGCACCGGCCGCGAGATATGGCTCGAGGTCGACGGCGGCATCAAGACGGATAACATTGCGGCCATCGCCAAGGCAGGCGCCGACACGTTCGTTGCCGGTTCGGCGATCTTCGGGACCAAGGACTACGCAGGAACCATTGCCGCGATGCGCAGGGCGGTGGCGGCTGGAATTACTTGAGGCGGTGGTATAGTATTTGTACGAGGTGCGGTTGCCGCGCCTGTAGCGTTATCTGGAATCCCTGATCGATGAGCTTCAACGCTTTCAACCGCAACGGCCGGGCATGGTGGCTCGGCAACGATTGGCGCTGGCGACGCCAAGCGTGAGTCGCGCCCACGTCGCGCGCTGCTAGCGACGCCAGGGATCCCGTTGCGTACGTTGAGAAAATGGTTGGAGCATCATGACCGAAGCCGAATTCAGCGCGCTTGCCGCGCAAGGGTATAACCGCATACCGCTCGTACTCGAGTCCTTCGCGGACCTCGATACGCCCCTTTCCCTCTACATCAAACTCGCCAACCAGCGCTATACCTTTCTGCTGGAATCGGTGGTCGGCGGCGAGCGCTTCGGGCGCTATTCGTTTATCGGCCTGCCCGCGAAAATGCGCCTGCGCGCGCGCGGACGTGACATCGAGGTCGAAGACAACACGGGTGTCATCGAGCGGCACCAAGGCGATCCGCTCGCATTCATCAACGATTTCCTGCGCCGGTATCGCGCCGCGCCGCGGCCGGGATTGCCGCGCTTCTGCGGCGGACTGGCCGGTTACTTCGGTTACGACACCGTGAGGCATATCGAGACCCGGCTTGCAGATTCAGCACCACCGGCCGCGCCGGCGCTTGCCGACATTCCCGACATCCTGCTCCTGCTCACCGAAGAACTTGCGGTCGTCGACAATCTCTCCGGCAAGATCTCGCTCATCGTTTACGCCGACCCAAGTGAGCCGCAAGCCTTTCGCAACGCGCACGACCGACTGCACGCGCTGCGCCGGAAATTGCGTGACCCGGTAGCGATCCCGTTCCAGACGGCGAGCGAACTGACCCACGCCGAGAGTGAATTCGGCGCCGAGGGTTACAAGGCTGCGGTCGCACGGTCACGCGAGTACATTGCGGCGGGCGATGTCATGCAGGTCGTGATCGCCCAGCGTACGCGCCGAATGTTCACCGCGCCGCCATTGCAGCTCTATCGCGCGCTTCGTTCCATCAATCCGTCGCCGTACATGTTCTACTACGACTTCGGCGACTTTCATGTCGTCGGTGCGTCGCCAGAGATACTGGTGCGCAAGGAAGCGGACAACATCACGCTGCGCCCCATCGCCGGGACGCGTCCACGCGGTGCTACTCGCGAGGCAGACGAGGCGCTGGCGAAAGAACTGCTTGCCGATCCCAAGGAGATTGCCGAGCACGTGATGCTGCTCGATCTCGGGCGCAACGACGTCGGTCGTGTTGCGCAGACCGGCAGCGTGCAGGTAAGCGATCGCATGGTGATCGAGCGCTACTCGCACGTGATGCACATCGTGTCGAACGTGGAGGGGCGCCTCAAGCCGGGGTTGACCAGCATCGACGTACTGCGGGCCGCGTTCCCCGCGGGCACCGTGAGTGGTGCGCCGAAAGTGCGAGCGATGGAGATCATCGACGAACTGGAACCGACGCGCCGCGGCATCTACTCAGGTGCCGTTGGCTACATCAGCTTCCAGGACGACATGGATACCGCGATCGCGCTGCGCACCGGCGTCGTAAAAGACGGCGTGCTCTATGCACAGGCAGGAGGTGGCATCGTTCATGATTCCTCCCCCGAAGGCGAATGGCAGGAAACCTTGAACAAGTTGCGCGCGATGCAGCGCGCCGCAGACATGGTGCAGGCGGGGCTCGACGGCGACGCGTGAACGTCGCTACTTGAGCTGTTCGAGCAGCGCGCGCGCCTCGCGATCGTCCGGATCGGCCGCGACGAGCGCCTGCGCTGCCTTGCGCGCTTCCTGCTTGTGACCGGCATCGCGTTCCATTGCCGCCAGCGCGAACAGGATATTGCGGTCAGCAGGCCAGCGCTCCGCGGCACGTTGCAGCGTGCGCGTGGCTTCGGCCGAGCGACCCAGTGAATTGAGCGCAACCGCGTATACGTAGGTGTGACGGGCATTGTCGGGCGCAAGCTGGACGGCACGCGCAAATTCGACCAGCGCCGCGTCGCGCTGCTGCCCGCGGGCATAGGCAAGTCCCAGCGCATGGTGCAGTGTCGCATTCGAAGGCTGCACCGCGAGTCCTTCCTTCAGCGTGCGAATCGCGTCTGCGTCGCGGCCTTGCTGGCGGTAGGCATCGGCAGCATTGACGTACGCAGGGACATAGCGCGGATCGAGTTTGCGTGCTGCGGTGAACTCGACTTGCGCGGCATCGAATTGCCCCTGCCGCGCGTTGAACGTTCCCAGATTGGTCCGCGCTTCGGGCCGATCGGCGTTGTACTTTTGCGCGTCGACGTATTCGGCGGCGGCGCGCCGCAACGCGACCTGTTGCTCGGCCGGCAACTGCGCGAGCGGCACGTCGACGAGCGCGTTGGCGGCTTCGATCCGTACCGCGCGCAGAGGATCGCTGAGCAGCGGGCCGGCAATGGCGATGCGTTCGGGCGGCGGGAGCGTTGCCGAGAGTCTTGCCGCGGCAAGCCGCATGAGCGGACTGGTATGGCGCGCGCCAGACCGCGCCGCCGCGCTAGCGGACGTGGCCGAGGTATTTTGCATGCGATCGAGCGCCGATGCGCGCGCAATGGGCGGCTGACTCGGGTCTGCGGCAATTGCAGCGAGCGACGCGCCCGCGCCGGGCTTGCCCAGTTCGGCATTGCGGAAGGTCGAGGCGAAGTTCTGCAGCCCCTGCGCGTCGCGTCCATACCATTGACGCACGGCGGCGGCGGCCCATTTTGCGTCTTGCTTGTCGTGGCAATTGTTGCAGGCGTTCGGCACACCGAGCGCGACAGTCTGATCGGGACGCGGCACGCGCATACTGTGATCGCGGCGCGGGTCGATGACCATGTAGGTTGGCGGCGGGCATGTGGCAGTTGACGCACTGCGCGCCGGGCGATGCCGCCGGATGGAAATGATGCGTCCTGGCGTCGTACTTTTCGGCTGAATGGCACTGCGCACAAAGTGCGTTGCCCGTCGCCTTCAGCTGCTGGGAGTGTGGATCGTGGCAATCGCTGCAGGTCACACCCTGACGGTACATCTTGCTCTGCAGGAACGAACCCCAGTTGTAGACTTCGTCGCGCTGCTGGCCGTCGGCATGGTACAGAGGTGGTGTCAGCAGCGCAGGGACGTAGTGATCGAGAAACGGTTTGCCGGCATGGTAGCCCTCGGCGATCTGCGCGCGACGCGCGTGACATTGTGCGCAGACCTCGATTTCCTTGTCCGCGTCGCGTGCCTTGCTGCGCATGGCGTTGCCGGACTTCGGGTCCATCGACCAGCGCACATCGGCGCGTTCATTCAGCAGCACGGTCAGACCCATGCGCGGATCGCCATCGCGCTTGGCCGTCCACGCAACGTGGTTCGACCCCGGGCCGTGGCACGATTCACAGCCGACATGGATCTCCGACCAGGCCGTCGCGAACTTGTCGGTAGACGCATCGTAGTTCTTCCGCAGGTTCGTCGAGTGGCAGTCGGCGCACATGAAATTCCAGTTCTGCTGCCTGCCCGTCCAGTGCAGTTCGTCGTGAGCCGGAATCGCTTCGTTCGGATAGAGGCTGAACCAGCGCTTGGCCACCGTATCCCAGGCGCTCGTTAGCGCCTGCACGCGACCGTCCGGGAGCTCGATCAGGTATTGCTGCAACGGCTCGACGCCGAACGTGTACTTGACGGCAAATTCCGCGGATTTGCCATCCGGGCCGTCGGTACGCACGAAAAACTTGCCATCGCGTTTGGAGAATAGTGCCGTGCTGCCGCGGTGCTCGAACCGGCGATCGGAAAAATCACCGAGGACGCTTTGCTCGGTGGCCTCCTGCATGGCACGAGCATGCTGCGAGCTGGTCCAGGCCTTGGTCGCGTTGGCGTGGCAGCCGGCACAGGCCTGGCTGCCGACAAAGGTCGGTGGCGTCGCTGGCGAAACTACCGCCGCTATCACTGGCGCCGCGGGTCGCTCCCATGGGCGCCACAGCGCCAGGGCCACCGCCGCGATGGCGACGACTGCCACCACCGCCAAAAACATGCGCTTGCCGGTGAACGGAGTTCCTGCCGGTGCCTCGACCTTGGGTGGAGGCGCGGCGGACACTTTCGATGGGCGGGACCTGGGTGGATGTTTTGACATGGACCGTGGCAGAACATTGCCGCCGGATTCGAAGTCCGCGCAGTTTACCGTGTCCGCGTGGCCTCGGCAGTTCGGGTCTGGCATCGCACGGTTTGCTCTGCTAAACTGATTGCGTCATGTGTTACTTCCTTCGGCAGCTTCCTAGCGCCCCCCAACGTCACTGGCGGTAGTCCGCCTCCGACGACCTCGCTGCACGTTCTTGTAGTCTCGCGTCCCGCGCGTAAGCCGGGAAATTTTTGCAGGGTATGCGCAATAATGTCTGCATGGGCTTCGGCCCGGGTGCACCATGATCCTGATGATCGACAACTACGACAGCTTTACCTACAACCTCGTCCAGTATCTCGGCGAACTGGGGGCCGAGGTCAACGTGTACCGCAACGATGCGATCACCCTCGAACAGATCGCGGCATGGCGCCCGGAGAAGATCGTCATCTCGCCCGGACCCTGCACGCCGACCGAGGCAGGGATCTCGGTGCCGCTGATCCAACGGTTCGCGGGGGAAATACCGATACTGGGCGTATGTCTCGGGCATCAGGCCATCGGTCAGGCCTTCGGCGGGAAAATCGTGCGCGCGCAACGCGTGATGCACGGCAAGCTTTCGGCGGTGAAGCACGATGCTGCTGGCGTCTTCGCAGGCCTCGACAATCCGCTGACGGCGACGCGCTATCATTCGCTGGTCATCGAACGCGCAAGCATGCCGCCGTGCCTTGAAATCACTGCAGAGAGCGAAGACGGCGACATCATGGGCGTGCGCCACCGCGAGCTTGCGGTCGAGGGGGTCCAGTTTCATCCTGAAGCGATCCTCACGGCCCAGGGTCACGCGCTGCTGTCCAATTTCCTGAAGTCGCACTGACGAGATCACTCATGTCGATCAACATGCAAGAAGCGCTGCAGCGCACGATCGAGCACCGCGAGATATTCCACGACGAAATGCTGGCGCTGATGCGCAAGATCATGAGCGGCGAGGCGACGCCGGTGATGATCGCGGCATTCACTGTTGGCTTGCGGGTCAAAAAGGAATCGATCGGCGAAATCACCGCCGCGGCGCAGGTGATGCGCGAATTCGCGACCAAGGTCGACGTTCCCGATCACGAGCATTTGCTCGATATCGTCGGCACTGGCGGTGACTCGTCGCAGACGTTCAACATTTCCACCGCGGCGATGTTCGTGGCCGCGGCTGCCGGCGCGCGCATCGCCAAGCACGGGGGCCGTTCCGTGTCGTCCAAGTCGGGCAGCGCCGACGTGCTCGAGGCACTTGGCGCCAACATCATGCTCAAGCCGGAGCAGGTCGCGTTGTCCATTGCCGAGACAGGCATCGGCTTCATGTTTGCGCCGAGCCACCACAGCGCAATGAAACACGCAGCGCCGGTGCGCAAGGAACTGGGGATACGCACCATATTCAATATCCTCGGGCCGTTGACCAACCCGGCAGGCGCTGCGAATCAGCTGCTCGGCGTGTTCCATCCGGATCTGGTTGGCATCCAGGTTCGCGTGCTCGAGCGTTTGGGCAGCAAGCACGTGCTGGTCGTCTATGGCAAGGATGGCATGGACGAAGTCTCGCTCGGCGCCGCAACCATGGTCGGCGAACTCAAGGACGGCACGGTACGCGAGTACGAGATCCATCCCGAAGATTTCGGTCTGAGGATGAGCTCAAACCGCGGGCTCAAGGTCAGCGATGCGGTGGAATCGAAGGTGATGCTGCTCGAAGCGCTGGGCAATGTCGAAGGTACGCCGCGAGAGATCGTCATCCTCAACGCCGGCGTCGCGCTCTACGCAGGCAACGTCGCTGGGTCTATCGGCGAGGGCATTGAGCGCGCTCGCGGCGCGATTGCATCGGGCGCGGCGAAAGAGAAACTCGAGCAATTCGTTGCAACCACGCAGAGGCTCGCGGCGCGAGCGGACGCCTGACCATGGTGGTACGACGATGAGCGATCGCGACATCCTCACGCGCATCCTCGCCACCAAGGCGAAAGAGATTGCGGTTGCAAAAGCGAGCAGGCCCTATATCCGCCTGCGTGCCGATGCCGAGGCACTGCCGCCGCCGCGGGACTTCGTGCACGCGTTGCGCTCGAAGATCACCAGCGGTCGCCCGGCGGTGATCGCGGAGATCAAGAAGGCGAGCCCCAGCAAAGGCGTGCTGCGACCCATATTCGATCCTCCGGCGATCGCACGCCGCTACGAGGCCGGTGGCGCGGCGTGCCTGTCGGTACTGACCGACCGCGACTATTTCCAGGGTGCGCCTGAATTCCTTACCGCCGCGCGCGCGGCCTGTGCACTGCCGGCGTTGCGCAAGGACTTCATGGTCGACGAATACCAGGTGGTCGAAGCACGCGCGCTTGGCGCCGATTGCATCTTGCTGATCGTCTCGGCACTCGACGATGGCCAGCTCGCGGCGCTCGAGAGCTGCGCGCAGGATCTGGGCATGGCAGTGCTGGTTGAAGTGCACGACGTGGCCGAGCTCGATCGCGCACTCAAGTTGCGCACTCCACTTGTCGGCATCAACAACCGCAACCTGAAGACGTTCGACGTGACGCTGCAGACAACGCTCGAACTGCTACCGCGCATTCCGCACGACAAGGTCGTCGTCACCGAAAGCGGCATACAGTTGCCTGCCGACGTGGCCCGGATGCGTGCGCACGGTGTGCACGCGTTTCTCGTGGGGGAAGCGTTCATGCGCGCAGCCGACCCTGGCGCTGCGCTCGCGACACTGTTTGCGTAGCTTGCTATCATTCCGGGCCGGGTGTGGTGCCGCGATGGTGCTGGCGCTGTCATAGGGGGAGCCGTGTCGGCGATCACCGTCGAGAACGTCAGCAAGCATTGGACGACCGCCGCGGGGCAGGTGCGCGCCGTCGATGGCATTTCCTTCATGCTCGATCCCGGTACACTCAATGTGCTGCTCGGCCCGTCCGGGTGCGGCAAATCGACGACGCTGCGACTTATCGCAGGGCTTGATCAGACCGACGGCGGCCGCATTCTGATCGCCGGCAACGACGTGACGCGGCTTTCGCCAGCGCAGCGCAACATCGCGATGGTCTTTCAGTCCTACGCACTGTTTCCGCATCTTTCGGTCGCCGAAAACATCGTCTTCGGACTGCGCGTACGCAACGTGGACGCAACCGACCGCGACAATCGCCTCAAACGCGTCGCGGAAATGCTCGGCCTGACCAGTCTGCTCGAACGCAAGCCGGCACAGTTGTCCGGTGGCCAGCAGCAGCGCGTCGCGCTCGGCCGCGCGATCATCGCGGAGGCGCCCATCTGCCTGATGGACGAACCGCTGTCGAATCTCGATGCGCAGTTGCGGCAGGAAATGCGCCTCGAGATCCGCAATCTGCAGCGGGCGCTGGGTGTCACCATGGTATATGTCACGCACGACCAGGTCGAAGCAATGTCGATGGCGGACCGCGTCATCCTCTTGTCGGGCGGCCGTATCGAACAAAACGGCACGCCAGCCGACTTGTACGAAACACCGGCCAACGTCTTCGTGGCCCGCTTCATCGGTACGCCGCCGATGAATCTGCTCAAGCTGGACCACGGCGCTGCGGGCGCGGTCATCGCCGGCACCACCGGCCCGAGCGTTGCCGCGGCAGAGTTTGCGGGAGCTACACTCGGCGTGCGTCCCGAGCACGTCATCGTCGGCGGCAGTGGCGATGCCGTCGCCGCGCAGGTCGAGGGCATCGAATATCTGGGCGCGGATTCGCTGCTCTCTTGCCGCGTGGGCAGCGAAATGCTGACGGCGCGCATTGCTGGCCGCACCGGTCTCCGCCGTGGCGACACCGTGCAACTTGGATGGGCGCGCGGTGCGCTGCACATTTTCGATGGCGCAAGTGGATCGCGGCGCGACGTTGAAGTCGGTACCGAAATGGCGACAATGCTCGCCTAGACTGAGTTTTTCCGTATTTACCCGGAGGATTGACCATGAAGTTCCATGCAGTCGGACGCTGGATCGCCGGCGTTGCCATCACCGTCCTGTCGACACTTGCGTGCGCGCAGGCCCCAGTCGAAATTTCTTTCTACTATCCAATCGCAGTCGGCGGCCCGATCACCAAGTTCGTCGACAGTCTTGCGGCGGATTTCGAGAAGGAAAACGCCGGCATCAAGGTCAAGCCGATCTACTCGGGCGACTACCAGGCGTCGATCACCAAGGCGCTGACCGCGGTGAAGGGCAACGATGCGCCGACCATGTCGGTGCTTTTGTCGACCGACATGTACACGCTGATCGATGAAGATGCGATCGTGCCCTACGATCCGTTGCTGAAGGCGCCTGAGGACCAGGCCTGGCTGAAGGGCTTTTATCCGGCATTCATGGAAAACAGTCAGACCGGCGGCAAGACCTGGGGTATTCCGTTTCAGCGCTCGACCATCGTGCTCTACTACAACAAGGAACTGTTCAAAGAGGCCGGTCTCGATCCGAACAAGCCGCCGACGAACTGGAAGGAGATGGCCGAATATGGCCAGAAGCTCACCAAGCGCGACGCGTCGGGCAAGGTCACGCAATGGGGAGTGCAAATCCCGTCGTCGGGCTTTCCCTACTGGCTGTTCCAGGGCCTGACGACGCAGAACGATGTCCTCCTGATGAATGCGGCAGGCACGGAAACGTTCTATGACAAGCCGGGCGTGGTGGAGGCGCTGCAATACTGGGTCGACCTGACGAACAAATACAAGGTGCAACCCGAGGGCATCGTCGAGTGGGGCACCACGCCGAAGGATTTTTTCGAGCGCAAGGTCGCGATGGTGTGGACAACGACGGGCAACCTGACCAACGTCAAGAACAACGCCAAGTTCGACTTTGGCGTCGCCATGCTGCCGGCGAACAAGCGGCGCGGCAGTCCCACCGGCGGTGGTAATTTCTATATCTTCAAGCAGGCAAAACCGGAACAGCAGGCGGCGGCGCTCAAGTTTATCAAGTGGGTTACTTCGCCGGCGCGAGCGGCGCAATGGGGCATCGACACCGGCTACGTGGCGGTGCGCCCTGATGCGTGGGAAACCCCGGCGATGAAAAAGTATGTCGCCGAATTTCCGCCGGCGGCCGTGGCCCGTGACCAACTGCAATATGCGGTAGCGGAGTTTTCGACGCACGACAACCAGCGCGTCACGAAGGCGTTGAACGACGGACTGCAAGCGGCTCTGACCGGCACCAAACCGGCGGGCCAGGCGATGGCCGATGCGCAGCGAGAGGCCGACCGGTTGCTTCGTCCATTCCGAAAATAGTTGGGCAGCAAGCTTGCATCCTCGAACCTCTCCCGCAGTGGGAGAGGGGTGAGGGAAAACCACCCTGCACCATCAGCCTGGACCCCATCGATGACTCGCACGCCGCAGTGGCTCTACGGCTGGCTGTTGCTTTTGCCTGCGGCATCGCTGCTCGCGCTGTTTACGCACTATCCGGCGGTGGCCACACTGTGGCACAGCTTCCAGTCGACGCCGAAGGGCGCGCGGCCCGCAGTCTTTGTGGGCATCGACAACTATCGGCAACTCACCGACGATCCGATCTTCTGGCAGGCGCTGACCAACAACCTGTGGTATGCCGCGGGGACTATTCCTCTGGCGATCGCGCTCGCGCTGATGATGGCGGCGTGGGTCAATGGCAAACTGGCAGGGCGCGGGTTTCTGCGGCTCGCGTATTTCACACCGACGGTGCTGCCGATGATCGCGGTCGCGAACATCTGGCTGTTTTTCTACACGCCCGGCTATGGGCTCCTGGAGCAGATCACCGACCTCTTCGGTCTTCCTGCGCACAATTGGCTCGGCAGCAAGAGCACGGCGCTGGCCGCCATCATGGTCGTCACGGTGTGGAAGGAAGCCGGATTTTTCATGATTTTCTATCTGGCGGCATTTCAGCAGATGTCGCCGCACCTGGCCGAGGCGGCTTCGATAGAGGGTGCCTCGCGCTGGTATTTCTTCCGTCGCGTCACGTTTCCGCTGCTGATGCCGACCACGCTTTTCGTGCTGGTGAACGCCGTGATCAACGCGTTTCGGCTGGTCGACCACATCGTCGTGATGACGCGCGGCGGGCCGGACAACGCGACGGAACTTCTGCTCTACTACATCTACGAAATTGGCTTCCGTTTCTGGGATTCGGCCTACGCTGCGGCGCTGACCATGGTGCTGCTCCTGCTCCTCGGCATCGCCGCCTTCGTTCAGTTCGCGTTCCTCGAACGCAAGGTCCACTACCAATGACCGCAGCGGGCGCGCCGCCGTGCGATTTGGGGAGGCCGACGTGCGAGTGTTTCGCTTATGGAGAGCGGTGCAAGGAGGCCGATCAGTGAGTACTTTGGCACATCGGCAATTCAGCGTGGGCCGCGCGCTAGAGACCGTCGCGGCGTGGCTGCTCGGCGCGCTGTGGATCCTGCCGCTCGTCTACGCGTTCTGGACCGCGTTTCATCCGGGAGAGTTTTCAACTCGATTTGTCCTGTCCGCGCCGTTGACGCTGGAAAATTTCGTCAAAGCCTGGCACGCCGCGCCATTCGCGCGGTACTTCCTGAACACCATCGTCCTTTGCGCGATGATCCTGGTCGCGCAACTGGTGTTGTGCACGCTTGCCGCGTACGCGTTCGCGCGCTTCGAGTTCCCCGGCCATGACGTGCTGTTCGCGCTCGTGCTGGTTCAGCTCATGGTGATGCCCGACGTCCTGATCGTCGAGAACTACCGCACCATGAGCGCACTGGGTCTGCGCGACACGATCCTTGCAATCGGTTTGCCGTACATGGCCAGTGCCTTCGGCATATTCCTGTTGCGGCAGACCTTCAAGACGGTGCCGAAAGAACTCGACGAGGCCGCCCGCATGGAGGGCTGCACGCCGCTCCAGGTATTGTGGAAAGTCTATGTCCCGCTGGCGCGGCCGGTGTATCTGGCCTACGCGCTCGTCAGCGTGAGCTATCACTGGAACAATTTTCTCTGGCCGCTCATCATCACCAATTCCGTCGAGTCGCGCCCTCTGACCGTGGGCCTGCAGGTGTTCTCCGCCGGCGACCAGGGCATCGATTGGTCGATCATCACGGCGGCTACGCTGCTCACGACGGCGCCACTGTTGATCGGGTTCCTTCTTTTTCAGCGACAGTTCGTACAATCCTTCATGCGCGCGGGCATACGATGAAACTGATCACGTGGAATGTGCAATGGTGTCGTGGTGTCGACGGCAAAGTCGATCCGGCCAGGATCGTCAGGCACGCCAAGGCGCTTGCCGACTTCGATGTGCTCTGTCTGCAGGAAATCGCGAACAATTATCCGGACCCGCTGCTGGGCGGCAGCCGCGGCGAGAACCAGTTCGCGGAACTCGCGCGCCTGCTCCCGGGCTACATGCCGGTACCTGGCATCGCAGTCGACGCTCCCGCGGACAAGGGATCACGGCGGCATTTCGGCAACATGATCCTGTCGCGCTTGCCGGTCGGGCAGGTGTTTCGTCACTTGCTGCCCTATCCGGTCGAGCCGGGCGTCAACGGCATGCCGCGCATTGCGGTCGAAGCGGTGGTCGACGCGCCGTTCGGCCCGGTGCGCGTGATCACGACGCACCTGGAGTTCTACGGCAAGAAAACGCGGTCGGCGCAGGTCGAGGCGCTGCGCACCATCTATGCAGAGGGCAGCGGCCATGCGCGTATGGGCGGCGTCGTCGATACGAGCGGCGGACCGTTCCATACCCGGCTGCGTCCTGCGGCCACGATCATCACCGGCGATTTCAACCTCGAACCCGACGATCCGCTGCACGCGCGCGCAGGTGCGCCGTTTGACGACGGCACGCCGCCGTTGCGCGACGCGTGGAGCATTGCGCATCCTGGCGCGCCACATCCTGCCACGTTCAAGATTTACGAAAAGGAGCGACCGGACGAACCGGAGCTGCATTGCGATTTCATCTTCGTTTCGGATGATCTGGCGCCGCGCGTGCGCGCTGTCCGGGTCGACCAGAATACCCAGGCTGCGGATCACCAGCCGGTCCTGCTGGACCTGCGCTAGGAGCGGCCGGGTCGCCTTGGACCGCCTGTGCCGGCCGGCGTAAAATGGGGCAATCTCCGCTGCCAGGGCGCGTAGGCGTCCGCGTGGCTCGCGTCGATCACTCCGTCCTGTTCCCTTGACTGCATCCCTTCCGTTTACCGGTGAACGCTTCACGCCCGAGATCAAAGGCGCGATCTGGTACGAACACTGGCACCGCTACAGCGTGATGCTGCCTGCCGCGAGCGGTCGACGCGTGCTCGACGCAGCATGTGGTGAAGGCTACGGTAGCTGGCTCCTTGCCGGGACCGCCGCAGAGGTGGTCGGCATCGATGTCGATGCCGCCACCGTCGGCCATGCCGTGGCGCGCTACGCTGCGTTGCCGAATCTGAGATACATGCGGGCATCGTGCGCCGCACTGCCGATCGCCACGGCCAGTATCGATCTGATCGTTTCCTTCGAGACCATCGAGCATCTCGAAGGCCAGGACGCGATGCTGGCTGAATTCCGCCGCGTGCTCGCGCCGACCGGCGCACTCGCGATCTCTTCGCCCAACAAGTCGATCTATTCAGAAGAGACCGGCTATGCGAACGAGTTTCACGTGCGCGAACTCACTCGAGACGAGCTTGCTACCAAGCTGAATGCGCACTTTCCGCAGCAGGCATGGTACGGACAGCGCGTGCTTGCGAACTCGCTGCTTTGGAAGGAGGGCACTGGCGCGGCGCCCAGGGCCGAGCTCGTTGTGCTCGCCGATGATCACGTGCGCGGGCAGACCGTGCCGGCGCCACCCATGTATTTCATCGTCGTGTGCGGCGCGCAGGGAGCGACGTTGCCGCAACTGGCCGAACTTTCGGTGTTCGACGATGGTGCGCAATCGCTGTATCGTGATTACCAACGTGCGCTGCTCGCCGAAAAACGGCTGTACTACGACGAGCTCGACGCACGCAAGATCGCCGAGACGCGCCTGGCGGATCTGGTTACCGCTGCGAAAAATCTCGACCATTCGCGCAGGCTCGCGCTCGACCGGGAGGCGGAGCTCGAGCGCGCGCATCGGGCAAGGGCGCAGCTGACGGGCGAACTCGAACAGACGCGGAATCGACTCGCGTTCCGTGAATCCTGGCGAGGCTGGCTTCGCTGGCCGCTTGGCCGCGCCAGGCAGCGCCTGGCAAAACGTACACCATGATGACGATCGACGTTATCGTGCCTGTTTGTCGCGACGCGGCGGCAGTGCGCCGTTGCCTCGCGAGCCTGCTGGCGGCGAAACAGAAAACGTCGTTAGAAATCGTCGTCGTCAACGACGCGCCGGCTGAGATCGAGTTGCTGCGCTGGCTGCGCGAACTTGCGGAGCAACGGCGCATTACGCTGCTCGAAGCGCCCGAATGCCAAGGTCTCGCCGCGGCGATCAATCGCGGGGTTGCATTGCATAAGGAGGTGGATCGCGACGTCGTCATCCTGCGCAGCGACACCGAAGTGGCGGGCGACTGGCTCGATCGACTTGCAATGCACGCGCGTGCCGATGACATCGGAACGGTCGTCCCGATCGCCAGCGCTGACGGAGTTGCCGGCTATCCGCGCTCGGGGGGTGGCAATGCGCTGCCACCGGGTCAATCGGTGGCAGCGCTTGATCAATTGTTCTACCGGGCGAACGCCGGTACCGCCGTGAGTGTTCCACTGTCGTACGGACCCTGTATCTACGTTCGCCGGGAATGCATGAATGCTGTCGGGATGTTCAGTTCGGGGTCGGAGGACAAGGACGCCGGGGTCGTGGAGGAATTCTCTCTTCGGGCGGCCAGCGCGGGCTTCAGACACTTGCTCGCCGGTGATGTCTACGTCTGGTGCCAGGGCAAATCGGGCGACTCGAAGCAGGCCGCCGCGCACGCGCAAATCATGCTGGACAGAAGCTACCCCCACTATCGGGCCGCGCGTACAGACCTGACGCATCGCGATCCCGCTCGTCCCTGTCAGCGCCGGGTCGATTTGCTGCGATTGGCGGAATCACCGCGACAGTTGTTGCTGTTCGTCGCGCATGCGTGGGGCGGCGGCGTTCGTCACCACATGAATGAGCTTGCTGCACTGATAAACGAGCGTTGCAATGTCCTGTTGCTGGAACCTGCCGATGATCGTGCCGTCAAGTTGTCATGGCTGAAACCCGGCGAGGGCTTCGCCGCGTATTTTTCATTGCCGCAGGAGACGCCTGTGCTGGTCTCGCTGCTCCGCGAACTGGGTCTCGCGCGAATTCATTTCCATCATGTCCACGGCTTGCCGCAAGCGGTGCTCGACCTGCCTGGAGCGGTGGGCGTGCCGTACGACTGCACGCTGCACGACTACTACCCGATTTGCCCGCAATATCATCTGGTCACCGAAGATGGCCGCTATTGCGGCGAGCCCGATGCTGCAGGGTGTGCAGCGTGCATCAGCCGCCGTCCGAGTCAATGGGGGCTCGACATTGCCGCGTGGCGCGCTGCGTTTGGTACGGTCCTGCGCGGTGCCGACCGCGTGTTGGCGCCGTCGCGCGACGTTGCGCAGCGAATCGCGCGCTATTTTCCGGATGTCGATACCGCCGTTCTGCCACACGCGGAAACGCATTCCCTGGCGCCGCGGGTGGTGCGCGTCGTCACGCTGGGCAGGCTTTCGCCGGAGAAGGGTTTGCGGGTCGTCATGGCGTGCGCCGCGGACGCACGGACGCGCGCGTTGCCACTGTCGTTCCGGATCCTGGGGCCGACGACCGAGCCGGTGCCAACATGGCCCGATGCCGCGGTGTCGATACACGGGCAATACACGGAGAGCGAATTGCCCGCGTTGATCGCTGCCGAGCGACCCGACGTCATCTGGTTTCCGTCGCAGGTTCCGGAATCGTATTCGTATACGCTGTCGGCGGCGTTGGATGCCGACGCCGCTATCGTCGCTTCGGCGCTGGGTGCGCTCCCTGAACGGTTGGCCGGACATTCCCGCGCGGTACTTATGTCGGCGGACGCGACGCCCGCCGAATGGAATGACGCGCTGATCGAAACCGGCCGCACGGTGCATGCCGCACGCGCGACAACCGTCCGTATGGCCGTCTCATGACCGATCCGCAACGCTACCAGGCAATCTATCTGGCCGCACTTCCAAGCGGGCCACGTGCGACCCGGCGCGACCTGCCGCCGCCGCTTGACGCGAGGCACTACTATTTTGAGACGGGCAAGCGCGGGGAGCCGCAATTCTCGCTGCCGCAACTCTACGTCGCCGGGGTCGAGTGCGGAAACGAGGAAGCGCGGATGGAATTGAAGCGACGCGTCACCGCCTTCGAAGCCGATCTCGAATGGTTCCGCACGCTTCGTAACCGCGGGGATGATTACCGCGATGAACTTGCACAACAACTGGAAGCGGCTCGCCGCGAAAATCTCGCGCACGAGCTTCACACCGAGCGGCTCCAGAATGCCTTGAACGAGACGCGCGCGCGCGTCGATGCGCTGGAAACAAGCACCACCTGGCGCATGACCGGACCGCTGCGCCACAGTGCGCATCGCGCCAAGATCGGGCTGTCACGACTGCGCGCGACATTTTCATCACTGCGGCAGTCCCCACGTTATGCAAGTCTGGCGATGACAATCCTGCGCGACGAGGGCGCAGGCGCGCTGGCGCGTCGTACTGTCCAGCGCATCACCCGTGGCAAGCGCTATGTACCGGTGTCCGCCACCGCGTACCGGCAAGAGACCGCGGTGCTTCCCATTGCCTTCGCGCCCTGCGCCAAACCCAGGGTGAGTATCGTCATTCCTGCGTTTGGCGAGGCGTTGCTGACGTACACCTGCCTGAAAAGCGTGCATGCGACGGCACCGGCCGGATGGTACGAAGTCCTGGTCATTGACGATGCGTCGCCCACGCCGCTGGCGCCGGAACTTGCGGCCGTCACCGGCCTGCGCCTCGTGCGCAACGAGACGAATCTCGGTTTCGTGCAGAGCTGCAATCAGGCGTTGACTTACGCCACAGGCGATATCCTGATCTTTCTCAACAACGACACGATCACCACGGAAGGTTGGGTCGAGGCGCTCCTCGCCGTGTTCGAACGGCGCCCCGAGGCAGGGTTGGTGGGCGCCAAGTTGATCTATCCCGATGGGCGGTTGCAGGAAGCAGGTGGGATTGTCTGGCGTGATGGTTCGGCATGGAACTACGGTCGCGACGACGACCCCGAGAAACCCGAATACAACTATTTGCGCGAGGTCGACTACTGCTCGGGCGCATGTCTGGCGATCCCGCGCGCGCTGTTCGGCCGTCTGGGCGGCTTCGATTCACGTTTTGCGCCGGCCTACTACGAAGACGTCGATCTGGCTTTTTCGGTGCGCGAGGCCGGGCGCAGGGTCTACTACCAACCCCTCGCGAAAGTAGTGCACTTCGAGGGTGCGACCTCCGGTACCGATACCAACACAGGCGTGAAGCGCCATCAGGCGATCAACCAGGCAACTTTTGTCAGCAAGTGGGCGAACGAACTGGTCGGCCACCGGCCCAATGGCGTCGCTCCCGAACTCGAGCGCGACCGACGTGCCCGACAGCGTGTTCTGATCGTTGACGCGTGCATGCTCACCCCGGACCAGGACGCCGGATCGATGCGCATGGAACAGATACTCGGGATACTCGTCGATCTCAACTGCAAGGTTACATTTGTCGCTGACAATCTCGAGTATCGGCAGCCGTACGTGACTGCGCTGCAGCAACTTGGTGTCGAGGTGCAATTCGCGCCGTATGCGAAGTCGATCCCGCAGCTACTGGGATCGCGCGGAAGCGAATTCGATATCGTGGTGCTGTCGCGCCACTACATCGCGATCAAGTACATCGACACGCTGCGTTCGTTCGCGCCGCGTGCGCTGATCGTATTTGACACTGTCGATCTGCATTTTCTGCGCGAGGAGCGGCTTGCCGATCTCAACGCCAGCCGTACCGCACGTACCGCTGCGGTTGCGAAGCGTGATGAGGAATTGAGACTCATCCGCAAAGCCGATGTCACTCTGGTCGTGAGCACGGTCGAGCAGCAACTCCTGAGCGAGCTTGCGCCGGAGTCGCGCGTCATGATTCTGTCGACGATCCACGAGCCGCTGGCAGGCGGCAGGGCGTTTGCCGAGCGTGAAGGACTGGTGTTCATCGGCAGTTTCCGCCACCCACCCAACACCGACGCGGTACTGTGGTACGCGACCGAAGTCCTGCCGCGGATTCGCGAGCGATTGCCAGGCGTCAAGACCTACGTCATCGGCAGCGATCCGCCGCCCACCATCAAGTCGCTTGCCGCGGAGGATCTGGTGATCACGGGATTCGTGCCGGACGTGACGCCGTATTTCACGGGTTGCCGAATATCGGTGTCGCCTCTGCGGTACGGCGCAGGAGTCAAGGGGAAGGTAAACCTGGCGATGAGCCATGGCTTGCCGGTTGTAGCTACGACGCCATCGGTCGAGGGCATGCATCTGACGCCCGAGGTCGACGTGCTGGTCGCCGACGATCCTGAAGACTTCGCCGATGCGGTCGCGCTCGCCTACGGCGACAAGGCGCTCTGGACTCGCCTGGCGGAAGGCGGGCGCGAGAACATCCGCACGCATTTTTCTCCTGAACTTGCGCGCGCCGCGCTGACGCGCCTGCTCGCGTTGTCGCGCACGTCGATACGAAGCTAACGTCTCCGAAAAACCAGGTCCCAGACGCCGTGGCCGCGAGCAATACCGCGGCGTTCGAACTTCGTGAGCGGCCGATACGCAGGACGCGGCGCAAATTCCGGCGCAGTGTTCGCAAGCAGTGGCTCCTGGCTCAGCGTTGCGAGTATTTCGACCGCGTACTCCTGCCAATCCGTCGCTGCGTGCAGGTAACCGCCGGGCGCGAGGCGCATGGCAAGGGAGTGCACGAATGCTGGTTGCAGCAGGCGCCGCTTGTGATGCCGTTTTTTTGGCCAAGGATCCGGGAAGAACACGTGCACTGCCGCGAGCGTGCCAGGTGCGATCATCTGTCCTACGACATCGACGGCATCGTGGCTGACAATGCGGACATTGGCGAGGCGCTCGCGGTCGATCAAACGCAGCAGGCTGCCGACGCCTGGCGCGTGCACATCGATGGCCAGGAAGTCATGATCCGGCTGCAGTGCGGCGATGGCCGCCGTCGTCTCTCCCATGCCAAAACCGATCTCCAGAATCTTCGGATTCGGGCGTCCGAAGATGCGCTCGAGGTCGACCGGAGCTGACGAATACGGAATGCCGAAGCGCGGCAGCAGAGTCTCGTAAGCCTCCCGTTGCGCCGTAGAAAAGCGGCCCTGCCGCAACACGAAGCTGCGGATGGGGCGATGCTGAGGGTCGGCGTTCACGAAGCAACGACGGCGCGTCAAGGCGGCGGCAGCCGCGTCCACGTCGGGTCGGTGAGCTTGCGTTCGAGTTTCGCGTCGCCCTTCTGTCCGGCAATAGAGTAGTCGACGCTGAGAGTATCGGCGTCCTTCCACTGTGCACCTGCGTCGACCCAGTCGGTGCCGGGCGCCCACGCCAGCTCCTTGCGCAAGCCGTCGCCGGAAATCCGCCAGACGGCGATTTCGTTGGTGCATTGCTTGGGACAGATGTCGGCCGTCACCAGCCGCTGTCGGTCAGGGGACAGCACCGGTTCGGCCGGCAGGCTGAAACGGCGATTGGTTCTTCGTTGCAACAACGTGAAACTGGTAGCGTCATTCGTCGTGGTGTAGAGCAACACGGCATTGATCGGATCGAGCGCATCCCACAAGCTGTAGGAGCGCGCATTGCCTGTTTCATCGATGTCGGTGAACGTCGCGGCTCCGGTGGGATAGAGCGTGACCGTCAACACGTTGCCATCGCGCCGCGCCAGCCCAGGGAGACGCTGCAACTGCACGGTCTCGATGAGCCGGCCGCAGTGCGCCGGGCTTTCGGCGTTGGCGCAGGTCTCGGTGATTTGCTCCGGCGTGACTCGCGCAGCGAATGCAACGAGGGGAACGCACCACAGCGTTGCGAGAAGTACGCGCACTGGCGGCATGGTTACACCGTCGGCCGAAGCGCGACGATCAGGAGATCAGGCCGGTTGTCGGCGAGCTGGGACTCGCGGCGTAGAACTTGCGGGGCACGCGCCCGGCTCGAAACGCCTCGCGTCCTGCCTCGACGGCTTTTTTCATCGCGCTCGCCATCAGCACCGGATTCGCTGCCGCAGCAATCGCCGTATTCATGAGCACGCCTGCGCAACCGAGCTCCATGGCGATCGCCGCATCGGAGGCGGTGCCAACACCGGCGTCGACCAGCACCGGCACTTTCGCTTGCTCGATGATCAGCTTCAGGTTCCACGGATTCAGAATGCCCATGGCCGAACCGATGAGCGACGCCAGCGGCATGATCGCAACGCAACCGATCGCCTCGAGTTCGCGTGCGATGATCGGATCGTCGGATGTGTAGACCATCACGTCGAATCCATCCTTGACCAGTGTTTCGGCGGCACGCAGTGTTTCGCGTACGTTGGGAAACAGTGACTGCGGATCACCCAGGACTTCGAGTTTCACCAGCGAGTGGCCATCGAGCAGTTCGCGCGCGAGCTTCAGCGTGCGCACGGCGTCGTCCGCGCTGTAACAGCCCGCGGTGTTGGGCAAGACTGTGAACTGCGTCGGCGGCAGATATTCGAGCAGCGAGGGCTCGCCCGGAGTCTGGCCGATGTTCGTGCGCCGGATCGCGACCGTGACGATCGCGGCACCGGAGGCGTCGATGGCCGCCCGCGTCTGTGCAAAATCCTTGTACTTGCCGGTGCCGACCAGCAGACGCGATCGATAGGCGCGACCGGCGACGACCAGCGGATCGTCGAGCGTCAGAACCGGATTGTCGTTGGGTGCATTCATGCCCGGTTCGTCTTCACCCGCCGCCCACCGCGGCAACGACTTCTATGCGGTCACCCGCGGTAAGCGCCGTCAGCGCGTGGCTGCTTTTCGGAACAATTTCCCCATTGCGTTCCACCGCGACGCGCTTGCCCTCGAGTGCAAGTTCGCGAATGAGATCGGCAACCGTCGCGGACGGGTTGCGACAAACATGAACCGAGCCGTTGACCATGAGCGAGAGCACGCCGTGGATCCATGCGCATACCAGGATGGGTCGAGCATTTTACCACGCAGACCATGCAGATCCGGCGCAGGCGCCGGATGGCCGGCGCGGCTAGCGCGAATACCGCTGCATGGTGGCGCGAAGGAAGCGCAATTGCCGTACGAAACGCCTGCATGCCGTGCAGAACAGCAGGTGCAGGCGCACGGCGATGCGCTGATGGACCGGGATCTCGCCGTCCTGCGACTGCGAGATCAAACGGCTCGCGTCCTTGCATGAAATGAGTATTCCCACGGCGTACGATCCCGGCGGTTCAGGCGGCGCGGCCCTTGGCAGCGAACCAGTGCTGCTCCAGGCATTGGCGAAGCGCAACCCTGGCCCGATACAGGATCACCCACAGGTTGGTCGACGTGATCGAGAGTTCCTTACAGATCTCGCTGCCGTCGAGCTCCAACACCTCGCGCATCATGAACACACGCGCCGTGTTCGGCGGCAGCTTTTCCAGGCAGAACTCGACGATGTCAAAGAACTGCCCGCGCTCGAATTGCGCCTCGGGATTTCCCCACGTCGAAGGAAGGTTCTCCCAATGCCCGGATTCGTCGAACAGCGGGTCGAAGTCCTCGAGCTGGGTTTCCTCGTCGAGCGTCGCCATGACCGGCTCGCGGCCCTTTTTCCGGATCGCGTCGACGATCTTGTGTTTCAAAATTCCGGTGAGCCAGGTCTTCAGGCTCGACCGTCCTGAGAATCCGGCCTCCCCTTGCAGCGCCGCCAGCAACGTGTCCTGCACGACGTCCTCGGCCAGGTCGGCGTCGCGCAGTTGCAGCACGGCAACGCGCAGCAGGTAGCCGCGATGGTCGTTGATGCGCGTCGCGAAGTCCGGGCCGGTCATCGGCTCAGGAAATCGCGGATGGCCGGCACCGCCTGGTTGATCTGGAACAGGAAGTCATAGTGCCCGCCGTCACCGTCGAGTTCGAACACATCGACGGCGTTGCCTTGCGCACGCAAGGTATCCGCGGAACGGCGCGCCATCCACGGCGGGAACAGCGGGTCTGATTTCGCTGGAACAAACAGGAACTTCGCCTTGATTTTTTTCGCCTCGGTGGTGACCGAAAACAACTGATTGGCCCTCGCCAGGTAGAGGAAATGGTTGGCGTCCACGGACTTGGCGCGAGCGGCGCCCGCCTTGTAGAGTCCGTCCTCGATCGCAAACAGATTGCCGAACGCCGCACCGGGATCCTTATCGGGCGCGGCCCACTTGCGCCCGAAGCGCTTTTCCATACTGCTGTTGGTGGAGAGCGTCAACGACAACAGCTTGAGCGCTTGCGCGACGCCCTCCAGCGGTTCCTCCCGGCCGTAGTAGTCGCCGTTGTTCCACTTGGGGTCCATCGTGATGGGCATGCCCCACAGGTTGAGCATACCGACGCCGAAGCCGTCGATCTCGAGCCCAGGCGCAACCACTGCGATCACCCGCTCGACCATGTCGGGATATGCGGCCGACCACTCCGTCGCCTGGATGCCGCCACCCGACGCGCCCGCGACGGCGACCAGCTTTTTGATGCCGAGCGAATCGAGCAGGGACTTTTGCACATTGACGAAGTCGCGGAAGGTGACGACCGGGAACGTCATGCCGTAGGGCTTGCCCGTATCGGGATTGATTGTCGATGGACCCGTCGTCGTCACGTTCGGGTCCTTGGTATTCACGTTGAGCAACGTATCGATGCTGATCACAAAATACCTGTCGGTGTCGATCGCCTTGCCGGCGCCGATGATTCCATCCCAGTACCCAGGCGCAGCTTCCTCGGCTTTGTACTTGCCCGCGGCATGCGACGTACCGGTGAAAAAGTGGCAGATCAGGATGACGTTATCCTTCGCTGCATTGAGCGTGCCGTAGCTCTCGTATCCGACGCGCACGTTCTTGATCGTCTTTCCATTGACTGTCGTGTAGGTCGGCACGGTGAAGACCTCTTTCTTGACGAGGCCGTCAAAGGCGGTGGCGGGCATCGCCAGCGCGGTGGCGACGGCAAGCAAGACAACGGCGAGTGTTCGTGTACAGACGCGATGGGACATGGCCGTGCTCCGCAAGAGGTACATTGGATAGTCTATTGGACCACGGGCGAGTTACAGCGGCAACGCACACCGGCGCGCACTACAGCCCGGTCGCGCGGTGGATCAAGGCAAAGTACCAGCGGTATGGCAGCAGGCGCAAGAACTTGAGCTGGCGCGTGAACGCCTTGGGGAACGCAATCTCGAACTCGCCCGCACGCAGGCCGTCGATGAGTGCTGTCGCGGCTTGCTCCGCGGTAATCAGGTGTGGCATCTTGAATTTGTTGTGGTCGGTTAGCGGCGTCTTCACGAATCCCGGGTTGATCAGATAGACGCCGAAGCCGCGAGGATGAAGGTCGAGGTAAAGCGTCTCGGTAAAATTGATCAGCGCCGCCTTCGATGCGCCGTAGATCAACGCCTTGGGTAGACCGCGGTATCCCGCAACTGAAGCGACGATCCCAAGCGCGCCCTTGCCTTGCGCCAGCAGCGCCGGCAGGACCGTGGCCACGGTGCCGATGACGCCGTGCAGATTCGTCTTCAGCAGCGCTGTGGCGTTGGCTTCGGTCAGTTCCCAGGCGCGAATTTCGGCATGGCTGCCGGCGACGATCAGCACCAGGTCGATGGTGCCCCACCTTGCGCGGATGCGTTGCCATGCTGCCGCGACCTGGCTGCTGTCGGTGAAATCCAGCGGCTCGATCAGCGCGCGTGAATTGCCGCCGCCGACCTCCGCGAGAGCTTCGGCCTTGCGCGCCGACAATGCGACGCGTGCGCCGGCGTCGAGCAGAGCCTTGGCCGTTGCCGCGCCGATACCGGTCGACGCGCCGATCACCCAGATGCGGCAGTCCTTCCAGGGAGGCAGCTGCGGATTGAGCGCCATGTCAGCGTTTCCCGAATGCGAGCGTTACCGCAAGATTCAAAGCGATGGAGTGTTGCTTCATCGTCGCCGCCTCACTGCAATTTGCGAAACCACACGAGTGCTGCGACTGCAGGTGAGCCACGAGTGGCGCTGTCGCTATCCCGCTCAAGGACTCTCTCCAAGCAGCTGTTTGCGCAACGCAGGTTCGGACGTGCGCGGATCGAGCCAGATCGCGAAAAAAGCCCGTGCGAACTCGCGATCATCGATGGCCCCGATCGCGTTGCCGTTCTGGTAGAAGCGGACGCCGCGCATCGGCACGTTGACGCCGGTGAGGCTGTCACCGTTGTTGACATCGGGAAGCATCTGCTTCAGCAATTCGCCCCAGCGAGTACGCTGCTCCGAGGTGCCATAGCCGAGCTTCGTCATTTCTTCGACGCTGCGCTCGGCGATGAGGGCGCCGTACAGGCGACGTTTGTAAACGAGTTGCAATGCGAACGGTTCATCGGGTGCACAGTCGCCGTTTGCGCCCGCACTGCGGTAAAGGCGTGCATCGTAGATCGAGAGCCCAAGGAACGTGAGTACACCACCACCGCGAATCCTCACTTCCGGCAGTTGCGCGGCAACGGCGGGCGGCAAACCGGGTGCGACCGTTACCTCGGCGGTGACCTGCGACGTCGCGAACGCGAACAGTACGACGCTAAGCAGCGACAAGCGTGTATTGCGCGACATCGGTCGTTTCGCTGGCGAACCCGGCGGCACAGTAGGCGAGGTAGAACCGCCAGCAGCGAATGAATTTCTGGCTGAACCCCTGCGCGCGGACGGCATCGACACTGGTGTCGAATGCGGTCAGCCAGCGCCGTAACGTTTCCGCGTAGTCCTGTCCGAAGCGGTGAACCGCGTCGACCTCCAGCCCCAGACCGCGGGCAACGCCGACGAAACGCGAAGGCGACGCGAGCATGCCGCCGGGAAAAATGAATTGCTGGATGAAATCGCTGGTCTGCCGATATTGCTCGAACCGGTCATCGGCGATCGTGATCGTCTGCAATGCCGCACGTGCGCCGGGTTTCAGCGCACTTTTGACCGCCTGGAAGTAAGTTGGCCAGTACCGTTCGCCGACAGCCTCGAACATTTCGATGGAGGCGATGCCGTCGAATTGACCGGTCACGTCGCGATAGTCCTGAATGCGAAATTCGACCCGGTCGGAGAGTCCCGAACGCGCAATGCGCGCTCGCGCATAGGCGGTCTGCTGGTCGGAGAGGCTCACCGCGGTCACTCGATGCCCCGCGCGCGCTGCCGTTTCGGCAAAGCCGCCCCAGCCACAACCGATTTCCAGAACATGCGCGCCGGGCGACAACCGAAGTTCGCTCAGGATGCGCGCATACTTGGCGCGTTGCGCGATCGAGAACGATCGGGCAGTGTCGCCTTCGAACAGCGCCGCCGAGTACGTCATCGTGGGATCGAGCCAAAGCCGGTAGAAATCATTGCCCAGATCATAATGCGCGACGATATTCTTTCGCGCGCGTCGCTTGGAATTGCTGCGCAGCAGGTGCTTCAGGCGAAACGCAAGCTGTCGCCACCAGCTGCCGTAGAACGCCAGCTCGAGCGCGCGTTGATTGAACGCGATGACGGTGAGCAGCGTGGTGAGGTCGTTGGTATGCCACCGGCCATTCACGTACGCTTCTGCGAACGCGATGTCGCCGCCGGTGATGACGTCACGGCAAAGCTTCCAGTCGCGCAGCGTAAGGTCCGCTTCCACCGTGACGCCTGCGCTTGCATTGCTGGCGGTGCCCGGGCCAAAGCGCCGGGTGTTGCCGTCGGGCGTGGTGAGCCTCAACGCCCCATATTCCATGCGTTCGAGCAAGGCGAACAGCAGCCTGCCTGTCGCCGGGAGTGAGGCACGCCGTGCGCGGCCAGGCAGTGACGTTTCGAGCGTTGTCATCGGGTCGTCCGTTGCAGGGGAGGTTGTGGCTTGGCAATGTAGGGCACGCGCTTCACCCAGAGCCTGACCGCCTGCCAGTGAATGCGCAGGATGACGGCGAGCGTGAACCAGCGGTAGCGCCACAGCATGCGAGGCACCGATGCGCGCGTCAGCGGAGTCACCGAGCCGGAGATCGAGGTCTCGAGCAGCGGGTCGCCGGTTTCGTCGTCGTAGTCGATGCGTGCGAGCCAGCGGTCGGGAGCGAAGTGAAACCGAAACCGGTACTCGCCCTTGACCTCGCAGAAGGGCGATACGTGGAATACTTTTCTGGCCCGCAACGTCTCGCCGGAGACGAGCGGGCGTCCGTCCGGATGCGCGAGCAGGTAGTTGTGCTGTTCGCCAAACGTATTGCACACCTCGCACAGCACCGCGGCGACGCCGCCCTCGCGGTTGCGGCATACCCAGAAACTCACCGGGTTGAAAACGTAGCCGAGCATGCGCGGAAAGGCGTGCAGCACGATCTCGCCGTCGGCGCGCACGCCTTCGCTTGCCAACAGGGTCCGAATCCACGGTTCCAATGCACTGCCGTCGCGCTCGCCGTGGTCGCGATCGAAAAAACTGATGAGGCCGCGTCGATTCCAGGCAATGCCTAGCCCGGGCAATTCGGTCAGTCGAGACAAGGGTAACGCGAGCGAGAACGCCGAGTACGTGAATTGATTGCGCGCCGGACGCAGGCGCCGATGCATCACGTTGCCGTGGATGACGCTGGAAGCAATGGTGTTCATGGCAATCGTGTCGCCCTCAAGCGGCGGCAAGTTCGGCGGCGGCCGTTGTCGACCGTGCCGCAATGCCGTCGGCGACGAGATGCGCCGACGCGAGCCCGTCTTCGTGGAAGCCATGACCCAGCCACGCGCCGGCATACCATGTGCGGCGCTTCCCTTGCAGATGCACGAAATTCTGCTGCGCCGTGACCGCGTTGCTTTTTGCGATCGGATGCGAATACTCGAATTCCTCGATGATCGATTCCGGTGTTGGCTCGAGCTGAGGGTTCAGCGTAACGAGCACCGGCGTGTTGAATGGCAGGGGCTGCAGCTGGTTGATCCAGTACGTTACACAGACGGGCAGATCACGCTGCTCGCACGCCGCCAGATAGTTCCAGGCCGACCACGCGCGCCGGCGCCTTGGCATGAGGCGCGGATCCGTATGCAGCAGCACACGATTGGACTGGTAACGCACGCTGCCCAGCAGGTCCGTCTCCAGGCGCGTCGCATCGGACAATAGCGCCAGCGTCTGGTCGCTGTGGCAGGCGAATACAACGTGGTCGAAGCGCTCGGTGGCGGTCGCGGGGGTATCGATCTCGACATGGTTGGTGAATCGGCGAACACGGCGAACGGGTGTCGCAAGCCGGACGTCGGAGAGTTGCGCCACGATGCGCTGTACGTAGGTGCGCGCGCCACCCACGACGGTACGCCACTGTGGCCGGTCAGCGATCTGCAGCAGCCCGTGGCGGTCACAGAACTGCACAAATGTCGGCAACGGAAAGTCGAGCACGGCGGATAACGGTACGGACCAGATGGCAGCGGCCATCGGCAGCAGATACCAATCGCGAAACGGCACCGAGTAATTGCCGTTGTCCAGGTACTCGCCCAGCGTGATCGCGAAGACGCGGTCCGCCCGTTGCATCGCGGTCGTCTCGCGATTGAAGCGGAGAATATCGGCGAGCATGCGCCAAAAGGCCGGGCGCGCCAGATTTGCCGTTTGTGCGAATAGTGCCGGCAGGCTGGTTCCCGCCCACTCGACGCCGGCCACGTCGTCGCGCACTGCAAAGCTCATCGTGCTCGGCGCGGATTCGATGCCGAGTTCATCGAACAGGGCGATAAGCCGGGGGTAGGTGCGGTCGTTGTAGACCAGAAACCCGGTGTCGACAGGTGCGGTCATGCCGTCGAGCGTTACGTCGACGGTGTGCGTATGCCCGCCGGCATAATCGTTGGCCTCGAACAACGTCACGCCATGTCCCTGGCGCCGCAACAGCCGAGCGCAGCCAAGGCCGGAAATGCCGGAACCGATGATCGCGACACGCAACGAGACGCCCCCCTGATCGATGCACGGGGCGCGGCGTCGCCGATCCCCGCTTTGTGCTGCAGGCCTGCGAACCGTCGCAGGCGCCGAGCGTGGCGTCTAGACCGTCAGTGCTGCACCGACGCCTCGTATTTCGGCATACGCAGAATGATTGTGGATGGATTCAAAATTCTCGGACGCAATCGAGAACAGGCCGATTCGCGGGTCGTTCGAAAGCTGCAGCGCGATGTCGCGCACCAGGTCCTCGACGCGAGCAGCACTTCGTTGCCGTGGTTCAGCCTTTGGGCACGGCCGGCTTTTCGGCCAGCAGCTTTTCCAGGGAAGTGACCAGGTCTCGATTGTCCGGTTCGACGCGTGTACTGAAGCTGCTGACGCGCTTGCCTTCGCGATCGACGAGGTACTTGTGGAAATTCCACTGTGGCGCCTGGCCGGTACGCGCGACGAGTTCGGCAAACAGCGGATTGGTCTTGACGCTCGTCACGCTGGACTTCTCGAACATGGGAAACTCGACGCCGTAGGTCAGCCGACAGAATTCGGCGATCTCCTTGTTGCTGCCGGGCTCCTGACCGCCGAAATCATTGGATGGGAAGCCCAGTACCACCAGTCCGCCGCTCTTGTACTTGCGGTAGAGCGCCTCGAGGCCTTCGAATTGGTGCGTATAGCCGCAATAGCTCGCCGTATTGACGATCAGCAGCACCTTGCCGCGAAACTGGCAGAGCGATTCGGTCTTTCCCGTCTGCAGGCTGTTGAACGTGTAATTGAGGATCGCCGGGCAGCCGTCGGTATCTGCCGCGATTGCCGGTGGCGCCGCGAGGAGGATGCTGAACAAGGTTGCGACCAGGATACGGTTTTGCATGAGGCGCTCGCAGGAACGTGGTTGGACAAAACAGGCAAAACCGCGCTGATGTCATGGACAAACGCAGTCCAAGGTGCTAGGGTAATTAACGAATGGCCTTTCGTCAACCCGCCGTCCCGGATGCAGACCGATGGATCATGCGCAGCTTCTGCTGAACATCAGTGCCGTCGAACGTGAGACGGGCTTGTCCAAGGATGTGCTGCGCATCTGGGAGCGCCGCTACGGCTTTCCCGATCCCCATCGCGACGACAACGCCGAGCGCCAGTATCCGCAGGAGCAGGTCGCCAAGCTGCGTGCCATCAAGCGATTGATGGATGCGGGGATGCGACCCGGGAAACTGATGCGGCGCTCGCTTGCAGAATTGAATGCGCTGGCCGAGACGCGTGCAGGTCCCCGGCGCGATACGCTTGCGCCGACGCTTGAACGCGACCTGCTGGGCCTCTTGAAGAGCCACAATGCTCCGGCACTGCAGCATGCACTGGCCAACCAGTTGATGCGTGACGGCCTGCAGCGTTTCGTTCTGAACACCGTCGTGCCGCTGCACCGCGCGGTGGGTGAGATGTGGATGCGTGGCGAGTTGCAGGTCTTCGAGGAGCACTTGTTCACCGAGCAGTTGCAGGTGGCGATGCGGACGGCGATAAATACATTCCCGCGCCAGACCGGCGTGCCGCGTGTGCTGTTGACGACCTTGCCTGGCGAGCAGCATGGCCTCGGCTTGCTGATGGTCGAGGCGCTGCTGGTGCCCGAGGGCGCACAATGCATTTCGCTCGGCATTCAGACCCCGATCGACGACATCCGCAATGCTGCGGTAGCACACAAAGTACATATCGTCGCGTTGTCATTCTCGACTGCATTTCCGCTGCGCCAGGCTGGCGAAGGTCTCGCGACCCTGCGCCGGGCGCTCCCGCCGGCGGTCGCGTTATGGGCGGGTGGGGACATGACTCGCCGGTTACGGAAGTCGCTGCCGGGGGTTCTGCTGGTCCCGGATCTGGGCGACACCGTGGCGGCGTTGAAAACCCGGCGTGGGGACACCGCAACCGACGCCGCACGCCAAACGGCACCGTAACCAGAGCCCAGCGCCCCGAAGTTTCAATGCGCCGCCCCGGAGCGTGGTAGGATCGCGCCCGCGTGCCGCCCAAGGGGGACGCATCCGCGCAGGCGTCCGAATGCGTGGCAGAATCGTGTCTAAACATTGAGGTCTGGCCTGCAATGGCCATGACCGATTGACCGGGACCTTATGCTCTATCACGAGCTCTTCCAGGATTTTGAACAGGTTCGCTGGAGCCTGGCCGAGGACGTGCCTTGGACGCACTTTCACCCCGAGGCATTGTCCGAAGAGCAGGCGCAAACGGTGAAGATGAACGCCATCACCGAATGGGCGGCGCTTCCGGCCACCGAGATGTTCCTGCGCGACAACCACGCCGACAGCGATTTCTCGGCGTTCATGTCGATCTGGTTTTACGAAGAGCAGAAGCACTCGCTTGTGCTGCAGGAATACCTGCGACGCTTCCGTCCGGATCTCGTGCCGACCGAGGACGAATTGCACGCGGTGCGCTTCCAGTTCGACCCGGCACCACCGCTGGAAACGCTGATGCTGCATTTCTGCGGTGAGATCCGTCTCAATCACTGGTATCGGCGCGCAGCCGAGTGGCACACCGAGCCGGTGATCAAGGCGATCTACCGGTTGATTTCGCAGGACGAGGCGCGGCATGGAGGCGCGTACTTGCGCTTCATGCGCCGCGCGATCGATCGCTGCGGCGAGGAAGCCAAGCGTGCCTTCGCCAAGATCGGCGTGCTGATGGCAAGCCCGCACCGCGCCGGCAAGCCGCTCCATCCGACCAACCTGCATGTGAACAAGCAGATGTTTCCGAACGACACGGTGCAAAGCCGACTGCCGGACCCGGAGTGGCTCGAGCGCTGGCTCGACGAGCAGATTGATTTCAACAGCGATTGGGAAAAGCGCGTGTCGCGCATGATCCTCAAGAACCTGTCGTCGCTGTTCGGGGAACCGCTGGAAACCGTGCAGCAGTTGAACCGCTTCCGCAAAGGGCTCGTTCCCGCCTGAGCTTCAGCCCGTTCGGGCGTGGTGCCGCGTGGCCTACCGATGACCGCGCTACTCCTTCTCGCATTGCTGGTCGCAGGTGGCGCGGGTTACGTGTCGTGGGCGAAGCACGGCATCGCCAATGGGGATTCCCTGTGGTGGTTTGTCGCGGGCGCACCGATTGCCTACCTGACCCCGGTGGTCCTGCTGGTCGCGCTATGGTTCCTGGTGTCGTGGATCTGGCGCACGCCTCGGCCGCCGGCCGCGCAACTCGATGGCGCAGGATTCGTCCGGATGTTCGTCGACGAAGTTCTCGCCATTGCAGTGTCGTGGCCACTCATGGTTCTGCACCGGTTGGTCATGCACGATCCCGCGCCCGCGCCTTGCGCGCGTCCGGTCATTCTCGTTCATGGTGTGCTGGTCAACGACGGTGTGTGGTTCGGGTTCAGACGGCAACTCCTCCGCCAGGGCGTCAGTGCTGTGTACACCGTCAACTACGGTCCGCCGCATGCCGACATCGAGCGCTATGCCGGCCAGCTCGCGACCAAGGTTGATCGCGTCTGCGCCGCAACCGGCGCGCAGCGCGTCGTGCTGATCGGTCACAGTATGGGAGGGCTCGTGTCGCGCGCGTACGTCAGGCGCTATGGCACGGCACGCGTTGAACGGATCATCACCATCGGCACGCCGCATCACGGGAGCGTACTTGCGTGGAGCTTTCCGGGACGATGCCTGGCGCAGATGCGTCCCGGCAACAAGTGGCTGGTAACGCTCAATCGGGACCCGGTCGGCCCGACCCCTGTGCCGACTACATCGATCTGGTCGTGGCACGACAGCATGGTGGTGCCGCAGGCGAGCAGCGAGTTGGCGGGTGCGGACAATGTCGCCGTCGCAGGCGTTGGACACAATGCGCTGTTGAGCGAGATTGCCGTCCTGGAGTTCACCGTCAACGCGCTCAGACAGTAGATGGTATTGGTCCAGCAAAGGCGGGTGCGGAGACCGCAACCGTTGCGACACCCGAACTGTTGGGTACTTCGCGCATCGGCGCCTTCCAACCGGATTCGCCGGGCCTTGCGCAATGCAATGCGTTGCCAGACAATAGCTTGGGCACTACAACGTTTGCGAATCCTTGGAAGTTCGAGCCGACATCGAGCGGTAGGACAGCCAATCAGGAGGGGATCCCGACTTTATTCAGGCCGGCTTTGAAACTGGGAAAACTTGCATCCGCGCGGTTGGAGCGCCGACCTGCGCAAGGTTCTGATGAATTCACAATCAGGGAGCGATTGATGCGAATCATAATGTTGTGGGCTGCGGCGACCGTAAGCGCGATTCTCGTCGGCTGCGGCACCGTGCCGAAAGATCCCAAGCTGATTATCGGCCGCGCGCCGCCGGCGGAAACATTTTTCAACACAGTGAACTGCCGTGTCGAAGGAGATTGCACAGTCAAGATAGAGGTCATTGGTGACTGCCAATTCAAGGTACCGGACTTGGTGGTCCTGTCAGGGAGTGCTGGCAGGAGACACGCAGTCGTGTGGCGGATCATCTCCTCCGACTACGTGTTCTCGACCACCTCAGGAACTCCTGCGCTCGACCCCAAGGGCAGTGGCAGCTTCTTCGGCACTCCCGCCGTCATCGGGCGGTTAATGGGCGTCGAGGTAACCGTAACTACGCCAGGTCTGTCTCACGAATACGGCCTGAATATAGTCAAGAGAAGTGGAACCGTTTGCGCGAAGGTCGACCCATATGTGATTGAGTGATAATCCCATTGCCTCTGTCAGGGTCCGCGGTCGCCGTCGGCAAGCATCAGTAGTGGTGTGTGTCAACGTGCGGTGACAGCCTTCGTGCCGCAAGCGAGCGTTCACTGGCGATGTGAGGCAGGCAAGGCTGTCCGGGAGCCGTTTCATGACGGCACCCGGAGCCTTCAATCGTCGCGCCCAAGCCACGCGCGCGCTTCCGCGATGACCTGCTCGTAAGTCAGCGCCTGCGCCGATGCCTGAGAAGCTGCGAAGGCTGCCTCCCCGAGGGCGCCATGCGCTCTGGACATCAAAGGCCGGAGAAACGCCTCATCGGACGGATCCCTGCGAATTCCGGTGTCTGCGGTCTGACGTTCGGCCACGCCGTAGAAGCGCGCCGCCTGCGCCCAGTCTTCTCTGAGCGCGGCGAGCCCGGCGGAAACTTCAAGCGCGCATTGGCCTGCGCGCTTCGAGCCACTCTGTTCCGTGATCGTCAAGACTTCGAGCAGCAAAGAACGGGCTCGCTTCGCCGCGCCGCGCTCGATCGCCACCATCGCGAGATTGAGAAGGCCCACGGCGACAGCCTCGCTATCGCCCATCTCGCGCGCCAGCGCGACCGTTCGCGCATAGAGCGGTTCGGCCGCATCGAGCTCGCCCTCCAGTCGATGTATCTGGGCCAATGCGTTCGATGCAACGGCAATCTGGCGTTTGTTGTCCAGTTTGCTGGCGAGGGCCAGCGCCTCCACGCTGTGAAGACGCGCGGAGCCCCGATCGCCTTGCCCAAGAGCCGCAAGGCCCAGCACGTTCAGCACGGAAACGACCATGCGTAGGTCATCCAGAGCTCGCGCCATGCTCAGGCTTTCCTGCAGGTACATCTGGGCTTCCTCGTAGCGACCCATGGCGCTACAGATCTGTCCCGCGACCCAAAGCGCCTTGCAGCGCGAGATGCTGACGAGCGGCACGGCAGGGATCGAGACAGCTTCCACGGTTACTCTGTGGCCCAGGTTAAGCAGCCCCCGCGTGAACCAATAGAGTCTGATGGCGTGCACCAGGCGATATCCACTCTCGGCCGCGGCGGCGTTATGAATACAAAACGTGTGCGCCGCGAGGACGTTTTCCCGATCGATGTCGAGCTGTTGCAGAAACGCGGGCTGCTCGGGGCCGGCGAGCCCGACCCCAGCCTTCTCGGCAAATGCCAGGTAGAAATCGAGATGACGCTTGCGGACTGCGTCGCTCTCGCCCGACATCGACAACCGTTCTTGCGCGTACTGGCGTACGGTTTCGAGAAGACCGTAGCGGCCACCGCTTGCCTGCATCATCACGAGCGACTTGTCGACGAGGTCGGCGAGCAGGTCGAGAACCTCCGACCGGTCTACTTCGTCACCGGATCCAACAGCCTCCGCTGCCTCCAGCGTCCAACCCCCTGCAAACACGCCGACTCGACGAAAGACAACGCGCTCCTTCTCCGTCAGTAAATCATAGCTCCAGTCGATAAGCGCTCGCAGCGTTTGCTGACGCGGCAGCGCCGTTCGATCGCCGGTCGTCAGAAGCCGGAAACGATCGTTGACGCGCTCGGCGATCTGCTCGACCGACAGCGCGCGCGCGCGCGCCGCCGCCAGTTCAAGCGCGAGCGGAATCCCGTCCAGGCGCTGGCAGATCTCGACGACCGCCGGGGCATTCTGCTCGGTCAACTTGAATGCTGGTTGCACCGCCATCGCGCGCTCGATGAACAGGTGGACCGCTTCACACTGCACGATCGTTTCGGCGGAGATCGTGCCATCCGGCTCGGGTACGGATAGCGGGGGCACCGTGTAGACGGTTTCGCCCGCGATATTGAAATGCTCGCGGCTGGACGCCAGGATCTTCACCCCCGCACCGGCCCGAAGAAGCTGCTTCGCGAGTTCTGCGCATGCGTGCACGAGGTGCTCGCAATTGTCGAGCACCAGCAGGAGATTCCGGTCGTGCACGTGCTTGATCAGCGCCTCGATCACAGGCCGGCCGGTCTCCTCCTTGACGCCGAGAACCGTCGCGACAGCTTGCGGCACGAGGCGCTCATCTGCGATGGGTGCAAACTCGACGAACCAGACCCCATCAAGGTAGTCGGCGACGACGTCAGCGGCGACTTGCAGCGACAACCGGGTTTTCCCCAACCCGCCGATTCCGCTCAACGTCAATAGCCGCGCTTTCCTGAGCGCCGTCTTCACTTCGGACTGCTCGCGCTTACGGCCGACAAATGTCGTTACCTGTTGCGGCAGATTGTTGGGAGTCGCTTCGAGCGACCGCAGCGCCGGGAATTCCTGGCGCAGTTGCGGATGGATAACCTGATATACAGGTTCGGAATTCGTCAGATCGCGCAGACGTACCCGCCCGAGGTCGCGTACCGCGACATTGGGCGGCAAGCGCTCGGCAATCAATGCGACCACGGCTTGCGACAGCAGGATCTGTCCGCCGTGTGCGGCATTCATGATGCGAGCGGCACGGTTGACCACCGGGCCGAAGAAGTCGTTGTCGCGGCGTTCGTCGACCCCGGCGTGCAGGCCGCAGCGTACCCGCAGCGGAACACCGGCGGTCGCTGCGGGATCGGTGAGCGAAAGCTGCAAGTGCAGCGTTGCCGCCAGCCCGTCGAGAGGATCGTCGAACACGGCGTGAAATCCGTCACCGGTCGTTTTCACGATTCGACCGCGGTTCTGCTCGACTGCTTCGCGGGTCAAGACGTCGTGACGTGCCAACGCGGGCCGCATGCGCTCGGGTTCCTGCTCCCACAGCCGCGTGCTGCCTTCGATATCCGTGAAAAGATAGGTCGTTACCCCGGATTGGCCGTGCACGCCAGCGCTCCCAAAAGGCACAATCGCAGAACGGCTACTCTACGGCAGCAGGGAGCACACTACCAGTGGAAAATCCCGAGCGACTGGACGGGAAATTTTCGGTGCTCTCGAGTGCACCACCGCTGATGCCATTGGCCCGTGCTTGAGCGTCCGCAACAGTTGGGTGACAATGAACGACTGTAGGCAACGAGGCGCAATTCCCATGAACCGCACGTCGGGCGCGGGTTCTGCCGTCACACCAATCAAGAGGCATTTTCGACGCAGGCTCTGGATCTCCGGGCGCAGATTAGTCTGCTGACAAATTCATGATGCAGCAAGTTGTCAGCCCGCCTCGCTTCACGCGCCGTCTCCGCGCGGTCCTGTTCGTCGACGTCGTCGACTCGGTGCGACTTATCCAGAAGTGGGAAGATGCGACGATCCGCCGCTGGATGGACTTCGTCACGGCGGTCACGCGTGACGATCTGCCCGGCCGACGTGGCCGCCTGGTGAAATCCCAAGGCGATGGGATGCTCATCGAGTTTGAAAGCGCAGTCGACGCGGTCGAGTGTGCGATTGGCATGCAGGCGCGCGTTGTAGCTGCCGAAGCGCCCTTCGCAGACGACCAACGCATTCGGTTACGCATCGGCGTGCATCTTGCCGACGTGATTTCCGACGAAATCGACATCTATGGCGACGGCGTCAATCTTGCTGCGCGCCTGCGGGACCTGGGCGGGCCGCAGGAGATCATCATTTCGGCATCGGTTCGCGACCAGCTCGCCGATGGACTCGGCGTCACCATCGAGGATCTCGGCGAGCGCAAGCTCAAGGGGATGGAACGGCCCGTACGCGCATTCCGCGCGTGGCCGCCCGGCCTGCTGCCGGGCCGCAGCGCAACGCGCGTGCGGCATGCGGGCGATCGCCCGTCGATCGCGGTGCTTCCCTTTCGCAACCTCTCGGGAGATCCGACGCACGATTTCCTGGGAGACCTGATCGCGGAAGATCTGATCGGCGACCTGTCGAGGCATACCGATCTATTTGTCATCTCGCGGTTGTCCACGACGCCGTTCCGCGACCGGCTCTATGAACCGCGCAACGTCGCCGAGGTTCTCGGCGTGCGCTATGTGATGTCGGGAAGCCTGCGCACCTCGGGTACACGGTTGCGGTTGATGGCCGAGCTGACCGAGGCCGAAGCCGGGCACGTGATCTGGGCGGAGCTCTTCGAGGGATCGCTCGAAAACATCTTCGAACTGCAGGATCAGCTGTCGCGCAATGTCGCGCAGCGCGCCGTACCTTTCATGCGCCAACTCGAACTGCAACGAGCGCGCTCGCAGCGCCCGGAAAACCTGACAGCGTACGAGCGGACGCTTCGAGCCATCGACCTGCTGCACCGAAGCTCGCGCGAGGATCTCGAACAGGCACGTTCGATGCTCGAGGCGGCGATCGCATCGGATTCGTCCTACGCTGCGCCGTATGCATGGCTCGCGCGCCTGAACGTGTTGCGCGTAGGTCAGGGCTGGTCACCTGACCCGAAGCAGGACGCGGTCGATGCGAACCGCCATGCCGAGGAAGCGGTGGCAAGGGATGGGACCGACCCCTGGGCCCTGTCCGTTCACGGCCTGGTCGCCGCTTACCTGAACAAGGATCTGGATACGGCCATTTCGCGCTACGATCGCGCACTGACGATCAATCCCAGTTCCGCGTCGGCGTGGGCGTGGAGCACGGCAGCGTACGCCTGGCTCGGCCAGGGGGACGAAGCGGTTCGCCGCTCGGAACGAGCGATGGCACTTTCGCCGTTCGATCCACACATGTACCAATTCACTTCGATCGCGGCGATGGCGAACGTCGTCGCAGGCAATTACGATGGAGCCGTCGAATGGTGTCGTCGCTCGCTCAGGGAAAACAGAATGTACACGGCGACGCACCGTATGCTGGCCATAACGCTCGTGCTCACCGGACGCGAGAAAGACGCAAAACTGGTCGCGGGCGAGTTGCTGCAGCTTGAACCACTACTAACGGTAAGCGGCTTTCGCGCGAGATACCCTGGCAACGCGGGTGCGACGGTTGAACTGCTTTGCGATGCCCTCGCGAAGGCCGGAGTACCGCGCTAAGATGAGTTGAATATCGGCCAGGCAGACCGGATTGACGGGCACTACGTGCGCTCGGGACCGATGCAGTGAACGATCAGAGGGGGTCATCATGGGAACGCCGCTCAATAACTTTCGTAACGATAGCAACGACAGCAACGACAGCAACGATAGCAACGATAGCAACGCCGGGAGTGGCGTAGCCACGACGTTCGCCGTCTCGGGCCTTGCCGCCTACGCCGGCAATGTCACCAGCCCGCTGCTTGCGCAGGCGCTGATGACGACGCAAGGCGAGATCACGCGCAACGTCCCCAGCAGCGCTGACACGTCCCCGGGCGCGGTGAATGCGAAACTGCGCTTTGATCGCTGGTCGGCCGATGTCCGCGGTCATCAGTACGACTTCGAGCTGCTTTCCGGACTCAGCTTCAATGACACAAGTGGGCAGCTCACGTTGGGCGACGGCAAATCGCCGGATCCATTTTCCCTCATCGCGCCTCCTTACGAGGCTTCGCAGACCGCGCTTACCGACGCACTGGCCGACGTGATCAACAAAGCTGCACTGCGCCCGGACCGGATGGCCGAGATCCTTACTCAGGTCGCGAACCCGTACGCGTTCTATGCGATGGTGCTCAACCTGCAGCCGGGGCGACACCGTTACACCTACGAACTGATGGGCGCGGTGTGGAGGATGTCGACTACCGTGGCAATGCAGTTCAAGCACTACTTCGGGACGCGGCGCCCCGCCGACCGCTCCGCTCTCGTGCAACCGGTGTTGCTCACTCCCGGACACGGTGCGTACCCGGCAGGCCACTCGACGCAGACCAATTTCATGACTGCGGTGCTGACGCAACTTGCGAAGCTCGCCGGGACCGAGCGTGCCACGCAGCTCCAGAATCTTGCCGACCGCATCGGGGAAAATCGGGTCGTCGCCGGGCTGCACTACCAGGACGACATCGATCAGGGCGCCGTGCTCGGAAATCGTCTCGCCGAGTACTTTGCGGCCAAGGCGAAGGTCAAGGACTCGGCCCTGGAATGGCTCTGGAACAAGGCCAGCAAGGAGCAGTGGAACTAGCGCTGACGGGCGCGCAGTCCTGCAGGGGCGCGAGCCATGATGGCGGTGGCTTTGGTCAGAGACGCTTCAACGTTGCGAGTACGTCGACCTTGCCCGCGCCGGTCAACTGGGGCAGTACCTGCTTCTGTTTGAGGTTGCGCGCATCGTCGGCCTGCTGATGCCGGTTCGGCTTGAGCGCGCCCGCGCGGGCGGCTTGACTGATCAAATCGCGAATAAGATCGGCGGGTATCGGCGCGCGCGTTGTGTTCTGGACGTGTTGCAGGATCAGCGCAACCAGCCCGGCGACGTGCGGCGCTGAGGCGCTGGTGCCATTCATGCGTGTCGCCTGCGCGCGGCGCGAGGACGCCGAGAGGATGCCGCGGCCGGCCGCATCCCCTTCCGCTGGCGCGCAGATCTCGGGCTTCTGTCGAGGTCCCTTCCCACCCGTCGGACGCGTCGGGCCGCAGGCCGAATAGCGGCAGACTTCCTGCGTCGCACTGTTGTAGCCGCCGACCGCGATGGTGTGCAAGCCCGTTGCCAGACCTGCGAGGGTGCTGCGAGGGTCGGCATCATCGGGATGGAACTGCGACTGTCGCCGCCGCGCGCGGCTCGCGTGGCCCGCGTCGTCCCGCTCGATCCAGGCATGGAAGCTCGCTTCATGCCTGCCGACATTTTCGAGTTCCACCGTCCAGATGCCGGGAGGCGCGGGCGCAAGTGTGCTGTCGTCGTCGATCGTCGGTCGCAACGTGATCGCGACGTAATTGTCGTTGTTGACCGGATCAGTCGCGTGATCGACCCAACCGACGACCTTCTTGTCCGTGACTCGAGTGATGTTGGACCGCGGGTCGCCGAGGTGCACGGGTCGCAGCGGTTTTGCGGCACCAGGAGGCGTGAGCCGGAGATCGAGTCGTGCGTCACCGTTGTACCAGAGCTCCAGGAAGTTGAGCGTCGGATCCTGCGGATGCACGATCCATCGAAATGGTTCGGAACGGGTGCCAGGCTTCAGTCGGGCGTGTGCGTGACAATCAGATTCGAAGCCATTGCCGGCGGCGACCACCACTGAGCGATCGGCAACCCCGAGCAACTGATCGATGGTGCTTTCCAGTGGAGAGGTGCCGTCGTGCGGCCCGGCGTAACCGCCGAAGCTGATGTTGATCACCGCGCGCTTGTTGAGTTGAGCGGCGCGGCGAAAGATATAGGTTGCGGCGTCGCTGATGCATAGAGACAACGCCGCCGGACCGGCTTCGATGGCCGTGGCCGGCAGTTGCACGAATATGATGTCGGCGCCCGGCGCGACGCCCTCGACGCCCATCGGCGACTGCCCGTTTCCCGCCGCAATGCCCATCACGTGCGTGCCGTGCGCGGCGAGCTCGGGCATGGCGTAGCCGACGTCTGCATAGACGGCATCGGCATCGATCGCGCCGCCGGGAAGGATATGTCTGGCAATGGCCGCATCGATCTGCTGAGCTGGATCGGCCGGATTGTTCGAGAGTTCGGCGCCGTAGGTGAAGCCGGCAGGGGGTGCGGTCCAGCCCTTGCCCACCGCCTTTGGTGAGGTGCTTTGAGACGTTTGATCCCACAGGTAGAGCACGCGTGACTGGTTCGTGCCGGCCTTGAGAAAGTCCGCATGCGCGAACGCACAACCGTCGTCGATGATGCCGACAACGACACCGGTTCCGTCAAGCCGTGTGCCGCCGAATTGTCTGCCTGGAGGGAGATCGATATCACCCAGCGAATCACCGACGAAGGATGGCTGCAGCGCGTTGGCGAGGCTGACGCGACGGACGCTGGGGCTCGCGGCTACGGCCGCAATCTGGTCCCGAATGCTTGTCGCCCTCCCCACGCGGATTTCGTCGCCCAGGCGCAGGCGCGCAGTGACGCTTCGCAAGCGGTCGTTGTGCTCGGCCTCGTCGAAATACGCATCCGGAACGCTGAGGTTAAGATTTACGAGCTCTCGTTGCACATCGCTGTCCAGCGCGACCTTGAGGTCGATATGCAACGGAAGATGCTGCTCGGCCGCGGCGTGCGCCGTCGTGTCGATGCCGGTTCTTTCGTAGAGCTGGATCCAGTCCCTGCTTTCGATCAACGAGACCGCGAGACGCAGCGAAGGGTCGAGCAACTCCACCGTGTCGCCCCAGGAATCGTCGGGCGTCAGGTGCAGGGGGATGCGTTGGTCGTCGCCCATGGCGTCACCCATTGATCGTGGCGTGCGTTGTTACCAGTGTATACCTTGCGTCAGCTGCGCGAACGCCATCTGCTCGGGTGAAAGTGCTTTCTGTTCACCTTCCTTCTTGCCCGCCGCCGCCTGCGAGTCCGGGAACATGTTGAACGCGGTGTTGAGCAGAATCTGGGTGAACTTCGGCGCGACTGCATGCGACACAGCGGTGAAGATGCCAAGGCGCGTGGCGATACGCACGGGCTTGTAGACGATCGCCTCGACCACCAGGTCGGCGGCCTCTTCCGGCGAAAGTGTGGGCACGTTTTCGTACATCTTGGTCGGTGCGATCATCGGCGTGCGCACCAGCGGCATGTTGATGGTCGTGAAATTGATGCCCTTGTCGATGAATTCGGAAGCGGCGCACGCGGAAAATGAATCCAGCGCCGACTTCGACGCGACATACGCGGAAAATCGTGGCGCATTGGACAGCACGCCAATCGACGAGATATTGATGATGTGGCCGCGCTTGTGCTCGATCATCTTCGGCAGGAAGCCCATGATCAGGCGCAGCGCGCCGAAGTAGTTGAGCTGCATCGTCCGCTCGAAATCGTGAAAGCGATCGAACGAGTTGATGATGCCGCGGCGAATGGAACGGCCCGCGTTGTTGACGAGATAGTCGCAGGCGCCATGATCCTTGAGAACCCTGGCGACCAGGGCATCGCAGGAGGCTGTTTCCGAGACGTCGCACGCATACATCCATGCCCTGCCGCCGGCGGCCTCGATTTCTTTTTTCGTGTCGACGAGTTTCTCTTCGCCGCGGGCGATGAGCATCACCTTGGCGCCGGCCGCCGCGAGTTTCAGCGCGGTCGCCTTGCCGATACCTGACGACGCCCCGGTGATGACGATCACCTTGTCTTTGACATGTCCCGACAGGCTGCGGTCGATGAACAGATCCGGGTCGAGGTTGCGCTCCCAGTAGTCCCAGACCTTTGGCGCATAGCTTTCGAGCTCGGGCACCGAGATGCCCGACCCTTTGAGCGCCTTCGTGGCCTCGCGATTGTCGTAGCGCGTCGGCCAGTTGATGAACGCAAAAACGTCCTGCGGAATGCCCAGATCCTTGAGCACTGCACGCACCATGCGCTTGACCGGGGCGAGCGAACCGAGGCCGTACAAAATGGGCGCCGGGATAAACCCGAACATGCGCGCGTTGACGCGCATGGTCATTTGCGGCGCGTGCGCGGCTTTGGCGAAAATGTTCAGAACTTCGCCGATGCGGTGCGGCGCCGTGTCAGTCAGATGGAAGCACTTGCCGTCCATGCCCTTCTTGTGTGCCAGGAAATCGAGCGCATTGGCGACGAAATCGACCGGAACCATGTTGAGGCGGCCGCCTTCGATGCCGACCATCGGCACCCATGGCGGGAGCATTTCCCGCATGCGCTGGAGCAGCTTGAAAAAGTAGTAGGGGCCGTCGATCTTGTCGATGAATCCGGTCTGCGAATGCCCGATCACGAATCCCGGCCGGTAGATGCGCCAGGGCCGCTTGCATTCCTTGCGCACGATGCCTTCGGACTCGTGCTTGGTCTTGAAGTACGGGTGATCGAGGTCCTCGGCTTCGTCGAACATGTCCTCGCGGAAGACGCCGTCGTACAGCCCTGCGGCGGCAATGGAACTTACGTGATGGAAGCAGCCGGCCTTGATCGCCTCGGCAAATTCCACCGCGTGGCGCGTGCCATCGATGTTGCCGCGCTCCTGCGCTTCGGCGGTTGCTTTCAGGTCGTACACCGCGGCCAGGTGAAAGAAGTGATCGATCTTTCCCTTGAGCAACTTGACGTCGGCGTCGGATATGCCGAGCCTGGGCTTGGCGATGTCGCCGACGATGCCAATCACGCGTTTGTCATCGACGCCCCACGTCTCGCGCAACTCCGCCAGTTTCTTTTGTGAATTCTTGCGCACCAGGGCGTAGATGGGTCCGCCACGCTTCAGCAGATTCTGGACAACAAAGCGACCGATGAAACCGGTACCGCCCGTAACGAAGTAAGCCATCGCGATTCCTCCTCCCGGATTTTCGGATTGGCGCCTGATCACAGCATGGGCTGCGATGGCGCAGTTGGCCGCCGGGCACGGCTGGTCGCGGTCATTATACCGACGCCCCAGTCCATCCTGTCGGACGCGCCGGACGCCGGGTCATCCACTATGTTCTTGCCACCAGCATCGCTTACAATGCATCGCTGAACACCGTGCAATTTGCGCCAGGAGAAATCGCATGCTCAAGAAAGCCAAAGCCGACCTTGAAGAATCGGGCGCTCCGGAAGACGGCTCGAGTCTGTCGCAGTCGGTACTGAAATCGTCGCACCAGATCTGGCTTGCCGGCCTTGGGGCATTCGCCAAAGCGCAATCCGGGGGTGCGAAGGTGTTCGAGACACTCGTGAAGCAGGGGACATCGCTGGAAGCCCGGACGCGGCAAGCCGCTTCGGCGACCGCCGATGCGGCACGAGAAGCTGCGACATCGAAGGCCAAGGAGATGCATGCGATGGCAGGCGGAACGTGGGACAAGCTGGAGCAGGTGTTTCAGGAGCGCGTTGCGCGAGCGCTCGGTCAACTCGGTGTCTACACGTCGGCGGATGTCGAGCGTCTGACCAAGCGAGTGAACGAATTGTCGGAAGCCGTGAATGCGCTATTGAAGGCGCAGGGCAACAAGCGCCCGCCGCCCGCTTCACCTCGCGAAAAAATGGCCAAGGGCGCGGTCAAGTCGGCAACGCGCACCACCACTCGAACGGCGTCGTCGGCGAAGGGCGCGGCCGCGAAGACCGTGTCCAAGGTCCGCAAGACCGCAAAGAAGAATGCGAAGAGCGCGACCAAGCTCGCCAAAGCGCCGCTGAAATAGCGCGCCTGTAGGAAGCGCCTCCGCGGGTCGCTGTCGGCCACAAGTTGCACATGTCAGCAATGTGGCCCGAGCCATTGGCGAATATGCCATATGGATTTCCTGCCCCTGTTGGGCTACCCTGCCCTATCGGCGGCTCGATCTCGCGCCCGCTCTTTGCACTGCACAGGCCATGCGCTCGACAAACGCTGTTGCGACCGTTGCAATCTTCGCCCTGATGGCGACGGGGCCGGCGTTCGCGCAAGGGTTCAAGTTCTCGCAGCCGGACGATGCCGAGCGCCTGGAAAACGAGGCGCGCCAGAGTCGCATTGCGGAGCAACTTTCGACACCCTGCCGCACGAACATCAAAGACAAGAAGATCATGGTCGTGATCGGCGAGCAGCAATCCAACGGGTATGTCGCCGCGCAGCAGCAGAACTACGGACCGCATTTCCAGGCGATCAACACGCGGTTGCGCGCACTCGGCTTGAGAACCTATACGCCCGAGGAGATTCGCCGACAGATCGCGCAGGCCGAGATCGAAGCGTACTTTCGCAACGATCCGGACGCAGCGTTGGCGGCGTCGAAAAAACTTGGCGCCAGCTTCGTACTTCGCGGGTTGATTTCGGCGCAAGCAGGCATGAACCCGCTGATGGCGGTCAATCAGGTTTCGGTGAACATGGATTTTGCCTTGTACGGCGCTAACGGCCGCGTCGTCGCCGACGCGCACGCGAATTCGAGTTCCTATTCCGGCGCGGACGTGCAACGGATGGCATTGATTCTGGTGAACGAAAAGGCGGACGAAGTCGTCGCGCAGCTGTACGCCGACTATTGCCGCAACGCCGGACTTCCCGCGAATCCCAAGCCGGCACCGAAGTAGCGGCCGCGGCCAGGAAATGTTCTGAAATTGACAGGAGATGTCGAAATGCACAAACACACATTGACGCGAATCACGAGCCTCGCACTCGGTGCGATCATTCTGGCTGGCGCATCGGTGTCGATGGCGCAGCCAAAATTCGGCAACCCGTCGCCGACTGCGGGCAGCGAAACGTCGCAGAAGGCCAACGCATCGGCCGACCAGGCACTCTATGCGCCCGTCGAATATACGAACGTGAACAAGAAGGGACCGGCGCTGGTCGTCATCCCCGGGGAGATCAAGAGCAGCAACGCCACCTTCCTGCAAAAGTTCACGTCGAACAACATCGCCGACTTCGGCGAACTCGAGCTCAGCAACGCCAATTTTCAGGTGCTCGAGCGCTCCAACCTCGGTCCGATCCAGAAGGAATTCGAGCTCGCTTACAACCTCGGCGACCCGGATGCAGCGCGCAAGTTTCTGCGCATGGGCAAGCTGAAAACCACCAAATACATCGTGAAGTTCGACATTCTCAAGACCGAACAAGTCGCTGCCGCGCAGCAGGGTTTCGACGGAAATGCGATCGGTCAGATGGCCGGGCTGCTCGGAGTCTTTGGTGGGTCCCGCGGCGCGGCGCAGGCTGGAACCGTTGCCGGTGCCGGCATCAGTTCGGTGCACACGAGCGAGTCCAGCGGCGTCTGGATCATCGGCATGCGCTACAAGATCATCAATGCCGAGACCACGGAACAGGTGGCGCAGGGCTACACCGAGGAAAAGATGGAAGTCGGCGCAAAAGCGACATCGGTACTCGGCGTGTCGCAGTCGCAGCAGGGTGGCGTTTCGCTCGACACGATGGTGCAGCGGCTGGTACAGAAGTCAGTGTGGGAAATCGACAACAAGTACAAGTGATCGATAGAGGTCCTGATCCCGGACGCCGGCACAGGGGCCGGCGTCGCCACTTTCGGGGCATGGAAAGGTAACGCATGGCAGAGATCGGTAACCTCGGCAAATACGAACTGCGGCGCGAAATCGGACGCGGCGCGATGGGCGTGGTCTTTGAGGCCTACGACCCGATGATCAAGCGCGTCGTCGCGCTCAAGACGATTCGTTCCGATCAGCTAAACGGCGAGGAATCGGCAACTGTCATCGCGCGCTTCCGGCGCGAGGCACAGGCGGCCGGACGGCTAAGTCACCCGAACATCGTCCCCATCTACGACTTCGGCGAGGATGGCGGCGTCTGGTTCATCGCCATGGAATTCGTCAAGGGTCGTGAACTCAAGGAATATTTCGACGCGAACGAGCGTTTCAGCGTTCCGGACATCGTCCGCATCATGACGCAAATGCTCGATGCGCTCGACTATTCGCACCGCCAGGGGGTCATCCACCGCGACATCAAGCCGGCGAACGTCTTCCTTATGGAGGACGGATCGGTGAAGGTCGCCGATTTCGGCATCGCGCATATCGATTCGTCGAGTCTCACCCAGGTAGGAACCGTGCTCGGCACGCCGAGCTACATGTCGCCCGAGCAGATCATGGGCTTGCCGGTCGACGGGCGTTCGGACCTGTTTTCGGCGGGTGTCATTCTTTACCAGTTCCTGACGGGCGAGCGCCCGTTCGCCGGGTCTGCGACGACGACGATGCAGAAGGTGCTGAAGGAAGACCCGTTGCCGCCGTCATCGCTCAACGTGCAATTGTCGCCGGCGATGGACACCGTGATGCGCAAGGCGCTTGCGAAGCGCGCCGATGAGCGCTTCCAGAGCGCGAAAGAATTCGCTGCCGCGCTGCGTGCCGCCGCCGCAGGAGCCGCGTCGTCGGCACCCGCAGCATCGCCGACCACGGCGGAAGCAACGATGCTGTCGATCCCGGATCCGACGCTCGTCGCCTCCAATATGGCAACGGCAATGAGACCGCCCGCAAGTCCGCCGCAACGTGCGTCGATCCCGCCGCCTGGCGCACCTCCCGTCGCGGTGCCACCAGTACCGGAAAAGAAGTCGCAGGCGAGCGCGATAGCAGTCGTTGCCGCTGTTGTCACCGTTGCGGTCGGCGCCGTCGCCTGGTTCATGCTTCAGCGCGGCGCGGGAGACGTGGCGAAGGTGGCGGCCACGCCAGCTTCGCAGGTTGGCGCAATCGCGCCGGCTTCACCACCCGCCGCAACGCCTGCAGCGCCACCCGTGGCTACCGCGGCGGTGGTCGCCGCTGCAACTGCACCCGCGCGCGATCCCGGCACGATGGTGATTTCCGCGGTCGGGCTGGTCGATCCGAGCGATCCGCGATATCAGGGCGACAAGGTCCTGTTGCAAAGCGACCTGCGCGCTGATTCCAAGAGCCAATTGGTCGAAAAGGCGCTGGGCATGCTCATCGACACCAAGTCTATGGCCAAGAACTATGACTTGCTCAAGGACAAGCTGCTGTCGAAGAGCGGCAGTTTTGTCACCACGGTGGTGCGCGAAAGCGAGCCGCGCGTCGGCAAGGACGGACTGATGTCGATCACGACGCAGGCTGTGGTCAACGTGCGCGCCGTTCAAAAATCACTCAACCAGATGTCACGCGAGGACCGCGTCGATTTTATCCGCGCGAATGGCGACCCGAAGGTATCGGTGCGAATCACGGTGCGTGACGCTGATGTGCCCGACGCCCCGCCGCAACTGTCGCCGGTCGCCGAGAACATTCTCAAGGAGCGCATCAAGTCATTCGGATTTCGTACCTGGTCGCCCGGCGCTCCTGGCGCCGACAGCAGCACCAAGGGTGCAGATTTCGACGTGATCGGCGAAGCCAAGATCAAGAAGATGTCCGTGCGGCTCGAAGCGTCGGGCGTCGTGATTTCCAAGTACGCGCTCACTTCGTGGACCGTCAAGTGCGTGGACCGCGAGACCGGGGAGGAGATCTACTACAACACCACGCTTCCCAAGGGTGTCGGCAGCTGGGCGACCGAAGAAGAAGCGCTCAAGGCGATCGGCGCCAGAATTGCCGACGAGTTCTCGCGCGAATTCTTCCTGCAGCACATCAGCGCCACGGGTAAGAAGGTCACGGTCAGCTTGGAAGGGTTGCCAGCTTCGGCGACCGAACCTCTGGCCCGCGAACTGGTGGGGCTTCCCGATGTGATCGCGGTGGGCCCTGGCTCCGCCGCGGGTGCGAGCAGTTTCGAGCTTCAGCTTGCCGGAACGGGCTCGGCGGGTGACCTGGTCGCGGTAGGCGTCCTCAAGCCGCTCAACGCAAAGCTCGGGCAGACATGCTTTAGCCTGGGTGCCGTCACCACCGAGCAAGTCGCCATCATCTTCGACAAGGCCTGTGCTGACGGGTCCGTGATCTCGCGCTTCGACACCAACCCGCCGGCGAGCCTTTACGGGGCCCCACCGGGCCGACAGAAGTCCGTGGTCAAGAACCCGGAGATGCTGCGCAAACTCACCATTTAGCGCGGCCGTATCGTTGGCGTGAATTAAATCGCGCGTGGTGATCGTCACTCGCGATTGAGTTTCTCGACCTGTTTGATGTAGTTCTGCATCGCGTCGTCCTTGGTCGAACCCTTGAGCTTGGCCCACGCGTCGAACTTGGCTGCGCCGACGAAGTCGAAGCCACCCGGACGATCGCCCTTCACGTCGCCTTCGGTCGCCTGCTTGTAGTACGAGTAAAGCTTCAGCAGCGTGCTGTTGTCGGGTTTTTTCTTTGTCTTCTTGGCCGCCGCCGTGGCGGCCTCGAATTTCGCCTTCAGGTCCTTGGTTGCGGCAGCCATCGCTTCTCCTCTGTAGGTCGCCCGGCGTTCTTGTTTTGCCCTGCTATGGTACTTTAGCGCGACTCGCAAACGCAGAGCAATCTTCACGGATCGTACGGCAGGACGAGTGATGCCCCACAAGAAGCGCGAACGCATGTCCAGCGTCGACAACGCCTGGTTGCGGATGGATCGGCCGAGTAATCTCATGATGATCTGCGGCGTGCAGATCTTTCGCGAACGGATCGCGCTCGACCGGCTCAAGGCGACCATTGCCGAGCGCTTTCTGCGTTTCAAGCGCTTCCAGCAGCGACCCGTGGAAACGTCGGCGGGCACGTACTGGGAAACGGATCCCTCGTTCGACCTCGACGCGCATGTGCAGCGACCCAAGGTTGCCGCGCGCTTCGGCAAGGTCGAGCTCGAGGCGCTGGTGAGCAAATTGATGAGCACGCCGCTCGATCGCGAACGGCCGCTATGGCAATTCCACCTGATCGAGCACTACGGTGCCGGCAGTGCCGTAATCATGCGGATTCATCATTGCTACGCGGATGGCATTGCGTTGATCCAGGTGATGTTGTCGATGACCGATACCGACCGCGCCGGCAAGCGCGCTGGCCCGGTGCCGCCACCGCCGAGGCGGCGTGAAATCGATCCTGACGATCCGCTGGCGATGTTGCTCGGGCCGATGACCGGAACATTGAAGCTCGCCGTGAAGAGTGGCGCGACACTGATCGAAAAAGGCGTGGCCATGTGGCATGACCCCGCCAAGGTGGTCGCGCTGGCCGGACAGGGCCGTGCGCTGACGGCGGAAATCGCGAAGCTTGCGATGATGGGTGAGGATTCGCGTACACGCTTCAAAGGCAAACCCGGTATTGCCAAGCAGGTGGCGTGGGCCGATCGCCTGCCATTGCCGGAAGTCAAGGCTATTGGGCGTGCGCTCAACTGCTCGGTGAATGACGTACTGCTGTCCTCGGTCGCAGGAGCGCTGCGTTCGTACCTGGATCGCCGTGGCGAGAACGTGGCTGGCGTGACCGTTCGCGCCATCGTGCCGGTGAACCTGCGCCCGCCGGAAAAGGCGTGGAAACTGGGCAACCGGTTCGGCCTGGTCTTTCTCGACTTGCCGCTCGGCATCGAGAATCCGGTGGAGCGCCTGTACGCGGTACGCGCCAACATGCAGCAACTCAAGGGCTCGTATCAGCCACTGCTTGCGCTGGGAATTCTCGCCGCGATGGGTGCGGGACCGAAGATGTTGCAGGAACAACTGCTGGCCGCGCTGGCGAGGAACGCGACGGCCGTCATGACCAACGTTCCGGGACCACAGCAGCCGCTTTACCTGAGCGGCGCGAAGATCGACAGCTTGATGTTCTGGGTGCCGCAATCGGGCGACATCGGCATGGGCGTGTCTATCCTGTCGTACGACAACGAGGTGCAGTTCGGGTTGGTGACCGACCGCAAGCTATGCAGCGATCCGGACCGCATCATCGAGCGCTTTGCGCCGGAGTTCGAGAAGCTGGTACTCGCCACGCTGCTCTCGCCGTGGCCATGGGACGTGCCGCCGAGCCCGGAGCAGTTCGAACACGAACTGTTCCATCGCCGCGCCGGATAGGCATTCGTCGCCGCGATCGCGTGACCCGCGGCGCGGTGCTCCAGGGTTATTCCAGCTCTGAACGCGCCAGCTCGACGTCGAGGCGCTCCATGGCGTCCGCTGGCTTGCACTTGACCGCCTGCTCATAGAGCTTGGTCGCTTCATCGATCTTGCTCTTGCCCATCAGCAGGATCAATCCGTTCGCGTACTCGATGCGGGCGATGGCCGAATCGGGATTGAGCTTGATGGCTTTCTGGTAGTGCTCGAGCGCCGAATCTTTTTTCGCACCGTAGGTCATGCCGCCGATCATCGCCCCGACCTTGGCGACAATTTCAGCATGATACGAACCGTATGCGGTATGCGCGTCGGTGTGCGAGGGGTTCAGCTTCAATGCGGTGGTCAGCGCGTTCTTGATCTTGCCGCCAAAACCCTGCGCGAGCGCTTTCACGACGGAGATGCCCTGGCTGTAGCGACCGAGTGCGAAGGCGTACAGGTAGTAAGCATTCGCGTCTTTCGGCGCCTCCGCCTGGCGCGCCTCAGCCCACCCGGCGGCTTCCTCGAACAGCGCGAGTTTGGCCTTCTCGTTCTTCTCGAGGTAGATCGCGTAAATGGTCTGTGCCTTCACCGCGGCATTCACCGCGGCCCCGCCCGCCTTGGTGCCGATCTCGACCGCCTGCTGGAACTCGCCGGCATGAAAATGCCGCCACGCCGCCTGCGCATCGGCATCTTTCGGAAATGGTTCGCGATCGCCGCAGTGCAGGCGGTCCCAATGCTTTTTCAGGGATGCGCTGTCGTAGACGTAGGCTTTTTCAGCATACGGAAATTTCACCCATTTTGCGGCCATGGATCGCCTCCTTGCAGTCTAGTGTGTCCCCCCGAACGGCGCTGCGCGCCGCTCCCCCCAGGGGGCAATCGCCTTGGGGCGGCCCTGCGGCTCATTTGAGATAGTCGGCGCTGAGCCTGTCGAGCAATGTGCGCGCGCTGCCACGCAGAAACGGCGCGATCAGTGAAAGTACCTGATACGCAGCGTGATCGAGATTGATTTTATCGGCTTGGTCCTCGCCAGCCAGGATTTTCTGGTAGGACATCCAGTACGTGGCAACGACAACGACATTTTCGGACAGTGCGGAAATTTCGCGTTCCGACGCATGCATTGCGCGCGCGACAACCATGCTGCGACACAACTCTATCATGGTCTCCGCGCCGCGCCGCATGAACCTTGTGAACCGCACCGCAAGGTGACGATCGCGGGAGAGAATTTCGTCGAGATCGCGGTAAAGGAAGCGGGATTCCCACATGGCTTCGAACAGCAAGTGCAGGAACAGCCACAAGTCCTCGACGTCGGCGAGGCGTCCTTTGGGTGCGCCCAGAAGATCCTCCAGCCGCCGCTCGAACGCCGCATACAGTTCGGCGATGATCTGGTCCTTGTTGCGGAAATGATAGTAGAGATTTCCCGGGCTGATGTTCATCTCGCCGGCAATGTCCGCAGTCGTGACATGTGGTGCGCCGAAGCGATTGAACAGCAGCAGGCTGGTCTCGAGGATGCGCTCGCGCGTCTGCCGCGGACGTTTGCGTTCCGCCATGGGAATTCTCTTGGAGAGGGCGGCAGTTTAGCAGGCTGATGCAGAACCCGCCGCAGCCGGCAAATGCATCACGGACCACGAGTGCCCCCTGCAGTGCGAGCGGGCGCGTCCGTCCAGGACGCGGGCGGTACTACGCCCTCGCGAGCCAGCGCTCGAGATGATCCAGGGTATGCGTCAGATCACGGGTGGCCTGGCGCACGCCTGGCGAGCGCGTCGACAGCGGCCGCGGATCGTCGATCGCCGCATGAATTGCGCGATGGGCGTCGGCGAGGCGCGGCAGGTTGAGGTGCACGCCGCATTTCGCCAGTTGCGGCTCCAGCGTTTCGCGCCGAGACAGCAGGCTTTGCCTCGTCTTGTGGTACGCCGCTTCGCACAGTTGCTTGCGGTGCGCGTAGCTGAATATGTTCGCAAAGAACATGTCAGCGTCCTTGCGGTCGGGTTCGAACAGCAGGATGTCGGCGTGCGGATACTGCCGACGGTATTTCTCCATGCCGACTTTCATGCGCGAATGAATGATCGCGCGAAACGTCTGTGCCAGCACCAGGGGCAATCCGCCGTGGTTGAGCTTGTCGACCGTCAGGCGGGTCCGCCGTGACGCCGAACTCGCGTCGAAGGGTACCAGTGGATTGATGCAAATGAGCATCGTCACACCTTCGTCGAGAGCGACCGAAGCGTGCAACGTCTTGTTCAGGGCGCCGTCCACATAGTGCTCGCCATCGATTTCCACCGGTGGGAACAACCCGGGCAGCGCCGCCGAAGCCTCGATGGCCTTGGTGATCGGCACGTGGTCCCAGCCGGGTTCGCCAAACGTCACCGATGCCCCGGTATCGAGATTGGTGGCAACCAGAAACAACTTGTGCGACAGCTGGCGAAAATCGTTGGTACGGCCCGGACCTGCCAACAGCCGCTTCAGGAATGCGTCGATTGCACGTTGGTCGAACAGGCCGGTCGGGACCGCACGGCCCAGTATCGCCATCGATTCCAGCAGGCTGCGCTGCAGTGGGTGTCTGAGATAGCTGACGGTGGAACGAACCAGGAGTCTCGGCAGCGACGCGGCGCGACGCGCGAATTCGCCGAAGGCTGGACGCAGGAAAAGTCCAGGTGACAGCGCCGCTTCGGCACTGTCGTCGATGAACAGTCGGTACATCTGTGCGGGCGAGATGCCGTTCGCCAGCGCGGCAGCGACAAAGCCACCGGAGGAAACCCCGACATAGACGTCGAGGTCATTGAAATCGAGGCCTTCAAGCGAGTCGGCCAGCGCGATCAATGCGCCGACCTCGTAGATCCCGCCCAGCGGTCCGCCGCCAGCCAGCGCGAGTCCCATGCGGGTACGGGCAGTGCGCTTCGTCCCGCTGTCGCTACGACGTCGGGTCACTGCCGTTGCCGGCATGGGGCTCTTCATATTGCGGCGGCCTGGATGCTCACGGCCGCGATATTACTACTTACTACGCCTTGCGCGTGGCGCGCTTGACGCGACGCGTGGTGCGGGCGGCGCTCTTCTTCGTTGCCTTGACGACCTTGCGCGCCTTGACCGGAGCGCTGCGCACGATGACCGGTGCCTTGAACTTCGACAGCGCCGCCGTGGTATTTTCCACGATGGTGTTGGCCGCGGCGACGGTGGTTGCACGAGTCTGCTTCCACAGCGAGTTCGCAGTGGCGACCGACGTTTCGACGCGCTTGCTCAAATCGCGAATCGTCTTGGTTTCGAGGGCAGAGCCTTCCTTCACCAGCGTGCGAAACGTCTTGCCGGCTTCGGTACGTGCCCAGTTGCGCGTGACCGCTGCCGCACCCAGACCCGCGAGCCACATCTGGCGGGAGGCGTTGAACGCCGATTCGGCGATCGGGTTGCTCGGAAGGCCAAACGTCGCTTGCTTTTGCATGTCTTGCTCCTTGGTTGAGGTGAACGATCGTGCATCTTCTGCAGCGATTGAACAGCACTCTAGCGTAAGGGATTAGAGCATTCAGCCTAATCGACGTGGACCGTCCCCTAGCCGCGCCCGAGTTGCAGTGCCAGTCCGCTGGCGAGTTTCGCGACGATGCCGTAAATCGAGAGCTGTGGATTGGCGCCGATGCTCGTGGGGAAGAGCGATCCGTCGAACACATACAGATTGTCGAGATGCCGGTAGCGGCCGGCGGGATCGACGGCCGCACGCTTCGCATCGGGTCCAAGCGGACAACCCCCCATCACGTGCGCGCTCACCACCGTCGTCGCAATCGGGGAGAGGAACGATGCCTGGATGCCAGCCATGGCGTCTTGCCAGTTCGTATAGTGAGCGCCATTCATCTGGACGGGCATGACTGTCTTTGCGCCGGCCGCAAACTGGATCTGCGCCATTGTCAGCAACGCGCGCCTGGCTCCGTTCCAGAAGTAATCGTTGAGCGGATATTCGAGCACCGGTGTGCCATCGTCCTGCAAGCCAACCGACCCGCCGGCACTCTCGGGATGAAACCCGTCGCGCAGCAGCGCGATAACCACCTGCATGTGTGGAAGATCGCTCATCCACCTGGCGTGGGTGGCGCCAAAGCTCGGCAGCGTCGTCGCGACGAGAATGGGGTGCAGGGGAGGCGCTTCCAGCTTGTAGCCGATCGGTCCGTCCAGCGGCGCCGAGTCAAGGAAATGATCGGAGTAGATGGTCTGCGGCGCGCCGGAGAAGCCGTCGACACGCTCCGGCATCAATGCGGCGGATACGACAGTGGGGTGCAGAAATGTGCGCTTGCCGACGATGCCATGAGGATCGGGAACCTTGCTGCGTAAAAGCAGCGCCGGCGTGCCGATCGCGCCTCCTGCAGCGATGAATGTTTTCGCGCGAACGTTGATGCGGCGCGCCGTCGGATCGGTGCCGCGCACGTCCATGCCGATGCAGTTCAGTGTGGTGACGCGGTTGCCTTGCTGTTCGAGGCTCCAGGCCCGCGCACGTGTCACCAGCGTTGCGCCGCGATCCAGTGCCGCAGGAATCGTCGTCACGAGCATCGATTGCTTGGCGTTGGTGGGACATCCCGTGCCGCAATAGCCGATATTCCAGCAGCCTTTCACGTTGCGTCGGATTGCGCCGGCTGGGATGCCCAGCGCCTGCGCCCCGCGGCGAAGCGCGTCGTTGTTTGCGTTGGGCTCGACTGGCCAGGCGGTAATGTTGAGCCGTGTCTCCATGCGCTCGAACCACGGCGCCAGATCGGCCTGAGAAAATCCGGTGATGCCGAATTCGCGCGCCCAGTAATCTAGCGTTGCAGGCGGCGTCCGAAAACTCGACGTCCAGTTCACGGTCGTGCTGCCGCCTACACAGCGTCCCTGCAGGATGTTGATCGCCTTGTCGCGGGTCTTGCGGCTGGCGGACTCCTGGTAAAGCTGCGGATAGGCTTCGGCTTCGCGCATGCGAAAGTCCGACGATGTGGCCAGCGGTCCCTCTTCGATCAGGATCACCTTGAATCCGGCGGCGCTCAATATTTCCGCGGATGTGCCGCCGCCTGCGCCGGTTCCGACGATCACCACATCGGCGTCGAGCGTCAGATCCGCATCGAGGGTTGAGGCATCGATGACTTTCCATCCGGTGGCCAGGCCATCACGAAACGGATCCGGCAAGCGCGATTGGCGCAGAACTTCGGTGGCCATCAGCCGATCTCGAGCGATGGTGGGCCGGCATAGCCCATCGCGGGCCACGCGCGCGGACTGCCGTACCATGCGGCCGTGACCAGTCGATGCAAGGCACTGTAGGCGGTCTGCAACAGCGCGAATCGGCTATCGCGCCAACGCGCAAGAAACACGGCGATCGATTCGGGCGTGGCTTCCGGCCAGGACGACCACACGCCGGCAATCAGGCAGCGGCTCGGTGCGAACGCCAGCAGCGCGAACAACTGCTCGACTTGCTTGCGCGCTGCAGGTGGCAGGCCCGCAATCGCCTGGTCCACGTTGACAACGACCTCCATACGCGCGACTTCCGCTGCGGGCGCCGCGGGCAGTGCGCCCTCGAGCAGCACCGGTACAATCGCGCTGACGATCGAGCGTGCGCGTGCATCGAGTACCACGAAGCGCGTATCGGGAAGTGCCGGAACAGACGTCTGCGTGTACAGCCATCGCGCAAGAAACAGCGCCGCACCTCCCGCGATGCCTGCCTTGAGCAGAGTGCGGCGGGACATTAGGTTGGCTTCGCGCTGCGCGCTCCGGTATTCGCCCTTGGGGCTGCCCGGCGGGCTCATGGGCGAGGTGCGATGGTCAGTGGGATCGGGCATGGGTTGCAAGGTTTTGCCAACGGTGACAACCGACATGGTGGCGGCGGGGCACTGTAGCCGGCGAAACTAGACGAAACAATCTAATTTGTCAGGTGGACAACATTTTGTACGCCGCGTTCCTGGCATGCGAGTGGTGCGCTTTTCCGACACCGGGCTTGTCGTTGCAATGACTCCCACTCAACCAGATCTGGCGGCAGAGCTCGATCGGGTTCGTCGAATGCACGACGAACGCGCGGCGTCGCCGCAGCTCGCGTCCGCGCTCGATCGAATTGCGGAATTCCAGGCGCGGCGACTCGATGCGACCTACAGTGATCTTGCGCGCGACCCGCGCTACAAGGACGCGATCGCGTTCTTCACCTCCGATCTGTACGGGCCGGGCGACTTCAGCCGCCGTGACGCAGACCTGGCCAGGGTGGTCCCGATGATGCGGCGAGTTCTGCCTGCGGGGGTGATCGCAACAGTGACGATGGCAATCCAACTGACGGCGTTGTCACAGGAGCTCGACCGGGCGTTGCTGGCTCAGCTCGGTGAGGCGCCGCTCACCGTGGCAACGTACTGTGACGCCTTCCGTGCCTGTGGCAATCGCGCCGCGCGAGCACAACAGATTGCGCTGGTCGGCGCCGTCGGGCGTGGACTCGATCGTTATGTGCGTGCACCTCTGTTGCGCCGGGCGTTGGCCGTGATGCGCGCGCCGGCGCGGGCGGCGGGGCTGGCCACGCTGCAGGGTTTCCTCGAGCGCGGCGTTGCGGCTTTTGCCCGGATGCGCGGCGCCACGGAATTTCTGGAGACCATCGACACCCGCGAGACGGCGTTGATGAACGCGATTCTTGCGGGCAATGACGCACCGTTCGCCGACCCACGAGGACTTACGTCTTGACGAGCAGCGTGTCCAGTTGCTTGTTGATTTCCCGCTCGATCGGTCCCTTCAGGGGCGCCAAAAGGAACGAAAGCTGAACATCGAGCTTGATCTGGCTTTTCCCGACCTGCATGTTGCCCGATACGCCGACGCCATCGAACGTCACCTCGTCGCCATCCCACTGACAAATCAAGCCAAAGCGCTTGTTGAGATCCTTGGCGATTTTTTGCGCGGCGGCGCGCGCATGTTTCGGGTCCAGCTTGTGACGGCGCTTGATCGATATGTTGGGCATGAATGAATCCCTTCGCGATACCTTCCTCGGCCCCAAGTATAGCCAATGCGTCCAGTCCACATCACTGCTGCGTGCTGCGGCGCACCAAGATTGCACCTGCGCGGCGGTGTGTGATGGACCTGTCAATACAAAATCGGCAGAATCGTAGCCACCGCGGAACGTGGCGCGCGTGCGGACAAGGAATGCATGATGGCGAACATCGCCGAATACTTTCGCCAGCATCTCGCCGCGCCCGAGCTCGTGCTCTATCGCCAGTTCAGCGGCGACGCGTGGCGCGATATCCGCGTCGGTGAAGTTGCTGAACTCGTCGGCCGCTGGCAGGTTGCGCTCGGCGCGCTTGGACTTCCAGCGGGCGACCGCATCGCCGTCTGCCTGAAAAACGGCGTCGACTGGGTCGCACTCGACCTGGCAGCGCTCGGCCTGGGTCTGGTCATCGTGCCGCTGTATGTCGACGACAATCCGGACAACGTGTCCTGGTGCGCCGCCAATGCCGAGGCGCGACTGCTTGTCGTCGAAACGTCGCGCACCGCGAATGCACTCGCGCAGTGCGGTGCCGTGCTTCCGCCCATATATGTGCTTCGACCCGACGCGGGCGATACCCATTCGTCGGTGGCTGCATTGCTGCCATCGGCGGCGCCCGCGCCCCTGTGCCTTGACTTGCCTGCGGACGCACTGGCGACGATCTGCTACACATCGGGCACGTCGGGCCGACCTAAAGGCGTGATGCTGTCGCACGGCAATATCATCGCCAACGTCGAGTCGTGCCGCGAGACGAAGATGGCGAGGCGGACCGATACCTTTCTTTCGATTCTGCCGCTGTCGCACATGTTCGAACGTACCGGCGGCTACTACCTGCCGCTGTCGATCGGCGCCAAGGTGGTGTACGCGCGCGGCGTGGCACAAATCGCCGACGATCTCGCGGAGCAGGCACCGACCGCGATGTTCGCGGTGCCGCGCATCTTCGAGAAGTTTCTCTCCCGCGTGAATCAGACGCTCGCGACTTCGCCGTCGAAGCGATGGCTGTTCGAGCAATGCGTCGCGCGCGGCTGGCGGGTCGAACAGGGCAATGCGAGCTGGCTCGATTCGGTGGCAACGCCGATCTTGCGCAACCTCGTGGCCAAGCCGATTCTTGCGCGCATGGGTGGCAGGATGCGCCTGACCGTTGTCGGCGGCGCCGCGCTCGATCCGGTCATCGCACACACCTTCATCGGCCTGGGCCTGGCCATGCTGCAGGGATACGGCATGACCGAAGCCGCACCCGTCATTTCGGTGAATCTGCTCGACAGCAACGATCCGGATTCCGTCGGACCGGCGCTGCCCGGCGTCGAGGTCAGACTCTTGCCATCCGGTGAATTGCTCGCGCGCGGCGGCAACGTGATGCTGGGCTACTGGCGCAACCCCGAGGCGACGCGCGAATCGATCGACGCGGACGGCTGGCTGCACACCGGCGACGTGGCCGAGATCCGCAACGGCAAGGTTTATATTCGCGGGCGTGTGAAGGACATCATGGTGCTGTCGAACGGCGAAAAACTGCCACCACAGGATGTCGAGTTCGCGTTGCTGCACGATCCGGTCTTCGAGCAGGTCATGCTCGTGGGCGAGGGCAAGCCTTTCCTGACCCTGCTTGCCGTGACCAGGGAAACCGACGAGCAGTCGCTGGTCAAACGCGCGAACGAGAAGCTCAAGACCTTCCCGCGGTGGGTGCAGGGTCAGGCGCGTCATCCCGATGGCGGACCCGTGGAGCATCGAGAACGGGCTGTTGACGCCCACGCTCAAACTCAAGCGGCCGCTGGTGCTGGCAAAGTTCAAGGATGCGATCGACGCCGTGTACACTGCCGCGTCCGGAAGCTGAGCCCCAATCAATTACGTGTTTTTGCCATGCGGAGTGAGCAATGAATCCCGAGAAGAGTTTCAACTTTCGCGCACTGTTCGATCTCACCGGGCGTGTGGCGCTGGTGGTGGGTGGCGGGTCCGGCATTGGCCAGGCGGGCGCTGAAGCGCTGGCCGCATTCGGCGCTCATGTCGTTTGCGCCGACGTCAACGCCACCGACGCGGCGGGCGTAGCGAAACGCATAGCGAACGCCGGCGGCAAGGCGACGCATGCGACGGTGGATGCGCGCAGTACCGACAGCGTGGAAACACTCGTCAACGGGGTCGAGCGCGACTTCGGTCGCCTGGACGTGATGCTCGCGACACCCGCGGTCAACCTGCGCAAGCGGCTGCTCGACTATACCGACGAGGAATTCGATCGCGTCATCGAACTGAACCTCAAGGGGACCTTTCGCGTTGCGCGCGCTGTTGCGCGCGTGATGGTCAAGCACAAGCGCGGCAGCATCATCCTGATGTCGTCGATGCGCTCGGTGAATGTCGAGCCGGGGCAGAGCATTTATGCCGCCACGAAAGCCGGCATCGTGCAGTTGACCCGCGGACTCGCCGTGGAACTCGGGCCGCATGGCGTTCGCGTCAACGCGCTTGCACCGGGAATCGTGGCGACGCCTCTCACCAAGCCAATCACCGGCAACCCGGCCTGGAACGATGCGTACGCGCGGCACTCGGCACTTGGCCGCTGGGCCGAGCCCGAGGAAATGGCGGGCCCCATCGTGTTCCTGGCCTCCGACGCGAGCAGCTATCTCACCGCGACAACTATTTTCGCGGACGCAGGATGGACGGCGATGGACGGCCGGTTCGAACCGACGCTGGCGCCGGCCGCCAAGTAGCTCGTACCTTATGCAATCTCGTCTGTCGCATCGCTGCGGCTCCGCCCCGACTCCTCGCGCACACTCCTGGCTTGCGTCTTTCCACGGTCGAATTCGGCCCGCCGACTGCTGATCTCTTCGGATGTGAGACGTTCGATGTTGCAGTAATCGAGTTTCCAGTCGGAGCTCGCACTCCAGGTTAGCGGGGATTGCACAGTGGTCCGCGGCGCAGGGGCTGTCTCGAGAACGCTCAGCGCAAGTTCGAGGGTGAGGGCCTGCGACGGGCGATCCTTTGGTCGGCCCGCTGCGTTGCCAAGCGGGAAATCAGAGAACAGAAAGCGCGGCACGCCGACGTACTCGACAATATCCTTCGCGCAACCCATGACTACGGTCGAGATGCCGTTTTTCTCCAGCGTGCGCGCGGCCAGACTGACGCTCTGGTGGCAGACGGGGCAGTTCGGAACCAGGATCGCTGCATCGACTCCGTCCCCCTTGCAGCGGACAACAAGCTCCGGGCAGTCGACCTCGAGCGTCGCACGATGGCTGCGATTGGTTGGTGCGCCATGGAAACGCGGAGCCACCGACTTGATGCGGGCCGCGGCCGCCATTCGCCGCAACTCGGGTAGCGGAAAGTAGGTCGCGGGATCCTCCGCGGTCGTGTACTTGCGGTCGATGGCGATGTGCGAGATGCGCAGATCGTGGTCTCTCGCCGTATCGCCGGAGTAGACCGCGTAGAACTTGGCCGCAGCGTTGTAGGGCGCTCCCGGTGCCTGATCGCCCTTGTCGGGCTGAAATGGCGCTGCCGTGGTGATGATGGCGACCACGCTGCTGGCAAGCGGTTTGGTCAAGGGCCGGAACGGCACCGCCGAGTAGTGTGCCCATTCATACGGCGCGCCATAGCCCAACGCCTGGTAGTACTCGCGGATCCGCTGCAGGTACGGGATCGGCACATCGTGTTTCGCGGCGAAGCCATACTCGGTCGCGCGTGGGCTGGTCATGGCTGCCTCTTGTTCGTCCACACTTAGCGCTACTTTACGCGACGCTGCTTTGGTGCCCGTGATCAAAGTTGTGCAGATGCAATAAAGTAGTGGAAGCAGAGGGTTACGTCCCTGCGCGCAAGCGCAACACCTTGCCTCGTCGTCAAATTTCGGCGAAAAGTGGGCGCCGCCCAATAAAGGCTTCCGGTGGGGACTATGCGGCCGGTACTGCGTGAAGCGTGCGGCTCGCGCAAGTCGACTCGGATTGCCGTACAGGCCCCTGTGATCCGAGTGAGCACCCGGCAGCATCTCAGGGATTGCCACACAGTTGAGCACGCGTCGCCAGCCCGACTGAAAACATTCGGAAAGTATCCTACTGTGTGCGGTAGTGCACCGAGTTGGCGTCCACATGCGAGCACGATCTCGAAATACCGTTTGCGCCGCGGCGGTGAGACTAGCGACTCTGCGCATTGAAGTTGTGTCCGTGTGGATTCGATGTCCCTTGACGCGTGTCTATCCAGCGGCCTGATTTGATGGCTATGCAGGGTGTCGCACAGGTGACGGCGCCAATGAAAACTTGATCGACACTGGCTCCGACCGTCAATGCAATTCAAAGAAACTCCCGACGATCCAGAGCACGCGCAATACAGCCCAGCGGAGCGCGATGCGGCGGCGTCGCGCAGCACATGGGTCAGCGTGGTGGTCAATCTGCTCCTGACCATCACTCAAGTTATCGTAGGGGTTCTGTCCAAGTCGCAAGGTCTTGTGGCCGATGGCATCCATTCGCTTTCGGATCTCGTCGCCGACTTTGTCGTGTTGTTCGCGAGCCACCACGGTAAGAAGGACGCGGACGAGGACCACCCATACGGCCATCAGCGATTTGAAACCGCCGCCTCGCTGGTACTTGGCGTGCTCTTGCTGGTCGTCGGAGTCGGCATGCTTTGGTCGGCCTTTCGCAAACTCGAAGAGCCCGACACTGTGCAAACCGTCCACGTCATTGCCCTTTGGGTGGCCGGTGGGGCACTTGTCGCCAAGGAACTACTGTTCCGTTACATGCTATCCGTGGCCAAGCGGGTCAAGTCGAGCATGCTGGTGGCCAATGCCTGGCATGCGCGGTCTGACGCAGCGTCATCGCTGGTCGTAGGTATCGGCATCATCGGCAATCTGGCCGGTTACCCGATCCTGGATCCGATAGCCGCACTCATCGTTGGTTTCATGGTGGCACGAATGGGCTGGGGATTCGGTTGGGACGCCCTGCACGACCTTATGGATCGCTCGGTGGACGAGCAGGAGGTCGCGGCCATCCGTGGGACGCTGATCGAAACACCGGGTGTCGTTGGCGTCCACGACATTCGTACGCGCAAGATGGGCGACATGATTGTTGTCGATGCGCACCTCGAGGTCGACGCTTCGATCAGCGTCGAGGCTGGCCATGACATTGCCGTCGCGGCGAGGCAGCGGGTCCTGCAACGCCATCGCGTACTGAATCTAATGACCCATGTCGACCCATGGCGACGGCCCGATCTGGACCATTCGTCGCCCCCTATGCCCGGGTCGACCGACGCGGCGCAGAACGCGCGTAGTCCATAGGCACAACCGATGTCTCGTTCCACATCCGATGGTTTGAGCGAAGTCGAAGCGCGCCGGCGCCTCGCTCAGGACGGCCCGAACGAATTGCCGGTTTCCCGGCCTCGCGGCGTGTTGCGCCTGCTCCGGGAAATCGTCTCTGAACCCATGTTCTTGTTGCTCGTGGCATGTGGTGCCATCTACATGGTGCTTGGCGACCGCCAAGAGGCGCTGATGCTGCTTGGTTTCGTGTTTGTCGTTATGGGCATCAGCTTCGTGCAGCAGCGTCGCAGCGAGCGTTCGCTGGAAGCGTTGCGTGACCTCTCCAGCCCGCGTGCCCTGGTCATGCGCGACGGTGAGGCGCGCAGGATCGCCGGGCGTGAAGTTGTCCTGGGCGACATCGTGCTGCTGGCCGAAGGCGACCGCGTTCCCGGGGACATGCGTCTCGTGGAAGCTTCGAATCTCGCCGTCGACGAGTCGATGCTGACCGGTGAGTCAGCCCCGGTGCTCAAGCAGGCGACGCAGGGACCGGACGAGGCGGCGACCGCACCAGACGAAGGTGATCCATCCAAGGTGTACTCCGGCACGTTGGTCACGCGAGGCACGGCACGAGGGTGCGTCGAGGCCACCGGCGCGCGGAGCGCACTGGGTCGCATTGGCGCGTCGCTTGCGGGCATTGCGGTCGAGATCACGCCGATTCAGCGCGAGACGCGGCGGGTCATAAAGTGGGTTGCTGCCGTCGGCTTGTCGCTGGCTGCCGCCCTCGCCATCGCCTACTGGGTAACGCTGGGCGACTGGCTGCACGGCTTGCTGGCCGGCCTGACACTGGCCATGGCCATCCTGCCGGAAGAACTGCCCGTAGTGCTTACGCTCTTTCTGGGGCTGGGCTGGGTGCGTGGCGGTTGGCGCGCGAAAAGGTGCTGGCCCGAAGCATTCCCGCCGTCGAATGACCTTCACGGTGCTCGTGCTGTCCAACCTGTGTCTCATTCATGCCAACCGATCCTGGGGGCGTAGCGCTTGGCTTGGAGGGGACACTTCCAACCGGCAGTTCGGCTGGATCGCGTTGGCCACCATCATCTTATTGGGCTGCGTGCTCGGTGTGCCGGCGATCGGCCGGCTTTTCTACTTCATCCCGCCGTCACCCATCATGTTGTTTGCGGGGCTGGGTGCGGCAATCATTTCTTTGATGTGGTTCGAAGGAGTCAAATGGGCCCTCGGTCAGCGCGACTCTCCTGTGCGCTGAACGGCTAATGGCGCTGCGGCGCGATGGCCTAGACGTGGCTGGTTCTCGTTCAGCACCAGCGCGCGGGATTCTCCGCCTCGGGAGACCCTGCAATCCTATGAATGAACTTACCCCTTCCAAGTCTCCCTTGAAACCAGGTCGCATCGTGCGACCACGGACAGCCGCGGATCAGACCGGCTGGATGCGGTGGCTGCCCGGGTTGCATACCTTGCGCCACTACGAGATTGCGTGGCTGCGACACGATGTTGCGGCAGGGCTGGTGCTGACCATGGTGCTTGTACCTGTCGGCATCGCCTACGCGGTGGCCTCCGGCTTGCCCGGCATTTGCGGCCTGTATGCAACCATCGTTCCGCTGCTGGCATACGCTGTGTTCGGTCCCAGCCGCGTGCTCGTTCTGGGACCGGACTCTTCGCTGGTCGCGCTCATTCTGGCCGTGGTTTTGCCGCTCGCCGCCGGCGATCCGCAACGCGCGATGGCGCTCGCCGCAATGATGGCCGTGGTATCGGGCCTGCTGTGCATCGTGGCAGGAGCAGCACGCCTGGGCTTCGTCACCGAACTGCTTTCCAAGCCGATCCGTTACGGCTACATGAACGGTATTGCGCTAACCGTGTTGGTCAGCCAGCTGCCCGCGCTGTTCGGCTTCTCCGTCGATGCCGATGGCCTGTTGAAAGAAATCTGGGGATTCATCCAGGGCGTGGTGGCCGGCAAGACGAACTGGACATCACTGATGCTCGGCATCGGAACGCTGGCGGTGATCCTATTGCTCAAGCGCAGCAAACGATTGCCGGGAGTGCTGATTGCGGTCGTGGCCACGACCGTCATAGTCGGCGCCATGAATCCGGCAACGGTTGCCGGCGTGTCGGTCCTGGGTTCGCTACCTCAGGGCCTGCCCGCATTCGCATTCCCGTCGATCACGTATCGTGACATCGTCCCGGTACTGCTCGGCGGCTTCGCGGTTGCCCTCGTATCGTTCGCCGACACCAGCGTGCTCTCGCGCACGTATGCGGCGCGTGCTGGGACTTATGTCGATCCAAATCAGGAGATGGCAGGACTGGGGGTCGCCAACCTGGTCGCCGGATTCTTCCAGGGCTTTCCGGTCAGTGCTAGTGCATCGCGCACGCCGGTCGCCGAGACCGCGGGCGCCAAGACGCAGCTGGCCGGTGTGATTGGCGCGCTCGCCGTTGCATCGCTGCTGCTGATGGCGCCGAACTTGCTCAGGAACCTGCCCACGACCACGCTGGCCGCCGTGGTGATCGCATCGACCATCGCGTTGATCGAGATCTCCGACCTGCGCCGCATCTACCGCATCCAGCGCTGGGAATTTTGGCTGTCCATCGGCTGCCTCGCGGGCGTGGCTGTACTTGGCGCCATACCGGGCATCGGTCTGGCGATTGTGATTGCCGTGATCGAATTCCTCTGGGATGGCTGGCGCCCGCATTCCGCGGTATTGGGTCGCGTCGAGGGCATCAAGGGCTACCACGACATCACGCGTTATCCCACCGCCCGCCTGGTCCCCGGATTGGTACTGCTGCGCTGGGATGCCCCCCTGTTCTTCGCCAACGCCGAGCTGTTCCAGAACCGCGCGCTGGACGCGGTTGCATACTCGCCGACGCCGGTGCATTGGCTTGTCGTCGCGGCGGAGCCGGTCACCAGTGTCGACGTGACCGCCGCCGACATGCTGACTGAATTGGATGAAACCTTGCACGCTGCCGGCATCGAGCTTTGCTTTGCCGAAATGAAGGATCCCGTCAAAGACAAGCTCAAACGATTCGGCATTTTCACCAGGCTTGGCGAGGAGCGATTCTTTCCGACGGTAGGTGAGGCTGTGAGCGGCTATCTCAAGAACTTTCCGGTGGAATGGGTAGACTGGGAGGATCGTAGTCCATGAATCGAGGAATGCACGAGCGAGCGCGGCTGTACTTGGGACGACCCTCTCGCGTCCTCTATCAACTCCGCTTCGTTGATGCCCGCCATGCGTCGTGAAGCATTCGAGACTCCTCCGTCTGCCGCTTCCTCTCCTGCGCGATAAGTGTCGCCACCGCCGCGTCGATGATGAGCATGAGCACGACGCCGCAAACGTCCAGCCGACCTCGAATGGATCATGTCCCCGCCGCACCTCGGGCAGCAGTTCCACCGCTACCACCGAGAAGAGGACAGCGGCGGCGAAATGCTGGATGCTGCTTCGGACGACGCGGTCGTACGGGTGTAGAGCGGCAACCGCCGCGCCAAGGAACGCGGCGACAACGGGAATTGTCGAGACCAGGAAAACCTGAAGCACGCTTGGGGGGATTTGGCATGGCGCCAGAAGATGACATCCTGAACGTTTGAGCGGCGAAAGCGCTGCAATCCATACGTTTTGACCGATGACTGTCGACACATTGACCGGGATCATGCCGCATAGAGAAAGGATGCCTTAGAGTACTAGACGCGGTAACGGGAGAACAACTTGCAGGGTTATGCAAGCAAGCCTGTCCGCCGTTGCCATGCATCGTTGTACGCGAGGATTGTCGTCTATCAATTGGGGAAGCTTATGAAGAGCGCTCTCGCAGTCGCAGTTCTGCTCACGCTTGCCGTGGTGAGCCATCCGATGCCCGTGTGGGGCGCCGACGTGGTCTCCGATTCCGAACAGGTAAAGCGGCAAGCGGTACTGATTCCGAACTTGCAACAGGCGGCCGCCAGCGCCGGTGAATATACTCGTTCAAGTATCAAAGTAGAGTCCACCGCACATCAGGTGACGATAGATGTCATCAACAGCAAGTTGAACGCCGCCTCGGCTGCAGACCGCAATGCCGAAGCCTCAGCAATCGCGTCTGCGATCGGGAAGGCGATTGGCGGCAGGTCCGAATTCTCGGCGGTTGTGACCATTCATATCGACTATGTAATGGGGCTGGGGAATACGGCAAAGATTGTGCAGGGATTTGTTTTCAACAAAAATCCGGACGGCACCTTCAAGCCCCACCAATCGTGAGCCCGAAGGCTTTGGACCACGGTCGTGGCAGCCTTAGTGGAGGCTCGTGGCAAGTAGCTCGATCCGACCCTTTCGGATGAACTGAGGCGTGCCGATTGCGGAGCCCGTTGTTGCGGCGGACTCCGCACACTCCGACTTGACGCGGTCTGCGAGCGTTCGGTCCGTCAACGCTGCCGACCGGTGCCGCAATTCAATCGGCCTTTCGTAGATCTCTCTTGCCTATCGGGATTTGCGCGATACCGGTGCGAGATGCCAGAGGTGAGTGCGCGCGAGAGTCAGGAAACGGACTGAATCTGGGGCGCGTGAGCCTGCCATCTTTTTGGTTCTTTGCTTCCGGATGGATGTCCTGGCGGCAAATGCCGGCTACTTCGAATGGTGATGACCGCTCCTTGCGCCGTAGCAAAAGTACCCGAAACCACGCACAGTTTGACGATCTTCGCGCCCAACTTCGACGATGTGCAACGGGCATGTTGTTTGACAAACGCCGGTCAGCGCGCCTAGAATTCAAACGAACGTTTGATGGGTGCGCGTCCGTGCGTGCTCAAAGCTATGAATTCGGGAGCGATCCACCGATGGGCAGCAAGGTCATTCCGTTCGATGTGCCGACGATGTCGGCGACCCAGGCCAGGATCCTCGACACCGCCGAGGGCCTGTTCATGGAGCATGGCTTCGAGGCCACGTCGCTGCGCCAGATTACCGCCACGGCTGGCGTCAATCTGGCGGCGGTGAACTATCACTTCGGCAGCAAAGAAGAGCTGTTCCAAACCGTCCTGACGCGGCGGCTCGATCCGATGAATCAGGAACGGGTTGCACTGCTTGCCCGGTTCGAGCAGGAGGCCGCACCACGTGCGTTGTCGTCCGAAAAGATCCTGGCGGCGATGTTCATTCCCGCGCTGAAGCTCGCCCGCGATCCCGAACGAGGCGGCAAGAATTTCCTGCGGCTCCTCGGCCGCGCGTACGCGGACCCGGCGCCGTTCATCAGGAAGTTTCTGTCCGAGCAGTACGCGGTGATGATCTTGCGCTTCAAGGCGGCGTTCGCGCGGGCGCTGCCACACCTGCCGAAAAAGGAACTGAGCTGGCGCCTGCATTTCGTGATGGGCGCGCTGTCGTACACGCTTGCCGGGACCGATGCGCTCAAATTGATCGCCGCGCTCAACCCGCGCGAATCCGACAACGACGAGATGTTGCTGCGCCGGCTGGCGCCGTTTCTCATCGCCGGACTCAAGGCACCGCTTCCCGAACTCGACGAACTCGACGGCGAGGACGCCGCGTAACCGGAGTCGTTCATGCTGACATTCATCTGGATCATCGCTGTTGTCGTCGCCTTTTTCGTCCTCGCGTATGTCAATGTCGCAGGGTGGACGTGGACGATCGCAATCGCCGCGGCGCTGGGTGTCGCCTGGGCCGCCCATCTGCTGCCGCCGCTGGCGCTGCTCGCACTCGCGGCCGCGCTGGTCCTGCTGGTCCTCCCGCTCAATCTGGTACCGCTACGCCGAAAATTGATCAGCGAGGGCGTTCTTGCCGCGTTCCGCAAGGTCCTGCCACCGATGTCGCAGACCGAACGCGAAGCGATCGAAGCGGGTACGGTGTGGTGGGACGGTGACCTGTTCTCCGGGCGACCTGACTGGAACAAACTGCTCGCCCTGCCCCAGCCCAAGCTCACTGCAGACGAGCAACGCTTCATCGACCATGACTGCGAGGAGCTTTGCGGACTGGTCAGCGACTGGGAAACCACGCACGTCTATCGCGACCTGCCACCCCATGTCTGGCAGTTCATCAAGGATCGCGGCTTTCTCGGCATGATCATCCCCAAGGAATACGGCGGTCTCGGCTTTTCCGCGTTCGCGCATTCCGAAGTCGTCGGCAAACTGGCTTCGCGCTCGAGCGCGGTCGTGGTCACCGTAATGGTGCCGAACTCGCTTGGGCCCGGAGAATTGCTGATGCACTACGGTACCGACGAGCAGAAGCGCTACTACCTGCCCCGTCTGGCCAAGGGTCTCGAGATACCGTGCTTCGCGCTGACGAGTCCGCATGCGGGCTCCGACGCCGCAGCAATGCCCGACACCGGCATCGTGTGCATGGGCGAACACGAGGGCAAGCAGACGCTCGGGCTGCGACTGACGTGGGACAAGCGCTACATCACCCTCGGCCCGGTGGCGACGATTCTGGGCCTGGCGTTCCGCGCGTTCGACCCGGATCACCTGCTGGGCGACAAGGAAGACCTCGGCATTACCTGTGCGCTCATTCCGACGCGTCATCCCGGCGTCAACATCGGCCGTCGCCATATGCCGCTGTCGGCCGTGTTTCAGAATGGCCCCAACTGGGGCAAGGACGTGTTCGTCCCGTTGCAGTGGGTGATCGGTGGCCAGCCCATGATCGGCAAGGGGTGGCGCATGTTGATGGAGTGCCTCGCCGCGGGGCGTTCGATCTCGCTGCCGTCGCTCAATACCGGCATGGCAAAAATGGTGACGCGCGCGACGGGCGGCTACGCCCGCGTGCGCACGCAGTTCAAGACTCCGATCGGAAAATTCGAAGGCATCGAGGAACCGCTGGCGCGCATGGGCGGCTATCTATATTCGATGGACGCTACCCGGGTACTGACTGCCGGTGCCGTCGACCTCGGCGAAAAGCCGGCCGTGCTGTCGGCCATCGCCAAGTATCACCTGACCGAACGCGGTCGCCAGGTCGCGATCGACGCGATGGACATCGCCGGCGGCAAGGGCATCTGTATGGGACCGAGAAATTTCCTTGGCGCCGCGTACATGCAGATACCGGTGTCGATCACCGTCGAGGGCGCCAATATTCTGACGCGCAGCCTCATCATCTTCGGCCAGGGTGCGATCCGGTGTCACCCGTTCGTGCTGAAGGAGATTGCGGCGGCCAACAATGCCGACGCCGGCCAGGCATTGGTTGCGTTCGATGAGGCGCTGTTCGGACATATCCGATTCCTGCTGTCGAACCTCGCGCGGACGCTCGTGATGGGGCTGTGCGGATCGCATTGTGCGGTCGTGCCGGCGGGCGTCGCCCCCGAAACTCGTCGCTACTATCAGCAGCTCACGCGCTTCTCCGCCGCACTGGCATTTCTCGCCGACGTATCGATGGGCGTGCTGGGCGGGGCGCTGAAGCGCAAGGAAAAACTTTCCGCGCGGCTCGGCGATGTGCTGTCGATGCTGTATCTGTGTTCCGCCACGCTCAAGCGCTATGAAATCGAAGGGCGCCAGGCCGCCGACGCGCCATTGATGAACTGGGCCATCTGGGACGCGCTTTACAAGGCGCAGAACGCGCTCGAAGGCGTGATATCCAATTTCCCGAACCGCGTCATCTCAGTCGTGCTCCGCCGGCTCGTATTTCCGCTGGGCCGTCCCTACGTCGTGCCCTCCGACCATCTGGGTCACGAAGTCGCGCAGTTGCTGATCGAGCCGTCCGCCACGCGCGATCGCCTGACGTCGGGGATGTATCTGCCCAAGGTGGAAACCGATGTCATCGGGGCGATCGACCTTGCCGTCGAGGCGACGATCGTCGCCGAGCCGATCGAAGCAAGAATTCGCGAAGCCTTGAAGACCGGACGTATTGTCGCGAAGGTCGGCGAGGACCGCGCGGCCGTTGCCCAGGTAGCCGGCGTCATCTGCGCCGACGAGTTGGTGCTCGTGCGCCGAGCGAAGCGGCTCGCTGACGAAATCGTTCGCGTCGACGATTTTGCGCAGGATCTGGGTGTTTCCGAGATGCAACTGCCCGCAGTCGCGCAAGGGCTTGCAGCGGTCGTGCACAAAGCCGCGGCCTGAGCGCGGAGGGTGCTGCGGCAATCCAACCGCGCGCTCGTTCGCTTCGGCCAGACACTGCATTCACACTTTCCGACGAGGGCCCCATGAGCGAGCCGGTTTACGTTGTCGACGGTGCAAGAACGCCATTCCTGAAGGCGCGCAACCGGCCCGGACCGTTTGCCGCGTCGGATCTTGCAACGCAGGCTGGCCATGCACTGCTCAAGCGCATGCCGTTCGCGCCGGAAGAACTCGACGAAGTGATCCTCGGCTGCGCCAGTCCTTCGCCGGACGAGGTCAACATCGGACGCGTCGTCGCACTGCGTCTCGGCTGCGGGCTCAAAGTGCCCGGGTGGACCGTGATGCGCAACTGCGCGTCGGGGATGCAGGCGCTCGATTCCGCGCTGGCCAATATCCGGGGCGGCCGCTCGAGCCTGGTTCTTGCCGGCGGGACCGACGCATTGTCGCGCGCGCCGCTCCTGTACTCCGACAAGATGGTGCTGTGGTTCGCCAACTTCAGTACCGCCAGGACGATGGGGGCAAAAGCAGCGGCGTTCCTGAAACTGAAACCCGCCGAAGTGCTGACGCCGATCATCGGCATCATGAAGGGGCTGACCGACCCGATGGTTGGATTGCTGATGGGACAAACGGCGGAGAACCTTGCCTTCCGCTTCGGTATCACGCGACGCGAGATGGACGAGTTTGCCGCTGAAAGTCATCGCCGCGTGCTCGCGGCGCAAAAGAGTGGAAACTTCGACGGAGAAATCGCGCCCCTGTTCGATACCGACGGCAAGCTGTATGCGGCGGACGATGGCGTGCGCGAGGATTCGACCCCGGAGAACCTGGCCAAGCTCAAACCGTTCTTCGATCGCAAGTACGGCAACGTTACCGCGGGCAACAGTTCTCAGATCACCGACGGTGCGACCTGGTTGGTGCTCGCGTCCGGGGCTGCGGTTGCGAAGCACAACCTTCCGGTACTGGGAACCATCGTCGACAGCGAATGGGCGGGCCTGGATCCGGCACAAATGGGGCTCGGCCCCGTGCATGCCGCAACGCCGATCATGCTGCGGCACGGTCTGGGCCTGAACGACCTCGACTTGTGGGAGATCAACGAGGCATTCGCGGCGCAGGTGATCGCGTGCCTGCGCGCGTGGGCGAGCGACGACTATTGCCGCACCGACCTTGGCCTCGATCGCGCGCTCGGTCAACTCGACATGGCCAAACTCAATGTCGATGGCGGCGCGATTGCGCTGGGTCATCCGGTCGGCGCATCCGGTGCGCGCATCGTGCTGCATCTGTTGAATGCGCTCAAACGCACCGGCGGTAAACGTGGCATCGCTTCGATCTGTATCGGCGGTGGTCAAGGTGGCGCGATGCTGGTCGAGCGTCCGTGATTCGGGAAGAACGCGATGACTTCGTATCAGCACTGGAAACTCGACCGCGACGGCGATGGCGTCGCCTGGCTCACTTTTGACAAGGCCGGCACGTCGACCAACACGCTTTCTGCCGATGTCTTCGAAGAGTTGAGAGCGATGCTCGCCGAACTGGCCGCTGCACCGCCCAGGGGCCTCGTGATCCGATCGGGCAAGGATAACGGCTTCATCGCCGGGGCCGATATCGACGGCTTCACGCAACTGAAAACGGTGGATGACGCAACCGCGCTGGTCAAGCGCGGCTGGGATGCGTTCAACGAACTCGCCGCCGTACCGTACCCGACGCTTGCGCTGATCCGCGGCTTCTGCCTCGGCGGCGGCCTGGAACTCGCGCTCGCGTGTCGCTACCGTGTCGTGATCGATGAACCCGGCACGCGGCTGGGGTTGCCCGAAGTCATGCTCGGCATCGTGCCGGGATGGGGTGGCATGCGCCGCCTGCCGCGGCTGACCGGCGCGCCTGCCGCACTCGACTTGCTGCTCACCGGCAAGACCGTCGACGCAAGGCGCGCCAAGAAATTGGGTATCGCCGACGAGTGCGTGCCGGCGCGGGTCATGATGAACGCCGCGCGCGGCGTGCTGCTTGCCGCCGCGCCGCCGCGGCACGTTCCGTTTCCACTGTCGCTGACGCTCAATCCGCTGGTGCGACCTCTCATTGCCGCACAGGCGAGAAAGCAGGTCGCCGCACGCGCGCGGCGCGAGCACTACCCCGCACCCTACGCCATCCTCGATCTGTGGGTGAAATACGACGGCGATGCGCTGGCGCCGCCCGCGGACGATCCGGCGTCGATCGCCCACCTGCTGCAGACGCCGACCGCGATGAATCTCATTCGCGTGTACAAACTGCAGGAGCGTCTCAAGAGTTTCGGCCGTGACGCGGTGTTCGCCGCCAAACACGTGCATGTCGTCGGCGCCGGCACCATGGGTGGCGACATCGCCGCGTGGTGCGCGCTGCGTGGGCTCAGCGTCACGTTGCAGGATCAGAATGCCGAGCGCCTGGCACCCGCAATGGGACGCGCCGCCAAATTGTTCACCGACCGTCTCAAGGATCCACGGCGGGTGCGCGACGCGCTGGATCGGCTCGTGCCCGACGTCGCCGGAGACGGCATTGCGCGTGCCGATGTCATCATCGAGGCGATTTTCGAGAACCTCGAGGCCAAGCAGCAGCTCTTTGTCGCGCTCGAACAGAAAGCCAAGCCGAACGCGCTGCTGGCGACCAACACCTCGAGCATTCCGCTGGAGCAGATTGCCGCGCCGCTCAACGAATCCGGTCGCCTGATCGGGCTGCATTTTTTCAATCCGGTCGCGCGCATGATGCTCGTCGAGATCGTCGTCGGCGCGCAAACGCAACCTGCGCTGGTCACCTCCGCTGCGGCATTCGTGCGCCAGATCGACAAGCTTCCGCTGCCGGTGAAAAGCGCACCGGGATTCCTGGTCAACCGTATCCTCGCGCCGTATTTGATGGAAGCGATGCGCTGTGTCGATGAAGGCATGACGCCCGAGACGGTCGACGAAGCGGCACTCGCCTTCGGCATGCCGATGGGACCGATCGAGCTTGCGGACACCGTTGGCCTCGACATCTGTCTTGCAGTCGGCAAGATGCTCGGAGAGGGTACACAAGCGCCGAAAAAGCTGACCGAGCTGATCGCGGCGGGATACCTCGGCAAAAAGACCGGACGCGGCTTCTACGACTGGACCTCGGGCAAAGCTGCGAAGGGTGCCGCGGGCGTTATCCCGGCCGGGCTCGCCGAGCGACTGATCCGCCCGTTGCTGATGGAGGCAGAGTCCGCGTTGGAGGCGAAGATCGTGAGCGATGCAGATCTGGTCGATGCCGGCGCCATCTTCGGCACCGGGTTCGCGCCGTTTACAGGGGGTCCGCTGCAATACCTGGCGTCGCGCGGTTCCGGTTCCTGACCCCCTCTGTTAGCATTGCCGGACTGCGATGAATTCAATTCCGGCTGCGCGCACGGCGAGGCATACGAAGATGCACGCCGTAGCTCCATCCCGCGTCCGATCGCTCAGGGGGTACCGTGGACAGAATCTGGCTCAAGTCGTATCCAAAGGGAGTGCCTGCGGAAATCGACCTCAGCACGTACGCCTCGGTGCGCGATGTATTCGAAGAAAGCTGCACGAAGTTCGCCGCCCGCCGTGCGTATACGTGCATGGGCAAGTCCATCACCTTTGCCGAGCTCGACGAGTTGTCACGCGCATTCGGGGTGTATTTGCAGGGCAAGGGACTGAAGAAGGGCGATCGCGTCGCCCTGATGATGCCGAACATCCTGCAGTACCCCGTGTGCCTGTTCGGCATCCTGCGCGCCGGCTGCACGGTCGTGAACGTCAATCCGCTGTACACCGCGCGCGAACTCGAGCATCAATTGACCGACAGCGGCGCGCAGATCATTGTCGTCGTCGAGAATTTCGCGACCACCCTTGCCGAGGTCATCGGCAAGACGCAGATCAAGCAGGTGATCGCGACCAGCATCGGCGAGATGCTCGGGCTCAAGGGGCTGCTGGTCGACTTTGTCCTGCGTCACGTCAAGAAGATGATTCCGGCGTGGAACATTCCGGCGGCGATCCGATTGTCCGAGGCGCTGGCTGAAGGCAGTCGCGGCACGCTCGAACGCGTTGCCCTCGGCCACGAGGACGTTGCCTTCCTGCAATACACCGGCGGCACGACCGGCGTCGCCAAGGGCGCGACGCTGTTGCACCGGAACATCGTCGCCAATCTGCTGCAGTCGCATGCATGGATCAACCCGTTTCTCGGCGTGGAGCAGCAGATTGTCATCACGCCGCTGCCGCTGTATCACATCTTCTCGTTGACCGCGAACTGCCTGGTATTCATGACGCTGGGTGCCGAGAACGTATTGATTCCGAATCCGCGCGACATTCCCGGGTTCGTGAAGGAAATGGGCAAGTATCGTTTTACGGCGCTCACCGGCGTCAATACGCTGTTCAACGCGCTGCTCAACAACGCTGAATTTGCCCGGCTGGATTTCACCTCGATGAAGATGTCGCTCGGCGGCGGCATGGCCGTCCAGAAGGCGGTCGCGGAGCGATGGCGGCAGGTCACCGGCAAGCCGCTGATCGAAGCCTACGGACTCACTGAAACATCGCCTGGCGCGACGATGAATCCGTTTACGCTTCCCGAATACAACGGTTCGATCGGACTGCCACTGCCATCCACCGATCTCGTGTTGCGCGACGACCAGGCGCACGATGTGGCGCTGGGCGAGCGCGGCGAGATCTGCATCAAGGGGCCGCAGGTGATGGCCGGCTACTGGCATCGTCCAGACGAGACGGCGAAAGTGATCGACAAGAACGGCTGGCTCGCGACGGGCGACATCGGCGTGATGGACGAGCAGGGATTCGTGCGTATCGTCGATCGCAAGAAAGACATGATTCTCGTGTCCGGATTCAACGTTTACCCGAACGAGATCGAGGCCGTCGTGGCGATGAATCCCGGCGTGCTCGAATGCGCGGCCGTCGGTATACCCGACGCGAAATCCGGCGAGGCGGTCAAGCTCTTCGTTGTGAAAAAGGATCCGGCTCTGACCGCGGAATCGGTGCTGACCCACTGTCGCGAGCAGCTGACGGGTTACAAATGTCCACGCGAAGTCGAGTTTCGAACCGATTTGCCTAAGTCGAACGTCGGCAAGATCCTGCGCCGCGAATTGCGTGACGAGGCCAAGACAAAAGTTACGTAAGGTATGACGAATTCCGTGGACGAACAGGCGACACTTCCCGATAAACAACCCGCGCTGCGCGTGGTGCCGATGCCCGCGGACGTGAATCAGAATGGCGACATCTTCGGTGGCTGGGTGATGTCGCAGGTGGACATCGCGGGCGCCGTGCCGGCCGCGCGCCGTGCCCGCGGCCGGGTGGCGACGGTCGCGGTGAATTCGTTTGTGTTCAAGCAGCCGGTGCTGATCGGAGACGTCGTGAGTTTCTATGCCGAACTCACGCGTTCCGGCCGCACGTCCATTACCGTCGATGTGCAGGTTTATGCGCAACGCAATCCAGGCAAGCTGATCTGCGTCAAGGTGACCGAGGCCAGTCTGACCTATGTTGCGGTGGGTCCGGATGGCCGTCCGCGACCGTTGCCGCCAGAGTGACCCGGTGTGAGTCGCCGGTGTATAGTTGCCTGCGGTATCTTCGCCTGTGTTCGAGGCTTGGCTGGCAGACGCAATAATCAAAGCAACTCGAGTTGCATTTGCCCCTGAGGAGAACGTACAAAATGATAGTCGAGCGATTCCGGCGCACACGCGTCGCGGCTGCCGTGGGAGGAGCGCTGCTTACGGTCGGGGCAGGGCAGGCACTCGGTTCCGCGTTTGCGCTGCAGGAACAGAACGCGAGCGGGCTCGGTCACGCGTATGCGGGCGGCGCCGCGGCGGCCGAAGACGTCAGCACGATCTTCTACAATCCCGCGGGCCTCGTGCGGCTGACAACGGCTCAGATCGTCGTGGCCGGCAATCTCATTTGCCCCTCGGCGAAATTCAGCAACAACGCTTCACAGCCGGCAGCGTTGCAGCCGCTGGGAGGAACGGGCGGCGATGCCGGAAGCTGTGCGTTCGTGCCCAATCTCTATCTCGGCGTCCCGTTTACCGACAAATGGTCGTTTGGCCTCGGCATCAACGCCCCGTTCGGTCTGAAGACCGAGTACGACTCCAGTTGGCTTGGCCGATTCCAGGCGATCGAGTCGAAGGTCGAGACGATCAACATCAATCCGGCGCTGTCTTGGGAACCGACGAAGAATCTGACGGTAGGCGCCGGGGTGAGTTGGCAGCGCGTGAAGGCAACGCTGACTAACAACGTCAACTATGCGGGCCTTTTCGCGGGAGGCCAAGACGGGAAGGGCGGCGTTACCGGCCTCATTCTTGCGGGGCAACTTACTCAGGCGCAGGGCCAAGCGCTCATTGGCTCCGCCGCAGGTCTGCAATCGGGTGCCAACGTCACAGGTGATGACAACGCATGGGGTTGGAACGCCGGTGCGCTTTGGCAGGCAACGCCGCAAACTCGCATTGGTGCGGCCTATCGCTCGTCGATCAAATATACAGTCGGCGGCACCGTCAGTTTCAACAATCCGACTCCCCAGGATCTCGGGCCGCTGCCGCCTGCTCTCGTGCCGACCGGCACGGCCGTCGTGAACGCCGTGAACGCGCAACTTGCGAATGGCAACGTTAGCTTGGCGCTGAAGGTTCCCGAGACCGCAAACCTGTCGATATTCCATCAGTTCAACAATCAGTGGGATCTGATGGCGGATGTGCAATACACCGGCTGGAGCAGCATTCAACAGCTGCAGGTTGTGCGCAGCACCGGGGCTGTGCTGGAGACGCTGCCGGAAAACTTCCGCAATACCTGGCGCTACTCCGTCGGTGCAAACTATCGTTACAGCGACGCGTGGACATTCCGCGGCGGCCTTGCCTACGATGAATCCCCAGTCAACAACACCGACCGCTCGCCGCGGCTGCCCGACAACAACCGCACCTGGATCGCTCTTGGTACACAATACAAGTTCAACCCGAACTGGTCGCTCGATGTAGCTTACGCATACATTTTTGTCGACAACGCCAGCATCAACCAGAACGGGGGCAGCACGGCCGCCAATGGCCTCATCAACGGCTCGTACAAGGCCAATGTCAACATCCTCGGGGCGCAGTTGACGTACACATTCAAGTAGCGCTCAGCCGCTAGCACTGTATCGACACGCCACGCTGCGCCGCAGGCTCGTTCTGCGGTGCAGCGTTTTCGACAGTGCGATAATGTGAGCGCGGCAACGGTCGCCGCGCTCACGCAACCACGCCGGCAGGTCACCATGTCCGAAGCATCCTTTCTCGTGCGCAAGGTCGCCGTACTCGGCGCCGGCGTCATGGGCGCGCAGATCGCGGCGCATCTCGCCAACGCGAGCGTCCCCGTCCTGCTGTTCGATCTTGCGGCCAAGGACGGGGATCCGAACAGCATTGCGCAGAAGGCCATCGAGAACCTGAAAAAGCTCGAACCGTCGCCTTTGGCGACCAAGGACCGTGCCGACTACATCGATGCGGCGAACTATGATCATCATTTGCCATTGCTCGCGGGTTGCGACCTGGTCATCGAGGCCATCTCCGAGCGCATGGACTGGAAAGAGGCGCTGTACGAAAAGGTAGCGCCGCACATCGGCGCCCAGGCGATTTTTGCCAGCAACACCTCGGGTCTGTCGATCAACGCGCTTGCCGACGCCTGTCCCGCATCGTTGCGTTCGCGCTTCTGCGGTATTCACTTCTTCAACCCGCCGCGGTACATGCATCTGGTCGAGTTGATCGCGCAAAAGGACACCGCGCGGAACCTCCTCGATCAACTCGAAACCTTTCTGGTCAGCACGCTCGGCAAGGGTGTCGTCCGCGCCAAGGATACGCCCAACTTCGTCGCCAATCGTGTCGGCGTCTTCTCCATGCTGGCGACGATGGTGCACACCGAGCGCTTTGGCCTGGGCTTCGACGTGGTCGACGCGCTGACCGGCCCGGTGATCGGGCGTGCGAAAAGCGCCACCTATCGCACCGCCGACGTCGTCGGCCTCGATACCTTGGCACACGTCATCCGTACCATGGACGAGACGCTGCCCGCCGATCCGTGGCACACCTACTATCAGGCGCCGACGTGGCTGAAGTCGCTCATCGCCAAGGGTGCGCTGGGACAAAAGACCAAAGCCGGTGTGTTCCAGAGAGTCGGCAAAGACATCCAGGTTCTCGACGTCTCGCAGCAGGCGTATCGCCGCTCCGAAGGCACCCTCGATCCAGGCGTCGCCGAGATCCTTGCGCTCAAGGATCCCGCCGAAAAATTCGCCAGGTTGCGCGGCAGCGATCATCCGCAGGGACAGTTTCTGTGGGCGATTTTCCGCGACCTGTTTCACTATGCCGCGTATCACCTGGCCAGCATTGCCGACAACGCGCGGGATGTCGACCTGGCGATCCGGTGGGGCTTCGGCTGGCAGATGGGTCCGTTCGAAACCTGGCAGGCCGCCGGGTGGAAGCAGATCGCGCAGTGGATCGCAGAGGACACCGCAGCAGGCAAGACGCTGGTCAGCGCGTCGCTGCCCGACTGGGTGGGGGCGGGACCGGCGAGCGAAGGCGTACACACGCCCGCAGGCGCGTATTCGGCGGCGACCAAAGCATTTGCGCCGCGCTCGACCCTCCCGGTGTACGGACGACAATATTTTCCGGATCCGATCCTCGGTGAGAAATGGCCGAAGGGCACGACGATCCTCGAGACCGACGCCGTGCGCATGTGGCACACCGGCGACGACGTCGCAATCGTTTCGTTCAAGAGCAAATCCAATACCATCGGCGAAGACGTGCTCGACGGCGTGCTTGCGGCGATCGCCGAGGCCGAAAAAAACTGGCGTGGGCTGGTGATCTGGCAGACGCGAGAGCCGTTCTCCTTTGGCGCCAACCTCGCGTCGTTTTCGACCGCAGTGCAGACGGGAAAGTGGGATGCGGTCGAGGCGGTCGTCGCCAAGTTCCAGCTCACGTCGCAGCGCCTGAAGTACAGTCTGATCCCAACCGTTGCTGCGGTCCGCGGCATGGCCCTCGGCGGGTCCTGCGAATTCATCATGCATTGCGATCGCACCGTGGCGGCGCTGGAGTCGTACATCGGTCTGGTCGAAGCTGGTGTGGGCTTGTTGCCAGGGGGCGGTGGCTGCAAGGAGCTCGCTGTACGTGCAGCGCTGGAAGGCGCACGTGGCGCGGTTGGCAGCCAGCTGGATCCATTGCCGTTCGTGCGCACGTATTTTCAGCAGGTCGCGATGGCGACCGTATCCCGCAGCGCGCTCGAGGCCAAGGATCTCGGCTACCTGCGGCCCGCGGACGTCGTGATCTTCAATGCGCATGAGTTGCTCTGGGTCGCCAAGGCAGAGGTTCGGGCACTTGCGGAGAGTGCGTATCGACCGCCGTTACCCCAGCGCAACATCCCAGTGATTGGCAAGACGGGCATCGCGACACTGGAAATGATGCTGGTGAACATGCGCGATGGCGGATTCATCTCCGCGTACGATTTTGTCGTGGGCCTGGCGATCGCGCGCGTACTTTGCGGGGGCGACGTCGAAAGCGGCAGCGTGGTCGACGAGAAATGGTTCCTCGAACTCGAACGTCGGGAATTCATGACGTTGCTGAAGACGCCAAAGACTCTCGAGCGCATCGCGCACACATTGAAGACCGGCAAGCCGCTGCGGAACTAAGAGGAAATCATGACCAGGCAACTGCAGGACGCGTTCATTGTCGCGACAACGCGCACCCCGGTCGGCAAGGCGCCGCGCGGCGCGTTCCGGTACACGCGACCCGACTCGATGCTCGCGCACGTGCTGAAGAGCGTTTTAGCGCAAGTGCCGCAGATCGAGCCGGGCAGGGTGGAAGATGTGATCGTCGGGTGTGCGATGCCGGAATACGAGCAGGGCATGAATGTGGCCCGCATCGGCTTGCTGCTGGCCGGATTGCCAAACTCCGTCGCCGGCATGACGGTCAACCGATTTTGCTCGTCGGGCCTGAACGCAGTGTCGATCGCCGCGGATCGCATCCGCACCGGCGAGGCCGAGATCATGATCGCGGGCGGTACCGAGAGCATGAGCATGATCCCGATGCTGGGGCGCCTCGCCATTAACGTCGATGTATTCGCGCGCGACGAGAACCTGGGCATTGCCTACGGCATGGGACTCACCGCGGAGAAAGTTGCGACGGGCTGGAAAGTGTCGCGTGAGGAGCAGGATGCGTTCGCGCTGGCCAGCCATCAAAAGGCGCTCGCGGCGCAGGCCGGTGGCGAATTCGCCACGGAGATCTCGGCGTACCCAATTCACAACGATGTTCCGGATGTCGCCTCGGGAAAAATTGTGGTCAATAGCCGCAACTTCGAGCGCGACGAGGGGCCGCGGGTCGATACCAATGCCGAGGGGTTGGCCAAGCTCAGACCCGTATTTGCCGCCAAGGGCTCGGTGACCGCGGGCAACAGCTCGCAAATGTCGGACGGCGCCGGTGCCTCCATCCTGGTCAGCGAGCGGGTATTGAAGGAACTGGGCCTGGCGCCGCTCGCGCGTTGGGTCGGTTACGCGGTCGCCGGCGTTGCGCCCGAAGTGATGGGTGTCGGTCCGATCGCGGCAATCCCGAAGGTGCTCAAGACCACGGGAATTGCACAGCATCAGATCGACTGGATCGAGCTCAACGAAGCGTTCGCGGCGCAGAGCCTGGCGGTGATGAAGGAACTCGGCATCGACGCCGCGAAGGTCAATCCGCTCGGCGGCGCCATCGCGCTCGGACACCCGCTGGGCGCCACCGGCGCGATACGCACCGCGACGATTGTGCACGGACTCCGGCGCAGGAAGCAGAAGTACGGCATGGTATCCATGTGTATCGGAACAGGAATGGGTGCAGCTGGAATTTTCGAAGCGCTGTAAATGCGCAAGCGTGAGACGACGCGCGATCGCCCTGGAAAGGACCGCGAAATGATGACGAGGCTTGCGATGATATTGGCCACATTTGCATTCTCGATCGTCGCGCTTGCTGCTGAAGTTGGAGGCGTCAAACTCGACGACAAAGTCTCCTTGGGTGGGCAGGAGCTCGTTCTCAATGGCGCGGGTGTTCGGACCAAAATGGTATTCAAGGTTTATGTCGCCAGCCTGTATCTGCCGCAGAAGGCCGCGAATCTGCAGGGTGTGTTGGCCAAAGGCCCGCGCCGGGTGCAGATGAACCTGCTGCGCACGTTGTCGGCCGATCAGCTGGTCGATGCGCTGGTGGACGGCCTGAATGAGAGCAACACGTCCGAGCAGCTGGCGGCGATCAAGGCGCAGACCGAGCAGCTGGTGTCGATCATGAAGGCGTTCAAAGAAGCCAGGGAAAAAGACGTCGTCACGCTCGACTTTGTCGACGGCGCGACGCGGATCGGCCTGAACGGAAAGGCGAAGGGGTCCATCGCCGGCGACGCATTCAACCAGGCGTTGATGCGCATCTGGCTTGGCGACAAGCCGGCACAGGCCGATCTCAAGAAGGCGATGCTGGGCGGATAGCGCTGCCAGCGCAACGCATTCGCGCCTGCACACCGGATCGACCGATGCCTGATTTCTGGCCCGCATGTGGCTACCGGTTGCTCGACGTGAACGCTGCCGGGCGCCTGTGCGTCACCGACGACTTTCTGCGCAGCTTTCTGCTGCGCCCCGAGCTCGCACCGGTGCCTGAATCCTGCGCTGAGGAACTTGCCTTGCACGACGCGCTTCTCAACGATCCGTCGCGCACTGTGTCTGCGGGCGACATCGCGGCGCTTGCCGATCCGGACGCCCAGGACAACTATCGGATCTGGATCAAATTTCGCGATCGCCTTTTGCAGGCGCCAACGCTCGAAGCCGCATATACCGGATTGTTCGCGGGCGAAGGTGTCGATGTCCCGCCGCAGTTCGTACATTTGCTGACGCAGATCCTGACGCGGCATATCCTCGGTGATGGCGCCACGGCGATCGAGGCGCGCGTCGGTGAAATGCTGTTTCGCACACAGAAGGTCACCGTGACCGAGGACGGTGCGGTCATGGCGGCGGACGAGTTGACAGTCGATTTGTACGCCATGTCGGGAGGCTTCGGCAGCCTGGGTGAATTACTGGCTCAAAACCGCACGCCCGCGCGAACGATCGACCTCGATGTGATGTCCGACGAGAACGCGCAAAGCTACTGGGAGCGCGATGAGCGCTTCGATTTTGCCGTCAGCTTGAATCGTGGCCGGCCGGCGTTGACGGCGCTCTGCCGGGTGCTGGAACGGTGGATTGCACATTTCCTGGCGGTCGATGTCACGATCGCACCGCAGCGGGAGATCAACGACGCGCGTTGGGTGTGGCACGTCGGGCTGGACGCCGAGGCGAGTTCGCTGCTCAACGACCTGTACAATCGCGTTGATGTCGACGGCGCGCGCATGGAACGACTGCTGTGCCTGTTTGAGCTGACGTTCACCGATCCAGGCGCGATGCGTGCCGCGATTGCGGGACGCCCTGTTTATCTCGCCACGGCGATGGATCTCGAACAACGCTTGCGCCTGAAGCCGCAGAACCTCCTGCTCAATCTGCCGCTGGCGCGACCACAATAGGGAACCTGGCATGACTTCACCGAATTGCTGTTACCGCGTGCTGCTTGCGCTATTCGCGGCACTGCCCGTCGTCGCGGCAGCGCAGTCCGCTCCCCCGACAGAGGCGCCCGCATCCGCAGCCGCCAAGCCATTGTCCCTCGAGCAGTTTGCCTGGCTCGCGGGCTGCTGGGAAGGCAAGGTCAATCAACGCGAATTTCGCGAGGAATGGCTGCCCCTGCGCGGCGATGTGATGGTTGGCGCCAGCCAGACCGCGATGCAAGGCAAGACGCAGAGCTATGAATACTTGCGGCTCGAGCCGCGCGCCGATGCGATCTATTACATTCCGGCACCCTCGGGACACAAGGAATCGCAATTCAAGATGGTGAGCAGAAAAACCGATGGCGACGATGAGATTTTCACGTTCGAGAATGTCAGCAACGAATTCCCGCAGCGGATCATCTACCGTCACGGCGCTGGAGGGCAGCTCTTTGCGCACGTCGCGGGTCAGATCAACGGCGAGAACAAGGAAGTGATCTATCCGATGCGACGCGTTGACTGCCAGACCGGAGAGTTAATCCGCAAGTGACCGTGCCGAACACCGCCGCCGCACCGCTCGAGAAACTCCTCGCTGCCGGCAAGGATGGCGCGCTGCTGCGCTTCGGGCTTGGCAATGCATACCTCGGCAATGGCGAGGCGATGCGCGCGGTGGAACACCTGCGGCAGGCGCTCGCATTCGATCCGGACTATTCCGCCGCGTGGAAGCTGCTCGGCAAAGCGCTCGCGATGGCCGGGCTCGAGTCCGAGGCGCTTAAAGCGTATCAGGACGGCATCGCCGCGGCGGAACGTAAGGGGGACAAGCAGGCATTGAAGGAAATGCAGGTGTTCGCCCGGCGACTTGCCAAGCCATAGGGGCGAGGGTAGAGTCGTGTTGCTGCGTTGCAGCACGTGTGCCCATGAAGACGTACCAAAGATTGCGCACGCTGGTAATCGGTGCCCCGCTCGATCCTCTGAGCCAAAGCACGCGCCAGCACATCGCGCTGGCGGCCTTCCTGGCATGGGTTGGATTGGGTGCCGACGGACTCTCCTCGTCGGCGTACGGTCCGGAAGAAGCGTTCCGAGCGCTCGGTGCGCATACCCAACTTGGCCTCTACCTGGCGCTGGCGACCGCGGCGACGGTCTTCATCATCTCGCTCGCCTACAACCAGGTCATCGAACTGTTCCCGACGGGCGGTGGTGGTTACCGCGTCGCGACCAGTCTGATCGGCCCGCGCGCGGGGCTCGTATCCGGCGCTGCGTTGATGGTCGACTACGTGCTCACGATCGCCATTTCAGTGGCGAGTGGCGTCGATGCGCTGTTCAGCCTGCTGCCCGCGGTATTGTTGCCGTACAAACTGGGTGCCGAGCTCGCGCTGGTTGCATTGCTGCTCGCCCTGAATCTGCGCGGAATGAAGGAATCCATACGCATCCTGTTGCCGATCTTCGTCGGGTTTTTTGTCACGCACACCGTCCTGATCGTCTACGGAATTTTCGGTCACTCGGAAGGGCTCAGGCTGGTGCTGCCCAATGCGATGGCGGAGACGAGGCAGCTCGCGCACGACATCGGCTGGGTGGCCGCAATATCGCTGTTCCTGCGTGCGTATTCGCTCGGCGGGGGTACTTACACCGGCATCGAGGCGGTGTCGAACAATGTGCAGACCCTGCGCGAGCCGGTCGTGCGGACCGGCAAGCTGACCATGTTCTACATGGCGGCATCGCTCGCATTCGTCGCGGGTGGCATCATCCTGCTGTATTTGCTGTGGAAGGCGCAACCGGTCAATGGGCAGACGCTCAACGCGGTCGTCTTCGGCACGATCATCGAGAGCTTCGGCCTGTCTCCTGCATTCAATCAGACGGCGCTTCTCGTGGTGCTGATCTCCGAAGCCGGACTGCTCTTTGTGGCGGCCAATACGGGCTTCCTGGGCGGCCCCCAGGTGCTGTCCAACATGGCGGCCGATTCATGGCTGCCGCATCAGTTCCGCCACCTGTCGACGCGCCTGGTCACGCAGAACGGGATCGTGATCATGGGGCTCGCCGCGCTGGTGATCCTGCTGTGGAGCGAGGGCAAGGTCACCCTGCTGGTCGTGCTCTATTCGATCAACGTGTTCCTGACCTTCTCGCTGTCGCTATTGGGATTGTGCATCTACTGGTGGCGCGCGCGCGGCAAGGACCGCCGCTGGGCGCATCGCCTGGCATTCTCGGCGCTTGGCCTGGCGGTGACGTCGAGCATTCTCGCGGTTACCGTGGTCGAGAAGTTCGGCGAAGGAGGTTGGGTGACCGTCATGATCACGTCGATCGTGATCGCCCTCTGCCTCGGGATCCATCGCCACTACGACGGCGTGAAGCAGCGCCTGCGCGAGGTCGACGAGATCTTCACCGCCGCCCAGTCACCGAAGTGCGAGAACCCGCCGCGGGTCGACCCTGAAGCGCCCACCGCGGTATTCATGGTGGGCTCGAGCCGTGGCGGCGGAATTCATACCGTGCTCTGGGTGCAGCGGCTGTTCCCGAACAACTTCAAGAATTTTGTGTTCATCAGCGCCAAGGCGGTCGATGCGCAGAGCTATGGCGGCGCCGAACAGATTGCCGCGATGAAGGCGGCGCTGGACAAGGCGCTGGCGTTCTATGTCGACTACTGTCACGCCAACGGGCTGGCCGCGACCGCGCGATTCTCGCTGGGCACTGACCGCGCGGACGAACTGGTCAAGCTTGCCGAGGAGACACAGCGCGAATTTCCGAATAGCCTGTTCTTTACCAGCAAACTGGTGTTCCGCAATGAAAACTGGGTGACGCGGCTGCTGCACAACCAGACTGCCCTGGCACTGCAGCGCCGCCTGCATCTTAATGGCATGCAGATGGTCATCCTCCCAATGCAAATCTGAGATTCGGCCGCGCTGGTGGTTTGCTGCAACCGCTGGACTACTGGGCGATTGAATCTACGCCGCGATTGGCCAGTTCGTCGGCCCGGTGATTCCCAGGCGTATCGGCATGTCCCTTGACCCAATGCCAGTCGATGTCGTGCTGGGCGGCCAGCGCGTCGAGTTCGCGCCACAAGTCGGCATTCTTGACGGGCTTCTTGTCGGACGTCTTCCAGCCGTTGCGTTTCCAGCCATGGATCCACGTCTCGATGCCATTCTTGACGTACTGGGAATCTGTGTAGATCACCACCGGAACGCGGCGCTTGAGGCTGCCGAGTGCCTGGATGACGGCGGTCATTTCCATGCGGTTGTTGGTCGTGTGCGCTTCGCCCCCAAACAACTCACGCTCATTGCCGTCGCATTGGAGCAACGCACCCCAGCCGCCTGGACCAGGATTGCCCTTGCACGCGCCATCGGTATAGATGACAACCGGCGCCGTCATGCGTCGATGACTTCGGCGCACTCGCGCGATTGTTGCGTGACCGTGGCCAGCGCTTTCTTGCGGACGCGCCGCGACCATTGCGGCGTGATGATGCGCATGCCGAGCAGACGCTTGGTGGCGCGCAGGAAGTAGACGCCCCCCGCAATGGGCCACCAGCGATCGCCCGCCCGTTCGAAAAACTCCAGGCGCTTGAGCCATTTTTCCTGCGAATGTGGCGGCACGTAGGCGTCGAGCCGACCCCCCGTCACTTCGAAACCGAGTAACGCCAGCCAGTCCTTCAACCGGTACAGGGCGATGAAGTTGCCGTTCCATGGCATGGTCTGCTCGCGGCCGAAATAGCGCTTGGCGCCAAACAGCGAGAACGGGTTGAACCCGGTGATCAGCACCTGTCCCTCCGGGCGGATGACGCGATATATCTCACGCAGCAACTGGTGTGGCTCGTCGGTGAATTCCAGCACGTGGGGCAGTACGATGAGGTCCATGCTGTTTTCGGCGAATGGCAACCAGTGCGGATCCGCCAGCACCTGCGCGGGATCCTCGAGGTCGATGGTCACTCGTGTGGTGATGCGCGACGCCTGCAGGAACGGGCATTCCGGCAGCCCGATCTGGAGCGCGTGAAAGCCGAAGATATCGGCCAGCGTAGAATCGAAGTACGCCTGCTCGCGCACCCTCAGGTATTGGCCGAGCGGCGTCGCAAACCAGTCGGCAAGCGTGCCGGTTGACACGTTTGCCGACACTATCGAAGATTCGCTCATGCCCACGATTATCCCCATCCCCGCGTTTGCCGACAACTACATCTGGCTGGTGCGTGAAGGTGACGCCGCGGCGGTCGTCGATCCCGGCGACGCTGCGCCGGTCGTTGCCTGGCTCGATCGCGAGGACGTAACGCTCACGGCCATTGTCGCAACGCATCATCACGGTGATCACGTTGGCGGTATTCGCGACTTGTTGGCGTGCGGGTCGGTGCCCGTATACGGACCCGCACACGAATCCATTCCGGGGCGCACGCATGCGCTCGTCGAAGGCGACGCGATCGTCTTGCCCGGAATCGGGCTTGCGCTGTCGACGCTGGACATTCCCGGGCATACGGCCGGCCACATCGCGCTGTTTGGCGAAGGCATGGTTTTTTGTGGTGACACCCTGTTTGCGGCCGGTTGCGGCCGGTTGTTCGAAGGGACGCCGGAGCAGATGGTTGCATCGCTCGCCAAGCTGGCCGCTTTGCCCGATCGCACGAACGTCTTTTGCGGCCATGAGTACACCGTTTCGAACCTTCGCTTCGCACTTGCGGTCGAACCCGATTCCGTGGCGCTTCTGGAACGCCAGGCACGGGCGCAAGGCATGCGCGCGGCAGGGACCCCAACGCTACCGACGATGATCGCCGAAGAACGCGCCACCAATCCCTTCCTCCGGGTGCATGATCCTTCGATCCGCGCGGCGGTCGAACGTCACGCCGGCCGCGCATTGGACGGCCCGGTGGGAGTCTTTGCCGAGCTGCGCGCCTGGAAAAACAGCTTTTGAGTTGCTCGCGCCGCGGCCTCCTTGTTCCAGTTACTGAGTTTGGCAGCGCGTGTCGGCCGCCTTGCGTCGACTCACCTCGCGCGATCCCCATGCTTCGCATGGGGCCCCTCGCTGCGGGCTCGCGCCGCTTGACGACGGGCGATGCGGACCCCTACCATCGCGGCACCTTGCCCGATGCACACTCGAAGATAAAGCGCGCAGCGCGCGTCATTCCGTTACTGATCGCGGTGCTTGCGCTGGCGTCGTGCGCGGTCGCGCCGCCGGTACCGCCGGAACCCGTGGCGTTCTCTCCGCCGCCAGAATCGGTGCCGGAACCTTCGATCGTGCTGGTCGAAGTTCACGTCGAACCCGCACCGCTGGTTTACCGGGCGTCGGGCGGAGACCCCGAATCCGTCAACAATCAGTCGCTGCAGCTGCAGTCGGAATACGGCGACCTGTGGACACGTATTCGCCAGGGATTTGTACTGACCGATCTCGATACTGCGGATGTGAGGTCTGCCGAGGCATGGTATGCCGCGCGTCCGGAATACGTCGCGCGCATGATCGAGCGCAGTCGCCGTTACCTGTACTACATCGTGGGCGAGGTCCAGAAGCGCGGCATGCCCACGGAGATTGCGCTGCTGCCGATGATCGAGAGTGCGTTCAACCCGATGGCCTATTCGCGCAGCCGCGCCTCCGGGATCTGGCAATTCATCCCGTCGACGGGCAAGTATTTCGGACTCAAGCAGAACTGGTGGTTCGACGAACGGCGGGACGTTGTCGCGGCGACCGACAGCGCGCTGGACTATCTCGAGAAGCTGTACGCCGAATTCGGCGACTGGTATCTGGCGCTGGCGGCATACAACTGGGGCGAGGGGTCGGTGCGCCGCGCCATCGCCGCCAATGCGAAGCGCGGATTGCCCACGGACTATCTCAGCCTGAACATGCCCGCGGAAACGCGCCAATATGTGCCCAAGCTACAGGCGGTGAAGAACATCGTCAGTGATCCCGAGACCTTCGCGCTGGAACTGGCAGACATCCCGGATGCGCCGTACTTCACCGTGGTGCGCACAACGAAGAAGATGGACGTCAAGAAAGCGGCGGAGCTGGCGGAAATGCCGCTCGACGAGTTTCTCTCGCTCAATCCGCAGCACAACCGGCCCGTCATCGCCGGTGCGGACGAGACGACGCTGCTGCTGCCTTACGACAAGGCGGAGCTGTTTGCGGGGAAGCTGGAGCTGTCCGGTCAACCGATGGTGACGTGGCAAGCGTACAGGACCCGACCGGGCGAGACGCTGGCGCAGGTCGCGACGCGCTTTGGCCTGCCCTTGGAGACACTGCGCACGGTCAACGGCATCGGCGCGCGCGCGACCGCCGTGCCGGCAGGCCACGCGCTCCTGGTGCCATCGCAAGCTCCATCGGATGCGACGGCGGCAACGCTGCAGAATGTCGTCTTCACGACCGTGCCGAGCGGACGCACCATTTACCACCGGGTAGGTAAAGGCGAAACGCTCGCCTCGATTGCAACCCGCTACGACGTCTCGCAGCAGGACCTCAAGTCGTGGAACGGCGGTCTCACGGCCAAGGTCGTCGCCGGTCAGAGGCTTCGCGTCGTCACTGATGTCACCGCGACCGGTGGTGCGCGTCCGAGCCGGAAAAAATCGGTCCCCGCAAGTGCCGCCAGCCGAGCATCAACGCCCACGGCGAAGAGCGTCACGCGTCCGCGGGTTGCCGCAGGCCACCCGTAACCGTTCGCCCAAAACAAAACAGGCGACACTTGCGCGTCGCCTGTTTTGAGATCCGCCGCAGACTGCCGACGGACGATACAGTTACCGAAGCTTAGAGCTTCTTCGCCTTTTTGGCCTTCTTTTTGGCTGGCTTTTTCTTGGCGGCTTTCTTCTTCGGGGCGGCCTTTTTCTTCGTCGCCTTCTTCTTTGCAGCCTTCTTCTTGGCTGGCTTTTTCTTGGCGGCCTTCTTCTTCTTTGGCGCTGCCTTCTTCTTCTTTGCAGCCTTCTTCTTGGCTGGCTTTTTCTTGGCGGCCTTCTTCTTCGGGGCTGCCTTCTTCTTCGCCGCTTTCTTCTTCGGGGCCGCCTTCTTCTTCGCCGCCTTCTTCTTCGTCGCTGCCTTCTTCTTCGCCCGTTTCTTAGGCGCCATGGCCGGTGCAGCCGGGGCCATCGTTAACATGTCTGCCATCATCTTTGGATCTCCTGTCTGAGTTGCTATAGCTGTTATGGGTGCTTCTGTTTCATCGCAGGCTTCTGCCGAATTCGCCGTCGAGTGTTGCTTGACCTCTTGACAAACCCATTGACACCTGCTGCCTGAATTCTAGCCAATTTATTTCGAAATACAAGATTTAATTGAGGTTTTGAGTGACGTAAAACGTCACTGTTGCGATTTTGCACACGCATTTTTCGGCGTTGCGCAGCGATTCAAGGCAGCATCGATTCGCGTGCGTAGAGTTCTGCAATGGTCTCGCGCGGCCGCACCAGATGCGCAGTTTTGCCGTCGACGATGACCTCTGCTGCGCGTGTTCGCGAGTTGTAATTCGAGCTCATCGACATCGTGTAGGCGCCGGCGGAACATATTGCGAGCAGGTCGCCTTCCTCGAGTGCGAGATCGCGGTCGTGAGCCAGGAAATCCGCACTTTCGCAGACCGGGCCGACAATTTGCCAGACGCTCGACGGCGTGGCGCGCGGACGTACCGGGCGGACGTCGTGCCATGCGTCGTACAACGCCGGCCGCAGCAGGTCATTCATTGCTGCATCGACGATCGCGAAGCTCCTGTCGGCACCCGGTTTGAGATAAGTGACGCGCGTCAGGAGAACGCCGGCATTGCCGACCAGGAAACGCCCCGGCTCCAGCAGTACCTTGATCGTTCGGTCGCCTCGCAATCTGGCGATCGCCTGCGCGTATTCGCCCAGATCGATCGTCTGCTCGTCACGGTAGCGGATGCCAATCCCCCCGCCGATATCGATGTGCTCCAGATGGATGCCTTCCGCCGCGAGCTGATCGATCAGCACAAAGGCTTTCTCGGCGGCCCGGACATGCGGGTCGAGTTCCATGACCTGGGAGCCGATGTGCATGTCGATGCCGCGCACATTGACATGCGGCAGGCTGGCGGCACGGCGGTAGAGCGCGTGCGCGGCGTCGAACGCGACGCCGAACTTGTTTTCCTTCAGCCCGGTCGAGATGTACGGGTGGGTCTTTGGATCGACGTCTGGATTCACCCGGAAACTCACGGGTGCCCGTTTGCCGAGGCGTCCCGCGATCCGGTTGAGGTGCTCCAGCTCACTTGCCGATTCGACGTTGAAGCAATGGATCGAGAGTTCCATTGCCTGCGCCATTTCGGGATCGGTCTTGCCGACTCCGGAGAACACAATCCTTGCCGGATCGCCGCCTGCGGCGATCGCGCGCGCCAATTCGCCGCCCGACACGATGTCGAATCCGCATCCCAGCCGCGCGAACACGTTGAGCACGCCAAGATTCGAGTTGGCCTTCATCGCGTAGCAGACAAGGTGCGGGACGCCTGCGAAGGCCGCGTCGAATTCGCGAAACGCTCCCTCGAGGGCGGCGCGGGAATAGACCAGGCACGGCGTCCCGAACCGCGTCGCAATGTCCTCGAGCGAAATGGCTTCGGCGGCCAGCTCGCCGTTACGATAGGAAAACGCGGTCACTACTTCCCGCCGTCGGGCTGCACGTCGGGCACGTTGCGATCGGGAACCTCGTCACCCATCCGCACTGGCGGAGGCGCGGCCGGCTCCGGCACGCCAGGCTTGGCGGGCGGAAGTTTCAACGGGCCTTTGATGCCGCATCCCGCCGCCATGCAGACTACACCGACGACGAGCAATGCGGTCACGGAACGGCGTAACATCCGAGGCTCCATGCGACAGTCATTTACACTTGAGTTGCGTCGAGGAAGTCTAGCACGCGGCAGCCACAACACCCGATGAGCGCCGAGAGTGACTTTGTCGCGCTGGCCGATCGGGTTCTCGGCGCGATCGCCGCGGCGCTCGACGACGCTGACGCGGACGTCGACTGGACATTGAACGACGGTGTCCTGACTATCGATTGCGGTGCAGGCGGCAAACTCATCGTCAATCGCCATCAGCCAAGTCGCGAAATTTGGATCGCCGCAAAATCCGGCGGCTTTCATTTTCGCGGCGGGGGCGCGGTGTGGTGCGATACGCGGGACGGTACCGAACTGGGCGCCAAACTCTCGCAGCTGCTGCAGGCGCAGGCCGGGATCGGTCTCGAATTGCCGGTACTGCCCGCACCCGCCTAGTGCCGCGGACTCCTCATTCGACCAAATGAGCGACGCAGGGATTTGCGAGTTGGCCGCTTGCGGTCCCCATGCTTCGCACGGGGCCCCTCGCTGCGGGCTCGCGTCGCTAACCTAGCAATGGTGTCAGCAGGTCGAGTTCGCGGCGGGCGGTGGCATGACCTGGAAGCAGCGTCTCGACCAGCGCCCAGAAGCGCGGCGAGTGGTTGAGTTCGATCAGGTGCGCGACTTCGTGCGCGACGACGTAATCAGCGATGCGTGGCGGTAATTGGATCAGCCGCCAGTTGAGCCGGATCTCGCCTTTGTGGTTGCACGTGCCCCATTGCGTGCGCGCGTTGGTCAGCTTCACGGTCGGCGACGACGCGGTCACGCGGCTCGCAAAGTGCGCCACACGCGATGTGAGCAAGGCTAGCGCCTGCTCCCGCAGCCACCGGCCGACAAACGCGCCGATTTGCTCTTCGTCACCGGGATTCGGATGCAGGACAGTCAAGTGCAGCAGGTCTGCGGCGATGGTCTGCCGGCGTGCTGCGAACAGCGCCAGCGTCAGCGGCCGGCCCTGATACAGCAACGCGGCACCTTCGCGCCACGCGGCCGGTAGCGCTTCACGTTCGCGGCCTTGCCATTCGACGAGCGTGGTGACAACCCATTGCGCACGTTCGATCAGCGCCCGCTCGATATCGCGAATCGTTACCCATGGCGGCGCACGCACGGTCAGCCCGGTCTGGTCGATGAGCATGCCGATCGAACGCCGACGCGCGCGGAACAGTCGATACTCGACAGGCTGTCCTGCGAGCGTCACCCGCCGCGCACTGGCCGCATCGCCGCGGGTCAGCCGCGCGGAACCTGGCCTGACTCCAGCGGGTTGCCCAGACGTGCGACCTCGTTCTCGATCCAGGATTCGACCTCGTTCATCAGTCGCTGCAAGTCTTTGCCGTCGGAGCTGATGGGTGCGCCGATCGACATCGTGACCGTACCGGGCTGCTTTCCCAGAAATCCCTTCGGCCACAAGTAGCCGGCATTATGCGCCACCGGCACGATTGGCACGCCAAGCGTTATGGCCAGGCGGGCACCACCGGTTTTGTAGTGCGCCTTGGTGCCCGCGGGAATCCGCGTGCCCTCCGGATACATGACGATCCAGAATCCCTGCTCCAGGCGTACGCGTCCCTGGGTTGCGATCTGCGTCATCGCATCGCTGCCGGACTTGCGGTCGATGGTGATCGGCGATGCCTGTCTGAACGCCCAGCCAAAGAAGGGAATCGACAGCAGTTCCTTCTTGGCGACGAAGGCCAGCGGCGGGCACACGAAATTCAGGGCAAGCGTTTCCCAGGTCGAGGAATGCTTGCACATGACGATATGCGGGGCGCTGAACGGAGGGAGATGCTCGCGGCCGATCACGTGCTCCCGGATGCCGCAAATCCAGCGCGCGCCAAGCAGATTCAGCCAGCACCATCCCATGATGAACTTGAAGCGAGGTATCGGCGGCAACCAGAACAGCAGGAGGACAAGAATCGCCCAGATCGGTGTGACGACCAGTTGGTACAACGCAAACAGGAGAGATCGCAGCGCCGACATCTTGAAGCGGGGTCAGTCCCCGGCGAGCAGCGCCGTGGCCACGAACGCCAGGTCCGGGAAGATGACCGTGTTTTTCGGGAAGGTGCCTTCGCGCAGCGTCTTCTCGCCTTTCCCGGTCAGCACCAGGATCGGCTGGCTGCCAACGGCGTCAGCGGCCTGCAGGTCGCGCACGCTATCGCCAACACAGGGCACGCCCGTAAGGTCCACGCCGAAGCGCTGGCCGATCTCGATGAACATCCCGGCCTTGGGTTTGCGGCAATCGCACGCTGAGTCGGCAGTGTGCGGGCAATAGAAAACGGCATCGATGCGCCCGCCGGTGAGGGCCAGCGCCTTGTGCATTTTTTCGTGGATGGCGATCAACGTCGCCATGTCGAACAGGCCGCGTCCCAGCCCGGACTGATTGGTCGCTACGACAACGCGGAAGCCGGCGTGATTGAGCCGCGCGATCGCTTCGAGGCTGCCGGGTATAGGACGCCACTCCTCGGGCGACTTGATGAACTGGTCGCTGTCGTAATTGATCACGCCATCGCGGTCCAGGATGATCAACTTGGCGTGACGCGTCTGCGCGATCGATTCGGAGGCGAACTGGACCATGGACGGGTTATACCGCGAGTTTCGAGATGTCGGCGACCTGGTTCATGGCCTCGGCCAGCCCGCGCAGCAATGCGAGGCGGTTGGCGCGCACCGCGCGGTCGTCGGCCATCACCATCACGTCGTCAAAAAACCGATCCACCGGACCGCGCGCAGAGGCAAGGGCGCGCAGCGCCTCGGTGTAGTCGCCGCGACCCACGTGGCCGTGCACGACAGGCAACAGCGTCTGTACCGCCGCGTAGAGATCGTGCTCGGCGCCGCCGTTCAACAGGGCCTGATCGACCGCGAGGGCCGCCTCCGTGCCGGACTTCTTGAGGATATTGGTGATGCGCTTGTTGGCGCCAGCGAGCGATTCGGCCTCGGGCAGCGCCATGAATGTCTTTACGGCGAGCATTTGGCCAGGCACCTGATCGATGCGCACCGGCCGCATGGAGACGACGGATTCCACCTGGTTCGAAGTGTAACCCTGATCGCGGAGGTAGGCGCGCAGGCGTTCCAGCACGAACGTGAGGACCTCCTCGCGCGCATCCTTGATACCGGTTGCGTCACCAAAGGCCGCAAAACCTGCCGCTATCAGGTCGTCGAGACGCAGTGGATTGCTCCCCTCCAGCAGGATGCGCAACGCGCCCAACGCGGCGCGACGCAGGCCGAACGGATCCTTGTCGCCGGTCGGTACGTTGCCGACCCCGAACATGCCCACGATGGCTTCGATCTTGTCTGCCAGTGCGACAGCGGTGGCCACCGGAGCGTGTGGCAGCGCATCGCCGGCAAACCGCGGCCAATAGTGCTGCGCGATCGCGTCGGCAACCGCGGGTTGCTCACCGTCATTGCGTGCGTAGTACCGTCCCATCGTGCCCTGCAGCTCGGGAAATTCGCCGACCATGTCGGTGGTGAGATCGACCTTGGCCAGCATGGCCGCGCGGTCGGCGAGCGCGGGATCGGCGCCGAGCGCAGGAGCGATCGCGGCGGCAATGGCACGGATGCGCTCGACGCGGTCCAACTGGCTGCCGAGTTTGTTGTGATAGACAACGCTGGCGAGCTTCGGTAGTCGCGCTTCCAACGACTGGCGACGGTCCTGATCGTAGAAGAACTTGGCGTCCGCAAGACGGGCACGCAGCACCCGCTCGTTGCCGTGGATGATCGCGGACGGATCGTCGGCCGGCAGGTTGCTGACCAGCAGAAAACGGTGTCTGAGCGCACCGGTTTCGTCCGCGAGCGCGAAGTATTTCTGGTTCTGCTGCATCGTCAGGATTAGGCACTCCTGCGGTACATCGAGGAACGCCCGGTCGAACGTGCCCGCAAACACCGCCGGCCATTCGACCAGCGCCGTGACCTCGTCGAGCAGCGCATCGGGCATGATCACCTGCGCATGCTCCGACGCCTGCTTCAGTGCCGTAACGATCGGCGGCGCGGCGCCTCGCAAAGTCTACGATCACCTTGCCCTCTGCCTCGAGCGTTGGCTCGTAGGCGTCCGCGGTGGCGATGTCTATATCCGAGCGACTGAGAAATCGATGGCCTGCGGTCGTGCGGCCTGCGACCAGACCAAGCGCACGCACGTCGACCACGCTGCTACCGTGAAGCGCGACCAGACCATGTGCCGGGCGCACGAATTTCTGGTTGTTGTAGTACGCGCCGTCGCCGGCGTAGCTCATGACCTTGGCAATGGGCAGCTTGGCGATCGCCTCGTCGAGTGCTGCTTGCAGAGCGTTGACGAGCGGACCGCCTTTGGCGATATCCGCGTAATACAGGACCTCGGCCTTGCCGTCGTGCTCGCGTGGCAGCGTCGCAGGGTCGAGGTGCGTGAGTTGTCTTGCCTTGAGCTTGCCCAGCAGCGCCGCCGTTGGCTTGCCCGAGGTGTCAAAGGCGACGCTGACCGGAAGCAGCTTTTCCTTGAACGGCTTGTCGGGAGCGACGGCGAGCACACCCGCGATCGATACTGCCAGTCTTCGCGGCGTCGCAAACACTTTCACGGTGCTGTCTGGCGGCGACGAAATCGCGCTCGCGCAAGCCGGCGAACAGCCCGTGTGCAAACGCTTCGCCAAGCCGCCTGAGTGACTTCGGAGGGAGCTCTTCGGTGCGCAGCTCGACCAGCAGTGTTGCCGACGCCGCCATCAGGCTGCCTTGCGATGTGCGTCCGGCAGCATCGGAAAGCCGAGCGCTTCGCGAGCATCGACGTAGGCTTGCGCCACCAGGCGCGACAGCGCGCGGATGCGGCCGATGTATCCCGCGCGCTCGGTCACCGAGACGGCGCCGCGCGCATCGAGCAGGTTGAACGTGTGCCCCGCCTTGAGGATCATTTCGTAGCCGGGCAGTGGCAGCTTGGCCTCCAGCAGGCGTTTGGCTTCGCTCTCGAACAACGCGAACTGCTCGAACAGCTTTGCCACATTGGACTCTTCGAACGCAAACCGGGATTGCTCGACTTCGTTCTGGAAGAACACGTCGCGGTACGACATGCCGTCGACGTAGACCAGGTCGAACACCGACTCGACGTTCTGCAGGTACATGCTCATGCGTTCGAGGCCGTAGGTGATCTCGCCGGTGATCGGATTGCAGTCCAGGCTACCGACCTGCTGGAAGTAGGTGAACTGCGTGATCTCCATGCCGTTGAGCCACACTTCCCAGCCGAGCCCCCACGCGCCCAGCGTCGGGTTTTCCCAGTCGTCCTCGACGAAGCGCACGTCGTTTTTCTTGAGATCGAAACCGAGCGCCCGTAGCGATCCCAAATACAGCTCGAGGATATCGGCCGGCGACGGCTTGAGCACCACCTGAAACTGGTGATGCTGATGCAGGCGGTTCGGGTTCTCTCCGTAGCGGCCGTCCTTGGGTCGTCGCGACGGCTGCACGTACGCGGCGCGCCAGGGCTCCGGGCCGAGCGCGCGCAGGAACGTCGCGGTGTGCGACGTGCCAGCGCCGACCTCCATGTCGTACGGCTGGAGCAGCGCGCAACCTTGCGCGCCCCAATAGTCCTGGAGCGTGAGAATCACTTGCTGAAAGGTGAGCATCGGAACGACTTGGTGGCTTAGGGGGACGTGAGCGGGCTGATTTTACGGGATCGACGCGTCGCGGCCAAACCCGCGTTGCGTTAGGAGCGCGCTACGCGTCGAGTGCGAAGGGTGACGCCCAGAGCAAGAAAGAGGGCCATGATCACCGCCAACGCATCGCCACCACGAACGTAGGGAGTCGCGCCTGTGCGGCCCGCGATACGCCCCTCGAGGATGCCGCGCGTGAACCAGGGCAGGCGCGCGACCTCTACGCCTCGGTGGTCGATGATCGAGGTGATGCCGGTATTGGTCGCGCGCAGCATCGGGCGCCCGGTCTCCAGCGAGCGCATGGCGGCGATCTGCTCATGCTGTTCGGCGGCGAGCGAGCGGCCGTACCACGCGTCGTTGGTGACGTTGACGAACATGGTCGATTCCGCCGCCCTGCGTGCGAGTTCGCCGCCGAACGCGTCTTCGTAGCAGATGTTGACGGCGACGCGCGCGCCAGCGACCTCGAACGGCTCCTGGTAGGCCGGCCCGGGCGTCTGGTCGGCGAGCGGAATGGCCAGCACGTTGCGGATGAACCAGCCGAACACCGCCTTGCCTGGGATCATCTCGCCGAAGGGCACGAGATGGTGCTTGCGATAGCGATGCGTGGTGGCGGTGCCGACGCTCACCACGCTGTTGAAGTAGCGGTCATCCTCGTCAGCGCTCGGGCGCGGCTCGAAAAAGAACAAGCCCAGGAGCAGATCGCCCTGGTTCTTGAGCGCGGCGTCGCGCAGCGACGCGACGTACTCCGGCGAGACTTCATCGGCGAACATCGGCAGCGCGCTTTCCGGCAACACGATCAGGCGCCCCATGGCCCGCCGCGCCAGATCCGCATAGATCGCGAGTGTATTTTCCCGATATGCCGGGTCGAATTTACGTTCCTGTTCGATGTTGCCTTGCACCAGACTTACCGTCAGGGGCTCGCCAACGGCGCGAGTCCATTCGATCGTCGACAATGCACTGCCTACAAGGCAGAGCATGACGATCGCAGCGACGGCGCCCGCGACGCCGAGTTTGCGGCGCGCTTCGACGGCTTGTATTGCGTACACCAGCAACGCCGCGACGCTGGCCAGCGCCAGGCTCACCAGGAACACGCCGCCGTAGGGCGCAAAGCCGGACAATGGCGCACCCAGTTGGGCATAGCCGACCGACAGCCAGCCGAAACCGGATAGCAACCAGCCCCGCAGCCATTCGGCAATCGTCCAAGCCGCTGCCGCCAGTGCCAAGCGCTCCGCCGAGCCCTGGTCTGCGAAACGCGCGCAGATCCAACCTGCGGCGGCAGGGAACAATGCGAGATACGCGCAGAAGCCGGCCGTGCCGATCGCAGCCAGGACCGCGGGCATTTCGCCGAACGTGGACAGCGCGATGTAGACCCACGACACGCCGGCGCCGAACAGCCCGACGCCGAATGCAAACCCCTGCGTTGCGGCGCGGCGCGGGGTCGGTGCGCCCTGCCAGATGAGGAACAGTCCGGCGAGCGTCAGTATGGGCAGGGCGGATACGCCGAACGGCGCGAATCCGAAAACGGTGACGACCCCGAGTAAAAGTGCGGCGAGGACCGACAGCGCCGCGGACATCACGCCTTGTCTGCCGGCGCTTCATGCTCCGGCTGCGGCGCGACGCGCTCGACCTGCAGTGTGTAGATGCGCCTGCTGTCGGCGCGGATCACCCTGAAACGGAAATCGCCGATCGTCGTTGCTTCACCGCGCTTGGGGAGACGACCGAAGGATTGCAGCACGAGGCCGCCCACCGTGTTGAACTCCTCACTGCTGAAGTCGCTGCCGACGGTTTCGTTGAAGTCGCCGATCTCGGTCTGTGCCTTGATGCGGTAGCCGCCGTTGGCGTCGGGGATGATGTTGTCCTCGGCCTCGTCGAAGTCGTATTCGTCTTCGATGTCACCGACGATCTGCTCGAGGACGTCTTCGATGGTGACCAGTCCGGACACGCCACCGTATTCATCGACGACGATGGCGATGTGGTTGCGATTGGAGCGAAAATCCCGCAACAGGACATTGAGCCGCTTCGACTCCGGCACGAAGACCGCGGGCCGCAGCGTATCGCGCAGATTGAAGGAGTCGGGATTGGCATAGAAGTTCAGCAGCTCCTTCGCCAGCAGGATGCCGACGACGTCGTCCTTGTTCTCGCCGATCGCAGGGAAGCGCGAATGGCGGGCCTCCAGCACAAAAGGAATGAATTGCGAAGGATCGTCATCGATCGACACGACGTCCATCTGTGCGCGCGGGATCATGATGTCGCGCACCGTCATCTCGGAGACCTGCAGTGCCCCCTCGATGATCGATAGCGCATCCGCGTCGAGCAATTTGTGCTCGAACGCGCCATGCAGGATTTCGAGCAGGCCTTCCCGGTCCTCGGGTTCGCGCGTCAGGAACGCCGACAGCCGCTCCAGGAGCGTCGGCTTCAGCGCTTCACGTTCGGAGGGTTCGCTGCTCATCGGGGGGTGCGCCGCGGTAGCGCGGCGTAGGGATTGGCAATGCCCAGCTTGGCGAGGATGGCGGTTTCCCGCGCTTCCATGCGCGTCGCGTCCGCCGCCTGAATGTGATCGTATCCCTGCAAGTGCAGCATGCCGTGAACGACCAAGTGCGCGCAGTGCGCGTCCAGTGCCTTGCCTTGTTGCCGCGCTTCGCGTCTGAGCACTGGCGCGCACAGCACGATGTCGCCTCCCCAAACGTCATCGTACACGAACGCGAGCACGTTGGTGGCAGCGTCTTTTCCACGATACGTCCGGTTCAGGGAGCGCCCCTCGCCGCCATCGACAAAGCGCACCGTGACGCTGGCGTCGCCATCGAGCGCGGCGGTGGCCCACTTCCGAAGCAAGGGACGTGCCGGCAGATCGTCGCCCGCTGCCACGTATTGGACGCTGAGTGCGAGGCGCGGCTTGCGTGCGGTCCTGGCGTTGCTCATTTCGCCACGGCGCCACGAGCGTATTCCAGCAGCCGCGCGAACAGTGGAATGACGACGGAGTCCGGCAACGCCAGCAGGTTGTCGCCGACGTAGATCTCAGTGCTCGACCAGTCAGGCAATTTGCCCGCGGCGACCCGCTGCAGCAGCCACGCCCGATGCTCCGTGGCGATGCTGTCGCGCGCCGCGTTCAGCGCAGCGACGGAGACCGGAAAATGAACGTGAAACAGATTGACTTCCGGGGGTTGCGGCACGATGACGATGCCATCGATCGCCGCCAGCGCCGCGGCGAATCCGCGCGCCCGCTCGCGATAGGCAGGCATTTTCGCAAGCTGTTCGTCGAACCGCATGGCTGCCGAGGCGACCATCGGGTGCAATTGCACCACCGTGCCACCGTGGCGGCGTCGCCACACCCGTGCTTCCGCAATGAAATCTTCCGGTCCGAGCAACATCGCGCCGGCGAGCGCGCCGACGCCTTTGTAGAACGATACGTAGACGGAATCGAAATGCGCGCAGACGTCAGCGAACGATTTCGGTGCGTAGGCCTCGCGCGCTTCCCATAAGCGTGCGCCATCCATGTGCAGCTTTACGCCGCGTTCACGCGCAAGCGCCGCGATGCCGCCCAGTTCGTCCCACGTTGGCAGACGGCCGCCGATCTCGCGCGCCGGCAGTTCGACCAGCAGTGCCGCAAGGCGCTCCGGGCATGCCGCAAGGTCGGCCGCCAGGGTGGGGCGCTCGCGGGGCCCGAGCAGCGTCACCTGAAGGCCGTGCAGATGGCTGTATGCGCGCTCCTCGTGCAACTCGAGGTGCGACGTTGGATGCATTGCCACGTGTCTTGTCCCGGCGCGCTCACACCAGATGCGCAACGCGATCAGCTGCGCCATCGTTCCGCTCATCATGAACGCCGCCGCTGGTTTGCCGAGCAGCGTCGCAACCTTGGACTCGAACGACTGGATCAGGTCGCCATCGGCATAGCGGTCGGCGGTATGACCGTGGGCGCGACACCATTCGCCAACGCGGATCAGGTCTTCACCCGGCTTGGCGTGGCCATGGCCGGAGACGTGCATCGTGCAACCGAGGCGTAGCGCCTCGCTAGGGGTGGGCATGGCATCAGCGCCCGGCGCGCGGCAGCGCGTCCGGGGCGTCGATGCGTTCGCTGTGAGTGTGCTTTTCGTAGGCGCTGATTATTTTCTGCACAAGCGGATGGCGAACGACATCGGCACTGGTGAAATCGGTGAACGCAATGCCGCGCACGTCCTTGAGCACACGGCGCGCCTCGATGAGCCCGCTTTTCTGACTGCGCGCGAGATCGATCTGCGTCACGTCGCCGGTGATCACCGCCTTGGTGCCGATGCCGACCCGGGTCAGGAACATCTTCATCTGCTCGGGCGTGGTGTTTTGTGCCTCGTCGAGAATGATGAACGAGTGGTTCAGCGTCCTGCCGCGCATGTACGCGAGCGGCGCGATTTCGATGGTATTACGCTCGAACAGCTTGGCCGTCTTGTCGAAGCCCATGAGGTCGTACAGCGCGTCGTAGAGCGGACGCAGGTAGGGGTCGACCTTTTGCGCCAGGTCGCCAGGCAGGAAACCAAGGCGTTCGCCGGCCTCGACCGCGGGTCGCACGAGCACGAGGCGCTTGACGAGATCCCGCTCGAGCGCGTCGACCGCACTGGCGACCGCCAGATAGGTCTTGCCCGTGCCGGCGGGACCGATGCCAAAGGTGATGTCGTGGTCCTGGATGTGCCGGATGTAGAGCGTCTGGTTCGGCGTGCGGCCATGCAGGTCGGTGCGCCGCGTGCGCAGCAGCGGAGCGTCACTGGCATCTGCGGGGCCCGCATCGTCGGGGAGTTCGAGGCGGTTTTGTGTCGCCAGCTCGACAAGTCCCAACTGAATGTCGTCCACCGTCAACGGCTCTTTGGCGTGGGCGTAGAAGCGCAGCAGCGCTGCCGTGGTGTGCTCGAGTTGCCGCGGCATGCCGCGCAAGGTAAAGGTGGCTCCCCGGCGCGCAATCGTAACTTCCAGTGCGGCCTCGATCTGCCGCAGGTTCGCGTCGAGCGCGCCGCATAGATTGGCCAGCGCGCGGTTGTCGAGCGGCGTGAGCGTGATTTCGGCGCTGGCGGACTTCAAGTGGTCCTAAACGCCTTGCCGCTGCAGGGGGGCCTTGAGCGCTTCGTCGAGCGTCGACAGGCTCTCCGCGATGTGCGCCTGCGTCTCCTTGGACCTGGCCGGTTTGGCCGGCACAGCCTTGAGTTCGTCACGCAGTGCCCGCGCGTCCTGGCGCAGCAGGGCGCGCGCATCCGCGGGCATGGCCGACGTTGGCCGCACGAGCGCGTTGGCAACGCGGGCAAGGTGCTCGCGCTGCAGGTTGCGCCGCAACGGCGTGATCTCCTGGCCAGCTTTCAATTCACTCCAGATCGAGCGACGCAGGGACACGTAAAGTTCCGACAGCCGAAAGCCGGATTTGGGATCGTCGAGCTTGACCTCGCTGTCGATAATGCGCTGGGCCACGGAGTCGCTCATCAGCTGGTTCAAAACATTGCGCTGGATCCTCAGCACCTGGCCAGGCAGCGAGTAGTCGACACCCGGGGTCGAAAGGCCGATGTCGAAGACGTCGCCGCGATCGAGATAATCGACCTGCAATCGCCGCATGAATGCAGGCTTGAACCGGAAGCTGTCGGCTGCGAACAAACCGGTCGCGATGATGTCCAGGGCTTCCCGCTGCTGCGCGGCCGTGACCGGATTCAGCGGCGGCCGCGGACTGCCAGCATGATCGCGCAACGTGCTCACGCCCCCAATGTATTTGGCGACCATCGACGACGATTGGCCGATGACGATCAAGCCGCGTCCGACGGTTCGGCGCAACACGACATAGCTTTCGCCTGGCGCTAGCTCGCGGTCCTGCCAGCGGTCCCACAACTCGTGCACGAGCAGCAGGCGCCGTCGCGCGAACTCCAGCGGATCGTTGCCGAGATCGCCGGTATTGGCTTCGGGGTCGATGGCGAAGCTGCTGTCTTCGTCGGTGGCGTAGGCGAGCAGCGGCTCGTTGCTGCGCGAGGCGATCTTGCGCAACTCCGCGCTCTCCTGCTCGGGCGCGATTTCCTTGTAGCCGTACTCGATGGCCCAATAGTCGTACGGTCCGAGCGTCGTCATGCCGTACGCGCCCTGCCGTTCTCCAGGCAGCGCGATATTGATCGCGTTGTATTCCATGACCGATCCGGCGATGCCGTGTTCGCGCGTGAACGCGCTGTCGTTGAGTTGCGCCTGCGTGTAGACCGTCGAGGCACGAAAGTTGTGGAGCAGGCCGAGCGCATGCCCGACTTCGTGCATGACGATTTCCTTGACGTCGGCGAGCACGAAGGCCTCGGCTTCGGGGCCGTCCGGATCGAGGTCGCCGCGCGCTTCCAGCAGATCAAAGGTGAAATTGAGTTCCTGCGCCGCGTAGTCCTCGATCAGGCACATGCGTTCGCGATGTTCGAGGAACGCCACGGGCGCGGTCTGCGGCCGGATCTGTTCGACGCGGATGAAACGACGATTGCGCAAGCGAACCGGGTCGATGCCGATGTCGGCGTCGAGGATCTCGCCGGTGCGAGGGTCGATCTGGCTCGGACCGACGCCCCCGAAAACCGGCCGCGCCGTGGGCATCCAGCGGATCGACGCATGGCGCGTGTCGAGGGTGTCGAAATCGGCGTCGTCGGGCTGGATTTTCGCCTGTAGCGCGGTCTTGAAACCGGCCTTTTCGAACGCCTTGTTCCATTCCAGCACGCCGTCGATGATAGTTTGCCGGTATTGGTGAGGGATGTTGCGGTCGATCCAGAAAACGATCGGCTCCTTCGGCTCCGACAATGCCGCAGCGGGATCTTTTTTCTCGAGGCGCCAGCGATGAATCAGGTTCACCTTCGGCGTCAGCGCCGTGTCGTTGCTGTAATCGAAGCGTTCGTGGACGAAGTAGCCGATACGGTCGTCGGCGACGCGCGGACGCATGGGCTGTTCGGGCAGCTTCGCAATGTTGTAGTGGAAGCCGAGAAAGAGGCTGCGGATGTCGGGCACCGCCGACGGCGGGGCCGTTGTAAAACCAGCCCCAGGCGCTGGTTGGCTTATCCGCTGCAACGCATAGTGGGCGTTGACGTTGATCGTAACCAGATCAGGCGTTGCGCGCGCCTTGGTGATCGACGAGTTCCTTGGGTCGAACGAATACGACTGCCGGTAGGCGCGTTCGAGCATGCCGTTCGCGCCCGGGATATCCGCGAATAGGAGCGCGTTGGCTTCGATGAGTACAGATTTGCGCTCCGGGTGCGGCTGACTTGCGATGGGCGCCGCGCCGAGCAGGCTGTTGGAGAACGCTTCGCTTACAGCGCGCGCCTCGGGTGTGTTGGGCTTCGCATAGTAATCGGTGTTGCGCGCGATGAGTTGAACCTGGGTCGGACTCAGCCGATGGAACGACGCCACGAAGCTGTCGGCCATCAGGCCGCCGAAGAACCACTTTTCGCCCAGGCCGCTCGAAAAACTGATGCCGAAGAAAAATGGCTGGTCGAACTGTTCGGGCAGGATTTCGATCCAGACTTTGTCGTCGCGCTCGTAGATGGTATAGAAGCCCCGGGTCTCTTTGGCGCCCTTGACGACTTCGGCAAACGGTTTCTGGTTGCTCAAGGCGGCAACGGCCGCGGCAGCCGCTGCAGCAGCGGCGGACGCCGTGGAGGAACCGTTGCCGGCACCGGGTGCGACCGGACGCGCCGGTGCGTTCGCTGTCGTAGCGGCCGCTGCGGCTCCCGCCGCAGCGGCGGTCGCCGCCACACGCGAGGGGTCAGGTGCGCTTGCGACGGGCGTTGCGGGTGTCGTAGCTGTTGTCGCGCAGCCGGCGAGCGCCAGCGCGAGCACCGTCAAGGCGACATTGATCGGGGTGAATCGAAAGGCGGTCATGCCGTGGTCTCGTTCAAAGGTTGCGTCGAATTCCAGCTGCGGCGTGGACTCGGGCACACGGCTAGGAACACGCCAGCCGTTCGCCGCGCAACGAATGCGCCAGCGCGGCGGTGATTCTGACCTCGATGTGCCGCCCGATCAGACCGTCATCGCCGGGAAAGTTCACTACGCGATTGTTGTCGGTGCGGGCGGCCAGATCACCGGCATTCCTGGCGGCACGGCCGGTCACGAGCACGCGCTCGACCGTGCTGACCATCGCCTCGCTGTGGATCCGGTACTGGTTGTCGACTACGGCTTGCAACCGCTCGAGCCGGGCCTGCGCAGCGGTTCGGTCGACCTGATCGGCGAACTGGGCCGCGGGTGTGCCCGGACGCGGGCTGTAGACAAAGCTGAAACTGCCGTCGAAATCGACGTCGCCGATCAATTTCATGGTCTGCTCGAAATCGGCCTCGGTTTCGCCCGGAAAGCCGACGATGAAGTCGGAGGTCAACGCGAGGTTCGGACGTGCCTCGCGCAGACGGCGCACGATCGATTTGTATTCGAGCGCGGTATAGCCGCGTTTCATCGCGGCAAGGATGCGGTCGGAACCCGATTGCACCGGCAGGTGCAGGTGCGAGACCAGCTTGGGCACGCGGCGGTAAAGATCGATCAGCGCCTGCGTCATCTCCTTCGGGTGCGAGGTCGTGTAACGGATGCGCTCGAGGCCCTCGAATTCGGCGAGGTACTCGATCAAAGTCGCCAGATCGGCGGTCCCGCCTGAAGCCATCGGGCCTCGGTAGGCGTTGACGTTTTGTCCCAGCAGCGTGATTTCCCGGACGCCCTGATCGGTCACGTCGGCGACTTCGGTCAACACATCGTCGAAGGGCCGCGAGACTTCCTCGCCGCGCGTATACGGGACGACGCAAAACGTGCAGTACTTGCTGCAGCCTTCCATGATCGACACGAACGCCGACGCACCGTCGACCCGTGCGGGGGGCAGATGGTCGAACTTCTCGATTTCCGGAAAGCTGATATCGATCTGCGGCTTGCCGGAACTGCGCCGGCTGGCGATCAATTCCGGCAACCGATGCAATGTCTGCGGCCCGAAGACCACATCGACGTAGGGCGCTCGCGCGACGATCGTTGCGCCTTCCTGGCTGGCCACGCAGCCGCCGACACCGATGATGAGCTCGGGATTCGCGATCTTGAGTTCGCGTACTCGTCCGAGGTCGTGGAACACCCGCTCCTGGGCCCTTTCGCGGACCGAGCAGGTATTGAACAGGATGACGTCGGCGTCCGTCGGCGACGCGGTCAGTTCGAGGCCGTCGGACGCGTGCAGCACATCGGCCATCTTGTCCGAGTCGTACTCGTTCATCTGGCAGCCAAAGGTGCGGATGTACAGCTTGCGGCTCACGTGTGGTCTTGCGGCGTCGTCGGCAAGTCGTTGAAGGGGCGAAGATTATAGCAGTTGGACCGGTACCGCGTCGCGCTGCCGTGGTCCCGCTATAATGGACCTTGCAGGTGTCCGCGACGCGAGCGATCCAGATTCATCGCGCCGTGGGTGAAACGGGAAGCCGGTGCGTCGTGGATGCGTTGTTCCACGATCATTCCGGCACTGCCCCCGCAACGGTAAGTCAGTGTGGGTTACTCCTGACGCCACTGTTCGCCCTGCGCGAATGGGAAGGCGAGTAGCCAAGACTGGCAAGTCCGGAGACCGGCCTGCAACCGGCGCGCGCCCAGATGCTCACGAGTGCGCGGTGGACCCAAGGCCCATCGCGGGAGGCGGTGTCCGGCAGGACACCCGCGACTCGCGCGTATTCCGCCGCACCCTGCTCTCCGCGTTGTTCGATCCACCGCCGTGCGGGGTTGCATGGCAATTGCGGAGATCGCTCGATGTCCGAGTTATTCACGTTGCGCGGCGGCGTACTCTTTGGTGTTGTTTGCGCCGCCACCTGCGTATCGGTGGCGAGTGCCCAGCCTGCCCCTCCTCCCGCGTTGCTCGACCCGGTGGTCGTGACGGCATCTCGCTCGCCGCAACGGTTGGACCAGTTGATCGCCGACGTGACGGTGATCGGGCCCGAGGAAATCGCCCGCGCCGGTGCACAAAGCCTGGCCGACTTGCTGCAGCGTCAGCCTGGCGTGCAAATCGTCACCAGTGGCGGGCCGGGTTCGACGACCGGCGTTTTCCTCCGCGGCGCCAACGCCGGCCAGACGCTGGTGCTGATCGATGGCCTGCGCGTGAGTTCATCGAGCTCGGGCACCACACCGTTCGAAGCGATCCCGCTGGACCAGATCGATCACATCGAAATTCTGCGCGGACCCGCGGCGAGCCTGTATGGCTCCGATGCCATCGGCGGCGTCATCCAGGTGTTCACGCGCAACGGAGGTGGCACGTTCGCGGCGAATGCCAGCGCGGGATACGGCACCTACAACACCAGCCAATTTGCCGCGGGAGCGTCTGGCGGCGGCGGTCCGTGGCGCTACATGTTGCAGGGGGGCTACAACCAGAGTTCGGGCTTCAACGCCATTGGCAATCCCGCGAACTTCAGCTACAACCCGGACCAGGACGGCTATCGCAACGGCAGCGCCAGCGGTTCGCTGGCGTACAGCTTTGCGCCGGAGCAACAGCTTTCGGTGCAGGGGTTTTACAGTCGCATGAACGCGCAGTTCGACGGTGGCCCAGGTTTCGACGATCGCACGATCACGACGCTGCAAAGTTACGCTGCGGCAAGCCGCAATCGCCTGACATCGTTCTGGAAAAGTTTTCTCGAAGCCGGCGTATCGATCGACGATAGCAGCTCGCAGACCGCGTTCGGTCCGTTACTGTTCAAGACCACGCAGCGGCAGTACACGTGGCAGAACGATTTCACCCTGCCTATGGGCGCGTTGTCGGTTGCGTTCACGCGCCGCGAGGAGCGACTCGATACCGATGCCGACTTTGCCGTCACCTCGCGCAATACCAACGCGGTTGTCGGTGTCTACCAGCTGCAGGAGGGACCGAACGCACTGCAGGCCAACCTGCGCCGTGACGACAGCTCGCAGTTCGGTGGGCAAACCTCGGGATCGTTTGCGTACGCCTATACGATCATGCCCGGTCTGCGCGCGAGCGCCAGTTACGGCACGGGGTTTCGGGCACCGACGTTCAACGATCTGTACTACCCCGGTTTCTCCAATCCCGACCTGGTCCCCGAGACGGCGCGTAACTTCGAGGTCGCGTTGCGCTATGCGAATGCCGAACTCAATGCGGGGGTCGTCGCCTACAAGAATCGCGTGCGCAATCTCATCGTGTTCGAATGCGACGCCAGTTTCAACTGTGCACCGCAGAATGTCGCCGACGCCACGCTCGAAGGCGTGACGCTCGAATTGCAGACAGTCATCCGCGAAACCACGGTCAAGGCCAGCGTCGATTTTTCGCGACCGTACGATGATGCGACGGGCAACCTGCTCCCGCGGCGCGCGCGCCGATACGGCACGCTTGGCGTCACGCAAGGGTTTGGTCCGTTGCAGGTCGGCGTGCAGGTCACCGCATCGTCGGCGCGCTATGACGATGCGGCGAACACGCGGCGCATGGGAGGCTATGCGATCGTCAATCTGAATGCCGAATACGCGCTGGCGCCGCATTGGGCATTGTTCGCCGTCGCCGGAAACGTATTCGACAAGCACTACGAACTTGCGGCTGACTTCAACACGGCGGGCGCCAACCTGTTTGCCGGCGTGCGTTATCGGTATTGACGATGCGATTGATCGCCCTGTTGCTGGTTGCAGTGAACTGCGCCACGATCGACGCGCGGGGCGCCGTTACGGCGGTCGATGGCAGCGGCACGAAGATCGAGCTCGCAATGCCTGCAAGCCGTGTCATCAGCCTGGCGCCGCACGCCACGGAACTGCTGTTTGCCGCGGGCGCGGGCAACCGCGTCGTCGGTGTGCTTGCACCGGCCGACTGGCCACCCGAGGCCGCGCAATTGCCGAAGGTGGGCGATGCCAGCGCGGTGAACCTCGAGGGCATCCTGGCGCTGAAACCGGACCTCATCGTCACTTGGCCCTATCTGGCGCCGACGCAACTCGACCGCTTGCGGGCGATGGGCGTGCCGGTCTACGTCTCGAATCCGCACACGCCGATGGCGATTGCCGAGGAAATCGAACGACTTGGCATCTTGACCGGTCAAGCCGAGTCGGCGGCGCTCGCTGCCGGGAAATTTCGCGCGAAGCTTGCTGCGGCGCGCGATCGGGCGGCAGGTTCTGCCTTGGTACGCGTCTTTTACGAAATCTGGAACCGCCCCTTGTACACCATCGGCGGCACCCACTTGATCACTGCAGCGATCGCAATGTGTGGCGGCGAAAACGTGTTTGCATCGCTGCCATTGCCAGCGCCGCAAGTGAGCGTCGAAGCGGTGCTCGTCGCGGCGCCGGAAGCGATCATCGCGGGTGCGGATGGCGCGGAGCGCCCGGCCTGGCTGGACGAATGGTCGGCATGGCGCGATCTGCCCGCCGTTGTCCGCGGCAATCTATTTGTCGTCGACGCGAATCTATTGCATCGCTCCGGGCCGCGTTTCGCTGAAGGCGTCGAGCAGATCTGCCGGGTTCTTGCCGCGGCGCGTGGCAACGTTGCCGGTAAAAAGCACTGACGAGCGTCGAACGCACGGCGTGCCGGGCTGTCCTATAATTTGGTCAGTTGATGCACTTCGAGGCAACCCCGGCTTACGCGCCGCTACCGATGTCCCGCCATGAATAAAGCTTTTACACGCGAAGATGATGATGCCGACGTCGATGACGGCGAAGTCGAGGACACGCTATTGCCGCCAGGGACCAAGAATTACATGACCCCCGGGGGATTCAAGCGGCTGAAGGCGGAGCTCGACGAACTCGTCGACAAGGAGCGCCCGGCGTTGGTCGCCGTTGTGGCGTGGGCGGCCGGCAATGGCGACCGCTCGGAGAACGGCGACTACATCTACGGCAAGAAGCGGCTGCGCGAAATCGACCGTCGCATTCGTTTTCTGGTCAATCGCCTGGACAAGGCCGATGTCGTCGATCCTCTGGCCGCGCGTGACGACGACGATACCGACCGCGTCTTCTTTGGCGCCACCGTCGAAGTTCGCGACGGACATGGCAAGCAGCGCACCGTCAGCATCGTCGGCGTCGATGAAATCGACACCGATCGCGGCTATATCAGCTGGATGTCGCCCATGGCGCGGGCGCTCACCAAGGCGCGCGAAGGCGATACGGTTGCGTTGAAGACACCTGGAGGCGCCGAAGAGCTGGAGATCCTCGAGGTCCGGTATGTACCATTAGCCTCGGGTTGACGACTGCGAAATCTTCCGCCTATAGTCGCCCATGGATTCCGAACTCGCAGGACTCGAACACAAGCTCGCGGGGTTGCTCGCCGAATATCATCGGTTGCTGGCCGAGAATGAGTCGCTGAAACGCGAACTCTCCCGGGCGCAGGAGCAAAGCCGCGCCCTTAACGACAAGATGGCGGCGGCGTCGATGCGCCTTGATTCGCTATTGCAACGGCTGCCTGAGGCCGCGGGCTAGGGCCTGATCACTCATGGACGATCGCGCCACCATGCTCGACGTTGCCATTCTCGGGCGAGAGTACCGCGTTGCGTGCAAGGAATCGGAACGCGACGAACTCATGCAGGCGGTCCAATATCTCGATCAGCGCATGCGCGAAATCCGCGACGCGGGCAAGATCGCGGGGACCGAGCGCATTGCCGTGATGGCTGCCCTCAACATCACGCATGAATTGCTGGGAGCAGGAAACGGCACGGTACCCACAAATGGTTTTGACAGCGCGAGCATTCAGCGTAGAATTTCAGCCATGCAGTCGGCCATTGATCGTGCGATGGCGGAACAGGACAAACTGTTCTAGCGGCTGCGCCGATTGTCCCCTGCGGTGTTCGAACTGGCCTTACGTTCTTTGAACCAATGCTAACTTAGCGAGGTTGCCGCGCCTTAAGCGGGCTGGTGTGCGCTCCCTACGCGGAAGCGCCTGATGGCCCCGGCAGGCGACCCTCTTGAACTGCGGTTCAAGACCACGGTCGGTACGGCACAGGCGGGGGGCATCTTTTTGCAGGCGCGAATTCATTCGCGCTCGATGGCCGGATGACGCCGAGTTCGCCGCTAATGGCGTTCGCTCAACGACTCGAGAAACGCCACGACGTCGTCGATCTCGGATTCGGACAGATGCAGCGGACGGAGAATGCGCTCGCCATCTGCGTGCAGACGATCTTCGTCGATCTCCGAGTAGTGTTTCACGACATCGCGTAGCGTGGCCAGGCTGCCGTTGTGCATGTAGGGCGCGGTGCGTGCGACATTGCGCAGCGACGGCACCCTGAACTCGCCAAAATTGCGATGCTCGTGCGCAACGAAGCGCGTTGCCGTAGCAGTGCTCGCCGTAGTGTCGTCGTTGAACGGCCCGAGCAGATTGTAGCGACTCGACTTCGCGCGCCGGATGCCGTCGTAGCGTCCCGGATCGACGCGTCCTGGGCCGGTGAAAAACGCGATGCCGACGTCGTGAAACTCGCCATTGGTGAAGTTGGGGCCGATGTGGCAGACATTGCAGCGTCCCTTGCCGATGAAGATCGCGAGACCGCGTCGGGCTGCTTCCGGATAGCGTGCCGCGGCGACGCGATCGTCGCGCGCGAGTGCATCGCGAAAATCGTCGAACGGCGTGCGCGCGGTTGCCAAAGTCTCCTGGTAGGCCGCCAACGCCTTGGCCGCATCGACGCTGACGATCTCGTCGTCGGTCGACGCCTCGACGCCGAAGCTTTCGCGGTAGCGGCGACGCAGCATATTGTCCGAGCGCACCAGCGTGGCGATCCGCGAAAAATCTCCGCCCATCTCACCAGTCGCAAGGATCGGCCGCAAACTTTGCGCCCACAGGCTGTCGCCGGCACCATCCCAGCCGAACCAGTGCTGCAGCCGGACGTTGGCGACGCTGATCGTGTTGCGGTCGACAGTTGCCAGGCCGACGGCGCGTGGCAAGCCATCGGTAAACGCGCGTGCCGGCTGATGACACGTGGCGCACGCGATGGTGCCCGTACGAGAAAGCCGCGGGTCGCGGAACAGCGCGTCGCCAAACGCGATGGCGTCCGCATTGCCTGATGCGCGATTGGAAGGATCGGGCAGCCATCGTGGCGGCCATGGGCCGTGCGTGAGTATGCGGGCCACATCGGCGTCGGAAAGCGGCGAAACGGTTGCTGGTTGCGCGACGGCTGCGACGGCAACGACGCCCGCCATGACCGCGCAACGCGTCGCTTGACCGGGTGTCACTCGAGTTGCGTCGTCGCGACCAGCCGTTCGATCCCGGCGGCAGTCACGACGTCGAAGCGAATCTCCCAGTGCCCGGGCATGTGCAGCATCAGTCCGTCGGCACGGTAGCGCCCGTCGCCGCGCGCCACGACAACGGGAAGGTAATTCATGCCGTGGCGATGCTCGGGCATCACTGCATCGACACGCACCGATTCAGGGGGGCGCGCCCGTCCGCGCGGGCAAACCGTGAAATCGAGCGAGAAGTGCTTTCCGGTTTCTATCGGCCCTGGAGCACTGCTGAACACGATCTCGTAATTTGCGTTCTCGATCCGGCGTTTTGCGCCGGAAATCTCCTCGCCGCATGCGCAGACCGTTGCGGCGAAGAACATGGTCAACGCGGCGGAAAGTGCCCGGGCGCCAGCGGCGCTCATCGACCGGAGGCTGGCGTCCATCCCGCGAACAATGCATCGCCGTTGCGCCAGGCGATGCGCTCGGCGAGCGCGGGTGGCAGATCCGCGAGCCAGGCCCGCGACCATTCGGCATGCTCGACGACGTAGTGCCACCGCTCGGGTGTGAACGTGTCGGTACCGACCATGAACCGGTCCGGAAATTCGGTGAACAAGGCGCGCCATTCGACGGGCACCTTGCCGGAAGTGCCGTGCTCGTTGCGGAAGGCGAGATCGCACCATAGATTGCGATACTTGCGCAGCATGTCGCGCACCTGCTCCGGACGCTCGAAGCCCGAATGCGCCCACAAAATGCGCGCATCGCGATCCTGCCGGAACAACCGCTCGAGTCCGTCGCTATCGGTATGCGCGTGCAGGACCAGCTTGTATTGCTTCGCCAGTGCCACCATCCGTCGGGGCACGGGCAGGTCGGCGTCGGCACCGTAGACGTGAAACTCGCCGATGGCGGCGTAGCGGCTGCGGCTCAACCGCTCCTCGAGGAATGGGGTGACGGTGTCGTCGCGCACCCAAGTTGAGACATCGCCACGAGTGCGGTATGGCCGCAGCGACGGCAACACCAGCTCGGGTGCCTCCGCGACCAGGCGCTGTGTGCCTTCGTCGCCCGAGCTCGATACCAGCGCGCGCTTCAGGCCAGCCTTGCGCAGGATTGCTATGGCGGCCTTGGGCGGCAAGTTGTCCCAGGCGTCATGGCTGTAGTGCAGATGTGCGTCGAAAATCGGCAGTTCGGCCGCGTCGATGCGGCCGACGACGCACAGCAGCGCAATCAGTGAGCCGATGAACAAGGCATGCATGCATCCCTCCGTCGTTGCAAGGCACGGATCAGCGCTATCTGACCCAGTCACGCAACAGCAAAATACCCGCGCAGGGTTCAAGTCGCAACTCCTGCATCTTGCGCACATAATACGAGATACCCTGTACCCGGCTGCCTGCCGGTCCCGGACATCGCCCGCAGTGAGCCCTTTCGCGGTCGGTCGTGATGTCCGCCGTGCCAGCCGGTTGAGCGATGGGCGTGACCAGAAGCGCGAATAGGGAGGGGCGATGCGGAATCTCTTCAGACTTGCGATTGTGGGCATCCTCGCACTCGCTACTGGATGTGTACCGACCGCCCCCTACCGAACGGCTTGGAATGCTGCCGTGGCACCGTCACCGCCGCAAGATTGTCAGACGGGCGCATCGCAAGCAGGGTCGCCACCGGAATTGCCCAACCACGAAAGTACTGCGTTGTTCGACTTGTACTTCGTGGAGTTTGACGAGGTGGGACTGCTCTATCCCAGGGGAATGCCGGATGTCGGGATCGCGTCATGTCATATCGAGGCGTTGATGCAAGACCTCGACCGCCTTTCCAAGTCCGCAGCCGGTCTCAGCATGGTCGTGTATGTGCACGGCTGGAAGCACAACGCCGCTGACACTGATAACAACGTGCAAACGTTCCGGCTGCTCCTTGCGGATGCCGCCCTCGTCGAGCAGGCAAAGCAGAAGAAATTTGATCTGCCGCCCCACCGGGTGATCGGCATTTATGTGTCTTGGCGCGGGAAGTCGGCCACCCTCCCTGAACCTTTCCTCTCGCTCACCTTTTGGGATCGAAAATCGACAGCCCAGCACGTTGCCGAGGGCGAGAGCCGTGTCTTGTTCTCGCGCCTGCGCGGCTTTTACGAGCGGCAAAACCGACTCGCCACGCCAATCCAGGGCGAGAAGAAGGTGCTGCTCATCCTGATGGGCCACAGCTTTGGCGGACTCATCCTGCTCGAGGCTGTTTCCCAATCATTGATAAACAGTCTTTTCGAATACGACGCTACTCCGGGACAAGAGAGCGTGATTCCGCGCTTCGGCGACATGATCATCTTGGCGAATCCTGCCGTGGAGGCGCTCCGCTACACCCCTTTGCATCGTGCTGCAGCTTCGCAACGATATGATCGCTATCAGACTCCGATCTTTGTATCGATAACCTCAACGGCGGACTGGGCCACCGGTATCGCATTTCCGATCGGACGCTCGGTAAACACAATGTTCGAAACGGCGCTGTCCGGCGAGGAACGCGATGCCAACAAGAAAACTCTCGGGCACATGGACCCCTACATAACTCATGAGTTGTCGATGCGGTCCGACGGTGGAACGACTTGCCCAGGCTGGGAACCCGTGCTGGATCCGGGTGCGCCGTCGGCGATGGGCCAGGAGGTCAGAAACCTGGGTCTCGAGCGCGAGAACTCCAACCAATTCTTCGGAGCCGATCCTGCTACCTTGTTTCTTCTGCCAGGGTGGCAGCGCAATTTCTGCGGCAACACTGTATTGCGGCAGCTCAAGACAGACCCGAATTCGCCGGTGTGGAACGTGAGGACCGACGGGGCGATCATTCCCGGGCACAACGAGATTACGCAGCCTGTGTTTATCAATTTCGTGCGCCAGCTTTATCATGACACCATTCTCTACCCCATAATCATCGAGCGAACGAAGGTCGAAAAGGCGTCCCCACCGCGAATCATGCGATAGTGGCGCAACAGATGACTGTTTATCGCGTGGATACCGAAAAATGCGCTACTGGCTGATGAAATCGGAGCCCGATGACGTCTCGATCGACGATCTCGCGGCGATGCCCAGGAAGACCGTCGCCTGGTACGGCGTGCGCAACTACACGGCGCGCAATTTCATGCGCGACCAGATGCAGGTTGGCGATCAGGCGTTCTTCTATCACTCGAGTTGTCCTGAACCGGGCATCGCGGGCATTGTTCATGTGAGCAAAGCTGCCTATCCCGACGCTACGCAATTCGACAAGAAGAGCAAATACTTCGACGGCAAGGCAACGTGCGCTGCGCCGCGCTGGGTCAACGTCGAAGTCACGTTCGTCGAAAAAACGCGCTTGATCGCGCTTGCGGAACTGCGTACCGCGCCACAGCTTGCCAAGATGCTCGTGCTCCAGCGTGGCAACCGGCTGTCGATCACGCCGGTCGACCCGCGCGAATGGACGTTCATCACGACCAAGCTGGCGCGTGTGCGCGCGGCCTGAGCCGCGTCGCTGGCCGCGTCCGAGACGCTGATCCGGACGCGCACCGTGGAATGGTGGCTCTTCCCCGTTTTCGCTTTGCTCGGCTGCATCGTCGGCTTTCTGGCCGGGTTGCTCGGCATCGGCGGCGGCATGACCATTGTGCCGTTGCTCACGTTGATTTTCACGTACGAGCACTTTCCGCAAGAACACGTCCTGCACATGGCCATCGCAACCTCGATGGCCACGATCGTATTCACGTCGATTTCGAGCGTGCGCGCGCATCATCGGCTCGAAGCCGTACTCTGGCCGGTATTCTGGCGGCTGGCGCCCGGCATGCTGGTCGGATCTTTCCTCGGTCCGCAGGTGATTGGCGGGATGTCGACGACGTTGCTGTCCGCGGTCTTCGCCGTGTTTGCCGGATTCATTGCGACGTCGATGCTTTTCGATCGCAAACCGAAGCCGACGCGCGAGTTGCCGGGCCGCGCCGGATTGTTCGGCTCAGGCGTCGTGATCGGCATGGTCGCGAGTGTGGTGGGCGCCGGTGGCGGCTTTCTTTCGGTGCCCTTGCTGACCGCTTGCAACGTGCGCATCCGCAATGCAGTCGGTACCTCGGCGGCACTGGGCCTACCGATCGCCATAGCAGGCACGATCGGCTTCATCGTCGCCGGTTTCCGCCAATCGGACCTGCCGCCCTACACCGTCGGCTTCATCTATCTGCCTGGACTGATCGCAATTGTTGCCGCGAGTATCGTCATGGCGCCGATTGGCGCGCGGCTGTCGCATCAGTGGCCGGTCAAGTATCTCCGGCGCGCGTTCGCGTGCCTGTTGTACGCGGTTGCTGCGTTTTTCCTGTGGAAGGCGCTCGCGCGGTGAGAGAAGGTCAAGCCGCGGTATAGAGCTTGCGCAGTTTGCTTTTCTCGACCTTGCCCATCGCGTTGCGCGGCAGATCCTCGACGAAGTGCACGTGTTTGGGCACTTTGAAACTGGCGATTTCGCTCTTCAGTGCCGCGATGATTCCTGCTTCGGTGAGGTTGCTTGCCTTGCGGGTGACGACGACAGCGGTGACGGCTTCGCCAAAATCGGGATCGGGAACGGCGATGACCGCGGACTCGACCACGCCAGGCAATGCGTCGATCCGCTCTTCGATTTCCTTCGGGTACACGTTCAGTCCGCCGGTGATGATCAGGTCCTTGGCGCGTCCGACGATGTTCAGGTAGCCGTCGGGCATTGTTTCGCCCATATCGCCAGTCCTGAAGTAGCCGTCGTCGGTAAATTCCTCGCGCGTCTTCTCGGGCATCCGCCAGTAGCCGGCGAAGACGTTGGGGCCCTTGATCTGGATGCCGCCGACCTCGCCAGGCGCGCACGGCGCTCCGTGCTCGTCGACGACGCGAACCGAAATGCCCGGCAAGGGCAGGCCGACACTGCCGCAGCGGCGTTCGCCGTTGAGGGGATTCGACGTGTTCATGCCGGTTTCTGTCATGCCGTAGCGTTCGAGGATGGTCTTGCCGGTGCGAGCCGCAAACTCGTCGAAGGTGGCCGGCAGTAGCGGTGCCGAGCCCGAGACAAACAGGCGCACGGTTGCGCAGGACGGCACGCCGAAATCCGCCTCGGCCAGCAGGCGCGAATAGAACGTCGGCACGCCCATCATGACCGTCGCGTGCGGTAGCGATGCCATCACGTTGCGAGCGTCGAACCTGGCGTGCCACAGCATGCGAGCACCCGACAGCAGCGCGCAGTGACATGCGACGAACAGGCCGTGCACGTGATACAGCGGCAACGCGTGCAGCAATACGTCGTCGTGGGTGAAACCCCAGCGCTCGACGAGCGTCAGTGCATTGCTCGCAAGATTGCGGTGCGTCAACATCGCGCCCTTCGCGCGGCCGGTCGTGCCGGACGTATACAGTATCGATGCCAGATCGTCCGGCGCAGATCGCACTGGTTCGAACGCATCGGATTGATCGCGCGCTGCGTCGAGCAGCGTGCCCTGGCCTGAGGCGAGCGTCAACACTGTAGCTTCCGGACGCAATGCGGCGAGCGCTTCTGCGTTGTCCGGACGCCCGACAATGATGGACGGTTCGGCATCGCCGAAGAAGTACGTCAGCTCGCCTTTCTGATATCCGGTGTTGAGCGGCAGGTAGACGAATCCTGCACGCAGGCAGGCGAGATAGAGCGCGAGTGCCTCCCAGCACTTGTCGACTTGAACTGCGACGCGGTCACCGGGCCGGCAGCCCGCGGCGTGTAGTGCGCCGGCGATGCGGGCGCACTCGCGGTCGAGGGCATCGTAGGGAATGACCGGCCCATCCGGAATGAGGATGCAGGGCTGATCAGCGCGTTCCAGAAAATGGTCGCGCAGGAGTGCGTACAGATTGGCGTTCACGATCCGGTTGCACCCTGTTGTGTCTAAAACTGCGCCATGCCGGATGCGACCATACGAACCCCGTTGTTCGCGATCACGTCGCTTGGCGCCGCGCCATGGCAAGTGACCGGGACACCAGCGGCCAGACGAGCATCACGATCGCCAGTCCAGTGATCCCGCCGACCAGCCAGTTCGAGAAAAAGATGGTCGGATTGCCCTGCGCGATCAGCATCGACTGGCGGAACGAATCCTCGGCGCGATCGCCGAGCACCAGCGCCAGCACCAGAGGTGCGAGCGGATAGTCGAGCTTCTTGAACACGTAGCCGACCACGCCGAAGAGCATCATGAACCAGATGTCGAGCATCGCGCCATGCACGGTGTAGGCGCCGATCGCACAGATGACGAGGATGATCGGTGCGATGATCGAGAACGGCACGCGCAGGATGGCCGCGAAGAACGGCACGCATGTCAGCACGACGATGAGGCCGGCAATATTGCCAAGGTACATGCTGGCGATCAATCCCCACACGAAGTCCTTTTGCTCGACGAAGAGCAGAGGACCCGGTTGCAAGCCCCAGATCAGCAGGCCGCCGAGCAGTACCGCGGCGGTGGGCGAGCCCGGGATGCCGAGCGCCAGCATCGGCAGCAGCGCCGACGTCCCCGCAGCGTGCGCGGCGGTCTCCGGCGCAATGACGCCTTCGAGCTGGCCTTGGCCGAACTTGTCACCATCGGGTGACATGCGCTTGGCGACGCCGTAGCTCATGAACGACGCCGGCGTCGCGCCTCCCGGCGTGATGCCCATCCAGATGCCGATCAGCGAGCTTCTCACGGAGGTCATCCAGTACTTGGGCAGCTTGGCCCAGGTCTCGATGACGATCTTCATGTTGATCTTGGCGGACTTGCCGGTGAACGAAAGACCTTCTTCCATCGACAGCAGGATTTCGCCGATACCAAACAGCCCGATGACCGCGATCAGGAAGTCGAAACCGCGCATGAGATCCGTAAACCCGAAAATCAGTCGCAGTTGCCCGGTCACCGTATCCATGCCGACCGCGGCAAGGGCAAAACCCAGCATCATCGCGGCAAGGGTCTTGAACGCCGACCCCTTGCCCATGCCGATGAAACTGCAGAACGTAAGCAGGTAGACGGCGAAGAACTCGGGTGGCCCGAACTTGAGCGCGAATTTTGCGACCAGCGGTGCGAGGAACGTGATCATCACGACGGCGACCAGCGCGCCGATGAACGATGACGTGAATGATGCTGTCAGCGCCTCTCCGGCGCGACCCTGCTGAGCCATCGGATAGCCGTCGAAGGTCGTTGCCACCGACCACGGTTCGCCGGGGATGTTGAAGAGTATCGACGTGATCGCTCCCCCGAACAGCGCCCCCCAGTAGATGCACGACAGCATGATGATGGCCGAGGTCGGCGGCATGGTGAAGGTCAGCGGCAGCAGGATCGCGACGCCGTTGGCGCCACCAAGGCCGGGAAGCACGCCGATGATGATGCCGAGAACGATGCCGACCATCATCAACAGCATGTTGAACGGTGTCAGCACGACCGCAAAGCCGTGGAACAGTGCGCTGAGTTCTAACAAAGTGCCTCCAGGACGGTCTAGTTCGGCGCGGAGCGGGGGTCAGTAACCGAGGAACGACAACGGATCGAGCGTGCCTTTGAACAGCGGCACCTTGAACCAGACCTCGAACATCAGAAACAGGCAGACGGTGACCGCGATGCCAACGGCCGCACTCTTCCACCAGGAATATTTTCCGAGCCAGGCCATGAACACGATGATGTAGGCTGCCGACGCAACGTACAGCCCGATGTACTGGACGCAAAGGACGTAGATCAACGCCGGTATCAGTACCGTCAACACGAGCTTGAGTTTTTGCCACCCGACGAATGCCAGGCCGTCGTCGTCCTTGAGCAGCGTTTGAATCAAGGTTCCCACGCTCGACAGACAAAGGAGGATGCCGATATAGAAGGGAAAGTATCCGGATTGCGGGCCATCGCTGCTCCACCCCGAGCCCAGGCGGTGGCTGTCGTAGACGACGATGGCGCCGAGGACAAATATCACCAGCGCCACGACGAGCTCCATCGCGCGTGCGGAAATGGCGGTGCGGTCCTCCGCGCCCGACTGTTGCTCTTGATCCATGGACGTGACTCGCGTGGTGCACCGAATTGCGGTGCGCAATGACGTCAAGCGGGAAAAGACTGCACGCCTGGGGCGTGCAGTCTTTGTTCAGAAGATTACGGCTTGGCGAGGAACCCGGCCTCTTGCATCAGATTGCGGTGCACGGTTTCTTCTTTCGCCACCCACTTCGCGTAGTCCGGCCCGCTCATGAACGTCTGGTTGAATGCGCCTTCTTCCATGAACTTCTTCCAGTCGGGCGTTTCACGCACCTTTTTGAAGAGGTCGACGTAGAAGTCCACCTGATCCTTGGTGACGCCGCCGGGCATGAAGATGCCGCGCAACATCAGATATTCGATGGCCAGTCCCGACTCCTTGCAGGTCGGGATGTCGTTCCAGGACATCGTGTCCGTCACCTTGGCCTTGTACGGCATGCGCGCATTGTCGAACACGCATAGTGGGCGCAGGCTGCCGGCGCGCCACTGCGCCACGGCTTCGATCGGATTATTGACGGTCGAGTCGACATGCTTGCCGACGAGCTGCACTGCGACGTCGCCGCCGCCTTTGAAGGGCACGTAGATCATCTTGACGCCCGTTGCCTTCTCGATTGCAACGGTAATGATCTGGTCTTCCTGCTTGGAGCCCGTGCCGCCCATCTTGAACTTGTTGGCGCCGCCTGCCTTTATTGCGTCGACGTAGTCTTTCGCTGTCTTATAGGGCGTCTCGGCATTGACCCAAAACACGAACTGGTCGAGCGCGAGCATCGCCACCGGCGTCAAGTCCTGCCAGCTGAACGGGACGCCTGTCGCCATCGGTGTCGTGAACAGATTCGACAGCGTGATGATGAGCTTGTTGGGGTCGCCTTTGGCTTCCTTGACCGCCAAAAATCCTTCCGCACCCGCGCCACCCGATTTGTTGACGACGATCATCGGCTGCTTCATCAGATTGTTCTTGGTGATGACACCCTGAATGAATCGTGCCATCTGATCCGCGCCACCGCCGGTGCCGGCGGGAACGACGAACTCGACTGGCTTCGTCGGCTCCCAAGCCATCGCCTGCAGGGGCGCAACGGTTGCAACCAGTACACCGGCGAACAACGTCAGCATCTTGGTTCGCCGTTTCGATGCAGAAAATTTGAGCATCACTTCCTCCTTAGGTCAGTCTCGTTAGCGAATGCATCGCCCACTTTCCGGGGCTTGCCGTGCACACTTTTACATTATCACCATTGCCTTGCGGTTTGGACATATGAGTGGCCGCAAGCTGACGTTCAGACAAGGCCGGCGCCGCGCGCCCACTTGTACTTCGCGCCCAGCACCGCCACCGGTGTTTCTGTCGTGTACGGATATGCGGGGATGCCGTGAGCGAAAAGATGCTCCGCGGCTTCTTCGACCTGGACGTCTCCAGCTAGCGAGACGACGACGGGCTTGTGGATGCCCTTGGCTCTCATCTCGTCGATCACTTCGACCATTTTCTGCGCGAACACCATCGGCGGTGTGACGATGGTGTGCCAATAGCCCAGGATCAGCGCATGGATGCGCGGGTCTTCGAGGCCGAGCTTTACCGTATTCTGGTAAGTCTTGGGTGGTTCGCCGCCAGTGATGTCGACCGGATTGCCGGCCGCGCCGAACGGCGGAATGAACTTGCGAAACGCCGCGTCGAGATCAGGCGGCATCGCCATCAGCGACAGTCCGTTGTCGACGCAGGCGTCGGACAGCAGTACGCCGGAACCGCCCGCGCCGGTGATGATGAGCACGTTTTCGCCCTTGGGCGTGGGCAGGATCGGAATCGCTCGCGCAAATTCGAGCAGGTCACGCAGGGAGCGGGCGCGGATCACGCCCGATTGCTTCAGCACGTCCTCGTAGATCTTGTCGTTGCCGGCCAGCGCCCCGGTGTGCGAACTCGCCGCGCGCGCGCCCATGCTGGTGCGCCCGGCCTTGAGCATCACGATCGGTTTCTTCTTCGACACGCGCTTGGCGACTTCGGCGAAGGCGCGCCCGTCCTTCAGGTCCTCGCAGTGCTGCGCGATGATGGTCGTGTTGTCATCCTGTTCGAAGAAGGTCAGCAGGTCGTCCTCGTCGATGTCCGACTTGTTGCCCAGTCCCACGATGGCCGACACGCCCATCTTTGCCGAGCGGGAGAAGCCGATGATCGCCATGCCGATGCCTCCGGACTGCGACGACAACGCGGCGTGGCCTTTCACGTCGTACGCGGTGCAGAACGTGGCGCAGAGATTCTTCCACGTGTAGTAGAAGCCGTAGATGTTGGGGCCCATCAGCCGCACGCCGTACTTGCGGCCGATCGCCTGGATCTCCAGCTGGCCCTCGACGTTGCCGGTCTCGGCAAAGCCCGACGGAATCAGCACCGCGCCGGGGATCTTCTTTTCGCCGACTTCGATCAGCGCCTGCGCGACGAACTTGGCGGGAATGGCGAATACCGCGACGTCGATCTTGCCGGGGACGTCCTTGACGCTCTTGTACGCCTTGCGGCCCATGATTTCGTCGGCCGAAGGATTGATCGGATAGATCTCTCCCTTGTAGCCGCCGTTGATCAGGTTCTTCATCACCGAATTGCCGATCTTGCCTTCCTCCGACGATGCGCCGATTACGGCCACCGCATCCGGCTTCATGATGCGGTTCATGTCGCGGACAATGTCGTCGTGGGCAGGGCGGAAGCGCGCCGGCGCCGGGTTGAAATCGACGACGATGCGTACGTCGGCCGCGATCGCACCTTTCTTGGTGGCGAATACCGGGTTAAGGTCCATCTCGGAGATCTCGGGAAAATCCGAGACGAGTTTCGAGACGTTCTGGATGATGCGCGCGAGCGCTGTTCGATCCACCGCCTCGCCGCCGCGCACGCCTTTGAGTATGGGCGCCGCGGCGATGCCGTCGAGCATCGACAACGCGTCTTCCTTCGACGCGGGTGCCAGGCGAAACGTGATGTCCTTGAGCACTTCGACCAGCACCCCACCGAGACCGAACGCCACCAGTTTGCCGAACGAAGGGTCGGTGACGGCCCCGACGATGACTTCCTGGCCGCCGCCAAGCATCTGTTGCACCTGGACGCCAAGCAGAGTGGCCTTCTTGTTGTACTTTCTGGCGTTGGCGACGATCGTATCAAAGCCCTTGCGCGCCTCCGCCGCGTTCTTGACGCCGACCAGCACGCCGCCGGCCTCGGTCTTGTGCAGGATTTCCGGCGAAACGATCTTCAGCACCACCGGATAGCCGATGGTCGTCGCAAGCTTCGCGGTTTCCGCGGCGGACTTCGCGACGCCTTCCTTCGGCACCGCAATGCCGTACGCATCGCAGACCAGCTTGCCCTCGGGCGCCGTGAGCGAAGTGCGCCCATCCGCCTTCACCTTGTCCAGAACGCGCCGCACTTCAGTCTTGCTGTTCGCCATGCTTTTCCCCTCGATGTCGAGCGCGGCGGCGCGGGAGGCACCGCCATTCGGAGTTCTTCGGATCGCCTAGATGGCCTTTTCGGCGCGCAGCGCCGCAACTTGGTCCTTGCCGTAACCGAGTTCAGCCAGCACTTCGTCGGTGTGTTCGCCAAGCAGCGGCGAGCGCGTCACGTCCGTCGCGCTGTCGGACATCTTGATCGGATTGCCGACCGAGAGGTACTTGCCGCGTTTCGGGTGATCGACTTCGACGACGGTCCCGGTCTTGCGCAGCGACGGCTCCTCGGCGATCTCCTTCATGGAAAGAATCGGTCCACAGGGAATGTCGTGCTTGTTCAGGATGTCCATCGCCTCGAACTTGGTCTTGGTCTTGGTCCACTCCTCGATCTGGCCGAAGATCTCCATCAGGTGGGGCAGCCGCGCTTTCGGGGTCGCATAGCGCGGATCGGTCAACCACTCCGGCCGCCCGATCACCTCGCAGATGTCCTTCCACACCGGCGCCTGCGTGATGAAATAAATGTATGCGTTCGGGTCGGTCTCCCAGCCCTTGCACTTGAGAATCCAGCCCGGCTGACCGCCGCCGGAGGCGTTGCCGGCGCGGGGCACCGCGTCGAGGAATTTCCCGTTCGGGTATTGCGGATACTCTTCCATGACCTTGGTGCGATCGAGGCGCTGCTGGTCTCTCAGCTTGACGCGGCAGAGGTTGAGCACGCCATCCTGCATGGCGGCGAGTACGCGCTGGCCACGGTTGGTGGTCTTGCGCTGATACAGCGCGGCGACGATGCCCAGGGCGAGATGCAAACCGGTGCCGGAATCGCCGATCTGCGCGCCGGTGACCAACGGCGGGCCGTCGTCGAAACCCGTGGTCGAGGCTGATCCACCGGCACACTGGGCAACGTTCTCGTACACCTTGCAATCCTCGTAGGGTCCGGGTCCGAAACCCTTGACCGAGGCGACGATCATGCGCGGGTTGAGCGACTGGACATGCTCCCAGGTGAGCCCCATGCGATCGAGCGCACCCGGGGCGAAGTTCTCGACCAGCACGTCGCAATGCTTGACCAGCGATTCGAGCACCGCTTTGCCTTTCGGGTGCTTGGCGTCGACGGTGATCGAGCGCTTGTTATGGTTGAGCATCGTGAAATACAGGCTGTCGACACCGGGTATGTCGCGCAGCTGCCCACGCGTGATGTCGCCTTCGCCGGCACGTTCCACCTTGATGACGTCGGCGCCGAGCCACGCGAGCAGTTGCGTGCAGGTTGGTCCCGATTGCACGTGCGTGAAATCGAGAATCTTGATGCCGTCTAATGCCTTACCCATTGCGTTCCCCAATCATTTTCCAATTCAATGCCGTCATTGCCGCTAAAGCGCTATTTCTTTTTCGCGGTAGGATTCAGACTGGTGATGCGGCCGCTTTCCGTGCCCGCCTTTTCGTCGATGACCGCGTTGATCAGGGTCGGCTTGCGCGCGCGGATCGCTTCTTCCATCGCGCTGCGAAGCTCGGCCGGCGTCGTCACCATCACACCCACGCCGCCGAAGGCCTCCATCAGTTTCTCGTAGCGCGCGCCCTTGACGAACACCAGGGGCGATGGATCGCGTCCTCCGGTAGTATTGACTTCATCACCGCGGTAGACGCCGTTGTTGTTCATGACGACAACGCAGACCGGCAGGTTGTAGCGGCAGATCGTCTCGCATTCCATGCCGGAGAAGCCGAAGGCGCTGTCGCCTTCGATCGCGATCACCTGCTCGCCGCTGACCACCGCCGCCGCAACCGCAAAGCCCATGCCGACGCCCATGACGCCCCAGGTTCCGACGTCCAGCCGCTTGCGCGGCTTGTACATGTCCACGATGCTGCGCGTGAAGTCGAGCGCGTTGGCACCCTCGTTGACGAGCATGGCATCCGGGTTCGCCTTGACGATGTCGCGCACGACGTTCAGCGCGCTGTGGAAATTCATCGGTGTCGGGTTCTTCGCCAGCGACTCGCCCATCTTCGCGACGTTCTTGGTCTTGCGCTCGGCGATGGCATCGAGCCACTCGGCGGGCGGTTTCGGCCAGTTCGGTCCCATCGCGCCGAGCATGGCCGAGACGCACGAACCGATGTCGCCGACGACTGGCGCATCGATGCGCACGTTGCTGTCGGCCTCCTGCGGCGAGATGTCGATCTGGACGAACCTCTGGCCGCCCCAGTCCTTGGGCGAAGCGCCGCCCCACGTCTTGCCCTTGCCCTGCGAGAGCAGCCAGTTGAGCCGCGCACCGATCAGCATCACGACGTCCGCTTCGGGCAGGACGTACGAGCGAGCCGCGGAGGCGGATTGCTCGTGCGTGTCGGGGAGGAGTCCCTTCGCCATCGACATCGGGAGGTAGGGGATGCCGGTTTTTTCCACCAACGCACGGACGTCGGCATCGGCCTGCGCATACGCCGCGCCCTTGCCGAGAATGATGAGCGGACGCTTGGCGCTCTTGAGCAGGTCGAGCGCGCGCTGCACGGCGTCCGGCGCGGGGATCTGGCGCGGTGCCGGATCGACGACCTTGATCAATGACCGCTTCCCTGCCTCCGCGCCCATCGTCTGCGGGAACAGCTTGGCCGGCAGGTCGAGGTAGACGCCACCGGGGCGGCCGGAGAGGGCGGCACGAATCGCCCGCGCCACGCCTACGCCGATGTCCTCGGCATGCAGGACCCGGAACGCGGCTTTGGCGTGCGGCCTGGCGATGGCGAGTTGATCCATCTCCTCGTAGTCGCCCTGCTGCAAATCGACGATCTCGCGCTCGCTCGAGCCGCTGATGAGGATCATCGGAAAGCAGTTGGTCGTGGCATTGGCAAGCGCCGCGAGTCCGTTCATGAAACCCGGGGCGGACACGGTGAGGCAGATGCCCGGTTTTTGCGTCATGAAGCCGGCGATCGAAGCGGCGTACCCCGCATTCTGCTCATGCCGGAAGGAGATCACGCGCAATCCTGCCGCCTGCAACTTCCGCGTGAGGTCGGTGATCGGGATGCCGGGCAGACCGAAGATCGTATCGATGCCGTTCAGCTTGAGGGCTTCGATGACCAGCTGAAAGCCGTCTGTCTCCGGTGACGGGGCATTGATTTCGCCACTGGCGATTTTCAGCGCGTCGTCAGCGGTCGTCGCCGGTTTGGTCGGTGCTTTCGTAGCCGTTTCCATGTCCGTCCCCGTTGCAATGAAATGTCGAAGTACGAGGTCTCGCCAAAGTGACGGGGGTCACCCCGGTTGGTCGAGTCGAAATAATCGGTGCTTGTTGATGCGAATGCCCACAGCAAATCGCGGTTGGCTGACCCGCGTTCCTCCTGCGGCGATGTTGTCCGCCTCCATTCATCCGGCCCGGGCGCGGCAGCCGCCGCAAACGACCGGCGGAGGCCTTTGTTTCGCGCTGACGGTTGACGCCCGCTTTTTTGCGAGTATTCTGCATAACGTATTTGGTATATCAGCCGATGTCAACAAAAACGTTTTGGCGCCGGTTGCCGTTCGCCACGATCTTAAGTGAATGATCCCTATGGCCATCTCAGTGGAAGCCCCCGAGCGGTCCATGCCGCTGGACCTGCACCCGCTCAATGCCAATGTCAGTTTTCGCGACCAGGCCTACGTTGCGCTCAAGCAGGCGATCATGAACGCGGACATCTACGCCCACCGCGAGGAGATTCGCCTCGACGAGCGACAGCTCGGCCAGGCGCTGGGTGTCAGCCGGACGCCGATCCGGGAGGCGATGACCCTGCTCGAGCAGGAGGGTTTCCTGCGCACCGTGCCGCGTCGCGGCGTGTTCATCGTGCGCAAGACCAAGAAGCAGATCATCGAAATGATCGAGATGTGGGCAGCGCTGGAGAGCATGGCTGCGCGATTGGCGACGCTGAACGCTTCCGACGCGGATATCGGCGCGTTGCGCCACATGTTCGACGAATTCCGGAATTCCACGCCGACCGAGCACATCGACGAATACTCCGACGCCAACATTGCTTTCCACCAGGCGATCATTGCGCTCTCCGGTTCCCATCTGATGGGAAAGACCCTCGAGAATCTGTTCATCCACGTGCGTGCCATTCGCCGCATGACCATTTCGCAACGCGACCGCGCTGAGCGGTCGATCGTCGATCACATGCGCATCATCGAGGCGCTCGAAAAGCGCGACACGGAGCTGGCCGAGCGGCTGGTGCGCCAGCATTCGCTCGATCTCGCGGCGCACGTCGAGAAGTACGGCGACTTTCTCGACTGAAACTCGGACACGGGCAGATGACGCAAGATTCGGTGGTCAATATCTCCGCGCTGGGCGGACGGCGCAAGGCACGCGGACATCCGAAGGGCCGTCCACTCGATCCGCAGGCGCAGACCGAAGTCCGCACGCTGCTTGGGGACGCGCCGCGGCGGCGCGACCTGCTCATTGAATTCCTGCATCGCATCCAGGACCACTACGGTTGCATCTCCGCTGCCCATATCCTTGCGCTCGCCGAGGAATTGAAGCTTGCGCGAACCGAGGTGTACGAAGTCGCCACGTTCTATCACCACTTCGACGTGATCAAGGAAGGCGAGGCGCCGCCGCCACCGCTGACGGTCCGCATTTGCGAGACGCTGTCCTGCCAGATGGCCGGTGCCGACGCCTTGCGTGCGGCTTGCGAAAACGCGCAATGGCCTGGCGTGCGCGTGATCGGCGCCCCATGCATCGGCCGCTGCGAGCAGGCCCCTGCGGCGGTGGTCGGTCGCAATGCGGTCGGTCACGCGACTGTGGACCGTATCGCACGCGTCGTGGCCGACAAGGCCGTCGAGCCAGACCTTCCCGCAGCCATCGACTACGCGACATATCGCGCGAATGGCGGCTATCGCACACTCGATGAATGCATCCGTGGCACGCGAAGTGTCGACACGATGATTGCCGCGCTGGAAGAATCGGGCCTGCGCGGACTCGGTGGCGCCGGGTTTCCAGCCGGACGCAAATGGCGCATCGTCCGCGCCGAGGCCGGGCCGCGGCTGATGGCGGTCAACATCGACGAAGGCGAACCGGGGACGTTCAAGGATCGTTACCATCTGGAGCGCGATCCGCACCGTTTTCTCGAGGGCATGCTGATCGCCGCGTGGGCGGTCGGCATCGACGACGTCTATGTCTACCTGCGTGACGAATACGCCGGCTGCCGTGCCGTGCTGCAGCGCGAACTCGATGCGCTGCGCGCCGATCCGCCGTGCACGTTGCCGAACATCCACCTTCGGCGCGGTGCCGGCGCGTACATCTGCGGCGAAGAGTCGGCAATGATCGAGTCGATCGAAGGCAAGCGCGGCATGCCGCGCTTGCGTCCGCCCTACGTCGCGCAAGTCGGGCTGTTCGGCCGGCCGACGCTCGAGCACAACATGGAAACGCTGTTCTGGATCCGCGACATCCTGGAAAAAGGCGCCCCCTGGTTTGCGTCACAAGGGCGCAATGGCCGGAAAGGCCCGCGCTCGTTCTCCGTCTCTGGGCGAGTCGTCAAACCCGGAGTGCATGTCGCCCCCGCGGGAATCACCGTGCGCCAGCTCATCGACGAATTCTGTGGCGGCATGCTGCCGGGACACGAGTTTTACGGGTACCTCCCCGGCGGAGCGTCGGGCGGCATCCTGCCGGCGTCGCTGGGTGACGTGCCGCTCGATTTCGATATGTTGCAACCACACGGCTGCTTCATCGGGTCGGCCGCGGTAATGATCCTGTCGCAACATGATCGCGCGCGTGACGCGGCGCTCAACATGATGCGATTTTTTGCCGACGAATCGTGCGGACAATGTACGCCATGCCGCGTTGGTACTGAAAAAGCCGTCGGCCTGATGGCGAAACCGCGCTGGGACACCGCACTGCTGGCGGAGCTGTCGCAGGCCATGGCCGATGCTTCGATCTGCGGTTTGGGCCAGGCGGCACCGAACCCCATCGCCTGCGTAGTGAAATATTTTCCCCAGGAGCTCGCATGAATCAAGCGCGCGATGGCTTTGTAGGCGCGAATTCATTCGCGCGCGGTGCTTCTGCGGACGCAGTGGTCCGAATGAATTCGGACCTACAACAATTGACTGAATTCACGCTGAATGGTCGGACGCTGGCAGCGGCGGACGGCGAGACCATCATTCAGGCGGCGCAGCGCAACGGCATCGAGATTCCCCATCTTTGCTACAAGCCGGGCATGCGGGCCGATGGCAATTGCCGCGCGTGCATGGTCGAGATCAAGGGCGAGCGCGTGCTGGCACCGTCATGCTGCCGAGCGCCGACCGCAGGCATGGAAGTGCACAGCGACAGCCCGCGGGCGGTGCACGCGCAAAAATTGATCGTGGAAATGCTGGCGGCCGACGTGCCGGCGCGGGTGTACAAGCCCGACTCGGAACTGGAAAAGTGGAAGCAGTGGCTGGGCATTGGCACGCCGCGCTTCGAAGCCCGCGCTCAACCGGCTGCCGACCTGTCGCATCCGGCGATGGCGGTCAACCTGGACGCCTGTATCCAATGCACCCGCTGCGTGCGCGCGTGCCGTGAAGAACAGGTCAACGACGTGATCGGCTACGCCTTTCGCGGCGGGCATTCGCAGATCGTGTTCGACCTCGGCGATCCCATGGGCGAGTCCACGTGCGTCGCGTGCGGCGAATGCGTGCAGGCGTGTCCGACAGGCGCACTGGCGCCGGCGCACGACGCCTATCTCGTCGAGGTCGACAAGACAGTCGCGTCGGTCTGCCCATACTGCGGTGTGGGTTGCCAGCTCACGTATCACGTCAAGGACAACCACATCGTTCGCGTCGAAGGGCGCGACGGACCGGCAAATCACGAGCGCCTGTGTGTCAAGGGCCGCTACGGTTTCGACTACGTGCATCACCAGCAGCGGCTGACAAAACCGCTGATTCGCAAAGCCGGCGTACCGAAGTCGGCGGATTTCGTCATGGACCCCGCCAATCCGCTCGCGGTGTTCCGCGAAGCAACGTGGGAAGAAGCGCTCGCGCTTGCGGGAGGCACGCTGAAGGGCATCCGCGATACGCGCGGCGGCGACGCGCTCGCCGGTTTCGGTTCGGCCAAGGGTTCGAACGAGGAAGCGTACCTCTTCCAGAAACTCGTTCGCACCGGTTTCGGTACGAACAACGTCGATCACTGCACGCGCTTGTGCCATGCGTCGAGCGTCGCGGCTCTGCTGGAAGGCATCGGATCGGGCGCGGTGTCGAATCCCGTGATGGATGTGACCAAGGCCGAGGTGGTGCTGTTGATAGGCGCCAATCCCGTCGTCAATCACCCGGTGGCGGCGACGTGGATCAAGAACGCGGTCAAGGCTGGCACCAAGCTCATTCTCGCCGACCCGCGTCGATCCGAACTCGCTCGCCATGCGACGCACTATCTGCAGTTCAAGCCCGACACCGACGTGGCGCTGCTCAACGCGATGATGCACACCATCGTTGAGGAAGGGCTGGTCGCGAAAGCGTTCATCGCCGACCGCACGAGTGGTTACGAGGACATTCGCAAGAATGTCGCCAACTACAGCCCCGAAGCGATGGCGCCCGTGTGCGGAATTCCCGCACCGATCATTCGCGAGGTTGCGCGCATGTACGCGACATCGCGCGGCTCGATGATCCTCTGGGGGATGGGCATATCGCAGCACGTGCATGGCACCGACAACGCGCGTTGCCTGATCGCGCTCTCACTGATGACCGGACAGGTGGGGCGGCCGGGCTCCGGGCTGCACCCACTGCGTGGCCAGAACAACGTACAGGGTGCGAGCGACGTCGGACTGATTCCGATGATGCTTCCCGACTACAACCGTGTCGACAACGGTGACGCGCGCAAACGCATCGAAGCGCTCTGGGGCGCCACGCTCGATCCAAAACCAGGGTTGACCGTCGTCGAGATCATGGATGCCGTGCACGCAGGCAAGATCCGTGGCATGTACATCATGGGCGAGAATCCGGCGATGTCCGATCCGGACGTGTCGCACGCGCGCGCTGCGCTTGCTGCTCTCGAGATGCTGGTGGTGCAGGACATTTTTCTAACGGAGACGGGCTACCTTGCGGACGTGATCCTCCCCGCGTCGGCGTTCCCGGAGAAGACCGGCACGTTTACCAATACCGACCGCAGCGTGCAACTCGGCCGGCAGGCGCTCGAACCTCCGGGCGAAGCGCGGCAGGATCTGCTGATCATCGTCGAGATGGCGAAGCGGCTGGGTCTCGACTGGAACTACTCGCATCCACGCGAGGTGTTCGCCGAGATGCGGCAGAGCATGGCGTCGATTGCGGGTGTCACGTGGGAACGCCTGGAACGCGACAGCTCCGTCACCTATCCGTGCGAACAGGAGGGCGATCCCGGACAGCGTGTCGTGTTTACGGAGACGTTCCCGACCGCGTCCGGCAAGGGCCGCTTCATGGCGGCGAAGATCATCCCTGCGGCCGAACAGCCCAATGTCGACTACCCCTTTGTGCTGATCACGGGTCGTCAACTCGAGCACTGGCACACCGGCAGCATGACGCGACGTACCGCCGTCCTGGACACCATCGAGCCCGCGCCAGTGGCGTCCGTGAATCCGGCCGACCTGGTCACACTGGGTGTGGCGGCCGGCGGTGCCATCACGGTAGCGTCACGGCGTGGCAGCGTCACGCTCGCGGCGCGCGCGGACGAGGGCACGCCCCGCGGCGCGGTGTTCATTCCGTTCTGCTACTACGAGGCGGCGGCCAATCTGCTGACCAATCCGGTGCTCGACCCGTTCGGGAAGATTCCGGAATTCAAGTATTGCGCAGTCCGCGTGACCGCGGGCGGCGTGGAGCGCGCGACGACGGGTTACGGGACGCGTTGATCTAAACGCCGTGCGGCGTTGAACAGGTGCGCGAGCTGCTCGGCGCGATCGGCGAGCAACGTCGCCGCGTTGCCGACGCAATCAGCCAGCGTTGCTGGACCGGAAGGCAACGCAAAGCATCCCGCGAAATGTCGCGTCAGCGCCGACAGCGCATCGGGATCGACACCACCTGAAAGCAGGGTCGCCGGCACACGCTTAGCCGCAGCGCGCTGCGCGACGACCCACGGCGTTTTGCCCAGCAACGTCTGCCTGTCGCTTTTGCCTTCGCCGGTGATCAGCCAGCTGGCGCCGGCGAGTGCAGCATCGAGTCCGACCAGATCCGCAACGACTTCCGCGCCGGAACGCATCTCGCCACCGATCAACTGCAAGGCGAAGCCCAGGCCACCCGCCGCACCCGCTCCCGGCAACGCGCTGGCTCGTCGGCCGAGGGCGCGCTCGGACAATGACGCAAAGCGAGCGAGTCGCGCGTCGAGTTCGGCAATGCGTTCAGGCCGCACGCCTTTTTGCGGACCGAATATCGCAGTCGCACCGCGCTCGCCGCAAAGCGGATTGTTTACGTCGGACATGATCGTGATCACCGCCTCGGCGAGCCTTGCGTCGAGCGCGCGAGCGTCGACCGCGGCGAGTGAGGCCAGACCGTCCGGCGTTGGGGCGATTGTTCGACCCGCGGCATCGACCAGCGATAGTCCGAGCGCGACGAGCATGCCGGCGCCGCCGTCGTTGGTGCTGCTGCCGCCGACGCCGATCATGAAGCGGCGGATGCCTGCGTCGAGCGCAGCGCGAATCAGTTCGCCGATTCCGCGCGTGCTGCGCTGCTCGACGTCGACCGCGACACCGGCTGCGTCGGTAATGCCGACCACCTGGGCCGCTTCGATGACCGCGATTGCGCCGTCATCGATCCACCCGTAGGCCGCGTCGAGTCGCGCTCCGCCGGCGCCGGTGACCGGGAACGTTCGGCGTTCGCCGCCGCGCGACAGAATCGCATCGAGCGTGCCTTCGCCACCATCGGCCATCGGGCAGAGGCGAAGCTCGGCATCCGGCCACACGCGTTCGATGCCACGCCCGATGGCGGCCGCGGCATCAGGTGCCGAGACGGATCCCTTGAACGAATCCGGTGCGATGACGACGATGGGGTGCTGCTGCACGGACGGGTATGATTGCGGCGATCGACGAGAGGATCATGGTAACAAACTCGCAGACCGGCAATCGCAAGACGAGCTTCGCGCGCGACCTCCGCGCCGCTGCATTCGTCGTGCTTGCATTGCATTTGGGCGGGGCCAATGCTGCCGCCGACTATGCCCGTGAGCAGCGCTGGGCTGGTGAGATCGTGCCGGCCATCGTGGTGGGCGAAGCAGTGTATCTTTCGACGCCGTCGCAGCCTCGGGTGCTCGCGCTTTACACGGCCGTGGCGCCTCCGAAGGGAGGCGTGATCGTCGTCCACGGTGCCGGCGTGCATCCCGATTGGGGTTTGATCGGAGGCTTGCGCACGGGACTGGCCGACGCGGGCTTCGCGACGCTGTCGGTACAGATGCCGGTGCTCGCGTCCACCGCGGCACGCGATGACTACGCAGCGCTTTTTCCACAGGCCGGCGAGCGCCTTGCCGCCGCCATCGCCTTCCTGAAAGGTCAGGGCGTCGGCCGCATCGCGATCGTTGCCCACAGCATGGGCGCGTCGATGGTGAACACGTACCTTGCGCGGCCCGATGCCGCCCGTATCGACGCCTGGGTGCCTGTGGGCATGCTGGTCGACTTCTCCCATATGCCCAGGGAGCCGGTGCTCGACGTTACCGCCGAAAACGATTTTAGAGAGGTACGCGAGGCGATACCGCGACGTCCTGCACAATTGCCTCGCGACGCGTGCACGAAGCAAGTAGTCATTGCGGGCACCGACCACTATGTGGAGAACCGGCAGACAGAACTTGTGGCTGCGATCGTGCCATTTCTCCAGCGAGCATTCGCTGGGGCGTGCTGACCGCGTCCATGCGCGACGTCAGTCGCGGTACGTCGCGCGCCGCAGCCGATCGTTGACTGCGGTCCAATCCGGACCATCCGGCGGCGTCTCGATCCAGATTTCGTCGGCCTGACGCGCGTCGAGCGCGCGCAGATTCGCATAGAGCTGATGCGCGTACCCAGCACTGTCGACAGGTGTGTCGAACCATGTACCTTCGAAATCCGGCGGTTGCGTGATGGAATGCGCAAGCACCGCGATGTGTGCTCCGGGCCCGCCGAGCGCTGCGAGCGCCTCCTGCAGGGCGTCACGATGCAGCAGTCGTGACGACGTGCGCGGCGCGTAGTGCGATGCGAGCGCGCCGGACACGCGCGGGGCGTCACCGCTCGATGCACGCGGTGGTTTGCCCAGCACGCGCGCAAGTTGCTCGGCGCTGATCGCGCCGGGCCGCAAGACCGCGGGCTCGTCCCGGGTGCAATCGACTATCGTCGATTCGATCCCGTGGTCGCACGGCCCGCCGTCGAGAATCATTGCTACCTCGGACCCGAATTCATCGGCGACGTGCGCGGCCGTGGTTGCGCTGATGCGCCCGAAGCGGTTGGCGGAAGGCGCAGCGATGCCCTCACCGCCCAGTTCGCCGAATCGTGCCAGCAGCGCTTGTGCGATCGGATGCGCCGGCACGCGTATACCGATGCTGTCCTGGCCGCCGGTCAGCAAGTCCGATACGCCATCGGCACGTGGCAGGATGAGCGTCAACGGACCCGGCCAGAACGCATTGGCCAACGCTGCGGCAAAAGCGGGTACGTTCCTGGCCCACCGCGACAACGCATGTGCGGCGGTGAGGTGAACGATGACAGGATGTTCGTCGGGTCGCCCTTTGGTGGCATACAGCCTGCGCAACGCATCGGGACTGCGCGCGTCTGCACCCAGGCCGTACACGGTTTCAGTCGGAAAGGCGACCAGCGCGCCGTTGCGAAGTGCACGTGCGGCGGCCGCTATAGCTTCAGATGTTGCGGCAGCGATCAAGGCAAGACCCTCCGACGTGGAAGGAGACCTCGCGGCAATGCGTCGGAATTTGGTAGAATTTCGATCCTTTTGCGTGTCGGCCTTGCGCCGGCCCAAGTCACCCAGGCAGGGAGCATCGATGAGCGACTTTCTTTTTACTTCGGAATCGGTTTCGGAGGGCCACCCGGACAAGGTCGCCGATCAGATCTCCGATGCGGTTCTCGATGCGATTCTAACGCTGGACTCCGCACGGGCGGGTAGCTGCCGAGACGCTGGTGTCGACGGGGCTCGTCGTCATGACCGGCGAGATCACGACCGAGCACAAGCACGACTACGCCCGCATTGCGCGCGACACGATTCATCGCATCGGCTATAGCGATCCCGAGCTGCGCTTCGACTCCGTGGGTTGCGCGGTCATGGTGTGCTACGGCAGGCAGTCGCCCGACATTGCGCGCGGTGTCGATCGCACGTCCGACGAGTACATGAACCAGGGTGCCGGCGACCAAGGGCTGATGTTCGGCTACGCCTGCGACGAGACGCCCGCGCTGATGCCGTTTCCGATCTACTACGCGCACCGACTCGTGCAGCGCCAGAGCGAGGTGCGCCGCGACGGCCGACTGCCGTGGCTGCGGCCGGACGCGAAATCGCAACTTACGGTGCGTTACGTCGACGGCAAGCCAAAGAGCATCGACACCGTCGTCCTGTCGACGCAGCATCATCCGAGCATGAACTACAAGCAGCAGGAGCTGGCGGAGGCCGTGGTCGAGGAGATCATCAAGCCGGTGCTGCCACCGGAATTCCTCGTCAATACCAAGTATCTCGTCAATCCCACTGGACGCTTCGAGATCGGCGGGCCGCACGGCGACGCGGGACTCACGGGGCGCAAGATCATCGTGGACACCTACGGCGGTGCGTCGCCGCACGGCGGGGGCGCGTTCTCGGGGAAAGATCCGTCGAAGGTGGACCGGTCCGCGGCCTACGCGGCGCGCTATGTCGCGAAGAACATCGTTGCCGCCGGCATAGCGCGGCAATGCCAGGTGCAGGTGTCGTACGCGATCGGCGTAGCACATCCGATCAACGTCACGGTCTATACCGAGGGTACCGGGAAGATTTCCGACGAAGAGATCGCAAAGCTGGTCAGGACGCACTTTGATCTGCGCCCCCGCGGCATCATTCAGATGCTCGATCTGTTGCGGCCGATTTACCAGAAGACGGCGGCGTATGGCCACTTCGGGCGCGACGAACCCGAATTCACGTGGGAAGCCATCGACAAGGTCGAGGAACTGCGTGTCGCCGCGGGTCTGAGCGATCGTGTGCGGGATCGCGTGACCACGTAACTGCAATAGCTTACCGCTCGGGCAACGGGATGAATTCGGTCTCGCCGGGCACCGGCGGAAAACCCTGGGCGCGCCAGCGCTCGGACGCGGCGTCGAGCAACTCGCGCGAACTGGCGACGAAGTTCCACCAGATCAACCGGTCGCCGTCCATCTTGGCGCCGCCCAGGAGCATGCAGCGCGACGCCGACACGGCGTCGATGCGCACCGTGGCCGATGGTTCGAGTACGGCCATATGACGCAGCGGCAATGCTTCTCCAGCCACGCGCAAGTCGCCAGCGACCGCGTAGACTGCGCGCTCCTCGTGTTCCGGTGGGAGTTCCAGTGACGCACCCGCCGCCATGTCGACCGCGACGTAAAAGATCGGTGAGTACGTTGGTGTCGGCGCGCGTTGCCCGAAGGCCGTACCCGCGATCAGGCGCATGGTCACTCCTCGCGAAGCGATCATCGGCAATTCGGCTTTGGCGTGATGACTGAACGACGGTTCACGCTGCTCATGCGCCTTGGGCAATGCGACCCACGTCTGCAGACCGTGCAGACGGTGACCCGCTGCGCGATCCTCCGGCGTCGAGCGCTCGGAATGAACGATACCGATGCCGGCAGTCATCCAGTTCACGTCACCGGGTTCGATCCGCTGCACGGACCCCGCGCTGTCGCGGTGCATCTGCGAGCCCTCGAACAAATAAGTGACCGTCGCGAGTCCGATATGCGGATGGGGGCGCACATCGATACCCTGGCCTGGAGCAAAATCGACCGGCCCGAAGTGATCGAAGAAAATGAACGGTCCGACCATCTTGTGCGGCAACGACGGCAGCAGGCGCTGCACCATGAAGCCGTTGCCCAGGTCGCGCACGTGCGGATTGAGTATCGTGGTCATTGTTTAGGCCTCCACGGCGTCATCCCGGCGGAGACCGGGATCCAATTTGCAATTTGTTTACCGTTCAAGGCAATTGGGCCGCGGCCTGCGCCGGGGCGACAAGGCCGTATGGTATCGCGGTTGCCAGCTATTTAAAGCGTTCCGCGGCGCAATCGGTGCAGGACGAATCTGCCGGGATCGACGGCATCGACAAGCGCTCGCTCGACTGGCAACGGCTCGCCGTGGATTTGCGAAGCGAGGAGTTCCGCCGCGAGGAGTGTCCACGCCAGGCCTCGCGAGGCAAACGCAAACGCACCGTAGAGTCCGCCATGTCGCGGCAAATCTTTACAGTGCGCTCCGGTCAGAGCGGCGGCGCTTGCGCGCGCGACCGCGACGTCGACCATCGCACCGAGCATGGGCATGCGATCGGTCGCAATGCAACGGACGCCAGCGCCGCCATCGAGCCGGCTACGTTCGATTTGCGCGGTGCTGCCGGGCAGCATGTGCTCGACGCGTGACAGGTTGAGCGCATGGCTGGCGGCGTCAACGTTGGTATTTGTTTGATCGAGGTCGTAGGTGGCGCCGCATACCGCGATGCCGCCGTGTTCTGGCAGCACGTAACCGTCGCCGCCGATGACAACACGTGGCGCCGAAAATGGTGGCGCCGGCAGAAAGCTCTGCTGGCCGCGTACGTTCCGCAGTGAGGGGACGCCGAGGTCGACGAGACGTGCGGCATCGCTTGCATTGGCGAGCACCACCACAGGTGCTTCAGCAACAGTCGCACCGCTTGCATCGCGCACGCGCCAGTATTCGTCCGCGCGTTCCAGCGCAGTGATCTCGCGCGCCAGGTGCAGGGTGACGTGCGCGCCCGCTGCGGCAAGCTGACACTGCACGATCGCTCCGGGCGGTACCCAGCCCGCGTGGGGAAACCACCATCCGCCGAGGGCGACAGCGCGCCCGGCAATGGTGCTTGCGGCGTCTCGCGTCACGTACTGCGCGTAATCCTGCGGGTAGCCGAGCAGCGCGGCGGTGTCGGCAACGCGCGCTTCGTTGGCGGAGCCATCGGCGAGCTGCAGTACGCCGCAGCGCCGCCAGGGCGCCGGCGCATCCGGGTCGAAGCTGGCGGGCCACTGCGCCTGTGCATACAGGAAGCCGGAGCGGGTCAGGCGCGAAAGCAGACAGTCGTCGCGTGATATATGTGGCTGGAACACGCCCGCGCGCAGGCCCGATGCCGCGGTGGCGGCCGCATGCGCTCGCTCGATGAGATCGATGCTCCAGCCGCGTGCGGCAAGTCGTGAGGCAATGGCGGCACCGGCGAGACCCGCGCCGACGACGATCGCCCGTCGCTCGGTAGTACTCGGTTGCGAGGTGCGCGGCGCGGACGTCGACCATCGCGGCGCGAACCGGCCGATCAGCATGTCGCGCTTGCCGCCGAATCCAGGACGCTTGTCGACGACGAAGCCCGCTGCCGCAAGGGCATCGCGCACCGGACGGGCGACGCTCCACGTTGCCATCGTCGCGTTGGGTTTCGCCAATCGCGCGAGCGCTTTCATGGTGGGCACCGACCACATATCCGGATTGCGTTCGGGGGCGAAACCGTCGAGGTAGAACGCATCCGCGCGGAGCCGCAGCTGCCGCAACGCTTCGGTGACATCGGCGAAGACCAGCGTCAGCGTCACGCGGCCATCGTCGAAGTGCAATCGATGCATGCCGGGAACGAGCGCGGGCCAGGCCGCGCGCAAACCTGCGGACGGGGCCGCAAACTCGGCGGTTCGAGCATGGAGTACAGCCAGATCGCCGACAGCGAACGGGTGGCGCTCGATGGAAACGAAGTGCAGCCTTTCGCACCGTTGCGCGTCCTGGCGCCAGGTGTCCCACGTCGCGAGAAAATTGAGGCCGAGACCGAAACCAGTCTCGACGATGCTGAAGCAATCCGCGTTCGCCCAGCGCGCAGGCAGTTCATTCCCGCGCACAAATACGTGACGTGCCTGGCCGGGTCCGGACGCGGTGCTGTGATACACGTCGCCATAGTCGAGCGAGATCGGCGTTCCCGACTCGTCGAACGCCATGGCGGCAGGACGCAGGATCGCCGTCACGCGCGGTTCCTGGGCAACGGTGTCGTTGCAGTGTGGCGGGCGATGCTGCCGCTATTGCGAGCACTCGGCATTTCGCTACACTGCATTCCTTTTGCCGCGCGACGTTCATGCCGTTTGCCTACTACGACAAACTCTCCCCCGCCCGCCAGCGCACTTACCGCAAGAGCGACGCGATCGTCTCGCTCGGCCTGCCTTCCGGAACGGAATGCGGACCTATGGTCGACGCGATCGGTGATGGTTTGCGCCAGGACCGACGTGCGGACGTGCAGACGGCGTGCCAGGGCTTGATCGATGCGCTGACGACCGCTTATCGCGTGCCGCGCGTGCGCGTGCGGGTGCTGGCGACCCGGCCCGCGGATGGCTCCGGTGAACTGCACGGCCTCTACGAACCCGAGGACGAAGGCGCTCTGGCGCGGATCAGCGTGTGGATGCGTACCGCGCAGAAAAAGAACGTCGTCGCGTTCAAGACGTTCCTGCGCACGCTGATCCATGAATTGTGTCACCACCTGGACTACGAGTTGTTCGCGCTCGAGGAGACGTTTCACACAGAAGGGTTCTATAAGCGCGAGTCCACCCTGGTCACGGCGTTGCTTGCGCAATTGCCGCCGATGGAGGTGCCGGCGCCAGCCCGCTAGTCCTTGGCCTGCACCAGCGCCGACGCGTCCCATCCGCCGCCCAGCGCCTTGATCAATCCGACGCTTGCATTGAGCCGCCGTGCGAGGATGGCCAGGGCGGTACGTTCGTTGTTGAGCGCGTTGGCCTGCAGGACCACGACCGCCAGGAAGTTCGCGGTTCCCGCTTTGTATTGATTGTTGGCGATCGCCGCCGATTCTCGTGCGGCCTTGACCGCGTCATCCTGCACGCCGGCTTCCTGGGCCAGCAATTCGAGCGCCGCCAGGTTGTCCTCGACGTCCTGGAATCCGCTGAGGACAGTCGATCGATAGTTGGCGACCGTTTCGTCATAGGTGGCGATGGCTTGCGCTTTTTGAGCGCTGCGCAGTCCCGCATCGAAGATCGATTGCGCCAGCGCCGGGCCGAGCGACCAGTAACGGCTCGGCAGCGACAACAGGCTGCCGATGACGGAACTCTGGTAGCCGCCAGCGGCCGACAGCGACACCGCCGGGAAGAATGCCGCCTGCGCGACACCGATCTGCGCATTGGCACTGGAGGCGCGGCGCTCTGCCGCGGCGATATCGGGGCGCCGTTCCAGCAGCGTCGAGGGCAGCGCGACCGGAATGACTGGAAACACTGCCACCAGCGGCTTCGCCGGAATCGCCAATTCGGAGGGCGGCTTTCCGATCAGTACCGCGATGGCGTGCTCGAGCTGCGCGCGCGCGATCTGCGCGTCATACACCTGCGCCTGCGTGGATTTGAGCTGCGCCTCGGCTTGCGCGACGTCGCCTCGCCCGACGATACCGGCGGCGTATTGATTGCGTGTGAGTTGCAGCGACCGCTCGTAGTTGCCGACGGTCTCGCGCAGCAGCGCGATCTGCGCATCCTCCACGCGCAGCAGCAGATAATCCTGGGCAAGTAACGCTTGCGCGGAAAGCGTGGCCGCGGCGAGGTCCGCAACGGTGGCCTGCGCCGTGCTCGAACTGGCCTCGATCCCGCGACGAATGCCACCCCAGAGGTCGATCTCCCAGCTTGCGCCAAGCCCGAGGTTGTAGTTGTTGCTTACGCCCCCGACGGTGGTTCCGGCGCTGTTGGTGCCGGCGACGCGGCTGCTGCGCAATGCGACAGCGTTGCCGGTGACGATCGGGAACAGCGCTGCCCGGGAAGCTTGTGTCGCGGCACTCGCTTCGCGCACACGGGCTTCAGCCGCCTGGATGGTCTGATTGGAAATGTCGACCTGCGCCACGAGCGCGTTCAGGTCGGGGTCATGGAACGCTTCCCACCAGTTGCCGCGTGGCGTGTCGTCGCCGGGCTGCGCGACCTTCCAGCCGCTGGCTTCCTTGTACGCCGCGGAAACGGGCACGGCAGGACGCACGTAGTCGGGGCCGACCATGCATCCGTGGAGCATTGCAACGGAGAGGAGCGGCAGCGCGATCCTTCCGCCGATCCGTAGCGCAGCGTTCAATCGGGTTTCCATCGCCATGGGATTCAGCGCCATCAGTCCGCAGCCTGCGTGACGGGCACTACCGGAGCGCGGGGCGCGCGGTGGCGCTGTGTCCACAGCCGAAACCTGTCTAGATACAGATACACGACCGGAGTGGTGTACAGCGTCAGGACCTGGCTGACGAGAAGTCCACCAACGATCGCGATGCCGAGCGGACGGCGCATTTCCGCACCGTCACCTGCGCCAAGCGCCAGTGGCAGCGCACCGAGCATCGCCGCCATGGTGGTCATCATGATGGGGCGGAAGCGCAGCAGGCAGGCCTCGAAGATGGCGTCACGCGAATTCAGACCACGCTCGCGCTCGGCGGCCAGCGCGAAGTCGATCATCATGATCGCGTTCTTCTTGACGATGCCGATGAGCAGGATCACGCCGATGAACGCGATGATCGAAAAATCGGTCTTGAACAGCAACAGGGCGAGGAGCGCGCCGACTCCTGCGGAGGGCAGCGTCGACAGGATGGTGATCGGATGCACATAGCTTTCGTAGAGGACACCGAGGACGATGTAGACGGTGAGCAGGGCCGCCAGGATGAGCCACGGTTGGCTGCTGAGCGAGGCCTGGAACGCGCGCGCGCTGCCCTGGAACGTGCCCCGCACGGTATCGGGCACGCCCAATCGCGCCATCGCGTCCTCGATGGCGCGCGTGGCCTGCGACAGCGATACATCCGCGGCGAGATTGAACGATATCGTCGACGCGACGAACTGACCCTGATGATTGACACCCAGCGGCGTATTGGTCGGACCGTAGGTGGCGAAGGCCGACAATGGCACTTGCGCCCCCGCCGCGGTTCGCACGTATACCGTTTGCAGCGCTTCAGGCGACTGCCAGAATTCGGGCGCCGCCTCCATGACCACATGGTACTGATTGAGCTGCGCGTAGATCGTGGAGACCTGCCGCTGTCCGAACAAATCGTTCAGCGTGGCGTCGATCATCTTCGGTGTGACGCCGAGTCGCGACGCCGTCTCGCGATCGATGAGCAGCGAGGTCTGCAGGCCCTTGTCCTGCTGATCGGTGTTGACGTCGGCAAGCTCGGGCAATTGGCTCAGCGCCGCGCGGATCCTGATTTCCCACGTCCGGAGTTCGGCCAGGTCGTCGGCCTGCAGCGTGTATTGGTACTGGGCATTGCTCGCGCGCCCGCCGATGCGGATGTCCTGCACCGGCTGCAGGAACAGGTTGGCACCGGGTTCCTTGGCCAGCTTGATGCGCAGGCGCGCGATGACCTGGTCCGCCGTCTCCTTGCGCTCCGACAGCGGTTTCAATGCGACGAACATGAAGCCCGAATTGCGCTGCGCGCCGCCGGTGAACCCGACGACGTTCTGCACGGCCGGATCGCTGCCGACGATGTCCATGAAATCGGCCAGCTTCACGCGCATCGCCTGAAAGGAAATGCTTTGGTCGGCCTGAATGCCACCGACCAGGCGTCCGGTGTCCTGTTGTGGGAAAAAACCCTTGGGAATGATCACGTACAGATAGATGTTCAGGCACACGGTCACCAGCAGCACCAGCATGACGATGGGTCCGTGGCGAAGTCCCCACGCCAGGCTTCGCCGGTAACCTCCCGCCATGGCCGCGAACATCCGCTCACCCCATGCACCGATGCGGCCGGTCTTGCGTTCCGCCTTGGGTCGAAGAAGGCGTGCGCACATCATCGGCGTCGTGGTCAGCGACACGACCAGCGACACCAGGATGGCGACCGACAACGTGACCGCGAACTCGCGGAACAGGCGCCCGACGATGCCACCCATGAGCAGGATCGGAATAAATACGGCGATGAGCGACAGGCTCATCGACAGCACCGTGAAGCCCACCTCGCGCGCACCTTGCAGCGCGGCCGCAAATGGTCGCATCCCGGCTTCGATGTGGCGTGACGTGTTCTCCAGTACCACGATCGCGTCATCGACGACAAAGCCCGTGGCGATGGTCAGCGCCATCAGGGTGAAGTTGTTGATCGAAAAACCGAACAGATACATGAAGGCGAACGTGCCGATGAGCGAGACCGGTACGGCGACGCTCGGAATCAGCGTCGCGCGGACGTTGCGCAGGAACACGAACACAACCAGGATCACCAGCACGACGGCAATCAGCAGTGAGCGTCCGGTATCGCGCAGGGAAGCGCGGATCGTCGTCGTGCGCTCCATCGCCAGCGTCAGATCGATCGTGTTGGGAATCGATGCGCGCAGCGACGGCAGCAACGCAGTCACCGCGTCGACGGTGTCGATGATGTTCGCGTTGGGTTGCCGGTTGATGATCACCAGCACCGAAGGCTTGCCGTTGGCCATGCCGGCATTGCGCAGGTCCTGCACCGAGTCGACCACCTCGGCGACGTCGGTCAGCTGCACCGGTGCGCCGTTGCGGAACGATACGATCAGCGGGAGATATTCCGCCGCCGACTTCGCCTGGTCGTTGGCGTAGATCTGCCAGTGACGGTCGCCGTCCTCGACCGCGCCTTTGGGCCGGTTCGCGTTGGCGGCAGCGAGTGCGACACGCACATCCTCGACCCCGACGCCGTACTTGTTCAACGCCGCAGGGTTGAGCTCGACGCGCACCGCCGGCAACGAGCTGCCGCCCACGGTCACCTGTCCCACCCCGGCTACCTGCGACAGCTTCTGCGCCAGGATCGTCGACGCGGCGTCGTACATCTGTCCCTGTGTCATCGTGGCCGAGGTCAGCGCCAGGATCATGATCGGTGCATCGGCGGGGTTGACCTTGCGGTAGATCGGATTGCTGGGCAAGCCGGAGGGGAGCAGGTTGCGCGCCGCGTTGATTGCGGCCTGCACGTCGCGCGCGGCACCGTCGATGTCGCGGCTGAGGTCGAATTGCAGGGTGACCCGGGTCGAACCGAGTGAACTCGACGACGTCATCTCGGTCACGCCGCTGATGCGTCCAAGCGAGCGCTCGAGCGGTGTGGCGACGGTTGCGGCCATCGTTTCCGGGCTGGCGCCGGGCAGCGAGGCCTGTACCGAAATTGTTGGAAAATCGACCTGCGGCAGCGGTGACACGGGCAAGAGGCGGAAGGCGATCGCACCTGCCAGCGCCACGCCGAGCGTCAGCAGCGTGGTGGCTACCGGACGGTCGATGAAGGGTGCGGAGATATTCATGGTCGTTCGGCGTCAGTCGCCGGTCGCCCGTGCGTCGCGCGGCGCGTCGATCTGGCCGCGCTGCGTATCGACCCGGCGCGCGAGGCGATCGAACCAGAGATAGATCACTGGTGTGGTGAATAGGGTCAATGCCTGCGAAAAGATCAGTCCGCCGACCATGGTGATGCCCAGCGGATGCCGCAGCTCGGACCCTTCGCCCCAGCCGATCATCAGCGGCAGCGCGCCAAGGATGGCGGCCATCGTGGTCATCATGATCGGCCGGAAGCGCAGCAGGCAGGCCTGGAAAATCGCATCGCGCGGCGCCAGGCCTTCGTGGCGCTCGGCGTCGAGGGCGAAGTCGATCATCATGATCGCGTTCTTTTTCACAATGCCGATGAGCAGGATGATCCCGATGATGGCAATGATCGACAGGTCGTTGCCGGACAGCATCAGCGCGAGCAACGCGCCCACACCCGCGGACGGCAACGTCGACAGGATGGTGATGGGGTGGATGAAGCTCTCGTAGAGCACGCCCAGCACGATGTACATGGTCACGATCGCGGCCAGGATCAGCCACAACTCGTTGTTCAGCGACGCGCGGAACGCCAGCGCGGCGCCTTGAAAATTGATCTGCACGCTGGCGGGCAGGCCGAGCTCGAGCTTCGCCTTCTCGATCGCCTCGACCGCGTCGCCCAGCGACGCACCGGGAGCAAGGTTGAACGAGATCGTCGCCGCGGGAAATTGCCCGATGTGGTTGATCGACAGCGGCGCGGCTTTTTCGATGACCTGCGCGATCGACGATAGCGGCACTTGCTGCGATGGCTGGCCGGGGACCGTCGAGGTGACGTAGATGTCCTTGAGCGCGGCAGGTCCGCGCTGGAACTCAGGTTTGACCTCCAGCACGACACGGTACTGATTGGTTTGCGTGAAGATGGTCGACACGAGGCGCTGCCCGAACGCGTTGTAAAGCGCGTTGTCGATCGCCGCGGGCGTGATGCCGAGCCGGCTCGCCGTCGTGCGGTCGAATTCGACGTAGGCCTGCAGGCCGCCGTCCTGGTAATCGCTGGCGACGTCGGCGAGTTGCGGAACCTGCTTCAAGCGATCGGTGAACTGGTGCACCCACTTGCTCAGTTCAGTGGCATCGACCGCTTCGACGGTGAACTGGTATTGCGTGCGGCTGACGCGATCCTCGATCGTCAAGTCCTGCACCGGCTGCATGTACAAGGTGATGCCCTCGACGTGCGCCAGTTTCGGCTGCAGGCGCCGGATCACGTCCGACGCACTGGCGCCACGCTGGTCGCGCGGCTTGAGGTTGATGAGCATGCGGCCGCTGTTGAGCGTTGCGTTCGTACCGTCGACGCCGATAAAAGACGTCAGGCTCGCGACTGCCGGATCTTCGAGGACCACGGCCGCCAGCGCGCGCTGCCGCTCGCCCATCGCCGCGAACGAGATCGTCTGTGGCGCTTCGGAAATGCCCTGGATCGCGCCCGTGTCCTGCACCGGGAAAAAGCCTTTGGGTATGACGATATAGAGCACCACCGTGAGCACGAGCGTCAGGGCGGCGACGATCAGCGTCGCACCCTGGCGATCGAGCACCCAGTTCAGCATCCGACCGTAACGGGCGATCACGCGCTCGAACAGATCGCCGCTCCAGCGATAAAAGCGGCCCTGCTTCTCCGGCGGCGTGTGATGCAGCAGCTTCGCGCACATCATCGGCGTCAGCGTCAGTGAAACGACTGCGGAAATGAGAATCGAGACGGCGAGCGTGATCGCGAATTCGCGGAACAGGCGGCCGACGATGTCACCCATGAACAGCAACGGGATCAGCACCGCGATGAGCGAGAACGTCAGCGAGATGATGGTGAAGGCGATCTGCTGCGTGCCCTTCAAGGCCGCCTGCAAGGGCGATTCGCCGGCCTCGATGTAGCGGGCGATATTCTCGATGACCACGATCGCGTCGTCGACGACGAAGCCGGTCGCGATCGTCAGCGCCATCAGGGTCAGGTTGTTGATCGAGAACCCGGCGAGATACATTACGCCAAAGGTTCCGACCAGCGACAGTGGTACCGCCACGCTGGGAATGAACGTCGCGGGAACGTTGCGCAGGAACAGGAAGATGACCAGCACCACGAGCGCGACGGCGAGCAACAGCTCGAACTGCACGTCGCGCACCGACGCGCGGATGGTCACCGTGCGGTCGGTCAGCAACACGACGTCGACCGCCGCGGGCAGCGAGGCCTTCAACTGCGGCAACAACTGTTTGACCCGGTCGACGACTTCGATGACGTTGGTGCCGGGCTGACGCTGAATATTGAGGATAATCGCGGGGGTCGTGTTGGCCCACGCTGCGAGCCGCGAGTTCTCGGCCGCATCGACCGCGTCGGCAACGTCCTGGATCCGTATCGCCGCACCATTCTTGTAGGCGATGATCAGTTGGCGGTATTCGTCCGCGGTCTTCAGCTGGTCGTTGGCGTCGATGGTCGACGCCCGGGTCGGTCCGTCGAAGCTGCCCTTCGCCTGATTGGTGTTGGCATTGCCGATCGCGGTGCGCACATCCTCAAGCGAGAGTCCGTACGCGGCGAGCGCCTTCGGATTCACCTGGATGCGCACGGCAGGGCGCTGGCCACCGCTGATGCTGACCAGTCCCACACCGGGCAATTGCGAGATCTTCTGCGCGATGCGCGTATCGGCAAGATCCTCGAGTTTGTGCAACGGCAGCGTCTGCGAAGTCAGTGCGAGCGTGATGATCGGCGTGTCGGCCGGATTGACCTTGTTGTAGATCGGTGGATTGGGCAAATCGGTCGGCAGAAAATTGCCGGACGCGTTGATAGCCGCCTGCACTTCCTGTTCCGCGACGTCGAGCGAAAGTTCGAGCCCGAACTGGAGCGTGATGACTGAGGCGCCCCCCGAACTTGTCGACGACATCTGCTTCAAGCCCGGCATCTGACCGAATTGCCGCTCGAGCGGCGCGGTGACCGACGACGTCATCACATCGGGGCTCGCCCCGGGATACAGCGTCACGACCTGGATGGTCGGATAGTCGACTTCGGGCAGTGCGGAAAGCGGCAGCACGCGATACGCGACGATGCCGGCGAGCAGGATCGCCACCATCATGAGGGTGGTGGCGACCGGCCGCAGGATGAACAGGCGCGATGGATTCATCCGCCGTCTTTGCCAGCCCGCTGGCCTTCGCGCGGCGGTCCGCTGCCCGGAGGTCGATCCGCGCGCGGCCCGCGCCGCGTGGCGCCGGGTACCGGGGCGGCCTGCGCGTCGCGGTTGATCAATTCGACCTTGGCACCCTCGCGCAGCTTGTCGGCGCCATCGGTGACGACCACGTCACCCGGTGCAAGACCGCTCGTGATCGCCGTGACCTCGCCTTGCACCGGACCCAGCTTGACGGGTGTCACGGCGACAGTCTGGTCTTCCTTGACCACGTAGACGAACGTGCCGGGCGCGCCCCGCTGGATCGCTGCGCTCGGGATCAGCGTCGCTTCGGGCAGGGTCTGCACGAGCATGCGCACGTTCACGAACTGGTTCGGAAACAGCGCCAGATTGTCGTTCGCGAATTCGGCTTTCAATTTTACGGTGCCGGTCGTGGTGTCGATCTGGTTATCGACGGTCAGCAACTTGCCGGTCGCGAGCTTCATTTTCTGATCGCGATCCCAGGCTTCGACGACGATCGCTTCGCCATCCTGCATGCGCTTCATCACGCGGGGCACGTTGTCTTCCGGGATCGGAAAGATCACGGTCATCGGCTGCAGCTGGGTGATCACGACCAGTCCGGTCGCGTCCGACGCACGCACAACGTTGCCTGCATCGACTTGCCGCAGGCCGACCCGGCCGCCGATGGGCGCGGTCACCCGGGCGTAGGTGAGTTGCAGCCTGGCGCTGTCGACCGCGCCCTGATCCTGTTGCACGGTGCCCTCGTATTGCCGTACCAGTGCTTCCTGCGTATCGACCTGCTGCTTCGAAATGGAATCCTGAGTGAGCAAAGTCCGATATCGCTCAAGGTCTACTTGTGCATTCTTGAGCAGCGCCTGATCCTTGGCCATCTGCCCGCTCGCTTGCGTCAGTTGCACCTGAAAGGGCCGCGGATCGATCTCGGCGAGCAGGTCGCCGGCCTTGACGACCTGCCCTTCGCGAAAGGCAACACTCATCAGCTGACCGTCGACGCGCGGCCGTACGGTGACGATGTTGCGTGGCGTCACCGTGCCGAGTGCGTTGACGTACACATCGATGCTCCCCTTCTTCGCGGGAGCCGCGACGACGGGCAGCGGGCGGCTGGCGGCATCGAAGCGGCCCTTGGCCGGGGATGGGGGCTCCGCCGACTTTGGCCACCAGTACCAGGCGCCAAGAGCCATGGCGACAAGCAGCACGAGCGCCAGCAACCACACCCACGCACGGCGACGCGGGGTTGCGGGTGTGGAGTATTGCGCGGCGATCGGATTCGCCGATGTCGTTGTATCTGGGCTCATGCTGACAAGTGATGAAGGGGCATGGGATTGTCCGCGGTCGGGAGCTTTCGTTGCGTCGGAGTTGTAACCATCTGTTATCCGACGTGGAAGCGCCCGGCGGGTTTCGAGTGCCGCGCATCCGGCTACGCCCGGGCGCGGGGGCAAGACATGCTGCCAGAATTCGGCTAAACTATTCTACTCCCGAGGAGCGTTGCAACAGCCGCACCCGATGGTGGCTGCCAGGCTCGGGGTATCCCCGGGGTTCTCCCCATTGCAACTGCGCTCGTTGAACCGCGGCTCGCGCGCCGGGTTGACGAGGCCTGTTCCGCCCCTCCCCGTGTTCGGAGTCGCTCAAGGAGTGACGCATGAACGCTGTGACAGACATCAAGAAATTCACCGATTTCCGGGTGGCCGACCTCGAGCTCGCAGGATGGGGGCGCAAGGAAATCGCCATCGCCGAAACCGAAATGCCCGGGCTGATGGCCATTCGCGAGGAATTCGCTCCCGAGCAACCATTGCGCGGCGCGCGCATCGCGGGATCGCTGCATATGACCATCCAGACCGCGGTTCTGATCGAGACGTTGAAGGCGCTCGGCGCCGAAGTGCGCTGGGCGTCGTGCAACATCTACTCGACGCAGGACCATGCCGCAGCGGCCATTGCCGCCGGCGGCACCGCGGTGTTTGCCCACAAGGGCGAGTCGCTGGAGGAATACTGGGAGTTCACGCACCGCATATTCGAGTGGCCTGACGGGCGCGGCCCGAACATGATCCTGGACGATGGTGGCGACGCGACGCTGCTGGTCCACTTGGGAACGCAGGCAGAATCCGACCGCAGCATCATCTCGAAGCCCAACGGTGAGGAAGAGTTCTGGCTGTTCACGTCGATTGCCAAGCGCCTGGCCGCGGATCCCGGCTTCTATTCCAGGGTCAAGGCGAATATCAGGGGCGTGACCGAGGAGACCACGACGGGCGTCAAGCGTCTCTACCGCATGCATCAGGAGGGACGTCTCGGTTTCCCGGCAATCAACGTGAACGATTCGGTCACCAAGAGCAAGTTCGACAACCTTTACGGATGCCGCGAGTCGCTGGTCGACGGCATCAAGCGCGCCACCGACGTGATGATCGCCGGCAAGGTCGCGCTGGTCTGCGGCTATGGCGACGTCGGCAAAGGCAGCGCGCAGGCACTGCGCGCGCTGTCGGCGCAGGTCTGGGTCGCGGAAATCGACCCGATCTGTGCGCTGCAGGCGGCGATGGAGGGTTATCGCGTCGTCACTATGGACTACGCCGCGGACAAGGTCGACATCATCGTCACGGCGACCGGCAATCTCGACGTCATCACCTACGCGCACATGGCGCGGATGAAAAACAACACGATCGTGTGCAACATCGGTCACTTCGACAATGAAATCGACGTCGCGTCGCTGAAACAATGCCAGTGGGAAAACATCAAGCCACAGGTCGACCACGTCATCTTCCCCGACGGCAAGCGGATCATCCTGCTGGCCGAAGGTCGGCTGGTGAACCTCGGCTGCGGAACGGGTCACCCGAGCTACGTGATGTCGAGTTCCTTCGCCAATCAGGTCATTGCGCAGATCGAACTGTGGGGTGACGCGCGCAGCAACGGCGGGAAATATCCGGTCGGCGTGTACGTGCTGCCCAAGCACCTGGATGAAAAGGTTGCGCGCCTGCAACTCAAGAAACTCGGCGCAATGCTGACCGAGCTGACGGACAAGCAGGCACGGTACATCGGCGTGGAAGTCGCCGGGCCGTACAAACCTGATACGTATCGGTACTGACGAGCACTGCGAGCACGGCATGGACCGTCACCTGCGGTGACGGTCCATCCGACTTTGGTTGTTCGGAACAGGGATGGTTGAAACGGAGACTTGATATGCGACTCTTGATACTCTGGCTGATCAACGCGGCGGCGCTTTTTGCGTTGCCATACCTGATGTCGTCGATCAGTGTCGAGTCGTATATGTGGGCGTTGGTCGCGGCATTGGTGCTTGGGCTGATCAATACGTTCATCCGGCCACTGTTGGTACTGCTGACATTGCCGGCGACGTTGTTGTCGCTGGGCCTGTTCATTTTCGTGATCAACGGGCTTCTGTTCTGGTTTGTCGGATCGTATGTCCCGGGCTTTCATGTCGCGGGTTTCTGGTCCGGCGTCGGCGGCGCGATTCTCTACAGCATTATTTCCTGGGCCTTGTGCGCGATTTTCCTTCACCGCAAGAAAGAATGAACACGGACGTATCGCTCATGCAGGCTGCCGCTGATCCCATCTTCAGCTTCGAGTTCTTCCCACCGGCCACCGCGGAGGGGGCGACCAAGCTCGCCACCACGCGTGCACAGTTGGCGACACTTGGGCCGAAGTTCTTTTCCGTGACGTATGGCGCAGGCGGCTCGACGCGCGATCGCACACTGGAGGCGGTGCTTGAGATCCAGGCTGCGGGACAGCGCGCCGCACCGCATATCTCCTGCATCGGCTCATCGCGCGAGAACATTCGCGCTACGCTTGCCACCTATCGCAAGCACGGGATCCGTCATCTGGTTGCATTGCGGGGCGACCTGCCCTCGGGCAGCGCCGGGGCCGGCGAATTTCGTTATGCCAATGAACTCGTCGAGTTCATCCGCGCCGAGACCGGCGACTGGTTCCAGATCGACGTCGCCTGCTATCCGGAATATCACCCGCAGGCGACCAGCCCCGCGGCCGACCTCGCCAGCTTCAAGCGGAAGGTCGATGCGGGAGCCAACTCGTCGATCACGCAATATTTTTTCAACGCCGACAGTTATTACCGGTTCGTCGACGCTGCAACTACCGCCGGCATCGGCATCCCGATCGTTCCGGGGGTCATGCCCATCACCAGTTTTTCAAAGCTGGCTCGTTTTTCCGATGCGTGTGGTGCGGAAATCCCGCGGTGGATTCGCCGCAAGATGGAAAGCTTCGGGGATGATGCGGCCTCCGTGCGCGCGTTCGGGCTGGATATAGTCACCGACCTGTGCGCCGACCTGCTGGAGCGCGGCGCGCCCGGGCTGCATTTCTACACGCTGAATCAGGCCAGCCTGACCACCATCATCTGGCAGCGGCTGGCGCTATAGGCTGCCTCAGGGGCTCTTCAGCCCGGGGCGAAACGACAGCAGGTCACGTGTCGTGTTCTCGGTTCGCACCAGGGAGGCGATACCGCCGCCGCCCCTTTGGATGAAGGACGCATTGCGAAGCTCGCGCACCGGCCCCTTCACTTCCGGCGCAAACCACACCGCATCTTCCCGCGTCGTGCGCGTGCGCCAGAACTGCTCATCGTCGAGCTGGAGGATGCGAAAAACATACGTCGTGTTGAAGGCACCGGCGGGTACGGTGACCACGGTTTGCCCCTGGACGTTTCCGAATACAAGAATCTGGGCATTGAGTTGGGTGTCTGGGCTGATGGTCGGGACGACCTGCCGCCAGGTCTTGCCCCGCTCCAGCGGGAAGTCGTACATCTGGATCGGCACCTGGAAGCGCCGCGACTCCTCGCCTTTCAGCGCGCCTGCGATCAATCCGCCGTTGGCGTCGATCTCGGCCCTCGTCTCGGTGCGTCCGTTCTGGTCGTTGTATACCAGTCGCACCGAAGCGATACCCGCGTTGATCGATACGACGTCCGCTTCGAGCATCGTGACCAACCCTCTGCGCAGGTTGTCGGTGATCTGATATTCCCAGTGATCACCCACGGCCAGCGTCGGGGCGGGAACAGGCGGGAAGGACGGGGCAAACGAAGTTGATTGGCACGCGACCAGGCCGAGCACCGCGAGCACTGCAATCCATGAGGCGAATGTGGCGGTACTGAGTCTTGCTGACATTGGATCCTCCAGCATCATTTCAATCGTCGCTGCACCAATAGCTGTAAACAACTACGAGGGCAGTGTATTCCTAACTCGCGTCAGTGATCGCGCCAAGACTCGCCGTCGAGACCAGCTTCATGTATTTCGCGAGCACACCCTTCGTATAGCGCGGTTTGGGCGGTTGCCACACCGCGCGACGACGCGCGAGTTCAGCGTCGTCCACATTGAGCTGGATGAGGCGCTTGTGTGCGTCGATGGTAATGCTGTCGCCTTCGTGCACCAACGCGATGGTGCCGCCGACGTAGGCCTCGGGCGCGACATGTCCTACGACCATGCCCCAGGTGCCGCCGGAAAAGCGGCCATCGGTGATCAGTCCGACACTTTCACCGAGACCTTGTCCGATCAAGGCCGACGTCGGCGCCAGCATCTCCTGCATCCCGGGGCCGCCTTTCGGCCCCTCGTAGCGTATGACCATGACGTCGCCGGGCTTGATCTGCTTGCCCAGGATCGCATCGAGCGCCGCAGGTTCGGAGTCGTACACGCGGGCCGGTCCGGTGATCGACGGATTCTTCAGGCCGGTGATCTTGGCGACGCAGCCCTCAGGAGAAAGGTTGCCGCGCAGGATCGCGAGGTGCCCTTGCGGATACATCGGCTTGTCCCACGGCCGGATCACATCCTGATCGCTGCGTGGCACCGCGGGCACGCTCTCGAGTTCTTCGCCGATGGTCTTGCCGGTGATGGTCATACAGTCGCCGTGCAGCAGATCGTGCTCGAGCAGCATTTTCAATACTTGCGGCACACCGCCGGCAGTGTTGAAGTCGACGGCGACATAGCGGCCCGAAGGCTTGAGGTCGCACAGGACCGGCACGCGCTGGCGGATGCGTTCGAAGTCGTCGATCGTCCACTCGACGCCGGCGGCCGAGGCGATCGCGAGATAGTGCAGCACGGCGTTGGTCGAGCCACCGGTTGCCATCACCAGAGCGATCGCATTTTCGATCGACTTGCGGGTGATGATGTCGCGCGGTTTGATGTCGAGCACGACCGCGTTGATGAGTGCCTGCGCCGATGCGGCGGCGCTGTCGGCCTTTTCCGGATCGGGCGAGGCGAGTTGCGAGCTGCCGAGCAGGCTCAGGCCCAGTGCCTCGAACGACGATGACATCGTGTTGGCGGTGTACTGCCCGCCGCAGGCACCCACGCTTGGGCAGGCATTCTTCTCGATGCCCACCAGGTCTTCCTCTGACATCTTGCCGGCAGCGAAGGCTCCGACCGCCTCGAACGGGCTGACGATGGTGAGCTTCTGGCCCTTCCAGAACCCCGGCTTGATGGTGCCGGCGTAGACGAAGATCGCCGGCACGTTCATGCGCGCCATCGCCATCATTGCGCCCGGCATGTTCTTGTCACAGCCGCCGACGCAAACCACGCCGTCCATGCACTGGCCCATCACGGCGACCTCGATCGCATCCGCAATCACTTCGCGCGATACGAGCGAATACTTCATGCCTTCGGTGCCCATGCCGATGCCGTCGGTCACCGTGGGGAAACCGAACACTTGCGGCTTGGCGCCGCCCGCGGACAGCGCGGCCATGGCGCGGTCGACCAGCGGCTGGATGCCGGCATTGCAGGGGTTCATCGTCGAATGACCGTTCGCAACACCGACGATCGGCTTGTCGAAGTCGCCATCGTTGAATCCCACCGCGCGCAGCATGGCGCGATTGGGCGAGCGGGCGACGCCGTGCGTGATGATGCGGCTGCGACGATTGTTGGCCATGGTTTGCCTAGCGTGAAGGTGTGGAAAGGAGAACCAGCAATGATACTGGACCCTGCCGCGACGAGCCTTATCTTGAGGCGACGCGAGCGGGCGTTACGCGGCGGGCAAGCACGATCCCGGTGAATACCAGTGCCATGCCGACCAGGTGATGCCATCCGGGGCGCTCGTCCAGGAACAGGACGGCGAGCAGCGCCCCGAACAGCGGGACGAGGTGGATGAACAGGCTCGCCGGCACGGGGCCGATCCGGTCGACGGCATGGTTGTAGAAGACCGTGGCCAACAGCGTAGGGAACACGGCGAAGTAGCCGATCGCGGCCACCGCCTGCCATGAAATCGTGGACGCCACCGCCGGCGCGTTGAGCGCCCGATCGAGGAAGAAAAACGGCGTGGCGATCACCAGACCGATGAGGCCGGTCACGAACACGTATCCCAATGCACTCAATTCGGCGGGCCGGTAGCGCAACAGCACCGCGTAGAAGCCCCACAGGAACAGCGCAATCAGCATGATCAGGTCGCCGGGATTCGGCGTCGTCGCCAACAGCGCCTTCGGATGGCCGTGCGCGACCACGAACAGTACGCCCACGAGCGAAATTGCAAATCCCATCAGCGGCCGGACCGACGGCGTCTCCCGCAGCAGCACCCACGATCCGAACATGACGCAGATCGGGATCATCGAGTTCAGCACCGTCGTGTTGGTTGCCGTGGTGTAGGTCAGCGCCCAATAAGTGAGAGAGTTGTACAGCGCGGTGCTCATGATGCCCAGCAGCAGCAGGATCCGCCACGAGCGGAACAGCATCGCGCGACGCTGGACGACTTCGCGCCAGCAGAAGGGCGCCAGGACCAAGATCACGATCACCCAGCGCCAGTAGGCGAGGGCGATCGGCGACATCGCGCCGGCGATGGCACGGCCAACAACCATGTTTCCAGCCCAGAACAACGCGGTCCAGGCGAGTAGGCCGGGGGGCGAATAGCGGTCGAGGTGGAACAGCCGCATCGAAGTCCTCCAGGGGCTTCCTTATACCGGCACTGTTCTGATACTGTCCAATACATGTTTCCAGCACTATTAATGCATAATAAGTATTAACCATGGACCTTCGGCGCCTGCGCTACTTCGTTGCGGTCGCGGAGACCCTGCATTTCGGCAAGGCGGCTGCGCGGTTGCACATCTCGCAGCCGCCGTTGTCGCGCCAGATCCAGCAGCTCGAACAGGAGATCGGCACGCTGCTGCTTCGACGCAGCAAGCGGCACGTCGAACTCACCGACGCCGGCGCGCACCTGCTGGTCGACGCGCGTCGTTTACTTAACGATGCCGACCTCGTCGGGGAACGCACGCGTCGGGCAGCGTTGGGGGCGAGCGGTCAACTCACGCTCGGCTTCATCAGCGCCGTCGACTACAGCATCCTGCCGGGTGTGCTGCGCGCCTATCGCGAGGCCTATCCCGGGGTCACGCTCGACCTGCGCGAGCTGACGTCGGATGTGCAGTTGCGCGATCTGCTTGCGTTGCGCATCGACGCCGGAATGTTGCTTGCGCCCGTCGAGGATGCGAGCCTGACGACGTTGCCGCTGCTGACCGAGTCCCTGGTCGCAGCGATACCGGCCACCGATCCGCTGGCGCGGCGTGGTCGCCGCGTCTCCTTGACGGCCATTGCAACGCGGCCCTTCATCCTGTTTCCGCGTTCGAATGCGCCCGGATTGCACGACATGATTGTCGGTTTCTGTCGGTCCACGGGCTTCACACCGCGCGTCGCGCAGGAGGCGATTCAGTTGCAGACCATCATCAGTCTGGTCTCCGCCGGTCTCGGCGTGGCCCTCGTTCCAGCCTCGCTGATGGATCTTCGACGATCGGGCGTTGTGTACCGTTTGCTGCGCGAAACATCGCCGCAGATCACCGTGTCGCTCGCGTGGCGGTACGACAATCGCAGCATCTGTCTGGCGAATTTCGTGGCCACGGCACGCACGCACACTCACGCCGCAGGATCCATGCGCCGGCGCGCGGTGTCATAATCGATCCCATGCTGGTACATCCGCAATTCGATCCGATCGCGTTTCAGGTCGGGCCGCTCGCCGTGCGCTGGTATGGGCTCATGTACCTGCTCGGCTTCATTGCGTTCGTTGTGCTTGGCAAGTATCGCGCGCGTCAGAACCTGCTCACCGGATGGCATCCGCGCGACGTCGACGACATGCTCTTCTACGGTGTATTCGGCGTCATTCTCGGTGGCCGGATCGGCTACGTTCTGTTCTACAAATTCGGCTATTACGCCGCGCATCCGCTGGAAGTGCTGGCGCTGTGGCAGGGCGGCATGAGTTTCCACGGCGGATTTCTCGGCGTGCTCATCGCGCTGGCCCTGTTCGCGCGCCTCCGTCACAAGCGCTGGCTCGAAGTCACCGACTTCGTCGCGCCGCTGATCCCGATCGGCCTCGGACTTGGCCGGCTGGGCAATTTCATCAATGGGGAACTGTGGGGCCGACCGACCAACGTGCCTTGGGCCATCGTGTTTCCACAGATCGATGCGCAGCCGCGCCATCCGTCGCAGCTCTACGAGCTGGGGCTCGAAGGTTTGCTGCTGTTTGCATTGCTGTGGATCTATGCGCGGCACCGGCGCCCGATGGGCGCAGTGTCCGGGTTGTTCCTGATCGGCTACGGAAGCTTTCGCTTTATCGTCGAATACGCACGCGAACCCGACAACTTTCTCGGATTGCTGGCGATGGGGCTATCGATGGGACAGTGGTTGTCGCTGCCGATGATTGTCGTCGGCGTCTGGATGATGCTCTGGGCCTATTGGCGCGCACGCAAGGCACAGCCAACCATCTACGGCCGCTAGATCCTTAGTCAAAAACCTGTCTAAAAATCCCGGCGAGCGGCACGAGAGCGCGAAGGCCCGCAGCGAGCGCCGAGATAGTACCTAGATGTACAGCGAGGGGCGAGCGAGGACACGACAATGCTATCGAGCCGCGCAGCCAATTTTTGGATAGGTTTTAGTCGAGGCGGCGGTAATCGCCGTCCAGCGGCCGGCGAACCGAGCCCGCGGACATCGGTGCGAACGACGCGCCGACGTTGATCGGCAGCAGCAACAATGTCAGGGCCATCAGATCGGAGACGACGCCCGGAACGATCAGCAATATCGCGGCGAGTACCTTGCGCCCGCTGTCGAGCAACCCGCGCAACAGTGGCTGGTCGCCGCGCAGTGCGGCGAGCGTCCTGGTGCGGAAGGCAACGCGTTCATGACGCAGCAGCAGCGAACCCGCGATCACCGGTGCGAGCATCAACACCGCGGCGGGAATGCCGGTCCATCGCGCGAAGCGCATCGTCGCGATCACGTCGAGCACGGGGAAAATCAGTACAATCAGCATGACAATAAAACGCATGGAGGCTCCTTGCCGCGCAGCGCACCGCAATCACCGTTGCTGGTACTGACGACGTTTCCGCAACGGGAGGCTGCCGAGTCGCTCGCGCGTGAACTACTCGCAAACCGCCTGGCCGCGTGCATCCAGATCGGCGCGACGGTGCATTCACTTTATCACTGGCGCGGCGAAATCGAAACAGCCGACGAAACTCCCGTCGCCATCAAGACGCGGTCGGCGCTCTACCCGCGGCTGGAAGCGGCGATCCGCGCCAAGCATCCATACGAACTTCCGGAGATTATCGCTGTCCCCATTACCCATGGGCTTCCCGCATATCTCGATTGGATCGCGGCTGAAACCGCGGCGGCGTCCTAGGATGCGACCCATGCTGGCGTTCGGCATAGCGCTGGTCCTCGCCCCGCCGGCATTCGCTCAGGTCGACCCGCTTTCGCCCGAAAAGGCCTTCCGTTTCTCGGCGCGCGCACTCAACCCCGAAACGATCGAGACGCGGTTCACGATCGCCGACGGCTACTATTTGTATCGCGACCGGATCCGCTTTACCGTTGAACCGGCCGCGGCGGGCGTGACTGCCCCGGTCCTCCCGGAGGGTAAGGTCAAGGACGATCAGTTTTTTGGCCGGGTGCAGACGTATCGCGGGAACCTCACGGTCAATCTCGCGCTCAAGGATATGGCCCCCGGCCAGAAAGTTGTCGTGGTGGCGGAGTCGCAGGGTTGTGCGGATGTCGGCATCTGCTATCCGCCGCAAGTGCAGCGGGTGACCGTGGCTCTTCCCGCCGCCAATGTCGCGCCGACGCGCGTGGATGAACCGCCCAAAAAATCCTGGTTCAACTAAAAGTGTGACTGCTCACACTCGCGCCGGGCAAAGAATGATCTCATGAGCAAGATCAAAACCACATGGGTGCTTGGTGTCGTCGGCGCCTTGGCGCTCGCTTTGGGCGCCTATTTTGGGCTGCGCCAGGACGCCCCGGTAGACGCCACTGCATTGCTTGCGTTGTCGTTGCCTGATGCCGCAGGCAAGGAGCAGTCCATTGGGCAATGGCGCGGCAAGGTCGTGGTCGTGAATTTCTGGGCGACGTGGTGTGCGCCATGCCGCGAGGAGATGCCGGAGTTCGTACGAGCGCAGACCGAATATGGCGCCAAGGGGCTGCAGTTTGTTGGTATAGCCGTCGATCAGGCCGATAAGGTCGCACAGTTCTCCAAGGAACTCGGCTTGAACTACCCGACCCTCATTGGCGGCTACGGCGCGGTCGAACTTTCCAAGACGCTAGGGAATCGGCTTGCGGCGTTGCCGTTTACGATCATCGTCGACCGGCAGGGTCATGTCGTACATACGCAACTCGGACCGCTTAAGCCAGCTCAATTGCGTGATATTGTCGGCAAGTTGCTATAATTTCTCTTAAAAATGTACGCTGTTCGGGATTGACGATGTCCTGCGCCGTGAGCAGTTTGCGCCTGGTCCACGGGACAAAAGCTGTAACTTGACAAGTTCTCTCGGCGTTCAGGTTCGGTCCATTGGCAACAAGAGTACCTTGGCGAACACTGGACAACTTGTGGCGATCTGCGTCAAACTCGCAGCATAGTGCGGGATCCGCACGGGGGCGGGGGAATCTATGGCTGGTCCACGACCGGTTGACGGGAGCGCCAGAGCGAAGGCACGTTCCGGGACATCCGCGACATCCGCGAATTCGATATTGGTACGGCGCCTGTTGGCCGAGCCGCGCTGACTCCGGCTGGACTGCGAGAATCGCCATGGATCTGCGCAAACTCAAGTCGCTCATCGAACTGTTCGAAAGCTCTGGCATTGGCGAGCTCGAGATCGCCGAAGGGGAAGAGCGTGTCCGCATAACGCGGGCGATTCCGGCTGGGACGCCGGCAACGTCGGTTCACGCCGCACCCCAGGGTCAGGTCGTCATGGTCGGCGCGCCGGCAAAGGCGCCTGAACCAGCGCCGGTGACCATTCCGGTCCAAGCGGAGGGCCATGTCGTCAAGTCCCCGATGGTGGGCACCTTCTATCGCGCCGGGGCCCCGGGTTCGAAAGCGTTCGTCGAGGTCGGCGACACCGTCCAGGCCGGCGATCCGTTGTGCATCATCGAAGCGATGAAGTTGATGAACGAGATCGAGGCTGACAAGGCGGGCGTGGTCAAGGCAATCCTCGCGGAGAATGGCCAACCGGTCGAGTACGGACAACCATTGGTCGTGATCGGTTGATTCACGTACGCCGGCGCGCCAATGCGTGCTGCTCCTAGAAAGTTTCCTTGGCAACCAAGAGCACCGGGCAGTTGTTCGACAAAGTGTTGATCGCCAACCGCGGCGAGATCGCGTTGCGCATCCAGCGAGCGTGCCGCGAGCTTGGCATCAAGACGGTGGTCGTGCACTCCGAAGCCGATTCCGAAGCCAAGTACGTGCGCCTGGCCGACGAATCAGTTTGCATCGGTCCGCCGCCGTCAGCGCAAAGCTACCTGAATATTCCGGCAATCATCAGCGCGGCCGAAGTTACCGATGCGCAGGCGATCCATCCCGGCTACGGTTTCCTGTCCGAGAACGCCGATTTCGCTGAGAAGATCGAAAAAAGCGGATTCGTATTCATCGGCCCGCGTCCCGACACGATTCGCCTGATGGGCGACAAGGTCAGCGCGAAAGTGGCGATGATCAAGGCGGGCGTTCCTTGCGTGCCGGGCTCGGAAGGCGTGCTGCCCGAAGACCCGAAGGAGATCATCAAGGCGGCGCGCTTGATCAAGTATCCGGTGATCATCAAGGCCGCCGGCGGCGGCGGCGGGCGCGGCATGCGCGTTGTGCACACCGAAGCCGCGCTGGTCTCCGCGGTGGGGCTGACGCGTACCGAAGCCGGCGCGGCGTTCGGCAATCCTGCGGTGTACATGGAAAAGTACCTCGAGGCGCCGAGGCACATCGAAATCCAGGTGCTCGCCGACGAATTCAAGAATGCGGTCTATTTGTTCGAGCGCGACTGCTCGATGCAGCGGCGCCATCAGAAAATCATCGAGGAAGCGCCGGCTCCCGGCATTCCATTACGCGCGCTGACGCGCATCGGCGAACGGTGCGCCGAAGCGTGCCGCAAGATCGGCTATCGCGGTGCGGGGACGTTCGAGTTCCTCTATCAGGACGACGAGTTCTTTTTCATCGAGATGAATACGCGCATCCAGGTCGAGCATCCGGTCACCGAACTGATCACGGGCATCGACCTCGTGCAGCAACAGATACGCGTCGCCGCGGGACAGAAGCTCGCGTTTCGCCAGCGTGACATCGTGCGGCGCGGTCATGCCATCGAATGCCGGATCAACGCCGAGGACCCGGAGACCTTCGTGCCGTCGCCCGGACGCATCACGTCCTATCACGCGCCCGGCGGCCCGGGCATTCGCGTCGATTCGCACGTCTATCACAACTACTTCGTGCCACCGAACTACGATTCGATGATCGGCAAGGTCATCGCCTATGGCGATACGCGCGAACAGGCCATCGCGCGCATGCGCGTCGCGCTGTCCGAAATGGTTGTCGAGGGCATCAAGACGAACATTCCGCTGCATCAGGAACTGCTGCTCGACGCGTCGTTTCTGCGTGGCGGCACGTCCATCCACTATCTCGAGCAACGGATGGCCAAGCGCAAGCAGACCGCTTGACCGGTATCGATGTCGTACCTCGCGCTGTGCTTCGATGCCGCGGCTGGTGATGCAGAACGCTGGGCGGACGCGTTGCTCGGCGCCGGCGCGCTTTCGGTCGACGCTGCCGATGCGAACGCCGGCACGGTCGATGAGACTGCAAGGTTTGGGGAGCCCGGATCCGAGGCCGACTGCGGATCCGCAGTCGAGGCGTGGCCGGTTACGCGTCTTACGGTGTTGTTCGACGCCGAGGTCGACATCCCGGCGACGCTCGAGCGTGTTGGCGCGGAACTTGGAAGCCAAGCACCACCACACACGATCGAGACGATCCCGGAGACGGACTGGGTCCGCAAGACCCAAGCTCAATTCGTGCCCGTTCAAGCGAGCGAGCGCGTGTGGATCGTGCCGTCGTGGTGTGAGCCTGTCGCCAGGAACGCGATCAACCTGCGCATCGATCCCGGCCTTGCGTTTGGCACCGGCAGCCATGCCACGACACGATTGTGTCTGCGCTGGCTCGACGCACATCTTGCGCAGGGCGCTTCCCTGCTCGACTACGGTTGCGGCTCCGGCATTCTCGCGATCGCCGCCGTGAAGCTTGGTGCCGTCGACGTCTGTGCCGTCGACGTCGACACGCAAGCCGTCGTCGCGAGCCGGACCAATGCTATCACCAACGCGGTGACAATCCGGGTCGGCTCGCCGGATGAGTTGCGTGCAGGCACGTTCGATGTCGTCGTTGCCAACATCCTCGCCAATCCGCTGGAGCTGCTCGCACCATTGTTGGCAGGACGTGTGCGTGCGGGTGGCCACATCGTGCTCTCCGGCATACTCGACGCGCAGGCATCGCAGGTCGCCGCGACGTATGCGCGATGGTTTAATATCGGCGTCTGGGGCACAGAGGAAGGATGGGTTGCATTGGCGGGCAGCCGGAACCACGACCATGGCTGAAGAAAAATTCACCCGTTGCCCGGGATGCAAGACGATCTTTCGCGTCACGTCGCAGCAACTGGCGATGCGCGCCGGACAGGTGCGCTGTGGCCACTGCCAGACAGTCTTCGACGGTGTCGCCGCACTGGTGTCGCTGGCGCCGCAAGCGCGCGAAGAGTTCCCGCAGGACGAGTTCTCGCGGGGACCGCCCACGGTTACGCTGCGCAGTTCGAAGGCGCTGCAGCCGGCGGTCGACGATGCCGACGTGCGCGCCGCAGAGGCAGACAAGGCTGAACTCGAAGCCGAGGATGCCGAGGCCACCGCCGACCCGCCGATTGATTACTCGGCGCGTTTTTCCTGGCAGGAAAAGAAGGAACGTCGCCTGGTCCCGTCGTGGCTGCTTGCACTGGCGATCCCTATCTTGCTGGTACTGCTCGCGGGTCAGGCCCTGTTCCACTTTCGCGACGCGATTGCCGCGCATTGGCCGACGACCAAGCCGGCCTTGATCAAGCTATGCGCGGTTGCCGGATGCGAAGTGCGCGCGATGGCGGACATCTCGGGATTGTCGATCGAAGCGTCGGATTTGCAGGCGGACCCGGCACATCGCGGCTTGCTGATCCTGTCGTCGACGATCAGAAACCGCGTGCCGTTTCCGCTGGCGTATCCGTATGTCGAGCTGACGCTCTCCGATGCTCAGGATCAGGTCGTCGTGCGCCGCGCCTTCGCCCCCGAGGAATATCTCAGCGCGGCTGCGGATCCGCGTGCCGGCATCGCGGGCAATTCCGAAATCGCCGTGAAGCTGTTCATCGACGCCAGTGCGACGAGCCAGGCGGGGTATCAGGTCTATCTGTTCTATCCCTGAATCCAGGGCAACCGCGCCTTGCGCCAGCCGCTGACCTGGCCGCGTTGGCCCGAGGCGTCCTTGTCGCCTTCGAATCCTTCGAGCACGTTGTAGGCCTGCTCATAGCCGACGGCCCGTGCCGCACGCGCGGCCTGATCCGACCGCACGCCGCTGCGGCAGAGGAACAATACCGGGGCGTCGACGTCCGGGGCGGCGTCCCTCAATTGCTCCAGAAACACCGGATTGCGCACGCCATCCGGATAGGTGTTCCATTCGACAAGAATGCTGCCTGGAACCCGGCCTACATAGTCCCACTCGGCACGTGTTCGCACGTCGATCAGCTTCGCCTCCGGAATAGCGGCGAGCACGGCGCTGGCCTCGCTTGGCGAGAGCGCACCAGAATATGGCAAGTCGCGTTCAACGGCCCGCTGCTGCGCCGCCGCAAAAATTGCGCTCAGCGGGTCCGTTGCTAGTGGAGGCTTCGTCATCGAAGGGATTCTGTGCGCGTCGGCTGGAGTTGGGCGAGCATCCATCCCGTCCGAGCGTCGGCAAGCAACACGAACGGGCAATGCAGTAAGTATAGTGCGGGTCGTCGCCGTCGCCCAGCGGGCATGCTTCGCAATTGTTGCACCACAGCGAGGCGGGCCTTGGCGGATAATACCCATTGTGGTGCAATACGTCGGCGTCTGGGGTCGTTGACGTGGCTTCAACACTGCTGCGGCCCGGTGCCAGCTGAAATTTGTTATGGCATAGTTTCTGCTAAACATTGCTCTCTCGCAAAACTCCGCGTCTGCTTCGCAATTCCCAACGCATCCACTGTCCGAACAGGAGAAACGCATGGCCGCCGTACCCGCTGATGTACTCAAGACGATCAAGGAAAAGGACGTCAAATTCGTCGACCTCCGCTTTACGGATACCCGGGGTAAGGAACAGCACGTTCAGGTCCCGTCCAAGCAGTTCACGCAGGACAAGTTCGACAGCGGGCATGCGTTCGACGGCTCGTCGATCGCCGGCTGGAAAGGTATCGAGGCGTCCGACATGCTGCTGATGCCGGATGCGGATTCGTCGCGCATCGATCCATTCACCGACGAGACGACACTCAACATCACCTGTGACGTGGTCGAGCCGTCGGACGGCAAGGGCTACGACCGGGACCCGCGCTCGCTCGCCAAGCGCGCCGAGGCGTATCTGAAGTCGACCGGACTGGGCGACACCGCGTACTTCGGCCCCGAGCCAGAATTCTTCATCTTCGATTCGGTCACGTGGCATGCCGACATGGCCGGTTGCGCGGTCAAGGTCGAGTCGGAAGAGGCGGCGTGGTCCAGCAGCAAGGAATACGAAGGCGGCAACATGGGCCATCGTGCGCCGGTGAAGGGCGGCTACTTTCCTGTTCCGCCCAACGATCAACTGCAGGACATCCGCAACGCGATGTCGCTGGCACTCGAAGAACAGGGCGTCGAAGTCGAAGTTTTCCACCATGAAGTCGCGACGGCGGGCCAATGCGAAATCGGCACCCGGTTCAACACGCTGGTGAAGCGCGCCGACTGGAACCAGATCCTCAAGTACACGGTGTGGATGGTCGCGCATCAGTATCGGCAAGACTGCGACGTTCATGCCGAAGCCGATCGTCGGCGACAATGGTTCGGGCATGCACGTGCACCAGTCGGTATGGAAGGGCGGCCAGAACCTCTTCGCCGGTAACGGCTATGCGGGCCTGTCGGAATTCGCATTGTTCTACATCGGCGGCGTGATCAAGCACGCGAAGGCACTCAACGCCATCACCAATCCGGGCACCAATTCGTACAAGCGGCTGGTTCCCGGTTTCGAGGCACCGATCAACCTTGCCTACTCCGCGAAGAATCGCTCGGCGTCGTGCCGCATCCCGCACGTCCGCAATCCCAAGGGACGCCGCGTCGAAGTGCGTTTTCCTGATCCGACCGCCAATGCTTACCTCTGCTTCGCCGCGCTGCTGATGGCCGGCCTCGACGGCGTGCAGAACAAGATTCATCCTGGCGATCCGATCGACAAGAACCTGTACGATCTGCCGCCGGAGATTGCCGCGAAGATCCCGCATCCGTGCGCCTCGCTCGACGAAGCACTGGAAAACCTCGACAAGGATCGCGAGTTCCTCACCCGCGGCGGGGTGTTCTCGAACGACATGATCGACGGGTATATCGCGCTGAAGATGGAGGAAGTCACTCGCTTCCGGATGACGACCCATCCGATCGAGTTCGACATGTATTACAGCTTGTAGGAGCTGGTTTGGAAGCCCGGGCAGGCCGGCATGGCCACCCGGGCCGCGCCTGCGTTTTTTGATACACTGCAGCGCGATGCCTGCGAATCACCTCACTGCTGCTGCCACCTGGTGCAGACGCGCCATGTGCTGGTGCGTCCTGTTCGGCCTTCCATCGATTGCACTGGCCCAGGTTGCAGCCCCGGTCTGCAAATACCTTGATACCGAAGGCAACATTCACTACGTCAACGTCGCCCCGGAAAAGGGCTGGAAAAAGCTTTCCTGCGACATCGGCAGTGAAGGGGTGCGTGGTGGATCGGCGAAGTCCACGCCGACGCCCGCGGGGTTTCCCAGGGTGGACGCCGACACGCAGCGCGGTCGCGACGACGTGCGCCGCAAGGTGCTGACCGACGAACTTACGACTGAAGAAAAGCTGCTTGCGGAGTCGCGCGCGTTGTATGGCGACGGCGCCCCTCCGCCGCTGCCTGAGGAGCAGACCAACGCGCAGAAGTACGCCGATCGCCTCGCCAAGCTCCGGAAGGCCGTCACCCTGCACGAAAAGAACGTCGAAGCACTGCGCAAGGAACTCGCCGCACTGCGTTGAGTCGCGCCTGGCCAGGCGCCGGTCGGGCGCGGATATTGCTACTATCATCGCTGCCCCTTCCCGGTGATGTGCGATGCAGGGTCAGCCGCTCTACTTTCCAATCGATGACCGCCTGGCCGCGTATGCCGGGCTGGAGCTGCTGGCGACGGCGACGCTGCTCCTGACCGAGGATCTGCATGTCTGCTACGCAAATCCCGCGGCGGAGAACCTGTTCGAGCTGTCGAAGCGCCAGCTCGTGGGCCACCCTGTCAGACTGATGTTTGGCGACGCGCCTGCGCTGTTTCAGGCCATCGACAAGGCCCTTGCGAACGGCGCGTCGTACACCGAGCAGGAAATCGAGCTTGGCGCCGCGGGCAAACCGAGGTTGCACCTGTCGTGCACGGTGTCGGTGGTCGACACCGCCGACGCAACGCTCTTGCTGGAGTGCCGGCATATCGACCAGCAGCTCAAGATCGCCCGCGAAGAACGCCTGCTCGAGCAGCAGCAGGCCAACCGCGATCTCATTCGCGGTCTCGCACACGAGATCAAGAACCCGTTGGGAGGCATCCGCGGCGCGGCGCAATTGCTGGAGCGCGAGCTCGACCGACCGCCGTTGATCGAATATACCCAGGTCATCATTGGCGAGGCGGACAGGTTGCAGGCGCTGGTCGATCGCATGCTTACGCCCCATCGCCTGCCCAAGTACCGGCGCACGAATATCCACGAGATCCTCGCGCGCGTGGGCAGCGTGGTGCAGGCCGAGTTTCCGCACATTGCGATCGTCTCCGATTTCGACATCAGCCTGCCCGAATTCGAGGCCGATCCGGAGCAACTCACGCAAGCGGTATTCAACGTCGTGCGCAACGCCGCGCAGGCGCTGGAAGGTACGATCGCCGGTCCGCAGATCAGGTTGACGACACGCGTTGCGCGCGGCGTGACGCTGTCCAAGCGCCGCCACCGCCTGGCGTTGGCGCTGTCGGTCATCGACAACGGCAGCGGCGTGCCCGAGGCGATTCGCGACAAGATCTTTTTCCCGCTGGTATCAGGGCGCGAAGGGGGAAGCGGACTGGGCCTGACGATCGCGCAGACATTCATCACGCAGCACAACGGCGCCATCGACTGCGAAAGCGTGCCCGGACATACTGTTTTCACGATCCTGCTGCCTCTGGAGTTCAATCGTAGTACCGCGTAAATTGTGAGTGATGATATGCATGCATATGATGACCGGGAAATCTCGGTGGGGACGGCAGTGAAGGCGGTTTGGATCGTCGATGACGACCGATCGATTCGCTGGGTGCTCGAGAAGGCGCTCGCGCGCGAAGGCATTCCGTTCAAGACGTTCGCGTCGGTCATCGAGGTGATGCAGGCACTGCAGCACAGTCAGCCGCAAGTGCTGGTGTCGGACATCCGGATGCCCGGGGAATCGGGTCTCACTCTGCTCAACAAGATCAAGGAGCGGCATCCGCGCATTCCGGTGATCATCATGACGGCGTACTCGGATCTGGACAGCGCCGTCGCGGCATTCCAGGGTGGAGCGTTCGAGTATCTGGCCAAACCGTTCGACGTCGACCACGCAATTGCACTGATCCGTCGAGCCGGCACCGAAGTTGCCGTGGCCGCGGCCGCGGCGCCCAGTTCTGCTGACGCGCCGGAAATGCTCGGCCAGGCGCCAGCGATGCAGGAGGTATTTCGCGCGATCGGACGTTTGTCGCAATCGCATGTGACGGTGCTCATTACCGGCGAATCCGGAACGGGCAAAGAGCTCGTCGCGCACGCGCTCCACCGGCATAGCCCGCGCGCGTCGGGTCCCTTTGTTGCGATCAACACGGCCGCAATACCGAAAGACCTGCTCGAATCGGAACTGTTCGGGCACGAGCGTGGAGCGTTCACGGGTGCGCAGAGCTCGCGCCGCGGGCGCTTCGAGCAGTCCGAGGGCGGCACGCTGTTTCTGGACGAGATCGGCGACATGCCGCCTGACTTGCAGGTCAGGCTTCTGCGCGTGCTATCCGATGGCGAATATTACCGAGTGGGTGGTCACTCTCCGCTCAAGGCCAACGTGCGCATCATCGCGGCAACGCACCAGAACCTTGAAGAACGCGTTCGGCAGGGACTCTTCCGCGAGGACCTGATGCACCGGCTCAACGTCGTCCGTCTGCGCCTGCCGCCCCTGCGAGAACGCGCCGAGGATATCGCGCCGCTCGCGCGGCAGTTCCTCCAGAAAAGCGCGCGCGAACTCGCGGTCGAGCCCAAGCAGCTCACCGAGCAGGCGTTGAAACTGCTGTCGACGTTTGCGTTCCCCGGCAACGTGCGCCAGCTCGAGAACATCTGTCATTGGTTGACGGTGATGGCACCGGGCCAGAAGGTCGACATCGGCGATTTGCCACCGGAAGTGCGCACCGCGCCCGGCGCCAGTGCGCCGGATGACGAAAGCAATTGGCAGCAGGCACTCGACCGTGAACTCGCGCAGGCACTGGCGCGCGGCGAACTTGCCGTCGGCGATCGGCTCGAAAAGGAATTCGAACGCACGCTGATCGTGCGCGCGCTCGCGCACACCGGCGGCCACCGGATGGAGGCGGCGCAACGCCTTGGCTGGGGCCGCAATACGTTGACGCGCAAGATACAGGAACTCAAACTCGACGCCGAGAAACGCTAGTAGCCTGTCAGCGGGGCATCGGATAGGCCAGCAGCCCCGATAGCGTGCGCTCGACCAGTTCCTCGATGACGACATCCGGCTTCAGTTGCTCGACGAGGGACGGGTCGAGTTGTGCCGAGGACACGAACGTCGTTCGGGCGAAGTTCTCCGCCAGCATGGGAATGAGCGGTATCGCCATCGAATCGCGATAGACCAGTGCGGTGAACCGCGGCGCGTTCGGGCATCGGTAGACAAAAGTCTCGACCGTCGCGTTGTCCGCCGCCGCTTCGCGCTTCGCGCACCGGGATTCCGGAGTCGCGAGGACTTTTCCGAGTGGTGCGATATCGGTCTCGCGGAACTGGCGCTGCAACCCCAGCATTTGCGCCAAATCACCGCTGTAGAAGTCCGCGTCTGGGACGTAAGGCGGGCGGCTGACCGGCGCCACGCTCAATCCGGGCAGCGCCTGTTCGACCCTGGACATGAGCGCGTTGTAGCCGACGGTCGCGCCGAGATAATTCCAGTGCGAATCGGTCTGGTAGTAGAGGCGGTCGCTGCCTTTTGCGGCGATGAGCGCCGCCCGCAGATCGATGAATTTCAGCTGCGGGTAGCGGCCAAGGTCCCCGGCAAGCCGGTCCAGTGGTGTCCGGGGTGCGCTGCGAGTTGCCCAGTCCGGCAGGAACTCGGGATATACCGAGTATTTTTCCGGAACGACGACGACCACGAACGGAATACCGCGACGCGCCAGAAAATCGTGTCGTCGCAGCAACTCGTCGCGCAACTCGACGAGCGTTGCGTCAGCAATGGCTTCGGTACCTCGAAACCACCGATCGAATGCCTTCGCATCCTCGCCGCGAAAATACAGCCAACCCGACTTTCCGATGAGTACTTTCGACACCGGCGAAATGCCAAACACGATCGCCTTGGTCCAGTGATCGAAATGGACGAGCGGTGTGCGCAGGCCGAAACGGTCGTCGAAAAAGCGCTCGAAGCGCGCGGGATATTCGCGCAACGCAGCGCGGCTGCCGGGCAAAGGTGGCAACGGCTCGACGACACGATTCTCGAACGGGTTGGTCGCGGCTCTAGGCGCCCGGAACGATCCGGCGAACCCGGCGAAGATCATCGCGATGAACAACGTCGCGAGTGCTGCACCGAACCACGCGGGACGCGGGCGATCGGGCAGATATCCACCGGGAAAGATAGTCATGCTCAAAAGCGAAAATAGATGAACGGATTGTAGGTGCCGGCCGCAAGCGCTGCACAGGACGCGACGAGCACGATGGCCAGCCACGACCATTCGCCGAACAGCGCGATCGTCATCAACCCGCGTCTCGCTGGCGCCCTGCGATCGATTGCAATCGCGAGCGCGCGGCCTACCGGCATCGCGCCGATCGCCGCCGCAACCAGGGTCGTGGCAACGAGGGGATCGAGCAGCATGAGCAACGGATACTTGACGTGCGACGCGGCGCCACCACCACCGAGCGCCGCATAGAACGCGCCAGCATGCGCCAGCGTATCGCAGCGGAACAGGACCCAGCCGCCGACGACGGCAGCAAGAGCGTAGGCGTGCCGCAGTGGGCGCCACGCGCGTTCGAGCAGGTCGCCAAGCCCGGCATGCTCCAGCACGAGGAACAGTCCATGCCACACGCCCCACACGATGAACGTCCAGCTGGCGCCGTGCCATAAGCCACAGAGCAGGAACACGATCGCCAGGTTGACGTATGCACGCGCCTTGCCTCGCTGGTTGCCACCCAAGGGAATGTACAGGTAGTCGCGGAAGAAGTTCGACAACGAGATGTGCCAGCGACGCCAGAATTCGCGGATCGATTGCGAGATGTACGGATAGTTGAAGTTTTCGAGCACGCGAAAACCGAACATGCGCATGAGGCCGATCGCCATGTCGGAGTAGCCGGAGAAATCGAAGTAGATCTGCAGCGTGTAACAGATGATGCCGAGCCATGCAGCGGGTGTGTTGAGTTCGTGCGGCGCGATGCCGAACACCTGATCGGCCACGCCGCCGAGCGTGTTGGCGACGAGCACTTTCTTGCCCAGGCCGATAACGAAGCGCCTCACTCCTTCGACGAAGTCAGCGCAGTGCCGCCCGCGCTGTGTGATCTGCGAGGCGATGTCCTTGTAGCGGATGATCGGGCCGGCGATGAGTTGGGGGAACAACAGGATGTACAGGCCGAAACTGTCGATGCGGCGCTGCGCGCTGGCGTTCCTGCGGTACAGATCGACCACGTAGGAAATCGAATGGAAGGTGAAGAACGAAATGCCCAGCGGCAGTTGAATGGCAGCCAGCGCGACGGTACCCCAGCCGAGCGTACCGAGCACGATATTGAGGTTGGCGACGACGAAGTTGGCGTATTTGAACACCGCCAGGAGAGCGAGGTTGCCACCGATGGCGAGGGCGAGCCAGCGGCGCCTGTTCGGGCCGTTGGCGTCGTCGCCAATTTTTCTGCCGAGCGCCCAGTTGAAAATGATCGAGATAAGCACGAGCGCGACGGTCGTGCCCTCACCCCAGACATAGAAGAGGAGGCTCGCGACGAGCAGCACGCCATTGCCCCAGCGACGCGGCAAGGCGAAATACGCTGCCAGCACCAGCGGAAGAAACAGGAACAGGAAAATCGGCGAGGCAAAGACCATGCTGTGCGCATCCGGTCGCGACGATTGCGACGCGGGAGTCTACCAGCCGGCAGCCTCAGTCGACCTGACGTTGCGTTCGACGGATCTCGAATATCCGACGCAAACGGGTCTCAGGCATTGCTGATTCAGCTATGCCACCAGTCTCCGGATACCATCTGCGCAACACAGTCCTGAATGTGCGTGATCGTTGTCGCCTGAGCTCCGCGCCAATCGCGTTCCAGCGCAAAGGACAGCAGCTTGCGATGCTCTTCCGCGACGGGCTCGCCGCGAAAGACGGACGCGAGCATCAGATAGCGCAGGTACTTGTCATATAACCCTGCGTGCATTTCAAGAAGAACGCGAGAGCCGCAGGCAGAAATGAGCGCGTTGTGAAATTCCCAATCGTATCGCCGCAGGACCTCCTCTTCAGAGCGGTCCCCGGCGGCCACTTGCCTTTCCAATGACGCCAGCTTGTGGTGTGCAGCGACGACGCGTCCTTCCCATTCCACGTCACCGGCCTCGAACGAACTTCGCAGCGCGTCGCATTCGAGCAGTTGGCGCATGGCGGCCACCTCCCGCAGGTTGTCGGGCGAGATCGACGCGACTTCGAAACCACGCGCGCCCTCTGCGGTGACAAGCCCTTCAGACACGAGGCCGTTGAAGATTTCGCGCAAGGTACTCACGGCCGAGCCGTAGGCGTCGCGCATTCGATCCAGCGTCAGTTTCTGGCCGGGCGCAAGGCGCCCGTGGACGATATCGGCGCGGACGCGGCGGTAGGTCATTTCGCCTACGGGCGTAGGTGCGGCGGCGTGCGCCAACTCTTTGCGCCGGGTGACGAGCGTCCGTTCACCCAAAATCTTGGCGGGCGCCGCTCGGGATGGTCGATCTATCGGGTTTCTTCGCATCCTTTATTGCTCCCATTGTCAGTTGATATTGCTATTGCCCTATGAACATAATAATATCCTATGGCAGTTGGCGCACACAACAATCGTCGACAACGGACGCTGTCGTTCCGTTACGCGTAACTCAAACGGAGGAGTTCATGCAGACCAAGTTCACTCGTCGTTCGATGCTGGCGGCCGGCGCATCGATGCTGGCGCTCGGCGCATTGCCGTACGCCCATGCGCAAGCTAGGACCAAGTTGCGTTTCAGCTCTGCGTTCACCGAACAGGATTTGCGCGCGGATGCGTACAAGGCGTTTGCCGCCGCAATCAAGGATGGCTACGACTTCGAGCCTTATTGGGGCAACACGCTATTCAAGCAGGGCACCGAACTCATCGCCCTTCAACGCGACAACCTCGAAATGGTCAACCTCGCGCCCGCGGACATATCGAAGCAGATTCCCGCGTGGTCATTGATGACTTCAGCCTATCTGTTTCGCGACGCGGCGCACTTGAAGAAGACGTTCAAGAGCGACGTTGGGCGAGATTTCATCAAGATGGCCAAAGACCAGCTCGGAATCCAGATCATCACGCCTGTCTACTTCGGGTCTCGTAACATCAACCTGAAGCCGACCAAGGAGATCAAGACCCCTGCGGACATGGCTGGAATCAAACTGCGGATGCCGCCAGGTGAGTTCTGGCAGTTTCTCGGAGAATCCATCGGCGCCAATCCGGTGCCCGTTGCGTACGCTGAGGTTTACACGGCGCTGCAGTCAGGTGCCATCGACGGCCAGGACAATCCGCTCGTTGCGAGCAGGCTGATGAAGTTCTACGAAGTAACGACGCAATTTGTGCTGACCGGTCACGTCATCGGGTACGACGTGATGGCCATCAGCGGCAAGATCTGGGATGCGATGCCTCCTGCGCGACAAGCTGCATTTCAAGCGGCGGCCGACAAGGCCATCGACGACTACGTCGTGAAGTTCAGCGCCCAGGAAAAAGAAGTGCTCGATTTCTTCAAGGCCGACGGCAAGAAGGTCTATACACCGGACCTCAACGCCTTCCGCACATTCGCGCAGAAGAAATATCTCGACAAGTACGGCCAGGACTGGCCCAAGGGCGCGCTGGAGCGCATCAACGCGCTTTAGCCAAGACGCAAGTCAGCCCGTGCAGTGACCGGCACCAGCCATTGTCAGCAATGGCTGGCCGGCCACTGGTCCGTTGCAAAGGTGCCCGTCCGCGGAGTCGATCGTCCGTATGGAAGCTACGAAGCCGAGCAATGCCCCGACCGCCATGTCATGGCTGAGAAAACGGGCGGAAAACGTGATCGTGGCACTGATCGCGATCATGTTTGTCTCCTTCCTGCTGCAAATTGCGTTTCGCTACCTCCTGAACCGTCCGTTGGGCTGGACCGATGAAGTCACGGTCCTCTGCTGGGTATGGCTGGTGCTCTGGGGGGCCGCGTTCATACTGTCAGACAAGGACGAGATCCGATTCGATATTGTCTACGGGCTTGTCTCCAAGCGAACTCAGCGTTCGTTCACGGTGATTTCCAGTCTGGCATTGGTTGTTCTGTTCATCGTCTCGCTGCCGGCTTCCTGGAATTACGTGCTCTTCATGAAGCGCGAGAAGTCCGCCTATCTGGGCATGCGGTTCGACTATCTGTACTCGATCTACGTCATCTTTTCGATTGCCTGCATCGTCAAGCACGCCTGGATCGCCTGGAACGTGTTTCGTGGCCGAGGGTCGCCTGAGACAGACGTCCTCGAAGATGGGGAGCGCATCTGATGCCCAGCAACTTCACGCTGTGCATCATTGCGCTGATCACGCTCGCGCTGTTCGGGTTGCCGATCGGTCTGTCGATGATCTGCGCATCGGTGTTCTACCTCCTCATCGCAGGTCTCGACCTTGGAACTGCCGGCGAGCAGATTCTGAACGGACTGTTCAACAGCTACGTTCTGCTGGCCGTACCACTGTTCATCCTTGCGGCGGATTTGATGAACAGCGGGAGCTTGACTGACCGACTTCTGAAATTCTGCCTTGTCCTCGTGGGCAGATTTCGCGGCGGACTGGGTCACGTCAACGTGGTCGCGAACATCATCTTTGCGGGAATGTCGGGTTCAGCCATTGCCGACGCCGTTGGCATCGGCCGCATCATCATTGGCATGATGACGAAAAATGGAAAATATCCCATTGAATATGCCGCCGCGATCACCGCATCCGCGGCCATCATCGGACCGATCATTCCACCGTCGATTCCGATGGTGGTCTATGCGCTGGTTTCCGATACGTCAATCGGCTATCTCTTCCTTGGCGGCGTCATTCCGGGGCTGCTGCTCGGTGTGGCGTTCATGATCATGAACACGGTTATTGCACGGCGCAGAAACTATCCCGTCGAGCCATCGGTTCCGTTGCGCGAAATTCCGCGCATCACACTGGATGCGTTTCCTGCATTGATGCTGCCGGTCGTGCTGCTGTTTGGTATCTACGGCGGGGTGATGACGCCGACAGAGGGCGCGGCGGCGGCGGCGGCGTACGCGCTTTTGGCTTCGGCGCTCATATACCGGTCGATCTCGATCAAGCAGCTGTACACGGTCCTGCTGTCCAGCGCCAAGTCAACGACCTCGGTGGGGATGCTGATCGCCGGAGCACTCGTTTTCAACTATGTGGTCACGATTGAAAACGTTCCGCTCTCGGTACAACACTTCATCACCACCTTCCACCTGACGTCAATTGGCTATCTGCTCCTCGTCAACGCGATATTGCTCGTCCTGGGGTGTCTGCTCGAGGGAACCACGATTCTCCTCGTCATCGTTCCCATTCTGATTCCAACAGCAAAGGCGCTCGGCATCGATCTCGTGCATTTCGGGGTCGTGGTCGTCGTCAATATCATGATTGGACTGCTCACGCCCCCGTTTGGGCTGTTGCTCTTCGTCGTCGCCAACATGACCAAGAAGCCGCTGATGTCGATCGTCCGTGAGGCGGCCCCATTCATTCTCGTTGCGATAGTCGTTCTTGCGATCATCACCCTCGTCCCACAGACGGTACTGTGGCTGCCCAGAGTCATGGGCTACAAGGGGTAAGCAGCCCCGCATACCGGACCTGCCAAATTATGACAGTCACCAAACCAATCTATGTCTTGAATGGCCCCAATCTGAATCGGCTGGGTCGGCGAGAACCGCACATCTATGGCAAGGCGACGCTCGCGGAGATCGAGGCTCAATGCCGGACAGCAGCGGAGGGTCATGCAATCGAGTTTCGGCAGACGAACAGTGAATCGCAGTTGATCGATTGGATCCACGAAGCCACTGACCTTGGCAGCGGCATCATCATCAATCCGGCGGCTTATTCATTCACTTCAATCGCGATTCTCGATGCCCTGAAGATGTTCGCCGGGCCCATCGTGGAACTTCACATATCCAATATTCACCGACGCGAAGAGCACTACCACCATTCCTATGTCTCGAAGATCGCTACGGCAGTTATCGCCGGCCTTGGACCCAACGGATATGTTGTGGCCACACGGGCCATTGCCGAAATGATCGACCGTGATCCAAAAGCTTAAGCACCGCGCTCTCGACTAGCGCCTGTCGCGCCGCGCAAGGAACGCAGATGGCTCTACTCGGTAGCGCAGCGATGCTGCTCTGGTTCGACATCGTCCCGGAGCAGATTGCCGAACACGACGATTGGCACACGCGCGAACACTTTCCTGAAAGAGTCGGCATTCCCGGGTTCATTCGGGCTCAGCGGTGGGTTGCCAGCACGCCAGGTCCGCGCTATTTCATCATGTATGAAGTCGCGGACATCGGTGTGCTCTCCTCCGCACCGTATCTGGAGCGGCTCAACAACCCGACACCGTGGACGAGTCGGATGATGCCGAGTTACAGGGGCATGGTCCGCGGCTTTTGCAACTTGGAGAGTAGTTACGGTTCCGTCCTAGGAACGACCGGTGTGACGCTACGCTACTCTGCTGCGCCCGGTAGTGACGATCGCTTGCGCGGTTGGTTGAAGGGCGAGCTGATTCCGGAGCTGATGCTCCGCAAGGGATTTACAAGCGCTTTCATGCTGCGATCTGAGCGTGCGCCGGAGATGACCGCTGAGCAACGAATTCGTGGGCGCGACGCCAGTGTGGATCGGGTACTCCTGGCAACCGGCTACTCACCTGAACTGATGGCGGGACTGGCGCAAAATGAGCTCAGTGCGAGTTCTCTCGAAGCCCACGGTGCATCGCCAGGGATCACCTCTGGCGTCTTCCAGCTCGCATGCCTATCGAACGCTTCCTCGTCGACGTCCGAGTCGGGCAGGGCGACGAAGTCAACGTAATCACCAAGCTCGAACTCAGCGCACGGCGAGGCGCCAGAGCGACGTCACCTCGGCAGCGCGCGCCGCGTGCAGCGGGTCGTTTTCGTTGGACACGCGGGGATGGGTCGGTCGCACATCGCTGCGATCGACAACCTTCAATCCGGCCGCTTCTAGCGCCGCGAGCAGATCCGACCGCGAGCGGAGGCCCAGGTGTTCCGCGAGATCCGAGAGGATCATCCAGCCCTCGCCGCCTGGCTCGAGGTGCGCAGGCAGCGCGTTGAGGAATCCACGCAGCATTTGGCTATCCGGGTCGTAGATCCCGTGCTCGATGGGCGAACTCGGCCGCGCGGGAACCCAGGGTGGGTTGCATACCGCGAGCGCGGCGCGACCTTCGGGAAACAGATCCGCTTGCACGATTTCCACTTGCGCTGCCAACCCGAGGCGTTGCATGTTCTCGCGAGCGCACGCCAGCGCGCGGGGATCCTTGTCGGTGGCGACGACGCGCCGGATGCCGCGCCGCGCAAGCACGGCCGCCAGCACGCCGGTACCGGTGCCGACGTCGAAGGCCACGCTGGACGATGCGCTCAATGCGGGCAGTGGCGCCGTGGCCACCAGATCGACGTATTCGCTTCGAATCGGCGCGAACACGCCGTAGTGCGGATGGATGCGGCCGCCGAGCGCCGGAATTTCGATGCCCCTGGTGCGCCACTCGTGCGCGCCGACGATGCCAAGCAACTCGCGCAGCGACGCAACCGAGGGCCCGTCTCCCGGGCCGTACGCTTCCACGCACGCGTGCCGGACGTCGGGCGCACGGCGCAATGGAATGCCGTAATCCTTGTCGAGCGGGATCAGCAGGGCACCCAGCGTGCGCGCACGCTGTGACCGCGCCTGGCGATGAAGATGGAACATTTCTGCAGGCGACTTGGGCAACGAGGATGCGGCCGAATTTTTCGTCTTGCGCGGCGGGCGATCGGCGCGACTCGCCATCGCGTTAAGCATTTGCCGCGCGTTCTGGAAGTCGCCACGCCACAGCAGCGCGGTGCCCTGGCACGCGAGACCATACGCATCATCGGCCGTAATGGTGTCGTCGGTGATGAGCACGCGTCCGGCGGGCGGTGCGCCGCGCTCCGAGCGCCAGCGTGCGGTGCGCGCCTCGCCGCCCTCCGTCCAGTGAATGACCGGATGCTCACCCACGCTAGAGTTCGGTGTATTTCTTGCTGTTTCCACGCGCCTTGTCGGTCGGATATTTCGTGGCGTTGGCGAGGAGCTTCCGGTTGGCGGCGGCGATCGGATCGATACCCAATTGATCGCTCAGCCGGATCAGGTACAACAGAACGTCCGCGACCTCATCGCTTGCGGCCGCAAGTGTCTCGGGCGCGAGGTTGCGGCTCTCCTCTTCGGTGAGCCATTGAAAGGTCTCGAGCAATTCGCCTGCCTCGACCGACAACGCCATCGCGAGGTTCTTGGGCGAATGAAACTGGTCCCACTCGCGCGCGGCGGCGAAGCCCCTTAACTGGTCGCGCAGGCTTGTCAGTTCCGTCAATTTCGCACTCCCATGAAGTTCATTCGCGCCAGGTCAGCGACGCCGCTCGTTGTGAACCAGACGGACCCCGCGCCAATCGAGTTGAACGTGCAGCCTAAAGCGCGAGTTCGGCGACGACCGGCGCGTGGTCAGAGGGTTTTTCGCCCTTGCGTTCCTGCCGGTCGATGCGACAGTTGGTACAGGTCGCCGCGAGTGCGGGCGAAAGCAGGATCTGGTCGATGCGCAGGCCCTGGTTCTTCGGAAACGCGAGTTGCCGATAATCCCACCAGCTGAACGTCTTGTCGGGTTGCTCGAACAACCGGAAGGCGTCCTTGAGACCCAGTCCGAGCCAGTCGCGGAATGCCGCACGTTCCGCATCCGTGCACAGGACCTGACCACGCCAGAGATCCGGATCGTGCACGTCGCGATCTTCCGGCGCGATGTTGATGTCGCCGACCACGGCAAGGCGCGGATGACGCGCGATCTCTTCGCGCAGGTACGCCGTGGCCGCGGCCAGCCAGCGCAGTTTGTACTGGTACTTGTCGGAATCGACCGATTGGCCGTTCGGAACATAGAAGCAAACGAAGCGAATGTCGCCGACGGTCGCCGCGAGCACGCGTTTGTGATCGTCCTGAAACTGCGGCATGCCTGGCGTGACATCGGCGAGTGGCGTACGAGACAGGATGGCGACACCGTTGTAGGTTTTCTGCCCGTGGAAACTCGCCTGATAGCCGACGGCGGCGATTTCCATCGACGGGAAGCGCGGGTCGTCGAGCTTGGTTTCCTGCAAGCCGAGCAGGTCCGGCTGATTGGCAGCGAGCCAGGCGAGCAGCCGCGGCAGGCGCACGTTGAGCGAGTTGACGTTCCAGGTCGCGAGTTTCATCGATTGCTCTGGGTCTAGCGGCCCGGCCCCATCACCATGTTGGGCAGCCCCACTGCGATTGCGGGGATGAGGCAGATCAGGATGATCGCGATGAACATCAGGCCGACGAAGGGCATGACGCCCCAGATCACGTCGCGCAGCGGAATATCCGGCGCGATGTTCTTGATCACGAAAATGTTGAGTCCGACCGGTGGATGAATCAGGCCCATCTCCATCACGATGGTCATCAACACGCCGAACCATACGAGATCGAAGCCGGCGACCTTGAGCGGCGGCAGGATGATCGGCACGGTCATCAGGATGATGCTGACGGGTGGCAGGAAGAAACCTAGCACCACGACGAACAGGAGGATCACCGCCAGCAGCATCCACCGCGAGAGGTGCAGCGACACGATCCACTCTGCCGTCGATTGGCTGATGTGCAGATAGCTCATCACGTAGGAGAACAGCAGCGACATGCCGATGATGAACATGAGCATCGTCGATTCGCGCACGGTGGCGGCGAGAATGGGTTTGAGATCTCCGGGCCGCCAGATACCGTAGATCATGGCGATCAGCGCCAGCGCCAGCACGGCGCCCAGCCCCGCGGTTTCGGAGGGTGTCGCGAAGCCACCATACAGCGCCACCATCACGCCGATGAGCAGGATCACGAACGGCAGCACGCGCGGCAGCATGTCGACTTTTTGCCGCAGCGTGTAGGTCACGTCCTCGAGGTAGGCCGAACGGTGACCATGGGCGTCGAACGCCACCTGCGCCGCCTTGACTTCCTTGCGAAAACGATACGATGCATACACGGCGAACAGCGCGACCAGCAGCATGCCGGGGCCGATGCCCGCAAGGAACAAGCGTCCCAGCGATTGCTCGGCGGCTACCGCGTACAGGATCATCGTGATCGACGGCGGCAGCAGGATGCCGAGTGTGCCGCCCGCAGCGATGATGCCCGCGGCGAACCCGGGCGAGTAGCCGCGCTTGCGCATTTCCGGAATGCCGGCGCTGCCGATGGCCGAGCACGTCGCCGGGCTCGAACCCGCCATCGCGGCGAACAGCGCGCAGGTGAAGACATTCGCGATGCCAAGTCCGCCGGGGATGCGCTGCATCCAGGCATGCATCGCCAGATACAAATCCTTGCCGGCGTTCGATCGACCGATCGCCGCGCCCTTGAGGATGAACAGCGGAATCGACAGCAGCGTGATGCTTGCCATCTCTTCGTAGACATTCTGGGTGACCGTATCGAGCGACGACGCGGGCATGAAGAAGTACATGAACCCGACGGCCACCGCCCCAAGCGAAAAGGCGATGGGCATGCCGGAGAACATCACGACGAGCGTGACGCCGCCAAACAGCAGACCGAGTGCGAGCATGCTCATGGGCGATCCGCCGCTACGCGAAAGTGCGCCAGCACCTGCAGCAGGACCTGCAGTGCCAGGAGCGTCATGCCCGCGGCCATCAGTCCATAGGGAATCGCCAGCGGCGGCGCCCAGGTCGACGATGTCGTCATCTTGTCGATCCAGGCCTCATGCCAGAGCGTCCACGACTTCCATGCGAAAAAGGCGCAGAACAGCAGCGTAAGCACATCGACACATATCAGCCGAATGCGGTTGACCGCGGGTGAGAGCAGACTGGAAATCGCCTCGATACCGACGTGGCCACGGTTGGCCTGCACGTAAGCGCCGCAGAGAAATACCGTGCCCACGATGCAGAACACGGCAGCTTCGTCCTGCCAGTCGGTCCCCATCTTGAACAAGTAGCGGGATACGACGCTGAAGGTCAGCACGAACGAAGCGGCCACCAGCGCGATCATGCCAACGACCAGCGTGGCGCGGTTCGCCCAATCGACGGCGCGCGCCACAAGTCCATGCTGCGCGCGCGGCTGCCGCCGATCGCCGCTCTCGACGGGCGGCTCGACCGGCAGCCCGGCGTCGTGCCTCACAGGAGTTTCTGGGACAGGGCCAGGAGTTTGGCGCAGTTCTCGTTCTTGTCCGCGTAGTCCTTCCACACAGGCTGGGCGAGCGCCTGCCACTTCTTGAGATTCGCCTCGTCGAGGTCGTATACCTTTGCGCCGGCCTTGGTATAGACGCCGGCGACCGCCTGATCGTCGGCCTTGGCGGCAGTCACGGCGAATTTTTCGAGGTCCGCACCCACGGACATGATCGCGTCCTGCTGTGCCTTGGGCAGCTTGTCGAACACGATCTTCGACATCATCAGTGGTTCGAGCATGAACCAGTACGACCTGCCGCGGCCGCTGGTGAGGAATTTCGACACTTCCTCGAGCCGGAATGAGATCAGGCTGGTCGATGACGTAAGCGCGGCATCCATCGCACCGGTCTGCATCGCCGCATAGATTTCGTTCGAGGGCAACGACAGCACCGACGCGCCGGCATCCTTGAACATCAGATCCATCTCGCGGCTGCCGCCACGCACTTTGAGGCCCTTGGCGTCGTCGGGACTGACCAGAGGCTTGGAGCGGGACGCGACGCCACCCGCCTGCCAGACCCAGCTGACGATCACGATGCCTCGCTCCTGCATGAGCTGGCTGAACAGCTTGCCGACTTCCGCCGACTTCCAGGCACTGCCGACTTCGTACGACGGCACCAGCGCGGGCATCAGGCCGATGTTGGTCTCGGGGACTTCGCCGCCGGAGTAGGAGGGCGGAACCAGCGACAAGTCGAGGGCGCCACGCCGCAATGATGCGAACTGGGTGTTGACCTTCATCAACGACGAGTTCGGATAGACCTCGAACTTGAGCGCACCGTTGGTCCGCTTCTCGACATCGACGGCGAACTGTTTGCACAACCGATCGCGGAAATCACCGTCATTGCCAGTGGCGCCGGGGAATTGGTGCGAAATCTTCAAGGTCGTTGCGGCCTGTGCGAAGGCCCTGGGCGCGCTGATCGCGAGCGGAACACTGGCCAACGCGCCTGCGACAAAACGGCGGCGTGAAATGTGCATGTTTTCCTCCTTACGAAAAATGGGGACGCCGAGCCCAAGGGCAGCGCCGCGTGTAGTCCCGCGGCTTCTTCAACCATCGTCGGCGCGTCTTTAGTCCAGACAGCATGCTACCCGGTCAGGCGGGGCCGCGGATAGATGCGACAGGTATTCGAAAGGTGTCGGGCGAGACTTTTCGCCCGATCACGAACAACGTCCGCGGCCTCTGTGCCCATCGAGTGAAGGGTTGCTGAGTCGGCCGCCAGCGGCGCAATGCTGTCGATCCCCTTGCTTCGAGTGGGCCCTGCAGCTGCGGGTACCCGCCGGCCTTGGGTGCCGCAGCGCGGCTGCGCGGTCTGGGTCGCGGTGCCGATTTCCGGTATAGCCGCGGGTTTGCCGACGGGCGTGGTGCGCGGTGGGGGTGTCTTGGGGTAGCCGGCGTCGGTCAGCATGCCCTGCCACTTGGAATCGTTGAAGCCCGTCGTGAACTGTTCGCCAACCTGGAGCACCGGAGCGTCGAGGTTGCCTGACAGCTTCTTCAGCTTTTCCGCGCCGTCGCCGACGCTCACGTCGACCACCGTGTGCGGGACGCCGCGTTTATTCAACATCCCCTGGGCAGTGTCGCAGACGACGCCGCAGGCAAAGCTGTACAGGGTGACCGGGTAGCGCTCCTGTGCTTGTTGCGTGGCGAACGACAGCGCGCTGGTTTCGATGCTGTTGCCGCTGACCCGCTTGGCTTGCGCATCCTTCGCGTTGGCGGGTGGGGGCTTGTCCGAATAGACGACCTTGCCGTCGACATCGATGTAGCGATAGACCTGCTGCACCTGTGCGCCGGCGATGCCGCTGACGACGCCCAGCAGGAGCGCCAGCATCAGCGCGGACTGGCGTCGGTTGCATGCGTTGATCATGGCGCACTCCTTGACCGAGGTCGTCATTATGACGTGGACATACCATTATGCCTCAATAGGGCGTCGATTTGGGGCGCCCGGCCGCGGAAGGCGATAAACGACTCCAGCGCCGGGCGGCTGCCCCCTCTGGCCAGCACCTCCTCGCGAAAGCGGGCGCCCGCTGCCGGCGACAGGACCCCCGTCTCCTCGAACAGGCTGTACGCGTCCGCCGAGAGCACCTCCGCCCACTTGTAGCTGTAATAGCCCGCGGCATAGCCTCCCGCGAAGATATGGCTGAAGGAGTGGGTCAGGCTGCGATCCTCCGGGGGCCGCGACACCACGGCGACCTCCCGCCGGACCGCGTCAACGAGCGCCTGGGGCGTGCTTGCCGTGGGCTCGAAGTCGTAGTGCAGATGCATGTCGAAGAGCGCGAATTCGATCTGCCGGACCGTTTGCATGCCGCTCTGGAAGTTCTTTGCCGCAAGCATCCTTTCGAACAGCGCCCGGGGCAGGGGGGCCCGCGTCTCGACGTGGGCAGTCATGTGCTTGAGCACGTCCCATTCCCAGCAGAAGTTTTCCATGAACTGGCTGGGCAATTCGACGGCGTCCCATTCCACGCCTTCGAGTCCGGACACGCCGGGAACATCGATGCGGGTGAGCAGCAGGTGCAGGCCATGGCCGAACTCGTGGAACAGCGTCGTCACGTCATCGTGGGTGAACAGCGCAGGCTTCCCGTCGACCGGTGCCGAGAAATTGCAGGTCAGGTAGGCGACGGGGTGCTGAACGCGCGTGCCGTGCCGACGCCGGTTCATGACGTCGTCCATCCAGGCGCCGCCGCGCTTCGCCGTCCGCGCGTACAGGTCGAGGTAGAACTGGCCGATGACTCCGCCGGAGCGATCGACGACGTCGAAGAAACGTACCGTGGGATGCCACACCGCCGCCCTGGATTCGCGGATGGCAACGCCGAATATCGTCTCGACCACGCGGAACATGCCGGTCAGCACCCGATCTTCGGGAAAGTATTGCTTCACTTCCTGGTCGGAGAAACTGTAACGCGCCTCGCGCAATTTTTCCGAAGCGTAGGGCAGGTCCCAGGCCGCAAGTTCCCCGAGCCCGAGTTCATCGCGCGCGTACTGCCTGAGTTCGACCATGTCACGTTCGGCGAAGGGCCTGGCCTTCGCCGCAAGGTCGCGCAGGAACGCGAGGACCTCGGCGGGTGTCTGTGCCATCTTCGGCACCAGCGACACTTCCGCATAGCTCGCGTAACCAAGCAGTTCAGCCGCTTCATGCCGCAGCGCGAGGACGCGCTCGATCACCTTGCTGTTGTCCCATTCAGGCTTGCCGAATTCGCTCGCCCGGGTCGCGAACGCGCGATAGAGCGTCTCACGCAGATCGCGATCCTCCGCATACTGCATGACCGGCAGATAGCACGGCATGCGCAGCGACAGCTTCCAGCCGGACTTGCCATCGGCGGCGGCGTCCTGCCGTGCTGCCGCCAGCACGTCCGAGGGTACGCCGGCCAGCGCCGCCGCATCGTCGATGTAGAGTTCCCATGCGTTGGTCGCGTCGAGCACGTTGTCCTCGTAGCGCGAGGACAACGTGGCGAGTTCCTCATCGACGGCTTTGAGCCGCGCCTTTTTGTCGAGCGGCAGTTCCGCGCCGGACAGGCGGAAATCGCGCAGCGTGTTGTCGACGAGCTTGCGTCGCGCCGGATCGAGCGTCGCAAACGTGCTCGCCTTCGCGAGCGCGCGGTAGCGTGCAAACAGGCGTTCGTCCTGTCCGAAATCGGTATAGAACGCGGTGATTTTCGGAAGATTGAGATTGTAGGTTTCGCGCAGCTCGGGTGTATTGACCACGGCATTGAGGTGCGCGACCTGTCCCCACGCCTGCCCGAGGCGGTCGACGGTATCGGCCAGCGGGGTGACGAAGTTGTCCCAGGTTGGGTCGGCTGTCAGCGTCGCGACCTGATCGATGGTCGTGCGTGCGACGGCGATCAGCGCGTCGATCGCCGGACTGACGTGTTCCGGAGTGATCCGGTCAAAGTGCGGCAACCCGGAGAAATCGAGCAGCGGATTGCCGGGCAATCGTTCGGTGGTATCGGTCATGTTCGATGTCGCAGGTGAATGTCGTCGGCCAGGAGCCGATCGAGACGGACGAGTTCTTCGGGTGAGCCAACATTGGCCCAACGGCCGGTGTGGATTTCACCGCTCGCCCAGCCGCGGCCAATCCAGTCCTTGTACAGCGGCAGTATATTGCGCTTTTCGCCCCGCGGCAGTTCGCCGAAAAGCGATGTTCGGTACAGCGCAATATTACCGAAGGTGAGACGCGGGGTCCCGTCCAGCGCAAGGTGGCCGGCACGAAGCACGAAATCGCCGTGCGGGTGATACGTGGGATTGGGCACCATCACCATGTGCAGGTGCGGAGGTTCGGTCGAGGCCTCCATCGCCTCGAGGCGGTGCCGCAACGACGCGTAGTCGTATTCCGTGTAGACGTCCGCGCTGACCACCAGCGCGACGCCTTCGCCGAGGAGCGGCAGCGCCGTGGCGATGCCTCCGGCCACTTCGAGCGGCACGGCCTCGCGTGAATAGTGCAGCGTCGCGCCGAAACGGGTGCCGCTGCCCAAGGCGGTCTCGATCTGTATTCCGAGATGGGCGACGTTGACGACAAGGTCGTTGAATCCTGCCGCGACGAGACGCTCGATCTGCCACGCGATCAGTGCCTTGCCGCCGGCTTCGAGCAGAGGTTTGGGGCGCGTGTTCGACAGCGGGCGCATGCGTTCGCCGCGTCCAGCCGCAAGAATCATTGCGCGCGCCATGGGTGAACGCCTCAGAAGCTGTAACCGATGGTGACGGGGCGCGCTTCAAGTTCGTCGAGGAGCCTCGAGAGCGGCCGCAGTTCGTTGTAGCGTGAGCAGGCGCCCCGAAGGTAGCCCATGACCCGGGGCATGTCCTTCAGATAGGCATCCTTGCCGTCGCGGTGATAGAGCCGCGCGAATATGCCCAGCACTTTCAACTGGCGCTGCACGCCCATCCATTCGAAATCGCGCCAGAACGCGCCGAAGTCGCCATTCACGGGCAGGCTAGCGGCGCGCGCACGTTCCCAATGGCGCACCGCCCAGTCGAGTTGCTGCTCTTCGCTCCAGGCGATGTAGGCGTCGCGCAGCAACGACACCAGATCATAGGTGATGGGCCCGTACACCGCGTCCTGAAAATCCAGGACGCCGGGATTGGGTTCGCAGATCATCAGATTGCGCGAATGATAGTCGCGATGGACGTACACGCACGGTTGGCCGAGGTTGTTGGCAACGATGCGCTGGAATGCGTCGGCCAGCGTGGCGCTTTGCACATCGTTCAGCACGATGCCCAGATGCTTCGCGATGTACCAGTCCGGAAACAGGTTGAGCTCGCGGCGGAGCAATGCTTCGTCACAGCGCGGCAGCACACCATCGACGCTGGCGAGTTGCCAGCGCACAAGGGCGGCGCTGGCATCGCGATACAGGGCCGGAGCGGTGGCGTCTGACAGCTCCGAGAGATAGGTGCGTACCCCAAGGTCGGAGAGCAGCAAAAAGCCTTGCGCCGGGCTTTCGGCAACCACCGCGGGTGCATGCAGACCTGCCTTGGTGAGCAGGGCGGCCACGGCGACGAAGGGCTTGCAGTCTTCCTGCGGCGGCGGAGCGTCCATCGCGATGAGGGTGTGCACACGAGCCCCCGTGCCCGGCAACGTGACCGGCGCCTGCAAGGTGACGCGGAAGTAACGGCGAAAACTTGCGTCGGTGGACGCGGGCGCGATGCTCTCCATCGGAGTCGGCAACGCCCGTCCCAGCCACGCGCAGAGCGCGTCGAAGCGGGCATCGGAGGTCATGCGGGAAGGTGTGTGGCGGAGGAATGTAGAATGCAGGATTTTAGCATTCGCATAACTCATCGCTTCGCATGCGCCTCCTCCTCACCGCTGCTGTCAGCCTGTTCTCGCTCGCGGTTACATTTGGCACCCGGGCACAGCAAGCAGCCGAGGATCGCGTCGACCCGCCGCCGCGCATGAAGTCGTCGCCGTTTCTGGAACCGCCACCGGTGAAGTCCCTCAAATCGACGCAGCCGCAGACACCTGGCGACGGCCGCGACGCACTGTTCCTGCGCTCCGATCGCCTCGAAGGCGAGGGTCAGAAGTGGATCGAAGCTGAAGGCAAGGTGGAGCTGCGGTCGCGGCGCCAAACGGTGTTGGCCGACTGGCTGCGTTACGACATTCCCGACGACGAGGTCTGGGCCAAGGGAAACGTCACGGTCAGGAGCGGCATTGACTGGATCACCGGACCCGAGGTCAAGTTCAAGCGTGAAGACGGCACCGGGTTTTTCGCGTCGCCGGAGTTTCACGTGGGCGAGAACAATTCCCGGGGCGACGCCTCGATGCTGACGTTCCTGGGGGACGAAAGATTCGAGATCAAGGACGCGCGTTACACCACGTGCGTCGCCGACAACAACGACTGGTTCCTGACGTCGGCCAACGTCGAGCTCGACAAGTCGCGCTCGGTCGGAACCGCGCAAAATGCGACGGTCTTTTTCAAGGGCGTGCCGATACTCTACTCGCCCTACCTGAGCTTTCCGCTGTCGAACGACCGCAAGACTGGATTCCTGCCGCCGATCTACGGGTCCAGCAATCAGCGCGGTTTCGAAATCGCACTGCCTTACTATCTGAACCTGGCACCCAACTACGACGCAACGCTGCTTGCGCGACCGATGTCGCGTCGCGGCTTCCAGATGGGCGGGCAGTTTCGCTATCTTTTGCCTGAGGCGGCGGGAGAGGCTGATGCGGAATTCCTCCCACACGATCGCATTACCGGCACCAATCGTTGGGCGGTGGCGTGGAAACACAACCAGAATTTCGGGAATGGCTTTGCCGGTTTCATCAATACCCAGGAAGTGTCCGACGACACCTACTTTGCGGACCTGTCCGATCGTCTCGCGCTCACGTCACAGACCAACCTGCCGCACGACTACGGCCTGACCTACAACTCGCCAGCCGTTTCGTTGCTCGCGCGCTGGCAGAGCTTCCAGACGTTGCAGGATCCCAACAATCCGATCACCCCGCCTTACTTCCGCGAACCTCAGCTGACCATGGCGATCAAACCGGTCGAGTGGCACGGCCTCGATTTCGCTGCCGCCGGAGAGTTCGTTCGCTTTCATCAGCCCGCGCTGGCGCCCAATGGCAATCGCAGCGTTCTGTATCCAACGGTTTCGTGGTCGCAGCGGGGCAGCGCGTGGTTTCTCAATGCGCAAACCGGATTGCACATGACCAACTACGATCTCGAAAATTTTTCGACGTCACCGTCGAATTTCAATCGCGTGCTGCCGATTACCACGGTGGACGCCGGACTCATTTTCGAGCGCGATACCGTTTGGTTCGACCGATCGTTCATCCAGACCCTCGAGCCGCGCCTGTATTACGTGCAGATTCCGTATCGCAATCAGAGTACCTATCCGAATTTCGACACGGCCACCGACGATTTCAACTTCTCCTATCTGTTCAACGCCAACCGCTATCTCGGTAGCGATCGAATCGGCGACGCCAACCAATTGACCGTGGCGATCGGCTCCCGCTTCCTCGATCCGGAGACGGGGGCGGAAAGGATGCGCTTCGCCATTGGCCAGCAATATTATTTCAAGAGCCAACAGGTCACGTTGAACGAGCCGCCGCGCACGTCGAATACATCCGATCTGCTCATGTCCGGCGAGGCCCGGCTTTCCGACGTCTGGACCGCGGCGGGCACACTGCAGTACCAGTTCAATCCGAAGCAAACAGAGCGGTTCGACTTTGGCGCGCGCTATCAACCGGCTGCCGGGCAGGTGATCAATGTAGGGTATCGGTATATCCGCGAATACCTCGACTCCAGCGGTCAGATTTCGCAGCTCAAGCAGATCGACATCTCGGGACAGTTTCCGTTCCTCGACAACTGGTCTGCGATCGGCCGCTGGAACTACTCGCTGGTCGACTCCAAGACGCTGGAGGGCGTACTGGGCTTCGAGTACAATGGCGGGTGCTGGGTTTTCCGCGTTGCCGCACAGAGGCTGCAGACCAACACGCAGCAGGTGACGACGGCGGTGTTCTTTCAGCTTGAACTTAACGGCCTCGCCCGCCTTGGCACGAATCCGGGCGATGTCCTCCGGCGCAGCGTCCCCGGTTATTCGACGGCGAACGACCCGGCGCTGCGGCCAGCTGGCGACAGGGCCTCCAATTTGTTTCCGAGCTTCTAGGTGATGTCAGTGCGCGATCTGCTTTCTATCCTTGTGGTGTTCGCGTTGATTTCGGGCACGGTCGCGGCCACCGCGCAGCCGGTGCCGGCGACACGAAGCGCGCAGACCACACCGTCCCGGGTGTTGAGCGTGGACCGCGTCGTGGCCATCGTCAACGACGAGGCGATCACGCAACACGAAGTCGATGATGCCAAGCGCATCGTGCTGGCGCAGATGAAGCAGCAGAACGTGCCGTCGCCGGCACCCGACGTGCTCGAGAAGCAGGTGCTCGAGCGCCTGATCACCGAGCGGTCGCTGCTGCAATTCGCCAAGGAAACCGGACTGCGCGTCGACGACACGCAGGTCGAGCGCGCGCTCCAGCGCATTGCGCAGGACAACAAACTGACACTCGAGGAATTCAAGAAGGCGCTCGCGCAGGAAAAAATCAACTACACGAAGTACCGCGACGACCTTCGCAGCGAGCTTATCGTCCAGCGTTTGCGCGAGCGCGAGGTCGAGAGTCGATTGACCGTGAGCGATGCCGAGGTCAGTCATTATCTGGCAACGGTCAAAGCGCAGAATGCCGGCGATTCCGAGTACCAGCTCGCGCATATCCTGGTGCTGGTACCCGAGCAGGCGAGCGCGGACCAGATCGAAGTCAGACGCCGGCGAGCCGAAGAGGCACTCAAGCAGATCAGGAGCGGTGGCGAATTCGGGCAGGTCGCCGCCGGCTTTTCGGATGCCAGCGATGCACTGCGCGGCGGCAACCTGGGGTGGCGAGCCGGCGCTCGATTGCCGACCGTATTTGCCGACCAGGTGCGGACCATGAAGACTGGCGAGGTATCGCCGGTGCTGCGGAGCGCAAGCGGGTTTCATATCGTCAAGCTGATCGACAAGCGCGGCCGGAATGAAACCACGGTCGTGGATCAAACGCACGCCCGGCACATCCTGATTCGCGTCAACGAGCTGGTCTCGGAGTCGGATGGCAAGGTGAAGATCGAGCGGTTGAAGGATCGTCTCGATTCGGGGGCGAAGTTCGAGGAGATCGCCAAACTCAATTCCGAGGACGGCTCGGCCGTCAAGGGCGGCGATCTGGGCTGGCTCAATCCCGGCGACACCGTCGGCGAATTTCAGGACGCGATGAACAGGCTGACAGTCAATCAGATCTCGGCACCCGTGCGCTCACCGTTCGGCTGGCACCTCATTCAGGTCCTCGAGCGGCGGAAGCAGGACGTGACCGCCGAGCGCGAGCGTGCGGAAGCCCAGCTGGCGATACGCCAGCGCAAGGCCGACGAACAGTTTCAGGCGTGGGTGCGCGAAGTCAGGGACCGCGCGTACGTCGAGATCCGGCTCGACGACAAGTAGAACCCGCTCAAATTTGGCTGCGCGGCACGATAACTTTGTCGTGCTCAGTTGGCAAATGAGGCTCGCCCCTCGCCGCGGTACCCGCTGACCACCGTTGATGAACCCCGATCTTGTTTTCGCCGAACCGCTGGTCGACCTGCGTGCCGAAAGCGCGGCGTTCACGGGCATTTTCTCGCCGGGCAGCAGCCTCGGCCTCGCGAAACAAGGCGTGACCGCGCAATTCCTGGAACATGCCGACGAGTACCATCGGCGCTACCTGAACGTCGACTACTGGCGCTTTTTGCTGGACAACGCGCTGGCTGCCGCAGGTGTCACGCACGATCCGACGACGATCCTCGATATCGGCTCAGGTTCGGGAAACTCGGTGATTCCACTGCTGCAGCGTTTTGCCGACGCGCAAATCGTCGCCACCGACATCAGTCCGCAACTGCTGGCGATTCTGAAAGACTATCTCGACAACCATACCAGCACTGGCGATCGCGTCGCGTTGGTGTGCGTCGATGCAATGCTGGCGGACTATCGGCCCGCGGTCGTCGACCTCGCGCTCGGCGCCGCGATCCTGCATCATGCGCACGCAGGCCGAAGTGCATTTGCGGCTGGGCGCACAGTTGGAACCCGCTGCATTGCCTGACTGGGCCTGGGCGGTCATCGACGAGACTGACGCGAGCGTGTCGGAGGATTTGCGGCGGGAGTGGGCGCCAGAAGCCGCGGTGTTGCTGCGAAAAGCGGTGGCACCGAACTGACCATGCCATCATGAACAACGACAAAGTCCTGCAGGAGCAGATCGACTACTATCGCGCTCGCGCGGGGGAATACGACGAGTGGTGGTTCCGTCATGGCCGCTACGACCACGGACCCGAGTTCAATGCGCGCTGGCACGCCGAAACCGGTACTGTCGAGCAGGCGCTCGACGCGTGGCTCGTGCGCAGGAAGCCCCGAAACGCTCTCGAACTTGCGTGCGGCACGGGGTTGTTCACGCGGCGCATTGCACAACGCGTCGCAAGCGTCACCGCCGTCGACGCGTCGCCTGAAGTTCTCGCGATCAACTGTGCCCGCGTGGCGGCGGCCAACGTCACCTACGTTCAGGCCGATCTGTTCGAATGGCAGCCCTCACCTGGGCAACGTTACGACGTGGTGTTTTTCAGTTTCTGGCTGTCGCATGTGCCCGACGAGCGCTTCGCGCGATTCTGGGAAGGTGTGGCAGCGGCTCTGGCACCGGGAGGCGCCGCCTACCTGATCGATTCGGCCTTCGATCCCACGTCGACGGCCAAGAACCACGATTTGCCCAGGCGCGATGCGGGCGTCGTCACGCGCAAGCTGAACGACGGCCGCGAATTCCGGATCGTGAAGGTGTTCTGGGAGCCGCGAGCGCTGACGGAGCGATTGAAGCAACTCGATTGGTCGGCGGCCGTGGCACAAACCCCGAACTACTTCATTCACGGTGAGGCGCGGCCGCGATAGCGCCGGTGGTGCTCAGCAGCGAACCGCGTCAGTCCTTGGCGTCATAGACATAGGCGGACTGCGCAACACGACCCTTGTCCATCGTCGCCTCATCGGCGAGCGCACGCGGTGTCTTGTCCCACCAGATCGCCCGTCCTTCGCGCTGCTTCTCGATCATGTCGGGATTTTTCTGCAGCAACTCGCGCATGAACCTGGTGTGGTCCGACTCGTAGTGGCGACTGGGCAGCATCATGATGAGGTTCTGGCCTGAGGTTGGAACGTCGTTAACCTCATTCTATCATCGCGGGGCTGCGTTCCCGCGCGCCGATCCCGCGACCACGCGATACTCATACAGGCGGCACTCCAGCGCACCGTTGAACAAGGGCGTACGACGGGTCGCCTTGAGGCCGATCAGTTTCGCCAACCGCAGGTCGCCGCTTAGTAGATATGCGGTCCAGCCGGGGAAGTTCTTCTTCAACGCATCGCCCAGGCGCGGATAGAACTCGGCGAGCGTGCTTGATTCAGCGAGCCGGTGGCCGTAGGGCGGGTTGCTGACGATGATCCCTTCCGGCGCAGGCGCGGTGCGCACAAGCACGTCGGAATGCTCGACCTGGACCGCGTCGGTCAAACCGGCCGCGGCCAGGTTCGCCTGGCACTGGGACACGGCGAGTGGATCGTTGTCGCTGGCGAAGATGCCGGTGGCCGTCGCGGGCTTCGCACGGCGCTGCGCCGCCTGCTTGATCCGCTGCCAGGTCGGACCGTCGTACCAGCCAAGTTTCTGAAAGCCGAACGTGCGCTTCAAGCCGGGCGCGACATCGAGTGCGATCAACGCTGCTTCGAGCGCGATCGTTCCGCCACCGCAAAGCGGATCGAGCAGCGGTGTGCCAGGCTTCCAGCCCGCAAGGCGCAGCAGCCCGGCGGCGAGATTCTCGCGCAGCGGTGCTTCCGCGGCCTCGCGCCGCAAGCCGCGCTTGAACAACGGCTCGCCCGACGTGTCGAGATAGAAGGTCGCGTCACTGGCCGTAAGGTAGGCGTGCACGCGCACGTCCGGATGTTCCTTGCTGACGTTCGGCCGGATACCGCTCGCGGCGCGATGGCGATCGCACACTGCGTCCTTGATGCGCAACGTCGTGAACTCGAGACTGTTCAGCGGTGAACGCGTCGCGGCAACGTCGACGCGCAAGCTGCGGTCGGCACGGAACCAGCGCGGCCAGTCGAGCGCGTGCGCCAGCGCGTAGATGTCGTTTTCATCGCGATACGCGCCCGAACCAACTTGCCACAGTATGCGACTGGCGAGGCGGCTCTCGAGGTTGGCGCGATAGGCAAGTTCGATCGGCCCGGCAAACGCGACACCACCCGCGGTGGCGACGACATCGGCAGCGCCCAGATCCGCAAGCTCTCCAGTCAAGGCCTCTTCCAGGCCGCGCGGACACGGCGCAAAAAAGCGCTCCACGTCGAGAACGGCTTCAACACGACGAGAAGCACCGCGCCCACGAGTACGGGCAGCGCCGGAATCTCATTGAGCCAGCGGTAGTACACGTCGCTGTGACGGTTGCGATCGTGCTTGAAGTCCTGCATCAGCTTGCCCAGCCAGAGATGGTGCGCAATGAGTATGGCTACGAGCACGAGTTTGGCATGCAACCAGCCGCCGGTGATGCCGTAGCCGAGCCACAGCCACATGCCGAAGCCGACCGTGAGCAGCGCACCCGGCGCCATGATCCCGAAGTACAGCTTGCGTTCCATCACCTTGAAGCGTTCGATGCTCACCGCATCCGTTGCCAGCGAATGGTAGACAAACAGCCGTGGCAGATAGAACAGCCCGGCGAACCAGGTCACCATGAACACGATGTGCAGGGATTTGATCCAGAGCATCGTTGCTATCGCAGCAGGCGCCGCCGGGTGAGCACAAGCGCTGCGTAGTACGCGGCGACGGCATAGGCGAACAGGACGCCGATGTGCAGCGCAATGCGCTGGGGATCCTCCCGTCGAGCAGCGGTCGCGCGATGTCGATCGCGTGCGACAACGGCAGGCACGCTGCGACGACGCGCAGTGTGGCAGGCATCTGCTCGACTGGAAAAAAAATGCCGGAAAGCAGCAGCATCGGTGTCAGCACCAACGTGAAAAAATACGTGAAGAAATCGTAGCTCGGCGCCAGCGCGGTCATGAGCAGGCCGAACGCTCCAAACGTGAGGCCGGTCAGAAATCCGAGCGGCACCACCCAGATGGCCAGCCACGAATGGCCAAACCCCAGGATCATGATGACGCCGAGGATCGCCAGCACCGAAATCACGCTCTTCGATGCTGCCCAGATCCATTCGGCGAACAGGACGTCGTCCAGCGACAGCGGCGCGTTGATGATCGCGTCCCAGGTGCGCTGGACGTGCATGCGGGAAAACGCGGAGTACATGCCCTCGAACGACGCCGTGAACATGGCGCTTTGGCAGACCATACCGGTGCCGATGAAGGCGATGTAGGTCATGCCGCCGATTTCGGGAATGAACGCGCCGATGCCGAAACCGAGGGCAAGCATGTAGAGCAGGGGATCGGCGATGTTGCCGAGCACCGAGGCGATCGCCAGTTTCCGCCAGACGAGCAGGTTGCGACGCCACACTGGAATCCAGCGCAGGGACAGCTCGGGGAGTCGCAGCAGGGTATTGGAGGTCGACATGCGCGGACAAGGAACTACGCCGCGGAGTATAGCGCGCGCTGTGCGCCCTTGACACCGAGCGCGGTGGTCCCGTACCTTCGTCCGGTCCCGTGATCATGATGAAGATACGTATGCGGCGCGCAACATTGGTTCGATGCATCAAGGTCGGCGTTGCCGCCGTCATGGCGCTGACGTCATATATTGCGGTCGGCCAATCGACGTATCCCGACCGGCCGATCAAGCTGGTCGTGCCGTATCCGCCGGGCGCGCTCACTGACTTGCTTGCACGCGCGATCGGCGAACGCCTTGGCGCAAACCTCAAGCAGCCGGTGATCATCGACAACAAGCCCGGCGCAGGTACGCTCGTCGGGGCCGAGTTCGTCGCCAAGCAGCCCGCCGACGGATATACGCTGCTGATGGCGACCAGTACAACGCTGGGGATCAGTCCTGCGCTGTATCAACCTTCGCCGATCAATCCGGTGAAGGACTTCGCGCCTGTCTCGCAAGTGGGCACGGTCAACTTCTTTCTGATCGCGAATCTCAATTTCCCGGCGAAGAACGTGCGCGAGATGATCGACGCCATCAAGAAGAATCCGGGCAAGTACAACTACGCATCGGTCGGCAATGGCAGTCCGCATCAGCTGTTCATGGAGGCGCTCAAGTCGGAATTCGGGCTCGACATCCAGCACGTGCCCTACAAGGGAACGCCGGCCGCGCTGACCGATCTGCTGGCGGGGTCGATCCAGGTCATGTTCGCCGATGCGACCATCGCCGTGCCGAACATCCAGGCGGGCAAGGTCAACGCGCTCGGAACGTCGGTCGCGCGACAGACGACGCTGCTGCCTTCCGTGCCGCCGATCGCGACAGTGGTTGCCGGCTTCGACTGGCAGGCGTGGCAGGGCATCGTCGCCCCGGCCGGGACGCCGAAGGACATCGTCGCCAGGTTGTCAGGCGAACTGCAGAAAATCCAGACCACACCCGAATTTAAGGAACAGTTGCTGAAATTCGGTATGGAGTCCATTGCGCCGCATACACCCGAACAGTTCGCCGCGATCATCGTGGCCGAACAACCGCGATGGGCCAAGGCCATAAAGGATTCGGGCGCGAAAGTCGACTAGTTCATTTCAAGGAGCATGCGTGGCAAGTCCAGTCATCGACGTCCATACCCACTGCCTCACCGAGGCGTGGTTCCAGTTGCTGCAGCAGCACGGCGCGCCGCGCTATTCGGTCGAGCAGGTGCGCGGCGGGCTGCGCGCCATTCATCTCGACGGCGCGCCGTTCATGACACCCGTGCCGGCGATGTTCGACTACGGCCTGCGTCTGAAGACGATGAACGAGCACGGCGTCGACGTCTGCATCGTGTCGCTGACGTGCCCGAATTGTTATTGGGGCGGCCCCGAAGTGAGTCTCAAGGCCGCGCGCATCATGAACGACGACATGGCGGCAGCGCGCACTGGCTATCCCGGCCGCATCGAGTGGTTCGCGTCGCTGCCATGGCAGTACCCCGCGCTTGCGCTGGCCGAACTCGAGCGCGCTATCGCCGGCGGTGCACGCGGCGTGATGGTGCTCGCCAACATCGACGGCAAACCATTGACGGACACGGCGTTTGAAACCATCTGGGGCGCGATCGACGCCAAGTCACTGCCGGTACTCGTCCATCCGACTGCGCCTCCTGGCGTGGCTGCTATGGACATGCAGCGCTTCCAGCTCACGGCATCGATCGGTTTCACGTTCGACACTTCGCTCGCGGTGTCACGCATGATCTACGACGGGTTTTTCGATCGCTATCCACGTCTCAAGATCATCGCGTCGCATGGCGGCGGTGCGTTGCCCTACCTCATTTCGCGCATGGATCAATGTTTCGACAACATTCCTGCTTGCCGGGAAAAGATATCCGTTCGTCCCACCGAATACATGCAAAAGATATATGCCGATGCGGTAGTCTTCGCGCCCGGCGTGCTTGACCTGTGCGTCAACACCTTCGGCGCCGACAACGTTCTCTACGGCTCGGACTATCCGCATACCATCGGTGACATGCCGGGGTGTCTCAAGCGCGTGAATGGCCTTTCGGACAGCGCCCGCGACAAAGTTCGCGGCGTGAACGCCCGGCGGGTGTTCGGCTTGTAGGCGACTCAGCGCAACGGCGGCAAGCGCTGCTGCAGGCCCTGCGGGAGCAGTTTGATGACGTGTGCGCGGGCCGGATGCCAGAACGCCGAGAGCAGCAGGAGACCCGATCCGATGACGAACGCCGCGATCGCGAATCCGAGACTCACCACGCCGAACTGACGCAACAGGTCGCTGAAGGTGTAGAGCACGTAGATCAGTGCGGCGACCATCAGCGCGCGGCGGTCGATCGAGAGCGATACGAGGGCAATAACGACGTAGATCACGACGACGATGAATGCCTGGCCAAGATCGGTGGCGCCTGAAAATACGTCGAGTGCGGCGAATACGGGGCGCACGAGCAAGGGCGCCGCCAGCAGGTGCAGCCAGAAGGCGACGTCCGATTTGCCGGTCTCGCGCCGCGTGTCCGCGCTATCCCAGCGCATCGCCAAGGCAAAGACGACCATGCCCGCCAGCAGCGACAGGATGTTGATCCATTCCTTCGCCTCGGGCGCGATAGTCACCAGGAGTGCAATGATGCCTCCGGCACCCGCGGCCGCGCCCGCAGCGACCGTGATGGGGACGTGGAAGCGACGCCAATGCAGCCACGTGGCTGCGGCTGCAATCGCGCAGGCGACCGCGATATGTGCGGTCGATTGGTCTGTGGTGTAAACGCCAGCGGCGACAATACCGCCGGTGAACGCCAGGAGCAGTACGATCGCCGGCAGCGCCATGCGGCGCTTGCGAGTGAAGAACTCGGCCAGGCCCCACGCCACCGCCGACACCGACAACGCGCCCACCCAAGGTGCCAATGCGCCACCAAGCCATGCGACCGAAGCCAGCATCAGCAAGCATGCGATCACGACGAAAATGTCGTTGAAGCCGGTGACCAGGCGAAAATGCTCGTCGTCGATGGCGACTGCGCTTGTATGTTCCCCCCGAACGGCGCTGCGCGCCGCTCCCCCCAGGGGGCGAGTGCCTTGGGGCGGCCCTGCGGCACTCTTTTGCTGCGCGACGAACGTGCGAAATGCCTGCGCGGCTTCTTCGGTGAGCGCGCCGGCCTGAATCGCTGCGGAGAGATCTTCGTCGCTATACATTTGTCGGTCCATCGCAAGCCCAGGCTGCGCCCGGTCAGTCGCGCAGCTCGCGCCCCGTCAGTTTGATGAACAGATCCTCGACGTTCGCGGGACGGTGCAGGTAGCGCAGACCGCTGGCCTTCGCAAGGTCGGCCAGCAGCGGCGCGGCATCACGCGCATAGCAGAATGCAGTCTCGCCGGCCAGCTCCAGCCGGTCGGAAAGTGCACGACCCCGCGCGTCGGCCCATGCGCGCACTTCGTCACCGTATACCTCGACGACTTCGGGCTCGACATGCGCGGCGATCAGCGCCCGTGGCGCGTCACACGCGATCATCTTGCCGTGGTCGATGACCGCGAGCCGCGAGCACAACCGCTCGGCTTCATCCATGAAATGCGTCGTCAGCACAATCGTTTTGCCCTGCGTGAGCAATTGGCGTAGCCCGTCCCAGATCAGGTGGCGCGCCTGCGGGTCGAGCCCGGTCGTCGGCTCGTCGAGGATCAGCAGCTCCGGGTCGTTGATCAGTGCCCGCGCAAGCGTGAGCCGCCGCTTCATTCCGCCGGATAGCGTGCGGATGCTCGCAGCGCCTTTCGCGGTGAGGCCGGCGAATTCGAGCAGGCGTGGAATGCGTTCCTGAATCAAGGCATCGGGCATTCGGAAATAGCGGCCGTAGATGCGCAGATTCTCGATGACCGTGAAGTCGGGATCGAGATTGTCCATTTGTGGCACCACGCCGACGCGGACGCGTGCCTGTCTCGCGGCTTTTGGCACAGGCTCGCCAACCAGCGTGATCGATCCGGAATCGGGATCGGTCAGGCCGAGACAACACCGCAGGGTGGTTGTCTTGCCCGCACCATTGGGGCCCAGCAGACCAAAGCACTCGCCGCGCTGGATTGCAAAATCGAGGCCCTTGACGACTTCGCTACCACCGTAGGACTTGCGCAGGCCGACAACATTCAGCACGACGTTGTCGAGCAGGTTCATCGCAGGTCTGCTGGCTTCCACTGGCCCATGATGGCCTGCTGCAACTGCGCCAGGCGGCCGTGGAAAAAATGGCCGCAGCCTGGAAAGACGACGATGGGCAGATGCTGGGGCCGCGCCCAGTCGAGAACGTCGGCCAATGTGACGACGTCGTCCTGTTCGCCATGAATGACGATGGTATCGGCAGGGACGTGTTCAATGGGGAATCGCTTCACGGCAGGTCCGACCAGCACCAGCCGCTCCGCCGTGACCTCGTGTGCGACACGGGTTTGGACGTACGATCCGAACGAGAACCCAGCAAGCACGGGCGGCGTCGCCGCGACCGCCGCGAATTCGCGTTGCGCGAAAGCGAGCGCGGCAAGCGCGTCAGCGGTCTCGCCGATTCCGTCGTCGAAAACGCCTTCGCTGTTGCCGGCGCCGCGAAAGTTGAAGCGGATGCTTGCGTAGCCGAGTGCGACGAAGGTCTTGGCAATTGTTTGCGCGACCTTGTTGTCCAGCGTGCCGCCTTGCAGCGGATGGGGGTGGGCGACGAGCGCTATCCCCCGCGGTGCAGCGACCGGCACGTTCAGCGCGACTTCGAGCGCGCCCGCCGGACCAGTGATCCGCGAGCGCGTTTCGCCGCGCGTCAAATCTTCAACCTTTCGACGACGCGTCCATGAACGATGTGCGAGTCGATGATCTCGTCGATATCATCGCGGTCGACGTAGGTGTACCAGACCTCTTCCGGATAGACGACGATAATCGGTCCCTCCTCACATCGGTCGAGGCAGCCGGCCTTGTTCACGCGCACGCTGCCTTTGCCGTTGAGGCCGAGCTCCTTGACCTTGCGCTTGGCGTAGGCCTGCATGTCCGCGGCATCGTGCGATGCGCAGCATGCTTCGGGCGGATCGCGCGAGTTGCAGCAGAAAAAGACGTGGTGCTTGTAGTAACTCATCCGGGACTCCAGGGCGAACCGCAAATTATACGCGACCCTCCTCGTCGCCCGCCGTGGTGTGGCCCCAGCCGGGTTGTCCTGCGAGCCAGAGCAGATAGACACTCGCGAGCACGGGCCAGACCACCAGGACCGCGTGCGTCAGGCGATTGAAATTGAGCAGCTGTCCGTAGGGCCAGTCGAACAGGGCGATGGGCGCGCGCGCCTGCCACATGTCGGGTGCCAGCAGCGGCGCGACCAGTGCCGACAGCAGCGCGATTGCGCACAGCGTCGTGCGCATGGGTCGCGGCAACCAGATGGCCGCCAGTACTGCGATGGCGCCGGCAACGATGCCGATGGATACGCCGGGCTTGAGCCATGTCTCGAGCACCGCCTGTCGCAGCAACAGGCTCGCGGCCCAACCCTTGAGCACGAGCGCGAAACCGATCAGCAGCAGCACCGCCCATCCGAGAAATTGACGCTGGCGGACCAGCAACGCCAGAAACAGACCGACGCCGACCACGTTGAACGCGCTCTGTGCTGCCTGCAGCAGCGTGCCCGCGAGGTCGCTGGTCAGTTCAAGCGAAGGGTCGAAGGTGGCGGCGAACAGGGGAATACCCGGATTGACCTGCGCCAGCAGCCAGATGCCGAGCAGTGCGAGTCCCAGGTCGCCGCGCCGGCCCTCCAGGAACACGCGCTCGCGCCACTCGCGCATGCCGTTGCGCAACCGAGGCATCGCATCGAAGGCGACTGCAACCAGCGCGCCAAGCGCGGCGCCCGCCGTATTCGAGAGCAGGTCGATCGCGCTGGCGTCGCGCGTCGGAACAAACATCTGCGCGCTTTCCATGCACAGCGACAGCAGTGAACCGCCCGCGGTACCGATGCAGAATCGTGTCAGCGAAGCACGGCGTGCGCCGATCAGCGCGACCGCCAATCCGAAGGGTACATATGCGATGACATTGATCGCCACGTCGTAACGCGTGTAGCGCGGTGGCCACGCTGCGAGCAGGAAAAACGGTGTTCCGGGGATGGGCGCCATCCATGAGGAAAACGGCTCCAGACTCGCATAGACGATCATCGCGCAATACAGCACGGCGAAGTATTGCGGGAACTGCGTCGAGTGCGGGCGGGAAGGCATGTTGAGCGCGCGGACTTACAGCAGCTTGCGCACCACAGTCACGTTGTCATCTTCGCGCAGGACCGCGAATCCCGCGGCGATAAACATCGGCAACGGACCATGATAGTGATCGGCAGAGGTTGCATTGGCGCCGGCCTTGAATGGAAACGCGTCGACCACCTTGATGCCGCGCGCGGCCAGCGCCGCCAATCCGGCATTCAGCAGCGCGCGGGCAACGCCCTGCCGGCGGGCCGCCGGAGCGACGACAAAGCAGACGATCATCGCCGCCTCGAAGTCGCGGCAAGGCAGTTCGGTCGCGTCGACGCGCATGCGGTCGAAACAATGCCGCAGCTTGTGCCGCGGCTGTGCATTCATCCAACCGACGACCGCGTCACGATCGTAGGCAAGGAAGCCTTCCATCTCGCCGACTTCGATGCGCGAACGCATCGCAATCCGGTTCGCGGCGCCCGGCAACGACGGCCAGTCGATGGCGAGCGGGACCTGGTAGTAATGGCAATAGCACTTTGCCCATGCCGGGTTGTCGGCAAACGCGGGTCCGCGCTCGTGGTCGAAAAAACGCAGGAAGTCGTCGACCCGTTTCGGTGTCAGCGGCCGGACGATCAGGTCGCTCATCGACGTTGCGGCATTAGCGGCCTGCCTTGATCTCCGTCCACAGCTTGTTGCGCAGACGGCGCTGCACCGTGGTCAGATCGGTAAGTTGTTCGAGCTTCGCCTCAACTGCCTTGTCGGGAAAGATCGCGGGATTCTTGAGAATTTCCGGTTTGATGTATTTCACGGCCTCGAGATTGGGATTGCCTGAACCGATCAGATTGGTGAGCTCCGCGGAATTCTGCCCTTCGAGCATGAAGTTCATGAACTTGTGCGCGAGGTCCGCACGCGGTGCGGCCTTGTGGATCACCATGTTGTCGACTGCCAGCACCGCGCCCTCCTTAGGCATTCCCTGCAGGATCTTGAACGGCCTGCCAGCGGCCTGCGCATCGAGGTTGGCCTGGAAGATGTCGTTGGAGTAACCGTGCACAAGCCAGATGTTTCCGACGGTCAATTCTTTGATGTACGACGACGCGTTGAAAGCCGCCCAGTAGGGCTTCGCCTTCTTGATCAGCGCCGTGGCTTCGTCCCAATGCTTCGGGTCGACATCGTTGGCGGAATAGCCGAGGTACTTGAGCGCGGCAGCGAACAGCTCGTTTGCGCTGTCGAGCACCGTGACTCGGCCTTTCACTTTCGCAAGATATTTCGGGTCGAAGATCACGCCCCAGGTATCGGTCGGCAGTCCGAGTTCCTTCATTTTCTGCTCGTTGTAGCCGAGGATCGTCGTCGACATCGCATACGGCACCGAGTACTTGTTGCCCGGGTCGAACGACGTATTCATGTAGACCGGATTGATGTTTTTCAGGTTGGGCAACAGTGCCTTGTCGATCGGCTTGAGCTGACCGCCCTTGATCAATGGCTGCACGGCGTTTGACGTGGGCACCAGGATGTCGTAACCCTTGGCGCCAGCGGCGAGCTTGGCGAGCAGTTCCTCATTGTCCGAATAATAGGTCTGCACGACCTCGCAGTTGCAGGACGCCTCGAAGCGCTTGATCGTCTCGGGCGCAATGTAATTGTTCCAGTTGTACAGGTGGAGCTGATCTTTTGCGATCGCGGGCAGCGCGAACAGGAGCACGGCTAGCAGCGGGAAGAGGCGTTTCATGGTGTCTCCTAGTCGGAACGAAGCAGGGTGGGCGTCAGTCTGGACGCAATGACAATCAGCGCAAGCGTGAGCAGCATCAGCAGCGTTGACACGGCATTGACCTCAGGCGTCACGGCGATCTTGATCATCGAATAGATTTGCAGTGGCAGCGTTACGGTGCCAGCGCCTGCAGTAAAGAACGTGATGACGAAGTCGTCGATCGACAGAGTGAATGCCATCAGCGCGCCGGCGATGACGCCGGGCATGATCAGCGGCAGCGTGACATGGCGAAAGGCCCGCCATGGCGTTGCGCCGCAATCCCGCGCCGCTTCGGTCAGACTTTCATCCATTCCAGTCAGACGTGCGCGCACGACTATGGCGACGAAGCCGATGCAGAAGGCGATGTGTGCGAGCGCGACTGACACGACGCCGAGCGTGACATTGAGAAGCACGAAGAAGATCAGCAGCGATACGCCCATCAGAATTTCGGGAATCGCGATCGGTGTAAACACGAGCGCCGGCAGCAGCCGCGTCTTATAGCGATACATTGCAACGCCGGCCATCGTTCCAAGCACTGTGGAGACGCCGCTCGCGACAAGCGCGATGACGAGAGAATTTCCTGCAGCGCGCAGCATCTCCTCGTCATGGAACAATTTGTCGTACCAATCCAGCGTGAATCCGACCCACTCGGCGTTGAGTCGCGAATCGTTGAAAGAGTACACCACGACGATGATCAATGGGATGTACAGGAACGCATATCCCGCGACCGCGGCTGTCCACAACGCGAGCGTACGCTTACGCATTGGTCTGTCTCGCGCCGAGGTTGCCGCGGCCGACCCACGCCGCAAGTCCCGCGAGCAGAAGCGCGGAAATGGTCAGCACAATCGAGAGCACGCTGCCGAACGGCCAGTCGCGAGTCTCCAGGAACTGCTGCTTGATCACGTTGCCGATGAGGCTGTCCTCGGGGCCGCCGAGGATGTCGGGGATGGCGAAGATGCCCAACGCCGGAATGAACACGAGCGCTGCACCCGCGTAGACACCCGGCAGCGACAGTGGAAAGGTGATGCGCCAGAAGCGTTGCCACGCGTTGGCACCCAGGTCTTGCGCGGCGTCGAGCAGCGCCAGGTCGTGCTTCTCCAGGTTAGCGTACAACGGCAGCACCATGAACGGCAGGTGTACGTAGACGAGGCAGACCAGCACCGCGAACGAGCTGAACAGCAGCGGTACAGGCTCATGGCCGAACCATGCCAGCACGCCGTTGACGGTCCGTGCCAACGCAGCGTTGGGACCGAGAATGATCATCCAGGCATACACGCGGATGAGAAAATTGCTCCAGAACGGAAGAATGACCAGCAGCAGCAACAAGTCGCGATAGCGCTTCTCGCTTCTCGCGATGAGCGCAGCAAGCGGGTAAGCAAGCAGGAGGCAGAACAACGTCGTCAGTAATGCGTACCATACCGATTTGATGAATATCTGGGTGTATACCGCCTCGGTCAGGAAACGGGCATAGCTGTCGAAGTTGAGATCGAGCCTGCCGTCTTCGACCAGCGGCGCCAACCCGCCGAACTCACCCGGTGTGCGAAACGACGCGAGCACCATGATCAACGTCGGGATCGCGAAGAACACGATGAGGTAGACGATGGGTGGCCCGCTTACCAACCACTTGCCGAGTCTTGGCGCCGAGCGTGCAGCCATGGGACTACTTGGCGATGTAGTGGCCGGCATCGACTGGCCAAGCCACTTCGACCGCGTCGCCAACCTCGAAGAACTTGGTGCGGCCCGCAGCTGAGTTCGCCAGCAGCGCTTCCAGTTTTGCGCCGCCCGGCGTACTCACCTTGTACACGGTGACATCGCCGAGATACAGCAGGTCGGTGACGCTGCCGCGGAAGTGGTTGCCTGCCAAGTCGCCTGCCGTCGCGGCGGCAATGCGGATTTTTTCCGGGCGCAGTGCGATCGACCCGGTCTGACCCGCACTCGGGTGGCAATCGCTAGCGACACGGACCTGTCCGAGTCCGCTGACATCGATCGTCACGGCGGTGCTATCCGCGGTCGTCACGGATCCGTCGAGCAGGTTGCAGGTTCCAATGAAGTCCGCCACGAAGCGTGAGTTTGGAAAACTGTAGATTCTGGACGGCTCGTCGAGTTGCTCGACGCGGCCCTTGTTCATGACTGCGATTCGGTGCGATAGCGCCAATGCCTCGGTCTGATCGTGTGTCACATACACGAAGGTGATGCCGACCTCCTTCTGCAAGTTGATGAGCTCGATCTGCATTTCTTCGCGAAGCTTGGCATCGAGCGCCGCGAGTGGCTCGTCGAGCAGCAGCACGGTAGGGTGCGTCACCAGCGCACGGCCGATCGCCACGCGCTGCTTCTGGCCGCCGGACAATTCGTGCGGGTAACGTTTGCCGAATCCGGTAAGCCGAACGTCCTCCAGTGCGGCCTCGATTTTCGCAGGGATCTCGGCTGCGGGTGTATTCGCCATCTGCAGGGGAAATGCGATGTTGCCTTCCACGGTCATGTGCGGGAACAACGCATAGCTCTGAAACACCGTACGCACCGGGCGCCGCTCCGGTGGAAGGTCTGCGAGGTCGTTGCCATTTAGTCGAATGTTGCCGCCGTCAGGGAGGTCGAAGCCCCCGATCATGCGCAGCAGCGTGGTCTTGCCACAGCCGGAAGGCCCGAGCAGGGTGAAGAACTCCCCCGCCTCGATGGCAATACTGACCTGGTCGACCGCGGTGAAGGTGCCGAATCGGCGGGTGACGTTCTGAATCTCAAGCAGCGCCATCGCGGACGAGCCGGCCCTCTGAAAATATCGGCCAATTGTAACAAAACGAGAGGCGCGGAAGGGTGTGCTTCCCGCTGCCGCAGTCCGAATGAATTCGGACCTACAGTTTCCTTCTGTAGGCGCGAATTCATTCGCGCGCGGTGATCTTTAGTGCGGCAAGCGCAGAAGCAGCAGCGCAAGCAGTGCCGCCAGCAATACGCTGACGACCGCCAGCCAGCGGTTGCGCGTGCGCTGAATCGCCACTAGTTCGCTCAGCGCGGCATCCGATGCGGCGGCGGGCGCAGAAAGCTTCTGGTAGATGAGCCCCGGCAGCAGCGGCAGTGCCGTCGTCAGGAACGGGGCCTCTTCGCGGAAGCGGCGTTCGAGTGCACGCCAGCCGACCTGGTCCACCATCCAGCGCTCGAGAAACGGTTTGGCGGTCACCCACAGGTCGAGATCCGGATCGAGTTCGCGACCCAGTCCTTCGACATTGAGCAGCGTCTTTTGCAGCAGCACGAGCTGCGGCTGAATCTCGACATTGAAACGCCGTGACGCCTTGAACAAGCTTACGAGCACCTTGCCGAGCGAGATTTCCTTGAGCGGTTTGTCAAAGATCGGCTCGAGTACCACGCGGATCTCGCTTTCCAGTTCATCGACCCTCGCGTCCGCGGGCACCCATCCCGACTCGATGTGCGCAGTCGCGACGCGGCGGTAGTCGCGCCGGAAAAACGCAAGGAAATTTTGCGCCAGATAGTTCTTGTCGCGATCGGACAGCGTGCCCATGATGCCGAAATCGAGTGCGATGTACTTTCCCTTGTTGATCGGATCGGTGGCGACGAAGATATTGCCGGGGTGCATGTCGGCGTGAAAATAGCCGTCGCGAAACACCTGGGTGAAGAAAATCTCGACGCCGACGCGGGCCAGACGCGGAATGTCGACGCCCTGCTCCCGCAGCCGTTCAGTCTGGCCGATGGGTGTTCCCACCATCCGCTCCATCACCATCACTTCGCGCGTGCACCAGTCCCAGTAAACCTCGGGGACAAGCAACAGCGGAGAGTGGAGAAAATTGCGGCGCAACTGGGAGCAGTTGGCCGCTTCGCGCGCGAGATCGAGCTCGTCGTGGATGGTCTTGTCGAATTCGGCCACCACTTCGCGGGGCCGCAGGCGCTTGCCGTCCGACCAGAGCTTCTCGACCAGCACGGCGCCGGTCTGCATCAGGCCCAGGTCCTTCTCGATGGTCGCGGCGATGTTCGGTCGCAGTACCTTGACGGCGGCAGGCGTGCCATCGGGCAATTCGGCCCAGTGCACCTGTGCGACCGACGCGCTGGCGATCGGTTCGCGATCGAATGATTTGAACACCTGTTCAACGGGTTTGCCGTAGGCGCGCTGCAGCGTCGCCATGACCTGTTCGCTGGGGAACGGCGGCACGCGATCCTGCAGCTTGGCAAGTTCGTCGGCGATGTCGGCCGGCAGCAGGTCGCGCCGCGTCGACAGCATCTGGCCGAATTTCACGAAAATCGGCCCCAGGTCTTGCAGTGCCAACCGCAAGCGCTCCGCGCGTGGCACGGACAGGTCGCGCCAGAACGTGAGCATGCGGACCGTCGGTCGCAACCAGCGAAAGCGTTCGTGGCCGAGCAAAAGCTCGTCGAGCCCGTACTTCAGCGCGACGTGCAGGATCTTGATCAGGCGCAGCAGATGCATGGCCGCGATTGTACGGGATCGGGCGTGCCCGCCATGCGGGCGCGCCGTGTGGGTGACCTAGGACAATTCGCGGGGAATGATCAGCGCTTGCGCGACGTCGCGGTCGCCAGCGCTTCGATGCGCGCAGACAGCGCCTCGACTGCGGCCGCAAGCGTGCTCACGTCAGATGCAAAGCTCTGCGCTTCGCTCGCGCGCACGCCGACGTCGGCCTCCTCCCCAACATACCGCGCCAGGCTGTCACCGAAGCGATCAGCCGCGTACTCCGGCATGCTCAACAATTGCCGTCCGGTCGACGCCAGTTGCTGACCGATGATCGGACCCAGCGCGCGCGCGAACGCCTGCTCGACAAACATCGGGAACGTCAACGCGAGTTCCGCAAGCGTCGCCGCCAATAGGGCGTCGCCTTCCGCCGCGACGAGTTCCTGCCAGCGACCTGGTTGTGCCAGCAATCCTGGCAGGCGCAGGGGCGAAATGGTCAACGTGAGGTCGGGCACTGCGGTGGCGTCGCACAGGCGGCCACGATCGTCGATGGCATACTCGACGCGAGCGGGACCGACCACAAAGCGCACGTTCCGGCCGGCGTGCGCGGCGAGCCGTTCACGCGCCCAGGTTTCGCGGTCGAGCGTGCGGTTGATGATTTCCGCGCTGACGTTCATCGTTGACGCAACGCGCGGTGTCAGAATACGTAGCCTCGATGCAGCGCGACGACGCCGGCAGCGAGATTGAACCATTCGACGCGCTCGAAGCCGGCCTGTTCCATCATTGCCTTGAGCGCGGGCTGGTCGGGATGGACGCGGATCGATTCCGCGAGATACCGGTAACTGGCTTCGTCCCCGGTGACGGTCTTGCCCAGGCGCGGCAGGATATTGAAGCTGTACCAGTCGTAGGCAGGCTGCAGCGGGGCCCACACCCGGCTGAACTCGAGGATCAGCGCGACGCCACCTGGTCTGAGCACGCGACGCATTTCTGCCAGCGCGGTTTCCTTGTGCGTGACATTGCGCAATCCGAAGCCGATGCACACGCAGTCGAAATACATCGAAGGAAACGGCAGCGCTTCCGCGTTGCATTGCACCGCGGGCATGACGCGACCCTCGTTGAACAACCGGTCGCGCCCGGCCGCGAGCATTGCGCCATTGATATCGGTCAGTACAACACTCCCGGTTGGACCAACGCGGTCCGCGAACAAGCGCGCCAGGTCCGCGGTCCCGCCGGCGACATCGAGCACGCGTGCGCCTTCACGAACACCGCTGTTTTCCACGGTAAAGCGCTTCCAGGCACGATGCAGACCTGCCGACATCAGGTCGTTCATCAGGTCGTACCTGCCCGCAACCGATTCGAAGACGCCGCGCACGCGGCGCGCCTTTTCCTCGGGCGTGACCTGCTCGAAGCCGAAGTTGATCTTCTCGCTCAATGCTTGTGCCCGCAGCCATGGGCTGCAGGAGCAGCCGACGACGAGGCGCTGGCCTCGCGGCTCGCGCCGGCGGTGGCCATTCGTGCCAGGTATTGTTCCCACATCTCCTGGTGGTGTTCGCCCAAGTCGTACAGGTAATCCCAGGAGTAGATGCCGGTGTCGTGTCCGTCGGAGAATTTCGGTCGGATCGCGTAGTGTCCGACCGCTTCGACTTCGTCGATGGTCACTTCGCGCTTGCCCACCTGCAACGTCTCCTGGCCCGGGCCGTGACCGCGTACTTCGGCGGACGGTGAATACACGCGCAGGAATTCGTACGGCAGGCGAAAGTTCGTGCCGTCGGCGAACGAAAGCTCCATCAGTCGCGACGCCTGATGAAGCTTGATCTCGGTCGGAATCTGGGTGTTCGAATCGAGCCCGGCCATGTCGTGGCTCCAGTAAAGCGGACGGCTAGACTAGCACGGGCGAACGCGCCCGCAATTTCGTCATTCCCGCGCAGGTGGGATCCATGTTGCGTTGTCGCAGGTCAAAATGGATCCCCGCGTTCGCGGGGACGACGACCTTTTGATGCCTTGTCCGCGACGCATATTGCGGACAGGCGAACCAATTTACTAGAAACGGTTGGCGGCCAGAGGGTTGTTGTTCTCCGGTACCAGATCCATGTTGCCGATGCCTGCCATCACGTTGCGATTCTTCGCATCCTTGCCGTGCAGCTTGATTTCGAGGCGCAGGTCGTTGAGCGAGTCGGCGTTGCGCAGCGCGTCTTCGTAGCTGATCAAACCGGCTTCGAAGAGGTCGAACAGCGCCTGGTCGAAGGTCTGCATGCCCAGTTCGCGCGACTTCTTCATGATCTCCTTGATGCCGGATACATCGCCCTTGAATATGAGATCCGAGATCAACGGCGAATTCAGCATTACCTCGACCGCAGGAACGCGGCCGCGGCCATCGCGGCGTGCGATCAGGCGCTGCGCGACGAAGGCGCGGATGTTGAGCGACAAGTCCATGAGCAGTTGCTGGCGCCGCTCTTCGGGGAAGAAGTTGATGATCCGGTCCAGCGCCTGGTTCGTGCTGTTCGCATGCAATGTCGCCAGGCAAAGGTGGCCCGTCTCGGCAAACGCGATCGCGTAGTCCATCGTGTCGCGATCGCGAACTTCGCCGATGAGAATGACGTCCGGCGCCTGCCGCAACGTGTTCTTGAGCGCAATGCCCCAGTTGTCAGTGTCGACGCCGACTTCGCGCTGGGTGATGATGCAATTCTTGTGCTCGTGCACGAACTCGATCGGGTCCTCGATCGTGATGATGTGCCCGTAGCTGTTCTCGTTGCGATAGCCCAGCAACGCGGCCATCGATGTCGATTTGCCGGCGCCCGTTGCGCCGATGAACATCATGATGCCGCGCTTGCTCATCGTGACATCCTTGAGCACGGGCGGCAGGCTCAGCTCGTCGAAGGTCGGTATGGTCGTGTTGATCGTGCGCATCGCCATCCCGACGCGTCCCATCTGGACAAAGGCGTTGCAGCGGAACCGTCCGATGCCCGGCGGGCTGATGGCGAAATTGCATTCCTTGGTCGATTCGAATTCCGCCGCCTGCTTGTCGTTCATCACGCTGCGCACGATCTCGATCGTATGCTGCGGGGTCAGCGTCGTCTTGGACACCGGCGCGATCTTGCCGTCGATCTTCAGCGCGGGTGGGAATCCCGCCGTGATGAACAGGTCGGAACCGTTCTGCTTGACCAACAGATCGAGCAGTTCGTGGATGAATTTGGTGGCTGTTTCGCGTTCCATGTCGCGTGCTCCAGTCCTGTCGTTCAACCGCCGAAGAGATCCTTGTTCACGGCCCGCTGGCGCGCTTCGACCATCGAGACCTGATTGCGCCGGACCATTTCGACCAGACACTGGTCGAGGGTCTGCATCCCGGCAGCCTGGCTGGTCTGGATCGCCGAATACATCTGCGCCACCTTGTTTTCGCGAATCAGGTTCCGGATCGCCGGTGACCCGATCATGATTTCGTGTGCCGCGATACGCCCCTGCTGATCCTTGGTCTTGAGCAGTGTCTGCGATATGGCGGCGACCAGCGACTCGGACAACATCGCTCGCACCATGTCTTTTTCGGCGGCCGGAAACACGTCGATGACACGGTCGATCGTCTTGGCCGCCGAACTCGTGTGCAGCGTTCCGAACACCAGGTGGCCCGTTTCCGCGGCGGTTAGCGCAAGCCGGATCGTCTCCAGGTCGCGCATTTCACCCACCAGGATGTAGTCGGGGTCTTCGCGCAGGGCGGCACGCAGCGCGTTGGCGAACGACAGCGTGTGCGGCCCGACCTCGCGCTGGTTGATCAGGCATTTCTTCGATTCGTGCAGGAACTCGATCGGGTCCTCGATCGTAAGGATGTGGCCGTACTCGTTTTCGTTGACGTGGTTCACCATCGCCGCGAGCGTCGTCGACTTGCCCGAACCGGTCGGGCCCGGTCACGAGAATCAGGCCGCGCGGGCGATTCGTCAGCTCGGCGAATATCCGCGGTGCCGCCAATTCTTCGAGCGACAGCACCTTCGACGGAATGGTGCGGAACGCGACCGCCGCGCCGCGCTCCTGGTTGAAGGCATTGACCCGAAAGCGCGCAAGATTGGGAATGCCGAACGAGAAGTCGCATTCGAGCATCTCCTCGTACGTTTTACGCTGCGCATCGCTCATGATGTCGTACACCATGGCGTGCACGTCTTCGTGCTCCATCGGCGGCAGGTTGATCCGCCGGATATCGCCGTGGACGCGGATCATTGGCGGCAGCCCCGCGGACAGATGCAGGTCCGACGCCTTGTTCTTGACCGCGAAAGCGAGAAGTTCGGCAATGTCCATTTATAATCCCTGCGACGACAAAGGCAAGTTGTTGATTACATGAATCGGCTGCCTATGCCGACGTCATCTGATTATGAGCCCATACGAGAAGGCGTGGCAAGCAGTCGGAGCGCGGGTTGCGGCGGCGGCAGTGGCTGCCGGTCGCGATCCAGACACCATTCGCGTGCTGGCCGTGAGCAAGACCGTTCCTGTTGAGGCCATTCGCGCAGCCTATGCGTGCGGCCAGCGGGCATTTGGAGAGAATTATGTGCAGGAAGCAATGGGCAAGATTGCAACACTGTCCGATCTGGCCTCGATCGAATGGCATCTGATCGGGCCGCTGCAGGGCAACAAGGCGCGTCTGGCAGCCGCGAACTTCGCCTGGGTGCACACCGTCGATCGGTTGCAGATTGCGGAACGCCTCGCGGCGGCGCGAGGCAGCGAGCTGCCTCCGCTGAACGTCTGCGTTCAGGTCAACATCAGCGGCGAAGCCAGCAAGAGCGGTTGCTTGCCCGACGCAGCGCTCGATCTCGCCCACGCGATTGCGCGATGGCCGCGGCTGACGTTGCGGGGATTCATGGGCATTGCCGAGGAAACGATCGACTCCGTGCGCCAGCGTACGCAGTTCCGCGTGCTGCGCACGTTGTTCGACCGTGCGCGCGGCGCGGGATTGCCCGTCGATACGCTGTCGATGGGAATGTCGGCGGACATGGAAGCGGCGATTGCGGAAGGCAGCACGCTGGTGCGCATCGGCACTGCACTGTTCGGCGCTCGTCCAGGAAAATCTGAGTCGGGGAGCGCATGAACATCACCTTCATTGGCGGCGGGAACATGGCGCGCGCGCTGGTCGGCGGTCTGATCGCACGCGGCACGGCATCGAATGCGCTTGCGATCATCGAGATCGACGCCGAGGCGCGGGCGACGATCGCAGCGCGTTTCGGTATCGCGACGTTTCCTCAGGTCGAGCCCGCGGCCATCGTGAATGCGGATGTGATCGTCATCGCGGTCAAGCCGCAGCATGTCCGACCGGTCGCGCGCGAACTGGCGACGCTCCTCAAGCGGCAGGTCGTGCTGACCATCGCTGCCGGGATTCGACTGCGCGACCTGTCGCGTTGGCTGCTGGGCTACCGGCGTCTCGTGCGCGCGATGCCGAATACGCCGGCGCTGATCGGTGCCGGCATTGCCGGCCTGTATGCGTTGTCGGGCGTCGACGGCGACGGACGCACGCACGCGGCCTCGGTGCTGGAGGCGGTCGGAGGCACGCTTTGGTGCGAGCGCGAGGACGAACTCGACGCCGTGACCGCGGTATCCGGCAGCGGTCCGGCGTACGTCTTCTATTTCATCGAGGCGCTCGAGTCGGCGGCCCGCGAACTGGGCTTCGAACCGCTGGCGGCGCGACGGCTCGCGCTCGCGACATTTTCCGGCGCGGCACGCCTGGCCGAGCAGAGCGATTCCGAGCCGGCGTTGTTGCGCGCGCAGGTGACGTCGAAGGGCGGGACGACCGAGCGCGCGATCTGCGTGCTCGATGAGGCAGCGGTGATGAGCGCGATCATCGCGGCCGTCAAAGCCGCGGCCGAGCGAGCGCACGAACTCGGCGACCGCTTTGGCAACGAACCATGATGTGGACCGATGCACTGCGTTTCCTGATCAACACGGTGTTCGGTCTTATCGTCTACACCGCATTGCTGCGCTTCATCATGCAGTGGTTGCGCGCGCCGTTTCGCAATCCGCTCGGGCAGGCGACGATGGCGCTGACCGACTGGGCGGTCAAGCCTCTGCGCCGGCGTGCTTCCGGGGAAAGGCGGCTACGACTGGGCGTCGTTGGTCGTCGCGTGGGTCGGACAGATGCTGTGGCTCGTCGCGATGGCGGCGATGGGCGCGGCGGTATTTTCCGGCGCGCTCGCCGGTTTTGTCGCGGCCCTCGCCTTCGTCGAGCTGGTCAAGGCCGCGTTGTGGATCATGATCGGCGCGATATTCGTGCAGGCGATCTTGTCCTGGGTGGCACCTGACGGACCCCTCGCCGGCGTGCTGAACGCATTGACGTTTCGCGTGCTGGCGCCGATCCGTCGCGTCCTGCCGCCGTTGGGCGGCACGCTGGACTTGTCACCTTTGATCGCAATCGTTCTCGGGCAGCTGCTGCTGATGTTGCCGGTCGCGTGGCTGGAGCAGGCGATCGCGCAGGCCTTTCGCTAGTTGTTACCGCGCATTTATTCGCGCGCAGTCGGCCGCGCCAGCGCGTTGGCCAGCCTGACATAGTCGGCGACCGACAACGTTTCTCCGCGAGCACCCGGCGCGATGCCTTCGCGTTCCAGTTCGATCTCCGTCGCAAAGGGCATCAGCGCGTTCCTCAGCGTCTTGCGTCGCTGGCCGAACGCGGCCGTGACAAGCTTTCCGAACAGTGGCGCATCAGCAATGTGGGGACGTGCACTGCCGAGGGGCACCAGGCGGGCAACCGCCGATTCGACTTTTGGCGATGGCCTGAACGCCCCCGCCGGCACCACGAACAGGCGCTCCACCGCAAAGCGCGCCTGCAACATCACACTGAGGCGGCCGTATTCCGCCGTGTCGGGCGCTGCGCCCATGCGCTGCACGACTTCCTTCTGCAGCATTACGGTGATGTCGCGCACCACTGCATCGTATTGCGTGAGATGAAACAGCAGCGGCGTACTGATGTTGTACGGAAGATTGCCGATCACGCGCAAGTCGCTGCCCAGCGTCGTGAAATCGAAATGCAGCGCATCGGCCACATGCAACGACAGCCGATCGGACGGATACTCGGCGGCGAGGCGGGCCGCGAGGTCGCGATCGATTTCGATGGCCGTGATGCGTCCGGCGGCCTCGATCAAGGGGCGCGTCAGTGCGCCGAGCCCAGGTCCGATCTCGACGATGTTTTCGCCAGAATGCGGCGAGATGGCCGCGATGATCCTCGCGATGTAATGCGGGTCGGCCAGGAAATTCTGGCCGAAACGCTTGCGCGATGAATGTCCGAGCATGTAAAGCGGCGGCCCGCGTCGAGTCGGGGAGAAGCCGCCGCTAGTGCGCCGCGTGCGCGATCGAGCGCGCCCTCTGCGCAATATCGATGGCCAGCTCGGTGGCGGCGACAAGGCTGCCGGGATCCGCCGATCGAGCGCCCGCGGGGTCGGCAGCCAGGTCGAGCGCGGTGCCGTGGTCGACCGACGTGCGCACGACCGGCAAGCCCAGGGTGATGTTCACGCCGTGACCGAAGCTCGCTTGCTTGAGCGCGGGCAGGCCCTGATCATGGTACATGGCGACGATGCAATCGTACGCCCGGGCGGTGTGCGGAACGAACGCGGTGTCGGCGGGCACCGGCCCGCTGACGTCGACGCCGGCCGCGCGGAGTACGGCAATGGCCGGTGCGATGGTGTCGATTTCCTCGCGGCCCAGATAGCCGCCCTCGCCTGCGTGCGGATTCAAGCCGCAGACGGCGATGCGCGGCGCATCGATACCGAACCGCACACGAAGATCCGACGCGACGACTTGCAGCGTCGCGACCAGACTTTGCTGCGTGATCGCGGCCGGCACCGCGGCCAGCGGCAGGTGCGTGGTCGCCAACGCCACGCGCAACCACGCCGCGTCGCCCCGACCGACGAGGAGCATCACGACGTGTTTTGCTCCGGTCCGCGCGGCCAGGTATTCGGTGTGGCCGGTGAACGGTATCCCCGCGGCGTTGATGGTGCTTTTCTGCACCGGCGCCGTCACCATTGCAGCGAACTCGCCGGCCACGCAGCCGGCAAGCGCGGCATCGAGCAGCGCCAGCACCGTCCGGGCATTGGCAGGGTCCGGTCGGCCTGCGGTGACGCCGGTGGCGAGCGGGTAGTGCGCAACTTCAATTGCGCCACTCGGCGCGGCAGTGCCCTTGGCATAAGGGACCAGTCGTACACCGGCGCCAAGGCGCCGCGCGCGGTCGCGCAGCAGTTCGATATCGCCAAACAGCACCACGCGAATCGGCCACCGACGCTCGGCCAGTCGCACGCACAGATCCGGGCCGATGCCTGCGGGTTCGCCGCTGGTCACCGCGATCGTGACCATTTCGCTCATTGAACGACCCCCACGCTTGCGGCTGTCGCCGCTGCGCAATTCCGTGCGACCTCCTTGTGCGGGTGAGCGCAATGAACCAACCACGTGTCGGTCGCCGCCAGCACTCGCGGACGCGCGCTTCGCGCCTGGGCTTCGCCCCGCTCGTGCAGGCGTCCTTGGGGCGGCCCGGCGGCGCTCATGTTGCCGCGCGAGGTTCGACCCGAATACCCGCGGCGTCGCCGAATATTTCCACCTTGACGTTGGGGTCCGCCGTGACGGATGCATGGCCTTCGGCGAGCGCGATGCTCGCCTGCGCAAAACCATCGAGTGCGTGCGTCGGTTTGCCGAACACATAGAGCGCATCGAGTGGCTGTGCCACGTCGATTTCTCCCGTGTGCTGCACGACCGGACCGAGCGGCAGTGCGTATCCTTCGCGACCGAACACAGGGAAGCGATCGAGCGTTGCGCGATAGCGGATCACCTGGCGGCCGGCGATACGCTGCCGCCCTGCGAGGTCATACCACGCACCGGGTGGCAGCGCGACATCGACTTCGCCGCCTGCCGCGATGATGGGTGCAACCAGCAGCGCGTCGCCGCACATGAATTGCGTCTCGTAGCCGCGCGTCAGCGCGTTGGCTGGAAACGCGAGCGGCATCGCTCGCATGACGGGCAAACCCGTCGCGACCGAGCGTGCGATGACATGCTGCAGATACGGCAGCAGGCGATAGCGAAATTCGATCCATTGTCGGGCGATGGCCTCGGCTTCCTCGCCGAACGCCCACGGCTCGCGGGCACCGATGCCGTGCACCCGCATGTGCGAGCTGAATACGCTCATCTGCAGCCAGCGCAGGTAGAGTTCGGGCGATGGCTGCGTCGAGCCGTAAAAGCCGCCGATGTCGGATGCGTGATACGGCGCGCCGCTCATGCCCCACGACAGTCCGCCGCGAATGCTCGCCGCCAACCCTTCCCAATCCGACTGCGGGTCGCCGCCCCACTGAATCGGATAGCGCTGGCTCCCGGTCCAGCCGGCGCGCCCCCACACCATCGGCGGCCCGTGCGCCTGGCCGCCAAATTTCCTGGTCGCGTCGTAAACGCAGCGGTTGTAGAGCATCGGATAGACGTTGTGCAGGCGCTTGCCGCGATCGCCGTTGAAGGCAACGGCGTCGTCAGGCACGTGCTCGCCGAAATCGCTCTTGATGACGTCGACGCCGGTCTTGAACAGGGCTTCGTGTGCGTCGCGCCACCACGCATACGCGGCCGGATTGGTGAAGTCGACGATGCCGGACTCGGGCAGCGCGGTCAGCACGTCGCCAAACGGCGAGGTCGCTGGCGTCGTGTCCCAACCGAACACATACGGTTCGCCGCGCTCGGTGGTCAACAGATACCGCTTCGAGGCCAGTTCGGCAAACAGCCTGGAATGGATCGATACGTAGGGATACTCCCAGACGCAGATGCGCAGACCCTGCGCTTTCATTTTTGCCAGTGCGGCGGCGGGCTGCGGATAGCGCTGCGCATCCCATTGAAAGTCAAACCGCGTTTGCACGTCCCACGCGGCGCGCCCATCGAGCGTCAGCACATCGCAGGGGATCTTGCGGTGGCGCAACTTGCCCGCGACTGCAATCGCTTCTTCGGCCGTGCGGTAATACGCCTTGGATACCCACAATCCCAGGCCCCACAGCGGAACATCGGGTGCCCGACCGGTGAGCTGCGTATAGCGCTCGATGATCTGCGCCGGATCGCGGCCGCCGATCAGGAACAGATCCAGGGCCTCGTCCTCGACGACGATGCCATAGGAACGGTGCGACCAGTCGGGATGCCCGACGCCATGCGTGACGCGGCCGGGCGTGTTGACGAAAATGCCCCACGCGTTCTTCCCGGTGCACGGACTCCAGCAGAACGGCGTGTTCTTGTACGACAGGCCGGTGTTGACGCCAAGCGCGTCCTCGACGTGCGAATGAATGATCTGCCCGCGTTTGTTCAGCGGGCCGAATTTCTCGCCCAGGCCGTAGACCGGCTCACCGGAAGCAAGCGCAAATGCGCTCATCCATTGCGCTGCCCCGCGTACACGGCCGATGACGGGCAGTCGCGTGAAGCCACGAAAATGTTCGTCGGTGATCGACGTCAGTATCGGCTGGCCTTCGTACAGGAGCCGGAATTTCAGCGGCTCCCCGGTCAGTTCCAGGCACGTATCGCCCGCCGTGAAACGCCACACTCCGGCCGACGATTGCGCTACGTCGCAGCGCTGGGCCCGGGCGACGACGAGTCCGTAGTCGGGCCGCGTGTTGGGACCGGCACGCACGCGCAGCACACCTGGGCCAAAACATCCGATTTCGAGAATGTCGCCGGTGCTGGTGGCGAACGACGCGCCGGAAACGGACGTATCGAGGCTGCTCGAAGCGTCGAGCCGAAGGTAGGCGCTGGAATCGAATTGCATGCGGGAGAAGGTCGGGCGTCAGCTCGCGAACTTCGGTTCGACCTGCCCCGGCGTGTCGACGTGGAGCGCGAAGATGCCACCAGACTGCGGCAGGCGCGCAAGTTCGGCTTCGTCACGATTTTGCCGCGCGCTGGTCACAAAGATCGTTCGCATGTCGGACCCGCCGAATGCGCACATGGTCGGACACATTGCCGGTACCGGATATTCTGCGATCAGCTTGCCTTGTGGTGAGAGGCGCACGATCTTGCCGCCACGATAGAACGCGCTCCAGTAACAGCCTTCGCTGTCCACGGCTCCGCCGTCCGGGCGATCGGTCTCGCCTTGGAAGTGTGCGAATACGCGGCGATTCGCGATCGCCGCGCTGGTCGCGTCGAGATCGTAAGCGTGCACCGTCCGCGTCGGCGTGTCCGCGTAATACATCGTCTTGCCGTCAGGACTGAATGCGAGCCCGTTCGAGATCATGACATCGGCGATCACCGCGGAGAGCTTCAGGTTGGTGTCGAGCCGATAGAGCGCCGCGGAATTGGCGTCGCGCCGCTCGTTCATGCTGCCCACCCAGAAACGGCCCTGCGCATCGGCGCGACCGTCGTTGAAGCGGTGATGCGCGGGATCGTAAGGCGCATCGGCGACCTTGCGTTCGGGCTTGCCGTCGCGGTCGACGAACCAGATGCCGTCGCGCAGTGCGGCGACGAAACCGCCGCGCATGCGCAGTGCAAAGCTGCCGATTGAGGCTGGCATCGGCCACGCCGTATTCACGCCGGTTGCCGGGTCGAACCGGTTGAGCGTCGGGGCGTTGATGTCGACCCAATACAGGGCCTGGTCCGCGACCGACCACACCGGACATTCGCCAAGGCTGGCCTTGGCGTCCAGCACACACGCAAACGCGGATGACATCAGTGGATTGGCACGATACAAAGACGCATCGTACAAGAAAAGCGCGTCCCGGGCGCGAGCAGGTGGGTGCCCGTGTCGGGCTGGCCGTGCGCCGCGCGATTGAAGGCGTCGGTCATGTGCGTCACGGGCTCGACGGCGATGAAGTCACGATCGCGGGGAACGAACACGACGAGGTGATCGCACGTGGCGTCCGCACTTAGTTCGACGGCGAGCCCGCGTTCGGGCCAGCGCACAACTGCCGGCGAATCCCAGCCGGTGAAGCAGTTGTCGACCGTCGTCGTTCCGATCGTGCGCGGCGTTCCGAAGTCCCACTGCGAGGGCAGCGCAGTGTGACGCGTCGGCAGGCAGGTTGGGTCGGTCAACCAGACACCCTTGGCGCGAAATCCGAGTTCGATGTCCGGCGTGCGAGGGAAATACGGGTGCCAGCCAAGGCCGACGGGAAAGGTCCGGTCACCGGTGTTCACGATGTGCAGGCGCAGCGTCAACACGGAGTTGGTCAGCACGAATTCCTGTCTCGCGCGGAACGCGAACGGCCACTCGCGAGCGTGCTCGCCCACAGGTTGATGCACCAGTTCGAGCAGCGCGCGACCCGCGTCCTTGTCGACGACCGCCCACACGCGTTGCCACCCATTACCGTGGATCGCGTGGGGCTCTTCCGAACGGTAACGCTGCAGGACGAAAGCGGCATCGTCCCAGTGCAACATTGCCTCGGCAATGCGATTGGAGAACGGAACAAGGGGATAGCACGCGAACTCGCGCACCAAGCCCATCGCCTGCGCTTCGGCGCGCGTCGGACGGAGGATCGCCGTACCATTCCAGTCGAAGGCCGCGATCGCGCCGCCGACGTCCGGAGCGATCACCACGCGCGCCGGACCGGCGCGCAATTCAATGCTGTGATCCATGGCGTGTTCGAGGCGCTCCTGCAACGCGCATTGTAGTGGCGGTTTGCGCGCCAGTCATCTATGTGATATATATGATATGAATGACTTGCGCGGGCGGCGAGTGCTCTCGAATTGTTACGTCGCCTGCTAGGATGGAGGAGCATGCCCGCTGAAAAGCCCCTGGTGTCGTACCCCAGCCTCGCCGGCAAGACGGTGTTCGTGTCGGGCGGCGGATCGGGTATCGGCGCCGCGATCGTGGCGCGTTTTGCCGGTCAGGGTTGTCGCGTCGCTTTTTGCGACATCGACGACGAATCTTCGAAAGCGCTGGCCGCACGGCTGGCGCCGGCGCCCGTCCGCTATCTCCGTTGCGACCTGCGCGATATCGAAGCGTTGCGCACGACGATCAAGGCGGTCGAGGCAGCGTTCGGGCCCGTTGCCGTGCTCGTCAACAATGCGGCCCGCGACGACCGCCACAAGATCGAGGACGTCACGCCCGAGTATTGGGACGAGCGCTTCGCCGTCAATCTGCGTCATCATTTCTTTGCCATCCAGGCCGTGGTCCCTGGCATGACGGCGCAGGGCGGCGGCACGATCATCAATATGGGCTCGGTATCGTGGATGCGCGCCACCCCCGGCATGGTTGCGTATACGGCGGCAAAAGCGGCCATCAACGGTCTTACGCGAACGCTGGCCCGCGAATTGGGATCGAAGAACATTCGCGTCAACTCCCTCGTGCCCGGCGCGACGATGACCGAACGACAGATGAAGCTCTGGTTCAATCCTGAAGCCGAGCAAGCGATCATCAACAGCCAGTGCCTCAAGTTCCGCTTGAACGAAGATGACGTGGCTCGAACGGCGCTGTTTCTCGCGTCCGACGAGGCGCGCGCCATCACCGGTCAAAACCTTATCGTCGACGCCGGACTCGCGCAGACCAGCGCTGGCTAAGCGGACACGCCATCGCGGGCGATCATGGCCGAAGTCACGCTGAAAGAAGTCATCAAGTCGTACGGAAGCAACGAGGTTATCCACGGCATCGACCTGGAGATCAAGTCGGGGGAGTTCGTCGTCTTCGTCGGCCCATCCGGTTGTGGCAAGAGCACTCTGTTGCGCATGGTCGCGGGCCTGGAGGCCATCACCTCGGGCCAGATTGTGATCGGCGGCACCGTCGTCAACGAGTTGCCGCCGCGCTCACGCGACATCGCGATGGTCTTCCAGGATTACGCGTTGTATCCGCACAAGTCGGTGTTCGAGAACATGGCCTTCGGTCTGCGACTGCGCAAACTTCCCGACCAAGAGGTCCGGCAGCGCGTGCGCGCGGCGGCGGCGATACTGCAGATCGAGCATCTGTTCGAACGCAAGCCGCGCGAACTTTCCGGCGGGCAGCGCCAGCGCGTCGCGATGGGGCGCGCCATCGTGCGCCAGCCCAAGGCGTTCCTGTTCGACGAACCCTTGTCCAATCTCGATGCCCTGTTGCGCAGCGAGATGCGCGTGGAGATCAAGAAGCTGCATCAGAAGCTCGGCAATACCATCATTTACGTGACCCACGATCAGGTCGAGGCGATGACGCTGGCCGACCGCATCGTGGTGCTGCAGGCGGGCAATCTGATCCAGTACGACACGCCCGATGGCATCTACAATCGTCCTGCGGCGAAGTTTGTTGCGGGCTTCACCGGTTCGCCGCCGATGAATTTCCTGCCCTGCCGGGTCGGTGACGGGGGCCGTGTGCTGCACCTTTCTGGGGGCGTCGATCTGTCCGTGCCCGCAAGCCACGTCGCCGGCTGCGCACGCCATACCGGGCGCGCGCTGACCTTCGGCTTGCGCCCGGAACATATTTCGGTTGGCGCGGTGGCAGACGCGTCGAGTGTCAAGGTGCCCGCGCAGATCGTGCTCGTCGAACCTCTGGGCTCGGATACCCTGGGTCTGGTCAGGCTCGGGGGCAGCGCCGACGCGGGCGAGATCACCGGGCGGTTTCCGCCCGAAGCTGGCCTGAAGGTGGGACAGAATCTGGACGTGACGTTGCAACTGAACCGGTTTCATCTGTTCGATCCCGATACAGGGCGCGCACTTCGGGACAGCGGTTTGTAACAAGGACTTTTCTCTGACTGGAGGACGAAATGAAAACCTGCAAACTGTTGCTGGTCGCGACGCTGAGCCTTGGCCTCGCCGTCAGCGCATCGGCTGAAACGACACTGCGCATCTTTACCGGTGGACAGCAGCGGCCCGACGTCATGCGCAAGATCGCCGACGAATACCAGAAGAAGAATCCCGGCGTTAAGGTCGACGTCGAGGTCGGCGGTGCAACTTCCGAGGCGCAGCAGCAATATCTGTCCACCGTGCTCTCGGCCAAGGACTCGGTGCTCGACGTGATCCTGATCGACGTCATCCGTCCCGCACAGTGGGCCGCGCAGGGCTGGGCCGAGCCGCTCGATGCGTACCTGGGTGCGGACAAGCCGAAGATCCTCGCGCAGTACCTCAAGGCCTACGCGGATGCCAACCAGGTCAATGGCAAGTTGATCGCACTGCCTTACTTCGCGGACGCGCAGTTTCTGTACTACCGCAAGGATCTGCTCGAGAAATACAAACGCGCCGTGCCCAAGACCTGGGACGACATGATGGAGACCGCCAGGATCGTCATGGACGGTGAAAAGAACGCCAATCTGCAAGGCTTCGCCACCGCGGGTGCGCCCATCGAAGGTACCGTATGCACCTATCTTGTTCCGCTATGGGGCGCAGGCGGCGACCTGACCAAGGACGGCAAGCTCAATCTGGATGCGACGCAGTCGCGGCAGCCGTTCCAGCTCTACGGCAGGATGAAGCAGGCCAACGTCCTGCCGAAGAACATCGCCGAGATCCCGACCGACCGCATCCGTATCGACATGCAGGCTGGCAACATGATTTTCGGCATGACGTGGAGTTACGTGTGGAACCGACTGGAGAACGACCCGGACAGCAAGGTCAAGGGCAAGATCGGCGTGACCATGCTGCCGCATGATCCGGGTGGAAAGAGTGCGACGTGCATCGGCGGCTGGCAGCTCGCGGTGTCCGCGTTCTCGAAGAACAAGGCCGAGGCGGTGAAGTTCGCACGCTGGCTGTCGTCGCCTGAAGTATCGAAGATGCAGGCGATCATGGCGTCGCACATGCCGGTGTTCCCCAGCGTGTTCAAGGACCCGGAAGTGCTGAAGGCGAACCCCTGGTTTGCGGAAGCGTTGCCCGTGGTCGAGGGTGCCCGGTCGCGGCCGGTCTCTGCGCAATATCCGCAGGTGTCGGACGTGATTCGCAGCAACATGAACGCGTATCTCGCCGGTACCAAGACGACAGATGTTGCGATCGGCGATATGAAGAGCCGGTTGACGCCGCTCTTCCGTTGAAGAGCGGTTGGGCGTTGATCGTTGAGGGTTGAGCAACCCTCTCGCTTGACGCTCAACGCACTACGGTGATGTCCGACGCTCCCGTCACGAAGCACAAGGACCTGTCCGAGAATGCGCTCGGCGCGCTGCTGCTTGCACCCGCGGCGCTGCTGCTGCTGCTGATCGTCGTCTATCCGATTGCCACGCTGTTCTGGAACAGCCTGCACAGCGTCGACCTGGCCAATCCGCAGGCCGGCGAGTCGTTCGTCGGCATCGACAACTACATCCGCGCGTTCGGCGACGACCGTTTCTGGACCTCGACGCTGCACACAGTGCTCTATGTCGTCGTCACGGTGCCGGGTTCGCTGCTCGTCGGACTGGGGCTCGCGCTCCTGGCGAATCAGCCGTTCAAGGTCAAGTGGCCGGTGCGCCTCGGTTTGCTGCTGCCGTGGGCATTGCCGCTGGTATTCGCGGGCCTGATTTTCCGCTGGTTCTTCGAATACAGAACAGGCGTGGTCAACAACTGGCTGGTGGCGCTTGGCATGGAGCCGCCGCAATGGCTGTCGGATCCGACGCTCGCATTCTGGGCGATCTGCATTGCGATCATCTGGAAGGCGTCGTCATTCATGGCGCTGATGCTGCTGGCCGGTTTGCAGACGATTCCCAAATCCCTGTACGAAGCCGCCGAGGTCGATGGCGCAAGCCATTGGCAGCAATTCTGGGAGATCACCCTGCCCATGCTCCGCCCGGCAATTTTCGTGGCGCTCATCTTCCGCACGATTACTGCAGTGCAAACCTTCGACATTCCCTTCGCGATGACCGGTGGTGGACCCGGCGACGCGACCGAAACGCTGGCGATGTACATCCACAAGACCACACTCGACTTCCTTGACTTCGGCTACGGGTCGGCGCTGGCCGCGCTGATGTTCGTGATCAGCATGGTCGCGACGTCGGGCTATCTGCGCTACACACGGCGCAGTTCGGGCCGCGACGCGGACGACTGAAAATGAATTTCAACCGCAGGATCGTCGTCTGGTTCGCCGCGCTGATCGTCGTGGTCAACGGCTTCTTTCCGGCGGTGTGGATCCTGTTGACCTCGCTCAAGACCGAAACCGAGTTGCTCCAGGTGCCGATTACGTATTGGCCCCAGGCCGCGACGCTCGAAAACTACATCCTTGCGTTCACGGCGCAACCGATCCTTCGCTTCATGTGGAATAGCGTGGTCGTCGCGGGACTGTCTACCGTGCTGTGCGTCTTCGTCTCGGCGCTAGCGGCGTACGCACTGACGCGGCTGCGCATTCCGCGCCGCAATCTGATCATGTCGTTGTTGCTGGCGGTGGCGATGTTCCCGCTGATCTCGCTGATGGTGCCGCTGTTCAAGGTGATGCGCGAACTGGGCCTGCTCAATACCTATCTTGCGCTGATCCTGCCGTATACCGTGTTGTCGATGCCCATTTGCACGTTGGTCATGGCGAGCTTTTTCCAGGACATCCCGCCGGACCTCGAAGCGGCGGCGATGATCGACGGCTGCTCGCGCGTAGGCGCACTGTTCAAGGTGGTCGTGCCGTTGTCCGCGCCCGGCGTGTTCACGGCGGCGATTCTCGCGTTCGTCAATGCGTGGGACGAGTTCCTGCTGGCGCTGACCATGATGAATCGCGTCAGCATGCGCACGCTGTCCGTCGGGATCACGCTCTATCAGGGCGAGTTCGCGTTTCCCTGGCCGCTGATCTCCGCCGCGCTGATCATCGCCATCGTCCCCATCTGCATCCTGATCGCAATCTTCCAGGAGCGCGTCGTCGGCGGCCTGACCTCGGGTGGAGTGAAGGGCTAGCCGCGCGAGAGCCCGGCGAGGGGCCCCACGCGCAGCAAGGGGATAGGACGCCGGAGGGCGGAGCAGGGGCCCCGCGCATTTTGCGGGGATGCGACCCCGATGGCGGAGAAGCCGGCGATTTGCGATGCGTTCAGTACACGACACAAGTGCAGAGCCGGCACGGGGAATTGCGAGTCGCGGCTGCGGCCGACGGGAGACGTAATTGTTCGCGATAGTGATGCAAGAAGGCCGCGACGCGAGTAAGGCCGGTTGACACGCGACAAGCCCCGGGCGAATACTGCTTGTTGCATTCGACGCCAGGTGCAATCAGGGAGCGATATATATGCCCAATCACGATTCTGTACTTCAGCGCACTGCGTCCGTGGAGCATCGCGTCGATGCCATCCAGGCGGTACTCGATGAGCGCGGCTTGAAGGCGACGGAAGCCGTCGAGGAGCTGAGGCACCTCACCGAGGAGCAATGGGTGCCGCAGAATGGGGCGCGCGTCGTGGCCAGGGCTTGGGTCGACCCTGCCTTCCGCGAGCGCCTGCTTGCCAATGGCCGTACCGCCGTTGCCGAGCTCGGACTCTCGATGCCGAAGCATCACCGGCACCTCGTGGTGCTGGAAAACACACCGACTGTACAGAACGTGATCTGCTGCACGCTTTGCTCGTGCACGGCCTTCACGATCATCGGTCTGCCGCCGGACTGGTATAAAGACCTGGAGTACCGTGCCCGAGTCGTTCGGGAATCTCGCACCGTGCTGAAGGAGATGGGATTGGACCTGCCACCGGAGGTCGAGATTCGTGTGTGGGACACCACCGCGGATACACGCTACATGGTGCTGCCCGCACAGCCGGCAGAAACCGTCGGCTGGTCGGAGGAAAAGCTGGCCGGGATCGTCACGCGCGATGCCATGATCGGCGTCGCGCGCCTGTAGACAAGGGCCGGATCATGGATGGCATGCACGACCTCGGCGGCAGGCAGGGCTTCGGCGAAGTTGCCTACACGCTCAACGCGCCGGCATTCCACGCCGAATGGGAAGTGCGCGTCAATGCGCTCTATTCCCTCGCAGTGCGGCTCGGTATCTTCAACATGGATGAGTACCGCCACGCGATCGAACGCATGGCGCCGCGCCACTACCTCGCCGCCAGCTACTATGAACGTTCGCTTACCGGCCTGGCGACGCTATGCGTCGAGAAAGGCATCGTGAGTCGGGAGGAATTGGAGCGGCGGACCCAAGGTTTTTTCCCGCTCGCGACCCCGAGCGCGCCGGGGCGCACGAACGTGCCCAACCGCGAGCGGTTCAAGCCCGGAGATCGTGTTCGGGTCAGGCTCAACTACGTGCCGGGACACGTGCGGATGCCGGGCTACATCCGAGGAAAGATCGGTATCGTCGTAAGCGAGTCACCGGTCTATCCCTTCCCCGATGCCCATGCACACTCCGTGGAGGCGCAGGACGAGCCAACGTACGACGTGCGCTTCCGCAGTACGGATCTATGGCCGGATTCGGCGGATGCCGCGCTCGTTCATGTCGGCGTGTTCCAAAGCTACCTCGAGCGAGTTGTCTAGCGCCGATCACGCGACGCCGGCCGGCGAGACTAAACCTCGCTCCCGACATATAATCATCACGGTAGGTTGCTCGGCCTGCGGCGCAATTCGCAGGCCTTTTGTTTTTCGATTCCGATGCGCACCCACTTTTCCCGCCCGGCCTTTTTCGAAGGTGTCCGCGACATGCTGCCGCTGCTCATGGGCATCGTGCCGTTCGGCGTCGTGTGTGGTGTGGGTGCGCTCAGCGCCGGTGTTTCGCCTCTGGCGGCATTGACGATGTCGCTGATCATCTTCAGCGGCGCCGCGCAGATTGCCGCGACGCAAATGATCGCCGACGGAACACCATTCGCTGTCATCGTGCTTACCTGCTTCGTGCTGAGCCTTCGCTTCCTGATGTACAGCGCCGCGATGGCACCGCACCTTCGGCCGCTGGATTCGCGCTGGCGCAACCTGCTCGCCTTCCTGCTCACGGACCAGGCGTTCGCGGCAACGATCCAGCGCTTTCGCGAGTCGGGCGACCTGCGTGCGAATGCGTCATATTTTCTCGGTGCCGGCGTGCTGTTGTGGGTGACGTGGGGCATATCGACTCTGGCAGGGGTACTCCTGGGGTCCGTGATTCCGTCGTCGTGGCAACTCGAATTTGTCGTGCCACTGTGCTTCATCGCCATTCTCGCGCCGCTGCTTCGTGACCGCGTCACGATCATCGTGTTCGTCGCGGCCGCCGTTGCGGTCGTCGCGCTCGATGCGCTGCCGATGCGCCTTTCGCTGATCTGTGCGGGCTTGCTCGCCATCACGAGCGGTGTCCTTGCGGACCAATGGCTGGCGCGCCGTGGATAAGACACTGATGATCTGGATGGTGACGCTCGTCGTGGGTGTTCTCAATTTCGTGTCGCGGGTGTCGTTCATCGCCTGGTTTGCGCGCAATGACATGCCACCGCTGCTCACGCGTGCATTGCGCCACGTACCTGCCGCCATGTTGACGGCGATTGCGGTCCCGGCGGTGGCATTCATCGCGCCTGGCACACTGGTCCTCACCGCCGCTAATGCCAAGCTGATCGCCGCACTGGTCGCGGGCCTGACCGCATGGTGGTGGAAAAACACGGTCGTGACGATTGTGGTTGGCATGACCACGCTCTGGCTGATGCGCTGGCTCGTCGGCTAAAATACCGGCGAGACGAGGAGAACGTGATGCGTTTTGAAGGTACCGATACCTACATTGCGACGCCAGACCTGATGCTCGCGGTCAATGCCGCGGTGACGCTGGAGCGGCCGTTGCTGGTCAAAGGCGAGCCGGGCACCGGCAAGACATTACTGGCGGAGGAGGTGGCGCGCAGTCTCGGCCGACCGCTGCTGCAATGGCACATCAAGTCGACGACCAAGGCGCAGCAGGGACTCTACGAGTACGATGCGGTGTCACGGTTGCGCGATTCGCAGCTCGGCGACGAGCACGTCGGCGACATCGCGCACTACATCAAGCGTGGCGTGCTGTGGGAGGCGTTCGAATCGCCTGCCCCTGCGGTGGTGCTGATCGACGAGATCGACAAGGCCGACATCGAATTTCCCAACGATCTGCTGCGCGAACTCGACCGTATGGAGTTCTACGTCTACGAGACCCAGCAGACGATCCGGGCGGGGCGGCGGCCGCTGGTCGTCATCACGTCCAACAACGAGAAAGAATTGCCCGACGCTTTCCTGCGCCGCTGCTTTTTCCACTACATCCGCTTTCCCGACAAGGAGACGATGACGCGCATCGTCGACGTGCATTTTCCGGGATTGAAGAAGGCGCTGCTCAAAGAGGCGCTCGAAGTATTCTTCGAACTTCGCGAGGTGCCGGGACTCAAGAAAAAGCCCTCGACGTCGGAACTGCTCGACTGGCTGAAACTCCTGCTGGCCGAGGATATTCCGCCCGAAGCGCTGCGCAGCACCGACAAGAAGGTGATCATCCCGCCGCTGCACGGCGCGTTGCTGAAAAACGAGCAGGACGTGCATCTGTTCGAAAAGGTCGCGTTCATGGCGCGCTCCGGGCGATAGGCCGCAACTGACATGGCCTTCATCGAACCCGTCAAGCTCGAGGGCAAGCACGCGACCCTCGAGCCCCTGGCGTCGGAGCACGAAAGCGCACTTGCACGCGCGGCCGCTGACGGCGAAATCTGGCGCCTGTGGTACACCGGCGTGGCGACGCCGGAGAAGATGGGCGCGTACATTGCGACCGCGCTCGACGTGCGCGAGCGTCTGGCCGGCATGCCCTTTGTCGTGCGCGAGAATAGCAGCGACGAGATCGTCGGATGCACGCGCTACTTCAACGTCGATGTGGCCAACCGCCGCCTGGAAATCGGGCACACCTGGTACGCCAAGCGCGTCCAGCGCAGCGCAATCAACACCGAATGCAAGCTGCTGCTGCTGACGCACGCGTTCGAGAAGCTCCGCTGCATCGCCGTCGAGTTCCGGACGCACTGGTTCAACCACGCGTCGCGCATCGCGATCGCCAGACTCGGCGCGAAGCAGGATGCGGTGCTGCGCAACCATCAGATCTCGTCCGACGGCAGCTATCGCGATACGGTGGTGTTCAGCATCATCGAGAGCGAGTGGCCGGCGGTCAGGCAGCACCTGCGTTTTCAGCTCGAGCGGCCCCGATAGCATTCGCGCATAGAGGTCGCAATCCATGCTGATCGACTTCTTCCTGCACCTCAAGTCGGCCAAGTTGCCGGTGTCGACACGCGAGTTTCTGACGCTGCTCGACGCCCTCAAGCATGGTGTCGTCGGCAACGACATCGACGAGTTCTACGTGCTTGCGCGCACGTGCCTGGTCAAGGACGAAGCGCTGTACGACCGCTTCAACCTCGCCTTCGGCACCTATTTCAAGGGCGTGGACGGTATCTTCGACATTCGCGCCGAGATTCCGGAAGAATGGATCCGGAAAATGATCGAAGGCACGCTGACCGACGAGGAAAAAGCGCTGGTCAAGGCGCTAGGCGGCTGGGACAAGCTGATGGAGACGCTCAAGCAGCGCCTCGAAGAACAGCGTGCGCGGCATCAGGGCGGATCGAAGTGGATAGGAACAGCGGGCACCAGTCCGTTTGGTGCCTATGGGTTCAATCCCGAGGGTATCCGCATCGGTCAGGAAGGCGGGCGCAGCCGCAGTGCGATCAAGGTCTGGGACGAACGAACATTTCGCAATCTCGACGATACGGTCGAACTCAACACGCGCAATATCAAGATCGCACTGCGTCGTCTTCGGCGCTTCGCACGCGAGGGCGTTCCCGAGGAGCTCGACATGCCGGGGACCATCGAAGGCACCGCCAAGAACGCAGGATGGCTCGACCTGCACCTGGTCCCCGAGCGCCGCAACCGCGTCAAGGTGCTTTTGTTTCTGGATGTCGGCGGTTCGATGGACCCGCACATCCAGGTGTGCGAGGAATTGTTCTCTGCGGCGAAGTCCGAATTCCGGCACCTCGAATACTTTTATTTTCACAACTGTGTCTACGATCACGTGTGGCGTGACAACCGCCGGCGCCGCAACGAGCGCCACGCTACGTTCGACTTGTTGCACAAGTACGGACCCGACTGGCGGGTCGTGTTCGTGGGTGACGCGGCGATGAGTCCTTATGAGCTCATGCAGCAAGGTGGCAGTGTCGAATACATCAATGACGAGCCGGGCCTGACGTGGTTGAAGCGCCTGTTCGACGCGTATCGTCACACGATCTGGCTCAACCCTGAACCGGAACGCACGTGGGCTTATACGCGCTCGACGCAGATGGTGCTCGAAGCGCTGGGGCCGCGCATGTTTCCGCTGACGCTCGACGGACTGCAACGCGGCATCGCGGCATTGCGGCGTTGAAGATGGGTATTGGCTGGTCTTCGTGTGCTCCGAGGCGGCCGGCTGCAGCGTGTAGCGCACTGCAGCCGGGCACAGCAGAACGATCAGGCTTTCAACTGATCTCGAATCGGCAACTGTCGAATGCGTTTCCCCGTTGCTGCGAAAATCGCGTTGCACAGCGCCGGCGGAATGGGCGGAACGCCAGGCTCGCCTACGCCGCCCAGCGGCTTGTCGTAGTCGCCGCCCACGATGTGTACACGGACCTCGCGCGGTGCAGCATCCATGCGCGTCACTTCGTACTGGTGAAAATTGTCCTGTTGCGCCGGCCGTTCTTGAAGCTGATCTCGCCAAGCATTGCAGCGGCAACACCCATGACACAGGCGCCCTGCATCTGCGCACGCACGCGATCCGGGTTGACCGTGGCGCCGCAGTCGATCGCGATATCCAGGCGCGATCGTACTCGCCGGCAATGCCTGCGCTGCACCCGCCGACGAGTGTAAGCTCAAGGCTTGGCGAGGTTGAGTACGAGTTCAGTTTGCTTCCGATTCTCCTGGCTCAAGCGCCTGCATGCCGAGAGAGTTTTCACCCGCATCGACGGGTAAGGTTCGGCGAAAGGCAATGATCCATCGGCCTAAACTCGGAATCGCGCTTGGCAGTGGCTCAGCGCGTGGGTGGGCACATATCGGTGTGCTCCTTGCGCTCACCGAAAATGGCATTGCACCCGATTTCGTCTCCGGCTGCTCGATGACACGGTGTGGAAATAGTCGTTGTGCAGATCGTCGTCGCGCGTCCACACGACTTTCACCGGCTTGCCGTCCATCGCCTTCGACAGCACCGCCGCCTCGATGCCGTAATCGGGCTTGGACTTGCGTCCGAATCCGCCGCCAAGCAGCGTGACGTGGACGGTGACGTTTGCGACCGGCATGCCGAGCGCTTGGCGACCAGGTGCGCGCGGCCTGCGGCGATTGGAAGCAGCCCCAGACGTCGCACTTGCCATTTACGATGCGTGCGCTCGCTGCCGGTGGTTCCATCGAGGCATGTGCGAGATGCGGCAGGTAATACTCTGCAGTGATGCGTTTCGCGGCTGCCGCCGAGGCGGCGGCGAAGTCGCCGTCATTGCGCACGACCTTGCCCGGCTTGCGTGCGGCTTCTTCGAGTGTCGCCCTATACGCCGCGGAGTCGTAGGTGGCGTTCGGGCCGTCGTCCCAGACGATCTTCAATGCGGCGCGTCCCTGCATCGCGGCCCACGTGTTGCGGCCGATGACGGCGACTCCGCCGAGCGGATTGAATTGTGGCGCACCGGGCGTGGGATCGATCTGGACCACGCGTAGCACGCCGGGCACCTTCAGTGCTGCGGCGCTGTCGACGCTTACGACCTTACCGCCGTACACCTGCGGTCGCGCCACCACCGCGTAGACCATACCGGGCACGCGCGTATCCATGCCGTATTGCGACTTGCCGGTGGCGATGTCCTGCGCATCGACCAGCTTCATCTTACCGGTGCCGATGTAACGGAATTGGGAAGGATCCTTGAGCTCGACCTTGGACTTCGGGGCGGCCTGATCAAAGGCGACCGCCTGCTCAACATGTTTCAGGGTCAGTTTGTCGAATGCCAGTTTTCGGAGCTGCCACTCCCGTTTGCAGCGGTCGCTACCGATCTGGCGACGGGAAAAGAGCTTTGGCTGCGCGAGGGCAAGGTTTCCGATGCCGTCCGCGCTTCGTGTACCGTGCCCGGATTGTTCAGGCCAATGTTGCACGACGGTCGGTACCTGGTCGACGGCAGCGTTGTGAACCCCATCCCCGTTTCGCTCTGTCGCGCCATGGGCGCCGAGGTCGTCATCGCGGTCGATCTTGGATCTCATATGAGCAGACGCTTCCCGCTCGACCCGCAGGAGACATCGACAACGACCACTCAGCGTCGCCGGTTGTTCAATGTGCTTGGCCCGTCGACGCGCCGGGAAGTACCGCCGCCACCCTCCATCGTCGATACGATGCTGGGCGCAATTGACGTCATGCAGGAGCGCATCGCGCAGGCGAGGCTGGTGAGCGAGTCACCCGAGGTGTTGATTACCCCACGTCTTGGACAGTTAGGCCCGTTCGAGTATCACCGCGCCGCGTTGGCTATCGAGGAAGGCCGTGAGGCCGTCGCTCAAATGCTGCCAGCGATCCGGCGAGGCGTTGCTGGCCTGACGATTTCGCTGTCGGTCCGCTGCACGGGCCTGACGAAAGAAAGCATACGCCGGAACCAACGCGCGCGAAACAGACCGCCGGTCTTAGGATCGGTGAGCGGGCGCTCCGCGCAAACGACCCGCGGTCGCGAGGTGCCACGCCAACGCGAGCAGCACCAGTGCCCACACGATGACCGGTCCGGTCGGCAGGTCGAGTGCCGTCGAAACGACGAGCCCGACCGCATAGCCAAGCGCGCCGATCGCCCACGCTGCGAACAGCCGCCCCCGCTGCATGGCGCGCGTCGCCAGCGGCGGCACGATCAGCGTCGCGAACACGAGATAGAGTCCAACCAACTGGACCGACACGGTGACCGCGAGTGCGAAGAGCACATAGAACCCGGTGCGGCCGAGGCGCTCGCGCACGCCGAACCACAATGCGAGGATCGCGGCATACACAACCGCCGCCCAGACGAGACGCGTCGGCTGCGCCCAAAGTATTTGTCCGACCAGCAAATCGCGCAGATGCTCGCTGCCGTGCACGTTGCTGGCCAGCAGCAGGACGCTGCCGGTTGCGCCGAGCACGAAGACGACCCCGATCACCGCTTCCTGAACATCGGGCCAGACGCGTTCGGTCCACGTCAACAACAGTGCACCGCCGAGCGCGGCGGCGAGTGCAGCGACTTGCACCGCGATGCCCTCGGCTTCGAAGCCGAAGCGGTCCGCAAGCAGAACCCCGCAGCCGGCGATCTGCGCGATGGCGAGATCGATGAAGACGATGCCACGCGCAAGCACCTGCATGCCCAATGGCACATGCGTCGCGGTGACCAGCAGACCGGCTGCGAGCGCAGGCAGGAGAATCGAGATCTCCAGTGCATTCAAGTTCATTGCGCTCCTTTCAGCAGTCGCTCGATGGTGTCGTCGAAGAGTCCGTAGAGGTCCTTGGCGTTGTCGTTGCCGCCGACGGTGAACGGCAGCGTGACCACCGCGATTTTTGTTCTCTCCGCGACCCACTGCGATGCACGGTCGCCCTGGTATGCCGCGCGCAGCACCATCTTCGCGGGCGTGCGTTGCAAGGTGGCCAGAACCGCGCTCAGGTGTGCCGTTGTCGGCTCGACACCGGGTTTCGGCTCGAGCGTGGCAGCTTCCTTGAGTCCGAGCCACGCGATCAGGTACGTAAAGGCTTTATGCTGCACGACGATCGGCGTGCCCTTCAACGGTGCCGCCTGTTTCTCCCAGTTCGCGATTGCCGCGCTCCACTTTTCGGAGAACGCTTTGTAGCGCGACTGGTACCACGCCGCATTCTCCGGATCGAGTTCGGCCAGACGCGCCGACAACGGTGCAGCAACGCGCGCGATGTTGCGCGGGTCGGTTTGGATATGCGGGTCGCCGGCGGCGTGAACGTCGCCATCGGCGCGGTCGAGCCGCGTCGGCTTGTCGAGCAGCGTGACGAAGGCCGCCGCCTCGAAGTAGCCAGGTTGCCCCGGCTTCACCTTGGGATTGCCCGCTTGCTGCAATACCAGCGGCAGCCAGCCGATCTCGAGTTCCGCACCCGTAGCGACGACGAGGTCGGCGCCGCGAGCACGCGCGATCAGGCTCGGTTTCGCCTCGACATGATGCGGGTCCTGCAGCGCGTTGGTCGCCACATAGATCTTTGCCTTGTCGCCGGCGAGCTCTTCGACCAGCGCACCCCATTCGGGCACGGTGGCGAACACGCTGATGGCGGCGGTCGCGGGCAGGACCCACGCGCTCAGACCTGCGATCAGCAGAATCGTCAGATACGCTCTCATTGCGTTGCTCCTAGTATTTGTGGGCGCCATGCGCGCCGAGCGTCAGGATGTATTGCAGAAAAAATTCGTTGTCGGTGATGCCCGGTCGCAATTTCGCTTGTGCGAACTGCAATCGCACGCGGCTGAACTCCGAGGGAGTCCAGTCGATCATGGCGGTGCTGCGCTCGGGGTGGAAATTCGGATTCGCGAGGAACGCCGAGTTCGCGCCATAGTCGACCTGGCCCGGGTCGAGCCAGTCGTAGCGCGCGCCGACTCGCCACGTCGGCATGAACTGATACACGCCCTGCACGTAAAAGCCGCTTTGCCGCGCGCTGTAGTTCGACGTGTTGGTCAGACCCAGAGCGTTGTCGCGATCGTAGGTCAGATCGCCGCTTTCGCGCCGCCAGAAATACTCGCCCTGCAGTTTGAAATTGGTCTGCTGCGAGTTGCCGTTGGGCGCGTACTTCCACACGAAATCGGCGACGGCGAGACGGCTGCTCCCGCTGAATCCCACTTGCGCGTTGTTGCCTGCGAAATCAGTCTGCGCGTAGTCGCGATCCTGTGCGCGCGTTTGCAGATACGACAATCCCGCGCGCCAGCTGTTGCTCGCATCGATGTCGCCGCCCGTGTGCACGTAGACGATGCCTGAGCCGATGCCGTTCTTGTTGCGCGACGTTCCAGGAAAGCCTTCGCCACTGCCCAGTTCCGCTCCGAACTCGAGGAACTGATCCGTGGGCGCGAGCCATTTCAACTGCAGTCCGTCGACGTCGTATTGACCGCCAAGGAATGCCTGGTAGACCAGCGGCGCGTCGACAAAATCCCAGACGTGCTGATGCTGGTCGTTCATGTAGCCAAGGCCGGAAAAGAAGCGTCCGAATTTCGGTGCCAGGCCATAGCCGGCGCCGGTGTACAAGCCGTAGGCCTCTTCCACCGACAACGTATTCTCAGGCGTGAGCGAGACGATCAGATTGCCGAAGAATTTGTCGTCGACGTTGGCGGAGATCGCGAGTTCCGATTCGCCAAGGCTGAATCCGCGCTTGCCCGGCGCGATGTCGCCGCTGGGCGCGAAGCCGCTGAGCGAATATTTGTTCGGGTCCTGCGAGAAGTTGGAATACGTTCCCTGCAGGACCGCGGAAATGGCAGGGTTGAACGCGCTGATTCCCGACGCCGGGGCCGCCGCTGGGGCGGGTGCGGCGGCTACTGGCGCGGGCGCGGCGGCAGGCTGCGCGACAGGCGCAGTCGCGCTTTTCGCCTCGGCATCCTTGAGTCGTTGCTCGAGCGCCTGGATGCGCGCTTCGTAGCTTTCTTTCAGTTGCCGGATCTGTTCGCGGATCTCGGCGAGATCGGCATCGGTTGCCGCTTGCGCCGCAGGGGGCGCAAGCAGCGCCAGCGCCAATGCGCTGGCCCATATCGATTTGGACACCATGGTGCTCCTCGGGTCATGTCATGACTCGTGCTGTCCGTGAAGACGGCACGCCACGTCGACTCAGAGGAGCGAGGGAGGGGCTCGGCTGGAGTAGTAGGAAGGTGCGGCCAGTGACCGCGATGCAACCGTGCTGATCGCGCGCAGCGCGCCAACCGCTGCCGTCGGCAATGCCGGGAATTCGGCCGCGACAACCGACGTGCCGCCGGCAAGCAGCGAGCACTCGAGACACGTGACATCTGCGGCAGGCGCCTGAATGCCCTGCTCGTGCGCCGGGTGCAGGACGCCACCCAGGTGCTGCAGCGCATGCACCTGCACTTCGCGCTGCGTGCCGAGCAGCAGCAGCGCAAAAGACGACGGAGAGCAGAATGCGGAGGCGCGGGTTAGCCAAGATGCATCTGAAGGGCACGACGTTGATGCGCGCAGTGTACCGCGAACCTGCGACGGCGCGAAACGACGAGAGCTACATCGCGTTCGAAGCAAACGTCGGCGCCAGCACTGCCGGTGCGATCGCGTCCTTCGCGAGCTCCAGCATCGTCACCCGCCAGAGCGTGCGCGCATCATCAGGGTCGATCAGGGTTGCCTTGTGCAGCAGCGAGGCGTTGTCCCAGACCACGATGTCGCCGATGCCGTACTTGAAGCTCAGCAGATACTTCGGCTGGGTCGAATGCGCGGCGAGTTCGTCGAGCAGATCGAGGGCCTCGTCCTCGGGCATGCCGACGATGCCGAACGAGCTGCCCGACACTGCGTATAGCGCTTTGCGGCCGGTGACCGGGTGGGGCCGCGCAATCTTGTGCGTGATGACCGGCATCTTCGCCTTTTGTTCGGCAGTCAGCGTCGATGCCGCGGTGCGGCTCGCCTCGTCCACGTCGTGACGATTGCCGTAGTGGTGTATGCCGAACAGCGGCTCGATGCGCTTCTTCATCGCCTCGGGCAGGTCGTCATACGCCGCCTGCTGGTTCGCGAACATCGTATTGCCGCCCACTTTCGGCGTGACGCGCGAGTAGAGTGTCGTCGCGCGCGCTGGCACCTGCAGGTACGAATAGTCGGTGTGGAAATACGAGCCGGCGTCCTGCAGTCCGGTCGGCTTGCCGTCCTTCTTCACATTGGACAGGATCAGGATGTTCGCATCCTCGGGATGGTGGAACTGGTCGATCACGTGCGGCTGCGGTGGCCCGAAGCGCGCCGCGAACGACGCGAACTGCCGAGCGGTGAGGTCCTGGCCGCGGATCGCCAACACCTGTCCGGTATAGAACGCGCGCTCGATCTCGGCGAACGCGGCGTCCGACAGGGATTGCGATACGTCGACGTCGATTTCGCGCCGAAGCCCGGCGAGAGCGATCGCGTGGCGAACATGTTGGCCTCCTACTTGAGGAACTCCGGCGAAATCAGGCGCGGCAGGAACAGCGGAATCTCGGGCCAGATGATCAGCATCGCGAGAACCGCCAGCATCGGTACCAACATGATGATCGTATCCTTGAGCGCATAGCGCAAGCGCACCTTGGCAATGGCGCAGGAGATCATCAGGCACAGCCCATACGGCGGCGTGACCAGGCCGAACGCGAGCGCGACGATGCCGATGATGGCGAACGACACCGGATGCATGTTGACCGACGCCGCCAGCGGCTGGAGCGTCGTGCCGACGATGATGATTGCGGGAATGGCGTCGAGGAAGCAGCCAACGACCAGGAAGACGAACGCGATGAAAAAGCCGACGCCGATCAGTCCCAGTCCCCACGACGTGACGTTCTCGAGCAGCGCCTTGGGGATCTGGAAATACGCGAGCAGCCAGCCGAACACCGAGGCGGTGCCGACGCAGAACAGCGCGATCGCCGACAGCTTGCCCGTTTCGAGCAGCGCGTGCCACAGCTTCGTGAGGTCCATTTCGCGGTAGACGAAGAACGACAGGACGGCCGCGTACAGCACGGCGACCGCGGCGGACTCAGTGGCGGTGAACCAGCCGAGCAGGATGCCGCCGACGATGATGAACGGCGTCATCAGCGCCGGAATCGAAATGGCCGCCGCGGTGAAGAATTCCTTGAGCGTCGCCCGGCGATACGTCGGGTAGTGGCGAACCTTTGCATACACATGCACGGTGGCCATCTGCGCGAGGCCGATCAGCAGCCCCGGGATGACGCCGGCAAGATAGAGCGCGCCGATCGACACCGACAACACGCCACCCCACACGACCATCAGGATCGATGGCGGGATGATCACGGCCAATACGGCCGAAACAGCCGTGATCGCGATCGAGAACGAGAGGTCGTAGCCTTCCTTGACCTGCGCCTCGATGAAGATCTTGCCCTGGCTCGCCGCATCGGCGGTCGACGACCCGGAGATGCCCGCGAAGAACACGGACAGCAGCACGTTGATCTGCGCCAGCGCGCCCGGGAAGTTGCCCACCATCGTTCGCGACAGCGTGACCAGCCGATCGGTGATGCCCCCGACATTCATCAGGTTCGCGCAGAGCAGGAAGAACGGCACGGCAAGCAGGATGAACGAGTTGTACGCCTTGAACGTCGTGTTGAAGACGACCATCGGCGACAGGCGTGGCTCGATGAACAGCACCGGCAGGCAGGCGAGACCCAGCGCGAAAGCGACGGGGACGCGCATCACCATCAGCAGGAAAAACGTGCCGAACAACCACATGGCCGCGATTTGCGGCGTGAGCGCCGCACCTGTCATTTGACGACCCCCACGCTTGCGGCTATCGCCGCTGCGCTGCCCCCAGAGGGGGAGCAATTCGCGCCTTGGGTCGGCCCTGCGGCACTCATACGACGCTCCCGGTGCCGATTTCGCGGGAGGGAGGCTCGTCGCCCGGTCCCGGACCGTCGCGGATGATACGAAAGTCGCGAAGGATGCGTTCCCCTCCAAACAGCAGCCAGGTCAGTCCCGTCAGCGGCCACGCGATGAAGATGTAGATCATCGGCATTTCCGCGAGCTCCGAGTCCTGGTTCCAGCCGAACTGGACGAACTTGATGCCGTACCAGACGAAGACCAGCGCGAAGACGAGGATGAACACGGTCGAAATGACGCGGAGCAGCGCATTGGTCCGCGGCTTCAACTCGGGCCACACGTCGACGTCGAAATGCGTCCCGTCGCGCACACCGACCATCGCGCCGATCATCACCATCCAGATGAACAGGAAGCGCGCCATCTCCTCGGTCCAGATCCAGTGCGGAATGAGGCCTGTGAACCGCGCGATGATCTGCAGCGTGACCGGAAACACGAGGATGCCGACTGAGAGGCCGAGCAGCACGCTGAGCAAGTGGTAGTAGGCGTTGATGAAGCGTCGCATTGGTCTTCCCCAGGGAAACGGCGAGGCGGCGTCAGGCAAAAAAAGACCGGCGCGAGGCGCGTCGCCCGGCGCCGGCCTCTGTTCCGTCAACTACATGGAATTGATCTTGTTGTAGATTTCCGTCGCGCCGATTTCCTTGGCGTAGTCGGCCATGACCGGGTCGGCCAGCTTCTTCATCTGGGCGCGGTCGGCGAACGGGATCATCTTGAGCTTCCCGGCTGCCTGGAACGCTTCGAGCTTCTTCTGGTCCTCGCTCGACTCGATCTGGCGGCCGTAGATGCCCGCTTCCTTGCCGGCCTTGAGGATCGCGGCCTGCAGGTCGGGCGGCAGCTTCTTGAACGTCTTGCCCGAAAAGCAGATCGGCCGGATGGTGATGGCGTGCTGCGTCATGTTGAGGTTGGGACCGACCTCGTAGAACTTCATCGCCTCGACGCCCGCCGCCTCGTTCTCGCCGGCGTTGATGACGCCGTTCTGGATCGCGTTGTAGATCTCGTCGTAGGCGATGACCGTGGGCGACATGCCGACGGCCGCGAAGGTCTTGCTCCAGATCGGCGCGCCCTGCACGCGAACCTTCAGGCCCTTCATTTCCGCCAGGTTGTGCACCGCCTTGTTGGCGAAGATGTTGCGCGTGCCGCCGCCGGCGAAGCCGATCAGCATCACCTCGCCCTTGGCCGATACTTCGTCGGCAATTGGCTTCAGCGTGTCGGCGTCGAGCACCTTGTTCCAGTGGTCGAGGTCACGGAACAGGAACGGCGCGTCGATGAACGGCGCCGCCTTCGAGAACGTCGACATGTGGGCCGGCGATACGATGCCGTAGTCCACCGAAATGCCCTGGTTCATGAACGCGAAGTAGTCCTTCTCGAGACCGAGCTCGCTGTTCTTGTGCAGGACGAAATTGATCGGCTTGCCGTAATACTTGGCGGTCAGCTCCTGGAACTTCTCCAGCGCGCGGTTGAACGCGTGACCGTCGTTGAACTGGACGGCGCCATGCAGCGTGATGGGCTGCGCCAGCGCGGTTGCCGAAAAAGCCAGACCGACGATGGCAGCGAAGCGTGCGAATGAATTCAGAAAAACGTGCATCGTTTCCTCCGAGAAAGTTGCATTGTTGTGCTTGCGCAGCCTCTGCGGACATCGCGCAAATACGTCGATCCTCTGTGCAAGGTCGCGTGACCCATTCAACCCCGGCAGCCGCCCGGTGTCAACGTCGATGTGTTGTGCTGTGCACCATCGACGCGTTCTTGCTCCTGGTTGGTGCGTCCGCGGAGGAGGCGGCGGTTCGCACCATGTACAATTGCCCGCGATGAAACAGAAGTATCTTCGGCAATGGGTTGTGCTGGCAGCACTCGGCGCTCATGTCGGCCCCCCTATCACCGCCTGACACGACCAACGCGCCGCTCGCTGGACCATGTTTGGTCACGCTGCGGCTACCGATGTCCGGCTTGTGGAGGCTGCGATGACGTACGTTCGAACACTAATCCTGCTGCTGGCATCGTTGCCCGTTGCAGCGCTTGCGCACGAATACCAGCTGAAGTCTCTGAGTATCGACCATCCCTATGCGCGAGCCACGCCACCAGGCGCGAAATCCGGGGGCGCGTTCTTTGTCGTCTCGAACGCGAGCCCGACGCCCGACAAGCTCATCAGTGCAGCGTCCACGGCGGCAGGAAGCACCGAGATTCATCAGATGGCGATGGATGGCGGCGTGATGAAAATGCGCGCGGTGTCGGCGCTTGAAGTCCCGCCTGGCGGAAAACTCGAACTCAAACCCGGCGGCTACCATGTGATGTTGCTGGATTTGAAGCAGCCGCTAAAGGTCGGCGACAAGGTGCCGTTGACCCTCAATTTCCAGAATGCCGGTTCCATTGCCATCATCGTCGATGTCGAGGCCATGGGCTCGATGGGTGGGATGGTCCATAAGCAATGACCGCGACAGGTCGGGGCTCGGGGCAGCCGCGAGCAAACCGGTCCCGACGTCCCTAGAATTGCTGCGTGCGTACATCGAATTCCGCTTTGCCGACAACATTCTCCGTGTCGACACCCCGTGTCCATCGCGACCCGCATGGGATCGCGATCTGGCTGCTGATCTGTTGTGCACTGCTGTTCGCGATGATCATCGTCGGTGGCGTGACGCGCCTGACGCATTCCGGCCTTTCAATCACCGAATGGCAGCCGATCGTCGGCACGCTGCCACCGCTTTCTGCCGCGGATTGGAGCGAAGCCTTCGCGAAGTACCAGGCAACCCCGGAGTATTCACAAGTCAACAAGGGCATGTCCCTGGAGGCGTTCAAAGGCATCTTCTGGTGGGAGTATTTCCATCGCCTGCTCGGGCGCGCGATCGGCGCGGTCTTTTTTGTTCCTCTCGTGTGGTTCGTGGCGCGCGGCAAGATTCCCCCTGGCTATGCGCCGAGGCTGCTCGCAATCTTCGTGCTGGGCGGACTGCAGGGTGCGCTTGGCTGGTACATGGTGCAAAGCGGACTGGTTGACGATCCGCGCGTATCCCAACTGAGGCTCACCGCGCATCTGGGGCTCGCCTTTCTGATTTTTGGCGCCATGTTCTGGACCGCGCTGTCGCTGCTGCGATCGCCGGCGCAACGCATACCCGACGCAAGGAGCACTGCCTGGTTTGCCGTCTCCCTGGTGGTGCTGGTATTCGTCATGGTCCTTTCCGGCGGCCTGGTTGCGGGCATTCGCGCCGGCTTTGCCTACAACACGTTTCCGCTCATGAATGGGCAGCTGGTGCCGCCCGAGGTCATGGCGATCGATCCGTGGTATCGAAACTTTTACAACAACATGGCCACGGTGCAGTTTGTGCATCGGGTCATTGCATTGCTGCTGGCGATTTCGATACCGTGGTATTGGTGGCGCATTCGCCGTCCTGACGTCTCGGGCCCGCGCGCCCGGCGTGCAGCGACGCTGCTGCTGGCGATGCTCGCCATCCAGATCGGACTCGGCATTGCCACACTGCTGCTCATCGTTCCGATACCGTTGGCCGCCGCGCATCAGGCCGGCGCTGTCCTGCTGTTCGCGGCCGCGGTGAACACCGCGCACGCGGTACGGGCAGGAATCTGACCGCCCCGTGCAGTTGCTTTCACGGCCGTCTGGGCCCATGATGGCCGACCGTGTGCCGGCAATACCCATGACCGAAACCAACAAGCTCGACGAACCACTGACCGACGTCGATTACGACGAGCTCGAAGTCTTTCTCGGTTCACACGCGGTCCCGCAGGATTGCATGGACCTGGAAATGCTTGACGGCTTTCTTACCGCGATCGTCAGCGGCCCCGAGCTGATTCAGCCGTCCGAATGGCTGCCGGTGGTATGGAGCGACAGTCAGCGCACCGTGACCCCGGTGTTCCAGAACAACGAGCAGGCGGAGCGGATTCTGTCGCTGGTGCTCCGGCTCCAGCAAAGCATTCGCCGTACGCTCGCGGAATCACCGACTCGCTTCAAACCGCTGCTTTATCACGCCGAACAGTCGCTGCGCGAGGAGCGCAGCCCGCCCGAAGCAAGCGCATGGTGTGAAGGCTACATGACCGGCGTGCTGCTGCGCGAGGAGGCGTGGGAGCCGCTGTATGCCGAAGATGCGACGCGCGACTGGATGCTGCCGGTCGAGGCCCTTGCGTACGGGGATCACGATCCGGAATATCTCGACTGGGTCGACAGCGAGGAAAAGCGCCTGGACATGATCGACGAATTGCCGATTGCTGCAGTGCTGGTCTACCGGTATTGGCAGGAGAAGAGTCGCCCCGACTCGCCGGGACGCGCTGAGCGGCGCGCGCAGCGGCGCGAGGCGTCGCGCAAGGGTCGCCAGCGCCTTCACTGAAAAGCTGCTGCGGGGGCGACCTGCGTTGTTGTTCGGCCCCTCGCAATCCTCACGTACGTCTCTGTACGCTCCGGTTGCTTGCGACCTCACGCCGTCGCATCTCGCCCTGCCTCGCGACGGACTTTTGACGCCATGTCAGCCCGCGGGTGTCGCGGCGCGCTGAAATTGATACGAATCGAGCGAAAGCGCGCCACCGTCGAAGCCACTGAGGAAACGCTCGGCATGCGCGGTCGCCCCGGCTGCGCCCCACGCCACCAGCAACGGCAGAAAATGTTCCTCGGTCGGATGCGCGCGCGCGGCGTCGGGCGCACGGTCGCGATACGCGATCACCGCGTCGGCGTCTTGCGCCTCGAGCCGCTCCTTGAGCCACTCGGAAAACGATTCGACGTAGCGCAGCGGTGCCTCGCTGCGGCGACTCGACATCCAGTCGCGAAGGTTGTGCGTGGTGTGGCCGGAACCGATGATCAGTACGCCGGTATCGGTTAACGGTGCGAGCGCACGACCCAGGCGCAGATGATGCGCAGTGCCAAGTTCGGGTTGCACCGACAATTGCACGACGGGAATATCGTGCTCTGGATACATCCATTTCAGTGGCACCCAGGCGCCGTGATCGAGCCCGCGGCAGCCGTCGATGCCGGCAGTAATTTCCGCGGCCTTGAGCAACGCAACTGCTTCGGCGGCCAGTTCCGGCGAGCCCGGCGCGGGATACCGCTGTTGATACAGCACCTCCGGAAATCCGCCGAAATCGTGAATGGTCTGAGGCTTGGGATTGCCGGTCAGCATCGGCACCGAGGTTTCCCAGTGTGCCGATGCGATCAGCACGGCGCGTGGCCGCGGGAGCGAACGCCCGAGCGCCACCCACGCACGGGGCGCCACGCCCGCCTCGATGGCGAACATCGGCGAACCGTGCGACAGAAACAGCGTGGGCAGAGAACTCATGGAATTTGGCAAAAGGTCGATCAAGCAGCCTTCGCTGTCTGCTTGAGCAGACCTTCGGCGGCCAGTGCTTCCTGCACTTTCGGGCGCGCCGTGATGCGGTCGACGTATGCCGCGAGCACCGGCCATTTGGCGCGGTCGATGCCGACAAAATCGGTCCAGCGAAGCAGGGTGTAGAGGTACGCGTCGGCCACGGTGAACTGCTTGCCCATCAGATAGTCCTTGCCCTTGAGTTCGCCCGACAGCCAATCGAAGCGCTTGCCGAGCTTCTCTTTCAGGATTTCCTTGTACTCGGCGGGCGTCGTCGGCACGAACATCGGGCCGAACTGCTTGTGGATTTCGGAGGTGAGGAAGTTCAGCCATTCCTGCAGGCGATAGCGCGCCATTGTTCCCGCCGCAGGTGCGAGGCCCGACGCAGGGTTCTGGTCGGCGAGGTACTGGACAATCGCTGGGCCTTCCGAGAGCCGCTCGCCGTTGTCGAGTTCCAGCAGCGGAACGTAGCCCTTCGGATTGATCGGGTAGAAATCGGTGCCATCGTCGAGCAGATGCGTCTTGGTGCTGACCTTGACCAGCGTCACCGGCAGTCCGGCTTCACGGAGCGCGATATGTGGCGACAGTGAGCAGGCGCCTGGCGAGTAGTAGAGTTTCATGGGTTCTCCTGAGTAGTTACCGTTGCAGATTTGATCGGGGCACGTGCATGGGCACGCACCCGCTAATGATGGTCCTTGAACAGGACGGGATAAATAGTGAATAATGGGAAATACTATTGCATAAATCGCAATAATAGGAATTCTCGCCATGGATCGCTTCCAAGCCATCGCTGCGTTTGCCAAGGTTGTCGAGACGGGCAGTTTTGTCCGCGCTTCGGAGCGTCTTGGGGTATCGGTCTCGGCCGTGTCCCGGCAAGTCGCCGAACTCGAGGCTCACCTCGACGCCCGGCTGCTCAATCGCACCACACGCCGACTGTCGCTGACGGAAAGCGGCCGGGTGTTCTACGAACGCTGCATCCAGCTGCTGGCGGATCTTGACGAGGCGGAGCAGTCGGCGGGAGCCGGTGCGATCAAACCGCGCGGAACGCTACGGCTCACCTGTGGAACGACCTTCGGCGCGCGCCACCTCGCGCCGGCGATCGCCGATTTCATCGTGCGCTACCCGGAAATGCGCTTCGACGTGGACCTGTCCGATCGCACGACCGACCTCGTCGACGAAGGCTTCGATGCCGCCGTGCGGATCGGCGCGATCGGCAGCCAGAATCTCGTAGGCCGCAAGATCGGCGAGACGCGGCTCGTTTGCTGCGCGTCGCCCGCGTATCTGGCGAAGCACGGAGAACCGAAAGCGCCGGAGGAACTCACCGGGCATGCGTGCCTGACCTACGAATACTCGTCGCTGAAGAATGTCTGGCCATTCCGCGACCAGGAAGCTCGTGACCGCAGCGTCAAGGTGACCGGCCCGGTGCACGCGAATTACGGCCGGTTTCTCACCGCACTTGCGGTCGCGGGCGCGGCAATAGTCTTTGAGCCAGATTTCCTCGTGGGGCCGGACGTGCGCGCTGGGCGACTGGTGCCCATCCTGCGTCGATTCGAGCCGCCGCCAGGCAATATCAATGTGGTCTACCCGAGCCGCCGCAACCTTTCGGCGAAGGTGCGAGCGCTCACTGACTTTCTAAGTGCGCGCTTCGTGGTCCCGGAATGGGCGCTGGAAACGCCGCGCGTACCGGCGCGGCGCAAACTCAGGGCATCTTGATCTTGCCCCCGCCCAGAGGCGGGAGGCCGCCGGGCAGCCCTGGCGACTGGCCTGGTACCAGGATCGACGAGGATTGCTGCCGGCGCATTTCCTGCAATTCGCGTACCGCGTTCTCGATGCCTTCCTTCGCGGCATCACCGTATTTCTGCACGGCCTCACCCAGCGTCTTGGCGTCGATCTCGAAGCTTATGGGCAACGGCCCCATGTTGGTCAGGATCTGCGCCTCGCCGACATAGATCGATGGGCGCGCCTGGTCCGGGCCGCCATCGCGGGTAACCGGGGTGAGGACGCGGATCGTACCTGCGGCGCGGTCGGTGTAGATCTCTTCCCGATAGAGCGACGTCGCATCCATCTTTGCTTCAACGCCGCGTGGAGCGGTCTCGTTGGCCATGATCATTCCCCTGAATTCAAAACAGCGTGCAAGGATACCAAAGTGTCCGCCCGGCGGTCGCCTCCGGTGGCCCTGTGTACAGCGCGATCGCACTTTTTGCGCTATCGTTGTAATCCGAACTTGTGCCCGAACGTTGAGTCCTAGTAGTACTCGCGCGAAGGAGGATTCTCATGCAGAAACGAATAGTTACAATTCTTGCCGCAACCGTGTTCGTGCTTGGCACGGGGATAGCCGCGGCACAGTCGCGCGGCGGTGGTGGCGGTGGTGGCGGCGGTGGCATGCACGGTGGTGGCGGCGGCGGTAGCTGGAGTGGTGGCGGCACGCACGGCGGTGGGGGTGGAGCGGCGGGGCGGTAGCTGGAATGGCGGTGGTGGCAGCTGGAACGGCGGTAGTGGAAGCTGGCATGGCGGTGGCGGAAGCTGGAACGGCGGCAGTGGATGGCGTGGTGGTAGTAGCTGGAACAACGGCTGGAATAACGGTTGGCATGGCAGCAGTTGGAACAACGGCTGGAATAACGGCTGGCGCGGCGGCTGCTGGAATTGCGGTTGGAACGCCGGGTGGTGGGGCTGGGGTGTGACCGTCGGTTTGCCGGGTTGGTGGTGGTGGCCGGGAGCCGCGTGGGCTCCGGGCTGGGGCTGGAACGCAGCGGCTGGGGGCCGTCCAAGTCGTCGATCAGGGTCCGGTCACCTTCATTCAGCGCGACCAGGTTGTCGATGGTGCCTACACCTCTGCTCCGGCGGCGCGCAGTGCCCCGGCGAACGAATTCTGGCACTACTGCATCGATCCCCCCGGGCTACTTCCCGACGGTCCAGCAATGCAACAAGGAATGGCTGAAGGTGGTGCCGAACCTCAACTCGCGTCCGGCGCAGACGCCGCAGTATCAGTAGCCGGGACAAGGGAGAAGTGATGACCACAGCCACGCGTTACCTGGGCCTGATACCCGCACTTGCCCTTGCGGGATGCGTCACGGTGCCCTCGGGGCCAACTGTCATGGTGCTCCCCGGAACGAGCAAGAGCTTCGAGGCATTCCAGGCCGACAATTTTGCGTGTCAGCAGTTTGCGCAGTCGACCTTGGGCATCAATGCACCGCCGGGACAGCAGGTAGCCGATCCGGCGGGTGCTAACGCCGCTGTTGGGGCTGCTCTGATCGGCGCGGCCGCGGGCGCTGCCATCGGCGCCGTGACGGGCCAGGCCGGTCCGGGCGCGGCGATTGGCGCTGGAACGGGGCTGCTCTTCGGCAGCGCATCCGGGGCTAACGCAGCAAGCTGGAACAACGTCACCATACAGCGCCGCTACGACAACGCTTTCCTGCAATGCATGTATGCCAAGGGCAACCAGATTCCGGTGCGGGCGAATTCTCGCAGCGGCTGATCAGAGCAAGCGATCGAAGAAAAATGGGGCGCTTTGGCGCCCCATTTCATTGCTGGCGCGAATTCATTCGCGCGCGGTGGTCAGCCGGGTGGCCGCGGTCCGAATGAATTCGGACCTACAAGATTTTGCGATGATGTAGGCGCGAATTCATTCGCGCACCTGCCCAACATCTCAGTTATTTATTTCTGCAGCACCCACTTGCCGTTCTGAATCTGCACCATTACACGTGCCCGGGAGTCCAGGCCGAGGTGATCGGTCTTGCTCATGTTCACCGCGCCGTTGGTGACTTCGAGGTTCTTCGTCGCTTCCAGCGCATCGCGTAGTGCGCGGCGAAATTCCACGGTTCCTGGTTGTGCGGTTTTCAGCGCCACGGGAATCGCATTGACGAGTTCGAGGCATGCGTCCCAAGTGTACGAACCGAATGCCGAGACGCTTCCCTGACCGTAGCCTGCCTCATACACCTTGATGTATTCCTCGGCCTGCTTCTTGGCCGGGTGTGAGTCGGGCAGCTGCGCGGCGACGATGACCGGACTGGCCGGTACGAACGCGCCGTCGACGTCCTTGCCGCCGACGCGCAGGAAGTCGTTGTTGGCGACGCCGTGGTTGAAGTAGATCTTGCCCTTGAATCCACGCTCTACCAGCGCCGACGCGGGCATCGCTGCCGGCGTGCCTGAGGCGCCGATGACAATCGCGTCGGGTTTGGCGGCAATCAATTTCAGCACCTGTCCGGTCACGCTGGTGTCCTTGGGCGCGAACCTTTCGTTGGCGATCAGGGGAATCTTCTTCGCTGCGGCGGCCTTGTCGACCTCTGCAAAGAACGCTTCGCCCAGCGCGTCGTTGAACCCGATGTAGCCGATGGTTTTGACGCCGTTGGCGGTCGCGTGTTCCAGAATCGCTCCGGCCATCATCACGTCCGTCTGCGGCGTCTTGAACGACCATGCTTTCTTGGCGTCGACCGGATCGATGATACGAATCGACGACGCGAGCGAAATCACGGGCGTTTCACCTTCGGCAAAAACGTCGATCATCGCCAGCGAGTTCGGGGTAGTCGTCGAGCCGATGATGGCGTCGACCTTGCTCTCGCCGATCAGCTTCTTGGTGTTCTGCACCGCGGTCGTCGTGTCGGTGGCGTCGTCGAGCAGGATGTACTCGATCGTCTTGCCGCCGGCGGTCTTCGGACACAGCGCGATCGTGTTCTTTTCCGGAATGCCCAGCGATGCTGCCGGGCCTGTTGCCGAAACAGTGACGCCGATCCTGACCTGGGCGCCGGCCGCACTGGCCAGTGCGACACACGCGCTGCCGAGAAGCGCGCGAAAGACGATCTTGTTCATGGTTCCTCCTTGGTTTCGCATGATAGCGGAACTGCGCGGAATCACGCGTGCCGTGATGTTGGCAATCAGGGATAGACGCTGGCAGGCAGGCGCTGGAAGCCGCGAAACCGCGCGCGGGAGTCGCGCATGGCATCCCCGGACAGCACATAGTGCGGGAACCGCTTGAGAAATCGACCGATGGCGACGCGACCTTCCAGCCGGGCAAGGTTGATCCCCGCACAGGTGTGAATGCCGAAGCCGAACGCGAGTTGACGGTTCGGCTCGCGCGCGACGTTCATGACGTCGGGCTCGGGGAACTGCGCCGGGTCGCGATTCGCACCGCCGATGCAGATGGTGATGCGCGAGTCCGGTGGAAATTCAACGTCGCCGACCTTGACCGCATGCGTCGTGATCCGATTTCCGAGTTGCACGGGACTCTCGAAGCGCAGGAATTCCTCGACCGCGACTTTCATGCGGTCGACGTCGTCTGCCTGCGCAATCAATGCGGCTTTCTGAGTCGGCAGCGAGGCCAGTGCGTGCAGCGTGTTGCCGATGAGATTGGTCGTGGTCTCGTGGCCGGCGTTGAGCAGGAAGATGCACTGGTGCAGCAACTGGGTTTCCGAGAGCGGCTCGTCGTCGCCTTCGCCGACGATGAGACGCGTCAGGACGTCGGTGGTCGGATCGCGCAGATGGGTCCGGCGTTCATCGACCAGCTTTTTCAAGTACGCGAGCATCTCGGTGACGGCACGATTGCCGTTGGTTGCCCGCTCAGGTGTGAGCACTGGTTCGAGCGCGCTCAGGATGGCGAGCGACCACGCGCGGAGCGGTTCGCGCGCATCGGGCGCGATCCCGAGCAGGTTGCCGATGATGCCGATGGGAATCGCGGCGGCGAAGTCCGCGATCAGGTCGACTTCGCGTCGTTGCGCCATCTCATCCAGCAGCGCATCGACCAGCTTGATCAGCCCCGGCTCCATCGCCGCGATATGCCGCTGGGTGATGGCGCCGACGATGGCTCGGCGCACTCGCGTGTGCAACGGAGGGTCGTTGAATATGAGACTGGTGGTGTGATGCTCGAAGAGTGGCGTCGGCCCGAACTTGGGGCCGAACTCCTTCTTCTTGTCCGAGCTGAACAACTTCGGATCGCGGTACACCGGCACGACGTCTTCGAAGCGGGTCAGGAACCATGATCCGTCAGGCATGTGCTTGACGGGAGTGTGCGTGCGCAGCGCGTGATAGGTCGGATACGGATCCGCGTAGAAATCCGGAGGCAGATGCGCGAGATCGAAACGCTCGGCAAGGTCGCGCTCGGCATTTGGGACCATGACCATGCGCACATGATAGCGCGGGGGACCGGATGCGGCATGCGGACCGTGTCATCTTTGTATTTAACTTGACTGTTAAATAACAATCCGCTACCGTAGCGACGTGGAGGATGGCAGATGAGAGCAAGTGCACCGCGGGCGGCACCCGCAGAATTGAACGGAACCTTCGCGGCGCTGGCCGACCCGACTCGACGCGCAATCCTCGCCCGGCTGGCTCGCGGCGAGGCGTCGGTCGGCGATCTCGCCAAGCCCTTCGACATTTCACTCCCCGCCATCTCGCGGCATTTGCGGGTGCTGGAAAGTGCCCGGCTGATCGAGCGCCGCGTCGACGCGCAGCGGCGCGTGTGCCGGCTGCGCGCGCAGCCGCTGCACGCTGCCGCCAACTGGATCGAACGCTACCGGGACTTCTGGGAAGGGCGACTCGACGATCTCGCCGCCCTGCTCGAGGAACCACCACTCAAGAGGAGAAAATGATGACTGCACGCGACACTTTCGACCTTACCCTGACGCGCACCATTCGCGCCCCGCGCGCCAAGGTGTTCGAGGCCTTCGTCAATCCCGATCTGTTGCGCAAATGGTTCGGTCCGCGCGGCCACACCGTCGCGGAGACGACGATCGACGCCAAGGTCGGTGGGCACTACCGCATCGTCATGCAGCCGGCCGCGGGCAAGACCTTTACCGTGGGCGGCGTGTATCGCGAGATTGCGCCGCCATCGCGGCTGGTATTCACGTGGAAATGGGAAGGCGAGGACATGGGCGCCATGGGGGAGACCCTGGTGACGGTGACCCTGAACGAACGGCGTGGCGAGCACGGCGTGGAGACCGAAGTGCAACTGCAGCACGCAGGCTTCCCTGCGCCGGAAGCCAAGGCCGCGCACAACGACGGCTGGAGTTCATCGCTCAATTGCCTGGTCGATCTCGTCGATGCGCGCGGTAGCGCCGCGTCGATCACGGTGTTCGGCGATGCGCGCAGCACTTACGTGCGGACCGTGCGCATGGCTCTGGCCGAAAAGGGGATTGCTTACGCGCATGACGCGGTGGCACCGCACAGTGCAGAGGTTGTAGCGCTCAATCCATTCGGCCGCATACCGGCGTTCCGCGATGGCGAATTTACGCTCTACGAAACCACCGCCATTGTGCGCTACATCGACGAATCCTTCCCCGGGTCTTCACTGCTCGCCGGCAACGCACGCTTGCGCGCGACGATGGAGCAATGGGTCAGCCTCATCAACTGCCATGCCTACGACGCGATGGTCCGTCGCTACGTGTTGCAATACGTGTTTCCCAAGGGGGCGAACGGCGCGCCGGATCGCACGGTTGTCGACGCGGCCTTGCCGCAAATCAAAGCCCACCTCGACGTCCTCGATCGTGCGTACGGGTCGCGCAACGTACTGGTGGGCGACGCGGTGTCGATGGCCGATCTGCTGCTTGCGCCGATCGTCTTCTATTTAGGCCTGTTCCCGGAGAGCAAGGCTTTGCTTGCCGCCTCGCCGAATGTGACGCGAGCCTACGCATGGATGGCTGAGCGCCCGAGTTTCAAGGCCACGGTTCCTGCTTTGAACTGACGATGCCGCAGGGCCGGCGGACCGGGGGCGATGGATATCGCGGGAACCCTTGCGCTAATATGGTGGTCTGTGGAAGGGAACCCCAGAGCGGCGGGCGATGAAGTCGGCGCCCGCCGCGGTTTGCCGATCAAACCGCCTTCGTATCCATGATCAATTCGAAGCCATCGCGCCTTGCCCGCGTCCTCTCGTGGAAATATCTCGTTACCATCGTCGCGCTGATTGCGCTGGGGGTGGCGGGATGCGCGAGCCTCGAGATCAAGGAACGGGAACTCACGTTCCGAGTTGTCCGCGATACGCCGAGCTGGTTCACGGGCATGCCCAAGGGTGTGCAGGAACTCGATCTCGCGGTCAGTGCCGAGGGTAAGCCACAGCAGATCCACGCCTGGTGGTGGCCTGCCGCCGAGGCGGGCGCGCCGGCCGCGCTGTACCTGCATGGATCGCGCTGGGACCTGACCGGGCAGTTGTTCCGCATCGAGCAGCTGCACGCGTTCGGATTCTCGGTGCTCGCGATCGACTATCGCGGCTTCGGCAAGAGCAGCGGCGAGCTGCCGTCCGAGGCCACCGTGTACGAAGACGCCCAAGTCGCGTGGGAGCGCTTCAAGACGCTGGAGCCGGACCCGCGCAAGCGCTTCATCTACGGCCACTCGCTGGGCGGTGCCGTGGCCATCGACCTTGCTGCGAAGATCAGCGGCCAGACGCCTCCAGGAAGTGTGGTTCCAGCGCGCGGCCTGATCGTCGAGTCGACGTTCACCACGCTCGGCGACATTGCACGGTCGCTGACGGTTTCCTGGTTGCCTCTGGAGACGATGCTGACGCAGAAATTCGATTCATTGCAAAAGATCACGCAGGTTCGCGTGCCAGTGCTGATCGTCCACGGCGCCGACGATCGCATGGTGCCAGCGCGCTTCTCGCAAACGCTCTACGACGCCGCCAGCGATCCCAAGAAACTCTTGCTTGTGGATGGCGCGACGCACAACAACAGCATGCGCACGGGGAGCGCGCAATATCGCGATGCGCTGCGCGAGATGTTCGGCATTGGTGCGGTGGACATGCAGGCCGCGCAGCAGGCGCACCACGACAAAGGGTCTGATAGACTGTATCGGTAGCAACCTGGCCCCAGGCGCGCGGTCGTGATCCACCGCCCGGTCAGTTGTGACACAACGACCCGTCGTAGCGCTTCCTGAATTTCCGATCTGGACGCATGACCAAGCCGTTTCAACGCCTGCTGTTGACCGGAGCCGCTGGTGGCTTGGGTCGGGTCTTGCGTCCGCGCCTGCGTGAATGGACGAACGTGCTGCGCGTTTCCGATCGGGCCGACTGCGGGCCGGCGGCGCCGGGCGAGGAAGTCATGCTGGTCGACCTCACCGACAAGAAGGCGGTCAACGCGCTGGTCAAGGACGTCGACGTGGTGCTGCACTTCGGCGGCATTTCTCTCGAATCACCCTTCGAACAGATCGTCCAGGGCAACATCATCGGTCTGTACAACGTGTACGAAGCCGTACACAAGCACAACGTTCGCCGCGTCATTTATGCCAGTTCGAGCCACGTCGTCGGCTTTTACCCGCAGACGCGGAACATCGACACTGAAGTACCGCTGCGACCCGACTGCCTGTACGGCGTGAGCAAGTGTTTCGGCGAAGTACTGACGCGCTATTACTTCGATCGCTTCGGCATCGAGGCCGTCTGCCTGCGCATCGGCTCATCGTTCGCCGAACCGAAGAATCCGCGCATGCTCGTGAGCTATTTGAGCTACGACGATCTGGTGGAACTCGTCGCGCGCGCGCTGTTCACGACGCGCGTCGATCATTCGATCATTTACGGCGTATCGGACAATCCGGTGAAGTGGTGGGACAACACCAAAGCCGAGCACCTCGGCTTTCGACCGCAGGACAGTTCACGGAAATTCGCGCACCTGTTTCCGCCCGCGGGACCGCCGCCGGACCCCGACAATCCGGTACACAGATTTCAGGGCGGTCCATGGGTCCTGGCTGGCCCCATCGAGGAATAGAACCTATCGCAAAATGGGCTGCGCGGCCCGATAGCTTTGTCGTGTCCTCGCTCGCCCCTCGCTGTACATCTATGTACTATCTCGGGGCTCACTGCGGGCCTTCGCGCTCTCGGGCCACTCGCCGGGATTTTGAGATAGGTTCGAGACTTTCTAAAGTTTATTTTATTCGCGAGGGCCACCAATGACTGCAATAGGTTCGCCTCGACTGAAGGCGCCGCCAGGCACCTGCGATTGTCACATGCACATTTACGACCCGCGCTTTCCGGCGGCGCCGTCGTGGCCGCTCGTGCTGCCCAATGCACCGATATCGGCCTACCGCGCCGTGCAGGCGGCGCTGGGGCTTTCGCGCGCGGTCATCGTCCAGCCCAATGGCTACAAGTTCGACAACGCCTGCACTGAAGAAGCAGTGCGCGCGCTGGGTTCGTCTGCCCGCGGCATCGCCACCATTCCCGTTGACATCCCCGACGCCGAGATCGAACGGTTGACGCGCGTCGGCTTTCGTGGCGCGCGCTGCTTCATGCTCAAGGGCGGCTACTTCTCCTGGGACGACGTCGATACCATCGCGGCGCGCGTGCAGCCCTATGGCTGGCACGTTCAGGTACAACTCGATGGACGGGAGTTGCCGCAGCACGCGGCGCGCTTGTCGCGCTTGCCTGTCGACGTCGTCTTCGATCACAACGGCAAATTCCTGGAGCCGGTGGCGATCACTCATCCCGCGTTCGGCGTACTGCTCGAGCTGCTCGACAGTGGCAAATGCTGGGTCAAGCTGTCGGCGCCGTATGAAACGTCGAAGTCCGGCCCGCCCGCGTATGCTGATGTCAGCGCATTGGCGCGGGCGCTGGCCGCCGCGAATCCTGATCGCTGCGTGTGGGCCTCCAACTGGCCGCATCCGGGCTTTGATCCCGAACCGTCCACTCCCGGGATGCTCGACCTGCTGCTGGACTGGGCGGATGGCGACGCGAGTCGCCGCAAGATACTGGTCGACAATCCGGCGCGCCTCTACGGATTCTAGTCACACGCAGTAAGCGCCGTTAGTCTGACCATGTTGTCTCCGCCACGCCTGATTGCGCATCTAGACATGGACGCGTTTTACGCGTCGGTCGAGTTGCTTCGCTATCCCGAGCTCGCGGGCATGCCGGTGGTCATCGGTGGCGGCAGCCGCCATCGGCCGGAAGAGATCACCGATCCAATCACGGGGCAGATCACGCTCCGCTTCATGCGATTGCGGGACTACGTCGGCCGTGGCGTCGCGACCACCGCGACCTATGCCGCACGCGCGCTCGGCGTGAACTCGGCGGCGGGCCTGATGAAGGCGGCGCGGCTGGCGCCGGACGCGATACTGCTGCCGACCGATTTCGATGCCTACCGGCGGTATTCGCGGATGTTCAAAGCCGAAGTGCGTGCGATTGCGCCTGTCGTCGAAGATCGCGGCATCGACGAAATCTACATCGACCTTACCGGCGTCAAGCTGCCGGAGCACGACGGCGCGGCGGATGATCCGACGGAAGCGTGGTGGCGTGCGCGCGACGTGGCACGGGCGATCAAGCAGAGTGTGCGCGCGGCGACCGGACTGACGTGCTCGATTGCGGTCGCGCCGAACAAATTGCTGGCGAAGATCGCCTCCGAGCTCGACAAGCCCGACGGACTGACCATGCTTGCCGCCGACGATATACCGCTGCGCATCTGGCCGTTGGCTGCGCGCAAGATCAACGGCATCGGTCCGAAGACCAGCGAGCGGCTCGAGACGCTGGGCGTGCACACCATCGGCGATCTCGCGCGCGCCGATGTGGCGTGGCTGGTCGAGCACTTCGGTGCAAGCCGAGGCGCTTGGATGCACGACGCCGCGCATGGCCGTGACGAGCGGATGGTCGTCACCGAAAGCGAACCGGTGAGCATCAGCCGGGAGACGACCTTCGAGCGCGATCTGCACGCCAAACGCGATCGCGACGAGTTGTCGCGGATATTCACGGAGCTGTGCACCGATCTGGCCGGTGATCTCCAGCGCAAGGGGTATTTCGGCAGGACCATCGGTATCAAGTTGCGCTACGACAATTTCAAGATCGTCACGCGCGACAAGACCATCGATGCGCCGACGCGGGATGCGCGCATCATTCGCCGTGTTGCGGGCGAATGCCTGAAACGGGTTCCGCTCGAACGTCGGCTGCGCCTGCTCGGCGTGCGAATCGGCAACCTGTCGCACACGGATGAGTCGGCGTCTGCGGAGCAGCCTCGCTGCGAGGAGCCGACGCCGTCGCTGTTCGAATCACCATAGGCGCAAATTCATTTGTCCTGATCGGGATTGGACCCGACAAGCGTTGTGCGACAAAATTGAATTACATTTATGGGCCATTGCCGGGGCTTGATGCGGTCGATTGGCCAAGAACGCAAGATCGGATCAAACTGAAGTCGAATTCAATCTTTCATCCATCGGAGGTCAATATGAGTCACTCGTCAATGCTGAAAGCCAGACGTCAGCACCAAAAAACCAGGAAGCTTCTCGATGTCGCAGCCAAGAAGGCCAAACGTCTGGCGAAGCAGGCATTGGCGGGGCCGGTCGTGAAGAAGGAAAAGGTGAAGAAGGAAAAAGTGAAAAAAGAAAAGGTCAAGACGGAAAAAGTGAAAAAGGTCAAGCTGACCGCGGAGGAGCTTGGCAGGCAGGACGCGAAGAAGAGCAGTGCGGGTGCCGGGAAAAAGGGCGCATCCTAGCCATAGTAAATTGTATCCTTCTCGACGGTAAATTCCTGGAGACGATTGCCATGTTGCGAATGCTCGCCAACGGTTTCGGTTGCTTGCTGGCGGCGCTCCTTGCGCTTCCCACGTTCGCGCAGGACTACCCCAACAAGCCGGTGAAGATCATCGTGCCGTTCGCTGCGGGCGGCCCTGCCGATATCTATGCGCGCTTCCTCGGTCAACGCCTGCAGGAAGCTCTGGGCCAGCCATTTGTGATCGAAGACCGGCCGGGCGGGGGCTCGGTGATCGGCACCGACGCAGTCGCCAAGAGTGCGCCCGATGGCTACACGTTGTTGCTGATGTCGAACACCCAGACCGTCAACGAATCGCTGATGCAGAACAAACCGTATGCATTGATGCGCGATTTCGTTCCCGTGTCGCCCATCAACTACTCCGATCTCGTGCTGGTGGTGAATCCCTCGGTACCGGTCAACAACGTCGCGGAATTGCTCGCGCTGGCGAAATCCAAACCGGGGAAACTGAACTACGCCTCGTCCGGGCCCGGCACGCCGTATCACATGGCCGGTGAACTGTTGAAGGCGATGGCGAATGTCGACATCGTGCACATTCCTTACAAAGGCAGCTCGCAGGCGCGCACTGACATCCTCGGCGGACAAGTGGACATGATGTTCGACGCAGTGCCGACAATGGCCGAGTTCGCGCGCAGCGGCAAGGTCAAGGCGCTGGCGACCACCGGCAAGGTGCGTTCGTCGGTATTGCCGAACGTTCCCACCTTGTCCGAAGCCGGCGTTGCCGGATATGAGTCTGTTATCTGGCTCGGACTCATGGCGCCCAAGGGAACGCCACCGGAGATCGTGAAGCGGCTCAACGCCGAAGTCGTCAAGATCGTCGGCAAGCCCGAAGTGCGCGAGGAGTGGGCCAAGCAGGGCGCCGCGGCGATGACGATGAACCCCGAGGAGTTCGCGCGCTACGTCAATGACGACATCGTCAAGTGGGAGCGCATCGTGAAGATCTCGGGGGCCAAGCCGGATCAATGACGCACGACGACAACAGCGCCGCGCTTGTCCTTCAACTTCTCAGCGGCGGCGCCGCGAAGGGCCTGGTCAATTCGATGCAACCCGCGTTCACTGCCGCGACGGGCTGCGAAATTCAGGCGACCTTCAGCGCCGTCGGGGCGATGCAAGAGAAGCTGCTTGCCGGTGAACCCTGCGATATCGTGATCCTGACCGCCGCGCTCATCGAAGCCCTTGCGCGCGACAACCATGTCGTTGCGGAGACGGTGGCGATGCTTGGCGCTGTGCCCACGGGCGTTGCCGTGCGAACCGGGAGCGCCCCGCCGGACGTGTCCGATGGCGACGCGCTGCGTGCGAGCCTGCTGGCGGCGTCAGGGATCTACGTGCCGGATACCGAGCGTTCGACCGCCGGCATCCATGTCGTCAAGGTGCTGCGATTGCTCGGCATCCACGCAGACGTTGCAGCACGGCTGCGCGTATATCCGAACGGTGCCACGGCGATGCTGGAACTGTCGCGCGCTGGCGAACCGCGTCCGGTCGGCATCACGCAGGTCAGCGAAATCATCACCACACCAGGCGTCGAACTGGTCGCAGCGTTACCCACAGGATTCGAGCTGGCAACCGTGTACTCGATTGCGGTGTGTAGCACGGCGCGAGAGCCTGCACTTGCGCGACGTTTCGCCCAGTCCCTGGCCGGTTCCGATGCCGACACAGCACGGTCGCGCGCGGGATTCGTGTAGCGGCTACTCGCGCAGCAGGGCCTTGCGAATTTCGCGCAGTTTGGCCTTCACCCGCGTCTCGTTGTCTGGGCCCATCCGCAGCAGCACCTTTTGACCCGCCGAAAGTTCCTGCAGCGCCGGGTCGGCGAATTCGTACAGCACCTTGGGTTGGGTCAGCGCGATCGGCTCCTTGACGTCCGGCGTCGCGAGCAGATGATCGATGACTTCGATCACGCGGTCGTTGAAGTAACGCGATGGGTACCCGAGTTCCGCGTAGCTCTGCTGGAACAGCGGATAGAACTGGGTGTACACCGCGACCACCTTCCGGCTGTCGACGCTGTCCATCACGCGTACATACGGTGTATAGCGAGCTGCGTTGTCGGGCGCGAGCGTGAGATCCGCATCTTTGCCCGACGTACGCAATGGCCCGGGGACGGGCTTCACCGGCATCAGCCTTGCCGCGACTTGCTTGCGCGGCAGGTTGTCGACCGTGGCCACCAGATGTCGGATGAGGTTTTCCGGAACGAAGAGTTGCTCGAACTGCGCCTTGCCAATTACAGCGGCAAACGCGCTACCGATCGATGGGTCGCTGTCCGCCAGCGTGGGCAGCGGCGTGGCCGTGGGCACCGGATCGACCGGATGCTCGATCAGTGGCTCGGCTTGGGCTTTTGGCGCCGGCGCGGTTTGCGCCGTGGGTTCGGGCGCGGGTGGCGGGGTTGGCGGCGCGCGCATGCGCCACAGGTAGTAGCCGCCGCCAGCGGCGAGCGCGAGCAACGCTACGAACGCGTAGGCCAGCGGCGAACGCCGAGGTGTTTCCCGGCGGATCGGCCGATCGTCAGGTGAAACATGCAGATCCGGTTCGCCCATCGCAATAATTCCTCGATTTCCGGGTCGTCGCGCGCCAATGAACTCGCGTCTACAGCGCAGGCGGTTGCAGGTCCGAATTCACTCCGACCGCGGTGCGGCAGCAAAGTTGCACTGGCGCGCTGTCACGCACCCGCGATGACTTCACTCAGGCCTTCGCGGCGGATGGCCGGAACACGCTGTCGCAGCTTGCACGTGCCGGATCGCTCGTCGGCAGCTTGCTGCATACGCTCGCCATCTGCGTCCGCAGGCGCTTGAGCGACGCTTCGTGCGTCCGGTCCTTGTCCCACGTCGCCAGCTTGTTGCTCATGCGCTCCAGCGCGCGTTGATTGCGGCCATAGAACGTGTCTGGTGCCGGGTCCAGCTCGGCAATAATGCTCTTTGTCGCCGCATCGATACGCGCAACATCCTGCGGCGACAGATCGATCAGTGCGCTGACGTAGCTCGCACCCCATTGCAGACGCGTCGCCGGCCCGTCGGCGGCGGCATAGGCCTTTTCGTACCAGCCAAGCGCAGCTGCCTTGTCGCCACGAGTCTTGGCGTTCGCCGCCAGTCCGAGCATGTAGTAGTACGGTGAGTGTGAGCGCTGCAATTCTGCTTTGAGCACCGCGTCCGACTCGTCGAAGAGGCCAGCGTCGGCAAGTACCTCCGCCACAGAGCTTATTACCGCTTGCCGCGCATAGACGTCGGTGGTTTCGCGGTCGGCACGCGTCGCCTGCTCGCGCACGGATTTGAGCAGAGCCGGAGCAAGCGCGGCTTTGGGATCGTCAAGTTTGGCGAGCGCAATCTGCGCATCCACCGCGCTCAGGCGGTCCGCCGTGGACAGCGATGCATCGACAAGCAAGCGGTCGAGCGCCGCGCTCCATGCCGCGTTGAGCTTCTCGCGCTCTGCAGACTTGGGTAACGTGTAGGCCTTGGAAATGCTGTTGCTGTAATAGACCACGACATCGAAGTTGTTGCGCGCGAACCCGGGCTCGGCGAGCAGCTTCAGCACCTTCTCAACGGAGGCTTTGTCGTCGCGTGGTTTCGTGCTGTTCGCCATTGCCTCGGCGGCGAGTGCCTTGATTTCGAGCCGCGCTACGGCGTCGCGCTGATCGGCGGGGCACGCCTGCGCCAGTCGCTTCAACGTGGCCGGGACCTTGTCCCTTGGCAGGACCTGCTGCTCGTCGGTGTCCCAGGAATAATAGGCAAGCAAGCGCCATTCTTCTGGCGTGAGTTTGGAACCGGGTGCAAGCGCAGCGGCGAGCGTGTCTTTCACCGGTCGCGCACCGCTCATACCCAGCGCCAGCACGCGCATGTACTGGTCGGCATCGACCTCGCCGGGCAAGCGGGTGATCTCGGTGCCGTCGGGCTTGAACAGGATCATCGTCGGATACCCGCTGACCTTGAAGCGCGCGCCGAGCCTTTGCGCGCTTTTGGTATCGCCGTCGAGATAGACCGGGACGAAGAAGCGCGAGCGATCGACGAAATCCTGACGATTGAATATGGTGGCCTTGACCTGGTTGCATGGTGGGCACCAGACCGCACCCCAGTACAGGAACACCGGCTTGTTGGCGGCTTTAGCGGCTGCGAACGCGGCGTCGACGTCGCCTTTTGCCCAGGCGATGCCGTCCGAGGCGGCGGCGGCAGGTTTTGCCGAGCCGACGGCCAGGCCAAGCGCAAAGCAAATGCAGAGAATTCTGGATGTCATGGTCAGTACTACGTACAGGGCTCCAATTCGATGTGGGAATATTATGCGCCACAGCGAGCGATGGGCAAGCGGCCGCGTTTGTACCATCCAATGCGGTTGCGCCGCAAAATGAAGCCCCGGACCGTTGCCGGGCCGGGGCTTCGTCAATATTTCCCCTCAGACGTCGACGTCGTCAGCGCCTCATCCGCCGATATGGACCTGGTATTGCGCACCCGTCGACAGGTTGCACGTACCGGTTCCTTGATACGGCGTCGTCATCCGGTAGTCACAATTCATGTACGTACCGCGCTGACCATAGGCATTTGCAATGCCGCGGCGCTCGTCACCGGGAACACGAGTCGCTTCGCCGGACAAGGTCTCGCCACGGTAGTTGAGCTGGAACATGCCCTTGCCGGTCATCATGTTGGTGACCGTGCCGGAGAGCATGCCCGTTTCTGTCGCGACCTCGTTGGACGGATACAGCCGAGCCTGTAGCGGTGCTGGCACCGCAGGTCCTGCAGCGTCGGTGCTTGCGACTGGCTGTGACGGACCACCCGTGCGCGCCGACCGTCCGGGCACCGGGGCGAGAAAGTTGGGACCGGGTCCCTGGACCGTGGGAACCGCAATGGCCGGATAGACTGCTGGCCCGGGATAGAGTGGGGTGCCGTCGGACGCCACGGGAACGACATAACAGCCGCTGAGGCTGGCGGCAGCCAACGCACCGGCGATCAGGACGCGCCTCGAAGTGCTCAACATGGATGGTGCTCCAGAGTGCGGGCACACGCCCGCATGCACACCCTCCGCCGACACCCGCGATCCGTCCAGCGGCGAAGCACAAGTGTCGTCGCGCGCTACCAGGAGTGGCAACCCGCGCTACTCGACGCGTGGCGGCCTAGCGCTTTTTACTGCGCGGCTTTGGTGCGGCGACGATCGGCTCGAGGAATCTGCCGGCAGGCACAGGTGACCGGCCGGGGCGTCGCAGTGCTCGAAACGCCCGAGGTTCCCACGGGCGAATGGCCAGCAATACGCTTGTGCCATGCCGTTGTAGAAGGGGCAATGCCAGATCGTCGCGATGCATTTCTGCGAAGTCCGCCGCGAGCTTGCGCATGCGTCCGATGAGCTCCGTCGTCGACTTGCCCGAGAGCATTCCGTTGACGAAAAGGAACGCTTCATCGGAGCGATGAAACGTGCTGCTCAGATATTCGGCTTCCAGGCGTGAACGGAAATAACGCTTGATCGGTCCATCGGGCCGCCAGGCAAAAGTGCGGTGGATCAATGGTCTGATGCGATTGTCCGGCATGAGCTCGATGATGCGTTGCTTGTCGAGGCGAGCGAGGTAGCCAATGCATTCCACGCGCGGAATCTCGTACGTGTCGACGATTTGCTCGAGTGTCCAGTTGCCGACTGCGCAAAGTGCGATCAGCAGCAGCTTGGGATCGGAAACGATCTCCTGCTCCTGCTCGACAGTGAGATGCGCGACCCCCGTCGGCTCGGCGGTGAGTTCCCGAGCCAGATCGGCAAGCTCGATGCCGGCGATGTGGCAGATGTCCTCCATGCGCTGCAAAGTGAAATCCTGGCGCGAGAACATCCGCTTGACACTCGCCTCGCTCAAGGCGAGCCGCGTTGCAACCTGGGCGTAGGTGACGCCGCGCGCTTTCAGGTGCCGCTTGAGGAGGTCGACGAGCGCTGCGGTGGTCATGACGAAGCTAAGGCGGAAGCGCGCATTGCGCAATCGATCACGATAGGTACCTCGGGGACCGATCCGGATGATGCGCGTTCGCGCGGTGTGCCGCAATGGGTCCACGGACCTCGAATCCGCGTCGCTGCGCGTGTTGCTGGCAATGTTTGCCGCAGCCGTGGCAGAATCGTCGCCATGCGGACCACGGACGTCGGCTTGCGGCTGGCTTGCGGTGACGACACGCGATCGATGGCGCTGATGTCGCGCGACCTGATCGAGACCGGGCTCGGCTGGTCTTACCCGCCGGATCGCATCCGCCGGTTGGTCGACGATCGTGAAATCGTGTCGGTCGTCGCGCGCCGCAACGAACAACTCGCCGGCTTCGGCATCATGCGCTTCGGTGACGAGCGCGCACACCTGATACTGCTGGCGGTGCGACCGGCCTATCAGCGCTCAGGTATCGGCCGCCGCATCGTCGATTGGCTGCTCGAGTCGGCGGTCGTCGCCGGCATCGCATCGATCCACGTCGAGCTGCGCGCGCAGAACAAATCTGCGTTCGCCTTTTATCGAGCGTCGGGGTTTTCCGAGACGATGCGCCTGACCGGTTATTACAGTGGACGCGAGACCGCGATCCGGATGCTGCGCCTGCTGCGGTCGCCCCTGCCGGCGCCGGAACCTTGGAAGCCTCCAACGCTCGGCCAGCGATGAGATCAGTCAATCACCTTGTCGGCGCGCGCGAGGATCGACTGCGGAACGTTGAGCCCTAGCGCTTTTGCCGCCGCCCCATTCAGCGTCAGCGTGATTTTTTTGACCTGCTCGATGGGAATGCGGCTCGCATCGGCGCCCTTGAGCACCTTGTCGACGAATACCGCGAGCGATCTGAAATTCTCCGTGATCGTTGGGCCGTAGCTCAACAATCCGCCTGACTCGGCGAATTCGGTCCAGCCGTAGATGCACGGAATTCTTGTCCGTGCCGCGAAATCCGTGATGTCCTTGCGGCGCGCAATCGTAAGCGAGTCGGGAAACACCAGCATTGCGTCGGGTTTGTCGGCTCGGATTGTGGTGAAGGCAGTTTCCAGCTCCTGTGGCGTGCGCACGAGGTAACGCGTGATGGTAGCGCCGAGGCGTCGCGCGGTGTCCTCCGTGACGCGGTACTCGCTCAACTCGCCCGAGTGCTCGGGATTGGACAGCAGCGCAATGCGCGAGGCTTTCGGTATCATTTCCTTGAGCACTTCGACGCGCTTGGCGGAAAGCTCCATCGACATGAATGTGAGGCCAGTCATATTGCGGCCGGGTACGCGCAGACTGTCGGCGAAGCCTGCTTCGATCGGGTCGCCGCTGTATGCAAATACAATCGGGATGCGCGCCCGGATTGGTATGGTGAATGCCGCCGAGGGGCCGCGCGTGACTACTATGTCGACACGCTCGGCCACCAGCTCCTCGACGAGCTTGGGCAGCCGGGTGTAATCGTCATTGGCGAAGCGCGCCACGATCACGTAGGACTTCCCCTCGACGTAGCCCAATTCGCTCATGCCCTCGCGCAGCAGCGCGAGCCCCGGGTCGGGGGCTGCGAGATAAGACAGCCAGCCCACACGCGCAATCCTGACCGGTTGCTGTTGGCCAAAAGCAGCAAGCGGCGCTGCAATTGCACCAGCGCCAAGCACGATGATGATTTGCCGCCTTGTCGTCATGCGAGGCTCCCGCGACGCTAGCCGCCGATCACGATGCTTCTAGTATGTTCCTATAACTTGGATTAAGTGCCCCGACGCACATGATCGCGACCAAGTTGCATATGCACGATACTCAGTTCGTCCAGTGGTCGAGGCCAACCCCGCCCACCCAGTGCGCGCTCATGTGTCAGGTCGACTACTGAATCAACTCGTCCGCGCGTGCCAGTACCGACGGCGGGATCGTGATTCCAATTGCTTTCGCGGTTTTCAGATTGATCACCAGTTCGAACTTCGTCGGCTGCTCGACGGCCAGATCGGCGGGCTTCGCGCCCTTGAGGATCTTGTCTACGTATGCGGCGGCTCTCGGGGTGAAGCCGGCCATGTTGACCGCGTAGGCCATGAGGCCGCCGGCGTCGACCATTTCCCGATAGTAGTTCATCGTCGGCAGGCGGCTCTTCAGCGCAAGTTCGGCGACTCTGACGCGATTCACCAGAAACGTCGTGTCATTGGCAACCAGCAGCGCCTCCGCACGCTCTCGCGTCATCGTGGCGAAGGCTCTTTCGAAATCCTCCGGGCCATGCGCTTCCACGCGTTGAATGCGGAGGCCGAGAGACCGTGCGGCACTTTCGACCTCTCTTACCTGAGAGCCGAATGCCAGGTCTGCGGGATTCACCAGGATGGCAACGCGGGTCGCGTGGGGAACTGCATCTTTCAAAAGTTGCAGCTGCTTGCCGAAGATCTCCGGGCTGGGGGTGCTGGTCGTGCCTGTGACGTTTCCCCCGGGGCTTCGCACGCTGGCTACAAGTCCAAGACCGACCGGATCGGCCGGGAAAATCATCACGATGGGAATGCTGCTCGTCGCCTTTTTTGCCGCCAGCGCGGCGGTCCCCGCCGGCGCGACGATCAGATCCACCTTCAGCGTGACCAGCTCGGCTGCTAACGAGGGAAGACGCTCAATGTTGCCGTCGGCCCAGCGATATTCGATGATGAGATTTTGACCTTCGATCCAGCCAAGCTCCCGCAGCGCTCGCAGGAATGCCTGGAGCCCTTGCTCAACGGATGCGCGGGTGGGCGCGCTCAGGTAACCGATGCGGTACACCTTGCCCGCTTGCTGTGCCTCGGCGGTGAGCGGCGCCATGCGCGAAGGCCAGCGGTCCAAGCAGCAGCGCAATTCCTGCGTTACGTCTGTTCATCTAACACCTGTTCACGATTTTCCAGTTTCCCACGACGACAGGTCGGGACGCCGCTGATGAAAGTCGGTCGCCCGCTGAAAGGCACGGCCTAACGTCACCAGCGTCGCATCGCCGTAAGGACTGCCCATTAATTGTATGCCCATCGGGAGCCCACTCGCGTCCAGCCCCGCTGGCAGCGACAGCGCGCAGGCGCGCAGGAAATTGGCGGCGCGCGTGAAAGTCGCAAGCGGCGTGGTCGACTCATCGACGTCTTGCAGCGGCGTGGCGGTGATCGGCAGCGTAGGCGTCAGTAGCGCGTCGCGACCGCGCATCCAGTCGGCGTAGTCGGATGCAGCGCGTGCGTGGGCGGCGATCAGTTCCGCGTGCTCGGCTGCAGTGATCGACTTGCCACCGAGCGTGCGCTTGCGCACCCACGGATCGAAAGTCAGCGAGTCGTTCTCGATGTACGCACGATGCAGCGCATACGCTTCGACGGCGATGATGCGGCCGCTCTTCACCATCACGTCCTGGAAGTCGATCGGGACGCGTGCCTCCTCGACAATCGCGCCAAGTGCGCGCAGCGTGGTGATCGCGTCGTTACGTGCGCGCAGGACGTCGGCCGTTGCAGGCGACGGGAACTGTTCGACCGCGAGTGCGGTGATGCGCATGCCGCGGATATCGGGCTGGGTACCCAATGCAGATGCGAAGTCGACCGTCGGCGCTGAGAGCGTCGCCGGATCGCGCGGATCAGCACCGGCCATCGCGGCGGTGAGCAGGGCGACATCGTCGACACTGTGTGCGATCGGACCGAGCGAATCGAGCGTCGTCGCCAGCGGGAAAACGCCGGCAAGACTGATCAAGCCGTACGTGGGCTTGAGCCCGGTCAGGCCGCAGAGCGCAGACGGAATGCGTATCGAGCCGCCGGTGTCGGAGCCGATGGCCGCGGGCGCAAGACCGGCCGCAACGGCCACCGCCGAGCCACTGCTCGATCCTCCGGCGACGCGATGTGTCGACGTATCCCACGGATTCCACGGCGCGCCCATGGGCACGTTGCGGCCCCAGCCGCCAAACGCGAATTCGACCAGATGCGTTTTGCCGAGCGCGATCATGCCGGCGGACTGCAGGCGCTCCCACGCCGAGGCGGTTTCGTCGGCGATGCCGAACGGCCTGTCCTTCGATCCGGCCGTTGTCATGCGGCCACGTATGTGCACCAGGTCCTTGATCGCGATCGGCAGCCCGTGCAGCGGGCCACACACACGTCCCGCGGAGCGCTGCTGGTCGGCCCTGAGCGCAGCCGACATGGCGTCGTCGCGGTAGACGTCGATGAAGGTGTGCAATCGATCATCGAGCACGGCGATGCGATCGAGGCAGGCCGCGACGATCTCGCGCGACGACACGGCACCGGTCGCAAGGAGCCGCGTCAGCTCGGACAATGAAAGCCAGGAAAGATCGGTCATTTTTTGGTAGACGAGGTTGCGCCGAGTTTGAGTCGCCGAGCCGCCAGTGCATAACCGCCTGCCGCACCATCGACGAAGTGCACGTGTGTGCTCTCGGTGATGGACGGTACGATGCAGGTCATGATGGCCGAGGGCTGGCGATGTATGCCGAAGCGCGCGACGTTCGCCGCTTCTGCCTGCTCCAGTCGTTTCTCGATTTTGTCCGCCATGGCGGGCGTGCAGTCGAGCGTCATGCGCAGATTGTCGTCGTACTTGCGAAAGTCCGAATTCTCGACAACATCGCGCCGGTATACGGCAGGGTCGAAGCCACCGAGGCGGATGCCAAATCGCATCACGATATAGGCGATGAGCGTGCTCAGAGCGACGCGCACCCGCCGCATGAACAGGCCGTCACCGGCCTTGCCCGAGGCGCGCGCTTCGAGATCGAGTCCGGGCGGAGGCCAACCGACGCCGGGTGCGTTGGCCGGAACCGGTCGCGTCACGTCGGGACTGTTCTCCAGTTCGACGAGAAGCTCTTCGATCAGCTTGCGAAACGCAGGGTCGCCGTTTGTAACGGGGGCAACGAGCAGCGACAGGACGACTCCGCGCGTTGCCGGCATGTCGTTCCAGCGGCATGACAGGCCGCTGAGGTCGGGTCGAACCCCCTGCGCCGCCGGCGCGACCAGGAAGCGGCCCTCGCGCATTGCGCGTTCGGCCCAGGCGAGCCCGCCTCCCGAAAACATCGCGTACGACACGTTTGTCGACGGTGCAAAGCGTGCCACGCTCACATTGAATCCGTGTTCCTTGACTGCGGCGACGGGAACGAGCGCGGTGCGCAATTCGAGTTGCAGTTCATCGCGCGCCCACGCCGCCGTGGAGGCGAGTGCATCGCGGGCCAGCGTTTCGTCGTGCGACGATACGGCGAAGCTGGAGCCGTCGCCGCCGAACACGAAGGGAAAGCTGCGTCCCTCGAGCAGGTTGGTGACCGCGGCGATGACCGACGCGCCGGCCGTGTTGACCGCCTTGTAGCGACCAGCTTCGATCGCCTGCGTCGAGCGCACGACATCGGTAAGGCCGATCATCCAATCGTTTGGCAGCGGCTGATAACGCGCCGGATCCATGATGCTATCGAAGCCGCTGAAGATGGGCAGCCGCGCGTAATAATCCGTGTCCGTGCCCGCCGTGGCGTAGGGAACGGTCGCGCCTGCGCTCGAAGGATTCATGGGGATCGACTTTGCACCTGACGGGGTACGGCAGCGGCGACTTTACACTGCGACCGCGCGCCGTGGATAGTGGGGCTTGCGTATGGGTGCCGCAATTCCCGATCTTGCAATCTGCTTTGAACCGTCGCACCCTACGCCTTCCCGTCCACGATGCCTGTCACGGAGTATCCATGCCCGCCGCAAATATTCTCGCCACCATCGGCAACACGCCGCACATCCGCGTCAACCGCCTGTTCGGTCCCGGCCACAACGTCTGGATCAAATCCGAGCGCTCGAATCCGGGCGGCTCGATCAAGGACCGCATTGGCCTGTCGATGGTCGAGGAAGCCGAAGCCTCCGGCAAACTCAAAGCCGGTGGCACGATTATCGAGCCTACGTCAGGGAACACCGGCATCGGGCTGGCCATAGTGGCGGCGGTCAAGGGCTACAAGATCGTGCTGGTCATGCCCGACAGCATGTCGGTCGAGCGGCGTCGCCTGATGCTGGCGTATGGCGCCACGTTCGTGCTGACGCCGCGCGCCGAGGGCATGAAGGGCTCGATTGCCAAGGCCATGGAACTCGTCGCGGCGACGCCCGGCGCGTGGATGCCCCAGCAGTTCGAGAATGCGGCCAATGTCGATGTGCACATGCGCACGACCGCGCAGGAAATCCTGCGCGACTTCCCCGACGGACTCGACGCGCTGATCACCGGCGTCGGCACCGGCGGGCACATCACCGGTTGCGCGCGCGTGCTGAAACCGAAATGGCCGAAGTTGAAAGTGTTCGCGGTCGAACCCGCCGCATCGCCGGTGATCTCCGGCGGCAAGCACACGCCGCACCCGATCCAGGGCATCGGTGCCGGATTCATCCCGGCGATTCTCGACACAACGCTGCTCGACGGCACGATTCAGGTGGAGGCGGACGCTGCCAAGGAAATGGCGCGCCGCGCCGCCCGCGAGGAAGGCATGCTGGTCGGCATTTCCTCAGGCGCGACGCTGGCGGCGATCGCGCAGAAACTGCCCGAGCTGGCGCCCGGTGCGCGCGTACTGGGGTTCAACTATGACACCGGCGAACGTTACCTCTCGATCGAGGGTTTTCTGCCCGCGGAGTGAACGTCGGTGGTTACATGGGCGACTGTGGTCCGAATAAATTCGGACCTACAGCGATGTTGTAGGCGCGAATTCATTCGCGCGCAGGGCGTCTACGACGACCAGCTTTCCTTTTTCAGTTTCATCGCGCCGCCTTCCATGATGATTTCGGCGGTGCCCTTCATCGGCTTCTTGTCGGGGCTGGTGGCGGTGAGATCGAGCATGTAGCCGTCGCCCTGTTTGGTTTCCTTCACCACTTTGACGTTCGACATGTTGCCCATCATCTTCATCATTTCGAACATCATCTGCCGCTTGTCCTTCGGCGTCGCCTCGATTTCGGCACGACTGTCCTTGCCAAGGTAGGGAATGATCGGGTCGATGGACTTGGCTTTTACCCATGCGTCACGATATTCCGTGTAGAACTGCGTCGGGGTCTGGGCGGCTTTCTGAGCGGAAACCGGCAACGCGAGCAACATCAGCGCGGAGACAATGACAGCAACGAGAGTTCGCATCGAAGCTCCTGAATGTAGGTGGTACAACCAAGCCTGAAGTCCGGCGAAGCGAGTCTAGCAAAATGTCCGTATGGGAAACACTCCTGGTCGTCGGCCTCATTCTGGGCGGCTGGTTGTTCTACGAAGCGCTTCGTGCGCGCGAGGCGGCGATCCGCATTACGAAGGAGGCGTGCAAGCAGCAGGGCTTGCAGCTCCTCGACGATACGGTCCATGGCGTGCGCTTCAGCTTCGCCCGCGATCACGAAGGTGTCGTGCGGCTGCGCCGCACGTTCCTGTTCGATTTCTCCGAGAACGGTATCGATCGCCGTTCGGGCAGCGTCGTAATGCTTGGCGCGCAGGTGGAGTCGCTGCAACTGGAGCCCTATCGCCTTTAACAGGGGGCAGCCAACGGTTTCCGGCGGCGATCGTTGTACGCAACCAGTATTTGATTTTTGATCAAATCGGCGATACGATGCCAACTCATCGCTCTTTCGCCTTCAATTTGCATGTCGCCCGAGACCGTACAGCGCCAGCCTTTGCCATCGATCGTTGAGTCCGATCTGCGCGTTGTGGCCATCCGCCGATGGCTCGTGCGCGTTCCACTCAAGCACCCCATCGCCTGGGCGTCCGGCACACGATCGGGGGTGACGCGGCTGATCGTCGAACTCACGACCGCGGCCGGCATCAAGGGTTACGGCGAGACGATCTGTCTGCTCGACGCCATTCCCGCCGTTCTCGATCACGTCGTCATCCCGTGCGCGATCGGTAAGACAGTCGATCAGGCCGAATCGCTGCATCGGCATGTTTTTGGTGCCGGTTATTACCACCACAAGCGTGCCGCCGTCATGGCGATATGCGCCGTCGAGATGGCGATGTGGGATGCATTCGGCAAAGTCTGCGGGCAGCCGCTCTATCGGCTCTGGGGTGGCGCCTGGCGCAATCCCATCGACATCTGCGCGTACCTGCTCGAAAGCGATCGCGACAAATGTGTCGCCGACGCGAGGGACTTCCAGCGGCGCGGGTACAAGTCGTTCAAGCTGAAGATCGGTTTCGACGAGTCCTCCGACGTTGCGTTGACGCGAGCCGTGCGCGATGCCATCGGAGCCGCCGCGCCACTGCGGCTGGATGTGAACGGTGCCTGGACGCCGGGCACTGCGCGCCGGCAATTGCGCAAGCTCGTCGAATTCGACCCGTTCTATGTGGAGCAGCCGCTGGAACTCGACGACCTCGAGGGCCACGCACTGTTGCGAAGGTTCCAGTCCGTGCCGATCGCCCTCGATGAATCCGCGTACACGCTTAGCGACGTCGGCAACATCGTGCGTGCCAACGCAGCCGACGTCATCCTGCTCGATCCGCATGAAGCAGGCGGACTCTGGCAGACGGTGAAGGCGGCCGCGATCGCGGAGTCGGTGGGCATCCCCGTTACGCTGCACTGTGGCGGCGAACTCGGTCTATCGCAGGCGTCTTATCTGCATCTCGCCGCGAGCATTCCGAATATGACGCTGGCGATCGACAACGAACGCGACTACCTGGGCGGTGACATCATCATCGCGCCTTTTGTCGTTCTCGAAGGAAAGCTCGACGTTCCCTCTGCGCCTGGACTCGGCGTCGAAGTGGACCTGGCCGCGGTCGAGCATTACCAGGTGCCGGATATCAAGGGGGCGTACCTGGACCCCGGTCGGCCGGGTTGGTTTCCGACCAAGCCGGCGTATTGAACCGCGATCTTTGCTTAGCGTACTCATTTGCAGGAGGTGCCATGTCGTATCGTTCACTGTTCGCGGCGCTCGCGCTGCTTGTTGCGCTGCCTGCAGCGGCGCAGGACTATCCGAATCACGTCGTCAAAGTCATCGTGCCGTATCCAGTAGGTGGCGCCACGGATATCACCGCGCGTCTGGTCGCCGAAAAGCTCTCGCAGAAGTGGGGCGTTGGCGTGATCGTGGAAAACCGACCGGGCGTCAATGGTGTCATCGGTACGGAAGCGGTCGGAACGTCGGCCCCGGATGGTTACACGATCGGCTTTGTCGCGAGTTCGCACGTCGTGAATCCGGTGCTGTACAAGAAACTTCCGTATGCGCTGAGCGATTTCGTGCCGGTCACGGTGACAACACAGGTGCAGATGGCGCTGGTGGTCAACGCGCAGGTCCCGGTCAACTCGGTGCAGGAGCTGATCAAATACATCAAGGACAATCCGGGCAAGGTGAACGTCGCGACATCCGGCCGCGGCAGCAATCCGGAGCTGTGGTCTCTGGCGTTCCAGAACATGACGGGCACCAGGATGCAGGACATCGCCTACAAGGGCAGCGGTCAGGCGCACCCGGATGTCATCGGTGGCAGGGTGCAGGTGATGTTCGATGCCGTACCGTCGATCTTGCCGCACGTGCAGTCGGGCAAGATGAAACTTCTTGGTGTCGGCGGACTCAAGCGCTCACCCTTCCTGCCGGACACGCCAACCATTGCCGAATCCGGCGTGCCCAACTTCTACTTCACGTCGTGGGCCGCGGTTATTGTGCCGGTGAAGACTCCCGCACCGGTCATTGCCAAGATCAACCGCGACATCGTCGAGGTCCTGCGTGATCCGTCGCTCAAGGATCGGCTTGCAGGGATGAGTGCGGAGGTGATCGCGAGTTCACCGGCTGATGCAACGGTAATGATGGACGCCGAAGAAAAGCGTCTGACCAAGCTGGTCAAAGATGTCGGCGTCGAGCCCGAGTGAGGTAGCGGCTGGCGCCATCGGCGCGACGACCGCGATGCGGGTCGCTGCCGACTTGCGTCGCCGCATTCTGCTGGGCGAACTGCCGCCCGGCCGGCGCCTCAAGATCGACGAAATTGCCGCGATCTGCGAAGTCAGTCACATGCCGGTGCGCGGTGCGTTGTACGAGCTGGAACGCGAGGGCATTCTGGAGTTGTCTCCGCATCGGGGTGCGGTGATCCGGCTGGTCGATGCGCACTTCGTGCGCAATGCCTATGATCTGCGCGCCGCCATCGAAGGTATGCTGACCGAGCGCTGTGCGGAAGGTGTAGACGATGCCGGCATTGCCGAGCTGCGGGCCCGGGTCGATGCATTCGAAGATGCAAGTGCGACGGCGAGTCCTCTGGCGCTGGTGCGCGCCAATCGCGAATTGCACGACAGCATCAATCGTCACGCCGACAATCCCGACGCGGTGCGTGTGCTGGGCCAGGGTCGCCTGCTGGTCGAGGCGCTGCGTATTCGCTTCGGCTTCGGCCCCAGTCGAACCGACGCCATCGTGGCCGAGCACCGCCAGATTCTGAAAGCGATCGCGAGGCATGACGTCGAAAAGGCGGGACGACTTGCGCGTGCGCACTGCGTTCGCGCCCGCGACGACTTGCTGGCGCGGTTGTAGATCGCGTCGCGCTACTGCGCGCGAGTTGCACTCAGTTAGGCTATCCTTCACGCATGCCCATCGTCACGCTGCAAGGCGCCGAACTCGCTTTCGGCATGCACCCCTGCTGGACCGCGCCGATCTCTCGATAGACGACGGCGAGCGGGTCGGTCTCATCGGTCGTAACGGTACCGGCAAATCGTCACTGCTCAACGTGATCGCGAGCCGCACTGACCTGGACGGCGGCATCACCATGTTGCGCGACGGGTTGCGAGTCGCGCTGGTCGAGCAGGAGCCGCAACTGCCCGCGGCATCGACACTGCGCGAAAGCCTTGCGTTGCGCGGTCACCTGGTGCCGGACGACGATCATGCCCACGACGAACGCGAGCGCTGGCGTGTTGAAGCGCGCCTGGTCGAATTCATGCATCGCTTCGGGCTCGACGAGGCTACGGATCCCGCCTCAGCGTCGGGCGGCGAAAAGAAGCGCGCCGCGCTGGCGCTCGCCTTCGCGCTGACCCCTGACCTGCTGCTGCTCGACGAGCCGACCAACCATCTCGACGTCGACGGCATCACGCTGGTCGAAGACCTTCTGCGCAAGCAGCCGACGTCCATCGTGATTACGCATGACCGAACGTTTCTGGATCGGGTCATGACCCGCATCGTGGAGCTCGATCGCGGGCTGCTGCGTTCCTATCCCGGAAATTTTGCAGCGTACGAAGCGCGCAAGGCGAACGAACTCGCGGCCGAGAGCGTGGCCAATCGCAAATTCGATACGTTCTGGAAACAGGAAGAGGTGTGGATCCGCAAAGGTGTCGAGGCGCGCCGCACGCGCAACGAGGGCCGTGTTCGGCGACTGGAGTCGTTGCGAAGTGAACGGGCACAGCGCCGCGAGCGCCTCGGTAATGTGAAACTCGCGCTGGATGCGGGCGATCGCTCCGGCAAGCTGGTGGCGGAACTGGAGCACGTGACCAAGCGCTACGACGGCCGCCCGGTGGTGCGCGACGTCTCGCTGCGCATCATGCGCGGTGACCGGCTTGGATTGATGGGCCCCAATGGCGCCGGCAAGACCACGCTGCTGAAACTCATCCTCGGCGAACTGCCCCCTGACGAAGGGACGATCCGACTCGGCACCAAGCTACAGGTGGCGTACTTCGACCAGATGCGCGCGCAACTCGACCCGGAGCGCACACTGGCGGAAACCATCAGTCCGGGTTCGGAATGGGTGGAGACGGCTAACGGGCGCAAGCACGTGCTGTCGTATCTCGGCGATTTTCTGTTTCCGCCACAGCGCGCCAATGCGCCAGTGAAGATGCTCTCCGGCGGTGAACGCAACCGGTTGCTGCTGGCGCGATTGTTTGCGTTGCCCGCCAATCTGCTGGTGCTCGACGAACCGACCAACGATCTCGACATCGAATCGCTCGAACTGCTCGAGGATACGCTGCAGTCATACGCGGGGACTTTGCTATTGGTGAGTCATGATCGTACGTTTCTCGACAATGTCGTGACGCAGACGCTGGTCGCGGAGAGTTCGCCCGGGAATGAGGGCGCGTGGAAGGAATACGTCGGCGGCTACAGTGATTGGCTGGCACAACGACCGCGCACATCGGCGCAGGTCGCGAACGAGGCGAAGGCCGACGCTGGCTCTGCGCCGGGCGAGGCACGCGGCGTCAAGGCTAAACAGGCGAAGCTCTCGTTCAAGGAGCGGCGGGAGCTCGACGCGCTTCCGGCTGAACTGGAAGCGCTGGAGCGCGAGCAGCAAGAGCTTACTGCACGCATGAACGCCAACGACTATCACAAGCAAGGCGCGGATGCGATCAAGCGGGATCATGCACGCGCTGGAGATATCGAACACGCACTGGCCCAGAAGTTCGAACGGTGGGCGGCACTGGATGCACGGGTTGGAACGATGACTTGATGCTGAATTGGAGGCAGACATGAAGACGAATCGCGTGATATTGATGGCGTGCGCATTGCTGCTCAACCTTGGCGCCGCTTCAGTCGCCGGCGCGCAGAATTGGCCAACCAAGCCCGTCAAGCTGATCGCGGTCTTTCCGGCCGGTGGATCGGTCGATCAGGTAGCGCGCATTCTCGCCCAGCAACTCACGGAACAGACGGGTCAGCCCGTCATCGTCGACAACAAAGGCGGAGCATCGGGCTCGATCGGTACCGCGGCAGTGGCGAAAGCCGACCCGGACGGCTATACCCTTGGCGTCGTATTCGATACACATGCGGTGAACCCGTCGCTGATTCCGGGTATGCCGTTCGACACGCTGCGCGACCTCACCCCGCTGATGCTGGTCGGGACGGGAGGGATGGCGCTGGTTACAAACGTCAATCAGCCCTACAAGTCGTTTCGCGACGTCGTTGCCGCGGCCAAAGCCAAGCCGGGCAGCGTGTCGTACGGAACGATCGGCGCCGGCAGCCTGGGCCACCTCACGATGACCCAACTCGGGAATCAACTGGGCGTGGAGTTCAATCACATTCCCTACCGCGGCGGTGGGCCGCTGATGAACGATGCGATCGGTAATCAGGTTCCCCTCGCGATCGGTTCGGTGTTCCTGGTGTATCCGCACATCGAGTCCGGACGCATGCGCGCGATCGCCGTAACCTCGGCCAAGCGCGACCCCAAGTTGCCGAACGTCGAACCGATTGCAAGTCAGGGCGTTCCAGGATTCGAGGCGTACACGTGGTGGGGCGTTTTCGGTCCGCCCAACATGCCCGCCGCGCTCACGAAACGTGTCTACGAGGAACTCGCGAAGGCCGTCAAGGCGCCGGCCGTCATGGAAAAGCTGTCGGCCCAAGGCATGGAAGTAAGCGGGGCGCCGCCTGAACAGCTCGATGCCTTCGTGCGCAAGGAAATTCCCCGCTGGGCCAAGGTCATCAAGGACAACAATATCAAGTCGGGCGACTGATTTTTGCGTGTTCAAGCGCACGCGATCCCAGCACTTGACGAAGACCTGCCAACTTCCAGCATTCCTTGACCCTGTGAGGGCAAGGGCGTAGCGTCGTATCGTCCATTGCGTCAACCCAGTGGGGTACGCGATATGCAAGATCGCCGCCGTTCACGTTTGGGGCCCGTGATGCCGAAATCACCGCGGTCGGACGGTGTTGTTGTAGTGAGGAACCGGCGGACATTCCTCGGCACGATAGCCGGTGCGTTAGTGGTGGCACCGTTGTCAGCGTTCGCGCAATCGCAGTCACAGAACCTGCGCCGCATCGGGTTCCTCAGTTCCGAGTCTGCGTCCAATGAGGCGCAGCGATTGGAGGCACTGCGGGCAGGACTGCGTGATCTCGGCTATGTCGATGGCAAAAATATCGTCATCGAGGTCCGCTGGGCAGAGGGGAATTACGATCGGTTGTCCACGCTGGCCGCCGAGCTCGTCGGTCTCAAGGTCAGCGTGGTCGTCACGTCCGGGACCAAGGCGTCGCTTGCATTGAAGAACGCGACCAGGACGATACCCATTGTCATCGGGTCGACCGGCGATCCCCTTGCGCTTGGTCTCGTGACCAATCTCGCACGGCCGGGTGGGAACATTACTGGATCCACTTCTCTAGGCTGGGAACTCGCGGCAAAACGGCTGGAGCTGCTCAAGGAGGCCTTGCCGCGCATTGCCAAGGTGGCGTTGCTCGTCAACCCGGCCAATCCCCCGACGGCGCTGCTACACGCGATGGAACCTGTCGCCAAAGCATTGAAGCTGGAGCTGCCACTATTCGAGGCACGATCGCTCAGCGAGTTCAACAGCACGTTCGCGTTGATGGCGCAACAGCACGTCGACGCCGTCGTTGTTCAGACGGACACGTTGTTTGCCGTGAACGCCAAGGCGATTGCGGATCTCGCGCTGAAGCACCGGCTTCCCTCGGCCGGGAACGTCGCGTTCGCGGAAGCCGGCGGCATGATTGGAAGCGGAGGTGACCCTCTCGAAGGATATCGCCGGGCAGCGAGTTATGTGGACAAGATACTCAAGGGCGCAAATCCCGGAGATTTGCCCATCGAGCAGGCGGCGAAGTTTCAGTTGGTGATCAACCTCAAGACGGCGAAGGCGCTTGGTGTCACGATGCCGCAGACACTGCTTGTTCGAGCCGACGACGCGATCAAGTGATGGCTCGCCGACAAATTGTTGCTCGTGCGCATATATGAATTGATTCGATGATGAGGACGCGATGAACCACAAGACAATGAACGCCGAGCCGTACGAGTTCGAGTTCGATCCGACGACGACGGCGCTTGTCATCATCGACATGCAGCGCGACTTCGTCGAGCCCGGCGGCTTCGGCGAGGCGCTCGGCAATGACGTGACACCGCTGCAGGCGGTCATCGCGCCGTGCCGGCGCATGCTCGACGCCGCGCGCAAGCACCGACATGATGGTGATCCACACGCGTGAGGGTCACAGCCCCGACCTCGCCGACTGTCCGCCGTCGAAGCTCGTCCGTGGCCGCGGCGCGAGAAAGATCGGCGATCCGGGATCGATGGGGCGACTCCTCGTCCGCGGTGAGCACGGCCACGACATCGTCCCCGAGCTCGCGCCGCAATCTGGCGAGGTCGTCGTCGACAAGCCCGGCAAGGGCGCGTTCTGCGCCACCAACCTCGATCACATTCTGCACAACCGCGGCATCAAGTCGCTGATCGTCTGCGGTGTCACCACCGAGGTATGCGTGAACACCACGGTGCGCGAGGCCAACGACCGCGGCTACGAGTGCGTCGTCCTTGCCGATTGCGTCGGCTCGTACTTCCCGGAGTTCCAGCGCGCCGCCCTGGCCATGATCAAGGCGCAGGGCGGCATCTTCGGCTGGGTTTCCGACTCGACGAAGGCCATCGCCGCACTCGGTGCATCAGCCTGAGGCCGGTGCGTTCTCCGGACCCTTCGCAAGGAGGAAGCACATCACGCCGAAGAGCGCATAGCCAATCGCGATCAGCGGCGAGATCGCCCAGCCGAGTTGCGCGCCGTGGATCAGGCCGACGAACGCGAGGATCGCGCCGGCGAACGCCCATCCTGCCGCGTGTCTTCAGCTTGCCGTCGATGATGAATACCGCCATCGCGCCGAGCACCATGCCGGCGAGCACCGAGCCGCCGCCCAGCGATTCCAGGCCTCCATAGAGTACGCCGGTGCCGGCGAGCTTGCCTGCACCGACCTGCGCCGCGGACGTGCCCGCGGCGGCAAGCGCGCCGTCGACCTGCGTCTTCGCCCACTCGGCGATGTTCGGAATGATCGCCAGCACGACCGCCGGCGCGTGCTTCGCCGGCGACGCCTGGAATGCCTGCGCGCCGATGACGAGGCCGATGTAGAGCAGGATCGGCAGGATCGCGACGAGCGGGATTACCGCCAGCAGCAGCGCGGTCAACCCGAAGAGACAGACGATCGCGATCGCGACGCCGGTCGCCAGCGAGTAGCCGATGCGGCCGCCGACCGCCTTCCAGCCCGGATGGCCGATGTACACGGCGGGCGGGAACGGGCTGCCCAGCATCGAGCCGACGATCGCGCCCAGACCGTCGGCGAGCAGGATCTTGCGCAGGTTGTAGTTGTCGCCGGCAGCCGAGGCGCTCTCGACGTTGTTCATCGCCTCGGTGAAGTTGTAGATGCCGAGCGGGATCGCGGTGACGAGCAGCGGCGCGACCTGCGCGAGTCCCGCCCAGACGTCGGCCGAGAACAGCGGGATAGCGCAGGCCGAATTGCTCGAACGACTTGCCGACGGCCGCGGGCTGCATGTAGTCGCTCCACCCGACCAGCGACACGACCCAGCCGATCGCGGAGCCGACGATGACGGCGACAAGTCCGCCGGGCAAGCCGCCGGGCAGCCGGACGGTTCGCGGTCCACGCGATCAGCACGATCGCGAAGCACACGAGGCCGATCCACGGCGTCTCCCACATCTGGAACGCCGGCCGCATCGAGATGAACGCGATCGAGATGCCCGCCAGCGTGCCGAGCATCGCCGCGCGCGGCGTCATCGCGCGGATCGCCGGTCCGACGAACGCGCCGAGCAGCACGATGACGCCGATGATGAAGCACCAGGCGAGCCCGGCGTGCCACGCGATCACCGGGTCCTTCGTCTTGAGGTACATCGGCAGCATGATCAGGAACACGACGATGAACATGTGCGGCACGCTCGGCCCGTACGGCATCGCCGTGACGTCGCTGCGGCCTTCCTTCTTGGCGAGCTGCCACGCGAGGTACGCATAGAACAGGTTGCCGAGCGGCAGCGCGATGCCGAGCGCCGGCAGGATGCGGCCGAACACCGTGTCGGCGGGTAGTTGCACGACCCCGAGACAGAGGCCGGTCAGCACGATCACGTTGAGCAGTACGTTGGTGAACAGTCCGAAGAATCCGTTCCAGTCGCCGGCCACCCAGATGCGCACTTCGCCGTTCCCCGTCGCAGCGTTCATGGCTCCCCCTCTTATGAGATGTTGTTCCCCTTCAGCGGTCTTGCACGTACGCGCGCCAGCCGCCGAACGAGGTGATTTCGCGCTGGCCTTCGCACAGGAACGGCTCGCCGAGCACGCCGAGCACGATCGTTGCCGTCCTGCAGCACGACCTTGCCGATCGCGAGTCCCGGCGGCTCGCTCAGCAGCACTTGCGCGAGTCCGTCGAGCGGAACGTCCCACACCTCGACGGCAACGCGCGTCCCTTCTCCGGGTGTGCGCAACATCGCCGGATGGCGGTCGTCGATCGACCACAGCCGATAGCACGGCGTCGGTCGCGTCTTCGCGCACGAACGTCGCGCCGACCGTCAGCAGATTCGGATTGAGCTCGAGACCGCGCATCAGCGTGCCGTTGACGGCGAGCCAGCGTCGATTTCCATCGTATCGCGCTCGACGGTTCAGCTCGTTTCGATCCAGGTGCCGGTCTCGCCGCGCAGCGCGCGCGCGATGTTCTCGGCGTTGGTGATCACGCCGCGGGCGCCGGGGCGTGCCTTGACGAACTTGACGATGGCCTCGATCTTCGGTCCCATGCTGCCGGCGCCGAAATGGCCTTCGCCGCGTAGCGCTTCGGCTTCTGCCACGGAGATCCGGTCGAGCCACTGCTGGTCCGGGCTGGCCGAAGCGGATCGCGACCCGCTCGACGCCGGTCGGAATCATCAGCAGGTCGGCCTTCATCTCGATCGCGAGCAGCGCTGACGCGCGGTCCTTGTCGATGACTGCCTCGACGCTCTCGAGCTCGCCGCCCGATGACTCCACGACGGCGATGCCGCCGCCGCCGCAGCGCGATGATCAGCATGCCCTCGCGCGCCAGTCGCTCGATGATCGGCGCCTCGATCACGCGCACGGGCTGCGGCGACGCGATCGACGCGCCGCCAGCCGCGATCGCCGTCCCGCATCACCGTCCAGCCGAGCTCGGCGCCAGATGCTTGCGCGACCTCTTCGGTCATGAACGAGCCGATCGGCTTGTCCGGCTGCGTGAACGCCGGATCGCTCGCGATCGACCAGCGTCTGCGTGACCAGCGTCGACGACGGGCATCGCGATGCCGCGGCGCCGCAGCGCGTTGCCGAGCGCGTTCTGGAACATGAAGCCGATCGCGCCCTGCGTGTCGCCCACCGCGTAGCGATACGGGCACCGTCGGCACTTGCCCGTCGGCGATCTCGGAGCGGCGCAGGATGAAGCCGACCTGCGGACCGTTGCCGTGCGTCAGCACGACGTTCCAGCCGGCGGCGATCATCGTCGACGACATGCTCGGACGTCGCGCACACGGCGTCGTACTGATCGTTGAGCGCCGCGTGCTGGCTGTCGCGGATCAGCGCGTTGCCGCCGACGGCGACCACGGCGAGCGGTTTGTGGGCCCCCACGCTTGCCGCCTCCGCCTCCGATCCGATGCGCGCCAGCGCCTTCACGGCAGCGGTGAAGCACGCCATCGGTGCGGTCGTGACACCGGCGCCGATCTGCCCGACGCCCGCTTCGCGATGCGCGATGCCGCTGTTGATCACCGGCAGTATCGCCGCTGTCGACGACCTTGCGCGCGTCGATGCCGGCCGCCCCCGCAGCGAAGTCGAGCGACGGGCAGCGTGAACGACGGGTTGACGCCGAGCGTGATCGCGCGCATCCGCAGGCTGTGGTGCATCGCGTCGGCCGACGTGCCGCCGACGAACTTGACGATCGCCGGCGCGGCCGCCATCGCGAAGCCGCCGACACCGGCGGTCTCGGTGATCGCGGAGTCGCCGAGGTCCGGCTGCGGCGTCGGCGATCGAGTAGCCGGGGAAGTAGAGCCCGTCGACCGGATTGGCCGGCGCCTCGAACCACGCGTCGCCGGTACCGGCCAGGCGGATGCCGAAGTTGACGCCGTTGCGCGCCATCGCGGTCACCAGCGAGCTGCCCGGAACGTTCGCGGCTGCGTCGAGCATCGCCTTGCATGCGGCCATCGACAGGTTGAGGAAGAAGTGATCGTTGCCGGCGATGAAGTCGAGTGCCGCGGCCGCGGTCTTGCGCGATACGTCGCTCTCGACCAGCGCCGGGGCCAGTCGCTTGAACAGGAGCGCCGTTGCGGCCGTGTTGCGATTGTGCACTTCGTCGCCCATGTTGAGCGCCTGCGCCATCAGCGGCTTCAAGCTCGATCGGGCCGGTATGCGCGAGCGCAACGCGCAGCGCCGGCGCGAGCACGTCCGCCATGAAATGCAGGCGCTCGATCACCTCCTGGCCGTGCGCGCCGAAGCGCAGCACCTTGCCCAGGCCTTCGTTCATGTTGCGAATAGGCACGATTGCCTGCGGTGCGGTTCTCGATGACGAACACGGGCATCGACGGGCTGATGATGCCGGCCATCGGTCCGACCGCAGCGTGGTGGTGACAGGGCGAGAGTTCGATCGATCCCGATTCGACGAGCGCGCTCGCCGCTGCAACCGAATCCGCCCAGCCTTCGAACACCGCGGCACCCTGTACCGCTCCGCGCATCGGGCCACACATTCGCGGCCACGCAATCGGCGGACCGGCGTGCAGGATCAGCCGCCGGCCTCGCCATGCCTGGCACGACGTCGCGCGCGCGGGCAATGTCGATGAGCGTTGGCTGCGCCTCGACGAAACGCGCGAATGCGCGCACGTTCGCGGCCTCGACGAGCGGATGATTCGACATTGCCGCGAGGGCGTTCGCGCCCTCCCGATCACCGTGCGCCGGTGGCTGCCAGTCGAGGGCGACGCACGCGGCCCCTGCCGCGACCACGTTCTCGGCGAAGCCCGCCAAACCGACATTGATCACCGCGAGCGAATCCTTGAACAGCGGCTTCATGCGGAACCTCCGCGACGACAGATAGCGATCTCAGCCGCCAGCGCGGCCGCTTCGACGTTGCTCGCGGCGATGATCGCGCCGGCATTCACCAGCGTTTCCCGTTGGCGTGACCGGTCCTGCGGATCGCCGTCGGTCCCGCACACGTGTCCGATCAGCGCCAGCGTGCGCCCTTGCGCTGACGCGATCGCGCGTGCGTCGCGCAACGCAGTTGCCAGCTCGGCGGCCGGGTCCGGATGCGCGCCAAAGCCGAGCACCACGTCGAACAGCAGCGCGGCGACGGCCGGGTCCGCCGCGTGCGCCCGAATCGCGGCGTTGCGCTGCGTGGGATCGATCATCGGGTGCGGTCGCCCGCGCGTGTAATCGTCGTCACCGAGGTCGATGAACAGATGCCCGGCGTTGCGCACGTCGTGTCCACTGTACGATGCAGCGCCGTGCACCGGCGCGTTGGAACGGCATGCCAGGCCACGCCCGAGGAACACGAACTGCGTCTCGTAACAGAACGTGCCGCCGCAAAACAGTCCGCGCACGTCGCGCTGCGTCGGCGCCATCGCTGCGATTGCGGCCGCCACGCGGTCGACCGGTGGCGCGGCATCGGGTGCTGGTGGCGCGCGACCTTGCGCCAGGGCGACGGCGGTATCCGCAGCATGTTGCAATGAATGTGCGGCGACGATCCCCGGACGTGCGACCGACGTGACCGGCGCCCCCAGGAAGTCGACGACGACCGGTTTGCCGGACGCGGCCGCCGCGTCGAGTATCCGTTGTGCGATGGCGGGGGACGGCGGCTTGGAGATCAGCACAATCACGCGCGTTCGCGTGTCGTCCGCGAGTGCCTCGATGCCCTGCAACATCGTGATGCCGCCGATGTCGTCCTTGAGATCGCGACCGCCGGTGCCGAGCGCCTGCGACACGCCGCCTCCGAGTTGATGGATGCGGCAGGTGACCTCCTGCAAGCCGGTGCCCGACGCGGCGACGAGCCCGATGTCGCCGCGACGAACAACGTTGGCGAAGCCGAGCGGCACGCCATTGACAATGGCCGTACCGCAGTCCGGTCCCATGACTAGGAGCCCGCGTTCGCGCGCGTATTCCTTGATTGCGCGCTCATCCTCGACGGCGACGTTATCGGAAAACAGCATCACGTGCAGCCCGAGCGATAGCGCCTTGCGCGCCTCGGCGGCAGCGTATTCGCCCGGAACCGAGATCAGCGCAAGATCCGTGTCCGGTGCGTGCTCGAATCCCATCGCGAGACTCGTCAGCGGCAATACGAATGCAGTGCCACCGCCATCGCCTTCTGCAGCAGGTGATTGCAGTGCCTCTGCCGCATCGTCGATCGCGGCGGCGCACGCCTGCGGCTCACCGCGCACGATCACGAGAAGGTCCGACGGGGCGAAGGCGGCGTCGACGGCGAGGCCGGCGTCGGTGAGTTGCGCCAGGTTGGCGGGCGTCGCCATGACGCACGACGCTTCTTCGACGCCAGCGCGTGCGCGCAACTTCGCGCCGATCTGCATCAGCGACACCGAATCCTTGTACAGATTGGCGAAGACCCGATACTGCACTGCTGCGGTCATTGCTTGATTTCCATAGTGGAGGGGCCGGACCACGCGGCAAACCCGGACAGAATGCCAGTGAGCGCATCGGCGCCCGACGTAGCCCCGACCGCCATGACTTCGTCCAGCGTGCATTGTGCAATATGTGCGTTTGCTTCCGCGCGAATTGCGTCGATTGCCCGCAGGATGTCCGCATTGTAGTCGCCGTGCGCCGCCAGTTTCAGGCAATGCGCGGCGATCGGTGTGGTTCGCAAACGTTGCGTGGCAAGAAATGCCCGCAGTAGATCGACGAACATGCGGCGTCCGGAATCTTGGTACGCCAGCGCGCCGAGTGCAGCACAAAGGCCGACGAGAAAATCGTCGCCGGCGGGCGTGAGGCCTTCGCCCCAACCGACAAACTGGGCGGCATAGTCGCGCGTGCTGGCGGTGTCGAGATCTCGGCATGCACGCTCCAGCCGCGCAATGGCCGCGCTCCCGTTCCGATCGAGCACGCTCGAATGCGTGCGTCGAGCATGCGCAAGCCGCGTCCGTGCAAGTTCGATGCGCGCTGCCGTGTCACTGGCGACGACGGCAGGACGAGGATCCGGAGCGCGCCATGTCTGTGCACCTCGCAGGTCGAGGACTGACGCGCGGGAAAGAACTCGTCCGTCGCGGCAGCGGACCGAGTCACCGCGGCGGAACGTGCGGCGCAGGTCGGCTGCGGCCCCGCGGCCCAACAGGAGCGTCGTCGGACCGTCGGCAAGGGTGGCGGAAGCCAGCGTCAGCAGCGTATCGCCGCACTCGATGTAGCACGCGCGCGCAAACACGGCATGCACGATGCCGTCGAACTGCACGCGCGGAACCCGATAGCCGAGTCTTGTCACTGGCCACGTCACGGACGCATCTGTGTCGGCGCCGCTGTTGCCGCACGCCGCTTTCCGCGTGATGACTGGCGCCGCGCGAGTTTGGAGGGAACAGGTCGGGGCGGTCAACATGTCGTGCCCGTTACGGCAAGGCGATAGCTCGCATTGTAACGAGGACGAGGGCAAATCAGCGATGATTCTCAACAACAAACGCTACATCTGCCACACCGCTTTCAATTCGTCGATCGCAACGATGTCCTGGCCATCGAAATGCAATGCGTAATGCTTCGATTGTCGACAATGGGTGATCAATCTCGGACGGAATACTGCGGCGCACGTTCCGCCGGCATGGCGCACGCTGCGATACAAGACGCCATCGCGTCCCTCTGCGCGTAACGCGACGCCCACCTTTTGGCTTGGCGAGTAGTCGTCGGGTCGATGATATTCCGCGATCTTTCGCACGTCCATCAGGCGCGCATCGATGTCGGCCAAATACAAGCGCATTTGCAGCTGCATCGCACCTTCTGCCGTGCGCCGCAGAAACCGCGCCTGGTGATAGCGAACTTCAGCCAATGCCGTATCGAGTTCCTGCGCGCAGTAGTACACCCCGAAGGAGCCGTCCGAGAACCTGCTTCCTTCCGGATTCAAGTGCGTGAACGCCGCCATGATGGGCGTCGTCCCCGGGCCGCTGATGCGATCTTCCGGAGGCACGAGTGCAATCTGACCCGTCTCGTCGCGCACGCGATCGTTGGTCATGGCCTCGAGCGCGAACACGGCATCGAGGTCTTCCGGTCGTGCGACCCGATCGAACAGGCCGATCGGCGGGAAGCGGCTCGGCACCAGGCGATGGCTCGGACGCCATTGTGTGCGTCTCGCCCTGAGCTCGCTGGTGAGTGCTATCCGCCGCGCCACGCGTCGAGGTACTGGCGGACGACGTACAGGTCGGCAACGTTGCCGGAGAGCATGCGCTGCAACGCCGGCTTGCCTGCAAACAACGGCGCGGCGTTGGGCTTGCGCACCCACGCGTCTGCGGCCGCCGGATCGGGTAGCAGTATCTGCAGCGCCTTGTAGATGCCCAGGATGTATGACACGCGCTCGAGGGTGTCACGGTCGAGCTGGCCAGCACCGTTCTTTTTCCACAGGAAATACGTCGAACGCGGTGGATCGCCTAATAGCGTGCGCGCCTCGTCGTTGGACAGCTTCCAGGCCTCGCCGATTCGAAAAAAGGTGCGCAGCGCGGGACCAGACAAGCTCTCCGCGGCAAGTGGCGGGGGCTGGCGTTTGGGCGGGATGATGCGGGGCGCGGCAGGGCGAGGCATGAGCGTGGAGGTCGTTCGGGCGTGTCCAAATTAAGACTATTTAATATCTATAGTCCACAATTGGACCAACGTCAACCCCCGTGCACAGGCGACGGCCTTGCGGCGTTCAGGGCAGTGGAAGCTTCTTCTCCGCCATCACGCCACGCAATCGATCCGGATAGTCGGTAATGATGCCGTCGACACCCAGGTCGATCAATCGGCTCATGTCGGCGCGATCGTTGACGGTCCAAGGCAGGACCTTGAGCCCGAGCGCGTGCGCCGCCGCCAGATCCTGCGGACTCAGGTTTCGCCAGAACATGGACCACGTCGTGCAGCCCGCCGCCTTGACCAGCGCGGGCAACGATCCGCCATATGCGCGCAGCGCAAGTCCCGCATGCCACGGCGAGGCGCCGCCGTCCGTCGCTTTCACGGTATCCATCGTCGTCGATTGGATGGTGAGGCAGGAGGTCTCGATATCGGGGGCCAGGCGCTTGACTTCGACCAATGTGCGCCAGTCGAACGACTGCACCGTGACGCGCTCGCTCATGTTCGCGCCTTGCACGGCCGCCACGACCAGTGCTGCAAACTGTGCCGGGTCGGGCGTGTCAGCGCCACTGGTCGGCGTGATCTTCGTCTCGATATTGAGCCGCACCGGCTTCGCGCTCGATTTGACCAGATCGAATAGTTCGGTGAGCTGTGGAAAGCGCTCGCCATCCGCGGGTTGCTGCTCCGGAAATTGTTGCGCGTATTTACTCGCGGGATCGGTGCGGCCGACGTCGTAGCGCCGCAGATCGGTCAGATTCAACGTACGAATCGGCGGGCCCGGCCCGGCAAGCCAGCGCCCATCCGGTCCGCGCACCAGATCGGGATTCAGAAACGGATCATGTGAAATGACGATCACGCCGTCTTTGGTGACCGCCATATCGGTCTCAATGGTGCTGACGCCGATCTGCAGTGCGCGCCGGAATGCGGCCAACGTGTTTTCCGGCGCAAGCCCGCGCGTACCGCGATGCCCCTCCAGATCGAACCCCGCAACAGGCATTGCAAACATCGTGCAAAAAACCAGAACAGGCACGGGCATCGCTTCGAGTAGACTTCGGTGCGTCAAGGTGGTCTCCGAGGCAAACGCAGGGAATCGTATGCTACCAAGCCGGTAGCGTCGCGCCCGGGTAAAATCTGTCGCCTGGGGCAAGTCCAGTCCTGATATTGCCGGATCGCTGCTGCGGCTCGCGCCATGCCCTTACATCCACCCTTGCTGTACCTTCGATTGGAGTCCGCTGGTGTCGACTGAACGTGATGTGCTGCCGCAGGATCGCCTGAATGCGTTGCCGAAACAGATGTTGGCGCATTTGCGCCGCGGTATCGAAAAGGAGAGCCTGCGCGTACGCCCGGACGGCACGCTGGCCACCACACCGCATCCGGCAAGGCTGGGCTCGGCACTCACGCATCCGCTGGTCACCACCGATTTCAGCGAGTCGCAGCTCGAATTGATCACCGGTGTGCATCCGGGCCCGGAAGCCTGCCTGAACGAGTTGACCGAGATCCATCAAGCCGTTTACCGGGCGATTGGCGATGAGCTCCTGTGGGCCGCGAGCATGCCGTGCCGCTTGCCCGCGGACGAGGCGATACCCATTGGCCACTACGGCACCTCGAATGTTGGCCGCGCCAAGAGCGTGTACCGGATGGGCTTGTCGCACCGGTATGGCCGGCGCATGCAGACCATCTCCGGCATTCATTACAACTTTTCGCTGCCGCAGCAACTTTCCAACGAAGAGTATTTCGGCCTGATCCGCAATTTCCGCAGACAATCGTGGCTGCTGCTGTACCTGTTCGGTGCCTCGCCGGCAGTGTGCTCGAGCTTTGTCGCGGGTCGAGCGCATCAACTCGAACGCCTGAGCGGCGATACGCTGTACATGCCCTACGGGACATCGCTTCGCATGGGCAAGCTGGGCTATCAGAGCGATGCGCAGTCCACGCTGCTCGTGAGTTACAACAATCTCGACAGCTACGCGGCGTCGCTGCATGAAGCGATGACCAAACCTTACCCTGCCTACGCAACGCTGGGTATCCGCGACGGCGACAACTACCGCCAGCTGGCCGACAGCATGCTGCAGATCGAAAACGAGTTCTACGGCACGATCCGGCCCAAGCGCCGCATCCGCCCGGGCGAGCGGCCGCTGCACGCATTGCGCGAACGCGGTGTCGAATACGTCGAAGTGCGGCTCATGGATCTCGATCCGTTCTGCACGGTGGGCATCGACGCGCAAACCATGCGCATCCTCGACATGTTCCTGCTGCATTGCCTGCTCCAGGACAGTCCTCCCGACACGCCACAGGAGCTCGCCAATATCGTGCGCAACCAGCAACTGGCGGCGGCGCGTGGCCGCGAACCGGGGTTGCGACTTGCGCGCGGATCGAAGGAGATTCCGCTGTTCGAGTGGGGTGCGCAAGTGCTGGCCGAATGCGAGCCGATTGCTGACGCACTGGATGCGGCGCACGCACCGCCTGCCGTCGGCAACCTGCATCGCGACGCGCTGGCCATGGCATCTTCGCGTTTGCGCGAACCCGACACAACGCCATCCGCACGGGTGCTGCAGGAGATGGAGCGCGAGCACGACAAGTCGTACGTGCGCTTCGTATTGGCGCAATCGCAACGGCACCGCGACGCGATCTGGAAACTGCCGTATTCAGCCGACGTCGCTGAACGGTTCACCCGCCTGGCCGAAGGATCGCTGGTGAAGCAACGGCAGATCGAAGCCGCCGACACCATCCCGTTCGAGATCTACCGGCAGCAGTACCTCGCACCGGAACGACTCAACGTTTGATGCGGAACACCGCGCGCGAATGTATTCGCGCCTGCAAATTAGGATCGTCTGCTCGCTGAAGCGATCGATGCCTATGTCCCGCCGTATCGCGTGACACCGGCCAGGAAGGCATGACGTTTCGGGTCGAGTGAGAGACGCGCGCGCGAGGGAATCAAGCGACGGCGTGAGCACGCCGACATGCGGTGCTATGGCCCCGCGCGCCAGCCTGAGCGTACGCGACGCCCAGTTCTATGGGTGCGACGCCTCGACGGAGGATCTCACCGATCCGGCAACTTCACCCCTCGCTGCCTCAACGAGCTCTGTATCAAAATCATATCGCTAGCCGTCAACGCCCGATCCGCCGCCTTCGGCGTCACGCACTCGAAGCTTGCAGCATCGTTGGCGTCGCCTGAACCTTTGTAGCGAGCCTCCGCGGGATACGCGCACACTGGTCGCTGCCGCGTCACCTTCCCGTCCTCGACGCGGGCGGCGATGATCCAATCCGGCGCGGCGCCCTGCTCGACCCACTTCATCAGCGCGCCGACGACGTGATGGTCTGCGTCGCGCAGCGCTGCCGGCGGCTCCGACGCGCCACCGCCGATGTAGCGCGGACCTGCGCCGCTGAGCGAGCAGTGCCCCATCCCGGGTACCATGAACAGCCGATGGTATTGGCGGACCTTCTCGAGCAGCGGCTCGGCCGACGCCGCAACATCCTGCGGCGTCAGCGCATCGATCGCGCGGTCGAAGTCGGCCTTCGGCAGATTGCGGAAGCGCTCGAACTGGGTGAGCGCATACAGGTAGTCGATCGAGCCATCGGGCGTCACGACGGGATCGTTCCAACCGTGGAAGTGCAGCAACTTGCCGCCGCGACTCGTGAACGCGGTGATGTCCGGGCTCGGGGCCGCGGTGAACGGCGTGAGCTTCGCTTTCGCCTCGTCGTAGACGCTGGAAAAGTTCAGCTGCCCGCGCCAGTCGAATCCCGGCGTGTTGCGCGAGTAGACGAAGTGGTCGATGAAAAGGCCGTACCCGCCGTTGTCCGCGAACAGCGGAATCCAATCCGTCTCCGAGCCGAGCTTCGCGCCCGGGTAGCGCTGCACACCGGACTCGGTGCGCGTGCCGCCGTACATCGCCTTGACGACAGCCAGCTCGGCTGCGGTGAGCGAGTTGTCGCCCGACGGTCCGAGCGTATCGATGTCGAAGACACACGCGCGCGGGTTGGTGATCTGGCCGTCGACGAGGCCGTCCATCGCGTCGCATTTGTCGAGGATGCGCTTGGTGATCAGCGCGCGCTTGGCGTCGCTCAGCACCGGAGGCTTTCCGACTTCTGGAATCTGCTGCTTGCCGGTCCACAGCAGCCAGAACAGCAGGTCGGGGTAGAACATCGACGGCGCGCCGGAGACGATGCCGTCGAATAGCTCGGGATAGTTCTGCGCCATCATCATTGCCTGGCGCCCGCCGTTCGAGCAGCCCTCGAAGTACGAATAGCGCACAGGCTTGTCGTAGTACGTTGCGCTCAACGCCTTGGCCGCGGTCGCCACCGAATAATGCGCGCGCAGCCCCCAGTCCTTCACCTTCTCCGGATGATTGACGGTCCACGCGGGCGATTCGCCGCCGTCGTGTCCCATGTTGCTGCCTGCGGTCACGAACCCGTCGCCGATGTCCTGCGCGAGCAGCGCATAGGGAACGCCGCCCGCGTAGCCTCCCGTGCCGTCGACCTTGAGCCTGCCGGTCCACTTGTCCACCGCCGGCAGCCAGACCTCGAACTTGATCTCGGAGTCCGCCGATGGACGCGCCACTCCTTCCACGCGGCAGAAGGGCACTGCGACCTTCGCGCCGCCGATAGACGACGGTGCCGAGACGACCGTCGCCGACGTGATCGTCGTCGCCTCGGGCTTCACCGCCACGAGGCCTGCGCAATCCGATGCGGCGTAAGCCTCTACCGCCGTGCTCGCGATTGTCGCTGCGATCACGCATCTCGAAACCAAAGTGCGGCTCGTAACGCGAGTCCGCGCGCCACCTGTCGTTCGTGCCATGATCGATCCTCCCCGGAGATCTTGCCTGTCTACGCAGAATTATTTCCGCTTCGCGATCAAGCTAGCACTTCCCGTTCTCCGTGCCAATGGTCGTGCGCCGTCGCACCGTGATCGTACCCCCGTGTCGTTCGATGCCTGGGCTTCTGGCGCTCGCGCGACGCCTATGCCACATTCACGAGGCAGGCCACGACAAAAAGAAAGTCGCTGAACCTTGCTACTAGACATTCGCCCTCTGCGCCACAACAAGGCGTTCCGACTGCTCTTCGCGAGCCAGTTCGTCTCCGCGCTCGGAACCATGGTGAGCTACGTCGCGGTACCGTGGCAGGTCTACCAACTCACGCATTCCAACGCGCAAGTCGGACTGCTGGCACTCGTACAACTGGTGCCGGTGGTCGCGTGCGGACTGCTGGGCGGCGTCGTAGCCGATCGCGTCGATCGCAAACGCCTGCTGATCGGCTCCGAAGCTTTGATGGCGCTGTGCCTCGCCGGGTTGCTCGCCAACACGCTCGCGGCTTCTCCGAGCCTGCTTGTCATCTATGGGCTGGTCGCGGTGCTGCAGGGCGCCAGCGGTTTTCACCGTCCTGCGCTCGAAGCGCTGACGCAGAAGCTCGCGCGCCGCGACGAGTTCGCAGCGGTGGCAGCGCTGTCGTCGATACGCGGCACCTTCGGCATGGTGGTCGGCCCCGCCATCGCCGGACTGTTGTTGGCCGGCGGCGGCGCGGCGGGCGCTTATATATTCAACCTCGCCACCTTCATTGTCGCGCTGCTGCTGCTTGCGCGCATTCCGCGCGAGCAGGTTGATGCGCCGTCCCGCAGCGACGAGTCCGCGCACTTGCTCACCGACCTTGCCGAAGGTCTGCGCTATGCCTGGAAGAAGCCCGAGCTCATGGGGACCTACATCGTCGATATCGTCGCCATGGCTTTCGCTTTCCCGGTCGCATTGTTCCCCGCGATGGCCGAGGCCTACGGACGCACGGAGTCGGTGGGCTGGTTATTGTCGGCGATGGCGATCGGTGCACTGGTCATCGGACTTTTCAGCGGCTGGACCTCGCACGTGACGCGACATGGTCGCGGCGTGGTCCTCTCCGCCACCGCGTGGGGCGTGGGCATCCTGGTCATGGGCATCGCAATGGTTTTCGGGTTCGGCTTGTGGAGCGCGATGATTTGCCTGGCCATTGCAGGCGCTGCGGACATGCTGAGCGGCGTGTTTCGCGGCACGATCTGGAACGAGACGATCCCCAACGAGATGCGCGGACGGCTGGCCGGCATCGAGATGATCAGCTACCTCACCGGTCCGCTCATCGGGAATGCGCGCGCGGGGTTTACGGCGGAGGCCAGCAGCTTATCGGTTGCGATCTGGAGTGGTGGGGCGGTGTGTGTTGTTGCGGTGGTGGCTACTGGATTTTTGTTGCCGCGGTTTTGGGGGTATCTGGGGGGTTCGCGGGCGGTTGGGTGACTGGTAACCCTTCTCGGTCATAGGGCCGACGATGGCAACCGTCCGCTTCGCGGCTGCGGCCGTTGAGCCGCCACGAAATAATGGGCGCGTTCGGCCAGGACCGGTCGCACCCCGACGACGCCAAATTTGTCCGGGAGCAATGGGATGGACGCCCCCACCCGCAACGGCATTGATGTGCCAAAGTGGAAGTGTCATCGACCACTTGAACCGAGGAGGGCGTCCACATGAAGATTACGACGATCGGCATTGATTTGGCAAAGAACGTGTTTCAGGTTCACGGGGTCGATGAACGAGGGCAAGTCGTGCTTCGCAAACAACTCCGACGGGACCAGGTCGCGGTGTTCTTTGCCAACCTGCCGCCCTGCCTGATTGGCATGGAGGCCTGCGGCAGTGCGCATCATTGGGCCCGGACGCTGCAGCGCTTCGGTCACAGGGTGCGACTGATAGCACCGCAGTTCGTGAAGCCCTACGTCAAGACCAACAAGAACGATGCGGCCGACGCGGAGGCGATCTGCGAGGCGGTGGGCCGACCGAACATGCGCTTTGTGCCGATCAAGAGGGTGGAGCAGCAGGCGATGCTGTCGGTGCACCGGGTGCGTCAGGGATTCGTGAAGGCACGAACGGCGCAGGCCAACCAGATCCGTGGTTTGTTGGGCGAGTTCGGATTGGTGCTTCCGCAAGGCATCACCAACGTCTGGCGACGGGTGCCGCGAACTGCTCGAGGAGGCTAGCACGACCTGCCCGCATCGTTCCGTCAGCTGATCGAGCGGCTGCTGGAGAACCTGAAGGAGCTGGATCGGCAGGTCAAGGAGTTCGAGGCGCAGATCAAGGCTTGGCACCAAGGCAGCGAGCTCAGCCGCAAGCTCGAGAAGATCCCCGGCATTGGCCCGCTGGCGGCCAGCGCGCTGGTGGCTTCGATTGCCGATGCCAGGAGCTTCGACAACGGCCGGCAGGTGTCGGCCTGGCTGGGGCTGGTGCCGCGGCAAGACTCCAGCGGCGGCAAACCGACGCTGCTGGGGATGAGCAAGCGCGGCGACACCTACCTGCGCACGCTGCTGATCCACGGCGCGCGCTCGGCGATCCTGGCGGCGCAGCGCAAGGCGCAACCCGAACGTCTGGCTGTCAGGATCTGCTCACCCGGCGACACCCGAATATCGCCGCCGTGGCGCTGGCCAACAAGAACGCGCGCACGGTCTGGGCGCTGCTCGCGCACGAGCGCGAGTTCCGGGCCGACTACGTGCCGCGACCTGTCACCGCGTAGCCGCAGACAACGACCGTAAACGATCAATCAAACGACAGGAGATCACACCACCGATTGCTCAGGCGATCACGCAGTGATGGCAAAACAGGTCAGACCGTGGTTGGCCAAACCCAGAGCGACTGCAGCACCTCGAGTGCGAGAAAGCGATCGGGAGCCAACCAGCCAATCCCATCAGGGACAGCGGCAGAGGCCGCAGCATAAAGTCCGGATGTACGGGTGCAATCTGTTCCTTCAAGCCATCACGAACTGAACGCTTGGCAAACCGGGGGCGTCCATGTACAGTCACTGGAGATGCGCGCTTGCGGAAGCCGTCGGAAGTAGTGTCGCTGCACTTTACATATTGCGAGGTGACGTGCGACCCACCAACCGCAAAGCCATTGAAGAACAATAATTGTTACGTGGTATGGCTCATGCTTGCTGTGGCAAACCTTCGGATTCCCGGCGGTTTACTTTCTTTTGCGGGCAACGAGTCGTCGAAAGGGGCGAAATGGAAACCAGATTCGACAAGAAGCTTTTGGGCCGGATCGGTTTGCTCACGGGCATCGGGTCGGTGTTGCCTGCAGTGGGAACGGCAGAGGCGGGTCCGGTCTGTACCGTATTTCCGTGCGCTTTCACTGTGACATCGTCACCCGCCCAGGTGAACGATCCGGGGGTGAATCAGAACAGTGATGCTGAACACACGACGGTTACATTCAACCAATTCGACCCATCCCTCGGGACATTGACCGAGGTCGATGTGAGCCTGACCTCGACGCTCTTCGGCCACATTACGGTTAGCGCACACACCCCCAATGAGGACGCTAGCGCCGTTGCCGTCGGAAACACCTCTTGGGATGCCTCTTTCAGCATGACGATGCCGGGCGTCAACTATTCAGATAGCCGGACAGATACAGTCAACTGCTTCAACAACGGTTTTGCGGTCAGCTGCTGACCTTTGGTACGCCCGTCGTGGCGTACCACTGGCCGGACAGCGAAGGCCTCAATAAAGAGCTCCGGGAACTGATCCTCAACGCCGAGGCGCGGACTGCGAGCATGTCCCGTAGCAACGTCAAGGGTTGGCATTCCAACACCGATTTTTTCAAGTGGGACGCCGAGTGCGTGCGGGTGCTCAGGAAGCGCGCTGACACCGTGGCCACCGAGCTCACCCGCCTGGTCGCGGCCCCGACTGGCCAGTCGCGAACATTTCGCTTTACCGCCTCCGCTTGGGCCAATGTCTTGCGCAACGGCGGGTACAACAGCGTCCACAATCACCCGAACAGCATGTGGTCGGGCGTCTACTACGTCGCCCGCGGCGACCCCGATCCGACGCCGAACGAAAACGGCAAGCTCGAGCTTCTCGACCCGCGCGGCGGGATCAACATGCTGTATTTCGAGAAAAACGTGCTAGACGGCCGTTACGTCATCGAGCCCGTGCCCGGACTGATGCTCCTGTTTCCAAGCTGGCTCAAGCACATGGTTCATCCGTATTTCGGCAAGGGCGAACGGATTTCCGTCGCGTTCAATGTATCGGTCGATGAACGGTCGGGTGAAACCGCCGAGGCCGCGCCAGGGCCGTCCTGACTTTATCGATAGCACCAGCCAAGCGCTCGACGAGGCCTGCTGCGCGTTACATTTTCGGGCGTCCGCTTGTTTACGATCGAACGTCGGCTTGCGGAAAGATCGATCGGATGGTCAGGATCGAACGCCAGTTCGATCCACCGCCAGCAACGGCTGTAGTCCGTCTGAAGCGGTCGGCCAGTTGGCGTAGACCAATGGCAACTGTTGGCCGAACGAGGAGTTCTCGCGATTCCGATCGTTGCGGTCTATAGTACGAACTAGCGCGACGTGTGCGGTAGCAGCCGGTGGCCGATTAACTGGTCGCGTTCTCAACAACTGACATTTAGATTCGTTCACTATTTCCTACGCGAGAATGACCTCCGCCATGAATAGACCTGCAATCATCATCATCATCGCCATCGCCGCGGCCTTCGCCGTCAATGCTCCCGCGCAGACCAACGTCGTTACGAGCAGTGAACCGGGCAAGGTTGGCGTCGAGCAAACGGTCGACATGACCGCCACCATCATCGCCATCGACAAGACTACGCGCGACATCACGCTGAAAGGCCCTAAAGGCAACTGGGTAGTCGTCACTGCCGGCCCCGAGATCAAGAACTTTGACCAGATCAATGTCGGTGACAAGGTTCATGCCCAATACGTCGAGGCGATCGTGCTGGAACTGAGGAAGGGCAGCGACCTGGCGGTTACCCGGACAGAGGAAGCCAGCTCCTCGGGCGCGAAACCGGGAGCGCAGCCGCACGGCGTCGCGGGCCGTCGCATCACCGTCGTCGCCGATGTCGTCGCCGTCGACCGCGCAGCGCGAACAGTCACGCTGCGGGGGCCGCAACTCACCGCAGTAGTAAAGGCTGTGGACCCCGAACAGTTGAAGCGGATCAAAAAGGGCGATCAAGTGTATGCCACCTACACGCAGGCGCTCGCGATGGTGGTGGAGTCAACTACGAAGAAATAGTCGCAAGGTGAACGGCGCTGCGGTGCGGGCGCTACGACCTCTGCGGTTCACGAGCGGCTGGAGCGGACGGCGCATTCTTTCTCGCCGAGCGGATGTAGCGAAGACAACCATCCAGGTTGTCTGGGTGTTCGAGACCGACAAAGCGTTGAACATCGTTCTTGAGTGACCGCTTGGTGCGACGTGTACGACCTCTATTCTGTTTGGAAGGACCTCCGCCGGCGGCGGCGACCGGCTTCTTACCGTTTGTTGGGGACGTTTAAGCGGGAGACCCCGAGGACCGCTCATGGCCGGTCAGCGACCGTCGAGTTCGGCGGCCGCGACCAGCTTCGTGGGACTAAACCTCGGTCTGCTCGGCGATCTCCAGCGCATCGTCGACCTCGATCCCGAGGTATCTGACCGTGCTTTCGCGTTTGCTGTGACCGAGCAATAGCTGAACCGCTCGGAGATTTCTGGTCCGCCGATAGATCAACGTCGGTTTGGTCCGCCGCATTGAATGGGTGCCGTAGGCCGCTGGGTCAAGCCCAATCGACCCGACCCAGGCCCCTACGATCCGGGAATACTGCCGGGTCGACAAATGGGGTGACTCCGCAACGCGACTAGGGAAGAGGAACTGGTCCGGCCTCAGATGGGCGGTCGCAATCCATACGGCGACTGCATCGCGGGTTTGCTCGGTGATTTCAAATTGCACCGGCCGCTGCGTCTTCTTCTGCATGACAATCGCACGGCAGCGACATGACTACCCTTGACCACATCGCGGACGCGAAGCCCCACCAAATCGCAGCCACGCAACTTACTGTCGATGGCGAGGTTGAACAGCGTCAGTTCCCGAGTTCGATGATCCAGCTGCAGCCGAATCCGGATCGCCCAGATCTCCTTCAATTTCAGAGTCGGTTTCTGACCGAGCAGCTTGCCTTTATTCCACGGAGTAACACACCTGTTTGTTGTCGTTGCCGCATTCATGAGTTGCTCCTATGTTGAGCGAAAGGAGTCTCATGTTGATCTCGGCGAAAGGGCGCTTCACAACCTCGACCCTTTCCAGTCGTAGGCTTTGCTCCGAACCGGTCGCTCACCGGCGTGGAAGCTGACGTTGAGCGCGTACGTTGAATTCATACGTGTCATCCACGTCTGCCGCGCTACCTACTTGGTGTGATCGCTGTGGCACATCGGCTTCCATGTGCCCTTGCTGATTCCGGTTCACCAAGTCGAAATCAGCAGGCCCACCCACGGCAACGAGCGCGGCCCCGCACGCTGGATAGCGGTGTACGCGGGCTCCGCATCCGGCATTCGCCGGCCCAATGGAATAGGCGACGCATCGCGTCGCCTATTTTGCGTCCGCCACATATTTGGGGCGGACGCTTGGCACCGGAAGGCTTACTTTTTCTTCGCGCGCTTCGCGACCTTGCGCTTGACGGCCTTCTTCGCGACCTTACGCTTGACGGCCTTCTTCGCGACCTTGCGCTTGACGGCCTTCTTCGCGACCTTGCGCTTGACGGCCTTCTTCGCGACCTTGCGCCTGACGGCCTTCTTCGCGACCTTGCGCTTGACGGCCTTCTTCGCGACCCTGCGCTTGATCGCCTTCTTCGCGACGGCCTTCTTCACGATCTTGCGCTTGACGGCCTTCTTCACGACCTTGCGCTTGACGGCCTTCTTCGCGACCCTGCGCTTGATCGCCTTCTTCGCGATGGCCTTCTTCGCGATCTTGCGCTTGACGGCCTTCTTTACCACCCTGCGCTTGATTGCCTCCTTCACGATCCTGCGCTTGATCGCCTCTTTCGCCGCCGGGTCGGCGCCCGGCATCATCGACAAAATGTCCGTCATTACGTCTTCTCCTGTCTGAATTGGTGTGACTGTTATGAAACTTCTACTTTTTGCAGGCGCGCCGGCTTTGCCGATCGGTGTCGCAAATTGCCGCAACCTCTTGCCAAACTCGTTGCTACCTGCTGTCTTAATTGTAGCCACGTTTCGCTGTATTGCAAGATTTCGTCGCCGATGTTAGGCCTTGCATCGCGAGCATTGCTAGTACGCACAGCCGAATGTTGGGGTAGGGATGCAAGTTGCAGCAATGCACGACTGCGTCAATGGGCATGCGCGCCGTATATTGCCGCGCTCTATGCACGAACTGATGCTAGAGCCCGTCTCTGATACGAAACCGAAGAAGCCAGCCGGGCGGATCTCGGTAGCTGAGACAACCTATGGGGAGCCGGCAAGGAATTGCCGTTCAAGCCGAGTGAACCCTCACCTAATAACAGGAAATCGTCGATAGGCGCCTGTCGCGAAGCAGGTGCGATCTCGTTCCAGGCCCAAACAGTAGCTCGACCGCCCCAAGGTTCTATGCCCGCCGGTGTCCCATCATCCGCAGGGTCTCCGTCCGTTTTCTGAGCTAGATCAAAATTGAGTATCGCGGCGCAGGGCTAGACCTAGCACGGTTTGACCTTGCGCGGGCCGACGAGCTGGCGGTCGCCTCGTCAATGGCCGGTTGCCGGAAAACTCCACGGCGATACCGACCGGCAGGTGTTGGCCGAGGCCGTGTAAAAAGCGCGGGGAGTTCGCGGCGCCAGAGCGAGAGGCGCAGTTATGCCGCGGGAGCGCTGGCAAGCTGCAGGAGCGTGGCGGTGAGCGTCGAGCAGCGTTGACAGACTGGACGGCGGAAATGGGCTGGAATTGGGTGCGAAGAAGGATTCGCGCGCCCCATGCCCGGATGGCGGCAAGCATTGCCGCGATGCCCAGGATGCGCATCACGCGCTTCAGGTTGTAGGCCAGGACGTGCAGACTCATCTCGGTGCGCACGCACGGCAGCGACTTCATCAGGAAGTGGGTCCATCCCATCCAGTGCTTGATCGTGCCGAATGGGTGCTCGACCGTTTGTCGTCGTACTCGCATCATCTCCGGTTGCCGATCCAGCCGCAGCTGCATCGCCTCGAGAACAGCTTCATGTTCCCAACGCGCAATGCGCCGATAGTCGCCCGTCGTGCATTGCGCCTTGAGCGCACACCTGGGGCAAGCCGAGGACCAGTACTTGTGCAAGGTCAAGCCGTTCTCGATGGTGGTAAAGCGCTTGATGGCCCGTTGCCCCGCGGGGCAACGGTACTCATCGTCGCTGGCGATGTAGATGAAGTCCTGCTTGTCGAAACGACCCTCCGCCTTGCTGTTGGAGGTCATTGACTTGGGCACCAGCGGCGTGATCCCGGCCTCGTCGCATTTTCGGATCTGCTCGCTCTTGAAGTAGCCGCGGTCGGCCACCACGGTTAGAGCGTCGATGCCCATGGCCCCGCGCGCCTGTTCGGCCATCGGTGCGAGCTGTTCGCGATCGATGCCTGCGGTGACGACTTCGTGCGCCACGATCAAATGGTTCTTGGTATCCACAGCCGTCTGCACGTTGTAGCCGACGATGCCACCATCTCGGTTCTTCATCGAGCGGGCATCAGGGTCGGTTAGCGACAGTTGTTGATCGGGGCTGGCCAGCATTTGCGCCTCGAGCATCCTGAGCCGCTGCATCTGCTCCTTCAGGGCCGCAATCTTCTCTTGCAGCCGGCCCTTCTTCAGCTCCGCTACTTCGGGTTCGGCGCGGTCGGCGGTGTCCATGTCGGTAAGGTAGCGTGCGATGCTCTCTTCGATTTGCGCCATCCGCCGCTGCATCTTGGCCGGGGTGAAGTTCTTGTCCCGGTTGTTCACCGCCTTGAACTTGCTGCCATCGATGGCCACGATCGCCGCAGTGAACAGATTGAGCTGGCGGCACAGCACGATGAACTGGCGGCATACCTTGCGGATCGCCGGCCCATTGTCCTTGCGGAAGTTGGCAATGGTCTTGAAGTCCGGCGTCAGGCGCCCGGTCAGCCACATCAGCTCGACGTTGCGCTGCGCCTCGCGCTCCAGCCGACGGCTGGACTGGATACGGTTCAGGTAGCCGTAGATGTAGAGCTTCAACAGCACCGCCGGGTGGTACGCCGGTCGGCCCGTTACCGCCGGGTCAACCCCTTCGAAGCCGAGCTCGCCCAGATCGAGCCCCTCGACAAACGCCTCGACCACGCGAACCGGGTTCTCGGCTTCAACGTAGTCCTCCAGACAAGCGGGCAGCAAGGTCACCTGGGTTCGGTCCTCGCCTTCAATGAATCGCTTCATGCTGCCGCCCCGAAGAAACTCGTTGCTTCGGTGTAGGAAACTTTTTCGTCTAGGCAACCCCAGCGTTTTTACACGGCCTCGGCCGGGTCCAGCCAAAATCTTCGTCGCCTCATTCGGCCGTCATCGACCGTAGCGGTCCGACGCAATAGGCCAAAGCGAACCTTGCCCATGGCCAAGCAGCCGCCTCGGGAAGCCTGCGCGAGTGGGCCCGGCTAGGTATGAAGCGGCTTTGACAGGCCCACCTGTCAGCGGGTCTGCTGGGGTGGTTACATAGATCACTCTCCGTCACCGCATTAGCACGCTCGCTTCGTACCTTTTAAAATCGGATCGACGTAAACTGCCGACTCGACAGGGAGGTGACTTGCGATATCGCGGCACGGCGATCGGCAAAAACGGAGGCGCCCGCTCAGCCCACATCAGGTCGCGCTTGCGTCCTCACACCGATGTGCTAAAGCATCCCGGGGCCTTTGCGCTCAGGGTGGTCAAGAGCTTTGCCGCCAACCAGGGCTACCTGCTGGCCGGCGCGATCGCCTACAACACGCTCCTGTCGATCCTTCCCCTGCTGATCCTGACCCTGATCGCGCTGACGCACTTCATCGATCAGGGTGCCCTGCTCGCTACGCTTGATCGCTATCTGGATCTGGTTGTGCCGGGGCAGTCTGATGCGATCATGCGGGAGCTCACGCAATTCCTCGACCACCGCAAGGTGGTCGGCTGGTTGCTGGTGATCACGCTGGTATTTTTCAGTGCAATCGCCTTCAAGGTCGTGGAGAACGCGATGTCGGTAATCTTTTACCATCGCGTACGTGTCCAACGGCGGCGTTTCTTCGTCTCAGCGCTGATTCCCTTCGGTTACATCGCGTGCCTGGGCTTTGGACTTCTCGCCGTCACATTCGTTGCGGGCGTACTGCAGGCGATGGAGCAAGACAGCATCGAGATCTTCGGACGCATGCACTCGCTTGTCGGCATCTCCGGGTTCGTGCTTTATCTGATCGGCGTTGCAGGAGAGATCCTCGCACTTACCTCTATCTACATGGTGATGCCGGTGAAGCGCCCCTCGTGGCGCCTTGCGCTCATCGGCGGCGTTACTGCAGGGCTACTGTGGGAGCTGATGCGACACGTCTTGGTCTGGTTCTTCTCCACCCTCTCGCAGGTGAACATGGTTTACGGGTCTTTCGCGACGGCGATCGTCATTTTGCTGAGCCTGGAAGTGGCGGCGATTGTCCTGTTGCTCGGCGCTCAGGTGATAGCCGAGTACGACCGGAGCATGCGGGGGCTGCGCTGGACGGCGCAGCCGCTCAGAACGAGCTGATGGCTGAGCGCCCCCCAATGTGAAGTTGACGACGGCAAACCGGACGGTTCGCCGTCTTCCTTCGTACGGTAACAAGCGCGCAGTGCTTGACCGGGGTGTAGAGCATGCATGTCGGCCGTCTGCGCATTGTCATGAAGGTCCGGTAACGGGCGGAAATTCCAAAGACCGCTTGTGGGCCGACTGCTGCCTCTCCGTGAACGGTTGATCGCAACCCAAAGCGGTCCGCTAGATCGACGACTTCATGACCGTCCCACGCTCGCGCCCTGGGTAACGAGAAGCTCGTCCAGTTGCCCGAACGTCTCTCCCATCGCATCCGCCGCCCCGGTGCCGGCGGCGTCGAGAGCTTCCTTCGAGGGATAAAGCTCGTGCATCACCAGCAACGTCTTGTCGCCTTTTTCCGCGAAGGTCACCGTCGTGACGGAACCCTCGTCACTTTCCTCATTGGTCCAGACGAGGCGCGAGCGCGGTGTTACTTCCTTGTACGTGCCGAAGAACGCCAACTGTGAGTCCCCGTGTGCGAACTCCAAGCGGTACCTGCCGCCGACACGAACATCCATTTCGCAGGAAAGCAGGGCCATTCCCATCGACTTCGGCACCCACCACTGCCTGAACAGCTCGGGCTTGGTCCACGCCTCGAACACGATGCGCGCCGGGGCGTTGAAGGTTCTCGTAACGACCAGCTCACGCTCGGACTTTCGCTCCACCGTCGTGCGGTTCTTCACGGGGACAAGCTCACTTTCTCTTCTTGTGTCCATCGATCTTCTCCTTCCGGTTTAGTTTCTCGACAATTTTGTCCAGCTCGTCGAAGCGTGCTTCCCAGAGGTGGCGATAAGTCTCGATCCATGCCGCCTCTTCCTCCAGGCGGTACAGTCCGAGCCTGCAGGTCCGCACGCGCCCCACCTTTTCCGTGGTGACGAGCCCCGCCTGCTCCAAGACACCGACATGCTTCTTCATGCCCGTGAGGGTCATGTGGAACTTCTCGGCAAGGTCCGTGATGGAAGCGTCCGCACGCCCGAGCTGCTCCAGAACGCCGCGCCGGGTGGCGTCCGAGAGGGCGGAGAACGAGGCGTCGAAGCGTGTCCGATTATACTGAACCATAAGGTTCAGTATTTACCATACCAATCGGAGGCATGCAAGGGGAGCCCGAGCGCACTGCGTTGCCGGCCGCCAACATCAACGCCAACCGATGCTGCAGCCTCTGGGTGATGACCGGATGCGAACGGACCAGAACTTCGTCCAAGGCTTATAGTGACGCCATTCCGATACAACCCGCCCCGAAGGGACCCCACCATGAAAACCTATCGCATCGCCGCCATCCCCGGTGACGGCATCGGCAAGGAAGTCATTCCCGCCGGACAGAAGGTTCTCGAAGCGCTCGCCGCCGCCGGCAAGGCGTTCGCCTTGCAGTTCGAGACCTTCGACTGGGGTGGCGACTACTATCGCCGTCACGGCGTGATGATGCCGGAAGACGGCCTCACCGCCCTGCGCGACAAGGACGCCATCTTGTTCGGGTCAGCCGGCGACCCGCACATTCCCGATCACATCACCTTGTGGGGCTTGCGGCTCAAGATCTGCCAGGGATTGGACCAGTACGCCAACGTCCGTCCAACGCGCCTGCTGCCGGGCATCGAAAGCCCGTTGAAGCATTGCCGGAAGGAGGATCTCGACTGGGTCATCGTCCGCGAAAACTCCGAAGGCGAGTACTCGGGTATAGGCGGCCGGGTCCACCAGGGACATCCCATCGAAACCGCGACCGACGTCTCGATCCTGACCCGCGTCGGCGTCGAGCGCATTCTCCGCTACGCCTTCCGGCTCGCGCAGTCTCGCCCGCGCAAACTGCTGACCGTGATCACGAAGAGCAACGCGCAGCGCCACGCGATGGTGATGTGGGACGAGATCGCGGCACAGATCGCCAACGAATTTCCCGATGTGAAGTGGGACAAGGAACTCGTCGATGCGGCCACGGCTCGGATGGTCAACCGGCCGGCATCGCTCGATACCATCGTGGCCACCAACCTTCACGCCGACATCCTGAGCGACCTGGCCGCGGCGCTCGCAGGCAGCCTCGGCATTGCCCCTACCGGAAACATCGATCCCGAGCGCCGCTATCCGTCGATGTTCGAGCCGATTCACGGATCGGCCTTCGACATCATGGGCAAGGGCATCGCCAATCCGGTGGGCACGTTCTGGAGTTGCGTCATGCTGCTCGAGCACCTCGGCGAGCCCACAGCCGCGGCGGCGCTGATGACGGCCATCGAGACCGTCACCGCGAACCCGGCGCTGCACACGCGCGACCTGGGGGGGACCGCCACGATGGCGCAGGTGACCGACTCGGTATGCGCGTCGATCGCTGCGGCGTCCGCTAGAATACAGCGCGCCGCGTGACAGATACCTGAAATTCCGACAAGCAATGAAGGAGTGCTGATGATAATGAAGCGACTGCTATGCGCGTTGTGCCTCGCATGGCTGACACCCATGGCGGCGGCCCAGACCTGCCCCGAAAAGAACGTGATCTACTGGCAGGCCTTCCCGCCGGGTGGTGAATCGGACCTCGCGGCGCGCCACCAGCAGGTTGTGTTGAAGAAGAAATGTCCGGCCATCGAAACGATCGTCCAGTACAAGCCCGGCGCCGGCGGCGGACTAATGTGGACGCAGATGAACACCCTGCCGGCGGACGGACTCAACGTCGTCGGCATCAATCTGCCGCACATCGTTTTCCAGCCGATCGAGGGAGAGGTGCAGTACAAGACCCAGGACGTCACGCCGGTGTTCTGGTTCCACTACACACCCGACGCGCTGGTCGTCCCCGAGCAGAGTCCGCTAAAGTCCTTCGCCGACTTCGTCAAGGCGGCAAAGGCGGATCCCGGCAAACTCAGCCTGGGCGGTTCGGGACTCAACTCGGCCAATCACGCCGCGCATGAACGCCTGAACTCGTCCTTCGGCGTGAAGACCGTCTATATCCCGTACAAGGGAACGGGCGACATGTCGACGGCAGTGTTCGGCAGCCAGGTCGACGGCGCAATGACCTACTCGGCGTTCGCCATCAACAACAAGGGCAAGGTGCGGGCTCTTGCCGTTGCGATGGATAAGCGCCATCCGCTGCTGCCCGACGTGCCCACATTTCGCGAACTGGGGATCGACTGGGTAGACGGCGCCTACCGCGGCATCGGCGTGCCCAAGGGGACGTCACCCGAGGCACGCAAGCGCCTGTCCGATCTGTGGGCGGCGCTGAACGCCGACCCCGAAATGAAAGTCCTCGCCGACAAGAGCGGATTCGAACTGATCAGCGTCGGCTCGGGCGAGATGGACGCCTTCATGAAAGACAAGATCCGTATCTACACCGAAGGTGCACAAGCACTGGGCTTGGGCAAGAAGTAGGGTATGTGGCCGGCCCACCGCGCGCGAGTAAATTCGCTCCTACAACTGCACGCCGACATCGAACGCGCCAGCATACCCCGGCCCCTCCGGCAGCAGTTCCAGCATCAGTTGTTTGCCTCCGTTGCGGAACAAGAAGTCGTCACCGTTGCGCATGTCGCGCATGCCGTGCGTGGTGTAAGGCCCCGCTGCAAACACGCGATCCGACAACGCATCGTCGAAGTAGAGCTGTGACGTGAACTCCTGGCTGCGCGCGTTCGATCCGGGTGCTGCAGGTAACCGGATCTTGAAGTGGATGTGCGCGGTCCTGCCTCCGTACCACCCCGGATAGATAGTCAGGAACTGCGCGGTGCCCGCCGTATCGGTGAGCTGATATCCGCGCAGAAACTGTGCGCTTGTTCCGGATGCGCGACGTACATTGGCATCGGAATACTCGCCGTTCGCATCGGAATGCCACACGTGGACTTGCGCACCGGCCAACGGTGTGCAACTGGCCCCGCCCATCCGCGCGACATTGAACTTGAGTCGCAACGGTGTGCCCGGGCGAGCGTTGCCACCTCGTGCATCGAACCGGATATCCGAGCGCTCCAGCTCTCCGTCGACAAAGAATGGTCCCTCTGTCTGCGCCGGGCGCACCACGCAGCCGGGTACCGCGTTGGTCGCGGCACGGGCGGGGAACGCTCGTCCGATCAATGCCGCACCCGATGCGCCGATCAGTGCGAGTGCTTCACGGCGAGTGAGGAGTCTGCCTGTCTGCAGGTCATCGTCATGCACGGTAGTCGCCCAATCACAAAACCCGATCGGAACACACTACACTAACGCCCTTCCACGCGCACCGTCCTCGCGCCTTACTGCACCTCGATGCCAACCTATCCGCACCTGCTCGCCCCGCTCGACCTTGGGTTTACCACGCTGAAAAATCGGGCGCTGATGGGCTCGATGCACACCGGCCTCGAAGAATCGCCGCAAGGTTTCGAAAAGTTGGCCGCGTTCTATGCGGAGCGCGCACAGGGGGGCGTAGGGCTGATGGTCACCGGCGGCATATCGCCCAATCTGTGCGGCCGGCTCGAACCGCGCGCGCTGCAACTTTCGTTTTCGTGGCAGGTCGGCAAGCATCGCATCGTCACCGATGCCGTGCACGCGGCCGGTGGCAAGATCGCCTTGCAAATCCTGCACGCAGGTCGTTATGCGTATCACCCGTTGTCGGTGGCGCCCTCGTCCCTGAAATCGCCGATCACGCCGTTTCGCCCGCGGGCGCTGACGCAGTGGGGCATTCGCAAGAACATCGCCGACTATGCGCGATGCGCGCAGCTCGCGCAGCAGGCTGGCTACGACGGCGTCGAGATCATGGGCTCCGAAGGCTACCTCATCAACCAGTTCATCGCGCTGCAAACCAATCATCGCGACGACGAATGGGGCGGATCGTTTCTCAATCGCATCCGCTTCGCGGTGGAGATCGTGCGCCGCACGCGCGCGGCGGTGGGCCCGAAGTTCATCATCATCTATCGGCTGTCGATGCTCGATCTGGTCGAGGGCGGCAGCACCTGGGATGAAGTCGTCGCGCTGGCCCAAGCGGTCGAAGCGGCGGGTGCCACGATCATCAATACTGGCGTCGGTTGGCATGAAGCGCGCATTCCGACCATCGCCACGATGGTCCCGCGCGCGGCATTTGCATGGGTCACGCGACGGTTGAAATCCGCGGTCAAGATTCCGCTGATCACCACCAACCGCATCAACGACCCTGCGACGGCCGAGGCGCTGCTTGCGCGCGGTGATGCCGACATGGTGTCGATGGCCCGGCCATTTCTGGCCGACGCGGCGTTCGTCAACAAGGCGGCGCAAGATCGCGCCGACGAGATCAACACGTGCATCGGTTGCAATCAGGCGTGCCTTGACCAGATTTTCCAGCGCAAGACCGCGACGTGCCTGGTCAACCCATACGCTTGCCGTGAAACCGAACTCAAGCTCGTGCCAGCGGCCCAGCGGCTCAAGGTCGTTGTCGTTGGCGCCGGACCTGCGGGCATGGCCTGTGCACTGACCGCGGCCGAGCGCGGCCATGCCGTGACCTTGTTCGACGCGGCCGACGAAATCGGCGGCCAGTTCAATTTGGCGCGACGAATTCCCGGCAAGGAAGAATTCGCCGAAACGCTACGCTATTTCCGCGTGCGGCTTGCACAACTTGGCGTGAAGATCGAGTTGAACCAGCGCCCCGATGCCGCCGCGCTGCGTGGCTTCGACGAAGTGGTTCTTGCCACCGGCATCGTTCCACGCACGCCGTCGATTCCAGGTATCGAACATGCCAAGGTGGCGAGCTATACCGAGATCGTCGACGGACGCAGAACGGCGGGCCAGCGTGTGGCGCTCATCGGCGCCGGCGGCATCGGGTTCGACGTAGCGGAATTGCTCACTGCCGTCGACCCTCCGGATGGGCACGCGAGCGACGGTCGCGTCGACGATCCCGCCATTGCCGCGTTCATGTCCGAATGGGGCATCGACACGGACTATCGCTCGACGCGGCGGACTTATGCCGCCGCACGAGCCGCCACCCGCGCGCAAGCTTTGGCTGCTGCAGCGCAAGACTGAGAAAGTCGGCGCGGGTCTGGCGAAGACTACGGGATGGATTCGGCGCACGCTGCTGAAAAAACGTGGTGTGGCCATGACCGGCGGTGTCGAATATGAGCGCATCGACGATGCCGGGTTGCACATCAAAGTCGACGGTCAGCCGCAGATCCTGGACGTCGACACGATCGTCATCTGCGCGGGCCAGGAGCCTCGCCGCGATCTCTACGCCGATCTGCAGGCGGCGGGCATTGCCTGCAAGCTCATCGGCGGCGCGGACGTCGCGCTCGAACTCGATGCGCGCCGCGCGATCGATCAGGGCACGCGCGTCGCGCTGGCGCTTTAATCGCTCGCTAAGTAAGCGCCTGCTTACAACCCGGCGCAGTATTTGCAAGATTTCGCACCAGCCTGAGGCAACGCAGGTGGATTCGCCCAGCTTTGAATGGCCGCCGCACCACTTCATGGCATTGTCATAACATCGCGCTATCCTGCTGATTCGAAATGACGATTGACGTCCAGCACTGGATGGCCCCATTGTGAATTGGTGCAACGCAGCAATATAGGAAGCAGGGTATCTGGCTTCACCATGCAGCCGCCATGGATACGGCGCGGCGCAGAGCCAGTCTTAGCGGAGACGATACGGCAACATCGCCGTGCCGAGCTCCAACGTCAATCGACCGACGCGGACCCATCGACACCGCCACAAGCAGGCGTCGATCACCGACCCAGGACACATCATGACGAACGAAGACAACGTGCAGCTATTGGCACCGCGCAAACCCATTGGCCTCGCCTTGCAGGGCGGCGGCTCGTGGGGCGCGTATACCTGGGGCGTGCTCGATGCGGTGCTTGCCAGCCGCAGCCTCAGCATCGCCCACCTGAGCGGCACCAGCGCCGGCGCAATCAACGGCGCGATCATCGCGAGCGCGCTGGCCAGGGGATCGGCCACGCAGGCGCGCAAGGCACTGCGTTCGTTCTGGATGGGCATCGCCCGTCCAGCGCTGGCCGATCTTGGGCGCGAAGTGTGGGGCCCTGTTGAGCGCGCATGGCGTGATTCGCTTGCCACGTGGTTCATTTCGAGCGGTTCGATGTCGCCCTACAACGCGAACCCGCTCAATATCAATCCGCTGCGCGACGCGATCGCCGCGCACGTCGACTTCGATGCGATCCGCAGCAAGGACGCGCCGGCACTCTATGTCACGGTCACCAACGTGAAGACCGGACTGCCTCGCGTCATCGCCAACGACGACATCACCATCGACGCCTTGCTCGCGTCGGCGTGCTTGCCGACGCTCTTCCAGGCGGTCGAGATCGATGGTGAACCGTACTGGGACGGTGGCTACTGCGGCAATCCGACGCTGTGGCCGATGATCCACACCGGCACGGCACGAGACATCGTTGTCGTGCAGCTGGTGCCCGACGAAGTGCACGAGGCTCCCCGTGACGCCTCAGCCATACGCCAGCGCATCGGTGAGATCGTGTTCAACTCCAGTCTGGTTGCCGAGATGCAGTCGATCGCCGCGATGCGCACAATGGCGGCGCGCGGTGACGGTCCGTCGAACATGCGCGAATTGCGCATGCACCGCATCGGTCCGCCCCCGCGCGATCTCATCGAGCCGGGATCGGCGCTGGAACGCTCGCGCAAAGCCCTCGTGCTCCTGCACGATGAAGGGCAGTCGGCGGGCAGGCAATTCATCGCCCGGCACGGCGCCGACATCGGTGTACGCGAGACGCTGGACATCGCTCGCACGTATGTCGACGCGCGCAAGCCCAGGATGCGCATTGCGGCGAACGACGAAGTGGTCGAAACGCTCCCGGTGCTGCAGGTGGAGGCGGCGACTTAGGGAAATTCTGACGAAGTTGCGCGTTCGTCGTGAGCCTGTCGCTTTGCAGCCAGGCGCTGGTTTGTCTTAGCCTGGACTAGCACAATGCGGAAAGCACACGGTATGCTATAGGTCCCTGGGACTTGATGCTTTCTTGATGGAGCAACTATGGATCCTGCGAATCGCATCATTGTTTCCATCGGTCCGAAGGCGTTTGACCGTTCACTGGAGCCGGCTCCTCCGACTTCAACAATCCCGGATCCAGGTGGCCCGGCCAATCCGTCATTGATTCAGCGGTCGCAAACCTTGTTGTACTGCCAAGCCCTGCAAAGCGTGCTGCGCTTTGACGCTGCAGACGTTGGCTCCGCCAGCCAAGCCATCAAGGATCTGGCTTATGCGTTCCTCATTGAGCAGCCGGGAAGCGCGGCGTACCTCGAGTTCTCGTTCCCAGTGCTCAAGAGTGAACTTGTCGGCAAGGAAGACCGTCCATATTTCAATCCCAAGGCCTTCCGCATGGTGGCAGTTCTTTCCAAGGCGTTTGCAGCCGCGGGCGTGAACAGGAGTTTTCTTCGATTCAGTTTGACGGTCGTCGACTAGCGCGTCCATGCTCAGGCAGGACCGGGTCCGGTTCGAGCGTCGTGCGCGGACGGTCTGCCCAAAGATCTGACATCGCCGGCGGACGCGCTCGTCAGTCGCGCTAGTCTTTGCTATCGAGGGCGAGCTCTATCGCTTGTTCCAGCGTCAGGGCACGGCCTTCGTGCCAGGCGCGATCGAAAGCGGCGTCATCTCCCATGGCGGTGCGGGCCGAGGTCACACGCTGCACGCAGTCGTGCCGTTCATTGGGCGACTGCGGCGACCCGAACTCTTCTCGCAGTCGCTCGGCCGCTCCGAAGATGCGGGCGGCGCGACGCAAGCCTCCGACCGCAGCGACCCATGACGCTCGTCCTTCCAGCATCCTGGGAATAGCCCGCAGGTCGCCGAGATCGCGTCGAATCGCCAAGCCCTCCCCGGACAGCGCCCCGGCGGCTGGATAGTCACCTTGATCCTGGGCCACAAACCCCAGGCTGACGAGGGCATTGGCGATGCCGAACCGATCCCCAAGCTCCCGCTTGATTGCCAGGTTTTCCTCGTACAGTCGCCGGGCAGTGCCCAAATCACCCTGCTCATAAGCTACGTCCCCCAGATTGTTCAGCACGACGGACACGAGCCAACGATCCCCCACTTCGCGCACGATCACCAGGCTTTCATCGAACATTGCGCGGGCGACTGCAAAATCCCGCTGGTCGTGGGCCACACCTCCCAGATTGATCAGGGACAAGGCAATGCCTCTTCGGTCGCCCAACGCCCGCCGTATCGAGAGGCTCTCCTCGTTCAGTGCGCGGGCGGCGGCATAGTCGCCCTGATATCGGGCCAGAATGCCCGCTGTTCCAAGCAACACTGCGAACGCGGCTGTTCTCGACGCTCCCGCCGCGTTCTGCAGAACGCGTGCGCACCACTCCCGGCCTTCGGCGAGGTGGCCTCGTAGCCACCAGTACCGCCACAGTGCACCGCACAGCCGCATACCGGCATTCGGTTCGCCCTCCGCGAGGCTCCATTCCAGACCCACCCGCAGATTTTCGTGTTCCTGCTGTAAACGCTGTAGCCACTCGGCCTGCGCGGGACCCGTCAATCTGGATTCCGTCTCCTCCGCCAGCATCAGAAAGAATTCCAGATGCCGGTCGCGAACCGCCTTGCCACCTCCGCCCTCCAATAGCCGCTCTCGGGCATATTGCCGCACGGTCTCCAGCAGCCGGTAACGATACGTTTCCCCTTTCTCCTCCACCACTACCAAGCTCTTGTCGACGAGTGAAGACAGCAAATCGAGGACTTCCAGATTCTGCACGCCGTCGCCAGCACAGATCTGCTCCGCCGCAGTCAACGTCCACCCTCCGGCAAATACTGAAAATCGCTGCAACACCAGCTTCTCCGACTCTTGCAGCAGGTCGTAGCTCCAGTCGATCAGCGAGCGCAACGTCTGCTGCCGTGGCAGCGTCGTGCGTGAGCCCCCCGTGAGCAGCAGGAAACGCTGATCGAGCTTGCGATTGATCGCTTCGACTGAAAGGGAGCGTACGCGCGCCGCTGCCAGCTCGATGGCCAGCGGAACCCCATCCAGTCGATAGCAAATGGAAGCCAGCGTGCCCGCGTTCTGGTCGGTCACCTGAAAGTCCGGGCGGGCGAGCAAGGCACGATCGGTGAACAGTTGTACCGCCTCGAAAGGCGCAACGGACGTCGCGGTGTGCGCCCGCTTCGGGTCCGGCAGCGACAACGACGGCACGCGATACGCTTGCTCGCCGCCCGGGCCGAGCGCTTCCCGGCTGCTCACGAGAATCCTCAGATGCGGGCATTGACGCAGGAGCACGTCGACCAGCTGCGCGCAGGCGGCGAGCAGATGCTCGCAGTTATCGAGGAGCAATAGCAGCCGCCTGTCCTTGAGATGCTCGGAAAGCGTCCGGCTGATTGGTTTGCCCGGCTCTTCCTTCAGGCCAAGCACCGTTGCTACTGTCGGCGGTACGAGGGCATGGTCCGTGAGTGACGCGAATTCGACCAGCCAGGCGCCGTCGGGGTACTGGTCCAGAGAGTCGGCGGCAAGCTGCAGACAAAGCCGCGTCTTGCCGCATCCGCCCGAGCCAGTGAGCGTCAGCAGGCGAGTCTTGGCCAAAAGCTGTCGCAACTCACCCAACTCCTTCTCACGTCCAATGAAGCTCGTGGTCTGTTGCGGCAGGTTGTTCGGCGTGGCCTCCAGCGAGCGCAGCGCCGGAAACTGCTGGCGCAATTGCGGGTGCACGACTTGATAGACGTGTTCGGGTGTCGAGAGATCCTTGAGGCGGACCTTGCCGAGATCGCGCAGCGAAATTGCGGTCGGAAGGATCTCCCGCACATCATCGGCCACCGCCTGGGACAGCAGCACCTGGCCACCGTGCGCCGCGCTCATGATCCGCGCCGCTCGATTGACCGGTCCGCCGAAGTAGTCGTTATCGCGGCGCTCAACCAACCCGGCATGCAGTCCGCAGCGAACCCGCAGCGCTACGCGGCTGGTGGCGGCCAAATCGGTGAGCGCCATTTGCAGGTCCACTGTCGCGGCGAGCGCGTCAAGCGCGTCGTCGAAGGCAGCATGAATGCCATCACCCGTCATCTTTACTACCACGCCGCGATGCGATTCCACGACCGAGCGTGAAATCGTGTCGTGCATCGCCAGCACCGTCCTCATCTGCTCAGGCGCTTCCTCCCATAAACGGGTGCTGCCCTCGATATCGGTGAACAGCAACGTCATCGTCCCGGACGCCAGCGGGGTGTCAGCGCGGTTCGACTCCGGCATGGGAGGCAGCGTCGAGATCAGATCAAACTGGAACACCCATTCTGCGGATCGCTATCTGTTTGCGCAAGAATAAATGGATCACTCCTTGAGTGCGCGGTGGTCGAGACAGGCTGGCGCACCAACAACGGACTGCAGTTGAGGTTCTCTAAAGAGCTTTGCGGTGCCTCACCGCCACGGCAAAACTTGCCACCGACAACAGCGCCATCAGGAGCAACGCGAGCAGCCACCCGAACGAAGCGGTTTGCGGCAACGCGAGCGGCGCGAATGCCAACGGCGCAATCGCACGTGCGACCAGCGCCGGAGCGGCCAGGTTGCCAAGGATTCGGCCGTAACCCAAACGTCCGAACAATTCGGCGGGAACCGTGCCGCGCACGATGGTCACGACGCCGTTGCTGAATCCGAACAGCACGGCGAAAAGCAGCGCCACCGCGACCTGACCGTCGAGCGCAAGCAGCACGCAGATCGCGACCACCAGCAGACTCAATGCCAGCATGCCGACAGTGCGCGACGCGAAGCGGCGGCCCACCGAGAATTCCAGGATTCGTCCGGCAACCTGCATCGGGCCGAAAAAAGAACCGATCCACACCGCAGTTTCGAGTGTCAGACCCTGACGCTGCAGTACGTTAATCATGTGTACGGTCAGCACCGAGACGATGAACCCGTTGAAGGCGAACGCGGCGGCGAGCGCCACGAACGCAGTCCGTCGTGAGCGCGCGGGCAACGCGCCCTGGACATGGGCAGCGCCTGCCATCGCGGGGACCGGCACCGCGGCGCCGCGTGGGACGAACGCGAGATGCAGCGGCAGGCAGACCAGGAACTGCAGCAGCGCAAAGAACACCATCGTGTCGCGCCAGCCAACCCATTCGAGGCCCTTGAGCGCCGTCGGCCAGAACACGGTGCTTGCCAGACCGCCCATCAGCGTTAGCGCGGTCAGTGCCGTACGGAAGGAAGTCCCCGAGTGCTGGCTGAGCGTTGCGATCGCCGCGTCGTACATGGTCATCGCCATGGCGACGCCGGCAATGGCCCATGCCGCGTACAGCGCAACCACCGAATGCACGTGCGCAATCGCCAGCAGTGCAATCCCCGCGACGATCGACCCCATGCTCATGACGCGCCGCCCGCCGAGCCGATCGATTGCACGCCCAACCGCGGGCGCCACGACCGCACCGATCATCAGGCTCGCCGAATAGGAGCCGAACAGTGCCGTGGACGAGATGCCGAGTTCGGTGCGCATGCTCGCGCCGAGCACGGCGATCGAGTAGTAGAGCGTTCCCCAGGAGATGATCTGCGTGATGCCGAGCGCCGGCACAAGCCGCCAGACGGTCGACGGTGTCATGCTGCGATGTTACCGCAGGGCCCTATTCGGGACGCCGAGACGCTCCCGACCGGAACCATTTTCCCCGGGATTTTGCCAAATACTCAGCGACACCCTAAGATAAGCACTTACTTCGTGGAAACCCGATGCAACCGTTGATCCTCACCGTCGATCTCGCCGGCCTGCCGCAAGCCTGGGTGGAACTGGAGGAAGCGATCACTTACCACGCCAAGCAACTCGTGGCGTGGTCGGTCGGCCAGACAGTCAGGGAGTTTCGGGGTGGCTATCAGCGCAACGGCGAGCGCTCGCGGATCGCGACCAAGTCGATCCTGGCCATCAAGGGCAGCGGCGCGGCCAAGTACCCGCATGCGCCCAGTCTGACCAATTCACTGCTGTTCGCGCGCGACCGGCACGTCTGCGGTTACTGCGGGGAGCGGTACATGACCCGTGACCTGTCGCGCGACCACGTGCAGCCCGTCGCCCGTGGCGGCCGCGACAGCTGGACCAACACGGTGACGGCGTGCCGCCGTTGCAATACCCGCAAGGGCAGCCGCTCGCCCGAGCAGGCAGGTATGCCGCTGCTATATGTGCCGTATGTGCCCGATCGTCATGAGCACTTCATCCTGCGCAATCGGCGCATCCTCGCCGACCAGATGGAGTACCTGCTCGTCTCGGTGTCCAAGAACAGCCGCCTGCATTCCGCGCTGCCCGTCTCCTGACGGCGGCCTTGGCCAGCGCGGGGCTTGAAGCTCGCGGCTGCCGGCCTCATTTACCGGGTTCACCGGAGACCGCGATGACTACCCGAACCCTGCAACGCGTAATCGAATCGATTCCCACTTCCGATGGCGCTGGCGTAAAACTTCTGCGCAGCATTGGCCAGTCTGCCTGGGCGCGGGTCGACCCGTTCCTGATGCTCGATCACTTCTCGACCGACAATGCGGGCGACTACATCGCCGGCTTTCCAGCGCATCCGCATCGCGGCTTCGAGACCGTCACCTACATGCTCGACGGCCATATGCGGCACGAGGACCACCTTGGGCACACCGGCGATCTCAGGGGCGGCGGCGTGCAGTGGATGACCGCGGGTCGCGGCATCATCCATTCGGAAATGCCGCAACAGGAGGCGGGACGCATGCGCGGCTTTCAACTGTGGATCAATCTGCCGGCCAAGGAAAAGATGAAGCCTGCCGGCTATCGCGATATCCAGGCAGATGAGATTCCGGTCGTCGCGCTGCCTGGTGGCGTGCGCGTCAAGGTTATCGCCGGCACGCTGAACGCCAATGGCGCGACGACGCCCGGGCCGATCCAGGGCGTCACCACCGATCCTCTGTACTTCGATGTCGAATTGCCGGCGGGGGCAAGCTTTACGCACGCGTTGGCGCCCGGGTATCACGCGTTTGTGTATCCGTTCGAGGGCAGTGTGGAGATCGGGGCGGCGAATGCACGGCGCCACTTGAAGACGCACGGTGCGGGCGTGCTGACCGATGGCGACAGCGTCGAGTTGACCGGCGGTGCGGAGGGCGGCCGCGTGATTCTGCTGGCCGGGCGTCCGTTGCTCGAGCCGATCGTGCAGTACGGGCCGTTCGTGATGAACACGCGCGAAGAAATCGAGCAGGCGGTGCAGGACTATCAAGCCGGCAAGCTGACGCAGGCAGCGGCTTGACCGTTCCGTCGCGCTTCGTCCTGACTCTGTCCTGCCACGACGCGCCGGGCATTGTCGGTGCGGTCGGCATGTTCCTCGCCGACCGGCAGTGCAACATCATCGACAGCGCGCAGTTCGGTGACCTCGACACCCAGCGCTTCATGATGCGCGTCCTGTTCGAGGCGTTGCCTCCCGCAGTCTCGGAAGCCGATCTGGTGGATCAATTCACGCCGATCGGCGCGCGCTTCGGCATGGAATGGCGGATGCGCGACGTGGCCGTCAAACCGCGCGTGCTGATCCTGGTCTCCAAGTTCGACCATTGCCTGAACGATCTGCTGTACCGCTATAAGCTCGGGTGGCTGCCGATGCAACCGGTCGCAATCGTGTCCAACCATCGTGACGCGTACGGACTGGCGGCGTCCTACGACGTGCCGTTTTTTCATCTTCCGGTGACGCCAGAGACCAAGGCGAAGCAGGAAGCCAAGCTGTGGTCGCTGATCGAGGACGAAGGCGCCGAGCTGGTGGTGCTCGCGCGCTACATGCAGGTGCTGTCCGGCGAGTTGTGCACGCAACTGAAAGGTCGCGCAATCAATATCCACCACTCGTTCCTGCCGAGCTTCAAGGGCGCCAAGCCATATCACCAAGCCTACGCGCGCGGCGTGAAGGTGATCGGCGCGACGGCGCACTACGTCACGCCGGAGCTCGACGAGGGCCCCATCATCGAGCAGGAAGTGGCTCGCGTTGAATACAACATGCGCGCTGACGATCTCATCGCGTTGGGCCGCGACGTGGAGTGTCAGGCGCTTGCCCGCGCGGTGAAATATCACCTCGAACGGCGGGTGTTCCTGAACGGGCTGAAAACGGTCGTCTTCCGTTGATCGTTGCTAGTCGCTAAGGAACGATCCGTAACGATTCATGGGGCAAGGTTGAAAGTGGATATGGGTTCAGCCGGTCGACGCAGCACTGGCCGCTAGTCTATCTGCTGCCGTCTGATCAGACCGGCTGTAGCCCACCTTCAAAAGCGTCAAAGGAGGGACTTCTGGCGCCGCTTCGTCAGCGTGTTCTCGAGAAGCCGGGTTCCTGCAGCAACAAGGATCACGCAGCTTGCAAAGATCGCGATCATGATGCCGACTGCAAAGACCGTCCAGACGACTGTCCCCATCATGGTCTCCCGTTCATCGGATCTGCGGCGGAGGGCAGGTCATTCCTCATCTTCGACATATTCCTTGGGCAATAGGTGGGCAATGCCCTTATGGCAATCGATGCAGGTCTTGCCGTCCTTCTGGGCCTGAGCCATCTTGGCCCGCGCGCGCGGATGCTGCTTTTCCGGATTCATGGCATCCCAGGAATGGCAGTTGCGGCATTCCCGCGAATCGCTCTCCTTCATGGTCTTCCACACATGCTCCGCGAGTTCCATTCGCTTCGCTTCGAACTTCTCCGGCGTGTCGATGCCGTGCGAGATGAACTTGCTGTAGAGCTCCTGGCTCGCCTGTACCTTGCGCACGAACTTGTGGGTCCAGTCCTTGGGTACGTGACAATCCGGACACGCTGCCCTAACACCCGATCGGTTCATGTAGTGCACGGTCTGCTTATATTCCTCGAAGACCGTATCGCGCATTTCATGACACGAGGTGCAGAAATCGAGGGAGTTCGTCGCCTCCATGCCCGTGTTGAACGCACCCCAGAACATGAGCCCGCAGATCATCCCGATTGCTACGACACCAGCGAGCGAGAACGAAGAAGGTCGCAGGAGGAAGCCGCGCAGCCGTTGCCAACGCGATGCCGGAGGAGGGGATTCGTGCATGGATCGGGGAGTCTTTCAGTTAATCAACAATCATGTGACACGCCGGCGCGGTGCAATGACAGAGGCCGCTGGCGACTTCCGTGTCGTCTGATGTCGTGCGCCCCGCCGCCTACTGCCAGTTGTAGACATACGACAGGCCGAAGACCGAAACGTTGTAGTTCGGGTTGGTCTGATTGGTCGGCATTACGCTGGTGATGGTTCCGTACTGCGTCCCGTTGAGCGCATAGTCGGTGGAGTGCAGCTGACCGTACAGATACATGAACCTGACCGCGGATTTCTTGTCGAGGGCGTACTGGGCGAGTAGCCGCAACGCGATCGTGTTGTTGGTGACGTCGGGCAGGTCTGACGCGGGAATGAAGAATGCCGCTGGTACCACCGCGGGCGCTCCGGCTACGGCAAACGGGCTGTTCGCATAGGTTCCACCCCCCATGCCGTTGCTGGTCTTCGCCCAGGTGAACACCGCATCGCCCCAGAGGTCGAGCTTGCGGGACATCAGACCTTTCCAGTTGAAGCCGAGGCCGAGCGAGTTCACCCGATCGCGCTCGTTGGCGTTCCAGTTGAGGCACGGGTCGATCTTGGCGTTCATGTTCTTGTCGACAACGGTCGAGAAGCACCCGCCCGACACAACCGTGTTGCCGGCAACGCCACCAACGGTCGCCGTATTGGTGATCGCGCCGGCGCTATAGGAAATTCCGCCGCTCTGGTACTGCTGGTTCTGATAGGTGTACCAGAGGTTGGCGCTGAAGTCCTCGGTGGCCTGCCACGTGGCCTCGAGATTCACCTGCCAATTTTTCGCGCTGGTGAGTCCGTACGCCGAATTGTTATAGTTGTCGTCGATGTATTCCACGCCCGCCTGCACCGATAGCGCTTCGAGCGCCTGCCAGTCGAGTGAAGCGCGCACCTTGTTCCGGTCGCGGTTCGCCATGTTGAACCGCGCCATCCCGGGAATCTCGTGGATGTCGTTGCGGCTCCCGTACAACGCCTGCGGTAACGCGCTGTTGTTCGGAAAGAAGATGCCGAGATTGCCTGGCTGCAGCGGAACGTACGGCGCATTGGGGCCAAAGCCCCCTAGACCCGTTGCTGCAAGGAAGGCAGCTACGCTGGACGTTGCGCCAACAGTCGGTGCACCGGGGACGAAGTTGGCCATCGGCACCAGCGCGAGCCAAGCGTTCGGATCGTAATCAACCTTGCGTTGCGAGTAGGCATAGCTTGCACGGGCACTGAAAGTCTCGCTGATATTTCCGTCGTAGGCGAGGCGAAGGGTGTTTTCGCGTGTCTGTGTCGCATCGGCGCAATTGATCCACGAGCCCGGGCAGTTGCGGTCGATCTGCTGGTATTCGTAAGCACCCTTCACGGATTGTCCGGGTGCAAAGAGGTAATCCGCATCGGCGACGGCCGTGTTCACCTTCTTGCTGTACGGACGATTCGCGTAGATGTTGATGTTGCTGCCGAGCGTGCCGGCGGGAAGGCCGAGCGTGCCGTTGAACGAGGACGCACCCGTCTTCGGTTCCTCGGCATCATAGAACGCATACGTATTGACCGGTGTCTTGTTGTCCCGGTCGTTGTACGTGTAGCCAAGGCCGACGTTGAAGTTCTTGGCTGGCTTGGCCGTGAGCCGAGCAGTGAACATTTCCGTGATCACCAGTCCGTTCAGCGAGGACGTCGGCAGCCCGATCGGCAGGTCGGTTGGATTGTTGAGGAACTGGTCGTTCTGCGTATTGCGCCCGTACGCTGCCCCGAGCACCAGCTTGGTCGTCGGCGTAAAGTTGTAGCCGCCCTTCAGAATGAACTGATTGAAATCGTTGCTCGGCGCGGTGCTCATCGTCGCGAGACTGCCCTTGACGAACGGGTTCTCGAACGTCATCGACTTGTTGTCGTTGGTGAAATACGACCCGTAGTAAGCCGCCGTGAAATAGAACTTCTCGCCGGTGTAGTTGATGCTTGCGTTGTACTGGTTCGTGGTCTGGTCGATCAGGTTCGGCATGACCGCGGAAAAAGTACCCGACGCGAGGCTGATCATATTGAGCGGCTTCAGACCGTTCTGCTGGGTCTGGCTCGCGGAGAACTTCACTTCCCACCTTGGGTCGATGTTGAAACCCAACCCGCCCGAATAGACTTTGCGGGTCGTATCGAGGTTGAGGTTGTTGAAGGACGGGACGTCGGCCGCGATGATCCCCCTGACGGTGGCTTGCTGCGCCGCGGTCGGTTGCGTCACGACTCCGTTCACGATCGTCGGGCCAAGACCGGTCGTCGGCGAGAGCGCGCGGAAGTTACCGCCGGTGGCGTTTGCCTGGGGCACGATCGGCTTCAGCCACGTGGATGGCAGCGTCAGCGTATTCGTCCCGTTGCCCAGGAAGGGGGTCTGGTAGCTGTCGGTGTAGTTGCTGCGCAGCTCGTCGAAGCCCACGCTGATACGGAAAGTGCCTTGCTTGCCGACTTCCGCGTAAGCACTGCGCGTATCGAGACCGAGATCTGTGCCGAAGATGCGCCAGCGAAGGGCGCTGTCGGCGTCATATGGCGTTTCGTCGCGGATATTGAAATTCAGGATGCCATACGCTCCCTTGTTGAACAGGCCGTTGAACTGGCCATACTTGAACGAATCCTGCGTGACGTAACCCACCCCCGCCTCGACCGAGTTGGTCGGCTGGGTCAACGCGGTGACTGCCGGATCGACCGGTGCGGAGTCTGCGGCGTAGGCCGCGGACGCTACTGCGGCGGCCATTGCGAAGAGCGCGAAGCGCACAGCCAGCACTGACGCGCGGATAGCAACACGATCCCTGCTCGCGTTCATGACTTGCTCCCTCGTTCGCATTCGGTCAGCGCTGGAACTTGGCGCCAGCCGGGTGGTTCGAGCCATGAATCAGGACATGGCAGTTGAGACACGCCCGGGCGTTCGTTTGAGCACGTGGACTCTGCGCGCCGAGCGGCTGCTGGCCGTTCACCGTGGTCGCGTTGCCCGTCGGCAGGTTCGCACCGCTATTGATTGCGGCACCGTGGTCACCGCTATGGCATTCCTGACAAAGCCACGGCACGCGTGCCTTGAGCAGCGCCGGTTTGGTCGAGCCGTGTGGCGTATGGCAGTTGCTGCAGTCATCGACGACCGAGCTGTGCTCCCACAGGAACGGCCCGCGCTTTTCGGCGTGGCACGTGTAACAGGTTTCGTTGATCGTATCCTTGACCATCAGCTTCGATGCCGTCGAGCCATGCGGATTGTGGCAGTCCGCACACGCAACCTTGCCCACCAGTATTGGGTGTGTCGAGATCTGGTGGATCTGCGCGCGCTGCGTCTTGTGGCATGCGAAGCAGACCTCGGGCTGAGTGATCTTGGTCAAGGCCTTGTCGTTCGGCGCATGCACCACATGACAGTTGCTGCAGACGAGATCGCGAAACTGATGGACACTGCCGGACCAGTAGGTGCGGTTGCCCGACTTGTGACAACTGAGGCAGGTGCCCGTTTGATCGTCGACGGAGGAGACGCGTTTCGGGCTGATCCCGAACACGGTGTCGGGCTGCGGTCGCGGCGTGACGCCCTGCGGATTCTTGACATGCGCATCGCTCGCGCCGTGACAGGTCTGGCAACCAGGCGTACGCGGGTCTGCCTTGACGCCATGGCGCGTCTGGTAATACGCCAAAATCGGCTTGTTGTCGTTTTCGTCGTGGCACTTGGTGCAGACGGCGTCCTTGGCGAGCGCTTCCTTTACGCGATCGTCCTTGGAGGACATGTCAGGCGCATCCGCCGCGACGGCGGCTCCTCCCACGACCAGTCCAACCACCGTGAAGAGGAGTGAAATTACGTTCCTGACGCGGTTCATTGCGTTCCCCTACTCAGTGCCGTTCGCACGCCGGAGTCGTCAATGCCTTCGTCCGCACCGGCTGCCCACGATCACTACTGAAGCGATAGAATCCACTGGACCAGGTTCTTGGTGTCGTCCGCGCTTTTCGCCTTGATGATCGGATGATCCTCTTCGTGACCGTCCTCGAACTTCACCTTCGGCCCGGTGGTGAGGTGTTTGGTGAGCTTCGCCTCGGCGTCCTTGTCGTTCTTAAGTTTGGCAGCGACCTCTTTCCAAGCCGGTCCCTCCTTTTTCTTGTCGACGGCATGGCACTTGAAGCAGTTGTTCTGCCTGGCGAGTGCCTGCGCAGCCGCGGCATCGGCCGCGAACGCTCCACCCGGCGCGAACATAGCCGCGGCGACAAACGAAAGTGCCGCGAATGACGCGGCACGACCTGCAATCGTTCTTGTGTTCATATGATTCTCGAATTGAGAAACAGTGTTCCAGCCGGGCGTGGAAACGGAAGGTCAGATTGGAAGTGCAGTGGCTGCGTCACTGGCAATGAATGGCACCGATGTGTGCTACACAATGGATCACTTGTTGAAACCACGTGATGCAATATTCGCAAAAGTTCTCTCGCCCAAGTTGATCTGCATCAACTCGGCATCAAGAAGCGGTGTCGAAATTGCCGATGTTGCGAAAAGTCCAATTGACATTCGTTCACGAGCAGATGCGCATTGAATGCGATGCGTTCTCGCTTCGATTGCCAGTCACGTGTTGACGACGCAGCGGATCACGTCGCGCCAGCAGGCACGTGCTCACGGGGTTTGATGATTTGCTGGGTGCGCAGGCATCGAGGGCGCAACGGGCACCGTTACAGCGGAGCGGAACATATTCACGCTGTCGCACAGTACTCCGCTATGCGAACGCGCTGTAACGACATACAGCGAGTGCACGGCCACTCAGTTGGTCGTGCCAGTTCCCACGTTGAACATGTAGATGATCGCGCTACGAATCTCGACATCCGTGAGGTCGGCCATTCCACCGCGCGGCGGCATCGCTCCATGGCCGTGGATCGCCGACGCCACGACCGTGTCGAGGCCCTGCTTGAGGCGTGGCGTCCAAGCCGCGCGGTCGCCGATTTTCGGCGCGCCGCCCACACCTTTGCCGTGACACTTGACGCACTGTGCCTCGACGATTTCCTTGCCGCTACGTGGGGGAGTCGCTGAGGTCCGGCTGACAGGTTCGGTCCAGTGGCCTCCCGACTGATTGACCATGTAGGTGATCGCGCGCTCCACTTCGATGTCGGTGAGCTTCATGTTGCCGCCGTGCGGGGGCATTTGCCGGATGCCGGCCAGCGCGTTCTTGCTCAATCCCGCAAGCCCCTTGGCGGCGCGATCTGCCCACGCTTTCTTGTCGCCTATCTTTGGCGCACCGCCGGCGCCACTCCCATGGCACGAGACGCAGAGCGAGTCGACGACTTGCTTGCCACTTCGCTCCGTCGATTGCGCGCCGGCAGCTCCGATGCTCGCGAACGCAACCAGTGCCGCCGCGATGAAGCTGCCGAGTGTCGTTGCTGCCGCAGTCAGGTTTCCCACAAGCTTCCTCCATGCGTAGGGTGCATAGGCGTAGCCGCTGCAACATTTCGCCTCTGCTGATAGCGAGCAGTAAGGCATGTTTTGCGACGCAATGCATTGACGTGCGTCAAGCGGTGCTTCGTAAGAAGCGGTTTGTGCACAGAGTAGGCAACTGCGAGGCGTCGCGGCAGCGCAACGCGGCCATCATGGAGTTCGTGGAAAAAGTCGGACATCGAGCAGGCGGCAAGAGCGGCCGCACTGCGTTCACCCGCCGATGCGGGCCTCAAAGAAGGAAGATCCGCGCTAATCGAAGGAGAAGACGATTCAAGGCTGCAAGCTCGCGAAAAAGCCGCCCAAGGCGGCGAGCGCGGCTCGCACGTAGCGCACGCCCGCGTCAGTGAATCGCGTCGAGGTCCTTGAACACGGCGACGAGTTTTTCGGCGGTGCAGCCCGCTCCTCGCGCCACCGCGAGAATCTTCGCCTCCCGGTCCGCAACCACGCGCGCAGCCGCGGGAATGCCGCGGACCAGCGCCGGCGGCACCACGACCGCACCGTGCCGGTCGGCATGGATCAGGTCCCCGGATTTCACGCGCATGCCGTGCACCTGCACCTCGGTGCCGAAGGCGATGGGCTTGGCATAGGCATGCGAGGGACAGATGTGGGCGGCAAGAAACTGGAAACCGGGCGCCCACTGATCGATGTCGCGCACCGAGCCGTTGGTGACCAGGCCGCGTGCACCCAGGCCGACGTGAATCGCCGATTGCACCTCGCCCCAGAATGCGCCTGTACCGGCAGCGCCCTCGTCGAGATCCTGGATCACGATGATCGATGGCTTGGGGCCCGCGTCGACGTATCGGTAGTAGTCGTTCTGCAACGTGCGTTGTTCAGCCGCTGTCGAGTCGAGCGGTTGCGCCGACCGGATCATCGCCGTGCGCGCGTAGCCCACGATCGGCTTCAACGTCGGAAAGCCGCAGAGTAAGGTGCTGGTCGTAAAGCCACGTGCCTGCGTCGCCTTCGACAGGTGCTCGAGCGCATTGCAAATCGTCGGCGTGTCGAACGCAGTCAGTGCTTCGAGATCGGAATTCGTCAGCGCAATCGTGTTCATCGTGGAGTCCTGTGGGTCGTCGGCGATAGTTTCCGGGACGTAAGTATAGCTGCGGAACAATGGAACACCAGAGGACAGACGGTCCCCGATTGCCGCACGTGCCTTTGACGATCGGAATCAGTCGGCATAGGCTAAACGATGTCCTTCGACGAAAGCGAGCCATTGCGGGCGATCTCGACGGCGAGCGCCGTCCTGATTTCCTGCATGGCCATTGCATTGCAAGGTTGTGGCGACAGCGCCACCAACTCTTCCGCGCCTGCCAAGGAGTCGCACGCGCCCGAACACGTCGGCCAGACCCGGGTTGACGCGTCTGGCTCGAAGAGTCGAGGATCGATGAAATTTGCGGTCGTCCTCGAAGACATCGTCAAGATTCCAGCGAGCAGCAGCACGCCACCGCGCGCCAGGATCAATTTCCTGTTCCACGCGGCCGACGGCTCCGGTCGCGTGTTCGTCAATGACATGACCGGCAAGATCTACGTGATCAAGGGCGGGCAGCTGCTGCCGGATCCGTTCCTGGACATGGCGATTGCAAGGAAGGGTAGTTTCACCAGCGCGGACCTGTTCGAACAGGGCCTCAATACCTTTGCGTTCCATCCGGATTTTGCAAAGCGCGATCGGCCGGGCTTCGGAAAATTCTATACCTTCAGCACCGAGACTCCGGGTTCTGGAGTCTCCGACTTCCCCAGCCCGGACCCGATGAAGCGCGTTGCACATCATGACGTCATCGCTGAATGGAGTGTGGACACCAGCAACGCGGATCGCTCGATGCGTCCTCTCGCAGAGAGATCCTGAGAATTGCGCACCCACTGCACGATCACGTCGGCGGGCAAGTGGGCTTCAACCCGAACGCGAGGCCGGGGCAACCCGACTACGGGCTGCTGTACATCGGCGTGGGCGATGGCGGCAATACGATCTTCCGGAATGGCCAGGTCGATGAACTGCACACCGCCCAGAATCTGATGAGTCCCTTGGGCAAGATTCTTCGTATCAATCCGCTGCAGGACGGTCGCTGGCAATACGGTGTGCCACGCGGAAATCCGCTTGTGAATGACGCCCAGGTCCTCGGTGCCATCTGGGCGTACGGCCTTCGCAATCCTGCGCGCTTCAGCTGGGATACGGCAGGCAAGGGAAAAATGATGATCGCCGATATCGGTCAGGCGAGGATCGAGGAGATCAATGTCGGTGTCGCCGGAGCGAACTACGGGTGGAGTCAGCGGGAAGGAACCTGGGTGGTGGATCACCGCGATGAACGGATATCGACCTTGCCTAACACGTGCTCGACATCGAAACCGGTGCCGAAGATGATTGCATCGACGGGGCGCTCCACACCATCGTTGCCCACGATGCTGTTGGCGCGCACTTCCTTGATGCCATCGGTGCAGACCTTCACGTTCGGCCGCGCCAGCGTCGGGTAGTACGTATTCATGAGCAGCAGTCGCTTGCACCCGGGCGTGTAGTCCGGTGTCAGTTTGGCCCGAAGCGCCGGATCCTTGATGTGCCGGGCGATCTGCCGTTCGGCCATCCGCTGCAGGAGGCGAGAAAGGAAGCGCAGCTTGGTGAAGGCGACAAGGCGGGATTCGTAGCGCAGATAGGTCAGCCCGCGGTAGAGCCATTGCAACGGCTTCACGTGGTCGAGCAGCCAGTGTTCCGGTTGGCTGATGGCGCGGTCCGGACGTGGCAGAACCCAGGGCGCCGTGCGCTGGTACAGGTTGAGCTGCGCGACCTGCGGTGCAATTTCCGGGACGAACTGGATGGCGCTGGCTCCAGTGCCGATCACTGCGACACGCTTGCCGGCGAGCGCGTAATCATGTTCCCAGTCGGCGGAATGGAACATCTTTCCCCTGAACGATTCGAGGCCTGCCACCTTCGGAATCGACGGGCGAGACAGTGCGCCGGTCGCGCTGACCACGCATTTCGCGTTGAATGCGCCTTGGCTGGTCACCACACGCCAGCTTCCGCTGCTCTCGTCAAAGTCGGCGGACATCAGCGCTGTGCTTACACGGATGTGGGGGGCCAGCTTGAATTTTCTGACGACGTCCCGGGTATAGGCCCACAGCTCGGGCTGCGACGGGAACTTGCGCGTCCAGCGCGCGTTCTGGGCGAACGAGAACGAATAGAGGTGACTCGGCACGTCGCAGGCGGCGCCCGGGTAGTGGTTGACGCGCCAGGTGCCGCCAAACATTTCGTCCTTTTCCAGGATCACGAAGTTGTCGATCCCCGCTTCCTTGAGCTTGATGGCCATGCAGAGGCCGCCGAAGCCGCTGCCGATGATGGCGACATCTACGTCGTGTAAGGGGGCGCTTGGTGTGGCGTCTCTGACTGGGCTCATCGATTCTCTCCTTGGGTTGGCAGCGAGCTTCCCGCTCGTTAAAACTGACATTACACAATGTCAATAAGGCGAACTGTACAAGTGACAGCATACAATGTCAAGTTGGGTGGGGCGAAATAAAGTGCTTGCATGTGACATTGTTCGATGTCACAATGGCGGATGGCCCACCAAGGAGTACCCGTGCCGCCCAGTCAGTCCACCGTTGCCCATCCCGGTCGGCTCTATCGCGGAGTCAGCAATTCGCAGCGCACCGCCGAGCGCCGCCTGCGCTTCATCGAGGCCGCGATCCAGCGCTTCGGCAGCGACGGCTTCCACGCCACTACCTTGAAGTCACTGTGCGCGGAGGCCGGGTTGACCGAGCGTTACTTCTACGAGTCGTTCAGCAATTTCGACGAACTGCTGTGCGTCAGCTACCAGCACGCCGCCGGCATCGTGATGGGGCTGGCCGTGGGGGCATTGGCCAAGGCGAAACCGACGCCGGAAGACCGGATGCGCTGCGCGCTCGAGGCTTATTTCAAGGCCATTGCGGCCGACCCGGCGCGCGCGCGACTGATATTGCTGGAGATCGAAGGTGCCAGTGCCCAGGCGGATGCCGTGTACCGGACGCAATTGCGTGCGTCGGCCGATTTCATTCGCTATCAGGTATGCGCCGGCCTGCCGGACAATCCTCACAACGGCCTGTCACCTGGCCTGCTGGCCACCGCGATGATGGGTGCGATCTATCAACTGGCTAAAGTGTGGGCGCTATCGAATTTCAAGATGTCGCGCGAGCAGCTGGTGCGTAACGGGTTGGCGATCTTCGTTGGGACCATCACCGAATGGCAGAAGGCAGACACACCGGCTTCACGCTCGGTGCGTTTCGCGGAGCAAGCGTAAATGACCATCGTGTATCTCATCGTTGCCGCAGTGTTGGCGTTGGTGGCATTCGACCGCTTTGCGCCGGCAACCGCAGCGCGCTGGGGGCTCGGTTTGGATCGCTGGCGCTCCGGCCTGCGCCAACATAGCGTGACCATCCCGGGCTTCACCATGCCTTGCCTGGAGGGTGGACAAGGGGCGCCCCTCGTCCTGATCCATGGTTTTGGCGGGGACAAGGACAACTTCACGCGCGTCGCACGTTTTCTGACGCCGCACTATCGTGTCATCTGTCCAGATCTGCCTGGCTTTGGCGACGCCACCCGTGACGCGTCCGCGCGCTACGGTATTGCCGATCAAGTCGCGCGCCTGCATGCTTTTCTTGGCCAGTTGAAGCTGGAACGGGTGCACCTTGGGGGCAGTTCCATGGGGGGCTTCATCGCCGCGCAATTCGCCGCGACCTACCCCAACATGGTCGCCAGTCTATGGCTCCTGGATGCCGCCGGGACCGCGGCTGCGAGCGCAACGGAGATGTTCAGGAAGTACCAGGCCACGGGCGAAATGCCGCTACTGGTTCGGACCGAAGCGGATTTCCCGGGGCTCATCAATGCCGCAATGCATAAAAAGCCTTTCCTGCCACACTCGCTGCGCACTACGCTCGCGCGGCGGGCAGTCGCGGACTTTGCACTTCATCGACAGATTCTGGTGCAGTTCGCCGGCGACTCTCCACCGCTGGAAGCACAATTCAGGACGCTGAGCACACCGGCGCTCATAGTGTGGGGTACCGAGGACAGGATTCTGAATCCTGCGGGCGCCGAAGCGCTGCGCAGCCTGTTTCCGAACAGCGACGTAAAGCTGATGTCGGGCATCGGGCACCTTCCGATGATGGAATCGCCCGCTGCAACCGCGTTGGACTATCTGGAATTCCGGCGCAACCTGGGTCTTGCTTGAGGCGGGCCCTTGTTGGGCGATGAGCAGGAACGAACTTCGCACATGAAATGGAGTGCAGCAGCGTAGCGTAGTATCGGGGGATTACGGGACGTTGAAGAGGGCCTCACTGATGGATCGTCGGGCAGTTTTGTTCAGTATCGGGGGTGGCCTGCTTGCCGCCCCATTCGCCAGTCGCGCGCAGAAACCTCCCAAGATCTGGCGCATCGGATTCTTGTCCGGGGCTGGCCGGCCGGCGGATGGCCTGCCTCCTCCCGCATTTCGACTGGCGATGCAGGAACTCGGTTACACAGCCGACAAGAACGTGACCTACGTCGGCCGATGGGCCGACGTGAACGCCGAGAGACTGCCGGCGCTGGCGGCGGAACTTGTTCAGCTCGACGTCGACATACTCTTGACTTTCGGTGGTCCCGCAGCGTTGGCTGCGAAGGCAGCGACCACGACCATCCCGATCGTAGTCATCGCGCCAGGTGACGCACTGGGTGTCGGGCTCGTCACGAGCCTTGCGCGGCCGGACGGCAACATCACGGGCGTTACGGATCCGGCGACTGAGTTGAGTGCCAAGCGGCTCGGTCTGCTGAAGGAGGCGATCCCGAGTGCGACGCGTATCGCGGTGATCTGGAATGCCAACGATCGTGCGATGACGCTGCGTTACGGCGAAGTCGAGCGAGCTGCACGCCTCTTGAACGTGGCCGTACAGCCACTCTCGGTGCGCAAACCCGAAGACATCGATGCGGCGCTAGCCACGATGACGCGGGAGCGTCCCGACGCATTTTTCGTGGTCTCGGACTCGCTTACCACCAGCAATCGCAAACGCATCGTGGACTTCGCAGCAGCACAACATTTGCCGGCGATGTACGAGTTCGGCGTGTTTGTTCAGGATGGAGGCTTGATGTCTTATGGCCCCACGCTCGACGAAATGTATCGGCGCGGCGCCACGTACATCGACAGGATTCTCAAGGGGGCAAAACCAGGAGTGCTGCCGCTCGAGCAGCCGACCGGGTATTTCCTGTTGCTCAACCTCAAGACGGCCAAAGCGCTCGGTGTGACGATTCCATCGGCGGTCTTGCTGCGCGCGGATGAGGTGATTCAGTAGGTAGGCCACATCGGAAACAACTTCATAGCGATGCTGAGCGGTGGCGATACCGACAGCTTTCAGATCACGAGCACCAGCTGCAGCGGAGGGGTGGAGCAACCGGATTGCGTATTTGAGATCATGTTCACACCCCAAAAGGAAGGGCCGTTAGCGACAGAGCTGGTCATCTACGGCCCCAGCTCGTCGATACCCGCGCGGTTCTCGATCTTCGGATACGGCGAATCCCTCTCAACGGAGCCGCCGCCACCGCCTGCAATTGGTCCCGGGTTCACCGGTCACTGGTTTGATCCCGCGCAAAGCGGGCACGGGATTTTCGTGCAGATTTTGTCCGATCAGCGCTTCTATGCCGCGTGGTTTGCGTTCAACCCATCCGGAACCGCGCAATCGTGGTTCACCGGCGTCGGCAGCTACAGCGGCAATACGGCAACGATCACCGCGGTCAGCCTCCCGACCCGGGGGCGCTGGATTCCGAATTTCGATCCGAACCAGATCGTGAACAATCTCTGGGGCACGCTCACGTTCACGTTCACCGACTGCAACCACGGGAGGGTCGATTTCGACTCCGTGTTGGGCTACGGAACAGGCAGCATGAACCTGACGCGGCTAACGCAGCCGGCCGGATTGAGTTGCCCGTGAGGTAACCACGGTCTTTCGAAATCTCTCCGCGCCACGATGTCGCCGCATCGACTCTCGTGGCGGGAGTGCAATGTTCGACGCGCAAGCGTTCGTGGCGATGGCGCTTGTGTCGACTGCTCTCGGAAGGGATTTCCGAGGTACTGCTCACGACCGCGGCGGACCGCGCTCAAAACGGCCAAAGCACTCGGTGTGACGATTCCGTCGGCGGTCTTGCTGCGCGCGGATGAGGTGATTCAATAACCAGTCGTTGCGGGTTCCGGTTGCTCCCACCGTGCGCGACACAGCATTGCGCCAACGCTTACGTTGCCTGCCGGGTTGTCCCCAGGGTCCACGCGCGCGCTTTGAGCCAGCGATTGAGACGGCTCGCAGGCTTGCGCACGGCGCGCTCGGCCGCCAACGTCCGGGCGAGCTGCTTTTGCTGTCCACGCAGCGCTGCCTCGAGCAGCGTGAGATGAATCAGATCGCACTGGGCGACGCTTCCGCCGCATCGATCGGCAGCGGACCGGATCGCCGAAATCGACTCTACGGCGCTCTCATAGTCGCCCCGGCAGAACGACATGATGGCGGCTATCATGGACTCGGCCAGTGCCAGCTCCTCGTCGCCGCTCCGTGCGCGGAGCATCGTGTCGATCTTCAGCCGCCTCGCCAAGCGGCGAGCGTACGCGTGCTGCTTCGATGCCGCGAATGCCATCACTGCATGCACAAGGTCGAAGGCGCGGTTGCCAATTAAACGTTGACGCAGCCAGAGTCCCGTGACCTTGAGCCACCGCACTCGCGATTTGGTGCCGCATAGTTGCAGCCGCCACAGCAGTGCGGAGGCATCGACGAGACCGCTATTGCCACTGCCGAGTTGAGGTGCGATCAAGTCATCGTACGTGGAGAGTGCATCCGCAGCGGTATCGGCGTCGAGCTGAAAGAGCGCAAGGTGCCACGCGAGATGTATGCGGTAGCCAGCATTGGCGATCCAGATTGGCCGTGTCCCCTGTAGCCAGGCGATACCTTTCTCGGGCGGGCCCCTCATCTCGAGGACATGTGCGATCACGTGGATCGCTGCCGCGTTGTCGGGGATGAATTCGAGTGACCTGTGGGCTGCCGCCAGCGCGCGGTCGTAGTCGCCAGTCTCCTCCAGCCCGAACGCATGCATGCCGAGTACATACCCATACTCGGCGTCCTTTGTGTCCCAATACGGCAGAACCTCTGCGATACGGTCGCGCAGCATGTCGCGCCGTCCGAGGCGGAAATCCAGGCCGTGCGCCACCAGCAGCGCCAGTCGATCGCGAGGATAGTCGCGAAGCAGCTCGCCATAAAGGCGCGCCGCGCCCAAAGCGTCGCCTTCGAGCCAACGGCGTGCGGCGGCGGCATGCATGCGTTCACGTTGGTTCGCGTCGGAGTTGCGTTCGATCGCGGCGACCGATGTCGCCGTTGCCGCCTCAGCCGTATCGGCTCCCTGCAACACGAGCACTCCTGCGCGCAGGCAGTGACCAAGGGCGAATGCCGGATCGCGCGTGAGCGCGCGATCGATCGCGGGCAGCGCGTTTCCATCGCTACGAAAAAGACTTGCGAGTGCTTGCTCGAAGCGTTCAAGCAAGACCGGGTCACCGGTCGACGTGATCAGTCCAAGGGTGTCGTGTAGTGGCGCCATGGCGAATTGGGAAGGCGTTGTTGGGTACGGCCATATTGCCGTTGTGGCGATTCGCTGGCCATGATCGAGGCGCTTGCATTCTTGTCCGGGCGTCCACGCGTTGCCGCGAACGGGTGCGCGGTGCGGGCAGTCGAGGCGGAGCCAGTCCCCAAGCGTAGCGTCGCGCGCAAGAAAGCTGGACGCCTGGTCATTCAATAGTGCAGTTGCCGAGGGAATACTGGCGCCGTGCCTCAAGCACGTTTGTGCAGAAAAACCAGCCCCATCTCACAAGGAGGACAGCCATGTCCACAGTCGTTTCCACTTCTTCGCCTGCCATCGAACTCGCTGCAGTCAAGACTCGGCAGCAAATGGCCGAAATTCCGCAGCCCATTTTGCAACCCCACGTCGATTCCGCGCGCTACGCCAAGTGCATCGAAGTATCCAAACGCATCCGGTGGGACATTGATCGCGACGTGATTCGTCATCGCGAGTTCGACTTCACGAAGAAATTTCTGCCTGACAGCCTGTCGTTCGTTGACCGGGTATCGTTCCTCGGCGTAGACGAACGCCGCCTGCTGTCGCAAGTCCAGGGCCGCTCGTATGCCAATATCTTCGGTCTGATCGAGCGCTACATTAGCGCCAAGATCCTGGAGTTGAGTCGCGACTATTCACTTGGCGACCAGATCGCGCTCGAGGCACTGGTTCGCTTTACCGACGAAGAACTCAAGCATCAAGAGTTGTTTCGCCGGATCGAGACCCTGATCAGCACCGGCATGCCACCGGGCTATTCGCTCGTGCCGCGGCCGAACGAGGTCGCGTCGGTCGTACTGAGCAAATCGACCTGGTCGGTGCTTGCATTGACCTGCCTCATCGAGTTGTTCACGCAGGCGCACTACCGGGCCAGCATCGAGCCGGACAACGAACTGTCTCCGCTCTTCAAGGACGTGTTCCTGTTCCACTGGAAAGAGGAATCGCAGCACGCGATCCTGGACGAATTGGAATGGGTGCGCGAGAACGCGAAGCTCACGCCCGAGGCGCGCGATGCGGCGGTGGACGACCTGATTGCGCTGGTAGGCGCCGTCGACGGCATCCTGCAGGCCCAGTCCGCGGCCGATACGCACTACTTCGTCGAAATCTGTGGCCGGCCCATGCAGGCGACCGAGGTCGAAACCGTGAAGGCCACCGTTCTTGCTGCGTATCGCTGGCAGTACATCGGGTCGGGCGTGCAGATTCCCCTGTTCGACAAATTGCTGAACGAGATGATCACGCCGGAGCAAGGGGCGCGCATCGGCGCCGCGCTTGCGCCGATCCTGGCCTGATCGGTCCACTGATAGAACAGGAGCCCCAATCATGGCAGCAACATGCCCCATCGGATTCGACGTTGCCGGGCTGCGCGCGCAAGTGCTCGCGACTTACGACCGTGTCGCGCGTGATCCCGGCGGCGATTTTCACTTTCATCGCGGCCCGCGCTACGCTGTCGAATATCTTCGGTACGACCCCGACGAACTCGCGTTGCTGCCCGACGCGTGCACGGCGCGCTTTGCCGGCGTGGGCAATCCCCTGCGCATTGGGCCAGTTCATCCGGGCGAGACCGTCCTCGACCACGCCTGCGGCGCCGGGATGGACTTGCTGCTGGCGGCCCGCCGTGTCGGTCCCGGCGGTCACGCCATTGGCGTCGACATGACGCCCACCATGCGACATGTCGCAACCCACGCGGCCGCCGCCGCCGGCCTGGGTGCGATCGTCACGATCCGCGCCGGATTCTTCGAGCAATTGCCGGTGGGCGATGAGAGCGTCGACGTCGTGATTTCGAATGGCGTTGTCAACCTTGCGCCCGACAAGTCCCGCGTGTTCGCTGAAATCCATCGCGTGCTGCGTCCGGGTGGTCGGCTGTATCTCGCGGACGTCGTGGTTCAGCGCGAACTGAAGTATGAAGCGCGCAACAACCCCGACCTGTGGGCGGCGTGCATCGCCGGCGCGCTGCCGGAGCCCGAACTCGCTGAGCTGGCGCTTGCGTCGCGGTTACGTGATCCGCATGTCACGGAACGCTTCGATTGCTTTCGCGACACCACTGCGGAGGGAAAGGTGGCCCGCGATCTTCGCGTCGAGGCGGTCAATTTTATGGCCCGCAAATAGAAGAAAGTTGGGTGAGCCCGTTCGCAGGGCCAGCGGCAGAGTTCCCGTCTGCGTGGGGCAATGCAGGTTCATTACAACGAAATCACCAACGCGAGCGAGGCCGACCTCATTTCAAGGCAAGACGGCGACTGATTGAAGCGCTCCAATCGCGCACCCTGTCCCAGGCAGGTACGGAACTGTCCACCAAATCTTCGCTCGCCTGGTACACCACGCTGAACGGACGTTGGATGGCTTGCCTGTCTGTCGCGATGCGCACTACGATAAAGGAGCTGAGCGCACTCACCGCCGTCAGGATCTGACGCAAGGCCTCGTTGCTATTCAGCGAACGCCGCGAGCGCGCTTCAGGTCGTGGACGAAGAACCACCCACAGCGAAAGTTCCGGGAGCGGATCGCTACGACTCATGTAGCTGCCTGATACCGCGACAATCTCGATCTGGAATGGATTCCGCGTCCAATCGGCATTGATGCGGGCAGCCAGTTCGCTCGCTGTCGCGATCAACCCCTTGGCACGAGCGCGCAACAAGGGCGCGACCACGCACGCAAGCGCATATTCGCGGAGCCGCTCGGCCGGACGACAACCGCCGGTACCGTCCGCAAGCAGCAATCCGCTCGCGAGCAACTCCCTCATCAGCTTCCAGCTGACGGCAGCGTCAACACGAAAATCCACGCCCAGACTGCGGACGTCGATCCGCGCTTGTTGTGGGTCCTGGGCTGCTGCGCGTGCGAGTACGCGCTCGGCACCGGCGCGCAGCACACGTGCCTCGAGTCCGAAGTATTGTTGGTCCGCAACCAGTCTGCGGACGCTCGTTGCGCCTTGTGCTGCGATCGACTTCTCAGGCACGCGGACACTAACCGAAGGCGTAGCGGCAGTAGCAGCCACTGGCCCACGCCGTGATCGAGATGAGTTCTTGCTTCGTGCCGGGGTGTTTGAGGAACCAGAATTAGACGAGTCCACGTCTCAACGCCTCCATGAGGGCGCCGCGGGACAGTGACGTTGACTCGATGCCGCGCGACACACTGCGCGTCATCCATTGTCACGGCGGAACTCCGCCGGCAACCCCGCTACCCCGCAACTGCGCGCCGGGCCGGAGGCTTTGCGTCACTGCCTTACGACAGTTTTGCCAAACTCATTCTGTACTGGGCACGCGCGCAACCGCGTCGCGTTCACTACAGGATCCTGCGGTTCTCATACTTCGCGCAAAGGTGCGCCGTGTCAAGATCCCCACCGTCAGGGTGATCCCTCAAGTTGCGATGTTGGGGCATGTTGCCTACACGTTGTCTTGTGCAGCAACGGTAAAAGCGCTGATCAGCCCGTTCTCAATGCCGCGAGCCGCCCTTCCCCGGCCCTTTCGCCTTGACCGACACGGCTTCGACCGACATGGTGAAGGTGCGCTGCTCATCCGGGTTCATCGCACCTACGCCGATGAGCTTGCGGGCGATTTCTTCGCCGCGATCATTGTGAATCGACACTACGACGGTGTATTCCCACGGTTCACCGTCGGCAGGATGCCGGATGCTGCCTTCAATCCGCAGCGGGGTGAGTGCAGGCACTTGTGCCGCATCAGCGCCGGCATCGAAGCGCAAATAGTGCCGACAGGCCGGGCACACGGCTGCGCTTTCGAGGATCGTCTCCCGACAGTGCGGACATTCCCGGATTGCCCCTGGGCTACCCGGGCGCACGGTGCTCATGGGGTGGTGCCGCCTCCCACACCGTGACCGTTGCTTTGCCAGCCGGTTTTCGTGCCCGTCTCGTCCTCCCAGCCAAACTCTGCCTGACCGCGCATGCGGGCTCCAGGCGCTACCGCGAGTGAGCCAGCCTTCAGGTTGCCGGTCACGATGCCGGTCTGGAGCAGGTCGACGCGCGATGCTTGCTCGACGTTCCCTTCGAGTTCGCCCGCGATAGTCACCTTGGCGGCGCGCACGCTGCCAGTCAGCTTGGCGCCGGTCTCGATGGTGAGATCGCCCTCGACCATGACGTCGCCCTTGAACTTGCCGGCAATGCGCACGCTACCACCGCCTTCGATTTTGCCTTCGATGGTGATGTCGGACGCGATCAGCGATTCCTTGCCGGAGGTGCCGGTGCCGGCATGAACCAAGGGTGCGTTGGCCGAGTGGACAGGCTCGGGCGACGAAAGTGCTTCGTACCGAGCCGGCTCCTTCACTTCGGGCGCGAGTGGAGTCGGTCGGGCGGTCGTAGTCTCTTTCCAAATGGACATGGCGTAGACCTTTAACGAGGGTGGACTTTTGAGGCTAACGCTAAATTGGAATGGAGGCAATCGCGTTTAAAAGCCGAGGGTCCTGCTGGCACCCGACTTGCGCATGGCCGGGCGTCCAGGGTCTCAGCGACCAGCGGCGGGCCACGCTTGCAACGACGTCGCCGGCCGTCAGCCCGATACCGCGCCGTTTGCGCGACCTTTGTCGCTGGTCGCAGACTCGGCGGCGTTCCTGCGCCACGTCGCCGGCGGTACGCCGAACTCCCGCTTGAACGCACGACTGAATGCTGCTTCGGATTCGTAACCGACGTTCTCCGCGACAATCGCGAGCGGGCGATTGGCGAGGCGAAGTTGCTGCGAGGCGAGCTGCAAGCGCCATTGCGCCAGGTATTGCATGGGCGGCTGCCCAAGCAGGTCCGCGAACCGCTGCGCGAACCCTGAGCGCGACATACCAACGCGGTGGGCAAGGTCTTCCACTGTCCACGGATGTGCCGGGCGCGCATGCATCAGCGCGAGCCCACGGGCGACGAAGCGATCGCGCAAGCCCGCCAGCCACCCCAGGTGATCGTCGGACATTGTGTCAACGTAGCGCCGCACTGCTTCGACGAACACCAGCTCCGACAGTTTGGCCAGTACCGTCGCACTGCCGGCGTGCGTCGACGCGGCCTCCTCGGTGGCAAAGCGCAGTGACGATTCAAGCCATGACGCGCTGGAGCCGCGCATGCTGACCTTGAATAGCCGCGGCAGCGCGGAAAGCAATGGATTCTTCATAATGTCCTGTGCCGCGAGAAAGCCGCAGACCATTCGTGTAACCGTGCCGCCACCGCCGTGAACAAGCGTCATGACTTCACCCGGCATCGTTGCAAACTGATCTCCCAGCAACGAAGCAGCGGGCACGGGAGACAGTTCGGGGGAACTGCCGAGCACGTGGCTTTCGCCTTGCGGCACCACAATGACATCGCCCGCGTCCACCTGGATGGCGCTGCCACGATCATTCGGCAGCATCGCCCAGCAGCTTCCTTCAGTCAGCAGATGGAACGAAACGACGCGCTCGGAGGGCGGCAGGTAGGAGGAGCAAAGCGCCGAATCCGCGTGCCCGATGACACACCAGGGTGCCGAAAATGCGCCGTCAAGAAAGACAGCGCCAGTCAGCTGGACGACGCGCAATACATCGGAGAGAGCATCCATCGTAGCCGTTGTGTCAATCGCAGCGTCGCGCACAATAAATCTGGACGGTCATTCAATGTTGCTGCTGCGGGAATACTAGCACCCTCTCCACGCTGAGTGCACAGCACTACGGAACGTACTGCGGAATCATGGGCACCGCATGGCGTTCCAGCGACTGCACTGCCGCTAACAGCTCTTTGTAGTAGCCCTGCATCGCGGTGCTGCTGGCGGAAATCATTGCGATGTACTCTTTCGATACCTCGTCCAGTGCCTCCCCACTCGAAGCTGAGGTCCGCTTCAGCTTGTAAAACCGCCACTGACCGTTGAGTCGGATGGCCGTCGCGGCGACCTTGATCCCCAGCACAACGACATTCGACACCTGGACGTTCAACTCGGGGAAGTAGAAAGCGGCGATCGTCTTCATGCGGTTTTCGGGGGATTCGTTGCGGAACAGCTTCTCTTCGCCTGATGCCGCGCTAACCAGCCGGGACGCTTCTTCCGCGACTTGATAGGTCGCGGTCAGAAGTTCTTCCAGTCGCGTTCGGTAGAGCGTCATGCGCTCGCGCTGGCGCCAACCCTTTTCGCCGATCTCGGCCTTGAGTTCTTCGGTCGTCCGAGTCTGAAAGGCGACCTGTCTTTGCAACTCCGGCAGTTTGTCAGTCTGCGACTTGACGTCCACCACCTTGTCCGCGTAGCGGTATAGAAAAGCGGAAACGAAAACGCAGACAATCGCGAGCGCACCAAGCACAAGCCAGAAGTGCAAGCTTTGGTAGGCATCCTGACGAGCGATCTGCGCTGCAAGTTCGGAAAGCTGTGCGTCCACCGCGTCTCCTTTGTCGCGTTGAAGTCACATTATGAGGCACTCCTCCTTACTTGCATCCGTTTGTCAGCTGGCAACCATGGTCCATGAGTACCTCAGGCGGCAGGCCTGATCCGCAGCACATCCTGCGCCACCTGTTCATACGCATGAGCCAACTGCAGCACGGCCAGGTCGTCGCGGGGCCGGCCTATGAGTTGCATGCCCATCGGCAAACCTGCCGGACTGAAGCCGACCGGCACGCTGATGCACGGCAATCCGGCGAAGGTGGCGTAGATCACCACTTCCATCCAGCGATGGTAGGTGTCCATTTCGCGGCCCGCGATGCTATGCGGCCAACGTAGCGCAGCGTCGAACGGCCACACTTGTGCCGTCGGTAGCGCCAGGACGTCGCATCGTTCAAAGAGTGCCAGCATTTGCTGATAGAACACGCTGCGCTGATCGCTTGCGGCCAAGACTTGCGCGCCGCTCAGATTGGCTGCCTGGTCGTACTCCCACAGCGCTTCGGGTTTGATGAGCGCGCGGTTCTGCGGATTCGCGAGGTAGGGCGCGATACGCGCTGCGACCAGCCAGCGCCGCCAGATCAACCACGCCTGCCACACGTCTTCGGGCGCAAAGCCGGGCTCGCATGGGCTCGACCGCGCAGCCAAGATCTTGCAGGCGCCGCAAGCCCTGCTCGCAGGATTCGAGAATACCGGGCTCCATCGGCAGGTAGATGCGACAGGTCGCCCAGCCAGCCGACGCGCACCTTCTTGCCCTCGAAGTCGTTCAGCGCCTGCGCATATCGCTCGTTGCCATGCAGTGACAACGGTACGCGTGCGTCGTAGCCGGCCTGCACTTCGAGCAGCATTGCCACATCCTTGACGGTCCGGCCCATCGGACCTGCGGTGCTCAGCAGGGAGACCCACACATCCTGCGACGGCCAAGTCGGCACCCGGCCCTGGCTTGGACGGAATCCGAACACGTTGTTCCATGCCGCCGGGTTGCGCAGGCTGCCCATGAAGTCACTGCCGTCGGCCACCGGGAGCATATTCATCGCCAGCGCGACGGCTGCGCCACCGCTGCTGCCGCCTGCAGACTTCGAAGGGTCGTAGGCGTTGCGAGTTACGCCGAACACCTCGTTAAAAGTGTGTGAGCCCAGCCCGAACTCGGGGGTGTTGGTCTTGCCGATGACGATACAACCCGCGGCCTTCATGCGCTGCACCATCAGGCCGTCCTGGCTCGGCACAGAGTCGCGCAGCAAAGGCGAGCCTAGCGTCGTGCGAATGCCAGCGGTCGGAGCCATGTCTTTGATCGCCTGCGGCATGCCGTGCATCCAGCCGATGGGGCCTGCGGGGGTTGCACCGCGCTTCAGTTGCGCATCGCATTCATCGGCCTCGCGCAGCAAGGCGTCGCCATCGCGCAGGCTGACGATCGCGTTATGTACCGGGTTGACGGCCTCGATGCGCGTCAGGGTCGCGCGCATAACGTCTCGACACGAAACCTTGCGTGTGCGAATCGTGTCGGAAAGGATGTACGCCGGGAGGTCGATGATATCCATGCCATTTCCTATAAGCGGTCAGGACGCAGTCGAATGCCGACGGCGGCCCGAACGTCGATCGCCAGCGGTCCGTGCCATTTTGCAAGCGCATGGTGATGTCGAATTAATTTACATCACAAGCCGTCGCCGAACGATAACTCATTGTTCTCGATGGTCTCTGCAATTTGGTCTGGAACTTGCCTCTTGGTGTAAAGCGCCGCCATCCTCATGGTGCGCGCGATTGACGACAACAAGTCGTGCCGTACACAAGGCTGAGCAATGATAACCGCTCGTGAATATTCGACCCTTGAGCTCGCAGAGGCTCAGTTGAACGCCGCGATAGACCTCTACCTGGCCGGTGATTACGTTCCAGCGATCACGCTTGCGGGTGCGGCGGAGGAGTTGTTTGCCAGTCAATTGGCTCCCAAACAACACGGTCTGTACAGCGCCGCGATTGCGCAATCGCGAATGCCCAATGCTGAAGCCCACGCTTTCTCGATATTGGATCGCCTCATCACGAGCCGTATGCGGGAATCGCTGGAGCTTGGCGACGGGCGGAGCGCGCATTCGCGGATGGCGGAAGTGGGTGCCAAGCATCTCGAAGTGCTGCAGAAGACCGAGAACGCTGCGCGGACACAGCGGCTTCCGCAGCCTTTGCCATTGCCAACACGTGCCCCGCGGCTATAAAGCGTGAGCACTATTGGACAGCCATGAAGCGACGCGATCACGAACTCGAGACGTTGATGCTGGTTTGCCGCTGCCAGGGTTTCGCGCGGCGCAAGGTTCCGTCGATGGAGACCTGGAGGCGGCAACTCAAACACGAGGCAGTGCCACGGCATGGCATTGCGCCATGCATCGTGATCGACGGGCAGGCAATCGAACTTCCGCGGGACGCGGTCAGGCTCATACTCGATTGGCAGGCGTTACCGGTGAACGAACAGGAAATCTTCAAGCGCGCGATCGCCAAGCGTGCGCAGTTCTGGCGCACACCTTCCACACCGTCCCGTACCTCTTAGCGCCACTCCGCAAACGACAAGGCCGACACCGAACCGTCCTAAGATCCTACATCAGAATCATCGTGGCTCTGATGGTCGTGATAAGCGTGCCGGGCTAATCTGAAGGTGGGAGTGACTCACTGGAGGATTTCATGAAAAGCCAGCGCTCATGGGCCTACATCATCGGCGCTTGTCTCGCCATCCCGGTAACGGTTGGCGCAGCCGAGATCACGCTGTTTGAAGGACCGAACTTTCAGGGTCGCAGCATCACCTTCTACGGCGAAGCCAACAATCTGGACCCAATAGGCTTTAACGATCGCGCGTCATCGATTGTCGTGCGAGATGGTGTTTGGGAAGGCTGCTCGGATGCTTATTTTCAGGGAGGCTGCGCACAATTTCGGCCCGGCGAATACCCTCAGCTTAACAGCCAAGCGAATCACAGGATTTCATCGCTGCGGCTCATAGGCCAGCCCATGTATCAGAGCGGGAACTATTCGAATTCGTGGTACTACGCCCCCGGTGCGTACCACGACGAATATCATGGTCATAACCGCGGGAATGGCAACGACTTTGGCTACTATGGTTTTCCCTATCAAGACCGCGGGAACTGACCAGGTTTTCATGTGATGTCCGGTGGTGCGCTCGCGGCCAGCAGCGTCACCAGGACGCAAGGCAATCGAAAGGTTGGGGCCGAATCTCGGCCGACCCGATGGCAACCTGTGGTTCACGGAATCGGGCGTCAATCGGATCGGCTGAATCCGCAGCCAAGAGCATACATTCGCATACATTCAGCGGGACGCGAAAACATCAAAGCAATCACCTGCCGTGATGGGAGAACCTTGCAGTAGCGGGTAGTATGAGCGGGGTTTCAATCGTCAGCGAGGTGATGCGATGATCGATCGGCGACGGTTCGTTGGCGCGTTCGCGGGCGGCATCGTTATCGCACGATCGATCGCCGAAGCCCAGTCTGCCGAGAAGGTCTACCGGGTCGGATTTCTACTAGGTGCGACCGCCGAGTCGGTGGCGTAGCTATTCGACTCGCTCCGCGATGGGCTGCGCGATCTGGGCTATGTCGAGGGCCGCAACCTGGTCCTCGAACGCCGCTATGGAAACGGCGACGTGGAGCGCTTGCCGGAACTCGCCGCCGAGTTGGTCTGGCTGCGGGTGGACGTGATCGTCACCGGGACGAATTTTCACGTCATAGCTGTCCATGGGGCGACCACGACGATACCGATTGTCATGGTCTTCGCCACGGATCCCGTGGGGTCCGGGTTCGTCGCGAGCCTGGCCCGGCCCGGTGGCAACATCACCGGCGTGACCGCCGACGCAAGCCCCGAGCTTTGGGCCAAATACCTCACTCTGTTGAAGGAAGTCGTGCCCAAGCTCTCGCGAGTGGGTGTTCGGCCAGGTATCGTCGCAGGTCGGTTTCAACGAGCTCCAGGAAGCCTCGCGAGGCCTCAACATTGCGCTCGAAGTCGTCAATATCGAGAGGCCGGGCGAGTTCGACGGTGCGTTCGCCGCGATGGTCCGAAAGCGGGTCGATGCCGCCGTGATCATCGTTGGTCCACTGACCTACCTGCTCCGGCAACAGATCGGGATGCTGCGCTCAAGGCTCGCCTGCCGGCGATCACGTACACCAGCGAGTATGCGCAAGCCGGTCTGCTGATGAGCTACGGGCCGAATCTTCAATATCTCTGGCGGCGAGCGGCGAGTTACGTCGACAAGATCCTTCGCGGAGCAAAACCCGGCGACCTGCCAGTCGAGCAGCCCTCGAAGTTCGAGCTCACTCTCAATTTGAAGACTGCCAAGGCGCTCGGACTGACCTTCCCGCAGTCGCTGCTCGTGCGAGCCGAAGACCTGATTCAATGATACGTTCCAATCGTCGGGACCAAGATGGTCCCGACGCGTCGAATTGCGCCCGGCGCGCGCACGCCGACGTGTACGTCGCCCGCACTAAAATGTACAACTCGCTGGTACCGGTCCCACGCGTGCGAGGTCGATGCTCCCAGTCTGCCCAGCGTTGGATCCGGCGATGAACGAGTACGATAGCGCTGCCGCATTGCAACTGGTGAAGGTCAACTTGCCCGTGCCAACCTGGGCCGTTGCCGGTGCCGGTGCGACGCTATTGAAAAGACCACCCGTCGTCTCATAAAGCGACAGCGGAATCGAATGCCCGCCGGGGACATAATTCGCCTGCCCCGTGTACCAGCGCTGGCCAGCCGCTCCAAGCGCTTGTCCATTGGCCGCGTAGGTATACCAGGCGAAGAACAACGCCTTGGCAAGGGGATTGAGTTCAACGATGAAACCCTGTCCCGACTTCGTGCGGTCAAACCAGTTTCCCGACAGACCAAAGTCGCCGCTGGCGCTCGTACTGCCGGCCTGGGCACAACTGACATTAGGGGTGAGACGCACCATTGGCACCGTTCCGATTCGGCCCGAGCCGTCGGTGAACGTGTAGTTCAATTGGGCCGTCGCGCAGTCGCTGAAGCTCATGCCCACATTGCCTACCTGCACGCTGGAGGTAACTGGAGGTGCGTTGAAGTTGCCGCCGACATTCTCATAGAGGGGAAGAACCGCTGCCGAATCACCGTTCCGCACGTCGCCGCCGAACGTGTACCAGCGGCCATGATCGGCGCCTCCGCTCGCTGCAGCGTCAAACGTGAACCAACCACCCTGCAAGAACCCGGTGCCCGGCGCGACGTGATCCGGAAAGACTTCGATCTCGATGCCTTGGCCGCTGGTTGCCGGCTGGTACCACGAGCCGGTCAGGCCTTGCTGATCGATATTCGGCGCGCTCGGCCCGCCGCTCAATGCGAAGGTCCGCCGCGAGAACGTTCGCTTGCCAGTGTCGCATCCATTCAGCAAGAAGGCGTACCCCGACTGCGTAATGTGACCCGATGCCGCGCCGGGAGACATGAGCGAGGGATACCATCCGTCGAACGACATCCCATCACTGTCCGTTTGACCCGGGCACGGATCGAGCAGTGCGAATTGTGAATTGCGGACCAGCTGCGGAACGGTCCAATCCTGTAGATCGAGGCTGGTCGCAGTCGAGAAATACCACGCGGCCTGAGCTTGCGGCACGGAGCGGCACACGAAGGTCAGCAGAAAAATCTTGAGTGTGTCGAAGTGATAGATCGACGGCATCGCCTCTCCCCCGACACAGCCACCCGACGGAAGAAATCCGCTGTCAGTTCCTCCGATCCCCGGCGTGCTGAACGCGCCGTTGTTCCATTTTGAGAAGACCACCTGACCGTTCCCGCCCAGCGGCGCGCGGGCGATGCGGATCCTGCCGTCGGAGGTCACCCCTGGACCCTGCGGAGCCACGTAGGTGACATACAGGTAATTGTTGTCGACGATGGCACTGGGGATTGCGTTGCCCATGGCGGCGGGCGAGGGCTCCGTGGCGGGCTCAGGAGCTGCGAGCTTCAGGACCGGATAGCGATCGGCGTTGCCGAATTCGGCGTTGGGCGGGGCAGGCCATGTCTTCCCGTTGTCCGAAGATCGTGCAAATCCAACCGTTGCGTAAAACGGCTGCTGCCAGACACCACCCGGGCAGTGATTCTCGGCTTCGTAAATCATGATCAGGTTGCCGGGAGGTCGTGTCGGATCCTGAATTATCGATCCCGGGCCCGCATAGTTCTCGTCGAATTCCGAGTCGTAAGCCGGGTTGCAGGTGGTGAAGTGAACGGGGACCGACATCACCTGACTGGCGTATCCAGCCGCGAACGTGAAGGTCTGCAGGTCCGTCGTTTCCAGGACGACGGTTCCGGAAAATCCCCCGGTCAAGCTGCTTGACGCGAAGAAGTGATATGCGCTCGAACCCGGTGACGGCGGAAAGATCGTCGTGTGCTCGTCGGGCAGACTCGGCAGGTTGGAGGGATAGTTGAGGGCCTCGTCCGGGCCCACAGACATCGTTATCGTCGGCTGCGCACCCAAGGCCCAACCAGAGCTGACGGCCAGTGCCACGACAAGCACGGCAACAATGCGAATGGAACTCGCTATTGCAGACATGCGCCACCTCGCGATCATTGATCTGACCGAAGCCCCGACGTTGGCATGCATCATGGGTGCCCACTCGGACCCACGATGGTACGGCTTGTGCGCACTTGCCTCGACGTGCGCACGAATATCCTGGCATACAATTCTTGCGCGATGCTTTCAGCGCAACTTGGTAGCGTGTAACTAAGTGTTACTTTGAGATACGCCGCGACGCATGTCACCGAGCCACGGCATCCTGGCGACTTGATGGTGGCGCGGGCCTCCGACAGTCGAGCGTATCCTTAGAAGCCAGGGGCATCCGGTTCCGGTTCTTCAGGACCGCCTGAAGCGGGTGACGTGATCAGCCAATTCGGCCCAAGGTGAACAAGAATTTCATCATGGCCAACGCAAAGGAAGGCCGATGTCACGGAATTTATTCATGCGGGAGCGGGTGATCGCAATACTGCGCCGCGTCTGCGTGATGTTGAATGGCAGCGTCGCGATGACGCGAGTCGTCAAGTGGGCGGCGGTCTTGAAGTGGCCATACTACCGTTCGCGCCAGCGCGCCGCGATATGCCTGGTCGTGATTGCGGCGGTGATTGGCCTCGGCGTGAAAAGCGCAGGCGCCGAGGACGCGCAACAAAGCAAGGCAGTCCGTGTGGCGGTCAAACCGATTGCGCCGTTTGTGTTCAAGCAGGGCACGGAGTGGACCGGATTCAGCATTGATCTGTGGAACGCGCTTGCGCAGTCGCTCAAGGTCGATACCACATGGGTTGAAGTCACGACGGTCGGTGAGCAGGTACAGGCGGTGAAGAGCGGCAAAGCGGACGCTGCGATCGCAGCGATTACCATCACCAAGCAACGCGAAAATGACGTCGACTTTACCCAGCCCTACTTCGACTCTGGCCTGCAAGTCATGGTGCACGCTCAGGCTGGCAGCCGCATATTGGATGTGTTCGACTCGATCCCATGGTCCACCATCGCCACGCTCCTCGGCGCATTCATTGTCATCATGTTCGTCATGGCAAACGTGCTATGGCTGGTCGAACGCCGATCAAGTCAACATTTTCCGAAGGGCTACCTGAAAGGCATGGGCGAAGGGTTGTGGGGTGTCGCCCTGATTGTCGCGACTGGCGAGCATGGCGATCGGGAGGCACCCAGGGTAGTCAAGCGGCTCATCGTTTTCTTCATGTGGTTGGTCGGCGTCGTGCTCATCGCGCAACTCACGGCCACGGTGACTTCCACGCAGACCATCGATCGCCTCAATTCGAAGATCCGTGGACCGGCAGACCTCGCCGGAAAGAAGATTGCTACCGTGCACGGCACCGTCGCCGCCGACTACTTGACCGAGCAGGGGCTGCTCTATGTCGACGTGGCATCCGCGGAGGAAGGAAGCGATCTGGTTTTGCAAGGTGAGGTCCAGGCCTTGGTTTTCGACGCGCCGACGCTTCAATACTTGGCCATGAAGCGCGGCAATGGCGTCCTGCGCGTCGTCGGCCCGATCTTCGCGTCGCAAAAGTATGGTATTGCCGTGGTGGATGGCAGCCCGCTGCGCAAGCGGATCAACAGGGCATTGCTCGAGATGTACGAAGATGGGCGCTACCGAGCGCTTTATAACAAGTGGTTCTCACGGGGGTAGCGCTGCGCGAGTACGCATGGTGTTGGTGCTTCCCGGCCGGCGCAGAACCGTCGGCTTGGGTCTCTGGTGGAGACGATGAGGATCGAACTCACGACCTCCGCATTGCGAACGCGGCGCTCTCCCAGCTGAGCTACGTCCCCAGAGGGGCGGAATTATAGCCGGACCCGCCCTCGGCGTACACCTGGACGCCCACGACGATCCCTGGCCGCTCGGGGCGCTCTTGCATCGGCCGTAGTCGAGCCCAACATGCATTAGGCTGAGTCATGTAAGGCGTGAGGTCCTCCCCGCCGACCTACTCCCATGGAAAAGGGTTACGAATGAGTCACTTGATCATGCTGCTCCAGCAGTACGGGCTGGGGCTGGTTTTCGTCAATGTCCTGGCGTTGCAGGCTGGATTGCCTGTTCCGGCCTATCCAGTCCTGATCGTCGCAGGTGCCTATGCCGCCATGGGCGGCAGCCCCCTGTGGCAGTTGGTCGCCGTCGGGGTTGCGGCCGCGCTCATTGCCGATACGGGGTGGTACCTCGCAGGTCGGCGCTTCGGTTTGTCGATCCTGAAAACGTTGTGCCGTGTCTCGCTCTCGCCGGATACCTGCGTGCGCCAGACCGAGTCGATGTTTCAGCGATTCGGACCGACGTCGATGGTGTTTGCCAAATTTATCCCCGGATTCGCGTCGGTTGCCACCGCTCTCGCGGGCGCCATTCGGCTGCGGTACTGGGTATTTTTACTGTTCGACGCCGTCGGTGCCGCGTTGTGGGTGAGCGTCGGCGTAGGCATCGGCTTCCTGTTCCGCAACGCCATCGACGACGCGATGAACACGTTGAAGGCACTTGGCCAGGTTGGGCTGATGCTGGTCATCGCCGGCTTCATTGCCTGGGTGCTCGTCAAATGGTTTCGGCGTTACCTCTTCGCCCGGCAGCTCAGGATGGACCGCGTGTCGGTCGACGAATTGCATTCGCTGATGACGGCCAAGCAAGTGAATGCGATCGTCGATGTACGTTCGCCGATGACGCAGGCGGCGACCGGCCGCATTCCCGGCGCGCGGGCAATCGACATGCAGAAGATCGCCGAAAGCTTCAAGGGTGTTCCGGTGGACGGCGAAGTCGTCGTCTATTGTGCGTGCCCCAACGAAGCCACTGCGGTGAAAGTGGCGCAGTCGTTGCGCAAGCTGGGCTACAAGCGCATCCGGCCGCTGCACGGCGGCATCGACGCGTGGATCGAGGCGGGGCTGGCGGTAGAGTATTGAGAGCGCATTGACCGCCGGGCCGTGCTAGATTTGTTCTCCGCAACGAGGGAGGCAGCATGGGCAAGGACGTCATTCACACCAGCAACGCTCCGGCCGCGATCGGGCCGTATTCGCAGGCGATACGCGCCGGTCGCACGGTCTACCTTTCCGGGCAGATCGGGCTCGATCCTGCGACGGGCAATATGCGCGAGGGCGTCGAAGCACAGGCGCGCCAGGTTGTTGCGAATCTGAAGGCGGTGGCGGAAGCCGCGGGAGGTTCTCTCGACGATATCGTCAAGATGACGTTGCTGCTTGCCGACATGGCCGATTTCACGGTCGTGAACGATATCCTCGCGAAGAGCTTCACGCCACCCTATCCGGCACGCGCCACGTATCAGGTCGCGGCGCTACCCAGGGGCGGACGCGTCGAAATCGAAGGCGTGCTGATACTGCAGACCTAGCACGCGCGTGGCGTCGAAAAAGCCGGCTGCGAAGGAACCCAAGGCCGGCAACACACTCAAGGAAAAACTCGCGCGTATCGGTGTCGTGCGCGAGCAGGACCTCGTGCTGCATCTGCCACTGCGGTACGAAGACCACACGCACTTGTGTCCGCTGCGTACGCTCCGGCCTGGGCAGGCGTGGCAGGTCGAGGGCACCGTGGCCAACACCGAGATCCAGTATCGAGGGCGACGCCAACTCGTGTGTCTGCTGCAGGAAGGAGAGGCGCAGCTCGTGTTGCGCTTTTTTCATTTCTATCCCAGCCAACAGAAAGCGCTCGCCGCCGGCAAGCGCGTGCGCGCGTTCGGCGAAGTTCGCGACGGACATTTCGGCCTGGAGATGGTGCACCCGAGCTTTCATGTCATCGCGCCCGGAACGCCGTTGCCGGAGCGATTGACGCCGGTGTATCCGACGACGGCCGGGCTCGCACAGGAGCCGCTGCGCAAGCTGGTGTACCGGACCCTTGCAGGCGATCCTGCGCTGCTCGGCGAGACACTGCCGCCGTGGGTACGAGAACCGCGGCGACTTTGGGGCTTTGCGGAGGCTGTGCGCTATCTGCACGAGCCGCCAACCGACGCGTCGCAACCCGCGCTCGACGAACGCACGCATCCGGCGTGGACGCGGCTCAAGTTCGACGAATTGCTGGCGCAGCAGCTCTCGTTGAAAATGCATCGCCGTGCACGGGCGCGGCGCAAGGCGCCGCGATTGCCGGGCGACAATTCGTTGACGCGCGTGCTGTTGGGGCGCCTGCCGTTCACGCTGACCAAGGCCCAGGTGCGCGTGATCTCGGAAATCCGCCGCGACCTGGCACGCGGCGAGCCGATGCAACGTCTGCTGCAGGGCGATGTCGGCAGCGGCAAGACCATCGTCGCGGCGATGGCGGCGTTGCAGGCCATCGAGTCCGGATATCAGGTCGCATTCATGGCGCCTACGGAAATCCTGGTCGAACAACATTACCGCAAGCTGGCCGCGTGGCTCCACGACCTTCCGCTTTCGATCGCGTGGCTGACGGGCGGGCTGCCGGCCAAGGAGCGCAAGAAGGCTCTTGAGGCCGTACAGAACGGGGAGGCGCAGCTCGCGATCGGTACGCACGCCCTGTTCCAGGATGCGGTGACGCTGCCCAAACTCGGTCTGGCGATCATCGACGAGCAGCATCGCTTCGGTGTTGCGCAGCGCCTGGCGCTGCGCCAGAAAGGTATCGGTGACGCCCACCAGCTAATGATGAGCGCGACGCCGATTCCAAGGACGCTGGCGATGAGTTTCTACGCCGATCTCGACGTTTCGGTCATCGACGAAATGCCCCCGGGCCGAACGCCGGTCGTGACCAAATTGGTGAGCCAGCGTCGCCGTGCAGAAATTGTCGAGCGCGTCCGCAAGCTCGCGGCTGCCGGTCGTCAGGTGTACTGGGTATGCCCGCTGATCGAGGAATCGGAAAAATTGGAACTGCAGACTGCGGTTGCGTTGCACGCGGATCTGACGACTGCGCTTCCCGAGTTGAAGGTTGGGCTGCTGCATGGACGAATGAAGCCGCAGGACAAAGGCACCGTGATGGAGCGCTTCGTCGCTGGCGAAGTTCACGTGCTGGTTGCGACGACAGTGATCGAGGTCGGCGTGGATGTCCCCAACGCATCGATGATGGTGATCGAGCACGCCGAGCGCTTTGGACTCGCGCAACTGCATCAGCTTCGCGGGCGGGTGGGGCGCGGTGCGGAGGAGAGCCTATGCGTGTTGCTGTTCGAAGAGCCGATGTCCGAATTGGCCAAAGCCCGGCTCAAGGTTGTGTTCGAGAATACCGATGGATTCGAAATTGCGCGCCAGGATCTGCTGATTCGCGGTCCAGGCGAGTTTCTCGGCGCGCGGCAATCCGGCGTGCCGCTGCTGCGCTTTGCCGACCTCGACCGTGACGTCAAGCTGTTGGAGCAGGCGCGCGATGCAGCCGACCAGCTGTTGCGGCGCGAGCCATCGGCGGCGAAGGCGCATCTGGAGCGATGGCTTGGCGGCAGGCAGGAGTTCATCAAGGCGTAGAGCGCGAGGATTGGTAGGGCCGACTTCATTCGGACCGCGGCGGTCAATTGGATCACCATGCGCGAATGAATTCGCGCCTGCAGCCCGGCAAACCTGTATTGCGCTACACTATCAGGGACTTGCAGTTAGCTAGCTCGAAGCCAGCCATGCCACTTTACGCCCTGGGCCTCAACCACACGACCGCACCGCTTGAGGTGAGGGAGCTGGTCGTGTTCCAGTTGGAAACGCTGGGCCAGGCATTACGCGACCTGATCGGCCGGCCGCGCGTGAAAGAGGCGGCGATACTCTCGACGTGCAATCGCACCGAAGTGTATTTCCACGGCACGAACGCTGACCCGGTGACGGACTGGCTTGCCGATTTCCATCACGTGCCGAAGTCCTCGTTGTCGCCGTATCTGTACACACTGCCGCAGGAGGCAGCTGTCGCGCACGCCTTTCGCGTGGCCAGCGGACTGGATTCGATGGTGCTCGGCGAGCCACAGATCCTCGGCCAGATGAAGCACGCGGTGAAGACCGCCGAATCTGCGGGTTCGCTTGGACTGGTGCTCAATCGACTGTTCCAGCGCACGTTTGCTGTCGCCAAGGACGTGCGCACCAGCACCGACATCGGCAGCGCGTCGATTTCGATGGCAGCGGCGTCAGTCAAGCTCGCCGAACGCATTTTCCCTTCGGTTTCCGAGCAGCGCGTTCTGCTGATCGGTGCCGGTGAAATGATCGACCTGGCGGCGACGCACTTTGCCGCGAAAAAGCCGCGCTCGATCACCGTCGCCAACCGCACGCTCGAACGCGGCGCGCAACTCGCGGCACGTTTTGGCGCCGATGCGATCACGCTGGGGGAATTGCCCGACCGCCTTTCCGGGTTCGACATCATCATCACGTCTACAGCGAGTTCGCTCCCGATCCTCGGAAAAGGATTGCTCGAGCGCGCGCTCAAGACCCGTCGGCATGCGCCGATGTTCATCGTGGATCTCGCGGTTCCGCGCGATGTCGAGCCCGAAGCAGGCAAGCTCGATGACGTTTTCCTCTACAGCGTGGACGACCTCGTCAATATCGTCAAAGGCAATCTGCAAATTCGCGAGGACGCCGTACGCGAGGCGGAGACGATAATTTCCGAGCAGGTGCGCAGCTTTCTGAACTGGCTCGAAGGTCGCACGGTCGTGCCCATGATCGCCGCGTTGCACGGGCATCACGATCAGTTGCGTGCGGCGGAGCTCGATCGGGCCAAGCGCCTGTTGTCCGGTGGCATGCCACCCGAACAGGTGCTCGATCAGCTCGCCCGCGGGCTGACCAACAAGTTCCTGCATGCGCCCACGCAGGCGCTCAATCTGGCCGGCGAGGCCGAGCGCGCCGAACTGCTGGCGATGCTCCATCGCGTCTATCAGCTTCCCGACGAGCATTAGGTGGCGCATCCGTCCGAGAGCGGCCCGCCGCAGGACGGGCCGCGATTGGTAACGGATGCGTCATCCCCGCGCAAGCGGGGATCCATGTTTCGACGCGGCAAAACCATGCAGAAATGGATTCCCGCGTTCGCGGGAATGACGCCTCAACCATTGACCACATGAAGCGATGAAAGCATCTCTTTCGACCAAACTGACGCAGTTGACCGCGCGGCTCCACGAACTCGACGGCCTGCTCGGCGCCGAGGACGTCACGCGTGATCTCGACCGATTTCGCGCGTTGTCGCGCGAGCATTCCGAAATCACGCCAGTAGTCACGCTCTATCGCGACTGGCAGAAGGCAGAAAGCGACCTCGCGGCTGCGCAGGAAATGCTCGCGGATGCCGACATGAAAGCCTTCGGCGACGAAGAAGCCAAGGCTGCCAAAGCCCGCATGGAGACGCTCGAGGCGCAATTGCAAAGCGTATTGCTGCCGCGCGACCCGAACGACGAACGCAACATCTTCGTCGAAATCCGCGCTGGCACCGGCGGCGATGAGTCGGCGCTGTTCGCCGGTGCCCTGCTGCGGATGTACGTGCGCTACGCCGAGCGCAACAAGTGGAAGGTCGAGATCATTTCCGAGAGCGCGGGCGACATGGGCGGCTACAAGGAAGTGATCGCGCGCATCCTGGGCCAGGATGTGTACTCGAAACTGAAGTTCGAATCGGGTGGACATCGCGTACAGCGCGTGCCTGCCACGGAGTCGCAGGGCCGCATTCACACTTCGGCATGCACGGTCGCGGTATTGCCAGAGGCTGATCCGATCGCCGACATCACCATCAATCCCGCCGACATCCGCATCGACACCTTTCGTGCGTCGGGCGCCGGTGGCCAGCACGTCAACAAGACCGATTCGGCGGTGCGCATCACGCACTTGCCCACGGGTCTGGTCGTTGAGTGCCAGGACGACCGGTCGCAACATCGCAATCGCGCGCAGGCGATGTCCGTACTGGCGTCGCGTCTGCTCGATCGCGAGCGGCAGGAACGGCAGCAAAAGGAAGCCGCGACGCGCAAGAGCCTGATCGGCAGCGGCGATCGCAGCGAACGCATTCGCACGTACAATTTTCCGCAGGGTCGCGTCACCGACCATCGCATCAACCTGACGCTCTACAAGATCGACTACATCATGGACGGCGACCTGTTCGAGCTGACACAGGCCCTCGCGCAGGAATTCCAGGCTGAACAACTGGCGGCGCTGGGCGAAGAGAAGTGAATTCTTCCTTGACGGTATCGGCGGCGCTCGCAAAGAGCGGGCTGGTACCCATCGAGGGCAAGATCCTGCTGGCGCACATACTTGGATGTGATCGGGCGTGGCTTGTTGCCCATGGTGACACCACGTTATCGCCAGCGCAAACCGCGAGCTTCGACGTGTTGACCCGGCGGCGCCACAACGGCGAACCGGTTGCGTACCTGACCGGGCGCCGTGAGTTCTTCGGTCTCGATCTGGAGATCACGCCGGACGTGTTGATTCCACGGCCCGAGACCGAATTGCTGGTCGAGTTGGCTCTGGAGCGCATCGACGCGCGCGCCGAGGTTCACGTCCTCGATCTCGGCTGCGGGTCCGGAGCGATTGCGTTGGCGATCGCACAGGAGCGCCAACACGCTCGTGTGGTCGGTGTCGATGTTTCTCCGCAGGCCGTTGCGCTCGCGCAACGCAACGCAGTGCGCTCGCGGATTGCAAACGTCGAGTTCATGCGCAGCGACTGGTTCGACCAGGTGCCGCGCGAAGCATTTGCACTGATCGTCGCCAATCCACCGTACGTCGCGGACATCGATCCGCATTTGCGCGAGGGTGATCTGCGCTTCGAGCCGTCGCTCGCTTTGATCGGTGGCCTGGATGGCCTGACCGCGATTCGCGAGATCGTCTCGCATGCGCCGAAGCACTTGGCGCCCCAGGGCTTGCTGCTGATCGAGCACGGATACGATCAGGCAGATCGCGTGCAGGCGCTATTGCACGACGCGGGCTTTGGCGCGATCGAGTCTCGCCGCGATCTGGCGGGAATTCTGCGCGTGACGATTGGGCGAGTGGCGTAGAACGGCGCGCGAATGAATTCGCGCCTACAACGGCCTTGGCAGTGCTACGCCGAATTTCTCCGCCCATGGCTCGAGCGCGGGCATGATCTTCGGATACAGCGCGACGCCATTCGCCGTTTGTTCGCGATAGCGCTGCAAACCCCGCTCACCCGGAAGGCGCACCGGCTCCGCGCCGGGCCGCACGGGGTTGTCGTGCGCGGCGTCCACCAGAAAATCCATTTGCCGCTTGAACGCGACGAGCCCGCCGAAGGCTTCGGGGTCGATGACTTGTACGAACACGGTGCCTCCCCAACCCGCGGACGGATCGGCGCGGCCATGTCCCGAAAGACCGGCAGTCATCGCTTCGATCAGAAGGCCCAGCGCAAAGCCTTTGTGCCCGGCGTCGATGCCGCCCAGAGGCAGGAGCGCACCCTTGGGTTCGACCGAAAGCGCGGCTGGATCGCGCGTCGCGTGGCCAAGGTGATCGATCAGCCAATCGCCCGGGAGCTGGCGCCCGGCGGCATGCTGCTGGAACGCAAAGCCCATGCTGGTGATCGAGGTCGAGACGTCGATCAGTAACGGATCTCCCGACGTCGGCAATCCGGCGGCGATCGGGTTCGGTGTGATGAAGGGCTTGAGCCCGCCATGCGGCACCACCGCTTTGACCGTGGGATCGGAACTTTCGATGATGGCGATCATGCCCTTGTCCGTCGCACGCGTCAGGTAGGCCGCGAGGCATGCGATGTGATGCGAGCGCCTGATCGCGATGCTGCCGGTGCCGCACGTGCTGGCCATCGCCATCGCCCGATCGAGCGCGCGCAACGTAAGCCACGGCCCCGGCAATTTCTTGCCATCCCAATTCTCGGTCGCAGCCCGGCCATTGAGCACCTCCGGCTCGCCGGACTTGGCCATGCGATCATGGGTGAGCTCTTCGAGATAGGGCGCGAGCAGTGCCAGTCCGTGTGTCGTATGCCCGAGCAGATCGGCGTCGAGCAGGATGGACGCGACGTCAGCGGCTATGTCGGCGCGTGCCCCCGCACGCTCGAACAGTGCTTGCGCAAAATGCCGTAGCGCCTCCGCGCAGTAGCGCAGTGTAGTGGCTGTCGTTGAAGTTGTCGTGGACATGTGTTCGGGTTGACGCAGAATGGGCAATAGCCGAGCATTCTAGCTGACTGCCTGGAATCGAAACTCCAACGTGCCCCCTCCCACGCTGACGGTCAGCATCGTCACGTATCATCCCGACCTTTCCCAGCTCGACACCACGCTGCGCAAGTTGTCGGCTTCGCTCGCAATGGCGCGCGAGGCGGGGTTGCTGCGTGCCGTCAATCTGGTACTCATCGACAATACCAGCGTGCGTGCGGTTGCGGAAGCCGTGGTCAAGCTCGGCGCCGCCCATTTTGAAAGTTCCGCCGTAAGCATGAACTACCTGCATGGTCATGCGAACATCGGTTACGGCGCCGCGCACAATCTGGTCATGCACGGCGGCAACACACACTTTCATCTCGTGCTCAATCCCGATATCGAACTTGCCGAGGAGTCGCTGTCGGTAGCGCTCCATTTTTTTGAAGAAAACGACGACGTTGGGGTCGTCGTGCCGGCCATGTACCGGTACGATGGCACACGCCAATATGTATGCAAACGCTATCCGACCGTGCTTGATCTGGCGTTGCGTGGCTTTGCGCCGGCACCGTTGCGACGCTTGTTCAGGAAACGGCTTGAACGCTACGAAATGCGCGACGTGATTGCCGATGACGTTTTTTCCCCGATACCGGTGATGAGTGGCTCGTTCATGCTGTTGCGACGCAAGGCGATCGAGTCCACCGGCGGATTCGATCCCGAGTATTTTCTCTATTTCGAAGATTTCGACTGGAGCGTGAGACTCAATCGGGTGACGCGATCGGCCTATGTGCCGACGGTCCGCGCGGTGCATCACGGTGGTGACGCTGCACGCAAAGGCTTGCGGCATGTTGCGTATTTCACGCGCAGCGGTGTGCGCTTTTTTAACAAACACGGCTGGAAGTGGGCATGACGGGCGTTGCGCCGCGCAAGGTTCTGGTCACCGGTGCGGGGGGGTTCATCGGTCGCGCACTTTGCGCGCATTTGGCGGACCGAGGCATCGCTCATGTCGCTGCGGTGCGTTCGGCGGAATCGCAGAAGGCGCTGCCGCATTCGCAAGTCGCCGCGCTGGGAGATTTCGCGGCGGCGGAATGGGACGCCGCGCTGACCGGCGTCGACGCGATCGTTCACCTCGCTGGCCGCGCGCACGTACTCACCGGGCGCGATGCCGACCCCACGCCGCATATCGTCGCCAATGTGCACGTGACAAGGCGTCTGCTCGATGCCGCGGTGCAGGCCGGCGTTCGCCGCGTCGTGTTTGCCAGCACCGTCAAGGTCTATGGCGAGAGCACGGAACCGGGCCGGCCCTTTCGCGCCGGTGATCCATCGCACCCGAAGGATGTCTACGCAAGGAGCAAGGCCGAAGCCGAAAATGTCCTGTGGCAGTTCTGTCGCGGCAGCGGCATCGAGGGCGTCGTATTGCGGCTGCCGCTTACCTACGGTCCCGGGGTCAAGGGAAATTTTCTCGTGCTGCTCGAAGCGATTGCCGAGGGCCGCCGCCTGCCGTTTGCCGGCGTCGCCAACCGCCGCAGCTTGCTTTACGTCGGCAATGCGGTGACCGCGTTCGAGGCCGCGCTCCGTTCGCCTGCGCTCGCCGGCCAAACGTTGCCGATTGCCGATGCGCAATCGGTGTCGACGCCTGACCTTATCGTGAAAATCGGCCGGCCCCTCGGCGTGACGCCACGACTTTCGCGCTTGCCCACGTCGGTACTGCGTGCGGGCGCCGCGCTCATGGGCAGGCGCGGTGCCTCAGCGCGACTGCTCGGTTCGCTCGAAGTCGACGCAACTCGCTTTCGCGAACTCGCGCCATGGACGCCGGCAACCGTGCTCGATGACGGGCTCAGGGCAACCGTTGCATGGTGGAAATTGCAGCACGCGCTGTAGGCGCGAATTCAGTATGCATTTTGCGGCCTCCTATGGCCGATTTCGCGGCGCAAGGACTTGCGTGTCGGCCGCTTGCGCCGACTCACCTACGCGCGATCCCCTTGCTTTGCAGGGGCCCCTCGCTGCGGGCTCGCGTCGCTCCCGCTATAATCAGCATCTTTCCGAGCGAGAACACGCGATGGCAACCCGTCACAGCGGCAGGCGCGCCGATCAACTGCGTCCGCTGTCGATCACTCGCAACTACAACCGTCATGCGGAAGGTTCCGTGCTGATCGAGGCGGGCGAGACGCGCGTCATCTGTACCGCCTCGGTGGACGAAGGCGTGCCGTCTTTTCTCAAAGGCAAGGGGCAGGGGTGGGTGACGGCCGAATACGGCATGCTGCCTCGGGCAACGAACACCCGCATGCGGCGCGAGGCGGCCGAAGGCAAGCAATCCGGACGCACACAGGAGATCCAGCGTTTGATCGGACGCAGCGTTCGCTCGGTGATCGACCTCGCCACGCTCGGCGAGCGAACCATCCGGATCGATTGTGACGTCATCCAGGCCGACGGTGGAACGCGCTGCGCGTCGATCACCGGCGCGTGCGTGGCGCTGCACGACGCGGTGGCATGGTGCAAGTCGCGGGGCACAGTGGCCGGCGAACCGCTGAAAGACTTTGTTGCGGCCGTGTCGGTTGGCATTGTCGACGGCGAACCGAGGCTCGATCTCGACTATGCTGAAGACTCGGGTTGCGATACCGACATGAATGTCGTCATGACCGGCGCCGGTGGCTTTGTCGAAGTCCAGGGCACCGCGGAGGGCGCCACGTTTTCGCGCGCCGAAATGGACCGCTTGCTCGCCTATGCCGATGCTGGAATACGCGAGCTGATCGTCGCGCAGAAAAGAGCGCTCGGCGCAACGTGAACGTGCGCGCCGCGCCCATCAGCGTGTGAACGGCATTTCGCGCCTGGTCCTCGCGTCCAGCAACACGGGGAAGCTGCGTGAATTCCAGCGCCTGCTGTCACCGCTGGGTATCGAGGTCATCGCGCAAAGCGATTTGAACATTCCCGATGCGGACGAACCGTATGCGACGTTCGTCGAGAATGCCTTGACCAAGGCGCGCCATGCGAGCCAGCTCGCGCGCCTGCCTGCTCTGGCGGACGACTCCGGCGTGTGCGTTGCGTCGCTCAACGGTGCGCCTGGCGTCTACTCCGCGCGCTACGCGGGCGAGCCAAAATCCGACGCGCGCAACAACGCCAAGCTTATCGATGCGCTCGCCGGTGTGGCGGATCGACGCGCCCACTACTACTGCATGCTTGCGCTGATGCGTCATGCAGACGATCCGGAGCCGATTCTCGCCGAGGGCCGCTGGCACGGCGAAATCGTCGATACGCCGCGCGGCACGGGGGGTTTTGGCTACGATCCTCACTTTGTGGATCTGGCGACTGGACTCACGGGCGCCGAGCTGCCGCTGGAACAGAAGAATCAGCTCTCGCATCGCGGGCAGGCGCTGCGCGCGCTGATCGCTCGACTTCAGGATCCGCGATGAGTGTTGCGATCGACGCTGGGTTGCGATCGCCGCGATTTGCCGCATTGCCGCCGCTGTCGCTGTATGTGCACATCCCCTGGTGCATGAAAAAATGTCCGTACTGCGACTTCAATTCCCATGAACGCCGCGGCGACGTGCCTGAGGCGCAGTACGTCGATGCACTAATCGCCGACCTCGAATTCGCACTCCCGTCGATCTGGGGGCGTCGCGTCGACACCGTGTTTTTCGGCGGGGGGACACCGAGCCTGTTTTCCGCCGCGGCGATCGATCGCATTCTGGGCGCCGTGCGCGCGCGCGTGCCGCTGTCACCCGACGCTGAGATCACGCTTGAAGCCAATCCGGGAACCTTCGAGCAGCGCAAGTTCACGGATTTCAAAGCTGCCGGCATCAATCGCCTGTCGTTGGGCGTGCAGAGTTTCAATCCTGCATTTCTCGCGGCGCTCGGACGGGTGCACGACGACCAGGAAGCACGCGCGGCGGGTGGGGCGGCGATCAAGATATTCGGTAACGTCAATTTCGATTTGATGTACGCCCTGCCGGGCCAAACCCTGGCCGATGCGCGCGCTGACGTTGCCGCGGCGCTGGAATTTGCGCCGCCGCATCTGTCGTTCTATCACCTGACGATCGAACCGAACACGCTGTTTCACCGTCATCCTCCGCAACTGCCCGACGATGACACGGCGGCGGACATCGAGAACGCCGTCGACGACGAATTGGCTCGCGCCGGGTACGTCCATTACGAGACCTCGGCGCACGCCAAGACTGGTTCCGAGTGCCGCCACAATCTCAACTACTGGCGCTTCGGAGACTATCTCGGCATCGGCGCCGGAGCGCACTCCAAGCTGTCCTTCCGCGATCGCGTTATCCGGCAGGTACGTTACAAGCAGCCGCAGCAATACTTGGACAGCGCGGCGCGCGGCGCGCCGCTGCTGGAGGACCAGGAAGTCACGCGCGACGACATGGGGTTCGAGTTCATGCTCAACGCACTGCGGCTCAACGCCGGCGTGCCGATTACGTTGTTCGCCGAGCGCACCGGCTTTCCCTTGACGCTGGTGCAAAAGGGCCTCGACGAGGCCGAGCAGCGCGGACTCATCGAACGCGACCACGTTCAGCTTCGACCGACGCCGCGCGGACGGATGTTTCTCAACGATCTGCAGGCGCTGTTTCTGCCCCCCGCTGGAAAGGTGGCGCCCGCCGCAGCCAAGCCGGCCGTCATGGCGCGCCTCGAGCCATGATGCAACCGACTGCTGCTGCACCGGCGGTTGTCGCAGCAGCGGCTGCGTTGCGTTCAGGCACGCTGAGCAGCGAAGCGCTTACGGGCTCCATGCTCGAACGGATTGCCGCGACCGACGCCAACGTGCAGGCGTGGGCGCATCTCGATCGCGAACATGCGCTCGCCGCTGCGCGCGCTGCGGATGCGCGGCGGCACGCAGGTGTCGATGTCGGCCCGCTTGCCGGTATCGGCATTGGCGTCAAGGACATCATCTCGACCTGCGACCTGCCAACGCAGTTGGGCTCGCCAATCTTTGCCGGTGCGCAACCGGCGTTCGACGCAGAATGCATTGTCCGGCTCAAGCGTGCCGGCGGTTTCGTGCTCGGCAAGACGGTGACAACCGAATTCGCATTCATGCAGCCGGGCAAGACGCGCAATCCTTGGAACCCAGCGCACACACCGGGAGGATCGTCCTCGGGCTCGGCCGCGGCGGTGGCGCTGGGGCACGTATCTGCTGCACTTGGGACCCAAACCAATGGATCGGTCATTCGACCCGCGGCCTATTGCGGCGTCGTCGGGTTCAAGCCGACCAAGAATGCGTTGCCCTACGGCGGCGTCGCGCTTTTCAGCGCGACGCTGGACACGCTGGGCGTGTTCGCGCGCTCGGTTGCCGATTGCGCGCTGGTTGCCGGTTGCCTTGCAGACGACGCCATTTCGCGCATCATGGTGGCGCCGCTCGCTAACGCACCGCGCCTGGCGTGGCTCGTGGATTTCCCGTGGGTCTCCACGAGTGCGGAGCAGCGCGCTGCCGACGACGCCGTGGTCGATGTGCTTCGTCGCGGCGGAGCGTCAGTTACGCTGGTGACGTTGCCTGAGCGCTGGCATGAGGCACATCTTGCACTTCGCTGCATCATGTTGCACGAAGGCGCCAGCGAACTGGGGCCACTGCAGGTGCGCGAACGGCAACGCATGTCGACGAAGCTCAACGCAGCGCTCGACGCAGGACGCGCGATCGGTGCGGCGGCTTACGCGGAGGCGCTGGGTCAGCGCGACGAGGCCATCGCCGCGCTGAGCAAGTGGCTGGCGCCCTACGATGCGATCATTGCGCCGCCCACGCCAGGTGCGGCACCTGCCGATCTGACACAGACTGGCGATCCATCCTGTTGCACGCTGTGGTCGCTGTTGGGTTTCCCGGCCATCAGCATTCCGGTGGGAATGGCACCGAACGGATTGCCGTTGGGTTTGCAGCTCGCTGCGACAACGGCTCAGGACAATCGGTTGCTTGCCGTCGCGCAGTGGTGCGAGGCGAGGCTGGCATTCAAGGGACTGGTGTGAAGCGCGCCAAGCAGCATGCGCCTCCCAAGCCGCGCAACCCGGTCGCGCGTTCTCCCTTGCTGCGCAAAGGAGGCGCGCACGGCAAGACAACGGCGGCGAAGCGCCGGCAGCAGGCCATCGAGCTGCAGAAATTGGTGCGCCAGACGGACTCCGACTCGTGACACTTTCGCGCCGCGACCTCGAGGAACACCGCATGCGCGACCTGTACATGGCTGCGGTCGATCCCAAGGGCACGCTTACGGATGAAGCACTCGCTGCGTCGCTCGCATCGACGCTTGCGCGCCGGCCACCGGATGCAGGATGGTGGGTGTTTGCCTATGGATCGCTGCTCTGGAATCCGCTGTTTCCTTTCAGCGAAGCCAGGCCGGCGACGCTGCACGGCGTGCATCGCCGCTTTTGCCTGTGGTCCAAGGCGTCGCGCGGTACGTGCGACGAACCCGGTCTCGTACTTGGTCTGGAACCGGGCGGCGCGTGTCGCGGCGTCGTGTATCGGTTGCCGCCGCGTGAAGCCAAGAAGGAACTGGCGCTGTTGTGGCGACGGGAAATGGTCACCGGTGCGTATCGCCCGCGCTGGGTGTCGGTGCGGTCCGGCACACGCATGCTTACGGCGCTCGCGTTCATCATCGATCGCGCAAATCCGCACTACACGGGCCGACTGACGATTGCGCAACAGGCAAAAGCGTTGGCGCGCGCTGTCGGTGCTTTCGGTTCGTCAGCGGATTATCTCGAACACACGCGCATCGCGTTGATCACCCACGGCGTTGTCGACCCGTACCTGGAAGTTCTTGCGGTCAAGGTCGCCGCGCATCGGCGCTGAGTTCGATCGAACCTTACAGCCATGTAGGCGCGAATTCATTCGCGCGCGGCGACACGATGACCACTGGGGTCCGAATAAATCCGGACCTACAACGCAGCCTCCTTGGACCAGCTGCGTGTTGCAACGAACTCAAGTCGGCTGCCAGCGCCGATTCGCGGACGCTCGACCCCCAATGCGAAAAACGCATTGGGTCCCCTCTCGCTGCTCACAGCGCTACGTGCCTTCCACCATCGACGTTGATGGTTTCGCCGGTGACGTAGGTAGCGTCGGCGAGCAGATAATGCACCGCCTTGGCGATGTCTTCGGGCGTGCCCTCGCGCTTGAGCGGTGTATGCGAAATGATGCGCTGGCGGGAGAGCTCGTCGAAAGCCGCGTCATCGGGCCACAGTATCGGTCCTGGCGCGACAGCATTGACGCGTACCTCGGGCGCAAGTTCACGCGCGAGCGAGCGCGTGAGACCGACCAGTCCGGCCTTGGCAACGCTGTACACAACGTAGTTCTTGAGCGGACGTTCGGCGTGGATGTCGGTGATATTGACGATGGCGCCCTGGCTCTTCTTGAGCGCCGGTGCGGCGGCCTGCGCCAGAAACATGGGCGCGCGCAGGTTCGTCCCGATCAGGTCTTCCCACTGTGCCGCGGTGATTTCGCCTACGGGTGTCTGGAAAAACGACGACGCGTTGTTGACCAGCGCATCGAGCTTGCTGAAGGTCTGCAGCGTCTGGTCGACAATCGACTGCACCTTGCCCAGGTCGAGAAGGTCGGCCTGAATGAGTGCCACCGAGTCCTTGCGTTGATTGTTCAGCTCTGCCTGCAGCAATCGCGCCTCGCCGGCGGACTCGCGATAGTGCAGCATCAGGTTCGCGCCGGCTGCGTGCAATCGTCGGCATGTTGCCGCACCGACGCGCTTCGCTCCTCCGGTGATCAGTACGACTTTGCCCTGCACGCGGCGCTCCGGCTACACTTGTTCAGAGGTTTCCCAAGCCTAACACATCGATGCCACGCTCTCCAATCAGCCACGATCCTGGCGAATTGCCGACGCCGTCGGCCGACGCCCTTGCGCACAGCGCCAGGGTCGTCGCGCACATCGCCTCGTCGATCGTCGCGGCGGGTGGATGGATATCGTTCGCGGACTACATGGGGGCCGCACTTTATGCGCCGGCGCTCGGCTACTACGTCTCCGGCACGCGCAAGTTCGGCGCGGATGGCGATTTCGTCACTGCGCCAGAACTGACGCCGCTGTTCGGGGAGGCGCTGGCGGCGCAGATTGCCGACGTGCTGGCGCGTACGCCGGGCGATATCATCGAACTCGGACCGGGCACGGGGCGACTGGCCGCCGACTTGCTTGCGGCATTGGCCAAGGGCGATGTTCTGCCGGCGCGCTATCGCCTGCTCGAAGTCAGTCCCGAATTGCGCGCCCGCCAGCATGAGCACCTGCAGCGCAACGTGCCTGCGCTGATGTCGCGCGTGGAGTGGATCGATGTGCTGCCGGAGCGATGGCGTGGCGCGCTCATCGGCAACGAAGTCCTCGACGCCATCGCGCCGCATGTCGTCGTTCGCCGCAACAGCATCTGGCACGAACGCGGCGTCGCGCTCGACGGCCAGCGCCTGGTGTCAGTCGATCGCCCGCTGGCCCATGGGTCGTTGCTCGACGCGGCGCGGCGGTGCTTTCCTGCCGACGGCGACTACGCGAGTGAGATCAATCCCGCGGCGCAGGCGCTGGTGAGCAGCCTTGCGCGGCGGTGCGAGGCCGGGGCGCTGATCCTGATCGACTATGGTTTTCCGGCCACCGAGTATTACCACTCGCAGCGCAGCACTGGCACACTGATGGCGCACTATCGGCATCGGGCGCTCGCCGACGTCTTGTTCCTGCCAGGCCTTGCCGACTTGACCGCGCATGTCGACTTCAGCGCCATCGCGCAGCGCGGTGTTGTGGCGGGGATGACGCTCGCCGGGTTCACGTCGCAAGCACGCTTTCTGATCAATTGTGGCGTGCTCGATCTGCTCGCGCGGATCGGCGACCCATCGTCCGCTGCCTATCTGCGTGCGACGGCGGCGGTGCAAACATTGCTCTCGCCCGCCGAGATGGGTGAATTGTTCAAGGTGATGGCGCTGACGCGAGGCATCGACGACGTCCTGCTTGGATTTCGCGAAGGCGATCGCAGTCGTCGCCTGTAGTCGAAGTTATTCAATTCCCCGCGTGGGCAGCGGCACCGATCAGTCGCTGCAACGAACGCAAGCCATCGGTCAGCGCTGCCGGTCCGGGCTGCAGGATCTCAGCGGATTTGACCTCATGCAAGCGGCCGGCGACGACGGCCGGGATGCTGGACCAACCGGCGCGCGCGGCGACCTTTTCGGGGCGGAACTTCTTGCCGCACCAGGAGCCGAGGATGACGTCCGGTGCGCGGCGTATGACTTCCTGCGGGTCGGCCACGATGCGTTGCGCGCCGCCGGGATGGGCGGCCAACTCCGGGAAACAGTTTTCGCCACCGGCAACGCCGATGAGTTCAGACACCCAGCCGATGGCGGAAATCATCGGGTCATCCCATTCTTCGAAGTAGACCCTGGGTCGGAATGGGAGCCGTGCGGCTTCGGCGCGAACGGCATCGACGTTTCGCTCGAGCGAGGACGCAAGCGCATTTGCCTTGTCGAAGGCGCCGATCATTCGTCCGAGCATGCGGATGAAGTCGAGAATCTGCGCAATGCTGCGCTGATTGAAGACGTGAACCTCGATCCCGCAGCGGATAAGCGCCGCGGCGATGTCGGCCTGCATGTCGGAGAAACCGAGAACGAGGTCGGGCTTCAACGCGACGATGCGATCGATCTTGGCGCTGGTAAACGCGGATACTCTTGGTTTCTCGCGCCGCGCCTGCGGCGGCCGCACCGTGAATCCTGAAATGCCAACGATGCGGTCTTGCTCGCCGAGCAGGTACAAGGTCTCCGTTGTCTCCTCGGTGAGACAGACGATGCGGCGTGGGCCACCACCGATCATCGCGCGTCAAAGCGCAATGAACGCCGCAACATCGAGGTTTTCGCGCATTCGCGCGAGTTCATCCGCACTGGGCAGCTGTGGCCGGTCGCGTACCGCATTCACCATGCACAAAAAGCCGAGTGGACGATCCGGAGCGGCGCGAAACTGGTGCCAGGTCAGGGCAGGCACCTGGATGAGGTCGTGTTCGGCAAGATCATAGATCCGATCGCCGATCAGGCAGCGGCCGCCACCACGATGCACGATGACCGCATGCGCGTGTTCATGGCGTTCAAGCGTGGTATGTCCTCCCGGCGCAACCTCGAAGTAGCGCAATTGCGAAGCGAGCGCCGGATCGTCGAACAGAACCTGGCGCGTGACGTCGCGAAACGGCGCGCTGCCCTCAGCCTTGTATTCGCGCACATCCACGTCGCGCCAGCGAGAGGGGCCGATTTTCGGACGGAACGGTGTCGTGGCCACGTTCGGTGTCTTCGGCGCCGTCAGATGGTGACGGCCGGTGGTGGCGCGCATTCGGCGGCACTGGCGTGCACTGCGGCGACGAATGTCTGCGTTCGCTGCAGCAATCGATCACCGGCGGCAAGCAGCGAGCCACCGATCAGAAGCATGGCATCGGTGCCGTAAAAGCGAACCACCTCGCGCGATCGCTCGACGGAAAGGCCGCCGCCCGGAACCGGCAGCGCAGGGCGCAGTTTTGCCCAGGGCGCGCGCGCGTTGTCAGCGATGTCCGCACATACGCGTTCGCTGTACGCAAAGCGCCCACCGAAATTCGGAAAAATCACCGCATCTGCGCCGAGCATGCGGAACCACTTGCCCAGGAGAAACGCCGGCGCAACCCTCGCGGTGCCGGCATACGACGGATGCGCGAGCACGGGGACGTCGAGTTCGTCGCTGACGAGCTCCGCAAATGCAGGCATGCCGACCAGCGCAGGTGCAAGCAACACCATCTGCGCGCCTTCGTTGCGCGCGATTTGCGCCTGCGCCGAAAGTGCGCGCGGCGAACCCACGAGGCTCGGCGCGTACAATGTCGTTCGTCCGGATTCCCGCTGCGCATGCGCAATGGCGCGTTGACAGGCCGCGACTCTCGCCGCGAAAGGAGCATAGGATTGGTCGGCAAGCCCGTGGTCGTCCTTGATGACATCGATGCCGCCCATCGCCAGCGTGTAGCAAAGCGCGGCAAGGCGCTCCGGTGGAAGGCCCTGTGGCTTGAGCGCTGCGCACGTGAGCGGGCGCTTGCCGGCGCCGAGCAATTCGCGGATGCCGGCAATGCCGAATCGTGGTCCGCAAAATTGTGCGATGTAGTCGGACGGAAATTCCACGTCCACCAATTCGACGTGATCGTGCAGCGAGCTGTTGCCGAACAGCATGTTGATCGTCTGCGCTACGTCGAAGCCGGTGGTCGCCGTCGAAAGACGAATGCGCACCAGGTGCGCGTCGTGGTCGCCGCGACGTACTTCGTCGACACGCCCGACGATATGCTCGGCAACAAACGCATCGCGGATCACTTCAGCCGGAACCTCCACGCTTTGCTCCAGCGCGATGGCCAGCGCGACGGCGTCCAGTTGCTCTGGTGCCGCACGCACGCGGTAAGTGACGTTGATCCACGACATGTTCAGCGCTTCGAAATAGCGAGTGCGTACAGTACACCACGCGCTCCCGAGCCGGCAACGCGGCAGACATCGGGTTTCGTGTGAACGAAGCTCCGCGCGCACCGACCCGCGGCGAGGCGTTTCGCTACTGGTTGCGGTTGGGATTCATCAGTTTCGGCGGGCCCGCCGGGCAGATCGCGTTGATGCATCGCGAGCTGGTTGACGAAAAACGCTGGATTTCCGAAAAGCGCTTTCTGCACGCGCTGAACTTCTGCATGGTTCTCCCCGGGCCCGAGGCACAGCAGCTGGCGACCTACATCGGCTGGCTGCTGCACCGGACATGGGGAGGCATCGTTGCCGGTGCGTTGTTCGTCTTGCCGTCGCTCGTGCTCCTCGTCGCCTTGTCCTGGCTCTACATGGCGTACGGCGATCTGCCGGTGGTGAGCGGGATTCTGTACGGCGTCAAGCCGGCGGTCGTTGCGATCGTGCTGCAGGCGGCGTGGCGCATCGGCTCGCGCACGTTGAAGCATCCGGCGCTGTGGGTCGTTGCCACGGTTTCGTTCGTTGCGATTTTCGCGTTCTCTGTTCCCTTTCCACTGATCGTGCTCGGCGCGGCGCTTGCAGGCTATGTCGGCGGACGCATCGCACCGGCGGCATTCGCTGTCGGTGGCGCGCATGCGGCAGCAAACGGCGAACACGCGTGCGCGGTGATCGACGACGATTCGCCGACACCCGGACATGCCCTGCTGCGCTGGCCGCGGCTCGCTGTTGTCGCGGTCGCTTTCATGATGTTGTGGGCGCTGGCGCTTGGGTCCGTCGCTGCGATGTCTGGTTGGCAGTCGCCACTTGCGCAAATGGGGTGGTTCTTTACCAAAGCCGCGCTGCTGACTTTCGGTGGCGCATATGCCGTGCTTCCCTATGTTTATCAGGGCGCAGTCGAATCGTTCGGCTGGCTCACCGCGACACAGATGATCGACGGTCTGGCCTTGGGTGAGACCACACCCGGCCCGTTGATCATGGTCGTGGCCTTCGTCGGCTTCGTCGGAGGCTGGACCAAGCAGATCTTCGGGCCGGACTCGCTGGCGCTCGCAGGCATCGTTGCAGCGAGCGTCGTGACGTTCTTCACCTTCCTGCCATCGTTTCTTTTCATACTGGTGGGCGGACCGGTCATCGAGACGACGCACGGCCAACTTCGTTTCACGGCCCCGCTCACGGGCATCACGGCCGCCGTCGTTGGAGTGATCGTGAATCTCGCCACCTTTTTCGCGTGGCACGTGTTCTGGCCGACTGGCTGGCAGTCGACCGGTCTAATGCGCGGGATGGATTTGGCCGCACTCGCCATCGGTGTTGTGGCGGCGGTCGCGCTGTTGCGCTACAAGGTCGGCGTTATCCCGGTCATCCTGGCGTGCGCGGTGGCGGGGTGGCTGGTTTCTGCATTGCACTGATCGCTACCGCATCAAAGTCGTCGTCCGAGCGCGTGCCCAGCGTTCAAGGTATCGGCCCGACACCGATCGGCGGCGGAGCCAGGTTGAGAATCCGCTGGAACAGCTTGTGGACGTCGTCACCGGCCTTCTCGCGAAAAAGTGGATCGGTATGGCCGGTGAATGCAGCGTCGATGGCTTCCCAGTCACCGGCAGTAAGGTGCGCTCTCGCCAGCGGCAATATTTCGTTTTCCTCGCATCGCATGTGTTGCCAGTGGAACTCGGCGTAGGTCTCGACCGCCACTGCAAACGCCTCGAACTCGGCAGCGCCGCCATTCTCATATCGCGTCAGGGCGTGCGCCAGGCTGCGTATCTTTTCAGCGCCGACCTTGTGCTCGGCCTGCAGCTTGTCGAGTACCGGACGTGCTTCGGGGCAGCGTGCGCGCAGAAGTGCGAACAGGTACTTGTCTTCCTTCGGATGATGAAAGCGCTCGGGAACGGCGTCGATGTAGTAGAGCATTGCGCCCAATACCGCGAAATTCGGCTTCGCACCGTGCTCGCGTGTTTGTCTGACCAGATAGAGCAAGCCATGCAGGACCGCGGCGAGCGAGCGGTGTTCGTCCTCGATGATGCGAATCGAACGCACGTCTGAACCTCGAATCGTGACCAGGTAACTTAGTGGGAATTACTCTGTAATCGATGCTATGCGCCCGGACGCTCGAGTGCCTTGACCCAGATCAACGAACGCCAGCCGCAAGGGACGTACATTGCGCAAGCCGGTGCCGCTTTGGACCCTATGCCCCGGGGCCTGGTGGCCGGCGTCCCCATGACCGCCCTGTTGCTCGAAACTTCACCATCTGTCGACGCCGTAGCCGGTGATCGCGCAGTCCGTTGCTATCACTGTGGCGAGGCCAACCCGCCTGGCGCCACCTGGTTGCTGGCCCTCGAAGGGGCCGAGCGCAGCTTCTGTTGCGCCGGATGTCGCGCGGTCGCGCAGACCATACGCGCCGCGGGCCTCGAGTCGTTCTATTCGAGGCGAACGAGTGTAGCGGAACGGCCTGACCGTGAGGACGAATGGGCGCAGCATGCAATCGCGGCCGATGCGGCCGGCCTGATCACCCAAGTCGACACCAACCAGCGGGAGATTTCGCTGTTGCTCGAAGGAATTCGGTGCGGTGCGTGCGTGTGGATCATCGAAAAGTACTTGCAGCAACGACCCGGCGTCACAGAAGTCAGTGTCAACTTCGCCACCCGGCGTGCCCGTGTGCGCTGGGACACCAGGATCACACAGATTCCCGAGCTGCTGCGGGCCATTGTCAGCATCGGTTATCGTGCGTATCCGTACGATCCACAGCGGCGCGAGGCACTGGCACGCCGCCAGAGCCGAGCGCTGCTCAGCCGCATGGCGATCGCGGTCCTGGCAATGATGCAGGTGATGATGTTCGCGGTGCCGGCGTATATCAGCGCCGACGGCGTCGAGCGCGAATATCAGACACTTCTCGACTGGGCAAGCCTGGTGCTGACGCTGCCGGTAGTTTTTTATTCAGCTACGCCATTTTTCTCGGGAGCATGGCGTGACTTGCGATCCCGACGGCTTGGCATGGACCTCCCGGTCGCGTTGGGCATCGCGGCGGCGTTCGCCGCCAGCGCGTGGGCCACGTTGACGGCGCAAGGCGCCGTCTATTTCGACTCGGTGACGATGTTCGTGGCGCTGCTGTTGGTCGCGCGCTGGTTCGAACTCCGCGCGCGACAAAAGGCCGGCGATGATATCGAGGCCCTCGCCCGTGACCTGCCACCGACAGGGATTCGGTTGCGTGGATATCCTGCGACATTGGACGCCGAGACGGTCGCAGCCGCCCATCTTTTGGCGGGCGACGTAATTCGCATCGCGACCGCGGCCGTCGTGCCTGCCGATGGCGAGGTTCTGGCGGGCCGATCCAGCGTCGAAGAGGCGCTGCTTACGGGCGAGAGTTGGCCGCGCGTCAAGGCACGCGGCGACAAGGTGCTCGCGGGTTCCATCAATCGTGAAAGTCCCTTGATCGTTCGCGTGACGGCGGCGGGAGGATCGACTGCACTGGCCGCGCTTTCCCGGCTCGTCGACCGCGCCGCAAGTCAAAAGCCGCGGATCGGCAGGCTCGCCGACAACGTCGCCGGGTGGTTCGTTGGTGCGCTGCTGGCAGTTGCCGCGGGCACGGCGCTGATCTGGTGGCAAGTCGATGCTACGCGCGCATTGATGATCACATTCGCGGTGCTGGTGGTCTCCTGCCCATGCGCGTTGTCGCTGGCCACGCCTGCCGTGCTGGCCGCTGCCGCGGGAGCGCTCGGGCGCAGGCAGATACTCGCGGTGCGCACAGACGCGCTGGAAACGCTCGCGCGCGTGACGCACGTCGTTCTGGACAAGACCGGAACCTTGACCGAGGGTCGCGTGCGAGTTGTAGCCGTCACAACTCTCGGACGATGCGACGCCGCGCAGTGTCAGTCGCTGGCGGCGGCGCTCGAAGAGGGGTCGGTCCATCCCGTGGCGATTGCGCTGCGCGCAGCAGGCACTGCCGCGCACGTCGCGACCAACATTGCCGCAGTCACCGGATGTGGCGTCGAGGGAATCATTGCTGGTCGCCGGTATCGCTGCGGACGCCCGGAGTGGGTAATGCAGATCCATGCAAGCCCGTTGCCGCCCGCTGCGGACCATGTCGAACCCGAGCACACCGCGGTGGCACTGGCCGATGAGCATGGCTGGCTCGCGTGGATGACATTCGGCGACACGCTGCGCCCCAGTGCACGGGGGTTGGTGGATCAGTTGCGCAGACTCGGGATCAAGGTTTCGCTGGTGTCGGGAGACCGTGTGGCGACGGCTCGGCAGGTCGCGGAGGCGGTCGGCATCCACGATTGGCATGGCGACGCGATGCCGGAGGACAAGCGTTTGTTCATTCGATCGTTGCAAGCGCAGGGGGAGGTCGTCGCAATGGTGGGTGATGGCATCAACGATGCCCCGAGCCTCGCTCAGGCCGACGTATCCCTTTCGCTCGGGAGCGCAGCCGCCTTGACGCAATGGACTGCCGACGTGGTGGTGCTCGGCAATGATCTCGAACGCGTCGGCACCGCAATCAAGACCGCTCGCCGAACGTTTCGCGTTATCCGGCAAAACCTCGCCTGGGCCTTCGGCTACAACGCCATCGCGATTCCGCTCGCCGCGACCGGACACGTATCGCCGCTCGCAGCGAGTCTGGGCATGTCGGTGTCGTCGCTCATCGTCGTCGGCAACGCGTTGCGACTCGCGCGGCTCGATGACAAGCCGCAAGCGGAGGCGGAGCGCCGCGTCGAGTTGCAGACAGTTACCTGAGGGTACAACGTGGATATTCTCTACCTTCTGATCCCGCTCTCGGTGGTGCTCGCACTGCTCATTGGCTGGGCATTCTGGTGGTCTGTGGCGAACGGGCAATTCGATGATCTCGAAGGACCTGCCCAGCGCATCCTCACGGACGACGACTCGCCGGTTTGACCTGAATCAAAGCTGGTCGAATCCGACCCGGTTAGCATCGTGCTGCCTGGATCGAGGCTCGTCTGCCTCGGCCCTACTCAATCGAAGTTCGGGAGCGGGACCTATGAGCACTGCGACGGCGGCGACGTTCAATTACAAGGTAGTCCGCCAGTTCTCGATCATGACCGTCGTCTGGGGCATCGTCGGCATGCTCGTCGGTGTCATCATCGCGGCCGAGTTGCTGTGGCCCGATTTCCTGTACGGCATACCGTGGCTCTCGTACGGGCGGCTGCGTCCATTGCACACCAACGCGGTCATTTTCGCCTTTGGCGGCTCGGCGCTGTTTGCCACGTCGTACTACGTGGTCCAGCGCACGTGCCAGGTGAGGTTGTTCTCCGATGCCCTGGCGGCGTTCACGTTCTGGGGCTGGAACACTGTCATCGTGCTCGCTGCGATTACACTGCCACTCGGCTTCACGAGCGGCAAGGAATACGCGGAGCTCGAGTGGCCGATCGATATCCTGATCACGCTCGTCTGGGTCGCGTACGCGATCGTCTTTTTCGGTACGATCGTCAAGCGCAAGACACCGCACATCTATGTCGCCAACTGGTTCTTCGGCGCGTACATCCTCACGATCGCACTGCTGCACATCGTCAACAGCGCCGAAATTCCAGTTTCCCTGTGGCCGATGAAGTCGTATTCGGCGTATGCGGGCGTTCAGGACGCGATGGTGCAATGGTGGTACGGCCACAACGCCGTCGGGTTTTTTCTGACCGCGGGATTTCTCGGGATCATGTACTACTTCGTTCCAAAACAGGCCGGGCGGCCCATCTACTCCTATCGTCTATCCGTCGTGCACTTCTGGGCGCTGATCTTCACCTATATGTGGGCGGGGCCGCACCATCTGCACTACACAGCGTTGCCCGACTGGACGCAATCGCTGGGCATGGTGTTCTCGCTGATCCTGCTTGCGCCGTCATGGGGGGGAATGATCAATGGCGTCATGACACTGTCCGGTGCGTGGCACAAGCTGCGCGACGACCCGATCCTGAAGTTTCTCATCGTCTCGCTCTCGTTTTATGGGATGGCGACGTTCGAGGGTCCGATGATGTCGATCAAGACCGTGAACTCGCTCTCACACTACACGGATTGGAACATCGCGCATGTTCACTCGGGATCGCTGGGTTGGGTTGCGTTCATTTCGATCGGCAGCATGTATTACGTCATTCCGCGGATGTTCGGGCGAGTCGAAATGTGGTCGGTGCGGCTCATTTCGGCGCATTTCTGGATTGCCACCATCGGCGTCGTGCTCTATATCGCATCGATGTGGATTGCCGGGGTCATGCAAGGATTGATGTGGCGCGCGACCAACGTCGACGGCACGCTGACATATGCTTTCGTGGAATCGGTGAAGGCTACCTATCCGTTCTACGCCATCCGCTTGTTGGGCGGTGCGATGTTCTTCAGCGGCATGCTGATCATGGCCTACAACGTTATCCGCACCGCCAGGGTCGGTGCTGTGGTCGAGGCGCCGATACCCTTCGCCGCGGTACCTGCGGCCTGATGGCCAGAAAGCAAACGGAACAGCATGAAATCCGCGCAGGAAATGATCGAGAAGAATATCGGCTTGATGATCCTGCTGATCGTTCTGGTCGTCGCGGTGGGCGGCCTGGTCGAGATCGTGCCGCTATATTTCCAGAATTCCACGACGCAACCCGTAACCGGCGTCAAGCCTTATCCGCCGCTGCAACTTGCCGGTCGCGATGTCTATCTGCGGGAAGGATGCTACGGCTGTCACTCACAGATGATCCGCCCGTTGCGCGCGGAGACTGAGCGTTACGGACACTATTCGGTCGCCGGCGAGTCGGTTTACGACCATCCGTTTCAATGGGGCAGCAAGCGTACCGGTCCCGATCTCGCGCGCGTCGGCGCGCGCTATTCCGACGACTGGCACCGCGTGCATCTGAACAACCCCCGTGATGTCGTACCCGAATCGAACATGCCCGGTTATCCGTGGCTGGCGACCGCGCCGCTCGTGCCGGAGGACATCCAGCCCAAGATGCTGGCCCTGCGCCGGGTCGGCGTGCCGTACACGGATGACGCCATCGCCAAGGCGCCCGACGAGCTCAAGGGCATGACCGAAGAGGATGCACTCATCGCCTATCTGCAAGGGCTCGGACTCGCCTTGCGCAATGTGAGGTAGCCATGGAACTTTATTCGACGCTTTCCAGCCTGTTCACGGTCATTTCCTTTCTGGTTTTCCTCGGCATCGTTGCCTGGGCCTACGGCCGCCGGCGACAGGAGGCGTTCGCGGAAGCCGCCAACGAGCCCTTCGCACTCCCGGACGAAAACGCGGTAGGCGCGAATTCGTTCGCGCACGGCGCCCGGGTGGATCGGGCCCGAGAACGCTGATGAGCGATTTCACCACCGGGTTCTGGAGCGCATACGTCGCGATCCTGTCCCTCGTCTCGATTCTCGCCTGTGGCGTACTCCTGTACGTCATGGGCAAGATGCGCGTGCAGTCCGCTGCAAAGAAGACGCAAGGCGCGGGCGTCCGCACGACAGGCCACGTGTGGGACGAGGACCTCGCCGAATACAACAATCCGCTGCCCCGATGGTGGATGTGGCTGTTCTACATCACCATCGTTTTCGGACTCGTGTATCTGACCCTCTATCCGGGCTTGGGCCAAATTCCCGGGATCCTCGGCTGGAGTTCGGCATCGGCCTATGCCAGGGAGCGCGACGATCTCGATGCGAAGCTGACACCGGTCTTTCAGAAGTATCTGGCGATGGACGTCAAGGCGGTTGCGGCCGATCCTCAGGCACGCGCCATGGGCGAGAGGCTCTTCCTCAACAACTGCGCGCAGTGCCACGGCTCCGACGCCGGTGGCAGCAAGGGATTCCCGAACCTTCGTGACCACGACTGGCTCTACGGCGGCGAGCCCGAGGTGATCAAGGACAGCATCACCAATGGACGCAACGGCATCATGCCGCCGCTCGGGTCTGCGCTCGGCGGCGACGGGGTGAAGAACGTCGCGAACTACGTGCGCTCATTGTCCGGACTGCCGCACGACAAGCTGCGCGCGGAGCTCGGCAGGCCACAGTTCATGCAAATTTGCGCCGCGTGCCATGGCGCGGACGGCAAGGGCAACCAGGCGCTTGGTGCGCCAAATCTTGCCGACCCGATCTGGCTGTACGGCGGATCCGAGGTGACGATCGCCGAGACCATCAACAAGGGCCGTGGCCAGGCGTCGGCTGTCACGCGCATGCCCGCACATAAAGACCTGCTGGACCCCGGCAAGATCCAACTGTTGACCGCGTATGTGTGGGGACTGTCCAACCTGAAACAGGGCGGCGCGCAGTAGTCGCTGTAGCGCGCGCATCCGGTCGATCGCTTCTCGTGAACGGACCCCTGCCGCGCACCGTCATTCCGATTGAACCTGCGGTCGAGGAGGTTGGGCTCTACGAGATCCGCAAGAAGCTCTACCCACGGGCAGTCAACGGGTGGTTTGCCGGGTGGCGCTGGGCGTTTGTGTTCGTGACGCAGATGATTTTCTACGGATTGCCGTGGTTGTCCTGGAACGGGCGGCAGGCCGTGTTGTTCGATCTGGCCGAGCGCAAGTTCTACATCCTCGGCTGGTTATTCTGGCCGCAGGACGTTATCTATCTCAGCGCGCTGTTGATCGTCTCGGCTTTCTCATTGTTCCTTTTCACGGCGATTGCCGGGCGCCTGTGGTGCGGCTATGCGTGTCCGCAGACCGTATACACGGAGATCTTCCTGTGGATAGAGCGCAAGATCGAAGGCGACCGATTGGCGCGGATCCGTCTCGACGCGGCGCCGTTCTCGCTCGAAAAATTGGTCATCAAATCGCTCAAGCACACGGCGTGGTTCACCGTTGCGTTGTGGACGGGATACACGTTTGTCGGATATTTCACGCCGATCCGCGACCTTGGAATACGCGCGATCACCTGGCAGTTAGGCCCGTGGGAGATGTTCTGGATCCTGTTCTACGGCTTCGCCACGTACGGCAATGCCGGCTGGATGCGCGAGCAGGTATGCAAATACATGTGCCCCTACGCGCGCTTCCAGAGCGTCATGTTCGACCACGACACGCTGGTGATTACGTACGACCGCGAACGCGGAGAGCCGCGCGGGCCGCGTTCCAAGGCCACCAACAGGCAGGAAAAGGGCATTGGCGATTGTGTCGATTGCAATATTTGTGTCCAGGTCTGTCCGACCGGTATCGATATCCGCAACGGACTGCAGTACGAATGCATCGGCTGCGCGGCGTGCATCGACGGCTGCAACCAGGTCATGGACAAAATGGGCTACGCTCCGGGGTTGATCCGCTATACGACGGACCACGCGCTTGCGCAGGGCCTTGACACACGTGCGATGTGGAAACGCGTCTTTCGTCCACGCACACTCATTTATGGAGCAGCACTGTTGGTGATCGTCACGGTCGCGGCGGGCGCGTTGGTCATGCGCAATCCGCTCAAGGTCGACATCCTGCGCGACCGTGGCGCCCTCGCTCGCGAGGTTGGACCTGGAATGATCGAAAATGTGTACAGGTTACAGTTGATGAATACCGACGAGAAGGACAGGCAAGTCACCATCGTCGCCACCGGCCTGCCGGGCATGGGCGTCGCGGGGGTCACTCAGCCGATCTCGCTAGCCGCCGCGTCCACTCGCTTGATTCCGCTGCGGGTGCAGGTACCGGTCGACACCGGTTCCGGAGTTGACGCACTGAAGCCGGGTACACACAAGATCGAATTCATCATCCAGGCACTTGACGACGAGAAGGTGGTCCGCCATGAGCAATCCAGCTTCATCATTCCACGCTGATCGCGCTGCGCCACGCTGGTACCGCGAACCGTGGCCCTGGCTGTTGATTGCCGGCCCGGCGATCGTCGTCGTTGCGTCGCTGGCGAGCGCGTGGCTTGCTGTGACCACCGATGACGGCATCGTGGCCGGGGATTACTACAAGCAAGGGCTGCTGATCAACCGCAAGCTCGCGAGCGAATCTCCGGCCGTCGCACCCGGGCCCGGCGCGCTGGTCGCGATAGAAGGCGATGGCCGCGTGCGGGTGTACCTGCAATACGACGGTCCTGCACCGGGCCGCGTTCTACTCACGCTTCGTCATCCTGGCGATCCTGCACAGGTTCTCGCGCTTGCTCCGTCCGACGATGGCGCTTGGGTCGGCGCGATGGCGGCGCAAACGCCGGGTCGGTGGATCGTCGCGCTGGAATCAGATCTGTGGCGACTTCCGGTAACGACGCTCGAGGGTCAACTGGGCCAGATCAAGCTGGGTACCGCACGTGCGCAATGGTGATGCTGCGCAGACCCGAGCCTGCGACGAGGGTACAACCATGGAACGTAGCCTGTTGACGAAGTTGATGTGGATCGTCTGGCCCGCATTCCTGATCGCAGGCATTGCGGAGACGATATTTTTCGCACTCTTCGATCCATTCGACCTGCATGTGTTTCTTGCGCCCCATGAGGTCTCGCGCGAGGCAATCTATACGCTGGGTTTCATCGGCTTTTGGGCGGTGGGTGTTGCCTCATCGGCCCTGACGGTACTGCTGGGACGTTCACCCGATGAAGTGAATCGCTGTCCGCTGCCAGGTTCCGAGCGACCGGTGGGCTGCCCGAAGCGCGAGGAAGCAGGTCCCGTGGGATTTTCCGGCTCTTGAGCGACTCAGCAATGCTTACCCGCGAGTTGCCTCAGCGCCGGCAGGTCGAGCAGCTTGACCGTTCTTCCCTGAACTTGCAGCAATCCTTCTTCCTGCAATCGCGACAGGAGCCGGCTCACGGTCTCCAGCTTGAGGCCAAGATAACTGCCGATTTCTTCGCGGGTCATGCGCAGCACGAATTCCGTCGCGGAATAGCCACGAAGCCGATATCGATCGGACAGGTTCAGCAGGAAGACCGCAAGTCGTTCCTCCGCCCGCATGCTGCCGAGCAGGAGCATGACGTGTTGTTCCTCTCCGATCTCGCGCGACAGGAACCTGTGAAGGTTATGCTGCAAGGAAGTGACGGTCTGCGCCAGTTTCTCAAGCTGATCGAAGGGCAGCATGCACACCTCCGTGTCTTCGAGCGCGACCGCTTCGCACCCGTGGCGGTTGCTCGCAATGCCGTCGAGCCCGATGATGTCGCCAAGCATATGGTAGCCCGCGATCTGCTCCCGTCCGTCCTCGGCGAGGATCGTGGTCTTGCACGAACCGACGCGGATTGCGTACAGGGCCGCGAATGGGGCGCCGACGCGATAGAGCGCGTCCCCTCTTTTGAGCCGCGTACGATGCGTCACGAGCGCATCGAGCCGATTCAGGTCGTCGAGATCCATCCCGACCGGCAAGCATAGCTCCCGCATGCTGCAACTGCCGCAATGCACTTTCAACGCGTGTATCGACACCACTCGCGTCGGTGGTGCCGCAGGTGGGGGCGTGCCGGTGGCCGGGGGCGTCATGGAGCGCATATTATTCGTTCGCGATGGTCCCTGGGCGGTAAGTGTAGTCCGAAACTATACGGGCAATGTCACTATCGCGAAAAGCCCTCAGACGAGTCCGCCGTGGGCGTGAGTGTTCTGATCAGTGCCTGGCTGGTGGGCGCATTGGGCGGGCTGCATTGCCTTGCCATGTGTGGCGGCTTCCTTGCCGCGACGGGCGCCCGCGATCCTGTCTCGATGCCGCTCCTGCCGCTGGCAGCCATTATCAGACGCGAAGCCGCGTACCACGGCGGCCGTCTCGCGACCTACATGCTCCTGGGCGCCGTTTTTGGAACGGCAGGCGCGGCAGCGATGAATGCGGCCGCGCTCGCGCCCTTGCAGCGAATGCTCTATTTTGCAGCCAACGTATTGCTTGTGCTACTGGGACTGCGCCTGGTCGGCCGATCGTTGCAGGTCCCTCTGTTGCAAAGCGCGGGTGCACGAATATTCGGCGCCGTGCTGCCGACGATCGAACCACTGCTGCATCGACCGGGCCTGACCGGACGCGTAGCACTGGGTCTCGTATGGGGCCTGGTGCCATGCGCACTCGTCTACAGCGTGTTGCCGCTCGCATTGTTCGCGGGCGGGCCTATGCAGGGTGCCGCAGTCATGCTCGCGTTTGGCCTCGGAACCTTGCCCAATCTGGTCGCATTGGGTGCGCTCATGCGGCGCAGTCGCGGCTGGCTCGACGCCAAGGCAATTCGCTCTGCTGCAGCGGCGATACTGATAGCATTCGGGCTGCTCGGCCTTTGGCGTGTCTACTCGGCCGAAGGCGGGCTCACGCAAGGTCCATTTTGCATCGGGCCATGGTGATCTGCGATATGGTATTCGCACGGAGTCTCGCGCATGAAAGCGCTGCAAAAAATCAGTCCATCGTTCGGTCTCGAATTGCGCGACGTTTCACCGCCTTCGTTGCCTGGCCCCGGCGAAGTGATCGTATCGGTGAGCGCGACCGGCCTGTGCGGCACTGACCTGCATATCTATGAGTGGACGCCCGGCTACGAGGCCATGACCAGGGCGATGCCGGTAACGCTTGGACACGAGTTCTCCGGGACGATCGCGGCGCTTGGCCCGGGTGTGCAAGGCATCGAAGTCGGGGCGCTCGTTGCCGTACGGCCTTCGGTGGTGTGCGGACGTTGTCAGGCTTGTCTCGCTGGCAACGCCGACGCCTGCACGCAGCGCAAGGGGATCGGCGTTACGCGCGATGGCGGTCTGGCCAAATTCGTCAGCGTTCCCGCGGAGAACTGCATCGTCGTCCCGGAGCATCTGGATGCGGACGTCGTGGCGTTGACCGAACCGATGACCGTCAGCGCGGAAGCAGTGATCACGGGAGAAGTGCGCAAGGGCGATCGCGTCCTCGTGCTCGGACCAGGAAACATTGGCCAAGGCGCCGCGCTGTTCGCGCGCGAGGCCGGTGCGGCGCAGGTGGTGATCGTCGGCAAGGACGACACGCTGCGTCTGGGCGTGCTGCGCCGCATGGGATTTGCCGACACCGTCGACCTCGGCGAGCGCACGCTCGCCGAGGCGCTGACGCCTTACCTCGCAGCTGGCAAGTTCGACGTTGTCATCGAGGCCACCGGTGTGCCCGCGGTCGTGCAACAGGCGCTCGACGTCTTGCGCAAGCAGGGCATTCTCGTGGTCTGCGGCATCCATCCGGGACCTGCAAGCGTGAATCTCACGCGCCTCGTGCGCGATCAGCAGCAGATCAGGGGTTCCTATCGCGCGCCCATCGCAACCTGGAGCCGGGTCATCGATTTCATGAGCCGGCATGCGGAACTGATGCGTCAGATGATCACGCACAAAGTTCCGCTGGAGCGGGCACTCGACGGGTTCGAGCTTGCGCGCAGCAAGGCGGCCTCCAAAGTGCTCATCGTGCCTTGAGCGCATCGAATCGTTCATGACGCTGCAGGGCTCCGCTTTTCTCGCGCTATGGAACGATGTCGATCCCGCGCGCGCGGCCGAATACGATTGCTGGCACACGTTCGAGCATATGCCGGAACGGGTCGGCATCGCGGGATTTCGCTCTGGGCGACGTTATGCTGCTCATGAACGCACCGACGATCGGTATTTCACGCTCTATGTGGTGGATGGGCTCGATGTGTTCGCAGGACCGGACTATGCCGATGTTGTCGATCGTCCCACCGACTGGTCGCGCAGCATGCGGCCGTCGCTGCGCAATTTTCAGCGCAGCCCGTGCACGACGATGCTCACGTTGGGAAGCGGTCTCGGCAACAGTGTCGCGACGTTTCGCATCCATGTCGGGGAAGCGACGAACGTTCCCAGCTTGAATGCCGCGCGACCGGCGCTCGAGGCCTACCTGCAGTCGTCGGGTATTTTGTCGATTCATCTTGGACTGGAAGACGTCGACGCGCAGTTTCCGTTGAAGAACGCGCGGAGAGCCGATCCGCCAGACGCGGGTGCCGCCTGGGTCCTGATCGTCGAAGGTATCGACCGTGTTGAGCTCGACGCGGCAGCGCCCCGCGTCATCACCACGATCGAACAAAGTTTCGACCCGATTCAGCCAGTCACGTGGAAGTCGTTTGACCTTGCGTTTGCCATTGAACGCTTGGATCTGCAACATCCGACGACGCAGCGCCAGCCGGCGCGCCCGGACTTGCGCCGGCGCTGGAGTTCGGACCGTTAGAGATGTTGTCATGTCGACACCAACGCCAATGACAGCGCGTTGATCTTGCGCGCATCCGCAACGACGCCCTGCAGCCTGTGGTCCAATGTCGCTTCCGCGTTCCAATCCGGCGCAGGAATATCCGTGCGCACTAGCAGGCTCTGACGCGTTGTCGCGTCCGTCGCGGGCCGCTCCTGTCTGGTCAGAACCGCGATCGCTCGCGACAGGTCGGTCCGCACCGCTTCGCGCGTGTCCTTCATCAGCGGGATTGCTCGCACCATGTCGATCTCCTTCAGCCGGCGCTGCAAGATCCCCTTCACCGCCGCCAGGTGCGCCGCGAGCAAATAGTTCGCGGTGATGAAGGCGCTGAGCTCCGCCTTGGTGACATGCCGGCTCTTGGGTTCTTCCAGCATGCGACCGAAGGCCATGCTGAGCAGCCCGATGGCATCGGTGAAACGCTTGCGCGCAAGCCGATAGTCCAGGTCCTGCGCCGGTAGTGCGAGGGTTGCGCTCGCGTATCGCATCGCGGCGTCGAGCAGGCTTGCTGCCAGTTTCGGCAGGTCGCGATACTCCCAATGTGGCAACACAAAGCTGAAGCCGTACGCCAATAACGCGCCGACCGCGGTGTCGATGAGGCGCTCGCCGATGGCAAAGTTGTCTTCGGGGTTGAGCAGGTGCAGTTGCAGCAATGCCATCACGCACGCCGCGGCGGAGGTGTAGCGGAACTTGATCGGCGCGAAGGTGTGCGCTACTGCCAGTGACACAAAGGAGGCTGCGAAGAGGAGTCCGGGTCCTGGCGAGAAGTGCAGCAGGCAGGCGGTCAGCGCGCAGCCGATCGCGTTGCCCACGACGCGGTCGGTGCGTCGTTGTTTGGTGAGACTGAAGTTCGGACGCATGATTACGGCCAGCGTCAGCAGGATCCACTGGCTGTGCGCCGCGTACGGGAGAATGTTGGCCAGCAGATAACCGCAGCCCATCGCCAGCATCGTACGCAGGGCGTAGCGGCATACCGGCGAATCCAGTCGCAGCTGCTCGAGCATCGGCCGAGGCGATACGGAGACCTTGCTGACGAATCGTTGCAGATCGGCACCGCCAAGCACTTCACGGGGTTCGGCAGGCGTGCGGGCGATGGTATGCAATCGTTCGATTTGCACGATGCTTTGTCTGACGGTCTCGTAGATTTCGGTCAGCACCGCCATCGCGCGGCGGTCGCCCGGAATTCCTGCGTTCGCGTGGTGATCCAGTTCATAGCGGATCGCGAGCAATTCAGCCTGGTAGTTGACCGCGGAACGCGGCTCGCGATTGCGCAGGATCGCGAACGAAATCTGTTCGAGCCCCTGTGCTGATTTGATGGCGAGATCGCGCAGAAACATCAGGACGTCGGAACCGGCGAAGCGCTCTCTGAGACATTCATAGTCAGTCTGGGCCGCGAGGATGTGCTCGTGCACGTCGAGCATCGCGATCAGTGTGTTTGCGAGCTGTCCGTCCCGGGCGGAAGTCAGATCGCGAAAAGCAAGGTCGCGCGCGGACTGGAGCCGCTCGTTCATGACTGCCTGTTGACTGATCATGGCGCGATAAGTCACATCGAGACCGACCTCCGTTTCATAGAAATTCGCCTTGAGCTTCAGATAGCGGGCGAATTCGTACAGGCATTCGGCGAGCGCCTGCTGCTTGGTGCGGAAGCGCAGCACGACGGCGAGCGCCAGCGCGTAGCCCAGATAGGCCATGCCGCCAAGGGCGAATATTGCCGTGTGCTGCAGGATTTGCGGCACACCGGGGGCAGGCGTGCCGAGCGCAATGGCCATCATGATCAGTACCGCCATGCTCACCGGCAGGGACTCCTTGCCGTATGCGGTCAGCATTGCGGCGCCGAAGCTGATCGCGAGGATCACGATGCCCTGGAGCGTGAACGACGAATCGCTCAGGAGGATGAGCAGCGTCGCAATCGTCGTCAGGATGAGTGCCGCCAGGAGTTGCTGGCGCTTCAGGTAAGCCGCTCGAGGCACGTCCGCGATGCTGACCCCCAGTGCGCCGGTCGATGCGGCGACGGCGGTCGTGAGATCGAAGAAGCTGTATGTCGCCAGCGCAACGCCAAGCACGCCGCAGGCCACGCCCAGCCCGCTGTAGAAATAGTGGCTGAAGATGTAGCGCACGAGCGTGAGCGAGACGCTCGTTGGCGTTTCCGTCAAGGTGGTTCTTGCGTTGGAGGTTTCGGCCACGATCAGCAGTCGGCGACGGCAGCGCACCGCACGGTTGGCAAGCTCATAGCTTGAGCGCTTTCCAGTAGCCTGTCAGTTCGAGATAGCCGCGGCCGATCTCGCGACCGCCTTGAAGCATCCGCACCGCGCCTTCCCAATAGATCGTGCCGGTGTTCGCGCGCGAGTCGAGTTCCTGATCGTCCAGCAGCGGTTCGAGCGAGTATTCGATTCCGCCGACACGGACGCGCATGGCAACCGGGTACTCGGTTCCGGTGTGTGGCGAACGCCACCGTCGCTCCGCAGTGAACACGACGTCACCCGGTCCGAATCGCATCGACGTTCCGTCGGCAGCGCGCAGCGCACCGCCCGCCCAGAGGTCATGCCCGGATTGGTCGCGCATGCGGAATGCCATGAGCGCACCGCCATCGTGCAGGTTGACCCCGATCCAGTCCCAGCCGATGGCCCCCGCTGCCATCGCTTCGCTCGACCATTCGTGATCGAGCCACGCCTTGCCCGTCACCTCGGCATGGCGGCCGCCGATGGCCACACTCCCCGCGACCGCGAGATGCGGTTGGCTGTAGTAGTAGCTCGCGCTGGTGGAGCCTTGGCCTTTGCGCGAGTAGCCTTGATCGCCTTCCAGCATGATGGGTTGCGTGGGAGTGAAGCGGAGATTGAATTGGAAATCCTGTGTCGCAATTCGTGCGACGTAGCTGCCCTCGACAAGTTTGAGCGACCAATCGCCGATGCGTACGTCAGTGGTTTCCGCAGAGGCTTCGGCGAGGCCAAAGCCAGCGCGCGCTGCGCGCTGGTCGTGGCGGAGCTTGCCGTGACGAGGGTCGGCAATGGCAGCGTGCGCAAACAGCAGCTGACGCGGCGAGAATTGGCTGGGGTTGATCTCGGCGATGCCAGGACGATTGCGAAAGAAAGTCACCTGGATACCGAAATCGTTGCCTGCGGCGTCCTTCACCCATCCCGTGATGTACCACCATTCGCTGCGAAACGCGGGGTGACTGCCCAAGTCTCGCGGAAACTGCAAAACGTAGCCGGGCGCAACGGCCGGATAGTCGACCGCCGCCATCGCACTTGGCGCGGCCAGTATAAGCGGCGTCGCGAGGAACCGTCGCCTCCTCACGGCGCTTCCAAGAATGTGGGTGACGATTCGATCACCAATCTTCCTTGACCGCGAGTATCGGCCGTACGCCCATGGCCTGCCGGCCCATCACGACGGCGGTCAACGTCGACAGCGCGAGTACCAGCAGCGCAGCGCCGGTCAGCGAAGTCCACGGCGCGAACAGCTCCATGCTCCAGTGAAACGATTGCCGGTTCACCACATGGATCAGGATCAGGCTGATCACCCAGCCGAGGCAAAAGCCGATGATCAGGCCGATGCCGCTTACGATGAAGCCTTCGACGGCGAGCATCGCGGCAACTTGCCGTCGCGTCATGCCGATATGACGCAGCAAGCCAAATTCGCGCCGGCGAGCGAGCACCAGCGCGCCGAACGATGAAGACAATCCGAACAGTCCGATCACGACCGCCGCAAGTTCGAGCGCATAGGTCACCGCGAATGTTCGATCGAATGCCCTCAGCGAGAGTCGGCGGATTTCTCCCGGTGCCGCGATGTCCAGCCGTGAACCGCCAGGCACATTGGCGACGATCGCCTGGCTCACTGCTGCCACGTCGACTCCGGGCGCGAGCCAAAGCGCGGCATTGGTTGCGGTGCGGTCACCGGTGAGCGCGACATAACGAGCGCGTTCCATGACGAAAGCACCCTGGGATCGCGCATAGTCGCGCCACACGCCCGCGACAGTGAAGGCGATCGACTTGCCGGCAAGCGGAATCCTGATCACGTTGCCGAACTTGAATCCGTAGAGATCGACCATGGCCTCGTTGATCCATATGGGCGGCGGCGCGTCCGCAGCCAGGGTCAACGACTCGCTGATCAGCGGCAGTTGGCGCGCGAGTGCCGAAGCATCTCCTTCGCGTGCCAGCAGCACGATGCGGGGCCGGTAGGGATCGAGCAACAGTTGCTGTTCGCGGAAGAACTCCACGCGGCGCACGCCAGGTAACGCGGCGATACGCGCCTGGTCATCGGTGGTCAGATAAGCGCTGTCGCCGGCGGAATTCGCGCGCACGTAGACGTCGGCCGGGAGCACGTGCTCGAGCCAGGTGTCGAGTGAGGTCCGGAACGACGCCACCATGATGGCCATCGACACCATGAGGCTGATGCTGGCGACGATTGCAACCAGGCTTACAGCGGTCTGACCCGGCGTGCCGCGCAATTGCAGCAACGCAAGCCGTGCCGGCGCACTGCGAGGCAGGGGCAACCACGCCAGTAGCAGCGACGCTATGTTCGGGATCAGCATCAACGTTCCGATCAGCAGCAGCGCAATGGCAACGTAGCCAAACAGCGGCAGTCCGGCGACGGGTGGCAGCAAGGCCGTTCCCACACCCGCAACGAGGGTGAGGAACGCTGGCCAGAGCGGGCGGAGGCGGGCGAACGCGCGCTCCTGATCCCCGGCCTTGAGTGCGAGTGCCGGCGCAGCGCGTGCGGCTTCCAGTGCGGGAGTGAGGCTCCCCAGCGTCGCGATCGCGACGCCAAGAAAAAGGAAGAGAACCAGCGCGAGCGGATCGGTCGTCAGCACCGGTGCGAGCCCGCGAAAGAAGCCGGCGCCGAAATCGAGACCGACTGTGCGGACGGCCACTTCCGCCAGTATGAATCCGCCGATCAACCCGAGCACGCTGCCGACCATGCCGATCGCCGCGCCTTCGGCAACCAGCAGCAGCACGAGTCGCCTTCGCTTCACGCCGAGCACCCGCAGCAACGCGAGTTGCGCGCGGCGCCGCACGACGGCGAGCGCCTGCGTCGAGAAGACGAGCAGACCGCCGGTGAACAGTGCGACGAGCGCGAGGACGTTCATGTTGACGCGGTAGGAGCGCGACAGCTGCTCACTGGCGGCCACGGTGGCCTCGGGACGCTGAACCGCGAGACCTGCGGGCAACAGCGCCTGCAACCGATCCCGAAAGCGTTCGACATCTACGCCTGGCGCAAGCCGAAGGTCGATGCGGGTGATGCGGCCGAGACGATCGAAGTTTGCCTGCGCGCCGGCAATGTCCATCACCGCAAAGCGCTGTTCCGCGTCGGCGGGCGCCATTCCGGCAATGCGCAGGCTGACGACGCGCAATGCGCTCTGCAGGTTCACGCTCGCTCCCGTCTCGACACCGAGCCAGCGCGCCGCTGCGGGGCTCAGAAAAAGCGCATCGGAACGCAACAGGTCCATGCGGTCGTCGGGCGCCGCGATCAAGCCCGGCTGCACGCCAACCGCGCGAAAGGCGTCGATGCCGATGATTCTGAGCACGTCGCTGCGATCGGCGAGCCTTGCGTCGACTTCGACAACCGGGCTCGCGATCGCAACTTCAGGCATGAGGGCGAGTTGGGGATAGAGCGCTTCGTCGAACCCGCTGCGGGGGCCGCGTACCTGGAGATCTGCGGCGCCCGAGAGAAACTGCACGCCGAGGCCGAGTTCGTTGACCGCGGCCGCGCTGATGAGCTGTACCGCGTAGCCGAGCGCAACGCCGAGCGCGATCGCGAGCACGGACAGCAGGCTGCGCCCCTTGTTTTGCACCAGCGAACCGGTGAACAGCGCCTGCCACGCGGAAGTTTTGGCGTTCTGCATCGCGTATTCGGCTTACTCAGGTACGCCTTCGCGCAATCCGGTCGAGGTGAGCTGAAGAATGCGATCACAGGTCTGTGCCGCGACACGCGAGTGCGTGACCAGGATCCCCGCGGCGTTGTTCGTCTTGATCTGCTCGCGCAACAGCTTGAGCACCTGGCCTGCGCTCTCCGGATCGAGATTGCCCGTGGGTTCGTCGGCAAGAACGAGCCGCGGCGCGTGCACCAGCGCGCGAGCGATTGCGACGCGTTGCAGTTCACCGCCGGACAGTTCGCTTGGCATGCCGATGCCGCGCTCGCCCAGGCCGACGGCCGAAAGCGTGGCGGCGACCCGGTTCTCCACTTCCGTCGCCCCAGCACCGAGCAGCGACAGCGGCAATCCGACGTTCTGGCTCACCGTGAGATACGGCAGTACGTGAAATGCCTGAAAGACAAAACCCAGACGTGCGCGGCGAAGAAGCGTCAGCGCATCGTCATCGAGCGTTGTCAGTTCCGCGCCATCCAACTTGATCGAGCCACCATCGGCATGGTCAAGACCTGCGATAAGGTTCAGCAGCGTCGACTTGCCGATGCCGGATTCACCCATGACCGCGACGTATTCGCCTGGTGCCAGCTCCAGATTGACACCTGCGAAGACGGTGCGAGGACGGGGTCCGGCAAACGATTTCCTCAGGTCACGCACGATGAGCATGGCTGCGAGCCTAACGGGGTACCGCCGCAGTGACAAGTCACGCGCGAGGCGGCGCAGAACATTTTGGCTACAATTGCGGTCACGAGCGATGTTTGGTCTGCAAGCACGCGCCAGTCCTTGCAAATGTGTTCACGAAAGCAACCATGAGCGACTATCCGGAAGACATTTATACCGAGCCGTCGGATCAGGACGGTGACACGCTGAAGAATCTTGGCCCCCTCACCGGCATGGCCGGTATCTGGGAAGGCACCCGCGGTCTGGACGTCAAGCCGAAAGCCGAGGGGCCGAAACAACAGGCCTATGTCGAACGCATCGAACTCCAGCCGATCGATCCGCAGACCAACGGCCCGCAACTGTTCTATTGCCTGCGCTATCACACGTATATCGTGAAGCCGGGTCAAACCAAGCTGTACCACGACCAGGTTGGATACTGGCAATGGGAACCCGCAACCGGAACGGTGATCCAGTCGCTCGCCATTCCGCGCGGACAAACCGCCATGGCGGTCGGCAAGACCAGCGCGGACGCGACGAGCTTTGAGTTGATCGCAACCCGCGGCCTGGAAACTTTCGGCATCTGCTCGAACCCATTCCTCGAGCACGCGTTCAAGACCGTCGAATATCGCATCAAGGTGACGATCAACGCGGACGGGACGTGGTCGTACGACGAGGATACCGTGCTCATGGTCCGGGGCCAGACCGAGCCGTTTCATCATACCGATCGCAATACGTTGACCCGGATCGCGGCGCCTACGCCGAACCCTCTCGCGAGAACGTAGACGTGGCGCATTCCCGCCGAGCAGGCTTCGCGCAACTAGTTTGCATGGTGCTTGCGCTGTCGGCGGGGCTCCACAGTCCGACCCTGCTTGCACAATTGACGTACTCGGCATCCTTCGTTTCGCAGTCGATACCGTCGTTCATCGAGTTGCAGACAGCGACGTCGGTATCGGTGACGATGAAAAATACCGGGACGGCAACCTGGTATCAGGCCGACGGCGACGTCTTCCTGGCAACGCAGGAGCCGCAGGACAACTTCTACTGGTGCATCCAGGACAACGTCTACGGGAGCGTGAGCGGCAATCGCGTGCTGCTGCCGGGCGATGTCGCACCACAGCAGCAGGTCACATTCAATTTTGTTGTCAAACCTTTGGGCTGCCGCTTCGCGGCGGCGGCCCCGCTGCGGTTTCGCATGCTGTCGCATATGTACGGAACCTTTGGCGAGGAAACGCCCGATCCCAAGGTCCTCGTTTCGACGGCCGCGGAATTCGTGTCGCAGCAGGTTCCCGCCACTGTGCCCGCAGGCGCCACCGTGCTGGTCACCGTGACGTTCAAGAACACCACGAATGCCACCTGGGATGTATCCGACGGGTACACACTCGGCTCGGCGGGACCTGCCGGAAACAAGATCTGGGGCATTACCACCGTGCCGTTGCCGGTGTCCGTCCCAGCAGGTTCGTCGGGCACGTTTTCGTTTTTCGTCGTGGTGCCCACCATAGTAGCCACCTACAATTTTCAGTGGCAGATGAATGCACCCGATGGCGTCGCGTTCGGAGAAACGACTCCTGTGACGCCAGTGAAGGTGATCGCGCCAGGCCCGGTGAACTACGAGGGCTTGTGGTGGAAGAGTCCTGCCGGTTCTGAATCCGGATGGGGCATCAACTTCGCACATCAGGGCGACACGATCTTCGCCACGTGGTTTACCTACGATCTCAATGGCAAGGCGTGGTGGCTGACCATGACCGCGACGCTGACCGCGGCAGGTACTTACACCGGCACGCTCTTCCAGGAAACCGGACCGCCGTTCAACTCGGTGCCGTTCTCGCCGAGTCAGGTATTGGGCACCGCGGTCGGTACGGGGACACTGACTTTCGCCGATGCCGATACAGGTACGTTCGCATACTCGGTCAACTTCATCACGCAGACCAAGACGATCACGCGCCAGGTATTCGGCCAGTTGCCGACCTGCACCTTCGGCATCCTGAGCGACCTATCGCTCGCCTACAACTATCAGGACCTGTGGTGGGCGGCGCCGGCGGGATCGGAGTCAGGATGGGGCGTCAATCTGACCCATCAGAGCGATACGATTTTTGCGACGTGGTTTACGTACGATCTCGATCGAACGCCGATGTGGTTGTCCGTCACTGCGCCAAAAACGGCCGCGGGCACATACGGCGGGACGCTGTATCGGACCCGGGGCCCGCCCTTCAATGCCATACCGTTCAATCCTGACAACGTTGTCGCGACGGAGGTCGGCACGGCGACATTCACTTTCACCAATGGCAACGCCGGAAAGTTCAACTACACGGTCAACGGTGTGACGCAGACCAAGGCGATCACGCGCGAAGTGTTCGTGACGCCCGGCACCGTCTGTCAGTAGGTCTTAAGACTTGGCGGCCAAGGCGAGCGTTCTGGCGCGCCGCGCTTCATAGGCCTTCAGATGGGTATAGGCAATTTGCAACGCCGATGCGTCTGCGTGCTGCGCGAGTTTCGGGTCGCGGCGACGCAGCAGGTCGCCCAGGATGTGGTCTGCTTCGATCGGGCCGTTGCCTTCGATGTCGCGGAGCATCGACGCGGTGAACAACGAGCCCTGGCGTCGTCAGCATCGCGCGTGTCTGCTCCAGGAAGGTTGCGCGCGGCGCGTATCCGGCGGTTTCAGCAACGGTTCGACATTCCTCGAACAACGCCAGAATGAGATCCTTTCCGCCGGGCGATGCGACGATGTCGCCCACGGGCGCGCGCATGAGGCAGGTGGCACTGGCCAACGACGCGAGCAGCACCCACTTCTCCCACATGTCATGCACGATGTGCTCGCTGGCGCGGGCGTCGAAGCCGGCACCGACGATGACAGCAGCGACCGCGCGGATGCGATCCGTGAGCCCGCCGTCGCGTTCACCGAAGGCAAGCGAACTGAAGGCGTTGAGATGGACGACGGCACGCTCCGCATCGAGCGTCGCCGCGATGGCGCAGAGTCCACCGATGACCTTCGCTCGCCCGAAGCGCGCATCCAGGACGTCGAGATGCTTCATGCCATTGAGCAGCGGCAATACCATCGTTTCGGCTCCGACCGCAGGCGCGACGGAAGCGACGGCGCTTTCGAGGTCGTAGGCCTTGCAACTGAGCATGACGAGATCGAATGGTTGCTTGATGTTTTCCGCAAGCACTGTCGCCGGTGCGCGCAGCGTGACGTCGCCCTTGGGGCTCTTGATGACCAAGCCGTCGCGCGCCAGTTCTGCGGCGCGTCGCGGCCGGACCAGAAACGTGATGTCGCGGCCCGCCTGCAGCATGCGACCACCAAAATAACCGCCGGTCGCGCCGGCGCCGACCACGAGAACGCGCATATGTGGATGACCTCCTGTTGCGGATGACGCCAGTCTAATGAAGCCTGGCCCTCACGTGCAACGAAACTTTGCGCAGCTAGGCGCTGATTCTGCCCAAGCCGTGATCCGACGTTGCCGCGAGCTCACTCGCAACGACCGCGTGCAGTTCCTTGCGCAGCGTCGATGCGCGCTTGCTGCCGAATGCTGTCTCGAAGCGCCGTTGTGCCTGGTGCCATAGCTTGAGTGCTGCACGAAGACGATCGGCGCCGGCTTGGGTGAGGTGCAGTTCCTTGCTGCGTCGATCCGAGGCCGCGTTCCTGACGTCGATGAGCCCATCGCGTTCCAACGGCAACATGGTGCGGCCCAGCGTTGTGCGGTCCATGACGAGCTCGCCGGCGAGGGTGTTGATCGACAGGGGCCCGAGGCGCTGCAACTTGGCCAGGATCGAGAACTGCGTCGTCCGCAATCCGGTCGGCGCGAGGCACTGGTCATAGAACTGGGTGACATGCCGGGCTGCCTGCCGCATGGCAAGGCAGTTGCAGTCCTGGAGTGGCAGTTTGCTGGAGGCGGGCATCTGGAGTTGGCGCATCGCTTGACGATAGGTGTATATGCGCATATAGTACGCGCATATACGCTTATGTCAACCACCACAACCATGGAGCTCAGTCCGCGCACGCGTCAGCTGCTGCAAGGGCCCGTTCTGCCGACGCTGTTGCTCATGGCCTGGCCGAATGTGCTGGTGATGCTGGCGCAGGCCTCGACGGGGCTGATCGAGACCTGGTTTGTGTCGCGCCTCGGCACGCACGCCTTGGCCGGCATGGCCGTGGTCTTCCCCGGCTTCATGATGATGCAGATGCTCTCGGCCGGCGCGATGGGCGGCGGCATATCGTCCGCCATTGCACGCGCCATCGGTGCCGGGCGCCGCACGGATGCGCACGCGCTCGTACTACATGCAGTCATCATCAACGGGATACTCGGCATGGCGTTCGCCGGACTCTTTCTGATCTTCGGCAGGACGCTCTATCGCGCGATGGGTGTGGACGGCGCTGCGCTCGAGGCAGCGCTGGTCTATTCGGATATCGTATTCGCGGGAACAGTCCTTGTATGGTTGATGAACGCGGCGGCGAGCGTGATCCGCGGCACCGGCAATATGCTCGTACCGTCACTTGCCGTGTGTTTCGGTGTTGTATTGCTGGTCCCGCTTTCTCCCTGTCTGATCTTCGGCATTGGACCGATTCCCGCGCTGGGCATTGCCGGGGCCGGGATCGCCGTCGTCGCCACGACCGCGCTGACGCTGGCGGTGCTGGTCTGGTACATCGCGTCGGGGCGAAGCCTGGTGCGATTCAAGCTGGTGCCCCTGCAACGTGTGCTCTTCATCGATATCCTCAGGGTTGGCGCTGTCGGTTCGATCAGCACGTTGCAGACCAGCCTGACCGTGGTGCTCGCGACTGCGTTGGTGGGCGCGGCCGGTGGCGCCGGCGCGGTCGCCGGATACGGCACCGCCGCACGATTGGAATACTTGCTGATTCCCTTGGTTTTCGGCGTGGGCGCGCCACTCGTCGCGCTCGTCGGCACCAACATCGGCGCCAGGCAAGGGGCGCGCGCGCTGCGCATCGCCCTCGTCGGCGGGGCGCTTGCGTTTGCCCTTACCGAATCGATCGGTGTTGCCGCTGCAATCTGGCCACAGGCCTGGATTGGACTGTTCGGCGACGAGCCGCGCATGATCGAAACCGGCAGCGCCTACTTGCGGATTGTCGGCCCTACCTTTGGTTTCTTCGGGCTTGGTCTGGTGCTGTATTTCGCGTCACAGGGCGCGGGGCGCCTGCTCTGGCCCCTACTGGCGGGTCTGTTGCGGCTCTTGATTGCGATCGGCGGCGGATGGATCGCATTGCGATTGACCGGCTCGACGAGCGCGTTGTTCGTCGCGCTTGCGCTCGGCCTGGTCACGTACGGCGTTGTGCTCGCGATCGCGGTTGCTTCGGGTGTCTGGTTCCAACAGCGCTGATTCGGTAGCAAGTGATTCCGCGTCAACGCACGACGATCACCGGCACTTTCGTATGAGTGAGGACTTTCTGCGTTTCGCTGCCCAACAGTAACGCCGACACGCCTCGGCGACCGTGTGAGGCCATCACGATCCCGTCGCACTTGTTCCTTTTGGCCGCGCCGAGAATCGCCTGCCAAGGCACGGGAGCGATCGCCTGCACCGCGTTGAACTCGACCCCTGCTGTCTTCGCCTTGGCCGCGATGGGGCTCAGGACGTAGTCGGCTTCCTTCTTGCACGCCGCAGCGTATTCCTTCCGATTCATCGGAATGTAGATCGAAGCCTCCGAGTACACGGGCGTCGGATAGTCCGACGATGCGTAGAAACCGGTGAGCTTGGCGCCGAGGGCCCGCGCCAGCCCGAGAGCGTGGTTGACCGCTTTCGCTGAAAGCTTCGAACCGTCTGTCGCGACCAGCAGATGCTTGAACATGGATGCCTCCTGAATAGAAGGGCTGCAACATCTTCATCCTAGGCCAGAATGACGTCCGCGGAGTTGATGCAGGTCAACGCTGACGAAGTTGCTCGGGCCGTCAATGAACGAACTCCACGATCACCTGGCGCAGCTTGCCGCTGCGCACATCCAGCTTTCGGTGGATGCGGATCCAGCACGACATGAACATTTGCCAGAGATTGCCTTGCGAGGTAACCGCGCAAGGCGGCCGCAGCGGCCAGCCAAGTATGCTGACGATGATGCGCTGCTCCGTGTTCCAGTCGTAGCGCAAGGCGATCAGGCGCTTGCTGGACCAACTGGAACCAGTGCACATCGGCGGCGTTTTCGACGATCGTCGCCAGCGCCAGCGGCAGCAGGGATATCGTGCAGCCAGTCGCATCGCGCATCGCCAGTACGTCGTCGCGCCGCCCCTCGGCCCGAATGGCGGGCAGCGGACTGCCGCAAGCGCAGCGTTCGACCTTGGCGATGACGCTGTCGCCGAGGTCGTAACGGATGATCGGCTGGACGCGATTGGCCAGGTTGGTGAGTAGCACCGTATACGAATGCTCGCCGGGTGGCGTCGGCTGGTAGTGTCGATCGACCGGCTCGAGCACGACCCAGTCGGCGTTCACGTGCAACCACCCCTCGCTGCATCCGAAAGCGATGCTCATGCATTCCGACGCGCCATACTCGTTGGTGAGCGCGCATCCGAACGCCTGCTCGATCGCCTTGCGCGTCGCCGGCGCGAGGCACTCGCCACCCGACCATAGACACGTGGGCGCGATGCGCAGTCGACCCGCGACCTGTTCAGCAGCGAGTTGTGCCAGCATCGTCGGATAACTTGCGACGAAAGCCGGCTGGTACGCGTTCAATTCAGACACCAGGTGCGCCAGCGGATCCATGACCGAGAATGCGCGCGAATTCGACCATGGGCTGCCGCTTCGCACGTGCTGCCACGAAGCGATGCTCGCAAAGTGATCGCCGGTCGCGGCGATAAGCGCGGCCCGCCCGCCTTGCGCGAACACTCCCCAAGCGTAGCGACTCCCGAGCTGCACTGCCTGGAGCTGGACGCCGATCAGCGCGTCGTAGGTAGTGAGCGCCTCCTCGTCTTGTACGAAAATGCCGGGCTCGCCGCTGGTGCCGGAGCTTTTCCAGACGACGTAGCGATCGTTGTAGCAGTCTCCGATATGTGTGCGATCGGCGAGGAACGTCTCGACGCTGGAGCGAGTTACGCCGGGATCGGTGACCCAGTCGTCGAATCTCGCCATCAGTTGGTGTTTGGTCACGACAGGCAAGTCAGCAAGGAGGAGCCCGCGCTGCGGCAGATCGCGCCACGCCTCGCGATAGAAGGGCGAGTGCGCACGCGCAAATTCGATCATGTCGGCGCATCGCGATGCACTCGCGGCTTGGATCGCCGAATGACCCGCATTGCGTGTCCACCAGATTTCGGACATGCGTACGAAGCGCGCCCACCATGCGGCTGATGCCCGGGTGCTCTCATCCAGGCCGCTTTTCGCAGGGTGGGTCATGCCGATCTCTCCGAGCCCGATGAGATGCCCATGTGCTTGGGTTACAGCAAGGGCACTCCCTCCAAATCCAGCCTACGCCGTCCTCCACTGCGTTGCTTGACGCAAATCAACGGGAGGCGCCTTTAACCTTGGGCGAAAGCGATGGGCGCACTGCGGATCTATTGCCCGTTGGAACCTTGGTCGTCGTTACTCGTCGCATCCGTGTTGATGTCGATCAACGAAACAAATCGCCAGCGGCATTAGGATTGCAGCGTAGAGGTGGTGACGCGTACGCCATCGCCACGCGTTTGTGGAGAACGAATGAACATTGGCATCATGATGCTGTTCGCCGCACTTTCCCTGGCCAGTGTTGCAAGGGCACAAGCGCCGCAGGCTCTGTTGCAGCAATACAAGTGCTACATTTGTCACGCCGACTTCGAGGCGAAGGCGGGGCCCGCGTACGTCGACGTCGCCGCCAGATACCGGGGCAACCCAAAGGCGGTTTCCATCGTCGCTGCCATGGTCAGAAAAGGTGTCCGTGGCAACGCGCCGTGGCACATGCCACCCCATCCCGAAGTGTCCGATGCCGATGCGAGGACCATGGCGCGCTACATTCTTTCGCTGAAAGAGTAATGTGGACGCGCGCCGCAAGGCCCGAAATACCATCAGGCACCTGCGGGCAAGTCGCACGCTGAAAAAACTGCGTCCGGAGCGCGCACCGTCGAGCGTTGCCTCGGCGACGACCCCTGCCGGTGATGCTTCGTTCATTCGCGACTCGTATGCGGCGACGGCCTTCGCCGACATCGTCGATCGCTCGCTGCATGCCACGACCGCACGCTTTACCGCCGGACTCTCGCCGATTGCCCTGAGCGACGCCGACATGGATTGGGCATCGCACCTTGCGTTCTCGCCGGGCAAGCGCATGCAGCTCGCCGAAAAGGCGCTGAGGAAGTGGATCCGGTTCGCGAACTTTGCAAGCCGGCGCGCCGGCCAACGTGACATCGAACCATGCATCGTGCCATTGCCCCAAGACCAGCGCTTTGCGGACCCGGCATGGCAGCAGGCCCCGTTCGATCTGATCTACCAATCGTTCTTGCTGACGCAGCAATGGTGGCATAACGCGGTGACCGGTGTGCGTGGCGTTACCAGGCAGCACGAGAACATGGTCGCTTTTGCCGCGCGGCAGTTTCTCGATACGTTCTCGCCATCCAATTCGCCGTTCACCAATCCGGTGGTTCTCCAGCAGACCCAGCAGGAAATGGGCTTGAACCTGGTGCGCGGCGCGCAGAACTTCATCGAGGACCTGGAGCGCGCGATCGGCGGAAAAAAAGCCGTCGGCGTCGATGCGTTCGAGGCAGGCCGCAATGTCGCGGTGACTCCGGGAAAGGTCGTGTACCGCAACCGGCTGATCGAGTTGATCCAGTACGCGCCGACCACCGCGGAAGTCAGGCCCGAGCCCGTGCTCATCGTGCCTGCATGGATCATGAAGTACTACATTCTGGACCTGAGTCCGCACAATTCCCTGGTCAGGTACCTCACCGACCAGGGTTTCAGCGTGTTCATGATCTCGTGGAAAAATCCGGGTCCGGAGGATCGCGATTTGACGCTGGACGACTACCGCACAATGGGTGTGGCGGCTGCGCTCCAGGCGCTAACGGACATCGTGCCTGATCGCAAGGTGCATGGCGTCGGCTATTGCCTCGGTGGCACCTTGCTCGCGATCGCCGCAGCGGCTATGGCGCGCGAACACGATGAGCGCTTTGCCACGACCACTTTCCTCGCGGCGCAGACCGACTTCACGGAAGCGGGCGAGCTTATGTTGTTCATCAACGAGAGCCAGCTCGCTTTCCTCGAGGACACCATGTGGGAGCAGGGCTTTCTCGACTCGCGCCAGATGGTGGGTGCCTTCCAGATGCTGCGGTCGAACGATCTCGTCTGGTCGCGCATCGTGCACGCCTACCTGATGGGCGAGCGCGCTCCGATCACCGATTTGATGGCGTGGAATGCCGACGCGACGCGCATGCCGTTCAGGATGCATTCCGAATACCTGCGACACTTGTTCCTCGACAACGATCTTGCCGAGGGGCGATATCAGGTCGGCGCCCGGCCCGTGGCGCTATCGGATATCCGGACGCCAAGCTTTGTGGTCGGAACCGAAAAGGATCACATCGCGCCATGGCGGTCGGTATACAAGCTGCACTTGCTCACAGATACCGAGATCACGTTTGTGCTCACGAATGGCGGACACAATGCCGGCATCGTGTCGGAGCCGGGCCACGCTCATCGGCACTATCGGGTGGCAACGAGGCCGGCGGAAGGTCAATACCACGACCCCGACGTTTGGGCCGGATCAGCGGAACTCAGACAAGGTTCGTGGTGGCCGGAATGGATTGCTTGGCTGGCAACGCATTCTGGCGACGTCGTGTCGCCGCCTGCAATGGGTTCGCCAGCGGGGGGCTTCGCACCGCTATGCGATGCGCCGGGAACCTACGTGCTTCAGGAATAGTCATCGGTAGAGCGTACGGTTGTAGGCGCGAATTCATTCGCGCGCCGCGGCTCATGCGCATCACTTTCGAGGCGCTGCCTCTTCCGGAGGGCGGACCGCTCGGAACGTCACCAGCGGCAACAGATCGTAGACGATCTTGAGTGCGCCGGCGGCGAGCAGTGGCCAACCGAAACTCGACAGACCGAGCAGGTAATCTGCCCGAAAACCGTGGTCCGCCGTTGCCCTGGCCAGCCAATGGGTTCCCATATGAATCCCATTGCTATCACATATGCAATCTATTCATGCCGCCGCGCCGGGCTGCGTGCTACCTTTTGCAGCGAATCCAATTCTCGATCTCAAGAGGAGAGGATTGCCTTCGATTGAGCAATGTACTTACAGAGCAGCTGATTTCTGATACCACCTACCTCACCCAGGGAATAAACAGTAATGAAGATTGCCAAGGCTTTTCTGCTCTGTGCTCTGCTCAGTCTGGTGGCCATGGCGCAGGCCAGCGCCCAAGCCATCGTCGGCGCCTGGTCGTTTGGCGACACCACCAAGGAAGACAGCGGGGTCCTCGTCTTTTTTGCCAACGGTTGCTTTATCCAGATCCAGAATGCCAAGGCGTCGGAGACGCGCCGCACGGCGTCGACGGCTACGAGCGGGGGACCTACACCTGGAATCCGGCGACCGGCGCATTTACGTTCGCGATACTCCAGGATCTCAATGGTGACTATGGACTGTCGGCGCGTCTGTTCGGCTGCCGGCGTCACCGATCAGCATCTCGGGCGACACCGCCACCTTCAACATTCCTGGAGATGGTGCATTCACCAGCACGCAGGTGACGGGCGCCAGCCCGATTGTGGGCGCGTGGGGTGCATGCTCGACCAGCGCCAACAATTCGGCCGCCCTCGTCTTTCTCCCGAACGGCGCCTATTTCATGGCCCAGGATGGTGATTCCTCGCCGACAACCGGAGATCCCAGCGGCCACGATGGCATCGAGCACGGCACCTATGCGTGGAACGCGACGACCGGCGTCTTGACATCCAGCCGAACCCCGGCGCCCTACGTCGATACCAACGGCGAATGGGGTTTTTCGCACCCGCAGGGTACTCAGACCTTCCGAGTGTCCGCTGATGGCCTCACGCTCACTGGCTCCGACACTTCAGACTCATTCTCGGTCCCGCGGGTTGGCGCCGTCTCGCCGCCGGCGACCCTCAATTACCAGGGGCTGTGGTACAACGCGCCGGCGGAATCGGAAGCGGGTGGGGCATCAACTTCGCGCACCAGGGCGACGTCATCTTCGCGACCTGGTTCACCTACGACGCGGCGGGCAAGGCGTGGTGGCTGACCATGACTGCGACCAAGACGGCCGAAGGCGTGTACAGCGGCCTCATCTACAAGACGACCGGTGCGCCATTCAGCGCCTTTGTCCCGCCGGCGACAGCGACGCAGGTCGGCACCGGCACGTTGACCTTCAGCAGCGCGACCACGGGAACGTTCGCGTATGTGGTCAACGGTATCGCGCAGACCAAGTCGATCGTGACGCAGGTGTTCGGACCGGTGCCGACGTGCGTCTGGGGCGCGCAACCGGACCTGACCAAGGCGACCAACTTTCAGGACCTGTGGTATGCCGCGCCGGCGGAGTCGGAGGCGGGTTGGGGTGTCAACCTCACGCAGCAGGGGACCAAGATCTTCGTGACCTGGTTCACGTACGACGCCAACCGCAATCCGCTGTGGCTGTCGGGGACCGTGCAGCAGACGGTACCGAATGCCTATACCGGGGCGTTGTACCTGACCAGCGGGCCGGCGTTCAACGCGGTGCCGTTCGATCCGAGCAAGGTGAAGATAGCGCCGGTGGGTACCGCCACGTTCAACTTCACCAATGGCAACGCCGGCACGTTCAGCTACAACATTGATCTCGGCGATGGCGTGAACAAGGCGACCCAAAGCAAGCCGATCACGCGGCAGGTGTTCCGTACGCCCGGGACGGTGTGCCAGTAACCGACGCGGACGTGAGCCATCTCGCTCGCAGAGAAGTGAATTGCCAGAACCGGCTTACACTCACTCAGGGACTTAACAATAATGAAAATTGCCAAGGCTTTTCTGCTCTGTACTCTGCTCAGTCTGCTGGCCGTTGCGCAGGCTAGCGCCCAAGCCATCGTCGGCGCCTGGTCGTTTGGCGGCATCGATACCACCAAGGAAGGCGCCGCGGTGTTCGTCTTCCTTGCCAACGGTTGCTTTTACTATATCGAGAATGTCGCGAAATCCGAGGCGCCGGGCGGCTTCGCCTGGCTACGAGCGCGGCACCTACACGTGGAACCCGGCGACCAGCGCAATCACGCTCAATGTGCTCCAGGACCTCAACGGCGATACTGGAGCCGGGGCCTGCTAACGGGCGTACCGACTTGAAGTTCAGCATCTCGGGTAACACGGGAACGCTCACCGTTCCCGGGGGCGACGCACCAGCCGTACGAACCCGCGTGACCGGCGCCAGCCCGATCGTGGGCGGCTGGTCTATTGGCAATGCGGGCCGTCGCCAACAATTCGACCGTGGTCGTCTTTCTCCCGAACGGCGTCTATTTCGAGGCCGAGGACGGCGATTCGTCGCCGACAACCGGAGATCCCAGCGGCCACGACGGCATCGAGCATCGGCACGTATGCGTGGAACCCGACCACTGGTCTTTTGACGTCGAGCCGTACCCCGGCGCCTTACATCGATACCAACGGTGAATGGGGGTTGTCGCACACGGGTACGCACTTGACGTTCAACGTATCCGCGGATGGCCTCACTCTGAATGGGTTCATCCACTCCGGCACGACTCATTCTCGCTGCGCGCGGGTTGGCGCCGTCTCGCCGCCGGCGACCGCTCAATTACCAGGGGCTGTGGTACAACGCGCCGGCGGAATCGGAAGCGGGTTGGGGCATCAACTTCGCGCACCAGGGCGACGTGATCTTCGCCACCTGGTTCACCTACGACGCGGCGGGCAAGGCGTGGTGGCTGACCATGACCGCGACCAAGACGGCCGAAGGCGTGTACAGCGGCCTCATCTACAAGACGACCGGTGCGCCGTTCAGTGCCTTTGTCCCGCCGGCGACGGCGACGCAGGTCGGCACCGGCACGTTGACCTTCAGCAGCGCGACCACGGGAACGTTCGCGTATGTGGTCAACGGTATCGCGCAGACCAAGTCGATCGTGACGCAGGTGTTCGGACCGGTGCCGACGTGCGTCTGGGGCGCGCAGCCGGACCTGACCAAGGCGACCAACTTTCAGGACCTGTGGTATGCCGCGCCGGCGGAGTCGGAGGCGGGTTGGGGTGTCAACCTCACGCAGCAGGGGACCAAGATCTTCGTGACCTGGTTCACCTATGACGCCAACCGCAATCCGTTGTGGCTGTCGGGGACCGTGCAGCAGACGGTACCGAATGCCTATACCGGGGCGTTGTACCTGACCAGCGGGCCGGCGTTCAACGCGGTGCCGTTCGATCCGACCAAGGTGAAGATAGCGCCGGTGGGCACTGCCACGTTCAACTTCACCAATGGCAACGCCGGCACGTTCAGCTACAACATCGATCTCGGTGATGGCGTGAACAAGGCGACGCAAAGCAAGCCGATCACGCGGCAAGTGTTCCGTACTCCGGGGACCGTCTGCCAGTAGCGCAGGTGTCACTTTTTGATGGCGACCTCTTCCGGCGGGCGGATCCGCCGGAACGTCGCCAGCAGCAGCAAGTCATAGACGATCTTGACCGCGCCCGCGACCAGTAGCGGCCAGCCTAAACTCGACAAGCCTAGCAGGTAGCCCGCGATGAGCGGGCTTACTGACGACGCGAGGCTTCGCGGCACTGACGTAACGCTGGCGGCCGCGGCGCGTTCGCCCGGTGTGACCACGGCCATGACGTACGAACTGCGCGTGGGCACGTCCATCTGCGACAGCGCAGCGCGCACGAGCAGGAGCGCGATGACCCAGTACAGATCGGGCACGAACGGAATGATCAGCAGCAGCAGATTCGCCGGCAGGTGCGTGAACACCATCGTATTGACCAGACCGATCCGGTTGGCGATGCGCACCGCGACAAGGTAGGAGAACGCCGACAGCACGCCGGTCCAGAAGAAGATCGTTCCCGCGACCGCGATCGACAGATGGAATTTCTGGAACAGCCATAGCGCCAGCAGCGATTGCACGATAAAGCCGCCGCCAAACGCATCGAGGCTGAACAGCGCGGCCAGTGTGTAGACGATGCGCCTGGATTTGCCTAGCGGCGCGGCCGGGGACTCGGTTTCGACCGCCAGCGTTGCCGGCAACCTGCGATAAATCATCGCGGAGGCCACACCGAGCAGCGCATAAAGCACGAACATCGCTTGCAATGCCGCCTTGGCGTCGATGTGCATCGCTTGCGACAGGAACTCGGGGAAGGCGGCGAACAACGCTCCAGCCGCGCCGACCAGCGCGCCTACCAGGCTGTAGCGGGCAAACATCGCCGTGCGCTGCTTGTCGGTAATGAGGCGAGCCAGAACGGCCTGTTCGAGCGGAAGAAACACACTGACATCGCCGCTCGACGGGTTGAGCGTCCCCACGAACGCGACGATCAGCAGTGGCCAGAAATCCGAGACTGCAGCAAAACCAAGTCCCGTGGCCGTCATCAGTCCGGTAGCCAATAGCAGCAGCGTGCGATAGCGGAAGCGGTAGGCGTGCAGGCCGACCAGCAGGCTCATCAGGCCCGATCCCACCAGCGTGGCCGTCGCAATCACGCCGATCTGAAACGGGCTGAACCCGAGCGTGATCAAATACAGCGGCAGCAGCAGGCTGACATAGCCATCGCCAAATGCCCGCAGCGCCCGCACCCACAGCAGTCGTCGTACGTCCGGCGAATTCATCGAGGAGGTATCGTGCCAAAACTGAAATCGTCGAACAGCGTGACGCTATCCGCTTTGGTCCAGACGCCGACCGATCCGGCGCCGGCGATGTGCTCGTCGTCGACCTCGATGTAATGCTTGCCATCGAGCGCCACGCGAATTTTCTTGCCGGTGAACTCGACACGCAGCGTGTGCCATTGATTCCTGGCCACCGGAGCATCGACGTACTTGATCGTGATCCGGCGCCCGTTTTGCGTGTAGTACAGCGAGACGTTGTCCTCGAGTGCGTTCGCCCGCGCCACGTAGTAGTTGTCGCCGTCTTTCCATCGCCAGACAACTCCACCGGCCTGATCTTCCCGACCCGACATCGCCATGAATTTCACTTCGACGTAGCCGTCGGCGATGGCGGTGCCGCGTCGAACGCACCACGGGAAGTCGCCGGTGCCGCTCTGCTTCAGCACGTTGGGTTTGGAAGGGGCGCTCGCGTCGATTTCGACTGTCCAGCGATGGCCGCCGCGGCCGGTCACGCCCGCAATCCAGCCAGCCGGCGCGATTGCGACGGTATCCGCATCGAAGTTGATCATTTCAGACATGGTGCTCCTTTGAGCGATGAGCGACAGACGGGACCGCGTGCTACACGCTGTCATCGTCGTCGTTGGGACCAATCGAAAGGAGTTTTGGCGATTGCATCCAAGGTGCACTCCCATCCGGGTGGTTAACCCATGCAAGGAGCAGAACTTGAACGCTTGGTGCGTCTGGGAGCGGGGAGTCTGCCAACAATCCCCGAACTGCAAGTACTAGCCGATCATAGCGGATCGCCGTCGCCCGTTCAAGCTATGGCGTGGTCAAAGTGTCGCCCCGATGAATTCGAAGATGTTGCGGTGGTTTTCAGCCGATGTAGACCGGCGCCGGCTGGCTGAATGATGCGTCGAGCAGGTGATACACGAGCGCCCAGTTTTTCGATCGGGTACTCGTGTGTGCGATGCCGGGCATGACGATGAACTGTTTGTCTGCGTTCGGCAGCAGCGCGAAAAAATTGGCGAGGTCCTGGAACGAGGCAATGCCGTCGTACTCTCCGCGCATGATCAGCGTCGGTACGGTGATTTTTTTCGGGTCGAGCACCGGCAGGTTGGCCGACATGTCGATGTAGGTCCCGTTCGGCATCGATGTGTCGAGGGCAAGTACCGCATCGGCGAACGCATCGACCACGGTCAGGTCGCTGGTGCCTGGATGGTCGCGCGTGAAGATGCTCTGCACGAACGCACGATCGATCGGCCGCCGCAGGCTCGCTTGGTACTGCGGCAACCGCTTCTTGCGCTCCGCCAGCGTCGGGCTGCCTTCGCCGGTCCAGACCAGGGCGTCGAGCGCAAGCCGTTGCACGCGCTGCGGGTGCCGCTGCGCAAACAGTCCGGCACGCAGGGCGCCCGAAGAAGCGCCATACAGCAGGAGCGGCTGTCCGCCGGTTTGCTGCATGATGTATTCCGACGCTACGGCGAGGTCGTCAGCGCCGCACGCAATATCCGCGTTCACCGGCCGCCATTTGTCGGAGTGCCCGTAGCCTTCGCAATCGACGCACCAGGTGTCGTAGCCGAGGCGCGCGAACCAGTCCATCGTGGACGCCTCGGGCTTGCCCGGAATGCGCAGATCGAACACAGGCGTGGCCGATACTGACGAACCATGCACGAACAGGATGGTGCCCCGGCGCGCGCTCACCACGGACGGACTCTTCAGTCGTTTGCGCCACATGAACAGCTTGACGCTGTCCGCGCCCACACGCTTGACCGTCCAGTGCTCGGTGCCGAAAACCTCTGCGAGTCCGGCGGACGGTACACCCGACTGCGCGCGGGATTCAGGCGAAGGCAACGACGACGCGACGAGCGCTGCTGCACTCGCGGTAATGAAGTGGCGGCGCGAGCCTCCGGCGAGGGGCCCCATGCGAAGCACGGGGATCGCCGGGAATTGCGAGTCGACGCATGAGGCCGACACGGTTTGCGCTGGCCCTGCGATATCGTCTAAAGGAGGCCGACGGCGCGACATGATGCGTTCTACGTGTCGATCGGCATTACGCGGACTTCAATGCGTAGCCGTAGGCCAGGTTGGTGCGCCCGGCGCCGTGCTTTTCGTACAGTTCCTTGTAGTGGGCGAGCTGGTCGGTTTCGAGCGCCGCGCGGTGTTCCGGTTTGTAGCTGTACAGGCGCGCGTTGTTGCGCCCGAAAATCGCAGTCTTGATCGGGCCGTCCGCGGGGCCGAGCGGCTGCAGGCCATACTTAGCCTGCAGATCCTCGGGAATCTCCAGCCGACGAAATGCTTCAATCTGCCATTGCGGCGATCCGGTCCAGATTGCATCGGTGCCCCAGCACACGTGCTCGACGCCCATGCCCTTGATGAGCTGCCCCATCATCACCGCGGACACGCGCGGATCGGCGATGGTCGATTGCGCGAATAACTGGCCGACATCGGCGTAGACGTTCTTGACCCCGTGCTTGCCCGGGATTTCGGATAGATCAGTCACCCATTCGATGCGCCCCGTCTGCTCGAACTGGGCCCAGGCGTCCTTCACGTTGCCACCGCCGGCCCAGCGGTAGCCGCCGTGATAAATGATGAAATTGAGTTGTGGCCAATCCTTCGCCGCCTTGGCGACGTCGCGCACATCCGAGTAAGCGAGCAGATGCGGGAACTGCTTTTCTATCGACGGCGGGAACAGACCCTTGTGCACGCAGACGTTCTTCAACCCTGCCTTCACGAACTTTTCGTAGGCAGGATAGACGAGTTTTTCATCGTCGAGGCGCCATGGGTGCTTGGACAGATCCTTGTTGGTATTGTCGCCGATGGTGTAGCCCTTCATCGAATCGGGCTTGAGCACACTGATGGCGTAGTCGATCTGTTCCATCCAACCGTCGTAGCCTGGCGTGAAGATCGCGTGCGCGAACATGCGCTTGGTGCCCGCGAGTCCGTTCACGTCGGCGCGTGTCTGCGCCTTCATCTCGTTGGTGAGAAACCAATCTCCAGGGATTTCCGACGGCGCGCCGCTGATACAGGCGACTTTGGTATCGCTGTCGAGATATATTTCCTTGAGGTAGTTCGCAAACATCAGGTCGTCGATGGTCTGCTCTTTGCCGGCCAGGCCGGGATTCCAGCCGGCCTTGCCGACGGCGTTGCGCTGGTTCACGAAGGTCTGTATGCGCGTACCCGGGCGCAGGTAATGCGTATGCATGTCCATGATGAACTGACCGGACAGCGCCTTCGCCCGAGCATCGGCCTGATCCGGCTCGGCAGCTTCGGCGCGGGAGACGCCGTAGATGGGGCCATAGGTGTCGTTCATCGCCAGGAACGCGGTGGCCATGCCCGCCGCGGTCTGGAAAAAGCGCCGCCGACTCATGCCCAGACGCTTGGCCATCTGCGCGCCCATCTGTTTGATGCGCGCCTCGAACTCCCGCTGCTGAGGCGTCTGCAGCGCTGGCATGAATTCATCACTCGATACCGACTGAACCGGAATCGGCGACGGAAACAACGATTCAGCCGAGGAAAGTCTCTTCAGCTCGTCCGGGGAAAGCATGCTCATGATTCCTCCTAGGGAAGGGCGCTCTTTGGAGCGGCGCTCGTCGACCATTTTGGCATAGTGACGTGGCGGCGTGTACGTCGATTGTCGGCCGGTTTCGAACGGGCACGAATCCAGAAGGTGTGGCGACGACAGCTCCCGGCCCGCATCGTTGGTGGTAGCCGGGACTCGCCCACATTGCAATCGACAAAGCTTAGGAGCAACATGTTCGCGGTGCAATGCCAGAGGCGCGGCCCCAGGAAAAATCCTTTCGGGCATCGCTCCATGTGCATCACGCCAAGCGTCGATTTGCACCGTCCAGCCAACATCGAGGGGGACAACCATGAGTAGCAACAAGATTGCCCGTCTGTTAGTGCTCTCCGCAGCGATGGTGACCTCTGTCGTCTTCGCCCAGGAAACGCTGAAGATCGGTGCGCCGCAGCCGATGACCGGCCCCGACGCGCCCTTCGGCGACAAGTTCAAGAAAGCATATTCATTGGCGGTCGATGAGATCAACGCCAAGGGCGGCGTCAATGGCCGCAAGCTGGAGGTGATCATCGTTGACCACCAGGCCAAGAACCCTCTCGCGGCCACCGTAGCGGAGAAGCTGATCACGCAGGACAAGGTGCTGATACTCACCGGTGGCCGCGCGTCCGGGCAGGCGATCGAGGTGGCATCGATTGCGCAGCGCCTGAAGACGCCTTATCTCGTCGACCATCCTTCCGCCGACGCCATCACGGCAAAAGGGTTCGAATGGGTATTCCGCCAGAACCCGACCGGCTCGATCTACCCGGAAGCCTTCCAGAAATTCATCACCGAGGTTCCGGGTGCGATGCCCAAGTCGGTGGCGGTGGTGTACGACAATACGCTGTTCGGCAAGACCATTGGCAATGCGGTGACGACCTTCCTCAAATCGAAGAACGTGCCGATCGTCAACGACGAAGCCTATCCCGTGAATACGCTCGACTTCAAGCCGATCATGACCAAGGTGAAGGCGAGCAACCCGGACATGATCCTGTTGATTGCGGTAGCCACGACCGATGCCATCCTGATGACGCGTCACGCCAAGGAGATCGGCATCAATGCGCGCGCCTTTGTCGGCTTCGGCGGCGGCTTCGGCGTGGAGGATTTCGCCGCGCAGCTCGGACCGCTGGCCGAGAACGTCTATTCCTCGGCCGCGTGGTCGGGCAATCCCAATGATCCGCTGACCCAGGCGTTCTACAAGAACTTCCAGGACAAGTTCGGCATTCATCCGCATGAGCACGAGGTGGAGGGCTATTCGGTCATCTACGTCATTGCCGATGCCATGAAGCGCGCCCAGCTGACGGGCAATCTCGACACCGACCGCGACGCGCTGCGCCAGGCGCTGCTGACGACCGACATGCAGACGGCATTCGGCAAGATCAAGTTCGGTAACTGGAAGAGCGTGTTAGGCGAGCAGTACACCAACCAGAACATCTATTCGCGCGACCATTCGGTAATGGCCCAGTGGCGCGGCGGCCAACTGCTCAACGTCTATCCCAAGGCCAATGCCGAAGTGGCCATCGTCTTCCCGGATCCGGGCGTCAAGCCCTGATCGTTGTCAAATTTCCGCGGGCCCGCGCGCGTTTTGCGCGGGCTGGCGGTTGATTGAAATTCGGCTCGGACCGAGTGGGCGCGCAGCCTCGTAGTGCGCGCTACAGGCGGCTCGTTTGCCGTCCGAGGTTGGGACACCCCGAAAACAGCGTGTCTCGATTTCAGCGCTTCGTTTCTCATCGAATTGCTGTCGCCGTTCTCGTGGATCCGGCATGGAAACCCTGATTCAAAGCATCGTCAGCGGCCTGCTGACCGGGTCGCTGTTCGCCATGATCGCCGTCGGGCTGACCATCGTCTTTGGCGTCATGCGCATCATCAACATGGCCCACGGCGAGATGGTCATGCTCGGTATGTTCGGCGCCTACTGGTCGTACGCGAAATGGGGGATTGATCCGTTCGTTGCCGTGCTGATCTGGGTGCCGCTGATGTTTGCCTTCGGCATGGCGGTGCACCGCTTCCTGCTGCGCAAGATTATCCCGGGCGGCGAATTGAACGCGCTGCTCTATACCGCCGGGCTGTCACTGCTGATCGCCAACCTGGCGCTGTTCTTCTGGACCGGCGACTATCGCAGCGTCAACCTCGCCTACGCTCGCAGCGCCGATGCGCCCCTTCGGCATTTCGATCTCGAAGCCGCTGGCCATCGCGTTCATCATGGCCATCGTCGTAATGACCGCGCTCTACCAGTTCCTGTCGCGCACCGACACCGGCCGCGCAATTCGTGCGACGGCGCAGAATCCCGATGCCGCGGCGCTGATGGGCGTAAATGTCTTGCGCATCGACACCATCACCTTCGGCCTGGGAACTGCGCTGGCCGCCGCCGCCGGCGTGCTGCTCGTGCCTTCGCTGTACGTCTACCCGACGGTCGGCGAGATCCTGGTCGTCAAATGCTTCGTCATTGTCGTGCTCGGCGGTCTCGGTTCGGTGCCGGGGGCCGTCGCCGGCGGCCTGCTGCTCGGACTGGTTGAGTCGCTCGGTGCGGTATATGTCTCGGTGGCCTTCAAGGACACCATCGGTTTTATTCTGTTTCTGCTGGTGCTGCTGTTCCGCCCGGCGGGCCTGTTCGGTGTCGGAAAATCGTGACGAACCGATTGCTCGCCGCCGCGGTCGCCGCTGCATTGATGCTCGCGCCGCTGCTCACCGCGAATTCTTTCTTCCATCATCTGCTGATCCAGGTTCTGTTCTGGACGTTGCTGGGCGCGTCGTGGAACCTGCTGGGCGGCTTTGCAGGTCAGGTGAGTTTTGGCCACGCGACCTTCATTGGCATCGGCGCATACACCACCATGCTGCTCTATCTCGACCTCGGCGTGCCGCCCTGGCTGGGGCTGATCATCGGCGGCGTGCTCGCGATGGTGCTGGCGCTGCCAATCGGGCTGATCTGTTTCCGCCTGCGCGGCCCCTATTTTTCGCTCGCCACGCTGGCGGTGGCGGAGATCGTGCGGCTGGTGGTGCTGAATTGGGAAAGTCTCACCGCCGGTCCGATGGGCCTGCAGATCACCACGCTCCCGCCGGTGCGGTGGTTCGGCAAGGCCATCGACTGGGAAAGCAAGCTGCCGTTCTACTACTTGGTAGCGGCGCTGACCGCATTCGCCATGGGCGTGACCTGGTTCGTGTCCCGCTCGCGCCTCGGCGCGTACCTGCTGGCGATCCGCGAGGACACCGACAGCGCCGAAGCCGCCGGCATCGATACCGTCAGGACCAAGGTGATCGCGCTCGCGCTATCGGCATTCATTGCCGGACTTGCCGGGGGCTTCTACGCGCTCTACTTCCGTTACATCGATCCCGACGCCGTGTTCTCCATATCGATGTCGGTGGAGATGGTGTTCATCGCCGTGGTCGGCGGTATCGCCACCACCGGCGGCCCGATCGTCGGAGCAATCTTCCTGGTGGTCATCAGCGAAATCTTTCGCGACCGCTTTCAGGCGGGCCACCTGATTTTTTATGGCTTGCTGATGATGCTCGTGATCCGCTACCTGCCGGAAGGCATCTGGGGCCGCGCCCGCGTGCTCCTGCCCTTTGGCAAGAGCGGCCGGGGCTGAACCATGGCCTTGCTGCAGGTGGAAAACCTGACCAAGGACTTCGGCGGCCTGCGCGCCGTTTCTGGACTTTCGTTCAATCTGGAGAAGGGCGAGATTCTTGGTCTGATCGGTCCCAACGGCGCCGGCAAGACCACTGCCTTCAACCTCATGGCCGGATTCATCGCGCCGACTTCGGGCGTGGTAAGACTCGATGGCGAAAACATCGTCGGCCTGAAACCGCATGCCGTCGTTCGACGAGGCATCGCCCGCACCTTCCAGATCGTCAAGCCGTTCCGCAAGCTTTCCTGTCTGGAGAACGTAACGCTCGCCGCGTTCCTGCATGAAACCAATCGTGCCAAGGCCGAAGCCGAGGCACTGCGTTTCCTCGCCATTGTCGACATGGCGGACCGGCGCGACCGTCATGCCGCTGACCTGACGCTCGGCGAGCAAAAGCGGCTCGAAATCGCGCGCGCCCTGGGGACGCGGCCGAAGATCCTGTTCCTCGACGAACCGATGGGCGGCCTGAATCCGACCGAGCTGGAGAACGCCTGCCTCCTCGTGCAGCGCATCCGCGATGGCGGCGTGACCGTCATCCTGGTCGAGCACCACATGAAGGCGATCATGAAGATCTGCGACCGCGTCGTCGTCCTGAATCACGGCGTCAGGATCGCCGATGGCGCGCCACAGGACGTCGTTCAGAACCGCGATGTAGTCACCGCCTACCTCGGCGAAGGCAGGGCGTGATGCTGCAGGTCGAACGGCTGCAGGCGTCGTATGGCGGGGTGAAGGCGCTGTGGGACGTGAGTTTCGCAGTGCCCAAGGGCGAGATCGTCGCGCTGATCGGCGCCAACGGCGCGGGCAAGACCACGACGCTGAAGACGGTCTCGGCGCTGCTCAAGCCGGATGCCGGCAGCATCACGCTCGACGGCGAACCGCTCGACGGATGCACGTCGATGGAAATCGTCCGGCGCGGCATCGTGCACGTGCCGGAGGCGCGGCGCCTGTTCCTGGAAATGACGGTGCTCGACAATCTGCTGATGGGTGCTTACTCGACCCCAGCGGCTGGCCGGGAGGCACGGCTGGAGAAGGTGTATGGCATCTTTCCAGTCGTCAAGGAACGACAGAAGCAGATGGCGGGAACACTCTCCGGCGGCGAGCAACAGATGGTCGCCATTGGCCGTGGTCTCATGGCCGACCCGAAGCTGCTGATGCTCGACGAACCTTCGCTCGGCTTGGCACCGATCCTCGTCAAAGAGATGTTCCGCGTGGTGAAAGAAATCAACGCCACGGGCGTCGCTGTGCTCCTGGTCGAGCAGAACACCCAGCATGCGCTGTCGCTCGCCAACCATGGATACGTGCTCGAGTCCGGGCGCGTCGTGCTGTCGGGAAGCGGGCGGGAATTGCTTGAGAACGAAGCGGTACGCAAGTCATATCTTGGCCTGTGACACGGGACACGGTGGAAGCCACCCGGTCACTGCAGGCACGTTGCACAGGTAAGACGCAGTAACCGCTCAACGCGCTCCGGATACGTCCAGGATCGTTCCGGTCACATACGACGCCTCGTCCGACGCCAGCCAGAGGACGGCGTTGGCCACTTCCTCGGCTTGTCCCGCGCGGCGCATGGGAAGCGTTGGGGCCATTTCGGCGACACGTCCAGGGGGCTGGCTTTCGGTGTCGATCACCCCCGGACTGACGGCGTTGACGCGAATGCCTTCCGCAGCGACCTCACGCGCCAGTCCGACGGTCAGTGAATTGATTGCGCCCTTGCTCGCTGCGTAGTGAACAGTTCGACCGGGGCCGCCGAGACGGGCTGCGGCCGAAGAAAGATTGACGATCGAGCCACCTTTGCCACCATACAGACGGGACATGCGACGAATCGCTTCGCCCGAGCAAAGCAATGTGCCATTCACGTTCAGTTCGAATACCGCCTTGATGTCGTCGTTGGTCAGCGCGTCGACCCTCCCGCGCTTGCCTGCCCATCCCGCATTATTGACGAGCACATCGATCGGACCGAGCTCGGCATCGACCCGCTTGAACAGCGCGTCGACGTCGGCTTCGCGCGAGACATCAACGCGCACCGTGAGCGCCCGGCGCCCGGCGGCACGAATGGAACTGGCCACGTGCTCGACCCGATCGCTGCCCGTGAGGTAGGTGACGCACACGTCATACCCGCGCTTCCCTGCCAACAATGCAATGGCGGCGCCCAATCCCCGACTGGC
>CAVZWA010000006.1:0-248298 GCA_963778935.1 uncultured beta proteobacterium
GTGAGCAACAGCAGTCCCGTGAGCGCGACGAGCATCCCGGGCACGCCGATGATCCACCGCGCGCGCGTTTGCGCTTTCCCGCGCAGGATTTCCTGGACGAAGCGCTCGCCGCGCGTCATCTCGTTGAAGGTCTTCTGATACGACGCGATGCGCCGTACCTCGTCGTCGGACAGCGGCGTTCCCTGGTAGCGCGCCGCTTTCTCCAGCGCATTGAGCCGATCCACTTCGCCTTGGAAGCGCACCGCATCCCGGGCGGCGCTTTCATAGGCGTCGCGTTCGCCAGCGCCCAGAAACCGCGTCGGACCGATCCCCGTTGCGCTTTCGACCAGTGCCAGAATCGGTTGATCCCCGGTGGGGACGATCATCAGCCAGGCGCTCGACACGAGGAGGGAGATCAGAACGGCCGTGGCAAGCGCATCGATGGCGATGCGCAGGTTGCGGCGGCGCTCCCCGATGCCGACGAACAGCAGAGCCTTCGCGAGACCGGCCAGCAGACAGGCAACCTGCTTGCGCCGCCACCATGGCGGCGCCGGTCGGCAGATCGAGCGCATACGATGCCGTGAGACCCACGGCGCAGGCCGCAATGCCTGCGCTCCATGCGATCAACAGCACGACGGGGAGTCGGTCGGAAAAGATCGAGCCGATGACCGCGGGCATGATCAGAAGGCTGAACACGAGTAGCACGCCCGCCGTGGTCACCGAGCTCGTCACGACGATGGCGAACGACAGGTAAAAAGCAAAGTCGCAGATCCACACTGCGGCCCGCGTGCGGCCCTGCGGGCGAGCCTTCTACGGATAGCGCGAGCAGCGGTCGGCGCGCGATCCAATGCAGCAAACCGATCACCGCATACAACGTGGCGAACTTCGCAACGTCGGCGGGCTCGACCGTCAGAATGCTGCCGATCAGGATTTTCTTGACGTGCTCCGCGCCCTGCGGCGCGCGATCGACGACCAGGATCGTCGCCGCGGTCGCCACGACATACACGATGCCGACGAACGCTTCCTGGCTCACGTAACGCGCGAGCGTGCGAGTGAACGTGAGCAGCGCTGCGCCTATCGCGGTGAACAGCAGCGCATAGCCGAATCCCGCTGCGCTTGTCGCTGCGTATCCATTCGCGAATGCGACGGTGGCGCCCAGCGCCGACAGTTGCGCGAGCGCCAGATCGGCGAACACGATCCGTCGGCGCAGCACGTGGACGCCGAGATAGGCGTGCATGAGCACGAACACCGCCGACGCCGCGAAAGGAAGGGCAAGCAATGCGAGTGCATCGCTCATCGCGCTCATGGACTTCGGGCGCCCAGCGCCTTGGCGAGTGTCGCGACGTTGTAATCGAACAGCGCCAGATAGTCGTTCGTCCCCTCGATGCTGCCGACCGTGATCGCGAGGCGAACCATCGGCACCGAGAGCTTTCGCGCCACGAGGCGGGACGCGTCGTCCGGCTCGTAGGGCTCGTGCACGATGGCCCGCACGTTGGCCTTGCCTCCGGCGGAGATCACCTGCGCAAGATGGGCGGGGCTGGGCGCAACGCCCGCTTTGGGCTCGATGAACGCAATGACATCGAGCCGGAAGCGGCGCGCAAAATAGGGCCAGGAGTTGTGATACGCAATGAGCTTGGTCCCGGCGAAGGGCGCCAAGGTTTCGCTCCAGCGTGCACGCGCAGTCTCGAGCCGGGACAGAAATCCCGCGCGGTTTGCGAGGATCTGCTCACGTTGTGCGGGAGCGATGCGCACGAGAGCGTCGGCGATGCTCGCGGTGACGGTGATCGCGTTGTCCGGATCGAGCCAGTAATGCGGGTTGGCGACGCCATGCGCATGGCCACCTTCGTTGACCACGCTTTCCCCGCGTATTTCGAGCAAGGGGATGCCGGCCGAGGCGTCGACATTCGCTTCGCCTCCCGGCATCAGCCGCTTGTCGCCGATCTGCCTGACCAATGCATCGAGCCAGTAGTCATACCCCAGGCCGACGCGTATGAGCAGATCGGCGTGGCGCAGCTTGGAAAGGTCGCCGGGACGCGGCTCGAAGGCTTCCGGATCGACGCCGGCCGGGACGATCGATTCCACGGTGACGAGGTTGCCGCCAACCTCCCTGACGAGCGCCGCGAGATCGGTGGTCGTCGCCACCACATTCACGGCGGCCAGCGCAGGCGCGGCCAGCAGCAAGACAGCGGGGCGGCCAGCTGCGCGGCCGCCCCGATCACCAGGCCGAGGAGCCCGGCCCGCACGAAGCTACTTCGACGCTACCCAGGTGCTTTTCGGCAGCAGACAGTGCACCGCTTTTTGCGCTCCGCTCGGTGCGGCGAGACGACAGTCCATCACCATGCTGGCGAGACTGTACGCATCGAGCCGGCTCAGCTTCTTGTCGCTCTGCAGGAGTTCGATCATCGCCCACGAGGCGTCGTCCATCGCCTTGTTGAGGTCGGCGTCCTTGCCGACCGTCACGAGGTATGCCTTGTTTTCTTTCTCCGGCAACGCTTCGATCTTGCGCGCACCACTTTTCGCGGTGAAGCAGTGGATGCCCTTGTTGACGTCGACCACCTGGCTGATCCGGCAATCCCACGTCGCCATCATCACCTTGTCTACCTGGTCGGGGGGAACATTGCGCACGCCGCTCAGCACTTTGCTCGTCTCGGCCTTGAGGAGATCCAGCGCCTTGTTGAGATCGCGGTCGATGCCGAGCGTGATCCAGGCATCCTTCGTTTCGATGCGCGGCCATTCGAGCGGCGTGCTCTTGACCACGTCCACGGTCACGTTCATTTCCTTGTACGCGGTCTCGAGCGCGGTGAGATTGATCTCGCCGTTGCCCTGCGCCGCGTGCGAATCGCCGGTCCAGAGGAGCGCGCCCTTGACGAAGACCGGAACATACAACGTCGCGCCTTCGGTCAGCTCGCGAACGTCGATGTTGCCGGCATAGCGTCCCGGCGGTACCGAGCTGTATTGCCCGGGTTCGGCGCGGGCCACGCCGATGGTGCCGGGGAACGGCGCCAACGGAATCTCAATGCCCGGGGCAAACTCGGCGACCTTGCGCTCGAGGTCGAGATAGAAATACTTGACCTGCCCCTCGGGAAATTTCGACGGAAACTGGCCGAACATGCCGGGCACGTTGAAGTTGGTCCCGTACGCGCGCGGCACAATCTTGTTGATCCGTACCTTGAGCACGTCGCCGGGCTCGGCGCCTTCGATGTAGACCGGGCCCGTCAACGTGTGGGGTCCGCGCCCGGGAAAGTCGGTGCGCAGCTTCTTGATCTGCTCGATCGTCGTTCCCGGCACGACCTGGTTGTGCGAATGCATCATCGTCTCGAAGACGATCGAGTCGCCCGAGTCGACGTGCAGCACCGGGGGCTGCGCGTTGTTGAACCATCCCCATTGCGTCGTTTCCATGGTCGCCGGCAGCAGATGAGTCTTGCCGGGATAGCGCTTGGCGGGAACCGTTCGCAGCTGCTCTTGTTCCGGCGTCGAGGCCGGAGAGAAAGGCTGGATCACCGGCGGAGGTGGGGCGGGGGCTGCAGCAGGTGGTGGAGCCGCAGCGGGAGGCGCGCCCGGCGTTGCCGGTTGCTGTGCACCCGCGATCGAGACGGCGATTGCCGCAACCGAACCCGCAACGAATACAATGCGCGCGCGACGAAGCGCAACGCTCGATTGAATGAACATCGGTGATCTCCCTTGAGCGAGTGGTGGCCCGCGCGACGTCACGCAAGTCAGGTCCGCGATTATCGTAGCAGATCAGACTTGCGTTGGCTGCTGCGAATTACCCAGCTACACATTGAGCGAAGACTCGAAGCCACACAGGAGGCGATCTACGCCGTGGGCGTGGCACCGGCTCGCGCTCGATGGTCGGCGACGCCGACCTGAAGCTGCCTGATGCCATCGGCGTCCCCGGACCTTCGCCCGTGAACACTCACCATCAAGCGATCCCCGATACCGCTTCGCCATCGCAAATTTCATATCGGGTTGCGTTCAAGCCTTCGGTGCGACTGACAGCCCGTGGACTTTGTGTTTCTCGATAAGGCCTGCGACGTATCCCGATGCCTTCATGGTTTCAACGGCCTGTCGAATAAATTCAGCGCCGGCGGTGTTGCCTCGAGCCGTTCCAATCGATTGCTGGACGGACATGAACTGACCGTCGAGGATGCGTCCCGCAGGGACCTTCGCCAGATCTAGCGTGAGGCGAGGTCTCAGGCCCGCCAGTGCCTCCAATCGATCAGACACAAACTTCTCGAATGCCTCGTCGATGCTGCTGCTTCGAACGAGCGCAGCTCTCACTATGTTGCGCTCGAGCCACAAGTCGTACGCAGTACGTGCTGTCGACGAAATGCGCACGCCACTAGTGTCGACATCTGCAATCGTCCTTAGCGACGAACCTGGTGGAAGTAGATATGTTGCCGGTATCTCGACGTACGCTGGACTGAATAGAATTCTTTCCGCGCGCTGCGGCTCTGCCCCGATAAGGCCGATATCCCAAACGCCTTTGGCGGCTTCATCGGCAAGGGCACCAGGATCCGCGAAAGAGACGTAGTTCAATGCCACGCCAAGTTCATCTGCGATGGCGCGTGCCATGTCGGGGGCGATGCCCGTTGGCTCGCCGGAAGGACCGCGCCCAGTTACCAGAAGCGAATTGGACAGATTGATGCCAGCCCGCAACACTCCTGTTGGGGCCAGCTCCCGTCGAGCCTCAGTAGACATTAGCGCATGGTGCTGAAAGATACTGGTTGCTTTCACTGTAAACCTTACGTCCGTCGCGTAGCAAGATTCTGTGGAGGATGCGCGCCATATCAAAATCATATGAATCGGATAACGAAACAATACTAGGGAAAACGAAGCGCGGGCGCTATCATCGATTCATCCGCCCTCGACCGAGCCTCTCCCCATGGCACCTTACGACGACAGCACCCCCGTCTGGTTCATCACCGGATGCTCGACCGGCCTCGGACGCGCGCTGGCGGAGCGTGTGCTCGAGCATGGACACCGTGGCGTCGATCGTAGATAGAGGAGATCAATCATGGCGAATGCATCAGTGTCAGTCGTGCTCGTCCACGGCGGCTTTGTGGACGGCTCGGGTTGGGAGGATGTCTACAAGATCCTGAACAAGGATGGCTACGACGTGAGCATCGTCCAGAATCCCACGGTATCGCTAGCCGACGACGTGCTGGTTACGAAGCGCGTACTCGCGAAGCAATCCTTGCCCGTCATTCTCGTCGGCCACTCATACGGCGGAGTGGTCATCACTGAAGCCGGCACTGATCCCAAGGTGGCGGCCCTTGTTTACATTGCGGCGTTTGCGCCGGACAAAGGGGAGTCCGTGGCCGCGCTCATCAAAGACCCACCGCCCGGCGCGCCGGTACCGCCAATATTGCCGCCGCAGGACGGCTTTCTGTTCCTGGACAGAGCGAAGTTTCCTGCCGCCTTCGCTGCCGACGTAGTCAAGGAGAAAGCGGAATTCATGGCCGATTCACAAGTTCCCTGGGGCCTGGAGGCGCTCAACGGGGCGGTCAGCGAACCGGCATGGAAGACGAAGCCGAGCTGGTACTTGGTCGCGACCGACGACAAGATGATCCCTCCGCCCGCTCAACGCCTCATGTCGAAACGCGCGGGCTCGACAGTTGTTGAAGCCAAGGGCAGCCACGCAATTTACGTATCGCAGCCCGGAGCCGTGGCGGCCCTTATCGAACGAGCGGCGCAAAACGTGAAGCCAGGCTCTAAGTAGGTTGTTGACGACGCCGCCGGCGTCGCTCCCTTCGTTGCTGCCGACATTTGCACTGGCCAGAAGCCGCCACTCGATGCGGCTCGCTGCCTTTCGCTCACCTCGACACCTCCCGAGGAAGCAATCCGGGTGAGTTAGTAGTAAATTGAACGCGTTATGTCTGCGATCGCCGGAGGGAAGCCATGACGTCGTCCGCTCCCGCCGCCTCGGAAGCGCCCGCGCCACTCTGGCGACGCGCCTTCGACTGGTGGCTCGTGCAGGTGAAGCACGTGCTGCCGCCGACCGTCTTCTTCTTCTTCGGCTTCAACCTGATCCTGTTCACGCGCTGGATGACGTTGGAGGAGCACGGCATTCCGTTCACCAACTTCTTCGGCGCGACGCTCGCCGCGCTGCTGGTCGGCAAGGCGGTGCTGGTGGTCGACAACCTGCGCTTCATGCATCGCTTCGACGGTGCGCCGCTGATCCAGCCGATCCTGTTCAAGTCCGCGATCTACTGGGTGTTCGTGTTCGTGCTCCGCCTCGCCGAAGGCTTGGTCCATTTCCTGCGCGACGGCGGCGCCCTCGACGCCTTCCCGAGCTTCCTCGCCGCGCAATTCTCGTGGCCGCGTTTCCTGGCGATCCAGATCTGGCTGATGGTGCTGTTCCTCGTCTACGTGACGGCCCACGAGCTCAATACGCTCTTCGGTAACGGCGAGCTGCCGCGGCTATTCCTGCGCTGGCACTCGTCCGAGGCCAAGCTCACAAGGCGCCAACGGATCCGCCTGCTGGTGCGACTCAACCGGCTGACCGAGGCCAATCCAGTCGACGTCATCAGCGAGAGAGGCGGGGCTGCGCACACCGAGTTGGTCGGGATACTACGCGAGCTTGCGGCGCGGCCCGGCGAAAAGTGAATTCCAGACTGCCAGGAAGCGCGCCAGTATTTGGCATTGCGCGAGCGAGCGCATTACAAACCACCACCAAAGCGATACTGCCAGGCAATGCCGATCAGGTCGAAATTGTTGCCGGTCCGGGCCGACACACCGCTGCTGGCGTAGAACTTGACCGAATTCAGCCTGTCGATCGGCAGCGCCAAGGTGGCGCCCAGGCGCCAGTTTTGCTGCAGGTCGTAGTTCCGGACACCGTTAAGGGTTGTCCGGCCACCGGTAAAGTACGTGGCGTCCAGCGAGCCCCAGACCCCTCGCGGGAAGGCGTAAATCGCGTGTCCCTGGAATGAGTAGACCGGATCCTGCGCACGCTTGTTGCCGCCGTAGAAATCGTTGTTGTCTGTGTACAGGGTTGCAGCCGCGCTGAATTCCATTGTCCATGGACCGACAGCCTTGGAAATGCCCAACTCCGGCTTGAAGAACCAGCGGTTCGTGCCTATGTTCACCACGCGGCTGTCATCGTATTGGCTCCAGGGTGCCGACACTTGCAGACTCACGCCGACAATCAGATCCTGCTGGTAGTCCGCAAACTCCTTGAGCGTCAGCGCGGGCGCGCCGTAGAGATTGACGGAAAGCCGGAACAGCGGATTGGCGAGACCGTTGACGGTGCGCGATATCGATGTGTCCTGAAAGTCCGCCGTTCCCGATAGCCAGGTGTACGGTACGATCACGTCGACCTTGCCGGATTTGCCCCATAGATCGAGCGCTCGCGCGTAGGCGAAAACTGCGTTGGACGTGTGGAGTTGCGGATTGGTCACGGGTACGGACGTATCGAACGCCAGTCCTCCGCGCGTATAGCCGTAACCCGCGATCAGGAAGTTGACGCCGACAGGCGCGTTTGAATAGGCGCGCGGCTCGATGTCCTGCGCAGACGCCGGCAATATGACCGCCGCAAGCACGCCTGCGGCGAGGATCGTTATGACTTGTCTCAAGTTCAGCCTACCATCGCGCGTTGCGGCCAGGGACAGTGCTCCACAGTTGCCGGGATTCAGGTGCCGGATCAGTTCGCCTCAACGTCGCGTTCGAGGAAGCTATTATCGTGGATGGCGGATAGCTTGTCGCGGTTAGACCGCATCAGCGACCCGTGGCTTCGGAAGGTAATCGAATCCTCCAGCCACCATGTGGCGCTACTGAATCTCAGATGTCCATGAATAACACCGACCGAGCTTCTGCACCTGAGATTTTCGCAACATTTGCGGACGGCTTGACGCAACGCTCGCTTCTTAGAGACGCCATCACGAAAGCGTATCGGCGCCCGGAGCACGACGCGGTGCGGCAACTCGTCGATGCCGCGCGCATGTCACCGGTACTGCGTCAAGAGACGACTTCGCTTGCGCTGCGCATCGCCACTCAGTTGCGGGAAAGACAAAACGCGGTGGGACGCGCCGGTCTCGTTCAGGCCCTGCTGCAGGAATATGCACTCTCGTCGCAGGAGGGGGTTGCACTCATGTGTCTCGCGGAAGCGCTCCTGCGCATTCCGGACGCGGCCACGCGTGATGCGCTCATCCGCGACAAGATCGCCCGCGGCCAATGGCAGTCGCACGCCGGCAGAAGCTCGTCGCTCTTCGTCAACGCGGCGACGTGGGGCCTCTTGCTCACCGGCAAGCTGGTGGCGACACACAGTGAGGCGACCCTGACGACGCAGCTCGCGCGGCTGATCGGCAAAGGCGGAGAGCCCTTGATCCGAAAGGGTGTGGACATGGCGATGCGCATGATGGGCGAGCAATTCGTCACTGGCGAAACGATCGACGACGCTCTCGACCACGCGCGCGACCTCGAGACACGAGGCTTCCAGTATTCCTACGATATGTTGGGCGAAGCGGCACTGACCGCAGATGACGCGAATCGTTATCGCCACTCGTATGTGCACGCCATTCACGCGATCGGCAAAGCGTCGAACGGGCGCGGTGTTTATGGCGGCCCCGGCATCTCGATCAAGTTGTCGGCGCTACATCCCCGCTACAACCGGTCGCAATACCTGCGCGTGATGTCGGAGCTCTATCCCGTCGTTCGCGATCTGGCGCTGCTGGCGCGTCAATACGATATCGGACTCAACATCGACGCCGAGGAAGCCGACAAGCTGGAGCTGTCGCTCGACCTGCTCGAGAGGCTTTGCTTCGAACCCGCGCTTGCCGCGTGGAACGGCATCGGTTTCGTCATCCAGGCATATCAGAAGCGCTGCCCGTTCGTCATCGATTATCTCGTCGACCTCGCCACGCGCAGCGGTCATCGTCTCATGGTGCGGTTGGTGAAAGGCGCCTACTGGGACAGCGAAATCAAGCGCGCGCAGATCGAGGGGCTCGAGGGCTATCCAGTGTACACACGCAAGGCGTACACCGACGTCTCGTATCTTGCCTGCGCGCGAAAATTGCTCGCCGCGCCGGTGCAGATTTATCCGCAGTTCGCCACGCACAACGCGCACACCATGGCGGCCATCTACACCATGGCCGTGCCGACCGCGTATCGACCGGGTCAATACGAGTTCCAGTGCCTTCATGGCATGGGCGAGGCGCTGTACGAACAGGTTGTCGGCAACGTCGCCGAGGGCAAGCTCGGGCGCCCGTGCCGCATCTACGCGCCTGTTGGCACGCACGAAACGCTGCTCGCATATCTCGTCCGCCGCCTTCTGGAAAACGGCGCCAACACATCTTTTGTCAATCGCATGGCGGACGCAACGATTGGCCTCGAATCTTTGGTCGAAGACCCGGTCGCTACGATAGAGCGCATCGCCGACGAGGAAGGGCAGCTCGGGCGACCACACCCGGCTATTCCGCTGCCTGCCGCGATGTTCGGCACGCAGAGAGTCAATTCAAGCGGATTGGATCTGTCCAACGATCACGTGCTGCTGGCGTTGGGCCAGTCAATCGTCGCAAGTGCGAACGAAGCGTGGTCGGCGATGCCTCTGCTGGCCACCAACGCGCAATCGCCCAAGCCTGGAGACATCTGGTCGCACGTACTAAATCCGTCGGATCATCGCGATGTCGTCGGACGCGTGCGTGAGGCGATCATGGCCGATGTGGAAACGGCAGTCGAGCAAGCGGTGCTCGCGGCGCCGTCGTGGGCCGCCACGCTGCCCGCAGAGCGCGCCGCGCTGCTGGAGAATGCCGCCAACATGTTGCAAGCTCGACTCCCCGTGCTGCTCGGCCTGCTTGCCCGCGAGGCCGGCAAGACCTACGCGAATGGCATCGCCGAAGTGAGGGAGGCGGTCGACTTCTTGCGCTTCTATGCTGCCGAGGCAAAAACTGATTTCACCAACAGCACTCATCAAGCGCTCGGTCCTGTGGTTTGCATCAGCCCCTGGAATTTTCCGCTCGCGATCTTTGTCGGGCAGGCCGCGGCGGCGCTGGCCGCCGGCAATACGGTACTTGCGAAGCCGGCAGAGCAAACTGCGCTGATCGCGGCCGAGGCCGTGCGGACGCTATGGCTCGCTGGCGTTCCCAAGGCCGCGATTCAACTCCTCCCCGGCCGCGGTGAAACCGTTGGTGCCCAACTCGTATCCGACGCGCGGATCCAGGGCGTGCTGTTCACCGGATCGACCGACGTGGCGCGCATTCTGCAGCGGACAGTGGCAATGCGCGTCGGCGCTAATGGCAAGCCTGTGCCGCTCATCGCCGAAACTGGCGGACAGAATGCCATGATCGTCGACTCGTCGGCGTTGATAGAGCAAGTCATCGGCGACGTGATGGCATCGGCCTTTGACAGCGCGGGACAACGATGCTCGGCACTGCGCGTTCTTTGTGTCCAGCATGAGACCGCCGACCGCCTGATTGATATGCTCAAGGGCGCGATGGCGGAGACGAGTGTCGGCAATCCCGCGCGCCTGGCGGTGGATATAGGACCAGTGATCGACGCCGAGGCGCGTGATGCAATCGAGCACCATGTCCAGTCCATGCGCGAACGCGGACGCAAGGTCTATCGATACGGTAACGCCGATGTTGCCGCGACGCGCCGCGGTACGTTCGTCATGCCCACTTTGATCGAGCTGGACGACATCGGCGAACTGCAGCGCGAAGTTTTTGGGCCAGTGCTCCATGTCGTTCGTTATCATCGCCGCGAACTCGGCGAGCTCGTCAACCGGATCAATGGCACCGGGTACGGCTTGACGCTCGGCATTCATACACGCATCGACGAAACGGTCACGCAAATCGTCGATTGCGCAAAGGTTGGCAACGTCTATGTGAACCGGAACATCGTCGGCGCGGTGGTAGGCGTGCAGCCGTTCGGCGGCGAAGGCCTGTCGGGCACTGGCCCCAAGGCGGGCGGCCCGCTCTACATGTACCGCATGTTGTCGCGACGGCCCGACGACGTGATGGTGCGGGCGATGGCCGATGCCGACCCGGGAAACGTCGCCGAACCGTCGGCTACGCCGCTTCGACGCAGTGCGTTGATCGCACTCGAGCAATGGGCGCGATCCACCCACCGTGCCAGTCTCGCGCTGGCGTGCAGCAGATTCGGTGAATTGTCGCGTGCAGGGTATTCCCGTACCTTGCGCGGCCCGACGGGCGAGCGCAACGTGTATACGCTGTTGCCGCGCGAGTCGGTGCTGTGTCTGGCCGATAACGACGAGGATCGACTGACGCAGCTTGCTGCGGTCATCGCGGTGGGAAGCACCGCAGTCTGGCCCGCCAACCGCGATGCCGAGCGTCTGGTCGCCGCACTTCCTGCCGGTGTGCGCTCATCGGTCGTCCTGGCGAGGGACTGGATGGCTGCCACGGTGTCGTTCGACGTTGTGTTGCATCAGGGCAGCGAGGATAGCTTGAAGCGCGTCGTCGAGCAGGTGTCGACGCGCGACGGTCCCATCGTTGCGGTGCGCGCCATGACGACCGGGGAGTGCGACGTTCCGCTCGAAGCGCTAGTCGTTGAACGCGCGCTCAGCATCAACACGGCGGCTGCAGGCGGCAACGCGAGCCTGATGACGATCGGATGAGCGCGGGCTCTCCGTGCATGATCGTCGAGACCGATAAAAGACGCGCTCATCGGCTTTGCGGCTGGTTAGGTTAGTGGTATAACCACTGGATGACCACAGGCCAACGTCGACATTCGATCGTGCGTTCCAACACCACGAACGATACCGGCTTCGCCAAGGTGTTCGCTTTTCTGCGCGATCAATTGCTGGAAGGCACCATTCGCTCCGGCGATCGACTCGTCCCCGAGCGCGACCTCGCTGCCCAACTCGGCGTAAGCCGGCCCATCGTTCGCGAGGCATTGCGGGCGCTTTCAATGATGGGCGCGGTCGAAATTCAGAGTCGCGTCGGCACCATCGTCCGTCAACCCGATGTATCGGTGCTCGGCGATTTCTTTGCCTACTCGCTGGCGCAGCAGCAGGGTGCAATCGAAGACGTGATGCAGGCGCGAATCGCCATCGAGTGCCAGGCCGTCCGACTCGCATGTCAGCGCTCAACACCGTTCGATTTTGAAAGTCTCGGGCACGCCCTCGAAAAGATAGAGACCACGATTGACGATCCAATCAAGGGCAGCCTCGCCGACCACGAGTTCCACGCTGCGCTGGTGCGCGCGGCAAAATCCGACACTCTCGCGAGCCTGTACACCGCGATGGCCAGTATCCTTATGCGTTCGCATCGCGACCGCCGCGCCATGGTCGCGATGGACGCCGGTATCAAGGAATACCTGATTGCCGATCACCGCCGCATCTTCGAGGCCGTCGTGGCGCACGACGAGGCGGAGGCGGACCGCCTGCTGCGCGACCACTTCAGCATCGGCGACAATCACCGGCACAAGGCCGCCGTTGAACCGCCAAAGAAGACGGCCCCGGTGACCAAACGCGCCGTCCGGGCACCACAAAGGCGAGGTTCCTCATGACGGACCATCCGCGACCAGAAACCATCGGCTTCATCGGCCTCGGCACGATGGGACGCGAGATGGCGATCAACCTCATGAAGGCCGGCCATCGTGTGCAGGCGTTCGATGTGCGCCAAGAAGCCGTGGACGACTTGGCGACGCTTGGGGCGCACGCGTGCCGGTCCGTCGCTGCAGCGACCAAGGACGCCGCCATTGCGATCACGATGCTGCCGGATACCCCGGACGTCGAGAGCGTGGTTTATGGCGACGGTGGTTTGCTCGCGAATCCACCCAAGGGGCGACTCGTCATCGACATGAGCACCATCGCGCCCAACGCGGTGCGCCGGATGTCCGCTGACTTCGAAAGTGCAGGAGTCGACTTCCTCGATGCGCCGGTGTCGGGCGGGCCCGTTGGCGCCAGAAACGCGACGCTTTCCATCATGGTCGGCGGCAAGGCGGAGGCATTTGCGCGGGCCGAAAAAATATTTGCCGGCATGGGAACGACGATCACCCACGTCGGTGCCTGCGGCGCCGGGCAGACCGTCAAGCTGTGCAATCAGCTCATTTGCGGCATCAACATCCAGGCCATTTGCGAAGCCATCGCACTGGGCCGTGCGTCGGGAGTGGATCTGCATCAACTGCGCAATGTTCTGCTGGGCGGCTCGGCAGCTTCCTGGATGCTGGACAAGCTTGGACCCGCCATGATCGAAGGAGACGCGAAGGCTGGCTTCAGAATCGACCTCATGCTCAAGGACTTGCGCCTCGTCCAGGAGCAGGCGCAGGCACTCGCGGTGCCGCTGCCGGCAACGGCGCTCATGACGAGCCAATACGTCGAAGCGCGTGCGCACGGCGAGGGCGGCAACGGCAATCAGGCATTGTTCCGTGTGTACGACCGCATGACCAATCAAGTGCGCGCCGCAACGGCGAAAAGCGGCGACGCTCCCGCTTAAAGTTCGCTCTCGACGAACTGCTTGAATTCGGCGGTCCGCGGATTGGCGAACAGTACGTCGGTCGGGCCGGTTTCCCACACCTTGCCCTGGTGCATGAACACCACGAGGTCGGCGACGCGGCGCGCGAAGCCCATTTCGTGCGTGACGCTGATCATGGTCATCCCGCGCCGCGCAAGATCCTCCATTACGCCCAGCACCTCGGTTTTGAGTTCGGGATCGAGCGCCGAAGTCACCTCGTCGAACAGCATGACCTGCGGCTGCAGCGCCAGCGATCGGGCGATGGCGACTCTCTGCTGCTGTCCGCCCGAGAGTTGCTCAGGGTAGGCCGCGATCTTGTCGGTGAGTCCGACCATGCGCAGTACGTCGGCGGCCCGCTTCCCGGCTTCTGCCTTGGATTCCTTCTTCACCAGCGTCAGCGCCAGCGTGATGTTGCGCTCGACCGTGAGGTGCGGAAAGAGGTTGTAGCTCTGGAACACCATGCCGACATCGCGTCGAAGCTGCGCGCGCGCGGCACTGCCGGGTCGGCCGACCTCGTGGCCGCACACCTCGATGCGGCCGCTCTGTACCGTTTCCAGGCCGGCGATACAACGCAGCAGCGTGCTCTTTCCCGAGCCGCTGCGGCCGATGATGGCCACGGTCTGGCCTTTCGCCACATTGAAGCCGACGCCATTGAGCACGCGCAGGGGGCCGAATTCCTTGACCACGTTCTCGATTCGGACGATGAACTCATCGGCCGGCATGGGTTCTCCTTTCCAGCGTGCGAGCAGCAATGGACAGCGGGTAGCACAGCACGAAATAGATCGCGGCGACCGCGGAAAAGATCAGGAACGGCTCGAAGGTCGAGTTGTTGACGATCTGGCCCGCGCGCGCCAGCTCGACGAAGCCGATCACCGAGGCAAGCGACGTGTTCTTCACGATCTGCACCATGAAGCCCACGGTGGGCGGAATGGCAAGCCGCACCGCCTGCGGCAGGATAACGTAAATATATTGCTGGGCTCGACTGAGGCCAAGGCAGTCCGAGGCCTCCCACTGGGTGCGCGGCACCGCCTCGATGCAGCCGCGCCAGATCTCGCCCAGGAAGGCCGCGGCATACAGCGTCAGCGAGATGCCGGCTGCCACCAGCGGGATCAGTTTGTAACCCAGGATACCCAGGCCGAAATACGACAGGAACAGCACGATCAGTAGCGGCGTGCCCTGGATCAACTGGATGTAGCCGCTGGCCAGTTTGCGCAGCAGCCCGACCTTCGACACGCGCATCAAGGCGAGCGGCAGGCCGACCAGAGCGCCACCGACGAAGGCGATCAGCGACAACAGCACTGTCCATCGCGCCGCCTCGAGCAGGTAGATGAGATGGTTGACGTTGAGCTGGATCACAGCGGTGTCCCCAGCCGGCGCCGGCGCTCGAACAGCAGCTGGCCGATCGCCCAGAAGCCCAGGCGGTAAAGGGCCGACAGCGCGAGATAGACCACCGCCACGATCATGTAAACCTCGAAGCTCCGATAGGTGTCGGACTGCACGAGGTTGGCGGTAGCGGTGAGCTCCTCGGCCGAGATCTGCGAGGTAATCGACGAGGCGAGCATCAGCAGCACACCCTGGCTCGTCAACGCCGGGTAGACGCGTTCCATGGCGGGCAGCAGCACGACATGCACGATGGTCTGCAAGCGCGTGAGACCCAGGCAGTCGGCGGCCTCGAGCTGGGTGCGCTGTACCGACTGAATGCCGGCACGCATGATCTCGGTGCTGTAGGCGCCCATGTTGACGGTGAGCGCGATCACCGCCGAGACTTCGGCCGAGAGTTTCAGCCCCAGGCTGGAGAGGCCGAAGTAGACGATGAAAATCTGGATGAGCAGCGGTGTGTTGCGAATGGTCTCGACGTAGGCACCCACCACGCGGCGCAACAGCGGCCCACCATACACCCGCGCCATCGCGCACACCGTGCCCAGCACGAAGCCGAACGCGATCGCCAGGATCGTTAGCTGTATGGTGAGCCAGGCACCCGCCACGAAGGCGGGCCACTTGTCAGCCAGGAACGCGAAGTCGAACTTGTACGACATCGCTCAGTGGACTAGCTTCGTGCTTCGCACTCAGGTATTCGCCCTTGGGACGGCCCGGCGGGCTCATGCGCCAGCACGCTGCCGTCAGCTGCCTGCCTTGCTCAATAGCTCCTGCGTCGGGATGTCGACGCCCGCGATCGCGCGTTGCGGCGAAACGATCTTCATGATGCTACTGGTTCAGAATGGAGGCAGGCAGGCCGTTGCCGTGGTACTTCTTGTAGATCGCGTCGAGTTTTCCGTTCTTGAGATTGGTCGCGATCCACTTGTTGACTTCTTCCACGAGCCGCGTCTCGTCCTTCTTGACGCCGACCGCGAGATTGAAGGTGTCGAGCACGAACTTGACCTCGACCTGGCGTGCCGGATTCTTCTTGTCGATCGGCGCCACCAGCAACTCGGCGGTCGAGAAGATGTCGACCTGGCCGCTCAGGAAGGCCTGCGCCTCGGTGGCGTCGTCCTCGTAGCGCACCAGCTTCATTCCCTTGGGGCCTTCCTTGGTGAGCTGCGTGTCGTGAGTGGTGCCGCGCACCGTGCCGACGGTCTTGCCGTCGAGGTCGGCCATGCCCTTGAGAGGGACGCTCTTTGGCGCGGCGATCACCGTGCGCAGCACGGCGTAGCCCTTGGAGAAGTCAATCACCTTGGCGCGCTCTGGGGTGACCGAGAGCGTGGAGATCACCAGGTCGGCCTTGCCGGTCTGCAGTGCGGGAATGCGCGACGCGCCGGTGATGGGCACATGCTCGAACTCCAGGCCCCAATCCTTGGCAAGCGCCTTGGCGGTCTCGATGTCCGAGCCGGTCGCCTGCATCTTGTCGTCGGTCATACCGTAGGGCGGGACGCCGAGATCGACCGCGATCCTTATCTTGCCCGACTTCTTGATGTCGTCAAGCTGATCGGCGCTCACCGACTGCGCCACGCCGATCATCGTCACCGCCGCGATGGCGATGCCCAACAGTGCTTTCTTCATTGTTTCCTCCAGTTTTGTTTGTTGAATTCTAGCGGCCCGCATCCATGTCGGCGAGCTTGGCGACGCGACGGCGGAATTGCTCTTCGGTCGAGAATTGCGCTGCGAGATATGCCGCGATCAGGTCCTTCGCGAGCCAGGGACCGACGATCTGCGCGCCGATGCACATGACGTTGACGTCGTCGTGCTCGACGCACTGATGCGCTGAGTGGACATCGTGACAGACCGCAGCGCGGATGCCCTTCATCTTGTTGGCACCGATCGAGGCGCCGACGCCGGTGCCGCAGACCATCAGGCCTCGCTCGGCCCTGCCCGAGGTGATGGCAGCGGCGACCTGGCGCGCAATGTCGGGGAAGTCGACCGGCTTGGGATCGTAGGAGCCGACATCCTCGACCTCGTGGCCGAGGCCGTGCAGGTAGGAAAGCAACTCCGCCTTCATCGGAAAACCCGCATGGTCTGAGCCGACGACGATCTTCAAGCGCGCATCTCTTTCACTCGTTGGTAAATCCGTGGTTTGACCAGTTTAGCTTTGTCCCGGCATGGACGCAACCTCTGCACAACGATCGGCGTTGCCTGGTCATTGCGAGGGTCATGTCATTGCGTAGATGCGGATAGCGTTGTCGTGGAAGAGGGCGCGCTGCTCCGTCGGCGAAAAGTCGCGGACGATCTCGCGAAATCCGTCGAAGATCGTAGCGAACGTTGCGCAGAGGCTGTCGACGGGGAAGTTGCTCGCAAACATGCAGCGAGTGGCGCCGAACAGGTCGATGGTCGTGCGCACGATATCGCTGTTCGCGGCCACGGTCCACGCCACGCCCGGCTGGCCGAGTCCGGAAATCTTCACGGTCACGTTCGGGCACCTGGCGAGCGTTGCCATGGCACGTTTCCACCCGTGCAGTCCCTCCTCGCTACGGTCCGCGGGCAGTCCCGTGTGATTCAGGATGATCTGCGAGTCGGGATACGCGGTGGCGAGTTGCGCGGCCTCGCCGAGGTGCCACCACGGCGTCTGCAGATCGAAGCGCAATCCATTGCGCGCGACTTCCGCGAATCCCGCTCGCCATTTCGCGTCCGTCATGCCCCCGGGGGCGGAGTCGTTCGGTGATCGGTTGGCACGCGGCTTGTGACGCACGCTGCGCACGAAGGGCATCGCGGCCTGCTGTGCCAGGATGTGCGGCGCATCGTCGTGGTCGAGCCAGGCCTGTGCGACCGCGACCGTCGGCAGACCATGTGCATCGCGAACCTGCTCGATGTAGCGCATCTCACCCAGCGGATCCTGCGGATTCCACTCCGCCTCGACGTAGACTGACTTATCGACCCGGAGCGGGGCCGCATCCTTCCGATAATCCGGAGGCAGATAGCGTCGCTTTACCGCGCGGTAGTCCCCATAACGAAACGCGATCGGCGGCTCGTCGTTGAGCCACGGATAGTAGTGGCTGACGGGATCCCAGAAGTGTTGATGCGCGTCGACGATGTGCATCTCAGCGTCAGCCTGTTCCGTGAAAGCCTACTCATCCTAGTTAACGTCCTTGAGGGGCGTCTGCAGCATTTTGTTTAGATGCTTGACGTGAGCCTGCAGCTGCTCGAAGTGGGCAATCAATGTCGTGAGGCTATGCTTCAATTCGAGATAAGCCTCTAGCTCTTCTGGAACGTGCGATGACGCGGGATTCTTTAGTGCGTGGAGGTCCTCCCGCAGAGCCGCTTCACCGAGTTGCAAGTCAAGCAGCGCCTGCGCGACCAATGCGCTTGTGGGCGGCACGTGCTCCTGCAGCACCGTCGAGACGATTGCCTTGGTGTTTCGCAGTGCATTCACAACAGCAGAGTTGTTGTTCACATCGCAGACAGTCTCGGGGGTCGGGACGCAGTCCACATCACCCTTCGTATCGTCGGTCACTTGGAACGCAACGACCTGCATGCTGGCGAACTGTGCCGCTTTGGCAGCGGCGTCGCGTACCTTCTGCACGGCCGGTATCAGCAGGGCAATCAGGACAGCGATAATGGCGATCACCACCAGCAGCTCAATCAACGTGAATCCGCGCGGGCGGGCGGCTCTGCTGACTGTCATAACGGCGGTTCTGCCTGTCATCGCGGACCTCTGCTGAGAAATTGAAGGAGCGTCAAGCCTATGCGCGTCCTCCGGTCTGGTCAACCGACCGAGTAAATCAACACTCGCGCAACGTGACGCGTCTCAAGGGAAGTCCGATAACCTGGGTGCGCTTTTTGGCCGAAAGCGACCAACAGACCTGATCCAGCAGGTTAGCCCATGGCTAAAGCGGTCGGTCGACGATTAACTGCAGCCGATGCTTCGGTCGCACATTTGATGTACCCGTCCTTTCATGCAGCCTCGCCAGATTGGCATGCGCGGTCGCCACATCGGGATGTTTGGGGCCGAGCGCCTTCTCCAGCACTGCCAGCGAGCGCTTCAACAGGGGTTCTGCCATCGCGTATTGGCCCTGGTCAACGTACAGCGAACCCAGGTTGTTGAGCGAGATCGCTACATCGGGATGGTCGGGGCCGAGCGCCCTCTCGTAGATTGCCAGTGCGCGCTTGTGGAGCGGTTGCGCCAGCGCATACTGGCCTTGGCCGCGATGCAGCACGGCTAGATTGTCGAGTGAGGTGGCTACATCGGGATGGTCTGGACCGAGCATCTTTTCCCGGATAGCCAGTGCGCGCTTGTGGAGCGGTCGCGCCAGCGCATACTGGCCTTGGTCGCAATAGAGCATTGCTAGAGTGTCGAGCGAGCTTGCCACAACGGGATCGTGTGGACCGAGCTCATTCTCCTTGATCGCTAACGAGCGCTCGTAGAGCGGTTGCGCCAGAGCATATTGGCCTTGGGCGCGATACAGATTTGCCAGATTGGTGAGCGAGGTCGCTACATCGGGATGGTCTGGACCGAGCACCTTTTCCCGGATGGCCAGTGCGCGCTTGTGGAGCGGTTGCGCCAGCGCATACTGGCCCTCGACGCAATAAAGTACCGCTAGACTGTTGAGCGAGCTTGCCACAACAGTGTCGTCTCGGCCGAGCACCTTCTCCTTGATCGCCAACGAACGCTCGTAGAGCGGGTGCGCCAGCGCATACTGGCTCTGGTCGCAATGGAGCGCCGCCAGATTGTCGAGCGAGGTCGCTACATCGGAATGGTCTGGACCGAGCACCTTTTCCTTGATCGCTAGCGCACGCTCGTAGAGCGGTTGCGCCAGCGCATATTGGCGTTGGCCGCGGTGCAGCGCTGCAAGATTATCGAGTGAGTTCGCTACATCGGGATGGTCCGGACCGAGCATCTTTTCCCGGATAGCCAGTGCGCGGTTGTGGAGCGGATGCGCCAGCGCATACTGGCCCTGGTCGCAATAGAGCATCGCCAGATTGTTGAGCGAGCTTGCCACGACGGGATCGTCTAAACCGAGCACTTTTTCCTGTATAGCCAGTGCGCGCTTGTGTAGCGGTTGCGCTAGCGCATATCGGCCCTGGACGCGATAGAGATTTGCCAGATTGGTGAGCGAGGTCGCCACATCGGGATGATCTGGACCGAGCACCTGTTCCCGGATAACCAGTGCGCGCCTGTGGAGCGGTTGCGCGAGCGCATGCTGCCCCTGGACGCAATAGAGTACCGCCAGATTGTTGAGTGAGCTTGCCACAACGGGATCGTCTGGACCGAGCGCCTTCTCCTTGACCGTCAACGAGCGTTCGTAGAACGGTTGCGCCAGCGCGTACTGGCCCTGGTCGCAATAGAGTGCCGCCAGATTGTCGAGCGAGATCGCGACATCGGGATGATCCGGACCGAGCGCCTTTTCATCGATGACGAGCACATTTTTCGCAACAATCACGGCTTCGTCGTACTGCCCGATTGCGCGGAGCCGCCTGACTTCGCTCCCTAGCGTGTCGCAATCGCTGCCTTGGCTCTTCATATTGTCGTTTCAACCAAAATGCATCGGCTTTGATGCGTGTACCTACACATTCGCGATGCAGGGATGCTCTGTTGGACGGTCTTTTTGGGGCGCCCGTATAGGACGCTGAACGGCACTTAATACCGCCGTGCGGCATCGCCATTCAGTGCTTGCCCATGTTAACCAGCCATTTCCCTGGGTCAGGCAGTCAGCAAGCGATTGCCGTGCCATGCGAGATTGGGGCTCCAGAACGCATGTGCGGGCTTGTTGGTATGCCGTCGGCGGGTCTCAAAGTCGATGAGTTCGATGCGATAAACTGCCGAAATTGGCGCTCCCTGGCTCGGTCGTTGACAACCGCTGCCGGCGCGCCATCGGGAACGTTGGGCCGCTGAGAATACAGATCGAACCGGTCTATTGAATATGGAAGCTGACGGCGACAAGTTGCCACCGAGCGCAGAGCCGGCCGAGCACATTCGTGACGTGGTTAGCGCCATTTATGGTGCCGAATCGCGCCGCGTGTTCGCCACGCTGATCCGGCTGCTCGGCGACTTCGACCTCGCCGAAGAGGCGCTGCACGACGCTTTTCGCGCGGCGCTCGAGCAGTGGCCTCGCGACGGCGTTCCTGCGAATCCGCGCGCCTGGCTCGTATCGGCGGGTCGCTTCAAGGCCATCGATGGCATACGCCGACGCTCGCGGTTCGACTCGATGGAGGATGTGGCCGAGCAAGTGGATGCTGTCATCGATGAGACCGCTCCATGGGACAGCGAAGTCATCGAGGACGATCGCCTGCGGCTCATCTTCACCTGTTGCCATCCGACCCTCGCACCGGACGCGCAGGTGGCGCTCACGTTGCGCGAAGTCTGCGGCCTCACGACAGAAGAAATCGCGCAGGCCTTTCTCAGCGCCGCGCCGACGTTGGCGCAGCGCATCGTGCGCGCCAAGGCAAAAATCCGCGATGCCCGTATCCCTTACCAGGTTCCGGAGCCTGACGAACTCGCAGAGCGGCTCGACAGCGTGCTACGCGTGATCTATCTCGTGTTCAATGAGGGCTACTCCACGTCTTCGGGTCAGTCGCTGACGCGGGCAGATCTGTCCGGTGAGGCGATACGTCTCGGACGGCTGCTCGTCGAACTGCTGCCAGAGCCCGAGGCGATCGGATTGTTGGCGCTGATGCTGCTGCAGGAGTCCCGGCGCGCCGCGCGTGCGTCGCCGGCAGGAGAATTGGTTCTGCTCAGTGACCAGGACCGCTCGCTCTGGGACCGGGATCAAATTGCGGAGGGGGCGGCGCTGGTGACAAGATCGCTTGCGTCGCAGCGCTTTGGTCCCTATACACTCCAGGCGGCAATCGCGGCGGTACACGCCGACGCAGTCAGCGCCGATGCCACGGACTGGGACGAGATTGCCGGACTCTACGAAGTGTTGCTCGGTGTCGAGCCGTCGCCTGTGGTCGAGTTGAACCGCGCAGTGGCGGTGGCGATGCGCGACGGCCCCGCCGCGGGCCTCGCCCTCATCGAGGCCATCCTTGCCCGCGGCGATTTGAAGGACTACCACCTGGCCCATGCTGCGCGCGCTGACCTGTGCCGGCGATTGGGCAATACCACACAGGCACGCGCTGCGTACAAGCGCGCGATCGCGCTCGCCCGGCAGCGGCCCGAGCGCCAGTTTCTCGAGCGGCGCCTGGCCGAGCTGCCCGACTGAACCACGTACGGTCGCGTCGGATCGAATAGGCCGTGAGAGTCCCGTATCTATTTCAGCTTGGCAGGGTGTCGATTTCCAGCTTGCCCGTTCGACTAGTTGATGAAGGCCCGGTGAATTTCGGGCCTAAGTCAAACGAGAGCAGGAGCGACCCATGCAAGTCGTGATGAGCTGGTTGGGTATATTGCGGAGATTCGGCCAGAAGGCGGGTCCTTATCTCATGTTGGAAATGCTTTTGCCCGGCGGCACGTTGTTGGCGTTGCTGCTCTTCCTGTGGCAACGCAGAAGGCCCGATATCGGAAGAGGCGCCCAACGGGCGGGCGCAACGTGAGCTGGGTCGAAACAATGATCTTCCGCGCCGAAGCAATGCAACGCGATCAGGGATGCAACCGCGCGGTATTCACGCTTATTCGGTACCCGCAATAATCAACTACGATCAGGAGTGAGCCATGAAGTACTTGTGCCTCGTGTATCTGGACGAGAAAAAACTGGACAGTGTTCCCGACAGCGAGTGCAAGGCGTGCGGCGACGCGCTCCGGCAGAGCGGCCACCATATCGCCGCGGAAGCTCTTCAATCCATTCATACCGCAACCACCGTACGCGTACGCAACGGAAAAATGTCCGTGACCGATGGGCCCTTCGCCGAAACGAAGGAGCAACTCGCCGGCTTTTACCTGATCGATGCCAGGGACTTGAATGAAGCCATCCAGTTGGCCGCCAGGATCCCACCGGCGCGAGTGGGCAGCGTCGAGGTGCGCCCGATCAGGCAATTGTCCGCTTGAAGGCACGCCCGCATTGAGTCAATATTTTCAAAAAGCGCAACGGTTCTGTCGAATCCGTGCTCCCTTGATCGACTAGCAAGTAGAGCCCGGGCATAGCCGGTCGAAACCGACCGGATGCCCGCCTCCAACCCGAAACCTAACGGAGATCTGACGATGCGATTCATGATGATAGTCAAGCACGCCGAGAAGCAGGGCCCACCGCCGAAGCAGCTGATGGATGCCATTACGAAACTCGCCGAAGAGGAGGTCAAGGCCGGCACGATGCTCGGGAGCGGCGGGCTCGGGCCAACTGAGCAAGGCGCCCGCGTCCGGCTGTCCGGGGGGAAGGTTACCGTGACCGACGGGCCGTTCACCGAGACCAAGGAGGTTGTCGGCGGCTATGCTCAGTTTGAGTTGAAGTCGAAGGAAGAGGCGGTGAGATCGGCCGTCCGCTTCATGGAACTTCACAAGCAACACTGGCCGGGCTGGGAGGGCGAGACCGAGGTTCGGCAGATGTTCGGGCCGGAAGATTTCGGGCCGGAAGGCTGTGCTCCCAAGGTATAGCAGCGATCACGAGCAGCGGCTGGATAAAGCGCTGCTCATATCATGGAGCCACTGCTCTTAAGAAAACTGACGGAGATTTCACGATGCGATTCATGGTTATTGTCAAAGCCACGAAGGATTCCGAAGCGGGCGTCCTTCCGGATGAAAAACTTCTTGCCGCGATGGGGAACTACAACGAAGAGCTGGTGAAGGCTGGCGTGATGCTCGCGGGCGATGGGCTCCAGCCGAGTGCGAAGGGCGCGCGCGTCAGGTTTTCCGGGACGACGCGGACCGTGATCGACGGTCCGTTCGCCGAGACGAAGGAACTGATCGCCGGCTTCTGGATGTGGCGGGTGAAGTCGAAGGAGGAGGCGATCGAGTGGGTCAAGCGATGCCCTAACCCCTTCCCGGGCGAGTCGGAAATCGAGATTCGACAAGTGTTCGAGGCGGAGGACTTCGGGGCCGAGTTCACGCCCGAGCTGAGAGCGCGAGAGGAACGCCTGCGCGCGCAAATGGCGACGACGAAGTAAGGTGATGCAGGTCTGAACGGGCCGTCATCAGTCCACCTTGAACTCGATGGTGCGGGCGATCTCGGTCCAGTGCTTGAGGTCGCGCACCGCGAACTCGCGGAACGCGGGGCCGTCGAGATCGAGCGGCTCCAAACCCTGGGATCGCAGCCGCGCCGGTATCGCGGGATCACGGAGCACGGCCGCGACGCCTTCGCGCAGCCGTTTCACTATGGGTGCAGGCGTGCCCGCCGGCGCAAACATCCCGTAGAAGAAATCGACGGTGAACTGCGGATAGCCCAACTCCGTCATCGTCGGCAGGTCCGGGGCCATCGACGTCCGCTCGCGGCCGGTGGTGGCGATGGCGCGCACGGTGCCGGCTTGAAGGTGCGGGCCGACCGTGGAGGGCGCGACAAACGATAGCTGCGTGTGGCCGCCGACCACCGCTGCGACGGCCGGCGCCGCGCTCTCGTAGGAGATGTGCACCATGTCGAGACCGAGCACCTTGGACATGTAGGCCGGCAGCATGTGCCCGCCGCCGCCGGTGCCGGAACTCGAATAGTTGAGCTTCCCCGGATTGGCCTTCGCATAGGCGACCAGGCCTTTGAAGTCGGTGATTGGCAGCTTGCTGTTCACGCCGACGATCAGCGGGTAGGACGCGAAAGAGGAGACGAACTCAAAGCTGTCTGGAATGCGGTACGGAAGGCTCGACTTCACCGCGGGCAGCACCGAGATGCCGTCGGCAGAGGTCCAGAGCAGCGTGTAGCCGTCAGGCTTGGCGTGCGCGACGAGGTCGATGCCGATCTGCGACGCGGCGCCTGGACGGTTTTCCACGACGACACTCTGGTTCAGGGACTTCGACAGGTACTCGGCGACGATGCGCGCCGTGAGGTCCGTGCCACCGCCCGGCGCGAATGGCACGATGATGCGCACCGTCTGACTTGGATACGCGGGCGCTTGCGCCCATGCAGCGGCGGACACGATTCCCGCGATCACCGCGAAAGCGAAGGCAACAATTCTGTGCGACATTAGGTTTCTCCCAATTTGCGGGACTTGATGCGTCCCGATGTTCATTGACGTCAATCGCCGCGGATCGGCCCGGCGATGTCGTCGATATATTGCTTGCAGATGGTCCTGACGCAGAACAGGTCGTTGCGCAGGAGGATGGCCTTGAATCCGGCGGTCGCCAACTTCTGAGCTTGTTCCGGCGTCGGTGGCAACGCAGGGCCCATCACGTGGATGCCCTTGGCGGCGGCCTTCTTCACCAGCAGGTCAAGGCGTGTCTTGACCTCGGGTACGTCCGTCCCAGTGAGCGACCCCAGCCCCAGCGACATCGCCAGGTCGAGGGGACCGACATTCACCAATTCGACGCCCTTGACGGCGAGGATTTCGTCGATGTTGTCGAAGAATTCCCGGTCCTCGGCCAGCGGAACGATCATCGTATTTTTGTTGCTCTGCTCGACGTATTCCTTCCAGTCGAAGGCTCCGGCGGCGTAATGGGAGGACCGTACGTCGCCCGCCGCACCGCGAATCCCCCACGGCGGGAACTTGCCTGAACGCACCGCCTGTTCCGCGTCGGCGGCCGTCCGGATGTGCGGGACGCACACGGCGTCGGCACCGAACTCCAGGGCGTTGCGGATCTGGTGTTCGTCGTTGCTCTTCACCCGGACGATCGTGCCGAGCCCCGCATAGTCGGCGGCTCGAATGACGTTTTCGAGGGAGGCATCCACGGCCAGCGGGGAGTGCTCGCAATCGATGAAAACGAAGTCGAATCCGGAATGCCCGATGATCTCCATGATCGCCAGGCTCTGGGAATAGAAGGCCATGCCGAAGATCGGTTTGTCTCCGGCCAGGGCCTTGCGCAATTTGTTGACTCTCATTCGAGGGTGCTCCCTTTCGTTGGCGTGATCATTGGCGTGAGGGTGGAAATGAACGCGGTCTGATCCTCAGACCGTCAGCGCCTTCACCTGCTTCCAGTCGACTTCGACGCCGAAGCCGGGAGCCTCGGTCAGATGCAGGCGCCCGTCCTTGTAATAGGCGCCGCCGCTGAAAATGTGGTGGTGGATCGGATGCGCGCCGGGCTCGGGGACGCACTCGGCCCCATAAGCACCCTTGCCGAGCGCCGACGCGAGGTGCGCATGCAGATGCGGCCAGGAGTGCGGCTGCACCATCACGTTCTTCTGTTCGGCGTAGATGCCGACGCGCAGGCCCTCGGTGATGCCGCCGAAGCGGGCGGAGTCGAACTGGATGTAGCGCAAGGCGCCGGAGTCGATGAAGTCGCGGGCTGCGAAGCGGTGCCATTCGCGTTCACCGTGCGCGAGCGGGATCGGGCACGAATTGGCAAGCCGCACGTAGTCGGGCGGCTGCAAGTACCAGTGCAGCGGCTCTTCCAGCCAGGCGATGTCGAACTCGGCCACCGTGTTGGCGTATTCGATGCACTCCTCGACGTCGTAGGCGGCGTTGACGTCGAGAGCGAGCTGCACATCCGGACCGATCGCGTCGCGCACGGCGCTGATGCGCTCGACCTCCTTCGCCAGCGACAGTCCCCCGGACTTCAGCTTGACGGCCCTGAACCCGCGCTTGACGAACTCGGCCAGTTCATCGGCGTAGTCGGACGGCTTGCCGTCCTTGCGATACATGCCGCCGACCGCATACGTGAAGACGTCGGTGCGCGTGCCGCCCATCAGGCGAAAGACCGGCAGGTTGACCGACTTCGCCTTGATGTCCCACAAGGCGATGTCGATGCCGGCCATCGCCGCCATGAACTGCCAGCGCAGATGACGCGCCAGCGGCGACGGCAGATCGTCGCCGTTGAAGATGGCACCACGGCGCGGGGTAGTGATCGAGAGCATGCGATCCCAGATCTCGACATGGCCACGCGGATCCATGCCCAGGATCGCCGGCGTGATCATCCTGAGCATGTCGCAGACGATCGGCTGCGGGCCGCTCGCGACTTCGCCGATGCCGACGACGCCTTCGTCGGTCCTGATCTCGACCAGGGTGAGGATCGCCCGGGCGAAGGGCTCGTGCGCCGTCCATGTCAGGCGGCCGTGGTCCGCCTGCAGCGGATGGATGATGACGTCGGTGATCTTCATGAGTTGGCGCGCGGAATCCAGGTCGTCATTCGGATTTGATGTTCTTCTTGGCCACGATCTGTTTCCACAGCGCGAGCTCCTTGAGGGCCGCAGCCCGCAGCTCGTCCCCGTAGAGCGGTGCCGGCGTCAGTCCTCGTTCACTCATGAACTTTTTCACTTCCGGATCGGCGACGACGCCCGCCATCGCCTTTTCCAGGGTCTTCCGGATATCTTCGGGCAACCCCTTGGGTCCGGCCATTGCGTACCAGACGCTGACGGTCGCGCCCGGATAGCCCAGTTCCCCGATCGTCGGCAGATCGGGCAGCAGCGGGTTGCGTGCGGCTTGGGTGATGGCCAGCAGCCGCAACGTACCCGATTGCAGGTGCGGAAGTACCGCCGTCGGCGTCAGGGCGATGATCTGGATACGTCCGGCCAGCAGGTCGGTGGTCGCCGGCGCCACACCCTGGTAGACGACCCGGGTCATCTTGACGCCCGCCTCCTGCTCGAACAACTCCATGGTGAGATGGTTGGCGCTGCCGATACCGCCCGTGCCGTAGAAGATTTCGGTCGGGTGCGCCTTCAGATAGGTGACGAACTCCGGCAACGTCTTGGCCGGGACCTGGCTGGCATTCACGGCGAGCGTCGAGCCGTTCTCGGCAAGCCGCGCAATGAAAGTCAGATCCTCGACCTTGTAGGGCAGGTCCGCGCGCAAGGCCGGGAGGAGCGAGTAGTTGTCCACCGAAGTGAACAGCAGCGTGTAGCCATCTGGTTTGGAATTGGCCACCACGGCCGTCCCGATGGAGCCCGCCGCGCCGCCACGATTCTCGACGACCACCGACCATCCTTGTGTGCGGGTCAGTGCCTCGGCCACCAGACGCGCCACGATGTCGCTTCCGCCGCCGGCCGGATACGGCGTGACCAGGTGGATAGTCCTGTCCGGATAGTTCTGAGCCTGTGCCGATCCGCCCAGGCAAATGGCCACGCCAGCCAGGGCGCAGATGATGCCGCGTATCAGTCTCATGTCTTGTTCCCTCCTTGAACTTTAGAAGTGCGTCCTGCAGTTCCGCTGCGATGCCGCGGAACCAGCGCCGTCGCTAACGGAAGCAGCGGGTGCATTCGTCTCTCAACTCAACCAGCTCTTGGGCGTGGGATACAAATTGATCTGGCCGTCGCGGGTCGCCTCGTCGATCGCCGCGATCTCCTCCGGGCTCAGCCCGAGATTGCCGAGCGCGCCCAGGTTCTCCTTGAGTTGATCGACGTTGCGCACGCCGATCAGCGTCGACGTCACCTCGGGGCGGCGGAGCACCCAGGCGAGCGCAAGTTGCACCAGGGATTGGCCCCGTGCGCGGGCGATCTCGCCGAGCCGGTCGACGGCCGCCAGCACGCGCGGCTCGACGTGGCTCGCTCGCAACGGGCCCGCGGGATTCTCTGCTCGCGTGCCGGCTTTGCTGGTCGAGCTGTATTTGCCCGAGAGCACGCCCTGAGAAAGCGGAGAGAAAGCAATGACCCCGATGCCCAGTTCGCCGCAAGCATCGATCGTACGGTCCTTTTCGATCCAGCGATTGATCACCGAGTAACTGGGTTGGTGGAGAATGATGGGGACTCCCAGCTCCTTGAGAATGCGATGCGCCTCGCGCGTCTGCTTCTCGGGATAACTCGAGATGCCGATGTAAAGCGCCTTGCCCTGGCGCACGGCCTGGGCCAGGGCGCCCATCGTTTCCTCGAGCGGAGTATTTGCATCGTAACGGTGGGAATAGAAAATATCGACGTACTCGAGCCCCATGCGCTTCAGGCTCTGGTCGAGGCTGGCCAACAGATTTTTGCGACTGCCAAATTCGCCGTAGGGACCGGGCCAAATTCTGTAGCCTGCCTTGGTGGAGATGATGAGTTCGTCGCGATATGGACGGAGCGCGCGCGCCATCACCTGGCCGAAGAGTTCCTCTGACGCGCCCGGAGGTGGCCCGTAGTTATTGGCGAAATCGAAATGCGTGATACCCGAATCGAAGGCATAGCCCAGTATTTCCACGGCGCTCGAGTAGTCGCGGTTCGCACCAAAATTTTGCCAAAGACCCAGGCTCAATACCGGAAGCTTGAGACCGGATTGGCCACAATTGCGGTACTGCATCGTGTCGTACCGTGTCGGGCTGGCTCGGTAGCTCATCGCATTCTCTGGAGGGAAAAACCGCCAGCAAATCCTACCGGAAGCACGATTGCTGTCTAATTCATAATCATCCACACAGATGATGCGAAATTTTTATCAATCGGTGCCTGATTGCGGGATAGCAACCATGCGTCTGTTTCATCCGGGCCTCGTTGACGAACCGGCATGGAGGACTTGCCAGCGCCTTGGCATAGGCGGAACATCCAGCGCAATCAAGACGTAAGCTGCGATGCCGCACGGCGCCAGGGTCCCGGTGACGTTCGTCAACTGCATGGAATTCGAGCGATGCCCGCATATAACAACGTCACCCTGTCGCAGATCCGCGCATTCGAACGAACGGTCCGGCTCGGCGGCGTCCATGCGGCAGCACGCCATCTGGGCCTGACGCAGCCTGCCGTGTCCCGCCGCATCCGCGAACTCGAACTGGCGCTCGGCGTCAAAGTCTTCGTGCGCAGTGGCCGCACATTGCGCATCAGCCCGGATGGCGCCGCGCTGCTCAGCTACGCCAACGAATTGCTCAGCACCGCCGATGAGATGGCCTTGCGGGTCAGCACCGGCGATCCCTTGCGAGGCACCTTGCGCCTGGGCGTCAGCGGCAGCTTCGCCCTCGTCGGCCTCGACATCCTGCTGGATCGCCTGCGCCGACGCCATGCCGACCTCAAGACCACCGTCCATGTGGGCGACAGCAAAACGATCAGCGAACTGCTGAACGACCTCAAGCTCGATCTCGCCGTCACGTCGGAATACCGCATCGCCGAGCATATCCACCGCGAGCGCATCGGCCTCAACCTTCACGGTTGGTTCGCCTGCTCGTCGTTGGAATTCGACAAGGACATTCTCTCGCCGGCGGATCTCGCGTCGCACCACCTGATCATCACGCCGCCGCCGGCGCGCCAGAACGCCAGCGTCATCCAGTGGTTTCGTCAGGCCGGTCTCACGCCGCTGCGTCTCAGCACCTGTAACGAGGTGACGGCGACGATCCGCATCATCCTGCGCGGCGTCGCCATCGGCTCGATTCCCGTGCGGTTGATGAAACCCTATGTCGACCAGGGACTGGTCAAGGAACTGAAGGTCTATCCGGCCATTCCGCCCTATGAAGTCTGGGCGTGCTATCAGGTCGAGGAACTTGGCCCGGGGCTGCGCCAGGTCGTCGACATGATCCAGGACATTGCTGCGGAAGAACGGCTATACGTCTGATCTCTGGCGTCCATGTACTTGCAGCCCCACCTGCAAGCAGAGTGATTCAATCGTGAAAAAGTTCGCGCACCGTTTCTCGTAGCCACATGTTGGCGGCGTCACCGTGAACGCGCCGGTGCCAATGCTGCTTCACATCGAACGCGGGGGGCTGCAACGGTGGTGCAAGCGTGCGGATGTTGGCAAGCCGCGCGAAGACATTGCCGATGTCCAGCGGCACCGTGGCGATGAGATCCGACGTCGCGATCACAGTAAGCAAGCTGGTGAAGTGCGCCAGATCGGCTCGCACGTGCCGGGTGATGCGCCGCTTTTCCATGAACCGTTCGAAGATGTGTGTTCGGCCGGCGGGTCGCACGATCGCGTGAGCCTCCTGCAGGAATTGGTCTCGCGTAAGGCGCGCACCGATCCTCGGGTGATCCGAGCGCACGATGCACACGAAGGAGTTGCGGAAAAGCCGCTGCTGGTAAAACCCGGGCCGGACCAAGTCGGGAAAGTAGCCGATCGCGAGGTCGGCGACACCTTCTTCCAGGGCTTCGCTTGCGCCGGGGGAGGGTATGGTGATCGACCTGAACATGACGTGTGGCGCGTGCGTTTCGGCGTGGGCCAGTATCTTCGGAAGAAACACGACTTCGCCGATGTCGGGCGTGATGATAGTGAAGGTCCGCTGCGCGGTCGCCGGTTCGAACCCCGGCCTCTGCAATATCTCCTGCGCCACCGTGCGGAGGACCCGCGCCACCGGATCGGCGAGTTCCAACGCCCGCGGTGTGGGTTTCATCCCGTGACCGGTGCGCACGAACAGCAGGTCGGCAAATTGAGTGCGCAATTTCGCCAGCGCCGCGCTCATCGCTGGCTGGCTCAAGCCCAGTGCTATGCCGGCCTGCGTGACACTCCTGTGTTCGACCAATGCAGCGAAGACGACCAGCAGGTTCAGGTCGACTTTTGCGATATCCAAACTGTGGATTTTCATAATAAGTGAAATAGCCTTTTCGGATTATCGGCGTCGCCATAGCATTCAGCAATCCTTGGGACCCGGCGCAGACCGGCGCCAAGCGCGCCCCCTGAATGGAGGACACACATGCAGCAACTCACACTCGCTCAAGCGAACCAGATGATCTCCAGCGCGTTGGAGCGCGCGCAGGAAGCGGGATACCGCCCAATGGGCGTGATCGTCGTCGACGAGGCAGGCCACATAAAGGCGGCGCAGCGGCAGGACGGCGCCAGCATGTTCCGGTTGGATATCGCGCGTGGCAAGGCGTGGGCGGCGGTGGGGATGGGTGCCAGCTCGCGCGAGTTGACGCAACGCGCGAAGGATTTGCCTCACTTCTTCAACGCACTGGCCACGGCCGGCCAAGGCAAGTTCATCGCGCAAACCGGCGCGGTGCTCATCAAGGACCCGCAAGGGCACGTCCTTGGCGCCATCGGAGCCAGCGGCGGGACCGGCGACGAGGATGAAGCGATCTGTATCCACGGCGTCCAGACGACTGGCTTGGTCGCGGGCTGACCCGGGGACCTTGGTCATGAGCTCACAGCTTGTCTCGGCCCTGCGCAGTGTCGCTCTCAACGTGCCCGACCTTCCCAGGGCGGAGGAGTTCTATACGCGCATCTGGCATCTCGACATTGTCGCGCGCTCCGACAACGCGATCTACTTGCGCGGAACGGGGTCGCCACATCATCTGCTGTCGTTCCATCGCGGAGAACGCGCGGAAATTCGCAACGTTACTTTTAGCGCGCGAAGCGCCGACGCGCTCGCGGCGATTGCGGGTGCGGCGATACGTGCCGGCGGCTCCGTGGCGCAAGCGCCCGGACCGATCAGCGAGCCTGGTGGGGGCAACGGCGTGACGGTGCGCGACCCGGACGGCCGGGTGTTGCGGGTGGTCCACGGCGATGCCGTCCACGCCGATGCAGTCGACGTGCGCGACCGGCCGATCCGGCTCGCCCATGTGGTGATGAACAGCCGAGACGTGGCAGCGACGCAGACGTTTTTCGATGCGGTGTTCGGCTTCAAGCTGGTCGACCGGACGCGAATCATGGCATTTCTGAATTGCGACCGCGACCACCACACCGCCGCCTTGGCCGATGCCAGCGAAGACAGCCTGAACCACATCGCCTTTGTCATGCCGGACCTGGAATCGGTCATGCGCGGCGGCGGGCGCATGAAGGATGCAGGGCATCCGATCGAGTGGGGACCCGGCCGGCACGGTCCCGGCGCCAACGCCTTCAATTACTTCATCGATCCCTTCGGCATCGTCATTGAATACACGGCGGAGATCGAGCAGATCGACGACACGTACAAGGTCGGCGGTCCCGATGACTGGAAGTGGCCTCCGGGACGTGTCGATCACTGGGGCATTTCCGCGCCGCCGTCGGCCCGCCTCAAGGAAGCACAGAAAAAGATTCTCTTCGCGGCGCAATGACCGAAAGTTTCGACGTTGCCGTGATTGGATTCGGGCCGGCGGGTGCCACGTGCGCCAACCTGCTCGGCCAGCTGGGCGTACGCACGCTGGTGGTAGACAAGTCGCGCGCAGTGTACGAAATGCCGCGGGCGTTCGCCATCGATCACGAGATCATGCGTGTATTCCAGGATCTCGGCCTCGCCGATGCGATCTCGCGCCATACCCGGCCATTCACACCGTCGGAGTACTACGGCGTCGACGGCCAGCTGATCAAGCGCTTGGGCAGCGTGCCGCCGCCGCACCCGTTGGGGTGGCCGCCGAACATGGTGTTCACCCAGCCGCCGGTGGAAGCGGCACTGCGCGCGCACGTCGCCACTTGGCCGTCCGTCACCGTAGCGTTGGGCGACGAGCTCGTCGGATTGGCGCAGACGAGCGATCACGTGATGCTGGAGTTTCAGAACGACGACGGCGAGACCCGCACCGTCGAAGCACGCTATGTGATTGGCTGTGACGGTGCCTGGAGCACGGTTCGAACGCTGTCGGGTCTGCAATATGTCGATCTCGAATTCGACGAGCCATGGCTCGTGGTCGACCTGCGTGTCAACGAGCGGGGCCTCGCCAAGTTGCCGGTCGTCAGTGCCCAGTACTGTGATCCCGCGCGCCCCGCGACTTATCTGATCGGACCAGACGATCATCGCCGTTGGGAAATCATGGTGATGCCGGGTGAAGACCGGCGCGAGCAGGAGAAAGAGGAAAACGTGTGGCGTCTGCTTTCGCGCTGGATCAATCCAGAGGACGCCACGCTGTGGCGGCGGGCGAGCTACCAGTTTCACGCGCTCGTGGCCGGAGAATGGCGCAACGGACGGGCTTTCATCGCCGGCGATGCAGCGCACCAGCAGCCGCCCTTCACGGGCCAGGGCATGTGCCAAGGGGTGCGTGATGTTGCCAATCTGGTGTGGAAACTCGAGCGTGTCCTGCACGGCAAGTCCGGCGACACATTGCTCGACAGCTACGCGAGCGAACGGCGCGAGCATGTCAAGCGCCTGACCTCGGTGATCAAAGGGATCGGACGCGTGATCTGCGAGCGTGACCCGCAGGCGGCCCGTGCGCGCGATGAACGCATGCTCGCTGAAGCGGGCGGCAAGGTGATCACGCAGGCGCGGCAGGATTTGATTCCTCCTCTGTCGTGTGGCCTGTTGTCGCCATCATCTCATGCGGCAAATGGGACCATTTTTCCGCAGCCACGGATCCGGCAAGGCGCAGGGACGGTCTTGCTGGACGCGATCGCCGGAACCGGCTTCCGCGTCGTCACCAATGACAAGGCGATCCTGGCTGGACTATGCACCGCGACACTCACTCGCCTGGACATGAAGATGGTCCATGTTGCCGCGAACACAAGCGCAGAAGACGGTGACGGGCAAACGCAGAACGGCGCCGTCTCGGTCACCGAAGTCGAAGGCGTGGTGGCCAGCTGGTTGCAGCGGCATCAGTGCTCGGCAGCGATCGTGCGGCCCGACCATTACGTGTTTGGAGTGGCCTCGAACAGAGTTGAGCTCGAGCGACAAATCGAGGCGTTGAGCGTGCAACTTGCCTGATCGGCAGTTGCCGCCGCCGACACGCGCATCTGACTGCGAATATCAAACCCAAGGAGACGAGATGAAACTTGCTACGTTCAGGATCGGTGAGAAGGATACCTACGGCGCCGTATCCGCCGAAGGCGTCACGGACCTTGGTCGCCGTCTGGGCGCGAAATTTCAGGACCTCAAGGCATTGCTCGCAGGTAATGGCATAGCGGAAGCGCGATCGATATCGCAGGCAAGTGGCATCGACGCGAAGCTGACGGACATCACTTTCCTGCCAGTCATTCGCAATCCAGGCAAGATCTTTTGCATCGGGCACAATTACGAGGAGCACCGCCTGGAAACGCAACGCGACAAGACAACCTATCCGACCGTATTCCTGCGCGTCGCCGAATCTCTGACCGGGCACGATCGACCTCTGCTGTGCCCGCGTGAATCGAAGGATTTCGACTACGAGGGCGAGATCGCGCTTGTCATCGGCAAGCCGGGTCGACGCATCCAGGAAGCCGACGCGTGGCAGCACATCGCGGGCTACGCGTGTTTCAACGAAGGCTCGGTGCGCGACTGGCAGAAGCACACCAGCCAGTTCATTCCCGGCAAGAATTTCGTTGAAACGGGAGCCTTCGGACCGTGGATGGTGACTGCGGACGAGCTTCCGCCAGGGACCATTTTTTCGCTCACGACACGACTCAACGGACAGGTGATGCAAAAGGCCACCACCGACATGCTGATCTTCAGCTTCCCGCGCCTGATCGCGTATTGCTCGACCTTCGTTCCGCTCGCCGTGGGCGACGTCATCGTCACTGGAACACCCGGTGGCGTGGGCGCGCGACGAACGCCTCCCGTCTTCATGAAGCCGGGGGACGTCGTCGAAGTGGACGTCGATCGCATCGGCGTGTTGCGCAATGTTGTTGCCGTCGATTGACGGTCGCTTGAATGCTTACAACTGGCGCTGGCGCATCACTGCGTCCCCACTGCGCCGAATGGAGATGAATCCCATGAAAACGATCGGTAAATGTATCCTGCTGGCAACCTTGATCATCACGTCCGGCGTGTCCGCACAGACGTGGCCGGAAAAATCGGTACGGATGGTGCTTTCGCAGCCTCCCGGATCCGGCCCGGACAACATTGGTCGCATCCTGAGCGACACGCTCACACGGCAACTCGGTCAGTCGGTCGTCGTGGAAAACAAGCCAGGCGGACAAAACGCGATTGGCGCTCAGTTCGCCGCGCGCTCCCCGGCAGACGGATACACGCTGTACCTGGCGACGACGGCTGCCCTCGTTACCAATGCCTATCTCTTCAAGGCATTGCCCTACGACCCGCGCAAGGACTTTGCGCCGATCGGATTCATCGGCAAGAGTCCGTTCGCGATTCTGGTCGAAGCGAGCTCGCCCGTGACCTCGATCCAGGACCTCATCGCCAGAGCCAAGGCGAAGCCCGGCGAGGTTACGATTGCCAATGAGGGCCCGAAGACCTTCAGCGGCATGATTGCGCGCCTGCTGAGTTCCCGGGCCAAGATCGAAACCAACCTGGTCCCGTATGTCTCGGTGGGCGCGGCCGTGCAAGACACGTTGGGTGGCAGGGTCACGGCGCTCGTGGCCGACGTTGCATCGACTGCCCAGTTCGTGAAGCAGGGGCGCCTGCGGATGCTCGCCGTGACCTCACCCAAGCGTATCGAGGGTTGGGAGCAGGTGCCCGCGCTCGCGGAGACTCTGCCCGGATTCGACATGGTCGGGTGGATGGCGCTGGTCGCGCCGGCCGGAACACCGGATCCGGTTATCCAACGCGTCAACCGCGAACTCGACAAAGCGCTGCGGGATCAGGAGGTGGCGACCAAGATCCACAATATCGGTCCCATCAGCGACGGGGCGGGCACACCTTCCCAGCTGGCGGAGTTTCTCGCCGTCGAGCATCAGCGTTGGGCGCAGATCTCGAACGAGATTGGCGTTCTGCCGGAGTGAATCGCGTGCAGCCACACGGGCGCGGAACGTATCTATTCAAGCGCGCTCTCGCGCGAAATGTCCAGAGGGGAGGCGAGGCTGTCGAGTATTGATCTTTAGCTCCCTGGTTCAAGCCCAGGTCGGATAGCCATAGTTCCAGGTGCGGCCCGCAGCGATGTGGGCCGCTTTTTTTTTTGCAGTTACAGACACCGCGGTTGTTGTCCACACGGTGTAGCAGACGCGCATCCCAGTGCCGCGCGTTGTCACGAGGCTGACGTTCAGCGCGTCGGCACGAGTGCTCTATTCCGAGGGCGATGGCTCCGGCGCCTGTTTCGAGAGGAATTCTTGCGCTGGCATGACATGTGCATTGAGAAGCCTGCAATGCTCAAAGTCCAGTTGACCCACGCACGATACTGACCTCGTTCTCGCTGGGCGACCCGAAAAAACTCACTGATTCGATCGACTCCTAACGTTAAATATGAATCGTCTCCATCGCATTGCCTCTATAACTCTCGGCCTGCTCGTCTCGACCGGCGCGATCGCACTGGACGTCAACGTCGTCGGCCTGTTCCCGAACAAGGCCGTCGTGCAAATCGAAGGCGGTGCCCTGCGAACGCTCTCCGTTGGACAGAAGATCAACGACGACATCGTCCTGTTGTCGGTGGAGCGCGATGGCGCGACGTTCGATATCCAGGGCCGACGCGTGGCGCTCGCACTGGGACCTGCGCGAAAGCAGACGAGTCCCGTGGCGACCAACTATCCGACCGCGGCCAGCTACCCGAGCGCTGCCAACTACGCGAAGGTCCCAACAAGCGAACGGGGCGACATGGTCGCCGATGGCGAAGTGAACGGCATGCGCGTTCGATTTGTCGTGGATACCGGCGCGTCGTTCATCACGCTTCCCGCCCGCGAAGCGAGCCGCCTCGGCGTCAACTACCAAAACGGCGAGAAGACCATGATGGAGACGGCCAACGGCGATGTCCTGGGTTATCGTATCAAGCTCGACACCGTACGCGTTGGCGACATCGCCGTGCATAACGTCGACGCGGTCATCATCGAGGGCAAGAGCCTGTCCAGTGCTCTGCTCGGAATGAGTTTCCTCAATCGCGTGGACATCAAGCGCGAAGGCGCGATCTTGACGTTGACGAAGCGGGATTGATCGCCAGCCGAGTCCGTTCGTTTCGACTTGACCGCAGGTAGTGATTGCACTGCCCGCCGCCTTGTGACGGCGGGCAACGGCAAGCGTTCAATGCCTCACTGTGCCGCGAGCGCAGCTGCCGCAATGCCTTGTTCGAGCTTTCGCTGATCCTGCGCCGTCAATGGCACGGGTTTCAGATAAACCGTGACCTTCGTCAGCTCGCCGGTGAACTTGAAAGGCGTGCGGTATTCCTCGCTGACGGGCGTGCCGGTGTCCTCGCCGCAGTCCAGCGTCTCATCGAGCGAGAGACGGAACGGCAGTGTGCGTTCGATGCGGCCAGTGGCCACGGTCTTTCCGTCCACCTGCAATGTGCCGTTGCCCCCCTTGCCAATCCCACCACCGTCGTACTTGAAATCGAACAAGACAGTGTGCTTGCCCGGCGTCAGGGCTTCTTTGGCCGCAACGCTATAGCGCGCTACGCCCGCAAGGTTGTACAGGAACACCGGCTTGCCTTTGAGCAAGTAGAGCCCGTAACCGGAGAAGCGTCCGCCGTGCGTGAGCAGCATGCCTTCCGCTCCGCCTTTGGGAATCACCACCTCGGCCTTGATCTGGAACGACTTGTTCTTCAGATCCGGCGCGGCACCCTCGGGAATACGCACTAGTCCCGGGTAGTAGGTGAACTCGTCGCGGCCACGGGTCAGGCTCGGACGGAGGTTCACGTCGAAGCGGTCGATCCGACTGTTTTCAATCGGCAGCACGTTGTATTTCTCGGCCTCGGTCCAGAAAAGGTCCTGCAACTCCTTCAGCTTGGCCGGTTCACTGGACGCGAGATCGTTCGCTTCGGAGAAATCCTCGCTGACTTTGTAGAGTTCCCATTTGTAGTCGAGGACGGCCGGCACTCGGCCTTGCATTTCCGCCGACGAGTCCCACGGAGCAACGCCCGGTGTCGTGGCGGCCACCCAGCCGTCGTGGTAGATGGCGCGGTTGCCGAACATCTCGAAGTATTGCGTCGTGTGCTTCGACGGCGCTTTCGCGTCATTGAACGTATAGACGAGACTCGTGCCTTCGATCGGTTTCTGGGTTACGCCGTTGATGCTGGTCGGCGCGGCCACGCCGGCGGCCTCGAGAATGGTCGGCATGATGTCGATGACCGAGGAGAACTGTGTGCGCAGGCCGCCCTTGTCCTTGATGCGGGCAGGCCAGGAGATGACCATGCCATTGCGCGTGCCGCCGAAGTGCGAAGCGATCTGCTTGGTCCACTGGAACGGTGTGTCCATCGCGTGCGCCCAGCCGACCGGGTAGTGGTTGAAGGTCATCGGGCCACCCAGCTCATCCATGCGGCGAATGACTTCCTTCATGTCCTCCGGGATGGCGTTGAACACCGTCATCTCGTTGAGCAAGCCCTGCATGCCGCCTTCGCCGCTTGCACCGTTGTCGCCCTGTATGTAAATGACCAGCGTGTTGTCCAGCTCGCCCTGCGCTTCGATGGTGTCGAGGATGCGGGTCATCTGATAGTCGCAGTGCGCAAGCGCCGCCGCATAGACTTCCATCATGCGCGCGAAGACTTTCTTCTGGTCGGCGTTCAAGCTGTCCCAGGCGGGAATGCTCTCCGGTCGCTTGGTCAGCTTCGCGTCCGCGGGGATGACGCCGAGCGCCTTTTGTCGCGCGAAGGATTCTTCGCGCACCTTGTCCCAGCCCTGATCGAACTTGCCTTTGAATCTCGCGATCCATTCTTTCGGCGCGTGATGCGGGGCGTGGGCGGTGCCCGGTGCGTAGTAGGCGAGGAACGGTTTGTTCGGCGCAGTCGCGTGCTGCATCCGGATCCAGTTGATCGTGTGATCTGCCATGTCCACGTCGAAGAAATAGTTCTTCGCATCGTGTGGCGGCTCGATGGGTTTGGTTCCTTCGAAGAGCGCAGGATTCCACTGGCTGGTATCGCCGCCGATGAAGCCGTAGAAGTATTCAAAGCCCAGTCCGGTCGGCCACAAATCAAACGGCCCGGCCTGGCTCGTCTGCCAGTCGGGGACATTGTGATTTTTGCCATACCAGGAGGTGTTGTAGCCGTTCTGCTTGAGGATTTCTGCGAACGTCCCGTTGCTCTTCGACATCAGCGAGTTGTAGCCGGGGAAGCCCGTGGCCAGTTCCATGATGACGCCGGTACTGGCGCTGTGATGGTTGCGTCCGCTGAGCAGCGCGGCGCGCGTGGGCGAGCAAAGCGCGGTGGTGTGAAAGTTGTTGTAACGCAGGCCATCCTTGGCGAGTCGATCCATGGTCGGAGTCGGAATCGGCCCGCCGAACGTGGACGAAGCGGCAAAGCCCACGTCGTCCGTCAGTATCACCAGAATGTTCGGCGCTCCCTTGGGTGCTTCGACCACCTTGGGGAAGTCCTTGACCGAGTCCTTGGAGGTGCGGCCGATCTTGCCGCCAAAGGGTTGTTCCGGCCGCGGCAGAACTTCCTGCGCCCCTGCTGGCAGCGCGAGTGCCGCGCCTAGTGCGATACTGAATATGGCGAGGAGTGTGTGTTGCTTTATCACAGCGGTTCCCTTCATGTGAGTCATGGTCAATCCGTGCACTTGGCGTGGCATTATACGAGCGACGCAAGGTCGCCAACCGCTACCGCGCACATCCTCGGATATGGTGATCCGGGAAATTTCGCTCATGCGTTCAAGCGCTGGTCGGGAGACGCGCCTGGTGACTTTCGGCTCGAACGGCTGCCAAGGCGCCATTCGTCGAGTCATTGAGGAGGGCTTGATTGTGACTGATATGGAAGCACACTATTCGGCCCGCGACATCGAGGCGCGAATCCTGGCGGCCATCCGCGCGGCCGGATTGAATCCCGAGCAACGCCTGTCGGCCGAAGAGCTGGGGGCGCTCGACCATTTCCACACGGGTGGACTTCACGCGTCACGCGAGTTGCTTGAGTTGGCGCAGATCCGCGCAGAAGATCGCGTTCTCGATATTGGAGCCGGGCTGGCAGGGCCCGCCCGACTGCTCGCTTCCACGCTCGGCTGTCGCGTTGACTGCCTCGAATTGTCATCCGATTTCTGTGCCGGCGCGTTACTGCTGAATCGACTGACCGGCCTTGACGACCGTATCGAGGTGCACGAGGGTAGCGCTCTCGACCTGCCTTTTTCCGACGATTCGTTTGATGTCGTCTGGATGCAGAATGTCGGCATGAACATCGCGGACAAGCAGAAGCTCTACGGAGAGATCTATCGAGTCCTCAAGCCGGGTGGCCGCTATGCTTTCCAGGAGATGGCCGCCGGGAAAGCGGCAACGTCCTATTTTCCGCTGCCGTGGGCCACGGACCCTGCCGACAGCTGCCTCGTTTCCGTCGAAGAGATGCGCTCGATTCTCGGCAAGAGTAGATTCACCGCGGAAATCTTCGAAGACACCAGCGACGCTCATTTGAGCAGGACTACCGCAGCCGCCGCACCGAGTCCGCTGACCTTGGGGGTGTACGTCGACAATCTCGCGCAAAAGGCAGGTAACGCACGGCGCAGTCTTCAGGAGGGCCAGATCCGGCTTGTGAGAGGTGTCTTCCGGGTAAAATGAGCATCCACGCGGCCGACGCTCGCCGCATCTCTACCGGCCTGGCGGCGTCTGGCACCGGACTAGCGTAGACGGTGAGACGACGCTACGCTGTCGCATGGGCGGTCGTCGCTGCGGTTCGCGACGCAGTTTCCAAGTAACGCACGAGGAGAATGAAAATGAAGATGAACACGTTGGGCGCGATGCTCGCGGGTGCAATGCTCGCGTTCGGGTCTCATTCCGCGCTGGCGGCCAGCGCGGCCGAAATCAGCCGCGATGCGAGTGCGAGCCTGCAACAGCTCTACGCAAGCGTCCCTGCCACCAAGGCGCTGGGTGCGAACGCGTATGCGATCCTGGTCTTTCCGAAGGTCACCAAGGCCGGTCTTGGCGTCGGCGGCCAGTTCGGCGAAGGCGCGTTGCTGCAGAAGGGCAAGACGGTCGGGTACTACAGCACCGCGGCCGCGTCGGTCGGGCTGCAGGCCGGCGCCCAGCAATTCGGCTATGCAATGTTCTTCATGAACGCGAACGCTCTTGCGCAGCTCAACAAGGCCGATGGATTCGAGGTTGGCGTGGGTCCGAGCGTGGTCCTGGTGGACGAGGGCATGGCGAAGACGATGACGACCACGACCACGAAGGATGACATCTATGCGTTCATCTACGGCCAAAAGGGGCTGATGGCCGGCATTGGCATCCAGGGCAACAAGATCACCAAGATCAATCCGAAATGATCCATGAATGGCGTTGCGTCGGCCGCAAGGCTCCGGCAACTGTTTCATGACGAGGTTGCAATCACTAACGGCCCCGTCGGGGTACTTCATTGCATAACCTCAGGAAGCCGGGAGTCGACAGAGGGAAATTCCTTGCGACCTCCGGCTTCCAGGTCCTGCGAGTCATTGGGATTCGCACTGTACAATTGAAGTTGCCAATTGCAGTAACGCGGCGTGCGTCCCGCGCCAGCAGTGTTTTCACGATTCGGGAGAGAACCATGGTACGAAAGCTACTGGCGCTGAGTCTGCTGGCAATGCTGCTCGCGGCACCCAGCCTGCATGCCCAGACCGCCCCGGCCGCCCCGGCCGCCGCGGCCCCACCCGCGGCGAACCCGGTTGATCCGGCAGCGATCCAGGCGCTGAAGGACATGGGCGCCCATCTGCAGAGCCTGAAGCGCTTTCACATAGAGACCGAGGTAAGCGGCGAGCGCGTATTGGCCGACGGCCAGAAGCTGCAGCATACGGCGACGGCCAAAATGGACGTCCAGCGCCCGAACAAGTTACGCGCCGTGATGCGAAGTGCCCGTTCAGAGCGCGAGATCATCTTTGACGGCAAGACCGTCACCCTGTTTACGCCCGCGCAGAAGTACTACTCGACGGTGGCGTTCACCGGGACGATCGGCGAGTTGATCGACAAGCTGGAGGACCGATACGGCATCGAGATGCCGTTGTCGGACATGTTCACTTTCGGTACCCCGGCGGCGCGGCTCGACAAGATCGAGTCGGCGATGAATGCCGGGCAGGATTTCATCGACGACGATCTGTGTGACCACTACGCCTTTCGCCAGGGGAAGATCGACTGGCAGATCTGGATCACCACCGGCAGCAAGCCGTTGCCGCGCAAGGTGGTGATCACCAATCGCGCCGACGACGCGCGTCCACAGTCGGTGTCCATGATCGAATGGAACTTGAAGCCGACGTTCAAGGACGCGGTATTCAAGTTCACGCCGCCGAAGGGCGCGACCAAGATCGAGATCATTCCGCGGAAGACCAAGTAGAGGAGCGACGACATGAAAAACACATTCAGCAAGTTGTACCTGGCTCCTCTGATCGTTCTTGCGCTGGCCAGTTTCGCCATGGTCACGGTGGATGATGCCGCAGCTCGCGGTGGCGGCGGCGGTGGTGGCGGCGGCGGAGGTGGTGGCGCACGTGCTGGCGGGGGTGGTGGTGGCGGGGGTGGTGGTGGCGCGCGTGCCGGCGGTGGCGGTGGCGGGCGGAATGTACAGGCCAATAACAGCCAGGCGGACGCGCGCACCAACAACGTCCGCAGCACCAGCGTCAACAACGTCAACAACGTCAACGTCGACCGGAACGTCAATGTGAATGTCGATGGCGGTGGCTGTTGTAACGGCGGTTGGGACAACAACTACCACCCGGTAGCCACTGCGGCGGCGATTGGCGCCACGGTTGCCGTGACATCCGCCATCGTGGGGTCGATGGTGAACACCGTGCCGGCAAGCTGCGTTCCGGTCAACTACGGCGGTGCGGTCTATCAGCAGTGCGGCAGCACCTGGTATCAGCCCCAGGGAGGGCAGTACGTGGTGATCAATCCGCCGTATTGACGTTCGATGCAAACATGTCCGCCGCGTCGCGCTTGCACGCGATGGCGGTGGCTCCTGTCGTGACGGTGCCATCACGATAGGCAATGAAGATTGTCAGTGCCGGATCGGGTTTGCTTCCTGATCCGCGCGACTTCTGGCTCGTCCTGGGCGGGCCACTATTCCCTTTCCTCATGCCTGATCGGCAGAAAGATCATTTGAGGTCCGCACTCGTACGCGATCTAATGTCAGCTCAGTGAACCAGTCTGCTGCAATGACCATTCCCAACCAGCGCCGCGCAATGCTGGTGTTGCTCGTCACGAGCAGCGTCATCATCTCGATTTGCATGGGGCTGCGCCAGAGCCTGGGTCTCTTCATGCGTCCGATGACGCTGGAGTTCGGCATCTCGGCGGCGACCTTCGCCTTTGCCATCGCGCTGCAGAACATCGTCTGGGGCATTTCTCAGCCATTCGTAGGCGCGCTTGCCGATCGCTACGGGCCGCGACCGGTGCTGATCGGCACCGCGCTGACGTACGCGGCCGGCTTGCTGCTCATGGTGTTTGCGAAGGCGATGCCCGGAGGACTGCAGATCGCCGGTTTTCTCGCCGGGATCGGCACCGCGGGCACTGGCTTCGGCGTCCTCATCGGCACCGTGTCGCGCGCGACTCCGCCGGAGAAGCGCTCCAGAACGGTCGGTATCGTCGCGGCGGCCGGCTCGCTTGGCACGATGGTGCTCGCGCCCATCGGTCAGGGACTGATCGACGGCTTCGGCTGGAAGTCGGCCATGGTGGCCTTCGCGGTGCTGGCGGCCTCCATGGCCGTGTTATCTCTGGCAATCCACGAGCAGCCGGCGGCGAAAGGCATTGCCCCTGCGATCAAACTGAAACTCGGCGAGGCCGTCAGGGAAGCCATGGCGCATCGCGGCTTTCTGTTCATGACGCTGGCTTTCTTTGCGTGCGGCTTCCAGCTCGTGTTCATCACGACGCACCTGCCGGCATATTTGCAGCTTTGTGGCGTCGCGCCCGGCGTGGCGGCGAGCGCGTTGGCGCTTATCGGACTATTCAATGCGATTGGCACGTACACGTTTGGTCTGCTCGGCGCACGCTACAGCCAAAAACACCTGCTCGCTTTGATTTATCTGCTGCGCACGCTCTTCATCATCGTGTTCCTGTCGGTCCCTGTCGCGCCGTCGACCACGCTCGTGTTCGCCGCAGCGATGGGCTTTCTATGGCTGGGTGTCGTGCCGCTGGTCACGGGCATCATCGGGCGGACTTTCGGCATGACTCACTTCAACACGCTCTACGGCATGGTGTTTCTCAGCCATCAGCTCGGCTCGTTCTGCGGCGCCTTGATGGGCGGCGTACTGTTCGACCGAATGGGGAACTACAACGTTGCCTGGGGTGCGCTGATCGTTATCGGCGCCATGGCGTTCATGCTGCAGTGGCTGATGGACGAGCGGCCGCCGCGCGAGCGTAATGTAGCTGGCCAACCTGCACCGGCGGCGGCATAGCGATGCTGCGGCGTGGTTTTGGGGTCAGAGCCCGGATCGAATCAACTGCTCAGGCAACGCCGCTGAGAGAAAGCTCCTTCGCCCGATGACAGCTCACGAAGTGACTGGGGGCAATCTCTTCGAGCTCCGGAGACTTCTCCCGGCAGACGGCCTGCGCATACTTGCACCGGGGATGGAAATGACAACCCGGCGGGGTATTGGCAGGGTCGGCAACTTCGCCCTGCAGGATGATCCGTTCGGTGCGAAGGCGCGGGTCCGGTTTGGGGACCGCCGACAAGAGCGCCTCGGTATACGGATGTTTCGGAGAGGCGAACAGTTCTTCGGTGGGCGCGGTCTCCACAATCCGGCCGACGTACATCACGGCGACCCGCTCGCTGATGTGCTTGACGACGCTGAGGTCATGCGCGACGAACAAATAGGTAAGCCCGAGCCTCTCCTGCAGTTCGAGTAGCAGGTTGAGGATCTGCGCCTGCACCGACACGTCCAGCGCGGAGACGGGTTCGTCCGCAACGACCAAACGGGGATTCAAAGCCAGCGCACGCGCGATGCCGATACGCTGGCGCTGACCGCCCGAGAAGGCGTGCGGGTAGCGTCGCATGTATTCCGGTCGGAGGCCGACGAGCCGAAGGAGCTCCACCACCCTGTCGGTTCTTTCCTGCGCGTCACCGACGCCGTGGACGAGCAGGGGCTCCCCCACGATATCGAACAGGGTCATGCGCGGGTTCAAGGAAGAGAACGGGTCCTGAAAGATCATCTGCATCTGACGCCGAAGGGACCGAAGCCTGTTCTTCGGCGCGGTCGCAACGTCCAGGACCTCACCATTGTCCGTCAGGAGAATCTGACCGGCTGTTGGCGTGACGGCTCTCAAGATGCAGCGGGCAGTCGTGGTCTTTCCGCAGCCGCTCTCGCCGACCAGCGACAGCGTCTCGCCTCGATTCACAACAAAGCTCACGCCGTCCACCGCCTTCACCTGGCCGACGGTCTTCTGGAGAATACCCCTTCGAATGGGGAAATATTTCTTGAGTCCCTTGACTTCGAGGAGCACGGACTTGTCCGACCCGGTGTAACCGCTTGTCACTCTCGTCCGCCTGTCATCACTGATAGAGAAAGCAGCTTACTTTTCTTCCGTCGCCGACAGCCTGAAGCTGCGGCACCTCGGTGTCGCAGCGGCCGGCAATGGAGGAAACGCAACGGGGATGAAAGGGACAACCCGTGGGCCGGTTGAACGGGTGGGGAATCGACCCGCTGATGGTGGGCAGCTTCAGCCTCGGCGTGGCATCGATGCTGGGCATCGACTGCAGCAGCGCCTTCGTATACGGATGCTTGGGGTCGTGGAAGATGTCGTCGACGTTGCCCCGCTCGACGACCCGGCCCAGGTACATGACGACGACGTCGTCGCACATTTCAGCGACGACGCCCAGGTTGTGCGTGATGAGCATGATGGCCATCCCGCGTTCGGACTGCAGCTTGCGCAGCAGGTCGAGGATCTGCGCCTGCGTCGTGACGTCCAGCGCGGTCGTCGGTTCGTCGGCGATCAGCAGGCGCGGATCGCAGGAGAGCGCGACCGCGATCATCGCCCGCTGGCGCAACCCACCGCTCAATTCGAACGAGTATTCGTCGATGCGCCGCTCCGGCTTCGGGATGCCGACGCTGCGCAGCGCTTCGATTCCCCGGTTGCGCGCCTCCTTCTTGCTGACGTCGTTGTGCAGCAGGATCGCCTCGATGAGCTGCGCGCCGATCGTATGCACCGGAGAAAACGACGTCATCGGCTCCTGGAAGACGAGCCCGATGTCGCCGCCGCGGATCGCGCGCATCTCCGGGCTGTTGGGCTTCAGCTTGACCAGGTCGACCTGCGATCCGTCGGCGCGCGTCAGTATGATTTCGCCGTCGACGATGCGGCCGGGCCGGTCGACGATGCGCAGGATCGATTGCGCCGTGACGCTCTTGCCGCAGCCGCTCTCGCCGACGATGCCCAGCGTCTTGCCGGGCGAGACGTCGAACGACGCGCCGTCGACGGCTTTGGTCGTGCCCTCCTCCTGGAAGAAGCTGGTCTGCAGATCCCGGACCGAGAGCAGCGGGTGTGTCGTGTTTTGCATGGCTGGCCGCTACAGGTACGGATCGGCCGCGTCACGGATGCCGTCGCCCATGAAGTTGAACGCGAGCACCGAGACGATGACGGCAACGGACGGCAGCAAAAGCCAAGGCGAGATGACCAGCGCCTGGATGTTCTGCGCGTCCTGCAGCAGCACGCCCCAGCTGATCGCGGGTGGCCGCAGCCCAAGCCCGAGGAAACTCAGCGACGTCTCGCTGATGATGATCGCCGGGATCGCCAGCGTCGTCGCCGCGATGATGTGACTCATGAACGACGGCACCATGTGGCGAAAGATGATCCGCGACTTGCTGCAGCCCAAAAGCTCGGCCGCCATCACAAAGTCTTCCTGTTTGAGCGAGATGAACCGGCCGCGCACCACACGGGCAAGCTCGGTCCAGCCGATCAGTGAGATGATGATGGTGATCGCGAAGTACACCTGCACCACGCTCCAGTCGGCGGGTAGCGCAGCGGCCAGGCCCATCCACAACGGTATCGTCGGTATCGAGCGCAGGATTTCGATGATGCGCTGGATCACCGAATCGATCGCGCCCCCGAAGTAACCCGAGATGCCGCCGAGCACGACGCCCAACACGAGGCTCAACGCCACGCTGACGAGGCCGATGGTCATCGACGTTCGCGTCGCGAACATCAGCCGCGACCACAGGTCGCGTCCGTGCGTGTCGGTTCCCAGCAGGAACAGCGACTCGCTCGCCTTGGCGCCCTCCACCGCGATCAGGTGCCGGTCGGTCGGAATGAAGCCGAACATCAGCCAGGGCTCGCCCCGTCCGAAGAACGTGACCGGTATGCGCGTGCTGGTGTCGGGCACATAGACCCGCTTGAACGTTATCGGGTCGCGCGCACCCTTTAACCCATAGACGAACGGACTGAAGCGTCCATCGTCGAACCAGTGAATCCCTTGCGGCGCGATCAGCGAGCGCTGGGCCTCGGAATCCGTCGGATCGACATAGGCGAAGAAGTCCGCGAACAGCGCGACGATGTAGAACGCGATCAGGACCAGCGTCCCGCCGATGGCCAGCTTGTGCCTGCGAAAGCGCCACCAGATGAGCTGCCATTGCGTGGCGACGGCGATCCGGTCCTCGGCGACGACCCCTGCCGCCGGTTCCGTTACGAGTGTCGCCATCATTCCCTCCCGAGCCGGATCCGGGGGTCGACCCACATCAGCAGCAGGTCGGAGATGAGCGTGCCGATGACCGTCATGACCCCGAGCAGCAGGATGATGGTGCCGGCCAGGAACATGTCCTGCGCGATCAGCGCCTTCAGCAGCAGCGGACCGACCGTCGGCAGGCTCAAGACGAGCGAGACGATGATGCTGCCCGACACCACGTACGGCAACAGGTAGCCGATCGTGCTGATGAACGGATTCAGCGCCACGCGCACCGGATAGCGCATGACGACGTGGTATTCCGAAAGCCCGCGCGCCCGCGCCGTCATCACATAGGGCTTGCGCAACTCGTCGAGCAGGTTGGAACGCATGATGCGGATCAGCTGCGCGGTTCCGGCCACGCCCAGCACGATCGCCGGAATCGGCAGGTGCTTGATCAGGTCCCACACCTTTTCAAGGCTCCAGGGCGCCTCGATGAAGTCAGGGGAGAAGAGGCCGCCCACGTTCGCGCCGAAATAGGCAAAGCCGACGTACATGACCACCAGCGCCAGCAGGAACCCGGGTATGGCCAGGCCGATGAAGCCGACCAGCGTGAACACGTAGTCCATGAACGAATACGGATAGACGGCGGAGTAGATCCCGATGGGCAACGCGATTCCCCAGGTGAATATGATCGCCGCCACCGAAATGACCATCGTCAGCAGCAGCCGGTCGCCGATGACGTCGGACACCGGGCGCCCCCACTCCATCGCCATGCCGAAGTTGCCCTGCAGGATGAGACCCATCCACTTGGCGTACTGGACGGTGATGGGCTTGTCGAGGCCGAGCTGCTCGCGCAGCGCCTGCGCCTCGCCTTCCGACACCGCGCTGCCCGACGACGACATCGACGCGATGTACGACGTCACGTAGTCGCCGGGCGGCAGGTGGATGATCATGAACGACAGGACCGAAATGGCCCAGACCGTCAGCACGGCCAGCATCAAGCGACGAACGATGTATGCCAGCACGGCAGCGCCCCATGCAATGATCGAGTCCGTTCGTGGTGAGCTTGTCGAACCATGAACGGACTCTCGTCCAAATCAATCAGGCAGTTAGCCGCCGCCCTTCGACGAGCTCAGGGCGAACGGCCGACTTGTTCAGAGCTTCCCTAACGGGCGGCCGTCTTAGTTACTTGAAGTAGTACGTGATCGGCATCGACGAATGCGGCGTCCGGGCATGCTGTGCGTTCACCGTGCGGACGGGAACGTTGCCCATGTTGTTCTTCACGATGCGCACGCCCATCACGGCCGGCGACTGCCCGACCGTGCCGATGCTCCACGCCTGGTCGACGGCGATCCGCCAGATCTCCTTCGCGTTGGCGATCCGCTTTTCCTCCGGCGCGCCGAAGGCCTCGCGGAACAGATCCATCGCCCGCAGCATTTCCGGATCTTCCGGCTTGGTGCCCGCGGCGCCGCGCGACGCGTACCACTTGGCGAACGCCATCCCCATGTGGGCCTCGGCGGCGTCCACCGGCAGCGCGTGGCGGGGGAACAGGTAGAGCTGTTCCGAACCGTCGTTGGCCCAGGTGATGATCTGGTTCTCGTTGCTGGCGTCGCGCGTGAAGGCCAGGTTCCGTTCCAGCTCCTTGACGTCGAGATCGATGCCGATCTTCTTCCACTGCTGCTTGATCATTTCACCGACCGGCGTGAACGGAACGAACTGGCCGCCGATGGTCACCAGCTCGAGGCGCAGGCGCCCCTTGCCGTCGATGCGCATCCGATAGCCGTCGGCATCCTTCTTGGTGAGGCCCACCTTGTCGAGCAGCTCGTTGGCCTGCTTCAGGTCAAGCGTCGCCCACTTCTTGTTCCATTCCGCGCCCGGGCTGTAGATGGTATCCGGCGCCGGTGCCACCGACCCCGGCGTGCCGACGCCGAGCCAGAACGCTTCGTTCAGCTGGTCGCGGTCGATGCCCATCGAGAGCGCGCGACGGAAGTCCCTGTTCCGCAACAGCGCCATGATCTCCGGATCGCCGACGAACGAGTTGCCGATGTGCAGCGTGGCGTCTGAGCCGTTGAGCGCCGGGTCGAGGTGAACCGTGTAGTTGCCCTTCTTGGCGTTTTCGAGGAACACCGGCAGCTTGGCCAGGCCCATGTGCCGTTCCTGCACGTCGTACTCGCCGGCGATGGCGCGCAGGTTGGCGACTTCGATGTTCTCGGCCAGCGTCATCGTGATGCGGTCGATGTACGGAAGTTGATTGCCCGCGGTGTCGACCGCCCAGAAGTACGGGTTGCGCTCCATCGACCACGTCGGCGTGTTGATCGGCGACACGGTCTTCCACGGCGTCATCACCGGCAGCTCGTTGTTCAGCGCCCAGCTGTAGCGGTTCTTCAGCAGCGAGACCCAGCTGTCGAAGCCCATGTCCTTGGCCTTCTTGGTCACGGCCTCTTCGGACGAATACTTGGGCAGGAACTGCTTCAGGTAATGCGCCGGCGCATAGGCGCCGCCGAAGTTCTGGAAGCCGCCGCGCGTCGCGAAGCCGCCGCCGATGGCGGTGCTGCCCGCGAGCTGCGAGACGAAGAACGGATAGGGCTCGGGAAACTCGAAGGCGACGGTGTAGTCGTCGATCTTCTTCATCACCCCGTCCTTGCCGTTGATCTGGAACTCGAAGAACGGCGCCGGGTTGATGTTCTTGTTGAGGTAGATGTCGTTGTACCAGAACATGAAGTCGTCGGCGGTGAACGGCTTGCCGTCGGACCACTTGCTGCCCTTGCGCAGGTAGATCGTCGTCGTCTTGCCGTCGGGGCTGACCTTCCAGTCGCGGGCGAGGCTGGGAATGATCTTGGTGCCCGTGTAGTCGAACGTCAGGATCTTGTCGAGCGAGTTGATCCGGTTGCCGTTCTCGTGGTCGGCCGGTCCGGTGAACGCCCGGCGCCAGTTGCCGCCGTACTTTCCGATCTCGTGCAGCGGCTTCACGACGAAGAGCTGCGACGGCTCGGGCAGGCGCTTGTCGACGGCAGGCAGCTTGCCGGCCTTTACTTGCTCGGCGAGGATCGGCGCTTCCTTGAACGACTTGGGAAAGACCTTGGCGTCCAGGATGATCTCTGGTCCTTCCAGCTTTCCGATCAACGACGAACCGATCTTTGCGGGCGCTGGCGTCGCCGATTGCGCGACTGCGGTCGCGGAGCCCATCGCGAGGGATGCGATGAGGACAACACCAGCCAGCCCAAATACGGGGCGCAACAATTTCATACAATCCTCCTATGTTGGTTCGCTTCGGTAGCCAGGAGGCCCCCCGCTCAGAGCGGGTCGGGCATTCCTGTGCTATCGCCGTGGATAGAGTTTGCCACAGATCAGGCTTGCCATAGGGGGCTGATGAATGCCCTTGTGCCGATCGCGCCCCGGCTATCTGTCGGCCGTTCGGTTAGTTTCCACTAACCTTGTGATTCGATTGCGGCGAAGCGCCGGCCTGTGGGCTCCTTGTTCAGAGCGCGTGCAACGCCGCACACTCAGGTTCGCGCGGCCCTCACCACATTGGCGCACGGTCTGCCACTAGCGCGACGAGCGATGTTGTCCGCGATCGTCTGCCTGCGCCGATTGATCGTTCCGGAGGTCCAGCCCGACATGTGGGGTGTCATCACGACATTCGGTAATTCGTGGAACGGCAAGCTGGAGGGCAGGATAGTGGGCTGGCTGGAGGAGGGATAGCGGTACCAGGTATCGATAACAGCGCCGGCAATGCGGCGGTCCTTGAGGGCGTCGTACAACGATCGCTCGTCGATCGTGGGCCCCCGTCCGACGTTCAGTATGACCGCTGACGCGCGCATTGCCGCAAAGGATTCGGCGTTCACGATCCCGGCCGTTTCGGCATTCGCCGGCACCGAAACGACAAAGAAGTCCGCCGAGCTCCAGAATTCGCCGAGCCTGTTCAATGCAAACGAACGATCGACCAGAGATGACGTCGGTACCGGACTGCGATTGGCTACGTGAACTTTCATCTCGAAGGCCTTCGCTCGAGCAGCGATGGCCTTTCCAATGTGCCCAAAACCGAGCAATCCAATCGTCTGTTCTGCGAGCTCGCCATGTACGCGATCGGGCGAGCCGGAGGTGTAGGTCCAATTGCCCCGTCGTAGATCCCGGTCGGCGTCTGCGAGGGGTATGTGCCGCCCCAGCAGCGCCGTCATCACGTATTCCGCGATGGCCTGTTCGTGGCCAAAGCAATTGCATACGACGGCCGAATCGGGAATCACGTCGAGATCTACCGCGTCATAGCCTGCGCCCGGCACGTGAAACAGTTTCAGGTGTCGCGGTTGCGGCAGGTCGCGCGAAAACCGGGCGCCCACAATGACATCCGCGTCGACGAACGTCTGCGCATGTGCGGGATCGGTCAGTACGTCGGGTAACACCGAAATCTCTGCCGCTGCGCCAACCAGTCGTTGGAAATCGTGACTGAACGATCCGGCGTTCTCGCCGTGAAATACTATGCGCATGGTTGCCGATTCCGAAGCCGGTGGACTTGAAGTGGGACTGAATTAGTATACTGAATATTGTCCGTTCGGATGCTACGCTGCACACCGAAAGTCCGTCGACAATTCACCTCGATCGAAAATGGACGTTTGATGAAAATCACTGCCCTTGAAACACTGCGGACCGAAGAGTTCTCGAACGTGCTCTGGGTCCGTGTTCATACGGATAGCGGTACGATCGGTCTTGGCGAAACGTTCTACGGCGCGGGGGCTGTCGAAGCACACGTCCACGAAACGTTGGCCGATCGATTGCTTGGGCGCAATCCGCTGCACATCGAAGCACTCAATAGAGAGATGGTCAACCTGCCGATGGCGCAATCGTCCACCGGTGTGGAATATCGGGCCGCGTCGGCGGTCGACATCGCGCTGTGGGACATCTTCGGGAAAGTTTGCGGTCAGCCCGTGCATCAGATGCTGGGTGGTCTCTGCCGGGACAAGCTCCGCATCTACAACACCTGCGCGGGCTATCGATATGTCCGCTCGAAGAACATCCGGCCGGTCTCCAACTGGAACCTGGGCCAGAGCGAGGGACCGTTCGAGGACCTCGACGCGTTCATGAGTCGACCGGACGCATTGGCGGAGGGTCTGCTGGAGAGCGGAATCGACGCCATGAAAATCTGGCCATTCGACCCGGCCGCTCAGGAAAACAACGGTCTGTATATCTCCGCCGCTCAGTTGAAGAAAGCGATCGAGCCGTTCGAGAAGATTCGCAAGGCCGTCGGCGATCGCATGGACATCATGGTCGAATTTCATTCGTTGTGGAATCTGCCCACGGCGAAAAAGATCGCCAAGGCGCTCGAGCCGTATGCGCCGATGTGGTACGAAGATCCGATCCGCATGAATTCGCCGCAGGCTCTTGCCGAGTATGCGCGTTCGACGGACGTGTGGGTGTGCGCGAGCGAAACGCTGGGCTCGCGGTGGCCTTTCAAGGATCTGCTGGAAAAGGACGCGCTTCACGTCGCGATGGTCGACTTGTGCTGGACCGGTGGACTCACGGAAGGGCGCAAGATCGCGGCACTCGCGGAAACCTGGCATCGGCCCTTCGCGCCGCATGACTGTATCGGGCCGGTGGGATTCGTCGCGGCCGTGCACATGTCCTTCAGTCAGCCGAATACCCTGATCCAGGAATCGGTCCGTGCGTTCTATCGCGGCTGGTACAACGAGCTGGTCACCGCCTTGCCACGCATTGACAACGGTTACGTGTATCCAATGGAAGGTCCGGGGCTGGGCGTCGAATTGCAGCCCGCAGTGTTCGAGCGTCAGGATCTGACGGTCCGGCGCTCGGGCGCCTGATCGGAAGACAGCACGCCACGTACGCTGCACTCTTCGGTCGCGCCGCCCGCACGGCATTGGCAACTGTGGCGACAGTGCCTGCGCGTACGCGGAGGTGGCTACACGACAAGTGTTACTTCTTGTCCCTGCGATCCAGCCAGCTTCGCACCGCGGCGAGCGCTTTTTCCACATGCTTGGTTGGATTCAAGCTCATGTACTGGAAAACGACAGTGCCATTGGGAGCGATCACATAGGAGATGCGGTTGGCGTATTCGGGCCGGGTCTGCATCACGGCGTCGAAGGACTTCATGATCGCCTGCGTCTTGTCGGAAGCAACAGGAAACTTGCTCTGACAGACCTGGACGGAAAATTTGGTCAGTGTTTCGATGTCGTCGCCGGAGACGCCGATCACCGATGCGCCGAGGGCCTTGAATTCTTCCGTCGCATCGGCAAAATAGTGCGCTTCGACAGAGCAGTCTTCGGAATAGGCGGCCGGAAAGAAGTAGAGAACGACCGGCCCCTTCTTGAGCGATTCGGCCAGCGAGAAGCTGTAGACTGTTCCTCCCAGCGCAGCCTGCGTAACGAAGGCGGGCGCGGGCTCACCGATGTCCAGCGCAGCGTTCGCAGGGAGCGAGAGTCCCAGCAAAGCAAGCGCGCAAGCGAGAAGACGTAGCATGACCACTACCCTCGGAGCAGCAGCGTTGATTGTATCGCGGCGTTGTGGCTTGGTAGCTTCGCTTGCCGCAGTATTGCTTTCGGCGTGCGGCACGTTGCCGCCGCAGGTCGAGCGGCCGCCTTCAACGGCGCAGCCCGTTTCCGCCGACAGTCCTCTCGTCCGGATCGCGAACAACTCCAGCCCGGCACCGACGATGACCGGGTTCCGCCTCATGCCGCTGGGTTTCTACTCGCTCGATGCGCGGATTCAGCTTGCCCGCAGGGCGCGCTACTCGCTCGACGTCCAGTACTACCAGATCCAGGACGATCGCACCGGTCGTCTGTTCATGCGCAACTTGCGCGATGCCGCATTGCGCGGCGTGCAAGTCCGGTTGCTGGTGGACGATCTCTACACCGTGGGTGGCGACGCGATGTTTCGTGGCCTGGCGGCTTTCCCGAATGTCGAGGTGCGCCTGTTCAACCCGTTTTGCTGTGCGCGACAGAGCATCGCCAGCAAATACGCCGCCTCGATCGGCGACTTCAGGCGGCTCAATCACCGGATGCACAACAAGCTGTTCATCGCCGACGGCGTATTCGCTGTCATGGGCGGGCGCAATATCGCCGACGAATATTTCACGCGCAGCGCGACGAGCAATTTCGTCGACATGGACGTATTCGTGATGGGGCCCGTCGTTCACCAGCTTTCCGCCATCTTCGACGATTACTGGAACAGCCCGCAGGGCTATTCCGTGGAGGCGATCCTCGGACAGTCCCCGGACCTCGACACGGCGCGACGCGGCTTCGACCACCTGGTCGACGATGGCGAGCAGATGATGTCGGTCAACGTGCCACCGTTCGATATCCTCGGATACGGCCCGATAGGCGACGATCTCGACGCTGGGCGCCTCGGGCTCGTTTGGGGCACAGCCGTCGCGTTTGCCGACCAGCCCGCCAAGGTCATGGCGACGTCGGACGAGATGGCGCGGTCGATGAGCGCGGCGATGAACGTCATGGATCGTGTCATGGAGTCGACGAGCGAAGTTGTCATTTCATCTCCCTACTTCATTCCGGGGTCGGCAGGCGTGCAGGAGTTCGGCGACCTGAGAAAGCGCCATGTCAAGGTCACGATCCTCACCAATTCGCTTGCGGCAAACGACGAGCCGCTGGTGCACACGGGATACGCGCGCTATCGCGTCGAACTGCTGCGAACCGGCGTCGACCTCTACGAGCTTAGTCCGACGCGCATTCGACGCAACGAGCGGCTTGCGCTTCCCGGCTCATCGCTCGGCCGGCTGCATGCCAAGACAGCGGTGATCGACCAATCGATGGTTTACATCGGATCGGTGAATCTCGATCAGAGATCCGACAGCACGAATACTGAGCTCGGACTCTTCGCCAGGTGTCCGGAACTCGCGAAGGAAGTCATCCGTGTCATCAACATCAGCAAGCTGCAGAGTTCATACCGACTGCGCTTCGCCCCTGACGGGCAAAGTCTGCAATGGCTGGCGACCGATGATCAGGGAGAGGTCGTGCTTTCGGTTGAGCCCGAAGTCACGCCGTTCATGCGGCTTGAGCAAATGCTGCTTGGTCCATTTGTGCCCGAACAGCTGCTGTAGGTGACTGAGGAGCGAACATCATGCAAGCGGCGACGGCCGCCCATGGATTCCTGCGAGCGGCGCACGGTGCAGGAATGCGGTATCGCGGCCCAGGATCAACCGCACCAGATCCTCGAGTATTGGCTCTTCAATCGCGTTGCTGTGAAATTCCAGAGTAATACGATCAAAGCGGTCGACATTCGCCAACGCCACTGTGACCAATCCGGTTAGGTAGTCGACATGAAACGACACCGATGCCGGGATCGCGGGCGGTACCGAAATCGCGCACTTGCGCACGATCCCATCCGAATCTTCCACCCGCCGGCTGGTGTATTGCAGCCCGACGTCGTCCAGGGCCTTCTCTGCGAGCGCAACGCCCCCGGGCGCGATGTCGAGAGCAAGGGGTTTGGACGCCGAGATTTCGTAGTAAATATTGATCTCGTCGAGCACGGGGAACCCGACGATGCGGCGCTCGTGCTGCCCGACGGAGCCGTGCCCGAAGCGCGGCGCATCGAACACCAAGCCGTGACCTAGATCGAAGCGATGATCGATTGCCGGCTTGAGGCCATCCAGATACGTAACGGCCTTCTCAAGCCAGCGAAATGCCTTGCGCATCCGCGCGTCGATCGCCTGAAAACCCTCGACATCCGCATGCGCTTGCGTCGATTGGCGCGCCGTCTCATATTGAGTGCGCAATTCGTCGAGCAGCGAAGGTGGATTTGACATGATATTCGCTCCGATGCGGATGGCGGCGCAAGGCGGCCAAGTTCGAACCCATGACTTAGGCGGCTTCCAACAGGACAACGCTGCCTTGTCCGCCATCCGCGCAGATGCTGACAATCGCACGCTGTCCCGCTGGCCGGCTCGCAAGCTCTTTCACGGTTTGACTCAGGATTCGCGCTCCCGTCGCACCAAACGGGTGACCCAACGCAATGCTGCCACCGTTTGGATTCATCCGTTCGCGGGGAAAGGTGCCGAAGTCGATCGCAACGCCGGCTTTCTGGCGCAGGAATTCTGAGTTTTCGAGTGCCTTGATGTGGGCCAAAACCTGGGCCGCGAAGGCCTCGTGGATTTCCCAGATATCGATGTCGGCATAGGTCAAACCATGGCGCGCGAGCAGGCGCGGAATCGCAAACGCCGGCGCCATCAGCAGCCCCTCCGTCCGAAGATCGATTGCGGCGATCTCCCAATCGACCAGCCTGGCTTTGTATGTGTTTGGCGGCAGCTTGGTAAGGCCGGCCTGCGAGGCCACCCATAGGCTTGCCGCGCCATCGGTAAGCGGTGACGAATTGCCAGCAGTCAGCGTATCCAGTCCGCTGGTGTGGTCGAACGCCGGCGACAGCTTCGCCAGCTTCTCCATTGACGTATCCTTGCGCGGAATGCTGTCGCGAAGCGTGTCGCCGATCGGAATGACCAAGTCGTCGAAGAAGCCCTGATCCCACGCAGCGATGGCGCGTTGATGGCTCTCCAACGCTATCCGATCCTGCGCTTCACGCGGCAGGTTCCATTCCTTGGCCGTGATCTCGGTGTGTTCGCCCATGCTCTTGCCGGTGGTGCGATTGGTCACGCTGGGAATAAACAGCTTGATGTCGCGAAGCTTCAGGGCCAGAGCCTGCGAAATCTTTTGTCCAGGTGATCGCGCCTGCTGAACCTTCCGCAGCCAGTCCGACAGCGATTGGCCCAGCCCCATCTGGACGCGACTCAGGCTCTCCACGCCACCGACGAGTGCGAGATTGCGGTTGACGCCGTTGATCATGCCGGCGGCTTCGATGGCACCAATCATGCTCGTTGAACAGGCCATGACCGTCGAAAACGCCGGGATGCTCGGAGCAACACCCGCGTCCATCAGCACCTCTCGCGCAATGTTGCTCCACGTCAGATTCGGCACGACCGTTCCCCAGACCGCGAAGTCGGGCGTGGCTCCGTGCAGTTCGTCGATCATGTGCCTTGCCACGGGTACGGAGAGGCCAATCGCGTCGAACGCGGCGAGCGGGCCATCGATCCTGGCGAAGGGTGTGCGGACGCCGGAGGCAAGCCAGATTTCGGGATTCACGTGCAGTCGATCTCAAGCCCGGCCTCAATCCACGCGTCGATGTCGGCGCACAGCGGTCGGGCGCGGTTGAAACCGAGCTTCATCGGCGTGTCGTGGATCAGCCGAACGTGAATGCAAACGCCTCTATCCCAGAATCGAGAAACTCGATCTCGAACCGTCGATCGACGATGGGTTTCGGTTGCCGGATCAGCTGATACAGACGTTGTTCGGTCACTGTGCCGTTGCCCTGGTCATCGACATCGCCGCCGTGCGCAGCACCCGGCGGTTTGCCATCGATCAGGACGCGAAAGCGCACCGAAGCTCCCCGCGCGGCCGGCCCCATGACAAGATGCACATCGCGGGCGTGAAAGCGATAGACGATCTTCCCGTTGGGCTTGTTCAGCGCAATTAGAGGTTTCTCAACTGTCCAGTCACCCGACAGGGCCCAATCGTTGAGCTTCAACCGCGCAGGGGCAGTGTAGACGTGGGGCTTGCCCAATACCGCGCGACCAGGTGAAACAAAGCCTTCGGTGCGCCCATCGCCGACGTAGTTCTCCCGCGACCTGAGGTTGTCCCAATCGGCGGCGACTTCCGCCCCCTGAGCATCGCCCGAGACCAGATCCCGACTGACGCCGGTGGCTCCTGCCTCGGACAGAAGTTGCTGGATGACCCTTTCGGACTGCGCGTAGTCACCCTCGCCAAATTGATGGTGGCGGATGCGTCCCTGGGCATCGACGAAATAGAGCGCCGGCCAGTACTCATTCTTGAAGGCGTTCCATATCCCATAGTCGCTGTCGAGCGCGACAGGATAGTCGATGCGCATGTCCTTCACTGCCCGGCGAACGTTGTCGACGTCGTGCTCGAAAGCGAACTCGGGCGTGTGCACACCGATCACGACCAGACCCTGATTCTTGTACTTCTCGGCCCAGGCGCGGACGTAGGGTTCTGTGCGCAGCCAATTGATGCAGGTATAGGTCCAAAAATCGACCAGCACCACTTTCCCGCGCAGGCCGGCCGTCGTTAACGCCGGCGAATTGAGCCATCCGGTCGCACCGCTGAGAGAAGCCATCTCCCCTTCGACCGCCAGTGTCAGGGGCGTCGCCACGCTCTTGCCCTGGGCGAAGGCTGCGCTCGGCGCGGCGATGGCGCCGGCAAATATCGCAACCAATAGCAGCTTGTTTGCGTTCATGATGAAATCTCCGCAAGGTCAACGCGTCGCTCAGTACGCGTCGACGTCGACCACGGCCTGGGCAAAGGCCTGCGGCGCTTCCTGAGGCAGATTGTGGCCGATGCCGCCCGCGATGGTACGGTGCGAATACTTGCCCGAGAATTTGTTGGCGTAGGCGCTGGGGTCCAGATGCGGCGCGCCGTTGGCATCGCCTTCCATGGTAATGGTGGGCACGGTGATGACCGGAGCTCCCGCAAGTCGCTTGTCCAGATCCGCATATTTCGCTTCACCTTCGGCCAGTGCGAGCCGCCAGCGATAATTATGGATCACGATTGCGACATGATCCGGATTGTCGAAGGACGCTGCGCTACGGTCGAACGTCGCATCATCGAAGTTCCATTTTGGCGAGGCTAGCCGCCAAATGAGCTTCGCGAAGTCGCGCCGGTTCTTGTCGTAGCCTGCCCGGCCGCGTTCGATGGCAAAGTAAAACTGATACCACCATTGTAGTTCTGCCGCGGGCGGCAACGGGATCTTGCCGGCCTCCTGGCTTCCGATCAAATATCCGCTCACGGACACCATGGCCTTGCAGCGCTCAGGCCAAAGCGCGGCGACGATGTTGGCGGTGCGCGCCCCCCAATCGAAACCGGCGAGGGTCGCCTTGTCGATCTTCAGGGCGTCCATCAGGGCGATGAGATCGGCGGCGACCGCAGACGGCTGGCCGTTGCGGAACGCGTCACTCGAGAGAAAGCGCGTCGTGCCGTAGCCGCGCACGTAAGGGACGATCACGCGGTAGCCCGCCGACGCCAACAAGGGAGCGACATCGACGAAGCTGTAGATGTCGTAGGGCCACCCGTGCAGAAGAATGACGGGCGGACCATTCGCGGGGCCGGCTTCGGCGTAGCCAACGTTCAGAACCCCGGCGTCGATCTGCCTCAGTGGGGCAAACGACGTGTTCGTGCCCGGCTTGATCGGGCCGATGCTGCGGGACTGTGCGTCTGCGGATCCGATGCTGGCGAACTCGGCGGCAGCAATGGTCAGGATCGCAGTGCCTAGAAGCCGTCGGCGATCGTGGTTGATTTCTTCAGACACTTTTTCGAAGGTCACGGTGGAGCTCCTTCGGTAGAGATACGCGGCTCGGCGCAGTCGCCGTTCAACGCTTCTGGTACGGGTGGAAGATGAAGTCCTTCGCTTTCACAGCCACATGACACGTGTGTCCACAATCCGCGGGAGCTGGGTCGGCCGTCATCTTGCCGGTCGCGACTTCGTCGTTGAAGAGCGCGTATCCCCAGCCGCCGGTCTTCGGAAACCGCTTGCTGTCCTTCTCGATGAGGAAAGCCTGCGTGGGGGCGTCCGGAACATCCACAGCGAACGTGGCCTCCGTGCTCTTCTTGAAGCTCCACTGGAGCTTCGCGATCTTGGAGCCCTCCGGGAACGGCTGGCCGTTGCCCGGAACGCCGGCCTTGTATGCCTTGATCATGATCGGGTTGGCGACGATCACCTTGAGCACTTCGTCGGTCCGGGCCGAAGAGACCACCGCCCAGTCCTCGTATCCCCTGAAGTCGGAGAACGCGATTCCGCTCGGGGATTTCAGCGTGTACTTGTCGAACTTGTCCTGCGCGTCGACGGCGGCACACAGTATTGCGATCGTGGCCGTTGCGGTTGCGAACCGGAAGACGATTCTTGCGCTTCATGGCTGATCCTTTCTTGAGTGTCGTGGACGAGTTCATTTGCCCGGCGATCTGAAGGGCAACGTGCCAGCCGCGATAGTGGCAAGTGTCCTGACAGGGTCTTTCATTTCGCTCCGGTCCAACGCATAAGACGGAAACCCAATTTCATCAGCTGCAGCGGGCCCAGTCGATTGGACTAAGGTATCGGCCGATACCTGTACGTCGGCATGACTGCTGCACGAGAGGTAAGCCCCACAGCGCCGGCGGTCGATCGATACCATTGTCCAATGGCTTTGCCACGGGCCTTTCGGCGTAATGGCGATCTCAAGGAGAGTTGGAGGAGAGCCTGTCATGACAACGCACCAGGGTGCCTGGCACGCGCCGCACCTGACCCGATCGAGTGAGCCGAGCGAGCCGACGGCTGGCGATTCCGATTTCGCGGTCGACGTTGTCGCTGGCTTGTCGGCGAAGGAAAAGGCGCTTCCGCCAAAGTACTTCTACGACGCAGCCGGCTCGGAGTTGTTCGAGGCGATTTGCCGGACGCACGAGTACTATCCAACGCGGGTTGAAACCGCGTTGCTCAGGGAGTTTGCGCTAGAGATCGTTGCTGGCGTTCCAGAGGGCGCAGTCCTGGTGGAATTCGGCAGCGGCGCCAGCGAGAAGACCCGGGTGATCCTCGATGCGGCACCGCAGATCGCCGTCTATGTGCCGATCGACATCAGCAAGGACGCTCTGGATCAGGCCGCCATTGCCGTATCGCGAGACTATCCCAAAATGCGGGTCGTGCCCGTTGCACAGGACTTTACGGGCGCAATGAGGTTGCCGCTGGAAACGCAGGGCCGCGTCAAGATCGGCTTCTTTCCCGGCTCGACCATTGGCAACCTGACGCATGCCGAGGCACTGCGATTCCTTCGCTCGGTGCGGCAACTGCTGGGTGATGAGTCCTTGTTGCTGATCGGGGCGGACCTGGTCAAGGACGAAGCGACGCTGGTCGCTGCTTATGACGATGCAGAGGGCGTGACCGCCCGGTTCAACAAGAATCTGCTGGCGCGCATCAACCGTGAACTCGGCGGGGACTTCGATCTTGACGCGTTCGATCACTTGGCGATCTGGAACGCCGAAATGAGCCGCATGGAAATGCATCTGGTCAGCCGGGCCAACCAGATCGTGAATGCCGCCAGGCACACCTTTGCCTTCAAGGCCGGCGAGCGCTTGCATACCGAAAATTCGCACAAGTTCACGATCCAATCCTTCGCCGATCTCGCCGCCCAGGCAGGTTGGTCGCTGAACCGTGAATGGATCAGCGCCGCGCCGCAATTTGCGGTTTTTCGTCTCGCCGCGCACGTCGGCGCTCGTCGATGAGCGTTGCAACGGGAGCGAGCGCATGACCGATGCGCCGATTGCGAGCGAAGGTTTCTTCGTCACGCATTTCTTCACCGTGAGGGATCAGGAAAAGTCGAAGGATTTCTACGTGCGGATTCTGGGCGGGAAAGTGATCAAGGCTGAAAATCCGTGTTACATCAAGCTGGCCAACACCTGGATCATTCTCAATTCCGGGGGCGGTCCGACGCCAGACAAGCCAGAAGTCCTGTTGGAAGCGCCCCCGGATCTGAACCGGGTGAACAGCTTCCTGAACCTGCGCGTCGCCGACATCTGGGCCTGCTACAAGGAGTGGGGCGACAAAGGAGCGTTCTTCCTCAGCGAGCCGTTGGACAATCACGGCTGGGAATGGCGTTGCTACATGCGTGATCCGGACGGCTACCTCATCGAGGTCGGGCAATATACTCAGTTGGCGCTAGACCGTTTCACCAGCCACGCCAACGGATGACTCACAAGTCGATGACCAGGTCGCTGCCCGGTTGCGCGCAGCACACGAGAACGTTGCCGTCGGCCGCTTGGTCGAGTGGCGGCGGTGCATAGACGACGTTCCCGGAAACGAGACCGCTTTCGCAGCTGTGACAAACACCGGTCCGACACGACCAGCGAACCGGGACGTCGCAGGCTTCGGCCAACTCCAGAATGCTTTGGTAGGCCGATGCGTTCCAGTGCGCGGCGATGCCGCTGCGCGCGAACGAGACCAGCGGACCGCTGGCCACGTCGTCCGCAGGAAGATGCGGAGTTCGCATGTCCGCGCCGACGACACCCGGGGTCATCGACTCGCTGCCGTTGAAGAGTTCGACGTACATCCGCTCAGGCGCAACGTTCAGCGTTTCGAGTTCCTCCTTCATACCCGCCATGAAGGCAGGCGGCCCGCAGAGGTAGACATTTGACTCTGGCGGGACACCGACCGCTTCGAAGACCGACCGCGAAAAGCGACCGGTGGCGTCAAAAGTCCTCTCCCACCCTGTCGCGGGCGCCGGGACTGCTGTAACAAACGTAGCGGCCGCCGTGCGGCAGCGCTCGGACGAGGTCTCGAACTTCGCCGGCGAAGGGATGATGCTCTCCATCGCGGGCTGCGTGCAGCCACAAGACACGTCGTGTCGAGCGCGCCGCGGCAAGTGCGTAAAGCATCGCCAGGACGGGCGTCGCTCCGATTCCCGCGCTGAGCAGAACTATCGGGCGCTCTCCGGATTGCAGGATAAAGCTTCCGCGCGGCGAGCTGACGTCGAGGCTGTCGCCCGTCCGCACATGCTCGCGCAAGTAGGTTCCGGCCGCCCCATTCGCCTCGATCTTCACGCTGATTCGATAGCGTTCCTGCGAGACGGGCCCCGAGAGCGAGTAGCTGCGAAACAGCGGCGGCGCGTCGGCGCTCCGCTGCAGACGCAGGACGACGTACTGGCCCGGCATCGCTGTTGGCAGCGGCCGATTGTCCGGGCTCTGCATCGTAATTGAGTGGACGTCTGCGGACTCCTGAACGATCGCTGCCACCGCAAGCGGGCGAAATCCCGGCGCAGTCGGATGTGCAGCCGCATCCGGCAGAAGTCCCGCGTTACCGCTCGTGTGGCTCTGCAGCAACGCTTCGAACGACGAGCGCCATCCGGGCGAAAGCGCCTCGATCTGCAACGCGCGTTGCAGTCGATCGCGCGCATGGTTGGGCGAATAGAGGAGGGCGTTGATCTCCGCGACGGTCATGCGCTCCTTCGCCTCGCCCACCTTCAGGATTTCGTCGCCGGAGCCGACCTCGCCTTCCTGCAGCACGCGAAAGTAGAAACCCGGGCGTCCGCTCGATGTCAGCAATGCCGGCATCCGCGGTTCGTTCATCCGAATCCCGACGCGATAGCAGGTGACGCGAGGTTGCGTGACCTCGAAGACCGCGCTGCCGATCCGATAGCGGTCGCCGATGCACACCGATATCGTCGGGCAATCCTTCGATCGTGAAGTTCTCGCCGAATTGGCCGTGAACGAAGTCGGTCCTGCGCAGTTGCTCCTGCCAGTAGCGATACGATTCGATCTGATAGGCGAAGACGGCGCGCTGCTCGCCACCGTGCCCGGCCAGGTCTCCCTGGCCATCTCCTTCGAGATTCAATCGCGCAACGCGACAGCGGCCGCGAACAGGATCCTTCCAAATCCCGGTGCGCACTGTTCGGCCCCTCCACACGATGTCGCGTGGGAGCCCGACGTTCACCGATAGCAATCGAGCCAAGTTGTTCGCTTGGACGGGCCACGTCTGCCCGCACATCATTGACCGGAGAGGCGTTTGGCGAACGAAACCGCGTACGCCGGCGAGCGAAACAGCAAGACGGGGTCGTTGGTCGGCGCGATGCCGTCGGCCATTCGCAGCGGGTCGAAGTTGATCGGCTCGCAGGCCACGCCCTTTTGTTGCGGCGTCGCCTGGGTGATGGTGAGGGTGCCAGCGGTGAAATGCTTGCGGCTCTCCGGCCAGGCCAACGTGGGGTTGTCCTGCGGGTCGCCGGGCTCTCCGACATAGACGACCATGTCCCACACCGCCGGCCCTTTTCGAGTGCGCTCTATGAGATTCTTTTCGAGGAAGTCGCGGGGCGCCGCCTTCACTTCCGCGGCGGTCATCTCTTTCGTGCCATCGCGAGGCACGAAACGCCACTTCACCATGTGCTCGGTGTTTTTCGCATCGATGAACTTGAAAGTGTGAATGCTGAAGTACGTGGACTGATAGTAGTTTGCCGTCGGCGTATGGTGGCTCGCCAGCTCGTTCCAGCGCCATCGCGTCGGGATGGGTGGCGGCATAGGCTTTCAGCTTCGCGGGGTCGGGCTGGCCCGTCTTGGGATCCGGCTTCGCGGCAACGAGGAAATCGCGGAAGGATGCCGGTGACTTTGCGGCGAATATCGGCGCGTCGATCATGGTGATGTGCTGCAAGGCGCCGTCCGGAAGACGGAACTCGAGCGCCATGCCGCGTGGAGTCGGCGCCGCGTCCGGTACTTCGGGATCGCCTCCCCCGAGTGAGAAGCGCGCGATCACGGGGATGGCTTTGCCCGAGAAGAGCGCCGATCGGCTGAGGGCGGCTGCGTCGCTCGTCCCGACGAACTCGCCTGCCGCGCAGGTGCCCTTGGTATGGTTCCTGCGCTGGCCGGGGTGTACGCCGAAGTCACCTTCGAAAGCGTCGATCATCTGCGGCGCGGTAACCTCGGTGCTGTCGACGGGCGCACCCAAGGCCAACATGGAAGGGCTGGATGCGGCTGACGCAAGGATCAGGAACGCGAATCGCGCGCGGCGGGGGAGAGCAGGCGATTTCATTGGGGAGACCTCCGCAATAGATGGCGTAGCCGCAAACCTTCAGAAAGCGGCATTGCTACTGAGGTATCTCGACCGGCTGCAGCGGTTTCACCGCCGGCCCATTGATGACATCGCCAGCCGGCGCAAACCGGGAGCCGTGGCAGGGACAGGCCCAGACCTTGGCCTGGTCATTCCACGCGACGTCGCAGCCCATGTGCGTGCAGACGCTGCTGATTGCGTGGAGCCCGCCGTCTTGATCGCGATAGAGGGCGACATGTTGATCGGTCAGAACTTTGCCCGTGTTCTCAGTCACATCATCGTATGGCATCGATTGACTCCTCTGGCGATGGAGCAAGACCGCGCATTCCCTTGCGCATCCCTACGATCAAACCGACTGCTTCAGCACTGCGCTGTCGACCGGCGGCTTTCGCAGCCGCTTGCCGGTGACCGCAAAGATCGCGTTGGTGACTGCGGGGACGATCGCCGAGGTTCCGGCCTCGCCCATGCCTCCTGGCGGCTCGGTGCTGTTCACGATGTAAACCTCGATGGCCGGCGCCTCGTTCATCCGCAGCATCTGGTAGTCGTGGAAATTGCTTTGCTCGACGCGACCGTCCTTTACGGTGATCTCTCCATGCAGCGTCGCCGTGACGCCGAAGATGATCGCGCCCTGGATCTGCGCGCGGACGGTATCGGGATTGACGACGGTGCCGCAATCGACCGCGCAGACGACACGCCGGACACGAACCGATCCGTCCTTCGCAACCTCGACTTCGGCGACCTGCGCCATGTAGGTTCCGAAGACGAACTGGAGGGCGACGCCGCGGCCCACCCGTTCCGGCAACGGTTGTCCCCAGCCGGCCTTTGCCGCCGCAAGCTCGAGGACTGCCTTGGCGCGCGGGGACTTGTCGAGGAGAGCACGCCGATAGGCGACCGGATCCTGCTTCGCGGCTGCCGCAAGTTCGTCCATGAAGCTCTCGGTCACGAAGACATTGTGTGAAGGTCCGACGCTGCGCCAGAACGCGGTCGGAATTCCCGGCGGTTCCACCCGCAGGTACTCGACGTGCACGTTCGGCAGCGCGTAGACCAGATCAATCGCGCCTTCGGTCGTGTCGGGGTCAAGACCATTGTTGAATGCCGGAGGAAGCCATCTGGCGATAATGGACGAGCCCGCGAAGCGATTGTTCCAGGCAACCGGCATTCCCCTTGCATCGAGGCCGGCGGATATCCGATCAAAAAAGCAGGGCCGATACATGTCGTGCTGGATATCTTCCTCGCGGGTCCAGATAACCTTCACCGGACCTTCCACCTGCATCGCAATCTGAACTGCGCGAGCGACACCGTCGCTCTCCAGCCGGCGGCCGAAGCCACCGCCGATCAAGTGGTTGTGGACCACGACCTTGTCCAGCGGGAGGCCGGCGGTCTTCGCCGCGGTCGCCTGGGCGCGCGCGATGGCCTGGTTGCCGACCCAGACTTCGCAGCCGTCCGAGCGGACATGAACCGTGCAGTTCATCGGCTCCAGCGCCGCGTGCGCGAGGAATGGCACCTGGTAGGTTGCCTCGACCTTGGCGGCGGCGCCCGCCATCGCCTTGTCGGTATCGCCGATGTTCTGCGCCACCGGCCCCGGGTTGAGCGTTGCCTTCTCGAGCTCGGCCGCGATGTCCTGCGTGCTGAGCTTGGCATGCGGACCGGCATCCCATTCGATCGTGAGCGCCGCAAGGCCTTTCTTCGCAGCCCCCATGTGGTCGGCCACGACCGCGACGGCGTCGTCGAGCCGCACGATCTGGCGCACGCCCTTGACCGCCTTCGCCTTCGCATCGTCGACACTCTTCACGCGACCGCCGAAGACCGGCGATTGCGCAAGCGTCGCGAACTTGACACCCGGCGGGCGTGCATCGATGCCATAGACGGCAGTGCCGTTGACTTTCGCGGGTGTATCGAGACGCTTGGCCGGCGTGCCGATGAGCCTGAAATCCTCCGGTCGCTTGAGCGTCACGTTCTCGGGCACCGGCATTCGGGCCGCGTCGGCGGCGAGCTCGCCGTACTTGAGGCGTCTCCCGCTCGGCAGGTGACGCACTTCACCGCTTTGCGCGCGGCAGGACGCCGGATCGACATTCCACCGCTTTGCTGCCGCCGACACGAGCATGACTCTTGCGGTCGCGCCGGCTTGGCGCAGCGGCTGCCACGCGCCGCGTATGGCATTCGAGTTGCCGGTCGCCTGCACGCCGAGGAGCGGATTGGCGTAGAGCTTTTCATTGGGTGGAGCGTGTTCTACCCGAACCTGATTGAGGTCGACTTCCAGCTCTTCGGCAATGAGCATCGGTATGGAAGTGTAGGTGCCCTGGCCCATCTCGACGTAGGGCATGATCAGCGTAACCTGACCGTTCCGATCGATGCGGATGAATGCGTTCGGCGCAAACGGCTCTCCCGCAAGGAGTTGCGCGGCGCCAGCCGTGCTGATTGAAGGTCCGGCGGCAAACCCGATCAAAAGGCCGCCGCCCAGCGCTGCGTTCGCGCTCAGGAACTGACGACGTGAGAGATTCGTGTCCGATCCGCGTGCAACAACGTCGCCGCTTCGCCCAGCGCTCATCTCAGGCCCCCTTCTTGTTTGTCGTCGCGGCGGCCGCGCGCTTGATCCCGTCACGAATGCGCCCGTAGGTCCCGCAGCGGCAGACATTGCCGGACATCGCATCGTCGATATCGCTATCGGTCGGATTGGGTTTGGCGGCGAGCAACGCCGTTGCGGACATGATCTGGCCGGACTGGCAATAACCGCATTGCGGCACCTCGAGTTCGACCCAGGCCTGCTGAATCCTTGTCCCGGCAGCCGTCGCGCCGATGGCCTCGATCGTCGTAATGCGTTTGCCGGCCACTGCGGAGACCGGCGTGATGCACGAGCGCACCGGCTTGCCATCGAGATGAATCGTGCACGCTCCGCACAGCCCGAATCCGCAACCGAACTTGGTGCCAGTCATTCCAAGGACGTCGCGCAGCACCCAGAGCGTCGGCGTATCGTCGTCGACATCGACGCTGTGAGTCTTTCCGTTGACTCTGAGGGTGAAGGCCATGACGTCCTCTCCAATTCTGTGTTTGGCGATCGACGCCGCGATCCGCCGACGCTTCCGCCGTTGAAAGCACGCAGGCAATCAGACCAGAAGCCTGGATGCGAATCCATTGGACGATGGTATTGGGCAGGAAAGGATGCTCGCGACCAAAGCCAAAGTACCCATCAATACCAAGGTACGATAGCTCCCTTGCTCCAAAACGCGGTTAGATCGCGGCGATGGTTTCGTCCATTTCCAACACGACGCTTTAGGCGCCTAGGATCGCTGTACGTGGAATCGGCCATTCCTGACAATATTCCGCCGGCGGTCGCAGGCCGCTGGCATCAGATGTTCCCCGTGCTGGCCGAGTCGGAGATCGCACGCGTCGGCCGGTTCGGCACGGTCCGCCGCTACCAACGCGGTGCGCGCCTGTTCGCGGTGGGAGAGCCAAGTCCAGGCATGTTTCTCGTGACAAGAGGAGTCGTGGGACTCAACCAGCGTGATGGTTTGGGACATGTGGTTCCTCTCGCGCTCCTCGGGCGGGGACAATTTTCCGGCGAGGTCGGGCAACTCTCCGGCGGTCACGCGCTGGTGGATGGGCTGGCCGAGGAGGACGTCGAGGCGCTGCTGGTGTTGCCTTCGCAACTGCGCGCCTTGATCATCGCCGAAGCGGACCTTGGCGAGCGGATTGTCCGCGCGCTGATCCTGCGCCGGGTCGGGCTGATCGATTCGGGTGCAACCGGTCCAGTACTGATTGGCCAGCCACAATCCGCCGCGCTCATGCAATTGCAGACGTTCCTCAGCCGCAATAGTCATCCGAATAAAGTCCTCGATGCCGTACGCGATGGCGACGCCGCCGCGCTTCTCGAACAGTACGGCGCTGCGGCAGCAGACGTGGTTGTGGTCTTGCCCGACGGCTCGGTGCTGCTCAGCCCGTCCGAGGACGAACTCGCCCGTTCCTTGGGCATGCTCGATTCGGCGGAACACAATGAGGTGTTCGACGTCGCCGTGGTGGGCGCGGGTCCGGCGGGCCTCGCGACCGCGGTCTACGCGGCCTCGGAGGGCCTGCACGTCGTGGTGCTGGACTGCCGGTCGTTCGGCGGTCAGGCGGGGGCCAGCGCGCGCATCGAGAATTATCTTGGCTTCCCGACCGGGATCTCCGGTCAAGCGCTGGCAGGCCGTGCCTTCGTCCAGGCGCAAAAATTCGGCGCCGAGATCATGATCCCTGCGCAGGCCGCTGCGCTGGACTGCAGCAAGGCTGGACCCGACGGCGAGTTATCGCTGCAGCTCGCCGACGGGCGCCGACTCAAATCGCGGACCGTCGTCATCGCCAGCGGCGCACGTTATCGTCGTCCCGAAGTGCCGGGCTTGGGCGAGTTCGAAGGCGGGGGCGTTTCGTATTGGGCTTCGGCGCTCGAAGCAAAGACATGCGCGCAGACGGAAGTGGCCCTGGTGGGAGGCGGCAATTCCGCGGGGCAAGCCGCCGTGTTCCTGGCGCAGTACGCGAGCAAGGTTTTCATGCTGGTGCGCGGCCCCGGCCTCGCCGAAAGCATGTCCCGCTATCTGATCGATCGTATCGACGCCACGCCGAACATCGAGCTGCGAACTTACACCGAGCTGACACGACTCCACGGCGACCTGACGGCGGGCCTCACCGAGGTGTCGTGGCGCAACAGGCAAAGCGGCGCCGAAGAAAAGCGGGCGATCCGACATGTGTTTCTTTTTGTGGGAGCGGATCCCGAGACGGGTTGGCTGAAAGGCTGCGGCGTCGCGTTCGACTCGCACGGTTTCGTGCTGACCGGGCCGGCGACGACAAGCCTCGCCGCGGGTCATGTTCCCAGTCTGCTCGAGTCGAATGTGCCCGGCGTATTCGCGGCTGGCGATGTGCGGTCGGGTTCGGTAAAGCGCGTCGGCGGCGCCATTGGAGAAGGCGCAGCGGTCGTCGCCCAGATTCATCAATATCTCGCCGCAACGCATGCACTATCCGAGGCAACCGCAACGAGCAGGGGCGGAGCATGAAGTCTCGCAGCCATTCGTCGTCACATGGCCGGAAAACACCGATGGTTGCGATCGGGGCGGTCTCCCTGCGCCTCAGTCCTGTTCGGCCAACAGTTGCGCCTGGGTTTTTCCGTAGGGAAAGAATTTCGCCGTCTCGCCCTTGGCCCAGCGGGCGCGTTGCTCTGCGCTGCCGATGTCCCAATCGGGACGGCAGCGCTGCAGCACGGCGCGCAGGTCGAGACGCAGTTCCTCCACGGTAGGACGCCCGAAGAACCAGTAGCCGTTGTAGACCTTGTAGACACGCAGGCCGGGCTCTAGCACCAGCGTGTGCGGGATCATCGGATTGTGGTGCGGGTCGGTGTATTCCGCGATGTCGAGATCCTTCTGCAGTTTGCGCGCAGTGTCCGAAAGAAACGTCCACTCGGCACCGACACCCGCGCGGAACTCGCTTGTCTCGAGCAGGTTGTCGGTCGATACGGTCACGAGGCGACAGTAGCCCACTCCCATCTCGCGATGGAGCTGCAGCAGCCCTTCGTGTTGCCGCCTTTCCTTTGGACAGTAACCTCCGCGCGAGAGCACCAGCACTAGCGGATCGCCTTGCTGCAACTCCGAGAGCGTCCGGTGCTTGCCGCGATGGTCAGGAAGCTCGTAGTCGGGAAAGACGGCACCCGGGAACGATGTCGGACCTCATTGGACGTTGCTCATGTGGTGCACGGCATCTTTGGCTGCCTCTTCGGAAGTTTTGCCGCGTTCGCGTGCGACGATGTAAGCGGCGTACCAGTCCGACCAATGGTGCTTCGGGGCGGTCGGTTCGTACTCGCCGTGGTGCACCTCCGCCTCTTGCAGAAGCTCCGTCAGCGTCGCGACGTCGCGTTGCTGAGCCCTCGTCCCGGAAGTCGCGTCTTGACCTCTTGCAGCAGCCAGCTGTTGCCGTCGGGATCGCTGAACGTGGCGAACGAGCCGTAGCTGGCGTGGTCGGGTGCGGGCCCACTCATTCGACCGCTCGTGCCATCGCGCTGAAACTGGGCGCCCGGTGCAGCGGTGTGGAATACCTCGCTGATCTTGGCACCACGGGCGGCGAGCTCGTCGCGTGCGGACGCGATCTCGTCGACGACCAGGTAGAGGCCCTGGGCCGAGCCCGGTGCGGCCGACGTGATGTTCGTGCCGAATTGGACCGAACAGCCCGAGCCGGGCGGCGTGAATTGGACGACCCGGAAGCCATTGTCGAATGCGAAATCGGCGTCCAGCCGCCACCCCAGGCTTCCGTAGAAGCGCTTGGCGCGATCAACGTCGGACACCGGGATGACGACGACCTCCAGTTTCGTATCAACCATTTTCCCACGCGGGGTTTGGGTTGCGCGTTCATTGCTCATTACTGTGCTGCTCATGGTGACCTCCGCGGATTAGGTTGCATGGCGTGTGGCGATGATGGCGTCAAGGCTCCACGGCCCTGGCCCTGCCAGCATCACCACGGCCAGTCCGATGCAGTACAGCACCTCAGGCAGGTAGAGCACGTCACCAATCCAATCGGCGCGATTGATCGGCTGCCATGCGCTAATGCGTTTGATGGCGTCTAGCACGACGGCGTTGAGGCAGACCACAAAGAGACCGAACGCTGCGAGCGCGGATAGCAGGCCCATGATGAGCGCGCATCCCCCGCTGAACTCGACGCCCGGCACGAGCCATTGCATGATCGGCACCGCGCGCACGCCGGCGTCTTGCAGCGTGCGAGCCAGCGTGGCGTGCCGGGCCGCGTTGAACAGCTTGAGGTGGCCACTGATCGCGAAGAACGTGCCGAGCGCCACGCGATTGAGGGTGATTGCGGCATCGGGCGCGTTCGCGCCGAATGAGATGAGCGATGCATCCATGATTTAACTAGTGCTGTTGAAGTCTGGTTCTAGTCATGTACCAACTCACGAGGATCGTCGCTGGGATTCAAGTATTCGAGACCCAACGGACCCATGGCCGAAATCTGGGTGACGTACTCGCCGGATCTTGCCCAGTGGAAATGATAGGTATTGCCGGGCAGAACGATGACGCTGCCGGGCGGATACGCATTCACTTTATCGCCGTCGAAGTGGTCGCCCAGGCCAATGTAGAAGACGCCGGACATCACCGTGTAGATTCTGTCCTCCGGGTGTCGGTGTGGCATCAGCTTCACGCCGGTGGGCACTTTGACCCTGATCACGTATGGGCCTGGCTCCGATGGGTGACCGACAACGACGGCGAGCCGGACTGTAGGTGGGAACGCAGGGAACGGCTGCCACGCAATGTCTTCGGGCAGGACTGCTTTGAAATCGGCTTCGCCTGGCTGGTGAATTCCAATCATTGCGTTTCCTCACGATATGTCAGGTGGGATGCACGGTTGCGATCACACCAGCATCGCGGAGGCGAATCTATTGGACGATGGTATCGACGATAGTTTGGGAGGCTGTTGCCCCGTCGACCAAAAGCCGACACCAAAGTATCATTTACGCTCGCCCTTGACCCGGCGCATCCTGCTGCCGCGGGGGCTCTGACAAAAGGACCGGTATGAAGAAGCAACTCAGCCGCGTCGTCGATACGCTACCGGGGCCACGGCAGCGTCATCCGGATTGCGCGAAGAAGCCCAACCGGTCGAGCCTCTCAGCGGGCGGTGCATGCGTGCAGTCCCGCGTCGAAGGACAGCCCTCCAAGAGGAGCACACCGTGAAGAGGGGCGCGGCACCCATTCCCTTCGCCGGTTCCCGGCTCGACGAAACACGTCATGTGTGTGCGTTCTTCAACAGCGACGACGAAGGCTATCGCGTATTGCTTCCATTCATCAAGGACGGGTTCGAATGCGGCGATAAGGCGGTTCACGTCGTCAATCCGGAGCAGCGTTGCGACCATCTACACCGATTGGCCTCGGCAGGGATCGACCCGACGCTCGCCCAGGAGAGTGGGCAATTGGAACTTCGCAGCAACACCGAGGCGTACCTTCGCGACGGCCGTTTCGATCAGGACCGGATGCTGCAGGTATTCGAGCAGTTGGCCAGCGGGAACGCCAAGGGAGGTTTTCCGCTCAGTCGTATTGTCTGCCACATGGACTGGGCGGCTGCCGACCAAGCGTACATCGATGGCCTCGTCGAGTTCGAATCGCGTGTGAATGATGTGTGGCGTCGCCACGACGATGCTGTCATCTGCGTGTACGATCTGGCGAAATTCGGGGGAGACACGGTGGTCGACATCATGCGGACGCATCCGATGGTCATCATCGGCGGCATCCTCCAGCAGAATCCATTCTTCGTGCAGCCGGAGGAGTTCCTGCGCGAGCGTCGCGAACGACGCGCCGGGCTGACTCCGCCAGGCTCGACCGCGGTCTGACATGCAAGCTGCAACTAGAACATCCCGCCGAGGAGATCAAACGTCTTCAGCGCTGCATCAACGATCTGGTCAGCGTGCTCGCTCTTCCTGCCATCTGGAGCGGCGGCGAACCATCCCAGATTGTTCGTACCCTGCTCGACGCGCTCCTGGCCATGCTTCGCCTGGACTTCGTCTATGTGCGGTTGAAAGATCCGGTCGGCGAGGCACCCTTCGAAACGGTGCGGGTCGCTCAATCACGCAGATCGATGCCCCGACCGCAAGAGCTCTGCGAGGTGCTCAACCAGTTGTTCGGAGATGATCCGCAGAAGTGGCCCCCGCGGCTACGGACGTCCATCGGAGACGTAGACATTTCGACCGTGCCCTTGCGATTGGGCCTGCAAGGCGAAATCGGCGTAATCGTGGCGGGGTCTCAGCGAGAGGATTTTCCGGGGCAGACCGAGACACTTCTACTGAGCGTAGCGGCGAACCATGCCACGATCGGGCTACAAGAGGCACGGCTCCTGAGCCAGCAGAAGCAGCTCGCCAGCGAACTCGATAAACGGGTCGCGCAACGGACCATAGAACTTGGGAAGGCCAACGAGGAGTTGAGAAAGGAAATTGCGGAACGCAGGCTGGCGGAGGAAGCCTTGCGAGATAGGGAGCAGAGCTTTCGCTTGATCGTTGACGGTATCGCAGGATTGGTGGCCATCATGGCAGCGTCAGGCGAGGTCGAACTCGTCAACCGTCAAGTCCTGGACTATTTCGGCAAGACCGCCGAGCAGCTGAAATGGTGGTCAACCATCGACGCCGTTCACCCAGACGACGTGCCTGGGGTGATCAGCGCCTGGAACCACTCGGTGGAGACGGCATCTCCTTACGATGTCGATCACCGGCTGCGCCGCGCTGACGGAGTGTATCGCTGGTTTCACGCGCGTGGCCTACCGCAATTGGATGCTGACGGTCGCATTCTCCGATGGTATGTCCTGCTGACGGACATCGATGACAGAAGACGCGTCGAGGAGGCGCTCAAGCGCAGTGAGGCATTTCTCGCGGAGGCTCAGCGTCTCAGCGCCACAGGCAGCTTTTCCTGGCGCGTAGCGACAGACGAAATCATGTGGTCAGAGCAGCTCTATCGCATTTTCGAGATCGACCCGGGTGTGCCCGTGACGCTCGATATGATCGTTGCTCGAGTGCACCCGGAAGACAACCCGACGCGTCATGACGTGATCGAGCGGGCGCGACGAGATGGCGGCGACTTCGAATACGAGCAACGCCTGATCATGCGCGACGGCTCGATCAAGTACGTGCACTTGGTCGCCCACGCGAACCGAGACCAGGATGGTCGACTTGAGTACATCGGTGCGGTTCAGGATGTGACGCAGCGCCGACTCTCTGATGAAGCACTCGGCAAGGTCCGCTCGGAGCTCGCACGCGTTGCCAGGGTCACGAGCCTCGGGGTTTTGACGGCATCGATCGCGCACGAAGTCAACCAGCCGCTGTCGGGCATCATCACCAACGCCAGTACCTGTCTGCGGATGCTGGCCGCCGATCCCCCGAACGTCGACGGCGCGCGGGAGACCGCGCGGCGCACGATTCGCGATGGCAACCGTGCGTCTGACGTCGTCACGCGATTGCGCGCGCTCTTTGGCAAAAAGGACGTCACGACCGAATCAGTGGACTTGAATGAGGCTACGCGAGAGGTGCTCGCGCTGTCGCTGAGCTGAACTTCAGCAGAAGCCGGGTGATCCTGCGGCCGGAACTTGCCGACGACCTCCCGCCGGTCACCGGTGATCGTGTCCAGCTCCAGCAGGTCATCCTGAACCTGCTGCGCAACGCATCGGAAGCGATGAGCGGTGTGGCGGATCGACCGCGGCAATTGGTAATCAGAACCGAGCGGGACGAAGGAGATGGAGTGCGCCTGAGCGTGCAGGATGCGGGCGTGGGTCTCGAACCGCAGGGTATGGACCGACTCTTCGAAGCGTTCTATTCAACAAAGAGCAGCGGTATGGGGATCGGCCTCTCTGTGAGTCGCTCCATCATCGAGAGTCATCATGGTCGTCTATGGGCGACGCCGAACGACGGTCCAGGAGCAACGTTTTCATTTTCCATCCCCTGCGGATCCGAAGAGTTTCCGGATGGTATCAGCCATGACGTCATTCGAAGACCTGCTGCAACGAATGCGCAGCAGGTCATGGGGAATCAGTGATGGTCAAGCGCTCATTGGTGTCGGTGGTCGATGACGACGAATCCGTCCGCGAGTCGCTACCCGACTTGCTGAGGGAATTCGGCTTTGCGGTTCAGGCATTTTCGTCGGCCGAAGAGTTCCTCGCGTCCGATCACGTCGACGAGACGGAATGTCTGGTGCTCGATATCGCCATGCCGGGAATGACCGGACTCGAGCTCCAGCGCGCGTTGGCGCGTCGGCGGCAAGAGATTCCGATCGTATTCATCACCGCTCACAGGGATGAGGCCGTCCGTCCACGGGTGATCGAACTGGGTGCTGTGGAGTGCCTGTTCAAGCCGTTCAGCGATACTGCTCTGCTCGAGGCGGTGAATGCCGCAATTCTCGTCAACTGAACGATCGGTCGTGCTACTTCCCCGGATGGATGCACTTGAAAGTGGCAGATACACCTGACCATCTATCCATGTTGTCACCCGTGTCGCGCGGTACGCCAGTAGTCTTCGTCGTCGACGACGACATCTCCGTGCGCGAGTCTCTGGAAGAACTGATTCGCTGCGAAGGCTGGCTGCGGAGACATTCGCATCCGCACAGGAGTTTCTCTCTCGTCCGCGTGTCAGGGCGCCAAGTTGCCTGGTACTTGACGTGTCTCTCCCCGACCTCAATGGTCTCGATCTGCAGAAGCGCGTCGCCGCCGATCGAATTGATATGCCGATTATCTTCATTACGGGTTACGGCGATATCCCGACGACGGTCCGGGCCATGAAGGCGGGAGCCGTCGAGTTCCTGACAAAGCCATTCGGTGACGAGGTGCTGCTCAGCGCACTCCGGCATGCGCTCGAGCGCAGCCAAGCTGCACTTGAGGACGAGGCAGAGACACGAGCGCTCCGCGATTGCCATGCCTCACTCACCCGTCGCGAACGGGAGGTCATGGCGTTGGTAGTCGCTGGATTGTTGAACAAGCAGGTCGGTGGCGAGCTCGGCATCAGCGAGATCACTGTGAAGGCGCATCGAGGCAATGTGATGCGAAAGATGAGGGCGGACTCATTTGCGGACCTGGTGAATATGGCCGCGAGACTACGTCCAGTACCCATGGCGAAGCGCTGAAACTTCACCGAGTGGTTGTCATGCGCTTCAACTTGCAGGCGCAATACGATCTGGAGGTGGCTGGCCGCACCAAGGGGAAAGAGGTCGTGAAGGTTGCCGTGCCGCTGGGAGCCTGACCGCGCCGCGATTGGGGACAGATTCAATTTACGGATCCCCGCACTCACGTCGCGCTGCAATCGGAGGCGCAGCCTCGCCGATCGCAGCGCGATGCACCCCGGGTGCCCGGGGCGCCGATTCGTCTGCAGTCAGGCCGCGTACGGCCGCGCCAACGCCTTGAGGCCGCGAACAATCGCCACAGCGATCAGTCGCAAGGTCTCCACCTGCGCCTGATGTACCTGCAGCATCGGCTCGATCGGACGGACGTCGTCAACGCGGCTCGGCGCCACGGCGTTCGTCGAAGATGGCGTGGCCCGGGCCTGTAACCGGTCCACGACCGACCTGCCGGAGCGGGCTGAGTTAAGGGTGGCGTTCGAAGCGAGCGGTATGTCGTAGGGCATGATTGCTCCTTGGTGAAAGTGCTACTGTTTCGGTTGTCGCGCTTGCATGCGAGTGGTGAATGTAGGAATATCGGTTCGGCAGCAAGTGAGTGGCACTCTCTACCTCTGCCAGCCATCCTTCAAACGATCATTTGGAACCTCAGACATTCCGCCACGGCATGCGAAAAGACCCGTCCCGGCTACCCCCACTGGAACTGCTGCTGGCGTTCGACGCAGCAGTTCGTCACCTGTCGTTCACGAAGGCCGCAGAGGAACGTTTCGTGACGCAATCGGCGATCAGCCGGCAGATCAAGGCGCTGGAAGACGATCTCGGCGTAACACTTTTTCACCGCCGCCATCGTGCGCTCGACCTGACGGACGACGGCCGGCGCTTGAGCGACTCGGTGCGCGGTGCCTTTGAGGGCCTGCGCAAGACGATGGTCCAGATTCGCGCTCCGCAACGTCGCGAAGTCCTGTCGCTGTCGACCACGCCTGGCCTGGCGTCACTCTGGCTGATTCCGCGACTGGCCGACCTCGTGAAGGTGCAGCCCGAGATCGATGTCCGCATCGATGCCACGATGCAGCGGCGCGATCTGGGCGTGGACGGCTTCGACCTTGCGATCCGTTACCTGCCGGCCAGTGCGGCGGTTGGCACACCGCTCTTCGATGAGTCGATCCAGCTCGTCTGTGCGCCGAGCTTGCTGCGCGACAAGCGTCGTCCGATCAAAAGTCTGCAGGACCTGCGGCTGCACACGCTGCTGCAGGTCGAGGCCCCGCGCGCGGGCTACCCGCTCGAATGGGACCTATGGATGGAGGCGATGGGGATTGCCGGTCTCGAGCCGGCGGGATCGATCATGTTCACCAACTACGACGCCGCGATCGCCGCCGCGGTCGCCGGGCAGGGCATGGCGCTCGGGCGGCGACCATTGATCGACGCGCTGTTGAAGCAGCGCGCGCTGGTGGCGCCGCTCAAGGATGAGATAGCGACTGCGCGCGCCTATTTCCTGATTGTCGAACCGCACGCCGCCAAGCGGCCCAGCGTGCGCGCGCTCGAAGCCTGGCTGATCGAGCAGGCGCGGCTGTCGGCGCGGCATCGTCCGCTCGACATGAAGGCGATGACCACGATCGCGAGCAAGATCGGCCATTGAAAATTCCGTGCTGCATGTTCGGCGATGTTTCGCGGTATCGATTCATGATCCGTGCGGCACTCGCCCGATGGATGAACAACAGGCGGCGATTCAGCGTTTCACTTTGGCAACTCGGAGCGCTGGACTGTGACGCCAGAACGCTGCTTCAGGCCGGGTAGCAGCACGGTGCCGAGCCCCGGTCCGGCCATCGCGTACGCTTCGCCATTCTCGATGCGCGGCAACTCGGTCACCAACTCCTTGTACCAACCTGTGTAGTACGCCCGAACGACTTCCTGGAACAATGCGTTCGGCGCGTTGAGCGCCAGATGCAGCGAAGCGATCAGCACTACGGGGCCAACGCAGTCGTGCGGCGCGATCGGACGTTGCCAGGTCTCGGCGAGCGCGGCAATTTTTTTCGCCTCGGACAAGCCGCCGCACCATCCGAGATCGAGCATGACGTAGTCAACCGCCTGCTTGGCCAACAGCTCGCGAAAGGCGTGGCGTGTCGCCAGCGTCTCGCTTGCACACACGGGAATGCGCACGCGCCGCCGGTAGTCAGCGAGCGCGTCGAGGTTAACCATCTTGATCGGATCCTCGGACCAGTAGATGTTGTAATCCGCGAGCACCTCGGCGATGCGGATCGCGGCGGGCAGATTCCAGAGCGAATGAAACTCGCACATGAGATCGATGCGGTCTCCTACAGCCTCACGAATCTTGCGAAATGGCTCCGTTCCGGCCTTGATTTCCTGCGCCGAAATATCACGACCGCCCGACGCGAGGGCGAACTGATCGAACGGCCAGATTTTCATCGCGGTGATGCCCATGTCCAGCAAGGACTGCGCCAACTCGGCGGGGCGCTTCATGAAGGCGATCTGGTCCTCGTAGGGTCCCGCAGCGGGTTCATCACGGCTGTCTGCGGTCACCAGTCTCCTGCTCGCGCCACTCTGGTTGTAGGCGTAACCGGCACAGGTGTTGTAGACACGGATCTTGTCACGCGACAGGCCTCCCAGCAGCTCGTGTACCGGACAGTCCAGCACCTTGCCCCGCAGGTCCCAGAGCGCGATGTCGATGGCGCTGGCGGCGCGGGTTTCGACACTTGAGCTCCCGAAGCCCAGGTACGGGTTCAGCAGTACGTTGCTGTGCGCATCGACCGCGAGTGGATCCTTGCCGAGAAGATAGGCAGCAACGGTCTCGTGGATCTGGGCGGTGATCGCCTTTGGTGTGCGAAAGGTCTCACCGAGGCCAATCAAGCCGTCATCGGTATGAACCTCGACGAACGTGATGTTCGGGTAGGCTTCGACATGGATAGTCTCGATCGCAGTAACGCGCATTTCCATTCCCTCCTTGTTCGAAGCGCAGGTGGCGCCGGTGACTCAGGTTCGCGCTGCCCTCACCACGTTGATGCAACTCGCCAATCACCGCCTAGCTTACGCCGTGGGCGGCGGCACGAGCGACAATCCACCCTACGCAGATGCCGCGAACTTGCAGCCAGCAAGGCCGCCACGTATCCTCCGGTGGCTATTCGCACGACTACACGATGCGGATCGATACAACAACGACAGGACCGAATTCCATGAAACTATTTTTTCATTCTCGCTGGGCGAAAGTGCTCAAGATGTTGGCGGCAATGACCGTATCGGTGTTCGTCGCAGGCAGCGTTGCCGCGGCCACTTCCACACCGCCCATCGACGAAAGCGAGCTGTTGGGCCTCGGTTTCAAGGTGCTCGTCGCGACGACCACGGCTCAGCAGGACTGGATAAAGCGCATGGCGCCTGGCCAGTTCAGAGCCATGCAGCGCACGGGCAAGCATTTTTTCATCTATCCGGATGCGCCCAGGAACCAGGTCTATCTCGGTGGCCCGCAGGAATATGAGGCGTACAAGCAACTTCATCCAGACAGCAAGTTGGCTGGGCAGGACGGAGCGAAAAAGGCGAGTGAGTACCGCGCCAAGCAGGATGCTGCGATGAAGAAGTCGACCGCTCGCGACTTGTCGGACCCGTACTACTGGGTCAACACTGCTACCTGGGCCGATCTCGGCTGGTAAGGTTTAGCACTATGGCCAAGGTCCCCGCAGGAGTGGGGCCGCCGCATCCGCAGGTCGTGGTGCTGGTTGGCGCCACGGGTGACCTCGCGCGGCGAAGGCTGCTGCCAGGATTGTTTCATTTGTCGACTGCCGGCTTCATTCCGGGCTGCCGGATCATTGGCGTCTCGCTGGAACAGATCGACATCGAAGCATTCCGGAAGATGGCGCGAGGGGCGCTCGACGAGTTCTCCACCCGCAAAGTCACGCAGGCGTCGTGGGACGCTTTTGCGGCCGCGTTGGACTATGTTCCGCTGGCAGCGGGCGCCGGTGGGGTCAAGGCGGCAGTCGAAAAAGCAGAGCGAACCTTCGATCGCGAGAGCCAGCGGCTGCATTACCTCAGCGTACCGCCCAGCGCAGCCTTGTCTGCAGTGCGGATGCTGGGAGAAGCCGATCTCGTCGACCGATCTCGGATCGTCATGGAAAAACCCTTCGGCACCGACCTGGCGACTGCGGTGGCGCTGAATGCCAGGCTGCACGAGGTATTCGCCGAGCACCAGATCTTCCGCATCGATCATTTTCTGGGCAAGGAACCCGCGCAGAACATACTTGCGTTTCGCTTCGCCAACGGATTGTTCGAGCCGATCTGGAATCGCAACTTCATCGACCATGTGCAGATCGATGTGCCGGAAACGCTCAGTCTCGACAAGCGCGCGGCATTCTACGAGACGACCGGCGCCTACCGCGACATGGTCGTGACGCACCTGTTTCAGATCCTCGCGTTTACTGCGATGGAGCCGCCGACGGCCTTGGAGCCATCGTCCATTGGCGAGGAAAAGAACAAGGTGTTTCGCAGCATGCTGCCGATCGAGCCAACCGATGTCGTGCGCGGCCAATACAATGGCTACCGGGCCGAGGATGGCGTTGACCCGGAGTCGGAGACCGAGACTTTCATCGCGCTCAGGTGTTCGATCGACAACTGGCGCTGGGCAGGCGTGCCTTTCTTCCTGCGCACAGGCAAGCGACTTGCTGAGGGTCAACGGATCATTTCCATTGCGTTCCGCGAGCCGCCCAAGAGCATGTTTCCCGCCGGGTCCGGTGTGGGTGCGCAGGGGCCGGACCATCTGACGTTTGACTTGGCCGATGCCTCGAAGATGTCGCTTTCATTCTATGGCAAGCGACCTGGCCCGGGCATGCGCCTCGACAAGCAGAGTTTGCAGTTCGCGATGCATGACACGGGCCTGGTTGGCGATGTGCTCGAAGCCTACGAGCGATTGGTCCTCGACGCGATGCGCGGCGACCATACCTTGTTCACGACGGCTGAGGGCATCGAACGACTGTGGGAAGTCTCGGCATCGTTGCTGGCAACACCGCCGCCCGTCCGCTTTTACGCTCCAGGCTCGTGGGGTCCCACTGCCATTCATCAACTCATCGCCCCGCGCGCATGGCGGCTGCCCTTCGAGCGAAGCTGGCGTGCGCCGAACAGAGCAGGCAGCTGAGCCACGCGCATGTCGACACCACCACCAAAGTTCGCATTGCCGACGCTGCCGCGCTACGCGAGACGAAAGTGTTCGGCCAGAAGATCTGCTACTACGATACGGGTCAGGGTCTCGCCGCTCGTCCTCGTTCATGGCGTGGGCGGGGATGCCGACCAATGGGCATTCTGCTTCGACGCACTGGCGACCTCGAATCGGATCATCGCGATCGACCTGCTCGGCTTCGGCCGCTCGGACAAGCCGTTGATCGACTATCGTATCGCCGGATTTGTCGAGGTGCTCGATCGATTCCTCGCCAACCTTGGCATTGCGCGCGCACATTTTCTCGGCCATTCGATGGGCGGCTGGATCGTCGCCGCGTTCGCCCTGCGGTTCCCGGAAAAGGTCGACAAGCTCGTGCTCAATGACGCAGCGGGCATCGACGAAGGTGCGTGCCCCATTCCGGTCGATCTGAAGATCTCCACCCGCGCGAATTTGCGTACCGCGTTCGAATGCATGTTCCACGAAAAGGGCATGGTGACCGAGGAGCTGGTCGATCTCGCCTATTCGCTTCACCTCGAGCGCGGTGATGGCCATACGATCCGCAGCGTGCTGGAAACGCTCTCCAATCCGTGGGAGAAACTCGACGGGAAGCTTGCCGGGTTACGAGCGCCAACCCTGGTGCTGTGGGGCAAGGACGACGCGGTTACGCCGCTGGCGATGGCGCATGCCTTTCACCGGGACATCATCGGATCACGACTACAGATCATCGAGCGCTGCGGGCATCTGCCGCCGCTAGAACGGGCAGATGAATTCGTGGCCGAGGTCACGAGTTTTCTCCGTCCCGCGCAGCCATAGCATCGGCTATTGCCGGCCAAGACGAAGCGCGTCGCCGGCATTCGCTTCACGTGCGACGATTCGCGCAATCGCAGGCGCCGCGCGACCTAGGTTTCGATGACGACCTCACCCGAGACGGGATCGGTCACGCCAAGCCCGCCTCCCAGATCTTCCAGCGTGTCGCGAAATGTCTCGAGCATTGCAATCATCTTCGGCCGCGCGGCGGCGAGGCTCTTGAACGTGTCCCATTCGCCAATGATGCAGTACGCCCGGTCGCCGGTTTTGATGATCACGAAGCGTTTGGAGCCGGGAAAGTCTGCACGGGTCCCGCGGTTCGCTTCGAGGAACTCTTTGTCGCGTCCCGGTTTGACCCGAACCCGAACAACATTGAATGCTGTCATCGCGTTGCCTCCTTGTGATTGGGCCACCCGCGGATTCGCGCTCGGCGCGATCGCACCTCTGGCCGACGTCAGGGAATGCGTATCATGCGACTCGGTCGCGGAAGTGGCAACTCGCACTGCGCTGCCCGAATTCAGCGACGCGATCGGCGGCGGATATAATCATGCAATCGACTCCAATTACCATTGATCAGGCAACCATGACCTTTTCGCGTCCATTTATCTTGTTGCTGGCAATCGCCGCTGTTTCAATGCTGGCAGGCTGCGCCACCCGTCCGATCAATCCGCCGCTCGCGCAGGCCGATCCTCACGCAGGCTATCGTTTCGAAACGCGCATGGCGCAGGCCAAGGACAAGACCAACATGGTCATCCTTGCTTTCTCCGGTGGTGGCACGCGCGCGGCCGCCTTTTCGTACGGCGTCCTCGAGTTCCTCAAGCGTACCGAGATCGTCGGACCGAAAGGCAACAAGGCTCGCCTGCTCGATGAAGTCGACATCATCACCGGTGTGTCGGGGGGCAGTTTCACTGCGCTGGCCTACGGCCTTTACGGCGACAAGCTGTTCGTCGACTACGAACAACGCTTCCTGAAGCGCAATGTGCAGGGCGAGATCATCTCGCGCACGTTCAGCCCGGCGAACTGGACGAAACTGTGGTCAACGGGTTGGGGCCGTTCCGAGTTGGCGGCTCAGTTGTACGACGAAATCCTCTTCAACGGCGCTACGTTTGGCGATCTCAATCGCGGCAAGGGCCCGCTGATCCTGGCGTCGGCCACCGATATCTCGACTGGTTCGCGATTCGTGTTCAACCAGCGCATCTTCGACGTCATCTGCTCGGATCTCAATGCGGTACCGCTGTCCCGTGCCGCGGCAGCCTCGTCGGCGGTGCCGGTGGTGCTTTCACCCATCACGCTCAACAACTACGGTGGCTCCTGCAACAGAACCACGCCCGAATTGGTGAAGATGTTCATCGATTCCGCCAACCCACCGCGACCGGCCGCACGAGCTATTCGCTCGCTCAAGGCCGAGGAAGCCTTTGGTGACGGCGCTAGTCGCCCATTCCTCCATCTCGTCGACGGCGGCGTGTCGGATAATGTGGGCATGCGTGCCGTGCTCGATGCGATGGAGGTAATCGAAGCATTGCGCGAAGTTGGCATGCCGACACCACTCGACAGCGCGAAGCGGATCATCATCTTCGTCGTCAATTCTCTGTCGTCGCCGCCGACCCCATGGGACAAGTCCGAGACTCCGCCCGGAACCGTGGACATCCTGCTCAAGTCGGCAGGCACACCCATCGACGCCTTCTCGTTTGAAGCGGTCGAGCTGTTGAGAGATACGGCAACACAATGGCAGAATGCGCGCCTGGTCCGGAACTCGGCAGCGATGGCAGCCAACAAGGATCCGGCAGTCGCCAAGGCGCTACGCGTTCCAGATGCCGAGATCTACGCCATCGACGTGTCGTTCTCTGCGCTCAAGGACAAGGCCGAACTCGACTATCTGAATCAACAGCCGACGTCGTTCGTGCTGCCCGACGAGGCCGTCGATCGCCTGCGTGCCGCAGCGGGAACCATTATCCTGGCGTCGCCCGAATTCCAGCGCCTGCTGAAGGATGTCGGCGCGAAGATAGTCGACGTGCCGCCGACACCGGCCGCGATGCCGGCAGGTGCGGCAGCGCGTTAGTGAAGCTCTGATTTAGTCCGTTCGTGGTGAGCCCTTCGGCAAGCTCAGGACAGGCTTGTCGAACCATGAACGGAACCTCATCCAATTCGACCAGTTGGATAGCCGCCGCCCTTCGACTCGCTCAGGACAAGCGGCGAAGCTGGTCGTCATCAAGGGCACGCTGACGCAGAGTTTGCGCGGCTTGCCCGGCGTACAGCAGGAACTCCAGCAGCTCATCGCTCGACTCGAACGACTGATCAGCCAGATCGAAGCGCTGATGCAACGCGCCTTGCAGCAACTGCCGGCCGCGCAGCACGCCGCACAACACATCGCTACCATTCCCGGCTACGGCCGTCTCGGCAGCACCTGTCTGGGCCACACCTTCACGCGTCTGCCCTTTGCCAGCAGCGATGCCGTCGTCGCGCATACCGGGTTCGATCCACGACCCGACGACTCGGGAAAGAGGCACGGCCGCCGGCGGCTGTCCAAGCGCGGCCCCGGCGAAACCCGACGCATCCTGTTCAACTGCGCCATGTCGGCGGCCAAGACCAAACTGTGGCGGCCTTACTACCAAGCCCAGCGCGCCAAAGGTCTGAGCTCTACCGCCGCGATCGTGATTCTCGCCCGCAAGATGCTGCGCATCGCCTTCGCGCTTTACCAACACTCAGGGCGAACGGGGAAACCTGTTCAGAGGTTCGCTAGGGCCGGTTGTAACCTGGTCTAAAGCGTCACGCGTGCTGCGTGTCGCTAGACCGTCCACGGCGAAGCGCGATCGACTGCGACGCCATACTTCTCGATGGCCGTGGCCACAATCGCACTGGCAAGCGTGCCTTCACGCACCAGTGCATCGAGCGCGGCGACGACAATCTGCTTCCGGTCGACCTCGAAAAACTCGCGCAACGCGGCGCGCGTATCGCTGCGCCCGAAACCATCGGTTCCCAGTGCGACAAATCGACCACCGACATAGGCAGCGATGAGTTGCGGGTACGCGCGGACGTAGTCGGTCGCCGCGATCACCGGATCCTTGCCATGGAGCAATGTTTCGACGTGGCTGCGTCTTGCGGCCTGCCCGGGATGGAAGCGGTTCCAGCGCTCGGTCTCGCGGGCATCCCGGGCGAGTTCGCTGAAGCTGGTCACGCTGAAAATGTCGCTGGCGACGTTCCAGTCGCGGGCCAGCATTTCTGCAGCGGCGATGACCTCACGGAGAATGGCCCCGCTGCCGAGCAACCGGACCTGCGCCTTCGCCGCTGGCGGCTGCTCGCGACGCAACCGATACATGCCCTTGATGACATCCTGTTCGACGCCCTCCGGTAGCGAGGGTTGCGCATAGTTTTCGTTCATGAGCGTGACGTAGTAGAACTCGTCCACCTGGCGCTCCAGCATCTGCCGCATGCCGTGATCGAGGATGATGGCCAGTTCGCCCGCGAACGCGGGATCGTAGGCCCGGCAGTTCGGGACCGTTGCGGCGATCACGTGGCTGCTGCCGTCCTGATGCTGCAGTCCCTCACCGCCAAGCGTCGTGCGCCCGGCGGTCGCGCCGAGCAGGAATCCGCGGGCACGCTGATCGGCTGCGGCCCAGATCAGGTCGCCGACTCGCTGAAAACCGAACATCGAGTAGTAGATGTAGAACGGCAACATCGGCTGGCCGTGAACGCTGTAGGACGTCGCGGCCGCCGTCCACGATGACAGCGCGCCTGCCTCGGTGATGCCTTCCTCGAGCAGTTGGCCGTCGCGTGCCTCGCGGTAGTACAGCATCGAGCCGGCATCTTCGGGTTCGTAGCGCTGACCGACCGAACTATAAATGCCGACTTGCCGGAACAGGCTGGCCATGCCGAATGTCCGCGCTTCGTCGGCCACGATCGGAACGATGCGCGGTCCCAGCGTCTTGTCCTTCAACAATGCGGTGAGCAAGCGCACCGCGGCCATCGTCGTCGACATCTCCTTGCCCTCGGCGTGCAGGGCAAACTGTGCATAGCTTTGCAACTCGGGAATGGCTATCGGCTCTGCTCGACGGCGTCGCGATGGCAGGGCGCCACCCAAAGCTGCACGCCGCTCGCGCAGATAGGCGAGCTCGCGACTCGTTTCTGTCGGACGATAGAACTTCATCGACTCGACATCGGCGTCGCTCAACGGCAAGGCGAAGCGATCGCGGAATTCGTGCAGTGCGGTGACATCGAACTTCTTTTGCTGGTGGACGGTCATGCGCGACTCGCCGGCCCGACCCATGCCAAAGCCCTTTTTGGTCTTGGCAAGGATGACTGTAGGTCGTCCCTGATGCAGCGTTGCCGCGCGGAAGGCGGCGTGGAGCTTGCGGAAATCGTGACCGCCGCGTTTTAGCGCGTCAATCTGGGTCTCACTCATATGCCCGACGAGTTCGCGCAGTTCCGGTGCGCGGCCGAAGAAGCGCTCGAAGTTGTACTTTCCGTCGTTCGCGCCGAGCGTTTGGTACTCCCCGTCGGACGTGTCCGCGAAGGCGCGCAGCAGACTGTGCGTTTTGTCGCGCGCGAACAGAGGATCCCAGTCGGAGCCCCACAGCACCTTGATGACATTCCAGCCCGCACCGCTGAACAGCGATTCCAGCTCCTGGATGATCTGGCCGTTCCCGCGGACCGGTCCGTCGAGTCGCTGCAGGTTGCAATTGATGACGAAGGTCAGGTTGTCGAGGTTTTCCCGCGCCGCGAGCGTGAGCGCGCCGATGGATTCGGGTTCGTCCATTTCACCGTCACCGAAAACGCCCCACACCCGGCGCGGCGCCGTATCGGCGATACCACGGTGCTGCAGATAGCGCATGAAGCGCGCCTGGTAGATGGCGCTCATCGGGCCGAGACCCATCGAGCCCGTGGGGAACTGCCAGAAATCCGGCATCAGCCAGGGATGCGGATAGGACGAAAGGCCCTTGCCGCCGACTTCCTGCCGGTAGTTCGCCAGTTGCTCTTCGGAGAGCCTGCCTTCGAGAAATGCGCGCGCATAGACACCGGGTGCGGAATGCGCCTGGAAATAAACCAGGTCGCCGCCAGCGCCCCGATCACCGGAAAAGAAATGGTTGAAACCAACCTCGAAGATCTCCGCAGCGGAGGCGTAGCTGCCGATGTGACCACCGAGGTCGCCATACGCCTGATTTGCGCGCACGACCATCGCCAGCGCATTCCAGCGCACGATCGACGTAATTCGTTCCTCCAGCTCGAAATCGCCCGGGTACGGACCTTCGAGCTCCAGCGGAATCGTGTTGCGGTAGGCGGAGTAGGGCGGAACGTTGGCGACGATGCCCAGCTGCTGGGCCTGTTCCTCGAGCAGGCGCAGCAATACCAGCGCGCGGTCGTGTCCCTCGACGCGAACAACGGATTCGAGCGCGTCCAGCCACTCGCGCGTTTCCACCTGATCGTCGTCGATCATGCTTGCGTTGGTGGAACGCAACAGGTTGTTCGTCGTGCTGGGACCGGTATCCATGGGGATCTCTGATGCTTGCCAATCTCATAGTCTATTACTGCGCTGCGGCTGACGCCATGAACGGCGTCGCTGCGAGTCCGAGCATCCGCCGGGACGCTGGTATATTGTTGAGTCTTGCGGGACCCGACCTATGTCTACCGAGCATCGTCCGTTGAAACACATCCGCCTTACCTCGCATCCCATCGAGGGCGGGCACGGCGCGTTGCCGATCCATTGGGGCCGCGCCGATCCGCACGAGCGCGGTCCGATTGTCGGCAGTACGACCACGCGCAGCCAGCGCAATGTGATCGGCACGCACAGCGGCTCGTACGGCGTCTATCGCGCACTGGCGGTCGCGGCGGGCGCGCTGTTGCGCGATCATCGCCCGGACCTCACCGATACGATGCCCGCCGACCCGCTCGGACCGTATCCGCAATGGGCGGACCCGGACAGCATCGTGGCGATGGATCCGTTCGGCGCCATCGTTGCGGAAGCGTTCAAGGACGAGATCGCCGGCGGCTACGACATCCGCCCGACGATCGCGGTGACCAAGGCGCACATCGACATGCCCGAGGTCCGGCAGGCGATTGCCGCTGGCCGTCTGCATGCCGATGGCCGCATCCTGCTGGAAAATGGCTCGGCGGTCGTGACCAAGGCCGCGATCGAGCCGGTGTGGTGGCTGCCCGGAGTCGCGCAACGCTTTGGTGTAGCCGAAGCCGACCTGCGTCGCGCACTGTTCGAGGAGACGGGCGGCATGTATCCCGAGCTCGTCACGCGTGGTGACCTCGACGTCTTCCTGCCACCGATCGGGGGCCAGACGGTGTACGTGTTCGGCAACCCGCACGACCTGGCGAATCCCGCGGTCACGCTGACGGCTCGCGTGCACGACGAGTGCAACGGCTCGGACGTGTTCGGGTCCGACATCTGCACCTGCCGGCCGTACCTCACGCACGCGATCGAGGAATGCATCCGTGGCGCGCAGCAGGGGGGCGTCGGTCTCGTCGTGTACTCCCGCAAGGAAGGCCGCGCGCTGGGCGAGGTGACCAAGTTCCTGGTCTACAACGCGCGCAAGCGCCAGAAGGGCGGCGACAGCGCCGACAACTATTTCCTGCGCACCGAATGCGTCGCCGGCGTGCAGGACATGCGTTTTCAGGAATTGATGCCGGACGTGCTGCATTGGCTGGGCATCCGGCGAATCCATCGGCTGGTATCGATGAGCAACATGAAGTACGACGCGCATCGTGGGGTCGGGGATCGAAGTCGGCGAGCGCGTCAAGCTCCCGGATGAACTGATCCCGGCCGACGCGCGCGTCGAGATGGATGCCAAGAAGGCGGCGGGCTACTTCACCGATGGCGAGATTCCAGACGCGGAGCAGCTGGCGACGACGAAGGGCCGCGACTTGTGACGCTGGCGTTGCGGGAGGACCCAGTTGCGGTTCTCAATTCCACGACGACGATTCGCGAGCGGTGCCGTAACATCGCTGCGGCCGTGACGGCGGGGCAGTCGCGCCATTTTCGCATCGATCGCACACGCCTGGACGATGCCGCGGCGCAGGTTGCGACGGTCACGCGCCGTCGCTATCCGGATCTGGACGTGCCCGTACCACAGCCGCTGGCGACACTTCGAGGCAGGCGGCATCGATCGCAAGGCCGAGCTTGATCGCGCACTGGCAGGACGCAGCGTCGCCGACTGCGCGCGCGCCCGCATCGACCTTGACCGTCGTGAGTGTGCTGCTGGACGCAGGCGCCGGCGCGGCCTGGGGTTTCGCCGAAGCCGAATCGGGACAGCGCTTCACGCGCTCGGAAGGGCTGGGTGTCGCAAGTTTCCGTGCGTTCATGCGTGGTGCGTTCTCCGCACGACCGGACGATCCGCTGCGCGTCGATGCCTCTGCGCTCGCCGCGATGGACGTGTCGACGCTGGCGAGTCTGTTCCAGGTCGGGACCGATAATCCACTGGTTGGGCTCGACGGCCGCGCCGCGCTGATGCGCCGTTTGGGTAGCGCGCTTGTTACGCAGTCCGACACATTCACCGACGCCGCGCGCCCAGGCGGGTTGTTTGATTTTCTGACCGCCCAGGGAACGCGCAATGCCGTTTCCGCGGCGGCGCTCCTCGAGGCATTGCTCGATGGCCTCGGACCGATCTGGTGCACCGGCAGCATGCTCGACGGCGTGCCGCTCGGCGATGTGTGGCGTCATCCGCACGCGGGCGGCAGCGGCCCCACCGCGGGCTGGGTGCCGTTCCACAAGCTTTCGCAATGGTCGGCCTATTCGCTGTTCGAGCCATTCGAGTGGGCAGGCATCACGGTGACGGATCGCGAACAACTCACGGCGCTGCCCGAATACCGCAATGGCGGACTGCTGCTCGACACCGGCGTGCTGCAGCTCGTCAACGCGGCCGATGGCGCACGGACGTGGGACGATGGGTAGCGAACTCGTCGTCGAGTGGCGAGCGCTGACCGTGGCGTTGCTCGACGAACTCGCGCCGCGGGTCCGAACGTACTTCGGTGTTCCCACGCTGCCGCTGGCGTGCATCCTCGAAGGCGGCACGTGGGCGGCGGGACGCGAGCTCGCCACAGAGCTGCGTGGCGGCAACGCCCCGCTTTCGATCGCCAGCGACGGAACGGTATTCTGAATTCGGAGTTCGTTACAGGAGGCAGCAGCATGGTGCACAACGTTCACGTCATCGACCATCCCCTCGTGCAGCACAAGCTCACGCTCCTGCGCAAGAAGGAGACCAGCACGACGAGTTTTCGGCGGCTGTTGACCGAGATCGGGTCGCTGATGGCCTACGAAGTGACCCGCGACGTGTCGATGCACGAGGTCCTGATCGAGACGCCGCTGGAGAAGATGCAGTCCAGGCTGATCGACGGCAAGAAGCTCGTGTTCGTGCCGATCCTGCGCGCGGGAACCGGTCTCCTCGATGGCTTCCTGTCGGTCGTTCCCGGTGCGCGTGTCGGGCATATCGGTCTGTATCGCGATCCCAAGTCGCTGGTGGCCGTCGAGTATTATTTTAAAATGCCAGGAGGCATGACTGAGCGCGATGCGATCGTGCTCGACCCGATGCTCGCAACAGGCAATTCCGCAGTGGCTGCTGTGGAGCGTCTGAAGGAGTCGAGGCCGCGCACCATTCGCTTCGTGTGCCTCGTGTCCTGTCCTGAAGGGATTGCAACCTTCCAGGCGGCGCACCCGGACGTGCCGGTTTACACCGCAGCGATCGACCGGCAGTTGAACGATCACGGCTACATCATGCCGGGGCTGGGTGATGCGGGCGATCGCATCTTCGGCACGAAGTAACGAGACACTAGCACAGCCATATGACCTCGGCTACATCCAGGGCTGCCTCGCTGACATCCATACTACTTGCGGCACTGCTCCGCGTGCATCTGAACGACATCGTGGACGAATTGTTCTAAGAATTGCCAAAAACATGGATGTCGCCTCGATCCTCCTCCTTGTTCTCAAGTCAAGCATCGTGCTTACGGTGCTTAGTCTCGGATTGAACGCGACCTGGCAGGATGCGACATACCTGTTTCGCCAGCCTGGGTTGCTCGTGCGTTCGGTGCTGTCGATGAACGTGATCATGCCGCTCGTCGCGGCAGGGCTGGTCGTCGTGTTCGATCTTCCAATCTCGGTAGAGATCGCGTTGGTCGCGCTCGCGATATCGCCCGTGCCGCCAATCCTGCCCAAGAAAGAGTTAAATGCGGGAGGGCATGCGTCCTACGCGGTCGGCCTGCTGGTTGCGATCGGGCTGCTCGCGATCGTTACCGTGCCGCTTGCCGTTTCGTGGTTCAGCAGCGCTTTCGATCGTGCCGGCGAAATCGCACCGCTCGCCGTGGCGAAAATCGTGCTGATGACCGTGCTGGCGCCGCTTTCAGCAGGCATTGCTTTGCGTCAGTGGTTACCCGCGTTGGCAGAAAGGATTGCACGACCACTCGCGCTACTCGGCATGATCTTGCTCATCGGCAGCGGGTTGCCACTGGCCTATGCGTCCTGGCCTGCGATTCATGCACTTTTCGGGAATGGCACGGTGTTGATCATCACCGCGATGACTGTGATCGGCCTTGCGGTTGGACACCTGCTTGGTGGCCCCCAAGCCGACAATCGCACGGTCCTTGGACTGTCCACCGCGTCCCGTCATCCAGCGATCGCACTGGCTGCTGCCGTCGCTGGCGGTGCCGAAACAAAATCAGCGCTCGCCGCAATCCTCCTGTCCCTCATCGTTGCGCTACTCGTGTCCATCCCCTACGTGGCATGGCGCAGGCGGCAATCGCTGGCCACGCAGACATCCCTTGCGTCGGCAAGGACTGTGAAGTGAACGACATCGTGCACACGGAAGGCAATCGAGAGTGCGATGAGGAAAATGGAATCGCCTGAAGTATCATGTTCGCGTCGATCGCTCCGCGAGGGGCGGTGGGCGCAAGTCTGTACCTTCGACCAATTCAAGGTTTTTGTGGAGCTACGATGACAATATCCAAGACGATAGAAAATCCTTCCCGCCGTACCGCGCTGGGCGTGCTGGCGGCGACGACGCTGGCTGGATGCGCGACGCAATCAGTTTCTCCGGGCGAACCGGAAAGGCTCGTTGGAGATGCGCAAACGACACTGAGCAATTTCATCCGTGATCCGGACCAGACGTGGATCCAGGACAACCTGAGCCGGGCCAGAGCGTTGTTGATTGCGCCGCAGGTCGTCCGGGCGGGCTTCATCTTCGGAGGCTCGGGCGGAAGAGGCGTTCTCGTTGCCCGGGATGGGCGCACTTGGGCAGGGCCGGCGTTCTACAATCTGGCGACGGCCAGCGTGGGCTTCCAGGCGGGCATCGATGTGTCGGAAGTCATCATCGTCGTGATGACGGACAAAGGCTTCAATTCGCTGCTGTCGACCACGTTCAAAGTCGGCGCCGACGCAAGCATTGCGGCGGGTCCGGTGGGCGCCGGTGCGAGGTCCACGGTCACGGCCGATCTGATCTCGTTCTCCCGCGCCAAAGGCGTGTTCGGCGGCCTCAATCTGGATGGCACGGTGGTGAGTACCAACATCCCTTGGAATGACGCCTTTTACGGTGGAAGTAATCTTCTGCCGCCGGACATCCTGATACGCAGGAGCGTGAGCAGTCCAAAAGCGTCCGGCTTGCTGGCGGATGTCGCGAGGGCGACGAAATAGATCGGGGCTGCGGTCCCCGGATCACGGCCACGGTGGCGCATGGAATCGCTACTGCACGACATCGCCCACTATGTTGCACTCACGATCGAGGCGATCGCGATTGCCGTCATCGCTTTCGGCGTGCTGGAAGCGGTGTTCGGCATCGTGCGCGCGGGGTTGCGCTCGGACACTACGAACGACGATCGGCGCACCGTCTGGCTGAGGTTCGCGCGCTGGCTCGTCGCGGGTCTGACCTTTCAGCTCGCAGCGGACGTCGTCAATACGTCCTTCGCCCCGACGTGGGATGAATTGGGGCACCTTGCAGCGATTGCCGCGATCCGCACGTTCCTGAGTTATTTCCTGGACCGCGAAGTGGAAGATACTCGCGAACGGCAGCATCGGAAACGTGCGGATCCGGCATGACGCGTTCGCCATCGGTGGGACAACACGCAGTCTGCAGAACTTGGTCCAATGCGGGTCGAAACGGTTAGAATTGCGCGTTCGCAAACAGACATACGCATAGGGGTGGCAAAATGGGATGGATATCCGCGGTCTACAGACTGATGCGGGCGGCGTTGCTGCTTCCGATGCTGTTCGCCGTGTCTGCGCACGTGCTGGCACAGGACGCGAAACCGTTCAGCAATGAACAGCTGGAGCAGATGACGGCGCAGGTTGCGCTGTATCCGGATTCCCTGTTGGCGCAACTGTTCATGGCCACGACCTATCCCGACCAGTTCGCCGCTGCCATGGCCTGGTCGAAGGCGCACCCCGACGCCAAGGGTGACGACGCGGTCAAGATGGTCGAGAACGAGCCATGGGATCCGTCGGTCGCATCGATGGTCGCTTTCCCCCAGGTGCTCGTCACCCTCGGCGAGAAGCCGGAGTGGGTGAAGAACATGGGTGATGCGTTCCTGGCGCAGCCCGAGGATGTCATGGACTCGGTGCAGCGGCTTCGGCAAAAGGCGCAGCAGGCGGGCAACCTGAAGTCCAACGAGCAGATCAAGGTGTCGACGGAGGCGCCGGAGGCGCGTCCGGCACCGGCCGCGCAGACAACGGTGGTGCAGCAATCGGCACCGCCGCCGCAAGTGATCGTGATCGAGCCGGCGCAACCGTCGGTGGTTTACGTGCCTTCGTACAACCCCGCAGTCGTCTATGGGGCGTGGCCCTACCCGGCGTATCCGCCGTACTACTATCCGCCACCGGCCGGTTACTTTTGGTCGGGGGTCGTTGCCACCGGCATCGCCTGGGGTGTGGGCATCGGCATCAGCAATGCATTGTGGGGCGGTTGCAACTGGGGCCGGGGCGACGTGAACATCAACGTCAACCGGTACAACAACATCAACACCAACCGGCAGATCAACGCCAACGGCAACCGGAGCAACTGGAATCACAATACCGCGAACCGCGGCAACACGCCGTATCGCGGTGGCGACGCGACGCGGCAGAATCTCAACAACAAGTACCAGTCGGGCAATCGCGAGCAGTATCGCGGCAAGGACGCGAGCCGCGACGCGAGTCGCGAGCGTGCGAACCAGGCGATGCAGAGCCGTGGCGTGGAAGCCGGCAGCGGCTCCGCGCGTGATCGCGCGCAAACCGCCAATCGCGACATGGGCCAGCAGAGAGGGCAGAGCTTCGATTCCGGCGCGGCGCGGCAGAATGCACAGAATGCGGATCACGGCGCGGCTCGCCAGAACGCGCAGTCCGCGAGCCGGGACAACGCGCTGCGGGGCGCCGACAGCGGTCAGGCACGCGCGCAGGCCGATCGGGGCGCGGCAAGCCACGCGTCGGCGCAAGGGTATGGTGGCGGTGGTGGCGCCCGTGCCAGCGCGGGGGGCGGGGGCAGTCGTCCAAGTGCCGGCGGCGGGGGCGGTCGTCCGAGTGGCGGCGGCGGTGGAGGCCGCGGCGGTGGAGGTGGTGGTGGCCGTGGTGGTGGCGGACGGGGTCGTTAAGACGGAGCGGATGAACATGACAAACTTCAAACAGATTCTGAACCTGGCTGTACTGGCCGGTTCGCTCGTGCTTGCGCCGGCAGTGCTTGCGCAGAACACCTATCCGACTCCTGAGGCCGCGGCCGACGCGTTCGTCGACGCGATCGCACGCCACGACGGCGACGCGCTCAAGATGGTCGTCGGGCCCGACTATCGTCAGTACATTCCCGCGGCGAGCGTCGATCCGGAAGACGTCACGAACTTTCTCGAGGCATGGGCGAAAGCGCACAAGATCGTGCCGGCCGGCAGCGACAAGGCGTTTCTGGGTGCCGGGGTCAAAGGCTGGACGATGGCGATCCCGATCGTCAAGACTGCGGCAGGGTGGAAGTTCGATACGCATGCCGCGCCCGAGGAGATGCGCATCCGCCGCATTGGCCGCAATGAACTGGCCGCGATCCAGGTCGCGCTTGCCTACACCGACGCGCAGAAGGAGTACCACGCGCGCGACTGGAACGGCGACGGCGTGCTGCAATACGCAAAGCGTGGCTTGTCATCGCCGGGCAAGCGCGACGGCTTGTACTGGGCGTCGTTGCCTGGCGAGGCGGAGAGTCCGCTCGGCGCCGAATTCGCGGATGCGAAGGCAGGACAGCCTTACCACGGCTACCTGTACAAGATTCTCACTGCGCAAGGCAAGGATGCGCCCGGCGGCGCGCGCAGCTACATCAAGAACGGGCGCATGACCGAAGGCTACGGCCTGATCGCGTGGCCGGCGAAATACAACGACACTGGCGTGATGACGTTCATCGTCAACCAGGACGGCGTCGTGTATCAGAAGAACCTCGGCCCCGGCACTGACGCGGTGGCGCGCGCGATCAGTGCATACAACCCGGATGCGGGCTGGAGCAAGGTGGCCCCGACCAATTGACGGCGGCGCATGGCAGGTTCCGGTCGTACGCCCGCTTGTGACCATGAGTGCCGGAAAGATCAAGGCAGTGCTGTAGTCACGCGGCGACATCCTCCGAGCGTCCATTGGCAGACACTCCAATCAACACGCTCGGCTCCGGGAACGACACGCTCGCCAAGAGTTACGACGATGTGCCTTACACGAGTTTCCCGAATCCGGCACACCATCCTGACCGCCTCGCAACGATAGGGACGCTGCTCGGGCTCGACGTCGCGCCCGTCGCAACCTGCCGTGTCCTGGAGCTCGCATGCGGCGACGGATCGAACCTGGTTCCCATTGCGGCCACGTTGCCCAACGCCAGCTTTGTAGGTTTCGATTTTGCGGCGCAGCCAGTCGCTCGCGCCCAGCGCATGGCGCGCGATCTGGGGCTCACCAACATCCGCCTGCTCGAGCTCGACCTGCGCCAACTTCCCGCGGATCTTGGCGGCTTCGACTACATCATCGCGCACGGTCTCTACTCGTGGATTCCGGCAGAGGTGCGGGCCCACGTGATGCCGCTGATCGCGCGCCATCTGGCGCCGAACGGCGTCGCCTTCGTGAGCTACAACGCACTGCCTGGATGCCACATGCGCCGCGTCGTATGGGACATGCTCAAGTACCACACCCGAAATATCGCCGACAAGCCCGCCACGCTTGCCGCGGCGCGTGCGCTGCTCAACCTCGTGGCGACGCCCGTCGCCGATGAGAACACGCGACAGCAGGCCATGCGCGCACAGGTTCGCAGCGCCGCCGAGGGTTCCGACGCCGCGCTGGGGCACGACGACATGAGCGAAGCGAACGATGCCGTGTATTTCCACGAATTCATGGCCGATGCAGCGCGCTCGGGACTGACTTTCCTCGCGGAAGCCAACTTGAATACGATGATGGGAGAAGGACTCGCGCCGCCGGTTAGTGAGACACTGGGGCGGCTCGACCGTCTGGCGCGCGAACAGTATCGCGACTTCGTCCAATTTCGCGACTTCCGTGAGTCGTTGCTGTGCCACGCCAACGCACTTTCGCAATTCGTCATGCAACCGTCGCGCGTGCTGGGATTGCATGTGCTGCCGCCACTGGAGGTGCGGCGCGCGGCCGCGAACAACCAGGCGCTGCCCGGATCCGATGCGGAGTTCGGCGCCGTCAAGCAATACCTGCTTGCGCGTTGGCCCTATACCGTACCCGTGGCGGAGCTGGGCCGTTGGCGCGTGCAAAATGCAACGATGGTGACCGGCGGCAGCGCGCAGCGGCCAATCGAACAACTCGTGATTGAGTTCTATTTTGCCGGCCTGGTGGATCTGCGCACCGCGCCCGTCACCGTCGCCGCCGTTCCGAGCGAGCGACCCGAGGCTTTCGCCGCAGCGCGCTGGCTCAATCGCGAGCAGGAAGTCATTCCAAGCCTGTATCACGAGGCGCTCCGCTATCAGGATCCATTTGCTCGAAGGTTGCTCGCGTTGCTCGACGGTACGAAGACACGCGACGAACTCATTACGGCGCTCGGCGGCCCTTTCGCGGGCCCGACCGGACGTTCGAAGCTGGACAGGGCGCTGCAGACCCTCGCCAGCAAGGCGTTGCTGGTGAGTTGAGCCGCGACAGCTACGACCGGGTGCGATGGTCGAGCATTCAGCAGGCGGGGAATAACGGGCAGGGCTATCATGACGCCTCTCGTCGGGATGGAGGCATCGATGCGTTGTAGAGTGCTGTTCAAATCGCTGGTGGTGTTGCTGCTGCTGGCATTGCCGGCGGTTGCGCTCGCGCAACCTGCGCTAACGTTGCGCACGGTAAACGTTCGCGCGGGTCCGGATCCTGCGTTTCCGGTCGTCACCTGGCTTCATCGAGGCCAGGATGTACATGTTGTCGCCTGCACCGAAGGCTGGCGCTGGTGCGACATCGTGGCGGGCCGCACGCGCGGCTGGGTCGACGCAAACTATCTCTCCGGATCGTTCCGCAACCCGCGAGTGCCCATCGTCAAGTTTTCGGTCGACACGTATTGGGACGAGCACTACCGAAACCGTTCGTGGTATTCGACCCAATCCAGCTGGAGGGATTGGGGGTCGCCCTCGTTCCGGCCACCGCCTCAGTAACGTCTACAAGAACATTGCCGCGAGGCCGAACCGCCACAGCATCACGTCGGCGCGCCTGTCAGCGCGAGCCAGAAGACAATAGCCATGATGAGAACATAAGCGACCGCGGCCGCAATACCGACATTGCGGTTGACGCGGACAGCACGCTCCGTCCGGTCTGCACGGATCATGCGCTCGCATACGATAGACGTCATCATGAAGAGCAGCACCATCGCAAAGGACGTGATCACCGCGACATTGGAAAGACGCGCGGTCACGCTGGTTTCGGTGAGCGAATTCACGATGTACTTGTTGCCGATGGCAGCGAGTGTCGCGGCCGTCACCAGCGATGCACGGACTGAGAGCAGGCTCGGATGAATGAGGTAGCCCAGCAGGCAGAGCAGCACGCAGACGATAAAGCCGATGAAATAGTCGATGGCGATGCGCCAGCTGACGCGTTCGGCGACCACGTCGGCGACCACGCGCGAGTACTTTTCACCCACGCGCTCCTTGAGACCAAACGTGGTCGGATAGCTGATGCGCGTTTCGTTCATGCGAAAACCGGTGAGCCGCCAGCCCGGTGAGTACGACTCGGGGTCGAGCAGGCTGGCCTCGCGGTCGATGGTGTACTGGAGATATTCGTCTTCGTATGGCGATTCGATCTGAATCTGCAGCCGATGGCGATCGAATGGAAATGACCCGGTGTCGAGCGTCTGGTTGATGACGGCGTCCACGCGCGCGACGAGGTAGTTCTCACCGTTGGGCAGCTTGCGGCGATCCTCCAGCACGACGTTGCTCGAGCGCGCGCCAACGATGTGCAGCGTCGCCAGCGGGTCGAAACCGTCGCCGCGCCAGCGCCACCAGATCTCGAAGCGAGGGTGAAAGGTATGCCTCGCGAAATCGAGTTCCTCGATCCCGTACAGGTAGATCCCGACTTGAACCGCGCCGAGCGGTGTCGTGTTCGGCGGCGGAATGTGTCCGGGCGCGATCGCGGTGGCGCCGATGGCCGGCGTCTGCGCTGTCGCTGCCGGCGATACTGCAAGTACAGTCAGCGTGGCCGCGATGGCAACGAAGCGCAAAATCCTGGCCCCTGCCGGTTCCGCTGCCTTCGCGCGCAGATCGCGCAAACCAAAATCTGGATACATCGGGTCCACGAGGTGCTCCTAGCTGCCCACGCAATAGCGTCGAATCATCGCACCGATGCCGGCGGCCGTGTAGGGCTTCCCGCCTCGACGGCCGCAAGAACGCGGCGCTACGTGCAATCGCGGCTGCGGGCGAGGTAACATACCTATCGGTAACGAAGCCACAAGGTCCGACCATGGGTGAGACCAGAAGCACCAGCGAAGTTGGCGAGACCGTCCATATTCGCTATGGACAATCCGGGCTTCAGGTCCGCTTGCCGACGGATGCGCGCCCGACGCTCATCAGCAAGCGGCCGCTGGCGAAGCTCGCCGATCCGCACGCGGCGGTGCGCGACGCGCTCGCGAGACCGGTTGGCGCTGCGCCCTATCGCGAGCTCGTGCGCGGCCGGCAAAGTGCGTGCATCCTGATCTGCGACATCACGCGGCCCGTCCCCAACCATCTGTTCCTCCGGCCGCTCATCGAGGGGCTGCTCGACGCTGGCGTGCCGCGCGAGCGCGTGACCGTCCTGGTCGCCACCGGCCTGCACCGACCGAATGAAGGCGCCGAGCTCGAGGAGGTCGTCGGCGATCCGTGGGTGTTCGAGACGGTACGGGTCGAGAACCATTTCGCGCGCGACGACGCTGCGCACGTCGACTTCGGACTGACACCTGTGCGCCGTACGCCGGTAAAGCTCGACCGCCGTTTCGTCGAAGCCGACCTGCGCATTGCGACCGGTCTGGTCGAGCCGCATTTCATGGCCGGCTATTCGGGCGGCCGCAAGGTGATTGCGCCGGGCGTGGCCCATGCCGACACCATCCGCACGTTTCACAGCGCCCGCTTCATGGAGGATCCGCTGGCGGTGCAGTGCAACCTCGCAGGCAACCCGCTGCACGAGGAACAGCTCGAAATCGTGCGCATGCTGGGTGAAGTGTATGCGCTCAACACCGTCATCGACGACGACCGAGATCTCTTGCACGTCAATTTCGGCGAGGTCATCGCCAGCCACATGGCGGCCGTCGCCTTCGTCGCCGAGTCGATCCGCGTGCCGGTGGGCCGGCGCTTTCGTACCATCGTGACTTCCGCGGCCGGACATCCACTGGACAAGACCTACTATCAGACGGTGAAGGGCATGGTCACGCCGCTGGACATCCTCGAGCCTGGCGGCGTGCTGATTGTCGCGTCGGCGTGTTCGGAGGGATTCGGCTCGCCTGAGTTCCGCGATGCGCAGCAGCGCCTGCGTGCGCTCGGGCCCGATTCGTTCCTGCAATCGCTGCTCGCGAAGCGATTCGCCGACGTGGACGAATGGCAGACGGAGATGCAGTTGAAATCGATGCGTGTGGGCCGCGTGCAACTTTATACAACCGGTCTCGACACCGAGGAGCGCAGCCTGACCGGCGTCGACCCGATCGCGACGGTCGAAGGCGCCATCGCAGCCGCCTTTGCCGCGACCGACGACCGCTCGCTCGCGGTCATTCCGGAAGGCCCCTATGTCGTCCCCGTCGTCGCCTGAGCGTGCGGAACTGCCGCCGCCGTCCAGCCTCGCGATCCATCTCGATCTGCTGGGTGGGCTGGCCGGCGACATGTTCGTCGCCGCTATGGTCGATGCGCTTCCGGCCCTCGCGCCGCGGATATTGACCGAACTCGCGGCCGTGCGACCCGGCAGCGACGCTGCCGGTGTTCGCGGAGACGTCGAGTGCGGGTCTGCGCGCACGGCGCTTTGGCACCGCGGCCACGCCCGCTCCCCATGCCATGCGTGCAGTGGCCGTCGCGCCGGCCAATACACCGACGATGTTGCGTGCAATGCCCGCCGACGATTCACCTGGTACGTCGTACACCGAATTGCGGCGCTGCCTGCAGGACGCGCCATTGTCCGCGGCGACGCGCGAGCATGCGCTGTCGCTACTGACGCTTCTCGCCGACGCCGAAGCACGCGTCCACGGCGTCGCCATTGACGAAGTACATTTTCACGAGCTCGGCGACTGGGATTCGCTCATGGACATCGTCGCGGCAGGCTGTATCGCAGCGAACCTCGCGGGCGCGCAATGGACGGCGACGCCGCTGCCGCTCGGCGGTGGAACCGTGCGCACCGCGCACGGCTTGCTGCCAGTGCCCGCGCCGGCGACGACGTTGCTCCTCGACGGCTATCCATGGCGCGATGACGGTATTTCCGGCGAGCGCGTGACGCCGACCGGTGCGGCGATCCTGCGTCACCTCGTACCCGCCGCCCGGTGCAACGCGCTGCGCACCGCGGGTCGAATGATGGCCAGCGGCTCGGGCGCCGGCACGCGCGCGTTGCCGGGCCTGCCGAACATCGTGCGCGCGCTCGTTTTCGAACGTGAACCTGCAGCGATCGCGGCCGACGTCGACGCTGACGTTGTGGCCGTGCTCGAATTCGATATCGACGACATGACGGGCGAGGAAATTGCGCTCGCCGCCGACCGGATGCGCTCACAGGCAGGTGTCATCGATGTGTCGATCGGGACGCGATTGGGCAAGAAAGGGCGGCCGCTGGCAGAGTTCCGCATCCTCGCTCAACCTGGTGCGGCTGCGGTCGTTGCACGAACATGTTTCACGGAAACGTCGACGCTCGGCCTGCGCATGCGGGATGAGCGCCGGCAGATCCTGCGGCGCACGGAGGTGATCACAAAGTTCGATGGCGACGCCGTTCATGTCAAGCTCGCCGAGCGTCCTGGCGGCGTGCGCACCGGCAAGGCCGCGCACGACGACGTCGCGTCCGATCGCGATCTCGACCTGCGCCGCAAGACGCGCGCCGCTGCCGTGCAGCGGGCACTGGAAGGCGACGAGCCGTGAACGCGGCCGCTCGCATCGACGATGTACGCACGCGACTCGTCGCCGTGCTCGACCGCCACGACCGCCTCGCGATCGCGGTGAGCGGTGGCGTGGATTCGATGACGCTGGCCCACGTCGCCTGGCGGCATGCGCGAACGCGCGCGACGATGTACCACGCGTCGGGTCCGGCGGTGCCCGTGGCAGCGCGCCGCCGTGTGGAAACACACGCGGCAGAGCAGGGATGGCCGCTGATCGTCGTCGACGCGGGCGAACTCGAGGACCCCCGCTATCGGTCCAATCCCATCGATCGCTGCTACTACTGCAAAACGAATCTGTATGCACGGATCGCACGGGCCACGTCGGACGTGATCGCATCCGGCACGAACCGCGACGACTTGACCGACTTTCGTCCCGGCCTGCGTGCCGCGGCCGAGCGCAACGTCGTGCATCCGTACGTCGAAGCTGAGATTGGCAAGGACGAGGTGTACGGGCTCGCGGCTGGACTCGGCCTCGCGGACGTTGCGCGACTGCCGGCCCAGCCGTGCCTGTCCAGCCGCGTGGAGACCGGCATCGCCATCGATGCGCAGGACCTCGCGTTCATCGACGCGGTCGAGACGCGACTCGCGGCAAGCCTCGGCCGCGATGCCACGCTGCGTTGCCGCGTCACGCATGCGGGCGTGCTCATCGAACTCGCCGCTGCGAACGACTCCGCTGGCACGACCGCAGCACGTGAGATCGGTCGCGAGGCGTGTCTCGCGACCGGGCGCACCTTTGTCGGTGTCCGCCCGTACGTCCGCGGTTCGGCGTTTCTGCACAAGGTATCGCATGGATGATTTTCGGCTCGATTGGGAACGCATTGCGCGGACCGGAATCAGCGAGGCGGTCCTGTGCGAGCCGAAGTCCGCGGCCCAGATCGACGCGATCGTCGACCATGCGCAGGCGCTTGGCCGACGCCTGTTGCTGACCAGGCTCGATCGAGCCAAGGTCGATGCGCTTGCCGTCTCGGTCCGGACGGCGCTCGACTACGACGAGGTCTCGCGCACTGCCATCCTCGGCGCACCGCTGCCGGTGCGCGCATCAGCGCGGATCGCGATCGTGTGCGGCGGTACGTCCGACGTCGCGGTGGCCGGCGAGGCCGAGCGGACCCTGGCGTTCGCAGGCGAGACGGCGTCGCGCTTCATGGACGTCGGCGTGGCGGGCCTGTGGCGCCTCATGGAGCATCTCGACGACATTCGCGCTCATCGTGTCGTCATCGCAGTGGCGGGTATGGAAGGCGCGTTGTTCAGCGTGCTCGCAGGCCTGGTGCCGGCGGCCGTGATCGCCGTGCCCACGTCCGTCGGCTATGGCGTCGCCGCAGGCGGGCATGCGGCGTTGAATGCCGCTCTTGCAAGCTGCGCGTCCGGACTCGCCGTCGTGAACATCGACAACGGCTTCGGCGCCGCGCACGTCGCACTGCGGATCCTCGGGGAAGATGCTACGACTCGCGCGGCTCCGGGCATGGTACGGTCGCCGACCGCGGCGCGCTGAAGCCACTAACCACGGCGGGATTCGACAAGCAAACTCGGACAAAAAAACTGCGCAGTGCAGCGTCACGTCTAGCAAATACCCTGGAGCAAACTCATGGATTTCGGCATCGAAGGCCGTCGCGCACTCGTTTGCGCGGCAAGCAAGGGGTTGGGTCGCGGTTGCGCAGAGGCACTCGCGCGGGAGGGCGTCGAGGTGACGATTCTCGCGCGGACCGCGACGGACGTCGAGCGCGCCGCGGCGGAGATCGGCGCATTGACCGGACGGCCGGTGGCGTGGCTTGCATGCGATATCACCACGCCGGAAGGACGCGCGGCCGCGCTGGCCAAGTGTCCCGAGCCGGATATCCTCATCAACAACGCGGGCGGTCCGCCACCGGGCGACTTCCGCGATTTCGACCGCGACACCTGGATACGCGCGATCGACGCCAACATGTTGACGCCGATTGAACTGATCCGTGCCACTGTCGATGGCATGATGGCGCGCAAGTTCGGTCGCATCGTCAACATCACGTCGGCCGCCGTCAAGGCTCCCGTCGATATTCTTGGCTTGTCGAACGGAGCGCGCGCCGGTCTCACCGGCTTCGTGGCGGGCCTCGCACGCAAGGTCGCAAGACAAGGAGTGACGATCAACAATCTGTTGCCCGGCAACTTCGAAACCGACCGCATGCGCGGGACGATGCGCATCCGCGCCAAAGCTGCCGGCAAGGACCTGGAGACGCTGATGGACGCCGCGCGCGACGCGGTCCCGATCGGGCGTTTCGGCGCGCCCGCCGAATTCGGCGCCGTGTGCGCATTCGTGTGCAGTGCACACGCAGGCTATCTGGTCGGCCAGAACATATTGATCGACGGCGGCTCCTATCCGGGGACTTTTTGAATCGCTAATACGTCGTGGTTTTGCCACGTCGAAATCGGCGGCCGCAAGCCGTTTGCTGCCGAATGCCGGCCACACGGTGCAGGCACGTTGACTCTGCGTGAACCGCAGCCGCAACTACGCGCCGACTTCGACCGGGATACCCTTGCGAGCGCTGAGTGCGAGCGCGTCCAGGGTCAGCGCGATGTCTATCGATTCATCCTGGGTGGCACCTGTCCATTGAGCCCAGCCGTGCCGCACGAGATCATGAAATGAATCTGCTTCGGCCAGAAAGCCGTTGCTCGATGCGGTCTCAATCAATTCTCGCTGTGCATCCCAGCCGGTGCCCCGTTTCACCTCCAGCACCGGAGGGAAAGCTGCACCGGTGTCGTTGAGATACGTCGTGTTGATGCAACCTGCGTCACCCGCAATGAAGGCGTGCCGGTGACGTGCGGTGGCGAAGCTGCAGGAGATTTGCGCGAGCAGGCCGTTTGCAAACTCAAGGGTGGCAAGGGTGGAAAGATCCACGCCGGAGTCGGCCCATCGCGACAGTGCCTGCACGCGTTTTGGCCGCTGGCCGGTGACCGTCCTGACCAGGCTGACCGGATAGCAACCCGCGTCCATGAGCGCGCCACCCGCCAGGTCCGGCTTCATGCGGATGTTCGAGGCGTCGGTGAGGGGAAATCCGAAGGACGCCTGCACCAGTTGCAATCGACCAATCGCATTGGCGGCGAGCAATTCCCGCATCTTCAAGGTTTGGGGCTGCGCGCGATAGGGGTACGCCTCGGCAAGAAACACACCGTTTCGTTTGGCCGCATCGAACACGGCGCGTGCTTCGGCCGCCGTCGCTGCAAGCGGTTTTTCGCACAGGACATGCTTACCTGCATCGAGCCGCCCGGATCGACCAGGAGGCGTGCAGGTTGTTGGGCAACGGGATGTAGATCGCGTCAATTTCCGGATCCGCGAGCATGGCGTCGTACGTCGGGTGAACGCACGCGATTCCCGGTATCACGCGCAAACGAGTCGCGCGCTCGATGTCACGACTCGCTACCGCAGTCACGACGACCTTCTGTGACGGACGCACGCCGTCGACAAACAGTCGCGCGATCTTGGCAGCACCTAGAACTCCGATGCGGAGGCGGTTCTGAGATGACACGTTCATCAGCCAAACTCCCAAAGTTTTTGAATGCGACAGGTCTCTCGTGTACCAAATGCCTCATAACCCGAAAGTCATAGGTCAAAATCCTGCCTCCGCATCCAAGCATTTCAGCGGCGTGCCTCACGGCGAGCCGTTTTGCTATTTGGTCGGGCGAGCAGCGGATGCGATCGGGCAAGTCGAAGTGTTGCTTTACTTCCGCTTCGACGCTTTCTTTTTCGCAACTTTCTTCTTTGGTGCCGTTTTCCCCTTTGGCTTACCGGCAGCCTTCTTCTTGGCCGTGCCAGATGCTTTCCTGCTCGATTTATTCACTTCCATGAAAAGCTCGGAAAGGCGGACGTGATCGACCGATGTATCACTTGCCTTGCGAGCGGCGGCCAGTGCAGCCTCGATAACCGTCTCGTCCGCGGCGTCGCCTTTCAATAGTTCACGCCACGCGGCGTCGATTTGATGCTTTAGTTTCTTGGCCGTCCGGTGATCACCGAAATAGCCGAGGAGCCTGGCAAATCCATCGTAGCCAAGTCTTACGAACGCGACACCATCAGCGGCCATTCGAAGCCTCCACTGTATTCATTTGCCAGACTTCGGGCGGCGCGTACCTGGCGTTACAACGAAGTATTCGGGCATGAACCATTGTCGGCCGAGGCGCCTAGCACCAAGGATGCGGCGATGCGAGAGCAGAGCGCGGATTCGCTGCAGGTTCGTCCCGAGCTTCGCGGCTGCGGCTGCGGTATCGATCATTGTTTCACAGCGAGCAGTCCGCCCGCTACGTCCGCCGATCCATCACCAAATCACCCCATAGTCGATTGGAACCCGCCATGGTACGCGTCCAAAGTTCTTTTGCCTGACCATCTGCAACTGACGCTGTTTGAAAATGCGGCTATCAGCCGCGTGGCGCAGCGCGCGCGTTCACAAACAACGAATACAGTGACGTGGTACCGCACATGAACAGACGATTGAGTTTCGGTCCGCCGAAGCATACATTGGCCACGACTTCAGGAATCAGGATCTTGCCAAGCAGCAAACCATCGGGGTCATGGCAGTGCACGCCGTCACCGGCCGATAGCCACAGGTTGCCGCGTGCATCGATGCGAAAGCCGTCGTACACGCCTACCGGGCAGGTGGCGAATACCGCGCCGCCGGAGATCGAAATGCCGTCGGCTGAAACGTCGAAGCGTCGCACATGGCGCGGCCCGTCCACCTTGTGCGAGATACCGGTGTCGGCGATGTACAGCAGCGATTCGTCGGGTGAGAACGCCAGGCCGTTGGGCTGCACGAAGTCCGAGGCAACGATGGTGACTCGACCGCTCGCCGGGTCGATGCGGTAGACGTTGCTGGCGCCGATCTCGTGGGGCGCCGCGTCGCCTTCGTAGTCGGAGTCGATGCCGTAACTCGGGTCGGTGAACCAGATGCTGCCGTCGCTCTTGACCACCAGATCGTTCGGCGAGTTGAAGCGCTTGCCGTCGTAGCGGTCCGCCAGCACCGTACGCTTGCCGTCGAACTCGGTGCGCGACACGCAGCGGCCGCGGTGCTCGCACGAGACCAGTCGGCCCTGCAGGTCGACGGTGTGGCCGTTGGTGTTCATCGCCGGCTGGCGGAACACCGAAACCGAGCCGTCGGTCTCGTCCCATCGCAGCATGCGGTCGTTCGGGATGTCGGACCACACCAGGTAGCGGCCGGCCGCGAACCATGCCGGGCCCTCGGCCCAGCGGCAACCGGTGTAGAGCTTCTCGACATGGGAATTACCAAACACGAGCTTGCGAAAGCGCGGGTCGACGATTTCAAATTTGTGCGGGAGTTCAAGGTTCATGGTGTAGCGCTCCATTCAATCCGAATGCCGCCGACCGCGGCCGTAGACAAGCAGCATCGCGATGATAACGACGCCGTAGATCACGTGGCGGCCGAATTCTTCCATTTGCATGACCGACAGGATCGACTGCAGCAGGGTGATCAGGATAACGCCGGCGACCGTGCCGAGGTAGTTCCCTCGGCCGCCGAGGATCGACGTTCCGCCGAGCACCACCGCGGCAATCGCCGGTAGCAGATACGGGTCGCCCATCGCCTGCGCCGCCTTGCTGGCATAGCCCGCGAGCAGCACACCGCCGAAGGCCGAAAGGCCGCCCGAGAGTGCGAATGCCGCCATCACGACCGTGCGGGTGCGTGCACCGGAGAGGTACGCTGCGCGCTCGCGGTTGCCGATCGCGTAGACCGTGCGGCCGAACGTCGTGCGCGTCAGCAGGAAGACGGCGATGGCACCGACCGCGGCCCACACCAGCAGCGCATTCGGAATGCCGAACAGACTGTGCCCGGTGGCGATGAGGCGCATCGCCGGCGACGATGCATCCTGCGGCGAAAAGCCACCGGTGTGCACCACCATCAGTCCTTGTGCGACCGCATTCACCGCCAGGGTGACCACCATCGATGGAATGCGCAGGAAGGCCACGCCGCAACCGCTGACCAGACCGAGCGCAACGCCGCAAGCGATGCCTACCGGAATCGCCATCGCCTCACCGAATGGTCCCCAACCGGTAGCCGCCGTCGCCATCATGCCGCCGACAGCGACGACCCACGGCACGGACAGGTCGATCTGGCCGAGCAGGATCACGATCATCATGCCGGTTGCGATGACGCCAAGGAAGGACGCAACCTTCAATTGCTGCAGCAAGTACTCCGGCGACAGGAAGCTGCTGGAATAGAGGCTGCCGATCAGCAGCACCACGACGATGCAGCCAAACGCCGACGCGATGGCCGGGTCGATGCGCCGTCGCACGCGGCCGACCACATTGCTGAACCAGGTGCGGGGCGCCTGCGCGTCAGCCATACAAGTCGAGCCGGTTTCGGATGCGCAGCAACCGGATCGAGCCGAGGCAGACCGCGGCGAACAGCACCATGCCCTGGAACAGTGGTTGCCACAGCGGTTCGACGTTGAATACGAACAGCAAGTCGCCGATGGTGCGGAACATCAGCGCACCGAAGATCGCGCCGATGGCGCTGCCCGAACCACCGAACAGCGACACCCCGCCCAGCACCACCGCGGCGATCGAATACAGCGTGTACGTGCTGCCATTGGCGGCTGACGCCTCGCCCGAGTACGTGATGAACGTGAGAAACAATCCCGCCACCGACGCCAGCAGGCCCGACAGCGTGTAGGCGACGAACTTGGCGCGGCGGATCGGCACGCCCGACATGTACGCCGCGACCTCGGACGAGCCGAGCGCATAGGCCGCGCGCCCGATTGCCGATCGCCGGAAGGGCAGCCATATGATCAATACCAGCGCCAGCAGCAGCGCCAGGCTCGCCGGCACGCCGCCGGGCAACTGGCCGGTCAGGGCATCGGCCAGCGCGGCGTTGACGTCGCCGCCAGGAACGCGCCGCAGTGCGAGTGCAGCGCCGTAGTACACCGCACCGGTGGCGATGGTCGTTACGATCGGCTGCAGGCGTCCGTAGATTACGATGAGTCCGTTGATCGCACCGCACAGGCATCCGACGAGCAGCACGCCGAGCACGCCGAGGGCCGTCATCACCGGCGATCCGACCACGATGCTGGATGCCAGACAATTGGCCAGCACCATCACCATGCCGACCGACAGGTCGATGCCCGACGTCAGCACCACGAGCGTCTGCGCGATGGCGACGATCGCCAGCAGCACGCCCTTGTTGGCGGCGGTCGTCGCGACGTTGGCGTTGAGGCCCACAGGATGGTTGGCGGCGTAGATCGCGAACATGACAACGAAGGCTGCGAAGGCGAGCAGCGTGCCCTTGTGTTCGTGCAGCCAGTAGGACCAGTCGCTGTTCATCCGACAGCCGCCTGCGTTGTGCCGGCTTGCCGGGATTCCGCGCCAATATTCAAGGCGCTGCTGACCAGCGCGCGTTCCGTGATCTCGGTACCGACCAATTCGCGCTTGATCGCGCCGTCATACATCACCAGCACGCGGTCGCAGCAGCCGACGAGTTCATCGTAGTCAGTCGAGTAAAAGAGGATCGCCGCCCCGGCGTCGGCCAGTCGGCGCAGCAGCTGGTAGATCTCCTGCTTGGTGCCGACGTCGATGCCGCGCGTCGGATCGTTCAGCAGGAGGATGCGCGGCGCCATCATCAACCATTTGCCGATGACGAGCTTCTGCTGGTTGCCGCCCGACAGGGACCCGGCCGGGAGGTCGGTGCCGTCGGTGCGCACGGCGAGCATCTGCACGATCCGCTCCACAGCGGCGCGTTCTGCGGCCGCATCGACGATACCCCAGCGTGACAACGTACCGAGTGCAGCGAAGGAGAGGTTGTCGCGTACCGACATCGGCAGCATCAGGCCCTCGGTCTTGCGGTCTTCCGGGATCAACGCCATGCCGATGTCCTTGCGCTTCGCGATGTGCGGACCGGTGATGATGACGGGCCGACCATCGATCAACACCTCGCCCGTGGTGCCGCGCAACACGCCGAATAGCGCCAGCAGCAACTCGCGCTGGCCCTGGCCATCGAGCCCGCCGAGACCGATCACTTCGCCAGCGCGAAGTTCCAGCGATATGTCGTTCAGCCGGTCGGTCCAGCACAGGTGACGCACATCGAGCAGCGGCGCGGCATTGTTTGCCACGCACGCGGTCCTCGCCGGGAAAACCGCGTTGTACTCGCGGCCGATCATCAACTCGACGACCTCGCTGTCGGTCTTCGTGCCCGCGGCGTAGCTTGCGACACTGTGGCCGTTGCAGAACACCGTGCACTCGTCGGCCAATGCAGTGATCTCGTGCATCCGGTGCGAGATGTAAACCAGGGCGAGCCCTTCCGCGCGTAGCCGCTTCAGGACGGCATAGATCTTCGTTACGTCAGCGGCAGTAAGCGCCGACGTGGCTTCGTCGAGGATCAGGATGCGTGGCTCGCGGGCGAGCGCCTTGGCGATCTCGACCATCTGCCGCCGCGACAGCGACAGATCCTTGACCAGCGCCAACGGGTGGATGTCATCGGCGCCCGCGCGCGCCAGCGCCTTCTCGGCCATGATGCGCTGCGCCCGCCGGTCGATCAGTCCAAAGCGACGGGGCGGGTTGCTGATCGCGATGTTGTCGGCCACCGAAAGATCGGGGATCAGCGACAACTCCTGAAAGATGCAGGCGATGCCGACCGCGTGTGCCGCGGCCGGAGAGTCGAACGAGACCGGCTTCCCGTCGAGCAGCATGCTGCCCTCGTCGGGCGTGACGACGCCGGCCATGATCTTGATCAAGGTCGACTTGCCGGCGCCGTTCTCGCCGAGCACCGCGTGGATGCGGCCGGCTTCGACCACCAGCTCGGCGTCCTGCAGCGCGCGCACGCCTCCGTAACGCTTGGAGACGCCGCGCATGACGAACAGGCTCATAAGTGAGTGCGGGGACCGGAGTCCCCGCAACCGCGCCTACTTGTTCGCTTCGCTCTGCCCCATGATTTCCTGCGCGCTGAAGTTGATGCCGCACGTAGGAAAGGAGTTGCCGACGAAGAAGTTGTCGGATTGCGCGGGATAGAAGTCAGCACCCTCCTTGAGGTTCGGGTACTCGACCCGCGCCAGCGGCAGCTTCACCGATTGCGGGATGACCTTGCCTTCCAGGGCCGCGATCGCCGTCTTGATCGCCACCGCCACTTGTGCCGGTCCGGTGCCTCCGGACGCACATTTCAGGCCCTGGCTCCCGTATTTGGCGCAGAACTTGCGAAAACCGTTCTCGGTCTCGCCGCCGAAGGGCACCATCGGATGCTTGGCATCGATCATCGCCTGCACCACGCCGGTGTCGCCGCCTTGCGCCGTGATCGCGTCGAATTTCTTGTGCACGGCAATCGCGTCGGCCGTGACCTTCTGCGCTGTCGGATCGTCCCACTTGCCGATCACTTCGACGGTGTCCCACTTCTTGCCGGAGGCCTTGAAGACCTCCTGGATGCCGTCGTGCCGGTCGCGATCGACGGACGTGCCGGAGACACCTCGCACCTCGAGGACCTTGCCGCCGTTCGGCACGTTCTTGACCAGCCACTCGGCCCAGTACTTGCCGAGTCCCTTCTGGTCCACATTGACGTTGATCGCCTCTTCGGTGTCGAGGATGTTGTCGAACGCCACCAGCACGACGCCCGCATCGTTGGCGCGCTTGATCACCGGCTTGAAGGCGGCGGGATTCTGCGCGTTCACCACGATCGCGTCGTAGCCCGAGTCGATGAAATTGTTGATCGCCGCGATCTGTGCGGCGACGTCTTCGCCGGTGGAGACGACCTTGAACTCCTTCAGCTTCGCGGCCACATCGGGCTGCGCGGCGTACGCCTTGGCCGTCTTGATCATCTGGATGCGCCAGGTGTTGGCGATGTAGCCGTTGGCGAGCGCGATGCGGTAGGGTCCCTTTTTCGCCGGGTACTGGAACAGTTTGGTATTTCCGGTCCACGGTGCGAAGCACTGGGGATCGGAGTTGGGCAGTGACACCACCTTCGGCGGCGCTGCAGTCGCGACTCCGGTGGCAAGCAGGGCAAGCGCGGTGGCAATACGGGTACGGTATAGCATCAGGGCCTCCTTTTTTGAATAGGAATTGCTTCTGCCGGTATGACTGGCGGCAAACGCAACTGGCGCCTTGTTGTCGACTGCACGCCCGACGCCGGAGCGGATTCGCACGAGCATACATTTGGCCGGGTAATCATACAAATTATTCATCGACGGCGGCGACCTTCAGAGTGCGCTGAGCATCGCGGATGTCCTTCTATTGTCCGTCGTCGCCAAGACGAGTTGGGACTTGCACAACCGAAGGTGAGCTGCCAGGCTTTGCCATGGCTGGCTTCGACAACCCGCTGGAGACTTGGAACGCGCGCTTCGCCCGCGAGGACTACCTGTTCGGCGAGGAGCCCAATGCCTTCCTGCGTACCCAGGCTCACTGGCTGCGGCCCGGCAGCTCTGTCCTGTGTGTCGCCGACGGTGAAGGTCGGAATAGTGTCTGGCTCGCCGAGCAAGCCTACGAAGTCACTGCGTTCGATTTCGCGCCGAATGCTGTAGCCAAGGCAAAGCGCCTGGCACAGCGACGCAACGTTGACGTTACCCATGCACTCGGAGACGTCTACACCTGGCCATGGGCTGCCGAGCGTTACGATGCGCTGGTTGCAGTGTTTATCCAGTTCCTGCCACCGGAATCTCGTGGCAACGTGTTAACCGGAATGAAGTCCGCTGTAAAGCCCGGTGGCCTGTTCCTCCTCGAAGGTTATCGGCCCGAGCAGGTCGATTACGGCACCGGCGGCCCGCCGCGCCGCGAGCACATGTACACGCGCGAGTGGCTTCTGGACACGTTTGTGGGTTGGGAGATTCTGGTCCTCAAGGACTACGATGAAGCGATTCAGGAAGGACGCGCGCACAACGGCATGTCCGCGCTTATCGACCTGGTCGCGCGGAAGTCGTAGGCAAGGCAAAGAGCGCCGGGGCTGAGAACCCTGAGCCGGCTATATCGTACTTTGAATGACACGCATCATCGCGAAACGGCGGGGCGTTTTCTTGCTCCGCAAAATCGCGAACCACAGAGGCGATCATAGTCTTGGCGTTGTGTTGGTTGTTGATGCACGTCAAGCCGAAGCGCGCCAGGGTGGCATACGCTGTTTACGTCGAATCAACGGCGGCGTTGACCGGGTCAAGGCACGGCGCCCGACATTGCGTGCGTGAATGATATGCGATGACCATCGAAAACCTGGTCCGACCGACGATCGCGATCGAGCCTGCGCCGCGCGGAGCAGCCGTCGAGGTGCGCTGCACGGGGGCATGGACCTTGCACGGGCTGGCGGAACTTGAGCCGCAGCTGGAAGTTTTTGCGTGGCCTGAAGGCGCACTCGTGGTTGACGGTTCGGCGATCTCGGCGCTCGATACTTCGGGAGCGTGGTTGCTATATCGGACGATGCGCGCCCTCGAAAAGGATGGACGCAAGGTCGGCTTGCACGGGCTGCGGCCGGCATTCGGTTCCCTGCTCGAGTTGATTGGATCGCGTGCGGCGACGGCGGAGGCACCGGATGTGGCTGCGCAGGGCCCGCTCGCGAGGCTCGGCCAACACGCCTGGTCCGAAGCGATCGGCATGACGGGCTATCTTTCATTCGTGGGAGAAAGCTTCACCGTGCTGTTGCGTTCACTTGCGCATCCGCGTCGTCTGCGTTGGCGTCCGATACTGCACAACGTGCAGAGCGCCGGGGTCGCAGCGCTCCCGATCACCGGATTGCTGTCGTTTCTGTTGGGAATCGTGATCGCCTATCAGGGCGCGGATCAGTTGCAGCGCTTCGGCGCCAACATCTTCATCGCCGACCTGGTCGGACTGGCGATGCTGAGGGAGCTGTCGCCGTTGCTCACCGCCATCATCATCGCGGGCCGGTCCGGATCGGCGTACACGGCGCAGATCGGCACGATGAAGGTCACCGAAGAAATCGACGCGCTTCGCACCATCGGCGTTGCACCGCAGGAACTGCTGGTCCTGCCCAAAGTGCTGGCGCTTGTCGTCGTATTGCCATTGCTCACCGTCTATACGGACGTCACCGGCGTGCTGGGCGGGATGATCATGGCGCGATCGAAGCTCGACGTCAGCTTCGGAGCGTTCCTCGAGCGCCTCGACGAGGCGATCAGTCTTTCCTCGTACGTGACGGGCGTCAGCAAGGCTCCCGTGTTTGCGATGATTATCGCGCTGGTCGGCTGCTACCGGGGATTCCAGGTAACCGGCAGCGCGGAGAGCGTCGGCCAGCAGACCACCATGAGCGTCGTGCAGTCGATCTTCCTGGTGATCGTCACCGACGCGCTGTTTTCCGTCGTGTTCAACTGGCTCGATCTCTGACCGGCGCGATGGACAGGACGGCGAACACCGAGGCGGTCATCGAGGTCCGTGATCTCGATACCCGCTTTGGCAAGGCCGTCGTGCACGAAGGCGTGAACTTGGCGGTGTATCCAGGCGAGATTTTCGCGCTTGTGGGCGGCAGCGGTTCCGGCAAGTCCACGCTGCTGCGCGAGGTCATCCTGCTCCAGCAGCCCGCCTCGGGGTCGATCCGGGTCTTCGGCCAGGAGATCGTCGGGCTGAACGACGAAGAGGCATTGCCGCTGCGGCGCCGCTGGGGCGTGATGTTCGAGCGCGGCGCGCTGTTCAGTTCTCTCACCGTGACGGGAAACGTCGGCATGGTGCTGGAAGAGCACACACTGTTGTCAGAAGGGCTGATCGCCGAGATCGCCGCCGTCAAGATCGCGCTCACTGGCTTGCCCGCGGACGCCGGCCCGAAATATCCGAACGAACTGAGCGGCGGCATGCGCAAGCGCGCGTCACTGGCACGCGCGCTCGCGCTCGATCCCGAGCTGCTGTTTCTCGATGAACCGACCGCGGGGCTCGATCCACTCAGCGCCAGCGGCATCGATGAACTCGTGCGCAATCTGCGCGATTCGCTCGGCCTTACGATCATGATGGTGACCCACGATCTCGACCTGCTGTGGCGGGCCGCGGACCGGGTCGCAGTGCTCGGCAAGGGACACATCGTGGGCGTCGGGACAATGACCGAACTCTCGCGCTCGGACGATCCGCTGATCCGGCAATACTTCTACGGCCCGCGCGGACGCGCCGCACAGGAGCAGGCGTGGAAGCGCGGGTGAACTTCGTGGTGGTCGGCGTCTTCGTGATCGTCCTCTGCACGACACTGATCGCCGGCGTGCTTTGGTTGAGCAGCGGCAAGTACTATCGCAAGAGCTACGACACCTATCAGACGTACATGAGCGAGTCGGTATCGGGCCTGAATCTCGATGCTCCGGTGCGGTATCGGGGCGTCGATGTCGGGCGGGTACGCAAGATCGCCCTGGCGCCAGGGAACGTCGAGCAAGTGCAGGTGACCCTCGACATCGATCGCGGCACGCCGGTCAAGGACGATACCGTCGCGGTGTTGCAGACGCAGGGATTGACGGGCATCGCTTACGTCGAGCTGACGGCCGGCCTTCGGGCTTCGCCACCGCTGCGGGCGCAACCCGGTGAAGAGTATCCGGTCATCAAATCGGGTCCCTCGCTCATGACCCGACTGGAATCCTCGCTGACCACGCTGCTGGTCAGCCTGAACCGGACGAGCGACAACCTCAATGCCGTGCTCGATGACGAGAACCGTCGCGCCTTCAGGAAGACGCTGGCCGATCTCGAACTCCTGTCGCGAATGCTCGCGGCGCGCTCGGCGACGATCGACTCCGGCCTGGCAAGCGCCGCCAGGACGATGGAAAACACTGCGCGCACCACCGATCAGCTGCCACGCCTGCTGCAGCGCGTCGAACGCAGTGCGGACGCGTTTGATCGCATGACTGGTCAGATCGCCGGGGCAGGCGCCCGCGCCACCGGCATGCTCGACGACAACCGCACCGATGTCCAGCGGTTTACGAACCAGACGCTCCCGGAAGTGCAGGAGCTGGTCGCTGATTTGCGAGACCTGACCGCCACGTTGCGTCGGGTCAGTGGCGAATTGGAAAAGAACCCGAGCGCATTGGTCTATGGCAAGGCATCGCCAAAGCGCGGCCCCGGAGAATGAAGGCTCAATGACTGCTGACGATTGACCGCCCGATGACAAAGACCGCGATCGAGGTTGTTGCCTGCCAGTGGCTGGCGTTGCTGACGTTGGCCGCGCTGCTGGGGGGCTGCACGGGGTTGCGTCCGGCGCAGATCGAGAATGGCAACACGTACGTGCTGGAGGCAAAGCCGCTGGCCAGGATCGCTCGCGAAAGACGGGACATCGTGCTGGAGGTCAGCGCGCCGCGCGCCTCGCCCGGTTTCGAGACCGCAGACATGGCCTACGTGCAACGCCCCTACGAGCTCAACTATTTTGCGACCAACCGATGGGCCGACGCTCCGTCACGAATGCTGGGACCGCTCCTGGCACAGGCGCTGGAGCAGTCCGGAAGCTTTCGGGCGGTCGTGCAAGCGCCATCCGTCGTCCCGGCCGATATTCGAGTCGTCAGCGAACTCGTTCGCCTGCAGCACAATTTCGAGACGCGCCCAAGCCGGCTGGAGATCGCGCTGCGAGTGCAGCTGATCGATCTCCGTGGCAAGCGCGTGCTCGCGACCGGCATGTTTGATGCGACGGAGGACGCGCGGAGCGACGACCCTTACGGCGGCGTCACTGCCGCCAACGTGGCGCTCCAGCGCATGCTGGAGCAGTTTGTGGATTTTTGCATCGTCGAATCGGGCAGGCGCTGAACGCACTTGTCGTCGCGCCATGAGGCGTATCGTGTCGCTGCTTGGTTCATAGGGCTGCCTCGAACTCGGCAATCGAAAAACTTGAAAGAGCTTCTGCCTTTCTCCCAACAGAGAGTCGCAATGCTTCACTCCAGCCTGTTCCCCATGCTCGTCGCGCTCTTGATCGGACAATCGGCGTCGGCCGCACAAACCTCCTCGGCAGCGATGGACGAGCGGGCCACTGCCAACGGCTGTTACCTGTGTCACCGGGCCGAGCCGGTCAAGCGGAAACCGGACGACTCGCGACCCATTGCGCCGTCGTGGAAAGACATCGCCCTGAAGTACCGAGGGCAGAAGAATGCCGAGGACCGTTTGACCGAGATTGTTCTCGCGGGCTCCGGCAACTATGGCAAGGATCGCCATTGGAAGGGCAAGGTGGGCGAGACGGGCATGCTTCCGAACGTGAAGGAGATCGACGAGCAACAGGCGAGGCAACTCGTGCGCTGGATCCTTTCCTTCGCCCCGTAAGCTTGAGAATGAACCGGTTTTCGTTGCACACCGTATTTGGCGCTGCATGACGATGATGAAGCGTGCGCTTCCTCTTTCGCAAGTGTATCGGCTGCTGGAGCCCGGACCGGTCGTGATGGTGGCCACATCGCTTAAGGGGCGGTCGAACATCATGACCATGTCGTGGCACACGATGATCGATTTCGAGCCGCCGATCATTGGTTGCGTGATCAGCAATCGGAACTACACCTTCGGCATATTGAAAAAGACCAAGGAGTGTACGATCAACATTCCGACAGTAGAGCTGGCCGCGAAGACCGTAAGATGCGGCAACACTACTGGGCTGACCGTAGACAAATTCAGGACCTTTCACCTTACGCCAACGCCGGCGTCATGCGTCGGGGCGCCGCTGATCGTCGAGTGCTACGCGAGTCTGGAATGCAAGGTGGTCGATGCGAAAATGGTCACGAAGTACAATTTCTTTATCTTCGAGGTGGTCAAGGCGTGGATCGATCCATCGACAAAGAACCCGCGGACCATTCATCATCGAGGCAGAGGTGTCTTCATGGTTGCAGGTGAGACGATCAGATTGCCTTCGAAAATGAAATAGTGGCGGCTTGGCACCTGGCCGCTGGCTAACGTGCTGCGCAGCAGGGCCGCCCCTCGCATGTCGACGCTTCATCTTCGTACAACAGCAAGCGCCAACGATCCGTGGATTGACTGAGGAGGGCACGACGGCATGCATGCGATGGTGTTGCGGTCCGCGCGAACCGCGCTGGTATTCACCGAAGTTGACGAACCACACCCCCGCGCCGGGCAAGTCGCGGTAAGGGTTCACGCTTGCGGCGTGTGCCGCACCGATCTGCACGTGGTCGATGGCGATCTGCCGCGTGCGCGCTCGCCTGTGATTCCAGGGCACGAGATCGTGGGCACCGTGGTTGCGGTGGGTGAAGGTGTAACCTCTGTCGGGGTGGGGAATCGTATTGGTATACCGTGGCTCGGCTCGACCTGCGGCGCGTGTCGATACTGCCGTGCCGGCCAGGAAAATCTGTGTGATGCGCCGCAATTCACCGGCTACACGATCGACGGTGGCTACGCTGAATACGTTATTGCCGACAGCCGCTTTTGCTTCCGGCTTCCGGACGGGTTCTCGGACATCGAGCTCGCGCCATGGCTGTGCGCGGGCCTGATCGGCTATCGAGCGCTACGCAAGGCGGGCGACGTCCGGCGCCTGGGCATTTATGGCTTTGGAGCTGCGGCTCACATCATCGCTCAGCTCGCACGTCACGAAGGCCGCGAAACGTTCGCGTTCACGCGACCTGGCGACACCAAGGCCCAGGCTTTCGCGCGTGATCTCGGCGCCGTCTGGGCGGGCGGCAGCGATGAGGGTGCACCCGAAGCGCTGGATGCCGCCATCCTGCTTGCCCCGGTAGGGGCGCTCGTTCCCAAAGCGCTGCGCGACGTGGTCAAGGGTGGCATTGTCGTATGCGGAGGAATTCACATGAGTGATATTCCGCAGTTCCCGTACGACATCCTCTGGGGCGAGCGACGCGTCTGCTCCGTCGCGAATCTGACCCGACAGGACGGACACGACTTCATCGAACTTGCGCAGCAGGTGCCCATACGCACAACGGTGTCGCCGTTTCCACTCGCGCGCGCAAACGTTGCGCTGGCGGCGTTGCGCGAGGGCGGGCTCAGCGGTGCTGCGGTGTTGACGATGATCTAGGGCCTGTTATTAACAGGCCCTAGCACCACCTTGGCGCCAGCGGAGACATTCGGCGTTGGCGATGTTCAACGCCAGATTCCGAGATGCGCTATATCATGAGCCAGAGGAAACAACGGTTCGGATCGGATCCGGTTGTGGATACGTGTTGTTCAATAATGACAGGATGTGCAAATGACTAAGACGCTTGCTGCCGCAGTACTGTTCGTTGCGGGTTATTTTCTGGCACCTGCCTGCTACGGTGTCGAGTTGGTCTTTACGGGACGGGCGGCGACCGCAGCGCTCCTGGACTCGGCGTTCAAGCGGGACGGCAAGTACGACCTGATTCGTCCTTCGAAGTGCATCTATACGTATCTGGAAAAGCCCGAAGTCGGCTTTGCCGATGATCGCGTGAACATTCGGTTGCATCTGTCGGCCCGCGCAGCCCAGGAGGTCAACGGACAATGCGTCGGCTCGACCGATGCCTTCTGGCTCACCATCTCGGGTACCCCGTATGTCGACGGTGCCGTGGTGGGTGTCAGGGATCCGCGCATCGTCCAGATCGACAATCCGGCCTATCGCGTGCTGCTCGAGGCGGCACTGCAGCAAGGGTTGGCCCGTGTACTGCGGCATGACGTCGGTGCTGCCTTGCGGGCGGCCCTGGCCAAGGACGTCAACCGCTACAAACTTGCCGTCAACAACCTGGCCATCACGAATCTACGGTCGCGCGACAACGTGCTTCGCGCCACCGTTGATTTCGAGATCGTGGGCGACGCTGTTCAATAACTGAAAAGGCGCCTGTGCGCGTCAGCTTTCGGGAGGCCAACGCCGCGCCGAGACCAACAGCGCAGCTTGGGCCGCGGTCGTTCAATTCACGGCGCGTGCGACTTCCTCGGTTGCGGTCTGCGCATCCGGAACGATGCCGCGCATCTGCAGGAAGCCGTGCACCATGCCGGCGTAGCAGGTGTAGCGAGTCGCCACGCCCGCAGCCTCCAGCCGCTTGCCGTACGCCTCTGCCTCGTCGCGCAGCGTGTCGTATTCGGCGGCGATGATCAGCGCAGGCGGCAGGCGCGATAGATCCTTGGCGAAGATCGGCGAGACGCGTGGATCTCTCGGGTCGCACTGATCGCTGCAATAGGTCCGGTAGTACCACGCCAGGTCTTCGCGTGGCACCAGGCATTCGGTGGACGGCATGGCGATGGACGGAAACGAGAGCGTGAAGTCGACCACGGGCTGCAGTAATACCTGATAGCGGATCGTGACCCGGGGATCTGCGCGTAAGCTCAGACACGTGACCGCCGCCAGATTGCCACCTGCACTTTCGCCGCACACGACCACAGGACCTGGCGCGCCACCGAGTTCGGCGGCATGCATGCCGGCCCACACGGTCGCGGCGACGGCATCGTCGAGCGCGGCGGGGAAGGGGTGTTCGGGCGCCAAACGGTAGTCGATCGACAGCACCATGTGTCGGGTGAGATGGGCGAGGTTGCGACAGAAGGCATCGCTCTCCTCGATGCCGCCTTTCACGTAGCCTCCGCCGTGGAAGTACAACATGATCGGACATGGGGGCTCGTCGGGTGCATAGATGCGCGCCGGAATGGGGCCGCCCGCGCCCGGAATCGTCACGTCCACGACGCGGCGTAACGAAACGGGCTCGCCGGTCATGGCAGGCGTCCAGAGGTTGCGGAATGCCTGACGAACCTCTGCAATCGGCAGTTCCCACTGCGCTGCGTGGGTATGCGCCAGTTTGGTCTGAATGAGTTGCCGCAGTGCCGGGTTCAGTGCCATTGTCCTCGACGGGGTGTTATCGCGTGGCGTTATTGCGCAACCGAATCATAATTCGATACCCGGTCCCGCGCCTACCTTGGCATTCGTGGAGCAGATCGTATTTTGGGATCGACCGAGCCATGCAAGAGAGTTTGCTCATCCGCAAGGAACAAAACCCCGCCGGAGCGGGGCTGTGTCAGCGCGTTGCCGCAAGTCAATGCTTTCGCTCGATCACCACTTCGAGGTACTCGCTTGGCAGGACGAGGGTGCCGTCGCCCGCGCGGTTGCGGCTCGCGATCAGGGTAAACAGATCCTGGGTGAAAGCTGTCTGCTTCTCGGAGTCGAGCGCGCCGAAAGTCTTGTTCAATGGACCGTAGAAAGTGCGGAACACTTCGATCCAGTGCGCTGGCGACCGATACCGGAACACGAAGTCGCGACGGACCGCACGGATCTCGTGCGTGGCTTCGCTGAAAAGCTCGGCCAGCCTTGCCTTGGTTCCCCACAGCGCCGGTGACTTGACGCCCGGCGCAGGCGGGATGTATTTGCCGATCGTCTTGAACACCTGTCCAATGAAGCTTTCGGGTGTCCAGTTCGCCAGGCCGATCCTGCCGCCGGGTTTGCATACCCGCGTCAGTTCGCCTGCGGCCTTCTCCTGGTTGGGTGTGAACATCACACCGAAGGTCGACATCACGACATCGAACATTGCGTCGGGAAACGGCAGGTTTTCGGCGTCGGCTTCCTGGAACCGGATGGTGTGGCCCTCGGCCTGCGCGCGCGCCCGCCCGGACTCGAGCAAAGCGGACACATAGTCGGTGGAGGTCACTTCGCACCAGCGTCGCGCGGCGGCAAGCGTTGCGTTGCCGTTGCCGGCAGCGACATCGAGCACGCGCGCACCGGAACGAACGTCGAGTGCTTCGCACAGGCTTTCACCGACGATCTGCAGCGTGGTGCCCACGACAGCATAGTTGCCCGTCGACCACGCGACTTGCTGGCGGGCCTTGACTGCGGCGAGATCGATGACTGGCGAGGAGGGGGTAAGGACTGTGGACATGGCTGTACTCCGTGTGTGTGGATGGGGACTGCTTTAGTGCACGGCGGCATTGCACCTGTTATGGGCGGACTTTCTCCGGTGCACCGGAAACGGTCCATCGCCAGTGTTCACTCGACTGCCGCCGTTGCACGTTGAACAGGGGCGTCGACATGGCGACCGCCCAGGCAGGCGCCACCGAACTGTCCGCCTCGACGTCGACGCCGTCCGGTGACGCGAGAATATGGACGGCGAGCGCAACCGCCAGACACATCGCGATGAACACGGCGAGCAGGATCGTCGCCGCTCGGATCGCGGGTCCTGTCATGCGGCGACCGTGGTCACGACTCGAAGTTGCTGGTGCCACAAGCATCGCCTCGTTTTCCAAGAGGAGATCGTGGTAGAGAATTCGGCTCCAATGGGTGCTCATCGTGGACATGTCTGCGCTCCTGGTTGACTGCCCGCCTGGAGCGGAATCGAAAGCGCGGTCGCGCACCATGTCGATCGGCTCCATGCGGGTCGATTGCAAATTGAGATGAGCGTCTGCGTTGCCACCTTCTGCGACGATGTCCATGCCAAACTTTTGTGCGATCCGCATGATCGGTGCATTGACGGACAGACAGTGCATGAAGAGCTTTGCCATGCCGTGGCTGCGGGCGTGCGCCACGGCGCGTTTGAACAGCGCGCTGCCAATGCCGCGACGGCGGTACATCGGAAGCACGGACAACGCGAGTTCGGCATGTTCGTTCTCGACGGCGACATGCGCCACGCCGACAAGCAGGTTACGACTGTCGTGAACGCCAAGAACGGCGTCCCGATCGAGGTCGATCTGGTCGACGTAGGTGGCAATGACGGTTGGCGCGAGCGCCACACCGAACCGGAGGCACCGGTCCCGCATGGGCAACGCGAGAAAATGACTTGCGAGCGTGGCCCGCGCACTTTCGCTCAGGCGATTGACAGCGATCTTCATCCTCTGGCCTTCACCTCGATTGCGGGAGCGTGGACAACATGGTCAACCTGGGCGCAATCGCCTTTCCTGGACATGGTGCGGAGATTGCCACTCAGTCCATCCGTGCCATGCGCGGATGCCGGTGCAGGTTCTTCGAGCGCAGCCCGACTCCGGCGCCAACTCGCGGCTGCCATGAAACACCCGCCGATGATCAGCGCCATGGCAGACAACCATTTCGCCTCACCCGTGAATAGGCGATGCAACTCGATCGCCACCAAGACTGCGCCGGCGAATCCGACGTGCAGCCAGAGACAGCACGCGAACATCGCGTTGCGTTTGCTGATATGCAATTCAGGCGTTTCCATGTTGCCTCAGGGTTGGTCCAGAAATCGATCGGAAGCACCCCAGGCCACGCGGTGCACGTCTGCGCTGCTGAGTCCGATGTCGAGCAGATCGCGCTCGCTCATCGTCGCAAAATCAACCAGGGCTTTTTCGGCCAGCTGCCGCCTCTCGAGCCATGCGTCGAGCCGCTTCGCCACGGCGCGCACGCGTCGTGCTCCGACCCGCATGACTCCCGCCACCCAAAGCAACGCCGCCGCCGAACGGTACGGGGTGTCGTACATGAACATCGATTGCATTTGAATCTCCAGTCGTCCGCGATGAAGTGCAGTTTATTGGGCGCGTACGGCAGGAAAACTTCACCAGAGAGCCACATTTGTTTCATTTGTTTCACGCACATCCATACGTGTGGAATTGACCGCGAATGGCTTTATGCTTGGGGCTGCACCTGCCCTGTTTCGCTGTCTGGCCAGGGGAATTTGATTGATCTCCACATTGCAGCGCGATCGTTGTACGATTTGTGATTCCGCCCGCGGCGCGGCCGGTCCGTTGTTTGCCGAGGAGATGAAACAGAGTGGAACGGCCTCTGTGAGCGCTAGAGCCACGATCTTGGTCGTTGATGACGAGCCGGACGTACGCGAGGTGCTGGAGGAATACTTCGTCGCTCATGGATACGCGGTCATCGGCGCCGAAAACGCCAGCGTCGCGAAGGCGATAGCCGCCGAGCGTTCCGTCGACCTGGCGCTGGTGGATATCCATATGCCGGGCGAAGATGGTCTCAGTCTTGCACGGCACCTGCGCGAGCGTTACGCGACGATCGCGATCGTCATGCTGACTTCCGCCGGAACGGTAGTGGATCGGATCGTGGGTCTCGAGATGGGTGCTGACGACTACGTCGCCAAACCATTCGATCCGCGCGAGTTGCTGGCCCGCGTGAAGAGCGTGCTGCGGCGCACGTCGTCCGCGGCCCGCGCCGAACTGGGCGCAGAACGGGTGCGTGTCGGGCGATGCGTGCTCGACCTTGCCGCACATCGGCTGACCGATGAAAAGGGAGGGGAGGTCGCGATGTCGCCGCTGGAATTCGATCTGCTGAAGGCGCTGGCGGAGCATCCCAATCGAGCCCTCTCGCGCGAGCGCATTCTGAACCTCAACCAGAAGCGCGATTGGGACCCATTCGACCGCAGCGTGGATCTGCGCATCATGCGGTTGCGCAAGAAGATCGAACCCGATCCAGATCATCCGAGGTTCATCAGGACCGTGCGCAACGAGGGCTACATCTTCGTGCCGGACGGCGAGTGAGCACCCAATGAACGGTTACCTGGGCACGATAAAGAAACTGTGCACGCTTGCATGCATTGCGCTTCTGCTTCCGGCGATCGGTTGCATGCGCCAGCCGGAGACCGTTCTGCGGATCGGCACCAATGTCTGGATAGGGAGCGAACCGCTTTATCTGGCACGTGAGCTTGGTCGCCTCGATCCGGCGGTCGTGCAACTCGTGGAATATCCATCGGCGAGTGAAGTTCTCCGCGCATTTCGCAACCAGGCCATCGACGGAATGGTCATCAGCCTCGACGAGCTGTTCGGGCTTGCGGCGGACGGGTTTCAACCGCGGATCATCCTGGTCGTGGACGTCTCCCACGGGGCGGACGTGGTCGTGGGCCGTCGCGGCATGCGGACGATGCATGACCTCAAGGGCAAGTCGGTGGCGGTGGAAAGCAGCGCCCTGGGCGCCTACGTGTTGAGCCGGGCGCTGGCGCTCAACGGCATGCAGTCGAGCGATGTCAACGTCGTTCATCTCGAGTCGAATGAGCAGCCAGGTGCGTTCGAGAAGGGGCAGGTGGATGGCGCCGTCACGTTCGACCCGTATCGCGCGCAGTTCCTGCGCGCGGGTGCCAAGACGCTGTTCGACAGCACTCAGATTCCGGGCGAGATCGTCGATCTCCTTGCAGTGCGTGCCAACGCATTCGAAAAGCATCCGAAGGCGATACAAGCGTTGCTTATCGGCTGGTTCGGCGCGATCGACTACATGAACAAGGATCCGAAGGACGCAGCGCAACGCATGGGGATTCGCCAGCAGACGAGTGGGGAGCAGTTCCTGGAGGCACTCCATGGCCTCCGCATTCCATCCCGAGAAGAAAATCTCAGGATGCTTGATGGACCGACGCCGGAGCTGGCGGTTTCTGGACACCGACTCATGGCCCTCATGGTGGATGCAAAGTTGCTGCGCGCCGAGCTGGAAATTGAAGGTTTGCTGGCGCCGAGACCGCTCACCGACCTGCCGAAATGAGCGCCGCCAGGGCTCCCCAATATGCGACTTGCGCCCCCTCGGGAGGAAACTCCGCGGCGAACGCCGCAAGCGTGGGGGCCCAATGATCCTGCGCGTTCCCGTGTCGCTCAAAGTCACGGTTCCGCTCATTCTGCTCGGCTTTGCCGCAATACTCAGTACGGTGAACCTCGTCTATCACGTGCCTCAGGCCGAGCGTGAGGCGGAGGAAGACAACCGCAAACGGCTGGCGCAGGAAATGTCGCGCTTGCAAAGCACATTGGAATACCTGTTGCTCAAGGGCGATCTGCCGGGAGCACAGCACGAGATCTCGGTGCTGGCGCACAACCATGATGTCGTTTTCGCTGCGCTGACCGACGACCGGAACGTCGTCATCGCTGCGACGCGGCGCGCCTGGCTCGGCCAGGAAATCGCGAATGTGTTGCCTCAATTCGACCGCAGTCAGGCAGCAGGGGCCGTGCCCGAGCGGCGCGCGGGATTGACCATCACCTCGAGTGGCAACGAGTTGCTCGGTCATGCTGGCGTGCTGATGGGCAGCGAAGGCGACGAACTGCGTCCTTCTCGAACCGGCAACGTGTTCCTGGCGTATGACCTGAAGCGCTACAAGGCCGAAGCTCGCGCGCAGGTGCAGCAACAATCGCTCTACTGGGCCGGGTGGGTGACGGCGCTTGCGCTGGCCATGTGGCTGGTATTTCATTTCCTGCTCACACGCCGGACTGCGCGGCTGGTCGACGCCGCCGAGCAACTTGCAGCGGGAAACCTCGCTGCCCGCAGCGATCTCAAGGGAAGTGATGAGCTCGGTCGGCTGAGTCGCGCCTTCGACGCCATGGCGTTTGCCATCTCCGCCGATATCACCGAACGCAAGCGGGCCGACGAGGCGTTGCGGGTGTCGGAAGCCAGCTATCGGGCGATATTCGACGCGGCCGAGGACGCCATCTTCGTGCATGACGTCGATACCGGTGCCATCGTCGATGTAAATCAAAAAGCGTGTGCAACCTTTGGCTACACGCGCGAGGAGTTTCGGCAGATCGAGATCGGCACCCTCGGGACGGGCGAAGCCGCCCTATACACAGCAGGACGCAATGCAACTTCTTGCACGTGCGTTTGCCGGCGAGCAGCTGCGCGTCGAGTGGCATGGCAAGAGCAAAGACGGCAGCTTGCGCTGGCACGAGGTGTTCGTCAGGCGCGTCACCATCGGTGGAAAGGTGCGCATACTGGCGCTCGCCCGCGACATCACCGAAAAGAAGCACGCTGCGGAAGAACTGGCGCGGCAGCGCGAATCGCTTTATCAACGAGAAAAACTTGCCGCGCTCGGTTCGCTCCTGGCAGGTGTTGCCCACGAACTCAACAATCCGCTTTCCGTCGTGGTCGCCCGCGCGGTGTTGCTCGAAGAACAGGGAGGCCCCTCAACCCGGGCTGCGGCGCTCAAGATCCGTACCGCGGCCGAGCGATGCGCGCGCATCGTTCGCACTTTCCTGGCCATGGCCCGGCAGCAGCAACCTGAACGTGGTCCGGTGGCAGTGAACGACGTCGTGGTCGCTGCCCTCGACATCACCGCCTACGCCGTTCGCACGAGCAGCATCGAAGTGACGCTCGATCTGGCGAACGATATTCCGCTTATCCTTGCCGACGCGGACCAACTGCATCAAGTGTTGCTCAACTTGATCATCAATGCGCAACAGTCGCTGCAGGAGCAGCCCGCACCTCGCCGGATACGCCTGACCAGCCGTTTCGACAAGACCGCTGATGTGCTTCGCATCTCCGTTGCAGATAACGGGCCCGGCATCCCGCAACATCTTCGCGCACGCGTCTTCGAGCCTTATTTCACAACCAAGCCCGTGGGAACCGGGCTCGGGGTTGGGTTGGCGGTCAGTCTCGGCATTGTCGAAGCCCACGGCGGCACGCTCACAGTCGAGTGCCCGATCGAGGGCGGTGCGGTATTTACCGTTGCGCTCCCTGTCGGCGTCGTCGATGCGACCGGCGTCGAGGGCGGATCGTCGCCGAGACCGGCCGCTGCTTCGTACACGGTACTTGTCGTCGACGACGAGGCGGAAATCCGCGAGACGCTGGCCGCCATCCTGACGGGCGCGCGGCATCGCGTGGTCACCGCCGGTTCCGGGCGTGAAGCGCTTGAGCGCATGGCTGCGGAACACTACGACGTGATCCTGACGGACATGCGCATGCCCGATATCGACGGGCGGACCCTGTATCAGGAGATCGCACGACGCTGGCCTGCACGGGCCGGATGCGTCATCTTCGTGACCGGGGATACGCTGGCCTCGACACTGCGTGAATTCGTCGCCGAGAGCGGCCGTCCCGTGATCGAGAAACCGTTCCTGCCGGCTGAAGTGCGCCGCATCGTTGCCGAGCTGGGGATGGACAGCAAGGCGGCACCGTCCGACTGAGCCCATTTCTGTGCCTCACCCGACATCCCTGCGTCAAACCTGTGGTTGCAACAAACGAAACAAAATGGAGTACTTGGTGAAGTCTTCCTGTTGCACCTGCCCGCTAGACTGCAATGCGTGGGTGGACACCCTTCCGGGTGTTGCTGTCACAGTACGCAAGCGATCAACGCATGAACATTTACAATCCTTCGACACCGCGCGCCGCGTTGGGAGTGGCCGCGATCGCGATGGCCGGCATCACAATGGGCGTGCTGGTCGTGTTGCCGGCCAACCTCGATTCCGTCAGTGCGGACCCATTCGTGCTGACGGCCGCGCGGGCGGCAACGGCGATGCCGACAGCTGGCGCTATCAGCCCAACGCGCATCGACATGCCGGAGGTGGATGCCAAGCAGCATGCCGTACTCGATCGCACCACCGTCGAAGCGCAAGCGTCGCGTGGGAAACCTCACCAATCGAGGTCACCCAGCTGAACCAGTACGTGATGCGCAAGATCGAACCTTTGATATTCAGGTTCGCGCGGTCGAAATAACCAACTTTACGAAGGAGTGGCCATGAGCCAGAGTCACAAGGGAAGTTGCTTCTGCGGCGCCGTGGAACTCACCGTTACCGGCGAGCCGGTCGCGGCGGGCTTCTGTCATTGCTCGTCGTGCCGGAGCTGGTCGGCCGCACCCGTCAACGCGTTCAGCCTGTGGAAACCCGAGGCAGTCAAGTTCACGAAGGGCGAAACCAATGTCGGGGTCTACCACAAGACGGAGAAGAGCTACCGCAAGTTCTGCAAGATCTGCGGCGGACACCTGTTGGCGGAACATCCGCTGTGGGGAGTCACCGACGTGTACGCCGCCACCATCCCAACCTATCGCCACGAACCGAAACTTCACGTCAACTACGCAGAGACCGTTCTCCGCATCAAGGATGGCCTCCCCAAGATGAAGGACATGCCCAAGGAGATGGGTGGGTCGGGCGACGTCCTGCCGGAGTAGGCGGTGGCAGCGTGTTGCTAAGCTTCCGTACCGCCTGCGCTACGCGAAGGCGACGCGCGAAGTATATGGATGTTTAACCCCGGCGTGACGCCCACCCTCCGTACATGGGCGGGTGTCGAGGAGCAGGTTGCCCTGCGCGGGGTGGCAATCGCCTGAAATTCGGCGCCGGTATGAAAACGATGCCCGCTGGAAAAAAGCCGCTGTTCCATCCTGCTCCACAGTCGGTCCAGGCAGCGCCACATCCGGATTGCCCCACGCTGTTGTACTGGACCTGCGTGGATCCTGCATCGATGAAATACTGTATGACGGGCGCCGGTGGGGCGGGCGAGTACGCTGCCAGCGGAGATATCTGGCTTTGCGAGACCGCCAGCTCGGTCTCGAGCTGGCGAACCCGCTCGGCGAGGGCCTGCACCTCACCCTGCCGTGCCGAATCGCTTGCAGGATCGGTGCGCGCAACGATTCTCGGCGCGCTCTCGCGCACCGTTTTGGTTATGCGTACCCCTTCCGGAGGCGTCAGATTGCTGACATTGATCGATCCCGAGTCATCGATCCACGTGTAGATGTCCGCATAGGCGGGTTGCGATCCGAGAATACTGGCGAACACGATCGGTGCCGCCCGGAATAGAAGCGTACACATGGATCGATCGCCGATGGTCACTCGCTTCATACAAGGTTTCCCGGTTGAGCTATCGCGACGTCAAGGCTTAGGTGCCATGTTACAACGCGAAGTTCCCGGGTGCCAGTTGCGCAAGCCTCGCTCATCGTTCGATCGACGGCGGACCATGCGCTTGCCAGCGCCAGGCCCGGCTAACGGATCGAAAAATCTACGCGCGTCGGTGCACCCTTGTCCGTGATGCCGTCGCCGCTCAGCTTCGAGGCGACGACGAATACGCGCTCGGACGCGATGCCACCGGGGCCGACGAACCACTCCTTGATGGCCAGCGCGCGCCGATTCGCGAGCGAACGCAGTGCCTCGTCGTCAGCATGGTAGCTCGCCAGCAGCAGCGGCTCCATCTCGGCCGGCGGAATGTCCTTTTTCATGCCGATCGCGTTGCGCGGCTTGTCGGGCAGGTCGGTGTCGCGATAGACCAGCGCGAGATACTTGGGATATTCGTCGGCTTCGATCTTCAGCGTATCGACCGCAGGCGCCGACGCGCCCTGGCTGGCGAGCGCCTTCTGTTTCTGAATACGCATGGCGTGATCGAGCGCGACGCGCTTGAGGCCGTCGCGATCGACATCCGGCACCGCGCGACCGGCGGCGTCGAGCCTGAGCGCGGGGCGGTCGGCAAGCGCCTTGGCAAGCGACTGCAGCTTGGTCACGGCGTCGGGCGACAGTTCGTCATGACCGGGTGCGAACTCGACGTAGGCCAGCTGCTCGCCTCCGGCACCGCCGACCAGCGCGCCCAGCACGGCAAAAGGTGCCGTGACGATCTTGGTGATCAGGTTGACGATGATCTGCACGATGATCGCGCCGACCGAGAATTTCGGGTCGTCGAGCGAGCCTGCGATCGGCAGGTCGAGATGAATGACACCGTTGCGATCCTTGAGCAGCGCAACGGCCAGCCGCACCGGCAGTTTCGTTGCCGTGGGACTGTCCACGTGGTCGCCGAACGTGAGTTGATCGAGCACGAGCTTGTTCGTCGCCGCGAGCTTGCGATCGTCGATCTTGTAATGCACTTCGAGCGAAAGCTTCCCCTTCTGGATGCCGTAGCCGGCGTACTTCGTGGAGTACGGTGTCAGCGGTGGCAAGTCGATGTCCCGGGCGTTGGCCGTCAAGTCGAGGGTCAGCGCACGTGCAAACGGATTGAGCGAGCCGCGGATCTCGACCGGCGCCGTGTTCTCGACGCGCGCCGCGAGTTCGACGTTGCCGGCTTGTGTTGCCGACAACGCGGAGACGTTGCCCGCGACCTCGGTAAGATGGGCCGAGTAGTTCGGCTTGACGAAGAAATCGGAGAATTGCACCTCACCATGCGCGACCTCGATGCGCCCGATCGATACCGGCAGTTCCTTCTCGCCGCCTGCCGCAGCCGGGATCTCCTTCGTCGCCTGTCCAGCCACGTTGGTGGCGGGCTGGGTTGCAGGCGCTTCGGCAGGCACCGATTCCGGCGCGAGCAGACGCTGAAGGTTGAGCGTGGCGTCGGGATTGACGATGATGCGCGCGTAGAACTGATCGAGAGCAATGGCGCCGAGTGCAACTTTGACCGGCTCGGACGTCGCGTCGACGGCGGTAAGCGCAAGGACTTTCCAGCGCAGGAGTTCCTGCGAGGTGGGGCGGTCCAACGAGGCGAAGTCACTGATCGAAATATCGCCGGCATAGGTCGCGCGTGCTGCCGCGGATCCTGCGGCACCGTAGGTCAATCGCCCCTTGGCACTCACGGCGCCGCTGGTCACGATGACATTCGTGTGCGCGTCGAAATAGGGCCGCAGCGCCACGATGTCGACGCTGCTCGCATCGATCCGCCAGTCGGTACTGACCGGGTTCGTTGCGAAGCCGCCCGCGATCCGCACCTGGCCCCCGGAACCCAAGCGGGTGGCGAAGTCCAGGCTGCTTTTGGCGCCGCGGGCGTTGCTGTAGTTGTCGACCGCAATGCGCGCGTCCGCGAGCCGCAGCTTGACCGGCGGCTGCACCGCGCGATCCTCGAATTCGGCAGCGATGCGCTCGAACAGCAGCTTGCGGATCAGTAGCGCCCACCCGGCATCGTCGGTCGACTTGCCGCCGCCGGCCGCCGCCGTCCCCGTGGCGGTGCTGGTGCGCATCAATCGTTGGAAATTGATGATGCCGTCCTCATGCCGGACTACCCGGAACGCGGGGCGCTGCGATTCGACCCGATCGATGGTGACATTGCGCTTCGCATAGTCGAAGGCAACACCGTTGAGGTCCGCACGCGGAATGCGCCACAGCGGATCGCTCTCACCGTGCACTGCCATGTCGAGATCCGCCAGTTTCGCGGCACCCTGCGTCAGTGTGAGCTGCATTGGACTAGTCGCAGCATTCACCGAAAAATCGGCCGCCAGGTCCAGCGTACCGCGGCGAACGTCGAGGCTGAGCGCGTCGGCGTAGTACGGATACAGCAGGTCCAGGTGAAACGTCGCGAGCGAAAAATGCCCGCGCGCCGATTTGCCCGCGAGATCGACGTCACCTTCGCCGCCGAAGTGCGCGCCGGTGTTCGAATCGAACGCGACGCTCACCTTTCCCGCGCCGCTCGATGCGATCGTTTTGGCGTCGAGCGCCACGTTCGAAAGCGTGGCGCGAAACGCCGGCGATACCACCTCGTCCGCAATGCGCAGCACGCCATTGGCGACGTGTATGTCGGCGATCGAGAACTTCCAGGAGGTGCGGCGGTGTCGGCCGGCTGGCCATCTGGCGCCGGGGCGCCCAACAGACGGTCGAACTCGAATGCCCCGTCGGAAAAACGGCGCAAATCCGCTTCGGGTGCATCGATGGCAACTCGATTGAGCGCGATCGAGCGTCCAAGCGGGTCGATTTTGTCGAGCGCGACTTCGATCGAACTTCGCTGCGACGAACGGAGAGTTGTCGGCGCGCGCGATCGTCAACTGATCGAGCCGCGCCGTTCCGGCAAGCGTCAAGGCACGCGGCGTGCCGTTCTCCGTCACGAACGCCAAGGTAAGTCGGGTCGTCAGTGTGCCGTCGGCGAGCTTCAGACCTTGTGGCAGCGGCAGATACGCGGCATAGCGCGGCAGAGACAGCGCGTCGAGGTTGAGGTCGAGCGTCGCTTCCTCGATGTCGGCAAATGGCGTCGTCAAATTACCGGCAAGCTTGAATTGCGTCCCATCGACCGCACCGTCCAACCTTGGCGTCACACGAATTTGTGCGTCGTAGGGAAGGCTCGACAGGAACGGGATGCCGACGCCGAGATTGGTCACCGCGATGGAACGCCGCCGTTGCCGGTCGTCCAACGCCAGCGTGCCGTTCTCGATTTCGATGTTGTTGAACGAGAACGCCGGCGTTGGTCCCTTTGGTTGCGCGCGTCCGCGCTCGATCAGGTCCTGAATGTTGGAGGAACCGTCGGCGTTGCGCGCGAGTTCGAGCTTGGGTCGGACGAGTCGCAATGCGTCGAACACAGGCGCCCATTTCCACAGCGTCGCCGTCGACAGGTCGACGTCCAGCGTGTCGAAGCGCAGCAACGTATGGTCGGGTTCGCGATCGGCGAGCGAAAAATCGGTGAGTCGCGCGCGAAACGTGAATGGATTGAACTCGACCTTGCCCAGCGTCGCGCTTCGACCGAGCTCGGTGGTCGCGAGCGACTCGACCTTCGATTTGACGAGCCACGGCACTGCCAGGAATCCGAGCAACGCGTACGCTGCGAAAAGGGCCACAAGGATCAGGCAGGCGTTGCGAAGCCTTCGAAACCACGGTGATCCGGCGACGGCGGAAGCGGCATTCATTCAGTGGGAGCGTCGACGCGCGCACAGACGACTGCTTGAATCATACTGCACTTCCGCTTGTTTCGTGAGCAACCGGGTCTTCCTCGATGGCACGAGGCGCGCTGACGGCGCGTTGTTGAATCTCCAATCTTCGACAGGTATAGTCTTTGCCGCGGCGTGTCATGGCAATTCGCGACACGACTCTCCATTGAAAATTATCTAGGAGCACCATGGACATTCCCGGCATGCTCGAGTCTGCACAGCCCATCCTGATTGCCTTCGGTCTGAAAGTGCTGGGTGCGATTGCCGCCTACATCGTCGGCCGCATGCTGATCGGCTTCGCGTCGAACCTCGTTGTGCTCGCAATGGAACGGCAGAAGGTCGAGCCGACGGTCATCCGTTACATCGGATCGATCATCACCGTTGCGCTCAACATCATCCTGGTCGTCGCCATCCTCGGCTACTTCGGCGTCGAGACAACGTCGTTTGCCGCGCTGATCGCCGGCCTTGGCATTGCGGTCGGCGCGGCGTGGGGCGGACTGCTGTCCAACTTCGCCGCGGGTGTGTTCATCCTCGTGCTACGGCCATTCAAGGTCGGCGATTACGTCGTGGCGGGCGAGGTTGAAGGGACCGTGCGGATGATCGGTCTGTTCAACACGACGATCGACACGCCCGACAACGTGCAGACCATGGTCGGCAACGCCAAGATCATGGGCGGAACGATCAAGAATTTCAGCAGCAATCCGTATCGTCGGGTGGATCTGTTGGCGCAGATCGACCACAGCGTGGATCCGAACGACGCGATCCGCCGGCTGAAGGACGCGCTGCCGAAGATCGCCAACGTTGTCGCCGATCCGAAGCCGGATGTCGATATCCTGACGTTCAACGAGCGCGGACCGGTCCTCGCCGTGCGGCCGTACTGCAATACCGATCATTACTGGCAAGTGTATTTCGACACCAATGCTGCGATCCGCGCGACCTTTGGCGCGGCGGGGTATCCTGCGGCCGAAGCGCACTCGCATGTGCGGCAGAAGGCGATTTAGCCTGGCGATTGCCTGACCGCAGGTGCGCCGGTCGCCTCGTCGCACTTGCGGGCGTGCCGTCAACGTGCCCCGAGGTGATTACTCGATTGCTGCGGGAACCGCGCCCTTGCGACACGGCAGGCACCACCGGCGGCTGGCCGGTTTCCTTCAGGATGTTCTGTGCTTCGGCGGAGAGCAGGAACCTGACGAACTCCGTCGCCTCTTTGGTGTTCTGAGCGGTGCCGGGGACGGTTGCCGCGTTGCGGATCGCCTCGCTCATATTGACACTGTCAGGAAAGCGGACGATCTCGATGTCGCTGCGCGCCGCCACGGCCGCAGAGTAATACGTGATCGCCGCGTTCGCTGTTCCACTCTTCACTGCGTTGATCGTGTCCGGCACATTCGTAGCCTTCGCCGGATCGACCATCGCGCTATCCAGGATCTGCTGTGCGAGCTGCGGCTTGCCTTCCTGTGTTGTCGCTCGCTTGACGAATTCAATCGTGCGACCGGTGGCAAGATCCTTCTCACCCGTCACGCGCAGAAATTTCAACTGCGGCCGTGCAAGGTCGCTGACCTGGCGAATTCCTAGCGGATTGCCTTTGGCGGTAATGATGACCATTTCATTGCCGGAAAACACGACATACCAGGAGGCGGCATCCTTGCCCGAGCCGCCCACTTGCTTGTTCATCAAATCTTCGTCGATGACCGCCGGAGAAGAGGGCGCAAAAACGTCGCAGGCGTCGCCTTTCAGGATCCGGCCGGCGAGTTCCCTGGAAATGCCGGAGGTGAGATTGATGGTGATCCCGGCGTGCTTCGCTTCGAACGCCTTCTTCAGTTCGCGCATGGGGCCGGCGAGCGAATCGGCGTGAAGCACTTCCAGGCTGGCAGCAAGTGCGCCGGTGACAGGGAGAAATATCAGCGCAGCCAAGCGAAAAAGTGACAGGCCGTTGCGAGCCATGCGTTCAGTCAGTCGTTGCATCCCTGCCTCCTTTTCGTTACACAATGGGTGGCTACGCTACCCTTGGCTGCACCGCTTGCGACATCGCCGTCCTGCGGATGGAACTCGGATTGTGCCTCGCCGTCTAACCAATCGCCACTCTGCTACGAACAAGCCATCGAGTCGCCCGGTTCGATGCATGCCAGCGGGTGCACCTCCGATCAACTTCGAGGCCTCATTGTGATGACATTACGCTTCCCAATTGCCCTTGCTGTCATGTCCACGATAGCCGTTGTCGCACCCGCCTCCGGCGCGCCGACCTGCGACGCGCGCAGCGGTGCCGCGACGGCCGCACTGGTCGAGTTGTACACCTCCGAGGGATGTTCGAGCTGCCCCCCTGCGGACCAGCGGCTGCGGCAGATTCGCGCCGCGGTCGCCCCGGACGCCGTCGTCGTGCCGCTCGCGCTGCATGTCGACTATTGGGACAGCATCGGCTGGAAGGACCCGTTCGCAAAGCCCGCATTCAGCGCGCGCCAGAGTTGGCTCGTCCGCCTCAATCAGCGCGGCGTCGTGTACACGCCTCATTTTTTCGTCGGCGGCGCAGAGTTGGGCAGCTGGCAGGGCAGGCTGGGAGATGCAGTAGGTCGCCAGAACGCGCGTCCGGCCCGCGCGGATATCCACCTCACGAGCCAATGTCACGACGGGTAGCACCTTGGTTGTGGACGTCGAGGCAACCACCCGCGCCGGAGTTGCGCCGGCCGCGCTGTACCTCGCGGTGACCGAAAGCGGTCTCGAGTCGAAAGTCACCCGTGGCGAAAACGCGGGTGCGACGCTGGCGCACGATCATGTCGTGCGTGAATGGATCGGCCCCCTGCGCCTCGCCGACGGTGCACTGCGCACGCAGCGCGAGATCGCGATTCCGGCTACGTGGAATGTCGCCCGGCTGAACGTGGTCGGATTTGTCGAGAACGAGAAAACGGGCGATGTCCTGCAGGCCGTCAGCACCGGCACCTGCGCACGGTCGTGATTGCACCCATAACGTCAACAGACCCTAGCGTGCGGTGCTGATTACGACGATGCCGGCGAGGGTCAGGAGAATGCCGGCGATCTCGCGGTGGGTGACTTGCTCCTTGAAGAAGCGGCGCGACAGCGCGTAGCTGAAAAATACCTCCACCAGGCCGACGACGCGCACATCGACGGCACTGCGCATCGCGAATGCAGTGAGCCAGCCGAACGAAGCGAGCGCGCCCATCAGCCCGGCGAGCGTCGAGACGCGCCACTGCACCATCACCTTGTGCAGGCCGGGGCGGTCGCGCACCATCAGGTAGCCACCGAGCAACAGACTCTGCATCGCCTGTGCCCAGACCAGCGAATAGCTGGCGGCGACCCAGGGTAGGGTGGGCTCGAGCGCAAGTGCCGCGCCGCGATAGCCGACCGCGGAGAGCGCAAACCCGGCGCCCGAGGCGAGCCCGAGCATTGCCGCCGGCGAGAACCACGATGCCATGCCGCTTTCGCGTTCCGCAGATGGCTTGACGGAGAGCAATATCACACCGACGGTGGCCAGCGCGATCGCGATGGCCGTGGGTGCCGAAAGTTGCTCCGCGAGCAGCACGATCGAGTAGAGCGCGATCTGGATGAGCTCGGTTTTCGAATAGGCGACGGCGACGACGAAGCTGCGCTGCTCCATGGCGGCAATGAGAAATGCCGTTGCAGCCAGTTGGGCACCGGCACCGATGCTGACCCACGTGAGAAATTTGGCGGTAGGAACGGGCAACGGCCCGGCGTTCAGCGTGCTGATCACAACCAGCCCGGCAATGGCGAACGGCAGGCCGTAGATGAATCTGACCAGCGTTGCAGGAAGGGTCCCGGCCGAGCTGACCAGGCTACGCTGCGCGGCATTGCGGATCGTCTGGGCACCCGCGGCCGCGACGACGATCGGAATCCAGATCCAGCTGGTCATGGGTATTTCATGCGCTACTCAAAGAGCTTGTTGGCCTCGGGATAGGGGAGCGCATCGTTGTGAAAACGCGTGTACGTTCCGCTCTGCAGGAGTTCTTCGGCGATGCGGCGCGTGAGCATCATCGTCGCCCGCATGGGCCCCGAGCCTTCGCTCACGCGGCGTACGCCGAGTTGCTGAAGTTCTGCAATCGGCGGGCAACCAGGCATGGTGAGGATATTGATCGGTCCGTTGATTTCCGCGGCGAGCGTCCTGATGGTCTCGCGATCGAGGGCCGCAGGCACGAACAGGCAGTCGGCGCCGGCCTCGCGGTAACGATTGGCGCGCTCGATGCTTGCACGCAGGCGAGCTTTCTCGTCGCCGAGCTTGAGCCAGAAGCTGTCGGTGCGTGCGTTGACGACGATGGGTACGCCGGAGGCTTTCACGGCGTCGCACACCGCACGTATCTTTTCAACTTGCAGTTCGAGATCGAAGAGGCGCGGGCCGTTGTCGGTGCTGTCCTCGATGTTGACGCCGACCGCGCCCATGGCGATGACTTCCTTCACCGTGGCAACGACGGCTTCCGCTGTAGCTCCCAGGCCGGTCAGGATATCCGCGGTCACCGGCACCTTGACGGTGCGCACGATCTCGCGTGTCGCCGCCAGGATCACGTCGCGTGGAATGCGTTCGTTGTCGGGATAGCCGTGACTGTAGGCGACGCCGGCGCTGCCCGTGCCGATGGCGCGCATGCCCGCGTGCTCGAAAATGCGTGCGCTGGCGGCATCCCAGGCGTTGGCGATGACGAGGATCTGCGGTCCCTGGTGGAATTGCTGAAACGCTTTGGCCTTCGCGATCTGGTCCATCATGCGGCCCGATCGGGTAGCGCCTTCGGGTCGTTGTAGCTCTTGACCGTCGTGCCGCGATAGAGAATCTGCGCATTGCGCTCGGTGATCTGCCGATGCAGCGCGACGAATGCCGGGTCCATGTCCGTCGTCGGGCGCGGTTCGGGCGCGAAGTGATGGTGCAGATCCTCGCCGCGCACGAGCGTCGCGCTGTCTTCGCCGGCGACCTGCGCCACCGTCGTCGGAATGTAGCGAATAGCGAAACCGATGCGTCGATCATTCGACGGGTTCGGCGGCGACCCGTGCACGAGGCGCACGTGATGCAACGACATCTCGCCAGGTCGAAGCTCGATCGTCACCGCCTGCTTTTCGTCCACCGCGACCGCAACTTCCTGGCCGCGGGTGAGCAGGTTGTTTTGCGCAAACGTGTCGCGATGTGGAATCTGCTCGCCAAGGTGCGTGCCGGGTATGAAGCCCATGGCGCCATTCGCGACGTTGCTGGGAGTCAAGGCGACCCAGGCCGTGACGACATCCGGCTTGTCGAGGCCCCAGTACGTCGAATCCTGGTGCCAGGAGACGAACGCCGGGTTGCGGGCTTCCTTGATGAAGAAGTTGGTCGACCAGCACAGGAGGTTCGGGCCGTAGAGGTCCTCGATCGCGTCGACGATTTTCTCGTGGCGCACGAGGTCGCCCAACCAGGAGAAAAGCAGATGCGACTTGTGGCGAAGGTCGCCCTTGAGTGGTCCGCCCGCTTGTTTTTCGAATGCCTCCAGCCGGTCGCGAATTTGCGCAGCCGCGGCTTCGGACATCACGCGGATGGGGAAGATGCAGCCATCGCGCCAGAACTGGTCGATTTGCTGTTGGCTAAGGATCTTGGGCATGGCATTTCCTCCTAGGCACCGCCGGTGATTACCTTCATCACCTCGGGCGGATAAGTATCCCCCGGTTTGCCGTGGTAGATGATCTCGCCGCGCTCCAGTACATACAAGCTGTCGGCATAGTCGGGGATGTGATGAATGTTGGATTCCGCCATGAGCACGCCATGGCCAAGCCTGCGGATCGATGCAATGCCTTCGCTGATACTCGGGATGATCGCGGGGGACAGGCCCTCGAACGGTTCGTCGAGCAGCAGGAGTTGCGGGTCGAGCGTGAGCGCACGGGCGATGGACACCATCTTGCGCTCGCCACCACTGAGTTGATTGCCGCCACGTTGCTCGTATTGCCGCAGCTTGGGGAAGATCTCGTACGCGAGGTCGATGCGGGATTTTGCATCGCGCCCCCCGGGCCGCGTCCAGGTCGGCAGTTCGATGTTCTCGGCCACGGTCAGGTCGCCGAAGACCTGACTTTCCTCGGGCGCATAGCCGATCCCCAGTTGCGCGATGCGGAACGTGGCCATGCCGTTGATCGAGCGATTGCGGAACTGCATCGAGCCCGAGACCGGTTGTAGATAGCCCATGATCGTGCGAAAGGTCGTGGTCTTGCCGGCGCCGTTGCGCCCGACAAGGCACACGAGGTGGCCTGCCGCGACGTCGAGCGTGATCCCGCGCAGGATGCTGCTGCTCTGAATATCGACGGCGAGCCGGTCGATCGCGAGCATCACGTACCCTTCGCGAGTTTGCCGACCAGTTTGCCAACCACTGCGGCAATGATCTCGGGGTCGCTGAAGAACTGTGCCGGTGGCCGGTCGGCGAGCACCTTTCCTGATTGCAGGGCCACGATGCGGGTGGAGTATTCGGCGACGAGATCCATGTCGTGCTCGACGAGGATGATCGCCTTCACGCCGGCGCGTCTGGCCGCGTCGATCACGTTGCGCATGATGCCGTGCTTGTCGCCGCTGGACACGCCACTCGTGGGTTCGTCGAGCAGGATGACCTCCGGCGAGAGCGCGAAGGCACTCGCGATGTCGAGCAGTTTTTTTTCTCCCTGGGAGAGCAGGCGCGATTCGCTCTCGAGCTTGCCCTCGAGCCCGAAAATGGCCGCTACTTCGCGCACGCGAGCGCGAACCGCCTCATCCTTGCGCACTGACGCAAACAGTCGGAGGCTGCGCCCACGTTGCGAGATGACCGCCACGGCGATGGTTTCGGCAACCGTCATCGCGGGAAAGATGTGGACGAGCTGGAAGGCGCGCGCGAGACCGTGCTGCGCAAGCATCACCGGACCGATGCCGGCGATGTCCTCGCCCTTGAAACGTACGACACCGTTGGTCGGCTTGACCAACCCCGTCAACAGATTGACCAGTGTCGTCTTGCCTGCGCCATTCGGTCCGACGATGGATACGAGCTCGCCGTCGGCAATGGCGAGCGACACATTGTCGAGCGCCATGAAACTTCCGTACGCCTTCGACACGCCTGTCGTCTCGATGAGTGCCGTCACAGGAGCACCTTTGGGCTTGTAGGCGCGAATTCATTCGCGCGCGGTGGCCATTCAGTCCATGGTCCGAATGAATTCGGACCTACGGCAGCACGGTATTTCATGTTCGCCGCACCTTGGTCCACAGCGTCTGGCCAAGCCCCACCAGTCCACGGGGGAATAGCACCACGATCAGGACAAGGATTGCACCCAGACAAAAGCGCCAATACTGCGTCAGCCCCATCAGCTCCGATTTGAGAAAGACGAAGGCGAAGGCGCCGATGAGCGGACCGAAGAAGTTCGCGAAGCCACCCAGCACCGTCATGAACACGAGCTCGCCGGAATGCGTCCAGTAGGCGAGTTCTGGATCCGCCTGGCCGATGTTCACGGCGAGGATTACGCCACCCACCGCGCAGTAGAACGCGGAAATGAGGAAGGCGATCAACCGGAAGAAGCGAACGCGTACGCCCAGGTATTCGGCCTTGCGCGGATTCTCGCGAATGGCTGCGAGGTGCAGGCCGAAGGGCGAATGTACGATCCGCCACATCGCGAAGCTCAATACGACGAGCAGTGCCAGGCAGTAGTAGTAGAACGGACCGACCAGGAAAGCAGTCTTGTCGAGACCTTCGAAACCATTGCCGAAAAGCAAGGGGCGCAGCACGCGGATGCCGGTGTCGCCGCCGGTGAGGTCGTAGAACTTGAACAGGAACGAGTGGAACAGCATCCCGAACGCCAGTGTGAGAATGCCGAAGAAGATACGCACGTAGCGCACTGCGAGCATCGCTACCGGGATCGCCGCCACCACCGCCGCAAGGCCCGAGAGCAACAAGATTGCCTCGACGCTCTTGACGCCGAGCTTGCTCGACAGGACCGCCGCTCCGTAGGCGCCAATCGCGACGAAAAGCGCGTGGCCGAACGACAGCAGTCCGGTGTATCCAAACAGCAGGTTGAAGCCGAGCAGCGCGATGGAATAGGCGAACGCCGGCAGCACCAGCGTGACGTAATAGGGCTGCGCCACGCTCGGAAATGCGAGCAGTAGGACCAGCACGGCCGCAATGAGGGCAATCCTCATTCCACGACTTTCCCGAACAGGCCCGCCGGGCGGACGACAAGCACCACGATCACGACGATATAGATCGCCAGCAACTCCAGCTCCGCGTACCACGAGATGGCCGCTGCTCGCATCAGGCCGACGATCAGTGCGCCGACAAGGGCGCCGCGCATGCTGCCCAGGCCGCCGATGACGACCACGGCAAACGCCTCGACCACGAGTTCCACCGGCATGTCGAGCGAAGCTGCTGCCGTCGGTACCACGAGCGCGCCGCCGACCGTGCCGAGGATGGTGCCGAGGGTGAACACGCTCATGTACATCCAGCGCACGTTGACGCCGAGCGCCTCGCTCATCTCGCGGTTCTCGGCCGTGGCGCGCAAGATGCGGCCGAAGCGCGTGCGCTGGAGGAGGGCGCCGATGCCGATCGCGATCGCGATGCTCGCCAGAATCACCAGCACGTTATAGGTGGGCACCTGAACGGCGCCCACCGTGACCTTGCCGTATTCCATGACCAGATTGCCGAGCTGTTGTGGATTGGCCCCCCAGAAGAAGCGGAGGACGTCCTGGAACATGAGAACGAGCGCGAACGTAAGCAGGAGCTGGAACGCCTCGTCGCGGTCCTGCACGGTGCGCAGCAGCGCCGCGATGGGTGGTCCCATCACACCGAGCAGCGCACCGGAAATCAGGAGCACGGGCAGGAACAGCGTGGCTGGCACGCCGGCGGCCATCGCCCAATTCACCGCACTGATGCCGAAGTAGGCGCCGAGCGCGTAGAACGATCCGCAGGCAAGGTTGACGATCTTCTGGACGCCGAACACGAGTTGCAGTCCGGCGGCCACGAGAAAAAGAACGGCGGCGTGAAAGACGCCGCCGATCAGGATGTCGAAGAATGCCGTCAACGCGCTTCTACAATTTGATCTGCGCGGTGTCGATCCACTGCCAGAAGTCCATGCCCGTGGGCTTCTGCAACTGGTCGGAGTACATCACGTCCAGCTTGCCCAGCGTCGGGAAGTCGTACGGGTTGTTGTGCGTGGTAAGGCCCTGGTAGAAGGTCTGTTCGGGGATGTGGTCCTTGCGCATCTGGCCGGGGCCGCCCAGCGACTCTACCTTGACGCCCTCCATGGCGCTGATGATGTCTTCTTTGCCGGGCCAGCCGCCCTTCGCCTTGTAAGCGGCTTCGACGCCCGCCTTGTAGACCTCCATCGCGAAATACGCGCGGTCGGCCTCCCAGTTCGGGTAGTCCTTGGTCTTTTCGAAATATTCCTTCACGAACTGCTTTTGCAGCGCACTGCCATCCTTGTAGTCGAAGTAGAGCGTGTTGTGGCCGAAGATCATACCCTCGGGCGTGAAGGACTTCTTGAGCAGGGTGTGCTGGAAGCCGGCCGCCGGAAACACAAACTTGGTGCCGCCATCCATGAGCCCGGCGCCATGCGCAGTGCGCATGAAAATCGGCAGGTCGGCGAAGAGCAACGACGAGAAAATGAGATCGGGCTTGGCGGCTTTGAGCGCCGCGACGTGCGAGGTGAGATCCGTGGTGCCCACCTTGGGCCACTGGTCCGCGACCACCTTGTGCTCGATCTTGAATTTTTTCAGGAGCGCCTTGAAGGCCTCGAAGTTGTTGCGGCCGTAGGAGTAGTCGGGGTTGATGCCTGCAACCGTCGCGAAATTGCCCTTCCAGTACTTGATCGCGAGCAGCGAGCCCATCACTGCCTCGCACTCGTTGTCGGTGCTGCGGAAGACATAGCGCGGGGTCACCATGGTCTCCTTGACGCCGTCCTGGGTGGTGCCATCCCAGAAGATCACGTGCGCCTTCATTTCCTCGGCCACCGCACCCATGGCGAGGCTCACGCCGGACGAGACGATGCCCTGCACACAATCGACCTTGTCCTGCAGCACCAGCTTGCGCAGGCGTTCGATCGAGTCCTTCGGGTTGGTCTCTTCCTCGACGATGATCTCGACCTTGCGCCCGGCGATGCCACCCGCGGCATTGATGCGATCCACGGCGAACTGCGTGCCGCGCAGGCCGCACTCGCCGATGGTGCCGGCAATGCCCGCCTTGGGCGCGATGATGCCGACGCGCAGCGGTGTGTTCTGTGCGACGGCCGGGAAGCTCAGATACGGCGAGGCCGCGGCGGCTACACCCGTGCCGCCGATCGCTTGCAAGAGTTTTCTACGCTTGTTGTCCATGATTCTCCTCCTCCTTGGTGTGTACGGCGCCAGCTATCAGATGTCGGTGGTACCACGAGTGAATTTCTCGATGACGTCGAGCAGCTTGTCGCTCGCTTTCCCGGCGCGCTCTTCGTCGCCCGCGGCGATGGCGCGCGCGATTTCCGCGTGCAGCTTCGCCGTGAGCGGCATGTCGGCCGCCTGTTTGTAATGGATATACCAGAAACGTCGCGAAAGCGAGTGCATGAGTGCCATCGCGCCTGCCGCGAACTCGTTGTGGGAGGCGGTACTGCAGAGCGTATTGAACTCGCGGTCGGTGCGCATGAACGTCACGTCGTCATTCACCTTTGCTGACTTTTCGAAACTGTCTGCCAGCTCGGTCAAGCGCGCACGCTCCCCGTCGGTGGCGCGGCGAGCGGCGCTGCGCGCGATCAGACGCTCCAGCTCCCGCCGGACTTCGAGCAGCCGCAGCTGCTTGACGAGGTTGATCTCCGAAACAATGATGCCCCGCCGCGGCAGGATAGCCACCAGGCCCTCGCGGGCGAGCCGCTGCAGCGCCTCGCGGATAGGCGTGCGGCCGATGCCGAGCACTTGCGCGAGTGCGGCCTCCGAAACCGAAGCGCCGGGTGCGAGCTTGAGGGTGACGATCATTTCCTCGAGGTCCGCGTAGGCGCGATCGGACAGACTGGCCGCTACTGGTGCTTGCGCTTTTCCACCATTCCGAGGAATTTTTCGTACTCCTTCTCGTCGACGCCGTAGCTGTGATCGTCGTCGGGGAACGCGCCGGACTTCACTTCGGATATGTATTGCGTAATGCCCTTGACCGCGACTTCGGTCAGGTTGGCGAAGCGCTTGGTGAACTTGGGCTTGAAGTCGGTGAACACGCCGAGGAGATCGTGACCGAGCAGGATCTGTCCGTCGCACCCTACGCCGGCGCCGATGCCGATGGTCGGGATATCGAGCTGTTTCGAGATGACGGCGGCGACCTTGGCGGGCACGGCTTCGAATTCGAGCATGAAACAGCCGGCGTCCTGTATCGCGAACGCATCTTCGAGGATCTTCATCGCGGTCGTTGCCGTCTTGCCCTGGATCTTGAAGCCTCCGAACATGGCGACCGTGTGCGGTGTCATGCCGATGTGCGACGCTGTCGGAATGCCGGCATCGACCATGGCCCGCAGGATATGGGCCTGGCTCTTGCCGCCCTGCGGCTTGACGGCATCGCTGCCGGCATCCTGCATGAAGCGCGTTGCGTTGGTGAGTGCGCGATCGATGGTGTTGTAGCTCTGATAGGGCATGCAGCCCAGCACGAAGGTGTTCGGCGCGCCGCGGCGAATTGCCTGCGCGTGCATCACCATCATGTCCATGGTGGCAGGGATGGTGTTGGGATGCCCATGCGCGATCATCGCGAGACTGTCGCCGACGACGGCCACGTCCACGCCCGCCATTTCGGCCCACCGCGCCGAGGTGTAGTCGGGCACCGACATGTAGACCATCTTTTCGCCATTGCGCTTCGAGTCGGTGATGTCCTGGAGCGTTCGCTTTTTTCTGGCGGGGGGCGGGGCCGGCTGCGACATGGGGGTTCCTTGACAAACAGACTGATCGACAACTAATGTATCAGTGATATTCCTCTGGAACAACAGGTGCCCCATGATGACCGAACGCCAGCGCAGGTTCCGCGAGCAGTATGTCGCCGCGATCAGCCCCTGGTACAACGGGTTGGTCCACATCGGCGTGATGTACACGGCCGGCATCGGCGCCATCTGGTGGTGCGTGAGCCGGATGCAGGATGCCCGCTGGGAATGGCTGCTGGTGATTCCGGTAGCGATCGCCGGCAACTTCATCGAGTGGGGCATGCACAAGTACGTGATGCACCGGCTGCGCGACGTGTTTGCCGTGCGCGCGATCTACGACCGCCACACGCGCCAGCATCACCAGTACTTCACGGACAACGATCCCACCATCAGCACGATCAAGGAATTCCGCATCGTGTTCTTTCCGTGGCGCGTCCTGATGGTGCTCGCGGTGGTGGGCAGCGTCCTCTCGCTGGCGATGGCGCAAGTGTTCAACGCCAATGCGGGTTACGTCACGTTCGTGACCATGATCGGGCACTACATGGTGTACGAGACTTTCCATTTCTGCTGTCACGTGCCCGACAACTGGTTTGTGCGTAACGCACCGCTCATCAACACGATCCGCCGCCATCACGCCGCGCACCACAACATGGGCATCATGATGCACGTGAACATGAATCTCACGTTCCCCATTGCGGATTGGTTCATGGACACGAGCGATCTCAACCGCGGGCTCGTCGGCCACCTCTTCAATGGCTACGACGATCGGTACGTCAAGGATGAGTTGAAGCCCATGATCGCCCGCTTTCGCACCGCCCAGACGCAGGATGAGCGCTGCACTCTGGATGGACCGGTGCTCACGGAAGACGAGGCCCGGTCACTGGCGCGTGCTGCCAGCCACGCCTGAGCCTGCACGCCGCAGTCCGCCATAAGGCTGCCGCACGCAAGTGTTTGCGCGCGTTGCGCAGGCCTTCGGCCGATTCGATCATCACCAGCGTCAGCAATGTTTCCGTCACCGCCAGCCTGGCGTCGACTATCGCTATTTCGACAACCTGATCGACCTCGCGCGCCATGTAAAGATGCTGGTGGTTGCTGTCCCTGGCCGGGTGGAGACGCGTGGTCTCATCTCGCGCGACGTGATCGACGCGTTGGGACCCGAGGGCTACTTTTTCAACGTGTCGCGTGGATCCACGGTCGACGAGCCCTATCTCGTCGACGCACTGGTGCACCGCCGGCTCGCCGGTGCCGGGCTCGACGTGTTCGCCGACGAGCCGCGCGTCCCTCCGGCGCTGTTCGCGCTCGATCATGTGGTCCTGCAGCCGCACGCGGGCAGTGGCAGCACGGCGACACGCAACGCGCTGGGCCAGTTCGTCGCCGATAATCTTGCGGCGCATTTCGCCGGCAACCGCTGGTGTCGCCGGTCTAGGGCTGCTACTGCGCCAGGAACCCGCCGTCGACCGGCAGCGTGTGCCCGGTGATCATCGCCGCGCGGTCCGAAACCAGGAACACGATCGCGTGCGCGACGTCCTCGGGTTCCGCCAGTCGACGCATGGGCGTCATGTCCAGCATGCGCGCCAGCAATTCCGGATTTTCGACCAGGCCGCGCGTGAGTTCCGTGCGCACCCACGTCGGCGCCACTGCATTGACGCGGATGCCATTGGCCGCCCATTCCACGGCCAGCGCACGTGTGAGGTTCACGAGGGCGCCCTTGGTGGACTGGTACGAGACGTTCGGATAGAGGCCTCCGCCCGACAGCCCCATGATCGACCCGAGATTGACGATCGACCCGCGGCCGGCGGCGAGCATGTGGCGCGCGGCCGCGCGAGCACAAAGAAACGCGCCCGTCAGGTTGACGTCGACCACTGCCTGCCAATCGCTTTGGGTGAGTTCGATCGAGGGCCGGCGCAGCGCGATCCCCGCGTTGTTCACCAGGATGTCGACGCGCCCTTTCCATGACGCGATTGCCGCGAACGTGGTATCGACCGCGCCGCCGTCGGTAATGTCGAGCGTGAACGTCCGATGCTCAAGGCCGAGGGCCGTCAGCGACCTGCCGGCGGCGGCCAGCGCGGTGGTGTCACGATCGACGAGTACGGGCAGCGCGCCAGCCTCGGCAAGTGCGATCACCGTCGCGTAGCCGATGCCCCGGGCCGCCCCGGTGACGATGGCAACGCGGCCAGTGAGATCGACGCGTGCTGAAGTCGTGTGTACGTTCATGTGGATTGACCTGCGATGGGTGCTGACCAGCATGTGCTATTTTATGCCGCCTCCGAGCGTTCACAATGGTTACTATTGATCCATGAGCATCTTCGACGAACCGAAGATCGACTGCCACACGCACATTCTCGATCCCGTCGGTTTTCCATACACGCCGGATACACACTACCGGCCCGCAGGTCAGGAGACGGGCTCGGCTGCACAGTTGCTCCATGTCATGGATGCATACGGCGTAGCCTACTCGCTGCTCGTCGGTCCGAATTCCGGCTACGGCCTCGACAATCGCTGCATGCTCGACGCCATTGCGCACAGCGCGGGTCGCTTCAAGGGTATCGCGGTCGTCACCAACCATATCTCGCTCGCCGAGCTCGAAGCACTCAAGGCCGCAGGTGTCGTGGGCGTCGCATGGAACGTCACCTACTATGGCGTGGACTACTACGCGGATGCCGCGGGCCTGATCGACAAGCTCGAAGCGCTCGATCTGTTCGTGCAGCTCCAGGTCGAGCACGACCAGCTCGTGCCGCTCATGCCCATGCTGCAACACTCGGGCGTGCGTATCCTCATCGACCATTGTGGTCGACCCACGCCAAGCGCCGGCATCGATCAACCGGGCTTCAAGGCACTGCTTGCGCTTGCGAGGACACGCCGCGCCGCCGTCAAGCTCTCCGGCTACGTCAAGTTCGCGCGCGAGCCGTACCCATACGCGGATGTCCGGCCGTACATCGACGCATTGATCGATGCCTATACGCTGGATGCCTGCATCTGGGCGTCGGACTGGCCGAACTTGCGCGCGCCGGGGCGCTCCGACTACGGCGTGCTGCTGAAGTTCGTCGAGCGATTGTTTCCCAAGCCGACGGATCGTCACAAGGTCCTCTGGGAAACACCGGACGCACTGTTCCGATTCACGGCGTGACGCCTGTCGCGTCCGGCTCTGTGTCGACCGGACTCGGCCAGGGTCGCAGCGGGTGACCGTGGACTCAGCGGCTTGTCTTTGCCATCTCCTCTTGTATCTGCTGCGGGGTTAGATCGCGCGTGTGCGTTGCCATGGACCAGTGGTGCCCGAACGGATCTTCCAGTTGCGCGTAGCGGTCGCCCCAGAACATGTCGGCAAGAGGCATGGTGATTTTTGCACCCGCGACGACGGCCTGTGCCACGGCTGCGTCGACGTTTTCCACGTACAGGTGGATGGTGACCGGCGATCCTTTCAACAATTTCGGCCCGAACCCGCCATATTCAGGAAATTCGTCCGTCAGCATGAGTGCCGAATCGCCGATTCGCAGCATCGCGTGCAACAGCTTGCCCGCCGGACCGGGCAGTCGGCTTAGTTCAACGGCATTGAACGCCTTGACGTAGAACTGAATGGCGTCGGCGGCGCCAGCGCAAACCAGAAGGGGAGTGAGTGAATGCATTCCATCGGGGATGGGCTTGACGGCTGGACTGGACATGTTCGTCGCTCCTTGTGAAAACACGGTGGTGAGTACCGGGACTCCGCTGAATTGGCGAGAGCCCATGATGATAGCGATGGTCCCGACAGACTTGAGTGATCATACCAACGGGCCTGACGGTTGCGGCAGTCGGGACAACCGGTATGATCGTGTCGATAAGCGGGGCAGATCCAATTTCGGAGGAACTCAATGTTCGCAAAGTGCGCGGTACGGATCGGCGATCACCTTGGTGTGTTGTTGCTGGGTACGGCGCTGCTCGCACCGTTCGCCGCCCACGCTCAGCCGTACCCCAACCGGCCGATCAAGATCGTCGTCCCCTATGCCGCGGGCGGCGCGGTCGACATCGTTGCGAGGACCATCGGACAGCCGCTTTCGGAAGCGCTGAAGCAACCGGTGATCATCGACAACCGTCCGGGCGCCAGCGCGAACATCGGGATGGAGCTCGTCGCCAAAGCGGCGCCGGATGGCTACACGATGCTGATGGCCTCGAACGGCATCGCGACCAACATGGCGCTGTTCCCGAATCTCGCGTTCGATGGTCGGCGCGATTTCTCGCCTGTCGCGAAGATCGGATACGCACCGCTGGTAATCGTCGTACCGGCGTCGTCGCCGATCAAATCGCTGAAGGACCTGATCGCGATGGCGAAGGCAGAGCCCGGCAAGCTGACCTATGCCTCGGCGGGCAATGGCAGTTCGGGGCACCTCGCCGGCGAGTTGCTCAAGTCGACGGCGAAGGTCGACGTCCTGCACGTTCCCTACAAGGGTGGCGCGCCGGCAATCACCGACCTGCTGGGCGAACGCATCTCGTTCATGCCGATCAATCCGGTCGAGGTGATCGCGCATATCCGCGCTGGCAAGCTGCGCGCGCTTGCCGTCGCGAGCGACAGGCGTTTCTTGCTGTTGCCCGACGTGCCGACCGTGGCGGAAGCGGGGCTCCTCGGTTACGAAGCATCCGTCTGGTGGGGCCTGGTCGCGCCGGCGAAGACGCCTCCGGAAATCGTCCGGCAACTCAATGCCGAGACCAACAAGTCCCTCGCGGATCCTGCGATCGCCAACAAGCTGGCCGAACTCGGCGTCGTGGTCACGCCGGGTACGTCCGACCAGTTCACTGCTTTCATCAAGTCGCAGACGGAACTCTGGTCGGCCGTCGTCAAGTCCGCCGGGATCCAGCCTGACTGACCGGAGGCGTAGCACAAGTGGAACGCATCACGGGTATCTCGTCGATGGCAATGCGCCAGGTGTTGGCCGAGCTGACGGATGCGTACACACGGCAAACGGGACAAACGGTCGCCATCGAGTCGGTGGGCGGCGTCGACGCCGCCCGGCGCGTGCAGGAAGGTGAGGCGTTCGATGTCGTCGTGCTGGCCGCCGACGCGATCGAAAAGTTGGCCGCCGTCGGGCGCGTCGATCCGGCCAGTCGCATCGACCTCGCACGTTCCAGCGTTGCGATCGCGGTGGCCGCCGGCGCGCCTCGGCCCGACATCGCCAGCGAAGCGGCGGTTCGCGACGCCGTCCTGCATGCGCGCACGATCGGCTATTCGACGGGTCCGAGCGGCGTGTATCTGGTCCGTCTGTTTCAACAGTGGGGTATCGCTGACGCCATCGCTTCGCGCATCGTGCAAGCACCGCCCGGCATCCCGGTGGGTACCCTCGTGGCACGTGGCGACGTCGAACTGGGCTTCCAGCAGCTGTGCGAATTGATGCACGTGCCGGGCGTCGACGTCGTCGGCCTGCTTCCTGCCGAGATCCAGGTGGTCACGGTGTTTTCCGCAGCGATATGCGCGGCCTCCGGCCGCGTCGAGGCCGCAGGGAAGCTGCTGTCGTTCCTCGCTTCACCGCAAGCCGACGCGACGAAGCGGCGCCACGGCATGGAATCCGCGTGATTTCACGATCCGTGTAGCACTCGCCCAACCCATCCATTCCCGGACTCACCATCATGGCTAGAATCGTAGGTGCCATCGCAAGTTCGCATACGCCAACCATCGGCTTTGCGTATGACAAGAAAAAACAGGACGACCCGGTATGGGCGCCTATCTTCGAGGCGTACAAGCCGATCCAGGCGTGGCTCGAAGCAAAGAAGCCCGACGTGCTGTTTTTCATCTACAACGACCACGTCACGTCGTTTTTCTTCGATCACTACTCGGCATTCGCGTTAGGGATCGGCGAGTCTTTCCCGGTTGCCGACGAGGGTGGTGGCGCGCGGGCGCTACCGGCGATAGCAGGGCATCCGGCGCTTGCCGCACACATCGGTGCGGCGCTGATGACCGACGAATTCGACATGTCGTTCTTCCAGCAGCGTGCGCTTGATCACGGCTGCTTTTCCCCGCTGTCGATGATGATGCCGCACGAACCCGCATGGCCCGCGGCGATCGTCCCGCTTCAGGTCGGTGTCTTGCAGTTTCCGATTCCTACGGCGCGCCGCTGCTACCGGCTGGGGCAATCGCTGCGCCGGGCGATCGAAAGCTATCCCGAGGACATCAAGGTCGCCATCGTGGCGACCGGTGGGCTGTCGCACCAGGTGCACGGTGAGCGCGCTGGCTTCAACAATCCGGAGTGGGACGCCGAGTTCATGGACTTGTTCGAGGAGCATCCGGAACGACTCGTCGAGATGACCCACGCGGAACTCGCGACCCGCGGTGGCTTCGAAGGGGCAGAGGTGATCATGTGGTTGATCATGCGTGGCGCGATGACGTCGCGCCTCAAACGCCTGCACCGCACGTACTACCTGCCGTCGATGACCGGTATTGCTACCGCGATCTACGAGGACGTCGATGCGGTGCGCGATCCGGAAGCGATCGCACGGACGCAGAAAGGCATTGCACGCCAGCTGGCCGGCGCGGAAAAGCTCAGTGGAACATACCCGTTCGACTTCAAGCGCAGCGTAAAGGCGTATCGGCTGAACGATTTCCTGCATCACATGATCGAGCCGGCGCATCGCGCCCGCTTCCTGGCCGATCCCGAGTCGTCGTTCGAGTCCGCCGGGCTGAGCGAGGAGGAGCGCGATCTCGTGCGCCGGCGCGACTGGCGCGGGATGATCCATTACGGCGTCATTTTCTTCATGCTGGAGAAGCTCGGCGCGGTCGTCGGTGTTTCGAATCTGCACATCTACGCCGCGATGCGCGGCCAGTCGCTCGAAGAGTTCCAGAAGACGCGCAATGCCCCAGGGGCGATGTACTCGGTCGCCGGCAGTGACGCCACGCAACTGAGTTGGGACAGGAACGGCGCAAAGGCATCATAATCCGGTCGATGAATACCGATCCCACCGCATACCGCATACCGGTTGCCGAACTGCGCGAGTTCGTCGCCGCCATTTTTCGCGCTACCGGATCGGCGGCAGACGAAGCGCGGATCGTCGGCGACCACCTCGTCGACGCCAATCTGGCGGGCCACGAATCGCATGGGGTCATTCGCGTGTCCAAGTACGTCGACTGGCACGCCAAGGGCATGGTGCTCGCCAACAAGCACGCGGTCGTCGTCCGCGAATCCATGTGCAACGCCGTCCTCGATGGGCAGTTCGGCTATGGACAAGTGATCGGCCGCGAGGCGATGGACCTCGCGATCGCCAAGGCGCGGCAATCCGGTTTTTGTGCGGTGGCTATTCGCAATGCCGGGCACCTCGGTCGCATCGGTGCGTGGGCGGAGCAGGTCGCGCGGGCAGGGCTCGCCTCCATTCATTTCGTCAACACGTCCGGTTTCGGAATATTGGTTGCACCCTATGGAGGAACGGACCGCCGGCTCTCCGCGAATCCGATCGCTGCCAGCGCTCCAGGGCCCGACGGCGTCCCGCTGGTGCTCGACATTTCGACGTCGGCCATCGCTGAAGGCAAGATTCAGGTCGCGCTGAATCATGGCGAGCAATTGCCACCGGGCTGCACGATCGACAGCGAGGGACGCCCCAATCAGGACCCCGCAGTGTTCTATGGGCCGCCGGTGGGGGCGCTGCTGCCGATCGGTGGACACAAGGGGTACGGCTTGTCGATCTTCTGCGAGATCTTTGCCGGCGCGCTGTCCGGCGGGCAGACGACCAATCCGGACAACGCAACCGCAGGTCGACTGGTCAACAACATGTTGTCGCTGGTCTTCGATGCCGAAGCCTTCTGCGGTGCCGACGCATTCCGGGCCGAGATCGCGCGTCTCGCGGCATGGGTCAAGGCATCGCCACCTGCGGTGTCGGGTGGCGAAGTCCTGCTGCCTGGCGAAATCGAGCGCCGAACTCGTGTGCGCCTGGAGCGCGACGGCATTCCGCTGGACGTGATGACGCGTCGCCAGATCGCCACGAGCGTGTCCGCGCTGAATGTAGCGCTGCCCAAGGGGTTCGCCGCATGAGCCAGGAAGGGCCTGCCATGCGTGCCAATCCGGTACGCGAGCGGCTGCGCGCGGGAGGCAATGCGTTCGGAGTGATGGCGTTCGAATTCTTCACGCCCGGACTGGCGCCGGTGCTGGCCGCGTCCGGTGCCGAATTTGTGCTGCTCGACATGGAACACAGCGGCGCGGGCATCGATACCATCAAGGCGCAAATCGCCTTCGCGCACGGGGCGGGCATCGTGCCGATGGTGCGCGTGACGTCGTGCCTCTATCACCTGATCGCTCCGGTACTCGACGCCGGAGCACTCGGCATCATGGCGCCGATGATCGAAACCCGCGAACAGGCCGAAACTCTGGTCGCGGCGTGCCGCTATCGACCGGAAGGGCGGCGCGGCCTGGGCTTCGGCGTGTCGCATGATCGCTATACCGGCGGCGCAGCGCGGGCGAAGATGCAGTCAGCCAACGATGCGATCCTAACCATGGCCCTCATCGAGTCCGCGCGCGGCGTGGAGAATGCGGAAGCTATCCTGTCCACACCAGGACTCGATCTCGGTTGGCTGGGCCACTACGACCTCTCCGACAGCCTCGACTGCGCGGAGGACTTCGGCAATCCGCGTTATATTGCCGCCGAGGAACACCTGCTCAAAGCGGCGGTGGTCGCCGGCAAGCCGCTGGGCTGGCTCGTGACCAGCGGCGAAGCGGCACAACGCGCGTTGCGCCGAGGCTTCCGTTGCATCTGTATCGGACACGAGGTTGCCGTGCTTAGAAATGCGCTCACGCAGGAATTTGCCAACGCGCGAAAGGGTGGCCCGGCCGCGCCCTGATTGTTTGGCTGGGAAGTGCAATCGACATCGACAAGATCGAACGACTCAACGGAGGAACGACCATGAAACGCAGGGAATTACTCATTGGCGCCGCAGTCACCGGTGCAGCCGGGATCGCGACCATCGCCGCCGTGACGCAGTCGACGCAGGCGCTGGCCCAGGCAGCAACGCCGCCGCTCACGGCCGGCGGGGTTCTGGATCGGATCATCAAGGAGAAGAAGATCCGGATCACGGCGGAAGTCACTTCGCCGCCGTTCGGCATTCTCGATCGCAACAACCAGCCCGATGGTTCAGAGATCGCAACCGCCCGGCAGCTGGCAAAGGATCTCGGCGTCGAACTTGAACTCGTGCAGGTCACGAGCCCGCAACGCATTCCGGCCCTGCTGGCGGGTCGGGCCGATGTCGCGATCTCGTCGCTTTCGATTACCGTCGATCGCGCGAAGACGGTGATGTTCGCACCACCGCACGGCGCGCTTTCCATCGTGATTGCCGGCCAGAAAAAGTCGCAGATCCGCAGTGCCGCCGACATGGCGGGCAAGAAAATCGGCATCACGCGCGCCACGTTGGAAGAAGCAACTGTCCCCAAGATTGCTCCGCCCGGGACCCAGATCGTTTTCTTCGACGACATCGCCGCGACGCTGCAGGCAATGGTCTCCGGACAGGTGGACGCCGCCGGCATGTCTGCGTTCGCCGCGAAATCCGTCGCCGACCGCAATCCAAAGGCGGAGATCGAGAACAAGTTCACCGTCACCACTGCCTTCTATGCGGCTGCCGTGCGCCCGGGCGATTTCGATCTGCTCCAGTTTCTCAGGACGTGGGTGTTCCTGAACCGTCAAAACGGCGTGCTCGCGGCTATCTACAAGCAGTACACCGAGGTGGCGCTGGTCGATTTGCCTGCAATGTGAGGGTTCGGTTCGCGCCGCGCACTGGGCGGCGGTGGGTTCTGCAGGCGGTGGAAAAGCGTCGCGAGGAGGGCGAGATGCGAGGCGCGAGGTTGCGAGCAACCGGAGCGTACAACGATGTACGTGAGGATTGCGAGCAGCCGAGCAACAAAGCAGATCGCCCCCGCAGTAGCTTTTCATGAAATACGTCTTTCAGTTCGGCATTGTCTGGGATCACCTGCCGCAGTTGCTGGACGGTGCCTGGCTGACCATCCGCCTGTCGCTCAGCGCGTTCGCGCTTGGGTTCGCCATTGCGATGCTGCTGGCCTTTCTGCGTACGGCGGGTCCGCGGCCGGTGCGTGCGGCGATCGCAGCGTACGTCGAGCTCATCCGCAACACGCCATTCCTGGTGCAGCTGTTCATCATCTACTTCTCGCTTCCGGCGCTCGGCATCCGCTTCGAGGCGGTCACCGCGGCGCTGCTCGGCATGAGTCTCAATTTCTCGGGCTACGCCACCGAAATCATCCGCTCCGGCATCGAGGCGGTGCCACGCAGTCAGATCGAAGCGGGGCATTCACTGGGCTTCACCCGGCTCCAGATTTTCCGGAACATCATCGTCTTTCCTGCGCTGCGCACCGTGTATCCGGCGCTCGCCAGCCAGTTCGTGCTGCTGATGCTCGGCTCGTCGATCGTTGCCGCTATTTCGGCGGAGGAATTGACGGCGGTGACGAACACGCTGCAATCGACGACCTTCCGCGCGTTCGAGTTCTACTTCGTGGCGACTGCGATGTACCTGCTGATGGCGATCGGCGCGCGCCTCCTGCTGCATGCGATCTACTGGGCCGTGTTTGAACGTGCGCGTCCGGTGCAACAGGCCTGGTCACGATGAGCCGTGACTTCGATTGGCCGGAGTTCCTGTTTCTGCTCGGAGCACTGCGTTGGACGGTAGTGCTGTCGCTGATTGCTTTCGTCGGCGGTGGCGTCGGTGGCATCATCCTCGCGGTCGCGCGCACGTCGTCGCATGCGATCCTGCGTGGCATCGCGGCTGCCTACATTGGCGTGATGCAGGGAACGCCGGTGCTGATGCAACTTTTTCTCGCGTACTACGGCCTGGCGGTGCTCACCGGCATTCGCATCGACCCGTGGCCTGCGGTCACGCTGGCGTTCACGATGTATGCAGCTGCGTTTCTCGGCGAAATCTGGCGCGGCGCAATCCAGGCCATTCCGCGGCAGCAATGGGAGGCGGCCGCCGCACTACCGCTTGCGCCGGCGGCGCAACTGCGCCATGTGATCCTGCCCCAGGCGTTTCGCATCGCGATCCCGCCGACGGTCGGCTTTCTGGTGCAGCTGATCAAGGGTACCTCGATCGCGTCGATCATCGGCTTCGTCGAGTTGACGCGCGCCGGCCAGTTGATCGTCAACGTCACCTTTCAGCCGATGATCGTCTATCCGCTGATCGCCGTGCTCTACTTCGTGCTGTGCTGGCCGATATCGCTCATGGCGCTGCGGCTCGAAAGGAGGATCGATGCCACTCTTGGCATTAAGCAACATCCGTAAGCGCTACGGATCGAATCTTGTCCTCGACGACGTGTCGCTCGACGTCGAGCCTGGCGAGGTCATCGCGGTCATCGGGCGTTCCGGGTCGGGCAAGACCACGCTGCTGCGCTGTATCAACGGACTCGAGACGATCGATGAAGGAACGATCGTGTTCGACGGCAAACCGCTGCCGCCGGGCGGCGCCGAACTGCGCGAGTTGCGGCGGCATATCGGCATCGTGTTCCAGAGCCTCAACTTGTTTCCGCACCATTCGGTCGAGCGCAACATCACGCTCGGTCCCACCATCACCAACAAGGTTCCGCTCGCCGAAGCCAAGAGCATTGCACTCAACGTGCTGCGCGAGGTCGACCTCGAAGACAAGCTGCACGCGTATCCGACCCAATTGTCCGGTGGCCAGCAGCAGCGGGTCGCGATTGCACGCGCGCTGGCGATGCACCCGCGCCTGATGCTGTTCGACGAAATCACGTCGGCGCTGGACCCGGAACTGGTGGGCGAAGTGGTCAAGGTGCTCGAACGGCTGGCCACGTCGGGCATGACGATGGTGCTCGTCACGCACGAGATGGGATTCGCCCGGCGCACTGCGGACACGCTGGTATTCATGCACCAGGGCCGCGTCTGGGAAAAAGGCCCGCCGCGTGAAATGTTCGCGGCACCGAAGACGCCCGAACTTGAAAGCTTCATACGCGCCGTCCTGGAGCCCAACGACTAGAACCTATTTCAAATTGGGCTGCGCAGCCCGATTGCTTTGTCGTGTCCTCGCTCGCCCCTCGATGTACGTCCATGTACTATCTCGGGGCACGCTGCGGGCCTTCGCGCTCTCGGGCCGCTCGCCGGAAATTTGAAACAGGTCCCAGAGTCGAAGTGCCAGGCCAATCACTACCTATCGGAGAAATCGAATCATGTCCAAGCAACGCATCGGATACATCGGCGTCGGCCTCATGGGGCACGGCGCGGCGAAGAACATTCTGCAGAAGGGCTATCCGCTGACGATCATGGGCCACCGCAATCGCGCGCCGGTGGACGACCTCGTCGCCCTCGGTGCACGCGAAGCGAAGTCAGCCGCCGACGTGGCGCGGGTCTCCGATGTGCTGTTCCTGTGTTTGCCGTCGACGGTCGAGGTGGAGCACACCATCTACGGCGCCGGTGGCGTGCTCGAAGGGGCCGCCAAGGGTCTGACCGTGGTTGATTCGACGACCGCGGACCCGCGCAGCACGCAGCGCATCGGTGCCGATCTCGCGCAGCGGGGCATCCGCATGGCCGACGCACCGTTGGGTCGGACACCGAAGGAAGCGGAAGCCGGGAAGCTCAGTACGTTCGTGGGTGGTGAACCGGATACGGTCCGCGAAGTAAAACCGATCATCGCGTGCTATGCCGACACGATCATCGAAGCGGGCGTGCTGGGTGCGGGTCATACGTTGAAGCTCGTCAATAATTTCATCGCCATCGGCACCTGCGGTGTCATCGCAGAAGCCCTGGCCACGGCGACCAAGCTCGGCGTCGATATGCGCATACTGTTCGATGTCGTTTCCGCGGGCGGCGCCAACAGCAGGATGTTCCAGATGGTCATGCCGTGGGTGCTCGACGGCGACGACAGCCACCTCAAGGGTCCGCTGCGCATTGCCGGCAAGGACATGCGCTACTACTCGAAATTGGCCGAGAGCGCTCCGGCCACGGCGTTCATCGCGCAAGCCGTCAATCAGACGTACCAGCTCGCAAATATCCAGGGCCACGGGGAGCGCTTCATGCCGGTGCTGCCCGGCATCCTCGCCGAACTCAACGGATGCAAGATCCGCGATCTCTAGGAAATAGTGAGGCATTGACCATGGACAATCTGCTGCGCTGGGTGGGCCGCCTTGCCGGAATCGCCGGCTTCGCGTTGTGCGCAATCGCCATCGTCGTGCGTCTGTCAGGAAGCTGGACGATCGGCGGCTTCCAGGTGGGCACGATGCTTCAGGCAGGGACGGCCGCGATGGTGCTGGGTTGCCTTGCGTATTGCGCCACGTTGGCCGAGCGGGGGAGAAGCTAGCACGCAGATGTATGCGGTTGCTGGACAGTAGCGGCCGCCAGCGTCGCGTGGTGCGCTACTTCGCGACGATCTCGGACTCGACGATCAAATCGAGGACATAGACGTTGTCGGCCGCGCCCCGGGCCATCGGCAGGCGCTGGTAGACCTTGACGCGCACCACGTTGCGTTGGCCTTCCACATGGGCGAAGCCGTCGATGGACTCGAACAGGGGACGCCATGTTCCAGGCGTGCCGACGCGAAGGCCGTTCGCGTCGTACTTCCGTTCGCGGACTTGCAGACAGCGCATGTCACCTCGCACCGGGTGCTTGCAGGCGACCTCCTGCGCTGCGACCTCGAGAAAGATGATGGTCGGCGGGCCATAGCGGCTCTCCAGCGTCGGGTTGCCGGTCAGCACCAGCGTATCGTTCGTCGCCGAGACCAGCTGCATGCGCGGAACCGCGCCGTCGTCGATCTCGATCCGCAATGGCTTCAACAACAGGCGCGCGAGCACGACGTCGGCTTCCATCAATTTGGGCTCGCAGGCCTTCATCGTGCTCGCTGTGCGGCTGACCTCGAGTTGCCCGCCGGTGACGCGGAAGCCGCCGATGATCTGGTTGCACCCGCCGGTGATGTTGAGCCTGTTGTTCACGAAGATCAACGACAGGGCACGATCGTCGCCCGTTGGCAGTGACTCGATGCGGCGATTCTGACCGTCGGTTGCGGCTACCAGCGTCCAACGGTGTGATTCGAGCGTCGGCACCAGTTTCTCGCTGGAAACGACTGCGCGATCCGGCGGTGGTGACGCACAGCCCGACAGCGCCATGGTGACGGCAAGCAACGCGACTTGGCACTTCATGCCGCACGCTCGAAAAATGGCCGGGTCTCGAACACCGAATTCGGAAATCCCGTGCCGTTCGATGCCACTGCGCGCTTGAGCACGAAATCGAACAGCAGCACATTGTGGTCACGGAGCGCGGCAAGGGTCGCCACTGCGCCCGAGTCGATCAGGCCGCGGTCGACGAGCGCATCCAGGGGTATCAGTGGCACCACGCCGGGCAGAGGGTAGTCGGAGCCGTTGAGCAGGCGATCGTGCCAATCCCGACGCGCGAGCAGTGTGGGAATCACGCTCATCCGGTTGCCCTGGGTGATGGCCGAGATGTCCCCGACCAGATTGGCGCGATATCGCGGTTCGTCCATCAGCCGCGCAAAGAGCTCGAAATTTGGCAACCTGTCCGCGCCCGGCCGATCAAGGTCCTCGCCGTCACCGAGCGATGCGCAGTGCGCCACGACGACCCGCACTCCAGCGTCGAGCGGGCGCCGCAGCCTGAGCGGGTTGCCCAGATGCTCGCCAAAACCGTGGACCGCTTTTTCATCACCGGCGTGCGTGATCAGCGGAATTCGCAACGTTGCGAGCTTGGCGTAGAACCGGTCGCAGCGCGCGTCCGCGGGATCGATGCCTTGCGCGGAGGGCAGCCATTTGATCGCCCGCACACCGCGCGCGGCCACGGCATCCAACCGGTCGAGTGCGCGCGGATCATACGGATGTATCGATGCCGCCCACGTGAACCGCTCGGGGTAGCGTTGTGCGAGCCCGGCAACATAGTCGTCGGGTACGTAGAACGTCGACCGGTCGCGCAACGGTGCGCCGGCGTCGTCACGTGCCCAATCGAACGCGAACAGGACGGTGTGAAAGCCTGTCGCCATTTCGTTGGCCTGCGACAGTAGTCGCGTAACGAAGCTCGTGTCCACCTTGCCGGGTGCATCGACGGAGCAACTCGCGTTGAGGTAGAACGCGCGCTGAACATATTCGAACGACCGCCATATCTGCTCCATCCGGGGGTTGAACCAGAGGCCACTGCCGGAATCCCCACTGCCGAATACGTGGCAATGCACGTCCCACACTTTCGCGGCATCGAGGTTTCGCCATGCCGCCAGTACCAAGGGGTGGTCGTGCAGCTCCGGTGGCAACGCCGCGCCGCACGCGTTGAACACGCCGTGCCGCAGCGAAAAATCGCAGCCGGAAACCAGCAAACCGGCGGCGCATGCACCAAGGAAGCGCCGTCGATTCATGAGGTGGCGGACTCGGAAAGGGTCGTCATTCCGGCCAAGCCCGCAACGCAGGCGCGAGCCGGAATCCATTTTTTCAATGCCCATGGATTCCCTCCCCGCTTTCGCGGGGACTAAAGGCCGCGGGAATGACGGCTATTGCGTGTGTCGCAAATTTGCAATATTTCACGCTAGCGCAGGAGCTGGATGCCGGTCGACGTCACCTGAACGCGATCGCCAATCCGCAACGCGGGCGCCGACGTTTGCTGGACGGTAGCAAAGGTACCGTCGTCGTAGCGAATGCCAATCCGCCAGACGAGTGTCTGGCTGCGCTGAGCAAGCTGGTTGCCGCCCCATGCGCCGGCGCCCGCGCCAACGATGGTTGCCACGGTCTGTCCATTGCCGCCGCCGACAAGGCTGCCGAGCCCGCCGCCAATCAGGGCGCCGCCGATCATGCCGACGGTGCTGTTGACATTCTGCACGCTGTCCTGCGTGATCGACTCGACGGTGCCGATCCGAATCGCAGGCTGCTCGCTGACCTGGAAGGCCGGTGGCGTATTGCAACCTGCGAGCATCACTGCGGCACACGCGACCAATGCGGCGAGGCTCCGTCGCCATCCCAACATGTTCGTCATCTTCAGGCTCCTGTTCGTGTCTTGGTGTTCATTCGGGAATCGAATTCAGCAGGTACATGACGGCCAGCAGTCCGCTCGGGCGGCCAAGCTTGCCCAGCCACTCCGCGAAGATCTGTTCGATGTCACCGCTCAAGTAAACCTGCGTCAGCGCCTTGTTGACTTCGAGGCGGTACCCCGAGTCGTTGCGCGGCATTGCCATCGCGTAAGGTTCGAAGGACAACTCTTCGACCAGCATGGCAAGTCTGGAGGGCTCTTTCGACTGCGCCACCAGGCCAATGAGCTTGATCTTGTCACCCGCGTAAGCGTCCACGGTGCCGGCCTCCAGCATCGCGATGCCTTCGTTGGCATTCGTGATGGTCACCACGGTAGCGTTGACGAGGCGGCGGCGCAGCACGTCATTGAGCCGCGCTTCCGTCGTCGTGCTTTTCAATACGGCGACTCGCTTGCCGGCGAGATCGGGAATGCTGTTGATCGGTGCTCCGGACTTGACGAGAAAACCACCGCCATCGATAAAAATGAGGTTCGAGAAGTCGACGGTCACGAGCCGGCTCTGCGTCTGCGTCGTGTTCGCGCATTCGAGGTCGGCCTTGCCCGCCTCGATCATCGCCAGGCGGATGTTCACTGCCCCGGGGATCCAGTTGATCTTGAGGTTCGGTTCGCCGATCGCGCGGCCGATCTGTGCGATCACACGTTTGCACAAGTCGATCGAGTACCCCGCCGGTTCGTTGTTGGGACCATTGAACGAGAACGGGAGCGAATCGGGGGAATAGGCAACGTTGATCGCCTTGGCTGCCTTGATCTTCGCAAGCGTATTCGGCGTCGCCTGCGCCGCAGCGCCGCCTGCGACCATCGCCGTGGCGGCAAATATTGCGACAAGTATGTACTTCGACATGGGTACCTCGGGGAGGGTGATTGAACACTGAAGCACGCGGAGCGCGCTGGGCCGTACATTCAGTTACACATTTTACATGAACATCGCACGATGACGGCAGCGCAGACTGATGGCAGGTGCTGCATATGCATGGCGGTGCAACTTCAACGCCCACCAATCAATGCGATGCGGTCAACCATAGCCGCGTTGCGCACGTTATGAAATGCTGCGAAAGTCTGCGCAAGTTCCCGTTATGGAGATACCGATGACATCGTCGATCCCGCGTCGAATGGTGGCTGCGCTGTTCGTTCTGCTGCCGATGTCCGCGCTCGCCCAGTCGGCGTTCACGCTGCAGGCGGTCAACGTGCGCGCTGGTCCCGATCGCGTGTTTCCGCTGGTCAGCTGGTTACCCGGTGGGACACCCGTGAACGTCATTGGTTGCACCAACGGCTGGCGCTGGTGCGACGTCATCGCCCGAGGTAGCCGAGGTTGGGTCTATTCCAGGTACCTGTCGAATTTTGTACGCGGCAGAGCCCCGATCATCACCTTTTCGGTCGGGCCGTATTGGGGCGCGCACTATCGTGGGCGTCCGTGGTACTCGAATCAATCGGCATGGAACAACTGGGGCTCGCCGTCGTGGCGGCCGCCACCGCCACCACCGCCGCCGGCCCCCGCCTCGGCCATCCCGACAGCGCAGACCACCCAATTTCGGTCCGCCGCCGGCAGGCGATCGTCCGGGTGGTAGCAGACCCCCGTCGGGCAGGCCACCGTCTGGAGGTCGGCCACCGTCGAGCGGACCATCATCGGGAGGTCGTCCACCTTCGGGTGGTCGGCCCACGCGCGACGGTGGAACGGGGTAGTCGTCGTGTTGTTGCGGGCGTGCCCGCGCGACATCAGGAACCTGGCGCTTGCCCGCTCTGCCCCTTGCCGCGCACGTAGTTCGGCAAGCGACCGACGGGAACGATCACCAGCAGCGCGACGCCTGCCAACATCAGCAGCGAAAGCTTGAGCGCACGCAGGCGTGCTTCGGCATTGATGCGCACCGCCTCGCCGACCTGCTCGGGCGTGGCGGTGGTACGGGTCATCACGTCCTTCAGCCGCTCGTTGCTGACAAACGTCGCGCGATCGAGATCGACCTGCTTGATGAGGTTGGGCGGAATGCTCGGGTTATTCACCAGGCTGCGTTCGACATTCACGTTGAGAATGCCGACTGCAAGCGCGCCGGCCAGTGCCGTGCCGACACCGGCGGCAAGGTTCTTGATCGTTCCGCGCAGCGAGCCGATATCGCCTGCGAATTCCTTCGGCGCATATGAAACCAGCACGTTGAAGAGAAGTGTTGCCAACGCCCCTTGCCCGAGACCGAACATGACGAGGCCCAGGACGACGAAGAGGTTGCTCCACTCGTTGTTCATCACCGTCGCGAGCAATACGAGGGCTGCGGACACCAGCACGAACGAGTAGCGTGCGATTTGCCGCGGGGTCAGCCGGTCGTAAAGGCTGAGCACGAAAATGGCCGCCGCGAACACCGCCAGCTGGTAGGGAATCATCGCCACCGCGGTTTCGAGGCTCGTCCTCCCCTGGACCATTTGGATGTACAGCGGGACCAGGAAGGTCAGCGCGTTGGCGAGCATGAAGATCGCCATCATCGCAAGCACAGCGGCATGCTCCCGCGGCGATTCGATGATTTTCAGCGCGAGCAGCGGTGTTTCGAAGCGGGCTTGCCGCCGCTGCGCCCAGGCGATGAAGAGCTGGACACCCACGACTCCGGCAACGATCATGACCAGTGCCGGCGACAGGCCAAGCACCGTGAATGGCGCCGAAGTACTGGCGAGCATCGTGCCCCAGTGGTAGAGATTGTTGACACCTGTGCTGATCAATGCGACCGCTGCCACCGTCAGGATCACGCCTACGCCGTCGACCTTGATGCCAGGCACCTTGGGAATCTGCTTGAGCCGAACGCTCAGCACCAGCGTGACCGCGGTGAAGGGGATGACCAGTCCAAAGGCGTAACGCCAACCGAAATGAGTGCCGACGACACCGGCGACAAAGAATGCGGTGACAGCGGCCATGGCCTGGACCGCTCCGAGGATGCCGAGCGCCTTCGCCTGATGCGCACCCGAGTAGTTGTCGACAATCAGCACGACCAGCGTGGGGACGATGGCCGCCGCGGCCAATCCGGCAAGGACCTGGGCGGCGATCATGACCGCGACGTTGGGACTCGCCGTCATCATGATCATGGACGCAAGCAGCACCACGGTCCCGATGCGAAACACCTTGAGCGAACCGAATTTCTGGCCAAGCTTGGCGCCGAGCATGGTGAATCCCGCGACGGCGACAGAGTGCGCGACGATGGCCGTCCCGACGGTGGTTGGTGCCGTGTTGAACTCGGCAACGATGCCGCCGATGGAAACCGGTATCGCGTTGACGTTCAGCGACATTTGCGCCTGGCCCATCGCGATGACGATCATCGGCAGCCAGGACTGCGGCGATTCACCTCTGCCGTTCATCACCGCAATGGATGGTTCGTTGTAGCGCGATCATTTCAACTCCGTCCCATACCTTACGCATGTTGCGGCGCCTTGCGCGAGTCACGCCCTGCGATTATCCTACAAGCGGAAACAAGAACAGGCGCGGAGGGCGCAATGCAACTGACACCGCGGGAATTCGACAAGTTGATCATCTACATGATGGCCGAGGTGGCGTTGAAGCGCAAAGCCAAGGGCATCAAGCTCAACTATCCGGAAGCCGTGGCAATCATCTCGGCCAACGCACTCGACGGTGCGCGCGCCGGCAAGTCCATCGAGGAAGTCATGAAGGACGCGCGCGCGGCCCTCACCAAGGACGACGTGATGGACGGCGTCGCCGACTTGATCCCGATCGTGCAAGTCGAAGCGGTGTTCACCGATGGCAGCCGCCTCGTGACGGTGCACACACCGATCCAGTAACGCGAGACCTGGGAGCCACACATGGCCGAAGTCAAGGCAGGGCCCGTGATCGCCGCCGACGTCGATCCTGCGACGGCGAAGGTCGCGGTGGGCGGTTACGTATGTCGTCCGGAACCGATCACTTTTCACGATCACCTGAAGGTGACGACGCTTACGGTGCGCAATACCGGCGACCGCCCGGTGCAGGTCGGCTCGCACTTTCATTTCTTCGAAGTCAACCGCGCGCTGGAGTTCGATCGGGCGGCGGCGTTCGGCCAGCACCTCAACATTCCTGCGTCGACGGCGCTTCGTTTCGAGCCCGGCGACGAGCGCAAGGTCAACCTCGTCCCTTACGGCGGCAAGCGCGCCGTCTACGGCTTCAACAATCTCGTCGATGGTCCCACGGCGGGCAAGGCGGGCGAGGCACGGAAGACCAAGGCCGTCGCGCTCGCGGCGAAGCGCGGCTTCCGCTCGAAGGCGTAACGCAGGTGTCCTGGTCGATTGCGTCCATTGCGTACGTGCAGCGCCGCACTAACCAAAATCCGAGGAACCGGCAAATGGCAACCATTTCGCGCAACGAGTACGTGGGATTGTTCGGTCCTACGGTGGGCGATCGCATCCGCTTGGCCGATACCGGACTGTTCGTCGAGATCGAGCGCGACCTGCGCGGCGCGTACGGCGACGAGATCGTCTTCGGTGGCGGCAAGAGCCTGCGCGAAGGCATGGGCATGGACAATCGATTGACGTACGCCGCCGGGCCGCCCGATCTCGTCATCACCAACGTGACGATCATCGACGCCGTGCAAGGTGTGGTGAAGGCCGACGTCGGCATCCGGGACGGACGTATCTGCGGCATCGGCAAGTCCGGCAACGCGCAGACGATGGATGGCATCACGCCGGGACTCGAACTCGGCCTCGCCACCGACGCCATCTCGGGCAGCCATCTCATCATGACGGCGGCCGGCATCGACACGCACATCCATTTCATTTCGCCGCAGCAGGCCTATGCGGCGCTGTCCAATGGCACGACCACGCTCATCGGCGGCGGCACCGGCCCCACGGACGGCTCGAACGCGACGACGGTGACGCCGGGTCCGGGCAACATCAGGAACATGCTGCGCGCGTTCGAAGGCTGGCCGGTCAACGTCGGCATCCTCGGCAAAGGGCACGGTCACGGCAAGGATGCGCTGGTCGAGCAGATCGAGGCCGGCGCCGTCGGCTTCAAGTGCCACGAGGACTGGGGTACGACGCCCGCGGTGCTGCGCTCGGCGCTCACGGTGGCCGACCAGATGGACGTCCAGGTGTGCATGCACACCGACACGCTGAACGAATCGGGCTTCGTCGAGGACACGATCGCGGCGTTCGAGGGCCGCACCATTCACTCGTTCCACACCGAAGGTTCGGGTGGCGGCCATGCGCCGGACATCATCAAGGTGTCGGGTCTGCCCGAACGTCCTGCCCGCGTCGACCAATCCCACGCTCCCCTACGGCGTCAATTCGCAGGCGGAGCTCTACGACATGATCATGGTGTGCCACCACCTGAGCCCCGACATCCCGTCGGACGTGGCGTTCACCGAGAGCCGCATCCGCGCCGAGACCATCGCGGCGGAGAACGTGCTTGCATGATCTCGGCGTGATCTCGATCTTCTCGAGCGATTCGCAGGCGATGGGACGCATCGGCGAGTGCTGGCTGCGCTGCATCCAGACGGCCGACGCGATGAAAACCGGGCGCGGCAAGCTGCCGGAAGACGCGCCGGGCAACGACAATTTCCGCGTGCTGCGCTACGTCGCCAAGATGACGATCAATCCGGCCATCGCGCACGGCATCTCGCATGTGCTCGGTTCCGTGGAAGTCGGAAAGATCGCCGACCTGGTGCTGTGGGAGCCCGGATTCTTCGGCGCGAAGCCCAAGCTCGTGATCAAGGGTGGTGTGATCAACTGGGCGGTGATGGGCGATCCGAACGCGTCGCTGCCGACGCCGCAGCCAACCTACTATCGGCCGATGTTCGGCACGTATGGCCGACTGTTGTCCGACACGTGCGTGACGTTCGTGTCGCAGGCTGCGCACCACGCCGGGATCGCCGAGCGCCTGGACCTGTGCACGGCAGGTGATGCCCGTGAAAAACACGCGCAAGATCGGCAAGAAGGATATGGTTCGCAATGCCGGAACCCCGAAGATCGACGTCTCCCCGGAGACCTTCGCGGTGACCGTCGACGGTGTGCACGCGACCGTGCCGCCGTTGAAGACGATCTCGCTCAACCAGAAATATTTCTTCAGCTGATCGGCGCGTCTTGATCATTATCGAAAGAATCCTGGGCAACGTCGGCGATCCGGTATGGGCCGCGCGGTTGGCCACGGGTGCCATGGAGCCGCTGGCGCTCGACCACTGGGAAGCGCAGAAGAATCGCTTCCGCAAGAAGACCGCGGGCGGCACCGAGGTTGCGGTGTCGCTCGATCGCGGCGCGTTCCTGCGCGACGGTGACATCCTGATCTGGGACGAGGCTATCTGCCCGCGGGGTCGTCGCGCGGATCAGCTTGCGCGACGTGATGGTCATCCATCTGGACGAATTGGCGTCGCTGTCCGCCGGAGATCGCGGCGCGCACCTGCGTCGAACTCGGCCACGCGCTCGGCAACCAGCACTGGCCGGCGCTGGTCAAGGGCAATCGGGTGTTCGTGCCGCTCACGGTCGACCACAAGGTCATGGCGTCGGTGATGAACACGCATCGCTTCGAAAGCATTCGCTACGAATTCGTGCCCGGCGGCGATATCGTTCCCTATCTCGCTCCGCACGAATCGCGCCGGCTGTTCGGCGGCGCCGAGGGCCCGGTGCATACGCACACGAACGATCGTTACGTCGCGATCGATCCCGACGACGGGACGTGCGCACGGACGCCCACCGGTGCGCGCGCACATCCACCCGCACACCGATACCGACCCCGGTCAATGATGCACGGCGAGGACGGCGCCGCGATACCCGTCAATGCCGTTGCATCTGGCGCGCATGCTGCAGTTCGGCGACTCGGTATTCCCGATCGGCGGCTTCGCCTTCTCCGGCGGGCTCGAATCCGCCATCCAGAAGCGCGTCGTCACCGACACCGCCACGCTGCTCGCCTTCGCGCGTACCGCGGTCGAGCAGGCGAACCGCGGTGATGGCATCGGGCTCATCTGCGCCCATCGCGCGGCGCTGGCTGGCGACGTGGACGAACTCGTGCGGATCGACGAGTCGGATCTACGCGCGAAAACTTTCGGGCGAGACGCGGACGATGTCCGTGCGCATGGGCAAGAAGTTCACGGAGATGGGTGCGCAGGTGACCGGCTCCGCTCCGCTGCTGGCCTGGCGCGAGCGCGTGGCGGCCGGCGCGACGCCCGGCTGCTATCCCGTGGCACTCGCGGTGAATTTTGCCGCGCAGGGGCTGTCGGCGCGCGATGCCTTCGTCGTGCACCAGTACGGCGTGACGGCGACGATGCTGAGCGCGGCACTGCGGCTGATGCGCGTCAGTCACGTCGACACGCAGCAAATGCTGTACGCGCTCAACGCGGACGTGGAAACGGCCTACCAGCACGCGGCAGCGGCCGACCTTGTCCGACATGGCGGGCTTCGCGCCGCTGGCGGAGATTCTGGCGGCCGTCCACGTGAAGGCGCACGTGCGCCTGTTCATGAACTGATTCGGAAAGGTGGCAACGTGAAGAAAAAGGTTACGCGCATCGGGGTCGGCGGCCCGGTCGGCTCGGGCAAGACCGCGATCGTCGAGGCCATCACGCCGCGGTTGCTCGAAATGGGCATCAAGGTTCTCATCATCACCAACGACGTCGTGACGACCGAGGACGCGAAGCACGTCCAGCGCACGCTCAAGGGCATCCTGCTCGAGGAACGCATCCTCGGCGTCGAGACCGGCGCGTGTCCGCACACGGCGGTGCGCGAGGATCCGAGCATGAACCTCGCGGCGGTCGAGGACATGGAGGCGCGCTTTCCGGATGGCGACGTCGTGCTGATCGAGAGCGGCGGCGACAACCTGACGCTGACGTTCTCGCCGGCGCTGGTCGATTTCTTCATCTACGTGATCGACGTCGCCGCCGGCGACAAGATTCCGCGCAAGAACGGACCCGGCATCACGCAGTCGGACATCCTCGTCATCAACAAGACCGACCTCGCGCCCTACGTCGGGGCGAGTCTCGAGCTGATGGCGCACGATTCGAAACTCATGCGCGGCGACAAGCCGTTCCTGTTCACCAACTGTCGCACCGGCGCGGGCATTCCCGAGCTGGTCGAGCTGATCCGCAGCGACCTGCTGTTCGATCTCAAGGCACCGGCGAGGCAGCCGGCCTGATGGGCGCAGCGAGCGGGCATGGTCGCTCGCCGCGCTAACCATGGGTGGTACGCCGAGTCCAACGCCGGCGGAGTTTGCGGCGTACCTTGACGAGCCGCCGCAGATGCGCAGCGGAGCGGTGGGCAAGTCCGGCTTGCTTCGCCTGGGCTTCGAGCGTCGTGCCGAGCGTACGATCCTGGCCGATCTTCAGTCGCGTACACCGTATCTCGCGCAGCGCGCGCTGCATTGCGACGAGGCGCTGCCGGACATGGCGTGGCTGTTCATGATCACCACCGCGGGCTGCGTGCTGCAGGGCGATCGGCTGACCTTGGAGGTCGCGCTCGGACCGGGCGCGAGAGCGCATGTCACCACGCAGTCGGCGACCAAGATTCATTCGATGGACGCCAACTACGCGCGCAAACGCAGGTGTTCACGCTCGACGAGGGTGCCTATCTCGAATTTCTTCCCGATCCGCTGATTCCGCATCGCCAATCGCGGTTCGCGAGCGACACCCGGATCACGCTCCATCCGACGGCCTCGCTGCTCTGCTCGGAGATCGTGCAGCCGGGACGCAAGCACCATCATCCGGACGAGTGCTTCGGCGCCACCGTGCTGTCGCTCGCGACGACGGCCGCGCGGCCCGGCGGGTCGCCGTTGTTCATCGAGAAGCTGCTGATCGAGCCTGCACGCCATCCGATGCGGCAGACGGGTGTGATGGATGGCTTCGACGTGTTCGGCAACGTGATTCTGTGCACGCCCGCGGAGACGGCCGATCGTATCCATGCGCGGGTGGGGGCCGACGTCGATCTGGAACAGGGCGTGGCGTTCGGGGCCTGTCGGCTGCCGAACGACGCAGGTCTCATCTACAAGGTTCTCGGTCGCGAAACCGCACAGGTGAGGGCGAAGGTGCGCGAGTTCTGGCAGGTGGCGCGCGAGGAAATCACCGGCGCCGGAATTCCACCCCCTTTCTTTTGGCAGTAGCGCCGGCTCGCGCCATGTTCGACGGAGGCGTCAGATGAAAAACTTTCTGTCCGGCTGGGAATCGCTCTGCGCGTCGTCGGGCGCGCTGCGCTTCGTCGACATCAACCTGCGCGGCATCGGCCAGGTGATGTTTCAGGACAATCCGCTGACCGGAGCGCTGTTCCTCGCCGCCATCGCCTGGGGGTCGTTTGCCGCAGGCGCACCGCAGATCGCAATCGGCGGCGTGATCGCCGTCGTCGTCGCGACGCTGACCGCGCAATGGCTGCACGTCGACGCGACGTCGCTGCGCGTCGGGCTTGTATGGCTACAACGGCGTGCTCGTGGGCCTTGCGCTGACCACCTTCCTCGCGCCGGGACCGCTGCTCTGGGCCTACGTCGTTCTGGGCGCCGCCGTGTCGGTCGTCGTCATGCTGGGGTCCGCCAATGCGGTCAAATCGTTGGGCGTGTCCGCGCTGACGTTCCCGTTCGTGCTCACCACGTGGCTGTTGCTGCTCGCGACGTATGGGTTCGCCGGGCTCGCCGGCAATGCGCTGCCGGTCGCGGACATGGTCGCGCCGTTCGAGCCGGTGGCGGCCACGCGGCTCGGTGTCGGCGATTTCGTGCAGGGCGTGCTGCTGAGCATTTCGCAGGTGTTCCTGAAAGGCAGCGTCGTCGCAGCGCTGCTCCTGCTCGCCGGACTTGCCGTGAACTCGCTCGCGGCGGCGATCGCGGCACTCGGCGGCGCAATCATCGCCGTCGATCGTGGCGCATCTGCTCGGCGCGGAAAGCGATCTGATCACGGGCGGCCTGCTCGGCTTCAGTCCGGTCTTGACGGCGATCGCGCTCGGGCACCGTGTTCTACCAGCCGAGCGCGCGTGTCGCGCTTTACGCGGCATTGGGGACCGTGTTCACGGTGATCGCGCAGGCGGCGCTCAACGTGGCGCTGACGCCGCTCGCCATCCCGGCGCTCACCGCGCCGTTCGTGCTGGTGTCGTGGATTTTCCTGTTGCCGCGACAAAACGTTCGACCAAGCGGATGCCTGATCCGGCGAGCGCTAGACGCCGGCGCTTCACCGCTTCGAATCGGGCGGCTCCTGGGCCCGGTCGCCGTCGCGTCCGCCCTTGATGGCGATGATGACCGGGACGAGCACAGCGGCGACGATGCCGGCGGCGAAGCCATTGTTGTACAGATTGAGGCCCGCGTGCAGCGCGCCGACGCTCGTCGCGGCTGACGAATGCACGACGCCTGCCACGATGCCCCAGTGCCAGCCGAAGCGCCCGGCGATCGGCGCGAGCGTCGTGCCGAACAGTGCTGCCAGCAGGATCGACGGATCGGCGGCGCTCCACGGCTTGGCGAGCGAACGCGATGAACACGCCGATCATGATCGGGACGATGTTCCGGGGATGCTTGCCGAATGCGGAGAAGCCGACGATGGTCAGTATCGCGCCGATGACGGGCCCATTGAGATCGCCGCCGACCAGCAACACGTAGATGGTGCCGATCGTGCCTGTCAGTCCCATGTTGGCGAGCGTCGGCCCAAAGCCCGCAAGGGCGATGAAATCCGTCGGTGCCTGGCCGGTCGTCGCCATGATCTGTTTCAGGCGCGACGCGAGGGAACGATCCAGATAGTAGCCAACCGCGACCATCGACCCGAATACGAGTGCCAGGAAGCCGCCGAGCAGCCGATTGTTGCCGGTGGTCCAGATCATGACCGGATCCGCAACGAATCCGTACGACTTGTAGGTGGCGACGACCAACGTCCCTACGATGCCGGCGGCGAAGCCCATGTTGTACAGGCTGAAGCCCATGTGCGCCTTGAACAGCTGCGCCGCGGCCGGGGCCAGGATGAAGCCGATGACGAGGCTCGTGATCACCGCGAGCGGCACGCGGACCTCGAGCGCAAGCGTCGTGCTGAACAGAATTTCCGAAAAGACCGGGGCGAGTGCGGCGCCAAAAAATGCCGTGTTGATGTGGGCCGAAAACGGCTCGCCCTTGAATCGCGCGTAGAGCAGGACACCGAGCACGATCGACCAGATGTTGAGCAGATTCTTGCCGAACAATCCGAAGCCGAGGACCAGGAACAGGCACGCGACGGCGGCGCCCGTGATTTTCGCATCGGCCAGTCGATACACCAGGCACGCACACAAGGTGAGCAGACCAGCATTGACGCAGCCTGCGCCGATGCCGCCGATCCCGAAATAATCGGTGAGCAATGCGTCGCGCGTCGTGACGATCTCGAACAGCCCGTGCAGGACCTGAGCGGGTCCATCGACAACGAATCCGAAGACGACGAAGGTGGCAGCATAGGCAACGACGACGCGCAAGATGATGCGGTCGGGTACTGGCTCTACGGGGTTGACATTCGCAGCGTCTGCGGTCATTTTGTCTCCTCCGCTTGGCATGATAACCGGTGTGTTCGGGGCCCTGCTTTTTTTGGCGCCTGCCGAATGTCAATGTTGGCACCAGCGGCGCACTCTGCAAATTGCGCGCAGCAACCGTGCGCGAAATATGGGGTGTCACTGTATGGGTGTGCAGTAGCTCGATCTATTTATGGAGAACTCTATGGCGACAAGAATGCAATTGCGAGCGGCAATGTTGGTGGTCTGCATCACCTTTGCGGCGGCCTGGGGCGGCGCCAGCGCGCAGGAAATTCCGATGGTCAACGGCGAACACTGGACCAAATCGTCGGAGGAGGTGAAGAAGGCCTATCTGGTTGGCATTGCCAATGCCGTTCAGGTCGAGACGGCTTATGGAGGCACGAACCCCGCGTCCGACGCTCAGAGCATCGTTCCGCGCCTTGTCAAAGGAATGAAGGGTCAAACCCTCGATGGCGTGCGGCAAGCGCTCGACAAGTGGTACGCCGCGAATCCCGACAAGTTGCAGCGACCGGTCCTTGAAACGGTCTGGTTCGAGATGGTGGTACCCGGGCTGAAGAAATAACGAGCGGAGGCAGAACATGAAACGCATTGGACTGATGGTGGCAGTGGCGGTTGTGGCGGGCGTGATCGGATGCACCAACATGACCCCGCAGCAGCAGGGAACGATGAGCGGCGCGGCGATTGGCGCAGCAGCAGGGGCGGGCATCGCGGCGATCTCCGGCGGCAGTGGATGGACCGGCGCGGCCATCGGCGCCGTGGCCGGCGGTGTCGCCGGTAACATCAAGGGCAGCAAACAGTAATACGTTCAGGCCGGCGCGGGTCGTGAGGCGCGCGCCGGTTTGTGTTGGTCGTGTCGCTCCGCGGTCGCGCAGAAATACGCCATAGGAAAAGCAATGCCTGATGCCTCCTCCGGAGGCGCCCTTCACGACGCCTGGCGGACCGATTTCACAGCGCAGCAAGGCGTCGGCGAAAGAGCGCATGGCAGCGGGCAAGGCGCTGCGCGAGCAAGTGCCGCATGCTCTGCACGCGGAGTTCCGCCCCGTGCCGAACCGGGCAGACCCGGTGGCCATTCTCGAGGAGCAGGCGAGGACGCGTCTCCCGTTCCTGGTGCCCATCAGGTATGCGCGGATGCTCGCGAGCCCGTTCGCCTTTCTGCGCGGTTCGGCCGCAGTCATGACGCCCGATCTTGCGCACACGCCGGTGACCGGACTTACGGTTCAGGCCTGCGGTGACGCGCATGTGGCCAACTTCGGCGTTTTCGCATCGGCCGAGCGCAATCTGGTGTTCGGCATCAACGATTTCGACGAGACGCTGCCGGGCGCGTGGGAGTGGGACGTCAAACGCCTCGCCGCCAGCGCCGTTGTCGCCGGCCGTTTCCTCGGGGGCGACAAGACCACATGCGCGGAGGCGGCACGCGCGGTGGTCGCCAGCTATCGCGAGCACATGCGCGACTATGCCCGGATGTCACATCTGGATGTCTGGTACGCGACGATCGACGAAAAAGGCGCCCTGGCAGTGCTCTCGCCGGACGCGCGCAAGGATGCGAAGCGTGTCATCGCCAAGGCCCGTCGGCGAAACCACCTGCAGGTGCTGGAGAAAAAAGCGCAACTCATCGACGATCAGCACCACATCATCGAGGAGAAGCCCCTCATCGTAAGAGAGACACACACGGTGGAGGGCCATCCGATCGCAAAGGTGGTCGATCACACGCTGCATCTTTACTTCGACTCGCTGCCGGAGGCTCGCAAGGTGCTGTTCGCCCGCTACCGCGTGGTGGATGTGGCGCGCAAGGTAGTGGGCGTTGGCAGCGTTGGCACGCGGTGCTGGGTGATACTCCTGAGTGGCAACGACGACGATGACGATCCTCTATTCCTGCAGTACAAGGAAGCGCAACCGTCGGTGCTTGCGCCGTACTCGAAGTTCGCGCCGTGGAAGTGCGAAGGCGAACGCGTTGTGGTGGGACAACGCATCATCCAGGGTGCGCCGGATATTTTCCTCGGCTGGGGCATCCAGATCGACGGAACGCATTTTTACATTCGGCAACTCCGCGACATGAAGGGATCCTGGGAGTTCCACCCTGAAACGACGCCGGTGAAACGTCTTGCCGAATATTGCAGGCTTTGCGGTTGGGCCCTTGCGCTCGCCCACGCCAAGTCAGGCGATGCAGCACTCATCGCGGGTTACCTTGGCAAGAGTGAAGCCATGGATGACGCTGTTGCCCGCTTCGCCGAGAGCTACGCCGATCAGAACGAGCGCGATTACAACGCACTCGTCAAAGCCGCCAAGACAAAGCGGATTCCTGTGGCGAAAGTGGCATGATCACATTATTGCCTTGAACTACCTTCGCGCTTGGGGTGGCGCTTCGTGCTCATCGACGCGTCGTGTCCGGTGCGCGAATCCTGGGCGAGCTGTGCGACGAGCTCGGCCAAGCGAACACCGAGTGGGTTGAGTTCCCGACCATTGAGGGTTACTGCTCCGAAGGCAACTTTTACCTCAGGTAGTTTGACCTGCAGGATCGTCAGCATGGGCTTGAGCACGGTAAACTCGTAGAAGAGATGCGTCCCGAAGCACAGGAAGTCCCCTTGCACGACCATGCTCAATGCGAGTGGGGCAGACGCGGACTCGATCACGTCGCGAGGCATCGCAAAGCCGCCCTTGTAGAGGGTACGTTGAACGTGGTCAAAGGACAGCGCGCCTGAGGGTGGAGTGACCCATCTTTGGTCGGCGAGGGCGTCCCAGTTCACATGCTTGCGCGCGGCGAGCGGGTGCGTGCGGTTGGCGAGAACGCATATCGAGTCCTCGAACAGCGGCTGGTACGCGAGATCGGGATCGGACGCGAGCGGCGCCAGTCGCGAAAATAACATGTCGAGTTCGCGGGCCTTGAGCAGGTCGACGAGTACGTCTTCGTCGGCTTCCCGGATCAGGACGAATGCGTCCGGGTTTGGATCCAGCAGCCTTCTGAGAGCCGCTGGCAGAATCCCCATTCCCCAGCCACCTCCGCCGGTGCCGACGCGAAGCGTCCGGCGCGAACCGCGGGAGATGATATCGATGTCTTCCGCCGCGCGCCTCAGCTCGCCGAAGATCGCGCTGGCGCGGCTGACGAAGCTTTCGCCGTGCGCGGTCAGCGTTACCCCTCGCGACGTCCGCTCGAATAGAAGCACGCCGAGTGTCTGCTCAAGCTCGGCGATCGCTGCCGTAACCGCTGGCTGCGTCAGGTGAAGCTGCCGCCCCGCCTTGCGGAAGCTTCCCTGCTCGGCGACAGCGAGCAGCACGCGGAGCTCGCGCATCTTGAGGTGTCGTGGCAATCGTTCCCGTAACTCGCTCGCAGTCATGACCTGACCTTCGTCGATAGGCGATACACAAATTGTAATAGCCTTAGCGGAAAGAGTGATCACTCCTCTTCGTCTTCGCACGGTGGGAATGGAGTGCTTTCAACATCGACCGCGTCCGGTTTCAAACCTGCGACGCGCAAAATGGATCTTTCGTGATGCGATTGCGCTGGCTGTCCAAGGACCGCGCAAACGGCAAGCCCTCACGGAAGCAAATTTGATCTAGAATCCAACGTTATCGTGTTCCGACGCGCGCGTTCGTTTGCGCAGCAATTATTGAGCGACGGTGAATCGCGATGTTCATTGGGTCCGTCAGACAATTTCGGTGGCCCGCGTGTTTCGGTCGCTGGCCGAACCCAAGCTCGATCCCACTCCGGCATGTTCATGTAGAGCTTCTTCACTTTAAAAAATCAGACAGTTCAAGGGGACACTATCAATGAGTGCTTCAACCACAGAGAAGATGCCACTGGCCACTCTCACCGCGATGGTGGTGGGTGGCATGGTCGGCGCGGGGGTGTTCTCGATACCGCGCAACTTTGCGATGGCGACCGGGGTCTACGGTGCGCTGATCGCGTGGACCATCGCCGGCGCGGGCATGCTGATGCTTGCCTTCGTGTTCCAGAAGCTGGCCAACCGCAAGCCCGACCTCGACGCCGGCGTCTATGCCTACGCCCGTGCCGGTTTCGGCCCGTACCTGGGCTTTGCCTCGGCGTTCGGCTATTGGGCCAGCGCCTGCGTCGGCAACGTTTCGTACTGGGTGCTTATCAAGTCGACGCTCGGCGCGGTGTTTCCTTTCTTCGGCGACGGCAACACGATCAGTGCGGTGGCGGTGTCGTCAATCGGTATCTGGGCTTTCCATTTCCTGGTGCTGCGCGGCACCAAGGAAGCGGCGGCGATCAACAAGATCGTCACCATTGCCAAGGTCATTCCGCTGTTGCTGTTCCTGGTGCTGGTGATCTTTTTCTTCAAGCCCGATGTGTTCGCTTCCAACCTGTGGGGCGGCAACGCCGTGCCCCAGGAGTACCTGCACGCGCACGGGGATCTCGTTGCCGCCGCGGCGCCGGGCGCCCAGCGGGACTACGGCAGCCTGTTCCAGCAGGTCATGGCGACGATGCTGATCACGGTGTTCGTGTTTCTGGGCATCGAGGGCGCGAGCAACTATTCGCGCTTCGCGCAGAAGCGCGAGGACGTGGGCAAGGCCACCGTGATGGGCTTCCTCGGCGTGCTGGCGTTGTTCGCGTCGGTCTCGATCCTGTCCTTCGGCATATTGCCGCGCGCCGAGATCCAGCAGTTGAGCCAGCCCTCGGTGGGAGGCGTGCTCGCGGCCGCGGTCGGGCCCTGGGGCGCGGCCTTCATCGGCGTGGGTGTGATCGTCTCGGTGCTGGGCGCGTACTTGGCGTGGACGCTGATGGCGTCCGAAGTGCTTTCGATCGCCGCCAAGAAGGGCGACATGCCGGCCTTTTTGGCCAAGGAGAACGCGAACCAGGTGCCGTCCAGCGCGTTGTTGATGAGTACGTTGCTGGTACAGGCGGTTCTCATCGCGACGCTGTTCTCGGCCGACGCATTTACCTTTGCGCTTTCGCTGTGCAGCCATCTCTCGCTGCTGCCCTACCTGCTGTCGGCCGCCTACCTGCTGAAGCTGGTACTGACGCGCGAGACTTACGCACCGACCGACGCCGAGTTGCGCAAGGACATGTTCGTGGCGATCTTCGCGACGGTCTACTCGGTCTTCCTCGTGTTTGCCGGCGGCATGAAGTTCCTGGTGCTTTCGTTCCTGATCTACGCTCCGGGCACGCTGCTGTACCTGAAGACCCGTCGCGAACAGGGCAAGCAGATCTTCACTACGGCCGAGTGGGTGGTATTTGGCATCTTCGTGGCCGGCGCAATCTATGCGCTGATCGGGCTGGTCACCGGCAGACTCACCATCTGATCGCGTACTGGATCGCGACCGGCTGCGCAACCATCTAATCAAAGTCATCGGAGCTCAATATGGCGAAGGCGAAGGCAAGCAAGAAAGAGGTCAAGAAGGAAGCCAAGAAGGCGGCCAAGAACGAGTCCAAGTTCGGCGTGTATTCCGAAGTTGGGCAACTGCGCAAGGTGATGGTTTGTGCGCCTGGATTGGCGCACTCGCGGCTGACCCCGTCGAACTGCGATCAGCTGCTGTTCGACGACGTGCTGTGGGTGGAAAATGCCAAGCGCGACCACTTCGATTTCGTCACCAAGATGCGCGACCGCGGCGTCGAAGTCGTGGAAATGCACAATCTGCTCGCCGAAACGGTGGCGGTTGCCGCAGGCAAGAAATGGATCCTCGACAACCAGGTCGTGCCCGATCAAGTGGGTCTGGGCTTCATCGACGAGCTGCGCAGTTATCTCGAAGGTCTCGACAACCGCAAGCTCGCCGAGACGCTGATCGGCGGCCTGTCGACCAACGACTTTCCGGAGAAGCATGGCGGCGCGGCACTCAAAGTGGTCAAGGAGGCGGCCGGCGCCACCGAGTACCTGCTGCCGCCGCTGCCGAATACGCTGTACACGCGCGATACGACGTGCTGGATCTACGGCGGGGTGACGCTCAATCCGCTCTATTGGCCGGCGCGGCACGAGGAAACGATTCTCACCACCGCGATCTACAAGTTCCATCCGGATTTCGCGGGCAAGGTCAACGTCTGGTGGGGCGATCCGACCAAGGATCACGGCCTGGCGACGCTGGAAGGCGGGGACGTGATGCCCATCGGCAAAGGCAACGTGCTGATCGGCATGAGCGAGCGCACCTCGCGGCAGGCGATCAGCCAGCTCGCGGCCACGCTGTTCAAGAAGGGCGCCGCCGAGCGCGTGATCGTCGCGGCGATGCCGAAGATTCGTGCGGCGATGCACCTCGACACCGTGTTCACGTTTGCCGACCGGGACTGCGTCCTGCTCGCACCGGACTTCCTGGCCAAGACCACAACGTTTTCGTACCGGCCCAGCAATCATCCGAGCGGCGTCGAGTTGCACAACGAAAAGAAACCGTTCGTCGATGTCGTCGCGCAGGCACTGGGATTCAAGAAGCTGCGCGTGGTCGAAGCGGGTGGCAGCGACTACCAGCGCGAGCGCACGCAGTGGGACAGTGGCGCCAATCTCGTCTGCGCGTCGCCCGGCGTGGTCTACGCCTACGATCGCAACACGTACACGAACACGCTGCTGCGCAAGGAAGGCATCGAGGTGATCACGATCGTCGGCGCCGAGTTGGGCCGCGGACGCGGCGGCGGTCACTGCATGACCTGCCCGATCATCCGGGACGCGGTAGACTTCTAGGGAGGCTCTGAGAAGGTTGCCCGTTCGCCCTGAGCTTGTCGAAGGGCGACGGCTGATTGACTGGTTGGCATCGAAGTGCGTCCGTTCATGGTTCGACAAGCCTGTCCTGAGCGAAGTCGAAGGGCTCACCACGAACGGACCTTCATCAATCCCATACGTAGCTCCAGGGCGGTGTCGTTGCGCGCAATCCTGGGAACAACCGAGGTCGCATACGCGTGAACAGGCCCGACACTCCGCAGCCGCTCACGCTGACCGAAGCGATCATCCCGGTCGCAAGCCTGATCGTATTGGTCGGGTTGTCCTACTTTCTGTTCGGCGACGCAGGTGCGGGCGGACCGAATCAGGTTGCACTCGTCGTTGCGACGATGATCGCGGTATTCATTGGATGGCGGCGAGGCCATACGCTCGCATCCCTTGGCGAAGCCGCGACCGCGAGCGTCAGTTCGGGCATCGGCGCCATTTTCATCCTCTTTGCTGTCGGCGCGCTGATCGGCACCTGGGCGATGAGCGGCACGCTCGTGGCCATGGTGTACTACGGGCTGCAACTGCTCAGCCCGAATTACTTTTACGTGACGGCCTGTGCGATCTGCGGCCTGGTCTCCGCCAGCATTGGCAGTTCCTGGACCGTCGTCGGCACGATCGGCATCGGTTTCATGGGCATTGCGGCGAACATGGGCCTGAACCCCGCCATCGCCGCAGGCGCGATCATCTCCGGTGCGTACTTCGGCGACAAGTCTTCACCGCTCTCGGACTCGGCCAATCTTGCCGCCGCGGCTGCCGGCGTCGATCTTTACCAGCATATACGCGAAACGATTCTGACTTCATTGGTGGCGCTGGCGATCGCACTCGCCGTGTTCCTGATGCTGGGCCGGCCGGGCGACTTCGACGCCAGTGCCAAGATCGCCGGCATTCAGGGTGCCTTCAATATTTCGCTCCTGTTGTTTCTGCCGCTGGTGCTTGTCGTGGCACTCGCCGCGTTCAAATTCCCGCCGTTCACTGCGATCTTCCTGGGGGCGCTCGCGGGCGGCGTGCTCGCCGTGTTCATGGCGCCCGCGCGCGTCATTGCGTATGCCGACCCGACTGGCACCCTGCCCACGTCGCTCGCGCTGTTCAAGGGGGTTTGGCTTGCGTTGGCGAGCGGATACCAATCCTCGACCGGCATTGCGTCGATTGACATGCTGGCGTCGCGCGGCGGCATGGACAGCATGTTGAATACGATCTGGCTCATCATCACCGCGCTTGCTTTCGGCGGCGTGGTCGAGAAGGCGGGTGTTCTCGACCGACTGATCACGCCGATCATCGACAGGGCCAGATCGGATGGCGCGCTGGTCGCCTCGCTCGTTTCCTCGATCATCGCGACCAACATCATCACGGCCGACCAGTATATTGCGATCGTACTTCCGGGCCGGATGTTCAAGAACGCGTTTCAGCGACGGGGACTGGCGCCCGTGGTGCTGTCCCGCACGGTTGGCGATACGGCCACGCCGACATCCGCGCTGATTCCGTGGAACAGCTGCGGCGCCTACATGGCCGCAACGCTGGGTGTGGCCACATGGAGCTACGCGCCCTACGCAATCTTCAGCTACGTGAGTCCGCTGCTGACAGTCGCCGTGGCGTATGCGGGCATCCGCATGCTGCGCATCGCTGCGGTACCGGGGCAGGCGCCCGCAGAACCGGCCGCGTCGGTGACTGCGCGTCATGAATGAGACCGACATTCGGCGTCACCCGCTCCTGTTACGGTCCCGTTGCGCTCCCGCGCCGCAACAAAGACAATAGGCGATACATTGAAAAGGAATTGCACCGTGCCTCCGAACTTCGTCGCTGGGCGAAAGAGTTGTTCGTTTAGAGCGATAGCCGCGCTCGCCCTGATATCGCTGGCAATGCTGTCTGCCTGCAGGCGTGCCGAGGAGGCCGCCGCGCCCGAAATACGTCCGGTACGCGTGGTGACGGTCGCGAAAGGCATGGTGGGCGACATGATCGACGCTGACCGGCACCGTTCAGGCGCAGACCGAGATCAACCTTTCGTTCCGCATCGATGGGCGATTGCTCGAACGCAATGTCACCGTTGGCGACACGGTGCGGCCGGGCCAGCTCATCGCGCGGCTCGATTCGCAGAACGAGGAGAGCAGCGCCCAGTCCGCGCGGGCGCAACTCGCCGCGGCGCGTGGGCAACTGGTAGAAGCCCGCAACAATTACGGGCGCATGCGCGATCTGGTGGCGGAGAACGCAGTGTCCCGCGCCACCTACGAGTCGGCTGAATCGCAGCTGAAGACCGCCGAGTCGCAAGTCGAGTCGATGCAGTCCCAGGTAACACTCGCCGAGAATCGCCTGAGCTACACGCGGCTGACGTCGGACGTCGCGGGCGTAGTGACGATGCAGGCCGCCGAGCCCGGTGAGGTCGTCGCCGCGGGTCGACCGATCGTCCAGGTTGCGCGGGAAGGTGCGCGCGATGCGGCCTTCGATATGCCGGCGCGTGTCAAGGACAGTATGCCGCCGAATGCCGAGCTCGCGGTCGTCCTGACTTCGGATCCGAAGATCACCGCGATGGGCGCTGTGCGCGAAATTTCGCCGCGCGCCGATCCGGTCACCGGCACCTTCCGCGTGAAATTTCGGCTGATCAATCCGCCGGCGGCGATGCGCCTCGGCACGACGGTCACAGGACGCATGAAGCTCGCTACGGCCCCGGCCATCGAAGTTCCGCCGTCCGCAGTTTTTCGCTCGGATCGCCAATCGGCCGTCTGGGTGGTCGATCCCAAGACCGGCATGGTCTCGACCCGGAACATCGAAATCCGCTCCTCCGATCCGAACCGGGTCGAGGTCGCGTCGGGCCTGAATCCGGGTGACGTCGTGGTGACGGCCGGTATCCAGGCGCTGCGACCGGGACAGAAAGTCCGCCTGCTCGAGACCAAGCAGTGATCGGCCCGAATCTCTCGGAGTGGGCGCTCCAGCGGCGCTCGCTGATCGTCTTCCTGATGATCGTGGCGGTTGTCGCGGGCATCCTGTCGTTCGTCCACCTCGGGCGCAGCGAGGACCCGGCGATCACCATCCGGACAATGGTCGTCGCCGCGGGATGGCCCGGCGCAACCGTCGAGGAAACGCTGAAACAGGTGACCGAACGGCTGGAGCGCACGCTCCAGGAAACGCGCCACCTCGATCGCGTGCGCAGTTACACGACCCCCGGGCAGACGACGATCTTCGTCGACCTCAAGCAGTCAGCGCCCCCGGCGGAGATCGCGGACGTTTGGTATCAGGTGCGCAAGAACATCGGCGACATGCGCGGGACGCTGCCTGCCGGCGTTGTCGGCCCGTTCTTCAACGACGATTTCGGCGACACCTTCGGCATCATCTACGCCTTCACCGCCGACGGCTTCACGTTCCGCGAGCTGCGCGACTACGTCGAGGCGGCGCGTTCGCGCCTGCTGCAGGTGCCGGATGTCTCGAAGATCGAGGTGATGGGCGCGCAGGACGAGCAGGTCTTCATCGAGTTCAACACGGAACGCCTTGCCGGCCTGCGGCTCGATTACCCGACGATTGTCGCAACACTGCAGGCACAGAACCTGGTGCGGCCGGCGGGCGTGATCCAGACCGGGCAGGAGCGCGTGTTCCTGCGCGTCACCGGTGCGTTCGATTCGGAGCACGACATCGAAGCAGTCAACTTTGTCGTAGGTGACCGCATCATCCGGCTGGGCGATATCGCCACCGTGCGCCGCGGTTTCGTCGACCCGCCGCAACCGATGTTCCGCGTCAACGGCAAGCCCGCGATCGGTCTCGCGATCGCCATGCGTGACGCCGGCGATATCCTGGCACTGGGAGCGAATCTCCGAAAAGAGATGGCCGACATCAAGGCCAACCTGCCGGTCGGAATCGAGCCGACGCTGGTTGCCGACCAGGCGGTCTCCGTCGATGTGGCGATCAACGATTTCATGACGTCCCTGTGGCAGGCGATCCTGATCATCCTCGTCTGCAGCTTCGTGAGCCTCGGCGTGCGACCCGGCGCCGTCGTCGCACTGGCGATCCCGCTCACGCTCGCGATCGTGTTCGCCGTCATGGATGTCACGCATACGGGTCTGCATCGCATCTCTCTGGGCGCCCTCATCATCGCGCTGACGCTGCTGGTCGACGACGCGATGACGACGGTGGACGCGATGATCCGCAGGCTGGGCGCAGGTGATACGATCGACGACGCGGCGACGTTCGCCTACCGGACGCTCGCTGCGCCGATGCTGATCGGCACGCTGGTGACGATTTCGAGCTTCGTTCCGATCGGCTTTGCGCGCAGCTCCGCCGGCGAGTACACGTTCTCGATCTTCTCCGTCGTCGCGATCTCGCTCATCGTATCGTGGCTCGTGGCCGTTGTGTTCGCGCCGCTAGTCGGGAAGGCGCTGCTGAAGCCGCCCAAACCGGACGCTGACGCCAAGCCGAGCAAGCTGCTGAACGCTTACAGCGCGTTCCTGCGCGGGGCCATCGGCGCGAAGTGGGTGACGATCGGACTGACGATCTGCGCGTTCGCGGGCGCGCTCTTCCTGCTTCGGCACGTGCCGCAGCAGTTCTTTCCGGCCTCTGATCGCCCCGAGCTCATTGTCAGCATGACGTTGCGGCAGAACGCGTCGATCTACGCGACCGAGGCACAGGCAAAGCGCTTCGAGGCGGTGCTGCAGGGCGACCCCGATATCGACCACTTCAGCACGTACGTCGGCCGCGGGGCGATCCGGTTCATCCTCACGCTGGACGTACAGCTCGCCAACCCGTTCTTCGCGCAATTCGTCATCGTGACGAAGAGCCTCGAGGCGCGCGAACGCGTGCAGCAGAAACTCGAGGGCGGTGCTGGCGGAGCAGTTTCCCGACGTCGTCGCAGGGGTGAATCCGCTCGAATTGGGACCGCCGGTCGGGTGGCCGTTGCAGTATCGGATCATGGGCCCGGACAAGGAGGAGGTTCGCCGAATTGCGCTCGAGTTCGCCAATGTGCTTGGCTCCGATGCGCGGACGCGTCACGTTCATTTCGACTGGATGGAGCCGGCCCGGCAGGTCCGTGTCCGCGTCGACCAGGACGAGGCGCGTCGACTCGGTGTCAGCTCGCTGGGCCTGGCCGCGGCGCTCAACGCTTCGGTCACCGGGTCGACGGTCACGCAATTGCGCGACGACATCTATCTCATCAATGTCGTCGCGCGCGCCACCGACGACCAACGCGTTTCGTTCGAAAGCCTGAGTTCACTGCAGGTGCCGACGCCGAGCGGACGGATGGTGCCGCTGCGGCAGTTCGCGACCTTCGTGGAGGACCAGGAGTTTCCGCTGGTCTGGCGGCGCGATCGCATACCCACACTTACGGTACGCGCGGACGTCACCCGTGGCGTACTGCCGGATGTCGTCGTGGGCGCGCTCGCCCCGAAAGTCGCCGAGTTCGCCGCGAAACTGCCGCGGCCGTATACAGTCGCCACGGGCGGCCTGTACGAGGAGAGCGCCCAATCGAGCGCATCGGTGTTCGCGGTCGTGCCGCTCATGCTGGTGCTGATGCTCGCGGCCATGATGCTGATGCTCGTCAGCTTCCGGAGGCTCGCGATGGTGGTCGCCCTGCTGCCTCTCGGGCTGATCGGCGTCGTCGTTGCCCTGCTCGTGTTCAACCGGCCGCTGGGCTTTGTCGCGATCCTGGGCATCCTCGCGTTGATCGGCATGATTGCGAAAAACGCGGTGATTCTCGTCGTGCAAATCGAATCCGACCGCGCGGAAGGGAAAGGCGTCCGGGACGCGGTGATGGCGTCGGCGACCTCGCGGCTGCGGCCGATGATCCTGACGGCGATCTCGACCGTGCTCGGTTTGATCCCGATCGCTCCGACGGTGTTCTGGGGACCGATGGCATTCGCCATCATGGGCGGTCTGCTCGTGGCGACGTTGCTCACGCTGATCCTGCTGCCGGTGCTCTATGTCACCGTGTTCGGGAACGAGAAGGACCCTGCTTTCATCCGCTGCGCCTGAAGGGGCATAGTCAGCGCCGCTCGATGATGCGACCCGTGCCATGATCGATGAACGACACGCGCCAGTCGCCACCGGGTCGACTTCGCCGGCGAGCGTCGTTCTGATCCGCGCCGCGCTGCTTTTCGGCCTGTGGATCGTGCTCATGCAGAGCGCAAAGCTTGGCGATCTCGCGGTGGGCGCACTGGCGACTGTCGCGGCAACGTGCGCAAGCCTGCGCTTGTTGCCGCCGGAGACCGGACGCGTGCGGTTCGTACAGTTGCTGGCACTCCTGCCGCGCTTTCTGTGGCAATCGCTCATGGCGGGGATCGACGTGGCGCGCCGTGCGTTCGCACCGAGCCTTCCGCTGCACACCGGCTTCGTCGATTACCGGACGGGCTTTCCGCGCGGGCAGGCACGCAACAATTTTGCTACGATCACAAGCATGATGCCGGGGACCGTACCGGTGGGCGACGGCCAGGATACGATCGAATTCCATTGCCTCGATACTCGGCAGCCGATCGTCGCGCAGATGAGCGAGGAAGAGCGCCTGCTCGCGAAGGCGCTCGTGCCGGGAGAGACTCATGGCTGAGTTCCTGCTCGCCGCGGCAGCTTTCGTATTGGCGATGGTCGCGCTGGGCTTGATTCGGGTATTGCGCGGACCCGGCGACGCCGATCGCATGATGGCCGGGCAACTGCTCGGCAGCGGTGGCATAGCTGCGCTGTTACTAGGGGGCGCGGCGACCGGCGACGGTTCTGTCGTCGATGTGTCGCTGACGCTTGCGCTGTTGGCGGCGTTCGCGTCCATCGCATTCGTGAAGTTCGCGCCGCCATCGCCGGGCGATATCGACCAACCATGAATGCCGCCGTCGACGCGTTCACGTATATTGCAGTCGGCGCCGGTCTTTTCTTTTTCCTGGCCGGCACGGTCGGTCTGCTGCGCTTTCCCGACACGCTGACGCGCCTGCATGCGCTCACCAAGGCCGACAACCTGGGCCTCGGACTGATCGTGCTTGGCCTGCTGCCGCAGGTCGATGGCGTTCTGAACGGACTTAAGCTGATCGCGATCTGGCTGCTCGTGCTGGTATCGGGCGCCGACGCGGGGCAACTGATCGCGCGCATCGCGCGGCGCCGAAACGGCCAGAACATGATCGTCGACGCGTTCTACGCCGCCCCGGCGCTTCTGATCCTGGCGTTGGCCGCATACACGACGTTGGTGCGCGACACGTTTCCGGCGACGGTCGGCTACCTTGCGTATGGCCTGCTGCTGACCGTGGCGTGGGTGCAATTGCACGGCGTCGACGTCGCGCTGACCGAAGCGGCGATCGGCGGCGGCTTGACCGGCATGTTGCTCGTGCGCGCGTCGGCCAAGTTACGAGCGATCGAAACGCAGGCGCGTGCGGAGACGCCGAGATTGCTGGTGCGACTTCTGGCAGGGCTCATGGCGGCAGGTGTGGCGGGTGCGCTCGCCATCGCGCTGCTGACGCTGCCCGATCCCGCGCCGACGCTGGCGCCGGAGGCGGTCGCCAACATGGCATCGACCGGCGTGGGTAATCCGATCACTGCAGTGCTGATGGCGTATCGGGCGATGGATACGCTGCTCGAGGCCATCGTGCTGCTGCTCGCGCTGATCGGTGTATGGTCGCTTGCGCCTGACCGCGTCTGGGGTGGGCGCCCGGGACCACGCTACAACGCCGATCCCGACGGTATCCTCGCCTTCATTGCGCGCGTGCTGCCGCCGATCGGCATCATCGTCGGCATCTACATCTTCTGGGTCGGCGCGGACCACCCGGGCGGCAAGTTCCAGGGGGCAACGATCGTCGCGGCGATGTGGCTGCTCACGTTGATGGCAGGGCTCGTCGATGTGCCGCCGATCAGCCGCCGGTGGTTGCGCGTCCTCCTCGTCGCAGGTCCCGTCGTCTTCGTCGCCGTGGGCGTCGCGGGTGTACTGCTGGTCGGCGTATTTCTGGGCTATCCCGAAGGCTGGGCGAAACCGATGATCCTGGTGATCGAGTTCGCGCTGATGCCTTCGCTCGCGTTGACGCTCGGGCTGATCATGGCGGGCGCACCCGAACGGGTGGCCAAGTCATGAATGGTGCAACGCTGTTCGGGCTGGTGGCGTGCGCGCTGGTTGGCGTCGGTCTTTATGGGCTGATCGTGAACCCACAACCGCTACGCAAGATCCTGGCGTTCAACGTAGTAGGCAGTGGCGTGTTTCTCCTGTTCGGCGTGATCGCACGGCGGGGCGCTGCCGCGGGCCTGGGCGGTGATCCGGTGCCACAGGCGCTGCTGATCACGGGCATCGTCGTCGCATTTTCAGCCACCGCACTTGCGATCACGGTGCTGTTGCGACTGTTCGACGAGACCGGATCGACCACGCTGGCGCCCGATTCACTTTCGCCCAGCGCGAAAAGCGACACGAGCCAAAGGTAGGAACGCGCGTGCCTGTCGACGCGATCACGACACCAGGCGGACTATTGCTGCCGCTTGCGGTGCTGCTCCCGTTCGTGGGCGTCATGGCCGGACTGGTGCTCGGCGGACGCAACGCACAGCGTGTCGCGATGCTCACGATCGTCGCGGGTCTTGCCGTTGCCGTCGCGATCGCCACGACGATGTTGCGCTCGGGCGGGACGCTCACCTACGTGCTCGGCGGCTGGGCACCTCCGCTCGGCATCGCGCTGCGCGCAGACGGCCTGTCGATGGTGATGATGGTCGCGGTAGCCGTGGTGATCGCCGGCATCGGCATCTACGCGCGGGGTGATTTCAGTACGCCTCCCGACGTGCGGGAGGCGCGTGCCTCGATGGTGTACTGGCTGCTGCTGCTCGCTGTGTGGGGCTCCCTCAATCTGGTGTTCGTGAGCGGCGACCTCTTCACCCTCTACGTCGCGCTCGAACTGCTCACGTTCGCTGGCGTTCCGCTCGTCTGCCTCGACGGCAAGGGTGAAACGCTGCGCGCTGCGCTGCGCTACCTGGTCTATGCGCTGGCGGGCTCCATCCTGTATTTGCTCGGCGCCGTGTTGCTGTATGGCGAATGCGGGACTCTGGACATCGCGCTACTTGCCCAGCGACTGCGGCCTTCACCTGTGGCATGGGTTGCGGTGGCGCTGATGACGACGGGGCTCCTTGCCAAGACCGCGCTGTTCCCGCTGCACCTTTGGTTGCCACCGGCGCACGCCGGTGCGCCACCGGCAGCGAGCGCGGTGCTGTCGGCGCTCGTCGTGAAGGGATCGTTTTTCATCGTCATCCGCTTGTGGTTCGATGCGGCGCCTTCGCTGCCCGGACTCACGGCGGCGCAGCTGCTCGCGGGGCTCGGTGCCGCCGCGATACTGTTCGGCAGCGTCATCGCGCTGCGGCAGGACCGGTTGAAGCTGTTGATCGCCTATTCGACGCTCGCGCAGATCGGCTATCTGTTCCTGATGTTTCCGCTCGCCTTTGACGCGAGTGCGGGCGAGTTTGTGCGCGGTGGCGCCCTGATGGGCGGCACGCTGCAGGCGATTTCGCACGCGACCGCGAAAGCCGCGATGTTCATGGCGGCCGGCCTGATCTACAAGGCCTACGGCCACGATCGCATTGCCGATCTCGCTGGTGCCGCCCGCAGCGTTCCGTTGAGCGTGCTGGCATTTGCTATCGGCGGCGTGGCGTTGATGGGTGTGCTGCCGAGCGGTGCCTACCTCGCGAAGAAGCTGCTGCTCCAGGCGGCCGACAGCAGTGGACAATGGTGGTGGGAGTGGGTGCTGCAGGCGGGAGGCTTTCTCACGACGAGCTATGTCGTGCTGGTGATCGCGCACGCGTTCCGGACGCCCGGCCCGCAGACGGCGCCACACGCATCGGTGCCGCGTCTGCAAGAGTTGGCGGCGTTGGCGCTGGCGCTGTGTTCGTTGGCGCTAGCCTTGGCCGCGGTCGTCGGGCCGGTGCCGGGTGAATTGCTCGGCAATCCGCTCGCGCCGAAAGAAATCGCGTGGACACTGATCACGGTCGCCGGCGGCAGTGTGCTTGCGCTAACGTTCGCGCGTCATTTACCGGAACTCCCCGCAGGCTTGCTCGCTGTCGCGAGCCCCGCGCGTCGCGCGATGCTCGCCATCGGCGGCGGTCTCGAACGCATCGATCTGGGGTTGCGGCAGTGGTCCGTGGCAGGACTTTCGCTGCTCGTGCTGGCGCTGCTGTTCGGCGCCGCAATGAGAATGAACTGATCACGACGATCACTTGTTAGGCGTCAGCAAGTGTGTCCTACGCACGCTACCCGCAGCTGTCGTTCGCGCGTAGACTTTCCGGAGTCTCTCCAGGGAGGCAGGAGCATGGGCCAAACCGGGCGAAGGTACTTCTTAATCGCGACCGGAGCATTTCTTGCGTCGCCGCTCACTGCCGAAGCCCAGCAGGCGGCCAGGATCGCTCGAATAGGCTATCTGACGCCCAACCTGGCCGCCAGCTCCCACCTGCGCGAGGCCTTCCGTCAAGGACTGAGTGACCTCGGTTACGTCGAAGGCCGCAACGTCGTATTCGAGTATCGGGATGGCGACGGAAAGCTCGAGCGGCTCCCCAATCTCGCGGCCGAACTGGTTGCGCTCAAGGTTGATGTAATCATGGCCCCAAACACAGTCGGCGTCCTGGCCGCCAGGCAGGCGACCAAGACTATTCCCATTGTCTTCGCTGTTGCTGCCGATCCGGTTGCGAGCGGGCTCGTCACCAGCCTTGCGCGGCCGGGGGACAATGTCACTGGGTTGTCCATCCTCGCCCCGGAGCTCGTCGGCAAGTGTCTGGAACTGCTCACGCAGGCCGTTCCAGGCGTCAGTCGCGTCGCTGCGCTCTGGCAGCCAGGTGGCCTCGGCGAACGCACGGAAAAGGACATGCTGAAGGGAGCAGAAGTCGCGGCGCGGACACTAGGGGTTCAGCTTCAATTCGTTGAGGCGCGAGGTCCGGAGGACTTCGCCAGAGCCTTCTCGGACATGACCAGCGCGCGCGTGGGCGCTTTGACTGTGCTGCCAAACAACATGTTCAACAACGAGCGAAGACGCCTCGTGGACCTGGCGGCAAAGTACCGGCTGCCAACGGTGTTCCCATATCGGGAGGGTGCCGATGCCGGGGGCCTGATGGCCTATGGAGCGAACCTTGCTGATTTGCTTCGACGTGCCGCCACCTACGTGGACAGGATTCTCAAGGGGACGAAGCCCGGCGACCTGCCCGTCGAGCAGCCGACGAAGTTCGAGCTGATCATCAACCTGAAAACTGCCAAAGACCTCGGCCTCACCATCCCACAATCGGTACTGGTGCGGGCGGACGACCTGATCCAGTGAAGCATCGGCGAAATGGCCACTTCTAGCCAAATTCGAAACCCGAGCATGCCGGGGACACTGCCGCCCAACTCTGAACTAGCCGTCGCTTCGAGGGCTATGCTAAATTGATGCCATGAAAACGATTACCTTGGAGGAAGTGCTCCAGCTTCCAGTACCCGAGCGTATTCGTGTTGTCGAGACGATTTGGGATAGCATCGTTGATCATCCGGAATCTTTGCCGCTTACTGACGAGCAAATGGCCGAACTCGATCGCCGCATAGAGGCCTTCGAGAAGGATCCGGCTGCGGGTTCGTCCTGGGCCGAGGTGCGTGGGCGCATCTGGCCCGGGAAATGAGCCGAAAGGTCGTTCTACGTCCTGAGGCCGAGAATGACGTCGCCGGGGCAGCGCAGTGGTACGAAGAGCAACGACCTGGCCTGAGCCTCGAGTTTCGATCTGCTCTCGATCAGACCTTCTCAACAATCGAGAGCAACCCTGCGTTGCACGCGCCGATTTATCGTGAGCTACGGCGCGCACTCCTCCGCCGCTTTCCGTCTGGCGCTTTCTACGTGGAGCGCGCTGACGACGTCGTCGTCATTGCCGTGTTGCATACGTCGCGCAATCCTCGCCTCTGGCGTGCGCGGTTCCAGAGCGCCAGCTAACTTCACCCTGGACGCTCCTCGGCGGGCCTATGACCCGGCCGTCGTCGCGCCGGTTTGTTTCGTGCGACGTCAAGGGAGTACGTCGTACGCTTGCAACCCGATGCAGCCACTCAGGGTACAGGGTAATGACCAACCGGGACGGATCGATGTTTGTGCTGGTCGCACCGACCAGCGGGAGATCAGATGAACAGGCGTGAAACGATCGTTGCGCTCGTCGCTCTTGGTGCGGCGCCGTTCGCCGCCGAGGCCCAGCAGACGGCCAAGGTCGCTCGAGTAGGCTTCCTGGCGACCAACGGAGCCGTTGCCCCTCACATGCTCGACGCCTTCCGCCAAGAACTGCGTGACCTCGGCTACGTCGAGGGCCGCAACCTCGTGACCGAATTCCGGGATGCTGCTGGTAAGCTCGAGCGGCTGCCGGCTCTCGCGGCTGAACTGGTGGCGCTCAAGGTTGATGTCATCGTGACCGCGACCGGACCCGGCGCCCTGGCGGCCAAGCAAGCGACCAGGACCATTCCGATTGTCTTCGCGGTTGCTGCCGATCCGATTACGGACGGGCTCGTCATTAGCCTGGCGCGGCCGGGTGGCAATGTCACGGGCTTTGCCGTTCTCGCCTCGGAGCTCGTCGGCAAACGTCTGGAACTGCTGAAGCAGGCCGTTCCGGGGTTCGATCGGGTTGCTGTCCTCCGGCAGCCTGGTGCCGAACCCGAACAGACGGAAAATGACAGGCTGAAGGGAACAGAAGTCGCGGCGAGGGCGCTGGGGATGCGGCTTCAAATCGTTGTGGCGCGAGGTCCAGAGGATTTCGACAGCGCCTTCGCGGAAATGACCAAGGCGCGCACGGGTGCTTTGATCATGGGCGGAGGCAACATGTTCTTCAGTGAACGCCGACGCCTCGTGGACCTCGCGGCAAAGCATCGGCTGCCCGCAGTGTACGGACAGAGGGAATTTGTCGATGCCGGGGGTCTCATGTCCTATGGACCGAACCAGACTGATTTGTTTCGGCGCGCCGCGACCTACGTGGACAAGATTTTGAAAGGGGCGAAGCCTGGCGACTTGCCCGTCGAGCAGCCGACAAAGTTCGAGCTGGTGATCAATCTGAAGACGGCAAAGTCACTGGGGCTCACGATTCCGCAGACAGTGCTTCTGCGCGCAGACAGTGTGATCGAGTGACTTGCGGTGACCGCCAATTTACCAGCGCGCAGAGCACGCGTAACAGTGGCTGGTTATTCCAGTGCCTCAGGAGGATACTGCGCACTGATCGTTGCGAGGACCGATCGATGATGGGCAGTACCCTGCGCGGGACGGTTTGGCTTGTCGTTTACCTGCTCTTCATCCTCGCTCCGTTGTTCGCGCTCCTCGCAGGGTCATTGCCGCCCGCGCGCGATTTCTGGACGGAGTTTGCGGTTGCGATCGGCTATTCCGGCTTGGCGATGATGGGCCTGCAGTTCGGGCTCACCGCACGCTTTCGCTACGTCACCGCCCCATGGGGCGAGGACGTCATCTATCACTTTCATCGCCAGATCTCGCAGATCGCCGTCGGCCTGGTGGTGGCGCACGCGCTGATCATGTCCGCCAGATACCCGGAAATGTTCGCGCTGCCCAGCACCATTGGCGATGTGCCATTGGGCGCAGTCTTCGCGTTCGTGTCGATCTTCGCGCTGATCGCGCTGGTGGTGACGGCGCTGTGGCGGGTGAAACTGAACATCAGCTACGAGACGTGGCACCTCAGCCACATCGTACTGGCAGTGGTCGCGGTCGCGGCCGGGGTGGCACACATGGCGGGTTGGGCCTTCTACCTGTCCGACCCCTGGAAGCGCACGCTGTGGATCGGACTGACGATCTTCTGGATCGCTCTGCTTTTCTATGTTCGCATCGTCAAGCCGCTGTTCATGTTGCGCCGACCGTACCGCGTCGCGGAAGTGCGCAAGGAGCGCGGTGACACAACGACGTTGGTGATGCGGCCGGAGGGTCACCCCGGTTTTGCTTTTCGCCCCGGCCAGTTCGGCTGGCTGAACCTGTGGGGCAGCCCGTTCAAGATCACCGGACACCCGTTCTCGTTCTCGTCGAGCGCCGACGCGAAAGACGGCCGCGTCGAGATGTCGATCAGAAGCCTGGGCGACTTCACCGGTGAGATTGCCAAGGTGCCGGTGGGGCAGCGCATCTATCTCGACGGACCCTACGGCGCGTTCACGATCGGCAATCCGGCGGACATGCACGTGTTGATCGCCGGCGGCGTCGGCGTCACTCCGATGATGAGCATGATCCGCACGCTCGCCGACCGCGGCGACAAGCGGCCCGTGACTCTGGTCTACGGCAGCAAGGACTGGGACTCGATCACCTTCCGCGAGGAACTGGAGTCGCTGAGATCACGGCTCAACCTGAACGTCGTCCATGTGTTGTCGAAACCGCCGGTGGGCTGGACAGGCGAGCAGGGGTTCATCAACGCCGATCTGTTCAAGCGCCACCTGCCGCCACCATACGCCGAGCACGAGTACTTCATCTGTGGTCCCGGCCCGATGATGGATGCGATCGAAAAGACGCTCGGCGAGCTGGGCGTGCCACTTACGAAATACCATTCCGAGCGCTATAGTTTTGTCTAGGAGGAGGGGTCACCGATGCGTCGCTTGTTTGCCAACCGACTCGCCTTCATCACGGCAGCGGTAGTGATCTTGATGGCGATATTGTTCGCGTTCTCGCGCGTAACCGGATAGGAGCGCGCCATGATTGCCTACTGCGGTCCCGCCGCGATCCCGACGGACTTCTGGCTGCGCTGGAATGGCGATCCGCTGCTGCTTGCCGCGCTCGCCGGCCTGGCGTTTGCAGTTGCTAGTGGCCGCTCGGCCAACGCCCGGGCCGGCTGGGGCGCGATTGCAGTGATGTTCGTGGTCTTCGTTTCGCCGCTCTGTGCGCTCGCGTCGGCGCTGTTTTCGGCGCGGGTGTTTCACCATGTCCTGCTGGTCACTGCTGTGGCGCCACTTCTGGCGCTCGCCTTTCCGCTACGCCTCGTGGGTTCGCCGCCGCTCGCCGTACTGGTCGCGGTAAACGCCATCATCCTGTGGCTGTGGCACGCGCCAGCGCCCTATGAATGGGGCCTCTCCAGCGTGCCGTCCTACTGGCTGATGCAGGTCTCGCTGCTGGCGAGCGCCTGGCTGATGTGGCGGGCGATTCTGGCACCGACGGCGCAGCCCGGTCCGGTCCTCCTCGCACTCGCGGCGACGATCGGACAGATGGGACTGCTCGGTGCGCTGATCGTCTTCGCGCCTCGGCCGCTCTATCTTCGTGCATCTCGCAAGCACGGCACCTTGGGGAATCAGCCCGCTCGTCGACCAGCAGCTGGCCGGGCTTCTGATGTGGGTGCCGGCGATGCTGCCTTATCTCGGCGTTGGCCTATGGATGGCGTGGTCCAGCCTGCGGCCACTGGCGCCGACGCGGTGACAACGTTCCTGAAGTTTGTCCACCTTGCGACGATCGTGATCTGGTCGGGTGGGTTGCTCGCGCTACCTTTCCTGTTCTTGCAGCGCCGTGCGCTCGCAGCCGGACCGGATCTCGACCGTCTGCATCGGATCACCCGGCTCGTCTACGTGGAGCTGACTTCGCCGGCCGCGTTCATCGCCATTGCCAGCGGAACCGCGCTGATCTTCCTTCAAGCTACGTTCACCGAATGGTTCACCCTCAAGATGGTTCTGGTCGGGATCATGGCAATGCTGCACGTCGTTGCGGGCCTGGTGATGCACCAGCTGTTCTCGCCGAGCGGTCGTTTCGGCCGCCTCGCGTTCGTGACCCTGGCAAGTACCTATGCGGTGGTGATCGTCGCCATCGTGTGGGTCGTGCTGGCCAAGCCCCACATCGATTCGAACCAATTCATGGTGCATCTGTTCCAGCCCGGCGGACTCTCGAAGGCACTACGTCAGTTCGTCGGCGACACCAGGATGCCGATTCCATGATCGAACACCAGCTTGCCTCCGTGCCAGCCGGCGAAGCCGACCATGACCGAGCCGAGTACGGACAGCAACAGGCCATGCGGCAGGACCGACACGGGATCGATCAGGCGCAGGCCCCAGCTGGCCCCCGCGATCGCGACCAGCGTCATCGCCGCGATGGCATGCGACCAACTGGCCTCGTGCAAACGGATGCCGCGCACGAGCAGGAGTTCGCCCGTGCCGACGATGCTCGCGCCGACGCCGGTCCAGAACGCGGTGCCGGCCGCCCAGACGCCGGCGCGCAACCAGAATGGATCGCCCGACCACCAATAGAAGACATCGACGCCAAGGGTCGCGACCACGAACGCGACGGGGAAGTGCACCATCATCACGTGCAGCGGATGGCCAAACGCCGCGACGGCGGAGCCGACGTCGAGTCGTTGCAACTCCAGCAGGACCTCACTCTTGGGCGGGGCCTGGGGCTTGCCTGTGTTCGCCACGTTCGTCGTCCTTCACGTCGTTTGCATCGTTCGAATCGGCATCTTAGCGCCTTGCGTGCGTCGATCCAAATCGGTTGCGTTGCGCTGCTCTCGGGTTGCGCGGGGCCGCTGTCGACGCTCGATCCCCGTGGCCCTGCGACGAACTCGATCGCAACGCTGTGGTGGGTGATGCTGGCCGGTGCCGCTGTACTCTTCGTGCTGGTCATGGGTCTGTTCTTCCTGGTGATCCGGCGACCCGGCTGGGGCTCGAGCGTATCGCCTGCGCGCTGGATCGTGCTCGGCGGCCTCGCGCTGCCGGCTGTCGTCCTGCTTCCACTTGTCGCGTACGCCTTGGTCTCTGGCGAGCGGCTGCTGCCGTTGCCGGGCATCACGCCGCCGCGGATCGAGGCCGAAGGCCGGCAGTGGGGCTGGACCTTTCGCTATCCCGAGTCCGGTGGCGTCGTGACGAAAAACGTCCTGCATCTGCCCGCAGGCACCCCGGTCGACATCGTGGTGACCAGCGTGGACGTCATCCACGCCTTCTGGGTACCCCGGCTCGCCGGCAAGATCGATGCGGTCCCCGGACGCGTGAACCGGCTGCGCATCCAGGCCGATCTGCCCGGCCGCTACGAGGCGCTCTGCAACGAATTCTGCGGTGTCGGTCACGCCGGAATGCGGTTCGCCGTGATCGTCCATCGTCCGGAGGATTTCTCCGTCGCGCTCACGCAGGCGGTCGCGGCGGAGAAGGCGGAGAAGAAATGAGCGCATCCGTGGAATCGCCGCCGCCAGCATCCACCGCGTTGCGGCTGCACCGGCAGCTGGTCGCGATATGGGCCACCGGACCGGGGCTGCAGCGGCTCGCCGCGGTCAACCATTCCGTGATCGGCATGCGCATGATGATCACGTCATTCGCGTTCTTCGCGATCGCCGGTGTGCTCGGCATGCTGACCCGCGTGCAGCTCGCGACACCCAATGCGGCCTTCATGGACGCGGAGACCTACAACCAGGTCTTCACGATGCACGGTTCGATGATGCTCTTCCTGTTTGCCATCCCGATGGTGGAGAGCTTCGCGGTCTACCTGACCCCGAAGTTGCTTGGCACGCGCGATTTCGCATTTCCGCGGCTGACCGCTTATGGCTACTGGTGCTACCTGTTCGGGGCCACGATCCTGACCGTGTCCTTGCTCGCGGGGGTTGCACCCAATAGCGGCTGGTTCATGTACACGCCGCTGAGTTCCAACGTCTATACGCCGGGCATCAACTCCGACGTCTGGCTGCTCGGCGTGACCTTTGTCGAGATCTCGGCGCTGTCACTGGCCATGGAGATCGTGGTCTCGATCCTGAAGATGCGCGCGCCGGGCATGTCGCTCGACCGGATGCCGATCTTCGGCTGGTACATCCTGGTGACGGCCATGATGATGATCGTGGCTTTTCCGCCGCTGATCCTCGGCTCGATCCTGCTCGAGATCGAGCGTGCTTTCGGCCTGCCGTTCTTCGACCCGACGCGAGGTGGCGATGCGCTGCTCTGGCAGCACCTGTTCTGGCTGTTCGGCCATCCGGATGTCTACATCATCTTCCTGCCGATGGCCGCCGTGTTGTCGACGATCATCCCGGTGTTCGCCAATCGGCCGCTGGTCGGCTACCGCGCGATCGTCGTCGCGATCATTGCGCTCGCCTTCCTGAGTTTCGGCATCTGGGTGCACCACATGTTCACCGTCGGCATCCCGCATCTGGCGCTCGCGTTCTTCTCGGCGGGCTCGGCGATCGTCGCGGTGCCGACGGCCGTGCAGATCTTCGCCTGGCTCGCCACGCTGTCGCACGGCAAGCCGCGCTGGGATCTGCCGATGCTCTATGTCTTCGGCTTCTTCTTCGTCTTTGTGCTGGGCGGCCTGACGGGCGTCATGCTGGCGATGGTGCCGTTCGACTGGCAGGCGCACGATACCTATTTCGTCGTTGCCCACATGCATTATGTGGTGGGTGGCGCGCTCGCTTTCCCGATGCTCGCGGGGCTGTACTACTGGCTGCCGCTGCTGACCGGACGCACCACCGTACAGCGACTATCGACGGTCGCCTTCTGGCTGGTGTTCATCGGCTTCAACATGACCTTTTTCATGATGCACCTGACCGGCCTGCTCGGCATGCCGCGACGCGTCTACACGTACCGCGGCGACGAAGCCTGGAACTGGCTCAACCTGCTGTCATCGGTGGGTGGCTTCATCATGACGATCGGCTTCGCGCTGGTGGTGATCGACCTCGTGGTGCAGTTGCGCTACGGGCGTCGCGTGCGGCGCGACCCGTGGCGCGCAACGACACTGGAATGGGCCATGCCGATTCCGCCACAGCCGTATGCCTTCGCCTCGATCCCGCATGTCGGCGCCGACACCGAGCGCGCAGCTGCGGGGAAGATTGCTGTGTCGCTCGCGCGCGGGGAAGGCTATCTCGGGTTTGCGCGCAACGGCTGGCAGGAGACGCTGGGCGTGCACATGACGACCGGCGAGCCCGATCAACTGATCGTGCTGCCGCAGCCGACCTACCTGCCGCTATGGACCGCGATCGCCACCGCGGCGGCGGTGCTGACTATTCTGTTCAAGTTCTACCTGCTGACAGTCGCATTGGTGCTGGTGATCGCAGGCCTGTTCGTGTTCGCCGCGCAGCGCTCCGGCCATGCGCGCGACTACGGTCCGCTGCCGGTCGGCCGCGGGGTCAGCGTGCCGCCGCACACCGAAGTTGCGAGCGCGCCGCCATGGCTGGCGCTGATTTGCACGCTGGTGGCCGATGGCACGCTGTTCACTTCGTTGCTGTTCGGTACCTTCTATCTCTGGATCGCGGCACCGAACTGGCCGTCCGCGGTGGCGCCCGATCCGAGCCGCATGTTGGCCTTCAGTGCGGCGGTGGCGCTCGTGCTTGCCGCGGTGGCCGCGCGCGGATCGCTGCGCACCCTTGCGGGCGGTGGCAAGGCGCAGGGTTTGGTGGGCGTCGCGATGTTGGCGCTGCTCGCTGCGATTGTCGCCGTCGTGTGGATGATCGCCGGCGTGACGCCGCACCCGCGCGAACATGCGCTCGGTGCGACCGCCGCTGCGCTGCTCGGCTACATCGCCGTGCATGCCGGCATCGGTCTGCTCTTTCTCGTCAGCAACGTGCTACGCCTGCGCGCCGGTTTCGTGTCGCAGCGGCGCCTGCTCGATCTGCGCCTGACCAGGCTGTGGCTCGACTACACGATGGTCACCGGCATCGTTGCGTTGACCCTCGTGCTGGCGCTGCCTGCGCTGGTGACGATGCTGGGGGCACGCCCGTGAACGCGAGTGGGCGAGCCGTTCCTCCTCGACGCCTCTGGTGGCTCGCGGCGGGATTCGGCGTCTGGTGCAGCGCGCTGGTCTTTCTCTATGCGCTGCAGGCCATCGGCTGCGTGTTCGCCTGGCCGGTTGGCACGTTGCGGACGAGCCTGGTGATCGTGTTGCTCGCGCACCTCGTCGTGGGCGGATGGATGTGGCGCAACTTCGCCAAGGCCGCCCCCGATCCTGCCTTTGGCCAGACCGGCAGCTTTCTGCACGCGGCGATCGTCTGGACGGCCATCGCGGCCTTCTTCGCCACCGTCCTGACTTTTGGCCCGCCGCTGTTCCTCGCCACATGCATCTGATCGAGCGGGCGCTTCGCCAGTTGGGCGCGCCGCAGTCGAAGTACCGTTCCGCGGTTTGGCAACCACTACTGCGAGGTTTGCGATGAGTGCATACAGCCTGCAGCTGCTCGGCATCCTGATAGCGCTGGGCTTGCTCATCTGGCTCGCCTTTCGCGGCTTCACGCTGCTGCTCGCCGCGCCGATAGCAGCACTCGTGGCCGCCGCCTTCTCGGGCGAACCGCTGCTCGCCAAGTGGACGCTGACCTTCATGCAGGCTGCGGCGAACTTCGTCCGCAATCTCTTCCCGCTGTTCCTGCTCGGCGGCGTGTTCGGCAAGCTCATGGACGACAGCGGCGCGGCGCTGTCCATCGCCCGTACCATCACAGGAAAATTGGGCGAGACGCGCGCGATCATGGCGGTGGTGCTGGCGTGCGCCGTGCTGACGTATGGTGGTGTCAGCCTCTTCGTCGTGGCCTTCGCCGTGTTTCCCGTCGCGGACGCGTTGTTCCGGCAGGCACAGGTTCCGCATCGCCTTATCCCTCCGGCGATCGCGCTCGGCGCCTTCACCTTCACGATGACGGCGGTGCCCGGCACGCCGGCCGTCCAGAATGCGATCCCGATGCCGTATTTCGGCACCACGTTGTTCGCGGCGCCGGGTCTCGGCCTCCTGGCTTCGGCCATCATGGTGGGCTTCGGCCTGTGGTGGCTGCGGCTGATCGAGACGCGCGCGCGCGCCGCCGGCGAGGGCTACAGCGCCGAGACCGCAGCGCCTGCTGACGATCAGCTGGTTCGCGCAAAGGCCACGAATGCCGAAAACTTCGACCCAGCCGAACTGCCGCACGGTCAGCAGAGCAAGCAGTTGCCGCCGTTTGCGCTCGCCATTCTGCCGATTCTCATCGTGCTGGCGGTCAACCTCGTCATGAGCTTTCTGGTGTTGCCGCGCGTCGACACCGGGTTCCTCGCCGAACCGCGATTCAATACCACCCTGGCCGCGGTGAGCGGCGCGTGGTCGGTCGTGACGGCGCTGACGGTTGCCTCGCTGGTTCTGATGGTGATCCACCGCAAGCGTCTGCTGGAGTTGCGCAAGACACTCGATGCCGGCGCCACCGCCTCGGTGCTGCCCGCGCTCAACACGGCCAGCCTGGTCGGGTTCGGCGCGGTGGTGGCCGCATTGCCGGCGTTCGCTGTCGTGCGCGACGGTTTCCTCGCCGTTCCGGGCGGGCCGCTCGTGTCGATTGCCGTTGCCGCCAACGTGATGGGCGGCATTACCGGCTCTGCCTCGGGCGGATTGATCATCGCGCTCAACGCGCTCGGCGAGACGTACGCCAAGCTGGCCGCGGCCGCGGGCATCGACCCGGCGCTGATGCACCGCGTCGCCTCGATCAGCTGCGGCGCGCTGGCCATGCTGCCGCACAATGGCGCGGTGGTCACCTTGCTGGCGATCTGCGGCGCCACTCAGCGCGGCAGCTACCGCGAGATCATGATGGTGGGACTCGTCGGACCACTGCTCGCGCTGACGGTTGTGATCATCCTCGGAAAACTGTTCGGCGCATTTACTGATCACGTTGCGTCGCAAGGCGTGCGGCGCAAGGTCGCGAGCAACCGGACGTACTGACGTACGTGAGGATTGCGAGCGGCCGACGCAGAGCTCCGCAGGCTTCTAGCGGCGGTCCAGCCACCGTCCACCGGGAGCGCCACGCCGTTAAGCTGCGCCGCGGCATCCGAGCACAGGAACACCGCGAGCGCGCCGAGTTGCTCCGGCGTGGTGAACTCGAGCGAGGGCTGTTTCTCGCCGAGCAGCCTGATCTTCGCATCCTCCGGCGACAGTTTCTCCTTGGCAGCGAGTGCGTCGATCTGCTTTTGCACCAGTGGCGTGAGCACCCAGCCGGGGCATATTGCGTTGCAGGTGACGCCTGCGGTCGCCGTCTCGAGCGCGACTGCCTTGGTCAGACCGACGACGCCATGCTTGGAGGCCACGTACGGGGCCTTGTCCGCCGACGCGACCAGGCCGTGCACCGAAGCGATGTTGATGATCCGGCCCCAGTCGCGCTTGAGCATTTGCGGCAGTGCTGCACGGATGGCCAGAAAAACCGCGGTGAGGTTGATCGCGATGATCGCGTCCCACTTTTCGACCGGGAATTCGTGTATCGGTGCAACATGCTGAATGCCCGCGTTGTTGACCAGTATGTCGACGCGTCCGAGTTCCCGCGTTGCCTGCTCGATCAGTTTTGTCACTTCGGCCGCCTTGGAGAGGTCGGCGCCGCTGTAGGCCACCCGAACGCCGTAGGTCGACGCAATTTCCTTGCGCAGTTTCTCGATGTCGGCAGCTTCGCCGAAGCCGTTGATCATGAGATCGGCGCCTCCAGCGGCGAGCGTGCGTGCGATCCCGAGTCCAATTCCGCTGGTCGAGCCGGTAACAACGGCAACCTTGCCCTTCAACATGGTGAACCTCCTTGGCATGAGGCGAGTGCGGACGCACTGCCTTGTTCGAATGTAAAACTTTTTTCTCAGCCTGCGACGACGATACTGCTCGCCTGCTGAGGCGTCAACGACATTCGGGCGATATCACATGACAGAATATGAATACCCATAGCACGCATTCCTTCACGCTTCTGTCTGGAAACGAAATGACCACCTGCGCAGGATCAGAAACTCTCACTCGGCGCGCTCGTCGCGCTCGTCGTCGGCTCGATGGTAGGTGCGGGCATCTTTGCCCTGCCGTCCGCGTTCGGCCGCACGACCGGTGGTCTGGGTGCGCTCATCGCCTGGTGCATTGCCGGTACCGGCATGCTGATGCTGGCCTTCGTGTTCCAGACACTGTCGCGGCGCAAACCCGATCTCGATGCAGGCATCTACGCCTATGCCAAGGCAGGGTTCGGCAACTATCTCGGATTCTCGTCGGCAGTGGGCTACTGGATTGCCTGCTGTCTGGCCGATACCGCCTGTCTGATCCTGATCAAGGCGACGCTCGGACAGTTCTTTCCAGTGTTCGGCGATGGCACTACGATTGTCGCGATCGTCGCCGCGTCGATCCTGCTGTGGGGCGTGCACTTTCTGGTGCTGCGCGGCGTGAAGGAGGCGGCGGCGCTCAACACGATCGCCACGATCGCCAAGATCGTTCCGACTGTCGATGTTCATCGTCGTCGTCATCGCCGGATTCAAGGGCGATGTTTTTGCCTTGAACTTCTGGGGTGGCGAAGTACGCAACTCTGTCGAGCGTGGCCAGCCAGGTTCGCAATACGATGCTCGTCACCGTGTTCGTGTTCGTCGGGCATCGAAGGCGCGAGCGTGTACTCGCGCTACGCGAAAAAGCGAGAGGACGTAGGCATTGCCACCGTGCTCGGCTTTCTCGGTGTGCTGTGTCTGCTCGTCCTGGTCACGATGTTTTCGTACGGCATACTGCTGCGCAAGGACCTCGCGGCGCTTGCGACTCCATCGATGGCAGGAGTGATGGAGGCGATCGTCGGACCGTGGGGCGCGGTCTTCGTCAGCATCGGCCTCCTGATCTCGGTGCTCGGCAACTACCTGTCGTGGTCGCTGCTCGCCGCCGAAGTCCTTCATTCAGCGGCGAAGAGCAACACCATGCCGTCCTTCCTCGCGCGCGAAAACGCGAACAAGGTACCCGCGGCCGCGCTGTGGATGACCAACATCGTCATCCAGGCGTTCCTGATCGTCGCGTGGTTCGCGGACTATGCGTTCACGCTGGCGCTGAAGATGACGAGTTCGATGACGCTGATTCCCTACCTGCTGGTTGCCGCGTACGCGCTCAAGCTCGCGTGGACCGGCGAGACCTACGCGGACGACGGACGCGGCCGGAGCAAGCGACTGGGTGCGCGGCGCCATCGCCACGGTTTACGCCGCCGGGATGATCTATGCCGGCGGCCTGAAGTTCGTGCTGCTGGCGGCGCTGCTTTACGCGCCCGGCACGATCCTGTTCTTTCTCGCTCGACGCGAGCAGAAGCTGCCGGTGTTCAAGGGCGCCGAGGTGATCGTTTTCGGAGTGATATGCGTCGCGGCGATGGTGGCGCTGTACGCACTCGTTTCCGGCGCGATGTCCATCTAGGCCGTCCGGGGTGCTCCAGACCTCTGTCCGAGTGCAATAATGCAAGCTGAGTTGATCTGGCTCATGTCGTGTCCGGGAAATCGGGGACACGCCACAGAAGCCTTGCTCCTACGAATCAGTCTTCACAAGGGCTGGCAATGCAATCCACATGCGCAATTCGCAATGTCGCCGCGACACTCACCTGCCTGCTTGCGGCAGGTGCACTTGTCACGACGGAGCCTGCGACAGCACAACCCAAGGTCGGCTACGAGGCGCCGCCGGTGCTTGCAGGTTCCGATCTCGCACCGGTCGCGCTGCTGAAAGGGCCCCTGCACACCGTGGCCGAGCCGATCACGCTGGACGGTTTCTTCGGGCGCTTCGTGATCGAGTCGAAGTTCGGCAAGTTCTCGGTCGTGGGTGTCAACATGCTGGCGGTACGCGTGAACGAGTTGCAGGCGATCGAGGCGTTGCAGCAGGTCCAGAATAGCCAAGCGTTCCAGAATTCTCTGGCGCGTGCCGCGTCAGCGCCGGTCCAGCTCGTGCAGAGCGCAGTGACCGATCCGCTCGGTACCGTCGAGAACGTCGGACAGGGTCTGGGCAACGTGCTGGGGAGGATCGGATTCCTGGCGAGGTCTGGCGCCCAATCGGTGGCGGACAGCACCAGCAGCGTCTCGCCCGCGGTGTCCCGGCTCCCGCCGGCGCCGGCGGGGGAAACGATTCCCTCCGCGTTCACCGGCGATCCGTTCGGGTACAACAAGGCGCGCCGCGATTGGGCCCGGCAACTCAACATCGATCCCTACACGTCCAACCCGGTGCTGCGGCCACTGCTGGACAACGCGTCGGCGGCCAGTTTTGCAGGAAGCTTTGCGATCAACACGGCCATCGGTGCTGTCTCGATGGGTGCCAACCTGGTCGTCGGATTCGACACCGACGTACGCGATGCAGTGTGGAACCAGCCCCCGGTCGACCTCACACGGCAAAACGAGGCGCGGCTCCTGGCTATGGGCGTGAGTGGACGCACCACACGTGATTTCCTGCGCAACCGGTGGTTCACGCCGTCATTGCAAACCGCACTGGTGATTGCCTTGACGAACCTGGGCAGCGTCGCTGGCGTGGAGTCCGTGATCCGTATCGCCTCCCAGGTTCAGGGGGAGACGCATGTCCGGTTCCTCGTGGAATCGGTGCGGATGCTTGGGCGATATCATCAGAAGGAGGCCCGGCTCTCCAAACTGAAGATGAGCAACATGGTCCCCGTGGGGATACTGGAGGACGGGACGCCGGTGGTCGCGGCCGCGATCGATTACGCGTACTGGGGCAAGGCCGCAGCCGAGTTCTCGCGACGCAATGAGCTCAAGGGAAAAAAGCGGATTCTGCTGGTCGCCGGCATGGCGAGCGACCGGGCGAAACTGGAGTTCGACAACACGCGTTGGACGCTGCACACTCGTTTGCGCCCGTGATTCAGGGTACCGATCGTCTCTGCAGTCCGGGAGGCGCGGCCGCCCATGTTTGTCCTGCGAGCGCGTTGTCGTATCCGAGATCGTAAAGCCTGCCCATAAGGACGGGATCGAACAATTGGTCTCCGACCAGTTCGATGCCGTCGGGAATGGTGATCCAGAAAAATCCCGCCTGTTCGCGGACGGCGATGGAATAGATGCGGAACAGATCGCCGATGAACGCGGCCTTGGTCGCCGAGTCGAACACGCGCAGGGCGATACCGCGCAGTGATCGGGTGGTCTGCTCCGGGACGGGCAGGAGCTGTCCGTTGTGGATGATGTAGATGTCCTCCCGTCCCTCGCCGCGACCCACCCCCGCGCGTGCCGCCGAGAAGCTGAAGAGCCCGCCGTTGTAGAAGACGTTCGCCGTGACACCGCCGTCGACGTGCATTTCGTCATAGTGCCGCCCGCTTGCTTCGACGTCGAAGAACACCGGCGGAAAGGCGACCGGCACCGAGGCCGATGCAAGCATCACTTTCCGGAACAATTCGAGTGCTTCAGGACGGCCGCTCGTTGCGATGAGCCCCATGTTCCAGACAACGAAGCGCTGGGAGTCGAGGTCGGTCGTGCCCATGAAGAGCCGTCGGCCAGCCTCATGCGCGCCTGCGATACGGCGCAGGAATTCGGGCGTGACGTGCTGTTCGATCAACGCCCTGAGCGGTCCGGTATCTGCAAAGGACTCGCCACCCAGCAGCTGCGGCAGGATCGACAGCCTTCGGAAGATATTGCGCGACGCGGTGGTCGTGTAGAACTCGCGCAGCGCGTCGTCGTAGTCCGGTCCGAGGAACGCGAACGGTGCCATCAGCGCACCGGTCGATACGCCCGTGACGATCTTGAAGGTCGGGCGCTTGCCAGACTTGGTCCAGCCGTTGAGGAATCCCGCGCCGAATGCGCCGTTCGCGCCGCCCCCCGATAGCGCGAGATGCGCGTAGTGAACATAGCCGTCAGGCCCGACCGGAAAATCGTTCGGGGATTCCTGCTTGAACGAGAGCGTGAGGTCGGCTTCCACGGCGGCGCCGGATCGGCCCCAGGCCGCGCGCACCTCCGGCATGCCCGGGATGATCGCTTCGCTCATCAGGTCGGTCGGCACGGCGTTGCGTGGCAGCGTGCTGCAGCCGGCAAGGCACAGCAGGGTGCAAACCAGGGCGAGACGAATGCGTGTCACTGCGATGACTGCGTTTGAAGTGACGCCGCGGCCGAGGATAGGTCGAACTCTAGAACGAACCGAATGTGGAGCCAAGCACGATGACCGCCACCAGCCCGAGCATCGCGCCGACAATGCCAACCATCACGATGTCGAAGTAGCTTTCCTTGTGCGTCGATCCGCACACGGCGAGCAGCGTGACCACGGCACCGTTGTGCGGCAGGCTGTCGAGCGTACCCGCACCGATCACTGCCACGCGGTGCATCAACGCGGGATCCATGCCGATCTCGGCGGCGATCTGCATGTAGGTGCTCCCGAGCGCATCGAGCGCGATGGTGAGACCGCCCGACGCCGACCCGGTCAACGCCGCGAGTATGTTGGTGGCCAGTGCGAGCGACACGAGCGGACCGCCGCCGATCGACAGGACCCAGTCCCGGACCACGGCGAACGCGGGCATCGCCGCCACGACCGCACCGAAGCCGACCAGGCTCGCGACGCTCAGCACAGGCAGGACCGATGCATTCGCGCCGGCGTCGACAGTGTCGCGCAGCGAAGGCAGCCGCTTGCGGTTGACGAGCACGAGCGTGACGATGGCCAGGGTGAGCGCGACGATCACCGACCACACGCCGCTCACGGCGGAGAGCGGTGTTCCGCCCCAGCGTTCATCGGCCAGAAAACTTGTATCGATGCGCGGCAGCACCAGCATGGAGACGACGAGATTGACGACGACCACCACGAGTAGCGGCAAGCTCGCGATGAACACGCCGGGCGGTTGATCGCCGTGGTGGCCGTGGCGAATTTCCGCAGGGTCGAATGTCCCCGATGTCGTGGCGCGCTCGCGCACGAGCGGATCTTCGGCGGCAGTATTCGCTGCAATTGCCGTCGCGCCGAACCCCTCACCCTTGCGGCGCGCGGACGGCTTCCGCCCGCGCGAGCCACCACAAGCCGAAGCCGAGCATGATCAGCGCGGCGATGATGCCCAGACCCGGTGCGGCGAACGGCGTAGTTCCAAAAAAAGGCATGGGGATCGCGTTCTGGATCGCGGGCGTCCCCGGCAAGGCGGACATCGTGAACGTCGATGTGCCAAGTGCGATGGCAGCGGGCATCAGGCGGTTAGGAATGTCCGCGGCGCGGAACAATGCCTGCGCCATCGGGCCGAGCACGAAGAACGCAACGAACAGGCTGACGCCACCATAGGTGACTGCCGCGCCGGCAAGCACGACCGCCAGTATCGCGCGGCGCGGGCCGAGCTTTTCCGTCATGAAACGCGCGATGGCCGTCACGGAACCACTGTCGTCCATCAGCTTGCCGAACACCGCACCGAGCAGAAACAGAGGGAAAAATTGCGCCAGGAATCCGGCCGCCGCGCTCATGAACGTCATGGTCCAGTGCGCAAGCAGCGGTTCGCGCGCTGCGAGCGCGGCGATCAACGCAGCGATGGGCGCGAGTACGAGCACGCTCCAGCCGCGAAACGACAACCAGACAAGTGCGCCCAACCCGAACAGTATGCCGGCGAGGCCCATCAGATTCAGGTGTTTTCCAGCATCGTGTCGAGGTCGAGCGTCGAACGCACGCCGAGATCCGCGCCGTGCGTCTCGAGAAACATGCTCGCCGCCTTGCGGCCTTCGTCGCGCAGCATCGTGAAGAACGGCCATTCGGTAAGGAGCTTGGAGGAGTAGCCGAGCTCGAGCATCATCTCGCTGGAAATGCGATGGACGCGCATATGCGCCCACTTGGCGCCTTCTCCGGTGCCCGGGTCGGCGACCTGACGCAACAGCGCTGCTGACTTCATGTCCTTGAGCAACGTCGCGTTGAAGGAGATTTCGTTCAGCCGGTTTTGAATTTCACGCGCCGTGCGGGGTGTCCCCGGTCGCTCGATCGGGTTGATCTGAATCAGAATCGTGTCGGATGCACTGCATTCGCGGATCAGCGGCCCCATCGACGGATTGCCCGAATACCCGCCGTCCCAATAAGGCTCGCCGTCGATCTCGACTGCCTGGAACATCGTGGGCAGGCAGGCCGACGCCAGCAGCACGTCCGGCGTGAGTTCTGCATTGCGAAAAACGCGTCCGCGGCCCGTATGCACGTTGGTGGCCGTGACGAACAGCTTGATCGGTGCATCCACGAGATGCGCAAAGTCCACGCTCTCAGCCAGGATCTTGGTGAGCGGATTCGAGCCGCCAAGATTCGTGTCGTAGGGCGAGAGCACCTGCGATGCGAATTCGACGGCCGCGAACACTGGCGAGTAATCGAGCGTCCAGTTGCCGGTGAGGATCTCGATCGGACCGCGGCGCAAAGGGCTCAACCGCGCAGCATCCGAGACGCGCCTCCAGAAAGCTTCGAGCGCAGCGCGCGCCCCTTCGGGGCCACCCTGTGTCAACCCGGAGGCCATGACCACGGCGTTCATGGCGCCCGCGGACGTGCCGGAAATGCCGTCGAATTGAAGCCAGGATTCCTCGAGCAGCCGGTCGAGAACGCCCCAGGTGAACGCGCCGTGCGAGCCGCCACCTTGAAGGGCCAGGTCGACGAGCACTTGACCGGACTTCGAGCCCGGGCTGGACTTTGTCGCACGCGCGCGCTTGACGGGAGTGCGTTTCGGGCTCGGCTTGCGGTTCTCAGATTTGCGCTTGGCCACGCGGGCCTCCTTGGCGGGCATTGCGCCAGTGTTGACTGAATCTCACTTTGCGCGTTCCCTGGGATCAACGACACTCGAAAGCGGATGCAGAGCTGGCTCCGCTGGCACAGACGACCTCGCCGCACTGTGGGAGCGCGAGCGACGAATGCACGATTTGCTTGGGGCGTATCGACAATTTCTGCGAAAATGCAGATTACGACATCCATGGGCACAGGTCAACGCGACTGGCCTGCGCAATAGGCTGCTCGAAGCTGACACCGCACTCATTCAGTGCAGATGTGGAATAACCGTCGGTACCTGCGGCGGCCAAGCGTCACAAGAAGGAGCTCGAGATGAAAACACGCACACTCGTTGCGCTCGTTGCCGCCGTGCTCGCAGGATGTACCGTCGGACCGGACTACATTCGGCCGGTCGTCGATACGCCGAGCGCGTGGCGCATCGACTATCCCAAGGCGGCCGACGTCGCGAACACGAAATGGTGGGAGCAGTTCGGCGATCCGGTGCTCAATGAATTGATCGAAACCGCGCTGCGCGACAACCGTGATGTGCGCATCGCGGCTGCGCGGGTCGATCAGTTCCTCGGTGCGCTGACGGCGACACGCTCGCAGCTGTTTCCGCAGATCGGCTACAACGCCGATGCGAGCCGTTTCCGCTCGAGCCGTGTCGGCGTGCCAGCGATTCCATCGCCCGCCGATCCGTATTTCACGCTCTACCAGGGGTCGCTCGGCGCCTCCTGGCAAATCGACCTGTTCGGCCGGGTGCGCCGTTTGACGGAAGCCGCGCAAGCGCAGGTCTATGCCAGCGAACAGGCGCAGCGCGGGGTGGTGCTGTCGCTGGTGGCGGGTGTGGCATCGAGCTACATCGGCTTGCGCGCGCTCGACCGGCAACTCGAGATCGCGCAGGCGACGGCACGCAATTTCGGTGAAACGTTGCGGCTGTTCGAGCTGCGCTTCCGCGCCGGTATCGTGTCGCAGACGGAAGTGATGCAGATCAGATCGCAGTATCAGCAGGCGCTCGCCGCGATTCCTGGTATCGAGCAGGCGATTGCGGGGCAGGAAAACCTGATCTCCATCCTGCTCGGGCGCAACCCGGCGCCAGTCGCGAGAGGGAAAACGATCGACCAGCTGATCGCGCCCCTGATTCCCGCTGACCTGCCCTCCGCGCTGCTGCAGCGCCGGCCGGATATCCTGCAGGCAGAGCAGAACCTCGTTGCCGCCAACGCCAATATCGGTGCGACGCGCGCTCTCTACTATCCGACGATCTCCATCACCGGAGCGCTGGGCAGTGCGAGCACGGCGTTCAGCAGTTTCCTGAGCGGTCCGGCGAGCGCATGGCTGATCGGAGCAGGTCTGGCCGGACCGATTTTCACTTTCGGCGGTATCGAGGGTCAGGTCAAGACAGCCGAGGCGCAGGACCGCGCGGCGCTGTACTTCTACCAGCAGACGATCCTCAATGCGTTCCGCGAGACCAACGACGCGCTCACCGGCTCACAGAAAAAAATCCGGGAATTCGCGATGCAGCAGGAACGCGTGGTGGCGCTGCGGGAGTTTGCGCGACTGTCGCGGCTGAAATTCGACAAGGGTGTCTCGGGCTACCTCGAAGTGCTGGTGGCGGAGAACGATCTGTTTGCGGCCGAACTGGCGTCGGTGAGTCTGCTGGCGGACCGCTACACGCAGCTGGTCAACGTTTACCAGGCCATGGGTGGCGGCTGGGTCGACATCGCTGGTTCGATGGCGCCCAAACCCCAGGGCATCGCCGCGGTGCAGGTGCCATAGCGCCCGAGAACCCTTGTAGCGCGAGCCGTCTCGGACGCAAGTCCGGGCGCAACTGCGCACGAGCATCCGGACACTCGGCCATGAACCATCGATTGCAGGCGTTCGTCTACGGCGCCGTTCTTGCGCTGATTTTCGGCTGGGTGCTCTACATCGGGAAAGATATCTTCGTCCCGATCGTCCTCGGCATTCTCGTCGTGTACGTGATCGTCGGTCTCACGCGGCTGCTGGGCAAAGTCCCGCTGCTTGGCAGCCTGCTGCCGTCGCAGATTCGCTACTCCGTTTCGATCCTGGCCATCGCACTTGGGCTGGTCGGCGTCGTTTATCTGGTCGTCGCCAACAAGGACAGGGTTCTGGCACTCGCGCCGAATTATCAGGAGTCCCTGCTTGTCGCAATCCAGAGGGTTGCGGTTTTCTTTCGCATGGAAAACGAGCCGACGTGGACGACTCTGCGCCGGGATCTGCTCGCGCAGATCAACATTCAGTCCTTCATCACATCGACGGTCGCCTCTGTGTCCGCCATTGCCGTGACCATCGTGGTCGTGCTGCTTTACGCCACTTTTCTGCTGATGGAGCAGCGTTCGTTCGCCGCCAAGGTCGCCAACATGTCCGGCAATCCCAGCACCGTCGCCCGGATTCGGCAAATCACGACCGTCATCAACGCGCGCATCGGCTCGTACCTCGCGCTGAAGACCTGTCTCGGCATACTCCTCGGGGCCATCAGCTGGGCGATCATGGCGTTCATCGGGCTCGAGTTCGCCGTCTTCTGGGCCGTGCTGATTGCGCTATTGAACTATGTTCCCTACATCGGCTCGGTCCTCGGCGTGGTGTTCCCGGTCGCGATGTCGATTGTGCAGTTTGCAAATCCAAACGAAGTGTTCGTGGTGCTGGTATCGCTGTCCGTCGTGCAGTTTCTCATCGGCAATATTCTCGACCCTTATGTCATGGGCAATTCGCTCAATCTCAGCCCATTTGCCATACTGGTCAGCCTGGCGATCTGGTCGAGCCTGTGGGGTGTTCCCGGTGCGTTTCTGGCGGTGCCGATCACGGCGATCATCGCCATCATATTTTCGGAATTCACGGGAACGCGGCCGATCGCCGTTCTGCTTTCCCGCAACGGCCAGCTGTGACACTGCCAAAATGACTGGCGTGGCGGGTGGCACGCGCGTAGCTTGTGGCTGCGCTGAACACCACGTAAGAACTCGTCAGGGGACATGACGTTCGGCGATGTGGTATCGGGATCTCTCGCAAGTGGTGAAGGTCGCCGCCGTCAACTGGGTGGACGACTACGCCCAAAGCATGGGCGCGGCACTGGCTTTCTACACAATGTTTTCGATCGCGCCGCTGTTGCTCATCGTGATTTCCGTTGCCGGATTCTTTTTCGGAGAGGAGGCAGCGCGCGGCGAGATTTTCTATCAATTGCAGGACCTGCTCGGTGCGCCCGGCGCGTTGGCGGTGCAGGGGCTGCTCGAAAGCGCAGGCAAGCCGAGGGAGAACTACGTCACCGCGTTCTTCGGCATCCTGTTTCTGTACATTGGCGCAACGTCCGTCTTCGCCGAGTTGCAGGACGCGCTCAACCGAATCTGGAAGGTGCCGACGAAGGTCAGTGGCTCGGGCGTGTGGAGATTCCTGCGCAATCGACTGCTATCCTTCGGGATGATTCTCGGCATTGGTTTCCTGTTGATGGTATCGCTGACATTCAGCGCGGGGCTGGCCGCACTGAGCAAGTGGTGGGATCCGAGGTTCGCCGGTTGGGGCAACGTGGCGCAGTCCATTGAAGTGGCCATCAGCATCGCGCTGGTGACCATGGTATTCGCCATGATCTACAAGGCGATGCCGCGCGCGAGGATCGACTGGAAGGACGTATGGATCGGCGCGACGGTGACCTCGCTGCTGTTCATCGCCGGCAAGTTTCTGATCGGCGCATACATAGGACGTAGCGGCATCTCCACCGGTTTCGGTGCAGCCGCGTCCCTGGTCGTCGTGCTGCTGTGGGTCTACTACTCTGCCCAGATCTTCCTGTTCGGCGCTGAATTCACATGGGCGTACGCACATAAATTCGGTTCGCGCAAGGGACAAGCGACGGCTTCGGCGCCGGTGGTATCCGCAGCGCCCCACTGAATTTCACGATGCCTCGCCATAGGCACGGTGCCTGATTTGACGGACAATGCTGGCGCAGGCGGCCGACAAGACTTAAAGTCACAAAAAAGGGGGAGCACCGATGGCGACGGTGGACGTGCTCGTGATCGGCGGTGGCAACGCCGCGCTATGTGCGGCGCTGATGGCGCGCGAAGCCGGTGCCAGCGTCATGTTGCTCGAAGCCGCGCCTCGCGAATGGCGCGGTGGCAATTCGCAGCACACGCGCAATCTTCGCTGCATGCACGACGCACCGCAGGACGTCCTCGTCGATGCCTATCCGGAAGAGGAATTCTGGCAGGACCTGCTCAAGGTCACGGGCGGCATTACCGACGAAAAACTCGCGCGCCTCACGATCCGCGCGTCGTCGTCCTGCCGCGACTGGATGCGCAGGCACGGCGTGCATTTCCAGCCGCCGCTCTCCGGCGCGCTCCACGTGGCGCGCACCAATGCATTTTTCATGGGTGGCGGCAAGGCGCTGGTCAACGCGTACTACCGCAGTGCCGAGGCCCTGGGCGTGGCGATTCGCTACGACGCGCCCGTCGATGCGATCGAGTTGCGCGACGGACAGTTCGTCGCCGCGCGCATCGGCGCCGAACGCATCGAGGCGCGGGCCTGCGTGCTGGCCGCTGGCGGTTTCGAATCGAACCGGACATGGTTGCGCGAGGCCTGGGGCCAGAACGCCGACGGCGAATGGCCGGCCGATAATTTCCTGATCCGCGGTACGCGCTTCAACATGGGTGTGCTGTTGAAATTCATGATCGGAGCAGGTGCCGATACCATCGGCGATCCGTCGCAATCCCACTGCGTGGCCATCGACGCGCGTGCGCCGCTCTACGATGGCGGCATCTGCACGCGGGTGGATTGCGTGTCGCTGGGCGTGATGCTCAACCGCAATGCCGTGCGCTTCTACGACGAGGGCGAGGACTTCTGGCCCAAGCGCTACGCCATCTGGGGCCGACTGGTGGCGCAACAGCCCGGGCAGATCGGCTACTCCGTGATCGACGCCAAGGCTATCGGCCGGTTCATGCCGCCGGTGTTCCCGGGTGTGAAGGCCAACACGGTGCGCGAGCTCGCACAGCAACTCGCACTCGATGTGCCGACGTTCGTGCGCACCATCGAGACGTTCAACGCGGCGTGCCGGGTCGGTACGTTTGATCACGCGGTCCTCGACGATTGTCACACCGAAGGGCTCACGCCGGCCAAGACGCATTGGGCGCGGCCGATCGACACACCTCCGTTTTACGCCTATGCGCTGCGCCCCGGGATCACGTTCACGTACCTCGGCCTGAAGGTGAATGAGCATGCAGCGGTGCACTTCGGCGGCAAGCCCAGCCCCAACCTGTTCGTGGCCGGCGAAATGATGGCGGGCAACGTGCTGGGAAAGGGTTATACCGCAGGTGTCGGCATGTCCATCGGCACCGCCTTTGGCCGCGTGGCCGGAGCCGCGGCCGCAGCCGCGGTGAAACGAGGAGAACAACGTGCCGCGGCTTGAAGCCCTGGCGCGCGAGGCGTCTGCGCTCGCGGCGGGAGTGCTGCCGCTGAGCGATAACGAAGCCGAAGTCAACCGCGTGATGCAGATCTGCAATGCGTGCCGCTATTGCGAAGGTTTCTGCGCCGTGTTTCCGGCGATGACACGGCGGCTGGAATTCGGCAAGGCCGACATCAACTACCTCGCGAACCTTTGCCACAACTGCGGTGCATGCCTGTATTCATGTCAGTACGCGCCGCCCCACGAGTTCGCGGTCGACGTGCCGCGCGCGATGGCCAAGGTTCGCGTCCACACCTATGCGGAGTACGCGTGGCCTTCGGCGCTCGGCGCGCTGTACCAGCGCAACGGCCTGACACTCGCGCTCGCCACGGCCGCCGGGCTGGCGTTGTTCCTTGTCCTCGCCGTGGCGATGACGGGATCGCTGTTCCACCCGCCGCTCGCAGGAAATTTCTACGCCGTCTTCCCCCACAATTTTCTGGTGTCGATGTTTGCGCCGGTCTTTCTGTTCGCGGTGCTGGCCCTGGCGCTGGGTGTGCGCAAGTTCTGGCAGGACGTCGCGCCGGGCGCGACCTCGGGCGCGGCGCTCTCCGAGGCGACGTCCAATGTGTTGCGCCTGAAATACCTCGACGGCGGTCATGGTCAGGGTTGCAACGAGTCGGACGATGCGTTCACGCTGTGGCGACGGCGCTTCCATCACTTCACGTTCTACGGTTTCATGCTCTGTTTTGCGGCAACCTGCGTGGCCACGCTGTATCACTATCTGTTCAATTGGCATGCCCCCTACGCATTGACGAGTCTGCCGGTATTGCTCGGTACTGTCGGGCGGCATTGGCCTCGTCATCGGACCGGCAGGCTTGCTCTGGCTCAACCTGCGCCGCAATCCGGAGCGTGGCGACAGCGCGCAAAATCCGATGGACCGTGGCTTCATCGCGCTCCTGCTGCTCGCCAGCGTCACCGGCCTTGCGTTGCTGGCGTGGCGCAACACCGGCGCGATGGCGCTGCTGCTCGCGCTGCACCTCGGGGCTGTGATGGCGTTGTTTCTGACTATGCCTTACGGCAAGTTTGCGCACGGCGTATTCCGCGGCGCCGCGCTGCTCAAGTGGGCCATCGAGAAGCGCCAGCCAAGCACGTTGCAACTGAGCGATGAGTGAGAGGAGATAGTCATGCAAGTCACCGGCATGCTGTACGGGTCGAAGCTGCTGCAATTCGTCGGCTTTCCGACGTCCGAAGTCCTTGGCCCTGACGCGAGCGAAGAAGAGATCAAGGCATTGATCGACCGCCACGGCTCGGTGTTCATCAAGCCCGTGTTCAAGGGTGGCGTCGGCAAGAAAGGCAAAGCCGGGTTGCTTGGGCGGGCCAAGGACCTCAAGTCGGCGCTGAAGGAAAAGGAGCGTCTGTATTTCGTCGAGCACCGGCATGGCAATCAATTCGCCAAGGCCAACGGCGTCACTTTCGAAGGCGCGGTTCCGGCCGAGCACGAGGTCTATTTTTCGATTTCCGACTCGACGCACTTCCGTGCGCCGACGATGACACTGACGCACCATGGCGGCATGGATATCGAGGAACTCGACAAGAAACTGGTGGCCAATGTCCCCTTCGATCCGCTCACCGGTCTCAAGGCGTTCGTCGTGGCGAACGCACTGTCCGAGCTGAACGCGCCGAAGGAGCTCATTTCCCCGCTGGTGCAGCAGTTACCGAAGTTATGGGAACTGTTTCACGACTTCGGCATGACGACGCTCGAGCTCAATCCGATCCGCATGCGGCCGGACCGTCAGGGGCGGCTCACGCCAGTCGCCTGCGATTTCAAGTGCGGGTTCGACCGCGACGATCCGCGCTGGCAACGCCTCGACCTCCCACCGCATCTGTTCGCGGTGGACTACTCCGACTTCGAGCAGGAAATCAACCAGCTGCGCACGTATCAGGGTCAGAGCGATGTCTACGTCATCAACGCGCAGGGCACCATTCTGGCGCCGACATTCGGTGGCGGCGCAAATTCGCTGGTCACCGAAATGCTCGGTGACGACGCCATCATCTCGTCCGACTTCGGGGGCAATCCGCCGTACGAGAAGATGAAGCAGGTCGCGAGCATCTGCTTCAAGCATTGGCTGAAGCAATCCAACGTCCTGTTCATCATCGGTGGCAAGTCCAACAACACCGACATCTTCGAAACCTTTCGCGCCATGGCCGACGCATTGCGTGAACACTTCAGCAAGCACGGACCGACGCCGCTCTACGTGGTGATCGGACGCGGCGGACCGAATCTCGTTCGCGGCATGAGCGTGATGCGCGACACGATGGAGGCGCTGGGCCTGCCGTATCGCATCTTCGGCTTCGATTCGGACATGAGCGAGGTGGTCGATTACGCACGCAAGGTCAACGACTGGATGAAGGCGGGCGGCCGCGAGCAACTGGCGACCAAGCTCAGGATCGCGCCGCCGGTCGCGGCAGCCTGACAGACCGGCACCCGCGCAGCGTCGCAACGTTTTCAGCAAACACTGGGACCGCAGGAGATCGACATGTACAAGCAAGGGGTGGGTGACTTCAAGTACTACGTCGGGATCAGCTCGCTGGCGCAGATCGCCACGCGTGAGGATCGCGTATGCGTGCTCAATATCCTCGGTGGCGAGTCGAGCGAAGTGACACCGACCGGGCACGAATATTCCGGTGGCAACGTCGTGTTCGGCACGTCGCCGGGGCGCCGCGGGCAGGTGCTGGAGACGAAACTGGGCAACGTCCCGGTGTACAACAATGTGCGCGAGGGCCTCAACGACGGCCATCGCTTCAATTGCGGCGTGATCTATTTGCCACCGTCGGCGTCGCGTGACGGTGTGGCCGAGCTGATCCGCGTCAATCCGGAATTGAAAAAGATATTCATGGTCACCGAGAAGATGTCGGTGCATGACGCGCGCGAAATACGGGCAATGGGTCAGGCCAACGGCATCGACATTTTCGGCGCCAATTGCCTCGGCGTCGCAGATTCGTGGAACAAGGTGCGTATCGGCGGCGCGCTTGGCGGCGACACGCCCGCGGAAGCCCTGAAAAAGGGCTCGATCGCGATTTTCTCCAACTCCGGCAACTTCACGACGACGATCGCCACGTACCTGCGCATGGCGGGCTGGGGGACGACCACGCTCATTTCCAGCGGCAAGGACGTCTACATCCATTACGCCGCACCGGAATTCGCGTTTGCGCTGGCCAACGATGCGCGCACCAAGGCCGCGGTGCTCTACTCCGAGCCGGGCGGTTATTACGAGCTGGACGCCAACTTCACGAAACCGGTGGTCGCGTGCATCGTGGGCCGCTGGAAGTCCAAGCTCACGCGCGCCGTCGGACACGCGGGTGCAATGGCGGGCGGCAGCGACGACGCCGCCGGCAAGGAACGCTGGTTCATGGACAAGTTCGGCGTGGACGGCATCTTCAGTCCGGACAAGCCGGTGTTCTCCGCCAAGGGCGCGGTGGTGACCAATATCGCGCATATTCCGGCGGCGTTGACCGCGGTGATGCGCGAGAACGCGACCAGGCAGGACTTCGCGCCGGAAGGCAGCCTGGCGTTGAAACCATGGTTCGGTTCGAATCAGCATCTCGCGCTGCCGACGGCGCTGGATATTCCGGTCGTCGCTGCCACGTCGCCGTACGACGAGCAGATCGCCGCGTTCGCGCGCCAGATCGGCACCGTGGTGCCGCGACAGACGATGAAGGACTGTTCGGGCGCTTCGCAGATGGACGCGAAAACCCAGATCACGAGCCTGCACGGCGTATCGATGCTGGACGCTGCGCAGAATTCGCTGGAGGCCAACGTCAGCCTGGCGCTGTTGCACGAAGCGGGTGGGGAGAACGACCGCAAGCTGATCAACGTCGCCATCGGCGCCGAGCTCAATCTTCATGGGAGTCCCGTGCTCGCGGCAGCACAGGCCGCACGCGATGCCGGCAATGCGCCGAACAGCGTGCTTGCGACCGCAGCGAGCATCGTCGGTCCACGCCGCGCGCAGCGTGCCCATGACGCAGCGAAGGCGCTGATCGATGTGTTTGCCAAGGCGGGACTCGAGAATGCACTCGATGGATCCTTCGACGTGAAGGCGATTGCCACGGACGCCGCTACCCGTGAACTGCTCCTGTCCAGCATGCGCGACGCCCGGGCGGAAGCGATGCTGGCGGGGCTGAAGGCGCGCGGCGCGCACTCGGTGTTCGTCCGCTACCTCGAGAGCCTGGACGGACACCCGTCCGCCGATGCCGTGCTGGCGGCGATCACCACGACGTTGGCGTGGGGTCCGTTGATGCGCAAACGCGTGTCGCGGTTGACGGCCGAGAGCCTGCCGTGGTGGATGCGGCTGTTCGGAACGCTGATCGGCGCATCCGTCGACGCCGGGCGACACGAAGCCGATCGGTTTTGCGGCATTGCAATCGCGGACATTCTCGGCAAGCGCTCGCTGACCGAGCTCGCGTACGTTGCCTTGTTCGGAAGCGCTCCGGAAGCGGCGCATCTGTTCGCCTTCCAGACGCTGATGGGCCTGCTGTTGACCAACGGACCGGGCGCGATTTCCGCGCAGGGTGCGAAAGGCGCCGTTTCCTCCGATGGTCCGGAATCGCCTGAGCGGGTGCAACTCAACAAGGGGCTCGTCGGGTTCCTGACGCACACGGGCTATGCCCACGGCGGCAACGGCTACGAAGGGATCGCCTTTCTGCTGGAGCAATTCCGCGATTCCGGACTGAAGGATCCCACCGACCCCGGCCACGGTATCGACCTCAAGGCGCTGGCCTCGCGCTACGTGGATGAGTACGCGGCCTACAAGTCGAAAAAGAAGACGACGGGCAGCCTCGACATCCAGAAGATCCCTGGCGTGAATCACCCCGTGTTCAAGGACCGCCCGGTGAACTTCGACCCAAGAGAGGTCTATGTGCGCGAACTGTTCGCCAAGCGCGGCGAATACAACGTGTTCCACGAGTACTACCGCGCGCTGGTGCAGGCGCTGTTCGACGCCGGCGTGTCGCGCAACGTCTATTGCGTCAACGTCGATGCGGTCATCGCCGCATTGCTGCTCAAGATGTTGTGGGAGCCCTATCGCAATGGCGCATTCTCGGAACCGGCGCTGGAAACCGCCGCATTCACGGTTTTCCTGTATCCACGCATGGTGGGCTGCGCCGCCGAAGTCGACGACCACCTGAATCGCGGCCGCAACATGGATACGCGCACGCCGGCATCGCAGGTTCGGTTCGTGGCGTGATGGCGGTTCGGATCCGTCGCGTGTGAGGCTCCGAAAATTGATGCGAGGTAAACATCAATCCATGTCAAAGATGCAATTCACTATGAGCCACGAATCTGTTCAGAATGCTCTGAAGGCTGTTGCCACAGGCCGGCGCACTGGAGGAATGATGTTGACCGCCATCCCATGCACGCTGATGCGAGGAGGGACCTCGAAGGGTCCATTCTTCCTCGCCTCCGATTTGCCCATGGACGCGCGGACCCGCGATCAGGTCCTGCTGGCGGCGATGGGCTCGCCCGACTTGCGGCAGATCGACGGCGTGGGCGGCGGCGACACCCTCACCAGCAAGGTGGCGATCGTCGGGCCATCCGAACGTCCCGGCATCCATGTCGAATACCTCTTCGCGCAGGTGGCCGTGGACCGCAGCGTGGTCGACACTGCACCGAATTGCGGCAACATGCTGGCGGGCGTCGGGCCCTTCGCCATCGAACGCGGCCTGGTGCGGCTGTCAAGTGAGGCGACGACCGTGCGGATCTTCAACGTCAACAGCGGCAAGGTCATCGAGTCGGTCGTGCAGACGCCCGATGGCCGCGTCACTTACGAAGGTACCGCGCGCATCGATGGCGTTCCGGGTACCGGGGCGCCCATCGTCATGAATTTTCTCGACGCGGCCGGCGCCAAGACCGGCAAGTTGCTGCCGACCGGCAATGCCGTCGACGTCTTCGACGGCGTGCCGGTGTCTTGCGTCGACTTCACCTCCCCGCTGGTTTTCATTGCGGCCGCGTCGATGGGTAAGACCGGCTACGAATCCAAAAAAGAACTCGATCAGGACAAGGAGCTGCTGGCGCGACTCGAGTGGATCCGCGGCCAGGCCGCGGTGCGCATGGGCATGGGCGACGTCACTGGCAAGGTGTTGCCGAAGATCGCCTTGTTGGCGGGGCCTCGTCAGGGTGGAAGCATCTGCTCCCGCTATTTCGTCCCTTGGAACTGCCATGCCGCGCATGCGATCACGGGGGCACTGTGCGTGGCCGCAGCGTGCGTCATTCCGGACAGCGTCGCTTCCACGCTCGTGACCTTCGATACTGAAGATGCGAACAGGATTGTCGTCGAACACCCGGCCGGCAGATTGACGACACGGGTCGATGTCCGCTACGACGCCGAGGCGCAGTTGCCGACGATCAAACGCGCGGGAATCGTTGGCACCGCGAGGCCGCTATTCTCCGGGGTCGTCTATGTTCCAGGGGCCGTGTGGCCCAAGGCGGCATGATGACGACGCGAGCAAAATTGATATCAGCGAGCGCGCGGACGCAATGGCGGCCCGCCCGGCTTGACTCTGGCGTTGCGCCGCGGCCACGCTTGCTGCAGCAACGCATACAGCGACTGCGCTGCGGCGGGCAAGCTGCGACCTCGACGCCGAATGAGGCCCACCGTTCGCGTGACTGCGGGTTCCTTCAGGGTAATGCTGACCAGCGAGGGATGGTCGGCAGGCGGCATCGCCAGGCGCGGCACCACGGCGATGCCGAGTCCGGCTTCAACCAGACCCACCAGGGTCAGCACGTGTTTCGCCTCGAACGACCAGCGCGGTCGTATCGGCGTTTCAGCCAGCGCCAGGTCGAGCAGGAGGCGATTGCCGCTCGTCTTGTCCACGGTCATGAAGTCATAGGCGCCGAGTTCGGCCCAGGTCACGCTGCGCTTGCGGGCCAGCGGATGGTCGCGCCGGCACGCGGCGACGAATGGCTCGCGCAGGATGGGTTGGAATTCGATGTCAGGCTCCTGCGTTCCAATGAAATTCAGGCCGAAATCGGCCTCGCCCCGCGCAACGGCGGTGAGCACGGCGTTGGCATCGTCGTCGATGATGCGCACGCGTATCCGGGGAAATTGGGCGTGGTACTGCCGCAGCACGTTCGGGAGGAAATAGTAGACGGCGGATGGAAAGCAGGCGATCGTCACTTCGCCGAGCTGCGTCGCCGCAACTTCGCCGACACTGAGCAGCGAGTGCTCGAGCTGGTCGAGCAACGAGCGCGCCTTGTGGGCAAAGTCGCGGCCGACGGCGGTCAGGCTGACGCGACGCGTGGTTCGCTCGAACAGGCGCACGCCGAGCGCGGCTTCAAGTTTCGCCACGCGCCGGCTGAGGGCAGGCTGCGACAAATGGATCGAGTCGGCGGCCGCGCGAAAATTCATCAATTCGGCGACCGCGACAAATGCCTGAAGGTCGGCAAGATCGAAGCGCATGTCGGTGCCTTTAGGCCACGCCGGATCGGCATTGCGATATTAATACAGCTTGCGCATGCCTCGAACCGATTGATGCGTGGCGCTGACGACATTCCGGAATAGGAAACTCGATGCTTCCCCTTGCAGGTACGACCGTCATCACCCTCGAACATGCGATCGCCGCGCCGTTTGCGACGCGGCAACTGGCCGACCTCGGCGCGCGCGTCATCAAGATCGAACGCCCGGGCGTAGGGGATTTCGCGCGCGGCTACGATGAACGCGTCCGTGGCCTGGCGTCGCACTTCGTCTGGACCAACCGCTCGAAGGAAAGTCTGACGCTCGACGTCAAGCATCCCGAGGCGCAAACCATTCTCAAGCGGCTGGTGCAGGAGCATGCCGATGTCGTCGTGCAGAACCTTGCGCCCGGGGCGGCGTCGAGGCTCGGACTCTCCTACGAGGCATTGGCGCCGACGAAGCCGGGACTCATCGTGTGCGACATCTCGGGTTACGGTGCCGACGGTCCGTATCGGGACAAGAAGGCATACGACCTGCTGATCCAGAGCGAGTCCGGCCTGCTTTCCGTCACCGGCACCGAGGACGAACCGTCGAAGGCAGGCCCGTCGATCGCCGACATCGCGGCCGGCATGTACGCATACAGCAGCATCCTTGCCGCACTGTTGCAACGGCAGAAGACGGGCATGGGTCAACGCATCGACATTTCCATGCTGGAATCGCTGGTCGAGTGGATGAGCTACCCGCTCTACTATGCCTTCGACGGCGCTTCACCGCCGCCGCGCACCGGCGCGAGCCACGCCACGATCTACCCCTACGGGCCGTTTCCCGCGGGCGATGGCAAGACCGTGATGCTCGGCCTGCAAAACGAGCGCGAGTGGGGCGCTTTCTGCGAAAAGGTACTGTTGCGCCCCGATCTCGCCAAGGAACCCCGCTTTTCCAGCAACTCCAAGCGCAGCGCGGGGCGCGTCGACTTGCGCCGCCTCATCGTCGAGGCATTCTCGACGCTCACCGCCGAGGAGGTCGTGCGCCGACTCGACGACGCCCAGATCGCCAACGCGCAGGTCAACGACATGCACGACGTCTGGAAGCACCCGCAACTGCGCGCGCGCAACCGCTGGCGCGACATCGATTCGCCCTCGGGCACGATTCCCGCGCTGCTGCCGCCCGGTTCGTGGGACGGGGAGGCACCGAGAATGGACGGCGTGCCAGCGCTCGGCCAGCATACCGACGCGATACTTGTGGGCCTGGGCTATTCGACCGCCGACATTGCGGCGTTGCGCAAAGCGCATGCGATATGAGAGCGATCCGATGCCGAGACGACGCCATTGACGAAATCAGCAGCCGCTGTCCAGTGCGACCCGTACGAGGCCAATCTTTGCCAATTTGCGGGCACTGCGTACTGCATGTAAGGTGACGAACTGGCAGGCTGATACAGAACATCCGCCACAGAGACGGCCGGACAACCCCCGGCCACGACAGTACATCGTAAGGAGGAAGACCATGAAACATGCACTCGTAGTCGCGCCGCGCTCGCGCTGGGATTTTCGGTTCCGGCATTCGCGCAGCAACCCATCGTCATCAAGTTCAGTCACGTCGCGGCTGCCGACACGCCAAAAGGCCAGGCGGCGGAGCAATTCAAGAAATTCGCGGAAGAGCGTACCAAAGGCAAGGTGAAGGTCGAGGTCTATCCCAACAGCATGCTCTACAAGGACAAGGAAGAACTCGAGGCGCTGCAGCTCGGATCGGTGCAGATGCTGGCACCGGTTCCCGGAAAATTCGGCCCCATCGGCCTGCCCGAATTCGAAGCCTTCGACCTGCCGTTTCTGTTTCCCGATCTCGCCGCGCTGCACAAGGTCTACAACGGTCCGGTCGGCGCGGGCATGCTGAAAAAGCTCGAGACGAGAGGCCTGGTCGGCCTGGCGTTCTGGGACAACGGTTTCCGGGTCATGAGTGCGAACCGGCAGATCCATGTGCCGGCGGAAATGAAGGGCCTGAAGATGCGGATCAACTCGTCCAAGGTCAACGCCGCGATCATGAAGTCGGTCGGCGCGATCCCGCAGACCATGGCGTTTTCGGAGGTGTACCAGGCACTCGACACTGGCGTGGTCGATGGCACCGAAGGGCCACTGTCCAATCTGTATACGCAAAAGCAATACGAGGTGCAGAAACACGTGACGCTGACTTTTCACACCATCAGCAACTACGTGGTGGTCGTGAACAAGAAATTCTGGGATGGGTTGCCGCCCGACGTGCGCACGACGCTCGAAGGAGCGATGAAGGACGCGACCAAGTTCAACGACACGGTCTCGGAGAAGGACGAGGCGACGGCCATCGCCGGCATCAAGGCCTCGGGAAAAACAACGATCTACACGCCGACGGCGGCCGAGAAGGCGCTGTGGGTCAAGGCGATGTTGCCGGTGCAGGATGAAATGGCCTCGCGCGTGGGCAAGGACGCCATCGCGGCAATTCGCGCGGCAACAGGCGCGCCAAAATAAGCTGTCGGTGGGCGGTGACTCCGGGGCGCCGGCCCCGGACGCACCGGGGCGAACGCGACTAGCCAGGAGGGGCCGGTGAAAATTCTAGACCGATTCGAAGAGACGTTCATTTCGTTCCTGATGGGGGGCGCGACGTTGCTGATTTTCGTCGCGGTCGTCCATCGCTACGTCACCGGATGGCCGATCCCCGGGGTGCAGGACCTCATGCTCAAGATCGATCTGTCCTGGGCGCAGGAGCTGTGCATCATCATGTTCGTGTGGATGGCCAAGTTCGGCGCCGCGTACGGCGTGCGGACGGGCATTCACGTGGGTGTCGATGTGCTGATCAACCGGCTCAAGGATCGCAACCGGTTCAAGTTCGTCGTCTTCGGATTGCTGGCTGGAGCTCTGTTCACCGGCATCGTCGCCACGCTGGGCGCGCGTTTCGTGTGGGAAAACGGCGCGCACTACGCACTGTTCAAATTATTCGGTGGCAACGTCACGGACATGTTCCCGGGCCCCAACACGCCCGACCTCGAGTGGCCCACGTGGATGGTCTATTCCGCGATCCCGCTCGGTTCGTCGCTCATGTGCTTTCGCTTTTTGCAGGTGCTGGTGAATTTCGTCCGCACCGGAGACCTGCCGCATCACGACCACAGCCATGTGGAAGGGCTCGAGGAAGAAATTTCGCTCGAGCCGGGCAAGGAAGACCAGATCCTTCGCCTCGATGATGAGCTGCACCCACGTGACATGAACGAGCCGCCCCCGGGCGGCGGTGCTGACGGGAGCAAACGCAAATGAATACCGCCATCATCTTCGGGTTGTTGCTGGCGCTGATGCTTACCGGGATGCCGATTTCCATCTCGCTTGGCCTCACTGTCCTTTCGTTCCTGTTCCTGATGACCTCGGTGCCGATCGAGTCCGTCGCGCTCAAACTTTTCACCGGCATCGAGAAGTTCGAGATCATGGCGATCCCGTTCTTCATTCTCGCGGGCAATTTCCTGACGCATGGCGGGGTGGCGCGACGGATGATCAACTTCGCCAGTTCGATGGTCGGCCACATGTACGGTGGTCTGGGCCTGGCGGGCGTGCTTGCATGTGCGCTCTTCGCTGCGGTATCGGGATCGTCACCGGCGACGGTGGTCGCGATTGGCGCAATTCTCCTGCCGGCCATGGTCAAGGCCGGTTATCCAAACCGCTTTGGTGCCGGGATCATCACGACTTCCGGTGCGCTGGGCATCCTGATCCCACCGTCGATCGCAATGGTGATCTTCTCGGTATCGACGGGCACTTCGGTCGGCGCGTTGTTCATGGCCGGCGTGATTCCCGGGGCCCTGCTGGCGTTCCTGCTGGGGCTCACCGCGTGGTGGCGCGCCCGCAAGTTCGACTATCCTCGTCAGCCCAAAGCGACCTGGGGCGAGCGCTGGGGCACGTTCCGCAAGTCGATGTGGGGACTGCTGCTCATCATCATCGTCATGGGCGGGATCTACTCCGGGGTGTTCACGCCGACCGAGGCGGCTGCCATGGCTGCGGTGTACGCCTTTGTCATCGCTGTGTACGTCTACAAGGATCTTTCGCTCAAGGACATTCCGAAAGTCCTGCTGTCGTCGGCGAACATGAGCGCGATGCTGCTGTACATCATCACCAATGCCGTGTTGTTCTCGTTCCTGATGACCAACGAGAACATCCCGCAGGCGATGGCAGGCTGGATGCTCAACCAGGGCCTGGGCATGATCACGTTCCTGCTGGTCGCCAACATCCTGCTCCTGGCTGCGGGCAACTTCATGGAGCCGTCGTCGATCATCCTGATCCTCGCGCCAATCCTGTTCCCCATCGCGATGAAACTCGGCATCGACCCGATTCACTTCGGCATCATCATGGTGGTGAACATGGAAGTCGGCATGTGCCATCCGCCCGTCGGATTGAATCTCTACGTCGCCTCCGGCATTGCCAAGATGGGCATCACCGAGCTGACCATTGCAGTCTGGCCGTGGTTGTTGACCATGCTTGGCTTCCTGGTGCTGGTGACGTATTGGCCGCCACTGTCGATCTGGCTGCCCAGGACGCTCGGCATGGGTTTGTGACGACGATCGTCGAGTCCATCGACGGTTTGTGCGCGAATGAATTCGCGCCTACACGATGGTGCATTTGTAGGTCCGAATTCATTCGGACCGCTGCATGAATCGCTGGTGAATTGGTGTGAACATGGGTGAAGGAGTCATTGAACTTGAACCTGAAGGAATGGATCGGAAAATCGGAAACGGTCGGCGACGTCGCGACGGCGACTCCTTACGCGGCCCTCTCGGCAACGCTCGATCGTTCCGTGGCAAGGCCGCCCGCCGGCACGGCGCTGCCGGCGCTCTGGCACTGGCTGTATTTCCTGCCGCTGTATCGGCAGTCCGAAGTCGGACCCGACGGGCACGCAAAACGAGGCGGTTTTCTGCCGCCGGTACCGCTTCCAAGGCGCATGTGGGCCGGCAGCCAATTCGAATTCCATGTGCCTCTGCGCATTGGCGATATTCTGGAGCGGACGTCGACGATACATGATGTGACCGAAAAGTCGGGTCGCACCGGCCCGCTGGTGTTCGTCAAGGTGCGCCACGAGATCCGCCGCAATGGTGAAGCACAGATCGCGCTCACCGAATTCCATGACATCGTGTATCGGGAAGCCGCCAGGCCCGACGACGTCGCGCCACCGCCAAAGGCCGCGCCCGCGAAAGCGGCCTGGGAAAAGAAGTGGGTTCCTGATGACGTGCTCCTGTTCCGCTACTCCGCGCTCACGTTCAACGGCCATCGCATCCACTACGATCGGCGCTACGTCACGGAGGTGGAGAAATACCCTGGTCTGATCGTGCACGGGCCGCTCATCGCGACGCTGTTGCTCGACCTCCTGCGTCATCAATTGCCGGAGGCCGAGGTCGCGCGCTATGAGTTCCGGGCCGTTCGCCCGACCTTCGACATCAATCAGTTCTTTGTCTGCGGCGAGCAGGGCGCGGACGGCAAGACGTTTCATCTCTGGGCCAAGGACCACGAAGGCTGGCTCACGATGGACGCTACCGCGACCATCAAGTAAAGCCATCGCCGTTCATCCTTCGACAAGCTCAGGACGAACGGCACATCCTCGAAACGGCCAGATTGAAGCACCGTTCGTGGTGAGCTTGTCGAACCACGAGCGATTTATGCGACTGATGAACAGCTCGTCAAGGAATACATGACCATGTCCGCAACCGTCGTCGATTCATCCATATTCGGAAATATTTTCAGCACCGACGCGATGCGCCAGGTGTGGTCCGACGAAAATCGCACCGCGAAATACGTCGAGATCGAGAAAGCCCTCGCGATCGTGCAGGGCCGCCTCGGCATCATTCCGGCAGAGGCAGCGGCAGAGATCGTTCGTAATTGCGACATCGGCAAGATCGACATGGTCAAGCTGCGCGCCCAGACGGAGCGTATCGGCTATCCCATCCTCGGGGTCGTGTCGCAGATCAACGCGCTGTGTCGCGACAAGCTCGGCGAATACTGTCACTGGGGCGCGACGACGCAGGACATCACCGATACGGCGACCGTGATGCAGATCCGCGAGGGACTGGACCTGATCGACGCGGACCTGAAGGCGATCTCGACGTCGCTTGCGGACCTGTCGCGCCGCTATCGCGATACGCCGGTGATCGGCCGCAGCAACCTGCAGCAGGCGATACCGGTGACCTTCGGTTTCAAGATGGCGGCCATTCTGGCAGGGTTCCAGCGCCACCGCGAGCGACTCGAACAGCTGCGGCCGCGCGTGCTCATGGGCGAGTTCGGCGGCGCATGCGGCACGCTCGCCTCGATCGAAAAAGGCGCGATGGAGACGCAGGCCGGACTCATGACGGAACTCGGTCTGGCCAAGCCCGACATCGCGTGGCACACGGTGCGCGACACGATCGCAGAAGTCGGTTGCTTCCTCGGCCTGGTCGGTGGTTCGCTCGGCAAGATCTCGATGGATGTCAAGCTGATGATGCAAACGGAAGTCGCCGAAGTCTACGAACCTTTCGCACCCGGACGAGGCTCGAGCAGCACGATGCCGCAGAAGCGCAATCCTATTTCGAGCTGCTACATCCATTCCGCGGTGTCCGTCGTACGCCAGCATGCCGCGGCGCTGATGGACGCAATGATCGCCGATCACGAGCGCTCGACCGGTCCCTGGGAAATCGAATGGATCGTCCTGCCGGAAGCGTTCTGCCTGCTCGCCGGTGCGCTCAAGCAGACGCGCTTCGTGCTGGAGGGTCTTGAAGTCGATGCGGCGAAGATGCGCGCCAACATCGACATCACCAGGGGCCTGGTCATGTCGGAGGCGGTGATGATGGGGCTGGGCCCCTACATTGGCCGCGAATACGCACACGATCTCGTGTACGACCTGTGTCGCGATGCGATCAAGACGGACCGGCCGCTGCTCGATATTCTCGCCGAGCACAAGGAAATCAAGGTGCACCTGAATCGCGAGCAACTCGCCACGCTGTGTGATCCCGCCAACTATCTGGGGCAGGCGGGCGTGATGGTCGATCAGGTGCTGGCGCGGAGTCGCGTCTAAGCAATACCGCTTCGCCGTGTGGCAGGGTCAGGGCACACGCCACTCGAATGCATAGACTCGCCATGCCTACGCGCACTGCCATTGTCGGGCCACGCTTCAAATTTCTCGGCAAGGCTGCTTTTGCGGCGATCTATCCGCTGGCACGACTTGCCGGCGCGCTGGCGAAGTTTCATTCCCCAAACGGCACCTACGCGAAGCAACGCATTGCTTCCATGCGGCAAAAACTCGAGCGCGGCGAGACCGTCCATGTACTCGGCATCGGGCCTGGCGGGCACAACGCCGGCGTCGGACTGATCGAGGTTTCGTCGGCCCATGGCATTCGGATCATCGCCAACCACGAAGAGGAACGCTTTTGCGCCATCAAGCACTTCCAGCGCTACCCGGGCAGGAGCGTGGACATGGTCGTGGCGCAAATGCGGAAGCTCGGCATCGATCCGACATGCATCCATGCGGTTTGCGCGAGTTGGGACTATCCGCATTGGGCCAGCAAGGCCGTCGAGAGCCTAGTGCAGGAACTACCGGGCAGCTGGCGGTTGCTGACACGCGAGGCGTCGCCGCAGATGAACGCGTGGTGCCTGTTCGATGCGTTCACCGCACCCCGGCGCCTGGGTCGCGAGCTGCGTGCGGACGGCAAGCGGATGCCGGTGATCAACCTGCGCCACCACGACAACCACGCGTGGCTCTCCTGGGGTGTCTCACCTTTCGCCGCATGTGCGGAGCCGGTGATGGTGCTGGTGATCGATGGGGCGGGGGATGATGGTGCCATCTCGGCGTACGTCGCCGAGCGCGGGACGCTCAAGCTCCTCTACAAGAATGACAACCTGTGGGACTCGCTGGGCATGATGTATGGCATGCTCAGCTCGTCGCAGGGCGGTTGGCCGTTGATGAGCAGCGAAGGCCGGTACATGGGCGCAGCTGCGTGGGGCGACGGCAACCGGCTGACCAATCGCTATTACGGCCAGCTGCGCGATGTGTTCGTCCTGGAGAGCGAGGGCCGTGTCCTGCTCAACCGCTCGCTCGCCAACTGGCACCGCGGCGGATGTTCGGCGCCCTACACGAAGCGGTTGTCGCAGATCATGGGCGAGCCGATCCTGCCGCAAGGCGATGTGGCATCCCGACGCGGTGCTGAGTGTCGAAGACATCGCGCACGCGCCCATCACGGTCGATCGTGTGGACAAGGCTGCCGCCGTGCAGCTGGTATTCGAGGACGCGTTGTGTCACATCGTCTCGCACCTGATCGAAAGCACGCGCAGTGCCCGATTGGTGCTGACCGGCGGGACGGCGCTCAACTGCGTGGCGAACATGCGCCTGCTCGAGCAATTTGGCACGGCGTGGTACGAGCAAACCCTGGGAATGAAGGATACGGCGCTGCATCTCTGGGTGCCGCCGATTTGCGGCGACGCGGGTGTGTCGATCGGAGCGGCATACAACTTTGCATGCCAGGCGGGGGCCAAACCGGGCGAGACGCTCCGACACGTATTCTATTGCGGGATGTCGCCGACGAAGGAGGAGATCCGGGAAGGATTGGCGGCGGTGCCGGACATCGGGCACCTTTGCGTGGGCAACATCTCGACGCGTCCCCAATGCGAGCGTATCGCCGACCTGCTTGCCTTCATCGTGTCGAAGGACGGCGTGGTGGGCATGTTCCAGGGCGCTGCGGAGACCGGGCCTCGCGCGCTCGGCCATCGCTCGATACTTGCCAACCCGACGAATCCGAAAACGCTGGAAACACTCAATAGACTGGTGAAGTTTCGCGAGTTGATCCGACCGCTCGCTCCGATGGCGACGCTGGAGGCCGCCCGGAAATGGTTCGAACTGTCGCCGGGCGCGGGCGATGACGACTACAACGCCTACAACTACATGATCTTGACCAGCCGGGCGAAGCCGGACGCGTACCAGGCGATCCCGGCGGTCATCCACTTCGACGGCACGAGTCGTGTGCAGATCGTGCGTGAGCACGTGGATCCTTTCATCCATGCATACTTACGAGCGATGGGACGACGCGTCGGCGTGGAGGTGAGCGTGAACACATCGCTCAACGTCGGCGCCCCGATCGCCCAGACCCCGGTGCAGGCGCTGGAGACGCTGAAGAAGAGCAAAGGGATGCACGGACTGTTCTTGATCGCGGAGGACGGCGAGGTGTACGTGGCATGGCACGATGTGGAAAGCCCGCCGAAGGATGGTGGCAAAGCTTTGCGCGCATGGATCAGCGAGTGGGGCGTTCAGGCGCGTAACTTGTCCTGCTCGGAATCAGACCTGACGGACACTGTCCGCTCGGATTGAGCCGTCAGCCATCCAGACAGCGGTCACTTCTTTGCGGGTAGTGGGTTTTGTTGAGGGTGCCTGTCTAGCCTCTTGTTTCTTCAGCCAAATTCGGCGGCGAGCGAACGGGAGGCAGTAAGTCCTACAAAGGATTCAGACGCGCACCGATCGTTTATCAGGTGTCGTCTGATCCCCTGTCGGTCTCATAAGTCACAGCATTCGCCTGTGCAGAAGCCATTCGAAAATACCGGACTCGGCCACGCGTGCGTCGTGGCGGCAGCCATGTTGCTGGTCTCGACGTGGCCCGGGAGGACGCATGCCGCTGCAGAGGCTTTGGACTACGTGCTGAGTCCAGTGCCCGGCACCTCCTCGATGCAGAGGTCCGGCGCGATGCCGGAGTTCAAGTTCATGTTCGGCACGCCGGCCAAATGGGCCGGCGTGCTGCGCTGGAATTACAACCACGTGGGTGCCCCGGCGCAATTCAGTGATGCAAAGGCGGTGGTGATTCAACGGATCGTTGCGCAATCGGCGAAATGGACCGCGGTCTGTGGAATCCAGATCGCGTACGACGGCGAGACCGAGGCGGTGCCACAGACTCTTGCCGGCGGACCCGATGGCATCAGCGTGGTCGGATGGCAAGAACCGGACATGGGCATCTCGGGTGCCGATTACGTGTGGTATCAGTCGCACGGTTCCAACGCGCTGACGCTGGTCGAATCCGACATGATGCTCGATCCAAGGTACGTGACAAACATTGATCAGATAACGCGTACCGCAGTTCACGAATGGGGACACGCGATCGGGCTCCGACATTCGAACGTCGAAGGCGCGCTGATGTCGGGTCCGCCGGATTCGATGTACACCAGCGGTACCGACCTGACCGCCGACGACATCCATGGTTGCCGTTGCCTTTACGGCCCAGCGGCCGGACAGCAGGCCGGCAACGTGTGTTCACTGCCCGAGGTGATCGATTTCGGCACCCTCGCCGTCGGATCGACTTCGAGCGAGAGCCAGGTCACGGTGACCAACAGCGGCAATGCCGCTTTGATGATGTCCGATATCCGACCCGACAGCAGCGACTTCCTCGTAGGCAGCAACGGATGCTTGCCTGGGAATTCGCTCGCCCCGGGTGCGAGTTGCACTTTCGGTGTGATGGCGCGCCTTACCCAGGCGGGTGACCGCCGCGGTGAAGTGACGATCAACACATCCGAGGGACCCTATCGAATTCCGCTGGAGGCAACGGGTGTCGGTGTCGCTGCCCCTGCGTTACCCGCACCGAACTACGAAGGTTCGTGGTGGAATGCGCCCGCCGGGTCGGAGTCCGGCTGGGGAATCAACTTTGCGCACCAGGGTGACGTGATCTTCGCGACCTGGTTTACCTACGATGCTGCCGGCAGGGCGTGGTGGCTGAGCATGACCGCCAACCGAACCGGGAACAGTGTCTTCTCGGGAACGCTCTACGCGACCCACGGCCCGGCCTTCAATGCGACACCGTTCAATCCGAATGCAGTGTCGTACTTGCCGGTGGGCGCTGGTACGCTGACGTTCAGTGATGCCGACAACGCCACGTTCGCGTACACGGTCAACGGCATCGCTCAGACCAAGGCCATCACCCGAATGGTGTTCGGAACCCTGCCAAGCTGCACGTTCGGGACGCAAGTGAACCTTGCGACCGCCACCAACTACCAGGATATCTGGTGGGCCGCGGCCGGCACGGGCGAGTCGGGATGGGGTGTCCACTTCACGCACCAGGGCGACCTCATCTTCGCGACGTGGTTTACCTATGATTTCGACGGCGCGCCGCTGTGGCTATCGGCAACCGCGTCGAAGATCGCAGCCGGCGTCTACAGCGGAGCACTTTTTCGGACGACAGGACCGGCGTTCAGCGCGGTACCGTTCGATCCGCTGAAGGTGGTCAGGACGCCGGTGGGCGCGCTGACGCTGACCTTCGGTGATGGCGACAATGCAACGTTCGCATATACGGCAACGCTGGGCGATCCCCCGGTCAGCGTGACGCAGACCAAGCAGCTGACGCGCCTGGTGTTCCGCGCTCCCGGGACCGTGTGCCAGTAAAGGGTACGAAGTACCTACGCTTCGTCTGCGTCCGCGGGCGCGCGGAGTTTTCCGAATACGTTCGCAACCAGCGGAATCGTGGTGACGATGCCGATCGCGAGCAGCGTCCAACCGACGGCACGGCGTTGCTCCGGTTTCAATCGGTCGCCGAGCAGCAGCGCGAGGCCCGCGCCGCCGACTGCGCGCGTTGCGGCGATCAGGCCGATTTCAGGAATGGTCAGCGAAGCGCGTTTCATCGTGTCGTCTCCTTCGGGTCGTTGCGCAAACTGCCGGCGCGATTGTCCATGCAGACTACCGCATTGGCATCGTGTAGCAGACTGCGTTCCCGTCGAGAACGACCGTTCCGTCGTCGCGCAGGACCCGCGTCTGGAGTTCGGTGATCGGCTTGTCGGCACGGACCTTCGTCACCGTCACCTCACCGGTGATCGTGTCGCCAGGACGCACCGGAGCCTTGAAGCCCCAATTGACCTGCATGAAGACGGTGCCTGGGCCCGGCAGTTCTTCCGCGACGACCGCGTTCAGGATGGCGCTCGTCACACCGCCCTGCACGACGATGCCGCCGAAGGCTGTCGCGCGAGCCGCCGCTTCGTCGTAATGCAGGGGATTCCGATCGCCACTCATCTCCGTGAAGAGCTCGATATCGCGCGCCGTGACGTTTCTCGTCCTGCGCGCGGTCTGACCTACCGCCGGCATGCCATTGGGCCAAGCCTTGCGCTCCGAGTTCATGCTTCATCTCCTGGAAAGCTGCGCCGCGGACCGATCAGTCTAGGCCCGATCGCGGGCTATTTCTACCGTATGCGGCGCCCGGATATCGCGCGTCGCACCCACACTCTTGGTGAACGCCAGCAACAAACTAGCTGCGGCCGTTCGGTTTCGGCCTGCCGATGGCCGAAGTCGACCCACTCCAGCCGTTGCGCCTGACAGGTACCGGACATTCAACCGCAGCAACTTGAGACGCTCGACTACTGAATCACCTCGTCCGCGCGCAACAGTATGTCCTTCGGAATGGTGATGCCGAGTGACTTTGCGGTCTTGAGATTGATCACCAACTCGAATTTCGTCGGCTGCAGGACCGGTAGATCCGCCGGCTTGGCGCCATTGAGGATCTTGCCTGTATAGACGCCCGCCTGACGATAGACTTCGGAAATGCTCGCTCCATAGCTCATTAGGCCGCCAGCGGTGACGAACTCGCGGAACTCAAACACCGCAGGCACGGCGTGTCGCACCGCCAGCGCTGCGAATTGTTCGCGTCGGGCGTTGAAAAATGCGTCGGTGCCCACCAGGAGTGCACCCGCTCGGAGTTGCGCGAGGCTGGCGAAGGCGGCGTCAATTTCCTTTTCGTCGCCAGCTCGCAAGACGTGTAATTTTTGACCAAACGAGCGCGCCGCCTCCTGCGCTCTCCGTGTCTCCACTGCGGCATTCAGGCCATTTGGATTTACGATGTAGGCGACTACTGTGGCTTTGGGGACCAGTTCATGCAAGAGCCCAAGCCGTTTCGAGACCAATTCGACGGTGACAATGCTGACACCCGTTGCGTTGCCGCCGGGATGACCGAGGCTGGAAACGAAGCCAAGCGCGACGGGGTCGGCTCCCAGCGTAAAGACGATTGGAATAGCCGCGGTTGCAGCCTTGGCCGCCAGCGCAGAATCGGGACCACCGGTCGCTACCAGGATCGCGACCTGACGCCGGACAAGATCGGCCGCCAGCGCCGGTAGCCGATCATATTGGCCCTCCGCCCATTGGAATTCGATCACTAAATTCTGGCCCTCGACGTAGCCGGTTTCGTTCAGGCCCTTGCGAAACGCGGCGACGTACGAAGTCCACTGCGAGGCAGACGCACTGCAGAGAAACCCGATCACCGGCATCGCCGGCTTCTGCGCGCCAGTAGCGAGCGGCCACGTCAGGAGTCCACCCGCTACGCGGCCAATAAACATTCGCCGATCCATCACCGATCCCCTCGTCGACAAATGGAAGTGCAACCATAGTACGCCTCTAAGCGGGTCGTCACGCGCGTCGGCGGCTGTCCGCTTTCTGGAGATTTCCGCGTCGCTGCCGAACGGCTCCAGTTGGCCGGTCAGCGACCGTCGGGTTCGGCGGTCGCGACCAGCCCAGCTTGGCTTAGACCTCCGTCTGCTCCGCGATCTCTAGTGCGTCGTCGACCTCGATCCCGAGGTATTTGACGGTACTTTCGAGCTTGGTGTGGCCGAGCAGCAACTGAACGGCTCGGAGATTCTTGGTCCGCCGGTAGATCAACGTCGGTTTGGTGCGCCTCAGCGAATGGGTGCCATAGGCCGCCGGATCGAGCCCAATCGATCCCGCCCAGCCCCCAACGATCCGCGAGTACTGCCGGGTCGATAGGTGGGGCGACGCCGACACGCGGCTCGGAAAGAGGAACTGATCCGATTTCAGATGCGCCGCCGCGATCCAAGCGGCGACCGCGTCTCGCGTTTGTTCGGTGATCTCGAATTGCACCGGCCGCTGCGTCTTCTTTTGCATGACGATTGCTCGGGGCGCGACGTGACTGCCCTGGACCACGTCGTGGACGCGAAGCCCGACCAGATCGCACCCCCGCAACTTGCTATCGATAGCGAGGTTGAACAACGCGAGTTCCCGGGCTCGACGATCCAATTGCAGTCGAATCCGGATGGCCCAGATCTCCTTCAGCTTCAGCGGTGGCTTCTGGCCGAGCAGCTTGCCTTTGTTCCACGGTGTTGCACGCCCTGTGGTCGTCGTAGCGGTATCCATGAAGGGCTCCTCTGTCGAGGGAAAGGAGCCTCATGGTGATCTTGGCTGACGGGCGCTTGTCGACCCATTGCCGCCAGTCGTGCATCAGAGAAGCGGACCTTCGCAGACTTCTTTGCAAGTCCATATACGGCCGTTCGCGTTGCCAGCCTGGCTGATCGGATAGCGCGTATGCAGCAGGCTGCTCGTTTCTGGACTCCGAATTAGTTCCACCCAACAAACGTGCCGACTATCAAGCAGCCTGGTCGTGTTCGTCGATGGACAGTGGCAATGTGAAGGCGAACGTCGAGCCCTTCCCGACTTGACTCTCGACCCAGATTCTTCCGCCGTGAAGTTCGATGAACTTCCGCGAGATGGCGAGGCCAAGGCCGGTCCCTTCGACCTTTTTCGCTGCCGATCCGACTTGACGGAATTCCTCGAACACGGTGGCCTGATCCTCGGGCGCGATGCCCACGCCAGTGTCCGTCACTGAAATCTCGACGGCGTCGTCGCGCGCAGCGGCCCGAACGTCGATACGGCCGCCCTCTGGCGTGAACTTCAAGGCGTTGGACAGGAGATTCAACAGCACCTGCTTTACCTTGCGCTCGTCGGCGTCGATCATCCCCAGGCGCTCGTCGACCGTGCGCCCGAGCGTTATGCCATGGCGCTGCGCGCGTTCCCGGACGAGGGTCAGCGCGTTCTCGATGGCGTTCGGCAAGTGGAAAGTAGTGGGCTCCAGTTCCATCCGCCCAGCCTCGATCTTGGACAGATCAAGGATGTCATTGATGAGGGACAGGAGGTGCCGTCCGGACTCCAGAATGTCTGCCAGGTATTCCGCCTGCTTGTCGTTGACCTCGCCGAACATCCGTTCCGCCAGGACTTCCGAGAAGCCGATGATGGCATTGAGCGGCGTGCGCAACTCGTGCGACATGTTGGCGAGGAACTCGCTCTTGTGCTGACTCGCCACCTCGAGCTGGTGGCTTTTGTCCTCAATCTCCCGGAAGAGCCGCGCATTCTGGATGGCCAGCGCAGATTGCGTAGCGAAGGTCTTCAGCAGCGCGACTACCTCTACGGCGAAATCGCCTGGGCTACTCCGAATTACAGCCAGCGCGCCGAGCAGGCGGTCTTCGCACAGGAGTGGCACTGCCAATACTGAACGATAGCCGCATCGAATCAGGACTTCGCGTATTCGGCTTTGGTAGTTGCTCTCGTCCGCGATGTCGCGGATCTCGACCGGCTCGCCAGTCAGCGCTAGCCGCCCCAGCGCGCCTTCTCCTTTCCGGATAGGCGTGGCCCGGAGTACCTCGACCAGCTCATCGGGCAGCCGGTCGGTCGCGTGCAGGTAAAATTGCTCACTCGTTTCGTCGTACTCCCAGATCGATCCGCCGTCCACACCGGCGAGCTGCGTGGCGCGGGAGACGATGGTGGAGAGCACAGTCTCCAGATCGAGCGTCGAGCTCATCGCTTGCCCGACCTCGCCGAGCGCCTTCAGCTCTCCGACCGATCGCGTGAGCTGTACCGTGCGCGCCTCGAGTTCGGTGAACAGGCGGACATTCTCGATCGCGATCACTGCCTGGTCGGCAAAGGTTGTCGCGAGCGCGATCTGTTTTTCGGTAAAAGGCCGCACCACCGTGCGTGTCAGAACCAGAACACCAATGGGAGCGCCTTCGCGGAGCAGTGGAACGCCGATCATGGGCGATTTACGCACGGCCAGGACACCCGGTGCGTTGTATTCCGGATCGGCCTTTGCGTCGGGGATGTGAACCGTTCTTCCCTCAAGCAAAGCGCGACCGACGCAGGTAGCTCTTCCGGGCTTGGCGATGACATGCTTGAGCGCCGCCCTGTGTTCCGGGGTGTGCCCGAACATTGCGGCGACCTTGAATCCGTCGCCGTCGGGACGCCAAATGTTCGCCCCCTCTGCGTCGCACAACTTGCATGCGGATTCGGTCAGCGTATCAAGCACTTTCTGCAAATCGAACGCCGACCGACTGATGACCTTGAGCACGTCGGCCGTCGCCGTCTGTTGCTGAAGAGACACCGATAACTCGCGCGCGTGTGCCTGCACTTCATCGAACAGGCGCACGTTCTCGATCGCGATGACCGCTTGAGCGGCGAACGTCTGAAGTAGCGCGAGCTGCTTGTCAGGAAACGGCCCCGGTTCGAGCCTGCCGACGCTGATGGCACCAATCGCGCTGCCGTCGCGCATCAGGGGAACGGCCAGGACACTGCGGAAGGCTGAAGCAACGGGAGTATCTCTGTACGCAATCTCGCGATCCTCGAGCACGTCCGGGATCGTGATGACGCTGCAAGTCAGGACCGCGCGGCTCGCCGCGTTGTCGCGGCCAGGTGGTCTCGGATAGAAGCCACGTACGGCATGGGCCCCTTCCGGACTCACATTGACGAGTGCCGCTATTCGGATCAGTTCGCCATCAAACGTGAAGACAGTGACCGAGCTCGCAGCGCACAGCTTCAGGGCCGCCGCCGCGATCGTGTCGAATACCAGTTGCACATCCGTCGGCGATTGGCTGATCACCCGCAGGATCTCACTGGTTGCGATCTGCTGCTCCAGCGCTTCCTGCGTTTCCTTGAAGAGACGCACGTTCTCTATGGCGATTACTGCCTGGTCGGCAAAGCTTGTCGCGAGCGCGATCTGTTTTTCGGTAAAAGGCCGCGCAACCGTGCGCGTCAGAACCAGAACACCAATCGGGACGCCTTCGCGGAGCAGTGGAACGCCGACCATCGCGCGATTTCCACGGGCGGCCAGGACATCGGGTGCGTTGTATTCCGGGTCGGCCTTCGCGTCGTCGATATGAACCGTTCTCCCTTCGAGCAAAGTGCGGCCGACGCAGGTATGTCTTCCAGGCTTGTTGACCACCCGCTTGAGCGCGGCTCTGTGTTCCGCCGTGGCCCCGAACATGGCGGCAACCTTGAATCCGTCGCCGTCGGGACGCCAAATGTTCGCCGCCTCTGCGTTGCACAACTTGCAGGCCGATTCTGTCAACGTATCAAGCACCCTCTGCAAGTCGAACGCCGAGCGACTGATGACCTTGAGCACGTCGGCAGTGGCAGTCTGTTGCTGAAGAGACTCCGACAACTCGCGCGTGCGCGCCTGAACTTCATCGAACAGGCGTACGTTCTCGATGGCGATGGCCGCCTGGTCGGCAAAGGTCTTCACCAGCGCGATCTGATTGGCCGTGAATCGCCGGGCTTCCATGCGCCAGAGCGTGATCGCCCCGATCGCACCATCCTCGCGCATCAGCGGTACTGATAGGATCGCGCGGTGACCAACTCGCCTCTGCAATTCGCGCGCAAGCGGGAACTCCTCTTCCGCCGCCGTCGCCAAGTCCTCCATGTCAATTGCCGCGCGGTCGATAACGGCGCGACCGGAGACGGAGCCCCGAGTCAGGGGCATGAAACTCCCCAGTGGGGAGTAAACGCGCATGCTGCCGAAGCGGGCGGCCGTTCGGAGCTTGTCTCCCTCGACCAGAAATATGGTCGCATCCGCCGCATCGCAAAGCTTCAATGCACGGTCGGCAACGGCGTTGAGTACTGGCTTGACGTCCCCCGGGGACGTAGAAATCACCCGCAGGATCTCGCTGACCGCGGCGTGCTGTTCCAATGCCTCTGCGAGGCGCTGCTTGAGCTGCGGGCCGGTAGAACCGTCGATCTTCCGAGATTTCCTGATTACAGTTGGCCTTGCTTCAACCTTGGCCTTTGCAGATTTTGTGCCCTGTTCCATCGGCCCACTCTCAGGCGCTACGACAGCGCAGCGATTGACCATAGCCTACGCCACCGTACCGTTTCGAGGAAGTCAGCGTGCTCTGTAGCGGGCGCCACCCTACACGGGCGCCACGAACGGGGTGCGAGGCAAGACCGGGAATACCAGTTAGTGGAAAATGACTGTTTCAAGGCGGCGCATATGTCGGCTTCTGGTCGATTGCGCGAACGAACGACCGTATATGGACCCCTCCTCGGTTGCAAGCACTCCGTTCTTTGGCGGTGAGGTACGACTGCTCACGTATATCCGTATATGGACTCCCGCCTTTGCGCAAGAAATTAGGTCGACATAGGAAGGCAATGATTGCGTCCGTATATTCGGCTTCTCTGTGATGCATGGTATCGCATCGAGCCAACATGGAAATTCGCGCGCCTTCTCCTTATCGGCCTTACGGCTTCGTGTAGCAGCCTCCGGATATATCAGGGTCTGAAGGCGCCGGTCTCACCGGTTCCCATGTCTCCTGTTCTCGCGCAATCTGAGGTTGGTCCACTGCGTGTCGGTAAATCGACTGGGCTACGCCGAGTGGTACGCTTCCCGCTTTGCCAGAACTGCCCACGCGGTCCTCGCCATCTTGTTGGCCAGTGCAATCGCTACGACGTTCTTGTGACGGCGCTGGATCAGCTGCTGTAACCAGCGGCTTTGGCGATCATCGCGCCTTGGCGCGAAGCGGAGTACGGCGCGGGCGCCCTGAACAAGCATCGTTCGCAGATAGGTATCCCCGTGCTTGGTGATGCCACCAAGCATGGTCTTGCCGCCACTGGAGCGCTGCTTCGGCGTCAATCCGACCCATGCTGCGAACTGGCGACCGTTCTTGAATTGCTTAGGATCGGGTGCGGTGCCAAGGAGCGCGGTGGCGACGATCGGACCGATTCCTGGAACGGACGCAAGTAGCTGACATTCTTCAGTGTGGACGAAGATTTCTTTAAGCTGGGCGTTCAGTTCCTGTAACCAGAGCTCCAAGGCGGCAACCTGCTCCAAGTACATCCGACCAAGCCGGCGCAAGATCGACGTAATGGGGGACTCTGCATCTCCAACGTGAGCCGCGACGCCTCGCCGTAACTGTGTAACGCTAATACCAAAGACGATCCCCTCTTCGGCGAACATGCTGCGGATCTGGTTCGACTTCGCCGTGCGCTCATGGATCAGACGCTCGCGCATCCGATGCAGCGACTGCACTGCCTGCTGCTCTGCCGTTTTGACCGAAACGAATCGCATGTCTGCACGCCTGACCGCCGCGCAGATCGCCGCCGCGTCGTTGGTGTCATTCTTCCCACCGAGCAAAAACGGCTTCACATACTGCGTCGGAATCAATCGCACTTGATGGCCGAGTTTGCTTAATTCTCGACCCCAGAAGTGTGAGCTGTGACAAGCTTCAATGCCGACGAGACAGGTCTCCAGTTTCGCAAAATAGCGAACGACCTCACCGCGGCGAAGCCTTCTTTGCAGAACTGTGTTGCCATGGCGATCGACGCCATGCACCTGGAACACGTTCTTGGCGATATCAAGACCAATCGTTGCAGCGTTCATCGGGGCCTCCTTTCGGGCAGTTTGAACTTACAGTGTCGCCCCTTTCGGGGGGCGGGAGTCCATACCATCAGCCTCTAACTGCCGCATCAATTTGACGATGCCGGGCCATGATGGGCTATTCGCGCGCCAGCTCCCCATTGCTTTCTCGTGCTTCTCGCACCTGGTCATTCACGGGTTTTGCCGGCGCCGGTTCGACCTGTTCGCCATCGTTCGGCTTGCTTAGCAATCGTGGTGGATGTGCTCCTGTTGACGATGTAGGTTGATCGGTCTCTGCATCGAGTGTTGCTTCAGCTGGTAACCATAGCGGGTTGGTAATCGGTGCCGTTTTTCAACATCGCCCAAGCGATGCGCGTGGTCTTGTTGGCCAGCGCCACTGCCGCGATGTTCGGGTGCCTACGCGCAGCCAGACGGGTCACCCACTGACTCAGTCGGTCGTCCTTGCTCTTGGAGGTTCGGATCACCGAACGCGCGCCATGAATCAGCAGCGCCCGCAAATATACGTCGCCGTGCTTGCTGATTCCCAGCAGCCGCTCCTTACCGCCCGAGCTGTGCTGCCTGGGCGTTAACCCGAATGCGGCAGCCATCTGCCGACCATTGGCAAACTGTTCCCCATTGCCGACCGCCGCCACCAGCGCGGTGGCAATGATCGGCCCAACCCCGCGTAGCTGCTGCAGCCGCTTGGCAACCGGGTCGCTCTGCGCGATCACCGCGATGTCGCGGTCGAGTTCGTGCAACCGCTCATCGAGAGCCCTGAGATCACCCCACAGTCCGTTCAGCAGTCGGCGGAACCGCTCGCTCAAGCCGTTCTCGGCATCTTCCAGCCAACACGGCAATGCCCTGCGCAAATGCAACACTTCCTTCGGCGCCACCAACCCGTACTCAGCGACCAGACCACGAATCTGGTTGGCCTTGGCCGTGCGTTGCTTGGTCAACTCGGCGCGAATGCGATGCATCGCTTGGATGTCCTGTTGCTCCACGGTCTTCACCGAGACGAACCGCATGTGCGGCCGGCTCATCGCTTCACAGATCGCCTCCGCATCGTTGGCGTCGTTCTTGTTGCTCTTCACATACGGCTTTACAAACTGCGGCGCGATTAGCCTCACCTTGAATCCATGCGCCTGCAGTCGGCGCGCCCAGTGGTGTGCACCGCCGCACGATTCCATACCGATCTCGCAGCCAGCTTCCACGGTCTCGAGCAATACCTTGACCCAGTTCTCCCGCGTGAGCTTGCGGCGCCACACCGCTTTCTCGTTCCGGTCTACGCCGTGTACCTGGAAGACGCTCTTTGCCAAATCTACCCCAACCCGAATAAGCTTCATGGTGGACTCCTTCTCCCGGTTGACTGGTGGACGACACTTCCAGTCTGGCACCTCGATGCCGATTAGGTGAGGAGGGGTCCATCCCATTGCTATCGGCAACATCACGGTACGGCCGCTTGTGGCCGGTCGCCGGCATTGACGCGATTTGATCGAGCGGCCGCTGAATGACGTACACCAGCCGGTCATGCATCACGGACCGCTGTGGATCGTGGAGCCGCCGCTCAGCACCGGCGAGCGGATCAGCGTGAACGACCCTGACCGGTCTTTCGACCGTCCGGGGAAGTGGCCCTTCAATTGCGGCGAAGCGGCCGTTGGAACATGGCTCAGCGGCGACGACGCCTCAGGGTTTCAAGTTCCATTTTTTGAGTTCCTTCGCCGCCGCGCCGAACTGGCCCAGCTGGTAGACGGCCGCGCCGGCGGGCGAAAAAGTGAACGACTCAAATGGTTCCGCGAGCATATTGTCAAGGTATTCCCTAAGGGCGACGCCGGTGGTGACGTGCGGATTGAAATTGTCTCCGGAAGCCTTCGGCACGAACGTGGACACATATTGGATGAGGGATGGGTCAATGACCGGATCATCGGGTGTGGTGACGAACGCAGACGAATCGCCGGTTCCCACAGTGAATGGTGTCACGGCCGCGATCAAATCCTGCTGCAATTTGAGCAATTCAGGGGTCGGCTTCGCGACAATGCCCGCCAGGCCAATGTCCTTGCTGGGGATGTAGTAGTACTTGAAGGCTTCCAGCTTGATGCTGTTTACGTTAGCGGCGGCGAGAACCTTATTGGCGGCGGCATAGACCTTGTCCAAGTCCGCCGTGCGGACGAAACGCTGGATCACTGTGATGTGCGGGCGATGCGTCGCATCCAGGGCGAAGCCCTTCGGGAAGACTTTGAGCAGGCGGGCGTTGTTGTCTTCTGCATGTCGGAGCATCGTGGTGTCTGGCTCAAGCAGAATGTCGATGGCGGTGACCACCGCAGTGTCGGCGGCAAGAGCTGCCCTTGAAAGCAGCAACAGGGAGACCAGAATCTTCATCAGTGCGCTTTTCATCAATTGCCCTGAAGTACAGCAGCCGTTAGGCGCGTGAAGTGCTATGCCCGGACCCGACGCGTTCCCGACCTTCACGACAGCGAAAAGCGGCCGTTGAACATGTCCGCCAGCATCGCGGATTGACAGGCACACCTGCTCTTCAGCGCTGGCGATCGCGAAGTCGATGGCTCGCGCTGGGTGAGCGCCAACAGCAGCCGCCGGCGCACTCGTGCGCTAAACCTCCTGTGCTCCCGCTCAGCGGGTCAGCGACCCATTGTGCCGAGGTTATGGAAATGCCGGGATATTAGGCTCGATGCCCTCGTCAGCAGCTTCCGGATGAATGCGATTCAGCAACGCGCTAATATCCTCGACCCGATGCTCCGGCACATCGACCATGAGTAGGATTTTTCCTTCGTCGATCACCGCCGCGAAGCGGTTTAGTCGCGAGTTCGGGATGGACGCTGCGACCATGCTCGACGTCCAAGCGCCAAGTGCGGCGCCGGCCGCAGTCGCAACCAAGACCGCAAGGACTTGCGGTATTCCTTCCGACGGAGGGAACCAGATTAGCAGTGCTCCAGCAATGCAGCCGGCCGCTGCCCCGATCGCCGTGCCGAGTTGCGCACCGTGCACAATATCGGACTTTTGCAGCACATTGGCTTCATGCAAGCCATCCATTGACGTGCCGCGTTTGCCGAGAAAGTGAATGTGACGTTCCTCGATGCGCGCAAGCAGCAAGTCGTCCATGATCCTGCGCGCGCTCGGCAGGTCCGGCATAACATAGTAGAGTCTGCGACGCATGGAGCCTCCTCGGTTGCCATCGAAAAGAACATACCCGCGCTGGCGCAAGGCGCGTCACGGTTGGTAGCAGTCGCGACTACATGCCCGTCAACGCGCCCAGCCTTACAGAAAATCACTATAGATCTGGCGTGGACATGCCGCAAGCCCGAAGTGGTCGACCTGGATTACAGAGGGAGACCATCTTTGGTGGCCTGATCGTCGACGGTCGCAGTTCGACCCTTCTCGGGCATCGAGCATCGCGAAAAGCGAACATTTACTCGCGGTAACATCGACAATCCGGCTACTGAATCACCTCGTCCGCGCGTACCAGCGTCGCTATCCGGCATAACACTTTGAGCGCGTAGCCAGTTAGAGGCCGCTAACCGGAAAATTTGCTGCCGTCCTTGTATGCCCGCTCATGGCCGAGGCCGTGTAAAAACGCGAAAGTTGTCTATATTGAAGAAAGTGATTTCTTCGGGGTAGCAACATGAAGCGATTCATTGAAGGCGAGGACCGAGCCCAGGTGACCTTGCTGCCCGCGTGTCTGGAGGACTACGTTGAAGCCGAGAATCCGGTTCGCGTGGTCGAGGTCGTTCGTTGACGGGCTCGATCTGGGCGAACTCGGCTTTGTGGGGGTTGACCCGGCGGCGACGGGCCGGCCGGCGTACCACCCGGCGGTGCTGTTGAAGCTCTACATCTACGGCTACCTGAATCGTATCCAGTCCAGCCGTCGGCTGGAGCGAGAGGCGCAGCGCAACGTCGAGTTGATGTGGCTGACCGGACGGCTGACGCCGGACTTCAAGACCATTGCCAACTTCCGCAAGGATAATGGGCGGGCGATCCGCAAGGTATGCCGCCAGTTCATCGTGCTGTGCCGCCAGCTCAATCTGTTCACTGCGGCGATCGTGGCCATCGATGGCAGCAAGTTCAAGGCGGTAAACAACCGGGACAAGAACTTCACCCCGGCCAAGATGCAGCGGCGGATGGCGCAAATCGAAGAGAGCATCGCACGCTACCTTACCGACATGGACACCGCCGACCGCGCCGAACCCGAAGTAGCGGAGCTGAAGAAGGGCCGGCTGCAAGAAAAGATTGCGGCCCTGAAGGAGCAGATGCAGCGGCTCAGGATGCTCGAGGCGCAAATGCTGGCCAGCCCCGATCAACAACTGTCGCTAACCGACCCTGATGCCCGCTCGATGAAGAACCGAGATGGTGGCATCGTCGGCTACAACGTGCAGACGGCTGTGGATACCAAGAACCATTTGATCGTGGCGCACGAAGTCGTCACCGCAGGCATCGATCGCGAACAGCTCGCACCGATGGCCGAACAGGCGCGCGGGGCCATGGGCATCGACGCTCTAACCGTGGTGGCCGACCGCGGCTACTTCAAGAGCGAGCAGATCCGAAAATGCGACGAGGCCGGGATCACGCCGCTGGTGCCCAAGTCAATGACCTCCAACAGCAAGGCGGAGGGTCGTTTCGACAAGCAGGACTTCATCTACATCGCCAGCGACGATGAGTACCGTTGCCCCGCGGGGCAACGGGCCATCAAGCGCTTTACCACCATCGAGAACGGCTTGACCTTGCACAAGTACTGGTCCTCGGCTTGCCCCAGGTGTGCGCTCAAGGCGCAATGCACGACGGGCGACTATCGGCGCATTGCGCGTTGGGAACATGAAGCTGTTCTCGAGGCGATGCAGCTGCGGCTGGATCGGCAACCGGAGATGATGCGAGTACGACGACAAACGGTCGAGCACCCATTCGGCACGATCAAGCACTGGATGGGATGGACCCACTTCCTGATGAAGTCGCTGCCGTGCGTGCGCACCGAGATGAGTCTGCACGTCCTTGCCTACAACCTGAAGCGCGTGATGCGCATCCTGGGCATCGCGGCAATGCTTGCCGCCATCCGGGCATGGGGCGCGCGAATCCTTCTTCGCACCCAATTCCAGCCCATTTCCGCCGTCCAGTCTGTCAACGCGGCTCGACGCTCACCGCCACGCTCCTGCAGCTTGCCAGCGCTCCCGCGGCATAACTGCGCCTCTCGCTCTTGGCGCCGCGAACTCCCCGCGGTTTTTACACGGCCTTGATCTTACCCACGAACAATGGACACCTTACCAGGCGACTTCATCGCCTCGAATGGTAGCGGGGCCTCGTAGCTAATTGACGAGTGCCGTCGCTGCCGGTTGTAGAACACTTCCATGTAATCGAACAAGCTGACTCGCGCATCGTCGCGTGTCTTGTAGTCGCAGTGCATGACCAATTCGGTCTTGAGCGTATGGAAGAAGCTCTCCATCGGCGCATTGTCCCAGCAATCACCCTTGCGACTCATGCTCTGCCTGATGCCATAACGGTTGACGATTTCCCGGTAGCTTCCGGTGGCGTACGTGGACCCCTGATCGGAGTGCAGCGTTACCGGTGGGCCCCGATGAGCGATCGCCATGTTCAACGCGTCCGTCGCCAGTTTGGTGCCCAGAGTTCGGCTCATCGCCCAGCCCACCAAGGCTCTCGAGTACGCGTCCAGAACCGCAGCCAGGTACAGCCAGCCCTCGCGCGTTGGGATGTACGTGATGTCGCTCAGCCAGAGGTCGTTGGGGTGTGCTGACGTGAAGTCCCGATTGATGAGGTTCGGCGATGCCTTGGTCTTGCGTGAGTCGGTGGTCACGCGGAACCGCCGGATCGCCTTGGGCAGTATCTCCGCTCTGCGCATCAGCTTGGCCACGGTATTCCGGCAGCATGGCACCTTCTGGGCCCTCAGCTCGACGTGCACCCTGGGAGCACCGTACGACTCGCGGCTGGCTTGGTGGATCGTCCTGATACGAGCCGTGAGGTCGACCCGCCGCTTCTGGCGTTCACTGGGACCGCGGTGCCGCGCAGCGTAGTACCCGCTACGCGAGACCTGCAACGCCTCGCACAGGGCCGGCACGCCGTACTGCCGCCGATGCTTCTCGACGAAGGCGTACTTCACTTCGCTTCCCGAGCGAAGTAGATGGCCGCTTTTTTTAAAATCTCGATCTCCATCTTGAGCTTGGCGTTCTCGCGCCGCAGCTGCTCAACATCCTCAGCGGCAGATCGATCAGGCTTGGCGATGCCGGTCACCGCCTCCTTCTCGAACTCGAGCCGCCACGTTCGCAGCTGACCGACGCGTACGCCCAGCTCCCGCGCCAGCTGGGCCTTGGGCTTCTCGCTCAACGCCGTCTGACGAACCGCTTCAAGCTTGAATTCGCGAGTCAATTTCCTGCGTGGTTTGTAGTCCATCGAACACCTCCTCAAGTCAGTATTGCTCTCATTGAGGTGTCCATCAAACGTGGGTACCTTCAGATCGGCCATAACCGGCCCTTCGCCGGCGGGTGTGAACCAGGTTGCACTCAGTTTTCTTAAGCTTTCTCAAAAGCGAGTCCGGCGATGCCGAGACCAAGAATCGTGTGGGTGGCGGGCTCTGGCGCAGCCGATGAATTTTCCGTTGACCCTTTCACTCGCACCTGAAGCCAAGCCGTGCTCTGCCGATCTGCATCCACAATCGAGCGTCAAGATGGTTCTGAACCGAACTCCGCCACGAGCGCCGGTCACCTACCCGCCCGGTCCGTCGGTCATGATATGGCCTATAAGATCGCTGACATTGCGCTCCATGTCGTCCATGAGGTCGTGGATGGGGTCGCGCGCGGGCGGCAGCGCGACAAGCGTTTCGTGGCTCGTCGGGACCGAGCGCCGGATCGGCCGAGTTGATGCTCAGGCATCAGTGCTGCGGCTGCTGGCCACCGAGGTGTTCACGCTAACCGATAGCGCCGGACTCGACATGATGTCCCGCACGCGCGTGGTATTGGGGTCGCCGCCGGCGGCGACGACCTTTTCCATCACGTCACGCTCAGTCACCACGCCGACGACCCCAGTCCCTTCGAGGACGGTCGCGGCACCGACGTGGCGTTCGGTCATCGCGCGCGCCGCGCGGACGACCGTATCCTCCGGAGCTACCGTCAAAGGTGGCTTGTTGCCTAGCCAATCAGTCCCATGCTAGCTCCCCCTCGTGCAAATTGACGAGCCATTTAATCCCGTGATCAGCTCTCAGAACGTATGACCGGCTGCAATGGGTCCGGGCACGGCCGCCTGCTCCCTGACGATGAGTGGCGAGTCTACGACCTGCACCCGCCTTTCACTCCTGCGTGACTGCTGTGCATCAGGCAGCGGCCGCTCGAGTCGGCACGCTGGGAGCCTCTGACCGGCCAAGAGGAGACGCTGGTTTGCGGCGTTCAATTCTCGCGGTCGGCGTAGAAATCCCGGAGACCGAACCGGGCGTCCGCTATAGGGCAAATTGCGAGGTTGATGCGTCCGACCGCTGGAACGTCGGCCGGCTACCAGTTACGATTGAATCTTTTGGCTACTTGATCCGAGCCCGTCTCTTACGCAGGAATCGGGTCCCCGCAACTAAACGAGCGACGGCTTGCGTTTACGCGAGCCGTTTCATTTTGCGGACTGTCACCAATTTGTGCCCAAAGTTTCGGGCACAACCGTTAACGGAGGCGCG
>CAVZWA010000007.1:0-479875 GCA_963778935.1 uncultured beta proteobacterium
CCCATGGGGAGGTGGATAGCGACCGGCACTTTGGCAGAGTGAGGTTGCTACCACCCACTCTGGAGGAGAGCATGCAAACCGTAGCTGACCGCCCCGAAGCACCGACTGCTATCCGTACTGATCTTGGCGCGATTTTTGTCTCGTTGGAACTCAGTCGATCTACATGGCTGATCACGTCGCTGTCGCCAGGCGGCGAGGAGAAGATGTCGAAGCAAGTGGTGCGTGGTGGCGATGTGGCCGGACTACTGGAGCGCTTTGCGCGACTTCGCGAGAAAGCGCGGGCGAGGACGGGCAAGGTCTTCCCGTTCGTTGTCATTCAGGAGGCTGGCCTCGACGGATTCTGGATCGATCGCGCGCTGCAGAATGAAGGGATCGAAAGCCACGTAGTCGATCCGGCCTCGATAGCGACATCCCGTCGGCGCAGGCGGGCGAAGACTGACGGGATCGACGGCGAGGCGCTGGTTCGCGCGCTGCTGGCGTTCAAGCGGGGCGAACCTCGGGTGTGCGCGATGGTCAAGGCACCGACTCCCGAGGAAGAGGACCGCCGCCGCCTCTGCCGCGAGCGCAAGGTGCTGATCGTGGAGAGGGTCCGGCACGTCAATCGCGTCAAGGGGCTGCTGTTCTCACAGGGGATATCCGGCTACGAGCCGCTGCGCCGTGACCGGCGGCAGCGCCTGGATACGCTCCAGACCGGCGATGGTCGCCTGCTGCCGGATCACCTGAAGGCGCAGGTTCGCCGTGAGCTCGATCGACTGGAACTGTTGCTCAAGCAGATCAAGGCCGTGGAGGCCGAGCGGGACGTGCTGCTTGCCGCGCAACGGGTCGCAGCGTCAGCGCCAGCGGCGATGTTGCTCGACATCAAGGGCATCGGCCCGGAGTTCGCCGCCATCCTCTGGTCGGAAGGGCTCTTCCGGCACTTCGACAATCGACGCCAGGTCGCCTCTTATGCGGGCTTGGCTCCGACACCCTGGCAGAGTGGATCGGTTGATCGCGAACAGGGCGTGTCTAAAGCAGGCAATCCGCGATTGCGAACAACGCTCATCCAACTCGCGTGGTTATGGCTGCGCCATCAGCCGCACTCGGCGCTGGCCCTGTGGTTTGAAGAACGGGTCAGGCGCAATGGCGGCCGTCTTAAGAAGACGACAATCGTGGCTCTGGCGCGCAAGTTGCTGGTAGCGCTCTGGAAATATGTGACCGCAGGCGTTGTCATCGAGGGAACCGTGATGAAACGTACCTGACGATAAACGCTGACCGAATCCTTGAATCATCCAGGACTTGATCAGTCCTGACGGATCCAGGTGGACGAACCGCATCCGAACATGGCCTAAAAAGCCCGTCTTCAAGAATGGTCTCGTCTTCCTGAGCCCCGACCGCCGCAAGCGGGATATTGGTGCAGCCGTTTCGCGCGGCGACCGAATGTGAGGTTGATCGTGCTCGGAAACGAGCCGCGTCATGCAATCGGGCTCAGACCTCGGATACCGAACAGATACTGGAGATCTGCGGATGTCACCCGAACACGACCCCCTTGACCCGAACCTCCCCATGTGAGGGGGGCCCACGATGCCCGCCGTGGGTACGACGCTGGCAAGAAGATCAAGGGCAAGAAGCGTCACATTGTCGTCGATACGCAAGGCCTGCTGATCCACGCCATCGTGCATGCGGCCGACATCCAGGATCGCGACGGTGGCGCACTTGTCATGGCGACAATGTTCGGCATGTTTCCGTTCTTGCTGAAGCTCTACGCCGATGGCGGATATCAAGGCCCGATGTTTCGCGCCGCCCTCAAGAAAATCATGGCTCAAGTCAACGTCGAGATCGTCAAGCGCTCCGATCGAGCGAAGGCCTTCGTCGTCCTGCCGAGGCGATGGGTCGTCGAGCGAACTTTCGCCTGGCTCGGACGATGCCGAAGGCTCGCGAAGGATTGGGAAAATCTCAACAGCAAGTCGCTCGCTTTCCTGCGCCTCGCCTCCATCAGGCTCATGTTGAGAAAGCTATGCAATCCCGCATAAACTCTTCGGACAGACTCTAAACGCGTCGATGGGTTTGGTCGCCGGTCCGGCCTTGGCTGAGCGGAAGGCGCCCCGACAACCCCGCGATCGTTTGCGTCCCCCGCCGGAGGCGCTTTTGCCGCCGCCGCCCGAATCCGGCTACAGGGGGCGCGATGGCGGGCATGTATCGCAATATCTTCTCGGTCGGCGGCTGGACGGTCGTCTCCCGCCTGACCGGGTTCTTCCGCGACATGGGGCTTGCGGCGCTGCTCGGCGGCGGCGCGCTCAACGACGCCTATGTCGCGGCGATCAAGCTGCCGAACCAGTTCCGCCAGATCTTCGGCGAGGGCTCGTTCAACGCCGCCTATCTGCCGACCTATACGCGCGTGCTCGAGAGCAAGGGGTCGGAGGAGGCGGGGCGGTTCGCGAGCCAGGTCTTCACGCTGCTCATCCTCTCGCAGATCGTGCTGCTCGGGCTCGTCTATCTCGACATGCCGCTGCTCGTGCGGCTGACGTCGCCGGGCTTCGTCGACGAGCCGGAGAAGTTCGCCAATGCGGTGTCGATGTCGCGGGTGATGTTCCCCTACATCACCTTCATCGCGATCTTCGCGCTGCATCAGGGGACGCTGAACGCCAACAATTCGTGGTCCGTCCCGGCCTCGGCGCCGGCGGCGGCCAATCTCTGCATGATCGCCTTTCTGGCTTACGCCGCGTGGTTCCCGCATGTCTCGCCCGGCGTCGCGGCGATGGCGAGCTGGGGCTTCCTCGCGTCGGGCGTGACGCAGCTTGTCCTCGTGATGATCGACGCGCGCCGGCGCGGCCTCTTGGAGCGGTTGACCTGGCCGCGCTGGACGCCCGAGGTCCGGCGCTTCTTCATCATGCTCGGACCGGCGATCGGCATTTCGGCCAGCTACCAGATCGGCGCGCTCGCCGACCAGATCATCGGCTCGCTGCTGCCGACCGGCGGCCTGTCGGCGATCAGCTACGCCGACCGGCTCTATCAGCTTCCCGGCGGCATCATCGTCATCGCCACCGGCTCGGTGCTGCTTCGGGAAATGTCGATGCTGATCGCCCGCGGCGACGAGCGCGCGGCGCTGCATGCGCAGAACCGCGCGGCCTCGCTCACCGTCGCGCTCGGCGCGCCCTTCGTCGTCGTCTTCCTGCTGATCCCCGACCTGATCATCGCCGCCGCCTTCGAGCACGGCGCCTTCAAGGCGGAGGCGACGCGGCAGGCGGCGGGCGTGCTCGCCGCCTATTCGCTCGGCATGCCGGCGTTGTTCGTCGACCGCATCGTTGCGGCGAGCTTTCTGTCGCGCGGCGACACGGCGACGCCGCTGAAGGTGACGCTGGTCGGCGTGGCCCTGAACGTCGCGCTGAAGATCGCGCTCTACCAGCCGCTCGGCGCGCCGGGGCTGGCGCTCGCCACCGCGGCCGGACTTTGGGTGAAGGTCATCGGCGTGTTCATCCTCGCGCGGCGGCGCGGATGGGCGGCGCCGGACGCCACGCTTGTCGCGACGCTCGCGGCGACCCTGTTCGCCAGCGGCGCGCTGACGCTTGCGCTGACCATCGCCGACGGATGGCTCATCGATGCGCTCGCCAGCATGCGCTTCGCGCGCGAGATCCGGCTCATGGCTCTGGCGGTGGTTGGCGTCGCGGTCTACTTCCCTGCGCTTGGCGCCGGTCTTGCGCTCACCGGATCGGCGCCGCGCGCCCTGCTTCCCGCTCGACTTGCACGACGCTTCGGATAGGGCGATGACCGACAGGCAATCCGAAGATCGCGGCGGCCTCCTTCTCCTGACCGTCCTCGCGCTTCTGTCCGGCGCGGCGATCGGGGTGATCGGCGCGGCCTTCCGGGCCTCGCTCGCCGCAGCCGATCGGCTGCGCGATGCGGCTGATCGCCACGGCGCAGGGGTCGGGGGCTATAGGCTTCGTCCTCGTCGTGCTGGGATGCGCCGCGGCGGCGGCGGTCGCGGCGGGGTTGGTGCGCCGCGTCTCGCCGGAAGCGTCGGGCAGCGGCATTCCGCACGCCGAGGCCGCGCTGCGCGGCGAAGTCCCGCCGGCGCGCCTCATCCTCGCGCCGGTCAAGTTCGTCGGCGGCGTGCTGGCGATCGGCTCGGGCCTGGCGCTCGGCCGCGAGGGGCCGACCGTGCAGATGGGGGCGACAGCGGCCACGGCCATCGGCCAGATGGCGGGGCTCCCATGGCGCGACGTCCGCGCTCTGCTCGCCGCCGGCGCCGGCGCCGGCCTGGCGACCGCCTTCAACGCGCCGCTGTCCGGCGCCGCCTTCGTCCTCGAGGAACTGGTGCAGAGCTTCGACCAGCGCATCGCCGTTGCGGGCCTCGCCGCCGCGGCGACAGCGATCGCCGTCATGCGCGTCCTGATCGGGGACACGCCCGATTTTCAGGTTGCGGCGCTCCCGGACATTTCCGCCGCTGGCCGCGCCTGCTGCTTCGCAATGGGCGCGGTGATGGGCTTCGTCGGGATCGCCTACAATCGCGCAATTCTGGGCGCGACGGCGGCAGTGGGGCGTATCCCGCTTCCCGTCGAGGCGCGCGCCGGGCTGATCGGCGGGGCGGTCGGGGCGGTCGCGTTCGTCTATCCGTGGCTGGTCGGCGGCGGCGATACGCTGACCCGCGCGACGCTCATGGGCGCGGTCGACATCCATGTCCTGCCGCTGGTCTTCCTCGCCCGCTTCGTGCTCGCCGCGGCGTCCTATGCGACCGGGACGCCGGGCGGCCTGTTCGCGCCGCTGCTCACCCTCGGCGCCGAGGCCGGCTTCCTGTTCGGCGCGGCATGTCTCTTTCTTTTTCCGGATCTGGGCGTCGCGCCCCAAGCCTTCGCGCTGGTCGGCATGGCGGCGCTGTTCACGGCGGCGGTGCGCTCGCCGCTGACCGGCATGGTGCTGGTCAGCGAGATGACCGGCAATGTCACGATGCTGCTGCCGATGCTCGGCGCCTGCGCGCTTGCGATGCTGGTTCCGAAACTCCTCGGCGAGCCGCCGATCTACGATTCGCTCCGCGAGTCGCTGCTGCGGGCCCGCGCCGCGCAGGCCGACCGTCAGCCGCCGAGCCGGTAGGCGCGGACCGCGTTGTCGCGGAACAGCCGGCGCTTTTCGTTGCGCGAAAAGTGCGACGTCGCCCAGTCGAGCGTCGCAAGCCATTGCAGATAGCTTCCGGCCAGCTCGGAGACCGGCCAGTCGCCGCCATAGAGGATGCGGTCTGTCCCAAAGCTCTCGACCACATGGTCGATGTAGGGGCGGAGTTCGTCGGGCGTCCACGCGGCGTGGTCGGCTTCCGTCGTCACGCCCGAAAGCTTGCACACGACGTTGGGGAACGCGGCGAGCGCGCGGATCTGGCCGCGCCACGGCTCGATCAGGCCGTCCTTGATTCCCGGCTTGCCGATATGGTCGAGCACGAAGCGCACTTCGGGGCATTGCCGCACGAGTTCGGTCGCGTCCGCCATCTGGCGGTGAAAGATGCAGAGGTCGAAGGAGAGCCCATATTTCGGCAGGAGCCGCACCGCCTCCACGAAGTCGGGCTGCAGCGCGAAGCCGTCCGGCTGGTTCTGGATGAGTCGCCGCACGCCCTTCACGCTGCCGAGCGCCGCGAGGCGCGCCATCTCCGGTTCGAGGCTCGCGCCGCGCTCCATTGGCAGGCAGGCGACCGCGGCCTTGATCCGCTTGTCGCGTTTCGCGAGGCCGTCGATCCACTCCGCCTCGTCGAGATATTGCGGCATGTCGACATCGACTTCGACGAAGACGAAGCCTTCGATCTCATAGGGCTTGGCGGCGCGCGCCAGATCGTCGGCGCTCCAGTCGCGGTTCAGCTTGGCGTCGCCCGCCGCCCATCCGTAGCGCAGGCGCTGGTGGTCGAGCAGATGGATGTGCGAATCGATGATCGGGAAATCGATCATGGGCGCCCTCCCTGGAATCCGTGTCAGCTTTCAGCCCGTTTCGCGCAACGCTCGCGCCACCCGGTCGACGGCTTCCGGATAGATCCGGTGTTCCTCGATCAGCACCCGCGCCGCGAGCGTCGCCGCGTCGTCGCCGGGCAGGACCGGCACGCGCGCCTGCGCGAGGATCGGGCCGGCATCGAGTTCGGCTGAGACCTGATGCACTGTGCAGCCGTGCTCGCTGCGCCCCTCGGCCAGAGCCCGCTCGTGGGTATGGAGCCCGCGCAGGTCGGGCAGCAGGGACGGGTGGACGTTGAGGAGCCGTCCCCGCCACTGCGAGACGAAGGCGGGACTCAAGACCCGCATGAAGCCCGCGAGGCAGACGAGCTCGATCCTTGCCTCGATCAAGCTCGGCATGCATCGCGGCCTCGAAGGCGAGGCGGCTCGGGAAAGTCGCGCGGTCGACCGCCTCGCAAGCACGCCGGCGTCGCGCGCATGGACAAGCCCCGCCGCATCCGGATTGTCGGAGAGGACGAGGGCGATCGTCGCCGCATAGTCCGGCGCGTGCGCGGCCTCGATCAGCGCGACCATGTTCGAGCCGCGGCCCGAGATCAGGACCGCCGTCCGCACGCGCTCCGTCATAGCGCGAGGCGGCCGCGCGTCACGACGGCTCGCCCGTCGCGAGGAATCGAGCCGTCCGACGTGGACCGGCGCGAGCCCGGCGCGAGCGCAGCGCCGCTCTCGACCTCGCTCTCGATGCTCGGCGGCGACGAAGCACGGCCATGCCGAAGCCGCAGTTGAAGGTGCGCAGCATCTCGGCTTCCGCGATGCCGCCCGCTCGTCGCCAGCCAGCCGAACACCGGCGGCGGCGCGAAGGCGGCGAGATCGAGCTCGACCGCCAGATCGTCCGGGATGACGCGAGGCAGATTGTCCGGGATAGCCGCCGCCGGTGACATGGGCGAGCGCGAGCAGGCCCTCGGTCTCGGACAGCGACCTGAGCAGCGGCTTCACGTAGAGGCGCGTCGGCGCCAGCAGCGCCTCGCCGAGCGACACTCCGGGCTCGAACGGCGCCGGCGCCTCCCAGCCGAGCCCGGTGCGCTCGACCACCCGGCGGATCAGCGAATAGCCGTTCGAATGCGGCCCGGAGGAGGGCAGGCCGAACACCGCGTCGCCCGCCTTGCAGCCCGGCGCGCGGCAGCAGCGTCCCGCGCTCGGCCGCGCCGACCGCAAAGCCCGCGAGGTCGAAGTCGCGCCCCGCGTAGAGGCCCGGCATTTCCGCCGTCTCGCCGCCGATCAGCGCGCAGCCCGATTCGCCGGCAGCCCTCGGCGATGCCCTTGATGACCGCCGCCGCGACCCGCTCGTCGAGCCGCCCGGCGGCGAAATAGTCGAGGAAGATCAGCGGCTCGGCGCCCTGCGCGACGATGTCGTTGACGCACATGGCGACGAGGTCGATCGCCGATCGTCTCGTAGCGCCCGCTCTCGATGGCGATCCGGAGCTTGGTGCCGACGCCGTCATTGGCGGCGACCAGGATCGGGTCCTTGAAGCCCGCCGCCTTGAGGTCGAACAGGCCGCCGAAGCCGCCGAGCTCGGCGTCCGCGCCCGGCCGCCGGGTCGAGCGGGCGAGCGGCTTGATGCGGTCGACGAGGCGGTTGCCCGCGTCGATGTCGACGCCGGCTTCGGCATAGGTCAGGGGCTTGGCGTCGGCCATGACGGCTCCGGGGAAGAGGCGGCCTTCGCGTAGTCGCTCGCTTCCGCCCGCGCAAGAGCCGCTCGGGCGGGGCTGCGGGCGCGTTTCCCAACCGGCGCCCGGCCGTGATAGCCTCGCGGCCAAGGGACAGGGGCGGAAACGCTGATGGAGACGGCTCGCGGTCGATGAACCTTTCGGTTTGTACTGAGCAACGTCCCCAATCTCATCACGCTCGCCCGAATGCTGCTGACGCCGGTCGCGATCCTGATGATCGTCGACGACCGGTTTATGGGCGCCTTCCTGATCTTCGTGCTGGCCGGCGTCTCCGACGCGGTCGACGGCTTCATCGCCCGGCGCTTCAACCTGCGCTCGGAGCTCGGCGCCTATCTCGACCCGCTCGCCGACAAGGGCCTGCTGATCTCGATCTATGTGACGCTGGCGATCCGCGGCGAGTTGCCCGACTGGCTGGCGATCATCGTCGTCGCGCGCGACGTGATGATCCTGATGGCGGTGCTGGTGTCGTGGCTCATGGAGAAGCCGGTCGAGATCCGCCCGGTGTGGATCTCCAAGCTCAACACCTTCGCCCAGATCGGTCTCGCCGGCTTCGCGCTGGGCGCGCGCGCCTACGGCGTCGACCCGGCGCCGATGCAAAGCTGGCTCGAATGGTTCGTCGCGGTGACGACGGTGGCGTCCGGGGCGGTCTATATCGCCCAGTGGCTGGGGCATATGAGCCGGTAAAGAGGACCGACTCCGTACTCAATGTATGCTTGACGTACACCGTCAAGCCATTTAGACTTCTCCTCGTGATCCTGAGCTATCGCGACAAGGATACCGAACGCTTCGCCAACGGCGAGCGCGTGAAGGCCTTCGCCGGGTTCTCGGAACAGGCGAGTCGGCGTCTGTCCATCCTGAATGCAGCCGTTTCGCGGGACACTCTGAGGAACTTGCCGAGCAATATCTGGAAGCGCTGAAGGGCGACAGAGACGGCCAGTCTTCGATACAAAGTCAACCAGCAATGGCGCATTTGCTTTGCTTGGCCGCCGGGGCAGCAGGGTCCGAGCGATGTCGAGATCGTCGACTATCATTAGCTGGAGGCAGGATATGTTCCTGAGAGCCGTTCATCCGGGCGAAGTGCTGAAAGGCGAGCTTGAAGAGCTCTGCGTTTCTCCACCGAATTCGCCCGGCAGATCCAGGTGCCGCCGAACCGGATCAGCCAGATCATCGCAGGCAAGCGCGCCGTAACCGGCGACACGGCGCTGAGGTTTGGTCACTGGTTCGGCGTGGAGGCGCAATTCTGGCTCAACCTTCAGGGCGCCTACGACCTTCGGATCGCGCACGAAACCTCGGGCAAGGCGATCGAGAAACTGCCGAAACGGGCTGCGTAGATGATCCTTGCCGTACCGGCGGGCGGAAGCAACAGCGCTGAGCGATGCGGACACCGCTATTGCGGAATAATGGAAAATGTGGTACGGTATTTCTTTCCGTCAGAATCCATACGGAACTCGAATAGAGGAGACACGAGCGAAAGTCAGCGGGCGCCGCGCAGATTTCCCTTCACAAAAACTGCGGCGGCCAAAATCTCGCGAAAGTGTCCGTTTCGAACGCCTAAGCCCCTGAAAAGGCCCGATTCCGAACCAAAATCGAACAGCCCGGAACCGCTCACCAGCGGATCAGCACGGCGATACGCTGGCGCGCGATGAAGTCGCGGACGCTCGCATCGATGCAGGGCAGGACTTTAGACATGGCGCCTGCGGCGCAAGGAAACCGCCCGAGCCGGCTCAGCGCGTTTCGGCGAGCGCGTCCCATCCCCAGGCGAGGAGCGGCAGGGAGTCGCGGGCGAATTTCGTAAAATCCGCCGCCAGTTCCGGCTTGCCGATCCTGTCCTCGCCGACCGGCCGCAGGCAGATGAAGGAGCGCAGGCGGACGACCGCCCGAAGCTCGGGGTCGTCGAGGTCCTCGAGCCCGCGCGGCAGGCGCTTCAGCGCGTCCTGCTCGTCCAGCGCGAGGCCGGCCTTCTTGAGCTTCGCGAGCACGCGCTTGAACGCCTTGGCGTCGCGCACCGCCGACGCCCGGAGCCGCGCCAGTTCGTGCGGATCGGGCATATGGAAGCCCGCGGCGAAGAAGCATTCCTCCGGCGACAGGTGGAAGTAGAGCACGCCGGGATCGCTCTTCGCGCCGCTGCGGGTCAGCGCGACGCCGGAATTGGTCTTGTACGGGTCCTTGTTCTTCGTGAAGCGGATGTCGCGATGGAGGCGGAAGACGGAGGACTTCCGGTCGCCCTTGATCGGGATCTTCGCTCTCGCGAGACGCGCGGCGACATCCTCGACCAGATCGCCCATCGGGGCCTTGATCCCGGTCTCGTAGGTTTCGCGATTGGCCTCGAACCAGTCCTTCGTCTGGTGAAAGCCGAGCGCCTTGAAAAACGGCAACGCCTGCGGGCCGAACCCTTGAAAGGCCATGAAACGCATCTCTCCGACCTTTCGATCAGAGAACCGCCGCGGGGCCCGCGTCAAGGACGCTTGATGTCGCGGCGCCTAGAGCCCGCCGGCGCCGGGCCGCCGCTCGCCCAGTCGAGCAGTTCGACCGTATGCACGACCGGCGTCGTCGATCGCCGAGCCGATCTGCGTCATGCAGCCGATGTTGCCGGCCGCGACCACGTCGGGCTTTACGCGCGCGATATTGGCGGCCTTGCGGTCGCGCAGCGCGTCGGCGATCTCGGGCTGCAGGATGTTGTAGGTCCCCGCCGAGCCGCAGCAGAGATGCGCCTCCGGCAGCGGCCGCGCGTCGAAGCCGGCGCGGCGCAGGAGGCTGCGCGGCGCGTCGACGATCTTCTGCCCGTGCTGCAGCGAGCAGGCCGCGTGATAGGCGACGACCAGCGGGCGCGGGGCGACGTAGGGCAGGTCGAGCGCGGCGGCGATCTCGCTCACGTCCTTGGCCAGCGCCGAGACGCGCTTCGCCTTCTCGGCATAGGCCGGATCGTCGCGCAGCATGTAGCCGTAGTCCTTGATCGTCGAGCCGCAGCCGGAGGCGGTGACGACGATCGCCTCCAGCCCCTCGCCCTCGATCTCGCGCATCCAGGCGTCGATGTCGGCGGCGCGCCTGGCTGAGCGCCTGCTTCTCGTGGCCCATGTGATGGGCGAGCGAGCCGCAGCAGCCCTCGCCCTTCGGCATGACCACGTCGATCCCGGCGCGGTTCAGCAGGCGGATGGCGGCGGCGTTGATGCTGCGGCGCGAGCACGCTCTGCGCGCAGCCGGTGAGCAGCGCCATGCGGCGGCGCGGGCCGGCGCCGGCGGCTGCGGCGCGAACGACGCCGGTCGGGCGCGCGCGGCGGGCAGGGCGCGCGGCGCGAGCGCCAGCATCGCGGCGAGCCGCGGCCCGAGGCCCGGCAGGCGTTCGAGCACCGGCTGGAACAGCCGGCCGAGCCAGGCGAGTCCGAGCGCGGCGCGGAAGGCGGCGGGCGAGGGCAGGACGCGCACCAGCATCGCGCGCAGCAGCCGGTCGCCGAGCGGCGCGCGTGTAGGTCTCCTCGATCCGCACGCGCGCATCGTCGATCAGGCGGCGATAGTCGACGCCGGACGGGCAGGTCGTCATGCAGGAGAGGCAGGAGAGGCAATGGTCGATCGGCCAGACGTCGTCGGCCGTCGGCTTGCGGCCGGTCTCCAGCAGGTCCTTGATCAGATAGATGCGCCCGCGCGGGCTGTCGCGCTCGTCGCCGCGCGTCACATAGGTCGGGCAGGTGGCGGTGCAGAAGCCGCAATGCACGCAGGAGCGCAGGATCCCCTCCAGCTCCCGCGTGTGCGGGTCGGCGAGCGCCTCGGGGGAGAATTGCGTCTGCAACGAATGACCTCACACGCCCGCATACATGCGGCCGAAATTGAGAACGCCGCCCGGGATCGAAGCTCGCCTTGACGCCCCGCGCGAGCCGCAATTCCAGCGTCGGACGGCGGCTGGAAGACGGCGTCCGGCTGCGGAACGCTTCGCTCGCGCGCATCAGCGTCGCATGGCCCTTGCGCGGCGGCAGCGCGGCGCGGACGGCGGCGGCGGCGCCGTCCGTCTCGTCGGTCGCCAGCCAGACGAGGCCGCCGCCCCAGTCGAAGCCATGGGCGAGCGCGGTCGCGCCGAGCCGGCTGCACGAACGCGGGCGCTTCGGATGGCGCGAGGCTCACGCGCCAGACCGCGCGCTCGCGCGGCTCGGCGAGGAATTCCGCGTCGCGGATCGGCGCGCCAGAGCGCTCTGCGACGCCGTCGCCTTCGAGCGCGCGCGTCTCGCCGAGAGCCGGCGAGGATCGCCTGAAGCCGCCCGACGCGATAGGCGACCGAATCCGCGAAGCCCTCGATGCGGATCGCCGTGCGCGACAGCGCTTCGCCCATGCCGGCGCGCGAGCCAGGCCGCGCCGCTGACGCCGAACGGCGAGCCGAGCGCCGCCGTCATCGCCGCGACCGCCTGCTCGTCGTCGAGGCCCGCGACGATCAGCGTCGTCTCGACTTCCGGCTTCGGCATGAAGCTTGAGCGTCGACTTCGGTGACGACGCCGAGCGTGCCGTTGGCGCCGCAATTGAGCTTGGTGAGATCGAGGCCGGTGACGTTCTTCGTCACCCGGCCGCCGCAGCGGATCGTCTGGCCGAGACCGTTGACGATCTTGAGGCCGAGCACGCCGTCGCGCACCGCGCCGGCGCTGACGCGGCGCGGGCCGGAGAGGTTGGTCGCCACCATGCCGCCGATCGTCGGCGCGCCGTTCGTGCCCCAAAGCGCGCGCGGGCGCATCGGCTCGAAGGGCAGGATCTGGCCATGCTCGGCGATCGCCGCCTCGATCTCGTCGAGCGGCGTTCCGGCGCGCGCCGAGATCGTCATCTCGGCGGGCGCGTAGAAGACGATCCCGTCGAGGCCCGCGGTCGAAAGCGTGCGCTCGGCCGCGCGCGGCCGGCCATAGCCCGACAAGCGCGCCGCCGCCGACCACGTCGAGCTTCCCGCCTTCGGCGCCGGCAGAGCGGACGATCCGCTCGACCTCTTCCTCCGTTTCCGGCCTTTCGTCGTCGCTCATGCCGCCTGCTCGCGCAGCGGAAACACCTTCGCCGGATTGAGCCGCCCGTCGGGATCGAAGACCGCGCGCACCCGCCTCTGCTGGTCGAGTTCGACTTCGGTGAACTGGCGCGGCATCAGGTCGCGCTTCTCGATGCCGACGCCATGCTCGCCGGTCAGGCAGCCGCCGAGCTCGACGCACATCAGGAGGATCGCCATGCCCGCCGCCTCGGCCTTCTCGGCTTCGACCGGATCGTTGACATTGTAGAGGATGAGCGGATGCATGTTGCCGTCGCCGGCGTGGAAGACATTGGCGACGCGCAGGCCGTAGGACGCGCAGATCTCGCCGGTGCGCCGCAGCGCTTCGGGCAGGCGGCCGGTCGGCACGGTGCCGTCCATGCAGATATAGTCGGCGATGCGGCCGGTCGCGCCGAAGGCCGACTTGCGGCCCTTCCAGATCTGCGCGCTCTCCATCGCCGACATGGATTCCTTCACCGTGCGCACGTTATGGGCGTGCGCGATCGTCGCCGATGCGTGCCGAGCTGCGAGCGCATCTCGCCTTCGCTGCCCTCGACCTCGATGATCAGCATCGCCTCGGCGTCGAGCGGATAGCCGGCGTTGGCGAAATTCTCGCAGATGTGGATCGCCTCGCCGGTCCATATATTCCATCGCGACCGGGACGACGCCCGCGCCGATGATCGCGGCGACGCAGGCGCTGGCGTCCGCGACCGAATCGAAGCCGAACAGCACCGGGCGCGCGCCTTCGGCCGAGCGGACGAGCCGCACGGTCACTTCGGTGACGATTCCGAGCTGGCCTTCCGAGCCGCAGACGAGGCCGAGCAAATCGTAGCCGGGCGCGTCCATCGCCTCGCCGCCGATGTCGAGGATCTCGCCGTCGAAGGTGACGAGGCGGACGCCGAGCAGGTTGTTGGTGGTGACGCCGTATTTGAGGCAATGCGCGCCGCCGGAATTCATCGCCGACATTGCCGCCGATCGTGCAGGCGAGCTGCGACGACGGGTCGGGGGCGTAGAAGAAGCCCTCGGGCGCGACGGCTTCCGAGATCGCGAGATTGGTGACGCCGGCCTGCACGCGGGCGTAGCGGTCGGCGAGATTGACCTCGAGGATGCGGCTCATCTTGGTCAGCGCGATGACGACGGCGTCCTCCTGCGGGATCGCGCCGCCGGACAGCGAGGTGCCCGCGCCGCGCGGCACGACATTGACCTTCTCGTCGCGGCAGAAGCGCATCACGTCCGCGCCACCTCCTCGGTCGTGCGCGGCAGGGCGACGGCGAGCGGCAGGCGGCGATAGGCGGTCAGCGCGTCGGTCTCGAAGGCGCGCCGGCCGGATTCGTCGGCGATCAGGCATTCGGGCGGCAGGATCGCCGCGAGGCCGTCGACGATCGCGTCGCGGCGGGCGAGGATTTTCGGGTCGGGACGCGGAAAGGCGATATGCGACATGGCCTCACACCTCCACCGGCTGGCTTCGCCATGCCCGACGACGCCGAACACGCGCTGGTAGCGCTCGATTTCGCTCGGCGGACCCAAGCTGCTTGTTCGGATTGTCGGAGAGCTTGACCGCGGGCCGCCCCTCGGCCTCGACGACTTTGCAGACGAGCGAGATCGCCCGCAAGTCGCCGTCGGCGCCGGCCGGCGCGCAGCCCATGAAATCGTTGGTGAGATTCGTGCCCCAGCCGAAGGACAGATTGACCTGCCCGCGCAGCGCCCGCGCCGATTCCTCGATCGAAGTCGATGTCCATCGCGTCGGAGAGGACGACGAGCTTTTCGCGCGGATCGCGGCCTCGCTGAGCGCCACCAGTCGATCAGTTCCCGCGCGCCCTCGATCGGCGGCTTGGAATTCGGGCCGCGCGCCCTTCCAGTCGGCGACCCAGTCGGGCGCGTCGCGAAGGAAGGCGGTCGTGCCGAAACAGTCCGGCAGGACGATCAGGAGGTTGCCGTCGTACATCTTCGCCCAGTCGCGCAGCACCCGGTAGGGCGCCTCGCGCAACTCGTCGTCGTCGCGGGCGATCGCGCCATAGACCATCGGCAGTTCGTGCGCGTTGGTGCCGATCGCCTCGAGGCCGGTGTCCATCGCGTGCTTGACGTTGGACGTGCCGATGAAATTCTCGCCGAGGCCCTCCTGCAGCGCCTCGACGCACCAGAGGTGCCAGAGGAAGCTGTGCCGGCGGCGCGTGCCGAAATCGGAGACCCGCAGGGGCCCCTCGCGGCGAGCGCGCGCAGCCGCTCGACCTTCGACCAGAGCTTCGCCTTGGCGCGGGCGTAGAGCACGTCGAGGTCGAAGCGGCTCATCGAGCGCATCGCGGCGCGGGCGCGCAATTCGTTGATGATCGCGAGCGCCGGGATCTCCCACATCGTCGTCTCGGCCCACAGGCCCGGCGAAGCGCAGCTCGTACTGGCCGTCTCGCTTGACGAGCTCGTATTCCGGCAGCCGGAAATCGGCGAGATAGTCGATGAAGGCCGGCTCGAAAATCTGCCGCGTGCCGTAGAAGCGTGTTGCCGGCGAGCCAGATCAGCTCGTTCTTGGCGAGCCTCAGCGTGCGGGCGTGGTCGAGCTGGTCGATCAGCTCCCGCTCGTCGACGATCTCGGCGAGCCGGACGATCGTCGTGCGGTTGATCAGCTGGAAGGTCGCCGCGCAGCCGCGGATGCATCTTCCAGATCATCTGGAGCATCAGCAGCTTGTAGAAGTCGGTGTCGAGCAGCGTCCGGACCGCCGGGTCGATCCGGAACGTGTGATTATAGACGCGGGTTGCGATATCCGTGGCCATTGTGCGAGCTTATGGAGCCGAACGGGAGGCGACAAGGGCGCGTGAAGGCGTCCGCTGCGAGGATCTTGGCCGAGAATGAGCGAAATGTCCGCCTCTGCCGGCCAGGTTCCGGGAGCCCGCCGGCAAAGAACGCCGCGCGTCGGCCTGTTCGTCACCTGCCTCGTCGACATCATCCGCCCGACGGTCGGCTTCGCGGCCGTCAAGCTGCTTGAGGACGCCGGCTGCAAGGTCGTCGTGCCGAGCCAGACCTGCTGCGGCCAGCCGGCCTACAATTCCGGCGACCGGGAGACGGCGAAGGCGCTCGCCGCGCAGGCGATCGAGGCTTTCGCGGACTGCGACTATGTCGTCGCGCCGAGCGGCTCCTGCGGCGGGATGCTGGCGACGCACTATCCCGACCTTTTCAAGGGCGAGCCGGAGATGGCGGCCAAGGCCGAGGCTTTCGCCGCCAAGACGCACGAGCTTATCAGCTTCCTCGTCGACGTGCTCGGCGTCGAGAAGGTCGCGGCGCGGTTCGAGGGAACGCGTGACCTACCACGATTCCTGCGCCGGGCCTGCGCGAGCTTGGCGTCAAGGCGCAGCCGCGCAAGCTGCTGAAGAGCGTCGAGGGGCTGAAGCTCGTCGAAATCGAGGAGCCGGAGACCTGCTGCGGCTTCGGCGGCCTGTTCGCGGTCAAGTACGGCGAACTCTCCGACGCGATCGTCACGCGCAAATGCGCCGACATCGGCCAGGCGGGGGCCGGCACGGTGCTGGCGGGCGATCTCGGCTGCCTGATGAACATGGCCGGCAAGCTTCAGCGCGAGGGCTCGGCCGTGAAGGCCCGCCATGTCGCCGAGATCCTCGCCGGCATGGCCGACGGACCGGCGATCGGCGAGGCCGGCAAGGAGCCAGCGCGATGACCGCGATCGCCACGACGCCCGCCTTCAAGGAAAACGCGCATGAGGCGTTGCACGACGCGCGGCTGCAGGGCGCGCTCGTCCATGCGCGCAATTTCATGGGCCGTCGCGCCGCCGCGGCCGAGCGCCTGCCGGAATTCGAGGCGCTCCGCGACAGCGCCCGGGCGATCAAGGACCACACGCTCGCGCATCTCGACCTCTATCTCGAGGCCTACGAGCGCAAGGTCGTCGAGGCGGCGGCCATGTCCACTACGCGCAGGACGCCGAAGACGCGCGACAGATCATTCTCGATCTTTGCAAGTCGCTCGGCGCGAAAAGCGTCACCAAGGGCAAGTCGATGATCTCCGAGGAGATCGGCCTCAACCAGGCGCTCGAAGATGCCGGGCATCGAGGCGGTCGAGACGGATCTCGGCGAATATATCATCCAGCTTCGCGGCGAGGCGCCCTCGCATATCATCGCGCCGGCGATCCATGTCACGAAGGCCGACGTCGAGCGCGGATTTTCGCCGGGCGCATCGCGACCTGCCGCCGGACCGCGATCTCAGTCGCAGCCCGAGCAGCTTCTGACCGAAGCGCGCGCGATCCTGCGGGCGAAGTTCCAGGCCGCCGACGTCGGCCTCACCGGCGCGAATTTCCTGATCGCCGAGACGGGGACCTCGATCATCGTCACCAACGAGGGCAACGGCGATCTGACGCAGATCCTGCCGAAGACGCATGTCGTCCTCGCCTCGATCGAGAAGATCGTGCCGACGCTGGAGGACGCGGCGCAGATTCTGCGCGTGCTGGCGCGCTCGGCGACCGGGCAGGACACGTCGGTCTACACGACGCTCTCGACCGGCCCGCGCCGTCCGGGCGATCCCGACGGGCCGGAGGCCTATCACGTCGTCATCCTCGACAACGGCCGCTCGAACATGCTCGGCGGCGAGTTTCAGGACATGCTGCGCTGCATCCGCTGCGGCGCCTGCATGAACCATTGCCCGGTCTATCACGCCATCGGCGGCCATGCTTACGGCTGGGTCTATCCGGGGCCGATGGGCGCGGTGCTGACGCCCTCGCTGATCGGCGTCGCGGAGGGCGGACAATTGCCGAACGCCTCGACCTTCTGCGGCCGCTGCGAGGCGGTCTGCCCGGTGCGCATCCCGCTGCCGGGCCTGATGCGCCATTGGCGCGAGCGCGAGTTCGAACGCCATCTGTCGCCGGCGCCGCTACGCTACGGCCTCGGCTTCTGGGCCTTCTTCGCCAGACGCCCGACGCTCTACCGGCTCGTCGACCGACCTCTTCGCGCGCGCGCTTGGCGCTTGCGGGCGCGGAGCAAGGGCCGCTTCCCCTCGGCGCCTTTCGCGGGCGGCTGGACCCAATACCGCGACCTTGCCGCGCCCGCAGGGCGCGACGTTCCAGAGCCAGTGGCGGGCCAAAAGCGGAGCGGTGAAGTGAGGATGCGCGGGGCGGTGACGTGAGGGAAGAGCGGGGCGATCGAGGAAGCGCGCGCGACGCGGTCCTCGCCAACATCCGCCGCTCGCTTGGCGTGACCGGAAAGGAGGGGCCGCGGCGCTTCGAGGTCGAGACGCGGCTCGCCGGCGCCCGCAGGCGTCGTGCCCGCAGCGCGGACAGGGCGACGTCGGCCAACGCGTCGCGACCTTCAAGTCCGAGGCGGAGCGGGCGCAGGCGACCGTCGCCGAGGTCGCAACGCTCGACGACGTGCCCGCCGAGGCGGCGCGGTTCCTGCGCGACCACAATTGCCCGGCGACGCTCCGCATGGGCGCCGACGCGCGGCTGGCCGCAATGCCCTGGGCGGCGACGGCGCTCGAGATCAAGCACGGACCGTCGGACGGCCACGACCTCAACGCGGTATCCTTCGCCTTTGCGGGGATCGCCGAGACCGGAACGCTGGCGCTGGTGTCCGGCGCGGACAATCCGACGACGCTCAATTTCCTGCCGGACAACGCGATCGTCGGTCGTCAGGCGGGACGAGATCGAGGCGGACTACGAGAGCGTGTTCGGCAAGCTGCGCGCGGACCTACGGCAAGGGCGAGGCGCCGCGCACGCTCAATCTCGTCACCGGCCCTTCCCGCTCGGCTGATATCGAGCAGACGCTGCTGCTCGGCGCGCATGGGCCGCGGCGGCTGCATATCGTGGTCGCAGGCTGATGCGACAAAGCGCAACTGCCCATGATTCGCGGCAACTGCTCGCGTTCGTCCGTGGGAGCAAAAGGCTAGTTGGAGTCGCTCGGCGGCTTCTGCAGCGCCTCCGTGAAGCTGATGATCGCCGCTCGAACCGCCGGGTCGTCGACCCTCAGAAACGCCCGAATGAGCCGTGCGCCTTCCTCAGGTTCGACGAGCACGCGTCGCGGCGCCTCGTTGCGGCGCCGCGGCTTCCTCCAGATGCCCCCGAATCGCAACATGTTCCTTATTCACGCTTGTCCTCCCTCTGATGCCGTTTCGTCCCCGAACGGCGCACCCAATCGGTGTGACCGGGCAATTCCGTAAACGCACTGTTTGCTTCCGTAGCGTAGGATCGCCGCGGAGGACGGCGAAATGAAGTCGGATGAGATTCGAATGCGCATCCTCCAGGCCTTGGAACAGGCCAAATCGCTGGCCTTCAACCTTGATAACGACGTTCTTATCTACTTCATCGACACGTCTATAAACGAGATCTTCAGCGACGAAACGGAGAACGAAAGCTCCGCCAGGCCATCGGTCAGGATCGTGTCAAGCAGTAGCCCTTACGATACGTAAGGGCTAGACCCTGGTTTCAGGCCGGCTAAAATTTAATCTTCTGGACAGATGTCCAACGCGGCCGCTTACGCCGTGGCGATCCGAAGAACATGCGGTCCGGGCCCGGGTTTGGGCGGCTCCGCCCTTCCCGGCATGAAGTGCGCGACCAGGGCGGCGCGATCGAGGTCCTCGATCTCGACATAGCCGAGATGACGGCAATCCGCGTGCAGGGCGGCCGTTTCCAAGAATCCGCGGAACGGCTCGCCTTCCGCCGCCACCACGGCCGCCATGCGATCGTGGTAGGCGCGCTGCCGCGCATCGCCAATCGTCTCCGGCGGATTGCCATAGTCGAACACGACCTCGACGCCGCCCGGAAGGGCCGCCAGTTCGCCGAGCGTGGCGAGAGTGTCCTGCCGCGAGAGATAGGGCGTCACGCCAAGCCACAGGACGAAGCTCCGGCGCCCGGGATCGAAGCCCGCCGCGACGAGCGCCTCCGTCAGACCCCCGTGCTCGAAGTCATGCGCAACGTAAGCGAGATGAGCGGGCGCGGCGATGCGAGCCGCGGCGAGGCGACGCTGCTTGTCACGCTGGGTGTCCGGATGATCCAGTTCGAAGACCCTGAGGTCGGCCGGTCCTTCGAGGCGATAGGCGAACGTGTCGAGGCCGGCGCCAAGCACCAGCACTTGCCTCACTCCGCGTCGCACCGCGCGCCGGCAGGAATCCTCCGCAAATCGGCTGCGCATGGCGATGAACAGGCGCAGAAAGCGGCGGGCCGGCCGCTCTCTCGCCTGCGCCAGCGCATCCGCCGCGTCCTCGCCGAGAATCGGCAGCGCGAGCGGGTCAGCGAAAATCGCGCCGCGCTCGATTTCCTGATGCGCGGCGCGATGTCCCGCAGCCCCAAGCGCGGTGCGGCTCGCCTGACCCTGTTTCATGTTCCCGGCATCCTTCTCGTCAGTCTTGGCCCGCTTGTCGCGCTTTGGCTTGAAGTGGCTCGCGGTTCGAATCCAACGTCCGGCTGACGACCAATCCTGAACGCAGGATGCGCTACCCCCGGCGCTCGTAGACGAGGCGCGCCCGGATCGTCCCCTCCAGCGCGCGAATTTCGGCGAGGACGGCCTGGCTGTCGGCGGCGGAAATGTCGGTGTCGAGCACGACATAGCCGATGTCGGCCTGCGTCTCGTAATATTGGGCGGCGATGTTGATCGCGTGGCTGCCGAGCACGTCGTTGAGCTTGCCGAGCATGCCGGGAAGGTTGCGCTGCACCTGAATGAAGCGCGTGCCGAGCGGCCGGATCGGAACCTGCAACTGCGGGAAGTTCACGGCCCCGACGGTCGAGCCGCCGTCGCTGAACTCGACCAGCTTGCGCGCGACCTCGACGCCGATCCGCTCCTGCGCCTCGAGCGTCGAGCCGCCGACATGCGGCGTCAGGATGACATTGTCGAGCCCCTGAAGCGGCGAGCGGAAGACTTCCGCGTTGGACCCCGGCTCGACCGGAAAGACGTCGATCGCCGCGCCGCGAAGGCCGTCCTCGCCGAAGCGCGTCGGCGAGCGCGTCGAGATCGACGACCGTGCCGCGGCTGTTGTTGATGAGATAGGCGCCCGGCTTCATCGCCGCGATTTCCGTTTCGCCCGATCATGCCATGCGTCGCAGGCGTTTCCGGCACGTGCAGCGAGACGACGTCGCTCTGCGTCAGAAGCTCATGCAGGCTCGTGGCCGGCTCCGTGTTGCCGTGGCGGAGCTTGTCGGTGTGATCGTAGAAGATGACCCGCATGCCGAGCGCTTCCGCGAGATAGGAAAGCTGCGAGCCGATATTGCCGTAGCCGACGATGCCGAGCGTCTTGCCGCGGACCTCGTGGCTGTCGGTCGCCGACTTGTCCCATTTGCCCGCATGCGCCGCCGTCGATCGCGGGAAGACGCGCCGCAGCAGCATGACGATCTCGCCGATCACCAGTTCGGCCACGCTGCGCGTGTTCGAGAAGGGCGCGTTGAAGACCGGGACGCCCATCTTCTGCGCCGCGTCGACGTCGACCTGATTGGTGCCGACATTGAAGCAGCCGATCGCGATCAGGCGGTCGGCCGCGTCGAAGACCTCGGCGTCGACCTGGGTGCGGGAGCGTATGCCGAGGATATGCACGCCCTTCACGGCTTCGAGCAGCGCCTCGCCGTCGAGCGCCTTGGGAAGGCGTTCGAGATTGGAATAGCCGGCGGCGATCATCAGTTCGACGGCGCTGTCGTTGACGCCTTCGAGCAGGAGGACGCGGATCTTGTCTTTGGGCAGCGAGAAAAGCGGCGATGGGGAAGCGTCGTTCACAAAGGGGATCCTGATCGGTCTGAAGGGCGACCCCTCGCCACGCCGGAGACCGGCGGTCAAGCGGGACGTCGCGGCGAAGCGCGTTTTCTCTATCCTAGTCGCCGTCGAGCGGCGTCACGCCCTTCGGCTTGCCGTCGGCGGCGAGCGTGATCTTCTCGATCCGCATCTCGGCGTTCTTGAGGAGTTCGTCGCAGCGCTTCTTGAGCAGCTCGCCGCGCTCGTAGAGCGTGATCGAACTCGTCGAGCGACACGGCGCCCTTCTCGAGCTGGTCGACGATCGCCTCCAGCTCGCCGAGCGCCTGCTCGAACGGCATTTGCGCGACCTCCAGCTTTGCGGCTTCCTCGGCTTTCGGCTTCGGGTTCGGTTCTCGGGTCGGCCACGGGCTTTCTTTCGCTCTTTCCGCTCGGCCTCACTCGGGCAGGGCGGAGATCAGATAGAGCGTCTTCAGCGTGTCGCTCGGCTGGAGCGTCGTTCCGAACGAGGCCTGCCAGATGCCGATGATCTCGCCGCCGCGATAGATGCGGCTCAGCGCCCGATCGACCGCGAGGCGGAAATCCGTGTCGCCGCGCTTGAGCGCCAGCGCATAGGGTTCGATCGAGAAATACTGGTCGGCGAGCCGCAGTTGATCCTTGTCGGCGCTCTGCTGGGAGAGCCAGGCGAGGATCGCGCGATCGGCGAAATAGGCGGCGACGCCGCCGCTTTCCAGCGCCTTCAGCCCCTCCGCGTGCGTCGGCAGGGTGACCACCTCGGCGTCGATATTCGCCCGCTTCAGCGTGGCGCGCAGGCTCGTTTCCGTCGTCGTGCCTGCGAGCACGCCGACTTTCTTGCCGGCGAGCGCGCCGAAGTCGGTCGGCCGTCGCCGCCCTTCACGAGCAGGCTCGCGCCGTCGACGAAAGTGGGAACGGAAAAGTCGACCTGGTCGCGGCGCGCCAGCGTCTCGGAAGTCGGCTCGCACAGGAGGTCGGCCTTGCCGGTCGAGATGGCGTCGAAGCGGTTCGCCGCGGTCACCACCACGTTTTCGATTTTGAGATCGGGCAGATGCAGGTCTTGCGCCAGCTGCGCCACGATCGTGTTGCAGAGGTCGACCATGAAGCCGGCGGGGACGCCGTCCGGCCCCTTGAAGGAGAAGGGCGGGGCGTCCTCGCGCACCGCGAGGCGGATGGTCTTGTCCTGCTTCAGCCGGTCGAGCGTCTGCGCTCCCGCCGGGACCGCGGCGAGGGCTGCAAGACAAAGCGCGCCGAGCGCGGCGCGTGCGACGGTCGAAAACATGCGATGCACCCCTCCCGCCGCTGGCGTCTCCGGCGGCTCGCGCGCTTCCTACCAGAGAAGCCCCGGGAACGCCAAAACGCTTCAGATCGGCAGCGCGGTCGTCGACTTGACGGTGCGCAGCGCCAGCGTCGACTGGACGCGCGACACGCCGGGCAACTGCGTCAGGATCTCGGTGTGGATGCGCTCGAAGTCGCGCGGTGTCGCGGAAGGCGATCGCGCAGCAGATAATCGGCCGAGCCGGCCAGCAGGTAGCACTCCGATGATCTCCGGATGGCGGCGCACGTCGCCTCGAAGGCGTCGAGCGTCGCGCGGCCCTGCTGGTCGAGGGTGACGAAGACGAAGGCGACGCCCGCGCAGGCCGAGCTTCGCGGCGTCGAGCAGCATCACATAGCCCGCGATCAGCCCGCGCTCCTCCAGCGCCCGCACCCGGCGCAGACAGGCCGAGGCCGAGAGATGCACGCGCTCGGCGAGTTCGACATTGGCGATCCGGCCGTCGCGCATCAGTTCGCGCAGGATCGCGCGGTCGCGATCGTCGAGTTCGCTCTGGCGCATGATTCTTCGAACCGAATAGCTCATCTCGCGCAATATTATGCGAATTCGACTCCTTTTGCAGCCGCAAATTGCCGCCCGCTTTGCGCGGAATGACGCGCAAAGATTGCGCAAGAGGCGGGCAAAGGAGCACTGCGCCATGCTGATCGGCGTTCCCAAGGAGATCAAGGACAACGAATTCCGCGTCGGCATGACGCCCGCGGCGGTTGCACGAACTCGTCGCATCACGGCCATCAGGTTCTGGTCGAGACGAGCGCCGGGATCGGCTCCGGGCTCGACCGACGCCGACTATCGCAGAGCCGGCGCGCGACATCGTCGACGGTCCGGACGGAGATCTTCGCACGCGCCGACATGATCGTGAAGGTCAAGGAGCCGCTGGCCGAGCGAGCGCAAGCTGCTGCGCCGCGGGCAGATGCTGTTCACCTATCTGCATCTCGCGCCCGACCTGCCGCAGACGAAGGACCTCATCGCCTCGGGCGCGACCTGCATCGCCTATGAGACGGTGACCGCCGCCGAGCGGCGGCCTGCCGCTGCTGACGCCGATGTCGGAGGTCGCGGGCCGGCTCGCGCCGCAGGTCGGCGCGCACTGCCTGGAGAAGGCGCAGGGCGGGCGCGGCGTGCTGCTCGGCGGCGTGCCCGGCGTGCCGGCGGCCGATGTGGTGATCCTCGGCGGCGGCGTCTCGGGCACGCATGCCGCGACGATCGCGCGTCGGCATGGGCGCCAACGTCACGGTCGTCGACCGCTCGCCGAGGCGCTTGCGCCGGCTGTCGACGCAGTTCGGCACGGCGATGCACACGGTCTACTCGACGCGCGCGGCGATCGCCGAGCTGGTCAAGCACGCCGATCTGGTGATCGGCGCGGTGCTGGTGCCGGGCGCCGCCGCGCCGAAGCTCGTCACCCGCGCGATGCTGAAGACGATGAAGCCCGGCGCGGTGATCGTCGACGTCGCCATCGACCAGGGCGGCTGCTGCGAGACCTCGAAGCCGACGACGCATTCCGATCCGACCTATGTCGTCGACGGCGTCGTGCATTATTGCGTCGCCAACATGCCGGGCGCGGTGGCGCGCACCTCGACCTTCGCGCTCAACAACGCGACGCTGCCGTTCACGCTGGCGCTCGCCGACAAGGGCTGGCGCAAGGCGCTGAACGACGATCCGCATCTGCGCGCCGGGCTCAACGTGCATGACGGCAAGCTGACCTGCGAGCCGGTCGCCGCGGCGCATGGGCTGCCGTTTGTCAGTCCGGACAGCGTGCTCGGCTGAGGCCGCTCACTTCGGGAAGAGGGTGGGCTCTTCGCGGCAGGCAAGGTCCAGAAGATCGTCGGCGCCCATCGGGGTCCATAGACCCGGACTGTGCGGCGTGTTGACGAAGATGATGAACTCGCCGCCGGACTGGGCGACCAGGATCGCCATGTGCGCCCGACGCCCGACGTCGGCTGCCGAAGGTCCGCGCGGCGATCCGGAACGGGTCAATCCCGGCGAGGTCGGATCTGCCGGTCCTGAAGCCCCAGAAGCTCGGCATGGCGCGGCCCGGCCTCCGCCAGACGCCGACCGGAGCGACGGCGGCGAAGGCCTCGATCTCCGCCCGAATTTCCGGGAACGAGGCAGCCGATATGAATGTGCAGCTGGTCCTGGCTGCGGAGCGACAGCGGATTGACGACCAGCCCCACGCGGTCGGGCGGCGGCTCGTCGCGCCCCTCGCCGATAAGGCCGCGGGCGTTCCACGCGTCGGCGAAATAGTTCGGCGCGTCGGGCGATTGCAGGAACGGGTCTTCGACGCCCGTGAGGCGCCGCGTCGGGGCGAGAATGGTGTCCGGCGGCCCGACCGGCGGTCGCAGCACGACGAAGCCGCCCGCCTCGCCTCGGGATAGATCGACCTCGAGGCAGGGGAACGGCAGGCCGGACAGCTTGTAGGTCGCGACGCAGGCCTGCACGACCGGCCACAAGGCCTTCCGGTCGAGGCTCAACGCCCAGGCGGCGACAACAGCCATGGCGCTGACGATCAGCGCGACGACGAAGGCGGGAACGCGAAGGCGGCGCCAGGCGGATCGGCGGCGAGCGGGCGGGCGCGTCGCCGTCAGTCGTCAACGAACTCTTCTCCGCCTGGTAGCCCTGCGCATAGAGGAGCGCGGTGAGGTCCGCGTGGTCGATCCGGGCGGCGGCCGCGGCCGCGACCTTGGGCTTGGCGCGATAGGCGACGCCGAGCCCCGCCGCGCGCAGCATGGCGAGGTCGTTGGCGCCGTCGCCGACCGCCAGCGTCTGGCAAGTTCGAGGCCGCATCCCGGCGGCCATCTCGCGCAAGCGCCTCCAGCTTGGCGTCCTGCCCGAGCACCGGCTCGACCGACCTCGCCGGTGAGCCTGCCCGTCCGCGATCGTCGAGCGTGTTGGCGCGGTCCTCGTCGGCGCCGATCCGCTCGGCGACGGCGCGAGGTGAACTGGCGGAAGCCGCCCGACACGATGGCGATGCGGCGCCCCGTTCGCCCGCATCGTCCGCGCCAACGTCCGCGCGCCGGGATTGAGCGTGATCCGGTCGCGCAGCACCTCGTCGATGACGCCCGCCGGCAGGCCGGCGAGCAGCCCGACCCGCTCGCGCAAGCGCCGGCTCGAAGGCGATCTCGCCGCGCATGGCGCGCTCGGTGATCGCCGCGACCCGCGCGCCGATGCCCGCGACGATCGGCCAGTTCGTCGATGCATTCCTGGCCGATCAGGGTCGAATCCATGTCCGCCACCAGGAGCCGCTTGCGGCGGCCCGTCCTGCGGCTGGACGATGACGTCGATCGGCTCGACCGCGCAGAGCCGCGGCGAGCGCCGCCTTCGCGGCCTTCCGGCTCGGCTTCGAAAAAGAGGTCGGCCGCGACGCCCTCGTCGAGCCAGGCGCGTCGCGCGAAGCCCGGAACGGCTTGCGCGAGCGCGTCGAGTCCGGCATCGCTCAGCCGCGCCCGGGCGGGGTCGGCGACGAGGGTTGCGACGAGAGCAGGCATGAACGTTCCGCGGGAGGTCGGGCAGGACGGGCAGGGCGGCGGCGGCGCTCCTCATCGCAGGACCGACCGCGAGCGGCAAGTCGGCGCTCGCGCTGAGGCTCGCGCGGGTTTCGGCGCGGCGGTCGTCAACGCGGATTCGATGCAGGTCTACAAGGACTTGCGCATCCTCACCGCAAGGCCGACGCCGGACGAGGAGCGCGTCGCGCCGCATCGTCTGTTCGGCGAGATCGACGGCGCGGTGAATTTCTCGGCCGGCCAATGGGCGCGCCGGGCCGCGGAGATCCTCGGCCGAGACTCGGCGAACGGCCGGTGATTTTCGTCGGCGGCATCGGGCCTCTATTTCCGCGCGCTGACCGAGGGCCTGTCCGCCATGCCGCTCGTGCCGCAGGCGATCCGCGACGCGACACGGTGCGCGAAGCGCGAAGGGCCGCCCGACGCGCCGAGCTGCACGCCGAGCTCGCCACGCGCGATCCGGAGACCGCGGCGCGCCTCAGGCCGAACGACCGGCAGCGAATCTTGCGGGCGCTCGAAGTCTTCGCCGCGACCGGCCGGCCGCTCGCCGCGTTCCACGGCGCGCGCGAGGCGCCGGCGCTTGACGTCCGGCGACATGGGCGGGGCTCTTTCTCGCCCCCGACCGCGAGGCGCTCTACGCGCGGATCGACGCGCCGTTTCGACGCGATGCTCGACGAGGGCGCGCTCGACGAAGTCGCAGCGCTCGGCGGCCCGCCGGCTCGATCCGGCGCTGCCCGTCATGCGCGCGCATGGCGTTCCGCATCTCATCGCCCATCTCGAGGGGCGGCTGTCGCTGCGAAGAGGCGGCAGCGCAGGCGAAGCTCGACACCCGCCACTACGCCAAACGCCAGTTCACCTGGGCGCGCCATCAACTTGCCGGGCTTCGCCTGGGTCACGCCTGACGCTGCGGAAGAGGCGGGAAAGCGGGCGCTTGGCGGCTGACCGCTTCGTTTCCTTAACCCCTTTGCGCTTCAGTTTAGGAGAGGCGCGAGGCAAGTTTTCGAAATGCAAATCTGGTCGAAGCGGCGAGTCTGGTCGAAGCGGATAGGACCTCTCGGGGCGATCGCGCATGATCGCGGTCGCCTTGTTCGCAGTTGCGGTGACGGGATTCTATTCCCTGCAGGCCCGAAGCCTTGACGAGATCGAGCAGCGGACCCGGACCTCGGCCTTGCTTGCCGAGGCGAGCAGAGCCGTCCTGTCGCTTCCGTTCGCCGTGCTCAGCATTCTCGAATTCGACGACACCACCGAGGCCGGACGGCAGGCGCCCGTGCTCTTTCTCGACGCCGGGCGCGCAGGCCCACAGCGCCCTCGTCGCGGCGGCCCGGTACGCGCCCGAAGGCGCTCCCGAAATCGAGGCGTTCCGAAGACGCCTCGATGCGCTCATGGACAAGGTCCACGCGCCGCTCGCCATCGGAAACGCGTACGCCCGGCATGACGCGGGGCGACGAGTTGCGCGCCAGCGAACTCGCCGCCCTCGCTTCGGGCGCGCGGCTGGCGGCCGACCCCAGTCTCGACCTGGAGGCCCTTTCGCGCGACATCGCCGCCTATTCGGACCGACTGATCGGCGAGAATCTCGCTGCGACGCAATGGCTCGCGAGCCGATCCAGCACGGCGGCGGTTCTGCTCGCGGCGGCCGGCTGGATGGCGCTTTGCGCCGTCTGGGCCACGGCGCGGCGCGGGCTGCTGCATGACCTTGTCGGGCGGCGCGAGGCCCGGCGCGAGGCGCGCATCTTCGAGCTGGGATCTGGACGCGGGCCAAGGACGCGGACTTCCGCTCGACCCGGCGCGACGGCTGACCGACGAGGAAGGAGGCGCGGACTCTACACTCGCCTTCCTGTCTCAGCCGCCGACCATGCCGCCGAAGCCGAACTCCCTGCACGACCCCCAGGCGTGGACGCACGTGACGGCGCCCGGGTTCGGCTCACGGGACGACAGCTGAACGGGGAAGAGTTGGCCACAGGCGCTCGCAGCCGGTCCCGCGAAGCCAATATCTTGTGTTTTACAGAAATGTATGCTACGTTGGTTTTTATGAGCAGAATTGATTCCTGGACCGCAAGACTCGAGTTTCATTCCGAAATGCGCCCTCGCGCAAGTCTCGCGTCCGGCCACGCGCCGATCAATCAATCGCGCAGCACTATACCAAAGGCCCCGCTGGCTGACTCACGTACGGGATTCCCATGGGGCGGGATTTCTGACTCCTTTGGCGCGGGAGATTCGCGCCATGCCTTCAGCGGTCAGATTGCGAGAGGACTATTCGGCGGAGGAGCTTCGGGCGCTGGCGCGCCGGTCGAAGGACGTCAACCAGAGCCGCCGGCTTCTGTCGCTGGCAGGGGTTCGAGACGGAATGGACCGAGGGGCGGCGGCGAAGATCGGGGGCATGGACCGGCAGACGCTGCGCGACTGGGTTCACCGCTTCAACGCCTCGGGTCCGGACGGGCTTTTCGACAACTGGACCGAAGGTCCGAAGCCTCGCCTGTCGGAGGAGCAACTGGCCCAGTTCGCGCAGATCGTCGAGGCCGGGCCGGATCGCGAGAAAGACGGCGTCGTGCGCTGGCGGCGGATCGACCTCAAGCGCGTCATCGCCGAGAGGTTCGGCGTCGACTTTCACCCGCGCTACGTCGGAAAGCTTCTGAAGAAGCTCGGCTTCTCCCACATCAGCGCCAGGCCTCGTCATCCGGCGCAGGACGAGCGGATCGTCGAGGCGTTCAAAAAAACTTCCCGCGCGCGCTGAAGGCTCATCTCGAAGGCATCTCCGAGACGACGCCGGTCGAGATCTGGTTCCAGGACGAAGCCCGGATCGGCCAGAAGAACGGCCTCGTCCGCCAATGGGCCCGGCGTGGAACGCGGCCAAGACAGCCCGCCGACCAGCGCTACGACAACGCCTATCTGTTCGGCGCGATCTGTCCAGCGCGAGGCGTCGGAGCGGCCCTGGCGCTTCCCTACGCCGACACCGACATGATGCAGCTTCACCTCGACGAAATCTCGCGCAATGTCGCCAAGGACGCACACGCCGTGCTGCTGCTCGACCGCGCCGGATGGCATACGACCGGCAAGCTCGACGTGCCCGAAAACATCACGCCGATCTTCCTGCCTTCGCGGCGCCCGGAGCTGAACCCGGTCGAGAACGTCTGGCAGTACCTCCGTCAGACCTGGCTCTCAAACACCGTCTTCGAAAACTACGACGCCATTATCGATGCTGCCTGCGACGCATGGCGGAAACTGACCGCAGAGCCAGACAGGATCACATCCATCGGAATGCGGCACTGGGCGCACGTCGGTCAGACGCTATGACCTTTGGCTTACGCGGATTCGCGAAAAGGGACGTGTTTTGGCGCCTAACTCCATGAAAGATTTCGCTCCTTGCCAGGAATTAGCACTTCCGGGAGCTGGTGGGGCCAAGGGCGACGGGCGGCCGATTTTGTCCGGGCCGAGAATCCGCTAGCCTGCCCCGGCGATGACCAAGCCCACTGTCTCCGAGGGCGACCCTCGCCGAAGCCGCGGCCGAACACGCCCGGCTCGGCGCCGAGATCGCCGAGCACGACCGGCGCTATTACGCCGAGGACGCGCCGACCATCTCGGACGCGGACTACGACGCCTTGCGCCGCCGCTACACGGCGCTGGAGGCCGAATATCCCGAGCTTGCCGGCGCCGGACTTCGCTCAACCGGAAGGTCGGCGCGGCGCCGTCCGAGAAATTCGCCAAGGTGCGGCACGCCGTGCCGATGCTCTCGCTCGGCAATGTCTTCTCCGACGAGGAGGTCGGTCGAGTTCTGCGCCCGCGTGCGGCGCTTTCTCGGGCTCGCGCGCCGACGCGCCGCTCGCGATGGTCGCCGGAGCCGAAGATCGACGGCCTCTCCTGCAGCCTGCGCTACGAGGACGGCGAGCTCGTCCAGGCGGCGACGCGCGGCGACGGCTTCGAGGGCGAGGACGTCACCGCCAATGTGCGGACGATCACGGCGATCCCGCACCGGCTGCAAGGCGCGCCGCGCGATCTTCGAGGCGCGCGGCGAGGTCTACATGCGCAACGAGGATTTCGCGGCGCTGAACGCGCGGCAGGCCGAGGCCGGCAAGCCGATCTTCGCCAATCCGCGCAATTCCGCGGCCGGCTCGCTGCGCCAGCTCGATCCCGACGATCACCGCCAGCCGGCCGCTCGCCTTCTTCGCCTATGCCTGGGGCGAGGTCAGCGAGCCTTTCGCCGAGACGCAGTTCGGCGCGATCGAGGCGATGCATCGCTTCGGCCTGCCGATCAATCCGCTGACGAAGCTCTGCCACTCGGCGGAGGAGATGCTCGCGCATTATCGCGCGATCGAGGCAGCAGCGGGCGAGCCTCGGCTATGACATCGACGGCGTCGTCTACAAGGTCGACGACCTCGCCTTGCAGACGCGGCTCGGCTTCGTCTCGCGCTCGCCGCGCTGGGCGGTCGCGCACAAGTTCCCGGCCGAGCGCGCGACGACCGTGCTCGAGGGCATCGAGATCCAGGTCGGCCGCACCGGCGCGCTGACCCCGGTCGCGAAGCTCAAGCCCGTCACGGTCGGCGGCGTCGTCGTGCAGAACGCGACGCTGCACAACGAGGACGAGATCGCGCGCAAGGATGTGCGCATCGGCGACACGGTTGTCGTGCAGCGCGCCGGCGACGTCATCCCGCAGATCCTCGAAGTCGTGCTCGACAAGCGGCCGACGGACGCGAGCGCCTTATGTCTTTCCCGGACGACCTGCCCGGTCTGCGGCTCGGCGGCGCTTGCGCGAGATCGACGAGAAGACCGGCGAGCGGATGTCGTGCGCCGCTGCACCGGCCATCTCGTCTGCCCGGCGCAGGCGGTCGAGGGCCTGAAGCATTTCTGCTCGCGCAACGCCTTCGACATCGAGGGACTTGGCGACAAGCAGATCGAGCTTTTCTTCGCCAAGGGGCTCATCCGGACGCCCGCCGACATTTTCACGCTGCAGCGCGCGCGACGGCGAGCAGTGAGCCGCCGCTTACGCGAATGGGAGGGCTTCGGCGAGGTCTCGGCCCGCAATCTGTTCGCCGCCATCGAGGCGCGGCGAACGATCGCGCTCAACCGCTTCCTCTATGCGCTCGGCATCCGCCATGTCGGCGAGACCAATGCGCGCCGGCTCGCCCGCCATTTCGGCGACTGGGATTCGTTCCGCGCCGCCGCCCGCGCGCCGAACGCCGAAGGAGGAGCTGTCGCATGTCGAGGGCATCGGCCCGGTCGTCGCCGAGGCGATCGCCGATTTCTTCGCCGAGGCGCGCAACGAGACGGCGCTCGACGCGCTCCTCGACGGAGGTGACGGTCGAGCCGATGGAGGCGGTGGCCGCCAGCCATCCGCTCGCCGGCAAGACGATCGTCTTCACCGGCTCGCTCGAGAAGATGACGCGCGACGAGGCCAAGGCGATGGCCGAGCGGCTCGGCGCCAAAGTCTCCGGCTCGATCTCCGGCGAAGACCGACCTCGTCGTCGCCGGCCCGGGCGCCGGCTCGAAGCTCACCAAGGCGCGCGAGCTCGGCGTCGAGGTGGTCGACGAGGACGAATGGCTGAAGCGGGCCGGGTGAGGCTCGCCCCTTCTCGCCTCGCAGTGGGCGCAAGAAGGACGCTACAGCGTCTTCGCCAGCGCCTCGAGCTGGTCGGCGCACTGGCCCCAGCCCTGGTGGAAGCCCATTGTCTCGTGCTGGACGCGCGCCTCCGCCGTCCAGTGGCGCACGCGCGCCTCGTAGCGCGTCTTCCCCGCTCTCGTCCGCGAAGCGTGATGATCGCGACCATGAAGGGCGGGCCGTCCTTCGGCGACCAGCCGGCGGTGAAGGCGTCGGTGAAGCACGAGCCTCTCGTTCGGGACGACTTCGAGATAGACGCCGGCGTTCGGGAATTTCAGTCCGTCGGGGCTCTGCATCGATCACGACATTCGCGCCGCCAGGCCCGGACGTCGAGCCTCGCCTCGGCGGTCGTGAACGGCTTCGGCGCGAACCATTGCATGAGCAGCTCAGGCTCCGTCCAGCAGCGATAGACCTTGTCGCGCGGCGCATCGATGAGGCGGATGAGAACGAGTTCGCGCTCGGCGGGAAAGGCGGGTTCGTTCGGCATCGAAAAACGGTCTCCGTCAGGGAATGTCGCTGCGCGGCATCGCCTCTGCGCCCGCGCGGCTCTTCATCAAGAGATAAAGGCCGCCGCCGACGATGACCACGATTGCCGATGACGATCGGCAGGGTCGGGACGTCGCGCCAGACGAGCCAGCCCATCAGCGCGCGCCCACAGGATCGCCGAGTAGTGGAGCGGCGCCAGCACGGCCGCGCGGGTCATCGCCAGCGCCCGGGTGATGAGGATGAAGCAGCAGCATCGACACGACCCCGACCAGCGCCATCAGCCCGAGGTCGAAGGCGGACGGCGTCGATCCAGGCGAAAGGCATGGTCGCCGCGCCGATCAGGCCGCCGACCGACGAACTGCCAGATCGTCAGTTGCAGCCAGTGCGAGCGGCGCAGCTTGCGGGTGAAGGTCTGGCCGAGCGCGAACATGGTCGCGCCGAACGAGCGCGATCGGCGAGGCCGAGGAGAACATCTGCGGCGTGGGCCTGCAGCGCGATGACGACGCCGACGAAGCCGATCAGGACGGCGATCCAGCGGAACCGCTCGACCTTCTCGCCGAGCAGCGGCGCCGACAGCGCCGTCACGATGAGCGGCGCGGCCATGTAGAAGGTCATCACGTCGGCGAGCGGCATGGAGCGCGTCGCCCAGTAGAAGGCGAAGGTGTCGCCCGCCATGCACAGGACGCGCAGAAGCTGCAGCGGCGGGTTCTCGACCCGGATCAGCGCGGGCTTAAGCCGCAGCGCCATCGGGGCCAGCACGAAGGCCGCGCCGATCGCGCGCAACATCATCAGCTGCGCCGACGCTGTAGTCGGCGACCAGCCATTTGCCGAGCGCGTCGTTGAGCGCGAACAGGAAGACGCCGGCGAGATAGAAGGCGACGCCGAGGCCGGCGCGGCCACTGCGGCGGCCGCCGACGTCGGCTTTGCCGTCTCTGCGGCTCCGCTCACTCCCAAGGCTCCGATGCAACGAAGGCGCGCGAACGCGCGATTCCTGCTTCTGAGCGTGGGTACGGGAGGTGAGGCGGGCGCCGGCTCGGGCGCCGCCTCTGTCTCCGCTTCCGATCCTTAAGGCTCCGGACGCGGCCGGAGCTGTTGCGTCAGCGCGAGTAGAACTCGATGACGAGGTTCGGCTCCATGTGCGTCGGGTAGGGGACTTCCGAGAGGCCCGGAACGCGGGTCATCTTGGCGGTGCCCTTGCCGTGATCGACCTCGAAATAGTCGGGCACGTCGCGCTCGGCGAGCGCCGCGGCTTCGAGCACGATCGCCAGCTGGCGCGAGGATTCCTTGATCTCGATCACGTCGCCGACCTTCACCTGGAACGAGGCGATGTTGACGCGGCGGCCGTTCACCCTGATGTGGCCGTGGTTGATGAACTGGCGCGCGGCGAACACCGTCGGCACGAACTTGGCGCGATAGATGACCGCGTCGAGCCGGCGCTCCAGAAGGCCGATCAGGTTGGCCGACGAGTCGCCCTTCAGGCGGAGCGCCTCGACGTAGTACTTGTGGAACTGGCGCTCGGAAATGTTGCCGTAATAGCCCTTGACCTTCTGCTTGGCCTTGAGCTGGGTGCCGAAGTCGGTGGCCTTGCCCTTGCGGCGCTGGCCGTGCTGGCCGGGGCCGTATTCGCGCTTGTTGAACGGGACTCCGGGGACGGCCCCAGATGTTCTCGCCCATGCGGCGGTCGATCTTGTACTTCGCTTCAGCGCGCTTCGTCATCGCGGTTCCTCTTCGGTCGCGACAGGGTGAGGAACGCGCCCTCCTCTGCGCCCGTTCAGGGCGCCGACAGGCATCCGCCGAGCAAGGCGGACCCACGGGTGCGTCAAAAACGCCGAACGCGCTCTCTCGTGGGAGAGCGCGCCCGACGGCGCGGTCTTTAGGACGAGCGCCGCGGGCCTGTCAACCTGGTGTTCGGGGGCTCGCAGGAATAATCGGGTGAACGCTGCGGCGGCGTTTCCCATGTGTCCGAGGCCGTTCCTTTTTTCGCGATCGCGTGTTTTCAAGGTTTGAGTGTCCGATCCTGCAACATTCTTCAGATTATCGCCCGCCTTCGGGTTCGAGAGGTGGCTTGGCCGCCACAATTGGGAGGATCGCAGATTCTTACTACCAGAACGATCTCACTATAATTTCTGATTTTGTCAATATTGGTCGTTCCGTCCGGGTCGCCGAGACGCGCGTTCGCTTCACCCGATTCCCCTGCGGGTTCTGGATGTCGGCGCGGATGCCCGTTCGTAGCGCCCAAGATATGCGATGGACGCATGGTTAATGTCCGATTAACGGAAAAATCAACTACGATTTCAGTCCGATAGGTGGAGATTGTGTCAAAGTATGGCGAAAATCTGCCCAGTCTGTCATGCGATATTTCACAATCATTGCTCGCGGTGCACCATTGACTTTTGCGGCGCAGCAATCTAGATAGGGGCGGTCTAGGAAGCAGGGAACACCGCGTTCCGACGCAGTCGGGACACGATCAGGAGGGCGGTCAGTCAACAAAGGAGACCGCCATGAAGATGTTTTCTCTCTCGCGCTTCCTGCGCGCTCGCAAGACTTACTGGAGCGTCGTCGAGGAGCTGTCGCACTATACCGATCGCGAGCTGCACGATATCGGCATCGATCGCGCCGACATCCACGAGATCGCGACGCTCGCGTCAAAAGAGCCTGCAAGTCGCATGACCCGGAGTCAAGGACGGCGCCATCGAACGGCGCCGTCCTGCCCGGGCGCAGACCGTCCGGACCTCAGGTCCGGTTATAAACGTCCTCGATCCGGATGATGTCGTCCTCGCCGAGATAGCTGCCGGTCTGCACCTCGATCAGTTCGAGGTCGATCTTGCCGGGGTTGGCGAGGCGATGGTTGGAGCCGATCGGCAGATAGATCGAACTCGTTCTCGTGCACCAGATGCACGTCCGCGTTCAGCGTGACTTCGGCCGCGCCGCGCACCACGATCCAGTGCTCGGCCCGATGATAGTGCTTCTGCAGCGATAGCCGCCCGCCCGGGCGCACGACGATCCGCTTGACCTGATAGCGCGAGCCGTGGTCGATGCTCTGGTAGTAGCCCCACGGCCGGTAGGCGCGACGGTGCTCGGTGGCTTCCGGGCCGCTTCTCCGCCTTGAGCTGTTCGACGAGCTGCTTGACCTTGTCGGTCTGCGACTTGTCGGCGACCAGCACCGCGTCGCCGGTCACGACGACGATGACGTCCTTGAGGCCGATCACCGCCGCCAGATGCTCCTCGGACCGGACGAGCACGTTGGAGGAATCGATCGCGACGGCCTTGCCGCGCAGGCTGTTGCCGTCCTCGTCCTGCGGGCTGAGGCGCCACACCGTCGACCATTGGCCGACGTCCGACCAGCCGACGTCGGCGGCCAGCACGGCCGCGAGGTGGGTCCGCTCCATCACCGCATAGTCGATCGAGGTCTTCGGCGCCTTGGCGAAGGCCTCCTTGTCGAGGATGACGAAGCCGAGATCCTCTTTCGCCAGCGCCACCGCCGCGCTCGCCGCCGCCGCAATCTCCGGCTCGAATGTCCGCAATTCCTCGAGCATGACGTCGGCGCGGAAGACGAAATTGCCGGAATTCCACAGATAGCCGTTCTCGATGAAGGCCTTGGCCCGCTCCTCGTTCGGCTTCTCGACGAAGCGCTCGACGCGGCGGACCTCGGGATCGACGGCCAGCGGCTCGGCCGGGTGGATATAGCCGTAGCCGGTCGCCGGATGGTCCGGCGTCACCCCGAAGGTGACGATCTCGCCGGCCTCGGCCGCGACCGCCGCCTGCGCGCAGAGCTGCACGAATTTCGCGCCTTCCTTGAACACGTGATCGGCCGCGAGCACGCGCGACGATGGTCTTCGGATCGCGATGTCGCCGCCCAGGCCGCCGCGGCGGCGACCGCGGCCGCGCTGTCGCGCCGCTCCGGCTCGAGCAGGATCGTCGCTTCGGCGCCAATCTCCTTCAATTGCTCGGCGACGCGGAAGCGATAGTCGAAATTGGTGATCACGACCGGCTGGTCGAAGATCTCCGGGTCGTTCAGAAGCGCGATGATCGACTGGAAGGTCGAACGGTCGCCGATCAGGGGGATGAACTGCTTCGGCAGGCTTTCGCGCGATTCCGGCCAGACGCGGGTTCCGGAGCCCGCCGCACATGATCACGGGCAGAATTTTGGCCATCGCACTTCCTCTGCGCCATTCTCCAAAGATGCGGGCTTCTTCTGAGCGAAGACCGCGATCAAGGCAACCCTCGTCCACGTGCAGCCGGGAAGGATCCGCTCACTCCGCGAACGCCGCGCGCCGTGCGGCGCGCATAGCGCCGCCATGCCCGCCGCCGCCAGCGCGAGCGCAACCGCGAAGGCGCCGAACGCGGCGGGAAGCGACAGGCTCTGCGCGATCAGGCCGGTGGCCAGGGGCGCCGGCAGGCGGGTCACGGCGCTGAACAGCGAGGCCGACGAGAGGCCCGAGCGCCGGCTCGCCGGGCGATTGGCTCGCCGCGAGCGCGAAGCCGCAGGGCACGATCGCGCCGGTGCCGACGCCGATCAGCGCGAAGCCCGCGACGCTGAGCGCGAAGCCGCCATGCCACGCCGACGAGGCCGAATCCGGCCGCCGCGATCACGAACGAGACGATGATGATCGTCCGGTCGCTGACCCGGAGCCGGATGAGGTCGGCGTTGAAGCGCAAGCGTCGCCTGACAGCCGGCGAAGAAGGCCGTCCCGAGGCCGGCGATCGCCGCCAGCGACGGGCGCCTCGGCGCGCAGGAAGCAGCGCCGACCACAGCGACGCCGCCGTCTCGGCGGCGATCGAGAGGCCGAGGATGATCCCAAGCCCGATCAGCGCCGGCGCGAAGGAAAGGCCCGCGGCGGGCTCGAACGGCGGCGCGGGCGTCGGCGCCGTTGCGCTTCGCTTCGCGCGGCGCGGTCATAGGCGACGGCGGCGGCGGCGAGCGCGGCGGCCGCGATCACGCCCGCGCCCCAGGGCGCGCGGCCCGCGAGATGAGGCTGCCGAGAATGGCGCCGATCGCCATGCCCGACGAGGCGGCGGCGTGGAGGCGCGCGAGAATGGGACGCGCCGAGCGCCCGCTCGATGCGCGCGCCCTTCGGCGTTCATCGTCACGTCGACGACGCCGGCGAGGAAGCCGACCAGCGATCAGGGACCCGGCGACCGTCGTCGAGCGTCGCGGCGTTGAGGAGCCAGCAGAGCGCCGCGCCCGAGCAGGATCGCGCCGACGCCGAGCGTCGCGCGGACGCCGAAGCGGCGGGAGAGCGCGCCGCCCGAAGACATCGCGACGAGATAGACGCCGGTGTAGACGCGTCAGCAGGATGCCAAACGTTGCGGGGTCGACCCCGGCGCGCGCCAGAATTGCCGCCCGACGCGCCGCCCCACAGACCGATGCCGAGGCCGAAGGCGAGAAACATCCCCGCGACGGCGAGATGCACGGCTCATGGGCCGCCGGCGCCGCAGGACTCAGAAATCGGTCGGCGCTCCGCCCTCGGCCTTGCGGCGGGCGACGAAGGCCTCGAGCTCCTCGCGCCGCTCCGGGTCGATCGGCGGCGGCTCGTAAGCCGCGAGCCGCTCGGCGACGATGCGCTTGGCCGCGTCGTAGCCGCGGTCGGCGAGCCGGCCTCGCGCCAGGTCTCGAAGTTGCGCCAGTCCGAGATCATCGGCGCGAAGAAGGCGGTCCGGTAGCGCGCCTGCGTGTGCTGCGCGCCGAAGAAATGGCCGCCCGGGCCGACCTCGCGCATCGCGTCGAGCGCCAGCTCGGCCGTCGTCGACCTCCAGCGGCGCGCAGGAACTCGGCGACCATCTCCAGCAGGTCGGCGTCGAGCACCATCTTCTCGAAGGAGGCATGCAGGCCGCCCTCCATCCAGCCGGCGCCATGCATCAGGAAATTGACGCCGCCCATGATCGCGCCCCAGAGCGAGAAGACGCTCTCATAGGCCGCCTGCGCGTCGAGCGTGTTGGCGGCGTTGGCGTTGGAGGAGCGGTAGGGCAGCCCGTAGCGCCGCGCGAGCTGGCCGCCGACGCAGCGCCGTCTTCATGTATTCCGGCGTGCCGAAGGCGGGCGCGCCGGACTTCATGTCGACGTTGGAGGTGAAGCCGCCATAGACGAAGGGCGAGCCGGGCCGCACGATCTGCGCGAGCGACGAGGCCGGCCAGCGCCTCGGCGTTCTGCTGCGACCAGCGCGCCGGCGATCGTCACCGGCGCCATGGCGCCGGCCAGCGTGAAGGGCGTCAGCACGACGACCTGGTTGCGCCGCGCCATCTGGATGATGCCCTCCAGCATCGGCCCGTCGAGCCGCAGCGGCGAGGAGGAGTTGATGATGGTGAAGAGCGACGGCTCGCGCTCCAGCGTCGCGTCGTCGATGCCGCGGGCGATCCGGACCATCTCGATGGCGTCGAGATTGCGCTCGCGGCCGAGGCGAATAGGCGTGGATCGGCTTGTCCGACAGCGTCAGCATGTCGAACAGCGCGTCGAGATGGCGGACCGAGGCGTGGATGTCGACCGGCTCGACCGGATAGCCGCCCCAGAAATGGATGACGTCGAAGCGTCTGCCCGAGGCGGATGAAGTTCTGGTAGTCGCGATGGTTGCCCGGCCGGCGGCCGCCGTCGCGGTCGGCGGAATTGGGCGCGCTCGCGACCGAGCCGAAGGCGACGTTGCGCGCCGCCGATCGCGAGGTTGCGCGCGGGATTGCGCGCATGCAGCGTGAATTCGCGCGGCGCGAGCCCGATCTGCGCCTCGACGAGCGCGGCGCGGAAAGCGCACCCGCTTCGAGGCCGGATCGACGTCGGCGCCGGCGTCCTTCAGGATCGCGCGCGCGCCGTCGTGCAGGAAGTCCATGCCGATCTCCTCGAGCACCGTCAGCGAGGCCTGATGGATCGACTCGAGCTCGTCCGCCGAGATCGAGGTCGAGCGGCGGGAAGGCCAGCTTCGGCTGCGGCGGCGGGCCGCTCGACGCGGCCGGCGCGACGCGTTCGCCGCGCCGCCGCCGGCGGCCCTGCTGTTCGGTCGGCTCGAACTCGGCGGACATGGCATTCCTTACGGGACGCGCGACGTTCCTCTCGCGACGGTCGGGCGAGGAGTCCGGCTGCGCGCCATCGCGAGCAGGCTGCACGCCACGCAATCGCGGCGCGCCTCCCGCAAAAATTGTGGGCGCCTATTTCGCCGCCCGCAGCTTCGGCAGGCTCCGGCGCGGCAGCCTCGGGGTCGGCGGGTTTGGCGGGGCCGGCCTCGAAGCGGGCGATGAGCCATGAGCGGAACAGCGCGACCGCCTCGTTGCTCAGGTCCTCGGGATGGGTCGTCAGATAGTAGCCGTAGCCCTCGTCGAGCCAGAGATCGAACGGGCGGACGAGGCGCCCGGCGTTGATCTCCTCGTGGAAGAGGCGCGGATCGAGCAGCGCGAGCCCTTCGCCGCTCATCGCATATTGCGCGGCGAGCTGCTGCGTGTCGAACACGAGGCCGCGATCGACCGGCAGATCCGGGCGCCCGATCGAGCGCACGAACATCTCCCAGAAGAAATGCCGCGGCCGCCCGTCGATCTTGAGATGCAGGAGATCGTTGGCGGCGACGAATTTCACCGGGTCGCTGGCGTCGGTCGTCTCGAGCAGTTTCGGGCTGCACAGCAGCGTCGAGCGCACCATCCAGAGAAGATCGTGAATGGCGTCGGTGACGCGCGGCTCGGAATAGACGATCGCGATGTCGACGTCGCCGTCGACCTCCGGGCCGGTCGTCGGCTTCGACACGATCTCGAGCGCGATGCCGGCGTTCTCGGCGCGGAAGTCGCGCAGGATCGGGATGGCGAGCCGATGCGCGAAGGAGGTCGGCAGCGCGACCTTGAGCATGCGCTTCGGCCGCCCCTTCTCCTTGATGACTTCGCCGAGCGCCTGATCGATGCGGTCGAAGGACTTCGATACGACCGGCAGGATGTGCCGCCCGGCCTCCGTCAGCACGAGCTGTTGCGGCCGCCGCTCGAACAAGGCGACGCCGAGAAAATTCTCGAGGACGATGACATGCCGGCTGACGGCGCTTTGCGCGACCGTCAGACTATTCGCCGCGGCGGTGAAACTGAGATGCTGTCCCGCCGCCTCGAACGCTCTCAGCGCGTTCAGCGGCAACCATTTGCGATCCATCCCGTCTCCGCGCGCCGCCGATGTCACGGGAGTCGTCAAGGGGCGCGTTGAAGGATTGCGTTCATAGCCTAACATGGCGGCGCCACACAATATCGGCATGAAGCCGATATGCGGCGCGCGCCGGTCGATGAGCGGCGCGTTCAGCCTTCGGACGCGGATTCGCAGGGCGCGCGCGCCGTCGCGTCTTCCGCGCCGACCGTGGCGCGCCCGACTTTGCGTCGCGTCAGGAAGCGGGGCCTGCGGCCCTTCAGCGCCCGTCCGCGCCGACGCGGGCTTGGAATCCGCCGCGCGATGTCGGTTGCGTCGGTGTTGACCTCGACGTCCGAGCCCTGAGCGCGGCCGACGAGCGCCGGCAGGCGCAGGAAGCGCACCCACGCCCGCCACTCGGCTTCGATCGCCCCCTGGTCATGGCCTTCGGCGAGCGAGACCGCGAGATCGGGATCGCGATGCGCAAGCTTCACCTCATAGTGAAAGCCGCCGTCGTCGAGTCCGGCGATGCGCAGCGCGACGCCGCTGATAGGCGCTGGCCGGAATGCGCAGCGTCATCGTCACGCCCGCCACGGCGCGACGAATGGCGACGGCGTCGCGCGCCAATGTCGACGATGCGGCGGCGATCGTCCGAGCGCGGGTCGCTCGCTTCGATCCGGATGGTCTCGATCGTCTTCGCCGATGCCGTCACGCCGCCCGCCTCCGCCTTGCGTTGGTGGACGCAAGCATCGCCGGACGGCGGTCCGCAACCGCCTAACGAAAGTGGTTAAGCCCAGCTTGATTGCCGGATTCGCGCCCCCTTCGCGGGGCGTGGCGAGCAAAGGCTCAAGCGAAAGCTTCAAGTTTGAATCGTCGGCGAGACTTCGTTTACCCTGCGTCCGCGGCGTCTTGTCCGACCGGCCTTCACGCCTTCGGGAGCGTCGCTCTTGCCTTCGTCCTCGTCGCGAGCGCTGCGCGCGCGATCGGGGCGCTTGCGGCGCGCTGCGGCGGAACTCGAAGGCGGCGCGGACCAATCCGCGCAAGGGCGAGGCCAGCGCGTTGATCCGGTCGACGCCCGCGACCGCGCGCTCGCCGCGCGTCAGTTCGCGGTCGACTTCGGCCATGGTCTTCGACAGGCCGGGATCGTCGTCGTCGAGCCACACGCCGACGATGCGCGCCCAGGCGAGCGCCAGACCCTGCGTCTTGATCGCGCCCGCCGCGCCGCCTTCGACGTCGATGCCGGCGGCCTCCATCATGAAGCGCATGGAGTTCAGCATGACCGGGTTCATCGCGAGCGCCGCGCCCGGGTCGCGCCGCACCCAGGCCGTCACCTCGCGCAGGCCCTCGCGATAGGGCGCCATCGCTTCGAGCCGCTTCATCAGGATGTCGAACAGCCGCTCGCGCGCGCTCTCATCCGCCAGCCCGTCGTCCTCCTGGGCGAGCACGGCGCGGTCGATGCGGCGCGAGAAGCCGGCGACCACGGCGCCCTTTGACGGGAACGAGTCGCGGAACTCGCGCCAGCGTGACGCCCGCCTCCTTGCAGATGTCGCGGATCGAGATGTCCTCGAACCGCCGCTCCGCCGCGAGGCTCATCAGCGCATCGACGATCTTGCCGCGCGGATCGGCCGGCTTCGTCTCGCTCTTCGGCTTCGTCGCCATGGGCGTCTCCCTCGGGTTCCTCGATATCGGCGATCTTAGGCTGCGCCCCGCGCGCCGCCAAGGCGACGGCGCGGCTCAGGGACGCCGCCGTAGTCGACGCGCGTCAGGCAGAGGCCGTGGGCCGGGGCGACCTGACCGCAGCGGCTGCGGTCGGCGGCGTCGAGCGCCGCCGTGAGATCCGCGCCGGTCCATCGGCCGGCGCCGACGTCGATCAGCGAGCCGACCATCGAGCGGACTTGCCGATGCAGGAAGGAGCGCGCGCCGACCGCAAACAGGATGAGGTCGCCGGCGCGGGTCACGTCGAGCCGGTCGAGCGTGCGGATCGGCGAGGCCGCCTGGCACTGGGCGTCGCGGAAGGTCGAGAAATCATGCCGGCCGAGCAGCCGTTGCGCGGCCTCCGCCATCGCCTCCGCGTCGAGCCGCTGCTTCACATGCCAGGCCTGCGCCGCGCTCCAGCGTCAGCGGCGCGCGCCGGTTGACGACCCGATAGACATAGGCGCGCGCGGTCGCGCTGCGGCGGGCGTCGAAATCGTCGCCGACCCTTTCGGCCGCGACGACCGCGACGGGCTGCGGGACGAGATGGGCGTTGAGCCCTTCGGACAGCCGGAACGGATCCCGGTCCCGGGCGAGGTCGACATGCGCGACCTGACCCGTGGCGTGGACGCCGGCGTCGGTGCGCCCGGCGCCATGCGCGACGACGCGTTCGCCGGTCATGGCGAAGACGGCGTCCTCGAGCGTCGCCTGCACGGACGGGCCGTTCTCCTGCCGCTGCCAGCCGACGAAGGGCGCGCCGTCATATTCGAGGGTCAGCTTGAAGCGCGGCATCGGGCGGCTTCTAAGGCGAGGGTCGCGCAAAAGAAAAGGGCCGCCCCGAAGGGCGGCCCTTCCCCAAGATTGAGATGCGAGGCTTACGCGATCGACGCGAGACGCCGGCGCGAGGACCGGTAGCCCGCAAGGCCGAGGCCCGCGAAGCCCAGCGCCATCATCGCCCAGGTCGACGTCTCCGGGACGCCGCCCATCTGCGTGTAGAAGCCGACCGTGTGATTGTCGGATTCGTAGCCGCCCGACGGCGGAGTTCTCGGAGAAGACGACCTTGTCGAACGTTCCGCCGGGTCGTGTCATAGAAATTGATGAACACGAAGGGCTCGCCGCTGTCTTGGCCCAAGGAACGGCGCGTTCGGGTTGCCGCAATAGGCGACGCCGGGGCAGCTGACCGTGTTGGCCAGAACGTCCGCCGGGCGTCAGCGACTTCAGCAGCGTATTGCCGCGGTAGAAGGAGACCTGATTGCCCGCGTCGAGCGCCGACAGCCAATAGCCGAAGTAGTTGATTCCGTTCGGGTTCACGATCGTGTCATTCGTCAGCGTCAGCGTGTAGGGCGTGTCGCCGAACGCGACGATGTATTGGCCCGTTCCGCCGGCGCCGCCATACTGGTCCGCATTGTTGATCTGGACGCTCAGCCTGCCGACGTCCGGCGTGTAGACGCCGGTGATCGCGCCGTTGCCGCCGAAAGTGGAATTGATCGAGCCGTGGTAGCCCGCCGAGAACGGAGTTGAAAGTTTCGACACCCTCGACGCTGAAGACGGCGGTCGTGTTCTGCACGCCCGGCGCTTCGTAGTTCAGGCGTGAACGTGTCCGCTTTCGCGGCGGACGCAACCGTTAGCGCCGCGAGCAGGCTCGCGGTCAAAAGACCAAAGCTTTTCATTATGTCCCCCTTATGAATGTCTGAAAGGCCGGAAGTTCTCCCAAGACCTGCCACGGCGTCCCTTCCGTGACGGCAAGGTCATAGTCCGGACGGAGAACCTCCGTCAACCGATTTCTGCACGAGAACGGTTGAGGAGGTTGTCCGAGCGCAATTTCAGCGAGTTCTTGGTCAATTTCGTTAGTTATTACCGCAACGTGACTCTTACAATTTGTGAGCCCGGAGACGCTATTGCGTTGCCCGAGGATCAAGCGGCGCAGGTTGCTACACGCGTTCGATTGTCTTCGCCGCGGCGTCCAGCGCGTCGACGATCGCCTGCACCTGCTCCGGGGTCGCCGCGCGGCCCCTCAGGCGCAACCTGATGGTGGTGCGCAGGTTCATCATGGCGCGGAACACCGAGCCCATGGCGCGCGGATCGCCCTGCTCCTCGCGGCCGGCGAAGCGCTCGAAGATCGCGTCGACCTGAGTCTTGCTCTCGGCGAGGGCTTTCGCGCCTTCCTCCGTCAGCGTGTAGAGCTTGCGATTGGCCTGGTCCTGGCTTGTGGTCGCGTAGCCCATCTCCTCGATCAGGGTGAGCGTCGGATAGACGACGCCGGGGGAGGGGAATAGTCGCCGCCGACCCGCTCGCCGAGCTCCTTGATGATCTCGTAGCCGTGCCGGGGCTTTTCCGCGACCAGCGCGAGGATGACGAGGCGAAGCTCGCCGCCGTCGAACATCCGCCCCTCGCGTCCGCCGAAGCGATGCCGGGCGCCCCATTGCGGACCGCGCTCGCGCCCCTGCGGTTCGCCGCCGCCGTCCCGGCCTTCCGGGCCGCGTCCCCGCCAGCGCCCGTGTTCGCGCATGGCGTGTTCAAAGTGTCGATGAAACATTGTGTTCCTTTCTCGTTTGTATCATGACATATCCACGATATGTCGCAACAAGATATATCTTAGAGCTATCGGACACGCAAGGGGGCGCCGGAAATCTTTTTTGGACGGCTGTGAAGGGTTTCACCGCCAAGGACAGAAAGGACACGAAGAAGGCGCGCTTCGTGATCTTCGTGTCATTGTGGTGAAAGACACGGGCCGCCGCCCCGGCGCGTCCGGCCTTCCCCTCATGCGCATTGCGCATTAGATAGGCGCCCGACATTCCCCTCGAAACCCGCAGTCCATGACCGAACCCAACCCCGTCGCGCGCCGGCGCACCTTCGCGATCATCTCGCACCCGGACGCCGGCAAGACGACGCTGACCGAGAAGCTGCTGCTGTTCGGCGGCGCGATTCAGCTCGCCGGCGAGGTGCGCGCCAAGGCCAACCGCCGCCAGACCCGCTCCGACTGGATGGGGATCGAGCGCGAGCGCGGCATTTCGGTCGTCACCTCGGTGATGACCTTCGAATATGGCGACTGCGTCTTCAACCTGCTCGACACGCCCGGCCACGAGGACTTTTCCGAGGACACCTACCGCACGCTGACCGCCGTCGACTTCGGCCGTCATGGTGATCGACGCCGCCAAGGGCATCGAGGCGCGGACGCGAAAGCTGTTCGAGGTCTGCCGCCTGCGCGACATCCCGATCGTCACCTTCATCAACAAGATGGACCGCGAGACGCGCGACCCGTTCGACCTGCTCGACGAGATCGAGAAGACGCTGGCGCTCGACACCGCGCCGCTCACCTGGCCGATCGGCCGCGGCCGCTCGCTCGCCGGCGCCTATGACATCCGCCGCAGCCGCCTGACGCCGCTCGGCAAGGACGCGCGAGCCGTCGCGGTCAACGGCCCCGACGATCCGCGCGTCGCCGAGCTTCTGCCCGAGCACGAGCGCGCGCGAAGCGATCGAGGAGCTCAACCTCGCCGTCGAGGGCCTGAAGCCGTTCGACAAGCAGGCCTTCCTCGAAGGCCACCTGACGCCGGTCCTGTGGGGCAGCGCGCTCAAGGATTTCGGCGTCAAGGACCTGATCGACGCGCTGGCCGAATTCGCGCCCGCCCCCGCGCGCAGGAAGCGGCGAGCCGCACGGTGCAGGCGGACGAGCCGAAGATGACCGGCTTCGTCTTCAAGATCCAGGCGAACATGGACCCGAACCACCGCGACCGCATCGCCTTCATGCGCGTCTGCTCGGGCAAGCTCCAGCGCGGCATGCGGGCGAAGCTGGTGCGCACCGGCAAGCCGATGACGCTCTCGGCGCCGCAATTCTTCTTCGCCCAGGACCGCTCGCTCGCCGAGGAGGCCTTCGCCGGCGACGTCGTCGGCATCCCCAACCACGGGCTCCTGCGCATCGGCGACACGCTGACCGAGGGCGAGGAGATCGTGTTCCGCGGCGTGCCGAGCTTCGCGCCGGAAATCCTGCGCCGCGTCAAGCTCGCCGACGCGATGAAGGCCAAGAAGCTGCGCGAGGCGCTGCAGCAGATGGCGGAGGAAGGCGTCGTGCAGGTGTTCCTGCCGCACGACGGCGCGGCCGCGATCGTCGGCGTCGTCGGCGCGCTGCAGCTCGACGTGCTGGTCGAGCGGCTGGACGCCGAATACGGCCTGCCGGTGTCGTTCGAGCCGAGCCGCTTCGAGGTCTGCCGCTGGGTGTCGTCGTCCGACGAAGGCGCGAGCTCGAGAAGTTCCTCGCCGCCTATCCCGTCCTCGATCGCCTCCGACCTCGACGGCGCGCCGGTCTTCATGGCGTCCAGCGCCTTCAACCTGCGCTACGAGCAGGAGCGCTGGCCGAAGATCGCCTTCGCCGACGTGAAGGACTATCAGAAGGCGGCGGCGTGACGGGGTTCAGTTTGGTCGCCGAGATCGAGAAGCTGGACAAGCCGAAATCCTCAGGGTCGATCTAGAGGGAACACGCCCGCCTCAGAGCACGGCTGATGGCGACGAGAATTCTCTGATGATCCGATCGTAGAGCGTAGCGCGGCTCCGCTGGCTACTGCGGCGACAAAGCGCCCCGTCGCGACTATTTGACGCGACCGAGGGAAAGGAAATGCGGCTAGGACAATTCAAGGTGAGGGAACGCGACGTGATCCGTTGCACGGGGGGAAGCACTGCGACGCACGATTCATGGCTGCGCGCATTCGCTGGTCGGTTCAGAGTTCTGCGGGGTAGGTCCGCATGGCAGTGGCCGTCTCCCTGAAGAATCCAGGAGAGGTTGATGTCGACAAGACGCGAGTTCATCCGGTCTCTTCCCGCTGTCGGAACAGCATTCGCAGTCGCAGGTCACGTCATTCTCAATGAGAGCGGCGCGCAGGCTCAAGAGGCGGCTCCTTTGAAAGGGCACTTCCACCCGAAGGGAAAAGCCCCCTCCAAATTTACGCTGGATGTTCTCAAGCAGGCCAAGGCCACGCTGCCATTTGCGGATAAGAGAGATTTCGAGGAGCAAAAAAAAGGACTCATCGCTCCAATGAAGGATCTCAAGATCATGGCCGACGCTGGTCATGTGGCGTGGGACATGGGCCGGTTTCAGTTCCTCGAAACCCAGGACGAGTTCGATAGCATCCACCCGTCACTGCACCGCCAGTCCGTACTCAACAACAATTACGGGCTCTTTGAGGTCGTTCCTGGCATATATCAAGTCCGCGGCTTTGACCTCTCCGACATCTCGTTCGTTCGCGGAAAAACCGGCTGGATCGTCTTTGATCCTCTGGTGACCAAGGAAGTGGTTCGCGCCGCCTGGAATCTGTTTCAGGAGCACGTCGGCGGGGGCCTTCCGGTTTCGGCGGTTATCTATTCCCATACGCATGGGGATCACTGGGGCGGCGTGCGCGGCATCGTCGACGAGGCGGACGTGAGGTCTGGAAAGATTCCGGTCATCGCTCCCATCGACTTCATGGAATTCACGGTGTCCGAAAACGTCTACGCCGGCAACGCCATGAACCGGCGTCTGTTCTACCAATACGGTCTCCTGCTCCCCGCGAGCCCGCACGGATACGTCGGTCAGGGCCTCGGTCAGGGAGTGTCGGCCGGCGCAATGGGCCTGATTGCGCCTAACCGTTACGTCGAAAAGGACATCGAGGACATCGAGGTCGATGGCGTCCGGATGATTTTCCAGAACACGCCCAAACACCGAAGCGCCACGGGAGATGAACACCTATATTCCCGACATGAAAGCGCTCTGGATGGCCGAGAACGTCATCGCGTCGCTGCACAATATCTACACGTTGCGGGGCGCTCCGGTGCGCGATCCGCTGCGTTGGTCGAAATACATCAGCGAGGCCCTTTATCGCTTCGGTCTCGAAGCCGAGGTCATGTTCGCCTCGCACCACTGGCCGCGCTGGGGCAACGATCGGATCCAGGAGGTCCTTCGCGGCCAGCGCGATCTGTACGCCAATATGAACAACCAGGTGCTGCATCTCGCGAATCAGGGCGTGACCATCAACGAAGTGCACAACGTGTATGAGGTCCCGAAGGGCCTTCAGGCCAAGTGGTTCTGTCGTGGCTATCACGGCTCCCCGGAGCACAATAGCCGTGGCGTCATTCAGCGCTATCTGGGCTTCTGGGACTGCAACCCTGCGACGCTCATCCCGCTGTCGCCAGGCGACTCGGCGCCGCTTTACGTCGAGATGATGGGAGGCGCCAGAGATATCCTTTCCAGGGGTCGGGAACGATTGCGACGATGCGATTTGCGCATCCGGGCGCCGCCTGGCAGAGGAGCTGCGCTTCTTCGCGCGTAACGAACAAGCTCGCCTCGGCCCGCGTGGCAACGAGCGTCTCGAAGGACAGCAGGCGTCGCGCTTCACGCCGGTACAGCGCGGAAACCGGCCACGGCCGGCGTTGCGCGTAGTCGTCCCACTTCGCCGAATCCATGTCGACGAAATCGACCAGCGTCCGCACTCCGGGGAGATCGAGCACGTACTGGGCCATGGGGGACGAATAGACGAACGCACGCTCGATCCGCTCGCGTTGTACAACGTCTTTCACCCACTGGTGCAATGCCCGGCTGCGAAAGTATGGCAGCGTCAGCGCCTCACCCGTGAGCACCGCCACCGCACTGCGCATACGCCTGAATCGCGGAACGATAGACTCGATGTGCACTTCGCCACACAGCCGTCGCAACTTGTCCACATGCTGCCAGTCGGACGGATCGTCGATGAAGGTCCCCAGAACGACCCGGATAGCGCTGCGCCAGGTGCCGTCAGCAGATGGTACGAGCGAACCTTGTCGCCCTTGTTCGGCGGATACGGCAGCCGATGGGAGAGAAAGAGCAGAGTTTCCATCTTGGTCAACCCAGGCCTTTGACCAGATGCGGACCCACGAGGTTCGCCACCGGGATCGGCAGTTTCTTCCAGATTGCCATGAGCATCCGGTACTTCGGGTTGAGGGGGTTGTTTTCCGGGATGCGTTCGCGGCGGTAAAGGCAATATTCGTACGCCAACGGCGTCGGTTCCAGTCCCCAGTTCTTCTTGAAGGCAGAACGCGCCGGTTCCTTGTTTGCTCCGGCCAAAATCGAAGACGCAAAGACCGCGCTCGCATGCCCGGCGCAGCAGCTCCCAGTACTTGAAATCGTTGGCGGCCAGATCGCGTGCCGCCTCGACGTCGCCGGCGTAATACGGCAGCACCTCGTCGCGGAAGTAAAAGCTCAGCACGCTCGATACCGCCTTGCCTTGCGAATCGGTTACCGTGAGGACCTCGCAGTCGCGATCGAAAGTGCGACGCAGCGCCTCGAAATAGCGCTTCGCCATCGGCGGCGTCCCATGGCGGTGCACGTTGTCCGCGTAGAGCGCAAAGAAGTCGGTCGACGTTGGGGTCGATCCGGCTCACCAGGCCGCGCGCGATACCTTTGCGAACCATAGCCCGCTGCTTGCGCGGGATCGCTGCGAGGTTGTCGTCGACTTTCGGCAGGATCGGTTTGCGGAACGTTACATATAGGTCCTGTCGCGGCCAGTCGGCTTCGCGTATGGCGCGATCGCGCAGCTCGAGGTGCTCCACGCCAATCCTCTCACCGAGCGCTCGGGCGAACGCATGCAGCGCAGTAACCGCGTCGGTCTCCAAGGCTGCCACACCACCGTAGGCGCAGAAGGGCAACGAGACCAGCGCATGCCCGAAAAGTAGTGTCTTCACTTCGGCAAGGGGCAGCACCCCGACAATCCGGGCATCGCGCTCGGCGAGAAGGTAGTGCGTGGTGTGCCCGAAACATTCTTCGATAATGTCCTTCCACCCGATGCGATGGAAGAACGTCGCGTCCGGGCAGCCATGAACGAACGCTTCCCACCGCGTCCGATCCTCGTCGCCGAATGTGCGAACGCGCAAGGGTGACGCCACGGCCGGGCGCACGTTGAACGCGGTGTCTGGCGCGTTCATGCCACACCGAAGACAACGTGGTCCATGCGATCCCAGCGGAAGTCCCGCAGCAACAGACGCAAACGCTTCTCGGTGCGTTCCAGATGCACGTAATGACGAAAGCGCGTCTTCGCGTCCACATCTTTGACACGGGGCTGCTCGGGATCGATCTCCCAGGGATGAAAGTAGAAAATCGCCGCTTCCTCGTCGCTTGCATTCACGCGCTGGATCAGCCAGCGCGACACCACATAGGGCAACAGCCGAAAATAGCCGCCGCCGCCCGCCGGCCAGTTGGTGCGGAACAGGCGAGCAGTGGCGATCGGCACCTCGAGCATCTGAGTATTCGCCACGTGCGCGAAGCGCCAGGTGCCCGGCGATCCGTAATGATCGTGCCGGATCGGGTAGACGCTCGAACTGTAGCGATAGCCGGCCTTGGCCAGGCAATCGTAGGCCCAGAGATTGTCGTCACCGATGGAAAAGCTCGGCGCCCGATAGCCTTGGACCTCCGTACCCGCGACATCCTCGAGGACCGCCTTTGCCAGTGCGACATCGGCGAAGAACGCGTCGGGCTGGAGCGCACTCGCCCTTTGGTGCGCGTAGCCGTGGCTTGCCAGCTCGTGTCCGCCCGCGACGATACGCTGCACCATCTGCGGATAGCGCTCGGCGATCCAGCCAAGCGTGAAAAACGTGGCATGGACCCCGCTCTGCGCGAGTAGTTCGAGGATCCTGTCGACATTCTGTTCGACTCGACACGGCAGCTCGTCCCATGTCGAGCGCGCGATGTAGGGCACGAATGCCGAGACCTGAAAATAATCCTCGACGTCGATGGTGAGGGCGTTGACTACACCTGTCTTCGGGTAGGGCGTATCCATGGATTCAGGCGTATGCCGACTCTGCGGTTCGTGCAAGCCAGGGCACGAGGTGCGCGGCGATGCGTTCCGCGGCGCGCCCGTCCCACAGCTCTGGAACGCGTCCCCGCTTGCCGCCACCGGCGAGGATTTCGTTGACACGCTGCAAAATGAGCGTCCGATCTCTTCCGACAAGCACGTTTGTCCCCTGCTCGACCGTGATCGGACGCTCGGTGTTGTCGCGCATTGTCAGGCACGGTACGCCAAGCGCCGTGGTCTCCTCCTGGATCCCGCCCGAATCGGTAAGCACCAATGTCGCATCTTTGATCAGGCCGAGCATCTCGAGGTAACCCTGGGGCGGGAGCACGATCGTGCAACGTTCGTCCACTGCGCTCCACAATCCGAAACGGTCGATGCTCGCGCGCGTTCGCGGATGCAGTGGCCAGACCAGCGGCAAATCGCGGCTGATCTCCCGGATAATCGCCAACGCTTCGGCGAGGCTGCCATGCTGGTCGACATTGGACGGGCGATGCAGCGTGACCAGGCCGAAACGTTGTCCATCAGCGAGCCGCGCCGGATCCATACCACTGCCTGCGAACACCGCAGTGGGACTGACAGCGTAGCGAAGGCTTGCCATCAGCGAGTCGATCATGACATTGCCCACGAAATGGACTCGTTCCATGGCGATGCCTTCGCGCCGCAGATTCCGGTCCGCGGAACGCTCGGTCGTGTACAGCGCGTCGCAGATCTGGTCGGTAAGCAGGCGATTGATTTCCTCCGGCATCATGCGATCGAAGCTGCGCAGCCCCGCTTCGACATGCACGACGGGAATCGCCTTCTTCACTGCTACCAGGCTGCACGCCAGCGTCGAGTTCACGTCGCCGACGACGACGACGCAACTCGGTCGCGCGGCGTCGACGACAGGCTCGAATCGCCGCATGATCTCCGCAGTCTGTTGCGCATGGGTTCCCGAGCCGACGTCGAGGTTGACGTCCGGCGAGCGCAGCTTCAGGTCGGCGAACAGCCGATCGTTCATCGCCACGTCGTAGTGCTGACCGGTATGCACGAGCAGCGTAGGCTGGCGCCGCAGGATCACTGCGAAATGCCCGAATGAGAGGCGCCATCTTCATGTAGTTCGGCCTGGCGCCAACCACGCACATGATAGGGCCAGGCGTTTGCGCGAATTCGTGCATCAGCTTTTGAGCGGGTCAAGCGGCTTGATGGTCGCTTGCGATCGCCGCATCTGTTGCAGGAGGTCGAGCGTTGCCGTCATGGCACGCTCCAGGCGCACCACGCGCTGTTCAAGGCCGGCTGTCGGTTCACCGTCACCGAAGCCGAATCCGTCGGTCCTGGGCGCCCCTGCGCTGGCGCCGCTGTCGCCTTCGCTGAGCTCGAGTCGAATCTCGTCGGCAGTCGCGTCGACGTTGGCCGCGGCGATGTCCTGCTCTTCGGAGAGTGCGGCGGCCAGCAGCAGGCGGTTGCAGAGCATGTTGATCCGTCGAGGAATCCCTGCGGAGAACGTGTAGATCGCGTCAAAGGCTCCAGGCTCGAACCGGGGAAAGTTGCTCCAGCCTACATGCCGCAGCCGATGTTCGACGTACGCCTGGGTTTCGGCGCGGTCCATCGGTCCCAGGTGATAGGATGCGGTTACGCGCTGCCGCAGTTGCTGAAGCTCCGGGCTTTGCATCAACTGACGCAACTCGGGCTGGCCCACCAGAAAGCTCTGCAAAAGCCCCTGATTGCCGAGCTGGAAGTTGGACAGCATGCGCAATTCCTCGATTGCACGGCCGGAGAGATTCTGAGCTTCGTCGACGATCAGGAGCGCGCGCTTGCCCTGTGGTACGAGCGACACGAGGAACGCTTCGAGCTCGGCAAGCAGCTGCGCCTTGTCCATCGCCTTTGTTGTCAACCCGAACGCCATGGCAACGGCACGCAGCAGATCCTCCGCATCAAGCTGCGTCGTTACGAGCTGTGCGGCAACGAGCTGTTCGGGATCGATCTGTTCGAGCAGGCTGCGCACCAGCGTGGTCTTGCCGGCGCCGACTTCCCCGGTGACGATGATGAAGCCTTCACCCTGGTGCACACCGTACTGCAGGTAGGCGAAGGCGCGCTTGTGTCCGCGACTGCCGTAGAAAAAGGCGGGATCGGGATTGAGCTGAAACGGCTTGCCGGTCAGTCCGAAAAACGTCTCGTACACGTCATGGCCTAAAAGTTGTGGTTGACACTTGCAAACACGCTAGCGGTCGACTGCGTCCCGAAGTTGCTGACGCCGGGAGTCTCGAACGTGAACCAGGACACGCCGACCGATCCGTTGGTCTTGGGACTGAATTGCGTATTCAGGCTGGCGGTTGCATTGAAGTTATTGGTGCGCACATTGTTGAGAGAGCCCTGCGTGTTGTTCGGTTTCGTCGTGCTGTAGGTCGCGCTGGCGCCGAAATTGGTCAGCCCGCTCAGACGACGGCTGTAGTTGACGCTGCCACCGGTCTGGGTGTTGTTCACTCCGAACTGGAAGGCCGGTGGCAGGCGGAGCCCGTGCCGGAGATCGCTTCGTTCGACGAATTGAACAGCGAGAACCCGACCGCGTTGAGTACACCGACCCATACGGCAGACAAGCGTTGCCGTCTGCTGCAGCGTGATCGACTGCGCGTAGAAGTTCAGCGGGCTCGCCAGCGTAGGCGGCAAACCCGTTTGCGCGAGGAATAGTGCCACCGCCGCCGCCCGCTGCGCGGGTCGGGAATCCGGGTCGTGAACGCAGCGTCCAGAAACTGTGCAACGGTGACGCCCGCAGGAATCGCCAGCGCGAGTTGCGGATAGCTGCTGAGGCCGCGCGTGAAATTCGCGCTCAGCGCAACATTCGGCAGCCGATGGCTCACCTGCCAGTTGTAGGACGAGCCGAAGAACTGGTGCTCCCAGTACCCGTTGACCGAGGTCCGATCCGTTGGCCGCCAATTGAGACCGGCACCGTAGATCGGACCATCGGAGTTCGACGACGGTAACAGCGAGCCGTCGTTTGCAGTCAATGCCGGAAAGGAAGTGGTCTGGTATCCGCCGCGGGCCGACACCGTCAACTGCGGGTCCACCGCGTAGGAAAGAATGGCACGTCCGATCTCGGTGATCATACGTGCCAGTGTCCACGCCGTTGTCGTACGACGAGCGCGTGTACTGCAGCGTCCAGCCGCCCCCATTACCGACCGCCGAACCCATCTGCGCGTTGAGGTTGTTGTAATAGGTTGTCGGCGCTTTAACCGACGAGTTGCCATAGCTCGACGAGGGCGTCCAGACGTTGTCGAAGCGCACGGAATAGGTGATGTTCGGGGCAATCACACCCTGGATGTACGGGCTGACACTGTAGCTTTGCGAGATATAGCGATTATTGCTCTCTACCGTCTGATTGGCGGGTTGCGGACCGAAGGGCGTGATGAAGCTCGTGGAGGCGTTGGCGGTCGCGTCGATGAAAAAGAACTTTTCGATCACTTCCAGGTTCGCCGCGAGATTAACGGCGGGGGCGAAATTGTTGCTCTGACCCGTGCAGAGAAATTGGCTCGCGCCCAGGGTGCCATTGACCTTCAGGCGCCCGCCCTCGCCGCCGTTGATGCCGAGCGAGGCGGTCAGGCACGCGGTGAAACCATCGCTCGGCTGATTCGGGCCAAAATATTTGTTGTAGGTTGCGGTGGCGCCGGCCGAGGCCGCGAACGTCCATTTCTGGGCTAGCGCCGGCCCCGCTGCGGCCATGCATACGAGTCCGCCAACTGCGGCGATCCGTCCTGCCCGGCGGCGCGCCGCGGGCTTTGCCTCGTCACCGCTGACAGACCCCAATCCGCGACGTCCGTGCATGAGTGTCCGCGCCAGGCTCAGGACGCGGCGGCGGCGGCGTAATAGTTGTGGCCGTAGTAGCTGCCTACCTCCGGACGTGGCGCCTTGTTCAACACCATCATGACCACCGGGCAGCTTTCAATGGTTTCCAGCGCGTGCTCGACCAGCACCTGAGTGGTGCGATCGGCCTCGACCACCATGATGATCTGGCCCATGTGCGACGCCAGCGCACGCGCTTCGGTCGTCGCGAGCAGGGGTGGCGAATCGAACACCAGAATCCGGTCGCGGTATCGGGACGCCATTTCCTCGAGCAGGCCAGCCATCGTCTCGCTTGCCAGCATCTCGGTGGCACGTCCGTGCGCAGTGCCCGCCGGCAGCAGCGACAATTTCTCGACGTTGGTCCTGAGCAGCACATCATGCAGCTTGGTGTCCGCACTGGTGAGCAAGTCGAGCAGCCCCTTGGAATCCTGCGGGAGATGCGTCATTTTCATGACGCACGGATTCGCCACGTCCGCGTCGACCAGAAGTACCGTGCTGTCGACTTCCAGGGCGATGCTCAGCGCCAGATTGAGCGCGATGAAGCTCTTGCCCTCGGATGGAATCGCGCTCGTGACCATGACGAGATTGGCGCGCTCGGCTCGCGGACCGGTGCGATCACGAGCGTTCGTGATGATCGGGCGCTTGATGACGCGAAACTCGTCGGCGATCTGTGAACGCTGTGCTTGAGGCGTCACGAACCCTGCCGCAGCCAGTGCCTCGAGGTCGATATGCACCTCCTTGCTGCGTGGACGCGCTTCCGCCGGAGCGGGCTGGCGGTGTGACGTGCGGTATCGGCGTGCGCTGTCGGTGCCGAAGCGGCGATCGCGGCGCGCGTTTCGGCTGGCTGAGCGCGTTCCAATGCCTGCGCGAAGCGCTCCGGGGTAGGGATCGACTCGACGCTGGGACTTGCCGGCGGCGCGCGGCTCCCGAGCCGTCATCGGGAACTGGCGCGTCGATCCCAGCCCTCTTGAGTTGGGCGAGTCGCTGCGCCGCTTTCTCGACGAGATCCATGGGTCTGTCCTCAGGAACCACGCGTGGCGGCCAGGAAGAGGAACGCGAAAGCGGCGCCATACGACGCCAGCAGGCCGCTGATTCCTCCGGCAAAGAGCAGCGCGGCGCGACGCCGCATCATGCGCAAGCCATGGGTGGGCAGGACGCTGACCATGCCGAGCAAAGGCCGCTGCGTAACCTCACGCAGCGAGCGTCCATCGTGGAAAGTCGGCCGCACCTGGCTCACAAGCCAGCTCATCGCGAGCCCGGCCAACAGCGACACCGCCACGACTCCTCCGAGCAAGAGCAGACGGTTCGGCGCGACCGGTTTCGGCGTCACGCGCGGCGGATCGATGATTCTGAACTCTGCAACCCCCGCGTCTTCGAGCTTTCCGGTGAGGGTGGCGGTCTCGCGCTTGAGGACCAGGCTCTCATACTGGCGCTTTTGCATATCGTAATCGCGGTTGAGCTGGGTGAGCTCGATGTCGATCTTCGGAAGCGACTCGGCCGACGAACGCAACTGGTTGTAGCGCGCCTCGTATTCGCCGAGACGTGCGCGGACCGTCGTGAGGTTGGATTCAGCGTCGTTGAGCGCAACCTTCAGCTGCTGGGCAACAGGGTCTCCGCTCAGGACGTCGCCAGCAGGCTCGTTCTCCGCGGCCTTGCTTCGTACTTCGATCTCACGCTTTCGATCTTCCTCGAGCTGCGCCAGCAGCCGCTTGATGCCGACCACGTCCGGGTGCTGCTCCGTATACTTGCGCAGCAGCTCGTCGAGCTGGCGCTTCAGGTCGTTAATGCGGCTATCGAGTTCGGGGACAGCGATCACCACAGCACGTTTGCTGGGCGCCCCGGGAGCACGCTGCGTTTGCTCCTGGAGCTGCTGGCGAATGCCGTCGCGGGTCTGCTCGGCGACACGAAGCTCGATGCGGCGTGTCCTTCATCTGCTCGGTCAGTGCCCCCATTTGCCCAACGTAACCTTGGGTGTTCGTGCCGAAAAGGCCAAGGTATTTCAAGCGAAAGGCCTGCATGCGGGCTTCCGATTCCCGCATCTTGTTCTCGTAGTCCTTGATCTGTTCGTCGACGAACTTGCGTGCGCTGTCGGTACCACCGCGCGTCTGACCGAGACTTTGTTCGATAAATGTCGACAGGGCCGCCTGGACGACGTCACGCGCCTTGCGGCCGTCGGGATAGCGAAAGGCAATGGTGTAGACGTTGTCCCCACCAGCGCGGGAGATACTGAGCGAGCTCGCCGCTTCGTCGACCAGATCGGTGGCATTCCTGCCGGCGCTGGTATCGAGATCGGATTTGCGAATGATCTTTTCGAGGTTCGGACGGCTGAGCAGGAGGCGGCTGAGGATCGCGACCTGCTGGCCCGCGTCCGGGGCCATCGCCATGCCGGCCATCAATGGCTGCAACAGCGACTGGGTATCCACGTAGACCCGCGCGGACGCCTCGTACTTGTCAGGCAAGCGGAACACGACAATGGTGCCGATGATCGCGGCCAGCCAGGCAACGCCCAGCCCGATCCAGCGGCGTTGCCACATGCCCCGCAGAATGGCAAGTAGTTGTGCGACTAACTCTTGCATGCTTGTCGTACCTCTCGAGCCAGGCATGTACTTACGCTGCCGGCGAATTGTCATCAAAACCAGCTCTGCGGAATGAGCAGGATGTCACCGGGCTTGATATCCACATTCGCGGAAAAGTCGCCGCGCTTGACCAGATCCTTCAGCCGCACGCTGTACTGCTTGCCCCCCTCGGAGGTGCGCATGATGGACGCGTTGTTGCCGTCCGCAAAATCAGTCAGCCCGCCTACGGCGATCATCAGGTCCAGCAGTGTCATCCCCTGCTTATAGGGTAGCGCCTGCGGCTTGCTGGCCTCGCCCATGACCCGGATCTGCTCCGGATAGGGTCCAACGAAACCGCCGACGATCACGGTAACGACCGGATCGCGAATGTACTTGGATAGCGCCTTTTCGATGTCGCGCGCGAGCGTGCTTGGATCTTTCCCCATCGCCGGCAGGTCCTCGATGAGGGGCGCCGTTATCTTGCCGTCAGGTCGCACCGTGACACTCGCGGAGATTTCCGGGTTGCGCCAAACGGTTACGTTGACACCGTCACCCGGGCCGATCTTGTACAGGTAGTCGGGAGACGCTGCAATCTGCGGCGCCGGTGGGTAGGCAGGAGTCGTCGTACACCCCATGATCGCCGCCGCACTCAACGCCGCAACGACCTGCAAAGCGAAACGCGCACCATGGCCTGCGACGGACTTGCGACTCATGATCGAACGCATTTGACACTCCTTCTCGGTCAACAATCAGGTAACAAAACGCAACGACACGATCAGCCGCGATTCAATCTCTTGAAAACTCCAGTATCACGTTGTCACTGAAGTTTTATGAAAATGGAATTGCGGAATGATTTTAAGCATAAATGTGCTTCGAACGCCAGATTTTGCTGACGGCTGGTGCTGCCTGCTGCTGGGCGTAGCGCCCGCGAACCCAATTGCGGTAGACGACAAGTTGTGGCCCGGACTGTTTGCAACTTGTCGCAGAGCAATTGGACCATTGATATGCGCGTAGCATGCTCTGGAAGTCGCCGCCCGAATCGCAGGGTATTCGCCGGATCGATCCCTGGCGAATGTCTGAGCGAGCGCAGGCCAAAAACGCCGCGAACAACGACGTGGGCGCGATCGAAAACAGCGGCTAACGCGCTTCGACCATCCATCGAACTACGTTCGCGAATATCTCGTAGAGCGCGAAGTAGCTGTCCTGCAAGGACGCCATGCTGGGCAGGAAATCGAGTGCCGAATCGAACCGTCCACTGGGAATGCCCGTCGGCGCAGGAATGGTTTCGATGCCTTGGGTGGCGAACTCGGCGCGGGCTCGCGGCATGTCGAAGCTGTGCGCCACCAGAACAACTCGGTTGATCTTCGCGGCGCCGAGGATCTCGGCCGATCGCAGTCGCGTTTTCGTGCGTGTTGCGTGATTGCAACTCCACCCAGCGCACCGGCACGGCAAACTCGCCCTCCAGCGACGAGCGCATCAAGCTGGCCTCAGGCTCGCCACCCAGGACGGAACCGCCCGTCACGAGCACCGGCAAGCCGGTCAGGCGCGCAACGTGCGCGCCATAGCGCACGCGGTCGAGCGTCAAACGTCCCAGCGTGTCGCCGCCGTACTCCGCCGCGTGACGACGGACCCCGCCACCCAGGATGACGACCGCTTGCGCATTCCCTGGCGCGCTGCAGATCCAGCGGCGGCGACGTATCGACGAAGGTGAGCAATGCGAAGGCGACCATCGGCGTCGACAAGGCAATCAGGAGCAGGATCCCGGTCCAGGCGACGATCCGCCCGCCGCGCGGCCTGCGACGAATCATCCAGAGTCCCGCGGCTGCGAGCAGCAAGGGGCCCGTTGGCGGAAGAACGAGCGCCTTGAGCAAAGCCTTCAGCCAGACGACGTCACCCAAGGTAGCGGCCTCGCACCAAATCAGTTCGTCTTCGTCAGGAGCGCCTTCAAATGCCTGGCGGGGATCGCATAGGTGATCCCGCTCGGCTGGGTCAGTGCTGCTTCCTTGGTACCTTTGACGAACACCATGTTGATGATGCCGAGCACGTCACCGGATTCCGGGTCGTAGACCGGACTGCCACTATTGCCGGGATAGGCCGTCGCGTCGAGTTGGAGCACGGGAAACGACCCTGTCGTCAGGCGACGATAAATGCGCGGATCGAGTTGCGCTGCCAAAGGGGGCGGGATGACGATGGGCGTAATCGCCGCAACCATACCGCGATGGGTCGCCGCAAACACGCCGAGCACGCTGCCGATCGGGAACCCTGTAAACAGCACGCTCTGTCCTTCCCTGACCGCTGTCGAGCTCGCCGAGCTTGAGCGCAGGCAGCGGCGGTCCACTCATTTTCAGCACCGCCAGATCCGTTCCAATATCGACGGCAAGTTCCCGCACTTCCCGCACCTGCGACTGTCGGTCCGCCCCAGGGATCAAGACCACCAGCGCTTCGCGACGCTCGCTGTCGAGCGTAGTCGGCAATGCATGGGCGTTGGTCGCGATCAGAGAGCCGTCCCCCACCGCGAAGCCGGTGGCCCGGAACTGAAATGCGGGCGCCCGTGTCCGCTCGAACGTTCCAATGGCAACGACCGAGCCCTTGACGCGCTCGATGGTGCTGATCGTGTTGTCCGCCAGCGCTGGGAGACTCTGGGATAGCGCCCAGACCGCCAGGATTGCGAAGCAGGCATGCAGAGGCACACCTCTCGCCGCCAGAACAACGTGAGGAGCTCATCGACTGGATCGCCTCACTCACTGCGACGTCACGAACGCAGGCGGGTCGGCGAGTGCCGGATCGTACGGATGCCGCCCGCTCCCGAACATAACAAGAACTCGCTGTACATAGTTGCGTGTTTCCGGGTACGGCGGGATGCCGCGGTAGCGGTCGACAGCGGCCTCGCCGGCGTTGTACGCGGCGACGGCAAGCGCGACCTCGCCACGGTAATACGACAACAACCAGCGCAGATACGCCAACCCGCCGCGCAGGTTGTCGCTGATATCGAAGCTGTTCCTCACCCTGAACCGGGCCGCCGTGTCCGGAATGAGTTGCATCAGCCCACGCGCGTTCTTGTGCGATTGCGCCTTCGGGTCGAAGTTCGACTCGACGGTGATGACGGCCAGCGCCAACCTCGGGGCGACTGTAAAGGTGGGCGCCATCTCCGTCACCAGCTGCGCAATCTTCAGCTTGTCCGGAGGCAAATCGGTGAAGGGATCGAATACTTCCTCTTGCGGTTCAGGTGTCGCGCTGACCACTGGTTCTGGTTCATCGGGGAGCATGCAATCCGGTAGTTGGCCGCGCTCGTCGCCAACGAATCGGAGCGCCCTGCGCGCGGCGGCGTGGCCGGACTCGGCGGCCAGCGCCATTAGCGAGGCGGCCACGGCATCGTTGCGCGCCACGCCCCGTCCGTTGGCGTACATCCAGCCGAGGCTAAACTGTGCCTCGGCGTCGCCTTGCCGCGCCGCCTCGCAGTACAGGGCCGCGGCTGTACGCTGGTCCGTCGCGACACCCTCGCCGTGTTCGTAGGCAAGCGCCAGGGCGACAAGATCCGGCGTACCTTCGCTCGTCGGAACGGTGCCCATGCCCTGGGCCGCGAACGCGGCAGTCGATAGCATCGCCCCTGCCACCGCCAGCCAGCGCATGCCGAACGCGATCCTGCTAGCTGCCATCATCGACACCGTGCATCGCTTCTCTTCGGCCAGCGGCCGGCTGGCGCAGCCGCGCTTCGTACCACGGCAGCGCTTCCCGCAAGCCGGAGCCTACGTCATAGGTCGGGTCGTACCCCAGCATGCGGCGCGCCTTGCCGATATCGGCCTGCGAATGACGAATGTCGCCTGGCCGGAATCCCTCGTAGACCGGCGCCGGGACGACCAGGTCCGGGTGCCGCTCCAGCACCAGGCCGCGCAGCGTGGCAAACAGTGTGTCTAGCGGCATCTTTCCGCCCACCGCGACGTTGTACACCTGGCCAAGAACGTCCGGATCGCTGCTGGTCGCAGCCAGCAGATTGGCCTGCACGACATTGGCAATGTAGGAGAAGTCGCGAGTGGTTGTACCGTCGCCGTGGATGACGATCGGCCTGCCGTTCAGCATTGCTTTGGCCCACCGCGGAATCACAGCGGCATATGCGCCCTCGGGATCCTGCCGTGCACCGAAGACATTGAAGTAGCGCAGCCCGATCGAAGGCGTGCCGTAGCACCGACCGAACACGTCGGCATAGATCTCGTTCGACGTATTTCGTGACCGCATAGGGCGACAGACGGACGGCCGATTCGCTCTTCGACCTTGGGCAACTCCTGCGCGTCACCGTACGTCGAGCTCGATGCCGCGTACACGAATCGGCTGACACGGGCGTCCCGTGCTGCGACCAGCATGTTCAGGAATCCTGTCGCATTGGCGGCATGCGTGCGCAGCGGATCGCTGATCGAGCGCGGAACCGAGCCCAACGCTGCCTGATGCAGAACGACGTCCACCGTCTGACATGCCCGGCGGCATGCGTCGGGATCGACGATGTCGGCTTCCAGAAACTCGTGCCGCCGCCACTGCTCGTCGCCAACGGCCTGGCGTACCTCGTCCAGGTTATGGCGGTGCCCGGTCTCGAAGTTATCGACACTGACGACATCCTGTCCGAGGCGCAGCAATGCTTCGAGCAAATGCGAACCGATGAACCCCGCGCTTCCGGTCACCAACCAGCGCAGGGGCTTGGCGCGGAGCTGCAGGACCGCTGCCCGCAAGGCGATCGGCTCGCGCGCGGCGAAGGTCATCAGAGCCTCCACACCTGGATGCCGTGCGCGCGTAGCGCCGCTGCGTCAGCGCGGCACTTCACATCGACGTATACCCCATTGGGCACGAGCTTCGCGACCAACGCGTCCGCCGAGTACTGTTCGTAGGCGTGGTGCGCAACGGCCGAGACAATGGCATCGGCGCGCGGTAGCTGGTCCCAGGGCGTTAGCTGTACGCCGTACTCGCGCAAGGCCTCCGCGGGATCGGCCACCGGGTCATGGACATGCACGGACACTCCGAAGGACGCGAGCTCCCTGACGACGTCGATGACGCGCGAGTTGCGCAGGTCGGGGCAGTTCTCCTTGAAGGTCAGGCCCAGCACGTTCACTGCCGCGCCCTTTACCGCAGAATCCGGCCTGGATCATCAGCTTCACCGTCTGATCCGCGACGTATTTACCCATACCGTCGTTGATGCGGCGGCCTGCCAGAATGACCTGCGGGTGGTAGCCGAGCAAGTCCGCCTTGTACGTCAGATAGTACGGGTCGACACCGATGCAATGTCCACCAACCAGACCCGGCCGAAAGTGCAGGAAGTTCCATTTGGTGCCCGCCGCCTCCAGCACCTCGGTCGTATCGATCCCGATCTTGTGAAAGATCAGCGCGAGCTCGTTGATCAACGCGATGTTAAGGTCCCGCTGCGTATTTTCGATGACCTTGGCAGCCTCCGCCACCTTGATGCTGCTCGCCCGGTGCACACCTGCGACGATGATGCTCCCGTAGATCTCGGCAACCCTCTCCAGTGTTGCGGGAGAGTCGCCGGAGACGACTTTGGTGATTTTGGTCAACGAATGCTGCTTGTCGCCCGGATTGATGCGCTCCGGCGAATAGCCGACGAAAAAATCGCGCCGCCATTGCAGGCCGGAGCTGCGTTCGACGACGGGCACACAGACTTCCTCGGTCGCCCCGGGGTAGACCGTCGATTCGAAGACGATGGTCACGCCACGCTTCAGGTGCCGGCCGATCGTTTCGCTCGCCGCAAGCAACGGCCCGAAGTCCGGCCGGTGCGCGTCGTCAACCGGGGTCGGAACTGCGACGACGATAAAGTCGGCGTTGCCGAGTTCAGCCGCATCGGTGGTGACTTGCAACAGCGATGCGGACTCGAATTCCGCGCGACTTACTTCCCCCGTCGGATCATGGCAATCCCGGTACGCCGCGATCTTCCTCTCCGAGAGGTCGAAGCCGATCGTCGGATATTTTTTTCCGAACTCGATGGCCAGGGGCAAGCCCACGTAACCCAAGCCTACTACGGCGACAACCGTCACTTCGACTCCCTTCGTCGTGTTTACCTGCATGTCGGGCCCCTGGCACCCGATCGAGCTCGGGCAGAAGCACCGCCGATGTGCTACAGCGACTTCAGCAGAGCGGCAACTTCCGCGGCGCAATCCGCACCGCAGTTGAGGGGTGACGTCCTTGACCAGCTGTGATTGGGCGGATTTCGGCTCTGTGCCTGCGCCTTTCTCATCCGTCGCCGAGATGCCTGTGGCTTGGGTGCTTGCCTTGGCGAGGGCTTCCAGCTCAATGCGCGCGGTCGCCTTGTCGCCAGCCTTGATCAGAGCTTTGGCCAGATGCAGACGGACGTCAGCCTGGTTCGGTGCAAGCTGTGCCGCCTTCTGGAGCTTTTCGAGCCCCTGAGTCACGTTACCCTGCTTGACGAACAGCATGCCCAACGTGTCCAGCACGTTAGGGTTCGTCGGGGCAAGTGCGAATGCCTTTTCTGCGTACGACAGCGCCTTGGGATCACCCTGTTCGCCAGCAACCCAGGCGAGATTGTTGAGAAACATCGGGTTGTCGGGTTGCTGGGCGACCAATGCTTGATAGTGTCGCGCCGCGGACTTGTAGTCCTGTTTTTTCATCGCACGCTCAGCCAGGTAGTTGCGCACGATAATGTCCTTCGGATGGTCCAGTATCCATTTGTCGACGACGGCGATGGCGGCGGCGCCCTTTCCGCTGTTGGTCATGGTTTCGTACAGCTTCGCCGCGACGATGCCATCGTCGGGTGCGAGCTTCTGCGCAGTGCGGAAAGCGGTCTCCGCTTCCCGCCATTTCTGCTGCGCTCCCCAGAAGTCACCCTCGAGGATGAAGCCGCGCTTGTCGCCTGGCTGCTTCTGTTGAATCGCCTTGATCTCCAGCAGCGCCTGGTCGGTGCGACCGGACATCAAATACACGGCGACAATGTCGCGCTTTGCTTCATAGAGATCAGGCTTGATCGTCAATGCTTCGCGCAATTTCTCGATTGCCTTGTCGTAGTCCTTTACCGCCACCAGCGCCTCGGCAAGGCGGATGAGCGGTTCGACCGCGCCGGGCTGGGCAGTCACCAGCTTGCTGAAGGTCCCAACGGCCAGCGTCGCATCGCCAGTCGCCTTCTGAACCATTCCCAGAAGCTGGAGCGTTCGGGGATCGTTTGGCAACGCGGCATTCGCTTCCTGCGCCGCAAGAAGTGCCTGCTTGGCATCGCCCTTGCGCCCGTAGAAACCTACGAGCGCGACGCGCGCATCGATCGACTGCGGATTCGCCGTTATCGCTTTCTTGAGCAGCGACTCGATTTCGCCGGAATCACCGCCAAGCGACTGCAGAACATTGACGAGACCCAACAATGCCTGCTCGTTCTTGGGATCTTTTGCAAGCACAGCCTCGTAGCGCTTGCGTGAGACGTCCGGCTTCTTCTCGATCCGATCGAGCTGCGCAAGGCTTCCGATTGCAGGGAGGTAATCCGGCTGGATTTGAAGTGCGCGCTCGAAATTCGCTCGCGCATTCGCGGTATCGCGCTTGCTCAGGTATACGAGGCCTTTCAGATTGAAGACCAGCGGACTGTCGGGTTGCTTCTGCTCGAGTCGTCCGACCGCGGCGAGAGCCTGGTCGAGATTTTTCTGGCGAAGGAGGTTGGCAATCAGGGCGAGGTCAGCCGGTGATACGGTCGGGTCCATGGCCGACGCGGCCTCGAGGTCACGTATCGCACCCTGGTTGTCACCCTCCGCGAAGCGCACTTGGCCGAGCCGTGTACGTACTGCCGAATTCTTGGGATCGAGCGTCGTTGCCTGAGTGAAATACTGCGCTGCCTTCGCGAAGTCGCCTGTGGCCAGATAAGCCTCCCCGGCGATCGACATGAGCTGTGGATCGCGGGTACCGCGGCTCAATGCTGGTTGCAACACTTCGAGCGCACGCGCCGGACTGCCCAAGCTCAGATAAGTCGCTGCAAGCAGACGCTGTGCGTACGCCAAGCCGGGCGCTACCTTGAGCGCTCGGCGCAGGTAATCTTCGGCCTGATTGAACTGTTTGGCGCGAAATTCGATCTGCCCGGCCAGCAGCAGGCTCTGAACGTTGTCAGCGCCACCTTTGAGCACTTGCTGGATCGCCTCGCGCGCAGCCGGAAGGTCGTCGCGTCGGGCTGCAATGAGCGCCTCGAAGTAATACGCGCGCCGATCCTGTTTCGATGTTTTCCTGATGGCAACGATCTGCGCACTCGCTTGCTCGAGATCGCCCTTGTCGATGAGCAGCGAAGTGAGAAGATAGCGAGCCTGCAGATAGTCGGGCTTTACGTTCAATAGCTTTTCCAGGACGCCCCGCGCCGCGTCCGGTTGGCTTTCGGCGAGGAAAATTTCAGCCTGGAACAGCGACGCCTCCGCCGGAGCGTGCGGCTGCGCGAGGACCGCCTCGACGATCTTCTTGCTCCCTGCGAGGTCTCCGGTGCTGGCCTTCACCGTTGCAATGCCGAGCAGCGCGTCGGCGAACTCCGATTTTGCGGCAAGCGCTGCGGCAAACGCGGCCTCTGCCTCCTTGGGTTTGCCGAGCGAGAGCAAGGCATTGCCGATCTTCGTCTTGAAGTCCGCTTGCGCGTCAGGACTGCCGAGTGTCGTAGCGCCGAACTCGGCGACCAGCTCCTTGGCGTCCCCGTCATCGACAAGAGCGCGAGCCAGTGCCGGCAGTGCTTGATCCTCTGGATAGCCGAGCTCCAGCGCCTTGCGCAGCTCCTTTACGGCGCCTCCCGGGTCCCGCCGCTCGGTAAGGACAGTTCCGAGCAGGTATCGCGCTTCGGCGTTGTTCGGCGCCTTTTGCAGCGCATTCCTGAGCTGGATAACCGCGGCGCTGTAGTCGCCCTTGGCCACGTAGTCCCTCGCCGACTTGGTCAGCGATTCGGACGAATCGCCACCGCAGGCAGCGACCAGGACTGCGAAGAGCCCTGAAATGACGCGGACGCTTATCAGATGGTTCAAGCTCACCTGCCGCATGATCGTGTTGCTTTCTTTGAACGGAATGGTCGCAGGGCCATGAGGTATCTCATTTGAGTCCGAATCGGTGAATGAGTTCGTAGAGCGTGGGTCGGCTGACACCGAGCAGGTCAGCTGCCTTGCTCAGGTTACCATTCACTCTGCCGAGAACCCGCAACACCGCATGCTTCTCGGCTTCGTCGCGCACCTGGCGCAAGCTTAGTTGCTGAGTTTCCTGCATTTCCGGAGCAATGCCGATATCCGAGGCACTTATCGCCGGCCCATCGGCCATGATCACCGCCCTTCGCATGACATTCTCGAGTTCACGCACGTTCCCCGGCCATCCAAAGGATTCGATCGCGGCGACTGCATCGGGAAGCAATGTCATCGAGCCGCGCCGTTGCTCGGCTCCGAATCGGTGAATGAATGTATGTGCGAGAAGCGCAGCGTCACCCTTGCGTGCGCGCAACGGCGGGACCTCCAGCACGATCTCGGCCAGTCGGTAATACAGATCGTCGCGAAATTTGCCGGCCGCGGTCAGATCCTTGAGATTCTGATTGGTGGCGCAGACGATGCGCACGTCGATCGGGATCTCCTGCCGTCCCCCGATGCGCTCGATGACGCGTTCCTGCAGAAAACGCAGCAATTTTACCTGCAGGGAGAGCGACAGGTCGCCGATCTCGTCGAGGAATAGTGTTCCGCCATTCGCTGTTTCGATCTTGCCAAGCGTCTGTTTCACCGCTCCGGTGAAGGCGCCCTTCTCGTATCCGAACAGCTCGCTTTCCAGCAGCGTTTCGGGGATCGCCGCACAGTTGAGCGCGACAAATCGGTTGCCATGCCGCAGCGAGAGATCGTGCAGCGCGCGCGCGAGCAGCTCTTTGCCTGTACCGGACTCGCCGAGGATCAGCAAAGTCGCCGAGCTCGGAGCGATCTTTTCCACGGTGCGGCAGATCTTTTGCATTCCCGGATCGCGAGTAACGATCCCTGCCATCGCCGGTGCGTGCTGCCGTGCCTGCAGGCGCCGGTTCTCCTCCTGCAAGGCGTGGATGCGAAATGCCCGCTCGATCATCAGCGTAAGGATGATCGGCTCGAACGGTTTCTCGCAAAAGTCGTAGGCGCCCAGCGCAATGGCCTTGAGCGCATTGGCACGGTCGTTCTGGCCGGTAAGGACGATCACCTTGGTATCGGGTGCAAGCCCGTGGAGATCCTCGAGCAGCTGCAAGCCCTCGGTCGGGTCATCCGGATGCGGCGGAAGACCGAGATCCATCGTCACGACGGCGGGTTCATGGCGACGCATCATCGCCATCGCGGACTCGCGATCACTGGCGACGATCGTTTCATATTGATCGAAGGCCCAGCACATCTGCTTCTGCAGCGCCGGGTCGTCCTCGACAATGAGCAAGCGAGTACGCGTTTCGTTCATTGGAGTTCCGTCGCGCTCATTGGAGTACCTTCACGCTGCGCGCTCCGGTATTCGCGCTCGGGGCGGCCCGTCGCGCTCATGCGGCTTCCTTGGGTTCGATTGTCGACGCGACGGTGTCGTGTCCAAGTGGCAAAACCAGACTAACCCGAGTTCCCAGATTCGGGGTGCTATCGACCAGAATCCGTCCGCCCAGCCCCGTCACGTATTGCGCGCTCTCATACACACCGACACCCATCCCCGTCGTCTTGGTCGTCTGGAATGGCTTGAACAGTCGGTCCCGCACGAACTCGGGCGTCATGCCGACGCCGTTGTCCGTGACTTCGATGACCGCGGCATTGTCATCGCGACGCAATCCCACCGAAACCTGACCCTTGCCGGCGGTTGCGTCGAGCGCATTCTGTACCAAGTGCCCGATGACATGCTCGAGTTGGTCCACGTGACCTACGCCGTAGACCCCCCCTGCCAAATTCATGTCGATCGACGCGTTCTGTTCCGACTTGGCCGCACAGACATTGTGGATGACTGATACGAGATCCACGGACCGCGGCTGTTCGACCGGCGTCGCCCCGGTCCTCAGCTGCAGCATCAACTTGTTCATGCGCTCGACGACGTTGTCCACGGTCATGAGCATGTCGCGTTGAAACGCAGGGTTATTGCGGTGTCGCTCCGCGTTCCGCAGCAACAACGAAAGCTGTGCCACGAGGTTTTTCAGGTCGTGAACAACAAATGCCGACATGCGATTGAACGCGTCGAATTTTCGCGCTTCGAGCAACGCCTCGGTCATCTGGATCTGAGCAAGATAGCTTGCCGCCTGCCGGCCAGCCGTCTTCAGCAGATCGAGCACTTCCCAATCCACCTTGATCGAGGCACGGGCCGTAACGAGCACGACGAAGCCCACGAGGCCATCGGGCGACGGGAGGGGAACCACCAGCCACGCGCCCGGGAGCGAGGCGAGCCACTCGGGCAGCGAGAGGTCGCGATAGTGCTCGGGTGCCGATGCATGCTCGGCGAGATCGATCACCCAGCCTGTGCGCTCTAGAAACTTGGCCAGCAAACCATCCGCCGGTTCCACGGCATTCACGGCGGGCATGTTCCACCGAGCTGATGGCCGGAAGGACCGGTCGCCTTGCCGCAGCCACAACGCGCCCGCCGGGCTCTCGACCAGGTCAGCGAGCGCGTGGATACTGCGCTGCTGGATGCTCTGTGGCGAGCTGTCTGCCGACAATGTCCGCGTGAATCGCAGCCACTCCTCGCGGTAGTCGTAGCGGTACGAGAAGAAGTGTTTGCTGACGAAGACTTTCAGCTTGGACCTGAAGCTCCCCGAGAATGCCGTCAGTGCAAAGAGAAGCAGCGCCCCAAACAGAAATTCGATTTGCAGTGCGTTGCCCAGCTCCCCGCCGGCGAAGCGGAGGAAGTAACCGGCTGCTGCGACAATGAGTAGAAACAGGCCCGACACCAGCAGCGCGCTCGAACGCAGCACCGCGTCCCGTGACAAGTGCATCTCGATCGTCCACGCCGGATTTCTGGCCGCCGCGATGCCAATAAAAGGTAACACCAGGGCGTGTGCGATGCCCCGCGACACCCAAATGTCCAGATCCTGACGGCCAAACAACATGGCGTCGGAGAAATAGAACAAATCAAATCCGAAAAATCCCGCCAGCCCCAGGCACAGCGGCTTGACCCCCCAGCGCGCATGCGGCGCCGTACTACGCAGGAGTCGCTCGACCAGGACCAGCCCGACGACGGCCAGCCCGACGCGTAAGCCATAGACAACGACTCCGTACTTGACACCAAAGAGGGTGCGCAGCGACCCCGGGTCCGAAAGCGCGACACTGGCTATGAGGCCTGCACCCACGGCAACGATGAGCCCCCAGGGCGCGCGCTCGAGCTTGGCACTGGCGTCCACAGAGCCCAGCCGGGTCGTGCTGAGAAGGGTGAACAGAAAGCCGAACCACAGCGCGTAACGCAGTGTATCCAGCCCATTGGCAACGATCGAACTCGCCGTACCCGGCCAGATCGCCACCATCACCTCGGAAAAGGCCCAAAGCGCGCTGGCGACAATTGCCGACACCAGCAGCGCTGCCCGCGGTCCGCGGCGCGAGCCAAGCGCCATGCGCAACGCAAATGCGAGGAAGCACGTACCCGCAAGGGCGTAGCTCCAGATCGCTGCAGTAAGTAGATTGCTTCCTGTCACGGGATTGGTTTGCGCATAATCGTCGATTACTTTACCGCGGATTCGCCGGCTCGGCGAAGATCACACGGTGCCGCTTGTCGGCCAAACACGACTGTGGTTTACAGCGGTCCCGCCCAGCAAGCCGTGCGCGTCAAACCCTGGGCACGTCGGTGCCGCCTTGTCGGTACTGGACAAGCCGTACGGCGATCTGCATCGATCAGCGTGCGCCCTCGCCGAGCAGAACTGCCCTGACGGTCTTGATCAGGATAAGCAGATCGAGCATCAGCGTATGGTTCTTGACGTAGTAGAGGTCGTACTCGAGCTTTTTGATCGATTCTTCCACGTTCGCACCATAGGTATATCGCACCTGAGCCCAACCCGTTAAACCGGGTTTGACACTGTGTCGAACTGCATAAAACGGGACCTGTTCCGTAAGCATGGCAACGAACGTCGGGCGTTCCGGTCGCGGGCCGACGAAACTCATCTCACCTCTGAGTACGTTGATCAACTGTGGCAATTCGTCTACGTGAGTGCGGCGCATGAAACGCCCGACAGCTGTCACCCGTGCGTCGTTGACACTCGCCCATGACGCCTGCCCGTCCTTCTCGGCGTCCTTGGCCATGCTCCTAAACTTGAGCAGCGTGAAACTCTGGCCGCGGCAGCCAACCCTCTCCTGCCGATAGATGATCGGCGCGCCTCCTTCAAGCGAGATCAAACAGGCGATGACTACCATGAGCGGCAGCACGGTCGGCAGCAAGATTAACGCGACCACGATGTCGAACGTACGCTTCACGAGGACACGAAGCCGATTTTGGCGAAAGCCGTTCCCGTAGATGAGCCAGCTCGCTTTGAGTGACTCTATCGGGACACGACCGTGCACACGCTCGAAATATCGCGCCAGGTCGGTAACCCGGATGCCGCCGAGACGGCATTCCAGCAGCGCACGCAGCGGGAGCACACCACCACGTTGCTCGCGAACGGCGACGATGATCTCGTCGATGCCAAGGTGCTTCACCGTTTCTTCGAGAGACAGATGATTCGAAACGATGCGACTGGAAGGGACGTTTCTTGCAAAAACCTTCGCGAGTGGATAGAACCCTGCCAGCTCCAGGCCTGGAACATTTGCTACCGCAAGCGAGGTTTCGATCGCTTGCGCCTCGGGACCCGTTCCGAGCACCAAAACGCGATATGGTGACAGCGTCCGCGCAAGCGGCGACACCAAGATCTGTCGCACGACGATCAGGCCGGCGAGCGCGATCAGGACTGCCGGGACAAACGCCCTTTGGAAGGCCGCGCCGCCAGGCAGCAACAATGAGGCAACATAGGCGAAAAGCAAACCGATTGCCAGCGCAAGTGACTCCCTCAGCACGTATTCCCCGAACGGGAGCTGCCTGTCGCGACGGTAGAGCCCGAGGGCCGCATTGAGGCCCACCATGAGGAGCGCGAAGACAAGCGCGGGTGCGACCACTTCCAGCGGCGGAATGACGTTTTGATCGCCGCCATATCTGACGGCAAGGACGATCGCAACAACGAGCCAACCCAACTCCAGCCCGAACTGCAGGAACGTCGCGCCGACACTGTTCTGACGTTGCAGGCTGTTCAAGGGGGGCTCGCTGCGCCCCAAATCTCGATGGCGCTTGCGGCGATTGTGCAAGTTCTTCGTGACACTGGCGTGTCCGCGGTTCATTTGCAGCGAAGCCTTTCGTTTTTCTTCGGTATCCAACGTGCCCGAGCCGTCCATCGCCTATGTTTACGCTCTTCAGGAACTCAAGAAACTACGATGTTCAATATGCATGCAACGCGCACGCAGTCGACAACGCTTCGCGGGTGACCCTGGAACATGCTGGTGCTTGCCGGTCCGCCGCAAAGTACCCCTGGTCGGCTGCGTCTGCAGCTCTATCAGGATCGGCCACCAGTCTCGCTCCTGAAACTGTGCTCTGCGGCGCCCGGCGAACACGCCCTCCGTCCAAACAACTCGGATATCCAAGCAATATAGATGCCAAGAAGGACGAGCAACATCTGTCCCTTGTGAAGAAGCACACAGCACAACAGTACACGCGAATCGTGCCCTCCGTAGCGAGGCCTCCCGGCAACAGCGCTATTGACGAATTTCGTCAATATGTCCCTCGCCGCGGCGCGTGATACGCAACCCACGCGCAAACGGTTGCGGGATCGCAACCATTGTAAGTGTTGTAACTCTGGGTGTACGCCATCGCCAAGTTGATTGCCAGACAATAATAACAACGAAAATTCACTTGCGGCGATGTGTATTTCGGCGAGTAAGTTGCGATCACAACTGGGATATGTCGACTTGAGTACTACATGTATTCGGACAGATGAACACATTGCATGCTACACAAGTGGGATTTACGCAGATCGGGCTCGTCGCAGCACTTCGCCGCGAGAATTAGCAGGTCATGGCAGGCCACGCCGAGTTGCACCTTCGGCGCGACCGCGATGAATCGAGTTTTGGACCACCCCATCACTGCGCAAGAGCGTTCCAGGCAGAATCACCATTCTCCCACTATTTGCAGTTAGCGGTGATAAATGTCGACGCAATGAACTTCACCGCGTGTTCGTCGCGTTGAATTCTGCTCGATCGAGCGATAGTTTTTAGGTCAGTCGCCGCGAAATGCGTAGATGAATCTGGACCAACTTGGCGCCGCTGCATCGCTTTTGGACCGGAATCTACACTGCAAGCGTCTGCGAGCGCTCAATGGTGATTGCCATAGCCAGTACCGCGCTCAGATCTACAAGAAGCAGCAAATTCGTTTCGAATGACTGAAGCGCATGCTTTGCCTGTTTGATATTGAGACCGCAGAAGCGCGCGAATTCCCCGGGGGCCAAATTTGAGTGTTGTGCTGCTTTACACTCAAATGCGATAGCCCGCAAAGTACCTTAGCCGGTACGATTCCAACCTGGCTTTGAAACTATCTAGCTATAGTTTTATCAGACAAATGAAGTGCTTGGCGGGGATATTGCGAATTTGTCTTGCGCGCGCCAGCGTATTTGCACGCAAATCCTGCGTCTGGCGAACTTGGTGTCATCGGCAACGATTGGAGCAGTGGCGACGCGCGACTGTCGAAAAATTTTACAATCGCACTGGCGCGGATGCTCTTGATTTACGGATGGCATGCAATAAAGACATCAATACAATAGGTTACGGATGACCACGAACGTCGGCACGGTTCTCGCTTAACGTTTTCGTAGGAAGTGAGCGGATGGTGCGAACTTCGTGTCGCGCAGCAGCGCTTGCCGGCCATTCTCGTAACCTACGAACGGACACACTGCCATGTTAAACAGAATCCTAAGAAAGTCCTTCAGCGCGCTGGCCGCGTTTGCAGTATTGACTCTTGGCAACGTGGCGCACGCGTCGCTGTGGTCCTCGGACTACGACCCCCCCGAATTGGTCGGTACGGGAGTATTCGAAGTTCCCACGGTATGCTTGACGGGTAAGGCAGATGGCCAGTACCTCCCCTCGTCCACCGTTGGCTGCTCAATAAGTGTAGTGAGTAACGTGACGACAACACCAGTGATAAACTTCAACTCTATTCTCCCCTCTTTCCTAGTCACGTCGTATGAGGTCATTGGCGGGAAGTTCGTGGGGGTTAATACTGGTGTCATCGGATTTGTTACTGTGAGTCTGACCGATTACTGGTTTCAGTTCTCGTCGACCTTCATCCCGGGATCGGGTTGCAACACTTGGCATAGCTACTACGCCTACGGATGCACCCCCACTGCGCCGAGCGTCACCAACCTTGTCAGGGTTTTTAGTGGCTGCAATGAGCAAGGGACCAATTGCACCACCACTCTTTCTGCGAGAGAAGTTTCGTTCGCCGTACCCGAACCCGGCTCGATTGGTCTGATCCTGAGTGCGCTCGGTGCGGGCTGGATGGCACGACGCCGTAAAGTCGCAAGCTGATCTTGTCCGAAAAGTATTGAGGCCCCGCCGGTTTCCGACGGGGCCTTTGCATTACGGTTACTGCCGATAGCGTACTAACGACTGCACCCAAATGGGTGCAGTCAGGCAGTTACGGCCGTGGCCACAGTCGATTCAAGCGCATATTCGATCGCGTCATCGAGGCCCCATCCCATGGCGTCGGACCACGCAGCGTTGAAAGCAGCCTCGCCGAGCGACGCGCGCGCTGCGTCGATATTCTCCTGCCGCTTCGCCTCGTTGCGCGGCGATCGCGGGAGCGCAAGCGCAACGCGGATAGCTCCCGCCGCCGCCTGAAGCCGCACTGCACCGTCGGATTCGCCGACGGCCTGCAGAAGCATCGCATAGTCTTCCAGGCAATCAAGTGCCTCCGCGTGCATTTCGAGAGGCCTCGAACGCGCGCAGCGCTTCGGCGAACTTCTTGCGCGCGGAGTCGTAGATCACCACTTGCTGCGTCGGTTTTCCCAAGACATCACAGAGCCATCGCCTCATTGCGCTTGTCTTCCGCGTCCCGACATACCTTGAATGACCGTGCGAACCGCACCTGTGCGGCTTGCAGGTCACCTCGCGGCGAGGGCAAGTTCTCCCAGATAGCGCTCGCATTCGCTTTCCATTTCCAGGTGCTTGATACGACCTGCGATCGCAAGACATTGTTCGAAGTACTCCTTCGCCTTGGCATCATCGGCGAGTTGAACGCAGATTTCACCGAGGTGCAATGAGCCCGATGGCCACTCCGAGCTGATCTCCGAGTTCACGAAAGTCCCGAGACGCCTCCTCTGCGCACTGCCGCGCCTTCGCCGCCGTCGCCCTGTCGCAAGTGCGCGACCGAGAGCGTGGACAACGTCGCCGCAATCTCGCGCGGGTCCCCCAGTTCTCGGCGAAGCACGAGACATTCCGTCAGCAATCTCGTCGCTTCCGCATGGTCGCCCTGGCCGTCGCCAGCACACCACCCACATACAGCGCGTGGCAACGAGCGAATTCGTCCGGGAGACCCGGGCAGCGCAAGTACGTCTTGAATGTTCTTGCGGCCTTCGGTCGCGTAGCCACGAAGAATACGGAAGTTCATCAACGCCACTTCGAACTTGACCGCAAGCACCGGATCCGCCCCACCTGAAAGGGACAGCGCAATGGCCGCGCGCAAGTTGTCGAGTTCGGCCTCCAGGCGCCGCGTCCATTCCGCCTGCTCGGGTCCGCGCAACTTGCCGCGCGCCGTTTTCGCAACGCCGAGAAAATAGTCGCAGTGGCGCGCTGCCGTCGCGGTGGCATCGTCGCGCTGAACCAGCCGCTCCTGGGCAAACTCGCGAATCGTCTCCAGCATCCCGTAGCGTTGCTTGCTTCGCCAGGTGCTCGTGGGCGAACTCGCGAATCGTCTCCAGCAATCCGTAACGTGCCCCGCCGCCGTCATGGTCGAACATGACCAGCGACTTGTCGACGAGCGACGTCACCAGATCGAGAACATCGTAGGACTCGAGCGGCTCCGCGCCGCACACTGCCTCCGCTGCCGCGAGGTCGAAACCGCCGACGAAGACGCTCAACCGGTCGAGAACGATCTGCTCGTTTTCCTGCAGCAGATCGTACGACCAGTTCACCAGCGCGCGCAGCGTTTGCTGGCGCTCCAGATGCAACGCGGCTGCCGCCGGTGAGCAGCTTGAACCGATCGTGCAGGCGTTCGTTGATCTGCTCCACCGACATCGATCGGACACGGGCGGCGGCCAGTTCGAGCGCAAGCGGAATGCCATCGAGTCGGGCGCAAAGATCGGCCACGGCGGGTGCATCGCGTTCTGTGACCGTGAAATCGGGCTTCTGCAACCGCGCACGCTCCACGAACAGCTGCACGGCTTCGGATCGAAGGACGGCTTCCGCACCGGCCTTGCGATCGGGAACCCGCAGCGGATGCACCGGGTAGGTCTGCTCGCCCCGGATGTGCAGCGCTTCGCGACTCGTCGCGATCATGCGCACTTCGGGCGCCGCCTGCAGCAGCGCGTCGGCGAGCGTCGCGCAGGGGCTCATCAAGTGTTCGCAATTGTCGATGATCAGCAGCAGCTTGTGCTCCTTGATCTGGGCACACAGCGTCTGCAGCATCGGCTTGCCCGCTTCTTCCCGCACGCCCAGCACCTGCGCGGCCACATTCGGAACCAGCGACGCATCCTTGATGGGCGCGAGATCCACGAACCACACGCCGTCCGGATATTTCTCCAGCACGTCGGCGCCGATCTGCAGCGACAGGCGGGTCTTGCCCAACCCGCCCATGCCCAGCAGCGTGAGCAGCCGTGTCTTCTCGAGCATAGCCTTCGCTTCGCCGAGCTCGCGCTCCCGGCCGATGAACGAGGTAACTTGCTGCGGCAGATTGTTGGGGATCGCTTCGAGCGAACGCAGCGCCGGAAAATCCTGGCGCAGCTTCGGGTGCACGAGCTGGTACACCCGCTCGGACAAGGCCAGGTCCCGCAGCCGTACCGCGCCCAGATCCCGCAGGGTGACCTGACGATGGCAGGTTACCGGTAACACGATCGACGACCGCCTGGGAAACCAGCACCTGCCCGCCGTGCGCGGCCTTCATGATCCGCGCGGCGCGATTGACCGGACTGCCAAAGAGGTCTTCGTCCCGGCGCTCGACGATGCCCAGGTGCAGGCCAGCGCGTACCCGCAAGCGGGAATCCGCTGGACGTCGCCAGCTCTTCCAGCGCCTGCTGCAGGACTACGGTCGCGACCAGCCCATCCGCCGGGTCGTCGAACGCGGCGTACATGCCGTCGCCCGTCATCTTGACGACGACGCCGCGGTTGCTCTCGACCGCTACCCGGGACGCGTTATCGTGCGCCGCCAGCGCGCGCGACATCCCCGCCTCGTCATCTTCCCAGAGACGGGTACTGCCTTCGATATCGGTGAACAGCAGGGTCGTCCCGCTGGATGCCACTTGCACGCCCATGCCCTCCGAGGCTGGCTGGAACCTTACGTATACTCTACCGCTGCGGCTCGCCGATGCCAATAAGCAATATTCATGCTGGCAAAGCCGAATGTTCGACGCGGTACATGCCTTGGAATACGGCGCGACAAGGGTGGTTCCCACATCTGACGTGCCCCACACGCACCAAATGGGGCTGCTCAATGTCACCGAATCTGCGTGCGGCGCGTCGGGCCATGGAGCAATCCATTCCGATGCACTACACTCGATACGCCTTGCCCGCCGGCGGCGAATTGCGTATCAAGCTTGGGGTTTTGACGGTGGCCGGTACTTTTTGGGAGTGATGCACACTTGGCGATACTACTCACCGGCGGCGCCGGCTACATTGGCTCGCATACCTCCGTCGAGCTGCTCCGCCATGGCGAAGACGTCGTTGTTCTCGACAACCACGTCAACAGCAGCCCGGAAGCACTCCGCCGGGTCGAGCAAATCACTGGAAAACGCATCACGACCATCCATGGCGATGTGCGCGACCCCGCGTTGTTACGGAGCGTTTTCGCGCAACAGTCGATCGAGTCGGTCATTCACTTTGCGGGTCTCAAGGCGGTCGGCGAGTCCTCGCAGAAACCGCTGCTCTACTACCAGAACAATGTCCTGGGCACGATCAACCTGCTCGAGGCCATGCGCGAGGCCGGGGTGCGGACGCTGGTTTTCAGCAGCTCGGCGACGGTCTATGGCAACCCGCAGCGTCTGCCGCTGACCGAGGATCATCCTCTTGGCGCGACCAATCCGTACGGGCGCACCAAACTGATGATCGAGGAGATCCTGCGCGACGTGGCGCAAAGCGAACCCGGTTGGCGGATTGCTTTGCTGCGCTATTTCAATCCGGTTGGATCACACGAAAGCGGGTTGATCGGCGAGGATCCCCTGGGCACGCCGAACAACCTCATGCCCTACGTCGCACGTGTGGCAGCTGGCACCTATCCGTCGCTCAAGATCTTTGGCGTTGATTACGCCACGCCCGATGGCACGGGCGTGCGCGACTACATCCACGTCGTGGATCTCGCGTCAGGGCACTTGGCCGCCCTCGCTAAATTGCGGGATCAGGATGGACTCCTTGCCGTGAATCTGGGGACCGGCAAAGGCTACAGCGTGCTCGAGATCGTGGCAGCGTTCGAAACCGCATCCGGCAAGGCGATCCCTTACCAGATCGTCGATCGCCGGCCAGGGGATGTCGCGGCTTGCTATGCCGACCCTTCGCTTGCCGCCAGGCTGCTCGGGTGGAAAGCCACGCGCGACTTGCGCCAGATGTGTACCGATACGTGGCACTGGCAATCCCTGAATCCGAAGGGCTACGCCAGCTGAGCGTTCTGAATTGGCCGAACTTGCGCCGTGCGCCTGCGGTCCGACTGGCGCGTGGCAGTCCGGCGCGCCTCGGTTACAATCCGCGGCGAACCATCATGCTCTGGACCGACTTCACTCAACTTGGCGGTGCGATCCTGCTGATCGTCGGCGCCATCCTGCCCGTGGTCAATCCCCTGGGCGACGCGCCGATCTTTTTGCGCATGACGCACGGCTGCGATAAGGACACCCGCAGCAATCTTGCACAACATATCGCGCTCTATTCGTTCGCGCTGTTGCTTGGTTCCATGCTGTTCGGTTCGTTTGTCCTGCGGATGTTCGATCTGTCGATCCCGGTGGTCCAGGTCGCCGGTGGCGCGGTCGTGTGCGCACTCGGCTGGAACCTGCTGAACGACGACACGAAGCCACCCGGTCTGGGTGTCGACCCCAGCCAGGCGTCGCTGGCCGCAATGGCGCAGTCGTTCTATCCGCTGACCATGCCGCTCACGGTCGATCCCGGAGTAATGTCGGTGGCAGTCACTATCGGCGCCAATCACGCGCACACGCTCGAGAGGGCCTTGATCCAGCTCCTTGCAGCCATCATCGGTGCCACCATCGTCGCGTTGACAGTGCTGTTCACGTATCGCTATGCCGAACGTATCGGCGTCTGGATCGGTCATCGGGGCATGATGATCCTGCTGCGTCTTTCCGCATTCATCGTCCTGGCGATTGGCGTGCAGATCGCCTGGAATGGCATGAAGGCATTGCTGCTTCAAATCGGTATTCCGGCCAACGCGCAATAACCAATGACAAACATCTTCGACGCGCATCTGCACATCATCGACCCGCGTTTTCCGCTGGTTCCGAACAAGGGATATCTGCCCCCAAGCTTCACCGCGTCTGACTATCGAACGCAGACGCGGCCCCTGAACGTCACGGGGGGCGCGGTCGTCTCCGGATCGTTTCAAGCCTTCGATCAAAGCTACCTCCTCGCCGCGCTCGAGGAACTGGGGCCGGAATTTGTTGGCGTGACGCAGCTGCCGCGCGACGCCAGCGACGATCTCATTCTGGACCTCGATGCGGCGGGCGTTCGCGCAGTGCGCTTCAATCTGTACCGCGGGGGCTCCGAAACCATCGATGCGATCGAGTCCGTGGCACGACGTATCTTCGATCTGGCGCAATGGCACGTCGAACTCTATGCCGACGCCGCGGAACTCGCCGACCTCGTGCCCACGCTGATTCGTCTCCCGAAAGTCGTCGTCGACCATCTGGGCATGTCGCAGGAAGGATTGCCCACGCTGTTGAAGCTGGTCGCGCAGGGCGTAAAGGTCAAGGCGACCGGATTCGGAAGAGTGTCGGTGGACGTCGCCATGGCGCTCAAGGCCATTGCCGATGTCGATCCACATGCATTGATGTTCGGGACCGACTTGCCATCGACAAGGGCACCGCGCCCGTTTGCGCCCGCCGATATCGACTTGCTGCGCGACGCATTGGGCACGCAACGAGCGCAACTTGCGTTGTACGACAATGCAGTCGACTTTTACCGCCCTGGCCCCTGATGAGCATCGTGAGTTTCAACCCCTGGCAGGCGCTTGCAGGTGGCATGCTGATTGGTAGCGCAGCGGTTCTGCTTCTTTGGTGGAATGGGCGACTCGCGGGTATCAGCGGCATTTTGGGCGGCCTGTTAACCGGAGCGGCCGATTGGCGCTGGCGCGGACTGTTCATTGTCGGGCTGATCGCCGGAGCCGCGCTCTACTATGCGGGCAGCAATGGTGCGCCGGTCGCGCGCGCTACGTTTCCACCCTGGTTGCTCGCGGCGGGAGGCCTCCTGGTCGGGTTCGGGACTGCGCTTGGTCGCGGCTGCACGAGCGGTCACGGTGTTTGCGGACTGGGACGCATGTCAATGCGTTCGCTCGTCGCTACCATCGTTTTCCTCGTTACGGCCATCGCCACGACATTCGTGGTGCGCCACGTGTTCAACGTGTATTGATCTGATGCGCAAATACGTTGCAAGTCTGGCCGCTGGCTTGATCTTTGGTTGCGGCCTGGCACTCGCCGGAATGACTGACCCGAAAAAGGTGCTGGGCTTCCTCGATGTGTCTGGTGCGTGGGATCCAACCCTCATGTTTGTGCTCGCCGGCGCCGTTGCCGTGACGTTGATTGGATTTCGCCTCGTACTCCGGCGACCGCTGCCACTATTTGGCGACCGGTTTTATCTTCCGGTATTGACGTCGATCGACTTGCCACTCGTTACAGGCGCCGCGATCTTCGGCATCGGCTGGGGCATCAGCGGCTACTGCCCGGGCCCGGCCCTTGCAGCGTTGGCGTCGCCAGGACACGAAACCTGGATTTTCCTGCCCGCCATGATTGTTGGCATGCTGTTGCACCACTTGCTTGAACGCCGGCGGCTTTCCGCCACGGGTGCGAATGCCGAGGCCAGCGCCAAGTGACAACCAGGCGGCTCCGTCGCGTGCTCTGCCTCGACGACTTCGAAGCCGAAGCGCGCAAACATTTGCCCCGGCCGATTTTCGGCTACATCGCCGGTGCGGTCGAGATGAACATATCGCGCGCGGACAACCGCGCCGCGTTCGCCGAGTTCGGCTTCCTGCCGCGAATGCTCGTCGACGTGTCGAAACGCTCGCAGCAAACGACCCTTTTTGGTCGTACGTATGCGTCGCCGTTCGGCATTGCGCCGATGGGCATCAGCGCGTTGTCGGCGTATCGCGGCGACCTCGTCCTGGCGCAGACCGCAGCTGCAGCGAACATCCTGATGATCATGAGCGGCTCGTCCCTGATTCGCCTGGAGGACGTCGCGAAGGTCGGCAGCGACTGCCTGGTTCCAGGCCTACCTGCCGGGCGACATACCGCGCATTACGGCACTCGTCGAGCGCGTTGCTCGCTCGACATTTGACACGCTGGTCATCACCGTCGATTCGCAGGTCGCCGGCAATCGCGAGAACAACATCAGGTCGGGATTTTCCACACCGCTTCGGCCCACGGCGCGCCTGGCCTGGGACGGGATCACGCGTCCGCGTTGGCTGTGCGGCACCTTTGCGCGCACGCTGCTGCAGCATGGCATGCCGCACTTCGAGAATAACGACGCCGACCGCGGGCCACCGATCGTCTCACCGAACGTCGTCCGGGACTATTCCGATCGGGGACACCTGAGCTGGAAGCACTTCGAGCTTATCCGCCAACTCTGGAAAGGGCGGCTGGTGATCAAGGGCATTCTCGACAAGGACGACGCCCGCATTGCGCGTGAAGCCGGCGCGGAAGGCATCATCGTGTCGAATCATGGCGGCCGGCAGTTGGATGGCGCGGTATCGGCGTTGAGAGTTCTGCCAGAGATCGTTGCCGCGTGCCCCGACATTCCGATCATGATGGATGGCGGCGTGCGCCGCGGTACCGACGTGCTGAAGGCACTGGCGCTTGGCGCGAAGTTCGTATTCGTCGGCCGGCCGTTCGGCTACGCGGCGGCGGTCGGCGGGGCCGCGGGCGTCAGCCGTGCCATTGCGCTGCTGGTCGACGAGATCCATCGCGACATGGCGATGCTTGGTGTGACGAGTCTCGAGGATCTCAGCCCGCGCTTGCTTGTCCGCCTGCGGCAGCAAGCACACGAACCAGTGTAATTTGCGTCGGGAAGGACGCGTATTGCGTTGACGTCAACGTCGCTGATCGGGCTCGATCATGTCGGCACACTCGCGCCAGCCTGATGCCGAGTTTGACTCGCTGAATGCGCCGCTTCGCGCAAGGTCGGCAACCCACGCGTGCCGATCGGCAATGGCGCTGGCCATGAATGGGTCGAGCCCGACTTCGCGCATCGTCGCCGCGGCTTCGCGCATTTCTTCCGCGCGTCGCTGGCCATGCCGGATCACCCGGCTGAAAAAGTAGCTGCCGTTCTTTTCCCAATCCAGACCGGGAAACGTTTCCGCGAGCGATGCCAGCACTTCGTTCTCGACGCCGAACCTGCGCGCCGCAACGAAGCTCTCGATCACGATCGCCTCCATGCCTTTGACGATGACGCTGCGACACATCTTGATCGCCGAGGCGACGCCCAGCTTGTCTGAAGCGACGCTGGCGGAAAATCCGAGGGCGGCAAGCGTTGGCGCAAGGGCTGCGGCATCCGGGCCACCGAGCAACATCGGCACCTTGATGCCATAAGGCGGCACCGAGGACAGCACCGCGGCTTCGACATACCGGCCGCCAGCATCCGCCACGAGCGCCCCGCATTCGGCCTTCACCCCGGGTGATGCCGAATTGATGTCGAGGAGGAATGCGCCCTTGCGCATGGCAGGTGCGGCGCTGGCCGCCACGTCTCGTGTCGCGCTGGCGGTCACTGCCGAGATGACGATGTCGCAGTCGGCCACTGCCGCGGCGGCTGAAGGAGCCAACTGCAGTCCATCGCGAGCCGCACGTTCCCGCATCTTGCCGTTGCGCGAGGGATCGCCAAGAAGAATGTCGAAAGCCCGCACCTGCGCTACGCCGGACGCTATCAGCGCCTGACCAAATATCTGCCCCACCTCACCATAGCCGATCAGCGCAATCCGCAGGTCGGGAAGTCCGGGAACGATCGAAGCGGCCTGCGTCATGATGTCTGGGTCCTTGAGTGAGCGCTGGTCAGGTCGGGTCGCCCGATCACTCGGGTTGCATGTGCGCTTGTTCGATCACTGGCTTCCACCGCGCGATCTCGGCTACGATCAATGCGCCGAATGCGTCCGGTGTGCCAGGTGCGGCTTCCGCGCCTTCCGCATCCAGCCGTTCTTTCAGCGCCGGGGTCTGCAATGCACGACCGATTTCCGCGTTGAGCAACGCGATCACGGCGGCGGGCGTGCGCGCCGGTGCCACGATGCCATACCACTGAATGGCCTCGAAGTCGGCCACGCCGCTCGCGGCGATCGTCGGCAATTCGGGCAGGCTCGCCACCGGCAGTCGGCTGGAGACCGCGAGTGCCCTGAGCTTGCCCGCCCTGACCTGCTGCAATACTGCAGGCACACCGGTCATGATGACCTCGACCTGCCCACCGATGACGTCGTTTATCGCGGGCGCTGTACCGCGGTACGGAATGTGCTCGATATTCGTCCCGGTACGCAGCTTGAAGTATTCCATCGCGATGTGTGCTGCGCTGCCATTGCCGCCGGACGCGTAGCGCAACGATCCCGGCTTGGCTTTCGCGAGCGCGATCAGTTCCCGGACATCGCGCGCCGGAACGCGCGGGATTGACAACCAGCACGTTGGGCACGCGCGCAATCAGTGCAACCGGCGCGAAACTCGTCGCCGGATCGTATGGCAATTTCGGATAGAGCGAAGGATTGATCGCGAGCGTGCCGATGTGGCCCATCAGCAGGGTGTAGCCATCGGCGGCCGCGCGCGCGACTTCGCTGGCGCCGATCGAACCACCGGCCCCGGGTTTGTTGTCGATGACGAAGGGTTGGCCGAGTGCCTCCTGCAACTTCTGCGCGATGGCGCGGCCCAGGATGTCGGTGGAACCTCCCGGCGTAAACGGAACCACGAGGCGTACCGGCCGCGTGGGCCAATCGGCCGCGGCGGACATGCGCCCGGAGCCCATCGCCAGCAGCGCAGCCGTCCACGCAAGCGCGCGACGGCGCGCCGGGGATTGCGGTCGTTGTTTGGCTTCGGCAACGCCAGGATTTCGAGTCAACATGCTGGTCCGATGTACTGGCGCTGTCGAGCGCGCGTATCGCGCATTGCTGGCGCCGATGAACGAAGATCATAGTCGACATGCCATGTGCGCCGCAACGAGCAGGGCCATCGGCATGAGGCACTTCGGTGTGCCAGGGATACGTTCAGGACGATATACTCGTAGCCATCGGCAGGTGCGCCGGCTGCGTGGAGACTTCGCCAATGAACGAGCACTATCTCGAGGATTTTTCCGTCGGCCAGAAATTTGTTTCGGGACGCCTGCGCGTCGACGCGGACCGGATCAAGGCCTTCGCCGCGGAATTCGATCCGCAGCCGTTCCACCTCGATGAAATTGCCGCACGCAATTCAATGTTTCAGGGCTTGGCGGCAAGCGGTTGGCACACCGCTGCCATGACCATGCGGCTGCTGGTCGACGGTGAACTCAAGCCCGTGGGCGGGATCATCGGCGCGGGCTTCGATGAATTTCGTTGGCCGCGCCCGGTCCGGCCTGGCGATGAGCTCCACGTCGAAAGCGAGATCCTGGAAGTACGACCGTCGCAGTCCCGTCCCAAGCAAGGAGTGATCAAGGTGCGAACGACGACCTTGAATCAGGATGGTGAACCAGTGCAGATTTTCGTGGGCAATCTCGTGGTTCCGCGCCGTCCTGCCTGATCCAATCTGCACGCGCTGCAATGCAACTCCCTGCCCTGACATTGCGTGCCAACGCATTCCTCTACGTCGCCAAGCTCATCACGGGTTCGACGATCGTGTGGTTCGGCTTGCGTGCCGTGGGCATTGCGGAACCCTATTGGGCCATGATTTCGCTGATCGTTGTCACTGAGCCCGATGTCGAGATCGCCAAGAAGAACTTCTGGGCGCGCCTCATCAACACCGTCAACGGTGCGGTCGTCGCCTGTATCGCGCTGGTGCTGTTCGGCGCAAGTTTCTTTTCCATGCTGGTAGCAATGACGGTCTCGGTGCTCATCGCCATGTCGCTCCAGCACTATCCGCAGAACTGGCGGCTTGCGCCGAATACATCGGTCGTACTGATGGGCGCAGCGCTCGCCGGCACCGGGCTCAACGACGAAATGAGACTCGCGATGTATCGCGTGCTGGAAGTCATGACGGGCAGCACCGTCGCTCTGCTGCAGACGGTCGTCTATGGCTACGTAATACAGCGCTGGAAAGCCTGAACGGTAGCGAGGCAGACCTCACCCCCAGCCCCTCTCCCCAGGGAGAGGGTGCGCGACAGATTGCACTACCGTGCTGCCTTCCCCTGATTGGCGACGGCTTGCGCTGCCGCCGCCACTTTGTCTGCATCGCCGAGGTAATAGCTGCGGATCGGCTTGAGGTCGTCGGTCAACTCGTATACGAGCGGAATGCCGGTCGGAATATTGAGCCCCACGATCTCGCTGTCGCCGACGTTGTCCAGATATTTGACCAATGCCCGCAGCGAATTGCCATGCGCGACGATGATGACGCGGTCGCCCGCGGTCACACTGCGCGCGATGACGTCGCGCCAGTACGGTAGAAAGCGCTCGACCGTATCCTTCAGGCACTCGGTCAGCGGCAACTCCTTGGCGGAGAGTTTGCGATAGCGCGGGTCGCGTCCGGGGTAGCGATCGTCGCTGGGCTCCAGTGCCGGTGGCGGGATGTCATAGCTGCGGCGCCAGATCAGCACCTGCGCATCACCGAACTTGGCCGCAGTTTCCGCCTTGTTCAGCCCCTGCAGCGCGCCATAGTGCCGTTCGTTGAGCCGCCAGCTGCGCACTACCGGTATCCACATCAGATCGAGTTCGTCGAGCGCCAGCCAGAGCGTGCGGATGGCGCGCTTGAGCACCGATGTGTAGGCGATATCGAATACGAAGCCTTCTTCCCGGAGCAGCCTGCCCGCCTCTTTGGCCTCGACAATGCCCTGCGACGTCAGGTCGACGTCGGTCCACCCGGTGAAGCGGTTCTCCTTGTTCCATGCGCTTTCGCCGTGACGCAACAGCACGATCTGTTTCATGGCGCAATCCCCTGGGTCACTGCGTAGCTCGCCAGATCGTTTCCGAAGTCAGCGGCATCTGCATGGCCAGCGCCTTTACACCGTGACCCGCGCGCGTGAGCGCATCGACGACCGCGTTGACCACCGCGGGTGTCCCCCCAATGGTCCCAAGCTCGCCGACACCCTTCACGCCCAACGGATTGTTCAGACAAGGCGTCGACTCGTCCATGGTGGTGGTAAAGGTGCCGATCGTGCTTGCACGAGGTAGCGCGTAGTCCATCAGACTTCCCGTCAGGGCCTGCCCCGAATCGTTATCGTAAGCAAAGCGCTCGCACAGCGCTTGACCGATGCCCTGCACCGCGCCACCGTCGAGCTGGCCGCGCACGATCATCGGATTCACGACGCGTCCCACGTCGTTCACCGACGAATAGGAAGCGATCTCGATCGCGCCGGTATCCGGATCGATTTCCACTTCGCAGATGTGACAGCCATTGGGCCAGGTGGAGTCGGCAACCACGTTCTTCGAATCCACCAGGATCTGCGCATCCGGTTGGCGCCGTGCCAGATCGAACAGGCCGATGCGCCGATCGGTTCCGGCCACCTCGAACACACCGTTCACATATTCGATGTCGGTCGCCGCAGCCTCGAGTGCCTGCGCGGCAAGGTCCTGCGACTTGACCACCGTGCGCTCCGAAGCAACCTTGACCGCCGATCCGCCGACAAACAGCGAGCGTGACCCTGCGCTACCGAAGCCCGTGCCCCGATCGGTGTCGCCCTGCAGGATCCGGATACGATCGATGTCCACGCCGAACACGTCGACCGCGAGCTGGGCGTAGGTCGTCACCAGGCCCTGCCCCATCGCCTGCGTTGCAGAAAAGATCTCGATGTAACCGTCGCCTGAGACCTTGACCGTCACGCGCTCGTCGAACACGTCGGCGCCGGTCCACTCGAGAAATGCAGCCATGCCTCGTCCACGCAGCCGGCCACGGCGCTTGGCGTCGGCGTGCCTTGTACCGAATCCCTTCCAGTCGGATAACACCAGCGCCTTGTCGAGAATCAGTTCGAAATTGCCGTTGTCGTAGGTCTTGCCCATCGGGTTGGTGTAGGGAAATTGAGTCGGCTGCAGCAGGTTTCGTCGCCGCAATTCAGCCGGATCGAGATTCAGTTTCCCCGCCGCAGCATCCATCAATCGCTCGATGATGTAGATCGCCTCGGGTCGGCCAGCGCCACGATACGGGCCCGTCGGTGTCGTGTGCGTGAGCACCGCCTTGATGTGAATATCGATCACCGGGATGTTGTAGATGCTCGTCGACACCCATGGCCCGATGAGCAACTGGATGACCACCCCTGCGGGCGTCGCGTACGCACCGACGTTGGCCAGCGACGACACACGCAGTGCCAGCACCTTGCCACCGGCGTCGAGAGCGAGTTCGGCCTTGCTGTCGACGTCGCGCCCATGCGACGCCGCGAGGAATTCCTCGAGGCGATCGGCGGTCCACTTGAGCGGCCGCTTGAGTTGACGCACACAGAATGCCATCACGACGTCTTCGGGATAGATGCCCGTCTTCATGCCGAAACCGCCGCCGACGTCGCCCACGAGGATGCGGATCTTCTCCGTGGGCATGCCGAGAATCTCGGCGCACAGGGCGTCACGCACACCGGTCGGCGTCTGGCAGCTCAGGCGCAGGACAATGCGCTCGCCCGCAGCCTCATAGTTCGCGACGATGGCGCGCGGTTCGATTGGGCACGCGACGACGCGCTGGTTGAGGAGGTGCAATGTAACGACATGCGCTGCACTGCGAAATGCCGCTGTCGCCGCTGCCACATCGCCATGACGCGCTTCCGAGGCAATGTTTCCCGTCGCCTGCGGCCAGACCAAAGGTGCGCCTTGCGCCACGGCTTGCGTGGAACCCGTGCTCGTCGGCAGCGTTTCATAACGCACGTCGATCGCTTCGGCGGCGTCGCGCGCCTGTGCTCGCGTGGATGCGACAACTGCAGCGACCGCCTCGCCGACAAATCGAACGGTTTCGTGGGCGAGCGCCCGTCGTGCCGGCGACGCCGTCGGTGACCCGTCCGCACGCTTGAAGTCCACCGAAGTCGGAATCGGCTTCACGCCGGCGCGGACGAGATCGTCGCCGGTGAAGATCGCGATCACACCCGCCATGGACTTGGCTGCGCCGCTATCGATGGAAACGATGCGCGCATGCGGATGCGGTGAACGCAGAAATGCGACATGCGCGCAGCCGTCAGGCACGACGTCGTCGGCGAAGCATCCGGCGCCGGTCAGCAAGCCCTTGTCTTCAAGGCGGCGTACTTCCTTGCCGCTGCCGAAACGTCCTGGTTGAGCAATATCGTTCACGGTTTACCTCGTATGATTCAGATCTTGAAAGATTCGAGCGTTTCGGGCGCAAACAACTCCTGAGGCTGCAAGCGCCGCCTGGAAAGTCCCTGCTCGTGGTGGTAGCGCAGAAACGTATCGAGCACGTGCCGGTTCGGTTCCAGTCCGTAGGGCCACCAGTCGTCACCCATTTCTCGTCGCACCTCCTCGACCTGCGCCACTTGCCACGGCAACATGGTCGTCAACGCCGAGGTCGTGTACAGATTCGCGTAGACTCGGCGCTTCGCCTCGCCGAACGCCTTGGTCAGCGATTGCGCGATCCAGGGATGGGTGCGGTAGACATCACGCCGGAGCACGATGGTGTGCATGATCGGAAAGATCCTGGTGCGGCGATAGTACTCGCGCTCGACCTCGACCGGATCAGGAAACAGGCGCCTCACCGCATCGGGGCGCGTCTGGAACGTGGACGGAATGCGCGCGGTATGCATGGCGTCGACTTCACCGTCAGCGAGCATTTGCGCCAGCGTTTGCGTCGGACCAATCCGCCGCACTCTGAAACGTGCCGGCAGATCGAGCTTCAGCTTCTCGTCGCGGCCGGGCTCTTCCTCGCCGCCCGTAAAGTATTCGACGCTGGCGGGATCGACGCCGTAGTCGTCCTGCAGGATGCCGCGTATCCACACCGGAGCGGTCATCTGGTACTCGGGTGTGGCGATGCGCTTGCCGACAAGGTCCTTCGGCTCCTTGATGCCGCTCTTCGCGGAAACGAAGATGCACGACTGCCGGAAAAATCGCGACGGGAACACGGGAATGGCGATGAATGCCGGATCGTCGCGCATCAACGACACGGTGTAGGACGACAGCGACATCTCCGCGACATCGAACTCGCGATGCCGCAACATCCGGAAAAACGTTTCCTCGACGTGCAGATTCAGTACGTTGAGTTCGATGCCGTCGGGCTGCACGCTCCCGTCGGCGAGTGCGCGAACGCGATCGTAGTCCCAGCACGCCAAGGTCAAACGCAGCTTTGCCACTTGCATCTCGAGGGTAGACGCGTCCGCAGCATTTGCCGGGCTGCAGTCATCGGAACCGCGATGATACCGGGTTCGCGCGATCCGATGCTAGGTACGAACACCCACCTGGTGTTCGAGCACGATGTCCCGTCGCTCCCGCGCCGACCGCAGCATCGCCAGACACACTTCGAGCGTCGCCATCGCCCAATGGCCATCGTGCAGCGGCGGCGTGCCGTCGACGATCGCTGCGTACAGTTCATCGATGACTTCGGCACGAGGCACCTTTGGCTTGGGCAACGGTTCCAGCCGTGCATCCGCATCGCCATAGATCATGACGCCGGTCGGCAGCGGACGCAGGTCCCCGCGATCGCAGGACACGATGATCGTGCCGAAATGCTCGTGCCATGGGGTGTCCTGGCTTTCGCTGGCATCGAGCCGCCCCGGCGCGGACGACGCGTATCCGGCACCACCATAATTGCGGCTCTGCTTCAGCATGGCTTCTTCCGCACGGTCGCCCGCCTGCGCCAAGCGCCGACGCGCGGAGCCGTACACGTCGGCGGCCTTGGGGCGACCCAATTCACTCAGGCCACCGCAAAACTCGTCGCCATCGAAGTGCCCGTAACCGTTGTAGCTCAACGCGGCGATCGTTCCATCGGCGAAGGTCAGCAGCGCAGCGTACGCACCTTCGGTTGGTCTTGCAGCATCCCAGGCGCCGGTCAACGCGCGCACGCTGCGCACGTGTCCACCCCCGAGCAGCCGCACGATGTCGACCTGGTGCGCACCCTGGCTGAATACGACACCGCCGCCTTGCTCGGTCACCAGCTCCTCGGGCCGCCTGGGACGATAGAGAAAGTCCGTGTGGTACTGCGCCTGAATCATGCGCACGGCCCCTAATGCGCCGCTGTCGATGATTTCGCGTGTCCGCAGGATGGGCCGATCAAAGCTGTGGCTGTGACCGACGATTAGACTGACGCCGGCGCGTTCGGTCGCTTCGATCATCGCGGTGCATTCCTGCAGCGTGATTGCCATGGGCTTCTCGACCAGCACGTGCTTGCCATACCGCGCTGCGAGCGCGACATGCTCGGCATGGTCCTGATGCGGCGTGGCGATGTAGACCACCTCGACCGCCGCATCGGCACAGAGATCCTCGACGGCCGCATACGTGCGCGCACAGAAGTCCGTCGCAAACCGTTGGGTGGCATCGCTGCGGGGATCGGCAGCGGCCACCAGTTCGATCCGCGGGTCGGCCGCAAGCGTCGGGAGCATCAACGTGAATGCGCGACCCAGGCCAGCGACGCCCATGCGCAAACGACGTTCACTCATGGTGAATCATTCAGGTACGCACCGCATCAATCCTCCTTCGCGCTCGGCCTGCTGCCAGCGCTCGACATCGATGTGCGAAATGACTAACATTGTTTGACAAGGTCGATACTATGCTTGCACTGCACATCGGGCAACGCCGATGGCGTGCGCAATCGCAGGACCAGGAGGCTGTTTGCTGAACCACGCCGACAACGATTTGCTGTGCCGCATCGAAGGCGACGCCCCGATGGGTCAGCTGATGCGCCAGCACTGGATTCCCGCCTGCTTGTCCGAAGAAGTGTCCGTGCCCGATGGTGCGCCGGTGCGTGTGCAGCTGCTCGGCGAAAAACTGGTCGCGTTCCGCGACACGAAGGGACGGCTTGGCGTCGTCGATGAGCACTGTCCGCATCGGCGTGCATCGCTCGCACTCGGGCGCAACGAGGAATGTGGCCTGCGCTGTCTGTATCACGGCTGGAAGATCGACGTCGAAGGCAACATCATCGACAAGCCTTCGGAGCCTCAGGCGTGCGCGCCGGGCCCGGCAAACCGCACCAAGGCGTATCCCTGCCGCGAAGCCGGCGGCTTTGTCTGGGTGTGGATGGGCGCGCCGGAAGCCATGCGAGCATTCGAGCCACCGGCATGGGCGCCGACGCCCGACATTCGAACCAGCGTCGTCAAGATTCACGTTGGCTGCAACTGGGCGCAGGTCCTCGAGGGCGCCATTGATTCCGCGCACAGTTCGAGTCTGCATTCGACCGACATGGTGCCGGCGAAGGTCGCAAGCGCGGGCGCGACATCCAGTGAATGGCTGCGGCCCTCGACCGACAAGGCACCCCGGATGCAACTGCAGCGAACCGATTTTGGTTTTCGCTATGTGGCGATCCGCCGCCCCATCAACGACGAGAGTACCCACGACTACTTGCGCATCACGTTGTTCGTCGCGCCGTTCACGGTGCTCATTCCGCCGAACGACCGCTACAACCTGTCGATTCTGAACATCCCGCAAGACGACACCAACACTCTGTTCTATTTCATCGCCTGGAGCGACAAGGAAGGCATCGATCAGGACGAATGGCGCAAGTTCTGCGGCGCACAGGTCGGCGTCGATCTCGACGAAAACTTCCATCGCATTCGTACATCTGCAAACAACTACATGCAGGACCGGGACGCGATGAAAAAGGGCAGCCATACCGGAATCCGCGGCATTCCGAACCAGGATATCGCCATGTGGGAGACGATGGGGCCGATCGCGGATCGCTCGCACGAACGGCTCGGCGCAAGCGATGTCGCCATCGTCCAGTTTCGCCGGATCATGGTCGATGCCGCACGCAAGGTGCGCGACGGAGCGCCTGCCATCGGTACGTCACCACAGCGCATTGCGCACGTGAAGCTGCGGTCGTTCGAAGGGATCGTCCCGAAGTCGACCCGCTGGACGACGCTCGGTGTCGCGGCGGAGGAACTGGCACTGCGCCAGGAGACCTCGACGACATAGTTTGTTGGCCTGTTCGCGCATTTGACGCGTTGCGATCCACACGCCACACTGCGCAGCGGGCGGCCCGCCTTTGGGCCCATCCACCACTAATTGCAGACCGCGCCGCAGGCGCGCGCCGGCAGGTTTTCCAGGAGGCAGCAGCAATGAGCAGGTTCCGGCTGGTAGGTAGCGCCGTCGTGGCGCTTGCGTGGGTCGTCATGTCGTCACCGGCGTACGCGCTGGACATGATCAAGGTGGCGGCGGGTCAACGCGGCAATTGGGACACGTCGATCTCCGAAGTCGGCCAGCGACTCGGCATTTTCAAGAAGCACGGCATCGAACTCGAGATCCTCTGGACCCAGGGAGGCGGCGAGACGCAACAGGCGGTGATTTCCGGCAGTGTCGAGATCGGTGTTGCGACAGGCATCATGGGCGTGCTGAGTGCGTACTCCAAGGGTGCGCCGGTGCGCATCATCGGCGCCGAAACGACCGGCGCGTCCGACCTGTACTGGTACGTGCCCGCGACGTCGCCGATCAAGTCGCTCAAGGACACCGACGGCAAGACCATCGCCTTTTCGACCAAAGGTTCGTCGACCGACGGCATCGTCACGGCATTCATGAAGCAATACGACCTGAAGGCCAAGCCGACGGCGACCGGCGGCCCTGCGCCGACCCTGACGCAGGTGATGACCAATCAGATCGACGTGGGCTGGTCGGCGCCGCCGTTCGGATTGCAGCAGCTCGACGAAGGCAAGATCCGCATCATCGCCACCGGCAATGACGCCGCCGTGTTCAAGGGCCAGACGGTGCGCCTGCTGATCACCAACGTCCAGACATTGCAGAATCGCAAGCCGGTGATCGAGCGCTTCATGAAAGCGTACCGCGAGACGATCGACCTGATGTACGGGAAGTACCGGAACGACCCGGCGGCACTCCAGGCTTATGCCGAATTCGTCGGCATCTCGGTCGACATGGCCAAGCGCACGCGTGACGACTTCTTTCCTCCGGCGTCGGTGGACCCGGACAAGATTGTCGGGCTCGATACAATCGTTCCGGATGCGGTGGCACTCAAGTACACCGCAGCGCCCTTGACCAAGGAGCAGCTGGCGGAGCTGATCCAGATTCCTCCGCGGCAATAGCCCGGCAGTCGACTGACGTCAGCGTGAGTCCCGACGAGCCAGCGGCGCTCGAACGACCTGCCGGAACGCCGGCACAGGCACCGCAATTCGGCAGCGATGTCATCGCCGAGACCTTGCGCGCGCTTGGTGTCCCGTACATCGCGCTCAACCCCGGCGCGAGTTTTCGCGGCCTGCACGACAGCCTCGTCAACTACCTCGGCAACCGCGACCCGCAGATGCTGCTCTGCCTGCACGAAGAGCACGCGGTGGCGATCGCGCAAGGTTATGCCAAGGTGACCGGCCGACCGATGGCAGTTGCGGTGCATTCCAATGTCGGTTTGTTCCACGCGACGATGGCGATATTCAACGCGTGGTGTGACCGCATGCCGATACTGATCCTCGGCGCTACGGGCCCCGTGGATGCGGCCAAGCGCCGGCCCTGGATCGACTGGATTCACACCGCGCGCGATCAGGGCGCGATCGTCCGCCCGTACGTCAAATGGGATGACCAGCCGGCCTCACCCGCCGCGGCGCGTGAAGCGTTGCTGCGCGCAATGTGGCACGCGCAGTCGGCGCCACAGGGTCCCGTGTACGTAAACCTCGACGCCGAGATGCAGGAGGCACCTCTTACGGCGCAACTTGCGCCCATATCCGTTGCGCGTTACACGCCAGTGACGCCGAGCGCCGCCTCCGCGGAAAGCATCGGCAGCGCCGCCGCACTGCTGCGCGACGCCAAACATCCACTGTTCCTGATCGGTCGCGTGTCGCGCGACCCTGCCGCGTGGGCCGCGCGCGTCGCGTTGGCCGAACGGCTGGCGGCGAACGTCGGCACCGATCTCAAGGTAGGCGCTTCGTTTCCAACGGACCATCCATTGCATGTGGACGCACCCGGCATTTTGCTGCGGCCGGCATTGGCAGCGGCCATTGCGAATGCGGACGTCATCCTGAGTCTCGATTGGGTGGACCTCGCCGGAACGCTGCACACGGCGTGCGGTGGCGAGGCGCAGGCACGCATCATCCACGCGTCGCTCGACCACACGCTGCACGGTGGATGGAGCATGGACTATCAGGGCCTGCCTCCGGTCGATTGCATGATCGCGGCCGAGCCCGACAGCGTTGTGCCGGCATTGCTCGCCGCGCTCGGTCCACCCGACAACGCCGTCAAATACACGCCGCGCCCGTATGCATTTACACCCGCGCTCACGGCTGACGGCCTGATCGCGACCGACGATCTGGCTGTCACACTGCGCCGCGTTGCCGGGGCACGGCGCATCTCGCTTACCCATCTGCCGCTGTCGTGGAACGGCGAGAGTTGGCCGTTCCGGCATCCGCTGGACTTTCTCGGCTCGGATGGTGGCGGCGGCATCGGGGGCGGACCCGGCATTTCCGTCGGCGCCGCGCTCGCGCTCAGAGGATCGGAAATCCTCCCCGTTGCGGTGTGCGGTGACGGCGATTTCCTGATGGGCGCGACCTCGCTGTGGACTGCCGCGCACTACCGCATCCCGTTGCTGGTCATCGTCGCCAACAACCGCTCGTTCTACAATGACGAGGTGCATCAGGAACGCGTCGCACGCATGCGCAATCGGCCCGTCGAAAACAAATGGATCGGTCAACGCATCTCCGATCCTGACGTCGACCTGGCCGCGATCGGACGCGCGCAAGGCGCCGCCGGCTGGGGCCCGATCGAACGCCTGACCGATCTCGCGCCCGCACTCGAGGCCGCCATGCAGGCGGTAACGTCAGGTAGTGTCGCCGTGGTCGATGTGCGCGTACAACCGGGCTATACGCCGTCGATGACCGCGGCGCTCACGGCGAGCGTCCGCAAATGAGCGGGCTGATGACCTCGGCGCTTGCAGCATCATCAGCATCGAGCACCAACCTGACGCCGCCAAGTGCCCCGCTCCTCGACGTCCAGAACATCACCAAACGCTTTCAGACCGCCGACGGTGAAACCACTGCCGTCGATGACATGTCGTTCAGCGTGGCCGCGGGAGAGTTTGTGTCGATCATCGGACCGTCGGGTTGCGGCAAGTCGACGGTCTTCAACATCATCGGCGGACTGGTCGGCGACTACGCGGGGCGCGTCACCGTCGCCGGTGACGTGGTATCCGGAACGCATCCGGCGATCGGCATGGTATTCCAGGAAGAATCGACGTTTCCGTGGCGCAACGTGCTCGACAACGTCGCGTTCCCCCTCGAGATCACCGGTGTGGCGAAGGAGGAGCGGCTGGAGCAGGCCGCGCACTTCGTGTCGATGGTCGGCCTCCGTGGTTTCGAGCGTCACTTTCCCGCCGAGCTTTCCGGCGGCATGCGGCAACGCGTCGCGCTCGCCCGTACGTTGGCGTCGAAGCCGAAGCTGTTGTTGATGGACGAGCCGTTTGCCGCACTCGATGAGCAGACGCGACTGCTGCTCGGCGACAAGGTGCTGCAGATCCAGCAGACACTCAAGCAGACGACCTTGCTCATCACGCACAATCTCACCGAAGCCGTGCAGCTCTCCGATCGTGTTCTGGTCATGACCTACAGACCGGGGCGGTTGAAGCGCATCGTGAACATTGAATTGCCCCATCCACGCGACTCCGAGGTGGTCAGCAGCGACGCCTTCGGACATTGCGTCGCGCAGATCTGGCAGGACCTGCGCGAAGAAGCGAGCCGCGGCATTCAGGAAGACGAGTCCCGTGTGCTGCATGCGGGGGCAAAGCGGTGACATTGCCGGCATGGATGCGCTCGCGGACCGCCGCTCGGGTGTTCGGGGCTTCCTCGTTGCTTGTGCTGATCGCGTTGGTGGAGGTGCTGATCCGCGTCGGCGTCATCAATCGTTTCATCGTGCCGCTCCCATCGCAGATCATCACCGCGTTGCCGCGCATCATCAGCGAAGAGAACGTACTGCATCGGTTCTGGCAGACGACGCAGGAGGTGTTGTGGGCAAGCCTGCTGCTCGCCGTGGTCGGCATTGCGCTGGGTGCCCTGCTTTACCGCTTTCGTATCGTGCGCCTGGCGTGCGAGACGTGGGTCGGCGCGCTCGCGGCCGCGCCGATCGTGCTCGCCTATCCCCTGTTTCTCGTGCTGTTCGGGCGCAGCGCGACGACCATCGTGGCGATCGGGTTCGCGGCGGGCCTCGCGCCAGTGATCCTGAAGACCGTCGAGGGCCTGGCCGCAACGCGACGAGTGCTCATCAATGTCGGACGCAGCTTCCGCCTGACGCCGGCGCAGCAATTCTGGAAGATTCTGCTGCCTGCGGCGCTTCCGTCGATATTCGTCGGCCTGCGGCTCGGTCTCATCTTCGCGATGATCAACATCGTCGGTGTCGAGTTCCTGATCAATTTCGGTGGGCTTGGACAACTCATCAACGAACTCGCCGAGCGCTATGACCTGCCAGGCACCTACGGGGCGATCTGCTTTGTGATCCTGACGAGCATCGTCTTCTTCGATGTCACCGCACGCCTCGAGCGATGGCTGACGCCTGCGGCATGAGATACCGTGATGTTGTAGGTCCGAATTCATTCGGACCGCGGATTCTGCGCCATCGCGCGCGAACAAGTTCGCGCCTACAAGTCGGAGGGCTCGGATCGTGAGCGACGTCGGCGCTGCCGCCGGTGCGTCGCCCAGCGCTCGCCAGGTGACGATCCTGCGCATCGTCATCATCGTCGCCGTCCTCGCGACCTGGGAAGCCGTATCGGCGTCCGGCCTGCTGTTCCGCGATGTCGTACCGTCGCTGGCAGCTATCGGCAAGGCGATCGTCCGACTGCTCACCAGTGCCGAGTTCTACAGCAACCTCGGCATCACGGCGACGGAGATCGGGGTCGGCCTGCTGATCGGGGGCGTGAGTGGCCTTGCCGTCGGGATTGCACTGGGCGCCAACCGCTTCCTTTCCAACGCCTACGAAGCGCTGATCTACTACCTCGGCCCGACACCGAAAATCATTTTCTTTCCCGTCATGATCATGTGGTTCGGCGTCGGCACCGGCTCCAAGATCGCAATGGGCGTGGTCTCCTGCTTTTTTCCCATTGCGATCAGCGTAGCCGCCGGCATGCGCCAGATCGACCGGGTATTGATCCGCGTCGGTCGCAGTTTTCGCGCGACGACATGGCAAATGGTCAAGACGATCTATTTGCCCGCGATGCGCCAGCCCATCGTGAATGGTGTGCGTCTCGGATTGGGCGTCGCGGTCATCGGAACCCTGCTCGCCGAAACCAAGCTGTCGAACAAGGGGATCGGCTACCTGATCATCCAGGCCTACGCGCGATTCGACATGCCGCTCATGTATGCGCTCCTGATTGTGCTGTTCGTGGTCGCGATCGCGGCCAATGCGCTCATCGGCCGGCTCGGCCAGGCGCGGCACCCATGAGGTTTTTCTTTTGAGGCGGCGCACCGATGCTTTCGATCCCAGTCCATAACACCGCCTACTACGGTGGCGCCTGGCATGATCCGTTGTCGGGACGCTGGCATGACACGGTCAATCCGAGCAGCGGCGAGTCGCTTGGGCGCGTCGCCACCTGTTCCGGTGCCGATGTGGATGCTGCCGTTGCCGCCGCCCGGCGCGGCTTTTTAGAGTGGCGTGCCGTCGCGCCACTCGAACGCGCACGCATCCTGCGGCGCATCGCCCAGTTGCTGCGCGACAACGCGAACGAGCTGGCCACGATCGATGCCGCGAACTGCGGCAACCCGGTGCGCGAGATGGTCAGCGATGCGATGATCGCCGCGGCCCAGATGGATTTTTTCGCGGGGCTGGTCACCGAGGTCAAGGGCGCATCGATTCCGATGGGGTCCGACGTCGTCAACTTCTCGGTGCGCGAACCGGTTGGCGTGGTCGCGCGCATCGTGCCGTTCAATCATCCCTTCATGTTCGCCGCGGGCAAGTCGGCCGCTCCCCTGGCTGCGGGCAACGTCGTCATCATCAAGCCGCCGGACCAGTCGCCACTGTCGGCATTGCGCCTGGCCGAACTGATGGATGGATTGCTTCCTGCCGGCGTGTTCAATGTTCTACCGGGCGACCGTGACACGGGCGCCGCGCTGGCGTCGCACAAGGATGTGGCCATGGTGGCGCTGATCGGCAGCGTCGCCGCCGGGCGGGCCGTGATGCGAGCCGCGAGCGAGACGGTCAAACCGGTGCTGCTCGAACTCGGCGGCAAAAATGCGCTGATCGCCTATCCGGATGCCGACCCCGACGAGGTCGCTGGCGCCGTGGTCGGCGGCATGAATTTCACGTGGTGCGGGCAGTCGTGCGGGTCGACGAGCCGCGCCTTTGTGCACGAGTCCATCTACGACGCCGTGCTCGAGCGGGTCAAGGAGCGCGTCCGCGCGTTCAAGCCCGGCATCGCCACCAACCCGGCGACGACCATGGGCGCCATCGTCAGCCAGGCCCAGCTCGAACGCGTCTTGAGCCACATCGACTCTGCCAGAAGCGAAGGCGCACGCCTGCTGTACGGGGGCAGTCGCCCTGCCGATCCGGCGCTGGCCAAGGGCTTTTTCGTCGATCCGACCATTTTCGTCGACGTCACTCCGTCCATGCGCCTCGCACGCGAGGAGGTCTTCGGGCCGGTGCTGGCGATCCTGAAGTGGTCGGACGAGGGCCGCATGCTCGCGGACGTCAACGCGGTTGACTATGGGCTTACCTGTTCAATCTGGACCAACGATCTCTCCACCGCGCACCGGACGGCCATGACGGTCCAGGCGGGGTATGTCTGGATCAACGAGGTCGGCAAGCACTTCCTGGGCGCGCCGTTCGGCGGGGTCAAGCAATCCGGTTTCGGGCGCGAGGAATGTCTCGAGGAAATGCTCCGCTTCACGCAGGAAAAGAACATCCATCTCAAGCTCAGGCCACCGCGCGGTCGCTGACGATGAGCCTCCCAAGAGATCCCTGTAGCCCGATCCGAGGAGCCAGGAACCGTCGATCGGCCATTCCTCGCGCCAATACGACAATATCGCACGTTAATAAACAATGAGTTAGTGTTGGTCTGTGCGCCGGTCGGGTTGCCTTGACTTGCCCGTCACCGCCTGTATACTCGCCCCTTGTTGCATTGCAGCAAATCGGGCCATGGTGGCCCCGGCGTTTTCGGGGCCTAGATCCATCTCATTGTTTATTTGTAACTTTGGACTTGCAATCATGCTTGAGCTAGGGAGGCCCGTTACCAGAACAAGGTAACCCCTGGCGGCCGTGGCGGCACTCCTTTCGGAGCGCGAGACCACGGTACGACCTAACGTCAGGAGCATACCGATGACGAAGCCCTTCTTTTATGTGGCAGCACGAGCACGAGCCGTACCCAGGCTTTCTGTCTCCAGCCACCACCGCGTAACTGCTGGGGTTCTGGCAGTGGCATTGGTTCTGGTGTTGCTGGTGTCCGGTGCAACCGCCCCGCTAGACGCGCGCCCGACGCATGTCGTGGCGGCGGCGGCAACGGCATCCACCGCACTCCAACCGGTTGCGGCGCGTGCCATACCCGCGGATCCTCGCATCGACGCCCTCGCCGGCATTGTCGCCAGGAAGTACCGCGTCTCCGAAGAGGCAACCCGGGAGTTTGTACGGACCGCGTACCGCGAGGGTGCGCGCCATGGTGTCGACCCGCTGTTGATCGTTTCAGTCATGGCGGTCGAGTCGCGCTTCAATCCGGTGGCACAAAGCGATGGCGGCGCAATGGGCCTCATGCAGGTGATCCCGCGCTTCCACGCCGAAAAATTCGATGTGGCGAATCGAGGCTCCGTGCTCGATCCGCACACCAATATTCAGGTGGGCGTGAAGATTTTGAAGGAATACATCGGGCGGGGTGGCAATGAGCTTGCGGGCCTCCAGCTCTACAATGGCGCCCCCGGTGACTCGAGTTTCGCCTACGCGACGCGCGTCCTTGGCGAAAAACAGTGGCTGCAGGACGCCGTGCAACGTGCGCGGGATCGCGCCCGCGCCTAGGCCATCAGTTGTCCCCTCCGGCTCGGGGGATACGCCGCAAGGCAACGACGCCTCCCCCGTCGGTGTTCATCGCGGAATCACCGAATACGGCTGAAATCGTGTGCGCCTTGCCGGTTCGCTTGGCGCGATACATGAGCTGATCGACGTACCCCATCGCTTCGTCAGCCGAGGCGGGCATGGTCTTGAAGGTCGCGATGCCGATGCTGAATGTCACCGCCCACCATGGGCGCGGCTGCGTAATCCGGTCGAGGGCGCGACGGAGCTTGAACTCGATCGCCAGCGCTTCCGCCTGATTGGTTTCGGGGAAAAGGATCGCGAACTCGTCGCCACCGAGCCGTCCGACCGTGTCGCTGCGGCGTACGCTGGCCGCGGCGACATGTCCCACCGCTTCGAGCAGGCGATCCCCTTCGCCGTGTCCGAACCGGTCATTGACGCTCTTGAAATTGTCGCAATCGACATATGCAAGGCAAAAACTCTCGCCATTGCGCAAATGCCGCGAGATTTCGCTCTCGAGCACTTCATGAAATCCCTGCCGGTTCTTGACGCCCGTCAGCAGATCTATCCGCGCCGTCCGCCGCTCGCGCTCGAAGAGATTGCGTAGCTGCGACATCAGGAACACCGCAATGCAGTACTCGAAAAACAGGTTGGCCTGCGACTGATAGAAGTACGACAGCGTCGAGTACGGCTGACCTTGCACCAGGCCCATCTCAATCTGGCATCCGAGCGCCAGGAATGCAAAGATCAGACCCCAGATGATGCCGCGGTTCCAGCTTGCGGTAAGAATCGCGAACAGGTACAAGGCGGCGAGCGAAATCTCGTAGGATGTGACGTAATCGAGCGCCGCCGCGGCGAACAGCATGCAAAAACTCAGCGCCAGCGCCATGTGACGCGGCAGATCGAAGACGTTCAGTCCTGCCGAAAGCTTCTTCATTGGAGGAAACTCCTGCCCGTAACCTGATGGTGCCCAAGCTCTGTCAACTCGGACTTGCGATCAATTTCGACCCGCGGCCGGCGTGCAACGCTAGAATGTCCGCCAGCCCGGGTGGTGAAACTGGTAGACACAAGGGACTTAAAATCCCTCGGCAGCGAGAGCAGCCATGCCGGTTCGAGTCCGGCCCTGGGCACCAACATGACCGATACGTGCCAGTCTCCGAAGTATGCCACCACTGGTGGATGGTGATCTGCGCGCCGTCTGACACCCAAAGGAGGTTTTGTCTTGAAGACCTTGAGTTGCCTGCTCCTCGCAGCAATGCTATCCGGTTGCCTGCCCATCGGCATACGTGGCTCGTCACTGCCATACGCCGCCACGCACCTCGAACTACCCGCCGACGTTCAGGCCATCCATCACCGGACGTAACTGCACGCCCGGTGAAACTGCGGTTCAGCCGCTCAGCGCTTCATCCCGGGCATCGCCTGCTGCGCCATCCGCGTAAAGTCGCCCATGACTTTTTGCATCGACTCGAACGCGTTGCCACCGGATGACATCACACCCTGCATGGCCTTGACGAGATTTTGTGCCTGACTCATGTCCGGCATCATCGCCAGCGCGGCTTTCGCTTCTTTGGCACCGGGCACCCCGGCCATCTGCTCTTCCATCAGCGAGAACAGGCGTTTTTGCATTTCGACGATCATGTCGAACATTTCGCCCCAGTAGCGCATCGCCTTGTCCACTGATTCCTGAGTCACGCTCTGGCCGGCGGCCATCAGCGATTGCGGGTCGCTTGCTTCTGCTGCGTGCCGCAGCGCTTTTTTCTGCATCGACCGCGCCTCTTCCTCTCCGGCGAATTGCAGCTTGCGCAACCTGGTCGTGTTTTCGATCGCAGAGTTGATGACATCGAGCGCCATCTTTGCGTTCGCCTTGTAGAGGTCGAACGCCTGTTCGGGCGTCAACACCTTCGCCATCTTCGCCAGGTTGCGAAAATCGGGCGGGCTGGGCATGGTAAAAGCCGCCGCTCGTGGCGCTGCCTTCGGTGCTGCCTTCGGCGCAGCTTTTGCGCTCGACTTCTTGGCGCCGGCGCGCGCTCGCGCAGACGGTTTTGCTGTCGATTTGGTGGCCATGGTTTTGCAAACTCCTCGATTGGGTGACCAGGAACGTTGACTACGGCTCTCACCGAGTCACACGTGGTATTGCTATTCGACCCGCACATTGCCGCCGCGTCAATACTGCGGGCATTGCTTTGCGCACAAACGAACGCATAACGATCGTAGCTGCCGGGAACAATCGCCCCAATCGTTGAATCAGCTTGGGTGTCGCCGCGAGCAAATTAACTCGTCAGTACACGCAAAGCATCGTCGACGCGCCCTGCAGTTAGGATCTCGATGCCGTCGATGGTCTGCTTGGGCTTGTTGGGTGCTGGGATAAGCGCGCGTCGAAAACCGAGCTTGGCAGCCTCACGCAACCGCTCCTGTCCACGCTGGACCGGCCGGATTTCTCCGGCAAGCCCGACCTCACCAAACACAATAGTTTTAACCTCTATTGGTTTGTTTTTTAACGAAGAATATACGGCCATTAGTACCGCCAAATCTGCCGCCGGCTCGCCGATGCGCATCCCTCCGACAGCATTGATATAGACGTCGAGGTTGCCGGTCTCGATGCCGCCGTGACGATGCAACACCGCCAACAACAAGGCGAGCCGCTGCGGGTCGAGGCCCACTGCCAGCCGACGCGCGATCCCGGTCTGCGCTGGATCGACCAGCGCCTGCACCTCGACCAGCATCGGGCGCGAACCTTCGACCGTGGCGAGGATGCAGCTCCCGGCAACCGCCTGGTCATGCTGCGACAGAAACAGCGCGGACGGGTTGGCGACGCCTTTGAGGCCGCGCTCGGTCATCGCAAAAACGCCCAGTTCGTTGGCCGCGCCAAAACGATTCTTGATCGCCCGCACCAGTCGAAAACTCGAGTGCGCATCGCCCTCGAAATAGAGGACCGTGTCCACGATATGTTCAAGGACTCGCGGGCCGGCGATGGCGCCTTCCTTGGTCACATGACCCACCAGAATCACGGTGATGCCACTCTGCTTCGCCAGCCGCGTCAGCTGCGCTGCGCACTCGCGCACCTGCGCCACGCTTCCCGGCGCGGATTCCAGCGCCTCGGTGTAGACCGTCTGGATCGAATCGATGACCACGACCTCGGGCTGGAGCGTGCGTATCGCACCGACGATCGCCTCGAGTTGCACCTCGGCGAGCAGTTCGACCGGGGCGTTCACCAGCCCCAGGCGCTGCGCCCGCAGGGCGATCTGCTCGACGGATTCTTCGCCGGTCACGTACAGGCATCGGCGCGACGCGCCGATCGCCGCCGTCGCCTGCAACAGCAAGGTCGACTTGCCGATCCCCGGATCGCCGCCGAGCAGGATCACGCCGCCCGCGACGAGCCCTCCTCCAAGGACGCGGTCGAATTCATCGATGCCTGTCGGCGAGCGCGGATTGGTGACGGCCTCGACGCTTGCCAGCGAGCGCACGACGCTGCCCGCGCCGGCGAGCGCCTGAAAGCGTGATGCAGGCTTGGCGGCGATCGTCTCGACCAGCGTGTTCCACGCGCTGCAATGCGGGCACTGCCCTTGCCACTTGCTGGTCTGGCCGCCGCACTCGGTGCAGGCGTACGCGGTCCTGGCTTTGGCCATGCTTACTGCCCGCGCCCGATACCCATGCGATAGCAGTTACAGGTCACTGCGGGTCACTGCGACAGTTCTTCCGGATGTACCACGGCGGTACCGAGCTTGCCGACGACGATACCGGCCGCCAGGTTGGCAATGCGCACTGCGCTGGCGAGATCGGCCCGCGCACCCAGCAGCGCGCCGAGGGTCGCGATGACGGTATCGCCAGCGCCGGATACGTCGTAAACCTCACGCGCCTGCGCGGGAATGTGTTGCGCCCCCGCGGCGGTGTAGAGCGACATGCCCTCTTCCGAGCGCGTGATCAGCAGCGCTTCGAGCTCCAGTTCGGTGCGCAACGATTGCGCCTTGGTGGCGAGCTCGGCTTCATTGCTCCAGCGTCCGGCGACTTCGCGGAACTCGGCGCGATTTGGCGTCAGGAGTGTCGCGCCCCGATAGCGCAGATAGTCCTCGCCTTTGGGATCGACCAGCACGGGCGTCCCGCGTGCCCGCGCCCGCTCGATCATGCGGGTGATGTCCGCCAACCCGCCCTTGCCGTAGTCGGACACCACCACGACATCGGACTCCGGGAGAGCACGCTCGTAGTCGGCGAGCTTGGCGGCGAGCGCGGCGGCGGAGGGCATCGTCTCGAAGTCGACCCGGAGCAACTGTTGCTGGCGCCCGATCACGCGCAGCTTGACGGTCGTCGGCGATGTGGCGTCGCGACGCAGCGATGTGCGGACATGTTCCCCGGCAAGCAGTCGTTCGAGCGATCGCCCCGGTTCATCGTCGCCGACCACGCCGATCAGCGTCACCTGCGCGCCCAATGCGGCTGCGTTGCGCGCAACGTTGGCAGCGCCGCCTGGACGCTCATCCGTTCGCGCAATCTTGACCACCGGCACCGGTGCTTCCGGTGAAATGCGCTCGACGTCTCCGAACCAATAGCGATCGAGCATCAAGTCGCCGACGACGAGGACGCGCGCCTTGCGCACAGCCTCGCTAAACCCCGCAAACGTCTTGCCTACTGGTTTTGTCATCGGCGTCCGATGCCGAAGTATTCGAGACCGGCGCTGCGCACCAGTTCAGGATCGAACAGGTTGCGACCGTCGAACAGCAATGGCTGTCGCAGCAATCGCTTGATCTCGCCAAAATCGGGGCTGCGAAATTCCTGCCACTCGGTGACGACGACCAGCGCATCGGCGTTGGTCAATGCGTCGAGTGGCGACTGTGCATAGCTCAGCGCCGGCGTCGGACCAAAGGCTCGTTTTGCTTCGTCGATCGCAATGGGATCGTAGGCGACCACGCGGGCTCCACGTTCGATCAGCGCACCGACAATGGCCCGTGACGGCGCCTCCCGCATGTCGTCGGTGTTCGGTTTGAAGGCCAGTCCCCACAAGGCAAAGACCTTCCCTTGCAGATCCTCACCGAGGCGGCTCGTGATCTTCGTGATGAGCCGCAATTTCTGTGCGTCGTTGGCGGATTCGACCGCGGCGAGAATCCGGAGCGGGTGCCCGTGCTGCCTCCCGGTCGCCTGCAGCGCCTTGACGTCCTTGGGGAAGCAGGAGCCGCCATATCCAACGCCAGGGTACAGAAAGCCATAACCGATGCGCGGGTCGGAGCCGATACCTTGCCGCACCTGTTCGATGTCGGCACCCAGTGCATCGGCAAGATTGGCCAACTCGTTCATGAACGAAATGCGCGTCGCGAGCATCGCGTTGGCCGCGTATTTGGTCAACTCCGCGGAACGCACGTCCATCACCAGCAGCCGCTCGTGATTGCGCTGAAACGGCGCATACACGTTGCGCAGCAATGCAATCGCGCGTTCGTCGTCCGCCCCGATCACGATACGGTCCGGGCGCATGAAGTCCGGTACCGCGGCGCCTTCCTTGAGAAATTCCGGATTGGACGCGACCGCGAAGGCCACGCTGGCTTTTCGCTTGGCGAGTGCGTCCGCGATGGTCGTTCGGATGCGGTCGGCAGTTCCAACGGGGACCGTGGATTTGTCGACGATGACCTTGAATTCGGTCATCCGCGCTGCGATATTTTCAGCCGCCGCAATGACATGCCGCATGTCGGCCGAACCATCTTCATCGGGCGGCGTGCCGACGGCGATGAACTGCAGCATGCCGTGCGCGACCGCAGCGTCGAGATCGGTCGTGAACCGCAGACGCCCGGCCTGCACGTTGCGCGCGATCATGTCCGCCAGTCCCGGCTCATGGATCGGAACGCCGCCGCCCTCCAGTATCGCGATCTTGCCGACGTCGACGTCGACGCACAGCACGTCGTTACCGACTTCGGCGAAGCAGGCACCGGTCACCAGGCCGACGTAGCCGGCGCCGATCATCGTTATCTTCACGTCGCCAATCCGAGCGTGGCGTTGATGTCATGCAGGGCCCGCAACGGATCGGGGGCCCCCGTGATGGCGCGACCGATCACGAGATAGTCCGCGCCCGCGGCGATCGCCGCTTCCGGCGTCATGATCCGGGCCTGATCGTGCGCCGCCGTGCCCGCAGGCCGGATACCCGGAGTCACCAGCTTGAATTGACTGCCGCACGCAGCACGCAGCATTGCCGCCTCCTGCGCGGAACAAACGACACCATCAAGACCACTGGCCTGTACCAGGCGTGCAAGGCGCAACACCTGGGCCTCCGCAGTACCGGCAACGCCGATGGCCGCGAGATCATCCGCATCCAGGCTGGTGAGTACGGTAATGGCGATTAGCAGGGGGCGTGTTCGACCTTCCGTCGCCGCCGTTGCCGCCACCGCATCGCGCGCAGCAGTGAGCATCGCGCTGCCTCCCGTCGCGTGCACGTCGATCATCCAGACGCCGAGCCGGGTGGCCGCAGCGCACGCCTGCGCAACGGTATTCGGGATGTCGTGAAACTTGAGATCGAGGAACACGCGAAAGCCGCGGCGCACGAGTTCCCGGACCAGGCCGGCTTCGGAAACCGTGAACAGTTCCTTGCCGACCTTGACCGCGCACACCGCCGGATCGAGTCTGGCAGCGAGCCCGAATGCGCTCATCATGTCCGGGAAGTCGAGCGCAACGATGACCCGTGGTTCGGGTGATTTCAAATCAATTGCTCCATGATTTTCATTGAGGGTCCGGTCTCACCGACCCGCATCACGCGAATCCGTCCGGAGTTTCCGTCCGGCGCGGCGAGTACGTTTCCCACTTGTTGCAGCCGGGACAACGCCAGTAGTACTGCTTGGCCCTGAAACCGCATTGCTCACAGCGATACATCCCGAGTCGCTTGATGTGCTGGCTCACGAGATTCTTCACCAGCTCCAGATCATTGCGCCGCTCGGCGGGCGCGGCCGTGAGTTGTGCTTCGAGCAATTTGTCGAGGCCCAGCAGCGTTGGATTCCGGGTGAGCTCTTCCTTGATCAACTGCGTCGCCGCTTCTGCGCCTTCGTGCGCCAGGATCTGATTGAACAGGGTCGTCAGCAGATCCAGCGACGGATACTGATCCTCGTAGTTGCGCAACACTCGGATGCCCTGCGTCGCATCACCGGTGCGGCGGTAGGCATCCGCCAGACGGTCCGCCACCAATCCCAGATAGGCAGGGTTCTGCGACTCGATACGCTGCCACGCCGCGATTGCGGCAGGATAGTTGCCCTCCTGCGCCTCGACGTCGCCGAGCAGAATCGTTGCCCGCGTGCACAATTTGTACTCGGCGAGCGCCTGGTCGATATACTCGCGCGCTTCCTTGAACTGCGAGCGCAGCAGCGCGTTTTGCGCCTGCTCGCAGAAATAGTGCGCGATCTCCTTGAAGTACGGCCGCTTGGCCAGCGCTTCCATCCTCCGCGTCACGGCAATCGCCTTGTGCCAGTCTTTTTCCTGCTCGTAGATTTGCAGCAGAAAGCCCTGGGACTGCAGTTCGAACGGGGTACCGTCAAGTTTGGTGAACAGATCCTCGGCGCGATCGAGCAACCCCGCCCGATGGAAATCCTGAGCCAGCTCGAAGGACGCGACCTGGCGCTTCTCCGCCGGGAGATCGGCGCGATCGAGCAGGTTCTGGTGCATCCGGATAGCCCGGTCGATCTCGCCTTGACGGCGAAACAGGTTCCCGAGCGCGAAGTGCAGATCGATCGTCTGCGGATCGACCTTGACCACTTCGATGAACGATTCGATGGCTTTGTCTGGCTGCTCGTTGAGCAGGAAATTCAGCCCGCGAAAATACGACAGCGGCAGCGCCCGCGATTCCCGCAACAGATGCTTGATGTCGATGCGCGCCGCGATCCAGCCGAGGCCGAAGAACAGCGCTGGAATCGGCAGCAGCCACCACAGTTCGAAATCCATGAGGTGCGGTGCTTCCGCTTACCGACCGTCGATCGGTGGTTGCGGTGTCACGGTGACTTGCCTGGCATGGTCGCGACGCAACTTGTTCAGCTGGCGCTTCAATCTTGCGGTCCGAAATGCGCCAACCAGCAGGCCAGCGGTGACGCCAGCGGCAAATGCGATCAGCAGCACGACAATGAGCGGCGCCTGCCATGGGCCCCAGGCAAAGAACCAGAGCGTGGCCGGATCAGAATTCTTAAGCGCGACAATCAGCAGAAGGAGGAAGACGCCGGCACCAACGACCCAGCGAAGGATAATCATCGTGTCGATCCGGAAAAATGAAAAGGCGGCACTACTTCAATTCAGCATGCCGCCCGATCAAGGTCAACATCAGCTCTTCTTCAGTTCCTTGAAATCGACGCGTTCGCGCAATTCCTTGCCGGCCTTGAAATGCGGGACGTGCTTTTCGGGCACCTGCACTCGCTCGCCGGACTTGGGATTGCGTCCGGTGCGCGGCGGCCGGTAATTGAGCCCGAAACTGCCAAACCCGCGGATCTCGATGCGTTCGCCCTTGGCCAGGCTTTCGGCCATGGCGTCCAGGATCATCTTGACCGCGAGTTCGGCATCCTTGGCCACCAACTGAGGGAACTGCGCCGCCAAGCGGTCGATCAGCTCCGATTTGGTCATCACGGGCTCGCTTACCCTTGGCTCTTGTTGTCGAGTTTGGCCTTCAGCAATGCCCCCAGGTTGGTCGTGCCGGCGCTGGTGCCCGAATTCTCGGTGCTTATGCGCTGCATCGCTTCCGACTCGTCGGCGTTGTCCTTGGCCTTGATCGACAGGTTGATCGAGCGATTCTTGCGGTCGATGTTGATGATCATCGTCGACACCGAATCGCCTTCCTTCAGATGCGAGCGAATGTCTTCGACGCGATCACGCGCGACTTCCGACGCGCGCAGATAGCCTTCGACTTCGCCGTCGAGCGCAATGACCGCGCCCTTGCCGTCCATCGACTTGACGGTCCCGTTCACCACGGTGCCCTTGTCGTGCATCGCCACGTAATTGGAGAACGGGTCGCCATCGAGCTGCTTAATGCCCAGCGAAATGCGCTCGCGCTCGACGTCGATGGCCAGCACGACCGCCTCGACTTCCTGGCCCTTGCGGTAATCGCGTACGGCCGCTTCACCCGCCAGCGACCACGACAGGTCGGACAGATGCACCAGCCCGTCGATGCCGCCCGGCAGGCCGATGAAGACGCCGAAGTCGGTGATGGACTTGATCAGGCCCTTCACCTTGTCGCCCTTCTTGTGGTTGACCGCGAACTCGTCCCACGGATTGGGCATGCATTGCTTCATGCCCAGCGAGATGCGCCGGCGTTCTTCGTCGATCTCGAGGATCATCACTTCGACCTCGTCGCCGAGCTGCACGACCTTGGTCGGATGGATGTTCTTGTTGGTCCAGTCCATTTCCGACACGTGGACCAGGCCTTCGATGCCCTGCTCGATTTCCACGAACGCGCCGTAATCGGTGAGGTTCGTGACCTTGCCGAACAGGCGAGTGCCCGTCGGATAGCGCCGCGACAAGCCTACCCATGGGTCCTCGCCCAACTGCTTCATGCCGAGCGAAACGCGATTCTTTTCCTGGTCGAACTTCAGCACCTTGGCGGTGACTTCGTCGCCGACGGCGAGCACTTCCGACGGATGCTTCACCCGACGCCACGCGAGATCGGTGATGTGCAGCAGGCCATCGATACCGCCGAGGTCGACGAACGCGCCGTAGTCGGTGATGTTCTTGACGATGCCCTTGACGATCGCGCCTTCCTGCAGCGTCTTGAGCAACTCCTCGCGTTCCGCGCCGAGGCTTGCTTCGAGTACGGCGCGCCGCGAAACCACGACGTTGTTGCGCTTGCGATCGAGCTTGATGACCTTGAATTCGAGGGCCTTGCCTTCGAAGGGGGTGGTGTCCTTGACCGGGCGGATGTCGACCAGCGATCCCGGAAGGAACGCGCGAATGCCATTGACCATGACGGTCAGGCCGCCCTTGACCTTGCCGGTCACGAGACCGGACACGATCGTGCCCTGCTCCATGGCCGCTTCGAGATCGTGCCATGCCTTGAGGCGCTTGGCTTTGTCGCGCGACAGGCGGGTCTCGCCGTAGCCGTCTTCCAGGCTTTCGATCGCGACGGTGACGAAATCGCCGGCCTTGACCTCGACTTCGCCCTTGTCGTTCTTGAATTCCTCAATCGGAATGAAGCTCTCGGACTTCAGGCCGGCGTTGACCACGACGATGTTGTAATCGACGCGCGTCACTTCGGCGGTAATGAGTTCGCCCTGACGCATCTCCTGCCGTGCGAGGGACTCCTCGAACAGGGCCGCGAAGTTTTCCTTCATCGGGCTGGTCGGGCTGGTGGTAACGGTTGGCATAGCGGTTGACATAAGTATCAGTGTCCCAATTTCTTCCGCGGCCACTGGCGCGGCTGCGGGTTCGTTGATGAATCCACCTTCCGTACAGGTCGCGATGCGTCCGGTAGGTGGCCCGTTGCGTCCGAGAGTGGCGGTGGCGCCCTTCCCTCGGATTACCGCCGTTCGGCGGCGGCGCTTGCCCGGTACTGCTGCACCACGAAGGCAATGGCCGCGTCGATCGTCATGTTGGTCGTATCGAGTTCGATGGCGTCGGCAGCACGCCGCAGCGGAGAAGCCGCCCTCGTGCTGTCGCGCGCGTCCCGCTCCCGAATATCGCGCAAAAGACTTTCAAGTGTAACCGAGTTTCCTTTGTCGATCAACTGGTTATACCGGCGCTTCGCCCGTTCCCCTACACTGGCGGTCACGTAGACCTTGAGTCCAGCGTCGGGGAAGATGACCGTCCCCATATCCCGGCCTTCGGCGACCAGGCCGGGCGCCCTGCGGAACGCTCTCTGGCGGGACACCAACGCCGTGCGGACCTGCGGAAATACGGCTACCCGCGAGGCCGCGGTGCCTACCTCCTCCTCCCGCAGCGCCTCGGAAACATCCTTCCCGTCCAGCCAGATGACCTCGCCGACGAAGTCCACCTTCAGGTCGGCGGCGACCTCGGCAAGCTTGGCCTCCCCATCCAGCGACAAGGCTTTTTGCAGTGCAACAAGTCCGACCAGACGATAGAGCGACCCGCTTTCGAGATAGTGAAAGCCAAGCGTCTGTGCGACTCCTTTGGCGACCGTTCCCTTGCCGGTCGCCGCCGGCCCGTCGATCGCGATCACTGGCGGCGCGGAAATCATGCCAACCGGCGCAGTTCCGTGAAGTAGTCGGGAAAGGTCTTGCGCACGCATCGTGGATCGTTGATGCGGACGGTTACCCCGCCAAGCGCGACGAGTGCGAAGCACATCGCCATGCGGTGATCGTCGTAGGTGTCGATGGTGGCGCTAACGAGCGCAGCCGGCGGGGTTACTCGCAGCCAGTCCGGTCCCTCGTCGACGATCGCGCCAACCTTGCGCAACTCGGTGGCCATCGCCGCGATTCGATCAGTCTCCTTGACTCGCCAGCTGCCGATGTTGCGCAATGTCGTCGGCCCGTCCGCGAACAACGCCACGACCGCCGCGGTCATCGCCGCATCCGGGATCGTGTTGCAATCGAAGTCGATGCCACGCAGACGTCCCTCCCTGCTCGCTTCGAGCCAGTCGTCGCCACTGTGAATCGTGGCGCCCATGGCCACGAGCGTATCCGCAAACGCGACGTCGCCCTGAACGCTCGCTCGCCCGACACCCTCGACACGGACAGGTCCGCCGCCGATCGCGCCGGCCGCGAGAAAGTACGACGCGGAGGAGGCGTCGCCTTCGACGTGCATACGCCCCGGGCTGCGGTAACGGGCACCCGCCGGGACGCGAAAGCTCTGCCAGCCGTCGCGCTCGACACTGACACCGAAGCGTTGCATCAGATTGAGCGTGATCTCGACGTAGGGCTTGGAAATGAGCTCGCCATCGACGGCAACGGTTGCACCGGCAGGCAGCAACGGCAACGCCTGCAGCAACCCGGTCAGGAACTGGCTCGACACGTCGCCGCGAATATGCGTGCGCGCAACCCTGGATTCTTTGCCCGGGGTTACGAGCAACGGTGGAAAGCCGTCGGAGATTTCATAACCAATTTCCGCACCAAGTGGCCGCAAGGCGTCGACCAGGTCTCCGATCGGTCTTTCGCGCATGCGAGCAACGCCATCGAGTCGATAATTGCCCGACGAAAAAGCCAGTGCCGCCGTCAGCGTGCGGATGGACAGACCCGACAGTCCGAGAAACAGATCCGCGCGCTTGATCGGGAACGGCCCGCCTACCCCGGGAATTACATGTCGATGCGCTGCATCCTTGTGCCACGCGATGCCCAGCGCCTTGAGCGCATCGAGCATCACCTGCGTATCGTCCGATTCGAGCAGCCCATCGAGCTCGGTTGTGCCCTCAGCCAGCGCTGCCAGCAACAGCATCCGGTTGGAGATACTCTTGGACCCGGGCATGCGCACCGTGCCCGAGACGCGCGCGATCGGCGCCAGATCCAGAAATTCCATCGCTCGATTGGTCCCTATACGTCCTTGCTGTCGGCGTGCCCCGCAAGCCACGCGTTGCGTGCATTGCGCGCGTCCGTGAAGTATCTCTCCATTGTGGCGCCGTCGCCGGCGGCAAGCATATGGTCGATCCGATCCAGCACGGTGCGAAACGACGCAAGCTCGGTGCGGAGCGCGACGCGATTGGCGATGCAGATGTCGCGCCACATTTCGGGATGGCTGCTCGCCAGCCGGGTGAAGTCGCGAAAGCCACCGGCGGCGTGGCGAAAGAAATCGTCGGCATCAGGCCGCGCCGCGAGGTCGCCCACCAGTGCAAATGCGAGCGCGTGCGGCAAATGGCTCACGGCTGCAAACAGCGCGTCGTGACGCGCTGCATCGAGCTGGCTCACCCGGCCCCCGCATTGCGTCCAGCAGTCGCTAACCTTCTTGACGGCTTCGGCATTCGTTTCGGCGACCGGGGTCAGAATCACATTCTTGTCGCGGTACAAGGAGGCAAACGCCGCCGATGCGCCCGAATGCTCGGTTCCGGCGATCGGATGACCCGGCACGAAGCGCGAAAACGCCGATCCAAGATGCGCACGCGCAGTCGCGATGACATCCTGCTTGGTGCTGCCCGCATCGGTGACGATTGTCGCGTCGCCGAGGTGCGCCGCGATCGCTGCGAACAGAGCCGGCATTTGCCCGACCGGCGCTGCCAACAGGACCAGATCAGCGTCGCTCAATTCGCCTTCCCACGGCTGAGACAGCGTATAAGTGCGATCGGTGATGCCCTGTCGCTGCGCCGCGTCGAGATTCGCGATGCTCCTGCCAACACCGACGACATTGCGTACCGCGCCACCACTCCGGAGCGCCAGCGCGAACGAGCCGCCGATCAGGCCGACACCGACAACGATGAGCTTGCCGAGCGGCTGCCGAGGCACGCTATCAGCGTCCCAATGCGGTCCGCAATGCGGCGAGAAAGCGCTCGTTCTCCGCGGGCAAGCCCACCGAGATGCGCAGGTACTCGGGCAACCCGTAGTTCGCCACCGGCCGCACGATCACACCCTGACGCAACAACGATTCGTACACCGCGGCGGCATCGCCCACGTGCACGAGCAGGAAGTTGGCGTGCGACGGGACATAGGTCACGCGCATCGCATCGAGCGCCCGCATGAGTTGTGCGAGGCCGGCGCGATTCAGGCGCGCACTCTCCGCGACGTATTCCGTGTCGGCGAGTGCAGCAATCGCGGCGGCCTGCGCGACGGAATTCACGTTGAACGGTTGCCGCACACGGTTGAGCATGCCGGCGACGGCGGCGTCCGCAAGTCCGTAGCCAACGCGCAGTCCGGCGAGGCCGTATGCCTTCGAAAAAGTCCTTGAGATGAGCAGATTGGGATGGGCCACCAGCCATGAAGCACTGGCAGCCTGTTGCGAGGGTTCGAGATATTCGTTGTACGCTTCGTCCAGCACGACCAGCACTTCCGGTGGAACCGACGCGATGAATGCGCGGACTGCGTCGGGGGCAAGCCAGGTTCCGGTGGGATTGTTCGGATTGGCGACAAACACGATGCGCGTGCGCGGTGTCAGTGCCGCGCGCATGGCGGCCAGATCGTGGCCGAGATCGCGCGCCGGAATCGCGATGCCCGTGGCACCGCGCGCCTGGGTGGCCAGCGGATACACGGCGAAGGCGTGCTTTGAGTACACCGCTTCATCGCCGGGCAACAGGAACGCCTGCGTCGCCAGTTCGAGGATGTCGTTGGAGCCATTACCGAGGACGATCTGTTCCAGCGTCACGCCAAAACGCAACGCAAGTGCCTTCTTGAGCGCGAAACCGTTGCCATCCGGATAGCGGGTCACACCCGTGGCGGCATCGATGATCGCCTGTCGCGCCTTGCCGCTGGGGCCGCGGGGGTTTTCGTTCGAGGCGAGCTTGACGATGCCGTCTTCGACCAGCCCGTACTCACGCGCAAGTTCGTCGATCGGCTTGCCCGGAACATAGGGGGACAGGCGCTGAACGTGTTCAGGCGCCTGTGCCGCAATTTTGGCGGACGTCATGTGCGTCGCTCCTGTGCTACTTCAATACCGGCGCCGCCGGATACGATCCGAGCAACTTGAGAAACGGCGCGCGCGCGCGCAATTCGGTCAACGCGGCGGCCACCGGTGCATCGTCGCGGTGACCTTCGACATCGACAAAAAACAGGTACTCCCAAAGGCCCGTCCGCGCCGGGCGCGATTCCAGCCGAGTCATGCTGACGTCATGCGTGGCGAACGGCTCCAGCAGCGCAACAACCGCGCCGGGACGATTTTGCGCGGACATGACCAGCGAGGTCTCATCGCGCCCCGACCGCGCCACGGCCTGATGGCCCAGCACCCAGAAGCGCGTGGTGTTGTTCGGCTCGTCTTCGATATGCGGCGCAAGGATGCCCAGACCGTAGATGGCGGCAGCGGCCTCTCCGGCGATGGCCGCGGCGCCCGGTTCGGCGGCCGCGAGTCGCGCGGCTTCGGCGTTGCTCGCGACAGGGATGCGTGGAACTGCAGGCGCATGGCGCGCGAGCCATTGCACACATTGCGCAAGCGACTGTGCGTGCGAATAGATGCGGGTGACATCGTCCAGCGATGCGGCCTTCGACATCAGGTGCTGCCCGATCCGCAGTTTGATTTCTCCGACGACGTTGAGCTCGGTCTGACACATGAGATCCAATGTTCGACCGACGGCGCCTTCCGTGGAGTTTTCCACCGGCACCACGGCATGATCGGTTTGTCCCGATTCCGCGGCGCGAAACACTTCGTCGATCGAGGCGTAGGGTTCAGCCTCGACGAATTCGCCGAAATGCCTGGCGACGGCGCCATGGCTGAACGTTCCGGGAGGGCCGAGATACGCGATGCGCAGCTTCTGCTCGAGCGCGAGACACGCCGAGATCACCTGGCGAAAAACGCCGGCGACCGACTCGTTGGGCAAAGGTCCCGGGTTCTCCGCCTGCAGCGCGCGCAACACCTGGGCTTCGCGCTCGGGGCGATACGCAATGCCGCCGCCTTTGAGCGATCCGATCAACTGGGCAAGCTTGGCGCGCTCGTTGAGCAGCCTCAGCAGATCACGATCGATCGCGTCGATGGCATCGCGACATCGCTTCAACTCCTGCTGCGCTTTGTCGCCGGGAGTGCTATGTGATTCAGCCATTGGACGAGCCGTGCGGGGGCAAGCGCCCAGGCTACTCCTCTACTTCGCCCTCGGTCTCGACGACACGTTCCAATCCGGCGAGTTTCTCGCCTTCGCCGAGGTTGATCAACGTGACGCCCTGGGTCGAACGGCTCATTTCCCGGATCGACGAGACCTTCGTGCGAATCAGCACGCCGCCCGTTGAAATGAGCATGACTTCATCGTCCGGATGCACCAGCGCAGCGGCGACAACCTTGCCGTTGCGTGCGGTCTGCTGGATCGCGATCATGCCTTTGGTGCCACGCCCATGCCGGGTGTGCTCCACGATCGGCGTGCGTTTGCCATAGCCGTTTTCGGTCGCCGTCAGCACCGATTGCTGCTCGTCGACGGCAACCAGCATCGATATTACGCGTTGACCGCGGTCGAGTTGCATGCCGCGCACGCCATGCGCATTGCGCCCCATCGGCCGGACGTCGGTCTCCTCGAAGCGCACGGCTTTCCCGCCCGACGAGAACAGCATCACGTCGTGCTTGCCGTCGGTCAATGCCGCGCCCACGAGGAAATCGCCGTCATCGAGATCGACCGCGATGATTCCTGACGGTCGCGGCCGGGAGAAATCTGACAACGGCGTTTTCTTGACCGTGCCCTGCGCGGTGGCCATGAACACAAAGCGGTCCTCGGCGAATTCCTTGACCGGCAGGATGGCGGTGATCTTTTCGTGTTCCAGCAACGGCACGAGATTGACGATCGGCTTGCCGCGCGAAGCACGTCCGCCTTGCGGCACGTTGTAGACCTTGAGCCAGTACACGCGCCCGCGATTCGAAAAGCACAGGATGAAATCGTGCGTATTGGCGATGAACAGGTTGTCGATGAAGTCGTCTTCCTTCGTCCCGGTGGCCTGCTTGCCGCGTCCGCCGCGCCCCTGCGCGCGATATTCGGCTACCGGCTGCGCCTTCATGTAGCCACCGTGCGACAGCGTGACGACCATGTCTTCCGGAGCGATCAGGTCCTCCATCGACAGGTCGACGCCCTGCGCGACGATCTCGGACCTGCGCTTGTCGCCGAACTGGTCGCGAATCGAGACGAGTTCGGCGGAGATGATCGACGTGACGCGGCCCGGCTGCGCGAGAATGTCGAGCAGATCGACGATTTGCGCCATTACCTCGCGGTACTCCGCGGTGATCTTTTCCTGCTCGAGCCCGGTGAGACGCTGGAGCCGAAGCTCGAGTATCGCCTGCGCCTGCGCATCGGACAGCTTGTATCCGGGTGGGCGCGCATTGGGCTGCCAGCCGAACTCCAAAGCCAGACTCTCCGGGCGCGCAGCGTCGGCGGCGGCCCGCTGGAGCATGTCCTCGACCAGTCCGGAGCGCCAGACCTTCGCCATCAATCCCGTCTTCGCGTCAGCGGGCGTCGCGGCCGCCTTGATCAGTGCGATGATTTCATCGACATTGGACAGCGCAACCGCAAGTCCTTCCAGGATGTGCCCGCGATCGCGCGCTTTCTTGAGCTCGAACCGCGTGCGGCGCACGACGATCTCGCGCCGATGCTGAAGGAAGTACTCGAGAAACTGCTTGAGATTGAGCAGGCGCGGCTGATTGTCGACCAGCGCCACCATGTTCATGCCGAAGCTGTCCTGCAGCTGCGTCAGCTTGTACAGGTTGTTGAGAATGATGTCGGCAATTTCTCCGCGCTTGAGCTCGATGACAACGCGCATGCCGGACTTGTCCGACTCGTCGCGCAGATCGGAAATACCTTCGATCTTTTTTTCACGCACCAGCTCGCCAATGCGAATCAGCAGATTCGCCTTGTTGACCTGATACGGGATCTCATCGACGATGATCGCCTGACGTTCGCCCTTGCCGATGTCCTCGATGTGTGTGCGCGCCCGGATAACGACGCGTCCGCGCCCGGTGCGATAGCCTTCGCGCACGCCCTCGAGGCCGTAAATGATCCCGGCGGTCGGAAAATCCGGGGCCGGCATGATTTCCATCAGTTCGTCGATGGTGATATCGGGTTGCGTCAGCACCTTCAGGCAACCGGTGATCGTTTCGGTAACGTTGTGCGGGGGGATGTTGGTCGCCATGCCGACCGCGATGCCCGAGGATCCGTTGACGAGCAGATTGGGCAGACGTGACGGCAGGACCGTCGGTTCCTGCTCCTTCCCGTCATAGTTCGGGGCGAAATCGACGGTTTCCTTGTCGATGTCCGCCAGCAGTTCGTTGGCGATCTTCTGGAGCCGGCACTCGGTGTAGCGCATCGCCGCCGGGTTGTCGCCGTCGACCGATCCGAAATTGCCCTGACCGTCGATCAAGGGGTAACGCAGGGAAAAGTCCTGCGCCATCCGTACCAGCGCGTCGTAGATCGACATGTCGCCGTGCGGGTGATACTTGCCCATCACGTCTCCCACCACCCGGGCGCACTTAACGTACGGCCGGTTGAAGACGATATTGGCTTCGTGCATCGCGTACAGGACCCGGCGATGCACCGGTTTCAGTCCGTCCCGGGCATCGGGAAGGGCGCGGCCCACGATCACGCTCATTGCGTAATCAAGGTAGGAATGCCGCATTTCCGCTTCCAGGCTTACCGGAACGGTTTCTTTGGCGAACTGCTCCATCGTAGAGAGGGCTCTTTAGGTGTTTAAAGGGTCGAAAGCGGAAGCGGGCTGCTCATCCGGGCCCGGGTCGCAGAATCGCTTCCTGGAGCCCGTATCCACCAATGACGGCGGCCGTAGCGGAAAACGAGGAATCTTAACACGACCGTTGTATTGCTGCGACACTCTTGAACCTCATGTTGCAAGAATCCAAATTGCGCTTTGCAGCGCCAAAATCCCTATGCTATAGTCGATCACAAGTCGCTGTTTCCGGACGACCCACAAAAGTTGCCGTTACGCGTCGAAAAATTATACGGGTAAACCTCAACAACTCTGCCAAAGGGGTGAAAGTGAACAAACTTCGTCTGATTGCGACCATCATGACCGGTGCAACTGCCGCCATGGTGGGTACCGCAGCGTTCGGCCAGGCCAATCCGCAAAATAGCGGCTACGCACTGTTCGGTTACGGCAAGCCGGATGCCAACATCTGGAGAAGCGGCTCGTATGGCGGCAAGCCCGGCGTGAACGACACGCTGTGCTGGCGCACCGGGTATTGGACACCTGCGATGGCGATCATCGAATGCGACCCGGACCTGGTTCCGAAGCCGGCGCCGCCTCCGGCACCGGCCGTAGCACCGCCACCGCCCCCACCGCCGGCACCCGCTCCGCCGCCACCGCCGCCGGCACCGGGCGTGCAGAAGATCACCCTTGCCAGCAAGGCGCTGTTCGACTTCGACAAGGCCGTTCTGAAGCCTGAAGGCATGGCTGCGATCGACCGCGATGTCATCAGCAAGCTGAGCGGTGTGACCAAGCTTGAGTTGGTCCTGGTCACCGGCCATACGGATCCGATCGGCTCCCAGGCATACAACCAGAAACTGTCGGAACGTCGTGCCAATGCAGTGCGCGACTACCTGGTTTCCAAGGGTGTAGCCAAGGACAAGATCGAGACCCTCGGCATGGGCAAGACGCAACCGATTCCGGGCGTTGTCTGCAACCAGAAGAACTTCAAGGAACTGGTTGCCTGCTACGCGCCGCTCCGTCGCGTCGAAGTTGAAGTCAAGGGCGAAGTCGTCAGGCGCTAAGCCGACGCCCGCAAGTCGAAAAAGCCCCGCCGCGTGCGGGGCTTTTTCATTGTGTGAGTGTCGGGTCGGTGATGCTCGCAAGACGAAGTTCCGAGGCAGGCCGCATCCTTCTTGCTCGCATGGCGCTTGACGCGCATGACCGAACATCCGACCCTCAACGAATCATGCCGACGCCCGTAGACTTGCGTCTCGATGCCCGCTGGGTCATCCCCATCGTTCCCGCTGGTGCTCTGACGGACCATGCGGTGCTCATCTCCGGTGGCCGCGTCGTCGCCATCTGCCCTACCGCGCTCGCCGATCGCGACTACAGTGCACGCGAGACAGTCTCCTTGCCCGCGCACGCCTTGCTTCCGGGCCTGGTCAACGCCCACGCTCACGGCGCGATGGCATTGCTGCGCGGCATTGCCGACGACGTTGCGCTGAAGCCCTGGCTCGAGCAGCACATCTGGCCTCGGGAGGGGCGCTTTGTCGCTCCGGACTTCGTCCACGACGGAACATTGCTGGCGGCAGCGGAAATGCTGCGTGGCGGCATCACGTGCTGCAACGACATGTATTTCTTTCCCGATGCTGCGGCGCGGGCCTATCGTGCCAGTGGCATGCGCGCGATGCTGGGGCTTCCGGTGCTCGATTTTCCAACTCCCTATGCCGCCGACGCCGATGCGTGTCTGCAGCAGGGACTCGCCGCCCGGGACACGTGGAAGAACGAACCGCTGATGCGCTTCTCACTTGCACCGCACGCGCCGTACACAGTAAGTGACGCAAGCTGGGCCAAGATCGTGATGTACGCGCGGCAGCTCGACCTGCCCATTCAGACGCACCTGCTGGAAGCACCGGAAGAACGTGCCCAGAGCCTGGCGCAGTTTGGTATCGCACCGCTCCAGCGGCTCGATCGGCTTGGCGTCACGGGCCCCGGCTTCATCGCCATTCACGGCGTTGGGCTGGACGCTGTGGACATCGATTTGCTCGCTGCGCAACACTGCCAGGTCGTGCACTGTCCGGCATCGAACCTGAAACTCGCCAATGGCATTGCGCCGATCCATGCGCTCGTCACGCGCGGCGTCAATGTTGCGCTTGGAACCGACGGCGCCGCCAGCAACAATCGAATGGATATTTTCGGCGAAGCGCGGCTTGCGGCATTGATCGCCAAGGGCGCGACCGGCGATGCCGCTGCCCTGCCCGCGGCGACGATATTGCACATGGCGACGCTCGGCGGCGCGACGGCGATCGGCCTCGACGAAGAACTCGGGTCGCTCGAAGCGGGCAAGTAGGCCGACATCGTCGCGGTCGATCTCGGCGGACTCGACCACGCCCCCTGCTACGACCCGGTGTCGCATCTGGTCCACGTCACCGGCCGGGAACAGGTTACAGACGTGTGGGTCGCGGGCGAGCGGCTCGTGGCCGCGCGCGCTCTGACCCGCATCGACACCCAGGATCTCGCGGCGCGCGCCCGTTTCTGGCAGGATCGCCTGCAATGAAGGCATCCAACGCCGACCCCGCCGAACTTGCCAAGTTCAGCGTGCTTGCGCATCGCTGGTGGGACCCGACCAGCGAATTCAAGCCCCTGCACGACATCAATCCATTGCGGCTGGACTACATCGATGAGCGCTGCGGCGGCCTGCGCGGCAAGAGGGTGCTCGACGTCGGCTGCGGCGGCGGCATACTTGCCGAAGCGATGGCCCGGCAAGGCGCACGGGTTACCGGTATTGACCTCTCCGAAAAGGCGCTGGGCGTCGCGCGGCTGCATCAGCTCGAATCGGGCATCGAGGTCGACTACCGGCTTGTTGCGGCCGAAGCGCTCGCTGCCGAAGCGGCGGGCGCCTACGATGTCGTCACGTGCATGGAACTGCTCGAGCACGTTCCTGAGCCGGCGTCGACGATCGCTGCGTGCGCCCAATTGACGCGGCCCGGTGGCATGGTCGTCTTCTCGACGATCAATCGCAATCCGAAATCCTATCTGTTCGCCGTCATCGGCGCCGAATACGTACTTGGGCTGCTGCCGCGAGGCACCCACGACTACGCGCGTTTCCTGAAGCCGGCGGAGATCGCGGCGAGCGCGCGCCGCGCAGGACTGGAACCTGACGGGATCATCGGCATGACGTACAACCCGCTGACCCGGACCTATCGGCTCGAGCCCGATACCACGGTCAACTACATCGCGACCTTTCGACGTGGCGTCTAATTCGGCTCGACTACCCGTGCGCGCCGTGCTGTTCGATCTCGACGGCACGCTTGCGGACACCGCCGGCGATCTTGCGGCAGCGCTGAATCATGTCCGTGCCGATCGAGCCCTCCCACCGCTGCCCTTGGCGACGCTGCGGGGTTACGCATCGCATGGCGCGCGCGGACTGCTTGGCGCCGGCATGGGCCTCAAAAAGGGCGACGCCGACTATGAGTCGATGCGGGAGGCTTTCCTTGACCACTACGAGCGCACCATGTTCGGTCAATCGCGGTTGTTCGACGGCGCCGATATGGTGTTCGGAGAACTCGAACGGCGTGGACTGCCGTGGGGCATCGTCACCAACAAGTCCACACGCTTCACACTGCCGCTCGTGAAGCATCTGGCGCTTGTTCCGCGCGCCGGCACCGTGATCTGTGGCGACACGACGCCACACTCAAAGCCCCATCCTGCGCCGCTGTACCTGGCAGCGAAGGAACTCGGATGCGAGGCTGCGGCTTGCGTCTACGTCGGCGACGCCGAACGCGACATTACGGCGGGCATTGCGGCAGGCATGAAGACCCTGATCGCACGCTACGGCTACTTTGCACCGGAGGATGCGCCGGAGCGTTGGCCCGCGGACGGTAGCATCGATTCATTGACCATGTTGCTGGATTGGCTGCCGACAGAAGCAGCGCAGTAGATCGACCGCGACACCACGCCAGGCTGCAACTTTCACCCAGGACAGGCGCCCGCGTTCAGGTACAGCCAGTGCTGCGCCTTGCCGTCGCGGCTTCCGGCAAGCCACACAGGCTGGCTGCGCGTCAGTGGCTGCAACACCATTGCCGGGATGTCGGCTGGAAACGCCAGAGCAACGCCATTGGCGCTCTCGACGCGATCGCCGTTTTTCAGTCCCAGATTGGTGGCAAAACCACTTTGATCGCGCACGATCAGTGCACCTGCACCTGGCTCCACCAATGCCCTCCACGCGTCGGTGCTGTTCATCATTCCGCTCAGCAGCTCGGCGTTCAAACGCACGACCGGCCCGGAGAACCCGGTCGGTGGCGCACAGGGCGATACGTTGGCACCACCGCCGGTCGCCGCCGCAACCACAGTGCGCGGTCTTTCGCTCGGAATCGGTGCACGCAGCGGCATGTCGCGTCGGACGCCACCTTCGCTGAGGGTCACGCCGTTCGGTCGAATCGCTTCGAGCCGCACGCCATTTGCGACATCCTGCCCGACCGCGATCAACAAGGGGCCGCGCGCGGCAGCGCGGAACAGGGCGTATCCGCGGCCATCGTTCTGTACGATGACACCGAGCAGGCGCAGGTCGCCCACGGCCGTGCTTGCGGCCACGACCCCCGAAGCGGCAGGCGTGGTCACCGTTCCGAACAGATGTGCGTCAGCAAGACGGCGTGCATGGTCGGTGTCGGGCGGTGACGGCGCGATCGCAGCTGGTGCAGGGCCGAACCATAGCCACCCCCAATGCGCGAGCGACAGCGCGAGCAGCGCCAACGCCACAAACAGCGCCGTGGCCGCGACCAACCTCCAGCGCATCGGCAACGTCGCCGCCTCACCTTCGCGCGTCCCGTATAATTGGGCGACTCTCACCACGTTTCGTACTTTCGCGTCCTTGCCGTTGAATCCGCAGCTTGCACTTTTGCAGCCTTACCCGTTCGAGCGGCTGCGCGCGTTTTTTTCCGGCGTCGCACCCAATCCGCACCGGACACCGATCAGCTTGTCGCTCGGCGAGCCCAAACATCCGACGCCACAATTCATCCGCGATGCGCTGTGCGCCGGTACTGCAGGGCTCGCGAATTATCCCACAACGGCCGGAACACCCGCGTTGCGCGACGCCATCACCGCGTGGCTCATTCGGCGCCATGGACTCACCGCACTCGATGCGGCAACGCAGGTGCTGCCCGTGCTCGGCAGCCGCGAGGCGCTGTTCGCGTTTGCGCAGACGGTCATCGACGCGAGTCGTGGCGGCGCCACCGTCATCGTTCCCAACCCGTTCTATCAGATCTACGAGGGTGCCGCGCTTCTCGCCGGCGCCACTCCATACTGCGTCAACAGCCTGGCCGCGCATGGGTATGCGCCGCAATGGGATCAGGTGCCGGAAGCGGTCTGGGCACGGACCCAGCTGCTTTTCGTATGCTCTCCGGACAACCCGACCGGGCGCGTCATGACCATCGATGACTGGCGGCGACTGTTCGCGCTGTCCGATCGCCACGGTTTCGTGATCGCCGCGGACGAATGCTATTCCGAGGTGTACTTCGATGAGGCGACGCCGCCACTGGGCAGCTTGGGTGCGGCGATCGCGCTTGGACGCACCACATACCCACGGCTCATCTCGTTTGGAAGCCTGTCCAAACGCTCCAACGTGCCGGGCCTGCGCTCAGGGTACGTCGCGGGCGATGCTGCGCTCGTCAAGGCCTTCCTGCTCTATCGTACCTACCACGGCTCAGCCATGTCGCCGGCCGTCGCTGCCGCAAGCGTCGTCGCGTGGAACGATGAGGAGCACGTGCGCGCGAATCGCATGTTGTACGCCCAAAAATTCGACCGGCTGCAGCCGGAAGTGAACGCCGTGTTGCCGACGGTGCGACCGGACGCCGCGTTCTATCTTTGGGCCAAAGTACCGGGTGACGACGCCGAGTTCGCCAGGCGCCTGTACGCCGAAGAAGCCGTGACCGTACTTCCGGGGAGCTATCTCGGGCGCACCGCAGACGGTGTGAACCCGGGCGCGGGGTATGTGCGCATCGCGCTGGTCGCAGAATTTGACGAGTGTGCCGAAGGCATTGCGCGGCTCGTCTCATTTACGCAGCGGGGTTAGTTGACCTTGGGACAGCCTCCCGGGTACGGTAAAATGGTCGCTTTGCCTGAAGTAGGCGTGCCCCGCATGCAAAACCTGCAACAGACCATTGACGCTGCCTGGGACCGGCGCACTGAATTATCACCGTCCTCAGCCGATGCTGCGATACGAGATGCGGTCGCCGCGGTGATCGCCGATCTCGACGCCGGCCGGCGCCGCGTCGCCGAGAAAGTTGGCGGTGACTGGGTGACGCATCAATGGCTCAAGAAAGCAGTATTGCTGTCGTTCCGTCTCTCGGACAACACTCCGATCGGTCTGGCTTCGCCCAGCGCACCGTTTCGTTTCTACGACAAGGTGCAGACCAAGTTCGCGCAGTTCGACGATGCGGCGTTCGCCAAGGCCGGTGTGCGCGTGGTTCCACCTGCCGTGGCCCGCCGCGGGGCATTCATCGCACCTAACGTGGTGCTGATGCCGTCCTATGTCAACATCGGTGCCTATGTGGATTCAGGCACGATGGTCGACACCTGGGCGACCGTCGGCTCATGTGCTCAGATCGGCAAGAACGTCCACCTCTCGGGCGGTGTCGGCATCGGTGGGGTCTTGGAACCGCTGCAGGCCAACCCCACCATCATCGAAGACAACTGTTTCATCGGCGCACGCTCCGAAGTCGTCGAGGGCGTGATCGTCGAAGAGAATTCCGTGCTGGGGATGGGCGTGTTTCTGGGTCAGAGCACCAAGATCTACAACCGGATGACCGATGAGGTCAGCTACGGCCGCGTGCCGTCGGGCTCGGTCGTCGTCGCCGGCAGCCTCCCTTCGGGCGAAGGCAAGTGTCATCTGTATTGCGCGGTCATCGTCAAGCGCGTCGATGCGGGCACGCGGGCGAAGACCAGCATCAACGAACTATTGCGAAGCTGATTACCTATGCGAGGCATGGACGCCATGTCGGTCTCGATCAAGACTGACGACGAAATCGCCGGCATGCGCGTCGCTGGCCGGGTTGCGTCAGAGTTGCTCGACTACCTCACTCCGTTCGTGCAGCCCGGCGTGTCAACCGGGGAGATCGACAAGCTCGCGCACGACCATCAGGTGAACGTGCAAAAGGTGATTCCCGCGACGCTGAACTATGCGCCGCCCGGGCACCGCCCGTATCCGGCCTCGCTATGCGCGTCGGTGAATCACGTTGTCTGCCATGGCATTCCCGGAGACAAGAAACTCAAGGTTGGCGACATCATCAATATCGATGTCACTGTGATCAAGGATGGATTTCACGGCGATACAAGCCGCATGTTCTACGTCGGCGCGCCGACCATCCAGGCCAAGCGACTGGTCGAAGCGACGTACGAGGCCATGTGGCGCGGCATTCGCGCCATTCAACCCGGCGCGCATCTGGGTGACATCGGCGCCACGATCCAGCGCTTCGCGGAAAGCCACGGCTTTTCCATCGTGCGCGAGTTCTGCGGCCACGGCATCGGCCGCCAGTTTCACGAGGAGCCACAGGTTCTGCATTATGGCCGCGCGGGAACGGGCATGAAGCTGCAGCCGGGCATGATATTCACCATCGAGCCGATGATCAACGCCGGCCGTCCCGGCATCCGCTGTCTCGCCGATGGCTGGACGATCGTCACCGCCGATCACAGCCTGTCGGCGCAGTGGGAGCATACGGTGCTGGTCACGCCCGAGGGATTCGAAGTCCTCACCGTATCCTCAGGCGCGCCCCCTCCGCCGCCACTCACGTCATAGCGCACGCGTGGCCGCGACGCTCGCCACTGCATCCATAGCGTCGACGTCCGCGGCGACGCTTCGCTGGAAGCGGGAACTTGCCACCGGTCGCGAAACACTACGCGCGGCCTTTGCTGCGGACCTCAAGCCGCAACGGTTGCTCCTGCGCCAATCGCAGCTTTCCGATCGCATTGTGCGCGGCATCTGGGCCGAGATCGGCGCGCCCGCGGGTTCTGCACTCGTCGCGGTCGGAGGATACGGCCGTGCGGCATTGTTTCCCTATTCCGACGTCGACGTACTCGTGCTCTTGCCGCGGCCGCTCGCCGCCCGCGCGGACGAGAGCGCGATCGAACGCTTCATCGGCCAGTTGTGGGACGCCGGACTCGAGGTCGCGCATTCCGTGCGCACGGTCGACGATTGCGAAGCCGAGATGGCGAACGACGTCACGATCCGGACCAGCCTGCTCGAGCATCGTCTGCTCGACGGGTCGCGTCCACTGTACGATCGCTTTCGTCGCCGTTTCGCGGCAACGCTGGATGTGCGCGGGTTCTACGAAGCCAAGGTCCTGGAACAGCAGCAGCGGCACCTGCGCCATCAGGACACGGCGTACAACCTCGAACCCAACGTCAAGGAAAGCCCGGGCGGCCTGCGCGATCTGCAGACGATCACGTGGATCGCGCGCGCCGCGGGTCTTGGCCGAACATGGCGGGAGCTCGCTCGGCACGAATTGATGACCTCGGTCGAAGCGCGCGAAGTCGCGCGCCACGAGCGGCTGATCGACGAACTGCGCATCCGACTGCACTACCTCGCACAGCGCTGCGAAGACCGGCTGGTATTCGATGTGCAGACGGCGCTTGCGCACGAAATGGGACTGGTAGACACACCGAACCGCCGCGCGTCCGAGCAACTCATGCAACGTTACTATCGCGCTGCGAAATCGATTCGCCAGATCAACGTGATCCTGTTGCAGAACCTGCACGCACGCCTGTTCCCCGCGCAAGTCCAGATCCGCGCTATCGACGCGAACTTTCAGGCTGTCGATGAATTGCTCGACCTGAAAGACGACGCGCTGTTCGTCAAGCGGCCTGCAGCCATATTCGAGAGTTTCCTGACGCTGCAGCAGCATCCGGAGCTCAAAGGCATGTCTGCGCCATTGTTGCGCGCTCTGTGGCGAGATCGCGACCGCGTCGATGCGGCATTCCGGCGCGATCCCGTCAATCGTGGGCGTTTCGTCGACATTCTGCGCCAGCCACGAGGAGTAACGCACGAACTGCGCCGGATGAACCAGTACGGAATTCTCGGCCGCTATCTGCCGGTGTTCGGGCGCATCGTCGGGCAGATGCAGCACGACCTGTTCCACGTCTACACGGTCGACGAACACATCCTCATGGTGATCCGCAACCTGCGTCGCTTCATGGAGCCGCAGCATGCGCACGAATACCCGTTGTGTTCGCGCTTGATCGCGGACTTCGCGCGGCCGGAGATCCTCATCGTCACCGCACTGTTTCACGATATCGCCAAAGGGCGCGGCGGTGATCACTCCAAGCTCGGCGCCCGGGACGCCCGGCGTTTTTGTCGTGAGCATGGATTGTCCGCCGAGGACGTGGCACTGGTCGTGTGGCTGGTCGAGCAGCACCTGACAATGTCGATGACCGCACAGAAGCAGGACATCAGCGACCAGGCAATCGTCGACGCATTTGCCGCGAAGGTAAAGACCGAGCGACGGCTTGCTGCCTTGTATCTGCTTACCGTCGCCGACATCCGCGGCACGAGCCCGCGGGTGTGGAACGCGTGGAAGGCGAAGCTGCTCGAGGATCTGTTCCACTCGACCCAGGCACGCATCGTTGGCGGCCCGGGCGATCGCCGGCTGCACGACAGCATCGACGCGCGCCGTGCGGAATCGATACGCCTGCTGCGACTGTACGCGGTCCCCGATGGCGCGGAAAACGCGCTATGGCAGCGACTCGATGCGGTCTATTTCCAGCGCCACTCGGCCGACGAGATTGCCTGGCACGCCCGCCACCTCTATTTCCGTGTCGATCATGCGGACCCCATCGTCAAGGCACGGTTCGCACGCGACGGAGTCGGACTGCAGGTCATGGTCTATATGCCCGACCAGAAGGAGCTGTTCGCACGTATTTGTGGCTTCTTCGGACGCGCGCGGCTGTCGATTCTCGAAGCCAAGATTCACACGACGCGCCACGGCTACGCGCTCGACACGTTCGTGGTCCATGACCCGATGAATGCGAACGCCAGTTACCGCGAGGTGATCAGTTACATCGAGTTCGAGCTCAAGCGCGCGCTGACCGAGCGAACTCCGCTTGAAGCGCCAGTGATCGGCCGCGTGAGCCGCCACCTGAAACATTTCCCACTGTCGCCCGAGGTGCGGCTGTTTCCCGACGACAAGGGCACGCACTATATCCTCGAGATCGTCGCCGGGGACCGCCCGGGCTTGCTGGCAAGCATCGCCTATCTGCTCGCCAAGGCCAACGTCAACGTCGCCACCGCCAAGATCAACACTCTCGGCGAGCGTGTCGAGGATGTTTTCCTGCTCGAAGGCGCGCGGCTGCACGACGAGACGGCGCTGCTCAGACTGGAGACCGCACTCTACGAGCAGTTGCGGTTGACCTGACGGCCTCCCCGCAGGAAACTGCGCATGTCGTCGGCGCAAAGAGGGTATGTCATGACGGAAACCGCGGTATCCAACGACGAGTTCACTGCATTCTGGAACAATGTCCTCGCCGCAAAATTCGATCGTTTTCGCAACATTCTCCTCGGCGGCCTGAGCCATCACAGCCGGGTGCCGCTGCAGAAACTCCAGATCGAGCCCGGGAGCAAAGTCCTCGACGTCGGCTGCGGCTGGGGTGACACCGCGATCGAACTGGCGCGTCTGGTTGGCCCGACCGGATCGGTCGTCGGGCTGGACTGTTGCGGTTCATTTCTGGAATACGCCAGGAACGACGCGCTGAAAGCGGGCGTGAGCAATGTCCGTTTCATCGACGCAGACGTCCAGACCTACCGCTTCCAGCCGGAGTACGACCTCTGCTTTTCGCGCTTCGGCATGATGTTTTTCAGCAACCCGGTGTTCGCCATGCGCAACATAAGAAGCGCGCTGAAGCCTGGAGGCCGACTCATGTTCATCACGTGGCGGTCGATCGAACACAATCCTTGGGCCGGTATCCCGAAGAAACTCGTCCTCGAATTTCTACCGCCCCCTGGAGACAACGCACAGACGTGCGGCCCGGGTCCATTCTCGATGGCGAGCACCGACGTTGTCACGGCACAGTTGAAAGCAGCGGGATTCGACGAAATCCGCTTCGAGGCCACCGAGGGCCCGGTCATGGTGGGGTCGACGGTCGAACAGGCGATGCAGTTTCAACTCGCGTTGGGCCCGGCGGGAGAGATCGTCCGCGAAGCCGGTGTCACCGCCGAGCACCGCCGGACAGAAATCGAAAGCGCGTTACGCACCGAACTCGGGCGGCATCTGCTGAACGGCGAAGTCGTCATGCAGTCGGCGTCGTGGACGATCACCGCGCGCAAGCCGCTCGCCTAGCCAGCAGCTGCGGCCTCGCGCGGTTACCTCGCGCCGGGGCTTCGCGCCGCTATTCGTCGATGAGTTCGGCGTCCGGGAACAGGACGTCGGTGAATCCAAGCAGGCGCAGGTCCTGCATACGCATCGGGTAGAGAATGCCATCGAGATGATCACATTCGTGTTGCACCACGCGCGCATGAAAACCCGTCACTTCGCGCTCGATCGGCCGGCCCGTCGGATCGAATCCCGTGTAACGCAGCGCGTTATGGCGCGGCACCCTGCCGCGCAGGCCGGGGACGGACAGGCAGCCTTCCCAGTCTTCAACGATCTCGGCGCCTAACGGCGTCAACACCGGGTTAACGATTTCGGTGTACGGCACGGGTTCGGCGTCCGGATAGCGGTCGTTGTGCTCGAAACCGAAAATCACTACGCGCAGGAGCACTCCGATCTGCGGGGCAGCGAGCCCCGCGCCTTGCGCCGCGATCATGGTTTCGCGCATGTCCGCGAGCAGTTCCTGCAATTCAGGCGTGCCGAAGCGCGCGACCGGTTGCGAACGCTGCAACAACCTCGGGTCGCCCATGCGGAGGATGGGCCGGATCATGCGGTCGCCCCCCGATCTCGAAATGGCAGCCTTGCCGTCATCATTGTGTGTCCTCCGGGACGACATGGTCGATCAGCCGTCGCACTTTCTCCATCGCGGTCTCCAGCACGACGGCGATCCTGTGCAGCGCGATGGCCTGCTCGCTGTCGCCCCGGCCTGCCGCATGATTCACAACGACCGCGATCGATACATAGGCCAGGTCCAATTCGCGCGCCAGGACGGCTTCAGGCATGCCGGTCATGCCGACCAGCGTTGCACCGTCGCGCTCCATGCGATCAATTTCCGCAGCGGTCTCCAGGCGCGGTCCCGACACTGCCGCATAGACGCCTCCGTCGTGCAACTCGATGCCGGCTTTGCGCGCAGCCTTCAGGCATCGCGCTCGCAGTTCCGGCGTGTACGGGTGCGTAAAGTCGATGTGCACGACTTTGCGGTCGCCCCCGTCGAAAAAGGTCGCTTCGCGGCCGCTGCTGTAGTCGACGAGTTGAACAGGGAGCACGAGGTCACCTGGCGCGTGGCCCGGTGCAATCGAGCCCACCGAGGCGACGGCAAGGATCGCATCGACGCCGCGCTGCTTGAGGGCCCATAGATTGGCCCGGTAGTTGACGCGGTGCGGGGGGATCGTATGGCCGTGCCCATGCCGGGCCAGGAAGACGACGTCGCGCTCGGCAATCTGGCCGAAGATCAGCGCGGACGACGGTTCACCGTAGGGCGTACGGACAACCTCGCGATGGGCAATGGCGAGCGTGGACAGGCGGGTAAGCCCGCTGCCACCGATGATGGCGAGCATGGATTGGACGGATGTTTGGAAAATACGCGCCGCCTCCTGCCGAAAAACCGGCCCGGGAGGCAGCCCAGTTGTTACTTTGCTCGACCTTGGTTATTCTTGTCAATTCATGACATTGTCAAGAGCGACGATGGCGCGCAGGCATGCGGGCGATCCAGCTCTCCACGAGCCTTCGGGACAACACCATGTATCTCGATCGATTGTTCAAGTTGATGGCTGAGAAGCAGGCCTCGGATCTGTTCATATCCTGCGGCGCCCCGATCAACATCAAGATCAACGGTGTCGTGGCGCCCATCTCCACCCAGCCGATGGACGTCGAGTCGGTCCGCCGTGTCGCGTACGAGCTGATGACCAAGGATCAGGCGCGAGAGTTCGAAAACGAGATGGAAATGAATCTCTCGTACCTCGATCGCGCCGTCGGCAATTTCCGGATCAACATCTTCCGCCAGCGCGGCACCATCTCGATGGTCATCCGCTATGTCCGCAGTCACATCCCGCCATTCGAAGAGCTGAAGCTGCCCCAGGTGCTGCTCAACCTGGTGATGGAGAAACGCGGCCTGGTGCTGATCGCCGGCGCGACGGGCTCGGGCAAGTCGACGACGCTGGCCGCGATGATCGACTACCGCAATGCCAGTCGCTCAGGGCATATCCTGACGCTCGAAGACCCGATCGAGTACCTGTTCGAGCACAAGCAATCCATCGTCAATCAGCGCGAGATCGGCGTCGATACCCAGGGGTATGGCAAAGCGTTGCCGAATGCCCTGCGCGAGGCGCCAGACCTGATCATGATCGGTGAAATTCGCGATCGCGAAACGATGCAGCATGCGCTGCTGCACACGTTGACCGGCCACCTGTGCCTGTCGACGTTGCACGCCAACAACAGTTATCACGCGCTCTCGCGGATCATCAACATGTTTCCGTACGACGCACGGTCCGGCCTCCTCTCGGACTTGTCGATCGGGCTCCGCGCGATCATTTCGCAACGGTTGGTGCGAAACAAGGAAGGCGAGCTCGTGCCGGCGGTCGAAATTCTGCTCAATACGTCCCTGATCGCGGAACTGATCAAGAACGGCGAAATCACGCAGATGAAGGAAGCGATGGAGCAAAGCCTGTATCCGGGATCGCAGACGTTCGAGCAGGCGCTTTGCCGGCTCTACATGGATGGCGTGATCTCGTACGACGAAGCGCTCATTGCTTCCGATTCACCGACGAACCTGGCGTGGCTGGTCAATCAAAACACGCCTTCGGCAAGAACGGGTGCCTCGTCGGAAAACAGCGCGGAAGCCGCGCAACGATTGTCCGGCGATTTCGTCAAGCTCGAGATCGACCCCGCCTTCCTGAACAGACCGCAGTGATCCAGCGCAGTACCGCGCCGGAGGCGACCGCTTCCGCAGCACCGACACTTGATCTTGCTCGCGAGTTGATCGCGCGCAAATCACCGACACCCGACGACGCTGGTTGTCAGGACATCCTGCGCGCCAGGCTGGAACCGCTCGGATTTCGCTGCGAGACCATCGCGTCGAACGGGGTAACCAACCTCTGGGCACGGCGTGGCACGACGCATCCGGTCGTGTGCTTCGCAGGCCATACGGATGTCGTGCCCGCGGGCCCGCTCGACGCCTGGCACTCCGATCCCTTCGCGCCGACACAGCGCGATGGCTACCTCTACGGCCGTGGCGCGGCAGACATGAAGTCCTCGATCGCCGCGTTCGTGGTCGCGGTCGAACGTCTGCTCGCGACGACACCGAAGCTGGCCGGGTCGATTGCGCTGCTGATTACCTCGGACGAGGAAGGCCCCGCGACGGACGGCACGATCAAGGTCGTCGACAAGTTACGCGCCGCCGGCGAGACCATCGACTATTGCATCATCGGCGAACCGTCGTCGGTCGATCGCCTCGGCGACATGATCAAGAATGGGCGCCGCGGGACGCTTTCGGGCACCCTGATCGTACGCGGCGTGCAGGGTCACGTCGCGTATCCCCACCTGGCGAAAAATCCCATTCACATCGTGGCGCCCGCGATTGCCGAACTCGCGTCGATACGCTGGGACGATGGCAACGAATACTTCCCGCCGACGACCTGGCAGGTGTCGAACATTCACGCCGGGACCGGTGCCACGAATGTCATTCCGGGAACGCTGGAACTGGCCTTCAATTTCCGTTACGCCACCGTAAGTGGTCGCGACACGCTCGAGCAGCGATTCGAGGCCGTTCTGCACAAGCATCGCATCGACTACGATCTGCGTTGGACCGGCTGGGGACGCCCGTTTCTCACCCCGCGCGGCAAGCTGGTCGAGGTCGTCAACGAAGCCGTGCACGAGGTTTGCGGGATCACACCGGAACTATCTTGCACTGGCGGCACGTCCGATGGGCGATTCATTGCGGATATCTGTCGCGAAGTCGTGGAACTCGGCCCCGTCAATGCATCGATCCACAAGCTCAACGAACGCGTCGCCGTCGCCGACCTCGAGCCGCTCGCCGAGATCTACCGGCGCACCGTTGAACTGCTGCTCAAGCAATGAGCGCGACGGGCCGCCCCGAGCGCGAATTCCGCCCCCTTGGGGGCAGCGCAGCGGCATAGCCGCAAGCGTGGGGGTCCAATGAGTGCTGTGACGCAGGAACTCGAAACCGTCCGCGACTGGGTGCGTTACGCGGTATCGCGTTTCAATGCCGGGCAGGTGTACTTCGGACATGGCCTGGCGAGCGCGTACGACGAAGCGGTCTACCTGGTGCTGCATTCGCTCCACTTGCCACTGGAACGCGCCGATCCATTCTTCGACGCCCGGCTCACCCACGCGGAACGCGGCGAGCTTGCCGCGCTGATCGAGCGCAGGGTCAACGAGCGTATTCCCGCAGCGTATCTGACGCACGAAGCGTGGCTTGGCGAATTCCGGTTTTTCGTCGATGAGCGCGTAATCATCCCTCGCTCTCATATCGCCCAGCTGCTCCCTGACGCGCTCGCGCCGTGGCTGCCGGACCCGGCAAGCGTGCAGAGTGCCCTCGATATGTGCACAGGTTCAGGGTGCCTGGCGATACTTCTGGCGCATCATTTTCCAAACGCCGACGTCGACGCCGCAGACATTTCGTCCGATGCGCTGGCAGTCGCGCTACGAAACGTCGCCGACTACGGACTGCAGGAACGGATAAATCTCATTCGTACCGACCTGTGGTCCAATCTCACCGAAAAGACATACGACCTGATCATCAGCAATCCGCCTTACGTCACGGCGTTGTCGATGGCGGAGTTGCCGGATGAGTACCGGCATGAGCCCGCGCTTGCGCTCGCGGGTGGTGACGATGGTCTCGACGCCGTACGGACGATCATCGACAACGCGGCGCCCTTCCTCAATCCGCAAGGTCTGTTGCTGGTCGAGGTCGGCCGCAACCGGGCCGTCACCGAAGCAGCGTATCCGCGGCTGCCGTTCACCTGGCTTAGCACCGGGACGGATGACGAGGACGTATTCCTGCTGCAACGCGACGATCTGGTCGCCGCGCGCTAGAGACCGAAGAAGTCGCGAATGCGCCGGACAATGTCGCTTGCACGCGATCCGGTGGCGCGCGCGCGGGCATCTGCTGATAGCGACGCAAGCGTGGCGTCGTTCGCGGCCGATCGAGCCGCGACGGTTTGCGACATGGCATCGGCGATTTCGGGACGTGCCCGAATGATTGACTCGAAGCCGCTCGCGTCCAGGCGATAGCAGAGCACCTCAGTTTCGGCCAGGATGGTTGCGGTTCGGGATGCACCCGTGAGCAACCCCATCTCGCCGAAATACTGCGGAGCGGGCAACGTTGCAAGCCGCTGACGCACCGGCGGGTTAACGTCGGTTGCTTCGCGAAATATCCCGACCTGCCCACGCGCGAGAATATAGAGGGACTCCGACGGCTCACCCTGCTTGGTGGCGACATCCCCGACTGCCAGAGGCGTAGGTATCAGTTGCGTCGCCAGCGCGTGCGTTTCCTCGTCGGTAAGCGAGGCGAACAATTCAAGCGACTTCAGCAGTGCCACCCGGTACGCCTGCTCATCCGCCGACCGGGTTGCGTGACGGCTGCGCGCGGAATGGAGGTACACATCCGATCGGGAAATGGGGATGTCCATGCCAGCGCGGCCCAAAGCGGCGTAGACATGAACCCGGACGCGCGAGTCGGTCACCATGTACTGCTTGATGTCGGTCAGCCAGTAGTAGACGATGTACTTGATCGCATTGCCATCGAAGCCGGCGCAAATGCAGTTTGCCGGCGGATCGGCGGCGACGAAGGGGACGTCGACGCGCTCCAGTGCCGCGTTGACGACCGCCATGACCTGCCCCGGTGTCCATTCGTAGCCCACCATGAACTCGATCGGTCGCCGCCACGGAATTCGCTGATCGCCGCGACGTCCGAGCAAGGTCACGCGATTGTTCATCAGCGACGCATTCGGGATGATGATGGTCACGTTGTTCACTGTCGCCAGCGCGGTATAGCGCCAGCGTATCCCGACGACTTCGCCGGTAACACCCTCGATCTCGATCCAGTCGCCAATGCGGCATGTGTTGTCGAGCTGCAGCGAAATGCCACCCAGCAGGTTTCCCAGCGTCGACTGCATGGCGAAGGCGATCGCGGCCCCGCCCACGGCAGTCGTCGCGATGATGCTGGTGAGATTCACGCCAACCGCGTCGAGCCTGATCAGCGTAAACCCGACCAGTGAGAGCGCGATGCTCACTTCGCCAACGATGCGCGGTACCGCCTTTCGCGCCAGCAACACGTTGACGACGAACGTGATGTACATGCGGATGATGCCGAGCGCGACGATCAGCAGGCAGATCTCTCGCGGGACCACGGAAATCGCGAGATGCGCTGGAATGAACTGGTAGCGCGACAGCAGGACGAGCCCACCCAGGCCAAACGCAATCAGGAGCAGGGTGATCAGGATCGAGCGGCGCAGCTCCGGGCGCAGGCGCATCGTGATCAGCCCGAAGAGCAGTGCCACGGCGCTGAATGCCAGCGATTCCTGCAGTGTGATCAACTCGACCATATGCGGTCTTGGCTCCCTGTCCCAGGCGGCATCCAGCAATCCCGGCCGATTATACGGCCCATGGTCGCTGCCGCGGCAACGGGTCGCCCGGCCCTTGCGGTGTTTTTCAAAAATGGGCCCGCATGCGAGTGTAAAATGGCCCGCGCCATCCCACTCCCGTTGACTCCCGATCATGCGTACTGGCGGCAAGATACTCGTCGATAACCTGTTGCTGCAGGGTGCAGACCTTGCGTTTTGCGTTCCTGGAGAAAGCTATCTCGAGGTTCTCGATGCGCTGCACGACGTGCGCGACCGCCTGCGCCTCATCGTCTGCCGCCAGGAAGGTGGTGCGGCCTACATGGCCGAGGCGTACGGCAAACTTACGGGCCGCCCCGGGCTCGTCTTTGTCACGCGCGGTCCGGGTGCATCGAATGCGGCCATCGGCATCCACACCGCACAACAGGACTCGACCCCGCTCATTGCCTTCATCGGTCAAGTCGGCAGCGATTTCAAGGATCGCGAAGCATTTCAGGAAGTCGACTACGCCCGCATGTACGGCGGTATCGCCAAGTGGGTGACACAGATCGAACGCGCGGACCGTATCCCGGAATACGTCGCGCAAGCCTATCGCGTCGCGATGTCCGGCAGACCAGGGCCGGTGGTCCTCGCGCTGCCGGAGGACATGCTGACGACGGCGGTGGAAGCAATCGACTCGCCGCGCGTTGTTGTTGCCGATATGGCGCCATCGCTGCAGCAAGTCGCGAAAGTGCGCGAGTTGCTTGCCGGTGCGAGCAAACCGCTGGTCATTGCCGGCGGCGGCGGGTGGAGTGTCGCGGCGTGCGCAGACCTCCGCCGCTTCATCGAGGCCAATGCGTTGCCCGTCGCCAGCGCATTCCGCAATCAGGACGTCTTCGACAACACGCACCCGAACTACGCAGGCGAAGTCGGCATCGCCATGAATCCGAAGCTCGCCGCGCGCGTGCGCGACGCAGACGTGCTGCTCGTGATCGGAGAACGTCTTGGCGAAATGGTGACAAGCGGATACACGTTGCTCGCCGCACCCTCCCCCAGGAACGCGTTGATCCACATTCATCCGGATGGCGCCGAACTCGGGCGACTCTACCATCCGACACTGGCGATTCAGGCATCGATGCCGGCGGCCACGGCAGCACTGGCGGCCATGCCGGCGATCGCGAAACCTGCGTGGCGGCATTCCGCCGGCGAAGCGCATGCCGACTACGACGCCTGGCAAACACCGCGACCGATGGTCGGAACACTCGATCTGTGGCAGGTCGTCTCGGCGCTGCGAACGCAACTGCCCGAGGACGCGATCGTTACCAACGGGGCCGGCAACTACACCGTCTGGATGCACCGCCTGTACCGCTACAGGGGCTATCGCACGCAACTCGCCCCCTACAACGGCGCCATGGGTTACGGCGTGCCGGCAGCCATTGCGGCAAAAATCGTGCACCCGGATCGCGTCGTGGTGTCATGGAACGGCGACGGGTGCTTCCAGATGAATGGGCAGGAAATCGCTACTGCGGTGCAGTATGGTGCGAACGTGGTGTTCATCATCATCGACAACGGGATGTATGGAACGATTCGCATGCACCAGGAGCGCGAGCACCCGGGGCGGGTGGTCGGAACGGATTTGGTCAATCCTGACTTCGCTGCGCTTGCTCGCGCACATGGGGCATTTGGCGAATCCGTGACGACCACGAGTGAGTTCGCTCCCGCACTAGCCCGTGCACTCGGCGCTGGCCGCCCCGCGCTGCTGCATCTGTGTGTCGATCCGCAGGCGATCACCATGAGCGCGACCATCGACGAGATTCGCAAGCAGGCGCGTCGGTGAGTGTCGCCGTCGCCAGCACGGCGCCCCTGCTCGCGGTCAGCGATCTGGCGGTCGAATTCCGCAGTACCGAGCGCGTCGTGCAAGCCGTTCGTGGCGTATCGTTTGAAGTCAGGCGCGGCGAGACCATTGCGATTGTCGGCGAATCGGGTTCAGGCAAGTCGGTGACGGCCCTGTCGTTGATGCGCCTCGTCGAGCATGGTGGTGGTCGCATCACGTCGGGCTCGCTTCAGTTCGAGCGGCCTGCCGGCGATCGCATCGACCTGGTCCGCGCGTCATCGGCCACGATGCAAAAGATCCGCGGCGCCGAGATCGCCATGATCTTCCAGGAACCGATGACCTCGCTCAATCCGGTGTTCACGGTTGGCGAGCAGATCGCGGAATCGATCCGCTTGCATCAGGGCAAGGACCATACAGCGGCCAGTCGCGAAGCACTGCACATGCTCGAGCAAGTCCGCATCCCGGAGGCCGCGCAAGTGCTGTCGCGACATCCGCACCAACTGTCGGGAGGCATGCGGCAGCGGGTCATGATCGCCATGGCGCTCTCATGCAAACCGCGCCTGCTGATTGCCGACGAGCCGACGACCGCCCTCGACGTGACCATCCAGGCGCAGATCCTGGAACTCATTCGTCTGCTGCAGGAAGAAATGGACATGTCGGTCGTGTTCATCACGCACGACATGGGCGTCGTCGCCGAAGTTGCTGATCGAGTTCTCGTCATGTATCGCGGTGAAATCGTCGAAGACGGCACCGCTGTGCAGATATTCGACGCACCGCGGCATCCCTATACGCGAGCCTTGCTCGCCGCCGTGCCACGGCTTGGGTCCATGCGTGGCAGCGTTACCCCAGCCCGTTTCCCGCTACCCGATGCAGGACAGGCCACCGACACCCAGGCACCTGCGCCGCTTCCACTGCGCGCGCCGGCAACAGGTGCAGCGCTTTTGAAAGTGCGTGGATTGACAACACGTTTTGCGGTGCGATCCGGATTTTTCAGTCGCGTGCGACGACGGGTGCATGCGGTTGAACAGATCAGTTTCGATCTGGCCGCGGGTGAAACACTTGCACTCGTTGGCGAATCCGGCTGCGGCAAGTCGACCACCGGGCGCTCGTTGTTGCGTCTGGTCGACATCGATAGCGGCAGCATCGAGTTCGGCGGCCGCGACATCGCCAAAATACCTGCCGATGCGATGCGGCCGCTGCGACGCGAGATCCAGATGGTGTTCCAGGATCCGTTCGCCTCGCTGGATCCGCGATTGACCGTCGGCTTTTCGGTGGCGGAACCCTTGTACGTGCACGACGTAGCCAAGGGCAGCGCCGCTGCGGACCGGGTGGCGTGGCTGTTGCAGCATGTGGGACTGTCGCCCGACGCTGCGCTGCGCTATCCGCACGAATTTTCGGGCGGGCAACGACAGCGCATCGCCATCGCCCGCGCGCTCGCACTGCAACCCAAGCTGATCGTCGCGGACGAAGCCGTCTCGGCACTCGACGTGTCGATCCGCGCCCAGATCGTCAACCTCCTGCTCGACCTGCAAGCCGAATTCGGCCTCGCCTATCTGTTCATTTCGCACGACATGGCGGTTGTCGAGCGGGTGAGCCATCGGGTCGCGGTCATGTACCTGGGCCAGATCGTCGAGATCGGACCGCGGCGCGCGATCTTCGAGGACCCGCAGCACCCCTATACCCGCAAGCTCCTGGCCGCGGTACCGGTGGCGGATCCGGGGCGACGCAAGCGCAAAAGGGAGCTATCATCCGACGAGGTTCCGAGCCCTATCCGGGCGATCGGCGACGAGCCCGTGGTTGCCCCCCTCCGGGAGGTCGGACCCGGGCATTTCGTGGCGACACACCGCATCGCAGGGGCGTTCTGACCCATTGATTCCTGCATTGCCATTTTGAATTGTTCTGGAGAGCTTCGATGAAAACCATCCCGCGTTCCCTGATTGTCGGTACGGCGCTGCTCGGCGTACTCCTTGCCGGGCCCGTCTCTGCCGCCAAGGACGTCGTATTCGCCGTCGCGTCGACCTTTACCACCACCGATCCTTACGATGCCAACGACACCTTGTCCCAGGCGATGGCCAAGTCCTTCTACGAAGGCCTGTTCGGCTTCGACAAGGACATGAAGCTGATTCCGGTCCTGGCCGAGAGCTACGATGCCAGCAAGGATGGACTCGTCTACACCATCAAGCTCAAACGCGGAGTCAAGTTCCACGATGGCACCGATTTCAAGGCCGACGCGGTCAAGGCCAATCTCGACCGGGTCACCAATCCCGACAACAAGCTGAAGCGCTACGGGCTCTACAACAACAACATTGCCAAGACCGAGGTGGTCGACGACTACACCGCGCGCATCACGCTGAAGACGCCCTTCTCACCGTTCATCGCACAGCTCGCCCACCCATCGACGGTGATGATCAGCCCGACCGCCCTGGCCAAGTATGGCAACAAGGACATCGCGTCCAATCCGGTCGGAACAGGTCCCTTCAAGTTCGTCGAGTGGCAGCGAACCGACTACCTCAAGGTCGCGAAGTTCGACGGCTACTGGCGCAAGGGCTATCCGAAGGTCGATACCATCACCTGGAAGCCGGTGGTCGACAACAACGCACGCGCGGCGCTCATGCAGACTGGCGAGGCGCATTTCACTTATCCGTTGCCTTACGAGCAGGCCGAGATGCTGAAGACCAAGCCTGAGCTCGAGGTCGTGGCGGCGCCATCGATCGTGCTGCGCTATCTGTCGATGAATACCCAACAGAAACCTTTCGACAATCCCAAGGTGCGCCAGGCGATCGCTTATGCGATCAACAAGGACGCGCTGGCGAAAGTCGCGTTCAACGGCTATGCAAGCCCCGCCGAAGGCATTGCCCCCGAAGGCGTCGAGTATGCGGTCAAGATCGGCCCGTGGCCCTACGACCTGGCCAAGGCGAAGCAGCTGATGACTGAGGCCGGCTACCCCAACGGTTTCGAAACCGAACTGTGGTCGGCGTACAACCACACCACGGCGCAGAAGGTCACCCAATTCCTGCAGCAGCAGCTGGGCCAGATCGGCATCAAAGCCAAAATAACGCTGCTCGAAGCCGGCCAGCGCGTAGAAAAGGTTGAGAGCTGGCAGGATCCTGCCAGTGCCCCGGTGCGCTTGTATTACGTTGGCTGGTCCACCTCGACCGGCGAGGCGGACTGGGCGCTGCGGCCGCTGCTGTACGGTGGCTCGTGGCCGCCGCAGCTGTTTAACACGGCGTATTACAAGAATGCAAAGTTCGACGCAAGCATCAAGGAAGCGCAGCTGACCACCGATTCCGGCAAGAAGGCGCAGTTGTACAAGGAAGCTCAGGAAACCGCATGGAATGATGCTCCATGGGCGCCGCTGGTCACCGAGAAGCTGCTGTCGGCGCACAACAAGAAGCTCACCGGCGTGTACGTGATTCCCGACGCGTCATTCAATTTCACCGAAATCGATCTCAAGTGACGCATTTGTCCAAGAGCGGGCACGAACGTGCCCGCGATTGGATACAAATGCGTCATCCCCGCGCAAGCGGGGATCCAAGTGGCTTGCGCTGCGGCCTTATCCGGTGCGAGCGAGACGAGGCCGGCGATCGCCTAGATGCCTCAATACATCATCAAGCGGCTCCTGGGCCTGATCCCGACACTGCTGATTGTCGGCGTGCTCGTGTTCATGTTTGTGCACTTGCTGCCCGGCGATCCGGCGCGACTCGCGGCAGGTCCGGATGCCACGCCGGCGACCGTCGATCTCGTGCGCAAGGACCTCGGGCTGGACAAATCACTGCCGGAGCAGTTCATCCGCTACGTGAGCGGCGCACTGCAGGGCGACTTCGGCCGCTCGGTGCGCACCAAGCGGCCCGTTTCCACGGAGATCCGCGAGCGCTTTTTTCCGACCTTCTGGCTCACTGCAGCAGCGATGGCCTGGTCGGTTACCATCGGTATGATCCTCGGCGTCGTCTCGGCAGTTTGGCGCAATCGCTGGCCGGACCGAGTCGGCATGACGCTGGCCGTGTCGGGCATCTCGTTTCCCGCATTCGCGCTGGGCATGGTGCTCATGCAGATCTTCGCGGTGCAGCTGCGCTGGCTGCCGACGATCGGTGCCGATTCCTGGCGCCACTACATCCTGCCGTCGTTGACGCTGGGCGCTGCGGTCGCCGCGATCATGGCGCGTTTCACGCGTTCATCGTTCGTCGACATCCTGCAGGATGACTACATCCGCACGGCGCGCGCCAAGGGCCTGTCGGAAACGGTGGTCGTGCTCAAGCACGGCCTGCGCAACGCGCTGATTCCCGTGATCACCATGATGGGACTGCAATTCGGCTTTCTCCTGGGTGGTTCGATCGTCGTCGAAGTCGTGTTCAACTGGCCGGGCATGGGGCGCCTGCTGGTCGATGCAGTCGACATGCGCGACTACCCGGTGATCCAGGGACTGGTCCTGCTGTTCTCGCTCGAATTCATCCTGATCAACCTGATTGTCGATGTCCTCTATGCAGTAATCAATCCGACCATACGTTACCGATGACTACAGCTACGGCACCGATCGCCGAGACTTCTGACGTCCGAACGCCGTGGACTGAATTCTGGCGCAAGTTCAAACGCCAACACGTTGCAGTCTATGCCGGAGGTTTCGTGGCGCTTCTGATCGTCGTCGCCGTCATTGCGCCGCTGATCGTTCCCTACGACGCCGAGAACTTCTTCGACTACGACTCGCTCAACGCACGACCTTCGGCGAAACACTGGTTCGGCGTCGACCCGCTCGGACGCGACATTTTCAGCCGCATCCTCATGGGCGCACGTATTTCGCTCACCGCGGGCTTCGTGTCGGTCGCAGTCGGCGCGCTCATCGGCACGACGTTGGGATTGATCGCAGGCTACCGCGAAGGCTGGTGGGACCGCATCATCATGCGTCTGTGCGATGTGCTGTTCGCGTTCCCGGGCATCCTGCTGGCCATCGGCATCGTGGCCATTCTCGGTGGTGGCATGTCCAATGTGATCATCGCCGTTTCGATCTTCAGCATTCCGACGTTCGCGCGCCTGGTGCGGGGCAACACGCTTTCGCTCAAGCATCTAACTTATGTCGAGGCTGCGCGCAGCGTCGGCGCATCGGACTGGACGATCGTCCTGCGGCATATCTTCCCTGGCACCATCGCTGCGGTCGTCGTCTATTTCTCGCTGCGCATCGGTACGTCGATCATCACCGCCGCGAGCTTGTCGTTCATCGGCATGGGCGCCCAGCCACCAATGCCCGAGTGGGGCGCGATGCTGAACGAGGCGCGCTCGGACATGATGAATGCACCGCACGTCGCGATCTTCCCGAGCCTGGCGATTTTCCTCACCGTGCTTGCCTTCAACCTGCTGGGCGACGGCCTGCGCGACGCGCTTGACCCGAAGATCGACCAGAAGTAGCGACAATGCGGGTCGCCGTTGGCCGAAGTTCGCGCTCGCGGCGGTGTTCCTCGCAGCGCTGGTTGTGTTTTTCGCGATCGACGGACCGCACTACCTGTCGCTCGACGCGATCAAGCATCATCGCGACGCACTGCTGGCATTCACCCAGGCTCATTACGCCCAGGCACTGCTGATCGCATTCCTGGCCTACGTCACCGCAACTTCACTCAGCATCCCGTCCGGGACGCTCTTCGCCTTGCTGTTGGGCTTTCTGTTCGGACGATGGGTGGCCACCGCATTGATCGTGGTCGGCGGAACTATTGGTACCGCGCTGCTGTTCCTGACCGTGCGCTACCTGTTCGCCGACGCAGTGCGCGACCGATTGGGACCGCGGACGAAGCGAATCGAAGCCGGATTCACCCGGAACGCGTTCAGCTGGATGCTGTTCTTGCGACTCACGCCGATGGTTCCGTACTTTCTGGTCAACCTGATTCCGACAGTCACCGGGATTCGCTTGCGGACCTACGCGCTGGCGACGATGATCGGCATCATTCCCGTGACGTTCGTCTTCACCAATCTCGGACAGACCCTTGGACGCATCGATTCCACGCACGACCTCGTCTCGCCCGAGGCGCTGACCGCGCTGGCGTTACTCGCGGTGATGGCACTGATCCCCGTGGCGCTCCGCTATTCGGCAACCAGCCGTCGCTGACAACTCCAGAAATTAGGAGTCAGAAGTCTCGCAGGCCACGGATGGGCCGAGCTTTTCCTTTGCGACTGCGACTTGTGCCACGTCGGGTAGCGCGACCCCATTCTTGATCGCGGTGATCTCGGCCAGGATGGAAATCGCGATTTCCGGAGGCGTGCGGCTGCCGATGTACAGCCCGATCGGCCCATGCAGCCGTGCGATCTGCTCCAAGGTGAGATCGAATTCCTCGAGACGCTTGCGGCGCTTCATGTTGTTGGCGCGCGAGCCGAGCGCACCAACGTAAAACGCGCGGGACTTGAGCGCCTCGAGCAGCGCCATGTCATCGAGCTTGGGGTCGTGGGTCAGCGCAACGACCGCACAGCGCTCGTCGAGCTTCATGTCGACCACAGTATCGTCGGGCATTGTCTTCACCAGGCTGATGCCGGGCACGTCCCAGGTTTCGGTGTATTCCTCGCGCGGATCGCACACGGTGACCTGGTAGTCGAGCCCCACCGCAATCTGTGCGAGGTATTTCGACAATTGTCCGGCGCCGATCACCAGCATGCGATAGCGCGGTCCATGGATTGTCGTCAGCGTACGGCCGTCGAACAGGAGTCCGTCGGTGCCGTGGGCTGCCGCCAGCGTTACTTTTGCGGATTCGAGATCGAGTTTCCGCGCGACCAGCTTGCCCTGTTCGATCATGCCCAGCAGCTCGGCAATCCTGCTATCCGCACTGACCGGCTCGAGCACGAGCTGGATGGTTCCCCCGCAAGGCAAGCCAAACTTGCGCGCGTCCTCCGCGGTCACGCCATAAGTCGCGGCCTGCGGCCGTGTTATGTAGGGCCCTTCGCGCCGGGACCGCTCGACGATGTCGTCTTCGATGCAGCCCCCCGACACGGACCCGACCACTTGTCCGTCTTCGCGTACCGCGAGCATTGCCCCAGGAGGTCGCGGCGAAGAGCCCCATGTCCGCACCACCGTGACCAGCAGCACGCGCTTGCCGCTGTCGAGCCATTGCGCGCTCTTGCGCAAGACTTCCAGATCAACACTATCCATACGATTCGTTCCTTGGTGCGTACTCAGGCCGGCCGCGTAAGCCAGTAGATGGCCATCACCACGATGATCGCAGCGGCGATGGCGAGCCTGATCCACATTTTCTTCAGTGCCGCTGCAGCCGCTTCTGGCGGAATCGTCGGAGCCGTTCCGGCGAGGCTGGCGTCCTTGCTTCCACCGAGGCGCTCGACGAGCCGGCCAAAGAAATCGTCGGCAACCTTGGCTGCCGCACCATCGATCAGGCGCGAGCCAATCTGCGCTAGCTTGCCACCTACTTGTGCTTTCGCCTTGTAGTCGATGCGCGTGCCACTGCCTGCCGGCAATAATTCGACCTGCGCTTCCCCGTTGGCAAACCCGGCCGCGCCACCCTGTCCCTCGAACTTGATCGTGTACGATTTCGGCGCGACGATGTCGGACAGCGCGATGCGACCGCTGAACTTTGCCGACACCGGTCCAACCCGCGCGGTCATCGCGACCTGGTACTCATTTTCAGACACCTTGTCGATCGACTCGCACCCGGCGATGCATGCCTTCAGTACTTCGGGATCGTTGAGTGCCTTCCAGGTCTCCTCGACGCTGGCCGGAACTTCACGGCTGCCATTCATTTCCATGAAATTATTTCCGCCTATGTGGGCGCAACTCAGGCCACCTTCGCCAGCACCGGCGCGCGACCGCGCACGAAGGAGCGCCGTGCGAATACGCTCGCCAGTTGCTTCAGACTTTCGAGATTATGCACCGGCAGGAACTCATCGACATAGGGCAGCATGGCGCGGATGCCGGCCGGCCGGGCTTCGAAGCCCTCGTAACGCAGCAATGGGTTCAACCAGATCAGCCGACGGCAGGATTTGTGCAGGCGGTCCATTTCCATGCCCAAACCATCGCCGACGTCGCTGTCGAGGCCGTCACTGATCAGCAGCACGATGGCGCCCTGCCCCAGCAGACGGCGCGACCAGCGACGGTTGAACTCCGCCAGGCAGGCACCGATGCGGGTGCCCCCCGCCCAATCCGTGACCGATGCGCTCACGCGCGCAATGGCGACGTCGACGTCACGCTGGCGCAGGTGCCGCGTGATGTTGGTCAAGCGCGTCCCGAACAGCAGTACATGCACACGATCGCGGTCGTTGGTGATCGCATGGAGAAAGAACAGCAGCATGCGCGAATAGCGATCCATCGAACCGGAGATGTCGCATAGCACGACCAGGGGTGGTCGCCGCCTCCGGCGCTTGCGCCAGGCTAGTGGTACTACGGCGCCGCGCGCAGACGCCATGGCGCGCAAACTGGCCCGCAAGTCCACCGTCGTGCCGCGATCGGCAACCACGGTGCGCCGCGTCGGGATTTCCGGCAGCGGCAGGCGCAGGCGGGCGATCATTGCCCTGACCTGGGCGAGTTCATCGACGCTCATCGTTTCGAAGTCCCTGCCCTGCAGCACTTCGCGTGGTGAAAAAGTCAGCGCCGCGTCGAGCTCGACCTCCTGTTCGGCGGTTTCTTCGGTTTCCTTCCGTTCTGGCGGCGCCATCGCCTCGGCAAGCCGCGCCGGCAGTGGCGCTTCGGCTTCATCGCGCGGCACGCGGCCATAGACGCGCGGCAGCAGCAGCTGCAGCATGCGCTCGAGCATGCGCGGATTGCGCCAGAACAGTTCGAAGGCCTGATCGAACAGCGTCTGCTGCTCGTGCCGCTCGATCAGCACGGACTGAAGCGCCGCGCGAAAGTCCTCGCGATTCTCGATGCCGACGGCGTCGACCGCATCGAGCGCTGCGATGACCTTGGCTGGACCAACCGGCAATCCGGCGGCGCGCAGCACGCGCGCGAAGTGCATGATATTTTCCGCGAGCCGCGCCCGGCCAATGGAAGTCGTCGGTACAGCGCTCATTGGATATTACCTTCGCGCTGCGCGCTCCGGTATTCGCGGCCGTCAGTCTGCGCTTTCACGAGTCGCCGCCTTGTGCTTTCGGCCGCCGTCCACGTTCGCGGACACGCGCTTCGCGCCTCGCCTTCGCCCCGCTCACGTAGACGTCCCAGGGCGGCCCTTCGCGTTCATACCCGCAGTGCCGTCGCTTCCTGCCTCGCCTCGTCGACCAGGCGCATGGCGACTTCCGGTGTGATCGCTCCGATGTCGTCCTGGTATTTCAACAAGGCGCCCAGCGTGTTGGAGACCGTTTCGGGATCGAGCGACATGCGGTCGAGTGCAACAAGGGCTTCGGCCCAGTCGAGCGTTTCCGCGACACCAGGCGACTTGAACAGATCCATAGCGCGCAACTTTTGCGTGAAGGCGACGATTTCGTTCGCCAGCCGTACATCAGCGCCGGGCACCTTGCGTCGGACGATCGCGAGTTCCCGTTGGGCATTTGGATAGTCGACCCAGTGGTAGAGGCAGCGCCGCTTGATCGCATCGTGGATTTCGCGCGTGCGATTCGACGTGATGATGACGATCGGAGGTTCTTTGCCCTTGACCGCCCCCAGTTCGGGAATCGTGATCTGATATTCGGCCAGGACTTCGAGGAGATACGCTTCGAAGGGTTCGTCGGTGCGATCGAGCTCGTCGATGAGGAGCACCGGCGCGATGCCGTCATCGGGCTTCAGCGCCTGCAGCAATGGACGGCGAATGAGGAATCGCTCGGCGAAAATGTCGGAGGCCAGTGCGTCCTTATCGACCTGGCCCTGTGCTTCGGCGAGCCGGATCTCGATCATCTGGCGCGGATAGTTCCATTCATACACCGCCGACGCGGTGTCCAGACCTTCGTAGCACTGCAGGCGCACCAGCGAACGGCCAAGTGCTCGCGCCAGGACCTTTGCGATTTCCGTTTTTCCAACGCCGGCCTCCCCTTCCAGGAACAGCGGCCGCCGAAGTTTCAACGCAAGAAAAACGCTCGTGGCGAGCCGGCGATCGCTGAAGTAGTCGTGCTGCTCGAGCAGCGCGACGACAGCATCAACATTGGCGGGAAGCGGCGGTATGGACATGTTCGAGCGTGGATTATAACGCGTCGCCGTTGGCCCGGCTTCCGCCCAAGCGACCAGTGCCGTGCTATTGCAGGATCTTCACCTGCTGGACATCGGGGAAGCAACCGGTGTCGCGGGCGGCGATCTGAAAGACGAGGAATTGCGTGAGCGTCTCGCGCATGGGCGGCTCCTCGGGCGTGACCCGCGCATCGGTGACGACCACGCGCTTGAACCCGGCGAGGCGGCCGTTCTTGTCCTTGGCATTGAATTCGGCGCACATGCCGTTGCGCTTGGGACTGAGTTGAGCATTGCGCGTCTCGACCGACGCCGGATCGCGCATCGAGTAGCGCAGTTTGTCGGTGTAGATGCGCAACGCTCCTTCATCGGCGTCGCGTTGCTGGTCGACGAGTGCCTGTGCCCGCCTCGTCACGGCATCGCTTGCTGCAGCTTTGTCGAGTTGCTGATCGCGCTGCCGTTCCTCGCGCGCGATGCGCTCACGCGCGTCAGCTGCTGCCGCATCGAACATGCGCTGATCCTTGGCGCGCTCCTCCGCGACAGAATCGGTGATTGCTTTCTGCACCGCGGCTTCTCTTGCGAGTCGTTCCTTTTCCAGCTGCTCGCCCGATTTGCCGCAACCCAACAGGCTCGCGATCAGGAGCAGCGCGACGACATCCCGGATGCGGCAGTTCGTCATGATTGCACTCTATCCAAGCGCTGCTGTATTGGCTAGCGCCTCGGGCTAGCGCCGCAGCCTCCTTATGTACCAGCGCATGAAGTTTCCAGCACGAGTCGGCCGCACTGCGTCGACTCACCACGCGCGATCCCCTTGCTACGCATGGGGCGACCGGCGAGTCGGAGCGAGGCTCCGCGAGCGAATGCGAGTGGAGGCGACTCGAGCCGGGCGCATAGGGCCGACAGTTGACGCACAATCACTTGCGCTCGTCATCGAGGCCCCTCGCTGCGGGCTCGCGCCGCGGCCTCCTTATGTACCAGCGCATGAAGTTTCCAGCACGAGTCGGCCGCACTGCGTCGACTCACCACGCGCGATCCCCTTGCTACGCATGGGGCCCCTCGCTGCGGGCTCGCGCCGCGGCCTCCTTATAGACCCGCGCATGAAGTTTCCAGCACGAGTCGGCCGCACTGCGTCGACTCACCACGCGCGATCCCCTTGCTACGCATGGGGCCCCTCGCTGCGGGCTCGCGCCGCTAGTGAAAGTCCCGCGAGCGCGTGATTAGACTTCCCAGCAGCGACGTCTGGTCGCGCAAGCGGCCGGCGATCAGGTGCACGACTTCGCCTTCGCGCTCCAGCGTGCCATAGACGCTCATCAGGCTGGAACGCAGCAAATCCTTGCGCTGCCGGTCCGCGAGATCGCGCCAGACGATGACATTGACCATGCCGGTTTCGTCCTCGAGCGTGACGAAGGTGACGCCGCTGGCGGTTCCCGGCCGCTGCCTGCCGGTGACCAGGCCCGTCACCCGGGCGAGACGTCCATGCGGCAGCGTCTTCAGTTCGGCAGCGGTGTGCATGCGCTGGCGCTGCAGCTGCTCGCGCAACAGCGCCAGCGGATGACGTCCCAGCGTCAGTCCCAGGCTCGCGTAGTCGGCAACGAGATCTTCACCTTCAGTAGGTGCGACAAGCACCGGCTGCGCTTCGACGATGGGAGCCTCTGCCAGCAGTCGCGGCAAGCGTTCGATGCCGCTGACGTCCCACAGCGCGTCGCGGCGATGGCCGCTCAATCCGGCCAGCGCGCCGGCAGCGGCGAGCGCATGCATGTCGTGTGCGTTCAGGTTGGCGCGTCGCGCCAGATCGTCCACGCTGGCGAAGGCGCGCTGTGTGCGCGCGGCGACCAACCGCTCCGCCGCCGCTTTCGCCAGCCCTTTGACGAGGCACAGCCCGAGGCGTAGTGCGGGTTGGGAGGCCGTTGAATGAACTTGGGTCCCGGCCGGAGCCTGCCCTCGAATGCTTGAATCGGGGGCCGGGACGACGGCATCTTCCAGCGTGCATTCATAGTCGCTGACGATGACATCGGCCGGCAGGATGATGCCACCGTGCTTGCGCAGATCCTGCGTGAGTTGCGACGGGGAATAGAAGCCCATGGGTTGCGAGTTCAGCAACGCGCACGTGAACGCTGCCGGGTGGTAGTGCTTGAGCCACGCCGAGACATACACCAGCAACGCGAAACTTGCCGAATGCGACTCCGGAAATCCGTATTCGCCGAAGCCGAGAATCTGCTGGTAGATCTGCCGCGCGAACTGGTCGTCGTAACCGTTCCTGCGCATGCCGTCGAGCAAGCGTTTCTCGAAGGGCTCCAACCCGCCCTTGCGTTTCCATGCCGCCATCGAACGGCGCAGCTGGTCGGATTCGCCCGGCGTGAAATCGGCAGCGACCACCGCGAGCTGCATCACCTGTTCCTGGAAGATCGGCACACCCTTGGTGCGCTCCAGGACCGCTCGCACTTTTTCGCTGGGATAGGTGACTGGCTCGATGTCCTGGCGCCGGCGCAGGTACGGATGCACCATGCCGCCCTGGATCGGCCCGGGCCGCACGATCGCAACTTCGATGACCAGGTCGTAGTAATTCCTCGGCTGCAACCGCGGCAGCATCGACATCTGCGCGCGCGACTCGATCTGGAACACGCCCACGGTGTCGGCGTGGCAGATCATGTCGTAGACGGCTTCGTCTTCGGCGGGAATGTCGGTCATGGCCAGCGTTTGCCCCCGACGCGCCGAGAGCAATGCCAGCGCGCGGCGGATCGCCGAGAGCATGCCCAGCGCCAGCACGTCGACCTTGAGCAACCCCAGCGCATCGAGGTCGTCCTTGTCCCATTCGATGACCGTGCGCTCGGGCATCGCCGCGTTTTCCACCGGCACCAGCTGCGACAACGGTCCCCGTGAAATCACGAAGCCGCCGGTGTGCTGCGACAGGTGCCGCGGAAAGCCGAGCAGTGTCGTCACCAGATCGAACAGGTGCCGCATCACCGGACTGGCAGCGTCGAAACCGGCCTCGACCAGGCGCGTGAGCAGCTCCTCGCGATCGTCCCACCACGCCATCGACTTCGCCAGCCGGTCGACCTGATTCAGGTCGAGGCCAAGCGCCTTGCCGACGTCGCGCAGTGCCGAACGCGGCCGATAGCAGATCACCGTCGCCGTCAGCGCCGCACGCTCGCGACCGTACTTTTCGTAGATGTACTGGATCACCTCCTCGCGCCGCTGATGCTCGAAATCGACGTCGATGTCGGGTGGCTCGTCGCGTTCGCGCGAAATGAAACGCTCGAACAGCATTTCCATGCGCGACGGATCGACGGCGGTGATACCCAGGCAATAACACACCGCAGAGTTGGCGGCCGAGCCCCGGCCCTGGCAGAGGATGTTTTGCTTGCGCGCGAAGTCGACGACGTCGTACACCGTCAGGAAGAACGGTTCGTAGCGCTTCTCGGCGATCAAGGCGAGCTCGTGCTCGATCTGTCCACGCACCTTGGCGCGTTTTTCATTGGACGTGCGCGCGGACGAAAAATGCCGGGCGAAGCCGTCCTCGGTCAGCCGGCGCAGATAGCTCGTCGGCGTTTCTCCCGGGGGAACGATCTCTTCGGGATATTCGTAGCGCAGGGTGTCGAGCGAAAACGTACAACGTCCGGCGACGTTGATCGTCTCGGTCAGCCACGCGTCTGGATAGAGGCGTTCGAGCGTCGTCAAGGGACGCAGGTGGCGTTCGCCGTTGGAATGGAGCGCGTAACCAGCCCGCGCCACTGTCGTCTTGAGCCGGATCGCGGTCAACGTATCCTGCAGCGCGCGGCGCTCTCGGATGTGCATGTGCACGTCGCCGGCAGCGATGATCGGCAATCCAACCGTGGTGGCAATGGCCATCAGCTGCTGGCAGCGCACTGCGTCGTCGGCATCGAGCAGGCGTTCGGCCGCAATCCACAGTGCGCCGGGAAAACGCGTGGCCAGCCAGCGCGCCTGCTCGGGATCGGGTATGCGTGCGGGCAGCCACAAGGCCAGGCAACCGGTGACGCCGTCGGCGAGATCGGCTCGTGTCAGGCGATAGCTGCCCTTCGTGGCACTGCGCCGACCCGTGGTGATCAACGCCGCGAGCCGGCCGTAGCTCTCGCGATCGGTGGCGAGCAGAACAAAGCGCATGCCGTCTTCGAGCCGGAACTCGCTGCCGACGAGCAACGGCAATTCGCGCTTCTTCGCCTCCACGTGGGCACGCACGATGCCGGCGAGCGAACACTCGTCGGTGATCGCGAGCGCCGCGTAACCCAGTTTGTGCGCCTGCGCGACAAGTTCCTCGGGATGCGAGGCGCCACGCAGAAAAGTGAAGTTGGAAACGCAGTGCAGTTCGGCGTAGGGCATCAGGCGAAGACCCCGTGCACGAACCATTCACCACCGCGATTGCGGTACAGCCAGAGTTCCTCACCCTGCATGCCGCGGCCGACGAAATAGTCGCGACCGATGTCGCCACCGTCCCACCAGCCAGTCTCGATGCGTTCGGGGCCGGAGAGCAGCTGCAATGACGTCGCTGCCGGGTCGGCGCCCAGCGGACGCGGCTCGGCCATGAGCCACAGCGGACGCAGCGGAAACGATGCGCGATCACCAACCGCGGCACCTCGTGTCGATGCAGTGCTCGCCACAGACTGCGCGGCAAGCTCGGGCCGGTGATCGGCGCGTAACGCCAGCGCATGCACCGCATCCTCGCCCAACCGTGCGCGCAAGCGCTCGATAAGTTGCGCACCGGCCTCGCTGTCCTTGCCTGCTGCCGCGAAAAAATCCCCTTCCTTCGCCGCAAGCGGCGTGATTTCTTCCGCGATCAGCCGGATCGCCTCGACCCGATCGGGCAATGGCTCGCGGACGAGCCGCTCGCGCAGCACGTTCATGATGTGTTCGATGCGGCGGGTCGCGGTGAGACCTTGCACGATCGACGTCGGCCGCTCGTCTTCGTGCACGAGGTCGCAGCGCAGGCGCGTGACGCCGGCGCCGCGCCCCTGCAGAAATCCGGCAAGCTCGGTGACCAGGCGCTTGGCAGCGAACAGCAGCGCCTCGGTCTGTTCGACCGGCGACGGCAATTCGATCTGGCCCTGATAGCGCTCCGGCACGACAAACAAAGGCCGCGCATCGGGCAGTAGTCCACACGCACGATCGATGTCGTCGAGCAAGCCCTGGCCGAAACGGCGGGCGACACCGTCGCGCGGCAGCGCCAGCACATCGCCAAGCGTGTAGGCGCCAATGCCGGAGAGCGTGTCGAGCGCTGCTTGCGCGTGGTTTAGCAGCGCGACCGGCAAGGCGGCAAGCCGCCGCACCAGATCGGTGTCTTGCTCGATCGCAATCGCCTGTCCCGCGCGCGCGAACAGGCTTGCCGCCAGTGCGGTTGGCGCGGTGGCGACGACGGCGGAAAAACCAAGTTCGGCAAGACCAGTGTCGATCTGCTGGCGCAACCGGTCGAAACCACCGAAATAATTCAGGCAGCCGGAGATTTCTGCCAGCACGCTGGCCGGCGGATCGATGCTGATGGTTGGTGTCCACTGTCCAGCCCACAGCGCGATGCTCTCGAGCGCAGCGCCCTCCGCACGTTCGTCGCGCAAATGAATCGACAGTTCGGCGTCCAGCGCCAGCGCGGCGGCAATGGAGAGGCCGGGAACGATGCCACGCCGTTTGGCTGCACCGTTGGCGGCGACGACATCGGGACGATGACTGAGGCTGCTGACGACCGTCGCCCGTTGCCGCGCCTCACCGCGAGCGAAAACGCCGAGCGGCAGATCCGGAAAATGCAGGCAGGTCCAAAGCACGGCGCGGTCGTCCCCGCGAGCGCGGGAATGCAGTTCAGACCGATGCGCGGAGGACGAAGTCGAGATCGGCGCCGGGGGCATGCTGTCGACCCCGTGGATCCGGCCCCGGCACACGTCTGACTTCGTCGGCACGGGCGAGCGCCCGATTCCAGATGCGCGCCTGCGGCGTGCCGACCGGATAGTGACGACTGAAACTCGGCGGGCGCTGCGCCGGCAGTCGTGCGATGTCGGCCGTCGGCTTGGTACTCGCCGCCATCGCGGATACGGTTTCGCCGCCTGTATGCGCTGCTGTCGCCCTGACATCGAGCAGCAGCGGCCGGGACATGACGCCGCCACGGCGCTTGAACACGTCGACCCGCAAGCGTGCTGCTTCCGCCGAGAGCCGGATGCGCAGGGGCGCCGGCGAAGGGTGTGCGGCGCGCGCGGTGCCGGCAAACACGAATGCCGGGGCCTCTCCCTCCTGCGCCGCGAGCTGCAGCCGGTGCAGACGTGGATCGTGAATGATGTGCGGCCAGAACAACAGCGCGCCTGCGCTGTTGGCGCGCAGCACCTGCTCGGCAGCCCACCAGCGATGCTTGTCCTGGGTCGTGGCGATGACGACTACCCGCGCTGGATCGATACCACGGCCAGCGAACGCCGGTGCATAAGGAACGTACGGTGGCGCCACCAGCGCGATCCACGCACCGCCTTGCACGAGATGCCTCAGCGCAGGCAGCACCAGACCCAATTCGCCGATGCCTTCGTCGTCGGCGAGCAATTCAGTCAAGCTGCCCCGGGGCCATCCTCCACCCGGCAATTCCCGGTCGAGGTCGGGGAAAGCCGCTGGGAACCGCGCCCGCACTCGGCGCCAGCTGATCGCCGCGCCAGACCAGCGGGTTGTGCAGCAGTTCGGCAAGCGCAGCGTTCATGGGCAAGGCAGGCTCACCGGACTCGCCCGGGCAACAATGCCCGGGCGAGACCCGGTCAGACAGGAAGGGATATTCTATCGAACGATCGTTCGATGCACAACAACCTTCGAAACTCTACCCGCCAACCAGCTGCAAGTTGACCAGCACGATGGTCGCTGCCGATGCGATCAACGCCATCCCCAGGGGCGTGCGCAGACGTTTCCCCCCGGGGAGATTCTTCTCCGCCGCCATCACCGCGGCCAGCGCCAGCATCCACCCGATGCTGCCCGTGCCCACGACGAACATGATCAGCATCAGCGCCCAGCAACAGCCGATGCAAAATAGTCCGTGGTCGATGCCGAGGCGCAGTGCTTCGCGCGCTGGCGCCCGGCCATGCCAGCGTTGGATGATGAAGCCGAACGGGGTGTGGCACTTGTCGAGGCAGCGGTACTTGAGCGCACTGAACTGGAAAACTCCGGCAGTGCCGAGAACCACCGCGCCAACAGCCCAGGCGTGCGTAGCCAGCCAGGGAAACCCTTCAGCAATCCAGTGCAGAAGCCCATCGAGCGCATGTGCGATCACCCCGAAGCCGAGCCATGTCGCCAGATAGCCGACGATGAGCAGTGCCACGAGCCGGTTGTGATCCTTTCGCTCGGCAACGATGCGGCGAAACATCTCGACGATCGGCAGCGTGGTCGGCAGCATCATGGCCGCGATCATGAGCACCCAACCCGCCGCGTAGAGCACAGCCGGGACGAGTACATCGCCCTCGGGAATGGACCGGCAAATCGCCCCGAGCACGCCGACCTCGCTCCAGCCACCATGCTCGAGCAATCGCCCGTAGGGGCTCACAGACCATAGCCAAAGCGTCAGCCACGCGAATCCCGTCAAGCCCGCGAACAGCCAGCGAAACGTCACGCGTCGAAGACGAACGTGCTTTGCAACGCGTTGTGGTTCTGCATGTCGAGGTTGATGCCGAGCTTGTCGTTCTTGGAGCGATAGTGCGGCGCCTTACCCACGAATACTGGCGCACCCGGCACCGTTGAGAATACCGTCTCCGCGAGCGTCGTGGTCTTGCCTGCGGCGCTCTTGTACGGCTCGAGTTCGGCGTAGCCGGCGTTTCCCACCTTGATGGTGCCCTTGCCGCCCTGCACATCGAAGGTGATGGGAACGCTTTCGACCGAGACCACTTCACCGACGAGCTTCACCAGTTCGCCCACGGGCCCACCGAGCTTGCCGGTGTACACATTGAGGATCGCGTCCTTCTGTTGTGGTGACGCTTTATCATCGACGTAAACCGCGGCGCGCCAGTTGCCTTTGAGAATATTGCCGGGCACGTGCGCGATCAGCGCGATGGTGCGCCCGGCGACATCGACGTCGTCGATCTTGCCCTTGTCGAAATGCCAAGCGACGATCGTGTCGCAGGTACCGAAATCCGGGTCCTCGCCGATCCAGCACGGACAGAGCACACGGCAATTGCAGACTTCGAGGAGGCGTCCTTCAAGATGGTAGGCCATGATTTGCTCCCGAAAAGTTGAGCGGGCGGTCGTGGCGGGTCGTTGCGCGACCACCGATCAGGCTACTCCTGTTTTGCGGTCTGCACCATTGCCTCAGCCACCGTTTAGCGACGCCCGCCCGCGAGTTGAATCGACCGTGGATGCCGGCGCAGCAGCAGCATCGCGCAGATACCCCAAGCCGGGCCGATCACGAGCGGGACGAAGGCGTAGCGCCAGGTAAATATCTCGACGGAATACGGCATCAGCTGGATCGTGACCAGCGTCAAAGTAAACCCAAGCGCCGTCTGCAGGCTCAACATCGTGCCTACCCACTCCGGCGGCGACAGTTCCGCGATCGATGCGGAGAATTGTGCAGAGTCGGCGACGATGCTGATGCCCCAGACGATGCACACTGCGGTGAGTGCCCATGGCGCGCCGCCATAGAACAGACCGACCGTTGCCGCACAGGTGCCGCTGATCGCCATGGCGACAATGGTGACGGTGGTTCGTCCGACGCGGTCGGCAAGCAGCCCGGCAGCGACACAGCCGATGGCGCCGGCGCCGATCGCGGCAAATGCGACCAGCTTGGCCGCGACGAGGGCCTGGTCGGCCGGTTGTGTCAGGCCAAAGCTTGCCGCAAGAAAGACACCGATCCACGCCCACATCGCGTAGAGCTCCCACATGTGCCCGAGATAGCCCAGGTTGGCCAGACGCAACGGCACGTCACGCCAGGCAGCGAAGACGAGCTTGGGCTCGAAGCGCGGGGTCGGTCTTCGATTAGGACCGATGCTCACGGCCAGTATCGACACTCCCGCGAGCGCTGCGCTGACCGACGCCAGGATCAGGGTGGCGCGCCAGTCGACACCACCGAGCGCGCTGAACAAATGCGGCACCGCCGAGCCAAGGGTAAGCGCGCCGACGAGCAGTCCAACCATGAAGCCCATGTCCTTCTCGGCCCAGGTCGTGGCAAGTTTCATCCCGACGGGATACACGCCGGCCATGCAGATGCCCGTCAGCAGCCGCAGCAGCGACGTCGCGACAGATCCGGGATGAACGAAGAGGAGTAGCGCGTTTGCCGCTGCGCCGACGAGCGCGGCGGCCGCAAAAAAACGACGAGGGTCGATGCGGTCGGCCAGGCCGAGTAACGCACTGGCGAGGCAGCCGAGCACAAAGCCGGCCTGGACACTGCTGGTGAGCATCGCCTGCGCAAAGCTCGACAGCCCGAATTCAGCCGTCAGGGCGGGCACGACTGCAGATGCCGAGAACCAGAGCGCCATCGCGCCCAGTTGGCAAATGGCGATCAGCGCAACCGATGCGCCTTTGGAGTCAGTCAACGCCAGCCCTGCACCGGACGACCTTCGCGATTGCCCGTTGCGTTGGCCGCCGCACAGGCGGGCGATCGCGGGTCGGGTGGACTCGCCCCCTGCCTCAGCCGGCCGCCGCGACCGCTCGCGCAGCCATGACCGCAACGAGATGCGCGCGGTATTCCGCCGAACCGTGCAGATCGCTGTTCAGGTGTGCGGCAGGAATCTTCACCGCCTTGGCCGCATCCGCGGTAAAGCTCTTTGCCAGCGCCGTCTCGATCGCAGTCGCGCGATGCACGTGCGAGGCAGCGCCGGTGACCGCAACACGCACGCCACCGGCCGTCTGCGCGACCAGCACGCCCACCAGCGCAAAGCGCGATGCGGGCTGCGGAAATTTCATGTACGCGGCCTTCTTCGGGATTGGGAAACTGACCGCGGTGATCAGTTCATCGGCGGCGAGCGCGGTCTCGTACATGCCCTTGAAAAAATCGTCGGCGGCAATCTTGCGCTTATTGGTATGCACGGTCGCGCCCAGGCCCAGCACGGCGGCAGGATAATCCGCAGCCGGATCGTTGTTGGCCAGCGCCCCGCCGAGCGTGCCGCGGTTGCGCACCTGGCGGTCGCCGATGTCTCCGGCCAGTGCGGCGAGCGCGGGAATCGCTTGCTTGACCGCGGCCGACGCCGCAACCTCGGCGTGCGTGGTCATCGCGCCGATCACGATCGCGTCGCCTTCCTTCTTGATGCCCTTCAACTCGGCGATGCCGCCGAGGTCGACCACCGTTCCGGGATTCGCGAGTCGCAGCTTCATCGCACCGACCAGGCTCTGACCACCGGCGAGCGCCTTTCCGCCGGACTTGGTCAGTGCCGCCGCGGCATCGGCGACTGTTTTTGCGCGTTGATACTCGAATGCATACATGGGCGTCGTCCTCTCGGCTCAATGCTTCGCGGATTGAATGGCCTGCCACACCCGATGCGGTGTCGCGGGCATGTCGATATATTTCACCCCGACGCTTGCGAGCGCGTCGTGCACCGCGTTCATCAGTGCCGGCGGTGAGCCGATCGCACCCGCCTCGCCACAACCCTTGGCGCCGAGCGGATTGTGCGTGCACGGCGTCACCTTGGTTGCCACCTTGAAGTTCGGCAGATCGTCGGCGCGCGGCATCGCGTAGTCCATGTAGCTGCCGGTCAGCAGCTGGCCGCTCTCCTGGTCGTACACGCAGCGCTCGAGCATGGCCTGGCCGATGCCCTGCGCCAATCCGCCATGGACTTGGCCCTCGACGATCATCGGATTGATGATGTTGCCGAAGTCGTCGCAGGCGGAGAAATTGACGACCTGCACGACGCCGGTATCCGGATCGACTTCGACCTCGCAGATGTGCGTGCCTGCCGGGAACGTGAAATTGGTCGGGTCGTAGAACGCGGTCTCGTCGAGGCCTGGCTCCAGCTTGTCGAGTGGATAGTTGTGCGGCACGTAGGCGGTCAGCGCGATTTCGGCGAACGCCTTGCTGCGATCGGTGCCGGCGACGGTGAACTTGCCATCCTTGAACTCGATGTCGGCTTCGGCAGCTTCGAGCAGATGCGCGGCGATCTTCTTGCCCTTGGCGACGATCTTGTCGATCGCCTTGATGATGGCGGTGCCGCCGACCGACAGCGAGCGCGATCCGTAGGTGCCCATGCCGAAGGGTACGCGCCCGGTATCGCCATGAACGATCTCGACGTTCTCGATCGGAATGCCGAGCCGGCTGGAGACCACCTGTGCGAACGTTGTCTCGTGGCCCTGGCCGTGGCTGTGCGAACCGGTGAACACCGTCACGCCGCCCGTGGGATTGACGCGCACTTCGCCTGCTTCGTACAGTCCCGCGCGCGCACCGAGCGCACCGGCGATGTTCGACGGCGCAATGCCGCAGGCCTCGATGTACGATGAGTAACCGATGCCTCGCAATTTGCCGCGCTTGGCCGCTTCCGCTTTGCGCGCCGGGAAGCCTTTGACGTCGGCCATTTTCATCGCTTCGTCGAGGCACGCGTCGTATCCGCCCGTGTCGTAGAGCAGCGCCACCGGCGTCTGATACGGAAAGTTGCGAATGAAATTGCGCCGGCGGATCTCGTCCTGCGGAATGCCCATTTCGACGGCAGCCGCGTGCACCAGACGCTCAACGACGTAGGTCGCCTCGGGACGCCCCGCTCCGCGATAAGCGTCCACGGGAGCCGTGTTGGTGAATACCGCGGTGACTTCGCAATAGATGGCCGGCGTCGTGTATTGCCCTGCCAGCAGCGTCGCGTAGAGGATGGTCGGAATGCACGACGCGAACGTCGACAGGTACGCGCCCATCGCCGCGGTGGTATGTACGCGCATGCCGAGGAACTTGCCATCCTTGTCCAGCGCCAGTTCGGCGTGGGTCACATGGTCGCGGCCATGCGCATCGGACAGGAACGACTCGCTGCGCTCTGCCGTCCACTTGATCGGTCGATTGACGAACTTCGACGCCCAGACCATTGCCGTCTCTTCCGGATACAGATAGATCTTCGATCCGAAACCGCCGCCGACATCCGGAGCGATGACGCGCACCTTCGTCTCGGGCAGGCCAAGCACGAACGCGGTCATCAGCAGCCGTTCGACGTGCGGATTCTGGCTCGTGACGTAGAGCGTGTAGCCATCGTCGGCGCGGCTGAAGGACGCCACCGCCGCGCGCGGCTCGATCGCATTCGGGATCAGCCGGTTGTTGACGATGTCGAGCTTGGTGACGTGCGCTGCCTTGGCGAAGGCGGCGTCAGTGGCGGCTTTGTCACCCAAGGCCCAGAGGTAGCATTTGTTGCCGGGCGCGCCCTCGTGGATCTGTGGTGCGCCGCTCTTGAGTGCGTCGACCGGATTGACCACTGCGGGAAGCACTTCGTAATCGACGTTGATCAGTTCGGCCGCATCCTTGGCCTGCTCCGGCGTTTCCGCGATGACCATCGCGACACCATCACCGACATGGCACACCTTGCCTTTCGCGAGTACCCAATGCGGCGGTTCCTTCATCGGCTGGCCGTCGGTGCCCGTGATGAGCCAGCCGCAGGGCAAGCCGTTGACGCCGGTCAGGTCCTCGCCAACGAAGATCGCGACTACGCCGGGCGCCGCTTTCGCCTTGACGCTATCGATCTTGCGTATTTTTGCGTGCGCATGCGGCGAGCGCAGGAAATAGGCATGCGTGTGGTGCGCGGGACTGACGTCGTCGGTGTACTGACCGGACCCCGTCAGAAATCGATAGTCTTCCCGTCGCCGGACGGGTTGGCCAATGCTGGAAAGATCAGTGGCGCCCATGGTCACTTCCTCATCGCGGCCGCGCCTTGAGCGACCGCCTTGACGATATTCTGATAGCCCGTGCAGCGGCACAGATTGCCTTCCAGCTGCGCACGGATCGTCGCCTCATCGGCATTGGGATGGCGCGCGACGAGATCGATGGCGCTCATCACCATCCCCGGCGTACAGAAGCCGCACTGCAGACCATGGCAGTCCTTGAAGGCTGCCTGCATCGGATGCAGATCGCCGTTGGCGGCGGCCACACCTTCGATCGTGGTGATCTTCGATCCGTTCGCCTGCGCGGCGAGGATCGTGCACGCCTTGACCGCGTTGCCATCGATCAGGACCGTACACGCGCCGCATTGGCCGGTGTCGCAGCCGACGTGCGTACCGGTGAGGGTCAGATTGTTACGGATGAATTCGACGAGCAGCGTACGGGAATCGACGTCAGCGGAAACGACTTTGCCGTTGACGGTAAGTGACAGTGAGACTGACACGGGCATCCTCCATCGATTGAATACCGTCGCGAATTTCTACCGGCGTGGAGCCGGCGTTTCGGAGGGACGGCAATCGAAGGATACTCTGCACCGAACGCGTCGGCAATGATGCGCGAGGTGTGTCACGCTGGGCGCCGCTCAGTACAGATTGGCGATATAGTGCGAGAGATTCTCGATGTCCGCGTCGGTCAGCGTGTGGGCGACGCTGGTCATGTTGCCGGCGTCGTTGGTCCGGCGCTTGGCCTTGAAGTCCAAGAGCTGCTTCCTGATGTACTCGGGATACTGGCCGGCGACGCGCGGAACTTCGTTCGACCCGACGAACCCGCCGAGGTGACACATCGGGCAAAGCACCGCGTCCGACGTCTTCCTTCCGGCGTCGACCTTGGCCGGATCGGCGGTGAACTTGATGGGCACCTGCTTCTGGGCCGCGAAAAAATTGCCCAGCTCGATCATGTCCTCGCGCGAGAGATTGGCGACCATCGGCGCGACATGCGGATCGGTGCGGCGCCCCTCCTTGAAGTCCTTGAGCTCGACGTAGATGTAGCGCCAGCTCTGGCCCGCGAGTATCGGATAGTCGGGGTTCTGCGAATTGCCGTCCGGCCCGTGGCAGGCGAAGCAGGCCTGCGCCTTGTCGCGGGCGGCGGCCGTGGTCGCGGCAGCCGACTGGGCCTGCGCGGAGCTGGCCGCGATCAGCGCGACCAGCGATAGCAGCGGAATCTTGATCATGGTGGCGCAAATGAACGCGGCCACCCTGCGAACGGGATGGCCGCGTTGGATTTTCAGAATTGGCTATGGCATCGCAAAGACGAAGACGCTGTTGCCTCGCTTGGAGTCGATCTGATTGTTGCCGCCGGCGCCGACCGCGACGTATTGCTTGCCACCGACCATGTACGACACCGCAGGCGCATTGACTCCTGCGCCGCAGTTGTACTTCCACAGTTCCTTGCCGGTCGCCGCATCGAAAGCCTTGAACCACCCGTTGGCTTCACCATTGAATACGAGGTTGCCAGCAGTCGCAAGCACGCCTCCGATCAGCGGCTGCGGCGTCTTGACGCTCCAACCAATCTTTCCAGTGTCGAGGTTGACCGCGACGAGCCTACCCGACTGCTCTTCGCCCGGGATCGTCTTGAACGCGCCGCCGAGCCACAGCTTGCCCTGCGGGTACGGGGCGTCCTCGACGTGATAGGTCATCGGTTGGTGCAGGTTTGCCGCGTATGCGAGCCGCAACTTGGAATTGACCGCCATCGGCGACCACTCGACGCCGCCGTTCGCTCCGGGCAGCATGCGCGCGCCGTCCTTCGTTGGCAGCACCCACATGTTCTCCTGCGGCACCATCGCGTCCGAAAAGCGGATCAACCTGCCGGTACTGCGCTCATGAACATAGACATGACCAGTCTTGCCGCCATGAATGACGACATCGACCATTTTTCCTTTTTCCATCGCCTGCGTGAGAATCGGCGGGCTCACCGCATCTAGATCCCATACGTCGTGTGCGATGTACTGCGAGTGCCACTTGTAGGTGCCGCGGTCGAGATCGATGGCGACGATCGAATCCGTATACAGATTGTCGCCGGGGCGGATTGCGCCATAGAGGTCTGGCGACGGATTGCCGACGACGAAAAACACCGTGCGAGTTGTCTTGTCGACCGCAGGCGTCATCCATACCCCACCACCCAGTGTCTGAAAGAATCCGCCACCCTTGGCCAACGCGGCTTTTTCTGCCGCGATGTCGCGATGCATGTCACGACCGGTTGCATCCTTCGTCGCCCAAACACCTTCCTGGCCGGTCTCGGGGATTGTGTAAAAGGTCCAGAGCAATTTGCCGTCGTTGGCGTCGAAGGCTTTCATGAAGCCGCGGATGCCGTATTCGCCGCCATTGGTACCGATGAGGACTTTGCCGTCGACGACCGCAGGCGCCATCGTCTCTGAATAGCCCTTTTCCGGGTCAGCGATCTGCGTTTCCCACAGCAGCTTGCCGGTCTTGGCATCGAGCGCGACCAACTTGGCGTCGATCGTGCCCATGAACAGCTTGCCCTCCGATGCCGCGACGCCGCGGTTGTTGTTGCCGCAGCAGACGGTGACGATCGGTCCCAGCTTGTGCTTGTAATGCCAGAATTCCTGTCCCGTCGCGGCATCGATCGCGTAGACGTGATTGAACGACGTGGTCAGGAACATGACGCCATTGACGACGACCGGCGCGGTCTCCATCGACTCAAGCACCGCCGTCTGGAACACGAATGCAGGCTTGAGCTTGCCGACGTTCGTGGTGTTGATCTGGTTGCCCGCATAGAAGCGAGCGTTGTCGTAGCTGCCGTTCGAGTGGATCCAGTTCTTCGTGTCCTTGCCGGCGCCGTCGAGCATAGCCTGCGTGACCGGAATCAGGGACGACGACATCGGGCTGCCGGTCGTGGTCGCGCTTCCCGAAATTTCCTGCGCGGTACCGGAAACGGAATATCCACACGCGAGCGCGAGCGCAACTGCAGTACCGGCCAGCCGTTGAGTACGAGTTGACATGATGCCTCCTCCTGCTGATTTCTTGTTGTACGGACGGGAAGAATTCCTGCCGAAACGTTATATTCCATGTTGCACGGTCGGGAAGCTTTCCTGCCAAAACGTTATATTCCTATTTGAAAATGAATGCAATCTTGCAGGCCACCGCCACGGCAACCGACACACCTCTTCGCCAAGAAATGGGCGACCCGACGCTGGAAGGATCTCCGATGCAGAATTATCGACTGTTTGCCGTCTGCCTGTTCATCCTTGCACTGACCTTACAAGCATCGACCCTGCATGCGCAGTCCCAGGACCTGAGCGTCAACGCCCGGCTGCTCGCGTCGGCTCGCAATGCGGACCAGCCTGGCATCAATCGCGCGCTGGCTGAGGGGGCATCGCCAAACGCGCGCAACCGCCTCGGGGAGACGGTGCTGATCATCGCCTTGAAGACCGATCGGCCCGCCCTTGCGACACAGATGATCGATGCCGGTGCCGACGTGAACCAGGCGGCGGTCAACGGCATCACGCCGCTGATGGCAGCGGCACACGCCGGGCAGACCGAAATCGCCAGGCGCTTGCTGGCCAAGGGTGCCGACGTCAATGCCGTCGATCGACTCAAGAAGAATGCGATGACCTACGCTGCCGGACAGGGTCAGACTGACATCGTCGTGCTGCTGCTCAAGGCGGGGGTCGATCCCAACGCCATCTATGCACACGACTTGACGGCGCTGATGTGGGCAGCAGGGTACGGCAAGACGGCTGCCGCGAAAGCCCTGCTGGATGCCGGCGCGAAACCCGGCCTCAAGGACGACCGCGGCAAGACCGCACTCGACATCGCCCGCGATGGCAAGTACACCGACACGGCAAAGCTGCTCGAAACCACCGGTGGAAGCTGACGCGACTGGCGGCTTGGCGTCGCGCGCTGGCTACGGCCACATCCGTCGGAGCAACCGGTCGCGGTCGACGAATTGATGCTTGAGCGCAGCAGCGATGTGTACCGCGATCGCCGCAACCAGCATCCAGCTGCTGACCATATGCAGAACGCTCAGGAATTCCTTCAGCGGGATGTTTTTCGGCGCCCAGCCTGGCAACAGCATGCCGAAATACCGCACCGGATAGCCGCTGACCGCTGAACCGATGTAGCCGGAAAGTGGCTGTACGAAAAGGCACACGTACAGCAGCCCATGGTTGATCCGCGCGGCGGTCGCCTGCCACGCCGGAATGGGTGGCAGCGCGGGAGCACGATGAGTCGCGCGCCAGGCAAGTCGAATCACCATCAGTAACATTATGGAAAGTCCGATCGACTTGTGCAGATTGAAGGCGTTGACGCGCGGCCCCACAGGGTCCTTCGGAATCTGCAGCATCCACCAGCCGAAGGCGATCTGTGCGCGCGACCACCAGCGCAATCAGCCAGTGCAACACGATCGCTGTCGTCGTGTATCGGCCGGACTGATCAGAACCTGACATTGGCCGTCACCCCCACGAGAAAATTGCGTTCCGCCGACGGCTCGAAGTAGCGTCCGTTGGTATCGCCCACGATGACCGTGCCGGAATAATTGCGTCCAGACAGGTTATTGATGCGCGCGAATTCCGTAAAGGTCCACTGCCCTGCGCGCTGCTGGAATCCGGCGCGGACGTTGGCGACTGCATAGGCAGGCGCGTAGTCGGTATTGCGGTCGTTGACGTACACCTTGTTGGCGTACTGGGCCTCCAGCGCGGCCGAGAAGCCGTACCAGTCCGGGCGAGCCCATGCCAGCTCGGCGTACGCGCTGGAGCCGGGGATGCCCGGCAGGCGCGCGCCCGCGGGAATGACTTGCGGCGGCACGCCGGTCGTGGCCGCGGCAGCGAATTCCGCCAACAAATATGTATACGACGCGTAGGCGGTGAAACCATTGCCGAGGTTTGCGTCCCATTCCGCCTCGAGCCCGCGACGGCGCGTCTTGGCCGCATTCGTGTACGTCGTGCGCCCGCCCGTCGCCGTGTCGATGACGAGTTCATCGGTCGTGTTGATCCAGAACAATGACACGTTCACGCGCTGCGTCTCCTGCACGTAGGCCTTGATCCCGACTTCGGTCGACTTGCTGATCGCGGGTTGCAGCGCGAAATTGAGACCCGACCCCACCGGCCGATACGCAAGCTCGATGAAACTCGGCGTCTCGAAGCCGACGCCGTAGTTCGCGTAAACGTTGACTGCGTCGGCAACGTGCCAGACCGCGCCGACGACGGGGCTCGCGTGGCTGTAATTCACGTTGCCGCTGTCGTTGGGATTCGCGGTGGTGACGTAGTGATCTTTCGAGGAGAAGCGTACGCTGCTGTAGCGAAGCCCCGCGAGGAACGACACCGGTGCCAGCGACCATTCGGCCTGAATGTAGCCGTCGGCGTCGCTGACGTAATCGTCCTCGTCACGCCGCAGTTCGCCGAGTGCACCGTTGTTGTTGACGAACCCCTTGCGCCGCTGATGTTGCTGGTCGTAGGCCGCGCCGACCGTCAGGAGCAATGGCCCGCCGCCAAGTGTGTAGCGCGTCGTCACTCGCGCATCGATGCCGCCAAAATCTCCATTGAGGTCCGTGACGCCTCCCGACGACGTCAAGCCCACGCCGGACAGCGCCAGGTACTGCCGCACGCCACGCGCCCCGGCGTAACCGGTAACGCGCAGCACCGAATCCCCAGGCAGTCGTTGTTCCAGCGTCGCGCCGCCTTGCTGCTGATTGACCGTCTTGCGCGTGTTGAACAGGGTCGCGACCGGATCCGCCTGGCGCGGGTTCGCGTCCCACTGCGCCTTGGTGAGGCCCAACGGGTCCTGCGCGTCAGGCTGATAGAACGAATTGCCGATCAACGTGAGCTTGGTATCCTCGCCCAGGTCGAAACGCAACTTCGCGTTGCCCAGGTCGCGGGACGCCGTGCTGTGCTCGCGGTAGCCGTCGGTCTGGAACGAATTGCCGGCAAGCACGTAGTTGACGGACGGTGTTGCGCCGCCGAGTTTGAAGATCGAATTCCACGTGCCATAGCTGCCCCCCACGACTTGCGCCTGCGCCATCGGCGGGTCGGGCCCATCTTCGGTGAACACCGAGATCACGCCGCCGGACGCATTGCCGTAGAGCGTGGAGAACGGGCCACGCAAGACCTCGATACGCTTGGCCGAAACGAGGCTGAAACTGCTGGTCTGCCCCTGGCCGTCGGGCATGGTCGCGGGTATGCCGTCCTGGTAAAGCCGGATACCGCGGACGCCGAAGTTGGCGCGCGCGCCGAAGCCACGGATCGACAACATCAGGTCCTGCGCGAAATTCCATCGGCTCTGCGCAACGATGCCAGGCACGCGCGCCAGCGATTCCGAAAGGTTGATCTGCAACTGACCCTGCTGGATCTGCGCGGCGTCGATGCTGTCGATCGCAACCGGCAGATTGAACGCGCGTTCCTCGGTTCTTGTGGCAGTGACGACAACGGGATCGAGACGACTCGGTGTCTGCGCACTGATTTCCACGCTCAACCATGCAGCCGCGAGCCCGGCGCCCAATCGCAAGCACTGCAACGATCCATTGGAATTCACGTACTGCATTTCCCCTCGATCGTTATTGGCCTCGAGCCGGCCGCCGCACGAAGTCGTGTAGGATAGCCGATCAATTGAGCCGCCTCCAATGGCGAGGCGAATGCCGAACTGGTCAGGCACCAGGCTCGTTGGCCAATCAAGGGTAAGGGAGACTCATGGCAATGCGCGGATTTCTATGGATGGCGCCCGTTGGTGCTGCATGGCTGTGCACGGCCGCGGCAGCGGCCCCATTCGCATACGTGTCGAACGAGGGCTCCGCCTCGGTATCGGTCATCGATGTTGCGACCGACACGGTGACGAGCCACGTTCAAGGTGGGGACGAAACCCCGGGGTATCGCGCTCGCCGCGGATGGCAAGCTGCTATACATCAGCGACCAGACGAGCAACTCGCTGTTGACCATCGACACGGCGACCGGCGCGGTGACGCGGCGCACGCCATTGGGCGATTCACCTGAAGCGATCTATCTGTCTGCCGATGGGAAGTGGCTCTCCGCAGCGATCGAGGAAAACGACATGGTGCTGCTCATCGACACCGCGACAGGCAAGGTCGAGCGACGGCTGAAGATGCGCGGCAAGAATCCTGAGCACGCGGTGTTCAGTCCGGACGGAAAATTGATGTACGTCAGCAGCGAGGAAGCCGACAGCGTCGATATCGTCGATCTCGCCAAGGGCGAAGTGCAGAAATCGGTCAAGGTGGGCGACCGGCCACGCGGCATCGGCTTCCTGCCCGATGGCAGCCGTGCTTACGTGGCTGCGGAAAACGCCGACACCGTCAACGTGTTCGATGTTGCGAAAGGCGAGGTGATCGCGCGCATCAAGGCCGGCAGCCGCTCCAACGGCGTCACGGTGCACCCCAACGGCAAGCGGGTCTATGTGAGCTCCGGTGGCGAAGGCACGGTCCAGGTGATCGACACCTCGACCAACGCGATCATCGCGAAGGTGCCCGTGGGCAAGCGCCCTGGAACATGGCGATTACGGCGGACGGAAAAAAACTCTACGTCGCAGCCGGCCGCTCCAATGCGGTCGCGGTGATCGACACCGAGACCAATGCCAAAATCGCAGAAATCCCCGTCGGCGCGTTGCCTTGGGGCGTCGCTATCCGTTAGCGCGACTGCTGCCGGACAGCAATCCGTTCTCATCGGCGATTCGGATCAGCTGCGTGGGCGTGTCGGCGCCGAGCTTCTGCCGAATCATCGATTGATAGTTGGCGACGGTCTTGTAGGTGAGGCAGAGCTTTTCCGCGATGTCGCGAACCGAATGACCCAACGCAAGCAGGCGCAGGATCTCGAATTCTCGATCGGACAGCAAACCCAGCGCATCCTCGCGCTTCAGGACATTCCGCAATGCGAGCGTCTGTGCCACGTCGGGGCTGAGAAATATGCTGCCTGCTGCAACTGCGCGGACTGCGCCAACCAGGACGTCTGGCGCGCTGGCTTTCGTCACGTAGCCTCGCGCGCCCGCCTGAAACGCGCGGGTCGGAAATATGGCTTCCTCATGGATGCTGAATACAAGGACTCGCGCCCGAGGCTCGCGCAGCAGCAGGCGGCGCATCGCTTCAATGCCGCTGACGTCGGGCAGCGAGATGTCCATGACGACGACGTCCGGCTGGCACTGGCAGAAGGCTTGATACGCCTCGCCTGCCGAGGCGGCTTCGCCGACGACCGCGATGCCACTTGAGCGCTCCAGCAGGCGTTTGTACCCTTCCCTGACCACCGCGTGATCATCGACGAGCAGCACCGAGATCGCATCAATCCTGGTCATCAGGCACATACCTCCTGCAGCGGCAGGCGCGCTGCGATCCGAAATCCGCGTTTCGCCTCATTCAACACTTCGAAGGCGCCACCAAGCGCTTCGACTCGCTCGCGCATCCCCACCAGACCCAATCCGGAAGTCAGCGCCGGCGTCGACGGCCCAATGCCCACGCCGTCATCAGCGATCCGCAGCACCGCAAAGCCGGCACGATCGGAGTCAGCCTGGTGCTGTTCGATCGTGACCGCAACATGGTTTGCCTGCGCATGCCGGGCGACATTGGTCAGTCCCTCTTGCACCAAACGATACAGCGCCATGTTGACGGCTTCGCCAAGGTTCGTCAGTCCTGGAGCAACGTGGCAATCAAAGATTACCGACGGCAAACGGCGGCGCCAACCATCGACGCACTCTTCAATCGCCGCCGCAAGCCCGAGCTCGTCGAGGCCCGTCGGGCGCAGTCGCCGGACAACGTCGTGAACCGTGCACTGAAGGCGATCGACAATACCGATGATCAACGACGCGCAGCGTTTGACGTCGGCAGGGTCCAATGGATTAGTGTCCCGAAGACATACGGCGTCCACCTTGATCGCATTGAGATACTGCCCCAGTTCATCGTGCAGCTCCCGCGCCAGGTTCTTGCGCTCGTCTTCCTGGATCTTGACGTTGGCACGCTCGAGCCGACGGTTCTCGGCCAACGCGGACTTCAGCTCCGCTTCGATGGCGACCTGACGGCGCAATGCGGCACGCGCTTCGCGCATGCGCCGCCAGGCCAACCAGGCGAAGCCTAGCGCCATGAACAGCAGCACTCCCGGCAACTCGTCCAGCTGATAACGCTCAAGCGGTCGGGTCATGGCGGCAATGGTCTCGCCCAACTCGAAGTGCGCGCTGACGAAGGCGAACACCAACGTCGCGGCGGCGACTACCATGCCGTCGCGCCAAGTCCCTGCGGTATCACCCGGTCGATGCGTTGCCATACGATGACTCCCCCTCTATCAATCTTGCCGCGAGAACGCCGCCTCAGATCATAAAACATTCCCGGGAAAGGCATCGGGCGTCACCGATAGGTACCAATGCGAAGTGGCTCACCAACCCTTCGCATCGAACGTATAGCGAATGCCCGCCCAGATCATCGTCGGAGCACCCGGCGCATAGAACGTGGCATGCACAAGCGGCCGTTCGCCGTTGATGACTGGACTCGTAAACGGACGGGCGATGAAGTTGCCGCTGTTGGTGAATCCGGTGGGGCCGAGCTGTGCGGCAGTGTAGTACTTGGTGTTGAAGACGTTGTTCACCTGCATGAAGAACTTCCATCCCGGCGCCGGCCGGTACTCCGCCCCCAGGTTGAACACTGCGTAGCCGGGTGCCTGGCCGGGTCCGAGGTAGTAGACGCCGTCGGGCTTGTGCTGACTATTTTCGTTGCCCCGCGCGACCGTATTGGAAAATGCCTGCATGTCCATGTTCAAACTGAATTGCGGAGTGATGGCGACGTCGGCGTAGATCTTCGCCATGTTGCGCGGAACGAGCGGGAGGCGATCACCGGGTTGAATGGCGATGGTGCCGTCGAAACCCGGAGCCGATCCGTTATTGCTGCTGTTGCTGCCGGCGTTGATGGTTTCCTTGCTCTGGTACGTGGCATCGAGAAACGTGTAGTTCACGCCGAAACTGAGGATTCCCGCTCGACCATTCAGGCCGGCCTCGATTCCCTGTCGGCGCGTCTGGCCGAAATTCTTGAAATATCCGAAACCCGATTGACTGTCGGCGACGAAGATAATGTCGTCGTAGTTCTGCGCTCGGAACACACCGAGATTCCACTGCCAGTCGCGCATGATGAGGCCGCGGATACCCGCTTCTATCGTCTTGGCGACGACTTGCTTGAGCGGCGGGTCACCGGCCATGGCATTGGGAAGCTTGCACGGGTTGTCGGGATCTGCGCAGCCGATTTCGATCGATGAGGGCGCACGACTGCCCTCGTTGTACCCAACGTATGCGGAGAACCGCGGCGTGGGCGCATAGGTCAAACCAATCGCCGGGTTGAACCGCGAGTACGTATCGTTGCTATTGAGCGACCCAGGGCCACCGCCCGGGAGCAGATTGTCGTAGTTCTTTATCTTCGTGTTGTTGTACCGTCCCGAAAGCGTCACATTCCAGGCATTGCCGAGCGTCAGCGTGTCGGTTGCGTAAATGCTGTACGTGTACGTCCGCCCGTCGAGATCCACGCGAGTCATCGCTCGCGTTTTCCGAGTTCTGCGTGCCGTCCGCGAACGCGTTGACCGGAGTCACGCTGCGATCGGGATTCAGATATCCGAACTGCGATATCTGGGTGAAGTGCACAGTGCTGGCGTCATAGGCAGCGCCCGCGGTGAACTGATTGCGATTGCCGGCCCAATCGCCATTCCAGGTAAGTTGTCCCGACAACCCGTAGTTTTGCTGGCTCGTATTCGTGCTGTTCAGCAGCCCGTTGCACTTTTCGTTGGGTTCAGACCTGAGCAATGCATTGCCGATGCAACGCCAGAAAGGAAAGGGGGCATTGGACGCATTTTCTCCGCTCGTTGGAAAGCCGGTATAGCCCGCGGCCTTCAGCGCGGCTTGTTCGGCGGCGTTTGGCTGATAGACGTTTTCCTCCAGCGACGCGTCGTTGATGTCGCCGTTGAAGGTTGAGGTCTTGATGTCGCGATAGTAGGCATTGCCGGAAAAAAGCAGGTTGTCGCTGATGTTGTGCTGTCCCAACAGGTTGAGGAATACCGCCTGATTCTTCGTCGTATCCGGTTTCGTGTAGACGCTGGCGTAGTCGCGCGCGAGGAAGCGCTGCTCCTGAAAGCCGTTGCCGGTCAGATCCGTGTCGGCATACGCAGCAGTGAGCGAAACGCTGGTCCGGCGGTCCTGCCAACCGACCTTGCCGAAAAGTTGCCCGACGCGCGATGGCGAATCGTCGCGCCAACCGTCTTCGCTGAAATAGTTGCCCGTGAAATACCAGTTGAGTCCGGTGTCCTTGCTGCCACCCGTCTCGAACTCGGCGGACCACCGCGCATACGATCCGTAATATGCCTGCACCGATGTTCCCGGATTGGTGACGCCGTCCTTGGTCTGGATCGACAGTGCGCCACCCAGCGTGTTGAGCCCGAACATGGGGTTGGATCCCGGCATCAGCGCGAATGATGGAAATGGCTGCGCGGGGGATCAGATCCCAACTGACGACGTCACCGAAAGGCTGGTTCAGCCGTACGCCGTCCATGTAGACCGACAATCCTTGCGGCGTGCCGAGCAATGGCGACGCGCTGTAACCGCGGTAATTGATATCGGGCTGGAAGGGGTTGTTCTGGACGTCGTTCACATACACGCTGCCGAGGAAGCGCAGCAGATAACCCGGAAGATCGATCGAGTTACTGCGCTCGATCTGCTTCGATGTGCCGGTTTGGACCGGTGCCGGAATCTGATCCTTGTCGAGTCCGACGCCCGGCAGCGGCGTCGAGCCGATCACGCTGATGGGAGGCAAGGCCACCGGTTCGTCAGCCCGGCTTGCGCCACTGGCGATGCACGCCGCGATGGCGTACCCGAATGCGCCAGAAAGGCTTGCATGCAGCAATCGCATTTTTTCCACCGATTGGACCTTCCGATCCGGACGGCGTCTGCTCTGTAGGAATACGAGGGTCCCCGATTCTAGGGGATCCGTCGTACCATGACGTCGGGAAAAATTCCCGACTTCGGATGAAAAGGTTCACGATCGGGTTGCGCCCGAGACGCAATGCAGCGAATGGCGTGCGCGACGTCACCTGAACGATAATCGCGTCAGTCGGTCGAATCGCCGACTGTTACCCTCATTGCGAGTGTCAATTGCTAGCTCGACGACGTAATTTCCTCAAAGCCATGGGTGCAGTCGGGCTCTGCGCGCTACCGCGCACTGCGCTGCCTGACGTCACCACATCGACCGGTGGCGCCACACTGCGCGACTTCTGCGGCACCGGCGCAAGCGCCGCGACCCTTGTTCGTTCCCGGGACGAGCGGACGATTCGGCAGGCTTGCACCGGACGGCGCGCGTTTGCGCCTGCGTGCCACCGCCAACACTGCCAGACCAGGTTCGTTGTCCTATCTGGTCGAGCATCGCGGCCGGCAATACATCAATCCGACCCTGCTGCTGCGTCGAGGCGAGAGGGTTCGGATCGACTTCGACAACGCGCTTGACCGAACCGACCATCGTCCACTGGCACGGACTCGCCGTGGACACACGAAACGATGGTGCAGGCATGCCCCTGGCAGCGCCCGGCACGCGCTACGCGTACGATTTCGAGGTGCGCGACCGGGGCGCACTGTATTGGTATCACCCGCATCCACACGGCATGACGGCTGCGCAGGCTTATCGTGGTCTGTTCGGGATGATCGAAGTCGAGGATGACGATGAAAGACGCCTGCGCAGTGTGCTCGACCTGATTCCGGGCAGGACTGAGATACCGCTCGTATTGCAGGACCGGCGCGCAACCGGCTACGTCGCCAACGACGCCGATCGCATGCATGGATACCTCGGCGACATTGTCTACATCAACGGGACCGCGTGTCCCTACCTCGACGTCGCGACGCGCATCTACCGCTTTCGTGTGCTCAACGCGTCGAATGCGCGAACCTATCGTCTGGGATTGCGCACCGCTGACGGCAAAGCCGTGCCGTTCACCCTCATCGGCACCGACGGCGGCCTGTTGGCGTCGCCCGCAAGCTGCAACGAGTCGTTCGTCGCCTCCGCCGAACGCATCGACATCCTGGTCGACCTGTCCGACGCAAGTGTTGGCGACACGCTCGTCCTTGAAACGCGGGCGTTCGATCCGATGCACATGGAGATGGGCACGACCACGGGCGCGGCTCCAGGCAGCGGTCGATCATGCGGCGATGGGACACACGATGTCGCCACCGGTGCGAAGTCCGGCAGTCGCCGTCGTCGATCATGCCGCCATCGGCCACGGCGGCAGCTTTCCCGAAGGCGCGCCGCGTGCGCTATTGCAGCTGCGGGTGCGCAAGCGAGTCGCATACACCGCGCGTGTCCCGGCGCAGTTGGCAACGATCACCCCGATCGAGATTGCCGATGCGCCCGAGCGACCGTTGCGATTGGGATTCGCCAAGGGGCGCTGGCGCATCAACGACCGCGTGTTCGAGATGGGCGAAACGCCGATCGAGGTCAAGCGCGGAATCGTGGAAACATGGCTGATCCGCAACTACTTCAACAGCATGCCGCACGCGATGCATCTGCACGGCTTCCACTTCCAGGTGCTCGAACGCCAGACCAGCCCAGACCAGATTGCCGCACTCAAGGTCGACAACGTCGGTCGCCTTGCTACGGATCTGGGCTGGAAAGATACGGTACTTGTCTGGCCGGGCGAGAGCGTCAAGGTCGCCATCGACTTCACCATGCCGTTCTCGGAGGCGCAGACCTACATGGTCCACTGCCACAATCTCGAACATGAGGACGGCGGCATGATGCTGGGGGTGAAGGTCGCGTGATGGGAAGGTCGGCGTTGAATGTTCGATTCATTGCGTTGCTGCTCGTGGCAAGCGTCACGAAGGTCGTACTCGCCCAGGAGATCGTGCTCGAACCTCAACGACTGTCCGAGCATTGCTGGTTCTTCCAGGGCGACGCGGGCATGGCGTCGCTGGCGAACAAAGGATTCATGTCCAACGCCGGCTTCGTCGTCACCAGCGATGGTGTCGTCGTGTTCGATGCGCTCGGCACGCCGGCGCTGGGCCGCGCCATGATCACGGCAATTCGCAAGGTCACGGCGCAGCCGATCAAGCGCGTGGTCGTGAGCCACTACCATGCTGACCACATTTACGGTCTGCAGGAGCTCAAGGCGCTGGGTGCTGAAATCTGGGCACACTCCAAGGCCAAGCTGTACCTGACGTCGGGTCAAGCGGTCGAACGGCTGGCGCAGCGCCGTGCCGACCTGTCGCCGTGGATCGACGAGAAAACGCGCGTGGTGCCCCCCGATGTCTGGCTGGACGGTGATACCGATTTCCGCCTGGGTGGCCTGACTTTTCGCCTGCTCTATTCGGGCGGCGCGCATTCCCCCGAGGACACGCTGATGTACGTCGTCGAGGACCGCGTGCTCTACGCCGGCGACCTGATCTTCGCCGGCCGCATCCCCTTCGTGGGCAACGCTGACAGCCGCGGTTGGCTGGCGGCGATGGGCAAGATGCTGGCGCTGTCGCCATCGCCGATCGTTGTTATTCCGGGACACGGCCCGGCGTCGCGCGATCCTGCACGTGACCTTGCGCTCACGCGCGACTATCTCGTGTTTCTGCGCGAGTCGATGGGCCGCGCGGTGCGCGACCTGGAGCCGTTCGAAGCGGCCTACGCCAGGACCGACTGGACTCGCTTCAAGTCGCTGCCTGCATTCGAGCAGGCCAACCGAACCAACGCGTATGGGACCTACCTGCTGCTCGAGGAAGAGGAACTCAAGGGTACCAAACCCTGAGCACGTACGTCATGGCGTGAGTGGCACGTTGGCTCAATCCTCGCCAGCGCGCCGTTTGCGGTCTCCCAGTTGCTACAGCAGGTGACGTGGCTGCCTTGCTGCGCGCAACCGATGGCAGCCAGGCAACTGCCAGCATCGTCACGACGGCAATTCCGGCCATCAACAGCAGCAGCGTCCCGAAGCCCGCGGCTTTCACCACCGGGCCGAGCAACCACACTGCCGCGGAACTGACACCGAACGATACCGCCAGCCGCATGCCACTGACACGGGAGCGCATGCGATCGTCAACGAAGCGCACGATCAAGGCGTCCGTGAACGGGATCGCCCCGAACACCACGACCATGAACGCGATCTGCAGGGCAAACAACGTCCACCCCGTTGCCGAAACGGCCAGCGCGAACAGTGGCGCTTGCAACGCAACGATGCCGAGGTAGAGGTATTTGAGCGGAAATCGGTCGATGAGCAAGCCGACCGCGACCTGGGCAAACGATGCAATGACGTACACGAACGCGAGCAGCAGCCCGAGCTGCGCAGGATCCTCGACGATGCCCGTCAGACGCTCGCGCAGGAGCTGCCCATTGCCATTGGTGGTGAAGTTGAAAAGCAGGCTCGAGGATATCGCTGTGGCGGTCATCACGGCAAAGACGCGGGCCACTGTCGAAGCGGTGTGAATCGACGGTTTGATTGGAGCGCGCGCGGGTGCCTCGATTTCCCGTGGCGCGACGCGTGCAAACGCAACGCCGCTGGCAAACGCAAGTGCTGCCGGAACGACAAAGGCAGCGCGCCACCCCACATATTTGACCAGGAAGCCCGTGGTTACCGCCGCCAGTGCCACACCCAGGTTTCCCGACAGGCCGTTGATACCTATCGTAAAACCGGGACGCTCCGCACCACGCAGCAACATTGGAATGCCGACGGGATGATAGATCGATGAAAATGCTCCGAGCAGCGTCAATGCTGCGGCGAGTTGCCACGCATCGCGCGTAAGCGCGACCAGCAACGAAGATGCGCCCATCCCAAAGAAGAAAATCAGCATCATGCGTCGCCGGCCCCATAGATCACCCAGGCGGCCCGCCGGCAACGAACCGAGCCCGAACAACACGAACGCGCCGACGCCATACGGCATCAACGATTCCCAGTCGGCAAAGCCGAAATCAGCGGCAATCGCGCTAACTGCGGTGGCGAATATGAGCAGGAACATGTGATCGAGCGCATGCCCGATGTTCAACAGCAGCGCGGTCACGCGGGTGGGGGTCGTGGTCATTCGTTCATTCTGAAGTGGGGATTGCCGCGCTATGGCGTTGCAAGTCGTTCCAGTTGTTCGGCCAATGCCGCCGGGATTTCGATGCCGTCGGATGCCGCCTTGACGGCGAGCGCGCGTCGCCGCGTGCCGGGAAGCCGGACTTCCGTGTCCTTTTCCATTTCCGCGAGCAGCGTCTCGATACGTTCGAGATAGGCCGACCGCCCCGCCATTGCGTCCGGATCGATCACCAGAAAAGCCTGGCCGATGCGTGGTCGATTTCCTTCGTCGACAAAGAATGAATCGGCCTCGAAACCCATCGCCGCGCCGGTGAGTGCGCACACAAGCAGTTCGACAATGAGCGCGAGCATCGCCCCCTTGATGCCGCCCATCGCCAGCATAGAGCCGGCCAAGGCAGCCTTTGCGTCGGTGGTAGGTTTCCCATCGCGATCGAGCGCCCAGCCCAGCGGGATCGGCCGGCCCTCCTTGGCGGCAATCACAACTTTGCCACGCGCAGCTTCGGACAATGACAAGTCGATCATCAGAGGCTCACCGCGCTTGCGTGGAAACGCTGCCGCGATCGGGTTGGTACCAAAGATCGGGTGCTTGCCGCCTGCCGCCGGCATCGCCGATGGAGAATTGCCGAATGCAAGTCCGACCATGCCTGCTGCGGCGATCGGAAGCAGGTGGTCGGCCGCGACACCGAAATGATGGCTGTTGGTGACGCCAACGAAACTCACGCCAAATTCACGAGCCCGCGCGATTGCCTCATCGACCGCAAACGCGCATGCCAGGAAAGCCAGCCCGCACTTTGCGTCGACGAGTGCAGCCCCGCCGCGAGACTTGGCCACGACCGGAATTGCACTGCCATCCGCACGGCCGTTGCGCAAATGGGCAACGTACTGCGGTATGCGCGACATTCCGTGCGATGCTAACCCCTGGGCTTCCGCGCCCGCCAACGCCCGTGCCGTTATCGCCGCCATCTGCGGGCCTGCGCCCGCGCGCACCAGTGCGCGCGACGCCAGATCGGTCAGTTGAGCGACGCTAAATCGGGGCATGCCTAACGATCCAGAGCCGCTGCGACCTTGTCCGCAATCAGCGTCGAGACTCGCACATTGGACTCGGTGGTCACGCCCGCGACATGTGGCGTGAGGATCAGGTTGGCGCAGCCCGTCAGGGGGGATCCTGCTGGAAGCGGTTCGTGTTCGAATACATCGAGCGCCGCACCACCGAGCTTGCCGGACTTGAGGGCTGTCGCGAGCGCCACTTCGTCAACCACCCCACCACGCGCGGTATTGATCAGGATTGCGTCCGTTTTCATCAGCGCTAGTGTCGCAGCGTCCAATAATCCGCGTGTTGCGGGCGTCAACGGGACATGCAGCGAGACCACGTCCGCGACCCCAAGCAGTTCGTCGAATGCCAGTGGCGTCACCTGCTCCTCACGCCAAACGGGCGCGTCAGCGCGAATGTGCGCGTCGAAGGCGACCACACGCATGCCGAGCGACCGCGCCAGTTTTCCGACGAGCTTGCCAATGCCACCGAAACCGACCAAGCCCAACGTCTTGCCTGCGACCTCTCGGCCATTCGACAGCGCGGTGCGTGGCCATTTGCCATGGCTGACGGCGTCTGTCGACGCATACGCACCACGCAGGAGCATCATCGCGGTACCAATCACATATTCGGCGACCGCCAGGGCATTGGCGCCGAATGCGGGAATGACCTCGATTCCGCGCGCTTTGCATCCCGGCAGGTCGATGTTGTCGAGGCCCACACCCAGTCGCCCGACGACCTTCAGGCGCGGTCCCGCGGCAAGCAGTTCGCTGTTGACCTGGGTCTTGTTGCGCACCACGACGGCATCGGCATCGGCCAACTGCGCCCCGAGCTCCCCGGGACGATCGACGAGCATCGCGTCATAAGTGACGTTGAAGCGCGTCGCGAGCGACGCGACCGCATCTTCGTCCATGAATTCGGTGATGACGATGCGCTTGCGAGAATCGCTCATTGCTTCGCAAACAGCTGCTCGATGTGTTCGAAGGCTTTGAACTCCAGTGCGTTGCCGAAGGGATCGAGAAAGAACATCGTCGCCTGCTCGCCCGCCAGGCCCTTGAACCGGATGTGCGGTTCGATCACAAACCTGGTGCCAAGAGCCTGCAGTCTGGCGGCGAGACTATGCCACTGCGCCATCGGCAAAATCACACCGAAGTGTCGCACTGGAACCTGATCTCCATCGACCAGACTGGTCGCGTCACTCATCGCACCGGCCGCGACCTTGTGTGCCACGATCTGGTGGCCGTGGAAATCGAAGTCGACCCATTCAGCAGAGCTGCGCCCTTCCGGACAACCCAGGTATTCGCCGTAAAACTGTCTCGCAGCCGCGAGGTCCGTTACCGGAAACGCGAGATGAAAGCGCGGACGGTCTGCGCCGTCCGGATGTTGTTCGTTCATTTCCTGTCTTCGCTCCAGGTCAGTTCTGCATGCCCCATTTGCGCACCGTCCTGCTTTCGATGGTGCGGAAGATCACATTCTCCACCAGCAAACCGATGACGATCACCGTGAACAGGCCCGCGAACACGTTGGGAATTTCGAGCTGATTCTTGTTCTCGTAGATGAACCAGCCCAGGCCGCCCGATCCCGACGACACGCCGAACACCAACTCGGCGGCAATCAAGGTGCGCCAGGCGAACGCCCAACCGATTTTCAGGCCGGTCAAAATGCTCGGAAATGCGGCCGGAATCAGGATCCGCGCAACATACGAAAGTCCGCGCAACCCATAGTTCCGGCCGACCATGCGCATCGTGTTGGAAACGGAAAGAAAACCTGAGTGCGTGTTCAGTGCGACCGCCCACAGCACCGAGTGAATCAGCACGAAGACGAGGCTGCCGTTGCCAAGGCCGAACCAGATCAATGCGAGTGGCAACAACGCAATGGCGGGCAGCGGGTTGAACATCGAGGTGAGCGTTTCGAGGAAGTCGGTGCCAATGCGCGAAGTGATCGCGAATACGGTCAATAGTGCAGCGAGTGCAATCCCTGCGCTGTAGCCAATCAGCAGCACCTTGATCGACGTCCACGCCTTGCCCAGCAATCCCCCGCCGAAGATGGCCTGATAGAACGCCTCCAGCGTCGACGTGAATGTCGGAAACAGCAGCGGATTGTTGAGCCAGCGCGCATAGAGTTCCCAGACGATCGCGAGGAACACGAGGATCGCCACTTTGCGTATCGCCGTCATGTTGTAGATCCGCTCCCAGGTCGAAAGCGGCTTCTGGATCACTCCGAATTTCGACGCATCGACGGTCTCGCGAAAAACGTCCGTGCGCACGACCGCTGACTCAACCATGGGCCCCCTCCTCCTCGACTTCGTCGGCGAACAGCATGTTGTGGATCTTCCGTTCCAGGGCCTTCGCAGCTTCGCTCTCGGCCTCCTCGCGCGGCAGACTGTTGATCTCTGCCTTGACCTGCCCGGGATGGGGCGACAACAGCAGGATCCGGCTGCCGATCTTGATCGCTTCGGGAATCGAATGAGTCACGAACAACACCGTGAAATGCGTGTCGTCCCAAAGCTGCAGCAGCTCGTCCTGCATCTTGCGCCGAGTCAGCGCATCGAGCGCGGCAAAGGGCTCATCCATGAGCAGGATGTCGGGTTCCATGGCCATGCCGCGCGCGATTGCGACGCGTTGCTTCATGCCGCCGGAAAGCGTGTGCGGATAGCTGTCGGCAAATTTGGCGAGGTTGACCTTGTTGATATATTCGAGTGCCTGATCCTCCGCGGCCTTGCCGGCGAGTTTGCCGCTTGCAGTGAGTGCGAACATGACATTCTGCTTGACCGTTTTCCACGGCAGCAGCTGATCGAACTCCTGGAAGACCATCATGCGATCGGGCCCCGGCTTGCTGACCTCCTGGCCTTTCAGGCGGATCACCCCTTCGACGGGGCGCATATATCCACCCACGGCCTTGAGCAGCGTGGACTTGCCGCAGCCGGAAGGCCCGAGGAGGACAAAACGATCCGATCGAAAAACCTCGAAATCAACGCGATACGTCGCCGTGACCAGGTGATCCTTGGTCTTGTACTGCAGCGTGACGCCCTTCACGTCGAGCAACGGTGCCGGTGCGTCCATGCTCTCCCCTTCACCCTTATTGCGTTTGCCAGGGCAGCCGATCCAGGTCGACATTGCCGCCGCTGATGATGACGCCGACTCGTAGGCCGGCAATGGGCAGTTTGCGCTCCATCAGCGCGCCAAGCGGCACCGCCGCCGAAGGTTCGATCACCAGCTTGAGCTTTTCCCAGGTCAGGCGCATGGCGCGAATGATGCCGTCTTCCGACGTCGTGCCGATGTCGTCGATCATCGCCTGGATGACCGCGAACGTCTTCTCGCCAAGCGACGAACGCAATCCGTCGGCAATCGTTCGCGGATCCAACTGCGGCACGATGCGCCCCAGTCGAAATGACTGCGCAGCGTCGTCCGCACCCGCAGGCTCGGCGCCGTAGACCTTGATCGACGGCTTGATGCCTTTCGCCGCAATCACCGTTCCCGACAGCAATCCGCCACCACCGACCGGCGCGATGATGGCATCGAGTTGCGGAATGTCTTCGAGAAGCTCGAGCGTCGCGGTTCCCTGCCCTGCAATGACCCGCCAGTCATTGTACGGATGTACCAGCGTCGCTCCGGTTTCCGCGAGCACGCTGGCGCAGGCAGCTTCGCGTGCTGGCAGCGTCGGCTCGGTCAGTCGCACTGTACCGCCAAAACCACGCACCGCATTCTGCTTCACGATGGCAGCATTCGAGGGCATGACTATCCACGCGGGGATGCCGCGCTGCGTCGCCGCCCAGGCGAGCGCCGCACCGTGGTTGCCCGAGGAATGCGTGACGACTCCGCGGGCGGCTTCCGCGTCTGTCAACGAAAGCACGGCATTGCACGCACCGCGCGCCTTGAATGCCGCGACCTTCTGCAGGTTTTCGCACTTGAAGAAAAGACTTGCCCCAACGACCTCGTCGAGCGAACGGCTGGTCAGCACGGGCGTCCGCTGAATTCGCGAACGGATGCGCGCGTGCGCGGCGCGAATGGCGGCGACATCGACTTCGATCGCCGGCGCAGTGGCAACGGTAGTCATGTTCATCGCTGCATCAGCTTCCCGGCAAGCCGTGAACGTTGGGAAAGAACAGGTCCTTCCACGAATCGGGCTTGACCTTGACCGAACCGATCCTGGCCATGAAGTCGACGTACTTCATGACGTTCTCCGGTGTGGTCGTGTAGACGATCAAGGGATCGTTCAACATGGCCAGGATGTCCTGCACCGAGTCCTTGTCCTTGGAAATCCGCAGATACGCTTCGGCTGCCGCCACCTTGTCCTTGTTGATCAACGCCGTTGCCTCATCCAGCGCCTTGACGAAGGCTTCGTAGAGCTTCGGATTCTCGGTGCGGAACTTCGAGGTGGTCCACACCAGGTTGAACGTTGACCGCCCGCCGAGCACGTCGTAGGAATTCACCACCGTGTGCATCGCCGGATTGCGCAACTGCTGATACTGAAATGGTGGCGAACTGAAGTGCGCATTGATTTCAGACTGTCCCGACAACAGGGCGATCTGGGCATCGGGGTGCGACATCGTGACGGTCAGCGAGTCCAGTCGCCCGTACTGGCCGTCACCGAATGCCTTCTCCGCCGCCATCTGCAGCGTCAGCGCCTGCACGGAGACTTTCACCGCAGGCAAGGCGATCCTGTCCTTCTCGGTGAAATCCTTGATCGTTTTTACGGCAGGATTGCGTGAGTTCAGATAAATCGGCATCGAATTGATCGCCGCCACCGCCTTGACGTCGAGGTTACCGCGCGTGCGCGACCAGAGCGTGATCATCGGCGCGACGCCGCCCGACGCAAACTGCAGGCTGTTGGACAGCAGCGCATCGTTCATGACGTTGCCACCCGCGAATTTCGCCCATCCAACCGACACGTCGACGCCAAGTGCCTTGGCCTGCTTTTCGATCAGCTTCTGCTCTTCCATGATCATCAGCGGGAGATAGCTGATGCCGTACTGCTGCGCGACCTTGATTTCGGCCAGCTCGGCGAAGGCGGTGGGCGCTGCCGTGGCAAGTAACGCGACAAGCAGCGTGCAGGCGCAACGCGCCCGCGCATCGATACGCATGGTTCTGCTCCGGTTGGGACAACGATGCCGCGATTATAGAGGGCATCGTCCATGGCCGCACTCGCGGCCGCGGCGGCGACGCCTCAGGCGCTCTCGTAGAGTCGCGTCAGGACGAACTCACGGTGTCCGAGCGCCTCGGCCGCGGTCAACCTGCCGTTGGCCGTGCGGAACATCATGTCGATGAGCTTGTCGCCTGCCTGGTCCATGGTGATTTCCCGCTGCAGCAGGCCACTGGTGTCGACGTCGACATGCTCGCTCATGGTTCGCACGGTGCGCGGATTCGCGCATATCTTGATGCACGGAAGGATGGGATTGCCGATGACGTTGCCCTGCCCGGTCGGGAAAAAATGTACGACATATCCGGACGCGGCGCAGAGCGTGACCATTTCCGCCGCCGCCGACGAGCTGTCCATGAACCACAGCCCCGGCGAGGTCGGCATCTCGGCCTTGTCCAGCACGCCGTCCACCACACACTTCTTGCCGATTTTCTGGATATTCCCCAGCGCTTTTTCCTCGATCGTCGTCAGGCCGCCCGCGATGTTGCCTTTGGTCGGTTGCGAGTCGGAGAGGTCGGTCGTCTTGTGGCGGTTGATCACCTCCTGATAGCGATCGAACATGCGCATGAAATCCTTGCGCACGGTGTCGTCGCGACAGCGCGCGGCGACGATCTGCTCACCGCCGGTCAATTCGGTCGTTTCGCCGAACACCAGCGTGCAGCCGGCGGCGTAGAGTTTATCGAACGCGTCGCCGACGGTAGGATTGGCGCCGCAGCCGGAAGTCGTGTCGGACTCGCCGCACTTGGTCGACACCCACAACTCCTTCAACGCGCACTCGACCCGGTGTTGTTCGCTCGCCGTTTGCAGGAAAGCGCGGGCAGCTTTCGACGCCCGCATGATCGTCTCGTGATCGCCGTGCAACTCGATGCCGAATCCAACGACGGGTTTGCCGGTCGCGGCGATGCCATCGACAATTTTCTTGGTCCAGCCCTCTTCGATGCCGATGACCACGACCGCCGCCACGTTCGGATTGCTGCCGGTTCCGATCAGCGTGCGGAAATGCAGCTCGAGATCGGCTCCAAACTGAAGGCGCCCGTAGGGATGCGGGATCGCCATCGTGCCCTTGATATTGTTGGCAACGGCCTCGCTGGCGGCGTTCGACAGATCGTCGACCGGCAGAATGATGACGTGATTGCGCACCCCGACACGGCCATTCTCGCGACGATAACCCCAGAATTTGGTTTGCACGTTCACCACCGCTTCGTTTTGATGTTATGGACGTGGGCGTGCTGCCCAGTCGCGATCGGCGCGACAACTTTGCCGATATCGACGCCGTACTTGATCACCGTATCGCCGACTTTCAGGTCCTTCAGCGCCACCTTGTGCCCCAAGGGTATGTCCTGCGCGCAAGGCAGCGTAATGGTGCGGTTTTCATCGAGGATCAATCCGGTAAGCGTCTGGCCCGCCTTGACGCCTTCGACGACGACGACGGCGACCGAATCTTTCGGATCGTGCAGTACACAGTGGATCATCGCGGCATCTCCCGGGGCGAACGCCCCACGACCGAAATCTTACCGAGCGAACTTGCGCAGGTCAACTATATCATCTAGATGAGTTGAATCACTTAGAGGATTTGCTAGACTTTCGCCAACATGGCCAGGACTCCTACGTCGACCACGGACACCCCGTTCCCCGGCGTCCCACTCAACACGCCGCTCTATCGCGAAGTGAAGCGGCAGTTGATGGACGCGCTTTCGACCGGGGAATGGAAGCCGGGTGACGCCATCCCTGCCGAGCGGCGTCTGGCGGAGCGCTACGGCATCAGCATCGGCACCGTCCGCAGGGCAATCGACGAACTGGTCGCGGAAAACATGCTGATCCGGCAACAGGGGCGCGGCACGTTCGTCGCGAGCCACAACCGCGACCGTCTGCTGTTCTATTTTTTTCACGTCGTACCGCAGAATGGCGCCAAGGAGTATCCGGTCGTCCGCCTGCTCGGATTCGCCAGGGCGAAGGCCGACAAGCCTGTCAGCGACGCCCTTGATATCTCCGTCGGGGATCCGGTTTTTCGGATTCGCAATCTGCTGACGCTCTCCGCCGAACCCGTGATCGTCGATGACATCACGATCTCTGCCGCGCGCTTTCCCGGAATGACGGAGCGTGCGGTCCGCGACCGGTCAAGCACCGTGTACAACCTCTATCAGGACGCCTTCGGCATTTCGGTGGTGCGTACCGTGGAGCGACTGCGCGCCACGAGCGTCGACGTCGAGATCGCACCATTGCTGCACGTTGCGCCGGGTGCGCCGCTGCTGCAGATCCGGCGCGTGGCGCTCACCTATAGCGACGTGCCAGTGGAACTGCGCATTTCGCATGTGAACACCGCGCACCACGAATACTGGAGCGAACTCAAGCAGATCTGATTCCGCTACGCGCCCAGTTGCCTTGCCAGGTCCACAAAATCGTCGGCGTTGAACGTGCAGCGGCGATCATCGGTCAAATCGGGAGCCGAATGTGGTCCATGTTCGAGGGGCCGGCGCACGAACGCCGTGCCGAGCCCGCACCTTCGTGCCGCCGCCAGATCATCCTTGTGAGCGGCCACCAGCATGACTTCCCGAGGCGCCAGACCAAGCAGCGCAGCGGCGCCCAGATAAGCTTCCGGATCGGGCTTGTAATGCTGGAACAGCTCCGCCGAAAGCACGCAATCCCACGGCAGCCCACTGTGCTTTGCCATGTCGACCAGCAGCGCGACGTTGCCATTCGAAAGCGTGCCGATCACAAATCGTCGCTTGAGCCGCGTGAGTCCCTTCACGGTGTCTGGCCAGGGCGAGAGGCGATGCCATGCATTGTTCAGGTCGCGCTTCTCGCGTTCGGTGAGCCGCAAACCGAAGTCGCGCAGCAAGCCGTCGAGAATCATGCGGTGCAAGGCATCGATCGATTGCCACGGCAGGTCGCCGCGTCGCACGCGATCCATCGCGGGTTGGTAGCCCAGGCGCCAGGCGTCCGCAAACGCGTTCCAGTCAGCGTCGAGTCCCTTGGCACGCCCGAGTCGTCGCATCTCGCGGATGATGCTGCCGCGCCAATCGACGACCGTTCCGAACACATCGAACAGCAACGCCCGGGGCAGAGTCTTCATGATCAGCGGAAGTTTATCGCCACCTGCATGATCGGCGCAAAGCTGCGTCGATGGACGGGACATGGCCCGTGTGCCGTCAGCGCAGCCAAATGCTCAGGCGTCCCATAGCCCTTGTGCCGGCAGAATCCATACACCGGATACTCGCGATCGAGCAGGACCAGCATGGCGTCGCGGTCGGTCTTGGCGAGTATCGATGCTGCCGCAATCGCCGCAATGTCTCGATCACCACCGACGATTGCCCGCGCGGGACAATCGAGCGGCGGGCAGTGCAGCCCGTCGATCCACACGACATCGGGCCGCTGTGACAGCTGTTCAACCGCGCGCCGCATCGCGAGTAGCGTTGCCTGCAGGATATTGAGCGCGTCGATCTCGTCGACATCGCTTGCCGCCACCGCCCACGCTACCGCATGCTTGCGAATCTCGATGGCCAGACCCTCGCGCGACCGCGCCGTGAGTTCCTTCGAGTCGCGTAGCCCTGGAATGCGTCGATCCGGATGCAGGATAACCGCTGCTGCGACCACAGGTCCCGCCAGCGGTCCCCTTCCTGCCTCGTCGACACCGGCAATCAGCATGCGATACCCGCCGTCCGCAACTCGGTCGCGACCGCGTCGGCGGCCAATGTCGCAGTATCGGCAGCCAGGGTCTTCGCCATGCCGGCAAACAGCGCCTCGAGCCGGTGGCGCGTTACGGTATCGTCATAGAGGTTCAGCGCCGCGCGTGTGAGATTGTGCACTGTAGCCTGCTCCTGGATGAACTCGGCCACGACGAACCGACCGGCGAGGATATTCGGAAGGCCGACATACGGTAGCAGCAGTTTGCGCTTGACGATACTGGCAGTAACCGGATTCACCCGATAGAAGACGATGTGCGGACAACGCGACATCGCGGCCTCGAGCGTCGCCGTCCCTGAAGCGACGATACCGACGTCGGCCGCTTTCAACGCATGGTCGGCGTGACCGTACAGCAGCGTCATCGGCAGCATCTCGAACTGCAGCTGGTATTGAACCCGTTCGAAAAACTCGCGCGCCTCGCGACTCACCAGCGGCACCACGAACCGTGCTTCAGGCTGCACCTCGAAGATTTCCGCGGCGGTCTTGAGCAGCAACTCACTGTGCATTTCGAGCTCGCCCATGCGGCTTCCCGGAAGCAGCGCGAATACTGGCCGGCTGGATTCCAGTTTGAGCAGTTCGCGGGTCTCGCGGCGACTCGCCGCGTTGGCCGCGACAGCAGCCAGAGGATGGCCCACGAAAGTAACCGCAAGCTTTGCGTTCTCGTACAGAGCCGGCTCGAACGGGAACAACGCGAGCAGGCGGTCCGCGGAGCGCGCGATGGCATCGATTCGCTCTCGCCGCCACGCCCAGACTGACGGACTGACATAGTGCATGGTGCGGACGCCGTGGCGTTTGAACCGGCGTTCGAGGCCGAGATTGAAATCGGGCGCATCGATGCCGATAAACAGTGGCGCGTTGGCCTGGCGCAAACGACGATATATGTCGCGGCGAATCTGCACGAGTTCAGGTATGCGCGGGAGCACCTCGACAATGCCGCGCAATGCGAGTTTGTCCAGTGGGTACCACAGTTCGCACCCGGCGCTTGCCATGCGTGGGCCGCCGACTCCGACAAAGCGGGCATGCGGCATCCTTGCGCGGACCGCGCGAATGAGCTGCGCACCCAGCGCATCGCCAGAGAGTTCGCCAGCGACGATGCCAATCGTGATGGACGCTCCCTCCATCGCGCTCAGCGGATGATTCCGCGACCAGCCGTCTCGAGAAACGCGGCAAGCGGCGCAAGCACTGCCACGGATTTGGCGCTCGCGACGATCTGCGTTCTCGCGTCCTCGAGCGTCAGGGATGAACGGTACAGGGTCTTGTAGGCGCGCTTGACCGCGGCGAGGTCCTCCGTAGTGAAGCCCCTTCGGCGCAGCCCTTCATTGTTGGTCCCGTGCGGCTTCGCCGGATAACCCGCCGCGGTGACATAGGGTGGCACGTCCTGCAGCACGATCGAACCGGCGGCGATGAAGGCGTGCGCACCGATGCGGCAGAACTGATGTATGCCGACAAACCCACCGAGCACGACGTGGTCATCGATGACCACGTGGCCTGCCAGCTGCGCGTTGTTCGAGAAGGTGGTGCCATTGCCGACCACACAATCGTGCGCGATGTGTGAATAAGCAAGAAACCAGTTGCCGTTGCCAACGGTCGTCACACCCCGGTCCTGTGCCGTGCCGGCGTTGATCGTGACGAATTCACGCACAACGTTGTCGTCGCCGATCACGGTGCGCGTGGGCTTGCCGTCGTACTTGCGATCCTGCGGAATTTCACCGAGGGACGCGAACTGGAACACACGGTTCCTGCGCCCCAGCGTGGTACGGGCGGCAATGACGACATGCGCACCGATGACGGTACCTTCGCCGATTGCGACTTCAGTGCCGATGACCGAATACGGCCCGATCTCGACACCTGGCGCAAGTTGCGCGTCGCCCGCAACAATGGCCGTGGGATGGACGTGCATTCAGGCGTCGCGCAATGCTGCCAGGAGTTCGGCCTCGGCCACCAGTGCACCGCCGACACTTGCGCGAACCGCGAACTTGCCGACACCGCGAACCAGTCGCTTTTCAGTGGCCTCGAGCAGCAGCTGATCACCCGGCAGCACCTGCCGCCGGAAGCGAGCGCCATCGATACCAGCAAAGAAGATATGCGACTTGCCGTCGGGCGTCCGGTTGAGTGTCTTGTAGACCAGGATCACCGAGACTTGCGCCAACGCTTCGATGATCAGAACTCCAGGCATTACCGGATAGCCCGGAAAATGGCCCGGAAAAAATGGTTCGTTGGCTGTGACGTTCTTGATTGCCTTGATGCGCTCGCCCGGAACGCATTCGAGCACGCGATCGATCAGCAGAAACGGATAACGATGCGGCAGATGCCGCATGATCTCGCAGATGTCCATTTCACCCACGGTCGTCCCCCCTCTTATTGTTGTCTCGCTCCATCGCACGCACGCGATCACTGAGATCCCGCAGACGGCGGACGATGGCCGCGACGTGCCGCCATTCCGCGTGTGGCAGCGCCGGAAACGCCGCCGTGTAGACGCCCGCCGCGCGTATCGAGTCGAACACGCCTGTCGCTCCGGAGATCACTGTACCGTCCGCGATGTCGAGATGGCCTGCGATCATTGCTGCCCCGCCAATCTTGCAGTTCTTGCCGATGCGGGTGCTGCCAGCGATTCCGGCGCAACCTGCGATGGCGGTGTGCCTGCCGATGCGGCAATTGTGGCCGATCTGGATCTGATTATCGAGCTTGACGTCGTCTTCGATGACCGTGTTGCCAAGCGCGCCGCGATCGATCGTCGTATTGGCCCCGATCTCGACGTCCGCACCGACCTGCACGCCGCCGAGTTGTGGCACCTTGATCCAGCGTCCGTCCTGCTCCGCCATGCCGAAGCCATCCGCGCCAAGCACCGCACCCGCATGGACGATCGTTCGCGGCCCGATCGAGGTCTTCGAATAGGCCACAACATAGGAGTAGAGCGTGACATCGTCAGCGATCGCGCAATCGTCGTCAATGACGCAGCCCGCATGAATTCGCACCCGTTCACCGATGGTCGTGCGTTCTCCGATGACCACGTACGCAGCAAGCGACGCCGAGGCCGCAATGCGCGCGCTCGGCGCGATGACGGCACTGGGATGCGTTCCAGGTGCAGGTGGCTGCACTGGGTGAAACAGCGTAGCGACGCGGGCGTACGTAGCGTAAGGATTCGGGGTGACCAGCTTCGGCAGTGCTGTTGCGTCCGCGTCGCGAGGCGACAGGATGACCGCACTCGCGCGGGTGGTCGCGAGCTGGCGGCGATATTTCGGATTGGCGAGAAACGCGATCGCCCCGGCACCCGCATCGTCGAGGGGCGCGACACTGTGGATCAGGACATCGCCGTCTCCCACCACGTCTGCGCCTGAGCGCTCGGCGAGCACTCGCAGGGGAATCCCGGCACCTGGGTGACGTGGATCCATGGCGCTGGCACCGGAATGCCGGTGGCCCTATTTGTCGGCGAGCGCTTTGATCACCCGGTCGGTGATATCGATGCGCGGACTTGCATAGATGACAGGATCCTGGATGATCAGGTCGAATTTTTCGTCGATCGCGATCTGGTTGATCACCTTGTTCGCTCGCTCCTGTACCGCAGAGAGTTCCTCATTGCGACGCAGGTTGAGATCCTCGCGAAACTCGCGCTGTCCGCGCTGCAGGTCGCGACTCATGTTCGCCAGATCCCGTTCCTTGTTGCGGCGCTCGGTCTCAGCCATCGTAACGCCATCTTTTTCGAGCGCCGTTTGCAGGTCCCGCACCTGCTTGGCGAGCTTCTGGATCTCCGCGTCACGACCCGCGAACTCTCTTTCGAGCTTCTGCTGCGCGCGTTTTGCCGGCGCGGCATCACGAAACAGTCGCTCGCTATTGACGAAACCGATCTTGTAGTCGGCGCCTTGCGCCATTCCCACACTTGCCAGCAGCGCAATGAATGCCGCGCCAGCGACCTGGATCAAAAGTTGCTTCTTACTGTGCCTCAAAATTCTCTCCTGCAACATTGAGTCAGCGACGTCTAGAATACGGTCCCGACCTGGAACTGGAAGTGCTGGATGCGGTCGCGCGGCCCGGCATTCAACGGCCAGCCATAGCTGAACTTGAGCGGGCCGACCGGCGAATTCCACGCCAGTCCAACACCAGTCGAATAGCGGAACGACTCGAGGCTCGGCTCGAAGCCGCTATCGTAAATCTGTCCTGCATCGGCAAACACCGACATTCGCACCGACTGATCCCCCGGCTTGGTTCCCGGCACCGGGAAGAAAAGCTCCATGTTGCCAACAATTTTCTGGCGCCCGCCGATCGTATTGCCCGATATGTCCTGCGGTCCCAGGGACGCAGTCTCGTAACCGCGGACCGACCCTACCCCGCCCGCATAATACGCCTTGAAGAACGGCAGCGGTTTGTCCCCGAGGCCGCCGCCATAACCAAGGTCCGCCCGGAGCATCAGCACACTGCCAAGCGGCATGGGCGTGAACCATTGAATCAGGTAGTTGGTCTTGTAGAACAGCAGGTCGCCCACCCCGAGCTCGACGTACGCGCTCTGCAGCATGCCCCGGGTTGGAAACAGGATGCTGTCCCGGGTGTCGCGCGCCCAGCCGGCACTGAAGATGAAGCTGTTCGTGATGCTGCCGAATTCCCTGACGAACTCGCGATAGAGCAATGGGCTGTCGCCGAAAAGCGTGAGTCGGGTGTGCTCGAAGCGTACCCCGAGGTTGATCGAATCGGTTTCCGTCAGCGGAATACCGAACCCGATCGCGGCGCCGGCCGTCTCCGATTCATATGCGGCCACAGACAGCGACGACGGATTGACACTCCGGACATACAGTTCCATCGACCGGGAGATGCCATCGGTCGTCCAATACGGCTCAACGTAGGTAAGTGCGATCTGCTGGTTGACCTTGCTGGTGTTGATCGCGGCCGTGAGCGAATTGCCGGTCCCGAACACATTGTTCTGCGATACCGATCCGGAAACCACAAATCCGTCGGCACTCGAGTAGCCGACGCCCACGAGCAGATTGCCGGTGGCCTTTTCAGTCACCGTAATGTTGACATCGACCTGGTCGGGACTACCCGGCACCGATGGCGTTTCGAGATTGACGTCTTCGAAGTATTGCAAACGCGTGATACGCACCTTTGAACGCTCGATGCGTGTGGCGTCATACCATCCACCCTCGAGCTGGCGAACCTCGCGCCGGATGACCTCATCACGCGTGCGTGCGTTGCCGCTGATGTTGACCTTGCGGACGTAGACACGCCGGCCCGGATCGATGTAGAAAGTGAATGCCGCGGTTTTTTTCTCGCGATCGATTTCGGGCACGGCGTTGACGTTGGCAAACGCGTAGCCATCGCTGCCCATCCGATCCGAGATCGCCTTCGCCGACAGATTCAGCTTTTCGCGCGAATAGACATCACCCGGACGAATCTGCACGAGCCGCATCAATTCGTCTTCGGGTAGCAGGAGTTCACCTGCGAGCTTTACATCCGAGACTGTGAATTTCGGTCCCTCGGTGATATTGATCGTGATGTAGATGTCGTCCTTGTCGGGCGTGATCGACACTTGCGTCGAGTCGACGGCAAACTCCAGGTAGCCCCGATTGGTGTAATAGCTGCGCAGCGTTTCGAGGTCGGCCTGCAGTTTCTGCTTGGAATATTGGTCGTTCTTGTTGTACCAGGTGAGCCAACCGGGCGTCGACAGCTGCATTTCCTTGATCAGCGCAGCTTCGGAAAATGCCTGCGCGCCAACGATATTGATGCCGGCGATCTTGGCGACATCGCCTTCTTCAACGTTGAAGTTGATCGCGACGCGATTGCGCTCCTGTGGCGTTACCGTCGTTGTGATCTTGACGCCGTAGTACCCGCGATTGATGTACTGCCGCTTGAGTTCCTGCTCGGCCCGGTCCAGCGCCGACCGGTCGAATATGCGCGACTCAGCGACACCGATATCCTTGAGCGCCTTTCTGAGTATGTCTTTTTCAAACTCCTTGGCTCCGACGACATCGATCTGGCTGATCGTCGGCCGCTCCTGGACAATGACCACCAGCACGTCGTTCTCGGCCTCGAGGCGCACGTCGCGAAAGAATCCCGTGGCATACAGCGCCTTCACGGCCGCCGACGCCTTTTCGTCGTCGATGCGATCACCGACCTTGATCGGCAGGTAATTGAATACCGTGCCGGCATCGGTGCGCTGAACACCTTCGACGCGGATGTCCTTGACGGTGAACGGATCGAAAGCGTGGGCCGCCTGCGCGACCAGCATGGCCGACAGAAGCAGCAGCAGGCTGAGCCAAGTTGCGGCGCGCAAGTGCGCACGCCGCATGCATTGCGGCTCAGAAAAGTCGGGAAAGGTCATTGAAAAGCGCCAAAGCCATCAGCATAGCCAGCACAGTCATGCCGATTCGCTGGCCGACCTCGAGGACCCGGTCGGATACGGGACTGCCCTTGATAATCTCCGCGAGATAATACATCAAGTGCCCCCCATCGAGTAAGGGAACGGGCAACAGATTCAGCACGCCGAGACTGATGCTGATCAGCGCGAGATACCCTACAAAAGTCAGCATGCCTGCCTGCGCCGACTGCCCTGCGTAGTCGGCCATCGTCAACGGCCCGCTGATGTTCTTCAGCGATGCGTCTCCGGTGACGATCCTGCCGAGCATCTTCAGGGTGAAAACTGACAATTCCCAGGTCTTGCGCGCACCCTGCACGAGTGCCTCGACGACGCCATAGCGAACGACGATCGACGAACGCTCGACGAGCAATGGATCGACGCCGAGTCGCATCCCTGCCAAGCCGACTCGCTTGCCGTTCTGCTCGCTCGTTTCAGGCACGAGTTCGGTACGAAAATCGGCGCCGTCGCGGCGCATCGTGAATACGAGCGTCGCACCCGGGTGCGCGTTGGTGATTGCGGCGACGTCCGATGGCGATCGCATGGTCTCGTTGGCGATGGCCACGATCGCATCGCCGGCGCGTATGCCTGCCCGAGCCGCCGGCTTGTCCGCGATCGCTTCACGCACGATCGGCGCACCGAGGTCGGTCCGGAGTCCGAGGTTGGCGAGGAAGTTGCCTTCCCAGTCGCTGCTGCTCAGCGTAGACAGCGACAGGACACGCGTGGCGTTGCCGCCGTCTGGCCGCTCGACAGAAACCGATACTTCGCGGTTGCCGGATGCCTTCAGCAGACGCCAGCGCAGATCCTGCCAGGAACGCACGCGCTCGCCGTCGACGGCCGTGACCAGATCATCGTCCGCGAATCCTGCACTCGCCGCCGGAGTGCCAACGGGCGGCGGCGCGAGCAACGCCCGCTGCCCTGGAACACCAACCATGTACGTCGCGGCGAAAAGCACCACCGCCAGCAACAGATTGGCGATCGGCCCTGCCGCGACGATAGCAATGCGCCGCCATACGCTTTGCCGATTGAAGGCACGCGGCAGGTCCGCGGGCGAGACGTCGCCTTCGCGTTCGTCGACCATCTTGACGTATCCGCCCAGTGGCACGGCCGACAGCGCCCATTCGGTGCGGTCGCGACCGACGCGTCGCGACCAGACGACGCGGCCGAAACCCACGGAGAACCGCAGCACCTTCACGCCTGCCAGCCGCGCGACCAGGTAGTGCCCGAGTTCGTGGAAAACGACGAGCACGCCGAGCGTCACCGCGAAGGCCAGAACTTTTTGTGCCAAATCGATCATGCAAAGTGCCTTTGCGCCTGAGCGGGGACGATGAACGCCTGCGCGCAGCGACGAGCGTCGCTGTCTGCAGCCAATGCATCGACGAGCGACCTTACGGGTCGCGTGCCAATGCGCTCGAGCGTTTGCGCGCACACTGCCGCGATGTCGAGAAATCCGATCCGCCCCTCGAGAAACGCCGCCACGGCAACTTCGTTGGCCGCGTTGAGTACAGCGGGCGCCGTGCCACCCTCACGCAAGGCGGCGTAGGCCAGCCCGAGACACGGAAAACGCTCGGCGTCAGGCGACGCGAAGTCGAGTCTGCCGATCCGCGCGAGGTCGAGCGCTGCCACGCCAGCGTCGATCCGCTCGGGCCATGCCAGCGCCTGGGCGATAGGGGTGCGCATATCCGGATTGCCCAACTGCGCGAGCACCGACCCGTCGACGTACTCGACCAGCGAATGGATCACGCTTTGTGGATGGATGACCACTTCGATCGCCTCGATTGCCGCGCCGAACAGCCAACGCGCCTCGATAACCTCGAGGCCCTTGTTCATCATCGTCGCGGAATCCACCGAGATCTTGCGGCCCATACGCCAGTTCGGATGCGCGCATGCGGCATCGGGAGTGACGCTCGCGAGCTCGGCAACAGGGGTGGTACGAAAAGGCCCTCCGGAAGCAGTGAGCAGAATGCGCCTTACGCCGACGGCGCCGACGTCGTGCACTTTCGCGTGCGGGAGGCATTGAAAAATGGCATTGTGCTCGCTGTCGATCGGCAGGAGCGTCGCCCCGCCCTCGCGCACCGCCTCGATGAACAAGGCACCGGCAAGCACGAGCGTCTCCTTGTTCGCGAGCAGAATGCGCTTGCCCGCGCGTGCTGCGGCAAGCGTCGGCGCAAGCCCCGCCGCGCCGACAATCGCCGCGATGACCGTGTCAGCTTCGGTGAGCGCAGCAATTTCGCAAAGGCCGGATTCGCCCTGCAGTATGCGGGTCGGCAGGCCTTCGCGCTGCACGGCAGCGGTCAGCGCCTGTGCGGCGGCAGAATCGAGCAAGGCCGCGTAGGGTGGGCGAAATCGACGAACCAGTTCGAGCAATGCTTCCCAGCGCCGATTGGCGCAGAGCGCCGTTACCGTGAAGCGCTCAGGGTGGCGTGCAATGACGTCCAGTGCCGAAACGCCAATGGAGCCGGTCGCACCGAGGATCGCGATATTGCGGTGCTTGCTACCGGTCATCAGCGGATGACGTAATACGCAACCAGCGCCGCGGCGGGCATCGCGGCGGTCAGCGCGTCGATGCGATCGAGCACACCGCCATGGCCGGGCAACACATTGCCACTGTCCTTGACGCCGCGCTGGCGCTTGAGCAGCGATTCGAACAGATCACCGGTGACCGACATCGCGGCAAGCAGAAGCACCAACACGACCCAGACTGCGACGGCACCGGCGGTCAGCGCCTGCGCATAGCCGTTGCGCGCCGCGAGCGGAAGCAGCACCAGCGCGTACGTCCCGACTGCGAACAGCGCGCCATAGACGCCTTCCCAGGTCTTGCCGGGACTGATCGAGGGCGCGAGCTTGTGCCGACCGAAGCGGCGCCCCGAAAAGTAGGCTGCAGTGTCGGCGATCCAGACGATCGCCATCAACGCAAGAAGCAGACCCGGGGAGCGCGCCTGGATCTGCACGATCGCCAACCACGTGGCGATCAGTACCACCCAGCCAATGGCGGCGAGGACGGCGCCGGAGGTTACCCGCCAGCCCAGGTAGAGCCATGGCGGAATGATCAGCAACCAGAACAGTGTCGCTGTACCGCAGATAGCCAGCACTACCGCTTCAGGCCATCCGGTCCCGGACTGGAAACCGCTGCCTGGAAGGAAGAGCAGACACAGCCCGATCACCGCCGTGGCGCCGACGAACAACACCGCGCCCGGCGTGTTGAATGCGGCGAGCCTTGCCCACTCGCTTGCGGCAATGCCGACGATGACAAGGGTAACGACACCCCAGGACCGCGTGTCCAGGCCGAACAATGCGGCGAGCACCAGAGGAATCAGGACGACGGCGGTGAGTACGCGGGTCTTCAGCATCAGCTGCTTGCCGGTTCCCGCAATTGTTCGCTCGTCCGTCCGAATCGACGCTCGCGCTGCTGATACGACGCGATCGCCGATCCAAGCGCCTTCGCGTCGAAATCGGGCCAGAGCACATCCGTGAAGTGGAGTTCCGTATAGGCAAGCTGCCACAACAGAAAATTCGAAATGCGCTGTTCGCCACCGGTGCGAATGAACAAGTCCGGTTCCGGCGCGTAAGCCATGGCCAGAAACGGGTCCAATGCCTCGGGCGCAAAACCACGCGCGGCGGAGGGCTCGGCAGCAATCAGTTTTTGCACGGCTTGCGCAATATCCCAGCGCCCGCCATAGTTCGCCGCCACCGTCAGCGTCAACCGATCGTTGCCCGAGGTGCGGCTTTCACCTTCTGCGATCAGGTCGCGAATGCGCTTCTCGAAGCGGGAAATGTCGCCGACCACGCGAAAGCGTATGCCGTTGGTGTCGAGCTTGGTGACTTCCTGTTCCAGCGCACGAACGAACAACTGCATGAGGATCGACACTTCGTCCTCCGGCCGCCGCCAGTTCTCGCTCGAGAACGCGAACAACGTCAGGTATTCGACGCCGAGTTCGACGCATCTGCGTACCGTCGCCCGCACCGCCTCGACGCCTTTGCGATGGCCGGCCACTCTCGGCAGCATGCGCTGCTTGGCCCAGCGCCCGTTGCCATCCATGATGATCGCGATGTGCCGCGGAATGGCCCGCACCTCCGGAATGTCGCGCGTGGAGCTGGTAAACAAGGCAGGGGCGGCGAAGCAGGCTCAGGAATGGCGGCTCAAACCGCCATCAATTCGGCTTCCTTCACGTGCAGCAACTTGTCGACCTCGCCAATGTAGCGGTCGGTAAGTTTCTGCACGTCTTCCTGCGCACGCCGTTCATCATCTTCGGATATCGACTTCGACTTGAGCAGGTCCTTGCAATGCGTTATCGCGTCGCGCCGTATGTTGCGCACCGCAACTCGCGTGTTCTCGGCTTCCTTGTGCACGACCTTCACCAGCTCTTTGCGGCGCTCCTCGGTCAACGCCGGCATGGGGACCCGGATGACATCGCCGGAGGTCGCAGGGTTCACGCCGAGATCGGAATCGCGGATCGCCTTCTCGACGGCATGCACCATCTTCTTTTCCCACGGCTGCACGGAAATCGTGTGCGCATCCGCCAGCGTCACGTTGGCGACCTGGTTGATCGGCATCATCGACCCGTAGTAATCGACGCGGACATGGTCGAGGAGGCCGGTGTGGGCGCGCCCGGTGCGGACCTTGCCGAGGTCGTTCTTCAGCGTCTCGACTGATTTCTGCATTTTCTGCTCGGCAGTTTTCTTGACGTCCGCAATCATCGTTGTCTCCCTCGCATCGTCTCAGCAGTGGACCAGTGTGCCCTCGTCTTCGCCCATGACTACCCGCTTGAGCGCCCCGGGTGCAAAAATGCTGAACACCTTGAGCAGCATGTTCTGGTCGCGACAGAGCGCCAACGCGGTGGCATCCATCACCTTGAGATTCCTGACGATCGCCTCATCGAAAGTCAGGGTCGCGTAGCGTTTCGCGCTGGCGTCCTTTTTCGGGTCGGAGGTATACACGCCGTCGACCTTGGTCGCCTTGAGCACGATGTCGACGCCCATTTCGCGTCCGCGCAGCGCGGCTGCGGTGTCGGTCGTGAAGAACGGGTTGCCGGTGCCGGCGGCGAAGATCACCACCTTGTTTTCTTCGAGATAGCGCAGCGCCTTGCCACGAATGTACGGTTCGGCGACCTGCTCGATCGAGAGCGCCGACTGCACGCGCGAGACCACTCCGGCACGGCGAAACGCATCCTGCAGCGCGAGCGCGTTCATCAGCGTCGCGAGCATGCCCATGTAGTCCGCAGTCGCACGATCCATGCCCGCTGCGCCGGGGGCAACGCCACGAAAGATGTTGCCGCCGCCAATGACCACGGCGATCTGCACGCCCATGCGCACGACGTCACCAATTTCGGCGACGATGCGGTCGATCACCTCGCGGTTGATGCCGTAGGGGTCGTCGCCCATCAGCGCCTCGCCCGACAGCTTGAGCAAAATGCGTCTGTACGCGGGTTCCTTGCTCACTACCGGAGCCACGCTGGCCAGCGGCGCGATCGTCGGGATGGTCATCGGGAACCCAGGATAGGTACTCAGGCCTTCGCCATCGCTGCCACTTCGGCGGCGAAGTCGTCCTTCCTCTTCTCGATACCCTCACCAACGACGTAGAGCGTGAAGCCGTTGATGGTCGCGCCTTGCGCCTTGACCAGCTGCTCGACGCTTTGCTTGCCATCGCCCTTGACGAACGGCTGAGCCAGCAGCGTCACCTCGGCCAGGAACTTCGCGACCGCGCCCTCGACCATCTTCTCCACGATATTCGCCGGTTTGCCCGATCTCAGCGGCGCGCGCAGCGGCGATGGTGCGCTCGCGTTCGACGACGTCAGTGGCGACCTGGCTCTTGTCGAGGGCAAGCGGCTTGCTCGCCGCGATGTGCATCGCGAGATCCTTGCCGACGACCATGTCGCCGCCGGTCACGTCGACCAGCACGCCGATGCGCACGCCGTGCACATAGGCATAGATCTTTCCAACGGCGGCCCGTCGTTCAAACCGGCGGATCGACAGGTTCTCGCCGATCTTTTGCACCAGCGCAACGCGACGTGCCTCGACCGTTTGACCGGAGGCAAGCGTGCGCGCGCCCAGTGCGGCGACATCGGGTGGATTGTCGCGGGCGACGAGCTGCGCAACCTCAGCTACGAAAGCCCTGAATTCCTCGTTCTTGGCGACGAAATCGGTTTCACAGTTGACCTCGATGATCGCCGCGACCTTGCCGTCAGGCGATACGTCGAGGCCGATCACGCCTTCCGCGGCAACCCGATCCGCCGCCTTGGACGCCTTGGCGCCGCTCTTGATGCGCAGCAGCTCTTCCGCCTTTACGATATCTCCCGCGGTCTCGGTAAGCGCCTTCTTGCATTCCATCATGCCCAGGCCGGTCCGGCCGCGTAGTTCCATCACCATGCTTGCGGCAATGTCCGCCATGCTCTTTTGCTCCAGTCTATTGCATTCGCTGCATCGGCGCGTTCCTGCGCGCTGCGCCAACGCTCGAAAAAAAGGGGCCGCAGCCCCCATGGACTATTGTTTCAGGCCGCCGTTTCGTCCGCCGACACTTCGACGAACTCTTCGGTCTGCACGATTTCCTGGATGACCTGGCTGCGGCCCTCGAGAATCGCATCTGCGACGCCGCGCGCATACAGCCTGATCGCCCGGCTCGAATCGTCGTTGCCCGGAATGACGTAGGCAATCCCATCCGGCGAATGGTTGGTATCGACGACACCGACCATCGGGATCTTGAGTTTGCCGGCCTCGGTGACCGCGATCTTCTGATAACCGACATCGATGATGAACAGCGCGTCGGGCAGCGCATTCATTTCCTTGATGCCCCCCAGGCTGCGGGTGAGCTTTTCCATCTCGCGCTGCAGCGTCAGTGCTTCGCGCTTGCTCATTTTCTCGAACGTTCCGTCCAGCGACATCGCCTCGAGATCCTTCAGGCGCTTGATCGAAACCTTCACCGTCTTGAAGTTCGTCAGCATGCCGCCGAGCCACCGGTGGTCGACATAGGGCATACCGGCGCGTTGTGCCTCTTCCGCGACGATTTCCCGCGCTTGGCGCTTGGTGCCGACAAACAGAATGGTGCCGCGGTTGGAGGCCAGTTGGCGGATATACTTCATCGCATCCTGGTACATCTCCATCGTCTTCTCGAGATTGACGATGTGAATCTTGTTGCGGGAACCGAAGATGAAATCCGCCATCTTCGGGTTCCAGTACCGTGTCTGGTGGCCGAAATGGACTCCGGCTTCCAGCATTTGACGCATTGTGACCGACATCACTACACTCCTTTTCAGGGTTGAGCCTCGATCCGCAACTGGGCCTGACCGCTTGATCAGGCACCCTGAATGGGCGGATCTGCGAATTGCCTGGATTTGGTGCGGCCGCGAGACGGAAATATCCGCTCGATATCCTCACCTACATGCCAATCCAAGCTAACGTTCGATTTTAGCACAGTTATGCCCCTCGCCGCCAGGGCCGTAGCCCGCCTGCCTAGAGAGCTGATACCCAATGACCGCCTGGACCGATTTCCTGACCACGCATGGCGCTGTGTTTGGTGGCGAAACCGTCATTTCGTTCGGCGACGCAGCAGCGGAGCTCACTGCGGCGCAGGACCATGCGGTGGTCATCGAGCTTTCCGCGTTCGGGGTGCTGCGCGTCGCGGGCCCGGATGCGGCGGCGTTTCTGCAAGGTCAACTGACCAGTGACGTCATCGAACTGGCGCCCGGCGCGTCGCAATATGCAGCATGGTGCTCGCCAAAGGGCCGCATGCTGGCCAACTTCGTAGTCTCCCGCATCGACGACAGCAGTTTCGAGGTCATGTTGCCAGCGGCGCTGGCCGCGAACATCCACAAACGCCTGGGAATGTTTGTGCTGCGGTCCAAACTCACGATCGTTGATGCCAGCAGTACAACGGTGCGGCTGGGTGTCGCAGGACTTAGCGCCGCGGCCGCGGTGCAGCAAGTATTCGGCGCCATGCCGGCCATGCACCGCCGCGCGGTCACATCGGAGGCGTCGCTGATGGCGTTGCCGGGAGGCCGGTTCGTCGTATTTGCACAGCCGGAATCCGCACCGTCACTCTGGACACAGCTGGCGGCCGCAGCACGGCCGGCCGGCCTCCCGGCGTGGCAGTGGCTGACCATTCGTGCTGGAGTGCCAGTGATAACCCCCCCAACCACCGACCAGTTCGTGCCGCAGGCCGCCAACCTCGACGCGCTCGACGGAGTCAGTTTCCGTAAGGGCTGCTACACCGGCCAGGAAATCGTCGCCCGCACGCAATACCTCGGTCGGCTCAAGGAACGGCTGATCCTTGCCCACGTCGACGGACTGCCGCCTACGCCTGGAGGGCGTCTCTATAGCCCGGTGTTCGACGCACAAGCCTGTGGAACGGTCGTGAATGCTGCGCCGGCCCCCGGAGGCGGCAGCGATCTGCTCGCGGTACTCCAGATCGCTGCAAGCGACAGTGGCGATGTGCATGCGGACGCCCCGAACGGACGCAGACTTGCGCTGCTTCCGCTGCCCTATGCCCTGCCCGACGCGGCGCCTCCCCGCGGCCGTATAGCATGAGGGCGACGAGCATCGCCCCGGTCTCCTACTACGTCTACTATCGTGTGGCGCCTGCCCAGGTCGTTGCCGCACGGCGGGCCGTGACCGGGATACTGAAGTCGCTGGAACAGCGCATTGCGGTCAGCGGTCGGTTGCTGCGTCGCCAGGACGACCCGCTGCTCTGGATGGAAGTCTACGAAAGCGTGCGTGACACCACAGTTTTCGAGACCGCGCTCGCCGAGTTGCTCGACGCCAGCGGCCTTGCGGCGCTGCTCGCGCCGGACACGGCCCGTACCACCGAGCGCTTTGTTGCCGCGCAAACCTGATCACGTGTCCACGCTGCTCGTTCGCAACATCCATACGCTGGTGACCATGGACGACGCGCGGCGCGAGTTGCGCAATGCCGCGATCTACGTGCGCGGCAACGCCATCGTCGCGGTCGGCAATCTGAGCGACATGCCGTCGACGGCCGCCGACGTGGTCATCGATGGTAACCGTCATGTCGTTCTGCCCGGGCTGGTCAATACCCATCACCACCTGTTCCAGACCCTGACGCGGGCACTCGCGCAGGACGCCGACCTGTTCACCTGGCTCAGGACGCTCTATCCCGTCTGGGCACGGCTGACCGCCGACGCGGCATACATATCGGCCAAGGTCGGCATGGCGGAATTGATGCTGTCAGGGTGCACGACGACCAGCGATCACCTCTATATCTTTCCCAACGACGTACGACTTGACGACACGATCCGCGCGGGTCGTGAGATGGGCATGCGCTTTCACGCCACGCGGGGCGCCATGAGCGTGGGTGCGAGCGCTGGCGGTTTGCCGCCGGATGCACTGGTCGAACGGGAAGACGCCATCCTGACCGACACCCGGCGTGTCATCGAGTCGTTTCACGACCCCGGACGTTTCGCGATGACACGGATCGCCGTTGCACCCTGTTCACCGTTCTCGGTTTCGCGCGAGTTGATGCGCGACTCGGCGGCGCTCGCACGCAGCTACGGCGTCGGCCTCCACACGCATCTTGCCGAGAACGACCACGACATCGCCTACAGCCTGGAGCATTTTGGTTGTCGCCCCGGTGACTACGCCGAAAGCGTCGGCTGGACCGGTCCCGACGTCTGGCATGCGCACTGCGTCAAGCTCGACGACACCGAGATCGAGCGCTTCGCCGCAACACATACCGGCGTATGCCATTGTCCGGGGTCCAATCTGCGGCTCGCGTCGGGGCGCGCACCGCTCGCGCGCATGCGCGCGGCCGGGCTGCGTGTGGGCATCGGCGTCGACGGCTCGGCGTCGAACGATGCGAGCAACCTGCTCGCCGAGGCACGCCTTGCGCTGCTGCTATCGCGTATCTGTGGCAATGCGGCGGCGCTCTCCGCCCGCGATGCCCTCGATCTGGCGACGCTCGGCGGCGCGTCCGTGCTCAATCGCGACGATATTGGCGCCGTCGCCCCGGACAAGGCGGCCGATTTCATCGGCTTTTCGATCGACACGCCGGCCTTTGCCGGCGCTCAGCACGATCCGGTGGCTGCGCTGCTGCTTTGCGCTCCCGCCGGCGTCGATTTTTCGGTCATCGACGGCGTGCTGCGAGTCAGCGACGGTCACCTGGTCGGGGTTGAACTGCCCATGCTGCTCGAGCGACACAACGCTCTTTCACGGCAACTTCTGGCAGGTTGAACGCATGTGCCTGGCACTGATCGCCCTGCATGCGCATCCGCGCTACCCGCTGGTGATCGCCGCCAATCGCGACGAGTTCCATGCGCGGGCCGCCGATCCCGCGCATTGGTGGACCTGCGGTCTGCTTGCCGGGCGCGATCGCGTGGGTGGCGGAACGTGGTTCGGCACGACCCGAGCGGGCCGCTGGGCGCTGATCACCAATTTTCGCGAAGGTACTGCCCGCGATCCAGCTGCGCCTTCGCGCGGCGGTCTGGTGACGCAGGCGTTGAGTACCTCCGGAACAACGCTGCCTTTCGCGGCACACGCGTCGGTAGATGGACAGCGTTTCCATGGCTTCAATCTGCTCGTCGGCGCCGGCGCCGCTGGCTCCTACGCATCGAATCGCGCAAGCGGAGCGCTCGCCCTCAGCCACGGCATCGTCGGCTTGTCGAATCATCTGCTCGACACGCCGTGGCCAAAGGTCGTACGCAGCAAGGCGAAGCTGGCGGCGGCGCTCGCCTCGAACAACGATCCGTTGGTCGCCGCGTTCGACCTGTTGGCCGACCGGGAGCCCGCGAGTACCGCGGCACTGCCGGCAACCGGCGTCTCACCGCAGTGGGAGCGCATCCTGTCGCCGACGTTCATCGTCACTCCGGACTACGGCACACGCTGCTCGACGGTAATGACCATCGACAACACCGGCATGGCGCGTTTCGTCGAGCGCAGTTTTGATGCAGCGGGAAATAAAACGGGAGAAGTCGCGCACGAATTCTCCTGCAGGCGCGAATGAATCCGGAACTACAAGTGGCGTTCCATCGCCCGGTGGGGAATGCCCGCGTCGTCGAATTCCGGGCCATAGGCGACGAAGCCGTGACGTTCATAGAAGGCGAGCGCATGGGTTTGCGCATTGACGACCACGCGTGAATGCCCAAGTTCGGACGCGAGGATGATCATCTTCGTCAACAAAGCGTCGCCCACCCCCTGCCCTCGCGCCGCTGCGAGCACCGCCACGCGACCGATATGTCCGTCGGGCAGCAGACGCGCGCACCCGATGGGATCGCCAGCCGCGCTCTCCGCGATGACATGACGGCAGTCTCCGTCGACGCCATCCCATTCCAGAGCTTCGGGTACCTTCTGTTCGTCGACGAACACCGTGCGCCGGATTTGCTCGAGTATCGGCTGATCGAGCGCCCAGTCCGCCAGCCGGACGCGGAATCCCCTGTTCACGTCAGTGCATAGGCCGACAGAGCAAGCTGCGCGGAACCGTCTTGCACGGACACTCTGCAGCGGCCTCCGACAGGCAGTGTCACCTTGTCGCGACAATGGCCAAATGGCAGTCCGGTAAACACGGGAATGCCGAAGGTGGAGCGCGCATGCTCGGCCATTGCCGCCAGATCATAGCCGTTGTCGTTGGCGCCGGATTCGAATCCATTGAATTCCCCAAGCAGCAGGGCACGTTGGCGCCCGAGAATGCCGGCGTGGTGCAATTGATACAGCATGCGCTCGATGCGATAGGGTTGTTCGCCGATATCCTCGATGAACAGGATGCCGCCATCGACCCGCGGCAGATACGGCGTGCCGACGAGGTGCGCGAGAAGCGCCAGATTGCCGCCCCACAGTGTTCCTTCACCGACGAAATTCGCCGGCCCTTTGAGCGTGCACTCGATCACATGCTCGTCCCTGCCCAGTAAGGCCCAGCAATGGCCAAGGGTAAAAGACGACGGTATCTCGGCACCGAAATCGTATGCCGCCATTGGCCCGGCGAACGTGATCATGTTCGTCGCCGCGAGCGCGGCAAGCTGGAACGCCGTGAAGTCGCTGTAACCGAGCCACAACTTTTTGGCTGTGGCGATGGCGCCGAAATCCAGGCGTCCGAGCAGGCGCGACCAGCCATAGCCGCCACGCACCGCCATCGCAAGTTCGACGCGCGGATCCTGCGCCATGCGCATCACCGCCGCGAGTCGCTCATCGTCCGGTGCGGAGAATCGTTGCCATCGCGTCGATACGCTGCGATCGACGACCACGCGATGTCCTGCTGCTTCCAGACGCGAAACAGCTCGTTCGATGAACGCAGGATCGATGACGAAGCCCGCGGGTGCGTAGAGACCGATACCGTAGGTGCGTTCAGGCATGCGCTGACTTTTGGCGACGTTCCGCGAAGAATGCCGAGAGCAGCGCGCCGCATTTCTCTGCCATCACCCCGCCGACAACCGTCGCGTGATGATTCAGGCGCCGGTCGACGAACAAATCGACGACGCTCCCGCATGCCCCGGTCTTTGGATCGCTCGCACCGAACACCAGTCGACGAATTCGCGCGTGCATGATCGCGCCTGCGCACATTGCGCATGGTTCGAGCGTCACGTACAGATCACAGTCGGGCAGCCGGTAATTGCCCAGCACAAGTGCCGCGTCGCGCAGTGCCGCGATCTCGGCATGCGCCGTCGGGTCGTTGGCAGCGACCGGCGCATTGCCACCGCGACCCACGATCACGCCCTCCCGGACCACGATCGCGCCGACGGGAACTTCACCGCGTTCCTGCGCCTGCTGTGCCAGGGTCAGCGCTACGCGCATCCAGCGTTCTGCATCATCGGGCACAGCACTTGAGCGATCGTTGAACTGCGCGTTCTCAGCGATCATCGCCACTGCCAAGAATGGCTTCGACTTCGATTTCGACCAGAAGCTCCGGATCGATCAACCGCCGGACCTCGACCATGGTGGCGGCGGGCCGGATATCGCGAAAGGCATCGCCGTGCGCACGTCCAATCGCCTCCCATTGATTCATGTCGGTAACGAAGATGCGGGTGCGTACGACGTCGGAGAGCTTCGCTCCGGCCGCGGCAAGGGCGCTGGTAATGTTCGCGATGATCTGGCGCGTTTGTGCAGCAGCGTCGCCCTTGCCGACGATATTGCCATTCGTATCTGTCGACGTCGTGCCCGACACCCAGATCTGGTTGCCGATCTTGACCGCGCGTGAATAACCCACGATCGGTTCCCACAACGCACCCGACGAATATAGCTCGCGTTTCATGGCGTAGTCCGCACCTTTGATTCGCACATCGTACTCGCGTTCGAGTGCGAACGCAGTTCCTGGATCATCGGCCGGCAATGCGCGTTCGCGCGGCCCGTCGGCTCATTCCCACTCGATAGTCGCCGGCGGCTTGCCGGAGATGTCGTAGACCACGCGATTGATGCCTCTGACTTCGTTCGTGATGCGATTCGATACGGTCGCCAGCATTGCATGCGGCAGTGGCGCCCAGTGCGCAGTCATGAAGTCAGTTGTCTGCACCGCGCGCAGCGCGATCGCGTGCTCGTAGGTGCGTCCGTCACCCATCACGCCAACCGATCGTATCGGCAGAAATACCGCGAAGGCCTGCGCCACGCGATCGTACCATCCAGCCGCGCGCAATTCGTCGATGAAGATTGCATCGGCACGGCGCAACAAGTCTGCGTATTCGCGTCGGACTTCACCGAGAATACGAACACCCAGACCGGGCCCGGGGAAGGGGTGCCGAAAGACCATTTCGCGCGGCAGTCCGAGCGCCAGCCCCAGCTCGCGCACTTCGTCCTTGAACAGGTCGCGCAACGGTTCCAGCAACTTCAGGTGCAGCGTGTCGGGCAGCCCGCCAACATTGTGGTGGGACTTGATCGTATGCGCCTTCTTGGTCTTGGCTGCCGCGGATTCGATCACGTCTGGATAGATCGTGCCCTGTGCGAGCCATTTCGCGTTCTTGCGGCGCGCAGCCTCAGCCTGGAACACGTTGACAAACTCCCGGCCGATGATCTTGCGTTTGGCTTCGGGATCCGTCACGCCGGTCAGTTCACGCAGGAACGTCCCGCCGGCATCGACCAGCTCGACGCGCACGCCCAAATGCTTGCCGAAAGTGTCCATCACTTGCGCCGACTCGTTCAACCGCAACAAGCCGGTGTCGACGAAAATGCACGTCAGCTGATCGCCGATCGCGCGGTGGATAAGCGCGGCCGCAACGGACGAATCGACACCGCCCGACAAGCCGAGAATGACCTCCTCGCGACCGACTTGCGATCTGATTTTCGTCACGGCTTCGTCGACGTACCCTGGCATCGTCCAGTCGCCGCTGCAGCCGCAGATATCGCGTACAAAGCGCGCCAATATCGCCTTCCCCTGCTTCGTGTGCGTCACTTCCGGGTGAAATTGCACCGCGTAGAAGCGGCGGGACTCGTCCATCATCCCCGCGATCGGGGTTGCTTCGTTGCTCGCCATGAGCGAGAAGCCCGGCGGCATCGCGGTTACCTTGTCGCCGTGACTCATCCAGACATCGAGCAGGCCCTGCCCGTGCGGCGCTATGCTGTCCGCAATGCCGGAAAGCAGTTTGCCGTGCCCGCGCGCACGCACTTCAGCGTAGCCGAATTCACGCACCTTCCCGGCTTCGACCGCTCCGCCGAGCTGCGCCGCCATCGTCTGCATGCCGTAGCAGATGCCCAGCACGGGGACGCCCGCGGTCCACACCGTTTCAGGTGCGCGCGGCGTGTCGCCCTCGGTCACGCTGTTCGGGCCACCGGAAAGGATAATCCCCGACGGCGCGAACTCGCGGACAAAGTCGTCAGCGACGTCGCAGGCATGGATCTCGCAATAGACGTTGAGCTCACGAACGCGGCGCGCGATGAGCTGGGTATATTGCGCACCAAAGTCCAGGATCAGGATTTTGGAGTGCATGGGTTTTAGCTAGGCGCCCTTTGCGGCAAGGCACAGGTTTTCGCGGAGATGCGACAACGCAATGAACGCGCGAAACCGCCACCGACTCCGGTCATTCGACACGATAATTCGGCGCTTCCTTGGTGATCTGGACGTCGTGCACATGCGACTCGCGAATGCCGGCCGTCGTGATCTCGACGAATTCCGCATCCTTGCGCATCGTGTCGATCGTCGAGCAGCCGCAGTAGCCCATCGCTGCGCGAATGCCTCCCGCCAACTGATGGATGACCGCCGCGAGTGTTCCCTTGTAGGGCACGCGACCCTCGATACCTTCGGGCACCAGTTTTTCCGCCTCACCTTCGCCTTCGGTATCCTGGAAATAGCGGTCGGCCGAGCCTTGCTGCATCGCCCCGAGCGAACCCATGCCGCGATAGCTTTTGTACGAGCGTCCCTGATAGAGCTCGGTATCCCCGGGCGATTCCTCGGTACCGGCAAACAAGCTGCCCAGCATGACCGACGACGCTCCAGCGGCGATTGCCTTTGCGATGTCGCCCGAATAGCGAATGCCGCCGTCGGCGATCAGCGGTATGTCCAGTCCGGCAACGCCTTCCAGCGCATTGAGAATCGCGGTGATCTGGGGCACGCCGACACCGGCAACGACGCGTGTCGTGCAGATTGATCCGGGCCCGATGCCCACCTTGACGCCATCGGCGCCGTGATCGGCGAGCGCGCGCGCACCCGCCGCCGTCGCGATGTTGCCACCGACGATCTGCAACTTCGGAAATGTGCGTTTGATCCAGCGCACACGGTCGAGCACACCTTGCGAGTGCCCGTGCGAAGTGTCGACGACGACGACGTCAACGCCTGCGGCGACCAGCCCCTCGACGCGTTCGACGGTGTCGCCGCCCGTGCCCACTGCGGCACCGACACGAAGTTGGCCGAGCTCGTCCTTGCACGCAAACGGGTGCTCGGTCGACTTGAGGATATCCTTGACGGTGATCAGGCCCTTCAGTTCAAAACCCTCATTGATCACCAGCACTCGCTCCAAACGGTGCCGATGCATCAACTCTTTCGCGATGTCGAGTTCGGTACCTTCAGGCACCGTGACCAACTTTTCGCGCTTGGTCATAATGTTGGCTACAGGTTGATCAAGCCTGGTTTCAAAGCGCAGGTCGCGATTGGTCACGATGCCGACCACCTTCTTGCCGTCAACGACGGGCAGTCCGGAGATACGGTGCTGGCGCGTCAGTGCGAGAACCTCGCGCACCGACATGGTGGGAGGGATGGTGATCGGGTCCTTGACGACGCCGCTCTCGAACCGTTTGACCTTGGCTACCTCGGCGGCCTGTGCCTTGGGCGTCATGTTCTTGTGAACGACGCCCATGCCGCCCTCCTGCGCGATTGCAATCGCCAACCGCGCTTCGGTAACCGTATCCATCGCCGCCGACAACAGCGGAATGTTCAAGGTGATGGTCGAGGTAAGGCGTGTCTGAAGGCTGACGTCGCGAGGAACGACGGAAGAATGGGCGGGAAGCAGCAGAACGTCGTCAAAGGTTAATGCCTTTTGTACGACACGCATGGTGCACTTCTCCTATGCGCAAATACGGATTGTACGCGCATGGGCACTCGCGGTAAACGGAGAGACCGGGCCGCCGGGCGGCGGCGGGTTGACGACCGCACCGCGTTGGTATTACCTTGTCATAATCAGTCTCTGTCCGGGACCATGCATGAAGTTGCGAAAATCACTGATCACTGCAGCAGTCTTTGGCGTTGTCGCGGCACTTGCCGCAACGGCATCGATTGCGGCAATGTACAAATGGGTCGACGAAAACGGCCGGGTCGCCTATGGCGATACACCGCCCGCGGGCGTCAAGGCGGAGCGGATGAATTCCGGGCCCGGCCCTGCGGATCCCGGTGCGGTACGCGACATGGTGAACAAGGATGCCGAGATCCGCAAGCGCATGCAGCAGCGCACCGACGATGACGCCAAGGTGCAGAAGGATCGTGTGGATGAGAACCTGCGGCGAACCCAATGCCAGCAGGCCGTGGGGCGCGTCAAATCGCTGCGGCAGGACGCCAATGTGTATCGCTACAACGAGAAGGGCGACAAGGTGTTCCTGGACACCGCCGCGCGTGAAAACGCGATCGCCGAAAACAACAAACTGATGCGGGAAATAGGTTGCACCCCCGCCATTCAGCCCTGAACCGCGTCAGCTGGTAACTCAATCGGGGCGCGCAGCCGCTCCGAGAGTTATTTCTTTTCCAGATTCGTCTGGTTGATCTTGACGTCAGCCTTGGCCTTCAGGCTCGCCAAATACGCGTTGAACATCTCCCGACCCAGCTGCTCGCCGATGCGCTCATTGAATGCAGCAACCCGAGCCGCATCCGGTGCGGGGGGCGTCGTGACTTGCGTCACCTTGTAGATCGAGAAACTGCCACCGTCGGTAGGCGTGCCTACGTACGCTGGAAGCTTTGCCGGATCGACGTTGAAAATACTGATCAGGGCATCCGCCGGGAAACCCGGCTCCACTTGATTGCGCGTCACCGCCGCGGGTTTTCCAAAGACAATACGGGCATCCTTGCCTTGTTGAAGCTGCGCCAGCCGTTCCTTGCCTGCGGCCAGCGCAAGATCGCTCGCCGCCTTGAGTTCGAGCTGCTTGCGAATTTGCGCCTTGACCTCGTCCAACGGGCGCGGCGTTGCAGCCTTGTATTCCACGACCCGTGCTGCGACGAGCATGTTGGGCCCAACTTCGATCGCTTCCGTATTGCGCTTGGATTGCAGCGATTCCGGGCTGAATACCGCCTGCGTGAACTTCGCGTTGCCTTGTCCCAGCGCCTGGATCTGCGGGCGCGTGAGCGAGGGTGTCGTCTGCACCTGCAGATTGAGCGCCTTCGCGACAGGCTGCAGCGAATCCGCCTGCTCGTAGACGAGGTTCTGAAACTGATCGGCCGCCTCGGCGAATTTTCTAACCGCCTTCTGCTGCTTGAGGTCGGTCTCGATCGCCACCTTGACCTCGTCGAAGGGTTGCGACTTTGCGACTTTGATCGCATTGACCTTGATGACATGCCAGCCGAAGTCTGTCTGCACCGGCCCGACGATGTCGCCCTGCTTTGCCGCAAACACGGCGTCTTCGAACGGCTTCACCATCGAGCCGTCGCGCGCAAAAGAGCCCAGGTCGCCACCTTGCGCCGCGGAACCAGGATCCTGCGAATTCTTTTTCGCGAGTTCGGCGAACTGCGTCGGTGTCTTTCTTGCCTGCACCGCCAGCGCCTCAGCCTTGGCCTTGGCCGCGGCTTTGTCGGCATCGCTGGCGTCAGGTTTGACCGCGATCAGGATGTGGCTTGCCTGGCGCTCTTCGGCCTTGGCGTATTGCTTCATGTTGTCGTCGTATAGCTTCCTGACTTCCGCCGCATCGACGCTGACCTGGCCCGCCAGCGCATCCGGTGTGAGTACCACGTATTCGATCTTTGCCTGTTCGGGCACCTGAAAAGCGATTTTGTTGGTTTCGTAATAGGCTGTCACTGCGGCGTCGTCGACCTTGACATCCTTCAAGTACGCGTCGGGAGAAATCGCGATTGCGGCGACTTCGCGCTTCTGATCCAGCAAACTGATGTAGCGCTCGACGTTGCTCTTGGCAACAATGTTGCCTGCCGAGATCGGCTCCTGGAGTGGCGCCAACGTCAGGGCCTGGCGCACGTCGTTCACGAATGCCTGCGACGTCTTGGGCGGACTTTGCGAGGCGAGCAGCTGTTCGTATCTCGGCTGGGAAAACTTTCCGTCGACCTGGAATGCCGGAATCTCGCTGATGTACTGCCGCAGCTGGTCATCCGAAACGCGAAAACGATTCTTTCGCGCTTGCTCGTCGAGCAGTCGCTGGCCGATGAGCTGCTCGAGCAGCGAATACCGTACTTCCGGATTTTCGAATACCAGCGGATCGTAATTCTTGCCCAACTGCTGGCGCATCCGGTCCTGCTGGTTGCGAAGGGCGTCGTTGAACTCAGCCTGGGTGACCTGATCGCTTCCGACTCGGGCGATCTCGCTCAGGCTGTTGCCGCTGCGAAAGTAGTAGTCGACCCCAAAAAAAGCAAACGGCAGTGTGATCAGCGCCAGGATGAACTGAACCAGTCGCTTCTTGCGATAAATTAAGTCGTACATGACTGCGAAGGTACCTTCCACAGCCGGACCGATGCGCCCGGCGTTGCATTTCAGGATTGCAGCGACGTGCTAACCCAACCTCGACTGCGCTGCAAAAAAGGGCGAACTTGCGTTCGCCCTTTGGTCGATGTCGGCCGCGTCAATGTACGCGGACCGATGAGTGCGCAACACCTTTGCGGCGGCGTAATTTTATCACAGCACCCAAAAACCGAGCGCGACGGGATTCAACCTGTTTGCAATTCAAGTAAGTCATTGAATTTGCACATCCTGTACGTCTATGGATGCTTCTCGCCATGCCTTCAAAGAAAATTTCGACCAAGTTGGGAGTTGACGAAGACGTCGAGGGCTTCCACATGATCTTGGACAATACCGTCAACTACGCGTCGTTGCAGCAAAAGTGATTCGCATGCGAGCACGCTTGGTCATCGCTACTGCGTCGTCTCCACGCTCATTGATCCGGCCACTACAATTGAACGCGATCCCCGTCAGTGAGACGAGTTATTTTGGCTCCGGAGAAGGCAAGGCCTGCTCGCTCGTCTGTGCGCAGAATTGATCGCGCGCGGCAACCGTTGAATATGCGTTAACGTGCTATACGTGTCTCGCTGCGCGAAGCGCGCACCTGCACACATTACATGGTTGGCGGAGTGGACGGGACTCGAACCCGCGACCCCCGGCGTGACAGGCCGGTATTCTAACCAACTGAACTACCACTCCGGGAACTCGACTGTAGCGCTTCTTTGTTGGTGGGTGCTGAGAGGCTCGAACTCCCGACATTCGCCTTGTAAGGGCGACGCTCTACCAACTGAGCTAAGCACCCGCGTTGCAGCTGGCGCCACGGGGCGAGCGGAACAACGACACGACACCAACTGCTGCACAACCGATTAGTTTACCGAATCCTTCAGCTCTTTGCCAGCGCGGAATTTCGGAACCTTGGCTGCCTTGATCTTGATCGTCGCGCCCGTACGCGGGTTGCGCCCTTGGCGTGCCGTCCTCTTGCCGACATAGAACGAGCCGAAGCCAACGAGTGTGACGACGTCGCCTTTTTTGAGCGACCCCTTTATGGAATTTACGGTCGCATCCAGGGCCCGGCCCGCCGCGGCCTTGGAGATGTCCGCATGTTTGGCGATGGCGTCGATCAACTCCGACTTGTTCACGAATATCCCCTTTCGAAGCTTGGTGGAATTATTGGGAGGCACCACCGGCGATGAACTCCGGAGGACCTTTATAGCAATCGTGAATTCAACGTGTCAAGCACCGCGCTGACATCGCTGCACACAGCAAGAGCGCCACGGCGATCGCCGCGACGCTCTTGCATGTGCTCGCCAACTCAGTGCTTGATGACTGCCGCCGGACCTTCGGCGGGAGGCGCCGGAACCGCGGGCGCTTCCGTTGCGGGAGTGTCGACCAGCGGTGTCGGCGGACGTTCGAGTGCAAACGCGAGCACTTCCTCGATCCAGCGCACCGGGTGGATTTCCAGCCGATTCTTGATTTCGTCAGGAATCTCCACCAGATCCTTCACGTTCTCTTCCGGTATCAACACCTGCCGAATGCCACCGCGGCCCGCCGCGAGCAGTTTTTCCTTCAAACCGCCAATCGGCAATACTTCTCCGCGCAACGTGATTTCTCCGGTCATCGCAACGTCGGCACGAACGGGTATGTTGGTCAGGATCGAGACCATCGCCGTGGAGATCGCCGTGCCCGCACTCGGCCCGTCTTTAGGCGTTGCGCCTTCGGGCAGGTGAATGTGCAGATCGGTCTTCTGATAGAAGTCGGGCGCGATACCCAGCTGCTTCGAGCGGTGCCGCACAACGGAAAGCGCAGCCGCGATCGATTCGTTCATCACCTCGCCGAGCTTGCCTGTCGTGGTCGTCTTGCCCTTGCCGGGTAGCGCAACGGCCTCGATCGTCAACAGGTCGCCACCAACTTCGGTCCACGCCAATCCCGTGACCTGCCCCACCTGGTTTTTCTTCTCGGCGATGCCGTAGGTGTACCTGCGCACGCCAAGGTACTTGTCGAGATTCTTGGCATTGACCTCGACCGGCTTCTTCGCCGCGCGGGGCTTGCCCTCGCTCGCCTTCAGCAATAGTCCCTTGACCACCTTGCGGCAGATCTTCGAGATGTCGCGCTCGAGCGCGCGCACGCCCGCCTCGCGCGTGTAGTAACGCATGATGTCGCGCAGCCCCGAGTCCGCGATGTGCAGTTCGTTTTGCTTCAGCCCGTTGTTCTTCATCTGCTTCGGGACGAGATACTGCTTGGCGATCGCAATCTTTTCGTCTTCGGTATAGCCGGACAGTCGGATGACTTCCATCCGGTCGAGCAGCGGTGCCGGAATGTTCAGCGTGTTCGCGGTCGCGACAAACATCACGTCAGACAGGTCGTACTCGACCTCGACGTAGTGATCGACAAATGTGTTGTTCTGCTCGGGATCGAGTACTTCGAGCAACGCCGAAGACGGATCGCCGCGAAAATCCATGCCCATCTTGTCGACTTCGTCCAGCAGGAACAACGGATTCCTGACACCGACCTTCGTCATGTTCTGCAGGATCTTGCCGGGCATCGAACCGATGTAGGTGCGGCGGTGGCCGCGAATCTCGGCTTCATCGCGCACGCCGCCCAGGGACATGCGCACGAACTTGCGGTTCGTCGCACGCGCGATGGATTGGCCGAGCGAGGTCTTGCCAACGCCAGGCGCGCCAACGAGGCACAGAATCGGCGCCTTCAGCTTGTCGACACGCTGCTGTACCGCGAGGTATTCGACGATGCGTTCCTTGACCTTTTCGAGGCCATAGTGATCGGCGTCCAGCACCTTGACCGCGTTGGCGAGGTCCTTGTTGATCTTGCTCTTCTTCTTCCACGGCAGGCCGAGCAGCGTGTCGATGTAATTGCGCACGACCGTCGCTTCGGCGGACATCGGCGACATCATCTTGAGCTTCTTGAGCTCGGTCATCGCCTTGCCTTCGGCCTCCTTCGACATCTTGGCGGCCTTGACCTTCTTTTCCATGTCGTCGAGATCGGCGTTTTCGTCGCCCTCACCAAGCTCCTTCTGAATCGCCTTGACCTGTTCGTTCAGGTAATACTCGCGCTGGCTCTTTTCCATCTGCCGCTTGACGCGACCGCGGATGCGCTTCTCGACCTGCAGGATATCGACTTCGCCTTCGAGTAGTCCGAGCAGGTGTTCGAGCCGCTTGGCCACCAGCTGCATCTCGAGGATTTCCTGTTTCTGCTCGAGCTTGAGTGGCAGGTGCGCAGCGATGGCATCGGCGAGGCGACCGCCATCGTCAATGCCGGACATCGATGTCAGGATTTCGGGCGGAATCTTCTTGTTGAGCTTCACGTACTGGTCGAACTGGCCCAGCAAAGCCCGGCGCATGGCTTCGATTTCGTGCGTGCCGCCATCCGCTCCACCGAGCGTCGTGGCTTCGGCCGACAGATATTCGCCAGCATCCTCAACGCGAACGATCTGTGCGCGTTGCGTACCTTCGACGAGCACCTTCACCGTGCCATCCGGCAGCTTCAGCATCTGCAGAATGGTCGCCACACTGCCGATATCGTACAAATCCTCGGCGCCCGGCTCGTCCTTGGCGGCGGACTTCTGGGCGACCAGCAGAATATGCTTGCCGGCTTCCATGGCGACGTCCAGCGCCTTGATCGACTTCGGGCGCCCGACGAACAGCGGGATGACCATGTGCGGGAAAACGACGACGTCGCGCAAAGGAAGCAGCGGGAACGTAGTCAATTCAGCGGGTTGCTTGGTGGTGTCGGTAACCATAACGGCAGAATATCCTGATGGTTGGATAGAATTATCGGTTAGATGGGGCTGGGTAGGACAGGTTCAAGGTGTCCGCCCGGGGCGCACTACCCTGGTACGCCAGACTTGCAATAACGCAGGGACGCGCCGGGCCGCCGACGAGGCGGCGACGTACTTGAGCGTCGCCGTTAGGAATGTGCCGCCGCCACCTTCGGCGACTCGGCGAACATCAGCAGCGGCTTCCCGTCGTTGGTGATCGTCGATTCATCGACGACAACGCGAGAAAGGTTCGTCTGCGACGGTAGATCGTACATGACGTCGAGCAGCACCTGCTCCAGGATCGAACGCAAGCCACGCGCCCCGGTCTTGCGCGCCAGCGCGCGACTGGCGATTGCCCGCAACGCGGGCTCCCTGACCTCGAGTTCGACGCCTTCCATGCGGAACATCTTCTGGTATTGCTTGATCAACGCATTCTTCGGTTCGACCAGTATCTGGATCAGCGCGACCTCGTCGAGCTCTTCGAGCGTGGCCGCAACCGGCAGACGTCCGACGAATTCAGGGATCAGACCGAACTTGATCAGGTCCTCGGGCTCGGTCTCGCGCAGCAGCAGGCTGATGTTCTTGCGATCGTCCGGGCTCGCGACGTCGGCGCCAAAGCCGATACCGGTAGTGGCGGTACGTTGGCGAATGATCTTTTCCAGGCCGTCGAATGCCCCGCCGCAGACAAACAGGATATTGGTCGTGTCGACCTGCACGAATTCCTGGTTGGGATGCTTGCGCCCGCCCTGCGGTGGTACCGAAGCGATCGTGCCTTCGATCAGCTTGAGCAGCGCCTGCTGCACGCCTTCCCCGGAAACGTCGCGGGTAATCGACGGGTTGTCACTCTTGCGCGAAATCTTGTCGATCTCGTCGATATAGACGATGCCGCGCTGCGCCTTCTCGATATCGTAGTCGCACTTTTGCAGAAGCTTCTGGATGATGTTCTCGACGTCTTCGCCAACATAACCGGCCTCAGTAAGCGTCGTCGCATCCGCGATTACGAAGGGAACATCCAGCAGCCGCGCTAGCGTCTGCGCCAGCAAGGTCTTGCCCGATCCGGTCGGGCCAATGAGCAAAATGTTGCTCTTGGCGAGCTCGACATCGTCTTCCTTGACACTGGTGTCGAGCCGCTTGTAGTGATTGTAGACTGCAACCGAGAGTATCTTTTTGGCGAGCTCCTGACCGATCACATACTGATCAAGGATCTGCCGGATCTCGTGCGGCGTTGGGAGTTTGCTCTTGTCGGCGCGACTCGCGTCGGCGGTTGCGCCCTCCTCGCGAATGATGTCGTTGCAAAGCTCGATGCACTCGTCGCAGATGAATACCGACGGACCGGCGATGAGCTTCCTCACCTCATGCTGGCTCTTGCCGCAGAAGGAACAGTAAAGAAGCTTGTCGCCGGAGGCCTTATCCGCCATGGAGCCCTATTTTCCCCGTGTTTCCTGTCGTTTGCCGACTCGTCCTGGAGCATCACCGCAGTACGCCTGTCCAGCACAGCTGCACAGGCCCTTGATCACACTCTACAGGCCTTAGCCCCGGCTCTGCAAGACTTTATCCACGATTCCGTAGGAAACGGCCTGCTCTGACGTAAGAAAACGATCCCGGTCGTGATCCAACTCGACTTGCTCGGTCGTGCGGCCAGTCAACTGGACCATGAGCGCGATGAAACGGCGCTTGAGATCAATCGCGAATTGTGCGTGGCGCTCGATGTCGGAAACCTGTCCCTGGAAGCCCCCAGACGGCTGATGGATCATCACCGTGGAATTGGGCAGCGCAAAGCGCTTGCCCTTGGTGCCTGCCGCCAACAGGAACGCACCCATGCTCGCCGCCATGCCGACGCACAACGTCGAAACGTCCGGCTTGATGAATTGCATGGTGTCGAAAATCGCCATCCCCGCCGACACCGACCCGCCCGGCGAATTGATGTAGAAATTGATGTCCTTGTCGGGGTTCTCGGACTCGAGAAAGAGCATCTGCGCCACGACCAGGTTCGCTGTCGCGTCGTCGACCGGGCCGACCAGGAATATGACGCGCTCCTTGAGCAGCCGCGAGTAGATGTCGTACGCACGCTCGCCACGCCCGCTCTGCTCGATCACCATCGGTATCAAGCCAAGACCCGTCGGTTCCTGCATTTTGCTGTTACTCATGTGGTTGCTGCTCCAGAACGCAATGGTTCGATTTTGCTATATGGGGTCAACCCGCGGCAGGTTCCATCAGCGTGGAAAAACTCGTCGGGCGATCCTCTATTTTTGCCCGCTGCAGCGTCCAGTCAACGACATTGCGTTCGACCGCAGCCAATTCGAAGTCGTTCAATCGATCCGCCTGTTCATAGTGCCAGCGGATCACTGCCTCCGGCTGCTCATAACTTTGCGCCGCCTCCGCCACCAGTGCCCGGACCTGCTCGGGACGGCCCTGCAACTGATGCGTTCGCACCAGTTCGTTCAGGATCAATCCGAGCGCGACCCGCTCTTCTGCCTGCGGGCGCAGCGCTTCGACCGACAGGTCGACACCCTCCGGACTGACGCCTCGACTTTTCAGTTCGTTGGTCGCACGCGTTGCAAGATTCTGCGCCTCGATTTCCACCAGAGATTTCGGAGCGACGACCTCAACATTCGCGCGGAGCGCCTGCATGACCTGATCCTTGACCACGGCCGCAATCTTGCGGTTGAGTTCTGCGGTCAGGTTGGCGGTAACCTCGGTGCGCAGCTCGTCCAGGCTGCCGCTGGCGATGCCAAAAGCCTTGGCGAACTCTGCGTCGAGCGGCGGCAATACCGGCGCACTCACTGCGCGCATGATGAGTTCGAAGTCCGCGGTCTTTCCGGCGACTTCCTTGCCGTGATAGTCCGCGGGAAATGTCAGTGCAAAGTTCTTGCGGTCGCCCGCGGCCATCCCCGGCAACGCAGCGTCGAATTCTGGCAGCATCCTGCCTTCGCCCAAAATGATGGCAAAGTCCTTCGCCTGCCCACCAGGAAATTCCACTCCCGCGATGCGCCCGGTGAAGTCGACGATGGCACGATCCCCGGCTTGCGCCGGGCGCGCAACGTCCTCGTAGCGGACGCGCTGCTTGCGCAGGATATCGAGCGTATTGTCGACGTCGCCCGCCTGGACCGAGGCGACCGGACGCTCGATCCGGACTGCGGAAAGGTCCCCCAGCTTGACTTCGGGGTAGACCTCGAACACGGCCGAAAACTCGAATTGCTCCTTGGTCGCACTTTGCCTGGATTCGATCGTGGGATATCCCGCGACGCGCAGATTCTGGGCACGAATGGCGTCGTTGAAGCTCGTCTGCACGGTATCCGTGATGACTTCGGACCGCACTTGCGGCCCATACTGCTGCGCGATCAACTTCAACGGGACTTTGCCCGGGCGAAAGCCAGCGACCTTCGCCGTCTTGGCCAGCTGCGCCAGACGCTTCTGAACCTCGCCCTCGATCTGTTCGATCGGCACCGCGACATGCAGCCGACGTTCAAGCTGCCCGAGTGTCTCCAGTGTCATTTGCATACCCGCTGATTCCTTGCTAGATTCCTTGCCAAATCCTTCGTGGTGCGAAAGGAGAGACTCGAACTCTCACGCCTTTCGGCTCCGGCTCCTAAGGCCGGTGCGTCTACCAATTCCGCCACTTTCGCAGTCGTGTTGCGAAACACGTAATTGTAGCGGAAACGCGGCTTCCGCGCCATGCAAAGGCGGCGCACCCTCGCTGTGTCAGGCGCAAATTCGGTGTCCGTCGATCATTACGAAAACTTTCCAGTGGCATCGTGGCTTGTTCCGCCCCGGCTGCGCGGTGCGGTCGTCGCGATCTACGCGTTCGCGCGCAGCGCTGACGATATCGCCGACGAAGGCGACGCGCCACCGGACGAGCGGCTCGCGGCTCTCGATCATTATGTTGCCATGCTCGACCTCATCGAACGTGGCGAACAACCGCTCGAGCCGCCATTTCCATCGCTGGCGCGCGAAATCCGTGCGCACGCGCTGCCGCTCGCACCACTGCGCGCGCTCCTGTCGGCCTTCCGGCAGGATGTCGTCAAGACCCGCTATGCGGACTTCCCTGATCTCGCTGACTATTGTTCGCGTTCAGCGAATCCGGTCGGCCGACTCTTGCTTCACTTGTACGGCATCGATGACGAAACGGCGCACGCACAATCGGATGCGATCTGCACCGGCCTGCAACTCGCCAATTTCTGGCAGGACATCGCCATCGACTGGCACAAGGGCCGGGTATACCTGCCGCAGGACGACCTGCGGCGGTTCGACATCGATGAAACTCAGATCGGGGCCGGACGCTGCGATCCGCGCTGGACACAACTGATCGCCTTCGAAGTGAAACGGACGCGTAACCTGCTCGAATCCGGTCGGCCGCTGGCCCGAATGCTGCCGCTCCGACTCAAACTCGAGCTGAACATGGTCGTCGCGGGCGGTTTGCGAATTTTGCAGCGCATCGACGGCGTCCAAGGCGATGTGTTCCGGCACCGGCCCATCTTGACACGTAGCGATTGGGCTGCGATGTCGATCGCGGCCATGCGGCGCTAAGATGAAACATCCCCCCACGCTCGCTCGGCTCGCCGCCCCCCTTCCCGACTGACATGGATCCCCAGTCCTACTGCGAAGCAAAGCTCGCACAAAGCGGATCGAGTTTCGCGTACAGCTTTCGCTTCCTGCCCGCGCCGAGGCGGCATGCCATCACGGCCTTGTACGCGTTTTGCCGCGAGGTCGACGACGTCGTCGACGAGGTCTCTGATCCTGCGGTCGCCCGCATGAAACTTGCATGGTGGCGCAACGAAATCGCCGCCGTCTTCGCCGGCAAGCCCCAGCATCCTGTCGCCGTGGCGCTCGGCGAAATCGTCGGCATGTACGCGCTGCCGCGCGAACACTTCGACGCCATCATCGACGGCATGGCAATGGACCTCGATCAGAATCGTTATCAGGACTTCGCCACGCTCGAGCGCTACTGCCACCGCGTCGCCGGCGTGGTCGGCCTGCTTTCGGCGGAGATTTTCGGATACCAGGATCCCGCTACGCGCACCTATGCCCGGGAGCTCGGTATCGCATTCCAGCTCACCAACATCATTCGCGATGTCGGAGAGGATGCCCAGCGCGGCCGCATCTATCTTGCGCAGGACGAATTGCGGCGTTTCGGTGTCAGCAACATGGACATTATCGGCCGCAAGCTGACGCCCGCATTCACCTCCCTGATGGCGTTCCAGGTCGAGCGCGCGCGCGCGTACTATGCCAGTGCGTTTGCGGCGCTGCCTGCCGGCGATCGACGCGCGCAGCGTCCTGGCTTGATGATGGCCGCAGTCTATCGCGCACTGCTTGCGGAGATCGAGCGCGATGGTTTCCGCGTTCTCGACCGTCGAGTATCGCTGGCACCGTTGTACAAGGCGTGGATCGCGTGGCGAACGTCGTGGCAGTACTGATTTGAAACGGCGTGTCGCGGTCATCGGCGGCGGCTATGCGGGCTTCGCGGCCGCAGTCACGCTCGCCCAGGCCGGGTGCGAAGTGTCCGTATTCGAGGCGGCGCGCACGCTGGGGGGCCGGTCGCGTCGCGTCGACGCCTACGGCACTCCAGTCGACAATGGTGCGCACATCCTGCTCGGCGCGTATCGCCAAACGCTGGAATTGTTGCGCATCGTGCATGGCGAAGGCGCCGAAAGCGAACTCCTGGACCGTCGGCGGCTCATCCTCGAACAGCCAGGCGTATTTCGCATGCGAACGCCCGGTTTGCCCGCGCCCTTGCACCTGGCCGTGGCATTGGTAACGATGCGCGGCATATCATGGCGTGATCGAGTACGCACCGCTGCGTTCGCACGCCATCTCGCCAAGAGGCGCTTTTGCAGTTCGCCGCAGCTGACGGTCGCCGGCCTGCTCAGCGATCAGCCGGCGGCTGTCGTGGAATTGCTCTGGCAACCACTATGCATCGCGGCGCTGAACACACCGATCGAGTCCGCGTCGGCGCAGATGTTCCTCAATGTCATGCGGCTCGCGTTTGCAGCGCACGCGCGAGACTCTGACCTGATCCTTCCTCGGGTCGACCTGTCGACTCTGTTTCCCGATGCGGCAGCAGCATTCGTCACTGATCGTGGCGGAGCGATACGCGCCGGCACGACTGTTGGCAGCGTCGTGGCCACGAAGGACGATGTCATCGTTACCACGGGCTACACCAACGAGCGCTTTGCGGCGGCCATTGTGGCTGTCGGACCGCACCAGCTCGAACGTTTGCTGGCGGCCAGCTCCACTACCGGTACCGTGGCCCAGGTACTCGCACAGGTCGCAGCATTCGCTTTCGAGCCCATCACGACCGCGTACCTGAAATACCCAACTCCATTGAAGGTCTCTTCGCCTTTGCTCAAGCTGGACAGTGATCCGGGACAGTGGCTGTTCAGCCGCGAACTGCTGGACGGGCCCGCAGGGCTTGCCGCGGTCGTCATCAGCACCGAGTCTTCAAGCGCCAAGATCGCGCATGAGACACTTGCCGAAGCGATCGATGCCCAGTTGCGCCGCTTGATGCCCAAACTTCCCGCTCCCACCTGGACGCAAGTGATCGCGGAGCGGCGCGCAACCTACGCTTGCACGCCAGGTCTGCGGCGACCGGCAGCAGGGTCGCTCGCGTCGCGCCTCTATCTGGCAGGCGACTACACCGACGCCGAGTTGCCGGCGACGCTGGAAGCGGCAACGCGAAGTGGTGTCCGGGCCGCGCACGCATTGCTCACGGCGCACCCCTAACCAGGAGTGGTATCGCCCGGCCCGAGCGCGCGCTGCATCAGCACGACGTCGAGCCAACGCCCGAACTTCCAGCCGACGCTCGGGAGCAAGCCGGTACGCGTGAAGCCCGCGGCCGCGTGCAGGCGGATCGACGCTGAATTCGCCGTGTCGCCGATGACTGCGATCATTTGCCGCGCACCCGCGTGCTCACAGGCATCGATCAGCGCCTGAAGCAGCAAGCGGCCAACACCCTGCCCAGCGCAGTCGGCGCGTACGTAGATGGAATCCTCAACGGTGAAACGGTACGCCGGCCGCGGGCGGTAAGGACCGGCGTACGCGTAGCCAATGGTTTGGTCATCGCGCATCGCCACCAGATAAGGCAGGCCGCGCGAAACGATGTCGTCCCGGCGTCGTCGCATCTCCACTTCGTCCGGCGGGTCGAGCTCGAACGTCGCGGTACCGGTACGAACATGGCTGGCATACAGTGCAGCGATGGCCGGCATGTCATCCGCGCCTGCGGCGCGCAGGCTCACCGCGCTCATCTTCCGCGTCCGCTGCCGGTCCGGTCGCGCAACAGCCGCTGCTTTTCGCGGTTCCAGTCGCGTTCCTTTTCCGCCTCGCGCTTGTCGTATTGTTTCTTGCCCTTCGCCAAACCGATCTCCAGCTTGATGCGGCCGCGGTTGAAATGCAGGTCGAGTGGCATCAGCGTATAGCCGGCGCGCTCGACCTTGCCGACGAGCCTGCCGATTTCCGCGCGATGCATCAGGAGCTTGCGCGTGCGCGTCGGATCGGGATGGATGTGCGTCGACGCCGTCGGCAGTGGCATCATGTGTGCTCCGATCAGGAAGATTTCGCCGTTCTTCACGATGACGTAGGCCTCCTTCAACTGGGCACGCCCGGCGCGGACCGCTTTGACTTCCCAGCCTTCGAGTGCAAGGCCCGCCTCGAATTTCTCCTCGACGAAGTAGTCGTGATAGGCTTTTCTGTTGGCGACAATGCTCATCGGTAAACCTGGTTGCTCACTACTTCCATTGTAACAATGGCCAGTGTCCACAAGTCCGTCCTCGTCCAGTTCAGCACGCAACAAATGTTCGCATTGGTCGAAGGCGTCGAGGACTATCCTGCCTTTCTTCCTTGGTGCGGTGGCGTGCAGACGCTCGAACGGAACGCGGATACCGCAGTCGTCCGCATCGACATTGACTTCCATGGTGTGCGCGCGCATTTCACGACGGCCAATGACTACCATCGCCCCGATCGGATCGTCCTCGCGCTGCACGATGGTCCCTTTCGCCGGCTCGACGGGATCTGGACGTTTCGCCCGCTCACCGACGACGCTTCAAAGGTCGAGTTGGCGCTGAATTATGAATTCGCGACGCGTGCACTGGAGACGTTGATCGGCCCGGTCTTCGATTACATCGCCGACAGTTTCATCGACGCGTTCGTCAGGCAGGCCGAACGCGTTCATGCCAGATGACGCTTATCTCGGTCACCGTCGTCTACGCGTTGCCGGAGGCCGCGACCGAAATCGAAGTCCGGTTGCCGACGGGCGCCACGGTTAACGATGCGCTGGAACGCTCGGGCATTGCCACGCGACATCCGGAGGTGAATATCGCGCACTGCCCGGTGGGGATTTTCGGCAAGCGCGTCTATCGGCAGGCCTTCATTGCCAATGGCGATCGCATCGAGATCTATCGGTCGCTCATCGCGGACCCCAAGCAGGCCCGCCGCCAACGCGCCAAACGCCGCGCGTCGGCTGTTAAGGCTTCGCGCCGCGCTTGACCAGCGTATTTTCAATCGTGCCGAAACCGCCGCGCGTGGCCCACGCCAGTGCGCTCGCGCCATTCTGATTGCGAAGGTTGACGTCGGCACCCTTGGCCAGCAGGAGGTCCACCGTTTCGGCGTGTCCGCCGCGTACCGCCATCATCAGCGCAGTGGTGCCATTGGCCGACAACGCGTTGGGTTTGGCACCGATTTCGAGCAAATACCGGACGACCTCCGTTTTTCCGTTGGTCGCGGCGTAGGCCAGCGGCGTCCAGCCGACGGGATTGATCTCGGCGCCACGCGAATACAACTTCTTGACCAGGGCCAAGTGGCCGCCAAGTGCAGCCACCATGATTGCGGTATCGCCAAAACCGTTCTTGGCGTCGACCTTCGCGCCAGCTCGCAACAGCGCATCGACCGTCGGCTCGAAGCCCGCGCGTGACGCGACGACGAGCATCGGTTCGCCGTTGGGGTCGACAGTATTCGGATCCATGCCCCGCGCCAAAATGGCCGCGACATCGTCCGAGCGGTCGATCGCAACCGATTCCACGAATCGCTCGTAGAGCGACTGCTTCTGTGCCTGCGCGTAGGTGGCGCCCGGCGCCAGACTGATCAGCGCGCACAGCAAAACACCGCCCGCGCGCATGGCAACTTCATTGAATATCGTGAGCCACTCCGAATAGATTGAAAAAATTGACCGACGTCGAGCGCGCGACATCATCGACGCTCACGCTGCGCAAGCGCGCGATCTCCTCGGCAACATGACGCACGTATGCCGGCTGATTGAGCTTGCCGCGAAAAGGTACCGGCGCCAGATACGGCGCATCGGTTTCGATCAGCATGCGCTCGAGTGGCACGCGCTGCGCAATGTCCTTGAGTTCTTTCGCGTTCTTGAACGTGACAATGCCCGAAAACGAGATGTGAAAACCCAACGCCAGCGCCGCCTGCGCGACATCCCAACTCTCGGTGAAACAATGCATCACACCGCCAACCTCATCGGCACGCTCCTCGCGCATGATCGCCAAGGTGTCGGCGGCGGCGGAACGGGTGTGAATCACCAGCGGCTTGCCGCACTCGCGGGCCGCACGAATATGAGTACGAAATCGTGCCCTCTGCCATTCCAGGTCCCCGGACAGCCGGTAGTAGTCGAGGCCGGTTTCGCCAATGGCGACGACTTTGGGCTGCCGGGCGAGCTCGCAGAGGCCATCGACCGAGGGTTCCGGCGTATCTTCGTAGTCAGGATGTACGCCAACACTTGCATAGATGTTCGAGTGTCCTGCGGCCAGCTGCAGCACACCTGGCAATTCCGGCAAATTGACACCGATGCACAGGGCGTGGGTCACGCGCTCCTTCGCCATCGCATCGAGCACGGACGGGAGTTGGCTGACCAGCTCCGGAAAATTGATGTGGCAATGAGAGTCGACAAACATGGGGCATTCGGTGCGGACTGGCGGCATGGGCAAGGCCCATGCAGGGATGACACGCGCGAGACGCGCGCCTACTACATGGTATGGGTCGGGCGGTTTGAAGCGAGTGTTTCGCCGAGGATTTTCTCGATGGTCGCGCGCGCGGCTGCGCCGGTGTCGTCCCGAGTGAACTGGACGCCGATGCCCTGGGTGCGATTGCCTTGGACGCCTTCGGGCGTTACCCAGACGACCTTGCCTTGCACGGCGATACGCTGCGGGTCATCCATGAGCGAGAGCAGCATGAAAACTTCTTCACCGAGCTGATACTGGCGATTGGTCGGAATGAAAATACCGCCGCCGGCCAGAAACGGCATGTACGCGGCATAGAGGGCGGCTTTCTCACGAATGTTGAGCGACAGAACGCCTGGCCGCGACACCGTGGCGGGTCCGGTACTGCCGTTGGAGCGGTCTGTCGCCATCTTCGCTCTTGGTTCGTCGGGTTCTGCTCAGTTGATCGGTGCTGCCTGGCTGCGCGCGATACGTGTCAACCGCTTTTCAATCGGGCAAACAACATCCGGTAGTCAAACAGCAGCATTTCGGCAACCAGGCGCGGCTGCAACGGATGGCCAAGCAGCGCGCGCTGCCGCAACAGCGTTTGATAATAGCGGAACAGGGGCACCCGCGCCACTCGGGGGACGAGCGCTGCAAGGGCGTCGCCGCGATCGGCGTGAAACCGGGCCGTCCCACCGCTGTCGACGGCGGCAAGATCGGCCGTCCAGGTCAGCAGCCAGTACGTGAGATCGGCGAGCGCCCTTTTGCGCTCATCCTTGGGCACGGCTTCGATGCGAGCGCCCACCGCGACCGGTGACAGTCGCTCCGGGCGCGCGAGTTCGCCCAGCAACCAATCGCGACTGCGCTGCACGTCGGCATCGGCCAATGTCTGCGCCAGCATCGGTGCGCCACCCGCTTGCGCCAGCAATCGCTCCGGTGCGGCGACGCCGCGTTGCGCAAGCCACGCCGACGCCAAGGCGACGTCTGGCATGCCAATTGGCAAGCGCCGGCAACGGCTGACAATCGTCGCCGGCAAGCGGCCTGGCCGATGACTCACCAACAAGAGATAGGTCCGCAGCGGCGGCTCCTCGAGCGTCTTCAGGAGGGCGTTCGCGGCGGCGGCGTTGAGAGCATCGGCCGGGGCGACCACTGCGACCTTGGCGCCACCGCGGTGGCTCGACAAAAGCGCAAAATCGATCAGGTCGCGAATGGGCTCGACGGTAATGGCGTCGACCGCTGTCGCGTTGCCTTCTTCGTCATAGGTCACCGGCTCGATCAGCCGAAGGTCGGGATGGCTGCGTCGCTCGACCAATCCACATCCGCTGCAGGATCCACACGCGCTGCCGTCGGATCGGGGTGTTTCACAGAGCAGCGCGCGCGCCAGATGCAACGCCAGCAGGCGCTTGCCGAGTCCCTGCGGCCCGGCGATGAGCAATGCGTGGGGCCAGTGCGCCCGTGCTTTCAGCATGTTTGCGGCGACCGCCTCATGCCAAGGCGGCAATGCCTCCCACGCAGCAGGCTGCGGGACAGTGGCGTCAGTCATAGCTGGCCGACTACCTTCTCGAGCTCGTCGCGCACGTCCGTTAGGGGGCAGCGTGCTGTCGATGACCCGGCAGCGCTGCGGTTCAGCCGCGGCTCGCGCGAGGTAAACCGCCCGCACGCGTTCGAAAAATTCCTCCTGCTGGCGTTCGAACTTGTCGGGCGTCCGCGCGGCAACGATGCGCTTGCGGCCGACAGCAACCGGCACATCGAAGATCAGCGTCAGATCCGGTCGAAACGTCCCCAGCGCGATGTGCTCGAGCTCGGCAATCCGGGCCATCGCGAGGCCATGACCGCCGCCCTGATAGGCGTATGTCGCATCCGTGAAGCGGTCGCACACCACCCAGCCCCCGCCTTGCATGCGCGGCCAGATCTCGCGTTCGCAATGCTCCCGGCGCGCCGCGAACATGAGCAGCAGTTCCGTGAGTGGCGCCATCGGCTCGTGCAACAACATTTCGCGCAGACGCTCACCGAGTGGCGTGCCGCCGGGCTCGCGGGTGAGCCACACCTGCCGCCCATTTCGTTCGAGCAGCTCCTTGAGCCACGGAAGGTGCGTGCTCTTGCCCGCGCCATCGATACCTTCGACGGTGATCAGGCGGCCTTTGTACGCGGGGTCGGTCATGGTGGGCACGTGCCCGGCAATCTTAACGCGCACGCTTCTGATATTTTGCCACGGCGCGGTTGTGATCCGAGATATTGGCCGAAAACTCGCTCGTGCCATCGCCGCGCGCGACGAAATACAGAAACGGCGCGGATGGCGGATGCATTACCGCATCGAGCGATGCCTGGCTCGGCATTGCGATCGGCGTCGGTGGCAGACCATCGCGTGTGTACGTATTGAACGGATGATCGGTATCGAGGTCGCGCCGGCGCAGGTTGCCGTCGAAGCTCTCGCCCAAGCCGTAGATGACGGTTGGGTCCGTCTGCAGGCGCATCCCCTGGCGCAACCGATTGATGAAAACCGCGGCAATCAGCGGGCGATCGGCCGCGCGCCCTGTTTCCTTTTCTACAATGGACGCCAGGATCAGCGCTTCGTACGGTGTTGTCAGCGGCAAACCAGGTGCGCGCGCTGCCCACGCTGTCGTCAGGCGCTCCTGCATCAGCCTGTACGCACGCGCGAGCAGCGACGTATCCGTCGTGCCATGCGCGAAAAAATATGTCTCCGGGAAAAACCAGCCTTCGGGCGAGGTCCCGGGCGCACCGATTTTCTGCATCAGTTCATTGTCCGGCAGATCGCCCACGGTGGTTCTGATCGCGGGGTTGTTCTTCAACGCCGCACGGAGATCGCGCATGTTCCAGCCTTCAACGATCGTGAACCCGGTTTGCGTTACGTCACCCTGGGTCAATTTGGCAAGCAACGACCGCAGCGTGGTACCGCTCGCAATTTCGTAGTTGCCAGCCTTGATCGCGCGATCGACCCCGGCGGCACGAGCAAGCCCCACGAGCACCCAGTCCGCGGGAATGATTCCAGCCGCGGTGAGATCGCGCGCCACCGAGCGCAGCGTGGCGCCAGGTTTCACGCTGAATGCATAGGTTGCCTGCGGCAACGGCAGCGGTTGCCAGGACGCCCAGCCAAATGCCGCGGCGCCGATCAGCAGCACAAACGCAGACAGCCAGAACAGCCGACGAAGCAAGGAAGCTCCGGAAACGCAATCGAATGCGCGCGATTATAATGGCTGCATGCATTCATTCGCCCATTGCAGGCAACGCGCCCCAGGCTTCACACTGGTCGAGGTCCTCGTTGTTATCGTGATCCTCGGCATCCTTGCCGCATTGGTCGTGCCGCGCGTACTGGAGCGCCCTGACGAGGCGCGTGTCATCGCCGCCAGGAACGACATCGCAGCGATAGTTCAGGCGCTCAAACTCTATCGCCTCGACAATGGGCGCTATCCGACCACCGATCAGGGCATTGGCGCGTTGGTTGCGCGACCAACGCAGCCGCCAGTGCCTCCGAACTGGAAGCCGAACGGTTATCTCGAGCGCCTGCCCAAGGACCCCTGGGGCAATCCCTATCAATATCTGAATCCTGGTCTGCGCGGCGAGATCGACGTATTCAGCTACGGCGCAGATGGCCAGCCGGGCGGAACGGGCTTCGATGCCGACATCGGGTCATGGGACCTCTAACCCCCAGCATGCCCTTGCCCTTTACACCGACGGCCGGTGCTCCCACACGCCAGCACAGCACCGGGTTTACGCTGGCAGAGATATTGGTAGTACTCATCGTTCTCGGCCTCGCCGCAGGCATGGCCTACGCGCGTTTCGACAGCGATCCCCGGCAAACCATCGAACGCGAAGGGCGTCGTCTGGCCGCAGCCATCGAGCATGCGGCCTCGCTGGCGCAGTGGCGCAACCAGACGCTCGGCATATCCGCGGGTGGCACGGGCTACCGCTTCTGGTATCGCGACCACGGTGCCGACGGCGATCGCTGGGCGCCCCTTACCGACGACGACGTACTCGCCGTGCGTTCGTTGCCCGACGGTGTAAATGCCGCCGCGATCCAATACGCGGGGCAGAATGTTGCTTCGGATTCGATCCTGCCGTTGGCGGCAAGTGGCCGCAATGAACCCTACACGATGGAAATCACTTCCCAAGAATGGCACGCCCTGCTCGATGCCGACCCGCTGAATCGCGTCTCGCTGTCCGCTGTCTTGCCGCGTTAGCGCGCACTATCCGAGGCTTCACGCTGGTCGAGGTGCTCGTCGCGCTGGCCATACTTGCTGTCGCGCTGGGTGCCGGCTTTCGCAGCATTGCCCAGAGTGCGGACGGCGCCACTGCGTTGAAGGCACGCACGCTTGCGCTGTGGGTTGCCCAGAATCGGCTGGCGCTAGCGCAACTCGAAGCGCCGACACCCGCGCAGGGTCAACGCTCGGGCAACGCCACGGAGGCCGGCGCCACATTCTTCTGGCACGAATCCATAGGCGGCACGCCTAACCCGGCTTTCCGGAAAATCGAGATCACGGTCGCTGATGCAGCAACACCTGACTACGTGCTCGCACGGCTGGTCGGGTACCTGGGTCAACGTTGATGCGCACATTCGCTCGCGGATTCACGCTGCTGGAAATCCTGATCGCCGTGTCGATCATGGCAACCATGGCGGTGCTCGGCTATCGTGCGCTCGAGGCGATGACGCAAAGCGAAGCACGCCTCGCCGCCGAGGCCACCCGCTGGCGCACGCTCGACCTGTTTTTCGCACGGCTCGAAGGTGATTTGCGGGAAGCTATTCCGCGCAACGCACGTCTCGGCGATTCACGCGAGCCTGCGTGGCTGGGAACGGTCGATGGCGACGGCAACGCCGCCCTGACCTTTTCCCGCGCCGGTCCCGAGTTCAATCTCGAACCCGGCAGCGCCGGTCAGCGGTTGGGTTACCGCTTTCGCGACGGCGTCATCGAAGTCCTCTACTGGCCGAGCTACGATCGGGCGCGAGCCAGCGCGCCGACTGTCTATCCGCTGATTTCCGACGTCTCGCACTTCCGGCTCACCTATCTTGGCAAGGATGGCGTGTGGCTGGCCAATTGGCCGGTTGCGGGGAACGCCGACCTGCCGCGCGCAGCGAGAGTCGAGCTCGTGCTTGCCAACGGCGAGTCGATCGATCGCTGGCTGGCGCTCCGATGAAGAGTCGTTCGCACGGCGCGGCCATCGTGCTGGCGATGCTGCTTGCCGCACTGACTGCAACCATCGCGGCAACGTTGCTCTGGCAGCAGCAGCGCTGGATCAACGATCACGAGCATCGCCGCGACCAGGTACAGGCGCAGGCTCTGGCCATGGCGGGCGTGCAATGGGCGCGACAAGTCGTCTTCGACAATGCACCCGCCAATGCGCCCGTGCACCTCCGGCAACCGTGGGCACTGCGACTGCCGGCGATCCCGCTGGAGAATGGTTCGATCGCGGGGTACATCGTCGACGCGCAAAGCCGCATCAACGTGAACAATCTTGGCAACACAGCAAGCCAGGCGGTGACGCTCGCCGCAATGACGCGCCTTTTTGCGGCGCAGTCGCTGCCGCCAAGCCTGCTCAATGCCGTCATCGATTGGGTGGATGCCGATGACCGCATCACTGACCCGGGTGGCGCCGAGGACGCGTGGTACATGGCACAAAGCACACCGGGCCTGAGCGCCAACGGACCCGTCCGGCGCACCAGCGAATTATTGGCGGTGCGCGGAGGTAATGACGTGTTGCTCAATCGACTGCGATCCTATGTGACCGCACTCGACGCACCGACAGCGGTCAACGTGAATACTGCTGAGCCTGAAGTACTTGCGGCAATCGCGAGCGGACTCGACCGCGCGGGCGCGCTGGCCCTGGTCGCCAAGCGCGAACAACTGCCTTTTGCCAGCCTCGCCGATTTCCGTTCGCGCCTGCCTCGCGCCGACATCATCGTCGAAGATGCACTGGTCGACGTCAGGAGCAGCTGGTTCGAGGTCTCGATCGAGGCGCGCCAGGGCGACACCCTTGCCCGTGCGCGCGCATTGCTCAAGCGGTCGGGGGTCGCCGGGGAATGGCCGAGCGTCGTATGGATGACGGTCGAATGACGCGTTGCGTCGAGTAGAATCCCGGCACGATGTCCACCCTACGCGTTTATTTCGAGGCTCCCCCAGACGCCAGGCTAGACGTGGATTGGGCGTTGTTCGACGCTGCCAACCGTCTGGTGCGCTCGGGGCGTGGTCGTCGTGCGGACTGGCCCACGGCGGAAGCGCTTGAAGCCGTGATCGCCGCATCACTGGGCCGGCTGGTGACGCTTACCTTGCCGCAACTACCCGTAGCGCGCGCGCCGGCGGCCGTGGGCTTCGCACTCGAAGATCAGCTCGCCGGCGCGCCCGAAGACAACCACCTCGCGTTGGGCGCACAAAGCGCGGACGGCAAGGTCCGCGTGGCGATCGTTGCCGAAGCCTGGATGCGCCTGTTCATGGCAGCGTCGACACGCGCGGGCATTCGCTGGCACCGAATTGTCCTGGAAAGCGATCTGGCGCAACCGCCGAACGGCGGCTGGTGCTGGTGTGCCGCCACGCACGATCGAGCCGGATTTGTGCGCACGGCGGAAGGTGCAACACTCGCCGTCGGCCCTGTAACGGGCAACGCACCGCCTGACGAACTCGTGCTTGCGATTGCCGGCAGTCAAGCCCATCGTCCCAGGCAAGTGCGTGCGGATGTTGCCGGCATCACGCCGACGCTATTGGCGCAGGCCAGTCAAACCACCGGTGTCGAGTTCGTGGCGGGTACGCCGTGGCGCTGGTCTGCGATGACACCCGCAGCGTACATGTCGGCGATCGACTTGCAGACGAGCAAGGATACGGGTGCAGCCGCTGCCCAGAGGATCGACGTGCTGCGGCTGCTACGACCCGCGATGTGGATCGCGGCGTGCGCGCTCGGCATCCATGTACTCGCCAGTGTCGGCCAATGGCTTTGGCTCGAGTGGCAGACTACACAGACACAAAGTGAACTGCGCGCGCTGGCACAAAGTTCTGCACCTGAAGAGGCTGCGAGTGCAGCACCCGCAACAGCGATCATGCGACGCGATGCGACGCTGCGCCACCGCGCCGGCCTCGTTGCTGATGACGACGCACTGCCACTGTTGGCGCGCGCCGCGCCAGCATTGGCGACATTGCCGGCCGGCGCAATCCGCTCACTGCGCTTCGCCGACGGCCACGTCGTCTTCGAATTGCAGAAACTCGATCCATCTCAACCAGCACGCGTGCAACGCGAGCTGCAGCGGGCCGGTCTGGTGACGATCGTCGCTCCGACGGCCACTGGAGCACGCCTGCGCGTGGGCCTGGACTGATGTCGACCGACCCTGCAACCGTCAACTCGCGAGCGCTTCGGCCAGTGGTGGCAACTGCGCTCTCGCACCGAGCGCCTGCTGTTGTCGCTGGCCACACTTGCGGTGCTCGCGGGCGTTGCGTGGATCGCGCTGTGGCAACCGATGCAACGCGACATCGAGCGCCTGACGCGAGAACTTGGTGTGCAGCGGACGGCGCTCGGCGAAGCGCGGCGCAGGGCCGAGGACATCGCGACTCTGTCGCGCAATACGGTTGCACCCGCAGCACGGGACGCGCGCGCGGACCTCGACGCGGCGCTGTCGCGCCAAGGGATCAAGGCAACTGCCATCGATCGGGTCGACAACAACCGCCTGCGGGTCACGTTCGACACCGTCAGTTTCGACGCTGTGCCAACATTGCTCGAAGTCCTGCAGCGAGAAGCAAAGCTACGCGCGGTCGATCTTGTCGCCACGGCCCGCGTCGAAACGGGGCAAGTTCGCGTCGAACTTACGCTTGCGCCCTAGGACCCTTTAACACCATGCGGCGCGCGATCGTATTCGCCTTTGGCGCAGCGCTGCTCCTGATCGCGTTGATCATAAAGGCACCCGCCTCGTTGCTCGACGGGCGCATCAATGCCTGGTCGGCAGGAAACCTGCGCATGATCGGTTCGACCGGCACGATCTGGAGCGGGGCCGGCGAACTGCGCTTGGTCGCAGCCAACATGGGCATGCCCGTATCCTGGCAAATCGATGCATGGCCAGTGCTATTGGGAGAGTTGCGGGGAACGCTGGCGGGTAGCGACGCCACCACATCACCAACGTCGTTCAACGTCAGTTCGAACGAAGTTGCAGTGCGCAATCTGGCTATCACCTTGCCTGCGAATGCGCTGTTGCGTACCGCTGGCGCACCGGGTTCGTTCGCGACCGCAGGCGGAAACGTCAGCTTGCGCATTGCCGAGTTGACTAGGCGTGGCGATCGCATCGACGGGCAATTCGCGTTACGGTGGGATAAGGCAACATTGCAATCGGCACTTGTCGGGCTTCGCCCGTCGCCACGCGTAGCATTGGGCGATGTCCGCTTCGATGGGACGGGGCAAGGCAACGTCATTGCCGGCACCCTCACGAATGCCGGCGGCGACGTCGAGATCAGCGGTACCGCATCCGCGTCGATCAGCGGCAGCACGCGTGTCGATGCGCTCATTCGCCCGCGTCCCGGAATTGACACCGAACGCGCCAATGCGATCGGCGGCGCGCTCGCTGCACTGGGTCAATCCGATGGTAGCGGCGGTTACCGCATTTCCTGGGCACGATGAGTCGCCGCAAACCTGCGAGCACGCAAAGCCGTGACGCGCCACCCAAAGCGCCGACGCGATTCGCGGCCATCGACGCGCTGCGTGGCGGCGCGGTTTGCGCCATGATTGCTTACCACTTCGCCTTTGATCTCAACTGGTTCGGAGTATTCCGCGCCGATTTCAATCGCGATCTGCTGTGGCTGTCGCTGCGTGCAACGATCGTTGCGTCGTTCATGCTGCTGGTGGGCATCAGCTTTGTACTCGCGCAACGGGCAGGAATCAGCGCGGCACGCCGCTGGCGACGCATCGCGGTCATCGCGGCGTGTGCATTCCTCGTCACGGCAGGCAGCTACGCCGCATTCCCGAAAACCTTCATCACCTTTGGGATCCTGCACTGCATTGCAGCGGCTTCAGTTCTGGCATGGCCGTTTACGCGGTATCCGCTTGCAGCGCTGGTCACCGGCATGGCCATCGTCGCGATCGGCCTGCAGGTGCAGCTGCCGATCTTCGACACGCCGTGGCTCAATTGGGTCGGTCTCATGACGCACAAACCCGCGACGGAGGATTACGTCCCGCTGTTCCCGTGGCTCGGCGTTGTGCTGATTGGCATCAGCGCAGGCTCCTGGCTCACACGCAAGTCCTTCCAGCCATTGCAACCCATCGCGCGCGTCACGCCGGCGTGGTTGGCCTGGCTCGGTCGCCACAGTCTGCTCGTCTACATGGTGCATCAGCCGGTGCTGCTGGGCATCTTGCGCGTCATCTTGCCGCGTTGAATGTGTAGACGCCGCGCGCGAATGAATACGCGCCGGCAAAGTCAGGGTGTTCCAGGTCCAGAATCAATTGGACCGCGGGCCGGCGCGCACACATTCATGGACTTCCGGTATAATTTTATTCTTTAGGCGCGTAGCTCAGCTGGTTAGAGCACCACCTTGACATGGTGGGGGTCGTTGGTTCGAGTCCAATCGCGCCTACCACCTGCCCGCATCGGGCGAGAAGGGACGAAGGAAAGGCATGGTTATGACACCGCGAACGCGTTCGGAGACCCGTTGAGCTAGGCCCGAGTTCGCACGCTGCTATCCTGCGAAAAGTGCGGCTCGTCCGCACTTTTTTCGTTTATGGAGTCCGCAATGCCTGATATCCGATTGCCCGACGGCGCCGTCAAACACTTCGACGCGCCGGTCACCGTGGCCCAGGTCGCTGCCGCGATCGGTCCCGGACTCGCCAAGGCCGCACTCGCCGGCAAGGTCGACGGCAAACTCGTCGACACCTCGTTCACGATCGATCGCGATACAAATATCGCAATCGTCACCGACAAGGATCCCGACGGCCTGGACCTGTTGCGCCACTCGACAGCGCACCTGCTGGCCTATGCGGTCAAGGAGCTGTTCCCGGACGCCCAGGTAACGATCGGCCCCGTCATCGAGGACGGTTTCTACTACGATTTTTCGTACAAGCGGCCCTTTACGCCCGAGGATCTCGTCGCCATCGAACAGAAGATGGCGGAACTCGCAAAGAAGGACGAGCCGGTCTCGCGCAAGCTCATGTCACGCGACGACGCAGTCAAATACTTCGAGTCGCTGGGCGAGCACTACAAGGCGGAAATCATCGCGTCGATTCCATCCAACGAGGATATTTCGCTCTACTCGGAAGGCAAGTTCACCGACCTTTGCCGTGGCCCGCACGTGCCGTCGACCGGCAAACTGCGCGTATTCAAGCTGACCAAACTTGCGGGTGCGTATTGGCGCGGAGATTCAAAGAACGAGATGCTGCAGCGGATCTACGGCACCGCGTGGGCGAAGAAGGACGATCTCGATGCCTACCTGCACCGGATCGAGGAAGCCGAAAAGCGTGACCATCGCAAGCTCGGGCGCGCACTTGACCTGTTCCATCAACAGGAAGAAGCGCCCGGCATGGTGTTCTGGCATCCGAAGGGCTGGAGCGTGTGGCAGCAGGTCGAGCAATACATGCGCCGTGTCTACCAGGACAATGGCTACCAGGAGGTGCGGGGGCCGCAAATCCTCGACCGCGCGCTATGGGAACGTTCGGGGCACTGGCAGAACTTCAAGGACAGTATGTTCACGACCGAGTCCGAGAAGCGCGACTTTGCCATCAAGCCGATGAATTGCCCCGGCCATGTGCTCATCTTCAACTCCGACATGCGGAGCTATCGCGACCTGCCGCTGCGCTACGGGGAATTTGGTGCCTGCCACCGCAACGAACCGTCGGGCGCACTGCACGGCATCATGCGCGTGCGCGCCTTTACCCAGGACGATGGTCACATCTTCTGCACGCCCGACCAGATCCAGGGAGAGTGCACTGCGTTCAATACGCTCGCCTTGAACGTCTATCGCGACTTCGGGTTCAACGATATCGATATCAAGATTGCCTTGCGACCGGCCCAGCGGCTTGGTGACGACGCAAGCTGGGACCTGGCCGAGGAGGCGCTGCGCAATGCGCTCAGGGCCTGCGGCGCGCAGTGGACCGAGCTGCCGGGCGAGGGTGCGTTTTACGGACCCAAGATCGAGTATCACCTCAAGGATTCGATTGGGCGCTCCTGGCAGTGCGGGACCATGCAGGTCGATTTTCAGATGCCCGGCAGGCTTGGCGCCGAGTTCGTCGATCTCGACAACACTCGCAAAGTACCAGTCATGCTGCATCGGGCGATCGTCGGCTCGCTGGAGCGATTCATCGGCATCCTGATCGAGCACTATGCTGGCGCCCTGCCTGTCTGGCTGGCCCCGGTCCAGGCGGTCGTGCTGACCATTACCGATCGGCAAGCCGAGTACGCACAAGGGGTTACGGCGCACCTCAGGGAGGCTGGAATCCGGGCCTTCGCCGATTTGCGTAATGAGAAAATAACCTATAAAATTCGAGAACATAGCTTGCAGAAGCTGCCGTACCAGGTGATCCTGGGCGACAAGGAACTGCAGGCTGGTCAGGTGGCCGTGCGAACCCGCACCGGCGAGGATCTGGGGGCAATGCCTCTGGCGTCCTTCATCGAACGTCTCCAACAGGAGGCGGCGTCACGTCGCTGAATGCGGCGAGCGCGCGATGGGCAGCGGGCGGCACGGCCTATTTTTCACAGACGAGGAGTAGCGAGATAGCCCAAGACAAAGCACAGCGGGTCAACGGAGAGATCAATGCTCCCGAAGTCCGGCTGGTAGGTGCAGACAGTGAGCAACTCGGTATCGTGCCCATTGCGGATGCAATTGCACGTGCGGAAGCAGCGGAGCTCGATCTTGTCGAGATCGCACCGCTCGCCGAGCCCCCCGTGTGCCGGATCATGGATTTCGGCAAGTTCAAATACCGGGAGGCAAAGCGCGCGCACGAGGCCAAGCTCAAGCTCAAGCAGATCCAGGTCAAGGAAGTCAAGTTTCGCCCGAGTACGGACGACGGCGACTACAAGATCAAGTTGCGTAACCTGATCCGGTTTCTGGGCGAAGGCGACAAGGCCAAGGTCACGCTACGGTATCGCGGCAGGGAAATGGCGCATCAGGAGTTTGGCATCCGCCTGCTCGAGCGCATCCGCGGCGATCTGGAACCGTACTGCATCGTCGAACAGTTTCCAAGGCTCGAAGGCCGGCAAATGGTGATGCTGCTGGCCCCGAAGAAGACCGTTGTAACGAAGCATCACCCGAACAAGCCCGAAGCCGGTAAGCCAGCGAGCAAACAAGCCTCTCCTCCGGAGAGCACCGCGGTGGGCAGCAAATAATATGAAAGCAGAGCAGTCATGCCAAAGATGAAAACCAAGAGCGGCGCGAAGAAGCGCTTCCGCGTGCGCGGAAGCGGCAGCATCAAGCGCTCGCAGGCGTTCAAGCGCCACATCCTTACCAAGAAGACCACCAAGAGCAAGCGCCATCTGCGCGGGTCCGCCGAAATCCACAGCACCAACGTGGACTCGGTGAAGGCCATGCTGCCGTACGCCTAAGGGAGCCGAGCCATGCCAAGAGTCAAGCGTGGGGTGACCGCCAAGGCGCGGCACAAAAAGGTTCTGACCCTCTCGAAGGGTTATCGCGGCCGTCGCGGCAACGTCTATCGCGTTGCCAAGGAAGCCGTGATGAAAGCGGGCCAGTACCAGTATCGCGACCGCCGCAACAAGAAGCGCGAGTTTCGTGGACTGTGGATCGCACGGATTAACGCCGCGGTGCGCGAGCTGGGTCTGAGCTACAGCACGTTCATGAACGGGTTGAAGAAGGCGTCGATCGACATCGACCGCAAAGTGCTTGCCGACCTTGCCATTCACGACAAGGCGGCATTTGGAAAGATCGCGGAGCAGGCCAAAGCCTCTCTGGCCTGAACATCCTGGCCCAACGAGGGAGGCGCTACAGATAACTGAGCGCCTCCCTTTTTTTTCCTTTGAAGAATGGACGAGCTCGAGACCATCGTCGCTGGCGCCCTTGCCGACTTCGCAGCCTGCAGCGATCCGGTCGCGCTCGAGAACGTCAAGGCGCGCTATGTCGGCAAGACCGGACGCCTCACTGAGCTGCTGAAGTCGCTGGGCAGGCTGGCCGCGGCCGAGCGTCCAGCCGCCGGCGCACGCATCAACGCAGCGAAAGCACAGCTCGAAGCAGCGCTCGCGCGCCGTCGCGAGGATCTCTCCGACCAGAAACTCGCGCAGCAGCTCGCCAGTGAGGCCCTGGACGTGTCGCTGCCCGGCCGTGGCAGAGGTGTCGGTGGCCTGCATCCGATCACGCGCACCATCGATCGCATCGAAGCGCTGTTTCATTCGCTCGGCTTCGCGGTCGCCGACGGGCCGGAGATCGAAGACGACTTTCACAATTTCACGGCACTCAACACACCCGAGGATCACCCCGCCCGCTCGATGCATGACACGTTCTATGTCGATGGGGGCATGGTCTTGCGTACGCATACCTCGCCGATTCAGGTGCGGTACATGGAAACGCATCAACCGCCGATCAAGATCATTGCACCGGGACGCGTGTATCGCGTCGACAGCGACGCGACGCACTCGCCGATGTTCCATCAGGTCGAGGGCCTGTGGATCGACGAGGATGTCACCTTCGCCGACTTGAAAAGCGTATTCACCGAGTTCCTCCGTCGCTTCTTTGAACGCGACGATCTGAAGGTCCGATTTCGGCCATCGTTTTTTCCGTTCACCGAGCCCTCGGCTGAAATCGACATGAGCTTCGGTGATGGTTGGCTCGAGATCTCGGGTGCAGGACAGGTTCACCCCAACGTACTGCAGGCAGTGGGCATCGATCCGGAGCGCTACCAGGGTTTCGCCTTCGGCATGGGGCCTGACCGTCTGGCGATGCTGCGCTACGGCGTGAACGACCTGCGTCTGTTCTACGAGAATGACCTGCGCTTCCTGCGCCAGTTCGCCTGACGCCGCACGCGAACATGAAATTCTCCGAACACTGGCTGCGTACCCTGGTCGATCCGTCGTTGGACAGCGAGGCGCTCGCGCATGCGCTGACGATGGCGGGACTTGAAGTCGAAGAGCATGTACCGGCTGCCCCAGGATTCACGCAGGTGGTGGTTGCCAAAGTGCTCAGTGTCGAGCGCCATCCAAGCGCTGAGCGCCTGACCGTCTGTAGCGTCGATGCGGGACGCGGCGCACCGCTGTCGATCGTCTGCGGTGCGCCTAACGTTGCGGCCGGCGTCCTGGTGCCATGCGCCCTGATCGGCGCCAAGTTGCCTGGCGGTCTGGTGATCCGCGAGGCCGCGATGCGCGGCGTCGAATCGCAAGGCATGCTCTGTTCGGCCGCAGAACTCGGCATATCGGACGATGCGTCGGGACTGTTACTGCTCGACAATACTTTGACCGTCGGAATCGATGTGCGCCAGGCGCTCGACCTCGACGATTCACTGCTGACGCTGAAGTTGACGCCGAATCGCGCCGATTGCCTTTCGCTCGTCGGCATTGCACGCGAGGTCGGCGCGATTACCGCGTCCCCGGTCACGCCGCCGCCCCACGCGAAAATCGTGAACGCCACTGCAACCACGCGCGGCGTCCGCGTCGAAGCCCCGTTGGCCTGCCCACGCTTTTGCGCCCGCGTTATCGATGGCATCGATGCACGCGCGCCAACGCCGACATGGATGAAACAGCGTCTCGAGCGTAGCGGCATCCGTCCGATTTCAGCGGTCGTCGACGTAACGAATTACGTCATGTTGGAACTCGGCCAACCGCTTCACGCCTACGACAACGCGCAACTCGCAGGCGACATCGTGGTGCGCTTTCCACGCGATGGCGAGCAGCTCACGCTACTCAACGGCCAGGTGCTCGAACTGGACCCTTCTCTGCTTCTGGTGGCGGACGAACAGAAGCCGCTTGGGCTGGCCGGCATCATGGGCGGCGAGCACAGCAGCATCAGTGACCAGACGACCGACGTATTGCTCGAAGGCGCGTTCTGGAATCCCGCGGTCATCCAGGGCAAGGCGCGACGCCTTGGCTTTGTCACAGACGCGGGCTATCGCTTCGAGCGCGGCGTGGATTTTGAGGCATCGCCCGACGCGGTCGACCGCGCCACGGCGCTGATACTGGAACTATGCGGTGGACGCGCCGGACCGCTCATCGACGTGCGAAGTGACCTGCCCAAACGCGACCCCATACGCGTGCGTGTCGCCCGCATCGCGCGCATTCTTGGCGTCACCATTCCTGTCGAAGAAATCGCCGCAATATTCGACCGGCTCGGGCTGAAACCGCAACGTGACGGCGACGATTTCGTGGTCACGCCGCCGTCGTACCGCTTCGACCTCGCGCTGGAGGCGGACCTCATCGAAGAAGCGGCACGGCTCCATGGCTACGACAAGATCCATGCGCGTGCGGCCAAGCACGCTCAGGCAATGCTGCCCGCAGCCGAGACGTCGCGTCCGTTGGCTCAGTTACGCCAGCGAATGGTCGATCGCGACTATCAGGAAGTCATCACCTTCAGTTTCGTCAGTTCGGCCTGGGAACATGCCCTGCGTACCGATCCTCCCCCGATCAAGGTACTCAATCCGATTGCGAGCCACCTCGACGTCATGCGCACGAGCCTGCTCGGCGGACTGCTCGACACGCTGCGTACCAACGTAAACCGCAAGGCGGAGCGCGTGCGAATCTTCGAGATCGGCCGCTGCTTTGTGCGCGAGGATGAACGCCTGACACAGCCGCTGCGCATCGGCGGACTGGCGTTTGGGCCGCCCGATCCAGCGCAGTGGGACAGCGGCAGGCAAGGCGCCGACATCTATGACGTCAAAGCTGACGTCGAGGCACTGGCCGCGCCGCTCACCCTGACCACCGTGTCGGCGTCTCATCCGGCATTGCACCCTGGGCGTTCGGCCCGCGTCCTGGTGGACGGCCGCCCTATCGGCTGGTTGGGAGAATTGCATCCGAGGCTTACGCGCGAGTTCGAGCTGCCACGCTCACCCGTCGTGTTCCAGATTGACAGCGAACCCATGATGCACCGGCGAATGCCCGCAGCGCTGGCAGTTTCCAAGCTGCCGATGGTCCGACGCGACTTGGCGGTTGTAGTAGACGAGGCGCTGCCTGCCCAGGAAGTCCTGTCCGCGCTGGAAGCGGTGAAACCGACACAGATTGCACAGATTTCGCTGTTTGACGTCTACAAGGGTGCCGGCGTCGACCCGGGGAAAAAAAGCCTTGCAATTCTTGTGCTTATACAAGATACTGCACGTACTTTGACGGACGCTGAGATCGACGCTGCAGTGACGGTTTTGCTGCGGGAACTCGAGACTCGATTCAGCGCGACGCTACGTAAGTAGGGATTGCCAATGACACTTACCAAAGCCGAACTTGCCGACTTGCTCTTTGAACAGCTCGGCCTCAACAAACGCGAAGCCAAGGACATGGTCGAGCGCTTTTTCGAGGAAATCCGCATTGCCCTCGAATCCGGCGACAGCGTCAAACTCTCGGGCTTTGGCAATTTTCAGCTCCGCGAAAAGCCGCAGCGCCCCGGGCGCAACCCGAAGACTGGTGAGGAAATTCCGATCACCGCGCGGCGCGTTGTCACCTTCCACGCCAGCCAAAAATTGAAGGCAATGGTCGAAGCCACGAACCATGGCCGAGCACAGGCAGACTAGTTCCACGCTTCCGCCGATCCCCGCCAAGCGCTACTTCACCATCGGCGAGGTAAGTGATCTTTGTGCGGTCAAGCCGCACGTGCTGCGTTACTGGGAGCAGGAATTCACGCAGCTCAAGCCGGTAAAGCGCCGGGGCAACCGGCGCTACTACCAACACCATGAAGTCCTGCTGATCCGGCGCATCCGCGATCTGCTCTACGAACAAGGCTTCACCATCAACGGCGCACGCCATCGGCTCGAGTCCGACGCCTTGGCAAGGCCGCCTGTCGTTACGCCAGGGCCGAAACCTGATGAACGCCGGACCACGTCACTTTCCTCTGCCGAATTGCGGCAGGTGATCGAAGAAATTCGGGCGCTCCTCGGTCCCGTTCCATGAAGCCGGTATAATTCGTGACTTCGCGTCGGGGCGTAGCGCAGCCTGGTAGCGCACCTGCATGGGGTGCAGGGGGTCGGAGGTTCAAATCCTCTCGCCCCGACCATTTTCCCTTCGAACGGACGACTGCCCGGTCCTACAAGCCGGGCTTTTGTTTGTCCACCAATCGGGGGAAAATTGCAATGGACGTCGCCATTTCGCGTAGCGCGGTTCAGGGTGCCGACAGTTTGTATGCCACAACGCCCGCTGTTCGGCACAGGTCTTGCTTACATAGTCCAAGCCGATTTTCTGCACACAGGTTGACCAGATGAGCGCAGTCCACACGCGCACCCCCAGCAAGAACCCCGTAGTTTCCGAACTGGCGCTGGCGCGCGCCCAACGGAACACGGTGCTGATCATCGACGACCTGTTCAGCAGTCGTCTTCTGCTGGCCGAAATCGTCCGTCAGATAGACGGCAAACTCAACTTGGAACTGTTCGACACGCCCAGTCGCGCCCTCGAGTACGCGCGGAATAATCGCGTCGACATGGTACTGACTGACTACAAACTTCCCGAATTCGACGGTGTTCAGCTCGTACGACAGATTCGTACCCTGCCGCATTGCATTGACGTCCCGATCGTCGTGATCACGGTGGTCGATGACCGCCGCGTACGTTACGAGGCGCTGGAGGCCGGCGCCACCGATTTCCTGATCAAGCCGCTGGACGAGCATGAAACGCGCGCTCGCTGCTCCAACCTGCTGGACCTGCGTCGGCACAAGATCGTCCTGTCCGACCAGGCTCGAGTGCTGCAGTACCAGGTCGACAAGTCGGTGGCGGAGATCCACGAACGCGAGCTCGAGACGCTTGCCAAGCTGGCCAAGGCAGGCGAATTCAGGGACCGTACCACCGGCAACCACCTGACGCGCATGGCCCGGTACTCGGCACTGATCGCTGCCAACCTGGGCCTCGCTCCGGAAACTGTTCACGTGCTGGAGGTCTCAGCGCCGATGCACGATATCGGCAAGATCGGCATCCCCGATTCCATACTGCTCAAAGAAGGACCGTTGACCCCCGAAGAGGACGCGGTGATGAAGACACACCCGCGCATCGGGTACGACATCCTCAAAGGCAGTCCGTCGAAGTACCTGAGCATGGGCGCGATCATCGCGCTTGGCCACCACGAAAAGTTCGACGGGTCAGGCTATCCCAATGGACTGCACGGCGAGGATATCCCCATCGTAGGCCGCGTCGTAGCAGTCGCAGACGTGTTCGATGCGCTGGTTAGTGAGCGCCCCTACAAGCACGCCTGGACGATTGAAGAGGGCTTTGCGTACCTTGTAGGACAGAAGGGCAAGCACTTCGATCCGCGATGCGTTGAGGCTTTTATCAGCGGCGAGGCGAAGGTGCGGGAAATACAGAAGCAGTACGTGGATCAATAGCTCTCGGGAATTGTTGCGATTTAGTGGCTCAAATTGCGTTCACTTATTGTCGAGTAGCCAGGCGAGAACTCGAGGCCACAAGGTTTCACGGAAGCGCGAGCGGAAGAATCCGAAATGACCTATCGGTTGACCGCTGACGCCACATCGAAATGCGCATGGCGAACAGGCCGTTTTCCACCGGTGGTTAGTCCTCTGCGATTTTCGGATGCCTGCATAGTGGGTTGTGCAGTTGGTCTACCAGCGAAATTGAGCCATCCGCGGGTATCGTAGTCATACAGCTGGCAGCGTCGCGTCAAATCGAAGACTAGTTTGGGGCCCAGCCTCTCTCGTATCAACGAATTCCCCATCACGTCTGAGAGCCGCGCTTGGGCGACTCGAAGCCTGTACCAAGGAATCATCGGGTTAACGTGGTGTGCCGGATGATGCATTGTGTTGTGAGAAATGATGTCGTACCAGCGAGGTGTACTAACTACCACCATTGCCTCGCCCAAGTTGCTGTCTGAGTGGCTTTCCTCTTCGGTCCTAAACCACTTTACCTCTGGGTGAGTGTGCTGCAGGAACACAGTCAGCCCCATCAAATAGTTCCACACCACGAAGGGGGCCAAGACTCCCCAGAACAAGGAAAGTAATGCCACAGTTCCGTCATTGGCGGCGCCAAGCCACAACACAACTGAACAGAAGATCCCGAACCAAGAGGTGACTAGGACAAAGTCCCACATGGCTGAGGAACGGTGAACAACGTTGAGCGTTGCCCATGGATAGAGCTTGTGCTTCCACCAGCGCTCAACCGCGTAATAAATACCCAAGCCCGTCGGGTTCCGATATATGCGCTCAACCATGCGTCGCCAATACGGCAGTTTCTGAAATTGAGCAATCGTAAACGGTGAAAATGAATTCAACCCTTTCACGTTCGAAGAGGCGTGATGAGTGCGGTTATGTGCAATCCGCCAAAGCGTATAATTGTGAAGGCTCGGAAGGAACAGCAGTCTTGCAAGTACTCGGTTGAACCGCTTGTGTGAGACAAGAGCCCCATGAGCCGCGTCGTGTCCCAAAATAAAAAGGCTACCTATTGCGGTACCCGCTACGAGGGAGCAAAGAGCCTTCAACCAGGTCGCGTCCGCTAGTACAGCAAACGCGGCAGCAGAAAAGTAGAGTAAAAAATCAACCGCAATCACGCCAAGCGCAAGCGCGTCATTTTTCGACGCATAGGGTCGCACTGCGTTCCGAAGCGAGGGACTTATGTTAGACACGATTTCAACCTCCAAACAACCTGCCGCCATCAATTTATACTCTACAGATTGCCCATCTTCAAAGCAACTCCCATATCCGAACGGCTACGAAACGTAAACTCCGAAGAAACAATTGTAACTATCTGACTATATTACGAATAGCCGGCATGAGAGGCAATCTGCAGACTAAGGCATGGATCGGATTTTTGCCCTCAGTCGCGACTTCTACTTCCAGTGGCGCAGGAAAATTGACTAAGTACTCCTTATCTTCATCAAATTTGTCATTGGTACGTTTTTTGCTGATTTCGTCGTTATCGTGATCGCCGAGTCAATCCTGTCTAAACTAGGCACGCTCATACGCGCCAAGAGTGCGAAATTGGTTGAGACGTCGTCACACATTTACCAAGCGTCAATTGCTTACCTTCGCCGGCTGAAGGCGCGCGCGGATCCATCCGAATTTGAGCAGGCGGTTGTACGCGCGGTTTCCGGCGTGCTCGTGCTTATTTACCTCGTCTGGTACGTCGAACGTGACGGCAAAGTATTGCCTGATGAGCTACAAGTACTCAAAGTCACAATCGCATACTGCATTATCTGCTTCGCAATTCTGGTCGCAGGGGTTTGGAGCGGCCACAGATCAGAGGTGCGTCGTTACGCAGGTATAGCGCTCGACAATCTCGGCATTACCTATTTCATGATGATGATGGGTGAAGCCGGAACGTTCATGTTCGGCCTATATCTTTTCGTGACTTTTGGAAATGGATTTAGGTACGGCCGACGGTATCTTCATATATCTCAGGCGATGGGACTCGCCGGATTTACCGGTGTTTTGATTTTCGACCAACACTGGGCGCAAAGTCTGAGTTTTGGCATCGGCTGCCTTTTTGCGATGCTAATTCTTCCATTCTACGTTGGCGTGCTAGCCACGCGCATCACTGCTGCCAAGCTAAAGGCCGACGAAGCAAAGCAAAAAGCAGATGAAGCGAATAAGGCCAGAGGGCGATTTCTGGCAAACGTTAGTCACGAAATGCGCACACCACTCAATGGCGTGATCGCAATGGCGGACGTCTTGCGTGAAACAAGTCTAAATGACTCACAGCGGGAGATTGTGGATACGTTGGGCACGTCGGCGCATCTATTGCTGGCGCAGATCGAAGATGTACTCGACATGGCAAAAATTGATGCTGGTCGCGTACAGATTGAAAACCAGCCGTTTGACCTCGGAAGGCTACTTACAAGCAGCGTGAAAGTTGTCGTACCTCAGGCTCGATACAAGGGCATTGCGGTAAATACTGAAATCGCAGCGGGAGCGGCGCGCTGGTTTTACGGGGATAGCCACCACTTGCGGCAGGTTCTGCTCAACCTACTTTCCAATGCAGTCAAATTCACCGAGAAAGGGGAGATCGTTTTGCGCGTTCAGGTTGTCGCGCAGGATTCGTCAAGTGATCGCTTGCGAATTGAGGTCCAAGATACTGGCATTGGAATTCCTCAGTCGAAACACAGCACGATCTTCGAGGCGTTCACACAAGCGGACGACTCGATCACTCGCGTTTATGGTGGTACAGGACTTGGCACCGCAATTGCTAAGCAACTCGTCACCCTAATGGGTGGGGACATCGGAGTTTCGAGCACAGTTGGCGTAGGAAGCGTTTTTTGGGTTGAGTTGCCGCTGCACCATGCGCAACCGGCAGGCATCGATCTTACGCAGGAGGTGACTGCGACGGCTAGGCTCTCGTCCGCCGCCGCTGCGCTGGCCGCGCAAGAACCTAGCAAGGTTAAAAAAATCCGCGGTGCACGGATCTTGGTTGCGGAAGACAACAAGACAAATCAGCGTGTCACCCAAATGATCTTAGAGAGCGGGGGGCATATCGCGACGATCGTGGAGAATGGGGAAGCCGCGCTGAACGCACTTGAACGTGGTGGCTTTGACTTGGCCTTGTTCGACCTTTCGATGCCTGTCGTCAGCGGCCTGGAAGCATTGAAGTTGTATAGGTACTCAACCCAAAGGCCAATCCCAATATTGATTCTGTCGGCGAATGTCACGACAGACATTATTGCGGAGTGTCAGCAGTCTGGGTGCGCGGAATTCCTGCCGAAGCCAATTCGTGCAACCACGTTACTCGACTCAATCGAGCGCCATTTAGCCCTGACCGTTAGTGAATTGCCACCTGCGATCGCCCCTCCGCGCACCGAGGAACGGCCCTCCCTCACCATCGTCGACACTCCTGCGGTTGATGCAGAAGTTCTTGCCGATTTAGGCAGGCTATCGGCCGATCCAACTTTCGTCGAAAGGTTACTGCGAGGATTCCGGTCAGATACGGAACGGCTCGTTCGAATGATAAGTGATGGGCTTAGCGCGAGGCGATATGAAGACGTAAAGGACGCCGCCCATGCGCTCAAGGGAGGCGCGGGAAGCGTCGGCGCGGTTCAACTCGTACAACTAGCGATCAGATTCGAAAAGGCTACTCACGATACTTTGCGCGCCAAATCCGCAGTCTGGACGGAAGAACTTATTCGCTCGGCCAATGTGACGCTCGTTGCGCTAGATAAACACCTTGACGATAGACGGCAGCAATCCTCACTGAGCTAGTTATTTGTGCGTTGCAAAGGTGTGACCGAGGCAGATGAGGTCCCGGACTCGACAGTTACACTGCGATCCTGCGCGCGCACCAAGCGCTCCATGAGTCGCAAGTCCCTCTCCGACAAGCGTAAGGCCGTGTCGGCCCATATGCCCACGACGCGCATCAGTTCTTCGTGCGTAACGGGCTCTACTTCACGTCGAACCATTTCAATCGCGCGGCGGCCGTTCGCGGCTCGCGAATGTTTCTTAATGAACGTGTAAATCCCAGCCTCACCCTCACCATCACGCGCCAGTACGTCGACAACTCCCATTTCATACAATTGACGCGCGGTATACAGGTCGCCACTCGTGATAAGTTCCTCGGTTGTTCGTCTGCCAACTTTGCGGGCGAGAAAGCTATATGCCCCCATCCCTGGGAAAAGGTTAAAGAGGATTTCGGGGAAACCCATACGACTGGACTCTTCCGCAACTAAGACCGAAGCAGACAGAGCGCATTCGAATCCGCCTCCCAATGCATCGCCTTGAACCAGGGCAATGGTGGTTAGGGGAAGGTCACAGTTCCGAGACCACGGATAGAGGTTGTCGACGCATCTTCTGCCGTATTGAACCAACATGTTGCGATCGTGAGTTGCGATAGCATCCCGGAAAAGCGAAAGATCCCCGCCTAAATTGAAGATCCCCGGCACCTTGGACGCGATGACCGCGTAATTGATCGAATGCTCGCCGTTTGCGTTAGAAAACATACCGCCAGGCTGCACGATGCTATCGACGTAACCCCGTAGTTCCGTAAGAAGCTGAGAATTGAAGGTCGGTCGCGGCCTCGGGTTCATATACCCCCACAAGACGCCGAATTCCTCGTCAAAGCGAGTTTCGAGTTGATGAGGACTTGTCTTTGGGAAAAACCGAACTTCAGCAGCAGCGTTCATTGAATACCTCCCTAGAAACCAAAAAAAGCGAGCTAACTGAGGCACATTGTGGCAAACAATGTGCATAGGTGCCAACTGATTTTTGAATCCACTTCAACCCAGGACGGATTGCATGGATTGACTTCACATTTCGCACGCACGCAACTTATAGCATATTGTTGCGCACAAAGCCGCCAAGGACTGGGCCTAGAGCTCGTCCGGATCTTCGCAAAGGATACTGGACTTGTTTCTATCTTGTTTTCAAATAGATAGGCACCCGCTGTTGCGCAATCATTGACGGTTTCATCACCCGCTGCTGGGATCCCAAGAACCGATGAAGCTAGCGCAACTTCAGAAGTTGCCTGCTACTGAAATCCGTAACTGCGTCGCGCGTCTAGCGTTTTCGGCTCGGGGATGTCTGGAAAAACCCGTCGAGATTCATTCCAACCTGCTCCACCCGCCCTGCACAAGGCCTTCGATCGGCCTAAACGCCGCCTTGTACGCCATTTTCTTGCTTTCAGCGATCCAGTATCCAAGATACAAAAATGGTAGCCCAAGCTCTTGGCAACGCTGAATCTGCCACAAAACGCTGTAGGTCCCATAACTTGCCCCAGGTGAATCGACATCATAGAACGTATAGACTGAAGATAAGCCATCATGAAGGCGATCGACCAGACTGACCATTCGCAATTTTTCGTCCTCCCGGAATTCGTACAAGTCGGTACCAACGTTGCTATGTAGTAGAAAGTGCTGGTACTGCTCGCGGCTATCTTGATCCATCCCTCCGCCTGGATGCCTGTGCCGCTGGTAGCGCAGGTACAGTGCGTAATGTTCGCTATGAAACGCTAAAATACGTCTATTCGTCGTTAAATTTCGATGGCGCCCCAACGACCGACGCTGGCTACGGTTCATTTTGAAATTTGCGATGGGCACCCGAACTGGCACGCATTCGCGACAATTGTCGCAATATGGCCGATAAGTAAACGCCCCACTTCGCCTGAATCCAAGGCGGACTAATTCGCCATAGACACGACTGTCGATGAGATGACTTGGCGTCGCAACCTGCGACCGGGCCAGCCGATTGGGAAGATAGCTACACGGATAGGGCGCAGTTGCATAGAACTGCAGCGCCGCAAGCGGCAGGTCATTGAGCTTGGTCATATCGATGTTGGACCGGACGAATACTGGCGCCACTCGCCGGGCACAGCTGAGTGTACCAACCGCTCTACTTCATCAGCAAACGACTTGCGTGATATCGGGCGCGCACCCATGCGTGCCAGATGTGCGGTGTCCTGCTGACAGTCGATCAGCGGCATGCCCCGCCGTTTAAGCATCGCCACAAGATGCACCAGCGCGACTTTGGAGGCGTCGGTCGCCCGGGCAAACATCGACTCGCCAAAGAACATCCGCCCGATTGCCACTCCATAGAGGCCGCCCACCATCATATCTCCGGCCCACGCTTCTACCGAGTGCGCGTACCCCAATCGGTGTAACCGGACATAAGCAGCAACCATGGCGGGAGTGATCCAGGTTCCTCCATGTTCCGAACGCGGTGCGGCGCACGCCTCGATGACCGAATCGAACGCGGTATCGACGCGGATTTCAAAGCGCTGCTTGTCGACGGCTCGTCGCAGCGAGCGCGACACCTTCAACTCATCGACATACAGCACCATTCGTGGGTCGGGGGCCCACCACAGTATGGGTTGTCCCTCGCTGTACCAGGGGAAAATGCCTTGGCTATACGCACCCAGTAGCCGCTCGGGCGACAAGTCACCTCCCGCCGCGAGCAAGCCGTTGGGCTCGTCGAGTGCCCGCCCAATGGGTGGAAAGGGCGCGTCACCCCTTAGCCAATGGATCATCCCCGCAATCCACTGCGTTCATGCGCGCACTCCAGTACTTTCGCCTGGCTGGTGCAATGACTAGATTTCGCCAGTTGAGTCTTGATAGCCGGCTTCCTTCTGATGGCGAATCGCCAACACCAAGATGGCATCCGTGACTTCGTTGTATCGATACAGTACGACGTAGCCTGACCTGCCTCTCGACACGATCAATTCCCTTAGGTCATGTTGTAAAGGCCTGCCGATCCCCGGGTGTCGCTCCAGCACCGAAACTGCGTCTGCAATCATCGATACCGCGGTGGCAGCCAGCCCTGCGTCATCCGATTCGAGGAATTCGAAGATTCGCTCGAAGACTTGTAACGCCTGCTCGGAATAGCTGACTAGCGCCAAGCCTTGGCCTTGGGCCTGCGAACGGAGAGGCCTGCGACTTTCGCTTGCATATAGCGGTGGACATCATCGGCCGAATAGGCGCGCCCGGACCGACTTGTTGCCTCATAGGCGGCGATGGCCTCTGCAACAAAATGCCTGCGCTGCTCGGCAAGGCTGGTTTGTCGCTCGATCGCTTCGAGCATATAGGCGTGCACCGACTTGCCGCTCTCGGCAGCGGCGGCAACGATGCGCAACTTGAGTTCGTCCGGCAGTTTTAGCGAAGTGATCGGCATTGATATGACCCCTTCAACAGCAGAGTGGTATTACCAAAGTAATACTCATTGCAACCGATGTCAAGCGCTTCATCCGGCGGCAAAATATGGGTCAGAGTGCAAACGGGAATCGAGAGGACCTATGATCGAGCATCGGCGATGCCCCTGGGCCGGAAGCGACCCGCGAATGATCGCTTACCACGACACCGAATGGGGCGTACCGGTGCACGACGATCGGTTGCTGTTCGAATTCCTGACACTGGAAGGTGCACAGGCAGGTCTGTCGTGGCAGACCATTCTCAACAAGCGCGATGCGTACCGCGAAGCGTTTGTGGGATTCGACCCGGTGCGCGTAGCGCGATTCGATCAGCGCCGTATCGAAAAGCTGCTCTTGAATCCTGGCATCGTTCGCAATCGGCTGAAGATCGAAAGTACCGTGAGCAACGCTCGGGCAGTCCTCGACGTGCAACGCGAACTCGGCAGCTTCGATCGTTACATCTGGAGTTTCGTCAATGGCACGCCGAAGATCAATCGACGTCGTGGCGTTGGCTCGGTCCCGGCGAGCACGCCCGAATCGGACGCAATGTCCAAAGCGCTCAAGCACCGTGGATTTCGCTTCGCAGGGTCCACGATTTGCTATGCATTCATGCAGGCAACAGGTATGGTCAACGATCACCTCGTGACCTGCTTTCGCCATCCCGTTCCAACAACCTAACACGAACGCGAGCCGCTACCTCGCCTCTGCCAGCGCACGTCCCTCCCCCGCACCCAACGCGCTGTCCAGGCCAAACTGGAGCGATGCAAGTCGCCGGTAAAGCGGATCGTCATGTACCAGCGTTGCATGCGTGCCTTGCGCGATCGCCGCGCCACCGTCGAGCACGATGATTCGATCTGCGCCAACCACCGTTGCCAGCCGATGCGCGATGATCAGCGTCGTGCGCCCCGCCATCAGTCGGTCAAGCGCCAACTGAACCATGCGTTCACTTTCCGCATCGAGTGCGCTGGTCGCTTCGTCGAGCAAAAGTATGGGCCGTTTCGAGAGTACGGCACGTGCGATCGCGAGCCTCTGGCGCTGCCCGCCCGAGAGCTTGACGCCGCGTTCGCCGAGCTGAGTGTCGAATGCTTGCGGCAGTCGATTCAGGAATTCGCTTGCGTACGCGGCCTCACAGGCGTCGCGGACGTCGGCGTCGCTCGCATCGGGCCGGCCATAGCGCACGTTGTCCCACACGCTTGCCGCAAAAATCACCGGCTCCTGCGGAACGACGGCGATCCTCCCGCGCACGACACGCGGATCGGTCGTTCGCACGTCAACGCCGTCGATCAAAACGCGCCCCAGCTGTGGATCGTAGAATCGCAGCAGCAACTGGAACACCGTGGTCTTGCCGGCGCCGGAAGGGCCCACCAGCGCCACGCGCTCACCAACAGCGACCTTCAACGTCAACGAGCGCAACGCGGGATCGGCTAGCCGTGAAGGATAGGCAAAGGTCACCGCGTCGAGGGCAACGGTACCGAGCGGTGGCTCGGGCAATGCAGTGGGAACCGCAGGCGGTGCAATCTCTGCTGGCGTATCGAGGATCTCGAACAGACGCTCGGTCGCTCCTGCCGCGCGCTGGAGTTCACCCGCAACTTCGCTCACCGCGCCCACAGAGGTCGCGACGACAACCGCATAAAAGACAAAGGCCGATAGTTCGCCGGCCGAAAGCCGGCCCGCGAGCACGTCGTGACCGCCAATCCAGAGAATGATCCCGACTGCGACGAACACCAGGAAGATGACTGCGGCGATCAACAGCGCCCGCTGGCGGATGCGCTGCACGCCCGCCGCGAACGCTTGCTCGACGCGGTGCGCATACGCCTGTCGATCGACCGGTTCATGCGCGTATGCCTGCACGGTGCGGATCTCGTGAATCGCTTCGTCCACATAAGCCCCGGTGTCGGCAACACGATCCTGACTCGTGCGCGCGAGTCGCCGCACGCGCCGGCCAAACAGGATGATCGGCAGCAGCACGACCGGCAGGCCGGCGAGCACCAGCAGCGTCAGCTTGAGGCTGGTCAGCATCAACAGGATAAGCGCCCCCACCCCGAGGACGATGTTGCGCAGCGCCATCGACAGACTGGAACCGATCGCCGACTCCAGCATGGTCGTATCGTTGGTGAGGCGCGAGATCACTTCTCCAGTGCGCGTGACCTCGAAAAAGCCGGGCGACAGCGTGAGCAGATGATCGAACACGCGTTTGCGCAAATCGGCAGTGACACGCTCGCCGATCCACGAGACGCTGTAAAAGCGCGTGTACGTGGCAATGGCCATCACGGCGATGATCGCCAGTACGCCAAAAAGCGCACGATCGAGTTCACCACCGTCACCCGCAGCGAACCCGCGATCGACGACGATCTTCAACCCTTGTCCGATCGCCAGCGCACAGCCAGCGGCGACGAGCAACGCAAGGCCGGCTACCGCGAACCGCGCGCGATACGGCGAAAGAAAACTTCCCAGCCGCGCCAGCGTACGGCGAATTGGCAGACGGGCAACGGTAGTCGGCTTGGAGTCCATTGATGCAGTAGCGAACAAGAAACGGCATTGTAGACGTTATGGACTTCCCCTTTCGCGCCCCGCGCTGGTGTTCGGGTAGAATTCCCTCGCCGCCCTCGTAGCTCAGTGGATAGAGCGGTCCCCTCCTAAGGGACAGGTCACACGTTCGATTCGTGTCGAGGGCGCCAGCCCCGCCATTTCCTCGAGTTCGTACCGCATGACTCCGATACGCTATCGAATTGTCGCCGCCGAACCGCACGCGCACATCTTCGAGGTCGCCTGCACGGTCGACGACCCCGCTCCCGACGGACAGGTGTTTCGCTTGCCTTCGTGGGTGCCAGGCAGTTACCTCATCCGGGAATTCGCGCGGCATTTCGTCACGGTGCGCGCCGAGTCAGGCGGCGCGGCGATCGGCGTCACCAAGATATCGAAGGACGCGTGGCAGGCTGCCGCCTGCGGCGGGCCGCTCACGTTGATCGCGCAGGTCTATGCGTTCGATACTTCGGTGCGTGCGGCATACCTCGACGGCACGCGCGGCTTTTTCAATGGGCCCAGCGTATTTGTCTGGCCGGTCGGCCACGAACACCGGGCGTGCACGCTGGAGATCGTCGCGCCTGCGGGCGAGACCTATACCCAATGGCGCGTGGCGACGAGCATGCCGCGGGCCGCAGCCCCACCCAATGGCTTTGGCAGCTATCGCGCCGCCAACTATGACGAGCTCCTCGATCATCCGGTCGAGATGGGAATTTTCGACCTCGTGCATTTCGACGCGGGCGGTGCGCAGCACGACGTCGCAGTCACGGGACGGCATCGCGGCGATCTCGAACGCTTCGGCCGCGATACGCAACGCATCTGCCAGGCGCAGATCGACCTGTTCGGTGGCGCACCGTCGAGTCGCGCGCCCGTTGACCACTACGTGTTTCAGCTGCTTGTACTTCCCGATGGTTACGGCGGCCTCGAACACCGCGCGAGCACCAGCCTTGTCTCTAAGAGCAACGGTCTGCCATTGCCTGATGTGCCCCAGGTCGACGACGACTATCGTCGACTCCTTGGGCTGGTGAGCCACGAGTACTTCCACACCTGGAACGTCAAGCGCATCAAGCCCGCGGCTTTTCTCCCCTACGACCTGACACGCGAGGCGTATACCCGACAACTGTGGGCATTCGAGGGCATCACTTCCTACTACGACGATCTGATCCTCGTGCGCACCGGCCTGATCACCATCGACGACTACCTGGAATTGCTCGGGCAAAACATCACGGCGCTATTGCGCACGCCGGGAAGGGCCAAGCAGAGCATCGCCGAATCCAGCTTCGATGCGTGGATCAAATACTATCGCCAGGATGAAAATTCGCCGAACGCGATCGTCAGCTATTACATCAAGGGCGCGCTCGTGGGCCTTGCACTCGATCTGCGATTGCGACGCGATAGCAGCATCACGCTCGACGACGTGATGCGCGCGCTATGGCAACGGTATGGCCTGCAAGGCATCGGCGTGCCTGAACGCGGCGTCGAGGCCGTCGCCAGCGAACTCTCGAACCTCGACCTGGCAGCGTTCTTCCGCGACTTCGTCCACGGCACCACCGAGTTGCCACTCGCGGATCTATTGCGCAGCGTCGGCATCGATCTCAGGCTGCGACGTACGCAAGGGCCAAAAGACAAGGGCGGCAAGCCAGCGCACGCCGGAATGCCGGCCGTCTGGCTCGGCGCGAACTTCACCGACAGCAGCGAATTGCTCGTCAAGACTGTATTGAACGGCAGTCCGGCCGAGCGTGCCGGTCTCGCCGCGGGCGACACCATCGTCGCCCTCGACGGTACGCGCGCTTCGGTGGAAGATATCGCGCACCTGCTCGCGACGCGCCGATCGGGCGAAGTCGTCATCGTTCATGCGTTTCGACGCAACGAACTGATGACGTTTCATGTCGCGTTGGACGCAGCACCGGAAGATTCGTGCTGGTTGGCGCTTGATCCTCGAGCTCCGGCGGAAGCAATGACGCGGCGATTGGCGTGGCTGGGTACGAACGCTGCCGGCTAGGTGAAGCTCCACTCAGATACGGACTGCCGGATTGAGGGAATACACACCGGTCACGGCATCCTGCGCAAGTACGTGACCCGTGAGCGCGGCAACCACGTCGCCGCCGCTAAAGGCGCCGTGCACGCCAAGCTGCGGCAAGTCGAGCGCATACAGCGTGAACACGTAGCGATGACGCAGCGCGTCGTTCCACGGTGGACAAGGGCCATCGTAGCCGAAATAACTTCCCGCCATGTCCTTGTCGCCCGCGAACCAGCCGGTGTAGTCGTTGAGTCCCTGGCGCCCGCCGCGCGGCGCCGCCGGCCCTGATTTGCCACGCGCGGTCACGCCGCGCGAGAATTCTCCGCGTCTGATCGGCGGCGTGTCCGGAGGCAAATCGACCAGTACCCAATGATAGAAAACAACGCGCGGCAGTGTCGCCGGCACGATTCGGCCATCCTTGTTCACGTCGTCGCCGCGTGACGGCACATCAGGGTCGCTGCAGATGAGCACGAGCGATTTTGATTCCTGTGGAAGTTCACTCCACGCGAAATCCGGATTGACGTTGTCGGACATCCGCACATGGGTCTGCGGATCGATCGCGCAAAATGCGAATTCCGCTGGAATGCGCTGGCCGTCCGCAAAGGCAGTGGTCATGAGTCGCATGTCGTCCTCCGGCAGATCCTACGGCGCCTTCCAGTGTGGTGGCACGGTCTTCTCGAAGTAAGGCAGTGCCTCGACGCGTGCCTTCCACGCGCGAAGTTGCGGCGTCAGCATCCCGTTGGCATCGAGATCGGGCAGTTTCACCTTCTGCGCGCGGTACAGGAACGCAACGAGCGGATACAGGGCGAAATCGGCGGCCGAAAGCGGGCCCGCCAGGAAATCCCCGCGCATTGCGTTGGTCAACATTACCAGTTCGTCGATAGCCTTCTTCCGTCCCTCGGCAATCTTCGCTGCGTCGCGCTCCTCGGGCTTCTTGAAGAAAGCCTGCTCGAGCAGTTGCTCGGTGCCCTTGTCGTAGTAATTGTCGATTTCCAGCACCAGCCTGCGGACAACGGCGCGGGTGCGCACGTCGCCCGGAAACAACGGTGCCCCACGCCCAGGATAGGCCTCGTCGAGATACTCGACGATCGCATTGGATTCATAGAGTACGAATTCGCCGTCGACCAGCGTCGGAACCTGATGCCGCGGGTTCAGCGCAATGAACTCGGGTTTGCGGGTATCCCCTGCGGCAAACGAAAGAATCTTCAATTCGTATGGCAGCGCCTTGTGCTCTAGCGCGAAGTGCGCGCGCCACGCATACGGCGATCCGGAGCCATAGTAGAGCGTAAGTGCCATCGATCAATCCTCGGGTTATGTTTTCGGGCGCTTGCGCGAAGCCTCGCCCATGCCCGCGGCCGCAGCGCCACCGCGCATTGCTTCGAGCGATGCCTTTTGCAGTTCCAGTGTCTTGATGCTCATCTGAATGAAATTCTGACTCATGCCAAGCCAGTTTTCGATGATCGTGAGTTCACTGATCTTCTTGTCGATCTCCACCGGATCCAGGGTGGCGAACATTGCCGCCGGATTCGGGAAAGGCATGCCGGCGGGTGCCGCACCGGCGGTGGCCGGAGATGCAAATCCCGGCACGGGCATGCCGAACGGATTCCACATCCGCTGCATGAATTCCATGGCCTGCTGCGGGGTGAACGGCAGCGAAGGTGTGTCCGACATGGGGCTTCTCCTCTTGATATTGCAGGCTACGGAAGGCCTGTCTTTTCCGCTATTATGCTACGGAACTTCTGAGCCTACCTGATGGCGGAATCTGCTGGCCCCCTACTGTCTGCACTGAAAGCCATTGTCGGCGACACGCACGTGCTTACCGACACCGCCGACGTTGCGCCGTATCTCACTGACTGGCGCAGCCGCTACCACGGGAAGGCACGAGCGGTGGTGCGCCCCGGCTCGACCGCCGAGGTGGCCGCCGTCGTACGCTCCTGCGTCGAGAACGGCGTCGCCGTCGTCCCGCAAGGCGGCAACACTGGCCTGTGCGGTGGTGCTACCCCGAGCGCCGATGGCGCGGAGCTCGTCGTTTCCCTGACACGGCTCAACCGCGTACGCACGATCGACGTCGACAATGCAACCATGACCGTCGAAGCCGGAGTTACCCTCGCCGGCGTGCAGGATGCCGCGGCGCAAGCCGGGTTGCTGTTCCCGCTCTCCCTTGCGGCGGAAGGAAGCTGTCTCATCGGAGGCAACCTGTCGACCAACGCCGGAGGCACCGCCGTACTGCGCTATGGCAACGCGCGCGAGCTGGTGCTCGGACTCGAAGTCGTGCTCGCGGACGGTCGCGTTTGGGACGGCCTGAAAGGCCTGCGCAAGGACAATACGGGCTACGATCTCAAGCAGTTGTTCCTCGGCAGCGAAGGTACGCTCGGCATCATCACCGCTGCAGTACTGAAGCTGTTCCCACGCCCGCGCACCTCGGCCACGGCATGGGCGGCAGTGGCCAACGTCGCGGCCGCGATCAAACTCCTGCGTGCGATGCGCGCGGCGCTTGGCGATCGCCTGACGGGTTTTGAACTGATCTCCGCCGATTGCGTCGCGCTGGCGCGCGCACAGTTTCCGACGCTACCGGATCCGCTCCCCGGGCACGCGTGGTTTGTACTCTTGCAGGCCGATGATGCCGCCGCCAACTCGTCGCTCCCAAGCGAGATCGAAAGCGCGCTCGCCGATGCGATCAGCGAGGATGTCGCGCTCGATGCGACCATCGCACAGTCCGCTGCTCAAGCTGCCGCGCTGTGGGCATTGCGCGAGCACATTCCGGAAGCACAGCGCCTGGAAGGACCCAACATGAAGCACGACATCAGCGTGCCGGTGTCGCGTATCCCCATGTTCCTGGATCAGGCACGCGGCGCCCTGGATGCCGCCTTCCCGGGCGTGCGCTACGTCGTGTTCGGTCACCTCGGCGATGGCAACCTGCACTACAACCTTTCCGCGCCGGCAAGTGCCGATCCGGCCACGTTCATCGCGGCAACGCCGCGTGCCAATCGCATTGTCTACGACCTGACCGCGGAGCATGGGGGCAGCTTCAGTGCCGAACATGGCGTCGGGCAGATGAAGCGCGAGGAACTCATTCACTACAAGCCGGCGATCGAGGTCGAGCTGATGCGCCGTGTCAAGCGCGCGCTCGATCCCGAGGGCACGCTCAATCCCGGCAAGGTGGTCTGATGAGCAAGATCGTTGCGTGGCTGATCCTGATTTTCGTGGTGCTGCTGGCATTGCGCATGATCAGCATGCGCAACAACCGGGCGCGGCGCCGCGCAGCGGCGCCCGGCAAGCCGGCCGCAGCCGGCGACCCGATGGTCCGCTGCGTCAATTGCGGCGTGTTCCTGCCGCGCGCTGAAGCACGAACGGCAGACGACGGCTTCGCCTGCGCCGACGGCCAGTGCGTCAAACACTGACCATGGACACCCAGACACAACCGGCAATTCCTCCGTTCGAGCAGGCTACGCTCCCGGAAACGATCAGCGCGTCCGGCCAACGCATCCTCTGGATCGTCGGTATCTACCGGGCCGTTTGCGGGACGCTGCTGGTCGGCATCGCGCTGTTCCTCGACCTGCGCATCGCGGGCGTGGGTCTGCCGAACGCGTTTCTGACGGCAACGGGGCTGTACTTCATATTCGGCTTGGTGTCGTTCCTGTGGATCCAGCGCGAATCGCTGATCATTCCGCTGCCTGCGCTGCTGCTGACACTGCTGATCGGAGATATCTTTTTCATTGCACTGCTGATGTACTCCGGCGGCAGCGCGAGTGGGCCGTTGCCGATCCTGCTGTTCCCGCAACTCGCGGCAAGCGGCTGGCTGCTGCGCTCGCGCATCGCGTTTTTCCATGCGGCACTCGCAAGTTCGGTCCTTATTGCGGTCGACAGCTGGCGGCTGATCGACGGGCTGATTCCCAGTCCGCAGATTCTGCAGACCGGGTTGATCGGTTTCGGTTACTTCGCCACGGTGGGTGTCGCGCTCGCGCTGGGCCGCTACACCCGGGCCAGCGAAGAGCTCGCGGCACAGCGCGGCATCGACGTCGCCAACCTCGAGCAGGTCAACCGCCTGATCATCCAGGACATGCAGGACGGCGTCCTGGTGGTGGACCTCAACGGCGTGGTACGCGGCCACAACGCCCAGGTAACCCGCCTGCTCGGAGGCTTCGGGCGCATGCGCGGCGGCATGCGGCTGGCCGAGTTCAGCTCGATCCTTCACGACTATTGGCGGCGCTGGCAGGAGGACTTCGCGGAACCGCTGCCGCCGTTCAAGGTGGAGTCGACGCAGCGGTTGCTGCGCGTGCGCCTGGTGCGGATCGGGTCGGGACTCAATGGCGGCACGCTCATCTACCTCGAGGATCTGGGCCGGGCACAAGGCGAGGCGCAGCAGATCAAGTTGGCCGCGATGGGACGACTGACCGCAAGCATCGCGCACGAGGTGCGCAACCCGCTGTCCGCGATCAACCAGGCCGCGCAGATCCTGGAAGAGGATGGCTCGGTCGCGCCCGAGGGACAGCGTCTGCTGTCGATGATCCGCAACAATGCCAAGCGCATCGACCGCATCGTCGGCGAGGTACTTCAGCTCAATCGCCGCGACCGTCAGCAGCCGGAGATCATCACCTTCCACGAGTTCATCGGCTCACTGGTCGAAGAAATTGTGCAGGCCGAGCGCATTCCGGCCGGCGGCGTCGTTGTCCAGGCGCCCAGCGACCTGCAGGTGCTCTTCGATCGCGGCCATTTGAACCAGATCCTCTGGAATCTGGTTCGGAACGCATGGCAGCATTGCCAGAAGAAAAACGGCAGCATCCTTATCGTTACGCGCCCCGGCTATATGGGCGATGCCGTAATATGTGAACTCGCCGACGACGGGCCGGGGATTCCAGCGGAATTGCGAGCGCAGATCTTCGAGCCGTTCTTTACTACGCGCCCGGGCGGAACAGGACTTGGTTTGTACATCGCGCGCGAGCTTGCCGATGCCAACGGCGCCGCGCTCGAGTTGCTGCCGAAGGGACCGGGGGCACACTTCCGCTTCACGTTGAAGCGCGCGACTGGTCAATCGGCCGGAAAATAAGAGCAAAGGGAACCCATCATGACCCGCAGAATCCGCGATCGCGGACAGCCCAAAGTACTGGTTGTCGACGATGAACCCGACCTTCTGGAATTGCTCGAGCTCACGTTGTCGCGGATGGGGCTCGATACCACACGAGCGCAAACCGTAAGCGAAGCGATCAAGCTGCTCGATGCACAGGGATTCGACCTTTGCCTCACCGACATGCGCCTGCCCGACGGCGAAGGGCTCGCCGTCGTCGAGCACATCACCGAAAAGGGCCTCGATGTGCCGGTAGCGGTGATCACAGCGTTCGGCAGTGCTGAAAACGCCGTTGCCGCACTGAAGGCCGGCGCCTTCGACTATCTCGCCAAGCCGGTCGCCCTGGAGCAGCTCCGGGCGCTGGTCAAGCAAGCGCTGAAAGTGCCGGAAAAACCGTCGGCGCCGTCATCGTATCAACTGCTCGGCGAGTCGCAGGCGATCATGCAGGTGCGGTCCATGATCGAACGCCTCTCGAAAAGCCAGGCACCCGTATTCATTACGGGCGAGTCCGGAAGTGGCAAGGAGCTTGCGGCGCGGATGATCCATACCGGAGGATCGCGCGCCGAACTCGCCTTCGTTCCGGTCAACTGCGGGGCAATTCCCGAAAACCTGATGGAGTCGGAGTTCTTCGGCTACAAGAAGGGGGCGTTCACGGGTGCGGAAGGCGATCGCGACGGATTTTTCCAGGCCGCGAATGGCGGCACGCTATTTCTGGATGAGGTCGCGGATCTGCCGCTCCCGATGCAGGTGAAGCTCCTGCGTGCGATCCAGGAGAAGAAGGTACGCAAGGTCGGGGCGACGACGGAGGAGCCGGTCGACGTGCGCATCATCAGCGCCACTCACAAGCGCCTGCCGGCATTGGTGGACGCGGGCGAATTCCGCCAGGATCTGTTCTACCGGCTGCACGTGATCGAACTCGCCATGCCGAGCCTTCGCGAAATGCGCGAGGACATTCCGACGATTGCCGACGCAATACTGAAGAAACTCATGCGCGGTCCGATGGGACGACTCGACACCGAAGCGGTGGGTGCGCTTGAGGCGTATCCGTTCCCAGGCAACGTGCGCGAGCTCGAAAACATACTCGAGCGTGGCCTTTCGCTCGCTGCCGATCCACAAAAAATCACGGCAGCGGATCTGCACCTGACGCCACCTCCGGAAGAAACTGACGCGACAATGCCAACGGGTGACAAGTGGCCGCTGCAGGATTACCTCGATCGCGTCGAACGAACGGCGATCAATGAGGCTCTGGAAAAGACGCGCTACAATCGCACGGCTGCGGCTAAACTACTCGGAATAACCTTTCGGGCTATGCGCTACAGAATGGAGCGGCTGGGCATCAAGTAGCCGCATGCGGCGGTGAGCATCTCGACCCTAAAGCTTCATGTCGACCGCGCCGGCATCGTACGTGCCGCGGCGCAGATTGCGTCGCCCAACTGCGATGCGCGCCCCGCCGGAACCCGGGTATCGCTGCTGGTCATCCATGGCATTTCGTTGCCTCCGGGTGAATTCGGTGGACCCTGGATCGTCGAGCTGTTCACCAACCGCCTGAAAACCAGCGCGCATCCTTATTTCGCCAAGCTCGCCGACCAGAAGGTCTCGTCGCATTTTCTGATCCGCCGAGACGGCTCGCTGGCACAGTTCGTACCCTGCACGCAGCGCGCCTGGCACGCTGGCATATCGGCCTGGCGAGACCGTGAGCAATGCAACGATTTTTCGATCGGCGTCGAACTCGAAGGCACCGACGACGTGCCCTATACCGACCCCCAATATACGATGCTCGCGGCACTCACGCGTGCGCTGCGCCGGCGTTATCGGATCCGCGACGTGGTCGGCCACTGTGACATCGCCCCGGACCGAAAGACCGATCCCGGCCCCGCCTTCGACTGGAAGCGCTTCCGCCGACTGACGCTGCCTCGAAACCGCCCTCCCCTGGCCGACGACGCCTGACCCGGGGCCCGCCTTTGGCCGGCCGGACGAAAGCCCGGGCCGCGCCTTGGCCCGCACCTTGAACTCCGACCGTATTCCGATGTAAAATAATAGGTTATGCACTTTCTGGCCGAATACTTTCCGCTCCTATTGTTCTTCGCAGCGTTCAAGCTGGCGGACATTTACACCGCGACCGCGGTGGCGATCGTCGCCTCGATTGCGCAGATCGCCTATTTCAAATGGCGCCGGGGCAAGGTGGCCACGATGCACTGGCTGAGCCTGGCGATCATCGTGGTCTTCGGCGGTGCAACGCTGCTGCTGCATGACGAGACGTTCATCAAATGGAAGCCGACAGTGCTGTACTGGCTGTTCGGTTTGGTGCTACTGGTGGGACGGCTGGTCTTCCGGCGCAACCTGATTGGGGCGCTGCTACCGGATCTGGTCTTGCCGGAGCCGGTCTGGGCACGTATTACCTGGGCCTGGGTCGTGTTCCTGGGCGCCATGGGCGCCGCCAACCTGTATATTGCCTCCCGTTTCCCGACCGACGTCTGGGTGAATTTCAAGATCTGGGGGGGCATCGGCATGTTCATGCTCGCCGCCGTAGGCACCGTCGCGTCGGTCGCACGTTACCTCCCCGAAAAATCGTGACCGATATACCTTCGACGCTGCGCACACGACTCGCCGATCTCGCCCCGACCGCCCTCGAAATCAGGGATGACAGCGCCGATCACGCCGGGCACGCGGGCGCGGCTGGCGGCGCAGGGCACTTTTCGCTGTTGATCGTGTCGAACGCGTTTTCCGGAATTTCGCGGCTCCAGCGCCATCAGAAGGTGCTGGGCCGCGTCAATGACCTGATCCCCTTCCCGATCCACGCCCTGCAGATCAAGGCGCTGGCTCCGGATGAGACTTCCTGACTCGCTCCAATCCACGCATTACTCCATCAAAAGGACTGTCATTCATGTATAAGATCCCTAGACTTCTGGCCACGCTTCTCATGTCGGTCGCGGTAAGTGCTGCGCCCGCAGCGCTTGCACAGGACGCCGCCAAGGCAAAGGCCCCAGCCCCGGCCGCGAAGGCCGAGGCGCCTGCCGCCAAGGGCAAGGACCTGTACCCGCAAGGGTTCTACGATTTCATGCTCAAGCAGCGCCTGGCGCAGGGCCAGCCGGATACCCCCGAGCTGCGCGCCGCCGTTCGCGACGAACTCAACACCCGCGAACTGCTGGTACGCGAAGCCAAGAAACAAGGCATCGACAAGAATCCGACGGTCAAGACTGAAATGGACCTGGCGGCGCAGACTGTCATGGTCAGAACCTATATGGCCGACTACCTGAAGGCGCACCCGGTATCCGACGCGGCGTTGCACAAGGAGTACGACGCGATCAAGAGCCAGATCGGCGACAAGGAATACAAGGTACGTCACATCCTGGTCGAGAACGAAGCCGACGCGAAGGAAATCATCGTCGCGCTGCAGAAGGGTGAGAAATTCGAGAAACTCGCCGAACGCTCCAAGGATACCGGGTCCAAGGTGAACGGCGGCGACCTCGACTGGAACGCGCCTGCGAACTTCGTCAAGCCGTTCAGCGATGCGATGATCGCGCTGCCCAAAGGCAAGTTCACGACCGTCCCGGTGCAGAGCCAGTTCGGCTGGCACGTCATTGAAGTCGATGACATTCGCGATGCGAAGGTGCCGCCGTTCGATGAAGTGAAGCCGCAACTGGCGCAGCGGATGCAAGGTCAGGTCGTCGACGCCTACCTCAAGGACCTCCGGGCGAAGAACGGCATGTAACGATAGCTGAAACTTGCGGCAAGCTGATTGAAAGCAGGCGGAGCAACACCCGCCTGCTTTTTTTCCGTCCCGCGTCCGACGCCCCGTGACCCGGCACCCGCGCTTCGATGTTATTCTTACGCGACCAAAATCGTCACCCAAAACGAGCTGCATCTGGAGGGGAAGCATGTCATTTATTCGCCATCCCAAGGATTTTTATTCCGGGCTGATATTCATTGCCTTTGGCGTTGCCGCGATCACCATCGGCAGCAACTACGCGCTCGGAACCGCAGCGCGGATGGGCCCGGGTTACTTCCCGCGCATGCTCGGCATCCTGCTGATCGTGCTTGGCGCGGCGCTCGCACTGCGTGCGCTCCGCATCCAGGGCGAGCCGATGCCGGGATGGAAGTGGCGCCCCACTTTGATCGTGCTTGGCAGCGTCGTGCTCTTCGGCGTGATGATCAACAAGGCGGGGCTGGTGCTGTCAACGATCGTACTGATCGTGCTGTCCAGTGCGGCAAGCACCGAGTTTCGACCCAAGGAGGCGCTGATCAGCGGCGTACTTCTGGCGGCACTCTGTGTGGCTGTATTCGTGTTCGGCATCAAGCTGCAACTGCCGATCTGGCCCGGGTCGAACTGAGCGCGCCGTGGAACTATTCAACCATCTCGCGCTCGGCTTTGGCGTCGCCCTGACCCCGGTCAATCTGTTGTACGCATTCATCGGGTCGATGGTTGGCACACTTATCGGCGTGCTTCCCGGCATCGGCCCGGTCGCCACCATCGCCATGCTGTTGCCGACCACCTACGCGTTGCAGCCGGTGTCCGCACTGATCATGCTGGCTGGCATCTACTATGGTGCGCAATACGGCGGCTCGACGACCTCGATCCTGCTCAACATGCCCGGCGAGACCTCGTCGGCAGTCACGTGTCTGGACGGCCACCAGATGGCGCTCAAGGGCCAGGCCGGCGCCGCGCTGGCCACAGCAGCGCTTGGATCATTCTTCGCCGGCACCGTTGCTACGGTATTCGTCGCGACAGTGGCAATTCCGTTGTCGGAACTCGCCCTCAAGTTCGGCCCAGCCGAGTACTTCTCGCTGATGGTCCTGGGTCTGATCGGTGCAGTAGTGCTGGCGCACGGGTCATTGCTCAAGGCGATCGCGATGATCGTTCTCGGTCTGCTGCTCGGCATCGTTGGCACCGACGTGAACTCGGGCACGGCACGCTTCGCCTTTGGCGTCCCCGAGCTGATTGACGGCCTGGGCGTCGTCAGCGTCGCGATGGGTTTGTTCGGCTTTGCCGAGATCATCACCAATCTCGAAAGCACCGAGAAGCGGGAAATCGTCACAGACAAGGTGGGAGGGTTGTGGCTCTCCAAGGAACAGTTCAGGAAAGCATGGCCCGCTTCATTGCGCGGTACCGGTATCGGCTCGATTCTGGGCCTGTTGCCGGGCGGCGGCGCAATGCTGTCCTCGTTCGCGTCTTATGCACTGGAAAAAAAGGTCGCGAAGGATCCGAGCCAATTCGGCAAGGGCGCGATTCAGGGTGTCGCCGGTCCGGAATCCGCCAACAATGCCGGCGCGCAGACTTCGTTCATTCCGCTGCTCACGCTCGGCATCCCGGAAAACGCCGTCATGGCGTTGATGGTCGGCGCGATGACCATTCACAATATCCAGCCGGGCCCGCAGGTCATGACCTCCAACCCGGGGCTGTTCTGGGGCCTGATCGCGTCGATGTGGATCGGCAACCTGATGTTGGTCGTGCTGAACCTGCCGCTGATCGGGATGTGGGTCAAGTTGCTGAGGGTTCCCTACCGGGTACTCTTCCCCGCCATCCTGTTGTTCTGCGCGATCGGTGTCTATTCGATCAACAACACCAGTTTCGACGTTATGCAAACGGCCGCGTTTGGTGCTTTGGGGGTTCTGTTTTTCAAGCTGGGTTGCGAGCCTGCTCCGCTGTTGCTCGGCTTCGTGCTCGGCCCGATGATGGAAGAGAATCTGCGCCGCGCCATGTTGCTGTCGCGCGGCGACCCAATGACATTTCTCACCCGGCCACTATCGGCGGCGATGCTGGCGGCTGCGGTATTGTTGCTGGTGATCATCGTGCTTCCCAATCTGCGCAAGAAACGCGAAGAGGTCTTCGAAGAGGGCGAAAGCTGATCCCTCCGATGACGTTCGACTGGAGTCTCCCGTACCCGTCACGCCGCTCGCCGATTCTTGCCCGGAACGTCGTCGCAACGTCGCAGCCGTTGGCGACGCAGGCTGGCATTGCGATGCTCCATCGCGGTGGCAATGCAATCGATGCCGCACTCGCTACCGCCATGGCGCTGACGGTGCTCGAACCGTGCAGCAATGGCCTTGGCAGTGACCTTTTTGCCCTGGTCTGGGATGGTCGCGAACTCGCTGGCCTGAACGCATCCGGCCGCGCGCCCCAGGCGTGGACGCCAGAGCGTTATGCCGGGCTCAAGGCGATGCCCCGCTCCGGCTGGGATACCGTGACCATTCCCGGTGCGGTATCCGGCTGGGTCGCGCTGTCGCGTCGCTTTGGCAAACTGCCATTCGCCGAACTGTTCGGTCCCGCCATTCATTACGCGCGCGATGGCTACGCCGTCAGTCCGATCGTTGCGGAGAAATGGAACAACGCCGTTCCGATACTCGGCAATGTCCCCGGCTTTGCCGAGCACTTTCTTCCGCGTGGCCATGCGCTCGCTTCGGGCGAGATCTTTGCGTCTCCGGCGATGGCAGAATCGTTGGCGCGCATCGCGGCCACGCAGGGCGATGCGTTCTATCGCGGCGAACTCGCCGAAAAAATGGTTGCGCACGCGCGCTCGCTGAACGGCGCACACACGCTCGACGATTTCGCGGGCCACGCCTGCGAATGGGTGACGCCGCTGGCGCACGACTACCGTGGCTGCACCGTGCACGAGATCCCGCCAAACGGCCAGGGAATTGCCGCACTGATGGCCCTGGGCATCGTCGAAAACTTCGACTACGGCGGCCAAGCCGTGGACTCGGTCGAAGTACAACACTTGCAGATCGAAGCGATGAAGCTGGCATTTGCCGACGCGTATCGCTACGTGAGCGACCCGCGCACGATGACGGTAACTCCGTCACAAATGCTCGATCGTGGCTATCTCGCGGCGCGCGCGCGCCGCATCGATCGCCAACGCGCCCAGGACTTCCAGTACGGCATTCCGCCGACCGCGGGTACCGTCTACCTCACCGCTGCCGACGACAGCGGAATGATGATCTCGCTGATCCAGTCGAACTATATGGGCTTCGGGTCGGGCATCGTCGTGCCGGGAACTGGGATCAGCCTGCAGAATCGCGGTACCGGATTTTCGCTCGAGCCAGGTCATCCCAACCTGGTTGGCGGTGGCAAGCGGCCGTACCACACGATCATTCCGGGATTCATCACCAGGAATGGCGCGCCGTACGCGTCGTTCGGCGTCATGGGCGGCCCGATCCAGCCCCAGGCTCATCTGCAGACCGTCGTTCGCCTGATCGACTACCACGCCAATCCGCAGGCGGCCCTCGACGCGCCGCGTTGGAAAGTCAACGGCGGCTTGTCGATCGATCTCGAGGCTGAGGCATCGCCGCAGTTGCGCGAGGGGCTGGCGGCGCTCGGTCACCAGTTCGCGTCGATTCCCGACTCTTATATGGATTTCGGCGCCGGACAGTTCATCGTTCGCAGCGATGATGGCTACGTCGCGGGATCCGACCCGCGGCGCGATGGGCAGGCAGCGGGATCTGACCTGCGCCGTTCGCCCTGAGCCTGTCGAAGGGTGAATCGGCGCTACACGAACGAGGTATTGCAGCAACACATCAGCCCCGGTCGCGCTCCTTCAGCGTCGACAGCGGAAGCAACTCCGGCACCTCGATGCGCTTGCGGTTCGTCTCCACCGCAACGAGCGCATCGGTTTCCACCATGGTCGCGAGGCTACGTCGCGTCAGCTCCTGATAGCTCAATGTCCCTTCGATCTTCCATGCGAGTTCCTGCTCGGACAATTCGCGCATCACCTTCGCCGGGACGCCCGCAACCAGCGTTCGCGGCGGAACGACCATCCCGGCCTTGACGAAGGCCATCGCGGCGACGATCGACGATTCACCCACGACAGCATTGTCGTTCACCACCGCGTTCATCCCGACCAGCGCATTGCGTTTCACGACGCAGCCATGGAGGATCGCGCCGTGGCCGATATGACCGTCTTCCTCGACGATCGTATCGGTGCCTGGAAAGCCATGCATGACGCAACTGTCCTGGATGTTCGCGCCGGCTCGCACGTCGAGTCGGCCGAAATCACCGCGCAACGAAGCCAGTGGGCCAACGTAGCAGCCTGCGCCGACGATGACATCGCCGATCAGCACCGCGGACGGGTGGACAAACGCACTCGGGTCGATGACCGGTGTCACGCCATTGATGGCCCACACTCTTACAATCACGGCGCTACCTCCTTCATTTCAGCCCAGCCACGCGCGTGCATTGCGGAACATGCGCATCCACGGCGAATCTTCACGCCACTGCGCGGGTCGCCATGACATCTGTACGCTGCGGAACACCCGCTCGGGGTGCGGCATCAGGATGGTAAAGCGTCCGTCGGCCGTCGTCAGTCCGGCAATCCCTTGCGGCGAGCCGTTCGGATTGTACGGATACCGCTCCGTGATTTGACCGCGATGGTCGACGAAGCGTAATGCCGCGAGCGGCTCGGCCGTGGCCAGCTGCGCCGCATCGCGGAACTCGGCGAAGCCCTCGCCATGGGCCAACGCGACCGGGATGCGGCTGCCTTCCATGCCAGCGAAGAACAGCGACGGTGAACGTTCGCACTTCGAGCAGCACCAGCCGCGCCTCGAACTGTTCGCTCCGGTTGCGGACGAAGTGCGGCCAGTGCGCGGTGCCGGGAATGATTTCGTGCAGGTTGCTCATCATCTGGCAACCATTGCATACGCCAAGCGCGAACGTATCGCTGCGCGCAAAGAATGCCGAAAATTCGTCGCGCGCGCGGGTGTTGAACAGGATGGACTTGGCCCAGCCCTCGCCTGCGCCGAGCACGTCGCCATAGGAGAACCCTCCTCCCGCGACGATGCCCGCGAACTTCGACAATGCTGTGCGCCCGGCAATGATGTCGGTCATGTGCACATCGTAAGTGCTGAAACCGGCGCGATCGAAGGCGGCCGCCATCTCCACGTGCCCGTTGACGCCCTGCTCGCGCAGGATCGCGACCTTGGGACGCCTGCCGGCGGCGATGAATGGCGCAGCAATGTTGTCGGCGGGATCGAAGCTCAGGTGTGGGCACAGCCCCGGATCGTCGGCATCGAGTATGCGGTCGTATTCCTGATCGGCGGCATCGGGCAGGTCGCGCATGCGCTGCAATGCGTGGGTCGTCGAAGACCAGGTCCGATGCAACTCCACACGGCTGGCGTCGAGCGCTGTTGCGCCCTCCCGAAGAATGCGCAGCCGATCGCCATTCACCGGCTTGCCGATGGCAACACAGCGTACGCCCGCGGCTTCGAATGCCTCGACAATCTCGTGGCGGTCCACCGCAGCAACCTGCAGCACGACGCCGAGCTCTTCGTTGAACAGCGCAGAAAGCAAATCACCAGGCAGCTCATCGAGATCGACGGCAAGGCCACAACGCGATGCAAACGCCATTTCTGCCAGAGTCGCGAACAAACCGCCATCGGAACGATCGTGATACGCCAACAGTTTGCGTTGTGCGTGCAGCGACTGCAGCGCCGCAAAAAACGCGGCAAACCCGGGAGCATCGTCGAGATCGGGCGCCACGTTGCCGAGTTGTCCGTAGACTTGCGCCAGCACCGAACCACCCAGACGGTTCTGGCCGTTGCCGAGATCGACGAGCAGCAACACCGTGTCGCTGCCATCGAGCTGTAGTTGCGGTGTCAGCACCTGACGCGCATCCTCGATCCGGGCAAACGCGGTGACGACCAGCGAGACCGGCGCAGTCACCGCCTTGTCGATGTCGCGCTCACGCCACGTCGTGCGCATCGACAGCGAATCCTTGCCCACCGGGATGCTGACGCCCAACGCCGGGCATAGTTCCAGAGCAACGCTGCGCACGGTGTCGTAGAGCGCCGCGTCTTCGCCCGGATGCCCGGCCGCGGCCATCCAGTTGGCGGAGAGTTTGACGTCGCCAAGTGCGCCGACGGCGGCCGCCGCCAGGTTCGTCAGCGCTTCACCGACCGCCATCCGTCCCGACGCAGGCGCATTGATGAGCGCCAGGGGCGATCGCTCGCCGATGGCCATCGCCTCGCCGCCGTATCCGTCAAAGTCGGCAAGCGTAACCGCTACGTCGGCGACCGGCACTTGCCACGGACCTACCATGGGATCGCGCGCGCACAGTCCGCCGACGGTGCGATCGCCGATCGAAATCAGAAACGTCTTGTCGGCGACTGCGGGAAACTGCAGCACGCGCTTCGCCGCTTCCAGGACGTCGATCCCTTCCGGCTCGAACGACGGCAAGGCTCGTGCAACGCGGGCGACATCTCGCGTCATCTTTGGCGGCCTGCCCAGCAGCGTTGCAAGGTCCATGTCGACCGGAACGTTGCCGAATATCGGATCATCGACGATCAATTGCTCCGCGGCCGTCGCTTTGCCGACGACGGCATAGGGGCAGCGCTCGCGCTCGCAGATCGCACGAAAGTGGTCCAACGCGCTGGCGTTGATCGCCAGCACGTAGCGCTCCTGCGCCTCGTTGCACCAGATTTCACGCGGAGACATGCCGGGTTCTTCGCTCGGAATCGCACGCAGATCGAAACGCGCTCCCTTGTGCCCGCCGTACACGATTTCCGGCAGCGCGTTGGACAGGCCTCCCGCCCCAACGTCATGAATGGACAGGATCGGATTGGCATCGCCGAGCTGCCAGCAGCGGTCGATGACTTCCTGCGCCCGGCGCTGGATCTCCGCGTTGCCGCGCTGTACGGAATCGAAATCGAGGTCTGCAGTGTTCGCGCCTGTCGCCATCGACGATGCCGCGCCTCCACCAAGACCGATCAGCATGCCAGAACCGCCGATCTGCACGATCAGTGCTCCGTCCGGTAGCGCGCGTTTGTGCGCGTCGCGCGCGACGACATTGCCGACGCCGCCGGCGATCATGATCGGCTTGTGATAGCCACGCACCTCGCCGGCGACCGCCTGTTCGAAGGTTCGGAAATACCCAAGCAGGTTGGGTCGTCCGAATTCATTGTTGAATGACGCCGCACCGATGGGCCCATCCAGCATGATGGACAGCGCCGAAGCGATGCGATCGGGTTTGCCATAGTCGATCTCCCACGGCTGGGGCATTCCGGGGATGCGCAAGTGCGACACCGTGAATCCGGTCAGTCCGGCCTTGGGCTTCGCGCCGATTCCGGTAGCACCTTCGTCGCGGATCTCGCCGCCCGAGCCGGTGGCCGCGCCCGGGAACGGTGCGATGGCCGTCGGGTGGTTGTGCGTCTCCACTTTCATCAGGATGTGCGTCGTTTCGTCATGCGCCGCATACAGCCCGTTTGCGTCCGGATAGAACCGACGTGTACTTCCGCCCTCCATGATGGCGGCGTTGTCGGCGTAGGCGACGACGGTTCGCTGCGGATTGATTGCGTGCGTGTGCCGGACCATTGCGAACAACGACTGCGGCTGGCGCACGCCGTCGACGATCCAGTCCGCATTGAAGATCTTGTGCCGGCAATGCTCCGAATTCGCCTGCGCGAACATCATCAGCTCGACGTCGGTCGGATTGCGCCCGACGCGGTGGAAGCTATCGGTGAGGTAATCGATCTCGTCGTCGGACAAAGCCAGGCCGAGCTCGACATTCGCTGCAACCAGCGCGCCGCGGCCGCGGCCAAGCAGATCGATCAGCGACAGCGGCTGGGGCTTGACGTGTGTGAACAGGCATTGCGCGGCATCGAGCGTCAGGAGGACGGATTCCGTCATCCGATCATGTATTTTCGGCAACAGTTGTGCGCGTTGGTTGTCAGCGAGCGGCGCACCATCACGCGTGACAATCCGGTAGGCGATGCCGCGCTCGATGCGCGCGACGGCGTCGAGACCGCAGCTGTGCGCAATGTCGGTCGCCTTCGACGCCCATGGAGAAATCGTTCCGGGTCGCGGAGTGACCAACAGCAATTCACCGTTGTCCGAATGCGCGGCACCTTGCGGGCCGTAGATCAGCAGACGGTCGAGCGTCGCACGCTCAGGCGCCGACAATGCCCGTGCTGTTTCGACAAAATGCCAGAAATCGGCGGCAAGCCCGGTTATCCGGGTCGCCGCAGGATCAGCAAGCAGATTATTGACGCGAAACGGCGAAAGGGCGTTGCGCCCGCGCAGCGTGAGGAACTCTGCCATCGATACGGGAGGGGCGTAAAAGCGGATTATACGCCGCCAAAACCCAAGTCGCGACCGGGCGCCAGGTCACCGGACGCGCAGTGTTCTCAGTGCTGCAGAATCTTGGACAGGAATTGCTGCGCGCGCTCTGACCGCGGTTTGCCGAAGAAGTCTTCCTTCGTCGCATCTTCGACGATGAGACCCTGGTCCATGAAGATCACGCGGTGCGCGACCTTGCGGGCAAAGCCCATCTCATGCGTCACGCACATCATCGTCATGCCTTCCTTGGCCAGGGCGACCATGACGTCGAGCACTTCATTCACCATTTCCGGATCCAGCGCCGAGGTCGGCTCGTCGAAGAGCATGCAAATCGGATCCATCGACAGCGCTCGGGCAATCGCGACCCGCTGCTGCTGGCCGCCGGAGAGTTGGCCTGGAAACTTGTCCTTCTGCGCAATCAATCCTACGCGGTCGAGCAGCTTAAGGCCCCGCAAGACGGCTTCATCTTTGCTGCGCCCCAGGACCTTGATCTGCGCCAGCGCCAGATTCTGCGTGATCGAAAGGTGCGGAAACAATTCGAAGTTCTGGAACACCATGCCGACGCGCGCGCGCAACTTCGGTAGATCGGTCTTCGGATCGTTGACCTTGATCCCGTCCACCGTGATGTCGCCCTTCTGAAACGGCTCGAGCGCGTTGACCACCTTGATCAGCGTCGACTTGCCGGAGCCGGAGGGTCCGCAGACGACGATCACTTCGCCCTTCTCGACGTTGGTGGTGCAGTCGGTGAGCACCTGGAAACTGCCGTACCATTTCGATACGGCCTTCATTTCGATCATCGGCATGGCGTGCCGCTCCTAGCGAATAATGGCAATTTTTTGCTGCAGCCTCTTGACCAGGACGGACAGGCCGAAGCTCATGACGAAATAGACGAGGGCGGCAAAAATGTACATCTCGACCAGGCGCCCATCGCGCTGTGCGATTTTGGATGCAGCTCCCAGGAAGTCCGTGATCGATAACACATAGACCAGCGACGTGTCCTGGAACAGGATGATGGTCTGCGTCAGCAGGATGGGGAGCATGTTGCGGAACGCCTGCGGCAGGACGATTTCCTTCATCGATTGCCAGTAGTTCAACCCCAGCGCGTAGCCCGCCCAAACCTGCCCGCGCGGAATCGACTGTATGCCCGCGCGCATGATCTCCGAGTAGTACGCCGCTTCGAACATCATGAAGGTGATCACCGACGACGCGAACGCGCCGACCTTGATCGGCCGCGGTGAGCCGACGAGCCACGCGCCGATGAAGGGCACCAGGAAGTAAAACCAGAAGATGACCAGCAACAACGGGATCGACCGCATCAGGTTGACGTAGCCGGTCGCGGGCAACGACAGCCATTTGTGCGACGACAGGCGCATCATGGCCAGCAGCGTGCCGAAAAAGATTCCCCCGATTGCCGCCAACGCGGTCAGCGTCAGCGTAAAGGTCATCCCCTCCTTGAACAGGTAGCCGATCGAACGCTCGATGACGCCGAAGTCGAAGCCGCCCATGTCAGTGTGCCCCGCCTTCGACGTGCGGTCCGATGAAGCCCGGAATCGCAACGCTCTTTTCCAGCCAGCGCATGAGATTCACGACGGTGAGGTTGACCAGGATGTAGATCACCGTCGCCGCTGTAAAGGCCTCGAACACCTGGAACGTGAATTCCTGCATCGAGCGCGCCGCGGCGGTGAGCTCGATCAGGCCGATGGTCAATGCCACCGACGTGTTCTTGATCAGGTTCATCGTCTCCGAGGTCAGCGGCGGCATAATGATGCGGAATGCGATCGGGAGCAGGACGTAGCGGTAGGTCTGCGCCTGGGTGAGCCCCATGGCAGTGGCGGCCATGCGCTGCCCGCGAGACATGGCCTGGATGCCCGCGCGAACCTGCTCGGCGACGCGCGCCGCTGTGAACAATCCAAGGCCGATGACCGCCGGCACGAATGACGCCCAGGGTGGTGTCATCTGCTTGATTGAGGTGCCCAGCGCCTTCGGCAACAACTCGGGAATCACGAAGAACCAGAGAAACAATTGCACGAGCAGCGGAATGTTGCGGAACAGCTCGACATACGCATTGCCGATCCGGCCCGCCCACTTGTTCGGCGTGGTGCGAATCACGCCGATGAACGAGCCGAGCAGCAGCGCGATGATCCCCGCGCAGAACGCGGTGGCCAGCGTCCAGCCGAGACCCATCACCAGCGTCATGGCCCAGGTGTGGCGGCCGTCGGCGGACATCTCCCAGAAGATGCCCCAGTTCCAGTTGTAATTCATTCGCCGTTCCCCCCGCTTTCGCGGCGACTTGACTGCGCTATTGCAGAATCGCGAACGAAAACGGGGAGCCGCGGCCCCCCGTCATTCGTTTTGCGATCGCAATGGTCCTACTTGTATACGGCAGGATCGCCGCTGTTCGTCGGATTGGCGAAGGCGGCCTTCAATTGCGGGCTCACCGGCACATTCATCGTGATGCCTTTCGGAGGAATGGGCTTCAGGAACCATTTTTCGTAGATTGGAGTGATCTGACCGCTCTTGTACAGGTCCGCTGTTGCCTTGTTTATTACCTTGGCGAACTCCGCATCATCCTTCGGCATCATCGCACCATAAGGCTCGACGCTGTAGGCTTCGCTGCCTACCGCGTAGTCGGCTGGCGACTTCGAACTGGCGACCAGGCTGTACAGCAGGATGTCGTCCATGAAGAACGCCGCCGCCCGATCCGTTTCGACCATCAGGAAAGCTTCGGCGTGATCCTTGGCGGCGAGGATGTTCATGCCGAGGTTCTGCTTGCCGTTTTCTTCCGTGAGCCACTTGATGTTGGTCGTACCTGATGTCGACACGACGGTTTTGCCCTTGAGGTCCGCCAGCGTCTTGATGTTCGATGATTTCTTTGCGACATAGCGATTGGCCGTCACGAAGTAGGTGTTGGTGAATGCAACCTGCTTCTGGCGCTCGATGCTGTTCGTCGTCGAACCACATTCGAGGTCGATCGTGCCGTTGGCGATCAGCGGAATCCGAGTCGCCGAGGTCACCGGGTTCAACACGACCTTGAGGTTGGGCATCTTCAGCTCGGCCTTGACCGCGTCGACGGCTTTCATGCAGATGTCCATCGCGTAACCGACCGTTTGCTGCTTGTCATCGACGTACGAGAACGGGATCGAGGAGTCGCGAGTGCCGATGGTGATCGTGCCCGAATCCTTGATCTTCTTGAGCGTGCCTGTCTGCGCCGATGCGCCGACGGCGAAGCACGTCGCAACGATGGCCAGCAAGACCTTTGGAAACACCTTCATGCAAACCTCCAAGCGAATAAGAATCGTGAAACAGCCGTGACTTCTTAAATTGCCCTGAGTGGATATTGCACGCACCGACCGTTGGTGCGTCCGTACATTGACTCCAGCGAGTTAGAGAAGTGTAGCGACTGCCTCGCGGAAAGTCCAACAGAGGTCACTGGGCCAAAAACTAGAGGCTCGGAGCCTATAATCGCCGCATGCTGCACGACCCCATTTATCGCCTCACCGAGCTGCGTGCGCTCGAAGCCGGTGCGGCGCAGCAACCCATGATGGAGCGTGCCGGCCTGGCCGCCGCTGAAGTCGCACGTGAACTTTTGGCAGGACGGGTTTCGCGGGTGCTGGTACTCGCCGGACCAGGGAACAACGGTGGCGATGCCTTCGTCGTCGCCCGCTGGCTCAAGTCATGGTTTTTCGATGTCGTCGTAGCGTTTCGTGGCGACGCTGCCAGGCTTGCGAACGACGCTGCCGCTGCCCATCGCCGGTGGACCGCGACGGGTGGAACGACGGTCCGCGAATGGCGCGACGACGACAGCTGGGGCCTGATCGTCGACGGCCTGTTCGGTATCGGTCTCAAGCGCGCCATCGAAGGTGAATACGCGCACTGGATAACGCGTGCCAATCACGCCGATGTGCCCATCCTCGCGCTCGACGTGCCGAGCGGCCTCGACGCGGATACGGGCGTCGCACAAGGTGCGACGATTCAGGCGGCCGCCACCGCAACGTTCATCGCGCTCAAGCCCGGACTGCTCACCGCCGATGGGCCCGATCACTGCGGAGCGATCAGCACGCACTCACTCGATCTGGAAGTGGAATCGCTGGTACCCGCCCGGGGTGAACGGCTGACGTGGCCGTCGCTCATCGGCACTATGCCGCAGCCCCTCCTGCGTACGCGGCAAAACGTGCACAAAGGCAGTTTTGGCACGCTGGCGATCATCGGCGGTAGTGACGGCATGGTAGGTGCCGCGATCCTTGCGGGCCGCGCCGCTCTGCACCTTGGGGCTGGCAAGGTGTGGGTGGGCCTCGCCACGAAAATGCCGCCTGCAGTCGACTGGGTGCAACCCGAGCTCATGCTGCGCACCGCGGAAGACGTGTTCGCGGGCCCGCCCAATGCGCTGATCGTGGGTCCGGGACTCGGCACCGATGCCCGTGCGCGCGCATTGCTCGTCCTGGCACTTGCATGCGACGCACCGCTCGTCCTTGACGCCGACGCGCTCAACCTCATCGCCAGCGATGCAGCGCTCGTTGCCGCTGCAGTCGCACGCAAGGCCCCTACGGCGATGACACCTCATCCCGCAGAGGCAGCCCGATTGGCCGGCACGAGCACGGCGACGATTCAGGCCGATCGGTTGGGCGCCGCGCTTGCACTGGCGACGAAATTCAATGCTGCCATCGTACTCAAGGGCGCCGGCAGCGTGCTCGCCTTCCCCGATGGAACGTGGGCGATCAACGCCAGCGGCAACGCGGGCCTCGCCAGTGGGGGCACCGGCGATGTGCTGGCAGGCATGCTGGGCGCGCTGCTCGCCCAAGGTGTGCCACTCAAGGATGCGCTCAAGGTCGCTGTATGTCTCCATGGCGCGGCCGCGGACGCGTTGGTCGCAGGCGGCGTTGGCCCGCTCGGCCTGACGGCATCGGAACTCGCGCCGGCAGCGCGGGCGCTACTCAATCAAGCCGCAGCGACGCTCAGCACGGGCTAAGCCGCATAGCTGACGAAAGGTTCGATCATCGTCAGCAGGTCTTCGCGGCGCGCCAGCCCAGTGGCGCATCGGACCCACCGCAGGCCGTTCTACGCTCAGGGCAGCAATACGGTCGATCCCGTCGTCTTGCGCGATTCGAGGTCGCGATGTGCCGTGGCAGCATCCTTCAGCGCGTAGGTTTGCCTGGCGTCGTTCTTGAGCTTGCCGGATGCCACCAGTGCGAACATTTCGTCGGCCATCTTCAACAGATCGGCGCGCTTCGCAGTGTATGTGGCCAGCGTGGGACGAGTGGCGTACAGCGAGCCCTTCTGCGACAAAAGCAGAAGTTCAAAGGGTGGTACCGGGCCCGACGAATTCCCGAAGCTGACGAACAACCCCCGCGGCGACAGGCAATCGAGCGAACCCGGAAACGTATCCTTGCCTACCGCGTCGTAAACCACCGGCACGCCCTTCCCTCCCGTAAGTTCCTTGACCTTCTCGACGAAGTTCTCACGCGTATAGACGATGGTGTGCGTGCAGCCGTTTGCCTTGGCGAGTTCGGCCTTGGCGTCCGAGCTGACTGTGCCGATCACCGTGGCGCCCAGCGCGCGCGCCCACTGGCACGCGATGAGTCCGATGCCGCCGGCGGCGGCGTGCAGCAGGATCGTCTCGCCAGCCTTGACCTGATACGTCTGGCGCAGGAGATACTGCACCGTGAGCCCCTTCAGCATCAGCGTCGCGGCCATTCGATCACTGATGGCCTCCGGTAACTTGACCAAGCGGTCGACCGACATCACGCGCGCCTCCGAATAGGCGCCGGGCGCGCCGCCAGAGTACGCGACTCGATCGCCCACTTTCAGATCACTTACACCGGGACCGACGGCTTCGACGACACCTGCGGCCTCACCGCCGAGACCCGACGGCAACGGCAACTTGTAGAGGCCTGAGCGCTGATAGGTGTCGATATAGTTCAAGCCAACGGCGGTGTGTCGAACACGCGCCTCGCCAGGGCCAGGATCGCCGACGCTGACGCTTTCGAACTGAAGAACCTCGGGACCGCCGACCTGGTGAAAACGAATCGCGTTGGGCATTCAAAACTCCTTGTGCAAGAAACGGTTTAAGCTCACGCCGCAAGTGCGCGCACGGTGGCAAAGCCGGCGGCCGTCAACAGCAGTGAGCCGAACAGATGTACCGCAGCGAGCCCGGTCCCTGCAAGCAGGTCACCGCGCGCCAGCAGCCCCGTGACTTCGGCGGAAAACGTCGAGAACGTGGTCAGTCCCCCTAGGAATCCGGTGATCGCGAACAGCCGCCATTCCGGCGGAAGGTCCGGGCGCAACGCAAAATAGGCGACTGCGATGCCCACCAGGTAGCCACCGACCAGATTCGCCGCAATCGTGCCTAGCGGCCAGCTACCAGAGCGCGGACCAAGCCAGAACGAAAATCCCCAGCGCAACCACGCGCCAAGGGCGGCACCGATACCAACCGCCGTGAATTGCATGAACATGCGGGATTCTAGCGGAGAGTGCCTCTATCGAACGAATTGATCGACGTAGGTCGTACCCAGCCCGACGGCCGTGTAGTGCGCGCGGCACATCTCGAGTTTGGAGAATACATCCTCGTAACCGATCTGCCGCCCTGCATCGTCGAGATAGATCATCGCGCCGCTGATGTTAAAGAAAGTGATCATTTCGGCGCAATCGTCCGGCACGACCAACGTATGGATTTCGCCCGGCGGCTCGTATACAAAACTGCCCTCGTCCGCGATCCAGTCGTGCTCCAGGTAGCGCCACTTGCCACGAATCACATACCCGACGACCACCATCGGATGGCGATGGCGACTCAGGACTCCCGACTTGCGCACGCGCAGCAGGTTGCACCAGCCGCCCGTCACGGTATTGAGCAGCAGAGGCCGGAACCAGACATCTTTGGCCTGCGGTACCCATACGCGCTCGTCGTCGGGGATGGCGCGCAGGGCCAGCTCGGGAACGATGCCAGGCGACGGCAGGATCAAGGGTGCGTTCACTGCTGCGTAGCCTTGAGCGCCTGGGTCAGTTCCGATACTTCGCGATCGACATCGCGGTCCTTGGGAAAGGGCCGGCTGGCGCGCCGATACCAATAGCGCGCGTTGCCAAGGTCGCCTTCGACCAGGTGCACGATCCCATGCGCCCAGCAACCCAGCTTCGACTCGTCATGCTGGACGATGTCATGGGCCCGCACCCAGTCACCTTTCTTGAGGTGACGTATCGCCGTTCCAATTGGCATGGCTCCCCCCTCTGCCGATTATGCGACGAGATATCCTCCATCGACCGGTACGATCGCACCCGTCATGAAGGCCGCGGCCGGCGTACAAAGAAACGCGACGACGTTGGCAACGTCATTTGGATCCCCCCAACGGCCCAGTGGCGTGCGCGCCAGTATGGTCGCGCTTTTTTGCGGATCGCCGCGCACGATCTCGGTGAGCGGCGTGGCGATCCACCCCGGCGCGATCGCGTTGACGCGAATACTGTCGACGGCGTACGCCACCGCCAGCGCCTTGGTGAGCTGCGCAACGCCACCTTTGCTCGCAGTATAGCCCGGCGCGTGCGGTCCGCCGAAAAACGAATACACCGAGCAGGTATTGACGATGCATCCACGCGTCTCGCGCAAGCGTGGACGCGCCGCAGCGCATAACCGCATCGAGCCGTTGAGGTTGACGTCGATCACTTCCGCGAATATCTCGGGATCATGCTCGGCGCCGCGGCGGATGATGCCGGCGCAGTTGACCAGGATATCGAGCCGTGGCAACGCGGCAATGCATTGCGCGATCGCCAGCGTATCGCGCACATCGAGCACAATCGCGCTTGCGGCGGCAAAGTCGGTTGCCGAACGTGCCGCCGCAGCCTCTTGCGCCGTTGCGCCAGTGACAATCACGTGAGCGCCAAGCCGGGCAAGCTGGTTGCCGATCGCCGCGCCGATGCCGCTGGTGCCGCCTGAAATCAGCGCCAGGCTCCCGGTAAAGACATCGTCACGGAACGTTGCGTCGTTCATCGCACCTTCGCGAGATACGTCATCACGTCCGCGTGCCGCGGCAACGGCGCCACCGCACCATAGCCGGTCGTCGCCATAGCCGCCGCAGCGTTGGCGTAACGCGCCGCGGCCCCCGGCGTATCGCCGGCGACGATGCGCGCCGCAAAGGCACCGTCGAAGCAATCGCCCGCGCCGGTCGCGTCCACCGCATTGACGGGGTTACCGGCGACGTACTCCCTGCCCGCGGTGGTCGAGACCCAACAGCCCTCGGCCCCCATTTTCAGTGCGACGATCGGCGCGCCGCGGTCATGACACCAGTCGAGGATCGCTTGCGGCTCGTTCACGCCTGAAATCTGGGCTGCCTCTTCGAGGCTCGGCACGAACCAGTCACACAGCGCAATCGTCGCGCCGATCACCGCCCGCGCGCGCGCCAGTGGCCAAAGCTTGAGCCGCAGATTTGAATCGTAGGAGATCTTGGCGCCGGAGGCGCGTGCCGCGGCAATCGCCGCGAAGACGGTGTCGCACGCATGTGCGCTGATCGCCTGGCTGATACCCGAAACGTGCAGGACCTTGGCCGCACGAAGGAGGTCGAGCGGTAAATCGCCAGGCCGCATGCGCGCTGCTGCCGAACCGGCGCGCAAGTAGCTGAACTCATGCCCATGCTTGCCATGGGTCACGAAATAGATACCCGTGGGTGCGTCGGCGTCGATGCCAACGCCGCTGACGTCGACACCTTCGCGTTGCCAAAGATCGACGAACATGCGTCCGAACGTATCGTCACCCAATCGCGTGATGTACGCAGTCGAGGCGCCCAGGCGCGCGGCGGCAATCGTGCAGTTCGATGTATCGCCACCAAATCCCTGGCGAAAGCCCGTCGCGTCTTCGGGACTGACCTGATTGAATTCGATCATTGGCTCGCCGAGCGCAATCAGGTCGAAACGCGCGCCGGCCATCAACGCGCCTTTAATGCTGCAAAACCCGCGGCGTATGCGGCTGCGCCTTTGCGCACATCATCCGCAGGCGCTCCCGGCTTGTATAGATTCGATCCGCTGCCAAAGCCGTTCGCGCCGACGTCCCAATACGGCGCCATGTTGTCGGGACGGATGCCGCCGACCGCAAACACGAGCGCGTCCTTGGGCAGGACCGCACGCCATGCCTTGAGCACCGCGGGGGACAACAGTTCTGCCGGGAACATTTTCAAGCCATCGGCACCGGCGTCGAGCGCGGCGAAGGCCTCGGTCATCGTCGCCACACCGGGCGCACAGACCAGGCCCAGCCGCTTGGCTTCACGGATGATGGCCACATCGGCATGCGGCATCACAATCAGGCGACCACCCGCGTCCGCGACGCGAGCTACGTCAGCGACCGTGCGCACGGTACCCGCACCGGTCAGGCAGCGGTCGCCAAGTTTTTCCGCGAGCAATTTGATGCTCTCGAAAGGCTTGGGCGAGTTGAGCGGCACTTCGAGAATCCGGAAGCCGTTATCGGTGAGCGCGCTCGAAATCGATGGAATTTCGGAAGGAGAAATTCCGCGCAGCACCGCGATCAACGGCAAGGGTGTCAGATAGGAGCGCAGCGAAGGCGAGTTCATGGATTCAACATTCCTGCGTGAGTTGCAATTCGCCACAAACCGCGCGCTGCCGCGTCGGCGGGACCGAGCGCGGCACCGATGCCCGCCACTTGCAGCGCGCGCTGGTAACGTTCGCACAACACCGCATCGCCAACCAGCGTTACGGACGCTGTGCCGAGTTTGTGCTGCGCCAGCCATTTGCGCGCAGCCGCAATCTCGGCGCCGAGCAGCAAACCCGAAAGGTAATCGGCGACGCCCGCCGATGCAAGTGCACCGGTCAGGGCGAGTGTTCGCGCCGAGAACAGGTCGTGACTCAGTGCGGCGTCGTCGCGCAGGCTCATGCGCACGCCACGCGCCAGCGCTTCAGGATCGGAGCCGTCGGCGACAAGGCGCCCGAGTATGCTGTGCTCGCGCAGTACGGCGTACATCTCACCGGTCATGAAGGTCGCGAAGCGCTCGATGCCTTCCGCACCGACAATGGCCCACTTGCTGTGCGTGCCCGGCAACACGACGATCTGCCGCGTGGCGGCATCATCGGCCAAGGCTCCGAAGATCTGCGTTTCCTCGCCGCGCATCACGTCCGGCACACCGCCCGCGTCGCGGCACAGCAACCCTGGCACGATGAAGAGTGGCGCACCCGGCACCGGTGTCAGGCCGGCCGCGATCGCGTCGAAGCCCGCGGGGCAATCGCGGTACGGCGCCTCGACCCAGCCTTGCCTACTGCCGATCATCCCGCTTGCGATCAGCGGAACGCCGCCCGGAACATCGCCGCCGCACAGCGTCGCCAGTGCTCCCGCGAACTTTCCGTCCACGATCCGCTGGATCCCCAGCGGCAGGCTGCGCTCGGCAACCGCCACACCGCGGGCATCAAGCGCATAGGCGCGCGCCGAACTCGTGCCCCAATCGATCGCAATCAGACGGATGTCTTCGTTCATGAAGATCTTGTTGGTTAGGGCCTGTTAGCGCCAGTGTCTGGCCGGTGATGAACACGCATTCGCGACCACCAACAGCTGGCGCGACGAATGCTCCCCCAAATCCTGCCTGCTACCAGCGCGCTGCCGCGTCGTCGTCGCTGGCCCGTGCTTCAACCCAGCGTTCACCGGCGGGCGTTTCTTCCTTTTTCCAGAACGGCGCTTTGGTCTTCAGGTAATCCATGATGAATTCGCAGGCCGCGAACGCGTCACCACGATGGGCGCTGCTGACGGCGACCAGAACGATCTGGTCAGTGGGTGCCAGCCTGCCTACGCGGTGCACGACCAGAGCGTCGTAGATTTCCCAGCGTTGTTTGGCTTCGGTGACAATCGCACCAAGCGCCTTTTCGGTCATGCCGGGGTAGTGCTCGAGGGTCAACGTGCGTACATCAGAGGCATCGTTGAGGTCGCGCACGATGCCGATGAACGCGGCCACCGCACCGACCTTCGCATTGCCGGCGCGCAATGCGGCGATCTCGCGCGCGACATCGAAATCCTCGGTCTGGACCCGGACGCTCATGGGAGCACCTTCAGCCTGCTCGCGCTCATGCATCAACCTCCGGTCACCGGCGGGAACAATGCAACCTCGTCACCGGCGCGGATCGGCGTGTCCGCTTGCGCAACGTCGTGATTGACCGCGATGCGAACGGCACGCCCCGGCGCCAATTCCTGGGTCCAGACTCCACCACGCTGCGCCAGCCATGCCAGCAGCGCCCGCACCGTGGACACCTCGCGCGGAAGTTCGACGCTCTCGGCGGCGGTACCCAATGTGTCGCGCAGGCGGGCGAGGTAGACGAGACGAACCATTGTTGGATCTTAGCGCAACCGGCTGCAGCAGGATGAAAAACGCCGGCGAGCAGCGCTGGCCGGCGTCGAATGAACGAAATCGAATGTCAGAACTTGAACTGCACGCCGATCAGCACCTGATCCGATTCGGGCAGCGGTCCGCTGGCTGCGCCATCGACGACAAAGCGGCCAAAGCGCGCGTATTCGACGCGCAGGCCCAGCGACTGCGTCATGTCATAGCGCAGACCAACACCGTAGTTCACGCCGTCACGTTGACGGCGCAAGTCACCCGGCACGATCGACGCGCCGGCGAACAACGGGCGGGTTTCCGTTTGCGCATAGCCGAGTCGGCCGTACAGTGACACGCTGCGCGCGAACTCCCAGCTGGTGAAGACGTCGGCATTCCAGGTGTGCGCTGACGGATCGGGACCGGTCAGCCCGATACCACCGCCCGGACCAGCCAGACGTGGTTGCAACGAGTATTTATCGCCCGTATTGAACGCAGCCTCGACCGCGACGTCGCTTTTCCAGCGATAGCCGCCAAAGACCAGCGAGCGCTGGACCGTATCCTCGGCGACCGGCGGCACGAAGCGCGCCCATGTGAGAGGCAGGTCGCCCTTGAGCCCGGTTGCACTGGTCACGGAGTCGCGCAGGGAGAGCCCGCCGTAGAACCCGGGGTCGGCAACGGCAGGCGTGCTCGCTACAATCGCAAGCCATGTCGCAGACGCCACTGTAAGTATTTGTTTTTTCATGATTTACAGTGCAAATGCCCGGTGCTCATCCACGGTTTGCGCACAGAGCTTTACACAATTTCAACTTACGCTGCAGGTCCGATCAAGTCAATTGCCCCGGACAGGCGGCGCCCCTCAAACGCATCAAAGTGTCGCAAAACAGCGACACTTTTTGAATCTACCTGCTCACGTGCCCGGAACTCTGTGGCCTACCCTCACTACGGCATCCATCCATGCCATGTGGACCACAACTTCAGTACCTTGGAGCGCGTACACGCAGGCTAGTTCCGATAGTGCCCGGCTGGGGGTCACCTCAATGTGTCGATGGGCTTGCCGTGCGCTCGAACGAACGCCGCGATTCCATCGATATCGTCGAGCGCGAACATGGGTAGCGTCGATTGCACTGGCGCGTCGCTGGCGACCGCGAGAATGTTCGGGTCGCTGGCGTGCAGCAACGCCTTGCCAACGCTATCGCGATAGATCTCCATCTTTGGAATGGGCGCGGCCTTGAAGCCTTCGACGAGAACGATATCGCAAGGAGACAAACGGGCGAGCGCGACGTCCAGCGTCAATTCGGCAGCACCCCGCAGTTCGTGGATCAGGGCCCAGCGTACGGCCGACGTAATCAGCACTTCCTGGCAACCTGCTTCACGATGCCGGTGCGAGTCCTTGCCGGGGCGGTCGATGTCGAATTCGTGATGCGCGTGCTTGACGAGCGCGACTGTGAGTCCGTGCGCCACAAAGCGCGGAATCAGCCGCTCGATGAGCGTTGTCTTGCCGCTGCCAGACCATCCTGCGAATCCAAAGACCTGCACTCGTGTCCTCTCGTTGTGGCAGCGAAGTCTTGTACTGGAGTTTCCGTGTGCCGGCAAGCCATGGCACTACGCAAGTGCCAGCGGACGACCGCTGTCCGCCGCCAATCCCGCGTGCGTGACGGCGCCGTCACGAATCTGCAGGCCTGCGCGCAAGCCGGCGTCAGCGGCCAGAGCGGCATCGATGCCTGCGTCCGCGAGCGCGTGTACATAGGGCAACGTCGCGCGCGTCAGTGCAAGCGTCGCGGTGCGCGCCACGAGTGCCGGCATGTTCGGCACGCAGTAGTGGATGACGCCTTCCTCGGTGTAGGTGGGATCCGACAGCGTGGTCATGCGCGATGTCTCGGCGATGCCGCCTTGATCGATCCCGATATCGATCAATACGGAGCCCTCGCGCATCGCGCTCAACATCGCACGCGACACCAGCTTGGGAGACAATGTGCCGGGCTCGAGCACCGCGCCGACGACGACATCGGCTGCAGCGATGGCCGTCGCCAGGCTCTGAGGATCGTTATGCTCGACAACCACATTACCCTTGCAACGATCCCGCAATGCGGCAAGTCGCCGCTCCGATCTCCCGAATACCTGAACTGCGCATCCCAAGTTGGCGGCCACGCACGCCGCTTCACCGCCAACGTTGCCGGCACCGACGATGACAACCCGTCCGGCAGCGATGCCGTCGAGCCCGGGCAACAGGACCCCGCTGCCACCACGATCGTTCATCAGCAACGATGCAGCGACGAGCGGTGCAAGCCGGCCGGCAATACGTGACATCGGCGCAAGCAGCGGCAACGCTCCGTCTGTCGAAGCGACCGTCTCGTAGGCAATGCATCCGATGCGCGCAGCGAGTGTCGCATCGAGCAACGCGCGATCGCGGCCAAGCTGCGCAAAGGAAAAAACAGTACTGCCGCGCTGCAACAGGGGCCATTCGCTGCGCTGAAGCTCCTTGACCTTGACGATTAGGTCGCAGCCAAAAACCTCAGCCGATTGGTGCACGATCCTGGCACCGGCGCTGGCGTAGGCTGCATCGTCGAAGCCGACGCGTTCGCCGGCGCCACGTTCGACGAGCACGATATGCCCCAACGCGACGAGCGAAGCGACACCCTCGGGCAGGAGTCCGACGCGGCGCTCGCCATCCTTGCGCTCGCGCGGAACACCTATGCGCATTCAGTCGGAACCGCTGCCGAGTACCGCGGTGATGAACTCGCCTTTTTCCTTGGTGTAGCCCACCGGTTCACTCAGACCCGATTGCAATATGGCGCGCTTTTTCGCTTGATACGATGCGCTGAGCGCGTGGTCCTTGCGCAGGACGTCGCGAAAGCGGCGCAAATCGGAGGCCTCCGGGCTGTTCAGCGCAACGACATGCACATGCAGGCGGAACACCTCGCCACCATGGTCGATGGCACCCACGCGCATGGGGCGCTCCTCCGGAAACTTGTGTCCCGCGCTTTGATGCTGGAAGCCGAGCGTATCGAGCATGTCACGTGTTTGCGCCAACTTGCCGTCGGCATAGAACGCGGCGAGATCGACGATACCCTTGCCGGAGCAATTCGGCACCGCAGTGCTACCGATGTGCTCGGAATTCACCCACGGCGCCGCGGCATCGATCAACGCCACCACCCGCTGCGCAACGTCGACAACCTTCGGGTCGTATTCGACGTACGCCGGCGGCAAAACCTGATACGTCAGAATGGGCGACTTCGCCAACGCTGCGCTCCCCCTTGCCAGTTTGTTCTGGCTGCGATTGTAACCCTTATACTGCACATGTTCGCTTGCCGGAGGCTTTCCATGACTGCAACATCCACCGTCGCAGCACCGCTTGTTGGCACCCTTGTGAATGCACTGGAGAACGTCGTCTCCGGCGTACCTGCTTCGCGCGAGCGCGCCGTGCAAGTGCCTGCGACGGCTGCGCGTTTGCTGGCGCGCAAAGCCGCCGCGCGCGCCGCCGGACTGTCGGGTGCACTCGCACTGCCACCCGGTCTACTCGGGATGCTGACTGTTCTGCCCGATCTGATTGCCATCTGGCGCATCCAGGCGCAGATGGTTTCCGACATTGCGGGGCTTTATGGCAAGGAACTGCAGCTGACACGCTCGCATATGGTGTACTGCCTGTTTCGGCATGCTGCGACGCAGTTCACGCGTGACGTCGCGGTGCGGACCGGCCAGCGCATTCTGGTGCGTCAGCTCACGGGTGGTGCGCTCAAGAGTGCACTGACCAGCATCGGCATGACAGTGACGCAGCGTGTCGCCGGCACGGCCGCCAGTCGCTGGGTGCCAGTGCTCGGCGCTGCGGCGGTGGCCGGCTACGCCTACTACGACACACTGCAGGTCGCCAAAACCACCGTCAAGCTGCTCGAAAGCCCGCTGATGCTGGAAGCGGACTGACGCCGACTTTCGCGTTGGACATCGCCGTCATCGCGCCGGTGCTCCAGCAGCAAACCATGCCGCGATCGTCGCGCGCTCGTCGTCGGTCATTCCGGTCAGGTTGGCAATCGGCATGACCTTGGTCACAACGACCTGTTCATAGATCTTCTGCGCATTGGCAACGATCAGCTCGGGTGTTTGCAGCATCACGTTCTTGGGCGCCACGGCAAATCCTTCCTGGGTCGGCTTTTCCGCGTGGCAGCTCACGCAACGTTGGGTGATGATCGCCTGCACCTTGGCCATGGACGGTGTGCCGCCCGTCGTTGCCTGCGGCTTGTCCGGCGCGATCACGATCGCCAACACGAGTGTTCCGAGCAACGCGGTGATCGGTATGGCCCAGACCGTTCGCCCGCGATGCCGCAGGTTGAAGAAATGTCGCACGTACGCCGCAAGCAACATGATCGCCAGCAACACCGCCCAGCCGTATTTGGCGCCATACGTCATCGGGTAGTGGTTGCTGATCATGATGAACAGGACCGGCAGCGTGAAGTAATTGTTGTGAACCGAGCGCTGCTTGCCGCGCAGGCCATAAACAGGATCGGGCGCGATGCCCCGCTCTTTCGCCTCGACCAGCTTGCGTTGCGACGGGATGATCACCATCAGGACGTTGGCGGCCATGATCGTGCCCAGCATGGCGCCGATCTGGATGTACACGGCACGGCCGCTCAGCACGTACGACAGGCGCCAGGCGACCAACGCGATGAACACCATCATGACGCCGGCGATCCATGTTTCGCGCTCGAGCCCAAGACGCTTGCACAATTGGTCGTACAGCAGCCAACCGACGACGAGCAGGAACATGCTCAGGCCCACAGCCTGCAGCGGGCTGATGTCGGCGACACTCTTGTCGATCATGTACACATTCGCGTGCAGGTAATACATGACGACGAGCAGCGCGAAGCCGCTCATCCACGTCGTGTACGCCTCCCACTTGAACCAATGCAGCGGCTCCGGCAGCACTTGCGGCGCAACCTTGAACTTGCGCACGACGTAGAAGCCGCCACCATGCACCGCCCACAATTCGCCACCGATACCCTTGTCGGCGTCTTCCTTTGCCTTGGGCGCCAGCAGGCTGTTGTCGAGCCAGACGAAATAGAACGACGAGCCGATCCACGCGATGCCGGTGATCAAATGAATCCACCGGATCAACAGCTGCAGCCAGTCGCTTACGTACGCTTCCATCAGCTGCCGCGATACGTGGAATAGCTCCACGGCGATACGAGCAGCGGAACGTGATAGTGCGCGTCGGTGTCGGCAATCCCGAAATCGAGCGTCACTTCATCCACGAAGGGTGGATCCGCCAAACGCGTGCCGATGCGCCGAAAGTAAGCTCCAGCGCCAAACACCAATCGATAGCGGCCGGCGAGCAGCGCCGCACCTTCGAGCAGTGCGGCGTCGCAGCGACCGTCGGCATTGGTGAGTGCGCTCTTGACGATCTCGAAGCCCCTGGGCCCGGAGCGATACAGACGCACTTCGATGCCCGATCCCGGCGTGCCATGCGCGGTATCGAGGACATGCGTTGTCAGTCGTCCCATCGATGCCTCCCGTCAAGGCGCACGGGCCGCACCCGCGGCGAGCACCGAGCGCAGGTCGACCATCCCGCGCGTCGGTGCGCTCAGGAGCAGGCCGGCTTCGACATGCCGCAGATGGTGATCCATCAACCGCGCGACAACCCGCGCTGGACGTGTTCCGAGCGCATCGACCAGTTCGCCGTGCTCGTCGGGCGCACAGTCCACTGTTGCGGCGCGCTGATAGAGCGCGATGATGAGCGACGAACGCGCAACCAGGCTGCGGACAATATCCGTAATGACGCTGTTCCCGGCCAGTTCCGCCAGCAACAGGTGAAACTCTCCCGACAGCTTGATCCCCTCATGGCGGTCACGAACGTCGCGCGCAGTTGCTTCCGCCACGACGTGACGCTTGAGTCGCTGCAGCTGCACGCCACCCAGGCGCCCCACGAGGGATCCCGCCAGCGGTGGCTCCACGAGGCGGCGAGCGGCAAAGACGGCGCGCGCCTCCTTGACACTCGGTTCGGCGACGAATGCACCGCGGTTCGGATGCAGCGTGACTATGTGCATCAGCGACAAGTGATGCAATGCCTGGCGCACACGCGCCCGGCTGACGCTGAACAATTCCGCCAGTGTCTCCTCCCCGAGCTTGGTACCCGGGGGCAGGCGGTGCTCTTCGACGGCACGAACGATGTGTTCGTAGATGCGCTGCGCCGCGTCGGGCTTGGCTGTGGTTGGCGCCGCTTTCAGGCGGCTATTCGCGCGAACGGCGCCTCGGGTACGGCGTCGACGGGGGGCGGCGGGTGCGGATAGCATGGAATGCGACGAAGCGCGGGCAACAATGGACTGGGTGGTGATATTATTGTAAACAAAGATACGTTGACGGTGTAAACAATTTTTGGCACGATTGTTTACAATATAATTGATTCCGGCCTCGCGGCCTGCCTCATCGCCCCGCATGTCTGCTCTCATTCCCTCCTCCTATCCTCGCGACCTGGTCGGCCATGGCGAGCACGTACCCCACGCGCGTTGGCCGGGAGGTGCGCGCGTCGCCCTTCAGTTCGTGGTCAATTACGAGGAGGGCGGCGAAAACTCCGTACTGCACGGGGATCCCGCCTCGGAGACGTTCCTGTCGGAGATTGTCGGCGCGCAGCCTTTCGCACAGCGCCACATGAGCATGGAATCGCTGTACGAATACGGTTCGCGCGCCGGAGTGTGGCGACTGTTGCGTTGCCTGCGCGAACGACAGGTGCCGGTAACCGTGTTCGGTGTCGGCATGGCGCTGGAACGCAATCCGCGGGTGGTCGACGCCGTGCTCAAGGACGGGCATGAGATCGCGAGTCACGGCTGGCGCTGGATCTCCTATCAGCAAATCGACGAATACATCGAGCGCGAGGACCTGGCAAAGGCCGTCGAATCGATCACCCGTCTGACCGGCAGACCACCGGAGGGTTGGTACACCGGTCGCGACAGTCCCAACACGCGACGATTGCTGGTCGAGCACGGCGGCTTTGTGTATTGCGCGGACGGGTATGCGGACGACCTGCCGTATTGGGTACCCGTGCGCACACGCCTGGGCGCGACGCCGCTGCTGATCGTTCCTTATACGCTGGACACCAACGACATGCGTTTTGTCTCACCGCAGGGATTCAACAGTGGCGAGCAGTTCTATGCCTACCTCAAGGACGCATTCGACGTCTTGTACGCGGAGGGTGATCCAAAAGGACTCGATGCGCCGAAAATGCTGTCGATCGGCCTGCACTGCCGCTTGATTGGACGCCCTGCGCGCATTGCCGCCCTCGCCCGCTTCATCGACTACGTGCAGCAACACGACAACGTCTGGATTGCGCGGCGCATCGATATCGCCCGGCACTGGATCGCGACGCATCCTTACCCTGAGGAAGAATAGGCGTCGTGCCGGGTACAAGGAGGCCGCAGAATGAGCGTCGCGGAATGACCCTTGCCGAAATCAATGCGCTCGATCGTGGTGCGTTCATCGCACGTCTCGGCGGCATCGTCGAGCATACGCCCTGGGTCGCGGAAGCGGCGTGGCCACGGCGCCCATTTGCCAGCGTCGATGCGCTGCACGCGGCGATGGTTGCGGCGCTGACGGCAGCGCCCATCGAGACGCAACTCTTGGTGATCCGCGCGCATCCTGAACTCGCAGGCAAAGCCGCGATTCGCGGCGAAATGACCGTGGATTCGAAACTCGAGCAAGGCGGCGCCGGATTGAATCAATGTTCGCCGCAGCAATTCTCGCGACTTTCCGCGCTCAACCGTGCCTACAAAGCAAAATTCGGCTTTCCGTTCATCATCGCCGTCAAGGGACTCGATCGCGCGGCGATCATCGAGCGCTTCGCGGTTCGCCTCGAACACGATCGCGCCACTGAATTTGCCGAAGCGCTTGCGCAGATAGCGCGGATTTCAAGATTGCGGCTGGCGACGATGTTCGAAAGCTGAGTTTCAGCGCGCGCGGCGGCATAGACCTACCCGCGCCCAGATCGAAGTTGGGGAGCGGTACGGCGGCAATGCCGCTTTCACAGGGAGAGTACATGAGCACAACCAGCGCAGCGGTTCATCCGGTCGACGAGGTCCTGCCATTCGGGCGGATGTTCGCGGTCGGTCTCCAGCACGTGCTCGTAATGTATGCCGGCGCCATCGCGGTGCCGCTGATCCTCGGTGGCGCGCTCAAGCTGCCCAAGGACCAGATCGCGTTTCTGATCAATGCCGACCTGTTCGCCTGCGGCATCGCCACGCTGATCCAGTGCATCGGCTTCTGGAAATTCGGCATTCGACTGCCGGTAGTCATGGGCGTCACATTCGCCGGCGTCGGTCCGATGGTGGCGATGGCCAATGCCAACCTCCCGATCACCTCGATCTTTGGCGCAGTGATCGCGGCCGGCGTATTCGCCGTGCTGGTCGCACCCTACTTTGGCAAACTCGTGCGCTATTTCCCGCCGCTGGTGACCGGAACCATCATCGCCGTCATCGGTATCACGTTGCTGCGGGTCGGCATTACCTGGGCGATTGGCGGATTTCCGGCGATGAAGGACGGTGCGTCGCCACAGTCGTTGATCATCGTTGGTATCGTGCTGGCGACGATCCTGGCCCTGAATCGATGGGGCAAGGGATTTGTCGCCAATATCGCGGTCTTGCTGGGGCTCATCGTCGGCTTCGTGGTAGCGATGGCCGTCGGCATTGTCAATTTCTCCGGCGTCGGCGATGCCGACTGGTTCGCGGTCGTCTACCCGTTCCGTTTCGGCGCGCCGACATTCGACTTCGGTGCGGTGATCTCGCTGTGTCTGGTGATGATCGTGGTCATGGTCGAATCTACCGGGATGTTTCTTGCGCTGGGAGAAATCTGCGGACGCAAAGTGGGTCCTGGCGACCTCGGCAGAGGGCTCGCGACCGATGGTCTCGGCACGATCATCGGCGGCATCTTCAACACCTTTCCCTATACGTCCTTCTCGCAAAACGTTGGTTTGGTCGGCATTACCGGCGTGCGCAGTCGGTGGGTGGTCGCGGTCTCCGGAGTGATTCTGCTCGCGCTCGGACTCTTCCCGAAAATGGCGACCGTGATCGCATCGATACCGCTGCCAGTGTTGGGCGGCGCGGGGCTGTGCATGTTCGGCATGGTCGCCGCCACCGGCATCAAGATCCTGGCTCGCGCCGACTTCGACAAGCGCCACAACCTGCTGATCGTCGCGGTCAGTATCGCCGTCGGCATGATTCCACTCGTCGCGCCGACGTTCTTCAATCAAATGCCCAAGTGGCTCGACGCCATCGTGCATAGCGGCATTACGTTGACCGCGATTTTTGCGGTCGTGCTCAACGCGCTGTTCAATGGCGGGGGATCGAGTGCCGATGTGAAAAAGGAACTTGCAGCGGCCGCGAGTTCCACCGGCGAACACTAGCGGGCTGCCGAGCCAGGCGCTGCCCTGCCCGGGTGGGACGGCGCATAATGGCGCCCATATTGCATCGTGAGCCGCTATCGGAAAAACAGCCAGCGAGACTCGCCGAAACCGGGAGGAGAAAATGAACAGCACCTTGGCCGTCCTCGCGGGCGCATTGCTTTCTGCGACATGGCTCATCCCGGCCGCGATGGCGCAGCCGGCTTGCGTCACCCAGAACATGGCCGTGCCCGCTGGCGCCAACACGAGCGACAAGACGGCGCCTTTCTTCATCGACACGACGGGCCTCGATTTCAAAACAGCGCCACCCACCCGCGACCCGTCGAATCCCAACTATCCGCGCGCGACGGAGCTGCCCGACGGAACGCTGCCGCCGGCCGGCGCCGAGGGCAACTTCATCATCGGACCGACCCATGCACCCGCGCCCGAGACCATCGCGAAGGATGGCGTTCCGCGCGGCACGACCACTTCGTTCACGATGGCGTCGAAGGACAGCGTGATCTACAACCCCGGCCTGATCCGCGACGATCCGGCGGGCTGCAACAACGGTTCGATCATGTCGACCGTGACAGCGCCTGGCGACAAGTCAAGCATGGTCGTCACCACCAGCCACCCGGGCACCTGGACGCGCACGATCGACGTTTACGTGCCCGCAAACTACGTGCGCGGGACCGAGGCGCCGTTCATAGTGCTCGGCGACGGCGGCTCGACCGCCTACAAGGACCTGGTCGCCATCCTCGACAACCTGATCCAGCAGCGACGCGTGCCGCCGATGATCGCCATCCAGATAGGCAACGGCGGACAGGACGCCCAGGGCAGCGAGCGCGGGCGCGAATATGACACCGTGTCGGGCACCTACACCCAGTTCGTGGAGCGCGAAGTGCTTCCGCTAGTCGAGCAGCGCACCGGCGCGAAGCTCACCAGGAACCCCGAAGGCCGGGCGACCGCGGGCTTGAGCTCAAGCGGCGCCGCGGCCTTCACCATGGCCTGGTTCCATCCCGAACTCTATCGCCGGGTGCTGGCCTATTCGCCGACCATGGTGAACCAGCAATGGCCGTACGACCCGTCGTTGCGCGGCGGCGCCTGGGAATACCACAGCCCCTGGCCGGCGCCGGCCGGCCCCAACCTCAACATCAAGGCTGGCGTGCTGTCGCCCTCGGAGCCGCCCGGCTCGCCGCTGATCCCGAGCGCGCCCACCAAGCCGATCCGCTACTGGTTCGCCATGGGCGACCAGGACCTCTTCTATCCCAACCCCGTCATGGCCGACGGCATGCACGACTGGGTCCTCTCGGCCGAGCGCATGGCAAAGGTGCTAGCCGACAAGGGCTATCACTATCAGTTTTTGTTCGCGCGCAACGCCAAGCACACCGACCGCCCGACCATCGCACAAACTTTGCCGGCAGCGCTCGAATGGCTGTGGAAGGGCTATCCGATTCCGTAGCCGGCAGCGATAGTGGCGTCCCGCCGCGTCTCGCCTAGCCGCGGCCTCTAGCGGCCGAACAACTTGCCGAGCGCCTTGCCGAGATCGTTGGCCTGCGCTGGCTTGTTGTCCGCGGCAGGTGCGTTCGTATTCGCTGCAGCGGCTTGAGTGACATGCCCCAGCGCAATCTGACAAGGTGCGCCGGTATCGGCCGTGGCACTCTTGAACAGAGTCTGGCCGAGCAGCGACGTGCCACCCGTCGCAACCGCCGCGCCGAGCGTCGCGACGGTCGCCGCCGTAGCCTGAGCGTCGACGCCGACGGTGGGTGCGCTGAACGATCCCCGAAAGTGCACCAACGATGCGAATTGATCGATGTTCAGCGTGATGCCCTTGCGCACTTGCGGCTTGATCGACAGATCCAGCGTTTCATTGCGGAAATCGATCGTCCCGCTTGCCGTCGCGCCTATCTTGTTGGTCTCGATGCCTATGCTGCGGTCGACCTTGGCGATGCCGCTGGAGAGCGGGAGCCGGATCACAGCGCATTGCAGATCGGTCGATGGATCGACCTTGCGGAACGGATTGACGGATTCAGCGAGCTTGTTGAAGGTCGGATCGGAATTGTCGGTGGGATGACCCATCGTGGCCTGCCCCACGATTACCGTCGCCATTCCGCTGGCGGTGCTTGCCCACTGATGCAGCGATCCACCGCGCGCTGCGATATCGGCGTTGACCGACGTCTTGCCACCGCGCACATCACGCTTGATCCCGGCCTCGGCCAATATCGCGGCCATGTCGAGGCCGCTCGCATCCAGATGCAGGTTCAGCGCGGCGTCCTTGTCGCGGTTGGCATCGACCTTCACTCGCGCCGAAACCTTGCCGCCGAGCATTCCCGCCTGAAGCACCGGCGCATCCAGCACGCCGTTCAGCAGCGCAAATTGAATGTGAACGTGATCGAGCTTGCGGCCATCCGGCAGCACCAGTGTATCGACCGCGAGATCGCCGTTGGCATCGACTGCCTTGAGTTCCGAGAGGTCGATCGGGTCTTCGCTGAATATGAATCGTGATTTTGACGTCGACTTGGACGCGGCGGCCGGCGCTGCACCTTTGGCAGGCACAGCAGCGATCTCGGCGAGCGCGAGCGAAGGCGACGCGAGTTTGAACACCACCTTTGGCCTCGGCTTGCCCGTGGTCACCGCCAGTTGCCCGGCAACTTTGCTCTTCGCCACTCCTAGTTCCAGCGGGTCGAGCGTGGTCGTGCTGTCCTGCATGCGCAGCTTGGTGTCGAGCGCGACTTGCTGTCCCTTCACCTGTCCCTTGATGGTCACAGGATAGGGCCAGCGCTGCTCGACCAGCGATGCAATCGGCCCGAGCGTGCCGTCGAGGGCAATTGCGGTATCGTCCACGCTGCCGCGAAAATGCGCATCGACGGGAGATTGCGGATCGCGTGCCTTCATTGCCATCTCGGCAATGGTGACGGTCGTGAGCTTGCCACTCTCGCCGTCGCGATAAGTCAGGACACCATTGCTGATGGAGAAGTCGCCCACGAACAGGCCGCCCATCGCTGCCGCACCGTCCGGCGCCGCGGCTTTTGGCGTGACTGTGGGCGCACTACCGAAAACCCAATTACCGATACCCTTGGCGTTGGTTTCAAGAGCAATCCGGGGCTCGATCAGTGCCAGGCTGCGCACCTGGAAATCGCGATGCAACAGCGGCAGCAACGCGAACTGCACCTCGACGCGTCTTGCCGACAGCATCTGCGGGGATTTCGCTCCAGGAGGGTTGCTCAGGGCGACGTCCTGGACAACCAGCTTGGGTTCGAGCGAAAGCTTGAGATTGATGTCGCCGCCGACGGTCAGGTCGCGGCCGGTGGCGTCCTTGACACGCTTCTGCACAGGGCCGATGAAATTCTTGAAATCGACCATGCTGATCGCAACCGCAACCGCGATCAGCAGCAGCACTAGCAAGCCGCCGACACCCGCAAGGATTCGCCAGAGCAGGCTCATCCCGGAATTGTAGCGTTAGCGAAGTGAGGCGTTGAACTTTTCGAGGGCGGAGACGCCGGGAATCAGCTCCCGTTCACCGAGCTGAGTCAGCGGCGTGTCGACAGTGTTCAGCGCAGTGTGAAGATCGGTGGCGTCCGCATGCAGGTACAACAGGCCGGTCACGATTTCGCCCGCAGCATGACGCTGCAACAAATAATTCATCGCCGCAATGCGATCGCCCGGATCGTAGTCCTCGTGCAACTTGCGCAGGCGCAGGATCGATCCGTCGTGCTGCCGGACTTCCTGAACGCTGCCCGGCGCGTACTCGGTCGTGATCTCGCGATGCAACGGCATGTAGTCGAGACTGTTGACTGCTTCGTTATGCTCGCGCACGAAGTCGTAGCTCTTGGTCGAGCCAGCGTGATTGTTGAAGGCAACACATGGGCTGATTACATCGATGAAGGCAGCACCCTGATGGCGAACGGCGGCCTTGATCAGCGGCACCAGCTGCTCCTTGTCACCCGAGAAACTACGGGCTACGAAACTTGCACCGAGCTGCAGCGCCAGCATCACCATGTCGATCGGCTCATCGCTATTGACCACGCCGCGCTTGCTCTTCGAGCCGCGGTCCGCCGTCGCGGAAAATTGTCCTTTGGTCAAGCCATATACGCCGTTGTTCTCGACGATGTAAACCATGTTCACGCCGCGGCGCATCGAATGCGCGAATTGACCGAGTCCGATCGATGCCGAATCGCCGTCGCCGGAAACGCCCAGATAGATGAGCTCGCGGTTGGCGAGATTGGCGCCGGTCAGCACCGACGGCATTCGGCCGTGGACGCTGTTGAAGCCGTGCGAACTGCCCAGAAAATATGTTGGCGTCTTCGACGAACAGCCGATGCCGGACAGCTTGGCGACACGGTGCGGTGCCACGTCGAGTTCGAAGAATGCCTGGATGACCGCGCTCGAAATCGAATCGTGGCCGCAGCCCGCGCACAGCGTGGACACCGTGCCTTCGTAGTCGCGATGCGTGAAACCCAGCGCATTCTTCGGCAGCTCGGGGTGATGCAGCTTTGGTTTGGTGAGATAGGTCATATCGGTCTCATCCGTGCATCCGTTCGTGCTGAGCCTGTCGAAGCATGAACGGCAACACTCCTGCCCTTCGACAAGCCTGTCCTGAGCCAGGTCGAAGGGCTCAGGGCGAACGGCCTTATGAGTGAACGGTGGTTATTCACTGGGCCACCTTGCGCAGCGGAGTCACGTTGAACATCGCCAGCTTCTCGCTGATCTCGCTCATGATGAAGCGCGCGGTGATCGGCGTGCCATCGTAGTGCAGCACCGAGATGAGTTTCGCGGGATCCGCCGCCAACTCGTTGGTGATCATCATGCGCAATTGCGCGTCGCGGTTCTGCTCGACGATGAACACGTGGTCGTGATCGGCGATGAAATCGGCGACCGAATCGTGGAACGGGAACGCGCGGACCCGCAACGTATCGAGATGAATGTTCTGCGCCGTAAGCGCGGCCAGGGTCTCATCCATTACCGGGCCGGTCGAGCCGAAGTAGATCGCACCGTAACGCGTCGGCGCGGACGCATTGCGGCGCACCGGCTCGGGCAGATACTGCTTTGCCGTCTCGAACTTTCGCAGCAGCCGCTGCATGTTGTCGACGTAGGTGGCGCCATCCTCGGTGTATCGCGCGTACCGGTCCTTGGTCGTGCCGCGCGTGAAATAGGATCCGCGCCTGGGGTGCGTACCCGGATAGGTACGGAAAGGGATACCGTCACCGTCGACGTCGAGGTAGCGACCGAAGTCCGTGCCGGCCTCGAGCTGCTCGTAGGTCATGACCTTGCCGCGATCGTGTCGCCGCTGGGCGTCCCAGGTCAGCGGATCGCACAGCCAGTCCTGCATGCCGATGTCGAGATCGAGCATCACGAAGATCGGCGTCTGCAATCGATCGGCAAGATCGAAAGATTGCGCGGCGAGTTCGAAAGCTTCCTTGGGATCCTCCGGCATGAGCAGCACATGCTTGGTGTCGCCATGCGACGCATAGGCGCAGGACATCAGGTCCGCCTGCTGCGTGCGCGTCGGCATGCCCGTCGATGGGCTGCCGCGCTGCACATCGAACAGCACGGCAGGTATCTCCGCGAAATACGCCAGTCCGATAAATTCCTGCATCAGCGATATGCCCGGGCCAGACGTGCACGTGAAGGCACGTGCGCCGTTCCACGCCGCGCCGATCACCATGCCGATCGATGCGAGTTCATCCTCGGCCTGCACGATCGCGTAGCGCGCTTTGCCGGTCGCTGGATCAGTACGGAATTTCTTGCAGTGTCGGGTGAACGCCTCGGCCAGCGACGACGATGGCGTGATCGGGTACCACGCCGCCACGGTCGCGCCGCCGTAGACGCAACCGAGCGCCGCCGCACTGTTGCCTTCGATGAAAATTCGCTCGCCCACCGCGTTCGAACGCCGCACCTTGATCCCGAGCGGGTAGTCGAGGCTGTTCTGCGCATATGAGCGCCCTATGTGCATCGCCTGCACGTTGGGCTTGAGCAGCGCCTCCTTGCCCTTGTATTGCTCGCCGATCAATTCGGCGATCACCTCCGGCTCGATCTCGAGCAGCGCGGAAAGTGCGCCGACATAGACGATGTTCTTGAACAGCTGCCGCTGACGCGGATCGGTGTACTGGCGATTGCAGATTTCGGTCAGCGGCATGCCGATGACCGTAATGTCATCGCGAAACTTCGACGCAGGCAACGGCTTGGTCGAATCGTAGAACACGTACCCGCCAGGCTCGATTTCCTTGAGATCCTGATCCCAGGTTTGCGGATTCATCGCGACCATCAGATCGACGCCGCCGCGACGCCCGCGCCAACCGGCTTCGTTGACGCGTACTTCGAACCACGTCGGCAGGCCCTGGATGTTCGACGGAAAAATGTTGCGCGGTGCGACCGGAATGCCCATGCGCAGGATCGACTTCGCGAACAGCAGGTTGGCCGACGCCGAGCCGGAGCCGTTGACGTTGGCGAACTTGACGACAAAATCGTTGATGCGCTGAATCGGTGCCGTTGGCTGCTTCATTTCGCGACCCGCTTCGCCGGCGCCGACTTGGCATTGGGCACATACCGGTCGCGCTTGCCGCGATCGCAGGCTTGCGCCGGCTCGAGGAAGAATTTCTGCATGTCCCACGCGCCCGTCGGACAACGCTCGGCGCACAAGCCGCAATGCAGGCAGACGTCCTCATCCTTGGCCATGATCCGACCGGTCTTGAGCCCACCGGCAACGTACAGGTCCTGCGTGAGATTGCGAGCCGGTGCGTTCAACCGTGTACGCAGTTCGGTTTCCTCCCCGTCCTGCGTGAAGGTGATGCAGTCCATCGGGCAGATGTCGACACAGGCGTCGCACTCGATGCACAGCTTCGACGTGAACACGGTTTCCACGTCGCAATTCAGACAACGCTGCGCCTCCGCAAAAGCCTGCGCGGCGTCGAAGCCCAATTCCACTTCGACCTTGATGTTCTTGAGCGCGATCGAGACGTCCTTCAGCGGCACCTTGAAGCGCGCGTCGTTCGACACGGCATTGTCGTAGCTCCACTCGTGGATGCCCATTTTCTGGGACACGAGATTGAAGATCGGCGGCGGCCGCTGCTGAAGATCGCCGCCCTGGCAGAAGCGGTCGATCGAGATCGCCGCCTCGTGACCATGCGCGACCGACCAGATGATGTTCTTGGGGCCGAACGCGGCATCGCCACCGAAGAAAACATTCTTTTGCGTCGACTGGAAAGTCTTCGGATCGAGCACCGGCAGCCCGTGCTTGTCGAACTCGACGCCCGTATCGCGTTCGATCCACGGGAATGCGTTCTCCTGACCGACAGCGACGAGGACGTCATCGCACGCGAAATGGACGTCGGGCTCGCCCGTCGGCAGCAGTTGCCTGCGGCCCTGCTCGTCGTACTTGGCGGCGACCTTCTCGAAAATGACGCCAGTGAGCTTGCCGTACTCGTGGATGAATGCCTTGGGCACGTGAAAGTTGATGATCGGGATGCCTTCGTGCATCGCGTCTTCCTTCTCCCACGGCGATGCCTTCATCTCGTCGAAGCCGGACCGCACGATGACCTTGACGTCATCGCCCCCGAGGCGGCGCGAGCTGCGGCAGCAGTCCATCGCGGTATTGCCGCCACCGAGCACGATCACGCGCTTGCCGATGCGGTCGATGTGACCGAAGGAAACGCTCGACAGCCAGTCGATGCCGATGTGAATGTTCTTCGCCGCTTCCTTGCGGCCGGGAATGTCGAGATCGCGTCCACGCGGCGCGCCGCTGCCGATGAAGACCGCGTCGTACTTGCTGCCGTTGCCGGCAAGCAACGCCTTCAGGCTGTCGATGCGCGTGCCACCGCGAAATTCGACGCCGAGATCGAGCACGTAGCCGACCTCCTCGTCGATCACTGCTTCGGGCAGGCGGAATTTCGGAATCTGGCTGCGGATCATGCCACCCGCACGCTCATCGCTGTCGTAGACCACGCATTCGTAACCAAGCGGCGCAAGATCGCGCGCCACCGTCAATGATGCCGGCCCCGCGCCTACGAGCGCGATACGCTTGCCATTGGAACGTGCCTGCTTGGGCAGGCGGCCGCGAATGTCGTCCTTGAGATCGGCGGCGACGCGCTTGAGGCGGCAGATCGCAACCGGCTCAGGCTTGATGCTGCCGTTCTTGTTCTCGCCGTCCTCGACACGGCCGCGCCGGCACGCCGGCTCGCACGGTCGATCGCAGGTCCGGCCGAGGATGCCGGGAAAGACGTTGGATTCCCAGTTGATCATGTAGGCGTCGTCGTAACGCCCGGCAGCGATCAAGCGGATGTATTCAGGTACGGGTGTATGGGCCGGACATGCCCATTGGCAATCGACGACTTTATGGAAGTAATCCGGTGCAGCGATATCCGTCGGCTTCAATACACTCCTCCGTGTCGGGCGCACCGGGCCATATATTTATCGCTTTAGAGAGCCCGGTTCCCTGCACGTTCCAGCCGAGCTCGCGACCCGTGTGACACCACGCAAGTGGCGCCGAGTCTACGCCTCTGGCATCGCGGTGAAAAGCCTTTTGCTTTCAACTACTAGCAGCGTGGTTTTTAATGTCCCCTGCAAACAACAATTTGCTTACAAATCGCTCATGTCCCGGGCAATTTGTGGACGACAGGGAAAAAGAACTCCTTCCACGATGCGGGCTTGACCTTGATCAGCCCCGTCTTGAACATGAAATCGGCAAAGACCATGGTCGCGTTCGGCGTAGTCGAATACACGACGTTGGGCGCCTTGACCATTGCGACGATTTCCTCGACCGTGAATTTTTCCTTGGTGGCGTCGAGATAGATTTTCGCGGCAGCTGCCGGATCGTTGGCGATAAGCAGGTTGGCCTCTTCCAGCGCGGCCATGAACGCGGCAATCGTCTTCGGGTTGGCCTCGTAGAACTTCTTCATGCCGAACACTACTGCGTTGCTGGCCGGGCCGCCGAACACGTCGCTGGAGTCGAGCACGAGGTGCACACCCGGCGTCTTGAGTTCCTGCGCCTGATAGGGAGGAGCCGAGAAGTGGCTGTTGACCTCACTCTTGCCGCCGACCACCGCCAGCATCGCATCGGGATGGCCGAGTTGGACCGTCACTGCGTCAAGTGAATCGCGCGCCTGAGTGCCATACATTTTTTCCAGCGCCATCTTGAGCACCATTGCCTGGCTCGACACTTTGATCGTCGGCACGGCGATCTTGTCCTTGTCGGTGAAGTCCTTCAGCGTTTTCACGTTCGGGTCGCGCGTCACCAGCAGCATCGGCAGTCCGCCGACGCTGGTCACGCCGTTGACTTCGCCCTTGGTGCGCTCCCATAGCAATAGCAAATTCGATACGCCGCTGGTAACCAGATCGACACTGTTGGACAGCAGCGCATCGGTGGCAGCCCCGCCACTGTTGAACGTCACCCACTGCACCTTGACGTCGCCCAGACCCAGTGCCTTGGCATGTTTCTCAACCAGCTTGTTCTGCTCCATCACCACCAGCGGCAGATAGATGATCGACGGTTGCTTGGTGATGCGCAGTTCCGCGGTTTCCGCCACGGCGGGTACATTGAGCGTCAACGCGACGACGATGCCCGCGACACAGCTTGCGAGCCAGGTGCGCCACGAATACTTGCACTGAATGGCGGCACTGCCGCCGTGGTTCGAGATAGCCATTACTTCCTCCTCAGGTTTTTATTTCTTGTCATGCTGCTCGCGCCATTGGCGATAGCGCGCGAGCGTGTCTGCATTGGCTGGATATGTACCGTGCAACGGCCGGCCGCCGGCTACTTCCTGCAAAATGAATACCTCCAGCTTTTCCTGCTCGGATGCGTCGCGTGCGACTTCGACGGCCAGGTGGGCCGGCACAATGACCACCCCTTCTGCGTCGCCCACGACAATGTCACCGGGAAACACGGCGACACCGCCACATGCGATCGGCACATTGAGATCAACCGCATGATGGATCGCCAGATTCAGGGGCGCGCTCGGGTCCAGCGCCAAAAACCGGAAATTCCATGTCGGCGATGGTATCGCTGTCGCGCAGGCCGCCGTCGGTGACGACCCCGGCCGCGCCGCGCACCCGCAACCGCGTCAGCAGGATGCTGCCGCCCGACGCCGCGCGCGTATCGCGCCGGCAGTCCATGACCAGCACGTGTCCGGGTGGGACCACTTCGATCGCCTTGCGTTGCGGGTGTTCCGGATCTTCGAACACACCGACGTGGTCGAGGTCCTCGCGGGCAGGAATATAGCGAAGCGTGAATGCCTCGCCGACCAGGTTGTCGCCGGTCTTGCTCATCCGACGCACACCTTGAAGATAAACATTGCGCAGACCGCGCTTGAAAAGTTGAGTCGTCAGCGTCGCAGTGCTCGCGCGCTTGAGTTGCTGCAGGGTATCTTTGGGGAGGGCCATGGCGTTCCAGTGTGCGGCGCCGTCGGATCCGGCGGCGGCTATGATAACGCGATCGACGTGTCCGTACCGCAGGCGGTCCAACGCAGGGTTTGGCGCTAGAATGGCTTGCATCCACTTCGCCACGGTTCACCTACCCCAATGAACGCACCTGACGCCACATCGTTGCGCCTCACCCAATTCAGTCACGGAGGCGGCTGCGGGTGCAAGATCGCGCCCGCGGCGTTGCGCGAGATCATCGCCAAATCCGCGCCCGGCATCGTGCCCAAGCAGTTGCTGGTCGGAATCGAAACCGCCGACGACGCCGCCGTCTATCAACTCAACGACCGCCAGGCGATCGTGGCGACGACGGACTTTTTCATGCCTATTGTCGACGATCCCTATGACTTCGGTGCCATCGCCGCGACCAATGCGCTGTCCGATGTCTATGCCATGGGCGGCACACCATTGTTTGCCCTGGCTCTGGTCGGCATGCCGGTCGACCGGCTGCCGATGGATACCATCCGCAGGATTCTCGAAGGTGGTGAAGCCATCTGCGCGAAAGCCGGCATCCCCGTCGCCGGTGGCCACACCATAGATTCGGTCGAGCCGATCTACGGACTGGTGGCGATCGGGCAAGTCGATCCGCGCCGTCTCAAACGCAATGTCGGTGCGCGCGCCGGTGACGCACTGGTGCTCGGCAAACCCCTCGGTGTCGGGATTTACAGTGCCGCATTGAAGAAGCAACGGCTCGGCGACGACGCGTACGCCATGATGATTGCGAACACGACGCAGCTCAACACGCCGGGCATCGCGCTGGGGCAACTCGACGCGGTGCATGCGCTGACCGACGTCACCGGCTTCGGCTTGCTCGGTCACCTGCTCGAAGTGTGTCGCGGCTCCGGTGTCGGCGCGCGCATCGACTTCGACAGACTACCGCTATTGCCGGGCGCGCTGGATCTGGCACGAGCCGGCGTCGTCACCGGCGCGTCCGGCCGCAACATGGCGAGTTATGGTGCGGAAGTGAACTGCGTCGACAGAATTGATGCTGCGAGGCGTGCGCTGCTTTCCGATCCGCAGACCTCGGGCGGCCTGCTGGTCGCATGCGCGAGCGACGCGATTGACGATGTGATGGGGATCTTCCATGCCGAAGGGTTTGCGCACGCGACAGTCATCGGCGAATGTGTTGCGGGAACGGCACGGGTCGAGGTCGTCTAAGGGCATTTCAGCATCGATGAAAACGCCACAGCACCTACGCACGGTAACGTCCGACATCGCGAAAAGCGTCGCGCCTCGACCTTCGTTGCAGGAACAATTCGCTTCCGCTCGCGCCGCAACGCTGGCGATCGCTGCGCCATTGTCGGATGAGGATTGCGCAATCCAGTCGATGCCGGATGCGAGCCCCATCAAGTGGCATCTGGCGCACACGAGCTGGTTTTTCGAAACCTTCGTGCTGGAGCCGCATCTACCCGGATACCGCGCGTTCAATCCAGCGTTTCGCACCCTGTTCAATTCCTATTACAACGCGGTTGGCGACAAGTATCCGCGCCCGCAGCGCGGCTTGCTGTCGCGGCCTTCTCGTGCCGAAGTGATCGCGTACCGTCAGCACGTCGACATCGGCATGCGTGCGTTGTTGCAGCTGCCTGAATCCGCAGTCGAGGCCGGGGCAGCGTTGATCACACTGGGAATCAATCACGAGCAGCAGCATCAGGAATTGATGCTGACCGACTTGCTGCACATGCTGTCCTGCAATCCGCTGGAACCTGCGTATGTCCAGGCGGATGCGAACCGTACTGGATTCGCACCGCCGCTGACGTGGGTCGAGCACCAGGCCGCGCTCGTCGAGATCGGTCACGATGGCCATGGTTTCGCGTTCGACAACGAAGCGCCGCGCCATCGCCAATACCTGCACCGCTACGCGCTGGCGAGCCGACCGGTGACCAACGGGGAATATCTTGCGTTCATCGCCGATGGCGGCTATCGGCGGCCCGATTTGTGGCTTTCAGAAGGTTGGGACTGGATCAACGCGAACCACGTCGAGGCACCGCTCCATTGGCGGCGCGACGGCGGCGGGTGGCGACAATTCACGTTGCACGGATCGCTCACCCTCGACCTGGCGGCGCCTGTGTGCCACGCAAGCCTGTTCGAAGCCGATGCGTACGCCAGGTGGGCAGGCGCGCGCTTGCCCACCGAGGCCGAATGGGAGACTGCTGCAGCCGCCTACCCCATCGACGGCCATTTCGTCGAAGACGGTACCCTGCGGCCGCTGCCTTCGATCGATCGTGGCGCACCCTTGATGCAACTGTTCGGTGACGTGTGGGAGTGGACGCAGAGCGCGTACGCGCCCTATCCCGGTTACCGTCCCGCCACCGGCGCGATCGGCGAATACAACGGCAAGTTCATGGCCAACCAGTACGTGCTTCGCGGCGGGTCCTTTGCCACGCCCAAGTCGCATATCCGCGCGACGTATCGCAACTTCTTTCCGGCGACAGCGCGGTGGCAGTTCACGGGATTCAGGTTGGCGCGGGATGCGTGACGGCGGGGACACCACCGAAGGTGCACGGGCGGTGCGGACGAGCTTGTCCTATGGCTCAATGGTGACGTAACCCATTAGGCCCCACTATTGGAGCTATCATCGTTGATCCTAGTTCGTCTTGTGGAATGCGCAACGTCGGTCAAACCGCGGATTGACGCCTTTTTTTGCGTCATATAGGCGCTCTATTTCTAGTTGGGCCCCATCGAGTGCCAAGTGCCGCCGGAACGGTATCCACTCTTGGAAAGAGAGGGAAATGTGGGATCGAAGATCGACATAGACGGCCTTAGCGAATCGGAGCTGATCGATCTCAATAATCGCATCGTTGAAAGATTGCGTTTCTTGCACCAGGCGCGCGCCCATTCACGAATGCTTGAATTCTCGGTTGGCGACAAAGTCTCATTCCATCCTGAAGGAAGAGATCCACTTCTTGGTGTGCTCACCCGATACAACAAGAAAACGGTCACCGTCATAACAGAGCAAGGTCAGCGCTGGAATGTTGCACCCAGCATGCTGAGAAGAGTCAAGGATGTTGGCAACTCCGGCGAAGGCCATCCGAATGTGGTCGAGCTCCGCAAGAAGTGATCGACCCATATGGCCCAACCAGGCGTTCGAGCGGACGCGCCGGCTCGGCTCTTCTTCCTTCAAGCGGCGGCGGCGGCGCGCCGCTCAACTTGGTCGTTAGGCCTCTTCGGGCCAGCTCGCGCCCTTGCGTTATGCATATAATGTGCATATACTTGAAAAGTGGCGAGCACCTTCGACCCCGGAAAAGACGCAGCAAATCGGAGAAAGCATGGAATCTCCCTTAGCGAGGGGGATGGCGTGCTTCAAGATCCGCTTGCGCTAACCATCGAAGACTCCTCGGCACAGGGCGAACAGCGTTTCGTTTCTGTCGGAATGAACGTGTTCGGGAATCTCCGTGTGGTCGTTTATGCGTTTCGCGGCGAAGACGTACGGATCATTTCCGTGCGCAAGGCGGAACCGAAGGAAATCCGAGCCTATGAAAAAGGAATATGACTTTTCCAAAGCCAAGCGCGGTGCGGTCCTCTCATCCGAGGGCAAAACGCGCATCACCATATATCTTGATGACGTTGTGATCGAACGTTTTAAAGCTCTTTCCGAGAAAAGCGGCAAGGGGTATCAAACATTGGTAAATGATGCGCTGCGCGCCCACTTGGGAATTGACGATACGCCACTGACGATCACCGCGTTACGACGCGTTCTCCGAGAAGAGTTGGCGCAGCATGGGTAACGCGTGGCCTAACCCGCCGCTCAACGCGGACGCCCACCGGCGGGCATTCAGCCCGCCGGCGGTCGCCGGTTAGCTTCATCCGTTAGGCGTCGTGAACACCGTGACCCCCGCGTTGCTCGATGAAATCGACGGTTATCGCGCGCAATTCGACACGATGTACGTTGGTGGCATTCCTCACCTCTTAAACGAAGATGGCGCCTACCTCGCGTTCCTCGCGATTTTGAGCGCTACAGACGCACTTGCAGGGCTGTTTGCGCCAACGAAGGGAGCGGGGGAGCGCTTCCGCATTTTCGTAGAGACCTACTTCCCCGAGGATCACCGCCGCTTTGCAGATCGACTTTGGGAACTTCGCAATGCCATCGTGCACTCATTCAATCCGGGGCCATTCTTCGGCTTGACCTTTCACACCTCGAGACAACATCTCAAGTCGCCTCTCGGCCATGTCACTCTCAATGCCGAGGATCTCTTCGCTGCGCTTCTGTTTGCATCGCGTTCCTATTTCGATTCGCTCTTGAATGACTCGAAGCTCCAAGAGAGCTTCCAGAAGCGTGTTGCTGCCGCCGACGGTGGAGCTCCGGAGACTTATCTAGTTCAACAACATCTGCGGCCACAATGACGATGCCCACCCAGCGCTCAACGCGGACGCGCACCGGCAGGCATTCAGCCCGCCGGCGGTCGCCGGTTAGCTAGTTCGTTTGGCGTAAGAATCCACCGACCGCCGCGCTCCTGCCACTATTAAGACCCATGAATGCAAATAACGTCCGTGAACTAGGCCGAGCTACTTTGTCTGGGTCGCTGTCATTTCCCGAGATCGTCGGAAAACTGATAGCCGAAGGTGTGGAGTACTACTACGTCGACTACATTGCGCTTCAAATTCGTTTCTATAGCGCCGGGGGAGGCATAGTGCTTGTGCCGCTAATTTTCGAGAATCTGCCGGCAATCGCTGATAGGTTTGACGCAGTGGCACTTCAAGCTGCCGTCCTCGACAGTCAGCAAAATGGGCAAAAATTCAGAGGCTTCTCACACCGGGCGGCAGAGGCCGGTGTAGCTGGCTACTTTGCGTTCTTGCGCGGCCAGCGAGTAACCTATTTGGGGCGTCAAGGCGATCAACATGTCGAGTGGTTTCCAGGTGCCAAGCGCACTGACGCCTAACCCGTCGCTCAACCGGACGCCCGCCGGCGGGTTTGCGCCCGCGCGTCGGTCGCCGATTAGCTTGTTACGTTAGGCCCCTTGGTCCGTTGCGCAGTATGCTTCTCGAAGGTTCACTCAGTTTCTTCCCGCTCTACAGGTTCGGACCCGGTACCTGGAAGCCCACGCTGACGAGGTAAGCGAATGAGACGGCGCCAGTTCATCACCCTTCTCGTCAGTACGGCGGCCGCGCCGCTCGCCACTCGCGCGCAGCCGACAAAAATGCCGGTGATCGGATTTCTCAATGGCTTTTCGCTGGCAGAATGGGCGCACGCAGTAGCCGGGTTCCACAAGGGCTTGAACGAAACCGGTTACGTCGAGGGCCGGAACGTCGCGATCGAATACCGCTGGGCCGAGGGTCAGTTTGACCGGTTGCCGGCGCTGGCCGCGGAACTCGTTCGTCGGCAAGTTACCGTGCTCGTCACGACCGGCGGCAGTGTCACTGCGCGTGCGGCCAAGGCAGCGACCTCGACGATTCCGATCGTCTTCGGCGTGGGCATCGATCCGATCAAGCTGGGCCTCGTCGCCAGCCTTAGCCGGCCGGGCGGCAATGCGAGCGGGGTGTACTTTCTCACAAACGAGCTGGAGGGCAAACGGCTGGGGCTGCTGCGCGAGCTGGTGCCCAAGGCTGCAGTGATCGCCATACTCATGGATCCCAGCGGCCAGAATGTCGGGGTCCAGTCCAAGGACTTGCTGGAGGCGGCGGTTGCCGTCGGGCAGCAAGTCCGGATCCTGCATGCCAGCAGTGAGCGGGAGCTCGACACCGCTTTTGCGACGGTTGACCAATTGCGCGCCGCGGCGCTGCTTGTCGGTGCCAGTCCGTTTTTCAACGCCCACCGCGATCGCATCGTCGCGCTTGCGGCACGCCGCGCGATTCCGGTTATCTATGAGCAGCGCGAGTTCGCCGTGGCCGGCGGCCTGATGAGCTACGGAACCAGCTTGACCGACGCCACTCGCCAGGTCGGCGTCTACGCCGGGCGGGTCCTCAAGGGCGAGAAGCCCGCCGACCTGCCGGTGGTGCAGTCGACCAAGTTTGAGTTCGTGATCAACCTGAAAACCGCGAAGGCGCTCGGCCTCACGATTCCGCAGCCGTTGCTACTGCGCGCGGACGATGTGATTCAGTGATTGTTTAACCAACCGGACGGGCCGGTACGCAGCTTCACTTTGGCGGCAACGGCGCGGCCCGCCGGTTAGCTTAATGCGTTAGGCTGCCACTGAGCTGAGCCCGTCCTAAGTCTGAAGAGAGATAACCGATTCGAGGGGAGAATTGCATGCGTACATTCCACATTTTCTTCGCACTTGCGTCCATCGCTGTTACGGAGGACATTGTCGCGCAAACGATGGGCCTGCCGACAGCAATGAGCGGGCGTTGGACAGCAGTCATCCCGGGTCGCCAGACCTATACGGATACGATGTCCGTCGTACTGGAAGTTCCGGCCGGAACCGGGACAGTCACAGGGCGGTTAAACCTTCGCGGCGTGACGTGTGGCGCAATAAACGAACCTCTCACAGGGACATGGGACGGGACAGAACTGCGGCTGGAGTCGCAGGTAAGGCCAAATGTTAACGCTCAGCGATCGAACGGCGAATGTGGCACCGGCCGGGTGACTTTCGTTTTGAAGCGCAAACCTGGGCAGGTCGGCTTCGAAGGTGAGAGCTTGCGCGACGGATCAACCGTTCCCTCGCAGATTACTCTTGCACCTTGACTGCCGGCACGCTTTGCTTGGTGCCCGCCTCGGCGTCACCCGCCGCCTTGGCGCGCGCTCAGTGTACGTAGTAGGCCATTGCCTTGCGGCCCAACCTCTCGTTCAATGCGGACGCTCCTCGGCGGCCGCTGGGCGGTCACCGGTTAGCTGATTCGTTAAGCATGAACATCCATATCGCGACAGATTGTGAGCACTGAAGCCAACTACTTCTCAGGCGCAATTGCCGTTGGCCTTGGGGCCACTCTGTTCATGGACGTTTGGGCGCTGCTGCTGAAGCGTGCGTTCAGCATTCCTTTGGCCAACTATTGCCTGGTCGGCCGCTGGCTTCGCTATATGCCGGAAGGCACGTTTGTGCACGCGAGCATCGCCGCTGCTGCGCAGAAGCCTTCCGAGTGTGCAGTGGGTTGGATAGCCCACTACGTCATTGGTACCGTGTACGCGCTCGCCCTCGTCGCCTTGATGTCGAGTAGCTGGCTTGCGCGGCCAACGTTGTTGCCAGCCATGCTTTTCGGCATCGGTAGTGTGCTAGTGCCCTACTTCGTCATGCAGCCATCGTTCGGACTCGGCATTGCTGCGTCAAGAACACCCCGGCCAATGGAGGCTAGGCTGCGAAGCCTTATGGCGCACACAGCCTTCGGAGTCGGGCTCTATGTATGTGCTGTTGGCGTGAGCTATGTGCTGCGGGTTCATGCCTAATCCGTCGCTCGACCCGGACGCGCCTCGGCGGCGCTACGCGCGGTCTCTCGTCGCGCCGGTAAACTTGTTTCGTTAGGCGTCGCAACACACGCACAGGGAGCGTTCTTGCTCATCTCCGGAAGCTGCCACTGCGGAAATATCGCGTTCGAGTTGCTGTGGGAACCCGAGCCAGCCGAGATTCCGGCCCGCGCCTGCACGTGCTCCTTTTGCACCAAGCACGGCGGCTTATGGACATCCTGCCCCACCGGCACGCTTAGCGTAGTAGTTGCCGATTCAAGCAGTGTTTCGCGCTATGCCTTCGGCACCAAGACAGCCCAGTTCCACATTTGCGCGAAATGCGGCGTCGTCCCCTTCGTCACGAGCGAGATCGATGGGAAGATCTATGCCGTCGTCAGCGTCAACGCGTTCCAAGACGTTGACCGCTCTCTGCTCAAGCATGCATCGGCCACATATGATGCGGAAGACGAGCAATCTCGCCTCGCCAGACGCAAGCGCAACTGGATACCGAGTGTCAAGTTTGGCGATGGCAACGCCTAACCTCTCGTGCTTACAGCGAATGAGCGCTCGTTTCTACATCTGGCTGCTCTTCGTTGTCGTTCACATCGGTGCCGGTCTCTGGGGTTGGGTCGTTGGCGGGGACTCCTTTGCCACGGTTGTCTCAGGATCGATCTATTTGCCCCTGTTGCCGCTGGAGAATCTCGGCCTGCCTGTCTTGCGGCAAGGTGCGTGGATCTTTGCGCCGCCGACAATCTTAGGGTGGGCAGTCGTCGCAATCGTCTGGGCCATCGTCTACTGGTGCATAGCCACGTTCGTCGCGTGGCTCATTGCAAGGCGAAGTCGTGTGGCCTGACCCGTCGCCCAATCTTGACGTTCCTCGGCAGGGCTTCGCCCTCGCCGCGGTCGCCGGTTAATCGGTTAGGCGCCATGCAAGTGGTCCATCCCACAAGCGCCGCGGATCTTACGTGGTTGGCACTCCGCACACGGTTGTGGCCTGATGGAAATGAGTCCGAGCATTTGCGCTACATGGCCGACGCCCTGGCGCGCGGGCATTTCGTACGGCTTGCGTTCGCGCCTGATGGTTCTGCGGTAGGCTTCGTTGAAGCGTCGCAACGAGTCGACTATGTCAACGGCACAAGTTCTTCGCCGGTCGCTTTTCTGGAGGGGTTGTACGTTGAACCATCCGCGCGGCGTCAAGGTATCGCGCAAGCGCTCGTCACTGCAGTCGAGCGCTGGGCGGCGGCCCAAGGTTGCAGTGAACTCGCGTCCGATTCACCAATCGATAACGTCGCCGCTCATGCAACGCACCGCGCGCTTGGGTTCGAGGAAACCGAGCGTGTCGTCTATTTTCGTCGGACTGTGCATGGCGCCTGACCTGTCGCTCAACTCGGATGCTCCTCGGCGAGCCTGCGGCCCGGCTGTAGCCGCGCTGACTAGCTTGGCTCGTTAAGCCGCAACAACCGGAAATCGTAACGATGAAGCGACTCGGCATTGCCCTGCTCTGCGCCGTCGCCGGCTACATTGCTGCTGCGTTCGTCGGCTACTTTCTTATCAGTTGGTTTTCGTCCAACATGCACGATCGGTCAGTTGAAGCGGCAATGACCAGCGCATTCGTTCTGGGTCCACTCGGCGCTGTAGTAGCTTTTGTCGTGGGCTTCATTCGCGGCGGGCATCGGACACAATGACCAAGCTCCGCCAAGCTGGAGCGCCAGGCCCCACAACACTTACCAACAGCGAGGCTATATGAAGGTCAACGGGGCTTGCCACTGCGGGCAAATCACCTACGAGGCAGAGGTGGATCCAGAGCGCGTAAGCGCGTGCAACTGTACTGACTGCCAAGTACTCACCGGCTCCGTGTTCCGTGTCAGCGTGCCCGCACCCGCGGAGGGCTTCCGCCTTCTGACTGGTAACCCCAAGGTCTACGTGAAGATCGCTGACAGTGGCGCCAAGCGAAGACACTCGTTCTGCCCGAACTGTGGCGCTCCTGTCTCCGCATGCGCGGATACAGACAACCCGCCGAGCTACTCGCTCAGAGTAGGCTGCCTGGCGCAGAAGGCGCAGTTGCCGCCAAAGCGGCGCATCTGGTGCAAGTCTGCGTTGGGCTGGGCTCAGAACGTCAGTGTCATTCCAGGCATCGAGAGCCAGTGAACTCGAAGCCATCTCGGCGTTGCGCTGGATCCTGACGGGTTGCGAGGTTCGAATGAACAGGCGTGATTCAGTACTTGCACTTCTCGCTCTCGGCGCGCCGTTGCGGCTGTTGGCTCAACCTTCCGGCACGGTGTATCGGATCGGGTTCCTTGGCGGCGGATTGCCCTCTACATCCAAGTCTCTGGTGGAGGGATTTCGAGAAGGAATGCGAGATCTGGGCTACGTGGAGGGTCGGAACTACATTCTCGATTTCCGGTGGGGTGAAGGCAGAAACGATCGCCTCGCAGAGCTCGCTGCCGAACTCGTGCGCGCGAACGTCAATGTCATCGTGACAGCAGGCGAACCCGCCATTCGGGCAGCCAAACAAGCCTCGACCACGGTGCCCATTGTGATGGGCGCCGTCGGAGATCCAGTCGGCGCCGGGTTCGCCGCGAGCCTCGCTCAACCCGGCGGGAACATCACGGGCGTCTCAAATCTGGCGGTGGACTTGCCGGGAAAGTGGTTGCAGCTTCTCCGTGAGGCCGATCCACGGATTTCTCACGTCGCTGTACTTTGGAACCCGGCGAATCCGACGCACCACGCTTTTTGGAAAGTTGCTCAAACGGCAGCGCAGGCAATGGGCATCAAGGTGCTCGGAGTGGAATTCAGCGGCCCGGATGACTTCGAGAGGGGCTTCGCAACCATGTCACTCGGACGGGTTGACGGCCTCTTGGTCCTTCCGGATCCCATCACGGCGTTTAATCGCGCGAAACTGGCGGAGCTGATGGCCAAGCACCGGCTCCCCGGCATCGCGCTTTTCAGAGAGAGCGCGGAGGCTGGGTTCCTCTTATCCTATGGCGTGGACGCATTCAACAACCATCGACGCGCCGCTGCCTACGTAGACAAGATCCTCAAGGGGGCCAAACCAGGCGATTTACCCATTGAACAAGGGACCAAATTTGACCTGGTCATCAATCTCAAAACCGCGAAAGCCCTCGGGCTTGCCATTCCGCAAGCGCTGCTAAGGCGGGCGGACGACGTGATTCAGTAGTGAGTCAGCGTACATCCCGTACTGCCACTGTAATTCCTTCATCTACCGAACCATGCTGACCATTGACGACGTCCGGTCCATTCCGCTGTTCTCCGCGCTCGGTGTTGCCGAGCTTGAACGCCTTGCTGCAACCTCCGCCGATTTGCATCTCGGTACCGGAGAATTCGCCGTTCATGAAGGTGGAGACCGCGCGCTCTACGCGGTGCTCAACGGCAAGATCGAGGTCGTCAAGCTGTTCGACGGCATCGAACGTACGCTTGGCTGGCGCGTTCCGGGAGCCATTTTTGGTGAAGTGCCGATCGCCTTTGGCACGGTGTTCGTAGGCGGATATCGGGCATCGGAACCCTCGCGCGTGTTCCGCGTGGATCCCAAGCAGTATTACGCCATTGCGGCGACGTCACCGGAGGTCGCGGTGAAGGTGGGCACGCTTGCTCGCGAGCGCATCGGAGGACTGCAGGGCATCGCGGCCGAAGCCCCCAAGGTGCGTGTAGCGATGGTCGGTCACCGCTGGGACGCGGCATGCGGCGCGTTGCGCCATTTCCTCGCGCGCAATCAGATCACCTATGACTGGATGACGCCCGACGCGCCTGAACTGGCAACGCGTTGGCCCGGAACGCGCCCGGCGGACGACGATTGTCCTGTGCTGCGCCTGACTGACGGTACGCTGTTGCGTCGACCTTCGACGCGCGACCTTGCCGAGCGCCTGGGCCTGCAGACGCGTGCACGACTTCCCGAATACGACACCATCATCATCGGCGGCGGGCCGGCGGGCCTCGCGGCTGCCGTTTACGGTGCGTCCGAAGGACTGCGCACCGTCGTGGTGGAGCGTGAGGCGCCAGGTGGTCAGGCTGGAACATCCTCCCGCATCGAGAACTATTTGGGCTTCCCCAGCGGCGTGTCGGGCGACGAGCTGGCAAGCCGCGCACTTCAGCAGGCAAGGCGGCTCGGGGCAGAGATACTGGTCACGCGTTCGGTCGCCGGTATCGATCCGGCAAGGCGTCAGGTCTACCTCGATGGCGACGATGTGGTCAGGGCGCGGACCATTATTCTCGCCACGGGCGTAACGTGGCGGCGCCTCGACATCGACGGCTTCGACAGGCTCATCGGCAAGGGCATCTACTATGGCGCGGCACGCAGCGAAGCAAGCGCCACGCATGGACTCGATGTCCACCTCATCGGAGCCGGAAACTCGGCCGGTCAGGCCGCTTTGTACTTTGCGAACCATGCGCGCACGGTGACACTGCTCCTGCGCGGTGATTCGCTGGAAAAGAGCATGTCGCGCTACCTGATTGAACAGCTCAACACAAAGTCGAACGTGACCGTTCAACCGCGTTCGGAAGTCGTCGCCGCGCATGGCGACACCCATCTGACGGCGATCGACATTCGCGATGGCGCGAATGCAACGGTTAGTCAACACGACTGCGGTGGCCTTTTTGTTTTCATTGGTGCCGACGCGGAAACCGAGTGGCTGCCGGCGGAGATTGCGCGTGATAACCGAGGATATCTCCTGACCGGTGATGACGTAGTGAAAGCGGGTCGCTGGTCGCACCACCGCGATCCTTACCTTCTCGAATCGAGCGCTCCCGGCATATTCGCCTGTGGTGATGTGCGGTTGAGTCCGGTGAAACGCGTTGCCTCCGCGGTCGGTGAGGGCAGCATGGCGATCGCTTTCGTACACAAGTATCTGCAACAGGACGCGCCGTAGCATCGAGACAGTCAGCGTGGTACGTTCGGGTTCCACGCCGTTGTCTCCGCCGTCGCCATTTGCTATCGTTTTGCCTCAACTCAACACGTGGAAGACGAACATGCCCAAAGCGTACTGGATTGCCGCGTATCACTCTATTCACGACCCCGAGGCTCTCGCCGCATATGCCAAGATTGCCGGTCCCGCACTTCAGAAAGCCGGCGCGCGGTTCCTCGCGCGAGGGACCCCTGCCCACGTGTATGAGCGCGGTCTCAACCAACGCACCGTTCTGATCGAATTCGACAGCGTCGCTCAAGCGGTCGCTGCACACGACAGCCCTGGATACCAGGAAGCACTGCGCGTACTGGGCAAGGCAGTGGATCGGGACCTGCGTATCATCGAAGGCATTGACTAGCCCTCAATTCACGTTAGGCGTTTCGCCCGTGGCAGCCGGCGAACGAGCGATTGACTGGCAATTGGTCTGAGAGGGAATCGATTGTGAAACGCATTGGCCTTGTCACCCTGTTGCTGATGTTTTGTGTATCGTCCGCGGTTGCGGCCGATGCGTCCGAGCGGAAGTTCATTCGGGAGGGCATGAGCGAAGGTGAGGTGCTGATGAAAATCGGCAAACCCGATAGCGAGAGCATCGACACTGGTGGAGGTGCGTTGGTTACTGCCAAGCGGTGGATCTATTTCCCTGCGTATGGCGACCAACAGACCATGACGACTATCGTCTTGAAAGACGGCAAAGTGATTGAAGTAAACCGAACGATATCTCGGTGACTCGGCTGCCTACGGCCTTAAACGCCTGACCTGTCGCTCAATCCGGACGACCTTGGCAAAAGTGCAGACGCCAAGGCAAGGGGAACCACGGAAGGGCTGAAGTGCAAGACTGGCAACTATTCGCCTCACCCCCATTCTGGGCGATTTTCATCGGCACGCTGCTGGTGGTTCTGCTGGCGGTCGAAGGCGGCTACAGTTGGGCAAAGTACAGGCGGGAGCGCAGCGCAAAGGAGCGCGAGCGAGAGAAGGAAGCAGCCGTCGGTGCGATGGTTGGGACTGCGCTCGGCTTGCTCGCGCTTCTGCTCGCGTTCACATTCGCCAAGTCTGCCGACCACTACCACGCCCGGAAAGCGGCGCTATTCGACGAGGCCAGCGCGATCCGGACGATGTACTCCCGGACGGCGTTGATCGCTGAGCCCCAGCGCACGGAAATCCGCAAGATCCTCCGGGACTATGTAGAGGACCGCTTGGTGTCGACCGGGTCGGACAAGGCCCGCGCGGCGACTTCGTCCAAGGTATTCCTCGATCGACTGTCGGCGCAGGCCGTAGCCGTATGGGAGAAAAATCCGAGCCCGCAGGTCGTCACAGTCATCATCGGTGGTACGAACGACGTGGTTCGGCTGAACGCGGAACGCGTGGAGGTAAACCGGAGTCGCGTTCCCGGCGGCGTCTGGGCCGTGCTTTATCTCATTGCCGTGCTCTCGCTCGGGGCAATGGGCTACCACTGCGGCGTGTCCGGCACGACCCGAAGCCCCGTGATGCTGGGCGTCGGCATCGTTTTCTCCCTGGTTATCGTGCTGATCGTCGACCTCGACCGCCCCGGAGATGGCTGGATCATCGTGCCTCAAGACGCCATGATCGACGTGCGCAATGCGCTGATGGAATCGAAGCCTTGAGTTCCAGTGCGCGGCACGTTCTCGCGGGCGTTCGCCACGAAGCCTGACAATCAGCAAATCAACAACAACAACGAAGCGCAAGGAGGAGCAATGCAACAGACGCAGACGAAACTGCTGATTCCAAGCCTTAGGCCGTTCTACGATTGGGCCGAGCCGGTGTCCTGGTTGCTGGTGCGCCTTACCGCGGGGTTGATGATCATTCCGCACGGCTGGCCCAAGGTCATGGCGGGCATTGGCCCGACCGCCGCCAGCGCGCTCGCGAAGCGCGGCATCGAACCTGCCGAGCCGCTCGCCGTCATACTCATTCTGCTCGAAACGGTGGGTGGTCTGTGCGTCGCCTTGGGCCTCTTCACGCGCTTTTTCGCGGTTGCCATTGCCATCGAGATGACGGTCATCGTGCTTCAGTACTTTCCCAAGTTCGGCTGGACGGGACCCGGCTACGAGTATCCGCTCATGTGGGGCATGGTCATGCTCGCGATAGCGCTGCGCGGTGGCGGGCCCTACTCCCTTGATCGCAGGCTGGGTCGCGAACTTTGACCCGACAGGCGGGTAGATTAGATGACCGCCTTGAGCGAGTGGCTAACCTGCCAGTCGCGCGCCGACCCGTTCACGAGAAAGATGATCCTAGCCCCATGACCCTTCGCTTTGTCCTACCGATTCTAAGTGTTGCTGCAGGACTCCTGCTTGCGCCGTTTGACGCGGAATCTCAGCGAGCCCCTGCAGTCGCGCGAATTGGGTATCTGTCGCCACTCTCGGCAGTTTCCGATGCGGCAAACCGCGAAGCGTTCCGGCAGGGCTTGCGAGTACTTGGCTATGTCGAAGGTCAAAACGCGCTGATCGAGGCGCGGCATGCGGATGGAAACCCGGAGCGACTCTCGGAGCTCGCGGCCGAGATAGTTCGCCTCAAGGTCGACGTGATCGTGGCCGCGACGACCCAGGCAGTTCGCGCTGCGCAGCAAGCGACACCGACCATTCCCGTAGTCATGGCTTTTGCCGGTGACCCGACGGGCGACGGTCTGGTCGCCAGTTTGGCTCGACCCGGTGGCAATACCACGGGGCTCTCGGCCGCAGTGACCGAGATAGCGGCCAAGCGCGTCGAGTTCCTCCATGCAGTCGTTCCCCAGTCATCGCGTTTCGTGCTGCTTGCAACGCCAGCGGCCTCGAACTCGATGGTGTCGGCCAGCGAGAGTGCAGGCCAACGACTCGGAATGCGCGTCACTACTCTCCGCGTACTCAATACGAGCGACGTTACGCGCGCATTGTCCGCAGAATCAAACGAGCGCATTGATGGCGTTATTGTCGACCTGGCGATTCGACGGAATGTGACCCAAATCCTCGAATTGGCCAGCAAGCGGCGGTTGCCTACAGTTTCTGGCCCTCGGGAGTTTGCGATGGACGGAGGACTCCTGGCCTATGGGGCGAACTATCCCGACCTGTTCCGTCGCGCGGCTTTGTACGTCGACAAGATCCTGAAAGGCGCCAAACCGGCGGACCTGCCGGTGGAGCAGCCTACGAAATTCGAACTGATCGTGAACCTCAGGACCGCGAAAGCGCTTGGTGTGACGATTCCCACCTCGCTGCTAACCCGTGCCGACGAATTGATTCAATGACCCGGATTGGCCTGGGTCACGTCGGCCATGGACGCCGCCACCCCTGCAGGGCCTGACTTGGCGTACCATTTCCGGCAATGAATACACGTGGTCGTTCCCGGAGGCCCAACATGCAACGTGATCCAGCAAACATGACGTTGTCGCGCAGGCGCTTTCTGCAAGGCACCGCCGCATCGATTCCGCTGGCCTGTGCCGGCGCTCTGGCGGTGCCATTCAACACCGCCTGGGCGGCCGATGCGAAATCGCTGGTCGTCGTGATCGGTTCCGATGTCGGCTCGCTCGATCCGGACAAATACACCAACTGGAATGACTATTGGGCGTACGGCAACATGTTCGAAGGCCTGTACCGGCCGGATGAAAAAGGCGACCTCGTTCCCGGGCTCGCCGAATGGTCCGAGGTCAGTCCCGATGGACTGACCTACAAGTTCAGGCTGCGCGCGGGCGCCAAGTTCCACAACGGCGATCCTGTGACCAGCGACGATGTGATCTTCAGCATCAAGCGAACCCGGGACCCTGCGATCCAGAACCAGCGCGCGAGCCTGCTCGACAATATTGCTGACGTCGTGCGCACCGACGACCGGCAGTTCACGGTGCGCCTGAAAGCGATCGACGCCGACACCATCCCTAAGCTCAGCCTCTATTGGCAGGTCAAGCCGAAGCGCTACATCGAAACGGTGGGCGATGCCGAGTTCGCGAAAAAGCCAGTCGGCACCGGGCCGTTTGCATTCGCGGAGCGGCAGCCCGCCCAGTTCCTCAAGATGCGTGCATTCCCCGGCTACTGGGGCAACAAATCGAGCGTCGCCGAAGTGACGATCAAGATCGCACCGGAGGAACAAAGCCGGATTGCGCAGGTCATGGCGGGCGAGGCCGACGTCGCGACGCCAATCTCGCCGGTGCTCGCGTCGCGCATGGGCAGCATGCCGGCGCTGCAGGTGGTGCGGGTGCCGTCGTTTCTCAATGTGCTCGTGTACTTCAACACGCTGCACGCCGAGACGACCAAGCCGGATGTCCGCCGCGCCCTGTGCATGGCGGTGGACCGCGATGCGCTGCTGAAGACGATCATGCTGGGCTACGCCGCGCCGCAGGAGCTGTGGTGCACGTCGGCGCAACCCGCCTGCTCGCTCGAAGGTGTCAAGCCCTACAAGTACGATCCGCAACAGGCGCGCGACCTGCTGCGCAAGGCGAACTTCGACTTCAGCAAGCCGTTGCGCTTCGTCGGACAGGCACCGGGGCGAGTGGCCGCCAGCAAGGAAACCTGCGAGGCGATCACCGAATACCTGAAGCGCATCGGCGTGCAGGTCAATCTCGAGATCCTGGAATTCGGCGCGTGGAACGCGATCAAGCAGGCGAAGACGAAGGATCCGACGGTGGCGATGATCTACGCGACCGGCCCCGACCCGTCCAAGGACGTTGCCTACAAGCTCCTCGTCAACACGCAGTCGAACCTCGCCACGTCATGGGTATGGGACAAGACGCACGACGAGCAGCTCACGCGGATGAACGCGATCAATAACGCGAGCGAACGCAATGCGTTCATCAACAAGATCCTCCGCCGGCTGCACGAGGAAGCCTACTACCTGCCGCTGTGGGCAAACGACACGCTCTTCGTGACGGCCAAGTCGGTGAAGTTCGACGTGCCGCCTTATCTCGCGTTCACGGCGCTCGAGAAGGTTTCCAAGACCGCGTGAACTGATCCGGGCCCGAATGTGGCCCGTTCGACGCGTCCGGGTGCGTCACGCGGCTTCGAGCATGGGGCCGGTTGCCGCCTTGGTGCCCGCCTCGATTTCCTCGAAGTAGTGGCACGCCACGCCATGCTTCATTCCTGACTCCCGCAGCGCGGGCACCTGGGCGACGCAGCGGTCCGTCGCAAACGGACAGCGCATGCGGAACTGACATCCGGACGGTGGTGCGAGTGGGTTGGGCAATTCGCCGGTCAGCCGCTCCCGTCCGAGCGGCTGCTGCATCGAGGCAATCGACACCAATCGTTGGGTGTACGGATGCCGCGGATGGCGCAGCACGTCGTCGGCGGGACCGATCTCGACCATGCGCCCGAAATACATGACACCCACGACGGCGCTGACGTAGCGGACGATGGCGAGGTCATGCCCGACGAACAGGTAGGTGAGGCCGAGACGCTCCTGCATCTCGCGCAGCAGTATCAGGATCTGCGCGCGGATGGAGACGTCGAGCGCGGAGACCGGCTCGTCGAGCACGAGCAGGCGCGGCTCCACCGACAACGCTCGCGCAATCGCGATCCGCTGGCGCTGGCCGCCGCTGAATTGATGCGGATAGCGGTCGCCGGCGTCCTTGCCGAGTCCGACCGTATCGAGCAGCCGCGCCACCGCGGCGTCGATGGTGGCGCGACCAACGCGCTGCGCCGCCAGCGGCTCGCCGATGATGTCCCGGACCCGCAAGCGCGGACTCAGCGCGCCGTACGGATCCTGCAACACCGCCTGCACAGTGCGGCGGTAGCCTCGTTCCTGCTCCGGCGTCTGCTGCCACAACCCGCGACCGTCGAACCGGACTTCGCCCGCGTCCGGTCGCTCGAGCTTCAGGATCATCCTCGCGATCGTGCTCTTGCCGCTTCCCGATTCGCCGACGAGGCCGAAGGTCGAGCCGGCGCGAATCTCGAACCCAACGTCGTCGACGGCAACCACCTTGCGCCGCGCGCCGAACGGAGTCACCCGTCGCGCCGCGAATTCCTTGCGCACGCCGCGTAACGCGACCAGCGTGTCCCTGGTGTCCGCGATGGGCCGCCTCGTCCGGCTGCATCACGAAACCTCTTCCGCGCGCCAGCAGAACACCCGCTGCCGGTCGCCGAAGGTGGTCTCCGCCGGTGCCTGCGCCCGGCACTGGTCGACAGCGATCGGACAACGATCAGCGAACGGGCAAAAATCGCCGAGGTCCGCGAGGTTCGGCACCTGGCCGGCGATCGATTGCAGGTGCACGCGGTCGCCGTCGAGCACCGGAATCGAAGCGAGCAGCGCGCGCGTGTATGGATGGCGCGGCGCAGCGAACACCGCGGCGACCGGGCCCTCCTCCACAATCCGCCCGGCATACATGATGACGATCCGGTCGCAGATGCGGCGAATGACACCGAGGTCGTGCGTGACGATCACGATCGCGGTGCCGCGCCGATCGCGGATCTCGCGGAACAGCACCAGGATCTCTTCCTGGATGCTGGCGTCGAGCGCTGTGGTCGGCTCGTCCGCGAGCAGCAGCTTGGGCGCCATTGCGCTGGCCATCGCGATCAGCACCCGCTGGCGCATCCCGCCGCTCAGTTCATGCGGATATTGCCGCAGCCGTTCCTCCGGCGCCGTCATGTGCACCGAACGCAGCAGCTCGACCTCCCGTTCCCGCAACTGCGTGGCGGGAACGTCGCAACGCGTCGCCAGCACTTCCCCCAACTGGTTGCCAATGGTGAACAGCGGGTCGAGCGAGGTCATCGGATTCTGCAGGATCATCGCGATTTCGCGGCCGCGCACCTGCCGCAGCTCGGGCGGCGACAGTGCATGCATCGAGCGGCCGTCGAACCATATTTCGCCGGAAACGCGCGCCGCCTTGGGCAGTGCCCGGATGAGCGCCGCGCACAGCGTCGTCTTGCCGCTGCCCGATTCACCCGCGATACCGACGATCTCGCCAGCAGCAATCGCGAGGTCGACGTGCGATACCGCCTGCACTGGACGCGTGACGGCGCCGAACGCGACGGAAAGATTGCGGACCTCGAGCAACATCAATGAGCGCCGCCGGGCCGCCCCAAGGCGCTCGCCCCCCCGGGGGGGAACGGCGTGCAGCGCCGATCGGGGGGGATCACATTCACAGCTGGCCGCGCGGATCGAAACGCACGTGCAGCCAGCGCCCAAGCGAGTTGAAGCTGAGCACCGCAAACACGATCATGAGCCCGGGCAACGTGGTGAGCCACCACGCAAATCCCATGAACGTGCGCCCGTCCGCCAGCATCAATCCCCACGAGACGTCCGGCGGTTGAATGCCGACGCCCAGGAATGACAGCGACGACTCCAGGATGATTGCGCGGCCCACATCGAGGATCGCCAGCACGACCACCGAGTTGAGGACGTTGGGCAGCACGTGCCGCAGCATGATGATGAGCGGCCGCACGCCGGCGATGCGCGCCAGCGTGACGAAGTCGCGCTGCTTCACCGTGATGACTTCGCTGCGCACCAGCCGCGCATAGCGCGCCCAGTTGGCGATCACCATCACCATGATGATGTTGCCGAAGCCGGTCCCCAGTGTCGCCACCAGCGCAAGTGCGAGCAGAATGAACGGCAGCGCGAGGAACGCGTCGACCACGCGCATCGCCACACTTTCCAGGATGCCGCCCACGTACCCGGCGACGAGTCCCACCAGCACACCGAACATGCCACTCACGAGTGTCGCGGCAGCCGCGGTCGCGAGCGAGATTCGCGCGCCTGCAATCAGGCGGCTCAACATGTCGCGCCCCAGCTGGTCGGTACCCAGCAGATGCTGCATCGTGCCGCCGGACTGCCATGCCGGCGGCAGCAGGCTGGCGCCCAGGCTGACCGCATCCTTGGGATACGGTGCCAGCCAGTTCCCGAAGACCGCCGCCAGGACGAGCAGCGCACAACACGCGCACGTCAGCACCGGCAACGGCGGCGGCTCACCGACGCTCGCAGCGGACGAACGCCACCAGCCGAGCAACGAGACCTTACCTGCCGAGGTGGCGCCAGCGATGCGAGCTTCACTCATGTACGCAACCGGGCGTCGAGGACCATGTAGAGAAGGTCGACCAGCAGATTGATCAGCATGAACAGCAGCGCGGTGACCAGCACCACCGCCTGCACCACCGGATAGTCACGGGTGAGGATCGCCTCGACGATGCGCTGGCCGATGCCCGGCCACGCGAACACGCGCTCGGTCACGATCGCGCCACCGAGGATCAGGCCGAACTGCAGACCAAGGTAGGTCACGATCGGCAACGCGGCATTGCGCAAGGCGTGCTTGAGCAGCACGCGCGCTTCCGACAAGCCCAACACGCGCTCCAGCGCAATGAAGTCGCTTTTCAAGGCTTCGGTCATGTTCACCGCGGTCAGTCCGGCAAGGGCCGATGACGTCGAGATGGCAAGCGTCAACGCAGGCAGCACGTAGTAGCGCGGCGCGCCGTAGCCCGAGGTCGGCAGCAGCGGCAGCCACAACGCAAAGACCATCACCAGCGTCAGGCCGGTCCAGAACGGTGGCAGCGCCTGCCCCAGGCTGCTGTACCAACTGATCAGCCGCTTGACCCAAGGTCGGGACGACGCCGCCGCGACGATGCCGAGCGGCACACCGATGAAGATCGACAGCAGCATTCCGAGCCCCGCCAGCGCCAATGTGGGACCCAACGCTCGCCAGACGATCTCGATCGCCGGCTCGCCCAGTCGGAACGACGTTCCGAAATCGCCGGCGGCGACGTTGCGCAAGTACGTCACATACTGAATCGGCAGCGCGCGATCGAGGCCATGGTGTTCGCGGAAATACTGCCGCGCCTGCTCGGAGGATTCAGGAGGCAGCAGCAGTGCAGCTGGGTCGCCGGTGAGGCGGGTGAGACAGAACACCAGCAGCGTGATCAGCAGCAGCGTAATGAAGGTCTCACCGACGCGCCGGAGGAGGTAGAGGGCCATTTCTTGAAGCTGTTCCGTCAAAGATAGCTGCGGCGAGGTCGGCGCACTATACAATAACTTCGCGTCGACCCATGCCCCGTCCACCGTTGGCGCGACGGGTGTGCCACGCCACGATCACGAATCCGACGCCTTCGTGATCATCGATTGGACCTAATATGGACTTGAGAATCAGGGGCCGCAACGCCATCGTGTGCGCATCCTCGCGCGGTCTCGGCAAGGCGTGTGCGTCCGCACTCGCCCGCGAAGGCTGCAACGTCGTCATCAACGGCCTCGACGACGAGCGACTGCGCAACACCGCCGCCGAGATTCGCACGGCGACCGGGGTGGTCGTGACCGCGATCCGCGCCGATATCTGCACCGACGAAGGACGCCTGGCGCTCGCCGCGGCGTGTCCGGAAGCCGACATATTGGTCAACAACAATGCCGGCCCGCCGCCAGGCAAGTTCGAGGACTGGGGTCGCGCCGAGTGGATGGCCGCGATCGAGGCCAACATGCTGGCACCGATCTTCATGATCAAGGCCGTGCTGCCGGGCATGCGGGCGCGCAAGTTCGGCCGCATCGTGAATATCACGTCGGCGATGGTGAAATCGCCGCGATTTCCGGAGATGGGGCTGTCCACTTCGGCCCGCACCGGCCTCACGGGATTGTCGAAGTCACTGTCCCGCGCGGTGGCGGTTGACAACGTCACGATCAACAACCTGTTGCCCGAACGCATCGACACCGATCGCCAGCGATTCATGGCCGAGCGGATCATGAAAGCGAGCAACGTCACGATGGAGGAGGCGCGGCGTCGCATCGCCGATTCGCTGCCGGCCAAGCGCTTTGGCCTGCCCGAGGAATTCGGTGACGCCTGCGCGTTTCTCTGCAGCGCGCAGGCGGGCTTCATGACGGGCCAAAACCTGCAACTCGACGGTGGTTCCTACGATGGGCTCGTCTGATGCGAGGCCGGTAACTTTAGCGGCCGTAGTTGAATTTGGCGTCACCAGCGACGTCATCTGCGTTCGAACTCGGCTGGGTTCCAGGACCGCCGCAGTCACGATCATTGACGAAATAGCGCCCGAATGCTGTGATAGGACCTTGTCGACGGAAGAAGATCATGCGCAAAGTGACACTGGTGATGGTGCTTCTGCTTGGCGGTTGCCAATCCTGGAGCGAAGTCACAGGAAACAGGTACAGCGCGACGATGCCGTATCGTCGACCTGCGGTCATCGACAAGATCGACAATCAGGCTTCTTTCGCCACAAATCCGATCAAGATTGAACCAGGCGAGCACCGTCTCATTCTGCAAGGTTCCGCGCCGGGCTGGCCCGGCGGTCCACCATTGCAGGTCTACTACCTCAATGCCGAGCCTTGCAAGCGTTACTACATAAACGCCCAGTTCAAGGACACGATCTCGCAAGAATGGACACCAGTTATTGACTACGTCCAGGCCATTTCGGAATGCAAGATCGTCCCGGCTACGAAGTGAGTCCAGCGGTGGAGCGATCCGGAACGCACGACTACTGAATCACCTCATTCGCACGAATCTTCGCGTTGACGTGTTCGCAAGATCCATCGATCAGAACCGGTACACCGTTGCAAAGAGGATCGACTTGCGAGCGCCGAGCCCTCCCTCGAGGAGCGCATAGCCGGACTTGCCGAACTCGACCAGGCCGCCGAGCAGCGTGTTCCACGGTTGCTGCGGCGATTGGACCACCGCGAATTGAAGGTCCGAATTGGCAACGCTGCCCGCGACCGTTTGCTGGATGGTCTGATGCATCGCACCGACCCAGATCGCCCCGCCCAGGGAGGGGCTGGTAATGACATGCAAGCCCAGCCTCGCGGAGAACACCGTAGCGATCGGCTTCGTGTTGGCGATCAGACTTTCGTTTTCGAACGACAGCTTCGTCTGGGTGCGGTTCCAGTCGGCCACCACGATCGCCGTCAGGTCCCGCCAGTCACTGATTTTGGTACCCCCTTGGAGGGTGAAACCTGCGCCGTAGGTCGGGCCATTGAAGGCGGCATTGAGCTGCAGTTGCCTGGGCTCGATGATGCCCAGGATGGGATCGCCGGGAACCTGGATGAGCCCCTTGGTCGTTCCCTTGGTATATCCGAGGACGGCGTAGACGTCGAGAAACGGGAAAACGAGTACGTCGAACTTCGCCGAGAGGTTCTGCTGGGTCGTGTCGACCGTATTGATCTGCAGGAAATTCTTGACCGATACCGGGTCCTTTCCGCGAAATCCCAAGCGCAGGTCCTCAATGTTCACCGGCTGGCGAGCCGAGTAGGCGGTGACGCCGATCCCGAAGGGGAGTGGAATTTGATAGCCCCTGGCCTCCGCTTCCGGGCCCCATATCGGCAGCCCCGACCAATGCGGCGCGGGCGTTACGGCATCGGCCGCCAGAGCGCCCCCGGAAAACAGGGAGAGCGCGAGCAGACCACGTGCGATAGCTGCGGACGGCGATATGGACTTGGACACTGTCTTCCTCCCATGCACACCACAGACGCGCCGTGGCCATCGGATTCAACTGCGAACGACTTCGGGGCCACTGTTGTGATCAGATAATACCTCGCATGCTGCTAGACTGGAAAATCCATGAAACGGCTTTGTCTGTTGCTCCTGCTTGTCCTTGGCGCACCCGGAGCAATCGCCCAAACGATCTCCGAGCCGCTGCGAGGGGCGGAGATCGTTTCTGACGCCGCGAACGTCGACGCAGCGCGCACTGGCAAAGCGCGGTTTTTCGATCCGCAGGACGGTCAGCTCGATCTCAGTTACTTTCTCGAGGACCCGCGCGGCTTCCTGCCCATCCCTATCGTTGTGACCGAGCCGGCGGTCGGCTACGGCGGCGGTATCGCCGGCATGTTTCTCCGTCCGCGCCGGGAAGAAGGCGACGAAGGTTGGGCACGGCCTGACATATCGGGCTTAGGCGCATTTGCCACGCAAAACGGCACGTGGGGTGCATTCGGCGGCGATGCGAGCAGGTGGTTCGACGGTCGCCTGCGCACGCTCGTCGGTGCCGGTGCCGGGCAGTTCAATCTCGATTTCTACGGACTCGGGAGCGCGTCGTCGTCAGTCAACCAGGGCGTGCGCTATTCGCTGCAATTCGCTGCCGCGGTCGCGCAGGCGAACTGGCAACTCGCACCCAAGTCGCCGTGGGCCGTCGGCGTCCGCTACGTTTACGCCAACGTCGACCCCAAGCCACGTGACACCGCAACCTTTCAGCCCCTCGCTGACCGGGTCCGTGTGACGATCTCGGCACCCACTGCCATTGTCGAGTTCGACACGCGCGACAACGTGTTCACGCCCACCCGAGGCATCTACGCCGAATCTTCCTTGCTTGCGTCGCGCGAAACGTTGGGCGCCAGCGACGATTTCGAACGGTTCCAGCAGGTACTCATCGGCTGGTACCCTGTCGCCCATAATGTGACGCTTGGGGCGCGCGGGAACTATGCTTGGTCATCGGACGGCACACCCTTCTTCCTCAGGCCCTTCGTGCAACTGCGCGGGGTGGCCGCAATGCGCTATCAGGGCGACCAGGCGGCTTCACTCGAGGTCGAGGCGCGCTGGCAATTCTTCGGCCGCTGGAGCGTCGTTGCCTTTGGCGGCGCCGGCACGACTCGAACCAAGCGAGAAACTTTCGAGGCCACGCAGAACGTCGGCAGCGGAGGCGTCGGCTTCCGCTACGAGTTGGCAAGCAAGTTCGGGTTGCACACTGGCATCGATGTGGCGCACAGCCCAGGGACGACCGCAGTGTATTTTGTCGTGGGCAATTCCTGGTTCCGGCCTTGACACGTGATATGCCCGCGTTCGGATCGCCGCAGAGTTTCATGGAGCCTGGACCAAGGTGATGAGCCTCGATAGTCGAGGAAAGTAACGGATCATGGACGATTCCGGCAGTAGCGATTTCAAGATCGTCCTGTTGAGGCTACCCTGGGCGGTGGTGCGGTTCTTCGGCAGGGCCATCCGGTGGTTATTCGTTGCGGTCGGCGTCCTGACGGCGCTGACCGTGCTCGGCTACGTCGAATTCGAGTCGATCGCCCGGATGATCGATGACCGCTACGCCGACGACATCGATACCCGCCTGGGCATCGATCGGACCACGATCGCGCGACTCAACGATCGCGCGTACTTCGCGCAGCAATCGATGCTCGTGACCGAGGATCTCAAGACGGTTGCCTGCATTTCCTCGCCCGAGCACCGCATCCTGATCGACGATGCCGCGGACATCCCTCCGCTCTTCGTCAGCGCCATCCTCGCCTCCGAGGACAGGAATTTTCTCACACACGAAGGAGTCGACAAGGCTGCGATCGTGCGGGCGTTTGTCAAGCGCATCCTGCAGGAGAGTCGCTCGGGAGCCTCGACGCTCCCGATGCAGATCGCCAAACATCTTCGCGGCGGGACCGGCCACGCATCGACCGAGATGGAGAAGGTCGGCGACATTGTCATGGCGCTGCGGATCGAGCGCGAGTTCTCGCGGCAGGATTTGCTGCTCAAGTACGTCAACATGCCCTACTTCGGTCGCGGGCAATACGGGATCGAAGCGGCGAGCCGCGCCTATTTCGGCAAGCCCGCGAAGGAGTTGGCGCTTCCTCAAGTCGCGTTCATCGTATCCCTGATCAACAAGCCGGCACTTCCCGACCGCTCGTTTGCAACAGATCCGCTGCTGCGCACGCGCGAACAGATCCGCGATGCGAACTGGGCCGCATCGGTGCGGGGCACGATGCGGGTGCTGGACCTGATGCTCGATGAGGGTGCGATCGACGAAATCGAGCATGCGCGGGCGTTAGATCGGGTTGGGAACTCGCTGCGCAGCGATGTCCTGCCGCAGGGCACGGGCTGCGGCACCCACGACTACTTCCTCGAGCGGGTCCGCATCCTTTACAAGGACCGATTTCCGATCAACACGGGCGGGCTCACGATCTCGATCACGCGCGACGACGCGATGCAGGAGGTCCTCGGCCGGGCGGTCCAACTGACGCTGCACACCTATCTCGCGCGTCATCCGGACGATCCCGACAACAACCAGCTGCGCGCCGGGGCGTTCGCGGTCGAGTTCACCGGCAGCGTGCTCGCTGAAGTCGGCAATGTCGACTTCAGGCAATCGAAGTACGACGTGATCGCGACCGGCTGGCGCCAGCCGGGATCGACGTTCAAGGTCTTCACCTACGGCGGCCTGGTCGAGCGGCTCACCCAGGAGGTGCTCGCCACCGAGCCGAACCCGGAAACCGTCGAAGCGATCGCGGCCAGGGTCCTCGAGCGCTGCACGCTGCTCGACGCACCGGTGTACGTTTCGCTGGGCCGCGGCCGTGGCGTGAAGAAGATCGAGAACTTCCACTCGCGCTCGGAGCCGGAGTACCGCGGCGAGATCCCCTGCCGGATCGCGCTGGGCGAGTCCCGCAACACCGCGGCGATGCGCGCCGGCGCGCGGGCCGGAATCAAGAACGTAATCGATCTCAGCTATCGCCTGGGCATGCCCAGGGACCGGAAACATCCGCTGCAGCCGTATCCAACAACGGCCATTGGCGCCTCCGAAGTCAATCCGCTGTCGATGGCATCGACGGCGGCGTTCCTGAACGGCGGATTTCGCGTCACGCCGACCTTCGCCAACGACGTCTGCCGGTACGGCAAGTCGCTCCTCTATACCGACGAGGAAGGGCGCACGAAGGACTGCGATATCGGAGGCAAAAACCATCCTGCCCAGGAGCGGCTGATGCATCCCGCGGTAGCGGCAGCGATGGTCGAGCTTCTGAAGGCTCCGCTCGACATCGGTCCCACCGGAACGGCGTCCGCAATCAGGACCGGCGTGATTCCTGCAATGGACCCGGTGGGCGACGCGATCTGGAAGCTGAAGCCCGACGAACGCAAACAGCGAATGCTCGCGTTTCCATTCGACCATGCGGGCGAGATCGCGGGGAAGACCGGCACTGCGACCAATGCGGATGGCAAGACGTCCGACGTGTGGCTACTGCTGTTCATTCCCGGGCCGCCCGAGCATCCGGAGAAGGGCATCGTGCTTGGTTTCTGGATGGGCAAGGACTCGAAGGATCATCCGCTAGGCGATCGCGGCGCGACCGGCGGCCCTGGTTTCGCCGAGTCTGGGGCGCGCAACTGGGTGCACTCGGCGGCCACCGTGCTCGCTTTTCTGCAGAAGGATCGGGAGCTGCTGCGGCCGGGATACAAGTTTCAGCCAATCATGCGTGACGAAATCCTCGAGAGGCTCCAGGCAAAGGAGCCGAAGCAATCGCTGCCCAAGGTGACCGGGCTGATCGAAGCGCCCGATCCGGCAACTCACGCCGGCGCCTCAGCAAACTGATGCGATTCCCGCATCCGCGCGCTCACTGCTATAGCTGACTCTCGAAGGGAAGCTGGCGGATGATCCAGGCGTTGCAGCGCTGCCAGAACGTGGACAGGGGGTCGACATCGTAACGCACCGGCTTGCCTCCGTCCTCGGTCACCCAGTACATCTTGCCGCGCTCGTCCAGCAGCACGCGATAGCTTCGATCGGGCTTCACGCCTTCGTCCATGTACTGCGCGACCATCGCGGCGAGCTCGGGGCTTTCGACGTAGAGGCCGGCCTCCGTGTTGATCAGGCTCGACCGCGGGTCGAGGTTGAAGCTCCCGACGAAGACATCCTTCCGGTCGAAGACCATCGCCTTGGTGTGCAGACCGCCCCGGGAGCCGGCGGACACGATGTCCTGTGGATACGGTCCCGGTTGCGGTCGCACCTCGTAAAGCTCCACCCCGGATGCGAGCAACCGGTCACGGAACTTCGAGTAGCCTGCAAAGGCGGCGAGCACGTCGTTGGAGGCAAGTGAGTTCGTGAGCACCCGGATCCGGACGCCTCGGCTGACCAATCCCTTCAGAAACTCGACCCCGGGCCCGAGTGGGATGAAATAGGCCGACTCGACCAGCAGCTCCCTTTCCAGTCGTTCGAGGCGATTCACCAGCAGCCGGCGCATCGTGCGCAGCGAGGGATCGTTGATCGAGGCCGGATCGTCCCAGACCACTTGGCCGCGCGCCCATATCCCGCCGACAACAATGTCGTCCAATTGCGACCTGAGCTTGGCGACGTCCTCGTTCAGCGGATGCGGGTACGGTTCGCGCGCGATGTTCTCGCGTAGCCGTTTCAATGCTCCCTGCAGGTCCGCGTCAGTGTACGGCCGGTCCACCAGCGTGGCTATTGGAACCGACCATGAGCCGTTCCAGAAGCGTTCGAATACAGAAGAGAGGTCGCGTACCACCGGGCCGGCCGCAGCGATGTCCAAGTCGCGGAAATTGAATTCGGGATGCACTTCGAAATACGGGTCGCTCATGTTGCGCCCGCCAACGATCGCCACTGCGTCGTCCATCACCATCAGCTTGTTGTGCATCCGGTGGTTAACCCGCTCGAAATCGGTCAGCAAGCCGATCAGACGCGAGCCACGATGCGCAAAGGGATTGAACAGGCGGACCTCGATGTTCGGATGGGCGTCGAGCGCGGCGATAGTCGCGTCGAGATCCTTCAGGTTGAAGTCGTCGATCAGGATCCGCACGCGCACGGAGCGGTCGGCTGCGCGAACGAGGTGGTCGACGAGGTTTCGGCCAGTCGCGTCGGTTTCCCAGAGGAAATACTGAACGTCGAGAGTCTTTAGCGCGAGGTCGGCGAGCGCGACGCGGGCGGTAAAGGCGGGGCGCCCGTCCCGAATGATGCGGAATGCGGATTCGCCGGGATGCTGCACGGCGAGCTCGGCGACCCGTCTGCCGATCGGCGTGGACTCGTGATCCTTCATCGTCGTCGACGACGCGCGCGGGTAGTCAGTCGGGAGACTTGTGCCGCCTGCAAGCACCGCGAGAACGAGCGCGAGCATATCGTGCCGTCTCACCGGTTGCGGTTTCTGAACGTGACTTATATCACCAGCCCGGCGGCCTGTCTGGGAGACTCACGGTGTCGTGCGAATCTCCCGACCGTTCAACGGTTGCGTCGGCCGAGCGTTCATCGGATATAGCTGTGCGAAGCGGGTTACTTCGGTGTTGGAAATAGTCGTTGGGGTCTTCAGCACGAACCACGTAACGCCTTCGCTGCACGGCGGCGTCGTGAGAGAGCCCGTGAACGTATAATACGCAGCCCTTTTGGCCGGCAGCAGGTCCGCCGCGTTGACCTGAACTCCTTCCACGGCAATTTCTTTTTCCTTCTCCGGAGGAAGGTTCTTCCAGAGCGTTTCGACGAGCTTGTTGGCCTGTCCGGTCTTGAGCATGACGGCGACTACGGCAAGATTCCCGTCATCGTTCTTGTGCACCAGGTGAGCCACCATGTCGGCGCTCTTGCCGTTGATCTTTTCTTCGCTGGGCTTGTGGAAATGAAACTGAACGAGCTCGTAGCGTTTGCCTTGCACGGTGATGAAACTGCCCGGTGCGTAATCCACCTGGATGGTATGCCCGTTATCGACGATCTTGAGCGGCGAGGGTTTGTAGTCGAACGCGATGGCGGGCAGGGCGCCCTTTTTGGCGACGCTGTCGCGGATATCTATGGGCGACTGCATCTTGCCGATTCCACACGAGCTGTAATCGGATTCCAGTGCCGCCCATTGTGCCGGACCCGTATCGCCGGAGTAGCTCCAATGATGCTTGTCCTCGGCATGCGACGGTGGCGAGGCCAGGATAGATCCCGTGACCGCCAACAGTCCGAACTTTCGCATTGCGTGGATCATAGATCCTTCCTTTCTCCGAACAGGCTTTGTGAACGCGATGGACGGCGATTCGCCACCAAACCGAAACGGCCGTCGATGGCGTGACAGTCGCGTTGCCAGCTCCCGAATCATTGGAGCAGAATTGGCCGCGCCTGTCACGTCCGACGCCGTCCGTGGCATCCGGTTCGACAACCTGCGCGTCAGTTGCGCTTGCCACCCCTCGTGCTGTCCCACCACGGGCACACACCGTGCATGAGGTTGTAGTTTCCTTCGATCACCTGCACTGGCCGGCGCACGCCGTCCTGCGCATTTTTCATTCGCAGCGCCCGCGCGGCGGCTTGCTTCTCCGGCGACAGCCACGACCGTTCGTGGCCCCACAGGCTCGGTCCTTCGAGGCGTTCCGCCGCCTGCCACGTTGCGGGGTCGATCGACTGTCCGCCCCATCCATATTCGATCATGAACCCGGACGGCGTCCATGTGTAAAACGACGTCATGTAGTCGCCGCAATGGCGGCCGAGCGTCACCGCCAGCCGCTCAGGTTGCGCCAGCGCAAGATCGAGTCCCTGGCCGACATCGTCGAACGAATAGAGCTCCACCATCAGGTGGTGAATGGCGGTCTTGCCACTCTGCACGAAGGCGAGGCTGTGGTGGCGCGCGTTGACGTGGTAGAAGCGCGCCGGGAACGGGTACGAGTAGTAGTCGCTCAGCCGGAAGCCCAGCATCTTTTCATAGAACGCAGCCACTTCGTCGATGCGCTCGACGCTCATCACTACATGGCCGAGCCCCAGCGCACCGGTGCGAAACCCTGAAATCGAACGCCCCGGCTTGAACGGATCGGCGGCCACTTCGCCGCCGTAGAAGATTTCGACGCGTGATCCGATCGGGTCATGCAGGACAATGAGGTCGCGGACGTGTCGTTCGTCGGCCAAGGCGCGTGCGCCGCGAACCACCGCGATGCCGGATTGCTCGAGTCGGCTGCCCAGCGCATCGAGCGTCGCGGCATCCGCGACCTCCCAGCCGAAGAACTTGACCCCGGCGCCACCATCGGCCTCGACGATCACCCGCTGCCTGCGATCGTCCATGCGGAACGCCGCGGTTTGCCGGCTCTGGTCGACGAGTTGGAACCCCAACATGTTCGTGCCGTAGGCGTGCCACTCGTCAAGCGCCTTGGCGTGAAATCCGACATAGCCCAACGCTTGCACGGACATCGGCGTTCCCTACGCAAGCGAACGTGACGACACAGTGGCGAAGAAGTCTCGCGTTCTGTGCAATGCGATCGTCGCCCACTGCAGCGGTGAAATTTCCGGTGGCCGGTCCATGATGACCTCGATGCTGATTGGCAAATCGGCAGGTAACGCAGCGAAGATTTCGCGCAACGGCAGCATGCCTTCGCCAGGCATCCGACGCGTGCCGAGGCCGATGCGTTTGGCGATCTCCAGGTTGGGTTCGCCCGCCGCGAGCACGCCGTCGCTCATCTGCGCATAGGGAAAACGCCGCGGATCCACGTGCAGGAGATCGGCGCTGGTGCCTTCGGATCGGACCAGATGCAGCGGATCGATGAGGATCGGAATTTCCGCGCGGCCGGTTTGCGTCAGCAGGTCGAGTGTTTGCGCGAGCGTGGCGAGCGTGCGATTGGGAACGAACTCGATGATCGGGACAAGCCCCAATCCCTGCGCGACTCCGCAAAACCGGTCGAAGGTGCCGCACAGCCGGGCCCAGTCCGGATCGTTGCATTGCGTCAGCGCGTAGCTGGCGCCGAACTCGGCGCCCAGTTCCAGCGCCGGCTCGAAATCGTGCACGTCCGTGTCGGGCAACAGGTAAAAAGCGAGGATGTCCAGCACCTCCATCCCGGAATCGGCCAGCAACCGCTTCATGCCCCGGATGAGTGCCGCATCGCCGACGACGGGAAAGATCGGAAGCTGCGGCGATTTCTGCAGACGCAGGCCCACACCGTCATAGCCAGCATCGCGTGCGACGTCGAGGAACGGAAGCGGCGCGACGTCCATCAGCATGCCAGGCGCCATGTACAGCTTGTTCATGCGCGGGCTTGCCCCTGGTTCTGTCGCTGGTAGCCGGCGAGGAAATCGCGCGTGTTGCCGATCGCAACCTTCGCCCATTCTCCCGGTGTATAGGGATGAGCGCCGACGTCGCGCATGCCGGCACCAAGCATGATGGGAATCTCGACGCTCAACGGCAGCGCGGCGGGCAGCGCATCGAGCAGCTCGCGCAAGCGCACGTCGCCTTCTCCCAGCATCCGGCGCTCACCTTGCGGCATCTTCCCGAAGTGCGCAGGGTCGGGCTCGCCGGGAAACAACACGCCGTCGTTGATCTGCGTGTAAGGGAAGAGCTTCGGGTCGAGCGCGGTGATATCGGCCGGCCGGCCACCCGTGCGCGTGAAGTGCAGCGGATCAATGCAGATCGCCGCATTCGCGCGGCCCGCTTCCGCGATCATCCGTACAGCGATCTGCATCGTCGACAATGGCCGCGTCGGCACGAACTCGATGGTCGCCGTCAGGCCGAACCGCTGTGCTTCGTCGCAGAACAACCCGAAGTTGTCGCGCATCCGCGCGTAGTCCGGATCGTTGCCCATGACCATCACGAATTGACCGCCGAGTTCGGCCCCCAACGCAAGCGACGGCGTAAAGTGATCGATCCGAGTGTCGGGTTCGAGATAGCAGCTGAAGATGTCGAACACAGGGAGGCCGGTGTCGGCGAGGGCGCGCTTGATGTCGCGGATCAGCGGCGCATTGCCAACGACAGGATGAAATGGCAGGCCCGGGGAACGGTGGAGACGCAGGCCCACGCCGTCGAAACCCGCCGCGTCCGCCGCCGCGATATAGTCGAGCGGTGGCGTCTCTGGCAGCGTTGTGGGCGCAAGGATCAGTTTGTTCATGGTCGGTTTTTGAGTATAGGACACTCGTGGAACTGCGCAAAATCGGTGATTCGGGCCTGCTAGTGTCCGCAGTCGGCTTGGGCTGCAACAATTTCGCCGTGCGCTGCGATCTGGAGCAGAGCCGCGCCGTGGTCGACCAGGCGATTGCTTCTGGCATCACACTTTTCGACACGGCCGACAACTACGGCAATCGCGGCGGGTCGGAGGAATTCCTGGGCAGGATACTCGGTCCGCGCCGCCCTGACGTGGTGATCGCGACCAAGTTCAGCAGCCCGATGGACGATGCAGGACTGCTGAAAGGTGCCTCACGCCGCTATGTAATGACAGCAGTCGAGGCGAGTCTCAAGCGGCTGCGCACCGACTGGATCGACCTGTATCAACTGCACCGTCCCGATCCGGCAACGCCGATCGAGGAAACCCTGCGCGCACTCGACGATCTCGTTCGTCAGGGCAAAGTCCGCTACATCGGCGCATCGAACTTCACGGCAGCGGATGTGATCGAGGCCGATCGGATCGCGCGTGCGCACGACCTGCATCGCTTCGTCTCGATGCAGAACGAGTACAGCCTGCTGGCGCGGACCGTCGAGCACGAACTCATTCCGGCACTGCAGTCGTGCGGCCTCGGCCTGCTACCCTACTATCCGCTGGCGAGCGGGCTCCTGACGGGCAAGTACCAACCTGGCAACGTGCCGGAAGGATCGCGCCTCGCCACTCCACGCCCCCATGAGCGTGTTTTCATCACCGGCGCGAACTGGCCGGCCGTGACCCAACTCGAACAGTTCGCGCTTTCGCGCCAGCACACCCTGCTCGAACTGGCATTCAGCTGGCTCCTCGCCCAGCCGACCGTGGCGAGCGTGATCGCCGGCGCCACAAAGCCTGAACAGGTCGTGCAAAATGTCGCCGCCGCCGGTTGGCGACTGAGCGCCGATGAACTGGCGGCTACCAGCGTCCTGGTGGGCCCATTGATGCGTGCGTAAGCCGAAGTGGACTTTACGAACTAGCGGTTGAAATTTTCGGGTGACCACGCTTGGTCAGCAGGTCATCGAGCCTTGGATATACGTGACGCGCATTGCCTTCGAAAATCTTGTACCGGTCATTCTTGCTCAACCCGGTGACCTGATCGACGTAGCGCTTGGTATCGTCGAATGCGAATCCGGTTTCGGGATCGATGCCGGGAACCGCACCCAGCATTTCGGATGCGAACAGGATATTGTCGATCGGCACGACCCGGCTCATCAGTTCGATGCCCGGGTAGTGATAGACGCACGTGTCGAAGTAGACATTGTTAAGCAGATGCTCGAACAAGGGCTTCTTCTTGATCGACAGGCAGAGCCCGCGAAAGCGTCCCCAATGAAACGGGACCGCGCCACCGCCATGCGGAATCACGAACTTGAGTGACGGAAAGTCCTTGAAGAGATCGCCTTGGATCAGTTGCATGAAGGCCGTCGTGTCGGCATTGAGGTAGTGCGCACCCGTGTGATGGAAGGCCGGGTTGCACGATGACGACACATGGATCATCGCCGGCACCCTGAGCTCACAAAGCTTTTCGTATATCGGATACCAATACCGATCCGTCAGGGGTGGACCGGTCCAGTAGCCACCGGTCGGGTCGGGATTGAGGTTGACGCCGACGAATCCAAGTTCATTGACGATACGCTCGAGTTCAGGGATGCAGTTTTTCGGCGACACGCCTGGAAATTGCGGCAGCTGGCCGACGCCCACGAAATTGTCGGGCAGCAGCGAGCAGAGACGGTGGATGAGGTCATTGGAAACCGTGCTCCACTGCAGGCTGACAGCCTCGCTGCCGACGTGATGCGCCATACCGGCCGCTCGCGGCGAAAACACGGAGAGGTCACTACCGCGCTCTTTCTGCAGCTTGAGTTGCGGCGCGACGCTCATCCGCAACTGCTCATCGCTGATACCCGGATCCGACGAGGTTGGACGACGCGCCGCGTCTGCAAGGCCTGCCAGCTGCTTGTCGCGAAACCGCTGCAGTTCCTGCGGCTCAGTCGTATAGTGGCAATGAATATCGATGATCATCGTGCACCCGATTCTGTCGAAAAAAAATCCCGGAAAGCGTGTATTGGATCGGCGCTGACTCGCTCCGCTCACGGCCCAACCTTAGCAGACCTGCCGATTCCTCTCCAGAGGGTGGGATGTTGCCGGTTTCATGGATACCTTGTTAAGGTGCGTGGACTGCTGTCGTCGCGCCGTTCAGCGCTGTTCGATTGCCCTCATTTCGCCTACCTATGATGTACATGTATCGCTACCTCTTCACTGGCCTGTGGCTGAGTTGGGCGGTGTATTGGTGGGCCTTGTCCCGCAATGTCAAGGTCGCTACACGGCGTGAGCCGTTGCCGTCGCGCCTCTTGCACATCGTTCCGCTTGTTCTCGCGGTGCTTCTGCTGTGGCTCCCCAGCGTGCCCCTCCCTGTCCTTGGTACGAGATTTCTACCGCGGGCTCCGTGGCCGTTCTGGACCGGCGCTGCCCTGACCATCGCCGGCATGCTGTTTTCGGTCTGGGCGCGCCAGCACATCGGCCGCAATTGGAGTGGCATCGTGACCATCAAGGAAGGTCATGAACTCGTCACGAGCGGCCCCTACGCGCTTGTTCGTCATCCCATTTACACCGGCCTCCTGCTTGCCTTCGTAGGCTCCGCAATTGCCGGCGCTGAATGGCGAGGCGTACTCGCGGTCGCCATTGCGTTCTGGGCCTTGTGGCGAAAGCTTCGAATCGAGGAGCAGTGGATGCAGGAGCAATTTGGCGAGGCATATCAGGCGTACCGCAGGCGCGTCTCGGCTCTGATACCTTTCGTGCTCTGAGTCATCACGTGCGACGCCGAACGTCCCGTCGATCGTTCATCCATCATCACAGGAGCATGGCTTGGGCACCGGTCAGCGGAATCAGAGCGAGACACCTCCACCGCGCGCCCGCTTGGATCGCATCCTGCGCGGCGCGAAGCCTGGCGACCTTCCGGTCGAATTGCCTCGTACCGTGGAACTGGCCATCAATACCCGCACCGCACGTGCGCTTGGAGTCACGATTCCGCAGTCCGCGCTGCTGCGCGCGGACCGGATCATCGAATGAGCCTTTGGCGGGTGTTCAGAGGAATTCAACTCAATCGAGGGGGATGGCGGACTGCATCTGACTACTGAATTACCTCGTCAGCGCGCAGCAAGAGCGACTTGGGAATCGTCAGGCCGAGCGTTTGTGCCGTCTTCAGGTTGATGACCAGCTCGAATTTCGTCGGTTGCTCGACCGGGAGATCCGCTGGCGCTGCCCCCTTGAATATCTTGTCGACGTAAACTGCGGCGCGACGAAAGTTCATCGAGACATTGGGGCCGTAGGACATCAGTCCTCCTGCCTCCACAAATTCACTTTCCGGGAAAATCGTCGGAAGGCGCGAGTTCGCAGCAAGATCGACCAGCTGCTTCCTGGAATTCCAGAACATCGCGTCGGGCATCGTGATCATGGCTCCTACGCGTGCCTTGGTGGCGGCGGTAAATGCTGGCTCCAACTCCTTTGGATTTTGCAGTGTGAAGGAAACCAGGCGCAGTCCGCGCGATCGCGCTGCGATCTCGGTTTCACTTCGCAATGGCGCGGCTTGCGGGTTCGTCGTGTGGAGCAGCAAGCCGACCGTCGCCACGTTTGGAACAGCGGTATTGATGAACTCCAGCTTCTTGCCCGCCAATTCCGCGCCCAGCAGCGTCAAGCCCGTGACGTTGCCGCCGGGATGACTCAGACTCTTGACCGCACCGGACGAAATGGGATCCCCGCTCGTCCCCATCACGATCGGGATCGTCCCGGTGGCGCTCTTGGCGGCATGCACCGCGGCGTTCCCGTCGACGAGGATGAGATCAACTTTATTGCGTACGAGATCGGCGGCGAGGCTGGCGAGCAAGTCATTCTGGCCGGCCGCGAATCTGTATTCGAACCGAACGTTCTGGCCCTCGACGTATCCGAGTTCGCGCATCCCCTGGCGGAACGCCAAATGAGTGACGAGTCGCCTGGGGCTGATGCCAGTACGCCGATGCGCCATACTTTTCCGGTCTGCTGCGCGTGAACGATGCCGGTGGTAATGAACGCAACCGCCTGCGACTGTAACGAAGAGGTTCGCCGATCCATTTGTGGAGTATGCGTGACGGTTAACGACTTGCGAACTCGTGTCCTGTTGATTGCGGCGGCCGCTTGGGCCACGTCAAATCTCAATTTGTCCAAGAGCAATTTCTACCGCGTGACCTATGCCAGCGATCTTGCGAGCCCGGCACAAGTGAAGGCGATGCTGACCGAGTTGGACAAGATGGGCCCGGTCGACGAAGCGAAGCTGAAGCAGTGGCTGTTGGCCAACTTCAAGCGCCTTGGCATCGCGGGCGACCGGGTCAAGAAACTGGTCATCCTCCCTCGTGGCAAGGAGATGAAGGAGATCGGGATTATCCTTTTGACAACGCCCGAGGATGAAGCGGCGGCAGTCGCGGCGACGGTCAAGTCCAGCAAATCCAACAGTTCGGATTGATGCCAAGACACGCCAAACACCGGTTGTGCCCAAGTGTCGGTGCAGCCAGCCGGTCATCTTGATATGCTAGGCGCCCCGAGGGCGTCTGGTCCAACGCAGTCAGTGCAACGTTCACTTAAAGGAGAATTCCAATGACAGGTTTTGTGCTCGTACGACACAAGGTTCGGGATTTTTCTGAATGGAAGCGCGGATACGATGCTCATTTGCCCAAGCGCCTCGAGGCCGGCCTCACCGAGAAACATCTTCTTCGGGGCGCAAACGACCCCAATGAAGTTGTCATTCTGCTCGAAGCCAAGGATCACGTCCGCGCAAAGGCATTCGTCGATTCCGCGGATTTGCGAGAGACAATGCAGAAGTTGGGTGTGGTCGACAAGCCGGACGTCTACTTTCTCAATGGCTGATTGGGGGCCTGCTTCCATGACAATGCGAGACGCGGCGTAGCTTTGTTCCAGCTACTGCGGCCCCCGGCATTTCAATGCGCACGCCGTTGCGGAGTCAGCCTGGATGATAAAAATTGTCTTTTGCCTTCGCAGGCTGCCGCGCCTCTCGACCCATGAGTTTCAGACGTACTGGTACGAAGTGCATGCACCGTTGGTCAAACGGCATCAGAAGACATTGCGCATTGCGCGCTATGTTCAGTTCCATACTGAACACGATTCGATGACAGAGAAGCTCACAGCGTTTCGTGGCTCGTCCGAGCCATTCGACGGAGTCGCGGAAATTTGGTACGAATCCCGGGAAGCGCTGGAGACACTTGGAAAGGATCCTGACGCACGCGTGACCAGCCAGGAATTGAAGGAAGATGAAATGCGATTTGTCGATACGACCAGATCACCCATCTGGACTGGACACGAGCGGGTCATCATCGCCGCAGCGATCTGATTGGACATCGCGCATGGCGCATCCTGGACTGCAAGTCGGGCTGATTTCCGATACGCATGGTCTCCTGCGTCCGGAAGCGGCCGCCGCATTGTATGGAAGCGATCTAATTGTCCACGCGGGGGACATCGGCGATTCCAGCATTCTCGATCGCCTCTCCGCGATCGCGCCAACATCTGCCGTTCGTGGCAACAATGACAAAGGCGAATGGGCCTCGCGCCTTCCCGCGACCGAAGTGCTGGAGGTTGGCGCGGTCCTGATCTACGTCATTCATGATTTGGCCGAGCTCGATGTCGACGCTGCTGCTGCCGGGATCCATGTGGTAATTTCGGGGCACTCGCATCGCCCTGCCATTGAATGGCGCGATAATGTTCTGTACCTGAACCCCGGCAGCGCAGGCCCAAGGCGTTTCAAATTGCCGGTGTCGGTTGCCACGCTCATCATTGGCCATGAACTCATCACGCCTCGACTGGTTGAATTGAATGTCCACCGAAACGCCTGACCCCTCGCTCGACACTGGCGATATTCGGTGGATGGTTTCCTTGTTTCGTTAGACATACTCAAGGGATACGCAACGATGCCGCCTATTGGTAAAGCAGAACGTTTTGGCCCCATCGAAGTCCAGGGTCGCCAGCTTCGTTGCACCATATGCAGTCACGGCGTCTTTTGGGAGCATGAGCTGCAACTCGCTACGCCTCTGTCTGAACTTCTGGATCTCGATGCGTGGAATCGCGTCGCGCAGTGTGCCATTTGTGAACGCTGTGGCTACGTGCACATGTTCATTCCGCCAAGTGCCTTTAAGGACACTGAAGGGCTGCCAAATGGCGCAGTACCCGAAGGAAATGTGTAGCCTATCGCTCAACCGGACGCGTTACCCCAGGAGCGAGTCGTGACTCCACTCATGATCCTGGTCGCCGGACCGTACCGCTCGGGCACGAACGACAACCCCGCGCTCATCGCCAGGAATGTCGCGGCCATGACAGAACTCTCACTTCGCCTCTTTCGCGCAGGGCATCTGCCGGTCATGGGCGAGTGGTACGCCCTTCCTCTCATCGAACACGTGGGCAGTGTCGGCATCGGCGATCCAGTGTTCAACGAGATCTTTCACCCCATTTCGCGCCGCCTCGTCGTCAAGTGCGATGGCGTCGTTCGGATCGGCGGCCCTTCCGCGGGCGCCGATGAAATGGTCGCCCTTGCCAGGCAGCACGGCAAGGCGGTGTATTTCTCCATTGAGGAAATACCAAGTGCACCGTAGCGGCATGACACCCAACCGGGAGGTTGAGGTTCAGCCCGGTCAGAGGAAGCCGTTGGCATTGGGAGACGCACTAAAGTGCGCATCGTCGAGGTAACCAAACATGAATGCGTCTCCGCCGATTGCCGCACCGAGCCCGTTCGAAGTTTATGCGATTCGGTACGCCACGGTCGCGCGCCGGAGCGCAGAGAACTTCATCGGCGGCGATCCACACGAGGCCGGAGCCAGTCTGGATTACTTCGTCTGGCTCGCACGCAACGACTCGCGCGCATTCGTCATCGATACCGGCTTCAACGAAGCCGCGGCAGGCCGCCGCCGCCGTGAGTTTCTGCGCTCACCCGTCGACGGGTTGAGACTGCTCGGCGTCGAGGCGGCAAAGGTGCAGGATGTCATCATCACGCACCTTCACTACGATCACGTTGGCAACTTCGACCAGTTCCCGCAAGCCCGCTTTCACTTGCAGGATCGCGAGTTGGCCTATGCCACGGGTCGCTACATGGCAATCGACTTTTTCTCCCACGCTTACGAGGTCGACGAAGTCGTTGCCATGGTACGCAATGTATACGCCGGACGCGTGGCATTTCACGATGGTGACTCGGACATTGCGCCGGGCCTTTCGGTACATCACATCGGCGGTCACACCCGAGGGTTGCAGGCGGTACGCATCTGGACGCGCGTCGGCTGGCTTGTACTGGCGTCCGACGCGAGCCACTATTACGCCAACATGAACGAGCACAGGCCGTTTCCCATCGTGGCGGACGTCACGCAGATGGTCGATGGCTGGCACAAATTGCGAAAACTGGCTGACCAACCTCAGCATGTCGTGCCCGGACACGATCCGCTCGTCATGCGGCGCTATCAAGCCCCGGAACCTGCGCTCGAAGGCATTGCGGTGCGGCTCGATGCCGAACCGACCGGGACGATTTGACACTCCAGCTTCAATCGTCAGGCCAAATGTCCACAATCGTCGCGCAGATTTACAACTATCGCCAGGCGACGCCGGAGTTGGCAACCTCCGGCCAGCCACGGGAGGACGAGCTCGCGGCAATTGCTGGGGCAGGATACGACGTCATCGTCAATCTCGCGCTGCACGATGATCCGCGCTACAGCCTGAAAGACGAGGCCGCTTCCGTGCAGGCCCTTGGCCTCGAGTACGTCCACATTCCAGTCCAGTTCAACGCTCCCACCGGCCACGATCTGTCGCAGTTCTTCGAAATCATGGATCGTTGCAAAGGTCGTTGCGTTTGGGTGCATTGCGCCGCGAACATGCGCGTTACCGCATTTCTAGGACTATATTTGTACTTGCGCGAAGGCTGGCGCGAGGAACGTGCATTTGCACTCATGCATGAGATATGGCACCCCAATCAGGTTTGGTCGGAGTTCATCGCGATGCAACTCGTCCAAGCTCGTACGACGCGTTTCACGCAGACGAATTCCAATCGCCGTCGTGGACGATCGATGCAGGCCCTTCGAGCGGCAAGGCGGCCCGAGTCTGTCATGAACGTGACAGACGAATTGGTTGCTGCGCTTTCGAAGATCCCGGGAGTAGAGTCGGGACGCTCTCGCATTGGCTCCGGCACGAACCGCGCCTGGCGTATCGCGGGTTATGAGTTCGCGCATCTTCATTCGCCATCGCTGATCGATCTGCGTCTGCCGCGTCCACTACAGGCGGAACTACGGTCCGATCCGCGCGCCCATTTTCGAACCGGACGCTCGCAATGGATTGAACTCGAGTTCCATTCGCGAACCGACGTCATGGCAATTGCTGCGCTTGCTCGCAAAGCGGCTGCGGCAACTCAGGGTCGCAGCAAAGCACGCCGGACCGGTCAGCGCCGGTCCGCTTGACTCGTTGGTCGCCCACATCGTGGTCGCGATTGCCTCTGAAGACCCGTCCTCGCCGGATGCGACGGCGCTCATGGAGGAACTGTCCGCAACACTCGCCGCGATCACCGGCGAGAGCGGCAACAGTTCATTCGACCTCGCAGACGTGCGTACCCCCAACGCGCGCTTCGTAGTCGCCCGCGACGCTCACGGTCGGGCAGTCGGGTGTGGGGCCTTCCGGCCGCTTCGTACCGGGGTTGCGGAATTGAAGCGCATGTATTCGCGCCCCGGCACCTCCGGGATCGGATCACAAGTGCTTGCTTTTCTCGAGGGCGAGGCCATGACTCTGGGCTACGAGGCGCTATGGCTGGAAACACGACTCGTCAACCAACGGGCCGCCGTTTTCTATCAGCGGCGAGGCTATGTTCAGATTCCTAACTTTGGACGGTACGATGGAAACGCAAAGGCAGTCTGCTTCGGGAAACGGTTGACCCTTCCATCGAGCGGTTAGCCTGGGCAGTTCGGGTCCGCTCCAGTCGGCGCGAGCCGGGATTGCGCAAGGCACGCGTGTGCTTGGTGTTGAGCCGATGTCTGGACCTGCGGTTGACCGGGCTTACCGAGGGCTCGCAGGTGGTGACTTTTTCGCTAGCGGGTGAAAATGCATTGCGAGAATAATTCAGCCTGACGGCGAAATGAATGGACAACGAATGAACAGCCGATCACTCCAGACCTACCAGGGCAGCTGTCACTGCGGCGCGGTGCAGTTCACCATCGAGACCGATTTTCCGGAACTCACGATATGCGACTGCTCGATCTGCCGGCGCAAGAACGCGTTGATGGTCAAGGTCCATGAGAGCAAGTTCACGTTGCTCGCAGGAAAGGACTCGCTGGCCGAGTACCAGTTTCACACCAGGATCGCCACGCACTACTTCTGCAAGATTTGCGGCATCTACCCGTTCCATCGCAAACGGGTCACCCCGGACAATCTCGGCATCAATGTCTTCTGTCTCCATGACTTCGATCCTGCAGGCATTCCTGTTCGCCGCGTGGTCGGCGCGGGCATGGCATGATCCTCATTACCGGCCTCCGCGCTTCGGTATTCGGAAAGCGGTATTTCAATAACGAGGAGTGAGCATCGTGCAGGCAACCAGCACCCCCATCGATCTGCGTTCGGACACGGTCACGCGGCCATCGCCCGAAATGCGCGCGGCAATCGCCGCCGCTCCAGTCGGCGACGATCAGTATGGCGAAGATCCCACGGTCAATCGCCTTCAGGAACAGATCGCCACGCTGCTCGGCAAGGAGGCCGCGCTATTCGTGCCCACGGGTACGATGGCCAACCAGGTCGCGCTACGGGTGCTCACCCGTCCCGGCGACGACGTCATCGTCAGCCGCGAGTCGCATGCAGTGTGGCACGAAACCGGCGCCGGTGCCGCCAATGCCGGCGTGCAATTTACGCATATCGGCACGCGCGGTATCTTCACCGCCGATGAAACCATCGCCGCACTCAAACCACGCGGCCATGTGCTCTACCCGCCCACCACGTTGATCGAGATCGAAAATACGCACAACCGCGGCGGCGGCATCATTTTTCCGCAGACCGAAGTGGAGCGCATCTGCGCCATTGCGCGTGACCGCGGCGTAGCGACGTATCTCGACGGTGCACGCTTGTGGAACGTTGCCGTCGCGAGCAAGCGCGTGCTCGCAGACCTCGCTGCACCGTTCGATCTGGTGTCCGTTGCGCTGTCGAAAGGGTTGGGTGCGCCGGCGGGTTCGGTCCTTGCCGCGTCGCGCGAGGTGATCGACCGCGCAACGCGGCACCGGCGCATGCTTGGCGGTGCCATGCGCCAGGCCGGCATCCTGGCCGCCGCCGGACTCTACGCACTCGAGAACAATGTCGAACGGCTCGCGCTCGATCATGCCAACGCCCGGTTGATCGGCGAGCGCCTTGCGCAGTGCGCACACGTTGCTCTGGACCTCGCGACGGTGCAGACCAACATCCTGGTGTTCACGCTGCGGCCGGATGCGCCAGATGCCGCGACTGTCGTCAGCCTTGCGCGCGAGCAAGGCCTGCTGATCTTCGCGTTCGGGCCGCGAACCATCCGCGCCGTCACGCACCTGGACGTTACGGATGAGCAGTGCGTGCGCGCGGCGGAGATCCTGGCCGGGATTGTCGAGCAGCGCGCGAGCTAAGGCCCGTATCATCGCCTTCACTGCGCGTAGTACACGGCGAAATCCCCACGCTGGTCCTGCCACTGCACGACGTCGAGAAAACCTGCGCGGCGAAGTAGCGCATCGAACTCGGCGGTGGCGTACTTGTACGAACTCTCCGTGTGGATCCGTTCGCCAGCTGCGAACTCGCGCGGACCGCGCTCAGTGCGTACCCTTTGCGCCGTATGCGCTTCCAGATGCATCTCGATACGACCCTGGGCATCGTTGTAGAACGCGACGTGCTCGAATGCAGACGCATCAAAGTCGCAGCCCGCGATGGCATTCAGATGGCGCAGGATGTTGCGATTGAACGCGGCGGTGACACCGAGCGCATCGTCATACGCGGCCTCGAGGCGTGCTGTGTCCTTCTTCGTGTCGACACCAATCAACAGACCGCTGCCCCGACCGCAGCGCACACGTATGCGCCGCAGAAAGTCGAGCGCCTGGTCTGGCGTGAAGTTGCCGATGCTCGAGCCCGGATAGAAGAAAATGACGGGGCCTGAGTCGACCGCTTCGTCCAGGTCGAGCCGCTGTGAAAAATCGGTGATCAGCCCGATGAGCTCGGTGTCTGGAAACTTCGGCGTCAGGCGCGTGAGCGCCGGACCGATCGCCGCAGCGGCGATGTCGACCGCAACATAGCGTCGCGGCATCAGTGCCGGCATCAACAACGTCGCCTTCGCGCAATCGCCGGCACCGAGATCGACGAATTGCTTGCGCCTGCCGGCAACGCGCGCGATTTCATCGCGCCAGGTCGTCAGAATCGCTCGTTCTGTCCGAGTCGGGTAGTACTCGGGCAGCGCACAAATCGCCTCGAACAGCGCACAGCCTTCCGAGTCGTAGAAATATTTCGGTGAAATCGTCGCCGGGGTCGCGTGCAGCCCGGCCAGCAGCGCTTCGCGCTCTTCCGGAAGATCGAGGTCCAGCCGGTCGAGCAGCGCAACGCCTTGCCGCGTCGAGGCTTCGTGGATCCAGCGCAGATTGGTGGCGGGAACATGCATGGGCACAACGCAGGGGAAACTTACGCCGACATTGCTCGCGTACCACGCTGGCCAAGCAGCGTGGGCTACCGCACAATGCGTAATTATCGCACGCGCGCGCCGCCGACGGTGTACCACGGACAGGTCCGGCACATGCAAGTTCGATGCCTGTCCCGCCGTCAATGCGCTCACTCCGTCGTGACCCAGCTCCTTCCGCTCACAAGCGTTCTTTCCGATGAACTTGTCGGTCCCTATCCGGCAACAGACTTTGTAATTTCTACCGGGCAATTGAGTAATGGTTCGGCAATTCCGCAAGCACTGTGGTACTTCGAAGACGAGATCATCGCGATCCCGCGGACCGGACGCCCCGTCGCGGGATTCGCGCGCGGCGTGATGGCAAAAGTCGACGTCGCTTCCTGGGCTGCCACCCACGCGCCCGGGAAGGCGATCGACTATCCGCCGCTGATCTGGGTCGCGGCGCCTGACGTCATTCACGGCGCGCGGTTGAGCGCGGATGCCGCCCGGCTTGCAGCAGGGGGCAATTCGTGGAACTTCGAGCTTGTACCGAAGATCGCGCTCAACCGGTCCTATTTCAATACGTCATCGACCGCATTTCTCGGAGCGCGCACGCTGACCGTCCGCGGAACGGCGAATGGCCGCAACTTCGTCGCCCGTACGTTATGGCCGGATGATTTCCGCCTTGATCCGGCAGCACCGCCCCGACACGTCGCGGCGACACCGCGCGCGATCCGCCGGCTGATTCGCGAGGAACCGATGGGCGGCGCGCAAGGTGCGTTCGCGGCCACTGCACTCTGGGAGCGCACACCGGGGGCGCGCGCCTGGCGCGACAAGCCGGTGCTCGCGATCATGCTCAATGGCGCGCAAGGCGACGATGACGAAGCGCATGGAGGCCACTTCGCCATCGTGACCGGCCGCGTAGGTCACGACGGAGCGATGGGCAACTGGCTGGCCAACAACTTCTACACGCTCGACTCCTACAGCGAAAAGGGCATCGTCGCCGCGCCGACGCCGCTGGACAACTATCTGGCCGACCTGAACAGCGGGCAGGCATGGTACCGACCCTCATACCTGCTTGTGGCCGTCCTTGCCAATGACCGCGTCGCGAGCTACGTGCAGAGTGCGCTTGCCCGCGTCTACAACCAGTTCTACCGCCATCAACTCGTGTATCAGCACGCGGCGATGAACTGCGCGAGCATCAGCGTCGATACTTTGCGCGCTCTTGGGTGGAAGGTCCCCGCACGGGGGCCGACGAGCCGCCTGCTGGCGGCAGTCAGCCTGCCCTACTTCGCCGTAAAGGAACGAAGCCTCGACAAGGCGGTGCAGGCCTACGACTACCTGACCGAGGATCGCACCCGCCTGTTTCCAGCTGCGGCTTTCGAAGACATCGGCGCCGACTTGCTGCGCATGGCACGCGGGCGCCGCCACCTTGGCCATGCCTTCGAGCGCATGCTCGCGCCGGATCTCGAAGCCCTCGTGTTCCTGCGCGTGCCCCAGATCCCGTCGTCGCGGGCGTGGGGCGACTATCCGACCGTGACCGCACGGGAATACACCGCGCGCATACCGTCCGACCCGGAAGCGCGGCAAATCGTCCCCGTGCCTCCACGCCCTTTTCCACACCGCTTACACGATCCCGATCTGTTGCCGCCACCTCGACGCCGAGGTGAAGGAGTGCTGGTCGCGTGGGCGATCCTCAGCGTAGTCGGCATCCCGTGGCTCCTTTGGCGCTGGTGGCGGGCACGGGCTGTTACGTAACATATTGAAAAGTAACGATTGTTTGTGATCTATCTCTGACGAGCACAGGTCACGTCTCCCGACAGTCAGGAATGATCGACAGTCTCTGAAGCTCATTGCGCACTGCTTGACCCAGATCAATGTAGCGACTTGCACCATGGTCTACTGCGTCCTATAATACGAACCATTCTCATTCATATTAGCGTCGCGATGGCCAGCGGCGGGCGGAGGCCGGTATGTTGCAGATTCTCGTCATCACCATGCGCGAAGGCATCGAGGCGTTTCTGATCGTCGCAATCACCGCCGGTATCCTGCGCCAGACCGGACGTGCCGCCCTGCTCCCCGCACTGTACTGGGGAACCGGCATCGCCATTGTCGTGAGCTTCATTGCGAGCCTGTTCTTTGCGCAAGCCGAGAACAAGCCACTGTGGGAAGGCATCCTCGCCGGGGCTGCGACCGTGATGGTCGCAACCATGACCATCTACATGTGGAAACGTGCGCGGACCATGCGCGCGAGCATCAGCGCAAAAATCGACGAAGCCACGCAAGGCAAGCCCAGCCGCACTGCCTGGTGGGCGGTGTTCTTCTTCGTGATGCTGATGATTGTCCGGGAAGGCATGGAGACGGCACTGCTGCTGTCCACGTTGTTCCTGCAGGAAGGCGATCGCAATCTGTTGATCGGTGGTCTGCTTGGCGTCGCCGGCGCGGCAATGCTGGCGTGGGCGTGGATGCGTTACGGACGCCGCATCAACCTCGCACGCTTCTTCCAGGTCACCGCGATCTTTCTGCTGGTCTTCACATTGCAGCTCGTGATCTACACGATGCACGAATTCTTCGAAGCCGGTGTCGTCCCGCTGCTCGACAATGAATTCTGGCATGCCGCGACCGAGCCCTACGGACCGGAAGGCGTTTACGGCGAGTGGCTCACCTATCTTATGGTTCTGGTGCCCGCCGGCTGGCTCGCGTTCGTCTGGTTCAAGGACCGGAACACGCAATTGTCCGCGGCGCATTGACCGCATCGACACGGCCACTCATGTACATCTGTCTCTGCAATGCGATAACCGAACGCCAGATCATCCAGGCCGCCGAGCTCGGCGCCCGGTCGCCGGAGGACCTCGCCAGTGGCCTGGGTGTTGGCCTCGGCTGCGGTCGCTGCACGTCCTGCGCGAAGTCGCTGCTCGTGGAAACGGTGGCGCGCATTTCCAGCGCGACCGCCGGCTGTGCGACGGCGCCGCAGGGAACCACAGCATGAAGGGTAACGCCAAGGTCATCGGCCACCTCAATGCCGTACTCACCAACGAATTGACCGCGATCGACCAGTATTTCCTGCACGCCAGGATGTTCGACCACTGGGGCTTGCCCAGGCTCGGTGCGTACGAACGCAAGGAGTCGATCGACGAAATGAAGCACGCCGATCGCCTGATCGAGCGGATCCTGTTTCTCGAGGGGCTGCCTAACCTCCAGAACCTGCACAAGCTTCTGATCGGCGAAAACGTCGAAGAAGCGCTCGCCTGTGACCTCAAGCTGGAACTCGCCGCCCATCCCGACCTCAAGTCGGCGATCGCAGACTGCGAGACCACCGGCGACTATGTCAGCCGCGACCTGTTCCGCAGCATCCTCGTGTCGGAAGAAGAACATATCGACTGGCTGGAAACGCAGCTCGAGCTGATCGCGAAGATCGGCATTGCCAACTATCAGCAGTCGCAAATGACCGCCGATGAGTAGTGCCCGCAACGACGCTGACGCAAAGCGCGTCGATGATGCGACAAGCCCGAGCGAGCAACGCCACGATGATGCGGCAGTACCTCGTGTGGTCAACAGCGCCGTGTTGCTCGAGGGCCGATCGCAACTGGCGATCCTGCACAACGAGACGGTGTACTTCCTGCGCCAGACGCGCTTTGGAAAGTTGATTCTCACCAAGTAGTCGCAGCCAGCCTACCCCGATTTTGCGGCAAGCAGGTCGTAGAGCGACAGCGCGACGACTTCCGTCGCCTTGTACAGATCGTCGAGCTTGAGATTCTCGTCCGCGCGATGACCGTTGGCTTCGACCAGTGTGCGCGGTCCTGCACCATACAGCACCGTCGGCACGCCCGCGGCGCTGTAATGGCGCGCGTCCGTGTACAGCGGCACCCCATGCGACTGGATGTCTTCACCGAGCACCAGGCGCGCGTTCTTACGGATCGCCGCGACTAGCACTTCCTGTCCAGGAATCGGCACGAACGGCTGCGCCAGCAAAATACGGCGCACGTTGACTTTCACGCCAGGCCACTTTGCCGCCGACGCGTGCAGTGCCCGCGTCAACGCTGCTTCGACTTCCGCTGGACGTTCCTCAGGGATGATGCGACGGTCCAGCCTGAACACGACGCGATCAGGTACGACGTTGGTATTGACGCCACCTTCGATCAAGCCAACGACCAGCGTCGGCGAGATGATGCCCGTGGTTCGCGAGCGCACAGCCGAGTAGGTTTTGCGCAAAGCGTACAGGTCGACGAGCATGCCGTTCGCCGCTTCAAGCGCGTCGACGCCCTTGTCAGGCTCTGCGGCGTGGCCGGACTTGCCGAGCACCTCGACCTCGAGATGCAGGCAGCCGTTGTGCGCCGTGGTGATGCCATAGGCGAAGCCTGCGGATAGGGCGTAGTCCGGTTTGCTCAGCCCCTGCGCGATGAGCCACTCCGGACCAATCGCCCCGCCCGCTTCTTCATCGTAAGTGAAATGCAGTTCGATCGCGCCGCCGAGCTTGGCGCCGTTCGCGGCCGCAGCCTTGAGCGCCAGCAGTGCGTAGGCATAGGTCGCAAAGTCGGACTTCGACACGGCCACACCGCGCCCGTACATCCTGCCGTCGCGCACTTCGCCGCCATAGGGATCTACGGTCCAGCCTGTACCCGGTGGGACGACGTCGCCGTGCGCGTTGCAGGCGATGGTCGGGCCCGGTCCGAACGATTCGCGGATCACCAGATTGAGGCAACTGATCATGCCGTTCGCGCGCACCAGCGCATCGGGGACGGCATGGCGTGCCACCTTGAATCCCAACTGCTCGAGCAACTGCGCCGCGCGTACCGCGTGCGCAGCGCAATCGCCAGGAGGATTGTCCGACGGGACCTTCACCAGCTCGGCGAGGAACTGTGTCTCGTCGGCGCGGTGCGCCGCGAGGTAATCGTGAATGGTGTCGCGCGGATTCGCCATCGTCAGCGCCTTGGCTGAAAGTCTTGAATGAAGCGCAGGAACGCGCGCGCGGCAACATCCACGTCCGCACGCGTGATCGCTTCCGCGGGATTGTGGCTGATGCCTCCTTTGCAGCGGACAAACAGCATGCCGATGTCGGCGATCGCGATCATCGCCATGCCATCGTGACCCGCTCCGGACGGCAAATGACGCACCGGCAGGCGCTCGCCTTCGATCGCGGCAGCGAATTGCGCTTGCAGCCATGGAGCACACGCGGAGGTTTTCGCATCCCACACCTGCTTGATGTCGAGATCGACACGCCGCCGCCGCGCGATCTCGGAAAGCACAGTGCGAACCGCCGCGACCGCGCGTTCGCGCTGGCCGTCGGTCGGCGCGCGCACGTCCAGCGAAAACCGGACGCGTCCGGGAATGACGTTGATGGCACCCGGCAGGGCTTCGATCTTGCCGACGGTCCCGACGAGCTCCGGCTCCGCACCGCAAATTCGCTCCACGGCGAGCACACATTCGGCCGCGGCTGCGAGCGCATCGCGCCGCAGATGCATCGGCACCGTTCCGGCGTGCCCTGCCATGCCGACGATTTCGATGGCAAAACGATTGCCGCCGTTGATGGCCGTGACCACGCCGAGCGCCAGGCCTTCGTCCTCCAGGACCGGGCCCTGCTCGATGTGCAGTTCGGCATAGGCCAGGACGTCCTCGCGCCGACGCGCAGCGCTGGCAATCGCCGCAGGATCGAGGCCGAAATCGCGCATCGCCTCGCGCATGGACTTGCCGGCCGCGTCGACGCGATCGAGGTTCGCGGGATCGAAAGTTCCGGCGACGGCGCGGCTGCCGAGCAGCGTCGCATTGAAGCGCACGCCCTCTTCGTCCGCGAAGCCCACGACTTCGACCGCAAAGGGTAACTTTCGTCCGCTTGCGTGGAGGCTGGCGACGCACTCGATACCCGCCACCACACCGAGCATGCCGTCGTACTTTCCCGCATCGCGCACCGTGTCCAGGTGCGACCCCAGCATCAGACATGGCAAGCCGGGTCGTTCACCCTCGTAGCGGCCGACCACGTTGCCTGCGGCGTCCAGTCCGGCGGTCATGCCCGCCTCGCGCATCCACGCCAGGGCGAGCTCGTTGGCTGCGCGTTGCTCCGCTGAAAGATAGACGCGGGTGAGCGCATCCGGCTGCTCCGAACATCGGGCCAGCGCTTCGCAGCGCTCGAGAATGCGCGCGCCGGAGGGAAGTGCTTTGGTAGTCATGCGAGGCGCAATGATAGCGGAATTCTCGACGATCGATATCGCCGAGACGACGCCGAGATTAAGTAGAATGCGGCGGTGCCACCAATTCTGCAGGATCCAGCCTTCTGGCTGAACGTGTTCGTTGCCGCCGAATGGGCGGTGCGACTGGCCATGATCGTCTTCGTTCCTTTTCGGCGCTCGCCCGAAGCGGCAAAGGGCTGGCTGCTGCTGATTTTCTTCGAACCGACTGCGGGCCTGCTGCTCTATCTGCTCATCGGCCGGCCCTCGCTGCCTGCGTGGCGAATGCAACGCAGTGCAGAGTTCGATCGTCTGTCCGAGCCAACCCGCGAGCGCCTCCTGCGTCACCCGAACATCTTCCATCCGGACCTGGGCGCCGAGATGGCTCATTGTGTGCGCCTGGCGGAGAACCTGGGCGAACTCCCCATTCTTGGAGGGAATGCTGCCGACGTCATCGCCGACTACGACGGCACGATCGATCGTCTCATCGCGGACATCGACGCCGCGCGCGATCACGTGCATCTGCTCTACTACATCATCGGAGACGACGAGACGGTGGAACGCGTGGTCGATGCGCTCGCCCGCGCGGTAGACCGCGGTCTTGTGTGCCGGGTACTAGCGGACTCGCTGGGGTCGCGTCCTGCTTTCGCCCGACTGCTGCCACGATTGCACAAGCGGGGCATCCTTGCCGAGGAGACGATGCGCGTCGGGCTGTTCCGCCGCAAGACCGGCCGCATCGACCTGCGCAACCATCGCAAGATCGCGGTCATCGACAGCGCCATCGCCTATACCGGTTCGCAGAATCTCGTGGATTCGACGTTCAAGCCGGGACTCGACTACGAGGAACTCAACGTCCGCCTCGAGGGCCCGATCGCGCTCGAACTGCAGGCGGTCTTCGCCGAAGACTGGTACCTGGAGACCGGCGAGTATCTCGGCGACTCCCGCTATTTTCCGGAGCCGCGCATGGCCGGCAGCATCCCTGCACAGGCGTTGCCGAGCGGTCCGGGCTATCCGCGCGAAAACAACCAGCGCCTCATCGTGTCGCTCATCCACGCGGCAAACACGCGGATCGTTATCACCATGCCGTATCTCATTCCCGACGCCGCGTTGATGCAGGCGCTGCAGACCGCGGTGCTGCGTGGCGTGGAGGTGACGCTCGTCGTCCCGCTGCAGATGGACCAGATTCTCGTATGTCTGGCACAGCACTCGTACTACCAGGACATGATCGACAGCGGCATCCGCATCTGTCGCTACGGCAAGCGTTTCCTGCATGCGAAGCACGTGACCATCGACAATGGCGTTGCCTGGATCGGATCGTCGAATCTCGACATACGCTCGTTTGCGTTGAACGCCGAGATCGTCGTGCTGCTCTACGATGGGGGCGTTTGTGCGCGACTGGCCGAGGAGCAGGCCCGATACCTGCGCGAGGGCGAACTCATCGACCCGGCAACATGGCCGCAGCGGCCGCTGCGCAGGAAGGTCGCGGAGAACCTCGCGCGACTGATGAGTCCTCTCCTTTAGGGAGTCGGCTTGATCTGCACCAATCCGCGCGCGCCGAGTTGCGCGATGATCAGCTTGGCGTAACCGGGAGACTCCGCAGCCACGGACGTGGGATTGAACGTCTGCGTGGTCGCAGACCAGATGGGCCGCCGCGTCTTGACGTCGAACAGCGTCGCCTCGACATTCGCAATCTGATATTGCTGCACGTCGGGAACCATGGCCCAGCTCGGGGCAAAGGGCCCGAAGGGCGAACCCATGGGATTGCCGAAGGGTCCACCGATGGGCCCGGCCCACATCGACGGCACCATGATCGTCGAGACGTTGGTCCGGTTGTCGACACCGAGCAGCCGCACCACCAGCAGGCCATCCGCGCCTGATTTGGTCACGCCGTCGTTGAAGACCTCGGCGCTTGCCGACGGCGCGTTATCAATGAATTGATAGCCGGGAATACCTTGCACACCCACACTGTTAAGCGACTGAGCGAAGATGTCATCGAATACCCGTCGATCAGTCATGGTCCCGGTGACGCCGACGACCAGGATGCGCTTGAACGGCGGGCCGTTGAAGGTACTGTCGAACCACGCCGACTGCAAGGATGTCGACATCGATGCGCAGCCCGAAACGAACAAACCGAGCATCGAAATGACCGCGAACCTGCGCATGAAGCCTTGCATTCTCAACCCCATTGTCGACGACTCGCGCCACGTGGCACGGCGGCCGAAATCGAAGAAATCATAGCACGCACCCGGCGTCGCCCGGCGGCGCGGATGCAGCGCACGGAAGACTCCGCTATCATCGCAGCACTGCGCCCAGACGCAGCACAACCCGAGGAGAAATCACCCATGCAGAAGCTTTCGCTGTACGGATTCATGGTTTGCGCCGCCGTCACATTCGCTATGCCGGCACAGGCGCAAACTCCTGCTCCGGCTCCCGCACCGGTACCGGAAAACATGCCCTTCGACATCCCCTATGGCGCGCCCATTACACTGGAACGCGCGAAGTCAGTCGCTGAGGCGGCGATGGCCGAAGCGAAAAAGCGAAACTGGAAACAGGCGATTGCAGTGGTTGGACCTTACGGCGAAATGGTCTACTTCGTGAAAATGGACACCACGCAAAATGCCGGCGGCAAGATCGCCGAGCACAAAGCGTCGTCTGCAGCGCTGTTCCGGCGCCCGACCAAAATCTTCTTCGATGCAACTCGAAAGCGGCCATCCCTACGTGCTCACACTGGACGGTATGTCGGGCGCGGATGGCGGGCTTCCCATTATTGAAGGTGGCAAGGTCATCGGCGGCATTGGCGTGAGTGGTGGCACCGGAGCGCAAGATGCCGTCATCGCGAAGGCGGGCGCCGATACGGTCAAGTGACGCATTTGTCCAAGAGCGGGCACGCGCGTGCCCGCGATTGGAAACAAAGACGTCATCCCGGCGCAGGCCGGGATCCAAGTTGCGGCGCGTGCGAAGCGGTACCAGAAATTGGGCCCCGGCCTTCGCCGGGGCGACGATTTAAGTGTCATCTCGGCGCGGGCCGGGATCCAAGTCGTTCCCTGCAGCGATGCTTATTTGTGCTTGAACTCCGGCTTGCGCTTCTCGACGAACGCGCGCATGCCTTCCTTCTGATCGTCGAGCGCGAAGGTCGCGTGGAATTCGCGGCGCTCGAACAGCAACCCCTCGGCGAGCGATGATTCGTACGCACGATTGATTGCTTCCTTGATCATCAGCACGGTCGGCAGCGAATAACTGGCGATCTTCGTTGCGACCGCGAGCGCTTCCTCGAACAGCTTGTCGGCGGGGACAACGCGCGCCACCAGGCCCGAGCGCTCGGCTTCGGCAGCATCGATCATGCGTCCCGTCAGGCACCAGTCCATCGCCTTCGACTTGCCCACAGCGCGCGGCAAGCGTTGCGTGCCACCCATCCCCGGAATCGTGCCGATGGTGATTTCCGGCTGGCCGAACTTGGCGGTATCCGCTGCGATGATCATGTCGCACATCATCGCGAGTTCGCAGCCGCCACCGAGTGCGTATCCCGCCACCGCGGCGATGACCGGCTTGCGCGTGCGCTTCACCGATTCCCAGCTCATGATGTAGTTGTCGGCGTAGACCTTCTGGTAGTTCCATTCCGCCATGGCGCCGATGTCGGCCCCGGCGGCGAACGCCTTGTCGCTCCCGGTGATGACGACGACACTGATGCCGGGATCGCCATCGAACGCCGCCAGCGCGGTGCCCAGTTCGAGCGCGAGCGCTTCATTGAGCGCGTTCAGGCGTTGCGGACGGTTGAGGCGGACGACGCCGACGCGGGCGTGCGTCTCGACGAGTATGTTCTGATAGGTCATGATGACTCCGTGGTGCGCTAGTGAGGGGGACTCAAGGCCTGGCACGGCAGATGGTAAAGGCTCCGGCCGTTGCCGTCACGCGTGGCTGCAGAACGCAGCGCGTATATGGTGTCCCCCGTGCGGCGCTGCGCGCCGCTTCCCCCGAAGGGGGCGTGCGCTTTGGGGCGGCCCTGCAGCGCGCATATGGTGTCCCCCGAGCGGCGCTGCGCGCCGCTTCCCCCGAAGGGGGCGTGCGCTTTGGGGCGGCCCTGCGGTATCTCATTCCATGATTTACCGGATTCCTTACACGAATTCCGGGATCTGTCGCATTGCCATTGTCACTTCGCATCCCGCGGCCTAATCTCCATATCGAGGCGGACGTCGCTTGCACTGAAACGACGCGCCGGCCCCGGGCCAAATATCGGAAAGGAAATTGCCATGAGATCAGACTCGTTCACGAATACGTTGAGTCGCTATTCAATTGCCGTAGCCCTCTCGCTCGGCGCGACCGTCGCAATCGCGGCGGAGCCCGCGGCGATGCAGGCTGCGACAGCACAGACGGCGGCAATTAACTTCAACGCAGCGGCGTGCCCACAGTCCTGCCGAGTCGCCCTGAGCAAGGCTGCCGCGGAGAGCCCTCAGGCACTCATGTACTACATTCGCCGCACACGAACCATATACAACCTCTATATCTGGGACTTCGTCCCGAAGCCATGATTGGATCCCCCGCCGGGGCTGGCAGCGGTAAACTTGGCAATACCCCTTCGCTTTCGGAAAGTGTCGGTATGTCGCCTCGGTCGCCGTCGGTCCTGGCTGTGCACCGCGTAATCGTCCGCACGTTCAAAGGTCTGACGTGGCGGCGCTTTGGCATTTTTTGCATTTTCGTTGCGGTCCTGGCATTCGCCTATACGATCCCGCATCAATTGGCTAACGGCAAGGGCGCCACGCAAATCGCGCAGCACGCGCTGGCGAAGTTTGGCAGCATGATGCTCCTCTATGTGCCGGTGCTTTTGTCAGTGATTGCCATCGACAACTGGGCACCCAGGCACCTGCGCATCGGCGTGCTGGCGTTGGGCATCGCGCTGAGTGTGATGGCTGGATTGGCGCTCAGCGATGCGGCGCTCACCATCTTCGATGCCGACCATTTCTGGGTCCCCAAGTATGGTCCGCGTTCCCTGGTCACAAAGCTCGGCTGGTGGATCACCAACTACTTCCTGGCGGCCTTGGCGACAACGGTCTATTTCTACGTCGTCCGCGAGGACGAGGCTCACACTACGCTGCATCGTGAGGAAATGGACCGGCTCGGCCTCGAGCGCGAGATGACCGAGGCCCACCTGCAGGTCATGCAAGCGCAAATCGAGCCGCATTTCCTGTTCAATACCCTGGCCAACGTCCGTCGGCTCTACCAAACCGATCCGCCGATGGGCCGGGCGATGTTGCAGCATCTTTCGCGCTATTTGAGCGCTGCCCTGCCGCAGATGCGCGAATCGCAATCCACCCTCGGTCGTGAACTGGCGCTCACGGTTGCCTACCTCAACGTCCAGAAGATCAGGATGGGCGGACGGCTGAGCTTCGATGTCGACGTGCCAGAGGTGTTGAAGGCGTGCGCGGTGCCACCGATGATGTTGTTGACGCTGGTGGAAAATGCCATCCGGCATGGCCTCGTCCCGCTGCCCAAGGGCGGCACGGTATGCGTAAGCGCGCGCGCGGAGGCCGGCACGCTGCGGCTGCAGGTCGCCGACACGGGTCGCGGCATGCAGGCGAGCTCGGGTGCGGGTGTCGGGCTCGCCAACATTCGCGCGCGTCTCAAGACACTCTACGAAACCGACGCCCGCCTGTCGCTTGCACAAAACCCGACATCGGGGGTGATCGCGACCCTCGAATTGCCGGTTGCGGTGCTGACAGCCGAGGCGAAAGCAGCCTGACAATGGCGATCGCTACCACCACACGTCTTGCGCGATCGCCGCTGTCGCAGCCGTTGGCCTTCGTCTGGAACGCCTGGCGCCAGATGACCGTCACGCAGGTCCGGTACGCCGCGCTGTTCTGGCTCACCTGGGGATTGTCGACGGGCATCAGCATGCTCGCTACGTATCCGCGTTACGCCGCCTGGGAGCCTATCGCGACCGGCCTCTATGATGCCTTCATCGTCACCAGCGTGCTGTTGCTTGGCATTGTGGTGGCGGACGCCTGTACGCCGTCGCGAGCGCCGCGTTGGCTGCCCTACGCGGTCGTGGCAATCGTGGCGGACGTGGTGGGAACGGCGGTGCTCCTGCTTACCGAACCGATGGTGGGCCTGTACTGTTGCTGGGACGAGCCGCGTCCGGCCGATTCCGTGTTTTTCGGCGCCGGACTCGGCGCAAACCTGGTGATCTGCAGCCTCGCCACGTTCGGCTATTTCCATCACCGGCGCGCGTTGCGGCGCAACGCTGCACTGCGGGATGCGCAACTCGGGCGCGAGCGCCTGGCCCGGCGGGCGTATGAAGCTCGCCTGCAAGCGATGCAGGCGCGCGTCGAGCCGCGGTTCCTGTTCAATACGCTGGCACAGGTGGAAAACCTGTACGAGACCGATGCGATGCAGGGCGACCGGATGCTGGACGACTTGATCGTGTATCTGCGCGCCGCGCTTCCGCAGCTCCGGGAGACAACCTCGACGTTGAGCACCGAGATCGAACTGGTGCGTGCGTACTTCAATATTGCGAACGCGCGCCTGGGAGATAGTCTCCTGCTGAATGTCGCCCTTCCCAACGACGGCGACGACGTTCGATTTCCACCCATGGTGTTGCTGCCTTTGATCGAGCATGCGATCTCGGAACGGCTGGAACTGCAGAAGGCTCGCGGATCGATCAGCATCGATGCGCGCGTCACCGACCGCAACCTCTGCCTCACCGTGGCTGATCTCGGCGCCCGATCCCTGGGCTCCAACGGCAATGGCGCGCTCCAGGGCATCCGCGAACGTCTCGCGGCCCTCTATGGCACCCGGGCCAGCCTGCGGCTCGTCCCGGGCACAGACCGCGGCGTTCGAGCCGTGATCGAAATTCCCTATGAACAGATTGACGACCGCGGTCATCGCTGAAGACGAGCCGGTACTGCGCGCCGAGCTCAGGGAAGCGCTGTCTGCGCTGTGGCCAGAACTTGTCATCGCCGCCGAAACCAATGATGGCATCGAGGCCTTGCATGCGCTCGAACGCCATTCCCCGGATATTGCTTTCCTCGACATCCAGATGCCGGGCCTGAATGGCCTCGAGGTGGCCCAACAGGCAGGCGGCAAGTGCCATGTCGTATTTGTCACGGCCTATGACAAATATGCGGTGGCCGCGTTCGAACAGGGTTCCGTCGACTACGTCATGAAGCCATTCTCATCGGCGCGGCTCGCCACCACCATTGCAAGGCTCAAGGAAAAGCTTGGCAGCGCGCCGGCCAACCTGGACGGCATCCTCAAGGCCCTGGCGACCAAGCGTGAGAACGGCAAGGAATACCTGCGCTGGATCACTGCATCGCAGGGCAACGACCTCCGCCTGATCACGGTCGAGGAGATCTGCTATTTCCAGGCCGACAACAAGTACACGCAGGTTGTGACCACCGACAAACAGTCGCTGATCCGCAGGCCCATCCGGGAATTGATCGACGAGCTCGATCCAAACACGTTCTGGCAGATCCATCGCTCGACGCTGGTCAACGTCAATGCGATCGCCGGCGTGAACCGGGACTTCAAGGGGCACTTGCGGGTGCGGCTCAAGGAGCGGAGCGAAACGCTGCCGGTGAGCGAATCGTACGCGTATCTGTTCAAGCAAATGTGAGGCGGCGCCAGCTAGCGCTGCCGAGGATCGAACTGCTTCGGCAGCGTCTGCCAGCAACGAAAGTACTCCTGCTGCAGCTGCGCCGAATCGAGGGCGAAGCGCGTCGGTCGGATCACGGTGCGCGTCTCGAACATGAACGCCATCGTATCGGTGATGCGCGTCGCCTTGGATACGTCGGCAGCGCTTGCCTTGGCGAAAGTGTCGGCGTCGGGCCCGTGTCCGGACATGCAATTGTGCAGGCTCGCACCACCCGGGACAAAGCCTTCGGCCTTTGCATCGTACGCGCCGTGCACCAGTCCCATGAATTCGCTGGCCACATTGCGATGGAACCACGGCGGGCGGAACGTGTGCTCCATCGCGAGGATACGTGGCGGGAAGATCACGAAGTCGATGTCATCGACTCCCGGCGTGCCGGTCGGCGCGTGCAGTACAAGGAAGATCGACGGATCGGGATGGTCGTAGCTGATCGAGCCGATCGCGTTGAAGCGCCGCAGATCGTACTTGTACGGCACGTTATTGCCGTGCCAGGCCACCACGTCGAGCGGCGAATGGCCGATCTCGGCCGACCACAGGTTGCCCATGAACTTGGCAACCAGCTCGAACTTGCCTTCGCGCTCCTCGTACGAGGCGTGCGGCGTCAGGAAGTCGCGCGGATTGGCCAAGCCGTTCGAACCGATGGGACCGAGATCCGGCAGGCGCAGGAACGCACCGTAGTTCTCGCAAACATAACCTCTCGCCGTTCCGTCGACGAGTTCGACGCGAAAGCGCACGCCGCGGGGGATGACGGCAATCTCTTGGGGCTCGACGGCGATGCGCCCGAACTCGGTGCGCAGGAGCAGCCGCCCTTGTTGCGGGACGATGAGCAATTCGCCATCGGCGTCGTAGAAGAATCGATCCATCATCGACTGGTTGGCGGTGTAGATGTGAATACCGCACCCGGACATCGAAGCCGGGTCGCCGTTGCCGGCCATCGTCGTCAAGCCGTCGATGAAATCCGTCGGCGTCGTGGGTATCGGCAGAGGATCCCAGCGCATCTGGTTGGGTGGCGTCGGTACGGCGTCGAAGCGGCTCTCGATGCGACCGTTGGCGATCATGCGAAACGGCTGATGCATGGCCGCCGGCCGGATCCGATACAGCCACGATCGACGATTGGCTGCGCGCGGCGCGGTGAACGCGGTGCCCGAGAATTGCTCGGCGTAGAGCCCGTACGGCGCGCGTTGGGGCGAGTTCTGCCCGACCGGCAACGCGCCCGCCAGCGCTTCGCTTGCGAACTCGTTCCCGAATCCGCTCTGGTAGGCAAGTGTCGCGTCTACGCCTGCCAGGGCTGCAGGTGTCGCGGTGCGTGTCTTGGCAGGTATGGCCATGAAGTTATCGCTCGGGGCGCGCGGCGACAACGGGCTCAATGCCCTGCGCCGCAGCCGTCATGGCCTCGCGCAGCACCTCGGCATCGCCGACATGATTGGCCAGCAACAGGATGAGCTTGGCGTTCACCAGCGCACTTTGCTCATCGCTGAGATTGCGATGCAGGTTGATCAGCGACTCATAGAAATCGTCGGGTGCCGCGATATTTGCGTTCGTGTTGAGCATCAGGCTGCCTCTAGGTCTCTTCGCGCAATGGCAACACCACTCGCACGCGCAATGGCCGCACGGACGCGTGCCAGGTCGAACGCCCGCCACCGCGCGCAAAGGTGCTGATCCGGTCGCAACATGTAGCAGGAGCCCTGCTGCGCATCGTAGCGTTGGGCGAGCAGGCCATCCTTGTCCTTGATCAAGCAGGCGCCGTGGGTCGGCACCCCGCCCACCTGGATCACGGCGCATGCGATCGGGTCGCCTGCCAACGTCGCAACGGCCGCCGCCGGCACCGATGCGCCGAAAGTCAGCAACATGAATCCGCCATCCAGATGCGCGAGCAGCCAGTCGCCCTGCGGACCGGCGACGGGAGCGTCGGCCGCGGACGCGCCCGGAACCATCGCGCTGTCAAAGGTTTCTCCCGGAAGGTCAGCCGTATTGAGGGTCGAGTGCGCGAGTACGGAGGGCACCGACAGCCTCCCGCTGTTGACCAGCCGCCGCGCGAACGGATGGTGCTTGGCGAGGGCCAGCACTGCGTTGCGGAACGTGCGGCTGACATTGCCCTTGGGCGTGATGAAATCCGTGCTGCGTGTCGTTGCCTGGATGTTTTCGTCGGCGGCGCAGATGCGCTCGGTGTCATAGGTGTCGAGCAAGGCTTGCGGCGCCAGATCCTCCAACACCAGTTCGAGCTTCCACACCAGGTTGTCCACATCCTGGATGCCGCTGTTCGCGCCCCGCGCCCCAAATGGCGATACCAGATGCGCGGCATCGCCGACGAACAGGGCGCGGCCGTGGCGGAAGGTGCGCATCCGGCGGCATTGAAATGTATACACGCTCGCCCACTCGATCTCGAATTCCGCCTTCTCGCCCAGCATCGCCCGCAGTCGCGGCAGAATGTTTTCCGGTTTCTTTTCATGCTCCGGGTCGGCGTCCCAGCCGAGCTGGAAATCGACGCGCCAGACGTTGTCAGCCTGCCGGTGCAACAGCGCCGATTGATTGCGATGAAAGGGAGGATCGAACCAGAACCAGCGCTCGGCGGGAAAATCCGAGGTCATGTGGATGTCTGCGATCAAAAAGCGATCGCGGAAGACCTGCCCGTCGCTCTCCAGGCCGAGCATGCCTCGGATCGGGCTGCGCGCGCCATCGGCGACGATGAGCCAGTCGGCATACACCCGATATTCGCCGTCGGGTGTTGCCACGCGAACTGCGACACGGTCCGACTGCTGCTCGACGCCGACGATCTGGTGTTGCCAGCGCAGTTCGGCCTGCGGCAATTCGGCGACGCGTTCGACCAGGAGTTGCTCGACCCAGTACTGCTGCAGATTGATGAACGCCGGGCGCCGATGCCCCGCTTCGGGAAGGAGATCGAATTCGTAGACCTGCTCGTCCTGGAAAAAAACGCGCCCGACATTCCACCGGACACCCTTTTCCACGAGCCGTTCGCCACAGCCGAGGCGATCGAGAATCTCGAGCGTGCGCTTGGCCCAGCATATCGCGCGCGATCCGACACTGACCGTGTTGTCTTCGTCCAGCACCAGCACGTCGATGCCGCGCTGTGCCAGATCGATCGCGGCCGTTAGCCCGACGGGACCCGCGCCGGCAACGATAACTGGCCAGTGCCGGGGCGCGCCGTCCAGATCGGGAGGCTTGCTGTAAGGGTAGGTCGGGTTGGTGTAGGTTTTCACGCTGATCGAGACCAATGACGCCGCCGGGTGCCGTTCATGGTTCGACGAGCTCACCACGAACGGGATTCTGATGCCGTTCGTCCTGAGCCCGTCGAAGGACGAACCGCGCCAGGCTAACCCTCCATCGCTTCCCACATCTCCTTGTCCCGCTGTGCGGTCCAGATGCGCGGATCGCGGTACTTGGTCGCCTCGTCGTAGGCTCGCGTCACGTCGAAGGGGAGGCAGTGATCGAAGATCACCCACGCGCCGAATTTCGGCTTCAGCGTCGCGTAGGTGTCCTTGTAGACCGTGCGCAAGTCCTTGCCCGCGGCGACGCCCTTCTTCACCGCACCGAACATTTCCGTGATGAATGCGCGCGTACCGTCGAGTCCGGCCTTGACGTCCTGCGGCGTCATCAACGACGCGCCGCGACCCGGCACGAGCTTTTCGGGCTTCAGCGCGGCAACGGCATCCAGCGTTGCCGGCCAGTCCGTCAGATACGCGTCACCCGTGTATGGCGTCGCGCCATACTCGACCAGATCGCCGGAAAACAGGATTTTTTCCTGCGGCAGCCAGACCACGGTATCGCCTTTGGTGTGGCCGCGGCCGAGCTGCATGATCTCGACCTGCAACTTGCCCAGCCATAGCGTCATGTGCTTTTCGAAGACGAGCGTCGGCCACGTGAGCCCGGGCACCGACTCGACCGCGCGGAACAGGCGCGGAAAGCGCTCGATCTCGCTTTTCATATCGGCTTCGCCGCGCTCCACGATCAGATCGAAGGTATCGCGGCTGGCGATGATGTGTTCCGGCCTGTAGCCCGACGCGCCGAGCACGCGCACCGCGTGGTAATGCGACAGCACGACGTACTTGATGGGCTTGTCTGTGACCGAGCGTATGCGGCGAATCACGTCCTGCGCCATGACTGGCGTGGCCTGCGTGTCGATGACCATCACCGCGTCGTCGCCGATGACGATGCCCGTGTTCGGGTCGCCTTCCGCGGTATACGCATAGGCGTGGTCGGATAACCGATCGAAGCTGATCTGCTTTTCGTCGAGGTCGGCCTGTGACGCAAATTTCTTTTCGTTCATGGTCGCAATCGAGTGATGGGGGCTTCGCCGGCGGAGATCGAAATTCTACGCTCACGACACCTCTGGCGGAAGAAATGACGGCGACGCAAGCAGCTGATGCACCTACCTGACATCGCCTCGGAAGCTACCGATCCATCACCGTTTCGTCGCACTTCCCCCGACCTTTCATGGCTTCATTCCCCGAATCGCCGCGTTCGTCGCATGCGCATTGAGCCACTGCGAGCGGTTACCTAAAGTGTGAACCAGGAGCAAGGCGGCCCCGGCCGATCCGGAGTCCGAGTCCGCCAGGCAACGCATTGTCGGCGACCAGGAGGCAGACCATGAAGACATTCCAAACCAGCCGCTGGCGGCAGAATCTTGTCGTCGTCGTCGTTGCCGTGACGATTGGCGCGGCAATACTCGAAATCGTTGCGGGCGCGATGAAGCACCCCGATCCTGGTGCGGTGGCGGCCCGCGCACAGTTCCTCGCCGCGGAAAGGGAGCGAGCGTTGGAACTGCGCATGCTGCAGCAGCAACGCCAGCTCGCGACCGTGCCTCCCGCGAAAGGTATCTGAGCGATCACCCTGCGCGGCGCTTCGCAGCGCCGCGCCAATCACCCGCCGTACTTCTTGATCAGCGCCTTCGCATCCTCGAGCAGCACCGGGCCATTGCCGCCCTTCTCCGTGACGTCCTTGAACCAGTCCGTGCTGACACCGTCGGTCGCTTTTTGCCAACGTTCGTATTCGGCCTGTGACAACGTGTCGAATACGCCGCCCGCCGCCGCAGCCAGTTTTTTTGCTGGTTCCGAGGTGCCATCGAAGGTCTTGCCGATCTGTTTCGACCAATCGAGCCCGCTGTTGGCGTCGATCACCTTCTTGACGTCGGGCGGCAGGCTGTCGTACCTGGCCTGATTCATGGCGATGACGAATATCGTGTTCGACATCCGTGGTTGGCCGGCTGCAGTGTCGGTGTGGTACTTGGCTATCTCCTGCAGCTTGATGGGGGGCACGCCTTCCCATGGCACCATGGCGCCGTCGATCACGCCCTTGGAGATCGATTCCGGCACCTGCGGCAGCGGCATCTGCACGGGCGTGGCACCCAGCGCCGTCAGAAACTTGGCGCCGATGCGGGTCGGTCCGCGCACCTTCTGCCCCTTGAGCTCCTCGAGGTTGCGCACCGGCTTGTTCGAGAAGTGCAGCAGCGACCCATCGTGCAGGTGCGCCGCGAGCAGCTTCGTACCTTTGAACTCATCGAGCGAATTCTTCTGGATGAAGTCCCAAAGCGCGGGGCTGCCCACTTCGGCGTTTTTCGCCATGAATGGCAACTCGAACACCTCCGATTTGATGAAGCGACCCGCCTGATACGTAGGCACCGTCCAGACGATGTCCACCACGCCATCCTTGGCCTGGTCGAACAATTGTGGTGGCGTGCCGCCGAGCTGCATCGACGGGTAGATCTGGCATTTGATCTTGCCGCCGGACTCCTTGCCGACCTTTTCACACCACGGATTGAAAATCAGCGCCTGCACGGTTGCCTGCGGCGGCAGGAAATGATGGATCTTGAGCACGACGTCCTGCGCCTGTGCTGTGCCGATGCCGGACGCGAGCGCGAGCGCCGCGGTAAGTTGTGCGATACGTTTTGCTTTCATGTTTACTCCTCCTGAGGGACGTGGACCGCTAGCGGAAAGTGTGAACCAGGTACAGCGAAATGATGGGAAAAAATAGCAACAGCCCAATGCGCAGAAAATCAGAAAATAGGAATGGAATGACGCCCTTGAACGTCTCGGTCAGTGGCACGTCCTTCGCGAGGCGATTGATGATGTAGACATTCATGCCCACCGGCGGGTGGACCAGTCCGATCTCGACCACCATCAGCGCGAGGATGCCGAACCAGATCGACTTGTCGGTCTGCCCCATGCCCCAGAAGTCGAGCCCCATGATCATGGGGTAGAAGATGGGAATCGTCAGCAGGATCATCGCCAGCGAATCCATCACGCAGCCCAGAAAGATGTAGATCAGCAGGACCATGACCATCACCAGCAGCGGCGATAGCCCGCTGGCCTTGACCCAACCGGCCAGCTCGGCCGGCATCTGCGACAGCGCCAGCGTGCTGTTCATCATGTCGGCACCCAGCAGGACGAGAAAGATCATCGCCGTCGCCTGCGCGGTGCCGAGCGCGCTGTCGACCAGGCCCTTCGTGCGCATGCCCCCGGAGACCACGGCGAGTATCCCGCAGGCCGCCGCACCGATCGCGGCCGCCTCGGTCGGGTTGGCCCAGCCGCCGTAAATGCCGACCGTGACGACGACAAAGACCAGCAGCACCGGGATCACCGTCACCAGGCTGCGCAACTTCTCCCCCCACGGCACGAACGGGCCGGCGGGCCCGGCCTTCGGATTGATCGTGACGACAATGCGCACCACGAGCATGTAGCCGAGCATCGCGATGATCCCCGGCAGGATCGCCGCCATGAACAGCTTGCCGATCGACTCCTGCGTCAGGATGGCGTAGATGACCAGCGGCACCGAGGGCGGGATCATGATGCCGAGCGTACCGCCTGCCGCAAGCGCACCGGTGGAGAGCGCGCCCGAATAACCGAACCGGCGCAGCTCCGGCAGCGCGACCTGGCCCATCGTCGCGGCCGTGGCGAGCGAACTGCCGCAGATCGCGCCGAAACCTGCGCAGGCGCCGATTGCCGCGATCGCGACGCCGCCCTTGCGGTGCCCCATGAACGAACTGACGAAGCGGAACAGCGATTTGCTCAGTCCGCCGTGCGTGGCGAACTGGCCCATCAGCAGGAACAGCGGAATCACCACGAGGTCGTAGTTCGATAGCCTGGCGTAGGCGAGGTTCTTGAGCGAGTTCAGGAGTGCATTGAAGTTGCCGCCGGTCAGAAACGCATAGCCGAAAAAGCCGACGGAGAACATGGCGATGCCGATCGGCACGCGGATGACCATCAGCGCCAGCATCACACCGAACATCACGAAGCCGACTTCGATGCCGGTCATGATTGCGGTCGGCGGATGGCGATGCGGAGGTCATGGACGCAAAGATAAAACCCGGCGATGGCCAATACGATGAACCCGGGCACCATCAATCCCTGGGCGATCCACACCGGGAACCCGATGATCGCCGACGTTTCGCCAGCCTCCTTGACCGCAAGTGCACCGGCAGCGGTACGCCAGGCGATCAGCGCACCGAATACTCCCACAAGAAACGAGCCAAACGCGTCCATCGCGGCGATCTTCCAGGGTGCCGCGTTGTGCGTGAAGAAATCGACCTTGACGTCGCCGTTGATCAGATGGCAATAACCGAAGAACGCCGAGGCCGCGAAGGCCGCGCACATCTGCAGCAACTCGACGTCGCCCGGCACCGTCCACGAAAACAGCTTGCGGCCGGTGATCGAGACGATCGACATCGCCACCAGACCGACGAAGACCAGACCGCCTGCGATCGCCAGGTACTTGGCCAACGCAAGCAATCGTCGCCCGAACGGGCCGAATGATCGCCCGGCGATGGTCCCAGTATCGGGTTGCACGTCCTGCATTCACTGTCCTCCCTCATGCAACCACCCCGTCCGCTGCGGCATGCGCGCGCGGCTCTCATCGGCTGTCGTCCAGATCTCTCTCGATCGATCAGGTTTCAACCATCATTTGCAATGTCGTCATTCGCACAGCTTGCGAATGCTATCAGGTGCCGGGACCGCCTGAATGCGCTTGGGATCCTCCGGGTGACGGCGTGCGAAGATCCGCACTTCCTGTCCTTCCGCCAGAACTTCACCGGCGCGGCGCAGCGTGTGTTTCATCACGAAGCTCTTGCCGCGCCATTCCTCGATGGTGGTCTCGACGTCGATCGCGTCGCCGTAGGTCGCCGGGCGCAGAAAGCGGGCGCTGACGTCGACGATCGGCGTGCCGATGATGCCCGTCGTCCGCTCCAGCTCGCTCCACAGCGGAACGCCGGCCGCGATGAAAAAATGTCTAGACGCGGCATCGAACCAGCGAAAAAAATTGGGGAAAAAAACGATTTGCGCCGGATCGCAGTCGCCGAATTCGACGGTGAAATGCGTGACGTGACGGAAGGTCATGACGCCATCCTTTCCAGCGCCGCATATTCGTGACCGGCCATGCCCAGGGTTCGCGCACTGGCGACCAGCGCATCGCAGGTGCGCGACGGTAACGGTATGCCGAGGCGTTCGCGCTCGTGCGCGGTCTGGCGCTCCGGCTCGCCCGGAAGGTGAATCCCAGTGCCACCGCCACGCGCCGGCGACGCCTTGATCCACGCTTCCAGACGTTCGACCTGTCGCGCCAGGTCCGCGCGGGTGACCAGCTTGTCCGCGGCAAACACCAGCGACAGCATGTTGTTGATCATCGGATTCACACCCGGGTGCTCGTGCTGGACGCTGCCGCCCGACAGCGCGCCGCCGAGCAATTCGCACATCACGGCGAGTGCGAAGCCCTTGTGCTCGCCGAACGGCAGCAACGCACCCGCCGGATCCGAGAACATCGCTGCGGGATCGTCGGTCGGTTGGCCCGCCGCATCGAGCAGCACGTCGCGTCCCAGGCGCTTGCCCGCGTCGTGGGCGACGCGCACCTTGCCCAGCGCCACCTTGCTCGTCGCGTAATCCAGGATCAGTGGCGCCGGCCCCCGTGGTACACCGACGCAGAACGGATTCGTCGCCAGGCGCGCATCGCTGCCTCCCCACGGAGCAACGAGTGGCGTCGACAGAACGTTGACGAAATGCACCGACGCCAAGCTAGCCTGTGCGCATTGCTCCGCCCACTGGCCGATGCGCCCCAGATGGTGCGTATTGGACAGGCCCAGCACACAACAGCCGAGCGCCGACGCACGTTCGATCGCCATGCGCATCGCTTCCTCAGCGATCGCCTGGCCAAAACCTTTCTGGCCGTCGAGCCCGAGGATCGAACCGTGGTCGGCGACGATGCGCGGCGACTGCCCCGCGCGAACGAGTCCATGCTTGAGGTTGTCGACATACAACGGCGCCATCTGCACACCGTGCGAATCGTGTCCAAAGAGGTTGGCTTGCACCAGGGCATTGGCGATCTGCGTCGATTCGCGCGCGAGACAGCCCGCGGCGATGAACATGCGTTCGATAAAGTGGGCGAGCGCCTCGGCGCGCAGCGTCACCGGCTCGGCGGTGACCGCGGCGGCGCCTTTCCGGGCGGCAGCTCTACGCGGCACGATGTTCACTCGCGGGCGACGGCGCGGGCTTGCGCGTCCATCGTATTGGTTGTGCAACCATGGGACGCGGCGGTGCGCCGTGGCTCCGCAACGCGTGATCCAGCGCCTTGCCGCCTTCGTCGGTGAGGGCGGCCTCGCGTGCCTGCCTGATCCCGCCGGCACGCTCGGCGATGGTGGCGAACGAACCACCGGTCACCAGATGCTCCAGGATGTGCTGCAGATTTGCCTTGCTGCGGTCGTTGGTCGCACCGTAGCCCTTGATCAATCTCCCGCACAGTGCAATTTCATTGGCCAGCGCCCATTCGGTGTGCACCGCGCTTTCGACGGCCGCGAGCCAGCGCTCGATCAGCACCTGTTCCTGCGCATAACGCGCGCCATGCCGCCGCAGCCGACGCAGGCTCGCCAGCATCCGCAGGACACCAAATCCGAGCACGCTGTCTGTGCGCAGATGCAGTGCCAGGCCGAAGGGTGCCTTGCCGCTGGCCTGCCGCCTGCGATCCCACGCCACCATCCTCCCGGCGAGCGCCGCCGGCAGCAATCCGGAAATCTCGGCGATACCCGGTTTGAAATAGTCGACGATGCGCACGATATCGCCATCGCGTGCAGCGACTTCGCTGCGTACGCGAGCAAAGCGGCTGGCCCGACATTTCAGGTCGGCGACGCGCACGATATCGTCGAACGCCATCCACAGGGCGAGAAAGCGCGCTGTTTCCCGCGTAACGCTGAAATCACGCTGCTGACCAACGTTGGTTTTCTGTTCGGCCGCAAGCACTCGCGACAGCCGCTGCAGGTAGAGCTCGGCGTAGGCAGTATCCTGGTATTCGCGCAGCCGCGCGTGGCCAGCGGTGACGATGTCGCGCACCGGCAGCGGAAATGCATCCGCAATGGTGCTCGACGCGAGCGCGGCCGGCGATAGTTTGATCGACGGCGCAATGTGGCCCGCACCACCCCCCGCTTGCGTGCCCTTGCGCAGCGCGACGACGGCGTCCCAGGCACCTGCAAAGCCGCGCAGGCTGGCGTCCACGCCAACGCCTGAATTCTTGATCACTACCTCGAACGCTTCGCGTTTGAACGGCAGGATGCCCGTTGCCCCGACTGCGCCGAACATCACGGCGCTGACCACCGTGCCGGCGTCGCGCGCCAGCGCCTCCATGTCGAGCGCGAGCAACTCCCGGCAATTCGCGCGCGCGACTTCCAGCAGCCGCTCCGAATCGAAACGACCATCGCCCAGCGCCATTTTCTCGGCGGTCGTCAGCGTGCGGCTGATGGAGGTCACCAGCACCGTGTGCTCCGCGCTGACCATGCCGGCCTGTACTGTCCGGCCCGCTTCGAGCAATTCCGACGCAACGACGAGATCGACGCAGCCCGGCGTTGGCAGCAGGCTCAGCACCGGCTTCCGCCCACCGAGCGCGGCAAACGGCTCCGGAAAGATTTCGACGTAGTAGGTGGTGGCGCCGGTACGCTGCGCGACGCCGGGTATCGACGTGCTCTGCGCTGGATAGCCCGCCGCCAGCGCAGTCTCCACCAGCCATTCCGCAAGGACGCCGCCGCCTTCGCCGCCCAGCGCTGCGATGAGAATCGAGGTAGGCTTCTGCACGCTCATGCCGGCTGCATCATTCGAATCAGCGCATTGCGCACCGCGGCGCGTACGCGATCCCAGGCGTGCGGATTCTGAATCACTTCACCGCGATAGAACGAAGGACACAGCGTCGCCGCGTGCGCGTTCTCGCCACAGAGGCCGCATCCCACGCAGCCGTCGATGACCGTCGCAACCGGGTCCACCTTCAGCGGATCGCTGCTCTGCTTGAGCGTCAACGTCGGGCAACCCGACAGGCGGATGCAGGAATGATCGCCGGAGCACGTGTCCTCGTCGACGCCATACTTGACGCGCACGACGCGTTTGCCCTTTTTGAGCAGGCTCGCCCGCCACGGCTTGACCCGTCGCTGCCGTTCGAGCTGACATTCGCCCTCGGCGATGATCACCTTCAGCCCGGGAAAATCCGTCGTGAAGGCTTCATCGAAAGTCCGGCGTAACTCGGCGACTCGGTAGCTGTTCACGGTGCGCAACCATTTCACGCCGATGCCCTTGAGCGTGTGCTCGATGACCTGGTTGCGGTTGACCAGGCTTTCCTGCTTGTCCTCCGCCTCCTGCTTCAGCGCGTCCGCGGGTGTGGAAATGATGTCCTGCGTTCCCGTCGCCGATGTGTAGCCATTCTTGAGTATGACGAGGACCGAGTCGCCGCCGTTGAACAGCGCCGACTGCACGCCGGTCAGAAGTCCGTTGTGCCAGAAGCCGCCGTCGCCCATCACTGCAAGCGTGCGGCGGTTCATCATCGGCGACACGCCGGCGCGACTGGCGAGGCTCATGCCATAACCGAGGATCGAGTGGCCCATCGAGAACGGCTCGAACGTCGCGAACGCGTGGCAGCCGATGTCACCCGCCACGTGCACCGGCCCGATATCCTGCTGCGCCAGCTTGAGCGCCGAGAACACCGGACGCTCGGGACAGCCGATGCAGAATTGAGGTGGCCGTGCCGGCAGCGACTTTGCGAGCAGCGCGGTCACCGCAGTGCGGCGCGCCACATTCTGCGCCAGCCACGCACGTCCTGCATCGAGCGAGCGACCCGGATCGTGCAGAGCTACGAACCCGGCCATGCCTTCGGCGACGACATCGACCGTGTATTCGCCCGCCATCGGCAGCACATCCTTGCCGTTGATTTTGGTGTTGACGTCGAGTCGACGCAGCGTCGCGAGGATTTGCTGCTCGATGAATTCGGGCTGCCCTTCCTCGACGACAAGCACCGCGCGCTTGCCCAGACAGAAGTCCCGGATCTGCTCGGGCACCAGCGGACAGGTGACGTTGAGCACCAGCAGCGACAGATCGCTTTCGCCGAACTCGTCGGCAAGCCCGAGCTGCTGCAGCGCGCGGATCAGCGAATTGTAGAGACCGCCCTGGACAATCACGCCCAGGTCGCCCTGTCGACCGATAAACAGGTCGTTGAGGCCATGCTCCACGATGAAACGGCGCGCGGCAGGCATGCGCTCGTCGCCTTTGAGCTTCTCCTGCCTGAAGGTCACGGGGGGATGCGAAAGCTTGCCGTAGTCGAACGCCGCGGGACCTGCCATGAGATGCCGCGGGGAGACGGCTGGCGCGACATTGTCCTTGCACGCAAACGTGCCGCGCACATGACAGGCGCGGATACGCAGCTGCACCATGACCGGCGTATTCGCGGCTTCCGAGATCGCGAAACCTTCCTCGACCATGCGCACCATGTGCCCGAGGTCGGGCCGCGGATCGAGCATGATCAGCGACGACTTCAGGGCATAGGCATAGGTGCGCTCCTGGATCACGCTGGCGCCCTCGCCGTAATCTTCGCCGATGATGATCAAAGCACCGCCGACCACGCCGGGCGAGGCCAGGTTCGACAGGGCATCGGCCGCGACGTTGGTGCCGACGATCGACTTCCACGTCACCGCACCGCGCAAGGGATAGTGAATCGAGGCACCGAGCATCGCCGCCGCCGACGCCTCGTTCGAGCATGCTTCCACGTGCACGCCGAGTTCCGCCAGGTAGTCCCTGGACTGCACCAGCACGTCGAGCAGATGCGACACCGGTGCGCCCTGATAACCGCCGACGTAGGCCACGCCCGACTGCAGCAGCGCCTTGGTGATCGCGAGTATGCCTTCGCCGTGAAAAATCTCGCCCTGGCCGCGGCGCAGCATGCGCGCTTCCTTGCTGAACGAGATCTCCATCGGCCTCCTCCAAATGCTTCTTGTGGCGCGAATCTAACGGTTCGCCTATTATCTGTCCATCAAATAAAACGCATAGCAATTATTTACTCGTATGAATATTCATCGCGCCGACCTCAACCTGCTCCAGACCTTCCACGCGGTGCACAGTGCGCGCAACGTGAGCCGCGCCGCCGAACGTCTCGGCGTATCGCAACCGACGGTCAGCCACGGCCTGCGTCGGCTGCGCCTTTTGTACAACGATCCGCTGTTCGTGCGCACGCAGGCGGGCATGGTCCCCACCGCAAAGGCTGATCGCCTGGCGAAGGCGGTCGAGCATGCGCTGCATATTCTCGACGTCGCGATCGACGAGGCCGCGCACTACGATCCCGCGAAATCGGTACGAACGTTTCGCCTGCACATGACGGACATCGGCGAAACGGTCTTCCTGCCGCCGTTGATGGATGCACTCGCGCAACGTGCGCCGGGTGTGCGGCTCGACGTGTTCCAGCTCGACGACAAGGACATCCAGCCCGCGCTTGAAACCGGGCGCATCGATCTCGCGCTCGGTTATCTGCCGGTGCTCGGCAATGCGGTCCAGCGTCGATTTCTGCTACACGAGAAATACGTCGTGGTCATGCGCGCCGGCCACCCGCTCGCCCGCGGCAAGCCAACCGCCGCGGCCCTCAGACGCCTCGAATACGTGTTGGTCCGTTCGCACTCGGCGACCACGCGCGCACTGCAGGATCTCGGCCTGGAGGGCAACATCCGCCTGGAAATTCCGCATTTCATGGTGTTGCCACGCATCCTCGCCGAGACCGACCTCGCGGTGATCATGCCGGCACGACTGTCGGACGCCTTCGCGCAGATGGGCAGGATCATGGTCTGGCGGCCCAACGTCGGGCTCCCGGCCTTCGACGTGTCGGTGCACTGGGTCTGGCGCTTCGAAGGCGACCCGGCAAACCGCTGGCTGCGCGAGCTGATCGGTTCGCTGTTCGGCGAAAGTTGAATCAGGGCCTGTTAGCGCTGCGAGCGCGGGCATGCGTCCGCGTCCGCTCGGCCGCGGGCGCGCGGCGTGGCTCCCCATCCGCGATCACCGAGGCAATCTCGCGCTTGAACAGCGCGAGCGCTTCGTCGAGCGAGCGATAGATCCCGTTCAGCGTATCGACGCCGACGCTTGCCTCGATCAGCCGGTATTGGCGATCGATGAGCGGCGCCATGCGATCGACCAGCAGCCGGCCCTTCGACGTGAGCGAAATCATCTGCCGCCGATGATCGACCGCCGACCCGTGGCGGTCGATCCACTTCAGGTCGACCATGCGGGCAAGGATACCGGTGAGGCTCGGCTTCTGGATCTTGCAGGCCTCGGCAATCTGTCCCGGCTCGAGTTCGTCGTCGGATTCGCTCAACGCGCGCAGAATGCGCCATTGCTGATCGGTCAACCCGAAGTGCTTCAGGATCGGCCGGAAATGACTCATCGCCGCTTCGCGGGCATGCAACAGCAGCAGCGGAAGGTTGCGATGGGTCGGATTCACGGTCGCCTCGCGCGCCCTAGCGCGGGTACAGTCCGAGCGTCTGTGCCTGCATCCGCGCGAGCCCGAGCAATGCGTCCATGTAGGGCGTGGGTTGGCCGACGGCGGCACCTATTTCGCGCGGAGCGGAGAGCAGTACGTCGATTTCCACCGGACGGCCGGCCTCGACGTCCTGCAGCATCGACGTCTTGAATGCCCCCAGCTTGCGTGTCACCACGTGGCGCTGCTCTGCGGTCTCGGCGATGACGCAGCCGATGCGACCGCCAATCATCTGGGCTTCGCCCATCACCGCATAGCAGAAGCCGTTCACCAGCGCATCGTCGAGCACCCGGTCCGCGGTCGCACCCGTCAGGGCAGTGACCGGATTCATGGTCATGTTGCCCCACAACTTGTACCAGATGTCGCGCTGGATGCAGTCCGACAGCTCCGCGTCGAAGCCCGCGCTGCCAAACAGCTCGCCCATTGCCGACAATCGCGGCGAAGAGCCGCCACGCGGTTCGCCGAAGATCAATCGCTTGCCCGCAGCGTTGCGCGTCAGACCCGGCTCAGGCGTCGCACAGCTTGCGTGGACGACACAGCCGAGAACCTGCGCCGCGGGAATCGCCGCGGCGATCCTCCCTGCCGGATCGATGGACTTGAGCTGCATGCCTTCGCAGTTGCCGCCGAATCCGTGAAAGAACCACCACGGTACGCCGTTCATTGCCGTGATCACGATCGTTTCAGCATCGAGCAATGGTGCGATCGACGCTGCCACGCTTGCGAGCGCCGGACCCTTGACCGCAATCACGACCACATCCTGCACGCCCAATTCCGTGGGCGATTCGGCGACACGCGCCGGCGCGGTGATCAATGCACCGCCGGATTCCAGGCGCCAGCCGTGCGTACGCAACGCCTGCGCCGTCTTGCCGCGTGCGATCGCGGCCACGTCGCCACCGGCAGCAGCGAGCCGTGCTCCGAGGAAGCCACCGATGGCACCGGCGCCGTAGATGCAGATCTTCACGTCTGGAAGCCCTCTCCTTGTGCCGTCCGAGCAAAATTACCGCCGCGCGTCGATGGCGGCACGAATTCGCCTCGCTCGCCCCCAGAGGGGGTCCCCCTCGCTGGGCTCATCGTGCTAGGTCTTGTAAGAAGGATCGGCACGATCGACGATCCGTGTCAGCGCGTCGAATACATCCTGCCCCGCACCAAAGCGGGGGCTGAACTGCAGCGAATCGCGCGTGCATTTGCGCTGGATGTCTTCCGACAATTCGATCACCGGACCCATCGCCGTCGACGCGAGCTGGATCTCGCAGGAGCGGTTCAGCAGCCACAGGATGGCGAACGTTTTCGCAATCGTGTCGCCCCAGGCCAGCAGCCCATGATTGCGCAGGATGACCGCCGGTTTGTCGCCGACGGCCCGAATCAGCCGGGGGCCTTCATCGGGATGCACCGTGATGCCTTCGAAGTCGTGGTATGCCAGCTTGCCGTGCAACTGTGCGGAATAGAAGTTGCTCATCGACAAGCCATCGCGCGCGCACGCCACCGCCATGCCCGCGGTCGTGTGCGTGTGCATCACACAGTGCGCACCTGGAATGCCGTCGTGAATCGCAGCGTGGACGGTAAAGCCGGCCGGATTCACGGGCCATGCGGATTCGCCGATGATGTTGCCATGCAGGTCGATCTTGACCAGGTTCGACGCGCGCACCTCCGAATAGAGCAGTCCGAATGGATTGATGAGGAAATGCCTGTCCGGGCCAGGCAGGCGCAAGGTGATGTGGTTGTAAATCAATTCGGTCCAGCCCAGTTGCGCGAAGATGCGATAGCACGCGGCGAGTTGCACGCGAGCGTGCCATTCCTCGGCAGCGATCTTCGCCGGGCGCGCGCGGCGACGAACGGGCGCCCGCTTGGCCTTGACCGGTGGTTTGGTGCTTCTGCTCGATGCAACCATGATGGTCTCGGGTGGTGACTGGGAGCGCGACTGAATTCGTACCTACACGAACGAGAACGCAATCGCGCCCAAAGGACCGTAGTCGACGCGGAACTCGTCGCCAGGCTGTGCCGTGACCGGACGCGTGAACGAGCCGGCGAGCACGACCTCGCCTGCTTGCAGCGCGACGCCGTAGGGCGCGAGCTTGTTCACCAGCCACGCGACACCGTTGCCAGGGTGATCGAGCACCGCCGCGGCGACGCCGGACTCTTCGATGACGCCATTGCGGTACAACAACGCCGCGACCCAACGCAAATCGACCTCGTTGGACCTGACGCGATGCTTGCCAACCACGATGCCGGCGTTGGCCGCATTGTCCGATATGGTGTCGACCACCTTGCGCGTTACCTTGGTCTGGGGGTCGACCTGTTGGATGCGCGCATCGATGATCTCGACGGCGGGAACGATATACTCCGTGGCCGCAAGCACGTCGTCCAGCGTGCAACCCGTGCCCTCGAGTTTGCGCGCGAGGACGAACGCCAACTCGACCTCGACCCGCGGAACGATAAAGCGCTTGAACGGAATGGCATTCCCCTCGGGGAAGAACATGTCGTCGAGCAGCACACCGTAGTCCGGTTCGTCGATCTGCGACGATTGCTGCATGGCGCGCGAGGTCAGTCCGATCTTGTGCCCCCGCGCCTTGCGCCCGCTGCCGAGCTTCAGGTTCACCCACGCCTGCTGAATCGCATACGCGTCGGCGATGGTCATCCCCGCGTGCTCGAGCGAGAACTGGCGGAGCTGCGTGCGGCTTTGTTCGGCCTGGTCCAGGCTGCGCGCGGCTGCGGCGATGGTGGCGGTGTCGAGCACGGCTTCGGTTCCCGGCGATTCAGGTCTTGCGGAAACGCGCGTGAATATTGTTGTGCTTGTACGTCCCGGCTTCGCTGAACTCCGCGATTTCCATCGACAGCGCAAGGTTTCGCTTCGCGTAGAGATCGGCAAAGTGTGCCTTGATCGTTTCGAACAGCGCGTCGAACGCGCGCTTCTTGACGGCCTCTTCTCGACCCGCACCGATCTTTACGGTGACGTGAACGAACGCATCGTCCGCCTGCCCGTCGGCAACGCAATATTCGGAGAGTTCAATCGCGCGCGAGCGGATGCCGCCCACGGGAAACACGCCCGCCTGCGCGATCATGACGCCGTTGATCTTCGCCAGCAGCCCCGGGATGTCGGCTTCAGGCTTTAGATTCGCGGTGTATTCGACGGTGATGTGCGGCATGTTGATTCCAGATCCAGAATGACGGACGCGCCCTCACCCTAGCCCTCTCCCAAAGGGAGAGGGAATACAGCGTTGATCTGCCCGGTGCCGGAACTCGCGAAATAGTCGGTGATGATCTCGACCGGCTGATCGTAGCGATCCCAGCCAAGCAATCCCAGAAGCATTGCCGTGTCGTGCATGTGTCCCTCGCCCTGACACAACTGCGCGTATTCCGGCAACATGGCGATGAACGTTTTCCAGTCTCCCTGCTTCCACAATTCGACCACGCGCAGATCGACCTGCCGGTAAAACTCGCGGCTGATCTCGTGGATCGACTCTTCCGGGCTGCCATTGTCGTTGAAGCGATGCGAAAGCGAACCGCTGGCCAGCACCGCAACCGTACAGGCACTGGCCTGGATGGCTTGCCGCAGCGCTTCGCCGAAACGCCGGCTGTCGTCGAGCTTGTGCCAATTGCACCATGCGGCAACCGACACGACCTTGAAATGCTGGTCGGCATTCATGTAGCGCATCGGCACCAGCGTGCCGTACTCGAGTTCGAGCGACGTCGCGTCGTGCGCACGCGTGAATATTCCATGTTCCGTGGCGGTGTCGGCGATCAGGTGCCCGAGCGGCGGATTGCCGGGATATTCGTAGTCCAGGTTCTTGATGAAATGCGGCAGCTCATTGCTCGTATAGACACCCTTGAACCGCGGATTGCAGATGACGTGGTAGCCGGCATTGACCAGCCAGTGCACATCCAGCACGACCATGGTATCCACGCCCAGCTCGCGGCAGCGGCGGCCGATGGTGCGATGGCCCTCGATCGCCGCTTCGCGGCAACCATGATGCTTGCCCGGCTGCTCCGACAGATACATCGACGGCACGTGCGTGATCTTGGCCGCGAGCGCGAGCTTGCCCATGCTCAAACGCCCCAGCGCGGGATCGGATGCGATCCGAGCGACACGCAGACGTTCTTGATTTCGCAGAAAGTCTCGAAGCTCGAGTCGCCACCTTCGCGACCGATGCCCGACTCCTTGATGCCACCGAATGGCTGGCGCAGATCGCGCACATTCTGGCTGTTGACGAACACCATGCCGGCTTCGATGCCGGCCGCGAGTCGATGCGCCTTGCCGATGTCCTGCGTCCACACGTACGAAGACAGTCCGTACTTGACGTCGTTGGCCAACCGCAAGCCTTCGTCCTCGTCCGCAAACGGGATCAGGCACGCCACCGGCCCGAAAATTTCTTCCTGGGCAACACGCATCCGGTTGTGAACGTTGGTCAGCACCGTCGGGCGGACAAAGTTGCCGTTCTTCACCCGTGGCGGCAGGTTCTCGGGCGCCGCACCACCCGCAGCGATGGTCGCGCCTTCCTTCCGACCGATGTCGATGTAACCCGTGACTTTTTCCCAGTGCGCGCGAGTGATCATCGAACCCAGCTTGGTATCTTCATCGCGCGGATCGCCGACCTTCAACCGGTTGGCGCGCTCCGCGAACCTGCGGGCAAAATCGTCGTAGACCGTCCGTTGCACGAATATGCGCGAACCGGCGGTGCAGCGTTCACCGTTGAGCGAAAAGATCGTGAACAGCGCGGCGTCGAGCGCCCGTTCGAGATCGGCGTCGTCGAAGATCAGCACCGGCGACTTGCCACCGAGCTCCATCGACAATTTCTTCAGGCCCGCCGCGGCCATGATCCGCGTGCCGGTCGCCGTACCGCCTGTGAACGAAATGGTGCGCACGTCGGGATGACGCACCAGCGCCTCGCCGGCATCGCGACCGTAGCCATGCACGACGTTGAGCACGCCCGGCGGCACGCCGGCCTCGAGCGCCAGCGCGCCCAGCCTGTCGGCTGTAAGCGGCGAGAGTTCCGACATTTTCAGCACTGCCGTGTTGCCCAGCGCGAGGCACGGCGCAACCTTCCACGTCGCCGTCATGAACGGCACATTCCACGGCGAGATCAACCCGCACACACCGACCGGCTGGATCAGCGTGTAATTGAGCATGGTCTTGTCGACCGGATAGCAGTGGCCATCCATGCGTGTGGCGACTTCGGAGAAGAAGTAGAAATTCTCCGCGGCGCGCGGGATCAGCTGATGCGCCGTCTGGTGAATGGGCAAACCGGTGTCGTCGGTCTCCAGCGACGCCAGGGCAGGAACATCGCGCTCGATCAGTTCGCCCAGCCGGCGCATGATTTTGGCGCGTTCGCGCGCGGGACGCGATGCCCATTTCGGAAACGCCGCCTTCGCCGCATTGACTGCGGCGTCGACTTCGGACTCGCCGCCGGCGGCGACCTCGGCCAGGATCTCGCCGGTGGCCGGATTGCAATCCTCGAATACCCTCCTGCTCGCAACAGGTTTGCCGTCGATCAGATGCGTGATCATCGTATCGCGCCTCGCCCTAACCTGTCGGCGACGCTTGGTCGTCGCCGACAATCGTGTTGACCAGGCGGCCGATGCCGCCGATTTCCGTCACGACTTCGTCACCGGGATGCACCCCCGTAAGTCCGTCCGGCGTACCCGTAAGAATGACGTCGCCCGGCGCAAGCGTCATGAAGCTGGAAAGATGCGCGATCAGGAACGCGATATCGAACACCATGTCTCCGGTGTTGCCACGTTGCGTCACGGTCCCGTTGACCGTCGTCGTCAACCGAAGGTTCATCGGATGCTTCACGTCGGCGGCGTCCACCAGCCACGGTCCGATCGGCGTGCACGTGTCCCGGCTTTTCACGCGCAGGTTCGGGCGATAGTAGTTCTCCAGGTAATCGCGAATCGCGTAGTCGTTGGCCACCGTGTACCCGGCAACGTAGTCATAGGCGTCCGCGCGAGTGACGCGCCGCGCCGTGCGGCCGATCACGACGGCGAGTTCGCATTCGTAGTGCATGTACGTCGCGTCCGACGGACGGTAGGTCTGCCCACGGTGGCCGAGCAGCGAATTGGATCCCTTCAGGAATATCAACGGCTCGTCCGGCGCCTTGAACGCCAGCTCCTTGGCGTGATCGGCGTAGTTGAGGCCCAAGGCGAAGATCGTGCGCGGCCGTTCGGTCGGTTGCAGCGGAGGCAGCCAGACGACGTCTGCTTCGCCGACCACACGCCCATCGCCGAGTTGCAGCCGGCCATCGACCTCGGTCGCGTCGTGAATCGCCCCCATCCATGCGACACGCGCGCGCTTCACGACCGCCCCTCCGCCACCAGAAGGTTCTCCAGCGCGCCGACACCGTCGATCTCGATGCGCACGCGATCGCCAGCCCGAGCGCGGGGCGCATTGCCGGGCACGCCGGTCAACAGGACATCGCCTGCGCCGAGCGTCATGAATGCGCTGACGTCGGCGATGAGTCTGGCGACTGAGCGGACACTATTTGCTGTCGAACAGGTGGCGCGCAATTCGCCATTCACGACGACACGCACATCGAGCGCATCCGGCGCAGCGACTTCCTGCCGCGCCATGACCCATGGCCCGATCGGGCAAAAACCGTCGCGGCAGCGTTGCCTGATCGCAGGACGATAGACACTTGCGTGCGGTTCGCAGATGTCGTTGACGACGGTGTATCCGGCAACGACGTCGAGCGCGCTTTCCTCACTGACGCGGCAAGCCGTGGCACCGATGACGATACCCAGCGTCGCGCCGATTTCCACTTCCTGAAGGCTTGCCGGCACCATGACGGCGGCGCCGCATGCGGTCCACGTATTTTGCGGCTTGACATAGAGCACGACCGACGCTGGCGGTGCGAGATAGGGCGCCGCGCTCATGGCGTCGCCGAGGACCGCCAGCGCGCTCCGATCGTTGAGCAAGGTTCCGATAACGGTACCGCGTGTGGGCACGTCCCAGTCGACCGCGGCGATGCTCGACACGTTGCCGTGGAAGCGGATCGTCCCCGCGACCCGATCGACATCGACGCGATCCGACCGCGACATGCCGCGCGTTCTCGCCCACGCTACCGCCACGGGACACTCCTCCTCTGTAACGCTTGCGCGACTGCCGGTCGGACTGCCGGCGTCGCCCGCGCAAACGCTAATAGTTCATATGTTAACGATAGTCGCAGTCAAGCGTGCGTGTCAATCGCTACCAACAACCCGAACGGGTCAAAAATCGATAAGGAAGGGCGCGACGAGCAACGGCACCCCAATCACGGCCATCCACACCCAATCATCGACAAAATACGGATAGATGCACAGCACCACACCCGCAATCACGGGGACAAATCTGGACTGGCGCCGGCCGTACATCATGTACCCGACGCCCACCGTGCTGACGATCATGCCGAGGAAAAGAACGCTCATTTACTTACCATCGCGCTTCGCGCTCCAGCATTCGCGCTCGGGGCGGCCCGTCGCGCTCATGCGGAGACGTGCCGAATGCTACAACGCGCCGATCGCCGCCAGTGCACGCCTTACGTCATCGATACCCTCGGGCGTGAGCGGTGCCTGCGGCGGCAGCGGCGCGCCTACGGCGTAACCCTGGAGTTGCAACCCGCCCTTGATGCACGCTGCAAGATTGTACTTGGCGAACGCCTGATTCAGATTCCACAGCGCGCGCTGGCGCTCCATCGCGCCCGCCCAGTCGCTACGGCGGCACAACTCGTAGAGTTCCACGCTCTGGCGCGGCGCGACGCACGCCGGACCTGCCATCCAGCCAACGCCGCCGATCAGCATGACGCAAGCCGGAATGTGTGCCGAAGCCGCGAACACCTGCATGCGTCCTTCGACCTGATTGATGATCGACAGCAGGCGGCCGGTGTTGTTGGACGCATCCTTGATGTAACGAATGTTCGGAATGCGGCTCAGCCGGTCGATGACAGGCAGGCTCAGATCGGAGCGCTGGAAGTTCGGATTGGTGTAAATGACGACGGGCAGCGACACCGCCTCGGCAATAGCCTTGAAGTACGCATACACACCCTCGTCCGGAATCGGGAAGTAAGCCTCGAGGATGGCCAGGATGCCGTCGCAGCCCATGCGCTCGTACTCGCGTGCCTGCGCGACGGCGTCGACAATCGTCGTCGACGCAACGCCGGCGACCACGGGAACGCGTCCCTTCGTCGCGGCAAGCACAACCTCGACGACGCGGCGACGCTGTGGCCACGACAGATACGCGAATTCGCCGGTCGAGCCGAGCGGCGACAGGCCGTGGACGCCCGCATGAATCAGGTCATCGCACAGACGGGACAGAACCTCTGCGTTGACTTCGCCCGCCGCATCGAGCGGTGACACCAGATACGGGAATACACCGTGAAAGTCTGAAGCGGCCATCGTGATCGCTACGTCTTCGGCCGTTTGTCGATGACGCGCCTGGCCTTGCCGAGCGAGCGCTCGATCCCGCCGGCCTGCACCACGCGCACCAGCGCGGTCACGCCGATCAGGCTCTTGATATGGTGCGCCAGCTTTTCTCCCGCTTCATCGCCATCCTTGCCGCCCGCGGCCGGTGCGCGTTCCACGACCACGGTCAACTCATCCAGGCTTTTTGGCCGCGTGACTTCGAGCTGATAATGCGGCGCCAGCGCAGGCTGCTTGAGAATCAGCTCCTCGACCTGCGTCGGGAACAGGTTCACGCCACGGATGATCAGCATGTCGTCGGAGCGGCCGGTGATCTTTTCCATCCTGCGCATGGTGCGCGCGGTGGGTGGCAGCAGGCGCGTCAAGTCTCGCGTGCGATAGCGGATGATCGGCAGCGCTTCCTTGGTCAGCGACGTGAATACCAGTTCGCCCTTCTCTCCCTCGGGCAGCACGTTGCCGGTCTCGGGGTCGATGATCTCGGGATAGAAGTGATCTTCCCAGATGGTCAGGCCGTCCTTGGTCTCGATGCATTCCTGCGCCACGCCGGGCCCCATCACTTCGGACAGGCCGAAGATGTCGATGGCGTCGATGTCGAGACGCGCCTCGATGGCTTCGCGCATTGTCGGCGTCCACGGCTCGGCGCCGAAGATGCCGATCTCCAGCGAGGTCTCCCGCGGATCGATCCCCTGTTTTTCCATTTCCTCGGCGATCGCCAGCATGTACGACGGCGTCACCATGATGACGCGCGGCTTGAAGTCCTGGATCAGCTGGACCTGTTTCTCGGTTTGCCCACCCGACATGGGAATCACGGTGCAACCGAGCTTCTCCGCACCGTAGTGCGCACCGAGCCCGCCAGTGAACAGACCATAGCCGTACGCGACGTGCACGAGATCGCCCGGTCGCCCGCCCGCTGCCCGTATCGAGCGCGCCATGACTGTCGCCCAGGTCTCTATGTCGTTTTTCGTGTAGCCAACGACCGTCGGCTTGCCCGTCGTGCCAGAGGACGCGTGAATGCGGGCGACCTGCTCGCGCGGCACCGCGAACATGCCGAACGGATAGTTGTCGCGCAAATCGTTCTTGACGGTGAATGGAAACCGTGCGAGATCAGGCAGCGAATGGCAATCCTCGGGGCGCACGCCGGCACGGTCGAACGCCTTCCGATAGTGCGCCACATTGTCGTACGCATGCTTCAACGTCCATTGCATCCGCTGCAGCTGCAGCGCGGCGAGTTCGGCACGGCTTGCGGTCTCGATCGGGTCGAGCCCCGCGGGCGCCGCCTTCCTTGGTGCCATGTCAATCCTCCTGCGGCTCGGCGAGCACGTGACCCTTGATCCGATACGACTTGCCACGAAAGAACGCGATCTTCTCGCCGCGCTGATTGTGGACGTCGATGTCGTACACCCCGGTCCGGCCACTGGTGCTGCGTTCCTCTGCCACGGCAGTGAGTACGTCGCCTTCTCGCGCGGGCGCAACGAAATCGATGGTGCAGCCGGAAGCGACCGTCGTATGGTTGTTGCTGTTGCACGCGAACGCGAACGCACTGTCGGCCAGGGTGAAAATGAAGCCGCCATGACACGTGGCGTGGCCGTTGAGCATGTCCGCGCGCACCGTCATGACCAGTTCGGCGTGCCCCGGAGCGATCTTCGCGACCTTCATGCCCATCATCTGCGATGCGCGGTCGCGGGCGTACATCTGTGTGGCGACTCGTTCGGCGAGCGCCTGTGCGTCTACAACGGACAGCGGCGATGAATCGTTGGACATCCGGCTACTTGCCCGTGAATTGCGGTGGACGCTTGGCGGCAAATGCGCTCACGCCTTCGCGGAAGTCATCGGTGCGACCCAATTCGCGCTGGAAATCGCGTTCGACGTCGAGCTGCGCTTCCAGCGTGTTGCCTGCAGCGAGTTGCAACGCGCGTTTGGTTGCAGCGAGCGCACGCGTGGGGGCCGCGGCGAGGTGTTGCAGGAGTTTGTCGATGACCGCGGTGAACTCGGCGTCGTCGACGCACTTCCAGATCAGCCCCCACTCGGCGGCCTGTTCCGCGGACAGCTTGTCGCCGAGCATCGCCAGCCCCATTGCGCGCGCGCTACCCACCAGGCGCGGCAGAAAAAATGTGCCGCCAGCGTCTGGCAGCAAGCCGATTCTGGCAAAGGCTTGTATGAAGCTCGCCGACTTCGCGGCGATGACAATGTCGCAGGCGAGCGCGATATTGGCCCCCGCGCCGGCGGCGACACCGTTGACCGCGCACACCACCGGCAGCGGGAACGCCCGCAGAGAGAGCACCAGGGGCTTGTAGTTGCGCTCGATCGATGCACCGACGTCGACCGGTTCGGCGCCCGGCGCGACGGCACGATCGGCCAGGTCCTGCCCTGCGCAGAAACCTCGGCCTGCGCCGGTCAGCAGCAGCACGCGCACCGTGGCGTCCGCCCTGACCTTGGCCAGCGCGTCACGCACTTCCGCGTGCATCGCGTCGTTGAAACTGTTCAGGCGCTCCGGGCGGTTGAGCGTCACGCGCGCGATACCTGCCTCAATGTTGAAGAGAATGTTGTCGTAGCTCATGGTCTATACATGCATCCGATGCTGCACTACGCAGAAACGGCCGGCTACAAACGCCGCGTCAGTCAATGCAGCGTTGGCCGCAGGATTGGCCCCGGTGCCGTGATAGTCGGAGAAAGCCGCCGACTGATTCACGAAGACGCCACCGGTCAGATTGATCGAGAGCGCGACACCCGCATCCTCGGCGACGGCAATGGCATCGTCGATCACCTGTGGGTTCCTGGAATACAGCGACAGCGTCAACGCGCCATACTGCTTCACGGCACGCCGCGCAATGTCGAGGCTCTGCGCCGTGCTGTCGGTGGCGATCACGAAGGCGATCGGCCCGAACCACTCCTTGAGATATTTGGCATCATCGCTGGCATCGAGCCTGATGATCAGCGGGGTGCGGATGCGCGCGTCGGGAAACTGCGGATGCGCGATCGTCTGGCTGTCGATCACGATCGGACCCAACGTTCGGGCGGCCTCGATGCGCGCAGCCACGGCATCGTTGACCACGGCGCCGAGAATCTCCACCGCGCGGGCGGGGTCGCCCACGAGTTTCTGCACCGCCTCACCCAAGCCCTGCGCGACCTGATCGAACGAGAGATGACCTTCCGCAGTGTCGATACCGCCTTTCGGGATGTACAGGTTCTGCGGTGCGGTGCACATCTGCCCGGTATACAGCGCAAGCGAGAACGCGACGTTGCGCGCCACGGCCTTGAAGTCGTCCGTCGAGTCGAGCACGATCTGATTGACGCCCGCTTTCTCGGTGTAGACCTGCGCCTGCCGCGCGTGCTGTTCGAGCCAGTCACCGTTGGCCGTGCTGCCGGTGAAGTCGATCAGTTTCACTTCGGGCCGCAAGCGCGAGCTTTTGCGCGGTGTCGTCGCCGGCGGCGTGCGCGATCAGCGTCACCACGTTCGGATCGAAACCCGCCTCGCTCAGCACGTCGCGCGCGATCTGCACCGTGATCGCCAGCGGCAGGATTGCATTCGGGTGCGGCTTGACGACCACCGCGTTGCCGGTGGCCAGGCTCGCGAACATGCCGGGATACCCGTTCCAGGTCGGGAACGTATTGCAGCCGATGACCAGACCGATGCCGCGCGGGACGATGCGAAAGTGCTTCTCCATTTTCAGCGGCTCGTTCTTGCCCTGCGGTTTTTCCCAGTAGGCCTTGGCCGGGACACGGCGCATTTCGTCCCAGGCATAGGCGATCGCTTCGAGTGCGCGGTCCTGTGCATGTGGACAACCCGCCTGGAAGGACATCACGAATGCCTGGCCGGTGGTGTGCATCACCGCGTGCGCGATTTCGAAGCTGCGCTTGTTGATGCGTGTCAGTATTTCGAGCGACACCCCGACCCATGCCTCGGGTCCGGCTTTGCGCCACCCCGACTCAGCTTTGGCGACCGCGGCGAAGAGTGCGTCGATGTCGGCCTTGGGATAGGAAATGCCCAACGGCATGCCAAACGGCGACACTTCGCCACCGACCGTACCCGCGGCGCCGGGCAGCGACAATGGAAACGGCTTGTTCAGCAGCGCGTCGAACGCGGTCTTGCCATTCTCCGCAGCACCTTCGCCATACACCTTTGGACTCGGTGATTCGGGAAACGCGCTCCAGTAGCCGCGCTCGGCGACGGCTTGCAGTGCGCGATCGAGCAGCGCCTTATGGCGGTCGAACAACGGATGTGGCACGAGGCTCCTCCAGGTACAGTGAACGCAAGCTTAGCAGGTAGCCATGGGGATTCTGCAACCTGGGCGTGGCGACTCCATCACGCGGTCTGATCGAAATCCACCACCACCCTGTCGGTGACCGGATAGCTCTGGCAGCACAGGATGAAGCCGCGCGCGATCTCGTAGTCCTCGAGCGCGAAGTTGACATCCATGTCGACCTCGCCTTCGATCAATTTCGCGCGACAGGTCGAGCACACCCCGCCCTTGCACGAATACGGCAGTTCGATGCCCTGCTTCAACGCCGCATCGAGAATGTTCTCCTTCGTCTTCTCCAGCGTGTACTGCCGCGCCGCGCCGTCCATGATCACCGTGACGGCGCACTCCGTATGGCCGGGTTTCGGCGACGCTTGCGGCTTACGCTCGTGCTTCGGAATGCTCGCCGCGAACAATTCCACTTTGACCCGCGCCTTCGGCACACCGTGCGCCTGCAGCGATTCCGCCACCGCCTGCATCATGCCGTCGGGACCGCAGACGAACGCAGTGTCGATGTTGGCGACGTCGATCCAGTGCTCGAGCAGCGCGTCCGCCTTCGCGCGGTCGATGCGCCCGTTCAGGATTTCGATGTCCTGTGGCTCGCGGCTCATGACGTAGACGAGATTGAGCCGATCGAGATAGGCGTCCTTGAGATCCGCCAGCTCTTCCTTGAACATGACGGCACTCGACGATCGATTGCCGTAGAACAGTGTGAAGCGGCTGCGTGGTTCGGTCAGCAATGTCGTCTTGATGATCGACAGCAGCGGCGTGATCCCGCTGCCGGCCGCGAAGCCGACGTAATGCTTGCGGTTGGCCGCTTCGAGCGGGACGTTGAAATGCCCCATCGGCGGCATCACGTCGATCGACTGACCCTGCTTCAGTGCGTCGTTGGCCCAGGTCGAGAACACGCCGTCCGGTGCCTTCTTGACGGCAATGCGCAGCACGTTGTCCTGCACGGCCGAGCAAATCGAGTACGAACGGCGCACGTCTTCGCCGTCGATGTCCGCGCGCAGGGTCAGATGCTGCCCCTGCACGAAGCGAAATGCATCGCGCAGCGACGGCGGGACTTCGAACGTCAGCGCAATGGCGTCGCGCGTTTCGCGGGTGATCGAGGCAACCGTCAGTGGATGAAACTTGCTCATCGCCGCAGCGACTCAATGCGGCTTGAAGTAGTCGAACGGTTCGCGGCAATCCTCGCAGCGATATTGCGCCTTGCAGGGCGTGGACCCGAAGCGGGACAACTCTTTGGTCTTCGCCGATCCACAGCGCGGACAGGCAATGACCGGTGCCTCTCGCTTGCGCAGTCCGGTGATGTCGATCGGGCGCGTCGCAGCGCGTTCGCACGGCGGAACGATACCGTAGCTGCGCAGGCGTTCGCGCGCTGCTGGCTTGATCCAGTCGGTCGTCCACGCCGGCGACAGTTGTGTCGCGATGCGGCAACGCTGCACACCCGCGTCAGCCAGCGCGCGGCGGATGTCGATCGCGATCATTGCCGTCGCCGGACAACCCGAGTACGTGGGCGTCACCGTGACCACGATGCCACCATCGTCGAATGCGACATTGCGCACGATGCCCAGCTCGACGATCGATATGACGGGTATCTCGGGATCGGGAATGGTGGCCAGCAGCTTCCAGATCGCATCGAGTGCGGGCTCGAGCACTGCATCGCGGGAAGCTACCATCGTGCGCCCGGATGTGTACGCTGCAGCGACTGCATTTCGGCGAGCAGGTGGCCCAGGTGCTCCGAATGCATGCCCCGCCTGCCGCCGCTTTGCATCCATGCCGACACCGGCACTTTCAACGTGGCCTGTTCCAGCACGGCGAGGACCTGATCGCGCCAGGGTGCCGCGAGCGCCGGAGCGTCACAGGCGACACCTTCGGCGATGAGCGCCTGCTCGGTCGCATCGGCCTCGAACATCTCGCCGGTGTACATCCAGAGATCGTCGATGGCCGCCTGCATTTTGGCGTGACTCTCATCGGTGCCATCGCCGAGGCGGATCACCCACCCCGCGCTGCGCTCGATGTGATAACGCACTTCCTTCCACGCTTTCGCGGCGATTTCGGCGATGCGCGCGTCACGCGAGTGTGCAAGCTGGGCCAGCAAAAGCTGGTGCCAGACGTCGAAATAGAATTGACGCGCGATGGTCTGTGCATAGTTGCCGTTCGGCTGCTCCACCAACAGCAGATTGCGATATGCGGAGCCCTCGCGCAGGAACGCCAACTCGTCTTCGCCGCGGCCGCGGGCGGAGCATCGGGCCTCGACTTCGCCCCCATAGGCGAACCAGAGTCGCGCTTGCCCGAGCAGGTCGAGACCGACGTTGGTCAGCGCAATGTCCTCCTCGAGCACCGGGCCGTGCCCGATCCATTCACCCAGATGCTGCGCCAGGATCAGATCGCTGTCGGCGAGGCGGAGCAGGTAGTCGAAGAGGAGCGCGTCGGATGCCAATTCAAATGTGCTTCACTTCATCCGGCATTGGAAAAAACGTGGGATGCCGATAGACCTTGCTGTTGGCAGGTTCGAACATCGACTCCCTTTCCCCGGGCGCGCTGGCAGTGACGTCCGCCGAGGCGACCACCCAGATGCTCACGCCTTCGTTGCGCCGCGTGTAGACATCGCGGGCGTTCTTTATCGCCATCTCGGCATCCGCCGCGTGCAGGCTGCCCACGTGCTTGTGGGCGAGACCATGCTGGCTGCGAATGAAAATCTCCCACAGCGGCCATTCTTCGCTCATCGCCCCCCCTCAGGCGGCCTTCTGCGACCGCGCGGACTGCTTGTGCGCATGCGCCATTGCCGCCTCGCGCACCCATTCGCCGTCTTCCCACGCCTTGACCCGCGTGCGCAGCCGGTCACGGTTACAGGGGCCGTTGCCCTTGACGACATTGTAGAGTTCGTCGAAGTCGATGGATCCGAAGTCGTAATGGCCACGCTGCTCGTTCCACTTCAGCAGGGGATCGGGCATCCTGATGCCGAGATAGTCGGCCTGCGGGACAGTCTGGTCGACAAAGCGTTGCCGCAGCTCGTCGTTGGACAGGATCTTGATCTTCCACGCGGCCGACTGTGCGCTGTGCACGGAGTCCGCATCCGGCGGTCCGAACATCATCAGCGACGGCCACCACCAGCGGTTGAGGGCGTCCTGCGCCATCGCCTTTTGTTCCGGCGTGCCTTGGCACAGTTTGATCAGAATGTCGTAACCCTGCCGCTGATGAAAGCTTTCTTCCTTGCACACGCGCACCATCGCTCTCGCGTACGGGCCATACGAACAGCGACAGAGCGGAATCTGGTTCATGATCGCCGCACCGTCGACCAGCCAGCCGATCGCGCCGATGTCTGCCCAGGTCAGCGTCGGATAGTTGAAAATGCTCGAGTATTTGGCCTTGCCGCTGTGCAGGTCGGCGATCATTTGATCGCGCGATACGCCGAGCGTTTCGGCGGCGGCGTAAAGATAGAGGCCGTGCCCCGCTTCGTCCTGCACCTTGGCCATCAGGATTGCCTTGCGTTCCAGGGATGGCGCACGAGTGATCCAGTTGCCCTCAGGCAACATGCCGACGATCTCGGAATGCGCGTGCTGCGAAATCTGGCGGATGAGTGTCTTGCGATACGCCTCGGGCATCCAGTCCTTCGGCTCAATCTTGATGTCGGCGTCGATGCGTTCCTGGAACGCGCGCTCCTCGGGAGACATTTCCTCCAGCGCGCGCAAGCGTTTTGCACCGGTATCCACCATCTGCGCATACATCGGGTGTTCTCCTCGCCCGCCTAACGCGGCCGCCTCACGAAAACGATACACTTTTTCGCGAGGCGCCGCACCATCGTCCCTGCCTCGGAGGTATCAGCGGGAGCGCGCGAATTTCCGGTCAGGCCAACCCGACTTGCGCGCATCCCCGCTGCCATCGCGCCGCTGTCCGGTCCAGGCCCCGTGCTCACGGCGCTGCGCCGGCCGGGTAGCGGGTTGCGTGCGCTCGTTGTGACTGGGACGACGTCGCGGTTCCAGCCCTGGAATCTCATGCGCGGCAATCGCGGCGCCGGTGTACCGCTCGATCTGGCGCACCTGCGCCCGTTCGGTGTGCGCCGCCAACGACACTGCGACTCCGGTCGCGCCGGCACGGCCCGTACGGCCAATGCGGTGCACGTAGTCGCCTGCCTGCCTCGGCAGGTCGAAATTGATCACGTGACTGATGCCGGCGACGTCCAGACCACGCGCCGCGACGTCGGTCGCCACCAGCGTGCGCACGCTGCCGCGACGCATATCGGTCAACGTGCGCGTGCGCTCGCGCTGGTTCATGTCGCCATGCAATGCCGCCGCGGCGTGGCCTTCGCCGCGCAGGCGAATAGCCAGCGACTCGGCATCGCGCTTGGTGGCGATGAACACGATGCTCTGGGTCATTTCGATGTCGGCCAGCAGGTGATCGAGAATGCGATGCTTGTGCGCGTGATCGTCGGTGAAGTGAACGCGCTGGTCGATCGCCATGGGTGGTTTCTTGTCCGCCTCGATTTCGATGCGCACGGGATCGCGCAGCAGGCGTGCGGCCAGGCGGGCGATGGCGGTCTCGAACGTCGCCGAAAACAGCACCGTCTGACGCGTCTTGGGCGTGCGTGCCGCAATGCGCTCCACGTCATCGATGAAGCCCATGTCCAGCATGCGGTCGGCCTCGTCGAGCACCAGCATTTCGAGTTGCGACAAGTCGATGCGTCCGCGCTCGAGATGATCGATCAACCGGCCGGGCGTGGCGACCAGGAGGTCGGCCCCGCGGGCGAGCTCGCGGTTTTGCACCGGATACGGTGCGCCACCGTAAATGCAGACCACGCGCAGACGCAGAAATTGTCCGTACTGTACCGCCTGAGTAGCCACTTGCTGGGCAAGTTCGCGCGTTGGCGCCAGCACTAGAACGCGAGGCGAGCTTACGGCGTGATGGCCGGATGAGCGTGCCGGGCGCGGCATCGCAGAGAGGCGTTGCAGCGCAGGCAGAACGAACGCGGCGGTCTTGCCGGTCCCGGTCTGGGCCGAGCCGATGACGTCGCGCCCCGAGAGCAACGCGGGGATCGTCTGTTGTTGGATGGGCGTGGGCGCCGTATAGCCGCAGGTGGCCAGCGCGCGCAAGAGTTCCGGCGCGAGTTGCAGTGATTCGAAGTTCATGTTCGATTCCATAAAATCATCAGCCGCGCGAACGCGGCGCATGCGCATCAGGACGCAGCCCGCGTCCATGACGGACGGGCCGAGTCAGAAATTCCGGACCTGTGGAAACGAGTCGGGCGCAGCACATGAATATCGGATCAGACTCTCCGAATTCACGCAACTTCGCGCGCTAAACAGCCACAACCGGGTCGACTAGCGGGCGCTTCTGCACGGGCGCCCTTTGCCATCGTCGCTAACCGGTGATGCTGCCGAGGCATTGCCTCGAGCGGGAGATTAGAAGCCGATGATCCGGTTGCCGAAGGGGATTTCGTGCGGCGGGCAACCGTTGTGCAAAATCGCAGATCGCCGCAGGTGCAGATTATAGCACATTGCGCGAGGCGCGGTGTCCTGTCCAAATCGTCTCGTCGTCGTCCTCGTCATCGTCGTCGTCCGCTCCCTCGTCGTCGTCGGGATCGATGTTGCCGCCGCCCGAGCCGCCACCCCGCTTGTCGTCTTCGTCGTCATCGTCATCATCGACGGGAGGGATCGGTTGCGGTGTGTGAAGACGCACGCCGAATCCCGTTGCCGGCCATGCCAAGGTGATGGCATCAAGCAACGTTTGCACGTGGCGGTCAAGGAACGCACTCATCCGGCAAGCCTACACCGTTCGCACGGCATTCGGACGAGGTATCATTGCGCCTGAGAAGTGCCGGCGCCGCCGTTGCGACATGCGGGCACTGCCCTCTTCCCGCCAATCGTCACTGCACCATGAGCCCATCCGCCATTTCGCCCGCCCTGCCTTCAGACTGGACCGCCGCGACACTGCTCGGGCGCGCGTGGATTCCCGGCAAACACGCCGGCCCCTCACCGATCACGTTACGGAGCGACGGCAGGGTCATCGACTTGTCGACCACCACGCCAACGGTCAGCGCGTGGCTGGAGCGCGACAATGTCGCCGCGGCCGTGCGTACCGCGACCGGCAACTCCATCGGCACCATCGACGCGCTGCTCGCGAACAGCCGTCCGGACTTCGACCCTGCCCTGCCACGGTTACTGGCGCCTTGCGACCTGCAGGCGATCAAGGCCGCGGGCGTGACCTTCGTCGAGAGCATGCTCGAGCGCGTCATCGAGGAGCAGGCGCGCGGCGACGCGAGCAAGGCCAACGCCATCCGGGAACGCATCACCGGCATTCTCGGCGGCAGTCTGTCCTCGATTCGCCCCGGGTCGGACGATGCCGCGCGCATCAAGCAGGTGCTGGTCGAACAGGGCGCGTGGTCGCAGTACCTCGAGGTCGGCATCGGACCTGACGCCGAAATTTTCACGAAGACGCAACCGATGGCGAGCGTGGGTCACGGTGAATTGATCGGCCTGCACCCGAAATCGGCATGGAACAATCCCGAACCGGAAATCGTGCTGGCCGTGAATTCGCGCGGCGGCATTCAAGGTGCGACGCTGGGCAACGATGTAAACCTGCGCGACTTCGAAGGACGCAGTGCGCTGCTGCTGTCCAAGGCCAAGGACAACAACGCTTCGTGTTCGATCGGCCCGTTCATTCGTCTGTTCGACTCCGGGTTCACGCTCGACGACGTGCGCGCCTGCGAACTCGCGCTCGACGTATTCGGCGAGGACGGATTCCATCTTGCCGGGCGCAGCTCGATGAAAAAGATCAGCCGCGATCCGGCGGACCTGGCGGCCCAGGCGCTCAATGAAAACCATCAGTACCCGGATGGTTTCATGCTGTTCCAGGGCACCATGTTCGCGCCGGTCAAGGATCGCGACGCACCGGGCGCCGGCTTCACGCACCACATGGGCGATCGCGTCGTCATTGCCACCGATCGTCTCGGCGCGCTGCAAAACATCGTCACGACCAGCGACAAGGCGCCGCCCTGGACGTTCGGTATCGGCGAACTGTTCCGCAATCTTGCACTGCGCGGCTTGCTGTCCGCGCGATAGGACAAACAACATGGCTGAACTGCACCGCAATTTCATTGCCGGCGATTGGGTTGGCGGGACCGACGCTTCCAGAAACATCAACCCCTCCGACGTGAGCGACGTCATCGGCGAGTACGCGCGTGCCGATCGCGCACAGGCGGACATCGCGATCGCGGCGGCGCGGGCGGCGTTTCCCGCGTGGTCGATGTCCTCCATACAGGATCGCTCCAACCTGCTCGATGCTATCGGCAACGCCATCCTCGCGCGCAAGGATGAACTGGGCCGGCTCCTGGCACGCGAGGAAGGCAAGACGCTGCTGGAAGGCGTCGGCGAAGTCGCGCGCGCCGGCCAGATCTTCAAATTCTTCGGCGGCGAAGCACTGCGCCTTGCCGGTGAAAAGGTCGCGTCGGTGCGTCCCGGCGTCGAGGTCGAGGTGACGCGGGAGCCGCTGGGCGTGATCGGCATCATCACGCCATGGAATTTCCCGATCGCGATTCCGGCGTGGAAGATCGCGCCGGCGCTGTGCTACGGCAATTGCGTCGTGTTCAAGCCGGCGGACCTCGTGCCCGGGTCGGCGTGGGCGCTCGCCGACATCATCGTCAAGGCGGGTGTGCCGCCGGGCGTGTTCAATCTGGTGATGGGCCGCGGCAGCATCGTCGGTGAAGCGATGATCGGCGACAAGCGCATCGATGCGATCAGTTTCACCGGGTCGATGTCGACCGGCCGCGCCATCGCCGCAAAAGCCATCGCACGCATGGCCAAGATCCAGCTGGAGATGGGCGGCAAGAATCCGATGGTCGTGCTCGACGATGCCGACCTGCCCACCGCCGTGAATTGCGCTGTCAACGGCGCGTTCTTTTCCACGGGTCAACGCTGCACCGCGTCGTCGCGATTGATCGTCGGCACCGGTATTCACGATCGTTTCGTCGCCGCGCTGGGCGAACGCCTCGCCAAGCTCAAGGTCGACGATGCGCTGGCCCCAGGCACCGACATCGGACCGGTCGTCGACGAAACGCAGTTGAAGCAGGATCTTGAATACATCGGGATCGGAAAAAGCGAGGGCGCCAAGCTCGCGTTCGGTGGTGAAGTGCTGGAGCGGCCGAAGAAGGGCTACTACCTCTCGCCGGCGCTGCTCACCGGCGCGACCAACGCGATGCGCAGCTCGCGCGAGGAAATCTTCGGGCCGGTGGCGAGCGTGATTCGCGTCAAGGACTACGACGAAGCCCTCGCGATCGCCAACGATACCGACTTCGGGCTGTCCGCCGGCATCGTCACCACGTCGCTGAAATACGCGTCGCATTTCAAGCGCGCGAGCCAGGCCGGCATGATCATGGTGAATCTTCCGACCGCAGGCGTGGACTATCACGTGCCCTTCGGTGGCCGCAAAGCGTCGAGTTACGGTCCGCGCGAGCAAGGACGCTACGCACAGGAGTTCTTTACCGTCGTGAAGACGGCCTATACGCTGCCTTAGGAGCGTGACCGTGTCGATGGTGGGAATGGTGGAGTACGCCGATGCAACGCCCGAAGTGCGGGCGGTCTACGACGAGATCATGGCGGCGCGCAAATCGGATTGGGTCAACAACTTCTGGAAGGTACTCGCCACCAACCCGCCGACGTTGCGGCGCATGTGGGACAACGTGAAGCAAGTCATGGCGCCGGGCGCGCTCGACCCACTGACCAAGGAACTCATCTACATCGCGGTCAGCGTGACCAACAACTGCGAGTACTGCATCCATTCGCACACCGCGGGCGCCAAAGCCAAGGGCATGACCGAAGCGCAGTTCCACGAAATGCTCGCGGTGGCCGCGCTCGCAAACGAAACGAACCGCCTGGCCAATGGCTATCGGATGCCGGTCGATCCGCAGTTCAAACCCGCGGACATCAGGCCCGAGTGAGCGCTGCCGGAGTTACCGCCCCACCATCGCCAGCACGTTCGCCTTGAGGAAGCGCTCGACGACGAGCATGAAGGCGATCGACGGGATCAGCAGCAGCAGCGCGGTGATCGAGGAAATCTGGTAGTTGCCGCCCATCGTGGCGTTGAACATCAGCAGCGGCAGGGTGGTCACGTCGGGCACGCCGACGAAATACGTTCCGGTGAATTCGTCGAGAGATTCGAGGAACACGAATATCGCGCTGGCGATCAGCCCGGGCGTTGCCAGCGGCAGCGTTACGGTGCGGAAGCAGATCCACGGCGAGGCACCGAGATTGCGCGAGGCTTCCTCGAGCGAGACATCGACCGACGCGAACGCCGCGGACGCAATCCACACCGCCAGGACCAGCCCATGCGAAGCATGGACCAGAACCACGCCGAGAATCGTGCCGTTGAGTCCGATCTGATAGAAAATCTGCGCGATGTTCACATACACCGGCAAACTCGGCACGGCCTGCGGCAGCAGGAACAGCAACAGGATGGCGCCGCGCCATGGCAACTTCAGCCGCGCCAGCGCATAGCCTGCGGGAATCGCCACTGCGAGGCTGAAGGCGACGGTCAGCAGCGCGATCCACACGCTGGTACCGAGCGATGCCAGTGCGTTGCCGCGTGGCTGGAACACGCGAAACCAGTAGGTCAGGCCGAACTCCAGCGGCCACTTGCTGGGGTAGTACCAGCGTTCGGCGAAGGCCCACAACAGCAGATTCAACAACGGGCCGAAGATCGCGAACGCAATCAGCGCCAGCATCGCCGCGCGAAAGACCGCGGCCAGCGGAACCGGAATCGAGAATGCGCGCATTGCTAACTCGTCGCCATGGACGAACGTGAAGCGTGGCGCAGGTAGAACACCGCGCCGATCGCCGACAGGCCAAGCGTAAGCAGGCACAGCGCATTGGCAACGGGATAGTCGCCGTGCGTGTTGATCCGGTAGGCGACATCGACGGTGATCATGGTCGGTGAGTTCGGATTGATCATCAAGGGCACCGACAACACCGACAGCATGGTCACGAACGACAGCACCAACCCCACCAGCAACGTGCCGCGCACCTGCGGCAGCACGATGTCGATCAGCACCCGCAGGCGTCGCGCTCCGAGGTTGCGCGCTGCTTCGATGTGCTGTGGTTCCAGTGACGCCATCGCACCGGCCAGGAGCAAGGTCACGAACGGCGCCTGCTTCCAGACGAAGGCGATGACAATCCCGCGCCAGTCGAGCATGCTTTGCGCGGACAGCGGGTCGATGAGTCCGCTGCCGATGAGCACGTGATTGAGCATGCCGTTCTTCGCGAGAAACGTGCGCATCACCTGTCCGGCGACGACGAACGGGATGAACAGCGGCCAGCGATAGAGCCAGCGGAGAATCGCGACCGAACGCGGATGCCCGCCCAGCGTGAGATAGCCGGCGATGGCAATGGCGACCAAGGCCATGAGCACGGTCGACAGCACGACGATCGCCAGCGTGAACAGGAGGTCCGTCGTGTAGAAGTCGAGCGCCTTGGCGAAGTGCTCGAGCGTGAAGCCACCGTTCTTGCCGCGGAACGCGACTACCGCCGACATTGCCAGCGGCGCGACGAAGAACAACGCGACGACCGCCAGCGCGGGCGCGATCAGCGCCAGGGCGACGCCGCGCTGGCTATTCAACGCTGTACCTCGGTACGTGGGTCACCGACGCGGCCTCCTTGCACCGAAATCGCCTGCAACCCAATGCCCGTCGGCCGCAGCCGCGATTCGCTTCGCCGTCGATCCCCGCGCTTCGCGCGGGGCCCCTCGCCGGGTAGCTCACACGGCTACTTCGTAACGACGCGCTCGTAACCCTCGGTAATATCCTTGAAATACGGCGACAGCGGGAACGGGCGCCCGTACTTGGACAGATCCGCGGGCGAGATGTCGGTGAATAGCTTGTTCCAGGCCGCCGGGTCGAGCTTGGATTGCACGAACTGCGGATCGATGCCTGGATACCAGTTGAATTGCTTGACGATGCCCTCGGCCTGAACGTCCGGGCTCTCGGCGAGGTCGATGAACTTCTTCGCCAGTGCCGCATGCGCCGCCTTGGCCGGGATCACGTAATACATCGGCTGTCCGGGCAAACCTGGCGATGGCAACGACAGCTTGACCTTCGGGTTGAGCTTGCCATCAGCCTGCCACGTATAGAACATGTCGACCCACACCGGACCCATCGCGATCTCGCCGCGATTGAGCATGTCCAGCGTTCCGGCATTGCCCGGGGTCATCACGACGTACTGATTGAATTCCTTCAGTCCGCCCAACGCCTTGTCGATGGCGGCCTTCGAATTCGCGTCGTACGGGCCTTTTTCAAGCTGATCGGACAATCCGCTGTACGCCGAGACCCATCCGGTCACGAAGCCAACGCCCGACATGCCGCCCTTGACGCCGTTGTAGCCGAACTGCTTGGGATTCTTCCTGACCCACTCGTTCAATTCGACGAACGATTTCGGCGGCGCCTTGACCAGGTCCGGGTTGTACGCGAATGCGATCTGACTGTGGAACATCGGCAGCACGTAGCCGTCGACGTTGGCGCCCAGCGCGTTCTTCGCCGTGTCGCGCGAGACGAGCTTGCCGGCACCGATGTCGTTGCGGTAGGCCATGAGCAGCTTTTCGTTCACCATCGTCGCCGACGCGAGCTGGTGAATCACCGCAACGTCGACGTCCCACTCAGCGGTGCCGGCCTTCTGCTGCGCGGAGAGCTTTTCGTAGATCTTCTGCGATCCCCCGTCGCCGGGGCCCGTGCCCACCGCGCGCACCTTGACGCCGGGGTTCATGGCCTCGAATTTGGGGGCGAGATAATTGTTGACGTAATCGACCATGTTCTGGTCGCCGGCGGTGATGACGTTCAGCGTCGTCTGGGCGAAAACCGTCCCGGCGAACGCGAACAGGGCTATGGGGAATGCATGGCGAAACTTCATGGTTACCTCCTCGATGTGGCGTGCTGGTCTACTCTACTGCGTTGTCGATTGTAAGGCAGGAAACAAAAGCAGGGCATCGCGGGGAATCACGACCCGCGCTGCCGTGCCTTCGGCGACGCGGTCCGGTGCATGAACCCAGATATCGGCGTCGCCCGTCCGCACCCGGTAGCGATAGCCGACCCCTACATAAACTGTCTGCGCGACGGTCCCGTCGAGGACGAGGTCACCGTCCGCTGCCGCACTCGACAGGCGCGCCGCGTCGCTGCGGAAATGGGCACGCACGCGCTGAGCACTCCCGGCGTTGCCGCCGATGGCCGACAGCGCGCCGGTCGAGGTGCGCAGCAGATCGATGACGTTGTCGGCGCCCATGAATCCGGCAACGAACGCGGACGACGGATGATGAAAAATGTCCTCCGGGGCGCCAACCTGCACCACGCGCCCCGTATCGATGACCGCAATGCGGTCGGCGAGCGTAAGCGCCTCCTCGCGATCGTGAGTCACGTATACGGCAGTGATGCCGATGCGCTTCTGCAGCGCGCGCAATTCGTGGCGCAATTCCAGCCGCACCTTGTAGTCGAGGTTCGACATCGGTTCGTCGAGCAGCAGCAACCGCGGATCGACCGCCAGCGCACGGCCCAGAGCGACGCGCTGGCGCTGACCGCCGGAAAGCTGCGTGACCGGCCGCGGACCGAAGCCTTCGAGTTGCAGCAGCTTCAGCATCTCCCCGACGCGCACCGCCATGGCGTCCTTTTTCCAGCCACGCATGCGCAAGCCATAGGCGATGTTGTCGGCGACACTCATATGGGGCCATAGCGCATAGGACTGGAACATCATCGCCGTTTCGCGCGCCTCGGGCGGCAGTCGCGTGATGTCCTTGCCGTCGATGCTGATCGTGCCCGAGTCGGGGATCACGAATCCGGCGATGGAGCGCAACAGCGTCGTCTTGCCGCAACCACTGCTGCCGAGCAGCGCGATCATCTCGCCGCGTTCGACGCCGAGACTGACCCCATCGAGCACCCGCGTACCGCCATAGGAGACGGTGATCGATTCGATCGACAGGTAGGCTGACATCTTATGCGTGGACGCGGACAGGGAAAGCTAACAGGGAAGTATGACGCGGATGCGACGGCGGGGCTACCATCTCGCCTCGTGCACTGCACAATCCATGGCCCGCCGTTGGCCCCTGTGCTATTCTGTTGCCAACAAAATAATTCTTCATATTCCCGGTTGCCCGAGCCACGATGGCCCGATTGAATCGTCTGCTTTTCTCAGCCCTGCTCGCCTTGGTACTCGCGGTGCCCGCCGCCGGCGCTTCCGACTTTGTCCTGTCCATCACCGAAGGCGTCACCTACTACCAGACCAACAAGGAGATCCAGGCGAGGTTTGCCCCGCTCGCGGAGCAGATCTCCAAGGCGATCAAGCGTCCGGTACGCATGGTGATCGTCAGCGCGTACGCCGACGCGCGCGAAGGTCTCGCCAAGCAGGAATTCGACCTCGCCTTCATCCACCCGGCGCAGGTCGCGCTCGGTGCGATCAAATCGGGCAAGTACAAATCCATCGCCTGGACCACCGGCTTCACCGATTACTCGGTCATGCTGCTCGCCAACAAGGATCAGCCATTTGCCAAGCTGGAAGACCTGCGGGGCAGGACGATCGTGAGCCCCGATCCCGATTCGATCACGGCATGGATGCTGCGCGCCATGCTGCGCGATCAGAAGCTCAAGCCCGGTGAAGACCTGAAGATCATCACGACGCGGTACCAGGAGGCGGTGCCGTTCTACGTCCAGAATGGCTTTGCGCAGGCGGGCGCCACGGCGGCGAAGGCGGTTGCCAAGGACTGGACCGACAAGGGTGGCAAGATCGTGCTGTCGTCTCGACCGGTGCCGATCAAGCAGTGGATCGTGTCGAACAAGGTTTCGGCCGACGAAGTCGACAAGATCCGCGGCGTGCTGCTCGGCGCGGCGCAAAACGATGCCGGCAGGCAGGCGCTGGGTGCCCTGGGGTACAAGGGTTTCGTGTCGAGCAGCCAGGAGGAAGAACTCAAGGCGATCGCCTGGCTCGGGTTGTAGCGACTACATAACCTCGCCCGCAATACCGACACCAAGATACGCCCGACGCAGTTCCGGCCGCGCAAACAGCGCATCCGGCGTGCCCTCCGCCACAATCCGGCCCTCTTCCAGTATGTACGCGCGCTCGGAAAGTTCGAGCGCCAGCGAGACGTTCTGTTCCACGAGCAGGATCGCGGTGCCCTCGCTATTGACGCGGCGAATGGTCTGGAACAATTCGCTGACGATCATCGGCGCGAGACCGAGCGATGGCTCGTCGAGCAGCAGCAGCCGCGGCTGGGCCATCAACGCGCGTGCGATCGCCACCATCTGCTGCTGACCGCCGGACAGCATGCCGGCGGGACGCTCGAGGTTGGCGCCAATCGCCGGGAACAGACCGCACACCCGCTCGATCGAAGCGCGCCGGCCGGCTTTCGCGACCGGCAGCAGGCTGCCAAGCTCGAGATTCTCCCGCACCGTCATGCTGGTGAAGAGGCGCCGCCCCTCAGGAACGATCGCCACACCCTGACTGCAGAAGCGATGTGCGGGCAGCCGGGTCAGATCGCTGTCGCCGATAGTCAGCGCGCCCGAGGTAACGCGATTCAACCCTGCAATCGTATTGATCAGCGTGCTCTTGCCCGCGCCATTCGGACCGACGATGCACACCAGCTCACCGGCATTCACGTGCAACGACACGTCCCAGAGCGCGGGCGCCTTGCCGTAGTGCACGCAGATGCGCTCAACCCGCAGCATCGACTTTTGCTCCGAGGTACGCATTGACCACCGCCGCCTGCGCCATCACTTCCCGCGGGAGTCCGTCGGCAATGACCTTTCCCTGATCCAGCACGACGATGCGATCGGCCAGCGCCATGACGGCGCGCATGACATGTTCGACCAGGACGATCGTGGTGCCGTGGTCGCGAATGCGGCGAATCAGGTCGACGGCACTGTCGATCTCCGTCGGCGTGAGTCCGGACAGCACCTCGTCGAGCAGCAGGAGTTTGGGACGCGATGCGAGCGAGCGTGCGAGCTCGAGAAACTTCCTCTGGTGCAGGTTGAGATCGTCGGGCAGCGCCTGTGCCTTGTCGGCGAGCGCCGTGAATTCCAGCCAGCGACCGGCTTCCTGCAAGGCGTGGCGCCGATCGAGCGCGGCGCTGCCAAACATGGCCGTCAGGACCACGTTCTCAAGCACCGTGAGGTGCGCGAAGGGACGGGGGATCTGATAGGTGCGCGCGACGCCCAGGCGCGCGATCTGATGCGGTGCCAGGTACGTCAGCTCGTGGCGATCGAATTCGATGCTGCCGCCATCGGCGGGAAAGTGTCCGCTGATGACGTTGATGAGCGTGGACTTGCCCGAGCCGTTGGGGCCCAGCAGCCCGAGGATCTCACCGGAGCGAATCGACAAGTCGACCCGCTGCAGCGCCTGAATGCCGGAAAACGCCCGGCTGACACCGCGCACCGTCAGCAGCGCGGCGCCGATGGCCGGGCGCGACACGCTGGCGCCCGCATCTCCGGGAAGCGCTATCGCAACTGCAGGATCGCGGTCCACGAACGCGCGGCGCGCGCGACGAGCGAGCAGCGTGCCAAGCACGCCTTCGGGCATGAACAGGATGACCACGATCAGGATCGCCCCGACGGCGGCTTTGCCGGCGAGCGGGTAGTCGCCCGCCGTCGACGCGTAGCTGATCACGGTGATCATCGTCGCGCCCACCGCCGGCCCGGCCCAATGCCGCGTGCCACCGAGCACGCTCATCAGCACGACGGTGAGCGGCACGATGATCGAAAAGGTCTCGGCCGTCGTGACGTAGGATACAAACAACGCATGGATTCCTCCCGCGACCCCGGCCAGCGAGGAGGAAATCCCGAACGCGAGGAGCTTGCAGCGAAAGGTCGGCACGCCCAGGACCTCGGCGACGTCCTCGTCGTCGCGGATCGCGAACAGTCCGGTACCGAGTTTGGATCGCCAGATCGCGTACGCAATCCCCAGGGTCACCACTGCGGTCGTGAGCGCCAGCAGATAGAAGGACGACGCCGGCGTCGGACCGATCGCCGGCACGGCGACACCGCCCAGCGACACCCCTGGTCCGCCGTCGATCGGCGTATTCAGGATGATGGTCGCCAGCACAAACGTCACGGCGAGCGTGAGCAGCGCGAAGAGTTCATGGCGCACGCGCTTCACGCGAAAGACGATGCTGCCGAGCACGACCGCCATCGATGCGGCCACCGCGCCTGCCACCGGCAGCGTCGCGAGGAACGGCCATTGGAAGCGCGCCGTCAGCACCGCGGTGGTGTAGATGCCGAGTCCGAAGAACGCGCCGTGCCCGAAGGAAAGATACCCGGTATAGCCCGACAGAATGTTCCACGACGTGGCGAGCACGATCCAGTGAAAGACGAGATACAGGAACGATTCGTAGAACGCGGGCAGATGAAATAAAGGCAGCGCGAAAAGCGTCGCGCCGACAACGACCAACGCGCCGACGATCCGCATGGAACTAGGCACGGCCGCGACGGACCAGCAGCACCGCGATCAGGAGTGAAAACGACACCAGCGGCGCCCACGACGGCGCAGTGATCGCCATCGTGATCGCTTCCGCGACGCCGATGAGAATTCCCGCGACGAGCGGGCCCAGCGCGCTGCCCAGGCCACCGATCATCACCGCCGCAAACACGACGCCGATCCATGCATAGATCTGCGATGGCGTGAGGGTGTAGCTCAGCGCCAGGCAAAGGCCGGCGACTGCCGCCAACGCAGCACAGGCACCGGACAGCGTCGCCGCCAGCACGCGCTGGTTGACCCCGAACGCGGCCGCGATCTCGCCGTCTTCGGCGGCCGCGCGAATCGCTTTGCCGAGATCGGTGTAGCGCAAGGTCGCCCACACCGCAACACACAGGACAAGTGCAAATGCCAGTGTCAGGACCTCTGGCAGCGGCAGGTACGCCGGACCGACGCGAAAGGTGATGTCGGCATAGCGCGACGCCATCCGGCGGAAGTCTGCAGTCCAGTACCACTGAATGACGCTCTCGACAATGACGGTCATGCCGAACGTCACCAGCAGCGAGTTGACGGGAGTGACCGCGAAGCCTGCCAGCAGCCAGTGAATCGCCGCGCCGGCGGCGAAGAAACAGGGCGCGATGACCAGCAGCGTCAGCAGCGGGTCCATGCCGCCGACGGTGACCAGCTGGTAAGTCAGGTACGCGCCGAGGAAGGCGAGTGCGAAATGCGACAGGTTGATCTGCCGCAACAATCCCCACGACAGGCTCAGGCCGAGACCCAGGAGCCCGTACAGTGCGCCGACGAAGATGCCCGAGAGAATGGCCTGTGTCAGTAGCGCCAGGCTCGGCAGCGTCATCCTTCGCTACTGGACCAGGAGCTTCGCGCCCGGCGCCGCGGCCTCCGCCGGCCATACGGTGACCCAGCGACCGTTCTGCACCTGCTTGACCCGCATCAGGTCATCGCCGTAGTTGCTGGGACCATCGAAGCGCAGCTTGCCCTGGATCGTATCGACCTTGTGCGTCTTGAGCCACTCCGCGAGCACCTTGTCGTCGAGACTCTTGGTCGCGGTGACCGCCGCCTCGAGAATCTGCCACGCCGTGAACGATGCGGCCGCCTGCGTCTCGACCGACGTGTCGGCCAGCCCTGCCTTGGCGGCGCGTTCGTTGAAGACCTTCACGAATTCCGCAGCGCCCGGATTGTTGAGAAACGGGACGTTCTCCTCGAAGATCGTCGCCGCCAGCGCGTTCTTTGCTTCGGGCGCCTTCACCATCGGCCCGGGTGCGGGGTACATGTAGAACTGCTCGACCGGGAGATAGTCGATTTTTTTCATCGCTTCCAGCAACTGATTGCCTTCGAGGCCGATCGCACCGACCCACAGGAAGTCAGGATTGGCGTCCTTGATCCGGGCGGCGATCGGACCGAATTCGCGATTGCCGAATTCCCATTCCAGGAACAGCACTTCGTTGAGACCGCGCTTCTTGGCGACTTCGCGCGCACCCAGCGACATGAAGTGCACGGAGGGGAACTTGCTGGTGACGACGGCGATGGTCTTCGGCGGCTTGGGCGATGCAGCCAGCGCGTTCAACAGCGTATTCGGGAAGGTCGTCCCCGGATCGGGCCCCAGCGACCACGTCGGAAACTGCATGTCGTATTTGGCGAGGCTGGGAATGCCGAACGTGTGGTGGATGAGCATCTTGTTGTAGCGCTGCGCGACGCCCATTGCGGACAGTATGTTGCCCGTCGCGTAGGGCCCAAGCAGCAGGTCCACCTTGTCGACCGTGATCAACTGCTCGTAGAGCGTGCGCGCGAGATCAGGTTTGGACTGGTCGTCCTTCACGATCCACTCGACCGGTCGTCCGAGCAGTCCATTGCGCTGATTGAGTTGCTCGACGTAGATCTCGCCGACCAGCTTGTGCACCAGCGCCGTGGCGGACAACGGTCCGGTCAGTGAAAGCGTGCTGCCGATGCGGACCGGTGGTCCCGAAGTTGCCGCGTTGACGCTGGCGCCGGCGAGCATCAGGCCGAACGCGACGAGCGCAGCGATGAATGTACGGTGCAGACGCATGGTGTTCTCCTCCTTCGATAATCGTACTGTACGGGCCTTCGTGGCCGCTTGTTTTACTGCGGTCCGACTGCTGCTGCGCCATTCGTCCTTCGACAGGCTCAGGACGAACGGCAACTTAAATTTGATGACGCCAACCGTAAACCGTTCGTGGTGAGCCTGTCGAACCATGAACGGTCTTGCAACTGACGGTTAGGCTTTCACTTCGTGATTCTGGATGAAATAGTCTGGTGGCGGTGGTCCCCAGACGTAAAAGGAATCCTCGGGTGGATGATCGGCGGCCGGCCAGTCGACGGTGGCGGGAATGAAATCGATGTCGTAGGAATATTCGGCGAAGCTGCCCCAGGGATCCTGGACGTAGTAGAAATAGTTGGAGCCGATGACGTGGCGGCCAAGGCCCCATCCACGTTCGTGCCCGCACGCCACCATGTGCTGCATGCCGATACCGACGTCGTCGATGCTCGCGACGTCCCAGCTGGAATGGTGATAGCCCGGGCCCGCCGACTTGGCGAACGCCAGCATATGGTGATCGCTAGCGTGCGCCCCGTGCATGAAGGCGATGATGTCGCCGGAGCGGTCCGACAGGCGCAGACCCATCGCGTCGCTATAGAATTTCACCGAGCGCAGCACGTCGGAACTGAACAGCAACACGTGCGACAGACGCCGTGGCCGCACTCTCCCCACCTTTGAGCGCGCCGGCGCCGCACCGCGATCGACCGGGTGAGTCGCCGGCGCTGCCTGCAGCGCCGGCTCGTTCGGCGATACCTTGCCGGCGGCAATCAGCTGCACCGCGTTGCCGTCGGGGTCGCGCACCCATACTCCGGCGCCATCCGACAGCGGATGCGCCGCCGTCCGCGCCACCCCTGTGCGATCGAGATGTTGCAGCAGCAGCGCCATGTCTTCGTCGAACACTCCAAGGCTAAGGTATTGGAGCTTTTTGGGTCCCGGCACTTCGAACACCGATCCCCAGCAGTGCGGGTTGCCAAACGTGTGCAGGTCGATGCGCTTGGCCTCACGCCGCACGTCCAACCCGAATTCGGTGTAGAAGCGCTCCGCAACGTCCAGGTCCGGCACGCTGAACACAAAACGATTCAATGAGTGCACGGCGGTTACGCCGTCGCGCCGTGGGGCTGCGCTGGCCGACACCTTCATCGCTGCTTCCTCCAATGCCACATTGCCCTCACCCCGGTTCGCCTCGGCCTGTTCAGGGCAGGCTCTCTCCCGGGGCAGAAGGGTTCATTCTAGCGGATGCGCAGGCGCTACGCTGCGGGCTCCGCCGGAATCGTACGCACCGACAGTACGCCGTCGATCGCGGCGATGGCACTGATGGCCGCCGGGCTGATCGGGCTGTCGATATCGACCAGCGTATACGCCAGGCCGCCACGCGACTTGTTCACCATGGTGTGTATGTTCAGGCCGGCGCCGGCCATCGCCGTCGAGATTTGTCCCAGCATGTTCGGGACATTGGCATTGGCGATCGCCACCCGATACGGCGATTCGCGCGGCATTTCGACGTCGGGGAAATTGACGGAATTCGTGATCGTGCCGTGCTCCAGGAATTCGCGGACCTGGTCGACGACCATGATCGCGCAGTTCTGCTCCGCTTCCTCGGTCGATGCGCCAAGGTGTGGCAGCGCGGCGACCCCGGGCTCGCCGATCAGCACGGCGCTGGGAAAATCGCACAGGTAGTACTTCAGTCGATGCGCGCGCAACGCCGCAACGACCGCAACGTCATCGACGATCGCATCGCGCGCGAAATTGAGCAGTACTGCACCCGGTTTCATGAGCGCGAGGCGCTTGGCGTCGATGAGGTGCCGCGTCGCCGCGATCAGCGGCAGGTGCAGCGTCACGAAATCGGCGTGCTTGAGCAAGTCCTCGACCGAGTTGGCTTTGCGCACGCTCGCGGGAAGCCGCCACGCCCCTTCGACGGTGATTTCCGGATCGAAACCCGTCACCTTCATGCCCAGCTTGATCGCCGTGTCGGCGACCAGGCCGCCAATGGCGCCGAGACCGACGATGCCGAGCGTTCGCCCCGGCAACTCCATCCCGGCGAACTGCTTTTTCCCATCCTCGACCTCACGCTCGAGGTCGGGCGCGTCAGGCTTCAGGCCATTGACATAGAGGACGGCCGGCACGACGTTGCGTGCCGCCATTAACAGCGCCGCAAGCACCAGTTCCTTCACCGCATTCGCGTTGGCGCCGGGCGCATTGAACACTGGCGCACCACGGCGCGACATCTCCGCCACAGGAATGTTGTTCGTCCCGGCACCAGCGCGGCCGATCGCCTTGACGCTGCCCGGTATGGCCATGTCGAACATGTTGTGCGAGCGCACGAGGATCGCGTCGGGATTTTCTACCGTCTTGCCGACCGCGTAGCGCGCGCCAGGAAACCGGTGCAGGCCCTGGCTGGAAATCTGGTTGAGCGTGAGAATATTGAATTTGGTCACGAGATTCATCCACGCTGCTTTTCGAATTCGCGCATGTAATCGGCCAGCGCCTGCACGCCTTCGATCGGCATGGCGTTGTAGATCGAGGCGCGAATGCCGCCGACCACCCGGTGCCCTTTCAGCTGCACCATGCCGCGCGCTTCCGCACCTTGCAGGAATGCCTTGTCCAGTGCTTCGTCCGGAAGGCGGAACACCACATTCATGCGCGACCGGTCCTCCTTGCGCACACGGTGCACATAGAACCCGCTTGCATCGAGGCAGTCGTACAGCAGTTTGGCCTTGGCGATGTTCTTGCGCTCGATCGCAGCCAGTCCGCCCTGTGCCAGCAGCCACTCGAAGACCAGGCCCGCGATATACATCGCGTAGGTCGGCGGCGTGTTGAGCATGGAGTCGCTGGCCGACTGCTCCTGCCAGTGAAACGCCGATGGCGTGATCGGCAGTGCGCGGTCGAGCAAGTCGTCGCGCACGATCACCAGGGTCAATCCCGCCGGGCCCATGTTTTTCTGCGCGCCGCCGTACATCACGCCATATTTCGAAACGTCGATCACCCGCGAGAGGATGTGCGACGACACGTCCGCGACCAGCGGTACGTCCCCCACGTCAGGGGTCCATTGATATTCGACGCCGCCGATCGTCTCATTGGTGCACACGTGGACGTAGGCGGCGCCCGAGGTCAGTTGCCACGTTTCGCGCGCCGGCACATAGGTGAACTGCTGGTCCTCGGCCGAGGCGGCAATGTTCACGGTGCAGTACTTGCCCGCCTCCTTGATCGACTTCTTCGACCACTCGCCCGTGTGAACGTAGTCGGCCACCGTACGGCCCCGCAACAGGTTCATCGGCACGATCGCATTCTCGGCAATCGCACCGCCCTGGAGGAACAATACCTTGTAGTTGGCCGGGATCGCCAGCAGCGTACGCAGGTCGGCTTCCACCTTGTCGGCGATGGAGATGAACTCCTTGCCACGGTGGCTCATTTCCATGACGGACATGCCGCTGCCGTGCCAGTCGAGCATCTCGGCGGCGGCCTTTTGCAACACTGCTTCCGGAAGCACCGCCGGACCGGCGCTGAAGTTGAAAACTCGCATGCAATGGATCCTGATTGGATTGGACGGACAGGCGGCGCATTTTACGCGATGACGCCTTAATAGGGGACAGGCCACGGTTTCCTGTCAGAATATCGGGAGACGAAGCACGGTTTGTCGACAAATACGGGAGGAATCATGATCGGCACGGTATGCAAGCGGTTCCTGTTCGCACTCTGTGTCCTGAGTGCCTGGCAAGGCGCGTGGGCGCAGGACACCCTCAAGCTCGCGATCGGGCAGCGCGGGAATTGGGAGAATGCCCCGCCTGAGTTGGGTCAGAAGGCGGGATTCTTCAAAAAGCGCGGCCTTACACTCGAGCTGCTCTACACTCAGGGCGCCGGCGAGACCTTGCAGGCGGTGATTTCGAGCAGCGTCGATATCGGCGTCGGCGTGGGAACCGCCGGGGTGCTGGGAGCATTTGCCAAAGGCGCACCGGTGCGTGCCATCGCCAACTCGATGACCGGCGCCGACGATCTGTTCTGGTACGTCCCTGCGGCATCACCCATCAAGAGCATCAAGGACGCCAACGGCAAGACGATCGCGTTTTCGACCAATGGCTCGTCGACGAACCTAGCCGTACTCGCGTTCAACCGCGAATTCGGCGTGCAGGCCAAGCCGGTGGCGACCGGCAGCCCGTCCTCGACCTTCACTCAGACGATGACTGGCCAGGTCGACATCGGCTGGTCGGCGCCGCCGTTCGGCATTGCCGACCTGCAGCAGGGACGCATTCGCATCATCGTTCGCCTGAGCGACGTGCCCGCGTTTCGCAACCAGACCGTCCGCTTGATGATTACCAACACTGCGACCGCAGAGCAGCGCCTCGACGTCATCGAGCGCTATCTGCAGGCTTATCGGGAAACGCTGGACTGGATGTACTCCGACCCGGCGGCGCTGAAAGCCTATGCCGAGTGGGTGGGCATTTCCGAGTCGCTCGCGAAGGAAGTGCGCGATCAGTTCTATCCGAAGGAGAATCTTCGCCTCGACCGGCTTTCAGGGCTCGACGACGCCATGGCGGATGCCGTCAGCCTCAAATTTGTTCCCGCGCCGCTGACCAAGGCGCAAACCGACGAGTTGTTCAAGTTCTACACGCGCGGCGCGAAGTAGAATGATCGCGTATATTTCGCAGAACTTCATTTCGCAGGTTCTCAGACATACGCGTTTGCCCTGCCGCATCCCATTCCATTTCCAGGATTTCCCATGACCATTTCCATGTATCAGGCGAGCGTTCCGCGCTTCGTCAACATCCTCGGCAACCTGTCAAACATCCTCGACAAGGCACAGGCCCATGTCGACGCCAAAAAGCTCGACACCGCCACGCTGCCCAACTATCGGTTGTTTCCCGACATGCTGCCCATGACCAAGCAGGTGCAGATCGCCTCTGATACCGCCAAAGGGGTGGTGGCGCGTCTGGCCGGAGTGGATATTCCGGTTTTCGAAGACAACGAGAAGACGCTGGCCGAGCTTAAGGCGCGCATCGCGAAAACCATCGCCTTCATCCAAAGCGTGAAGCCGGCTCAAATCGACGGCACCGAAGACAAGGAAATCGTGATCAAGCGTGGTGACAAGGAAACCCGCTACACCGGCATGCAGTTCCTGCTCGGACATGCGATACCGAATTTCTATTTCCATGTCACGACCACGTACAACATCCTGCGCCACAACGGCATCGAGATCGGCAAGCGCGACTACCTCGGCAATCCTTAGGCGCTTGCACCAGGGCACCTCCGGACAAGTTGCCCGTTCGCCCTGAGCCCGTCGAAGGGCGGCGACGATCCGACTGATTGCAATGGATGAGATTCCGTTCATGGTTCGACAAGCTCACCACGAACGGACTTGCTCAGAAGTTCGCTAGCGCCGGCCGGCTTTGACGAAATCCAGCGACGCCTGAAAAAGAGGGAGATCCTGTTCGTAGTCGGCCGCATCGGCGCGGTCGATCTGTATCCACTCCCGCGTGCTTGCCATGCCGCCGGGCTGAAACGGGACGACGTTGTCGCGCGAAAACTGCAGTTCCGTCGCCGTGGCGACGGGCAGGCGCAGCCCAATGCCTTTGCCGCTGATGCACGCGAACATCTTGTCGGTGGCGAAGTAGGCGTCGAGGCCGTTGATCGTTCTCGCGCTCACGCCGGGGAGCGCAAGAAGCAGCGCGTCAAGCTGTGCCTTGCGGCGGGATTCGGGTGTGTCGATAGCCAAAGGGCATTTACCTTGTTGTCGTCAAATCGGTCCAACGCGCTTGCTCCATAGCTCCCATACGCGGGCGAGCTGCGTATCGTTGGTCGCCATCGCCTTCGCGGCTTCCTGCTCGTTGAGATACGTGACCTCGCCGAGTCCTATCGCCTGCATCTGCAGCTTCGCATTCACTTCCGCGTAGATCGCGCGGTAGATCGCCTGCTCGATCGACGTACCCACAACCGTCGAGCCATGGCCACGCATCAGCACGGTCGAGCGCGCACCCAGTGAGGCCGCCAACGCCTTGCCGAGTTCTCCACTGCTGATCAGCATGTCGGTGTCGCCGGCGGCATCGCGAATGTCGAACAACGCGGTGCCCTGCCCCAGGAAGCCGCTCATGTGAAACACCGGGCGCAGTGGCTGCCGCGTCACGCCGAACGGAATCACGCTCGGCGAATGGCTGTGCACGACGGCGCGCACGTCGGCACGGGCGCGGTAGATTTCGCCGTGGATGAAGCGCTCCAGATAGACACGCCGGCCATGGGCATCGACCGCCGTGCCGTCCAGGTCGAACGTGACGATATCGTCGCGCCGCACCAGCGCCGGCGCCATGTTGCGCGCGAGCAGGAAGTGCGCGGGCGATTGGTCGTGCCGCACGCTGACGTGCCCGAAGCCATCGACGACGCCCTGGTCATACAGGATGCGATTGGCGACGACGAGCTTGTCGATCAGCGCGGGATCGGGTGCAGGCACGGTGGTCATGGGCGCCATGATATGTGATTCAGCGCCGGCCTATGCGTACTTTGCGAGTTCCAACCTGCCGATCTGATTGCGGTGGACCTCGTCCGGTCCGTCGACCAGGCGCAGCGTGCGCGCGTGCGCATAGTCGCGGGCAAGCCCGAAATCATCGCAGACACCACCGGCACCATGCGCCTGAATCGCCCAGTCGATGACCTTGCACACCATCGCCGGTGCCGCGACTTTGATCATCGCGATTTCCGCACGCGCCGCCTTGTTGCCGACCGTGTCCATCTTGTACGCCGCGTTGAGGGTCAGTAGCCGCGCCTGATCGATCATGATGCGCGACTCGGCAATGCGTTCCAGCGTCACGGTCTGCTCGGCGATGGACCTTCCGAATGCAACGCGCGATTTGACGCGCTTGCACATCTTCTCCAGCGCCCGCTCCGCCAGGCCGATCGCACGCATGCAGTGGTGAATCCGTCCGGGTCCAAGACGGCCCTGCGCGATCTCGAAACCCCGGCCCTCGCCAAGCAAGATGTTCGTCAACGGCACCCTCACGTTCTTGAATTCGATTTCCATATGCCCGTGCGGCGCGTCGTCGTAGCCGAACACCGGCAGGTGACGCACGATGTTCACGCCTGGCGTATCGCGCGGCACCAGCACCATCGACTGCTGGGCATGTTTCGGGGCGTTCGGATCGGTCTTGCCCATGAAAATGAAAATCTTGCAGCGCGGATCGCCCGCGCCCGACGACCACCACTTGCGGCCGTTGATCACATAGTCGCCGCCGTCGCGCACGATCGAACTCTGGATATTGGTGGCATCCGACGAAGCCACGGCGGGCTCGGTCATCGTGAATGCGGAGCGAATCTTGCCTTCGAGCAACGGCTCCAGCCATTGTTTCTTCTGCTCCGGCGTCCCGTAACGCTCGAATACTTCCATGTTGCCGGTGTCCGGCGCCGAACAATTGAAAACCTCGGACGCCCACAGTACGCGGCCCATGATCTCGCACAACGGTGCGTATTCGGTATTGGTCAGTCCGGCGCCGTGCCCGGATTCCGGCAGGAACAGGTTCCACAAATCCGCGGCCTTCGCCTTGACCTTGAGCTCTTCGATGACGTGCGTCGGCTGCCAGCGATCACCCTCCCCCACCTCTGCGTCGAAGCGTGTCTCGTTCGGATAGACATGGTCGTCCATGAATTTCTGCAGCCGTGACTGCAGCGCTTGTACCTTCGGGGAGTAATCGAAGTTCATAGGCGTCCTTGTGCGAAATGTGCGGTTCGGGTCAATGCCTTGCCAGCATCGACTCGACTTGCTTCCAGCCAAGCTCGGCCATCGGGCGGGCGCGACTGCCTGCTTCCAGCGCCTGCGCGCTCGCTGCATTGCCGGCAAGCGCCCGCGCTTTCACACCTTGCAGGATGCCCGCCATCCGAAACATGTTGTAGGCCATGTAGAAGCCCCACTCGGTCGCCCCGGGCGCCGTGGTCGCCCCGACGCGACGAAGATAGCGATCGATGTATTCCTGCTCGACCGGGATGCCGAGCGCGGCCAGGTCGGCGCCCCGCATGCCCCGAAATTCATTCGGCGCGAGGCGCCACGCCATCATGTGATAGGAGAAATCCGCCATCGGATGGCCCAGCGTCGACAGCTCCCAGTCGAGCACTGCGACGACACGCGGCTCGGTGGGATGAAAGATCATGTTGTCGAGGCGATAGTCGCCATGAACGATCGACGTCTGATCGCCTGCCGGAATGTTCTGCGGCAACCATTCGATCAGGCGATCCATCGCTTCGCACGTTTCCGTCGCCGAGGCCTTGTACTGCCGCGTCCAGCGATCGATCTGGCGCGCGAAGTAATTACCCGGTTTGCCATAATCGGCAAGGCCGACTGCGGCATAGTCGACGCAGTGCAACGCGGCGATGACGCGATTCATCTCGTCGAAGACGGCGCGCCGCTCGTCAGGACCCATTCCGGGCAGCAGCGGGTCCCACAGCACGCGGCCTTCGACCAGTTCCATCACAAAAAACATCGACCCAATCACCGACTCATCGGTGCATAGCACATATGCGTGCGGCACCGGAACGTCGCTGCCCGCGAGTGCTGAAATGACGCGGTATTCGCGGTCGACCGCGTGCGCTGAAGGCAGCAGCTGTCCTGGCGGCTTGCGCCGGAGCACATAAGATTTCATGGGGGTTTGGAGCGCGAACGTCGGGTTCGACTGGCCCCCCTTGAATTGCGCGACCTCGATGGGCCCCTTGAAACCGTCGATGTGGTCACACAGATAGCGCTCGAGCGCGCTGACGTCGAACGCATGTGCCGCGGCGACCGGCCGCGTGCCCATGAATTCGTCGTATTCGCTCATGGTTGTGCTCAGTCCGCTTTGTGCTCGAGCGCCGGCCGCCGCGCGCACGCGCCGCAACATGAATGTACCGCTCGCCGTCGCGACGAGCTTGCCCGAGCTGTCGTGCACCTCGCCTTCGCAGAACGCGATCGTCTTGCCGCGATGCACGCAACGACCGTCGGCGACAAGCGTACCGAGCCCGGGACCGACGAAATTGACCTTCAGTTCCACGGTGATCGCGCCGTGTTCGTGCGGGTCGAGCGAGCGCAGCGCGACCGCCAGCGCGATGTCGAGCAGCGTCATGGTCGCGCCACCGTGCACGGCGTCCCAGCTGTTCATCAATTCTGGGCGCACGTCGAGTTCAAGACGTGCCTTGCCGTCGCCTGCGCTGACAAGGCGGATACCCAGATGGCGTGCGAATGGCAGCTTGCGACCGAGCGGTGGCTTCAATGTCCATGGTTCGTCCCGTCGTCAGACGATCGTCACGCCGCCATCGACGGCAACGATCTGACCGGTGATGAACGCGCAGGCATCCGAGGCAAACAGCGCGACCAGTCCCTTGAGATCCTCCGGGCCTCCCACACGCTTGAGCGGGGCCTTGTGGGCGACCTCGTCGCCAAGCATTTCCATGATGCCCTTGGTCATCTTCGTGGGGAAGAAACCCGGCGCGATCGCGTTGACGTTGATGTCGTACTGCGCCCATTCAGCCGCCAGCGAGCGTGTGAAGTTGACCACGCCACCTTTGCTCGTGTTGTACGCGATCGTCGCGGGACGCCCAGGGTCACCACCGCCGACCAGGCCAAGGATCGAGGCGACGTTGATGATCTTGCCCTTGCGCCGCGGCACCATGCAGCGCTTGCCGACTTCCTGGCTCACGACGAACATCGCTGTCAGGTTCAGGTTGATGACTTTCTGCCATGCGTCGAGGGGATGCTCGATGGTTGCCGCGCCCCAGGTCGTGCCTGCGTTGTTGACCAGAATGTCGATCGGACCGAGTGCCTCGATCGCACGCGAAACCGCCGGTGCAATCGCCGCCGTGTCGGACATGTCGCACGGCACGGCCATCGCGTGGATGCCGCGCGTGCGCAGGTGCTCGACCGCTTGGTCGAGTTCGTCGCGTTTGCGCGCCGTCAACACGACCCGGGCGCCCAACTCACCCAGCGCCTCGGCGATCTGCAGGCCAAGACCACGCGATCCGCCGGTGACCAGCGCGTTCTTGCCCTTGAGGTCGAACAGTTGTTGCACGCTCATGGTATTTTTCTCTGGAGGTAGGAAGCAGCAGGTGTCTTCGTCGCGCCCTTGGCCAGCATTCTAGGTTAAGATTCCGCGCAGTGGGCAATAGACAGCGCCACCCAGCCGTTGTGGGTGGGTAAGTTTCTCTCCCGCGTCTCCTCAGGCCGGTCCATGGACCTCAACTATTCCGCTGAAGAACTGGCGTTTCGCGACGAAGCAGGCGCCTGGTTGCGCGACAACCTGCCGGCCGACTTGCGCGACAAGGTGACGCAGTACCAATCCTTGTCCCGGGATGATCTGCTGCGCTGGCACAAGATCCTTGCCGCCAAGGGCTGGATCGCCCCGGCGTGGCCTCAGGAGTGGGGCGGCACCGACTGGAGCGTGGTCAAGCGTTACATCTTCGAAGAGGCCTGCGGCTACGCAGGCGCGCCTCCGCTGATTCCGTTCGGTCTGACGATGTGTGCTGCGGTACTGCTGAAATTCGGCACCGATGCGCAAAGGCAGAAATTCCTGCCTCGCATCTACCACGGCGAGGATTTCTGGTGCCAGGGTTATTCGGAGCCAGGTTCCGGCTCGGATCTGGCGTCGCTCAGCACGCGCGCAGTACGCGATGGCGAGCACTATGTCGTCAACGGCCAGAAGACCTGGACGACCCTCGGCCACATGGCCGACTGGATTTTCTGCCTGGTGCGCACCGAACCCGCGCCTCGAGCGCAAGCAGGACGGCATTTCATTCCTGCTCATCGACATGAAGACGCCGGGCATCACCGTGCGCCCGTTGAAGCTGATGGACGGTGGCAACGAAGTCAACGAAGTGTTCTTCGACGACGTCCGCGTTCCGGTCGAGAACCGCGTGCACGACGAAGGCAAGGGCTGGACGGTCGCCAAGTATCTGCTCGGTCATGAGCGCATGAACACCGCGCGCATCGGCGCGCTCGCAGCGCGAACTGGAAAGTCTCAAGGCCTTCGCCACAAAGCAGCAGAAGGACGGCAGGCCGCTGCTCGACGATCCGCGTTTTCGCGATCGCGTCTCGCGCGTCGAGGTCGAGCTGATGGCGCTGTCGATCACCAATCTGCGCTTTCTCGATCAACTGCGCACCGGCAACGCACCCGGCGCGGAAGTGTCGATGCTGAAGATCAAGGGGACGGAAATCCAGCAGGCCTTGACTGAACTCATGATGCAGGCCGTCGGCCCGCTGGCGCAGCCCTTCGCGCCGCGCGAACAGGCTGCAGACTTCGACACTTTTACTGCTTCGCTCGCTCCACGCTACTGCAACTACCGCAAGACGTCGATCTACGCCGGCTCGAACGAGATCCAGCGCAACATCATCGCCAAGATGGCGCTAGGTCTGTAGCGCATGAACTTCGATTACAGCGAAGAGCAGCAACTCCTGGCCGCGTCGGTCAGACGCTTCGTCGAAAAACAATACGACTTCGACACGCGCAACAAGATCATCGCGTCGTCCGAAGGTTACAGCGGCAGCATCTGGTCCGGGCTCGCCGAGATCGGCTTGCTCGGGCTGCCGATACCCACAGAAAGCGACGGATTCGGTGGCGGTGCCGTGGATCTGTTCAGCGTAATGGAGGCTTTCGGCGAAGCCTTGGTCGTCGAACCGTATTTGTCCACGGTCCTGGGCGCGCGACTCGTCGCGCGTGCCGGCACCGCGGCGCAAAAGCAAGCGCTGCTGACCCCGCTGATGGCGGGCGACCTCAAGATGGCCTTCGCGCAAAGCGAACGAGATGCGCGTTACAACCTCGCACACATCGCGACCCGTGCCAGCAAAGATGGTGGCGGCTACGTGCTCGATGGCGAAAAGTGTGTCGTACTCCATGCGCCCTGCGCTGACCGCCTGGTCGTCTCGGCGCGCATCGCAGGCGACGAGGCGGACGCAATGGGGATCAGCCTTGTTCGTCGTCGACGCTCGTGCGCCGGGCCTCACCCAGTCCCCGTATCGCACCATCGACGGCATGCCGGCGGCGGACATCGCGTTGCGCAACGTGCGTGTCGACGCGGACGCGCTGCTCGGCGTCGACGGCGAAGCGCTTGCACTGATCGAGGAGGTCACCGACTTCGCGATCGCGTTGCTCTGCGCCGAAGCGGTCGGCGCGATCAAGTACGCCAACGATGCCACGCTCGAATACCTCAAGACGCGCAAGCAGTTCGGCGTGCCGATCGGAACGTTCCAGGCGCTGCAGCACCGGATGGTCGACATGGTGATCAGCGGCGAACAGGCGCGGTCGATGGCCAGTCTCGCGTGCGCAAAGGTCGACTCGGAACGCGATCCCGTGGAGCGCAAACGCGTCGTCTCCGCCGCCAAGATCAGGATTGCCGATGCGTGCCGGCACGTTGCGCAGGAATCGGTGCAGCTGCACGGCGGCATGGGCATGACCGACGAAATGAAAGTGAGCCACACCTTCCGCCGGCTGACGATGATCGCGCAGCAGTTCGGCGACGCCGATCACCATCTCGAACGATTCGCACGGCTGTAGCAGGCCGAGAGAGGTTACCGATGGCCACGATGAACCAGCAGGTCCTGCTCGCCAGTCGCCCGCAGGGCGCGGTGGTGGAAAGCAATTTCCGCATCGTCGAAACACCGATGCCCACGCCGGCCGCAGGTGAAGTGCTCGTCAGGAACGAATGGCTGTCGCTCGATCCGTACATGCGCGGCCGCATGAACGACGTCAAAGTCCTATGTGCCTCCAGTCCAGATCGACGAAGTGATGGTCGGCCAGACGGTCGGCGAAGTCGTCGCATCGAAAGACGCCGCGTTCGTGCCGGGCGACAAGGTGCTCACCCAACTGGGATGGCAGCTCCACGGCGTGGCCAAGGCCAAGGAGCTGACGAAGATCGACGCCAAGCGCGCACCCGCCTCGTCCTACCTTGGCTTGCTCGGCATGCCTGGCATGACCGCGTGGTTCGGCTTGTTCGAAATCGGCCAACCAAAAGCGGGCGATACGGTCGTCGTGTCGGCCGCGTCGGGCGCGGTGGGCAGCGTCGTCGGCCAGCTCGCAAAGATCAAGGGCTGTCGCGTGGTCGGCATCGCCGGCGGCAAGGCCAAGTGCGACTACGTGGTGCAGGAACTCGGCTTCGACGCCTGCGTCGACTACAAGGCGGGCAATCTGCTGCAAGATTTGCGCACGCATTGCCCCCAGGGTGTCGACGTCTATTTCGAGAACGTCGGCGGCGTGATGCTCGATACGATGCTGCGAATCATGAACCTGCATTCGCGCATCGTCGTCTGCGGCCTGATCGCGGAGTACAACGCCACCGAACCGTACGGCTACAAGATGCTGCGCTCGGTGCTGGTCAATCGCATCAAGATGCAGGGCATGATCGTCTTCGACTGGAAGGACCGCTACGGCGAAGCGCTCAAGGGGCTTGGCGGCTATTTCGCGGAAGGCAGGCTCAAGTTCCGCGAATCGGTAGTCGATGGCTTGGCCAACGCACCCAAGGGGCTCATCGCGCTGCTCAAGGGCGAAAACTTCGGCAAGCAGCTGGTGAAGCTTGCCTGATACATGGGGTCAGACTCCACTTCGCCAGCTAATCACGCGCCGCAGTGTATTGCTGGCAGGCGGGATCGGCCTGCTCATCGCGCACCCGCTCAGCCGCGGGCAGCCTGCCGTTACCATCCGTCGTGTCGGGTGGGTGTCGATTGGATCGAAAACCAGTCCCACCGATCTCTATGATGTATTCAGGCAGGGGATGCGCGATCTCGGCTGGCTGGAAGGGAAGAACGTCGAGTATCAAAGCGTCTACGCCGATGGCGACGTGAACCGCCTGGATGCCTTGGCCAACGAGCTGGTCAGGCAGAAAGTCGACGTGATCGTGGTGAGCAACGCGACGACCACCCGCGCGCTGCAGCGGGCGACGAAAACCATACCCATCGTCATGACGGGCGTCACCAACGTCGTGGGCAACGGGCTTGTCGCAAGCCTGGCCAAACCGGGAGGCAACATCACCGGGATTACCACTCAGGGTGACGAAGTACTGGGCAAGCTGATCGGGATCCTGCATGAAATTGCGTCCGGTGCACGGCGCATTGCGATCGTGTTGAACGACAGCAATCCGAACCATGCCGTCTGTTGGGCCGCCGGCCAGAGCGCTTGCGCCGCATTGGGTCTCTTGGCGTTGCGGGTTGTCGCTAACACGCCCGCGCAACTTGACACCGCCGTCAGGGAGATTGTCAAACAACGAACGCAGGGTGTCGTGTTTGTCTCAGACCCCGTCTACTTAAACGAGCGCGTGAAGGTTCAAGCACTGATGCAGTCCACACGGCTGCCTGTGGCGTATGGGTGGCGCGAGCACGTGGTCGTGGGTGGGCTCATCAGCTACGCACCCGACCTGGCTGCGATTTTTCGCTTCGCAGCGACCTACGTGGACAAGATCCTGAAGGGCGGCAAACCCGCGGATCTTCCCGTCGAGCAGCCGACCAAGTTCGAGCTCGTGCTCAATCTGAAGACTGCCAAGGCGCTCGGCCTGACGATTCCGCCGCCGTTGCTCCTGCTTGCAAATGAGGTGATCCAGTGAAAGGATCGCTCCAGGGTATTCGCGTCAGGCGCCAGCGGCCAGTCGGTGACCGTGTCGTCGGCGTCGGTCGGCTTGTCTGGTTGGGCGCCCCGCGAACACGTTGGACAACTATACGCCGCAGGCGTATAGTCCGTCTATGTTCACGGTCGTTGAAACGTCGCTGTTCCAGCGTCAGTGGCCGCATTACTGGACGGAGGACGAACGTGGTGCTTTCGCGGCGTATATCGCAGAGCAGCCTACCGCTGGCGACGTCGTGCCCGAGTCCGGCGGCATTCGCAAAGTGCGTTGGCGTCGCGCCGGTTCGGGCAAGTCGGGTGGTGTTCGGGTGATTTACTTCACTCGCATCGCGGAGGGTGAGGTTGTCTTGCTGACGCTCTACGCCAAAGCCAAGACTGACAACCTTACCGGTCGGAAATTGAAGGAGATTCGTCGTGCCCTCGAAGAGTAAACGCCTTACCAAAACCAACCTTGCGGCCTACGAGGCCAAGCGCGACCTCGCGGCCGACCTGTTGCAATCAGTGCGCGAAATGAAGGCGGGCCAAGTCCAAGTGGTCTCGTCGCCGGTCATCGAGGCACGCAGGAAGACGGGTTTGTCTCAGTCGCAATTTGCCGCCCTCCTGGGCGTGTCCGTTCGCACCCTTCAAGGGTGGGAGCAAGGGCGCAAGCAACCTAGTGGTGCCGCGCGTACCCTGCTCGCCATAGCCAGCACAAATCCGAAGGCCGTGCTAGCTGTCGCATCGAAGTAGCGCTGCGCATGAATCGGGGCCACACTGACCCCGACCTAAACCGCGGACTCTCTCCGAATTGGACGTCACTGATTTGCACGAGTTGATGCGATGACCAACCGGCGAACGTTCATCGGCGCCGTCGCAGGTGGCCTCGTCATCGCGCGGTCTGTCGCCGATGCGCAGCCCGCCGCGACTATCCGTCGTGTCGGGTTGCTGGGTTCCGGGTCGCAAGCATCGAGCGCTAATCTGCGCGCGGCATTCACGCAGGGAATGCAGGATCTCGGCTGGCTGGAAGGTAAGAACGTCGAGTATCGATACGTCTATGCCGATAACAATATGGGCCGCTTGGACGCCCTGGCTCGCGAACTGATCGGGCAGCAAGTCAGCGTGATTCTTGTCGGGAGCAGCCCAAGCGCCCAAGCGGCGCAGCGGGCGACGAAGACGATAGCCATCGTCATGGCGGGCGTCGCCAGCACTGTGGTCGCCGGGCTGGTCGCCAGTCTGGCCAAGCCCGGGGGCAACATCACCGGCTTCAGCAGCCAGCAGGACGAGGTGCTGGGCAAGCTGATCGGGATTCTGCATGAGGTCGCGCCCGGCGGCCGGCGCATCGCCATCCTGTTGAACAATAGCAATCCGTTACAAGACACCTACTGGGCCAGTGCCCAGAGCGCGTGCGCCGCGCTGGGCCTCGTTGCCCTGCGTGTCGTTGCCAGCACGCCGGCGCAACTCGACGCCGCCGTCGGAGAGATGGTTCGACAACGATCGCAGGCGGTCGTAGTGACCTCGGACAGCATGTACTTCACCGAGCGCGCGAAGCTGCAAGAACTGCTGCAGGCCACCCGGCTACCGGTAGCGCATGCGTTTCGCGAACACGTGGTCACGGGCGGGTTGCTCAGCTATGGATATGACATCGACGCGAACTACCGCAACGCAGCGAAATACGTGGACAAGATATTGAAGGGCGCCAAGCCCGCGGATCTTCCCATCGAGCAGGCGACCAAGTTCGAGCTGGTGATCAACTTGAGGACCGCGAAAGTCGCTCGGTATCACGATTCCGAAGTCGACATATTGCTGCGCGCGGACGAAGTGATTCAGTGATGGACAGACGAACGTTCATCGGCGGACTTAGCGCGGGGGCATTCGCGGTGACCCGCGCTGCTTCGGCGCAACCCGCACCCAGAATCTATCGGATCGGAATCCTCGGTATTCGGCCGACCGACGACTTGGTCGGCGCCATGCCCAAGTCACCGTCCACCAAAGCGCTCTTACGAGGATTGCGCGATCTCGGTTACGTGTATGGCGAGCAGTTCGTCACAGAGGCACGCGGTGCTGCGGGCAGGTCGGAGCGTTTTCCCGGGTTGGCCGGCGAGCTGGTCCGCCTCAAAGTAGACGTGATCGTCGCGGCAGGGACAGCGCTGCGCGCGCTCAAGCAGGCGATCTCTCCCGTCCCCATCCCCATCGTGATGGTGGCTGCCAACGACCCCGTGGGCGGAGGGTACGTCCAGAGCCTCGCGCACCCGGGCGGGAACTTCACCGGGTTCAGCGCTCAGTGGCTGGAGACGACCGGGAAGCGCCTTGAGCTGCTCAAGGAACTCGTCCCCGGTTCAGCACCAGTGGCGGTCATTTGGGATCGGGCTAACCTCCCCGATTTCCAGGCCGCCGAAGCCGCCGCCCGTGAGCGGAGGTGGAAAGTTCTGTCGCTCGAAATCCGCGAGATCGGCGAAATCGATACTGCCTTCAAGGCTGCGACGAACGCGCAGGCGGGCTCTGTCCTCCTGATTAGCGGGCTCCTGTTCGCACACGCCCAACAAGTCGTGGACCTGGCCGCCAGGAGCCGGCTCCCCGCAATATATGGACTCGCGGAATATGTCGAAGCCGGAGGACTCATGTCTTACGGCGCGGACATCGACGACCTCTGGCGGCGGGCGGCCCTCTTCGTCGACAAGATATTGAAAGGCGCCAAACCCGCCGACCTTCCCGTCGAGCAGCCCACCAAGTTCGAGCTGGTGATCAATTTGAAGACCGCAAGGACGCTGGGCATCACGATCCCGCAGTCCCTGCTGCTACGCGCAGACGAAGTGATCCAGTGATCACGCGCCGCCGTGTTTTGCTGGCAGGCAGCATCGGTCTGCTCGTCGCGCACCCGCTCAGCCGTGGTCAACCCGCCACGACGCTCCGTCGGGTCGGGATCCTGACACTCCCGTCGGAACCCGCGGTTGCCCCTCAGCTCAAGGCGTTCGCAGGTGCAATGCGTGATCTCGGCTGGCTGGATGGGAAAACTATCGAGTATCGATTCGTCTATGCAAATGGCGACATGGATCGCCTGGACGCATTGGCTAGCGAGCTTGTTGCGCAGAAGGTCGACCTTATTCTGGCCCCGAGTTCGCCATCAGTGCGCGCAGCGCAGCGCGCGACGAGAACGATACCCATTGTCATGGGGAGCGTAGCGAATCCCGTGGGCAACGGCTTTGTCGCGAGCCTGGCCAAGCCTGGGGGCAACATCACCGGCGTCAGCAACCAGCAGGAAGACGTGCTCAGCAAGCCCATCGAGATACTGCACGAGATAGCGCCGGACGCCCGGCGATTTGCCATCCTGTTGAACGAAACCAGTCCCTCGTACCCCGCGTTCTGGGCCGCCGCGCAGCGTGTCTGCGCGGCGTTGAATCTGGTCGCACTCAAGATCTTCGGCAGCACGCCTTCAGAACTCGGCGCCGCCACCGTGCAAATCGTCCAGCAGCGATCCCAGGCTGTCGTCGTGCCTGCCGACTCGTTGTACTTGAACAACCGCGCGGGTTTGCAAGCGCTGATGCAGACCACGCGGCTGCCCGTGGCATATGGGTGGCGCGAGCACGTGGTCGACGGCGGGTTGTTGAGCTACGCGCCTGACATCGCCGCGAGCTTCCGCCATGCGGCGAAATACGTGGACAAGATCTTGAAGGGCGCCAGGCCCGCGGATCTTCCCGTCGAGCAGCCGACGAAATTCGACTTCGTGATAAACCTCAAGACCGCGAAAGCGCTCGGCCTCACGATCCCGCAATCGCTGTTGCTGCGCGCCGACGAGGTGATCCAGTGATCACGCGCCGCGGCGTCTTGCTGGCAGGTGGCATCGGCCTGCTCGTCGCGCACCGGCTCGCCGCGGACAGCCTGCCGCGACCATCCGTCGTGTCGGGCTGATGTGGATCGGCATCGGAAACCGCGTCCGCCCATCTGCGCGCGGCGTTCACGCAGGGAATGCAGGATCTCGGATGGATGGAAGGGAAGAACGTCGAGTATCGATTCGTCTACGCCGATGGCGACGTGGATCGTTTGGACGCCCTGGCCAGCGAACTGATCGGGCAGAAAGTCGAGGTGATTGTGGTCGGCGACCGACAGCCACGCGCGCGGCGCAGCGGGCCACGAAGACCATACCCATCGTCATGGCGGGCGTCGCGCAATCCAGTGGGCAGCGGGTTTGTCGCAAGCCTGGCCAAGCCGGGGGGAAACATCACTGGCATCGCCACCCAGCAGGATGAGGTGCTGGGCAAGCTGATCGGGATCCTGCACGAGGTCGCGCCCGGCGCCCGGCGCATCGCCATCCTGTTGAACGAAAGCAATCCGTTACATGCCGTGTCCTGGGCCAGTGCCCAGAGCGCCTGCGCCGCGTTGGACCTCGTTGCGCTCCGGGTTGTCGCCAGCGCGCCGGCGCAACTCGGCGCCGCCGTCGGAGAGATCGTTCGACAGCGATCGCAGGCCGTCGTGGTGGTCGGGGACGGCATGTACTTTACCGAGCGCGCCAAGCTGCAAGAGCTGCTGCAGACCACGCGGCTGCCGGTGGCGTATGCTTTGCGCGAACACGTGGTTGCGGGTGGATTGCTCAGTTACGCAACTGACCTCACCGCGATCTTCCGCCACGCGGCGAAATACGTGGACAAGATTCTGAAGGGTGCCAAACCGGCGGACCTTCCCGTCGAGCAGCCGACCAAGTTCGAGCTGTTGATCAACCTGAAGACCGCGAAGGCGCTCGGACATCACGATCCCGAAGGACGTTCTGCTGCGCGCGGACGAGGTGATCCAGTGAATCGGTCAGCTCGCGATCCAGCTCTCAACACGAAGGCTGCGGATTCTGGAGAACTCGCGCAAGTTGCTCGTCACCAGCGTCAGGTCGAGCGCCAGCGCGTGTGCCGCGATCAGCGTGTCGAGCGGACCCACCGGCTTTCCCGTCGCCTCGAGCGTGGCGCGAACCGAGCCGTAAGCCTCCGCAGCCTGCGCGTCGAATGCGACTACATTCAGAGCTCGCAACACGCGATTAAGTGCGCGGCGATTGCTTTCGCGGCGCTGGCTTTTCTCGATCCCGTAGCGCAGCTCCGCAAGCGTAATCGACGACACCACCAGGTCTTCCGGATTCTCTGCGTCGAACCGCGCGATGACGGCCTCGTGACGCGGTCTGGCATTGAGCACGTACACCAGAGTATTGGTGTCGAGCATGTATCGCATCAACGCCCCCAGGCACGTCGATCTGCCTTTCTCGGCTGCTTGCGCTCGAGCGCGAACCCGTCCGGCGCCTCGGCAAGCGCCCCTCGAATCGCGTCGCCCAGACGTAGCTTGACCGGCCGCAGGCGCACGGCAAGCGCCTCGTGGATAATTGTCGATCGGCTTTTGCGCTCGCGGCGAGCAGCAGCGTCGAGCAATTGCTCCAATTCGGGTTTCAAGCGCACTGACAGCGGCATGGCCAGACTCCTCGAATGGATCACTGTATGACATTGTATCACATCGATGGACGCTGCTGCCATCGCCGGACGACGTCATTCGATGATTGACCGGCGAACATTCATCGGCGCTGTCGCAGGTGGCCTCGTCATTGTGCGGTCTGTCTCCGAGGCGCAGCCTGTTCCGACCATCCGTCGTGTCGCGTGGGTATCGCTCGGATCGATAACCAGTCCCGCGGAAGCGTATGCGGCGTTCAAGCAGGGGATGCACGATCTCGGCTGGCTGGAGGGGAAGACCGTCGAGTATCAAGGCGTCTACGCCGATGGCGACGTGAACCGCCTGGATGCGTTGGCCCGCGAGCTGGTCGGGCAGAAAGTCGACGTGATCGTGGTCGGCAACGCGACGACCACACGCGCGCTGCAGCGGGCAACAAAGACCATACCGCTCGTCATGTCGAGCGTCAACAATGCAGTAGGTAACGGCTTTATCGCAAGCCTGGCCAAGCCGGGAGGCAACATTACCGGGATTGCCACCCAGTCGGACGAGACACTAGGCAAGCTGATCGGGATTCTGCACGAGGTTGTACCCGGTGCACAGCGCGTTGCCATCGTGTTGAACGAGGGCAATCCGAACCACGCCGTGTTTTGGGCCGCCGCCCAGCGCGCCTGTTCCGCGCTGGACCTGATTGCGCTGCGCGTTGTCGCGAACACGCCGGCGCAATTCGGTGTTGCCAGCGAGCAGATTGTCCGGCAGCGATCGCAGGCGGTCGTGGTAGTCGCGGACCCGATCTACCTGAACGAGCGCGTGAAGCTGCAAGGGCTGCTGCAGGCCACACGGCTGCCGGTGGCGTATTCGTGGCGCGAGCACGTGGTCGGGGGTGGACTTCTCAGCTACGCAGCTGACCTGGCCGCGAGTGCTCGTCACGCGGCGACTTACGTGGACAAGATCCTGAAAGGCGCCAAGCCCGCTGATCTCCCGGTGGAGCAGCCAAGGAAATTCGAGTTGGTGATCAATCTCAAGACGGCGAAGGCGCTCGGACTCACGATTCCGCAGACGCTGCTGCTTCGCGCGGACGAGGTGATTCAGTGATCTCGCGTCGCAAATTCGTCGGATTGATGGCAGGCAGCGCGCTTGGGCCCATATGCAACGCGCACGCGCAGCAGACGGGCAAAGTGTGGCGCATTGGTTTCTTCTACTTTGGCACACGCCAGTCTGCAATGGACACCGGGCGTTACGACGCCTTTGCTCAGGGCCTGCGCGACCTCGGCTACGTCGAGGGTAAAAACGCCGCCATTGAAGCGCGCTTCGGGGACGGCACGATCGATCGCCTTCCGATGTTGGCGGAAGATCTGGTGCGCGCGAATGTTGATGTCATCGTGGCAACGGGCAGCCCGGTGTACAGCGCGTTGCGGTTCGCGACCACCTCCATTCCCATCGTCGTCACCGTGACCACCGACCCGGTCATCGAAGGCCTGGCCGCAAGTCTGGCGCGACCGGGCGGCAACTTCACCGGCCTCACCGATACCGCTGCCGATCTCGGTGCCAAGCAGCTCGAACTGCTCAAGGCAGCGGTTCCGCAACTGACTCGACTCGGCGTGTTGTTGAATCCGGATAACGTGACGCATCCCACCCAAATGAAGCGGGTGATGTTGCCCGCCCAGAAGATCGGGGTGCAGCTGGTGCTGGCGGAGGCTGCCACGGTCGCGGAAATCGAGCCCGGATTCGCCGCATTGGTGAAGGAGCGCGCCAGTGCTGTCATGCTGTTCGGCGACACGTTCTTCGTCCAGCAGTTGCAGCAGATCGCGCAGGCAGCGCTGAAGTACCGGGTCGCGTCGATCTATCTGATCTATCAGTACCCGAAGGCTGGCGGATTGATGAGCTACGGACCCGACGTCGTCGACAATTTTCGGCGTGCTTCGGCCTATGTCGACAAGATTCTGAAGGGCGCGAAGCCGGGCGACCTGCCATTCGAACAGCCTGCCAGGTACGTCCTCGCCGTCAATCTCAAGACCGCCAAGACGCTCGGGCTGACGATCCCGCAGTCGGTGCTGCTGCGCGCCGATGAGGTGATCCAGTGACGACGCGGCGCGAGGCATTGACGATGCTCGGCGCTGGTCTTGCGTCGCTCCCGATTGCCGCACGCACACAACCCGCCCGTGCACTGCCGCGGCTGGGCATTCTGCATCCCGCAAGCGTCGAAGCCAGCGCGGTGTACAAGGTCCTCGTTCCGGGGCTCGCCGACCGGGGTTTTGTAGTCGGCAAGACCATTACACTGGAACTGCGCTCCGGAAACGGCAAACCGGAAACACTGCCTGCTCTTGCGGCCGATCTGGTGCGATCCAACGTCGATGTGCTGTTGGTCGTGGGTCCGGCGACTGTAAAGGCCACGATGGCCGCGACGCGGACGATTCCCATCGTGGCAATCGATCTCGAGTCCGATCCGGTGCATAACGGGTGGATGAAGAGCCTGTCCCGGCCAGGTAGCAACGTCACGGGGTTCTTTTTGGATTTTACGGCGATGTCTGCCAAATGGCTTCAACTGCTGCGCGAGGCAGCACCCGGCGCGCGCCAGATCAGCCTGCTTTGGGATACGACGACCGGCGAGTCACAGCTCGCCGCCACAAAGGCCGCGGCAACGGCACTCTCCATCCAGCTACAAACGGTTCCCATCAAAAACTGGAGCGACTTCGATGTCGTGCTCGACACGGCTGTGCGGGCGCGAACGCAAGCGTTCGTGGTCCTGTCGTCGCCGACCGCGTTCCAGTATTCCGCGCGATTCGCGGAATTCACGCTGCGGAATCGCATTCCGGCGATTTCACCGTTCCGGCCCTTTGTCGTCGCGGGCGGGCTGATGTCCTACGGGCCCGATCTCGATCTGTTCTTCCAGCGCACGGCATACACGATCGAGCGCATTCTCGCGGGAGCCAAAGCGTCGGATGTGGCCGTGGAGCAGCCGACGAAGTACGAACTCGCGATCAACCTGACGACCGCGAAAACGCTTGGCCTGACGTTCCCGCAGTCGCTGCAACTGCGCGCGGACGAGGTGATTCAGTAATCGTCGGTTGCCCCTGGCCTCAAGGCTCGCACACGCAGCACAAGTCAGCGTTACTTCCTGTTGGCGGCTTCTGCGGCAAGCTTGATCTGGACGTTGGCTTGCTCGAGCAGGTCCTTGGCCCTTTGCGCGTGACCACCCATGTCCCATTCATTGGCCCTCTGCGCCGCGATGAGCTTTTGATAGGCCTGCTGCGAGAGGTTCTGCGCCGCCGCGAGATTGGGATGGCGATTCGGGCTCACACTGTGCAAGGGCCTGTCCTGCGCGTACGCGGAACTCGCCACCAATATCAGTGCACTGACGATACCTGTGAGGATGATTCGCTTCATGTTGTCTCCCTTGTGGCGTGAAAAACATGCGACCGAGCGTCGCATGGCAGTATTGTCCGGTCAAGCGATCGCGTCATGCGTATTTTGACGGGGCCAATCAGGTACTACGACCATTCCTTGGATCGCCGTAGGATAATGCGGTCCAACTCCGATTTTCCGCGCCAGGCAGGCACGATGTCCGACATTCTGCGCACACCCGATGAACGCTTCGCGAACCTTCCGGGCTATCCGTTCGCGCCGCACTACATCGACGACCTCGCAGGCTATCAGGGACTGCGCATCCACTACCTCGACGAAGGTCCGCGCGACGCCGCGAAGACCTTCCTCTGCCTGCACGGGCAGCCGACCTGGAGCTATCTCTATCGGCGTATGGTTCCGCTGTTCGTGGCTGCCGGTCACCGTGTCGTCGCGCCCGACCTGCCCGGATTCGGCAAGAGCGACAAGCCGGCCGACGACGCGCGCTACACATTCCTGTTCCACCGCAACATGCTGAGGAATCTGGTCGAACGCCTCGACCTGCGCAATGTTGTGCTCACAGTGCAGGACTGGGGTGGACTGCTGGGACTGACGCTGCCGATGGACATGCCGGAACGATTTTGCGGTCTCTTCATCATGAACACGGCGTTCGCGACCGGCGACGTGCCCTTGCCGCAGGGCTTTCTCGATTGGCGCGCCTACAACAACAAGAACCCCGACCTGGCGGTGGGCAAACTGTTGACGCGCTCCTGCCCGCACCTGCTGCCGGCCGAAGCGGCTGCCTACGACGCCCCGTATCCCGACGCATCGTTCAAGGGCGGCGTGCGGCGCTTTCCCAACCTGGTGCCCGACAACCCCGAGGCCGAGGGCGCGGCGATGTCGCGCCGCGCGCGCGAGTGGTTCCGCACCGAATGGTCGGGCAAGACTTTCATGGCCGTGGGCATGACGGATCCGGTGCTGGGCCCGACCGTCATGCGATCGGTGGCGAAATCGATTCGCAACTGTCCGCCTCCGTATGAGGTCGCACAGGGCGGCCACTTTCTGCAGGAATGGGGTGAGGACGTCGCGCGCGCTGGCCTCGAGGCGCTGGGGTAAGCGACGTCTGCGATGTTGCCGGTTCGGTCGGCGATGGACTTAGAATGCTGTTTTTCATAGATTCGTGGAGGAACCGAAATGATTGGCTACACAACGCTCGGAACCAATGACCTGCCGCGGGCAGCGGCTTTTTATGATGCGCTTTTCGCGGAACTCGGCGCCAAGCGATTGTGGGCCTCGGACCGCGGCATTGCGTGGGGCGTCGCGCAGGACAAACCGGGATTTGCCGTCATGAAACCATTCGATGGCAACGCAGCCACCGTCGGCAATGGCGTAATGGTCGCGCTGGTCGTCAATTCTCGCGAGAAGGTCGACAGCCTGCACAAGAAGGCGCTTGCACTCGGCGGCAAGGACGAAGGCGCGGCCGGTCCGCGCGGCGACGGCTTCTATTGTGGCTACTTCCGCGACCTGGATGGCAACAAACTCAACATCTTCTGCATGGGCTAAGAGCACGCCGAGACCGGATTGCAGTTGAATATCGACGTCAAGGGCAAACGCGTCGTCGTCGCGGGTGGAAGCCGCGGCATCGGTCGTTCGATAGCGCTAGTCTTCGCTGCGGCGGGAGCGCATGTGTCGATTTGCGCCCGCGGTGCGGGCGCACTCGAAGCAACTCGAACCGAGATGGCCGCGTTCGGCGGCCTCGCACATGCGGCGACCTGCGACTTGTCGAGCGAAGCCGAGATCGCACGCTACATCCCGGACGCCGCGGCCGCACTCGGCGGCATCGATGTTTTGGTGAATAACGCTACCGGTTACGGACTTTCCGATGATGCGGCGAGTTGGGAGGCGAGCCTGTCGGTCGACCTTCTCGCTGTCGTGCGCGCGTCGCGCGCGGCGCTACCGTTCATCGAAGCGGGGCACGACGGCACGATCATCAATATCGCGTCCGGGTCGGGTCTCAATCCATCGGTGCGCGCACCCGCCTACGGCGCGGCCAAGGCCGCAGTGATTCACTACACGCGCACGCAAGCCGCAGCGTTGGCGATGAAAGGTATCCGGGTCAATTGCGTGGCACCGGGATCGATCGAGTTCCCAGGCGGACTCTGGGACCGAAGCAAGACCGACAATCCCGCGCTCTACGCAAGCATCCTGGCTTCGATGCCGGCCAAACGACTCGGCCGCCCCGAGGAAGTCGCCAATGTCGTGCTGTTCCTGGCCTCGCCCCTCGCTGGCTGGGTGACTGCGCAAATCATCGGCGTCAACGGCGGCCAGGGATTCGCGCGGTAAGTCATGGAGCTCAAGGATCGAGTTGCGGTCGTCACTGGCGGTTGCAGCGGCATCGGCGCCGGGTTGGCGCGCCGTTTCATGGCGGAAGGTGCGCGCGCCGTCGTGGTCGCCGATCTCCACCTGGACGGAGCGCCCAAGGGCACTGACGCGCACCGGTGTGACGTTACGCGCGAGGACGAGGTCGCTGCACTGGTCGCGCGCGCCCTGCGCGATCATGGGCACATCGACCTGTTCTGTTCGAATGCCGGCGTACTGACGCCAGGCTGGGATGTGCGCGAAGCGGACTTCGGTCTGTGGCAGCGCGACTGGCATGTGAACGTGATGGCGCATGCCTACGCCGCCAAGGCGGTGCTGCCCGGGATGATCGCCCGACGCGAAGGCTATCTACTGCAGACGCTGTCCGCCGCCAGCCTGCTGGCGACACCGGAATCCGTGAGTTACACGACGACCAAGCACGCGGCGCTCGGTCTCGCCGAGTCACTCGCCTTCAGTTATGCGCGATTTGGAGTGCGCGTCTCGGCGTTGTGCCCGATGGCGGTACGTACGCCGATGGTCGACAACCTCGGCGGCACAGGCGCCAGCGCCGGGCTCGACGGCATCCTCGACGTCGACGCAGTTGCCGAGGCGGTCATTGCAGGCTTGCGCGCGGAGCGCTTCCTGATTTTTCCGCATCCGATGGTGGGCGACTACTACGCGAAGAAAGCCGCGCATCATGAGAAGTGGCTGCAGCGCATGGCGGCGCTGCAGGATCAGTTCACGAACGCTGGAAACTAGCCGCGCGACTTGCGGTAGGCGACACGACGCAGGCCTCGCCGCTCGAACGGACGCCAGGATCCTTCCGGCTGCGCGAGGCGGTCAGCAATCGCGTAGAGCGCCAGCGGGTTCATCCCCATGCCGCAATGACTTGACTCGACCTCGATGTTCTCGGTCTGCGGACCTGCCTTTTCGAGGCTGCACTGCCAAGCGACGATGCCATCGCTCTTGCTGTAGATCGACGTCGTCGGCACCGGCGGCGCGCGGCGCAGTGCGGCGAATCGCTTTGGTTCGGCGACTTTCCGTTTGCTGGCAATTTCGAAGATCCGCCACGCGTTGTTCGCTTTCGGGTGTCCCGTGAAAGGTGAAGCAAGCGTGATCACGCAGCGTACGTCGTCGGCGGCAGCCTTGGCCACCTCGCGAGCATAGACTCCGCCCAGGCTCCAGCCGATCAGGCTGACTTTCATTCCTGCGGCAGCGCGCAATTTCCCGACGCGCGCGGCGAATCGCGCCACAAGTTCGTCGTCGGGCCCGAGATTGAATCCCTCACCCCAGGGATGCGCGTCGTAACCGCGGTCGTGCAGGTATCGCCGCAATGCCCACGTTGTCGCGTCGTGCGCCAGCAGACCGGGAAACACGACCACTGGATGCCCGTCGCCGCGCGGTGCGCGCCATAAGATCGGCAGCGCTGCCATCATCGCGCCGCATTCCCAAGGCAAGCGCCATTCGAGCGCCAGACGAAGCAGACCAGGCGAGTGCAAGCCGTCGAATGAGTCGCCCTCCTCCCGTCCCTCCATCAGGGTCATGCGGTCGCCCGAAATATGGCGCGGCTGATAGAGCCTAGGGACATTTGAGATGATGACATTGGCGACCGGTGTGTTTCGAGTTGCCGAAGTATAGGAAACTTATCGCTTCAGTTGCAAAGCATTTCGTCCGATACGCACGCATTCGTCACACTGCTGTGACAACACTCACGCAATTCCGTACGGGGTATGATCCAGAAATTCCGTAGTGCACAAACGCACCGTCAACGGACCGGAGGAATCATGCTGATGCGTCATTGGATGACCATTGCCATTGCTGCCACTCTGACCTGCGGATGTACGGGAACGGCCGATCGCCGCTCCGACACGGTCTCGTTCGTCCTGCAGGCGGGCTCGAGAAACGAAGGCCAGACGGGAAGGGCATTCATGACAGCCCAGGGCGACAGAACATTGCTCAACTTCACCATTACTGGTGTGCCGCCATGGATGGGCCGGCCGGTTCAAATCTTTACGTTTGTCTACACGGGCTCGTGCGCCAAGCTGGATGCAACCCCTGCTTACGCATTGAACGAGATTGTGCAGGCTGGCCTCTTCAGCAACAGCAGTGCGTTCGGCCCGTTCTCCATGGCCAAGACGGTACCAACGTCGATGGAAACGCTACGAACAGGCAATTACGCGCTCGTCCTGCGCTCGAGTCCCGCGGACGGCAACGTGGACATTTTCTGTGGCGACATGAAATAGCAAGTGCGTGGCGTTTGCTAGCCCGCAACTCCCAGAAGGTCATCAAAGTACGCAATCGTCCTGCGCAGACCTTCGTCGAGATTGGTCCTGGGCGTCCAACCCAGTTGCCGCTGTGCGAGCGAGATATCCGGCTGGCGCTGCTTGGGGTCATCGCTGGGCAACGGTTTCAAGACGATCGTCGAGCGCGAATTGGTAAGCTTGATAATGGTCTCGGCAAGATCGACGATGCGCGTTTCGACCGGATTGCCAATATTGACGGGTCCGGTGAATTCGGGCGGCGAATTCATCAAGGCCACCAGGCCGTCGATCAGGTCATCGACGAAGCAAAAGGAACGCGTCTGGTCACCACGCCCGTAAACTGCAATGGGTTCATTGCGTAGCGCATTGACCACAAAACTCGATACGACGCGACCGTCGTTGGGGTGCATGCGTGGCCCGTAGGTATTGAAGATGCGTGCGACCTTGATCTTCATGTCGTACTGCCGGTGGTAGTCGAAGAACAGGGTTTCTGCGCATCGCTTGCCTTCGTCATAGCACGCGCGATAACCGATGGGGTTGACGTTACCCCAGTAGTCCTCGGTTTGCGGGTGGACTGTCGGATCTCCGTAAACTTCGCTCGTGGAAGCCTGTAAAATCCGGGCCTTGGTTCGTTTGGCCAGGCCGAGTACATTGATGGCTCCATGAACACTGGTCTTGGTCGTCTGCACCGGATCGAACTGGTAGTGCACGGGCGACGCCGGACACGCCAGGTTATAGATTTCATCGGTTTCGACATACAGGGGAAAGGTGATGTCGTGCCGAAGTACCTCGAAGTTGCTGCGGCCAAGCAGGTGCCGAATATTCTCCCGGGTACCGGTAAAGAAATTGTCAACGCACAGCACGTCGCGACCTTCCGCTACGAGCCGTTCGCAAAGATGTGATCCTAAAAAACCTGCGCCGCCAGTGACAAGCGTGCACTTCTGAATTTGATCCTGCATGATTCTCGCCATCTCCAAGATTATGCAAAGCGTCCTATTGGCATATTTGTGAAAAAACCTACCGTTGCTGTGATTATGCATGAGGCGCCGCAGCGCGCGGCCGTCGCATGCAATGCAAGGTGCGGCCACCTGCGCTCTGAGTCTCGCCATCCAGAGCCTTGCTTCGCCATATCGTATTCGGTCGACCGGATGCCCCTCGCCGGGCTCAATCACTGATGCTGACGACATGACGGACGCAGGCCTGGTCCTGGAAATCACCGGCTGGACGCTGGGCATCGGCGCGGTCGTCACGGCCATCGTATGGGCAGGCGTCTGGGCAGGCGTCGAGCACTCGATATGGGTCCTACCCACCCTTCGCAAAGGGCTGGAACTCGCCATGGCCAACCCGCCGACGGGGCGGGTGTGCGTCGTCGTGCCCGCACACAACGAGGCACGCGTAATCGCCGGTTTTATCCGGTCGCTGCGGGCCGAAACATACCCGCAATTGAGGGTCGTCCTCGCGCTCGATCGGTGCACCGACGAAACGGCTTCGCTCGTCCGCACTGGAATCGCCGGCGACAACCGTTTCGAATTCATCGAAATCGATTCCTGCCCGGACAACTGGGCGGGCAAGGTGCACGCGGTGCACGCCGGCGTGACACGCTCCCTCGGTGCACTGCAAGCCGAATACCTGTTGTTTGCCGATGCCGACACGGTGTTCGAACCCGGCTGCATTGCGGCCTCGCTTGCGCTGATGCGGCAACGCAAGCTGGAACTTCTCAGCCTGCTCAGCACGCTGACGCACGACACCTGGTTCGAGCGTGTCGTGCAAACGGCGGCAGCGCTCGAGCTGATGCGGCAGTATCCGTTGACACGCGCCAACGGCCTCAAGGCATGGCGCGCGTTTGCCAACGGGCAGTTCATGCTGTTCACGCGCGAAGCCTACGACGCGATCGGCGGCCACGCCGCCGTGCACCGGGCGCTGCTCGAGGATCTTGCGCTCGCGCGGCTCATCGTACGTCAGCGGCGCAGGGCGGGTGTTTTCTTTGCGGCTGGGCTTTTCCGATGCCGCATGTATGCGGACTGGACACAATTTCGGCGCGGCTGGACGCGAATCTACACGGAAGCCGCGAATCGCCATGCCGCGCGGCTGTCGTTCGCCGCGTGGCGGATCCGCGTGATCGGGACAGTCCTGCCGCTATGGACGCTCGGTTGCGGGCTCTTTGGTGCGCTGCTCGCCGCCAGCAATGTCAGAGGAGGATGGTCGCTGTTCGGCATTGCGCTGGTGGCGATGCTCGTCTGGCTGGGATCACTCGTGCGCATCGCGGGCGTGGCCCAGGCGCCCATCTGGACCGCGCCACTGCACGTCATCGGCGCCTGGCTCACGGGCGGCCTGCTTCAGCAGAGCCGCGGACGACCTGCGTTCGCGCCGACCCACGCAATGGGGCGGACGCGAATACGACCTCGGCATGGAAAAGACCGCCGCCCCCGAGCAAACCGCACGTGACGACAGGACGCGGGCAACCGGGGACTGAGCCCAGTTTCTTCCTGCTGACAACAACGATGGCATCGCACGTACCCGAGGAAGGCCCGCAAAGAGTACCTGGAGTCCCATCCGCCGGTGGCGGTTTGTCGCCGGGCATGAAGCTCGCCTTACTGTTCGGCGGACTTGCCCTGCTCGGCCTGCTCGTCGCGCTGATCGAACCCACCCCAAGTCTGCGCCACGTGCGCGTGGGCTTGCTGTCAGGCAACGAGCGCGGCAACTACTACGCGGTCGTCGACAGGTTGGCAGCGGAAGCCCAGCGACAAAAGGGCCAGATCCGGAATCTTTCGTCGGCCGGCTCCGTGGAGAACCTGGCCCGGCTCACGGCCGCGAAGGCCACATGCGACATCCACTTCGCGCTCGTCCAGGACGGCATCGATTGGCCGGAAGGCGGCAAGCTCCAGCTGGTCGGGCGCATGGTCCGCCCCGAGACGCTGTTCTTCCTCGGGCCAGCAGCGGACAGACTGATCAAGCCCGAGGACCTGCGCGGTGCCCGCGTCGGCATCGGTCCGGTGGGCAGTGGCACCGAGCAACTCGTGCGGCACATGATCGCGCCGTTCGCAGCGCTCGACTTGAAGATCTCGACGCCGACGACGGACGAGCAACTCGCGCAACTGCAGCGCGGCGAGCTCGACCTCGGCGCGATGGTCATCGACGAGGATGCACGCCTGATTGACCGAGGCGGTGCAGCAACGCAAGCTGCAGATCCTCAGCATGCCCGGCGCCGAAAGTCTTGCGCGCCGCTTTCCGTTCACGCGGGCCGGACAGATCGAGGCTGGCCACTACGACCTCGTGCACCAGCTCCCGCCCACGGCCAAAGACGTGTTGCGCGTGGACACCCTGATTGTGGGCAACGGCTGCGCGTCGCGGTCGGTGACGCAGGGATTCATAACAGCGATCGCCGGCGTGTACCCCAACTTCGTCCGGCACAACCGCGACACACCGAACCTGACCGGGCAGCCCATGGCACCGGCGGCGCGCAGCTACTACGACAGCGATGGCCCGGACCTGCTCGGCGTCTACGCGCCGTGGGCCATGGACATCATGCTGACGTCGAACTGGATCCAGTTGTTCTTTGCGATCTCGGTGCTGTTCAACGCGATGGCACTCATGCATCGATTCAGGCTGTGGCGCATCGACGTGGCGCGCGTCGACATCGAACACGGGCTCCCAAGGATGTTCGGTCTCGGCGCGACGGTCGGCGATATTGCCAAGATGCAACCCACCGATGCGCAGCGCACGCCGCAGGCGCGCGCGATGCTCGATGCAGCGATGGAGCGGCTGGGCGCGCTGTCCGAAAAGAGCCGCCGGCAATCGTTGTCGATGCTGGTACCCATGGGACAGGAGATGGCCTACCGCTATCAGGAGGCGCTGATGGCCGACCTGCTGCATGCGCTGCGGCTGTTTCGGGAACGCCTTTAGCGGCGCAAGCCCGCAGCGAGAGGCCCCTGCGCGTCCAGCTCCGCCCCCTGTTTGCTACGCAATTTCGAACAACCCCGCCGCGCCCATCCCACCACCGATACACATCGTCACGACGACGAATTTCGCGCCACGGCGCTTGCCTTCGATGAGCGCGTGCCCGGTCAAGCGCGCACCCGACACTCCGTACGGATGTCCCACGGCAATCGCGCCGCCATCGACGTTGAGGCGATCGTCGGGAATGCCGAGCTTGTCGCGGCAATAGATCACCTGCACCGCAAAGGCCTCGTTCAATTCCCACAGGCCGATGTCCGCGACCTTCATGCCGGCGCGCGCCAGCAGTTTGGGTACGGCAAACGCCGGACCGATGCCCATTTCGTCGGGTTCGCAACCGGCCACCGCAAACCCACGAAAGATGCCCAGCGGCTGCAGACCCTTGCGCGATGCGACCTTCGCATCCATCAGCACGCATGCGGAGGCGCCGTCCGAGAACTGGCTGGCGTTGCCGGCGGCAATGACACCTCCCGGCAGCGCCGGCCGGATCTTGGCGACGCCATCCAATGTCGTGTCGGCGCGAATGCCCTCGTCGGCAGCAATCGTGACTTCCTTCGTGAACAAACGCGACGATGCCGCATCGGCGACGCCCATCGTCACCGTCATCGGCACGATCTCGTCATTGAATCTTCCTGCCGCCGCCGCCGCGGCCGCCCGTTGCTGGCTCTGCACGCCATACGCGTCCTGCTTCTCTCGCGATATGCTGTAGCGCTTGGACACGGTCTCCGCGGTTTGCAGCATCGGCCAGTACAGCTCCGGTTTGTGCTCGGTCAGCCACGTTTCGCGGAGCATGTGCTTGTTGGCTTCGTTCTGCACGCAGGAGATCGACTCGACACCGCCGGCTGCGAAGATGTCGCCTTCGCCGGCGATGATGCGTTGCGCCGCCAGGGCAATGGTCTGCAGTCCGGAGGAACAGAAGCGGTTGACGGTCATGCCCGAGACCGTCACCGGACACCCCGCGCGCAGCGCGACCTGGCGCGCGATGTTGGCGCCGGTGGCACCTTCCGGATTGGCGCAACCCATGATCACGTCGTCGATCTCGGCCGGGTCGAGCTTCGCGCGTTCGATGGCGTGCTGGACGGCGTGCCCGCCCATCGTCGCACCGTGGGTCATGTTGAACGCGCCGCGCCAGGATTTGGCCAGTCCCGTGCGCGCGGTGGAAACGATTACGGCATCAGTCATGATGAATGGCTTTCGGAGTATTGAGTCTTATTCGTCCTTCGACAAGCTCAGGACGAACGGTCGACAGCAAAAGCGTGGGGGTTAGGAACCACGAACGGTTTTCCATTTCCCGCTAAGCAACGGAAACATTGAAGGTCTTGCCTTCTGCCGCGAGCCGGGTCAGTAGCGGTGCCGGTTGCCAGAAGCTCGCGTCTCCGCCGGGCTGCGCCGCAAAGCGCTCGATGCTGCGCACGACGCTGTAGAGTCCGACCGAGTCCGCATAGAGCATCGGGCCGCCGCGATAGAGCGGAAACCCGTACCCTGCCAGATAGACCATGTCGATGTCCGACGCGCGCAGCGCAATGCCTTCTTCGAGGATGCGCGCGCCCTCGTTGACTAGCGCGTAGACGCAGCGGTCGACAATTTCACTGTCGTCGATCTTGCGCGGCACGATCCCGCGCTCCTTGCGATAGTCGGCGATCATCGCATCGACCACCGGGTCCGGCAATGCGTCGCGACGGCCGGGCGGATATTGGTACCATCCGGCACCGGTCTTCTGTCCGAAGCGGCCCAATTCGCACAACTTGTCGGCAATCTTCGAATACACGATCTGCGGCTTCTCGACATAGCGGCGCTTGCGGATGTACCAGCCGATGTCGTTACCGGCGAGGTCGCTCATGCGGAACGGCCCCATCGCCATGCCGAACTTTTCGAGCGCGCGATCGATCTGCTGCGGCGACGCGCCCTCCTCGACCAGGAAGAATGCCTGCCGCAGATACTGCTCGACCATGCGGTTGCCGATGAAGCCGTCGCAGACGCCGGACACCACCGCGGTCTTGCGGATCTTCTTGGCAGCCTGCATCACCGTGACCATGACGTCGGGGGCAGTCTTCGCGCCGCGCACGACTTCGAGCAGCTTCATCACGTTGGCTGGACTGAAAAAATGCAGGCCGACGACGTCCTGCGGCCGTCGGGTGAAGGCCGCGATACGATCGACATCGAGCGTCGATGTGTTGCTGGCGAGGATGGCGCCCGGTTTCATGGTTGCATCGAGCTTTTCGAACACCGCCTGCTTCACCGCGATGTCCTCGAACACGGCTTCGATGACGAGGTCGGCCTGACCGATATCGTCGTAGGAGAGCGTCGGTTTGAGCAGCGCGAGCGTCTGCTGCATTTTGTCCGCCGTCAGTTTCCCCTTCTTGACTGTGCCTTCGTAATTCTTGCGGATTGTCGCAAGGCCCTTGTCGAGCGCTTCCTGTTTTGTCTCGAGGATCGTCACCGGAACGCCCGCGTTCAGGAAATTCATTGCAATGCCACCACCCATGGTGCCGGCACCGATCACCGCCACTCGCTCAATCTTTCGCGGCACGGTGGCGGCGTCGATGCCGGGAATCTTCGTCGCCGCGCGCTCGGCAAAGAACGCGTGCCGCAGTGCGCGCGACTCCGGCGTCAGCACGAGCTGCGTGAACAGGTCACGCTCGACGCGCATGCCGTCCTCGAACGGCATGGATACGGCAGCGGCGACGGCATCCACGCACTTGAGTGGCGCCGGAAAATTCTTCGCCAGGGCTCCAACCGAATTGCGGGCAAACTGGAAAAAGGCTTCAGCGTCGGGCAGCTTGATCTTGATGTCGCGCACGCGCTTGAGCGGTTTCTTTTCGGCGACGACGCGCTGCGCGAAAGCGAGCGTTCCGGGCAGCAGGTCACCCTCGACGGTCGCATCGAACAGCGCCGTTCCCTGCAATTTGTCGGAGGCCACCGTCACACCCGATACGATCATGTTCAGCGCTGCCTCGACGCCGATGACACGCGGCAGCCGCTGCGTTCCACCGGCACCGGGAAGGATGCCAAGCTTGACTTCGGGTAGAGCAATCTGCGCACCGGGTGACACGACCCGGAAATGACAGCCGAGCGCCAGTTCCAGACCTCCGCCCATGCAGACGCCGGCGATGGCGGCGATCACCGGTTTGTCGGCCGCCTCGACGATACGAATGGCCGTGCGCAACGTCGGCTCCGCCATGGCCTTGGGCGTGTTGAATTCGCGGATGTCGGCGCCGCCCGAAAAGGCTTTGCCGGCGCCGATCAGTACGATGGCGTTCACCGCAGCGTCGGCCAGCGCCCGATCGATGCCCTCGACCAGTTCCGAGCGGACTGCATGGCCGAGTCCGTTGACAGGCGGATTGTCCAGGGTAATCACGGCCACTGGGCCGTGCAATTGATACGAGGCGCCGATGATGATCTCCGTTAGCGAGAAATTTGTAGGTCCGAATTCATTCGGACCATGGAGTTTCGAAACCGTCGCGCGCGAACAAGTTTGCGCCTACAAACGACCCGAATATTGCGAGCATCATACTTCAAGCCAGTCCTTGCGCACCGACTGGTTCGCGCGCAGGTCCTGCGGCGTGCCTTCGAACACGATTTGGCCCTGACCCATCACATACAGGCGCCGCGAAATATCGAGAGCGATGGTCAGTTTCTGCTCGATGAGCAGGATGGCGATGCCTCGTGCGGCGATGGTCCCGAGCAGCTCACGCACCAGGTCGACCAGCTTCGGCGCCAGGCCCTCGGTCGGCTCGTCGACCATGATCAGGTCCGGATCGCCCATCAGCGTGCGACAGATGGTCAGCATTTGCTGTTCACCGCCCGACAGCACACCGCCGGGCGCGTCCGCTCGGGCTCGCAGCACCGGGAACAGCACGAACATGTCTTCCATGGTCCAGCGCCCCGCCGCTTGCGCGGACTTCATGCCCAGCAGCAGGTTTTCGCGGACCGTCAGCGACGGAAAGATCGCCCGGTCTTCGGGCACGTAGCCCAATCCGCGGCGGGCGATCTGATGCGGTTTGAGGCCGTCGATCCGCTCGTTCTTGAAGCGGATGCTGCCGACCGGCACGACTTCACCCATGATCGTCTTGATCGTCGTCGAGCGGCCGGCGCCATTGCGCCCGAGCAGGCTGACGATCTCGCCCTCGCCCACGCGCAGCGAAATGCCCTGCAGGATATGGCTCTTGCCGTAATACGCATGCAGGTTGTCGATCTCAAGCATGCGTTTCGGTGCCTAGATAGGATTGCTGTACCGCTTCATTTTCACGAATGCGCGCGGGAACATCCGTGGCGATGATCTCGCCATATACCAGCACGGAAATCCGGTCAGCGAGATTGAAAACCACGCCCATGTCGTGCTCGACCATCACCAGCGTTCTGCCCTTCGTGATCGTGCGAATCAGTTCCACCGCACTGTCGGTCTCGCTGCGGCTCATGCCTGCGGTTGGCTCGTCGAGCAGGATCACTCTGGCGTCGCCTGCGATCGTGATGCCGATTTCGAGCGCACGCTGTTCGGCGTAGGTCAGCACGCCGGCAAGGGTGTCGCGCCGCGGTGTGAGCCGGATCAGTTCCAGCGTCCGATCGGTGCGTTCGTTGGCATCGCGCAGCTGGTAGGCACTGCGCCAGAAATTGTATTTGTAGCCCAGCGACCAGAGCACGCTGCAGCGGATGTTCTCGTACACGCTCAGGCGCGGAAAAATGTTGGTGACCTGAAAGCTGCGCGCCAGGCCGCGCCGGTAGATGGCCGACGGAATGTCGCCGGCGATCTCGTCACCGTCGAGTCGAATCGATCCGCTGGTGGGCGCGAAGCGTCCGCTGATCAGGTTGAACAGTGTCGACTTGCCAGCGCCGTTCGGTCCGATGATCGCGTGCCGCTCGCCCCGACTCACATCGAGTGTCACGCCACGGATGATCGGCGTCACACCGAAACGCTTGTGCAGGTCGCGCAGTTGCAGCGCGCAGGGGCTCGTCGTGTCGGCCATCGTTACGACGCCGCCGAACGCTGTGCGACGGATTCCGTGCCGGCACGCTCCCATGCGGCGGCGACCACGGGCCAGGTCCGTCGAAATACAAAGAATCCTCCAACGAGCAACACGGCCGCAGCGAGCCACGGCCAGGGAGTGGCCGTATCGATGACAATGCCAAAGAGCTTCATGCGCGAGCCGGCCTCGGGCTGCGTCGACAGCCGGTAATTGATCTCCAGCAACGCCACCGCGCCGACCAGCATGGCCAGCGCAGGCAGCAACGCGACGCCATAACTGCGCAGGACGCCACGAAACGCCCGCGTACGCAGGATCGGGGCGTGCATCATGATCAGACCGGCAAGGCCACCCGGCGCGAACAGCACGATCGCCATGAAGAACAAACCAAGATAAAGCTGCCATGCCGTCGTGTAGTCGCTGAGGCTCACCTGCAGCCAGGTGATCGTGATCGCGCCCAATATCGCACCGAGGTAGTGCGCCTCGCCACCGATGTAGACCATGAGCAGCACGCTGCCCGAACGCGCCGCGCCAACCGCGTCGGCGGCGACGATCTCGTAGTTGATCGCATGCAGGCCGCCGGCCAGTCCGGCGAACATCGCGGCGACGGAAAAAACGATGAAGCGCACGCCCTGCGTGCTGTACCCGACGAACGCCGCACGCTCGGGGTTGTCCCGGACGGCATTGCACATCCGTCCCACCGGCGTACGTGTGAACGCATACATCAGCGCCGCGGCGACGAATACCCAAAAAGCGATGATGTAGTAGACCTGCAGCTGCGAGGCGAAATTCAGTCCGAAGACTTGCGGGCCGTGGGCACGATTGGCGGTGATGCCCTCCTCGCCTCCGGAAAATCCCTGCAGCATGCGTGAGGCGGCAAACACCAGTTCGCCGATGCCCAGCGAAATCAGCGCGAAGACCACGCCGGCGCGACGCGTGGTGACAGCGCCGAACAGCAATCCGAAGGCGAGGCCGGTCGCGGCGCCGACCACCGGCACCAGCGGCATGGGGACAGGAAGGCCGGCGTTGATGGCGCGCATGAAATGGATCGCCGCGAAACCGCCGAGCCCGAAGTAGACCGCATGGCCAAACGACAGCAATCCGGTCTGGCCGAGCAGCAGGTTGTAGGACAGCGCGAAGACGATGGCGATGCCCATCTGGCTCAGGAGCGAGCGCGCGAAGTTGCTGGTGAGCCCGGGGACATGTGGCAGTACCAGCAGCAGTGCAAGTGCTGCCAGCCAGACGCCCTGCTTGCGCACCCAGCCCGCGGCGCCGGCGCGTGCCGTTTCGGTCACTACCATGGATTGCGCGCCGTCGATCATGTCTCGCGCGTACCGAGGATGCCGCGCGGCCGGAAGACGAGCATCAACACCAGCAGGAGATACGGAATGAGCGGCGCCGCCTGGGCAATCTTGATCCGGTACACTTCATACAGTGGCGACGTCGGCATCACCTGCACTTGAAGCACCCGGAACAGATCGAGCAATGAATAATCGAGCGCGACGGCGAACGTCTGCACGATGCCGATGAGCATCGACGCGATCAGCGCACCCGGGATCGAGCCAAGGCCGCCCACCACCACCACCACGAACACGATCGGGCCAAGCGCCGCCGCCATGTTCGGTTCAGTGAGCAGCGCAAAGCCGCCGATGACACCCGCCATTCCAGCCAGAGCGCTCCCGACCGCGAATACCAGCACGAAGATCCGCGGCACATCGTGTCCCAGCGCACCGACCATGTGGGGATGCGTGAGCGACGCCTGGATGACAAGACCGACGCGGGTGCGCTTGAATGCGAGATAAAGGAAGGTGAACATGCCGACCGAAATCGCCATCATCAGCGCCTTGTAGAACGGGTAGTTCGTGCCGAACAGGACGAATGCGGGAAAGTCGATGACCGCAGGCACCTTGTTCTCGATCGGGTTGCGGCCCCAGAGCATGACGACGATTTCGGCGATCAGGTAAGCGAGGCCGAAGGTGAACAGAATCTCCGCCACCGCACCGTGCCGGTGCACGTGCCGCAGGCCGTAGCGCTCGATCAACGCACCCAGCAGGCCCACCACCACTGGCGCGATCACCAACGCGGGCCAGAAGCCGATATAACGGCCGATCTGATAGGACAAATACGCGCCGAGCATGAACATGCTCGCGTGCGCGAAGTTCAGCACGCCCATCATGCTCCAGATCAGCGTCAGGCCGCTGGAGAGCATGAACAACAGCAGCCCGTACACGATGCCGTTGAGGAGCGAGAACGTGATGAGCTCGAGCACGGCGGGTCTGCCCCAGGGAGTTCGTCCTTCGACAAGCTCAGGACGAACGGTTAGCCCGTGATACGCGATCTATCGAAGAACCGCTCGTGGTGAGCCAGCCTGTCCTGAGCTTGCCGAAGGAAACCATTGGCGGCCTTCACAAAACTGTCAGATGGTCGATCGACACCTCACCGCCATACGTCGGCGGCAAAGCGCCACTGCACTTGACTTGTACTGAACGTCAGGAAGGACGCTGCATCTTGCAGACGGTCGGCAGCGCCATGTCCTTGCCGTTGATCTTGACGTCGGTCTTGAAGCCCAGGCCGGTCTTTTCCACGTCGAACTTCACATTGTCGGACATCGTCGAGACAAACATCGGCATCAGGATCTGATGATTGTCGGCGCGCATTTCGACGTCGCCGACTGTGGTCGTGATCTTCAGCCCTTCGAGTGCCCGGGCGACCTTGACCGGATCGTTGGACTTGGCCTTCGCGGTGGCCGCCGCGAACAGATCGAACGCGGTCTTGAGGCGATAGTAGCCGAATTCGTCGTCCTTGCCGGTGAAGCGCTTCTTGAATGCCGCCGCGTCGGGATCGAGGTCAGGCAGCGCATTGTTGTGGTATTCGCTGATCTGCTTGACGGTACCGATACCATCCTTGCCGATGGCGCTGGGCGAGCCGAGCGCGCCGGCGTAATAGGTGTACCAGCTGACCTTGAGGCCAGCGTCCTTGCCGGCCTTGATCAGCAGCAGCATGTCGTTGGACCAGTTGCCCGTGATCACGGTGTCGGCACCCGATGCCTTGATCTTCGCTACGTAAGGAGAAAAATCCTGGACCTTCTGCAGCGGGTGCAATTCATCGCCGACAATCTTGATGTCGGGCCGCTTCTCCGCCAGCATCTTCTTTGCCGCGGCCGCGACTGCGCGGCCGAACGAGTAGTCCTGGTTGATGAGGTAGATGTTCTTGATCTGCGGTTGCTTGGCGATCGCATCGGTGAGCGCGCCCATTTTCATATCGGCGTCGGCATCGAAGCGGAAATGCCAGAAGTTGCACTTTTCATTGGTGAGCGCCGGATCGACCGCCGCGTAGTTGAAGTACAGCACTTCCTTGCCCGGGTTGCGCTCGTTGTACTTGAGCACGGCATCCGTGATGGCCAGCGCAACACCGCTGCCATTGCCCTGGAATACGTAACGCGCGCCGTCGTCGAGCGCCTTCTTCAGCGCGATCAGCGATTCCTGCGGATCGACCTTGTTGTCGAATGAAAGCAACTCCAGCTTTTCGCCATTGAAACCGCCGGCCGCGTTAGCGCGGTCGATCAGGTAGGTCATGTGCTTCTGCGAATTGATTCCTGCGCTGGCTGCACCGCCGGATAGCGGATCGATGTAGGCGATCTTGAGCTGGGCAGCGGCGGGCAGCGCGACCGACAGACCCGCCAAAGCCAACCACGCGAGGCGACGCGAGTGCATTTGCATGATTCCTCCTTGGACATCGTCGCCGGGCTCCCCATATGCAGATCGGACCCGGACTGGTCCACGGGCGATGCTACCGGTCCGCTTGGGCGATGACAAGCAGCCGGTACGTGCGCTGCGCACCACAGGATGACTGCGCCGATGCCGTTGATCGGAGTGTGGCTTGGCGGCTGCCCGTCGCAGGAGTAGGCTAAGGCCATACAAATCGCTCACCGAGCGTTCACTGGCACTATTACGACCCCATGGACCTTTCGGTCGCACTGGCATTGCTCCTGTTACTCGTTGCGGCTATTGCAGTGTCGCGCTACGTCGCGAAGTCGCGCCGAAGAAAGTTACTGAAGGAGCGGGAGCGCCAGCGGCGCAAAAGACCGAAGTACAAACCGCCGTCGACGAGCCGTCGCTCGGAAATGCGGGCCTACGACGATCCGTCGACGCTCGCCGGTGACATCACGACACACGGCAGCCTGCAGGGCGCCGAACAGACCAGCGGGGCGATCAATCCTCCCCCGAGTGGCAACGATCGCGGGACAACGATCCCCAAGCCAGGCAGCACGCCAAACAAGCCGCGCGGGTAGCCGTCTCCTCGCCTGGCCGGACGATACCTACCTGCTTGCACGCAACATCGGCAGCGCATCGGCGCCCGCATACACCGCGTCGGCGCCCAGCTCGCGCTCGATGCGCAGGCATTCGTTCCACTTGGCCATGCGCTCCGACCGCGCGAACGATCCGACCTTGAGCTGGCCGGTGTTCCAGCCGACGGCGAGGTGCGCGATCGTCGTGTCCTCGGTTTCGCCGGAACGCGCCGACACGATAGTGCCCCATTGCGCATCGCGCGCAGCCGTCATCGCGATGATGGTCTCAGTGATCGTACCCGCCTGATTCGGCTTCAACAGCACGGCGTTGCAGGCTTTGCGCGCCGCAGCGCCCGCGATGCGTGCCGCATTCGTCACCAGATAGTCGTCGCCGATGATCTGCACTCGATGACCGATGGCCGCGGTGATCGCCACCATGCCGGCATCGTCGTCTTCGCCGACTGGGTCTTCGAGCGAAACGATGGGATAGCGCGCCACCCACCCGAGCATGACGTCGATCCACTCGCCAGTCTCGTAGACTCGCTTGGTCGGTCCTGGCGCGTACTGCCCGTCGACCCGAAACTCGGACGCCGCGACGTCGAGCGATATCATCACTTCGCCGTGCCGGAAGCCGGCGACGTCGATGGCGCGCGCGAGCATGGCGATCGCGGCCTCGTTGTCGTCGAAGTCGGGCCACCAGCCGCCTTCGTCGGCGACGCCGCTGCGACGCCCCGACGCTGTCATCAGTTCTCCGGCCGTCCGATAGACTTCGGCGACCATCACCAGCGCCTCGTCGAACGATTGCGCACCCACGGGCATCACCATCAGGTCCTGCAGGTCGATGCGCCGTCCTGCATGCGCACCACCGCCGAAGATCTGGATCTCCGGCAGCGGCAGCCGCACCGCGCGACCATTGGCAGCATAGCGCCAGAGCGGCATGCCGGCGTGTTTCGCCGCCGCATCAAATACGGCGAGCGATGTCGCGATGGTCGCGTTGCCGCCGAGGCGCGACTTGTTGGGGGTGCCGTCGAGTGCGATGAGTGCGGTGTCGACACCCCTCTGGTCGGTCGCGTCGAGGCCGATCAATGCCCCGCCAATTTCCGCATTGATGCTGGCGACAGCGCGTTCGACACCGAACCCACCGAGTCGAGGCCCACCATCGCGCAAATCGATCGCCTCGAAGCGCCCGCGAGATGCGCCCGCTGGTGCGATGCCGTGCCCGGTCGTGCCGTCGACGAGTCGAACCACGACTTCGATGGTCGGTCGGCCGCGCGAGTCCCAGATGCGGTACCCATGTACTGTGGCAATGCCGGACTTCACGAGTTCAGATCCCTGGCCCAGTGCGCGCGAAATGTCGCGAGCTCCGCTACGGGCTCGGCAAGATGGCGCAACGCAAAACGGCGAACACGATCGCGATCGGCATCCAGCGTCAGATATTCCACCGGTGACTTGCCGTCGATGCGCGCGAGCAGAAGGCCGGCAAGGAGCTGCGCGGTCCTGCGCTCGACGGCTTCGCGCGGCTCCCAGTCGACGTTGTTCAGATACGACTCGGCGAGGGCATCGAAACACGCAAGGAATGCGTCCGTCGACGCAGGCCGCCAGCGGCACTTCAGCAGCAAATGATTGAGACAGAACGCGAGGTCGAACGCCGGATCGCCGTACCAGGCACATTCGGCATCGAGCAGTACCGGCCCGTTCGGCCCAACCAGGATATTCTTGGGACTGACGTCGCCGTGGACCAGCACGTGTTTGGTCGCCGCCGTCACCGCAATCAGTTGCCGCAATGCCGCCGCATGCTCAGGGTGCGCGCGGGCGCTCGCCTCGAGATAAGGCTCCAGGCGAATGGCGTAGAACGCGTCGTCGTGGGCAAAGGCTTGCGCAACGCCAGCGTCGCCTGCAGTCGCGCGATGCACGGCGCCGAGAATCTCTCCGACCGCGCGGGCCGTGCGCGTCTCGACCAGTCCGTCACGAAGCTGCGACTTCCATACCGGATGCCGAGCTGGATCGAGCCATTCCATCGCAAAGGCCATCGCCTGCACGTCTTCACCGAGTACGCGCGGCACCGCGTGCGGCACCACCTTTCCGGCAAGTTTCATCCACGCCACCTCGGCGCGATTGCGCTCGACCGGGGCGAACCAGTCGGCACTGACTTTCAGTTTGGGCAGCGCACGCTTGACGCATATCGGTCCACGCGCCGTATGCGCAAGCGCAATGATCGACGATACGCCACCCGTCAGCGCCATGCAGGGGTGGCGCTTCATCGGGCGCAATGAGCTGCATGCGACGCAAGGCGGCAGTCAACGCGGCAGTCTGCACGTCGTCGAGCGTGATCTCGGTAATAGTCGCGGCGTTCAATGTGTAACCCAGCTCATGGCGCGGCGCTTGCGATACGTGCGGCAGCTTGGCGCCCACTGCGGTTCACCCGGCGCAACAGCGTTACGGCGATCGTCACATTCAGGAGATTCCATGCGATACCGTTGATGAACGCCGCATTGTAGGAGCCGGTAAGGTCGAACACCTTGCCGGACATCCAGCCTCCCAGCGCCATGCCGAACAGCGTGAACATCAGCACCGTTCCGACGCGGCCACCCGCCTCTTTCACCGGAAAATACTCACGGATGATGATGGCGTAGGACGGGACGATGCCGCCCTGGAACAATCCGAAAAGTGCCGAGATCACGAACAGCGAGACCAGGCCATCGAAGGGCAGGAACAGCAGCAGCGCCACTCCCTGCAATGCCGACCCGAGTAGCAGCGTTCGCAGGCCGCCGATCCGATCGCAGATCGCACCCGACACCAGCCGGCTCACGATGCCGAAACCAAGCATGACCGACAGCATCTGTGCACCCCGCGCGACGCCAAACCCGAGGTCGGCACAGTAAGCAACGATGTGCACCTGCGGCATCGACATTGCGACGCAGCATGCGACGCCGGCCACGCAAAGCACCGTCTGCGCAGTGGCAGGCTTGAGCCCGAACGGACGCGACGACGCCGCGGTCGCGTGCGCGTTGCCCTCCTCGACGATGACGACCGGCGGGCGCCGCCGCATCAGTAACGCAAGTGCGGTGATCGAGACGACTGCGAACAGACCGATACCCTGATACGTGGCTCGCCAGCCGTAGCCAGCCACGAAATGCTGCACCACCGGCGGCCAGATCGTGCCGGCGAGATAGTTGCCGCTGGCGCAGATCGCGACCGCGATGCCGCGACGGCGCGTGAACCACAACGACGTGTCCGCGATCAGCGGCCCGAACATCGCGGAACTGCCCAGCAGGCCGATCAGCACGCCATGCACCAACGCCAGGGTCCAGATGTTCGTCGCCATCGCAGCTAGCGGGAAGCCGATGCCGAGACTCACCGCGCCGATCAGCAACGGCACCATGACGCCAAAGCGATCCGCGAGGCGCCCCATCAGCAGTCCACCGACGCCGAAGCCGATCAAGGTGAACATGTACGGCAGCGACGCGTCACCGCGCGATACATCGAAATCCTTCTGGAGCGTCGGCAAGATCACCGTGATGATGTACAGGCTGGCGCCGCCAATGGTTCCGATCGCCAGCGCAACGCCGAGCCGCATCCACGCATAGGGCGACCCGTCCTCCTGCAATGCATTTTGAGCTGTCACGGTAAATGGTGGTTGGATCGGTGCGCGAACATTTTGACCGCGAGGGACATCGTGCGGCAAGGCCCAGACTATACAATGCGCGCTCGGGCAACTGCGTACGCGATTGCCCACCACCCCGGTCATTGCCCATGCCGCTCGGCGTCGAATCCACTGCAGGCGAATTCGGCCCTTGGAACCCCGGCATCCGCTCACAGGTGCCGCGCGACCTGCTGCACCTGGCGACGATTTTTCGACCCGAAAATGTATTTACCAGCGTGGCGGAGGCCGAAGAGTTGCGCGATCTTACCGGCTTCGAGCTGAGCGATCTCGTCACTTTTCGGCCGCAGCGCCTGGCATTGCACGAACTGCTGGTGCGCGTGACGGCCGACCTGTCGGTGCCGGACGGTTCGAAGATCGAAGATCTGGGGATCAATTTCCGCCAGATCACGCGCACGATCCTCGCGGGCTACGTCGAGCCACGGATGAAGGAGATCGTGGTGGCATACGACGATCTTCGGCAACGCATCGCGACGTGCATCGATCGTGAACTCGCTGCCTTGTTCAATACAGCGCCGACGGCATCACCGCAGAGTGCCCGGCGCGGGCTGTTCGGGCTGTTTGGTCGATCGAAAGCGCCGACAGCGAGCGCCAGCCCGAGCGAAGACCACGAGACGCGGCTCGTGTCCGAGTGGGTGCGCAAAGCCGAAAGCAGCACCGACGTCACGCAAAAGGCAAGCTATCGGGCGCTGGCACGCGTTGTCTCGGCGCTGCTCGTGCGCCATGGCCACGCCTGGGGTGGGCGCGAGCTCATCGCTTCGCTCGCGACCAATCTCGCATGCAACGATCTTGGCAGCGCGGAGATCGGACGCATGCTGGACCCGCTGCTGATCGACGCGGCGAGGAACGAAGGCTACCGGCGGCTGCCGCGCCAGGCGCAGCCCGTGGTCATGAACACCAAGGGCGCGTCGGCCTCCGGCAAAAGCACCCTGCGCCCGTTGCAGAAAGCGCTCGCAGGTCAGATTGGCGTGCGCTGGGACGAATTCGCGCTGATCAGCCCCGACATCTGGCGCAAGCAGTTGCTCGACTATGCAGAACTCGGACCTGCGTACAAATATGGCGGCGCGTTCACCGGAGACGAAGTCCGGATCATCGACCAGAAGCTCGATCGTTACATGGCGGGCAAGGCCGCGAGCGGCACGGTGTCGCACCTGCTGATCGACCGTTTTCGCTTCGACAGCTTCGCGCCCGACTCGGACGAGGCCGGCAGCAACCTGCTGACCCGCTTCGGTCACGTCGTGTACCTGTTTTTCATGATCACGCCACCCGCATCGCTGGTGGAGCGGGCGTGGAATCGCGGCCTCGACGTCGGACGCTACAAGGCGGTGGACGATACGCTCGCGCACAGTGTCGACGCGTACTCGGGTATCCCGCAGCTGTTCTTCACATGGATACGGCGCGGCGACAAACGCCTGCACTTCGAGTTCCTCGACAACAGTGTCCCGCAGGGAGAACGACCACGGACGGTCGCCTTCGGCTCCAACGACGTATTGAATGTGCTCGACGTCAAATGCATGCTCGACATCGAGCGCTTTCGCAGGGTCAACATCGATGCGACGACACCCGCGTTGCTCTTTGCCGATCGGGCGATGCTCGCGCCGGAGCAGAACACCAGCTTCCTGAAGCAATGCGTCGAACTGTTTCGCGAGGTCACCTTCGCTGACCAGGCGACGGGTCGTATCTACCTGCGCATCAAGGCCGGCGTGCCGGTATGGGTGGATGACGAGGCGCTGCAACACGCCATGCGTGACGTTGACACGCGCGCGGGTCTGGCGGCTGTCGCGCCTTCCGCTCTGAAGCGCACGATTGCGGCGACAGGCGCGCCTGAATACCTGGCGGAGTCAAAGGGTCCCGAGAAGACCGCAACGCTGGGCCGCTGGGCGGCCATGAACCCGAGCTGAGTCGATTCGCCAGTCTACACTTTTGCGAATTTCTGGAGGCTGCGCACCGTTTTCGGCAGCGGACGATCCGGAAACAGGTTCGGCCAAGCAGTGTAGGAGACTTCCCCAACGTAGATGTCGCCGCGCGAATCCACGGCGATGCCGTGCGGTGAAATGAACTGGCCGGGACCGGTGCCGCCCGAGGGTTCCGTCGTAATGCGTGCGAGCAGCTTCCCCTCGTTGGAAAGGATGCTCAGCCGCGGCCCGAGGTTCGGTGCGCCACGATTGAACTCGTAGTACGGACCAATTTCGCCGACATAGCAGATCGGGCACTTGCCCGGCGGCATGTACATGCCGCTCGGCCGATGCAGGTCGTGCCACTGGGTTTCAAAGCGGCCGTTGCCGTCGAAGACCTGGATGCGGTGGTTCTCGCGGTCGGCAACGTAGACCCAGCCGTCGGCATCGCAGGAAATATTGTGTGGGAGATTGAACTGCCCCGGACCGGCGCCCGGCTCGCCCCACGACTTGATGCGCTTGCCATCCTGCGAGTACTTGTGCACCCGCGCATTGCCGTAGCCATCCGACACGTAGATTTCGTTGTTCGGCGACAACGCGGTGTGCGTGCAACGGCGAAAGGGCTCACCGCTCATGAATGCGGCCGGCGCATCGGGGACGCCGATCGTCAGCAGCACCTTGCCGTCGAGCGAACACTTGCGCACCGTATGGTCGCCCTCGTCGGTCAGATAGATGCTCTCGTCCGGTCCCATGTGGACGCCGTGCGCCCTGCGGAATACACCGTCGCCCCATGAACGCAGGTAATTGCCCGCCCGATCGAGCACGATCAGCGGATGTTCGCCGCGGTGAAAAAGATAGACACGATCGCTCGTGTCGACGCCGACGCCGGCAACATCTCCCAATCGCCAGCCGTTCGGGAGCTTCGCCCAGTCGTCGACGATCCGGTACGTGTAATCCCCGCTTCCGAAAACGGTACTCATGTTGCCCTCTCCGTATCACCGATAGTTGCATCCAGCATGTGCAGCGCGGCAAGCATTCCGGGGTCGTCGTGCCCGATAGATTTGGCGCCATACATGCGCGCACGACCGAGCCGCGACTCGCGTCCGCGAAATTCTGACAAGGCGGTGGCGGCGGCCTGCCTGGCTACGCGCGCAAGGTCTGCGGAGTCATGCGCGAGCGCCAATGCTTCCCGAATGCGCAACAGCGAGTCGAGAATCGTCTTGTCGCCAGGCGCCGCGCCTGAGCGCGATTGGATCGCCGTCGTGGCGGCGTCCAGCGCGGCGACGACATCGTCCCGATCGGCGGACGCCTTGGCGCGCAGCGTGCGGCCCGCGGCGGCCATGCCGATGGCGAGCACCGCACCGAGGCTCGATCCGGTTGCGCGCGCCGTCGCCTTGCCGAGTACCAGCACCGCTTCGCCGACATCGCCGGGCAGATCGGGCTGCGCTTTCCATGCGGCGACAACCGCGCCGACCGTCATCCCGGTATCGCCGTCTCCGAGCTGCCGATCCGCGTCATTGAGCGTGTCGCGAAGGGCGTCGACAGCGTTGTTGATGCGCTCGACGGCACGCGCGATGTCTGCAGTCACCAGCATTCGTCAGCGCGGCCAGAACGGACAGGTCGTCGGCGCCGCCAGCAAGCCTTCGAGCTCGGCGTCGAGATAGAGCAGGGAGATCGAGGCACCCGCCATTTCCATCGATGTCGCGTAGTGCCCGACATAGCGCCGCGCGATGTCGATCCCCGCCGCCGCAAGCAGCTGCGCTGCTTTGCGGTACATGATCAGCAACTCTTCGAGCGGCGTCGCGCCGAGGCTGTTGACGAGGATCGCAACGCGCCGGGGCGCCATGGCCGACGTGTCGGCGAGCAGCCGCGCCACCAGCGCCTCGGTCACGACGTCGGCCGTGGGTAGCGCTCGGCGTTCGATGCCGGGTTCGCCATGAATCCCCATGCCGAGCTCGATCATTCCTTCGGGCACGGTGAAGCCCGGCGCCGACGCTCCCGGAATCGTGCATGGCGACAGCGCCACGCCAATCGAACGCGTGCGCTCCGCCGCACGTGCCGCGATGCCTCGCACCGTGGCAAGTTCATCACCGCGCGCCGCGCTGGCGCCTGCGATCTTGAACACGAACACCATGCCGGCGACGCCACGGCGCTTGGTCGCCTCCGTCGGCGATGCACTCGCAACATCGTCCGCCACGATCACGGTTTCAGTGTCGCCCCCAGTGTCCTCGAACTCGTCGCACGCCTGCCCAAAGCTCATCCGGTCACCACCGTAGTTGCCGAGCACGCACACCACGCCCGCGCCACCATCGGCAGCCCGGATGGCATCTGCGCAGATATCCATGGGTGGCCCGGCAAAGACCTCGCCCACTGCACAGGCATCGAGCAAGCCATCGGCTACGTAGCCCGCGAACACCGGCAGATGTCCAAAGCCACCGCCGGTGACCACGCCGACCTTGCCTTTGACCACCGCGCCACGCGCAATGACGCGCCCGCCACGACCGACTCTCCGGTAACCGGCAAAGGCGGCACACAGCCCGTCGAGCGCCTCGTCGACATACGCAGCAGGTTGGTTCATCAGTTTCGTCACGGCACACTCCTTCAAGTTCATGGCCGCAATGTGTTGACCATCGCGGTGTTCAATCGAAATGCAGTTCCACCGAGCCGAAACCTGCGAACGTCGCCACGACCGTTTGCCCCGGTTTCGCAAAATTGAGACCGGTGTAGGTGCCGGTCGTGACGATCTGCCCTGCTCTCACCCCGGCGCCACTCCGAAGGTCATTGACCAATGCCACCGCCGGCAGCAGCGGGTCCTTGGTCGGATGACCGCCAGCGCGATGCACGATGCTCTGGCCGTCGACAGTCAATTCCACGTCGAGCGTCTCGAGGTCGAAATCGCGCCATCGTGGCTGCGCCGCTCCGTAAACAAACGCCCCGTTGGACATGCAATCGGCGATCCGGTCGAGCAATGGCGCGTTGGGATAGCCCCGAAAGCGCGAATCGACGACCTCGATCGCCGGCAACGCGGTGACTGCAGCGGCGACGTCGTCATAGTCGTATTGACGTTCCCGCGGCGGCAGGTCGCGATCGAAGCGGAACGCAATCTCCGCTTCGACACCGAGCAACGGCATCGACGCGGCGGCGAGACGACAGCCGCTTGCGTGCAAGCGCGACCGCAGCAATGCGCCGCGGGCAACCCTTCCTTCCGGCGTTGCGCTCACCTTCCACCCGGCGATCGATTCGGCCAGTTGTGCGGCCGTCGCCTCCTGAATAGCGTGCGCATCGTCGAGCGTTGCTGGCCGAAACGCCTCGGGCAGCGCGTCGAGCAGCTGCCGGCTGCGTCGTGATTGGCTCAGCACTCTCGCCGCATCGACAATTGCATCGGGTGTCATCGCACGCTCCAGTTTCGATTGAGAAGGGGTCCAAATCACGCGGCAGGCATTCGCGTCGCGTGTCGATGCTCCAGGCGCCAGGCGTCGCCATCGCGGACCCAGACGAGGACGAACAGCAGGTGAATGAGATCTTTCGGCTGCTTTCCTTTTCCCACTCTCATGTCGCAAATACCGTCGATGAGTGCCACGTCGCCGCGCACCCGGACACGCGTCTCCCGCGTGGTGATGTCTTCATATTCATAGAGACCCTGGGCCACGCCCTGGAGGTATTCCTGCTTCGTCTCGGCGACCGCCGTGGAGTGCACGTACACGAGGTCCGGCGACAGGATTCGCTCCAATGCAGCGAAGTCCTGCGCGATCATCGCGCGATACAGATCGCGCTCGGCATGCAAGACCCGTTGCACGGTTGCGTCGTTGATTGCAGGCATGCTTTTCCTCGCTTGCGGAGCACCTGGGCTGGTCACGGTTCTGAATTCGCGGGACCTCTGCCCGCGAATTCATCAACTCAGCTCACGCATCGCCTGATCGAGAAACTCCTTGCCGATCGTCGGCTCGAACTGCTTGTAGAGCGGCCGTGTCACCTCCACGAACAGCTTCTTGTTCTCGGGCGTGATGTCATTGACCGCCACCAGGGTCTTGAGCCGCGCCAGCGCGTTGGCAATCGCGGCAGGCTGCTCCTTCCATTGCCAGTCGGTCGCGGTCTTCCACGCCGCGTTGATCATGCCCTGCTCTTCTGTCGACATGCCTTCCCACAGCTTCTTGTTGGTGGAAATGATGAAGAAGTCCGTGGTGTGCTGGTCGAGCGAAACGAATTTGATCACCTCGTACATCTTCTGCGCCACGAGATCGGGGAGCGGATATTCGAAGCCGTCGACCACGCCCTGCTGGACCGCGAGATAGAGTTCGGACGGATCCATCGCCACCGGATTGGCACCCAGCAGGCGGAAGGTCTGCAGGTACACCGGATTATTGATGACGCGCAGCTTCAATCCCTGGCAGTCCGATGGCTTCTGAACCGGTCGGACCTTGTTGACGATGTGGCGGCCACCCAGGAGGAAATAGCCGAGCACTTTGAAGCCGGCCGCATCGCCCATGCGCGAAATATCCTTGCCGATCTGGCCGTCGAGCGCCGTGTGCAATCGCTCCTGCGACGCAACCATATACGGCAACGTGAACGCGTCGAGAGGTTTCATGAAACTGGAGTACCACGCCGGAACGGCCATGCTCATCGTCAGTGAGCCCGCCTGCACCGACTGCAGCATCTCCGGAATGCTGCCGAGCTGTGAACTCGGGAAGATTTCGACTTTCATCTTGTTGGAGGAAAGCTTCGCGAGTTCGTCACCGAACATCACGATCGCCTTGTGATGAATCTGGTCGGTCGGCAGCATGTGGCCGAACCGGATCGTACGGGCCTGCTGGCCGATGGCTGGTGCGCTGAGCCCCATGCCGAGCGCCGCGGCACCACCTGCGGCAAGAGACATCTTGAGAAACTCACGGCGCCTCGTTGGAACGATTCGTTTTGCCTGCTTCATGGCTATCCTCCTGGGTGCTGATTGCGGCAGATGGGCGATCGCGAGGGGCGTTCTGCACGCATGTTGTTCCCCCCGGTGTGACGACGCTGCGCCATGGCTAGAGTCCGATGAGCTTGGGCAGCCACAGCGTCAGCGGCGGGAAAAAAACCATCAGGATGACCACGATCGTCATCCACACCACGAACGGAAGTACGGCGACGGACAGTGGTTCGAGCTTGACCCCGGCAATGCTCGAGGTCATGAACAGGATGATACCCACGGGCGGCGTGACCAGGCCGATCAGGCAGGTCACGACGAACACCAGGCCAAACTGAATGTCGCTGATGCCGAATTGCTTGGCGATCGGCGCGAGCAGTGGAGCCAGCGCGATCATGATCGGCACGGCATCCATCAACATGCCGAGCACGAGCAGGATCGCGACCACGATCAGCATGAATACCGTAGGGCTGACCGCCAGCGAGACGAGCAGGTCCGCGAGGCTCTGCGTCACGCGGTTGTAGGTCAGGATATAGGACACGATCGCGCCGGCGCCGAGGAGCATGCCGGCCACCGAACTGATCAAGGCGCTGTAGAGGGTCGCGTCGTAGATGTCCTTGAGCTTGAGCCTTGGCCTGGACAGGAACCCGATCAATACCGCATACGCAACGCCGATGGCCGCCGACTCCGTCACCGTGAACACACCACTGAAGATGCCGCCGACGATGATCAGGGGCAGCACGAGCAGCGGCAGGACGCGCAGCGTCTGCCGGAAAAAATCGCCGGCGGTCGGCCAGTCCTGCACGACGCCGTAGTTGCCGCGGCGCGTCTTGTACCACGCCATGACGAGAAACCCGCCGCCGAACAGGAAGCCAGGAACGGCGCCACCGGCGAACATGGCTCCCACCGAAACATTGCCAACGGCCAGCGCGTAGATGATCATCGCCACGCTCGGCGGAATGATCGGACCGATGATCGACGTCGCCGACGTCAAGGCCGCGCTGTAGGTCACCGGATAGCCCGCGCGCGTCATCAACTGGATCAGCGTGCGGCCGAGGCTCGCGATATCCGACACCGCCGTTCCGCTGATGCCCGCGAACAGCATCGCGGCGACAACGTTGATGTAAGCCATGCCGCCACGCAGCCGGCCGAGGATCATCTGCAGCCAGACGACCAGGTGCGGCAACATCCGCGCCCGGTCCGCCAGCATGCCCAGCATGATGAACAGAGGGATCGCCAGCAACGGGAACGAGTTCAGCGCGTAGTAGAAGCGCCGCGCCAGAATTGTCGACTCCATCCCCTGGAAGAACAGCACCCAGGTAGTGCCCGCAAGCCCCATGCCGAATGCGATCGGCACGCCGATGAGTATCGTCGCGAAAAAAATACCGCCGATGACCAGGAGCATCATGCGTCGGCTCCTTGCGGATGCCCGCGACGGTACTCGGTCCACGTGATGACGAGCGTGTGATAGAACAGCAACGCAAACCCCACCGGTATCGCCAGCACCGGCCATGCCAGGCTGATGTCGAGCCCGGCTTCCGTCTGGCTCCAGGCAGGCCCCAGGGCGTGCAGCCCGCCCCACATCATCTCCAGACAAAACACTGCCACCAACAGCAGCCCGAACAGCACAAACGCCCGACGCACGCGCGGCTGCAACGCGGCCAGCAGCATCTCGAAACCGACGTGGGCTCCATGGCGTAGCGCAATCCCCGCGCCAAGCAGGAAAAACCACACCAGCAGCAGTCGCGCCGCCGCATTGACGGAAAAGATCGAAAAACTGAACGCGTAGCGCGAGATCACCTCCAGCGTCACCATGGCCGTGAACAGCACGCCGATCGCGAACAGCGTGACTTCAGTGCCCTTGACGATGACGCGGTCCACCCGTCGCCAGGCCGCGGGCAGCAACGCCATCTGCTCGGCGACCCGCAGTGCGCCGGCATCGCCGGCCTCAGGCAGGTCGTGCGCAGATGCAACTGGGATGGAAGTGGGAGGTTGTGGTGATGGCACGGGTGGGCCTGTCATATCTCGTTCGCGTGGAACCGACGGTCCATCACCACGACCCGGCGCTCGAACAGCCAGCGACCGCCGGATTTCCGCAGGATGCATTCATATTCGCCCGGCGACAGTAGGTCCGTTTTGCCATCGCGAGTCCGGAAGTCGAGCAAGTAACAGGTCGCATGCGCGCGATCACCCTCCACGTCGACGACGAGGTTCGACACCACGTGACGGAACTGCACGTCCTCGTCACGCTTGAGGCGAGCAGTGCGACCTGCGAAATCGCGAACACCGGCATGCCCGGCGAATTCACCCAATACGGGGCTGACCAGGCTGGCGTCCTCCGTGAAGCAATCCACAACGGCTTCGACCTCGCCACGATCAAGCGAGGTGGCGTAGCGAATGAACACATTGTTGATGTCGAACCAGTCTGCCATCGACGCTGCCGCCATTACTTGCTCCGTTAGTTCATCTCGACTCGGCCCGGACTCAAGTCAGTGCCCGGCCAACTGCAACACACGGATGGGCTTGCCATCGAGAAACGCCAGCGCGTTCTCGACACTGTCCTGGTAGTACTCCTTGTAGACTTCCTTCACGCTATAGCCGAGGTGCGGCGTCAGCACCACATTGGCAGCGCGGGCCAGTGGATGTTCGGGAGACAGCGGCTCGCGGTAGAACACATCGAGCGCCGCGATGATGCGTCCCGACTGGACAGCGGCAATCAGTGCGTGCTCGTCGACCAGCGGCGCTCGCGCCGTATTGACCAGGATCGCGCCCGGCTTCATGCGCGCGAGATCTGCCGCGCCGACAATACCGCGTGAGCGGTCCGACAACACCAGGTGCAGGCTCACCACATCCGCGGCCGCAAAAAGTTCTTCCTTGGACACGCGAACGGCACCCGCCGCAACTGCCGCCTCAGCGGTCAGGTTCTGGCTCCACGCCAGGACGTTCATGCCGAGGGCACGGCCATATGTCGCCATGCGCCCGCCGATCCTCCCCAGTCCAACCAGTCCCAGGGTCTTGCCGTCGAGTACCGACCCTGCCTGCGTGCCGAGCTGAAAGCGACCGTCGCGCACGGCGGCATCGCCGACGGGAATGCCACGCGCTGCCCCCAGCATCAGGCCAAGCGCCAATTCCGCGGTGGAACTCACCGACGGCCCTCCTCCCGTGTAGCAGACGGTGATGCCACGCGAAATCATGCCGGCGATATCGACCAGGCCCGCACGCGCGCCCGTCAGGCCGAACATGCGCAGCTTTGGCAGGCGAACGGCGAGCGACAGCGGAAACGGAGTCCGCTCGCGCGTGACCAGAATGATCTCGAATTCCGCCAGGCGCCGGGCCGCATCGTCTTCGCTCGCAAAGGGCTGCTCGAAAAACTGGACGTCGGCACGCGCAATCAGCGGCGACCAGTCAGCGCTCGTGCGCGCAACGCGCTGCCAATCGTCCAGCAAGGCTATTTTCGTCACCAGTGTGTCCTTGTCACGCGGGTTTCGTTCGAGGCAGGTTCGCGATGAAGAATTCGCGGACTCTGCGCATGGCCGCATCGCGGTATTGCGCGCCTTTCCACGGCGCAAGTATTTCCACGGCAGGCGCACGCGCGAGGTCGGCCGAGACCTCTGTCGGGTGCACGACATCGTCGCCGGGCATCAGCAGCGTTGGAATGCGGCACTGGCGCACAAACTCGCGCGTTACGCTGAAAATGAAATCGCCGCCGAACATCCGTTGCCGGAATCCAGGCAGCAATTGCGCATCGATGTTCGGCCAGGCCTTGACCGCATCGGCCCAAAGGTCGAACTCGTGGTCGAGCGCCGCACGGTTCGTGCCGGACAGGCCGATCGGGTTCTGCAGCACGAGTGCCGAGACGAGCCCCGGTCGTGCCCGGGCGATGTCCAGCGCGAACGACACGCCGATGCACGCGCCCATGACGTGGCATTGCTTCACGGCCAGATGATCCAGCAGCGCCAGGTGATCGCCCGTGTACGCGGTCCAGTCATCCTTCGGTCCGATCGTTGCACGCGATTCCCCGGCGTTGCGCACGTCGAGCGCGATCAACTGGAAGTCGCTGGACAGTTCCGCGATGGGATCGAGCCAGTCCTGCGCAACGCCGGGGCGGGCCGGGTTCGTACTCCAGCGCTCGATGCGCGAACTCAGGAATCCTGGCGCGAACAGCAGCACCGGATAACCGCTGCCGTGGACCTCGTAGTGAAGTTGCCCGCCGCTGATGTCTAGTTCAGGCATGGCGTCATTTCAGATTGCGATCCCACAGATCGAACAACTTTGTCCAGGCATCTTCCGAGGCAACCGGGTTGTAGTCGGCGCGTGCCGCGAAGCAGTAGCCGTGATGCGTGCCGGGAATGGTTTCGAGCACGTGCTTGACCTTGGTCTTGGCGAGTGCGGCCTTGAGATCGGGAATGACATTGGCGGGCACCGAGGGATCGACTTCCGCAAAGGCCAAATACAACTCGCCCTTGACCTGGCCCAGCTGCAAATGCGGCGAGTCGGGCTGGTCGGTGACCATGTTCACGCCATACAGCGATGCGGCAGCCTTGATGCGCGGGAATCGCGCCGCGACGGTCACGGCGAAAGGGCCACTCATGCAATGCCCGACGCAACCGACCGGACCGGGCTTCACCTTGTCCTGCGCGTCCAGAAACGCCAGCATGCCCGCGGTATCGTCATAGATCGCCGTATTGGTGAGGCTTTGCATCGCGCCGCGGATGACGACCGACATCGCGTCGTTCCGCCGCGGAATGTCGAAGCGAAGCGTGCCAAGCCGATAGTAAAGGTCAGGGAGCAGGCAGAAATAGCCGTGCTTGGCGATGCGCCGTGCCTGGTCGCGCAGTTCCTCGCGAAATCCCGGTGCGTCCATATACAGGATGATCCCGGGAAACTTGCCAGGTTCGTCCGGACACACGGCGAAGGCAGGTTGACGTCCGTATTTGGTGACCACGAGTACGTTGTTTTCAATCATTGCATCGACCTTGTGAGTGGCGCACGGCACAAGCGCCGGCGCATGTCATTGAATTGTGTATTCACGTCGCGCCAAGCAGCTTGCGCGCTCCGGCCAGCAGCACGTCGTTGATCCACACGTAGTTCATGAAATCCTCCCTGACCCGTTTGCCGGCAGCACGAATGCGCCGAGTCGCATCGGCAACCGCCGCCTTGACGTCGGCATGCTCGGGGTTTCCCGGATGGCCCAGCGACTGCGCCAGGTCCATCATGCCGAAGCTCAGGTAGTCCACGCCGGGCAAGGCCGCGAGCTCACCGGCGATCGCCAGACCGGCGCCGCTCTCGATCATCAGGCAAACGGAAGTCGCCGCATTGCACGCCTGCATGTAGGCGGGCTTGCTGTCGATGCGCTGGCCGTACTCGGGACGGCCCGCTCCGTACGACCGCTGGCCCATCGGACCGAAGTAGGTGCTGCTGATCACGCGCCGCGCGGCATCCATGGATTCGATGTGCGGTGCCACGATGCCTCTGGCGCCACGATCGAGAAAATTGGTGATGGTGGCCTGCGACGTATCGGGAATGCGCGCGATCGGCGTGAGCTGATGCCGTTCGGCGGTCAGGCAGGCCATCTCGACGTCGCGCCAATCGAAGCACCCGTGCTCGCCATCGATGTAGACAAAGTGCAAATCGACCGCGGCAAGCACCTCGATCACCACGGGTGCGGCAAACGTCTGGTGAATGCCCCGAATGCGCTGACCGCTGGCGGCGGCGTCCTTGACGGCGTTGGTGATTTTCATCGGCGATGTCATTTCGTCATGCCGGTGTCGCCCGCGCCATTTTCACGAGTTCCGGCAGGAACAGGTCGGGAAATTTCTCAATGACCGGTGCACAGGCGACCCGGAACGATTCGAGGTCCGGATTCAGGTTGACCTGCATGCCCTGGGCCTTGAGAAAATCGAAGACTTCCAATTCGTCCTTGGTCGTGTATTGCCGGAGGTAATTGTCCGCGTCCTTGCACGACGCCCAGAACACCTTCTGTTCGTCAGGCGACAACCCGTCGTAGAACTTGGGATTGGTGACCGTATATGCCGTGGTAAGAACATGATCGGTCTTGGAGATGTACTTCTGCACTTCGTAATATTTGTTGGACTTGACCACCGGGGACGGCGTGTCCTGGCCATCCGCCACGCCCTGACGCAATGCCAGGTAAAGCTCGGAGAGGTCGACCGCAACGGTGGAGGCGCCGGTCGCTTGCATCATCGCGATGTACGCCTTCGAGTTGGGCACGCGCATCTTCAGGTTCTGCATATCCTTGACCGCGTTGATCGGCAGCTTGTTGTTGGTCATGGCGCGAAAGCCGAGATCGGTCCAGCCTGACAGGACGAAGCCCTTGTCGAGCGATCGCTTGCGCAGGTCGTCGCCGAACGTGCCGGCGATCGCGTTCCAGCACTGCGCGCGGCTCTTCCACAGATAGGGCGCATCGGTGATGGACATTTCGGGCACCCAGCTCATCAGCCCGACGCCAATGGCGCCCATTTCGATCGAGCCCAGACGCACCGCCTGTGCCGTGTCGCGTTCGTTGCCCATCTGTGCATTGGGAAAGATCTGCACCTGGATCTTGCCGCCGCTATTCTGCTCGATCGTTTTCTTGAACTGCTCGGCCCAGATGTGCCAGCCGTGTGCCGTCGGCGCGGGATGCGCGAAGCGGATGCGCTTGACGGCGGCCTGCGCACTGGCCGAGCCCACGAGATTTGGCGAGCATGCCGCGAGCACGGCCGAGGCCCCTGCGGCGCGAAGCATGCGACGGCGCGAAATCGCTCCGGTTACCTGCGTCGCCACATGGGTGCTCAATTTCGATCTTTGCGATGAATCCATGATGTCATTCCTTCTTAAGGTTGATGCCCAGTCGTCAGGCCAGCTTGCCGACTTGCTTCTCGAGCAGCGTCCAGGCCTCGTTGCCGACCTTGCCGCGCCATTCCTCGTAGAATCCGGCCGCACGCAGCTTGTCGCGGAATGAACCGAGGTCGGGCTTGGTGAAAGTGAGGCCTTTCTTCTCGAGTTCGGCCTGCAGCGAGCGGTCGAGTTTGTTGAGGTCGTCGCGTTCCAGCAACGCAGTTTCGTTGAACGCCTTCGCGACGATCGCCTTGATGTCGTTCGGCAGCCGGTTCCAGGAAGCGGGATTGGCGCAGATCCAGTAGCCGTCCCAGACGTGGTTGGTGATGGCGCAGTATTTCTGCACTTCGTAGAATTTTCCGGCGTCGATCACCGACAGCGGATTCTCCTGTCCGTCGACGATGCGGGTCTGCAGCGACGTGTAGACCTCGCCGAACTGCATGCTGACCGGAGACGCGCCAAGCGCGGTGAACAGCGACACCAGCGCGGGCGCGCCCGGCACGCGCAGCTTCAGGCCGGCCAGGTCGGCGGCTTTCTCGATCGGCTTCGTGGAGGTCGTGATCTGGCGGAAGCCGAGATCCCAGCGCTTCTCCATCGGCACGAGCCCCGCCTTGGCGGCGATCTGCGCGCGGACGTAGTCGCCGAGGTCGCCATCCATCGCCGTCCAGACCTGGGTATAGTCCTTGAAGGCGAAGCCCATGCCGTTGACGGCGGCGACCGGCAGGATCGAGGCGAGGATCAGGCCGGCGGGCTGGACGAAATCGACCGCGCCGCTGCGCGCCTGCGACAGCAGATCGTTGTCGCCGCCGAGCTGGCTCGCCGGGAAGATCGTCAGCGTCATGCGCCCGGCGGTTTCCTTCGCGATGCGATCCGACACTTCGAGCAGCCGCTTGTGGAACGGATGCCCTGCGGGGCTCGAATGACCCATCTTGTATTCGAATTCCGCCGCGCGGGCGGATCGGCTCGGCAGCATCGCCGCCGCCGTGATCGCCGTCGACGCCGCCACGAAGCTGCGGCGCGTCATTTTCATCGTTGCACTCATCTTCCTCTCCTCCGGTCTTGTCATTTGACAGGCACTTAAAGAAATCCAACCGACAGCCATGGCACCGCGGCGACCAGGATGACGCCGACCAGCAGCACCGCGAGATAGGTCCAGATGTGACGGATCGCCTTGTCGGGATCCGCGCCGCCGATGGCGCAGGTGATGTAGAAGCCGATACCGAAAGGCGGCGTGAACAGCCCCACGCCCATCGCCAGGATGGCGATCACCGAATAGTGCACCTCGTGCACACCGAATTGCTTGGCGATGGGGAACATCAGCGGCGCGAACAGCACGACTGCCGGCAACCCTTCGAGCACGCAGCCGAGAACCGCAAACAGAAGTATCGACAGCGCGATGAAAGTGAAACGTCCACCCGGCATGCCGCTGATCGTCGCCGCGAGCGCTTGCGAAAAGCCGGATTGCGTGATCGCCCAGGCCATCGCGGTGGCGGCGCCGACGACGATCAGGATGGCGCCGGACAGCGACGCCGACTGAATCAGGACGCGGCCAAGCTGCGACCACTGGAATTCGCGATAGACCAGGGCACCGACCAGGAAGGAGTAGGCGATGCCGATGGTCGAGACCTCGGTCGCGGTGGCGACGCCCTCGATCACCGCGCCGCGAATGACGAAGGGCAGCAACAGTGCCGGCAGCGCGATCAGGAAGGCGCGCCCGATCTCGCGGCCGGTGGCGCGCGTGGATCGCGAATCGTCGGCGCCGCGCGAGCGATACCAGACCAGCGCACACAGCATGAGGCCGATGACCAGCGCGGGCATCAGGCCGCCCTGGAACAAGGCCGCGATGGACACGCCGGTCACCGAGCCGATGGCGATGAGGATGAGGCTTGGCGGAACGGTCTCGGTCTGCGCGCCCGTCGCTGCCAGCAAGGCCGCGAGCTCTGCCCGGTCGGCGCCACGCTTTTCCATCTCGGGAAACAGCGCCGGCGCCACCGCGGCCATGTCGGCGGCCTTCGAGCCGGAGATTCCGGATACGAGATACATCGCGGCAACCAGCACGTAGTGCAGGCCGTTGCGCACATGTCCGAGCAGGCTCGCAAGGAAGCGGATCATGTAGGCGGCCATGCCGGTGATTTCGAGCAGATAGCCGAGAAAAACGAACAGCGGAATCGACAGCAGGATCAGGTTGGACATCCCCGTTTCGAGCCGCGCGACGACGACCGATGTCGGCATATGGGTCGCAAGCGCGAGATACCCGAAGGTCGCCACGCCGAACGAGAACGCGATCGGCAAACCGGCAAAGACCGTGAGCGGCACCACGCCGAGAAAAAAGACGACGAGATTGATCGCGGCCGAGGCCCAGCAGATACGGGCGCGCAAGATAGAACGCGCAGCACACCAGTACAACAGCCGCCAGCATGACGAGCATCGAGCGCAGAAGGCTGGTTCGCCATCCTCACCACGACGAACAGCGCCATGAGGACGAGCCCCGCCGGCATCGCCGCCGCCCTCCAGCTCGACGATATCTCCAGCGTCGGCGTGATGACGATCGCCTCGAGCTTGACGTGCTCGATCGCGGCCGGCAGCAGCATGACGATGAACGCGAGCGTCACCGCGAGCGTGAACGGCTCGGCGAAAGCGCGAAGCCTGCCGGGCAGGAGGTTGACGACCGTATTCATGCGCAGGTTTTCGCTGCGCCTGATCGCAAGCGCGGCGCCGAGCATGCCGAGCCACAGGAAGATCGTCGAGGCCAGTTCATCGGACCAGACCAGCGGCCGGTGCAGGACATAGCGGGCGATCACGCCGATGAAGAGGATGAGCGTCTCGACCACGATCAGCGCCGCGCACAACAGTTCGAGCGGGCGTCCGATGCCGCGATCGATGACATCGACCAGCGCTGCGCCGCCGGATGCAGGAGGCGCCGTCGCTACGCTCTATGTTCACGGACATGCTGTGCCTTTATCGCCGTGGCGAACTCGTCGAGTTCGCGGTTGAAGCGCTCGGCATGTTCGAAGAACGGGGAGTGGCCGCAGTCGTCGTACCAGGAAATCCGCGATCCCTTGATTGCGGCTGCGGTCATTTCCGCGGCGATCGGCATGATCAGCGCGTCGTCGCGGCCATGCGCGATGAGCGTCGGCACCGCCACCTTGGTCAGCGCGACTCGTGTTTCCTCGAGCCCGGTCGACCAGCTCGAGATCGCCTCGCGAATCTCCTGCGGCACGATGACGTTGTAGGCGAGAGCGACGGCGAAATCGTCTTCCGGCGGCTGGCGAAGAAAGCATGCGCGCAGGAATGCGATATGGGCATCGATGCGCTTGGCCAGCGTGTCCGGACGGCCGGCGATATTGGCGCGCGACGCCGGGGCAAGCACCGCCGGATCTTCGAAGGGACGCGTCGCGACGAAATGGAGTCCGCTGATGCGACGATCGCCATGGTGGATCAGATATTGGCGGAGCACCCGTCCGCCGAGCGACCAGCCGACCAGGATCGGCTTGGTCGCCGCTACGCCGTCGATCACCGCTTCGAGTTCGTCCGCCCAGCGCCGACCTTCGTTGTAGAACGAGGGATCGAGCGGCTTGGCCGACTCGCCGTGACCGCGCAGGTCGTAGGCAATGAGGCGATGGCTCCGGCCAAGCTGACTCGCGAATTGCGGCAGGAAAGACAGATGCGACTGGGCGAGCCCGTGCACAAAAACGATCGGCCAACCCTCGGGATTGCCCCATTCCCGGACCGAAATATCGACCCCGTCCGGCGTCCTGACCCACTGTTGCCGATGCGACGGCCAGCGACTCGGAGCCTTGTGCGACATTTGCTGCAGGTTCGGCATTGCGTGTTTATCCGGGCTCAACGGCAAAGCTAGTACTTGAATTTAAGCAACGTGGGCAGGATCGTCGTGATCGACGGTACGTAGGTCACCAGCAACAGTCCCGCCATCAGCACCGGCAGGTACCAGAGCAGCGGCTTGCTCGCCTTTTCGATCTGCGCGCCGCTGATCGCGCATGCGACGTACAGCGCAATGCCGATCGGGGGAAGAATGATGCCGATGCCGAAGGCCTCGGTCATGATGATTCCGTATTGCAGCTGATCGATGCCGAATTGCTGCGCGACGGGCAGCAGCAGCGGCGCCAGAATGATGATGGTGACGAAACTCTCCAGCATCGTCCCCATGAGGATGGTGATCACGATGACCGCGGGCAGGAATGCTGCGGCGCCGAGGCCGGCAACTGTCGATGCGATCGCGGTCGTGACGCCTTCGAGGGTCAGCGCCCAGGAGAAGATCGTTGCCGCGCTGACGGTATAGAAAATCATGCCGTTGAGCAGCGATGCGCCAGTCAGGCTCGACCAGAAATTTCTAAGCGTGATTTTGCGATAGGCAAGCCCGAGGACGAGGCTGTAAATGACTGCGAACGTCGATACTTCGGTCGGTGTGCCGACGCCGCCGACGATGCCGCCGATGAGGATGACCGGGATCATCATGGGCATGAATGCCAGGCGGCCCGTGCGGATGATTTCGCTGCGATTCGCTTTGGGTGACGGCTTCCAGTCCGCGAACGTGGCGCGAACGCGCACAGTCAGCATGAGCATCACGCCGATCACCGCGGCAGGCAGCACCCCGGCGATAAACAGTGCCCCGGTCGAAATCGAGGTTGCCGAACCCAGCAGGATCAGCGCAATGCTGGGTGGAACCGACTCCGCCATCGCCGCAGACGCGGCCAGGATCGCCGCGCGCTCTTCGGGAAGGTAGCCGTGCTCTTCGAGCTTGCGGTTCATCGGCAGGCCGACCGTCGCCATATCCGCCGCCTTGGATCCGGAGATGCACGACGAGATGTAGACGCCGACGATCATCACCTGCAGCAGTCCGCCGCGCACGTGGCCGATCAGCGAGCCGACGAATTCCACGATTCTCCCACCGACGTCGGCGCGATCCATGATGAAGCCGGCGAGGATGAAAAATGGCAGCGCCAGGAAGATGAATCCGCCCGACCCGCGCTGCGCGTTCGTCACGACCCCGATCATTTCGGCCGAGCCCATCGCCTGCACGCACGTGATGCCGATCGTCGCGAGCACGAAGCCGACCGGAACGCCCATCGCGACCATCGCGAAAAACAGCACCGCCAGCGTGACGTAAAGTGTGTGCGCTTGCGCGCCAATGTCGGTTTTGAAAACGAGGAACAGCAGGAGACTGATCCCTACGACTGCGGTCGCCGTCGCGATGGTGCGCCATGAGCGTCCGAACAACGACAGGCCGGCACGGATGACGAACAGGCCGGAGCCGATGGTGATCGGCAGCGTCATCCAGATGTAGCTGATGCCGAGGAGGACGGTCTTTTCCTCCGCGTTGGCAATCAGCAGCGGGATCGAGTAGCCGCCGATCAGCAGCGACACGATGATGACGACCCATTCGGAAAATGCCTTGAAGCATTCGTTCCACGCGGGAGGCGCGCGGTCGGCAAGCACAGTGATCGCGATGAACTGCCCGCGACTGTAGGCGACGGCGCCGCCGAGGAATGCGAGCGTGATCAGGAACAGTGGCGATGTCTCGTCGACACCCATCATCGACGACGAATGGAAGAAAGTGCGCACCATCGTGCTGACGAACACGAGGATTACCTGGATCACGAGCGCGACGTTGAGCAGCGCCAGCACGGCGCTGTCGACAGCTTTGAGCCATCTCGGCACGCCCTGCGGATACGCGGGCGCACTCGCGCCGAGCGGCTTGAGACCTGCGGGAACAACATCCGCGTGCACGCGGCTCCTCCTAACTGACGGGCAGTGCGCGTCGCTCGCGACGTCGCGGTTTTTGGTGCGCTGTCCGGCAAACGAAGAAACTCTAGCAGTCGCCAACGATAATGAAAAATTGATTTTTATGGGTCCAAGTGATAGTAATTGCCTATCATGAACGTGACCCTGAGCCAGCTCAGAGCTTTTGAACGCATCGTGCGCCTGGGCAGCTTTCGTGCTGCCGCGCTGGAGCTCCGGCTGACCCAGCCCAGCGTCTCGCAACGTATCCGGGAACTGGAAGCCGCGTTGAAAACGCCTTTGTTCATTCGGCGCGGACCGCGCGTCAGTCTCACCGCGGAAGGTCACGCGCTGATCGAGTATGCGGACCGGCTGCTCGGCGCCGCGGGCGAGATGGTCGACCGTTTCCAGACCCGCGACCCGCTCAAGGGCATGCTGCGATTAGGCCTGAACGAGAGCTTCGCGCTGATCTGTCTGCCCGACCTCTTGCGCCGGCTCGAGCTGCGTTATCCCGGCATCAAGACGTCCGTATTCGTCGGCGACACCGGCGTCGTCAGCCGCATGCTCGATGCGCAGGAACTCGATATCGCCATCGTCTCCGAACCCACGGTCGGAGCGCACGTCCGGCAGGAGCCGATCGGGAGGAACAAGCTGGGTTGGTTCGCGCGCGCCGATTTCGTGCTCGCCCGCGACATCCTGTCGCCGCTGGACCTGTGCCAGTTTCATCTGATCGTGAGTCCGCCGACCGCACGGCTGCACACGACCGCCACCAAGTGGTTCGCCGAATCCGCGGCGCTTCCTCAGCGGGTCAGCACCTGCAACAGCCTCTCCGTCACCATGTTGACGATACTGCACGGCACTGCGATCGGCCTCGTCCCGGTGCGCGTCATGCAGGACGAACTCGAGCGAGGCCGGGTCAAGCTCATCCCCGTGTCGCCCGAGGTCCCGGCGCACCGCGTATCGATCTGCTACCAGATCAGCGAATTCGGGCCCGGGCTCGCGGCACTGGTCGACCTGACGCGTGAGCTTGTGGCACAGCACAAGCTGTTTATCTAGGGCCACGTGACAAGCTGAATCTGATAGCGGCATTCACTGTTTCGGCCCCCGTCTTTTCCTTCGCTTGGCACGTCCTTTGCAGGTAGCTGCGTTAGACGGCGATTAGTTACTTTGTGGAGTAACACCCGCTGACGCTGCTCGGCAGATTGCGACGACGGTGGCGCTCGCCTTCCGCAATCGCCAATGGCAAGGAGAATGCAATGGGCATCAACGAACTCGACCTTACGATCTACCCGTACACGGTTGGCCGTGAAGATTGCAAAGTGTTACCGCGATCGTTCAAGACGCTGGCCGAAGCCGAAGCGTATCTCGCGAAGCAGAGCCGGGACGCAATGGAGCGCGGCGAGTTCTATCTTGATGGACCGCCGCATGACAAGACGGATTTATTGCTGGCACTCGACGGCAAATCCTGACGTGGGGACGTGACCCAGCGTTCCCGTGTCACCTGTTTGTCCAACTCGGCCCAATCCCAGACTGTCGCAATTCGCTTAACTCGATCCTCTTGCCTCCAGGGCAACGAATCGAGGCAACGCACTGGGCGTCCGTTTGGGGTCGTGACTCAAGCATATCTGATCCATGATCGCGACAGCATCTGCTCGGCCATGGCACACTAGGCACGGGCATCCTTCAGACGCGGGTCGATGAAAGACAAGACAGTCGCCATTCTTGAAAGCAGGGCGCGGGATAAGATTGCCGACCTGATCCGAAAGCATGGCGGCACACCTTTCGTAGCGCCGGCGCTGGCCGAAATCCCGGATGTTGATCCTGCGCATATCCGTGAATTGGTCGAGGACTGGAATTTCGCGCCGCCCGACATATTTATCTTTCAGACGGGCGTTGGAACGCGAGCATTATTTGAGGCGACCGATGATCTGGGGCTAACGGATACGTTCTTGCGGCTCCTCAATGGCGCGCGGGTCGTCGTGCGCGGCCCCAAACCTACGGCGGCGCTCCGATCGCGCAAGGTGCGCATCGATCTCGCCGCCAATGACCCTTTCACCACCCGCGAAGTACTTGCCGAACTGGCAAATCTCCCGTTGCTGGGGAAGCGCGTAGTGGTGCAGCGCTACGGCGAGACGAATCGTGAACTGCAGGCAGCGCTCTCGGCTAAAGGTGCACAAATTGTCGAGATCACGACCTACCGTTGGGGCTTGCCAGTCGATACCGCACCTCTGCAACACCTGATTGGCGCGCTCGATCAGGATAAGATCGACCTCGTGGCGTTTACCAGCGCATCGCAGGCCACCAATCTTTTCGCCGTCGCGCAGCAGGGCGGCAAGGAAGCCTCGCTGCGACAAAGCCTCGGGCGAACGCTGGTCGCTTCGATTGGTCCGGTGTGCAGCGCCACACTGCGCAAGCTCGCGGTCAGGGTCGATCTGGAAGCCCAGCCGCCGAAACTTGGTCCCTTCGTCGACGCAATCAAGGCGGCGTTGACCCGCCCAAGTCGCCTAGACAAGTCCTAACGATTGGACGAGATGGGCAAGTCACTAACAACCGCCATCGACCCCTTCCTGCCGCTGAGCTTCACGCTTCAAAACGGCAGCAATGCCACCACCGCGGCCGTTGAGCCGCCACTGATCAATGCGCGCGTTCGGCCTTTACCAGCGCATCGCAGGCCACCAATCTTTTCGCCGTCGCGCAGCAGGGCGGCAAGGAAGCCTCGCTGCGACAAAGCCTCGGGCGAACGCTGGTCGCTTCGATTGGTCCGGTGTGCAGCGCCACACTGCGCAAGCTCGCGGTCAGGGTCGATCTGGAAGCCCAGCCGCCGAAACTTGGTCCCTTCGTCGACGCAATCAAGGCGGCGTTGACCCGCCCAAGTCGCCTAGACAAGTCCTAACGATTGGACGAGATGGGCAAGTCACTAACAACCGCCATCGACTCCTTCCTGACGCTGAGCTTCGCGCTTCAAACGGCAGCAATGCCGCCACTGCGGCCGTTGAACCGCCATTGATCAATGCGCGCGTTCGGCCATGAGCGGGTGCTCGCGACCGTCCGGTTTGGGGCACTCGCGTTTCCAGATAGCCGATGTCCTTGACAAGCTCTATTACTACGTATACGTTTAATACGTTTACGTATTAAGTGACTTTCGATGCCGAATCCTCCTTCCAGACACGGATCGAAGTCTCCCGCGATCGAGACCACCGGCCCCCGCGGGCGGACCGGTAGGCGGTTGCCGGACGAAGCCACGATCGCGTCCATCCATTTCGTTCCCGGTTATCTCATTCGCAGGCTCCACTTCATATGCCAGCGGATATTAAGCGACGCCCTCGGCGTATCAGGCCTTTTGCCAGGGCACATGGGACTGCTCGCGACGCTGGACGCCTACCCGGACATCGACCAGCGGACACTGGGCGCCATCATCGGCAGCGATCCGGTGACGACCGGGCAGTTGCTCGACCTTCTCGAGCGGCGCGGGCATGTGGCCCGCACGATTGACCCGGGCGATCGGCGCGCCCGAAGACTATCGCTGACGCCGAGCGGGCGCGCGCTGTTCTTGGCAATGAAGCCGCGCGCCAGAGCCGCGCTTCGCCGACAGGTCGCACCGCTGCCACTCAAGGAGCGCAAGCAGTTCATCCACCTGTTGCACAAGCTCGTCGTCGCCCATCTTGTGGCAGAGGCCACGACAGTAGGGAAGGACGCTGGCTCCGGCACCGTGCCGGGACGTCCCGCCATCACCCGGAACAAGCCGCACGCTCGTTCCAACGAGAAAGGAGGATCGAGGTGAAACCCACTGCCACGTCGTTCCGCCTCAACCTCGTCCTACGTGTCATCGCCACCACAATTGCCCTGCTGGGCGCTTCGAGCGATGGCTGGGCATGGCCGACGCGTCCGGTCGTGCTCATGACGTCAAGCTCGCCAGGATCCCCCGCGGATCTGGCCGCACGGCTCGTTGCCGAAGGGCTTACTTCCAGGTTGGGACAACCTTTCGTGGTCGAGAACAGGCCCGGCGCGGACGGCATCATCGCGCTGGAAGCGATCAAGACGGCCTCGCCAGATGGTCATCATTTGCTAATTACAAACATCGGCGCGCTGACGGTCAATCCACTGCTGTACGCCAAGCTTCCGTACGATCCCGAGAGAGACTTCACACCGGTGACCATCGTTGCCGGAGACACGCTCGTGGTCACCACTTCGACCGCGTTCGGTACGGATACCCTTGAAGCCGCGCTCAAGAAGGCCCGAGCCCGTCCACTGGCTTACAACTGGGCGGCAGCGCCGGGTGGCACCCATCTCACCGGTCTGCAGATCCTGCAGAAGACGGACACGCCGATGACGTTTATCCCGTACCGTTCGTTGCAGCAGGCGGCCGTCGATCTCGGCGAAGACCAGGTGCAACTGCTGATAGCGCCTCTAGTCCTCGTGCTTCCGCAGGTGCAGTCTGGAAAGGTCCGCCTGCTTGCCGTGCTGTCCGAGCAGCGCTCACCTCTCGCGCCAGGTATAGCGACGATAGGAGAGTCGGGATACCCCGACCTTGCTAGCAGCGGAGCGATCAGTCTGTTCGGACCCGCCGGAATGCCCGCCGAGGTGGTGACGGTACTCGCTAGAGCGATGGTCTCAGTGCTCGCAGATGCCGAAGTGGCGCGCCGCCTGGAGCAGGCCGGAATGACGCCCGTGGGAACAGGGCCGAAAGCGCTGGCCGAGCGCCGCGCTGCGGACGCGGCGCGCTGGGCCCGTGTCGCGCGCGAGCACCGAGTGGCACCCGCAAACTGATGGTTGATATTAGCATCGAACCGTGTCCGCGGCCGACTGTCCAACGACAGCTTTGTGGCGCCCAGTTTGGACGAACGACTGTCGACAATGGGTCGTCGTGGGCGGTCAACCACCCTCCGGCATTGAACGGCCGCTCGACGATTCACATCGGGCGTTCACACCTTGATGACTGCTGCGTCCTGCGCAGCAGCCACTCAGGTCGCCACCCCGGGGGTCTCGGCCACAAGCAGTCACCCGCCGGCGGCGTCCAATTCCTGCGTGGAGGCGTAGCATGGTTGGACTTCCATTGGTCGACGAGGTGATCCAGTGATTGACCGGCGAACGTTCATCGGTATGGCTGCGGGTGGCCTCCTCACCGTGCCTTTCGGTGCCCGCGCGCAGAATTCATCGATCCCGATCATCGGATTTCTCTCCGGGCAGTCGCCTGGATCGTGGGCACCCTACGTTGCCGCGTTTCGTACCGGCCTGAACGAGGCCGGCTACGCCGAAGGCAAGAACGTCGCGATCGAATTTCGTTGGGCCGAGGGCCAACAGGATCGACTGCCTGCGCTGGCGGCCGATCTGGTTCGGCGTGACGTCGCGGTCCTGGTCGCGGCTGGCGGCGGCGCCGCGGCGCTGGCCGCCCAGAAGGCGACGGCAACGATTCCGGTCGTCTTTACGCTGGGCGCCGATCCCGTGAAGTATGGCCTTGTCGCTAACCTCGGTCGACCGGGTGCAAACATCACCGGCGTTACCATCCTAACTACCCAGTTGCACGCAAAGCGGGTGGAGTTGTTGCATGAACTCGTGCCCAAAGCCAACGTGATCGCCGTGTTGGTGAATCCGGAGAATCCCAATGCGGAATTGGCGACGATGCAAGCCCAGGAGGCGGCGCGCTTGCTTGGACAGCAGGTGCACGTCCTGCGAGCGCGCACCGAGCGAGAGATCGACGCGGCCTTTGCGGCCATTTCCCAGTTCCGGGCTGGCGCGCTCTTTGTCGCGAGCGACGGGTTTTTCTTAAACCGGCGCGAGCAATTTGGTGCATTGGCAGTGCACCACGCCGTGCCGTCGAGCTTCGAGCTTCGCGAATTCGTCACTGCGGGCGGCCTGATGAGTTACGGCGCCAGTCTTACCGAAGTCTATCGCCAGGCAGGCATCTACACCGGCAAGATCCTCAACGGCGCCAAGCCGGCCGATCTTCCGGTCCTTCAGCCTACGAAGGTCGAGCTGGTGATCAATCTCAAGACAGCCAAGGCGCTCGGCCTCACGGTTCCACAATCGATACTGCTTCGCGCTGACGTGGTAATTCAGTAATCCAGCGTTCTGGATTGTTCGCGGCGGTCGCGGAAATCGGCATGATCTCTGCGTAAACTGGTTTGTCGACGGTCCGCTTTGTAGAACACCCACCGGCCGGGTTGGGTCGACTGCAGCCTGTTCCAAGTTCACCGAAACCCCGAATCGGATCTATTGCGGGTCACATGTGCGCACTTCGGCAGCTCGTGTCTTGCTCTTGGTAGCCGGCACTTAGTTCAAAGCGCGCCGACTTTGCCGACGTACTGAGCACCGGGTACTAAGTACCTCGAGCAAAGTAGGTCGTGCCACTTCTGGATTCCGCGCAACCTCAGCGACGCAATTTTCAGATTTGTGCCGCCAGGTGTATCCTCAAACTTTGGCTAAATAGTTGCACGCCCGAGGATCTCGCATCGCGAGATCCAACTCCTCCTCAGGAGACCCCTCTATGGCGCTTATCGGCATTGAATACCTCGATCACTTTGCGGATGTGCGTGCAGCGGGCCAAGTTCCCAGCGGCGGCCAGGACCTAGCCTGCCCTTATTACATCGCCAACTGGTTCGGTCCGACGCTCGCAGAAGCTGGCCATCAAGTCAATTTTCTCCGCAACAACCACAGCGTCAACGAACGCCACATGCGTGACGCAACCTTCGGCGGTGACGACGCCCAAAACGCCGACAGTGTAGACCTCTATCTCATCATCACGCACGGCGATTATGTGGACCGCGAGTGCACGCTGCTCTACGACACCATGGTCGACAACTGGCGCGGCCATTCGAAGCTGTGGCGCTTCGGCGACAATTGCAACCTGGAGTGGCTCCTGATCTACGGTTGCGGGTCCATCGACGCCAACGACATCACGGCGCACGTTCACATTTTTCAGCGCCTGCACCTCTTCTGCGGCGCTTACGGACCCATGTACGACAGCTGGAGCACCGACGAAGTAGGCGCCGATACCGCCAACAATTTGCTGTCCGGAAAAACTGTGGCCGACTCGTGGGGTGACGGCGTCTCGGACTGGTATGTCAGCAATCATCCCATGGTCATCTCGGTCGAGCGCGAGGGGACCTGGAACAACGGCAGACCCGCTCTGGCCGGATACCGTGCTTGGCTCCGATCACCTCTGGGGTGAGGGTGCCACGCTCGATGACATCAAACCCGCTGACCAGTTCTGGATGGCTTGCAGGTGGTGGGACGGGGGAATCCGTGGATAACAACGATCTCCTCTCGGCACTTGTCAAACGTGCGGAAGGCTTTGTCGATCGCGCTCCGGTCTTTCACATCGAGCAACCCTCAGTTGAAGATTCCGTGGGGCAGGCTCGAGCGGCAGCACGCTTCGCCTGGAACCAGTTCGGCGAGTGCTCATTGCGCCCCGACATCGTCGGTGCAACTCTTTCGCGCATGCAGCTGCCGAACGAGGGGCGCGTGGACGTCTTTCATCCTTCGGGCGCCATTGCTGCCTACATGCATCCACCCACCTCGCGACAGCCAATCACTCCCAATGAACGCCTCGCCGACCGCAAGGCCCTTACCGTTCTCACGCAACGCTTTGCGGAGAGCATTGCAAAGTCCCACCTCACTTCGGACGAGCAACTTCGCTTCGAAAGCCTTTGGGAGTTAAAGGGGCAAGGGGTTACGCTCAAGGGAGAGAAGAGTCCGGTCGCGTTATTCGAAGTGCTTGGCGCCTTCCGCCGCTACTTGCACGGGCTCCCAGTCTTGGGTAGAGCCTCGATCCACGTGGCATTGGGCGGCGGTTCGCTGGTCACCCGTTGGGGCATCGATTGGCGGCGGGTCCGAACGAAGGCGTTCGCGGAAACCGCGATCATCTCTCCCGAGGAGGGCGCGAAGCGCGTCCTGGACGATCTTTTTTGGCGGCGACCCGAGCGGCCGTTCACGCTTGCCGATTTTGAGGTCAACGCCTTCACCTTAGGCTATCTGTCATTCTCTCGCCGCCGCGTGCAGTTCGTGATGCAGCCCACGTGGCTCGCCGTTCTGGCGCCGCGCGCCCCAATGACCATGGGAACGGTTGTGGCCGTCGCTGCGACACCCCAAGCGTTCGAGCCACTGAGGCATGCGAAGATGCCGCTTGCGTGAAGACTCTCCGAACTGCTGACCGTAGCGTCCTTCCGACGCCACGCGCATACGCGCTTCGGATTCGCGGCAATTTGATCAAGCATTGCCTGGCCGGGCAATCCTTGGCGGGCAGCCCCGCATCCGGTTCGGCGCACTGAGCGCCTTGAACGTCGTACAAAGGACTCCGAACTTCGAGCCAAGTGCTTCGGACTTCGTTCGAAGCAGCGTGCAATGGTGTTGGTGTGTCCTGGGTGCTTACCCTGACGATCGTTAGATAACGCCCGACTAACGTGGCTTGCAATCCCTTCTATGGCCGAGATCGGTCGGTG
>CAVZWA010000008.1:0-313703 GCA_963778935.1 uncultured beta proteobacterium
GGAGCAGCTGCGTTCGCACCTGAAGCTGGGCCTCGACAACGGCCTGACGAAGGACGAACTGGCCGAAGCCTTGACGCAACTTGCCTTCTGTGCACGGCTGGCCGAGCGCGCTGAGCGCCGCCGGCGTGGCGCGAGAGGTGTTTGCCAACGCGGCCGTGACACCACTCGGCACTGACCATGGGACACACATGATCCACATCACACTGAACAACGGACGCCAAATGCCAATCGTCGGCTTTGGCGTATTTCAGATCCCCGATCCCAAGGAGTGCGAGCGCAGCGTCGTCGACGCCATCGAGTCGGGTTACCGCCTCATCGACACCGCGGCGTCATACCTCAACGAAGAGGCGGTCGGACGCGGGCTACGGGCCAGTGGCGTGGCGCGCGAGGAGTTGTTCGTCACGACCAAGCTATGGGTCCAGGACACGGGGTACGAGCGCACGCAGCGGGCCATCGACGGATCGCTGAAGCGGCTGCAGCTCGACTACCTGGACCTTTACCTGATTCACCAGCCCTTCGGTGACGTACATGGCTCCTGGCGGGCCATGGAGAAAGCCTACAAAGCGGGCAAGGTGCGCGCGATTGGTGTCAGCAACTTCCACCCGGACCGGCTCATGGACATCATCGGGTTCAACGACGTGGTCCCGGCGCTGAACCAGGTGGAAGTGGACCCCTTCCTCCAGCAGGAGGAGGCGGTGAGCTTCATGCGCGAGCACGGCGTACAGGCTGAAGCGTGGGCGCCTTTTGCCGAGGGGCGCAATAACTTGTTCACCAATCCGACGCTGGTCGAGATCAGCCGCAAGTACGGCAAGTCAGTCGGCCAGGTCGTACTGCGCTGGCTGGTGCAGCGCGGAATCGTCGTGTTGGCCAAGTCAGTACGCAAGGAACGCATGGTCGAAAACCTGTCGGTATTCGATTTCGAACTGAACAACGAGGACATGGCCGGTATTGCGACACTGGAGACCGGTCAGAGCGCCTTCTTCTCCCACCGCGATCCGGCCATCGTCAAGTGGATGGCCGAGCGCAAGCTCGAAATTTGAGGAGCGTGACATGAAGCGAGATCGAATCGAAAACCTGCAACGGCGCCAACTGCTGGCCGCGGCCGCCACGCTGGGTTTGACGCATTGGCTGCCGTCCGCCAGCGCCGCGCCCATGGAAGCTTCCGGCGCCGGCACGAACAGCGCGACGACCGTCGCGGGTTCCGCGACGCGGCGCCGTCTGGGCCCGCTCGAGGTCTTCCCCATTGGGCTGGGCTGCCAATGGACTCCCGGTCGTGGCCCGGGCGCGGTCAACGACCTGTACGCCAGCACCACCGACCGGGCTGCCGCCATCGCGCTCATTCGCCGCGCCGTGGATCTCGGCGTCACCCTGATCGACACTGCCGAGGCGTACGGCCCGCTCTTTTCGGAGGAGATCGTCGGCGAGGCGCTGCAGGGCATCCGCGGCAAGGTCGTCCTGTGCACCAAATTCGGGTTCGACATTGATCCGCAGACGGGTGCGCGACGCGGTGGTCGGAACAGCCAGCCGGAACACATCCGGCAGGTCGTCGAGGCCCAGTTGCGGCGCCTGCGCACCGACCATATCGACCTGCTCTACCAGCATCGGGTCGATCCGGAGGTCCCCATCGAGGACGTGGCCGGGACGGTCAAGGACCTCATCGCACAAGGCAAGGTTCGCCAGTTCGGCTTGTCCGAACCCGGTCTGCAAACCATTCGCCGAGCGCACGCCGTGCAACCGTTGGCGGCGATCCAGAACGAGTACTCGATGCTGTGGCGCGGACCCGAAGCGCAGGTCATCCCGCTGTGCCAGGAGCTTGGCATTGGCTTCGTGTGCTGGAGCCCCCTCGGCATGGGCTTCCTCGCCGGCAACGTCACGAGCACCAGCCAGTTCGAGGCCGGCCGGGACTTCCGCGCAGCCGTTCCGCGATTCGCGCCCGATGCGCTGCCGGCCAACATGGCGCTCGTCGAGGTGGTCAAGACCTGGTCGCGGCGCAAGAACTGCGCGCCGGCGCAACTCGCGCTGGCGTGGCTGTCAGCCCAGAAGCCCTTCATCGTTCCCATTCCCGGCACCACGAACGTGGCCCATCTGGAGGAAAACGTGCGCGCCGCGTCAATTTCCTTCAGCGGCGCCGAAATGAAGGAACTCGACGCCGCCCTGGACGCCGTCCACATCCAAGGCGAGCGCCTGCCGCCGCCGGTGCTGGCCGCGACCGGCGTCGAAGCGCCGCCGAAGCGGTGACGAGCGCAACCCCAAGGAGAGATGCGTGAACGTGAAACAACGAGGCCCTCGGGAACTACCAAAGCGCAAGCTGGGCACCCACGGTCCTGTCGTCTCGGCCCTCGGCTTCGGCTGCATGGGTCTCAATTTCGGCTACGCCAACGTGCTCGCCAAGGCCGATGCGATCCAGTTGATCCGCGATGCCTTCGAACGCGGCGTCACCTTCTTCGACACCGCCGAGGCGTACGGACCCTTCACCAATGAGGAACTCGTCGGCGAGGCTCTGGCGCCGGTGCGCGACAAGGTTGTGATTGCAACGAAGTTCGGTTTCCAGGATGGCGATTCGACCAAGGGGCAGGACAGCCGGCCGGAACGCATCCGTGCCGTCTGCGACGCCGCGCTCACCCGCCTGCGCACCGACCGCATCGACCTCTTCTATCAGCACCGTGTCGACGCTTCGGTGCCGATGGAAGACGTGGCCGGAACAGTCAAGGGGTTGATCGCGGAGGGCAAGGTGCTGCACTTCGGCCTCTCCGAAGCCGGCGTGAGTTCCATTCGCAAGGCCCACGCGGTGCAGCCGGTCGCTGCGCTCCAGAGCGAATACTCGTTGTGGTTTCGCGAACCGGAACGGGAGATCCTGCCCACACTGGAAGCGCTGGGCATCGGCTTCGTGCCGTTCGCCCCGTTGGGCAAGGGGTTCCTGACCGGAAAGATGGACGCGGAGACGCTGTTCGCCAAGGGCGACTTCCGCAACATCGTGCCTCGCTTCTCACCCGAGGCGCGTCAGGCCAACAAGGTCTTCGTCGACCTGCTGCGGGAAATCGCTGCTGCGCAGAACGCGACGCCCGCGCAGGTCGCGCTCGCCTGGTTGCTGTCCCGGAAGCCGTGGGTCGTCCCGATTCCCGGCACGACGAAGCTCCATCGTCTCGAGGAGAACCTCGCAGCGGTCGACTTGGTGCTTGATTCGGACAAATTGCGGCACATCGACGACGCGTTATCACGCCTCGAGGTGCAAGGCGAACGGTACCCTGCCCAGCTCGCAGCGCGCGTCGGCCGGTAGCCCGCGCACCCTTCGAGACGAACGCGAAGGTGAACGTTTCCAAGCCGAACCGTGGCACGGCGCTCCGCTGCGTTGTTGCAGCGTCCGCGATGTGCGCCGTAGGGAGTGGTGTTGTGTTCGCTGGCCTCGATCAACCGCAGCCGAACTCATCTCAAGCCGAAGTGGTCCCCGCGCCTAGGCACGATGCAATGAACCGACGGCTCACCGTGGACGACCGGCTCGTCGACATCCTTGGTCATCCCGCTTTCGCCGGCTTCGCCCGCCTCATGATGCCGAGAGTCGACCTCGACATCGCGACCGATGCGAGGATCGCCTCCATCGCATCGACGCTGCCCTATCATCAGAACGTCGACCCGCATGTCGTCGTGAAGGCGCTCAACCGGATGGTCGATGATGTTGCGGCAGGCCGGGTGGTCTTCTTCAACATCTACGACGAGGCTGCGAAGCAGCGGACGCCGTCCAAGACCCAGACGGGACTTTTCTTTTTTCGAGGAAAGCCCGGTGCGCCCTTCGCGATCATCGCTCCCGGCGGAGGGTTCTCATACGTTGGATCGGTCCACGAAGGATTTCCCTACGCGGTGGAAATCAACAAGCGCGGGTACAACGCTTTCGTGCTGCGATACAGGGTGGGATACGGCGAGGCCGTGGCCACGGAGGACCTGGCAGCCGCGATTTCATACGTCTTCCGCAACGCTGCCGCACTGGAGGTCAGCACGCAGAACTATTCCCTTTGGGGCAGCTCTGCCGGTGCCCGGATGGCGGCCGCCATCGGCACTCACGGGGTGGCTCATTTCGGAGGTGATGCCGTCCCGAAGCCGTCTATGGTGGTGATGGCCTACACCGCCCACTCCGAATACTCCACCGAGGACCCGCCTACTTTTTCGGTGGTGGGAGAACTGGACAGGATCGCTTCACCCGCCGCCATGGAGCGCCGTGTTGAGGCTCTAAGGAACGCAGGCGTTACTGTGGAGCACCGCAAGTATCCGGCGCTTGGACACGGCTTTGGGCTCGGGACGGGGACGAGCGCGGAAGGCTGGATCGATGAGGCATTACGTTTCTGGGAACGTGCCCAGACCAACCGAACATCAAGTGTACCCTGACTCGTAATCAGCATCGGTTGGCGCATGGGACCGACGAGTCTTGGCCCGACGACGACGACCGATGCTACCTCGATCCGCGCGCGGTACGCCTCGATGGTCCGATTCCACGAGGGCCGAACCAACGCTAACAGCCTATTCGCGAACTAGGCGAAACGTATGCCACGGGTTCGGGCGCGAACGAATGGCCGGTTCGTGGCAAATTGGGCGATGACACCGACCGGCTGCTCCTGGCCGAGGCCGTGTAAAAAGCGCGGGTAGTTCGCGACGCCAGAGCGAGGGGCGAGTTATGCCGCAGGAGCGCTGGCAAGCTGCAGGAGCGTGGCGGTGAGCGTCGAGCAGCGTTGACAGACTGGACGGCGGAAATGGGCTGGAATTGGGTGCGAAGAAGGATTCGCGCGCCCCATGCCCGGATGGCGGCAAGCATTGCCGCGATGCCCAGGATGCGCATCACGCGCTTCAGGTTGTAGGCCAGGACGTGCAGACTCATCTCGGTGCGCACGCACGGCAGCGACTTCATCAGGAAGTGGGTCCATCCCATCCAGTGCTTGATCGTGCCGAATGGGTGCTCGACCGTTTGTCGTCGTACTCGCATCATCTCCGGTTGCCGATCCAGCCGCAGCTGCATCGCCTCGAGAACAGCTTCATGTTCCCAACGCGCAATGCGCCGATAGTCGCCCGTCGTGCATTGCGCCTTGAGCGCACACCTGGGGCAAGCCGAGGACCAGTACTTGTGCAAGGTCAAGCCGTTCTCGATGGTGGTAAAGCGCTTGATGGCCCGTTGCCCCGCGGGGCAACGGTACTCATCGTCGCTGGCGATGTAGATGAAGTCCTGCTTGTCGAAACGACCCTCCGCCTTGCTGTTGGAGGTCATTGACTTGGGCACCAGCGGCGTGATCCCGGCCTCGTCGCATTTTCGGATCTGCTCGCTCTTGCAGTAGCCGCGGTCGGCCACCACGGTTAGAGCGTCGATGCCCATGGCCCCGCGCGCCTGTTCGGCCATCGGTGCGAGCTGTTCGCGATCGATGCCTGCGGTGACGACTTCGTGCGCCACGATCAAATGGTTCTTGGTATCCACAGCCGTCTGCACGTTGTAGCCGACGATGCCACCATCGCGGCTCTTCATCGAGCGGGCATCCGGGTCGGTTAGCGACAGCTGTTGATCGGGGCTGGCCAGCATTTGCGCCTCGAGCATCCTGAGCCGCTGCATCTGCTCCTTCAGGGCCGCAATCTTTTCTTGCAGCCGGCCCTTCTTCAGCTCCGCTACTTCGGGTTCGGCGCGGTCGGCGGTGTCCATGTCGGTAAGGTAGCGTGCGATGCTCTCTTCGATTTGCGCCATCCGCCGCTGCATCTTGGCCGGGGTGAAGTTCTTGTCCCGGTTGTTTACCGCCTTGAACTTGCTGCCATCGATGGCCACGATCGCCGCAGTGAACAGATTGAGCTGGCGGCACAGCACGATGAACTGGCGGCATACCTTGCGGATCGCCCGCCCATTATCCTTGCGGAAGTTGGCAATGGTCTTGAAGTCCGGCGTCAGCCGTCCGGTCAGCCACATCAGCTCGACGTTGCGCTGCGCCTCTCGCTCCAGCCGACGGCTGGACTGGATACGATTCAGGTAGCCGTAGATGTAGAGCTTCAACAGCACCGCCGGGTGGTACGCCGGCCGGCCCGTCACCGCCGGGTCAACCCCCACAAAGCCGAGCTCGCCCAGATCGAGCCCCTCGACAAACGCCTCGACCACGCGAACCGGATTCTCGGCTTCAACGTAGTCCTCCAAACAAGCAGGCAGCAAGGTCACCTGGGCTCGGTCCTCGCCTTCAATGAATCGCTTCATGTTGCTACCCCGAAGAAATCACTTTCTTCAATATAGACAACTTTCGCGTTTTTACACGGCCTCGGCCGGCTGCGGAAGTTTCCGAACCTATTACTGGAGGGGCGCTCACAGCGTCTGCAAGATCAGCCACGCACGCTGCCGCTGCGCAATCGCGGCGCGTCTGTGCCGGCTGTGCGTCGAGGGTCGGCCGCCCCGTTCACGTCTGCGCCGACAAGTACGCTCCGATGCACAACGCCGCACCCACGGCGTACAGCAGCCAAGTTGCAGAAATGGCATACGGATACAGCATCAAGGCGACCCCGATCCATTTGGTGGCAGGAAGGGACTTCCTTTTCCCATACCGCCACGCGACCCACCCAATGATGCCGAAGATGACGGCACCGATGATGTACGAAGTACTGGGCAGGGTGAAGCCCAAGGCTTCGAGTGCGACGAGGTTGTCCTTCATGGCGTGGCGCTACGGTGCTTTCCAAAGTGTGGGCGGCCGAGTTCGACCCTGAGCCGTCACTGCACAGCCTCATCAGCGGACGTTCGCCCCTTATCGAAGCAGAGGTCCAGCGATCCGTTGTACCGGCATGTGCAAGCCGAGGTCAGGCTCTTAGATTACTCACAAACTACCTTACCGAAGAAAATCCGAACAATGAGCGCGGGTCCACAGAGCCCTGTGCTCACGTTCACGAAGGTACCCGCCACAAGCGCCCAGCCGGCGATTTGACCGGCCATGGGCATGCCTGCCTGGAAACCCCATGCGGCCATGACAATCAGGGTCGTCGCGAAGGCGCAGGCGAGTCGGCGGCGGGCCCCGTAACGGGGCAGGGCTGGCGTACCCGTTAGATGGCGCAGGCCGTAGTTGTAGAGAACGTCAAATGGATGCCCGGGCAGAACTGCGCCCAATGCCGCAAATGGCGCGAGGGCCCAGAGAATCATTGGCGAAGCGAGCGCCGTTCCCACGGCCGTCCACAGCATGCATATTGCGGGCGACAGCCGTAGCGGGTAGTTGATCTGCGCGTAGGTCTTGTCATCCAGGCCGCAGAACCCCTGAGCCTGGATGTTTTCCCGGATGGTTCCAAGAGACGTAGACATGTCACACCTCCTCTATCGTGCGCCCGACGGAGCGCGGGGGCTTTTACGATGCCCGGTATTCCGCGACGATTTTATCTTCCACTGCGGGCCGGTCAGGCCATGATGTTGCGGCAGGATCGCAGTCGGGACAGCCGTAGCGGGTAGTTGATCTGCGCGTAGGTCTTGTCATCCAGGCCGCAGAACCCCTGAGCCTGGATGTTTTCCCGGATGGTTCCAAGAGACGTAGACATGTCACACCTCCTCTATCGTGCGCCCGACGGAGCGCGGGGGCTTTTACGATGCCCGGTATTCCGCGACGATTTTATCTTCCACTGCGGGCCGGTCAGGCCATGATGTTGCGGCAGGATCGCAGTCGGGTCACTTCGGAACAACGTGCGACGTTTGTAGAGCGCGGGCGGGTGTACTCTGCTTCTTGATCGCTCGCCGGCGTTGCATGCCGACCCTACGCACGGTCGCCCAGCCGCGCCGTGCGCATGCGAGGAGTGTCCGCATCGAGATCAGTGCAGGGTCGTAGTCGATTCTGAGCAGGTTAGAAGCGCGCGAGCCGGGGGCGACGCGGGCGACGCCCGCGAGCGTCGCCACTTCGCGTACAAGGCGACGAACATCATTGCCGATCGTTGGGCTCGCTGGATGGAGGAATGCCTTGTCGTAGATCTTTTCCACGGTTCATCCTTTCTAGGTTGGTTGTCCTTTGGGCGCGGTGCTAGTATTCCCGCAACCGCAACGCTATTGAATGACCGGGCCTCCAGCTTTTTTGCGCGCGACGCCGCGATTGCACAAACATAACGGTGGATGCTCTCTCCGACGTATTGCGCATCGTCCAGCTAACCGGTGCGGTCTATCCCGACGGCGCGCAGCGGCCGCCGGTGAGAGGCCACCCGGCGGATCAAGGCCGATGAGTCGACGCGGCACATCCCGGTGCTCGCGCTGTCGGCGCACGCCATGACCGAGGACCGCGCCCAGGCGCTCGCCGCCGGGTGCGATGACTACGACACGAAGCCGATCGATCTTCCGCGACTGCGCGCCAAGATCGACGCGCTAATGTCGCGAACGCGGGCAAGCGATGGCTCGTGATCCCGCGCTGCTTATCGTCGACGACAATGAGGACAACCGGTACACGCTCATTCAGCGCCTGAAGCGCCAAGGCTACGCGAACGTGACCACTGCCGTGAATGGGCGCGAGGCGCTTGACCGGCTCCACGCGCAGCCGTTCGACCTGGTGCTGCTCGACGTCACGATGCCGGAGATGAACGGGTACGAGGTGCTCGAGCATGTGAGGGCCGACAGCCGACTGCGGCACGTCCCGGTCATCATGATCTCCGCGGTCGACCAGATCGAAAGCGTGGTGCGTTGCATCGAGCTCGGCGCGGAGGATTATCTTCCGAAGCCTTTCAACCCAACGCTGCTCAAGGCGCGCGTCGGCGCAAGTCTCGAGAAGAAGCGGCTTCGCGACGAGCTCGAGGCGCACGTCGCGCGCATTGAGGCGGAGCTCGACTCGGCGCGGCTCATCCAGTTGAGCATGGTGCCCTGCAACTTCCCGGCACCCACCGTGGAAACGCCGGTGAGCATCTTCGCTTCGCTCTACCCCGCACGCCAGGTCGGCGGGGATCTCTACGACTTCTTCTACATCAGCCCGACGAAGCTCTGCGTGGTGGTCGCCGACATTTCGGGCAAGGGAGCCGCAGCCGCGCTCTTCATGGCACGGACCAAGACGCTCGTGCGCACGTTGTCGATTCTGCTGCGCGGCAATGCGGATACTCCCGAGCCGCACGAAGTGGTCACGCGCATGAATGCGGAGCTGTGCGAGGACAATCCCTACAGCATGTTCTCCACCGTGTTTCTCGCCACGATCGACCTCGTCACCCGCGAGCTCCACTATTGCAGCTGCGGCCATCCTCGGCCGTATGTCGTCAGCGCCGACGGCGTGTCGGAGTTGCAATCTCCGCGCGCCCCGCCGCTCGGCATACGCCCGACCTTGGCATACGAGACCACCAAGCGTCCCCTGCGCGTGGGCGATTGCCTCTTCCTGTTCACGGACGGCGTCACCGAGGCCATGGACGAGAACGACGAGCAGTTTTCCGAGGCTCGCCTGGAGGAGGTGCTGCGCTCTGTCGCCGCCGGCAGCACGCAGAGCATGGTGACCTCGGTGGTTGAGGCCGTTCGTCGCTTTGCCGGGCACGCGCCGCAGTCGGACGACATTGCCGCGCTCGCCGTTAGGCTCGTGGGCTGACCATGCGCCGCGCCGTCGTGAGCATCACCCGAGCCGAGGGAGCCGTCAAGGAGGTGCAGGCATCGCTGGACGGCCTTGCCGCGCACCATGCCGTGCCGCCGGATGCGCTCTGCGACATGCAGATCGCCCTCGACGAAGCGCTCACCAACATTCTGACCCATGGCTTTGACGACGGCGAGCCTCATCGCATCGACGTCACGCTCGCGATCGAGCCCACGGTGATTAGTGCCGAGATCGAGGACGACTGCCTGGCCTTCGATCCGCTTTCTGCGGCGGCGCCCGACCTCACCGCGTCGCTGAAGGAGCGCCGCCTCGGCGGGCTTGGCGTGCACTTCATGAGGCAGCTGATGAGCGATGTGGATTACGAAAGGATCGGTACGCGCAATCGGCTCGTGCTGAGAAGAGTGTTGAACAAGGGGTGAAACGAAGATGGAAATGCACGAAGAGCAAGTGAGTGGGGTGACGGCCCTTGCCGTGAAGGGCCGCCTCGATAGCACGACGGCACCGCTTCTGGGCGCACGGCTGGAAAGCGTGATGGCCCAACCCGGCGGCGTAGTAGTCGACTTCGCCAACGTCGAATACGTAAGCAGCGCGGGCTTCCGCGTGCTCCTGATCGCTGCCAAGCGGGCCGACGAGATCGCGAGCCGCCTCGTCCTCTCTGGATTGTCGGCGAAGATGCGTCACCTCTTCGACCTCGGCGGGTTCTTGGATCTTTTCTCCATCACGGCCTCGCGCGAGGAAGCGCTCAAAGTCGCAAGCTAAGACACAGAGCATCCTTCCCGCGCGCGGCGATCTGGGTCTAGTGCAGTACCGCATTGAACGCGGCATTTGCCCTTATCGTCAATGTTGCGAGCTGACCCGCGTCGATGAGTGGATAGTGCTCGTGGCAATCTCCTCGATCCAAATTCGACGCACAGGAGGAGCTCGACCGTCCGCTTACGAGCAGGTTTGCAACCGTCCGCTAATGGCCGAGGCCGTGTAAAAACGCTGGGGTTGCCTAGACGAAAAAGTTTCCTACACTGAAGCAACGAGTTTCTTCGGGGCGGCAGCATGAAGCGATTCATCGAAGGCGAGGACCGAGCCCAGGTGACCTTGCTGCCCGCTTGTTTGGAGGACTACGTTGAAGCCGAGAACCCGGTTCGCGTGGTCGAGGCGTTTGTTGAGGGGCTCGACCTGGGCAAGCTCGACTTCGAAGGGGTTGACCCGGCAGCAACGGGCCGACCGGCGTACCACCCGGCGGTGCTGCTGAAGCTCTACATCTACGGTTACCTGAACCGTATCCAGTCGAGCCGTCGGCTGGAGCGCGAGGCGCAGCGCAACGTCGAGCTGATGTGGCTGACCGGGCGCCTGACGCCGGACTTCAAGACCATTGCCAACTTCCGCAAGGACAATGGGCGGGCGATCCGCAAGGTATGCCGCCAGTTCATCGTGCTGTGTCGCCAGCTCAATCTGTTCACTGCGGCGATCGTGGCCATCGATGGCAGCAAGTTCAAGGCGGTGAACAACCGGGACAAGAACTTCACCCCGGCCAAGATGCAGCGGCGGATGGCGCAAATCGAAGAGAGCATCGCACGCTACCTTACCGACATGGACACCGCCGACCGCGCCGAACCCGAAGTAGCGGAGCTGAAGAAAGGCCGGCTGCAAGAGAAGATTGCGGCCCTGAAGGAGCAGATGCAGCGGCTCAGGATGCTCGAGGCGCAAATGCTGGCCAGCCCCGATCAACAGCTGTCGCTGACCGACCCGGATGCCCGCTCGATGAAGAACCGAGATGGTGGCATCGTCGGCTACAACGTGCAGACGGCGGTGGATGCCAAGCACCATCTGATCGTGGCGCACGAAGTCGTCACCGCCGGTATCGATCGCGAACAGCTGACACCGATGGCCGAACAGGCGCGCGCGGCCACGGGCATCGACGCTCTAACCGTGGTGGCCGACCGCGGCTACTTCAAGAGCGAGCAGATCCGGCAATGCGACGAGGCCGGGATCACGCCGCTGGTGCCCAAGTCGATGACCTCCAACAGCAAGGCGGAGGGTCGTTTCGACAAGCAGGACTTCATCTACATCGCCAGCGACGATGAGTACCGTTGCCCCGCGGGGCAACGGGCCATCAAGCGCTTTACCACCATCGAGAACGGCTTGACCTTGCACAAGTACTGGTCCTCGGCTTGCCCCAGGTGTGCGCTCAAGGCGCAATGCACGACGGGCGACTATCGGCGCATTGCGCGTTGGGAACATGAAGCTGTTCTCGAGGCGATGCAGCTGCGGCTGGATCGGCAACCGGAGATGATGCGAGTACGACGACAAACGGTCGAGCACCCATTCGGCACGATCAAGCACTGGATGGGATGGACCCACTTCCTGATGAAGTCGCTGCCGTGCGTGCGCACCGAGATGAGTCTGCACGTCCTTGCCTACAACCTGAAGCGCGTGATGCGCATCCTGGGCATCGCGGCAATGCTTGCCGCCATCCGGGCATGGGGCGCGCGAGCCCTTCTTCGCGCCCAATTCCAGCCCGTTTCCGCCGTCCAGTCTGTCAACGCGGCTCAACGCTCACCGCTACGCTCCTGCAGCTTCGCCAGCGCTCCTGCGGCATAACTCGCCCCTCGCTCTGGCGTCGCGAACTACCCGCGCTTTTTACACGGCCTCGGCCGATCTGCGACTTTGCACCTGGCACCGATCGGCTGCCGTGCCGGAAGTTCTTCGAGCATATCTAGACACGGACTTTGCAGCTTTCAAGCGTCTCGGCAAACGCTTGCCGCGCCTTGCGGGCACTCGAGCGCGGCTCGCTCCCATCCGGCAGTCTCGGCGGCGGCGACGTAGGTGCACCGAAGAAAGTTGAGCAACGCGGCGTCCGGATCGGTCGCCGATCGAACCGCCTCGTAGGGGAGCAGAAATTCTCCCAATCCCTCGTGATAGGACGCGCTTTCGGGCTGCACCTTCGACTCGGCGAAGTCGGGCGGCAATGGATAGGCGTACGAGTAAAACGAGGCGTCGACGCCATTGCCACCGGGCCAGAATCCCGCGCTGCTGACTTCGTGGGAATACGCTTCCTGCATGACCTTCGCGGAGAGGCCCGGTACTTTTCCACCGAAGGGCGGCGCGCGGCGCCCGGAGAATCGCGTGACGGCAAGATCGAAACTGCCCCAAAAGAAGTGCACCGGGCTGCACTTTCCCAGAAAGCTGGTGCGAAACACCTTGAAGACCCGGTCTGCCTGGACCAGCACGCGCCAGAACCGGTTCGCATAGTCGGCGTCGTACGAGGCGTGCTCGTGGTCCCCGCTGAACGGAATGGCATCTGCGATCTCGCACGGCATGTCGTTGATCATGACGCCGATGCCGAGATCACGCAGCGCGTCCATCAGACGATCGTGGAAGGCGGCAACCGACTGGCGAGACAATGGAAATCGAGCATTGGTACCGCTCGTAGTCCGGATCTCGAGAGCGTGTTCGACGAAGTCGAACTGGATCTCGAAATCGCAGCCATCGCCGGGGATGAGCGAAGTGGTGAGGCCGCGCGCGTTGACGTAAAGCGCGACATGCCAGCTGTGGTTCAACCAGGGCGTTCGGGCCAGCCGAATCTTGCCGACGATCTGCGTCCACAGGTGCAGCGTTGCGCAGGTGTCGCGCCATTCGGCCAACGGCAAAGCGGGCCACAACTCGGGCCGGCTTACGTTCATGCCAGCGCGCGTCCGACGCCGGTGGTTGCCCGTCGGCGCGTCAGTCTGCGCGGAGCAATCGATTCAACGTTGCAACTCGCCAACGCCATCAGGCCACCTCCGCGACAATGGTGTACGAATTTTTCGAATTCAGTTTACTAGGAACGCTCGGGAAGGAACAGAGAAGGGCCGCCCCGAAGCGCGCACTGTCGACGGCAGCGGCGGAAGACGGACCACCGCCTGTCCTGGCCCGCGTCAACCGGGATGATTATATAGCGAGCCCTTCGAGAGATCGTCATGGCGAGTTGGGAATTCCACGCAGTGATTGAGGTAGCTGGGAGTCTCATCAGTCATTGTTCCTCTTCGCGTCAACCAGCCGACGCACTTCGAGTTGGTCATCGACCTGAAGACCGCCAAGGCGCTCGGCCTCAGTTGATCCAGTAGCATATCGGTACCGAGCTGATGCGAGTCGCAGCTTTAGGCTACCGGCTCCAACTTCCGGTATCAAGCGCAACTTCTCACGACCGCTCTTGGCCGATTGCGCCACGTGAGGAGCCCTGACTGAATGGCCGGTTTCGCGTTTGCGCCCGTTGACGGCGCTGCACCCAATGAAGGCCAAGTGTCGCTCTCGGTTCTTGCATCGAAGGCGCAACAACCTGATCAGACATTGTCCATCAGGTCGAATTCCGATTAGGACAGATAAGGGCGTCGCTGAAGCTTCGCGCAACGGGCAAGGCGCTTTAGACAGGGTGAGCGTTCCAAGTTGCTGGAGCATCCCGATTGTAGAGACGCTCCAAAAAGCCGAAGGGATTTGAGTAATGCCCTTTGCTGGCTTATTCTTGATAGTGCTGTCGAACCTTGGCCGCAATTTGGTGATCGGTCATCTTGTCGGCGGTTTCAACGCCGACGATTCGCCCACCCAAACCTTTGCTTGCGAGCCTCTTTTCGAACTCTCGCTTCGCCTCACCGGGACCCAATATCAGGATGGATTCTCCGTCGCGAATATACGAGATCACCTCGTCGTAGTATCGAGTGAGATGGTGCGCAAATTGTCTGTCTCGCTGGTCATCTGCCGATCCTTCTGCTGATCCAGCATGCCCGGAAAATCGGACATGCTTTTCCATGTCCGATTCGATTCGTCTTGTTTTCTCCCCGTCGTCTCCCAGAAACACTACAAATGTCTCCCTGTGGTCAATCCACAAGCCAACCTGTCTTTTCATGGATTCCTCTTTTGCAGACTACGTCCCACGTTTCTTTACCGCGCGATGCGCTGTCTTTTTCGCGGGCTTCTTCGCTGCTCTCTTGGCGGCCTTGTTTACCGCGGCGCCAGCCTTCCGGCCCGCCGTCTTGACCTTGGCCACGCCTTTGCGCAGGGCGGACTTGGTGGGGGTAGGCTTGCGTCGCGTGACCTTCTTCGCCGTGCCAGTCTTGCGTTTCGCCGCAGGCTTCTTCGGGCGCATGGCGCGCTCCACCTTGCCGGCAGCTTTTTTTGCGCCCGCAGCCGCCGCCCTTACGTTCCTTTTCACCGTGCGTTTCGCCTTGCCCAAGGCTCGCTTCGCATCCGCTTCGACGGCCTTGGACTTACTCCTCACCGTGCGTTTCGCCCTGCCGAGCGTCTGCCTGGCACCCGCTTCGGCGACCTTCGCCTTGCGCTTTACACTTGCCGTGACAGCCCGCGCCTTTTTCTCCACCAACGTACGCGTCTTGCCCGTTTCGCGCTTGGCGCCCGACGCCGCGCCCTCCGCTTTCTTCACAAGCGAGGCGCCAACCTCCTGCGCCTTGTCCTTGGCAGCTTCCACCGCGTCGCCGATCCTGGTCAGCAAGCTTTTTTCTACGCCGATCATCGATTCTCCTGTCCGGAATTAATCCATCCCATGGGCCACGTATCCTCACGGCCCGCCGCGGACGCGACCATGTTCAATATACCCAACTCATTCGTTACATGTATTGATTTCGGTCAAGCCAAGGCTTTCACCACCGTCATAGAATTTTACGAGGAATAGCTCTGTTGCGACGACTCAGTTTTCCTTTAGCGTCAGGCCCAAATGCTGCGCTGACCTCCGGCCGATTTCACGCGGTATCGCGTGTAGAGCGCGATTCATCGGGCCGAGCATCGGTACGACAGCGCACAGACTTGGCCAGCAAGCTAACTTAAATTGATTTCGTGGTCGACAGGAACGTGATGGTGCCAAGTCAGGTTGACGCGAGGGTCTTTCCAATCAACGCCTTTGTGGCGACCCAATCGGGAAGTCCATAGCGTCTCACCCGCGTATCCCAATCTTCCAGCGCGGCGTGCCGGCCGTTTACCGGCATAAGTTATCAGGAGTACTTCATGAGCATGAACAAAGACCAAGTTAAAGGCCGAGTAAAGGAAGCCGAAGGCAAGATCAAGGAAGTGACCGGCAAGCTCGTCGGCAACGAAACTCTGGAAGCAAAAGGTAAGGTTCAGAGAGTTCTCGGCAAGGCTCAAGCAAAGTTTGGTGACGTCAAACAAGACGTGAAGGACGCAAACAGGCGCGCCTGATAGTCAGTCGTCAATCTCGGCGAGAGGAATGCCTTAACCCGGCAACAGCTCTCGCTGCAGATTGTCTATGCGCCTGGCAATGGGTAACGGTTCTGCAACTACATCGATCCGCCCGTCGCCTTTGGTCGGGTCCACCATCAAGCGGAGGAACAAGCGATGACAAATCATGCAATGGATGTCGACCAAGTACTTAAGACCTTGGCGAGTCAGTCAGTCAAGCAAGGCAGCAACGTGCGCGCGACGGTACGGGACCTGACCCTCAAGTCACTGCAGCAACGCGAGCTCACGCTGGTTCAGATCCGCAAGGTCCTGAGAAGCGTTACAGAAGGTGTGAATCTAGGCGTGGTCAAGCGCGAGATGAATGTCGAGAAGGCGCTTTCCGATACGGTAGCCGGTATGGACGACGCGTTGCTCAAGGCGGTCCATGCGAGCAACGTCGCTCTGCACAAGCTGACGGGTGAAGGTTACGACTACGAAGACTCCAATCTGAAGTTGGCTCTCGACGAGCTCGAAAAGCTCGAGGACGAATTCATCCAGAGCATCGTGAACGCGACGGACGGCGCCAGCGAGAAGATCAAGGCGCCGTGGAGCCGTGTGCTGGAGAAGACGAAGTTGTCTGGTACCGCCGCCGGCACCCAGGTAGCGTCAACGATTCGGGACTACGCAAAGCGGGCACAGGCGGCAATGCGTGTGCAACGCGAGACGAGCTTCAAGACGGCACATCTGCTCACGCAGAACTTCGCCACCCTCGCGAGCGGGATATTGATCGGCATGTCCGAGGGCTTGGGGGCCAAGGCTCATGCTCCCAGGAGCAAAGCGAGGACGGCGAAGGGTCGCACGATTGTGAAGGTCACCAAACGTGCGACTGCCAAGTCAGCCAAGGGTGGCAAGGCAACGACCGTGAAGCGCCCCAAGGCTAAGAAGCGGACGCCAACAACTGCTGCACGCAAATCCAAATAGGCACGGGTGGTGGAGGCGTCAGATGCTACGCATCTGACGCTCCACCGCGCGCGAGCAGCACACCCAGAACGAGGCCGGCGACGGCGCCGATAATCATGGCATGCCACGGATTGGCGCGGACATAGTCGTCAGTTGCTCGTCCAGCCGCCTCGGCGTTCGCCAGCGCCACCCTCTGCATGTCGGCGATACGCGCCTTGCATGCCTGCAGCGATTCCGCCGCCCTGGCACGTGCCTGAGCGACGTATTGACCAGTCTGGCTCGCGGTAGCCTTCAACAGCTGTTCCATGTCGGCCGCGACCACTCTGAGATCGGCCATCAGCTTGTCACTGGTGACTCGATCAATTTCTGTATTCACTACTTCTGCGGTCGTGCTCACATTCACCTCCGTTGCACTTTGGCCGACGCTTTACAACGAGCGGCGTCCGCTGATGAGGTTAAGCAGGACCATAACGACGGCCACCACGAGAAGAATGTGGATAAAACCGCCCAGCGTATAGGAAGTGACGAGCCCGAGGACCCACATGATAAGCAGAACGACCGCGATCGTATAAAGCATGGAATGCACCTCTTCGTTGTTCGGTTTCCCGTCAATTGGGTGACGGCGTTTCTGGAGCCGGCGCATTGAAACCTCATCAGGTGCCAGCCCGATCTCGACGGCGAACCGGCGATGCAAAACACAGGCGACATACCGTGCAACTCGCATCGAGATGTGCAAGCAGTTTGCGCGAAGAGACGTTCGTCGTCTGTTCGGTAGCGCACGCCGCTTCAGATTGCCCGCGTGGCGTCGGATCCGATGCCACACTGCACGAGGCGTTGCGCCAGCACAGGTCAAGCTCGCCCCGATGACTGAGACGTCACTTACAACTTCCGGGGTCAGGAGCATCACATGCAGATGACTGCTCCTCCCGGACCCACTGTTTCCGTCAATGGGCAAGGTGAACCGCGGGCGTAGCGCCCGATGTAGCGAACAGAGCGAGGCGGCCCTTCGGGGCCGTTTTGAATTGGCGCGCCGCCCGACAACGCAGGTTCGGAATGCACCGTTTGGTTCCGCAATCGTCAAGCCATGGCTGTGTGCGCAAGCGCACAGACGATGGACAGTACCGGCGATATTCTGATGCCGTACCCACCTGACGGTGGCTCGTTTCATGTCAAGTCCGGCGCGGCAGAATTGCAGTGCGCGCAGCGATGCCGGCAATCAAAGGAGCAAATGATGAGTCTTGGCACCATTCTGTTGATCGTCGTGATCCTGATTCTCCTCGGCGTGCTGCCGACCTGGCCGCACGCTCGCAACTGGGGTTACGGTCCCAGTGGCATTGTCGGTGTCGTACTCATCGTCGTCATCGTGCTGTTCCTGATGGGGCGCCTGTAATACCACGCGGCGACATCGATCTCCAGCCTTCCGTGGATCTGCCCCTCGATCAGCATCAGCCAAAATATTGGAAAACACGCCATGCCCAAAACCTCGTTCCTTACCGATATCCAGACGCTGCGCAAGCGCGCCCGCCAGCACATCGATGAGGGCTCGGTCACCGCGGGCTACTCTGCAGATCGCGAAATAGTGCTCAAGTTGCTCAACGATTCTTTGGCGACCGAACTCGTCTGTGTACTGCGTTACCGGCGCCACCACTTCATGGCACGGGGCATCCATTCGCAGAGCGTGGCGCAGGAGTTTCTGGACCATTCGAACGAAGAACAGGGTCATGCCGACCAGCTCGCGGAGCGCATCGTGCAGTTGGGCGGGGCGCCCGATTTCGCGCCTGATGGGCTGGTAAGCCGCAGCCACGCGGAGTATGTCGAGGGCGATTCGCTGGTGAGCATGATCAAGGAGGACCTGGTGGCGGAACGAATCGCCATCGACAGTTACCGCGACATCATCAAGTACCTCGGTGAGCAGGACCCGACTACGCGCCGCATGATGGAGGGAATCCTGGCCGTGGAAGAAGAACATGCCGACGAGCTGGCCGACCTGCTGGGGGATTTTCCCGATGGATCGGAGGGAAAGAAGCGATCCGTGAAATCGAAGTGAACGTACGGGCCGCTAGCGCGCAATGATGCGCCCACCGATGCCGCTGTTTGCCTGCGCGCCATGAACCCTGCCACCGTTCAAGCCGCAATCGGCGGTGCAGACGCCGCGCATGCTGAGGAGCATCTCGGCTCCGCGGTCGATGCCTCGCTCGTCACCTTGCCGACAACGCGCATATCGGTTGACGCGCGGGGTTTTGCCCTCTTGGTTCTTGCAGTGCTCGCGTCGATTTTCGCCCTGTCGTGGGCGAAAGCATTTTTGGTCCCGCTGTTGCTCGGCATCATCATTGCCTACACGCTGAATCCGCTTGTCGCATGGCTTGAAGCGATCAGGATCCCGCGCGCAATCGGCACTGTCCTGGTGATGGTGACCATGATCAGTGCGCTCGGACTCGGCACCTATGCCTTGCGCGGAGAAGTGCAGACCATCATTGAACAATTGCCAGAAGCAGCGACCAAGTTCGCCAACGGGCTGGCGCGCATGCGAGTGAGCCATCTAGGAAACATGCAGAAGATGCAAAGTGCAGCGACCGAGGTGGAAAAGGCGACAACTCAGGCGGCCGGGAGCTCCATAGTTCAGCGTCAGCCTGCCACTCACGTCATCGTTGACCAGCCCACGTTCAAACTTGGCAACTTCCTGTGGGAGAGCTCGCTCGGCGCCCTTGGAGCCATTGGCCAGGTTGCGATGGTCGTTTTCTTGGCTTTTTTTCTGCTGCTTGGCGGCGATACGTTCAAGCGGAAGCTGGTACGACTGACAGGGCCTTCGTTGTCGAAAAGAAAGATTACCGTCCATATTCTCGACGACATCAACGGTTCCATCCAGAAATACATGCTGATGCTGCTGACGACAAACCTGCTGGTCGCACTGCTCAACTGGATCGCGTTCAGCTGGATCGGCCTCGAGAACGCGGGAGCCTGGGCAGCCGCCGCAGGACTGCTGCACATCGTGCCCTACCTGGGTCCCGGCGCCGCCGCCATCGCAGCTGGAATGGCCGCTTTCATGCAGTTCGATTCGTTTGCAATGGCACTGCTGGTGGCCGGCGCTTCACTGGGGATTGCGACTGTGGTGGGCACGTTCGTGACCACCTGGATGACCGGTCGCATTGCCAACATGAATTCAGCCGCAGTGTTCATTTCGCTGTTGTTCTGGGGCTGGCTGTGGGGCATCTGGGGAATGCTGCTCAGCATTCCCCTCGTCGTCATCGTCAAAGTTGTGTCGCAGCACGTGGAGCAATTGCATCCGTTGGCCGAATTACTCGGGGATTGATTCCGTTGGTCACGACCAGCACCTCGATTTTCGGGCATCTGACCCAGTTCAGGGCGCGCTTGCGCTCAAGCGGTTCGTCGTACAACCCATCCGTCGAGGAGCTTCCACTCCGATCGGAACTGTTCAGCGCTGACCAGATGGAACGGTACGGCAAGACGCTCGCGGCGGCGCATCGCCTGACGCCGCGTCGGGCGCGGGACCCACTCCTGCCGCGTTTGGCCGCCAACGAAAGCGTGTTGATCGACGTCTGCAAACGGCTGACTGCCGCGGTATCGGCGAATCACCGGATCAGTCCGGCTGGCGAGTGGCTACTCGACAATTTTCATCTGATCGAAGAACAGATCGGCACGGCGAAGAGGCATCTGCCCCGCGGTTACAGCCGGGAGCTGCCGCGTTTGGCACTCGGTCCGTCGATGGGTCTGCCTCGCGTGTACGACATCGCGCTCGAGATCATCTCGCACGGCGATGGCCGGGTCGACGCCGACAGCCTGACCCGCTTTGTGGCTGCCTACCAATCGGTCACCACGCTGAAGCTTGGCGAACTTTGGGCCATTCCGATCATGCTGCGACTCGCCCTGATCGAAAATCTTCGTCGCGTCGGTGTGCGGATTGCGGCTGGAAGAGGCGAGCGCGATCTGGCCAATACCTGGGCCGACCGAATGATGGAGACCGCCGAGCGGGATCCGAAAAGCCTCATCCTCGTCATCGCCGACATGGCGCGATCGACGCCTCCGATGGGGAGCGCGTTCGTGGCGGAGCTTGCGCGCCGTTTGCAAGGACAAACTGCGGCATTGGCGCTTGCATTGACATGGATCGAGCAGTGGCTCGCCGAGTCGCATCTGACGATCGAACAGCTGGTGCAGACGGAGAATCAGCAGCAGGCATCGGACCAGGTTTCGATCAGCAACAGCATCGGCAGTCTCCGCTTCCTGAGTGCGATCGACTGGCGCGAGTTCGTCGAGAGCCTGAGTGCCGTCGAAAGAATACTGCGCCAGGATCCGTCTGGCGTATATGGCGCGATGGAGTTCGCGACCCGCGACAGATATCGTCACGCGACCGAGCGCATTGCCAAACTGGGTCGCCTGGAGGAAGTGGAGGTGGCCGAGAAGGCGATCCAGTTCGCTCGAGCGACCGCTGCCGGCAAAGAAAGCAATGATCGAGCAGCGCACGTCGGTTTCTATCTGATCGACCAAGGACTACCCGAGCTGGAACGCGTCGCCGAGGTAGAGGTTTCGATGATCGGAAGTTTGCGAAACATCGGCAAGCGGTCTCCACTTCCTGCCTACCTTGTTGCAATTGCGGCGATAACAGGCGTCGTTGCCGCGAGTCTCACCGCGCGCGCCCTTGCCGCCGGGACCAATATGGAAATCCTGGCGCCGGTCGTCGTACTTTCGCTACTGGCGTCCAGTCAATTGGCGGTTACCTTGGTGAACTGGCTGGCCACGCTGCTGGTGACGCCGCACGCGTTACCGCGAATGGATTTCTCCACGGGCATCGCGGCGCAGGCGCGAACGCTGGTAGTGGTCCCAACCATGCTCACCAGCACTCGTAACGTCGAGGATCTGATCGAGGCACTCGAGGTTCGATTTCTCGCCAACCGCGACGCGCACCTGCACTTCGGCTTGCTCACGGACTTTCCGGACGCATCCGAGGAGTCACTTCCCACGGACGAGCTGCTGCTTCGACTCGCCGAGGCGCGCATCGTCGAGCTGAACAGAAAATACGCGCGTTCCGAATCTGCGTCAGGAACGGAAAGCGGGAATGCCAACGAAGGCGACGCGGGTCATTTCATCGAGACCAGCGTGTTCTATCTGTTTCACCGGCCTCGACGCTGGAATGTGGAAGCGCGGATCTGGATGGGTCACGAGCGCAAGCGCGGCAAGCTTGGCGACTTGAACGCCCTCTTGCGCGGTGGCCATCCCGACGGTTTCTCTCTTATCGTCGGCGCAACGGCCATCCTCTCCAAAGTCAAATATGTCATTACGCTGGATACAGACACGCAATTGCCGCGTGACGCGGCGCGGCAGCTTGTCGGCGCGATGGCACATCCATTGAATACAGCTCGATTCGATGAACTTGGGAAGGACAAGAGCAGGGAGGTAGTGACGTCGGGTCACGGCATCCTCCAGCCGCGTGTGTCCGCGAGCCTGCCGGGCACGAACCGGTCGCGATACGCACGACTATATGGAGGCGAGCCGGGCATCGACCAGTACACGCGCACGGTTTCGGACGTGTACCAGGATGCCTTCGACGAGGGCTCGTTCATCGGCAAGGGCATCTACGACGTCGACGCCTTCGAGCGCACGCTCAAAGGGCGCTTTCCAGCAAACCGCGTCCTGAGCCACGATCTTCTCGAGGGATGCTATGCCCGCGCAGGACTGCTGAGCGACGCGCAATTGTATGAAGAGTTTCCTGCGCGCTACAGCGCGGAGGTGGCGCGCCGGCGTCGCTGGATCCGCGGCGATTGGCAGCTTGCAGGATGGCTGCGGCGGCACGTGAAGGGATCCGATGGGCGCCGCGAGCGAAATCCGCTTTCGATGCTGTCGCAATGGAAAGTATTCGACAACCTTCGGCGCAGTCTCGTTCCCGCCAGCCTCACACTAATGCTGCTGCTGGGATGGTTCGTGCTGGTGTCCCCATGGTTCTGGACGGTGGTCGTGATCGGAATCCTCTTCGCGCCTTCGCTCATTGCGTCGCTTTCCGATCTGGCCGGGAAACCCGCCGAGGTGCCGTTCAGACAACACTTGGCTGCCGTCGGGAGTGCCGCGCGGCGACACGTCCTGCAGGCCCTGCTGGCGCTGGCCTTTCTGCCCTATGAAGCTTTCTTTTGCCTCGACGCGATCTTGCGCACGATCTGGCGGATGCTGATCACGCACCGGCGCTTGCTGGAATGGAACCCGTCGAGCGACGTGGATCGCGCGTTGGAGCAACACGATCACACGAGTCTGCTTGCGTCCTATCGCGCCATGGCAATCGCCCCGTCAATCGCTGCCGCTGCGTGGGTTGGCCTGTCTCTCACCCATCCCGCGGTGTTGGCGATCGCCGGCCCTATCTTGTTGCTGTGGGGAGTTTCGCCCGCGATCGCCTGGTGGGTGAGTCGTCCGCTCGCGCGGCGAAGCGCCAGGTTGACGGTTGACCAAAAACATTTCCTGCGCAGACTGGCGCGAAAAACGTGGGCTTATTTCGAGATATACGTCGGCCCGGACGATCATTGGCTGCCACCCGACAACGTGCAGGAACATCCGACGATCACGGTCGCGCATCGAACGTCGCCGACCAACATGGGACTCGCACTGCTTGCCAATCTGACGGCGCATGACTTCGGCTATCTGTCGACCGGACAACTGGTCGCGCGCACGACGAATGCACTGCGCAGCATGGAATCGCTGAAACGGTATCGAGGGCACTTCTACAACTGGTACGACACCCAGACGCGACTACCACTTGCTCCTCGCTACGTCTCGACCGTGGACAGCGGCAACCTCGCAGGCCATCTGCTCACTCTGCGACCCGGGCTTACGGCACTCTGCGATGCACCCATCCTCAACGAGCGGTGGCTCGAGGGCATCAGCGACACGTTCTGGATTCTGCACGACGCCGTCGGTGATGGTTTGCCGGTGACCGTCACGCAATTCGCAAAGACGCTCGACGAGGCAGCCGCGGCCAATCCGGTCACGCTTGCCGATGCGTGGGTTCAGGTACGACAACTGGCGGCGTGCGCTGTCGATACGGCCGCGCAGTTCATCGCCGCTGATAACAATGGCGACGGAGCCGTCGAAAGCGAAGCAAGTTTCTGGGCCACCGCCCTCGCGAGGCAATGCGCAGATCTATGCGATGAGCTGACGCTTCTTGCACCGTGGCTCGAGTTGCGACAGATGTCTTGGAGTCCTGACATTCCGGGCACCCGCAGTATCCCGACGCTCCGTGACATTGCGGCGCTCGCCTCGGCTTCGGTGCCGATCATCGGGCGCGGGCCGGACAACGGCTTGACGACCGAAGAGCGAGTCTTGCTCAATGCACTGCAGCCCCTGGTCACGCAAGGTGCGGAGCGGGCGACTGCAAGGATGCTCGCCATCGATGCGCTTGCGCAACAGGCGGCCGCGCTTGCCACGGCGAACTATGACTTCCTGTTCGACAAGGTCCGCCGGCAGTTGGTGATCGGATACAACGTCGCAGAGCGCCGCAGCGATGCGAGCTACTACGACTTGCTCGCATCGGAAGCGCGATTGTGCAATTTCGTCGCCATCGCGCAAGGGACACTGCCACAGGAGAGCTGGTTCGCGCTCGGACGTCTGCTCACGTCGGCGGGTGGCGAGCCGGTCCTGCTGGCGTGGAGTGGCTCGATGTTCGAATACCTCATGCCGCTGCTGGTGATGCCGACCTACGAAAATACCTTGCTCGATCAGACTTACCTTGCCGCCGTGGAGCGACAGATCGAGTACGGTAGGCAACGCGGTGTGCCATGGGGAATGTCGGAGAGCGGCTACAACACCGTCGACGTCCATCTCAATTACCAGTATCGTGCATTCGGGGTCCCCGGGTTGGGCATGAAGCGTGGCCTTGGCGAAGATCTGGTCGTGGCGCCGTACGCATCGGCGCTGGCCCTGATGGTCGCTCCCGAGGCGGCGTGTCTCAACTTGCAGCGCCTTGCCACGAGTGGATTGGCCGGAAGACTGGGGTTGTTCGAGGCCATTGACTACACGCCGTCGCGGCAGCGCCGCGGCGAGTCGAGCGCGGTCGTCCGATCGTTCATGGCCCACCACCAGGCGATGAGCCTGCTCTCCTGCGCCTACGTCCTCCTCGCACGGCCGATGCAAAAGCGTTTCGCGTCGGACCCGCTCTTCCAGGCGACGTTGCTTCTGCTCCAGGAGCGCATCCCGAGAGCGACGCTGTTTCATTCGAATGCAACCGATCTTTCCAATCTCCGCGTGGCCGAAGGTGGTCCGGAGTTGCCGGTGCGCGTGCTCACCAGTCCGGATACACCGACGCCGGAGGTGCAGCTGCTGTCGAACGGCCGCTACCACGTGATGGTCACGAATGCGGGAGGCGGGAGCAGTCGTTGGAAGGATCTGGCCGTGACCCGCTGGCGCGAAGACAGCACCTCCGACAACTGGGGTACGTACTGCTATCTCCGCGACGAGGAAAGCGGGGAGTACTGGTCAACCGCGTATCAGCCGACACTCAAGCAGGCGGAACACTACGAAGCAATCTTCTCGGAGGGGCGGGCGGAGTTTCGGCGCAGGGATTTCGATTTCGAGACGCATACCGAGATCGTGGTTTCACCCGAAGATGACGTTGAAGTCCGGCGGGTCCACATCACCAACCGGTCCCGGAATCCGCGCACGATCGAAGTCACCAGCTACGCAGAAGTCGTGCTCGCGCCGGCGGCAGCGGACGCATTGCATCCTGCATTCAGCAATCTGTTCGTGCAAACCGAGATCATCCAGCGGCAGCACGCCATCCTTTGCACCCGCCGCCCACGTTCCCTCGAAGAGCAGGTGCCGTGGATGTTTCACTTGATGACGGTGCATGGCGCGGACGCTCTCGACATCTCCTTCGAGACGGACCGCATGCGTTTCATCGGCCGCGGCGGTTCGATCGCCGCGCCGCTGGCGATGACCGCCCTCGGCGCGCTGACGAACACGGAGGGTTCGGTCCTGGATCCGATCGTCGCGATCCGCCACCGCATGGTGATCGGCGCCGGGGCAACGGCGACCATCGACATGGTCTCGGGCGCCGGCGAGACGCGCGATGTCGTGCTGCATCTGATCGACAAATACCAGGATCGCCGTCTGACGGATCGCGTGTTCGAACTGACCTGGACGCACAGCCAGGTGGTGCTGCGGCAGCTCAACGCCACCGAAGCCGATTCGCAACTCTATGCCCGCCTCGCCAGCTCGGTGATTTACGCCAACGCATCGCTTCGTACTGCCGCAAGTGTGCTGGTCGAGAATCGTCGCGGGCAGTCCGGCCTGTGGGGCTACGCGATCTCCGGCGACCTGCCGATCGTGCTGCTGCAGATCGCCAACGCGGCCAACATCGACCTCGTGCGCCAACTCGTCCAGGCGCATGCCTATTGGCGCCTCAAGGGACTGGCCGTGGACCTGGTGATCTGGAACGAAGATCACGACGTCTATCGGCAACGGCTGCAGGAACAAATCATCGGGCTGATCGCAGCCGGCGTCGAAGCCCATGTGGTCGATCGACCCGGTGGCATTTTCGTTCGACATGCAGAGCAGATATCGTCCGAGGACCGGGTACTTTTTCTGTCGGTCGCCCGCGCGATCATCATCGACGGCCGCGGAACCTTGGCCGACCAGATCAATCGGCGCGCGCCCCCTGAGGTGCGGATCCCGCAACTCGCCCCGACCCGAAACTATCGGCCTCAAGTTGCCGCGGCCGCCGAAGCGCCTGCAGATGATCTGATCCTTTTCAACGGCACCGGAGGATTCTCGCCTGATGGGCGCGAATACGTCATCGCGCCTGCGGCGGGAAATGCGACGCCGGCTCCCTGGGTGAATGTGCATGCGAACCCGCGCTTCGGAACAGTCGTGTCGGAAAGCGGGCTTGGTTATACGTGGAGTGAAAACGCCCACCTGTTCCGTCTCACCCCATGGCACAACGATCCGGTCGGTGAGTCCAGCGGAGAAGCCCTGTACCTTCGCGATGAGGAAACCGGCCATTTCTGGTCGCCTACGTCGTCTCCCTGCGGAGGTGCCACACCTTACGTCACCCGACACGGATTCGGGTACAGCGTTTTCGAGCACATGGAGGACGGCATCCGCTCGGAACTTACGGTCTTCGTGGCGCTCGACGCGACGGTCAAGTTTTCCTCTTTGAAAATGAGCAACCATTCCGGCCGTGCCCGACGGCTATCCGCTACAGGCTACGTCGAGTGGGTACTGGGCGATCTGCGAGCAAAATCGGCGATGCATGTGACCACCGAGGTCGATGCCAGAAATGGTGCGTTGTATGCGCGAAATCCGTACAACAGCGAATTCTCGGACTGGGTCGCATTCTTCGACGTCGATGAGGCAACCCGGACTACCACCTGCGACCGCACGGAATTTCTCGGTCGCAACGGAACGTTGCGCGATCCGGCTGCCATGCACCGCACGCGTCTCTCCGGCAAGGTTGGCGCTGCGCTGGACCCATGCGCCGCCATCCAGGTCACGTTCGACCTGGCGGAAGGACAGCAGCGCGAGATTATCTTTCGCCTCGGTGCGGGAAATAGTGCAGGCGCGACCGCCGCACTGACACAGCGGTACCGGGGTTCAGCAGCCGCTCGCGATGTCCTCGAAGCAGTGGTCCGGCACTGGCAGCACACGCTTACCGCGGTGCAGGTGGAAACGCCCGACCCGGCCCTCAATATGCTGACCAACGGCTGGCTCGTCTATCAGACCATCGCGTGCCGACTATGGGCACGCAGTGGTTACTACCAATCGGGCGGCGCCTTCGGATTCCGGGACCAGTTGCAGGACGTCATGGCCCTGGTTCACGCCGAACCAAGTCTCGTGCGCACACAGATCGTTCTCTGCGCGGGTCGTCAATTCGGCGAAGGCGACGTCCAGCATTGGTGGCACCCTCCGTCCGGCCGGGGCGTGCGCACGCATTGTTCGGACGATTACCTTTGGCTACCACTGGCGACCTGCCGCTACGTCCTGAGTACGGGTGACACGTCGATTCTCGACGAGACGGCGTTCTTCCTCGAAGGCCGCCCGGTGAATGCGGAAGACGACTCCTACTACGACTTGCCAGGCCGGTCCGACGAAAGCGCAAGCGTCTATCAGCACTGCGTGCGCGCGATTCTCCATGGACTGAGATTTGGCGAGCATGGTCTTCCGCTGATTGGCTCCGGAGACTGGAACGACGGCATGAATCTGGTGGGGTTGCGCGGCAAGGGCGAAAGCGTGTGGCTGGCCTTTTTTCTGTGTCATGTGCTCGGAGAATTCGCCCAGGTGGCGCGCTTGCGTGGCGACCTGCCATTCGCGCAACGGTGCGATGCCGAGGCCGCACATCTCAGGCAGCGCATCGAAGAGAACGCCTGGGATGGCGAATGGTATCGTCGCGCCTACTTCGACGACGGCTCGGCGCTGGGTTCGATGAGCAATGCCGAATGCCAGATCGACTCGGTTGCGCAAAGCTGGTCGGTGCTGTCTGGCGCGGGTAATGCCGATCGCTCCCGCCGGGCGATGAGCGCGGTGTATTCACGCCTGGTTCGTCGCGACCACGCCTTGATCCAGCTCCTCGATCCACCGTTCGACAAGTCCGATCTCGAGCCCGGATACATTCGCGGATACGTGCCGGGGGTGCGGGAAAACGGCGGCCAGTACACCCATGGCGCAATCTGGGCGGCGATGGCATTCGCGGCACTGGGGGACAACGCACGCGCCTGGGAACTGACGGCGATGATCAACCCGGCCAATCACGCGAGGACGCCGGAAGGTTTGGCGACCTACAAGGTGGAGCCCTATGTCGTCGCTGCCGACGTCTACGCGCTCGCGCCGCACACGGGCCGGGGCGGTTGGACGTGGTACACCGGCTCGGCCGGATGGATGTACCGACTTGTCGTGGAATCGTTGCTTGGGCTCAGGCTGGAAGTGGACCGCCTTCGCATCACGCCGTGCATGCCTCCCGCATGGAACGAATTTGCGATGCACTACCGGTACCGCGAAACCAGCTACGACATCTCGGTGCAGCGAACGATGTTACTCGGTGACGACGGGCTGGACGTGACAAGGGTAACCGTCGATGGTGTCGCGCAAGACGATAATGTCGTGCTTCTCGGTGACGATCGACAGGAACATCGGGTCGAAGTGCGCGTCGCGTCCAGACGTCCGATTCTGCAAACGAGTCCCGCTTGACCCACACATCGCCGCCACGGCCAGTAAGGCACTTGTTGCGCGCAGGCCCGACACGGCCAACTGGTAGACCCGGCGCAGACCAATAGCCCCTTTCGACTCTACCTGACATTGCTACAGGAGAACCATGATGCAAATTCGCGCCGGATTCGAAATGATCTATGACTGCCCGCAGCCAACACCGATGATATTCAACCTCAATGTGCACTTTACGCGGGTGTCCGATCTCGTTGGCCGCGACGATCTGCTGTTCGACCCGCCAGTCCCGCATGACCGCCTATCGCGACAGTTTTGGCAACTGGTGCACCCGCATCGTGGCGCCCAAGGGCCGAACACGCGTCTCCGCCGATGCGATCGTCAACGATACGGGAGCGCCTGATGCGATCGTTCCGGAGGCACAACAGCATCCGGTGCAGGACCTGCCTGAGGAATCCCTGCTCTTCCTGCTCGGCAGCCGGTACTGCGAAACCGATCGGTTGTCGGAGACGGCGTGGAATCTCTTTGGACAGACGCCAACGGGATGGGATCGCGTCCAGGCGATCTGCGACTATGTCCATCGGCACATCACGTTCGGCTACGAGCATGCGCGCATGACCCGGACGGCACTCGAGGCGTTTTACGACAAGACGGGCGTGTGTCGCGACTACGCGCATCTCGCCGTAGCCTTCTGCAGGTGCATGAACATCCCCGCGCGCTATTGCACGGGTTACCTCGGTGACATCGGCATGCCGCCGCCGTACGGCCCCATGGATTTCGCCGCATGGTTCGAGGTCTTCCTCGGCGGGCATTGGCATACCTTCGACGCCCGGAACAATACGCCGCGCATCGGGCGGGTGCTGATCGCGCGGGGTCGCGACGCGTCTGACGTCGCGATCAGCAGCACGTTCGGGCCGAACACCTTGACGAGCTTCAAGGTGTGGACGGACGAGGTGCGGCCCGGCTAAAGCGAGTGGCGCCGCGACCTGCGCGACAGCTGAACAAGGGTGGATCAAGGTCGCCGGGTCGGCGGGCGTCGGTGACCAACGCAAGATTGAAGACCGGCGGATCGCCGGATGCTATCGAGCCTAAGCGGCGTTGCTCGTCGATTTTTCTTACAGTTCCGCCGTTTTCGCTCGCCGCAGTCCATGAGCGCGGAGAACGCTGTAGGCGAAATCACTAATATGCCAAATAATCATGTAGTTGCTGTACTACGAGGCAATTCCCATTTAGGAAAAACGGCACTGTGGGTGACAGGTCGCAACTGACCAAAGCCGGGTTGTGGGTGACAGGTCGCGACTGATCCGCGGATCCACGCGACATCATCAGTTTGGCCTGTTGATTTCTTTTACATGGGCGATTTCACCCAGCGCCACACGCCATGAGTCATAGCTATTAACATATAATAATCAAATAGTTACATCGACAAAATAGCGATTGGCACTGAAGTTGCGTCAACTGTAACGAGCTTCATTAGTTCATCTATGTTGGGGCGTCGCGTGCCTGCCACTGGATCGGACTGCTATCTTTCTGAATGCATTCCGGTGCAATTCGATGGCAAGTCCGGCTGAGCGTATGTCTGGCTTCATTGCAAGTGGCTCGCGCAATATGTGCACTTACGTTTGTTGGTCGACGCGACGCTTTTGATTTTACACGGGAGTGCACTATGAAAAGCAAGACATTAGGCATCGCCGTCGCGGTTGCGATTGGCACGCTGAGCACGGCGGCATTTGCGGTTACTCCGATTGGAAACAATAGCCAGAAGGGCAGTCTGCTGATCTATTCACGGATCGACGTCCGTGCGGGCGGCGACACGCTGATCACCCTGACGAATGACAGCGCCTCGGCAGTGAGAGTCAAGTGCTATTACGCGTCCAGCGATCCGCTGGCGCAGCCGTATACCGGGACCGCGCTAGGGGCGAAAACGCTTAAGCACTTCCGTGACTTCACGATCGATCTCACCCACAATCAGCCGGTCTCCTGGTGGGCGTCGACTGGCTCTGCCGTTGGCCCAAGCGCGAGGGTCACGACGGTAGCTCCGCCGTTCGGCATCTTTCCCGCCGATGGCGCGGTCAGAGACGCCGGGGAGTTGAAGTGCTGGGCGATTGGCGGCGACGCCGTGGGCGCAGAAATCAGCTACAACCACCTGTTTGGCACGGCCTCGATCATCAGTACGACGGGCCAAGCCTACGAGTACACCGCCAGCGCGTTTCAGAACCTCAGTGCAACCGGAACACAGTCGGGCACTCCCGGCATTCTCAATCTGGATAACGCCGAGTACGACGCGTGCCCGAACATCCTGCTTGGAAACTTCATTCCGGGAAATCGCGGCGACGGTGGAATGGGCCCCCGGGCGAGGGCCCTGCGGCGGCACTGGTAGGGCAAGATCCCCAGACCCAGATCACACTTGCCTCATGCAATCAGGATCTGCGGCAGAATTACACGCCGACCATCACCAAGCTGACGTGGACGTTCTGGAATCAGGATGAGGCGCAGCGCACCGGCACGCACTTCTGCGCGGACAGCTGGTTCGAATCGACATTCCCGGGCAACGCGTGGTTCGATACGACGTACGCGTCGCTCGGTACGGAAGCCGCCTATTTCCGCATTGAGACCACGGCCGACCAGTCGGTGTGCGGGATTAGCGCGACGACTAGCTCGTACGTCGGCGTTATCAGCCAGAGCCTCGGCGCTGGTCAGACTCGCGGTACGAACCTGAGCCAACGCGGTGCTGCCCTTGGCGTCATCAAGTACGACGTGGGCATTCCTGACAGCTTTAAGAGATAGAGGCATGGGACCATTCGCCCCACGGTGGCAGTAGATTTTCCGCCTCGGGAGACTGCGACAGTTGGTGGCAATGGTGTAATCAGTTTGGTTTGAAGTGCTGGGGGCGAAGAACCGACGTATGGCCTTCGCCCCCCATTTTTTGTGCGCTTCGAGCAGCGCATGATACTACTGACCTGCTCTGGGAAATTCGGATCACTGGCTAGAGAGCGCACGCAATCGTTGCCGATGCCCTTCTGCCATTTGTAGCGGGCCTGCTTCGAAAGGATTGAGCATCAACATTGCTGCACGTGAGACACTCGAGTTGCTAGCGGTTGTCGAGCGAATCGAATGTGGCGTCGTAAGCCCGAATGTGATTGGCGGCTCGCGGCGGCAATGGCCGTGACCGGGTCGCACCTACCCGTCGCCGTTGTTGTTTGCGCAGCCGTCCAAGTCCGGCCTGGCACCACAGGCTGCGGGCGCGGTTGATCCAGCAGCCTAAAGAAAGAGCGCGTGCGCAAGCGGATCTAAAAAACCGTGACCTCGCCCGCGCCGACATCTTCGACTACATCGAGACCTTCTACAATCGCATTCGTCGCCACAGCCATCTTGGCGGCGTCAGCCCGGAGGCATTTGAATGTGCCTCGTTGTGAGGCGACGCGCTGTCCACGATACCGTGGGAAGTCCACCAAATTCCGCCGTAAACTTACGTTGTTCCTTGGTTGCCTCGCACACCTCCCATTGCCACATTGGCATTAGTGCGCGGGTCCGCGAAACTGCGAGAATTCCAATTTGGGACCAATGCATTTGCGTCACCGGCACCCAATTTTTCACAACTGAAGGCCACACTCTCAATGAAGCAGCCGTCTACGAACCCTGGTAAGTCCACGCCTGCAGCCACTAGCGCGGCATCAGCGCCAGTACAAGCCAAATTCATGGAAGGTTTTGCCTGGCATCAAAGTGGGCAGCTGGCTCAAGCGCAGGAGTTTTATCAGCAAGTTTTAAGGATGCAGCCCAGACATTTTGATGCGCTGCATCTGCTAGGTGTAATTGCGTACCAGTCCGGGAATTCACTGCTGGCGGCTGAACTGATTGGCAAGGCGATTGAAATAGATCCCAATAGTGCCGCAGCCTACACCAATCGCGGCAATGCGCTGCAGGACCTCAAGCGGCTGGACGAGGCACTCGACAGTTTCGACCGTGCGTCAGAGCTCAAGCCTGAGTATGCGGAAGCACCGAACAATCGCGGCAACGTGTTGCACGAGCTCAAGCGGCTTGATGAGGCGCTCGACAGTTACGACCGCGCGTTGAAGATCAAGCCTGACTATGCGCAGGCATGGAACAATCGCGGCAATGTGCTACAGGACCTCAGGCGGCTTGATGAGGCACTCGACAGTTACGACCGAGCATTGAAGTTCAAGCCTGACTATGCGCAGGCATTGTTCAATCGCGGCAATGTCCTGCAGGACCTCAGGCGGCTCAATGAGGCACTTGACAGTTACGATCGGGCGTCGAGGATCAAGCCTGACTATGCCGACGCGCTCAGCGGTCGCGGCGATACGCTGCAGGCCCTCAAGCGACTTGCTCACGCACTTGACAGTTACGACCGCGCGTTGAGGATCGAGCCCGACCATGTCGACGCGCTCGTCGGTCGCGGCGATACGTTGCAGGAACTCGACCGACTCGACGAGGCGCTTGACAGCTACGGCCGTGCGCTAAAGATCAAACCGGACATTGAGTTCTTGTATGGAACCTGGTTGCATACAAAGATGAAAGTTGGTGATTGGAGAGATGCAGAAGACAACTTCCGTCAGCTTTTTGAAAAAATCCAGCACAACGAAAAAGCGACGCCACCGTTTACGCTCGTCGCACACACAAGCTCTTTAGCCCTGCAACGAAAGGCAGCTGAATTGTTTCTCAGTGAAAGGTACTCGGCAAGCCGCGCGTTTCCCGCAATCTCAAAATATGCGAGACACAAGAAAATTCATGTCGGGTACTACTCCGCTGATTACCACAACCACGCCACCATGTACTTGATGGCGGAGTTATTTGAGCGGCATGATCGAGAAAAGTTCGAAATTGTGGCGTTTTCGTTTGGGCCAGATGTGAATGATGAGATGCGACGGCGGGCATCGACTGCGTTTGACGAGTTTATTGATGTGCGCAACAAATCGGACAAGGATATAGCGCTGCTCTCGAGAAATCTCGAGATAGACATTGCCGTTGACTTGAAAGGGTTTACGCACGACATGAGAGTCGGCATATTCCTGCACAGGGCGGCGCCGCTTCAAGTCAACTATCTCGGATATCCAGGCACGATGGGGACGGAATGCATTGACTATCTGATTGCCGACGGCATGTTGATTCCCCAGGACAGTCAACAACATTATTCCGAAAAAATTGTGTATCTGCCCAACAGCTATCAGATCAATGACCGAAACCGGTCGGTTGCGAACAAGACCTATGGGCGAAGAGATCTGGAACTACCCAGCTCGGGCTTTGTGTTCTGCTGCTTCAACAACAGCTACAAAATCGCGCCGCACACTTTCGATGGTTGGATGCGGATACTTAAGCAAGTCGAGGGAAGCGTGCTCTGGCTGCTTGAAGCCAATCCCACTGCTGCCGACAATTTTCGAAAAGTAGCAGGACAAAGTGGCGTTGGAGCGGAGCGCCTGATTTTTGCCAAGCGACTGCCACTGGCGGAGCACTTGGCAAGACATCGATCGGCGGACTTGTTTCTTGATACGCTTCCGTGCAACGCGCACACAACGGCCAGCGATGCATTGTGGGCCGGATTGCCGCTGTTGACTTGCATGGACGAAGCGTTTGCCAGCAGAGTCGCTGCAAGCCTGCTCAATGCGATCGACCTGCCAGAGCTCATCGCCACGACACATGAGCGGTATGAAGCGCTGGCTGTCGAGCTTGCCACCGACCCGGAGCGACTTTGCCAAATCAGACAGAAGCTGGAAAGGAATCGCCTGACGACGCCACTGTTTGACACTAGATTGTTCACCAAGCACTTGGAAATTGCCTACACTCAGATGTACGAGCGCTATCAGGCAGACCTTCCCCCGCAGCATATTCATGTGGGGCGATGAAGGGTGCCAAATACTTGGCCTACGGGACCTTCTGACGGCGCCATGCCGGCGAGGTGCTTGCGTCAAACGTAAATGGTCAGCTCATGGAGCTTGCGTTTCTGAGTTATGCGTCGATTGACTCAATAACCCTACCCCCTCGAAAATTGCAGCATCCTCTGCCCGTCTTGATTTTCGATGCCGGTGACGTGCCCAAGGGTTTTCAGGTCACCTACATCCACGGTAGCTAGGCAATATTTTGCCGCCATCGTTTTATAGAACTCCAAACTGCGGGACACCACAGGGAAGCCTTGCCAGTTGCCCTCTGCCTGCTCGCCAATGTTCACGTTGGCATAGAAAGCGCCGCCCATTTTAAGGTGTTTTCTCACCATCAATACACACTTTTCCGCAACCTCATCATTCATGTGAATCATCACCGAAAACGCAAACATGAAATCCATATTGCTACCCATTTCCAATGTGCTCAAATCCTTAGAAACAAGCAACACAGGCTCCTTATGTTCTAGATTGTTTTCGGCTAATTCCTTTCGCCCTTCCTCCAAAACAAACTCCCGGAACTCGATTCCGTAATAGTGCCTTTTGTCCAAATAATCAATCAATGGAATACCACCCCGGAGCGTGCCGCAGCCAACGTCAGCAAAGAAATGCTCCGGCCTCAGCCCCACCGACTTCAGATACTCAATCTGGAAATCCCTTTTCATTTTCCACAATTCCGGCTTCCCTACCAGCCCATGCCTTTTGGCTGTTGAGGACAAAGGACGAACCAGTCTACTCATTGAAGTTGGAACGTTCTGGCGAGGTTCATTCGGTGGACGCGACACTCACCTCAAGTCTATCGGCAGGCGTGCAATGTCTCTGAGTCTTCCGCGCGGGCTGCGTCAAGCGCTAAGAACTGTCGAACGACACTGGCAACTGGCAAGACCGTTCCGACTTTACGCATGGCTCTCCTGCGACAAGCGAGTGTTGAAGCTTTCGATACGTCGGTCGACATTAGGGTAAGGGGAGCGCTGGAGACGGCCCGTGTCGTCAACGAGCCAATGATAGTGAATTATGACCGGGTCAGTCTGCCCGAAGGATGACGTCACGGGGCAATCCAGGTAGTGCGCCGGGAAATTCATCCGATTGTCCAACATGGTAAAGGGGGTCTTTGTGGCCGCAGCCGCCACACTGAGGCTTGCTTGGTCGCAGAAGCGTCTCCGCTCCTCCAACAGGTCGATTCGCTCGATGAGCATCCTGTTGTAGCGAATCCATGCGGGCGCAAGTACCTTCAACGCACCAGCGGAAAAACTCAACACACCAGTATTGAAGTACGGGATCGTAAGCTCGTCGCTCACCGTACATCGGCAGCTCGCAGGCGGCGACGCGACGCCAAAGGCAGCATATATTCGTTCCAGAATGCTCGGCGGTACTGTCGCGACATCCGCAATCTTGGCGATCAATGCCTCACCCTGGAACAGCTCAACGGGCTCCTGAACGACGATCGTGTCGCAGTCGAGAAGCAGCACACGCTCCGCATCGCGCGTCGCGTCCAACTCCAGGAAACGCAGCTTGTTCGATGGAGCATGGCGAGCGCTGAATTGTGTAGCACTGTGTACATGCGCGCCGTACTTTTCGTAACGTGCCCGTTCGCCCGGCCGCACATCACCGATGATACAAACATGGAAGTCCGCATTCGCGTAGCGACCGGCGAACCACCTCCACGATTGCAGCAGCCGTTCGGCCTGGTCGAGGTACTTGGCAGCGGAATCGGCCACGCATCCTATGGCGAGTCTCATGACCACCCTTTGCTATCGATTGTCGTCCCAGGCAATGCCGAAACGCTGCGCGAGGTATCGCTCACTCTCTGAAGAAATCGCGAGCACTTTTTTCCTCAGTTCGGCCGACGGCGTTACCTGTTCGCTAGTCACACCCAGGACTTGGTCCACCTCGATGATCGCGGAGGCCAGCCGTTCCCGCTCCTCCCCGGCAATGTGCATGCTGTTCAGCCGCAGCATCAATTCCAGTCCCAGCAGGCTCAAGGCACTGTTCTTGTCGCCAGTGCTAGCAAGGACGGTTGCATCTATGCCGAGATATCCACGCGTCTGCTCGAGGATGTCTCCCGATTCGTATCGCATCGCGTGCACGGTATCTTTCCCAAACACAAGCTCTGCATCCTGGACAAATCGTGCGTACTGCAACCGCGTCACAAAATACTCGTGATCAATTATGTTCTCCGCCGTTTCGGTGGTCGAATAAGGAACCGCGAGGAAGAATGGCGGATTCTTCACTGCCTGAACATACATCGACATCGCCCACGAGACCGGCTCACGGAACACCACCCAGACGGTCACATTGAACTTCTCGTTCAATGCCGCCAACGCAGCCTTGCCCACGTTGGAGAAATCGAACCAGTGATTGTAGAGGCCTTCGGTGGACAGGATGATGCGTGAGGCGTTCGTTGCTTTTGCCTGATCCGCAACCAGTCCGACATTCCTTCCGAAACCATCAAGATCCTCCGCGAGCAGGAGGTTGGCAAGCCATTGATGTTTCGGGTCCGCCCCGCGGTTCAGGCCCACATCCGGATACAGGATATCCTTGGACAGCAACGATTGTCGCGACGCGTTGCACGCATGCTGCAATGTCTTCGTTCCAGTCTTCGTCGTGCCGACGTGCAGGAACAATCTTGGTTTACGCTCTTTCATTTCGCTTCCTGTCCGTGAAGCAACGCGGTGCCGCGCCAGAGCGCCGTTCATGGCGGCCGGTCATCGGCGGCATCGGTCGACCGACGCTGCACCGTGGCCGGCGGACGCTCGATTAGTTGAGCCATCATGCTATGCGGCGGGCGACCCAGGTTGTCCGCAAGCCATCGCGATAGGCTTCCAGTCCGGACCAATCTTCGATGTCGAGATCGCGCCATCTGATTTCCTCGGGCTCGAATCCGTGGATGCGGAGAAGCGCTTCGGTCAGCGAACGGGAAGGCCGGCCGCTCAGCTTGTGTGAGTCGATAGTGTGCAACTTCGACGACTCGTCTTCGAAGTCAAACTGTTCGAGCGCGAACTGCATAGTCATGGGGTCACCAAGCGTGACCTGGGTATCGAGGATGACAGCCTGCGGCGCCAGGCGATTGAACTGGCGCACAATTTCGACATGGCGGATGGTGTGATAGAAAAAACCGCAACACAGGATGGTATCGAATTGCCAGGGTGAGCAGCGCTCGAGAAACGCGTGCAAATCGCCCACGTGAAACTCGTACGAATCGTCGGGGACGCCGAGCGTCTTGAAATGTTGCCGCGCAACGGTGACCAGGTCGGGGCGGCCCTCGATTCCAACGACGTGTCTAGCGCCGAGGTTGGCGCAGGCGTACGCGAGGCGGCCATCGTGACTGGCAAGATCAAGCACGCGCTGGCCGGCGACGAGGTCGCGGTAACGTGTAAGAAAGACGTGAGTGCGCCAGTTAAGTCGATTGGCAAGCCACGGGCGTTTTTCGTCGCGAGCGAAGAGGGTATCGCGGTAGTCGAAGGCGAAGGCGGTCATGATCGGATACGAACTGGCAGGCTAGCAGGGCCGAGCGTGGAGCGTCAATCGAACCACGCTGCGCTGTGGCCGACGGAAGCCTTGCTCAGTTGAAGGTAATGATGAGACGCGGCCTTCGCCCCGCGGTATCGTACGGGTCCAGGGCCAATGCACCTTCCTTCGAGTAGAAGTCCACGACACCCGGCTTGTCTTCGAACGTCTTCTTCACGATCCAGCGGCTCAAACCGGCCTTGACATCGGAAGTTACCGTCCAACGTAACTGGCCGTCGGTCATGACATTCGTCTGAACCGCCGGCGGCGTCGACGCGCCGGAAGGTAACGGAGCACCCAGCGCGCTCCCGCCGCTCCAGGGCGAAGCGCAGTCCATGACATAGTTGGAGATGTCCGAATCGCTTGGGCAATTCCAGGTCGCTCCGACCCCCGACCCGAACGTTTTCAAGGATTGGTCGGCGCCAACGTTCACTCCATTACCTTCAACGAAATCCGTAACCAGCGGGTGAGCATCGATGGTGCGGCCAAATGGGCTCCATCGCTGGTCCGTGGCCGCGATCGTCATCTCAAGCACCGCCGACTTCACCTGGTTGAGGTCGATTCCAGAAAGATCGAATCCGAGGAGGAGCCGCGTAGTGGTCCCGACTTCGCCCTTCGACCGCAAGAGTGGGCTGTGACCCTCGTTGCGGTTAACGTTGAATTCGCGGATCAAGGCGTCCTTGCTCGCAGGCACGATGATCGTCGAGTTTGTGGGCAGCACACAGTCAGCTCCGGTCAGAATTCCCCGCGCGCAGAAAGCTCGACGCAACGGAATCTCGTTGAAGCCGCCGAACAGGTCGGCATCGACGCTGATCATTTCCAAGGCCGCCTGGGGCATCGTCGAACCCTGGGGCAGCGAATAGTGGTGCTCCAGGACGATCTGGCTCGCGACGTTGCCGCCGATGGCATTGCGGATATCCCACAGCGCACGCGACCAGATCTCCCCATCCTTGTGTATTTCTCCGATCAAGTCGGTCGGATAGATCTTGTTACCGTCCACTCGCCGCAGGCAAGGGGGGTAGGTAAACGGCGGACTTAGATTGCGGTACGCGGTGCTGTCCCACTCGCCGACGCAGGCGGCGTTGGTGTCCTGGTAGGCAGGATTGCCGTAGCTTGCATGGACAACGGCGGCAAGATAATCCGAAAATCCCTCCCCCATGGCGGTCATATCGCATTGGGACCCGCTGGTGCAACCCCAAGACGGATTTTGGTCGAACTGGATAGCATGCCCATACTCGTGGACCATGATGTCGGAATCTTGCGCGTCAGGCACGCCACCTTCGCCGAAATGAAGTGTGTTGGTCGTCGGCCGAAAGAAGGAACTGTCTGCGCCGTCCCAACTGGGATAGGCGATCGTCGGAAAATTGCGAATACCATTCCCGCCCGGCGGCACGGTGCGATCGCCGCTGAAGCCGAGCGCCCGGACGTAGCGCTGCGCCGAGTCGATGGCGTTATAGGCATTTACTTGCAGGAAACGCGGATCGGCCACGTCATAGAAGTACTGCCGGCTGGGCTCGTCGGCGATCGGATAAAGGGACTGCGGCAAGTTCGGAGACGGCTGCGATACGTCCACGAATCTGCCGATGAGCTTTCCCGTACCCTCCGCAAGCTGGACTATGTCGGCGTTATGGGCAAAGCTGCTGATGTATTGAGCCGTCCTGTTGTTTGCGGTCATGGTGACGTCGGCCGATGTCTGGATGGGATTGGGCCAGAACGCCTTTCCGAAGCTGTTGATCCAATGCACCAGCCGATCCTGCCACAGCAATACTTCGCCTGTCGCTCGATCGACGATGACGCGGTAATCGAGGAGGGGCTGGTCGGCCGTGATCAGGACCTCCCAGGCAAGCACTAGCTGGCCATCTGCCCGCGGGTACCAGACCTGGCGCGCGAGTCTGGCCGCAATGCCCACCGGACCGCCTCCGCTCTGCTGCGCCAGCACTTGGCGCGCGATGGCCACGGCGCCGTCCTGAGTGATGATCATCCTGCCGGGAACGGCGTTCAGGCTGGCCTGAATCGCGCTGATATGCATTCGACTGATGTGGCCTTGCGGATTCTCATGGACCGACACGAAGCCGTTGTACACGGGGTAACCGAACAGGAATTGCTGGAATCGGACATGTCGGCTCGCGAGACCTTGGACGGTCTGGAGGTAGACGAGATCGGCTCCCGGAGCAGGCATCTTCATAGCGCCGGAATACGCCTCGATGAAAGTCCGAGCGCGCGTGACCGGATCCACCGAATCGTCGGCGTAGTCGCAGCCCGCTACGCTGGTCGCGTCCGCCCACACGCGCACGTCAGTACACGCAGGCGAGTTGCCTGCGGCCAGCGCAGCGGCCGCGGGAAGGAGCAGCAGCGCCGTCAGCGCAATCAGGCTAGGGACGCGCCATGCCTTCATTGAGCCATACCTGCACGTTCGGCGCAGGAAAAGACTTTTGCGAGACACTGTTCTTGTCGGGTGGCAGCCCGGGACGTGTGGATACCTTGCCCGTCGCACCGCCGGTGCTTACCACTATATCCGGACGTCCATCGCCATTCACATCCACGACCTTGAGGCCCCAGATCACCTCCAGACCGACGGACGGCAAATTGGTCGCCGCTCTGTTGCTGAAGCCCCCCTTGCCATCGCCCCAGCGCACGAACAGACCGTGCGGCAGCCATTCGTAATTGGGCTCCGGCGAGAGGGCACCCCCGATCACGACGTCGAGCTTGCCGTCTCCGTCCAGATCGCCCAATGCGACCGCCGTGGCGCCGCCTTTGAGGTCCGGCATCACATCGATCGGACCTTGCCAGGTGCCATCCGCGTTTTGCAGATAGGCCTCCGCGCCATTGTAGTTGTTGGCGATCACGAGGTCCGGACGGCCATCGCCGTTGAGGTCGCCCACGGCGAGCCTGCCGTAGATGCCGCCAACTCGGGTCTTGATCAGTCCCTGCGAATGGTCCGCGAAATGTCCCTTTCCATCACCCCACCAGACCCGGGGACCTGTGTAATAGCTGGCGACCACATCGAGATGTCCATCTCCATTCATGTCCTGCAAGCGGAGGTCGAAGGCCCAGCCCCCGGAATAGACGTCGCCAGGTTCCGGCTCTTCGCCATTGGGCAACCCGGAGTGCTTGACTTCCTTCCAGTTCCTGCCCGTCCCGTCTCCCAGGTAAACCGTTATCCCTCCCAGGTCCGAACTGCTGACCACGAGATCGAGAAATCCATCTCCATTGACATCTCCGACGGCAACGGCTTCGGCTCCCTTGAAGCCCTCCTGGTCCCGCGCCTTCACCTTCGCGCTTTGGCTGAACTCCGAAGTCAGCCCTTGCGTCACGGGCCGCCAACTGCCTTTCCCGTCCCCAAGAAAAACGAAGACGCCTGCACAATGATCGGCCACTATCAGGTCGAGGTTGCCATCTTTGTCGATATCCACCAGCTGGACCGCGCCGCCGCACGAAACTTGCATTCCAAGGCCCTGCGACGAGTCGGTCCACTTCCCTTGGCCGTTGCCGAGAAACACCTTCGGGCCTTTCGCGAGTCTCGGATGGACGGCCAAGTCCAGAAATCCATCTTTGTTGACATCCGCCAGCACCGGCGTGCTTTTCCACAGACCATCCACCGGCAGACCGTCGACTCCCAGTCGAAAGCGGATCGGCGCGGACAGCGCCGGGCCCTTCGCGTCCTGCGATAGCACGGGCGATACGTCCCGAACCGGCACGCCACTACATCCAGCGACCAGGCACAGTGCCGCCGCCCACGCGCAGGGACCGCTTACCGCGCGCTTCATCCCTTCGCTCCGACGTTCACTTTGCGTTCTCCTTTGCTGGTGCTTCAGGCTCGTCGGCGGGTGCTGCGTAGACATACCAAACTCCATCCACTTTGATCCAGGATTCGATGGGCTTGTCCATGTGTGACGGCATCTTGGTCGTTGCAGGGTCGTTGAGCTTGTACCCCACCGCGATCAGCGCGCGAGCGTCATTGCCATTTACCTCCACCCATTGGACCTCGGGAGAGAGATAGAGGAACCTGGCTTTGCTTCCAAGAAATTTTTCGAGAGAGGTGCGCTCCCGGAACCATGGTGGCAAATAGGTGTAGACGCTACTCCAGTCCTGCGCTGCCTTCGCCTGCCAGAGGCCCGTCACGCGTTGCTTGAGGACCGCCTCTTCCGCCGCCGGACGAAGCCGCGGAGGGAGGATGGGCCATTTATCGCGCTCGTCGAGCGGAATGGGGTGCCATCCGCCGATATTTCGCCACAAGTGCCACATCGCGACAGGCCGAGAACCCGCGTAGGCATATCGCGGCAACATCCAGTCCACTTTCACATGCACCCAGGCCAAGTCCCCGGCAAATTCGATCTCCCCGACCTCCGCGGTCACGTAGCGCGCCGGCCCAACCTCCTTTCGCAACGTGACATAGTCCTCGCGCTTCATCGTGTTCTGCTCGTCGATCGACAACATGTCATAGACGGCGCCGTAATCCTGTTCGACCTCTGCCGCCCAGAATCGCTTGATTTGCACTTCGAGGAGTTGCCGATCCTCCGTTGCAGCTGCGGGTGCCATGCCCATGAGGAAGCCGGTGACCGCCAGGAAGAGGCTCAACCAATCCTGCACTCGAAATCGCCTAGTCAACATTGCTGCCTCGGGTCGATGAGTCAAACAAAGCGCCCGCATCCGGGCGCTAGCGAGATTATAACCGTGCCAATGCAGTCATACGCCGTCCTCGCCGACATAAGGAACCGCTTGTCCGACAGGCTGCATTGGCTGTATTCGCTGGTAGTGGTTACTAATGAGGAAGATTGCTGCGTGCGCCTCGCGGGGAACGCGTCCCCAACAGGTTCATTCACTGCACGTAGCACACAAAAAGAGGGGGCGAAGACCGTACGTCGGTTCTTCGCCCCCCGCACTTCAAACCAAACTGATTACACCATTGCCACCAACTGTCGCAGTCTCCCGAGGCGGAAAATCTACTGCCACCGCTGGTCGAATGGCTTCATACCCTTATTGCTTGAAGCTGTCGGCAGTGCCAGCGTCGTACTTGATGACCCCGAGGGCAGCACCGCGTTGGGTCAGGTTCGTACCGCGAGTCAGACCAGTGCCGAGGCCCTGGCTGATAACGCCGACGTACGAGCTAGTCGTCGCGCTAATCCCGCACACCGACTGGTCGGCCGTGGTCTCGATGCGGAAATAGGCGGCTTCCGTACCGAGCGACTGGTACGTCGTATCGAACCACGCGTTGCCCGGGAATGTCGTCTCGAACCAGCTGTCCGCGCAGAAGTGCGTGCCGGTGCGCTGCGCCTCATCCTGATTCCAGAACGTCCACGTCAGCTTGGTGATGGTCGGCGTGTAATTCTGCCGCAGATCCTGATTGCACGCGGCAAGCGTGACTTGGGTCTGGGGCCCTGCCGACCCGCGACCACCCGGAATGAAGTTTCCAAGCAGGATGTTCGGGCACGCGTCGTACTCGGCGTTATCCAGATTGAGAATGCCGGGAGTGCCCGACTGTGTTCCGGTTGCACTGAGGTTCTGAAACGCGCTGGCGGTGTACTCGTAGGCTTGGCCCGTCGTACTGATGATCGAGGCCGTGCCAAACAGGTGGTTGTAGCTGATTTCTGCGCCCACGGCGTCGCCGCCAATCGCCCAGCACTTCAACTCCCCGGCGTCTCTGACCGCGCCATCGGCGGGAAAGATGCCGAACGGCGGAGCTACCGTCGTGACCCTCGCGCTTGGGCCAACGGCAGAGCCAGTCGACGCCCACCAGGAGACCGGCTGATTGTGGGTGAGATCGATCGTGAAGTCACGGAAGTGCTTAAGCGTTTTCGCCCCTAACGCGGTCCCGGTATACGGCTGCGCCAGCGGATCGCTGGACGCGTAATAGCACTTGACTCTCACTGCCGAGGCGCTGTCATTCGTCAGGGTGATCAGCGTGTCGCCGCCCGCACGGATGTCGATCCGTGAATAGATCAGCAGACTGCCCTTCTGGCTATTGTTTCCAATCGGAGTAACCGCAAATGCCGCCGTGCTCAGCGTGCCAATCGCAACCGCGACGGCGATGCCTAATGTCGTCTTCCTCTTCATAGCCTACTCCCGTTAAAATATAGAAAGGATTGCGTCGGCCATCCATACAATCTACCTATAGGCCGACAAATTGCGCGAACCATTTGCACTGCAGCCCAGACATCCACTCACCTAGTCTTGCGTTCGCAGCACGCCGGAATGCAAGCAGAAAAATGGATATCTGGATCAACTGGCCCGCCAAGCCCCCCCTCAAAGAAGACCAATGAGGCTCGTTGCACTTAATGCAACATCGGTGCCAAACCTGTCAACATGTATACAACGCTATGTTTATTAAAAGTAAATGTCATTTCCAACAATGCGCGGAGTAGGATAGAATCGCCTTGGTGTAAAGAAAATCGACAGACCATATGGATGATGTGTCAGATATCCGTTGTGATGTCCGGGCCTGTCACCCACAACGCGGTTTTGGTCAGTCGCGACCTGTCGCCCACAGTGCCACTTTTCCTGAGCGGTACGCCGCACTGCTACAAACAACTACATGATTACTCGACATATAGCTGATTTTTCACACGGTTCTCCGCACGTATTGGCAAAGGCTAGTGAAAACGGCAGCCCTGTAAGGAAAATCGACGCGAAAATGGCCAATTGACTTCGCTCGCACTGTGCTTCCTCCCGGAAGCCGGGGGCTTCGGCCGGGAAACACGGGGGATGATCCCTGTGCACCACAGTTGCTCAGCCGGTTCGGTTATCGGCGCCAGCCACGCCGGTGGCAGCGCGTGGAGGGAGTTGGGCCTTTGAGTACCGGTCGCGGCGACCGCCTATCCGCCCGATGCCGGTCAGCCATTTGCAGGCGGACCATTGAGATACCAATCGTGGGCACTACCGCTCTCGCCCGCTAGTGCCCCTCGATCGAGCTGGACCGGCATGGCTCGACTCGGCGGTGTGGTACGGGCATCCTTGCGGATGTTGCATCCGGCTATTTCGTCTGACATTGAATTGACTCGCGCCAATCAGCTTTTGGGACTTGGTCCGGATGAACAACCCTCATGGAAATCGCAGTTTCAACGGTCACGGCGCATGCATCTAATCTCTGTTCATGTTCCCAAGTGTGCAGGAACGTCGCTGCGTCACGCTCTGATCGCTGCGTATGGAGAGGACCAGATTTATTTCGATTACGGTGACCGCGTTCTTGATCCCACGTCTCTCATCAACGCCGATCGGGCCGCATTTATTCTGGATTTCAAGGCAAAACGCGATAGTCTCCTCGGTGGCAAGTCCGTGGCGCACGGGCACTTTTCCATTGAAAAGTACGAAGGCATCGTGGCCCCACGGGTAACCATTCTTCGCGATCCAATCGATCGTCTCATTTCACACTACTTTTTCTGGAAGCGGCTTGCGCCGCACGGCCACCGTCTCCACGATCAGTTCCTCGCCGAGCAACCCACGATCGCTGCCTTCGCACGGATTCCGGGCTTGCGTCGCTTCTACACGGACGTGTTTTTTCGCGGGACTGATATGGGCGTGTTTGATTTGATCGGCAGTACTGAAAATCTCGGTCCGACAATTGCCAGGTTGGAAGTGCTGACAGGACGCAGGATTTGCATCGCAGTCAGCAACGAGAACACATTTGATGGATATTCGACCCAAAGAAGCGAAATGATCGAGAATCCCAAGTTGCTGGCGGAGCTTCGCGATATTCTCAAGGACGATGTCGACTTCTACCATCGCCACATAGTGCCTATCTGATGCGCATAAGGTGAAGGAGGCGCGTTAAGGTCACGTGGAGGCGACATATCGGTGCGTGAATCGTGACATGTCGATCCCGGTATGACCCAGCATCCGGGCATCCGTGAAAAGCGTTACGACGCGCATTCTCGCCGTTATGGGGGCGCTGATCCGAAACGATACGTCGGACTCGATCAGGGCCCGGCGACTGCGACGCCGACCAGCAATGTCGAATCGCGCTCGAAAGACCGTTATGTTACTGACTTCGGCTTTACGCCGTGTCGTCAAGGCGGACATTCCGGATTCCCGAGGGCCTTGATGTCACTGCACCATGGTTCATAGAGCACGTCTCGATGTTTCGGCACTCGGTGCCGGCTGGCGGGTACTGCGCCGGCATCTCAGTCACGCCGCTGGCAATCCGCGCAAGCTCCTGTGGATCGGGCGGCGGGTCTGGCAGATCGTCAGCGGCGGGCGGCTACGTGGCGTGTTGCATCGGCATCGGGTCGTCGAGGATTTCTACCGTGAGTACCCATCGTGGATTGAAGCTGCCGAACGGGCGGCGGCGAATCGCGTCGTGGCCTATTCGGAACAGGCGGCGCAATGGCCTACTCGTCCACGGTTTTCGGTGCTGATGCCCGTCTACCGCCCGCCACTTCCCTTCCTCGAGCAGGCGGTCCAATCGGTATTGGAACAGGTCTATACAGACTGGGAGTTGTGCATCGTCGATGACGGATCGCCTGATACGGCGCATATCGAGTGGCTTGAGGTGTTGGCGGCGCGCGAACCCCGTGTGCGCCTTCTGCGAAGGCGAAGCAACCGTGGGATTGCGAATGCGACGAACGATGCGCTGGCGATGGCGACCGGCAACTATTGTCTTTTTCTCGACCAGGACGACCTCCTGGCAAACAACGCATTGTTCGAGTTCGCCGCACAAGTGGTTTCATGGCCGCTGGCGCACATCGTGTACGCGGATGAAGACCGCGTCGACACCGCAGGCCACCGGTCGCGTCCATTCTTCAAACCCGACTGGGACCCTGAGTGGCTGCGCACGACGAATTGTATCAACCACCCGGTTGCCGTCCGGACGACGCTCCTGCGCAGCATCGGCGGCCTGCGTATCGGTATCGATGGTGTTCAGGACTGGGACCTGCTGTTACGACTTGCCGAAACGACCAGATCGGACGCCGTCCTGCACATTCCGCACGTTCTCTACCATTGGCGCGAGCACCCCGGTTCAACAGCAGCCGGCATCTACGAGAAGGCGGGCATCGTCGCCGCACAGGAACGTGTACTGCGCGACACGATCGCCCGCCGTGGCGAGACGGCCGGCATCGAGCCTGCCGCCGGCGGGTGGCGGATCAAATATGCGTTGCCGGCAAAGCCGCTGCTCGTCAGTATCGTCATTCCCACGCGGGACCGCGTGGAACTCCTGAGCCGTTGTGTTGCAGGATTGCGCAAACGGACCAGCTATACGCACTGGGAAACCATCATCGTTGACAACGACAGTATCGAACCCGACGCATTGCAGTTTATCGCGGCGCTCGCCGGCGATCCGCGCTTCAAGGTATTACGTGTTCGAGGAGGCTTCAACTATTCTGCGTTGTGCAACTCGGGTGTTGCCGCTGCTGGCGGTGAGGTTGTTGTCCTGCTCAACAACGACGTCGATCCCATCAACTCCGATTGGCTCACCGAAATGGTCGGGCACGCGTTGCGACCGGAAGTCGGGCTGGTGGGCGCGATGCTCTACTACCCTGACGACACGATCCAACATGCGGGTGTCGTGCTCGGCCTCAACGGTGTCGCGGACCGGCCCTACATCGGGTATCCGCGCGGATTCCGCGGCATCGATAGCCGGCTGCTCGCGGTGCATTCGGTCAGTGCGATGATTACTGCTTGTGCAGCGGTGCGGCGCGACGTGTATCTCGCAGCCGGCGGCATGGACGAAACGCTCGAAATCGCCTGCAATGATCTCGATCTTTGCCTGCGTGTCGCGGACATGGGTTACCGGAATGTACTGACACCGCACGCCGAGCTGTATCACGATGAATCCGCGAGCCGAGGCTACCAATACGGAACAGCAACGAATGCTCAGGAGGCAGCAGACGAGGCGCGCTTCCGCGAGAAATGGCGCGGCAAGCTGGAACGGGATCCCACCTACAATCCAAATCTGACGCTCGAAGGCGCCGCGTTCAGTTTGGCCGCTCCAACACGGCAACCGTGACGAGAGTCCCGAGGGCAGGCTGACGAATTCCTTGTGTGCACGTTCCGAGTCAGGGCGTAACGCCAACCGATAACGTCATGCCGTACAGACTAGCGGGACGTCGCGAAAAGGAGACCAAGTACAGCGCTTTGCAGTCGACCGTCGGGTGGTCAAAATTCGGTCGGCGGGCACACACATCAGCTTAATAGCGTTCGAACATCACTCCGAGCGATCCGGGAATGAACCTTCCGTTCACCAAATTATCGCTAAACCGGAAGAGCTTCACCGGCCGAAACCAGTCCTTGAAAAGCGCAACCATGCTCTGCGTCGTGAAAAAATTGACGTGAGTGCTCTCCAGAAGATGCCATGGCACAGTGCCAGTCAGGAAGGAAAATGGGATGCTCGACATATCCGGGACTGAGACGAACAGCATGCGCCGGGTTACGCGCGCCAGTTCGGCGGCATAGGGTTCGACGCCATCGATATGTTCCAGCACCTCGGAGGAAAGGGCAGAAGCAAATTGACCATTTGCGTATGGAAGAGGCAGGTCGCCGCCGTAGAGCGTGACAAAGGGGACGGCGGTGGGTTTGAGGCTAGTGCGGATCAGTTCCCGATCGAGCTCGATCCCGAACGCCTCGGTGCCGGATTGTCGTACCCTCGCCAGGAGATCTCCGCTCCCACATCCGAAATCGAGCATCGGCCCGGGCATCCCCTTGGCTATCGCCACGATGCCGGCCCCCGCATCGCCGGGCGGCCCGGATCCGTAAATGTCGGATCGCCTCCAGATGCGATCGGCATTGAGCAGGCCAGCATAATGCGGCGCGACCGAACCGTAGCGTTCAGGATGATCGACCGGATACCTTTGCCCGTCGACGCATACCGTGCGCGGCAGCGCAATCAGATGGAACTCTGCGACGAACCCAGGAAAGTCAAGGCTCGACAAACCGGCAACCTGCAAATCCGGCCGCGACACTCGAAATAAGAAATCAGGAGTAACAATCGCCCCGTCTTGCATCACTATTGTGATTTTGGGGTCGCGGTCCGCATCAAGCCACCCGCGCACCAGCAGCACAGGCAGGGGATGCCCCTCGATCGCGTCAACGTGCATCGTAATATATGTTCGCAAAGGCCTCGGCTTGTCAAGTGCATACTTCCGAAATGTTAGTGACACGAGAAATGTCCGGGCTGGCAGCCTGTCAGGCTGTAGCCGCCGTCGTGCGCACTGGAGCGCTGGAGACTTCTTTTCGGCTTGCGTCGTAGACGCATGCTGCTGACCGACCTTCGTTCGCACCGAAGCCGCGGCGATTTGCGGTGCGCCGTCAACAACGCCATTTTGCTCGCCGATAATTTCGTTAAGCTGCCGCTCGGCAAGGATCACTGCCGCGTTTGTCGACGCCGTTGACCACAGTGCACGCCAAAATCTATAATTGACACCATATCGCGTATGAAGTACCGGGTGGAGTGGGTAGTCAGCCTGCCGGGCCGCATGACCGGAAGGTTCGCCGCCGTAACCGACCAAGAGCTCGCCGATGGCAGGCCCTTGTCGCGAGCATACGGCTCGGCCACGTCGTCTCGCCTGACCATGCCATGAATCGACCAACCTACCCTGCGTCACCGCTTTTTGTGTTCGCGAGTTTATGGCGACACCGAAGCCTGCTCTGGGAAATGACCAAACGCGACGTCATTGGACGCTACCGCGGTTCCGCAATGGGAATCCTGTGGTCATTTCTGATTCCGATACTGATGTTGGCGGTATATACGTTCGTATTCAATGTTGTGTTTCGTGCCCGCTGGGGCGGCGAGAACACCACCAAGACTGAATTTGCCTTGGTGCTTTTTGTCGGCTTGATCGTCCATGCGCTTTTTGCGGAGTGCGTGAACAGGGCGCCAAGTCTCATATTGACCAATGTGAACTACGTCAAAAAGGTCGTTTTCCCGCTCGAGATACTGCCTTGGATGGCGATGGGCTCTGCATTGTTTCATACGCTGGTCAGCCTGCTGGTGTTGCTGTTCGCTATCGCCTTCGTCCAAACTCACCTCAACTGGACAGTCGTATTGTTTCCCCTCCTGCTCGTACCGCTGGTGCTGCTGACGATGGGGATAAGCTGGTTCGTGGCTTCGATCGGTGTGTTTCTCCGAGACGTGGGTCAGACCACCGGCATCATCACGACCGTAATGCTGTTCCTGTCTCCCGTATTCTTTCCTGCTTCCGCCCTGCCGGAGGAGTATCGCGTGCTACTTCAGATCAACCCGTTGACGTTCATAATCGAACAGGCGCGCGATGTACTGATATGGGGGAAGCCACTGGATTGGCAGGGATGGGGAATCTATTTTGTGTTCAGCCTGACGGCGGCGTGGCTGGGCTTGTTCTGGTTTCAGAAAACCCGCAAAGGGTTCGCGGATGTCCTCTGATCTCGCAATCGACGCGAAAAAACTCGGCAAGTCCTATCAGATCTACGAGAAGCCGCGCGATCGGCTGAAACAAACCCTTTTTCGAGGGCGAAGGCAGTTCTACCGGGATTTCTGGGCATTGCGCGATATCGATCTCGCGGTCGAAAAGGGGGAGACCGTTGGGATCATAGGCCGCAACGGGTCAGGAAAATCGACATTGCTGCAATTGCTCGCCGGCACGCTTACGCCGACTACCGGGGAGATCAACATCAATGGCCGCGTTGCCGCGTTGTTGGAGTTGGGTGCGGGCTTCAATCCCGATTTCACCGGACGAGAGAATGTATTCATGAACGGGGCGATCCTTGGCATCGAACGCGCAGAAATGGAACTGCGATTCGACGAGATAGCCAGGTTCGCGGATATCGGGAATTTCATTGATCAGCCAACCAAGACCTACTCAAGCGGAATGCTTGTTCGACTTGCATTTTCGGTCTCGATCAATGTCGATCCGAATATCCTGATTGTGGACGAAGCGCTGGCGGTCGGGGACGCAGGGTTTCAGTTCAAGTGTCTCGAACGCCTCGATGCGCTGACGAAAAGCGGCGTTACGCTCTTGTTCGTGTCTCACGACATTGCGATGGTCAAGACATTCTGCAACCGCGTCGTCTACCTGAAAGACGGCATTGCGAAGGCGTCCGGGGCGCCGGAGGAGATGGCGGAGATGTACTTCTTTGATGTGCGTGCCGAGCAACAGCAGTCCCGGGACGCGGGATCCGCCATGACGTGGAAACCGCCGCTGTACAGCTCAGGACAATCCGCTTTCGGAACGGAAGAAGGGCGCATCGTCAGCGCAAATTTCGGCAATGGTGGCGGACAGTTTGCCGGATTCGCTGTCGGTGAGCAGATCTCGATTATTGTAGAGGCGGAGCACAAGTCGACAGTGAAGAACCCGCACCTCAGCATTCTATTGCAGGATCGACGAATGCTGCAGATCGGCGGGCAAACGTTCGAGTTGACCGGAACGCCTGGTGCAGACGGCATGACCCGTGTGCGCGCGCAGTGCTCGTTTCCAGCAAGATTATCTGGAGGGCACTATTTCATTACACTGAGGCTCGAGGATCGAAAATCAGAGGATCTCCTCTTCCCGGTGGACAAGCAAACCGGATTGATGTCATTCGAGATCATTCAGCCAAGCAAAGAGTTCCTGGGTACCGTGGATTTAGGCATGACGTGGTCGGAAGTTCCGATTGCCTAAGCTTGCACTGTGCTCCTCTGGCACACAAGCGTTCGTAACTGCCGACATCAAGGTGTCACGTCGATACGCTTTCAGTGCGCCCAATCCTGCTCGCAGTTCCCGCTACAATCCGTTTCGAGAATAAGCGCTCCGGAACTATCGAGGTTTGACAGAACATGGCCAATTCGCTGAGTCATTCAATTGACGTTTTCGCCGTATTCAAGAATCGGCTGTGGATTTCGGGCTGGGTCTTCGATGCGAAGCCCATCAGATCGTTGGAGCTGGCAGCTGCCGGTATCAGGAGCCGGTCTCACGTACTCAGCAGTTACGGAAAGATTCTGAGTGCTGATGTGGAGCGTCTGTTCGGACCAGCGGCTCGACGAGTGCGTTTTGACGAGACCGTCGAGATAGATCAGCGTTCATTTTCAGCAAATGATGCCGTAATTGTTGTGCGGTTTCTGGATGGAACGGAGACGCTTGTCCGAAATCTTGGATCGCCCGCAGGTCAAAGAGCGGCCACGCTTCACAACGAGTTCCGACAAACACTCGCAGCACGAGCTTCCGGCACGTTACTGGAAGTTGGATCCCGTGCTCGTTCGGCAGTTGTTCGCCGCGATTTTGCACCAGCGGGTTGGGATTACGTTGGCTTGGATGTGATGGCCGGGCGCAATGTTGACGTGGTTGGCGATGCCCACGAGCTATCGCGTGTTTTCCCCAGCAGGCGCTTCGATGCCGTGATGTCGCTCTCTGTCTTGGAACATCTTCTGATGCCTTGGAAGTTCGTGGTTGAGCTGAATCGAGTATTGAACATCGGCGCCGTTGGGCTTTTTACAACTCACCAGTGTTGGCCAATGCATGACCAACCTTGGGATTTCTGGCGCTTCTCCGACCGCGCTTGGGACTCACTACTCAACAGGCTTACAGGATTCGAAATTATTGAAGCCGCAATGGGCGAACCGGCGTTCGTTGTAGCCCAACGCTGTCACAATGTAACCAATTTTGGACTACAGCAAGGAGGCTTTCTTGCCTCGAATGTATTGTTCAGAAAAATCGCCGAAACTGGGCTGACTTGGCCGGTCGGGGTAGATGATATCGTTTCAACTAGCTACCCGAAAGGCGAACTCTCGAAAGCACCCGTCTGACAGCGGCAGAACGCCTCATGCGTAAGAGTGATATCGGCACCCGCCAAAGACGGCGGTACAAGGCGACCACGGACTCGAAGCATGCGTCGCCGATCGCATCGCGCGCGCGTACCTGCGTCCTCGTGCTTGGTATGCACCGCAGCGGCACATCGTCATTCGCCCGTGTACTCAACTTGCTTGGGCTGCCACTGGGCGAGCCGCTCCTACCTCCATCCGACAACAATAATGAAGTCGGCTTCTGGGAGTTGGCAGGATTAGTTGCCATCAACGAGCAAATCCTCGACATGGTTGAGACTCCCTGGGATTCGCATGAACCGCTGCCCGAAGGGTGGCTCGACGCTCTCCCCTTGGCGCTGACCGATTCGGCGGTAGCGTTGGTCGAACGCAATTTTTCCGCCTCTGCGGCATTTGTGCTCAAGGATCCGCGTGTTTGCAGGCTGTGGCGGTTCTGGTTGCGCGTGTTTGAAAGAATTGGCGTGCATTCCGTCGCGGTACACGTATTGCGCGCGCCCGCGGAAGTGGCAGCTTCGCTAGCGCGTCGCGATGGGCTTTCGATCGAACGATCTGCGGCGGCGTGGATCCGATATGTACTCGACGCCGAGACGATGCCCTCGCGTCGGATGCTGGTGACGTACGACGCGCTGCTGAGTGACGCTCACAACACGATCGATCGCATGCGCACGATGTTGGCTCGCCACGGCGTCAAAACGCCGCGGCCACCCTGGGAAGCGATCGATGCATTCCTGCAGGCGACGTTGCGTCACCATCGAGAGTTGCCGCCGCTCGGCAACGAACTCGGTGCACTCACGGAGCGACTCTACGCCCAACTTGTCAAAATAACCGGCAGCGTGGGTCTCTCCGAGGATCGGCTGCCGGCCGCGCAAAGAAAGCGTCTCGAGGAGAAGCTGGCCGCGCTGCTGCCGTCGATTCCCCGCCACGAGCCCGTACAGGTCTCTCGCTTGCTTGAAAAAGTTGGATCGGCGGCGCGCGAGCGCGTATTGACCCAACAACACGTCCTCAATCTCGAACAGCTGATTGACAGTCGAAAATCGGAGCTGACAGCGGTCATGGCCGCGCGCGCTGCCGCCGAAGCCGCTCATTTGGAGACGGCAAACGCGCTGGAGCAATTCGCTCGGGAAAAGGCGCTGACCGATCAGCACGTGGGCAATCTCGAACAGCAAATCGACAGCCAAAAATCGGAGCTGGCAGCCGTCGCGGCCGCGCGCGCTGCCGCCGAATCCGCTCATTTGGAGACGGCAAACGCGCTGGAGCAACTCGCTCGGGAAAAGGCGCTGACCGATCAGCACGTGGGCAATCTCGAACAGCAAATCGACAGCCAAAAATCGGAGCTGACAGCCGTCGCGGCCGCGCGCGCTGCCGCCGAGTCCGCTCATTTGGAGACGGCAAACGCGCTGGAGCAATTCGCTCGAGAAAGGGCGCTGACCGATCAGCACGTGGGCAATCTCGAACAGCAAATCGACAGCCAAAAATCGGAGCTGGCAGCCGTCGCGGCCGCGCGCGCTGCCGCCGAGTCCGCTCATTTGGAGACGGCAAACGCGCTGAAGCAATTCGCTCGGGAAAAGGCGCTGACCGATCAGCACGTGCGCAATCTGGAGACGGCTGCCATCGAACGTGACGCCCGAATCCGGCAAATGGGCGTGCGGATCCAGGCATTGAGTATCCAAGTTGACAACGATAAGGGGATCATCGCGGACCTGGTCGGAGATTCGGAGAAGGCCAATGTCCTCATCGCCGACCTAGGCGCGCGCGTAGCAAGCGATGCCAAAGAATTGGCCGCTGTGGCGGCGGCCCGCCACGCCGCCGAGTCGAGTCTTGTCGCAGTGCGCGCCGCACTCGACGAGTTGACGCACGTCAAGAGCCTCACCGATCAGCACGTGCGCAATCTCGAGGCGATGCTCGCAGCCAGCAAGAACGAGGTCGACGCGCTTCGCAACTCGTGGTCGTGGCGGTTGACGCTACCGCTGCGCGCGATCGCCACAATCGGTCGCGTCACGCTGAACTGGCTGGGTCTGCGCATGCCTAGGATTGCGCTTGTGCCGGGGAACGAACTTGAAGCAACCGGCGGGAACAGGTACCGCGCAACCGGTAGCGATTCGTGGTTCACGCTGGCTATTCCTCGCCATGAAGCATTCGGGGGGTGGCCCCGAGGTTGGTATGCCATTGCGTTGCGCGGTCTTGAGTCGGAGGAGGCACTATCGCCAAAGCTCTATCCCGACTACGGCGCCGGGTTCTCGGAACAAGTGGCCATTCCACTGCCAGCCGACGTATCGATCGGTGCGCGCGCGTACATCCGCTTGCGAAAACGCGCAGTTCAGTTGCGCCTGGATCCCGCAGACCACCCCTTGCACTTCCGGCTCGACGTTGCCGAGCTGCGGCGGGTCCCGACAATCTGGGCCATCGCGGCGCTGGCGCGGCCCTTGCTCGTACAGGCCATTCGCCAGCCGCTCCGGTTAAGGGACAAGTTTCGGAGCCTGTGGAGAATCTGGCGTACCGACGGCTTTGAAGCCGTGATGCTACGGATCCAACGCCCCATCGCAGACCGACGCAATTACGCGTACTGGGTGGAATGTTTCGACACGGCCGATGAGGCGCGTCTAGACCAGTTTCGCCGGGCAAACGAACGCCTCGAGGCACACCCGCGTATCTCGGTGCTCGTTCCGGTCTACAACACGCCCGAGGCGTGGCTCCGGCGCTGCATTGAATCGGTTCTGGAGCAGACGTACCCGGACTGGGAGCTTTGCCTCGCAGACGACGCGTCGACTTTGCCACACGTCGCGCGCGTGATCGCCGAATTTGCCGCCCGCGATCCGCGGATCAAGACCGTTCGTCGCGACCGGAACGGACATATCTCTTTGGCGAGTAACTCCGCGCTCGCACTTGCCACCGGCGAGTACGTTGCATTGCTCGACCACGACGACGAGCTCGCCTCATGGGCGCTCTACTGGGTCGCGTTAACGATCGCGGAGCAGCCCGACACCGTCCTGCTCTACAGTGACGAAGACAAGCTCGACGAGAACGGTCACCGTTTCGACCCCTACTTCAAGCCGGACTGGAATCCCGAACTGCTCTATAGTCAGAATTACTTTTCTCACCTCGGTGTCTACCGGCGTGACGCTGTCGTTGCGGCCGGGGGATTTCGCGCAGGTTTCGAAGGATCACAGGACTGGGACCTCGTGTTGCGCGTCGCTGCACATTGCCGATCGGACCAGATCCGCCATATCCCACGAGTCCTCTACCATTGGCGTAGCGTAAGGGGGTCGACCGCGCTGCGTGCGGACGAAAAGAGCTACGCCGCAGACGCCGGTTTGCGTGCGGTGAACGACGCGGTCGAGCGCGCCGGCGTGCACGCGAACATCGAAAGGACCCTCGAGGGGTACCACCGTGTTCGCTACGTGCTACCTGATCCCTTACCCCTCGTGTCGATCATCATTCCAACGCGCAACATGCTTAAGTTGGTCGAAACATGCATCGGGAGCCTGCTCGGTCAGACTCATTACGAGCGATACGAAATCCTGCTGGTTGACAATCAATCGGACGACCCGGACGCGCTCGCATATTTCCGGGTGCTGGCGCGGAAGCCGAACGTGCGGGTGATCCACTACAACGCCGCGTTCAACTTCTCCGCGATCAACAATTTCGGAGCGGCAGCCGCGAACGGTAGCGTACTGGTGCTGCTCAACAACGATATTGAGATCACCCACGGTGACTGGCTCGACGAGCTGGTGCGGCATACTGTGCGGCCCCAGAACGGCGTGGTTGGGGCAAAGCTGCTGTACCCTGACCAGACCATCCAGCACGCGGGGATCATCGTCGGCTTCGGCGGCGTTGCTGGACATGTCGGAAGTCGTGAGCCGCGCGGCTATCCGGGCCAGATGTCTAGGTGCCGTATTGCGCAGAACCTGACGGCTGTCACCGCGGCGTGCCTCGCGGTACGAAAATCAGTCTACGAAGAGGCGGGCGGGATGGATGCGGAGTCGCTACCCATCGTGTTCAATGATGTGGACTTCTGCCTCAAGGTGGCAGCTCTCGGCTATCGCAATGTGTGGACGCCCTATGTCGAACTCATCCACCACGAATCGGCTTCGCGCGGGAAAGAGGACACTTCCGAAAAGCAAACGCAGTTCGTGCAGCAAGTCCAGGTCATGCAACGGAGATGGGGCGAGGTGTTGCAGAAAGACCCAGCCTACAATCCGAATCTGAATCTGGACCTGAAACTGGAGCGACGGCCGTTCGGGCTGGCGTACCCTCCTCGCATTGCACTTGATCCAGACGATTGAGTATTGACATCGGTGTGTAGTTTCGGCGCTGGCACGAGGGCGCGCTATGCAAACGTGTCGCGTCCTTGCCGAACTTGCTACAGGAAGACACATGGGAAGTTCATGAGCGGCAATCGCTGGCTCCGATTGCGCAAGAGCAATCTCAAGCTCCGCGTGGCCCACGAGATCGATGAAGTCAAAGGCGTCGAGGATACCTATGTCAGCCTCGGGTCTGATCCCTACTTCAAGCTCGATTCGACGAACGGCGTACAACCCGAGGGATGGTGTCGCATTCGATTTGCCGCAGAGGCAGACACCGGTTGTCTGGCCCCCAAGCTGTACATTGACGAAGGCTCCGGATTCGGCGAGGCCTCGACGTTGCGCTTCCCTTTCCCCACTGGCAAGCGTCAGCAGTTTGTGTCGCGCCTTCCTCCAAATCGCGCCCTGCGCCTTGACCCGTGTGAACACGCGACCCGGTTTCGATTCACCGATGTAGAGGTCACGGAGTTCGGACGCCTTCCTTTTGCAGTATTTCTGGCACATCAATTTGCCCGCGGGCTTGCCAGCGCTCCAAGGGAGGCAGTTGCCGATCTGCGCTGCATGATCTCCAGTGCTCGCCAACATGGATGGGTGGGCATTCGGCAGCACGTGAAACGAATGTTGGGTGGGGTCGCGGACTATGCCGCGTGGGTCAGCAGCTTCGATACGCTGACCGATGACAAGCTCGATCGATACCATCAGCGAGCATTGACGTTGCCCGAAAAACCCCTGGTCTCCGTAATTGTACCGACCTACAACACCCCGAAGCGCTTGCTGAAGGAATGCCTGGATTCTGTCCTGGCGCAAACGTACCCGAATTGGCAACTATGTATTGCGGATGACTGTTCGACGACGCCGCACGTGCGGCGTCTGCTTACGGATTATTGTGCCAGCGACAACCGCATCAAGGTCGTCTTTCGCGAGCGCAATGGGCACATCTCGGCAGCTTCCAACTCTGCTCTGAAACTCGCGACCGGTGAATTCATCGCACTCCTTGATCACGACGACGTGCTGCGTCCCCATGCGCTTTCGGAGGTGATGGAGAGGTACAACCGAGATCACTTCGATATCGCTTACAGCGACGAAGACAAGCTGGACTCCACGGGGCGGCGGTTCGCGCCGTTTTTCAAGCCCGACTGGAACCCGGAGTTCTTTCTCTCCAATAACTATATGTCCCACCTGACTGTACTTCGTCGCTCGTTGGTCGAAAGTGTCGGCGGGTTTCGTCCAGGTTTTGAGGGCGCGCAGGATTACGATCTTTTTCTCCGGGCAACGCACTCGACTAATCCCTCTCGGATACACCACATTCCAATGATCTTGTATCACTGGCGAGCCATCGAGGGCTCGACGGCCCGAAGTGATTCAGAAAAGAATTACGCATGGGAGGCCGGGTTGGCCGCGCTACGCGACCATCTGCAGATTGCCGGCGCTAGCGCGTCGGTGAAGCCGGGTGTGATTCCGAACACCTTCCGCGTAACGTGGGCGGTTCCCAATCCTGCACCCTTGGTCTCGATCCTGATTCCCACACGCGATCGCGTTGATTTACTGCGCGCCTGCATCGAAAGCATCAGGAACAGGACAACTTACTCCTCCTATGAAATCATCATTATCGACAACGAAAGTGCGCTTCCCGAGACGTTCGCTTTGTTCGAAAGATTGTCAGCGGATGTGAATGTGCGTGTGCTCAAGTTCGACGGGCCGTTCAATTTTTCTGCAATGAACAACTTCGGCGCAAGTGAAGCCAGAGGTAGTGTGCTTGCCTTCGTCAACAATGACATCGAGGTGATCGAGCCTGCGTGGCTTGACGAGTTGGTGTCGTATGCGATTCGCAGCGAGATCGGCGCAGTTGGAGCGAAACTTCTTTACGGCAATGACTCCGTCCAACACGCTGGTCTTATTGTCGGCGTTCAGGGCATTGCCGGGCGTTCGTTCCAGGGCATCGGCCGCGATGACCCAGGCGTCAATGGACGCGCCGCCCTTGCTCAAACAGTCTCGGCAGTCACGGCGGCGTGCCTGGTGGTGCGGAAAACGGTGTTTGAGCAGGTCGGTGGATTCGACGCCGTCGATTTGAAGGTGGCCTTCAACGATGTCGATCTCTGCCTGAAAATTCGTGAAGCGAAATTCCGGAATGTCTTTACGCCGCACGCCCTCCTATACCATCATGAATCGGCTTCCCGAGGCGAGGATTCCACACCTGAAAATGCAGCGCGATTTGCATGCGAAATTGAAACCATACAGCACCGATGGAAGCATGCGCTGCAATACGACCCCGCCTACAACCCTAATTTGACCATTGATCAATACGACTTTGGGTTGGCTTGGCCGCCGAGACCTGGTACGTGATGCGAAGGCGCGCGTGACCAACCTTGTCCTCTGTGACATCCTCCCGTCGTCAGCAGGCGGTCGAATACAAAATCGACCGACCACACTTCGTTGCGACCGCCAGGCCGAAGCAGCGGCTGGCGCTCGCCGAGTGGAACTTCTGCGCTTCCGCCGCCGTACCATCAGGTTCTCAAGACGGTACAACCGGCGCACCCGCTTCACGTTGACCGGCCACCCCTCGTGCCGCAACCGAAGATGGATCATCCGATAGCCGTAGCGGCGGTGCCGATGCGCCATGTCAACAATGCGCTCTCGCAGTGGTTGGTTGCCATCGTCACGCCGTTGGTAGCGCAGCACGCTGCTGCTCATGCCCGCCAGCCGCAACGCACGCCGCTCCGGCAACCCTAGCGCTCGTCCAAACCGTACCAGCTCGCGCCGTGCCGCTACGGTCACCATTTTTTTCGCAGTGCTTCCCGCGCCACCTCATTCTCGAGCACCGATTCGGCCAACAGCTTCTTCAGCCGAGCATTCTCGGTCTCTAGTTCCTTCAGCCGCTTGGCGTCCGACACCGACATCCCGCCTGAAATAAGCCCCTTGTTGATTAAGCTGGGTAAATTTCTGATTCCATCTTCATCCCACACTTGAGGGCTTAGAATTCGTGGCCACGAGCGCAAAGAAAGAAGGGCAAGTGCAACGGCTAGAGGGCTTAAGGCACCCTTCAGGGTGCGTATAAGCGAGGTTAGAAAATTCGCAATCATTTATTTACTCAGCGTGTGTGCATCTAGACAATATGGTCGTGTTGAAGAGGTGCGCCATGTCGCGCAGCATACGGGCGCCGGCAAACGGGAAGTTCAAATGCAGCTCGTCGACCCGGCGCATCAACCCCAGGTCGGCGTCGGATACAGAGCGCGGCAAGTAGTACACGTTCGAGCGCGACAGATCCAGCAGCTCGGCTTGCCGTGTCACGGGTAGCTTATGGGTCGTGTCGATCATTTCTTTGCGCTCGCACCGTCGATGCGACCGAGCGCGCCGGCCAAAAAATCATTCTCCAAGGCCAGTCGGCCGATCTTCGCCTGCATTTCCTTCACGCTCGGTCCCTGGGACTCCCGCTGCTCGCCCGGGGTCAGGAACACGCCCATCGCCCCGTCCAGCAGCTGCGTCTTCCACTGCACGCATTGCGTGCTCTCGTTGTTCGTTCGCCGCAGACCGTCCACAATAGTGATAATCCGACGACGACGCCTCCCCCGGGGTGTCGATACGCGCGCGAACGCTGGCGCCAGTATGGTCCTCGACATATGACACACCTCGCGCCTCGAGTTAGGCAGGCATCACCAACTCAGTGATCCGAATCCCGGGCGGGATTCGTCGCGAGGTAAGCCCCTGAAACGAGAAAGATCGCAAATGCAATGATGAGCAATGTTTGTGCCAGGGTCAGCCGCACCGTTTGCGGATACCACGGCGAACCGCTCTCCGGGGACTGACGTGTTTCCGGCAATGCCGAAGGACAGGAGCTTGCCCGTCGGATGCAGCACTGCGCTTTCCAGCCTCGCCCGATCTGCGTCGCCTGACGGCCCGTACGACCCGAAAGACCTCCGGCCTCCGGTGCCCTGCGTTTGCGGATAGGTTCCCGGGCTGTAAAACGTACTGGCCGCAATCGCGCCATCGAATGATAGCAAGCCCGGACGAATGCCGGGAGGAAGGATCGCCCTCAGAACCGGGTCATCGAGTCGCCCGCGAAGAATTGCTGCATCCGGAAAGGGAATTGCGAACAGCGGCTGCTGGCTCAACACGGAAAAATCTCCGCTTTCGATGTATTTCAATACGTTTGCCGATTCCAATTCATAAACCTGCTTGCGACCACGTGCTCCATCCAGTTGTGCTATGGAGACAAAACTTAGACTGACGATGCCAATCAGCACAAATGCAGCGCAAGTAACATGAATAGCGGAACCGAAACGCCGAAAACTGAGCCGATCCGCAAGCGTCAGCAACGCCCAAGCATTGACAAACCAAGCAAGCCAAAGAAGATCGGTGTATCGACTAGAGACCAGGGCGTTGTTCGCTCCGCGCGACCATGCCAAAGCCATGTCATTCAATAAAACAAATGACCCAAGGGCCAGAATGAATAGCGAATTTCGTGCACTGGAACTGCCTCGTGTACGCACAACGTGTAAGGCCAACGCGAAAAATGGCATCCACAACAAAAGCGCTGCAGCGGGCCGCATCGGCCAAGCCATCGTCGTTAGGAGGGCCTCGAACCACGCGTAGACAGTAGTTGGCTGAAGGATCGCGTGTCCAGGGATTGTCGGCGTCTTCAGGGCGCCAGTCGCGCCAATCAAAAGGAGCAGAGCTGCGGCCAAAAGAAATCGCCAGCGAAACACTCTAAGCGTCGAGTTGATGGCCCGCCATGTGAGCACCGCGGCGGCGACGAAGCAGGCAAGTACACCCGAGGCAAGCGAAAATACGGCTCCCGTCGCCAATGCGACCAGAACAACTGTTCGACCGCCACCCGGCGACGAAGGCGATGCGGCCAGCCAGAGTACGCCAACAGTAAATAGGGCGGCGTAATAGACCTGGTTCTGAAATCCGGCGATAGTATTCTCCCAACCAAAAGGCAGCGCACTGCCAGCCAGCACAAGAAGGCCGAGCAATGCGACGTTCCGCGCAGACGTTTGCGTCCTGATGACACACATGATTAACGCTACACCGACCCCTGCATGAAGAAGCGCGTTGAAGCAGGTCTCAACAATCGCATCCCACTGACCATTTAACTTTAGGAGTACCGCCGCGGTGATTCTCGTAAAAAAAATTCGGTGCTCGTTGTGCGCGCCAAACCAGGGGACATCAACGACGCCAGAAGTAAGCAGGGGCTTGAACAAATCAGCTCCCTCAGCGCCCCACTGATCCCAGAAGGGGATATCGCTTCCGAAATTTGCAATCAACAGCCAGGAAGCAGACACAGATGCGCAAAATAGCGAACCGACGAATACCGGCGTTGCCCACGACGCACTTTCAATGAGCCCTTCCGAGTTGCCGATTGCGAGGTGGTCTTGATTCATGACACGTTCGGTTTGAACCGATCACCATGGGGAACCGTCAAATGCTTCATCACCGACTTCCATTCCTGGGTGTCATGACTCAAATTCGAAGTGATGTGTCGCAGCTGTAACCTCAGCCAATCGGCCGTCGCCGCGTCGATAGGAAAACGGCTGCGCGTTTTTATGATCTTCCGCGGGCAGCTTACATCGACGCGATGGTGATGGTCGTAGAGATGTTTGGCACCTAACCCGACGGGCTCGGTCATCCAGATCGCCATTTCACCGCCCTTCGCTCCTTCCGGCGCGCCTAGTTTGGCGGGTTCTGAACCGAAGGTGATTCGGAAGACCAAGGAAAGTCAGGAGCGTAAGTCACTGCACTATATCCAGTGTTTTCGATGAATCACATACCTGTGCTGCTGCCGCCGGTTGGTGCACCAGGGCTAATTTGTAGCTCCCGTAGGGAAGACTGTCTGTCGAAGCGCTTAAATTGAAAGACGCTTTCTTCGAGCCCGGGCCCGGGCCGAAAGCCTGCACAAGGTCGGAACGTTCTGCACGCGCTGTTGTAGTGACGTAGAAATGGGTTTTTTGGTCAGGTGCCTCAAGCCGCAGTACCACCCAGTCAGACGTGGTGTTCGCGGCCGAGTCAAGTATCCAGCCTCCCAAATTGATTACAGTGCCGCGATGAATGCTCCAACCAGCGTTGTTTTCAATTTGATTGATCGCATCAATACTGCACTTTGCGCCCGTCACGACAGTCAGGGAGGACATCTGGTCCGGCAGCTTAGTTGTAAAATTCGGAGACGATGAGACCGGCGCCGGAGCAGCTGACATGGCCGATTCTGTCGGCTTCGCCGTTTCTGCCGGAACGACAACGGCTGCCTTAGGTGTGGCAGGAGCAACCGGCGGTTTATCTGCAGGTTTATCCGAACACGCTCCAAGCAGTAGCAGGAAGAACAGTCCGAAGAATGTCCTCTTGCTGAAGCCCCTAGGTTTGAAGGCAGAGCCATACGCCTTCGCAATTCTCGCCCACGACATAGGCCGTATATGGCGAAGCCTTGACGGTTCGATCGAGGTGTAAGCTTGTTGTACGCTAGAAATCTGCAAATTCGGCATGGGCGTGGGCTCGGCGGAAAGTACTCAATTATGAAGAGGGGTTCTAACTACGCGTCAGTTCTAACACATTGGTCTTCCCCCGCCCACAATAGGTGTGACCTCAGAAATGGGCGGGCAATCAATGCAACGGGCTTAACCTGACGAATTCGTGCAATCTTTACGCGAAGATCTGGTGGCCAAGGGCGGAATTGAACCACCGACACACGGATTTTCAGTCCGCTGCTCTACCAACTGAGCTACTTGGCCAAGAGGTCGATTTTACCAGAATCGCCCGCCTCGCCGTAACTCCGGGCTCAGTCTGCCCTCACGGGGAGAGCGCTACTGGACCATGCCCAGGAACTGCTGCAGTTCTGGCGTGCGCGGACGCGTGAATACCTCCTCGGGCGGACCGATTTCGTGGACGCGGCCGAGATGCATGAATACGACGCGGTCGCATACTTCGCGCGCAAATCGCATTTCATGCGTGACCATGAGCAGCGTCATGCCTTCCTTGGCGAGTTCGCCCACGACGGCGAGCACCTCGTTGACCAGTTCCGGGTCGAGCGCGGATGTTATTTCATCGCATAACAGCGCGCTCGGCTGCATGGCCAGTGCCCGCGCGATCGCAACGCGCTGCTGCTGTCCGCCCGATAGCTGGTCCGGATAAGCGTCAAATTTCTGCGCGAGTCCGACGCGCTCGAGCATCTTGCGCGCCAAAGGCTCGGCCTCGGCTTCCGGGGTCTTTTTCACGATCATCGGCGACAACATCACATTGCGGCCGGCGGTCAGGTGCGGAAACAAGTTGAACTGTTGAAATATCATGCCGACCTTCAACCTCAGTGCGCGCAAGTGCACATCGTCGGTGAGCAATTGCGCCCCGCCGACGCTGATCGAGCCGGAATTGATCGTTTCCAGACCGTTGATGCAGCGCAGGAGTGTGCTTTTTCCGGACCCGCTCTTGCCGATGATCGCGATGACTTCACCGGCTTCGATCGCCAGGTCGATGCCCTTGAGCACCTCGTTGGCGCCGAAGCTTTTCCTGACGTCAGTGACCGTGATGAGCGACATTGAGCTTCCTTTCCAACGCCTGGCTGGTCTTCGACAGCGGCCAGCACAACGCAAAATAGATGAGCGCCACAAACCCATAGACAGTGAAGGGTGCGAACGTGGCGTTGGTAAGCATCGTGCTCGCCTTCGACATTTCGACGAAGCCAATGATCGAGGTCAGCGCGGTGCCCTTGACGACCTGAACCGAAAATCCAACCGTGGGTGGAATCGCGACGCGTAGGGCTTGCGGCAGAATGACGTAGCGCATTTGCTGCAAATAGCCCATCGCGAGGCTGGACGACGCCTCCCATTGACCTTTGGGAATGGACTCCACGCAGCCGCGCCAGATCTCCGCAAGAAACGCCCCGGTCCACAGTGTCAGCGCCAAACCCGCGGCCAGCCACGCCGGAACGTCGAAGCCGACCAGCGACAAGCCGAAGAACGCGAGGAACAATTGCATCAGCAGCGGCGTGCCCTGGAAAAGCTCGATGTAACCTACGGCGCAACGCCGCAGCCACGCGCTGCGCCCAGTCCGCAGCATCAGCACGATCAAACCCCATATGCCGCCGCAAACAAAAGCGACCAACGAAAGCAGAACCGTCCAGCGTGCCGCCAGCAACAGGTTGCGCAGGATGTCCCAGGTGCTGAACTCGCTCATCGCGCCGCCTTTTTCGGGAACAACCACCAGCCGAGCGAACGCAGCACCTGCCGCAGCAGAATCGACAACAGCAGATAGATGCCCGTCACGACGAAATAGGTTTCGAATGCACGGAAATTGCGCGACTGGATGAAATTCGCGGCGAAGGTGAGCTCTTCGACGGCGATCTGCGAACACACCGCGGACCCGAGCATGACGATCACGATCTGCGACGACAACGCGGGCCAGATGCGTTGCAAGGCCGGCTTCAGAATCACATAGCGAAAAACCTGCAATCGAGTCATCGCCAGACTCGCTCCCGCCTCGATCAAACCGCGCGGCGTTGCCTGAATGCCCGCACGGATGATCTCGGTGCTGTAGGCGCCCAGGTTGACCACCATGGCGATGATGGCGCCCTGCATCTCGGTCAGCTTGAGCCCCAGCGACGGCAGCCCGAAGAAGATGAAAAACAGCTGCACCAGGAACGGCGTGTTGCGCATCAACTCGACATACGCCGAGACTGGAGGTCGCAACCACTTCGGGCCAAAGGTGCGTACCCATGCACAGAAGATCCCCAGGGCGACGCCGATCACCGCGCCGATTGCAATCAGCTCGATCGTGATAGCGATCCCCTTGATCAGGACCGGCGTGTATTCCAGTATCGCGCCGAAGTCGAAGCGATAGGCCATGACTTTCCCGATGTGCCGTCGCGGTGCTCGCCTAAAGTGTCGCTGGCAACGGCGCGCCCAGCCACTTCATCGAGATGGCATTCAGGGATCCGTCCTTCCGAGATTCGGCGATGATCGCGTTCACCTTCTGCAGCAACTTGGGCTCGTCCTTGTTCAGTCCGATGGAGCAAGGTGAGTTCTTGATCAGGAACTTGGTTTCGGGCTTTTTCGGAGGATTCTTGGCGAGAATTGCCGCCGCAACGACGTTGCCGGTCGCAATGACCTGCACCTGACCGGACAGAAATGCCGAAATCGTGCCGTTGTTGTCTTCATAGCGTTTGATTGTGGCGGTCGGCGGCGCAATCTTGCTCAGTTCCAGATCTTCGACCGAACCACGGGTCACACCGACTGTCATGCCCGCAAGGTCTTCAACTTTGGTCACCTTGACATCCGCAGCACCAAAAACACCGTTGAAAAACGGCGCATAGGCTTCGGAAAAGTCGATCACTTTTTCCCGATCGGGATTCTTCCCCAGGCTGGAAATTACGAGGTCGACCTTCTTCGTCTGCAGGTACGGGATGCGGTTGGCACTCGTGACGGGCACCAACTCCACCTTCACGCCCAACTTCTTGCCGATCAATTCCGCAACGTCGATGTCGTAACCGACGGGCTTGAGATCCGAAGTGACCGATCCGAACGGCGGAAAGTCCTGTGGCACGGCCACCTTCAGCACTTTGGACTTCATGATGTCGTCCAGCGAATCGGCATGGCCCGAGAGCGGTGCGATCAGCAGCGGAACAACGGTGAGTGCGAGCAACAGGGATCTACGTTTCATGGCATGACTCCATCAGTGGTTGGAAGGTTTGGCGACCCGGGCGCGGGTGCGGAGACTGACGCGACCGCGCGGAGCCGTGGGCAGGACTGGTTTGGGGAGCGACGACCGGCGCGAAAGTACCCGCCGGTATGGGTGCAAGCGCCTCGCGCAGGCTGGACAGCGGATCCACATCGGTGCGCACCCCGAGTGCGGACTTCGACGTCGCCGATGTGTTCGTCCATGAGACGGACGGCTTCCTGGATGTCACCGCTTTCAAGCGCCGCAACGATGCGCGCGTGGTCCGCACACGACTCCGCGGCGTCGTGTTGTGACTGGTAGAGCATCGCCGTCAACACGGTACGTGCCGTCAGGTCGCGCAGGATGTCGGCCAGTGCGCGGTTGCCCAGCGCTTCCGCCATGCAAACGTGGAAGTCCCCGAGCAGAAAACTGCGGGCGCCGACGTCGCCCGACTCGATGGCGTCCTGCTCGCGCCGGATGTGCCCCTTGAGCTCAGTCGAGTGCCGCGGCGTCGACGGTGTGGCTGCAATGCAGCAGGCCGATCTCGACCGCGCGCCGGGCCGCGAAGGCATCTCGCGCCTCGTCAGGTGATGGCTCGAAGACGAACCAACCGCGCCGGGCACTGACCTGCACGATGCCCCGCGCTTCCAGGCGCATAAGCGCCTCGCGCACCCTCGTTCGCGACACGTTGAACAACTCGCCAAGTTGCACTTCGCCCAGCCGCGTCCCGGGTTTGAGTCGGCCGGCGAGAATTGCGTGAACTACGCGGTCGACGATCTCGGCTGAGGTATTCGTGTTGCTGGGGGCGGTCGGCATGCCTGATCTACAAAGGTGATTGCCACCTCATGCATACAATTAGCGTGCCACCATCCCCCATTTTAGGGAAGGCGTAAATTACTGTTATTTACAAACCGATAGCGTGTTTTAGGTGCTTTAGTGAAGTGCTATGGCGGCGACGTTGGTGCGACTGCACCACGCCGGACGCGTCTTTGGTGCGCCGCAACAGCGGCGTTCTCGCTAGCCGAGTCGTTCGTCGAGATTGGCCGATCGGGGTATCTGGACGTACGGGCGGCTTGTCGCAAGCGCGCGATCAAGGTTGCTGCCCAGCCCCGGCGAGCGCGGAACGACAAACGCTCCAGCGGTCAGAATCGGCACATTGTCTCCGACGAGTTCGTCAAAGAGCGGGCTCTCCGCCCATTGATGCTCGAGCCATAGCACTGTGGGCGCCGCGGCGCAGACCTGGATGCTCGCTAGATGTGCGATCGGCCCAGTGGGATTGTGCGGCGAGAAATCGACGCCATGGGCCGCGCATACCTCGGCGATCGCCAGCATGCCGCGGTAGCCACCGGCGTACTTCACGTCGGGCATGAGCACGTCGTAGAGGGCGGCTGCGCACATGGCGGCGGCCTGGTCCGCGCCCACGATCATTTCGCCCGCCAGCGAGCTTCGTACCGGCTTCATGTGCGCGCTGCCGCAATCGCGCGATCGCGCCAAATTGCGACGGATGCTCTGAAATCGGACATTCGACCCAGTACGGCGAGGCGCCGGCGATATCCCGAATCAACGCGGTTGCGCGCGATTCGTCGAAGCGCCAATGGCAGTCGACCATAAGTGAGCGATCGCTTCCGATGGCATCGCGCACTGCATAAACGCGGTCGAGTCCGTCCCGGATGCGCGCATCGATGGGAGTCGACGCCGCGTCCGCCGCGATGACGCCGTCGAAGGGAGCGATCTTGATGTTGTGATATCCGGCACCAATTGCTGCTCGTGCTGCCGAGGCAAAACCTTCAGGCGAGCGCGTCGCAATGCCTCGATTGATGTTCGCATAGGCTGGAACGGAGTCGCGACCGGCGTCGCCGATCAATGCGTGGACGGGACGTCCCGCACGCTGCGCAAGGATATCGGTCAGCGCCTGCTCGACGGCGCTCTTCGCGGCGTGCATGACCAACCCGCCAGGCGAATGCGGCAAATAGCGGACCGCGTCGAACGCGGCCTCTACCGCATTGCCGGCAATGTCGCGCGACAGCATGTCGACGCTCGCGACGAGCAATGCCTCCCAACGATTGAGCGAACACTCGCCCCATCCGGTTTCACCGTCGTCGGTGGTTACAGCGACGAACGTCCAGTTGGTCTTGGGGGAGACGTTGACGACCAGCGATTCAACGACCACGACTTTCGACATCGCGTCTGGACCCGATCAGAGACGACGCTCAGTCCACCTTGATGCCGACCGTCTTCGCCAGCGGCGTCCACTTGGCGATGTCGCGCCCGATCACGGCGGAGAACTCTTCGGGAGTTCCGCCGACGGGTTCCGCACCAAGCGCAAGCAGCCGTTCGCGCATTTCCGGCGTGCGCACGATCTTCGCAATCTCGGTCGAAAGCCGCGCGACGATTTCTTTCGGTGTCGCCGCGGGCGCAAGGATGCCGAACCAGGCGACCGTCTCATAACCTGGCAGTCCCGATTCCTGCACCGTCGGCACGTCCGGAAGCAGCGGGGAGCGCGTGCGCGTGGTGACTGCCAGCGCGCGCAGCTTGCCAGCCTTCACCAGTGGCAGCGCGGGCGGCAAATTGACGAACATGACCGCCACCTGCCCCGACACCACGTCGGTCAATGCAGGCGACGAGCCTTTGTAGGGGATGTGAACCAGATCGACACCTGCCATCGACTTGAAGAGTTCCATCGACATGTGGGCGCTGCTGCCATTGCCACCGGAGGCGTAGCTGAGTTGCCCCGGCCGCGCCTTGGCATAGGCGACGAACTGCTGCACATTCGTCGCGGCAACGTCAGGGTTCACGACCATGATGTTCGGCGACACGGCGACCTGCGACACCGCGGCAAAATCGCGCTGGATGTCGTAAGGGAGTTTGGCGTATACCGCCGCGTTGATGCCGTGCGAACCGGCATTGCCGATGATCAGCGTATAGCCGTCAGCCGGGGCCTTGGCGACGATGTCGGATCCGACGACGCCACCCGCTCCGGGATGGTTCTCGACAAACACCTGCGTGCCAAGCGCGGCACTCAAGCGCTCGGCGAGCAACCGCGCAATGACATCGGGCGCGTCGCCCGGCGTGCTCGGCGCAACGATGCGGATCGGCCGCGTCGGATATACATCTGCGGCGGCAGCACTGACTGCGATCAGCGTCGCGACCAGCGCCAGCGACACTCCGGCGAGCACCCTGCGCACAGATTTCCGATCGATGCGCATCAATCGACTTTGGCGCCCGATTTCTTCACCACGTCGGACCACTTGGCGACCTCGCTCTTGACGAACGCGGCGAACTGTTCGGGCGTATCGCCAACGGGCTCTGCGCCAAGGGCGAACAGCTTTTCCTTGACGTCAGGCATGTTGAGAATCTTGACGATCTCCGCATTGAGGCGCTTCACGATTTCCGGAGGCGTTCCCGCGGGTGCGAATACGCCCTGCCACGAGCCCACTTCGAAACCGACCAGGCCGGCCTCCGCCAGCGTGGGGATTTCGGGGGCAATCGCGGAACGCTTGGCCGTCGTCACTGCCAGCGCGCGCAGCTTGCCGCCCTTGGCGAGCGGCCACGCCGTGGTGATGTTGTCGAAGGTCATCGTCACCTGCCCGCCGACCACATCCTGCAACGCCGGCGGACTGCCCTTGTACGGAATGTGCTGCATCTGGACGCCGGCCATCGACTTGAACAGTTCGCCGGACAGATGCTGCGACGTGCCGTTGCCGGCGGACGCGAACGTGTACTTGTTGGGATTGGCCCTCATCAGCGCAAGCAACTCGGCGACCGTCTTCGCCGGGACGTCCGGATTGATGACCAGCATGTTTGGCACGCGCGCGAGGAGCGTGACGGCGACGAAATCCTTCACCGGGTCATAGGGCAGGTTCGAGTACAGCGATGCGTTGATCGCATGGGTGCTGATCGTTCCACCCATGATCGTGTAGCCGTCCGGCGCAGCCTTGGCGGTGAAATCGGCACCGAGGCCGCCGCCCGCGCCGGGCTTGTTCTCCACGACGACCGGCTGGCCCAGCGCGACGGACAACTTCTCGGCGACGATGCGCCCGAGGATGTCGGTCGATCCACCCGGCGCGAACGGAACGATGTATTTGATCGGCTTGGTTGGCCACGATTGTGCGGACACCGTACCCACCGCCAGGATGGACATGGCCACCAGCGTCAGCATTCGAACAAGAGCTCGCATTGTTGTCCCCCTTGTGATCTGCGCTCTAGGCGCCGATTATTGTCTTGACCGTGGACGCCGTGATTGCAACGGATTCGGCAGCCGCAAGCAGATCCGTGTACGTCTTGTCGTCGATGGCGATCCCTTCGGCCATACGCCGTGCACGCGTCATGCGCTCGACTTCACCCGGCAGCAGCACTGGTTGCCCGGGAACGGCCGGCGGCGACGCCCTGACCCAGTCGACGAAGCGCGCCGCTTCGCGCGCGACATTGCCGTTGGCGTCGTACACGTCGGGTGCGATGTAGATCGAGAGCATGTTGTTGCGCAGCACCGTATCTTCCGGGTCCGAACTCTTGCCGGTCGAAATGGCGCCAGCGAGCAGATCGACAATGATCGACAGCCCCGAGCCCTTGTGCGCACCGACCGTCAGCAACGCACCGCCGTCGTAGAATTCCTTCGGCTGGGTTGTCGGCTTGCCGTGCTTGTCGATGATCCAGCCGGGCGGCACCTCTTCGCCTTTGTTGCTGGCCACGAACAGCTTGCCCTCCGCCACCATCGAGGTGGTGACATCGAGAATCACGGGCTCGGCACCCGCGATCGGCACACCCACCGTGATCGGATTCGTCGACAGGCGTCGGTCGCTGCCGCCGAAAGGCGCGACGCGCTGCGCACCCGAAGTATTCAGGAAGTGCAGAGATACCTGTCCGACCGCTGCCGCCAGCTCCGCCCAGTCACCGACCCGGCCCAGATGTCCGCAGTTGCGCAAGCCCACCATGGCAATGCCGGACTTTGCGGCCTTTGCCGTGCCGAGCTTGCCGGCAAATTCACCGACGACCTGGCCGAAACCGCGGTTGCCATCGACGATGGCGATGGTGTCTGTTTCAAAGACGACGCTCGGGGTCTGGTTTGCCTTCACCCAACCGTCGCGCATCCATTCGAGATACTTGCCGACGCGGATGACACCATGTGAATCGTGACCGACAAGATTCGAATCGACCAGGCGACGCGCAACCGTGGTCGCCTCCTGCGCTGCGCAGCCGCCACCCTGCATGATCGCGGCCACGAGCTGTACAAGTTTTTGCGGTTGCAGCGTTCGCGCCATGCTCAGTGAATCTCCGGTTCAGGTGTCGGCGCGGTGCCTTCGAGGAAATCGAAATCACATCCTTGGTCGGCTTGCGTGATGTGCTGTTGATACAACGCGCCGTAGCCACGCTCGTACTTCGGTGCAGGCTTTTTCCATGCGGCCCGACGCTTCGCCAGTTCGGCCGCGTCGACCTTGAGCTCGAGCTTGCGCGCGGCGACATCGAGTTCGATCAGATCGCCGTCGTGCACAAAGGCGAGTGGTCCGCCGACGAACGACTCCGGCGCGACGTGCAGCACACACGCGCCGTAGCTCGTGCCGCTCATGCGCGAGTCGGAGATGCGGACCATGTCGCGCACGCCTTGCTCGAGAATTTTTTTCGGGATGGGCAACTGGCCCCACTCGGGCATGCCGGGTGCGCCGAGCGGACCGGCATTCTGCAACACGAGCACCGAGTCAGCAGTAACCTTCAGTGCGGGATCGTCGATGCGTGCGGCCATGTCGTTGTAGTCGGTGAATACGATCGCGGGGCCCGTGTGTTTGTGCAGGCGAGCTTCGGCGGCGGCGGGCTTGATGACGGCGCCATTGGGCGCCAGATTGCCACGCAGTACGGCGAGGCTGCCGCTGGCGACAAGCGCTTTGTCGCGGGGCAGGATCACTTCGTGGTTGAACACTTCGGCACCGGCGATGTTTTCACCGAGCGTGTGACCGTTGACGGTGCGCGCGTCGAGCGCCAGCAGGTCGGAAATTTCCGCCAACAGCGCACGCAGGCCTCCGGCGTAGAAGAAATCCTCCATCAGGAACTTGCCGGCAGGGCGAATGTTCGCGATCAGCGGCGTGCGGCGCGACAGTTCATCGAAGCGATCGATGGACAGCGGCACGCCGGCGCGGCGCGCGACGGCGACCATGTGCACGACGGCGTTGGTGGATCCCCCGAGCGCCAGCACCGTGGTGATTGCATTGTCGACGCTGGCGGCAGTCACAATGTCGCGCGGCTTGAGGTCTTCCCACACCATGTCGACGATCCGCCGGCCGGTCTCTGCGGCCATGCGCCCATGTCGTGAATCCGCGGCGGGAATCGACGCGGCACCGGGCAAGGTGAAACCCAGCGCTTCGGCGGCCGACGTCATCGTCGACGCGGTACCCATGGTCATGCAGTGCCCCGGCGAACGCGCGATGCCGTCCTCGATTTCCAGCCACTGCTTGTCGGTGATGTTCCCGGCGCGCTTTTCCGCCCAGTATTTCCAGACATCGGAGCCGCTGCCCAACGGCTTGTTGCGCCAGTTGCCGCTCAGCATCGGACCCGCGGGCATGAAAATGGTCGGCAGGTTCATGCTGATGGCTCCCATCAACATCGCCGGTGTGGTCTTGTCACAGCCACCCATGAGCACTGCGCCATCGACAGGATACGAACGCAGCAGCTCCTCCGTCTCCAGCGCGAGGAGATTGCGGTAGAGCATCGTCGTCGGCTTCTGGAACACTTCGGCGAGCGCGATGGCGGGCATCTCCAGCGGAAAACCGCCCGCCTGCAGCACACCGCGCTTGACCTCCTCCGCGCGCTGCCGGAAGTGCGCATGGCATGCGTTGATGTCGCTCCAGGTGTTGATGATCGCGATGATCGGCTTGCCGAGGTAGTCGGCACGGGAATAGCCCATTTGCGACGTGCGCGAGTGATGGCCGAATTGCCGCATGTCGTTCGAGCCATACCAGCGATGCGAACGGAGTTCTTCGGGTTTTTTGCGGCGTGTGGTCATTGCAGTCCCTTGTCGTGTGCGAACAGCGCCCGTGCCGCCGTGCGTATGGTTCCGGCGATGTTGTGGAAGTTGGCGTTGCCGCCGTACATCAGGGTCGACACACCACCGGCTCCTCCCGGAGTATTGTTTGTTTTTCGCATTATAGCGTGCAACGTTTCAGCTCCCGCACAGGCATCGCTTGCAGCGCGGGCCGATCGCGCTATAGTTGCACCATGCGGTGCGCATTGCGCGCCCGCGTTACCCCGGGAGGTAACCATGTTCACACGGTCCACCGGCACACACGTTCCACGTCGCATCGCAGGCGCCCTGCTTGTGCTTGGCGCGATGTGTTTTGCGCTGGTCGTTGCGGCTGCAGACAAGCCGGGACCTGACGCAAGCCCGGCCGGCGACGCCGATTCATTCTTCGCCGCCATCGTCAAGATCGAAGCGCGCGCACTTCCAGGTGCGCGCAGCGCCGCCACGCTTGGCACCGAGCGCACAGGTACCGGGATGGTCATCGCCAGGGATGGCCTGATCCTGACCATCGGTTACCTGCTCGTCGAAGCCGACGACGTGAAAATCGTCGATGACCGCGGCCGCACGTTGCCCGCCCGCGTCGTCGCGTACGACCACGCTACCGGGTTGGGCCTCGTGCGCCCGATCACACCGCTCGATGTCGCCCCGCTGAAGCTCGGTGACTCGAGCAAGCTGGCCGAAGCCGACCCGGTGCTGATCGTCAACAGCGGCGGGCGCAGCGACGCGACACGTGCCTTTGTCGTTTCTCGTCGGCCGTTTTCGGGCAACTGGGAATACATGCTCGACTCGGCGATATTCACGTCGCCGCCGACATTGAACTGGAGCGGCGCGGCGCTGATCGGCACGGATGGAGCATTGCTCGGCGTCGGATCGCTGATACTGCGCGACGCGACCGAGAGTGACCCGCATCTGCCGGGCAACATGTTCGTACCGATTGAAACGTTGAAGCCGATTCTCGCCGATCTGATCAAGAGCGGTCGGCGTTCAGGGCCGGCGCGACCGTGGCTGGGTGTCTCCGCCGACGAAGTGCAGGGACGGTTGGTCGTCGTACGCGTGTCGCCTGAAGGTCCGGCCGACGTCGCCGGCGTGCAGCGCGGCGACATCATCCTTGCGGTCGGTGGCGAAGGCGTGCGCTCGCAGGCGGAGTTCTATCGCAAGCTGTGGGCACGGGGCGCCGCGGGGAGTGAAATTCCGCTGCGCCTGCTGCAGGGTATCGATATTCGAGAGGTCAAGGTCCGATCGATGGATCGGCTCGATTATTTCCGCCAGAAGCCGACGTACTGAGACCAGCGAAGGAGGGTTGACGGTGAATGCCCTGTTTACTGCTTTGGTGTCGATCCTGTTGCTTTCCGGCATGACCGCGCAGGCGCAGGGGCTCGGTCGGGAACAGGCTGCGCAAGCGCTCGCCAGCGCTGATACGCAAGTGCGCCGCGATGCCGTAAGCCGGCTCGGCGAGGTCGGCACGATGGCGGATGCGACGCTGCTCGTGAACGCGCTGCGCGATGCCGACGAGGAAGTGCGCGAAGGTGCCGAGCAGGCAATGTGGCGTATCTGGGCGCGTTCAGGCGATCGGGAAGTGGACCGGCTCTACCAGGTGGGCGTCGCGCAGATGAGTGCCGGCGAACTGCGCCAAGGCATCGACACGTTTACCCGCATCATCGAACTCAAGCCCGATTTCGCCGAAGGCTGGAACAAGCGCGCAACGCTTTACTTTCTGGTCGGCGATTTTCGCAAGTCGCTTGCCGATTGCGACGAAGTCATGAAGCGCAACCCGTACCACTTCGGCGCGCTCGCCGGGTACTCCCAGATTTATGTGCGCATGGAGTATTACGATCGCGCGCTCGACTACGCACGCCGCGCGCTGAAGATCAATCCCAACATGGACGGAATCAGGCGCAACGCCGATCAGATCGAGCGCTTGCTCGAGCAGCGCCGCAAGCAAATGATCTGAGTCGACCCTGGCGCGCGCTCCACGTACAATGCGCGCTGCTTGCGCCGGGCTCCCGGTGCGTCGCGCATGCCCATGCTGCTCTACGCCCTCACCATCTTCGTCAGCGCGTTTCTGCTGTTTCTGGTTCAACCAGTGATGGCCAAGCAGATCCTGCCATGGTTCGGTGGTTCGGCGGCAGTGTGGACGACGTGCCTCGTTTTTTTCCAGACTACGCTCCTGATTGGTTACGCATACGCCGATCTGATCGTGCGCCGCCTGACCCCGCGGTCACAGGTCGGTGTGCATGTTGGACTGCTGATCGCCAGCTGCGTGGTGTTGCCGATTGTTCCCGGATTGCAATGGAAGCCGATGGGCGCTGAGAATCCCTCGTTCATGATCCTCGGGTTATTGACGGTCACCATCGGGCTGCCATACCTGTTGCTGTCGACGACGAGCCCGCTGGTGCAAGCCTGGTTTGCGCGAAGCTTCCCCGGCCGCAGCCCATACCGCCTGTTCGCACTGTCGAACCTGGCATCGATGCTCGCGCTGGTCGGCTATCCGTTCGCGCTCGAGCCCTGGATCGCGACACGCCTGCAGTCCTACGGATGGTCGGCCGCCTATGTACTCGTCGTGTTGCTGTTCATCGCGTGCGGGTGGTATAGCCTGCGTGCGCCTGCGGCAACAACCGACACCGGCATGCCCGAGGACGCGACGGGCGCCAGCCACCCGCTCACCGAAGCGCCACCGACGACGGGCCGCCAGCTGCTTTGGTGCGCACTGGCGGCGATGGGATCGTTCCTGCTGCTCGCCATCTCGAATCACATCTGCCAGAACATTGCCGCCATCCCGTTGTTGTGGGTGGTGCCGCTGGCGATCTACCTGCTCACCTTCATACTCTGTTTCGATGGCAGCGGCTGGTATCGTCGCGGCCTCTTTGCGCCAATGCTCGCGGCGGCCCTTGGGGTAATGGGCTGGACGGTGGCCGATCGCAGTCTGACTCACGAGCTCATGCTGCAGATCGGCGTGTTCTGCGTCGGACTGTTCATCGCCTGCATGTTCTGCCACGGTGAGCTCGCGCGCATGAAGCCTTCACCGCGCTACCTGACTCGCTTCTATCTGATGATATCGGCCGGTGGCGCCATCGGCTCCGCACTGGTCGGATTGGTTGCCCCGCTGGTGCTGCCTGCGTACTTCGAGCTACCGTTCGGGCTCGTGGCGTGCGCGGCGCTGCTCGCGTTCCAGATGCGGCGCGCGCATCCCGTATTCGTCACGCTCGCCCTTGGCGCGCTGGTGTTCACCGTTGGTGCAGAGGTATGGCAAATCAAGGAGTTCTACAGCAACACGTTGCTCGCGACGCGCAACTTCTATGGCGTGCTTCGGGTCCAGGAATTCGGCGCGGAGAACAGCCGTCACCGCTCGCTGATCCACGGCACGATCCTGCATGGTACGCAGTATCTGGCGCCCGAGTTGGCGATCAGCCCGACGACGTACTACACCCAGACTTCCGGCATCGGCCGCGTACTCGAATCGCTGCATCCGAGCACGCGGCCGCTCAAGGTCGGCATCATCGGGCTCGGCGCGGGCACCATCGCGACCTACGGCAGCAAGGGCGACACCTATCGCTTCTATGACATCAATCCGGACGTGATCACCATCGCCAACCGCGATTTCACCTATCTCAGGGATAGCGACGCAACCATCGAGACCGCCCTCGGCGACGCACGGCTCACACTCGAGCGCGAGCCGCCGCAACAGTTCGACGTGCTTGCCATCGACGCCTTCTCGAGCGACGCGATTCCGGTGCACCTGCTTACGTCGGAAGCATTGGCAATCTATCGCAAGCACATGAAACCGGGCGGCATCATCGCCTTTCACGTTACGAATCGCTATCTCGACCTCCCTCCCGTCGTCGACATGCTGGCCAAGGCCCATGGCATGCACGCCGTGATGATCTACGACAGCAGCGACGACTCCATGGCGAGCATCAGCGACTGGATCCTGGTCTCGGATGACAAGACATCCCTGGAAGCCCCGCTGATCAGCGACGTTTCGGTTCCGGTGGAGCCCAGGCCGAATCTCAAGTTGTGGACCGACGATTTCAACAATATCGTGCAGGTCCTCAAGTAGTAACTGCTCGGACCGTCGATAACATCATGTCCGCCGATCGCAGCGCTGGCACGGTCGATTTCCACCCGCTCCAGGCGATGCCCGAGGCCGACGCGATCGAGATCGTCGATCAGACCCGATTGCCGCATCGATGGGTTGCCGTACGCATCACCACCGTGGCCGAGGCCGCGCACGCGATCCGGTCGATGCAGGTGCGTGGCGCGCCATTGATCGGCGCGACCGCCGCCTACGGCCTGGCGCTGGCGTTGCGCGCCGATGCGTCCGATGAGAATCTCGGCGTTGCCCGGGCGCTGCTGCTTTCAACCCGCCCGACCGCGGTCAATCTGCGGTGGGCCCTCGATCGCTGCGTGCGCGCCGTTGCGTCGCTACCACCCTCGGCACGCGCCGCGGCAGGATGGCGAGAGGCCGACGCTATCGCGGCTGAAGACGTGACGACGAACCGCGCCATCGGCGAGCACGGCCTGCGCCTCATCGAGCGCCTGGCATCGAACAGGCAGCCAGTGCAGGTTCTCACGCATTGCAACGCAGGTGCGCTGGCCACGTTGGCCTGGGGCACCGCGACCGCACCCATCTATCTCGCCCACGACGCCGGGATTCCGGTGCATGTCTGGGTCAGCGAAACGCGCCCCCGCCTGCAGGGGGCAAGACTGACCGCGTGGGAACTGCGCGCACGCGGCGTGCCACATACGTTGATCGTCGACGCCGCCGGTGCGGCGCTCATGCGCCAGGGTCGGGTCGATATCGTGCTCGTGGGCGCCGACCGCGTCGCGGCGAACGGCGACGTCTGCAACAAGATCGGCACCTACGAAAAAGCGCTCGCCGCGAAGGACAATGGCGTGCCGATGTACGCCGCCGTGCCCTCGACGACCATCGACTGGGCGCTCGCGGATGGCACCGGCATTCCCATCGAAGAACGCGACGAACGCGAGGTGCTGTTTCCGGAGGGCGACACATCGATCGCGCCGCCGGACACTGCAGTCGCGAATCCGGCGTTCGACGTTACACCTGCCCGGCTGTTCACCGGCATCATCACCGAGCGCGGCGTGTGCCGGCCGGACGAACTGCGAAAGGTGCTTCCAGCGTAAGCGGGGATGCGCTAACCGTTGATGACGATCACGGGCCGAAGTCCCGATGGGTGAGGCAGGATGACGACGTCGACGTCGAAGGTCGCCGCGATCAGCGCAGGTGTCAGCACCTGATCGGCCGAACCGGAGGCGGTCACCGAGCCGCTGCGCATGAGCACGATTTCATCGGCATAACGCGCCGCGAGATTGAGGTCGTGCAGGATGACGAGCACGCCGATCTGTTCTTCGTGCGCCATGTCGCGCAGCAGGCGCAGTATGTGATGCTGGTGTGCCGGGTCGAGTGAGCCCGTCGGCTCGTCTAGCAGCAAATAGCGCGGCGCAACGCTGCCCTCGATCTGGGCCAGTGCGCGGGCAAGCATGACTCGCGCGAGTTCGCCTCCCGACAATGTCGATACCCGACGCGCCTCGAATGCCGCGACGCCCGCGCGCGCAAGTGCGTCGCGGGCGATGCGAATATCGGTCGCCCGACCATAGTCACCGCCGTGCGGGTAGCGGCCGATGAGCACGGTCTCGAGTACTGAAAAGCCGAAGGCGATCGAACTGCGTTGCGGAACGACCGCGCGGCGACGTGCACGATCGATGACCGATACTCGTTCGAGCGCTTGTCCTTCGTACGTGACGGTACCGGTATCGGGCGCAACATCGCCGGCAATCAGCCGCAGCAATGTCGTCTTTCCCGCCCCGTTGGGGCCTATGATCGCGATCACGCCCCCGGGCCGCACGCAAACGCGGACCTTGCGCACCAGGTGCACACCATCGGCCTCCAGGCCGACCCTGTCAGCGGCAAGCATTAGAACAGTCTCGTCACCGATCTATCGTCAGCTTACGAATCGGCTTGCACTGGACTAGCCTCCCTCCAGTGGAGTGTGCAAGGTATAGGTCTAGATCTCCGGCGATCGCGGAAGCGTCGATGAACGCGGTGAATCCTGACCTAACGAGGCCAGGTTGCCTAAAGTAGTCAGCAACATCTGGACGGGCTGTGGCACGCGCCTCAAAGTAAATGGGCGCCTCGCTGCCCCGTTGCAGCACGACGTACACGGCGTCCGGAAGTTTCCCAAGGCTGGCCGATACTGCGGTCCAGCCGTCGACGGCGATCATCCCACTGGAGCGTATCTGCATAGGGACTGGCGAGGCACCGTTTAACGCGTCAATGCTCCCATCGCAGACAATCGACTCGCTAACTCGCCCCCCCATGGGAGCTGCCACCAAGGGGCGATCAAAGACGCCGACCGCCACCGCAGTCGCGCTCCGGGCAAACTTGACATCGGCAAAGCGAATTTCAAAAGTATCGGACCAAAAGACGGGCACGGCATCCAATCGTAGCGCTCGGACCTTGTTTGCTTGAAAGAAAGCGCCGTTGCCTTCCTGCAACATCAGGAATTCGCGGGCCGAAACCATCAATGGCGACACTGGAATGCCGCCACGACCTATGTCTGGGATAAATCTGAACTTGGTTGTCGAACCACTTTCCGTAGTGATCTCGATCGATGGCGCCGGACTCTTGAAAAGGACCGTCGTTAGCCGCCCAATCAGTGTCGGGCGCAAATCGATCTCTGCCATTAGCAGCCCCTCGTGCATAGGCAGCTTTACTGATTGCCCTAATTTGGCGGCATCGAACGCACCGAACTGGACGTCGGGAACTTCTGGATTACCCGGCCGCCGCACGAGATAGGCCAAGTCTCCATCCAATCTGAGGGGCGCGTAAAGTGCCAGTAGTGCTGGCCAACTTAGCCCATCCTCTAGCGCAGGGTATCTGCCGTCGATTGGTTGCATTCTGAACAAGATGTTTTTCGGTGCGCTGGGTCCCAACAAATGCTGCTGATTAATTCTTGCAAGTCGTGGCGTATAGGCCGAGTAGCTTTGAAACACCGGGCGCGGAGACCAAGCATTGTCGGAAAGGATCAGACATGCCTGACGATAGGAGTAAATATCCGCCGATCCGTCGAGCTTCGGAATTGGGCACTCGGCTGCGAGACGGACTCTTTGCTCATTCCAGAGTTTCCGGAAGCCAGCAGCTTCTGTTGTTCGGATGCGCAATCCTTCCGCGAAGGACACGAACGGTCGGGTTACCGAACGATAGATGCTTTCAGTCGTCGTCTTAGTGTATTGAGCGTCCAAGTAGATCCATGCGGTGAACCCGGCAACCAGCACGAATGAGACGCGAGGCACCCGAAGGAAGAGCGAAAAGAGGGCGGCGATAGCCGCGACGGCCCCAGCAATGACGGCGTGGCCGTCGTGACGAACGAAGCCTGCCTTGAAGCCCAAGAACAGACAAAGAGCGAATGCGACGCATACGAACGATCGCGAGGCAAGATCGGCACTTGGCGCGAGACCGATCGCTAGAAGAATGACAGTCGAGCAAGAAATGTAGACGAGCAGCTCCGACGTCGGACCCCATAAAGACATGGCATCGGTATATCCGAAAATAATGAGGGACAAGTTTACAAAGTAGCCCGGCATTGCAGACAGAGCACCGCCAGCGAGCAACCAGAAGCCGATACACCAAGCCACGGGGATGACTAGAACCGCAACGGCGACGGGAGGATATCTGCGGTACCACAAGAACCCAGCGCAAAGAAATGCGGAGGCAGCGCAAATCGTCAGCAACGACCCCTTGACCAAAGGCAGAAGCCCGAATGGAAGAAGAAGGAATGCTAGAAAAAGCAAGTGTCGCCCCTTGCGTGAGTCTTCGCCGGCAAGAGGCAAGGGGCCATACCTCAAATAAACATGAACGCAATAGAGAAGCGGGTAGGCCAATAGGAGGGCATCTGTTTGCCGGAAAAATGCCACGAGCAAGAGAGCTACGACAACGGAAGCGAGCGCCCCGATGGATTCGCGTCCAACGGAAATTAGAAGCAGCGAAAAGCAGACCGCGAAAACGAAGCTGCCGAACAACATCAAAGCGTCTGTCGCCGGGTGATATCCGTTTGTGGATACTGCCGCGTACGGACCGTACGTGAATATGATGTCACGCCCCATCGACAGACCGAGCGCCATCGCCTCATGCAATCCGATGACCCATGAGTTGCTGAGATCAGTTCCGTTGGAAAATAAAGGGAACATCGGTACCAAAGTCACCACAAACAGAAGCAGGACTGCGGTCGCGGCTGCGACCACGCCCAGGCGAGGCAAGAAACCAAGAAGGCCGGTCGTCATTTCGAATTTGAGTTGGGATTAGACGTTTGGGGCAGCGAGGGATAGCGCACGATCCTGCGAATCATAGAGGAGTATAGAGACTTGTGGAGTCAATTCTAGGCGACTCCGTTCACACCCAGGTTCCTTAGAGATTCCAGGCTTCGCGCTGGCGCAAAAGCAGCGCGGTAAATACGTCGAGTGGAAATTCTGCAGGCGCAGCAATGGTACGTGCAACCACGTCGGCGCCGACGACCAGGTTCGCGCCTACCAGCATTCCTCCTGGCAAGACAACGCGATGCGCAGGGCCGCATACAAGGCTGAACATGTGCGCCGCAACCAAACCTACGAACAAGATCATCCCACTTCGCCGTTGCCCGGGCGCTGCTGCTCGCAACGCGCCCAACCGCGGTCAATCTGCGGTGGGCACTCGATCGCTGCGTGCGCGCCGTTGCGGCGCTACCACCGTCGGCGCGCGCCGCGGCGGCGTGGCGTGAAGCCGACGCCGTCGCCGCTGAAGACGCGATAACGAACCGCGCCATCGGCGAACACGGCCTTCGCCTCATCGAGCGCCTGGCGTCGAACAAGCAGCAGGTGCAGGTTCTCACGCATTGCAATGAAGGTGTGCTTGATCTGCTTTTGGAATCTCGGACCAGCTTGAATGTTAGTTTTTTGGCAAACTTCGACCTTGGACAGAGGAGTTTGTCATGAAGAGGAAGCTGTTTTCGGTGGAGCAGATTGTCGCCGTCCTGAAGCAAGCGGAATTGGGCATGGCGGTGGCGGACGTTTTCCGGCAAGTGGGTATTTCCGAGCAAACATTTTACCGCTGAAAGAAGCAGTACGCAGGGATGCAATCGGACCAGGTACGCGACTTCAAGTAGCTGCAGGACGAGAACGCGCGGCTCAAGAAGCTGGTCGCCGAGCTGAGCCTGGACAAAGCGAACTTGCAGGACGTTGCCGCAAAAAACTAGCGCGGCCCGCGCTGAAGAGGCAAGCAGTGGAGTACATCGTGAGCCACTATGCCCTCAACAAGCGGCGGGCCCGCCGGCTGATCGAGCAAACGCGCAGCGTGCACTACTACCGCAGCGTTAATGACCCGCGTCACGATCTGCGCGCACGGATGCACGAGATTGCGCGCACCCGGGTGCGCTATGGTTTTCGGCGCATCCACGTGCTGCTCAAACGTGACGGCTGGCAACTCGGCAAGAACCAAATGTATCGACTCTACCGGGAGGAGCAGCTACAACTGCGCTCGAAACTGCCGAAGCGGCGCAAAATGGTGGTGGTGCGTCAGCAACGGATCCGACCACGTGCCTCGAATGAGGTCTGGAGTTTGGACATTGTGTCCGATCAGCTCGCTGACGGTACGCGCTTTCGGGCATTGACTGTGGTGGATATCTTCAGTCGCGAAGCGTTGGCCATCGAAGTCGGTCAACGCCTAGGCGGCGAAAATGTGGTGGCAGTACTGAATCGACTTGCCGCGCAAGGGCAGGCACCCAAGTACCTGTTCGTCGACAATGGCAGCGGATCCTCGGGTCGGCTGCTGGACCTGCGGGCGTACCGGTTCAAGGTTCGAATCGACTTCAGCTGGCCTGGCAAACCCACGGACAATTGCTACGTTGAAAACTTCAATGGATCGTTGCGCGATGAATGCTTGAACGTACACTGGTTCGATAAAATGGAGGGTCCTAAAGCAATCATCGAGGCTTGGCAGCGCGACTACAATGAGACTCGGCCTCACATGGCCCTCAATGAGGTGGCACCGGAGGAATACGCCCGCAATTCGGACGCACAGAACGCCAAAAACTAATCGTTGAAATGGTCCGGGAAATCCAAGCGGCTCACAGGGAGCCATCCTCAAGTAGCCAGTGGTCCGAATTTCCCGGAGCGGGTCACGCTGGCCATCTTGGCGTGGGGCACCGCGACCGTGTCCATTTACTTCGCCCATGACGCGGGGATTCCGGTGCATGTCTGGGTCAGCGAGACGCGTCCCCGGTTCAGGGAGCTAAACTCACCGCGTGGGAACTGCGCGCACGTGGTGTGCCCTCGACGACCATCGACTGGGCGCTCGCCGATGGCACCGGCATTCCCATCGAAGAACGCGACGCGCACGAAGTCCTCTTTCCGGAGGGCGACACATCGATTGCGCCGCCAGGCACTGTAGTTGCCAATCCGGCGTTCGACGTTACACCCGCCCGACTCTTCACAGGCATCATTACCGAGCGCGGCATTTGCCGGCCGGACGAACTGCGCAAACTGTTTCCGGCGTAAGGTTCAACCGGTCAGACCAAATACGATGGGCACCAGCACCTGCGCCGGTACGGCCGTCGTACCTTTGCGCGCAGGAACGAAGCGCCATTGCCGGACTGCGGTGAGCGCCGCCTCATCGAGTCGCGCAGAACCGCTGGAGGCCGCCAGATTCACTTGGCGAGGCACGCCATCCGATGCGACGTCGACGAGAAGCAACACGCGACCCTCCTCACGCAGCCGGCGTGCGGCCGACGGGTAGACCGGCGCCGGGTTATCCAGATAGTCCGCATTGAACGACGGCGGCACGACAGGATCGCCTGTATCCGGTGACACGATCGTGCTCGTTGCGGCGGGCGACAACGCGACGACGATCTGCGGTGCCTGCGCAGAATTGTCCGACGCAATGGCGGCGCTTGCAGCGGACGCCTCCCGTGTTGCGGGTTGATGAATATCCAATGCAGGCAACGTCGGCGCCAACGCTTTGCGCACTCGGTCGACGGGCTGCGAATTGCGCGTGGGAGGCTTTGCCGCGGATTCGGGTGGCGGCAGAACCACTGCCTCGCCCACCGCCTGCGGCGCCAGGCGCGCAACGATGGGCGCCGCGCTTGCAGCAACCGGTAGTGGCGTCGGGTCGTCCCTGGCGTTGAGCAACAATGTCGCTGCCAGCGCAATGCCATGGACCCCGCAGGAAATCGCGAGCCCAAGCAGGAAGCCTGTGCGCTCATCGCGGCGCTCGGCACGGTAGCAGTAGGCTGCGAACACGGCGTTCATCCGTTGACCACGATGATCGGTTGCGATCCCGTCGGGTGTGGCACCACGATCGCATCGACATCGAAGGTGGTAGCGATCATTGCAGGCGTCAATGCCTCGTCCGCGGTTCCCCGAATTTGCACGCTCCCATGGCGCATGAGCACGACTTCATCAGCGTACTGTGCGGCGAGATTGAGATCGTGCAGGATGATCAGCACGCCAACGTCGCTGTCCCGGGCCACGTCGCGCAGCAGCCGCAGCACGTGGTGCTGATGGGCCGGATCAAGCGCGCCGGTGGGCTCGTCGAGAAGGAGATATCTTGGGAAGCCTTCACAGTCCACTTGCGCTAGCGCGCGCGCCAGCATCACGCGTGCGAGTTCACCACCAGACAGGGTGGGGGCAAGCCGTGATTCGAACTCGGCGACACCGGAGCGCGCGAGCGCATTGCGCGCAATGCGGATATCCGCGCCGCGAGCGTTGTCGCCACCGTGCGGGTACCGTCCCAGAAGCACGGTCTCGAGCACCGAGAAGCCAAACGCGATCGACGTGCGCTGGGGAACCACGGCGCGCCGACGGGCGCGCTCCACCGTGGACATTTGTTCGAGCGCCCGACCATCGAGTGTAACGGTACCGCTGTCGGGCACGACGTCACCCGCCAGAATACGCAGCAGCGTCGACTTTCCGGCGCCATTGGGGCCCATGATCGCGACCATGCGGCCGGGCACCACGCGAACGCTCACGTCGCGGACCAGAACCGCGCCGTCGATCGCGAGGCTGACGTCGGTCGGCAGCCAGCATCACAGGTTCCAGGTTTCGCGCTGGCGCAACAGCAGCGCAACAAAGAATGGCGCACCGATCAGCGCCGTGAACACGCCCAAGCGGCAATTCGGCAGGGGCGGCGACCGTACGCGCGACCGCGTCCGCACCGACGACGAGGATCGCGCCGACCAGCAGGCCCCCCGGTATCACCACGCGATGCGCAGGGCCACAGGCAAGGCGTACAAGGTGCGGCGCGACCAGGCCCACGAAAAGCACCATGCCGCTCACCGCGACCGCGGTCCCGGCGGCGAGCGCGCAACAAAGAGCGTCACCGTCTTGAGTCGTTCGACGGCGAACGCCGAGATAGCGCGCCTCGGCTTCGCCGAGCGCGAGCGCGTCGTAGGCGCGCGCCTGGGAGATCAGCACGGCCGCGGCAAGCAATATCGCAGGTCCGACGCATGCCAGGACCGGCCAGGTGGCACCGGCGACACTGCCCAGCCTCCAGAACGTCAGATTGCGCAGCTGTTCGTCGCTGGCGATGTAACGTGAACAAGCCGATGCCCGCTTCCGCCAGCGCGTTGATCGCGACGCCCGCCAGCAGCAGCGCCGCAATCGACGTGTGTCCGCTGCGGGTCGCCAGCCGATAGACGATGACGCTGACGACAAGTCCGCCGCCGAAAGCGGCCAGGGGCAAGCGTCGCCACGCCGAGCAATGCGCGCGAATCCCGGCAGCCACAGGGCACCCATGACGATCACGCTGGTCGCCGCAAGCGCCGCCCCGCCCGACACGCCGGTCAGCGACGGGTCGGCAAGCGGATTGCGGAACAGCGCCTGCATCGCCGCTCCGGCAGCCCCAGGCCACCACCGACGATGACGGCGAGCACGACGCGCGGCAGGCGGATCGACCACAGCACGGCCTGCTGCTCGGCGGGATGCCATCGACGCGGGAAAGACGCGGCCGCTGAGCAGAATGCGCGCGGCGTTGACGGGCGATCTGAAACGCGCCGACGCCGCACGCGACGAGACGGTAACGACGAGCATCAACGCCGAAACCCAGCGCCGAACAGGCGGACGCGAGCAGGCAGGACGGCGTTCAGTCATTGACGGCCCAGGTAATGCCGTTGCGTCAGCGCGCATGAAGTGCGCCAGTTCGCGGACTACCTGCGGCGTCCACGATCCGATCCGAGAAGATAGAGCGCGTCGATGGCGATCACGCGACGCTTCGCCGCTGCCGGCGTGAATGCCATCCAGGTTTCGTCCACGCCGCGTCCATACCGCCGATTGTGTCGAGGCCTTCACGGGCGATCAGCACGATGTCAGGCTTCGCGATCACCACAGCCTCTGCAGTGAGCGGATTGTAGCCTTTGACGCCGGCCGCCGCATTGGTTGCACCCGCGAGCCGGATCATCGCGTCGGCAGCAACTGCCCGTACACTCGTGGATTCCGTCACTTGTAGAGCGCTGCGATCTTCGGTGACACCGCACGGCCGCTGAAGTCGGACGCGGCAACTCCCGGCGGCGTGTTGCTGAGGTAGATCGAGTTCGGACAGACGTTGAGCTTGTAGCAGTCGTAGCGAACGCGTTCGCAAGCGAAGGCCTGCGATGCGGGCTCGCTGGCCGGACGACGCTCTATTGAGCGCCTGGTCCCCAGATGACTACACTCGTGTACCGTAGGTATCTCACGGTACGACGGCAATGACAATGATTCGCATTAAATTGGTCAATCCTAACCGCGCCTTGCCTGCTTTACGCGCGGCAGGGCTATTCTGCTCATCGCGCTTGCGGCTGCAGCCTTCGACGCGATTGCGGCAGGCCCGCACAGTGCCGCTGACACCGCCTGCTGCGAGCTCGGTGCCTGCGGGGCCGCTGGGCGAGGCCGTCAGGTTAGGGCAGGCTATCGTCAACGACACACAGGCGCAGGCGAAGGCCTACGTCGGCAATGGACTCAATTGCGTGAGTTGCCACCTCGACGCCGGCCGCACCGCCTATGCCGCGCCCCTGGTGGGGCTGACCGGAATGTTCCCCGAGTATCGCGCCCGGCGCGGTCGCGTCGAATCGCTCGAGGAACGCATCAACGATTGCTTTCTGCGATCGATGAACGGCCGCGCGCTGCCACCGGGCAGCGCGGAGATGGTTGGATTGCTTGCGTACACCGCATGGCTGTCGCAGGGCGTTCCCACGGGGTCCGAAGTGATCGGCCGGGGCTTCCGCGAAATCGCCGCGCCGCAAAAGCCGGACCCTGTACGCGGCAAGCCGCTTTACGCGCAAAAATGTGCCGCGTGCCACGGCGCAACGGGTCAGGGTCTTCGTGGCGCAGGCAACGCGTTCGTATTCCCACCGCTTTGGGGACCGCAATCGTTCAACACGGGAGCGGGGATGGCGCGCATTTCAGTTGCCGCTGCATTTGTTCAAGCGAAAATGCCGCTCGGAAATGCCGGGACGCTGACCGATCAGGAGGCATTCGATATCGCTGCATACTTCACCGCGCAATCGAGGCCAAAGTTCGGCGGTTCCGCGAAGGACTGGCCGAGCGGTGAGCGCCCGGCGGATGTGCGCTAGGCAATTGTTGCAACGAACATCTCAGGATCTGCCTTGTCCATGCCAGCAAACGCTCTGCGAGTCACCCTCCTAACCGTCGCAGCGCTGATGGCGCTTCGGCCCGCGTCGGCGCATATCACGCTCGATGGGGAACAAGCCCCGGCCCGCAGCTACTTCAAGGCCGTGTTCCGCGTGCCGCATGGCTGTGCGTCCTCGCCGACCATCCGCCTGCGCGTCCGGATGCCGGAGGGAGTGACCTCGGTCAAACCGCAGCCCAAACCCGGGTGGAAACTCGAGACGACGCGCAATGACTTGTCCCCGGCCATCGACGATGGGGAAGGCGGCAAGATCACCGAAGCGATCAGCGAAGTCACCTGGTCCGAGGGCCGCCTGCCCAACGAGCAGTTCGACGAATTCGCGATCTTCATGCGATTGCCCAACCGCGCTGGCGAAACCATCTACTTTCCGATCGTGCAGGAATGCGAAAAAGGCGTTCATCGCTGGATCGAGATCCCGGCAGCGGGAAAGGCAACTGGCGAAGGACGTGAGCCCGCTCCCGCGTTGCGACTTATGCCGGGCAAGTGATCCGCTGCAATCATGTCGTTGCGCTGGCGTGCGCGCTCTATGCCGGAAGCTTGCTGGGCCACGCCACATTGGTCGCGAGCGATCCCGCCGATGGTGCGGAACTGGCGCGACCACCCGCCGAAATCGTCTTTCACTTCGACGAGGCGGTAACACCGATCGCTGTGCGGCTGCTCGACAACTCCGGAGCGCACGTGTCACTGGAAAATGCCGTGCTCGCGGCCGGCGCGACAATTCGCGTCAAGGTGCCCGCCATCCTCAACCCCGGTTCGTATTGGATGAGCTATCGCGTCGTGTCGAGCGATTCGCATCCGGTCGCCGGCGCCATGACGTTTTCGATCGGGCCTCGCGGAACCGCACCCGCTCCACAGGCGATCGCAACGCTTGCAAGCGTCGACGTGTGGCCGCGCATTGCAGCTCGCGCGCTGCAAGACCTGGCGCTGACGGTATGCGCCGGAGTCGCGCTGTTCGTGCTGATGATCGCCCCGTTGCCACGCGAGCGCGTCATGTTGCTTTCGTCCGCAGCGGTGGCAATTCTCGCCAGCGCGGCAGGCACGTGGGCGCAAGGTTCGGCGCTGCTTGGGAGCGGAGAATCGCATGCGGTAATCGAGGCCTGGCGAGTCGGCCTGGCGGGCACGCAGGGGACTAGCACAGCGTTTCTCGCTGCCGCCGTACTTGCGATCGCGGCGTCCACATTTTGGTCGTTACGCCGCGGCAGGGCTATTTTGTTGGCAGCTGGTGTCGCCCTGCTGGTTGCAAGCGCCTGCATTACGGGCCATCCAGCGACCATGGAGCCGCGGGTGCTCGCGCTTCCCGCTATCGGTATCCACGTCCTCGCGGCAGCGTTCTGGGCAGGATCGATCGCGGCACTTGCCGTGCTCGTTCGCGGCCCCGAAGTGGACCGCACAATCGCCGCCTTGCAGCGCTTCTCAAGCTGCGCCATCGTAGCCGTCGTCGCCCTCGCGATCGCGGCAATACTGCTTGCTGCAATCCAGCTTGGATGGCCACCGGACCTATTTGCTGACGCCTATGGACGATTGATCCTCGCCAAGTCAGTACTGTTCGCCGCGTTGCTTGCAGTCGCGACTTTGAACCGTTTTCGACTGGCACCCGATCTCGCCCGGGATCGGCCTCTAGCCGGCAGACGACTCGCGACGAGCCTTCACCTCGAAATGATCCTGATCACCCTGGCGGTAGTCGCGGCTGCGGCCTTATCCCAGACATCACCGCCGCATTCGGTGTCGCTCGCCCACGCCGAACGGGTCGAGGTATTGAAGGCACCGCCGCTTGCAGCTCGCTTGAGCGTCGCCCCCGGCCGCGCCGGTCTCAACACGTTCACTATCGTATTCACGGCGACAGACGGCACGCCGACAGATCCAGCGGAGGTCGTGCTCGAAATTGCCAACCCGAAAGCTGGGGCCGAGGCGATCGTCAGGCGCCCGCTTCGGGTCGCGTCGGGCGAATACCGATGGACCGGAAGCGAACTCGCCTTTCCCGGAGATTGGTCGCTAGCGATCCGGGCGCGCGTATCGGACTTCGAGCTCGTCCAACTCGATACGATCGTAAGAATCGAATAGAGGGGCCGCCTGCGCGTGGGATGACTCAGAATTTGTATGTCAGCTGCGCAAGCGGTGTGATTTGTGGAAAGGGGTGAAAAAGGAAGTAGCGGCGATTGTTGAGATTGTCGACGCCGATCGCACCGCTCAAATGCTTGTCGAACTGGTAGTTGAGCCGCACATCGACGACGCGAAAACTGTCGAATCCTTGGTACGTGTGCGTGTAGACGTCCGAGTTGTCGAGCGTCGCGTAGACCCGGTTGCTGTATCGCAGCGCCACCGTCGCGGTCAACTGGTCGTTCGGGCGATATGTCGCGACGGCCGTCCAGCGCCATGGCGGAATGTTCGGCGTCTGCTTGCCCTGCGCCGCTGGGAACACGGGATCTTCGAGGATTCGGGAATAGACATACGTCGCGCTGGCCGTCAGCTCCAATCCGGGAATCAGAAAATCGCGCACGTTGGCGACGAACTCGCCGCCCCGCGAGCGAATCCGATCGATGTTCTGGACGTAGTTGAAGAGCGTCGTTGACCCGGGCACCAGCGGTGCCGATTGCGAGATCAAGCCGTCCTGCAGATTCTCCTGAAAATAGGAAACCCTGACCTTTCCTTTCGCCGTTGTGTGTTCCAGCGCTATCTCGCCCGAGACCGCGTGTTCCGGCTTGAGATAGGGATTGGGGATGGTCAGCGTCGGGCCCGTCGTGACGACCTGATATAACTCAGTGACGGTCGGAAACCGATATGCGACACCGAATAGCCCGGTAGCCACCCATTCCGGCGCAATCTGCCACGCCAGCGCAGCCTTGGGCGAGAACTTCGACGCGGAAAGTTCGGGCTGGTTGACCGATAACGGTGGCGCCAGTGAATAATTGTAGCCGTCGAATGCGCGCCACCACTCGTAGCGCGCACCCAACGTCGTCACCCAGTCGGGCGCGAGTCGCCAAACATCCTGCACCCAGATCGCTTCGGACTGCGTCTTGCCTCGGGCGTCGGAGGACAGCGCGCCCTGGCTCCCGGAGAGCCAGTTGTCGGTCAAGTATTTCGGACTTGCCAGTGTGTAGCGATCGTAGTGCGCTCCGAAGGAAACCAGATTGGCTCCAGTCGTCCCTTGCGGCCGCCAGAAGCCCTTGAGGTCGGCGTTCCACCAGCCGGTTCCGTCCATCGAGGTGATGATGCCGGCGCCGCCATTCTGCGCGACAGGGACCGCCACTGTCGGGGTGCGCAAGGTGCTGTCGTTCCAATTGAAATTGCTGACCACACCCTCCCAGTCCCAAGCTCCCTGCGTGCTCGATCGAAGAACCAGGCTCTGCGCAACCAGATCTTCCTTGAGGTGGTAGAAATTGTTGGAAAACGAGCTCGCCGGGATGTTGTAGTTGTAACCGAAAATGTTGAGGTTGCCGCTGTACACGGGATTGCCCGCGGCATCGGTAATATAGGATTGCACGCTCGCATTGTCGTCCTGCTGGAACAAACCGATGGTATAAATTCCCCGCAGGGTGGGCGTGAAATCGTAGGCAAGTTTCAATTTGTAGTTGCCCTCCTGCTGGTGCTCGAAGCCGCCGGCGCCGATGTTGACGATCGGCGTGCCGGTGCGATTCTGGTCGGCGAAGGCGCCTGCGACCGGCGTGCCCGCATTACTGGGAGTGGCCGGACGGGTCGCTGTTACGATCGCCAGTGGCTGGCTGTGACTGTCGGTATACGTTGCACTCAGCCAATATGAAAAATTCCCTGCCCGATTGCCCAATGTCGCGCTCAGTTGATACGCGTCATAGTTGTCTTTGGTCGCGTACATCTTGAAATTTTGGGTCGCGCCAAGCGCCTCGGCCGTCGCCTCGAATTGAGTGGGCATGCGCGTCGTGATCTCAACAACGGTACCGATCGAATTGCCGGGATAGGCGGCGGCGAACGGTCCGTACATGACGTCGATGCGATCGACTTCGGCGGGCGACACCATCCCCCAGCGCGGTGATGCAGTGCCATTGTTGTTGCCGATCAGGGCCGAGAGCAGGACCCCGTCCGCGTAGATGAGGCTGCGCGCGCTCTGGCCGAGTCCCGACGTGCGGGTCTGGATCGGCGCCTGGACGTCGCCGATGTGCCGCTTGCGAACAACGATGCTCGGCAAGTACTTGAGCGCGTCCTCGACGTTGATCACGTTGATGGTCTGCTCCATCTGTTCCGCGGTGACACCGGCGGTAGTGCCTGGCAGCAAATATTTGTCGGGGACCGTCGGTGTCCCCGTTATCTGGACGGACGGCAACGTTACGGCCGGAGTCGCTGTTGCGGCAGCTGGGGCATCCGGCGCGGCGGCCTGGCCGCGCGCAGCGGGCGCCGCAATGAGCGCAGCAAGGGCCAGCGCAAGGTTGCATGACAAGGAGTGGCGCAGCATGGCATCTCCAAATGGTGGCCACCGTCAGCCGCCAACGCGGCTGACACGCTGACGGCCGTGCCATCGATCAACGCGGCGCCGCAGTCATGCGGCGCAGGAAACATGAACCCGACGCCTATCGACAACGAACTGTCGATGCGCCGAGTCGATGTCGATCAGGAGAAGGAGGGAGGGGCGCGCTGCTGCGCGATACGAACGGAAGCTCGTCCTGTAGCGACCGCAGGCGGCGCTGGAGCCGCCGAGGTCGAAGCTACGCTCTGCGGGGTTGGAGCAAGGACAATCGGGACAAACGCCGCACCCGCAGTGAAACCGGGGCAATACTGGCAGTGCGGGGCTACGTTTTTCTTCTGACCCGAATGATGTTGATGCGGACTCGTGTTGCCGGAGTCGTCAGCCCCGCAGTGTTCCAGGATTTCGCTGCTTTCGCCGATCTCAATGTGTGCATAGGCGAATACCGGCGCCAACGCGTTGAGCGCAAGCGCAAGCCAAGCCAGCAGGAATTGTCGGCGCAATGTCATCGGCGTTGGCATCGTATATGACATGGCGCTTTGGTCGCTGTCAAGAAATGCATCTGCCAAACAAAACGGCCCGCTTTCGCGGGCCGTTTTGCTTTGAAGGTGCCTGACAATGACCTACTTTCGCACGGGTAATCCGTACTATCATCGGCGCGCCGCCGTTTCACGGTCCTGTTCGGGATGGGAAGGTGTGGTTCCAGCGTGCTGTAGTCGTCAGGCATTGATCATCGGCCGGCTCTCTCGTTGCGCACGCGCAAGTACGAGGCCAACCGCAGGGAAGAAGTAAAGCAAGTTAGATTGTTGCGCATACACCGTAACCGATTGCGACCAAAATGCTCACGGTTATGGGATCAAGCCGCACGGGCTATTAGTATCGGTTAGCTTAAGGCATTACTGCCCTTCCACACCCGACCTATCAACGTGGTGGTCTGCCACGACCCTTCAGGGGGATCAAGTCCCCGGGAGATCTCATCTTTAGGCGCGTTTCCCGCTTAGATGCTTTCAGCGGTTATCGCTTCCGTGCATAGCTACCCGGCAATACGACTGGCGTCATAACCGGTACACCAGAGGCACGTCCACTCCGGTCCTCTCGTACTAGGAGCAGGCCCCATCAAATCTCCAGCGCCCACGGCAGATAGGGACCAAACTGTCTCACGACGTTTTGAACCCAGCTCACGTACCACTTTAAATGGCGAACAGCCATACCCTTGGGACCGGCTACAGCCCCAGGATGTGATGAGCCGACATCGAGGTGCCAAACACCGCCGTCGATATGAACTCTTGGGCGGTATCAGCCTGTTATCCCCGGCGTACCTTTTATCCGTTGAGCGATGGCCCTTCCATACAGAACCACCGGATCACTATGTCCTGCTTTCGCACCTGCTCGTCTTGTCAGACTCGCAGTCAAGCACGCTTGTGCCATTGCACTATCAGTACGATAGCCGACCGTACCTAGCGTACCTTCGAGCTCCTCCGTTACTCTTTGGGAGGAGACCGCCCCAGTCAAACTGCCTACCATGCACGGTCCCCGAGCCAGATAATGGCCCTAGGTTAGAACCGCAATGACACCAGGCTGGTATTTCAACGTTGGCTCCACGAGAGCTAGCGCCCTCGCTTCAAAGCCTCCCAGCTATCCTACACAGGTCCCATCACAGTCCAATGCAAAGCTACAGTAAAGGTGCACGGGGTCTTTCCGTCTTGCCGCGGGGAGATTGCATCTTCACAAACACTTCAACTTCGCTGAGTCTCGGGTGGAGACAGCGTGGCCATCGTTACGCCATTCGTGCAGGTCGGAACTTACCCGACAAGGAATTTCGCTACCTTAGGACCGTTATAGTTACGGCCGCCGTTTACCGGGGCTTCAATCAAGAGCTTGCACCCCATCATTTAACCTTCCGGCACCGGGCAGGCGTCACACCCTATACGTCGACTTTCGTCTTAGCAGAGTGCTGTGTTTTTGTTAAACAGTCGCAGCCACCATTTCTCTGAGACCTCTCTCGGCTCCCGCTGTACGCGTTCACCTACCAGAGGCGCACCTTATCCCGAAGTTACGGTGCTAATTTGCCGAGTTCCTTCACCCGAGTTCTCTCAAGCGCCTTAGAATACTCATCCTGCCCACCTGTGTCGGTTTGCGGTACGGTCAACCTGAAACTGAAGCTTAGAGGCTTTTCTTGGAAGCAGGGTATCAGCAGCTTCAAGTGAGCAAGCCCACTCTCGTCGTCACGCCTCAGCTAAGACCCCCGGATTTGCCTAAGGGCCACGCCTACACGCTTAAACCGGGACATCCATCACCCGGCCTGCATAACCTTCTCCGTCCCCCCATCGCATCTCAGGTCGGTGCGGGAATATTAACCCGCTTCCCATCGGCTACGACTCTCGTCCTCACCTTAGGGGCCGACTCACCCTGCGCCGATGAACGTGGCGCAGGAAACCTTGGGCTTTCGGCGACAGAGCTTTTCACTCTGTTTATCGCTACTCATGTCAGCATTCGCACTTCCGATACCTCCAGCAGCCCTCTCGAGCCACCTTCACCGGCCTACGGAACGCTCTCCTACCATCCACGCGCTTCCTTTTACGTCTACTCCAAGGTTGGCGCGTCGCCCGCCATCGGTCGGCGCCGCGACAAACCGTTCAATTGAGGCGATGAGCTTCGCTCGACCAATGATGGGCGCTTTGTCGGATCCTTGGCAACGCCAAGTGCCGACAAGCGCAATGTTGCTCGCCTCAATGAAGTGAGACGGCAAACAGATTAAAGTGAAGCGCGTGAATCCCTAGCTTCGGCAGACAGTTTGAGCCCCGTTACATCTTCCGCGCAGGACGACTCGACCAGTGAGCTATTACGCTTTCTTTAAATGATGGCTGCTTCTAAGCCAACATCCTGGCTGTCTGAGCCTTCCCACCTCGTTTCCCACTTAACTGTCGCTTGGGGGCCTTAGCTGAGGGTCTGGGTTGTTTCCCTCTTGACCCCGGACGTTAGCACCCGGAGTCTGTCTCCCACGCTTGTACTTTGCGGTATTCGGAGTTTGCAATGGTTTGGTAAGGCGCCATGCCCCCCTAGCCATAACAGTGCTCTACCCCCGCAAGTAATACGTGAGGCACTACCTAAATAGTTTTCGGAGAGAACCAGCTATTTCCGGATTTGTTTAGCCTTTCACCCCTAGCCACAGCTCATCCCCGTCTTTTTCAACAGACGTGGGTGCGGTCCTCCACGAGGTGTTACCCCCGCTTCAACCTGGCCATGGCTAGATCATCCGGTTTCGGGTCTACGCTATGCGACTGATTCGCCCTGTTCGGACTCGGTTTCCCTGCGCCTCCCCTATACGGTTAAGCTCGCCACACAACGTAAGTCGCTGACCCATTATACAAAAGGTACGCCGTCACCCAGCTTGAAGGGCTCTCGACGAGCCCTTCAAGCTGGACGCCGCCATTGCGCTATCGCGCAATGCCGTCACCCTACTCGACGACTCGTGGGATCGTTCCCCGCGAGTAATCGCGGAGCAACTCCCCTTCCTACGAAACTTTTGCCGGGTCTCGCGCTTACGCGCTCGGCCGGCAAAGAATCCCGGAGGACAAGAACACTTAAAGCTGGGGCTCCGACTGTTTGTATGCATGCGGTTTCAGGATCTATTTCACTCCCCTTCCGGGGTTCTTTTCGCCTTTCCCTCACGGTACTGGTTCACTATCGGTCGATCACGAGTATTTAGCCTTGGAGGATGGTCCCCCCATATTCAGACAGGATTACACGTGTCCCGCCCTACTTTTCGTACCCTTAGTTCCACTCCCGACTTTTCGCGTACGGGGCTATCACCCACTACGGCCGCCCTTTTCAGAGCGTTCCACTAAGTCGAAAGCTAAAAGGTACCGGCTGATCCCATTTCGCTCGCCACTACTTTGGGAATCTCGGTTGATTTCTGTTCCTGCGGGTACTGAGATGTTTCAGTTCTCCGCGTTCGCTCTGCCCAGCCTATGAATTCAGCCAGGAGTGACCCTTGCGGGCCGGGTTTCCCCATTCGGACATCTCCGGATCAATGCTCGTTTGCCAGCTCCCCGGAGCTTAACGCAGGCTGCCACGTCCTTCATCGCCTGTGATCGCCAAGGCATCCACCACATGCACTTAGTCGCTTGACCCCATAACACTGAGCACTTGCGCGCTCGCATTACAGGTGTTTGCGCTACCCGCCGCTCTGAACTCGAGAGCGAACGGGTTCGATACAATCTAACCCATCACATGACGATGCTCTGTCATGTGCGCTTTACTTCTTCCGTTTTTTTAAAGAGCAACCGATGTTTCCGGCCTGATCCAAAGATCAGAAGTAAACCTGTGAGCTTACTTCTGGACTTTGCGCAATTACTGGTGGAGCTGAACGGGATCGAACCGATGACCTCCTGCTTGCAAAGCAGGCGCTCTCCCAACTGAGCTACAGCCCCTTTTGCTGCGAGCCGGTTCGTCAATCCTCGCTTTGCCGAACCCCGGTTGCAAGAGAGTCCTGGTGGGTCTGGATGGATTCGAACCATCGACCCCCGCCTTATCAAGACGGTGCTCTAACCAACTGAGCTACAGGCCCGTGTATTTGCGTAATCCCCTGTGATCAGATGTCAGCAGCCAATCGTCAGTCGAGTTGCCGCAACCGCTGCAACCTGATGGCAACTGCCAGCCGCCAACTGACGACCGCTACGAACAACCGATAAGCGTGAGCACTTGAGACAGCGGGCTATCTCTAGAAAGGAGGTGATCCAGCCGCACCTTCCGATACGGCTACCTTGTTACGACTTCACCCCAGTCACGAAACGCACCGTGGTAAGCGGCCTCCTTGCGGTTAGCCTACCTACTTCTGGTACATCCCGCTCCCATGGTGTGACGGGCGGTGTGTACAAGACCCGGGAACGTATTCACCGCGACATGCTGATCCGCGATTACTAGCGATTCCGACTTCATGCAGTCGAGTTGCAGACTGCAATCCGGACTACGACCGGCTTTCTGGGATTGGCTCCAGCTCGCGCTTTGGCAACCCTCTGTACCGGCCATTGTATGACGTGTGAAGCCCTACCCATAAGGGCCATGAGGACTTGACGTCATCCCCACCTTCCTCCGGTTTGTCACCGGCAGTCTCCCTAGAGTGCCCTTGCGTAGCAACTAGGGACAAGGGTTGCGCTCGTTGCGGGACTTAACCCAACATCTCACGACACGAGCTGACGACAGCCATGCAGCACCTGTGTTACGGCTCTCTTTCGAGCACACCCTCATTTCTGAAGGCTTCCGTACATGTCAAGGGTAGGTAAGGTTTTTCGCGTTGCATCGAATTAATCCACATCATCCACCGCTTGTGCGGGTCCCCGTCAATTCCTTTGAGTTTTAATCTTGCGACCGTACTCCCCAGGCGGTCAACTTCACGCGTTAGCTGCGGTACTAGGAAATCGCTTCCCCAACACCTAGTTGACATCGTTTAGGGCGTGGACTACCAGGGTATCTAATCCTGTTTGCTCCCCACGCTTTCGTGCCTGAGCGTCAATCTCAGCCCAGGGGGCTGCCTTCGCCATCGGTGTTCCGCCACATATCTACGCATTTCACTGCTACACGTGGCATTCCACCCCCCTCTGCCGGATTCAAGTCCTCTAGTTTCCACTGCCATTCCCAGGTTAAGCCCGGGGCTTTCACAGCGGACACAAAGAACCGCCTACGCACTCTTTACGCCCAGTAATTCCGATTAACGCTCGCACCCTACGTATTACCGCGGCTGCTGGCACGTAGTTAGCCGGTGCTTATTCTGCCGGTACCGTCAAGAACCTCGTGTATTAGACGAGATCTTTTCTTTCCGGCCAAAAGAGCTTTACAACCCGAAGGCCTTCTTCACTCACGCGGCATGGCTGGATCAGGGTTTCCCCCATTGTCCAAAATTCCCCACTGCTGCCTCCCGTAGGAGTCTGGGCCGTGTCTCAGTCCCAGTGTGGCTGATCATCCTCTCAGACCAGCTACCGATCGTCGCCTTGGTGAGCCTTTACCTCACCAACAAGCTAATCGGACATCGGCCGCTCCCATAGCGCGAGGTTCTTGCGAATCCCCCGCTTTCCTCCGTAGAGCATATGCGGTATTAATCCGGCTTTCGCCGGGCTATCCCCCACTACGGGACACGTTCCGATGTATTACTCACCCGTTCGCCGCTCGCCGCCAGGGTTGCCCCCGCGCTGCCGCTCGACTTGCATGTGTAAAGCATGCCGCCAGCGTTCAATCTGAGCCAGGATCAAACTCTTCAGTTTAATCACTGTAATCTTGCAAGAACTCATACTGACTGACGTTGACCAACTCCTTACCACCGAGCCATCTGGGGTTACCCCCGCGGGGTTGCCCCCAGGCCCGGCAATTCAGTCATTGGCCACGGGTTCGAAAGCCGTGAAAGCTTCCAAACCCGCTTCCTTCAGTGTGAGTACTACTTCTGTTCCTTGAGTACCCCAGGGCTCCACCACATGAACGCCAACACCAGTTGCCCGGCATGGCGGCGCGGCAAGACCCGGAGCGTCCCTCGGCCCCAAGTACCCACACTTATCGGTTGTTCAGATTGTTAAAGAGCGCGGCACCGGAAAAACTAGGTGCCGAGAGACGCGATTATACCGCATAAATCGGCCCGGTCAACAGCCCTCTAACGGTTTGCCGCCAGTTGTGCGCCCGATTGCGGAGCCCGGGAGGCCGGTACGGCGCTCGTAACCTTCTCCAACAGCATGCGCGCACTGTCCGCCCAGGTTAACCACGTACTCGGCGCCAACCTGTCGAGCGTACCGGCGGCGGCGTTCTCCATGCGTCGCAGTCCTTGGTCGAGCGACTGCACTGCGTCGAGGTCGAAATACGTAGGATAGTCGCCTGCTATCTCGCGAAATACGGGGATGTCGCTCGCGAGTACCGGCAACCCGTATTGCATCGCTTCGACAAGTGGCAAGCCAAAACCCTCGCAACGCGACGCGAATATCAGCGCCGATGCGTGCCTGTACGCGTAGTCCAACTCGGCATCCGTGCCCGTTTCCAACCAGAAAAGACGCTTCCCCAATTCCGGATGCGCACGGATGCTGTGCGCAAGCCCCTCCGATCGCCAGCCAAGCCGGCCGAAAATCACCAGCCGCGCTTGGCCGCCTTCTGCCCAGAGGCGATCGAAAGCGTTCAACAACATCTCATGGTTTTTTCTGGGTTCGATCGTTCCTACTGTCAGGTATGCCGTGGCACCTGCGTTGTCGAATGCGTCCGTTACTGCCGCGAGATCGTGTGGGTTCGCTGCAGTGAGATCGAGTCCCGCACCCAGATAGAAGTAGTCTATGTACGGCCGGAGGCCATTGACGTTCCTATCGAGATGAGCCTGCAGGTCATCCGCGACTGTGCGCGAAATGCAGAGCATGCCAAAAGTGTGCGGCGCGAGGCCACGGAGTCGCTTGTCCATCAACATTGTCGAGCCCTCGGGCGCGAGGTCAGGAAAGGCGAGGGGGATCAGATCGTAGATCAAGACCCAAACCTCAACCCCGGTCGCGCGCGCGTGCCGCACTTCGCTGGACAGGTCGATGTTCCCGACAGGATCCAGCAGCACGAGTACATCGCCAAGGCGGAATTCGATTCGGCTCGCCTTGCGCGCGCCCATCGCTGCGGCCCGACGATGAGCGCTCTGCACGCCGTGCACCATCCGGCGCAGCGCGTATTCGAAGCGACGTGAATACAGCACCGTGCGCACAACTGAATTCGGCGCAACGCGGAGTGCGCCGGCACGCACCCGATGTAACGCACGACGCAGGCGATCGACGATGGTTGGTGTCCTCGACGTAGACGGCGCCTTCGCCGGCAGTCCGTCGATGGCCTCGAAGTACCTTCCGTTATGGACGATCGCCGTACACGCCCAGGGACCTGCCGCCGTGAGCGCCGCATTGACGAGGTTTCTGCCAGCGCGCTGGATCCCGGTAGCGTACCGGCTCGCGCGTATTGACGTGCATTCGAGAAAAACCCGCCGGTTACCCTGGGTACCGCGCGTTTCAGTCAACGGAGCCAGTGAAGCAATCAATGTTTGCTGCGGCTGTGCCGCGAATCGCGCGAAAATGCGCGCGTTGACAACAATTGAGCGGTGTCATTCGCGTCGGACACGTTGGAGATCGGCATCGACCATCATCTGGATCAACGACACGATATCGGTCTTCGCACGCCAACCCAATACCAGGCTGGCCTTGGCTGGATGGCCGAGCAGCACGTCAACCTCTGCCGGCCGGAAGTATTTCGGGTCGATCACAACATGCTTGAGGTAGTCCAGTCCGACGTGATCGAACGCTATCTTGCACATGTCACGCACGGTCGTCGTCCGTCCCGTCGCGATAACGTAATCGTCGGGTTTCTCCTGCTGCAACATCAACCACATCGCTTCGACGTAATCACCGGCGAACCCCCAGTCGCGTCGGGCATCAATGTTGCCTAACCGTAGCTCGGACTGCTTGCCAAGCTTGATGCGTGCGACCGCGTCGGTGACCTTGCGGGTGACGAATTCGATGCCACGCAACGGCGACTCGTGATTGAAGAGGATGCCGCTGGACGCGTGCATCCCGAAACTCTCGCGATAGTTGATCGTCGTCCAGTGCGCAAAAAGCTTCGAGACGCCATACGGACTGCGGGGATGAAAGGGCGTCGTCTCGTCCTGGCGCTCACTTTGAATCAGGCCGAACATCTCACTGGTCGATGCCTGGTAGAACCGTGTCTTCGGATCGTGACGGCGAATGGCCTCGAGCACGTGTAATGCGCCGACCCCGGTCACCTGCGCCGTGAGTATCGGTTGCTGCCAGGACGTCGCGACAAAACTCTGGGCGCCGAGGTTGTAGACCTCTGCGGCCTCGCTGACTTCGAGCGCCCGCTCGATCGAGCTGATATCGCCGAGATCACCGTCGATGCAACTCACCTTCTCGACGATGCCGAGCTCGCGCAGGCGCCACAACGAATCCGAGCTGCGCCGCGCCAGCAGGCCACTGACGCGATAACCCTTGGTCAACAGAAATCGGGCGAGATACGCCCCATCCTGCCCGCTGATCCCTGTGATGAGTGCCGACTTAGCCATCCGCAAGCTTCCCCTCCCAGAATTGTAGCGCTCCCTGCAGAGACGCGGCGATCGGCGTCGTCGACCGCCAGCGAGTCGCACGGAAAATCTTCGCCCCGTCACCGCACATGCGTGGTTGCTCGGCGGGGCGCATGCGAGCATGCTCGGTTTCAATCTGCGCTTCGACTTTGCCAAGTGCGATCAACTGTTCGAGCAGCGATCGCAGACTTTGCTCTGTTCCCGAGCACACGTTATAGATTTCACCAGATTCCCCACGATCGAGCAGCGCGAGATACGCCCCAATGACGTCACGCACGTCAGTGAAGTCGCGCGTAACATCCAGGTTGCCAACACGAATGACCGGTGGTCGGCCGCCACGCTTGATGGCAGCGACCTGGCGAGCGAAGTCTGAAACAGCAAAGCGATCGCTTTGACCGAAACCGATGTGGTTGAACGGTCGTGCGAGCACGACGTCCATGCCCTTGCTCGCATGCCACTGCCAGCACAGCGCCTCGGCCGCGAGCTTGCTCACCGCATACGGGTTGCGTGGGTGTGGCACGCGTGTCTCTGCTACCGGCAACTCCGACTCGGGCACGAGACCGTAGACCTCACCGGTACCCACGTACAACAGGCGCCCCTTGAAACCGACCGAATCCAGCGCCTGCAGCAGATGCAACGTACCGACAAGATTGATTTGCAACGTTGTTTCCGGGTCACGAAACGACTCGGGCACCGCGCTCTGCGCAGCAAGGTGGATCACCGCATCCGGCCGAACGGTTTCGACCAGACGCGTCGTCGCAGACGGATCGCGCAGATCGAGATCGGCCGCAATGTCGGCCAGCACCCACCGCTGTCCTTGCGGCGTTTGCGCCAGCAGCTGCGACAAAGCCTCGCCGACGAAGCCGCTGCGTCCCGTCACCAGCAGTCGCCGTGGCAGCGTGACCGTCATGGATTGGAGCACGCGGGCATGAAGAGATTGACCTTGGTGCGAGAGCGTGGGTTCACGAACAGCCGCGACCGCTGCGCGCCTGCGATACACGATAACGTGCCCCGCATTCGCTTTGAGCGCTAGCGAAATCGGGAGCAAGGTGGCACATCCAGGGCAAGGCAATCATTGCGGGAAAGACCGCGATTTGGGCAGACTGATCAGGAAGTTGCATTCCACCCCTGCCTCGATCAGCCGTGAGCCGGGGATTCGCGGGCAGTTTATCACTCCGCCGTGCGCATTTAGCCCCCATCGCACCGGCGCCTATGTCATAGGCATTCGTCACTGCGTATGCGATGATTCGGCACGGCATCGGCAGCGGGTGTCCCGTTGTGCGACGAGTTTGCCGTGAAACCGGGCACGGCGGCGCGAGTGCCGCGTGCGCGAGACTGAATTGGTCGCCCCGGCCCTCGTACCCGCACCATCCCCGTCGCCGATGCTCGATCAACGTCAGCCAGAAAACTTGCGCATTGCGGTCGTTCACGACTGGCTTGACACCTGGCGCGGAGGCGAGAACGCGCTGGCCGAGGTGCTCGCCCTCTACCCGCAGGCGGATTTGTATGCTTTGGTCGATTTCCTCTCCCCGCAATGGCGTGTGCGCGTCCTCGGCAAGCATGCGCATACGAGCTTCCTGCAGCACCTGCCCGGCGCGGCACGGTACTTCCGTGCTCTGCTGCCACTGTTTCCCCGCGCCATCGAGTCGCTCGACGTTGCGGGCTACGATCTGGTCATTTCGATTTCGCATGCAGTCGCCAAGGGCGTGCGCACGCACTCCCGGCAACTGCATTTGTGCTACTGCCTGACGCCGATGCGCTACGTCTGGGACTTGCGTGAGACGTACCTTGCCTCGGCAGGTGTGTCACGCGGCCCACTGCGCGCAATCGCCGACGCGTTGCTCGATTGGCTGCAGCGCTGGGACGTCGCCAGTAGCGCCGGCGTTGACGGTTTCGTTGCCATATCGGAGTACATCCGTCAACGCATCCATCGCTGCTACGACCGGGATGCCGCGGTCATCTGCCCGCCAGTCGACGTCGACTACTTCACACCCGGACCGACGCAAGGGTCGCGGCGCAGATATATGACCGCGTCGCGCTGGGTTCCCTACAAACGTCTCGACCTCATGGTCGACGCGTTCCGAGCCATGCCGGAGCAGAGCCTGGTCGTCGCTGGCGATGGCCCGGAAGTGCGGAATGCACGCGCAGCGGCCGGGAGCAACATCGAATTCCTCGGCGAAGTATCGCGCGAGCGTCTGCGCGAATTGATGCGGGATGCGCGTGCGTTTGTGTTTGCAGCCGACGAGGATTTTGGCATCACCCCCGTGGAGGCGCAGGCCTGCGGGACGCCGGTCATAGCCTATGGCCGTGGCGGCGCGGCCCAGACCATTCGTGGCCTCGACACCATGCAACCAACGGGTGTGTTCTTCCACGATCAAACTCCAGCGGCGATCCGCGCCGCCGTCGCAACATTCGAAGCGCTTCCTGAGCCGATCAGCTCCGTAGCGTGCCGCATGAATGCCGAACGCTTTGGGCGCGAGCTGTTTCGCAGCCGCTTTGCGGGCCATGTGGTGGCGGCACTGCGGGATTTTCGCGCGGAGCGCGCGCCGCGCGCATCGCCATGCTGAACGCGCCGCGCAACTTGCTCAAGACGAACGCGCCGCGCAACTTGCTCAAGACGAACGCGACAACGCTCGACGAGCTTGCTCGCCTCGCCGATCCGGTGGTCGTCGCGCTGGTAGGTGTCGCCGCGCACTTGGCGTACCTGGGCAGCGCGACCTTGCCGCCGGCCTATTGGATCGCCGTACTGGGCATCGCGCTATCGAGTCTGGTGATTTTCCCTGCGGTCGGACTCTATCGGCCACAGCGCGGCGCCAGCCTGGTCGAGGACCTGCGCGCGCTCGTCTCGGGCTGGCTCCTGCTGGTCGCCCTCGGCGTTTTCGTGGCTTTCATCACCAAGACCAGCGACATGTACTCGCGCGTCTGGGTAGCGCTATGGATCAGCGGCGGCCTGATACTTCAAAGTGCTGTGCGCATCGCCTTGCGCCTGGCGCTGCGCTTTCTGCGGCGCCGTGGCTACAACCTCCGCCACATCTGCATCGTCGGTGCCGGCGCGCTTGGTCGCGAGATCGCTTCGCGCCTGCGACGTGCGCCGTGGAGCGGGCTGCAACTGCGCGGCTTTTACGACGACGCCCCCGATCTTGTGGGCGCCCATATCGACGGCGTGCCGGTGCTCGGCACCATCGACGAGCTGCACTTTGAACTCGATCATGGTGGAATCGACCAGGTGTGGATTGCTCTGCCACTACGTGCTGAAGGACGCATCCGGAGCCTGGTGACGGAACTGCGTGCCTACCCGGTGCAGGTCAGCTATGTTCCGGACATCTTCGGCTTTCATCTGCTTCGTCACAGCTTTTCCGAAGTCGCGGGCATGCCGGTCATCGGTTTGACCGAAACCCCGATGCAAGGTCAGCAACGTGTACTGAAAGCGGTCGAGGATTTCACGCTCGGCGGACTTGCACTGGTGCTGGTGCTTCCATTGCTGTTGGCGATCGCGGTGTGCATCAAGTTGAGTTCGCCGGGCCCCGCGCTCTACCGCCAGGAGCGCGTGACCTGGAATGGCCGGCACTTTACAATGTACAAGTTCCGATCTATGCGGGTCGGTGCCGAGACCGCGAGCGGCCCGGTCTGGTCGCAGCAAGGCGACCCGCGCACGTCGCGCGTCGGCAGCCTTCTGCGTCGCTACAGCCTCGACGAATTGCCGCAGCTGTTCAACGTGCTTCGCGGTGACATGTCGCTGGTGGGTCCGCGCCCTGAGCGACCTGAATTCGTGGCCCTGTTCCGGCAGGAAATTCCGGGCTACATGCAGAAACACATGGTGAAAGCGGGCATTACCGGCTGGGCGCAGGTGAACGACCTGCGTGGAAGCAGTGACCTTGCCAAGCGCATACAATATGACCTGTACTACATCGAGAACTGGTCACTGTGGTTCGACCTGCGCATTCTGGGCCTGACGCTCCTGCACATTTTCACGACCCGCCACGCGCACTGATGCGGATCGAATCACTCGCACCGCCGCGCGCAATCCGCATCTGGTTGGCCGTGCTCGCTACGAGCACGCTCTTGTGCGTCCTTGGCTACCTGATTCTCGCCGTCCCCGGTTCGTGGTTCGGCGCCAAAGCGCTCCGCTGGGGCGCCCAGGACCTATCGGCGACCCGGGGTACTTTGAAGCCGGGCCCAGGCGGTCTCGCCATGCTCGCTCCTGACGCGGCAGGCACCGCACTGGTTACCATCAACGTCAACTTGCGCTCAACCGACTATCCCATGATTGCGTGGGACGCCATCGATGTGCCTGCGACTGCGAGCGCGATGCTGCTCTGGCGCAACGACTACGATCCCGGTCGGCTTTTCATGCATGCACTTACCGTCGAGAGCGGCCACCTGGCACCGGCTTTCGTCGGACGAGACCCGAACTGGATCGGCAAGATCGGGGGGTTGGCACTCTCCTTGCGAGGGGAATTGCCCCAGCCCGTCGTGATACGCGGTGTGACGGCCAAGCCAATGACGGCCGGCGAGATGTTGCGCGACCGCGCCAGCGAGTGGTTTCATTTCGAGCCCTGGAATGGCGCCTCCATCAACGTGGTTGTCGGTGGCGCCGATGCGCAGGAGCTGCCGCTACCGGTTCTGCTGGCAATCATTGTCGGCGTCGCCGCAGTCGGTTACGCCGCGCTCGCCCGCTGGTGTTCGCGTTGGGTTGGTCCGTTGCGGCCGGTGATCGTCGGCGGTTTTTTTCTCGCCGCCTGGCTGCTCCTCGATGCACGCTGGCAATGGAACCTGCTGCGACAGGTCGCCCTGACCGGCCACCAATACGCAGGGAAATCGTGGCAAGAGCGGCATCTCGCGGCGGAAGATGGCCCACTGTTTGCGTTCATCGAAAAGGTGCGTGGCAAGCTGCCGCCACCGCCGGCGCGCGTATTCATGGCTGCCGACCTGACTTACTTCCGCGATCGCGGCGCCTATCACTTGTATCCGTATAACGTGTACTTCGATCCACGGACGAATACGATCCCACCGCCATCAGCCATGCGGACAGGCGATTACTTCGTCGTGTTCCAGCGCAAGGGTGTGCAATACGACGCCGCGAATCAGAAGCTTCGCTGGGACGGTAAAGAAGCCATTGGTGCCGAATTCCTCCTCGGCGACGCTGGCGCGGCATTGTTCCGCATCCGCTGAATGGACTACGCCGCCCTCGCCCTCGGACAGGCAATACCTTGGCTACTCGGCATCGCTGTGCTGCATGCCGCGGATTGGCCCAGGGGTGGTTTCGCACGGCCTGGCCAGGCAGCGCTGTGTACGGGCTACGGCTACTTTGCCGGCGCACTGCTGCTGACCTTGTGGATGAGAGCGCTCAGCAGGATCGGCGTTCCCTTCAGCTGGCTGTCGATCGGTGGACCCTTGCTCGCAATCACGGTCGCGCTTGTCGCCTACTGCGCATGGCGTGGGCGACGCTTCCTCGCTGGTACACGCGCCGCGATCACGGCACTCGTTCATCCGCCGGTTGCCGGCTGGCAACGCGTTGCCTGGTTGGGACTCATCGGCTGGCTTGCCCTGCGGTTCCTGTTGCTGGCGGGTGAAATCGCGTGGCGGCCGCTCTATCCATGGGATGCGTGGTTGCACTGGGCAACGAAGGCGCGCGTCTGGTACGAACTCGGCCGCATCGTCCCGTTCGTAAGTGCCGATGTGTGGCTCTCGGGTACGCCGGGTGTGTTCTTCGACGCCAACCCGAATTATCCTGCCACAGTACCACTGATGCAGGTGTGGAGCAGCGTCGCGCTGGGTCGATGGGACGATTCGGCGATGAACTGGCCGTGGTTGTTGATGCTGATCGCCCTTACGCTGGCGATCTATGGTGCGCTGCGCGGCGAAGGTGTCGCAACATTGCTCGCCCTGATCGGTGCGTATTTTATGGCAACGTTGCCGATGGTCGATGTGCATGTAGCCCTGGCCGGTTATGCCGATCTGCCGATGGCGGCGGTCTATACGTTGGCCGTGCTGGCGCTCTACCGTTGGACGCAGCGCCGCGATTTTCGTGACGCCGGTGTCGCGCTGTTCTTCGCAATATGCTGCCCTCTGATCAAGACGCCCGGGTGGATTTGGCTACTGACACTCGCGCCTGCGGTAGTGGTCGCGCTCTTCCCGCGCCGGGGCATGCGCATCGTTGGCGTGTGCTTCGCCCTGGCGATATTGGCGCTGCTCGCGCTTGCGCGCACCACGCCGACGATCCTCGGATACCAGCTACACCTCGAGTTCGCGCCAGCGTGGCGCTCGCTTACCGAGACCTACTTTCTGTTCGGCAATTGGAATTTCCTCTGGTATGGCCTGATCGCCCTGGCGGCGATCGGGTGGCGTCGACTGGGCGAACCGCCGCTGGCGTCGCTCGCCGTGGTCGTCGCGGGTGGCCTCGGATTCCTGTTCGTCGTCTTCGGATTCACCAACGCGGTCGACTGGGTCGTCGACTACACGACGGTGAATCGCGCAACCTTGCATCTGGCCCCGTTGCTCGTCACACTTGCTGTCCTGCTCTGGCACCAGATTACGCTCCAGGCATCGACCCCGTCTCCCACGGCTGCGGCAACGAACCCGCTTTGAACATGCCGGTATCCTGCCGCAACATACCTCCGGCACGCGCCTCGATCGATGCTTGAGTTGCCGGGCGTCACGCTGTGCTGCATCGATACGCGGAATCATGCGCTCGCACTGCGCGCGCTGCAGCGATCGGCGGCGCAGATCCGTTTCGCGCGAATCCTGCTGATCACCGACCGCGAGCTGGTCGAACCCGGGATCGACGTTCGTGTCATCACACCACTGACCTCGCGCGACGCCTATTCGGCGTTCGTCCTGCGGTCGCTGCTGGCGCACATCGATACACCGCACGTTCTGCTCGTGCAGTGGGACGGCTATGTCGTCAACCCGGCAGCATGGCGCGCCGACTACCTCGCTTGTGACTACATTGGCGCCACGTGGTTCTGGCATAACGACGCGATGCGCGTCGGCAATGGCGGCTTCTCCTTGCGGTCGCGCAAGCTGCTGGAAGCGCTACAGGACCCGCGCATCGTCCTGACCGAAGCCGAGGACGTGACCATCTGCCGGGCCTTCAGGCCGCTGCTCGAGCGGGACCATGCCATCCAGTTCGCGTCCGAAGCGCTTGCCAATGCGTTCGCGTTCGAGGCTGCGTATCCGATCGGCATGCCCTTCGGCTTCCACGGGCTGTTCAACTTCAGCCGAGTAGTCGCTGCCGATGAGTTGACCGCACTGGTCGTCCATTTCACGCCAGAAATTGCGCGCTCACCGCAATTGCTGCAGCTCGGACGCAATTGTCTCGCCATGGGCATGTGGCGCCCGGCAGCCGCAATCTTCCAGCGCATCCTCGAGGAAGCCCCAGGGCATGCTGAAGCCGAAGCATCGCGCGCGACCGCCGCGGCCAACGCCACGGCGCCACGCACGGCCGGCCGCAACGATCCGTGCCCCTGTGGCAGTGGCAAGCGATACAAGAATTGCCATGGTGCGCTTGCCCAGAACATTGCGTCCGTCGTCCCTGCACCGCTGGCAGTCGATGCGCGCATGCGGCAGGCGCTGGCGCTGCACCAGCGCGGTGACACGGTCGCGGCAGAAGCGATCTATCGTGACGTTCTCGTGACGGTGCCCGGCCACCCGCAGGCGCAACACTATCTGGGCGTGATCCACTACCAGCGGCGGGAGCTGGATGCGGCGCTGCCGCTGCTCGAACGCTCGGTCGCGGCAGTGGCCAACGAACCCGAGTTCCACAACAATCTAGGCCTCGCGCTGGCTGCGGCAGACCGGGAGGCCGAAGCGATCGCCGCCTATCGCGCGGCACTTTCGCTCAAGGCCGATCACGCGGTCGCGTGGAACAACCTGGGTCTGGCGCTGCAGTCGGTTAACGAGGTCGCCGCCGCGATCGAGGCATTCCGGCGCGCGATCGCGCTCAACCCCGAGTTCGCGCAGGCGCACTGGAACCTCGCGCTGGCCCTGCTGCTCGACGAGCAATTCAACGAGGGCTGGCGCGAATACGAGTGGCGACTGCAGCTCACCGAGCTGGGCAAGGGCCGGTACGCGTTTCCGGGCCCGGTGTGGGACGGCGCCGCCCCGGCAGGAAAAACGCTACTGATCTACGCGGAACAGGGACTGGGCGACGCGCTGCAGTTCGCACGCTATCTGCCGCTGCTCGCCGCTTCCGGCGCGCGCTGCGTCGTCCATTGCCGCGAAACGCTTCGGCCTCTGCTCGCCTCGGTGTCCGGCGTCGCGCAGGTCGTCTGCGGCAGCGACGCGCTGCCGCCGTATACCGCCCAGCTGCCACTGCTGTCGCTGCCGCGGGTGTTCGCGACGACGCTCGACACCATTCCGGTGCAGGTACCGTATATCGCCGCGCCACGCGAGCGGCAGGAAGCGATGCGGGCGCAGCTCGCCGCGCACCACGGCATGAAGATCGGACTGTGCTGGGCGGGCAGCCCCGAACACGCCAACGATCGCAACCGTTCGTGCCCTCTTGTCGCCCTCGGTACCTTGTTCGATCTGCCTGGGATTGCGTGGTTCTCGCTGCAGCAGGGTGGTGCGAGCGAGCAGATCGGAATGGCCGTCATGGGAAGGCGGTTGGTGCCGCTGCGGGCCGACGCGCCACTGACCGACACAGCCGCGCTGATTTCAGAACTCGATCTTGTGATCACCGTCGATACGAGCATCGCTCACTTGGCAGGCGCGCTCGGACAGACGGCATGGGTGCTGCTGCCGTTCGCGCCCGACTGGCGCTGGCTGCTCGGACGCGGCGACAGCCCGTGGTATCCGACGTTGCGCCTCTTCCGGCAGCCACGGCCGCGCGACTGGGCCGCGGTGGCGGCCCGCCTGTGCGAGGAGCTGCAAGAACTGCATGGAGCGCGGGGATGACCGCGCGATCCGGTCGAGCGCGGGACTGATGGCCGAGCGCACCGTCAACGCAACGCTGCGCGCAGCACGCGAGGCTTGGCAGCGCGGCGACGCCGCATTGGCGGAGGCGCTGTGCCGCGACGCGCTTGCCGCCGATGGCGGCGATGCTGCAGCGTGGACCCTGCTCGGCATCATCCTGCGTGAGCCCGATCCGCAAGCCGCGGAGGACGCGCTGCATCACGCCATTGCACTCGACTCGAAATACGCGGACGCGCCGTTCCATCTCGGCAACCTGTACCGGGAACACGAACACTTTGCCGAGGCAATCACCGCTTACGAAAAGGCACTGCTGCTCGCTCCGGGGCATCCGAGCCTGCTGAACAATCTCGCGCTCGCGCAAGAGGGCGCCGGCAACGACGAACAAGCGATGACGGTGTACCAAGCGGTACTGAGTCGTCGACCCGATCACCGACAGGCGCTCGGCAACCTCGCCCACCTCCTTTGCCGCCACCGGCGTCACGCAGCGGCCAGCGATTTGTGCGAGCGTTACCTGCGACAGTTCCCCGACGGCGATGTCAACGTGCTCGTCGACTACGGCATATGCCAGTACCACGCGCACGACCATCTTGGTGCGGAGACGAGCTTCCGGCGAGCACTGGCGCTCGCGCCCGACGACCCATCGGTCCTGACCAATCTGGGCTCGCTGCTGGTGGACCGCGCGGATTACGAGCGCGCGGAACCGTTTCTGACGCAGGCAATTGCACGCGACCCAGAACACTCCTACGCAACTGGGCTCCTCGCGCACTGCCGCGCCCGCCTCTGCGCATGGGAGGAGCTCGCGGCATTGCATGCCCGGCTCGTGCGGCTGACCGCTGCCGGCGACCATGCGATCAATGCTTTCGTCTCCCTGACACTCCCGCTGTCGCCGGCAACGCAACTGCAGGTCGCACGGCGATGGGCTGCCGGGCTAGCGCCAGCGACTGCGCCGGCACCGCCGCCCGCAATCATGCGAGCGACACGCTCGAAGCTTCGCCTGGGCTATGTCTCCTCCGACTTCCGCACGCACGCGATGGCATTCCTGCTGACCGAGGTATTGGAACGCCATGACCACAGCCGGTTCGAGACCCATGGATATTCGATCGGTCCGCGCGAAAGCTCGCCGTTGCGGGCGCGCATCGAGGCGGCATTCGACGATTTCGTCGACTGTGCGGACGAGAGTGTCGAGCAGACGGCGCAGCGCATCCGCACGGACAGCCTCGACCTGCTGATCGACCTCAATGGCTACACCACGCACGCGCGCAGCGAAATCTTCGCGCTGCGGCCGACCCCGGTCCAGCTGCACTGGCTGGGCCACCTCGGGACGCTGGGCGCAGAGCACATCGACTACATCATCACCGACCGCTTCGCGACGCCCGAGCATTTTCAGCCGCACTTCACCGAACGCTTCCTCTATCTCCCCGATTGCTATTGCCCGAGCGATACGCGGCGCGAGGTCGCGACGCGCGCGCCGACGCGCGAGCAGTGCGGTCTGCCGGCGCAGGGCTTCGTGTTCTGTTGCTTCAACGACGCATACAAGATCGCCCCAGAGGTATTCGACGTCTGGATGCGGCTGCTGGCGCGAACGCCCGGCAGCGTGGTCTGGCTGTCTCCAGGCCGCGCAGTTGCGGTTGCCAATCTTCGCCGCGAAGCACAGTTACGAGGTGTCGACCCGGCCCGGCTGGTGTTCGCGCCGACGGTGCCGCTGCCGCAGCACCTCGCGCGTCATACGCATGCCGACCTGTTCCTCGACACCCTGCCGTACAACGCCGGCACGACTGCGAACGATGCGCTGTTCATGGGCGTGCCGGTGCTCAGCTGTGCCGGGACGACGATGGTGGGCCGCGTGGCGGGCAGCCAGCTGCGCGCGATCGGCTTGCCCGATCTGGTCACCGAAAACCTCGCCGAGTATGAGGCGCTGGCGCTTTCGCTGGCGACGACGCCGCAATTGCTCGGCAGCTGTCGCGAACGGCTGCGCGCGAACCGTGCGACGCATCCACTGTTCGACATGGCGCGCTTCGTGCAAGGGCTGGAGGACGGCCTTGCCCGCGCCTGGCACGATCACGCCATGCGGATGTCGTCGGCCTGAAGGAACTGCTGCAGCCGCGCAATCGCGTCGCCGACGTCGAACAGGCGGCCCTGCGCGGCCCGGATCCGCTCAGCCAGTGATCGTCGCCAGGCGGGCTCGGCGACAAGGCGCAACGCCAGTTCGACATAGCCGTCGCGATCGCCGGCGACGAGCTCCGGAACGCCGAGCAGCGACAACATGCCCGCGCTCTGCCGCCCGCGCATGAACAGCCCGGGCAGCGTGACGATCGGCAGGCCGCAGGCCAGCGCATCGAGGCTGGTATTGCCGCCGGACCAGTGCAGCGTGTCCACCATCGCATCGCAGACGAGGTTGACGCGCAGGTAATCGTCGTGACCGACGGGAGGAAGCACGCGCGTGCGTTCCCTGATCGCGATCCCTTGGCGCTCCAGCGTTCGCGCGAAGCGACGCATGAACTTATCGGTGACGGCGGGATGGCGGCCCGCGAAGAGCACCAGCATCGCCTCGGGGTTGCGCGCCAGGATCTCGGCGAACAGCGCATCGTTGTCCGGATGGATCTTGAACAGCGATTGCGGACAGAGCAACAGCACGGGGCCGTCGGGGAGGCCGAACTGCGCTCGGCTCGCGTCCGTCGGAACGCGGGGACGCTCGTAGCGCGTGCCGATACCCGGGAGCCGGACCAGCCGTTCGACGTAGTGCGCCTGCGCGCCATCGGGTTCCATCGCGTCGCAACTGAGAAATGCATCGATCGTCGCGTGTGCGGTGGTCACCGGATGTCCCCACGCCGCATATTGCCGTGGCGCGAGCCTCAGCGCAGCAAGGGCAAACGACGTCACGTCCATGCCGAGTTCGGGATACACGAGGACGTCGAGGTCGTCGCCGCGAATGGCCGGCGCGATAATCGATGGCCGGGCCCTGCTTCCGCCAAACTCGCGAAAGCGGTCGGCGCGGCGCGCGATCTCGCTCGCCACGTCGTCCATCCCGGGGAAAAGATGGTAGACGAACACTTCGAACCGATCGCGGTCGAGATCGGTGATCCAGCTCTTGAAGTACCGGCCACAGGTGCCGACATGGAAGAACGCCGACGCGAAGCCGACGCGGACGCGGCGCCCTGCCAGCGTTCGCCGTGCAATCGGTGCGAGCCACTGCGGCGCTACGGAGGCGACTGCACGCGCGACCAGCCTCGCATAGTCTGCCTGCAGGATCCGGTCGTTGCCTCCCTGATAAGCGAGAAAGAAATTCGTCCAGCGAAACCCGTCGAGAACCTGTGCCTCCGACAATCCCGCGAGCGCCCCATCGAGATCGCGCCCCAGCGCCGCGAGCCCCGCGCCGAACGCGGCCCGCGCGGTATCGAGCGCCGCGGTATCGGCGTAGATCATGGGTAACCCGAGGTGCTTGGCGATCAGTCCCCGCAAATCCCTGGGATTGGTCGCGTACGCGCGCATATAGGCGTCGCGGGCCCGGTCGGGCTCGCCACGCTCGCCCAAGGCCGAGCCGAGGTTGAACCACTCGCCGCCACTTTGGTCAGGGGCCAACTGTATGGCCCGCAGATAGAGTTGCGCCGCTTCGTCGAGTTCGCCGCGTTCGCGCAGCAACCCGGCGAGCAGTACCAGGAGCGGACGATACGGTGCCTGCCCTGTCGCACGCGCCAGCGCCTGTCGCAGCGTGACTTCGGCACGCTCGACCTCGCCCAGATCGCGCTGGACTTCGGCGAGATTGGCGGCGGCCAACGGATAGTCGGGACGCCTCATGACTGCCTGCGCAAATGAACGTTCGGCATCCTCGAGGCGGCCCAGCGTACGCTGCGCATTGCCCAAGTTGTTCCAGGAGCGCGCGTGTCCGGGGTCAAGGCGCACCGCCTGCTCGAACGCCGCGGCGGCGCCCGGCGTGTCGCCGGCCTCGCCGCGAAGAATGCCCAGATAGTGATGTGCCTGGACGAAAGCCGGATTGAGCTCCAGCGCGCGCTCGACACTCGCCATCGCCCCCCTGGCGTCGCCGGCAGCTTCCTGCAGTTCGGCCAACGCGTAGTGAGCGATCGGGTCGCGCGGCGTGCTGGTGATCGCGGTGCGCGCATGCGCCAGCGCGGCGTCCATATTGCGCTCGTTGCGGTAGCATGCAGCCAGGAGCAGGTGCGCCGCGCCGCGTTCGGCATCATCGCGCGCATCGCGCAGGATCGCTTCGCATGCACGCCGCGCGGACGCGAAATCGCCCGCGATGAAACGCTGTCGGGCCTGGTCGACCCGCGATAATGCCTCGCCGGCCTTAGCCATGATGGGATGTCGCCACCGCTTCCGGGAAACGCTGCTGCAGGGCCTCGACGTAAGCGCGTTCGAGATTGCGGGTATGCGCGGGCATGTCGGTCAACGGCGACGCGGCGAGCCGCGCGCGAATCACTGCCCTGACTTCGGCCGCGAAGTTTGCGTCAGTCGCCAGTCGCACGGCGATATCGACGTACTCGCTTCCGCTGTGGGCGATGGTCTGGCCCACGCCAAGGTTGGTCAGGATGCTGTACGACGTCCGTTCGCAATGCTTGCGGCCACACAGCGTCACCACAGGCACGTCCATGGCCAGTGCCTCGATCGTGCCGTTGACGCCACTGTAGGGAACCGGGTCGACCACGAAGTCGATCAGCTGGTAGCGTGCCTGGTTCTCGGCGTCGTCGCGCCCCTGCGGCAGGACGATCACGCGGTCGAGCGGGATGCCGCCGATTGGCAGCAGTCGCGCGTACACGCCCCGCGCTTCGGGGGATTGTGGCGAGACCACCAGCATGGCACGCGGAATGCGGTCGAGCACCTCGCGCCAAAGTGCCAGGCAGCGCCGCGACAGTTTCAGCGGGTTGACGAACGCGCCGAGCAGAACCGCGTCGAGAGGGATGCCCAGCCGGTCGCGATGAAACGGGTGCTCTGCGGTCGCCGCGACATATCGATACGGATACACGCAGCCGGCCATCGGCAGCAGCGTTTCCAGACAGAAGGCCTGGTTCTCCGGGACGTCTGCGCAGGCATCGGTGAGCTTGAAGTCAATGGCGGACAGGCCGACGACGCCAGGGCTCGCAACATGTGTGATCTGCACCCGTGCCGGCTTCAATGCGAGAATGCCGGGTCGCGCGCCCTTGGTGTGCGTCGACAGATCGACGAGGATGTCGAGGTCGTCCGCGGCAATGCGCAGCGCGGCCTGTCGATCGGTGAATTCGGTGAGCGTCGCAAAACCGTCACCGAACTCCCGAAAGTGCTCGGTCCACTCGTCGCTGTCGGCAACCGTGGCATAGAAGCGGACCTCGAAGCGATCGCGATCGTGATGGCGGATCGCCTCCCACATCATCTTGCCCATCACATGGTTCCTCAGGTCGCCGGACAGGTAGCCGATGCGCAGGCGCCCCGGCCGGCGGTCCGCCGGTGCCGGAAATGGCGTGCCAAACACCTGAGGCGCGACGGCATCGTAGGCACGATAGAAGGCGAAGTGGGTCTCGGGCTCGACGTCGAGATACAGCAACAGGAACAGCAATTGCTCAAGACAGTCGGCGAGATCGGTGCCGCTCTCGGGAACGAAATCGTCGCGACGCAGGCGTTCGAGATAGCGGTCGATCGCCGCGAAGTCGCCGCGATAGATATTGACTTCGAGCGCGCGCACTGCCACTGCCAGCGCGCGCGGGCATCTGGCCTCGAAGCGCTCGAACGCCAGAAGCCATTCGTCGATGCGACGAGCGGCCAACAGGACTTCGCCGAGCGCCTTGTGCGCCGGCACGTATCCGGGATTACGCCCCAGTACCTGTTCGAAGGCCTGAATCGCTGCGTCGCCGCGGCCCTGCTCCTGCAGGATCACGCCGATATTGAAATCGGCGTCGATCATGTCCGGATCAAAGGCGAGCGCGCGCTGGTAGGCACGCAACGCGTCGTCGTGCCGGTGCAGCATCTGCAACGCCACCCCGTGGTTGAAATGGGTGTTGCCATCGGTCGGCGCGAGCGCCAGTGCGCGTTCGAACGCTTCGGCGGCCGCACTGCCTTCCTGTCGCGCGAGTTCGGCAAGGCCCAACGCACGCCACAGCGGCGCCGACGTCGATTTCAGCGCAAGGCCGTCGCGGCAGGTTTGCGCCGCAGCGTCTGCGTGGCCGTTCGTGCGCTGCAGATTCGCCAGTGCGCAACGCGCATCGACATAGGACGAGACCGCGGCGACGGCGGCACCCAGCTCGCGTTCGGCCTCGGACGCTTCGCCGCGATCGCGCAGCAGCAGGCCCAGCAGATAGTGCGCCGGCGCATGGCCCGGCTGCTCGGCGAGCACACTGCGATAGCCGGCGATCGCAGCGTCCGTATTCCCTGCCTGATGCGCGGCGACGGATGCTCGCCATGCCTTGGCCAGAACGTCTGCAGACACCGTGGTGCGCCGGGTGAACCACGCCGCACCCGTGCAGCAGTCGAGCAGTGCGGTCTCGAGCGCAATCCGATGTGCCGTCAGCGCTTCGGCGCTGGCTGCGTAAGGCGAAGGGAGCAGGTGCGTGGTCAGCGGCGCGACATGGGCACCCTCCAGAGTCTGGCAGGTCCAGATGCTTCGCGCAGGCCGTTGCGCAATCAGCGCACCCGTAGCCGCCGCCATTCCTGCAAGATCGATCAGCGCATCGTAGTCGCCCTCCGCCAGCGGCCGTGCCACCGCGGGATCGGGTGCCAGTCCGAGCAACGACACGGGAATGCCCGTTACCGAGAATGGCGCGGTCGCATCGACGACAAATACGACCGGTGCGAAGCGCTCGCTAGGATGGGCCGCAACAACGCGCTCGAGGTAGTCCGCGACGTCGACGACTAGCCCGCCGATCCTGATCGGTCGCCCCGGTGCAATCAGATAGGCGATTCGTACCGCGTCGCCTGCGGTGCGGTCCGGCCACAGCACGGGGACGGGCGGTGCAAACGCCTGCACGCAGGCAGCCGCGTAGCGCTCGGGCCACCGGCACTGGGGCTGCAGCGTCGCAGCCACCAGCGCCATGCGGCGCAGCGCCTCCGGTTCGTCTATGGTCGGCGCGAGTTCGGCGGCACGCGCAAGCGCCCAGGATCGGTCGCCAGTTCCGCGTCGGGCGACCGCATCCTCGACCAGCAGCGCCAGCAAGCGCGGAGGACACTGCATCGGTCGCGCTGACTCGATCGCCGCGACCAGCGCGTCACGCAGCGGTGACAGTGGCGCTGAATCGAGCACCTGTGCCACCTCGTCACAGTGATCGAAGGTCGTACCGGACACGATCACGTGCGCAAGCGACGACAACGCAGTCTCATCCCCTTGCGCATGCAGCGCCAGCGCGAGTCCGACCTGGGCGCCGGCGTGGCTCGCATCGATGGCGAGCACGCGGCGATATGCCTCGGCCGCGTCCGTGACAGCACCGGCACGTCGCACCGCGTCGGCGAACTGGAACAGCGACGGCAGGTGCCTGGGCTGCCACGTGATGGCCACTCGCCAGGCGGCGCGCGCCTCATCGTCACGGCCCAGTTCGTGCAGAACTTCGCCAAGGTGAAAGTGCGCCTGGACTGCGTGCCGATTTGCCTTCAGCGCGCGCCGATAGCAGACCATCGCGTCGATCGGGCGCCCTTCCTGCTGGTGCGTCTGGCCCCGGGCGAGCCACTCTCCGTAGTCCGCGTCGAGCATCAGAGGTGATTCTTGAGCGCGGTAAGCAACGACTTGGGCGCGAGACGGTACAACACTCGTCCCGGCAGCGTGTGACGAATGTGCAGCGCAAAGGCAGCGACGCGCCCGAACGCCTCGCGCGTCCCGGGCGTAACGGACACGGTCGCTGTTGCCACCGGTACGTCGGCGACCGAACCGATGGCAGATTGCGGTCGCCACGGTACGTAATCGAGTGCCGCGAGACAGCGTCCGGCGGCGATCGGCACGAACGCCGGTCCCACAGGTACTTGCTGGCGGGCCTCGCGATAGACTGCAAGGGTTGCCTCGACCATGGCTTGCGCGGCGGGTTGTGGCGCGGCGCGCGCGCGTGCTGCCGCAGCGGCGAAGTCGTCACTATTCACCGGATCAAGCAGTGCCACGATGCGCTGAAGGATGCGCTCCTCGGAGCGCCATTCGTCCTCGCTCAGCACCCACCCTCCACCGCTTGCGACCACGCGATCCGCCAACGCGCCGATCGGCGGCACGACTGCGGGGCGGGCTGCGGCCCACGCTTCCGACAACGTGAAGCTGAACGTTTCCGGCCCTGCCGACGGATACGCGACAAGGCGCACGCGATACTGCTCGAACAATTCCGGCAGCGCCCGCGAATCGTAGGGGCCATGCATGGTGAAAACGCCGTCCGGGGACTGCCACGGTTCGCGCCCGCGATCGAGATAGCCGATCAGCACCCAGCGCAAATTCAAGCCGCGTGCACGCGTCAGCTCGACCAGGCGCTCGAGCCGCCGGGCGCCCTTGTCGGGTCCGATGGCACCGAGGACGGCGACCACCGGCCGGCCATCGTCCGGCATTGGCAGCGACGTGCGCACGGCATCGGACCGCGACATGCCGGACGTGCTGCCGTGCGGGATCACAACCACTTCGTGCTCCGGAAAATACCGCCGCAGCATGGTCGCAGCCCACGCCGAGGGCGCGATCACGAATGCCGCGCCGGCGAGCAGCGCCCGATGCTTTGCGCGCCAGCGCTCGATATCGACGTGGGCGAGCTCCGATTGCGCTGCGAGGCATGCGCGGCACGTCGCAACGTCTGTGACCGCACCACAGTAGGTCTGCTCCGGGTTGAGGAAGGTAATCGTCGGACAGGCAAAATTCAGGTCGTGCACGGTGTATCCGTAGGGAATACCGACCGCCGCGAGGGCCAGTATCAGTCCGTCGCGGCAACCTGAGATATTGTGCAGATGGATCAAGTCGATGCCGAAGCGCGCGCAAAGACCGCCGAGAAAGTCGCTCCACGATTCGCCGGGCGCTCGGGAAAAGCGGAAGCTGCGGATCTCGCCGTCGATGTGCTCCTCGAGTTGCCACTCGTCGCCGACGGCGATCAGCAGATGGTGGCGAAAGATTCCGGCGGACGCGGTCATCAGCGTCCGCACCTGATACTCCGTGCCACCACCGTGGCCGTGGATCACGTGCAGGGCCCCGGGCAGTGCCGTGGCGAGTTGTCGATAGTGTGCCAGCGACAGCTCACGCAACGGGCGCAGCGGATCGGCCGCGATGAAGTCGCGCACGAGATCCAGATATTGGGGGTGACGTTCGAGCAACAGCGCGGTGTTGCGACGGGAAAGTTCAGCGCGCTGGTCGCCGAAGGAACTGCTGCCCGCGTGCAGCACGAAGGCGTCATCGCAGAGCACGTTGCGAAAGCCTGCGGCGGCGGCACGCAGGCAGAAGTCATTTTCCTCACCGTAGCCCAGGCCGAACGCCGGATCGAAGGCGCCGATCGCGTCGAGCAGCGCGCGGCGTATGTAGAAGCAAAAGCCCACACCGGTGGGAAGATCGGGATAAGTCGGTACGGCCGCCAGCTCCAGCGCGCGGACCATCGGCTCGGTGTCGAGCGTTTCCGGCCACGGGTTGTCGGTGCAGAAACGCGGTAATGAGCATATTTCCGCGTTGTTCGAGAATGGCGTGATCGTGCCGATGGTCGAGTCCGACTGCGCGCAACGCGCAAGCTTGTCCAGCCAACCGCGAGTGACCACCGTGTCGGAATTGAGCAGGACGACGTCGGCACCTGCGCGTGCACACTCCATGCCGCGATTGGCAGTCAGCGTAAAGCCGAGATTGGTGGCGTTGGCAAGGACCGTGACCTGCGGCAGCTGGCGCGCCTCCAATTCGGTGAAATACGCCCGGATCGCCGGATCAGGCGAGGCGTCGTCGATCAGCATCAGCCGGTAGTCGCCGGCGGTGTGGGCAAGCACGCTTTCCACGCAACGCCGCAGGTCGGCCGCGGCGTTGTACACCGGCACGACGATGTCGATGGGCGGGTTGGTCGGTGCCGGCATCAGCGCGCCCGCTCGCGCCAACGCCTGACGCGCCGCCACGGCTGCATCACCCAACCGCGGAAGCTTTGCTGGTAGGCGATGATGCGCTCCTGCGCGGCGAGGGCACGAGTGTATTCGGCGATTGCACGGGTGCTCTCGGCCACCTGTGCGTCACGCTGCTGGCGCACGTTGTCGATTTCGGTCAGGCGCCGGTTGATGTCGCCGATGATGCGTTCACGCTCCGCGACCAGCGCTTCGAGGTGCAGGATGTGCGCGGTTTGCCGGTTGACCGCGGCGTCGCGTTCAATGAGCAACGCATCGAGGCGCAGCACCTCGCGCGCATTGTCTTCGGCACGCTTAAGTTCGCTGTCTTCGACGTCGGTGAACAGCGAGATCTGCGGCGCCGGTGGCGGAAGCGTCGCCGTCGATCGCGCGGCAACGACGATGAAATACATGCCTTCGGCAGCCGCGTACGGCGTCACGGAGTCGGCATCGCCGAGCCACGCCTCGGCGCCGGTGCCCGCGGCCTTCTGCAAAGATGCTCGACCAGTGTCCAACTCGTTGATGGTGCCAGCGCTGTGCTGGAAATGCGGGTGCGAGCGCCTGCACGAGATCGTCGCGATACAGTTCGCGGAGGTGGAACTCGTTGCGGTAAGCGCGGGCGTCGCTGTAGAGGCGCTTGTTGGGCGACGAGATCACCAGCACGCCGCCGGGCGCCAACACCCTGACAAACTCCGCCAGCATCCGCGGCTGATCGGCTGCCGGGAGATGCTCTATCGTCTCGAACGACACCACCACGTCGAAGGCGCCGGCCGGCAGCGGCAGTGCCACGCAGGAGCATTCGACGAACCGAATGCGGTCTGCGGCACCGTAGCGCGTTGTCGCGTGCGCGACCGCGGCCGCGTCGATGTCGACGCCGACGGCGGTGGCGGCCACCGCGCCGATGAGCGACGTGCCGTAGCCTTCGCCGCATGCCGCGTCGAGCACGCGCTTGCCAGCGGCGAAGCGACGCGCGAACGCGTAGCGATGCCAGTGCTCGTATGCGATTTCGCCAGCACAGCCGGGAAGGAAGCGTTCGCCGGTGAATGTCAGGTCAGCCATTGCGGGGAGAAAAGTAGCACGCCAGCCCGGTGTCTTCAGCCACCGCGCCAGTATTCAATTTTACCCGATCGGCCAAGGCTTCTCACCCCGGGACAAGCGGTGCAACGACATCTTGCCGAAGCTGGTCGCTGCGCTCGTCCTATTCGGCTGTGCCTTTATGATGTTCCTGCATCGTCGAAGGGGCACCCCAGACATGTTCGATGCGCGCAAACCCCAGCTCACGGGTATCGCCGGCCACGATAAGGGGGCGTTCGATGTTGTCGAACAATCGCACGCCTTCGGGATCGAGCGCATGCGCGCGCACGACGTACTTCCCGGGAAGCAGCGACAAGCGAGGAAACGTCAGCGCAAAGGTGAACAGGTGCGCGTCGATGCGTGCCGGCGCGGCATTGTCCATGTCGGTCGCAACGCCGTAGACCGGCGTGCCATCCGCACGCACCAGGCCGATCAGCACAACCGGCACCCTGCCGTCCGGTGAGAATACTTCCCCCGCGACTGCAAGCGATGCGCCCGACGCGACGCGGTCCGGCGGGGCAAGCGTGAGCGACTGGACCGCGTACACACCTGCCGCGGCGGCTTTCGACGCAGCGATCGGGCGCTTGCTGCCGGCGGCCTTTTCCTCGTGGTACGCGAGATATGCCTGCGTCACTTCGGCAGCAGGTCCGTGGCGATCGACGCGGCCGTCCCTGAGCCACATCGCGCTGCGACAGAGCTTCTGGATGTGATACATGCTGTGCGAGCACAGCAACAGGGTGCCGCCGTCGGCAAGATAGCCCTCGATCCACGCGATGCATTTCTTCTGAAAGGATTCGTCGCCGACCGCGAGCACTTCGTCGGTGATGAGAATATCCGGCCGAAGCGCGGTCGCGACGGCAAAGCCCAGCCGCACGACCATGCCCGACGAATAGTGCTTGATCGGATCACGGATGTGCTCGCCGATGTCAGCAAAACTGATGATCTCGTCGCGCTTCGCCGCGATCTCGTCCGGCGCGAGGCCGAGCAACGCTGCGGCAAGGTCGATGTTCTCCAGCCCGGAATACTCGGGATGAAAGCCGGATCCCAGCTCGAGCAGCGCGCCTACGCGGCCGTGTACGTCGACGCGGCCGCGCGTGGGCGTGATGACGCCGGCCACGATCTTGAGCAGAGTCGACTTGCCCGCTCCATTTTCGCCGATGACACCGAGCGATTCGCCGGCGGCAAGTTCGAAGGACACGTCGTCGAGCGCGCGAAACACATGCGTTGCGCCGTGTCCGCGAAGCAGATCAAAGACGAGCTTGATGCGCCCGGCGTTGGCATTGACCTTGGCGTAGTCCTTGCCGACGCCGGAAAGTGCCAGCAACGCCGCCATGATCAGACGAAATCCTCGAAGTGCGGCGACAGCCGCAGAAAGATCCAGCGCCCGCCGAGGAACAGCACGCAGGCGACGAGGACGGCCACCGCATCGCCCCAAGCCAGCTCGAGCCTGCCATCGAGGAGCGCATCGCGCAGGCGATCGACCAGATAGCCGAACGGGTTCGCCGCCACCCACGGCTTCATGCCTTCGGGCACCAGCGACAGCGGGTACAGGATCGGTGTCAGATACATGAGGATCATCAGCACCGGCATCAGGATGTGCTCGATGTCCTTGATGAACACCTGCAGCGCCGCCAGCGCGAGCGTGATCCCCGTCACGGCGACGGCAAGCACGATCCAGAGCGGCACCGCGAGCAGCAGGCCTTCGAAGCGCACCGGCTCGCCGAAGAGCGCAAGCACGACGAGCACCGCAAGGTAGCCGGCAAACTGCAGCGCCAGCGTCGCCGCCACCGACGCGTACACGACGAGCTCGTGCGGGAAAGCGACTTTGCGGATCAGCCCCGCATAGCCGGCGATGCTGACCGTTCCGCGTGACAGTGCCTCCTGAGCGGCGAGCCACGGCCACAGCGCGACGGCGACGAAGAGCAGGAAGCTCTTGCCGTTCATGGCGCCGGCGCGGAACACGCTGGTAAAGACGAACCAGTAGACCGCCAGGAGCGCCAGCGGATGCAGCAGCGCCCACGCCAATCCCGTCACGCTGCCGAGGTATCGGGAGAAGAGCTCGCGCCGGAAGAAGTTGTCGAACAGCGTCCGATAGCGGGCGAGCGAGGCGGCATCCGGCCACGCCCGTTCAGCGCGACGGGGGGCAACGGGGCGCGGCGCCGTCGACATGGGGCGAGGATACCAGTGTTGCACGACCTCCGAGTGCGGAGCGTCGTGCACGATGACGACGACTCATGCCGTCATCCACGGGCCGACCGCTGCTCGCCGGGGCATTCCAGCTGCAACAGGCGTGCGTGGGCCTGGCCGATGCCTCGAAGTTACTTGCCCTCCTCCCGTAGCAGCCGCTGCAACGTGGCCGAATCGGGCGGTTGAACGATCAGTGAGTCGATTGCCAGCTGGTTGATCTTCAGTGCCGCATCGTTGCGGATTGCCGCGATCCTGAGCGCGCGCTGCTCGCTGATGTACGACTGCCGCAGGTCGGCAACGAGCTGATCCTTCACCTCGTCGAAAGTCTTCTGGCGCTGCGGCCGGCGTCCCTCGAGGCGGATCACGTGGTAACCGTACCGCGACAACACCGGCTGACTGATGTTGCCGACGTTATTGAGCGCGAACGCGGCCTTGGCGAACTCCGGGTCCATCTGCTTGGCGGCGAACCAGCCAAGGCGGCCGCCGCCGCTTTTCGTCGCCTGATCTTCGGAGGATTCCCGCGCAATCGCGGCGAACTCCGCACCGGCCATCAACTTCTTCTCTGCCTGCTGCGCCAGGACCAGTGCAGCCGCTTCGCTGCGCGCGTCGGTGCGGAACAGGATATGCGATGCCTCGATCTCCTCCGGGACGACGAACTTGTCCTTGTCGACCAGGTAACGCTCGCGCGCCTTGGGCAGGTATCGCTCCACCTTGGCGTCGAATTCGGCGCCGGCGCGGGCCTCGATGCGCTGCACCTCGGCCTCGACGAGCACCTTGTCAGCCTCCAGAGCCATCCTGCGTTGCACGAGCGGGTCCCGATCCAGCCCTTCCTTGCGCGCCTCGGCGGCCATCGTCTTGCCGACCAGCATATTGTTGAGCAACGAGATAACGCGCTTGGGATCGCTCCCGAATCCGGCGCGGTTGGCCGGCGGCAGCCGCTGCAGCTCGGCCTCGTAGTCGGCGCGCGTGAGCCTTACCGTTGCGCTTTCCACGAGCACTTCGTCAGGCGCGACCTGGGCGAAAGTGCCCGACGAGTTGCCGGCGATCGCAGCGACAACAATGAAGGTGTAAGCGGCAGACTTCATGGGACCTCGCATGAGATGCGGATGGGAAAGCAGAAAGACCTTCGCAGAGGTTGGCAGTTCCGCGCATTGCACAGTCCGGGTGAAAAACGTCGCGCTACTGCGATGCAACGTTCTCGGCCTGCTCGAGTGCAATTGCCACTCTGGCCTACACCGTGGGGGCAGGAGCCACGAACAGAGCAGCCCCGGGTTGCGGGGCTGCTTTGTAATGAACGGACCTAATGGCGACGATAAACCGAATCAGTACCTGTTCATCTGGAAGAGCATGCCGCAGTTGTTGCCACAGGCACCCGTCGTCCTGAGATTGAGATAGGCGGTCGAGTTGGCGGGCATCGACGGGTAGAAACCGTAGATATCCGGTCCGTCGCTGAATATGACTTCGACGGTGGTGCCAATCGAGGTGCCGCTTGTCGTGCTGAAGTCGCAGGCCGTGGCCGACAAATTCGCAAAGCGAGTTGCCGCTATGCCCGAATACTCCGCCGCCGAGACTTTGCCATAGACACCGGAGGCGGCCGTCTTAATGCGCACCACCACAGCATCGCCCTGATTGAGGGCCTGTTTGACCGAAAGCTGCGGATTGTTCACGTCCAGGTCGACGACTACGGTGTTGGAGAACCCCGGGCAGCTGATGGCGCCACCGCCACCACCGCCACCACCGCCACCACCGCTACCGACGGTCACAGGCACACTCACCGTGTTGCTTCCGAGAGTGCCATTGAAGGCTTGCACTGTGAAGGTCGTGTTTGCGGCGATGGTCGGCTGCTGCTGGTTGCCGGGGGTGCTCGCCGAGAACCCGGATGAGGGTGGTGTTGAAGAAGTCCAGCTGTAGCTGGTGGCGCCGCTGCAGTTCGCTGTCAGTGTTGTTGGGCCGCTGCTAGCCGTAATCGATTGTGGCGTCGCGGTCAACGAGGCACAGCTTGGCGCAACCGGCCCTGTTCCAGTGACGCAGGTCAGGGTCGGCGCGCCGACGGTCCCACCCAGGGTCCAGCTCGTGCACAAGCTGTCCGCACCGAGAATCTGGAGGGGTATCGCCGGGAGAGAAACTTGTGCGCCACGGGCGGGACCAACAGCCGCGAAGATCATCGCGGCGCCTATGAGCAGACCCATGGTCTGACGGATTAGTGTTCTGAACATGCTGTACTCCTTGGGTATGGAGGGACCGATGCGGGTTTGGCATTCATGCAACTTCCGCGCCATCGGTGAAAAAAGGTTGGCGCATTATACACTTCCTTGCGCACCGCCGCAATCCGCGCGGCTCTCCGTCTGGATGGCAAAAGCTCCTCTTGGATGAACTCGCGTCACGGAATGCACCGTTGGTGACGCTGCGCGGCAGCTGGTGCCGCACTACAACGGCACATGATCAAAAAAAAGGCGGAACCGGAGTTCCGCCTCTGATGCGAGCATTGTGCACTTACCTTATCAGTGTCGTCGCCTTCTGGACGAAGTTGCCGCCGTAGCTCGACTGAATCAGCCCCGCTGCAGGACCAGTGCCGCTCGTCAAGGTGCCATTGACAAAGTCCTGCACCGCAAAGCCGATGACCGGGAGACCGAAGTAGGTTGCGCTCTGGCCCGGGGTCGACCCGCCACCGATACTCGTGACAATCGTGCCGCCGACATTCTGCAGGATGTGCGCCGACGCGGTCGTGGACGGGAACGGGACGGGCGGGAAGCCAAGGACCATCCAGCCGTTCTGGAACGCCGTCGGAAGGTTGGTCTCGTTTTGCGAGCCAAGCAAGTGGCTGTTGCTGAAGGTGATGACGTTCGCTTCCCAGCACAGCGAGTTGGTCTGCGTCGGCGGGGGCGGCGAGAACGACGTCGGAGCAATGAACTCTTCGCGGTCGAAGAGGCCCAGCGCCACATCGTCGCAGGAACCAGCCGTCTTGTTGAAGTTGCGCTGGAACAGCTTGGGTGCGTTGCCGGTTCCGATGTTGATATAGAAGCGCTTGGTCGGCATGGTGATGACCCAGTCGGTGCCGGACTTCGTGCCCGAATCGAGCACGAACTCGTTCATGACTGTGTCGTGCATCAGCACGGCGCTGACCGGGTCCGCGGTACACGAAGAGGTTGGGAAGCAGAACGCAGTATTCCAACTCGACGTGTACACGGCGCTGGCGGCCAGAACCTGGCTGATCTGCGGACTCGCCTGCGTCAGGTTCGGGAAGATCGAACCGGACGGGTTGTAGTTCGCGGCACCGATGCCAACTCGGAAGTTGTCGAGCGCCACCGCATCTTGGGTGTAATCGTCGCCGGACAGCACGTTGATCAGCGAAATTCCGCCGAACAGGCCACCCGAAGGAGCCTGTTGCTCGGCAAACGCCGTCGCGTCATTGAGCTTGGAGCCGCAAGGAGGCACACCCGAAACGTGTGTCGCCGCGGTACCGGTGACCGAACTCGAGGTGTACGTCGCCATCTCGATGATTTCGACGTAGCCTTCCTTGGTCCGGTCGAGGCTGTCGGTCGCGCCGTCGGCATTCGAGCCGGAGTACTGGAAGTTGACAAACCCCACTCCGTCCTTAGGAATGGCCGGGATCGTGCACGACTTGTCAGCGGTGGTGATGCCACCGCCAGGCGCCGGCGAACCGGTGATCGAGGGCCCAAACGGGATGATGGCAGCCGTCCACACGTCGAATGGCGACAGGAACAGGTTGAAGTCAAGTACTTCAGCGCTGTTCTTGCCTTCGATGAAGCGAACCTTGACCGCCTTCACCGAATTCGTCGTGTTGACGACGGACAGCAGCGAGTTGAACGGGTTGACGAGGTTGTCGGCGCGAACCGTGTAGTACGGGTAAAGCAGAACCTGGCCCAGCCCGTTCGGGTTGACGTTGACCGCTTGCGCGGCGCTCGTCACGCCCAGCGCGCTTACACCTGCCAGCGCAGCGTACAACGATTTTCTCTTGAACGTGTTCATGGTTTTTGATGACTCCTTTGATTCGGAATTTAAAGTGATCATTTTAGAATCGATAACCCTACAATCTTAGTACAACCGCGTCATACTACCAGCAATTCCGGCGTTCCGGGCAATCCCCTTGTGTGAAAGTTGCAACATTTACACCTCAATGGTACACAAACCACGCAGAACCATCCTCGATAACCCACCGTTCGGCAATCGGTGTTTGCAGCCCATTTATGGGCTTTGGGCTCATCGGGCCCCGTGGAACGTCGTAAGTCAGCAGCAATTTCACGATGCACAATTCAGCTTCGCATTCCACGCTATCGATCCTCACTTCTCGCCACAGCCCGGGCCGGACCTGCCGCCTGTACGTTTGGATGGGAGTCGTGGCTTTCGACGCGGGACTCAGGTATCCATAGGCGGTATCGAGATCACCCTTGATCAACGCCGCCCACCGGGCCCCAGACCGTTCCTTGACCACTGCCGCCTTGACGTCGGGCGGTGAATCCTTCGTCACCCCGCCCATCCCCGCACACGCGGCAATCGCGCCCGCCAATAGCACGGGCACCCAACCCACCACCCTTCGCAGCCAATACCCTGCTTTCTTCGATCCAAGACTAGACAAACGACTAGGTAGCGTCAATCGGTTAACTCGCAATTTGTTCACCCTCTCGTAGCTGTTGCGCTGCTGCAACATTGTCTGCGTCGCCATTTGACGACGGTTTAGGGCCTCACCGGCGCCGCAGCGCCACTGGCAGGTGCCATGTTCTTGATCGGGAACACCCCATCAAGCGTTTCCATTCTGCGCCGCAGCTCATCGATGATGCGCCGTACATCGGCCTCGTTCTCGACGACACGCGGCGTGATGAACATCACCAGCTCGGTCCGGTTGTTCTTGAGTTCCTGCGAACCGAACAATCCGCCGAGGACCGGAATACGCGCGAGGATTGGCAATCCTGACGACGAATTCTCCTTGTCCTCGAGGATCAGGCCGCCCATGACCATCGTCTGACCGGTTGGAACTGCCAGCAACGTTTGTATCGAACGCGTATTGATCGGTGGTGATTCGCAGGGCGTCGTCGTCGTTCCGGCGATGCTCACTTCGGCCTGAACTTCGAGCGTCACCAAGCCACCCGCGTTGATGTGCGGCGTGACCTGCAGCAGTACTCCCGTGTCGATGTACTGCGCCGTGGTCGTCACGGCATTGGTGGTACCACCGACGATGGTCTGCTGGCAGATCGGGATTTTATCGCCGACTTTGATCGTCGCCTTCTGATTGTCGAGCGAGGCAAGGTGTGGGTTGGAAATCACCTTGACGTCGCCATACTGGTCGAGCAAGTGCAGCGCCGCCTGCACGCCACCGGGAAATGCGGCGTTGTTGATCAGGTAGTAGAAACCCTGAAGCAACGCCAGTGCAGGATTCGCGGATATTGTCGTGGTGCCGCTCGGCTGTGGGTTGAAAGGCGTACTGCGGGTCACGTTGCCGCCGCTGCCACGGCCCGACGGCGCCCCGCCGCGAAACAGCCATTCGACGCCGAACTGGAGGCTGTCGGTGAGTTTCACTTCGGCGATGGTCACTTCGATGACCACCTGGCGTTGTGGGACATCGAGTTTTTTCAGTGCCGCCTCGATGACCGAATACTCGGCCGGGGTAGCAACGATGAGAATGGTGTTGTTGTCCTTGTCCGAAACGACCTGAACGTTGCGCACGACACCAACGCCGTCTCCGCCCGTGACCCCGCGCGCCGCCGCCTGCGCTGCGGCCAAGGCAGCAGCGCCGGGGGCCACTTGCACATTCACTTGCGCGGGTGGCTGATTGGCGACTGGAACCGCAGGCTGAGCCTGGAACGGCGGCGCGCCCACGATTGTGCCGGCGGGGGTGCCGGGAGCAAGCGTCGGCGCCTGCGTCGTAGGTGTTGGGGCCCGCCCCGTGAACGCCTGTTGCAACAGCGGCCCGATGCGCTCGGCGCGACTGTTTTGCACCTGATAGACGTAGAAACGCACTCCTCCGCCTTCACCGCCCTTGTCGAGGCGTTCGATCCACTTCTTCGCCTCCTCCAGATACTCCGGCTGCGGCGTCACGATCAGCAAAGCGTTCATGCGTTCGATCGGAATGATGCGCAGAATGCCGGTGATCGGACTGGTGGCGGCCGGGCCCAGCGCCTTGTCCAGATCGGCCATCACCGTCTTCACATCGGCACTTTGCAACGTGAACATGCCGACGGACATGCCGGCCATCCAGTTAACGTCGAACATGTCGATCGTCTCGAACAGGTGCCGCAACTCGAGTTCGGTGCCGGACAGAATCAGCAGATTGCGCAAGTCGTCGACTCGCACCGCGGTCGCTTCCTTGAGGAACGGCTCGAGCACCGCGGCCATCTGGCGCGCGCTCATGAAGCGCAGCGGCACAATCTGCACGCTGAAGCCGGGCTGCAGCGCGCGCGTCGAATTGCCGAGCTGCGGGGTCAGGTTGCCACGCACCGCAGCGGCCGCGGGCAGGATTTTCCAAATACCGCTTTCCTTGACCATCGCCGCGCCGTTCATGCGCAGGAGCATTTCAAGCGTCGCCGGGAGCGCCTCGCGGGGAATGCCGGATGTGGTGCGAATGGTAACCGTGCCGCCTACCTGCGGCTCGATCGTGTAAGACTCGTTGAGGATGTCGGTAAGGATATTGCGCACGACATCGCGCAGGTCCGCACCCTCGAAGTTGAGCGCCACGGACGGTCCGGTGGCGACCGCGCCCACAGTGGACGGCGGCAGCGCGCCGCCGGGCAACTGCCCCTTGACGAGCTGGCCGGTGCCTTTGAAGATGCGCGACTGTTCCCCGCCCCCTGCGCTGCCGGCGGCTCCTCCGAATCCGGGCGTCCCCGGTCCGAAGACCTGGGTCGTGGTCTCGTGCGGCTTGGCGCGTTGCCCCGGGGGACTCGCATCGCGATCCGAGTTTTGCAGGTTCGCGCACGAGGTCAGCAGCAAAACTGCGGTCGCGATGAGCAGCGCGGAGGGGTGTCTGTGCATTCTTTTTTTCCTGGGCGCATGAGCGCGACGGGCCGCCCCGAGCGCGAATACCGGAGCGCGCAGCGCGAAGGTACTCCACTCGACGCGGGGGGGGCGCGGACTATCGCAGTTGGGGGTACTCGAAGGCTGCATGGGGTCGCTTTACTGGCGGCTGCGCTGGCGCATGCGCTCGAAGGTATCGTTCCAGCCGGGGTCGACCGACGCAGGAACGCCTTGCGCGGCCGCGGGTGCAGGGGCAGCCGCCGGGGTTGCAGGGGCGGCGGGCACCTGGACCGGGGCAGGCATTGGGTTCCCAGGCTGCCCTGCGCGCAGGGGTGGACGCGCCCGCGAGGGGTTATCCTCTGGATCAGGAGGCGCCGCAGGCGGCACTGCACCCGGGAGCACGGCGCCCGCTTCCTTCGTTGCGGGTGGAGCGGATGGTGTCGGCGGCGGCGGGCTCTTCGGTGCCACGAAGGTCTTGAGTATCAGTTCTTCCGAGTCCTCGCCTTGCGTGAATTTCACGCGGTCCACAGCCACAGCCGCAACCAGGACCCCGTTGATCTGCTCACCCTGCCTTACGACGCGCGATTTGCCGCTGGCGACTTCCTTGAGGAACGCAATGTGACTGTTTCCGGCCACTGCGGTGCCCGTCAGGACGAACTTGCCTTTCGGCATGACGGTGCGTGCCGCCTCCACGGCGGGCGTCGGAGCGGGCCTCCTGGTAGGGTTGAACAGGGTCCGGCTGACCGTCTCGGTGTGTGCGCCAAGTCCGCCTTCGAGCCGGTATTCCGGGAGTAACGCGGTGGCGATGGGTTTGGGCTCGATCGCCGGCGCCGGACCCGGCAACCGCTGCAGGCCACGGCCCCAATCGGTCTCGATGCCGAGCAGCAGTGCGAGTGCGGCAAACGGGATCAGCCACCACAGCCACGCGCGAAAGCGGCGCACACTCGAGCTCATTTCTTCTGCCCCTCGGCAATGGCAAACCCGGTGACATCGAGCGATACGCTGACTTCGGGCTCGGCGCCCGGCGCGGGTCGGAATCCCCGAAAGGCGTTCAGCGGACGCACGGTCAGGTTATCGATGACCAGGTAGGGCTGCTGCGTTTCGATTGCGTAAAGGATTTTCTGCAGGTTCGCAGTAGTCGCGAATAGCTGGAGGTTCACACCGATCAGACGAAAGCGTCCATCGTCCCGCGGCGCCGTAATCTGGACGGTGGTGATCCGGCCGCCGTTGTTTTCGACCGCCGCACGGACCAGGTCCTGCAGCTCGGCGCCCGCGAGGTTCGCGGCCGTATTCTTGAGAAAGAAGCGGCGGCCCTGCTTGTCGCGCAATGCGTCGAGCGCCTTTTGCAGTCCGGGTCCCTGGGCGGAAATGCCGCGGTAGCGATCCAGGCGCTCCTGGGCGGAGTCGATCGCGTCGTTGTAATGGCGGTGCAACAGGAGAAACGGCGCAAGCAGCACCGCGAGCCCCAGAAAGATCGCGACGAACAGCACTGCAAGCGCCAACGCGCGGCTGCGTTCCGGCGCGAGTTTACGCGCGAGCGTCGCCATCAGCGTATGCCCCCGATGGGCGAGACCGGTGGCGGCGGTCCGAACTGGGGTTCGGTCGGCAGGGTCGGCAATGCGGCAGCAGGCGCGGGCGGTCGGGGCGAAGGAGCGGCGACGCCCGGCGGCGGGGGCGTACCGGGCGCTGCACCTGCGGCAGGCCGCACCGGCGTAGCTGAATCAGCGGCAGGCACGGCGGCCGGAACCGGCGCCGGCGGCGTACCGGGCGCTGCACTTGCGGCAGGCGGCATCGGCGCAGCCGCGTCAGCAGCCACAGGCACGGCAGCGGGCGGCGCGGTAACCTTCAGCAGGGCGCCCAGATCGAATACTTCGCCGGGGCCCGGCTGCAGCTTGACCGTCGGCGAGCGCAAAGCGGCTTGCTCGACGAGCTTGGAGTCCTCGAGCAGGCTGATCAACTTGCCGCCATTGGCAGACTCGCCGCGCAGGAACACCTCGCGCAGCATGTCCTTGCCCTTGACGGTGGTCTTCATCTCGAATTGCGATAGCCATGTATCGTCGGGCAGCACCCGCGTCGCGTCATCGATGATCTGCACCGTGCTCGGATAGGCGTACTTCCTGGTGAGCGCGTAGTTGTAGTCGCCCTGCAGGCGTTCGAATTCGCGCCGTACGCCGCTGGCGGCCTCGGCCTGGACCCGCTCGGCTTCGGTTTGTTGCAATAACGCGATCGCGTAGCCTCGCTTCTGCATCAGCGGCACGAGCACGACGGCGAGGGCAATGGCCGTGACCAACGCAGTCGGCGCCCATACCTGCCACTGCCGCCAGAGCATGCGACGTGGGCGTGCGTCCTCGGGTAGCAAGTTCAACCGCGACGGAGTGCTGGTCGACGGGCCCGGCACTACCGCAACGACGCTGGCACCCCACTCCTCTGCCTGGCGCCGTGCGTCGTCAACGACTGTCTTGAGAGCGGCCACCCAGTCCACGCGGATCGTCTTCTTTGCCAGATCACGGCCGATCACGGTTGCATCGAAATAGACCTGATCGGGCCGAAACGGCGTATGCCGGTCGAGATCGTAGGCGAGCGTGCGCAGCAGGTTTTCTTCCACCGCCATCGGCAGGATCAGTTGCTTGCGCATGACTTGCCGTGCGGGCAGTGCAACCGCAACGCGAGGCGCTCCTGGCGCCGACGAGCCGTGCGGTGGCGTCGATAGTGAAGCAACCGCCGCGCGTCCAGCCGCAGCGTTTGCCGCCGCGTCGCCAGTGAGCGGAATGACCGCAACTCGGTTGAGTTTCAGCGTCCCGGCGACGAGTTCGGGGCGCCAGACAATGGCTTCGCCGTCGCCAATCTCGATGTTCGGGCGCGCCCGGCGCCGTTGCAGCGCGCCACGCGGCGCGGCCGGGATCAGCGGCGCGAGTTCGCCCGTCCACCAGCGCCAGAAGCCTGGCAGGCCGAGGCGATACGCGACGTCTCGAAGTCGCCGTCGCAGGCTATTGAGTGCGCGTTCCATTGATCATTGCATTACGTTGCTCATCTGCCGGCAAGCTGAGGGTGCGCCGGGTTCCATCCTGCCACTCCAGCATCATCAATATCCGGCGGCGGTCCGGACTCGGCCGGACGACCGCTTCCCGGATAAAGCTCACGCCATCGGGCATGGTCACCTCGGCCCGGATACGCCACAGGTTAGCCGCCACATTGGTCATGCCCGCCACCGGGAAAGGCGGTGGTGTCTGTTTCGCCGCGCTGGCATCACGCCGCTGCGCGAGATATGTGTCCACTACTTCCGGCGTTGCCCCGGGCACCGCCAGCAGGACAGCGCGCGATGCATATGTGGGGTTGACAACGGCCATCCTGCTGCGGACGGTCAGGCTCTCGGACAGCCTGGCGTAGAGAGCAGGAGTCATGCCCAGAACCCGTTGCAACTCGGCCACGGACTCGAAAAATCCGTTTGTGGGCTTGTAAGGCAACCCGGCAGCCTGGTACTCGGGTGCTTCGGCGCCATTCGGGCGGCGCAGATCGTCGGTATCCTTCCAGTCACCGATCACGTCGACGAACCGCGCCGCGGTATCGGCGTCGAGCCCACCGGCGGTTTGCAACAACCCCTTCAGCAGGGTATCCGGCGCAGTGTTAAGGTCGATTTTACCAGACTCGTCGATGGCACTGACTTCAATTCGGGCGCCGGTGTCATCGTCCCAGGCGTGCACGCTGCCATCCGCAGACCACACGTCGGGGCTCACCTTGGGCCGCAACAGTTCGAACGCCGTGCGATAAACGGCGCCATCGGCGAGCGAGCGCGCCTGCGCCCAGGAGATTGCGTTGCGCGCCGCCAGCGCCTCATTGCGCATACCATACGCGAACCCACCGGCAATAACCGTCAGCATGACCGTGAGCCACAACACCAGCACCAGCGCGATCCCGCGCTGTGCGTGCAGTTGACGCGGGATGGCGCGCGAGCGCATGGCATCAGACGCCAATGCAACGGTTGCGGTTGTAGTCCCAGGCTTTGCACCCGGCCTCTGGTGCGATCCTGGGTTCGACCACCAGCGACGGCCACGGCGTGCCCTTGGCCGGTTTCACAGCGACGCGGATCATCATCGGCAGGATTTGCGGATCGTCCCAGCGGTCGCGCCAGGTCGGGGTGTTCGCGTCGTTCGAATCCGCGTCGCGGCCGAAATAACTGAACTGCACCTCGGCGATACCGTCGGCGAGCACCGACTGCTCGGCGCTGTCGAAGTCAGGTGGCGTTATCGCTGCAGCGTCAGGAATCACGCGCGCCAGCGTCAGTCGCGACGTAACGCCATATGGCGTTACCGCGAGGCGGAAATAGTAGGTGCCACCACCAGCCTGCCCCGGCAGCACTGCGGCAAACGCGAGCGACTCTTGCGTGCCCTGGAAAAACAGCGGCTGATTGAGAGCCTTGTGCAGCCGCAACGGATGTTGTGCGGTCAGCGCCTGGCGCAGGAATTCCTCCGTGAGGCGCATATCGCTCACCTGCGCGGCCTTCGTCTCGCCGCGATCCCAACTGTTTGCTGACAGTGACAGCGTGCCGAAAAGCAGGCCGGACATCAGCGCCAGCAACATCATAGCAATGATCAACTCCAGCAGTGTGAATCCGGCGATATGCGTCCTCAGACGCGTATCGCCGTCCCCGCGAAGGCGGGGACCCATTTGCAATTGCCGACTGAACATGGATTCCCGCTTGCGCGGGAATGACGGTCCTGTGAAATGCACCACGGCTTTCATGATCACGGGTTGAGTTCTTTGGGCGCGACTCGCTGCGTCGCCAGTGCGACCGAGCGTTCGCTGCCCGGCGCCCCCGGCCAGCTTACAGTGACCGCAAGCCGCCACAGGCGTGCCGGCATGGCCGCAGTGGTGTTGTCCATTTCGGGAGTGATACCCGGCGGCGTGTAGGGCTCGATCTTCGTGGTCCAGACGTAGTTTCCATCGTCGGAAGTTCCTTGCTGCGTGCCTTCGCGCAGCGGCGTCTCGACGCCAAGCCCGGCGAGCCGACTTTCCGCATACAGCGTCGCGCGGCTGTACTCATCGGAGGCGGCGACATTGCCCAACGCACCGGAGAACACGCGGAACAGCGCGGTCCCGACCAGCGCGAGAATCACGAACGCGGCAAGCACTTCGATCAGCGAGAATCCGGCGTCGCGCGCTCTGCAGTTCACAGGTGCTTTCATTCCAGAATCGTCACGCGACCGGTGAGCCAATCGACATCGACGTCGTACTTGCGCTCGCCCGCGGCAAGCGTAATGCGCCCGCCGTTCGACCCACCCGCGGGATAGAAACGGATCGCTCCGACCTTTTCGCCGACCAGATCGCGCTGCGCAGTAAATAGCTTGATGTCCAGTTTCTCTGGCAAATGGTGGACCCGCGCGTCAGGTGGCACGGTAAACGTGCGTGCGTCGACGTCGATGACCAGGAGCGCTTCGCCGCGCTGCACGATCGCCTGTCCACGCGCAAAGCGCAGGCCCGCGGCAACTTCGCGCGCCGCGCTCTTGAGCTCCGACGTCGAGACGCCGCCCCCGAGCATCGGCAACACGATGGTCGCGACAAAAGCCATGATCGACAAGACGATCAGTAGCTCGAGCAGCGTGACTCCACGCTGCAGCAGCCAGACCCCGGATCGGCGCATCACTCCCAACTGGTGATGTCCTTGTTGGCGGCGTCGCCGCCTTCCTTGCCATCGGCGCCAAGCGAAACAATGTCGTACGCGCCGTGCTGACCGGGCGACGCGTACTTGTATTCGTTACCCCATGGGTCCTTGGGTAACGTGCCTTTTTTCCAATAAGGGCCGTTCCAGTTGTTCACGCCTGCCGGGGCGCTGAACAGTGCCTGCAGCCCTTCCTGCGACGTCGGGTAACGTCCGACCTCGAGCTTGAACAGGTCGAGCGTCTGCCCGATCTGCTCGATCTCGATTTTTGCCGCTTTGCGCTTGGCGTTCTCGCCCTGGCCGATGAAATTGCCGCCAACGATGCCCATGACGACACCAATAAGCACTAGCACGACCAGTATCTCGATCAGCGTCATGCCTCGTACTCGCGTACGCGGCATCCTGCGTGTCCAACGGTAACTGCACATGGTTTTCCTCTTTCCCTATTCCGGAGCGCAATTCGTTTAGAGCGCGCGTCTAGCCGACAAGTTCGCTCATGCCCATGACACCGAGCAGGATCGAGAACACGATGCCTCCGATCATCACCGCCAGTCCGAGGATCAGCGTGGGCTCGAGCACGGCGAGAAAGCGCTTGATCGCCATCTGCACTTCACGGTCGTAGATCTCGGCGACGCGGTTGAGCATTTCCTCGAGGCGCCCCGATTCCTCGCCGACGAGGATCATTTGCGTCGCCAGTCGCGGATACACGCCGGTTTCCGCGAGCGGGCGACCGAATCCCTTGCCCTCGCGCAGCAGAGTGATCACGCCGTCGAGCGACTGTGCCAGCAAAGTGTTGGTCATCGTTTCCTTGACGATCGCCAGGCCGGCGAGCAGCGTGACGCCGTTGCCGAGCAAGGTCGACAGCGTGCGCGCGAAACGCGCCACCTCGACCTTGCCGAGCAGATCGCCAAGCAGCGGCATGCGCAGCACACGACCATCCCAGCGCAAGCGCACCGCCGGGTTCCGGAGTCGCCGGCGCACGAACCAGACGAGCGTCACAGCCACGACGATCATCAGCCACCAGTATTTGCGCATTGCGGTGCCAAACAGGATCACCATCTCTGTCGGCAGCGGCAGCGCTTTACCCGACTGGGCAAAGGTCTGCTGGAATTGAGGCACGACAAAAATGAGCAACACGATCACCGAAGTGATCGCCACACCGATCAGAATCGTAGGATAGATCAACGCGGATTTGACGCTCTCCCGGAGGTCCTTGTTGCGCTCCATCGTATCGCTGAGCCTTGTCAGTACCGTTCCCAATGCGCCGCCTGCCTCGCCGGCGCGCACGATATTGACGTAGAAGCGGGAGAATACCGAGCGATGTTCGTCAAGCGCCTGCGATAGCGATTTGCCGCCCCGCACTTCATCGCGAATCGTTTGCAGCAGATTCGCGACGGGCAACGTCGGCGCAAGCGAGATCAGCACTTCGAGCGCGCGATCAAGCGGCAATCCGGCACGGAGCAGCGTCGCAAGTTCACGCGTAAGCGCGAGCAGGTTGTCGCGCGTGACGGTCCTGGACGTGAACCAGCCGCGTCGAGGTCCGGGCCCGGCCGTCGCCGCGCCGGACTGCGCCCTGCCTCCGACCGCCGCCTCGACCTGCATGGGCATCAGGCCCTGGTCGCGCAGCCGATCGACGATTTCGGATTCGTTGGCAGCCTCAAGTTCGCCGGCAGCGACATCACCGGCGGTGTTGACTGCCTTGTATCGGTAGAGAGCCATCAGTTTTCACGCGTGACGCGCAGAACTTCTTCGAAGGTCGTAATGCCGGCAAGCGCCTTGCGCATGCCGTCCTCGTACATCGTCACCATGCCTTCCTTGATCGCCGCGGCGCGCAATTCGGTCGAGGTCGCATGACGCATCACGTGGCTACGCAGCGGATCGGTCATCGGCAGCATTTCCATGATGCAGATCCGCTTGAAGAAACCGGTCTGCGCACATTCCTTGCAGCCCTTTTCGTGGTACAGCGTGACGTCGCGATCGTCTGTGAATTTGCGCAGCCCCAGCTCCTCCACGACCTCGGGCAGCGCCGTGTACGATTCCTTGCAATGCGGACACAGCGTGCGGACCAGCCGCTGCGCCAGGATGCCGACGATGGTCGATGTGAGCAGGTAGTCTTCCACGCCCATGTCGAGCAACCGGTTGACCGTCGACGCGGCATCGTTGGTGTGCACGGTGGACAGCACCATGTGGCCCGTCAGCGCCGATTGCACCGCAATCTGAGCGGTCTCGAGGTCGCGGATTTCGCCGATCATGATCACGTCCGGATCCTGCCGCACGATCGAGCGCAGCGCGTTGGCGAAGGTCAGGTCGATCTGCGGCTTGACCTGGATCTGGTTGATGCCCGGCATCTGGTACTCGACCGGATCCTCGACCGTCAGAATCTTCACGTCGGGCCTGTTGAGTCGATCGAGCGCGGTGTACAGCGTCGTGGTCTTGCCGCTTCCCGTCGGACCGGTGACCAGCAGAATTCCATGCGGCTCGAACAGCACGTCGAGGAACGCCTTCAGCGTATCGTCCTCGAAGCCGAGCTTCTTGAAATCGAGGGCGACGCCGCCCTTGTCGAGAATTCGCATGACAACCGACTCGCCGTGCATCGTCGGCACCGTCGAAACGCGCAGGTCGATCTCCTTGCCCTGCACGCGCAGGCGGATGCGCCCATCCTGCGGCAGGCGCCGTTCGGCGATGTCGAGGCTGGCCATGATCTTGATGCGCGAGATGACGGCGGCGGAAAGCCGTTTCGGCGGCGATTCGATTTCATGCAGAACGCCGTCGATGCGGTAGCGCACGATCAGCCGATTCTCGAACGGCTCGACGTGAATATCCGAAGCGCGCATCTCCAGCGCGTTGGTGATGATCAACGACACCAGCCGAATCACCGGCGCTTCCGACGCAAGGTCCTTGAGTTGCTGAATGTCGGCGTCGAAGCCGATGTCGTCGCGCTGCTCGACGTCGCCGAAGATCTGGCCCAGCGCCGATTTGCCGGCGCCGTACAGCCGCTCCAGCGCGGCCTCGAGCTCGGTCGGGATCGCGACCAGCGCTCTCACCTTGCGTCCGGTGACCATTTCGAATGCGTTGACCGTGTAGCTGTCCGTCGGATCGGCCATCGCCAACGCCAGTTCGCTTTCGTCCTCGGACAACGGCAGCGCGCGGGACTCGCGCAGAAAACGCGCCGAGACGCGCTCTTCGAGTATCGGCAATTCGGGATAGCCGGCGGCCTCGACCAGTGGCAGCCCAAGTTGCGCCGCCAGAGCTTCCGAGACATCGCGTTGCGAAACGACGCCAAGCGTGACGAGCAGTGCACCCAACCTGTCGCCCGATTCCTGCTGCAATCGGAGCGCGCGTTCGAGCCCCGCGGCGTCGAGTTTCCCGCGCTCGATCAGAATTTCGCCGAGGCGTTTGCGTGGGGTCGCGTTCACGTGCGTTTTGCACAAAATTTCATCAAACAATCATAGCATGGCACAAGGGCGGGAATCCCCGACAAGCCGCATGTATCAATACGTTGCAAGAGTTTCTTCATCAAAACTGTCGTCAGGGGCGACGTTGCCACGCTAGAATGTCGCCACACCCCGACGTTTCCATCTCTCTTCGGCCACAGTGCACGACGTCAAGCTGATCGCGTTCTACCTGCCGCAGTTCCATCCGATCCCGGAAAACGACGCGGCACGGGGTTCACCGAATGGGTCAATGTGCGCAGGGCGCGCCCGAATTTCGTGGGTCACTACCAGCACTACAGGAGCTTCGGGCACGCATGTACCGCTTGCGCCGACAACGGTCAACACCGGCGCGCTGCTCCTTCATTGCCACCTGGCCGGGACGCTACGCTCGAAGCCGACCTACCGCAGCGCTTTATCGCCAGATGGGTGTTAGCGGCCTCACAGCGGAAAATGCCGCACAATTCGTCGATATCGCGCTCCGCCTTGCCCACGATCCGGATTGGCGCGCGCAGAAGCAAGTCGAGTTGCGGCAGAAGTGTGGGGTCCTCTATGAAAATCTGGCGGCAGTGCGCGAACTCGAGGCGTTTTTCGCGTCTGCGGTCATGGCCGCTACCGAGGGGCGTAACCTGCAAAGTTGGCCCGTGTGAACCGCACGCAGGCCGCGTTGCGGCAGGTTGTGCTGTCGGGTAGCCCGGTTACGTGCCGCCATGCGCTTCGGTGGTCTTGGCGACCCGCTCCTCCCACGCAGTCCAGAGCAATGCCTCCAACGCACGCGTATAGCCAACCGTGTCGAACAATGACTCGCGGTCGCGATTGCCACGAAGCCGCGCCTTGTAGCCGGCCAACAGCCCGGGGTCGAGCGCGAGCTTGAGCACGAGCGCTTCGTAGTCTGCGAGCGTAGTCCGTGACGAGTTCCGGCAACCCGATCGCCCGCAGATGGCTCCCGGAGACCCGACTGGCGAATGTCTCGCCGGCGCAGGTCACCACCGGCAAGCCCGCGAAGAGCGCGTCGTTGGTCGTCGTGTGCGCATTGCACGGAAACGTGTCGAGGAACAGATCGGCGACGCCGTGGCGCCCCAGATGCTCGTCGAGTGGAACGCGGGGTGCGAAGATCAGTCGCTCCGGCGCGACATTCCGGCGACGCGCTTCCTGCCGCAGGTTGTCGCGGCTTGCCGGATTCGTTTCCAGGAGCCACAGCACGCTGCCGGGGACTTGCACCAGCACGCGCATCCAGAGGTCGAACACGTGTGGATGAATCTTCCAGCTGGCGTTGAAGCAACAAAGGACGAGACCCGCTGCTGGCAGGCGGCATTGTTCGCGCGTCGGCACCGGGCCCAGCACGCGTTGGGTATCGCCTGGCATGTAGCAGTGGGGTAGAAGCATGAATCGCTCGGCGAAGTTGCCATGGTGTTCCGGCGGCGTCACAAAGCGGTCGGTCAGGATGTACGCGTAGTAGTCGGCCCCCAGCGTACCCGGGTAGCCAATGCAATTGATCTGGATCGGCGCCGGCTGCAGCGCGAAGATTTCGCCGCGCGCATTAACGACGTGGCCGCCGGTATCGAACAGGATGGCAATCCGGTCGTCGCGTATCCGCCGCGCGGTCTGCTCGAAGGTCTCGGCACGGACGTCGATGAAATGGTCGAATGCCTTGGCAAAGCGCGCGCGCGCCGGGCTGCGATCGTCCGCGCCGAAGGAGTACCCAAACACTTCGAAGCGCGAGCGATCGTGCCTTTCGATCACCTCGGTCAACAAATTCGCCAGCGCGTGCGTACGAAAATCGGCGCCGAGGTACGCAATGCGTAGGCGCCCGGCGACGAGGTCGGGCAGAGGTGACGCGGCGACGGGCTTCGGCCTGATTCGGTGCTGTACCCATTTGCGGGCCGCGACGAGCAGTTCCTGCGGCGTGAACGGCAGGGCGACCAAGCTATGTGGTACCACGGGTGCAGCCGCAGGATCCCGGATCGCGGCGCGCTGCTGTTCGACGAGCCGATCGAGATCCTGCCACCAGCACGTGTGCTGACTGACATATAGCAGCATGCTTTGCGCTTCGGAAAGATCCGGTCGCAGCGCGAGCGCCTTGCGGATGTAGGGAAGAGCATCCATTTCGCGTTGTTGCGCAAGCTGGATGGCCGCGAGATTGATAAGAGTCCGGGTGTCGCCCGGGTCGAGTTCGGCGGCGCGCAGCAGGCTGGCTTGCGCCTGCGTCAGTGCGCCGATCCCGTGCTGGCAAAGACCAAGGTTCTGCCATAGTGCGGCAACATTTGGTTTGAGCGCCAACGCCTGCTCGTATGCGCGGGTCGCCTCGGCGAAGCGTCCATGGCGCGAAAGCAGGTCCGCGAGATTGGCGCTGGCCTCGACCATGCCGGGTTGCAGTTCAATCGCTCTTCGAAAACTTGCCTCCGCCTCGGCAACATCGCCAAGCTCTTGTTGCGCCAGCCCGAGGTTGTTCGCCAGGACCGGGTGATTCGCGCCGGCGGCCATGGCCGCCCGGTAGGAGTCGACTGCGGCAGCGAAGGCGTGGCGACGACGATGGAAATCGCCCATCCTGAAATGCGCTTCCGGGTTGGAAGGTGCGAGGGTGGCTGCCTGCCGCCAGGCCGCCAGCGCGGCGTCCGGCTCCGCGCCCTCGAGACCGAGCCCAAGCGCCACCCACGCATCGGCATTCGTGGCGTCCAGCGCGATGGCGCGCCGCGCACTTGCCGCGCCATCGGCGAAGGAGCCGCTCGCGAGGCGAACGCGCGCCAGCGTCGCGTGGAATTCCGGCTGGGTGGTGTCGAGTTCGATGGCCTTGCCGACCTTGACTGCCGCGGCCTGCGCGTCGCCGCGCTGCAGATCGACCAGTCCCGCGAGATGCCATCCTCCCGCATGGCCTGGCGCAATCGCCAGAACGCTCTGACATGCGGCTGCGGTAGTTGCGAGATCCTGTCGTTGAAACGCCGCCAGAGCTTGTTGGAGAAGTTGTGAAGCGTCAGACGCAGTTGCGCGTATCGGCGTCGGCGCCGCGCCCGCCGCGGCACCGTGGCATTCTTTGTACCGTTTCCCGCTGCCGCAGGGACAGGGCCCATTTCTGCGGACATCGCTTTCCGACATGCGTGCTCGCTTTCTTCGTCCTAACGACCGCAAATGGTATCAGCGCGACGGTGCCACGAGGAACGCACATCGGCGCGATCCACGTCATAAATTCTCCGTGAGGTCGAGCAGCATGCGCTCCCACGCGCGCGTGAAGCCCTCGGTGTCGAACAACGGCAGCCGCCTGCGCTCAGCGTCGAGGTAGTGCTTGTAGCCGCGCAGGCGTTCCGGGTCGCGCAACAGACGCAGCAACTCGGCACCATAATCTTCCTCCGTCTCCCGCACGAGCTCGGGCATCCCGACCGCCGCGAGCAGGCTCGCGCCGACGCGGCCCGCAAACGTGGCGCCACGGCACGAGAGCAACGGCACACCAGCCCACAACGCATCGCTGCCGGTCGTATGCGACCCGTAGGGCAGCAGATCGAGCGCAAGATCCGCCGCGCGCAGGCGCGCGATGTGCGCTTCATTCGCCACCTTGGAAGCAAACACGATGCGCCTCGGATCGAGGCCTTCGCGCTCGGCCTCGCGGCGGACGTTGCGCTGCGTGAGCTCATGCGGCACGTATAGCCATAACACGCTCCCCGGCACCTCCCGCATCGCCTGCGCCCAGAGATGAAAGAAGGTGCGCGACAGCTTATTGGTCTGGTTGAAGCAGGCAAGCACGATCCTGTCATCCGGAAGCCCTAACTCTGAGCGGGCAGGCGCCACCGGCAGCGCTCGTCGATCGTCGTTGACCTGATAGCAGACCGGCATGCGCAGGAGCATTTCGTGATAGCCAGCCTCCTCGCCTGCAGGGACGACCACCGCATCAGCAACGAGGTGCGAAATCGCATCGAGGCCGAGCGTGCCGGGAAATCCGAGATAATGCAGTTGTATCGGGGCGGGCCGACGGCAGCTAATGCCAAGCCGGCTGCCCGCGGTGTGACCCTTGAGCTCGACCAGCACGTCGATGCCATCGTCGCGGATACGGCCTGCGGCGGTGTCATCGCTCACCCCGGCAATGTCGACCCAGCGGTCGAAGGCCCGTACCAGCCGTGACCGCATCGCACTGCCGTCGTCGGTCCCGTAGCTGTATGCGCAAATCTCCGTCGTCGAGCGATCGTGTCGCTCGAATAGGCCCGCCGCGAGATGCGCGGTCGCATGGTCGTGAAGGTCCGACGTCAGGTACCCCACGCGCAGGCGCGAGCCCGGACTGCGGACGAGTGCCGGTGCGCTAACCGCCACGGCCGGCAGCGTGTGGCGCGACCAGAGGCGCGCAGCGCGCAATTGCTGTGCTGGCGTGGTCGGCAGGAAGATCGCAACGAACGGGTTCCAGCGCGGATCGCTGTCCGGGCGGTCGAAGCGATCGAGCCAAATTGCGTCGACGCGCTGCAGTCCGTCCCAGTCGCAAAGCGTGCGCAGTGCGCCGGCGAGGTGGCATATTGCCGGCGACAGCTTCGGGTCGAGTTCCGCGGCGCGCGAAAAAGCGGAGGCAGCATGCTCGACTTGCTCGGTCATCGCGTACGCCGTGCCCAGGTTATCCCAGGCGCGTGGATTCGGCGGGCCCGATGCAACCGCCCGTTCGAGGCAGCCAATCGCCTCCGGGAACTGTCCCGATTCCACGCAAAGTGCGCCGTAGCTCACCAGGACTTCGGCGGATGCCCGCGGATCGGCGACCAGTGGCGCCAGCAGTGCGAGCGCTTCGACGCGGGCGCCGGCGCCTTTGAGCGCGTCTGCGAGCGCCGCGACAAGCATGGGGTTGCCTGGCGAACGTGCGAGCGCGGCGCGGCAGACGGGTATGGCTGCCTCCGCATTTCCGCTCTGGATCGCAATGGCAGCAAAGACCTGGCACGACGCGATCGATTCAGGCGCGCACTCGACGGCGGTTCTCGCACATGCAAATGCCTCGTCGAGGCGCTGTTGCGCGGCCAATGCCACGGCGAGGTTCGCCCAGGCGGGGGCAAAGCCGGGGTGCTGTACGACCGCCTCGCGCAACGGCAATTCGGCGCGGGCAGGATCGCCGGCGGCCAGCGCTGCCCAACCCAGGCTCAGCAGCGCGGCGCCGTCGCCCGGAGACGCGCCGAGCATGCCCGTGAAGGCACGCTCCGCCGCCTGCCAGTCGCCATGCGCCATGCGCGCGCGGCCGAGTACAAACCAGAGGTCGCGGGTAGGTTGCGCGCGATGGGTCGCGACGTGGAGCGCGCGTTCGACGCGCGCCGCCGCGTCCTGGACGCGGCCTTGCGCGAGCTCCTGTTCGGCAATGCGCAGCAGCGCCAGCGGATGGTCCGGATCTGCGGCGAGTACCTCGTCGTAGAGCGGCCGCGCCTGCGCCTGGTTGCCCGCGGCATGGTGCGCGGAGGCGAGTGCAAGTGCCTCGTCCGGAGATCTGGTCATGGGAGTGGTTATCAACGTCGGCGCGCGGCCGCCGGACACGAGTTCAATTTTACCATTCACAGGACACATGCTCTCCCGGGCCCCGCGGGATTCCCAAGTAAAATTCGACCTTGCCCGCATTCACGCACACGGGCGTCGATTGAATCGAATAGTCACAGTGCTCATGCAGAGCGTTTACGACCTCGCCCGACAGTTGCACAACGACGCAGTGCTCCTTGCTCGGACCGGTCGCAACACCGAGGCCTGCGACAAGCTGCGCATCGCGATCAGAACCGCCGGAGAGGCAACAGTCGATCCGCGAACATTGAAGGCGCTGTGGCAGATCGCACGGACGGAGGATGATTGGCCAACGGCGCTGGCTGCCGGCATCAGGGCCGCGGTTCGCGACCCGCTCGATTTTGCTTTCATCGACAAGCTGGTTCGTTCCTTGCATGAATGTCCGCTCGATGCGCTTGTCGCGGATCCGGTTTACGCGTCAAGACAGATGCCCGCCGAGCTTCCATCGCTTTCTGTCGTCATTGTCAGTCGCGATGATCAACGCTTCGCAAATGTCGTTGCGCAGTACGACAAAGCCTTCGCCAAATGGCCCCACGAACGGATTCGCGTAGGTGACGCTGCGTCGATGTATGACGGCTACGCGCGAGGATTCGAAAAAACCAGTGGCGAACTCGTGATTTTCTCGCACGACGACATCCGTTTTGCCGTACCGGATTTCGCGGCGCGATTGGCGGAAACGATGGCGGAAGCCGACTTCGCCGGGGTCGCCGGGACAACCAGGGTCTCAGGCCCGGCGTTGCTTTGGGCGGGACATCCACATCTGCATGGTACGGTCACGCACAAGGCTCCCGCTGATACAACCTACGAGCTCGCACTGACCTCGTTGCAGGGGCCGAGAATCAGGCAGGCACAAGGACTCGATGGCGTATTCATTGCCGCACGACGAGAATGGGTCAATCGCGTCGGATTCGACCGCGAAGGCATCCCCGGATTTCATTTGTACGATCTCGACTTCAGCTACCGGGCCTATCTCGCCGGTGCGCGATTGACGATAGCCTGCGACCTCGCTCTGGTTCACCAGTCGCGCGGAAATTTTGATGCGGGATGGACCACTGCCCAGGCGGCATTCGCCCGTAAATTTCCTGACTTGAACGCGGAACCCGGAAAATTCAGACACTGGTACCACGTATCGCTGCCCGATGAAGCATCCGTCGCGATGCACTACGCAAAACTTTTCGCGGCCTGGGACCTCGGTTTGTCCTGACTCCTGCTTTCTTCAGGCAACCGCGCGCAGGCTCTCTTCCGCAAAGCGCACGGTCTGGTCGATGTCGCCGGTCGTATGCGCGGCAGAGACAAAACCGGCCTCGAAGGCCGACGGAGCAAGGTATACGCCGGCCTCGAGCATGCGGTGAAAGAAGCGGTTGAAGCGATCCTTGTCGCAGGCCATGACCGAGGCGAACGAATCGGGTGCTGTTCGCGCAAAGTAGATGCCGAACATGCCGCCGATGGCCTGCGCCGAGAACTCCACACCCGCACTCCGCGCCGCGCCCGCGAGGCCGGTGGTCAACTCTAGTGTGCGTTCGGCGAGCCGCGCGTAGAAGCCTGGCGCCTGGATCGCACGTAACGTTGCAAGCCCGGCCGCAACGGCGACAGGGTTGCCCGACAGGGTTCCCGCCTGATACACCGGCCCGAGCGGCGCGATTTTTTCCATGATGGCACGGCGCCCGCCGAATGCGCCCACGGGCATGCCGCCGCCGATGACCTTGCCCAGCGTCGTGAGGTCGGGTGCGATGCCATACATGCCCTGCGCGCCCTGCAGATGAAGCCTGAAGCCGGTCATGACTTCGTCGAAAATCAGCACCGCGCCATTCCGGTCGCAGACATCGCGCAGACCTTGCAGGAACTCCGGCTTGGGCAATATCAGATTCATGTTGCCGGCCACGGGCTCGACGATGATGCCGGCAATTTCGCCGGGGTGCGCATTGAACGCTGCCGCGACTTCGTCGAGATCGTTGTACGTGAGCACCAGCGTCTCGTTCGCAATCGCCGCGGGCACCCCTGCCGACGACGGCTGCCCGAAGGTGAGTGCGCCAGAACCTGCCTTGACCAGCAAGCTGTCGCCATGGCCGTGGTAACAACCCTCGAACTTGATGATCTTCGGCCGGCCGGTGTAGCCGCGCGCGAGACGCAGTGCTGTCATCGTCGCCTCGGTCCCGGAGGACACCAGCCGCACCATCTCCATCGACGGCAGCAGCCGGCACAGCGTTTCCGCCATCTCGATTTCGAGTTCGGTCGGTGCGCCGAAGGACAGTCCGTATTTCGCCGTTTCCTGCACGGCGCGCACCGTATCCGGATGCGCATGGCCCAGGATCGCCGGACCCCACGAACCGACGTAGTCGATGTACCGCTTGCCGTCCGCATCCCAAAGATATGCGCCCTCGCCGCGCGCAAAAAAACGAGGCGTGCCACCGACTGACCGAAATGCACGCACGGGAGAGTTGACGCCGGCCGGAATCCTGCGTTGCGCGCGTTCAAAGAGTTCGTCGTTTCGGGACATCGAGGGCACCTAGCCTGGTTGTGGTCGATCGATAAAAAGTTTGGCAAAGGTACGCGCCGCAGCTTCCACGTCGGGCGCATCGAACACGGCGGAGATCACCGCAACGGCGTCGGCACCGGCTGCAATGAGCTGCGGCGCGTTTGCGGCAGTGATGCCGCCGATAGCAACGACTGGAACCGTCCATTGCAGCTTTGCAGCCGTCAGCAATGTGTCGACTGCACGCACCGCGTTCGGTTTGACCGTTGACGCAAAAAAACTGCCGAAGGCGATGTAATCGGCGCCCGCGTCGACTGCGGCGGCGGCGAGCGCAAGCGAGTCATAGCACGACATGCCGATCATCGACTTCGAGCCCAGGCGCAGGCGTGCTTCGGTGACCGTCGCGTCATCGCGACCGAGATGCACACCGTCAGCGCCCACCGTGCCCGCGAGTTCCACGTCATCGTTGACGATGAACGTCGCGCCGAAAGCACTGCATGCGTCCCGCAACGCCTGCGCCTGTTCAACACGCTGTGCTGGCGCGGCGGTCTTGTTGCGATACTGGATTGCAGTTGCACCGCCAGCAAGTGCGGAACGCACCATGTTCGCGAGCTGCTCCGTGTCGGCGCAATCGGGGGTCAACGCGTACAGTCCCGAGAGCGGTACTCGCGGGCGCGCGGGCAGCGCCATCAGTGGCGGTGGATATCACTCAAATGAGCACTCAACTGAGCACTCAGACTGAGCACTCGTCTGCGCGCTGGATGGTGCGGCAGGTTTCGCCGCCTCGCCAGCATCGACGCGGGGCTCGGCCGGGTCTTCGCCGTCGCGCGCCCAGAACAGCCGGTCCGGCAGAAATTGGCCCATGCCCGGGCGATACGCTTTTTGCAAGGCGTGCCAGGTGTAGTCCTGCGCCTCGCGCACGGCTTCCGGCAATTCCAGCCCGTTGGCGAGCATGGCCGCGATTGCCGAAGCAAGCGTGCAACCGGAGCCGTGGTAGGTGCCCGGCAGACGCTGCCAACTGTCCGTGCGAACGACCCCATTCTTGCCATAAAGGGTGTTTACGACCTGCGGGGTCGGTTCGTGCGTGCCGGTGATCAGGACGAATTCGGCGCCGGCCTCGATCAGGCGCTGCGCGCACATTGCGAGCGACAGCTCTTCGTCATCCTCGGCATCGGCAAGGCGCCGCGCCTCCATGCTGTTCGGCGTCAGGATCGTGGTCTGCGGCAGGAGCAGCTCGCGCATCGCATGCAGCATCTCGTCGCTGGCAAGCTCGTCGCCGCGCCCTGAGGCAAGCACCGGATCGAGTATCAGCGGAATGTCGGGGTAGTCCGAAATGATCTCGGCGATCGCGGCGATATTCTCCACGCTGCCGAGCGCACCGATCTTGAAGGCATCGATCGGCATGTCCTCGAGCAGGCAGCGCGCCTGGTCTGCGACCCACTCCGCATCGACCGGCTGCACGGCTTCGACGCCAAGAGTATCCTGGACCGTGATCGCGGTAATGACGGTCAACGGGTGACAACCCATGCTGGCCAGCGTGAGCAGGTCTGCCTGAATGCCCGCACCACCCGACGGGTCCGAGGCGGCGAACGCCAGCACCAGCGGTGGAAAATCAGGATCGTTCTCGGACTGCGGCGGCATTGCGGGATCGCCTTGGATGGCAACCGACGACGAAAAACGCTCCGTCACCGGCACCGGTGGACTTGGTAAAATGCGATTTTACTCCAACAGCTTTGCGCCCGAATGAAAAAATACATGTGTCTCATCTGTGGCCACGTCTACGACGAGGCTTTCGGCGATCCCGACACCGGGATAGCCCCCGGCACCAAATGGGAAGATGTCCCGCCGAACTGGACATGTCCCGATTGCGGCGCACGCAAAGAAGATTACGAACTCGTCGAGTTCTAAGAAACCCAAGGAGATCGCCATGAGAATTCTGCACACCATGTTGCGCGTCGGCGACCTCGACCGCTCGGTCGGCTTTTACACTGGAGTGCTCGGCATGAAGGTACTGCGCACCACCGATCGGCCCGAGCAAAAATACAAACTCGCGTTCGTCGGTTATGGCGACGAATCCGAAGGCGCAGTGCTTGAATTGACGTACAACTACGGCGTCGACGGATACGAACTCGGAACCGCCTACGGCCACGTCGCCATCGAGGTGCCGAGCGCTGCGGCGGCGTGTGAAGCAGTGCGCAACAAAGGCGGCAATGTCACGCGTGACGCCGGTCCGGTCAAGGGCGGAACGACGGTCATCGCATTTGTGCAGGATCCGGACGGATACAAGATCGAGCTGATCGAGAACAAGCGCGCGGGTTGACCCCGCACCAAATCCTCGGATTCGTCTTCCCCGCGAATGCGGGGATCCATCTTTTCACGTTCTACAAGGTCAACATGGATTCCCGCTTGCGCGGGAATGACAGGGTGACGAGTAAGACACGCAGGCTACGACTTGGGGTGCAGCAGCGTCCCGATATCGTGAGCGAACACCTGCGGCCCCAGCCCGTAGCTAACGTAGACGCGCAGCCGTCCTTCAGGATCGAAGATGAACGTTCCGGCTGAATGGTCCATGCTGTAGGTGCCGGGCGTCGTGCCAGGCTGCTTCTGGTAGAGCACCTTGAATTCCTTGGCCACCTCGGCCGTCGCCTGTGCATCCCCGCGCAGTCCCAGAAACGTGGGATTGAACGCCGGCACATATTGCGCCAGCAGTGCCGCGGTGTCGCGCTCTGGGTCGACGGTGACGAACAGGACCTGCACGCGCGCTGCATCCGCCCCGAGCGTCTGCATCGCCGCGGCCAATTCCGACAGCGTTGTCGGACAAGCATCGGGGCATTGCGTATACCCGAAGAACATCACGACGACCTTGCCGCGAAAATCCGCAAGCGTCCGTTGTCGTCCTTCGGGATCGGCAAGCTTGAAGTCGCGACCGAAGCTGCCGCCCGTGACGTCGGAGCCTTCGAATTTGGGGGATGTCGGGCCGCAGGCGGCGACGCCCAGAGCCAGCAGCGCAATGGCTAGAATGGACGCGGACTTCACTGCCAATAGTGGTCGATCAGCAACGCGGAAAAGAGCGCCGCGAGGTAGGCGATCGAGTAGCGGAAAGTGCGCCGCGCAAGCGCATCGCTGTAGCGACGGTAAAGCTGCACCGCGTAGCCGATGAATATGGCGCCAAGCACGACGGCCGCGGCAAGGTACATCCAGCCGCTCATCCGGATCGCGAACGGCAGGAGCGACACCGCAAACAACGCCACGGTGTAGAGCACGATCTGCAGACGTGTGTATTCGCCGCCGTGCGTCACCGGCAGCATTGGCAGCCCCGCCTTCGCGTACTCCTGAGCGCGATAAAGCGCCAGCGACCAGAAGTGCGGCGGTGTCCAGACGAATATGATCAGAAACAGCAGCAGCGCTTCGGGTGCGACGTCGTTGGCGACCGCTGCCCAGCCAAGCACCGGCGGCATCGCGCCAGACGCACCACCGATCACGATGTTCTGCGGCGTCGCCGGCTTGAGCAGCACCGTGTAGATGATCGCGTAGCCGACGAAAGTCACCAGCGTCAGCCACATGGTGAGCGCATTGACCTTCATGTACAGAAGCAACAAACCTGTCGCGCCGACAATGGCGGCGAAGACCAGCGTCTGCAACGACGACAGTTCGCCGCGCGGCAACGGTCGCGAACGTGTGCGGGCCATCACCGCGTCGATCTTCTGCTCGACCAGGCAATTGATGGCGGCCGCGGCACCCGCAACGAGCGCAATGCCCAGCGTGCCGTAGATTACGGCCGACGCGGACGGCAGCCCGGGTGCCGCCAGGAACATGCCGATCACCGCCGTAAAGACAATGAGCGACACGACGCGCGGCTTGGTCAGCGCAAAGAACTGGCGCAGGCGGTTCTGGGAGAGAACGAGCGTATTCATCGGCAACGTTTTTTCAGCGCCGCTCGGGTATCGCGAGCCAACGCAGGTCGATCCGGCAGGACACACATTTTACCACCCTGATCAACCGATCTGCGACGCGCGCAACAGGCGCCCGAGATCAGCGGCAAGCCGCTTGATATCCGGGTCCGCGCCATAGCGCAGCACCAGATTGCCGCGCGGGTCCAGCAGGAAAATGGTCGGGGCACCGCCAGTGTCCAGCGGCAGGCGCGCGAGGTCCGCATGCGCAGCACTCCCGATCACGAGCCCAGGTTGCGACTCCCGCAATTCCAGCGATGGTGCGGGCGCTCCCGTCGGCCGCAGCCACGCGCGAACCACACGATCCTGCTCGCGGCCTTGGATCGTGCGCGCCTGCCGCGTCGCGTACAGTGCGCGACGACACGCGTCGGTACAGTCGGCACCCGTGACGACCAGCATCACCCATTGACCGTGCAGGTCGGCCAGCGCAAAGGGGGTGCCATCGAGCCGCACGCCGTTAACGGGTGGTGCGGGGCCCGGAGCTAGAAGTTCGCCGTAGTTGACGCGCTTGTCCGGAACAAACCAGTAGTACGTGACGTACGACGCGACGATGGGCGCCAGCGCGACCAGCGCCAACAGCAGCAGCGTGCGGCGACCGCTTCCTCTAGACGGCGTCTGAATCATCGCGCCGCTCCCGCGCGCGCCAGTTGAGCCCGAGCCACAGGGCGCAACCCAGCACCGCGAACGAATACCACTGCACCATGTAGCTGCGATGCTGCTCGATGCCAAAGTCCGGCGCGGGCCAATCGCGGACGAGGCCGTCGGAAGGCTCGCCTGATTGCTCGATGATGTAAGGCAAGAGTGGCCGCCCGCTTGCCGCGGCAATGCGCGCGACATCGAGGTTCTGCCATACCGGGCCGGTCGCGCTGTCGGCGCGCAATTCGAGGTAGCGCAGTGGCGGAACATTGACGCGGCCATTGACCGTCACCGTTCCGGGCGGCGTTGCCACTTGCGGCAACTCCGAGCGTCGCGCACCCGCCGCGATCCAGCCGCGGTCGACCAGCACGTAGCCGCCTCCGGTCAACTTCAGCGGCGTAACGACGTGGTATCCGGGCTGCCCGGCGTGCACCTTGTTGTCGATCAGCGCCTGTGCACGCGCGTCGAACTCCCCCGTTGCACGCACGCGGTGAAAGCGCAGCGCAGCTGCATCCGTCATCGTCACGGCGAGCTGCAGCGGCGTCGCGTTCACCGCGAGATCGTATTGCGCGCGCAGCAGCTCCTTTTCCTCTGCGCGGTGTCGTTGCCAATTGCCCAGACTGACCGTAACCGCGACCAGCACGACCGTCCCCACGGTCGGCCATATCGTTGGCCGAAACTGCCTTCGGCTCAGGAACGAGGTGATGGCGTTGGGCATCAGCCTGCTCTAGACTAATGAGCCTGCAATCCGCGTGTCTTGCAGGAGCCTGTATTGATCAAGTTCATCGTCATCGTTGCGCTGTTGCTGATCGTCGCCAGTCTGGGGACGGCGCTGTATTACCTTTACCACGACCGTGGGCAGAGCACGCGCATGGTCAAGGCGCTGGCGATTCGCGTCGCATTGTCCGCGAGCCTGATCATTTTCCTGGTCGTCAGCTACAAACTCGGCTGGATCGGAGCAAACGGCCTGCGTTGACCGCATACCTATGAAAAAGCCGCACGGTTTCCCGTGCGGCTTTTTTGCAGCAGTCCGGCCTCGCTACATCCAGTAGACGAGGATGAACAGCAGCAGCCAGACGACGTCGACGAAGTGCCAGTACCATGCCGCGGCTTCGAAGGCGAAATGATGCTGCGCATCGAAATGCCCCCGGAATATCCGTAGCAACATCACCGTCAGCATGATCGCGCCGATGGTCACATGGAAGCCGTGAAAACCGGTCAGCATGAAAAACGTCGAACCATAAACGCCGCTCGACAATTTCAGATTGAGTTCACTGTAGGCGTGCGTGTATTCGTAGGCCTGAAAGCCCAGGAACGTGAACCCGAGCACGATCGTGATGAACAGCCAGAACTTGAGCGCACCGCGGTGGCCGGCCTTGAGCGCGTGGTGCGCGATCGTCAGCGTGCCACCCGATGACACGAGCAGAATCGTGTTGAGCAGCGGGATACCGATCGCGCCCATGGGCGTGAACGTTTCGGCAATGTAGGGGCCGTTGGTCGGCCACATCGATGTGTAATTCGGCCACAACAGCTTGTTTTCCATGTCGCCCAGCCACGGTACCGACAAATTGCGGATGTAGAACAGGGCGCCGAAGAATGCCGCGAAGAACATCACCTCCGAGAAAATGAACCAGCTCATCCCCCAGCGGAACGACAGGTCGACTTTCTTGTTGTACAGATGACGACCGGACTCGTCGATCACGCGGCCAAACCATCCGAACATCATGGTGACCAGAACCGCGAATCCGGCAAGCACCAGCCACGGGCCCATGGCATAGGCGTTGAACCAGGACGCGGCGCCCACCGCCATCAGCAACAGGGCGCACGAGCCGGTGATCGGCCAGTGCGAGGGCTGTGGCACGTAGTAGTACGGGTCGCCGTTGTGTGCGGTGCTCATGTTTGCTCCTCGACTTGCGTGTCACGTCCTGTTCGCGGGATCCCGCGACTGTGTCAGGTTGCCTTCGACTTCGAAAAAAGTGTACGACAGCGTGATCGTGGTGACGTCCGCGGGCAGCCGCGAATCGATCACGAACACGACTGGCATCTGCCGCTTTTCGTGCGGACCGAACGACTGCTTGGTGAAACAGAAGCATTCGAGCTTCTTGAAGTACTCGCCCGCAAGTTGCGGACCATAGCTTGGCACGGCCTGGCCCGTCATCGGACGATCGCTCGTGTTCTCCACTTCATACACCACCTGGGCCAACTCGCCTGGATGCACGCTGACTATCCGGGTCAGTGGACGAAACTGCCACGGCATCTTGTTGATGTTGGCGTCGAGTTCGATACGTACAGTGCGAGAAGCGTCGACTTGCGTATTGGTCACGGTGTCAGGGATGGCGATATCTCGCAGCCCCGTCACTTTGCAGATTTGCTCGTAGAACGGAATCAATGCATAGCCGAAACCGAACATCATGACCACGACCAGCGCGAGCTTGCCTACCAGCACGCGATTCGCACGCTTCGGGTCGTCCGGACTGTTGCCCATCACGTCCGCGTTCGCTTTCGTACTCACCTTCGCATTCACTTACGAAGATTCCTGCCGATGGCGACCAGCAAGAAACCGATGACACCGAAACCGAGCACGCTCATGCCGACGGTCGGTTCGCCGGAGATCTGCGCGTAGATGATGCCACCGAAAAACACCAGCGCAATCGATCCCAGGATCAGCGCTGTGCGGACGTTCGCCGTTCGTCTGGCGTCGCCATTGGCGTCAGGTCGCGTCATCGCGGATTTCATATGCTGCGGTGACCTACGCGATATGCGGCGGAGTTTCGAACGTGTGATACGGCGCGGGTGACGGCAGTGTCCACTCGAGCGTGTCTGCACCGTCCCATGGTTTGGCCGGCGCCGGCTTGCCGTCGCGGATGCAGTTCAGCACGACGTAGAGAAACAGGAGTTGCGACAGACCGAAGCCGAACGCCCCGATTGTCGCGATCTCGTTGAAGTCCGTGAACTGCGTCGCATAGTCTGGGACGCGGCGCGGCATGCCCGCCAGGCCGAGGAAATGCATCGGGAAGAACGTGATGTTGAAAAAGATCATCGACAACCAGAAGTGCCACTTGCCGAGTGTTTCGTTGTACATGCGACCGCACCACTTCGGCAGCCAGTAGTAGACGCCACCGAAGAACGCGAACAGCGAGCCGGCCACCAGCACGTAGTGGAAGTGCGCGACGACGTAGTAAGTGTCCTGCAACTGGATATCCACCGGGGTGATCGCGAGCACCAGCCCGGTGAATCCGCCCATCGTGAACAGGAAGATGAATCCGATGGCAAACAGCATCGGTGTCTCGAAGGTCATCGAGCCCCGCCACATCGTGGCCAGCCAGTTGAACACCTTGACGCCCGTCGGCACCGCGATGAGCATCGTCGCGTACATGAAGAACAGCTGTCCCGCGGCCGGCATGCCGACCGTGAACATGTGATGCGCCCAGACGATGAACGACAGGATCGCGATCGACGAGGTCGCGTAGACCATCGATGCGTAGCCGAACAACGGCTTCCGCGCGAACGCCGGGATGATCGTCGACACGATGCCGAACGACGGCAGGATCATGATGTAGACCTCGGGATGCCCGAAGAACCAGAAGATGTGCTGGAACATCACCGGGTCGCCGCCACCGGCGGCATTGAAGAAGCTGGTGCCGAAGTGACGGTCGGTCAGCAGCATCGTCACCGCGCCGGCCAGCACCGGCATCACCGCGATCAGCAGGTAGGCCGTGATCAGCCACGTCCACACGAACAGCGGCATCTTCATCAGCGTCATGCCGGGCGCGCGCAAGTTGAGGATGGTCGTGATGATATTGATCGAGCCCATGATCGACGACGCGCCCATGATGTGGACGGCGAAGATCGTCAGGTCCATGCCCATGCCCGCTTCGACCGACAGCGGCGCGTAGAGCGTCCATCCGCCCGCCGCGGCGCCTCCCGGCACGAAGAACGAGCCGATCAGCAGCGACGCCGCGAATGGGAGCAGCCAGAAGCTCCAGTTGTTCATGCGCGCGAACGCCATGTCGGGCGCCCCGATCATCAAGGGGACCTGCCAGTTGGCGAAACCCACTGCCGCCGGCATGATCGCGCCGAAGATCATGATCAGGCCGTGCAGCGTGGTGAGCGAATTGAAGAACTCGGGCTCGACGATCTGCAATCCGGGCTGGAACAACTCGGTGCGAATCGTCAGCGCGAGGCAACCGCCCGCGAGAAACATGATGAACGAGAACCACAGATACAGCGTGCCGATATCCTTGTGATTGGTCGTCGTGACCCAGCGCATCAGGCCACCGGGATAATGCGCATGGTCGTCGTGCGCGTGATCGTGACCAGCGGCGTGATCGTGTGGAATGGCGCTCATCGTTCAATGCTCCTCAGTTGGGCGCGGCATTATTTCTTCGCTGCCGCGACCTGCGACGGCTGGACTGCGTCACCCACGTGGTTCCCCCACGCGTTGCGTTCGTAGGTCACGACGGCGGCGATATCGGTATTCGAAAGCGTGTTCTTCCACGGCACCATGGCTGTCGGCTGCCCGTTCTTGACCGCACCGTTGAGCACGACGTCAAGGTGCGCGGCTATCGGACCCAGCGCGACCTTCGAACCGTCGAGCGGTGGGAACGCCGGCGGCACTCCCTTGCCGTTCGCCTGATGGCAAGCCACGCAATTGGCCGTGTAGACCTTCTCGCCACGCGCCACCAGGTCCTTGAGATCCCAGACCTTGCTTGGATCCTCGGCACTCGCGGCGGCTTTTTTCTTCTGGACCTCCACCCACTGCGCGTAGGCCTCGGGCGTCTTCACCTCGACCACAATCGGCATGAAACCATGCTCCTTGCCGCATAGCTCCGCGCATTGGCCACGATAGATGCCGGGCGTGTCTGCCTTGAACCAGGTGTCACGCACGAACCCCGGGATCGCATCCTGCTTGACGCCGAATGCGGGAACCCACCACGCGTGGATCACGTCGCCGGCGGTGATGAGCACGCGGACTTTCTTGCCGGTGGGCACGACCATCGCTTCGTCGACGTCGAGCAAGTAGTGCTCGCCCTTCGGATCCTGATTGCGGATCTGCGCTTGCGGTGTTGCAAGGTTGCTGACGAACGAAAAACCGTGATCGAGATAGTCGTATTGCCATTTCCACTGGAATCCGGTGACCTTGACCGTGATGTCCGGCACCGACGTATCCTTCATGGCGAGAATCGTCTTGGTCGCCGGGAACGCCATCGCCAGCAGGATCAGGAACGGGATGACCGTCCAGATGACTTCCACCGTGGTGTTTTCGTGGAACTGCGCGGCCTTGTGGCCCTTGGACTTGCGGTGCGCGAAGATCGAATAGAACATCACCGAGAACACAGCGACGAAAATGACCGCGCAGATCCCGGTGATGAGAAGGTGCAGGTCGAATATCTGCGACGCGATCGGCGTGACCGGCGGCTGCAGGTTGATTTCCCGCGCCGCGAACGCCGTTCCCGGAGCCAGCAGCGGTGCCATTGCAAGCAGGCACTGGTTGATTCGCTCGCGGCCTCGCCCCGCCCGCATATTGTCTTTGATGCACTCCATACTTCCCTCGAGAACGTCGATGATCTGCTAGCGCGCGGCCAAGGCGCGGCGCAAGTTCTTCGCTACGATGTTGCGTTCCATTGCCGGCAAGTCGTCGCCAATTCGAACTCGTTTGCCGGCCGAACAAAGCGCCAGGTATGACAGGTTACCGAATGTCCCGACAGCGGACTCGACCCGCGTCCAGCAGCGATTGAATTCGTGACGGCTCAGCACGCCGGCGCATTCGCGCTCGACGATCACGCGGTCTTCGTTGACGCTGACCCGCTCCCAGTCCGCCGCATGCCGGTTCATCCACGCAAAGGCGAGGAACAACACGCCCATTTCCAGCACCGAATAGGGCAGCACCAGCCACGCGCCGAATGCCGCGAAGGCAAGCGCCAGGCTCATCGAGACCGCACACAGCGCAGCGAAGATCTGCCATCGCCCGCGACGGCCGAGGGAATCGTTACGTCGCGACGTAATGCAATAGGCAGTGTCAACAGGAATGGAGTGCACGGCGGGCCAGTTTGAGTCAAAAGGCAACGCTCGCGGCCCCCCGCAGGCAACAACTTACAACCGCCTCGGGCAAGGACCGCGGCGGCGCCACGGCATCTCGTCGATATATCTCGAAAAAATCCCTGAAATCTTAGCATGGATTGCTGCACCGCGAACAGGCGTTGCATGAGATCAGTCTTGGCCAGGCAATGCCATTGGCTATCGTGGTCGGTGTCGAGTGAAGTGCACGATGGCGCGGCCGTCCGTGGCGACGCGGGGCGCCGGTTTCCATGCGTGCCCGTAAATGACCTCGAAAGTCGCTGGCAGGCGGCCGTCGCATCGGAAAACATCCAACGCGTCCAGCATGCGGCGCCACCGCTCGCGCCCCATCATGCCGCGTGGACGGGCGGCAGTCACATTGTGCGCACCCAGTGCCTTCAACTCCCGCATGAGCACGATCGCGTCGGCATAGGTCAGGGTCAGCATCTCCATATCCACGACCGGATCCGCGAAGCCGGCTTCCACCAGCATGTCGCCCAGATCGTGCATGTCGACAAAGCGGTTGACGTGCGTTGCGGTATCGACTGCAGCAAACGCGGTGCGCAATTCGCGCAGCGTGTCGGGACCGAAGGTCGTGAACGACAACAGCCCCCCGGTCGTGAGCGCCCGATGAAATTCTCCGAACGCCTGCGGCGGCGCATCGATCCATTGCAACGCCAGATTGCTCCAGATGAGATCGACGCAGCCGGCCCTCAATGGCAGTCGTCCGATATCGCCGCACACCAAGGCCGGCGCCATGACCGTAGCTCGTGGTCCCAGCAGGCGTGCGAGCAGCGGGCGTTCGTCGCCAGCGATGATCCGCGAGCGACTCTGCGCCGCAAGGGTCATGTTCCAGGCGAGGTCGAGACCGATGATCTGTGCGTCAGGATAGCGCGTTCGGAGTTCGCCCAGCGCCTCGCCCGTGCCACAGCCTGCGTCGAGAATTGCATTGGGTGTCAGCTTGATGATGCCCAGACGCTCGGCCATCCTTGCACTGACTTCGCGCTGCAGGACGGCAGCCGCATCGCAGGTGGTCGCGGCCCGCTCGAAGGCGCGTCGCACCAAGCGCTGATCCAGGGCGGCGGAATCCTGCGCCGCAGTCATCGCACATCCGGTCGAGCGCCGCCACTGACGAACGTTTGCAAGTCGATACCGTAATGCATGGCCACTCGCCGAGCGTTAGACTAGTGACGAGTTTCGTGGAGGGGGTTTGGCATGTCAAATTTTCTGGCCGCGGCGTTTGACAGCGTCCGCAGAAGCGCGCTCGATGTGGCCCGCCTGGCATTGCCCCAGCGGTGCGAGCTATGCGCCGGACATTCGGCCACCGAACTGGTGTGCGCGGCATGCATGTGCGATCTGCCTCGAATCGAGTGCGCATGTCCGGTATGCGCAATGCCCGGATTGGAGGGCACCGTCTGCGGCAGCTGCCTTGCGCATCCGCCGCCCTTTGACGCAACGATGACCGCGTACGCCTATGCATTTCCCGTGGATCGCCTGATCCAGGCATTCAAGTACCACGGCCGACTGGCGCTTGCCGAGTGGTGCGCGGCCGCCATCGTCGGAGCGCGAAGGCGAGTTCCAGTGCCCGCGCCGGCCCACGTCATCGCCATGCCGCTTGCCGTGGCGCGTCAGCGCGAGCGAGGCTTCAATCAGGCGGCGGAAATCGCCCACGAGATTGCAGCGCGTATGGATGTGGCGGTGATCGAGACGCGCGTCCACCGCACTCGCGCAGCGGCGCCGCAGGCAACGCTGCCGTGGGCGGAACGCGCAGCAAACATCCGTGGCGCATTTACCTGCACCTACGACCTGACGGGACTGTCCGTTGCAGTCGTCGACGACGTCATGACAACGGGCGCCACGCTCGCGGAGTTTGCGCGAACGCTCAAGGCGGCCGGCGCGACACGTGTCGAGAACTGGGTGGTGGCACGCACTCCGCCACCCAATCGCTGATGGTCGCGATCGTGCTGGTGCATCCCGAGATCCCGCCGAACACGGGCAACGTGATCCGGCTCGCGGCAAATGCAGGGGCCGAGCTGCACCTGGTCGAACCATTGGGATTTCGTCTCGACCATCGCGAGCTCAAACGTGCCGGCCTCGATTACCACGAGTACACGCGTCTTGTCGTGCATCGCGACTGGCGGGCCTGTCGCGCCGCGCTCGATCCGTCGCAGGAGCGTCGCTGGCACGCCATGACGACGCAAGGCGCGTGCTCGCTTTACGCATGCAACCTACAGCCCGGCGACGTGTTCGTATTCGGCTGCGAGACAGCAGGTCTGCCGGCGCCGATTCTCGACGAGTTCGCGCCGGACGCGCGGCTGCGCATTCCGATGCTGCCTTCGATGCGCAGCATCAACCTGTCGAATGCCGTCGCGATCGCCGTGTATGAGGCATGGCGACAGAACGGATTTGCCGGCGCGGCATAGTGTTGTCAGCCATGCGCGTCGCTGGCGCGCAGCGCTCAATCGAATTCGCGGCTGGGCTCGCGTGCCAGCAGTGCGGCCACCGCGCGTTTGGCCGAAAGCCCTTCATGGAGCACCCGATACACCGCCGAAGCGATCGGCATCTCGATGCCGAGTGACGCCGACAATGCGTGCACGGCTTTTGCCGCCGTGACGCCCTCGGCGACATGGCCAATCGTGACCAGGACTTCGGTCAGCGACGCGCCGCGCGCCAGACCGAGCCCCACGCGGCGATTGCGCGAAAGGTCGCCGGTGCACGTCAGCACCAGGTCGCCCAGACCGGCGAGTCCCATCAGCGTTTCGCGCCTGCCACCCAAACCTGCCGACAACCTTCCGGTTTCCGCCAGCCCGCGGGTGATCAGCGCGGCGCGCGCATTGTGGCCAAAACCCAGTCCGTCACTCAAGCCTGCGGCGATCGCCAGCACATTCTTTACGGCACCACCGACCTCGACCCCGGTCATGTCATCGGTGACGTAGGCGCGTAGCGAATCGCCACGCAGGCGGCGCGCGAGATGTTCGGCGAATTCGGCATCGGTCGCCGCGACGCTGACCGCGGTTGGCCGCCCTGCCGCGACTTCCTCGGCGAAGCTCGGTCCGGATATCACTGCGACCGGCGCAGGCCACAGTGGCGCGACCATCCGATGCGCCAACGTGACACCCGCGGCCGCCGCGGCGTCTGCAACAAATCCTTTGCCCAGCCACGCCAGCGGGGCGCGCGTATGGTGGCGAACGACGTTCACAACGTCGAGCAGGCCTGCGATCGGAGTGGCGACGATGACGATCGACGCCGCGGCAGCCGCGGCAGCCGCATCGCCGGCGATCGATATCCGCTCCGGAAGAACCACGCCTGGCAGATAGCGCGCATTCTCTCGCGTCGTCCGCATGGACTGCGCCTGGCTCTGGTCGCGCGCCCAGAGCGCGATGGTTGGCGGCGAGGGCGTGCGCGCCAGATGCACCGCGAGCGCGGTACCCCATGCGCCAGCACCCAGGATGGCAATGCTATCGGGTCGCGCGGCCAATTTTGGGGTAGGTTCTAAACGCCCCAGACCTGCGCAATGCGTACATACCCGACCTGACCGTCGCGGTGCCGCACCTTCACCCAGCCCGGCGTCGTCGAGGCGTACGCAACATCGGCGATTTCAAGCAATACATTTTGCTCGGCCTTGAACACCAGGGGCGCGGTGTCGACCGGATTGGCGAGAATTTCGGCAACGGGCGCTCGAATCACGACCATGCGCTTGTCGCCGACCGTCTTTTTTTCGACCCACGCGATGGTTCCGCCAACGTCGCGAACCTTCATCCAGCCTTCGACGTTGACGATCAACTCCAGCGGAATATCGCGGCTGAGCACGAATAGCGGTCGCGCCTTGGACGACGGTGCGTCGTACATCACAGCAACGTCAGTCGTCGCGTGAAACTCCGCCGCCCATGCGCTGCTGCCCAGGGCGAACAGCACGACAAGGCGAGCAGTATGACGAAACACGCTAACTCGGTATCGGCGATGCCGCCGGTTGCTGCTGCAGATGGGCGAGCTGCTGCTGATACAGCAACTCGAAATTGATCGGATCGAGATGAACCGGCGGGAACCCTGCGCGCGTGATCGCATTGGCGATCGTCTCACGGACATACGGGAACAGCACGCTCGGGCAATGAATGCCCATGATCGGCTGCATGTCCGCCATCGGAACACCTTGAATGCGAAACAGTCCTGCCTGCGCGGCTTCGACGAGGAACAAGGTCTTGTCCCCGGCCTTTGCCGTCACGGTGATCGTCAGCACGCACTCGAACACGTTCTCGTCCACCTGTTCGCCCCGCGTGCGCAGGCCGACTTCGACGTTCGGCGTCTCGGTGCTGAGAAAGGACTGCGGTGCGCCAGGATTTTCCAGCGAGAGATCCTTGACGTAGATCTTCTCGATAGCGAGCGTGGGAGTGCTTGGTGCTTGAGGGTCGGCCATTCGCGTTCCTGGTGGATCAGCAAAGCGTTCAATTATAACGCAGGCGACCAAGCTGCCCGTCGTGGACCGTTCAGGCGCCCTCGCCCTTGAGCAGCGGCTGGAGCTTGCCGGCGCGGTCGAGTACGACCAGGTCGTCGTACCCGCCAACGTGCACGCCGCCGATGTAGATTTGCGGCACCGTGCGCCGACCGGTCTTTTGCATCATTTCCGTCCGCCGCGCGGGCTCCAGGTCGACGCGAACCTTGGCGATGTCTGCGACGCCCTTGGCGCGAAGCAACTGCTCGGCCCGAACGCAATACGGGCACACCGCGGTCGAATACATCATCACATGGGCCGTCACCGGGGCGCTCACAACACGACCCCCACACTGGCGGCGCTTGTTTGTGCCCCCCGAACGGCGCTGCGCGCCGCCCCCCCCAAGGGGCGCGGTGCGGCCTCCTTCCGCAAAGGCGTGCAATGAAGTAACTTCGTGTCGGCCACCACCCGCACTCGCGGACGCGCTCTTCGAGCCTTGGCTTCGCGCCGCTCGTGCAGGCGTCCTTGGAGCGGCCCTGCGGGACTCAACCCTTCTCGAGCGGCATGCCAGCGTCCGACCACGCGCGCAGTCCGCCATGCAAAGTGAATACTTCGGTGAACCCGAGCTTGGACAGCGCCGACGCCGCCACACGGCTGCTGTTGCCGCGGTCGCAATACGCGATGATCGGCCGCCCGCTGAACTTCGCAAGCTCCTGCCCGCGGGTGGCAAGCTGCGCCAGCGGAATGTGCAGCGCGTTGGGCAATCGGCCGGCCGCGAACTCGTTCGGTTCGCGCAGGTCGAGAATCACCGCATTCTGGCGGTTGATCAGCTGGGTTGCCGCGACGGCGCCGACTTCGCGCGCGTTCGACAAACGGCGCTGGAGAAACGGCCACGCCAGCATCGCCCCCGATACGACAAACACCAGGGCAAGCGGCCAGTTGGCGATAATGAACGGAATAGGCTGTGGATACATGGAAGGTCGGAAAAAGCGCACGCGAAGGGACGGAAATGATAGCGCATGTCGTCTACATTCGACCTTCGGACCACACGAAAATGCCCAATCGCCGTTGAAATTGCGGTTCTGCGATGGCATATGACGATGGAACTGGCGGACGCAGATGCGGTCCACTTGCTGTGGGCCAATCGTGAGTCCTGGCCCGGCTACCTCGACGTGCGGTCGCCGCCGGTCGGGACCAAGCCGCCGCAAGGCAGAATGCGCCCTGCGCCCCGGTGAATGGGGCCGGGAAACGGGCGTATACTGACTCAACTTGATGTTTAAACAGCGCGTGTGGTCGCTCCTGACGGATCGCACGACTGCAAATTGTGAGGCGGACATGGGTGACGGCTGGAAAAAAGCAGGATTGATCGGCTTGGGCGCAGTGCTCGGGCTGTTGCTCAGCCTGAACTTCTCGGCACTGGCCGAGCGCGAGGCACGGCTGCCGATTCCTTACGAAGATCTGCAACTGTTCTCGGCCGTGTTCGGCCGGATCAAGAGCGACTATGTCGAACCGGTCGCCGATGAGAAGCTGATCAAGGAAGCGATCAACGGAATGGTCCACGGACTGGATCCGCACTCCGACTTCCTCGACGCCGACGCCTACAAGGAATTGCAGATCTCGACTCAAGGCAAGTTCGGCGGCCTGGGCATCGAAGTCGGCGTGGAAGATGGGTTCATCAAGGTCTTGTCGCCCATCGACGATACGCCCGCGTTCCGCGCCGGGATCAAGTCCGGCGACCTGATCGTGAAGATCGACGACACCGCGACCCGTGGCCTGCCGCTCTCCAGTGCGGTGGATAAAATGCGCGGCAAGCCCGGCACGCAGATCGTGCTGACGATCGCGCGCAAGGACGCCGACCAGCCGCTGACCTTCACGCTGACGCGCGAGGTTATCAACGTCCGCAGCGTGCGCGCCAAGATGCTCGAGCCCGGGTATGGCTATGTGCGCATCGTGCAGTTCCAGGAGCGCACCGGCGAGGACCTGGCGAAGGCGTTGCGCGACTTGTACAAACAGGGTGACCTCACCGGTTTGGTGCTCGACCTGCGCGGCGATCCGGGCGGGTTGCTCAATGTTTCGGTCGGCGTCGCGGCAGCGTTCCTGCCGCAGGACGTGCTTGTCGTGTACACCGATGGCCGGACACCCGATGCTCGTATGCGCCTGTCGGCGACCAAGAGCGACTACATGCGTGGCCGTGGTGAGGACTATCTCAAGGACATGCCCGCCGCTCTGAAAAAGGTACCGATGGTGGTGCTCGTCGACGGCGGCACGGCTTCGGCCTCTGAAATCGTTGCCGGCGCGTTGCAGGATCACAAACGCGCGATCGTCATGGGTGCACAGACATTCGGCAAAGGCTCGGTGCAAACCATCCTGCCGCTCGGCCCGAATGCGGGTCTGAAGCTCACGACGGCGCGCTACTACACGCCAAGCGGGCGCTCGATTCAGGCCAAGGGCATCGAGCCCGATGTCATGGTGGACGACGGCCGCGATACCCAGAGCCGTTTGCGCGAGGCGAACCTCGACCATCACCTGGTCGACGGCAAGGCCGCGACGACCGCCGCCAATGCGGACACTTCGGCAAAACCAAAGGCTCCCGCCGAAAAGGCCGGTGACAATGCCGCACCTAAGGACCCGGCCGATCCGGCACGGACGCCGCGCCTGGAATACGGTTCGACCGACGATTTCCAGTTGAAGCAGGCCATGAATCAGCTCAAGGGACTGCCGGTGATCGCGTCGTCGAAGGCGATCGCGGCGCAGGCCAAGCCCAAATAGAACGGGGACCGTCAAGCGCGAAATAAAACGCCCGGTTCGTCCGGGCGTTTTTCCTTGGCTCCGCCAGCATCGAATGGACGACACGCAACTTCTCCGCTACAGCCGGCACATTCTTCTGGCCGAGCTGGGCGTCGATGCACAGGAGCGATTCACCCGTGCCCATGCGCTGATCGTCGGCGTCGGCGGGCTTGGCAATCCGGCGGCGCAATTTCTGGCCGCCGCGGGCGTCGGCACGTTGACCCTGGTCGATGCCGATCGCGTGGACCTGACCAACCTGCAACGCCAGATTCTGTTCGACACCGCCGCGATCGGTCGCAACAAGGTCGAGGCGGCCGGACAGCGCATCGCGGCCGTCAACCCGGAAGTACACGTCGTCCAGGTCACCGCTCGCGTTGGCGATGCCGAGCTCGCCCCGCTTGCACGCGCAGCCGATGTCATCGTCGATTGCTCGGATAACTTTGCGACACGGCATGCGGTGAATCGCGCCAGCGTCGCCGCGAAAAAACCCCTCATCTCTGGCGCGGCGATTCGCTTCGACGGACAGCTCGCGGTCTTCGATCCGCGCGACGCCGCGAGTCCTTGCTACCACTGCCTGTTCGGCGAAGGCGACGAGTTCGAGGAGACGCGCTGCGCCACCATGGGCGTATTTGCGCCACTGGTGGGCATCGTCGGTGCCACGCAAGCGGCCGAAGCACTCAAGCTGCTCGCGAGGGTCGGGCGGTCATTGGCGGGACGATTGTTGCTGCTCGACGCGCTGGCCATGGAGTGGCGTGAAGTACGCGTGCAGAAAGATCCCCAATGTCCTGTCTGCGGACCGGAGCGGCGGTGATGGCCGGTTGCCGAGCCCCGGTCGTGTCGTGCCTGCGCATGTACATCGGTGTCTTGGCCATGGCATGCGCGTGCGGAACGCTGTGGCCGCTACCGCCGGCCCACGCAGCCGAATCCGCCGCGCCGGTTGCCGAGCCCGTCATGCGCTCGACGGATTGGACGGCCATCAAGAAAGTCATCGTCGATCAGCGCAGCGCGCTCAAGGCGGGCGATGCCGCCAAGGCGTTCAGTTACGCGTCGCCTGGCATCCGCGACCAATTCGGCGATGCAGCGACGTTCATCGGCATGGTGCGCGCGGCGTACGCCGTATTGCTCACAGCGCGCTACACCGAGTTTCTCGAAGGCGCGGTCATCGACGGGACGGTGATCCAGCCGCTGCGGCTGATCGACACGGACAACACGGTGCGCGTGGCGCTGTACATCATGCAACGGCAAGCCAACGGCACCTGGCGCATCGGCGGATGTCAGATCGCCCCCTCCACGGTGCAGGCAACCTAGCTCGCCGTTATCAGCCCCGGCTGGACGGGCTCGCGATACATGCGCATGATCGCCGCCTCGAACTGTCGCGTATAGGCCTGCATATCGAATAGCGGGCTCGCGTGACCGGCCTCGCGCAGGCTCGCCGTGATCCCACCGAGTCGATTCCGGTCACGCGCCAACCCGAGCGCGATCGCCGCGTACTCTTGGTGCGAGTTGGCGACGAGTTCCGGCAAACCCACGGCGCGCAGTTGCGACGCGGATGCCCGCGCCGCCATGCTCCGCCCCGCGAGCGTCACCACCGGCAATCCGGCGAACAGTGCATCGTTGACCGTCGTGTGCGAGCCGAACGGATACGTGTCGACGTATAGATCGGCCAGCCTGAAGCGGGCGAGGTATTGCGACACAGGTTCCTGCGGTGCGAATACGAGTCGTTGCGGCGCAATGTGGCGACTGCGCGCCTCCTCGCGCAGATTCGCCACTGATACTTCGTGCATCGAGCGGAGCCAAAGCACGCTGTCGTCGACCTGGCCCAGCAGCTGCATCCAAATATTGAACATTTCTGGAAGAATCTTGTACGGCGCGGCTTGCGCGGCGAAGACAAACGCCCCAGCAGGCAGGCCGTAATCCGCGCGCGTCGATGCGGGCGAGGCGATCACCCGCCGCGAGTCGCTTGGAACATAGCAGTCACCGACATCCACTACCTTTTCGCTGAAATGCAGGCGCTCAGAGGCCGGCGTGGTTGTCGGGTCGCTGATCAGGTAATCGTAGTATTGCGCGCCCAGCGTTCCAGCGTGGCCGAGGTAGTTGACTTGCACAGGGGTCGATTGCGCCGCGAAGACTTCCGGACGCGCAAATTCCGTATGCCCGGAGAGATCGAACAGGATGGCGATCCGATCGGCGCGAATGCGCGCCACGGCGTCGACCGTCGACATGCGTCCCAGCTCAGAAAAATGGTCGACCGCGCCCACGATCCGCGTGTGCATCGCGTCGTGCGTGCCCAAACCCAGCTCGTAGGCGAACGTCTCGAAACGGCCGCGATCCAGGCGCTCCAGCAATTCGACGACCAACCGGGGAACCGGGTGGTCGTGAAACGCTGACGCGGCGAAGCCGAGCCGCACGCGTCCTGTTCCGCCAGCATCGTTTGGAAATTCGGATCCGCCAACTGCAGATTGCGGCCATGTGAAACTCCCGGCAGCTGCACGCTGCAGCGCCGGATCATCACAGATCGACAGAAATGCAAACGGCGGTACCGCCTGGCCTGGCCCACCGGGATGCGCTACGGCAGCGATGATGGCGGCACGATCGTGCTCGAACCCGGACCAATCGGCGAACCGCAATTGCAATTCGACGCACTGCGCAGCCACCTGCAGGCGCGCCGGATCGAGCATATGTGCGCGCTGCAGCAGCGGTCGTGCATCGGCATACTTGTGCTGCTCCACCATCAGGAATCCCAAATTGGCCAAAATCTGAGGCGAGTCCGGCGTTAACGCAAACGCGTGGCGAAAACTCGCCTCGGCGCCACGATCGCGCATGTATTTCTGGCACACGCCACGATTGTTCCAGATCTCCGCAGGCGCATGGGGCGCCAACGCGACCAGCCGATCATAAAAACCCAGCGCGTCCGCATGGCGCTTTTGCATGAACAGCAAGTGGGCCAGATTGGCCAGCGCCACGATTTCGCCCGGCCGCCGCTCCAGCACGTCGCGGTAACAACGCTCGGCGCGCGCCGGATCGCCGCGCCGGTCCAGCTGAACGCCGAGGTTGATCATCAAGCCCGCGTTCGCGGGAAACAACTGCAGTGCGCGCTCGAAAATCGCAACCGCGGCGGCAGGCTCGTCGCGTTCGGCCAGCCGGTTGCCGAGATTGACCAATGCCGTGCCGTGACTTGTATCGAGTTTCTTCGCAAGCGCCTGTTCGACAAATGCAGTGGCCGCAGCGACGCGGCCGGCATCGAGCGCACGGCGCGCTTCCTTCAGGAGCGTATCCGCGCTCGCCATCGTGGTGCGGGGTCTGCGCGCTTCAGCTCAGGTGAACAGATACTTCCGCTGCGCGTCCCACCCTTCCTGAGGCAGGCGCTTGAACCCGCTCTTGGCAAAGAGCATCCACCGTCCAACGACAAACGCGAGCAGCACGTTGGCCTCCGCGGGCGCATCGCCCGGCCATGTGCCTCCCGCGTGGGCGATCTTCAGCGCTTGGCGCAATGCCGCTTCAACGCGGTCGTAGAGCTGGTTCATGCGCGCCTGGAGCCGCTCGTCCTCGTTGACCAGTGCATCACCGATGAGAACCCGCGTCATGCCTGGATTCTTTTCGGCAAAACCCAGCAGCACCGCCACGATCTGCGTCGCCTGCGCGACGCCGTCGGTCGTCTCGGTCGTGATGCGGTTGACGAGCGAAAACAGCGTCGACTCGATGAATTCGATCAGCCCCTCGAACATCTGCGCCTTGCTGGCGAAATGCCGGTAGAGCGCGGCCTCTGAAACGTCCAGCCTCTTGGCCAGAGCGGCGGTCGTGATTTTTTCGCCGCGCGGAGTTTCCAGCATCGCCGCGAGCATCTGCAGGATTTGCAACCTGCGCTCGCCGGATTTGATCGCCATGTTGCCCCCTGACAAATCGTTCGGGTGTCGCACGTCAAACGTGAGACAGTATTCGTCCAACGCTCAACGTCGCTCGCTCAACGAACTAGTCCGCCTTGATCATCGTGCCGACGCCTTCGTTGGTCAGCACCTCCAGCAACAGGGCGTGTTCGACCCGGCCGTCGATGATGTGCGAGCTTTTCACGCCGTTCTTGACCGCATCGAGGGCGGACCCGATTTTCGGCAGCATGCCGCCGTGAATCGTGCCATCCGCAAACAAGGCTTCGATCTCACTCGCTGTGAGCCCGGTCAGCAGCTTGCCGTTCTTGTCGAGCACGCCCGTCGTATTCGTCATCAGCACCAGTTTCTCGGCGTTGAGCGTTTCGGCAAGCTTGCCGGCGACGAGATCGGCATTGATGTTGTACGCCTCGCCATCCGTGCCGACGCCGATCGGCGCGATGACCGGAATGAAGTCGCGTGAATCGAGCAGGTTGATCAGTTCAGGGTCGATCCTTTCGATCTCGCCGACCAGGCCGATGTCGACGAGATTACCCACATTGGTATCGCTCTTCAGCAACATCTTGCGGGCATGGATGAACGCACCGTCCTGCCCGGTCAGGCCGACCGCGCGGCCGCCATATTGGTTGATCAGGCCGACGATTTCCTGATTGAGCTCGCCGAGAACCATCTCGACGACATTCATCACTTTTTCGTCGGTGACGCGCATCCCCTGCCGGAATTCGCTAGGTATGCCCATCGTCTTGAGGAGATCGCCGATCTGCGGCCCACCACCGTGGACGATGACTGGGTTCATCCCGACTAGCTTCAGCATCACGACGTCACGCGCAAATCCCGCCTTCAGCTGCGGCTCGGTCATGGCATTGCCGCCATACTTGATCACGATCGCCTTGTCGTGAAAGCGTTGGATATACGGCAGAGCCTCCGCGAGGATCTGTGCTTTCAGGGAAGAGGAGGCAACCTCGTTGGGCATGGATTCAAAGCGGCTCGGCGATGGCGGCGATTGTACCCGAACAGGCGCGCACGCAATACGCACGCCGCTTCGTCGACAAGTAAGTCCTGACTGGCAACCTTCAGCGAGGTTTGTATCAGACAGGGCATTTTGCTATCGTCAGCGCATGTTCAACCCGTTGCAGGACCCTGTCGACACCGCCGTGGTCCGTCGCGTGTTGGTAACCAAGCTTCGCCATCATGGCGACGTACTGCTCGCGTCGCCGGTGTTCACCGTGCTCAAGCACGCCTTGCCAGCCGCAGAACTCGACGCGCTGGTCTATCGTGAAACCGCACCCATGCTCGAAGGTCATCCCGCGATCGCCGAATTGCATGCCATCGACCGCGAATGGAAGCACCAGGGCTGGCTCGCGCAGGCGGCGGCGGAGCGGCGCCTGTTGCGTGGTCTGCGGGCGCGGCGCTACGACCTGATCGTGCATTTGACCGAGCATCCCCGTGGCGCCTGGCTTGCCCGCCTGCTCAAGCCGCGCTACGCGGTCGCCCGGCACCTGGACGACGCGGACTGGTTCTGGCGGACGAGCTTCACCCACTACTACCGACTGCCGCGCAAGACGCCGCGGCACACGGTCGAATGCAATCTCGATGCCCTGAGACGCATCGGCCTGCAGCCTGCCCCGGCGGACAAGCGTCTGGTACTTTGCCCCGATGACAAGTCAGCGGCGCGCGTACGCAACCTGCTCGCACTGCAGAGTCTGGAGCCACATCGTTTCATCCAGATGCACCCGGGCTCGCGCTGGCTGTTCAAGTGCTGGCCACCGGAGCACTCCGCGGCCTTGCTCGACCGTTTGACCGCGGCCGGCATGCGGATCGCGGTAACTGGCGCGCCGGACGCGCGTGAGCGCGCACTCGTCGAAGCCATCCTCACCGCGTGCTCGAGCGCCTCGCGCTCTCGTATCGTCGACCTGACGGGCGCGCTGAGCCTGCGCGAATTGGCGGCCCTGACCAGAGAAGCTCGTGCCTTCGTCGGCGTGGACTCCGCCCCCATGCACATTGCAGCCGCCATGGGCACGCCGGTCGTGGCGCTGTTCGGACCAAGTGGCGAAACCGAGTGGGGTCCCTGGGGTGTCCTGCATCGTGTCATCACGTCCGGAGCGCACCCATGCAGACCCTGCGGGATCGACGGCTGCGGTGGCGGCAAGATTTCCGAGTGCCTGACGACACTCCCGGTCGACCGCGTATATACCGCCATCACTGAAGTCCTTGCGGCGACCATGCCTGGGAACGCGTAGTGCGACTGGCTATCGTCCGCCAGCGCTATACGCCGTATGGGGGCGCGGAGCGCTTCGTCGAGGGTGCGCTCGAGGCGCTGCTCGAGCGCGGTATCGCGATATCGCTGTACACCAGACAATGGCCACAAACGCGCTTGCAGCTGATCGAGCCGATCGTCTGTAATCCGTTCTACCTCGGGCGCCTCTGGCGTGACTGGAGCTTTGCCCGCGCAGTCTGCCGCGCCGTCGCGACGAAGCCACCGGAACTCGTGCAGTCGCATGAGCGGCTGCTTTGCTGCGACGTCTACCGTGCCGGTGATGGCGTACACCGCGTGTTCCTCGACGAACGGCTGCGTACGGCGTCGGCGTTCCGGCGCTGGCTCACCGAATCCGCGCCGTACCACCGTTACGTGATCGACATCGAGCGCAAGCTGTTCGCGAGCCCGATACTGCGCGCGGTCATCTGCAATTCAAAAATGGTGCGCAACGAGATTCAAGAGCGCTTCGGCCTGCCCGAAGAGAAGCTCCCGGTCATCTACAACGCCGTCGACAGCGACGCATTCTCGCCGGAGCTGCGCAAGCATCGCTCAGCAGTGCGCAATGCGCTGCGCATTGCCGAGGACGCCACGGTGTTTCTGCTGGTGGGTTCGGGCTATGCGCGCAAAGGTGTTGCGCGTGCCATCGAGGCGTTCGCACGGCTGTCCGGCGACTGCCACCTGATCGTTGTCGGACGCGACAAGGCGATGCGCGCCTACAAGGCGATCGCGCGCCGTTGTGGCGTTCGCGAGCGTGTCTTGCTGTTGGGGCCGCAGGACGAACCCAAGCCATTCTATGGTGCGGCCGATGTGTTCGTGCTGCCTACGCTGTACGACCCGTGCCCGAACGCCGCACTGGAAGCGATGGCCTGTGGATTGCCGGTGATCACGAGCACCAAATGCGGCGCCGCCGAACTCGTCCTCGAGCACGACTGCGGCTTCGTCTGCCCGGCGCACGACATCGACGCGCTCGCCGGGCATATGACCGCGCTCACCGATCCGCAGGTGCGCAACACGCTGGGTGAACGCGCACGCGCCGCGGTACTGCCGTTGACCCCTGCGGCGATGACGCTGCAACTCGCGTTCCTTTACCGCGATTTGCTCGCTGCGGCCTACGCCGCCAAGCCGACGGCAGGGTGAGGGGTCGTTACGCTGCGCTATAATCCCCCGCTCCTTCCCCGATGCGCCGGCGCCCGCTTGCGCCCTAATTAGTCAGTCTTCCGTGTCGCCCAGCCTGGTCCTCTATCGGCGCCTGCTTTCATATGTCCGCCCATATTGGTGGGCGTTTGCGCTGGCGGTCGTCGGCATGGTCATCGTCGCCGCGGGCGATGTGCTCATGGCCTACATGGTCATGCCGATCATCCAGAAGCTGCAGCACCCCGATCCCGAGACCACCCTGCGTCTGCCGCTCGCCGTCGTCGCAGTATTCTTGCTTCGCGGCCTTGGTTCCTTCACTTCCGAGTACGGCATGGCGTGGACCGGACACCGCGTGGTATTCGACCTGCGCCGCCAAATGATCGATCGACTACTGGCGCTCCCCACGCCTTTCTACGACGCGCAGTCTTCGGGACGCCTGATCTCGAAGTTCACCTTTGACGCCTACCAGCTCGCCGCGGCGACGTCTTCGGCGATCACGACGGCAGTCCGCAGCACGCTCACCATCGCCGGCAGCCTTGGCTTCCTGTTCTGGCTGAACTGGCAGCTCACGCTGATTTCCATCGTAGCCTTCCCGCTGGTCGCGGCCACCATCCGCTATTTCAGCCGGCGCCTGCGGCGGGTTGCGCGCGACGTGCAGCAGCGCACCGGCGCAATCACGCAAGTGCTCGAGGAGATCGTCGGCGGCCAACGCGTCGTCAAGGTTTTCGGCGGCCAGCAATACGAGCGAGCGCGCGCCGTGGCAGTGGCCAACCGCCTGCGCCAGTCGATGAGCAAGCAGTCTTCGGCCAGCGCCGCAAGTTCGCCGCTCCTGCAGTTCTTCGGGGCCTGCGCCGTCGGCTTCATCGTGTATCTCATGCTCAAGCAGAGCGAGGCGGGCGGCTTCGATCCCGGCCCCTTCACGGCCTATGTCATCGCCCTGCTCACGCTGCTCGACCGGCTGCGGTCGCTGTCGGGAGTCAACGCCAATATCCAGCGTGGTCTTGCCGCGTCCGAAAGCATTTTCGCGCTGCTTGACGAAAAACCCGAGGACGACCGCGGCCAGGTGCAGTTGTCGAACGTTCGTGGCGAGCTCGTCTTCGAGAATGTCTACGCGCGCTATGCCGGTGCCGAGCGCGATGCGCTCGCCGGCGTTGACTTGCGTGTCGCACCGGGCGAGAGCGTGGCGCTCGTCGGGCCGTCCGGCAGTGGCAAGACGACGCTCGTGAATCTGATCCCGCGCTTCTACGAGCCGACCCATGGCGACATCCGTCTCGACGGACATCGGCTCGATGCGTTGACGTTGGCCAATTTGCGCAGCCACATCGCGCTGGTAAGCCAGGACATCACCCTGTTCGACGACACCGTCGCCGCCAATATCGCCTACGGAGCGATGGCCGCCGCGCCACGCGCCGCGATCGAACAGGCGGCGGACGCCGCGCATGCCCTCGAATTCATCCAGTCGTTGCCGCAAGGTTTCGATACGATCGTCGGTGACAACGGTATCCGGTTGTCGGGCGGACAGCGGCAGCGCCTCGCGATCGCTCGTGCCATCCTGAAAAATGCACCGCTCCTGATTCTGGACGAAGCAACGTCGGCACTCGATTCCGAGTCCGAGCGCCATGTGCAGGCGGCGATGGATACGTTGATGCAAGGGCGGACCACCATCGTCATCGCGCACCGGCTGTCGACGATCGAACGTGTCGACCGCATTGTCGTGCTCGATGCCGGGCGCGTCGTCGAACACGGCACCCACCGCGAATTGCTCGCGCGAAATGGCCTGTATGCGAAACTGCATCGCATCCAGTTCGCAACAGCGGTCGCGTAACGGCTTCGCCTGGCGTTGCGAATTCTTCACACAGAATCCTCCCTGGGGTGGGGCGGCCAGGAAATCCGTATCCTGACCGAAGCGGCGGGGATGATCGAACGCGGCAACAAGGTCACGCTTGCGTGTGTGCACAGCGCGCGGATCTACGCTGAAGCACCGCGTTTCGGCGTTCCGGTCACGGCATTGCCCATCGGCCGCAAGCGGCCGATGGGCGTGGTCGCGTTGCGACGATTTTTGGCCACGCACCCGGTCGATGTCATCAACGCGCACAGTTCCACCGACGCCTGGCTGGCTGCGCTCGCGTGCCGCGCGCTCAAGGCGCCGCCGCCGCTGGTGCGCACGCGCCACATTTCAGCGCCGGTGCCGCGCGATCGCCTGACGCGATGGCTCTACACCCGCGCCACGGCCCAAGTCGTCACCACTGGCGAAGCAATCCGGTCGGCGCTGATCCGCGAAATCGGTGTCGCACCCTCGCGAGCGACGTCGATTCCCACCGGTGTCGACCCGGCGCGCTTTGCGCCGCGCAACAAGCGCGAGGCGCGCCGTTGGCTGCGATTGCCGGAGACCGTACCGCTGATCGGGATCTGCGCGACATTGCGCAGCTGGAAGGGGCATCGCTTCCTGGTCGAGGCCGTGCCGTTGCTTGCGCACCGCGATGCGCAATTGCTCATCGTCGGGGAGGGACCGCAGCGCGACGCCCTGCTGCAACAGATCGCGGCCCTGGGGCTGGGCGATCGCGTGCGCCTGGTCGGCAACCAGAATGACGTCGCGCCCTGGCTCGCCGCATTCGACGTATTCGCATTGCCATCTTATGCCGATGAAGGCGTGCCGCAGGCACTGGTGCAAGCGATGTACGTCGGCGCACCCTGCGTGACCACGAACGCGGGAGCCATCGGCGAGGTCGCGATCGCCGATCACACTGCGATCGTCGTCGCGAAACAGAATGCGATCGCCCTGGCCGCGGCGGTCGACCGGCTCCTTGGCGATCCCGCACTCGCGTCCCGACTCGTGACGGCAGCGCGCGAACGCGTCGCGGCGAAATTCAGCCTGGCGTCGATGCTCGAGCACATGGAAACCGTTTTTCGCCGTGCGATCGATGAACGCTTGCGCCGGCAACATGGTGCGCGGAACTGAACCGTCGCGTTTCGTCGGCCGAGCCCACGTCGTCCTGAGGGCACTGGGTCGTCGCACGACGACCACCGGCCGCCGTCGGCCGCCGGCGAATCCGCGGCGGATTCTGATTGCCCACCATTTGCTGCTCGGCGACACGCTGATGCTGACGCCACTGCTCGCTAAACTGCGCGAGCGCTATCCCCGCGCGGACGTGGTCATGGCGCTGCCCGAGTCCATTGCGCCACTCTATGCCCGCGAACCGTATGGAGTTCAGGCCGTCGGCTGGAATCCTCGCGCTCCCTCGGCATCAGCGATCTGGCGCCAAGCCGCATTCGACGTCGCGTTCGTGCCTGGCGACAACCGTTTCAGCTGGCTCGCACAGGCACTCGGCAGCCGGTGGATCGTGGCCTTCGGCGGCGACCGTCCGGCGAGGAAGAGTTGGCCGGTCGACGAATTGCGCCGCTACCCCGACGCCCCTGCCGCGTGGGCGGACATCGTGGCGACGCTCGTCGACGGCCCGGCGCCGGCGCTCTATCGGCGCGGCGACTGGCCCGATCCACCTGCTGCATCGTTCGACCTGCCGTCCCGCGCCTACGCCGTGTTGCACGTCGGCGCCAGCACGCCGCTCAAATTGTGGGATCCCCGGCGCTGGCGCGCGCTGGCCGCCGCGATCGAAGCGCGGGGCATCGAGCCGGTGTGGTCGGCGGGTCATGGCGAGGACGCGATCGTGCGCGATTGTGCGGGCGACTCCCGTTATCGAAGCTACGCGGGCGCGCTCTCGCTGCCACAACTGTGGCATTTGGTCGCAAGCGCGTCATTGCTAGTCGCACCGGACACGGGCGTCGCGCACCTGGGGCGATTGGTCGCGACGCCGACTGTGGCGCTGTTCGGGCCAGGCTCGGCGACGATCAGCGGCGCCGGAGCGTTCTGGCGCGACGCCACGTATCGGGCGGTCACGGTGTCACCGTTTCAATGCCGCGACCAGCGCGTGCTTTTCAAGCGCGAGCTCGCGTGGGTCCGGCGCTGCGGACGCTCGCCTGCCGAATGCGCGCATCCGCGCTGCATGGATGCGATCGATCTCGACAGTGTGCTGGCGGCGATCGCCGAGCTCGGCATCACACCGGCCTGAGCGACGCATGCATCGTCCGACCATCGTCCAGTTCAATTTATCGCCAACGCTCGGCGGCGCGGAGGTCTATACCGCTTTTTTCAGCCGGGCGCTCGAAGCGCGCGGCTGGCCTACCCGCGTCGTGGTCAACCCCGCGGCACGGTTCTGGTCCGATCTCGACTTCGGGAGCGTTCAGCGCTCGCCGCTTCGGGCGGGGGCCGGCGCGCTCCAGCACGACGACATCGCGGTCATCCATGCGTCCCTGCCGGACGCGACACTTGCGACTCTCGCCAATCAGTTTGTCGTCGGACTCGCGCATCAGGCCCTGTACGACAAGACAAGGCCGGCCTATTACGACCGGGCGGATCTGCTGCTTGCGGTATCACGGCATGTCGGCTCGACGCTGCAGCGCCATGGCCTGAAGCGGGTGCATGCGACGCCACTCTACGGTGTTGCCGACCTCGAGCGCGGCGGCGCGGCGGGTCCCATCGTCGCGGGTGCGCTGTTCGATGCCGACACGCGCAAACCCCGCGATCGGGTTCTGGCGGCTTTCTCCCGCGCACGCCATGTGATTGCGCTGCCCAGGCGCTTCGAGCGAAGGAGCGGGCTCACGCTGGGCGTCGTGTCGCGGATCGCGCCGCTCAAGCAGTTTCCGGCCATGTTCGCACGACTGGTACCGATCCTGACGAGTCACCCACGGGTCAATCTCGAGATCTTCGGCTCAGCAGTCGGCTACAAATCGCTTGCCGCGTTGCAGGACACGCTGTCGCCGCTGGGAATGCGAGTGCGCTACTGGGGGCATCAGCGCGATGTCGCGAGCGCATATCGCTCTCTCGACTACCTGTTGACCGGGCTTCCCGAAAGGGAGGCGCTGGGGCTCAACGCGATAGAGTCATGCCTTGCAGGGACGCCCGTACTCGCGATCGCCGCGCCGCCGTTTTCCGAGACGTTGAAGGAAGGCGTGACCGGCTTCCTGTACGCCGATCCGCGCATCGATGACGGCACCGACTTCGAGCGCGTACTCACCGGCGTCGAGAAAGGCACACTTCAGATCGATCGCGACGCCGCGACGACCCATCTGGAAGCCTTCTCGATGTCGCGTTACGCGGCTCGAGTCGACGCTGTCATGGAAGATGTCGCCGCCGCCGCGTCCCGTCGCGCTGCATAGTTAGGCCCGAGCCGGTACAATCGCGCCGGCCGTCCGGATGCCGGGGGAACCCTGCGGCAGCGCCGGAATCAACCCCGCACCGTTGCATGTTCACCGAAAAAAATATCGTCAACTGGCAACTGTGGGCCGCCGCCGCGTATCTCGCGTTGCTGCCTTCCAACGCGTGGACGTTCGCGCGTTCGCTGACCTTCGGCATCGCGGCAGGACTCGCCGCCGTGATCGTGGTCGCTGGCTGGGTCGGCCGCGGCACCCGCGTGCCCTACCCCGGCCATCCGATCGTCGTCACGCTTGCCCTGTGGTGCGCGCTGGTCCGTCGCATCGCTCGCGTGGTCGATCAATGCGGATTACTCCGCGATGCAGGCCAAACGCGAAATCGGGTGGAGCCTGCTGGCCATCGGCGCGTTCTATGTCGCGCCGCATTCGCCTGCCGCGTGGCGCGTCCTGATCGGCGCGGCGCTCGCGGCCTTCGCCGTCTACGCGACCTTGGCGCTGGGTGCGGCGCTCACGGCCTCCGGCTGGGATCCGGCGCGCTGGCATGCAGGCGTCGGGCCCTACGCCACGCATGTCGTATTGATTGCTCCCTTGCTCCTCACGCTGTTGGCCCCGGCGCCCGTCGGCTTTGGCAGTCACGTGCGCAATGTCATGCTCGGCATCGCTATGTTGGCGCTGCTTCTGGTCAGCGCCCGGCTGACCGACAACCGTGTCGTATGGATCGCGCTTGCCGTCGTCTACGCCACGGCATCCGCGCTTGCAGCGTGGCGTTGGCAGGCATCACTGGTGCGTGCGCCGCTACGCTGGCTGTCTCCCCTGTTTGCCCTGATGATCGTCCTGGGCGTCGTCTTCGCCGATGTGACCCGCGAACGCGCGCATTCGGATTTTCCACCGCAGACGACGGTCGCACAGACACTCGCCGAGGATCCACGCATTCCATTGTGGGATCGCACGGCGCAACTGATACGCGAGCGACCCTGGACCGGTTTCGGCTTCGGTCGCGGCATCGTCGCCGAGCAGCTCAAGGGCACTCTTGGCAACCCGATGCTTTGGCACGCGCACAACCTGTTCGTCGGCCAGATCCTGCAAACCGGCACGATCGGATTGATACTGTTCGTCGGGTTGCTGGTGGCGCTATGCGTGCAATTTGTCCGCTACCTGCGTCATGGCGACGATGCGCTCGCGGTCATCGGGGTGGTCGGCCTGGCGCTCATTGCCGGATTCGTCGCCAAGAACATGACCGACGACTTCCTGTTTCGCAGCAATGCCAAGGAGTTCTGGGCATTGCTGGCCCTGCTCATCGGATGTGGCACGCGACTTGAGCAGGTACCGCCTGGATCGCCGGCCACGAACGGCAACGGCAGAGCGCTAAGGTGAACGCCGCCGTTGCGCCAGCACCGTGACCGAACTGGCGCGCACCGTCACCGGCGCTCGCGGCGTGTATTCGGGAATCAACGACTTCAACCAGGCGCGGACATCGGCGTCAGCCACCTCGCGGTCGCGCTGGAGCCAGGCAACGAGTTCGCGCACGGTGGCGCCATCGGCCGATCGCGCCTGCGCGATGCGCAGCTTGGGATGGTGCGTAGGCAACGTGGCCTCTTCCGACGCCAAGGGCTCCTCGAACAGTTTTTCTCCCGGCACGCAGCCCCGTGAATACGATGCGGATGCGGTCCGGATCGGCGCCGGAAAGTCGAACCATGTCGCGGGCCAGATCCAGGATGCGCACCGGCTCACCCATGTCCAGCACGAGCACCTCGCCGCCGCGCCCCATCAATCCCGCCTGCAGCAGCAGCTGGGTCGCCTCGGACAGCGACATGAAGTAGCGCGTGATTTCAGGGTGCGTCACGGTCACCGGCCCGCCGCGCGCGATCTGCTCGCGAAAGCGCGGAATCACGCTGCCCGCGCTGCCGAAGACGTTGCCGAAACGCACGATGACGAACTGGGTCGTTCCGTTCTGCAGGCTCTGACACATCATCTCGGCCAGGCGTTTGGACGCGCCCATGACATTGGTCGGATTGACCGCCTTGTCGGTCGACACCAGGACGAATTTCTCGACCTTGGCCGCGACCGACGCACGCGCCAGTGCCCAGGTACCAAAGGCGTTGTTGCGCACCGCCTGCCAGGCGTTGGTTTCTTCCATCAGCGGCACATGCTTGTACGCCGCCGCATGAAACACCACCGACGGGCGTTCGCGCGCGAGCACCTGCTCGACATGCGAGGCGTGCTTGACGTCGCCGACGATCGTCGACAACGCCAGGTGCGGGTACGTATCCTGCAGCGCCTGCTGCACGTTGTAGAGCGCGAACTCGGAAATGTCGAACAGGACGAGCCGCTCGGGTTTGAAGCGCGCGATCTGGTTGCAGAGTTCCGCGCCGATCGATCCGCCGGCCCCGGTGACCATCGCCACGCGGCCACCCAGCCAATCGCTCAAGCCGGCGCTGTCAAGCACCACCGGATCGCGGCCCAGCAGGTCATCGAGCTCGACGTGACGGATCGTCGTCAACTGCGAGCGGCCGCTGATCAGGTCATCGTAGGACGGGACGGTCAGTGCCTCGACGTGCGCGGCGGCACAGAGCTCGGCCACACGGCGACGCACCGCATGCGCGGCAGACGGGAGCGCGATAATCACCGTGCGCACCCCGAAGCGCCGGGTCCACAGCGGCAGTTCGCTGATCGGTCCCAACACGCTGATGTTGCGCAGCAGGCGACCCTGGACGGCCGGATTGTCGTCCAGCAAGCCGACGATGCGCCACTGACGGCTGTGCGCCAGTTCCTTGGCCAGACGCGCGCCAGCTTCGCCCGCACCCAGGATCAGCACCGGTTCGCCAAGCGCGGCCAGAGGACTGTACAGGCGATGCTCTTTCCAGACGCGATAGGTGAAACGGCTGCCTGCCATCAGAAAGATCACCACGGGCGCGTACAGGACCAGCACGCTGCGCGGTACGGCCGTGGTGAGTCGCAGCATCACCAGCACCAGAGGAATGGCGATAGCGCCCAATCCTGCGGCAAGCACAATCCGCTGCAAGTCGGGAAGGCTCGCGAATCGCCAGAGTCCGCGATAGAGGCCGAAGCCAAGGAAGATGACGGCCTGAAGCGGCAGCACCCACGCCAGCGTGCGCCACATGTCGGCGATCTGCGGCTGATGCAAGTCGAGATTGAAACGCAGCCAGTACAGACCGGTCCAGGCAATCGCGGCGGCGGCCACGTCGTGCAAAAACGCCAGCCACGAGCGCCAGTTAGCACTTACTTTCATTCAGGCCCTTATTACCCCTATGCCAATAATACCCGATTCCGGTGTAGTACAGCAGGAGTACTACCACCCAAAAGCCCAAAATCGTGGCTCCCGCGTCGGGCGCTTGCAGCAGCGCGGCCAATGCCGACGCCGCGGTGCCGAGCATCAGGGCAGAGTACACCGCCAGCGTTCCCCGATGCCCCAGACCCATCTGCACCAAGCGTTGGTAATAGTGGTCGCGATGCGCTCGCCACACCCTTTCTCCCGAGAGGAGCCGGCGCAGGAGAGTGACTGTGGCGTCCGCGATGAACGGCAGAAAGACAAGCACCGGGAACCATGCCGGCCAATAGCCGGCCTGCCAGCCGCCGAGCCCGAATACTGCTGCCAGGAAGCCAAGCGGGACCGCACCGACGTCGCCAAGCATGATGCGTGCGGGCGGCCAGTTGAGCACTAGAAACGGGATCGTCGCTGCAACCACTGCGGCGATGATCGGTGCGTCGGCCATACCCGCACGATCGGCAGCGATTGCATACGCGCCGTAGCCAATGACCGTCATGGCAGCGGCCAGGCCGTCGCTGCCGTCCATGAAGTTGTACAGATTCGTCATCCATACGATTACGAGCACCGCCAGCAGCATTCCCGGCAGCCCTCTGTACCCGGCGACCCACAGCCAGCCGACCGCGGCGATGAGTTGCACCGTCAGACGCAGCGCCACGGAGACGCTATGGCGATCGTCCCACAGGGATACCCCCGCCAGCAGGAGCAATGAGGCCATCCACGGCTGTGGTTGCGCCAGCCAGGCGCTGCCGGCAAGCATTCCCGCCAAGATCGCCACGCCGCCGCCGCGTGGAACCGGCAAGCGATGCAGCGAACGGGCGTTGGGGCTGTCGACCGGCAGACGTCCCGAGCGGAGCAGAACACGGAGAGCCAGCCAGGACACGAAAATTGCGCTACTGACCGACAACATGAAGTTCATCGAAACAGGCCGACTGTGGGGCAGCAAAGTCGGCAAGGATATGCCGGCAAGCCGTTGTTTGTACCCATTTTTCGCCAGCATTGATCGACAAGGGCGACAGGTGCGGCCACGGAACAATTATACCCAGTGCGCCGCGCTCGCCGCCCTTGGACGCCCTCTTGGAAAATGCGTTTTCGTGTTGCAATAAAGCAACAGGGAAGACGGGGTGTTTTCCTGCCGGGGGTTTTAGCTTGCCAATGGAATCGCCGGTTTGGCACAATCAGGGCAACTTCTCGCTACTCCTGAGAAGGTTCCGGTGGCAGGCACTCGTTTTCTTGCCAAATCTTATCGTTAGAGGAGAGACCATGAATAAAAAGCTCGTGGCCCTTGCCGTCGGCAGCGCTTTCGCAATGCCGCTCGCTGTGCAAGCCCAAACCGCGAACGTCACGCTGTACGGTCGCTTGAATATGGACCTTGAATTCATCAGTGGCAAGACCTGTCAGAACGGTCAAACAGGTGGCACCGGCAACACCAGTACATTTGCCAGCACGGGTGGCGGTCAAAGTGGCGGTAGTGGCCCTGTAGGCTCGAGCCAGAGCGGCTTTGCGTGCGCGAATGGAGTCGGGGCAGTCCCTGCCATCCCTGCCAACCAGATCTCGAACACCACCACCAACCGCATCAGCTCGAACTCGTCGCGCTTCGGCATGCGCGGCACGGAAAGCCTCGGTGGCGGTCTGAACGCGGTGTTCCAGATCGAATCGAACGTGCAGGGCGATACCGGCAATGCCTCCAACTCGGGCCTCGCCAGTCGCGACACCTTTGTCGGCCTGCAAGGCGGCTGGGGTCGTGCCGTATACGGCAACGTCCAGTTGCCGCTGGACGATCTGCATCCGATCTTCGGTAACGCAACCACGCTGACGACGTCGATTCTTTCGACTTCCGCGCTGTGGGCGCTGGGTCCGCTGAATGCGAACACCGGCGGTTTCGACGCGCGCCAGCCCAACACCCTTCGTTACGATTCGCCGAACTGGTTGGGCTTTACCGCCTCGGTCGGCTACGCGACGATGGATAGTTCGGGTGCATCGAGCACGAACGGCCTCGTCGAGTGCGGGTACCCAGGCGCAGAACATCAACCACGCCAACATCGTCGGCGGTAACGTGGTCTATAGCAACGGCCCGTTGCAGGTTGGCGGCGCATTTCAAGTCAACAACAAGGTTCGCAATGCGTACGCGCTCGGCGGCCCGAACCTGCGCGATACCGACTGGACCGTCGCCGGTTCGTACAACTTCGGCTCGCTCATGTCGGGTGGCGGGTTTGGCCTGCAAATCGGTCTGGTGTACGAGCAGACACGTTACAACGTCCAATCAAATTTGGCCGCGGGATCGAGTTGCAACGTGGGTACGTCCGGCACATGTAGTTTGAACCGCAACTTCGGCGGCGCGTCGGCAACACTGGCGATCGGTGGCGGCAAGCTTTACGGCTTCTACGGCAAGGCCACCAACGGCAAGGGCAGCGCACCCGACGGTACGTCGGTGGGCATGACGACCCGTGGCGGCAGTACCGGCGCCCAGCAGTGGGAAATCGTTTACACCTACAACCTGTCGCCACGCACCATGGTGTACACCGGTTTCACCCGGATACAGAACGAGTGCAAGGGTTCGTACAACTTCAGCGTCAACGGCTACCCGATCGCCATCGGTCAGGTCAACGCGGCCCCAGGATCTGCTGGCGATTTCTGCAGCGGTTCGCCGGGCGGCGGAATTTTCGGCATCGTTCACTTTTTCTAGCCGAACCGGCTTCGCAAGCAGCGAGCTTATCGACCTCTAGCGAAGTTTGAAGTGATCATCAGGGCGTCTTCGGACGCCCTTTTTTTTGACGTGTCGTATGATGTCAGCGTGACACTGGACCCCATCATCTTCGGCTTCGACCGCGCGTTGCGCACACTGACCGGCATCGCCGCTAGTGCGCGGCCCAACCCTGCCGCAAATGTCGCGGACGGTCCGCTTACGGCCGAGGAGCGTCGCCACGTCGCCGGCCTGATGCGCGTGAACCACACCGGCGAGGTATGCGCACAAGCCCTGTACGAAGCGCAGGCGCTGACGGCCCGCGACGCCGATGCGCGCGCACGCTTCCTCGGAGCGGCGCGCGAAGAAGAGGATCACCTGGCATGGACACAGCAGCGCCTGTCCGACTTCGGCGCCAGGCCAAGCGTCGCGAACCCGCTCTGGTATGCCGGTTCCTTTGCGATCGGCCTCTGTGCAGGCCTGGCCGGCGATGAAGCCAGCCTTGGCTTTGTCGTCGAAACCGAGCGCCAGGTCGAGGAGCACTTGACCAGTCACATGGACCGCCTGCCGCCCGCCGACGCGAAAAGCCGCCTGATCGTCGCCGCGATGCGCGACGACGAAGTGCGGCATGGCACGGCGGCGCGAGACGCTGGGGGGCGCGAACTGCCTTGGCCCGTGCGCGCACTCATGCGTGCAACGGCGAAAGTGATGACGGTCACGGCGTACAGGGTCTAGTGTTCGGGCAGACCGTCACCCGTCGAGTGCGATCCCTGCGGTAAACTGCAGCGATCGTGATCATTGCCGATCAGGCGGAGAGACGGTGCCGGCGCATCGATTGTCGAGCAGGGGACTGAATTGGAGATGCAATGCACTCGCCGCGCTGCTGTTCGCGGGGCTAATGGTGCCGACTGCGCACGCCCAGTTCGCAAACGTCCGGCTCTACGGCAATCTCAATCTCGATTTTGAATTGATCAACGGTCGGCAGCCGGACGGCGCCAATCCAACGGTCAACCGGATATCGAGCAACTCGTCGCGCTTCGGGATTCGTGGCGTCGAATATCTCGGCGCCGGAAATGCGGCGATTTTCCAGATCGAGTCCAACGTTCAAGCCGACACTGGAAACGCGGCAAACTCGGGCCTCGCCGGCCGCGAAACCTTCGTCGGGCTTCAGGGTGACTGGGGAACCTTCAGGACCGGCAAGTTCCTGACACCCTACGACGATATTCTCCCGATTTTCGGAAATGCACCGACACTGACTACGTCGATCCTGTCGACTGCGGCGATCTGGGCTCAGGGTCCGTTGCAGAAGGGCCAGGGCGGCTTCGACGCGCGACTCGGCAACTCGGTCCGCTACGACTCGCCGAATTTCGGCGGCCTCAACGCCGCGATCCACTATTCGACGCGGGATTCGTCAGGCAATGCGAACGGCGCGGCCGGCGACAACGGGGACCACGCTTCGGAACTGCGGGGCGCGTATGTCGCGAGCTTCGGCCTGCTCTATGCCGACGGCCCGCTTGATTTGGGCTTGGCCTATGAGCACAACTACAACATACGCGTGACGGGCCGCAAGGACGACGCGCTGTCGGTCGCGGCCTCGTATGACTTCGGGTCCGTCGGCCCGATCGCCGGCGTGCGCATTGGTGGCGTGTACGAACATCTCCGGTACGACACGCCGACGGGTGACCTGACGCGAGATTTCTACGGCGTGTCAGCGACGCTCGCGGTGGGCGGGGGAGCCTTCTATGCGTTTATCGGTCGTGCGGCCAATGGCACCGGCAGCGCGGTGGAGGGCACACAGATCGGAGGGCTGTCCAAAGGACCGAACTCGGCTGCCACGCAGTGGGAAGTTTCCTATTCTTACAACCTGTCGCCACGCACGATGCTGTATGCCGGCTACGTGCAGATTGCAAATCAGGCCAAAGCCAACTACAACTTCAACATCAACGAGTATCCTGCCGCGCAAGGCGCCCGTTTGAACGGGTTGCTGACCGGCATCGCACACTTCTTTTAGGGCCTTGGTGGCGAGGCGGCGGGCCGGGCTGCGTCATCGAGCCACATTCGCAATGCCTCGATTCTCGCGGCGCGAATGCGCTGCGGCAGTTCGGCACCATCAGGGTGCCCCGACGCAACCTCATGCGCGATGCCCGCCGCATCGACCCCACGCAGGACCGCGAGTGCCGACTGAAGCCGCTGCGCGGGCTCGAACGTCGCAGTGCGGCGATCGGGCCGCGAGAGCACGTCGGCAGCGCAAACGCGTATCAAGCCGTCGAGGCGCTCGGGGCGGCGCAACGCGTCCGCCGCAAGCAGCAGGTCGAGCAGGGTTGCCGGCCTGAGTTCGAGCGCACGCTGGACGACGCCGTGATAGCGAGCGGCCAGGCGCGCGAGTTCGCGCGATTCGCTGGGCACGCGCAAGCGCTGCGACAGGCCTTCCGCCAGACGCACGCTCTTCGCTTCGTGTGCAATATGCCGCGGCCAGTCTGCCGGGTCGGTCGCAGCCTTGCCAAGATCGTGGGTGAGGACTGCATAGCGCACCGGCAACGGATCCCCGGCCGCGGCGGAATAGTCGACGGCCTGCAGCACGTGCACGCCGGCGTCCATTTCCGGGTGATGCGCGATCGGTTGCGGCACGCCGAACAGCGCATCGATCTCGGGCAACAACGACGCAAGCGCGCCGCAGCGGCGCAGCTCGGAAAAAAAACGCGACGGACGAGGCTCCATGAGCGCGCGCGCAAGCTCCTGCCAGACGCGTTCCGGCGTCAGCGTTGCGAGTTCGCCACTCATGACGATGGCGCGCATCAGCGCCTCGGTTTGCGGAGCGACCGCAAAATCCAGCCGTGCCGCGAAACGTGCGACGCGCAGCACGCGCAAAGGATCGTCCGCAAAGGCCTCGCTCACGTGCCGCAGTACTCCTGCGCGAAGATCGGCTTCGCCGCCGTAAGGGTCGATCAGGGTGCCGTCGGCATCGCGCGCCATCGCATTGATGGTGAGGTCCCGCCGTGCCAGGTCGGCTTCCAGCGTGACGTCCGGCGCGGCGTGGAACGTAAACCCGTGATAGCCGCGACCGCTCTTGCGTTCGGTGCGCGCGAGCGCGTATTCCTCGTTGGAGCGCGGATGCAGGAACACCGGAAAATCGCGGCCGACCGCGCGAAAGCCTTCGGCGAACATTGCTTCAGGAGTGGCGCCGACAACGACGTAATCCCGATCGGCCACGGGGCGTCCGAGCAACTCGTCGCGCACCGCGCCACCGACGGAGTAGATCTTCATCGGGAAGCGTGCGCCGTGCGTACCTTACCGTCCGCTTTGCGCGCGGTAGACGTCGAAGCGGCTTCTCGCCGCCGTGACGGAGAGGTATTCCGGCGCGACGGCCTCGAGCGCCGCAGGAGCGAAGGCGAACCGCGCCGGAAAGTCGCAGCCGCACACGTTGTCCTGTTGCATCGAAAGGATATTGTCGCGACTCATCAGCGGTCCCGGGAGCCACTCCATGATGCGCGCCTGCAGCATCGACAAGCCCGGCCCAAGGGACAGGATGGGGCGACGATGCCCGGTAAGCTCGCCGACGTAGGCGACCAGCTCACGCAACGTATAGATCGTGGGCCCGCAAAGCGGGTACCGTTGGCCGTGGGTCGCGTCGTCCGCCAATGACCGCATGAACGCTCGGGCAACGTCGCCGACGAACACCGGTTGAAAGCGCGCGCGCGGGCACGCCAACGCAATGACCGGGAGAAAGCGTTCGAGCCGCGCGAAAAGATTCAGGAAGCTGTCCTCTCGCCCGAAGATCACCGAAGGCCGGAATATCGTCCACGCGAGGTCGGAGGCAGCGACGATTGCTTCGGCGTCGCCCTTGGTTGCGAGATAGCGACTTGGCCCCTGCGGATCGGCGCCAAGTGCACTCATATGGAGCAGCCTGCCTACACCCGCTGCCCGGCACGCACTGACGATCGTGCGCACGAGTTCGACGTGGGCACGCGCGAAGTCGCCGCGGCGCTTTTCATTGAGGATGCCTACCAGGTTGACCACCGCGTCGGCGCCACGCATCAGGCGCTCGAGCGTTGCCCGGTCATGAATGTCCGCTTCGACGACCTCGACTGTGGGCAGCAGGATCAGGTGTTTGGCATGCTCGCGCCGCCGCGTCGGCACGATGACCCGGCGCCCGGCGCCGGCAAGCTGGCTTGCCAAGGTGCCTGCCGACAAACCCGCTTCCACCGAGCACGAGGACCGCCGCATCGCTCATAGACGTACCTCTGCGCTGCGCGCGCATGAATTCACCCCACGCTGCGGCGTCGCCGATACGCTGCCCCAGAGGGGCCGATTCGCGCTTCGGACGGCCCGTCGCGGACTCATCGCGCATCCTCCGCATGGTCTGCGGCCGGAACGCCCGCCAGATTCCTGCCGTTGGGCGTGACCGTGCCCAATCGATCCTTCAGCGCGACATAGGGCAGGCCGAGCTGCGCCTGGTAAAACATCGCGTTGGCCAGGACTTTCTTCACGTAGTCGCGCGTCTCGTTGAACGGGATCGTTTCGGCGTATATCGCACCTTCGATCGGCATCGTGCCACGCCATGCCTGCGCGCGTCCCGGGCCGGCATTGTATGCCGCGGTGGCGAGGACCGGCAGTCCATCGAGTCGATCGAGCACATAGCGCAGATAGTAAGTTCCAAACTGCGCGTTGACTCCCGGATTTTCCAGCTGCGGCGTGCGGAAATCGGTGCGTCCGGTCTGTCGCGCCACCCACTTGGCGGTCGGCGGCATCAACTGCATGAGGCCGATGGCGCCGGCGGATGACACGATATCGGCAACGAACCGGCTTTCCTGCCGCGCCAGTCCGAACACCCATGCCTCGTCGAGCTGAGCACCACGTGCGGCATTGGCGATCTCCCCCTGGTACGGCGTCTGGTAGCGCAGCGCGAAATCGTGCCGCCGCTGGGTGCGGTCAGCTGAATTGATCGATCGATCGTACAATCCGTTGCGCCGCGCAAACTCGGCCGCAAGCAACAGCATCTCGTCGCGCTGGCCACGCACGACATACTGCCATTCGCGCAACGCTTCCGGGCGCAGATCGAGCGCGGTAAGTTTGACCACGCGCTGCGCCGCGTCGCGCGCGCCGAACTCGCTCAGCGCCTGGGCGTCCGGCGGAAGCGGTTCGCTCACCGGCATGATTGCCGCGCCGAGCGCCTCGGCCGCCATCAGGCCATAGAAATGGTGTTCGGTGGCGAGGCCTGCGTACAGCCGCGTCGAATCCTCGCTTTGTCCGGCCGCTGCGAGTGCGCGCGCCTTCCAGTAGCGCCACGCCGGGTCCTGCGCCTGGTCATCCGGCATCGCGTCGATGGCGCGCGCGACGTCGGGCCAGTTGCGAGCGCGCAGCGCGGCGCGTACGCGCCAGGCGCGCTGCTCCGCATTCTGTCGCGCGCCTTCTGCTTCGCGATACCAGGCATTGGCGGCAGGGTTGAGCTGCCGCGCCGCCTGATGCGCGACGAGAAGGTTGCCGTACAGACGATCCGGCTCCGGGAACTGTCCCCTGACCTTCAGCCATGCTTCGCGCGCGCCTGCTGCGTCGCCGCGCGCAGTGCGATCCAGTGCGTAGAGCGCGAGTTCGCGTCCAGCAGGCGACGTCGCACGGAACTCGCCTTTGGCGAGCGCTTGCGCGGCATTGCGCTCAGCACGTTCCAGGTCGCGCGGGCCGGGCCGGTCCGCAACCGGCAGTTCGGGCACAAGGCGCGCAGCGAGTCGGGCATTGCCGGCTTCATGCGCCAGCCGAAAGCGCGCCCAGATGTCGTCCGGCGTCAGGCGTTGCGTCTTGATCATCGCCGCAAACAAGGCCTGACACGATTCGGGCTGTTCCTGCCCGGTCGACCAGTACGAGCGCGCCTCTTCGAGGACGGCGTCGCCATCGCGTGTGCGTTTCCATTGGATCGCGTAGCAGTCGAGTTCAGTGTCGTCGCCCGCCCGCTTGGGATAGTCCGCCGCAAAGAGCGCCCATTGCTCGCGTTTCGCGAGGGACTTCAGCCATTCGGTGCGCAGGCGGTCCGCGAGCGGTGTTCCGGCATAGCGGGCGAGGAAGGCATTGACCCGATCAGGGTCGGCGTCGTCGAGTTTGAGGCGGATCTGCCAGTAGCTCACGTATTGTTCGAGCAAGTGCCCCTTGAGACGCGACGCCACCCGTTCCAGGCGCGCCGCGTCGCCAGCGCGATACGCGTCGCGCGCCGCAAGAAAATCGGCATCGGTGGGTTGCGCCTGCGCGGACAGCGCGATGCAGAAGGCGAGGAACCCGACCGCACGGGCCGCGGTGAATTCAGGAAAATGCTTGGTGCGCATCGCCCGTATTATCGCTCATTGTCGACACAGCCCTCGGTCATACCCGACCGGTGGCGGTCCGTGCGTCAGTCATCCGTCGCGTCGATGGTAAAATTGTCGCGCGCGCAACGTCGATCCCACCATGAGAAGGAATCGCAATGTCACAGAGCAAGGACACGCCGCGAGTCGGCATCTTGATGGGCAGCGACAGCGACTGGGACATCATGCAGCAAGCGGCGGACCAGCTCGCGGCATTCGACGTGCCGTACGAGGCTAAAGTTCTGTCTGCGCATCGCCTTCCCGACGACACGATCGCGTACGCGGACGCCGCTGCAGGCCGGGGTCTTGCCTGCATCATCGCGGGCGCGGGGGGCGCCGCTCACCTCGCGGGCATCGTGGCCGCAAAGACGCTGCTGCCGGTGCTGGGTGTGCCTATTCCCTCGAAGTACTTGCGCGGTGAGGATTCGCTGCTGTCGACGGTCCAGATGCCCAAGGGTATCCCGGTGGCCACCTTTGCGATCGGCGAAGCCGGTGCCGCCAACGCCGCGCTTTTTGCGGTCGCCATGCTCGCGCTCGAAGACCCGAAGCTGGCTAAAAAACTCGCCCAATTTCGCGCGGACCAGTCCGCCGCCGTGCGCGCAAAAACGCTGCCGCCACCGAAAAAGAAGTGATTCGCGGCGGATTCTACTTTCGCTTGCCGGGTTCACGCTCAGCGCCGATCGGCAGGCCGGCCACACGCGCCATTTCGGGATCGTCGTAGCGGCAGCCCGCGTCGACGTAGTCGATGGCCATCGCGGTCGCATCCACGCCCCAGAAGAGCTCATCGCCGATCACGAGTGTCGGAACACCAAAGACGCCTCTCGCGATGGCGTCGTCGGTATTTCGGCGCAGTGCAGCCTTCACTTCCGGCGACTCGATGCGCGTCTGGGCCTCCGGCAGTTGCAACTCGCTCATCAGCTCCGCCCATTCGATGGGCAGGTCGCCGAGACGGCCGTCGCGCCACACGAAACGAAATATCCTGCGCACCGCGTCGGGATCGCAATCGGCGGCGATGGCCAGGCGCAATAACGGCAACGGGTTGAACGGATGCACGGCCGGAAACTTGAACGGCACACCTAGTTTTTGCGCCTGCCAGACCAGAAAGCGATAGCTGAACCGTCGCTTGGCCGGAATTTCCGCCGGCCCCTTGTGCCCGTGCGCCTTCAACAACCCGGCAAAGAGCACCGGACGATAGTGAATGCGCAACCTCTTTTCGAGCGTCGGCAGCTGCTCGCATTGCAGATACGAGAACGGCGAAACGAAATCGAAGTACCAGTCAGCGCTGGGCATCGGCAGGATCTGGCGCGCCCAGCAATAGGCCGAGACGCGCTCGTCGCTCGGGCAGCGCGGCGATCAGTTTGCGCCTGGCGTCGTTGGTGAGCTCAATCCAGCCGGCGATCTCATCGAGCGTCCGGTAGCAGCCCGCACACACTCCGCTCACCGGATCGATGACGCAGACGCTGATGCATGGCGATGCAACGTGCTGTGCGTCAGGCTTCACGCCCATCTCCTCAGGTACTGGCCAGCGGTTGTTTCGCGTTCAATGCGCGAGCAACTCGCGAAACGGGTTCCCGTCCGAGAAAGTCGGAGATGTACTGTCCGGCCTTGCGCAATCGGGTCATGTCGACGCCCGTCTCGATGCCGAGGCCTTCGAACAGATACAGCACATCCTCCGAGGCGACGTTGCCGGTTGCGCCTTTCGCATAGGGACACCCGCCCAGACCGGACACCGAACTGTCGAACGTGGCGACACCCGACTCCATCGCGGCGTAGACGTTGGCCAATGCCTGTCCGTAGGTGTCGTGAAAATGACCGGAAAGTTTTTCCACTGGCACCGACCGCTGCCACCGTGGCGATCAGCGCCTGGGTCTTTCCCGGTGTGCCGGCACCGATGGTGTCGCCGAGAGACACTTCGTAGCAGCCCATCTCATATAGCCCCTGGGCGACGTCGCGCACCCGTTCCGGCACGACATCGCCCTCGTAGGGGCAGCCGAGCACGCACGAAATGTACCCGCGAACGCGTACCCCGTGTCCACGCGCCGCGTCGACCACGGGCCGTGCGCGGGCCAGACTTTCCGCGATGGAGCAGTTGATATTCTTTTGCGAGAACGACTCGGACGCCGCAACAAATACCGCGACCTCATCGCAGCCCGCGGCCAGCGCCGCCTCGAAGCCCTTGATATTCGGTGTCAGCACGGGATAGCGCACGCCCGGCTTGCGCCGTATCCGGGCCATGACGCTGGCGTTGTCGGCCATCTGCGGCACCCATTTCGGCGACACGAAGCTGGTCGCCTCGATGGCCGGCAATCCCGCATCGCTCAGGCGATCGATCAAGCCAACCTTCACCTCGGTGGGTACGATGGCCTTCTCGTTCTGCAAGCCGTCGCGCGGACCGACTTCGACCATGCGTACGCGTTGCGGGAGCTTCATCGTATTCTGCCCGGATCAATAGGCCTGCGCGACGTTGACCACGCCGCTGATCGGCAAGCCAGCCTCCAGGCGACCGATCTTGGCGGCAATCTGCGCGACGGATTGCTCGATACTCGTGACGGCAGATGTGTGCGGTGTCAGCGTGATCCCCGGATGATGCCAGAATGCGTGTCCGGGGCGTAACGGCTCATTCTCGAAAACATCGAGCATCGCGCCAGCGAGGTGCCCATTGTCGATCATGGCGATCAGGTCCTCTTCGACGATCAGCGCGCCGCGCGCGACATTGACCACATAAGCGCCGTGCGGCAGTTTGGCCAGCGTTTGACGATCGAGCAGGCCGCGCGTTGCGTGCGTCAGGGGCAACAGGCAAATGACCACACGACACGATGCAAGGAAGGCGTCGAGCTGATTGGCCACGAAACTCGTAACGCCGGGCAATTCCTTACGTCCCCTGCTCCAGCAGGACACCGGAAAGCCGAAACCGAGCAGCGCCTGCGCCACGCAGGTCCCGAGCACACCCATGCCGAGTATGCCGACACCGAACGTGCGCTTGTCCAGACGTTGGCGCGGATCCCATTGCTCCTTCGATTGCGCGACTTCATACGCATCGAATTCGCGATAGCAACGCAGCACGGCAAAAGTTGCGTACTCGGCCATTTGCTCCGCCATCCCGGCATCCTCGATGCGGACGAGCGCCACCCCGGGCGGCCACGAGGTTCCCATTGGAATAGCGTCCACGCCCGCGCCGAGATTGAACACGGCGCGCACCCCCGATAACTCGGCGATCAGGGCGGACGGAGGCTTCCATACCAGCGCGTAGTCGATCGTCGGTCGCGTTTCCGGCCACACGCTAATGTTCGCGCGCGGCAACTCCCGGGACAGCGCATCGATCCAGTCGGCGCCGTTGACCCCCGGTTTGTGAAACAGAATGTTCAAGCAGCCGGCGGCGCCGTTGCAGCAATGTCGATCAGATCGACGCCCTCGCGCACCTGGTCTCCCTGCCGGAAATGGACCGCGGTCACGGTGCCGGCCGCAGGTGCGGCGATCGTGTGCTCCATTTTCATCGCCTCGAGGACCAGCAACGGCGCGCCGCGTGCGACGTCGTCCCCGGCCTTGACCAGCACCGCGACAATCGAACCCGACATCGGCGCCGTCAAGTGACCACCACTGGTCTCCGCGTCCTGCCCCGCATGAGCCAGCGGATCGACGAGCCGCAGGCGAACCATGCCCTCGGCCGAAAATACGTAGCGGTCTTCTCCCAGCGGCACGACGCTTGCAGTCGCGCGCGCACCATCGAGCGCAACTGCAATGACACCGTCTTGCTCCTCCAGCGTCGCGGAAAGCTTGCGGTCAGCGATTTCGACGACGTAGCCGCTGCCATTTGCGCGCAAGCGCACGGGATAAAGTGCATCGTCCACCGTGTAGGTCAGCGCGATCGCGCAGTTCCCGCTGTTCAACCACCAGGCGTCGACTACCCCCCACGGTGAATGAGGGTCATTGGAGGTTCTTGCGTCAGAAGCGCTCGCCTCGCGAAGTGCGAGCCATTCGCCGAGTGCAGCGAATGCGAGCATCCGATCCGTGGGTGCCGCGCGCGGTGGAAAGAGGGCGGCATGATTGCTGGCGATCAGTCCCGTGTCCAGTCGCGCATCGGCAAACGCGGAGTGCGCAGTCAGACGTCGCAGGAAATCGACATTCGTGGTCACGCCGACGACTTGATACTCATCGAGGGCGTCCCGCAGCCGGCGCAGCGCGGTGGCCCGATCCTCGCCCCATGCCACCAGCTTCGCGACCATCGGATCGTAGTACTGGCTGATCTCGTCGCCGCTGCGCACGCCCGTGTCGACGCGTACTTCAGCGGAGAGTCTTGGCGTACGTAAATGCGCAATGCGGCCGATCGACGGCAGGAAGCCGCGCTCCGGATCCTCCGCATAGATTCGCGCCTCGATCGCGTGGCCGTGGATCTCGAGCCGATCCTGCGTCAGCGGCAAAGGCTCTCCGGCGGCAACGCGGAGCTGCCATTCCACGAGATCGAGCCCGGTGATCATCTCGGTGACCGGATGTTCGACCTGCAGGCGGGTATTCATCTCCATGAAAAAAAACGTGCCGCCGCGATCGACGATGAATTCCACGGTGCCGGCACCGACATAACCAATGGCCCTGGCCGCAGCCACGGCGGCCGCACCCATCTGCTGGCGACGCTCGACCGTTATGCCAGGAGCGGGCGCTTCTTCGAGCACCTTCTGATGCCGTCGCTGTACCGAGCAGTCGCGCTCGAACAGGTGCACACAATGGCCGTGGGTGTCGGCAAACACCTGCAGCTCGATGTGCCGTGGCTCGGTCAAATACTTTTCGAGCAGAACCGTATCATCGCCAAATCCGGCTTTCGCCTCGCGCCGCGCGGAGGCCAGCGCCGCGGCGAATTCCTCGGGTCGCTCGACAACGCGCATGCCCTTCCCACCCCCGCCCGCCGAGGCCTTGATCAGTACTGGAAAGCCGATGCCGTCGGCTTCACGGGCGAGAAGCGCGTCCGACTGATCCTTGCCGTGATAGCCGGGAACCAGCGGTACGCCTGCCCGGCCCATGATCAGCTTCGATTCGGACTTCGATCCCATCGCACGAATCGCGTCTGGCGTCGGCCCGATGAACGTGAGTCCGGCCGCGGTGACAGCCGAGGCAAACACTGCGTTTTCGGAAAGGAATCCGTACCCCGGGTGAATCGCTTGCGCGCCCGTCGACCTGGCCGCCGCGATGATCGCCTCGCCGTTGAGATAACTCTCACGCGGCGGTGGCGGCCCCAGGCGGCGCGCGGCGTCACAGGCGGCAACGTGCATCGCGCCGGCGTCAGCATCCGAGTAAACGGCAACGGTGCGAATGCCCATGCGCCGAGCCGTACGCGCAATGCGGCATGCGATCTCGCCACGATTGGCGATGAGGATCCGCTCAAACATCGTGGCGCTTCTCAGCTGCGGCGCCATGGCTTGCACTTGCATTTGCAAACCAGCGTCCGATGCGCTCGATGATGGCGCGGATGAAGCGCCAGAGCTTCGGCAGCAACCAGATCGAGAACGCGACCAGCAACAGAACCACCGCGAGCGCCACAAAAGGATAGGCCAGCGCGAGGTAGACGAGCCCACCCGCGAGCAGGTCCTCGCCAAAGGACGCCACCCAGTTCGACACCGGCTCGGGCGACGTATTGATGACCGCCCGTGTTCCGGCCTTCGTGAAGTGGCTGCCGGCGGCGAGCGTGCCGCCGACAATCGCCGCGACCATGGTCCACGCCGGCGGTGAATCGCCGAACACGCCTGCCGCCAGTGCGGCGCCTGCGGGGATGCGAATGACGGTGTGCACGAGATCCCAGACCGTGTCGATGCCCGGAATCTTGTCCGCAAAGAACTCGATGAACACCATGAACCCCGATGCCGCGAGCACCATGGGATGCGCCAGGATCTGCAGATGCTGGGGAAGATCGAACCAGCCCGCATAGCCCACCGCGCCGACGATGAACAGAACTGCGTACAACCGGATGCCGCTGGCCCAGCCCAATGCGGTCGCCAATGCGATCAATTGCCAGGTGTCGAAGTGATCCATGTCAGTCGGGAAGGGCCGTCCCGACCGACTGACCCAGCCCCCTGGGGGGCAGCGAGCGGCGCGAGCGTGGGGGGATGTTTCATGTCGGGAAGGGCCGCCCCGACCGACTGACCCGCCCCCTGGGGGGCAACGAGCAGAGCGAGCGTGGGGGGATGTTTCATTCGGGAAGGGCCGCCCCGACCGACCGACCCGCCCCCTGGGGGGCAGCGAGCGGAGCGAGCGTGGGGGGATGTTTCATTCTAGTCGCTCGTGTTCATTCGTCGCGCGGTACCCACGCCGGGCTGCGCTTGGCCAGGAACGCGGCGACGCCCTCCTTGCCTTCGGCAGACGCGCGCACTGTGGCGATGCGCCCGGCCGTGTCGGCAATCAAGGCCGCGTCGATCGGGCGGTTCGCGACCGCTCGTAACAGCGACTTTGATTCGGCCTGTGCACGTGGTCCCGCCTTGAGCAGTAACCCGACCACATCGTTGATGCGTTCGTCGAGTTCAGCAGGAACAGCAAGGTCGTGCAACAGGCCAATACGGAACGCTTCCGCGGCGGTGAATCGTTCCGCGGTCAAGAACAAACGGCGCGCGGCGCGTGCCCCGATCGCCTCGACCACGTAGGGGCTGATCGTTGCAGGAATGAGTCCGAGCCTGGCTTCCGACAGCGCGAAAACCGCGTCCGGCGTACCGATGGCGATATCGCAGCAGGCTATGAGGCCAACGCCCCCGCCAAAGGCCGCGCCATGGACGCGCGCGATGGTTGGCTTGGGAAGTTGGTTCAACGTCGACAGCATGTCGGCCATGGCTTTCGCATCGGCCAGGTTCTGTGCCCGCGAGTAACCCGCCATCTTTTTCATCCAGTTCAGGTCGGCGCCCGCACAGAAGCTCGGGCCAGCGCCGATCAGCACGACCGCGCGCACGGCCGGATCCGCGCCAAGCATGCGTAGCGCGGCGTTCAGCTCGGCAATCAGCGTTTCGTTGAACGCATTGTGAACGTCGGGACGATTCAGCGTAACGACCGCGATCCCGGCACCCACCGCAACATCGATCAGCGTGTAAGCCGGCGCAGACGGCGGCTTGCGAGTGCCAGTTTTGCTTCCTGAAGGTGGTTTGGCCATGGCCGTCTACATCCGGAATACGCCGAAAGTCGTCGGCTCGATGGGTTTGTTCAGCGTTGCGGATATCGCCAGCCCGAGTACTCGGCGCGTATCCGCGGGATCGATGACGCCATCGTCCCACAACCGTGCACTGGCGTAATACGGGTGGCCCTCGCGCTCGTATTGCTCGCGGATCGGCGTCTTGAACGCAGTTTCCTCGGGTGCGCTCCATGTGGCGCCCCTGGCCTCGATGGCATCACGGCGAATCGTCGCCAGTACGGTGGCCGCCTGCTCGCCACCCATGACCGAAATCCGGGCGTTCGGCCACATCCACAGGAAGCGTGGATTGAACGCGCGTCCGCACATGCCGTAGTTGCCTGCGCCGTAGCTGCCACCGATGATCACGGTGAACTTGGGCACCCTGGCGCAGGACACGGCGGTCACCATCTTGGCGCCGTCCTTGGCGATGCCGCCGGACTCGTACTTCTGCCCGACCATGAACCCGGTGATGTTCTGCAGGAATACCAGCGGGATGCGGCGCTGGCAGCACAACTCGACGAAATGCGCGCCCTTCAGCGCCGATTCCGAATACAACACGCCATTGTTGGCGACGATGCCCACCGGATAGCCCCACAATCGCGCGAAGCCCGTGACCAGTGTCGCGCCGTAGCGCGCCTTGAACTCGTCGAACTCGCTGCCGTCGACGAGCCGCGCGATGACCTCGTGCACGTCGTAGGGCTTGCGGATATCGGCGTTGATGACACCGTACAGATCCTCGACCGGATAGAGCGGCTCGCACGGTGCCGCGACCTCGACAGTGGCGGGCTTCACCCGGTTCAGGTGACCCACGATCCGGCGCGCGATCGCCAGCGCGTGATGGTCGTTGACGGCGAAGTGATCGGCGACGCCAGACACGCGTGTGTGGACGTCGGCGCCGCCCAGCTCCTCGGCGCTCACGATTTCTCCCGTGGCTGCCTTCACCAGCGGCGGGCCGGCCAGGAAAATGGTTCCCTGGTCCTTGACGATAATCGACTCGTCGGACATCGCAGGCACATAGGCACCACCGGCCGTGCACGAGCCCATCACCACGGCGATCTGTGGAATGCCTTCCGCCGACATCGTCGCCTGATTGTAGAAAATGCGCCCGAAGTGATCGCGATCCGGAAACACGTCGGTCTGGTTCGGCAGGTTGGCGCCGCCGGAATCGACGAGATAGATGCACGGGAGGCCGTTTTCGCGGGCGATGTCCTGCGCACGCAGGTGCTTCTTGACCGTCATCGGATAGTACGTGCCGCCCTTGACGGTGGCGTCGTTGCAGACGATCACGCATTCGCGGCCCGACACCCGACCGATGCCCGTGATGATGCCGGCAGCAGCGATCGTGTCGTCGTACAAGCCGTAGGCGGCGAATTGCGAGAACTCCAGGAATGGGGACCCGGCGTCGAGCAGCGCGAGGATCCGCTCGCGCGGCAGGAGCTTGCCGCGACCGGTGTGACGGCTGCGCGCGACATCGCCGCCGCCCAACTCGATCGCGGCGACCTTCGCGCGCAGATCGGCGACGAGCGCCACCATGGCGTCGCGGTTCCTTGCGAACGTCGCGTCGCGTGCGTCGAGCCGGGTTTCGATCGTGGACATGTTCAGGCGGGTTGTGGCCGCGGATGCCCGGGCATCAGCTTGTACGGATGCACCCATCGTGGCTCTGCACTGGATGCGCGCGAGCCAGTCGCGGATGTTCGGGTAGGCGTTCCAGTCCACGCCAATTTCCTCGGGCCAGAAAAGATATCCGCACAGCGACAGGTCGGCGATGGTCAAGCGCTCGCCGACCACGTACTTGCGTCCGGCAAGGTGTGCGTTGAGCACGCCCCATGCGGTTTCGGCGCGCCGGCGGAACTCGGCGACGACCGCCGGATCCGGATCCTTGGCCAGCGAACGCATGAACCGAAGCGTCGCCGTGTAGCCCGTCAGCTTGTGGTTGTCCCACAATAGCCAGCGCATGATTTCGCGCCGCTCATCGCCATCCTTGGCGCCGAAGCGGCCCGTCTTTTCCGCGATGTAGTCGAGGATCACACCCGATTGTGCAATCCGCGCGCCGCGATGCTCGAGCACGGGGGCCTCGCCCATTGCATTGATATTGCGATATGCCGGCGTGCGCGTCTCGCCACCGAAATAGTCGACGAAGCGAGGCGCCCAATCCGCTCCCGCGAGTTCGAGTGCAAGTGCCGGCTTGTACGCATTGCCCGACTGCGCGAAGCAGTACAGCGTGTACTCGGCCGCGACCTCAATTGCCGCCTCACTTGCCTCCTCACTTGCCATTTCACCAGCCTCCAGTCGTCAGCCAGCGTTCGACCTGATCCAGTCGGTCCAGACCCCAGAATGGCTCCCCATCCACCACGACGAATGGAGACCCAAAGACGCCCCTGGCGATGGCATCGTCGTTGGCGCGCTTGAGCGCATCCTTGATGGCGGGGTCGTCGATCGCCGCGCGCGCCGCCGTCACATCGACGCCGCACGTCCCCGCAACGGCAACCGCGGTGTCCGCGTCCGAGATGTCCCTGTCCTCGACAAAAAACGCATGGTACAGCGCGTGCACGATCCTGGCGGCGAGCGCAGCGTCGCGCTGCTGCGCCCAGAGCACGATGCGCGCCGCCGCCTGCGATGGAATCGGAAACTTCGACGGCATCCGAAAATCCGCCACACCATGAAACTTCGCGCTGCGCTCCATATCTCGCCGGGAGTAGTCTCCCTTGAGCGGGATCTGCGTCAATGGCGCCGCACCGGTCTGCTTGAAGATGACGCCGAGCAACACGGGCTTCCAGTTCACGCTGCGGCCGTGCCTGGCCGCCAGAGCTTCGATTTTTTCGGAGGCAAGATAACCGTATGGCGACGAAAAATCGAAGTAGAAATCGATCGGTGTAGGCATGGTCGTTGTGCTCCGTTCAATTGGCCAGCGAACGGCCGATGACCATTCTCTGGATGTCGCTCGTACCTTCGTAGATCTGGCAGACGCGCACATCGCGATAGATGCGCTCGACGGGAAAGTCGGCGACGTAGCCATATCCGCCGTGGACCTGGATCGCCGCCGAGCAGACACGTTCGGCCATCTCGGAGGCAAAAAGCTTGGCCATCGACGCTTCGGCCAGGCACGGCCGGCCCGCGTCGCGCAGTGCCGCCGCGTGCCACACCATCTGGCGCGCGACCTCGATCTCGGTCGCCATGTCGGCGAGTCGGAAGTTTACGGCCTGATGCTCGATGATCGGCTTGCCGAAACTCGTCCGCTCGCGTGCATACGCCAGCGCCGCCTCGAACGCGGCGCGCGCCATGCCCACCGCTTGCGCTGCGATGCCGATGCGCCCTGCTTCGAGGTTGGCCAAGGCGATCCGGTAACCTTCGCCCTCTCGCCCCAGCAGGTTCGCAGCCGGCACCCGGCAGTTCTCGAACACGATCTGCGCCGTGTCCGATGCGCGTTGGCCAAGCTTGTCCTCGACCCGCGCCGCAATGTAACCCGGCGTAGCCGTGTCGACGATAAACGCCGATATGCCCTTTTTGCCAGCGGTTGGGTCGGTGACCGCGAACACGATCGCAACGTCGGCATGCTTGCCCGTCGTGATGAATTGCTTGACACCGTTGAGCACGAACGCGTCGCCCTGCCGCTCCGCGCGCGTCGTGATCGCGCCGGCGTCCGAGCCGACGTGCGGCTCGGTCAGACAGAAGCAGCCCAGCTTTGCTCCACGGGCAAGCGGTCGCAGGTATCGCTCCTTCTGCGCATCGGTACCGAACGTGTTGATCGGGCCGCAGACGACCGAATTCTGCACGCTGACGATCGTCGACGTGGCGCCGTCGCCGGCGGCAATCTCCTCCAGAACCACGGCAAGCGACACGTAATCCATCGCCGCGCCGCCCCACCGCTCGGATACGACCATGCCGAGCGCGCCGACCTCACCCAGAGCCCGCAGCGCCGCCCGGGGAAAGTAGGATTCACGATCCCACCGTGCGGCATGGGGGGCGAGCTGCTCGCGCGCAAAAGCGCGCAGCGTATCGCGCACGAGCACCTGCTCCTGATTCAGCAACATCGCGTCAGCCCGTGTGCGCCGGTACGTGCTGCGTCGCCGCAGCAGCGGGAGCGCGGTTGATGATGAACACTCCGGACACGACCAGTGCCGCGCCTATCACCATCGACGGCAGCAATTTCTCGCCCAGCAACAGCACACTGAGCGCGATGGCGACCACCGGCACGAGGTTGATGAACACCGCGGTTCGCGCCGGACCGATCGCGCGTACGCCGTCGTAGAACCAGACGTAGGCCAGCGCGGTGCTGAAGATACCGATGAAAGCGATGCACCACCATGCCTTCGGCGACGCCTGCGGCACCTGGAGGTTGCCGGTCGCCACATTGATGGCGACGAGGACGAGGGTGCCCGCCAGGGCGGCATACGTCGTGGCCGCCAGCGACGATATCCCTTCGCCGAGCATGCGCTTGCCGAGCAGCGTATACGCCGCCCACGCCACCACGCAGCCAAACATGGCCAGTTCGCCGAGCAACGGGCCGCGCGCAAACAGGTTCAGTGGATTGCCGCCGCTCAATTCCACTGCCACACCGAGCAGCGCCAGCGCGATGCCGATGACGCGAACCCGCGTTAGCGGCTCGTTCAGGAACAGGGCGCCGCCGACCAGCGTCGCCGCCGGATTGAGCGCAATGATCAGCGACGCCCGCGACGCCGGGACCGTCTGCAATCCGTACATGAAGCAAAGGTTGTAAATCGCGACACCGAGCATCCCAAGCACGACGACGCCGAACCATTCCTTCGCCGTCAGGCGTGGCAGCCCGTGTTCGATCGCCAACGCCACCGCGACGAGCGTCGTCGCGGCGACCACATAGCGCCACAGTGCAGCGGTGCTGGCGTCCATTTCGGCGGAAACGATTCTGCCGGCGATGAAACTTGCACCCCAGACGATGGCGACCAGCGTTAGCTTCGCGTAGATGCGGGTATTGCCCACGGCAACGTTCATTTTCTCGTGTCGAGCGCAAGCTTCAGCGCGATTCCGGCGAAAACTCCGCCCAGAACCCAACGCTGCACCGCCATCCACGAGGGTCGCTCCGCCAGCCAGCCTGCTGCCTGCGACGCGGCAAGCACGAACAGCATGTCGCAGAATCCGTCGATCACGATCTGCATCGCCGCCAGCAACAGTGATTGCGCGAGAATGCTGCCACGCGCCGGATCGACAAACTGCGGAAACAGCGCGAGGTAGAACAACGCGACCTTGGGATTGAGAATGCTGGTGAGCACCCCGGTGCGAAACAGCACGCCGGCCTTTACCGGCGGCAAGTCGCGGCGCGCGAATAAACCACCGCTTCCGCGCGGCCGAACGGCATCCCACGCCAGCCATAGCAGATAGCCGGCACCTGCCCAGCGCACAACGTCGTACAGAACGGGAATCGCGACGAATACGGCGGTCAGGCCAAACGCGGCTGCGACCGCGTAGAAGAGGAATCCCGTCGTCGTTCCGGCCAGCGAAATCATGCCTGCCGCCCGGCCCTGGCACAGCGTGCGCGAAATCAGATACATCAGGTTCGGACCCGGCGTGATGGCGAGCAACACACATGCAAGAGCAAAGAGCGCGAGACTGTCTAGCGGGATCATGGCATTCGTCGACCGTGGTGGCGTCGGAGCGGGTCGGGTCAGATCCGTTCGATCGCAAGCGCGGTCGCTTCACCGCCGCCGATGCACAGACTCGCCATGCCGCGCCTGCCGCCGTGTTTTCGCAGCGCGCCCAACAGCGTGACGATGATGCGCGCACCCGATGCTCCGATCGGATGGCCGAGCGCACACGCCCCGCCATGAACATTGACTTTTTCGGGAGGCAGTCCGTGCTCGCGCATCGCCGCCATCGTGACCACTGCGAATGCCTCGTTGATTTCGTACAGATCGACGTCGCGCGGCGTCCAGCCAAGCTTGGTGTACAGCTTCTGCATCGCACCGACGGGCGCGGTGGTGAACAACCCCGGTTCCTGCGCATGCGTCGCGTGACCGAGGATGATCGCCAGAGGTGCTAGTCCTTGCCTTTCCGCGACCGAGCGTCGCATCAGCACCAAGGCGGCCGCGCCATCGGAAATCGAACTCGAGTTGGCCGCGGTCACGGTGCCGTCTTTGCGAAATGCGGGCTTCAATAGTGGGATTTTTTCGGCGTTGGCTTTGCCGGGCTGCTCGTCGTGTTCGATGATCGTGTCGCCCTGGCGGCCGGATACCGTGACGGGTGCGATCTCCCACTTGAACGAACCGTCCTGATTCGCAGCGAGCGCGCGCGACAGCGAACGCAGCGCAAACTCGTCCTGCGCTTCGCGCGTGAACGCGTACTTGTCGGCGCATTGCTCGGCGAACACGCCCATCAGCGTGCCCTTGTCGTAGGCGTCTTCGAGCCCGTCGAGGAACATGTGGTCGTACACGCTGCCGTGACCCATGCGCATTCCGGCCCGGGCCTTCGGCAACAGGTAGGGTGCATTGGTCATGCTTTCCATGCCGCCCGCCACGACGACGTCCGCACTGCCGGCAAGAATGATGTCGTGCGCCAGCATCGCCGCCTTCATGCCGGAACCGCACATCTTCGACAGGGTCGTGCAGTGCGCCGATAGCGGCAGGCCGCCTTTCAATGCCGCCTGACGCGCGGGGGCCTGCCCCTGCCCGGCCATCAGGCAGTTGCCAAAGATGACTTCCTCGACGGCGCCGGCCGCGATGCCGGCGCGCGCGATGGCCGCATTGATTGCAAATCCACCCAGATCGGCAGCGGAAAGCGACGCGAATTCTCCCAGAAGTCCGCCAATGGGCGTTCTTGCAGCAGCCGCGATGACCACGGGATCGTTATGCATGTTCATTCCCCGGGAAGGCGGTGGGCACGCACGGCACAGCTCGCCTGCCTGTTACAGCGTCTTGGTGGCGGTCTCTGCTTTGCGTGTGCGTCGCGGGCGACGCACGAGCTCGCCTGCGCAGTCGGGGCAGATGCCGTTGAGCGCGTTCGCGCAGGTGGCGCAGAACGTGCTCTCGTAGCTGCAAATGTAGGCGGCGTCGTCATCGGGACCCAGCGGCCACGCGCATCGCTGGCAGCGTTCGCGCATTTCGAGTGCCATGCTCGCGTCTCGCTTCAGGGCCTGTTAACGCTATGGGCGCAATCGCGAACGGACGGCATGGGGCGCCAATCGCGACAGCCGACGAAGCCAAGACTAGCGGTCTTGGCGAGGACAGCAACAAAGAGTGGCGCCCCAGGGCGCCCGTTCCCTTCGGGTTGCTGCCGAAAACGCCCATCACTGCGTTGCGAAAGTTCGCCGGGTCCCCAACCCGCCTTCACCTCCGCGCCTTGCGCTGTGCGTTTTCGGCGGTGCAACGCGTTTGTGTCCATAGCGTTATCAGGCCCTAGTTTCGTTGAACAATTCCCGCCCGATCAGCATCCTGCGGATCTCCGAAGTCCCTTGTGGCATTTGGCCTCGGCCGCCTTGCGGCTTAACATTCGCTGCGCTCATCTTAGCCTCGTCCAATTGCCACCGGCACGTCACTTCGTCTCATTGAACAACTCGCGCCCGATCAGCATGCGTCGAATCTCTGACGTGCCGGCGCCAATTTCATACAATTTTGCATCGCGCCAAAGCCGACCTGTTGCGAATTCATTGATATAGCCATTGCCGCCCAGTGCCTGAATCGCCTCGCCGGCCATCCACGTTGCTTTTTCAGCAGCATAGAGTATCGCACCAGCGGCGTCTTTGCGCGTCGTTTCGCCGCGGTCGCAGGCCTGCGCGACGGCGTAGACATAGGCCTTGCACGCGTTCATGGTCGTATACATGTCAGCGACCTTGCCCTGCATCAGTTGGAATTCCCCGATCGGCTGGCCGAACTGCTGCCGCTCGTGGATATAGGGCAGCACCACGTCCATGCAAGCATCCATGATGCCGATGGGGCCGCCGGCAAGCACCGCTCGCTCGTAGTCCAGCCCGCTCATGAGCACGTTGACACCGCGGCCCTCTTCGGCCAGCACGTTGTCCGCAGGCACCGCGCAGTCCTCGAACACCAGCTCGCAGGTATTCGAACCACGCATCCCGAGCTTATCGAGCTTTTGCGCGGTCGAGAATCCGCGCATGCCTTTTTCGATGAGGAACGCGGTAATGCCGCGCGGACCGGCGTGGACGTCAGTCTTCGCGTATACGACCAGCGTGTCGGCGTCGGGACCGTTGGTGATCCACATCTTGGTGCCGTTGAGGACGTAATGGTCGCCATGGCGGTCGGCGCGCAGCCGCATCGACACGACGTCCGACCCGGCGCCAGGCTCACTCATGGCGAGCGCACCGACGTGTTCCCCCGAGACAAGCTTCGGCAAATACCTGTTTCTCTGGGCGACACTGCCATTGCGCCGAATCTGATTGACGCAAAGGTTCGAATGCGCGCCGTACGACAGCCCGACGGACGCGGACGCACGGCTGATTTCCTCCATGGCGACGACGTGCGCGAGATAGCCCATCGCGGTGCCGCCATACTCTTCGTCGACGGTAATTCCAAGCAAGCCGAGATCACCCATCTTGCGCCAGAGATCCGGAGGAAATCGGTTGCTGTGGTCGATTTCGCCCGCCCGTGGCGTGATCTCGACCGCGGCGAACTGCTGCACCGTCGCCCGCAGCATGTCGATGGTCTCACCGAGGTGGAAATTCAGTGCAGGAAAGTCGGGCATCGGCCACTCACGTGTCTGCAGTCAGAAGTCTATATTCCGTTTACGTAAACGTCAATTGTCGGCATCGCGGCCGACTTTCGGCGCGGCGCCGGTATTTGCGCCCCGCAGCCGCTTTCGGCACTGCCGCTCGAGCGAGTCGATTTCCGCGAGCACGGCGGCAATATCCTCCTGCTGCTGCGCGAGCATCGCGCGGCGTGCGGCGAGCATTTCCAGGAATTTGACGAGCTGCGGACGTTCGCCTTTCGTTGCCTCGTACAGATCGAGTAACTCGCGGATCTCCGCCAACGAGAGGCCGAGCCGCTTGCCGCGAAGCACAAGTTTGATCCGGACGCGTTCGCGTTCGCCATAAACGCGGCTGCGCCCGCTGCGTCGCGGTGCCAGCAATCCTTCGTCCTCGTAAAACCGGATCGCGCGGGTCGTCAGCGCGAATTCCTTGGCGAGGTCGGAGATGCTGTAGGTGATGGGATGCGGCCGGGACGGCATCGATGCGGGTCGGAAATGCGGCGCAGTCCAACATACCACAAACCCCAGTGATCGACCCCAGGTGTAACTTGACATGCCCTTCCGATTCCACGACGATGCTGCGTCGCACAACGCTGGTGCATCACGCGCCCTGCCGGGGCGCGTTAGCTCATGAACGCATCGTTACCCGCCGTCCTCGAATTCCCCCACACCGGACCACCGCCGCCTGCCAAGGTGGTCGAAGTGGCGCAGGGCGTTTGGTGGCTGCGCATGCCACTCCCGTTCGCTCTGGACCATATCAACCTGTGGCTGCTCGCGGATGGCGATGGCTGGACGCAGGTCGATTGTGGCTACGGCGATGCCCCGACGCGGGCGCTTTGGGATGCGCACATCGCCACAACGCTCGGTGGCCGGCCGATCAAGCGGGTCATCGCCACCCATTACCATCCGGATCATCTTGGCAACGCAGCGTGGCTTACGCAGCGTTTTGGCGCCTCATTGACCATGCCGCAGTCCGAATTCCTGACGGCACACATGGTCATGAGCGGCCATCCCGCCTACGCTATCGAAACAATATGCGGTCTGTTTCGCGCACACGGCATGGCCGATGAACATGTTGTCGAGCTGCAGGCACGGGGGAACAACTACCGTCGCGGTGTGCCCGAACTGCCGGCGTCGTACCGGCGCCTGATGGCGGACGACGAAATTCAGGTTGGAGAGCATCGTTGGCGTGCCATCGGTGGCTACGGCCACTCCCCCGAACACATGGCGCTGTACTGCGCACAACTCGACGTCTGCATCTCCGGCGACATGTTGCTGCCGAGAATCAGCACCAACGTGGCGGTCTGGCCGGTCGAAGCCGAGGGCAATCCGCTGGCTCGTTTCCTCGCGTCCCTGGCCGACTTCGCCGCGTTGCCGCCAGACACCCTGATACTGCCGTCGCATGGCCTGCCATTCTTTGGCGCCGGCCTCCGGGTCGAGCAGTTGCACGCGCATCACGTTGCGCGCCTGGCGGAACTCGAGGCCGCCGCAAACGAACCCCGGACCGCGAGCGATCTCTTGCCGGTGCTGTTTCGCCGCCAACTCGACACCCAGCAGCGCTTTTTCGCGATGGGCGAAGCCATCGCGCACTTGAATTACCTGTGGCACGCGGGCAGGTTCACGCGCACCATCGACGTGAGCGGAACGATTCGCTTCCGCCGCGCACCTTGAAAGCAATCAGTCACCGGGGGTAGCAAACCATGACCACAGCCAAAACAACCGCCGACGCCGAAAAAGCCGGCTACGACCCTGTGGCGCTGGCCGCGTCCTACGCCAGCGCCGCCGACAAAAGCGCGAAGCTGCTCGGCGAGTTTGTCGCACGCAAGTCTGGTTCCGGCGCGTCCCTCGCGTCCGACGAACTCGGCCTGTCGAAGGCGTTCTTCGAGCTCGCGGCGAAAATGTTGTCCAATCCGTATCGCATGGCCGAAGCGCAGATGAACTTGATGTGGGACTACTCGGCGCTATGGCAGGCGTCGATGATGAAAATGATCGGGCAGTCGCCCGCACCCGTGGTCGAGCCGGCCAAGGGTGACAAGCGCTTCAGGCACGAAGACTGGCAGGAACACTTTCTGTTCGACTATGTAAAGCAGTCGTACCTGATCGCGGCACGCTGGCTGCACAAATCCGTCGCCGACGTCGACGGTCTCGATGTCAACACGCAAAAGAAGGTCGACTTCTTCACGCGCCAGTACATCGACGCGCTGGCGCCGTCGAACTTCGCACTGACCAACCCGGAAGTCTTTCGCGAAACGGTCGCGACCGGGGGACAGAACCTGGTCAAGGGGCTGAACAACCTGCTCGACGACATCGAGCGCGGCAACGGCAAACTCAAGATCTCGATGACCGACAGCAAGGCCTTCGAGCTTGGCGTGAACATCGCGACGACCCCCGGCAAGGTCGTGTTTCAGAACGACCTGATCCAGTTGATCCAATACGAGCCCACGACCAAGAAAGTCTACAAGCGCCCGTTGTTGATCATGCCGCCCTGGATCAACAAGTACTACATCCTCGACCTGCGCGAGAAAAATTCGCTGGTGCGCTGGTGTGCGGAGCAGGGGCTGACGGTATTCGTGATTTCCTGGGTCAACCCGGACGCCAAGCTCGCCGGCAAGGATTTCGTCGATTACATGCACGAGGGTCCGCTGGCCGCATTGGACGCCATCGAAAAGGCGACCGGCGAACGCGAGGTCAATGTGCTCGGATACTGTCTGGGCGGAACGTTGCTCGCGGCGACACTCGCCTACATGGCCGCGAAAAAGGACAAGCGCATTGTCAGCGCCAGCTTCATGACCTCGCTCGTCGATTTCGGCGGCAGCGGCGAGCTCGAGGTCTTCATCGACGAAGAACAAGTCGCCTCCCTCGAGCGCAAGATGAACGAACGCGGTTATCTCGAGGGATCCGAGATGGCCGATACCTTCAACATGCTGCGCAGCAACGACCTCATCTGGTCCTTCGTCATCAACAACTACCTGATGGGACGCGATCCGTTTCCTTTCGACCTGCTGCACTGGAATTGCGATTCGACCCGCATGCCGGCGAAGATGCACAGCTTCTACCTGCGCAACATGTACCTCGAGAACAAGTTGAAGAAGCCTGGCGGGATCACCCTGGATGGCGTCGCGATCGACCTGTCCAAGGTGACGCAACCGTCGTATTTCGTGTCGGCGATCGAAGACCATATCGCGCCATGGAAAGCGACCTACACGGGCCCGCAGATCTTCGGCGGGAAGTCCCGCTTCGTTCTCTCGGGATCCGGGCACATTGCAGGAATGGTCAATCCGCCCGAGGCGAAAAAATACGGGTACTGGACCAACGACAAACTTCCGCCGAAACCCGATGCGTGGCTCAAGGATGCGCGCCAGCATGAAGGCTCGTGGTGGCCGCACTGGGTCGACTGGCTCAAGCCGTACCTGGGCGCGCAGGTCCCTGCGCGAGCGGTCGGCAAGGTTGAAGGCAAGAGCCGGCTGAAGGCCATCGAACCGGCTCCCGGCAGCTACGCCAGACTGCGCGCCGACAGCCGCTAGCCCGCTGGGCTATAGTGTAAGTACGCCACGTTTTTCGGGGAGTTCACGATGAAACACTGGTCGGCAAACACGATTCTGGCGCTCGCTTTCGTCGGCTGCGCGTGGAGCGCCACCGCGCAAAATCCATCCAGCGCGCCGCCGGGAACGCCCGCAACAGCGGCCAAGGTCTGCGCCACTTGCGGCACGGTTCAATCGATCCGCTACGTCGAGCAAAAAGGCCAGGGGAGCGGGGCGGGCGCCGTCGTGGGTGGTGTGCTGGGTGGCGTTGTCGGCCACCAGTTCGGGTCCGGCCGCGGCAACACCGTCGCGACCGTTGCCGGCGTGGGCGTAGGTGCGGTCGCCGGCAACGAAGTGGAAAAGAATGTGAAAAAGACGTCGTACTACACGGTGACGGTGCGGCTCGACAACGGCGGAACGCGAACGCTTTCGCAGAGCGCCAAACCGGCGCTGCGCGAAGGAGACCGCGTCAGGATCGAGAGCGACAACCGACTGGCCCTGCTGGCCAAATAGGCCCCGCGAGGAAATAGACGCGGACGCCAGCTGCGTCTGCGCTGTTCATTTCGACGGGCGGTGCGCCTGCAGCGTTGGCAGTAGCAGCGGCGGCCGGCACCGGCGCTGTTCTCGTCGGCCCTGGTGGATGCGCGGCGCCGTCGTGCATCGCGCCCTGCGGCGTCACGTTCTGAGGCGCAACCTGAGGGACAACAACGGCGGGCGTACGGTGCGGCACTAACTGCGTCGTTGCGGGAAGTGCAATACCGCGATCCACCGCCATGGGTGCTTTCGGACCTGGCGTCGGCGGGACACCGGTATACGCACCCCGGCTCGCGGGCGCACCGCCGTATGTCGACGTTGGCACCGGCGCGTGCGTCGGCTGGACCGGCACTGTGCTTGCGGGCAATTCGCGAGCGGGCGGCGTGGTGACGGTCCTGCCCCCGTTGCCGGGGGTCAGCGCAACGGACGCCGCAGTTCGCCGTGGTGGCATCGCCTGGCCCGATGCACTCGGCGCCACAGATTGCACGGGCACGGCGACCGTCGGCGCAACCGGCGGTGACGTCACCACCCTCACGTTGCCGCGATCGAGCATCCGATACTGCGCGCTGGCCGGAATTGGTGCGGCAGTCGGCCGCGGCGCGCCCTGCCTCGCCAGTGGCGTGACCGCGGGCGCGCTGCCCAGTACCGGCGGCGTTGTCCCGGGCAGTCCTCCCACGTTGATCTGATTCGCCGCCACGGGCCGTGCCCCGGTCAGCACCGCGGCAGTCACCGCAGTCATCGCACCCGGAACCGTCGAATTGACGTAACGCTGCGGCGCCGGCGCGGATCGGCGGTCAGTCTGCGCGACGGCATAGGGTTGGTTCAGTTGGCGCCAGCAGCGGCCGGAGCAACGGCCCCATGACGGCAGGTAGGGCTCGCCCCAACCGAGCGGGACCCAACCGTACACATGCGGTCCGGCACTCGCCCAGCCTTGACCGCCATACCAGCCGACGAGTGCCGGCGCCCACACCGGACGGGCGACGCGGGCACCGGGGCACCAACCCCAGCGGCCGGACGTCCAGACCCACCGCCCATAGTGGAACGGCGCGTAGCCCCATGGTGCCGCGTCAACCCACGTCCATCCCCACGGCGCAACCCAGGTCCAGTTGCCGAATCGGTACGGGGCCCAACCGACAGCGACGGTCGCCGGGTACCAGACCGGCCCATAGGCAGGCGTTGTCTCCCATGTCCCGTAATCGTCGAGGTCGCGCGCACCGACCATCTCGGGTGAAACGTATGCTGGCGCTCGCGCGGCATCGTAGCGCTGGTCCCGTGAAGCGCTCCAGGTATCGAAGCCGTCGTTGGCGAAACCGTTCTGGATGGCCAGACCGGCGCCATCGATGCCCATGACCGTCGCCGCCTGACCCGGCAGCGTTTGCTGAACACCACCGGCGAATCGAATCCCCGCTTCGCCTTCGCGCACCGTCAACGTTGTCCGTTCCCGGTCCGCGTCCACATCGACACGGTATTGTCCCGGCCGGTCGATGTCGATCCGTGTGTTGGGTGTCTCGATGCGCGCAACTTCACCCGGCCCAAGCATACCGACGCGGAGAATCACCCGCCCGGAGGCGACAAACAGCGCGAGCTGACGATCGTCGAGCGCGCTTATCTGCAGATTCGTGTCGCCTGCCATGCGAAAGCGCCCGCCACCAAAGTCAACCTCGGCGCGACCGTTGGCAGACACCCAAAGATTGTCTCCCGATGTCACCGGATAGTTCAGTCCGATGGGCGCCCATTCGTCGGCACGGTCCTGTGTCGCCAGAAAAAGTTCGCCGCCGACTTCGCTGATGCGTCCCACACGCGACGGCAGATCCGCCGCCTCATCGTCCGCAAACACCGGTATCGGCACCTGGAACGCTACGGCAAAAACCAAGATCGTGAACCTTCGACAGGTTGAACGCAGTTCCATGCTTCAGTTACTCACTGGATCGAGGTGCTTCCGTGCTTCGATAACGGCCGGTGGCTGGGTACATTGACCGGGCTTCTGCTGGGTAATGCATCCTGGGGCATTTGGTGGCGCTTGCACTACAATGGAGCCGCGTCGTTGGACACTATAACTTGGGGGGACGTTCACGTTGCCCGCATACAATCCGAAAACCAACTACGCGTTGTTCCTCGTGGGCGCGAGCATGCCGCTCGGCAAGGACGTCACGGGCTTTCTCAGCGTCAATGCGAGCGCGGGCAACAGCGCAGGCAACTATCAGGCGATCACCATCGGCATTCGCACGCCGCTGTGACCGCAGCGTCAACAATAACCTTCGGAAAAAGCCGCGCACTGCGCGGCTTTTTTTCGTACTCCGCAGCGTGCGGGCTAGCGACGCTCAGGTCCCGGCGCGAGGTTTACGTTTCGCGCGCGCAAACACTGCATCGTAAAGTGTTCGTGGCAGACATCGAAAAAGCCGCCCCAGCAAAGCCATCTGCCACGGCAGAACATAAAACCGACGACCGCGTGCGATCGCTGCGGCGATCAGCGTTGCCGACTTGTCGACGGGTAACAGAAACGGCATCCAGTACGGATTTTTCGCAGTCATCGCGGTTGCGACATAGCCAGGGCATATCGTGACGACATCGATGCCGGTACCCACCATTTCGACGCGAAGGCTCTCGAGGTAGGCGATGGCGCCGGCCTTGGATGCAGAGTACGCGCCGGCGCCGGGCAAGCCGCGAAATCCGGCAACGCTGGCGATGCCAACCAGTTTTCCGCGCCGCGCCTCGAGCATGGCATTCAGGAACGGCTGAAACGTATGCACCAGGCCGAGCACATTCGTATCCAGCACCGCACGGAAGACCGCCGCGTCCTCGCCGTGCTGCGTCAGCGTGCCCACCGATACGCCGGCATTGCCGATCACGATATCGGGCGCGCCAAAGCGCCGGATAAAGTCCGCGCCCGCGTTGAGCAGAGCACCGGCGTCACGCACGTCGCCGGCGTACGTCGCGCAGTTGTCCAGGGAGAGCGCTGCCGTCAATGTCGCCAGCGCGTCACCGCGCCGCGCGAACAGGCCGAGCGTCGCGCCTTGCCTTGCGTAGTGGCGGGCGAGCGCCGCACCGATGCCCGCGCTGGCGCCCGTGATGAAGACGTTCACGGTGCGCCGGGTCGGCGTTCCTACGTCTTGGGGCGTTCTGAGCGTGCTTTCGCGATCAGTGCGTCGAGCGCCGCGGGCACGCCCGCATGGCCGCCGACACCGCCCGACAGGATCACGAACTTGCCATCGACGACCAGCGTCGGGACGGCCTGAATGTTGTATTCCTGCGCCAACACCATGGCGCGTTTCATCTTGCTGTCGATGCCAAAGGAATTGTAAGTGTCGACGACCTTGGCCCGGTCGAGCCCCTGGCTTGCCGCCCAGTCGAAGAACGCCTTGTCCTGGTACAGCGGCAGGTTGCTCACATGCACAGCCTTGAACAGAGCCGGGGACAATCGGGCGTCCTCACCCATGGCTTCGAGTGTGAAGTAGTCCTTGGCCAGCACCTTCCAGCGATCCTGGAACATCACCGGAACACGGCGAAATACCACATCGGGAGGCAGTGTCTTGGTCCAAGTCTGCAAATACGGCTCGAGATCGTTGCAATGCGGGCAGCCGTAGGAAAAGAACTCGATGACTTCGATTTTCTTGCCGGAGTCCACGGCGTGCGGGACTTTGAGCCGCGTATATTCCTTCCCCTCGACGAGGTCCGCGGCCGCCGTGCCGGCAAACGCCAGCGCCGCCAGGATGCCCAAGACTTGCAGTGCGAAACGCTTCATTGCTGCTCCCGCCAAGAATTTTGAACTGGTCCATCGCTTTGGCCAGGTCGATTGAATGAAGTTCAACGACGTCAGGGATTCCTGATGACCGCGACGTCGAATCCGCCCTTGCCCAGCTCACCTTTGATGCGATTGAGCTCGTCGGTGTTGTCGTAGGGTCCCAAGCGCACCCGATAGCGCACGCTCTTGTCCGGCAGCGGCACCGTCTGGACCGCCGCTTCCCAGCCTGCCATCGCCAGCCTCGCCTTGAGATTCTCGGCATCGGACTCGCCGTTGAACGCCCCGGCCTGAAGCCAGAAGCGATCGGCGGTCTTTGCCGGTTCTTTATCAGGGACCTTCGCCACGGCGACCGGAACGCTCTTCTCCACTGGCCGCTCCACTTTCTCGACCGCCCTGCGGTCAGCGGGAGCTTTCGGCTCTTCCCCCCCAGGGAGGATCTTGTAGAAATCGAACCGCGGCTTGTCCGGCGTTGCCGCCGCCGTTGTGTCCGCCTTGGCACCGCGCGCTCCGTCTTTCGCCTGTCCGACCGCGGGAAGCGGCACGGTGAGCCCGGACCGGCCAAGGTAGTACGCAACGCCTGCCGCCAGCGCCAAGCCCATCACCAGTCCGATGAATATGCCGAGCAGCGTTCCGCCACGGGACGCTCGCCGTGGCTGCCGGTACGCTTGAGGGCGCCGCGGGCGATTCATAGTGTGTTTGGTCGATCTCACATTTTTTCCGGCGCACTGACACCCAGCATTGCCAGACCGCTACGGATGACCTGCCCCGTTGCAACAACGAGGGCCAGCCGTGCCCGCCGCAACACCGGGTCGTCGACGAGGAATTGCTCGGCATTATAGTAGCTGTGAAATTCCGCCGCCAATTCCTTGAGAAAAAACGTCACCCGATGCGGTGCGAGTTCGCGGGCGGCGAGTGCCAGTTCGTCAGGAAAATCCGTCAATCGGCGCAACAGCGCCGCTTCGTAGGCGCTGGTCAGCGGCGCAAGATCGGCGTCGCGCAACACAGCGGCGGCATCGCCTGCAGCAATCGCTGCTTTTTCGAGGACGCTGCAAACGCGCGCATGCGCGTACTGGACATAGTAGACCGGATTCTCCTCCGACTGGGCACGCGCAAGATCGAGGTCGAAGGTGAGCTGCGAGTCGGATTTTCGCAGCAGAAAGAAAAAGCGCACCGCGTCGCGGCCAACCTCGTCGATCAACTCGCGTAGCGTGATGCCGGTGCCAGCGCGCTTCGAAAGCTTGACCTCCTCGCCACCACGCATGACGAGCACCATCTGGTGCAGCACGTAGTCGGGATAGCCCTGCGGGATGCCCATGTCGAGCGCCTGCAACCCGGCGCGCACGCGTGAAAGCGAGCCGCCATGATCGGCGCCCAGCTCGGTGATCGCGCGCTTGAAGCCGCGCTTCCACTTGGTGACGTGATAGGCGACATCGGGGACGAAATAGGTGTAGCTCCCGTCGGACTTGCGCATCACGCGGTCCTTGTCGTCGCCATACTCGGTCGTGCGCAGCCAGAGTGCTCCATCCTGCTCGTAGGTTCTGCCCGCAGCGACCAGCGCATCCACGGTGGCTGCGACGAACCCGTCGCTGTACAGCGAGGATTCGAGGTAGTACTGGTCGAAGCGGACACCGAAGGCGGCAAGATCCGTGTCCTGCTCGCGACGGAGCGCCGCCACCGCAAAGTCACGAATGACGGGCTGATCGGCGCCCTCCGGATCGTCCGGCCTGATCGCTGCGTAGTCCCGGGCGATCTCGCGTATGTATTCGCCCTGGTAGCCATCCTCCGGGAACGGCGCAGTCAGGCCGCGCGCTTCGCGCAGTCGGGCCTGTACCGAAAGCACGAGATTTGCGATCTGCGCACCCGCGTCGTTGTAGTAGAACTCACGCCGAACGTCGAACCCCTGCCATTCGAGCAAGCGCGCAAGCGCGTCCCCGACCGCAGCGCCGCGCCCGTGGCCCACATGCAGCGGACCTGTAGGATTGGCCGAGACGAATTCGACGATCACCTTGTCACCAGAACCGGCTTGCGTGCGTCCGTACCGATCGCCTTCGGCAAGAATGCGCGTGACTACGGATCGGCGCGCGGTGCCCGACAGGAAAACGTTGACGAACCCGGCGCCCGCAACTTCAGCGCGCTCGACCCACGGCGACGGTTCGAGCGCGGCGACCAGCCTGGCGGCAATTTCGCGGGGGTTCTGCTTGAGCGTCCTGGCGAGCTGCAGCGCTACGCTGGTGGCGTAATCGCCGTGCTGCGCCTGCTTCGAGCGCTCCAGGCCAAACGCCGCCGGGACGTGGCCCGGCGCGACGCGGGACAGACCCGCAGCGAGCCACGCTGCAATGGAGGATTTGACGTCGGTCACTGGGCAAGCAATGCGAAAAAGCCCCAGATTATAGCGTGCGTCGGATACCGACGTATTGGTCCCGCTTACGCATGTCACGGCAACACAGCAGCGTCCGGTGTTGGCAAAGTAGAGGCGTCCGGTACGGTCAAGACTCCAGGGCGTGATGCAGACTAGAATGAGTCAGCAGGAATTAGAGCGGCGATCACAAGTCCCACACCATAGTAGCGTTCCGCCTAGCAGGATGATCGCCGATCCGAGGAGCGTCCAACCGTCGGGAATCGCGCCGAAGATCGTAAGATCGATCAGCGCTGCATAGACCAGTTGCGCGTAGGCGAGCGGCGCCAGCAGCGACGGCGGCGCACGGTGAGCGGCCACGGCCAGCAGCCAGTGGCCGACGAGCCCGAGGCCACCCATCGCGACGAACCAAGCCCAGTGTGCGACCGGCATCGGCTGCCAGACGAATGGCACCGCAAGCGTGAGCAAGGCCGCGCCCACGAAGGACGCGTAAAAAACGCACACCGTGGCGTCGTCGGTGCGGCGCGCGACTCGGGTCAGAACTTGGTACGTGGCGTAACTGACCGCCATCAACAGCGGAAAGACAACCGCGCCGCCTGCCTGCGCAAACGCCGGACGGATCACCACCAGCGACCCCACGAGCGCCAGTGCGAGTGCTACGTGCTGCCAGCGTGTGAGCCGCTCGCCGAAAACGAACCGGGACAGCACCGCGACGATCACCGGCGAAACATAAGACAGCGCGTACGCATCGGCAAGCTGCAACGTGCGCAGCCCCGTGAACATCGCCAGCGTGGCGCCGATCAGCGTTAGGCCGCGCGCGGCTTGCAGACCGGGGCGCTGTGTCGCCAGCCGGGCCCAACCGGAGAACGCCGGCAGCAGTAACAGCGGCAGGAAACTGAACGCATAGCGGCCCCAGACGACTTGCAGCGGGTGCAGGTTGTCGCCGACCAGCCGCTTGCCAATCGTGTCGAGCAAGGTGAAGCACAGCACCGCCAGCAACATGCACGCGGCGCCAGTCCCCGCCGGGCGCAGGGAGCCGGTCGGGCGATGGCGCGGAGCGCGACGAGGCCGTCACACGAACGCTAGCAGGCGGCGCGGCGTGTGGACAAGTATCTGTCTCACGTCACCGTCGGACAGCCCTCGCCGCAGCATCAAGGGCACCGCGTTCTCCAGCAGATGGCCATAGCCGTGGCCGCCAAAACGCCGCAGTCGTGTGCGGGTGCAGATGTCGTGCGCGACGACGATTTGGTGGCCATATCCCCGGTGCGCAAGTTCGGCGATGCAGCGAACACGCTGGCCGTCGTTGGGGAGGTCGACATCGGCAAAGGGATAGTAAGTCGATTCGATGCCGAAGAAATCGAACTCGAGCACTGCGCCGGTATCCGCAACGCGCTGCATGTCGTCCACGGCGAACAGCGTGCGATCGATGTGGCTCACGATCACGCGTTCGAGGTCGGCGCCGGCGTCGCGCAGCGCCGCGAGGGCCTGCAATGTACCGTCGAGCGTGCGCGGCGGATGCACATTGATCGCCGCACCGGTCGCGGCTTGCGCCTGCGCCGCAGCGACGAGCGAGCGCCGTTCGACGTCGGTGAATGGCGTCGACAGGCCGATCTCGCCCAGAATGCCCGCACGCACCCCGCTGTCGTCGAGACCTTCGTGCACGGCGCGGATCATCGCTACGCAGGTGGCGGCGGTGCTGCGCTCGCGCTGTGACCGGTCGAGATAAGCTTCAACGTAGGGACCACTGCCGGCAATGATGTGCAGCCCCGTGCGCCGCGCAATCGCGGCAAGGCCAGCCGGATCGGGCGCGATGCCCTCGCACGTCAGCTCGACCACCGCGGAACCGCCGGCGTCACGAAAGCGCGCGAGTTCGGCGACGGCGAGTTCGCGGTCATCCAGCACATGATGGCCCTGATGTCGGCACCAGTGGTGGCGGATATCGAACAGGTTGTCCAACCGGATCTCGACGTCGGGCAAATGCTGCGCGGCGAGTTCCGGCGGCGTCAGGTTGCACAGCACATGCTCGTGCATCAGTGTGGGGCCGAGCGCATCTGGCGCAACGGCACCCAGCACGGTCTGGACTTTTCCGCGCAACGCACTCAAGCGGCGACCGCGAGCCGGAACAGGCGTGCGGGATTGTCTCCGACGGCGCGGCGAAGTGTCGCTTCGGCGACGCCGGAGAGCAGCAACGCCCACAGGAATTCTCGAAGTCCCTCGACGGGCGGTGGTAACACCGACACGCCGCAGTCTCCCGATAGCACGACACGGTCCACTGGCGCCGCGGCGATGAGTTCGACCAACCTTGGGATCGTCACCGGCTCGACTTGGTGCTTCTCCGCGTCCACGTGCGTGAGCCCCACCTGCGCAGCATGCGTGACGAAGAAGAACGAAAATTCTGCGCATGCACCCAGTGCGGTCAGCGCCCGCACGTCGTCCGGCGTGAAATGGTTCGCGGGACACAGCACGCGGGTCACACCGCGCGCTGCCGCCAGCTCGACCAGGCGCACCGTTTCCGCGGCGGTCAAGTGGCCGGTGTTAAGCACCACGTCGTGCGCAGCGACGAGGTCGAGGATGGCGGGGAGCGGATCGGGCAGCGGCCCGCGGACCGGAATGGCGAGACACGACTCGACATAGGCGGCATCGCGCCGTTCCGCCCGCGCGACGGCACGCGTGTGGTGTGTGGGCAGCGAGACGAAGCGCGCACCGTCCGCCGGATGCTTGCCGTCGCTCTCGGGGTAGCCGACGCCGAGCGCGGCGCGCACCACGTCGACCGACAGTCCGCCGACTTGCGGTTCGAGGATCACGCCACCGAATACCTCGACGCCAAGATGCCCGAGGCGGCGCCGCGCGAGCGCCGCGTAGCCCACGCTCGAACAGAAGTTGTCCATCAGGCCGATCGCGCGCATGCCAGCGGCGGCGGCCTGCTCGACGGCGTCGAAGACATCGAGGCTGCGGCCGTTCAGATGCGGACAGGCATGCACATGGCCGTCGACCGCGCCGATCAGCAAATGGGCGCCCGGACGCGCGGCGCTCGTGACGGGCACGCTTGCGACTCTCGTGTCGTCCACGCTCAATGCCTCAGTATCTTGCTGACGAATTCGCGGGTCCGCGGTTGCTGCGGAGAATCGAAGATCTGCGCCGGGGTCCCCGATTCGACGACGTTGCCGTCCGCCATGAAGATCACCTTCGACGACACTTCGCGCACGAACGCCATCTCGTGCGACACGAAGAAAATGGTCATGCCATCGGCGGCAAGAAGCCGGATCACGTCGAGCACTTCGTTGACGAGCTCCGGGTCGAGCGCGGAGGTCACCTCGTCGAGCAGCACTATCTCGGGTTTGAGCGCGAGCGCGCGGGCGATGGCCACGCGCTGCTGCTGGCCTCCGGACAGCTGGTCGGGATACGCATGCAGTTTGTGGCCGAGCCCGACGCGGTCGAGGAGCTGCCTTGCATACACCTCGGCGTCGGCGGGCGATTGGCCCTTCACCTTTACTGGCGCGATGGTAACGTTGGCGAGCACGTCCATATTCTGGAACAGGTTGTATTGCTGGAAAACGATGGCCATCCGCGACCGCACATCGCGCAATGACGCCTTGTTCTTGTAGTCGATCACGTGACCGTCGAGGAGGATAGTGCCGGCGGCCGGCGGCAGCAGCCCGACCAGCACGCGCAACAGCGTGCTCTTGCCGGAACCGGACGGCCCGATCAGGCTGATGATCTCCCCTCTGTCGACGGAGAAGCTGATGCGCTCGAGCACGGCGTTGTCGCCGTAGTTCGCGCGCAGGTCAACGAGTTCGAGTTGGGGCAAGCTTGACCTCCATCCAGCGTCCGAAGCGAGCCAGCGGCCATGACATGATGAAATACAGGACCAGGATGGTCCCGAAAGTGAGGGCTGCGGGGAAGCCCTTGTTGGCCAGCACCTTGCCTGCGAACGTGAGCTCGATCACGCCGATCTGGCTGGCGAGCGCGGTGTCCTTGATGAACAGGACGAAGAAACTGAAGGCCGGCGGCAGCATTACCTTCCACGCCTGCGGGATGACGACGTAGCGCAGCGTCTCCAAATAGGTGAAGTTCATCGCGGTCGCCGCATCCCACTGGTTATGGTGGACGGAGGTCAGGCCGCTGCGCACGATTTCCGCGATGAATGCGGTGGCGATCAGGCACACGCTGACCAGCGCGACGACGAACATCGACGTCTCGAGCTTGATCGCCTGGAAGGCGAAGAACACCAGCATCAACGTCACCAGGAAAGGAATACGTCGGAACGCCTCGGTATAGACGATAGTCAATGCCCGCAAGGGCAGAAAGCCCCGGCCGGAGGTCCGCCGCGTCACTGCGAGCAGGAAGCCGAACAGGAAGCCGAGCACGCAACCGACAAGCGACAGCAGGAACGTCGCCGCAAGTGCCTGCAGCAGGAACAGGACGTTGTAGTAGGTGAAAAAGCGCGGTGCGGCGTCGATGATCTGCTGGAACATCACGGGCCTACAGATAACTCATCTTGGCGCGGAAGAACTTGCGCCCGACGCCGGCCAGCAGCAGCGTGGCGATGAATGTGATGACGATGTAGATCACCGCCGCGACCAAGAAGACCTCGACCGAACGGAACGTCTCGCTGTTGACGTTGAACGTGCGGCCGGTGAGTTCCTCGACGCCGAACACGGCGGCCATCGACGTGCCCAGGGTCATTAGGATGTAGAGGTTCGACAGCGGCGGAAACAGCGTCTTCATGATGTGCGGTAGGATCACGTAGCGCACCGACTGCAGCCGCGTGAACCCCAGCGTTTCGGCCGCCTCGATCTCCGCGCGATGGACCGACGCGAAGCCCGCCTGCTGGACCTGCGTCAGGTAGGCACCGGCGTTAAGTGTCATGCCGAGCAGAACCGCGGCATAAGGCGAGAACCGGATGCCCCAATCGGGCAGCGCGAAGAAAATGAAGTAGATCTGGACCAGCTGCGGCGTGTTCGTGAAGAAGCTGACGTAGAAGTCGACGGGTCGCCGCACCCACGGGCCGCCGTAGGTCTTCGCCATTGCGCCGAAGGTGCCGAGGACCATCCCGCCGCAGAACGCCAAGAAGGCGATCTGCAGCGACAGCCAAGCGCCTCCCAGCAGATAGGGGACGCGCGGCCAGATGGCGGAAAAATCGACGACGAAGTTCATGCGTGGCCGGATGAGCGGAACCGGGACGAAAGCCTTCAGGTGACGACCGCGGGCCAGCGCGGTGGGATTGCCGCCGCGCTGGCCCGCGAAGCGTGTCGGATCAGCTCGTCCAGAGAGGACTGGCCTTGGGATCGTGCAGCATTGGCGCACCGAAGCCCTTGACCCATGCCTTGTCGATGACGCCGCTGGCGTTCAGTTCCTTGATAACGCTGTTGAGCTTGACCCGCAGCGCTTCGTTCCCCTTGGCGATGCCGATGCCGCAGAAATATACGTCGACGGGCGTCGGAACTGTCTTCCATTCGACTTTGTGCGTCTTGGTGTGTTCCGTCAGGAAGTCCAGGACGTCGACCATGCCGTCAGCGCGATCCTGCGCGATGGCGCGCACGGCATCGGGATAGTTGTCGAGCAGCAGCACTTGCGCCTTGGGCAGCTTCTCGGCGATGAACTTGACCGGCGTCGTCCCGCGGACCTGCACCAAGCGCACGCTCGGATCGTCAAGCTGCTTCCAGTCGGTCCACGGCTTGGCCTTGGTGGTCAGCACACCGAGCACCTCGGTGTAAACAGGCACCGTGTAGTCGATGGCCTTGGCGCGCTCGGCCGTCCAAGTCATGGCACCCATCACCATGTCGATCTTGCCGCTGTTGACGAACGGGATGCGGTCTGGCGAGCCGACCTGGACGATCTCGAGCGTCAGGCCCATCTTGTCGGCAATCGCCTTGGCGATGTCGACGTCGACGCCGGCGATCTGGTTCTTGTCGTCGAAGATGCCGAGAGGCGGCAGCGTCGGATTGATGCCCACGATCAATTTCTTCGACGCCATGATCTCGTCGAGCGTGCGTGCGGATGCGACCGGCGCGGCGGCCGACGCGATGACGACGGCGCCCACCATGGCGCCGGCCAACCACGATCTGAATCGGTTCATCTCGAAGCTCCTTTGAAAACGACAGGCCGACCGGTATACTTTCCAAGCGGTATACTTTGCGTATACGATACGTATCTAATCACGTCACCCCCTACATGTCAAGAGATTCGCCCACCGACAATTCCCGCGGCGGCGGCCGAGAAACCGGCCTGCGTATCGCCAAGCAACCGCGCGGTGCAGCGATCGAATTCCGCTTCGACGGCAGGTGGCGGTGCTGGGATGCGGGATGAGTTTGAAAGAATACGAGTGAAGTAGCTAATGCGAGCGAATGCGTATAGAATGGCGGGTACAAGCGGGAAAAGGGTCGCGGCGCTGGACTTTGGGTAGAGTTGCACGATGGTGTCATAAGCGATGCGGTGGACATGTATTGCTTGACGGATGGTACGAAGATATGTTGACTGCGATGAAGTGGATAACTGACATACAGGCAAGCGGTGAATTAGAGCGGCTGGAAGATAGCGACGGATGCGATATCGCGAGTGACGCGCTGCTGCTGTGGAGAGTTGTGCGGTTGGTTGAGCAGCGTCGATTTCAGCAGCGCGGAATAGAATGGCTGGTTGGGGCACGTCTTTTGCGCAGGGATATGAATCTCGGAACGGTAATCGATAGAGCGGTAATTGAAACAAGGGATGTTGCTGCGCGGAGATATTGACGACGCGTCGGAAAGAATTCGGCGGTGCTCTACAGAACATGCGCAGCAGAGTGACTTGGCAGCAGATAGAGTTAGAATCTATATGACTTGAGTGAATGTGACAGCGGTGCTCCGTGAGCTTGGTGATGGAAAGGAACGGTCGATGATCACTATCTTACGTTGGCGACGAAATCGCTAAAGATAGCGCTGACAAGACATTGCGCAGCACGGCACAGATAGAAGAGGGATGGCAGTGATGTAGGACAACATGAGCAGACACCTGTTGGCAGTGCGTCGCGCCTCCGTGTTGATAAAGACGAAGAGAACAGATACTCGTTGTAGGCGATGATAAAAGTGAACAGGCCGGCGGCGATCAGGCGAATGTCTGCGGCAACCGATTTCCCAGAACACGCCCATGCGCGATGCGCCATCGACCCTCGCAGCTTCTTCGATTTCGTGTGGCAGTGATTGGAAGAAGGTGCGCAACAGCCAGAGCGCAACGGCAAGGCCATGTGTGTAAGCGATGACAAAGGACAGGTGTCGAGGGATGTTGATAAAGATGGAATACTATGATTGTCGACGGAGGAAGAAAAAGAATAGTCGCGCGGATGCGGAAATGAAAGGTAAGGGTAGGCGACGTGCGGGAAGAGACAGCGCGGTGATCCGACGAGAACGCTGTGAAAAAAACGCGAACTGCGTCTGAAGAGTATTGCGTAGGCATGAGAGTAGATGGTCGGCAAAATCTGAAGGAACGTCACGTCTCGCTTCGGCTTGAACGAGGTCAAGCGCAGAGCATCGGAAACTAATGCGGAATGACCAGACGAAGATATGGAAGTTGATCGAACGGGGAATCATCGCAGCTTAGAGCTTCGCGGATACGACAAGTAAACGGGAACATACACAGAATAACATGATATTGACGCTGCGCACGGAGGTGCAGTTGCCCGAACGAATTTATATATCAGAAGTGGAAGCGTCTGTGTTGATTTGGGGCGCTCAGTTAACAGGAGATAGGTGAACTTTGAAGTAGATGGGAGAACAGAAAGAAGAGTAGAGAACATCTCGCCGAGATCCTTGGCGCGGGGCGACCGACGAAGCATTAGCGGCGCTTGGTTTGGTGATGGCGCGGATCATCATCGAAAGCTCCTTTTTCGTACAACATTGCTGGAATGTGTCATGTTCATATTCAATAAATACATGGCAGTGTCCAGATAACGCCTAACCTAGCGACCGACTCGAGCGGTAACGCGCGCGCACCGCCAACTGCGGCGAGGACATCGCAGTGCACCTCGCCCGCGGCCCGACGCAGTTCGTTGCAATACCAGCGGCGCCCACGATGGCGCCAGCCAACCACGATCTGAATCTGTTCATCTCGATGGTCCTTTGATAACTGCAGGCCGAGCGGTATACTTTCCAAGCGGTATACTTTGCGTATACGATACGTATCTAATCACGTCACCATCTACATGTCAAGAGATTCGCCCACCGACAATTCCAGCGGCGGCGGCCGGGAAACCGGCCTGCGCATCGCCAAGCTGCCGCGTGGTGCGGCGATCGAATTCCGCTTCGACGGACGCGCTGTTGCAGCGTACGAGGGAGAAAGCGTCGCCTGCGCGTTGTTCGCCGCCGGAGAACGGACGCTGCGGCGCAGTCCGCGCACCGAATTGGCGCGAGGAATGTTCTGCCTGATGGGGTCGTGCCAGGAATGCGTGGTGTGGGCCGACGGTCGTCGCGTCCCAGCGTGCCAAGAGCCGGCACGCGCCGGACTGGAGGTACGCAGCGGCACCATCGAGGCAGCGCTATGACCTCGAGCCCGCGCGCATTTGACGTGGTGGTGATCGGCGGCGGTCCCGCGGGACTCACGGCAGCGGTCGCCGCGACGCGTCACGGCGCCACGGTCGCGCTGCTCGACGAAAATCCCGCGGCGGGCGGGCAGGTCTACCGGTCGCCGCCGCCCGGCTTCGCGCACGCAGGTGGCGTCGTCTCCCGAACAGGCGGAGGGCGATCGGCTGCGCACTTTGCTTGCAGCGAGTGGCACCGTTACGATGTTCTTGCACAAGGCATGGAGCGTGGGGCCGGGGTTTCGCATCGATGCCGTCGGACCGGACGGGCCGCTGGCACTGACGACGTCGAAACTGGTCGTCGCGACGGGCACAAGCGAACGTGTGATTCCGTTTCCCGGCTGGACACTGCCCGGTGTTATCGGCCTCGCGGCTGCGACGATCATGCTGAAATCGCAGCGGATGTTGCCGGGACGAGCTACGCTCGTGGCGGGCTGCGGCCCGCTGCTGGTCGCCGTCGCTGCCGGCATCCTCAAGGGCGGCGGCCACGTTGTTGCTGTGGTGGATACCGCCGGACCGCGCGATTGGCTGACGCGCGTGCCTGCCTTGTTGTCGCGGCCCGACCTGTTGGCGCGGGGCGCCCGCTGGCTGGCATCCATTCGCGCGGCCGGCGTGCCGGTGCTGTCGCGGCACGGGATACTCGCGGTGCAGGACGAGCCCGGCGGACTCGTGGTCACAGTGGGCCCGGTGCGCGCCGATGGCACGCCGGACCCCGGCGAACGGCGCATGTTCAACGCCGATTGCGTGACCGTGGGCCACGGCCTGACGCCGGCCAGCGACGTGTCGCGCGTGCTACGGGCACAACACCGCTTCGACGCCGCGCGCGGCGGCTGGATCGCGGTGACCGACGATTGCGGCCGCGCCACCGTTCCGGGCCTGTACGTGGTCGGCGATGGCGCCGGGATTGCGGGCGCCGCGGCAGCAGAGCACCACGGTGAGCTGGCCGGATTGGCGGCGCTGCATGATCTCGGACGGTTGGCGGCAGCGGACTTCGCGCGCGCTTCCACCGCGGCGCGGAAGCGTCATGACAAGGCGCGACGCTTCGGCGAGGCGATGGCGGAACTGATGGCGATTCGTCCGGCCCAGGTAGCAGCCATTCCGCACGACACCATTATATGCCGCTGCGAAGACGTGACGCGCGGCGAGATCGAGCGCGCCGTCGACGAGGGCGCGCGCGAAGTCAATCAGGTGAAGGCGTGGACGCGTTGCGGCATGGGACCGTGCCAGGGCCGTAGTTGTGCCGATGTCGTCGGCGAACTCGTCGCCCGACTTGTGGGCGGCCGGGAGGCGGCAGGTTACTTTACAGGACGCTTGCCGTTGCGTCCGGTGTCGCTCGAAGCGATCACTGGCGACTACGTGTATGCCGATATCCCGATACCGAAGGCGGCGCCGCTATGATCGGCACTTGCAACTTGGCCAGCAACCGCGGACCGGACGGAGCGCGTCATGAGTGAGCGCTTCGATGTCGCGGTGGTGGGTGCGGGGGTCATGGGGGCGACGACAGCACTGTTTCTCGCACGCAGCGGGATGAAGGTGCTGCTGATCGATCGCGGCGAGCTGTGCCGCGAAGCATCCGGCGTCAATGCCGGGACGCTCACGCTGCACATGACCCGCGCCGCGCTGATTCCATATGCACAGCAAGGATGGCGGATGTGGACGACCGCCGAGCAATGGCTGGGGGCCGACGTTGACGCCGTGCCGACCGCGGGGCTGTCGCTCGCGTTCACCGACGCCGAGGTCGCCTTGCTGGAAAAGCGCGCGGCGGTGCGCCGGGAACACGGTGCCGACATCCACATCGTCGATCCACAGCATGCCCTGGAAGTCGAACCGGGCTTGAACCCGCAGGTGCTGAAGGCCGCGTGGTGCGAAACTGACGGCTACGCGTCCGCCTATCTCACCGGACGCGCTTACCGGCACGCGCTGACGCAGGCGGCGGCCACCATTGTCGAACAGCGCAAGGTCGTCGGTATCGACGGCGGCGACAGCGGCTTCACCGTCCACGACGATAGCGGCGGCGCGTTGCAGGCGACACGCGTCGTGCTCGCGGGCGGCGTATGGTTGGGCGAGATGCTGGCGTGGCTGGGTGTGACCATCGCGGTCAAGTGTCTCATCAACCAGCTGATCGTGACCGAGCGCGTGCGCCCGGTGATGCGCACGGTTCTGAGCGTAGCGAGCGGCCTACTATCGCTCAAGCAATTCCGCAACGGCACGGTGCTGATCGGCGGTGGTTGGCAGGGTCTGGGCGATCCTGCGCGTGGTGGCGTCGAGACTATTCCTGACAACCTGATCGGCAACATGCGCCTCGCGCGCTGGACGGTGCCGGCGCTGGCCGAATCGCGCATTGCGCGCATCTGGCTGGGTCTCGAGGCGGAAACGGCCGACGCGCTCCCGCTGCTGGGTCCGGTGCCGGGCGTGGACGGCGCATTCGTCATCGGTAGCGCGCATTCCGGATACACCAGTGGACCCTACCTCGGCAAGCTTTTGGCTGATCACATGCTCGGGCGCGAAACCGCGCATCCCCTATTTGACCCGGCGCGCCTGGTAGGCGTGCCGCTCACGCATTGAACACGAGTTGACGGAGCATACGATGATTCCAACCGGACCCAATCCCTTCCACGGCATCTACACCGCTACGATCTGCCCGCTGGCCCTCGACGGGTCGGTGGACGAAGCCGCGCTGGCGCGGCATCTCACGGACGCGGTGGCTACCGACGGCATTGTCGGCGTGCTGATCAATGGCCATGCCGGCGAGAACTACACGCTGTCGCGCACGGAGAAGAAACGCGTCGTTGAAATCGCCAAAACGACCATCGGCCACAAGGCGATCCTCGTCTGCGGCATCAACGCCGAAAGTTCGCTCGAGGCGGCCGAGCATGCACGCGACGCGGAAGGCGCAGGTGCCGACGTGCTGTTGGTGTTTCCACCATTCTCTTGGGCGTTATCGCAGGACGCGACAATGGCGCTCAATCACCATCGAATCGTGGCGGCAAGGTCCGCGCTGCCGCTGATGCTCTACCAGGCGGGCGTGGGCACGCGCGACATGGCGTACAACGAGGACACCCTTGCGGCACTGGTCAGGTTACCAAATGTCGTCGGCATCAAGGAAGGCAGCTGGGAAAGTGCCCGGTATGAGGCCAACCGGCGCCTGGTCCGGCGCGTCGCGCCCAAGGTTGCGGTGATGGCCTCTGGCGACGAGCATCTGCTGACCTGCATGACCATCGGCAGCGAGGGCAGCCTGGTCAGCCTCGCGGTGCTGGTGCCCGACCTGATCGTGGCGCTCGACCGTGCCGTTGCGGCCTCGGACCTCGCCACGGCGCGCGCGCTCAACGACCGCATCTATCCGCTGGCTACGGCCATTTACGGCACCGCGCCATCCGCCCACGCGAACGCGCGGCTGAAAGCGTGCCTGAAGCTCGTGGGCAAGCTGTCCAATGCAGCGATGCGGCCGCCCATCGGTCCGCTGCCGCCCGAGGAAATCGCGATGCTGGAGGCAACACTCATCGCAGCCGGCCTTTTGTCCGCACCGATGCGTCGCGTCGGCTGACGCATCGATCCTACCTCACGGAGTCCGCCATGACCGCCACACTGATCCGCCAGGGCCGCATCGTGACCGCGGTCGACGATTACGTCGCCGATCTGCTGCTCGACGAGGGGCGCATCGTCGCAATCGGCGAAGCGCTGCCGGTCGGACCCGACGTGCGCGTCGTCGATGCGCGGGGTCTGCTCGTGCTGCCCGGCGGCGTGGACTGCCACACGCACATGGAGAACACTTTCGGCGAATCGACGACCTGTGACACGTTCGAGTCCGGTACTCGTTCCGCCGCGTTTGGCGGCACCACGACCATCGTCGACTTCGCCTTCCAGCGCAAGGACACCAGCGTGCTGGAGGCCATACGCTCCGCGCAGGCCAAGGCGCAGGACACTGCCGCGATCGACTACGGTTTTCACGTCATTACTACGCACGTCGACGACGGCACGCTCGCCGACATGCGGCACGCAATCCGCCACGAAGGGGTCACCAGCTTCAAGATGTTCATGGCGTATCCCAACTCCGTGATGGTCGATGACGCGGCGATCTTCCGCGCGATGCGCATGGTCGGCCAGCACGGGGGCATGATCTGCCTGCATGCGGAGAACGGCACAATCATCGAGCTGCTGATCCGCGAGGCGCTCGCCCAGGGCAACACCGCGCCCAAGTACCACGCAATGACTCGGCCCGCAATCATGGAGGGCGAAGCCACGCACCGTGGCATTAAGCTCGCCGAATTGGCGCAGGCGCCCGTCTATTTCGTGCACCTGTCGGCGAAGGAGGCACTGGGCGAAGTCGTCGCGGCGCGCGACGTGGGCATTCCCGTCTTCGCCGAAACGTGCCCCCATTACCTGTTCTTCGACGACTCGGTTTACGAGAGCGAGGAGTGGGAGGTCGCGCAATACGTGATGAGCCCGCCGCTGCGGTCCAAGGATGCGCAGCACGCGCTATGGCGCGCGCTGCGGATGGACCAGTTGCAGATCGTGTCGACCGATCACTGCCCGTTCTGCATGAAGGAGGGCCACCTGGGCCGGGTCAAGCAGAAGCCGCACGGCAAACACGACTTCTCGCGGATTCCCAACGGCGTTCCCGGCGTAGAAACGCGAATGACTTTGATCTACGACGGCGGCGTGCGCCAGAACCGCTTGTCGCTCAACCGGTTCGTCGAGATCACGGCGACGGCGCCTGCGAAGCTGTTCGGCCTCTTCCCGCGAAAGGGCACTGTCGCCGTGGGTTCCGACGCCGATGTCGTGCTGTTCGATCCGGATGAGAAGCACGTCATATCGGCCAAGACGCAGCACACCAACTGCGACTTCACCTTGTTCGAAGGCAAGCAAGTCGTCGGACGGGTGAAGAAGGTGTTCTCGCGGGGCGATCTGATTGTCGACGGCGATGCCTGGCTCGGCACGCCGGGTCGCGGCCGGTTCGTGCAACGAGGGGAGACCGGCGGCTACTGATGCCCGTGCGAGCGGTCAGGCACGGCGACCGGACATTACGTCGAGTGATTCCTGCTGCAGGCTACGTAGATGCGCGAGTAGCGCCTTCTTGGCGCCCTTGACGTCGCCGTCGCGCCAGGCGGTGAGAATCGCCAGGTGTTCGGCGCCGTCCTGCGCGACACGCCGGAACGGTCCGGCTATCTCGAACAGCCGCGTGTTGACGCGCAGCGTCTCGATGATCCTGACCAGCACCGCATTGCCGCTTGCTTGAGCGAACATGAGATGCAGGCGATCGTCGGCCTGCCAGTGGACGGCTTCCTGTTCCGTCTCCTTCGCGAGCCGGCGGATGTCGCGCATCAGCGCATCGATCTCGACCGCCGGTACCCGATCCGCTGCCAGGTCCATCGCGTGAGTCTCCACCGTTTCGCGGACCTGCATCGACTGGAAATATTCGGTCGGCGAAACCTTCCGCACCGAGTATGAGCGGTCATCGGCGCGTTCCAGTAGACCTTCACCCACCAAGCGAACCAGTGCCTCGCGCATTGGGGTACGCGAAATTTGCAAATCCTCGGCAAGACGGCCCTCGACGACCGGCGCTCCAGGCGCAATCTTGCGCTCGAGGATCAGCGACCGCAGGCTGCGGTACGCCTGCTCCGCAAGATTGTCGGGACGACTGTTTTCCAATGCCCGCACCTTGATGCCAGGGGCCTTGCGGTGCCGCGTGGTTGCTACGACGGACATGGGGCTACTCCTCCGATATACGTAGTGTATACCGATTGGATTCCGATCAGGCGGTGTCGAGTGTCCCTCCCGACCGGGCAACTCTACTTTGCCTTGAAAGGGTCACAGTTACGCGAAACCGATCGGGTCGACATCCAGGCTCCAGCGCACGCTGCGCTCTTCGATGCGTTCCAGTTCGGCGCGCCAGAGTGGAAGGAACTCCTGCATCGCGCGGCGATTTGGCGACTGCGCCAGCACCTGCGCACGCTCCAGGCCGGCGCGGCGAGGCAGCACCGCGGGTACTGGTGAGAACACTTCGCACACACTTCCGTGCGTGGCGGCAATCGTGCGTCCCTGTTTCGAGGCCATGGACAGAAAGCTATCGAGAGCCGTCGCCCGTTTCGCCTCCGCGCAGAGCAGCACGAGATGCGCAAAAGGCGGCAGCCCCAGACTCTTGCGTTCAGCGAGCAGCGCCGTGGCGAATCGATCGTAGTCGTGCGAGACCAGGGCTGCGTAAACGGGGTGGTCGGCAAAATCAGTCTGTACCAACACTTCGCCGGTGAGGGCGCCTCGACCGGCGCGACCTGCAACCTGCTCGAGCAATGCAAACAGCCGCTCGGTCGCGCGAAAATCGCCACTGTACAACGCGTTGTCCGCCCCGAGCACGCCGACCAGCGTCAGGCGTGGAAAATCGTGGCCTTTGGCGAGCATCTGCGTGCCGATCATGATGTCCACCTCGCCGTCGGCGATGGCGTTGCGCATCGTGCCGAAGGCGCCCTTGCGACGAGTGCTATCGCGATCGACGCGCACGATCCGAGCGGCAGGGAAAAGTTCAGAGACGGCCTGTTCCAGGCGCTGCGTGCCGGATCCCAGCGGCAGCAGGTCCTGATTGCCGCATTCCGGGCACGCGGCAGGAATGTTCGCAGCGTGGCCACAGTGATGACAGCACAGGCGTCCGACGTCGCGATGCACGACCAGCCGCGCGGCGCAGCGCGGACACATTGCCTTCCAGCCACAGGCTGCGCACAGCAACGACGGCGCGAAGCCGCGGCGGTTGATGAACAGCAACGTCTGTTCATTACGGACGAGCCGCGCGGCAATCGCGCGCTGGAGTTCGGGTCCGATGCCGTCGATGCTGCCTGCGCCGCGATTCGGAACCAGCCGCACCGCCGGCAGTGCTGCATCCTCGACGGCCCTGCGCGGAAGTTTCAACCAGCGGTAACGGCCCTGGGTCGCCTGTGCATAGCTTTCAAGGGACGGCGTAGCGCTGCCCAGCACGATCGGCACCTTGCACAATCGCGCGCGATAGATCGCAACGTCGCGCGCATGGTACCGCACGCCTTCCTGTTGCTTGAACGACGTGTCCTGCTCTTCGTCGACGACGATCAGCCCAAGCCGGGGCAGCGGTGTGAAGACGGCGAGGCGCGTCCCGACTATCAAGTCAGCCTCGCCGCTCGCCGCTGCGAGCCACTGAGAACGCCGCTCGCCCGCTGCGAGCCGGCTATGCAACACCGCCGTGCGAACACCGGGCAACGCGTTGCGGATACGGTCGACAAGTTGCGGCGTCAGATTGATTTCGGGCACAAGCAGCAGCGCTTGCCGGCCCGCAGCAATCACGCGAGCCGCCGCCGCAAGATAGACCTCCGTCTTGCCGCTGCCGGTGACACCCTGGAGCAGCGACGGGGCGAACGCAATCGGCTCGGGCAGCGCCGCGATTACTGCAGCGCGCTGGTCCGCATTCAATGCAGGTCCGGCGCCAGGTGCGGTTGTCGGCGCCGAAACGACGGCAGTGCGTTTTGCAATGGCGAACGGCGGCAACATCTGCGCGAAACATTGGCCAATCGGTTCCTGGTAATACGAAGAAACGAAACGGGCAAGTGCACGGATGTCGTCCGGGAGCGCCGGCACGCTCGTGACAATTTCCTCGATCGGCAGCAGCCGTTCAGGTGCAACTTCGCTCGACGCGATGATCTCCACGACGACGCCGGAAAGCCGTCGGCGTCCAAGCATGGCGAGGACGGCGCTACCGATGGGGATCGCCAGCCCGTCCGGCAGCCAGTAGTCGAATAGTTGGTGCGCCGCGACGGGCAGCGCTAGACGGACGATGGCCACGCAAATCTGATCTCAACCAGGCCGCGAAGGCGCTGATTGGTGGTGCTTGTCACAAGTTGTAGTGTTCTGAATCATCACAGCGGCTTGTAGCATTCGGTCCCAAGTCATTCTTTTTTCAGCACTCCGATCCAAAGTCGTCAAGCAGTGTGGATAATACTGTGCGTAAGTCTTGACAGTCGCCATATGGACGCGCCGGCTCATTTCAACGACATATAAGTTCGGTTGTCGGTGCCGGGAGAAAAATGCAAAGAATCATGCAGTTGACACGAAGGTTCGAACTGATTTCAAAAACGCTCACTGGGAACAGGGGTTCCAATCGCCGTTGTGCATAAGTACAGAGCCGGAGAGCAGGTTTTGACGCCTTGTCAAGCCCGGGTAGAACCAATGCCAGCGCGGCTTCCGGCGATTTCATCCTCTACGCAACGCGCGTCTGCAGCAACTTCGCACGAGACGCCGCGTGTACACAAGCGACCAGGGCGGCGACATTGTCGGGAGGGGTCGACGGCAGGATGCCGTGTCCCAGATTGAAGACATGGCCTGGCTGCGTACCGGCGCCTGCGACAATCGCCCGCGCTTCCGCTTCGATCGCGGCGGGGGTCGCCAGCAATGCAACCGGATCCAGATTCCCCTGCACCGCAACGCGACCGCCGATCTGCCGCCGCGCCGTGCCAATATCGGTGGTCCAGTCGATGCCCACCGCATCGCAACCGCAATCGGCGATACGATCGAGCCACTGGCCGCCACCTTTGGTGAATACGATCACCGGTGTGGTTGGCGCGGTCTGGCGCAATTGCCCGATCACGCGCGCGACGTAGTCCAGCGAGAACTGCGGGTACGCGTCCGCCGACAGCAAGCCACCCCAGGTGTCGAAGATCATCACGGCATCGGCGCCATGCACAATCTGTAGTGCCAGGTAGGCGGCGACCGCCTCCGCGTTGATCGCCAATACGCGGTGCAACAGGTCTGGCCGGGTGTACAGCATGCGTCGCACGCGCGCAAAGTCGGCGCTGCCGGCGCCTTCGATCATGTAGCAGGCAAGCGTGAACGGACTGCCTGCAAATCCGAGCAGCGGTACCCGGCCATCGAGCGCACGCTTGATCGAACTCACCGCATCGAAGACGTAGGTCAGGCGAGTCATATCGGGGGCAGCCAGCCGGGCGATCGCGGTCTCGTCCACCAGCGGTTCGCGGAAGCGGGGACCTTCTCCCTCCGCGAAATGCAGGCCCAGCCCCATCGCATCGGGCACCGTCAGAATGTCCGAAAACAGTATCGCGGCATCGAGGGGAAATCGCGCGAGTGGCTGCAGAGTGACCTCGGTCGCCAGTTCGGGGTTGGTGCACAACTGCATGAAGCTGCCGGCGCGCTGTCGCGTTGCGTTGTACTCCGGAAGATAGCGCCCAGCCTGGCGCATCAGCCACACCGGCGTGTACGGTGTCGGCTCGCGGCGCAGGGCTCGCAGCAGCGTGTCGTTTTGCAATCTTGTCATCGTCAGGGGACGGGCAACCAGGATCAATCTCCAGCACGCGCCAATGAACACATGGCAGGCGCGAGGCGGGATCGTACGCAAAAACCGAACTGACCGGCGATACCTTTTACACTACAGGCAATAAGGTTCGGCCGCAAAGTCGCTCGAGTATCGCCAGCGGTGAGCTGGCAGGATCATACAGCGCAGACACCGGGAGGTGGATCGTCTGCTCGAGCATGTGCTGGCCCGACACGGCAGCGTGCATCACCTGATCCGAAAAGCAGAGCCAGGTAGTCCCGGGAGCGAAGCGTACGACCTGCTGCGCGCAGTCGCGTTGATACGCCAGGTCGGACTTCGCGCGATCATGCAGGCCAAGCATCAAATGATCGTAGTCGCTGCGAACACCTTTGGTCACCCGCAGCGCCGAGAGCAACGCGGATGCGCCTGGCCACGCGCGCTTGACATGCGGCAGCAATGCCGTCGCCATCGTCGCAAAGTCCTCGCCGACCCGCCACACCCGATCTTCGACCGGATTCACATTGCAAAATACGCGGAGGATACGCTCACCGTGGTTGGGGCGCGACGGAAACGCATCGACGTGAAGGCGTGAATCGTCCTTGCGCCAGGACACTGCGCGCCCGGTCGCAGGCTGAGGCCGAAAACTCGTTCGCGCACGGCGCACGTAGGGTGCATAGCGCGGAAACAGCGCAGAGACCAGACTGGATGCGGACGCAGCAAAACGCGCGACCATTGCCGCCATCGCCGTCAGCTCGTCAGGCGTGCCGCGGGCCCCTTTGAGTCTGGTCCCGTCGAGGCTGATGTTCTTCGCGCGGCCATCAGACCATTTCGGCGACAGGAAACGTCGTTCGGCTTCCCGCAATTCAAACGCAACGTGCGGCAACACCAGCACGCCACCGCCCTCCAGCGCGCGAATCGCCGTTTGTTGTGCCTCGGGCGTGAGTGCCGGCTTCCAACCCGTCAGATCGAGCGAAACAATCGCCGTCATCTAACGAGGCAGATCGGACGCGCCTGCGAGAAACTCGTCGATGGCGCGCGCGCACTGGCGCCCTTCGCGAATCGCCCAGACCACGAGCGATTGGCCCCGTCGGGTGTCGCCGGCGGCAAACACCTTCGGCATCGAGGTGCGGTAGCTGTCGGTGTCAGCAGCCACGTTGCCCCGTGCGTCGTACTTGACCGCAAGCTCGTCAAGCATGCCGGGATGCACCGGATGTACGTACCCCATCGCCAGCAACACCAGGTCGGCCTTGATCTCGAATTCGCTGCCGGGGATCTCGACCAGCTTGCCATCCTTCCACTCGACGCGACAGGCGACGAGCGCCTTGAGTATGCCGTTCTCACCCTTGAACGCTTTTGTCTGCACCGCCCAATCACGTTCACAGCCTTCTTCGTGCGATGACGACGTGCGCAGCTTCATCGGCCAATAGGGCCACACCAGCGGCTTGTTCTCCTGCTCGGGCGGCTGTGCCAGCAACTCGAACTGCGTCACCGACACCGCGCCGTGGCGGTTCGACGTGCCGACACAGTCGGATCCAGTGTCGCCACCACCGATGACGACGACGCGCTTGCCCTTGGCGGTGAGTGGCGGCACGTCCGGATCCCCCGCAACGCGCCGATTCTGCAGCGGCAGGAAGTCCATCGCATAGTAAACGCCATCGAGATCACGTCCCGGTACCGGGAGGTCGCGTGGCTCTTCCGAGCCGATGGTCAGCGCGACCGCGTCGAATTCCTTGACGAGACCGGGCGCGGAAACGTTGGCGCCCACATGCTGGCTGACGCGGAACTCGACGCCTTCGGCAATCATCTGCTCGACACGGCGGTCGATGAGATGCTTTTCCATCTTGAAGTCGGGGATGCCGTAGCGCAGCAAGCCGCCGATGCGGTTGTTCTTTTCGAACACGACGACATCGTGCCCTGCGCGTGCAAGTTGCTGCGCGCAGGCCATCCCGGCGGGACCCGAGCCGACGACTGCAACACGCTGGCCCGACCTGGCCGCGGGCGGTTGTGGAAGCACCCATCCCTCTTCCCAGCCTTTGTCGATGATGAAGTGTTCGATCGACTTGATGCCTACCGGGTCGTTGTTGATATTCAGCGTACACGCGGCCTCACACGGTGCAGGGCATATCCTGCCCGTGAACTCGGGAAAGTTGTTCGTGGAGTGCAGGACCTCGAGCGCCTGCCGCCATTGATGGCGATAGACGAGGTCGTTCCAGTCGGGAATGATGTTGTGCACCGGGCAGCCGGACTGACAGAACGGAATGCCGCAATCCATGCAGCGCGCACCCTGTTTCGTCGCCTCATCGTCCTTGAGCGCAAGAATGAATTCGCGATAACCGCGCACGCGCTCCTGCACCGGAAGCGCGACTTCGGCGATGCGCTCCAGCTCCATGAAACCGGTGATCTTGCCCATGCTACGCGACCTGCTTGCGCTTGCTGGCGCCTGCGGCCTTCGCTGCCGCTCGCGCAACGTGCATCTCACCCAGCGCCCGCTTGTACTCGTTCGGAAACACCTTCACGAAGCGGCTGCGCATCGAATCCCAGTGGTCGAGTATCGCGAGCGCACGCGTGCTGCCCGTGAAACGCAGGTGACGCTCGATCCTGGATCGCAGCAACGTTTCGTCGAATTCGCCTGCGTGCCGCAGCCGTCCCTTGCCGGCAGCGACGAGTTCGCTCTCGAGTTTTGCCTGTTCTGCCTCGGCCAGCACCGGCTCCAGGTTGACCATCGACAGGTTGCAGCGCTGCGCAAACGTGCCGTCTTCATCGTAGACGTAGGCGATGCCACCGCTCATGCCCGCCGCGAAATTGCGTCCGGTACGGCCGAGCACTACGACCGTGCCGCCGGTCATGTATTCGCAACCGTGGTCGCCGGTACCCTCGACGACCGCCGACGCGCCGGAGTTACGCACGCAAAACCGCTCACCCGCGATGCCGCGGAAATACGCTTCACCGTCGATCGCGCCATACATGACGGTGTTGCCGATGACGATGTTCTCTTCGGGCTTGGCGGGCGACGCCGGATCCGGGTAAACGACAATCCGCCCGCCGGAAAGCCCCTTGCCGACGTAGTCGTTGCTCGCGCCCTGGAGATCGAAGCTGATGCCGCGGGCCAGGAAAGCGCCGAAGCTTTGCCCGGCGATGCCGCTGAATGCAACTTGGATCGTATCGTCGGGCAGGCCCGCGTGCCCGTGACGACGCGCTACCGTGCCTGACAGCATGGCACCGACCGAGCGGTGCGCGTTGCGGATGCGATAGTCGAGGCGCACCGGCTTCTTGTCCTCGATCGCCGCCTTCGCGTCGGCGATGATCTGGTGATCGAGCGCGCGTAGCAAGCCGTGATCCTGTTCCTCGCAGTTGTGGCGCGCCACCTCGGCCGGCATGTCCGGCTGATGGAAGATGCGCGAGAAATCCAGCCCGCGCGCTTTCCAGTGATCGATGCCAGGACGCATGTCGAGCAGATCGGCACGGCCGATCATGTCATTGACGCGACGAATGCCGAGTTTCGCCATCAACTCACGCGCTTCCTCGGCGACGAAGAAAAGGAAGTTGATGACGTGCTCGGGTTGGCCCGTGAATTTCTTGCGCAATTCCGGATCCTGCGTCGCGACACCCACCGGACAAGTGTTCAGGTGGCACTTGCGCATCATGATGCAGCCTTCCGCGACCAGCGGCGCGGTGGCGAAACCGAACTCGTCCGCGCCGAGCAAAGCGCCGATCACGACGTCGCGCCCGGTTTTCATCTGCCCGTCGACCTGCACCGCAATGCGCCCACGCAAACGGTTCAGAACGAGCGTCTGCTGCGTTTCCGAGAGTCCGAGCTCCCACGGCGTGCCCGCGTGCTTGATCGACGATTCCGGCGACGCCCCCGTACCACCGTCATGGCCGGCGATGGTGACGTGATCAGCCTTGGCTTTCGCAACGCCGGCAGCCACGGTTCCGACCCCAACTTCCGACACCAGCTTGACGCTGATCGATGCCCTTGGGTTCGCGTTCTTGAGGTCGTGGATCAGTTGCGCGAGATCCTCGATGGAATAGATGTCGTGGTGCGGAGGCGGCGATATCAGGCCGACGCCGGGCACCGAGTAGCGCAACTTCGCGATGTACTCGGAAACCTTGTGCCCGGGCAGCTGACCGCCTTCGCCCGGTTTCGCGCCTTGCGCCATCTTGATCTGCAGCTGATCCGCATTGACCAGGTATTCGGCGGTCACGCCGAAGCGCGCGGATGCAACCTGCTTGATCTTCGAGCGCAGCGAATCACCCTCCTGCAGCGGTATGTCGACCACCACGCTTTCGATGCGGGACTTGAGCGTTTCGCCCTTGCGTATCAGCGGATACCGTCGCGCATCCTCGCCGCCTTCACCTGTGTTCGACTTGCCGCCGATGCGGTTCATTGCCACGGCAAGCGTCGTGTGCGCCTCGGTCGAGATCGAGCCCAGGCTCATCGCGCCGGTGGCAAAGCGCTTGACGATATCCGCAGCGGACTCGACTTCATCCAATGGCACCGGCTCGGCCGCGAATTTGAATTCGAACAGCCCGCGCAGCGTCATCATGCGGCGCGTCTGGTCGTTGACGAGTTTCGCGTAATCCTTGTAGGTCGAGTAGCTCTTCGCGCGCGCTGCGTGCTGCAGTTTGGCGACCGTATCCGGCGTCCACATGTGCTCTTCGCCGCGGGTGCGATACTGATACTCGCCGCCGGCGTCGAGTGCATCCTGCAACACCGGGCTGTCCCCGAAAGCGAGTTCGTGCAGCCGATACGCTTCGGTTGCAACTTCTGTCAGGCCAATGCCCTGGATGTTGCTGGCGGTGCCAGTGAAGTATTTCTCCACAAACGCGGCATTGAGGCCGACGGCTTCGAAAATCTGCGCCCCGCAATACGACTGGTAGGTCGAGATCCCCATCTTCGACATCACCTTGTACAGGCCTTTGCAGATCGCCTTGACGTAGCGCTTTGCGGATTCCTCCGGGGCGACTTCAGGTACGTATTCATGCAACTGCGCGAGCGATTCCAGCGCGAGATACGGATGCACGGCTTCGGCGCCATAGCCAGCAAGCAAAGCGAACTGGTGCACTTCGCGGGCGGACCCGGTTTCCACGACCAGACCCGTGCTGGTGCGCAAGCCCTTTGCGCACCAGATGCTGGTGCACCGCCGCGGTGGCGAGCAACGCCGGGATGGGCATGCGCTCGGCCGACACATTGCGATCCGATACGATAAGGATGTTGTAGCCGAGTCGCGTTGCGTCTTCGGCGTGCGCGCACACGCTCGCCAGGGCCGCTTCCATGCCTTCCGCACCCCACGCCGCGGGATAACAGATGTCCAATTCGAGCGAGCGAAAGCTCGCACCGGTGAACAGTTCGATATGGCGGATCTTCTCCATCTCGTCCGGCGTCAGGATGGGTTTCTCGGCCTCCAGCCGCATCTGCGGGTCGGTCTCGTCGATGCCGAGCAGGTTCGGACGCGGGCCGATGAACGTCACCAGCGACATCACCAGCTCTTCCCGAATCGGGTCGATCGGCGGATTCGTCACCTGCGCGAACAGCTGCTTGAAATAGTTGTAGAAAACCTTCGGCCGATTCGACAGCACGGGCAATGCAGCATCATTGCCCATCGAGCCGGTGGCTTCCTCGCCATTCTTGGCCATCGGCGCGAGGATGATCTTCATGTCCTCCTGCGTGTAGCCAAAGGCCTGCTGGCGATCCAGCAATGGAACCTCCGATCGCGGTGGCGGCGCCGGATCCGGCAGCGTGTCGAGCGCAACGCGTGATTTGTCGATCCACTCGCGATAGGGCTTCGCCGTCGCCAGGGTGCGCTTGAGTTCGTCGTCGTCGATGATGCGTCCCTGCTCGGTGTCGACCAGCAGCATCTTCCCCGGTTGAAGGCGCCATTTCCGCACGATCTTTCGCTCGGGAATGTCGAGCACGCCGACCTCAGACGCAAGGATTACGTAGTCGTCATCGGTAACGATATAGCGCGCCGGCCGCAGCCCGTTGCGATCGAGTGTCGCGCCGATCTGCACGCCGTCGGTGAATGCCATCGCGGCAGGACCATCCCACGGCTCCATCAGTGCGGCGTGATATTCGTAGAACGCGCGCCGATCCTCGTCCATCAGCGGATTGCCTGCCCACGCTTCGGGAATCATGAGCATCATGGCGTGCGCCAGCGGATAACCGCCCATCACGAGCAGCTCGAGGCAGTTGTCGAACGACGCGGAGTCCGACTGCCCGTCGTAGATCAGCGGCCAGATGAGGTCGAGATCATCGCCCAACACGGTGCTTGCAATCGCCTGCTGCCGTGCGCGGATCCAGTTGACGTTGCCACGAACGGTGTTGATTTCGCCGTTGTGGCAAACCTGCCGGAACGGATGCGCCAGGTCCCACGTCGGAAAGGTATTGGTCGAAAAGCGCTGATGCACCATCGCCAGCGCCGAGACCATGCTTGGTTCGCGCAGATCGAGGTAATACTCGCCGACCTGGTCCGCAAGCAACATGCCCTTGTAGACGACCGTGCGCGTCGACATCGACGGGACGTAGAACTCCTTGCCGTGCTGCAGACACAACGCACGGATGGCATGGCCGGCCTGCTTGCGAATGATGTACAACTTGCGTTCCATCGCATCCTGATCGATCGCATTCGATCCGCGACCGATGAATACCTGCCGAATCACTGGCTCTACGTCCTTGGTGCGCTCCGACAAGCCCGAGTTGTCAGTGGGAACGTCGCGCCAGCCGAGCACCAACTGACCCTGGCTCACCACCGCACGCTCGATCTCCTGCTCGCACGCCATGCGCGATGCCGGTTCCTGGGGCAAGAACACCATGCCCACGCCATACTGGCCAACCGCGGGCAGCGTCAGGCCCTGGCGCCCGCAGGCGCGGCGCAGAAACGCATCGGGCATCTGGATGAGGATTCCCGCGCCATCGCCCTGCAACGGATCCGCGCCCGTGGCGCCGCGGTGCGTGAGATTCTTGAGGATCTGCAAGCCCTGCGTGATGATGGCGTGGCTTTTGGCGCCCTTGATATGCGCGATGAAGCCCAGGCCGCACGCGTCGTGCTCGTTGGCCGGATCGTAGAGCCCTTGCCGCAGGGGGGGTAGGTACGGTGAACGCGCTTGGTAATCCACGTTGTCCTCGCCGGTCAGGCTGTCCGTGTCGCCGAAAGGCCGCAAAGTCCCTAAATGGGCGTGGTCGCAGCGCCTTGGCCAAAGATTTTCATACTAGCGAGAATGTTGCATCGCGGCAACTGATCGGGCGCCTCCCGTGCCCGCGGAATGACCTGCCTGTCAAAAGCACTTGCGCCAAGGATGAACTTGCGCTTTAATCTGAACAAAGTGGGCTATATACTTGTAGCAGCGTCCAAAACAGCGGCCCCATTCAAAATCTTTAGGACATCATCATTAGGAATTTTCACATGGCGCGAATCCAGACGAGAGCTTCCATGCTGCGGCCAGTGCTCGCACTTCTTGCATTTGCCGGTTTGCTGACGCTGGGAGGCTGCGGTGGCGGGAGCGGAGCGCCCAACAATCCGTTTGCACCAACGCCGGTGACACCGGGGCCCTTGTTCATACTTCCACCGTCGGCAACGGTCTATACCGCATACGCCTGCGACACTGACCATCAGTGGCGGCGCGGCGCCGTATCAGGCCTTTTCGAGCAATTCCACGGCCTTGCCCGTAACGCAGGCGGTGAGCGGCTCGACGGTGGTGCTGCTGGCCAGCAACGTCGCCACGAATACCACGACCATCATTACCGTGCAGGATGCCATCGGGCAGACCGCCACTTCGACCATTACCGTCACTCCCGCGCCCATCGTTGAACAACCTGACGATCACACCGGCGCGCACTACGTGCGGCGACGAACGCCGTGTGCTCCGGCGATACTGCAGCCGCCGCGGTGCAAGTGACCGCGCCCGGCGGCGCCGGCATTTCGGGCCGCCAAGTCAGATTCGATGTCGTGACCGGGGCCTTCGGTATCCAGACCACCAATCCGGGGCAACCGGTGGTATCGACATTGACAGTCACGACCGATGCCAATGGCAATGCCCGAGTGGTGCTGCTGGCCACCGTCAACGCACCGACGCAATCAGCGCAGCTGCGGGCTACCGATTTGACCAGCGGCTACACCGTGACGACGGCGTTCACCATCGTCCAGCAAACCGACGGCGCGGCGATTCTTTCGGTGGTACCGCCTACGGCAACGATTAGCGGAGCGTCGCACGACCTCCTGCTCGGCAGGGTTCCGCATCGACTACTACATTTACGGCGGCACGCCGCCCTACCGTGTTTCGTCGACCTTTCCGACTGCAGTGACGATATTGAACTCGCCTGTCCCGTTTCGGGCGGCGCGTTCACGGCGATCACCAATGGCACTGTGCGTCAATCCGCTGGTGTTCACCATTCTCGATGCAACCGGCCGGCAGGTCACTGCGCAGCTGATCAATCAACCGGGCACGATCGCACCGACCAACGCCACCTACACCAACCACGCTTGACAGTCACGTCGAGCCCATTGACGCCCTCGGGTTGCACTACGGCAAGCATCTTCTCCTTCGCCGTCACCGGTGGAACACCTCCGTACAATTTCAGTGCTACGTCGAGTGGCGCCAGTGCTCCCGCCTACAATCCAACCGGCCAGCAGCTTGCTGCGACCGGCGGAGGATTTACGGTCACCAATCTCAGCGACCGGTCAGTACCACGTTCGTCACTGTCGTCGACTCGGGCACGACGCAGCAGTCGAAGGTACTGACCGCTCGTCTGCAACCCATAAGCAAACGGGCCCGCAATCGGGCCCGTCTCGCTGAAGCGCGGCGCCGCATGGCGCCGTGTTTTTTTGTGACGATCGCGTCGCGTTACGTCATCGTCAGCAACGCGCGCAGTGCAGAGGGCGGGACGTCGCTGCGTATCATCGCCCGTCCCAGAGCATCCAGCAGCACCAGGCGCAGTGCGCCGCCTTTGACTTTCTTGTCGCGCGCCATGAGTTCGAGATAGCGATCCGCGCCGAGGGCCGGAGCCTTCGTGGGCAAGCCCGCGCGATCGACGAGCTCCCGCAATCGCGCGCAGTCGGCGACTGGCAGCGCAGCCACACGCGTGGACAACTCGGTGGCGAGAACCATCCCGGCGGCGACCGCCTCACCGTGCAGCCACGAGCCATCGTAGCCGGCAGCCGCCTCGATGGCGTGGCCGAAGGTATGACCAAAATTGAGCAGCGCCCGTTCGCCGGTCTCGCGCTCGTCCGTCGCGACGATCGCCGCCTTGATCCTGCAGCTTTCGAAGATCGCATGCGCAATCGCTTCGGGATCGCGCGCGAGCAAACGCTCGAGGGCCGACTCGAGCCAGAGGAAAAAATCAGCGTCGCAGGCTGCGCCGTGCTTGATCACTTCGGCCAGGCCCGCCGCCAGTTCACGGCGGGGCAAGGTCGCCAGCGTCGCGGTATCGATGATGACCGCGGAAGGTTGATAAAAGGCGCCGATCATGTTCTTGCCCAGCGGATGATTGACCGCGGTCTTGCCGCCGACGGACGAGTCGACTTGCGCGAGAAGCGTCGTCGGAATCTGCACGAACGGCATGCCGCGCTGGTAAGTCGCCGCTGCGAATCCGGTGACATCACCCACCACGCCGCCGCCCAGGGCAATCAGAAGCGTCGAGCGCTCGGCAGCCAGCTCGAGCAGTCGCGTATGAATCGAGTATAGGGTCGCCCAGTTCTTGTGCGCTTCACCGTCCGGAATCAGCACTGCCTCGTGTTTCATCCCGGCATGCGTCAGCGACTGTTGCAATGGCGCCAGATGATGCGCCGCCACGGTGGGATTGCTGACGATGATCGCTCGCGACGAGCGTGTCGCCGGCAGAAAATCTGCCGCACGAGCAAGCAGATGCTCGCCGATATGGATCGGGTAGCTGCGCTCGGCGAGTGCGACGCTCAGCGTTCGCATCACGCGCCCGCGGCAGCGCGAAGCTGCTGTTCCAGACGTTGCGCCAGCTTGATGACCTGCTCGCTGTCCGATTCGACGACAAAGTCCGCAACTTCGCGATAGATCGGATCGCGAAATACGTACAGTTCGTTGAGGCGCGCCTGTGGGTCTGCCGCCTGCAGCAATGGGCGATGCTTGCTGCGACGCGTGCGCTCCCAGAGCGTGTCGGGCGTCGCGTGCAGATACAGCACCGTGCCGTTCTGCTTGAGAGAAATACGGTTGGGCGGGCGCAGGATGGCACCGCCCCCGGTGGCGAGGATCACGTTCGCAAAACCAACGAATTCGTCGATGATCGTCGACTCGCGGTCGCGGAAACCCGGCTCACCTTCGAGTTCGAATATCACCGGAATCGACACACCGAGACGGCGCTCGAGTTCGGCATCGGTATCGTAAAACTGCTTTTCGAGGCGCTTGGCGAGCAGACGGCCGAGCGTCGACTTGCCACTTCCCGGCATGCCCACCAGAAACAAATTGCCCCGATGCAGATGCATCGGGGCATTTTAGCAGGCTAGTCTGCAGGCCGACGAGGCGTCAGCCCCCGGCCGTATTCCTATCTTACGGCCGTCACCGAATCCTTCAGCACGCGCGGCGTCAGGAAGATCAGCAACTCCTGCTTCTCGATCGTCTTGTCGGTCGTCTTGAACAGGTAACCCAGTATTGGCAAATCGCCAAGGAAGGGTACCTTGGTCACGTCGTTGTTGACGACTTCTTCGTAGATGCCGCCGATGACCGCGGTGTCGCCGTTGTTGACGGTGATCTGCGTCGTCACATTCTTCGTGTCGATGGATGGCACGGTGAAACCATTGCCCAGATTCACCTGCTGTCCGACCGAATCCTTGCGAATCTCGACGATCATCGTGACGCGATTGTCCGGCGTAATCTGCGGCGTCACGTCGAGTCGCAACACCGCCTTCTTGAATTGCACGGTGGCCGGGCTGTTGGCAGTACCCGGCGTTACATAGGGAATTTCCGTACCCTGCTCGATCGACGCCTTGCCGTTGTCCTGCGTCACCACGCGCGGGCTCGAAACCACTTTGCCGCGGCTGTCGGCTTCCAGAGCGGACAATTCCAGATTGATCAGGTTGCCGCTGCCCAGGTTGATCAGTGTCAGCGCGATCTGGCCGGCGGCGTTCGGTACCGGCAGATTGACATTGAGCTGCGGCGAATCGGAATAACCGGTCGTCGCCAGACCCGACGCCAATTCGAAGGGCGTCTGCGTGCGCGTGTCGCGGGTGACCGTATTGCCCTCGGTATGCACCACCGGCTGAGTGTTGAGACTGCCGCCAACACCGCCGGCGTAACGCTTGTTCAACGTGAACCCGGTTTGCATCCCGAATCGAATGCCGAGCTGGCGGCTGAACTTGTCGTCGGCGATCACGATGCGGCTTTCGATCGTCACCTGCCGGATCGGTATGTCGAGTTGACGGATGATGCGTCGGACTTCTTCGAGCCGAGCGGCGGTGTCCGATACAAACAGGATATTGGTGCGCGGATCGACGAACGCCACACCGCGCTTCGAGATGATCGAGCCCTGCCCGCCAGTCGTTGCGGTCTGGCCGGCACCGAGTCCGAACTGCTGCTGCCTGTTGCTCGACAGGATATTCGCGAGATCCTGCGCCTTCATGTAATTGAGCTGGAACGATTCCGTGATCAACGGCTCCAGCTCGCTGATCTGCAGTTGCGCTTCGAGCTGCTGCTTCTCCTTGATCGCCAGCTCCTCGCGTGGCGCAATGAGAACGACATTGCCGTTCTTGCGCATGTCGAGACCCTTGGTCTGCATGATGATGTCCAGCGCCTGATCCCACGGGATGTCCTTGAGGCGCAGCGTCAGGCTGCCGGTCACCGTGTCGCTGGTGATGATATTGAGGCCGGTGAAATCGGCGATGACTTGCAGCACCGCCCGCACTTCGACGTTCTGGAAGTTCAGCGACAGTTTCTCGCCCTTGTATCCCGCCCGGGTGCCCTGCGTAAGCTTGTTCGGGTCTTCCTGAATCGGCTTGACCTCGACGATGAACTGATTGTTGGCCTGGTACGCGGAATGCTCCCAGAGGCCCTTGGGTTCGATGACGATGCGCGTATTGCCGCCCTGGGCAAAGGTATCGATGGTGGTGACCGGCGTGGCGAAGTCAGCCACATCGAGCCTGCGTTCGAGATTGCGGGGAAGCGTCGTCTTCAGGAAATCGACGATCAGCGTCTTGCCTTGCTGCCGGATATCGATCCCCGTCGAGCTGTCTGAAAGATCGACGATGATGCGACCTTCGCCGTTTTTCCCGCGGCGAAAATCGACATCGCGCAACTGGTGAGTGCTTTCGCCGGGCCGCGGTTCGGCGAATCGCGACACCGTCAGCGAATCCGCGCTCGGCACCGCCTGGTCGAACAGTGTCACCAGCACGCTGTTGCCGTCGATCTGCGTGTCGAAGGTTTGCGGCTTGTTCAGGTTGAAGACGACGCGGGTGCGGTTGCCGGCCTGCACGACGTTCAGGCTGCGCAACGCCGGGTCGCTCACTTCCTGCGCGGTCTTGCCCAGTCCGTTGACCGTGTCCAGGAAATCGAGCGCGATGCGCGGCGGATTGTTGATGGCGAATCCGGCTGGAGGATTGGCCAGAGGAGACTTCAACGTAAATTTGATGATCGTACGTCCGGAAGTGCCCTTGGATACCGTGATCGCGTCGATGCTGTTGGCGGTCTGCGCCAACACCTGCCCGATGCCCGCGATCAGGATGAAAGCGCCCAGCGCAACCATGCGCCCCCATGCACGCCAGCGTTTAGCTTCAATGGTTGGCGAGGGGCTCATTTGCGTCGCTCCTGTCGTTGGTCCGTCTCGGCGAGCTGGATCGTGCTCGATCGCTCCGTCCAGTCACCGGCACCGTCCTGCACAAGTTCTTTGAGCCGAATCTCGCCGTCGGTGACCTCGACGACAACGCCAAAATTCTGCCCCATGTAATTGCCAACCCTGATCTGATAGACGTCCTTGTCGGTCGTGCGTACCAGGGCATAGGTGTTCTTGGCGCGCTGAATCGTGCCGACCATTTGCAGCGATTCCAGCGGGAACGACTCGAGCGGTTCCTTGCGCCGGTTCAGATCCGGCGCCAGTTTGCTGCCGCCCTTGACCGCTTCGATCTTGCGCGGCTTGAACGGGTCCGGCAGGTCGAACGCGTTGTAGGCAAACGGTTCGTACGGCTTCACCTGCGGCAGCGGATCGAGCTTGCCCTTCACGCCTTTGCCTTGTTCCTGCATCCAGACGCGCAGGTCCTGGTGGCTCTCGCCGCCACATCCGGCAACGAGGAGCACGAGGCCGCAGCAGAGTAGCGTACGCGACGTCATTTCTTACCCTTGTCCTTCGCTTCCTTCGCCGCCCTGCGCTGCTTGGCGACTTCTTCCTCGTCCAGGTAGCGGAAGGTCTTGGCGGTTGCCTCCATCGTCAGCGTGCCCCTGTCGTTGACGATGCCGATGTCGTTGAGCGTGACGATGCGCGGCAGCTGCGCCACGTCGCTGGCAAACGCGCCCATGTCGTGGTATGTCCCCGTGATGCGGACGCTGATCGGCAGTTCCGCGTAGAAGTCCGCGATCCGCTCCTGTGTTGCCGGACGGAACAATTCAAACTGCAAACCGCGGCCCAGACCAGCCTGATTGATGTCGGTCAACAAGGCGTCCATTTCGGATTTGTTGGGCAACTGCTTCAGCAGCGCGCCGAAAGATTGCTCGATCTCGCGCAACTGCTGCACGTAGAGTTCGAGGTTGACCGCTTTCGCCTTTTTCTCGGCGTAGCTCTGCTTCAGCTTGAGCTCCTCGTCCTGCTGCTTGTCGAGCAATTCGAGCTGGTCCTTCCAATCGAAGAAACCGCCCGCCGCGACAATGGCGAGAAAGAGCAAGCCGAGCATCAGCATCTTCGGCAGCAGCGGCCAGTTGCCGGCGTCGCGCAGGTTAAGTCTGCGGAGATCGTCGAGTGTCATTTGCTTGGCCCCTTGGCGATCGGCGCACCGCCCGCTGGCGCACCCGGCGAGCCAGGTGGCGGTGCTTCGGTCCGCCGCTTCATCTGCAGGTTCAGCGTGAATTCATTGACCTTCTGCTTGTCCAGAGCAACCGACTTGATTTCGACGAGCTCAGGCGAACTCAGCCACGGCGAGCTTTCGATATTGCGCATCAGTGTCGACACGCGGGCATTGGATTGCGCATAGCCGATCAACGTGACCTTGGCGCCATTCTGCTTGACCGACCTGAGGTACAGGCCGTCCGGCAATTGGCGCACGAGCTGGTCTAGGGCATGGACGGCTTCGGTCCGGTTGGACTGCAGCGTTTCGACGATCTGCTTCCGCGCGAGCAGCGCTTGCGTCTGTTCACGCAGCTTGTCGATCTCCTTGATCTGTTCGTCGAGCTTCGCGATCTCGGTCTTGAGCAGCGCATTGCGGCTGTTCTGGTTTTCGATCCGCGCCGCGATGATCACATGGACCAGGCCAATGACTGCAAACGCGAGTACCGCCAGGCCGACGGCGAGCGAAACAAACTGGCGCTGGCGCGCCTGGCGCTTCTGCTCACGGTGGGGCAGCAGGTTGATGCGGACCATGGCTAGGGCCTGTTTGCGCTATTCGAAGCTGCGCAGCGCCAGGCCGCAGGCGATCAGCAGGAGAGGGGCATCGGCCGCCAGCTGGCGCGGACGGATCCGATCGGAAACCGCCATGCTGGCAAAGGGGTTGCCGACGATCGTGTTGACGCCGGCACGCTTGGCAATGAGCTCGTCGAGCCCGGGCAGCAAGGCGCAACCTCCGGCAAGAACGACCTGGTCGACCTGGCTGTACGACGTCGACGTGAAGAAGAACTGAAGCGCGCGCGTGACTTCCAGGGCCAGCGTTTCCATGAACGGCTGCAACACATCCGCGTCATAATTTTCCGGCAGTCCTGCATTTTTCTTCGCCGATTCCGCCTCTTCCGGTGATAAGTTGAACGCACGCTGGATGTCGTGGGTCAACTGATTGCCACCAAACGCCTGGTCTCGCGAAAACAGGATCTGACTGTTGCGAAGAACGTAAAAGTGCATGACGTGCGCACCCACGTCGACGAGGGCGATGTTCTGGTCGCGGCCATTGGCCGGCAGCGACGGGGAAATCATGCGAAACGCTTCTTCGGTCGCGTACGATTCGACGTCCATCACCCGCGGCTTGAGCCCGGCGGCGTCGGCGATCGCGACGCGGTCGTCGACTTTTTCCTTGCGCGATGCCGCGATCAGGACTTCGACTTCCTCCGGGTTGTTCGGCGCCGTGCCGAGGATCTGGAAGTCGAGGTTGACTTCGTCGAGCGCAAACGGAATGTACTGGTTGGCCTCCGTTTCGACCTGGAGTTCAAGTTCTTCCTCGGTCTGGCCGGAAGGGACGATAATCTTCTTTGTGATCACCATCGCCGTGGGGAGTGCCATGGCGATATTGCGGTTGCGGCTGCCAAGGCGCTTGTAGCCCCGCCGCAGGGTTTCACTCACCTGATCGAGGTTGGCAATGTTGCCGTCGCTCACGACATCCTTGGCAAGGGGCTCGATGGCGTAGCGCTCGAGACGATAGGCACCCTTGCCGACTTCGGAAAGTTCGACGAGCTTCAGCGCGGACGAACTGATGTCGACGCCGATGAGCGGCGGTGACTTCGTCTGCAGAAACGCAAACGCAGAATCGAGTTTTTCCTTCAGCATGGGATGCTTAGGTGCGTTACGTATAAGTTACATTAAATGCTAGCAGCAAATTCCTTCGGCGGGGAAAATTTAGACCGATTACATATAAGTTACATTAAATGCTAGCAGCTAGTATAAGCCTTGTAAAACCCTTTTTTTCAAGTTTATTTTGACATCTAGCCCTGCGTATACCCGCAGCTCTCAGGCCACCCCCCGGTAACTTTCATTCAACCATGCTAAAGCGCTGGCTCATCTATCTGGCATCCGTCCTGTCTGGGTTGGCGCTGGTTGGCGCCCTTTTGGGTGCTTTTGTCTTAGCGCTGCTTTATCCGACGTTACCCTCGCTGGAGACGTTGACCGACTACCAACCCAAGATCCCGCTCCGGATTCTCTCTATGGAAGGCGACCTTCTGGGCGAATTTGGCGAGGAACGCCGCGCCATCGTCAAGATTCAGGACGTGCCGCAGATCATGCGCCAGGCGATTCTGGCGGCCGAGGACGAGCGCTTTTATCAGCACGGCGGGGTGGACTACCTTTCGGTCGCCCGCGCGGCGCTGACCAATCTCACGAGCGGCACCCAGCAGGGTGCCGGAACCATCACGATGCAGGTGGCCCGCAATTTCTTCCTGACACGTGAGCGAACGCTCACTCGCAAACTCCGCGAGGTCCTGCTTGCCTACAAGATCGAGGCCAGCCTATCCAAGGACGAAATACTCGAACTGTACGTCAACCAGATATTCCTCGGGCAGCGAGCGTACGGCTTTGCCGCGGCAGCACAAATCTACTATGGCAAGCCGTTGGCGCAGGTCGACGTCGCCGAGGCCGCGATGCTGGCAGGTCTGCCCAAGGCCCCATCGGCCTACAACCCCGTCGTCAATCCGAAGCGCGCCCGCACCCGCGAACTTTACGTATTGCGCCGAATGCGGGATTTGAAGTTCATCACCGACGCCCAATTCAAGGAGGCCCAGGACACTCCGCTGGTCGTGCGCCAGACCTTGCGCGACAACTCCGCGCATGCCGAATTCGTTGCCGAGATGGCCCGCCAGACGATCATCGAGGCCTACGGCGACGAGAGCTATACACGTGGTCTGCGCGTCTATACGACCGTGCGCAAGGCAGATCAGGACGCCGCCTATGCGGCGGTGCGGCGCGGCGTATTCGAATACGATCGCCGGCACGGGTATCGCGGTCCGGAGTCGTTCCTTACCCTGCCTGACGATCCGGCGGAACTCGATGCTGCACTCGACCGCGCATTTCAGGATCTGAGCGACGGCGATAACCTGGTCGCAGCTATCGTGCTCGAGGCATCCCCGGCAGCAATCAAGGCGGTGCGCAGCGACGGTGACATCGTGGCGATCAGCGGCGATGGCATCAAGTTCGCGTCGCGGTCACTGGGCGACAAAGCCGCTGCCAGCACGCGGATCCGTCGCGGTGCGGTCATCAGGGTCAGCCGCGACGACAAGGGCGGCTGGCAAGTTGCGCAAATACCACAGGTGGAGTCGACCTTCGTCGCGCTACGACCCACGGACGGCGCAATCCTGTCGCTGGTTGGTGGTTTCGACTTCGAGCGCAACAAGTTCAATCACGTCACCCAGGCGCTGCGCCAGCCAGGGTCGGCCTTCAAGCCGTTCATCTATTCGGCTGCACTGGAAAAGGGCTTCAGTCCGGCGACAGTGGTCAACGATGCACCGCTGTATTTCGAGGCGGCACAGACCGGCGGCGATGCCTGGGAACCCAAGAACTTCGACGGCAAGTTCGAGGGCCCGATGCGGCTGCGCGCCGCTCTGATGAAATCGAAAAATCTGGTTACCGTGCGCATCATGCAGGCGATCACGCCAAAGTACGCACAAGACTACATCGCGCGCTTTGGCTTCGACCCGAAACTCCACCCGCCGTACCTCCCGATGGGACTGGGCGCGGGCGCGGCGACGCCGATGCAGATGGTCGCTGCTTACGCGGTATTCGCGAACGGTGGCTATCACGTCACGCCCTACCTCATCGACCGGGTGGTCGACAGCCGCGGCAACGTGCTGTCCAAGGCGGAGCCAACCATCGCCGGCACGACGGCCGACAGGGTCATCGATCCACGCAACGCGTTCATCATGACGTCGATGATGCGCGACGTCGTCCGCGGCGGGACAGCGGCGCGGGCCATGCAACTCGGGCGCCAGGACCTCGCGGGCAAGACCGGAACGACCAACGAAAGCGTCGACGCCTGGTTCTGCGGTTTCAACGCGTCCGAGGTCGCCGTCGCGTGGATCGGTTTTGATCAACCGCGAACCCTGGGCGCCCAGGAGACCGGCGCGGTTGCCGCGTTGCCGATCTGGATGGCCTACATGGCCAAATCACTCAAGGGCGTGCCTGAAGTACCGCTGAAAACACCCGACGGAATCCTGGTCGCGCGCATCAACGCAGAAACCGGCATGCGCGACAATGAAGGCGCCGTCACCGAGTACTTCTTTGCCGAATTCCCGCCGCACCAACGCGAAGATGCGCTCGCGCCTCCTGGAGCCCAGGCTCCGAAAGAGGTCCGTAACCAATTGTTTTAGAATGTTTATCATGGCCCGCACCGACTCACCGCGGAGTCAGCGCCAGCGTGCTCGTATCGCCCAGACCGCAGCGCGGCTCATCGCAGAGCATGGCCTGACCGACTGGTCGGCCGCCAAACGCAAGGCTTGTCGCGAGCTCGGGCTGGCCGACAATGAGGCGTTACCTGGCAACGAGGAAGTCGAACAGGCGTTGCGTGATTACAACAGTCTGTTCCGGGCTGACACCCAGGCAACCTTGCTGCGCCGGCAGCGCCAGGTCGCGCTGGAGTGGATGCAGCAGCTTGCAGCGTGGCGCCCGGTGCTGATCGGCGGCGCGGCAGCCGGCTGGGCGACCGCACACAGTGACGTCCGGCTCGAACTCGAGGCAGAGGATGCCAAGGCCGTGGAGTTGGGGCTGATCAACGCCGGCATCGACTACGCGCCGGGCGACGCCGTTGAACCGTCCTCGGCGCAATTGGTCGCGGGCCGGGGCGAACGCGCGATCCGATTGCAGATCCTGACGCCGCAGCAGCGGCGCAACCGGCCACGGCGGGATGAGGATGCCCGCCTTACGCGCGACGAACTGCAGGCATTGCTCGATGCCGATACCACGGCCGCACAAGGATAACTACTGGATAACTATCTGAGCCACGCCGCTGCATCCAGTGCGAAGTACGTCAGGATCGCGTCGGCACCAGCCCGTTTGAATGCGGTGAGCGATTCCATGACGCACGCGCGCTCGTCGAGCCAGCCGTTCCCCGCGGCGGCCTTGAGCATCGCGTATTCGCCGCTGACCTGATACACCGCCGTCGGCACGCCAAAAGTGGTCTTCACCCGGTGCAGGATGTCGAGGTACGGCAGGCCGGGCTTGACCATCACCATGTCGGCGCCTTCCTGCAGGTCGAGATAGACTTCCCACAGCGCTTCGTCGCCGTTGCCCGGATCCATCTGATAGGTGTACTTGTCGCCGCCCGCCAGATTCGCCGCGGATCCCACCGCGTCGCGGAACGGTCCGTAGAAACTCGAGGCGTATTTGGCGGAGTAGGCGAGAATGCGCGGCTTGTCGAATCCCGCCTGATCCAGTGCGGCGCGCAACGCGCCGATGCGCCCGTCCATCATGTCCGAAGGCGCGACCATGTCGACGCCGGCCTCGGCATGGCACAGCGCCTGGCGGACCAGCGCCGCAACGGTGAGGTCGTTGGTCACGTAGCCGCTGGCGTCGAGCAGGCCGTCCTGGCCGTGGCTTGTATATGGGTCGAGCGCAACATCGGTAATCACGCCGAGCGCCGGGAAACGCGACTTGAGCGCACGGACGGTGCGCGGCACCAGTCCCTGCGCATCCCATGCCGCGGCGGCATCGAGCGACTTGTGCTCCGTACCGATGACCGGAAACAGTGCGATGGCCGGCACACCAAGTTCCACGCAGCGTTCGGCGTCGTGCAGCAGCCGGTCTATGCTCTTGCGCGAGACCCCGGGCAGCGAGGGCACCGCGTCCTCGCGCCCCGCGCCTTCCTGCACGAAAACCGGATAGATCAGGTCGTCGCTGGACAGGCGATGCTCGCGCATGAGGCGGCGCGAAAATTCATCACGGCGCATGCGGCGCTGACGACGTTCAGGGAATTTTCCGGCGAAATGCATGTTGTCCATCTTCAGGCTCGGTCAGTGCTGGTACGTACGTTCGCTGCCGCATCGTAGCGCGCACCGGCCAGCCCGGGCAACCGCGGCAATGCTTGTAACACGCGTGTGGTCTTTGCCGCTGCGAACGCGGGTTGCGGCGCGCTTCGCATAGAAATGCGAAGCCACGGAACTCCGCAAAAAAGACGCGGTCAGAACTTGCAGACGGTGAAACGTCTCCCGCTTTCCTCCCTGAGCGGGTGCCCTCCGGTTGCGTCTGTGACCGAGCGGAGGGCGTTCTGGGCCCCGCGTCACTCCCCTTGATGCGGGGGCCTTTTTTTTTCAGCGTGCCAGTGGCGCGAGCCAGCTGGCAAGCGCGGCCTCCGCTTCGGCAATGCCGATGTGACGGGTCGCAGAGAACAGCTGCACGCCAATCTGCGCCGCGCGTTCGCCATAGGCGTCATCGAGTTCCTTGACCACCGTCGCGAGCGTGCGCCGCTGCGCTTCGGTTCCGAGCTTGTCGCACTTGGTCAAAAGCACGTGCATGGGACGGCCGGTGGGAAGAAACCATCCGAACATCTGCCAGTCGAGTTCGGTCAGAGGATGGCGCGCATCCATGACGAGCAGCAGCCCGATCAATGGCGCCCGCTCGGCCAGGTATTTCGCGATGAAGTGCTGCCAGTGTCGGCGCATCGCCGCCGGAACTTCCGCATAGCCATAGCCCGGGAGATCGGCAAGCAATGCCCCGGACCGCAAGCGAAACAGATTGATGTGCTGGGTGCGCCCTGGCGTCTTGCTGACATAGGCGAGGCGCGTTCGTTGCGTCAGCGCATTGATCGCGGAGGACTTGCCGGCATTGGACCGGCCGGCAAACGCGATTTCAGGGGCACCACCCGCCGGCAATTGGTTCCACTCCGCCGCCGTGGTCAGAAATTCTGCTTGGCGGAGCGGATGGAGCGAAACGCCCTGCGGAGCTACCGTCGGGCGATGCAGTTTCGGTACAATACGCTGCTTTTCGGACTGTCGCGGCATTGGGTTCTGGCGTCGGTAAGGATGGCAGACGCCGGCACCGCCGGAATCAGGGAGTTCTAACAATGAAACACGCGTTTTGGCTGATCGCGGGTTCGCTCGCTTTCGCAACGAATGGCGTTGCGCTTGCAGCGGAACCTGCTGCCAAGCCCGATCTGGCAAAAGCCAAACAGACCGCGGACACGGTTTGCGCGGCGTGCCACGGCGCCGACGGCAACAGCCCGAGCCCCGCGAACCCGAATCTCGCCGGACAGCAAGCTGCGTATCTTACCCTGCAGCTCGAACACTTCAAGAGCGGGGTGCGCAACAATCCGATCATGGCAGGCATGGTCGCCACGCTGACCCCCGAGGACATGCGCGCGCTCGGCATCTATTTCTCGCAACAGAAACCCAAGGCAGCCGGCATCAAGGATCGCGAGCTGGCCCTCGCCGGGCAGAAACTGTTCCGCGGCGGCAACATCGCGTCGGGATTGCCCGCATGCGCCGCGTGCCACTCACCGGACGGCGCTGGCATACCATCACGTTACCCGCGCCTCGGTGGTCAGCACGCCGACTATGCGCTCGCGCAGCTGAAGGCGTTCAAGGCCGGCGAGCGAGGCATGGACAAGGGCGGCAAGGACGTCAATGGGCGCGTCATGTCGCAGGTCGCCGCCAGAATGACCGACGCGGAAATGCAGGCCCTCGCGCAGTACACGTCGGGACTGTACTAACCCTGAGGAGTACGGGGCGGCGCGCGCGCCACCCTGTTCATGTCAGGTTATTCAATCAAGTGTGAGGCCGACATGAGCGCGACCGTCGCTTCGCTGTTCGTCTACCCCGTCAAGAGCTGCCGAGGCATCGCGCTATCCACCGCCATGATGACCGAGCGCGGCATCGCCCGCGACCGCGAATGGCTGATCGTCGACGAGCATGGGCAATTCATCACACAGCGCGAAGTGCCTCGCCTCGCGTTGATCGCACCCACGCTGTCGGAGACACATCTCGAACTTGCCGCGCCCGACCTTTCACCGCTGGCGATTCCTCTCAATCATCAAGGCAAGCGTAGCGACGTGACCGTGTGGCGCGACACCTTGCCAGCGATCGATCAAGGCGACGATGCAGCGAACGTACTCTCCGCGTGGATCGGCCGCCCGGTGCGGCTGGTTCGGTTCGATCCTGCGGCGCGACGGTATTGCAATCCGGAATTCGCAGGTCCTGGCGGCGCACATCACTCGTTTGCAGATGGTTATCCCGTACTCGTGGCGTCCGAGGCGTCGCTCGCCGAGCTGAACAGCCGTTTGGCAACGCCGCTGCCGATCAATCGCTTTCGACCCAATATCCTGCTGTCCGGGATCGACGCCCACGACGAAGACCACATCGATCAGCTGAGGCTTGCGGGTGTCGCGCTGAAACTGGTCAAGCCGTGCACGCGCTGCCAGATCACGACCACCGACCAGTCCACGGCGAAGGTCGGCATCGAGCCGTTGCCAACACTTGCCGGGTACCGCTACAACGCTGCGCTGGACGGTGTGACCTTCGGCATGAACGCCATCGTATCGGCGGGCGCAGGAACGTCGATCGCCGTTGGCGCCGCAGTGAACTACACGCTGAACTTCTGACTCACGCTCTTCACGCAACGGTCCGCATGGCGGTGCGCGTCGCAAGGCAACGCGTCAGCGCGTCGCGCCATGTCGGCAGCACGATACCGAACGTTTGCTCGAATTTTCCGGACGCCAGCACACCGTAAGCAGGACGTCTGGCTGGCGTCGGGTATTCCGCGGTCGCGATCGGGACGACGCGCGGTCGTTCTACGTCGCCGATGATCGCGCGCGCAAAGTCGTACCAGGTCGTGGCGCCAGTGGCACTGAGGTGATACAGCCCGGCACGTTCGACAAGCGCCGGCATGCCTTGGCCGACAATGTCTGCGACGGTTTCCGCCAAGTCACGGCTCCAGTTCGGTACGCCGGATTGATCGGCAACGACGCGCAACTCTTCGCGCTCAGCCGCGAGCCGCAGCATTGTCAGCAGAAAATTACCGCCGCGCAGCCCGTACACCCAGCTCGTACGAAAGATCAGATGGGGGCCGCCGATCGCGGCGATGGCATTTTCTCCGTCGCGTTTGGTTCGCCCGTACACATTCAGCGGCCGCGTCGGCGCCTGCTCGTCATAAGGCACCGCGTTCGCACCATCGAATACGTAGTCGGTGGAAAAATGCAGCAGTACGGCATCGATGCGCTTCGCTTCCTCGGCGAGGATGGTGGGCGCAACCGTGTTGATGGCCTCGGCCCGGGCAACCTCGGACTCCGCGCGATCGACCGCCGTGTAAGCCGCGGCGTTGACGATCAGCTGCGGCCTGACAGCACGCACTACATTTACCAGCGCGTCGCGATCGTCAAGATCGAGCGTACTTCGATCGCATGCGGTCACGTCGCCGTGCGGCGCAAGCGTACGCTGCAATTCGAAGCCGACCTGACCGTTGGCGCCGGTCAGCAGGATCGTCGGCCGCGTCACGGGTAGGCGTCAACCAGCGCCAGCGGCCGGCCGGCGGCGTCCTTGGCGGCAAGCGTGGGTGCGCCGGTCAATGGCCAGTCGATGCCAAGTGCAGGATCGTTCCACAACAAGCAGCGTTCGAACTCCGGGTACCAGTAGTCGGTCGTCTTGTAGAGGAACTCTGCCGACGCCGAGAGCACCAGGAAACCGTGTGCGAAACCGGGCGGGATCCACAGCATGCGTTTGTTTTCGGCGGAGAGCGTCACGCCGACCCAGCGCCCGAATGTGGCGGAGCTGCGCCGGACATCGACTGCGACATCGAAGACTTCGCCCGCAATCACGCGCACTAGCTTGCCCTGTGCGTGTTCGATCTGATAATGCAGCCCGCGCAATACGCCGCGGGTGGACAGCGAATGATTGTCCTGCACGAATTCGGCCGTGAGGCCGGCATCGGCAAGGGCTCGTTGGTTGTAGCTCTCGAGGAAAAAGCCGCGAGCATCGCCGAACACGCGCGGCTCGATCAGCAGAATGTCGGGTAACGCAGTGGGCGTTACTTTCATCGCACCAGCGGTTCGCGCAGGAGTCCGAGCAGATACTGCCCGTAGGTGTTCTTCGCCATTGCCTGACCGAGTCGCTCCAGCGCCGCTGCATCGATATAGCCGAGGCGGTAGGCGATCTCCTCGGGGCATGCGATCTTGAGGCCCTGGCGGCGCTCGATCGTGGCGATGTACTGCGCCGCCTCGAGCAGCGACTCGTGAGTGCCGGTATCGAGCCACGCCATGCCACGCCCCATCACCTCGACGTGGAGTTCGCGTCGTTGCAGATACACCCGGTTGACATCGGTGATCTCGATTTCGCCGCGCGCGGACGGCTTGAGCGTCGTCGCGATGTCGATCACCTGGTTGTCGTAGAAATACAGTCCGGTCACTGCGTAGCGCGACTTCGGATGTGCTGGTTTCTCCTCGAGGCTCACAACCCGCCCGCTGGCATCGAACTCGGCGACGCCGTAGCGTTCGGGATCGGCGACCGGATAGGCGAATACCGTTGCGTCGTCGGCGCGTGCGTTCGCCCGTTCGAGCATCGGCTGGAAATCGTGCCCGTAGAAAATATTGTCGCCGAGCACCAGCGCCGAGGTGTCGCGGCCGATGAACTCGCGACCGATGATGAATGCCTGCGCCAGGCCGTCGGGCGAGGGTTGGACTGCATAGCTGAGGCTGATCCCCCAGCGCGAACCATCACCCAGCAGCGCGGCGAAGCGCGGGGTGTCTTCGGGTGTGGAGATGAGGAGAATGTCGCGGATGCCCGCGAGCAGCAACGTCGACAGCGGATAGTAGATCATCGGCTTGTCGTAGACTGGAAGCAGCTGCTTGGAGAGCACGTGCGTGACCGGATACAAGCGCGTGCCGGAGCCACCCGCGAGGATGATTCCCTTGCGCGCGGTCATACGGGCACCCGCGCGCTTGTAGGCGCGAATTCATTCGCGCGCGAAGGCAAGGCAGCCCATGGTCCGAATGAATTCGGACCTACAGCATCACGGCATCTCATCGGAATACCTTCGCGCTCACTGGAGCACGTTCGCGCTGCGCGCTCCGGTATTCGCGCTCGGGGCGGCCCTTCGCGCTCATGCGACCGCCGCCGCGGCATAGTTGAGCGAGACCCATTTGTGGTATTCGCCGCTCGTCACCGCCGCGAGCCATGCGTCGTTGTCCAGGTACCAGCGCACCGTCCGTGCAAGGCCGGTGTCGAAGGTTTCGCGCGGCCCCCAGCCAAGCTCGCCATTGATCTTGCCGGCATCGATCGCGTAGCGCCGGTCGTGACCCGGTCGATCCTTCACGAACGCAATCTGCCCGCGATAGTCGCGTCCGGGCTTTTGTTCACCGAGAATGCGGCACAACGTTTCGACGACGTCGAGATTGGTACGCTCGGCATTGCCGCCGACGTTGTACGTTTCGCCGGGACGTCCCCGCTCGAGCACGGCACGGATCGCCGCGCAGTGATCGCCGACATACAGCCAGTCGCGAACGTTGCCGCCATCGCCATACACCGGCAGTGGTTTGCCAGTTATGGCATTGTGGATCATCAGCGGGATCAGCTTCTCGGGAAACTGCCGCGGCCCGTAATTGTTCGAGCAATTCGTCGTGAGCACGGGCAGGCCGTAGGTATGGTGATAGGCACGCACCAGATGATCCGCCGCGGCCTTCGATGCCGAATACGGGCTGTTGGGTGCGTACGCGGTCGTCTCCGAAAACCCGGCATCGTCAGGCCCAAGCGACCCGAAGACTTCGTCGGTGGATACATGCAGAAAACGAAACGACGCGCTCTCGGCAGGCGACAGCGATGCGAAGTGCGCGCGCACGACATCGAGCAGTGCGAAGGTACCGACGACGTTGGTTTCGATGAACGCCGCGGGTCCATGGATCGAGCGGTCGACGTGCGTTTCGGCAGCGAAATTGACGATCGCGCGTGGCCGATGCGTCCCCAGCAGACCCGCAACGAGCGCGCGGTCGCCGATATCACCGCGCACGAACTGATGTCGCGCATCGTCCTTCACCGGCGCCAGGTTGCCGAGGTTGCCGGCGTAAGTCAGCCGGTCGAGGTTGACGACCGGCTCGGCATTGTGCTCGAGCCAGTCCAGTACAAAATTAGCGCCGATGAAGCCGGCGCCACCGGTCACGAGAATCATGCGAGCTCCAAGTCGAAGATGGCGAATTTTATCATTGCACGCGGTAGTACTCGCGATACCACGCCACGAAACGCGCGAGCCCTTCCGCAATCGGCGTCGTCGGCGCAAAGCCGGTCGCAGCGGTGAGCCGGTCGACCGACGCGAAGGTCTCCGGTACGTCGCCTGCCTGCATGGGGAGATATTCCTTGATCGCTCGCCGGCCGAGCAGCCGCTCCAGCTCGCCGATGAACGACTCAAGTTCCACGGCCGCATGGTTGCCGATGTTATAGATCGCATGCGGCGCGGCCGTCGGCGTTCCGGCCGGAGGCAAGGCCAACACCCGTACGATGCCCTCGACGATGTCGTCGACGTACGTGAAGTCGCGTCGCATCTTGCCAAAGTTGAATACCTTGATAGGCTGTCCCTCGAGTATCGCCCGCGTGAACAGCATCGGCGCCATGTCGGGACGCCCCCACGGTCCGTAGACCGTGAAAAACCGCAGACCCGTCGCAGGCAGCCGGTAAAGGTGGCTGTAGCTATGCGCCAGCAGTTCATCGGCCCGCTTGGTTGCCGCATACACGCTGACCGGATGATCGACGTTCTGGTCCTCAGAGAACGGCAAGGTGTGACTCGCACCGTACACGCTCGAACTCGATGCGTAGACGAGGTGCCCGACGCCAGCATGACGGCAACCCTCGAGCACCTTGCCGAAGGCATCGACATTGTTGCGAAGGTAAGCCGCAGGATTGATCAGCGAATAGCGCACGCCCGGTTGCGCCGCCAAATGGACGACATGACTGAATCGGCCATCGCGGAAAAGCGCTTCGGTCGACTTTTCGTCGGCGAGATCGAGCGCGCTGCAGACAACGCCTGCCGCATCGAGTTGCGCCGCGCGATCGCGCTTGAGCGTGACGTCGTAGTAGGCGTCGAAGCAGTCGACGCCCATAACATCGGTGCCGGAGTGGCGCAGCCTCAGTGCGAGGTGCATCCCTATGAAACCCGCGGCACCGGTGACCAGAACTTTCATCGTGCACGTCCTGCCTGCTCGAGCGCGCGCAGCTTCGCGTACTTGCAAAAGCTGTTGAAGCAGCCGATCGAAATGTGCGCAAATCCGGCAACGCCATCGAGAAAACCCGCGCGCAGCACGTAGAAGCGAACGAAGCGTACCAACGGCGACAGCACCAACCGCAGCGTCGACGATCGTTCGCCGCGCGCGTACAACGCCTCGGCCTGCAAAGTCGTGTAGCGGTTCTGCTTGGCCAGGTAGGCATCGATCGATTCGGCCGACGCGTGCAGAAGGTCGCCATTGAGCCGTCCAACCGGCCCGTCGGCGAGCACGTGCTCGTGCACCGCATCACCGCTCCAGCGGGCGTGACGGCGATGAAACAACCGCAGGTTCCAGTCGGGATACCCCTCGCCATGTCGAAGCCAGCGACCGAGAAAGCGATTCCGGCGTGGCATCATGTAGGCGTTGAAGCGAGGCGCCGCAAGCACGGCGCGAATCTCGGCGGCGAGTGCGGGCGTCAGGCGCTCATCGGCATCGAGGGACAGGACCCAATCATGCGTGGCCTGCGCAACGCCAAAATTCTTCTGTGGCCCGAAACCGAGCCATGCCTGGTCGATGACGCGCGCGCCACGGCTGCGTGCGATTTCTACGGTATCATCGACACTGCCGGAATCGACGACAATCGTCTCCGCGGCAAAGCCTGCGGAATCCAGGCACTCGGCGAGCTCCGTCCCGGCATCACGTGTGATCACTACCAGGGTCAGGATAAGCGGGGCAAGCGGAGCGGACATCGATTCGAGTTCGATTCTGCCTTGCGCGGTGGGCAAGGCGCGTGGCGGAAAATACGCGCGGCAGGAAGGGGCGAGCCATTCTACGTGCAATCGTTCCCGCGATCCACCTGGCGCCGGATCCAACGCTGCTGGTCCCACATCGACCTACAACCACCCGACATGAGCGACCACGAATGACCAGTGCATTGATCATTCGGCCGTCGTCCCTGGGCGATATCGTGCACGCCATGCCGATCGTGCACGATCTCGCGCGCCACCGTCCCGGCATCGCCATAGACTGGGTTGCGGAAGAGCCTTTTGCGGGATTGGTCGCGCTGAATCGAGGCATTCGCCGCGTGATTCCAGTGGCGCTCCGGCGATGGCGTCACCACCTGCGCTCGCGTGAGACCTGGAGCGAATTTGCCGCTTTCCGGCGCCAGCTTGCCGGCGATCGATACACCGCGGTGATCGATTTGCAGGAGCAGGTCAAGGGCGCATTGCTCGCGTGGCTGGCGCGCGGGCCCGTGCATGGACCCGATCGCGCCAGCATTCGCGAACCTGCGGCCACCCTTGCGTACCGGCGGCGGCATCGCATCGATCCCGCACAGCATCTGATCGATCGCTGCCGTCAACTTGCCGGTGCCGCGTTCGGCTTCGAGCCGCAGGGTCCACCGCATTTCGACCTGGTGCCTCCGCCGGTCCACGATGCGCCGCCCTCGCGCTATGCGGTCTTTCTGCACGCGACCAGTCGCGCGGACAAGTTGTGGCCGGTGTCGCACTGGAGCGTGCTGATCAGACACTTCACCACCGCGGGTTTCACAGTTGTGCTGCCCTGGGGCAGCGCCGACGAAGCAGCGCGCAGTAACGCGCTGGCCGCGGGCATGAGCGATGTGCTCGTACCTCCGCATCGCAGTCTGCCCAAGCTCGCGGCCTTGCTCGCTCACGCCGATCTGGTGTGCGGCGTCGACACCGGATTGGTCCACCTGGCCGCAGCACTGAACGTCCCGACGATCTCGCTTTTCGTTGCCACCGACCCTCGCCTTGCGGGCGTCGAGCGCGCAAGCATGCGTGCGCGCGATCTGGGGGGCATCGGCGTGGTGCCGGCACCCGATGATGTCATCGCTGCCGCGGGAGTACTCCTGCGTAATGCGCCAGGCTGCTAGTGGAAATCGCGCGCGTTCTGTATACGGTACTCGGCATGGCGGTGTTGCCCCTGCTGCCCTTGCGCCTGTGGTGGCGCGGGCGGCTGGAACCCGGATACCGCGAAGCGATCGCCGAGCGCTTCGGCCGATACGACAAGCCTGCGGACAGCGCGCCGCTGCTGTGGGTACATGCCGTGTCGGTTGGCGAGACTCGCGCAGCACTACCGCTGATCCAGCGCCTGAAGGCCACCTATCCTCGCGCAACGATCCTGCTCACGCACATGACCGCGGCAGGTCGGGAAACCGGACGTTCGCTGTTCGGCGACGTCGTCTCGCAGGCATGGTTGCCGTATGACCTGCCCTTTGCGGTGCGCGGTTTTTTCCGTCACTTTCGCCCCGTGGCGGGTTTTCTGGTGGAGACCGAGCTGTGGCCCAACCTGGTCGCGCATGCTCGCGCGACCAATGTTCCGGTGTTCCTGATCAACGCACGCATGTCGCGTCGTTCGGCGCGCGGCTACGCACATTTGCCTTCGCTGACACGCCCGCTGTTGGCCCGGCTCGCGGGTGTCGCCGCACAATCACCCGACGACGCGGTGCGGCTCGCGGCGCTCGGCGCGGCGGCACCGGTCGTTACCGGCAACATCAAGTTCGACATCGCCGTGCCGCCCGATGCTCGCGCGCTTGGCCAGAGCCTGCGCAAGAGCTTCGGTGCAACCCGCCCGATATGGGTTGCCGCCAGCACGCGCGACGGCGAGGAGGCGTTGATCCTCGATGCGCTCGCACAAGCACCCCTGCCACGCGAGACGTTGCTGGTCATCGTGCCGCGACACCCGCAGCGTTTCGTGGACGTGGCGAGCCTGCTCGCTGCGCGTGGCGTGCCGTTCGTCCGCCGCAGCGACAATCGGCAGGTGCCCGCCGACGTCGGCATCGTGCTTGGCGATTCGATGGGCGAGCTGCTTGCGTACTACGCCGCGGCCGATGTCGCCTTCATCGGTGGCAGCCTGCTGCCGTTAGGCGGCCAGAATCTCATCGAGGCGCTGGCCGTCGGCACGCCGGTGCTGATCGGACCGCACACGTTCAATTTCAAGGAAGCGGCGATCGGTGCGGTCGCCGCGGGAGCTGCGCAGCGCGTTGCCGACGCAGAGGCGCTCATCAGCGCCGTCGAGGCGCTGTTCCGCGATCCGGCGCAACGCGACGCGATGCACGAAGCGGCGGGTGCGTTTCATGCCGCGCATCGCGGCGCGACCGAGCGCCTGATGCAGTGGCTGCGGCCGCAACTCGACGGGCAGGATATCAACCGTTGAGATCGCGGTTGATCTGTTCCACGTCGGTATCGTTCAAGGTTCCGACCGCCTGCTTGAGCTTCAGGCTGTTGATGACGAAATTGTAGTACGACTGCGCGAGATTGAAGCGCGTCTGAAACACCTGCTGCTGCTGGTTCAGCACGTCGAGATTGGTGCGCACGCCGACTTCGAGACCCAGTTTGTTCGAGTCGTACGACACTTGCGCCGACGTCAGTGCCTGGTCGAGTGCCTTGACTTGCGCGACGCCGTTGGTGACCCCTGCGTACGAATTCTGCGCCAGGAGTTGCGCACTGCGCCTGGCGGCCTCGAGGTTCTGCCGGAATGTGTCCTGATTCGCAATCGCCTGGCGTACCTTCGAATCCACTGCGCCGCCCTGATAGATCGGCAGGCTGAGTTGCACGCCGATCAAGCCGAGGCGGAAGTCGGTGGCAAAATTGGACGCCAACGCTGTCGATGCGCCGCCGCCGGCGTAGTTCTGGTTGAAGCTGGCCACCAGGTCGAGCGTCGGATAGTGGCCAGCGCGCTGGCGATCGACTTCGAGCGTGGCGATATCGAAATTGGACTGGGCGATCCGAACCTGCAGATTTTCGCGCACCGCCCGGTCGATCCAGGGTTCGAGCGCATTGGGTGTAGGCGGCTCCGGCTGGAACTTGCGGTCGAAGCGTTTCAGGTCCCTGGGCAGCCGGCCGATGATCGCGCGCAGCGCGGCGAGCGCATTTTCGAGGTCGTTGCGCACCGAAATCTCCTGCGCCACGATCTGGTCATACTTTGCCTGCGCATCGTTGGTGTCGGTGATCGTTGCGGTACCGACTTCGAAGTTGCGCTTGGCTTGCGCGAGGTTCTCGCTGACCGCGGCCTTCTGGCTTTCCGTCAATTCGATGGTGAACTGCGCCAGAAGTACGTTGAAATAGGCCTGTGCGACGCGCACGATCAGGTCCTGCTGCACCGAGGCCAGCACATAGTCGGCTTGTCCGACCTGCTGCTTCGCCTGGTCGAAACCGATCAGGTTCTGCGCGCGATACAAGGGCTGGCTCGCAGAGACCGTATATCCGGTCGTCGGAAAGCGCTGCGAGAATTTTGTCTGCGGGTCGGTATGCAGCGTCTGGTGGTAGTCCTGCTCGTTGGCGACGGCGGAAAGTACCAGCGATGGCAGCAACCCGGCGCGCGCCTGCGGCACGTTCTCCTGGGTCGCCTGCCAGTTCGAGCGCGCCGCCGCCAGCGTCGGATCACTGACCAACGCTTCGCGATAGATCTGCACCAGGTCCTCGGCACCGGCACTGCCCGCAGTGCCCAATGCGGCACCGCCAAGCACCGCGCCCAGCGCGATCGCAACCAAGCGTTTCGACATCGTTGAAATTCCGATAGGTAGTTCGGTGAAGCGCGGAACCCCGCTGCGCGTTCGCAAGCTCTGCATCAAAACACGAAGCGTTGCGGTTGCGCGGCGTTCTTGAGCGGGCCGATCACCGTTTCGAAAAGATCTTCGCTGACGATGGCCGCAGGCGCCGTCCAGCGCATCAGCCGCGCGGTCATCACAGGAGCGTCACCAACGACTGCGAACAATCGCCCGCCGGGTTTGAGCTGCCGCAGCCAGGCATCCGGCAACACCGGCGTCGAGCCGGTCAGCACGATCGCGTCGTATTGCGCAGTACGATAGCCACGGGCCCCGTCGCCCGCTTCAACCCGCGCGTTTCGCACGCCAGCGCGCTCGAGTTTGGCCTGCGCTTCGGCCGCGAGCCTCGGCAGCAATTCGACGCTGGTCACGTCCGCCGACCGAGCTGCCAGCAGCGCAGTGAGATAGCCGCTACCGGTGCCGATTTCCAGCACGGATTCGTCGGGTCGCAGCTCGAGCTCCTGGACGACCCGCGCTTCCATCTTGGGCGTCCACATCCTCTCGCCGTCACCCAGGGGAATCTCGAGGTCTGCGAACGCAAGCTCGCGATAGGCAACAGGCACGTAATCTTCGCGCCGGACAACGAAGAGCAAGTCGAGCACATCCTGATCGAGCACGTCCCAGGTGCGGATCTGCTGCTCGACCATGTTGAAACGCGCACGCTCGAAGTCGATTTTCGCGGCAGCTCGTGCCGTGGCAGTGCCGTGTGTGGGAGAAATTGGCGTCATGATGATCAGGCCTGGCGAGGTGTCTGGTTTTCGGTCGGCGAAAATCGCGCCGAAACCGTCAACTGACTCGCGGTCAGTTAATTATGGGGCGCTCTAGTATCGCACGTCAATCGCCAAGCGCCGCCTGGGTCGGGGCTGGGTGCGGACAACGCGCCGTTACGCAAAAGCGCATGCTAGCCTCAAATTGACATCGGCCTGCGGGGGCGTAATAATACTCTGTTACCCAAGACTGTTTTCGTACATTTCACGCGTTTTCCATTCCCTCATCTCGGAGAGACACCATGAAATTCAATCGCTCGCTCGGCCTGACGCTCATCGCGGCCGCGCTGGTCACCATCTATGGCTGCGGCAAGGAAGAGCCGAAAAAAGCAGCCGTTGCCACCCCGCCGGCGGCGCCCGCCGCGCCCGTCATTCCTGAAGTCATTGTCAAGATCGGCCACGTCGGCCCGACCACCGGCCCGCAAGCCCACTTGGGCAAGGACAACGAGAACGGCGCCCGCATGGCCATCGACGATGCCAACGGCCTGAACCTCGTCATCGACGGCAAGAAGATCAAGTTCGAGCTGGTCGCCGAAGACGATCAGGCCGATCCGAAGCAAGGGACCACCGTTGCGCAGAAGCTGGTCGATGCGAAGGTCGCCGGCGTGGTCGGACACCTGAACTCGGGCACCTCGATTCCGGCCTCGAAGATCTACAGCGATGCCGGCATTCCGATGATCTCGCCCTCGGCGACCAATCCGAAGCTGACGCTGCAAGGCTTCAAGAACGTGTTCCGCGTGATGGCGAACGACGTGCAGCAAGGCAGCGTCATCGGCAAAGCCGCGGTCGAAACCCTGGGCGCCAAGAAGATCGCGATCATCGACGACAAGACCGCCTACGGTGCGGGCCTCGCCGACGAAACCGAAAAGGCCGCCAAGGCTGCAGGCGCCACCATCGTGGCGCGCGAATATACCAATGACAAGGCCACCGATTTCAAGGCGATCCTGACCAAGATCAAGGCCAAGAACCCCGATGTCATCATGTATGGCGGCATGGACGCGCAGGGCGGTCCGATGGCCAAGCAGATAAAGGAACTCGGCATCAAGGCCAAGTTCATTTCCGGCGACGGCGTATGCTCGTCTGAGTGGCCCAAGCTCGCCGGCGGCGCGGCCGAAGGCCAATATTGCACCCAGGCCGGCCTGCCGCCGGAGAAGATGCCGAGAGCCAAGGACTTCGTAACGCGCTTCACCGCCAAGTACGGCCCGATCCAGGTCTACGCTCCGTACTCGTACGACGCAGCAAACACACTGGTCTGGGCGATGGAGAAGGCCAAGTCGACCGATCCGGCGAAGTACCTTCCCGCGCTCGCCTCGCTCTCCCACGAAGGCATCACTGCCATGATCGAGTTCGATGAGCATGGCGATACCAAGAACGGCGCGATCACGCTGTACACGGTGAAGGACGGCAAGCTCGAACCCATGGCAATCAACATCGCCGGCAAAACCGAGAAGGTGGCCGCAGCAGCGCCAGCCGCAGCGGCTCCGGCGACGGCGCCCGCGGCGGCACCAGCCATGGCTCCGAAGAAGTAACAAGCGTACAAACAGCGGGGAAACACCCGTCAGGAACGGCGCCCACGGGCGCCGTTTTTTTGTCCACAACTTTGGTCGATATTCAGGGATTGCCCCAAAGCACTGCGCAGCGGAGAATCCCCACTGCGCCCAGACCGGGATGCGAGCGCCGCGGCGCGAAGGGAACGTGTGGAAACCTTCCTGCAGCAGATCATCAACGGTTTGACGCTTGGCAGCGTGTACGCCCTCGTGGCGCTCGGCTACACCATGGTCTACGGCATCATCGGGCTGATCAATTTCGCGCACGGCGAGGTGGTGATGATCGGTGCGATGGTGGCGCTGTCGGTGATCACCGCCCTGCTGGGCGCGCACCTGCCGATTCCATTCGCATTGATCATCATTGCCGCGCTCTTCGTCGCCATCATCGTCTGCATGGCGATCGCCTTCACGATGGAAAAGATCGCTTACCGGCCACTGCGCAAGGCTCCGCGCCTCGCGCCGCTGATCACTGCGATCGGCATGTCGATCATCCTGCAGAACGTCGCGCTGATGATCTGGGGGCGCAATTACCTCACGTTTCCGCCGATATTCGAACCGACGCCGCACAACATATTCGGTGCGTCGATGACCGATCTGCAGATGGTGATCGTCGCCTTGGCGGGCCTGCTCATGGCAGGGCTGGTATTCATCGTGCAGCGCACGCGCCTGGGCATGGCGATGCGCGCGACCGCACAGAACCCGCAGGTCGCGGGATTGATGGGCATCGACATCAACGTCGTCATCTCGGCCGCATTCGTGATCGGTGCCGCACTCGCCGCGGTCGCCGGCCTGATGGTCATGACCTACTACGGCATCGCCCACTACTACATGGGCTTCCTGCTCGGCCTGAAAGCATTTACCGCCGCGGTGCTGGGCGGCATCGGCAATCTCGCGGGCGCGATGCTCGGCGGCATTCTGCTCGGCATCATCGAGGCGCTGGGCGCCGGCTATATCGGCGATGTCACCAACCTGTGCGGCTTTCCGTGGCTCAGCGACTCGATGCAAGCGCAATGCGTCTCGCATGATGGCCAGGTCCCCATGTTCGGCAGCAACTATCAGGACGTGTTCGCGTTTTTCGTGCTGATCCTGGTGCTGATCTTCCGCCCGTCCGGACTGCTCGGCGAGCGCGTGGCGGATAGGGCATGAGCGCGTCGGGCAAAGCCAAGACCCGTAGGGCCGTCGACGCGCGATTGCCCGTGGCCGACACGTCGACGCGAGCACGTCGCGCAGCGTGCAAGGAGGCCACAGCATGAGCCAACAAAAGAGGGCTATCCCACCGAAGGCGTGGATCGGCGTCGCGCTGGTGGCGCTCGCGCTGGCGCTCCTGCCGTTCGTTGCGGCGTTTGCCGGCCAGGCCTGGGTGCGCATCCTGAATTTCGCGATGCTCTACATCATGCTGGCACTCGGGCTGAATATCGTCGTCGGCTTCGCCGGATTGCTCGACCTCGGCTACATCGCCTTCTACGCCGTCGGCGCGTATGTCTACGCTCTGCTCGCGTCGCCGCACTTCGGATTGCATCTGCCTTTCTGGGTGATCCTGCCACTCGGCGCCGGGATTGCCTGCCTGTTCGGTGTGCTTCTCGGCGCGCCTACGCTCAAGCTTCGCGGCGACTATCTGGCGATCGTGACGCTGGGTTTCGGCGAGATCATTCGCATTTTCATGAACAACCTCAATGCCCCGATCAACATCACCAACGGACCGCAGGGCATCAATCTGATCGATTCATTCCACATCGGCACGCTGTCGCTGGGGCGCGCCGATACGCTGTTCGGCATCCAGATATCCGGACCGCAAAAATACTATTACGTGCTGCTGCTGATCACGATCGGCGTGATTGTCATCAACCTGCGCCTGCAGAATTCCCGGCTCGGTCGTGCGTGGGAGGCGATTCGCGAGGACGAAATCGCCGCGAAGGCCATGGGCATCAACACACGCAACATCAAGCTGCTGGCGTTCGCGATGGGCGCATCCTTCGGCGGGATCGCCGGCGGGATATTCTCGGCGACGCAGCAATTCGTGAGCCCGGAGAGTTTCGGATTGTTCGAGTCGGTGATTGTGCTGGCGATGGTCGTGCTCGGCGGCATGGGTCATATCCCCGGCGTGATCCTTGGGGCCATCCTGCTGACGCTGCTGCCCGAAGTCCTGCGTTACACCATGGAACCGCTGCAGCACGCGTTGTTCGGGCGCGTGCTCATCGACGCGGAAACCATTCGCCTGCTCGTGTTCGGGATCGCACTCGTCGTGATCATGCTCTATCGGCCCGCGGGCCTGTGGCCATCCGCGGTACGCAAGCGCGAACTCGAGACGGGTATTGCCAAATGAGCGCCGCCGGGCCGCCCCAAGGCGCTTGCCCCCTGGGGGGTGGCGGCGCGCAGCGACGCTTCGGGGGGAACCAGTGTCCAAGCTGAGCCTGCTTACCGCCACAGGCATCAGCAAGCGATTCGGCGGTGTGCACGCGCTCTCCGGCGTCGATTTCACGATCAACCATGGCGAGATCTACGGCCTCATCGGGCCGAATGGCGCCGGCAAGACGTCGCTGTTCAACGTCCTGACCGGAATCTACGAGGCGGACGGCGGCACCTTCAACTTCGATGGCGAACCGCTCGACCACCTCAAGCCGAATCAAGTTGCGGAACGCGGCATCGCACGAACCTTCCAGAACATACGACTGTTCCAGAACCTGTCGGCACTCGAAAACGTGATGATCGGCCGGCACGTGCGCACGCATGCCGGAGTCTTCGGCGCAATCCTGCGCGACAAGGCAACTCTCGCCGAAGAGGCCGCGATCGAGAAGCGAGCCTACGAGTTGCTCGACTACGTCGGTGTTGCCAAGCGTGCCAACGACATGGCACGGCATCTCGCGTACGGCGATCAGCGCCGCCTCGAAATCGCGCGCGCACTCGCCACCGAGCCCAAATTGCTCGCGCTCGATGAGCCGGCTGCGGGAATGAACGCCACCGAAACACAGACGCTCAAGGCCCTGCTCGAAAACATCCGACGCGACGGCACGACCATCCTGCTGATCGAACACGACATGAAACTGGTGATGAGCGTGTGCGACCGCGTGCTCGTGCTCGACTACGGCAAGAAAATCGCCGAAGGCAGCGCTCGTGAAGTGCAGAACGACCCCAAAGTCATTGCCGCGTATCTTGGCGGAGAAGTCCTGCTGAACCTCAAGGGTGCGTAACTTGACGCCAGGCACCCCGCTGCTCGAACTCAAGGGTCTGCAGGTCGCGTACGGCGGCATTCAGGCGGTAAGAGGCATCGATCTCGAAGTCGGCGAAGGTGAACTTGTTTGCCTGATCGGCGCCAACGGCGCCGGTAAGACCACGACGCTCAAAGGCATCACGGGGCTGCAGCCGGTCAAGGGCGGCTCGATTCATTACGCAGGCGAAAACATCACCGGCAGGCCGGCGTTTCAATTGGTGCGCAAAGGTCTGTCGATGGTGCCCGAAGGCCGCGGCGTTTTTGGCGCGCTGACCATCGAAGAGAATCTGGCAATGGGTGCGTATACCCGTTCCGACCACGCCGCGATCCGGGAGGATATCGAACGTGTCTACACGCTGTTTCCGCGCCTGAAGGAGCGGCGGCGGCAAACCGCGGGCACGCTATCGGGCGGCGAACAGCAGATGCTCGCCATGGGCCGCGCGATGCTGTCGCGGCCGAAGCTGTTGCTGCTCGACGAACCGTCGATGGGCCTCGCGCCGTTGATGGTGCAGAAAGTGTTTGAAACCGTGATCGCGATCGCCAAGGAGGGGGTCACCATCCTGCTGATCGAGCAGAACGCCAAGCTCGCGCTCGAAGTGAGCGATCGCGGCTACGTGATGGAAAGCGGCGAAATCACGTTGTCCGGAAAAGCGGAACAGCTGCTCTCCGACCCCAAGGTGCGCGCGGCGTATCTCGGCGAGAACCCCGCGTAGCGGTCCAGGCATTGGACGCGCCGGTCACATTGCCTGCCGCTCATGCGCCCCGCGCGGTGCCGGTGAGCCGCGTCGTCAAGTGGTACGAAGAGGCGATGCGCCTGTTCAAACGCGCCCCGCTGATCTGGTGCGTGCTGGGGTTCATCACGGTTGCCTCCGAATTGGTGCTGAATTTCGTACCGGGCATCGGCGTCGCATTGGCCAAGGTCATCGTGCCAACGATCGAATGCGGCATGCTGATCGGCGTGGTGGCGATCGATCAAGGCAAGCCCTTGCAAGTCCGCATGGCATTCGCGGTATTCGGCGCACGGCCCGCGGCGCTGGCGGCGATCGTCGTTTCCGCGCTGCTGATATTCGGCGTCGAAGCGTGGACCGCCTACAGCGTCGCCGGAATCAACCTGCTGCAAAACGGTGATGGCGAACCGTCGATGACCATCGGTACGCTGGCCAGTGTGTTCGCAATCGGAACGCTGGTATCGCTGCCGATGACGTTCGTACCATTCGCCGCGCTGTTCGAGGGCGCGTCGTTCACCCGCGCATTCGCAACGAGCGCCCGCGGTTTCGCGCTCAACGTCCTGCCGCTCATGTTGTTTGGCGCGCTGGCGCTGGTGCTAGTGCTCATCGGATTGCTGAGCTTCGGCTTCGGGCTCATCGCGGTATTTCCACTCCTGTCGGCGGCCAGTTACGTCGCGTGGAAAGATATCTACGAGGTAGCAACGCCGCCAGACTAGGCCGACCGACGGCGGACTTTCGCTCAGTTGAGCAGCGCCGGCAGCCACCGCGTAAGCGCGGGCCAGTAGGTCACGAGAAAAAGCACGCTCACGCTTGCAGCCATCAACGGGATCAAAGCCCGGGTTATCGCGCCAATACCGGCATTCGCGAGCTTGGCCGCCACGAAGAGTGTGCCACCGACCGGAGGTGTGTACAGCGCGATCGCCAGATTGGCGGTCATCACCACGCCCAGATGAATGAGGTCGATCTTGAAGACCTGCGCCAGAGGCAGAAACAATGGCGCCGTCAGCAGCAGCGCGGGCAGCGGCTCGATGAAGATGCCCAGCAGCAAGAGCGAGATGTTGATCAGAAGGAGAAACATCCATGGTTCGTGCGCCACCACGCGCACCCACTCCGCGAGCTGAACCGCGACCTGCTCCACGGTCAGGAGCCACGCGAGACAACCGGTCGCGCCGATGACCAGCATCACGACCGCGCTGGTCATGAAGGCCGAGAGCAGGAGTCGCGGCAGATCGCGCCAGGTGATGTCGCGATAGAGAAAGAGAGACACGGCCAGACCATAGATCACCGCGACCGACGCGGATTCGGTCGGAGTGAAGACGCCTGACCAGATGCCGCCCACGATGATCAGAGGCATGATCAGCGCGGGGCCCGCATCCTTGAACGCCAGCCAGATCTCTCGGCGCGACGCACGCACGTCGCCGCTGTCGCATCCCGTCTTGCGGCCGTACCAAACGCATACGGCAATCAGCGCGAACGCTGTAATGAAGGCAGGTACGACGCCGGCCATCGACAACTGTCGCATCGATACACCGGAGATGAAGGCGTACACCAGAAAGGGAATCGACAACGGCATCAACAGCGCGAGCGTGCCGGCAACCGCGAGCAGCGCCGCGGCGAACGCGCGCGAGTAACCACGCTGGACCATGGTCGGAATCACCAGCGAGCCGATGGCGGCGGTATCCGCGATCGCAGAACCGGAGACCCCACCAAACATGAGACACGACGCGACCGTGACCACGCCGAGACCGCCCGGCAAAAAGCCGAACAGCGCACGGGCGAAGGCGACGATGCGCTTGCCCACCCCTCCCTGCGACAACAGCTCGCCGGCGAAGATGAACAGCGGCACGGCGATCAGGATAAATGGCTCCACGCCGCCGATGAACGACAGAAAGATGGTTTCGAGCGGATGATTGAGCCCTTTCGCCCAGATCATGCCGACCGTTGTCGCCAGCAAAGCGAACATCAGCGGCACGCCAGCGAGGGCAATCGCGAAGAACACCGCAAAGAGCGCGAGAGAAAACATCAGAGGATGGCGTAGCGTTGTTCGCGCGAACGCCCGCGCACGATCTCGACCAGATCCCATACTGTGAACACCGCCATGGCGCCGGCGCCAACCGGGAGTGCGAGGTACTGCAGCGCCATCGGAAAATGCAGCACCGTGAGCTCGTTGCCCCAACCCGCGTTGACGATGCCCATTCCGTACCACGCAAGCAGCCCCAGTACGGCAAGGCACAAGGTCTGGATCGCACCGTCGGCCAAACGACGCCACTGCACATCAAGCTTGTCCACGAACTCGGTTATGGTCATGTGCAGTCCCCGTCGGGACGCGGCCGCGCCGCCGAGGAACGTGACCCACACCATCAGGAACTCGCAAAACTCGGTGGTCCAGGCAATGTCGCCGCCGATGACGTGAAAAATAACGTTCATGAATACGAGCACGATCATTGCCGCGCCGATGGCGACGATCGACCAATCGACGACCGCGCCCAGCGCGCGGATAGGCGCTGGAGCGGCCGGTGCGGGTGGAAGCGATGGCACGCGAGTCTCCTCTACAACGCGCAAGGCTATTTTGCGGGCAATGCCTTGCGCACGGCATCGGCATCAGCAAGCACGGCGTCGACGTCGGCGCCATATTTTTCCTTGGCTTTGGCATAGGCCGGTGCAACGACGGCGCGGAACGGCGCAAGGTCAGGGCGCCCGATCTTCGCGCCTTTGCTCTCCATGTCTTTCAACTGACGGTCGTCGTTGCTGCTGACTTCCTTCCGGCTCCAGTCCGCAGCCTCCTTGGCCGCCTTGGTGATCGCGTCGCGATCCGCAGGTGAAAACTTTTGCCAGGTTTTCTCGGAAACAGTAAGCGGAATCGGACTGTAAACGTGCTGGGTCAAGGTCACGAAGGGCGCCACTTCGTAGAATTTGTTGGCGTAGATCGTGTCGATCGGATTTTCCTGTCCGCTGACCGCACCTTGCTGGATGGCGAGGTACACCTCGGGCAGTGGCATGATGACCACGGAGAAACCCATGTCCTCGAGCATCCAGCGCATCATTTCATTGGGAAAGGTGCGTAGTTTCTTGCCTTTGGCGTCCGCGGGAACGCGGATCGCTTCCTTGGTCGTCACGCTGCGAAACCCGGCCTCGAAATTCGACAGGAAACGGAAGCCCTTTTCCGGCCCCTTGGCGAATTGGGCTTGCAGCCACTTGGATTCGTCGTAGAACTTCCAGCCCTGCGGATATGTTTCAACGAGAAACGGCAGCACCGTGAGATTGAGCGTCGGGATGTGCGTCGCATAGGTGCCGGTACCGGATACAGTGAAATCGATGCCACCCAGTTGCAGCTGTTCGACGGCCTTCGGGTCGTTTGCGAGCTGGCCCGCCGGATAGACCTGTACCTTGTAGCGGCCTTGCGTGTATTCCTCGACCTTCTGCCCGAACATTTCTGCGGCCTTCTGGCGAGCGCCGCCGGGTTGGTCCGTGTGGCTGAATTTGAGGATGGTTTGCGCGCTGGCATTGCCGGCGCAAAGGATGGCGACCGCCAGACTGACGACGGCGTGCTGCAGAAGTTTTCGACGTTGCATGGTGATTCTCCTCGCTCGGGTTATGCGCGGGACGTCGCCGCGCGTTTGGTCTCGAAAGGTGCCGCTGTCCGCGGCGGGTCGTAACCCGCGAGTGCGATGCGGCGCCCGGAAGCGTGCGATTCGTACGCAGCTTCCTGCACTTTGAGATTGACCAGATAGTCGGCTGCGCAATTTTCTACTGCGGAGCCGCGTGTCATATGCGCAATGACATGCCGTTGTAGTGCGGCACAACAGCCGCCGCCGAATGTCGCCGTGCCACGGTCATACGTGTGTTCATGTTCCTCGGCGTGGTGTGGCTTCCACCACATGCGCGCGTCGCCGTCGACGCGCAGCACGCCGCCTGATCCTTCGAGCCACATTTCACCCATCGTGCGGCGCGGATCGGCCGCCACGTGGTCGTTGAGGCGGTTCCCGTCGAACAATCCAGTGGCGCCGTCTGAAAATTCAAAAATGAGATAGCCAGCGTCTTCGCCGGCGATGGCAGGATTCATGCGGCGCAAGCGCGCAGTCACGTGCGTGATTTCGCCCAGCAGGAACCGGAACGAATCGATGTAATGAATCGCCGTCTCGTGAATAAGCAAGCGCGGCATGATCTGGAAGTACGGCTGACGGCGAAGGTAAGCTTCCGGTCCCTGGCCGTCACCTGGCCGCATCCGCACGGAGATGGTATGCGGAGTGCCGAGCATGCCATCGTCTAGGCAACGCCGCATTTCGCGATACCACGGCATCCAGCGAAAGTTCTCGTGCACGATGAGTTCGATGCCGGCACGTTTTGCAACCTCCACCAGCTCCACTGCCTCACCATAGGTTGGCGCGAGCGGCTTCTGTGAAATGCACGCAATGCCACGCCGCGCCGCCAGCTGAATGAGCGGCAGGTGAGTGGCAGGCGGTGTGACAATGTCAAACAGGTCCGGCGCCAGGGCATCCAGCATTTGTGCCGCGTCGGCGAACCGCCGGGGGACATCGTGCCGGCTGGCGGCGGCTGCACTCTTCGTGTCGTCAGGATCGGCGAGTGCCACGAGTTCGACCACGCCCTCGCGTTCGAGCTGTTTCCACGCCTCGAGATGGAATTGAGCGAAATAGCCCGCTCCGGCCACAGCAACTCGAGGCGCCTTGTTCATCGCTCAGCCCAGCGCCTCGATGATCGCGCGCGTCACCGCAGAAGTGCCGTCCTTCCCACCAATGTCTGGCGGCGTGACCAAGCGCTGCGCGAACGTCCGGTCCACCGCATCCTGCAGCGACTTCGCGGCTTCGAGCAATTTCGCTTCACTGTGGCGTTCGCCAAGCCACTCGAGCATCAGCGCGGCAGAAAGAATCATCGCCGTTGGGTTGGCAAGGCCTTTGCCCGCGATATCGGGCGCGGTGCCGTGTGAAGGCTGAAACAGGCCGTGTGCATCGCCGATGTCGGCAGATGGCGCGTAGCCCATGCCGCAAATCAGTCCGGCGCCCAAGTCAGATGTGATGTCGCCGAACTGGTTTTCCATGGGACAGACGTCGTAGTCCCAGGGCTTGCGGATGAGGTTCAGGCAATAGGCGTCGATATAGCAATGATCCGCCACGATCTGCGGATGAAGTTTTGCGCGTTCGTGAAATATCTCGTTCATGAACGCCATGCCGAGAAAGACGTTCGACTTGTCGATGCACGTGACCCGGCCCTTCCGCGGATTGCGCTTCTTGCGCGCTTCGGCGAGGCGAAACGAAAAATCGAACAACCGCTCACAACCCTTGCGCGTAATCTCGGAACTGTCGTACACGGCTTCATCGCCGGTCGCGCTCTTCCCTTTGGTCCCTCGATTCCGCGCGTAAAACCAGCCTTCGGTGGATTCGCGAACGATGACGAAATCGATGTACCTGGCCTCCGGCGCCCCGAGGGGCAACGGCAGCCCTGGAATCGCGCGTATCGGTCGCACGCCGGCGTACAGATCGAGATGCACGCGCAGATCCAGTTGCGGCGCGATCTCCGTCCCGTCCGGATAGCGGATGTCGGGCCACCCCATGGCGCCAAACAGGATCGCATCCGCCTTTTCGCAAGCCGCCATCGACGAATCCGGAAACGCGTTACCCGTATCCTTGTAGTGATGCGCGCCGCCCGGACGGCGGTCGTAGCGCAACTGAAACCCATGCCGCGTCATGAGAGCGTCAAGCACGGTCAGACTGGCGTCGATGACTTCGACGCCGATGCCGTCGCCGGGAAGGACGACGATGTAGAAATCACTTTTCATGGCCGAGACATCCAGTTCATAGCAATTTGAGGTGCGCCTTTTCGAGAATGGCCAACAGCTCGATGCTGCCACGCTCTCGATGTGCGCGATAAAGCCGCCCGGCTTCCTTCGCATCTCCGGCGCGAATGGCCTCGACGATGGCGTTGTGCTCCTTGGTGGAATGCGTCGGCTTCGGGCGCAGGCGAAGAGTGACCATGCGCGCGCGATGAGCGCGATCCCACAAACCCTGCAGCATGTCGGACATGAGGCGATTGCCAGCCATGGCGATAAGCTGGCGGTGGTAGCGTTCGTCCGCGTCGGCCCAGGCATCGAGGTTGTCGGCCCTGAGCGCAGCCGTCATGTCGCGCGAGGCATCAATCAGCGGCTCAAGATCTTTCGCCGTCAACTTCTTCCGCGCCACGAGTTCCGCGGCCATGGGTTCCAGGGCAGTGAGAATTTCGTAGATTTCCCGCATGTCGTCGCTCGACACCGGCAACACGCGCGCACCGTGACGCGGAATGACCTCGACCAACCCTTCGGCCTCGAGCTTGAGCAGCGCTTCCCGCACCGGAGTGCGCGAGAGGCCGAGCTCGTCGGCGAATTCCTGCTCGAGCGCGCGATGGCCGGGTGCGTAGACGTTGTCCAGAATCCGCCCGCGGATGACCGTATAGGCCTTGTCAACCAGGGACATTCTCCTAGCGGCAGGTGCGTGCGCCTGCCGATCGCGCAGTTGCGGTGATTGCGTCCGCGGAGGGCGGGAAACGATGTCATGTGCGGGGATGCGTGCCACGTCAGTACTTCCAATGCACAGGTGGATGCCCGCGCAGATCGAGTTGCTCCGGCAGTCGAAAGCTGGCGATCGAATCGCCCACCAGGCACCCGAGGAAAATCGTTTTCAGGTCCGACCCGCCGAAGGCGATGCTCGAAATGTTCTGGAGGGTTGTCGTGTGCTTGCGATCCATATGCGCCCGGGTCAGCGCGGCGTGCACGTACGCATCTTCGACCAGGCGCACGTACTCCGCATCGCCATCCTCCAACACTACGTGCTGCGAACCGTCGGCAAGTACCCGGATCAACTGGTTGCCGATGATGCAGGTCACCCAGATGCCGCCCTCCGAGTCGAAGGCGAATCCGTCGGGGAATGCGCCGGTGCCGAAAGTCGTCACCATCTCTTTTGCGCCCAGCGACCCGTCCGCGCGCAGCGGATAGCGCGACATCTTCTTGTGAAAGGTCTCGTTGACGTAGAGCCAGCGGCCGTCAGGTGATACCAGCGCCTCGTTGGTAAAGCCGATGCCATCCGCGACGATGCGCGCTCCCTTGGCATCCATCAACACGATGAACCCGTCAGCCACCTGGTTGTTGTAGGCCTGCGCACGAGGCTTGTGGCGGGTGGACACGGTAAGCCACATGCGGCCTTGCGCGTCTTCGGCGACGAAATTGGAAGGTGGGATATCCTGGCCATCCACCCGGGTGAGTACTTCGCGGATCGCACCTTCGCGCGTCAGTTCGAATACGCCGCCACTCTCCTCGCCCAGGTCCGCCAGAAGAAAATTACCGTTGGCCCTGAGCGCAATGCCATTCGGGCGCGGTTGCCGTCCAGCGGGCGCAGGTGACGGTATTTTTCCTGTGTAGAGTGACTGCATTCCGTCAGGCCGAATGTGCGCGACGCCTCCGCGCCAATCAGCGGTAAAGAGGTCGCCGCGGGCCGTCGCGAGCACGCACTCCGGACGCACCAGCTCCTTGCCGTGCCAGGTGATCGCGGCCAGGGAAACGCGCGGCAGGACCGGATGGACAGTCGAAGGCATGACCCACTCAACCCGAAAGTTGCAACAATGTATACGTTACCGCCGACGCAAACAAGTCAGTTTGTGTGCACCGCAGCAAGAATGGACTTTGCGCGAAGGTTCGGTTCCCTGTTGTAATACGTGGCCAATCTTTTCCCGACAGCGAGGCGCCATGAACTACCCAAGATTGAATCGATCGATGCGAACGATGATCGCCGCGCTATGCATCGCCGCGAGCTTCGTGTTTGCCGCGCGCGCCGAGCAGTCGGAGCTGCGCGTCGCGAAACAGTATGGCCTCGGCTATTTGCAGATGATGGTGCTGGAAGACCAGAAAATCGTCGAGAAGAATGCTGCCGCAGCGGGGCTTGGCGACATCAAGGTCACCTGGGCGACGTTCCGCTCGAGCGATGTGATGAACGACGCTTTGCTTTCAGGCAACGTCGACTTCGTGTGCCTGGGCATCCCTGGTTTGGCGGTGATCTGGGGCAAGACCAAGGGTGGACTCGAAGTCAAGGCGGCATCGGGCTTCAACTTCCTCCCCTTGCAACTCAACACGCGCAACGCAAACATCAAATCGATCCGCGACCTGACCGAAAAGGACCGGATCGCACTGCCGGCGGTGAAGGTATCGATGCAAGCCATCATTCTGCAAATGGCGGTGGCGCAGATGTTTGGCGAGGCCAACTACGCCAAGCTCGACCCGCTCACGGTATCGATGTCGCATCCCGACGCGATGGCGACTTTCCTGTCCGCGGGCGGCGAGATCGACAACCACTTTACATCACCACCCTTCATCCAGAAGGAGCTGGAAAAACCGGGCGTGACCAAGGTTCTCAACTCCACCGACGTGCTCGGCGGACCGATTTCGTTCAACGTTGTTGCCGCGACGGGCAAGTTCTACAGCGAAAACCCGCGGCTGTACGCGGTCTTCATGAAATCGCTCGCCGAAGCGACCGAGTTCATCAATCGCGACAAGCGCGGCGCTGCCGAAATCTACATCAAGATGACCAAGGACAAGAGTTCGGTCGAGGACATCCTGAAGATCATCAACGATCCGCAGATCGAATATTCGCTGAAACCGTCGAATGTCATGAAGATGGTCGACTTCATGTACAAGACGGGCGCGATCAAGGTGAAGCCGGCGTCGTGGAAGGAGCTCTTTTTCGCCAACATGCACGAACTACCTGGTAGCTGAAGCAAAGAGCCGGCGCAACCAGGCGAACATTGGCCGCTCGCGGGCGGTTGTAATCTCTGGCCGCCGGCTCTCTGAAGCGATCGGGCGCTCACTGTTCGGGCTTCACCCCTGCCGTCGATATCACCTTCGCCCACTTGGCGATTTCGTCATCGAGGAACTTGCCCGCTTCTCCGGGCGTATTGCCAACCGGTTCGATGCCTATGGTCTCAAAACGACCCCTGATGTCGGCCGAGGCGACGGCCTTGGCCGTTTCGGTCGACATCCGGTTGACGATATCGCGCGGGGTGCCGGCCGGCGCGAGAAACAAGACCCAGGTCGAGCCCTCGATCAGCGGACCACCCGCCTCGGCAATGGTCGGGACTTCGGCAGCACCGGCAACGCGCTTGGCGGAGAACATGCCGAGCGCCTTGATCTTGCCGGCACGCACCTGCGGCATCAGCGTGCTGGGCACGTCGACCAGGATCTGGATGTTTCCGCCCATCAGGTCCTGCAGTGCGGGCGCCGTGCCCTTGTAGGGGACGTGCACCATGGTGATGCCCGTGGTCTGATCGAAGAGTTCGGTCGTCAGGTGTGCCGCCGCACCCACACCTGAGGAACCGAACGAGAGCTTGCCCGGATTCGCCTTGGCGTAGGTGATCAGTTCCCTGATGTCCTTGACCGGCAACTCGTTGTTCGCAGTCATGACGAGGGGCGCAATCCCGACCAGGGACACGGGCGCAAAGCTCTTCACCACGTCGAACGGCAGTTTGCCCGCGTAGAGCGTGGCGTTGGCCGCGTGCGCGGCGATCACGGTCAGAAACGTGTAGCCGTCAGGTGGCGCCTTCGCCACCAGGTCGGCGCCCAGCATTGAATTCGCGCCGGGCTTGTTCTCGACCACGATCGTCCACCCCGTTTGCTCTGCCACCTTCTGCACGACCATGCGCGTCGCGCTGTCGGTGATGCCGCCCGGCGGGTACGGGATGATCCAGCGGATTGGCTTGGTCGGCCACGCGGGACCCTGGGCGTGGAGGACGGTTGTGGTCAGCAGTGCGAGTGCCGCGAATGCAAGTCTGCGCAGTTGCATGATGTAGCCTCCCTGTTGGACGTCCGGAACGAAGCGCCCGGTTCGCTAGTCTGTCACTCAATCACCTCGTCCGCGCGCAGCAACAGCGTCTTTGGGACGGTGAGGCCAAGCGCCTTCGCGGTCTTCAGATTGATCGCGAGCTCGAATTTTGTCGGCTGTTCCACGGGTAGGTCGCCGGGCTTTGCGCCCTTGAAAATCTTGTCGACGAACCGTGCAAACCGGAAATAGAGGTCGGGATAGTTCACTGCATAGGCAATCAGCCCTCCGGCCTCGACGAACTCGCGCGCTGGATAGGCGGCGGGCAAGCGATTGCGTGCCGCCAAGTCGACGATCGTTTGTTGATGCATTTGGGTGAGGCCGTCGGCTCCGATGATAAGTGCATCAACACGCTGTCGAACTGCCAGTTCGAATGCACGGCTCAAGTCGCCCTGGCTCCGCACGTCAAGAAGCTCAGCCTGCACACGCAGGGAACGGGCCGCTGTCGTTATCTCGTCCCATTCGGGAGGGGCCGCTGGATTGCCCATGTTGTGCAGCAACGCAACTCGCGAGAGATTCGGCACCAGCTCTTTGAGGAGTTCGATCCGTTTCGCTGTCAGCTCGGTGCTGAACGTGGTAACCCCGGTTATGTTTCCTCCCGGGCGCGAAAAGCTCGCCACGATGGCACGTGGGTCGCCCATCGTCGCCATAACCACTGGAATTGTTTCGGTCGCGTTTTTTGCCGCCTGCGCGGCAGGGGTGCCTCTGGTCACGATCAGATCGACCTTGAGTCGCACCAGTTCGGTGGCGAGCTCCGGGAATCGCTCGGCACGACCATCTGCCGATCGATATTCGACGATCAAGTTTCGCCCTTCGACGTAGCCGAGTTCCCGTAGCCCCTTGCGCAGGGCATCGAGATTGGCGGCGTTCTGTGCGGCGGGTATCGCTTCCAGCATTCCGATACGATAAACCTTCACCGCTTGCTGTGCCCGCGCAGCGAGCGACGTGCCGAGGAGACCGCCCGCGACACTGCCGATGAACGTTCTCCGATCCATCATTGCTTCATCTCGTTGACGAACGACAGTTCGACAATGCTACATGCGATGCGGCCCGGGTCTTCAATGCGGGTCACGCGGGATTCAAAGCCGATACGATCCAGGTCGAACCATTCAGGTCCACGTGGCCATCGGGCGCGGCGAGTGGTTCGAGTGCCCGTTCGACAGCTTCCAGAATCGTGGGCAGGTGCTCAACACCCACCTCGCGCACGAAGCGCGAAACCGGTCCAATCCGCACCGCGCCTTCGGCGGCTGAGTGCGGCGTCGCGCCAAGAAAAACTGGCGCGTCGAAGCGTTGCACATCGATATCGCCGAAGCCCGCGCCCGAAAGAATTTCGCGCAGCCTTTGCTCGTCGGCAAATGCAAACGGTCCCGGCGCATTCGGATCGGCGGGCGCCGGCGTGATGTTCATCGCCGTTCGCGCGGCAGAGAGTGGCGTCATCGCCCACGCATTGTCGCGCGGCGTTCGCCAGCAGACGAACACGCACCGGCCACCCGGCCGCAGCGACATGCGCAAATGGCTGAAGGCCGGCGATGGTTGGCTGAAGAACATCACGCCAAAACGCGAATACAGCAAATCGGTGTTCGGCGGGAGCCTGGCCTCGGAAGCATCGCCGTCGCGGAACGCAAGGTGCGCACACCCCGCAAGTGCGCCGCGTGAGCGAGCCACCTCGAGCATCGGCTGGGATACGTCGATGCCAAGGACCGCGCCCGCTTCGCCGACGATCCGGGCAATCTCGATCGTGGTGTCGCCACAACCGCAACCGATGTCGATTACCCGCTCCCCCGGTTGGGGCGCCGCAACCTTGAGCGCAGCATTGCCGAACGGCAGGACGACGCCGTCGATCTCCTGCCGCATCGCGGCCCAGCGCTGGCCCAGCGCACCGTTCCATTCCGCAATCTGTTCTGAGTTGTCGGCAGTCATGGCTCGCTCCGTATTGTCGATAAGAGAAGGATCGGAACCTAGATTGTCGGGGCGATGTCGAAGCCGGTGAAATCGCCCGCCGCGGGCTCGACGTTGACTGCGGTAACTTTCGCCGCTGGGGGGCCCTTATGCGACCATGCAATGATGGTGTCGACATTTTGCATCGACCCCGCGACGATCGCCTCGACCTTGCCGTCGCGGCAATTGCGAACCCAACCGCACAGCCCAAGTTCGCGCGCCTCATCGGCCAGCGCGTAGCGGAATCCCACACCCTGGACGCGTCCTTCGATGACCAGGCGCCTGACGACAGTGGTCGCCATGCTCAACGTCCCGCCGCGGCCTGCCTCGCCATCAGCAGCAGCCCGATCATCGTTTTGCTGTCGGTGACATCACCGCGATCGAGCCAGGCCAGCGCCTCGTCGAGCGTTGCGCTGAACGTCTCGATGAATTCACCTGCGTCCAATCGAGTGCCGACATGCGTCAATTCGTCGGCGATGAAAATGTCGATCTGCTCGGTCGAGTAGCTGATGACCGGATGCATTGTTGCCAGATGGATCCACCGCGCAGCGACGTAGCCGGTTTCCTCGGTGAGCTCCCGCTTCGCCGTAGTGAGGGGATCTTCGCCTGGGTCAACCTTGCCCGCGGGGAATTCAACGAACACCCGCGACAGCGGGTAACGGAACTGTCGCTCGAACAGCAGTTTGCCATCCGGCAATCTCGGCACGATCATCGCGGCGCCTGGATGGACGACGAACTCGCGCGTGGCTGCGGCGCCATCGGGCACGCGAACCGTGTCACGCCGGATGTGCAGCAACTGCCCGTGAAACACGTCTTCCGTTGCGAGGCGTGTTTCGATGAGGCGACCGTCATCCGCAGGCAAATTCATACCAGCCAGTCCTTCCCGATCAGAAAATCGGTATAGAGCCTTGCCTCGGCACTGCCCGCCTCGGGTCGCCAGTCGTAGCGCCATTTCACGATCGGGGGAAGCGACATCAGGATCGCCTCGGTACGTCCGTTCGACTGCAATCCGAACAGCGTTCCCCGATCGTAGACCAGGTTGAATTCGACGTAACGGCCACGGCGATACGCCTGGAAATCGCGCTCGCGCTCACCATAGGCGTGATCGCGCCGCCGCTGGAGTATCGGTTCGTAGGCAGACAGAAAGTGGTCGCCCACGCTTCGTGTCAGCGCGAAGCAGGCATCGAAATTGCGGTCGCACAGATCGTCGAAGAAGATGCCGCCGACACCGCGAGGCTCATTGCGATGCTTCAGAAAAAAATACTCGTCGCACCACTTCTTGAATCGCGGGTAGTACTCGGTCCCGAACGGCGCCAGTGCGTCGCGGCACGTCCGATGAAAATGCACCGCGTCTTCTTCGAAGCCGTAATAGGGCGTCAGATCAGTGCCTCCGCCAAACCACCAGACCGGCTCGACGCCGGGCTGCTCCGCCACGAACATGCGCACATTCATGTGCACGGTGGGCACGTAGGGATTGATCGGATGGAGCACCAGCGAAACGCCCATCACCTCGAAGGATCGGCCCGCAAGTTGCGGCCGGCCTGCGGTTGCCGAGGGCGGCAGCCGATCGCCCTTGACGTGTGAGAAATTGACGCCTCCACGTTCGAACACGCTACCGTGCTCGAGCAGGCGGCTTTCACCGCCACCGCCTTCGGGGCGCTGCCAGACATCGCGCCGGAATGGGTGACCGTCGATGGCTTCCAGACGCGCCACGATGCTGTCCTGCAAGCCGGTGAAGTAGTCGCGGGCAGGCCAGATGTCCATACGCACGGCGCCCGGTTCAGCTGGTGCGCGCAGCGATCGCGCGATGGCCGATGTCGGTGCGGTATTGCATGCCGTTGAAGCGGATGCCGGCCACCGCGCCGTACGCGGCACGTTGTGCCAGTCGCACCGTTTCGCCAAGGGCGGTGACGCACAGCACGCGCCCGCCGCTGGTGACTACACCATTGCCTGCGATTGCGGTTGCGGCATGAAACACCATGCCGTCGGTCAACGGCACTTCGAGCCCGGTGATGACGTCGCCGTCGCGCGGGTGCTCCGGATAGCCCGCTGCGGCAAGCACGACACCGAGCGCAGCGCGACGATCCCATTCAGCGTCGATCTGATCGAGCGTGCCTTCGACTGCGTGTTGCAACAGGTCGACCAGATCCGACTTGAGGCGCATCAGGATCGGTTGCGTCTCCGGGTCGCCGAGGCGGCAGTTGAATTCGAGCGCGCGCGGATTGCCCTCCGCGTCGATCATCACGCCCGCGTACAGGAATCCGGTGTACGGCGTCCCGTCTGCGGCCATGCCGTTCACCGCGGGGTGGATGATCTCGCGCATGATGCGCGCGTGAACCTTCGGCGTAACCACCGGCGCGGGCGAATACGCCCCCATGCCGCCAGTATTGGGACCGCGGTCGCCGTCCCGCAGCCGCTTGTGATCCTGCGATGATGCGAGCGGCAGCACGTGCACCCCATCCGCCATCACGATGAAACTCGCCTCCTCGCCAACGAGGCAATCCTCGATGACGACGCGCGCGCCCGCGTCGCCCAAGCGGTTGCCGACGAGCATCGCATCGATCGCGGCATGCGCTTCTTCCGCAGTCGCCGCGACGACGACGCCCTTGCCTGCAGCCAGCCCATCCGCCTTGACCACGATCGGCGCGCCGCGTGCGTCGATGTTGGCGTGTGCGGCATGCGCATCTGTGAACGTCTGGTAAGCCGCCGTTGGAATCGAATGGCGCACCATGAACGCCTTGGCAAAATCCTTGGAGCTCTCGAGTCGCGCTGCGGATTGGGTCGGACCGAATATTTTCAAACCGGCCGCCCGGAACGCGTCGACGACACCGCTCGCGAGCGGCGCTTCCGGGCCGACGACCGTCAACACGATTCGCTCGGCCACCGCGAACGCGACCAGTTCGGGAATGGCGGTGAGCGCAATATTGGTCAGGCCCCGCTCGCGAGCCGTGCCGGCGTTGCCCGGCGCGACAAAGACCTTGCCGACGCGCTGCGATTGCGCAATCTTCCACGCCAGCGCGTGCTCGCGCCCGCCACCACCGATGACGAGTACGTTCATTGCATGCAGTTATTGCAAGCCGATCGTGCCCATGATGTACAGCGTACTGCCATGGTTGATGCCGCCGTTGAGGGTCGGGATGTAGGTGGCGATGAGATTGGCCTTCTTGTACCGCAGCAGAGCGATCGGCAATGCGGCAGGAATTGGCCAGCCACCCGCGATGTCGGGTCGCTGCACGATGAACGCCGTCCAGCCCAGGCCCGCCTGAAGCCCATCGCGCTCCCCCCAATAGGTTGACCACGAATAGCCCAGGTTGAACTGCGCCGTCTTGTGCGAATCCTCGAACACATAGAAGTACACCATGTGCGTGTTGCCGTTCGGCTCCTCGACGGCGCGTCCAATGCCGCCACCCCATGCAATCGATTGCAACTGCGCGCGATTCTCGGGGGTGTAGGTCGATGGCAGATGATAGGAATAGCCCGAGAGGATGAGTGTATTTTCCCCATTCGTATAGGTATCGGCCACGCGGCGACATCCCGTTTCGACCCACGTCCAGAAATCGGCGCAGTCGAGCGCGTAAGCGCGACCTGGCAGGGCAAGCACGATCGCTACCGCGATCAACAGTCGTTTCAAGCTGAACCTCGCTCTCGCAGAATCAATTTCAATGACGGAAATGGCGTACACCCGTGAAGACCATGGCGATGCCGCGTTCGTCCGCGGCAGCGATCACCTCGGGGTCGCGGACACTGCCACCGGGCTGGATGACCGCAACCGCACCGTTATCGGCGACCACGTCGAGTCCGTCACGGAATGGAAAAAACGCATCCGACGCCACGACCGATCCCGCGAGCGACAAGCCCGCGTTCGCTGCCTTGATCGCGGCGATGCGCGTCGAATCGACGCGACTCATCTGGCCCGCGCCAATCCCCAATGTACGACCCCCGCCACAATAGACGATTGCGTTGGATTTGACGAATTTCGCGACGCGCCAGGCGAACAGGAGGTCGGCCATCTGATCCTGCGTCGGCGCGATGCGCGTCACGACCTTGAGCACCGATGCATCGATGGCGTCGACATCGGCGGTCTGCACCAGCATCCCGCCGCCAACGCGCTTGATGTCCCACGCCTTCCCGTCGCCGGTGGCCGGGTCGATCGCGAGTACGCGCACGTTGGCCTTTTTTGCAATGGCGACGAGTGCATCGGCGCTGTACGACGGTGCGATGAGTACTTCCAAAAACTGTGCGCTCACGGCCTCGATGACGCCTGCGTCGACCTCACGATTGAACGCGATGATGCCGCCGAATGCCGACGTTGGATCGGTCGCGAATGCCTTGCGGTACGCGTCGAGCGGAGTGGCCGCCAGCGCGACACCGCATGGATTGGCATGCTTGACGATGACGCACGCTGTCTCGGGAAAAACCTGGACACATTCCCACGCCGCATCGCTGTCGGCAATGTTGTTGAAGGAAAGCTCCTTGCCCTGCAACTGTCGACTGGTGGCGATCGTCCCGGGCACCGGCACGCCGTCGCGGTAGAACGCGGCCTGCTGATGCGGATTTTCGCCGTAGCGCATGTCCTGCAGTTTCGTGCCTTGCCAGTTGAAGCGTGCCGGCAGCGCCTGCACCGCACCGAAATTATCGCGGGCCGTCAGATAGTTGCTGATCGCACCGTCGTATGCCGCGGTATGCGAGAACGCTTTCTGCGCGAGCATGAACCGCGTCGCGGCCGAGAGCGTGGCGCCGTGGGTACGCAATTCCTCCAGCAATGCAGGATAGTCCGCGGGATCGACGACGATCCCGACGTGCGCGTGATTCTTCGCCGCCGAGCGCACCATGGCGGGCCCGCCGATGTCGATGTTCTCGATGGCATCCTCGAGCGTGCAGCCGGGTTTCGCCACCGTCTCGCGGAAGGGGTACAGGTTGACGACCACGAGATCGATGGTCGGAATATCGTGGCTACCCAGCGCCGCAACGTGTGCAGGCAAGTCGCGCCGCGCGAGAATGCCCCCGTGCACCTTCGGGTGCAGTGTCTTCACGCGTCCGTCGAGCATCTCGGGGAAGCCCGTGTAAGCGGCGACCTCGGTGACCGGCAGCCCGGCATCGACCAGCGCTTTCGCGGTGCCGCCCGTGGACAGGAGCTTGACGTTCAACGCCACGAGCCCGCGCGCAAAATCGATCAAGCCGGCCTTGTCGGAAACCGACAGCAAGGCTTGCGTGATCGGGGCTGTCACGGGTTAGGCGTCGAGCGCTGGGCGTCGATCATGCGGGAGAATCCGCTCAACGCTAAACGCTGAACGCTCAACCGATGCACTATCGAATGTTGTACTTCGACAACTTCGAGCGCAACGTGTTGCGATTCAAGCCAAGCATGTCCGCAGCGCTGGTCTGATTGCCTCCCGCGCGATGCATGATCGACGTGATCAGCGAGCGTTCGACATTCGCGATGACCATCTCGTAGATGCCATGCGGCTGCTCGCCGTCGAGTTTATGGAAATACTCGTCCAGGGATTTCTCGACGCTGCGGCAAATTTCATTGCCGCCGTTCATTCGTGTGGTTCTTTTCACGCTGCGAGGGCCTCCTCTACCCGCGAAGCTGGCACCGGTGACGATGGCACTGCCGGCGACGCATACGCCAACCGGTCGCCGCGTGCGGCGAGGTCATCGAAGAACCGGTTGACCGCCGCGATCTGTGCCGCGGCTGAGTCCAGATAATTTACCTCATGACGGAAAGCCTCGCCACCGGCGAGTCCTCCGGAATACCAACCCAGATGCTTGCGCGCGGTTCGCACGCCCGTCTCTTCGCCATAGAGCGAGTAGTGGTCGCCCAGATGCTCGAGGATGACATCACGGATTTCTTCGACGGCCGGCAGTGGCAGGTGTTCACCGCTGTCCAGATAGTGGCGAATCTCGCGGAAGATCCACGGGCGTCCCTGTGCCGCGCGCCCAACCATGACGGCATCGGCGCCGGTGGACGCGAGCACGTCACGCGCCTTCTCGGCAGAATCGATGTCACCATTGGCCGTCACCGGCAGCTTCACCGCACGCTTGACTTCGCGAATCGTGTCGTACTCGACCGCGCCAATGAAACCGCACTCGCGCGTCCGGCCATGCACCGACAGCGCGGCAATGCCCGAATCCTCCGCGATCTTGGCGACCCGGACCGCATTGCGCTGTCCGCGGCTCCAGCCGGTGCGGATCTTCAGCGTCACCGGCACGCTGACCGATGCGACCACGGCGGCAAGGATGGCGGCGACCAGCGGCTCGTTCTGCAGCAACGCCGAGCCGGCGGCGACATTGCATACCTTCTTCGCGGGGCAGCCCATGTTGATGTCGATGATCTGCGCCCCGCGATCGACGTTATAGCGCGCGGCGTCGGCCATCTGCGCGGGATCGGCGCCGGCGATCTGCACGACGATAGGCTCGACCTCGCCACGATGATCGGTGCGCCGCTGCGACTTCGGCGTGGCTCGCAACCGGGGATCCGACGCGACCATCTCCGACACGGCGAGTCCGGCACCCAGCCGTTTGCAGAGCTGCCGGAAAGGCCGATCGGTGACGCCCGCCATCGGCGCGACGACCAGATTGTTCTCGATGTGATGCGAGCCGATGTACACGTTCGGAATTTGCAGCAGGAAGGGAGCGAATTATACCGAGTTTGCGCCAGCGTTGTCAGCGCGTTCGTCGGATTGCGCGAAATGAATTCCGTCCGCGCGCATCTTCACCGGAAACCGAACAGCATCGCGCGCGTGAACGATCGTTTCATCGGCGGGAACGAATCCAGCAAAGTGAGTGCCAACCCTCGCGGCCAGCGCAACACCGCCGAGTCGTTGCCAAATGCGCCGAGCAAGCCGTGCGTGAATGCGATGCCCGCCCAGCGATCCGCGCGCCGCCGTTGCGCGTACCGCGTCACATGCTCGCGCGCACCAATTTGATCGCGCGGGGTCGCAAGCAACTCCTGCGCCAATTCCCACGCATCACGCACGCCGAGATTGAAACCCTGACCTGCAACCGGGTGCAGCGCCTGCGCGGCATTGCCGACCAGCACTGCGCGCTCGGTCGCGATGCGATCGGCGACCTCGAGCGACAGCGGAAAGGTGCGTCGATCGGCGACGCGCGCGAAGTCGCCGGCGCGTGGCCCGAAGCGCTGGCGCAAGCCCGCCAGAAATTCTGTCTCCGACTGGGCGACAAGTGCATCACCGCGTTCCGGCGTCGTGGTCCATACCAGACCGTAGTGATCGCCCTCCGGCAGCAGCGCCATCGGCCCGTCCGCCGTGAAACGCTCGAAGGCAATGCCGCGGTGCGGTTCGCGCATCCAGACCTTGCCCACCAGCGCCACCTGACCGTAGTCGTGACGGCGGCGGCTCACACCGGCAACGATGTCGCCGCCACCGTCTGCCACAGCGGCAAGTCGACTGGTCCACGTGGAACCTGCGCCGTCGCGGCGGCCTTCCACGCAGGCGTATGCCGGCGTCGCGACGATGCGATCGACGACAAATTCATGTTCGACATGCACCGCGGTCCGAACAAGCGCGGCATCCAGCGCAGCTTGCAGCGCCCGATAGCTGACGACGTAGCCCAGCGCGGGCACATGTTGCTCCTGCGCATCCAGGCGCACCGCACCAAAGCCGCCGAGCTGCGAAATATCGATGGCCGTGATCGGTGTCACTGCACCCGCCACTGCCGCGATGTCCCCCCAGATGCCGAGCCGCTCATAGATGAGCCGGGAGCCGTGCGACAACGCGAGCGAGCGATCCCCACGCGCAATCGTCCGCGCTGGCCGCGCGTCGAGCGCAACGACGTCGACCTCCCCCGCAGTCAGACCGAGGGCAAGAGTGGCGCCGACCGGGCCGGCACCGACGATGACGACGTCGTGCAGCATCGTTGCAGCCTGCGTCTGGATCCTTGGCGCGCTAGCCGTCGGCTCGACGCCGCGACCGCGTCGACGGTGCGCTCAGCGCGTGCATGCGGCCTCGACGTCGGCAACCGTCTTGGGCGTCGTGCCAGTGAGATTCTCATTGCCGGTCGCGGTTACCAGCACGTCGTCTTCGATGCGCACGCCAATGTCCCAGAACTCCTCAGGCACGTTTTCGCCGGGGCGGATGTAGCAGCCCGGCTCGACCGTCAGCAGCATGCCCGGCTCGAGCACACGCGATTCTCCGTGCACCCGATAGAGACCTACATCGTGCACGTCGAGCCCTAGCCAGTGTCCGGCACGATGCATATAGAACTGCTTGTACGCGCCGGATTCCAGCACCGAGTCCAGGGAACCTTGACACAACTTCAGGTCGATCAGGCCTTGCGCCAGCACGCGTTCGGCGACCTGATGGTAGTCGTGAAACGCGCGCCCGGGCTTGACGGCGTCGATGCAGGCAAGTTGCGCCGCAAGCACGAGCTCGTAGACGGCCTTTTGCGGGCCGCTGAACCTGCCTCCGACCGGGAACGTGCGGGTGATGTCCGACGCGTACCCCTCGAACTCGCAGCCGGCGTCGATCAGCAACAGATCGGACGGCTGCATCTGGCGATTGTTGTCGCGGTAATGCAGCACACAGGCGTTGGGGCCGGATGCGACGATCGACGGGTACGCGACCGCTTGCGCGCCGGAACGCAGGAACTCGTGCGACAGCTCGGCCTCGACCTGGTATTCAAACCAGCCCGGACGCGTGCGCGCCATCGCCCGCCGATGCGCTCCACTCGAAATTTCCGCGGCACGGCGAATGTGCGGCAACTCCTGCTGGTCCTTGTACAAACGCATCGCGGCAAGCGGTGCGCGTACATCGACGACGGTTTCCGGTGAAGTGACGCCAGTGCGAACCCGTTTGCGCACCTCATTGAGCGCTGCAGTGATCATCTCGTCCCAATGAGGATAGAGGCCAAGCGGCGTATACATCGCCGGGCGGTCTCCGGCCAGGTCCGCGAGCTTCGTCGGAAAGTCGCCAATCGAATACGCTTCGTCGAAACCGAAGATCTCACGTGCCGCATCCGGTCCATACCGGAATCCATCCCAGATCTCGCGCTCGACGTTCTTGTCGCGGCAGAACAGTATCTGCCGGGAATCGCCTTCGTCGGCGCCGGCCAGCAGCAGCACGACGGCCTCGGGTTCCGGGAATCCGGAAACATAGCAAAAGTAGCTGTCGGGACGGTAGGGATAGTAGGTGTCCGCGTTGCGGATCGCCTCCGGCGCAGTGGGAATCGCGGCGATGCCGCCGCCTGCCTGGCGGCGCATTTCGGCGATCAGTTGCGCGCGCCGTGCTCGGTGATGCTGATGGTTGTAGTTCATCGCGGGTGCGGGACTGACGCAAGTATGGCGGACGCATCATTATATGCGCAGCCGCCCGCACTTCATGCGGTAACATTCTGCGCATGGCGTCGCCTTCGACCCACCCCTCCGACGCGGCGCACGCAGGCATGGTCGATGCCAAGCGCGCACTGCGTGCACGCGTACTGTCAGCGCGAGATGAGATGCCCGCCGCGGCGTGCGCCGAAGCCAGCCGATCGATCGCGGCCACACTTGTGGCGCGAGCAGACTTCCAGGCTGCGCAGACATTGCTGCTGACGCTTCCCTTCGGCAGTGAATGGGACACGTTGCCGCTGTTCGGCGCGGCGTTCGGCCAGCGCAAGACCGTGGCCCTGCCGCGCGTCAACCTTGCACAACGCATGCTGGAAATCTGCGCGGTAACCGACGTCGAGCGCGATGTAGCACCCGGATTCCGTGGCATACGGGAGCCGCTGCCGCATTGCACACGCGTCGACACCGCTACGATTGGGTGGGTACTGGTCCCGGGAGTCGCCTTCGATCGGGACGGGAAGCGCCTGGGTTACGGTGGCGGATTCTATGATCGACTGCTGCCATCGTTGTCACCGGCCGCAGCGCGGGTGGCAGGGGCCTTCGAGCTCCAGATCGTCGAACGTATTCCCTCCGCCGCGCACGATCTTACGGTCGACGCTATCGTTACCGAGGTGCGCACGTTGTCGCCTGCGCGGTGAGGTTGAAAGCCGCATCCAATGCGCTGACCGCGCTCGCGGTGACGCTGGCCATTCAGGCGTTCACCGCCCTTGCGGCGACCGCAACAGCGGTGCTCGCACCCGAAATCGGGCCGGCGGTCGGCCTGAATCCGAAGCTGATTGGCGTTTTTGTTGGCGTGCTCTATCTGGGCGCGATGCTGGCCAGTCTCGCCTCGGGCGGATTCATCGAGCGTTATGGGCCGATCCGCGTGTCCCAGGTCTGTACGATCTTGTGCGCGCTAGGGCTCGTGCTGACGACGGGTCCCGCATGGGCATTTCTTTTTGCGTCGGCATTGATCGGGGTCGGCTACGGGCCGATCACACCCGCGTCGTCGCAACTGCTCGCGCGCACCGCGTCGCCGCACACGATGGCACTCACATTCTCGATCAAACAGACCGGCGTGCCGTTGGGCGCCGCCCTCGCCGGAGCACTGCTCCCGCTGATCGCAGTCAGCCTCGGCTGGCGTGCCGCGGTCTGGGCGGTTGCGGGTTCCTGCGTTCTGATCGCGTTGCTCGCACAGCCGACGCGCGCCACGCTCGACGTGGGCCTCAGACAAGAACATAGAGTGTCGCTGGGACGGCTTTTCTCACCGCTGATGCTGGTATGGCGCAGTCCCAAGTTGCTTGAGCTGACATCGACCGCGTTCGTGTACGCGGCGCTGCAGTCATGCCTGTTGACGTTTCTGGTCATCTACCTGAACCAGGAGCTCGATCGCACCTTGATCACCGCCGGCCTCATGCTCACTGTGGCGACCGTCGGCGGCGTCGTTGGTCGCATCAGCTGGGGCATGGTCGCCGACCGATGGATTGCGCCGCGGCAAATGCTGGGCCTGCTCGGGGTAGTCGCCGGCGCCTGCGGATTGGCGACGTCGAGTTTCGGTCCGGCGTGGCCAAACGTTGCCGAAGTTCTGGTTTGCGCACTGTTCGGCGTGACCGCGATTGGATGGAATGGCGTGCAACTCGCTGAAGTTGCCCGCCATTCGCCGCGTGGTCAGGCCGGCACCGTCACCGGTGCGTCCGGGTTCATCACGTTTGCCGGCGTGGTGGTTGGACCTCCGATATTTGCGCTCATGGCAACCGTCACTGGGAGCTATGCCACGGGCTTTGGGGTGATGGGCCTGGCCAGCCTCGCCTGCGGTTTCTGGTTGCTGCGGCGCAGGGCATGACGATGCGTCGCAACGACGCGTGGATACGATTGAATACCGGCGCGTGTGCGTGGTATCGTAAACGTTAAACAGTGCGTCCCCGTTGCCGCGACACGCCGCGTCACGAGCAGGCGCCACACACGCCGCTCGCACTGCGTCCCATAGCCCGCACGTCCTGCCTTCATCACGTCATTGTTGCAAGGAGCAAGCCGCCATGGACATGAAGCCTGATGTCGATCCTCAGGAAACCAAGGAGTGGGTTGAGGCCATCGATGCTGTGCTCGAGCACGAGGGGCCCGAACGTGCGCACTACCTGATCGAACAGATCATCGAGCAGAGCCGACAGCGCGGTGCGCACGTGCCGTTCTCGGCCAACACGGCTTACATCAATACGATCCCGGTCGACAAGCAGCCGAAGATGCCCGGCGACCAGACGATCGAGGAAAAGATCCGCAACTTCGCGCGCTGGAACGCGATGGCCATGGTGGTCCGCGCCAACAAGGACACCAACGTCGGCGGTCACATCGCGAGCTACGCGTCGGCCGCAACGCTCTACGACGTCGGCTTCAACCATTTCTGGCACGCGCCGTCGGCGGACCATGGCGGTGACCTGGTCTTCGTGCAAGGCCACTCGGCGCCAGGCGTGTACGCACGCGCGTTCATGCTCGGTCGCCTCACCGTCGAACAGATGGACAATTTCCGCCAGGAGGTCGACGGCAAGGGCATCTCGTCCTATCCGCACCCGTGGCTGATGCCGGATTTCTGGCAGTTCCCGACGGTGTCGATGGGACTCGGCGCGCTCATGGCGATCTATCAGGCGCGCTTCATGAAATATCTTCAAGATCGGGGACTCGCCAAGACCGCAGGCCGCAAGGTGTGGTGTTTCTGCGGCGATGGCGAAATGGACGAGCCCGAATCGATGGGCGCCATCGGCATGGCCGCCCGGGAGAAATGCGACAACCTCATCTTCGTCATCAATTGCAATCTGCAGCGCCTCGATGGCCCGGTGCGCGGCAACGGCAAGATCATCCAGGAACTGGAAGCCGATTTTCGCGGTGCAGGCTGGAACGTTATCAAAGTCGTCTGGGGCACGCGCTGGGATGCCCTGTTCGCGCGCGACAAAAAGGGCATCCTGATGCGCCGCATGATGGAATGCGTCGACGGCGAGTACCAGACCTTCAAATCGAAGGATGGCGCGTACGTGCGCGAATACTTCTTCAATACGCCCGAGCTCAAGGAGCTCGTCGCCGACTGGTCCGATGCGGACATCTGGGCCCTGAACCGTGGCGGCCACGATCCGCATAAGGTCTATGCCGCCTTCCACGCCGCGGTCAACCACAAGGACCAACCGACGGTGATCCTGGCCAAGACGATCAAGGGTTTCGGCATGGGGGAATCAGGAGAGGCGCAGAACATCACCCACCAGCAGAAGAAGATGACGGTCGAGTCGATGCGCGGCTTCCGCGATCGCTTCGCCATTCCGATTCCGGACGACAAGCTGCAGGACGTCCCGCTGGTCACGTTCCCCGAAGGCTCGCCGGAACTCGAGTACATGCGCTCGCACCGGCAAGCGCTGGGCGGCTATCTTCCGATGCGGCGTGGCAAGACGCAGGCTCTGGTGACGCCCCCGCTGTCGACGTTCGAGCGGTTCCTGAAGAGCACCGACGACCGTGAAATCTCGACCACGATGGCGTTCGTGCAGATCCTACAGACCTTGATCCGCGACAAGAGCATCGGCCGGCACATCGTGCCGATCGTGCCTGACGAATCGCGCACCTTCGGCATGGAAGGCATGTTCCGTCAGCTCGGGATCTGGAACCAGCTCGGCCAACTCTATACGCCGCAGGACGCCGACCAGCTGATGTTCTACAAGGAAACCAAGGATGGCCAGATCCTGCAGGAAGGGATCAACGAGGCCGGCGCCATGTGCGATTGGATTGCTGCCGCGACGTCGTATTCGACGCACGGCGTGCCGATGATTCCCTTCTACATCTTCTACTCGATGTTCGGCTTCCAACGGATCGGCGACCTAGCCTGGGCCGCCGGCGACATGCGTTCGCGCGGCTTCCTGCTCGGCGGCACGGCGGGACGCACCACGCTCAACGGCGAAGGCCTGCAACACGAGGACGGGCACTCGCATCAGATTTCGGCGACGGTCCCAAATTGCCTGTCCTACGACCCAACCTTCGGCTACGAAGTGGCGGTCATCATCCAGGATGGCCTGCGCCGCATGTACGCGGAGCAGGAGGATGTCTATTACTACCTGACGGTGATGAACGAGAACTACACCCAGCCGGCGATGCCCGAGGGTGCCGCGCCGAACATCCTGAAAGGGATGTACCTGCTGCAGGCCGGCGACAAGAAATCGAAGGCGCCGCGTGTCCAGCTGCTGGGATCAGGCGTGATCCTGCGGGAAGCGATCGCCGCAGCGGAACTGCTCAGGAAAGACTGGGGCGTCGAATCCGACACCTGGGGATGCCCATCGTTCGTCGAACTCGCGCGCGACGGCAACGCAGTCGCGCGCTGGAACATGCTCAACCCGACGGCCAAGCAAAGGCAATCGCACGTCGCCGCGTGCCTGACCGAGACGCACGGTCCCATCATCGCCACGACCGACTACGTGCGCGCGTTTGCCGACCAGATCCGCGCGTTCGTGCCACGCCGTTACGTCGTGCTGGGCACCGATGGCTTCGGACGTTCCGACACGCGTGAGAAACTGCGCCGGTTCTTCGAGGTCGACCGCTACTACGTCGCCGTCGCCGCGTTGAAGGCGCTGGCCGACGAGGGCACCCTGCCGGCGACGAAGGTCGCCGAAGCAATCAAGAAATACGGCATCGATCCCGCCAAGCCTGCGCCATGGACCGTTTGATCCGACCCAATCGACGAACCAGGGTATCTGCATGAGCACAATCGAAGTCAAGGTTCCCGACATCGGTGATTTTACCGACGTGCCGGTCATCGAGGTATTCGTCAAGCCGGGCGACGCGGTGAAAGCCGAAGACTCGCTGGTCACACTCGAATCCGACAAGGCGACGATGGACGTGCCCTCGCCCGTCGCCGGCACGGTGAAGGAAGTCAGGGTCAAGGTTGGCGACAAGTTGCGCGAAGGCAGCGTCGTATTGACGCTCGAGGCGGCGGGCGCGTCCGCGCCTGCGTCTGCCAAGGCCGCAGCAGCGGCACAATCCGTTCGCCCTGAGCCTGTCGAAGGGCGTGCTGCCGTTCCTGCTTCGACAAGCTCAGCACGAACGCTGCGCCCGGAGCTGCCGCACTCATCGCGGTCAAGGTGCCGGACATCGGCGACTTCAAGGATGTGCCGATCATCGAACTCTTCGTGAAGGTCGGCGACGTGGTCAAGGCGGAAGATTCGCTGGTGTCGCTCGAATCGGAAAAGGCGACGATGGACGTGCCCTCGCCTTCCGCCGGTGTGATCAAGGAACTCAAGGTCAAGCTCGGCGACAAGGTCAGCGAAGGCAGCGTGCTCATGATGCTCGAGGCTGCAGGCAGTGCCTCCACACCCGCGCCTGCCCAATCCGTTCGCCCTGAGCCCTTCGACTCCGCTCAGGACAGGCCTGTCGAAGGACCCGCTCCCGCCGTTCCTGCTGCGACAAGCTCAGCACGAACGGAGACTGCGGCCGCTGCAGCGGTCGATCCCGCGAGCTTCAGGAGCGCGCATGCCTCACCTTCGGTGCGCGCGTTCGCACGCGAACTTGGTGTCGACCTGTCGCGGGTAAAAGGCTCGGGGCCGAAGGACCGCATTCTGCAGGAAGATGTCCAGAAATTCGTCAAAGGTGTGATGAGCGGCGCAACAGCCGCGCCGGCGGCTGCGGCGGCGGGCGCGGGTTTGGGTAATGAGGCGCTGGGATTGCTGCCGTGGCCGAAGGTGGACTTCAGCAAGTTCGGTGCCATCGAAAGCAAGCCGCTGTCGCGAATCAAGAAAATCTCCGGGGCGAACCTGCACCGCAACTGGGTCCTGATCCCGCACGTCACCAATCATGACGACGCCGACATCACCGACCTCGAGGCGTTCCGCGTCGCGCTCAACAAGGAGAATGAGAAGTCGGGCGCCAAAGTGACGATGCTCGCTTTCCTGATCAAGGCCTGCGTTGCGGCGCTCAAGAAATTTCCCGAGTTCAACGCATCGCTCGACGGCGACAACCTGATCTTCAAGAAGTACTACAACATCGGCTTTGCGGCCGACACGCCCAATGGCCTGGTCGTGCCGGTGATCAAGAATGCGGACCAAAAAGGCCTGATGGCGATCGCGAAGGAGATGACCGAGCTCTCGGGCAAGGCGCGCGAGGGCAAGCTCGGGCCGGCGGACATGCAGGGCGGATGCATCTCGATATCGAGCCTCGGCGGCATTGGGGGCACGTACTTCACGCCGATCATCAATGCGCCGGAAGTCGCAATCCTCGGCGTCTGTCGATCGAGCATTCGTCCGGTATGGGACGGCAAGCAGTTCGCGCCGCGCCTGATCCTGCCGCTCTCGTTGTCGTGGGATCATCGGGTCATCGACGGCGCGGCCGCGGCGCGCTTCAACAGTTACCTCATCGCGCTGCTCGCCGATCTGCGGCGCACAATGCTATAGGACGGCCATGGCTGTGATCGAAGTCAAAGTCCCCGACATCGGCGACTTCAGCGACGTACCGGTCATCGAGGTTTTCGTCAAACCCGGCGACACGGTCAAGGCCGAGGATTCGCTGGTCACGCTCGAATCCGACAAGGCGACGATGGACGTGCCGTCGCCCGCCGCCGGCACGGTCAAGGAGCTCAGGGTCAAGGTCGGCGACAAGTTGCGCGAAGGCAGCGTCGTGCTGACGCTCGAGACTGCCGATGCTGCCGCCGCGAAGCCCGCCGCGCCTTCTGTACCCGCAGCCGCCGCGCCCAAGCCCGCTGCGACCCAGGCCGCGGCGGCACCAGTACCGGGCGCCGCGAGTTATTCGGGCAATGTCGACATCGAATGCGAAATGCTCGTGCTCGGCGCCGGCCCCGGCGGTTACAGCGCCGCGTTCCGCTCCGCCGATCTGGGCATGAAGACGGTCCTCGTCGAGCGCTACGCAACGCTCGGCGGCGTGTGCCTCAACGTTGGCTGCATTCCGTCGAAGGCGCTGCTGCATATCGCGGCGGTGATGGACGAGGTGGCGGCGCTGGGTGAACACGGTGTCGCATTCGGTGTGCCGAAAGTCGATCTCGCGAAATTGCTTGCGTGGAAGAACAAGGTCGTCGGCAAGTTGACCGGCGGCCTGACGGGGATGGCCAAGTCGCGCAAGGTCGAGGTCGTGCGCGGGTATGGCACTTTCCTCGATTCGCATCACGTCGTCGTGGAAACAACGGAAGGCGCCGGGCAAGCAAGGACCGGCGCAAAGAAGGTCATCCGCTTTCAGAAATCGATCATCGCCGCGGGCTCGCAATCGGTGAACCTGCCCTTCGTTCCCGAAGATCCGCGCATCGTCGATTCCACGGGCGCGCTCGAACTCAAGGCGGTGCCGAAGCGCATGCTGGTCGTGGGCGGCGGCATCATCGGGCTGGAAATGGGCACCGTGTATTCGAGCCTCGGCGCACGCCTGGATGTCGTGGAAATGCTCGACGGACTGATGCAGGGCGCCGACCGGGACCTGGTGAAGGTCTGGGAGAAAATGAACAAGCCGCGGTTCGATCGCATCATGCTCAAGACCAAGACCGTCGCGGTCGAAGCGAAAAAGGATGCGATCTACGTGACTTTCGAGGGTGAACAGGCACCGTCCGGTCCGCAGCCTTACGATCTGGTACTGATGGCCGTGGGCCGCAGCCCGAATGGCAAGAAGATCGCCGCGGACAAGGCGGGAGTGATCGTCACCGATCGAGGATTCATTCCCGCCGACAGCCAGTTGCGCACCAACGTGCCGCACATCTACGCGATCGGCGACATCATCGGCCAGCCGATGCTCGCGCACAAGGCGGTGCACGAAGCGCACGTCGCTGCCGAAGCCGCGGCGGGTCAAAAATCGTTCTTCGACGCGCGGGTGATCCCGTCGGTCGCCTACACCGATCCGGAAGTCGCCTGGGTTGGCGTGACCGAGGACGAGGCCAAGGCCAAGGGCATCAAGGTGCAGAAAGGCCTGTTTCCGTGGGCGGCCTCCGGGCGCGCCATCGCCAATGGTCGCGACGAGGGCTTTACCAAGCTGCTGTTCGACGCCGAGTCACATCGCATCGTCGGCGGCGGTATTGTCGGCACGCATGCCGGCGACCTGATCAGTGAGCTGGCACTCGCGATCGAGATGGGCGCCGATGCCGTCGACATCGGCAAGACGATCCATCCGCATCCGACGCTTGGCGAATCCGTCGGCCTGGCCGCGGAGGCCTTCGAAGGTGTCTGTACCGATCTGCCGCCCGTGCGCAAGAAAGCATGACACAGGACGAGCAGAAGCAACTGGTCGCCCGCGAGGCGGTCAAGTATGTCGTTGCCGACACCTATGTCGGCGTCGGCAGCGGTTCGACGGCCAATTATTTCATCGACGAGCTGGCGAAGATCAAGGGCCGCATCAAGGGCGCCGTGGCCAGCTCGGTGCGCACCGCCGATCGCCTGAAGGGTCATGGCATCCGCGTGGTCGAACTGCACGACGTCGATCACCTTCCCGTCTACATCGACGGCGCCGACGAAGTCACGGCGCACGGCGCGATGATCAAAGGCGGCGGTGGCGCGTTGACCCGCGAGAAAATTGTCGCCTCGGTCGCCGAAAAATTCGTGTGCATCGTCGATGCCTCCAAGCTTGTCGGCGTGCTCGGCGAATTCCCGCTTCCCGTCGAAGTCATACCGATGGCGCGCAGCATTGTCGCGCGCGATCTCATCAAGCTGGGCGGCCAGCCGCAGCTGCGCGAAAACTTCACCACCGACAATGGCAATCTCGTGCTCGACGTCGAGGACCTGCAGATCCTCGACCCGGTGGAGCTTGAAAGTCAGATCAACCATATCGTCGGCGTTGTGACCAACGGTTTGTTTGCGCGCCGCGGTGCCGATGTGATCCTCGTCGGGACCGATGAGGGCGTGCGCACGCTGGACGCGCACAAGTTCTGAAGGGCCTGCTGCGCTTGGGGTAGCTTTGTTGCTCGGCGACCGGCATCCACATGTACTCCACCTGTACATTCCGGTGCCTCGCCACCCCGCGCCTCGCCACGCCTGCGCTCGCGCCGGCTCTAGGCCGTTCCAGGATGGGATAGAATCGGCAAATGACGAATCTCAACGTCCCCGGCCTGGACCTGCCCGCGTACATGCGCGACGTGGGTGAGCGTGCGCGGAACGCCTCGCGCACCCTTGCGCGCGCCGATACGAACGCCAAGGACGGCGCATTGCTGGCGATGGCCCGCGCCATCCGGCGGGACGAATCCAAGTTGCTGGCCGCGAACGCGCGCGACATTGCTGCGGCAAAAACGTCCGGCTGCGACGCCGCGTTCATCGACCGGCTCACACTCACGCCGAAGTCGATTGCGGCCATGGCGGACGGGCTCGAGCAGATTGCGGCGCTGCGCGACCCTGTCGGCGAAATCAGCGAACTGCGCTATCGGCCGACCGGCATCCAGGTCGGCAAGATGCGCGTGCCACTGGGTGTCGTGGGCATCATCTACGAATCACGGCCCAACGTGACCGCCGACGCGGCGGCGCTGTGCCTCAAGGCTGGCAACGCGTGCATACTGCGCGGCGGCTCGGAGGCCCTGCACAGCAATCAGGCCATCGCTGCCTGCGTGCACGAAGGTTTGGCCGCAACCGGATTGCCGGAAGCCGCCGTCCAGGTGATCGCCACGGTCGATCGTGCCGCGGTGGGTCTGTTGATCGCCGACGAACGACATGTCGACGTGATCGTGCCGCGAGGCGGCAAGAGCCTCATCGAGCGCGTCGCGCGCGAGGCGAAGGTTCCGGTGATCAAGCATCTCGATGGCGTATGTCACGTGTTCATCGACGAGCACGCCGACATCGACATGGCCGTGCGCATCGCCGACAACGCCAAGACGCAACGCTACAGTCCCTGCAACACCATGGAGACGCTGCTGGTGCACGCGAAGATCGCTGCGCGCGTGCTGCCGCCCTTATGCCGCATCTATCTGGACAAGGGAGTTGAATTGCGGGGCGATCCGGCGGCGTGTGCGCTGGTGAGCGCGATGAAGCCGGCAACCGAGCAGGACTGGGCGACCGAGTATCTCGCGCCGATCCTCGCCATTCGCGTCGTCGACAATCTCGACGCTGCGATCGCGCATATCGCGCGTTACGGCTCGCAGCATACCGACGCGATCGTCACGTCCGACTATGCCCATGCCATGCGCTTCCTGCGCGAAGTCGATTCGAGCTCGGTGCTGATCAATGCCTCGACGCGCTTCGCGGACGGCTTTGAATACGGGCTCGGCGCCGAAATCGGCATCTCGACCAACAAGCTGCACGCGCGCGGCCCGGTGGGCCTGGAGGGCCTGACCAGCGAGAAGTGGGTCGTGTTCGGCAGCGGTCAGATCCGCCAGTAGCCAGGGCCGGACTCGGCGCCGCTCGCCAGCGTTGAGTCGAGTACTGCCTCATGTCCACTTCCGTTTCGATTTCGATCGCCACCAACACGGCGATCGCGGCCGCCAAAGGCTTCGGTTGGTTCGTCACCGGATCACCGACATTGTTCGCCGAAACCATTCACTCGTTTGCCGACGTCGCCAATCAGGTGCTGCTGAAAGTCGGCGAGGTGCGTGGCCGACGCGGACCCGACGCAATGCACCCCTTCGGGCGAGGGCAGGAAAAGTTCTTCTGGGCGTTGGTGTCCGCGGTCAGCGTTTTCTTTGTCGGCTGTGGCATCAACATCTACCACGGCGTGCAGGCATTGCTCCAGCGGCAGCCGGTCGAACCTTTTACGCCAATGGTGCTGGGGCTCCTGGTGTTCGCCCTCGCGCTGGAATCGTTCACCTTCGTGGTAGCCATACGCGAGATCGGCGGCTGGAAGGGACTGGCCGAGAATCGCACCAATACCACCGTGCTCGCCGTTGTTTTGGAAGATGCGGTAGCGGTGCTCGGGATCCTGCTTACGCTGCTGGTCGCTGGCGTCTCGGTCGTGATGGGACCACAACCGGCTTTCGATGCCGCCGTCGCGATTGGTGTCGGCGTCCTGCTGGGCGCGATGGCGCTGTTTCTCGCCGCGGTCAATCGCCGGCTGCTCATCGATCTGTCCGATCCGGCGCTCGACCGGTCTGCGACGGCTTTCCTGGTCGAACACGGCGTGTCGGCTGACGTGAGTTCGGTCGTGGTCGATGATGGTCACAGCATCGTGTTCGTTCACGTCCGGCCCGGCGACGCAAGCAAACCTGGCGGATTCGATTCGCGGACGGTCGGAGAAGCATTGCAGAGCCATGCGCTCGAGCGCGAGCGCAAGACCATCGACGAGGTGTACTGGAAGGGGCTGTAGCAGAAGAGCGATGTCAATGTTCGCTCTTCGAATCTCAGGACGAACGGTAGCAATGGAAGCGGGTAGCCGAAAATCCGTTCGTGGTGAGCCTGTCGAACCACGGACGGGTTTAAATGCATTGCAGAATGCAGATCCGAATTCAGAACGATCGCGGCATGCCCAGGACGTGTTCGCCGACGTAGGAAAGAATGAGGTTGGTCGAGATCGGCGCGACCTGATACAAGCGCGTTTCTCGAAATTTGCGCTCGACATCGAACTCGCAGGCAAAGCCGAACCCGCCATGTGTCTGCAGACACGCGTTGGCGGCCTCCCACGATGCTTTGGCGGCAAGCAATTTCGCCATATTCGCCTCCGCGCCGCAGGGCTTTTTCGCATCGAACAACGCGCAGGCCCTGAAGCGCATGAGATTCGCCGCCTCGAGTTCGACGTAGCTTTCCGCAATCGGAAACTGCACTGCCTGGTTCTTGCCGATCGGGCGATCGAACACGATGCGGTCGCTGGCGTACTTGCGCGCCTTGTCGACGAACCACCAGCCGTCGCCGATACACTCCGCGGCAATCAGCGTGCGCTCGGCGTTCAACCCATCGAGAATGTACCGAAAGCCCTTGCCTTCCTCGCCGATGAGATTGTCGGCAGGAACTTCGAGGTCATCGAAGAACACCTCATTCGTTTCATGGTTGACCATGTTCGGGATCGGGCGCACGGTGATGCCGCCACGAACATCGCGCGGCGCCTCTCGCAGATCGATCAGAAACACGCTCATCCCGTCCGCCTTGCGCTTGACCTCCGCGAGAGGCGTCGTGCGCGCCAGCACGATCATCAGGTCCGAATGTTGCAGGCGCGACGTCCAGACCTTCTGTCCGTTGATGACATATCTGTCGCGTTTGCGCATGGCGGTCGTCTTGAGCCTGGTCGTATCGGTGCCGGTCGTCGGCTCGGTGACCGCCATCGATTGCAGTCGCAATTCGCCGCTGGCGATCGCCGGAAGATACGTGCGCTTCTGTGTTTCCGACCCGTGCCGCAGCACGGTGCCCATGTTGTACATCTGGCCATGACAAGCGCCGGCGTTGCCGCCGCTGAGATTGATCTCCTCCATGATCACCGACGCTTCCGCGAGGCCGAGTCCGGAGCCGCCGTATTCGGCCGGAATCATCGCTGCCAGCCACCCCGCGCGGGTCAATTCATCGACGAACGCCTCGGGGTAACCGCGCGCGGTATCGATCTTCTGCCAATACGCCGAATCGAAACTCTTGCACAGCGCGCGCACCGCTTCGCGCAGTTCCTGGAATTCGTCGACAGCCGGAATCGCATTCATGAATTCTCCTCCTGGAGGGCCGGCGGAAGCCTCAGCCCTTGGCAACCACCGCCGGCCGGCGTTGACGCATCCACGTCAGCCACAGCGTCGCACCGGCGACGATCGCGAGAAACGGCAACGCACCGAAGTTCATGCGCTCCCACCCCGCCGCGCTGACCAGCGCGCCGGACGAAAACGACGAGATGACCATGACAGTAAATACGATCGCATCGTTGAGGCCTTGCGTCTTGGCTTTCTCGGCAGGCGAGTAAGTTTCGGTCAGCAGCGCCGTCCCGCCGGTGTACATGAAATTCCAGCCGACGCCGAGCAGCACCAACGCCGCCCAGAATTGCCAGATGGCGATCCCCGACACCGCCACCACGACACAGGCGACCATAAGCAGCGCGCCTGCCACAATCACCTTGAGCGCGCCGAAGCGCTTGATCAGCGAACCGGTGAAGAATCCCGGCGCGTACATGCCGACGACATGCCATTCGATCACGAACGCCGCCGCGCTGAAGGGGTGCCCACAAAAGCCCATCGCCAACGGCGTCGCGGTCATCAGCAGATTCATGATTCCGTAACCGAATGCCGCCGCGAGCGCCGCGACGATAAACACCGGTTGCGCTGCGATTGCACGCAGCGGTCGCCCGTCACCGGCGCGCTCTTCGGCTGAGGGTGCGGGAACGCGGACGCGCGACTGCACGGCCAATGCGACCAGTGCGATCGCCGACAGCACGAGAAACGACCCGAGGAAAGGCATGGCGAACAAATCCTTGGCCCACACGCTGGCGGTGGGACCGACAAAACCACCGACAATGCCACCGGCGAGCACCAGCGAGATCGCCTTCGCCTTGAACGCCGGCGCGGCGACCTCCGCGGCTGCAAAGCGATACTGCAATCCGAACGCCGTATAGACGCCGATAATCGACGTGCCGAGGCAATACAGCGGAAAACTTGCCTGCGCGATACCCAACGCACAGGTCGCGCTGCCAACGATGGCGATCAACGACCCGGTCATGAATCCCCGCCGGCGGCCGACGCGCGACATGTATAGCGCGGCTGGCATGGCGGCCAATGCGGATCCCAGGACGTAGCTCGTCACGCCGAGCGTGGCGAAGGTCTTGCTCTCGACGAGCGCATAACCGACCAGGCCGTTCATCGCGATGAGGCCGGAGTTGTTGACGAGCAGCAGCGCCTGGCAACAGGCGAGGAGCGCGATATCGCGATACGAGGTTTGCATCGGGATGCAGGCTGCCATTGGACGCAGAATGCAGGACGTTGCATTGCGACGGCAATGCGACTATATCAGCGATTCAACATGGCGACGAACCTCCCGATACGTGACGAAATCCTCGACTTCTGGTTCGGGAGCCCCGACACGCCCGGCTACGGCGAGGCTCGTGCCGAGTGGTTTCGCAAGGATCCGGCGTTCGATAGGGCATTGCGCGACCGCTTTGGCAGCGCCATCGACAGCGCGTTGGCGGGAGGCTTCATCGAATGGACCGACCCGCGCGGAGCCCTGGCGCGAGTGCTGCTGCTGGATCAGTTCACGCGCAACAGCTATCGCGATACGCCACGTGCGTTTGCCGGCGACGCAATTGCGCTCGCGATCGCCGAGGAGGCCGTCGCACGCGGTGACGATGCCGGCCTGATTCCGGTCGAACGCTGCTTCCTGTACCTGCCCTTCGAGCACGCGGAGTCGATGGTTGTGCAACAGCAGTCGATCGCTCTGTACACACGATTGGCGAGCGAAACGGGATTGGCCGATCCATTGGTGTGGGCGGAGCGGCACGCCGCGGTCATCCGGCGTTTCGGTCGCTATCCGCACCGCAACGTCATTCTTGGACGCGCATCGACATCGGAGGAAATCGCGTTCCTCGCCACGCCCGGGTCAAGTTTCTGACGCTCTGACAGACTACTATCTATTTCCATGGCCATCATCGAAATCACGCTCGGGCTCCTGCTCGCGGTTGCCGCTGTCGCAGCGGTTGGCAAGTGGGTGCCTCTGCCGCAACCGCTGCTGCTGGTTGTCGGCGGCGCGCTGCTTTCGTATGTGCCCGCGTTTCGCGAGGTTTCGATCGAACCCGAAGTCTTCTTTTTGCTGTTCATCCCGCCGCTCCTGTTCGCAGATGGCTGGCTGATCCCCAAACGCGATCTGATCCGCGTGCTGCGCCCGGTGCTTATGCTTGCGTTCGGCTTGGTGTTCCTGACCGTATTGGTAATCGGCTATCTGATGCACTGGCTGATCCCGACCTTGCCGCTCACCGCCGCATTCGTGCTGGCCGCGGTGGTGTCGCCGACCGACGCGGTGGCGGTGAACGCCATCACTTCCAGGCTCAAGGTTCCAGCCCGCGTCACGACCATCCTGAACGGCGAGAGTCTGATCAACGATGCGTCCGGCCTCGTAGCGTTCAAATTTGCGGTTGCCGCCACGGTCACCGGTGCATTTCGATGGAGCGACGGCATTTTCCAGTTCTTCATCCTGTCGGGCGGAGGTCTCGCGATGGGGCTCGCCATTGCCTGGGCGATCGGCCAACTCCGACTTGGTCTCAAGCGCTATTGCGTCGACGATCCAATCGTGCAGACGGTGCTCTCGTTATTGACACCGTATGCCGCGTATCTGGCTGCGGAAACCGCAGGCGTCGGAAGCATACTCGCGATCGTCGCGGCGGGACTCTATGCCGGGGCCCACGATTCGCGGCATCTCGACGCACCGACGCGTGCGCATTCGTGGGAGGTCTGGAAGATGCTGCTGTTCGCATTCAACGGGCTCGTGTTCGTCCTGCTCGGCGTGCAGCTGCATTCTCTGATTGGCGGGCTCGCGCGCGCGAGCATGCTGGAGGTCCTCGGTTACGCACTGGTGCTGTCCGCGGCGCTGATCGTCCTGCGGGTATGCTGGGTGTTTCCGGCGGCTTATCTCCCGCCTCTGCTTTCGACATGGATTCGCAAACGCGATGGCGTGCCGCGCCGCGGGCCGGTGTTCGTCACCGCCTGGGCCGGCATTCGCGGCTCGGTGACACTGGCGGCCGCGCTGTCGATTCCGTTCACGACGACCAATGGCATGCCTTTCCCCGATCGCGACCTGATCATTCTGCTGGCCGCAGGCGTCATCGTCATCACGCTCCTGCTCAACAGCCTGACCCTGGAGCCATTGATAAAACTGCTCGATATTCGCGGTGATGGCATCGCGGAGCACGAGGAGCGCGCGGCGCGAATCGCCACGGCGCAGGCGGCGATCGACACGCTGCAGCAGCAGATTCCAAAGCTGACGGTACCGCAGGAGACCGCGTTCGCGCAGTCGTTGCTCACACAGTATGAGCGAAGTCTCCGACGGCACTCGGCTAACGCGGGACGACGCGTGCACCTCGAGGCGCTGCATGAATCCCAACGGAGTATCTGGCTCTCCGCGGTTCACGCCCAGCGTGAGGAACTGATGCAGATGCGCGAGCAGAATGTGATCAATGATGAGGTCATGCGCATACTTGAAGGCGATATCGACCTCGAAGAGGCATTGGTCAACGGAGCTGCTCGGCATGGGCGTTGAACCAATGGGCGCGGCCGCCACGATCGCACGACACGTGCGCTACGTATCGTGATTCCGACCATCGGCATCCTGGGCGGCACGTTCGACCCGATTCACTACGGACACCTGCGCTTTGCCAGCGCCGTGCGTTTGGCGCTCGGCCTGACGCAAGTGCACGTCATTCCCGCCGGCATACCACCACACCGCGAAGCACCGTGGGCGTCACCCCAGGATCGTATGGCGATGACGAAGCTCGGCTGTGCAGAATTTCCGGGGCTGCAGCCGGACGACCGCGAAGTCCGTCGCGCCGGACCCAGTTACACCGTCGACACGCTGCAGGAGTTGCATAGCGAGGATCGCAACCGCCCGCTCGCGCTACTGCTGGGCACCGATGCGCTGCTGGGACTCGCGAGCTGGCACCGCTGGCAACAGCTGTTCACGCTGGCGCACATCGTTGTCGTCGAGCGCCCGGGCACATCGTTCGACGTCGCGGCGCTCGCGCCAACACTGCGCGAGCAATGGGAGCGCAGACTGACAACCGACCCCGCGCGGCTTGCGCGTCAGCTCGCCGGCTCCATCATGAGCATACCGGTTGCGCCGCAGCCGATCTCGGCAACGACCATTCGTGCCGCACTTGCGCAAGGCGCGGCCGGGCGTGCCAAGGTGGCGGGTTTGCTTCCAGCGACGGTTCTGGCGTGATATTGAGCGCAACCAACTGTACCGGCCCCGAACGGATGGCTTTAATCGGTGGGACGAGAAAACCGCCGTCACGCTCTCGAAGACATCAAGGCCCGCGACATCACGTTGCTCGACGTCCGCAAGCTCACCAGCCTGTACGGACACGCTGATGATCGCCACGCCGAGTCCAACCGGCAGGTCAACGCATTGGCGCTGCACGTGCGCGATGCCATGAAGGCAGCGGGCGCGCCGATCGTGGGTGCGAGGGCGAGCAAAGCGGCGAATGGGTCCTGGTCGACTGCGCCGATATTGTCGTGCACATCATGCAGCCAGCCGTGCGCCGGTACTACAACCTCGAGAAGCTGTGGACGCCACCAACGCCACGGCGCCGCGCCAAACCGGCAGCCACAGCGCTCGCTTAGCGGCTGCAACGCGGCGGCAAGGGGCCTCCGTAGCAGCATGATGAGCTTGACGGTCGCGTGTCGGCCCCATGCGCCCACCTCGGGTCGCCTCCACTCGCTGTCGCTCGCAGAGCCTCGCGCCGCCTCGTTGGGTGCACCGCCCGCCTCATATGAAACTCCGCATCATCGCGTTCGGCCACAAATTACTCGCCTGGGCCAACGACGCGTTCGACGTCTACGCGCGCAGGATGCCGCCGGAATTGGCACTCGAGTTGATCGAACTCAAACGCGAAGGGCGCAGGCGATCGCGGCAGAAGCGTTACCGCAAATGCTCGACCTTCTGAAGGCGTGCGTATCGTCGCCGCGGCTGCGGGTTGCCAGCTCGTCGCACTCGACGAGCATGGCGAAGCGTGGACAACGGCAAAACTCGCGAAGCAGTGCGCGCATGGCATCACAACGCGTACGCGATCGCGTTCGTCATCGGCAGCGCAGATGGCCTTGCGCCCGCAGTCAAAAGCAATGCCGCGGCGGTCGTCGCACTATCCGCGCTAACCTTGCCGCACAGCCTCGCCCGCGTCCTGCTGGCCGAACAGTTGTACCGGGCGGTCAGCCTGCTGCAAGGTCATCCATACCATCGCGAATGAGCAAAGACTTCGTTCTGACCGAACGTCCGTCGGCTTACCTCGCGTCGAGAAGCTCCGCGCCGAAAGGACTTGTTGCGCCAGATCGGCATTGAATTCGAGGAATTGCTCGCGCGCGAGGCGAGCGGCCGCCGGCGCGATATCGTCGAGACGCCGCGCAAGGATGAGCCCGCGCTCGACTATGTGAAGCGCATCGCGCGCACCAAGGCATCGGTGGGCTGGCTCCAGATGAACCGCCGCAGCCTGCCGCCGCGGCCGGTGCTCGCCGCCGACACTGAAGTGGTCATCGACGGCGCGGTGCTGGGCAAGCCGGCCGACGCCGCGGACGCAGTCGCGATGCTGGAACGCCTGTCCGGCAACACGCACGACGTGCTCACTGCGGTGGCAGTGCGCTGGCATGCGCACATCGTGCTTGCCGTATCGACGTCGCGTGTGAGCTTCCGCTCGATTACCCGGGACGAGGTCGAGCGATATGTGGCAACAGGCGAACCGTTCGACAAAGCCGGCGGTTATGGCATCCAGGGCCGCGCCGCGCGCATTGATCCGACACCTCGACGGCAGCGATCCGGGAGTCATGGGCCTGCCCCTGTTTGAAACCACCGAGATATTGGCAAAGATCGGCTACCATTCGTTATGACTAGCGAAATTCCGGTCAAGCGTACCTGAACCGTCGCCGCCATTGCCGATGAGCCACGAAATCCTCATCAATGTCACGCCGCAGGAGACTCGCGTCGCGATGCTCGAGCAGGCGGTCGTGCAGGAATTGCACATGGAGCGCGCCAGCGCGCGCGGCCTGGTCGGCAAACATCATCTTGGGCGAGTCGCTCGCGTGCTGCCGGGCATGCAGTCGGCGTTTGTCGAGATCGGTCTCGAGCGAGCGGCGTTCCTGCACATTGCCGACATCTGGGAGCACCGCCAACGGGCACGGGCACGCAGCAAGCCGATCGAGCGCATCCTCCACGAGGGACAGGCGCTGCTGGTACAGGTGATCAAGGACCCGATCGGCACCAAGGGCGCCCGACTGTCGACGCAGGTGAGCCTTGCGGGACGACTCCTGGTGTACTTGCCGCAGGATTCGCATATCGGCATTTCGCAGCGCATCGAAGACGAAGCCGAGCGCGAAAACCTCCGCGAAAAACTGCAGCATCTGCTGCCCGAGGGGCACGCCGGTGGCTTCATCATCCGCACGATGGCCGAGACCGCCTCCGAGCGCGAGATGCAGAACGACATCGAATACCTCACCAAGCTGTGGCGCGATCTCACCGGAAAATCGGGGACGATCCCCACCTTCGCTGGTCTACCAGGATCTCAACCTCGCGCAACGCGTCCTGCGCGACATGGTCACGGAGGAGACCACGCGCATCCAGGTCGATTCGCGCGAGACGTATCAGAAAATGCATGAATTCTCGTCGCAATACACGCAGAACATTTCCGACCGCATTGCGCATTACCTCGGCGAGCGGCCGCTGTTCGATCTCAACGGTGTCGAGGACGAAATCCAGAAGGCGCTGGCGCGCCGCGTGGACCTCAAGTCGGGCGGTTACCTGATATTCGACCAGACCGAGGCCATGACGACCATCGATGTCAATACTGGCGGATTTGTCGGTGGCCGCAGTTTCGACGAGACGATTTTCAAGACCAATCTCGAAGCAGCGCAGGTCATCGCGCGGCAACTCCGCCTGCGCAATCTCGGCGGCATCATCATCATCGACTTCATCGACATGGAGAATGCCGATCACCGCAACGCCGTGCTGGCCGAGCTCAACCGGGCGCTCGAACGCGACCGCACACGTCTCACGGTGAATGGCTTCACGCAATTGGGAATCCGCCCAAATGACGCGCAAACGCACGCGCGAAAGCCTCGCGCATGTGCTCTGCGAGCCGTGCATGACTCGCCACGTCGCGCGAGATCAATACTGCACAGACGATCTGCTATGAAATCCTGCGCGAGATCGTGCGCGAGTCGAAGCAGTTCAACGCCCGCGAGTTCCGCATTCTTGCTTCGCAGTCGGTGATCGACCTGTTTCTGGATGAAGAGTCGCAGAAAGCCTCGCCCAGCTCGGCGATTTCATCGGCAAGCCGATCTCGCTGCAGGGTCGAGTCGATTTACACGCAGGAACAGTACGACATCGTCCTGATATAGACTGCGTGCGCGAATGAATTCGCGCCTACAAAATCGCAAGGAATTGTAGGTCCGAATTCATTCGGACCGCGACGCGGAAATCCAATGAGCGATAGCCTGTGGCCTCGTATCCGCGGTTTCTTCCAGCGGCTGTTCGGTCGCGCACCGCCGAAGCCGGGTGCTTCGACTCCGGCAGCAAATTCTCGTGGCACGGACGGCTCGCCACGAATCCGTGGGCATGGCCCTCGCGCGATTATCTTGTCTA
>CAVZWA010000009.1:0-7024 GCA_963778935.1 uncultured beta proteobacterium
TGCCGCAAACATACTGGCGGCTATCACGGTTGCCGCGCTGAACGGCAAGCTGTGGAAAAAGCGAACGTCCAGCAGCGGCTCGTGTCGGCGCCGCTCATAGATGACAAGCGAGGCAAATGCGAGCACGGCCACCAATGCCGCGGCGTTAGCCCCCCACCCGCGACCCCTTTCGATCACTGCAAAGACGAGTGTCGCCAAACCGATCAACAGCAGTGCCTGTCCGATGGGGTCGGGCTGCCTCGCCTTCGGGGCACGCGATTCCGGTACATAACGCGCCGTCAGCCAGATCGCCAACACGCCGACAGGCACATTGATCCAGAAGATCGAATGCCAGCCTAACGTTTGCGTCAACACGCCGCCAGCCAATGGACCCAGGGCCATCGCCAAACCGACCACAGCTGCCCAGATACCGATGGCACGTGCACGAGCCTTGGGCTCAACGAACGTATGCACGATGATCGACATCGCGACGGGATTCATCATCGAACCGCCTAGCGCCTGGATAACCCGCGCGGTCACGAGCGAGCCTACGCCAACGGCGAGACTGCACAGGAGCGACCCCAGCGTGAACAACCCTAAGCCTATCTGGAACACGCGCCGGCGGCCGAAGCGGTCCGCCATGGACCCGCCCAGTATCAGGAAGCTCGCAACCACGATCGTGTAGGCATCGATCACCCATTGCAGCCCGCTGAGCGACGCTCCCAGGTCGCGGCGTATTTCCGGCAGCGCGACGTTGACGATGGTGGCATCCATCGACACCAGCAGAAGACTCATGCAACAGATAGCCAGGACGACATGTTGGCGCGAGGTCGGAAGCGTCAACGCCGCAGCAGGAGCCCGTTTAGTTGTATTCATGCAACCATTATATAAACACAACTATCTCCGAGTCAATAGCGGATCCTGGCGCCCTGCGATTCATCCCGGTGCCGTAACTCGTCCGGGAAACGGAAATGTATCTACGGGTCAGGTAGGCAAAGTAACTGACCACACCGCCCGACTACAGCCGCGTCAAAATAAATCGGCGCGTTCCTGTCCGAAACGCGCCGACCGCATGGCATCCGCAATTCGTGTACACAACACCAAAACCTAAGCGACTAAACCCTCGGTTCGCCCTGTGCGTTGACCAGGATGCTGGATCCGGGCGGCGCCGTCATCTGTACGCGATGCATGTATCCGGCATAAACATAGGTTACGTCCCAGTAATCGGCCTGCGCCGACACCGGGGCATATTGACAGTGCTGCACGTCCTGGGTGTACACCACGTTGCCCGAGCCACGCCCGACGTTTGCGCCTACCACGGCACCGCCAACGATCCCAACCCCGGTCGCCAATTCGCGTCCACGACCGTCTCCGATCTGGTGACCGATGATTCCACCGAGTGCGCCGCCGACGATCGCGCCCGGGACATTGATTGGTGCCGGGTTGCGAGCTCTCGAGCCAAGGTGGGTTCAATCCAGCACAGCTGCTGCGGCGGCCCAACCACGGCGCGGACGTAGGTCACGGGTGCTTCGTACAACCGCTCGTTTTCGTGCCGCCGAAACTCCTCTGCGGACATATAGGCGTCCGTGCGCATGGCTGAGGCCAGACGTTGCGCCTCCACTGCTTCGCGCTGCGCTGCCGCTGCTGCAATCTGCGCCGACTCCGCCTGCCGCCGACTCAAATCCGCCGCCAATTGCGCATCGGTGGCTTTTCGTTGTGCAAGGAGTGCGGCCTCATCGGAACGGGTGCGCGCAAACTGCTGCGCAAGCGCCGCGCGCTGGTTCGCCAGTACCGCAAGCTGGTGCACATCATCCACTCGACCGCCGTGCGCTGCCAGATCGTCGGCATTGCGCAGAGTGTCGACGGCCTGGGCCAATTCCATCGGCGCGTAGAGAGAAACCTGCGGGTTGTTTCGCGCCGAGTTCACCGAATCGCGCGCATCGGCGAGTACAGGGTCTCCGGGTGGCACAGATGCACACCCTGCCATCGCGAGCACAGCGACAAACATTGCAGATCTTGCCGTATTTTTGATCATGTCGTCCTCCGTTAGGGCACACCCGTGAGTAGGTCGAGCAACCCGTTAGAGGAAGGTTAAGTCCCGTCTGTACAGACCACAGTCGGCGAAAAGTCGAATTGGTCGTCATCGGTCGACCTACGACCTGACCGTAAGAGCCGACGAAGTGCTATAACGGGCGCGCAAATGAAAAAGCGGCCACCCGGAGGCGGCCGCTAGTCATTGATACAGATAACTTTGCCTTACTCATCCGCGCGTTTGGGGATCTTTCGGGCTCGGTCAGTATCCATGACGACTTCAGAATGCGCTTTGGCTTGGCGGATGCCTATCAGAAAAACGCCGAAGCTCGCGTAGGACGGCGGACTACCTTGCGACGTTCCGCATGCGCTTCCGCGGAGCGCCCACGACTACATTCCAGACAGTCGAATGATCTCCATGACTTCGATCTGACGACTGCGGAATTTGTAAATGCGGTTGGCCCTCGAATGCATTGGCGGCAGCGTCGTGAGACTCGGCGGAAACGACGGCACACAACATGATGTCGTTCCTGGTGTCGGCCGTCCCTTGCTGGGTGACGCGCTTGGTTTTGCCTGCGCCCGCCCTCGGATTGCACAAACATGCGAGCGTGCGATCCCATCCAGGCTTCCACTCGGCCTGCATCTTTTGTTCGGCCAGCATTCTCGACTCCTCACGGGTCCTCTTCCAGTCGTCGATGACCGATACCGGTGCGAGATAGGTCAAAAGAAAGTTTTTCATCACAACTTCTTTTGCCCTGCAATGACAGAATCCAGAAATGAAAGGCGGCCGCGTTGGCGGCCGCCGGAGACGTTAATGACTGGGTACCCCCGTTCGCGGTCTTATATTCCGTGGCCTTTCGCCAACCGCTACTAAGACAGCATCAACGACAGAGTCATACTATGTGCGCGGCCGGTCACGGGCTGCCGGCGGACATCGATCGCTGGTGTGGTCGTCCTTCCTACACCAGCGCCCGGCGCTTGATCAGTCGGCCTTCGCCTTCTCCTGCATCGCCGCCTGCAGCTTCTTGATGTCCGCGGGCGACAACTGCGGGCGGTCCACCTTGATCGTCAGCTTGTTGAGCTTGGCGGTCAGCGCGAACGGCGGCAGGTAGTCGGCGTCGTTGACGCCGGTCAGCGTGTCCGAGCCGATGTCGAAGCTCTCGTCCCACTGCAGGATCATCGGCAGCGTCTTCTCCATCCGCTTGGTCGCGACCTCCTTGCCGTCGACCTTGAGCGTGCCGGTGCCCGGCCGGCCGAGGCCGCTGAAGTTGTTGAAGGCGAGCGTGCCGGCGCCGATCCCCTCGTACTTGAAGTCGAACTCGACCGTGTGCCGGCCCGGCGGCAGTGCGTCGGGTCCTTCCCACTTGATGCGCTCGAGATCGACCAGGTTCCACAGCCACACCGGCTTGCCCTTCAGCAGGTAGAAGCCGTAGCCGGCAAAACGCCCGCCCGAGGTCACGATCATGCCCTCGGCCCCACCCTGCGGCACCTCGATATCGGCGGTGAAGGTGTACGAGGCGTTCAGGATGTTCGGCGAATCGCCCTGCGGCAGCCCGACCATCGGCCTCGTGTAGACGAACTCGGTGCGCCCGGCCGTGATGTTCGGGCGCGGCGCGACGATGCGGGCCGCTACCGACGCGTCCATCGGAAGGACCTGGTACTTATTCGCTTCCGCGAGGAACGCCTTGCGCATCTGCGCCACCTTCTGCGGGTACTTCGCGGCGATGTCGTCGGTCTGGCTGAAGTCCTTGTTCAGGTCGTAGAGCTGGAACACCTGATTGTTCAGCGGGTCCGGATTGGCCGGACCGAACGCCTCCCACGGCGCGCGGTTCACCTTGGTGCTCAGCATCCAGCCGTCCTGGTACATCGCCCACTGGCCCATCATCTCGAAGTACTGCGTACTGTGGCGCGACGGCACCTTGGCATTCTTCGCGTCGAAGGTGTACAGGAAACTCTGGCCCTCGATCGGCGCCTGCTTGATGCCATCCACCATCTCGGGCGCGCGAATGCCGGCCGCTTCGAGGATCGTCGGCATGACATCGATCACATGGACGAACTGCTCGCGCAGGGCTCCCTTGTCCTTGATGCGCGCCGGCCACGACACGACCATGTTCTGGTTGATGCCGCCCAACCTGGATGCGTTTTGCTTGAACCAGTCGAACGGCGTGTCGAACGCCCACGACCAGCCTGCCGACATGTGGTTGTAGGTCGCCTCGGTGCCCCACACGTCGTACCACTTCATCTGCACATCGACCGGCACGCTGACGCCGTTGAAGAACGCGACCTCGTTCGGCGTCCCGGTCGGCCCGCCCTCCGCGCTGGTGCCGTTGTCGCCATTGATGTAGATGATGAGCGTGTTGTCCAGCTGGCCCAGGTCCTCGAAGTGTTGGATCACGCGCCCGATCTCGTAGTCGCTGTAGGCGGAGTAGGCGGCGAAGACCTCGACCTGGCGGATGAAGAGTTTCTTCTCCTCCGCGCTGAGCTGATCCCAGGGCTTCAGCATGTTATTGGGCCATGGGGACAGCTTCGAATCCTGGGGGATCACGCCGAGCCGCTTCTGGTTCTCGAAGATGCGCTGACGCAGCTTCTCGTAGCCGTCGTCGAACAGGTGCATCGCGCTGATCTTGTCCACCCACTCCTTGGTCGGGTGGTGCGGCGCGTGCGTGGCGCCGGGCGCGTACTTGATGAAGATCGGCTTGGACGGGTCGGTCTGGTGGATCCGCGTCATGTAGTCGATGGCGTCGTCGGCCATCGCGGTGACGAGGTTCCAGGTGCCGGGTGGCTTGCCCAGGAACGGATAGATCTGCGTCGTATTGCGGAACAGGTTCGGCTCCCACTGGTTGGCGTCGCCGCCGACGAAACCGTAGAAGTATTCGAAGCCCATGCCGGTCGGCCACTGGTCGAACGGTCCGACCTGGCTCGCCGCGAAGGCCGGCGTGTTGTGGTCCTTGCCGAACCAGGCCGTGGAGTAGCCGTTGTCGAGCAGGACGCGCCCGATGGTGGCCTTGTCCTTGCCGATGATGCTGTTGTAGCCGGGGAAGCCGGTGGACTGCTCCGAGATCACGCCGAAGCCGGCCGAGTGATGGTTGCGCCCGGTGATCAGCGCAGCGCGCGTCGGCGAGCACAGCGCCGTGGAGAACATGCGGTTGTAGCGCAGACCCTCTTTCGCGATGCGGTCCATCGCCGGCGTCGGGATCACGCCGCCGAAGGTGCTGGGTACGCCGAAGCCGGCGTCGTCGGTGATGATCAGCAACACGTTCGGCGCGCCCTTCGGCGGCACGACGCGCGGCGCCCACCACGCCTTCGACTGCAGCGCGTCATCCTTGATCACGCCACCGAACTTCGGGTCGGGCGGCGGCAGCTGCTTGGGGCTGACGGTGGTGGTGGCGCTGGGCGATCCCAGCGTGCCGGTGACCTGCTGCGCGGTGGCAGGTGTCGCCGCCAGTGCCATCAGCCCCAGTGCGGCAGCAATTGTCGTTCGTTTCATTCGGGTACTCCCGTCGAGATCAAAGTCCGGACAAAAAAGGTTGAAGATGCCTGAATCAGTTGCAGTGCGACTTGCGCCAGATCAAATACGCATCAGCATGCGGTACGGCAGCGAGGCGACTTCATGGTCTTGGACGTGCCGCATCAAGGTAAAGCCATTATGGACTTCCCGGGTTTCGAATCGTAGTCGAGCGCCCCGCGCTATACTCCACACGAATGGCCGGACGCGTCGAGAAGCAACCGCCACAAAATCGTACTGGCGGCCGCCCATTGTCACCCGAAATGAAACCATGACGGACCTCGACGCGCTTCTCGACGACCTGGTCGCTGCCAACCGCATCCTCGCCGGCCTCGGCGTCGTGGACGGATTCGGCCACGTCAGCGTGCGGCATCCCGAGCACCCGGATCGCTATTTCCTGTCGCGCTCGCTCGCGCCGGAGCAAGTCACGCGCGACGACCTCATGCTGTTCGACCTCGCATCGGTGCCGCAGGACGGTGACTCGCGTGCGCCCTATCTCGAGCGATTCATCCACGGCGAAATCTATGCCCGCCGCACTGACGTCGCGTCGGTGGTGCACAGCCACGCACCCGCAGTCGTGCCTTTTGCGGCGTCGGCGGTCGAGGCGAAGTCGATCTATCACATGTCGAGTTTTCTGCACACGGGCGCGCCGGTGTTCGAGATCCGCGAGAAATTCGGCATGACGGACATGCTCATAAGGAACCGGGCGCAGGGCGCGGCGCTTGCTGAGGTTATCGACACGGGCGCGGTCGTGCTCATGCGGGGCCACGGCTACTGCGCCGTCGGCGCGGACATCCCGGAGGCGGTATTTCGCGCGTACTACACCCAGCTCAACGCCGAGTTGCAGCAGCGCGCGATCGGCCTCGGCGGCGAGATCAGCTATCTCGCGGACGAGGAAGGTGCGCTGTACGACGAGACCAATCGCAGGGTCATCGGCCGGCCCTGGGGAATGTGGAAGGCCAGATTCGCGCCGAAGCAATAGCGCACCACGGAGGACACATGGTTGTAACGAACAAGGTTCTCTCTGTCGTCATAGCCGTCGCGACAACGCTTGTCGCGGCTGCCGCGCTGGCGCAGGCGACGTATCCGGATAAGCCGATCAGGCTCGTCGTGCCGTTCGCTCCCGGTGGAGCATCGGACCTCACGGCACGCACGCTCGCGCAGAAGATGGGCGACTCGATGGGCCAGCCCATCGTCATCGACAACAAGCCCGGCGCGAACGGTGCGATCGGCACCGAATCGGTCGCAAAGGCCGCGCCGGACGGATACACGATCCTGCTCACCGATCGCGGCTCGCTCACAGTGAACCCCGCCTTGTATGCGAAGTTGCCGTACGACCCGCTCAAGGACTTCAGCTACATCGGGATCGCCACGGATGGTCCGTACGTGCTGGTGGTCAATCCCAAGCTCAATGTGAATACGCTCGCGGAGCTCGTCGCGCTCGCGAAAGCGAAGCCGGCTACGCTCAACTATTCGAGCTTCGGCATCGGCAGCATGGCACAGCTGAAT
>CAVZWA010000010.1:0-9983 GCA_963778935.1 uncultured beta proteobacterium
TCACCAACGTTCTACATCCTCGTCTCGGTCGCCACGTCGGTACTCACGATGGCGCTGAAGGCCGGTGCATACCTCCTCACCGGTTCGGTGGGCCTGCTCTCCGATGCCCTCGAGTCTGGGGTCAATCTTGCGGCAGCGCTGGTCGCGTTGGCCACGCTGTCCTATGCGCATTCCGGAGAAGACGCCGATCATAATTTCGGCCACGAGAAGGCCGAGTACTTCTCCAGCGGAATCGAGGGGGCCCTCATTTTCGTAGCCGCTGGCGCCATCATCTGGAGCGCCTTCCCGCGGCTCCTGGCCCCGCAGCCCATTGAGCAAGTGGGACTTGGCCTGGGGCTGTCCGTGCTTGCCGCTGGTGCAAACCTTCTCTGCGGTTGGCTGCTGCTCAAGGGGGCGCGGGACCATCGTTCCATCACGCTGGAGGCAGATGCGCGCCACCTCCTTACCGATGTCTGGACCACGGTAGGGGTCATCGTTGCCGTCGGGGTGGTGTACTTCACCGGCTGGATCATCCTCGATCCATTGATTGCCATGGCGGTGGCCGTTCAAATACTGTGGATCGGCTGGACGCTGATCCGCCGCTCGTTTGAGGGGTTGATGGACCAGGCAATCCCTGCGGATGAGCGCGCACAGATCGTGGCGGTGCTCGAGCAGGTGAAGGTGAAGGGGGGTGACTACCATCGTCTGCGTACCCGCGTCGCGGGCAAGAAGAGCTTCGTAGACGTGCATGTCCTCGTTCCTGGGGTCATGTCCGTCCAGCAAGGCCACGACCTAGCGCATCGTCTGGAACTCGAAATCACAGAGTGCGTCCCTCATGTCGAGGTGCTCACCCACCTCGAGCCCCTCGAGGACGAGCGGAGTTGGGACGATTCGAAGAAGCCACTCGGGTCCAGTTGACCGCCACCGGCATCGAAGCGTTCGGGATGCCCCGGGAAAGACGACCGGAAAGTGTTGCCGGAGCGGCGATGCGAATCGTGAGGCGGAACGATGGTTAAGACGACACGCGTCTCATCAATTACTTCGGAGCCGATGGCGCTACCTCACACGCTATCTGCGGACGAGGTAGCCTCGCGCTTTGATGTGCGACCCGCCTATGGACTTACAAACGCGCAGGCAACGCAGCGCAATGCTCAGTATGGACCCAACCGTCTGCCCGAACCGCCAACGCGCTCTGCGTGGTTGGTACTTTTTGGGCAGTTCAAGAGCATCTTGATCCTAATTCTGATCGGCGCCGCACTACTCTCTGCGCTTATCGGTAGCGTCAAGGATGCGGTCGTCATTCTGGCTGTTGTCGTGATCAATGCCTTGGTTGGCTTCTACCAGGAGTACCGCGCCGAGCGGAGCCTGGCCGCCTTGAAGAGCATGTTGCCTGTCAAAACCTACGTGCGGCGAGAGAGCGAGAAGCACCAGATCGCTGCGGAGGAGTTGGTGCCGGGTGATGTCGTGTTACTGGAGGCAGGCGACTGCGTTCCGGCGGACGGCAGATTGCTTTTGGCCGCAGGGCTCGAAATCGACGAATCGGCCTTGACCGGGGAGTCACACGCAGTCGCCAAGCACGTCGCCGCCTTACAAGATCCGAACGCGTCACTTGGCGACCGGGTCAACATGACCTACATGAACACGATGCTCACTCGAGGGCGTGCCGAGGTCGTCGTCACCGCGACGGGCGTGCATACCGAGATGGGACGGCTGTCGCAGGAACTTGCTCTGGCCGTGGAAGCACCCACGCCTTTGCAGGTTCAGCTCGATCGCCTCGGCAAGCGTCTGGGGGCGATTGCACTGACGCTGGTTGGGCTGCTGTCCTTCCTGCAACTCCTGCGTGGCATCGACCTCGCGCACGTCGTGCTGGACGCGATCGCGCTGGCCGTCGCAGCTATGCCAGAAGGATTGCCAGTGGTAGTTACTGTGACGCTCGCGCTCGGCATGCAGAAGATGGCGCGACAGCGCGCCATCGTAAAGCGCTTGGCGAGCGTGGAAACCTTGGGATGCACGACAGTCATCTGTTCGGACAAGACGGGCACGCTCACGCTAAATCAAATGACCGCGCGCGTGTTTTTCTACCAAGGGCAGCGATTCGAGGTCTCAGGTGAAGGCTACCGAGCGGAAGGAACGATCCGGGCGGCACGTCCCGGCTCGCCACTTCCCGAGTTCACTTCGCTCCTGATCCCGCTCATCGCCTGCAATGACAGTCGCGTCGATGACGGCAAGGTGATCGGTGATCCGATGGAGGCGGCGTTGCTGATGCTCGCCGCAAAGGGTGGCGTCGCGCGGCAACAGATCGCCGAGACTCTACCGCGCATCGCCGAAATCTCCTTTGATTCGGTGCACAAGTTCATGGCGACGTTCCATAGTCTGGGCGATCAGGTGCGCGTATTCGTCAAGGGTGCACCCGATGTGTTATTGGCGCACTGCGACCGTTGGCTTGTGGGGAGCGAGGAGCGGCCACTGGACGCAAGCAATCGGCACCAAATAGATCAGGAATACCTGGCGCTTGCGGAAGGAGGTCTCCGAGGACTGCTGATCGCATCGCGGACCATTCCCGCAAGTGCGTTCGACGCGTCTGGGGATCTCCTAGCCTGGATCAACGGGCTAACTTTCGTTGGCTTGGTGGGGTTGATGGATCCACCGCGACCCGAGGCAAAGGAGGCAATTGCGCAGTGTAAGCACGCGGGTATTGCGGTCAAGATGATCACGGGTGACCACAAGTCCACCGGCTCGGCGATCGCGAGGGAACTGGGGCTGGAGGGTCAGGCGATCACCGGTGCAGAACTCGAGCACTTGGACTCGGATCAACTTGCCGCGGTGATCGACGACATCGTGGTCTTCGCACGCGTAACCCCGACGCACAAAGTAAAGATAGTACGTGCGCTCCAAGCGAAGGAGCATGTGGTCGCAATGACGGGGGACGGCGTCAACGACGCGCCGGCGCTGAAGAGTGCCGACATTGGTGTGGCAATGGGGATCAACGGCACGGCTGTCGCAAAGGAGGCCGCGACGATGGTGCTAGTCGACGACAACTTCGCGACCATCGTAATCGCAGTACGACAGGGACGTGCACTCTACGACAACATCCTGAAGTTCGTCCGATTCCAGCTCTCCACGACAATGGGCGCGATCCTGACGGTATTCTTCGCGCCGCTGGCGGGTTTGCCGGAGCCCTTCACGCCCATCCAAATTCTGTGGGTCGCAATCATAATGGACGGCCCGCCCGCGGTTGCCCTTGCGCTTGACGCGGCACGCGCTGGAATCATGTCCGAGCCGCCGCGCCATCGTGCAGCAGCCATACTTCCGCTCTCCCGGTTGGCGAAGATCGTCGCGTACGGAATCACCATGATGGTGGGAACGCTGGTGGTGCTGCACTACGGGCTGCATACCGGTACGGAGCAAAGAGCGCTGACCCTGGCGTTCACCACCTTTGTTCTGTTTCAGGTATTCAATGTGTTCAACGCCAGGAACGAGAAGGGCACCGCTTTCAACGCGCGCTTCTTCGACAACCGGATGCTTTGGATGTCGCTCGCAGGTGTAATTGCCCTTCAGGCAATTGCTGTGCATTGGCCGCCAGCGGAAGCAATCTTCGGGACCGACGGCATGACCGTCGTCGACTGGGGTATCGCTACCCTCGTGGCCGCGTCGATTCTGATCCTGGAAGAGGTTCGCAAGGTCGGCCTTGCACTGCTTGGCGCCTTCACCCGAGCGCGGCGCCTGCCTTCGCGGGCGTCTCTGTGATGCGGTTAGGTCGTCTACTCAGCACGCCCGCATTACGCGGCAACAGTGCTGATTTTGACCCTCGGAGAAAATAGGCATGCAAACCATGAAAGCAGCAGTATTCGTCGAATCGGGCAGCGTCATTCTCGCTGAGAAGTCTTCTGCGTCCGGGAGGCGTGTCTGGCAGCGTTGGAGAGAACGCGGATGGCGACAGATGACCCGGTCCGCCTAAGGCGGACCCTAGCGGATGATGGGTACTGGGCGTCTCATGTGGATCAACGCCGTGATTGCATGTATTGCGTTCAAGTAATACGAATGGGTCGAACCGAATGACACCACCGGACAGGTTTCGGGGTCGGCACTACAACCCTTGGAGCCAGCGCCGTCGGACAGTCGGATAGTTGGAGTTCCGTTGCGATCAAGGATAATGTTCACAAGGTCGAAAAGAGCGCTGGCGGTCAGGCTACCGATGCTTGCGGTTTTGGCCGTCATGCCGCCGCCTTGGAGGCAAGACTAGCGGTCCGTGGTCGCCGCCATCGGATGGAAAGGAGAGGGCGATTCGAAACGTTCGGTTCAGCCCCGCGTTCAGACTTGCTGTCCCTCGCGCGGCGCTGGTTGCGTGGCTTACGCTAGCGGCGGTTGCACGAATCGCCGGCGCTGGACCGTTGGAGGACGCAGCCTCAGCGCATGAGCGCGGCGACGACGCGACCGCGGTCCAACTCTTGCGACCTCTTGCGGAGGAGGGCAATGCGTTCGCCCAGTTCGCGCTCGGATTCATCTACGACACGGCCAAGGGGATATCACAGGACGATGCCGAGGCGGCAAAGTGGTACCGCAAGGCCGCCGACCAGGGCGTCGCTGGTGCCCAGTACAACCTCGGAGCCATGTATGCCGACGGCCACGGCGTGTCGCTGGACTATGTCGAGGCGTATAAGTGGCTGAGCGTTGCCGCGTCTCGGTTCCCTGCCGAGAATCGTGATGCTGCGGTCAAGATGCGTGACCTGGTAGCCGCCAAGATGACGCCGACGCAAATCTCGGAGGCGCAGAAGCTTGCCCGCGACTGGAAGCCCAAGTAACGGGTGAGTACGGCCGTAGGGCGAGTAACCTGCGCAGGCTCGATGGGTGCAGCCGCACGAACCGGGGCGGCCGGGGAAATGGCGAATCACCTACGCCCACGAATCAAGCACCAGGAGTGAAGCGGACAATCGGCGATTGAGGTGCGCGCGACAAATTGCCCACACCGTTCGCCCACGCGACCAAGTCGAGGCCCGACGGTCAGCCTTCAAAAGCGCGACGGCACTCGGCTTAATTACTACACCGGTGTACGTTATCTATCGATTGAGGGGTTCCTGCCAGCGTAGTGGCTGATTGCACGGCGGCCCCACATCCACACATACTGCACGCCCGAGGCAACGATCGTCGCCATGAGCAGCATGAACAGCATGGGCATGGCGGCGCTTGCGATGACGATGTCCGCCGCGCCGCCGAGCACCATCGCGAGCGTGAGAAATTCGATTGCCGTGTTGATCTTCGATAGAAGCGTTGGCGCCATGTCGTAGCGCCCAACCGAGTAGTGATAAGCCAGCGCGCCGCCGACGATCACCAAGTCCCGTGCCACGATTGCCGCGACAAGCCAGAGTGGCAGCAGTCCCTGCACGGCGAGTGTGAGCGTCACCGCCAGCATAGTCAGCTTGTCGACAACGGGATCGGCGATCGCTCCGAAGCGGGTGCGCGCATTCCAGCGTCGCGCGATAACCCCGTCGGCAACGTCGCTCAGCGCCGAAACGAAAGAACGCCGCGAATGCCGCGCCATAATCGCGCTGCGCGAGCAGGACGACCAGTACCGGAATCAGCAGGAGCCGGACCAGGGTGATGGCGTTGGGGACGTGGCGCATGGTAGTGTCGGCGAGCCATCCAGGTCGGCTTACAGCGATCGCGCCATCTGACTGGGGTCCATATCTTGGTCCATCAAGTCTGTCATTTGCTGTTGCCGCATTGGTGTAGGGGGACACGGGCAACTGACCCTGATCTTGATTCGGGCCGAACACGCGTTGTTGCAGGCGCTCGGACCGACGCTGCAGACCATCGAATATCACTTCGGTTTCGACTCCGTCGTACGCGCCTTGACCCGCACCCCGTCTGCTACCGCGTCGCTCGGGTAGGCAATCACGGGCATACCAGGGTCGAGTCCGCCGACCACGACCGCGACCACGCCGTTGCGCGGTCCCGTGGTCACCGGGTGCAGCCGCGCGCGGCCGCCGGAGACGGCAAACACCGCCCAGCCGTCGCCATGTCTGAACAGCGCACTCACAGGAACCAGCACCGCGTTGTCACGCGTGTCGACGGTGATGCGTGCGTCGATGCGATGCCCATCGCCCAGATTTCCCCAGGCCGTGGTCGGCGATGCGAAGTCGATCACAACATTGACGCGCTGCTCCTCGACACCCAGTGCCGAGATCTTGGTGAACCCTGCCGGCTCGACCAGGCGAACGCGGCCGGCAAGCACCGGCGCGCCAGCGCCGTGATCGAGTTCAGCCGCCGCACCGGGACGAACCGCAGCAGCGTCCGCCGTCAGTACGTCGACGACAACCTCGAGCGCGCGTGGATCACCGATTTCTAGGATCGGCGCACCAGCGACGACGACACCTTCACTTTCCTGGGCGACGCGCAGTACCTGGCCAGCCACGGGTGAATGGATCTCCCAGACCGCACCTGGAGTCTTTCCTCCGGCATCCTGCCGATAGCGGCTGAGGGCGGCCTGCGCCATCGCGAGCTGATGCTCCGCTGCGTGACCATCGAATTGCGCCGCCGCGAGCTCTTTGCCTTTGAGTTCCGTCTCGCGCTGCGCGTTGTCGAGCGCCTGCCGCGATGTGAACCCTTGATCCGCAAGCTTTGCCGCGCGCCCCTCTTCCGCCTTCGCCTGTTCGAGCGCGACGCTCGCTCGCTCGATGCTGGCTGCAGCCCGCAGCCGCATGGCCTCGGCGGCGCCGAGGCGCTCGCGGTATTCGAGTTCCGTGCGTGCGTCGAGCGGCGCCGGCGCCGCCGGCGCAAGCCGCGCGAGCAGCGTGCCGGGCTCTACCGGCGCGCCGGCCTTCAGCTCGACCCGCAGCAGCCGGCCCGGGACCGGAGCCGATACGACGTAACGGTCGCGCACGCGCGTCTTCCCGTCCTCGTCGACGGTTTTGCGGAACGGGCCGCGGGTCACGTTCGCGGTCTCGACCTCGACCGGGCGCGGCGCGAACGCCCAGACCAGCACGCCCGCGGCGATCACGCCGGCGACAATCCAGGATCCCCTGCGCAGCCACGCTTTGCCCATCACTATTCTCTCGTCTTCAGCACGCCGACCAGGTCGAGCCGGTCGATACGTCTGCGCACGATCAGCGCGCTGGCGGCGCCAGCGAGCACGATCGCGAGCGTGGCGAACGCGTAGGTGCGCGGGGCGACAATGATCGGAATCGAGATCATGTCGGTGTGGCTCATCGCCACGATCGCCCACGACAACAGATAGCCGAGCAGGCATCCAAGCGGAATGGCGACAGCGAGTTCGATGGCGAGTTCGCCCAGCAGGAATGTCGAGACCTCACCACGGGTGAACCCGAGCACCCGCAGGCTCGCGAGCTCCCACGCGCGCTCCTGCAGCGCGATCCGCGCGTTGTTGTAGACAACGCCAATCGCGATCACGGCAGCGAACGCGGTGAGGATCGTCGTGAAATAGAGCACGTTGCGGGCGGAAGTCTCGCGGAAGTTCTGCAGCATCGCCGCCTTGCTCGCGACGGTGGCCACCCGCGGGAATTCCTTGAGGTGACGGAACAGCTCGTCGCGCTGCGACTGGTCGAGTCGGATCGACAAGGCGGAGAACGTGTCGTCTTCTCCCATCAGCCCGTTCAGCGCGTTGAGGTCCATGTAGGCGAACAATCCGATCAGATCGCGAACGACGCCGACGACGGGAACACTACGCTTGTTGCGGTTCCCTGCGAGCGTTTCGACGACCAGCGCATCACCGACGGCGACGTCGAGCCGTTCGGCCAGCCGATCGGTGAGCAGGATGCCTTCCGGTGGGATCGAAATCCGCTTCAGGTTCGAATCGAGCAGGCGGCGCAATTCGCCCGTGGACGGAACACCGAGGAGGGAGGTCCGATAGTACCGGTGACCTGCAACCAGCCGGACGGGAACGTCACGCGAGCCCTCGCTCATCATCACGCCCGGCATGCGCGCGACTTCGTGCAGGGACCGCGACGCGAGCGGCTCGACCAGCGCAATCTCGGCATCACCCGGCTGCGCGGCCTCGAACTGGACGTCGACCATGTAGTCGAGGGCATCGCGCCAGAACATGCCCGAAATGATGATCGCCACCGCCGACGCCATGCCTGCGGTCGTGAGCAGGGCACGAAGCGGCCGGCGTTCCATGTTCCGGATCACCATGCGCATGCCTGGCGTCAGCAGGCGTCCAAGACCGGCCCGCTCGAGCAGCGTCGGTCCATAGCGCCCCGGCGACGGCGGTCGCATCGCCTCGGCGGGCGCGAGCCTAACGGCCCTGCGCACCGCGCCCATTGCGCCCGCGACCGCCGCAGTCGACGTCACCGCCGCGGCGGTCAGCATGACCCACAGCGGCATGAAGAAGCGATAGCTTGGAAAGTGGAAGAAGTTTGCGTACAGCGCAGTCACGGCGCCGCCCCACCAGTAGCCTACGGCGATGCCGATCGCGATGCCGAAACACACAATGACGACGACCTGCAGCAGGTAGTGCGTGGCGATCGCCCCATTGCCGTACCCCAGCGCCTTCAGCGCGGCAATTTGCTCGCGCTGGGTCGCGACCTGACGGCTCAGGACGACGTTGAGCAGGAACGCCGCCACCGCCAGGAAGATCGACGGGATCAACGTACCGATCACTTTCCACTGATTGATTTCCTGACTGAGAATGCGGTTCGACAGTTGCTCGTCTCGGCCGTGCGCGGTGATACCGCCGTAGGGCTCGAGCAGCCGATCAAGCGCATCGATAACGGCGCGTTCCGTGGCGCCCGGGGTCAGTCGCAGCGTGACGTGGTTGAACGCCCCCTCCATGTTGTACGCGGTGGCAAGCCGGTCGCGTGCGATCCAGAACACGCCGAAGTTGCGGTCGTCGGGAAAGGCGCCGCCACGCGTTGCGTAGATATAGTCCGGGGACAGCCCAACGCCGACGATGTACAGGGTTTCCTTGCGGCCGTTGACGAGCGCCGTGACAGTCTTCCCCGGGCCGAGATCGCGAGCGTTGGCGAAGCCTTCGGAAATGACGACCTCGCTCGGGGCGTCGCGTTCCGGTGCGCGCCCGCGCCGGATCACGAGCTGGTCGAGCCGCCGCGCACCGCTTTCCGGCAGCCCGATCATGCGGCCAACGATCGGCTCCGCGACACCGGTAACGTCCAGCGTCACGTCGAACACGACGGTGGTCTCCGCCTCGCTCACGCCCGGGATCGCGGCGATGCGCCGCTCGATCTCGCGCGGCGCCCGCTTGATGTCGGCAAACACGTGTCCGAAGCGCGCCGATTCGTAGAATCGCTCGCGCGCCTGCTCGAGGGAGTAATACGTCGCAAGCGAGCCGGCAAAACCGGAGAATGCGCTTGCGACGACCAGCGCCACCGTGACGACCTGGCTCCTCATCTGCCACAGGTCGCGCAGCAGCTTGCGGTCGATGGCCTTCACCAGGAAAGCTCCGCTGGCGTCAGCTTGCGCGCGTTCACGTCGACGTGCGTGATGCGACCGTCGGCGAGATGCATCACCCGGTCCGCCATTCCCGCGATCGCTATGTTATGCGTGATGACCACGGCGGTCGTCCCGAGCTCGGCGTTGATCCGGGCGATCACCTCCAGCACGACCTTGCCGGTAGGGTAGTCGAGTGCGCCCGTCGGTTCATCGCAGAGCAACACGTCCGGCCGCTTGGCGATCGCCCGCGCGATCGCGACACGCTGTTGCTCGCCGCCGGAAAGCTGCGACGGAAAATGGTCGAGGCGCCCTGACAGACCGACGCGATCGAGCGCCTCTTCCGCCGGCATCGGCGACACCGCAATGTCGGTTACGAGCGCGACGTTCTCGCGCACGGTGAGGCTCGGAATCAGATTGTAGAACTGGAAGACGAACCCCACGTGCTCGCGCCGGTAACGGGTAAGCTCCGTTTCGTCAGCAGTGACGAGATTGTGGTCGCGCCAGAACGCCTCGCCCGACGTTGGCGTGTCGAGTCCGCCGAGGATGTTGAGCAGCGTCGACTTGCCGCTGCCCGACGGACCCAGCAGCACGATGAACTC
>CAVZWA010000011.1:0-32953 GCA_963778935.1 uncultured beta proteobacterium
TCACCCCGACGGCCGGCCAGGTCCTGCTTTCGGACAACGGTGACGTCCTGGATGTGGCAACCGCGTCGAAGAACAAGCTGCGATCCCTGCGCCGTCAGATGCAGATGATCTTCCAGGACCCGTTCTCGTCCCTGAATCCGCGCATGACACTGTTGGACATCGTGGGCGAGCCGCTGCTCGTCCACGGCGTAGGCAACGCGCAGGAAAGAACCGACAGGGTGGTGGAGATGCTTCGTCTCGTCGGCCTGCGCCCGGAATACATGCAGCGCTATCCGCATGCGTTCTCGGGCGGCCAGCGCCAACGCATCGGCATCGCCCGCGCACTTGCCTTGAATCCGCGCCTGGTCGTCGCGGACGAACCCGTCTCCGCGCTGGACGTGTCGGTGCAGGCGCAGATACTGAACCTCCTGCTCGAACTTCAGGAAAGACTCGGGCTCACCTATCTGTTCGTCGCTCACGACTTGAGCGTCGTCAAGCACATCAGCGAGCGGGTGGCGGTGATGTACGTCGGCCGTGTCGTGGAGACCGCGCCGACCGAAGCGCTGTTCGCGACGCCGAAGCATCCGTATACCGAAGCGCTGCTGTCGGCGGTCCCCAAACCCGATCCGCGCCTTCGCGCCGACCGGATCATCCTCCAGGGCGAAGTGGCCGACCCGGCCAATACGCCGCCGGGTTGTCATTTCCATCCGCGGTGCAAGTATGCGCAGGACGTCTGCCGCGAGAAGGCGCCGGTGCTGGAGGAGATTGCGCCCAACCACTTCGTGAGCTGTCATCGCGCGGCGGAGCTTACACTCCGTGGCGTCGACACCGCGACCCAATAGCAATCGATTGCTGGAAGGTTTCGCTTCGCGCTGGCTGCATTCCCGGGCAGCCAGACGTCGCCGGATCTTGCCAGCGCTTCGGATGATCGCCGACACTTGCTACCTCGCCGATCCTATTTGACGTCGCTCAAACGATGACCAAGACCGGATTGGTATTGGTGACCGGTGCGAGCGGCTTCGTCGGCTCGGCGGTCGCACGCGCGCTCCTTGCCGACGGCTATTCGGTCCGCGCGCTGGTGCGGCCTGCGAGCCCGCGTGGGAATCTCGCCGCGCTGGACGTCGAGACGGTCGAGGGCGATATGCGCGACGCCGAATCGGTTACCCGCGCAATGGCTGGCGTGCGCTATGTCATGCACGTCGCGGCCGACTACCGGCTGTGGTCGCCCGAGCGCGGCGAGATCTTGCGCAACAACGTTGTGGGTACCAGGACGGTCATGGAAGCCGCGCTCCGCGCCGGCGTTGAGCGCATCGTCTACACCAGCAGCGTCGCCGCGCTGGCGCTTCGATCGGACGGGCACGCGGCGGACGAAACCGTGGCGCTCGCCGAATCGGCGGCAATCGGAGCGTACAAGCAGAGCAAGGTGGCGGCGCAATGCCTGGTCGAAGCCATGATCGCTCGCGACGCACTCCCGGCGGTTATCGTCAATCCATCGACCCCGATCGGTCCTCGCGACATTCGACCGACGCCGACCGGGAGAGTCATTGTCGAAGCCGCATCCGGACGCATGCCCGGTTATGTCGACACCGGGCTCAATCTGGTGCATGTGGATGATGTGGCGGCAGGGCATCTGGCCGCGCTGACGCGAGGCGCGATCGGCGAGCGATACATCCTCGGCGGACAGAACGTCCTGCTGGCGGACATGCTGCGCGACATCGCACAACTCGTCGGCCGCAAACCGCCGCGCCTGCGCATACCGCGCAGGCTTCTCTATCCTGCCGCCGCGATGGCCGAAGCGATCGCCGCTCGAACCGGCCGCGAGCCGTTTCTCACGCTCGACGGACTGCGGATGGCCAAGAATCGGATGTTCTTTACCAGCGCCAAGGCAAAGCGCGACCTCGGCTTCGAGGCGCGACCCTACACCGAAGGTCTGAGCGACGCGGTCAGCTGGTTCAGGCATGCGGGATACTTGCGATGATCGCGCTGTCGATCGCGTTGCTGGCCTGCGTGGCATGGATCTATCTGCTGCTGCTGCGTGGCGGATTCTGGCGCGTTGGAATACGCGATGCCCCGGAGGACGGCGTGCCGTTGGCCACGTGGCCGCACGTCGTCGCCGTCATCCCGGCCCGCAACGAGGCCGAGGTCATCGCTGCCGCGCTGCATTCGCTGCTGCAGCAGGACTACCGCGGGCGATTCGACATCGTCGTCGTCGACGATCACAGCGAAGATGGCACGGCCGCCGTCGCGCGGTCGGCGGCGGCCGCGGCGGCTGAGCGCCTGGTCGTCCTGCCCGCGCCGAAGCTTGCCGAAGGCTGGACAGGCAAGTTGTGGGCGATGAACTGCGGCGCCGCGTACGTCGATGCCTTGCCGGAAGCACCGGACTATGTGCTTTTCACCGATGCCGACATCGGTTACGCCCCCGAGGCGCTGACGGCGCTCGTCACGCGCGCCGTACGCGGCGGTCTCGTGCTGGCGTCGCAGATGGTGAAACTGCGTTGTGAAAGTGTCGCCGAGCGCGCAATGGTTCCGGCATTCATTTTCTTTTTTCGGATGTTGTACCCATTTGCCTGGGTCAATCGACCTGACCTGCGCACAGCGGCAGCCGCTGGCGGCTGCATGCTGGTACAGCGCAAAGCGCTCCGGGCCGCAGGGGGGATCGCGCGCATTCGCGGTGAACTGATCGACGACTGCGCTCTTGGACGGCTGCTGAAGGCGCATGGTCCAATTTGGCTCGGCCTGACCGATCGCGCGCACAGCCTTCGAGCCTACGCATCCATCGGGGACATTCGTCTGATGGTGAGCCGTTCCGCCTACGCGCAGTTGGGTTATTCTCCGCTGGTGCTGGCGGGAACCGTGGCGGCAATGACGGTGGCATTGCTGGCACCGCCACTTCTGGCCATTGGCGGCACCGGATTTGCTCAGTGGCTGGGCATATTGGCATGGGGGTTGATGACGCTGGCCATTCAACCGACACTTCGCTTTTACGGTGTCTCGCCGTGGTGGGGTTTCGCGTTGCCTGCAGTCTCCGCCATGTATCTCGGGTTCACATTGGATTCCGCGTGGCAGCACTGGCGTGGCAGGGGCGGCATGTGGAAGGGACGCACGCATTTCCCGGCATCGGACAGGCGATGACGCAAGTCAGCACTGCGCCGACGGCACCGGTCTCCGGAAGTTCCTTCTATGCGGCGATGCGCGTGCTGCCAGCGCCGAAGCGGGAGGCCATGTTTGAAATCTACGCATTTTGCCGTGCGATCGACGACGTCGCCGACAGCGAGGCACCACACGAGGCCAAGGTCGAGGCGTTGCGGCAGTGGCGACTCGCGATCGACGCGTTGTTCGCCGGGGCGCCTTCGACCAACCTGGCGGGGCTAGCAAAAGCTACCACCGCGTTCGGGCTGCAGCTCCAGGATTTCCACTCGATCATCGACGGGATGGAAATGGACGTGGCGGCAAATATCCTGTGCCCGGATGGTGCAACGCTCGACCTGTATTGCGATCGCGTGGCAAGCGCGGTGGGCCGCCTGTCGGTCCGCGTGTTCGGCATGCAGGAACCGGACGGTTCGCTGCTTGCCTTCCATCTCGGTCGAGCGCTTCAGCTGACGAACATCCTGCGCGATCTGGATGAGGATGCCGAAATGGGACGGCTCTATCTGCCGCGCGAGTCGTTGGCCGGTGCCGGAATCACGGCCACCGACTCGGCGACGGTCCTGAACCATCCCGCGCTGGGCGCTGCCTGCGCGACCATCGTCGCCCGGGCCCGGAGCCACTTCGAGGACGCGAACCGTGTGCTGTCGCGATATCCGCTTAGAATCGTGCGTGCTCCCGTGCTCATGGCCAGGGTCTATCAGACTATACTTGACCACCTGGCGGCGCGTGGCTGGACCGCGCCTCGGCGCCCATTCCGCGTCCGTCGCGCCACGCTGGCGTGGATAATGTTGCGGTACGGCCTGGTGTGACTGAACAATTCGAAGATCGATACTGTCCAAACATCCTGCCGTGCTAGAACACATCACGCGTAACGCTGAGGTCGCGTCCCAGCCACCGGTTTTCGCGAACGTCGATCCGGATGAAGTTGCCCCTTCGGGCATCGATGCGTGTATCGAGCGCTCGACTGCCGCGCTGCTTGCCGCGCAACGCCGGGACGGCCATTGGATCTTTGAGCTCGAGGCCGACGCGACGATTCCCGCGGAATACGTACTGCTGAAGCATTATCTGGGAGCGCGGCAACCTTCGCTGGAGCAGAAGATCGGGCGTTATCTTCGTCGGATTCAGGGCTCCGATGGCGGCTGGCCACTCTTCCATGGCGGTGATTTCAATATCAGCGCCAGCGTCAAGGCCTACTTTGCCCTGAAGGTCATCGGCGATTCTGTAGATGCGCCGCACATGCTCAAGGCGCGGGACGCGATTCTCGCGCATGGCGGAGCCGGCACTACGAACGTGTTCACGCGAATCCTCCTTGCCCTGCACGGCGTGATTCCGTGGCAAGCCGTACCGACGATTCCGGTCGAGATCATGTTTTTGCCGCGCTGGTTTCCATTCCACCTGTTCCGGATTTCCTATTGGGGACGAACGGTGTTGGCGCCACTGCTCGTGCTGCAGGCGCTGAAACCGTCGTCGCGCAGTTCGCGCAAGGTTTCCATCGATGAACTGTTTGCCGGACGTTCGGCACGGATACGTCGCGCGCCGCGGGCCATGCACCAGTCCCGGCCCTGGTTCGCGGTATTTGCGTTCATCGATGCGCTGATCCGCTTTGCCGAGCCCTATTTCCCCGCCGCGCCGCGCAAGCGGGCGATCGACAAAGCCGTCGCGTTCATTACGCAACGCCTTAACGGTGAAGATGGCCTGGGCGCCATTTTTCCGGCGATGGCGAACACTGCGATGTTGTTCGACGCGCTCGATTATCCGCGCGATCACCCGAACTTCGTTGCCGCAATGGATGCGATCGACAAATTGATCGTGCTCAAGCGCGACGAGGCCTATTGTCAGCCCTGCGTGTCGCCGGTGTGGGACACAGTGCTTGCCTGCCATGCGCTGATCGAGGTCGGCAGCGAGCGCGCGCTGGGCAGCGCCAGGCGCGGGCTCGTTTGGCTGGCGCCGCGGCAGGAACTCGAAGTTCGCGGCGACTGGGCAGTTCAGCGGCCCGCAGTGCGCCCCGGAGGCTGGGCGTTCCAATACGCGAATCCGCACTATCCCGACCTCGACGACACGGCCGTCGTCGTGATGGCGATGGACCGGGCTGCGCATCGTCTCGCCATTTCGTGGGGCGTCGACTTCAGCGAGGGCGTCAATCGCGGTCGCGAGTGGATCATGGGACTGCAGAGCAAGAATGGCGGGTGGGGCGCGTTCGATGCGGACAACACCAGCGAGTATCTTAATCACATTCCATTCGCCGATCACGGCGCGCTGCTCGACCCGCCAACTGCCGACGTGACCGCACGTTGCGTGAGCATGGTCGCCCAGCTTGGCAATGAAGCGGATCGCAACGCCTTGGATGCAGGCCTCGATTTTCTGCGACGGGACCAGAAAGCGGACGGCAGCTGGCATGGGCGATGGGGCATGAACTACATCTATGGGACATGGTCCGTGCTTTGTGCGTTCAGCGCCGCGGGCGTAGATTCGCGGGCGCCTGAGATCAAGCGCGCAGTCGATTGGCTGGTATCGATCGCCAATGCCGACGGCGGGTGGGGTGAACATGGAAACAGCTATGACCTCGACTATCGCGGTCACGTGCCGGCGCCGAGCACCGCGTCCCAAACGGCATGGGCGCTGCTCGGATTGATGGCCGCCGGCGAAGTAAACCATCCGGCGGTCGAGCGGGGCATTGATTATCTGATGCGGACGAACAATCGCTCCGGGCTCTGGCCCGAACCGCAATTCACCGCAGTCGGATTTCCGCGGGTGTTCTACCTGCGCTACCACGGCTATTCGAAGTTCTTTCCCCTCTGGGCGCTTGCACGCTTTCGCAACCTGAGAAGCGCCAGCGAGTCCCAGGCTCGACTCGGCATGTGAGCGTCACGGCGATCGACGCGCGACGCATCGTTGCGGTCACCGGTCTGGCCATCGAGGCGCGAATCGCGGGCGGCCAGGGCGTACGAACCATTGCCGCCGGTGGCGATCGGCGGCGACTCGAGTCCGCGCTCGAGCGCGAATTCTCGCGCGGAGTTACCGCAATCATAAGCATCGGCATTGCCGGCGGACTCGTTGCGACCTTGAAGCCGGGAAGCTGGGTCATCGCCGATGCCGTCGTCACACGCACCGCGCGTTGGCCGGTTGATGCGGCTTGGGCCATGACCATGAGGCAGCGCCTGCGAGGCGCCGTCAGGGGAGACCTCGTCGGAATGGACACCGTTGTCGCCTCGCCGGCAGAGAAGCGTGCGCTCGGAGCTGAAACGGGCGCGATCGCCGTAGATACCGAGTCGCATGTGGTCGCAGAGTTTGCCGCCACTCACGGCATCCCGTTCGTCGCGTTCCGCGTGATTGCCGATCCGCTAGCCCGCGCCATTGCTCCGGCGGCAATTCGCGGCATGCGCCCCGACGGGTCCGTCAACCCGCGTGCCGTCCTTGGTGCAGTCGCGCGGGCTCCACGCCAATTGCCGGCGCTGTTACGAAATGCGGTCGACGCGCGCAAGGCCTTTCGCGCGCTCTCACGCGGTCGTCGACTCCTTGGCTCGGGCCTGGGTTACCCGGATATCGGCTAGTTTTTTCTCGACGTGCCGTGAAAATACGTACTCCGCCGGACGCTGGTTCGCGAGCGATATTTCGGGGGCCATGGCTCCCGAGGTCGCGACACCGCGTCGACTGACTGCCAGCGCCTTCAGCGGGTGGCGTACCGCATCCTGCACGGCGGTCGCTTCGAAACCGCTATGCACCATGCAGTCGGCGCACTTCTCGTAATTGCCGGTTCCATACGCGTCCCAATTGGTTTCATCCATGAGCTCGCGAAAGGTCTGCGCGTAACCTTCTCCGAGCAGATAGCAGGGCCGTTGCCAGCCGAATACCGTCCGGGTCGGATTGCCCCAGGGCGTGCAATGATAGTTCTGGTTTCCTGCCAGGAAATCCAGGAACAGGCCCGATTGGCTGAACGACCATGCCTTGCCGCCGCGGCCGCGACTGAAGATGTCCCGAAACAACTGCTTGGTCTTCGCACGATTGAGGAAGTGCGCCTGGTCGGGCGCACGCTCGTACGCGTAGCCGGGTGAAACCGTGATGCCGTCGATGCCCAACCCACTGGCGCTGTCGAAAAACTGCGCGACGCGCTCGGGATCGGCATCGTTGAACAGCGTGCAGTTGATGTTGACGCGGAAGCCGCGCTCCTTGGCCTCCCGGATCGCCAGCACCGCCCTGTCGTAGACACCCGTCTCGCAGACCGATCGATCGTGCATCTGTCGATCGCCGTCCAGGTGTACCGACCAGACAAAGTAGGGACTCGGCTCGTATTGGGCGAGTTTCTTCCGGAGCAAAAGGGCGTTCGTGCACAGGTAGACAAACTTGCGTCGCGCAATGATGCCTGCAACCACCGCACCAATTTCCTTGTGCAGCAGGGGTTCGCCGCCGGCGATCGAGACCACCGGGGCTCCGCATTCGTCCACTGCAGCAAGACAATCCGCGACCGACAGTCGCTGGTCGAGGATTTCTTCCGGGTAGTCGATCTTGCCGCAGCCGGCGCATGCAAGGTTGCAGCGGAACAGTGGTTCGAGCATCAGAACGAGGGGATAGCGCTTGCGACCTGCCAGCTGCTGGCGGACGACGTAGGCGCCGATGCGGGCTTTTTGCAGTAGAGGGATTGCCACGTGGCGCTTTCGGGATAATTCGTGAGAGTCAGGAAGTCACTGTGCGCGCCAAGCGGGCGCGCAGCAACTCGGCGGGAAGGCGAAATTCAACGTTCTCGGTGATGCCGGGCAGCACGGACAATTCGATCGGACCGGTACTGCGGAGCGCCGCGACCACGTCGGCGACGAGTTCCTCGGGCGCGGACGCGCCGGCAGTGATGCCGACGACATCGGCTTCGCGGAACCAGCCGCTCTGGACTTCGCTGCCGTCGGCGATCAGGTAGCTCGGAACGCCGATCTCGACGCCGATCTCGCGCAGACGATTGGAGTTTGAACTGTTCTTCGCGCCGACCACCAGGATGACGTCGGCGAGTTCGGCCAGCTTCCGCACCGCCACCTGCCGATTCTGGGTGGCATAACAGATGTCGTCGGTATCAGGCCCGACGACATCGGTGAAACGGTGTTGGATCGCGGCGATGATCGAGCGCGTGTCGTCAACGCTCAGTGTCGTCTGGGTGATGTAGGCGACCGGCGTGTCGGGGTCGAGATCCAGCGTCTCGACATCTTCCACCGTTTGCACCAGCAGGATGCGGCCTGGGATCTGGCCCATCGTTCCCTCGACTTCGGGATGGCCGGCGTGGCCCACCATGATCACCTGGCGACCCGCGGCGACGTAGCGTTTGCCCTGGGAATGGACCTTGGCGACCAGAGGACAGGTGGCGTCCAGCACGCGCAGGCCGCGCGTCCGCGCCTCGTCCTCGACGCGGCGCGCGACGCCATGCGCACTGAAGATCGAGATGGCGCCCGCGGGTACGTCTGCAAGATGCTCGACAAATCGCGCGCCCTTCGCTCGCAGGGATTCGACGACGTGGCGATTGTGCACGATTTCGTGGCGGACGTAGACCGGGGCGCCGAAGGTTTCGAGTGCGTGCTCGACGATATCGATCGCGCGAATCACGCCCGCACAAAAGCCGCGGGGCTGTGCAAGAATTACTTGCATGCTGCCGGCCGGGGTCGACGCGGACGCATGGCAAGGTCGAACATCGCCTGCTCCGCTCGGGGGTCGCTCGTCCGGGGATCCACCATCTGTACAATCATGCCTCTTTGCCGGGCCGCGGACAAGTCGGCCGGCAGGATCGGCGCGAAATGGATGGATCGGCGTACGGCTAATTCGATGAAGCGAAAGGAATTCGCGCGATGCGGGCGTTGATCACGCGCGTGGTGGACGCATGCGTAACGCGCCCATGGCACACGCTCGCGGTCGCCGCGGTACTGAGCGCAATTGCGTGCACATACGCGGCGCAGCACATTGCAATCGATACCGATACCGCCAAGCTGATCTCGCCGGACCTCTCGTGGCGCAAGCGCGAGATCGATTTCGCCAAGAACTTTCCGCAACGCGTCGCGATGATCGCGGTGGTCGTCGACGGCGCAACGCCCGACCTGGCCGAGCAGGCAACCGCCGCCTTGGCGAAGCGCCTCGCTGACGACACGACCCTGTTTCACAACGTGCGGCGGCCGGACGGCGGTCCGTTCTTCAACCGCGCGGGTTTGCTGTTCGCGCCGACTGAAGAAGTTGCGCGCACGACGCAGCAGATCATCGCGGCCCAGCCGCTGCTCGGCACCTTGGCGGGCGATCCGAGCCTGCGCGGCGTGATGGATGCGCTTTCGCTCGTACTCGAAGGCGTGCGCCGGGAACAGATCAAACTCGACGACTTGAAGCGTCCGCTCGCCGCGTTCGCCGATGCGATCGAGATGACCAACGCTGGAAAGGCGCCGCGTTTTTCGTGGCGCACGCTGATCATGGCGCGCGCTGCCGACCCGCGCGAACTGCGCCGCTACATTCTCGTGCAGCCGGTCCTCGACTTCGATGCGCTGCAGCCCGGCGCACGCGCGGTCGGCGCGATTCGCGGCGCGGTGAGCGAGCTTGGATACTCCTCCGACGACCGCGTTCGCGTTCGACTCACAGGGCCGGTGCCGCTGGCCGACGAGGAGTTTGCGACGCTCGCGGAAGGCGCGGGACTCAACGCCGCCGTAGCGATGCTGGTCGTCGTGGTCCTGCTGTGGCTGGCGCTGCGCTCCGGTCGCCTGATCGTCGCGATTTTGCTCAGCCTGCTTGCGGGCATGGCGTTGACCGCGGCGTTCGGGTTGCTCGTGTACGGCGCATTCAACCTCATTTCCGTGGCGTTCGCGGTGCTGTTCATCGGACTCGGTGTCGACTTCGGCATCCAGTTCTGCGTGTGCTATCGCGCGAAGCGACATCTGCACGACGATCTCCGGCTCGCATTGCGGGACGCAGGTGCCGAAGTCGGGGTGCCGCTCGCGCTTGCCGCGGCCTCGACCGCGGCGGGGTTCTACGCTTTTCTGCCGACCGACTACCGTGGCGTGTCGGAACTCGGCCTGATCGCGGGAACGGGCATGATCATCGCGTTCGTTACCAGCATCACGTTGTTGCCCGCCCTGCTCGCGGTGATGCGTCCCGGCGGCGAGCGTGATGCTGTCGGCTATGCGACCCTGGCGCCGCTCGATCGATTGGTGAGCCGGCAGCGCTTCGGCATCCTCGTCGGCGCCGCATTGATCGCCGTCGGCAGCATGGTGCTGCTGCCGAAGCTCGAGTTCGACTTCAACCCGCTGCACTTGCGCAGCCCGAATGCCGAATCTGTCGCGACGCTTGTCGATCTCATGAAGAACCCGGATACGACACCCAACACGATCGAGATCCTGGTCCCGACGCTTGGCGACGCAGCGGCGCTGGCCAAGCGTCTTTCCGCGCTGCCGGAAGTCAATCGCGCGATTACACTGGCCAGCTTCATTCCCGAGCAGCAGGAAGCGAAGCTCGCGCTGCTCGGCGACGCCGCGATGCTGCTCGATGCCACGCTCAGTCCGCCCGAGGTGAAGCCGCCACCTACCGACGAACAGACCGTTCACGCGATCTCGCGCACCGCTCAAGCGCTCGCGCAGGCCGCGGGACCACAACCCGTGGGCGCCGCTGCCATCGACGCGGCAAGGCTTGCGCGGGCACTTACCGTTCTCGCCGGCGATGCTCCCGCGGCGCGCGAGCGGGCACGGGAGGCGTTGATCCCCGGGTTGCTGGTCATGCTCGACCAATTGCGCGACGCGCTGCAGGCCGAGACGGTCACGCTGGAAAAATTGCCCGCCGACCTGGTACGCGACTGGACCGCGCCGGACGGCCGGGCGCGCATCGAAGTGTTTCCCAAGAGCGACGCTAGCGACAACGCGGCGCTGCAGCGTTTCGTGACCGCTGTCCGCCAGCTGGCGCCCGATGCGACGGGAACCACCGTGGGCATACAGGAGTCGAGCCGTACCATCGTGCGCGCATTTCTCGAGGCGGGTCTCTGGGCGCTGCTGTCGATCACGCTATTGCTCGCAGTCGTGCTGCGTCGGTTGAGCGACGTCTTGCTGACGCTCGCGCCGTTGACCCTCGCCGGGCTCGTCACGCTTGGCACTTGCGTCGTGGTTGGTTTGCCGCTCAATTTCGAGAACATCATTGCGCTGCCGTTGCTGTTCGGCATCGGCGTCGCTTTCAGCATCTACTTCGTGATGGCCTGGCGCAACGGTTCGCAGAACCTGTTGCAGTCGAGCCTCACGCGGGCGGTGCTGTTCAGCGCGCTGACGACCGGAACGGCTTTCGGCAGCCTCTGGTACTCGCACCATCCGGGAACGGCGAGCATGGGCCAGCTGCTCGCGCTGTCGCTTGCGTTCACACTCGCCGCATCGCTGATCTTCCTGCCGGCGCTCTTGCTGTCGGTACGCGTACGCCGGTGAGGCGCGGTCGCCTTCATGAAGGCGTCGCGACGATCAGGCCTTGCGCATGAGTTTGTCGATTTGCTGGTTCAGATTCGCGATCAAGCCAGCGGGGCCTCCCTTATCCAGAATGCCACGGAATTCCGTGCGTTGGGTCGCCATCTCGCTGATGAATCCGGCGAGGTAGACGTCGACGATCTTCCACGTGTCGCCGGACCCGCGTACCAGATAGTTCAACGTAACGGGAATCTCGGGCGGCCGAAGCAACTTGCTGCGAACGAGTCGGCCCGTATTGCGCGTCTCGACCTCAGGATCGACTTCGAAGCTTTGACCAGAGTAGCCGTCGAAGCGATTGGCGTAGGTCGCGATCGACCTGCGCGAGAAGGCGTCGATGAGCGCCGCCTGTTGTTCGGGCGGGATCTTGCTCCAGTCCGGCCCGACGGCAATGCGCGTCATCGTGGGCAGGTCGTAGGCCGAACGGATGGCCGGCGCGAGCTTGTCGTAACGGCCGCGTACGCCCAGCTTGTCGGCTTGCTTCATTACGTCCAGGAGCACCTCGTAGAAAGCGCGGATGGACGCAACGGCGGGGTCGACGGCAGGGGATTGCGCTCGTGCAGGCAGCACAAGACCAACAAAGGATGCGGCAGCGCCCGCCATCGCCCGCCTTCGTCGCGGGTTCGCGATTGCGCCCATGGTGTCAACCTGCCTTTGATTGCTGCGCAAGCTTCAGTCTCCGTCGAACGCGCATAGCGCGTGCGACGCGATTCCCTGCTCGGCCAGGCGCCGCCGCCCGCCGATGTCGGGCAGGTCGATCACGAAGCAGCACTCGAGCACTTCACCGCCCACGAGCTCGACCAACGTTGCGGCAGCCTGGGCGGTGCCGCCCGTTGCGATCAGGTCGTCCACGATCACGACCATTTCGCCCTTGCCGATCGCGTCGACGTGGATCTCCATGGTCGCCGCACCGTATTCCAGATCGTAGCTCCTGCCGATGGTTTCGGCGGGCAGCTTGCCTTGCTTGCGGATCGGGACAAATCCCTTGCCCAGCCGGTAAGCGAGCGCCGAGCCGAAGATGAATCCACGCGATTCGATGCCGACGACCTTGTCGAAGCGCCGACCTTCGTAACGGTCAGCCATTGCATCGATCGACAACCGGAACCCGACCGGATCCTGCAGCAGCGTGGTGATGTCGCGAAACATGATCCCGGGCTTGGGATAGTGGGGGATCGTGCGTATCCGCGACTTGATCGCGTCGTGTGCGAAAACTGCGCGCGCATCGCCCGATCGGGGATTCGTAGTCATTCAGAAGGCTTTCGACGTTCGGGTGGCCGCCGCCACGTTGTGCGCACTGCCAACGTCCGGAATTGCTCTCGCGTCGTCTTGATAGCATCAGCTGCCGATAGCGGCTTCGATCTCGGCAAAGGTTTGCGCGATGTCATGCACCTGCTGCGATGGAATGCCCAACTGGCGCGCGATTTGCGTAAGGGAAAAAATGCCGCGGACCGTCACTTCTCCGGGAGGCGTTTCCGGAATCACTTCGACGACAAGCGCGTGCTGACGGCCGGCGAGCCGGAGCGTGGCCACCACGTCGCCGACTCGGGCGCGCTCGACATCCCGGTAGTCGAGAATTTCAAGCCGCTCCGCAGGCGTCATGATGTCGCGGACGAGCACGTCACCATGCCGGATACCGCGTTCCTGCGCAAACTGTATCGGTTTCTCACCCTGCAAGTCGGTCGAGGTAATGATTCCGAGCACTTGTCGCGCCTCGCCGGTAACGAACAGCGCGCGCACGCTACGCGCGATCATCGCCTGGTTGGCGGCATCGATCGACGCGTCGATGTCGATGGTTGCGGCGCTGATTCGGCGCAGGTCGGTCATCACTTCGCTCGCTGGCGAGTCGAGCCGAACCGCTGCCGCGCTTCGGGGCTGCGGCAGGGTGTAGCGAACACCACGCTTTGCCATCGAATGCCGCAAGGCGGTGAAGTCTCCGGTTGCGCGGTCGACGCTTCCCGTGCCGGGTTCGTCACCGGTCCAGCCGCGAGCATGGAACAACATGAGCTTGAGAAAGTGATCCGTGCGGCCGCGCAGCGACGATGTTGACGCCGCGTTGGCCGTTGGCGTGCCCGCGCTCGGGGCCATGTGTTGATTCGAAACCGGATCGTTCACGAGGCCTCTCCTCAGGATGAGCCAGACGGGGAACGAACCATGGCGCTGATGTCCACCAGGGCGTTCCGTTGCAATTGGGCTTACCGCAATATTCTAGGCCGCCGTCGCCGCGTTGGGTAGCGCCCGATGTCGCGAGGCGGGCCGCCTGCGGGGCGTGTTGCAACTCCTGGCTGCCGTTGGATCGTTCGCTTACCGATCTTTGCCCATCTGGGTGCGCGCCTACCACATGGGCCGCTTGGCCCATGTGGATTGCGCGGTCGACCGGCTCGAGTTACGGAGTATCGACGCTGATGCGGTGAAGAACGCAGGAAAGAACCTGGCCGGAATCAACCGGCAAGCCATTGATAGTGTCGCCGTTGTCCCGGATGACATAGCGAATATTTAGATCTGGAGCAGGTTGTCCGAAGATTGTCTGCGTGTACGTGATCGTTCCCGTGCAATCGGAATTGTTATTGGCCTGCCCATGCAGCGCCTGCTCGAGAATTGTCCCACCGAGGTTCACTGCACCCATGCAGTCCCAGTACGCTGTCTTGCTGGCGGTGCAGGTGGCAAGTAGTCGAGACGGCAACAGCACGGCGGGGGCCGGTGGCGGAGGCGTCAAGTATCCATCACACGTAGCTTCCCAGTAGCCTTTGGTGGTCTGGGCTGTGCAATGAGGTGCGGCTAAGGCTGGCAGCGCGACAGGACAAAGAAGTCCAAGGACAAGCGTGCTCATTTTCATGGTATCTCCCTGCGACATTGGTTAGTGACCCGTAGGGGCGCATATGCGCCATGGCGACCGCTACGGGACCATTAATATCAACCGCGGAATCGCGGTGCCCATTCGCAAAAACGCCGGAAGGGGCGAAGGAAGGTAGACAACGAAACTTGGAATTGAACTGCGTGAAAAGTCTATCGCCGCTTCAGCGGCCACGTCAATCCCCCAGTGATCGCGACAGTATCCGCTCGGCCATGGCAGACTAGGCACGGGCCTCCTTCAGACGCGTGTCGATGAAAGACAAGACAGTCGCCATTCTCGAAAGCCGGGCGCGGGATAAGATTGCCGACCTGGTCCGCAAGCATGGCGGTACACCCTTCGTAGCGCCGGCGCTGGCCGAAATTTCGGATGTTGATCCTGCGCATATCCGTGAATTGATCGACGACTGGAATTTCGCGCCGCCCGACATTTTTATCTTTCAGACTGGCGTTGGAACGCGAGCACTGTTTGATGCGACCGATGGTCTGGGGCTAACGGACACCTTCTTGCGGCTCCTCAATGGCGCGCAGGTCGTCGTGCGCGGCCCCAAACCTACGGCGGCGCTCCGATCGCGAAAGATACGCATCGATCTCGCCGCCAATGACCCTTTCACCACCCGCCAGGTACTTGCCGAGCTGGCAAATCTCCCGTTGCTGGGGAAGCGCGTAGTGGTGCAACGCTATGGCGAGACGAATCGTGAACTGCAGGCAGCGCTCGCGGCTAAAGGTGCACAAATTGTCGAGATCACGACCTACCGCTGGGGCCTGCCAGTCGATACCACACCTCTGCAACACCTGATTGGCGCACTCGATCGGGATGAGATCGACCTCGTGGCGTTTACCAGCGCATCGCAGGCTATCAATCTTTTCGCCGTCGCGCAGCAGGTCGGCAAGGAAGCTTCGCTGCGACAGAGCCTAGGGCGAACGCTGGTCGCTTCGATCGGCCCGGTGTGCAGCGCCACGCTACACAAGCTCGGGCTCAGGATCGATCTGGAGGCCCAGCCGCCGAAACTCGGGCCCTTCATCGACGCGATCAAGGCAGCGCTGGAACGGCCAAAATAAGAATGGAAATTTCGGGCAAGATACTTAGCATCCCTTGACTCCATCCCGGCGCGAGGATGCAGTGTTGCTGCTTCGCGTTACCACGAAGGCCAACGTCAACGACGTCATAGAGGTTGCGGGATTCAGGCTAAATGTGACATCGATTCTCGTCGAGCTACGATAGCGTCGGGAAGGTCGCGTTTCATGTGGTCCAAGCAGTGAGCTGCGACACTGCGGCCGAGGAAATTCGTCCGGAGTGATCGGATGAGGATTCTCCTGACGATTTCCTGTCGACCGACCGGAGTCATGTAACAGCACATTTCACGAACTAGCTTACGGAAAGCTTACGAACGTCGAGAAATCTTACAGAGCGGCGAGGTCATCTCCGTTAACCGACTGATTATCTGTAGTGGCCTTCAAATTGCTTACTACATGATGTGCGGTTCGAGTGACAGCGTTTTTCAGGAGGATTCTCAATGACAAGCCAAAAAATTTTCCATTGCTGCACGATGGCGGCGGCCATCCTTGTTGCGGCCACGTCCTCAGCCATCGCGGCGCCGACGACCTACAGCCTGCTCAAGACGATTGCGGTGCCATCGGATGCGGCCAATGTCCAACCGGGCGGGGCATTCACCTCTTTCGACATCAGCTTCTTCGACCCCGTGACTCGGCTCGACTATGTCGCAGACCGGTCCAATGCAAGTGTCGACATCTACTCTGGAGCGAGCCTCTCATTCGTTGGGCGAGCGACCGGCTTTACCGGGCAAGCGGCAACCACGTCGAGATCTGGCGCAGATGGCGTCCTGACGGTCACAGTGGGCGGAAAAACCACGCTTTACGCCGGTGACGGCAACAGCACGCTCAAGGTCTTCGATGTGACCAATCCGGTTGCACCGATCCTGCTCCAGACAATTTCCACCGGTGGATCCTTCCGGGTCGACGAGATGGCATATTCGCCGCTGACCCACCAGGTCCTGGTGGCGAACAACGCCGACGCGCCGGCGTTCGGAACGCTCTTTGCAACCACCAACGGTACGACGCCGGTCTCCATCGCCCATACCAGCATCACCGTTCCAGGCGCGGCAAACGCTGACGGCCTGGAACAGCCGGTATGGAACCCGAATACCGGGACCTTCTTCATCTCCGTCCCGCAGATTGGCGGAGTCGGTGCTGGCGGGGTTGCGGAAATCCTCACCAACGGCACGGTCGGACGGGTCTACAATTTCACGTCCATGGGTATTGCCGACTGTGCGCCCACGGGTCTCGCGCTTGGCGCAAGCGGCAATCTCATGGTCGGTTGTGGCGACGCTGGCACGCAGACGGTCCTGCTCAACCCGACCGGCGCCGGGTCGATCGTCACAACGTTCGCGCAGATCAGCGGCTCGGACGAGATCTGGTACGACCCGGCACTGGGTTACTACTTTGTCACCGGCGTGAGCGGTGGTGGACGGGTCTTCGACGTAATCAGCGACGCGACTCTAGCCCTGCTGCAGTCTGTTGCGTTGGGTCCACTGGGAATATCGAGCTTGGCGAACCCGCATTCGATCTCGGTTGACCCGGTGAGCGGCAATGTCTTCCTGCCGCTTGCCGGGAGCACGTCAGCCGTCCCGAACTTACTGTGCCCGCTCGGTTGCATTGCCGTGTTTGCACAGAATGTTCCCGAACCGGCGAGCCTCGCCCTTTTCGGAATCGCGCTGGCAGGACTCGGATTCTCGCGCCGCAAGCACTAACAGATCTCCGCCTGGACATCGACCCCGCTTCGGCGGGGCTTTTCTTTGCGGCGTCAGGCACCGTACGCGAGTGGCGGCGAACTATTCCAACTGCAGGCGCGCGTCGACGATCAGTTTTTTCCACGACGCGAGGTCGGATTCGATCAGCGTGCCCAGCCGCTCCGGCGGGCCCGGAATCAATTCCGCGCCTTCGCGTTCCAGCCGCTCGCGCACGTCCGGCTGCGCCAGGATCTTGCCGACCTCGGCGTTGAGCTTGGCGACGACCTCGCGCGGCGTGCCCAGCGGCGCGACGATGCCCCAGTAGTTGATCACCTCGGCATTGCTGATGCCCGACTCGCCCCACGTCGGCACGTCGGGCAGCAGCGCCGCGCGCCGCGGGCCGGTGACCGCGAGCACACGCACGCGATTCTGCGCGAGATACGGCAGCGTGGCGGGGATCGACGCGGTCATCGCCTGGATCTGTCCCGACAGCAGGTCCTGCGTTGCGGGGGCGATGCCCTTGTACGGCACGTGCACGATGTCGATGCCGGCGCGCGCGTTGAGCAGCTCCAGCGCCAGATGATTGACGCTGCCCGGCCCCGCGGAGCCGTAATTCAACTTGTTCGGTTGCGCGCGCGCAAGCGCCACGAATTCGCGCATGGTCTTCGCGGGCACGTTGGGATTGACGACGAAGGCCAGCGGCCCGGAGGCGATGGGCGCAACGGGCAGGAATTGCTTCACCGGGTCGTAGCCCGCGCTCTTCGATGACGCGGCCACGGTGGTGAAGGGCGAGGCGACGAACAGCAGCGTGTAGCCGTCGGGATCGGCCTTGGCGACTTCCACCGCGCCGATGGCGCCGCCGGCGCCGACGCGATTATCGACAATGACGGTGGCGCCCATGCTCTCGGCGAGTTTCTGCGCGATGAGCCGCGCGATGGTGTCGGTGCCCGCGCCGGGCGGAAAGGGGACGACCAGCCTGATCGTCTTGAGGGGAAAGCTCTGGACGGTTTGCGCGCCGGCCGTGTTGAACAGCCCGGGCAGCAGCGTCGAGACGACGAGCGAGGCGACGCGCAGCGAACGACGCATGGTGAGCAGCACCCGGGAGCCAAGTCGGCCAGCGTAGTTGTCCCCGATGACTAGACCGTGACAGGGGGCCAGGGAGTTCAGTTCACGAAGCAGGTCGGTGGTCATGCGTGCGCTCGCGTGATTTGCTGCGGTGTGAATCCAAAGGGCGGATCACATTTTAGCGGTTCGGCGCCAATGCTGCAGGTCAGGGTATTTGACCCGACGCGGTTACCTGTCATTTCCTACAGTTCAGCAGCCGGCCTAGGCCGTTTGGATGATTGCGGCGGTTGCGCCAATCGTCAACATTGAGGTTCGCGCGCAAAGGACCTCAATTTTGCAACTTGCGTTCACCCATTCGTCGCTTCGTGTTGCCGTATTTAGCGCGTTTCGCGCGATCGTCGTTCTGGCGCTCGTCTGCCCGCTGCTTGCCCCATCGGCGCGCGCCGACATGTTCGCACCGGTCGTCAACTACGCAGGAGGCAGTTACCCCGGTGCGCTCGCCGTCGGCGACTTCAACAATGACGGCAAGCTCGATGCAGCCGTGGTCAATCTCAGTAGTGGCAACGTGTCTATATTCATGGGTCAGGGCAACGGGACGCTGCAACTCTTGCCACCCGCGCTCGCCGCCGGCGCCTACCCGAGCCGGGTGGTGGTTGCCGACTTCAACGGCGACGGCAAGCCCGATCTCGCCGTCACCAACATCGGCTCCAACACCGTCGGCATCTACCTCGGCAATGGCGATGGCACGTTTCGCGCACCTCAATACGTGGCCGCCGGCCTCGCGCCATATGGTCTCGCTGTCGCCGACTTGAACGGCGACGGCAAACCGGACTTGGTGGCAACGAACTCTTCCAGCGGTGCCATCGTCGGGCAATCGGTAAGTGTTCTGCTTGGCAATGGCGATGGCACGTTCGCGCCCGCCCGTGCCTATGCGACCGGCGGCAATCCCCAGGGCGTCGCGATCGCGGATTTCAACGGTGATGGCAAACCTGATCTGGCAGTCGCAAACTACAACGACGCCACGATCTCTGTCCTTCTCGGCAACGGCGACGGTACCTTCGCGCCACGCGCTACGTTCGCAACCGGGTTTCGCCCGTACTTGCTGAATGCGGTCGACCTGAACGGCGACGGCAAATTCGACCTGGCTGTCGTGAATGCGTTCGGCATTTCAATCATGCTTGGACGCGGCGATGGCACGTTCCCGACGTCGAGCAATGTCGCCCTCAGTTTCACGCCGAACGGACTGGCGATCGGCGACTTCAATGGCGATGGGCTGCTGGATATCGCGACCGGGAATGTATTCGGTAGCAACATCGTCGTGCTCCCGGGCAATGGCGCAGGAGGCTTCCAGGCGCCGATCAGCTTTGCCACGGGTGCCGGGCCAATTTGGGTCGAGACAGCCTCGCTGCGCGCCAACGGCGTGCTCGATCTGCTTGTCGCAAATCGCACGACCAACAACGTGTCGGCCCTGCTCAACACGGCGACCGGCAATGCCGTTGCATCGCTAGCCGTACGCAGCGGTACGCCGCAATCCACGATCGTCGGCACGGCATTTCCAGTGGCGCTGGCGGCAATGCCACGGGATGCCGGCGGTCGCGCGGTGCCAGGCACATCGGTAACATTCACGGCGCCTTCCGGCGGCGCGTCAGGACTGTTTGCGGGAGGGCAGGCGATGGTGCGCGTCCTGGCCGACGCGCTCGGCGTTGCGACCGCACCGGCGCTGACGGCCAATATCGCGGCTGGTTCTTACTCCGTGGTCGCGTCGACCGGCGCGCAGAGCGCCAGTTTTGCGCTGACGAATCTGGGCGGGAGCGTGCCGCCGACATTCACCAGCAACCCGCCGCCTGGCGGCCAATTCGGCGTCGCGTACGCGTTCACCGTGAGGGCGACCGGACTGCCGGCGCCATCGTATTCGGTGACGACCGGCAGCCTTCCTCCCGGCCTCGTACTGACCGCAAACAGTGGACTCGTCAGCGGAACACCGAGCACTGTCGGCAGCTTCAACGGCGTCATTACGGCCAGCAACGGCGCCAATCCGGCGGCAACGCAAGCCTTTGCGATCGCCATCGCGCAGGCAAGTCAGACGATCAGCTTTGGCGCGCTTGCCAGCCGATCGTTGACCACGGCGCCGTTCACAGTGAGCGCCACCGCATCGTCGGGACTCGCAGTCGCATTCTCTTCCCTGACCGCAGCGGTATGCTCGATAAGTGGCAGCACGGTGACGCTCGTCGCTGCGGGTGCCTGCACCCTCCGTGCGTCGCAGACGGGCAACGCGACCTACGCGGCGGCGCCAAACGTGGACCAGAGCTTTGCCGTCACGAGCTCGCTGCTCGGCCAGACAATCGCATTCCCCGCGCTGAGCAACAGGATCCTCGGCGCAGCACCATTCACGATCGCCGCGACTTCCACATCCGGCCTCGCGGTCTCGTTTGCATCACTTACGAGCGCCGTATGTACGGTGGCGGGGACGACAGTGACGCTTATCGCGGCGGGTACATGCACGGTCCGCGCATCGCAGGCCGGCAATGTCACGTATGCGCCAGCCACCAGCGTCGAACAGAGTTTTGCGGTCTCGGCACTCGCCAACCAGACCATTACCTTTGCTTCGCTCGTCGCGCAACCGTTCGGCGCACCGCCGTTTCACGGTGAGTCCGACGGCGTCGTCAGGGCTCGCGGTCAGCCTCGCGTCGCTGACTGCCGCGGTGTGCGCGACTAACGCGACGACTGTGACGGTAGTCGCTGTCGGCACCTGCACCCTTCGTGCGTCGCAGGCAGGCAACGCGGTCTATCTGCCTGCAGCAAACGTCGATCAGAGCTTCGTGGTGACGCCCGCGGCGCAGACCGTGAGTTTCTCACTGGCTGCGTCTCGCTACTTCGACACTCCCGCGATTGCGCTTCACGCAACTGCATCATCCGGCTTGCCAGTGAGCTACGCATCGCTGACGACCGCTGTTTGCCGGATGAACGATAACTGGTTGTCGCTGCTGACGATCGGAAACTGCACGATTCGCGCGAGCCAGTCGGGCGGCACGAACTACGCAGCTGCGGCCAGCGTCGATCAGAGCTTCACCGTGCTGCCGGCACTTCAATCGCTGCTGTTTCCGCCTATCGGTCAACAATCGCTGGCGCACCCACAGCTGCAACCGCAGGCAACCGCATCTTCCGGATTGACGGTTTCGTTTGCTTCGCTGACGCCCGCGACGTGTGCAGCAAGCGGCATGGTCATCACGCTCGTTGCCGCAGGGACCTGCACGCTGCGCGCGACGCAGGCGGGCAACGCCAACTTCGCCGCCATTTCTGCGGAACAAAGCTTTCAAGTGGTGATCTCTTCAATTGCTGTTCCTGCTGTCGTCGTCCCGGGACCATTCATCGAATACTCCACATTGCTCGGTGGATACGGAGCGGACGGCTACGGCCTCGACACGGCCTTCGACGTCGTCGTTGCCCCGGATGGCGCGGCCTACGTCGGTGGTTCGATCGCCAGTTCCTATTTTCCAGGCATCAGTTCCGCGACGTTCAGCAACGGCGGCCTGGACATGCTGTTCGTCGCGAAGATGAATCAGGATCGCGGGCAGCTCGACGCAGCGACCGTCGTGGGCGCGCGCTCGGCCAGTGTGACCGGCAGCGGCGCGCAACCCTACGCCGGAACCGACCAGGTCGAGGCGATGGCAATCAGTCCTGCCGGGATCGTGCATGTTGCGGCGTATGCAAGCAGCGTCACCTATCCGCTCGCCGGCGGTACCTATGTTCGAGCGGGACAGAAATCCATCTATCGCATCGGCGCCGACGGAGTCGTGCAGGCATTGCCTGCGATTGTCGATCCCGCAGTCAAGACGATTCGCGCGTTGGCGGTCGACGCTGCAGGCGCCATCTATATCACCGGGGCGGCGGCTGCGGGACTGGCAACGACCTCTGGCGCAGCGATCTCTGCAGCAGCCGCGTCTACCGGCGGGCCCTATCTGATCAAGTTCGCGCCAGGTGGAACAAGCGTGGCCTATGCGACGTACCTCTCAATTGCCGGCAGCCGCAGCAGCATGGCACCCGACTCGCAGCGATCGCTGATCGACAACACGACCACTGGCTACGCATTGGCTGTCGATGCTGCGGGCAATGCCTTTGTGGCGGGGCAGGCGACGGCCAACGACTTCCCGGCGACCCCCGGTTCTCCCGACACGTCGGACAATCAGAACCGGGATGCCTTCGTCGCCAAGGTCAATGCGACCGGGTCCGCGCTCGCCTGGGTGGCGCGACTCGGCGGTCAGGATGCCGAACGCGCGACAAGCATTGCGCTCGCGCCGGATGGAAGCGTCGTCATTGGCGGTAATTCGGCAACGATACCTGATCGCGGGTTCGGAGGTTTCCAGACAGCTTTTACCTACGACATGTTGCTGGTCGATCGCGAGCACGGTTTCGTGGCCAAGCTTGCGGCGGACGGTAGCAAGTGGCTCTTCTACCTGCCCATTGGCAGCGAAGGCGGCAACCTGGTCCGAGGCGCGGGTGACAGCATCCATCCATCGCCAATCAAGATCGCCGTCGACAGAACGGGCGCAATCTATGCAAGCGGTAGCACTGCGATGGATCGCACGCTGCCTGTCGCTGTCGTGCCGGTTGCCAGCACTGACCTTCGGGCCATGTGGCAGGAGGTGCAATCACCCGCGAATTACGACGGCGGCATCGCCGTGGCAACGCTTGGCTCGAACGCTTTGTTCCGCGCCAACGGCGCCTTCCTGATGAAGTTAGCGCCCGAAGGCAATCTGCTTTACTACTCGGTGATCGTCAATCAGGGTCGCGCTACGGGCGTGGCCATCGATGCGTTCGGCGCGGCCTATGTCACCGGTTATCGGGCGGGCCTGCCACAGGTTAATTCGTCACAGGCGGCGCCGGGATCGGTCTTCATTGCCAAGGTCATCGGTCAGTCTTCGCCGGTTCTGGTGACGACTGCGCCCAACTCAAGTACCGCCGGTGAAACGGTAACTTTCACCGCAACGCTCGGTGACGCACGGTACCTGGGGTCGATGGAATTTCGCGACGGCGCGCAGCTGATTGCGACTGTCCCTGTCGCCAGCGGCACCGCATCGCTCTCGACAGCGCTTGCGCTCGGTATCCACCGTCTGACCGCAACCTTTGTCGGCGCCGGGCCGTTCAACGGCGCGGCGTCGCCCGAGGTCTTGCACGTCGTCAACCAGGCTGGGGCGGGCCCGTAGCCATGCGCATGTTCCGCATTCGTTACGCAATTCTGCTTATCGCCAGCATGTGCGCCGCCAACTTGGGTGCGACGCCACCTGCGATAACGCTGACGTCGCCTTCTCCCAATGCGGTCATCGCCGAGGCATTGACGCCATCCGTGCTACTGCAGGCGTCCGTTGCCGGTACCGATGCTCCCATTCACGATGTGGTGTTTTACGTTTGCATGCTCAAGAATGGCGTATGCAATGTTGAAGACACAACCCAGTTCTCTGTCTACGCGCCACCCTATGAAGTGCAATGGACGCCATCTCGCGTCATACCGCAACCTGACGGCGCCGTTCCATTTCAGGCCTGGGCCAGTGCGACCAACACGCTCGGGCAGCAGCGCACCACCAGCGTTACGCCTTTTTCAATGCTGCAACCGCCGGGTGCGCCTACGATTGCGCTGGTGGTACCTAAAGTCGAGGGAGGCTACGTCGCGCCGACGTCGCCCGTCCTTTACGCGACCGCCAGTCCCGGCAACACGATTCCGCCATCGACGATTGCCCGAGTCGACTTCCTGGATGGCGGTTCCGTGATTGGAACTGTTGCGGCGCCCAACAGCGTGCCGACGGGCTACGCGTTTGTTTGGGCCAATGCGCCACCCGGGATGCACCTCGTATCGGCGCGCGCGACCGACTCCCTCGGCTATTCCACAACAACCACTGCCGTTTCGGTATACATCATTGGACCGAATCCGGCGCCGGTGGTCACTTTGACCGCGCCCGCGACGGGGCAGACATTTGCACCCCCCAATGCCGTTCCGCTCGCCGCCACCGCAACGAGCCCTCTAGGCACGATCCAGCGAGTCGAGTTCGTGGCAGCGGACAAGGTGATCAGCACCGTGTTCAGCCCACCGTACCTGGGGAGTTGGGTCAGTCCACCTGCGGGCAACTTTGCGGTCGTTGCCAAGGCCTATGACGACATCGGCGTCGCCGCTACATCGCCAGCGGCATACATTCAGGTGCTGCCCGCTCCGCGCGCCCCGATCGCGGTGCTGACGGCGCCGGCTCCCGGGACGACCATCGCGACGGGCTCGCCCTTGTCTATCGCGGCGACGGCATTGGCGCCGGATGGAAATATCGGCCGCGTCGATTTCTACGCTGGCGCCGCGATGATTGGTAGCGCGTCCGTTGCGCCGTTCCAGTTCACTTGGGCAAACCCCGCTGCGGGGCCGCAGTCTCTGAGTGCCAAAGCCTACGACTTGCAGGGCAATGTGGGGAAGTCTGCTGCAGTCGGTATCAGCGTAACCAACAATCATGCTCCAAATGTCGCCATCGCCGCGCCTCTGAGCGGAGCGCAGTTCGTCGCACCGGCAACGATTGAACTTGCTGCTACCGCGTCGGATATCGACGGATCCGTGGCAAAGATCGAATTCTTTGCTGGCGCAACCAGCGTCGGCGTCGTATCGATGACACCGTATGTGACGACCTGGCGCAATGCCGGACCCGGCGTCTATGCGCTCACTGCTGTGGCTACCGATAACCTCGGCGCCACAACGGCCTCCGCACCTAGCACGATTGTCGTCAAGGCACCGCCACCCACGATCGTCCTTGCGAAGCCATCCAGCGGCGCGACGTATGCCGCAGGTCAGCCAATCGCCATGTCGGCCCAGGCTCGGGCCCCTCAACGCGGTATCGGTCGCGTTGAATTCTATAGCGATGGAAGTTTGATCAAGACTGCGTCCATTTCGGACGGTCCATCTGCGATCGACGTCGATTTCACGTGGACCGCTGCAGCGGCAGGCGCGCACGTACTGTCGGCCAAGATCGTTACAACCGACGATGAGAGCGCGACGTCCAGCGCGGTCAATATCCTGGTAGGCGATCTCGCCGTCGGACTCGTCGAACCATTGGCCGGCCAGGTATATCAGGCGCCTGGCGATGTCCGAATCACAGCAAATCCCAGCGAGACGGGAGGCACCATCGCCCGAGTCGACTTCTATGGCGATGGGGTATTGCTCGGAAGTCGCACGTCGGCGCCATACACGTTCCTGTGGAGCGAAGTGTCGTCCGGCACGCACACGGTCGCGGTGACCGTGCGCGATGCCGCGGCGTTGTCAAGCAGTTCGAGCACGATTGCGATCAGCGTTGTTGCATCGCCGTCCCTGCAGGTCGAGACCGGGATCGACGGTAGCTCGGTAGCTGACGACAACGTTTCCATCTCGGGAACGGTGCAAGCTCCACCGAATTCAGCGGTGACTGCCAACGGCCGCGTGGTCGCGCTCGATCAGAATGGTCGGTTCTTCGTCGACGGGATTCTGCTTGCTCCTGGCGCAAACACCGTGACATTGAGCTTGATGACGCAACAAAACTCGCCGACAACCAAGACAGTTAATCTCACAAGTTCGGCCGCCAAGCCATTTCAGGTCAGCATCGATCGCCAGGAGGGCGTTGCGCCGTTTGACGTAACGCTGACGATCGCCAATCGGGGCAACGTCGCATTTCAGCGCATCGAAATCGACACCACGAGTGACGGAACGCCCGACCTGACACTGACGTCGTTACCCGACAACACACGCGATGCGATCGTTCACATCAACGCTCCCGGCATCTATCCGATAAACGTGAACGTGTTCGATGCCGGCAACAACGTCATTTACACGACCACTAGGCGTGTCTTGGCATGGAATCCCGAAAGTTTTGCCAGGCGTACGATAGGGGTTTATACGGGGATGCTGGATCGACTGCGGCGAGGCGATGTCGACGGCGCGCTGACCGCGGTTACCAGTTTGGTCTATGACAAATACAAGGAAGTCTTCTCGGCGTTGCGGCCGGATATGCCCGGGATCATCGATCAGCTTGGCACGATCCAACATATTGTCGTCGGCGAAGAATTTGTCCGGATTCTGCTCGACAGGCCGAGCGGGACAGGTAGCGCAACGTTCAGCGTGGAACTTATCCGTGGCAACGATGGCATCTGGCGCATCGAGGGAATGTAGTCATGGGCGAGGCATGTAAATCAGAAGTTCCTACGATGGCAGGAGCCAATCGTAAATTGCGGATGTGCGTCTTCTTGCTTGCTGCGCCTTTGTTCTTCTGCGGCTGCGGCAAGAGCGTTCTGACAGGCGGTCCGGTCGATGGCGTCGTTCTGGAGTCGTCGACGCTTGCGCCCGTGCCTGACGCGATGGTGATCGGTAAATGGAAAGGCATCTTGCCTACGATCCATAGCAACAGCATTCCCTGCTATCACGTGGAACTTGCATTCACGGATGGCCAGGGCAAATTCCGCCTTCCAGCGTGGACACTCCACACGAAGGGACACCAGGAATGGATGGCCTATATCAACCAGACGGACCCGGTGGATGTCGTCGTTTACAAACCGGGGTACATGATGCCGCAGCGCCATCAAGACGATCCTGCCCGGGTGCTGGTTGACCCTTTCATTGGGAATCGTCGCGCGAACGGCTTGTCTACCTGATTGGCAGATTCGATAGAGAAGTCATGTGCGAAGGAGACGACAGGACACTCATTCCCGTCTACGAAGCTGCTTACCGGGAGGGAGCGAGGTTAGCAATCACGCCCACGGATCAGGGTTTCGTTGACGACTTGTCTGATTCGTCTCGAGTCCGCCCAGTATGGGCACGACAAGGCACTTGATCGAAGTGCGGAAAGACGCATTCAGCTCAATTCAAAAGCAGCGCAACGAGGCCGCGAAATGAGGACTATCTTGTTGATTGCGTTCACTTTTGACTTTGAACCTATCGCCATGTGATGGTTATGAACTCGCAACTCACGGGCTGTCTTACATACAAGGCGTATGCACAATCAGAGTTTGCAGCCAGGGTCGAAGCTACGAAGCGAACTTGGCGTAGAGGTCTACTTCGCGGACCCCGCACGCATTAGAGGACCCATTTGGAAAAACGTACTTGGATTTTAGCGGGAAGTGATGCCACGAATCCGGCAGGCGAATGCATTGGACGCAGACGGAAGGCCGTTCGACAAGACCAAGATGGTTCGCGATATTCAGATGCGTCAACGCATTTTCTCCCGATCGTGACAACCTCCTTGTTGCAAGGCTGGCTCATGCGTGGCGCCATCCGCGAAGATGACGACGCCTTCAAGAGCGAACCGAATCCAAAAGACGACCCTTTCGACACGCTTGGGATATCGCACCGCGTTCTGAACCATTTCTATGACCCCACTACTATGAGGGGGGTGAACAAAATCTGGATTCCTGTCGATGGCATGCCGTCGCCTGCATGGGCGATCGGCATTGCGCCATCGAGCATGTTTGCGACCATGCCTGAAGAAGACACTGGCCGGTCAAATCACTTCACCATACACGATGCGCGTGAAGCAATGTATCGCGCGCTCACCGGGCGAAGCCGCGCACAGGAGCAAGTTGCGACTAGCATGGCGGAACGAAAGGCCTACTGGGCAACATTCTTTCGCGCATTGGGCAACGTTCTGCATCTGGTGCAGGACACGGCGCAACCGCAACATACGCGCAATGAGCCTCATGTCGGCAGGGCTTCCTGGGATGCGCAGCCGGCGTTATTCGGACACAAAAGCCTCTTCGAAGCCTATGTCGAGGCGCGGGTGGTTGGTGGTTCGGCGTTCGAGTACCAGCGAACCGTCGACGACAAATACCCTGTCAACATCGTTCCCGGCCGACCGGTAGCGACGGATGGCTATCCGATTCCTCGCTTCGATCGCTACATCGACTACTTCAGCACCGCGCCTTCTGGCGGAGTCGCGACAGGTGTCGGCCTGGCGGACTACAGTAATCGCGGCTTCTTTACTACGGCGAAGAACTTCTACGACACTACCTATGCGCTTCCCTCGCGTGATCCCGCTGACTACGCGATTGTCGCGGTTCACGCGCTGGCATGGGATGGCAAGCCACTTACGTCGTCCGCACCCGTCTACGTTTACAATGGGCGCGTAAATGACACGGCGAATCCGGAACGAAGCGCCACGAACGTCCCGCTGACCTCTCAAAGCGTGTGGGATGATTTTCTGGTGAAACGCGGAGCGCGTCCAACCTTTTCATTGAACTATATGAACTACGACGCGGCGGCGGACTTGCTCCTGCCACGCGCCGTCGCGTATTCCGCAGGTCTGATCGACTACTTCTTTCGCGGACAACTGGAAATCTCACTTCCCCCCGAAGGCGTGTACGGAGTTGTCGATCATGCCGTGGAAAATCTTCCCGGTGTCAGCGGCTTCCGCAAGATCAAGCTCAAGCTCAGCAACACGACGCCGCCGGTCGTCCCATCGGCGGGCACGCATAAAGGCGAGAGTATCGAGCAGGATATGAAGGGCAGCATCGTTGCCGTGGTCAAATTTCATGAGAACACTTGCTACAAGCCGGACATTTCAGGAGAGCTCGGTTCGTCGGAGGTCATACGCGACAAAGGCGTGGACGCCCGGTTTAACGATCCGACGGGGGTGCCCGGCGGGTGCCGCCAGGCTGAAGAGAAAATCGTCGTATCCGAGGTCATTGAGGGGATGACGCTTCGCCGTGGCGAGTCGGCTTCCTCCTTCGTGTTCAATTTTTCGTCACCCATCCCGATCAATGCAACCGACATCTATTTGCAAGTGATTTTCCGCGGCAGTCTCGGGTCCGAGCGAGACGCCGTTGTCGTGACCACAAAAGACGTCTCCGAAGCTACTCACTTCAGCCTCCTGAACGTCACCGACTATCTCTTTTGCTACAACGGCGATTGGAACTACAAGAACGAAGACGGAAGTTTGCCAGCGATAATTCCGAAAGAGCATGAAAGCGCCTTGGAAGCCAAACACTACGATGCTGCACGAGTCGCCTTTGGCGAGGACGCCGGGGTTGTCTCGGGCGGGTCGCTGACAAAGCCTTTGGTTGTCGCCACAGACCTCGCCCCGGGACGATTCGCGAGATTCGCGATTCTCACCGAGCCCGAGGTGACCTATAACGATCAAATCGTCGGGTACTATTCTCCCGAGCCGCCACCCTACAAGCTGCATATTCCGGCAACGAACCAGCTCACGGTGCAGGGCGCTGGGACCCCCATCGACCCATATGTGGTGACGAAGACAGCAAGCGAGGTAGGCGAACTTCGGAAGACGAAGTTTGTTGCCATGGCATACGGATATCGTCGCGCCGGGACCGGGGACTGCCTGCAGAGTCCGATGCCGCCCGCTTCCGGCGCAGCCCTGGAAGCCGCTACCAAAGGAGCCGGGCTATCCATTCGTTCCGACAATTCAGGCGTTAACCGTCAATTTCAACTGAGCCGACTTGTAATTTCGAGTGTGAGGTAGGAATCGTCAATGGAGGTCCTATTCATATCGGTAATTGTTGCCAGCGCGATTTACATTAGCTATGTGTTTCACCGCATTGACCCAATGCGGCCTGTACGCGCGGCCTTCGTCGCACTTTTGATTTCGCTCGTATCGGTGGCAGCCATTTCCTTCGTTGTTACAGGGCGCGACCTGACATATGCGGCGCTCATCTTCTTTATGTTTGGTGTTTGGGCGACGCCTGTCTCGCTAATAGCATCAGCCTTCTTTTGGTTGGAGTCCGTCAAGAAGCGTCGGTCGCGCAAGTCCGATTCCTAAGCTCTCACTCAGGGCGGGCGCCGCTCACCGCGCGCGCCGAGCTTTGGGTCCGGTTCGTTGGTCAGATAACTTGTAACCTGTAACGATATAGGTTACACTTCGTAAGGTGATCCGCAGTTTCAATCACAAGGGTCTGGCGCGGTTCTTTGAGACTGGATCAAGATCGGGCATTCGGTCTCAGCACGCTGAGCGCTTGCGTCTGATCTTGGGTCGATTGAACGCGGCTGCCCAGCCTGAGGATATGGGCCTGCCAGGGCTCCGGCTTCATCCACTCAAAGGCCCTCGCATAGGCACTTGGGCGGTCTGGGTCAGCGGAAACTGGCGTGTCACCTTCAAATCTGCTGGGGCCGACGCCGAGGTCGTCGACTACGAGGACTATCACTGAAAGAAACTGCCATGCGCATGCACAATCCTCCACATCCAGGCGAAATTCTCAAGTCGCTTTGCCTTGAGCCGCTCGGGCTTACGGTTACCGAAGCAGCGGGGGCGCTGGGCGTCAGCCGCAAGACCTTGTCCTCAATTTTGAATGGCCGGTCTGGCATCAGTCCCGAGATGGCGATACGGCTGTCGATTGCATTTGCTACTACGGCCGAGAGTTGGCTGAATCAGCAGACACAATTCGATCTTTGGCACGCTGAGCGAGGTCGCAAGAAACTCAACGTCACACGCCTTGCCGCATGAAGCGCCTGACGGCGCCTCGCGACGCCAACGCGCCGTGGGTCACGGGCTGAATCGTCCGCTAGACGCTGCGGACGAATAGCATGACAGGCCAGTCGACGCAGAAGTACCGTGGCAGCTGTCATTGCGGCGCGGTCACTTTCGAGATTGAGACCGACGTCGCGGAGCTGACCACGTGTGACTGCTCGATCTGTCGTCGCAAGAATGCGCTCATGGTGAAAGTCCACGAGAGTCAGTTCAAGTTGCTCTCTGGCGAAGACTGGCTTACCGAGTACCAATTCCACACGATGACCGCACGCCACTTCTTCTGCAAGAGGTGTGGCATCTACCCGTTCCATCGCAAGCGGGTCACGCCTGACTATCTCGGCATCAATGTGTTCTGTTTGGAAGGCTTCGATCCAGCGGGCATTCCGGTGCGCCAGACCGTTGGCGCTTCGATGAAATGATCGTCGGTGTTCCGAAGGTCTAAGGCGGCGGCGCCACCCATTGACGCCATCCACCCGCCGCCCTATGTTTACGGATTGAACCGCAGCCCCGCCTTGCTCCGATCGTCCCGTCTCGGAGCGGTGCCCTGGATTATCCGTATACCGTGGGAGGTGGAAATCGTGCGCGCTGATACTCGTCGTACCTACGCAGCAGGCTCGATGCTTTTCGCGGCCGCAGCGCTTCTCACTTGGCACCTGCCCGCGCATGCGGCAAAAGTCACCGAATGCGCCAAGATCGGCATCTGCTACTGCGTCAACGACGAACTCAAGCCGACCATCGGCACCAAGGTCGATCGCTACCGCCAGTTGATCGCCGAGCAGCGCAAGGCGGGCAAGGTGGTGGGCTACCTGAGCGTTCCGCTCACCTCTGCCGGCGGGGGCAACTTCAACGTGAACATGGAAGTGGCCGAGAATGCCAAGTCGGCTATCGAGAAACGCTTTGGCGCCGATTTCACCTATGTCCTCAATCCGACGACGCTCGACGCCGACCTGCCGAAGGGCACCGGGGCAGGATTACATGCTGATGTGGGTCACGCTGATCGAAGGCACCGACGGCCTCGGCGACTTCGATTTCGTCTACTTCGCCGGGTCGCAGGACTTCGCCCGCTACTTCGGCTTCGACGGCAACAACGACATGGCCAAGCTCGACGCGTACTTCGACAAGCGGATCAAGTCCAATCCCGACTTCGAGAAAGGCAGTCCAGAACGGTCTGACCAAGGCCGCGTTCCGCAAGTACTACGCGATACGTGCATCGTCGTCGGTAAGCCGCGGCGCGCACGACGAGTGGAACATCGTTCGCCTGATCAACGAGCGGCGCCGCGCGGACCCCAAGCTGGGCACCGGCAACCAGATCCCGGTGATGTTCGACGGTCGCGGCGTGGACCCGGCCGACTCCGAGGCGCCTGTCTCCGAGGGCTACGTCGGCAAGTGCGCGACGTAGCGCGAAGTGACGCGACAATGTCCACAGCAACAGACTGTCATTCCGAACAAGGGCAGGAATCTGTTGTGGCATCCAGTCAACCGATGACGCGAAGTGGATTCCTTGTCGCTTCCGGTCTACGAAACTGCCTGACATTGTTTCTGCTTGCTGGTTGTTTCGTGGCCCTGGGGTTGGCGGAACGTGCAGGTGCGGCCGACGCGCCGCTCGAAGTGCATGGCATGTCGGACGCCATTGCCACACCCGAGGTGGCGCTGGCGTGGGGCATTCTTCGCGGCGGCAGCGAAGCGACCACCACCGTCGTCGTTCGCATCGTCACCGACCCGGCGAAGTACGGCTGGATGGGCGTGGTCGGCATCGATCCGTTCTCGAAGCGTGAGCAGCTGCTTCGACCCGTAGCGGCGAACCCGGGAACGAACGACGTGCGCTCGCCGCGGTCGCGGTTCGCGGATTTTCCGCGCACCGAATTTCGCTTGTACGATTCCGAAGCGGCGGTTCGTTCCGCGGCGCCCGCGCTGGTGGTCTACTATCTCGGCGCGCCGGATACGACGCCCGAGTTCGCGACCGAAGACAAGCTCCAGGCCTATCTGGCCGGGCGTATCGCGCGCCTGCGCAGCCGCGGCGGGAGCAAATGATCGTGACGCGCGCCGAACTCGCACGACTGCTCGATCGTTCGGTGTAAAAGCCGCGACGCCCTTGTCGGGCCACTAGTGGTCGCCGCCTGCGGTGATCAAGAGTGCGGCGAGTCAGGCGGCGAGTCGGGCGACGATTCGGGCGGTGATTCGGAGGGCGGTGATTCGGAGGGCGGTGATTCCGAGGGCGGTGATTCCGAGGGCGGCGATTCCGAGGTCGGAGAATCAG
>CAVZWA010000012.1:0-725092 GCA_963778935.1 uncultured beta proteobacterium
CGATAGCTCCATTTCACCTGACGGTAGCGAATGGCTCCTTCCCGCCTACGGAAGCCGTCAGCCAATCGGCCCCGTCAACGATAACTAATGGCCGAACTCGGCTCGGCAAGGTGAGAGGCCATCCAACACAATCTGCACGATCAAATCGCGGTTAAGACACCTTATCTGCCTTCCGCTATTCTTTCGGCGCGTCGCGCAGCTCGCGCCGCAGGACTTTCCCTATCGGCGATTTCGGCAGCGCGTCGCGGAACTCGACGTGGCGCGGCACCTTGTACGCGGTGAGCTGCAACCTGCAGTGTTCAATCACGGCTTCCTTCGTGAGATGCACGTCCTTGCGCACAATTACCACCTTCACTGCTTCGCCGGACCTGTCATCGAGTACGCCTACCACCCCGCATTCGAGCACGCCCCGATGCATTGCAACGACACTTTCGATCTCGTTCGGAAAGACTTTGAACCCTGACACCACGATCATGTCCTTCTTTCGATCGGTGATGGTGACGCAGCCTTCGGCATTCATATTGCCCACATCGCCCGTCTTTAGCCAGCCGTCTTGCATCACCTTGGCGGTTTCCGCAGTGTTGTTCCAGTAGCCCTTCATCACCTGCGGACCGCGGACACAGATCTCGCCCGTGCAATCCTCGATGGCACCGTTGCCGATCCATCGCGGAAGCTCGTTGAAGTGCTCGTCGCGGATGGATACCTCGGTGGAAGGGAAAGGCATGCCGATCGTGCCGTTCCAGGCCGCTCCCAGCGGATTCGCGCACACTCCGGGCGATGTCTCTGTCAGGCCATACGCTTCGGTGATGTAACCGCCGGTTACCTGCTTCCATCGTTCGGCTATCGGTTGTTGCACGGCCGCGCCGCCGCCGACCACCACCTTTACTGCCGAAAAATCGAGCTCCCTGAATCCAGGCACATTGAGCAGTCCGTTGAACAGTGTATTGACACCGGTCATGACACTCCACTTCCACCGCCGCAGTTCCTCGATGAACGCCGGCATGTCGCGCGGATTCGTGATCAGCACGATCAGGCTGCCCCATTTCATGAACGCCAGCGTCGAGGTGAGACAGAAGATGTGATACATCGGCAGCGGCGCAATGGCGATTTCGGTGCCTTCCTTGAAGGTGCGCGAAACCCACACGCCGACCTGTTCGAGATTGGCGAGCATGTTCCGGTGCGTGAGCATCGCCCCCTTGGCGACCCCGGTCGTCCCGCCGGTGTATTGCAGGAACGCAAGGTCATCACGGGTAAGCGCCGGCGCCTTGAACGGCGTCTTCGCGCCCTGCGCGAGCGCTGCGGTAAATGTCGTGGCGCGGTCGATGTGCCATGCGGGAACCAGCTTCTTCCACTTTTTGACGACGAAATTGACGATCCAGCGCTTCGGGATCGGCAGCAAGTCGCCGACCTGGAATGTGATCACGTGCTCGACCGGCGTGTTCTTGAGCACTTGTTGCAGGGTAGTGGCGAAATTCTCCAGGATGACGATGGCCTTGGCACCGGAGTCCTTGAGCTGGTGTTCGAGCTCTCGCGGGGTATAGAGCGGATTGACGTTCACCACGGTCATTCCGGCGCGCAGGATGCCGAACAGTGCAACCATATATTGCAGCAGATTGGGCGACATTATGGCGACGCGCCCGCCCTTGGCCATGCCCGGCAGGCCTTGCAGATATGTCGCGAAATCGCGCGACTGCCGCGCCAGTTCCGCATAGCTCATGGAGTACCCGAGGTTGTGCAGGGCTGGCTTGTCGGCGAATTTGGCGCTGATGTTCTCGAACAGCTCCGCGAGGGAATTGAAGCGGTCCGCGTCGATGTCGGCGGGCATGCCCTCGGGATAGTTCTTCAACCAGATTCTGTCGGTCATGATCTTCTCGCGCCGCTTACGCTCGAGCGCCGTTTTGCTGCGGGTACAGCAGGGTTCGCGGCTTACCTGGTCGAGGCGAGCGACAGCGGCCGTTGCAGGGCCACCGGACTGCCTGGCGCGGGAAACCGATAGTAGAGATCGTTCAGGTAACGGGTGACGGCAGCGATGTCGTCGTCGCTCCATGCGAGCCCCGTGTTGCCTTGCCACCGCAACACCTGCATCCTGAGAGTCGCCCAGTCGGTCGCCAACTTGTCGTCGCGCCAATGCACCTGCGAGGTGTGGCAGCTGACACAATGGGTGGAATAGAGGAGCTCACCGCGCCCGCTGCCCGGCGCCGGTTGGGCCGCAACCCCAATCGCACCACCGATGCCGGCGGCGAGTATCCACAACGTCAGTCGGCTCGCTTTCATGATGACGCATTATTGCGGCTCGGCCCGCGGCGGCCTTGACTTCGGTCAAATGAACCGCGAAGAGTGAACTGGCATTGAATCAGTCGGGCAAGGTCGAACTCCAGGCACCAGCATCTGGACATCGGGCACGACATGGATGGGCGCGCCTTAGCGCGCCGAGTACCTGATTGCATCGAAGTGCCAGCAGGCCATTATTTCAGATGGAAACTTCCGGCGCCGAACAGCCCAAGCAGTCCGATCACGATCAGATAGATGGCGACAATGTAGTTCAGCAACCGAGGAACGACGAGGATCAATATTCCGGCAAGAAGCGACACGAGGGGGGCGATACTCAAAGTCAGGTTCATCGTCGATTCCCTTCAAGTAGTTCAGTGCAGTGATCGTGGTCGCATCGCCATCCGGCGGCGATCGTGCCCGGAGCGGGCGTTACGCATGCTTAGGCTGCTCAGTACCAAGATAGCCCGGGCCGCCGACCGCAGTCTGTGCGATAGCGAACCGATCGCATCGCGTCCGTATCATCGCGAAGATGGTATCCGCAGTTGCCGGCCGCTGACTCAGGCAGGTTTGCGCCCGGCGCCCGTGGCAGCGCGCAGCTTGGTGCTGACGTCGCGCAACGCAGTGCGCAGTCCTTCTTCCAGCACGGGGTGATAGAAGGGCATCTCGAGCATCCGCTCGATGGTCATCCTGTTCTGGAGCGCCCACGCCAGCAAGTGAGCCAGATGTTCGCCACCAGGTGCGAGCATTTCCGCGCCGAGAAATCGACCGGACGAAGTTTCTGCGTAGACGTTCATCAGTCCCTTATTCCGCAGCAGGATACGCGCACGACCCTGGTTTTCGAAGTTCACCTGGCCGGTCACGAAGCTGCCTGGTGGCAGCGATCGAAAGCCGCTCCCGACAATGGCGATCTGCGGATCGGTAAACACCACGGCGATCGGTGCGCGGCGCAGTCCAGCGTGCACTGCCGTGCCAAGCGCGACATTCGCGGCATTTTGTCCGGCAATGCGTCCTTCGTCGGCGGCTTCGTGCAGCAGCGGGATGAAGTTGTCCGCATCGCCAGCGATAAAGATTGAGCTGCTCTTGCCCGCGCCTGCATCCGTATTCCGGGTTTGCGTGGTCACCGGGTCGTACTCAGGCACGCCCTTGGCATCGAGCTTGACCGACGTCTTCTCAAGGCCAATGTTCTGAACGTTGGGCATCCGGCCCGTTGCAACCAGAACGTAGTCAAAGCTCTCGCTTTTTCGGACACCATTGGGTGCGGTGCGAGAAATTGCGATGCTGTTTCCGTCGCGGCGCACATCCCCGATGTGGGCATCGGGCTCCAGCGTGAATTCCTGCTTGAAGGTGGCAATCGCGTAGTCGAGAATTTGCGGGTCGCCGATGGGTCCAACACGACTGCCGCGGCCGAAAATCGCGACGCGGACCCCCAGCCGATGCAACGCCTGCCCCAGTTCCAGGCCGATGATTCCCGGACCGATCACCGCCACGGACGTCGGCAGCTCCTGCCAATCGAATACATCGTCATTGACGATGACACGGTCGCCGAGCGCGTCGAGCGAGTCAGTGCGGGTCGGGCGCGACCCGGTTGCGATGACGATGGATTTGGCATTGATCCGGGCAAGGCCGTCGACGTCGAGCGTGTGATCGTCGATGAACGAAGCATGACCGCGTATCCGGTCCGTTGCCGGGATACGTTCAACGTCGTTCAGGACGAAACCGACAAACCGGTCACGCTCGCGCCGTACCCGTTGCATTACGGCGCGCCCGTCAATGCGAACGACGCCATCGACGAGCACGCCGAAACCCTGCGCTGCATGTACGGCATGCGCTGCGTCCGCGGCCGCGATGAGCAGCTTGCTCGGCATGCAACCAACGCGGGCGCAGGTGGTGCCATACGCACCGCCTTCGATGAGCATGGCGGTTGCGCCCGAAGTTCGCGCAGCCCGGTAGGCGGCAAGGCCTGCCGTACCGGCGCCGATGATGGCGACATCAACCTGCGCAATTCTCAAAGCTGGAAGCTCCTTGTTGCATCATCGCACACGGTCTGAATTCCTAAAAATCGCACCCGCTGGCACAAGCCGCGCTGACAGGCGTCGGACGAAAAACGGCCGGGAAAACAATCCCGGCCGCGATGCCCTAATCCTCACGCTGGCCGCGAAAAAGTGCGGCGAGGGAGGTTGCGTGCAACTCAGGACTTCCCGAATTGCGCCTTCGCGTTGCTGACGCATGCGTCTTTCGTGGGGCCCGCAAGCGCGTCGCATTTCTCGATCGCGACCTTGTATTCCGCGTCACGCTTGTCCGCGCTTGCTTCGGTGCGGGCGTCAGCCTGCTTGGTTGCCGCGTCCTTGCGTGTATCGGCGGTGACACGATCCACCTTGGCATCTGCCTTGCCCTTGACCAGCTCGGCTTTGGCTTCCTTGACGCAGACATCCTTGCGGTTGCCAGCGAGGTCGTCGCACTTTTCCTTAGAGACGTCGTAGTTCGCCTGGGCGAGTGCAACCCGGGCGTTTTCACGGGCCTTGGGCGTGTTCTCATAGGCGGCTTCGGCGTCGGCCTTGGCGACGTTGTCCTTGCCCTTGGCTTGCGCGAGACAGATGTCTTTGGCATTTCCGCTCAACGACGAGCAGGCGTCCTTGTCGACCTTGTACTGCGCGTCGGCGCTTGTCTTCGCCACGGTGTAGCTGTCCTTCGACATTGGCGTCAAAGTGGTTTTCGGTGCCAATGTCTGTGCCGCGGCGGTCCCTGCAACACCGAGGCCTGCAGCAGCTACAAGTGCAATCATAAGTTTGGACATCTCGTTTCCTTTAGGTTCTGGTACGGTATCGGAAGCCCTGTCAGAGGCCACAAAAGTCGAACCTGCGATTTTCGCGGTGTAAAGACCCAACGCGTCGTCGATTCGACTTGAGGATCCTGCTGCGTGAGCAGCTTGCTTGCCCTGTGACCCGGAAGATACTTGCGATACTCAGTTGGGTCTGTACGGTGGCGCACCCATTTCATCAACTTGTTCGACGCTACAGCTCACGCTTGCAATTTCGCGTCCATGGTGATTTGTGCCTTCAGCAGTTTCGACACCGGGCACCCGGCTTTGGCTTTGTTTGCGATCTCCTGAAATTTCGCCTCGTCGGCGCCCGGAATTCTCGCAGTGACGGTAAGGTGACTCGCGGTAATCTCGAAGCCGGCGCCCACCTTATCCAGCGTAATGTCGGCATGTGTTTCGATTTTCTCCGGTGTCAACCCTGCTTCGCCGAGCATCAGCGAGAGCGCCATCGAGAAACAGCCGGCATGCGCGGCGCCGATCAACTCTTCCGGGTTGGTACCCTTGCCGTTCTCGAAGCGCGCCTTGAATCCGTAGGGCGCCTCCTTGAGGACCCCGGTCTCGGTGGAAATGGTGCCGCCGCCGTCCTTGATGCCGCCCTTCCATACTGCCCATGCCTTCTTGATCATGACCGCTCCAAAAGTAGTTGCGCTGCGAGGGACTAGCCGGGATTGTCGGCGGCAAAGCCCCAATTGATCAGTCTGTCGAGCACCGCGTTCACATAGTCCGCGCGACGATTCTGATAGTCCAAATAGGGACTAACGTGCGCGGGTCATCGTGACATAGCGCACTGCCAAGGCTATCTGTCGACGCTTGATTTCCTCGGCAATTGGCACATCCGGGGAGGCAACGGAACTATCTTCGTCGCTTTGGATTGCCCGACGGGTGCCATGCGGCGCCCCATTGATCATTGTCTCGTCGCATGCGTCGGTCGGCGGCGCTACGCGGAATGTACCCGATGCCAGGAATGTGTTGATCCAACCCATGCTTGTGCTCCTCGAACGCGGTTCATCCGCGTGACCGCCTATCGCCGTACTTCTCAATGCGATCGCAGCAACTCAGGCGTCGTAACCGTCCTGTTGGAGCGTCTGCTCGGCCATGAACTCAGCAATCGACATCTGGCACTCGTCCTCGTCGTGCACGTGTCCGGATCGCCGAAATCCCTGCATCTTCCAATTGCCACCTTGAATTCGTTCGGGATCGTGTGCCACGACCCGAACATGTCGCGACGTCATTTCCTGATTCATTTCTCTCAGCTTCACGATAGTCACCCACTCTACACAGTACCTGCCAATCGGCAATTCGATAATGTGCGCGACCGGCATTGTTTGACTGTGCGGGAACGCACATAAGTAGCCCGGCGACTCAGAAAAAAGTCGAGCCTTGCCCGACGGATCGTGATGACTCAGCGGCGCCGACGCGGCTTCCGTCTTGCGTAAAGGCTCATCAGCGGTGTCACCGAAATACCGTGGAGCAGGATCGATGCGGCAACCAGCCGCGCTGTAGCGTCACGGGCCATACGGGTATTGCTGACATCATCGGTAACGAGCAGGGCCCCGGAGTCGACAACGCTGCCATATCTCAGCCGCACTCAAACTCCGGACCCAGACCGAACATCGATCGATAGCACCGGTTCAACCAGGTGTTCAAAGCACAAATACGAGCAGAAGTATGATCAGCAAAAGCAAACCGCCGCCAATATACATTTGAAGCTCCTTTCAGGTGAGCGCGCTTTGAGCGCAATGCAATTCAGTGTTTTTCGCTGTCGGGGACGACCAGAGCCGTAGCCGGAATCGCGTCCGGCTGTCCGGATGGCTCGTCGATCGGTTACTGTCGGCCCTGGTAGTTCTGCGATTGGCGATACGAATCGCCCTGCCAGTTCGGCTTGTTGTCGTACGGATAGTTGTTGGCGATCTGGCGTCCCGATGAGATGGCGTTGTTCAAGCCTGGCAGCGAAGCATAGTCGCCGGGGCCGAAGGTACGGCATTCACCGCGAAATTCGGAGTCGCTGCAGAAAATCCAATAGCCGCTCTCGACACGCAGTGACGATGCGCGGTCGTTAAATCCGCTCGTGTCCAGGTTGCGCATCGCGTCGTTGAGCTTAAAGGAACGTCCTGACAGATTCGGACCTTCGTAAAGCGTGGCTTGCGCCTCGCGATATCGACCGCGGTCGTCGCTACGGTTGTTGGCATAGCGTCCGTCCATAGGGCGCACGGAACTGATGCGGCCGGCGTACGCGCCTAGATTGGGATAGGCGCCCGGAGCGAGGACGCTGCAACTGCCGCTGAAATCGGCGTCAATGCAGATCTCCCAGCGACCATCGTGCACGACCGCCGAATGAGCCCGGTCATTGAAGCCATTGCGGTCAAAGTTCGTCACGGGTCCATCCGCGGTGAATTGGCGACCGCGGTAGTTGTCGTCCTGATAAAACGTGATGCTGTCGGCTGCAGCAGTTCCTGCGGTAACCGAAGCGATGCCTATCAACAACGGTGCAAGTATTCGCTTCATGATGACGCTTTCGTTTTGAGGTGAGGATCCAGAATCCCGAGCCATTTACTGGCCACGGATAGACAGAGAACCAGTTCACCCGCGAGTTGGCCCGCAGGCCATCGCGGTTACGGCTGTATAGGCGGGACCGCGCTTGGCGCAAGGTTGCCGCCTTCGTTCTCCCAAGCCTTGAGATTCGTCTTGTGTTGCAACTCAGCGCGGTGGTTTCCACGTCGAGAGCGCAATGCGAACACTGCACCGACTGCAGCGCCAGTGGTGACGGCGAGCAGGAGAATCCATCGTTTGTCGATGCTCATGGGGTTCACTCGTGAAGGGTCGGAGATATCGGACGCGCAGGTCGCGTTGATGCGACCTGGCATCCGGAGCGAGTCGCCGCTTACTTCAATCGCATGTCGTTCTTTACCGACTTGACGCCACCGACGTTGCGCGCCACGGCAACCGCCGTAGTCTCGGCGGCTGGCGAACTCACAAACCCGCTCAGTTGAACCACGCCCTTGAATGTCTCGACGTTGATCTCGGCCGACTTCAGTGACGGTTCGTTGAAGATCGCGGTCTTGACCTTGCCGGTGATGACCGAGTCGTCCACGTATTCGCCGCTGGCTTCCTGCGTGCGAGTCGAGGCGCAACCCAGCGCGGTTGCGACGAACAGTACGCCTGCGAGTGTTGCCAATTTGCGAGTGATGCTTGTCATGTTATTTCCTTTGAGTGAAACACTCCGCCGTCACTGCGCGGGATTGCAGGCGTCCCATCAGCACCAGGACGATCATATTTACGTGCCGTCAGGCGGGTACGTGACAAGAGTAGCGGCGACCGCGAATCGCGTCTGTGCGTTCGCGAACACAGACGCCGTTGTGCCCACGGTGCAGTCAGCGATTGCCATCTACAATCGCGTGGCCATTTGCGCCCGTCGATGCGTTTTTCCGCGTGTGCAATGTGCAACAAGCATCCGCGGCCGTTCGTTTTTCGAATAGGTCCGGAGTCCCAGCGACTGTGCGTGTTGACGCCAACCGCGTTCAAGCGTCAACATGGCAACAGGTGCTTGTACGTATTACTATTGACGAACCGCCAAACGATGATCCTTCACCGCGTTTCTCATTGTGAGCGGCGGCTTTTGCTTGATTGGCGACCATGCTTCGGGCTGCTGCTGATCGGGTGCGCTGCGACAGCGCAGGCGGCAAGCGTCACGATTGCGGTCTCGGTTACCGTCGTCGCCGTCCAGTGCACGGCCGAACAGCGTGCAAGAATCCGGGCGTGTGCGACAGCGGAGCAACAGACCAACATTGCACCGTACAAAACCATGGTTGCAGTCGAAGCGCGACCCGGTCAAAGCGGTGCAGTTGGGTCGCTGCAGGAGATCTCGGTCGACCCTTCGCGACAGGTGATGCTCAAAACCCTCCTGTACTGATTTGCGGCGCAAGCAGCGAGCGCGCCTACTTTCCGAACGCCGCCTTGGCAGAATTGACGCAGTTCACCTTTTGTGTGCCCGACATCGTGTCGCATTTGGCCAGCGTCACCATGTATTGGGTGTCCCGATTGTCCTTGAGGGACAGAATCACTGCCCCACCGATCGATGCGACTCCTATCGATGCGATCAGCAATTTGAACCGGTTCATTTTTCAATTCCGTGTTGCAACGTTGACTAATCGCAACAGCAGGTCCGGCGACACGCTAGGCGTAACTGGCGCGGGCTACATCACCGTTTGGGTAGATAGCCCTTGCGAATTTCCTCGAACGCCTTGACCTGCAATGCTGCTTGATCCTCGGCAATGCCGTAGGTGACCTGAAACTTTCCCGCCAACTGGTCGCGCTTGCCGGCGTTCATTGCCGGATGGTTGTCTGAGAGCTTGCCCCATTCTTCCTTTGCATGGCCTTTGAGCTGCTTCCAATTGCCTTCGATCATGTTCCAATTCATGGTGGATTCCTTCGTTCGTACCTTGCTGGCGAAACCAGCAGTTGCAGCTTGGTCGCAGTCGCCATCGCTGTCGGTGCGATTGCGCACACAAGCCGGCCCATCGCCCGATGCGAACAGTGGCAGCGGGTTCAGAGGGCACGCATGTGCCTTGGTTCCCTACCGCACAAACGGGCGTATATATAGATTAGAATCTTTATATGGCAACCCAGAGACCGCAGCGCAGTGTAGGCAGTGTGTCACCCAGGCCGTTGAAGGCGGGCTCAAGCAAGGCAGCGCCCGCCCGCACTGGAGCAAATAAGAATCATTTGCTCGATGCCCTGCCGGCGAGCGACTACGATCGGCTTGCTCCCCATCTCGAACTGATCGCGATGCCGCTCGGGGATGTTCTTTATGAATCCGGGGCCAAGTTACGGCACGTCTATTTTCCGACGACTTGCATCCTTTCGCTGCTGTATGTCATGGAGGATGGCGCGTCTGCGGAAATTGCAGTGGTAGGCAATGAGGGCATCCTCGGCATTTCCCTGTTCATGGGCGGCGACACCACGCCCAGCCGTGCGGTGGTACAGAGCGCGGGGCACGCCTACCGCCTCAAGGCTGAACTGCTCAAGAGTGAGTTCGGACGTTTCGGCCCGACGATGCATCTGCTGCTGCGCTACACGCAGGCGCTGATCACGCAGATGGCGCAGACGGCGGTGTGCAATCGACATCATTCGGTCGATCAGCAATTGTGTCGATGGCTGCTGCTGAGCCTCGATCGCCTGGAAACGAACGAACTTACGATGACGCAGGAATTGATCGCCAACATGTTGGGTGTGCGCCGCGAAGGTGTCACCGAGGCCGCCGGGAAGTTGCAGGACGCCGGGTTGATCACTTATCGCCGAGGTCGGATCACCGTTCTCGATCGGCCGGGTCTGGAGGCACAGTCCTGTGAGTGCTACCAAGTGGTCAAGACGGAGTTCGATCGCCTCTTGCCCTACGACGACGTAGCGTAGACGTCCAGAGCAGTTCCCGTTGGCGCCCTGAAGCTTCGCGCTGGACGCCTCTGTGCGCTACCGCGCAGACGGAACAATCGTTTGGCCATACTCTCACCTCCGTCGTCGTCGGTGAAATCACCTGGCATAGTCGGCAACTGGAGGGATTTGTGTCTTTTTTTCCAGGGGTCGATGGGTGGTCTTTGCTGACGCGCAAGGAGAGTATCGGTGCCACCCGCCCAACGCATTCCAGCTGTCAATCAACTGCTCGAGTCATTGCCGAGCGTCGACCAGCGCCGATTGCTGACCGGGTGCGAACCCGTGGAGCTCGTGTTTTCCGACGTGCTGTATACACCCGGGGATCGCCTCAAGCATGTCTATTTCCCCCTCAAAGGCTTCATCTCGCTGATCATGCCGGTCGACGATGGTGCCGCCCTTGAAGTCGGTTTGGTTGGCAACGAAGGAATGTTCGGGATTCCGCTGGTTCTCGGCGTAGACGCTTCGCCCGTGCGCGCGGTGGTCCAGGGCGCGGGATCTGCGTTACGCATGGACGCCGCGTCGTTTATTCGCGAACTCGGGCGGAGTCCGGCCCTGCAACGCGAGATTGATCGCTATGTCTTCGTCCAGTTGAGCCAGCTCGCGCAGACGGCGGCCTGTACGCGTTTCCACGTGGTCGAAGCCAGGCTGGCCCGCTGGCTCCTGATGACTCAGGATCGTGCGCACTCGAGCACCTTTCACATCACGCAGGAATTTCTCGCCTTCATGCTGGGCGTTCGTCGGGTCGGTGTCACCAAGGCAGCGCGTTCGTTGCAAAGGCGCAGCCTGATCCATTACAGTCGAGGCGATATTACGGTTCTTGACCGGCGAGGACTCAAAGCGGCTTCCTGCGGGTGCTATCAAGCAGATCGTGACTCGTACGATCGGATCCTCAGTTAGGCGTTGTCCGACAAGGGCATCATCGGCCAGCCAATGGCGCGATTTAGGCGCGTTTTCCAATGATCGAGGACAACATTGAAACGTAGTTTTCGCAACATGTACGGTAATCCGTTCCTGGCCTGGGTTGATCTGGCGTGGAGGATCGGAGAGATGTCGATGGCTTCGGCACAGGTCATCGGCCACCGAACGACGCGCATGGCGGCCGCCGGTCCGTTACCGAATACGCGTGACCGGCGGGAAATTGCCCGAATGGGCCAGGAAAAAGTCGAGGCGTCGGTCGAATCAGCGCGGGCCATTGCCGGACACTTGACGACCATGAATGTGAAGCTCGGAGCACGTGCGCTCAGCCAGATGACGACCGGGACTGCGGCGCTCATGTCGCTTGCTGCGAGTCGCACTCCGGGACAATTCATAATCGCGTCAGGCAGAAGCTCGCGGAGGTTGTGTCACGGTCCGCGACAACGGCGTCCGAATTGTCGAATTCGACGGCACGACTCGCCAGAGCGCGGCCTCAAGCCCATTCACGCCCGCGCAACCGCGAACGCCAGACGCCTCGGCAAACGCTGACCCTCGTTCTACGTCCGGTCAACACCGGGCACGATTGTCCGGCCTGTGTGCGATAGCGCACAGACGTCCGCCGGCAGAAACCGCAATTGTCTAAGTTCTCCCTTTCTCGTCCGGTAAGGTGAGGTTTCAGCTCGACTGTCGACGCCGTCAGTTCTTGTTGCCGATCGGACAATCGCTGTTCCAACTTCGGATCCAAGAACGCTTGACACGGAAATCGGCCATGCCCAATACAGGAATCACTCCCACCCTTGCTGACCATGCCGGCAAGGCGGATGGCATCACCGAACTGCGGCGCCAGGCAGCGTTGCTTAAAACGGGGGCCTTGCAGAACGCCATTCTCACCAGCGCCAATTTCTCGATTATCGCCACCGACGAAAAAGGCATCATTCAACTGTTCAACGTCGGCGCCGAGCGCATGCTGGGCTATCAGGCCGCCGAAGTCGTCAACAAGATCAATCCCAGCGATATCCATGATCCGCAGGAAGTGATGGCGCGCGCGCAGGCACTGAGCCTGGAACTCGCAACGACCATCACACCGGGCTTTGACGCGTTGGCCTTCAAGGCTTCACGCGGGATCGAGGACATCTATGAATTGACCTACATTTGCAAGGACGGGAGTCGTTTTCCAGCCATCGTCTCAATCACTGCTCTGCGCGATGACTATGGCGAGATCATCGGATACCTGTTGATCGGCACCGACAATTCTGTGCGCAAGCAGGTTGAACTGGAATTGCACGACGCCATGGCCGTTGCGGATAAGGCCAACCTCGCCAAATCGGATTTCCTTTCCAGCATGAGTCATGAGTTGCGCACGCCACTCAGTGCGATCCTCGGCTTCGCCCAACTCATGGAATCCGGCTCACCGTCGCCAACGCCTTCGCAGAAGCGCAGCATCGATCAGATTCTCAAGGCGGGGTGGTACCTGCTGGAACTGATCAATGAAATCCTCGATCTCGCACTGATCGAGTCCGGGAAACTTCCTCTGTCGCTGGAGCCAATACTGATCAACGAAGTCGTGCGCGAATGCCAGGCCATGATCGAACCGCAGGCGCAAAAGCGCGACATTCGCATGACTTTTCCCCAGTTCGAAAATCCGTACTTCGTCAACGCTGACCGCACGCGGGTGAAGCAGGTTCTCATCAACCTTCTTTCCAACGCGATCAAATACAACAAGTTGGGCGGAGCGGTCGTCGTTGACTACATCGCGAGTACTGCGGAACGCATTCGAATTCGTGTCAGGGACACCGGCGAAGGATTGACCCCCGACAAACTGACGCAACTTTTCCAGCCATTCAACCGCCTGGGAAAAGAGGCCGGTGTCGAGGAAGGTACTGGTATCGGCCTGATGGTGAGCAAGCGTCTGGTCGAATTGATGCATGGCGAAATCGGTGTGGAAAGTACGGTTGGCGTTGGCAGTGTGTTCTGGATCGAACTCATCCTGACGACGATGCCACAGCGCACCGCCGGCGCCGCCGCACCCACGGCAAATGCGTCGACGGCGGTCCAGGCCGGCGCGCTGTTGCGCACGTTGCTCTATGTCGAAGACAACCCGGCCAATCTGATGCTGGTCGAGGATCTCATCGCGCGTCGGTCCGATATCCGGTTGCTGAGCGCGACCGACGGCAATCGCGGTATCGAGATCGCGCGCGCTACCCGTCCGGATGTCATCCTGATGGACATCAATCTGCCCGGCATCAGCGGTATCCAGGCGCTGCAAATCCTGTGCGCAGACCCGGCAACAGCGCATATCCCCGTGATTGCGCTCAGTGCCAATGCGATCCCGCGCGATATCGAGCGGGGACTGGAAGCCGGCTTCTTCCGCTATCTCACCAAACCCATCAAGGTCAACGAGTTCATGGATACGCTGGACCTGGCACTGAAATTCTCGAAAACGCAATCGGCTCACGCGGACAATGAGGAAAAAGCATGATGGTCAGCGCATCCGACATACTCAAGGCCAGCATCCTGATTGTCGACGATCAGGAGGCCAATGTCAGTCTGCTCGAGCAATTGCTGAGCGAGGCGGGCTACACCAACGTAGCTTCGACGATGAGTCCGCAGGAGGTCTGCGCCCTGCATCGCAAGAAGCGCTACGACTTGATCCTGCTCGACTTGCAGATGCCGGGCATGGATGGGTTCCAGGTGATGGAAGGCCTCAAGACCAACGTTGCCGAGAGCTACCTTCCGGTCATCGTGCTCACTGCCCAGCCGGGGCACAAGCTGCGCGCACTGCAGGCCGGCGCCAAGGATTTCATCAGCAAGCCGTTTGACCTGGTCGAAGTCAAGACACGCATCCACAACATGCTGGAGGTGCGGTTGCTGTACAAGCGACTCGAGAACAGCAACGAGATACTGGAACAGACGGTCGCGGAACGGACCGCTGAACTGCGCGAAAGCGAAGCGCGCTTCCGTAGCCTGGCTGAACTGGCCTCCGACTGGTACTGGGAGCAGGACGAGACCGGGAACTTCACGAAAGTATCCGGCCCGGTCCTGGAAATGCTCGGTATCCGGGTCGACGCCTTTGCAGGCAAATCAGACGACGACACGATGACTGGCTGGAATGAAGCCGAGCGCGTGGTGTTGCAGGCAAAGATTGCGGACCGGCAGCCGTTTCTGGATTTCATTTTCAGCCGCGTCAATATCGATGGCTCGAATCAGAAATTTCGAGTGAGCGGAGAGCCGATGTTCAACCAGGCATGCGGCTTCATTGGCTACCGCGGAATCGGCGTGGAAATTACCGCATAGAAATAGAACACCGGATTTCCACCGTTCGCCATGGCATTGCCCCATAGCCCCAATCAGAATCACCTGCTCGCTTCGCTGCCTGCGGTGGAATTCGCTCGGCTGGCCCCGCATCTGGAACTGATCCCGATGCTCCTCGGTGAGACCCTTTACGAACCCGGTGGCAAGCTGCTGCACGTCTATTTCCCCACGACCGCCATCGTGTCATTGCTCTATGTCCTGGAATCTGGTGCATCGGCTGAAATTGCGGGGGTCGGCAACGAAGGCATTCTCGGAATTTCCCTGTTCATGGGCGGTGACACCACGCCCAGCTCGGCGGTGGTGCAAACTGCGGGCCACGGTTACCGGCTAAAGTCGAAGTTGCTGCAGGAGGAATTCAATCGCGGCGGCCTGCTGCAGCGATTGTTGCTGCGCTATACCCAGGCGCTGCTCACGCAGATGTGCCAGACCGCAGCGTGCAATCGGCACCATTCGATCGAGCAGCAACTATGCCGATGGCTGTTGTTGACCCTCGATCGATTGCCTTCGAACGAACTGGTCATGACTCAGGAATTGGTCGCCAGCGCACTTGGTGTGCGCCGGGAAGGCATTACGGAGGCCGCCGGAAAGTTGCAGCGCGGTGGTCTAATTCGCTACCGCCGCGGCCATATTTCAGTGCTCGAGCGGTCTGGACTGGAAGCCGGCGCTTGCGAGTGCTACGCCGTCGTCAAGAAGGAATTGGTGCGCCTGCTGTCCGATGTGCGGTACCGCCAAGATGCTGCTGCGGTTGTCGTGTAACGGACGCTGTCGCCCGCACCGATCTGCCCTTAGCGTCAATATTTCACTCGCGCTTACCGAGGCCGTTGGACCATCACAGCGGCATCGAATTAACGACAATTGATGCCGTACGTAATGGAGTCGCAGAATCATGAGAGTACGTTTCTGGGGAACGAGAGGGTCAATCGCGACCCCTGGGCCGGGCACGAACCACTTCGGTGGCAACACCTCCTGCGTCGAACTGACCACGAACAACGGCGAACGGCTGATTTTTGACTGCGGCACCGGCGCACGCCAGCTTGCGGCCAAGTTGATGGCCGAAGGTACGAAATCCATCAACTCGAACATTCTCCTCGGCCATACGCACTGGGATCACATTCAAGGCTTTCCGTTCTTCACTCCTGCTTTTGTCAAAGGGAACACCATTGCAATCTATGGCCCCGAAGGCAGCCGCGGGCCGCTGCATGATGTGCTGGCCGGCCAGATGGAGTTCACCTACTTCCCGATCGACTTGAATCAGCTGCCTGCAGCGATCACTTACCACGACCTGACCGAGGGCATTCACTCAATTGGCGGAGCGCGGGTCGTAACGCAATTTCTCAATCACCCGGCCATGACGGTCGGTTACCGGGTCGAAGTTGACGGCGTGGCGATGGTGTACCTGGTGGACCACGAGCCGTTCTCCGATGAACTCTGGCGTGCGGGCACCGAGCCGGGCCACATCGAGTCCATCCTGCACGACGGCGATCGCCGGCACGCCAAATTCATGGCCGATGCCGATCTCGTGATCCACGACGCCCAGTACACACCTGAGGAGTACCCCTCGAAGAAAACCTGGGGACACAGCACCTACGACTACGTCGTGCAGATTGCCGCGGCAGCCGGTGTGCGGCGAGTTGCACTGACGCACCACGATCCGAATCACGACGACGATTTCGTTGCGGACATCGAGCGCAAGGCCCGTGCACTTGCCTTGCATCGCGGAACAGGACTCGATGTCTTCTGCGCGTATGAAGGCTGTGAACTTGTTCTGGAGGCGCGCGCCACCTTGAAGCCGTTTGTCACGGCGGCCCCCTTCCAGGCGTCCGTCGCGCAGCGCCAGTTTCGCATCCTGGCGGTGGATGACCAGCCGGACACGCTCACGATGATCGTGCGCGCGCTGGAGGCGGAGCAGTACATTGTCAGCAAGGCGACCAACGGCCCGGACGCGCTTCGGATGGTCGACGAGAACATGCCGGATCTGTTGGTGCTCGATTACAAGATGATCGGCATGGACGGCATGGCGGTCATGAAAGCGCTCCGCGCCAAGCCCGGGACACGCTCCCTGCCGGTGCTGATGCTCACCGCCATGACAGATGAGCCCAGTACCCGCGCCGGCTTTGAAGCTGGGGTGACGGACTACGTGACGAAGCCGTTTTCGATCCCGCAGCTCACCGCACGTGTCCGCGCCTGCCTCACCAGAATTTAGCTTCTGTGGTTGCTTGAAGGGTTAGTCGTAGACGATCTCGACACGATCCAGGTACGTGGACAGTTCGTCCACGCACTTGCGCGATGCGTCGGTGTCGGCGCTTTCGGCCGCCTGCTCAAGGGCAGCGCCGATATCAGTGATGCCCTGGAATCCCCAGCTGCCACCAGCGCCTTTCATGCCGTGCCCCAGACTCTCCACGGTTTCGAAGTCACCGCGATCCAGGGCGCCGAGCATTGTGATGACGTCATGCCTGCGGTTCTGCAAGAACTCGGGGATCAGATCGGTGAACCTGGGGTTGGCACGCACCATGATCGTGTCCTCACGACCGGTCTGTACATTCGATGGCAGAGGCGCGACCATGGAATGGTCCTTGATCGCTTGCAGCAGCACTTCCTGTTTTATGGGTTTCGTCAAGAACGCCGTGCACCCTGCCGCCACAAACTTTTCTTGATCCCCCTTCAAGGCAGAGGCCGTCAGTGCGATGATCGGCGTGGGCGACCGGTGATGCGACTGTTCCCACTCTCTGATCGCTCGCGTTGCGGTCAAGCCGTCCATGACCGGCATTTGCCGGTCCATCAGCACAAGGTCATAGTGTCCAACGGTAAATTTTTCAAAGGCGATGGCGCCGTTTTCAGCGATTTCGATCTGGTACGGGGTGTCTTGTAGATAGGCAATAGTAATCGTGCGGTTGTCGGGCGAATCCTCCACCAGAAGGACATGTAGCGCCGCCAGCGGCGGCTCGGGACCCGTACCAACCGACACGGCTTCGCGCCGCGTCGCTCCCGCCCAGATTTCGAGCGGCACGGCGAAAGAAAACACGCTGCCCTGTCCGACTCCGCTCTCGACCGAGATGCGTCCGCCCATCAGTTCGACCAGCCGCTTCGAAATCGTGAGGCCCAGCCCTGAGCCCCCGTACCTGCGCGTCGTGGACGAGTCCGCTTGTGTGAATCGCTCGAACACCGCGCCCAATTTCTCGTCCGAAATGCCGATGCCGGTGTCCGAGATCGTGAATCGCAATGCTCGTGGAACCGAAGTGTCGGGCTCCAGCGTGACCCGCAAGGCGACCTCGCCGGATTCCGTGAACTTGATCGCGTTGCCAAGCAGATTCAGCAGCACCTGCCGTAGCCGCGTCGGGTCGCCGACCAGGTCGCGGGGCACTTCCGGCGCGATCTCGCACACCAGAGCCAACCCTTTTTCATGGGCTCGGACCGCCACCATCTCCGTCACTTTCCCCAGCAAATCGTTCAGCGAGAACCTGGTCCGCTCCAGCTCGAGTTGCGAGGCTTCCACTTTGGACAGATCAAGGATGTCGTTGATGAGATGCAGCAGGTTGTCGCCGGCGCGGCGAAAGATCTGCACATACTTGTCTTGCTCCGGGGAGAGTGGGGTCTTGGCAAGCAAGTCCGCGATGCCGACGATCGCATTCATCGGCGTTCGGATTTCATGACTCATGCTCGCCAGAAAATCCGACTTGGTCTGGCTCGCACTCTCGGCCACCGCCTTGGCCTGCTGCAGTTCTGCCTCGACCCGCTTACGCTCGGTCACGTCGCGTGCCGCGGCGAATACGCCCTGCAGCGTGCGGTCCCGGTCGTAAAACGTGGTCGCGTTATAGGACACGACCGTTTGCTTGCCGTCGCGGGCGCACGCCGTCAACTCGTAGTCGGTAACTTTCTTTTCGCTCAGCACACGCTTGATCCCTGCCTCGGCCCGATCCGGATCGGTGAAGTAGTTCTTGAACGGCGCGCCGATCAGCTCGTCGCGCGTGCAGCCGGTGAGTGCCTCCATCTGCTTGTTGACGTCCGTGATGATGCCGGAGGGATCGGTGGTCATCAGTGCGTCGATGTTGGATTCAATGAGCGAGCGGGTGTAGAACTGCTGGTCGCGCAGGCGCTGATCGAGTTTCTTTTGTTCGGCTTCGACCAGCTTGCGCGCAGTATTGTCGGTGCCGATCAACAGATAGCCGATGATGGTGTCCTGGGCGTCCCGGAGCGCCGTCACGGAGACGACCGCCGGAAAGCGGCTCCCATCCTTCCGGATGTAGGTCAGTTCATAGATGTCCTCGATCCCGCGCGAGGCCTTGAACACCAGCGCCTCAAAGCCCGGGGTGATCGTGGTCGCGAGCTCGATGCTCAGCACCTTGGCGCGGGCGATCAATTCCTGCGGATCAGAAATATCGGCTGGGGTGATCTTGTTCATCACCTCGGCGGCCGTGTAGCCCAACATTCGCTCGGCGCCGACATTGAAAATCTGAATGACGCCCTTCGCGTCCGTGGCGATGCTTGAGAAATTGGCGCTGTTGAAAATTGCCCGCTGCAGGGCGCCTGCCTTCAGCAGTGTCTCTTCCGCCTGCTTGCTCAACGTCATGTCGTCGGCGCCAATAGCCATGGGATAGCCTCCGGTAACTGATGCTCGCGCCCGTGGGCCACATTGCCGGGCTGCCGATTTAGTGTGTGCCGATACGCAGGGAGCGTGCAGAGGGAGGATGGCCCTGAGACGCAGCCATGTCGGTACGGCGGCGCACACACCGCCCGGCGCGCTACTGACTCTTCGTCGCAGGGCTTTCAGGGCCGCTTGACGGAGGAGCGCCCGTCGCCGCGGCTCCGGCAGAGCCGGTTGTAGCGGCCGGCAACGTGAATCCGGCGCACGGGTCTTCTCGCTTGGCGGGGGTCGAGAACCAGACGAAGTCGAAGGCCGGATCCGTGGTTCCCATCGCGGCAGCGGTCTCGTATGCGACCACGTCGTTGGCGCCCGCCTGGACTTCGGTAAGGGCAACGGACGTTACGCTCTTGCCCGGCGCGCGGGCACGCAGATACAGTGGAACGGCAATGTCGCGACGCACGTGGCCGGTCCCGGCGATCAACACCGCTCCGTTGGCACGGTAACGCAACACACTGTCCGCCATGACTGCGTCGCGGGCCCGCTGCGCGCGCGTCATCGGTCCGGCATCCTGTGCGCGCAACTGGCCGCAGTGACCTTCGACGATCGTCGCCACCAGGAGGTCTTCCCGCGCGGTCGTCCAAACATCGGGCAATGCGAGCACTGCCGGCGACATATCCATGGACTCAAAGCCGCGGGTCGCGACATCGCGCGCTGCGCGCCGCGACAGATTGGCGGCCACGATCGGCAGCTTTTCGCTCAGGGCAATGCGCACCAGCGGCTCGTAGCTTTCCCATTGCCAGCCCTTGCGGTCCAGGCGACCCGCGAGCGCTACGCCGTCCGCAGTGGCGCCCGCAGCAAGCGCGGCGTCGATGGCGGGCTGGTTCTCCCGGTCGAACTGTTCCATCACCAGTGCCGGCCGGCGTCCGGCCTGAACGAGCGACGAGAGGACCGCAGCTTGGCGCGCGTGGTGCTCCGGGTTGTCGTGCACTTCACCGAGGAGGACGAAATCGGTCGCGGCCAGCTTGCCCAGTAACTCGGTCGCCGTAACGAAGCGGCGCTGGCGAACGTCCCAGACCTTTCCGTCCAGCGGATGGGTGGCAGCGGTTGCAGGAGCTTTGGCCAGGGTTTCGACACCGCTTGCCGGCACGCTGACCATGGCCAACACCGAAGCCAGCAGAATGGCCAAAGGGATATCGAGCCGGTGCGTGCCCCTTGCAGGGGAGTTCATCGCATAACTTGCTGCGGACGCATGATAAAAAAAGCCGGGCACAGGCCCGGCTTTTTGGTCTGGCGCGAAAATGCGCGCGTCAGACTGCCTGAATGTTGGACGCTTGCTTGCCCTTCGGGCCCGTCGTGACTTCGAACGAGACTTTCTGGCCTTCCTTCAGCGACTTGAACCCCGGCATGTTGATCGCCGAGAAATGTGCGAAGAGATCTTCTCCGCCGCCGTCCGGGGTGATGAAGCCAAAGCCCTTCGCGTCGTTAAACCACTTGACTGTACCTGTTGCCATGTTTACCAATCCTCAAAACAAAAAATAATCGGGTCGAACCCGGCCGATGTTTCGATCTCAAGGACAGGAAAGTACGGCGTTTCGGCGACAGCGAAGCAGCCGGACAGGTCGTGCTTTAGTACTTGAAACAAAACACGATGGGCACTATACCCACTATCTGAGGTGGGGTCAAACGGGTTGTCAAGGGGGTAAAAGGGGGCCTCGAAACGGCTGAAATCAGCCTGCCAGCTCGGCTCGGACGATTGCCGCGCCGGCCCCAAGCGCGTTGAGTTTCGCCCGGGCGACTGCGCGTGTCAGTGGCACCATGCCGCAGTTGGTGCAGGGGTAGAGCCGCCCGGCGGGAACGTACTGCAATGCCGCCCGCAGGGTTGCCGCGACGTCCTCGGGCGTCTCGACAACGTCGGTTGCAACGTCGATAGCGCCGACCAGGACGTCCTTGCCGGAGAGGAGTCCAACCAGCTCGAGCGGGACATGCGAGTGGGCGCACTCGAGCGACACCTGATCGATGGCCGAGGTCGCGAGCAGCGGGAAGGTCTGTTCGTACTGGCGCCATTCGGACCCCAGGGTCTTCTTCCAGTCGATGTTGGCCTTGATGCCGTAGCCGTAACAGATATGCACGGCGGTGGCGCAGCCCAGTCCCTTGGCGGCACGCTCCAGGGCGGCGATTCCCCAATCGCGCACTTCGTCGAAATAAACGTTGAACGCCGGTTCGTCGAACTGGATCACGTCGACGCCTGCGGCCGCGATGGCACGTGCTTCCTCGTTCAGGATTTCCGCAAAGGCCCAGGCGAGCTTCTCGCGGCTACGGTAGTGTCCGTCGTAGAGCGTGTCGACCATGGTCATCGGCCCGGGCAGCGTGTATTTGATCTTGCGCGAGGTCAGGGTTCGCAGGAACGCCGCGTCATCGACAAACACCGGGCCGCGCCGGGCGACCGGCCCGACCACCATCGGCACGTCGGCATCGTAACGATTGCGAATCCGAACCGTCTTCTTGTGCTCGAAATCGACGCCGTCCAGGTTCTCGATGAACGTGGTCACGAAATGGCGGCGCGTCTGTTCGCCGTCACTTACGATGTCGATGCCGGCGCGTTCCTGGTCGCGGACGACCAGGCGAACGGCATCGCGCTTGGCCTCGGCGAGCTGTTCGCCCTCGAGCAACCACGGTGCCCAGAGTTGGTTGGGTGGTGCAAGCCACGACGGCTTGGGCAGGCTCCCGGCGATCGTCGTCGGCAATAGTGTTGGCATCGACCCCCCTGGCCGTGGTCAGAACATTGTGGGTACAACCGAATGCACCGCCGATTATATAGGCCGCTTCCGGCGTCCGAGGTCCAGCCACTTGACCATGGAGCCGCGGCAACGTAACTTGGCCACCCTCGACGATCGTGTCGTGGCGACCCATCGAGCCGCGTCGCCGAGGTCGCGATCTTCAACCTCAACTCTCGGTCCAGCCCGATCAAGCCATGCCCCGCGTCCTATATACCGACCAGGATTATCCCGACGTTTCGCTCGAGCGCGACCTGTTCCGTGCGGCCGGTATCGAACTCGTCACCGGCGACCCTCTCAAGACCGAGGACGCGCTTATCGCTGCCGGGCGCGACTTCGAGGCCTTCCTGATCCAATATGCTCCGATCACCGAGCGCGTGCTGACGGCGCTGCCGAGGTTCGGCATCGTCAGCCGCATCGGCGCCGGCTTCGATACGATCGATACGGCAGCCTGTGCCAGGCACGGCGTTTGGGTGGCCAACTCACCGGATTATGGCGTTGGCGAAGTCTCGACCCACGCGTTGGCGCTCGCGTTGGCGCTGATCCGCAATGTGGTCGCGTATCACCGCGACATCCAGGCGGGAACGTGGCACTACCTGTCGTCGGGCAAACTCCGGCGCGCGAGCGAATTGACGCTGGGCATTGTCGGCCTGGGTCGCATCGGCAAACGCATGGCACACATATCGCGCGACGTATTCAAGCGCGTCGTAGCCTATGACCCGTATCTCATCGACGGAGACTTTCCGGCGTATGTCGAGCGGGCTGACCTCGCAGGTCTGTTTGCCCAGAGCGATGTCGTCAGCTTGCATACCCCGCTGAACGACGAGACGCGAGGGATGATCGATGCCAAGGTCCTCGGCCGCATGAAGGCGGGATCGTTTGTGGTCAACACCGCGCGCGGTGCGGTGGTCAACATGGATGATTTGCTTAGCGCTCTCGATAGTGGAATACTTGCCGGCGCCGGTCTTGACGTGCTGCCGGTCGAGCCAGTTGCCGACCAACGGTTGCTCGGCCACCCCAGAGTGATCCTGACCCCGCATGCTGCGTTCTTCAGCGTGCAGTCGGAGATCGAACTGCGGCGCAAAGCGGCGCAGAACATCGTGACCTGGGTAGCGACCGGACGACCCGATTACGTCGTTGTAGAAGGAACCCGCCGCGCGAGCACACAAGAAACAGGCGGGTCGCGCAGCAGCTCGATGTGGTGAAGGAGGAAGATGGCAGCGGTAAGCATCAAGGGGGTACAGAAGTTCTTCGGCTCGACCCAGGTCATTCGCGGGGTGGATATCGACATCGCCGACGGCGAGTTCTGCGTGCTTGTCGGCCCCTCCGGCTGCGGCAAGTCGACCTTGCTGCGCATGCTTGCGGGCCTCGAGGAGATCACCCACGGCGAGATCAGCATCGGCGGCAAGGTGGTCAACCGCGTGCCGCCGAAAGAACGCGACATCGCCATGGTGTTCCAGAATTACGCGCTGTATCCGCACATGACCGTGCGCGACAACATGTCGTTCGCGCTGATGCTCGCCAAGCAATCGAAAGACGAAATCGGCAAGCGCGTCAAGAAAGCCGCCGACATCCTTGGTCTTGACCAGCTGCTCGATCGATATCCCCGCCAGCTCTCGGGCGGCCAGCGCCAGCGTGTCGCCATGGGCCGGGCGATCGTGCGCGACCCGCAGGTTTTCCTGTTCGATGAGCCGCTGTCCAACCTCGATGCGAAATTGCGGGTGCAGATGCGCGCCGAGATCAAGGAGCTGCATCAGCGTTTGAAGACGACTTCGATCTACGTGACGCACGACCAGATCGAGGCAATGACCATGGCCGACAAGATCGTAGTCATGAAGGATGGCGTCGTCGAACAGACCGGCGATCCGTTGACGCTTTACGATCGACCCAACAACACCTTCGTTGCCGGCTTCATCGGTTCGCCGGCGATGAACATGGTGCCGGGCACCGCACGCGTCAACGGCGGACCGGCACGAATCGATTTCGCGGGCGGCGTCACGCTGCCAGTGCCGCTCGGCGCCACGCCCGTCAACGGACAAAGTGTGCTCTACGGGATGCGTCCGGAGCACTGTTCACTGGCCGAAGGCAGTGGATTGCCCGCCGATGTCGTGGTCGTCGAGCCGACAGGCGCCGACACCCAGCTTTATTGCCGGTTCAACGGGCAGGAACTTACAACACTGGTGCGCGACCGCGTGAGTTGCCGCCCCGGCGACCGCATCGGCCTTCAGCCTGACCTTGGACGCGCGCATCTTTTCGATGCCGCAACCGGGGCGCGGCTCATTGGGGCCTGCTAACGCTATGGACACAAACGCGTTGCATCGCCGAAAACGCCCAGCGCAAGGCGCGAAGGCGAAGGCGGGTCGGGCACCCGGCGAGCCTTTGCAACGCAGCGATGGGCGTTTTCGGCAGCAACCCGAAGGGAACGGGCGTCCTGGGCCGCCACTCTTTGTTGCTCTCCTCGCCAAGACTGCTAGTCTTGGCATCGTCGGCTGCCGCGATTGGCGGCCCATGCCACCCGTTCGCGATTGCGCCCATAGCGTTAACAGGCCCTGGTTCGAGTAGACAAGCCGCCTGAACGGCGACTCGAATTTCACTTTCATCAACGGAGGATTCAATGAGCGATTTCAAACGTCGTGACTTTCTGAAGACAGCTGCGGGTGTCGCCGCCGGCACCGCGCTGGGAACCGGCTCGATCCTGTTGCCGGGCGAAGCGGAAGCGCAAGCCTACAAAGTCGTCCCGGAAAAAGGCGCGAAGCTGCGCGTGCTGCGCTGGAAGCGCTTTGTGCAGGGCGACGAAGACATGTGGGCGGCGAACACGAAGAAATTCACCGAGCTGACCGGTGTCGAAGTCCGGGTGGACGCAGAAGGCTGGGAAGACGTACGGCCGAAGGCTGCAGTGGCGGCCAACGTTGGCAGTGGGCCGGACATCATCATCAGCACCATGGAAGACGCGCACCAGTATCCCGAGAAACTCGTCGACGTCTCGGCGCTTGCCAACTATCTCGGCAACAAGTACGGCGGGTGGTACGACTCGGCCAAGGCCTACGGGATGTCAGGCAACAAATGGGTCGCGATCATGATGGGCGCGGCCGGCAACGCGATCGTCTATCGCGAGAGTCACGTCAAAGCGGCCGGATTCGACAGTGTTCCACGCGACCTCGCGGGATTCCTCAAGCTCTGCCAGGCATTGAAGGCGAAGGGCACGCCGGCGGGCTTCGCGCTCGGTAACGCCACCGGCGACTCGACGTGGACGTTCTGGCTGCTCTGGGCGCACGGTGGCAAGCTGGTCGACACGAACAACAACGTGGTGATCAACAGCCCGGAGACCATCGCCGCGCTCGAGTACAGCAAGCAACTCTACGAAACGTTCATTCCCGGAACGCTATCGTGGCTCGACCCGAACAACAACAAGGCGTTCCTCGATGGTCAGTTGAGTCTCACTGCCAACGGCATTTCGGTCTACTACGCCGCCAAGACTTCGAAGGACGAGAAGCTGCTGGAGATGGCCAAGGACATTCAGCACGCGCAGTTCCCGATCGGTGTCAGCGGCAAGCCTACCGAGCTCGATCTGGTTTTTCCGATGATGATCTTCAAGTACAGCAAGTATCCGAACGCCGCCAAGGAATACCTGCGCTTCATGATGGAGAAGGAGCAATACGTGCCGTGGCAGGAAGCGTCGATCGGCTATGTCTGTCACCCGCTCGCGGCCTACGAAAAGAGCGCGTTCTGGACCTCCGATCCGAAGATTACTGCGTATCGCGACGGCATGAAGTTGACGATCCCGGGCGGCTACGCCGGCAAAATGGGCTACGCGTCAGCCGGATGTATCGCCGATTTCATCGTACCGAACATGGTCGCCGAAGCGGCGTCGGGTTCGAAGACGCCGAAGGAAGCCGCAGAGCGGGCGCAGAAGAGAGCGGAACGCTATTACAAGGTTTGATGTAACGTCAGCTTCGCAGACGTAATATCTGCACGCGTTGGAGTGGGCGCATGTGCGCCCCTCAACGCGTGCACTTGTTCGAGAAGCGCTCGTTCCCGGAGTTTCTCCATCGCAAGTCACTCAACCGCGCTCGCTCGCGCACTCGACAACCGCACCGTCCTCGGGCTGCTGTTCATGCTGCCTGCGGCCGTGTTGCTGCTGCTGTTCCTGACCTATCCACTGGGTCTGGGCACGTATCTCGGCTTCACCGATCAGAAGATCGGTCGCGACGGCGTGTGGGTCGGTCTCGACAACTACATTTTCCTGTGGGGCGACGCGGTTACCCGCCTTGCTTTGTTCAACACGCTCTTCTACACGGTCGTCGCTTGCGTCATCAAGTTCGGCCTCGGGCTGTATCTCGCACTGTTGCTCAACAAGCACATCCCGTTCAAGCCTTTCTTCCGCGCGGTCGTCCTGCTCCCGTTCATTGTGCCGACCGCGCTGTCGGCAATTGCGTTCTGGTGGATCTTCGATTCGCAGTTCTCGATCATCAGCTGGGCGCTGATGCGCATGGGTCTCATCGACCATTACATCGATTTTCTCGGCGATCCATGGAATGCGCGCTTCTCGGTCATCGGCGCCAATATCTGGCGAGGTGTGCCGTTCGTGGCGATCACGCTGCTGGCCGGCCTGCAGACGATCTCGCCGTCGTACTACGAGGCGGCGAGCCTCGATGGCGCTACGCCGTGGCAGCAATTCCGCTACGTGACCATGCCGCTGTTGACGCCGATTATCGCGGTGGTGATGACCTTTTCGGTGCTGATGACGTTCACCGACTTCCAGCTGATCTACGTAATAACGCGCGGTGGCCCCCTGAATTCGACACACTTGATGGCGACCCTGTCGTTCCAGCGCGCGATCTCGGGTGGCAATCTGGGTGAAGGCGCGGCGATCGCGACGGCGATGATCCCGTTCCTGATGGGGGCGATTTTGATCAGCTACTTCGGCCTCCAACGCCGCGCCTGGCAGCAGGGCGGATCCGACAAATGACGACCGCAACCGCGACGCCCGAAGCGGCCGACTCCCAGGGGATGCATTACCTGGTCTCGCTACCGCGGCGGATCGTTACGATTTATGTTCCGCTCTTTGCGTTCCTGTTTGTGCTGCTGTTTCCGTTCTACTGGATGACGATCACCGCGGTAAAACCGGATGCAGAACTGTTGTCGCGCGATGGCAATCCGTTCTGGGTCATCAATCCCACGCTCGCCCACATCAAGAAGCTGTTGTTCGATACCGCATATCCGGACTGGCTGTGGAACACGATCGTGGTGTCGGTGGCGTCGACTTTCCTGTCGATATTCTGCAGCGTGCTCGCCGCCTATGCGATCGAACGATTGCGCTTCCGGGGTTCGCGCTACGTGGGCATGAGCATTTTTCTCGCGTACCTGGTTCCGCCCTCGATCCTTTTCATCCCGCTGGCGGCGATGGTCTACAAATTGAACTTGTTCGACACTCGTTTCGCGCTGATCCTCACCTATCCGACGTTCCTGATCCCGTTCGGAACCTGGCTGCTGATGGGGTACTTCAAGTCGATTCCGCTGGAACTCGAGGAATGCGCCTTGATCGATGGCGCAAGCCGGTTGCAGATACTCGTCAAGATCATCCTGCCGCTGGCTGTGCCGGGGCTGATTTCTGTTGGAATTTTTGCATTCACGCTGTCGTGGAACGAATTCATCTACGCGCTGACCTTCGTATCGTCGTCGGAAGTGAAAACTGTCCCGGTGGGCGTGGTCACGGAGTTGGTCGAGGGCGACGTGTACCACTGGGGGTCGCTGATGGCCGGCGCGCTGTTCGGGTCCTTGCCGGTGGCAGTGCTGTACTCGTTTTTCGTCGAATACTATGTTTCCGGCCTCACCGGGGCCGTGAAGGAGTAGCGGCCCGAGCAGCGAGAGGGGAACCCGCGAGCGAAGCGATGCGGGGGTCGAGCGTCCGCGAGTGGCCGCGGCGGCCGACACGCAACGGGTTATATCGTGAGAATGAGGCAAGGAGGCCGCGGCCTGACGGCGCACAGCGTTGAAACGAGGCCGCGCAACCCCGACTCGGCTACAATATGCCGGACTTTTACCCAGTTGAGGCTAGGACCATGAGTATCCAGGACACCATCCGCGAGCAGGTCACCACCCACCCCGTCGTGCTCTACATGAAGGGCACGCCGCAATTTCCCCAATGCGGGTTTTCCAGCGCTGCGGTGCAGATGCTGAAAGGCTCCGGGACCGAGAAATTCTTTTCTGTAAATGTCCTCGCCGATCCGGAAATCCGGCAGGGCGTGAAGGACTACGCTAACTGGCCCACCGTCCCGCAGCTCTACGTCAACGGCGAATTCGTCGGCGGCGCCGACATCATGCGCGAAATGTATGAGTCGGGTGAGCTGCAGCAGCTGCTCGCGAAGCTGACCGCCTGACCATCTTCCGTTCGTCCGAGCGAGCAAACGCCTAGGTTTGCTCGCTCTCGCGCACGCTTTCGCTGAGCTTGCGTCCTCGCAATTGCCGTTTCCACCGCCCCTCCCCGTTACGTAGGTATCACTACCTATTCCGCCACCGTTTCGGTTGTTTCGACGCGTGGTTTTGGCAAATCCAACCCATTGTTTTGACGTCGACTCGCCTGCGCGAGTCTGTATCTATGCTATTGATTTTATGAATTAAATTGATATCCATGTGCGCCTGCCGTTGATGCATATGTCATATTTTCCGGATTCTGAAACTCCCTTGGCATTCGAATTGCTTAATAGTCCCCGCAAGAAGTGAAGAGGTGGTCGCGGATGTCGCGGCTTGACCCACCCACCTCGACAGATTTCTAACTCGAGCACAACTAAGGGAATGAGCAATGAACACGGCAAAACTTCGGTATGCGTTGGCTACGGTCGCCGCGCTGGGAATTCTGTCTGCCGGTAGCGCGCAGGCCGATACCCAGGTCGTCACGGTCAACGCGCAGATCATCGGGATCTGCAAATTCAATAGCGGGCAGACGCCCGTGGTTACAGTCGCGAACACGGGTGTAACCATCGATCCGAGCCTGGCCGGGCCAGCGAACGGCAGCGCGAACGTCCTTTACAAGTGCACCAATGGAACGGTGCCGGTTTTTAGCGGTGCCGCCACGGCGACCGTGACTTGTACGACGGCACCGACATGCGGTGTAACGACCATGGCTCCGGCGATGACCTACACCGGCGGTGGCAACGGCAGTGGCTTTTCGGTCAACAAGACACTGGTCGTCGCGGGTCAGCTGACCCAGGTCCAGTATCAAGATATGCAGGCGGGCACTTATTCCGGGACGGTGACCGTTACCGTCACGCCTTGAGCGCCGTGTCGTTATGGGACGCATAGAGTACGATATGAAAACCCTCAAACTGAAAGCTTCACTGATTGTGGCTGCGGCCGCTGGCATGTTCGCTGCGGGCAGCGCACAGGCCGACACTCAAGTCGTCACGGTCAACGCGCAGATCATCGGGATCTGCAAATTCAATAGCGGGCAGACGCCCGTAGTCACGGTTGCGAATGCCGGTGTGACCATCAACCCGAGCCTGGCAGGGCCGGCGACCGGCAGCGCGAACGTCCTTTACAAATGCACCAATGGAACGGTGCCGGTGTTCAGCGGGGCCGCCACGGCCACTGTGACCTGCACCACGGCACCGACATGCGGCGTAACGACGATGGCTCCCGCGATGACCTACACCAGCGGTGGCAACGGCAGTGGCTTCTCGGTCAACAAGACACTGGTCGTCGCGGGTCAGTTGACCCAGGTCCAGTATCAAGACATGCAGGCGGGTACTTATTCCGGGACGGTGACCGTTACCGTCACGCCTTGAACGACAGGTTGTCTTGGATGGGATCAAGGGCCGCCGTTGGCGGCCTTCTTCATGATGCGGCGTCGAACGCACCGGGATCTTCCTCGCATCGGATTTGCGCGGGCAATGGCATGCGTACAATGTGCGTCGAGCTTACGGCAACTGAGTCAACGCCAGTCAATTCGACATGACCGATGGAACACCGCATGAAGATGCATAAGCTGAGCGTCGCTTTGGTTGGGGCGGTGACGACGTTGCTCGTGACCAATGCCAATGCGCTCGACAACGACAGTTCCTCCGTTTCCGCGCAGGTCCTTGGGATTTGCAGATTCAACAGTGGCCAGTCGCCGGTGGTTACCATCGCGAACGCTGGCGCTACCATCGATCCGAGCCTTGCGGGGCCGGCGACCGGTAACGCCGCGGTCCTGTACCGCTGTACCAGGGGTACTGCGCCTGCGTTCACAGTGCCTTCCCCGGCCACGGTGAACTGCGCGACGGCTGCGACCTGCGGCGCGACGACGATGGCGCCAACGTTGACTTCGGCGAATTCTGGCGCGGGCACCGGCTTCGGCAGTGGCAACGACAAGACGTTGACTGTCACGGGGCAGCTAACGCAGGCGCAGTATCAGGACATGCGGGCCGGAACCTACTCCGGCACAGTGATTGTGACGGTTACGCCGTGAGCGTCCTTCGTTTCCTTTTGTGCGCGCTGCTCATCGGGACTGCCTCGAGCGCTGGCGCGGCGTGCACGTTCCGGTCGAACCCTGGCGGGATCACGTTCAGTGCGTTTGACCCATCGGCGGCGTCCACGCAGACGGCCTCGACCAGCGCGCGCGTGCAATGCAGCGCCGGGCAATCACCGACCTGGGTGTTTTCTGGCGCGAACGGCAGCTCGCCACTGCAGATGAAGCATGTGACGGCCAGTATTTTCATTCCCTACAGCGTCGGCGCCTCCTATGTCTCCGGAGGCTCGGGCAATCAACTTTGGACCATTACCGCCACTGTCCTGGGGCCGAATTACCAGAATGCGCAGGTGGGATCGTATTCGGACATTCTCACCTTCACGATCTTTCCATGAAATCCCGGAGCAGCTACATGCAGGTGCTGATGTCCTGGCTTGTCATTGTCGCGTTTGTCGCGCTGACGCCATTGGCCGAAGCGGCGGAATTCACCATAAACCCGTTGCTGGTGCGGCTTGATCGCACGAGTCGGGCGAGCGAAATCGTGGTGCGCAACGACGACCGCGTGCCGTTGCGCATGCAGGTCCAGGCGATGAACTGGCGCCAGGACGCGGACGGGCGGGACCAGTACGAGCCCGCAGATGGCTTGCTTTACTTTCCGCGTGCGATGGAGATTCCGGCCGGCGACTCGCGCGTCATTCGCTTGGGGGTCAAGGCAGCACCGGTGTCGAAGGAGGAATCGTTCCGGGTGTTCGTCGAGGAACTGCCCCATCCAACCGCCGCGGGCACGGTGGCGTCGGGCACCTCTTTACAGGTCGTGCTCCGAGTTGGCGTTCCGGTGTTCGTCGCGCCTGTGCAAGTCGACCGCAAAGGCGAAATTGTTCGACTGGGGTTGACCGGCTCGATGGCCGAATGGGTCGTAGCGAATACGGGCAACGTTCATTTGCGTGCCGAACGCGTCGAAATGGTTGGACTCGCCCCCGACGGGACCAGGCTCTTCGAAGAAGTATTCCAGGAACGCTACTTCCTCGCGGGAGTCGTCAAGACGCTTCGGTTCGAAATTCCTGCGGATAAATGCGGGCAGCTCGCGAGGCTCGAAGTTGCAGTATCGGGCGAGAACCTGGACCTGAGACGCCAACTCGATGTTTCCCCCGGTTCTTGCCGCTAGACTGCGCCTGCTCGGTCTCGTCGCCGGAATTGTCTTTGCGTTGCTGCCGGGTGTGACCGCGTCGGCGCTGGCTGCGGAAGGCGAGAACGATTCGCGTGCCACCGGTCTGGCACTTCCTGGAAGTGCGGGCGCCGCTGCCGCCCAAGGGCCATTCACGATGCTTTTTGCGCGGGTGATCGTGAACACGGTCAACCGCGGCGACATCCCGATCCTGCGCGACGAGCAAGGCAATGTGTTCGTCCCCGCAGCAGAGTTCGCGAACTGGGGTCTTTCGCTCGGGAGCACGACGACCGTCACGCTGAACGGCGAGCGCTATATCCCGGTGTCCCAGATCGAAGGGATCGAGGCGCGGTTCGATGCGAAGACCGTAACGCTCGAGCTGCAGGTCGGTGCCCATGCGTTCGCGGGTAGCGTCGTCAATCTTGGACCGCAGCGGCGGTCAGGCGTCATCTATCCGGCGGAGAATAGTTTCTTCCTGAACTATGGAGTCAACGCCAACGGCGACGACTCCTTCGGCCAGCGGAACTACCAGTTCGCGACCGAGCTTGGCGCGCGCTCCGGCAACTGGCTTTTCTACAATACGACCAGTGATCAATGGGGCAGCGGCGTGACGACTGGATTCACGCGGCTGCTGACCAATCTGCAATACGACGATCGGCCCAATCTGCGGCGCCTGACCATTGGCGACTTTTTCACGCCATCGTTCAATCTGGCCAGTTCCGTACCCATGGGCGGGATCAGCCTCACCAAGTTTTACTCGATGGACCCGTATTTCATCCAGTATCCGACGGCAGCGTTTCGGACCGAAGTCGCATTCCCGTCGACCGTGCAGGTGCGCGTGGACGGAAACCTCATCGCGCAACGACCCGTGGCGCCGGGGCCCGTCGACATCACCAACATCAGCGGTGTCACCGGTGGCCATAACGTTTCGGTCACCATTCGTGATCCGTTCGGCCGCGAGCAGGTGCTGCAGCAGCCGTTCTTCTTTGCCACCGATGCGGGACTGGCCGCGGGGCTGCACGAGTACAGCTACAACGCCGGCTTGCTGCGCCGGGAATACGGCATCCAGAGCGGCAACTATGGCGACCTCGCGGCGTCCGCGTTCCACCGGTACGCGTTTACGGATGAGCTTACGCTGGGACTGCGCGGGCAGGCCACCAAAAGTCTTTACAACGTCGGTCCATTCGGTACCTTGCAACTGCCGCGGTTGGGTATCTTCGGCGCGGGTGTGTCAGTCGGCGGGCGCGACGGGCGCTCAGGCACCGCGACCGCCGCTGCCTACACGTACAGCGGCAACAACTTCGGCTTGAACCTCGGCGCGCAATATCTCTCTCGCAATTTTGCGCAGCTATCCGACCTCGAGCCTGGCCAGCGCATTCGCACCAACCAGTACGCTTCCGCATCGGTTTTTGCGCGGAACCTGGGCAGTGTCAGCGCGACCTATGCCGCGCTCACCAGTTACGACGGTCCGAATACGAAACTCTGGAGCATCTCGTACACGCTCGGCGTGCTCGGTGAAAGAGGACTGGTCGCGCTCAACTACAATCGCACGCTCGAGCCGCAGTCGACATCGGCGTGGCTGCTCTCGTTCCGCTATTTCTTCGATACCACCACGTCGGTCGTGGCCGCCGTCGGTGGCACCCGCAATCACAACACGCAAGCTGTCTCGCTGGAACAATCCATCCCGCAAGGTGAGGGCGTCGGCTACGCGTTCACCGCAGCGCATGCAAGCGGCGATGGTTCGGACGGCGCCTTCGGACGGGCCTTCGTCCAGGTCAATGCAGCGCACGCGACCTTTGGTGGCGAATATTCTCGCGCCAGCAATGCCACGGCCGGCGCCTCCCAGAGCAATGTCTTCCTGGCAGGCAGCATCGGTTACGTCGGCGGCACGATTTTCGCGGCCCGACCCGTCACAGACAGCTTCGCGCTCATCCGGTTGCCGGGACTGCCCGATGTACCGGTCTACGCCAACAGTTGGTACGCCGGCAAGACCAACGCGGCGGGAGAAGTCGTCGCCACCAACATCAACTCGTACTACGACAATTTCATCAACTTCTCGGCCAGGGACCTGCCGCTGGATTACATCTTCCCCACGCTGGAGCAGGTGATCTCACCCATGACACGCAGCGGCACACTGGTCCAGTTTGACGTGCGCAAGAACTATGCAGTGGTTGGGGTATTGCTGACGATGCGCGACGAGAAGCTCGTGCCGCTCGAGTTCGTGGAGATCACCCTCGAGCGCGGCGACACCGCGATTCAGTCGTTCACGGCGCGCCGTGGCGAGTTCTACACCGAAGGCGTGGAGCCGGGGGTTTATCGATTGCGCGCGGCGGGAGACATGCCTTGCGTCGCGAGCATCAGGGTGCCGGATCCCGCCGCTGCGATGACCGAACTCGGCAATGTTGTCTGCGAACGAGTGCCGCAGTAGGTTGCGAACCTCGGGTCAGGTCCTTGCGCGCTGCACGCGCTTGACCTCGGTGATGCTGTGCAGGGCACGCATCACGTTGGCGAGGTGCTTGCGATCGCGCACCTGAACGCTGAAGAACATGTTGAATACGGGGCCCTCGTCGGAGCGCTCCATCGACACGTACACGATGTTCGCACCCGCGTCGGCGATCGCGGTCGCAAGCTGGGCCAGCAGGCCGCGTTGATCGGTGACCAGCAGCCGTATGCCTGCTTCGAACACGCCTTGCGCATCGGGCGCCCACTCGACGTCGACGATCTGGTCGGTGTCTACGCGGCTCTTGCGCAGCGTATGGCAATCGCGCGTATGCACCAGTAGACCTTGGCCGCGGCGGAACTGCCCGACGATCGCATCGCCGGGAATCGGCCGGCAGCATTTGCCATACTGGATGGCGACGCCTTCGACACCGCGCAATTGCAGCGCACCTTGCGTGGTGGGGTGCGGCGCCGGTTCATCGGAGGAACGATTCGCGGCGCGGGTGAGCGCCTGCGCGACCACGAAGGACAGTCGCTTGCCCAAGCCAATGTCGGCCAGGATATCGAGGCGCCCTTTGGCGCCGTACTCGCGCGTCAGCGCCTCCCAGTGTTCCCAGGTGACTGTTTCGGGGGGTACCTTCAGCGACGCCAAGGCTTGTTCGAGCATGCGTTCGCCCAATGCCGCCGACTCGCGTTGCTGCAATGACTTGAGGAAGTGCCGGATCCGCGAGCGGGCTTTTCCGGTCGCGACGAAATTGAGCCAGGACGGATTGGGCCGTGCCGTGGGTGAGGTGGTGATCTCGACCTGGTCGCCATTCTTGAGTTCGGTCCGCAGGGGCATCAATTCGTAATTGATCCGCGCCGCGGTGCAGTGGTGGCCGATGTCGGTGTGCACCGCATAGGCAAAATCGACCGCCGTCGCGCCATGTGGCAGCGCCATGATCTTGCCCTTGGGCGTGAACACGTAGATCGCGTCCGGAAACAGGTCGCCCTTGATGTGCTCCAGAAATTCCTTGGAGTCACGCGACTCGGACCCGATCTCCAGCAGGCTCTGCAGCCAGCGGTGGGTCTGCTGCTGGGCTTCGGCGATGTCGAGCTGATCGCCCGTCTTGTACAGCCAGTGCGCTGCGACCCCGGCTTCCGCGATCCGATGCATGTCCTGCGTCCGGATCTGCGCTTCCAGCGGCGTGCCGAACGGACCGAACAGCGTCGTGTGCAGCGACTGATAGCCATTGGCTTTGGGAATCGCGACATAGTCCTTGAACTTGCCGGGAATCGGCTTGTACAACGCGTGCAGCACGCCCAGCGCCGAGTAGCACGCCGTCACATCCTTCACCACGATGCGCACGCCATAGATGTCGAACACCTGCGAGAACGTGTAATGCTTCTCGCGCATCTTCTTGTACACGCTGTAGACGGTTTTCTCACGGCCGCTCACCGTGGCCGCGATGGTCGACTGCTTCAGACCGTCGCGGATCGACTGCAGGATGCGGTTCATCACTTCGCGACGATTGCCCCGGGCTGCCTTGATCTGCTTGGCCAGCACCCGGTAGCGCATCGGGTAGAGATTCTTGAACGACAATTCCTGCAACTCGAGATAAAGGGTGTTCAGGCCCAGTCGATTGGCGATGGGCGCATAGATATCGAGCGTTTCGCGGGCGATGCGCTTGCGATGCGTAGGTGCCATCGCGTCGAGCGTGCGCATGTTGTGCAGCCGGTCCGCGAGTTTGATCAGGATGACGCGAACGTCCTGCGCCATCGCCAGCAGCATCTTGCGGAAATTCTCGGCCTGCGCATCCTCGCGTGACTGGAACTCGATCTGGTCCAGCTTGGACACGCCGTCGACCATGTCGGCGACAGGTTTGCCGAAGGAGGTCTCGATCTCGGTCTTGGTGACCTTGGTGTCTTCCATCACGTCGTGCAGGAGCGCGGCGGCGAGGCCTTGCGCGTCGAGGCGCCACTCCGACAGGATGCTGGCGACCGCCAGCGGGTGGGTGATGTAGGGTTCGCCCGACTTGCGGAACTGCCCCTGATGCGCGAGTTCGGAAAACGCGAACGCGCGCTCGACCAACGCTACGTCAGGAGGGGGCAGGTAGTGACCAAGGTGTCGGGTGAACTCGGCAATTTCCGACATACTTGGTCACGTTGGGGTGATGTTGACTAACTCAACTTTGTGGCTTCAACAGCATTTCGATGCCGACTTTTCCGGCCGCGATTTCGCGTAGTGCGATGACCGTCGGCTTGTCCCGGTCGCCGTCGAGCATCGGCGCCGAGCCGGCGCTGATCTGGCGGGCGCGATTGGTCGCGGCGAGCGTGAGCTCGAAGCGGTTGGGAATCCTGGTCAGGCAGTCTTCGATGGTGATGCGGGCCATGCGGCGTTCCTTCAGGTAAGTTGTTTGATCAATGCCCCGTAGCGTACGCGTTGTTGTACTCCACGGAGCCGCGCCGACCTGACGATCGCGTTAAGATCGTCGACTGCCGAGGCAAAGTCCTGATTAATAATAACATAATCGAATTCCTTGCAGTGTCGAATCTCGTCGCGTGCGGCATTGAGCCGGCGCGCGATGGTGGCAGCGTCGTCCTGCCCACGATTGATCAGCCGCTCCTGGAGGGATTCCAGCGAGGGTGGCAGGATGAACACGTGGACGGAATCGGGAACGATATCGCGCACTTGCGCCGCACCCTGCCAGTCGATTTCGAGCAGAACGTCGCGCCCGGCGTCAACTTCAGCCTTGAGCCATGTCGCCGAGGTGGCGTACCAATTGCCGTGCACGTGCGCGTGTTCGAGGAATTCCCCGGCGGCCATGAGCGCCATGAATTTGTCGGCAGTGATGAAATGGTAGTCGACACCATCGCGCTCGCCCGGTCGCGGCGCGCGCGTCGTGTACGACACCGACAGCTTGATGCCGCGTTCACGCTCGAGCAGCGCGCGCGTCAGGCTGGTCTTGCCGCCTCCGGACGGCGCCGCGATGACGAACAGATTTCCGATGGGCGTCATGAGGCGGCGGCCTTACTCAATATTCTGGACCTGTTCCCGCATCTGCTCGATCAGCACCTTGAGTTCCAGCGCCGACTGCGATAATTCGGCGTCGACCGATTTCGAACCAAGCGTGTTGGCTTCGCGATTGAGTTCCTGCATCAGAAAATCAAGGCGCTTGCCGCTCGAACCGCCGGCTCCGAGCACGCGTCGCACTTCGGCCACGTGCGTGACCAGCCGGGACACTTCCTCGGCGACATCGACCTTGGTTGCAAACAGGGCTAACTCCTGCTTGAGACGCTCCGTGTCGGGATCGAGCCCTGCATCGCGCAGCCGCGCGCCGAGTTTTTCCACGTAGGCCTCGTGGATCGCCGGGACGCGCGGTGCCACCCGTTTCAATTGCGCTTCAATGCCCTGGCAACGCTCTTCCAGGATGACTTTGAGTTTCTCGCCCTCGCGTCCACGCGACGCCGCCAATTCCGCCAAAGCCTGGCGCACCAGCGCAATCGCCTTTGCGGCCAGTGCCTCAGGATCGATCGAAGCCTCGGTGAGCACTCCCGGCCAGCGCAATATCTCCACGGTCGACAACGGTGAGCTGCCCGGCGCATGGCGCAACACTTCGGCTGCCGCGTCACGCAGTTGCGCAACGCGTTCGGCGTTGACCGCAAGCGTTGTTGCTCCAGGTGTTGCCCGGGTCAACGCGATCCGGCAATCGACCTTGCCTCGCTTCAACTCGGTGGCGAGCACCTCGCGCACGGAGGTTTCAAGCGCGCGCAATTCGTCCGGAAGCCGCAACTGCAGGTCGAGATAGCGGTGATTGACCGACCGCAGCTCGACGGTCAATGCGCAACCGGGCAAATCTGCCCCAACCGCCGCAAAGCCGGTCATGCTCAGGATCATGGGGTGCACTTCCGGGGACGTTGAGGCGGGCGAGTCGGTGGGAAAGTCAATGAAATCTTTACTTTATGCGCAGGGTTGCAGAGAATGTAGAGGTTATCAATCCTATGCGCAAGTACAGGTAGAGCGGGCGTCGCGCCGCTGCTGCCGGCCCCCATGGGCGTCACCAATCAAGCACTCCCCTCCAGCTACCAGCTGCTGAATTACCGCATCGACCGCCAGATCAGCCGCGGCGGATTTTCGATCGTCTATCGGGCCTTTGACGAGAGCGGCGCACCGGTGGCGATCAAGGAATACCTGCCGTCCTCGCTGGTGCTGCGCACCGAAGGCGACATCGTGCGGGCAAGCTCGGCGGAGAACCTCACGTCGTTCCGCTACGGCATGAAATGCTTCTTCGAGGAGGGCCGTGCGCTCGCCAAGATCAACCACCCGAATGTCGTGCGGGTGTTGAATTTCTTTCGCGCCAACGAAACGGTCTACATGGTGATGCGCTACGAGCGCGGCCGCACGCTCCAGCAGCAGATCCAATTGCGCCAGGACCAGATGTCGGAGCGCCTGGTGCGCCACGTCTTCATGCACCTGTTGAACGGGCTGCGCGAAGTGCATACGCATAAGCTCCTGCATCTGGATATCAAGCCCGCCAACGTCTACCTGCGTACGGACGGCACGCCCGTCCTGCTCGATTTCGGCGCTGCACGGCAGACGCTGACATCAGCGCGGCCGAAACTGGCACCGATGTACACGCCAGGATTTGCGGCACCTGAGCAATATCGCGACCCCGATCGGTTGGGGCCCTGGACCGACGTGTATGGCATTGGCGCCAGCATTTTCGCGTGCCTCGCGGCGTTCGCGCCGCAGGCGGCCGATGCCCGGGTTGCCGAGGACCATCTGGTCTCGGCCAAGAAGATCTGGGCTGGCGCGTATTCAGAAAATCTCCTGGAGGTCATCGACTGGTGCCTGCGGCTCGATCCACTCGAACGCCCGCAGAGCGTGTTCGCATTGCAAAAGGCGATCCGCGACATCCCGCCGAAGAAGCGCAAGCTGACCTTCATCGACTCGATCAAGAAACGACTGTTCACCGAAGTAATGTAGGCGCGCGTGCGGTTCACAATTTTTCAGGAAAGCCGGAAGAGCCAGCGCAAGATCAATCAGGATCGGCTCGCCTATACCTACAGCCGCGATACGCTGCTGCTGGTACTCGCGGACGGCATGGGCGGGCACGCCGGAGGTGAGATCGCCGCCCAGATTGCGGTGCGCCTGTTCATCGAGCGCTTTCAGCAGGAAGCCAAGCCGACGCTGAAGAATCCGCTCAAGTTCCTGCAGGACACCATGCTGCGTGCGCATGCGGCGCTCGGTTCCTACGCCAACCAGTTCTCGATGCTGGAAACACCGCGCACGACGTGCGTGGCCTGCATCGTTCAGCAAAATTACGCGTACTGGGCGCACGTCGGTGACTCGCGACTGTACCTGTTCCGTCAGGGCGGGCTGATCGGGCAAACCAAGGACCATTCGAAGGTGCAGTATTTGCTCGACCAGGGCCTTATAGGCAGGCACGAAGTGGCCGATCATCCGGATCGCAACAAGATCTTCAGCTGTCTCGGCGGCCTGGTGGATCCGGTGATCGACTTGTCGCGGCGCACACCGCTGCGCAACGGCGACCTGCTGGTGATGTGCACGGACGGCTTGTGGGGGGTCTATCCGCAGGAGGAGATCGCGCGGGCGCTGACCGGTACGCCGATCCTGAAGTCCTCGCCCGTGCTGATGCGCGAGGCGGAAGCGCGGGGCGGCCCCGACGGCGACAACCTGTCGATGATCGTTGTGCGCTGGGGACCGGAGACATTGACCGACGATCCGACCACCATTACCGAAACACTTGGACTCGGCGAGTTCCAGACTGAAATCGACCGGACGCTCACGCTGACTGACCGCACGGGCGCGCAACGTGACCTCACCGACGACGAAATCGAGCGGGCGATCGAAGAAATCCAGGCGACGATCAAACGCTACCGCCGATGATGTGTGCGACCTGATTGTGTGCCAACTGATATCTGCAAACTGACATGCGCCATTTGATACTCGACACGGAAACCACCGGGCTCGATCCGAGGCAAGGGCATCGGATCATCGAGATCGGCGGCATCGAGCTGGTCGATCGGCGTGCCACCGGCCGGCATGTTCACCTGTACATCAATCCTGAACGCGAGATCGACGCCGGCGCGACCGAGGTGCATGGCTTTACGTGGGAAATGTTGCGCGAGAAGCCACGCTTTGCGGACATCGTGGGCGAATTCATCGAATTCGCGCGCGGTGCGCAGTGGATCATCCACAATGCACCTTTCGACATTGGATTTCTCGACGAGGAGCTCAAGCGTTTGCAGCTTCCTGCGACAGCGACGCTTGCGTCCGGCGTTATCGATACGCTTGCGCTCGCACGCGAACGTTTTCCGGGCAAGCGCAACAACCTCGACGCGCTATGCGAGCGTCTGGGCGTCGCCAACGCCCATCGCACGCTTCATGGCGCGCTGCTCGATGCACAATTGCTGTCCGAGGTGTACCTCGCGTTGACGCGCGGACAGGAAACGCTGACGATGGACGTCGTCGCGCCGGCAATGATGCTTGGCGCCGATCCTGGCGCCGAGACGATGGTATCTGGTGCAGTACGTGTCATTGCACCGACGGACGAAGAAATGGCGGCGCATCGCGCCTACCTGGCCGCCCTGAATCTCGCATCCAAAGGCGCCTGCGTATGGCTGGCGCATGCCGCCAACGGGGACTAGCGCATGAACAGCGAGCCTGGTAACACGACGGTAACAAACGATGGTCATAGTGAGGCGTCGCCGCCGGCGCGTGCGCACGTGGCCGCCACGACTCCGCCGATCATGCCCGAGGAACCGCCCAAGGGGCGCGAAGCTGCGCCGATCAATCGCGAATTGTCGCTGCTTGCGTTCAATCGCCGGGTTCTCGCGCTGGCAGAAGATCCCGGAGTTCCGCTGCTGGAGCGGCTGCGTTTCCTGTGCATCGTCAGCAGCAATCTCGATGAATTCTTCGAGATTCGCGTCGCCGGTCTGCGCGAGCAGCTGCGGATCAAGGCGCCGCCACCCGGCATCACCATGCACGAGCTGCGGGCGAATTTCTCCCGTATCAGCGAGGAAGCCCAAGGGCTGGTCGCGGACAAGTACCGCGCGCTGAACCAGCAGGTGCTGCCCGCGATGGCGGCGGCTGGGATCCGGCTGTTGCGCCACGCCGACCGCAACGCGGAGCAGCGCGCGTGGGTCGCCGAATTCTTTCGGCGTGAAGTCAAACCGCTGCTGACACCGATCGGGCTCGATCCGGCGCACCCGTTTCCGCAAGTCGTCAACAAGACCCTGAACTTCATCATTGAACTTTCGGGCAAGGACGCCTTCGGACGCGAGACGTCGATTGCGATCGTCAAGGCGCCGCGTCTGTTGCCTCGCGTGATCGAATTGCCGAAGGAGGTCGCACCGGACAACACGTTCGTCCTGCTGTCCTCGGTCATCCACGCGCATCTCAACGACCTTTTCGCCGGACGCGAAGTCGTCAGTTATTCGCAATTCAGGGTAACGCGCGACGCGGACCTCTGGTTCGACGAGGAAGAAGTCAAGAATTTGCGGCAAGCGCTCGAAGGCGAACTGCCCCAGCGCCAGTTCGGGCTCGCCGTGCGCCTCGAAGTTGCCGCGGGCTGCCCGCCGCATCTCGCGGAGCTGCTTCTCCACCAATTCGAATTGCAGGAGTTCGACTTATATCGTTGCGACGGGCCGGTGAACCTGGCGCGGATGTCGGCGCTGGTCGACGAAGCCGATCTCGACGAGTACAAGTTTCCCGCATTCCTGCAAGGCCTTCCGGACCGCCTGAAGGATCAGCCGGACCTGCTCGCGGTCATTCGCCATCACGATGTCCTTTTGCATCATCCGTATCAGGCGTTCGATCCGGTGGTCGAGTTCATCCGCAAGGCGGTCGACGACGCCGATGTCGTCGCGATCAAGCAGACCGTCTATCGCACCGGCGTCAATTCGGTGCTGATGGAAGCGCTGGTCGAGGCCGCGCGCCGTGGCAAGGAAGTGACGGTGGTCGTCGAACTGCTGGCGCGTTTCGACGAGGAAGCGAACATCAACTGGGCGGAGCGCCTCGAGCAGGCGGGCGCCCAGGTCGTCTACGGTGTGTTCGGCCTGAAGACGCATGCCAAACTGGCGTTGCTGCTGCGACGCGAAAAGGACGCGAGCGGCAAGACGCAGCTGCAGCCGTACGCGCACCTCGGTACCGGCAACTACCACCCGCGCACCGCGCGTCTGTACACCGATTTCGGATTGTTCACGGCAAATCCGGATATTTGCGCCGACGTGAGTGAAGTATTTCTCCACATCACCAGCCTCGCCAAGGCGAACAAGCTCAAGCACCTCTGGCTTGCACCGTTCACCATGCACCGTCACCTGCTCGACGCGATCCGGCGTGAAACGCGCCATGCCAGGGAGGGCAAGCCGGCGAGGATCATCGCGAAGATGAACGCGTTGATCGAGGAAGCCGTCATCAAATCGCTGTATGCGGCGTCGGAAGCCGGGGTGCAGATCGATCTGATCGTGCGCGGGGCATGCGCCCTGCGGCCCGGAGTCAAGGGCGTGTCGGAGAACATCCGGGTGCGTTCGATACTGGGCAGATTTCTCGAGCATCACCGCGTTTGGTTCTTCGAGAACAACGGCAATGAAGATGTTTTCCTGGCGAGCGCCGACTGGATGGGGCGCAATCTGTTTCGGCGCGTCGAAGTCGCGTTCCCGGTCCTCGACCGCGAACTCAAGGCGCGCGTCATCGACGAGGGCCTCAAACCCTATCTGTCCGACAATTGGGATGCGTGGGAACTTGCCGCAGACGGCAGCTATCACCGGCAAAAACCCAAGGGACGCGGACACGCGATCTCGGCGCAGCAGGGGTTGCTCGACCGCCTGGCTGATCACACGCCACCACGCCCATGAAGCGCAGGTTCCGATGGATCTGATTCTCTGGCGACATGCCGAGGCCGAGCCCGGCGAGCCTGATCTCGGCCGCCGTCTCACCGCCAAGGGCATCAAGCAGGCCGAGCGGATGGCAACCTGGCTGGATGGCCACCTGCCGGACACGTGCCGGATCCTGGTCAGCCCCGCCGATCGGGCGCAGCAGACTGCGTTGGCATTGAAGCGAAAATTCAGGACCGTGCCCGAGATTGCGCCCGGCGCAACGGTTGCGTCGGTATTGGCTGTGGCAGGCTGGCCCGATGCACGCGAGCCGGTGCTGATCATCGGCCATCAGCCGACACTCGGCGAGGTGGCCGCCTTCCTGCTTTCCGGACAGGATGCGCCCTGGAGCGTGCGCAAGGGCGCGGCGTGGTGGCTGACCAACCGGGTCCGCGACAGCGGGTCGGCGGTCGTGCTGAAAGTCATGATCGGTCCGGATTTCGTTTGACGCCGCGAACGCCCTTGCCTTAGCGCAATAACCACTCCATCGATGCCCAAGCCCAAGGAAACTCTGCTCTACGCCATTCGCAAATCCACTACGCATGGACGTGGTGCATTCGCCACGCGGACGATTCGCAAGGGATCGAAGATCGTCGAATACCGCGGCAAGCGGTCCAGCTACGACGAAGCTTGTGAGAAGCCTGACAGCGATCCTGCGGACCCTTTTCACACGCTGTTGTTCGAGGTCAGCGATGGATCGGTCATCGACGCGGGCATACGCGGCAGTGCGGCCAAGTGGATCAACCACAGCTGCGCGCCGAATTGCGAGCCGATCGAGCACGAGCATTTGCGCGTGTTCATCCACGCCAAGCGAACGATCCGTGCGGGTGAAGAACTCACGTACGACTACCGACTGGTGTTCCATGGCCGACTGAGCAAGCGCGCACGCAACGGCATGGCCTGTCGCTGTGGTGCGCAACGCTGCCGCGGAACGATGCTGGACGCCAAGAGCGCGAAGGCCGCGCGGTAGTGGTTTCTTAAACGCGCCTCCAGCGGTATCCCAGCGCCTCCCATTGCGCACGTTCCTTGGCGAGCAAGTGGGCGGTGAGCGGATGCGCCTTGAGCCAGCGCACGGAAATACCAAAGCCGATGTTCTTGGCCACCTGAAACTTGATTCTCGGTACTGAAATGGCAGTGCGGGCGTGATGGAAGATCACCGCCAGGCGCAGCGCAAGCAATTGGGTACGCACGTCGTCGTCACCCAGGCTTGGTTGCACTTTGGCCAGGCCGCCCCGACAGCCGTACACCAGCAATGCCAAATGGCTTTGCTCGCCCGCCGAGAATCCGGGCATGTCGGCGTGCTGCAGGATGTAGGCACCGTGTTTGTGAAAGCCGAGGTGCGCGACCGACATGCCGGTCTCGTGCAGCAATGCCGCCCATTGCAGGAGTTGCATCTGCCCGCCGTCCGCGCGCGGCGTCGCGCCGCGATAGAGCATGACGGACTGCGTGGCGACGCGCGTCGCATGCGCGCGTTCGATGCGATAGCGCTCGAGGAACCGTCCGACGGTCACCTTGCGCACGTCCTCGTCGATCGTGCGTCCGAGGAGATCGTAGAGAACGCCAAGCCGCAACGCGCCGCCGACGGGGTCGATGCGCTCCACCCCGAGTTCGGCGACGGCGGCGGTCATGATGGCCAGGCCGCCCGCGAGGACCGGGACGCGCTCGGGCTTGACCGCATTGAGATTGAGTTTGGCGGCGTGGCCCGCCAGAAGCAGCCGCTTGCGCAGCCGCGCCAGCCCTGCGGGAGTGATGCCGCCTGCGGAGAAACCGTTCTGCTCCAGGATCTCCGCCAGCGCCGCGGCGGTGCCCGACGAAGCGTAGGCGTCGCGCCACTGTCCGGGGCCGAACTCGCGCGCAATCGCTTCGACCTCGACCCGCGCCGTCGTCTCGGCGGCCGCCATGTTCGCAGCGGTTACCTTTCCCTTGGGAAAAAAGCGCTGCGAGAATCCGACGCAGCCGATCTTCAGTGATTCGAGACGTTCAGGCTCGAGGCCGCGACCGATGATGAATTCCGTCGAGCCGCCACCGATGTCGATGACCAGCCGCGGCGCCGTGGACGGCGGCAGCACGTGCGCAACGCCGAGATAGATCAGTCGCGCTTCTTCGTTCCCTCCGATCACGTCGATCGGGAATCCAAGCGCGCGCTCGGCGTGGCGCAGGAACTCCTTCGCGTTCGTCGCAACGCGGAAGGTATTGGTCCCGACTGCGCGCACGGCGGAAGGATGCACGCCCGAAAGGCGCTCGCGAAAGCGCGCGAGGCATTCCAGCGCGGCCTTCATAGCGGACACGGTGAGGCGTCCTTCCGCGTCGAGTCCCGCGCCAAAGCGCAACGTCTCGCGCCACGTGTCCTGCCGGTAAATCTGGTCGCCCTCGACCCGCCCGATCTCGAGCCGGAAGCTGTTGGACCCCAGGTCGACGACGGCAAGAGTGGCTGCGGTCACGATTTCCAAAGCGTGGCTGATGCGGAAAAGCGAGCCTAGCAGAAATCGTGTTCGCCATGCGCATCCGCGCTCCGTGCTTTGGCGCCCTGCGCGTTTCTGCTACGCTCGACGCTTTGCTTGAAGCAGCATTGCGCGATGCCCGTCGACTATCTACAGAAGATTCTCACTGCAAAAGTGTATGACGTCGCGATCGAGTCGCCCCTCGACCCGGCGCCCATGCTATCGCGGCGGATCGGCAACCGCGTGTTGCTCAAGCGCGAGGACCAGCAACCGGTGTTCTCGTTCAAGTTGCGCGGTGCCTACAACAAGATGGCGCACCTGTCCGCGGCCGAACGCGCACACGGCGTCGTTGCGGCGTCTGCGGGGAACCATGCGCAGGGGGTCGCGCTGGCGGCGCAGCGGCTGGGATGCAAGGCGATTATCGTCATGCCGGTGACCACGCCATCGATCAAGATCTCCGCGGTCGAGGCGCGCGGGGCGAAGGTCGTGCTGCACGGGGATTCGTACAGCGATGCCTACGCGCACGCGCTGCAACTGCAGAAGGCCAAGGGCGCGATCTTCGTTCACCCTTACGACGATCCCTACGTCATCGCCGGGCAGGGCACGATCGCAGTTGAGGTGTTGCGGCAATGGCAAGGGCCGATCGATGCGATTTTCGTCGCGATCGGCGGCGGCGGATTGATTTCCGGCATCGCATCGTACGTCAAGCGCGTGCGACCGGAGATCAAGGTGATCGGTGTCCAGCCGGTCGATTCCGACGCGATGGCGCGCTCCATTGCGGCCGGTCGCCGCGTCAAGCTCGAGCATGTCGGCTTGTTCGCCGATGGTGTCGCGGTAAAGCAGGTGGGCAAGGAAACATTTCGCATCTGTCGCGAACTGGTCGACGATATCGTGCTCGTCGATACCGATGCGATCTGCGCCGCACTGAAGGACGTATTTGAAGACACGCGCGCGGTGCTGGAGCCGGCCGGCGCGCTATCCGTGGCGGGACTCAAGACGTGGTGCGAGCGCCATCGCGGCCGTGACCACACCTACGTCGCGATTGCCTGTGGCGCGAATATGAACTTCGACCGCCTGCGTTTCGTCGCCGAACGCGCCGAGCTCGGTGAACGGCGCGAGGCAATCCTGGCAGTGACGATCCCTGAACGCCCGGGCAGTTTTCGCGCCTTCTGCGCCTTGCTCGGAAAACGCAACATCACCGAATTCAACTATCGGTATGCAGACGCCAAGTCCGCCCACATTTTCGTCGGCATCGAAGTTGCTGATCGCCACGAAACGACGGCACTGTTGCGTGCGATGCACAAACGCCGGATCGAGGCCTACGATCTGTCCGACAATGAGATGGCCAAACTGCATGTGCGTCATCTCGTGGGCGGGCATGCGCCGGACGCCGAACATGAAATTCTCTATCGTTTCGAGTTTCCGGAGCGCCCGGGGGCGTTGATGCGGTTCCTCGACAGCATGAGCCGCGGCTGGAACATCAGCCTGTTTCATTACCGCAACCACGGCGCTGACTACGGGCGAGTGCTGGTTGGCATGCAGGTACCTCCCTCCGACAAGGCCGAATTCACCGTATTCCTGCAGCGTCTGGGCTATCACAGCGTCGACGAGTCCAAAAACCCGGCCTACCGCATGTTTTTGGGGCGTTAGCGGGTCGACGGCAAGGGCGGCGCTGGAGCGCGGAAGAGGGGCCCCATCGCAGATGGGGATCTGACCGCGCAGGCGGATGCGCTGTGGGCAAGCGGCCGTATGCAATCTTAGAACGAATGTGCCCACAGCAGTCGGCGCAGGCGGTCGATACCCCGCCATAACGTTTTCCCTGGTCGTCCGGAGGCCGCGGGCCCAAAAGCCCCGCGCGGCATGACGCTGGCAAGCCCGCGTGGACGCGGCGGGGAGGGTGGAGTGCCCAAAATGGGCGCATTTGTGGCGGTATTCCACGCCGCCAGTGTTGCAAATCGCTCAAAAACCACAAGTTTCCCGGTTCTGGCAAGGATTATGCTCTGGTCATTTGCTTGCAACCATGGCAAACTTTGGAGAGCTAGGCATGGAATCAATTGCGACTAACGCTGTATCGACGGACGACGCGGGGAGCATCGAGTTGCCGGATCCGGCCACATTGTCAGGTGTGAAAGTCATGGTGATCGACGATAGCAATACGATTCGTCGAAGCGCCGAGATTTTCCTGCTTCAAGCCGGTTGCACGGTCATCCTGGCAGAAGATGGGTTTGATGCTTTGGCGAAAATCACCGATCACCAGCCGGATATGATCTTTGTCGATATCATGATGCCGCGGCTGGACGGGTATCAGACCTGCGCGCTGATCAAGAAAAACACGCGGTTTCATCAGACGCCAGTCGTGATGTTGTCCTCAAAAGACGGCTTGTTCGACCGGGCACGTGGTCGGATGGTTGGTTCGGATCAATACCTGACCAAGCCGTTTACCAAAGAGAGCCTGCTCAGGGCTGTTGGGACGCATGTAAAGGTCGCGGCTCATTAATGCCGTGTTGCCGGGACGTGGGGCCGGCGGGAAGGTTTGGAAAGCATGACCATTAAGCGCGTATTGATCGTCGATGACTCGCCGACCGAGCGGCACGTCCTGAATGACATGCTGACCAAGGCCGGCTACGAAGTTGTCGCCAGCGACAACGGCGAAGACGCGATCCTCAAGGCAAAGTCGGCCAAGCCGGACCTGATCCTGATGGATGTCGTCATGCCGGGACTGAACGGGTTTCAGGCAACGCGCGCCATCAGCCGCGACCCGCAGACGCGGTTGGTACCGATCATCCTGTGCACTTCCAAAAGCCAGGAGACCGACAAGATCTGGGGTATGCGCCAAGGCGCCCGAGACTACATCGTCAAGCCGGTGCGCCGCGAGGAACTGCTCGCGAAAATCACCGCGCTCGGGTAACCCAGCGGCATGGCTCGCGCCGCCAAACTCGACCTTCGTGCGTTCCAGCAGGAACTCGCGACACGCCTCGCCGCCAAGACGACGGCACAGGTGGAGCAGTCCCGGCTCGGGTTGGCGTGTGCTGGGGCGCAATGGCTGATTCGGCTCGCCGACGCCGGCGAAGTGATCGCCGTACCGACGGTCGCATCGGTGCCGATGACGCGGCCGTGGTATCTCGGCATCGCGAATATCCGCGGCAATCTGTATGGATGCATCGATTTCGCCGGCTTCCTGGGTCACGACGTCGAGCCCGCGACCCCTGGCGCGAGCACGTCCAGACTTGTTCTGTTCGGGCCACGTGTGGGTGAACTGCGCGCGGGCCTCGTCGTTCACCGTGTGCTTGGGCTGCGCAACCTTGCTGACCTCAGGCAAATCGACGCGCTTGCCAAGGCCCCCGCATGGCACAACGCGCGCTGGACCGACGCCGAGGGTGGGTTGTGGCAGGAAATAGACCTGGCGCTGCTGGCACAGGATCCGGGCTTTCTGCAGGTGGGGCTGTAAACGGCCGCGACCGTGAGGAACTGACTTATGTGGGCGTTGCGACTCGTTACTGGGGAGAAAATAAATGGCGTTTAGCTTGAAGAGCCTTTTCGGCGCCGGTGGCGCCCAGGGACAGGCCCTTTCCGACGAGGACTTTGACGAGCCGACGACCCAGGTCAAGATGAGCGGCACGCCGAAAGGCTACGACCCGCTCGGGGCGGTTTCGATCATGGAACAGCTGCGCACAGGCTCGGCCGAGACCGCGCAGCCGACGCGGCTCTGGCTCATCGGCCATCTTCCTATCGTGCGGCAGTTCCAGATCCTCGGCACCCTGCTGGTCCTGTTCATCCTGCTTGCGCTGTTCATGCTGTATTTCAATACCCGCATCGCATCGCAGGTGTCCGTAAGCGCTACCACGGCCACCGAAATGCAGATGTTGTCGCAGCGCCTTGCACGCAATACGTCCCTGGCGGTGCAGGGCAATGCGGCCGCATTCGCCGGCGTGAAGGATTCGCGCGATCGCTTCCGCGCCGACTTCGACGCGCTCGCGAAGGGTGGCAACGTCAAGGGTGTAAGTATCGACGCGTCCAACAACGATGCGGTCCAGGCGACACTCACCGAGGTAGGCGCGCGCTGGGATCGCGTCGAGAAAAGCGCCAACGCGGTCATCGACAATCAGGGTGCGCTGGTGGCGCTATCCAAGGGTCTCGAGACCATCAACCAGGGCAACAATGCGTTGCTCGAGCTCGCGCAGCAGGCGTCGACGCAGGTCGCGCAAGGCGGCGGCGGTCTGCGCGAAGTCGATTTCACGAATCAGCTGGCGATTCTCTCGCAGCGGATTGCCAAGAATGCGAATGCGCTGGTGTCGTCGGACGAGATCGATCCCGAGGTTGCCTTTCTGCTCGGCAAGGACACCGGCTCGTTCAAGGATATTCTGAACGGTTTGATCAAGGGCAGCGATTCGCTGCGCATTCCGGCGGTCCACGCGGACGACGCGCGGACCACGCTGACGGAGTTGCAAAAGCGCTTCGGCACCTACGAGGGCGGCGTCAACGCGATCCTGCAGAACATGCAGCGGCTGGTCGTCGCCAAGCAGGCAGGGCGTGGCGTCACTCAGGAATCCGAACCGCTGCTGACCGACGTGACCAAGCTGACGTCCGATTTCGACGGCCAGACGACCGCGCGGAACTTCACGTTCTGGGCCGCAATGACGTTCGCTTTCTTTGCGCTGCTTTGGCTCATCGCCCTGGGCAAGGTGTTCCTCGACGATGCGCGCGTGCGTGCGTTCGACAGCGAACAGGAAAACAAGCGCAACCAGGAAGCCATTCTTCGGCTGCTCAATGAAATGGGCAACCTGGCCGACGGCGACCTGACGGTTCAGGCGTCGGTCACGGAGGACGTTACCGGCGCGATCGCGGATTCGATCAATTTCACGATCGAGGAATTGCGCACGCTGGTGCGCGGTATCAACTCCGCGACCGACCAGGTGGCGAAGGCGACGACCGACGCGCAGTCGATTTCGAATCGACTGTACGAAGCCTCGCAGCGACAGAACAAGGAGATTCAGCAGGCGTCTGCGTCGGTGCTGCAGATGGCGCAGTCCATCAATGAAGTGTCGCAGACCGCCTCGCAGTCGGCGCGCGTCGCGCAGCAGTCTCTGGCAGCCGCCGAAAAAGGCGGTCAGGCGGTGCACAATCAGATTTCCGGCATGAACGAAATTCGCAGCCAGATTCAGGATACCGCCAAGCGGATCAAGCGCCTCGGCGAATCTTCATTGGAAATTGGCGAGATCGTCGAACTCATTTCGGACATTACGGAACAGACCAACGTGCTGGCGCTGAATGCTGCGATCCAGGCGGCGTCCGCAGGCGAAGCGGGCCGCGGCTTCACTGTGGTGGCCGAGGAAGTGCAGCGCCTTGCGGAACGCTCCGGCGAAGCGACCAAGCAGATCGAGGCAATCGTGAAAACCATTCAGGCCGACACCCAGGATGCGGTGGCGGCCATGGAAAAGAGCACCGTGGGCGTGGTCGAAGGAACGAAGCTGTCTGACGCTGCAGGGCAGGCGCTGGACGAAATTCGCAAGGTTTCGCGCGAACTCGCGGAGCTGATCGGGGGCATCTCGGCGCAAACGCAGAAGCAATCAGCGTCGGTATCGGATGTGACGCGCGGCATGCAGGGTATCCTGAAGATCACCGAGGAAACCACCGAGGGCACCAAGCAGACCAATGTGTCGATTGGGCAGCTCTCCAAGCTGGCCGCAGAGCTGCGCAGCTCGGTGGCGGGTTTCAAGGTATAGATTTCCGACGGCCTGTGGCCACCGGAGCGCTGGTGTACCGAGAAACGGGCCAATGCAGCCGTCGGCCGCGTTGCGCAGCGAACCGGGACATACGGCCTCCGGCGAACGGTGGCAGGCGCGGTTTTTGCATGGGGTTGTCCTGATCATGCCCATGCACAACTGACAACGACTCTAACCGTGGCCAACGACACCGCACCAGAATTCGACCTCGGCCCCCTGACTTGGGTGCAGGCCGAGATCGACCAGGCGCTCGCGCGTGGACTCGAAGCGCTCGCAGCGTTCAAGGCGGCGCCGGGCGATCCGTCGACGCTGAAACACGCCCGCACACATATCCATCAGGCTGCAGGTGCGATCCAGATGGTCGGCCTCGACGCGGTCACTGCCTATACCGACGAACTCGAGCGGCAGCTGACGCGGCTCGAAGTTGCGCCACCCGTCGAAGCGGAAGCGGGATGCGAGCTGGTCGATCGCGCTTGTCGCAAACTCCGCATCTTCCTCGACGAACTCGTCGGCGGCGCCAATCCGGTGCCGCTCAAGTTGTTTCCCGAGTATGAATTGATGCAGCAGGCGCGGGGCATCAAGGCTGCCGCGCCTACCGATCTTTTCTTTCCGGACCTGTCACCGCGGGCGCCCAAGATTGCGACCGCGAAGGCCGTTACGACGCAAAAACTGCCGTCATTCCTGCTCAAGCAACGTCGGCAATACCAGCGTGGCCTCCTCGCATGGCTGAATGGCGATGAGGAGTCTGCGCGCGTCATGCGCGACGCCATCCAGTGCATCGAGGACGTGCAGACGCATTCCTCACAGCGTTCGTACTGGTGGACGGTCGGAGCCCTGCTCGAAAGCATCGTCGAAAACGGCGTCGAGAGCGGCTTTGGCGTCAAACAACTCTGCGGGCGTGTCGACCTGCAGATCCGGCGCTTTGTCGAAGGCTCGGCAAAAGTCGCCGACCGGATGCGGCGGGAAGTCCTCTATTACGTCGCGATCAGCGCGCCGGTAGGGCCCCAGGTGCTGGCGGTGCAGCGCGCGTTTCGCCTTCATGGCCTCATCCCGAGTGCGGACGTACTGTCGGCAGATGTTGTGCGCGTGCAGCCATTGCTGCGCGAAACGCGAGACCTGCTCACGACCGCGAAGGATCTGTGGCTCAAGCTCACCAGTGGCCGTCCGGAAAATCTGCCGAAGTTGAGGCAGGTGCTCTCGCAACTGCGCGACAAGACCACCGCCATCGGAGAGCCATCGCTGTCGCGACTCGCTGCAGCGCTTGCCGGCCGTCTCGACAAGGTGGGCAATGGCACCGTGTCGGACTCACTGGCGATGGAATATGCGACCGCGCTGCTCCTCGCTGACTCCGCGCTCGACAACTTCGCCTCGATGTCCCCCGAATTTCCGAAGCAGGTCGACGCCATGCTTGCCCGGCTCGACGCCGCGGCACAGAACCTCCCGGTGCCGGATGCCGCCGTTGCACCCATCCTCGACGAAATGGCACGGCGGGCGCAGGAGCGCCTGGTGCTGGCGCAAGTCGCTCGCGAGATCCAGGCGAACCTGAGGCACATGGAGCAGGTGCTGGACGCGTTCTTCCGCGATCATGCCAAGCGTGCCGACCTGACGACGCTGGCACACGACAGCGCACAAATCGCCGGGGCGTTGAAAATGCTCGGCCTCGGGCGCGCCGAACAGCTTCTGGCGCTATGCCAGCTGCAGATCGACGAGTACGCCAAGCAGGATACGGTGGTTGCCGACGAGGATCTGGAACTGCTCGCCGAATCGCTGTCGGGATTGGGTTTCTACATCGAAGCCGTCGAGCAGCAGCGGCCGGATCGCGAGCGGCTGATCGATCCGATGCTCGCACGCCGATTGGGCGTCGAGGCCATCGAAGCAGCTCCGGAAGTCGACACGGTAGAGACCGCGGTTGCCGATCTGGAAGCGCAATTGCCGGCAGCGCTGGCGGCATTCCAGCGCGCACCGGGCGATGCAGGTGCGCGCGAGCGCCTGGAAGCCGATCTGACATCGCTGATCGACGACTCCAAGCTCATCGATGACTCACAATTGCATGAGGAAGCGACCGCGGCGCTCGAAGAACTCACGCGCGCACGCGAAGGCGACACTGCGGCGTTGCAGGAGGCGATCGGCGCGATCGCCGAAAGCCGCGCCGCTGCACCGGCACCGGCGCCTTCCGAGGAGACCATGCGGCTGCTCGAGACCGACGCGTCCGACCTCGACGCGGAGTTGCTCGAGATCTATCTGACGGAGGCGGTCGAGGTTCTCGACGCCGTCGCTGCGAGCGGTGCACGGCTGCATGCCCAAAGTGACGACCGCGAGGCATTGGTCACCGTGCGCCGAGGATTTCACACGCTCAAAGGCAGCGGACGCATGGTGGGATTGACCGACCTGGGCGAACTCGCCTTTGAGGTCGAGAAAATCCACAACCAGGTGATCGAGGAAGACTTGCCGGTCACCCCGGCGATGCTCGAGTTGATCGACGTCGCGGAATCGGATTTCCGGGACTGGGTCGACGCGCTGAGCCTCACCGGCCGCGTCGCCGTGGACGCAACAGCGCTTCATTCTGCGATCGCCAGAGTGATCGCAGAGTTTCCGTCGTCGAATGAACCGCCGGCGATCGCACCACCTGCAGTACCGATGGACGGCCTGTCGACCCCGCCCGTGCATGTGCCGGAGCCGCTAGTCATGGTGGCGCCGATGATCGAGGTGCTCGAACTCGACGAAACGTCGCCGTCGGATGCCGACCTGGCGTCGAACGATGACGTGATGCCGTCGATGGACGTCTCGAGCGTCATTGAATTTGCACCGCGCACGATTACCCCTCGTTTCGAGCTTGCCAGTGTCACCGAGTTACCGAGCGCCGCGGCGGAGACGTTGCCGGCAGCCGAATCCGAAGAGACCACGGTCGGCGATGTCACGCTGTCGACCGCGCTCTATCGCATACTTTGCGACGAGGCGCAGCAGCATCTGGCAACGCTCGACGCCGAGCTTCAGACATTGCAGTTCGATCCGGCCGCGATGCCATCGCAGGCGATGGTGCGTGCCAGTCACACGTTGTGCGGAATTCATCGTACGGGTGGATTTCCCTTGCTGGCGTCGACGGCGAAGGCACTCGAGCAATGTCTGCTTGGACTGCAGGCCAGAGGTGCACCTGCGCCCAGCGTTGCCCTCCCGGTGCTCGCGCGCGCGATCGCCGGATTGACGACGCTCGCCACGAGAGTGAAGCAGCGCGAGGCATTTGTCGCGGGAGACCAGGCGGAGGCCGCCGAGATCGTCGCCGATCTGGAGGCGCTGCGCCAGGAAGCCACCAGCGAACCCACGCTGGACGACAGCGAGACGATCGCCGAGCGCGTCGCGGAAGCCGAGGAGTTGGCGCAGGCGCAATCGGCAGAACCCATCGCAGCGCCGAGACTGGTCGAGACCATAGCGCCGATTCTTGTCGCGGTACCAACATTGTTCGAGACGATCGAACCGCCGCCGATCGAGGAAGCGACGCAGGTCGATGCCATTGCACCGGTTCCTTTCGTGGTGCCGACATCGATGGAGACGATCGAGCCGCCGCCGATCGCGACGCCGACGCTGGTCGAGACAGTCGTGCCGCTGTCCGTCGCGACGCCGACGCTGGTCGAGACCGTCGCGCCGCTGCCCGCCGCACGTGTACCTGAGCTGGTCCCGATTGCCGTCGTCGAGCCGCCGGCGCCACCGCGCACTACACCCGTGGCCGTGCCGCGGCCGGTGCCGACGGTGACGGCGCCGGAGCCGGAAGACGAGTCACTCCTCGCCGTCAGCGATGACGTCGACAAGCAGGTCCTGCCGATCTTTCTCGAGGAAGCCTCTGAGCTGTTCCCGCAGGCAAGCGAACAACTCCGTGCCTGGCGCAAGAAGCCGGCTGATGTGCAGCCCGCGCATGGCCTCAAGCGCACGCTGCACACCATCAAGGGCAGCGCACGCATGGCCGGAGCCATGCGCCTGGGCGAGCTTACGCACCTCATGGAAAGCCGCTTGCCGGAAAACGAAGCGCTGGCACGGCCCGCATCGACGTTGTTCGAAGCGCTGGAAAACGATCTCGACCACATCGCGTTCGTACTCGACCGGCTGCACAAGGGCGAAATCAATACTGCGCTGCCATGGCTGAATCTGACGTCCGCAGCGCCTTCGGTCGAACAAAGTGCGCACGCGTCTTCAGGCGTCGACGAAAAGGTGTCGGTCGTTGCTACGTTGCCGATAGCCACGCATGCGGCGCCTGCGAACGCCGGGGTCGCGGAAGCCGAGGGCACGCGCGCGCAGTTGCGCGTCCGTGCCGATCTTATCGATCGACTCGTCAACGAAGCCGGTGAGGTTGCCATCGCCCGTGCACGCGTGGAAGGCGAACTGCGTTCGCTCAAGGCCAACCTGCTCGAACTGACCGGCAGCGTCATCCGCTTGCGGTCCCAGGTGCGCGAAATCGAGATCCAGGCCGACTCGCAGATTCAGTCCCGCATGTCGATGGTGAACGAGGCCGCGGAAGGATTCGACCCGCTCGAATTCGACCGGTTCACGCGCTTTCAGGAATTGACACGAGGTATTGCCGAGGGCGTCAACGACGTCTCGACGGTCCAGCAATCGTTGCTCAAGAACCTGGACGAGGCCGATGCGGCACTGCTGGCGCAGGCGCGACTGTCCCGCGACGTTCAGCAGCAGCTGTTCTCGATTCGGACCGTGCCGTTCGGGAGCCTGTCCGAGCGCCTGTATCGGATACTGCGCCAAACGGCCAAGGAACTCGACAAGCGCGCCAACCTGGAAATTCGCGGCGCCCAGGTCGAACTCGATCGCTCGGTTCTGGAGAAACTCGTCGCGCCGCTCGAGCATCTGTTGCGCAATGCGCTCGACCATGGCGTCGAGGGACGGGAGGTGCGGCGCAATTCGGGGAAGCTGGAAACCGGCGAAATCACCCTCAATGTGCGCCAGCAGAACAACGAAATCGCGATCGAAATCGCGGATGACGGAGCCGGCCTCGACCTGCGACGCATCGCGGACAAGGCGCGCACGCTCGGGCTCATTCCCACGGACGTGGAGCCGACCGAGACGCGATTGATCGAGTGCATTTTTGCTCCCGGCTTCTCGACTGCGGCGAAAGTCACACAGATTTCCGGACGCGGCGTCGGCATGGACGTCGTGCGCTCGGATATCACGGCACTCGGCGGCCGCGTCGAGGTTGGGACTGTTCCCGGAAAGGGAACCACCTTCACGTTGTATCTGCCGCTGACGCTCGCGGTTGCGCAGACGGTGCTGGTGCGGGCCGGGGGACGACTGTGGGCATTGCCCGCGCCGATGGTCGAACAGGTGCAGCAAATCCGGGACAAGGATCTGATCAACCTCTACCTCTCGCGCGAGGTCGTCTGGCAGAGCCGCAAGTATCCGTTCTTCTACCTGCCGCGACTGCTCGGCAATCCTGGCCAGAATCCCGAAACGACGCGCTACAACTCCGTGGTCCTGCTGAAGAGCGGGCAGAACGTAACCGCGGTACATGTCGACGAAATGATCGGCAATCAGGAAGTTGTGGTGAAGAATATCGGCCCGCAGCTTGCGCGGGTGTCCGGCATTGCCGGCGCGACGGTACTTGGCAACGGCGAAGTGGTGCTGATCATCAATCCGGTGCAGCTGGCGCAGCGGATGGACGTCGCGGCCGAAGCGCCGATGGTCGTCAAGTCGGCACAAGCCGCTGCAGCGGCGGCCGCGGCGGTGGCCGCGGCGGGTCCGCCGCTGGTGATGGTCGTCGACGACTCGTTGACGGTGCGCAAGATCACGAGTCGGATGCTGCTGCGCGAAGGCTTCGACATCGTCACGGCGAAAGACGGCCTGGACGCCTTGCAGCTCATAGGCGAGCGCACGCCCGACGTCATTCTGCTCGACATCGAGATGCCGCGCATGGACGGCTTTGAGTTTGCGAAGACGATCAAGGCCGATGCGCAGTTGGCGCATATCCCGATCATCATGATTACGTCGCGCACTGCCGACAAGCACCGCAATCGTGCCAAGGAACTGGGGGTCGACGTCTATCTAGGCAAGCCGTATCAGGAAGACGAGCTCCTGCGGCATCTGCGCGAGCTGGTAGCCGTTACCGCCTAGCGGGCGCGGCCGCGTTCGCCGGGGCTCTGCCGGTGCGTTTTGGCCGCGCGGTCCCATCTGCGCTCGAAGCATCACCGGCGACACCCGGTCCCAAGGTAGAATCTCTCCCATCGGGGGAGACATCATGCCGCAATTCGCGACCAAGGAAATCCGTACGTTGGCGCTGGTCGGGCACGGCGCCGCAGGCAAGACCACGCTTGCTGAGGCGTTGTTGTTCAAGGCCGGCGCGATCCAGACAATGGGCAGCGTCGAACGTGGCACGACGACGAGCGACTTCGATGCCCTTGAGAAGGCCTGGCAGCATTCGCTGCGCGCGTCGGTGCTGCATCTCGAGACGCAGGGAACCCGCGTGCACATGATCGACACGCCGGGCTTCCCGGATTTCATCGGCCAGTCCATCGGTGCGCTCGATGCCGTGGAAACAGCGGCCGTCGTCGTCAGCGCTTCCGCCGGGATCGAGATGATCACCTCGCGCATGATGGACTGGGCGGCAAAACGCAAGCTCTGCCGTCTCGTCATCGTCAACAAGATCGATGCCGAGAACATCGACCTCGAGCAGCTTCTGCGCGCGATCCAGGCGACCTTTGGCAAGGAATGCCTGCCCATCAACCTTCCAGCCGACAACGGCAAACGGGTTGTGGATTGTTTTTTCAACCCGTCCGGGGACGCGGACTTTTCATCTGTCGCCGACGCACACCGCGCCTTGGTCGATCAGGTGGTCGAAGTCGACGAGGAACTGATGTCGCTCTACCTGGAACAGGGCGAAATTGCTCCGGATCAGTTGCATGCGCCGTTCGAGAAGGCGCTGCGCGAGGGACATCTCGTGCCGGTATGCTTTGTCTCGGCGCGAACGGGTGCAGGCGTGGCCGAATTGCTCGACGTCCTGGTCAAGCTCGCGCCGAATCCCGCGGAAGGCAATCCCCCTCTGTTCACGAAGGGCGAAGGGGAGAGCGCGGTCGAGTTTCACTCCGATCCTGAGCCCGGCAAACACGTACTGGCGCACGTCTTCAAAGTGGTCATCGATCCATTCATCGGCAAGCTGGGCATCTTTCGCGTGCATCAGGGCACGGTGACCAAGGACACCCAACTGTTCATCGGCGACGGCCGCAAGCCGTTCAAGGTGTCGCACCTGTTCATGATCCAGGGCGGAAAACAGGTCGAGATCGATGGGGCGGTTCCGGGGGACATCGCGGCGGTGGCCAAGGTCGACGAGATTGAGTTCGATTGCGTGCTGCACGATTCACACGACGAAGACCATATTCACATGCAACCGCTCGAGTTCCCAACGCCGATGCATGGCTTTGCGATTTCGCCAAAAAAGCGAGGTGACGAGCAGCGGATCTCCGACGTCCTGCACAAGATGATGGCCGAGGACTCCACGCTGTCCGTCGAGCACGACACGAGCCTCAACGAAACGGTTCTGCGCGGACTGGGCGAGTTGCATTTGCGTTCGGTGTTCGAACGCATGAACAGCCAGTTCAAACTGGAGATCGAAACGCGTCCGCCTCGAGTTCCGTATCGCGAGACGATCATGGCCAAGGCCGAGGGCCACCACCGGCACAAGAAGCAGACCGGTGGCGCCGGACAGTTCGGCGAAGTCTACCTTCGCATCGAACCGCTGCCGCGCGGGGGTGGATTCGAGTTCAAGGATGCGGTGAAAGGCGGCACGATTCCGACTCAGTTCATCCCTGCAGTGCAAAAGGGCGTCGAACAGGTGCTGACACAGGGACCGATTGCGGGTTTTCCCCTGCAGGACGTTCGCGTGACGGTGTATGACGGCAAGCACCACGCGGTCGACTCGAAGGAAATTGCCTTCGTGACGGCCGGCCGCAAGGCATTTCTCGACGCGATCGAAAAGGCAAAGCCCATCGTTCTGGAACCCATTGTCAGTCTGGAAGTCCTGTGCCCGGAGGCCCGCATGGGCGATGTCGCCGGCGACTTGTCCGGGCGACGTGGCCAGGTAACCGGCACCCGATCGCTGCAGGCCGGCACGCTCACGGTGAACGGCATTGCCCCGCTCTCCGAACTGGATGGCTACGCGGCGAGACTGAAAGCCATGACCGCGGGGCAAGCGGCGTGGACCATGTCGCTATCGCATTACGAACCCGCCCCGGCGACGCTGCAGCATCAGCTTGCCTCCGAGTACGCCAAGCATCGCAAGCACGAAGAGGATTAGCCTCGCGAGCAAGCCGGCGAGAAGCCCGCGATCCGGGGCTATGGTTTCGCCGGTTTGCGAATCGCCCCGAACAAGGCGATAGCGTCGGCGCGGGCACGGGAATGATCGACGATCGGCGCCGGATAGTCGCGTCCAATGGCCACGCCGCGTGCCTGCTGCACGTCGGCGGGCAGTAGCCAGGGCGCGTGGATCTCGTCGTCGCGGAGTGCGCCAAGCTCGGGCACATAGCGACGGATGAAGTCGCCCTTCGTGTCGAAACGCTCCGATTGCGTCACCGGGTTGAAGATCCGGAAGTAGGGCTGGGCGTCGCAGCCGGTCGACGCCGCCCATTGCCAGCCACCGTTATTCGAGGCCAGATCGAAGTCGTTGAGATTGTCGGCGAAATATCGTTCGCCCCAGCGCCAGTCGATCAGCAGGTCCTTGACCAGAAAGCTTGCCGCGATCATGCGCAGGCGATTGTGCATGTAGCCGGTCTGGTTGATCTGACGCATCGCTGCATCGACGATCGGGTAGCCGGTCGCACCCTTGCACCAGGCAGCGTAGTGCTCAGGGTCGTTGCGGAACGCAAGTGCGTCGTATGCGGGCTTGAATGCTGCCTCGACCACGTGCGGGCTGTGCCACAGGATTTGCGCGTAGAACTCGCGCCAGATCAGTTCGTTGAGCCACGTGCTCGCGCCTTCGCCGCCGGCGTGCAGCGATCTTGCGTACGCGTACGCTGCCAGGTGCCGGATCGACACCGTGCCGAAACGAAGGTCGATCGACAAGTAGGACGGTCCTTTGATCGCGGGGAAATCCCGTGCGTCACGATAGCGGTCGATTCGCCGCTGAAATTCGACAAAGCGTTTCCCGCCACCGGTCATGCCCGGCACGATCGCCAGCTCGTTCAGGTTGGTACGTTGGAAGCCGATGTCTTCCAGCGCCGGCAGCGGGTGCTGAAGCGCGGCGGGCGGCGCGGCAAGTGCGTACAGATGCTCGTCGACGGGATGCGGCGCGAGTTGGTCCGGGGTGAGTGCCTTGAGCCACGCGTTCCTGTACGGCGTGAACACCGTGAACGGCGCGCCGGACTGCGTGACGATTTCGCTGCGCTCGAAGATGACCTGATCCTTGCAGGTGTGGAAGGCGCGGCACTGAGCGGCCAGGGCGCGTCCGACCGCAACATCGCGAGCGATCGCCGTCGGCTCGTAGTCGTGATTGGCGAACACGGCGTCGGCACCGAGCGCGGCGGCGAGGCGCGGAATTTCGTCGCGTGCGACCGCGTGTCGCACGAGCAGGGCGCCGCCCCGGGTCCGCAGGCTCGCGTCGAGTTCGGTCAGGCAGCCATGGATAAACTCCACGCGACGATCCGCGCGGTCCGGCAGGTGGTCAAGGATCTCCCGGTCGAAAACGAAGGCGCAGTACACGGCCTGCGAGTCGCGCAACGCGGCGTGCAACGCCGCGTGGTCGAAATCGCGCAGGTCGCGACGGAACCACACGAGTGAGCGGGCAAAACGGGGCATCGGACAGGGTCGGGGGGCCGCCGGGCGGCAATTCATTGTGTCGTGGGGCGTCGGAGTTTACAATGCGCCGCGTGAGCTATCGGGTGAATGGACCCCGCAAGGGGATCGACGTCAAGGCGAATGCGGCAAGCTGCCGACTCGCCGTATTGCCCGGTTCTGGCAACTGGTGCAAAGAGGCAGCGGCATGGGCGATACCCGGGTCAGCCTGACGCACCATTTCCTGATCGCCATGCCCAGCATGGCCGATCCCCACTTTGCCCACACGCTGATCTATATCTGCGAGCACAACGAAAACGGTGCGCTCGGCATCGTCATCAACAAGCCGATCGACATGACACTTTCGGCGCTGTTCGAGCAGATCAACGTTCCGCTGGGCGATTCGGAATTGCGCGAGGCGCGCGTGCACTATGGCGGGCCCGTGCAGATCGACCGCGGCTTTGTCTTGCATCGGCCCCTGGGAAGCTGGCAGTCGACGCTCGCCATCAACGACGATCTTGGCCTGACCACGTCGAAGGACATTCTGGAGGCGGTCGGCAGCGGGGAGGGACCGAACGACGTCCTGGTCTCGCTGGGTTACGCCGGCTGGTCGGCGGATCAGCTCGAGCAGGAGATCGGCCAGAACGCGTGGCTTACCGTCGCCGCGGATTCCGATGTGCTGTTTGCGCAACCTCCGGAAACCCGGCTGACTGCCGCAATGAATCTGCTCGGCATCGACTTTTCACGGCTGTCCGGCGCTGTCGGACACGCGTGAAGCGTGGTGACGACGGTACTTCCCTCCGCGCCCCTCGCGGGTACGATTCTCGCGTTCGATTTTGGCACCCGTCGCATTGGCGTCGCCGTGGGCGAAGCGGTGACCGGCCTCGCCCATCCGCTGGCGACGATCGCGGTCCAGCGCAAGGACGAACGCTTCGCGGCGATAGGCAGGTTGATCGACGAGTGGCGCCCCGCGATGGTGCTGATCGGTTTGCCTACCCATGCCGACGGTACGGAGCACGAACTGACAGCGAGCGCTCAACGTTTTGCGCGGCAGCTCGAGGGGCGCTTCGGTGTGGCGGTCACGCTTGCCGACGAACGGTTCACCACCCACGCGGCCACAGACGCACTCGCTGCCGCGGGCGTGAAGGCGCGGAAGCATCGCGATGTGCGCGACCAGGTCGCCGCACAATTGATCCTGCAGGCCTATCTTGACGAGCATGGTGCAAGCGAACGGACTGCCTGACGCCGAAGCGACGCTCGCGGCGCTCGTCGAACGGATGCGCGGCGCGGTTGCGATCGACGCCGGGCTGATCGGCATCTTTTCGGGTGGTGCGTGGCTCGCCGACCGGTTATCCGCGTTGTTGCCTGGAGAGCATCCGGTCGGCTACATCGACGTCTCCTTCTATCGCGACGACTACGCCACGAAAGGCCTGCGGGCCAAGGTCGAGACGACCGTGCTCCCCTTCGACATCGCGGGCGCCAACGTCGTCCTGGTCGATGACGTGCTCTACACCGGCCGCTCGGTTCGCGCTGCGATCAACGAACTGTTCGACTATGGTCGACCGGAGTCCATCGAACTTGCGGTGCTGATCGATCGCGGGGGACGAGAACTGCCGATCGAAGCCACGTACGTCGGCGCGCGCGTCGCGGTCGCGCGCGATCTTTCCATCGTGTTGAATCGCCACCCTGACGCGCGCCTCGAGCTGTCCGTCGAGCCGGCAGGGAGCGCGCCGCGTGAATAACCCGCAACTCAATCAAAGTGGCGAACTTACTCATCTGCTGACGCTCGAGGGGCTGCCCGCGGAGGTGATCGGCCGCATTCTCGACACCGCGGTACCCTTTGTGTCGATTGCCGAGCGCGACGTGAAGAAGGTCCCGCTGCTGCGCGGCAAAGCCGTGTTCAACTTGTTCTTTGAAAGCAGCACCCGCACGCGCACCACGTTCGAGATCGCCGCCAAGCGCCTGTCGGCCGACGTGATCAACCTCAACATCGGCGTGTCCTCGACCAGCAAGGGCGAGACCCTGCTCGACACCATCGACAATCTGGTCGCGATGAACGCCGACATGTTCGTCGTCCGCCATGCACAGAGCGGTGCACCACATCTCATTGCGCAACACCTCTCCAAAACCGATCGCCGCCACATCCACGTGATCAATGCCGGAGACGGCCGGCATTCTCATCCGACGCAGGGTCTGCTCGACCTGTTCACCATACGGCACTACAAGAAGGACTTTCGCGGCCTCACCGTGGCCATCGTCGGTGACCTGCTGCATTCCCGTGTCGCGCGGTCGCTGATTCACGGGTTGACGACACTCGGGACGCCGGAGGTTCGCGCAATTGGTCCGCAAACGCTGTTGCCGACGGCACTTGAAAGCCTCGGCGTGCGGGTCTTCCACAACATGGCCGACGGGTTGCGCGGTGCCGACGTCGTCGTGATGCTTCGTTTGCAGAGCGAGCGCATGAAGGGCTCGCTGTTGCCGTCCGCGGGAGAATTTTTCAAGCACTATGGTTTGACCGCCGAAAAGCTCGCGCTCGCCAAGCCTGACGCGATCGTCATGCATCCGGGGCCGATGAATCGGGGCGTGGAAATCGATTCGTCGGTGGCCGACGGCGAACATTCGGTGATCCTCCCGCAGGTGACGTTCGGGATTGCGGTACGCATGGCCGTAATGAGCATGCTGGCTGGAAATCAATAGTGACGACCAGCATCGAAATCAGGAACGGCCGGCTGATCGATCCGAAGCATGGCGTCGATCGCAAGGCGTCGATATTCCTTGCCGCTGGCAAGGTCCTTGCGATTGGCGACGCGCCGCCGGGCTGGCACGCTGATCGCGTCATCGATGCGACCGGGCTCGTGGTTTGCCCCGGTCTTATCGACGTTGCCGCGCGATTGCGCGAACCTGGCCTCGAACACAAGGCGACGCTCGAATCCGAGATGGATGCCGCTGTTGCGGGAGGCGTGACCAGCCTTGCGTGTCCACCGGACACCGATCCGCCGCTCGACGAGCCCGGATTGGTCGAGATGCTCAAGTACCGGGCGCGTTCACTCAATCGTGCTCATGTCTACCCGGTCGGTGCGCTGACGGTTGGACTCAAGGGCGAGACCATTACCGAAATGGGCGAGCTCGCCGAGGCGGGCTGCATCGCGTTCTCGCAGGCCGACGTGCCCATGTTCGACACGCAGGTTTTGTGGCGCGCGATGCAATATGCCGCGACCTTCGGCCATCGTGTGTGGTTGCGGCCGCAGGATGCGAATCTGTCGCGCGGTGGCGTCGCGCACGACGGCGAAGTTGCCACGCGGCTGGGCCTGGCCGCGGTGCCACCCTGGGCGGAAACGATCGCGCTCGATACGATTTTCGCGCTTGCGCGCGCAACCGGAGTGCAAGTCCACGTTGTGCGGCTGTCCACGCATGACGGCGTGGTGCGCATGCGGGACGCCAAGCGTTCAGGGCTCGCGATAACCTGCGATGTCGCGGCCAACCACGTGCACCTTGCCGATACCGACATTGGCTGGTTCAACACGCAATGCCACCTTATTCCGCCGCTGCGCAGCGGACGCGATCGCGACAGCCTCCGCGCCGGTCTGGCCGACGGGACGATCGACCTCATCTGTTCGGATCACACTCCGGTGGACGACGACGCCAAGCAACTCCCATTCGCTGAAAGCGAACCCGGTGCGACCGGCCTGGAATTGCTGTTGCCATTGACGCTCAAATGGTCAACTGAAACCAAAGTCGCGCTACCCGTTGCGCTCTCGCGCATCACAGCGGATCCGGCGCGGATACTCGGCATTGACGCGGGCCAACTTGCCGTCGGCGCGGCGGCCGACGTCTGCGTTTTTGACCCCGAAGCATGGTGGACAGTGGATCGACGGTCGCTGCGCAGCCAAGGCAAGAACACGCCGTTCCTGGGCGTGGAACTGGCAGGTAAGGTGAGGTTTACAATCGTCGGTGGGCAGGTCGTCTACGAGACATGACGGCGGCCGCTGTCGCAGCGTGTCCGCGGTTCACAACTCGTCGAGCGCCGTTGTTGTCGGAAGCGCGGTACTTTCGAGCGAAAAGCGGTCGCGCGTCTTGACGTAGAAGCTGGCGCCGAACCGGGCCACGGGGAAGTAGTCCTGCAGTCTCACACGCCAGGTCGTGATGTCGATCAGGTTGTCGCGTGCGTGCAGGCAGAGCACACGCCCGATGAAGATCTGGCGGCTTTCGGTCTCGAGCCGTTCCCAGAGCGTGCACTCGAATGCCACCGGCGCCTCCGCAATCCGCGGCGGCCGCACCAGGCGTGACGGCACGGGCGTAAGGCCTACGCGCGCAAGCTCGCTTTCGTCCGGCGGCAGCCGCTCACCGCAGCGGTGCATCTGCTCGGCGATGGTTTCGTCGGCCAGGTGCACGACGAATTCGCTTGAGCGCAGGATGTTGGTGGCGGTGTCCTTGAGCGCGCCTTCGTTCAGACGGTTGATGCTGATCATCACGATCGGCGGTTCCTCGCCCATCATATTGAACATCGAAAACGGCGCGGCATTGACGATGCCCTGTGGATTGATCGTCGTCACCAGCGCGATCGGCCGTGGCACGATCAGGCCCGCCATGAGTTTGTAGCGCTGGTATTCGGTCAATGTCGCGAAGTCGATGAACATCGCGTGGGTCAGGCCAGGCCGAGCATTTGCGCCAATGCACCGGGTGCTTCGGCGTGATCGAGGCAGATACGCCGCTCCAGGTCGCGCAGGTGATCGTCCATGACCCGGGCCGCGGCAGTCGCTTCTCCGCGCTCCATCAGCGTGACGATGCGCGAGTGCTCGTCGTGCTCGCACGCCGAATTGCCCGGCGGCTCGTAGAGCGCGACGATCAGCGAGCAGCGCGAGACCAGTTCCTTGAGGTACCTTTGCAGAATCGGATTGCCGGCGAGTTGGGCCACCTGTAAATGAAATGTGCTCGCCAGGCGCGCCCACGCTGGCTGGTCCGCACGATGCAACGCATCGTGTTCGTCGCGCAGCTGCCTGCGCAATCCCGCTAGATCTGCCTTGGTGGCGTTGGCGATGGCAAGTGGCAGGAGCGCAGTCTCGATCGCACGCCGCGCCTCGAAAATCTGCCGCGTTTCTTCCGGCGTGGGCGCGGCGACGACCGCCCCGCGATGGGGCCGCAGTTCGACGATGTGGTCGTGCGCGAGCTCCTGCAGCACTTTTCGTATCAGCGTCCGGCCCACGCCAAAGAGCCGGCACAGTGCGACTTCCGGAAGCTTGGTGCCCGGCGCCAGTTGCTGGTTCATCACGCTCTCGAAGATGGTGCGATAGACGCGTCGTTCCTCGGCAGGCGCGGAGCGTATCGTCGACCCGGCTGTCGCGCCGCGGGAACGGGACCCAGCGGAGGGCGCGACCCTCCCGCGCACGCGATGCGAAGGCGCGTAGACGGCTCGGCCGGGGTCATCGCTTACGTCGGTCTTCGATCGATCGCTCACGATGCGATCGCGTCCGGCAACCCCAACCCTTCCACATGGCGGCAGATCGCCCCGGGCGTAGTCAGCCAGAGATCGCCACGGTCGCGCACGCGGGCGATGTGCTCGAGCGCATGCCGCAGATGACGCAGGCGATGCGGCTGTCCGACGAGGTATGGATGCAACGCGATGCCCATGACGAGCGGTTGCTTTCGCGCCTGCTCGAGCATTTCGTCGAAGTGGTCGACGATCATCTGTGCGAATGCATCCGCGTCCATCTGCCGATGAACGATCATCGGGATGTCGTTGATCTCCTGCGGATAGGGGATCGACCAGAGCATGCGGTTGCCTCGCGTGCGCACGCGGACCGGCTGGTCGTCATGGCACCAATTCAGCGTATACGCGTAGCCCTCTTCAGCGAGCAGGTCCGAAGTGGTCATGCTCTCCGAAATCCACGGCGAAAGCCACCCGCCCGGCACCTGTCCCGTTTGCTCTGCAATGCGGTCGCGGCAATGCGCGATCAGTGCCCGTTCGCGCGCTTCGGGCCATTCGCCCTGGCGCTCGGCGTTGGTATGGCCGTGCGCAATGAGTTCGTCGCCGCGGGCGACGCACGCGGCGACAACGTCGGGGCACTGGTCGAAGAGCGCGGTATTGATCACTGCACCCACTGGCAAGGCGAGCGCACCGAAGAGATCGAGACAACGCCAGACGCCGACCCGATTGCCGTATTCGCGCCAGGTGTAGTTGAGGACATCCGGTTGCGGACACGGCGCCGTGAGGTTCGCGCCAAGACCTTCACCGAAGGCGAATGCTTCGATGTTGAAGCCGATATAGACGGCGAGGGATGCTCCGTTAGGCCAGCGATAGCCGGTACGCCGGATGATCGGCGAATACGCGAACCGACCGTGCGACGACAGTGCACCGAAGTCGCCGTTACCAGTCGCATCGGCGCGTTCACGCCGGCCCTTGTTGGCGGCGGCGACTGTTCCGTATTGGGGCGGTTGCGCGGTCATGGAGTCCGATTTGCACCTGCGTGGCGCAGAAATCTTGTCGACAAGGATTGACGCATTTCGTGTGCAAACACCGTGCCTGATTTGTCGACAAGAGTGAAAACTCCGGATTCCTGCCGCCACACAGAGCGAGCGCTGGTCTATGGCATGGACCTTGCAATTGTGCTGGTGTCGACCGCATCCGTGTGTCCCGGCGCTGCCTGTGCTGCGCGGATGCGGACTTACCTGCCAACACGCTACGGAGACTCACCATGATGCATTTCACGCGCCGCAAATTTATCGCCGCTTCCGCACTCGCGTTCGGCGCGGCCGTTTCGCTGCCGTCGTTCGCTGCGGATCCCATCAAGATCGGCCTCGTGACCGCATTGTCGGGCCAGTCCGCGAGGGCGGGCGAAGCGATCACCCGCGGCATGACCATCGCCATCGACGAGATCAATGGCAAGGGCGGCGTGATGGGACGGCCGCTCGAACTCGTCCGTCGCGACGACGAGGGCAATCCCGCCAAGGGCGTGACTGCCGCGCGCGAATTGATCTTCAAGGACAAGGTGGCGGTACTGTTCGGTGGCCTCGATACACCGGTATCAATGGCGATCGTACCCGTGGTCAACCAGGAGAAAGTTCCGTTCATGGGTCCGTGGGCCGCTGGTACGCCGATCACGCAGAACGGGGCCAATCCCAATTTCGTGTTTCGCGTATCGGCGGTAGACGAAATTGTCGACAAGGCGATGCTGCAATATGCGATGAAGAACTTCAAGGCGAGCAAGCCCGGCATGATCCTCGTCAACAATCCGTGGGGCGAGTCCAATGAAAAAGGGCTCACCGCGGCACTGGCCGCGAAAGGCATGAAAGCGGTCGGTGTGGAGAAATTCGAAGCCAACGATCTCGACGTCGTGCCGCAGTTGACGCGGCTCAAGGACTCGGGGGCGGACGTGCTGTTCCTGGTCGGCAACGTCGGCCCCTCGGCGCAAGTGGTGAAGTCGCTCGACCGCATGGGCTGGAAGGTGCCGATCGTTTCGCATTGGGGGCCCGCAGGCGGCCGTTTCACCGAACTCGCGGGGCCGAGCGCCAAGTCGGTCCACTTCGTGCAGACCTACAGTTTCTTCGGCAAGCAGTCGCCCGTCGGGGACAAGGTCATGAAGGCACTGATCGCCAAGTATCCGGACATCAAGGGGCCGGATGATGTGACGCCCGCTGTCGGTGTCGCCAATGCCTACGATGCCACCATGCTTGCCGCGCTCGCCATCGCGGTCGCCGGTTCGACCGATGGCGATGCGATTCGCCAGGCGTTCTACAAGATCGACAAGTACGAAGGGCTCATCAAGGTCTACGCGAAGCCGTTTTCGACGACCATGCACGACGCGCTCGGCGAGAACGACTATGTGTGGGCGCAGTTCATCGACAACCGCATCCTGCCCGTCGGCGCGACCAACTGACGATGCTCACCGCCGCGCTCGTCAGCGGACTCGGGCTCGGCAGCATGTATGGGCTCATGGCGATGGGCTTCTATGTGACCTATGCGGTGTCGGGTACGGTCAATTTCGCCCAGGGCAGCTCGATGATGCTGGGCGCGGTGCTGACCTACGCGTTCGCGCAGGCGCTGGGCTGGCCGATACTGGCGGCGGTCGCGCTGGCGCTGCTTTTGTGCGCGCTGTATGGATTGATCGTCGAGGCTGTTGCTGTACGACCGTTCATTCGCCGTGGTTCGGACGCGTGGCTCATGGCGACAGTCGCGCTTGGCATCGTGCTCGATAATGTCGTGATGTTCACGTTCGGCAAGGAGCCGCGCAGCCTGCCATCGTCGCTCGCGGTCACACCAGTCGACTTCGGTGGCATCGGCCTTGGCGTCTATCCGCTGCAACTCGTCATTCCCGTGGTCGGGCTGGTTCTGGCCGCAGTGTTGAATTACGTCGCGCGGCGTACGCGCTGGGGCGTGGCGATGCTGGCGGTGGTGCAGAACCGCGACGCCGCACGCCTGATGGGCATTCCAATCGCGCGCGTTGTCGCGGCAGCGTATGCGATGTCGACCCTGTTCGCGGGTGTGGCCGGCGTGTTGATCGCGCCGCTCTTCAACGTGCATTCCGACATGGGCACGCTGTTCGGCCTCAAGGCGTTCGCCGTGGCGATACTCGGAGGCCTCACCAGCGCCTGGGGAGTGATGATTGCCGGACTCATCTTCGGCATCGTCGAGGCCATGGTCACCGCGACATTGGGGTCCGGCTACACACAGATCATCACGTTCGCACTCGTCATTGCGGCATTGGCCCTGCGCCCCGACGGGCTGTTCGGCCGCGCGAGCGTCAAGAAGGTATGACCGTGTTGGTGGCGCCCGCTGCGCATTCGAACATGCGCGGGACGGCGCGTGCGCAATGGCTCGGACTCGGCACGCCGGCGCAGTTGGTGACCTCCGTGCTCGCGATCGCTGCGTGCCTGTATGCCGCCACGCAGATCAACGGTTACTACGTCTTCGTGCTCGCGAACGTCGCGCTCATGGCGATCGTGGGCATTGGTCTCAACGTGCTGATCGGCTTCACGGGCCAGATTTCCTTCGGGCATGTCGGCTTCTATGCGATCGGCGCCTATGCGGTGGCGATACTGACCACCAAGGCATCGTTCCCTTTCTGGCTGGCATGGCCGCTCGCGATGCTACTTGCTGGGGCGGTGGGCTACCTGGTTGCGCAGCCGGCCCTACGCGTCAAGGGCCCCTATCTGGCGATGGTGACCATCGCCTTCGGCTTCATCGTGGAGCACGGCGTCGTCGAATTGCGCACACTCACTGGCGGGCAGAACGGACTCATGAATCTGCCGCGACCGACGCTCTTCGGATTCACCGGCAGCGAACGGACTGTCGCGATTCTGGCGATCGTCGCCGCCGCCTTTGCGCTTGCTGCCTTCCGCTGGCTGTCGGTCGGAACGTGGGGTGCAGCGATGCGTGCGGTTCGGGACAGCGACGTCGCGGCGGAGTCGATCGGCATCGACCCGGTGGTCGTCAAGACCGTCGCCTTTGCCGGGTCCGCGGCGCTGGCGGGTCTCGCCGGCGGTCTGTTCGCTCCGCTCTCGGGTTTCGTTACGCCGAGTTCATTCTCATTCCTTCAATCGATCCTCTTTGTGTTGGTGGTGATGATCGGTGGTGCGGGCTCGTTCGCGGGCCCAGTGGTCGGTGCCGTCATCGTCGGAGTACTGCCGGAAGTGCTGGCGGGTCTCGAAGAATATCGGTTGCTGTTCTTCGGTGCACTGTTGCTCGTCGTGCTCTGGTCTGCACCGGATGGTGTGGTCGGACTTGTGCAGCGAGGCATTGCACGCCGGCATCCCCAAGAGCGGGGCCGCAGTGGCGAGCATGTGGCACGGTCCGGCGTGGACGACTCGCGCGCCGAGGCACAGCGGAGCGAGCGCGGTCCTGCGCGCATGCTCGCGATCGCCGGCCTGACGATGGACTTCGGCGGTATCCGTGCGGTCAACGAACTCTCGTTTACCGTGCCGCCTGCCGCGATTACCGGTCTCATCGGTCCGAACGGGGCCGGCAAGACGACGGCGCTGAACATGCTAAGCGGATTCTATCGCCCGAGCGCGGGATCGATCATGCTTGGTGCCGAAGCGCTAGCGGGGCGCCGCGCGTTCCGCATCGCGCGTAGCGGTGTCGCCCGTAGCTACCAGACTTCGCAACTCTTCGGTTCGCTCGACGTGGCCGAGAATGTCACGCTGGCGATAGGTCGTGGGCGATTGGGGCCCTTGTTCTCGGCGCGCAGATTTCGCGCGCCGTCCGTGCGTGCGCAAGTGAGTGCGCTGCTTGCGTTCTGCGGCTACACCGGACGCCTCGACGTGCGGGCTGGAAGCTTGCCGCACGTGGATCGGCGGTTGGTCGAAATCGCGCGCGCCCTGGCGACGCAACCCGATCTTTTGCTGCTGGACGAGCCCGCCGCCGGGCTGTCGCAGGAGGACAAGTCGCGTCTCGCCGAACTGCTTCGCCGCATTGCCGCCACCGGCATCGGTATTGTGCTTGTCGAGCACGATATGGGACTCGTAATGCGCGTATGCGACCACATCATCGTGCTGGATGCGGGCCAACGGCTGGCGCTAGGCACGCCAGCCGAAATCCGCAGCAATCCGCAGGTGCGCGAAGCGTATCTGGGCGAGTCTGTCGACGCACTGGGTATCCAGGATCGTCGATCCACTCGCGCCGTCGGTACGGCGCTCGAACGCCTCGGCGTCGGTCATCTGGTGGCTGGCTATGGCGCGGAACCCGTCTTGCGCGACATCGATTTGCAAGTGCGGCGTGGCGAGGTGGTTGCCCTGCTTGGTGCCAACGGTGCCGGCAAATCGACGTTGATGCGCGCACTTGCGGGTCTGCATCGGCCGTTGCGCGGCGGCATCCATTTCGATGGCCGCGACCTGGTACCGCTGGCGACGGAACGAATCGTAGCTCTCGGCGTCATTCTTGTTCCCGAGGGGCGCCAAGTATTTCCAGAGCTCTCGGTGCTCGACAATCTACGCCTGGGCGCGTTCCTGCAGCAGACTGGGGCGGACGTGCGCCTGGACGCGGTGTTGAACCGTTTTCCACGCTTGCGCGAGCGGTTGCAGCAGCGTGCCGGCCACCTTTCTGGCGGCGAGCAGCAGATGCTGGCCATTGGCCGTGGTCTCATGGCGCTGCCGAAAATCCTGCTGCTCGACGAGCCTTCGCTTGGCTTGGCGCCGAAGATGATCGCGGAACTGTATGCCGCGCTCGACGCACTGCGCGAAGACGAGCTGACGCTCCTGCTGGTCGATCAGATGGCAGGTCTCGCGCTGACGCTGTGCGATCGCGCCTACGTGATCGAATCCGGGCACATCGTCGCCAAAGGCAGTCCGCAATCGATCGCGCGGGACCCTGCGCTGGCCAAGGCATATCTGGGCGGTTAGCCGCTTCAACCCCCGTTTTTTGCGCAGATGATATAAAGCGCGGATGGCTCCCCAAGAAAGGAGCGCAGGCCGTCTTCGCCCCATTGCGCGCCGCCCCCGCCCGATCAAGCTGCATGCGCTCGCGCCATGGGTGCTTGCATGCCTCGGTCTGATCGTTGCCGTCGATGTCCTCGGTCAGGCGAGCGCACCGGTATCTGTGCCGGAAGCGACGCCATCCGTGCGCTACCGTGTTGAGCTGATCGCGCCCGAGTCGGTCAGAGACGCGGTCGCAACCAGCGTCAACCTGTTGCGCTGGCAGGGTTACACGGAGATGACCGAAGAACTGCTCGATGCTCTGGCGCGGGAAGCGGTGCCCCAAGCCGAGGAAGCGGCAGCCGCTCAGGGCTATTTTTCCGCCGTTGTCGACATCGCAATCGATCGCTCCACAACACCCATCACCATCAGGCTCACGATTACGCCCGGCGTGCCTAGCCGCGTTACCTCTGTCGACATCGACGTCACTGGCCCGGCTGCCAGCGAGGTGCCGCTGGGAGCCAAGGCGATCGCGGCAGCGCGGCAAGGCTGGTCGATGCCGAAAGGTGACATCTTCACCCAAGTTGGATGGGCCAGCGCCAAGCGCGATGTCGTATCGGCGATGGCTGGAAACGCTTACGTGTCGGCACGATTGGCGTCGAGCGAGGCTCGTGTGGACCCCGAGGCCGCGAGCGCCGCGCTCAGACTGTCGATCGACAGCGGTCCACCGTTTTTCGTGGGCGATGTCGTAGTCCAGGGGCTGTCTCGATACAGCGCGGACATGGTCCGCAATTTCAGCACGTTGGAGCGTGGGCAACCCTACAGCCAATCGGCGCTCGATGACTACGTGCGGCGGTTGCTCGGCTCAGGCTACTTCGCGGGCGTGCAGGCTGCCATTTCGACCGACCCGGCCAAGGCCGAGGCGGCTCCGGTGACGTTGGCCGTGATCGAGGCGCCGTCTCGGAACCTGGAATTCGGGGCGGGATACTCGACTGACACGCAGTATCGCATCACGGCCAGCTACCGCGATCTCGATGTCAATGGCGATGCGCTGCGGTTCTACGCCGATGCACGACTGGAGACCAAGGTGCAGAACATCAACCTCCGCTTCGTTCGCCCGCCGAATGCGCAGGCCTGGCAGGACTCGATACTCGGAGGGTTCGAACGGACCGACATCGAAGGGCTGATAACGCGTACCGCCAGCATCATTGCGCGACGCGAAAGCATCGACGAGCGCAACACGCCTGCGTTCAGCCTCGGTTTTTTCATCAACGAGCAGCAGCCCACGGGCGGGGACACTGTGAAGTCACATGCACTCTATGGCGAAGCTCAATATACCTGGCGACGCACCGACAGTCTGCTGCTGCCAACCAAAGGCTGGATGGCCAACGTCACGGGTGGCGGGGGTGTTCCCGGTGCGTCGACGGAAGGGTTCGGTCGCGTGGTGGGAAAGTTTGCGTACTGGCTGCCCCTAGGGCACGACGATGAACTGTATCTGCGCGGCGAGGGCGGCGCCGTACTTGCACGCTCGCGCGATGGCATACCTTCCGTGTTCCTGTTCCGCACCGGCGGCGATACGACCGTGCGTGGATACGCGTTCGACAGCCTCGGTGTGCAGCAGGATGGAGCCACCGTAGGTGGGCGATACTATGGCGTGGCCAGCGCCGAAATCACGCATTGGTTCGCGCCGAGCTGGGGCATTGCGACGTTCATCGATGCCGGCAATGCAGTTGACTCCCTGCATTCCGTCACGGTCGACTACGGTTATGGCGTCGGCGCACGCGTGCGCACGCCGATCGGCCCGTTTCGGCTCGACCTGGCCTATGGCCAGCAGGTGCACCAGTTCCGTATCCATTTTTCGGTAGGCCTCTCGTTCTGATGACCGCAGCGTCCATTCCTGAAACGACAACGAGCCGAGGGTTCAAGTGGCTGCGCCGATTGTGGCGCGTCTTCGGGGTGCTCACAGCACTCGTCCTCGTTGGCCTTGCCGGCGGCGTGTGGTTTCTCGGCACACAATCTGCACTCGATGCGCTGCTCGAGCGCGCAATGGCGCGCAGCAACGGGCGGCTCTCGATAAGTGGCGCCACTGGCTCGCTTCTGTCGACAGTCCATATCGATCGCTTGCAGTGGCGCGGTGACGACGTCACCCTGGAAGCCACTGGCGTCGCGTTGACGTGGAGTCCCACCGATCTGTTCTCGCGGCGCTTCAATGCGCAAGGATTTGCCGCACAGCACCTGGTGGTTGCCGTAAATTCGTCCACCGGAGCGAGCACGCTGCCGACCGACCTCGCGCTGCCACTCGAGGTCACGATCGCGCGCGCAGGGATCGGGCGCATCGACTGGACGGCAGGCGGCCGGCAAGGTGCAGTCACCGGTCTCGCCTTCGGTTATACCGGCGGTGCGACGCAGCACCAGTTGCGCGATCTCGAATTTGTCACGGCAGCGGGCACCCTGTCCGGCAATATCACTCTTGGCGCAACGGCGCCGTTCAGCCTGGCCGGAGCACTCGCGTTTACCGGCGATGGCGAGTATCGCGATGCGTCCGCCCGTGCCGATGTCAACGGCACGCTGGAAGCGCTCGGCGTGGATGCGAACGTGATCGTGCGTGGTGCGCGCGGCACCGCCAACGCGAAGGTCAGCCCCTTCGCACCGGTTGTGCTCACCGCGGCCGCGGTCAATGTCGATGGTGTCGATCTCGCGCGCTGGTCGCCTACCCTGCCGAAGACCAACCTGAGTCTTGGGCTGAACGCGGTACCGTTGGGCGAGCGCTTTGCGGGCACCGTCGACGTGCGCAATGCTGACCCGGGGTCGATCGACGCCGATCGAATCCCGCTCGCAACTCTCAAGTCGCGCTTCTCGTGGGCGAATGACGAGCTTGAACTCAGCGAGGCGACCGCTACGATGGCTGGCCGTGGGCGTGCCACGGGACGCGCCACGTTCAGCTTCGACGGCAAACCAGCGACGTTTGCGCTCGACGTTGCCGACATCGACCTGCAACGAATACACGGCGCACTCAGCACCACCGCATTGAGTGGGACACTCGCAGCGGACGTCACCGGCACCGCGCAAAGCGTACGCGGCGACCTGCGTCAGGCTGGAATGAGCTTCGCGTTCTCCGCGACGGTCCGCAATCGCCAGGCGGATATCGATCGCCTGCGTGTGGTCGCGGGCACGAGCGAGGTCACGGCTCGCGGCCGGATTGCACTGGACGGCACCCGGGCCTTCAGCGTGAACGGCAGCACGCGTCACTTCGATCCGTCGCGCTTCGGCGCATTTCCTGCAGGATCGCTGGATACGACCTTCACTGCGGCCGGTGCGCTCAGTCCAGCGTGGACGGCTGCCGGTGAATTGGTGGTGGCGACGGGAAGCAAATTGAGCGGTGTAGCGCTCTCGGGGAAGGTGCGCGGCGATTTCGCACCGCAGCGGGTGCGCAATGCGACGATGAATTTGCACGTTGCATCGGGCGACCTGATGGCCTCCGGCAATGCCGGTGCCGCTGGAGACCGACTGGCGTTCTCCATCCAGGCGCCCGACCTTGCGGCGTGGCGCCCGCTCGTACCAGCGACATTGGCCGCACGATTACCGGAAGTCGTGGGGGGCACGCTGCGCGCAAATGGTACTGTGCTACTGGAACCCCAGTTTCGCGGTGGCGATGTCGAATTGCACGGCAGCAATCTGGTGTGGGGAAAGCTCTTCGCGCTTGCATCCGTCGACGGCAAGGCGATGGTGGCCCCGCCGGACGAACCGGGCCGGCCTGTCGCGATCGAGGCGCGTCCCGTCGCAATGACGATCGCTGCCACGGGATTGAAGACACCCCAGGGTACGTTCACTGCTGCGCACGTCGGCATCACCGGCAGCATTGCGCAACATATGGTGAAGGTTGCTTTGCAAGGCGAAGGCATCGACTTGCAAGCTGCCGCCACGGGCGGAGTGCAGGATTCAGGTACCGGCGGCGCCACGCCTGCGTTGCGCTGGTCGGGCACGCTGGATCGCCTCGACAACCACGGCGACTACGACGTTGCGTTGACCGCGCCGGCCACTCTCGCTTTTGCCAGCGGCTACGTGCGTTTGACCAATGCCAGCATCCGCGTCGCCGAGGGTCGTGCTGAGATAGCCGACTTCTCTCTCGACGACGGGCGCATCAGTTCCCATGGACAATTCAGTGCGATTCCGCTCGCTGTGCTGGTGCGCCTGGCCGGGCAGCAATTGCCGCTACGTTCGACGCTGACGCTAAAGGGCGACTGGTCGGTGGCCGCATCGCCCCGGCTCAATGGCGAGATTCACGTTGGGCGCGATCAGGGCGACCTCTATGCCACAAACGTGGCCTCCATCGAGCCGCGAGCACTCGGCTTTGGCATCACCATGCTCGAAGGCGTCGCCCAATTCGTCAACGACGCCACGACTGCGCATGTCCAATACGGTTCCGCGCGCGGTGGCAAGGGCAACCTGACATTCACGGTCGCTGCGGATGCAAACGCTGCTCCCGGACACATCGGACGCACCACGCCGCTGACGTTGTCGCTGCAGGCCGATCTCCCATCGTTGCAGCCGCTGCAGCCCTGGCTGGGTACCACGGCCGTCATCGACGGCCGTGCGCATGTCGATGTCACCGGTCGCGGTACCCTGAGCAGCGTCGTGCTCGACGGGGGCGTCACCGGTGACGACATTCGCATCGATTTGCCGCGGTATGGGGTGTTGCTGAATTCCGGCAGGCTGCGCACGCGAATCGAGAGCGGCACGCTGCTGCTCGATGAATTTTCCATCGCCGCCGGGGAGGGAACGTTCTCGGCACAAGGCACAATCGTCGCGACAGCAGCGAGCGGCGCCACCCCAAAAATCACCTGGCAGGCCAAGCAGTTCCGGGTAGTGAGTCGGCCGGACATGCGACTGATCGTCGGTGGGAACGGCACGCTTGCCCTGGTCGACGGAAAGATTGATCTCCTCGGCAACGTGAAATTCGACGAGGGCTTCGTCGAGTACCAGCAAACGGCTGGCGGAATTCTTGCCGACGACGTCGTAATCATCGGGCGCCCGCGACCACCGCCACCGCCATCTGCGCTCGGTGATCTGCCACTCAAGCTGGATGTGAACGTCGATCTCGGATCCCGGTTCACGTTCACCGGCGAAGGGCTGGACACCGGACTGACCGGACAAGTGCGGGTCTCCACTTTGCCCAATGGCGCGCTGACGGGCGTCGGCACGATCCAGGCGATCAACGGCACGTACTTTGCACTTGGACAGAAACTTACCATCGACCGCGGGCAGTTGATCTTCGACGGCCCTCTTGACAATCCGGCGCTGGACGTCACCGCGCTGCGCAAGAATCTGGCGGTCGAGGCTGGGGTGGAAGTCACCGGCACCGCGCGCTTTCCTCGGGTGCGGCTGGTCTCGAATCCACCGGTTCCGGACAACGAAAAGCTGGCGTGGCTGATCACCGGACAGGGCCTCGATCGGGCTTCGAGCGGAGATATCGTTGCACTCTCGGCGGCGTCGGCGGCGCTGCTCGGCCGCGGCCAGCGACCACTGAATCAGCAGCTTGCGAACCGGATGGGTCTCGACGATATTTCGTTCGGTGAATCCAGCGTGGCCAACGCCACCGGGACCACGCGTGGACAGGTTGTCACTTTCGGCAAGCGTTTGAGCGACCGGTTTACGCTCGTGTATGAGCAGGGGCTGACGGTTGCGGCGAATGCGCTGCGCCTGGAATACGCGTTGTCGAGAACGCTCACGTTGCGTGCCGAAGCGGGCATCGTCGGCAGCTTCGGCATCTACTATCGCCGCAGCTTCGATTGAATCGGCTGGGCGAGTATCCGCACCGCTACTTGGTCTTTGGCATGCGGCCCAAAAGAAAAAATTCGTCGTTGGGTCGCATGGCGATGAGATTGGCCATGCGATTGGAGAGCGCGAAAAACGCCGTGATGGCGCCGATGTCCCAGATGTCCTCGCCACTGAATCCGTGCGTATGCAACTCCTGGTAGTCATCGTCACCGAGCTCGACCGACTGTAGCGCCACCTTGAGCGCGAACTTCAGCATCGCCTTCTGGCGATCGGTGATGTCGGCTTTTCGGTAGTTGACCGCGACTTGATCCGCGACGAGCGGATCCTTGGCGTAAATGCGGAGGATCGCGCCGTGGGCGACGATGCAATAGAGGCAATCGTTGGCACCCGATGTCGCGACCACGATCATCTCCTTCTCCGCCTTGCTCAATCCCGATTCGCGGAGCATGAGCGCATCGTGGTAGGCGAAGAACGCGCGGCACTCGTCGGGTCGATGGGCGAGTGTCAGAAAAACATTCGGAATGAATCCGGCTTTCTCTTGGACTTCGAGCATTCGCGCCCGGATGTCCTCGGGCAGGTCTTCGAGTTTTGGAACTGGATAGCGGCTGATCGAAGGCGTGGCCATGCGAATCAGTCTACCAGCCAGGAACAGACCAATCCAGGACGAGGGCGGCAGAGATCGGCCGACAGCACCGCAGACCGAGGTCGACGATCGCGGTCGTTTGATAACGCTATCGAGCCGATTCACTCGCTTCGCTCTGGCCGAGTCGAAGTCATCAAGGCAGGGAGCAGCAAACGCACCTTGACTGTGTACTGGCAACGGGATAGCGTCTTCCGACGGCGATATTGGACAGAACCTTGCGGGGAGAGAACTTGCAGGGGCATTGCTCGCGCTTGCGTAGCATTGCTAACTCGTCATGGGAAATGATCGAACATCCTATGCATCGCGACCAATCCCGATAACTTGTCCTGCGTTCTTGTGGCTCGGATTTCTAGGCCGCACGGTCCGGGCAGCAATGCCCACACGAGGTCGTGATTGTTATTCAATTCGTTCCCCTTCATCTTCGTATTCTTGCCTTGCGTTCTGTTGGGCTTTTTTGTGCTGGCGCGGGCCAATGATCGGCTCGCAGTCGGCTGGCTGACGATTGCGTCGCTAGTCTTCTACGGATGGCGGGACCCTGGCAACGTCGCATTGCTCCTAGCCTCGATATGCGCCAACTATTACCTCGGGACGCGCATTGCGCTGATGCACGAGTCGGGAAAGCGATCGCGCGGCAGGCGATTGCTGCTCGTCGCAATCGCAGCCAACCTCGCGTTGCTTGGCTACTTTAAATACGCAACCTTCTTCGTAGCCAACGCGCAGAAGCTCATCGGCCACGCCGGGCCCTTGCCGGAGATCGCTCTCCCCATTGGCATTTCATTCTTCACGTTTACGCAGATTGCCTTCCTCGTAGATGCACATCGAGGTCTCGCGCGGGAATACAACTTCACGCACTACGCGTTGTTTGTCACTTACTTCCCGCACCTTATCGCCGGGCCGATCCTACATCATCGCGAAATGATGCCGCAGTTCGATCGCCGCGCCACGTACAGGCTGAACTGGGACAACGTCGCCGTCGGTTTAACGATGTTCATCCTCGGTCTGTTCAAGAAAACGGTGATCGCAGATGATATGGCCGCCTTCGCCACGCCTGCTTTCAGCGCCGCGGGCGCCGGCACCCAGCTTACGTTGCTCGAAGCCTGGGGTGCAGCGCTCGCCTACACGTTTCAGATCTATTTCGATTTCTCCGGATACACGGATATGGCGCTCGGTGCGTCACGGATGTTCGGCATCGTGCTGCCGCTGAACTTCTTCTCGCCTTACAAGGCGTCTAGCATTATCGATTTCTGGCGCCGCTGGAACATCACGTTGTCGCGCTTTCTGCGCGATTACGTCTATATCCCTCTCGGCGGCAACCGCAAGACGGTGTCGCGCCGCTACGAGAATCTGCTATTGACGATGCTAGTAGGGGGCCTCTGGCATGGCGCGGGGTGGACCTTCGTTTTCTGGGGTGGGCTGCACGGCATCTATCTTGTCATTAACCACGGCTGGAGGACGCTTCGCCGTCGTGTCGATATTGCTGCGCCCCCGGGCGCGCGGGCGCTTGCGACATTGATCACGTTTGTAGCAGTCGTCGTCGGGTGGGTATTCTTCCGTGCAGCGGACTTCGCGACGGCAGTCAGCATCATTTCTGGGATGCTGGGACAGAATGGCGTTGTTCTGCCGCTGCAATGGCAATCCGTGGCGGGAAGCCACGCGTGGTTATCGAACCATGGAGTGCAGTTCGGAAAGATGACGTACTTTGACCGCGTAGCACAACTCAATTGGCTGTGCGTCCTGCTCGTATTCTGCTGGTTCGCTCCCAATACACAGCAGCTCTTGGCGGGGCACCGGCCGGCGCTGATTACGCGCGGATATGGTGAGCTTGGCGGTGCCGGGCGTCTCGCCTGGCGACCCAATTGGGTCTGGCTCCTCGCCCTGGCATTGCTTGGAGCCGTCGCGATGCTGTCCATTCATCGCTACAGTGAATTCATCTACTTCCGATTCTGAAAATGAGTTCCAGGACATTCAGCGTTGCTTGCGTGACCGCGGTATTGGTCTTGATCGGCGCTGTTGGTCTATTCAATCGGATTGTCGATCCCTACTGGTACTTTCGCGATGTCGAAATTGTCGGGTTCAACTACAACAAACCCAAGGCGGCTGACAATGAACGGCTGGCAAAGCCGGCGTGGGCGGCCAAGCTCAGGCCCGAGGCGGTCATTGTCGGAGGCTCCGTTGCGGAGATCGGGCTGCCACCCACGCATCGCGGGTTCACCAAGGACGGCGCGCTGGTTCCGTTCAATCTCGCGATGCCGCGCGCAACCTGGAACGAAACGTACTGCCTTGCGATGTTCGTGATGCGTCAGGCGCCGGTGAAACGGATGGTTGTGGGTGTTTCGGGTGTAGACGATGAACCCTGTCCCGCCGATACGATCCTCGGGGGCGTGGACTACGGCAAGCTCTTGTTTTCACGAACTGCCTTTGACGCGTCGCGCAATACCGTGCGCCTGCAGCACGAGCGGGCGACGATGACTCGCGAAGGCCTATGGTATTTCGATCGCTACGATGACCATGCCCAGACGGACGATGAGGTGGCGAATAACTTCGCCGTCGTGATACAGGGCGCGCTGTGCGACTCGGTGAGCAGCGATCCGAATGCACTGGACAGTTCGCGGTTGCGCAAGGAAGCGGTGACGCAAAACCAGGGCGTGGGGTTGCGAAAGCTGATAAGGCTGGCGCAGGAGAAGCATGTCGAGCTGATCTTGCTTTTCCCCCCTACGCACGTTCTGATGAGTGAAGTCCAACGTCGCTGCCAGGGTGCTGAGGGGTATTGGAACTGGGTTTGGCAGATCGTGTCCATTGCAGCCCAGGAGACCGGCAGCGATTCGCGACAGATTCAGGTCTGGCAATTCGCGGATTACGCGCCGATGAACGGCGAGAGAATCCATGTCGGGAAGCCGGGACGTGACCGGCTATGGCAGGATCCAATACATTTCAACGAAGAAGTCGGCGTCGCCGTGTTCGATGCCATCTATTTGGGGGTCCCCGGCTACGGAGCCCGCGTTACCGTCGCGAATTTCGACGAACTCATCGCCCGACGCGAGGACCAGCGCAGGCAATTTCTTGCGGACAATCCGTGGGTACCACAGGAACTTGACGAAACGGTGCGGCGCGCCAGGAATATCGGCGGCGCAGTTGCTCCGTTGAAAGGACAGTAGGCTGAGCGGCTGGTTTGGGATCGGATTTTCGTCCGTTGGCGAATGTGGGAGGCGGCATTGTTGTCCTGTCAGGTGCGCGTCAGCGATTGGCAATGGCTCGCCTACTTACGCGGTCCATTGCGGACATTCATATCATCACGTTAAGAACGCGCGGAACTCGTCGGATCGATGGGCGAGTGTCAGAAAAACATTCGGAATGAATCCGGCTTTCTCTTGGACTTCGATCATTCGCCCCGGATGTCCTCGGGCAAGTCTTCGAGTTTTGGAACGGATAGCGGCTGATCGAAGGCGTGGCCATGCGAATCAGTCTACCAGCCAGGAACAGACCAATCCAGGACGAGGGCGGCGCGCAGGCGGGTTGGATAACTAGCCGGTCACGCTTTTGACGTGTTTTATGGCGCCCCGTGCGCGCGTGGCGTCCCACTTTTTCCGCAGCAGTGCGTCCTCGAGAAGTACGGCGTCATGTGCTCGCCGGAGTTCAGCAACGAGCGCGCCCGCCGCTGGGGCCAGCGACCGATTCCGCAAGCAAACGATGCCCCAGTCGGAGGGCATCCACGGCTCGTGTAGGATTGGGGTCACCTGGCCGGGTTGGCGTCTGCGCGAGCCCGAGAGGGTTTGCAAGCAACCGGATGGGCCGTGCAGGAGCACAGCAAGCGCTGATCGCAGGCGCGATTCAGCGTCCGCGTTGCGGTCGGGCCTCAGTCCTTCGGTGGCACGTAGCCCGCTGCGACGTCGGCGCCGCCGCCGAAAAAGTGACGTTCCATCTGTTCGGCCAGATATTTGCGTGCGCGCGGATCGGCAAGGCTGAGCCGGTTTTCATTGACGAGCATCGTCTGGTGCTTGAGCCACTGCGCCCAGGCTTCCTTCGACACGTTCTCGTAGATGCGCTTGCCGAGTTCGCCAGGGTACGTCGGATAATCGAGGCCTTCGGCATCGCGGCCGAGCTTGATGCAGTGAACTGTGCGTGCCATCGCGGAATCCTTGCAACAATGAAATGCGGTTGGGGCCAGCCGTCAGGCGAGCGCCTTTTCGTACACCAGGGAACGCCTCTGCCAATTGTATAGATCGCGCTTCTGCTGCGGGAGCCGGCCTGGGCTGCTCTCGACGAATCCGCGCTCGAGGAACCAGCCCGACGTGCGCGTGGTGAGTACGAACAGGCGGGTCAGCTTCAGCTTGCGCGCGCGCTGCTCGATTTCATGGAGCAGCGTCTCGCCGTAGCCTTCGCGCCGGAAATCCGGATTGACTGCCAGTGCGGCAAGTTCGCCGGCCTTTTCGGCTGGAAAAGCGTACAGCGCCGCGCAGCCGATGACCATGCCGTCGTGCTCGGCCACGACGAACCGCTCAATCTCCATCTCCAGGCGCTCGCGCGGACGCCGGACGAGAATGCCTTGTTCCTCGAGCGGTTCGATGATCGCAAGGATGCCGCCAGCGTCGTCGATCGTCGCGTTGCGGAGTTGGGCGAGCGGCGATGCCGCAATCATGGTCCCGACGCCCGAGCGCGTGAACAGTTCGAGCAGCAGTGCGCCGTCGTTGTGGCGCGACAAGAGATGCGCCCGCTTGACGCCGTTGTCGCAGGCGCGAATCGCGCACGGCAAGTAGTGCCGAACGTCTGCGGGCAGTTTGCCGCGCTTCGCCAGCAGCGCTTCGGCATCGCGGGTGGAAAGCTCGCTCAACAGCTGCCGGCGTCCGTTGCGGACACCATCGGTCTCCATCAGAAAAATCAATTTGTGCGCCAATAGCCTCACCGCAACCTGTGTCGCGACTTCTTCCAGCGCAAGATTGAAGATCTCGCCGGTCGGCGAGTAACCGAGAGGCGAGACCAGCACGATGTCGCCATCGTCGAGGCGCTGGCGCATTGCTTCGACGTCGACACGCCGAACTTCACCGGTCCATTGCATGTCGACACCATCGAGCACGCCGATCGGCTTGGCGGTCAGGAAGTTTCCGCCGACGACGCGGATCCGCGCTCCCGCCATCGGCGAGTTGGCGACGCCCAGCGACAGAAGCGCCTCGATCCGGCTGCGCGCATGCCCGGTGCCTTCGAGCACGCAATCGAGAGTTTCGCTGTCCGTGACGCGCAAGCCACGGTTGTAAACGGCAGGAACGTTCTGCTGCTTGAGGATCGCCTCGATCTGCGGACGCGAGCCGTGCACGACGACCAGCCGCACGCCCAGGCTCTGCAGCAGATTGAGGTCGTGGATGATGCCGAGAAAAGTTTCGTCGGCCACGACTTCGCCACCGAAGGCGATGACCAGCGTTTTGCCGCGCAGGCTGTGAATATAGGGCGCGGCGGAACGAATCCACTGCACAAAGGCGCGCGTCGTGGCCGAATTCGCGGCAGGGCTGATGCGCGTGACGTTGGGCATTGGACAAAGCAGGACCGGAAATGGCCCCGATTATAGCGTCCGCCTTCCAACCCGCATCGCCTATAATTGAGATCCGCGTGGGCCCAGGTCGCCATTTCTCGGCGCGGCTTCGCAACCTGATCGCCATGGCATCACCACTCCTCGACAACCTCAACCCGGAACAACTCGAAGCGGTAACGCTGCCGCACGCCTCCGCCCTCATCCTCGCCGGCGCGGGTAGCGGCAAGACGCGCGTGCTCACCACGCGCATTGCGTGGTTGCTCGCGACCGGCCAGGCGACGCCGCTCTCGGTGTTGGCGGTGACCTTCACCAACAAGGCGGCGAAGGAAATGCTGACGCGGCTGTCGGCGCTCACCCCGATCAGCACGCGCGGCATGTGGGTGGGCACCTTTCACGGGCTGTGCAACCGCATGCTGCGCGCGCACTACCGCGACGCCGAATTGCCGCAGCTGTTCCAGATCATGGACACGCAGGATCAGCTCGCGCTCATCAAGCGGCTGTACAAGGCGCACAACATCGATGACGAACGCTTTCCCGCGCGCCAGTTACAGTCGCTGGTCAATGCCGCCAAGGAGGACGGCTTGCGGCCGAACCAGGTGGAGGCGCACGACGAATTCACGCGCCGGCAGGTCGAGCACTACGCGCTCTACCAGCAGGCGTGTGAACGCGAGGGCGTCGTCGATTTTCCGGAACTGCTCCTGCGCAACTACGAGCTTCTCACGAGGCATGAGGGCCTGCGCGAACACTATCGCCGCCGTTTCTCGCACATCCTGGTCGACGAATTCCAGGACACCAACGTGCTGCAGTACAAGTGGTTGCGCCTGCTTGCGGGGCCCGACACGGCGATGTTCGCGGTCGGCGACGACGATCAGTCCATCTATGCATTCCGCGGCGCGAATGTCGCGAACATGCAACATCTCGAGCGCGATTTCGGAACGTCCGACAAGCCGGTCAAACTGATCAAGCTCGAGCAGAATTACCGCTCGCATGGCCATATCCTCGATGCCGCAAACGCATTGATCAAGCACAACCAGGGGCGCCTGGGCAAGAATCTGTGGACCGCCGATGCGCGTGGCGAGCCGGTACGCGCATTCGTCGCACCTACCGACATCGACGAAGCAGCGTTCATCGTCGAGATCGTCAAGGGACTCGTCGGCGACGGTGTTTCGCCGGCCGAGATCGCAGTGCTGTACCGTTCCAACGCGCAGTCGCGCGTCGTCGAGCATGCGCTGTTCAATGCTGCCATGCCGTATCGCGTATATGGCGGCATGCGCTTCTTCGAACGCGCGGAAGTCAAGCACGCGCTGGCGTATTTGCGATTGGTGGCCGCCGCGAGCGACGACGGTGCATTTCTGCGCGTGGTCAACTTTCCGCCACGCGGCGTCGGCGCCAGGACGCTGGAAGGATTGCAGGAGCGTGCCAGGACCACTGGGGTGAGTCTCTGGCAAGCGGCATGCAGCGCGCCGGCAGGCGGCAAGGCGGGCGCGAGCGTAATCTCATTTGTGCAGATGATCGAAAGCGTGCGCGCCGCGACGTCCGGTTTGCAGCTCCCTGAAACGATCGAGCACGTGATTCACGCGAGTGGCTTGCTCACGCACTACGCAGCCGAGAAGGATGGCCAGGAGCGCATCGAGAACCTCGAGGAATTGGTGAGCGCCGCGAATAGTTTCGTCCGTGAAGCCGAGCGCACGGTTGGCGACGACGTGCTCGATCCGCTGACGGCGTTTCTCTCGCACGCGGCGCTCGAAGCGGGCGAGACGCAGGCGGCCGAGGGACGTCCCGCGCTGCAATTGATGACGGTGCACTCCGCCAAAGGGCTCGAATTCCACACCGTGTTTGTCACCGGGCTCGAGGAAGGATTATTCCCGCACGAGAATAGTCTCTCCGAACACGATGGGCTCGAGGAAGAGCGGCGGCTGGCCTATGTCGCAGTCACGCGCGCGCGGCGACGGCTCTACCTCACGCACGCGCAGAGCCGCATGCTGCACGGTCAGTTGCGCTACAACATCGCATCGCGCTTCCTCGACGAACTGCCTGCGGGGACCGTTCAGTGGCTGTCACCGAAATCAGGTCGGGAGGCAAGAGAATCCATTTCCAGCGCGGCATCGGCACCGGCTCGGTACACCGAAAGACACGACCTGCCGGGTTGGCGGATTGGCCAGAGCGTCAAGCACACCCGCTTCGGGTTGGGCATCATCATCGACGCCGAAGGCCGCGGCAGCGACGCACGCGTTCAGGTCAATTTTCGTGAAGCAGGCGTCAAATGGCTGGCGCTGGAGTATGCGAAGCTGCAGCCAGCGTGACGTAGCGAAGACGAAAGAGGATCAGGCTTGCAGGCGAGGTTCCGTCGCTACCGGTTCATCGGGATGGAACACGTCGCGATAGCTGACGTAGTCGGAAACGTGCAGTGTCGCGATGAACGCGAAAAGATAAGGCAGTACGACGAACAGCGCCAATATGCCGGCAACGGTATCGCCAAGCAGTTGGCCAACCGTTAGCACAACGCCCGGCAACACGCCTCCAAATGCAAAGACGAGCGCGCCGTAGATGGTGACCGGCCGCCAGTTGGCAATCGCCGCTCGAAAGCTCGTGCCGAGCGCGGCTGCTGCGCCCGCATCCTCGAATACCACGAGCGCCGGTGCGAACCATAGCGCGAACAGGGTGGGTAGCGCACATGCGCCGCCGAACAGCATCGCGAGCTGAAGCTGTCCGCCGAGCAGAGTTTCCTCCGTGGGCCTTTCGGTGCCGGACAACATGCCGATGAGCTTGCCGCCATCGACCAGCGACGTTGCCAGCACGGCGAGAGTCATGCCGGCGAGAAAGACGACGCCCAGCGGAATCAGCGCATAGAGATTGCTGCGAAACCCCTGGAATAGATGCTCGAATTTCGGTGCGCCTCCCCGCTCCTGCGTCCACGCGGCGGCGAGAAAACCAACCGCAAACAAAGGCTTCAATATCGGCGCGACGATCTGCCCGACGCGCGCCCAGGGCCCGAGTTCCGCCAGTCCAACGATCAGATAGTAGGTGAATAGCAGCAACAGCCACGCAAGCGGATTGCGCCTGAACATGTTGCTGGCCTGCTTCAGCCACGCAATGCCTTGACGCGCTTCGCGTCGGGCGAAATGTATGGGTGGTTTCGTCATGGCGCTGACATGTCGGGAAAACGCGGCACGGCCTCGACGCGGGCACGCAGTATCCGTTCGAACACTGCGGGATCGTGCGCATGTATCAATTCACCCGCGCGCGGCAGGTGAAGGTCGTAGAGTCGTGACAACCAGAAACGCAGCGCCGCCGCGCGCAGGAGGACGGGCCATGCAGCGCGCTCTTCCGGATTTGGCATGCGCGCGCGCGCGTAGCCATGAACCATTGCGTCGACGCGATCGGTGTCGAGTGCACCGGCATGCCCGCCGTCGCCAACGGTACACCAGTCGTTCACCGCGATGGCAAGGTCGTAGGCAAGGGCGTCAGTTGCGGCGAATCCGAAATCGATCACGCCGGAAACCTTGCCGTGATCGAACAGTACGTTGTCACAAAAAAGATCGCCATGAATCGCCCCGCGGGGCAATTTCATCTTCGCGAACCCAGTCTGGAACTTGATCTCTGCCGCCAGCAATGCGTTCTGTTCGAGCGAAAGATATGAGCGAACCGCGCGCGCTGCCTGACGCCACCACCCTGGGCCTCTCCGGTTGGTGAGCCTGCCTCGATAGCTTGCGACGGCGCGGTGCATCCGGCCCAGCGTCTCACCGGTTGCCGCACAGTCCTCTACAGCAGGTCGCAGCAAGGGCGCACCGTCAAGTCGCGTGACGAGACCGGCAGGCTTGCCGTTGAGAAAACTCCACAATGCTCCGCTACGGTCGGATTGCGGTGCCGGTACCTGGACGCCGCTGCGTGCCAGGTGCGCCATCAGATTCAGATAGAACGGCAATTCCTCGGCCGGCAGCCGCTCGTAGAGCGTAAGTACGAACCGGCCCTTGTCGGCGGTCAGGAAATAGTTGGTGTTCTCGATGCCCGCCGCGATCGGTTCGAAAGCATGAACCTCTCCCAATGCATAGCGCGTGAGCCAGGCAGTGAGTTCTTCGGCGGAGACGGGAGTGTAGACAGACATCAGGAATTGCCACGCCCCCGCCAGGGGCCGCGGCGCCGCTGCTGCACGAGTGGGCTCTAGGCTTTCCGAGTCAGAAGGTGAACAACAACCACATCGGAACCCTGAGCCCGGAGTCGAGGCTTTCGCGACGGACCATCCCGCCGGCGGTGCCTTCGGGTATCAGATAGTAAGGGCGTCCAACTTGCGGCGTCACCTTGACCCAAACCAGCCGGCCACCCTGGCGATATTCCTCCATCGTCACGTTGTCGCGGCGCACGATCGTGACTTGCGGCGCGAGCTCCGGATCATTGGCAATCTCCGGGGGGGGTGGCTCCTCCTCGGGCAGAGGCTCGAGTACTGGTGGGGGTGGCGCGGCGGCGAACGCGTTTGCGATCGCCGCGAATACCAACACGAACAACGCCGTCGTCAATGGCCTGAGCATCGTTGCGAATCCAATGTTGCCATGCACGGATTTTAACAGAACCCACCGGCCCATCGCGGAACGCGCGCGGCGGCTCATTGCTGGCCTCGCCGCTACAGGTTCAACATCTTGTCGCGCTCCGAGCGCGTTGGCTGGAAGCCGCGGCTTTCGTAATAGTCGAAGATCGCCTCGACGATCGCTTCGGGTTCCTCGATCACGCGCATCAGATCGAGGTCGCTACCGGCGATCATGCCTTCGCCGACCAATTTGTCGCGCATCCAGTCCAGCAGACCACGCCAGAATTCACCTCCGACCAGGATGATCGGTATTTTGCGACTCTTGCCCGTCTGCACTAGCGTCAGGCATTCGGTCAGCTCGTCGATCGTGCCGAATCCGCCCGGAAGTACGACGTACGCCGACGCGAAGCGCACGAACATCATCTTGCGCGCGAAAAAATAGCGAAAATTGATGCCGATATCCTGAAATGGATTGCCGGCCAGTTCATGCGGCAAAAGAATATTGAGGCCGATTGCCGGCGAGCGTCCGGCATGCGCGCCGCGGTTGAAGGCTTCCATCAGCCCCGGTCCGCCGCCGGAAATCACCGAGAATCCGGCATCGGAGAGAAGCCGCGCAATGCGCTCCGATTTTTCGTAGTACGGATGACCGTGCTTGATGCGCGCACTTCCGAACATGCTTACCGCGGGACGCACGCCGCGCAGGCGTTCGGTCGCGACTGCGAATTCTGCCATAATGCCCAGCACTCGCCACGCTTCCTGCCCGTTCGTGGAGTACATCGCCTGAGGGTCGATCATCTCGGGAATCTTGTTCGTCTGAATCATCGCTCATGCCCAAGTTCGTTGTCGTTGACGGTTCGTCGTACCTGTACCGCGCGTTTCATGCGCTGCCGGATCTGCGCACGTCGCGCGGCGAACCCACCGGCGCGATACGCGGTGTCGTTTCGATGTTGCGCCGATTGGTGGAGGACGGCAAGCCGGACTATTTCGCGGTTGTCTTCGATGCGCCGGGGAAAACTTTCCGCGACGAATGGTACCCCGAATACAAGGCAAATCGTGCGCCCATGCCCGACGATCTGGTGCGACAGATCGCGCCGTTGCACGAGCTGATTCGCGTGCAAGGCTGGCCGTTGCTGATGGTCGACGGTGTCGAGGCCGACGACGTGATTGGTACGCTGGTCAGGAGGGCAGAGTCGCTGCAGATGGACAGCGTCATTTCGACCGGCGACAAGGATCTTGCGCAACTGATCTCGCCGCGAATCACGCTGGTCAACACGATGAGCAACGAAGTACTGGATGAACAGAGCGTCGTCACCAAATTCGGTGTGCGCGCAGATCAGGTACTCGACCTGCTGACACTGACCGGCGACACCGTCGACAATGTTCCCGGTGTGCCCAAGGTCGGCCCCAAGACCGCGGCAAAGTGGCTTGTTCAGTACGGCACGCTGGACAACATCGTCGCCCATGCTGCCGAAATTGGCGGTGTCGTCGGTGACAATCTGCGGACCGCGCTGGCCTGGCTGCCGCAGGGCAAGAAATTGCTGACGGTGAAGATCGACTGCGACTTGCCGTTCGAACCCTCGGACCTCGCGCCGCAGCCTGCGGATACGGCAAAGCTCAAAGAACTGTTCGAACGTTTCGAGTTCAAGACCTGGTCCAAGGATGTCGGGACCGGCGCAGCGCGCGCGCAGAATGACGGGTCGAAACCAGCGCCATTGGCGGGTGCCGTGGTGACGCCGGTGTCCGCGCGCCCGCAATTGCCGCGGCAGTATGAATTGGTGACCAGCGAGGCTGCATTCCAGCGCTGGCTGACGGCGATATCGCATGCACCTCTAGTGTGCTTCGACACCGAAACCACGGGCCTCGATCCGCTGCAGGCGCGCATCGTCGGCTTGTCGTTTGCCATCGAGCCGGGACACGCGGCCTACATTCCGGTCGCCCACAACTACGCGGGTGTGCCGGAACAGCTTCCGCTCGAGCGCGTGCTTGCCAGACTCAGGCCCTGGTTCGAGGATGCGCAGGCGAAAAAGCTCGGACAGAACGTGAAGTACGACCAGCACATTCTCGCCAATCACGGCATCGCGCTCGCGGGCGTGGCGCACGACACGATGCTGCAGTCCTACGTGCTCGAATCGCATCGACCACACGATATGGACAGCCTCGCCTTGCGGTATCTGGATGTGAAAACGATCACCTATGCCGATGTTGCCGGCAAAGGCGCGAACCAGATTGGTTTCGACCAGGTTGACCTCGATCGTGCGACCGAATATTCGGGCGAAGACGCCGACATCACGTTGCAATTGCATGACGTGCTCCATCCGAAGGTTGCGTCCGACGCAAAGCTCGACTTCGTGTATTCGCAGATCGAGATGCCAACGCGCGAAGTGTTGTTCCGCATGGAGCGTACAGGCGTGCTGCTCGACAGCTCGCTGCTCGCGGCGCAGAGTCGCGAGCTCGGCGAGCGGATCCTCGCGCTCGAGCAGCAGGCCCATCAGGCGGCAGGCCAGCCGTTCAATCTCGCGTCACCCAAGCAGCTTGGTGAAATTCTGTTCGAACGCATGAAGTTGCCGGTGGTGAAGAAGACCGCGACCGGCCAACCGTCCACCGACGAGGACGTGCTGCAGCAACTCGCGGCGGACTATCCACTGCCGAAGCTACTGCTGGAGCATCGCGGGCTGACCAAACTCAAGTCCACGTACACCGACAAATTGCCGCTGATGGTGAACCCGCGAACCGGCCGGGTGCACACGAATTTCGGACAAGCGACGGCGGTGACGGGCAGACTCGCGAGCACGGAACCGAATCTGCAGAACATTCCCGTCCGTACCGCCGAAGGCAGGCGGATTCGCGAGGCGTTCATCGCCCCACCGGGGCACGTGCTCGTATCGGCCGACTATTCCCAGATCGAGCTGCGGATCATGGCGCATCTGTCCAGGGATGCGTCGTTGCTCGATGCCTTTGCCAAAGGCGCGGATATCCACCGCGCGACCGCGGCGGAAATCTTCGGCGTGACGATCGACGAAGTGACCGCTGAGCAACGGCGTTACATCAAGGCCGTGAACTTCGGGCTCATCTACGGCATGAGTGCGTTTGGTCTGGCGGCGCAACTCGGCATCGAGCGCGGTGCCGCGCAGCAGTTCATCGACAAATACTTCACGCGTTATCCCGGAGTCGCCGAGTACATGCGAAGGACGCGCGAACTGGCGCATGCGCAGGGTTTTGTCGAAACGGTGTTCGGACGCCGACTGTGGCTGCCGGACATCAATGCCGGCGGTGGCCCGCGCCGACAGGGCGCCGAGCGCGCCGCGATCAACGCGCCGATGCAGGGAACGGCGGCGGATTTGATCAAGCTCGCCATGATTGCGGTTCAGCACTGGCTCGACGCGAACCGCCTGCGAACGACGCTGCTGCTCCAGGTTCACGACGAACTTGTGCTTGAAGTGCCGGACGCAGAAGTTGCGCGCATCAAGATCGAGTTGCCAGAGCTGATGACCGGCGTCGCGACGCTCGACGTGCCTTTGGTCGTCGACGTGGGCACCGGGCTGAACTGGGACAAAGCGCACTAGGACTTGTCCTGGTGGTCTTGCTGACCGCTCATGGCACAGGGACAACCGCTTGTAAGCCGACGCACCCGCAATTGACCCCGCGCGCTAGGTTCGTGCGTATTGGTTGTAAACGCCCATTTGAACCATGCTTGCACCTGCCCACGTCGGTCACCTCGTCATGTTGCGTACGCTGATTCGTCAGTCCGCCGCCGAGGGTAGCTTCGAGTCCGGCCTTGCCGCGGACACGCCGCAGTCGGTCGATTTTTTTGCCAAGCTCAAGCGGGCGCTGTCGCACGGCTATTTCGTCGAGGAAGATGCGAAAACCGGGCGTATGGACGCAGTGGCGGTGCCGGGCTATGTGTTCTGGCCGGATGATCGCCATAGCGGCAACGCGCCGGTCGGCTTTGGCCTGTTTCGAGCCCTGGAAGGGGGCTACGAGTTGTGGCTGGCTGGACTCGAGCTCGGTCGCCGAGGCGATGGTCACGGACATGCGCTCATCGATGCGTTGTTCGCGACCACACAGGGCCAGAAGACCTGGGTTGTGCGCGTCCCACGCAATTCTCGCTACCGTGCCGCCGTGCACCACCTCTTGCTGCCGCATGGGTTTGCCGCGGTGGGCGATACGAAGCAAATGCGCTGGTTCTTGCGCGAAGGCGCACCGCAAAGTCTGAAAACCAGGATTCGCGATATTGCCGGCAATGGCGCGGCGCTCAACTGACGTCGAAGATGTCGCAGTAGCTGGTATAGATCGACGCGATCGATACGGGGCCTAGGACCAGCCATCCCAAGGCTAGCGGTATCGAGGCGACCATGGCTAAAACAATGCCGATGAGGCCATAGACCAGGAATGGCAGCACGTTCTGCAGACTGCCGGTAAACGACATTTTCATTGCGGGCCACGGATCGAGTCCGCGCAGGACGATGAGTGCTGGCGCAAACCACACGGCCATCATCAGCGGCAGAAACAGCAGCATGAACAGCAGCGCACCTACCATGATGACCATCAGCGCGCTACCGAACAACGCGCTTGCCGCAAAGGGATCGGCAAGCCGGAACAGCTGAGCGAAGATGGCGGCTCCGAAAAACACGATCAGAACGCCGGCAACGGCAAGGGTAATCGCGATGGCGAGGCCCGTGTACAGCAGGCCGACGACGACCAGCGGGCCGGCACGCTCGCTGAATCCGGCGAAGAGGTGATTCACGGTCAGCGGCTCACCGCGGTCGATTGCCCGGCAGCCCAGCATCAACCCGCCCATAAAGACAGGGAACAGCACCTGGGAGGCAAGCTGTCCGACCACCGGAATGAACGCCAGAACCAGGCTCAGTACGAACAGGAGTACGGCGATCAGCAGCCATACCCCGATCGACGGCACAAACAGGCGCCAAGCCTCAGCCCACCACGACGCACCATGGCCGACCGGCACGCTGCGAGGTGACGCGGGGGGTTGCACCCCGGGTTGGACAGGCGCGGCGGTCGCAGTCGGAAACGGGCTTGCCATGACGGTTTCTCCAGATACGGCGTGCGGGCGGGAACGGGACCGCCGCATCCTGGAAACCATAGCATAACGAGCTGCGTCGGGTCTTTCTGTGCGTAACAAGGGGTTGATTTCGGCCCTCATCTCCCATATTATTAGCACTCGGCAGAGACGAGTGCTAACAAAACACCTTTGCGGCGGCGAGAAGTTGGCGCGGCCGTAGCGTGAACCGGGTTGGCAGCCGTAACCAACTGATTTCAGTCAAATTTTGTTCAAGGAGTGAGCGCTAACATGAAAATCCGTCCATTGCACGATCGCGTGGTCGTAAAGCGTCTTGAGGAAGAAAAGAAGTCCGCAGGCGGCATTGTCATTCCCGACACCGCTGCAGAAAAACCGTCGCAGGGCGAAGTGGTTTTCGCTGGCCCGGGCAAGACCGACGACAACGGCAAACTGTTGCCGATGGGCGTCAAGGTCGGCGAGAAGATTCTCTTCGGCAAGTATTCGGGCCAGGAATTCAAGATCGATGGCCAGGATTATCTGCACATGCGCGAAGACGACATCATCGGCGTCGTAGCCTGACCCGTCGCAGCGTAGTCATTACAGAATTCAGGAGAAACAAATATGGCAGCTAAAGACGTTCGCTTCGGCGAAGGCGTCCGCAACAGAATGGTCGTTGGCGTCAACATTCTCGCCAACGCGGTCAAGGTAACCCTTGGCCCCAAGGGCCGCAACGTGGTGCTCGAGCGCAGTTTCGGTGCGCCGACGATCACCAAGGACGGCGTGTCGGTCGCCAAGGAAATCGAACTGAAGGACAAGTTCGAAAACATGGGCGCGCAGATGGTCAAGGAAGTTGCTTCCAAGACTTCCGATGTCGCGGGTGACGGCACGACCACCGCCACCGTGCTGGCACAGTCGATTGTGGCCGAAGGCATGAAGTTCGTCGCCGCCGGCATGAATCCGATGGACCTCAAGCGCGGTATCGACAAGGCAGTCATCGCGGTCACGGAAGAGCTGAAGAAAATCAGCAAGCCGTGCACGACCAGCAAGGAAATCGCTCAAGTCGGCGCCATTTCGGCCAACGCGGACCACTCGATCGGCAAGACCATCGCCGATGCGATGGACAAGGTCGGCAAGGAAGGCGTCATCACAGTTGAAGACGGCAAGGGTCTCGAGAACGAGCTCGAGCTTGTCGAAGGCATGCAGTTCGATCGTGGCTACATCTCGCCTTACTTCATCAACAACCCGGACAAGCAAGTCGCCATCATCGACGACGCGCTGGTTCTGCTGCACGACAAGAAGATCAGCAACATTCGCGATCTTCTACCACTGCTCGAGCAGGTTGCCAAAGCCGGCAAGCCGTTGCTGATCATCGCGGAAGATGTCGATGGTGAAGCGCTGGCGACACTGGTCGTCAACAACATCCGCGGCATTCTCAAGACGTGTGCGGTCAAGGCGCCAGGCTTCGGTGATCGGCGCAAGGCCATGCTGGAAGACATCGCGATTCTGACGGGTGGTACGGTCATTGCGGAAGAACTCGGCCTGAAGCTGGAAAACGCCACGCTGAAGGACCTGGGTCGCGCCAAGCGCATCGAGATCGCCAAGGAAGACACGACGATCATCGACGGCGCCGGCGACAAGACCGCGATCGAAGCGCGCGTGAAGAACATTCGCGTGCAGATCGATGAAGCGACGTCCGACTACGACAAGGAAAAGCTGCAGGAACGCGTAGCCAAGCTCGCCGGCGGTGTTGCGGTGATCAAGGTTGGTGCTGCGACCGAAGTCGAAATGAAGGAAAAGAAGGCACGCGTTGAAGATGCACTGCACGCGACGCGTGCGGCAGTCGAGGAAGGCATTGTGGCAGGTGGCGGTGTTGCGTATCTGCGTGCCCGCGCCAACCTCAAGGGCCTGAAGGGCGACAATGCTGACCAGGACGCAGGGATCAAGATCATCCTGCGTGCGCTCGAGGAGCCGATGCGGCAGATCGTTGCCAACTCCGGTGACGAGCCGTCGGTCGTCGTCAACAAGGTCGTCGAGGGCAAAGGCAACTACGGCTACAACGCCCAGACCGGACAGTATGGCGATCTGGTCGAGATGGGCGTCGTCGATCCGACCAAAGTCGCACGCTTCGCGCTGCAGAACGCAGCGTCAGTCGCCAGCTTGATGCTGACGACGGAAGCGATGATTGCCGAATCGCCGAAAGACGAAAAACCGATGGGTGGTGGCGGCGGCGGTATGGGCGGCATGGGTGGCATGGGCGACATGGATATGTGACCAATCTGTCCGAGAGCCAGACGCAAAGCGTCGCAGCGATCGGAGACAGATTGGTCATCCCCGCGCAAGCGGGGATCCATTGTTGGGCCCCGCGAAAGCGGGGATCCAGCTTTCAGCAAAGCCCCGCTCCGGCGGGGCTTTGTGTTTCTGCACTATGTATTGTCAAGGTGGCGCCTGCCCGTTTCCGTGTGAAATGGATTAGACTACGCGGGCGGTGGCGTAGCCCGCCCCTTGCGCCGACAAGCAACAACAAACGCGAATAGCGCCGCCTCTGAACTCAAGACTCGATCAGGAGCCTCCCCGATGACCTCCGGAATGCTCTTCGCTCTCGCGATCAGCGCACTGGTGGTCGCAGTTCTCGTCGGTTTGATGCGCCGTCAGCGGCTGCCGGGCGCAGGCAAGGGATCCGCGGAGGGGCCCATCACCACGGCGCAGTGGACCGAGGGTGAAACGACCCGCTTGCTGTCCAGCGCAGAACTTCCCGGACTTTATCTGCTCCGACCGCGTTTTCTGTCCAAGGCCGAGAACGTCGTTTATCTGCTGTTGAAAGCCGCATTTCCGCGGCATGAGGTTTTCGCACGCGTTCGTCTTGCCGACGTGTTGCAGGTCAAGATCGGCCCGCAGGGCATGGAGCGTCTGCGCGCGTTTCGCAAGATCGCCAACCAGCACGTAGGTTTCGTCGTATGCGATCGCGACATGACGATCGTCGCCATCGTCGATGCGCGAGAACCCGAGCAGGTGCAGAATCCGCGTGATCAGAAACTCGAGATCATCAAGCAGCGCTGTCTCCAGGCGGCCCAGGTCAAGTACCTGTGCGTCTATCCGCCAACGCTGCCGCGGTATCGCGAATTGCGCGAGCAGATTCTCGGACCCGCGGCGGAGCTCGTCTGAGATTTCGCTAGGACGAGGTCGAGTCCGCAATACGCCTGTCACGGTGTGACGGCACGTTGCGCACCGCAAGCCAGGTCCCGCAGACGATAAGCGCGCACGCCGCCAGCGTGTTCGCGCCGATCTTCTCATCGAGAAACAGGAAGCCCCACAGGACCCCGAACAACGGGATCAGGAACGTAACGGTCAGCGCGCGTGCGGGGCCGATGGTCGCGATCAGCCTGAAGTAGAGCAGATAAGCGACTGCAGTCGAGGCCACAGCGAGTGCCAGCACGTTGGCCGCGACCAGCGGCGTGATCGGTCCGGGCGGTTGCACGAACGGCAACGACGGCACCAGTACGATCATCGCGGTCAATTGGCTGTAGAGCGCGATCGCGAAACTCGGCAGCCCTGCCAACCGCGCCTTGGCGTACACGCTGGCAATGCCGTAACACAATGCGGCGACGAGACACGCGAACACGGCGATCAGGTGTTGGCTGGACATCGGTTCGGGCTGCCAACCGACGAGCAACATCACTCCAGCCATGCCGAGGATCATGCCCGCGACCTTCGCTGGCGTGACACGATCCTTCAGCCACAGCGCTGCGATGATCGTCGCGAAGAACGGACTCGTGGCGTTGAGGATCGCGGCCGTCGATGCGGCGACATGCTGGGCGGCGTAGGAAAACAGCGCGAAAGGCAGCGCGGTGTTGATGATGCCGACGACGAGGTATTCACGCCAATGCGCGCGCAGCGCCGGCACGTTCCGACGCGCCAGTGCGAGCGCATAGAGTGCCAGAAACGCCAGTGCGACGCGGCATGCGGCGAGCCACACCGGGCCAAGGGACGCCACTGCGACTCGCATGAACGCGAACGAGCCGCCCCACAGTGCTGCGAGCGTCAGGAGCCGCGCGATGTCCGCTGCCGACATCGGACTACGCCGCAGCGGCCATGGCGCTGTGTGTGCGTTCGTGTTCGAGCAACCACGCCTTGCGCCACAGCCCGCCGCCGTACCCCGTCAACGTGCCGTTGGCGCCGATCACGCGATGGCAGGGAATGATGATCGCCAGCTTGTTGTCACCGTTGGCGCGGCCTACGGCACGCACGGCGGTGCTGCGCCCGATCGTCGCCGCGATTTCGCCGTAGCTCCGCGTCGTGCCGGGCGCAATCGCACGCAGTGCCTCCCACACCTCACGCTGAAAGGGCGAACCGTCGAGTTTCACGGGTGTCGCGAAGGTCAAGCGAGCGACCGTTGAAATAGGCGTCGAGTTCACCGCCGATCTGTTCCAGATATCGGTGCGTGCCAGGCACGATGCGGTGAACGAACTTGGTGCGCAGGGTCTTGAGTTCGCGTTCGAGGCCGCGGCGATCGACGAATTCGAGCAGGTGCAGGCCCTCGTCGTTGGCAAGCGCGAGCACGGGTCCAAGGGGTGTTTCGAACCACTGCGCGTTACAGGCAGTCGACGGCGTTTGCCTGTGCCTTGCTGGGCGCGGTGCCGAACATGCGCGCAAACGCCTCGCGAAAGCCGCTGCCCGATTCAAATCCATGGTCCAGCTGCAGATCGATCATGCTTTTTCCTTCTCGAATGCCGGTCAATGCGAGCCCCATGCGCCGCGCGCGATGGTAGGCGTGAAATGTCATGCCGCAATACCGCTGGAACGCACGGCGCGCGCTCGACGGATCGATGCCCATGCGCGCCAGGTCGGATTCGCGCAATCGGCCCGACGGATCAGTCTCGACGGCGGCGAGCAAACGCTCGACCACCTGGGGTGGTTGGCGGCCCTGGTCCAGTGGACGGCAGCGCAGGCAGGGGCGATAGCCGGCGTACAGGGCGTCGTGCGGTTTCGGAAAGAACTCGACGTTCTCGCGCTTGGGCGTGCGTGCATGGCACACCGAACGGCAGAAGATGCGCGTGGTCTTGACCGCGACATAGAATATGCCGTCGAAGGCCGGATCGCGTGCAGCGAGCGCGCGGTACATCACTTCTTGTGACGGGAGCTTGGGCATGACGGAATTATAGGTCGCCCAAAACCGTGTGCCGTCGAAATTCGGGCAGCGAATTTCCCGCAGGGTTACAGCGCGGCGAGCAGTGCCTCTGTCTTGGCTCGAATGCGCCGCGCCCGGTCGACAGCGCCAACGCTCATGGCGAGTTCCTGCATCGGTATTTCGAGACCGAGCGGAAGATCCGCCGGCAGCGCGCGCAGGATGCCCTTGAGATCGAGTCCGCCGTCACCGGGCATGAGGCGCTCTGCGCGCGCCTGATACAACAGTGTCTCGAGGTCCTGCGGGCGTTGCGCGGGGGCGTCGCAAAGCTGGGCGTAGTGAAACGCGGAAGGAGGCACCAGTGCAATATCTGCAGCGGTATTGCCGGCGCGGTCGAAATGAATCGGGTCGATCAGGACTCCGGCATTCGGCCGTCCTGCGCTGGCGATCACCCGTGCGCCCTGCTGCACCGTCTTGACGTCGGTCCATGGCATCGGTTCGAGGTTCATCGTCAAGCCGAGTGGTGTACCAAGATCGCATAGTTCGGCAAAATGTTCCGTCAGACGCGATTCGTCGGGATCGTTGCCGGCGACGAGCACCTGCCGCGCCCCAAGTCGCGCGCCCGTTTCCAACGCGGCACGATAGTCCTCGACACGCGTGTCGGGCTTGAGGCGAAAGATCTCGATGTCGAGCACTTTGATGCCGGTGTCAGCAAGACGTTGTTCGACCTCGCGCACCAGTAGCGTATCGCCGACAGTCGACCATGAGGGCTCGCGATCGGTCGCGGGAATCAGGCGCAGGCCGACGCACGAGTAGCCGGCGGCAGCCGCGCACGACACCATCTCGGCCGGTGAAAGCTCCAGCACTGTGAGCGCAGCCAGTGACAGCGGGCGGCGTGTCATTGCAGGGTCGTGGATGCCGCGCGCTCAGACCGCAGCTGCGAGGGCGACGGTGTTGCCGCTGCGTGCGGCGTCGTGGACGGCAAGCGTCGCCGCAAGGGTCCGCGCCGCGTCGGCTCCGGTAATTTTCGGCGCTTCCTCGCCGCGGATCACGCGACAGAAGTGACGAAGTTGACGGGTGAGCGGATCTTCGCTGACGACATCGACGGTTTGCTTGACCAGCGGCAGCGTCCAGGATTTTTCGCCGTCATATCGCCACAATTCGAGCTTGGGCACGGTCAACGATCCTTCGGTGCCAGAAAACAGGTAGCAGTTCTCGGGTCGCTGCGGATAGTGGGCAGCTTCGCCCGAAGTCATCTCCCAGCTCCACGGAGCGGGCACCGTATCCGAAAGCGTCACGGTTCCGAGTGCGCCATTGGCGAAACGGAGCGTGATCGCCGCGGTATCCTCGACCGCGAAGCCGCGTATGGCGGAAGAAGTGACCGCCTGTACGCTGGTGATTTCACCGCAGATAAAGCGCAGATCGTCGATATCGTGAATCATGTTGATGAGCACCGGTCCGCCGCCGGCCTCGCGGCGCCAGGTGACGTCGAAGTAGTTGTCAGGTTTGCGAATCATCCACAGCGCAACCACGGCCGTCAGACGGCCGATGCGGCCATCGCGCACGATTTCGCGTGCCTTTTCAATCACAGGATTGTAGCGTCGATGATGGCCCACCAGCAGCGCAACGCCGGCGCGCTCCGCTGCGGCGACCAGGGAATGCGCAGCCGCCAGAGTTTCCGCAATGGGTTTTTCGACCAGGATGTGGACCCCGCGTTCTGCACATGCGATGCCCATCGGTGCATGCAGCGCGTTGGGCGAGGCGACGATGGCACCTTCCGGCTTCACCGCGTCGAGCATGGCGCAATAGTCGCTGAAGTAGCGATGGCCCTGTGCCGTGGCGACTGCCGCGGCCGCTGGCATCGGATCCGCGATGGCGACGACCTCGCACAGCGTTTCACGCTGCAGATAGCTCAAATGCCGCTGGCCAAACGCCCCTGCGCCAATGACGGCGATGCGAACTTTGCTCATTGGTCGGCCTCATTGTGCTGCCGCAAACAATCGAAGCGTCCGCGTGTCGGCCTCTCCAAATCGCACGGCGCCGCGCCCTTCGGGCCTCGGCTCGGCGTTGCCTCGCCCGCCGTGCTCATTGGTACCCTCGCGCTGTGCGGGGGCTTGGGAACGCCCCGCGCAGGAAATAGCTGGCATCGCGCCAGCGTGAATGCGCTTGGTGGGGCGACCGCCTAGCGCATGAAGTTGTTGTAACCCCACAGCAGGAGCATCGCGCCGAGGATCGACACGATCCAGCCCGCAGGGTGGAACTTGCCGTCCGGCGACTTCCAGATCAGGCCGCTGATGAACCCGCCGATGACCGAACCGCCGATGCCGAGCGCTGTAGTGAGCAGAAAGCTGAGCTTGTCCACACCCGGCATGAATGCGCGCGCGATGAGGCCGACGATGAATCCGACGATGATCGTCCCGATGATTCCGATAATGCCCATGCGGTGGACTCCTCAGTCAGGGTTGGCAATACGTGACTCTGGCGGGTCGGGGCGATTGCAGAAGTGTTGGCAAGTGCCCGCGACGAAGCAATGCTAGCACGACCGATTCTTGCGTTTGCGGCGGTGATGCAAACCAATGACATGTCGCACACAATCGCACTGACTATGCGCGATTGGATCAGCGATCAAATTGGTGCGTGCCGAACAGCCAATGACGTTGGCATTCCGCTGCGGCGTCGATGCGACACATTCGCTCCGATTTCGGATGCTGCGACGCAGAAATCGAGCTTTGAACGCGCTGGCGGCACCTCTCGCCGTATTTGCTTGCCTTTTCCTGCAGGTTTCCCGTAAGCTTCCCGGCACAGCGTAGCGGCTTGGGCCGTCAAGACGTGTCTCTCGTGTACGGATTGCGTGCGCGATTGCCGTCGCCAGGTTGCCAAAATTTCAGTACAGATGACTCTCAGGAGGAGGAAAGATGAGCACAGCCAGTCGACCGGGAGCTGCAGCACACGTACAGCTTAGTACCAAGAGTGAAGAACGGCGGGTGATATTTGCCTCATCGCTCGGTACCGTATTCGAGTGGTACGACTTCTATCTGTACGCAACGCTGGCGCCATTCTTCGCGGCGGTTTTCTTTCCCCCGGGTAACGCGACCGCGGCGCTGTTGTCGGCGTTTGCCACCTATGCGGCGGGGTTCCTGGTGCGCCCCTTCGGCGCTCTTGTCTTCGGGCGCATCGGCGACCTGGTCGGCCGTAAATACACGTTTCTGGTCACGATCGTCATCATGGGTTTCGCGACCTTTGCCGTCGGGTTGCTGCCGACCTACGCGTCGATAGGCTGGGCGGCACCAGTGCTGCTGGTCAGTCTGCGCCTGCTGCAGGGTTTGGCGCTCGGCGGCGAGTACGGCGGCGCGGCGACGTACGTGGCGGAACACGCACCACAAAATCAGCGCGGCTACGACACCAGCTGGATCCAGACCACGGCGACGCTGGGATTCTTTCTGGCGCTTGCGGTCATCGGCATCTGCCGCTTTTCCGGCATCATGGAGCCGAAGGACTTCGCCACCTGGGGATGGCGTATCCCGTTCCTGGTGTCGTTGATCCTGCTGGTCTTCTCCGTCTATATCCGGCTCAAGTTGAACGAATCGCCGGTGTTCCAGCGCATGAAGGCGGAAGGCAAGGGGTCGAAATCCCCATTGCGCGACAGCTTCATGAAGTATCCCAACAACAAGTATGTGCTGCTCGCACTGCTGGGCGCGACCGCGGGGCAGGGTGTGGTCTGGTACACCGGCCAGTTCTACGCGCTGTTTTTCCTGACCATCACGCTGCGGCTCGACGGGCAGACGGCGTACACCCTGATCGGACTATCACTGCTGATCGGTACACCGTTCTTCATCGTCTTCGGAGCGTTGTCGGACAAGATCGGTCGGCTGAAAATCATCCTGTTCGGCTGCCTGGTCGCGGCGCTGACATACTTCTGGCTGTTCGCCCAGTTGACGCATTTCGTGAATCCTGCGCTCGAAGCCTTCCAGGCCAAGACCAAGATCTCGATCGCGGCGAAGGACTGCGAATTCCACGTGTTTGTCACGCCGTTCACGAAGTATTCGGATTGCGACCGCGCCAAGGACTTCCTGACCAAGCAGGGTGTGTCGTTCACGTCGACCGACCTGCCTGCCGGCGCGGCCGACAGCGTAATCCTCAAGATCGGCGACGTAGAGCTCAAGGGCTGGGACGAGAAAAAAGCCGCGGAGACGCTCAAAGCGGCCGGCCTTCCACAGGGCAACGCCGACAAGAGCAAGATCAACTATCCGATGACGCTGCTGATCCTGGTCATCATGATGATCTACGTGACCCTGGTCTATGGGCCGATTGCGGCGTTCCTCGTCGAGCTGTTCCCGACCCGGATCCGGTACACGTCGATGTCGTTGCCGTATCACATCGGCAACGGATGGTTTGGCGGCATGCTGCCGTTGCTGGCGACAGCACTCGTGGCGTGGAGTGGCGACATCTACTTTGGCCTGTGGTATCCGATCATCGTGGCATTGATGACGTTCGTTATCGGCGCGATATTCCTGCGGGACCACAAGGATCGCGATATCGAATCCGACTGGAAGTGACAGGAGTAACGGTCCACGATTCACGGTTTCCGTGAGTGGCAAAACCCCGGCAAACGCCGGGGTTTTTTTTGGCAGACGCTGCGCGCGCCGGGTTATACTCGCCGCGCCGTCGGCGGAGCAATACGATGAAAGGCACGATACGTGACTGGGCACGTCAACTCGGCCCCGGCCTGATCACCGGTGCGGCCGACGATGATCCGTCGGGCATTGCGACGTATTCGCAGGCCGGCGCGCAATTCGGCCTGCTGACGTTGTGGGCCGTCGTGTTCACCTACCCACTGATGGTCGGCATCCAGTTGGTCAGCGCACGGATCGGGCGCGTGACCGGCCACGGCCTGGCCTCCAATATCGGGCGCCATTTCCCACGCCCGGTGCTATATACGATTGTCGTGCTGCTCGTCGGCGCCAACACGATCAACATTGCCGCCGACATTGCGGCGATGGGCGAGGCGCTGCGCTTGCTGGTCGGTGGTCCGTCTCATGTGTACGTGATTGTGTTCGGGGTGACCTGCCTGCTGCTGCAGGTATTCCTGACGTATCAGCGTTACGTGCGCTATCTGAAATGGCTGACGCTGGCGCTGCTTTCGTACGTAATGCTTGTGTTCACGATGGACATTCCCTGGGGTCAGGTCGCCGCGCATGCGGTTACGCCGCACTTCGCGCTGACGACGGAATATCTGACCGTGATCGTGGCGGTATTCGGCACGACGATCAGTCCCTACCTGTTCTTCTGGCAGGCGTCGCAGGAAGTCGAGGAGTTGGATGCCGATCCGAATGCCGGTGCGTTGGCGCACGCCCCCGAAGGCGCGGACGCGCACTTGCGACGCATCAAGATCGACACCTACATCGGGATGGCGTTCTCGAATATCGTTGCGTTCTGCATCATCCTGGGTGCTGCCGCGACGCTCCACGTTGCCGGTATCACCGACATCCAGACGTCGGCGCAGGCGGCGGAGGCGCTGCGCCCGCTCGCCGGCGAGTTCACGTTTCTGCTGTTCTCACTGGGTATCATCGGCACGGGGTTGATTGCCGTGCCGGTGCTTGCAGGCTCGGCAGCCTACGCCGTTGCGGAGACGTTCGAATGGAAGCGTGGCCTCGATCTCAAACTGCTCGAGGCACGCGAGTTCTACGCCATCATCGCGCTGGCAACGCTCGGCGGCGTGGCGCTCGATTTTTCACCGATCGACCCGATCAAGGCGCTGTTCTGGTCCGCGGTCATCAATGGCGTGATCGCGGTACCGATCATGGTGGTGATGATGCTGCTCGCCGACGATGCCAAGGTCATGGGCAGGTTCATCGTGACCCGGCGGCTGAAGGCGCTGGGCTGGCTCGCAACGGGAACCATGGCTGCAGCGGTCGCGGCGATGTTCGCGACTTGGTGAGCAATTGGCATATGGTCCGAATGAATTCGGACCTACACTCTTCCGCGCTATTGTAGGCGCGAATTCAGTCGCGCGCAGCGAGGCGGCCTCCTTGTACCGTCACCGCGGGCCTTCGCGCGGCTAATTGACGATCTGCCGCAACTCGCCGCCCTTGTAGCGCGCGGCCATTTTTTGCAACGGAACAGGCTTGATCTTCGACGCCATGCCGGCGCAGCCGAACTGCTGATAGCGCGCGACGCAGATGGCCTTGGCCGCCGCCGTCGCCGGCTTCAAGTACTCCCGCGGATCGAACTTCGACGGATTTTCCCGGAGAAATTTGCGAATTGCCGCGGTCATCGCGAGACGGATGTCGGTGTCGATGTTGATCTTGCGCACACCATGCTTGATGCCTTCCTGGATCTCTTCGACGGGGACGCCGTACGTTTCCTTCATTTCGCCGCCGTTGTCACGGATCACCTTGAGCAAATCCTGCGGAACCGAGGAACTTCCGTGCATCACCAGATGCGTGTTCGGAATGCGCAGATGTATCTGCTTGATGCGATCGATCGCAAGAATGTCGCCGGTGGGCTTGCGTGAAAATTTGTACGCGCCATGCGATGTGCCGATCGCAATCGCCAGCGCGTCGAGCTGCGTGCTCCTGACGAAGTCCGCCGCCTGATCCGGATCGGTGAGCAGCATTTCGCGGGTCATCGTGCCCTCCGCGCCATGCCCGTCCTCCTTGTCACCTTTCATCGTCTCCAGTGAACCGAGACAGCCAAGTTCGCCTTCCACCGTAACGCCGATGGCGTGCGCCGCATCGACCACCTTCTTGGTGACGTCGAGGTTGTATTCGTAATCGGCGATCGACTTGCCGTCCTCCTTCAACGACCCATCCATCATGACGCTCGAAAAGCCGAGCTGCATCGCGGATGCGCATACGGCAGGCGACTGACCGTGGTCCTGATGCATGACGACAGGTATGTTCGGATACGACTCCACCGCGGCCTCGATCAGGTGACGAAGAAAGACTTCACCCGCGTACTTCCGGGCACCGGCGGACGCCTGCATGATCACCGGGCTGTCGGATTCCGCGGCGGCGGACATGATGGCCTGTACCTGCTCGAGGTTGTTGACGTTGAATGCGGGCAGGCCGTATTCGTGGTCAGCCGCGTGGTCGAGCAATTGGCGCATTGAGACGATGGGCATGACGATCTCCTTCGGGCAGTGTTGCCGTAATCCGCAATCTTACCGCAGACCGTGACGAGGTCAGCGTTCGCCGACGCATACGCCATGGCCGTCCAACTTGTGTGCTTCAAGTGCAATCCTGATGGCGCACCTGGCACGTTCGCAGGACCTCGTCTGGATCCCGCTTCCACCAGTTGTTGGCGGAAAAGATCTCGACCTCGTGCGGACCGCGATATCCTGCGGCTTCCATCCACGAGCGAATGCGCGGAAGGTCGATCACACCATCACCCATCATGCCGCGATCGAGCAACAGATCGGCGGTCGGCACGAGCCAGTCGCATATGTGATACGCCAATAAACGGTTTGCGTGCCCGCCGGCCCGCTCGATTTCGCGCTGGAGATTCGGGTCCCACCATACGTGATAGACGTCGACCGCAATGCCGATGCCTGCGCCAAGCTCGTCGCACAGATCGTTGGCGTGCGCCATAGTGTTGACGCACGCGCGATCCGCGGCGTACATCGGATGCAGTGGCTCGATCGCCAGCGGCATGCCGGCAGGATGCGCATATTCGCGCAGCTCCCCGATGCCGTCGCGGGCCATTTCCCGTGCGCCGTCCAGATCCTTCGAAGCGATCTTGCCGTCGCCGTCCTTGGGCAGTCCGCCGACGACGAGGACGAGGCAAGGTGCACCGAGTACCAGTGCCTCGTCGACGGCGCGTTTGTTGTCATCGAGCGCTGCGCGGCGTGCCGAGCGGTCGGCCGCAGTAAACATTCCCCCGCGGCAATAGCCGGACAGGCGCAGCCCGGCGTCGCGAATGCGTTGTGCCGACTCCTTGAGGCCGGTTGCGGCGACTTGATCGCGCCAGGGCGAAATGTAGCGTATGCCATGGTGCGCGCAGCCGGCCACGATCTCGGGCAACGACCACAGCTTGCGCACGGTTGCGGTGTTGATCGAAAGCAGTTCCGAGTCGGGTGTACTCATTGTTTTACACCGATACCGTGGAACTCGAGCAGTGTTCGCATGCGCGCGCAAGCGAGATCAGGATCGACGAGCACGCCAGCGACGTCCGCCAGCCGGAACAGGTCGACCAGATGCATCAGGTTGCGCGCACTTTGCTGCCCGCCGACCATGATGAAGTGCTTCTGGTGCCCGTTCAGCCACGCGATGAACACGACGCCGGTCTTGTAGTAGCGCGTCGGCGCGCGAAACACGTGGCGCGACAAGGGTACCGTGGGCGCCAGAATTTCGTCGAATTTGGCACGGTCTCCGGCCCCAAGGGCGGCAAGTGCCGCGGCGGCCACCGGCGCGATCGGATCGAAGATGCCGAGCAAGGCATCCGAGTATCCCAATTCGTCGCCGGCGATCAGTTCCGCGAAATTGAAATCGTCCCCGGTGTACATGCGCACGCGCAGCGGCAGACGGCGCCGCATGGCGATTTCCCGATCCTTGTCGAGCAGCGAAATCTTGATGCCGTCGACTTTGCCAACGTGCATCTGGATGACGGACAGGCATACATCCATCGCCTGATCGATCGCCGCGTGGCCCCAGTAGCCGGCGAGCGCCGGATCGAACATATCGCCGAGCCAATGCAGAATCACCGGATGGCGCACCTGCGTCAGAATACGCCCGTAGACCTTGACGTAATCGTCGGGCGATTTCGCGCACGCGGCAAGTGCTCGACTGGCCATCAGGATGATGCGGCCGCCACGGCTTTCGATCGCTTCACACTGCAATTCGTAGGCGGCGATGACGTCGTCGATGGTCGTGGTCGCGCGTGGCTCCAGATGATCGGTACCGGCACCACACGCGATCACCGCGCCGGCAGTGTCATGGGCAAGCCGCAGCGATCGGTCGATCAATTCCAGCGAGGTCGGCCAGTCGAGACCCATGCCGCGCTGAGCCGTGTCCATCGCTTCGGCCACGCCGAATCCCAATGACCAGAGATAGCGCCGGTAAGCGAGCGTCGCGTCCCAGTCGATCGCGGATTGGACCCACGGGTCGGCCGATGCCAGTGGATCGGCGACGACATGGGCCGCCGCATAGGCGACCCGGTTCAAACGAGCACCTGGGGCAGGAACCGGCCAGCTGCGGGCAACGCGCAGCGTGTAGTCGTGCAATGCGCCGCCGATGCGTGGAAGACGAATGCTTGCCATGGTGTCAGGCCTCGATCGGCGCGACGTCAAGCCAGCGGCGCTCGGCCCAGCTGCGGAGCCCGAGTTCGGCGAGTTGCACGCCCTTGGCACCTTCGAGCAGGCCCCAGCGAAACGGACTTCCATCGTACAGATGGCGGATGAACAGTTCCCACTCGACCTTGAACGCGTTGTCATAGGCCGCGTTGTTCGGCAATTTCTGCCAGGTCGCGGGAAAATCGATCGTCTGGGGCACGTCCGGATTCCACACGGGCTTCGGTGTGTTCACTCGCGCCTGCGTCCAGCAATCGGTGAGCCCCGCGACCGCGGAGCCCAATGTGCCATCGACATGGAACGTCGCCAGGTCGTCGCGCCGCACGCGCGTCGTCCACGAACTGTTGATCTGCGCAATCACCGGTCCCTGCGCGCCGGCAAGTTCAAAGGTGGCGTACGCAGCGTCGTCGGCCGTCGCCTGGTATGCGCGGCCCTGCTCGTCCCAGCGCTGCGGAATGTGCGTCGCGCCAAGACAGCTGACGCTCTTTACCTCGCCGAAGAGATTGTCGAGCACGTAACGCCAATGGCACAGCATGTCGACGATGATGCCGCCGTCGTCCTGCTTGCGGTAGTTCCATGAGGGGCGTTGCGCGGGTTGCCAGTCGCCTTCGAACACCCAGTAGCCGAATTCGCCACGCACCGACAGGATGCGGCCGAAAAAACCCGAGTCGATGAGCATCTTCATCTTGAGCAAGCCCGGCAGCCAGAGCTTGTCCTGCACGACGCCGTGCTTCACGCCGGCCGCCTTGGCGGCCTGGTACAGGTCGAGCGCCTGGGCAAGTGTCGGTGCGACCGGCTTCTCGGTATAGATGTGCTTGCCGGCGGCGATCGCCTGCAGGATGAGTTTGGGTCGCAATCCAGTCGACGCTGAATCGAAATAGACCGTGTCGTCCTTGTTCGCCAGAGCGGCCGCAAGGTCGGTGCTCCATCGCGAAACGCCGTTGGCTTTGGCCAACTGCTCGAGTTTGTCCCTGTTGCGGCCAACCAGAACGGGATCCGGCATGACCCGGCGCCCGTCGGCAAGGGCGACCCCGCCTTGCGCGCGAATGGCGCAGATCGAACGCACCAGGTGCTGGTTGGTACCCATCCTGCCGGTGACGCCGTTCATGATGATCCCGAGTCGGATCGTTTCCACAGTCAATCTCCTGGTTACGGTTGCGTGACGGCTTGCGATCCTGACGACAGCGCGGCACCGAGCGGTTCGAGTGTCGCCCACTCCGGGTGCACGCGGGACGCGAAACCAGGCGCAGCCAGCGAGGTCAGGTCGATGCGACCGTCGCGAAAGGCCAGTCGCACGCTGCCGGCGCTGGACTCGTACAATCCAGGCTGGGCATTCAGGAAAGCCTGCTGCTCCCGTTCGTCCGCGCCTTGCCCGGCGAAGCCGTTGACGTAGTGATGGCCGTTGCGCTCGACGTGCCGCAGGCCGAGCGTCGCGACCAGCGCGAGATCCTGCTGGACGGCGATGCCCGCCTGCATGGTCAGATCTTCCGCTGACAGAAAATAGCGCGATGTCGATGCCTCGGCGTTCCAGCGCGCGCAGCGCGCGGCATTGAGTATCGACTTATAGACGCCCTTGCAGCTCTTGCTCGACACGCCTTCGTAGCCGCATTGGCGCGCAGCGGGAAAAGCGTCCAGCGTTGCGTCGGACTCGTCGATCAGCAGCGGTTTGATGCGGGCCAGTGCGGAGACATCGGCGTCGAGCGCCAATCCGCGCGCGAGCGGTTGCTCCATGTACAGCGTCGCCGCATCAAGACGGGCGAGTGCGGCGGTGCCTGCCATCCTGCGCCAGAATTCGGCGATCGAGCCGACGCCCTGGTATTGCTCGTTACCGTCCAGTGTGACTTCATAGTGCGGCAGCTGGTCCAGCACCTCGGCAATGCACACCAGCCTGTCGACGTCCGCATCAGGATCGCCAGCGAGCTTGACCTTGAAGTGCTGGTTGCCATACGCCGCGATGACTTCCTCGAGGGTTTCGGGGAGGCCGTCGGAGATGCGCGCGAGACCATCGGAAGACGTCAGCGGATCGAGCAAGCCGACGGTATGCCGCGCCGCAATGGATTTCGACGACTTGAGGTCTGCCAGAAATCGGGAGATGTCGAAGGCATCGAGATCAGGTGTCAGCGATGTGTCGATGCCGGTCAGGTTGGATCGAATCGCCCCATGGAATGGCAGGCCGAACAAGCGACACAAGGCATCGAGAATTGCGCGATCCAGCAGGGCAGGGCCGTAGTTGGCGACGAGCGGATCGAGGCCGGCCGCTGCGCCTGCGCCGATCAGCATCTTGTAGTGGGCGGCGAAATGGCCAAACGCACTCCGCGCATTTCGCGTTGCAGCGTACGCCGCTGCCGCGTTGCGAAGCGAAGTGCGCAGATCGGCGATGTTGTCGTCGTTCGACTTGTTTGGAGACTTGTCGAACCATTTCGGAATCATCAGCTCCGCGGCTGCACCATGTGCGCCGCGGCCATCGGCAAGTTCGATGCGTGCACGCACAAACGCCTGAGGACACTCCGTCAGGGTTGCTGCACCGAATCGAAAGGGCATGCGCAGCGTCACAGCGCGCTCGTAGAACTCGACTTCACTGACGCAAAATGCGGGCACGTCCACGGGTCAATGATCCAGAGTGCCCTGTGCGTAGAAGTGGCCACGGATCGTCTGCGCGAGGCGCGCGAACTCGGGACTTCCCATCATCGTGAGCGTACGCGGCCGCGGCAGGTCGATATCGTAAATCGCAGCGATCGACCCCGGACGCTCGGTCATCACCAGCACGCGGTCGGAAAGAAAAATCGATTCGGGAATACTGTGCGTGATCAACAGCACCGTCTTTTTCGCGGTTGCCCAGATGCGCTGAAGTTCCAGATTCATCTTTTCGCGCGTCATGGCATCCAGCGCGCCAAACGGTTCATCCATGAGCAGGATGGCCGGATCGTGGACCAACGCCCGGCAGATCGAGGCGCGTTGCTGCATGCCGCCGGAGAGCTGCCACGGAAATTTGTTCTCGAAGCCGGAAAGGCCGACCATGGCGATCAATTCGCGCGCGTGCCGCAGACCCGCATCATGCGGCAGCTTGCGGACCTCGATCTGAAGCATGATGTTGCGCAGTACCGTCCGCCAGGCAAGCAAGACGTGGTTCTGGAACACGATGCCTATGCTTTCGGCGGGACCATTGACCACCTTGCCTGCGATCTCGATCGATCCACGGGTGGCGGGTAGCAGGCCGGCGATGAGTTTGAGCAGCGTGCTCTTGCCACACCCGCTGGGCCCGACAACCGAGAGAAACTCGCCCTCGCGCAAGTCGAAATCCAGCGGCTTCAGCGACTCGACGACGCCGTCCGCAGCGGCGTAGGCCTTCGCCACGCCGCGCACGATTATGAGCGGCGGACGCGTTGTCACGTCCGCCCCGGCACGCTCATGTCCGGATCAGGGAAGGTAGTCGAGCACCACCCAATCCTGCGGTTTGCCTTTGGTGGCAGGGTCGAGGCCACCGTACTGTGCAAGCAGATCAAGCGATTCGCCGACATTGGCCATCGTCGGCCGCAGCGGGCGCTGGTTTGCAGTCTCCTTGGTGTGATAGAGCGCAGTAGTCTGCTTGAGTCCGATGATCAGCGTTTCGCGCACGCCAGCCTTCGGATTGGCCTTGAGCATTGCGTCGACGGCAGCCTCGGGATTCTTTTCGGATTCTTCGAGGGCGCGCGTCGTCGCTCTCAGGAATCTCTTGACCATGTCAGGCTTGGTCTTGAGCGTTTCCGTGTTGACGATGATTCCCGAGCTGATCAGGTTGACGCCGTAGTCGGCGAATCGGATCGGGTAGACCGCCTTGCCGGTCGCGTCCTGAAGCTTGATCGCCTGGTCCATCACGTAGCCCAGGAGCAGATCGGCCTGGCCGGTCATGACGGCATTGAGCTTGGTCTGCGCGTCTCCGGCGACCGTCTTGAAGTCACCCTCGTTCACGCCGGTCTTCTTGAGGAACAGCGGCCAGATCTGCGACATCGAATCGCCCGGAGTAACGGCAACCGTTTTTCCGGCGAGATCCTTGGGCGTGCGGATATTCTTGTCCGAGAAACCCATCACTGACATCGGCGACAGCTGCAGCGCGACGCCGATGGCCCGGACGGGCGCACCTTTGGCGGCGGCCTTGATCATGGTCGGTACGTCGACATAACCGAAGGTCGCGGTATTCGCTGCGACCGCCTGTACGGTTACGCCCGAGCCGCGCCCTTCCTGGATATCGAGATCGATGCCCTCCTGGGCATAGTAGCCGCGCTCCTTGCCCAGAAAGAACGGAGCGTGCTCGCTGTAGAGATACCAGTTGAGCATCAGGACGACTTTGTCCTGTGCCTGGGCATTACCGAGGGGTAACAGCAGCATCGCGCATGCGAGCGCGATGAATTTCAGCAACGACTTCATGGTCTCCTCCTTGGAGCGGTGAACGGATACGATTTCAGGCGGTGGCAGTCATCACGTCCGCGCGACGCGATTGATGCCAGGGAATCATCAGCTTTTCGGCAAGATCAACAAGCGCAAACAGGATCACCCCCATCATCGACAGCACGAACAGCGCTGCGAACATCAGCGGCAGATCGAAATTGCCGTTCGCGATCTGCAGCACGTAACCGATACCCGAGTTCGATCCGACGAACTCGCCTACCACCGCGCCGACGACGGCGAGTGTCGCCGACACCTTGAGCCCGCTGAAGATGCTGGGCAGGGCCTGTGGCAGACTGAACTTGAGGAACATCTGCCAGCGCGAAGCCCGCATCGAACGGGCGAGATCGATCATGTCGGTTTCGACCGATTTGAAGCCCATGACCGTCGCCACGACCACTGGAAAAAAGCCGAGCAGAAACGCCGAAATGATCTTCGGGAAGATCCCGAAGCCAAACCAGACGACGAACAGCGGCGCGATGGCAATCTTTGGAACGCTTTGGGAAAAAACGAGCAGCGGATAGACAAAACTTTCGACCAATCGCGAATACGCGATCAGCATCGCGATCGGTATGCCCAGCAGGATCGACAAGCCAAAGCCGCCGAGGGTTGCGTATGCGGTCACCGCGCCTTCCCGCAACAGGCGCGGCCACTCGGCGACCATCATCTTGGCGACATCCCATGGCGCAGGAATCAGATAAGGCGGGATCTTGAAGACGCGGATGACGACGTCCCAAAGGAGGAATACCGCCACGATGAGAATCAATGGGCGCGCGTATTCGGATTCGATGATCCGCCTTATCCATCCACCTCGAGCCGTCGCCATGGCCGATCCTCCCGACGGCCTGTTGGCCGTCCACGGTGTCGATTGCTATGTTATTAACTAGTTAGTTATTAGGTTAATACCGGCCGGATGAACTGTCAACGGGCCGTTTTCCGCATTGGAATCGCAGGCTTCGCCAGGTATCCCAGCACCATGGCAATCATGTGCTCGACACGCGCCTTGCGCTCGGCCGGGCTGAACAGATCGCGGCCGAAAACGGTCGACAATGTATAGCGGTTCGACAGGTAGAAATAGGCAAGCGCAGCGATGGAAATGTAGAGCTGCAACGGGTCGATTCCGCTGCGAAAGACTCCGGCGCGCTGCCCTCGGCGCAACAACTCGGCCAGCGTCTCGATCAGCGGGGAGTTCATTTCGCGGATCCGCTTCGACCGCTTCAGGTGCTTGGCCTGATGCAGGTTTTCATTGTTGAGCAGCGTCAGGAACTCGGGGTGTTCGATGTAGTAGGCCCACGTCAATTCCACCAGCCGGCGTACGCCCGACTCCGGGCTGGCGTCGAGCAGATTCAGCGCCTGCTCCGCCTTGCGGATGTCGGCGTAGGTCTGCTCCAGCACGGCCTGGAACAGCTGGTCCTTGCCGCCAAAATAGTAGTAGAGCATGCGCTTGTTCGACCGCGCGCGAAGCGCGATGCGATCGACGCGGGCGCCGCCCATGCCGTGGCGTGCGAATTCCTGCATCGCGGCGGCGAGGATCGCGGCGCGGGTGCGCTCGGCGTCACGAACCGGACGCGCTCGCCGCACCGCAGCGGATGTACGGTTCAGGCGCGAAGGCGATGCGGTAGTGTTCAGCATATCCGTCATCGTAACCAACCGGTTAGATAACGGCAAGCAATCAGATATTGCAGTAGCGCAGACGGAGGTTCGCTAGCGGTGCTCGCCTACGCGAACCAGCTTGAGCGCATTGGTGCCACCGGACTTGCCCATGGGCTCGCCGATCGTCAGCACCACCAGGTCACCACGCTGCACCTGGCCTTTTTCCAGGAGCAGGTTCTCCGCCGCTCGCAGCACGCCATCGCGGTCGCTGCTTTGTTCGAGGTAGAGAGTCTGGACGTTGCGGTAAAGTGCCATCTTGCGCTGCGAGGAGACGTCCGGCGTCAACGCGAAGATCGGACAGCCGCAGTTGTGCCGCGACATCCACAGCGCGGTCGATCCCGATTGCGTAAGGGCGGCAATGGCCTTGACCCGCAGGTGGAATGCGGTGAACAACGCCGCCATGGCGATGGACTGGTCGATGCGCGTGAACGTGCGGTTGAGAAAGTCGCGATCGAGCTCGACGTTGGTGGATTTCTCGGCCTCCATGCAGATCTGGCTCATGGCTTCGATCGTTTCCACCGGAAAGCGCCCCGCAGCAGTCTCGGCCGAAAGCATCACTGCGTCGGTGCCGTCCAGGACCGCATTGGCGACGTCGGAGACCTCGGCGCGCGTCGGCACCGGATTGTTGATCATCGACTCCATCATCTGCGTGGCGGTGATGGTCAGCTTGTTGTGCTCACGCGCGACGCGAATCATGCGCTTCTGAAGTGCGGGAACCGTCGCATTGCCGACCTCGATCGCCAGGTCGCCGCGGGCAACCATGATGCCGTCCGAGGCATCGATGATTTCCTCGAGCGCAGTGATCGCTTCGACGCGCTCGATCTTGGCGATCAGCAAGGCCTTGCCGTTGGCGGCGCGCAACAGTTGCCGCGCCATGTACATGTCTTCCTTGTTCTTGGGAAACGAAACCGCGACGTAGTCAGCCTCGATCGACACGGCGGTCTTCAGGTCGTCCATGTCCTTCGCGGTCAGCGCCGGCGCCGAGAGCCCGCCGCCCTGGCGGTTGATGCCCTTGTTGTTCGACAACACACCGCCGACCTCGACCCGCGTGGTGATCGCGTTACCCCTGACCGAATCGACGCGCAACTTGATCAGACCGTCGTTGAGCAGCAGTATGACGCCCGGGGACACGTCGTTTGGCAGTTCCTTGTAGTCGAGACCCACACGCTCTACATTGCCGAGGTCGCAGTCGGCGTCGAGCACGAAGGTCTGGCCTGGCTGAAGCGTGACCTTGCCATCGGCGAACTTGCCCACGCGGATCTTGGGTCCCTGGAGATCCGCCATGATCGCGACCGTGCGGCCGAGCTTCTGCGCCACCTCGCGCACGATCCTCGCCCGCTCCTGGTGGTCACTGGCAGCGCCGTGCGAGAAGTTCAGGCGGACGACGTCGACGCCGGCGGCGATCATTTTCGTCAATATCTCTGGCGTGTTACTGGCTGGGCCGAGTGTGGCGACGATCTTGGTGGCGCGCTGCATGGAGTCTCCTGGGTTGGTGCAGAGGTGTCAGGCAGTGGCGCGCGTTTCGAGCATCGCCACCGCCGGCAGCGTCTTGCCTTCGAGAAATTCGAGAAAAGCACCGCCCGCGGTCGAGATGTAGTCGATCCGGTCCGCGACGCCGAACTTGTTGATCGCGGCGATCGTGTCACCGCCGCCCGCGATCGAAAAAGCAGGAGATGCTGCGATCGCTTCGGCCAGCGTCTTGGTCCCGCCAGCGAAGCCATCGAACTCGAACACACCCACGGGCCCGTTCCACACGATGGTGCCCGCAGTGGCGATGACTGTTTTCAACGCCATCATGGATTGCGGGCCGATGTCGAGAATCAGGTCGTCGGGCTGCACGTCTTCGATAGCCTTCAACGTCGGCGTTGCCTTGGCAGAGAACTCTTTGGCGACCACCGCATCGATGGGGATGGGAACCTTGCCGGGAAAGCGATCGAGGATAGCCTTCGCCTGGTCCGCGAGCTCGGCTTCGGCCAGCGACTTTCCGATGTGGCCGCCGGCTGCGAGGATGAAAGTGTTGGCGATACCGCCACCGACGATCAAGGTATCGACCATCGACGCAAGATGCGTCAGCACGGACAGCTTGGTCGACACCTTGGAACCGGCGACGATGGCCACCAGCGGACGCGCAGGCTTGGCCAGCGCCTTGCCGAGCGCATCGAGTTCCGCGGCCAGCAACGGGCCCGCGCACGCGACCGGGGCGTACCTGGCGATGCCGTGTGTCGTGGCCTCTGCGCGGTGTGCAGTGCCGAAGGCGTCGTTGACGTAGACGTCGCACAGCCCTGCCATCTGCCGCGCCAGCGCGTCATTGTCCTTTTTCTCGCCGACGTTGAACCGGCAGTTCTCGAGCAGTACGACATCGCCGGGCTTGAGCGCCGCGTGCCACGCGCCGCCTTCGATCCAGTCGCGGATGAGCGGCACCTTACGACCGAGCAGTTCACCGAGGCGACCCGCAATCGGGGCGAGCGAGTCGGCGGTGCTGAATTGACCTTCGGTAGGTCGCCCCAGATGCGACGTGACCATAACGGCACCGCCGCGCGCCAGTGCGTCGCGAATGCCCGGCACCGATGCGCGAATACGCGTGTCGTCCGTGATCGCCCCAGCATCGTCCTGCGGCACGTTCAGGTCGGCGCGTATGAACACGCGCTTGCCGCGAACGTCGATATTTGCGAGGCGCCTGAAGTTCATCGTGGCGCGCGCGTACCCCGGGTGCGCAGCGCGTTCAACTCGTCGAGGGTGCGACTCGCGGTCGTGATGAACAGGAACGGCAGCAACGCGTGGACCATCGCCGCGATGCCGCCAAACGTCATCCGCGCGCCAAAGCCGAATGCGAACCGGCAATGCTCGCCATAGGATTCGCCGACTGAAGCCGGATGCGCGGTGAATGGGTTCATGGCGTCACGGCCTGTTCACTTGGCGGCCATCAACGCGACCGTGGTGTCCAGCATCCGGTTCGAGAATCCCCACTCGTTGTCGTACCAGCTCGACACCTTCACCAGCCGCCCGGAGACCTTGGTCAGCGTGGCGTCGAACGTCGACGATGCCGGATCGTGATTGAAGTCCACCGACACCAGCGGCGCGGTGTTGTAGTTCAACACGCTCGCCAGCGGGCCGTTCTCGGATGCGTCCTTCATGATCGCGTTGACTTCTTCGACTGTCGTATCGCGTGCGGCGATGAACGAAAGATCGACGATCGAGACATTGATCGTCGGCACGCGAATCGCGTAGCCATCGAGCTTGCCGTTGAGCTCAGGCAGCACCAGGCCGACGGCTGCCGCAGCGCCGGTCTTGGTCGGGATCATGCTCATCGTCGCCGAACGCGCGCGTCGCAGATCTTCGTGATAGACGTCGGTCAGCACCTGGTCGTTGGTGTAAGAGTGCACGGTGGTCATCAGACCCGACACCACGCCGATCTTGTCGTGCAGCGGCTTGACCAGCGGCGCGAGGCAGTTGGTCGTGCACGATGCGTTGGAAATCACCGTGTGCGTGGCCTTGAGTGTGTGGTGGTTGACGCCATAGACGATCGTGGCATCGACGTCCTTGCCGCCGGGCGCGGAGATGATCACCTTTTTCGCGCCACCCTTGATATGCGCCGAAGCCTTTTCCTTGGTCGTGAACAGGCCGGTGCACTCGAGCACGACGTCAACGCCCAATGTCGCCCACGGCAATTCGGCGGGATTGCGCACTGCGAAGACCTTGATGCGGTCGCCGTTGACGACCATTGCATCGCCGTCGACCGCGATCTTGCCCGGAAACTTGCCGTGGACCGTGTCGTAGCGCGTCAGGTGCGCGTTGGTCTCCGGACTGCCCAGGTCATTGATCGCGACGATCGCGAGGTCGTGCTTTTTCCCGCCCTCGTAGTGACCGCGCAGGATGTTGCGGCCGATGCGGCCATAGCCGTTGATGGCAACTTTGATGGTCATGCACGATCTCCAGAATGACTCACGCCCGGAAAGACCCGCCGCGTGGTGTTACGCCGTTGTCCTTGCAGGATGGTTCAGATGACTTTTTTCACCGCCGCGACGACGTTGTCGACAGTGAATCCGAAATGCTTGAACAACACGCTGCCTGGAGCGGACTCGCCGAAGCGGTCGATGCCGATCACGGCGCCATGACGGTCGTCGACGGCGCCTACATACTTGCGCCAGAAGTCGCTGATGCCTGCCTCGACCGCGACCCGCGGCACGCCGTGCGGCAGCACGCTGGCGCGCCACGCCGCGTCCTGCCGATCGAACACGCTGGTGCAGGGCATCGAAACCACGCGCACGGGAATGCCGGCATCCGCCAGGACCTTGTGCGCGCCGACCGCGAGCGACACTTCGGAACCTGTGGCAATGATCACCGCTTTCGCCGCGGGTGCGTCGAGCAGCACGTAGCCGCCGCGGCGGATCGCGTCGATCGTCGCGGAATCGCGACGATTGAAGGTTACGTTCTGACGCGTGAATAGCAGGCACGTCGGGCCGTTGCTGCGCTCGATCGCGGCGATCCACGCAATCGCGGACTCGACGGTGTCGCACGGACGCCACACGTCGAGGTTGGGAATCAGCCGAAGGCTTGAAGCGTGTTCCACCGACTGGTGCGTGGGTCCGTCCTCCCCAAGTCCGATCGAATCGTGGGTGTACACCGAAATCGAGCGCAGATTCATCAACGCGGCCATGCGCAGCGCATTGCGCGCGTAGTCGGAGAATGTCAGGAACGTCCCGACGTACGGGAGGAAACCACCGTGCAATGCGAGCCCGTTGGCGATGGCACTCATGGCGAACTCGCGTACGCCAAAGCTGATGTAATTGCCCGCTGTTTGCGCGGATACGGCTTTGCTGCCCGACCAGTTGGTGAACACGGATCCGGTCAGGTCGGCCGAGCCGCCAATCATTTCCGGCAGCACCGGCGCCAGTGCCTCGAGCGCCTGTTGCGAAGCCTTGCGCGTGGAGATGGCCTCGGCCTTCTCGTTTTGCTGCTTCACGAACGCCGTGGCGCGCCCGGAAAAATTTTGCGGCAGCGCGTTCGCCATACGCCGCTCGAATTCCACGGCGAGCGCGCCGTGCGCCGCCTTGTACACGCCGAAACGCGCGTCCCAGTCGCGCTCGAGCGCGGCGCCAGCGGCCAGCGCGTTCCAACCGTCGTATACCTCCTGCGGAATCTCGAACGGCGGCAAGGTCCATCCCAGCGCTTTACGCGTCAGTGCAACTTCCTCCTCGCCGAGCGCCGCGCCGTGCGCGAGGTCGGTGCCGGCACGATTGGGCGAACCTTTGCCGATGATGGTTTTGCAGCAGATGAGCGTTGGGCGGTCCGTGCCGCCGTGCGCTTTGTGAATCGCGGCGTCGACGGCATCGACATCGTGGCCATCGACATCGCGAATGACCTGCCAGCCATAGGCCTCGAAACGTTGTGGGGTGTCGTCGGTGAACCAGCCTTTGATCTCGCCGTCGATCGAGATGCCGTTGTCGTCGTAAAAGCAGATGAGTTTGGAGAGTCCAAGCGTGCCGGCCAGCGAGCACGCTTCGTGCGAAATGCCCTCCATCAGGCAGCCGTCGCCTGCGAATACGTAAGTTCGATGGTCGACGATCGTGTGTCCCGGACGGTTGAACTCGGCTGCGAGCAGGCGTTCCGCAAGCGCCATGCCGACCGCGTTGGCGAGGCCTTGTCCCAGAGGGCCGGTCGTCGTCTCGACACCGGGCGTGACGCCCAGTTCCGGATGTCCGGGTGTCATCGAATGCAGCTGACGAAAGCGTCGAAGCTCGTCGAGCGGGAGCGCGTAGCCGGTCAGATGCAACAGCGCGTAGAGCAGCATCGATCCGTGGCCGTTGGACAACACGAAGCGATCGCGGTTGGCCCACTTCGGATTTGCCGGGTTGTGCCGCAGGTGCCGGTTCCATAACGCGACCGAAATTTCGGCCATGCCCATGGGCATGCCGGGGTGTCCGGAATTCGCTGCCTGCACCGCATCCATCGCCAGGGCGCGAATTGCGTTGGCGAGCGGCGTCGGCTCGCGCGCGGATTTTTGCGCTGAAACCGACGATTGACTGGATGCGGCAAGCGGTGTGGTCATGGCCGGAAAGTGATTGGTCTGGAAGGTGCGCCGGAATCGCGGCCCGACGCAAAGTGCTGCGGCAAAGAGGTAAAATTATCGCCCAGGCACCGGATTTGGGCAATAATAGCGAGTTTAGCCGGAGGATCACCCGGCAATTGAACCCGTGCTCGGGGAAAGACATCATGGACGGCATCCATCTGTTGGGAGAATGGTACGGCTGCAAGGCCGACATGCCGGAGATCACGCACGCCGATGCGCTGCGCGTGCTTTGCATGCGTCTTGCCAGTGCCTCTGGTATGACTGTCGTTGGCGAGAGTTTTCATCAGTTCGCGCCTGCGGGTGTCACCGGCACGGTGCTGCTCGCCGAGTCTCACTTGGCAATCCATACGTGGCCCGAACACGGGTTCGTGACCATCGACGTGTTCGTCTGCAACTACACGACCGACAATACGGCCAAGGCGGAACGCCTGTTCAAGTCGATGGAAAAGGCTTTGCAGCCGGCGGAGGCGAAGTTCCAGGCGATCCATCGCGGAGGGCGCGATGCCTGAAGCAGGCAGCAGCCCGGACCTGCTGCCCGGGGTGCTCACCGAGTATCTGACCGAAGATACCGGAATATTCGTCAAATCGACACGCGCATTCGAGCGCTTCGCGTCGCCGTTTCAGACGGTTGAGGTGCACGACACGAAGTCATTCGGCAAGTTGTTCCGGCTCGATGGGCATTTCATGACGTCGGAAAAGGACGAATTCTTCTATCACGAGAATCTCGTTCACGTTGCCGCCATGGCGCATCCGGCGCCGGAGACCGCCTTGATCATCGGTGGTGGCGATGGCGGCTCGGCCGAGGAACTGCTCAAATATCCGTCGATGAAGTCCGTTACCCTGGTCGAGATCGATCTGGCCGTCATCGATATCGCGCGCAAGTATTTCGGTGAAATCCACCGCGGCGCGCTGGACGATCCGCGGCTCAAGCTGAAGGTCGAGGACGGTCTGGCGTTCATCCGTACCACGGCCGAGACCTATGACCTGATTGTTCTCGACCTGACCGATCCCGGCGGGCCGTCGGAACCGCTGTACGACGCGGATTTCTATCGCGCCTGCGCAGCACGGCTCAACCCCACAGGGGCGATGACGTTGCACGTCGGGTCCCCTGTTGCGCACCCCGAGCGCATTCGCACGGTCATTGCCAACCTGCGCGCAACGTTTGCGGTCGTCGTTCCGTACCTGACGTCGATCCCACTCTATGGCGGCCTCTGGATGATGGCGTGTGCTTCGTCGACCCTCAATCCATCGTACCTGAGCTCGCTCGAGACCGATCGCCGCGTCGCGACGCGGCGGATCCGCGATCTGCAGTACTACAACGGCGAAGTGCATCGCGCCTCGTTCGCCCTGCCGAACTTCGTCCGCGCCCTCGTCGCACCGACCTGATTTCCGTCGTTCCGGCGGGCTTGAACCCGTCCGTTGTGCCCTCATCTGGAAGGCATGACTCCCACCACCTTGACTGAAGCGATGCTGGACGCCGATTTCGTCCAGCTCAATGGCGTCGTGTTCGAAACCGGCTACCTGCGTGCCCCGGACGCATCGACCGTTGCCGAGGACGTGGTCATGGAACTTAGGCACGGCGACACCGAGCTGGCATTCACGCGTGAAGAACTCGACGACGCGGAATATGTAGGCGAGGGCCTCTACCGCCTCAAGTCCGGCGCCTTGCTGCGCTTCCTGACTGCCGCCACGATTCACTGACGTCGAGCCGCCCACCGGCACGTCATGGGTGCATTGACAATATGCGCACATGCGAATATGTTGATACATGGATGGCCATGAAACCCAAACCGAAGGCGACACGCGGACCAGGGAAGATCTCGCGTTCAGGCGATGATCTCGAACGCGTTTTCGTGTCGGTTGCGCGCTACTTTTCGCTGCTGTCCGATCCTACCCGTCTGCGGATACTGCATTCGATCTGCCAGACGGAACAGTCGGTGACGGCGATCGTCGCGGCCACCGGGGCGACGCAGACGACGGTGTCCCGGCATCTCGGACTGCTCCATCAGGCAGGCGTGGTCAGCCGTCGCCGCGAGCGCAGTCTGGTCTACTACGGCGTTGCCGACGCCATGTTCGTGGAAATATGTCGGGGCGTATGCGTGCAGATTGCAGGCCGCATCGACGAACGCGCGCCGTTGCGCAACGAATTGCTGGAATTCGCCGCTCAGCACTAGAGCGTCGAAATCGGGGAGGAAGCAGATGGCGGAGCATGGCGCCAAGCCAGGCCGTATTCGTCCGGCGATGGATGCATCGCCACCCGATGTCGCGGGCGACGAACGGCGGCGATTCCTGCGCCGGGCGCTCGCGCTGGGCGGCGGCGGCCTCGTTGGCGCGGCCAGCGCAAGCCTTCGCGCGCAGGAACTTGCGCGCAACCTGCCGCCGAATGTTCCCGAATGGCAGACGACGCTTGGCGCCCCGATCCTCGCCGAGCCGTATGGCGTGCCTTCGAAATACGAAGCCAACGTCCGGCGCCGTGAAAGCCCCGGACTTACGCGCACGCCTCAATCCTCGGTCGCCTTTGCGCCGTTGCAGAATCTGTTCGGCATCATCACGCCATCCGGCCTGCATTTCGAACGCCATCATGCTGGCATCCCTGCCATCGACCCGCACGCGCATCGGCTGATGGTCCACGGGCTGGTCGCCAGCCCGCGCATTTTCACGATGGACGACATCACTCGTTTTCCTTCGGTGTCACGCGTCCACTTCATCGAGTGCGGCGCGAACACGGGCATGGAATGGGGCAATGTCGCGGTACCCACGGTGCAGTACACGCACGGCATGCTGAGTTGCTCGGAATGGACCGGTGTTCCGCTCGCGCTGCTCCTCGATGAGTGCGGGATCGATCGCACGCGAGCGAAATTCGTGCTTGCCGAGGGCGCGGACGGCGCGGCGCTCACGCGCACGATTCCGCTGGAGATGGCCGCCGACATCCTCGTCGTCTACGGCCAGAACGGCGAGGCGCTGCGACCAGAGCAGGGTTTCCCGCTGCGACTGCTGGTCCCCGGCGTGCAAGGCGTGTCGAGCGTGAAGTGGCTGCGCCGCCTCAAGGTGGGCGACGCGCCCTGGAATACCCGCGAAGAGTCGTTGCACTATGTCGACCTCCTGCCGGGCGGAATGCATCGCCAGTACACGTGGATTCAGGAAGCGAAGAGCGTGATCACCTCGCCGTCGGGTGGTCAGGTGATACTCGATCGCGGCTATCACGAGATCACGGGTCTGGCATGGTCGGGGCGTGGTCGCGTGCGTCGCGTCGATGTGTCCACCGATGGCGGGCGCAATTGGCAGACCGCACGCCTGCAGGATCCGGTGCTGGCCAAGGCGCTCACGCGCTTTCGGCTGGATTGGAACTGGGACGGCAGCGCGGCGTTGCTGCAGTCCCGCGTGATCGATGACACCGGCTTCGTCCAGCCCACGTATCGCCAGCTGCGCGCAGTACGCGGGACGCGATCGATCTACCACAACAACGCGATCCAGACGTGGTCCGTCGGCGTCACCGGTGAAGTGAGCAATGTACAGGTCACCTCGTAATCGTTTCAGGCTGGCCGTTGCGCTTGCGACGATCGTCGGCATCGCAGGCGCAAGCGCGGCCGAGACGCCAATGCGCGCCTTTGGTTTCGGCAAGCCGGCCACCGCCAGCGAAATCGCGGGATGGGACATCGACGTACGGCCGGATGGCAGCGGACTGCCTCCCGGCAGCGGATCGGTCGAACAGGGTCAGGTGATCTACGACGCAAAGTGCGCCAGCTGTCACGGGACCTTCGGCGAGTCCAACAGCTATATGCAGCTGGCGGGAGGCGTTGGCACGCTCGGCTCTGACCAGCCGGTGCGAACGACGGGCAGCAAGCTCAACTACGCGACCACGCTGTGGGACTACATTCGCCGGGCCATGCCGTTCGCCAATCCGCAAACGCTTGCGCCGGACGAGGTCTATGCGCTCACTGCGTACGTCCTCAATCTCAACGACATCGTGCCGGCCGGGACCGTACTGGATCGCGACTCCTTGCCCAAGGTGCGGATGCCGAATCGCGATGGCCTCACGACTGCACATGGATTGATGCGCAACGCCGGCCGGCCCGACACCGCCAACGTCGCCTGCCTGCACGACTGCGTGGCGACCATCCGGCCATCGTCCGAGATTCCCGGATATGCCCGGGACTCGCATGGTGACCTGGCACAACAACGCCGCGAAATGGGCGCGATTGCCGGAATTCCGACGGCAGCGAATGCTGCCGCTGCCGCGCCACCCGCCGCAGCGTCCACCGGGCTGCAACTGGCACGAAGGCTGGGGTGCCTGGCATGTCACAATGTCGATGGAGCGCTGGTCGGACCGTCGTTTCGCGCGATCGCGGCGCGCTACGTGCCGCAGGGTGCCGCGAACCGTCTGGCCGAAGTGCAGGCCAAACTGCTCATCAAGGTGAAAGGCGGTGGGGCAGGCGCCTGGGGTACGGTCCCCATGCCGGCGCAGGCCCAAGTCGGCGAGGTGGATGCACGCAAGGTTGTCGAATGGATACTCGCCGGGGCACAATAGCCGATGCGGTCGTTCAACCGCGTGGCTGGATCGTAAATGCGGCAGCGATCATCGAATCAGGAGAACAGCAAATGGATATGCAACGGGTGGATCGGAGGCGCAGGGCGGCCTTGAAGCAAGGTGGCGGCGCGACGCTGCTGGCGCTGCTCGGCGCGGCAGGCTGGCTGCGTCCGGAGTTGGCGCGTGCGCAGGCCTGGAACAAGGCGGCGTTCGACACGCACAACATGGCCGAGACGATGCAGGCGCTGGGCGGCGGCGATCCTGCGCAGAGCAAGGACATCGTATTCTTCCAGACACCGGACATTGCCGAGAACGGCGCCGTCGTTCCGATCGGGATCACGAGCAACATTCCCAAGACCGAGTCGATTGCGATCCTGGTCGAAAAGAACCCCAACATGCTCGCCGCGGTGTTCGACATCCCGGCGGGTACCGAGCCGTCGGTGACCACGCGCATCAAGATGGGACAAAGCTCGAACATCTACGCGCTGGTCAAGGCCGACGGCAAGTACTATGTCGCGGCCAAGGACGTCAAGGTCACGCTCGGTGGATGCGGAGGATGACATGGCAGATCCGATGAAGATTCGCGCCAACGTCACCGGCGACACGACCGAAGTCAAGGTGCTCATGAGCCACGAGATGGAAACCGGCCAGCGCAAGGATGCGCAGGGCAAGACCATCCCCGCGTGGTTCATTCAGAGCGTAAACGCAACCTGGAACGGCAAGACGGTGCTCGCCGCCCAATGGGGTCCGGCGGTATCGAAGAATCCGTTCCTGTCATTCAAGTTCAAGGGCGGCGCGAAGGGCGACAAGGTCCTGATCACCTGGGTCGACAATCGCGGAGACAAGCGTACCGACGAAGTGACCATCGCGTGAAGTCCACCGGTCTCGCGCGTGCGACAGGAGCTTCTGGAATGAGACTTGTCGCGCGCGCGGCGGCGTTTGCCGCGTTGTTCGGTTGCGCGGCTGTGGCGCCGACGCTGCTCGCGCAGAATTCCGCCATCGACGAGATCGCCAAGTATCGCGCCGCGTTGCAGGACGGCAATCCCGCGGAATTGTGGGAAGTGCGCGGCGAAGGCATCTGGAAGGAAAAGCGCGGGCCGAAGCAGGTATCGCTCGAGCAGTGCAACCTCGGATTAGGCCCCGGTGTGGTCAAGGGCGCCTACACGCAATTGCCCAGGTACTTCGCCGACGCAGACCGGGTCATGGACCTGGAGACGCGACTGCTCTGGTGCATGGTCAATGTGCAGGGATTCAGCGATGCCGATTCACGCAAGCAGCTCTTCGGCAACGGCAACGAGCGCAAATCCGACATGGAGGCGCTCGTCGCCTACGTGACCTCGGAGTCGCGCGGCATTCCGATGAATGTCGGACTATCGAATCCAAGGGAAGCCGAGATGTACCGCATCGGCGAGCGAGTCTTCTACTTTCGCGGAGGCCCGCACGATTTCGGTTGCGTGACCTGCCACGGCGACGATGCCAAGCGGATACGCCTGCAGGACCTGCCGAACCTGACGACCAAGGAGGGCGCACAGAAGGCATACACGACGTGGCCGGCCTACCGCGTGTCGCAGGGCGAGTTGCGCTCGTTCCAGTGGCGGCTGTACGACTGCTTCCGCCAACAACGCTTCCCTGAACTCGTCTTCGGGTCGGATGCTTCAATCGCCCTGACGCTGTTCCTCGCCCGCAACGCGAACGGTGCGCCGTTCGATGCGCCGGCGATCAAGCGCTGAAAGCCGAATGATGAACGCCCGGACAATACTTGCAGTGACCTCGGCGGTGTTGGCGGTGATTGCCTGCGCGACCACGCCGTCGAAAGACGAAACCGCCGCCAAGGCAGCAGCGATGCTCAAGACTTCGTTCAAGGCGAACGGTCAGGCCGGACTCGATCGCCTGGACCAGGACGAGACCCAGCGCGTTTGCAGCGCCCTCGATGGCAAGGCGCCGTCGAAGGACGTCGCGGAAAAGATCGAGAAGCTGAACCTGGCCCTGATAAAGTACCCGGCGGACGGCAAGCTGCTGGGCGACTGGAAGAACGGCGAGAGAATCGCGCAGGAAGGCCGCGGCAAGCAATTCTCCGACGATCCCGCAGGGCCGGTGGGCGCCAACTGCTACGCGTGCCATCAGCTGGCGCCGCAGGAATTGTCGTACGGCACGATCGGGCCGACGCTGCTCCAGTTTGCCAAGCTTCGTGGCTATGGCGTCGAGACGCAACGCTACGCCTACGGCAAGATCTACAATCCCGACGCGTATGCGGCGTGTTCCAACATGCCGCGCTTCGGCCACAACGCGATCCTCACCGAGCAGCAGATCAGGGATGTCACCGCGCTGCTGATGGACCCGGCGTCTCCCGTCAACCAATAGCAGTCGCGCAGTGAACCGGCGCGAGTTCCTGCAGGTTCTCTCCGCCGCGTCCGCCGCCGGCATGGCGCTCACGGCGGATGGCGTGCAGGCGCAGCGCGCCGCCGACGCGGTCTATGCGGTCCCGTCGTACGGCAATGTGCATTTGCTGCACTTCACCGACTGCCACGCGCAACTGCTGCCGACTTTCTTTCGCGAGCCGAGCGTCAATATCGGCGTTGGCAGCGCGCGCGGCCGCCCTCCGCATCTCGTCGGCGAAGCGCTGCTCAGACACTTCGGCATCGCCGCGCACACGCGGGACGCCCACGCCTTCACGTATCTCGATTTCGCCGCCGCGGCCCGAATTTATGGCAGGACCGGCGGCTTCGCGCATCTGGCGACGCTGGTCAAGCAACTCAAGGCGAGCCGACCCGGCGCGCTGCTGCTGGACGGCGGCGACACGTGGCAGGGTTCCGCGACCTCCCTATGGACTCAGGGGCAGGACATGATCGACGCGGCGAAGTTGCTCGGGGTCGACATCATGACCGGCCATTGGGAATTCACGCTCGGCGCCGAGCGCGTCAAGCAGGTGGTCGACAACGATTTCAAAGGGGCGATCGAATTCGTCGCGCAGAACGTCAAGACGGCAGACTTCGGCGATCCGGTGTTTCCCGCCTATGCATTGCGCGAGCAGAACGGCGTGCCGATCGCGATCATCGGCCAGGCATTCCCATACATGCCGATCGCCAATCCGCGCTATTTCGTGCCCGACTGGACGTTCGGCATTCGCGAAGAGGACATGCAGAAAGTCGTCGACGAGGCGCGAGCGAAGGGCGCGCAGCTCGTGGTGCTGCTGTCGCACAACGGCATGGACGTCGATCTGAAGCTCGCGTCACGCGTCACGGGCATCGACGCCATTCTTGGCGGACACACCCACGATGGCGTGCCGCAGCCATCGATCGTCGCCAATGCGCGCGGGCAGACGGTGGTCACCAACGCGGGCTGCAATGGCAAATTTCTGGCCGTGATCGATTTCGACGTCCAGGGCGGCCGCGCGGTGGGCTACCGCTACAAACTCCTGCCGATATTCGCGAACCTGCTGCGCGAGGATGCGGCGATGGCCGCGTTGATCGACGCGGCACGTGCTCCCTACGCGAGCAAGCTCAACGAGAAGCTCGCAGTCGCCGAAGAGACGCTTTACCGTCGCGGAAGCTTCAATGGCACGTTCGATCAGGTGATCCTCGACGGGTTGATGGCCGAGAAGAACGCCGAAATCGCGTTCTCGCCCGGTTTCCGCTGGGGCACTTCGCTGTTGCCCGGCCAGGCGGTCACCTATGAGCGCCTCCTCGACCAGACGGCGATCACCTATCCGTATGTCACGCTCAACGAGCTGAGCGGCGAAATGATCAAGACGATCCTCGAGGACGTCGCCGACAATCTGTTCAACCCCGATCCGTACTACCAGCAGGGAGGCGACATGGTGCGGGTCGGCGGTTTGCAGTACACCTGCGAACCGAACGCGACGATGGGCAACCGCATTTCGGCGATGAGATTGCGGGGCAAGATGCTGGAGGCCGACAAGAAATACAAAGTTGCGGGCTGGGCTCCTGTCTCCGAAGATGCCAAGGCGGCGGGTGGCGAGCCGATCTGGGATCTGATGGCGCGCTATCTGCGCGGGCAGAAGACGCTCCGGCCGCGCGCATTGAACGTGCCCAAGCTCATCGGCGTCGCCGGCAATCCCGGAGTTGCCTGAACCGCGATACGTGCGTCAGCGACCAGGACTCGCGTATGCGGCGCGTAAACGCTGTGTCGTTGCTTTGAGCGTCTCGATCGGAAATTCCTGCACGATCGCCTGGCGCGAGGCGACCAGCCTGCGCGCGAACGACCAATTCGCAGGGGGCTGCGCACGCGGCAGCTGGTCCCGGTACTTGTGGTCGAAGCGCTGCGCGTAGCGCTGCCATGCGTCGCCAAAATTCCCGCCGGACGCGTGGATCAATGCAATCTCCGCCGTCGTACCGACGTTGAAGCCCGCGAGGTGCGCGGCAAAGGAGAAATCCATGTCGTACACGTCGAAGCCATCGAAGGTCGCTTCGTCGAACGGTGATTGCTCGACGACGTGGCGCCTGGCTACGAAGAACATTCCGTCGAGTCCCTGCAAATGCGGCGTCACCAGGCCATCCACGCCGAATACGCCGACGTAAAAGCGTTCGCCGTCCTCGGCCGGTTGAGCGATCCAGCCGTGCAGGAATGGATGTCCGGCATTCGGCCAGTAAGCGCTGATCACTTTCGAGGTTCCCACGATCCCTGCCACGTCGAGCGTGGTGGTGGCGCGTGCGATCGCGCCGGCCAGATCCGGCGAGACGATCTCGACGTCGTCGTGACTGAATGCAATGACGTCGCCCCGCGCCTGTCTCGCGCCACGGTTGTACGCTTCTGCCAGCGAGCGCGCATCGTGAATACCGACGATTTCGTAGGGATGCCCTGCGAGTGCGGCGGCATAGTTGGCCGTGACCGCCGCAAATTTCGCGGGATCGATGCTGCAGATGATGATGGAAAGTACGGCTGTCCCCTGACGGTGGAATGCGAGCTTTCCAGTCTCGAATGAATCAGACGACCGTGACGCGCGCGAACTTGCGCTTGCCGGCCTGCACCACGACCGTCCTGCCCGCGCCGATGGTCAAGGCCTTGTCGGCAACGACGTCGCCGTCGATCTTCAGGCCGCGCTGCTCGATCAGCCGCAGCGCTTCGGACGTGCTCGAGGTCAGCCCCGCCTGCTTGCACAACTGTGGAATCGGTATGCCCTGACCGCTCGAGTGCAACGTGGTCTCGGGCATGTTTTCGGGCAATGCGTGGTCGCGAAAACGCGCTTCAAACGTGACCAGCGCGTCCTCAGCAGCCCGCGTGGAATGGAATCGGGCGACGATTTCCTGTGCCAGCTGCACCTTGGCGTCGCGCGGGTTGCGACCGTCCGCGCATTCGCGCTTGAGTTTGGTGATCGCTTCCAGCGGTTGAAACGACAGCAGCTCGAAGTATCGCCACATCAACTCGTCCGAGATCGACATGAGCTTGCCGAACATCTGTTCGGCCGACTCGGTGATGCCGATGTAGTTGTCCAGCGACTTGGACATCTTGTTGACGCCGTCGAGTCCTTCGAGCAGCGGCAGCGTCAGGATGCATTGCGGTTCCTGGCCATGCTGGCGTTGCAGTTCGCGCCCCACCAGCAGGTTGAATTTCTGATCGGTGCCGCCAAGCTCGACGTCCGCTTCCAACGCGACCGAGTCGTAGCCCTGCGCCAGGGGATAGAGGAATTCATGCACGGCGATCGGTTGTCCTTCGCGATAGCGCTTGGCGAAGTCATCGCGCTCGAGCATGCGCGCCACCGTGTATTTCGCGGCCAGCCGGATCATGCCGTCGGCGCCGAGCGCGGACAGCCATTTCGAATTGAACGCGACCTCGGTCTTGTCCCGATCCAGGATCAGGAACACCTGGTCGGTATAGGTTTTCGCGTTGGCCACCAGCTCTTCGCGGCTCAGCGGCGGCCGGGTGACGTTGCGTCCGGTCGGGTCGCCGATCATGCCCGTGAAGTCGCCGATCAGGAAAATGATGTGGTGGCCCAGATCTTGCAACTGACGAAGTTTGTTGAACTGAACCGTGTGGCCCAGGTGCAAGTCGGGTCGCGTGGGATCGAAGCCCTCCTTGATGCGCAGGGGCTTCCCGCGCTTCAGCTTTTCGACAAGCTCCGACTCGACGATGAGCTCGTCGGCGCCGCGCTTGAACACGGTCAACTGGTGGGCGATGTCGGGGAGCATGAGGGGCGTGGCGCGTCTGCTACAATCCGGCCGTTTGCGTGCAGGCGCAGGCGCCACACAGGTTGGGGCGAATCGATCTTGAACGAGTTGCGAATTCTAGCGCAAAGCCTGAAGAACTTCGGCGGATACGTCGTACCCGGACGGTTGGTCGCCGTCGTGGTGCTGATGGCGGCCGGCATCGTCGCCGCGTTCGGTCTCGCACCTGGCACGTCACTTTCTGACCTGCCGACCACGCTCGTGCGGCGCGATCTGGCCTCCGCTGCGCTCGTCCCGTTGGCACGCGACGATGGCTACTGGCGGGAAGAGCGTATCCAGCGCGGCGACACCATCGGCAGCGTGCTTGCGCGGCTGTCGGTGACCGATCAGGCTGCCCAGCATTTCCTGCGCACCGACCCTCGGGCGCGGACGCTGTATCAGCTCAAGCCCGGCAAGTCGGTGCGGGTGCAGACCGACGACGAAGGACACCTGCTCGCGCTGTCGTATCTGACGCAGAACAGCGATCTGCTCACGGTGCGCCGTGGCGGCGACGACTTTGTCGCATCGAGCGTCGCGCCACCGGCAACGGTGCGACTGGAACTACGCGCCAGCGAAATACGCTCGTCGCTGTTTGCGGCGGCGGACGCGGTCGGCCTGCCCGATGCGATCACGAGCCAGATTGCCGATATCTTTTCCGGCGACGTCGACTTTCACCATGACCTGCGCCGTGGCGACCGCTTCACCGTCGTCTACGAAATGCGGGAAGTCGACGGATATGCTGCAGGAGCGGGCAAGGTGATCGCGGCCGAGTTCGTTGCCAAAGGCATCGCCAATCGCGCATATCTCTGGCGCGGCGCCGACGGCAGCGAAGGCTACTACGCTGCGGACGGCAAGAGCCTGCGCAAGGCCTTCCTGCGCTCGCCGCTGGAGTTCACGCGCATCACGTCGGGCTTTTCCATGGCGCGCTTTCATCCGTTCATGCAGACGTGGCGTGCGCACCGGGGCGTCGATTTCGCCGCGCCGACAGGCACGCCGGTCCGCGCCGCCGGCGACGGCAAGGTGACGGTCGCCGGCCGGCAGAACGGCTATGGCAATGTCGTCACGCTGCAGCACGCAGGCGCGTTTTCGACGGTGTACGCTCATTTGTCGGGTTTTGCCGCCGGCATCAAGCAAGGCTCAAACGTAACGCAGGGTCAATTGATCGGCTACGTCGGCCAGACCGGATGGGCAACAGGCCCGCATCTGCACTATGAGTTTCGCGTCAGCAATGAGCAGCGTGACCCACTCACGATCGCCTTGCCCAACGCGCAGCCGATGACCGCGGCCGACCTGGCCGCGTTTGTCGAGCGCGTCGCGCCCCTCGCCACGCAACTGTCGCTCGGGCGCGATGTCATGCTCGCTGGCGCCGACTAGCGGCGGCTCAGTATTTTGGTCTCCACGCTCTACGTCGGGCTCATGTCCGGCACGAGCGTCGATGGCATCGACGGCGTGGTCGTGGATTTCGCCGTTACACCATGCCGCACGCTCGCGCATGCGCACGTCGGCTTCGCCCCGGAGCTGCGCAGTGAGCTCACTGCGCTGCAGCGCAAAGGAACCGATGAGCTGCGCCGATCCGCGCTCGCGGCCAACGCGCTGATGGATGCCTGCGCTGCGACAGTCGCGGCAATGCTGACCGGAGCCGGGCTCGAACCGTCGCAGATTGCCGCCATCGGGGTCCACGGGCAGACCGTCCGGCATCGACCGGACCTCGGCTATACGACGCAGCTCGCCAATCCGGCGCGACTGGCCGAGGCGACCGGCGTCACCGTTGTCGCGGATTTCCGCAGTCGCGATGTCGCCGCAGGCGGGCAGGGCGCACCCTTGGTACCCGCATTCCACGCCGCGCTATTCGGTTCTGCCGATCGGCATCGCGCTGTGGTCAATATCGGCGGTATCGCCAATATCACCGACCTTCCGCCGGATGGGTCGGTGAGCGGCTTCGACACGGGTCCGGGCAATACCTTGCTCGACGCGTGGTCTGAGCGCCATACCGGCCAAAGCTTTGATCGCGATGGGGCATGGGCGGCACGCGGCAACGTGATCGCGACGCTGCTTGGCGCGCTGCAGGCTGACCCGTATTTCACTCAACCGCCGCCGAAGAGCACGGGGCGCGATCGCTTCAATTTGCGCTGGCTGCAACGTTTCCTGGGCGCGCACCAGGCACCCGTGGACGTGCAGCGAACGCTGACGGTGCTGACCGCGCAAACGATTGCCGACGCGGTCACCACCCGCTGCGCGGGCACGACGGAAATCCTCGTTTGTGGCGGCGGGGCGCACAATCTGACGCTGATGCGCGATCTCGCCGCAGCGCTGCACCCGCGCTCAGTGACGACGACTGCAGCGCTGGGCGTACCGGTCAACGAAGTCGAGGCGCTTGCCTTTGCGTGGCTTGCACGGGAGGCACTGGCCGGCCGGCCCGGCAATCTGCCCGCGGTTACGGGCGCGAGAGGGTTGCGGGTGCTCGGGGCGATTTATCCCGCCTAGAAATGCAAAACGGGGACCGCAGTCCCCGTCGCGTCCGAATGCGAACTGAAAATCAGGGCGAAAACGATGACCCGCAGCCGCACGTCGAGGTGGCGTTCGGATTCTTGATGACGAACTGCGCGCCTTCCAGGCCTTCCGTGTAGTCGATTTCGGCGCCGACCAGATACTGGTAGCTCATCGGGTCGATCAGCAGCGTCACGCCGTTCTTCTGCATCGCCGTGTCGTCATCGCTGACCGCTTCATCGAACGTAAAGCCATATTGAAAGCCGGAGCAACCGCCACCGGTGACGAATACCCGCAACTTCAGGTCGGGATTGCCTTCTTCCTCGATCAAGGTCTTGACCTTGCTTGCTGCTGCGTCCGTAAAGACCAGCGGTGGGGGCATTTCGGTCATTGCATTCATTGCTTACTCCTGAGCCTGTGTGGCCAAATTATCGGCTGCGCCTGCCTGCGGGTCAACGCAATTAATCCCCTGAAGCCCGCTTGAGTTCGACGATGGACGCGGATTCCGGCTCGGCATGGGCCAGCTTGCCCTGAACAATCGCGCCGACATGCATCTCCAGCGATCGATACAGCACGTCTCCTTGGACCCGGGCCTTGGCCTGCAGTTCCAGGTAATCGTTGGCGGTGACCGGGCCGCTGACGCCGCCATTGATCACCACGTGCGAAACGCGGACTTCGCCTTCCACCTTGGCCTGCTCGCTGATCACCAAGGTTCCCGACTGATTGTCGACCGTGCCAACCTTGCCCTTGACGGTGCCATCGATGCGCAGGCCGCCGGTGAACAGTATGTCGCCTTGAACGATGGTTCCGGCTCCGATGAGGCTGTCGAGGCGCTTTTGTGGCGGATGCGCCTTCTTGCGTTCAAACATGGGTCCTCCTACGAAAGGTTCAAGCTTCGCGTTGCCTTTGGCGCCGCTTGCCCGGTTTCCATCACTTTGGCCTGCAATGTGCGCAGCTGGCTCCCGGGAGGAATGCGGATGGTGCCCTCGATCCGTTGATAATACTTGAACTTGAGCTTGAGTGCGGCGGTCGCGTCCGGTTGATCCTCGGGGAGCACAATCGTCGCCGGTCGTCCGCTACTGACGACGCTGGCCTGCAACGTCAGCTGGCCGGAGAAATCGTCGGTCGGATTGCCTCCGCGCACGATCAGCAAGCTGTAGTGATACGCATCCTCCTGTTCCCGTTCCACGCTCAGGCGCTGGATCAGGACCGTGCCCTGCTTGCCGGAATCGCTGAACAGCTTCTGGAGGAAGGCGAGTTCCTCCTTGATCTGCGTGTTTTCACTCTGGAGCTCGAGCGTCTGCTTGGTCAGTGTTGCCTGCGCCCCGCGCATCATGTTGAGGTCGCTCTCGAGCTCCGACGTCCTGGTGCGCAGCCTGGCATTCTCGCTCGTCACCTGCGCGAGATCGGTTTCGAGCTGCACGCGCTTCTCGGCAACGGCACTGCGATTGAAGCCACTCAGGAACTGCCCGAAATCGAAGCCCCACCACCACATGCCCCCCACCAACGCGAGCAGCGCGAACAGTGCCGGCACCTTCCAACGCCAGGACAGGTGGGTACGCACCGCCATACGCGGGGCGCTGATGCCGAACGTCTGGCGCAACTTGCGTCCGAGCACGCGCATGTTCATCGTAGGCGGTTCGCTCGGGTCATTGCGATTGGCTCATCCCGTAGGGCGCATCACGCTAAGGCAATACCGGCGGCGCGGTCAGACCGGTCGTTTCCGGCAGGCCGAACATCAGATTCATGTTCTGGATGGCCTGTCCGGCGGCACCTTTGACCAGGTTGTCGATCACCGAGAGGATCACCACGGTATCGCCGCCTTGCGGACGATGGATGGCAATCCGGCAGACGTTTGCCGCCCTCACCGAGCGTGTGTCCGGGTGGCTGCCCGGTGGCATGACATCGACGAAAGCCTCCTTGGCATAGCGCTTTTCGAACAGGGCCTGCAGATCGACGCTCGTGTCGGTCAGCCGTGCGTACAGCGTGGCATGGATGCCGCGGATCATGGGCGTCAGGTGCGGCGTGAACACCAGCGTGACCGGGGCCTTCGAGAATCCGTTGAGGCCCTGGACGATCTCCGGATGGTGGCGATGGCCGCCCACGTTGTAGGCCTTGAAATTGTCGGAGGCTTCACTGAACATCAGCCCGAGTTCCGCCTTGCGGCCAGCTCCGGACACGCCCGACTTGGCGTCGGCGATCAGGTGCGAGGCATCGACAATCCCAGCCTCGACCAGCGGCAGAAAGCCGAGCTGGGTGGCCGTTGGATAACAGCCGGGATTGCCGACGATCCTTGCCTTGGCGATCGCCGCACGATGCATTTCGGGCAAGCCGTACACCGACTCGGCGAGCAAGTCGGTGCAAGCGTGAGGCATTTTGTACCAGCGCTCGAATTCGACCGGATCCTTCAGACGGAAGTCCGCGGCCAGGTCGATGATCTTGACGCCGGCGCCCACCAGATCGCGCGCCTGGCTCATGGCGACGCCGTGCGGCGTCGCGAAAAACACGACGTTGCAGCTGCGCAGGTCGGCCTTGGCGGGATCGCTGTAGCGCAACTCGCTGATCGCACCCATGTGGCGCAGGCTGGGAAACATATCGGAAACCGGCATGCCGGTCTCCGAGCGCGACGTGATGACGCGTACGGATGCCTGTGGATGCATGGCCAGCAGGCGGAGCAATTCGACACCTGTATAACCGGTGCCGCCGACAATGCCGATCTCGATCATCGTTGTCCTCGGTGGCGGGTGGCAGATTCTAGCATCGCGGACAGGCCCCATGACATTGGCATAGGTCCGCTCGCTTCGGTGAGGCGAAAACGCCAAGGCCGCCTTGCGGCGGCCCTGAACGAACGTAAAGGAGCGATACCGCTAGCGCTTCGAGAATTGCTTGCGTCGGCGTGCCTTGTGCAGGCCGACCTTCTTGCGCTCGACTTCCCGCGCATCGCGCGTTACCAACCCGGCCTTGGACAGCGTGGGCTTGAGCTGGCCATCGTAATCGATCAGGGCGCGCGTGATGCCGTGACGCACGGCGCCGGCTTGCCCGGACTCACCGCCACCGTTGACGTTGACCATGATGTCGAACGTCACTTCGTGGTTGGTGAGCTTCAGAGGCTGGCGGACGACCATGCGGCCGGTTTCGCGAGTGAAGAACTCGTCCACGGGCTTTTCGTTGACGATGAACTTGCCTGAGCCCTGCTTGATGAACACGCGGGCCACGGCGCTCTTGCGCCGGCCGGTGCCGTAGTAATAGTTGCCGATCATGGACGTGCCTTGCGTTTTACAGTTCGAGGGATTTGGGTTGCTGCGCCGCGTGCGGATGCGCGGGGCCAGCGTAGCACTTGAGTTTCTTGATCATCGCATAGCCCAGCGGGCCCTTGGGGAGCATGCCCTTGACCGCCTTTTGCAGCGCACGGCCGGGAAAGCGCTGCTGCATCTGGCCAAACGTCACGGTGCGAATGCCGCCCGGATAGCCGCTGTGGCGATGATAAAGCTTGTCCTCGACCTTGTTGCCCGTCACCTTTATTTTGTCGACATTGGTGACGACGATGAAGTCGCCGGTGTCGATATGCGGGGTGAAAATGGGCTTGTGCTTGCCGCGCAGACGATGCGCTATCGCGCTGGCGAGCCGGCCCAGCACCTTGTCGCTGGCGTCGACGACGTACCAATCTTGCGTGAAGTCACCTGGCTTGGCAGAGTAGGTTTTCATGAGGAAATGTCGTTCTGAATCAATTTTCGCAAAGTCTTCGATCATAATACATGGGAGGAATAGCTGTCAAATCAAGGCACGGGCATCGCTTTGGCTCGCGCGCCCGCGGCGGCTGGTCCGGGCGGGCGCGACACAAAAAAAGGCGCGGCCCGGGGGCCGCGCGAGGATTCCTGCCATAGGAGGAGAATGGAGGAATTTGTCCGTAGAGGGAAAGGAGGAGGATCCCAGACCACGAACGCTCAAATTCTTGCATACTGCGCTGCACAACGCAACATTATTTTGCAATGCAATATGAATATTGTCCATGACATAAAATGGAATTCCAGAAGTGAAAACCATCGATTTTTCTGGTCCCGGGAGCACCAATTGAGAGCACGAATAAAATGGGTCGAAGGTGTGAGCTTCGTTGCGGAGACGGGAAGCGGTCACGCTATTGTCGTAGACGGATCTCCGGACGCCGGTGGGCGCAACCTTGGGCCCCGTCCAATGGAGCTCGTTCTGGCCGGAACCGCCGCGTGTACCGCGTTCGATGTCGTCTGGATCCTGAAAAAGGGCCGGCAACCGGTCACCGACTGTGTCGTCGAGGCCGAGGCGGAGCGCGCGCCTGACGACCCTAAAATTTTCACGCGCATTCATTTCAAATACCGCGTCACGGGGCGGGATCTCAACCCGGCGCAGGTCGAACGCGCCGTCAAGCTCTCCAAGGAGAAGTATTGCTCGGCGACGCTGATGCTCGCCAAAACTGCCGAAATCAGCTACGAGGTCGCGATTGACCAGGCTGGCGCGGGTGCGCCGGCCTGATCGGCCTCTTGGAGCCCTCGCATGATGTTGGCAGCGCGCGTCGGCCGCCTGCGTCGACTCGTCACGGGCTCGCGCCGCTAGTCACGCAGTAGGCGAATCAGGCTCGACGTATCCCAGCGTCCACCGCCACGGGCCTGGATGCGTGCATAGAATTGATCGACGATCGCGCTGACCGGCAATGCCGCACCGTTGTTTCGCGCCTCCGCGAGACAGATCGAAAGATCCTTGCGCATCCAGTCGACCGCAAATCCGAAATTGAACTGGTCGGCCGCCATTGTCTTGCCGCGGTTGTCCATCTGCCAGGACTGCGCCGCACCCTTGCCGATGACCTCGAGCACGCGTTCCACGTCGAGTCCGGCCTTGGCGGCAAAGTTGAGTCCTTCGGACAGCGCCTGCACCAACCCAGCGATGCAGATCTGGTTGACCATCTTGGTCAGTTGGCCCGCGCCAGGGCCGCCCATGAGCGTTACTGCCTTGGCGTAGGTCGCCAACACCGGCTCGGCAATCGCGAATGCGTCGGCGTCGCCGCCCACCATGACGGTGAGCTTGCCGTTTTCGGCACCTGCCTGGCCACCGGATACGGGCGCGTCGAGAAACCGTATGCCTCGCGCCTTGGCCGCCGCGTAGACTTCACGCGCCACACTCGCCGATGCCGTCGTGTGATCGACGAGTATGGTGCCTTTTTTCATCGCCGCCACGGCGCCATCAGCGCCTAGCGCAACGGCGCGTACGTCGTCGTCGTTGCCGACGCACATCAGCACAACATCGACGCCGGTGGCCGCGGCCGCGGGGGAACTCGCCGAGCCGCCGCCGTTCTTGGCAACCCATTGCGCTGCTTTCTCAGCGGTCCGGTTGTATACCGTAACCGCGTGCCCCACGCGTGCCAGATGTCCGGCCATGGGTCCACCCATGACGCCCAGTCCCAGAAACGCAACCTTGGTGCTTGCCATCGTGACTCCTGATCTTGACTGCGAATTGGCCAGGCTGGAGTACGTCAACCTGATTTGAGCGATGCACGTGCTGCGCGAATAGCCGAGCGGACCTGTTCGGGCGCCGTTCCACCGGCATGATTGCGGCTCGCCACCGAGCCTTCGAGCGCGAGCACGACAAAGACGTCATCTTCGATCATGGGCGAAAACCGTTGCAGCGTCGCAAGTGGCAGATCGGCCAGGTCGCGGCGCTCAGCCTCGGCGTGGCGCACGGCCAGCGCAACGACTTCGTGGGCATCGCGAAAGGGCATGCCCTTGCGCACCAGATAGTCCGCAAGATCCGTCGCGGTGGCGAAACCTTCGTTGGCCGCAGCGCGCATCCGCTCGGCGTCGATCGTCATCCCGCCGGCAACGAGGTCGGCCATGATCGTCAGTGTGGGAACCAGCGTATCGACGATGTCGAATACGGGTTCCTTGTCTTCCTGGTTGTCCTTATTGTAGGCCAGCGGCTGCGCTTTCATGACCGTCAGCAGCGCGACGAGATGGCCATACACGCGGCCGGTCTTGCCACGCACGAGTTCAGGCACGTCGGGATTTTTCTTTTGCGGCATGATCGAACTGCCCGTGCAGAATCGGTCGGCAAGGCGCACGAAACCAAAGCGCGGGCTCGACCACAACACCAGTTCCTCGGCGAATCGCGACATGTGCATCATGATCAGCGCCGCGTCCGCCGCGAACTCGATGGCGAAGTCGCGATCGGAAACGGCATCGAGCGAATTCGGGCACAGTCCTTCGAAGCCGAGTTCGCGCGCGACGTGTTCACGATCGATGGGGAAACTGGTGCCGGCAAGTGCCGCGCTGCCCAATGGCAGACGGTTGACGCGACGGCGGCAGTCGGCCAGCCGCTCGGCGTCACGCGCCAGCATCGCGTCGTAGGCCAGCAGGTGATGCCCGAAGGTGACCGGCTGGGCGACCTGCAGGTGGGTGAATCCTGGCATGACCGTGGCCGCATGCACCTCGGCCAGGTTGAGCAGCGCCACGCGCAAGGCGCGGATGCGCAGGATGATGGCGTCGATCGCCGCGCGCACGTACAGGCGCAGGTCGGTGGCGATCTGATCGTTGCGCGAGCGCCCGGTGTGCAGGCGCTTGCCCGCATCGCCGATCAGCGCGATGAGCCGCTTTTCGAGATTCAGATGGACGTCCTCGAGATCGCGCGACCACTTGAGTTCGCCGCGCTCGATTTCACCCCGGATTTGTTGCATGCCGCGTTCGATGGCTTCGACATCCGAGGGCGCGAGCACGCCGGTGGCACCAAGCATCCTGGCGTGGGCAAGCGACGCCGAAATGTCTGCGTCAGCGAGTCGTTGATCGAAATCGATCGATGCGGTGTACAACTTGACGAGCTCCGCGACCGGCTCGCTGAAGCGGCCGGACCAGCCGCGCGCGGGCTTTTGGTCGGAGTCGTGTGTGCTCATAGGACTGCCTTCGCGCTTGCGCTCCGGTATTCGCGCCAATGGTTGACCTTCGCGCTGCGCGCTCCGGTATTCGCGTTCGGGACGGCCCTTCACGCTCATGGCTTGCCTCACCCGGACCTCTTGCCCACAATAGCCGGGCGGCAACGATCGTGAAGTGCCGCGGCTGAAGCGCTCGCCACGCAGATCTGCATCTTCGTTGCGCAGTGCAAAGCGGCAAACGATGCGCACTATTATAAATCAAAACCCGGACCTGCTCGCGCTCCCGGACCTGCGCAATCTCGGAACGATTCTGCGCATCCTGCTCGCGGTGAATGCGATGGTCTTCGTCGCTGCCGTTGCCAGTGAATTGCATTGGCGCGCGATCTCCGACGCCTGGTTGCAGATGTCGGCGATGGTCGAGCCGCAACTGCTGGTCGAATTGCTGATTCTGTACGCGATTGCACCGTGGCTGGAGCGGCTCCCCTTTCGCACCGGCGTGATCATTGTCCTGGGGCTGACGTTCGCGGTGACGCTGGGGTTCAACACGGCGCTGGCTGCGGCCTTTGGCGAGGTGACGACCGCCGTGCTGCTGCGGCGGCTGTTCCTTGCGCTCACCATGGCGGCAGTGCTGCTCTTCTATTTCGCGTTGCGCGCCAAGGCGCTGTCACCGGCCATCGCCGAGGCGCGCCTGCAGGCGCTGCAAGCGCGCATTCGCCCGCACTTTCTGTTCAACAGCATCACCGCGGTGTTGTCGCTCGTGCGGAGCGAGCCGCGCCGCGCGGAGTCCGCGCTCGAGGACATGGCGGACCTTTTCCGCGTCCTCATGGCCGACAATCGACAGCTTGCACCGTTGGTCGACGAGGTGGCGCTGTGCAAACAATATCTCGACCTGGAGAAGCTTCGCCTCGGCGAACGCCTCTGCATCGAATGGCATGTCGACAACATGCCCAAGGATGCGCTGGTGCCACCGCTGGTACTGCAGCCATTGCTGGAAAACGCGGTCTATCATGGCATCGAACCGTCTAGCGCGCCCGGGGTCATCGCGATTAATATCTTCCTTCGACGCGGCGAAGTGCATGCGATTCTGCGCAATCCGTACCAGGGCGCCAGCCAGCACCGGGGCGGCAACAAGATGGCGCTTGCCAACATCCGTGAGAGGCTGGCGCTGCATTTCGATGCCGAGGCCGGTCTGGAAAGCAAGCTGAACAAGGAGATGTACGAAGTGCACATTCGCATGCCGTATCGGACGGTTTCGGCCGCAAGGAGCACGTATGAGTGACGCGCCGTTACGGGTGTTGATCGTCGACGACGAGGCGCCTGCGCGCCGGCGACTGCGGGAGTTGCTCGACGATTGCACGAGTGTCGTTCCACTGCGCGTGATTGGCGAGGCCGGCAGTGGCCGCGAGGCACTCGCGTTGCTTGGCACGACGCCGGCCGACCTCGTGCTTACCGACATCCACATGCCCGACATGGATGGCATCGAACTTGCGCGGCATCTGCTCAAGCTGCCCGTGCCTCCAGTGCTCATTTTCACCACGGCGTATCACGAACATGCGATCGCCGCGTTCGAAGTGCATGCGATCGACTACCTGGTCAAGCCGGTGCGCGTGCAACGCCTGCTTACCGCGCTCGACAAGGTGCCGCGATTGCGGCCGCTGTCCGACACCAAACTCGACCGGTTACCCTCCACGGCACGCCGTTTTCTCTCCGTGACCGAGCGCTCGCGCGTCGTCCTGGTGCCGCTCGACGAAATCGTCTATCTGAAAGCCGAATTGAAGTACATCACGATTCGCACAGCCGACCGCGAGTTCCTGCTCGAGGAGTCCCTGACTCGTCTTGAAGATGAGTTCGGCCCGCGTTTCGTGCGCGTGCATCGCAACTGCCTTGTCGCGCGCGATGCCATTCGCGGCTTCGAGCGCCGTGTCTCTGCTGATGGCGATGCGCACTGGGAAGTGCTGCTTCGCGGCGTGACCGAAGCGCTGCCCGTATCACGGCGGCAGCAATACATCGTGCGCGAGATCGGGCGCGATGCCAGTGCGTGAGCGGAGTGCGGGCGAAGAACGCTGAGATCGCGCCTGCTCGCCGCTTCACTCCTTCACGCCTTTGCGCTTTCACCCCTCCACTCTTTCACGGGTTTTCATGGCACCACGCACGCTTGTCTGCGGTTCGTTAGCGCTCGATACGATCATGGTTTTCCCGGACCGGTTCGCGCGTCACATCCTGCCCGAACAGACGCACGTCCTGTCGGTTTCGTTTCTGGTCGGCGAAATGCGTCGCGAGTGGGGCGGATGCGCCGGCAACATCGCCTACAACCTGAAGGCGCTCGGCGGAGAACCGGTGGTGATGGCGACGATCGGCGGCGATGACCGGGCCTACCCGGAGCGCCTTGCAGGGCTCGGGATCGACACCGGCGGGCTGCGGTCAATAGCAGGCACCTACACGGCGCAGGCATTCATCATCACTGATCTCGACGACAATCAGATCACTGCGTTTCATCCTGGCGCGATGAATCACTCCCACGCCAATCGCGTCGCCGATGTCGGCAACATCGCGCTCGGTATCGTCGCGCCCGACGGGCGCGAAGGCATGCGCACGCACGTGCAGCAGATGTCCGCTGCCGGTATCCCGTTCATTTTCGATCCCGGTCAGGGCTTGCCATTGTTTTCGGGCGACGAGCTGATCGAAATGATCGATTGTGCCAAGTATCTCGCGGTCAACGATTACGAGGCTCGGCTGCTGAGCGAGCGAACCGGATTTGCGCTGGCGGATATCGCCGCACGAGTCGATGCGCTGATCGTCACGCTGGGTGGCGACGGATCGCGTATCTACACCGATGGCTTCGTGCTCGATGTGCCCAGCGTGAAACCGGAAGCGCTCGTCGATCCCACCGGTTGCGGTGACGCATACCGGGCCGGATTGCTCTATGGAATTGCCCACGGCTGGGATTGGCAGCGAACAGGCCGATTGGCGTCGATCCTGGGTGCAGTCAAGATCGCGTCGCGCGGCGGGCAGAATCATGCTGTCGATCGCGATCGGCTCGCGGCACTCTACGCCGAGCAGTTCGGTGGCTCGCTTTGGTCGTGAGCACCGCGCGCCGTGGCAACGGCATGGGTACGCCGCTGCCGTTGCGACTGTATCGCTATGTTCGCGTGAGTGCGCACGTCTTCCAGGGCGTCGCCACGACCGCATTCGTGTTCCCGATGATCGATTTGCCGAAGCGCCGGGCGCTGATCAAGCGCTGGAGTGTCAAGCTCCTGAAGTTGATGCGTATCGAGGCGCGCGCGCGTGGGCTGCCGACGCACGGCTTGCCAGGTAACCTGCTGATCGTTGCCAATCACATTTCATGGCTGGATATTTTTGTACTGAACTCGGTGGAACCCGGCCGGTTCATCGCCAAGTCGGAACTGGAGAAATGGCCACTCATCGGGTTCATGATTGCGGGGTGCGGGACGCTGTTTCTCGATCGCGCAAGCCGCCGCGATGCGCACCGGATCAACGACAAGGCGCGCGAAGTGCTGGCGGCCGGAGACACGATCACGATTTTTCCGGAAGGAACGACGACGGATGGCAGGACGCTGTTGCCGTTTCACGGTTCGCTGCTGCAGCCGGTGGTCGACGCGCAGGGTCACGTGCAGTCGATCGCGATCCGCTACTGTCATTTCGACGGCACGCATAGCGACGCGCCGGCCTATGTTGGCGAGACCACGTTCATGGCTTCGTTCTGGCGCGTGCTCGGCGTACGCAATCTCGTGGTCGAACTTACGTTTCCGCCACCGCTTGCGGCAGCGGGACGGCACCGTCGCGACCTGTCGCAGGAAGCCGAAAGTGCTATTCGCGCGGCATTGGGACTAGATGCTGCCGACTTGGAACCTGAAACACGCGTCGATCGTCCAGCCTGAGCGCGGTCAGCGTTCCACCCCAGAGACATCCCGAGTCGAGCATCGCGACGCGCGGTGCCAGCATCAGATCCAGGGTCGACCAGTGACCGCAGAGTACCGTTGTGCCGGCGGATCTGCGCTCGCTGTGCGCGAACCACGGCGCCAAGCCTTCCGGCGTATGCGCGGGCCCGCGTTTCTCGGCAAGGTCCATCGTGTCGTCCGCCGCGCAGTAGCGCAGCCGGGTGCAGGCGTTGACGATCACCCGCAGGCGATCGTAACCAGTCAATGCGTCATCCCAGCGTGCGGGCAGGTCGCCATAGAGATGGCGCAGGAAATCGTCGTGCTTCTCGGATGCAAGCATCGCTTCGACTTCGCGCGACAGCATGATGGCGGTCGACGCCGTCCACGACGGAAGCAGGCCGGCGTGAACGAGCAGCAGATCCCCGTCGCGGACGACCAGAGGTCGCGTGCGCAGCCAGGTCAGCAATTCGTCGCGATCCGATGCGTCGAGGATCGGACCCAGCGTGTCGTGCCGATGCGGCTTGCGATGACGCGCGGCCACGATGAGCAGATGGAGGTCGTGATTGCCGAGGACGGTTGCCGCGGCAGTGCCCAGCGCCTTCACCGTGCGCAACACGCCGAGCGAATCGGGACCGCGATTGACCAGATCTCCGACCAGCCACAAGCGGTCGTGCACCTTGCTGAAGGCGATCAGATCGAGGAGCTGCCGGAATTCGTCGTGGCAACCTTGAATGTCGCCGATGACATAGTGACTCATCGGTGGCGGCGGAGCATGACTGCCTCCTCCGCTGAACGACTCACTTCTTGAGCGTCAGGATCCAGGTCACCAACGCCTTGATGTCGGCCTCGGGAACCTGCACATTGGGCGGCATCGGCACTGCGCCCCAAACGCCGGAGCCACCGGCCTTCACCTTCTGGGTGAGTTTCGCGAGCGCATCCTTGTCGCCGCGGTATTTCGCTGCGACTTCCTGGTAGGATGGCCCGACGATTTTTTTGTCGACGCCATGACACGCGGCGCATCCGGCCTTTTGCATCAGCGCTTCGGCCGTTTTCAGGTCGAGCGGTGCTGTCGTCGCAGCAGCTGCCGACGCAACGGCCGCAGCGGGTGCGGACGGTGTCGCTGCGGCGGCGGTGGCGATGGGCGACGCAGATGCGGTGGCGACCGTCGTCGCGGCAGCAGTTGCAGGCTCCTTGAAGCTGGCGCCTGCCGCATTGGCCATGTAGGCAACTGCGCGCCCGACCTCAGCGTCGCTCAGGTCCGGATTGCCACCCTTGGGCGGCATGACTTTGCCATCACGCTGCAAGCCGCTGATGGCATGCTGGACCAGTACGTTGTAACCCGACTTTGATTGCGGTAGCCCATGCGGCCTTGTCGCCGAATTTCGGCGCGCCGGCGATTCCGCCCTCGTGACAGGTTTTGCAGACAGCCTGGTACACCTGTTCACCGGTCTTGTTGCCGGACGGCGTCAAATCGGCAAACGCGAGCTGACCGACAGGCTGGATGCGCGACAGCACCTTGTTGTCCGCGTCCGAACTGCCCGCCGGCATCAAGCCGGTGACCAATTGCGACAGCAGCACGATGAGTCCGATGGGGACCGCAAACGACAGGAGGACGACGATCGCAAGTTGCTTCGGCGTCTTGATAAAGGATGTGTGCTCGTCGCTCATCGGTCAATCCTGGCAGTAGGTTGCTGTCTGCGCATCGAATCGCGCGCGCGACAAGCCTCTCATTATATCGTGCCGGCGGAAATGCCGGGGGGTGTGCCTGTGCCCGGTGGACTGCCCTCAGGGCGCCGCGTAGAATGAAAGTGCGTGCGCCCGTAGCTCAGTTGGATAGAGTGTTGGTTTCCGAAGCCAAAGGTCACAGGTTCGACTCCTGTCGGGCGCGCCATGAATTTGGGAGTTGGCCGTTGCCCCCACTCTGAAATCCCGCCATTTGCCGGAATTTCGAGGCGCGTGCCTGTTGCGTCGATTTAATCGGATCGGCGCTGTTCTACAGCAATGAGAGACGGCAGTTGCTCCGCTCGCCGACGAATCACCGCGTTTGTGATCCAGGTCACACAGCTGTCTGCGATTCCATCTATGCTGAAAGCCGCATTGGACACGTACTGGCGTGCGTTATGCGTGCGAACGTCGGCAGCTTCGACCGGGTGCTTGGAATCGGAGCAGGTTTCGCAATCCTGAGTCTGTTCTCCATCGTGGACGGCCCTTACCACTGGTGGGCGCGAACCTGTTGCAGGGCGGCTTTACGCTTTAATGCCCGTTGGCAATCGCGCGGAAGCGCCTCGGGTACGCGAGGTTTCACAACCACATTTTCTTGAGAGAGTCTCACCATGGCCAAGGTCTATCGAGAAATCACCCGGTCGGTATCGACTTCCCTTGCAAAATTGCGGCTCGATACGCCTGACCTCATGAAGGGCTTCAGCGCGCTGGCTGAGGCTGCGACACGTGAAGGTGCACTTTCAAGCAAGACCAAGGAATTGATCGCGTTGGCGCTTGGCGTCGCGGGACATTGCGACGCGTGCCTCGGTTTTCATCTGAAAGCGCTGATCAGGCTGGGAGCCACCCGCGCCGAGGTCGAGGAAGCGCTCGGCGTCGCCGTCTACATGGGGGGTGGTCCGTCGCTCATGGTTGCGGCCGATGCGCTGACCGCGTTCGAAGAACTGTCGGCGCCGAGGTGAACACGTTGGCCGCTCGACTCGCTGCCCCGTCCCGATCGAGCGGACACGGTCAGCGATAGTCCTCAGCAAGACGATGGAACCATGATCCAAATCATATGCACCGCCCCGCGGTCGGACTAGAGCCAGGGAACGCTTTCCGTTCATAGAGGCTTCGATGACACGTACGCTCAAACTCGGGATCGCGGCAGCCGTCGCGAGCATTTTCGCTTTGTCCGGCGCTGCGCTGACCCAGCCCATTGGCGCCGCATCACCCGCCGAAGCGCCGGCTGGCGCACGAACGATGCCGGATCACGCCATGCCAGGTCGCGGTTCGCCGGGGGCGGGCTCCGAATCGATGAAAGGAATGATGCAGCCGGGACAGAACATGATGGAGATGCACGCCAGACACGCCGCCCAAATGGGTGGCGCGACACTCTCCATGCCTGGGCAGGAGGCCTTTGGCGCCATACAGGAGATCGTGCGCAAGCTCGAGGCCGATCCCGGCACCAACCGGTCCAAAGTCGATCTGGAGGGGCTGCGCCAGCACCTCGTTGACATGAACGAAGTGACACTAAAAGCTGACGCGGAGGCCAGGCCGATCGATGGCGGCCTGGCGATTGCGGTGACCGGTAGCGACCGCACCTTGGCGGCGATCCAGCGAATGGTTCCGGCGCACGCACAGGAGATCAATGGCCTCAACGGCTGGATCGCGAAGGCAACGGCGCTGCCGAACGGCGTGCTCCTGACAGTTGTCTCGAATGATCCGCAGTCGGTGTCGCGCATCCGCGGTCTGGGGTTCATCGGCATACTGGTAAGCGGGTCGCATCACCAGATGCATCATCTCGCCATGGCCAAGGGCGAGTTCTCGCACGCCCATTAGGTTCCGGGGGCCTTCAGACGTACACGCCTGGACTTCCGCGCGCCCGGCTGCCGAAAACAGGTGGCGTCGTGCTGTCGGGTGATCATTCGCGTGCCAGGTAAAGGTTGGCGTTAGCGGTACATGGCAAGAAGAGGGTCTTCGATACCCAGATCAGCAAAGCCTTTGTTACGCAACAGGCACGCGTCGCACTGCCCGCAGGGCGCTCCGCGCGGTGCAGGGTCGTAGCAACTGCTCGTCAAGCTGAAATCGACCCCGAGATCGATACCGGTCCTGATGATTTGCGCCTTGGTCATTTGAATCAGCGGTGCGTGAATTTTCATTTGTTGCGCGCCTTCGGTACCGGCCCGTGTCGCAAGGTTTGCCATCGTTTCGAACGCTGCGATGTACTCGGGGCGGCAGTCTGGGTAACCGGAATAATCGAGTGCATTGACGCCGACGAAGATATCGCTCGCGCCGATCGTTTCCGCCCAGGCGAGTGCAAAGCTCAGGAAGATCGTATTGCGCGCCGGAACGTACGTGATCGGAATCGTCGTTGTCATGTCTTCGAACGCGCGACCCTTCGGGACCGCGACCTCGCTGGTCAGCGCCGACCCTCCGAACGTGCGCAGGTCGAACTCGACGATCACGTGGCGCGCCACGTGCAACGCATATGCGACCCGCTCGGCGGCCGTCAGCTCGAACGCGTGCCGCTGGCCGTAACGAAAACTGATCGCATATGCCTCGAATCCGGCGCGTTGTGCAAGCGCGAGTGCGGTGGTGGAATCGAGGCCGCCGCTCAGCAACACGACGGCCGGTTTGCGCAACGGCATGGTCTTGCCTCCACGAATTCAATCGGAACGATACCGCAACGTCGCATGCGCGTCGCGCGGCACCGATTGAGCGCCGGGGGAAAATCGCCCGCGCTTGCCGTCCCGGTCAGCCGATGAAGCCGAGGTCCGCGGCAGCGAATTTCGCGAGGTTGGGAAATACCGCGTCGAGGTCCGCGGGGGCGACGCCAAACCATCTGGCGAGCGTGGCACCATACTGATCCACGGCAGTGGTTGGAAGCCAGCGGCCTTCGCTCTCGGCGTCGTCGGGTCCACCAAGCACCAATTGCGGATACTCGCCATAAAACGCGCCACCGTGAACTGCGTCACCGATGATGAAGTGGTGATTGCCCCAAGCATGGTCGGAGCCGCCGCCGGACGCCGGCTGCAGAGTGCGGCCGAAATCCGACAGCGTAAACGTTGTCACCTGTGAGCCAACGCCGAGTGCGGTCGTCGCATCGTAAAAGGCCTTGAGCGCAGGCGACAACTCCTCGAACAGGTTCTGCTGCCGGTTGAGTTGATCGCCGTGGGTGTCGAAGCTGCCGAGTTGGACGAAAAAGATCTGACGCCTGGCACCGGTCGCGGCGCGCGCCTCGATCAACTTGGCGACCTGGAAAAGCTGGTTCGCCGTGTTGGTCTTGAGTGGCGCGAACAGCGACGCGACGGTCGAGTTGGCATTGGCGAGGATAGGATTCACGGACGTCGACAAGTGCAGCGCCTGCGTGGCGATCGCATTGGCGCCGCTGACGAGGACGTTGGACGAACCCTGGGCGAGCAGCTGTTGCACGGCGGCGAGGCGGGCGTTGCTGGCGGCGCTCGCGCTGTACCCGGCCAATGCGAATGAACCCGATGCGGGAATCGCCAGCGGCGACGTCGATGTTCCGGTCGTGAACAGCACCGTGCCACCGAGCGAGGTGACCACCGGGAAACCCGACGCTGCGTTGAGCGCGGCAACGTTGTCGGCGACGCGTCCGCCCCAACCGGTTCCCGACACCGTGTCGGAGATCGAACTTTGCCATTGCGCCTGCTGATCGGAGTGCGAATACAGTGACAGCGGTCGCAGCCCCGAGGCGTATTGCGCCTTGCTGATCGGCTGAATCAACGTCCCGACGTTGGCCAGTACAGCCATCTTCCCCTGGTTGAACAGCGACTGCAGCTCGGGCAGCGCTGGATGCAATCCAAACGGTGTACCGGTGTTGGTGGGTGCGATCGGCAGGAGCGACGCCTGCGGCAGATTGATGCCCGACGCCGTCGGCCGCGCCGCCGCGTATTGGCCATATCCGGCGCCGTCGATCGGTATCAGCGTGTTGTTCCCGTCGTTGCCACCGAACATGAACACACAGACCAGCGCCTTGTAGTCGCTCGCCTGTTGCGCATTCGCCGTGGCGACGATGTTGAGGAGATCGAGCCTTGACGCCAACCCCATGCTCGACAGGGCGGCGAGGTTGCCAAGGAAAGCGCGGCGAGACGGACGGTTGGCGGCCATGATCAGCGCTCCACTTGATATTCGGCCGACGTGACCACCAGGTAAAACGCGGTCTTGGCGCGGCTCAGGGGATTGGTTGCCGGTATTGCGGCGATCGCTGCAGTGATCGCAGCGCGCATCTCTCCCGACATCGTGCCATGCAGCATCTGTGCGCTCAGACGGTCAAGCAAGGCGTCTGGATCGCTCGCTGCTGCCGTCAGTGTGTTCCAGTTTGGCGTCGTGCCGATGGCGCCCGGAAGCGTCGACGACGGCGCGATGGTGCCGAACGACAGTGCGTTGGCGAAGTTGTAGCGGTTGATCGCCGTGCTCGAATTCGCAATCGCGAATTCCGGCGCAAGTTGTGCGGTGTCGGACAGCCGATACGTCGGCGGGTAATAGTTGAATACCGATGCGGGATAGAACAGTGGCTGTCCAAGCGGGCCGGTTTGCTGCGCAAGATAAACGCCGTCGCTCTGCGCACCGAGCATGCGTGCAGCGGCAGCGATGTACAGGACCGGTTCACGTAACTTGCCGTAGCCTGGATCGGGCTTCACATAAGCTCGCGCCTCCGGGTCGGTGAGGATCGCATTGACGACGGCTCTCATGTCACCGCGCACGCCTTGCCCGTTGTTGTTGAAGGCAGCGGCAACGCGGCCGACGTATCGCGGTGTGGGATCGCCGGTCACCAGTTTCTGGATAAGCTGCTTGCCGATGAACGGTCCGACGTTCGGGTGCAGGAATATGTTGTGGATCGCGGCCGCAAGTTCGGCCTGAATATTGCCTCCCGGCGGCAACGTCACGCCATTCAGCAACTCCTTCGCGCCCTTGTCGTGATTGCTGTCGACCGGGACCATGTCGCCGAGGTAGTTCCTGGGATTGTGCGTGCGCGCGGTCGCACCCGGCAGCACCGGATAGGTCCAGCCGGTGAAGACGTGCGCAAATCCTTCGATCTCGTCCTGGCCGTATGACGGGATCGGCGCTTTCGTCGCATCGAGCTTCTGCGTGCCGTCCTGATTGAGCTGCCACACGCCGATCGAGAACAGCTGCAGCAGCTCGCGTGCGTAATTCTCGTTCGGCTGCACGCTTTTCGTCGGCTTGTCGTTGTTGACCATATTGAGGTACTCGCCCATCACCGGCGAGAGCGTGACCCTGGTCAGGATCTGTTCGTAATTGCCGAACGCGTGGTCGAGAAATATCTGCTGGTACTTGCTCATCCCGTAGGCCGTGTTGATCGTCAGGCCCGAGGTGACAAGTATCTGCGACAGGGCAAACGCCACGCGCTGGCGCAATTGGTCAGCGCCATGGAGCGCGTTGGTGAAGAATGCGTTCTGCAGCAGGAACAGCGAGTAGTAGTCGCGCGCGCATTGCGGATCGGGATCGGTCGGACAGTACGTCGCCTGTTGGCCCGCCGGAACGTACTTGAGCACCGGGTACTGGCTTGCGGGCACTGCATATTGTTCGTTCAGGAACGCCTGCGTCCCCACGTCGATCACGTGGCCGATCAGCGCGTCATTGGGACCGAACGTCGCTTGTTCGAGCAGGCGAATCGCGTCCGCATAGGTCTGCGCTGCCGACGGTGCTTGCGCGTGCGCGTGCACGCCGCAGATCAATGCGGCAGCAGTTGCCGCGGCGCACATGAGCGCGCGCGACAAGCGTCGGGAATGAGGGGTGGCCATGGGTTCCTCCTTGCGGCGCGTGGCCTCGATGCTCCGCTTGAACGTCGGGTCGCGTTCGCCGTAGTCGATAAACGGCAACGCAGCACGGACGTTGACGTGAGAGTTGTAACGGTTTGTCCAATGCACGCGCACGACAATCTGCATGGGCAAAAGTTTACAGCTTCATGACGAGAGCATGGACTGCGAGGTGCCCTTGCGGTGGAGATGGCGATTCGACCGTCAATCGGTCATCAAATGACCGTATTTCCCAATATTTCTGCCATGTTACTTGCATAATCATCTGTAAGTATCTATTTTTCCTACGAAACATGTGCCGATACAACAGGTACGCTAAGTCTTTGTTCGCAAACCACAATCCAGTTGACCCGCTTTCGCGACTTGCATATAGTGGCATATGGTGGGAAAAAGTGGGGCTAAGTGGGCGCTCACGTATAGGCTTGCGGTCAGGGAGGATCGGCGGTGTTTCGAGGCGTTACCCATCTCGCACTGGACAACAAGGGGCGCCTGGCCGTCCCGGCGAAGCATCGCGCCGCGCTCACGGGGGACGTAGAGGGCCGCATGGTGCTTACGGCCGATCCGAGCCACTGCTTGCTGCTCTATCCGCTTGCCGAATGGGATCCGATCCAGTCGCGCCTCATGGCGTTGTCCAGCTTCAACGAGCGCATCCGTAGTCTGCAGCGGCTGCTCGTGGGTCACGCCGACGATGTCGAATTGGACGGCGCCGGACGCATTCTGGTGCCGCCCGCATTGCGACAATATGCCGCGCTCGACAAGCATGTCGTACTTGTCGGACAGGGCAACAAGTTCGAACTCTGGGATGAGGGCAAGTGGACGGAGCAGACCGCGCAAGCGATCGCGTTCCCCGGCGGCCTGCCACCCGAGCTCGACGGCTTTTCACTCTGACAGTGGATGGCGGCCATGTCCCGGTCCTGCTCATTGAAGCCGTGGCCGCGCTGGCGATCAAGCCGAACGGCATCTACGTCGACGGTACCTTTGGCCGCGGCGGGCACAGCCGCCACATCCTTGCAGCACTCGGGTCCGACGGTGCACTGGTCGCGGTCGACCGTGATCCCGAAGCCGAGGCGGTTGCGCAAACCTGGCGCGACCCGCGCTTTCGCTTCCACCGCGCCTGGTTCTCCGAATTGCCGGAAATTCTCGACCGCGAGGCATTGCCGCTGGTCGACGGCGTGCTGCTCGACCTTGGCATTGCTTCACCGCAGATCGACGACCCGGCACGCGGATTTTCATTCCGCGCCGACGGGCCGCTCGACATGCGCATGGACCCGTCGCGCGGACCTAGCGCGGCGGAATGGCTCAGCCACGTCACAGAACGTGAACTCAGGGGAGTGATCGCGGACTATGGTGAAGAACGGTTTGCTCAACAGATTGCAAGAGCGGTTGTTGCGGGTCGCGCGGACGAACCCATCGTACGGACGAGGCAACTGGCCGCGATCGTGGCAAAAGCCGTCGGCGCGCGCGGGCGGGGTGATTGGAGTCAGGATCCGGCCACGCGGACATTCCAGGCTGTACGGATTTTCATCAATCAGGAGCTTCAGGAATTGCCGCTAGCGCTCGATCGCATCCTGCCGAGACTGCGCGATGGCGGCCGACTCGCGGTGATCAGTTTTCACTCGCTGGAAGACCGGCTGGTCAAACAGTTCTTCCGTCGGCATAGCCAGCCCTACGGCGGCGACGCACGGCTTGCGCGGCTGCCGATCGCAGCACGCGCGCTGCCGGTTCCGCCGCTTCGGCTGGTCGGACGCGCCATCCGCGCCAGCGATGCGGAAATCGCGTCGAATCCGCGTTCGCGCAGCGCGACATTGCGCGTGGCCGAGCGCACCGGGGCGGAACTTCCATGATGGCAAGGCTCAACGTCATGCTGCTCGTTGTACTGGTCGCTTGCGCGCTGTCGCTGGTCACGTCGCGGCATCAGTCCCGCAAGCTGTTCGTCGAGCTGGAACGCGAACAGGCGCAGGCGCGGCACTATGACATCGAGTACGGCCAGTTGCAGATCGAGCAGTCGACGTGGGCGATGCCGGCGCGGGTCGAGAAGATCGCACGCGAGCAGTTGCGCATGCAATTGCCGAGTGCAAGCCGGGTCGAAGTGATGGACGAGGTCAAGCGATGAAGCACGCCGCGGCCGCGAAACCGCGCCTGCCGGCGCTGCGCGCGCCGCTCGTCTTCGGCGTACTGCTCGCACTGTTCGTACTCCTTCTGGTCAGATCGCTCTACCTGCAACGCTTCGACAACGCGTTCCTGCAGGAACAAGGCAGCTCGCGCTATAGCCGTGACATCGAGGTGCCGGCGCATCGCGGACGCATTGTCGATCGTCTGGGCGAGCCGCTCGCGATAAGCACACCCGTTAAGGCGGTGTGGGCGTGGCCGGACAAGATCGATGCCACGCCTCAGCAGCTGCAGGCGCTTGCAGGCGCACTGGACATGCCGCCGAACGCGTTGATGCAAAAGATCTCCGGCGCCGGCGACTTCGTCTACCTGAAACGACCCGTCGCGCCGGACGTTGCCGAGCGGGTCGCGGCGCTGCAGATCAAAGGCGTGCACGACGAGACCGAGTATTGGCGTTACTACCCCGGCGGGGACGTGATGAGCCAGATCCTGGGCTTCACCGGCGATCACGATGTCGGGCAGGAGGGCATGGAACTCGCGCAGCAGCCCTGGCTGGGCGGCAAGGCCGGAAGCCGGCGCGTGATCATCAACCGGCGCGGCGAAATCGTCGAGGATGTCGTCAGCATTCGTGCGCCACAGGAAGGGCGCGATCTCGCGCTCTCGATCGACAGCAGGCTGCAGTATCTGGCGTTTCGCGAATTGAAGGCGACGATCGACGCCAACAAGGCGAAGGCTGGAGCGATCGTCATGCTCGATGCCAAGACCGGCGAAATCGTTGCCCTGGCCAACTGGCCCACGTACAACCCCAACAATCGCGTGCGCACGGCGAAGGACAGGATGCGCAATCGCGCGCTTACCGACACGTTCGAGCCCGGCTCGTCGATGAAGCCGTTCACGATCGCAGCGGCGATCGATTCGGGCAAGGTGACCCCGGCTACGATCATCGACACCGCGCCCGGTACGCTGACCATCAGTGGCGCGACGATTCACGATGCCCATCGCGAGGGCGCGTTGACCGTCGAGCAGGTGATCCAGAAATCCTCGAACGTCGGCGCCGCGAAGATCGCGCTGTCGCTGCCGGCATCGACGATGTGGCAGACGTTGTCGGACGCGGGCTTCGGCACGCCTCCGCGCACGGGATTCCCCGGCGAGGTGGGTGGCCGGCTGCGTCCCGCGAAGAGCTGGCGGCCGATCGAACAGGCAACGATTGCGTACGGGCATGGCATTTCCGTCAATCTGGTGCAGTTGGCGCGCGCGTACACCGTGTTCGCGACCGACGGCGAACTCAAACCCGTGTCGCTGTTGAAGGTGGAAGGACCGGTCGCCGGCCGGCCGGTCATTACGCCCGAGACCGCGCGCGCCGTGCGGCACATGCTGGAAATGGTGGTTCTGCCCGGCGGTACCGCTCCGAAGGCGCAAGTCGTGGGTTATCGGGTCGCTGGCAAGACCGGCACCGCGCACAAGCTCGATGGACGCTCGTATTCGGAAAATCGCTATGTCGCGTCGTTCGTCGGGTTCGCGCCCGTATCGAACCCGCGGCTGATCGTCGCGGTGATGATCGACGAGCCCTCCGCAGGACAGTACTACGGGGGCGTCGTTGCCGCGCCGGTGTTCAGCGCGGTCATGGGGGCTGCGCTGCGCATGCTGGGCGTGCCGACGGATGCACCGGTCAACAACGTGATCCTGCCGCCCGAAGGCACCGACATCAAGGAAGAGACATGAGCGACGCGGGCGCAGCCAAGACCCGCAGGGCCGGCGCGGCGCGATTGTTTGCGGCCGACGCGCAGCTGGTTGTTCTGCGCGGTATGCGTCAGGAGGCCGCCGAGTGAGCAGCGCGCTCGCCGCCACGACCGACGTCGCCGCGCTGCTGAAGCGCCTCGACCATCCGGTGTCGCGCATCACGTCCGACAGTCGCGACGTGCGTCCGGGAGATGCGTTCGCCGCCTACCCGGGGGTGCGGGCAGACGGACGCGCGTACATTCCCGATGCGATCGGTCACGGCGCGGGTGCGATTTTCTGGGACACGAAGGGATTTTCCTGGGATCACGCGTGGAAACTGCCGCATCTGCCGCTGGACCATCTCAAGGCGCGCCTCGGCGTCATCGCGGACTTCGTCTACGGCCATCCGTCGAAGGACCTGTGGGTGGTCGGTGTCACGGGGACCAACGGCAAGACGTCGTCCGCCCACTGGATCGCCGCGGGTCTCCACTCGGCCGGTCGCCGCACTGCGGTACTGGGCACGCTGGGAAATGGGCTGATCGGTGCGTCGATACGGCCGGCGGCGAATACCACGCCCGACGCCGCGGCACTGCACGAAATGCTGGCGCTGTACAAGCGTGCGGGTGCCGATTCGGTCGTCATGGAAGTCTCGTCGCACGGCATCGATCAAGGCCGGATCAACGGGGTGAATTTTGCGGTTGCATTGTTCACCAACCTGTCGCGCGACCATCTCGACTACCACGGCACGATGGCCGCCTACGGTGCGGCAAAAGCGCAGCTGTTCGCCTGGCCTGATCTGCGCGCGAGCGTGATCAATGCGGACGACGCGTTCGGCCGCAACCTGATCGACGCAGCCAGAGGCAAGGGTCGCAAGGTGCTGAGCTACGGATTCGGCGCAGCGGACATCGCGGGCTCGCGCCTGACATCGACAGCGCGCGGACTGGCGCTCGCGGTAGAAACGCCGTGGGGCCGGGGTGAACTGCAAACCCGTCTGGTCGGTGCGTTCAACGCCACCAACGTGCTCGGCGTGCTCGGGACGTTGCTGGTCAGTGGGATCGAATTGGAACCCGCGCTGAAATTTCTGGCCGACGTCGACGCACCGCCTGGACGCATGCAGCGTCTCGGGGGCGACGGCGCACCGCTGGTGGTCATCGACTACGCGCACTCGCCGGACGCGATCGAGAAAGCGCTCGCGGCGTTGCGCGGGGCGGTCGGTTCCGGCGGCGAGTTGATATGTGTTTTCGGTTGCGGCGGGGACCGCGATCGAGGCAAGCGACCGGAAATGGGCCGCCTCGCCGCGCGGCTTGCCGATCGTGTCGTCGTGACCAGCGACAACCCGCGCAATGAGGATCCGGCGGCGATCGCGAGCGAGATCGTTCACGGCATTCGAGACACTGGTAATCGTCGCTATTCGGTGGAACTCGACCGCTCGGCAGCGATTGCGACGACGATCGCAGAAGCCAAGGTTGGCGACGTTGTGCTGCTCGCGGGCAAGGGTCACGAGTCGTATCAGGAGCGCGCAGGGGTGCGTCAGCCGTTCCTCGACGCCGATCACGCGGCGCGTGCGCTCGCCTCAAGGAACCCACAATGATGGACACCGCAACCGCAGCGCGTGCGACCGCAGGCACGTTGCGTGGCGAGAACGTCTGGTTTGACGGTGTCGCGACGGATTCGCGAACGATCCGGCCGGGCGAACTGTTCGTCGCGCTCAAGGGCGATCGATTCGACGGACACGATTACATCGAACTGGCGCTGCAGCGTGGCGCGGTCGCCGCGGTTGTTGCCGCAGACCGTGTCGGAACCTTGACGGGCAATCTGCTCGCGGTTGCCGATCCCCTGCGGGCACTTGGTGCGCTCGCGGCGTTCTGGCGGCGGCGCTTCACCATTCCGGTCGTCGGCATTGTCGGCAGCAACGGCAAGACCACGGTGAAGGAAATGACCGCGGCAATCCTGCGCGCCAACATGGGCGCGAGGCAGGTACTTGCCACGCCGGGAAATCTCAACAACGCCATCGGATTGCCGCTGACCGTGCTCGGCCTGCGCGCTCCGCATCGCGTCGCCACGATCGAAATCGGCATGAACCATCCGGGTGAAACGGCCGAACTGGCCGCGATCGCGTTGCCGACCATCGGCCTGATCAACAACGCTCAGCGTGAACACCAGGAATTCATGAGAAGCGTCGCCGATGTGGCCGCGGAGCATGCCGCGCTGATCAGTGCGCTGCCCGAGCGCGGCATCGCCGTCATCAACGCCGACGACGACTATGCATCGTTCTGGCAGGAGGTCGTAGTCAGGCGCAATGCCGAGGGCGCTGCGCTGGCGTTGCGTGACTTTGGCATGCGTGCGCCGGCGGCGGTCACTGCGCGCTTTCGTATCGAGACCTGGGGTTCGGTCCTGGAGGTCACGACGCCCGAGGGCAATGCGACGCTGGAGCTGCGGGCACCAGGACGGCACAACGTTGCCAACGCGCTTGGCGCGATTGCCGCGGCGACCGCGGCCGGCGCGAGTCTGACCGATGCAGTAACGGCGCTCACGGTGTTCCGTCCGCTGTCGGGACGTTTGCACACCGTGGAACTTCCTGGTGGCGGGGCGGTGATCGACGATACATACAACGCCAATCCGGATTCGGTGCGCGCGGCGATTGCCGTGCTTGCGCGGGCGCCCGCACCGCGTTGGCTGGTGCTGGGCGATATGGGTGAAGTCGGCGACCAGGGCGTGCCCTTTCATCGCGAAGTAGGGGCCTACGCGCGAGCCGCGGGCGTGGATCGGCTGCTCGCCGTCGGCGAACTGGCACAACACGCCGCAGCAGCGTTTGGCACCGGTGGCGAGCATTTCGCTACGGTCGCTGCACTTGCCGGTGCGCTGCATGCCGAGCCAGGCGCGACCGTGCTGGTCAAAGGCTCGCGCTTCATGCGCATGGAACGGGTCGTGTCTGCGCTGACCAGCGCCGCGGCGGAGACGCACTGATGCTGCTTGCGCTGGCGAACTGGATAGCGGCAGACGTGCGCACGTTCAATGTGTTCAGCTATATCACCCTGCGTGCCGTGCTCGCGACGATGACCGCGCTGGTGATCTCCTTCATGGTCGGGCCGCGGATGATCCGCAAGCTCGCCGAGTACAGGATCGGTCAGGCGGTGCGGGACGATGGCCCGCAAACTCATCTGACCAAGGCCGGCACGCCGACGATGGGTGGGGCGCTGATTCTGGTGTCGATCGTGATCACGACGCTGCTGTGGGCCGACTTGCGCAACCGCTTCATCTGGGTCGTGCTGATCGTGACGGTGGGATTCGGCGCTATCGGGTGGATCGACGATTACCGCAAAGTCGTCTACCGCAATCCGAAGGGAATGTCCGCGCGCTCGAAGTTCCTGTTCCAGTCGCTGATCGGACTGGTTGCGGCGATTTACCTCGCGTTCTCCGTGTCGGCACCGTCGAACACACAGTTTTTTCAGCTGTTCAATGCCTGGCTCAGCAGCGGCTTCAACCTGGACCTTCCGCCCAAGGCGGACCTGATCGTGCCGTTCTTCAAGACCGTCAGCTATCCCCTCGGCGTATGGGGTTTTATCGTACTTTCGTATTGCGTGATCGTCGGCGCAAGCAACGCGGTGAATCTCACCGATGGTCTCGACGGTCTCGCCATCATGCCGACGGTGATGGTCGGTTCCGCGCTGGGCCTGTTCGCGTACGTCACCGGGCGTGCCGACTATTCGACCTACCTGTTCCTTCCGCACATTCCCGGCGCCGGCGAGTTGACTGTATTTTGCGGCGCGATCGCGGGTGCGGGGCTGGGCTTCCTGTGGTTCAACGCGTATCCGGCAGAAGTCTTCATGGGCGACGTGGGCGCGCTTGCTCTCGGTGCGGCGCTCGGGGTGGTTGCCATCATCGTGCGCCAGGAGATCGTGCTGTTCATCATGGGTGGCGTGTTCGTGGTCGAAACGCTGTCGGTAGTGGTCCAGGTGGCGTCGTTCAAGATGACCGGCAAGCGCGTGTTCCGTATGGCGCCGATTCATCACCACTACGAATTGAAAGGCTGGAAGGAGAATCAGGTCGTGGTGCGCTTCTGGATCATCACCATGCTGCTGGTCTTGTTCGGCCTCTCCACGTTGAAGCTGCGCTAGCGATGAATGTCCACGGCCGCAATGTCGTCGTACTCGGTCTGGGCGTGACCGGGCTGTCGGCTGCACGTTGGGGTGTGCGCCACGGCGCGCACGTTCGCGTAGCCGATACACGTGCGCATCCGCCAGGGGCCGACAAACTTGCGTCCGAGCTTCCGCACGTTGCGCTCACCACCGGGCCGTTCACCGATGCGACGCTGGCCGGCGCAGATCTCATCGTGATCAGTCCAGGGCTCGCGAAGGATCAACCACCGATCGTCGCCGCGCAGGCGCGTGGCGCTCAGCTGGTCGGTGACATTGAATTGTTCGCGCAGGCACTCCCGCGTGGACAAAAGCTTCTTGCCGTGAGCGGCTCGAACGGCAAGACGACCGTCGCCACGCTGACTGGTGAACTCGTCCGCAGCGCGGGTTTGCAGGTGACGGTCGTCGGCAATATCGGGGAGCCGGTGCTCGACGTACTGGCATTGCATGAGCACGGTGCGCCATGGCCGGACGTATTCGTGGTCGAGCTGTCGAGCTTCCAGCTGGAGACGACGTCCAGCCTGAAGGCGACCGCGGCGACCGTGCTCAACGTTTCGGAGAACCATCTGGACCGCTACGCCGGGATGAGCGAATACGCGGCGGCCAAAGCGCGCGTGTTCGCCGGCGCCGAGGCGCAAATACTCAATCGCGACGATCCGCGCTCATGGGCGATGCGTGTGGCCGGTCGGCCGATCCAAAGCTTTGGTGCCGGCGCTCCGCCCACCGCGCTGGACTGGGGACTGGCCGTGCACGACGGCGCGCCATGGCTTGCCCGCGGCGCAGCGATGCTGCTGCGCGCGAGCGAGCTCACGTTGATCGGACGCCACAACGCGCTCAACGCGCTGGCCGCGCTGGCGCTGACGTCGAGCGTGGCGGAGATCGACGACCGGGTGCTTGCTGCGCTCGCGGCGTTTCGCGGCCTGCCGCACCGCATGGAGCGCGTGGCTGAAGTCGGGGGTGTGTTGTTCGTGAACGACTCCAAGGCGACCACGGTTGCGGCAACGCTGGCAGCGCTCGAAGGGATCGATCGTCCTGCGGCATTGATCGCTGGCGGTGATGGCAAGGGACAGGATTTCGCACCGCTCAAAGCCGGCGTCGACGCGCATTGCCGCGCGGTCGTGTTGCTGGGCCGCGATGCGCCAGCGATCGCGGCAGCACTGGCGGGAGTGCGCATGGCGGTGGAATTCGCGCCCGGACTCGAGGATGCGGTTGCCCGCGCGATAGCCGAGGCGCGTGCAGGAGATGCCGTGCTGCTTTCGCCCGCGTGCGCGAGCCTGGACATGTTCCGCGACTACATCGAGCGTGGCGAGCGCTTCAAGGCGGCAGTGGCCATGCATGCAAAGGAGGCTGCGCATGCCTAGGGACGCGACGCTGCGCTCCACGTTCCCGCGCCTGTCGGCGCTGGCGGCGCCAAGTGAAAGTCGCAAGATGCTGACCTTCGATACCACGCTGGCGTGGGCAGCGCTGCTGCTGCTCGCGATCGGCCTGGTCATGGTGTACTCGGCGTCGATCGCCACCGCCGAAGCCATGGCTTACACCGGCTATCGGCCATGGTACTTCCTCGCACGCCACTCGGTTTTCGTCGTCGCCGGCATCCTGGTGGCGGTGATTGCATTTCAGGTACCGGTCAAGGTCTGGCAGCGTCTCGCCCCTTACCTGTTCGTTGCGGGAGCGGCGTTGCTCGTCGCGGTGCTCGTGCCGGGCATCGGCAAGTCCGTCAATGGCGCCAAGCGCTGGCTGTCACTGGTGGTCGTCAATGTGCAGCCGTCCGAATTCATGAAACTGTTTGTCGTGCTGTACGCGGCGAGCTATGCGGTGCGCAAGGCTGACTTTCTGCACGCGCAGCAACCGCTCAAGCAGACGCTCATCCGCGGTTTCCTGCCGCTGCTCGCGGTCATGGTCCTGATCAGCACGCTGCTCCTGCGCGAACCGGACTTCGGCGCGTGCGTGGTGATCGTCGTCATCGCCTTCGGCATCCTGTTTCTGGGCGGCCTCGATTGGCGCTTGCTGATCGGGCTCAGCTTCCTGTTGCCCATCGCCCTGTGGTTGCTGATCTGGATCGCGCCGTATCGCTTGCAGCGCTTCACCGGGTTCCGCGATCCGTGGGCCGACCCTCTCGGGAAAGGCTATCAGCTGTCGCATTCGCTGATCGCCTTCGGGCGCGGCGAATGGTACGGCGTGGGATTGGGCGCGAGCGTGGAAAAGCTCCTTTATCTGCCCGAAGCGCACACCGATTTTCTGCTTGCGGTGATCGCCGAGGAACTCGGCTTCATCGGCGTCGCGGTGGTGATCGCGTTGTTCTCGTGGGTTCTGGTGCGCGCTTACGCTATCGGCCGCCAGGCCGCCCGTCTGGAGCGGCCGTTCGCGGCACTGGTCGCCCACGGCATCGGCATATGGCTCGGGGTGCAGGCGTTCATCAACATCGGTGTGAACATGGGCGTGCTGCCGACCAAGGGCCTGACGTTGCCGCTCTTGTCCTTCGGTGGCAGCGGCATCGTCGTGAACTGCATTGCGATCGCGATTCTGCTCCGGGTGGACTTCGAGAATCGGCGCTTGCTGAGCGGGTTTACCGTATGAGCGCCATCGCGCCAGCCGCAAGCATGGGTGCATTCCAGTGAGTGGCACCGTGATGATCACCACGGGCGGCACGGGCGGGCATATTTTCCCCGGGCTCGCCGTGGCCACCGAATTGATCGCACGTGGCTGGAGCGTGTTCTGGCTGGGGACGCGCGACGGCATGGAAGCGCGCATCGTGCCGGAGCACAAGGTCGAGTTCGAGGCGCTCAACTTCGGCAGCGTGCGCGGCAAAGGATGGGCGCGGCTCGTGTTCGGGCCCTTTGCAATCCTTATGGCATGTTGGCAGGCGCGGCGCGTCATTCGTCGGCGCCGCCCGAATGTCGTTGTCGGGCTGGGTGGCTTCGCGTCGTTTCCCGGTGGACTGATGGCCGTTGCGCAGGACGTGCCGCTGGTCATACTCAATCCCGATGCCAGACCGGGTCTCGCCAATCGCATACTGCGCTTCGGTGCGGATCGCGTGCTGACCGGATTTCCGCATACCTTCGGTGCCGGAACCAGCAAAAAAGTCGCATGGGTTGGCAACCCGTTGCGTGCTGAGATCATCGCGGTCGCCCCTCCGGAACAACGCTTCAGCGGCCGTTCGGGCCCGCTGCTTGTGCTGGTGGTCGGCGGCAGTCTTGGCGCGGTCGCGCTGAATGAACGCGTACCCAAGGCGCTGGCGTTGCTTGCACCCGGGGATCGCCCGCGCGTAACCCACCAGGCGGGTGAGAAGCATATCGATGGCTTGCGCGCGGCGTATGCGAGTGCCGGCGTCGACGCAGAGTGTCTGCCGTTCATCGCCGACATCGCGCGCCGCTATGCCGAGGCCGATCTGGTGATCTGCCGCGCCGGCGCGACGACGATTGCGGAATTGGCCGCGATCGGCATCGGCAGCGTACTCGTGCCGTTTCCTTACGCTGCCGATAATCATCAGGTCGACAACGCCCGCGTTCTGGGTGATTGCGGCGCGGCGGAAATCATTCTGCAAACGGAGTTCAGCCCCGAGCGGCTGGCCGCCTGGCTGCGCGCGGCGACGCGCGAACGCCTGCTCGCGATGGCAACCGCCGCTCGCAAGCTACGCAAGGCCGACGCAACCCAGCGCGTCGCGGACACCTGCATCGCGGTCGCGCAAATGCGATGAAGCACAAAGTCAAACGCGTGCACTTCGTGGGCATCGGTGGCGCCGGGATGAGCGGCATTGCCGAGGTGCTGCTCACGCAGGGCTATCAGGTCAGCGGCTCCGACGTCGCGACGAACGTGACGACGCGCCGACTGGCGGGGCTCGGTGCGCAGATCGCGACCGGTCATGCGCCAGAGAACATTGCCGGTGCTGACGTCGTGGTGGTCTCCACTGCCGTCGCAGCGGACAACCCGGAGGTCGCGGCAGCTCGCGAAAAGGGCATTCCCGTGGTGCCGCGAGCGCTGATGCTCGCGGAATTGATGCGCCTCAAGCAGGGGATTGCGGTCGCGGGAACGCATGGCAAGACCACGACGACCAGTCTGATTGCAAGCGTTCTGGCCGAGGGCGGACTGGACCCGACGTTCGTCATCGGCGGCAAGCTCGTCTCGGCCGATGCCAATGCGCGGCTCGGCAAAGGCGAGTTTCTCGTGGCGGAAGCCGACGAATCGGACGCATCGTTCCTGGTACTGCAGCCGGTGCTGGCGGTGATCACGAACATCGACGCCGATCACATGGAGACCTACGGTCACGATTTCGCGCGACTGAAGGAAGCGTTCGTCAATTTCGCGCAGCGTTTGCCGTTCTACGGCGTCGTCGTGCTCTGCATCGACGACGAGAATGTGCGCGATATCGTACCGTCGATCACCAAGTCGATCGTCACCTACGGAATCACGGCGGATGCGCAACTGCGCGCCACCGACATTGCGCATGCCGCAGGCCGCATGCATTTCACGGCTACCAGCCCGGGGGTGCCGTCGCTGGCGGTGGACCTCAACCTCGCTGGCGAGCACAACGTGCTCAATGCGCTGGCGGCCATCGCCGTGGGCCGTGAGGTCGGCGTCGACGACGCCGCGATCGCGCGGGCGCTCGCCGAGTTCAAGGGGGTCGGGCGCAGGTTCCAGCGTTTTGGCGATATCCACATCGAGGACGATGGTCGGTTCACGCTGGTCGACGACTACGGTCATCATCCGGCAGAGATGGCGGCGACGCTCGCTGCCGCACGCGGCAGTTTCCCGGGGCGGCGCCTGGTGCTCGTGTTCCAGCCACATCGTTTTACGCGCACACGCGATCTGTTCGAAGACTTCATCGCGGTGCTGTCCACGGTCGATGTGGTCTTGCTCACCGAGGTCTACCCCGCGGGTGAATTGCCGATCGTCGCGGCCGACGGTCGTGCACTCGCTCGCGCGTTGCGAGTCGCGGGGAAAGTCGAACCGGTGTTTGTCGAAGACGTTGCCGACATTCCTGCCACGATACGCACCATCGCGAGGGACGGTGACGTCGTGCTGACGATGGGCGCCGGATCGATTGGTCAGGTGGCTCCAATCCTCGCGGCGTCGACATGATGATGACCGAGCCGCTTCAATTCGCTGGACTGCGCGGAACGCTCAGCCGTGACGAGCCGCTTGCCAGACGTACGAGCTGGCGCTGTGGCGGCCGCGCGGAACTCGCGTATGTTCCTGCCGACCGCGACGATCTCGCGGCATTCGTGCGTCAATTGGCGCCCGAAGCGGCGCTGATGGCGATCGGTCTGGGAAGTAATTTGCTCGTGCGCGACGGTGGCGTGCGTGGCGCGGTCGTGTTGCTGCACAACCCCGGCGGAGTGCTCGCGGTCTCCGACGGATTGATCTATGCCGAAGCCGGCGTGGCGAGTCCGAAGCTGGCGCGCTTTGCCGCGACGCACGGCTGCGCCGAGGCCGAGTTCCTCGCGGGGGTTCCAGGAACGGTCGGCGGAGCGCTGGCGATGAACGCGGGTTGCTACGGTGGCGAAACGTGGCGTCATGTCGCGCGCGTCGAAGTACTGCTTCGTGATGGCAGATTCGAAGTGCGTACACCCGTCGACTATGCGATCGGCTATCGCAGCGTTCGGCTCGCGAACCAGGCCGAACTCGATGGCGTATTCACCGCGGCGTGGTTCCGCTTCCCGCAAGGGGACGCGACCCGGGCTCGCGCACGCATCAAGGAATTGCTGACCAAACGCATCGCCACGCAACCGCTCAACCTGCCGAATGCCGGCAGCGTATTCCGCAACCCGGAAGGCGATCACGCCGCGCGCCTGATCGAACAGTGCGGGTTGAAGGGTTCCGCCATCGGCGGTGCGCGTGTATCCGAAAAGCACGCGAATTTCATCGTCAATCCGGAGGGGAAGGCGAAGGCTGCAGACATCGAGGCGTTGATCGAGCACGTGCGCAACGTGGTGGCTGATCGTACCGGTGTCCGACTCGAGCAGGAAGTGCGAATTGTGGGAGACCGTGCAGCGTGAGCGAATTTGGCAAAGTTGCGGTACTGATGGGGCGAGTCCGACACGGTGCCGCGGAGCGGCCGGTGCGGGAGGACGAAGCAGCCGCCCATCATCGTGATGCGTGGACGCGGAGCGCTGACGACGAATGAGCGAATTCGGAAAAGTTGCGGTACTGATGGGCGGCCCTTCGGCGGAGCGAGAAATCTCGCTGTTGTCAGGCAACGCGGTGTTGGCAGCGTTGAAATCCCAGGGCATCGACGCGCACGCCTACGACCCGGCGGAACGACAGGTTTACGAGCTGAAGCGTGATGGCTTCGATCGCGCGTTCATCGCGCTGCACGGGCGCTTCGGTGAAGACGGCACGGTGCAGGGCGCACTCGAAGTTCTGGGTATCCCATACACCGGCAGCGGTGTCATGGCGTCGGCGTTGGCGATGGACAAGTGGCGGACCAAGCTGGTGTGGCTCGCATGCGGCATTCCCACACCGCGTTACCGTGTGGTCGATGCGCACACCGATTGGTGGTCGGTGGTCGCGGAATTGGGTTTGCCGTTGATCGTCAAGCCCGCGCGCGAAGGCTCGACCATCGGCATTACCCGGGTCACCCGGGTGGATCACGACGAACTGGGAGCGGCCTATGCCACCGCTGCGAAGCACGATGACCTGGTCATCGTCGAAGAGTTCGTCACCGGCACCGAACTGACGGCATCGATACTCGGCGACATGGCCCTGCCGCTTATCCGCATCGAAGCGCCGGAAGGCAACTACGATTATCACAACAAGTACTTTTCAGATGATACGAAGTACTACTGTCCATCCGGGATCGATGCCGCAATCGAGCTCGCGATCCAGGAACAATCGCTGACCGCGTTTCGCGTGGTCGGGTGTTCCGGCTGGGGGCGCCTCGACCTGATCCTCAAGCCCGATGGGCGATGGACCTTCCTCGAGGTCAATACGTCGCCGGGAATGACCGGACACAGTCTGGTGCCGATGGCCGCGAAGCAAGCCGGGCGTTCGTTCGCCGAACTCTGCGTCGATATCCTGCGAGGCGCCCATGTGGGATAACCCGCGCCAGCTCAACGCCGTCGCGCTCGTGATTGTCGTTGCTGCGGTCGCAATGCTTACGTGCGCAGGAACGCTGTGGGCTGTCCGCCAGCCGGTCTTCGCGCTGCAGGAGGTCGTGATTCGCGGTCCGCTGGTGCGCGCGAATCCGGCCCATGTCGAAGCCGTGGTTCGCGAGGAATTGAAAGGCACGTTTTTCACGATGCGCCTCGCCGACGCTCGGACATCGTTGGTCAAGGTGCCATGGGTCCGCACGGTTGCACTGCGGCGCGCGTGGCCGAAGACCCTCGAGATCATCGTGACCGAGCACGAGCCGCTGGCGCGCTGGAATGATGGTGCACTGGTGAACCTTGAGGGCGAAACTTTCACCGCCGACTACAACGGCGAATTGCCACAATTTTCCGGACCCGAGGGCAGCGCCGCCGACGTCACGGCACATTTCCGCGAGTTCGGTCAGACGCTGATGCCGACCGGTCTGACGCTTGCCGAAATACGATTGTCGGAGCGCGCGGCGTGGGAGATCAAGACCGAGGGCCCCGCACCGTTGACGCTCGAACTCGGTCGGGTCGAGCCCGGTGTCCGGCTCGCCCGCTTCGTCGCGTATTACGCGGGGACGATCGCAAAAATGCAACGCGCGGGCACGCGTGTCGATCAGGTCGATCTGCGCTACCGCAATGGATTTGCGGCGCGCGTGCCGGAATTCACCGAAACACCGGCAAAGAAGCCGGCTGCGAAGCAACGCCAGGGAAGGGTCTAGGGGAACGCAAGCATGGTCAAGGACGCCAAGAATCTCATCGTCGGTCTCGACGTCGGCACATCGAAGATCGTCGCGATCGTCGCCGAAGTCACGCCCGAGAAACGGCTCAACATCATCGGCATGGGGACGCAACCCTCACGCGGGCTGAAGAAGGGCGTCGTCGTCAACATCGAGGCGACCATGGGCTCCATCCAGCGCGTTCTCGAGGAAGCCGAGCTGATGGCCGATTGCACGATCGCCGCGGTGTACGTGGGCATCGCGGGCAGTCACATCCGCAGCCTGAATTCGAGCGGCATGGTCGCGATCAAGGAAAAGGAAGTGACGCAAGCCGACATCGATCGGGTCATCGAGACCGCCAAGGCCATCGCGATTCCGAATGATCAGCAAGTGCTGCACATCCTGCCGCAGGAATTCATTGTCGACGGGCAGGAAGACGTGCGCGAGCCGTTGGGCATGAGCGGCGTGCGGCTCGAGGTCAAGGTGCACATCGTGACCGGCGCCGTGTCGGCGGTCGAGAACATCACGAAGTGCGTCCGGCGCTGCGGACTGGAAGTCAGCGACGTGATGCTGCAGCCGCTCGCGTCAGCGCTGGCGGTGCTGAACGACGACGAGAAGGACCTCGGCGTCTGCCTCATGGACATCGGTGGCGGGACGACCGATCTCGCGGTGTTCACCGGCGGCGCGATCCGTCACACGGCGGTCATTCCGATCGCCGGCGACCAGGTGACCAACGACATCGCGATGACGCTGCGCACACCGACCAAGGAAGCCGAGGAGCTGAAGATCCGCCACGGCTGCGCGCTGCGCCAGCTCGCCGATCCGAACGACATCATCGAAGTGCCTGGCGTCGGCGAACGCGGCCCGCGCAAGCTGTCAAGGCAGATGCTCGCGGAGGTGATCGAGCCGCGCATCGAGGAACTCTACACGCTGGCGCAAGCCGAACTGCGCCGCAGCGGACTGGAGGAATTGCTTTCATCGGGCATCGTCCTGACCGGGGGCTCGGCGATGCTCGCCGGCATGGTCGAGCTCGGCGAGGAAGTTTTTCATCTGCCGGTGCGCATCGGCGTGCCGGCGTACGTCGGCGGGCTCGCCGATGTCGTCCGCAGTCCGCGCTACGCGACGGCAGTGGGCTTGCTGCTCGATGGACGAGAACAGTATCTGCGCGCGGAACTGGCGCGTGAGCAAGGCAAGGGATTGGGCAACGTCGGGGAAAAAATGAAGCAATGGTTCAAGGCAAATTTCTAGAGCGCAAGTACTGAGGGTGGCAACTCAACGTTTCGCAGCAACGATATACACAGATCAGAGCATCGACCATTAGACAGGAGAAACAGAATGTTTGAAATCATCGACCAGAACCCGCAGGAAGCAATCATCAAAGTCATCGGCGTCGGCGGTTGCGGCGGCAACGCCGTGGAGCACATGATCAACCGGGGTGTGGCCGGCGTTGAATTCATCGCCGCCAACACCGACGCGCAAGCGCTCAAGCGTTCGACTGCGCGTCACCAATTGCAGCTCGGCAGCAGCCTGACGCGCGGCCTCGGCGCGGGCGCGCGTCCGGAAATCGGTCGCGATGCCGCGATGGAGGATCGCGAACGCATCGCCGAAATGATCGACGGTTGCGACATGGTGTTTATTGCCGCCGGCATGGGCGGTGGCACCGGGACCGGCGCCGCGCCGGTAGTGGCGCAGGTCGCGAAAGACAAAGGCATCCTGACCGTCGCCGTCGTGACGCGGCCATTCCATTTCGAAGGCAAGCGACAGAAAGTCGCCGAAGCCGGGATCGAGGAACTGAAGAAGATCGTCGATTCCCTGATCATCATTCCCAACGAAAAGCTGATGCAGGTGCTGGGCGAGGATGTGTCGGTGCTCGATGCCTATGCCAAAGCCAATGAAGTGTTGCACAGCGCGGTGTCCGGGATTGCCGAAGTGATCAACAACCCGGGACTCGTGAATGTCGACTTCGCCGACGTGCGCACCGTCATGTCTGAAGTCGGCATGGCGATGATGGGGTCGGCGACCGTCAGTGGCGCAGACCGGGCGAAGATCGCGGCCGAACGTGCCGTCGCGAGCCCTCTGCTCGAAGAAGTGAATCTGTCGGGCGCACGCGGTGTGCTGGTCAACATCACCGCGTCATCGGGCCTGAAGATGAAGGAATATCACGATGTCATGAACACCATCAAGGCCTTCACTGCGGACGACGCGATGGTGATCGTGGGCACGGTGATCGACGACGAGATCGGCGACGACCTGCGCGTGACCATGATTGCCACGGGATTGGGCGGAGCGGCTGCGAAGCGCCAACCTCGCCTGGAAGTGGTCGAGCACGTGATCGAACGCACGGGTACTGATGGCATGGGGGTCAACGTCGAGCAAATCGACTACGACTCCCTCGACAAGACCCCGGCGGTGGTGCGTCGTGGACGCGCTCCGGCACCGGCGAGCGCGGCGGCGTCTGCGTTCGATACGAGAGATATTCCCGCGTTCCTGCGCAAGCAGGCCGACTGATGCTCCGACGCGGAGGCGATCGAGGGGGGCCAGGCAAGGCGGCCGCAACTATGGTAGACTTATTTGTTAACCCCTTGAACCGACAAGTGAATGAGCCCGCTCTGCCGGGCTTGAGACCGGGGGCCGCAGCCATGCTCAAACAGCGCACACTGAAGTCGCAGATCAAGACCACCGGCGTCGGCTTGCACACCGGCGCGCGCGTCGACCTGACGTTGCGCCCGGCACAGCCCGATTCCGGCATCGTGTTTCACCGGGTCGACTTGCCGCAGGGAGTCGCCATCCCGGCCGATGCCCGCAATGTCGGCGATACGCGGTTGTCTTCTTCACTCGAGAAGGACGGAACCAAGGTCTCGACGGTCGAGCACCTGATGTCGGCGCTCGCCGGTCTGGGCATCGACAATCTGCACGTCGATGTCGCCGGTCCCGAGCTGCCAATCCTGGACGGCAGCGCGGGCCCATTCGTGTTCCTGCTGCAGTCGGCCGGCATCGAGGAGCAAAACGCGCCGAAAAAATACCTTCGGATCAAGTCACCGGTTGAAGTCCTTCACGGCGACAAGGTGGCGCGCTTCGAACCGCACGACGGCTTCGTGCTCGATTTCACCATCGATTTTCCGCACCCGGTGTTCGGCGCCGAGAATTGCCATGTCGTCATCGACTTCGCCGAGCATTCGTACACCAAGGAAGTGAGTCGCGCGCGCACCTTCGCGTTCATGCAGGACGTTGAAGCGATGCGGTCGGCAGGGCTTGCACTGGGTGGCAACCTGCAGAATGCGATCGTGCTCGACGAGACGCAGGTGCTCAACAGCGAAGGCCTGCGCTACGACAATGAATTCGCCAAGCACAAGGTTCTCGATGCGATCGGCGACCTGTACCTGCTCGGGCATCCGCTGATCGGCAAGTTCACTGCGTACAAATCGGGGCATGCGCTCAACAACGCGGTCTCACGCGCCCTGCTGGAACGCACCGATGCGTGGGAACTGGTCACGTTCACGGCAACGACCGATGTGCCCAGTGCGTTTCAGGACTGGCAACTGCAGCCGGCCTGACATCAGGCACGCGGTCACGGCCGCGGCGAGGCTCGCCAATTCCCCGGTGGACGTCGCCCCGTCGCTTGGCTTCGGCATGTCGTCGCTCCCGTGATCATCGTCCGCGTATTGCTGTTCTCGGCGCTGGCGACGATCGCCGGCGCGCTCATCATGTACGTCATCAAGCGCGATCGGCGCTATTTGCGCTTCATTGGGCAAGTCGCCAAGTACTCCATCATGCTATTGCTCGTCGTTTTCATGTTCCTCGCGCTCCGGCGGGCGTTCGTAATGGCCTGAACCCGGCAACGCAGCGCGCCGGGCCAACCGGCGCAGTGCGTCGCCCAGGGGCGATTCGCCAACGGCCTCGGCAGCGGCGACAAGATGCACCACTCCTGCTGTATCTATCTGTTTTTTCGAAGGATTGACGCTTGGTGGCGGCACTGGGCGGGCTTGCACACGCACTCGTATTGCAGTAAATTGCCATCCTTCGGCTGTAAGTGTACGCAACAGATCCGGGGCACGCTGACGCATCAATGCGCCGGCAGCACCACTGGTCGCCGCGAGTCCAAGTTCAGACGAGCGGCCGTCGGCAACAGCAATACAGGTCGCCAACGAAGGAGGCAGCGCCCGCCTAATGCGTGCCTCCAATGCATGTTCGTGCTGCCTGCGCTTTAGCAGCTCTGCGATGACCGACTCACTGGTCATGATTTGCTGGAGGCGACGCATGGTCATCGAAGGTCCGTTCTTGGCAGCGCGCAAAGGCGCAGTCCGGCGCCCAAAGGGAGAGACCATTTGAACATAATCTTCATCTCGGGTGCCAGCGCCCGAGCGCGCACGCTGGCGCTGGACTGGCGGCACTGGACGGGCGGGGCAATTTCCCTGCTGGCCCTGTTTCTGACCTTCACGCTGATGTTCAACTATGTAACGCTGCGCTACGCCGCTTCAATCAATCACCCCTTGCTGCAGGCCATTGTTCTTGCAGACCAACGGCAAGAGGCGCAAAAAACCCAGGAAGTCGTCGAAAGCCATCTGAACATGATGGCGGTGAAGCTGGGTGAACTTCAGGCGCAGATGCTTCGGCTGGATGGTTTGGGTGAACGGCTGGCGAAGCTGGCTGGCTTGAACCCCCAGGAATTGCCGCCCATGCTGCAGCCGGGCGTCGTCCCGGGGCGTGGCGGACCCGCGCCGACGCTGCGCCGCGACCTGTCGCTCGACGAATTCAGCTCGATGCTTGAAAATCTGTCACGGCAGGTCGATCAAGGCTCGGACCAGCTTGGCGTGCTCGAAGCATTGCTCGTAACCAATTCCGCGTATCGGAAATTCCTGCCGTCGCTGTCACCGATCGAAGACGGTTGGTTTTCTTCCAACTTCGGGTGGCGAATCGACCCGTTCAGCGGGCAGAAAAGCTTCCATGAAGGCATCGACTTCCCGGCGGAGGTCGGCACCGGAATTGTCGCTGCAGCCAGCGGCAAGGTGATCTACGCGGACGTGCATCCCGCCTATGGTAAAATGATCGAAATCGATCACGGCAATGGATTGGTCAGTCGTTACGCGCATTGTTCAAGCTTGCGGGTCAAGGAAGGCGATTTCGTGGTGCGTGGTCAACAGGTGGCACGCGTAGGCACCACGGGTCGTTCGACAGGGCCGCATCTGCACTTTGAAGTACGCTTGAATGGGGTGCCGCAAAATCCAGCGCGATTTCTGCAGGCGACCGGCTAGCGCCTAAAAGCGCGTCCGGCCGAACGTTGTCTGAGGGGTGAGGTTGTCCTCACCCCTTGTTTTTCGCCCCGCGGGCGTCAGTTACGGGTTCTATGATCCCCAATATCCTCACCAAGATTTTCGGGAGCCGCAACGAGCGGCTGCTCAAGCAATACGCGCAGGTGGTCCGGCAAATCAATGCGCTGGAGCCCGGAATGGCAGGCCTCTCCGACGCGGAGCTCAAGGCCAAGACCGCTGCGTTCAAGGAGCGCGTGGGCAACGGGGAAGACCTCGAGGCGGTGTTGCCCGAGGCGTTTGCCGTCGTCCGCGAAGCCGGCAAGCGCACGCTGCAGATGCGCCACTTCGACGTGCAGCTGCTCGGCGGCATGGCGCTGCACAACGGCAAGATAGCGGAAATGCGTACCGGTGAAGGCAAGACGCTGGTCGCAACGCTTCCGGCCTATCTCAATGCACTGACCGGCAATGGCGTTCACATCGTCACCGTGAACGACTATCTCGCCCAGCGCGACGCCGACTGGATGGGACGCATCTACCGTTTCCTCGGGCTGACGGTCGGCGTCAATCTGTCGCAGATGGAGCACGCCGACAAGCAGGCAGCCTACGCGGCCGACATCACGTACGGCACCAACAACGAATTCGGCTTCGACTATCTGCGCGACAACATGGTTTTCAACATCTCGCAGCGGGTGCAGCGGGACCTCACTTACGCCATTGTCGATGAAGTCGACTCGATCCTGATCGACGAGGCGCGAACGCCGCTGATCATTTCCGGCCAGGCAGACGACAATATCGATCTCTATTATCGTCTCAACGAGTTGGCACCGAAGCTGGTACGTCAGGCCGACGAAACGGCGCCCGGCGACTACTGGGTCGACGAAAAAGCGCACCAGGTGCTGTTGTCGGAGCTGGGTCACGAACACGCTGAAGGGATTCTCGGTGAGGCCGGACTGCTGCCGGCGGGGAGCAGTCTCTACGACGCGCACAACATTTCGCTGATGCACCACTTGTATGCAGCGCTGCGCGCGCATTCGCTGTTCCACCTCGACCAGCACTATGTCGTGCAGGACGGTGAAGTGATCATCGTCGACGAGTTCACCGGACGTCTGATGTCGGGCCGGCGTTGGTCCGACGGGCTCCATCAGGCGGTCGAGGCCAAGGAAGGTGTGCCGATTCAACGCGAGAACCAGACGCTGGCATCGATCACCTTCCAGAACTACTTCCGCATGTATTCCAAGCTCGCGGGCATGACCGGCACCGCAGACACGGAAGCGTTCGAATTCCAGCAGATCTATCACCTGGAAACAATGGTCATTCCGACCAACGTCGCGATGATCCGCAAGGACGAAAACGACCTCGTGTTCCGCACCTTCAAGGAAAAGGTCGACGCGGTCATCACCGACATCAAGGATTGCCACGAGCGTGGGCAGCCGGTGCTGGTCGGAACCACATCCATCGAGAACTCCGAACTGCTTGCCGGATATCTGGTCAAGGAGAAACTTCCGCACGAGGTCCTCAACGCGAAGCAGCATGCGCGCGAGGCGGAAATCGTCGCTCAGGCCGGCCAGCCCAAGGCGATCACGATCGCCACGAACATGGCGGGACGGGGAACCGATATCGTGCTTGGCGGAGCCGTCGAGCCGCAGATTCTCGTACTCCGCGAAGACGCGGAGTTGGCGCAAAGCGACAAGGATCTGCAGATCAACAAGCTGCGCAGTGCCTGGCAGGTGCGCCACGACGCGGTGATCGCGGCGGGAGGTCTGCACATCATCGGCACCGAACGGCACGAATCGCGGCGCATCGACAACCAGCTGCGGGGCCGGTCCGGTCGTCAGGGCGACCCGGGGTCGTCGCGTTTTTACCTGTCACTGGAAGATCCGCTGCTGCGCATTTTCGGGGGCGAGCGCCTGTCCGGCATCATGCAGCGTCTCAAAATGCCGGAAGGCGAGCCCATCGAGCATCCGATCGTCAATCGCTCGATCGCCAAAGCGCAGAACCGGGTCGAGGCGCGCAATTTCGACATTCGCAAGCAGTTGCTCGAATACGACGACGTCGCCAACGATCAGCGCCGCGTGATCTACCAGCAGCGCAACGAACTGCTCGGCACCGAAGACATCTCGGACACGATCCGCAACATGATCGCCGGGCAGGTCGAGGACACGGCGCGCCTGCATGTCCCGCCCGAGTCCGTCGAGGAACAGTGGGAAGTGAGCGCGCTGGAGACAACATTGGCGAGCGACTACCAGCTGTCGGCGCCAGTGGGTGAGTGGCTCAAAACGGAGCCGGAGCTTACCGACGATGCGCTGCGGGACCGTGTACGCGATCTTGCGGTGAAGCAATACGAGAGCAAACTGGGGCTGGTCGGCGCGGACACGTTCCATCAGTTCGAGCGCAACCTCATGCTGACCACGCTCGATCAGCATTGGCGCGAGCATCTGGCCGCACTTGACCATCTGCGCCAGGGCATTCACCTGCGCGGCTATGCGCAAAAGAATCCGAAGCAGGAATACAAGCGCGAAGCGTTCGAGCTGTTCTCCGACATGCTCGACCGGATCAAGCACGATGTCGTGAAGATCGTGCTGACGGTGCAGGTGCGCTCCCAGGAAGACGTCAAGGTCGTCGAGGAAGCGCCGGCACTTTCGAATGTCCGCTATCAGCACGCTGATTACGATGAGGCGCTGGCGGCCAAGTCCGATGACCCGACGCCCGCGACCGCGACTGCATCGGCGCCGTTCCAGCGCGCTGGACAGAAGGTCGGGCGCAATGATCCGTGTCCTTGCGGAAGCGGGAAAAAATACAAACAGTGTCACGGTCGACTCGCTTGATATTGAGCTGCTGAGCGGCCCAGTATTGCCATGCCGGTCAACTACACTCCCCCGACGCCTGAGTCGTTGCTGCCGGTAGCCGGCGTCGAGCTCGGTACCGCCGCTGCGGGCATCAAGAAATGGACGCGGGACGACGTGGTGCTCATTGCACTTGCCGAAGGCGCGCGTGCTGCGGGCGTATTCACACAGAACCGTTTCTGCGCCGCTCCCGTGATCGTCTGTCGCGAGCATCTCGCGCAGGGCGGCGCCACGCGCGCATTGCTGATCAACGCGGGCAACGCCAACGCCGGAACGGGAGAACTCGGGATTGCGGATGCGCGCACGACGTGTGCGTCCGTGGCGAAAACGCTTGGCTGCTCGGCCAATGAGGTGCTGCCGTTTTCGACCGGCGTGATCATGGAACCCTTGCCGGTGGACCGCATTGTCGCCTCGCTGCCGGCGGCACGTGCGGCGCTGTCGCCCACCCACTGGCACGCGGCCGTGCGCGCGATCATGACCACCGATACCGTGCCGAAGGCCGCGTCGCGCCGCATCGACATCGACGGTGCGCAGATGACCGTGACCGGCATGGCCAAGGGTGCCGGGATGATTTCGCCGAACATGGCGACGATGCTCGGCTTTGTCGCGACCGACGCACCCCTTTCGGGACCATTGCTGCATGCGTTGGCCGTCGAAGTCGCGGATGCGTCCTTCAATCGCATCACGATCGACGGTGACACATCGACGAATGACAGTTTCGTGCTGATCGCGACCGGCAAGGCCCCGATGGCTCCGATCACGAGCGCCAGCGACGCGCGCCTGGCCATGGTCCGCGCCGCACTGGATGGCGTTGCGCAGCAACTCGCGCAAGCGATCGTCCGCGACGGCGAAGGTGCCACGAAATTCATCACCATCGTGGTCGAAGGGGGTCGCGACGTCGACGAATGCAATCGGGTTGCACGCGCCATCGCCAACTCGCCGCTGGTGAAGACTGCTTTTTTTGCGTCCGACCCGAACCTCGGGCGCATCGTCTGCGCCATTGGCAATGGTGCCGCGGCTGACCTCGATCCCGCACGTGTTTCATTCTGGCTCGACGACACGCTGGTCGTCCGCGATGGAGGACGGGCGGCGTCGTACCGCGAAGAGGACGGTCAGCGCGCGCTGGCGAAGGCAGAAATCGGGGTGCGCGTTGCGCTTGGGCGCGGCAATGCCCGGGCAACGGTGTGGACCTGCGACTTGTCGCATGAGTACGTAAGTATCAACGCCGACTACAGAAGTTGATGGCCGCTAAATCAGAGCGCGAGTCGCTGCAGGCACTGCTCGCACGGGCCGAGACGGTCCTCGAACGCCTGGAAGTCCTGTTGCCGCCGGCACCGCCCGCGCCCGATTGGCGTGCGCGTGCGTTTCGCTGGCGCAAGCGCGGCCAGCGCGGGTTCCTGCAATCGGTCGCGCATCCACACACAATCCGCGTGGACAATCTGGTCGCTGTCGACGCGCAGAAACGCGCCATCGACGAAAACACGCGCCAGTTCGTCGCCGGCCTTCCGGCCAACAACGTGCTGCTCACCGGCTCCCGCGGCACCGGCAAGTCGTCGCTGGTCAAAGCGATGCTCGCCAGATATGGCGCGAAGGGCCTGCGACTCATCGAGGTCGACAAGAGTGACCTGGTCGATCTGCCGGACATCGTCGAGCCTGTCGCGGGTCGTCCCGAACGGTTCATCGTGTTCTGCGACGATTTATCCTTCGACGCCAATGAGCCTGGGTACAAGGCGTTGAAGGTGATGCTCGACGGCACGATCGCCGCGCCATCCTCCAACGTGCTCATTTACGCGACGTCGAACCGGCGGCACCTGCTGCCCGAGTACTTCAGCGAGAATCTGGAGACACGCCACGTTGGCGAGGAAGTGCATCCAGGCGAATCGGTGGAGGAGAAGATTTCGCTGTCCGAGCGCTTCGGGTTGTGGATTTCGTTCTACCCCTTCAGCCAGGACGACTATCTGGCCGCGGTCGACGCGTGGTTGCGCTTCCATGACGTACCTGCACCACGTGACGCGGCATCGGCCGAAGCCCTGCACCGGGCTGCGATTCAGTTCTCGCTGCAGCGCGGATCGCGCAGCGGTCGCATCGCCTGGCAATTCGCACGCGCCCACGCCGGCGCGCGCGCGCTCAAGGTTGGCAAACACGCGTGAGCGGTGCATCGCTGGTTCGCGTCGCGGTGGCGGTGATCCTGCGGAGCGACGGTGCGGTGCTTCTGGCGCAGCGCGTTGCCGGTACCCCGTATGCCGGGTACTGGGAGTTTCCCGGCGGCAAGCTCGAACCTGGTGAAACCGCTGCGCAGGCACTGAAACGCGAGCTGCATGAAGAACTGGGTATCGACATTACGCTCGCGATGCCCTGGCTCACACAGCGGTACGAATATCCGCACGCACACGTCGAGCTCGCATTCTTTCGGGTGTACGAGTGGCAGGGCGAACCCTACGGCCGCGACGGTCAGCTGATAGCATGGCAGACGCCTGGCGCGTTCAACGTCGCCCCGCTGCTGCCTGCCAATTCGGTCGTGCTCCGCGCGCTCATCCTGCCGCCGGTCTACGCCATAACGATGGCTGAGGAACTCGGCATCGAGCAGTTTCTGTCCTGTGCGCGCGTTGCTATCGACGACGGGATACGGTTGATCCAGCTGCGCGAGAAATCCTTGCCGCCGCAGCAACTTGAAGGTCTTGCCGAAAAACTTTTCGCCCTGGCACGGCCACGTGGAGTGCGCGTGCTGCTCAATGGCGAGATCGAGGCCGCGCGCCGCCTGGGCTGTGACGGTGTGCACTGGACGGCGGCGCAGTTGGCATCGGCACAGGTGCGGCCCGATGACTTGCTATGCGCGGCGTCGTGCCACGATGTGGCGGAGCTGGCCCGCGCGGCGCAACTCGGTGTGGACTTTGTCGTGCTGGGCCCGGTGAAGCCGACACCGTCACACCCGGATGCGAGCCCGCTTGGCTGGGCGCGCTTCGCGGAACTCGTGCACGGAACGCCTATACCGGTCTACGCGCTAGGCGGGCTCGATCACGGCGATCTCGACGTCGCGATGGCGCACGGCGCTCATGGCATTGCATTGCGACGTGCAGCCTGGTCAGGACGGAACGTCGCCGCCTTCGGCTGATTCCGGATCGTCGGGATCTTCGGTGACGGGCAACCGATAGGACTCGGTTGCCCACGCCCCGAGATCGATCTGCTTGCAGCGCTCGGAGCAAAATGGGCGGGATGGGCTCTGCGGCCCCCATTCAACCGGCTTTCCGCATTGTGGACACGCGGCGACTCGGACCTTGTTCATGCTGGCGAACCGAGTGCGAGTTGCAGCACGCGCGCGACGTGCAGCGCCTCGCGTCCGGCACCATCGCGAATCTGGTGCCGACAACTGAAGCCGTCGGCCACGATCGTCGCCGTCGACGGCGAAGCACGCACCGCGGGAAGCAGCGCCAGTTCGCCCATCGCCAGCGAAATGTCGTAGTGGCGCGCCTCGTAGCCAAAGGGCCCAGCCATGCCGCAGCAGCTCGAATCGACCATGCGCGCGGTCATGCCGGGAATCCAACCCAGAACCTCGGCGATCGGCTTGGTCGCGGCGAACGCCTTCTGGTGGCAGTGACCGTGGACGACTGCGTCGATCGTGGACGTCTGTTTGAACTGGAGCTCGAACCTGCCGGCGGCTTTCTCTCGCACCAGGAATTCTTCGAACATCAGCGCATTCGCCGACAGCAGTTGCGCGTCCGCACCAAAACCATAGTCCAGGAATTCATCGCGCATCCCGAGCAGACACGACGGCTCCAATCCGACGACGGCGACGCCACGCCGCACGTAGGGCAGCAGTGCATCGAGCGTGCGGCGCGCCTCGACCTTGGCTTCGCCGACCATGCCCGCCGATAGAAAGGTACGTCCGCAGCATAGCGGGCGGTCGCCGTTCACGGCATTGGTGTGCACCGAATAGCCCGCGGCTTCGAGCACGGCGCGTGCCGCCTGCGCATTTTCATGCGCGAAATAGTTGGTGAAGGTGTCGACGTACAACAGCACTTCTTTCGACGCCACTGGGCGTGCGGCAGGCACGCATTCGCGCAGAAAGTCGCCTTGCCAGCGTGGCAGCGTGCGGCGTGCGGAAATACCGAGCCAGCGCTCCGCCATGCGTGCCACACCGGGAATGCGGTCGCGCAGCGCAGGCAGCCAGGGCACGCGGCTCACTGCCGGTGCGTAGCGCGGCAAGAACGCGATCAGCCGATCATGCCATGCGACGTCGTGGCGGTCGGCGCGCGCGGCCAGCGCCTCGATCTTGAGCTTGGCCATGTCGACGCCCGTCGGACATTCCCGCTTGCAACCCTTGCAGGACACGCACAGATCGAGCGCGTTATGCACGGCGTCGCCCGCGAGATCTTCGCCATCGAGTTGTCCCGAGAGCGCGAGCCGCAACGTGTTGGCGCGCCCGCGCGTCGTGTGCTGCTCGTCGCGCGTGACGCGATAACTCGGGCACATCGTTCCTGCGTCGAATTTGCGGCAATGGCCGTTGTTGTTGCACATCTCGACCGCCATGCCGAGCCCTTGCGTCGGATCGCCGCCCGTGCCTGGCGCGGTTTCCTGCGCTGTCAGAGGATTACGTTCGACATTCCACGCGCTCCAGTCGAGTTTCGGCTCGAACTCGACGCGCCGCAAGGCTGGTGGATACCGGAACAGCGAGGTGTCGTCCATCTTCGGCGGCGCGACGATCTTGCCTGGGTTCATGCGGTTGGTCGGGTCGAAGAGTGCCTTGACTTCCGCAAATGCGCGGTTCAAGCGCGGGCCGAATTGCCACGCGACCCACTCGCCGCGGCACAGTCCGTCGCCGTGTTCACCCGAGTACGCACCTTTGTATGCACGCACCATCGCCGACGCTTCCTCGGCGATGGCGCGCATCTGCCTGGCGCCCTGGCGTCGCATGTCGAGGATCGGCCTCACGTGCAGCGTGCCAACGCTTGCATGCGCATACCACGTGCCGGTGGTGCCGTGTTTGCGGAACACTTCGCTCAGGCGCTCGGTGTACTCGGCCAGATGCTCGAGCGGCACGGCGCAGTCTTCGATGAACGACACCGGCTTGCCGTCGCCTTTCATCGACATCATGATGTTGAGCCCGGCTTTGCGAACCTCCCAAAGTTCCTTCTGGGCTTTCGGATCCGTCATGCGCACGACCGCGTCGCGCATCCCGTGATCGCCCAGAAGCTCGGCCAGGCGGTCCAGGCGTGTCGACAATTCGGCCGCGTCGCTGCCGGCAAATTCGACCAGCAGGATCGCGGCGGGTTCGCCGATCAGCGCCCGGTCGATCACCGGCCGGAACGCCGGGTTGCTGCGCGCGAGATCGATCATCGTGCGATCGACGAGCTCGACCGCGGTGGGCTCGAGCTTGACGATGTGCTGCGTCGCTTCCATTGCCGAGCGGAACGACGGGAAATTGGCGACGCCCAGCGCGCGGTGCCCCGGCAGTCGCGCGAGCTTGAGCGTGATGCGGGAGAAGTACGCCAGCGTCCCTTCCGAGCCAACCAGCAGATGCGCGAGGTTGACTGAGCCATCGAACGTGTAAGGACGTACGCTTTGCGGCGCGTATACGTCGAGGTTGTAGCCACCGACGCGACGCAGTACGCGAGGGTACATTTGCTCGATTTCACTGCGCTCGCGTGCGCCGATGGTCGCGAGTGCGTCGATCATTGCGCCACCACGACCGGTGCGTGCCATGGCAGCGACCGGTCCGAACGCTATTTCACTGCCATCGGCGAGTATGGCATCGATGCCTTCGACGTTGTGCACCATGTTGCCGTACGCGATCGAACGCGAGCCACAGGAATTGTTGCCTGCCATGCCGCCGATGGTTGCCTGAGCGGAGGTGCTGACGTCGACCGGCAGCCACAGGCCATGCGGTTGGAGACGCGCATTGAGTTGATCGAGGACGACGCCGGGTTGCACCGTCACCGTCATCGCATGTTGGTCGAACGAGAGGACGCGATTGAGCGATTTGCTGTGATCGACGACCAGCGCCTTGCCGACGGTTTGCCCGCATTGCGACGATCCGGCGCCACGCGGCAGCACGGCGACGTTCAGGTCACGCGCAACCGCGAGTGCGGCTTTCGCGTCGTCTTCGTCACGCGGCACGACCACGCCGATGGGAAATATCTGGTAGATCGACGCGTCGGTCGAATAACGTCCACGCGACGCGGCATCGAAGAGGACATCGCCGCGGCATTCGGCACGAAGGCGCTGCGTCAGGCGCGACGTGTCCGCCGCTCTCTGCATACGGCGATCCATCACTACAGGTTGTTCGGCCGGTGCGTTCATGACGCGGGTGCTTGCGCTACAATCGCAATATACCAAGCTGTACCTGTCCTTGGGGGACAAGCGAATGGCACGACTAAACAATCATCCCAGCGGCCGGCACTTTCTGCAGATTCCCGGGCCCACGAGTGTGCCCGATCGGATTCTGCGTGCGATCGATCAGCCGACGATCGACCATCGCGGTCCGGAGTTCGGTCGCCTCACGCTGGAAATTCTCGAGCGGTTGCAGCAGGTGTTCCAGACGGAGAGTCCGGTTGTCATCTATCCCGCGTCGGGTACGGGCGCCTGGGAGGCCGCGCTGGTCAACACGCTCTCGCCAGGAGACCGTGTGCTGATGTTCGAAACCGGACACTTCGCAACGTTGTGGCGCAGGATTGCCGACAAGCTCGGCCTTGTCGTCGATTTCGTACCCGGTGATTGGCGCAGCGGCGTCGACCCCGCGGTGGTCGAGTCCCGGCTCGGGGATGACAAGGCACACGCGATCAAGGCGGTGCTCGCGGTACACAACGAGACGTCGACCGGGGTGACCAGTCGGATTGCCGCGATCAGGCAGGCGATCGATCGCGCGAGTCATCCGGCGCTGTTCATGGTCGACACAGTGTCGGGACTCGGGTCACTAGAATATCGTCACGCAGCGTGGGGTGTCGATGTCAGCGTCGCGGGATCGCAAAAGGGCCTGATGTTGCCGCCAGGGCTATCATTCAATGCGGTCAGCGACAAGGCGCTGGCCGCCAGCAAGTCGTCCCGCCTGCCGAAGGCGTACTGGGGCTGGGATGAATTCATCGCGATGAATCGCAATGGTTATTTTCCGTATACGCCGGCGACCAACATGCTGTACGGCTTGCACGAAGCGACAGCGATGCTGCTCGAAGAAGGATTGACCAATGTGTATGCGCGCCACGATCGACACGCGGAAGCAACCCGCCGCGCCGTCAGGGGATGGGGCCTCGAAATCCTGTGCCGCAATCCGGCTGAATACAGCAGCGTAGTCACCGCGGTGATGATGCCGGAAGGACATGATGCCGACGCCATGCGCCGCGAGATTCTTACGCGCTACGACATGTCGCTGGGCATGGGCCTGGGCAAGGTGGCAGGGCGTGTATTTCGCATCGGGCACCTGGGCTTCTTCAACGACCTGACGCTGTGCGGAGCACTGTGCGGCGTCGAGATGGGCCTGGCGGTGTGCAACGTACCGCACGAGATGAATGGCGTGGCAGAGGCGCTTTCGTACCTGCGTTCCACCAACGAGCAGGCAGCGATCGGGGCGCATCGGCGCGCCGCGTGAGTCGAAGGTTTCGCTTTTGGGAAAAAAACAGGATGGACGAAGTGCTTGATGGGCGCGCCTGCCACGTGGAACTATGCAAGCCGGCTTGCTGAGTCACCGAGTCTCTGAATGGCAAAAAAGGAGGATTGGGAAATGAACAGGTTCGTCAAAAAAGCTGTGACGCTGGCGATCATGCTGGCGAGTGCGACGGCCCTTGCGTGGGAGCCCACCAAGCCTGTCGAGATTGTAGTGGCCGCCGGCGCTGGCGGCGCTTCCGACCAGATGGCGAGAATGATGCAGTCGGCGATCCAGAAGAACAAACTGATGAATCAGCCGATGGTCGTCTCGTTGAAAGGCGGTGCGTCGGGCGCCGAGGCGCTGATGTACATGAAGGCAAGCGACGGCGATCCCAACAAGGTGCTTATCGCGTATTCGCTGATCTACATGCTGCCGCTCGCGGCGAAGATTCCGTTCAACTGGCGCGACCTGACCCCGGTTTCCATCATCGCCCTGGATCAGTTTGTGCTGTGGGATAACGTGACGCTGCCGTACAAGTCGGTGAAGGAGTTCGTGACCGCGGCAAAGGCCGCGGACCCGCCGTTCAAGATGGGCGGCACCGGCTCGAAGCGCGAGGATCACGTTCTCACCGTGTTCATGGAAAAGAAGACGGGTGCCAAGTTCGCCTACCTGCCTTATAAATCGGGCGGGGAGGCCGCGACGCAGCTCGTCGGCAATCACACCGCTTCCAACGTCAATAACCCGTCCGAGAATCTCGAGGTCTGGCGCGCCGGGCAAGTGCGGGCGCTTTGCGTGTTTGACAAGGAGCGGATCGCCTACAAGACCAAGGTCACCGATACCATGTCGTGGAACGACATTCCCACCTGCAAGGAAGAAGGGCTCGACATGCAGTACCTGATGCTGCGCGCCATGTTTCTTCCGGGCAAGGTAACCCCTGAGCAGACGGCATTCTATGTCGATTTGTTCAAGAAGCTGACGCAGACCGCGGAATACAAGGACTACATGGAAAAGCAGGCGCTCAAGCCGGCATTCCTAACCGGCAAGGACATGCTGACGTTCCTCGAAGAGGACGACACGCTGAACAAAAGCCTGATGACCGAGGCTGGCTTCGTCGCTCCATAACCCGGAGGAAACAGGCGTTGTCGCCGCTCCCTTCTCCCCTGTGGGGAAAAGGGAGCACTGATCCTCTGCGCCCTTCTCGCGAAACCACGATGCCAGAACCCGAGATCGAAATCGTCGTCGACGATCCAACCGCACCGAGCGACAGTTCGCCTGCGGTGACGACCATTCGCACCGTTGAGGTGGCCGTGTATATGCTGTTGCTCGCGCTGGCGCTGCTCCTCGGCTTCGACAACTGGCGCAGCGGGATGGGCTGGGCCAAGGATGGGCCGCAATCCGGATATCTCCCGTTCTATCTGTGCGTCATCCTCGCTGGCGCGGCTCTGTATGGCCTTGGCGTCGCATTCGCACGACGGAGTCGGCCGACGACAACGTTCGTCACTCGCGATCAGCTTCGCCGCGTGCTGCAGGTGTTCGTTCCGACCTTGCTGTTCTGTCTGTTCACGCAATGGCTCGGGCTTTATGTAGCGAGCTTCCTGCTTGTTGCGGGCTTCATGCGGATAATCGGGCGAATTGCGCTGTGGAAATCGCTGCTCACGAGCTTTCTGTTTGCGGTCATCATGTTCGCCACGTTCGAGGTCGCGTTCGACGTCATCATGCCCAAGGGACCGCTGGAAGCTGCCTTCGGCTTCTAGAGCAGATAACGATGGAAGCCTTGACCCTCCTGTTTCACGGCTTCGTCGTCCTCATGACCTGGAAGACGCTGTCGCTGATGATGGTCGGCCTCGTGCTTGGCATCTTCGTCGGCGTTCTGCCGGGGTTGGGCGGGCCGAACGGCGTCGCGATCCTGTTGCCGCTTACGTTTACGATGGACCCGACATCCGCCATCGTGATGCTTTCGTGCATCTATTGGGGCGCGCTTTTCGGCGGAGCCATTACGTCGATCCTGTTCAACATCCCGGGCGAGGCCTGGTCCGTGGCGACAACCTTCGATGGCTATCCGATGGCCCAACAGGGAAAGGCCGCGGAGGCGCTCACCGCGGCGTTCACGTCGTCATTCATCGGCTCGCTCGTGGCCGTGTTGTTGATCACGTTTCTTGCACCTCGAATCGCGGGCTTCGCATTGCGGTTCGGGCCGCCGGAATTCTTCGCCGTCTACCTGCTGACCTTCTGCTCGTTTGTCGGCCTGGGGCGCGAAGAGAAGCACAAAACCATTATCTCGATGACGCTCGGCCTGTTGCTTGCCGCCATCGGCATGGACACCGTATCCGGGCAGTTGCGCATGACCTTCGGTTTCGATCCGTTGTTGCGTGGCGTCAACTTCCTGGTCGCTGTCATCGGGCTGTTCGGCATCAGCGAGATTTTGCTGACCATGGAAGAACGACTCGCACTGCGCGGGCATTCGGCGAAGATCAGTCTCCGCGTCGTCCTGAAAGTGTGGAAGGACCTGCCACGCTACTGGGTAACGCTGTTGCGCTCGTCGGCCATCGGTTGCTGGCTTGGCATCACGCCCGGCGGTGCCATCGCGGCTTCGTTCATGGGCTACAACCTGGCCAAGCGGTTCTCCAAGGATCCGGCAAGTTTCGGCACCGGACGTATCGAGGGCGTATTCGCACCCGAGACAGCCGCGCACGCATCCGGAACCGCCGCCTTGCTGCCGATGCTGGCGTTGGGTATTCCCGGTTCAGGCACAGCGGCGATCCTGTTGGGTGGCCTGATGGTCTGGGGGCTCAATCCCGGCCCGCTGCTGTTCGTCGAGCACAAGGATTTCGTCTGGGGTCTCATCGCTTCCATGTATCTCGGCAATATCGTCGGCCTCGTCATCGTGTTGACCACGGTGCCGTTCTTCGCGGCGATCCTGCGCGTTCCGTTCTCCGCCGTAGCGCCGATGATCGTCGTGTCGTGCGCCATCGGCGCCTTTGCCATTCAGAACGCCATGTTCGACGTCTGGCTCATGCTGCTGTTCGGCGTCGTCGGCTACGTGTTCAAGAAGATAGGCATACCGCTGGCGCCATTTACGCTTGCCCTGGTGTTGGGCAATCGCAGTGAGGACGCGTTTCGCCTGTCGATGATCGGGGCGGGCGGCGACATGCGCGTCTTCTGGTCCAATGGCCTGGTAGGAACGATCACGACGCTGGCGCTGGTGTTGCTGATTTGGCCGTTGCTCGCGACCGGCGCAACTCGTGTTCGCGGCGCACTCAAACCGAAGCCTGGCGCGACCTGACGGGTCACTTGGCGAACCCGTTCTATCGTTGAACCTCAAATGTCAGACCTGATCCGCGTCGAACGTGACGGCACTGTCGCGACCGTCGTACTCAATGCGCCGGCGAAACTCAATGCGTTGTCGCGGGCGTCGTGGAGCGAGCTGGGTGCGCGCATGCGCGACCTGTCCGCGGATGCCACGTTGCGCTGCGTGATCCTTCGTGGCGCGGGAACCAAAGCGTTCGGTGCTGGCGCCGACATTGCCGAGTTTCCCGCAGTTCGGGCGGATTCGGCACAAGGCAAGGCCTACGGCGAACTGATCGCATCGACGATGCAGGCGATCGGCGACTGCATGCATCCGACGATTGCGATGATCCATGGCGTGTGCGTCGGTGGCGGACTCGAGGTCGCCCTGATGTGCGATCTGCGCATCTGCGGTGAAGGCAGCCGCTTCGGCATCCCGATCAACCGCCTCGGACTGACCATGGGTTACGGCGAACTGGCGGGGCTCCTTGCGGTGGTAGGCGCCGCGACCGCGCTGGAAATTCTGCTCGAAGGCCGGGTGTTCGGCGCACCGGAAGCGCTCGCCAAGGGCCTGGTGCAACGCGTGGTCGCCGACGATCGGGTCGAGACCGAGGCTCGCGCTGCCGCCACGCACATTGCCGCCGGCGCGCCTTTGGTTGCACGCTGGCACAAGCAGTTCATCCGCCGCCTGCGGCCGCAAGTACAGCTTTCCGCGGAAGAATGGAACGAAGGTTTCGCGTGCTTCGACACCGACGACTATCGCGAAGGTCTGCGCGCATTCCTGGCCAAGCAGTCACCGCAATTCCGAGGCCGCTGATGGGACCGTTGATCGGCCTCAAGGTCCTGGAACTCGCGCACATCATGTCCGGGCCGACCACCGGCATGCTCCTCGCCGACATGGGTGCCGATGTGATCAAGGTCGAGAAGATTCCTGGCGGGGACGACACGCGCCGCTTCTCGCCGCCGGAAGTCAATGGCGAGGCCAGTGCTTTCCTGATGATGAATCGCAACAAGCGTGGCATCGCGCTCGACCTCAGGCAACCGGCGGCGCGGGCGGCGCTGGAACGGATCATCGCCAAGGTCGACGTCATCATCGAGAATTTTCGCGTCGGCACGATGGACAGGCTTGGCCTCGGATTCGAAGTGCTCCGACGATCCAATCCGGGGCTTATCTACTGCGCCGTATCCGGTTACGGGCTGTCGGGGCCCGACGCGAACAAGGGCGGCTTCGACCTCGTTGCGCAGGGACTTTCGGGATTGATGCGCATCACCGGAGAACCCGGCGGCGCGCCAACCAAAGTCGGATCCCCGGTCACCGACATCAATGCCGGAATCCTTGCCGCATTGGGCATCCTGAGCGCCTACGTGCATCGCCTGCGCACGGGGGAAGGCCAACTGGTCGACACATCGCTGCTCGAAGCGGGTGTCATGCAGACGTTCTGGCAAAGCGCGATTTTTCTGGGCTCCGGCCGCGAGATCGGGCCGCTGGGCTCCGCCCACCCGCTGACTGCGCCTTACCAGGCGTTCGAGACTCAGGACGGTTGGATCACGATCGGTGGCTCGAATCAGACGAATTTCGCGCGCCTGACACAGGTGCTCGACGCGCCCGAGTTACTGACGGACGCGCGATTCAGCGACAACAAGGCGCGCATGGCGAACCTCCCTGTGCTGGTCGCGCTACTGACCGAACGCTTCAAGCGCAAACCATCGGTAGTGTGGCTGGAAGCGCTTGCGGTGGTGGGCGTACCGGCGGGCCCGGTGCTGACCATTGCCGAAATGCTCGCGCATCCGCAGGTGCGGGCGCGGGACATGGTGGTGCAGACGCGACATCCGACCGTCGGCGACACCGAGGCGATCGGCTGTCCGATCAAGTTTTCGGCAACACCGACGAAAGTCGCTCGTCCAGCGCCGCTGTTCGGCCAGCATACGCGCGAAGTTCTGCTCGAATTCGGATTTGGTGCCGCGGAAATTCAGGCGCTGCTCGACAGCGGCGCCGGCGTGCAGTACGTCGATCGCAACACGGCAGTATCCGACACAGGCGGTACACGAGGCGACTGCACAGAGGAGCTATGAGGGCACGGCAACGCCTCATTCCTTCCTGCGAGCGCGTATACCGCGACTCTTTCATATAGCGTCGACGGGACTGCCGTTACGAAATCCATCCAGCGCCAAACATCTCGACACATCCCGCTTTCCGGTGACTACTTTGGCGGATATTCGGTAAAGACAAGCCCCTGCCCAACGGTCCCCATAGGAAATTATGGGCAGATTGCACTTTCGTTGACGGCGACCGTAAATTCCGATGGCGCGACCGGCAATGTAACGAGCGCATTGGCTTTTGACAATGGCGTGCCCTGCGCCGTGCAGGGAACGTATCGGCAATACGGCTCAATCTATTTGGTCAGCAACACTGCTTCGTGTTCAGCAGGCATTGGTCAAATCAATTTTCAGGATGTATCGTCCAGTGACGACGGTCTCGATGGAAACATGGCCATCAAAGGCTTCGGTGATTGCTCGATCGGAATAGCGTTCTCTGCAGTGCGCCGGTGACCTGTGCACGCCGCGGCCTGAACCAGCCTAGAGATTACAGAACATCAAGTCGAACTCGACGTCGCCGTCGTAGACTGTTCCTCGATCCATCCCGGCAATACCCAGGAAGCGAATGTTCAGCGCGTACTTGTTCGCGCTGATTTCCGGTACGCACGGTAGATCCAGCGCCAGCGACAGGCGCAACAGCTGCGCGACTTTGGCGGTCGTCAGCATCAGCTGAAACACGCCGTGGTACGCGGTATGCCGGCTTGCCTTGCCGTTCTCGCGCAGCAGCCGCAGGATGATCGTCAGGCCGGAGAGGATCGGTAGCAGCGGCGCCAGCCAGGCCTGCAGGTCGTGCTGGCGCGCTGCGGGTTCGTGCTGGAGCCAGTAGTGATAGGCCGGCAGATCGAATTCGCATACGCCTCCGGGAATGCCGGTGCGCTGCTTGATCGCCATCAACCATTCATTTTCGCGCAAATGCATACCGACCTTGCCGGTCTGTGCGAGCAGACGCGCATTGACATCGTCGATCTCGGTCAGCAGTGCATCGAGCGTGTCGCGTTCAATCGCAGGATTGTCCCTGAGCGGCGCGAGCAGCTGACGCTGGCGTTCGAGTTCCTGCAGGATGTCGGTCTTGAGGTCCGCACGTGCGGCGACGTCGGAAATTTCGAACAGCGCGAGCAGTGCGGCGTGATGAGCCGCCGGCGCTTCCGAAGTGGCGAAGTACAGCGCCCGTGCGTACAGGTCTTCCAGTCGCATCAATGTGCGGATGCGCTCGTTCAGCGGATGTTCGTAACGGATCACGACGGGCGGCCGACGCTCGAAGATGCGACATTCTGCACTAACCGTGGCATCCCATGCAGCATTCTGTCACGTCGCTGGTGGGCGGTCGGCTTCGATGACGCGAGCAAGCTCGCGATAGCGCTGGTCGAGCTTCATCACTTGTGGGGCAAGGGCTGCGACTGGGCCCGCGTTGTCGATGACGTCGTCGGCGCGAGCGAGGCGAGCTGAACGGTCGAGCTGTGTCGCCATGATCGCGCGTATCTCTTCCTCGGGCATGCCGCTGCGCAGCCGGACGCGGTGCACCTGTTCGGCTTCGGGGCAGTCGACGACAAGCACGCGATCGATCAGCGGTGAAGGGCCGCCGCGCTCGAGCAGCAGCGGGACCGCATAGATCCCGTAGGCACCTCGCCATGCGGCAATCCGGCGCTTCGCCTCCGCACTGATCAGCGGATGCAGCAAGGCCTCGAGCTTCGCACGGGCGGCAGCATCGGCGAACACGTGGCGTCGAAGCCGAGCGCGATCGATCGTGCCTGAAGGCAGAACCATGGTCGGGCCGAACGCCTCGCGAATCGCCCGGAACCCCGCGGCGTCAGGTGCGGACAGCTCGTGCGCGAGCGCGTCGGCATCGAGTACATCGACGCCGAGACCGGCGAAAGCATGGGAGACCTGCGACTTGCCGCTGCCGATACCGCCGGTAAGGCCGACGACCAGCGTCACCGTCAACTCGGAAGATAAAGTGCGAGCAGCGGCTTGCCGAAGAACAGTGCGATTACGCCGGCAATCGCAAGGTACGGCCCGAACGCCAGGGGAATCTGGTGGTCGCGACCCTTGAATGCTACAAGTGAAATGCCGATCGCTGCACCGACGACCGACGACAGCAGCACAATCAGAGGCAGGACTTGCCATCCCAGCCACGCACCCATGGCGGCGAGAAGTTTGAAGTCACCGTAGCCCATGCCTTCCTTACCGCGGATGAGTTTGAACAGCCAGTACACGGTCCACAACACCAGGTAACCGGCGATCGCGCCGATGACGGCATCGCGCAGGCTGACTGAAGGCACCGCGCCGAGCACGTTGGCCAGCAGTCCGGCCCACAGCAGGGGAAGCGTCAGATTGTCCGGGAGCAACTGCGTGTCGAAGTCGATGAACGTCAGCGCAATCAACGTCCATACCAGCACGCAGGCAGCAAGCGCTGCCGGTGTTGCCCCGAAACGCCATACCGCGCAGATGGTCAAGACTCCGGTCAATGCCTCGACCAAGGGGTAACGTGCGGAAATGGGCGCCTTGCATCCCGCACAACGTCCGCGCAGCATCAGGTAGCTGACCACGGGAACGTTTTCGATGGCGCGGATCGGATGCCCGCAGGACACGCACTGCGAGCGGGGCACCCACAAGTTGTAGGCGGGCTCTTCAGCGGACGGCGTTCCGGCGAGTTCCGCGCACTGGTCGCGCCAGCCGCGCTCGAGCATTTTCGGCACGCGATGAATGACGACATTGAGAAAACTGCCGATGCACAGGCCGACCAACGCGACAGCAAACAGAATGGGCAGCGAAACGGGGGTCATCGATCGATGGGCTTACGGCACAGCCGGTGAGTCATCGAGCAGGCGTTTTCAGTGTGGGACATCCATCCGTATGCCAGAGCGGGAACGCGCCTGGTGCATGCGGCGCAGGTATTCGAATTCGAGAAAACCCCTGCACCCCGGTGCGCACCGGGTGCCATCGTGCGCTGCATCGCCGTTCAGACAACCGAACCGATTTTGAAGATCGGAAGGTACATCGCAACCACGAGTCCGCCGATCACCACGCCCAGGAATACGATGATGATCGGTTCGAGCAGGCTCGACAGCGCGGCCACGGCATCATCGACCTCGCGCTCGTAGAAATCGGCCACCTTCGAGAGCATGCCGTCGAGCGAGCCCGACTCCTCGCCGATCTGCGTCATCTGCGTGACCATGCTCGGGAACAAGCCCGTGTTATGCATGGCGTTGGTCAGGCTGGTGCCGGTACTGACGTCGGTTTGAATCTTGCGGGTGCCGACAATGAACACGGCATTGCCCGACGCGCCGGCGACTGCGTCCAGCGATTCGACCAGCGGCACGCCCGCGGCGAACATCGTGGCGAGCGTACGGGTCCAGCGGGCGATGGTTGCTTTTTCCAGGATGTTACCGATGACAGGAAGCTTCAGCGATATTCGGTCGATGGCGAAGCGAAAGGTTTCCGAGCGTCGACGCAGCACGAAAAAGCCGGTGATCACGCCGCCGATGATGATGGCCATCGCCCACCAGTACGACACGAAGAAGTCGGAGATGCCCATGACAATCAGCGTGGGCGCCGGCAGGTTCGCACCGAAGCTGGTGAACACTTGTTTGAACGCCGGAATCACCCAGATCATGATCACCCAGATCACGACGATGGCCACGACGATCACCGAGATGGGATAAAACAGTGCCGATTTGATCTTGCTCTTTATCGCAAGGATTTTTTCCTTGTACGTCGCCAGGCGCTCGAGGATGCCGTCGAGCATACCGGCGGTTTCGCCGGCGTTGACCAGGTTGCAGTACAGTGCGTCGAAATGCGCCGGGTGCTCCCGGAATGCCTGCGACAAGCTTGATCCTGCCTCGACGCGGCCCTTGATATCCATCATCAGTCGAGCGAATCGCGCATTCTTGTGCCCGCGCGCGACGATTTCAAACGCTTGCAACAACGGCACGCCGGCCTTGAGCATCGTCGCCAGCTGGCGCGTGAAGAAGGTGATGTCCTTTTCGTTGACGCGGCTGCCGCCGCGGAACGTCTGCCGGCGCAGCTTGACGATGCGGATGCCCTGCCGCCGCAGATTGGTCGAGACAACCGTTTCGGACGCAGCCTTCATCTCGCCGCGAACGCTGCGGTTGCTGCGATCGAAGCCTTCCCACAGGTACGTAAATTCCTTGACGTCCTTGCGTGGGATCCGGCGTTGTGCGGTCGTTGCGGTGGCCATGGCTATTCCCGTTTCGGTTGCGCGTCGCTATTCATTGGTTACGGCTTCGATCTCTTCGAGCGAGGTCATGCCCTGCTTGACCTTGAGCAGCCCCGACTGGCGCAGATTGCGCACGCCTTCCTTCCGCGCCTGCTCGGCTATATCAAGAACCGTGCCATTGCGCATGATGATCTGGCGCATGTCATCGGTTATGGGCATCACTTCGTAGATCCCGGCCCGGCCCTTGTACCCGGTCGTGAGGCAGTTGTCGCAGCCGACCGGGCCGTATGCCTGCCACGACCCGTCCAGATCCTCCTCGACGAAACCAGCCTGCAGCAGGGCTTCCGGCGGGATGTCCTCCGGCTTCTTGCACAGGGGGCAGAGCTTGCGACAAAGCCGTTGGGCGGTGATCAGGATGACGCTTGAAGCGATATTGAACGCCGGCACGCCCATGTTGGCGAGGCGCATCAGCGTCGCCGGAGCGTCGTTGGTGTGCAGTGTGGACAACACCAGATGGCCGGTTTGCGCCGCTTTGATCGAAATATCGGCAGTTTCCAGGTCGCGGATTTCGCCGACCATGATGATGTCCGGATCCTGGCGCAGGAACGCGCGCAGCGAGTTGGCGAAGGTCAGTCCCGCTTTCTCGTTCACGTTGACCTGGTTGACGCCGGCTAACTGAATTTCGGCCGGGTCTTCGGCCGTCGAGATGTTGATGCCGGGCTGATTGAGCAGGTTGAGGCAGGTGTACAACGACACGGTCTTGCCGCTGCCGGTCGGGCCGGTGACCAGAATCATCCCGTAGGGACGCTCGATCGCACTGAGCAGCATTTTCTGCTGGTCGGGCTCGTATCCCAATGCCTCGATACCGAGCTTTACGCCAGCGGGATCGAGAATACGCAGCACGATCTTTTCACCGAACAGCGTGGGCAACGTGCTGACGCGGAAATCGATCGAGCGACTCTTGGACAGCACGAGCTTCATGCGCCCATCCTGCGGTACCCGTTTTTCGGAAATGTCGAGCTTCGAGATCACCTTGATGCGCGACGCCATCTTGTCCTTGATGGCGAGCGGTGGCTGGGCAACCTCCTTGAGGATGCCGTCCAGCCGATAGCGGATGCGATAGAACTTCTCGTAAGGTTCGAAATGAATGTCCGACACGCCATTGGCAATCGCATCGAGCAATATTTTCTGGATGTACTTGACGACCGGCGCGTCCTCGACCTCCGAGCTTTCCTCCTCGCTCGCCTTGTTGCTGCTCTCGAGGTCAACTTCGAGATCGCTGTCGTTGACCAGGTCCTTCAGGGTCTTGCCCAGCGATTCGACGACTTTTTCGATCGCCTTGCCGAGCTTGTCGTCCTCGACCACCACCGGATCGACGACGAGGTTGGTCTTGAAGCGCACCTCTTCGAGCGCCTGCAGGTTCGCCGGATCGGAGACGGCGACGAACAGGCGATTGCCGCGCTTGTGCAGCGGCAGAACCCGGCGCGTCGCCGCGATCTTGGGGTCGACGAATTCCTTGTTGATCAGGTCGAAGTCGAAGCCGGTCAGATCGAGCAGCGGCGCACCGAAGGCGCGCGACGCGAACACCGCGATCTGCGACGAACTCATTTTCTTGGTGACGAGGATCTGCTCGACAAAGCCGATGTTGGAGGCCTGCGCCTGGCTTTGCAGCGCTTCGGCGTCGTATTCGGTCAATAAGCCATGCTGGACCATCGCTCGCGCGAGGCCGCTGATCGTGCGCGTCGGAGCCGTCGTTGCCATCGGTTGAGGGCTTATTCCAGGTGCATAAAAGTTAACTTATTGATGATGCCTGCTCGCCTGTGCTTTGTAAAGGCGCCGCCCCCGTGCGCCCAACCGGGGCCAGCAGGCGAACGACCTTGACCGCTCGGTCCTGGACTTGCAGGATTTCGACACCTTGACTGGCCAGAGTAAAACTCATGCCGGCGTCGGGAATTTCCCCGAGTTTCTCGACGATGAGCCCACTCAGCGTCTTCGGGCCTTCCAGTGGAAATGCGGTCCCCAGCTTGCGGTTGAGGGTGCGCAGCGGGGTCAATCCGTCGACGACGATGCTGCCGTCCGGGCCACGCTGGTAGCCTTCGGCGCCGCCCGGGGCCTCTGTTGTGAACTCACCGACTATTTCCTCCAGGATGTCTTCGAGGGACACCAGACCCTGCAGTTCGCCATATTCGTCGACGACCAGACCAAGACGCTGCCGATCGACCTGGAACTGGTGCAACTGGGTCAACAAGGGCGTACCGGCGGGCACGTAATACGGCGCCCGCAGAATTGCGCGCAGGTGCTCGGCGTCGAGTTCACCGGCATGCTCCAACCGGAGCACCTGCTTGAGGTGGACGATGCCGACGATGTTGTCCATCCCGTCCTCGTAGGCGGGCAGGCGGGTGTGGTAGCTCGTCACCAGTTGCTGGCCAAGCAATGTCGCCTTGGCGGTGAGGTCGATCGCCTCGATCTGGTTGCGCGGCGTCATGACGTCGTCGACGGTAATCGATTCGAGATCGAACAGGTTGGCGAGCATCGACCGATGCTTGCCGCGAAAGTAGTGTCCCTCCAGCACCAGACTGCGAATCTCTTCTTGCGACAATGCCGTTTCCACGGTCGAGTGCGTTGGCTGGAGGCGGAACAGTTTCAGCAGGCCCTGCACGAACAGATTGACGAACCAGACGATCGGTGTCGCCACGCGCAGCATCGGTGCGAGTACATAGCTCACCAATGGGGCCAGGCGATCGGCGTGCGCGGCGCCAAGTACTTTCGGCGTGATTTCGGAAAAGACCAGCAGCGCAAACGAGATGGCGATGGCGCCGAGCCCGATCGCCAATTCACCTTCGCCAAACAAGCGTTTGGTGATGATGGCCGTGATCGTGGCGGCACCCGCGGCGACGAGCGTGTTGCCGAGCAGAATCACGCCAAGCAACTGGTCGGTTTGCGCCAACAGACCCACCGCGAGCCGGGCGCCGCGATTGCCGTGCTTGGCACGATGGCGCAGGCGAAAGCGATTGACCGCCATCATAGCGGTCTCGGCGATCGAGAAAAACGCGGAAAGGACCAGCAGAACCGCTAGCGCCAGCAGCAGCGTGCGAAGGGGAATATCGTCCAAACAGCAACCAGGCGTTACGGTATCGGTCCGAGTATTTGGCGGGGCGGGGACGCTGTCAAGGCGCGCGCCTGTCAGACACCCAGGATGGTGTCCGGCAAGAGCTTGCTACCGACATAGGCGAGCAACAGCAAGACGCTGCCCGCCATGATCCAGTTGAGGGCGATGCGTCCACGCCATCCATAGCGCCGGCGGCCATAGAGGAGTGCGCCGAAAACGATCCAGCTAAGCACCGAGAAAATGATCTTGTTGCTGTAGGTTAGCGCCTTGCCGAACAGTTGCTCGGAGAACAGCACGCCGCTGATCAGTGTCAGGGTCAGCAGCGCGTAACCCGCGGCGACTACCCGGAAGAGGAACCGCTCCAGCGTGAGCAGCGGCGGCAACGTCGCCGCGCTGGGCTCGGCCAGACCGCGATGCAGACGCCGCTCGAGCCCGGTCAGAACCAGCGCCTGCAGTGCTGCGACGATCAGCAACGCGTACGCGACGAGTGCGACGGCGATGTGCAGCGCCGCCCACGGTTCTGAGGTAAAGGAAAACCGGTGCGCGCTCGGAATCAGTGCCGGCAACGCAGCGCCAGCGGCCGCAACCGGATACGCGATCGCAGCAACGCCCGGCAATGCTCGCGATAGTGTGCCCAGCCACGCGATCAATGCGATCAGGCATTCGACCGCGGACATCGCGTTGGCCAGGCTCAGATCCAGGCCCTCCGGCGTGACCACGGTGTTCGCCAGCAGCAACGCATGGCCGCCGATCGCAACGGGAGGCAGCCAGAACGTCAGCACTGCGTCCGAGGCTGCGTCTCGCCTGCCGGGCAGCGCGAGTCGTCGCCATTCGATCCAGGCGGCTGCAAGATAGGCAGCGGCCACCGGCACGTAGAGTAGAATCATCGACGCTTTCATTGCAGCGTAACGAGTGTACACCACGCGCGCAGCAATTCTCGGCGCACCGACGGCGTTCTCCACTGACATTCCATGCTCGAAAACCTGACTCAGCGGCTAGGCCGCGTTGTGAAAAGCCTGCGCGGCGAAGCGCGGCTCACCGATGCCAATATCGACGGCGCATTGCGCGAAGTGCGGATGGCTCTGCTGGAGGCCGACGTCGCGCTTCCGGTCGTCAAGGAATTCATCGGCACGGTACGCGACAAGGCCGTTGGCCAGGAAGTGATCGGTTCGCTGACGCCGGGCCAGGCGCTGGTCGGCGTCGTCCAGCGGGAGCTGGCGGCGCTGATGGGTGGCGCTGCGGCGCCACTTAATTTCGCGACAACGCCGCCTGCGGTCATTCTGCTTGCCGGACTGCAGGGCGCGGGCAAGACCACCAGTGCGGCGAAACTTGCCCGCCTGATCAAGGAGGACCTGAAGAAGAAGGTGCTGTTGGTGAGCTGCGACGTCTATCGCCCGGCGGCGATCGCGCAGTTGCAGACCCTCGCGGGACAGGTCGGAACCGAATTCTTTCCATCTCATGCCGGTGAACAGCCGCTGATGATCGCGGAAGCGGCGATCGACTGGGCGCGCAAGCACTACTGCGACGTCGTGATCATCGATACCGCGGGGCGGCTGGCGATCGATGAAGCGATGATGCGCGAAATTACGCAGTTGCATGCCGCGACCAAGCCGATCGAGACGCTGTTCGTGGTCGATGCGATGCAGGGGCAGGATGCTGTCAATACGGCCAAGGCCTTTGCCACAGCGTTGCCGCTGACCGGCATCGTGCTCACCAAGCTCGACGGCGATGCCCGGGGCGGAGCGGCGTTGTCCGTGCGCAGCGTTACCGGTGCGCCGATCAAGTTCGTCGGCATGTCGGAAAAAATCAACGGGCTCGAGACATTCCATCCGGACCGCATGGCGTCGCGCATTCTCGGCATGGGCGATGTGCTCACCCTCATCGAAGACGCGCACCGCCAGGTCGACGTCGAAGATGCGCAGAAGCTGGCCAAGAAGTTCAAGTCGGGCAAGGGCTTCGACCTCGAGGATTTCAAGTCGCAGATCGGGCAGATGCGCAAAATGGGGGGCATGCAGGGGTTGCTCGACAAATTGCCGGCCGAACTCGCTCGCGCTGCGCAGGGTTCGCACGTCGACGACAAGGTCATTCGCCGGCAAGAGGGGATCATCAATTCCATGACTCCCGCTGAGCGTGCAAAGCCCGAGCTGCTCAAGGCGTCGCGCAAGCGCCGGATCGCCAGCGGTGCCGGCGTCAGCGTGCAGGAGGTCAATCGCCTGCTGGCGCAATTCGAGCAGACCCAGAAGATGATGAAAATGGTCGCGAAGGGCGGGATGCAAAAGATGCTGCGGGGCCTCAAAGGCGCCCTGCCGGGACTGCGCTGACGGCCCTTGACCCGTCCCGGCTCCGGCGGCGGCAAGGGCGCCACGTTCCGGCGCCGCCGGCGATTTGCCAAAGTATCCATTTTCGTCGTAGAATCAGAGCCTTTTTTCGGCTCCATCAGGAACAGAACATGGTTGTCATTCGACTTGCCCGCGGCGGCGCCAAGAAGCGCCCGTTCTTCAATATTGTTGTTGCCGACTCGCGCAACCGCCGCGACGGCCGTTTCATCGAGCGGGTTGGCTTTTACAATCCGATCGCCGGCGAAAGCGAGGAAGCGCTGCGCCTTGCGCTCGACCGCGTCGAGCACTGGAAGCACAAGGGCGCGAAGCTGTCCGATACCGTTGCCGGTCTCGTGAAGCGGGCGTCTGCCGCCAAGCCTGTCGTGCCTGCCTCCGCTGCCGCTGCCTAAGTCGACCAAACCCATAGGGCAAGACGCCGCCGCCGACATCGTGGTCATGGGGCGCATGCTTGGCCCCTACGGTATCAAAGGCTGGCTCAAGGCGAGACCATTTACCGCGTCACCTGACACACTGCTCGATCACGATCGGTGGTGGCTTGCGGCGCGGGACGGGCGCGATGCATGGAAGGAATTCTCGGTGTTGTCGGCGCGCATTCACGCGGACACTGTGGTGGTGGAATTCGATGGGCTGACCGACAGGGAATCGTCGGCGGCATGGCGGGGCGCTCTGGTTGGCGTACCGCGCGCGACATTGCCCAAGTTGCGCAAGGGCGAGATTTATTGGGCGGATCTGATTGGCTTTGCGGTCGTCAATCGTGGCGGCCAGTCACTCGGTACCGTCGCCGGGATGCTGGATTCGGCGGCGCATGCGGTGCTGCGGGTCGCGGGCGAGGACGGTCGAGAGCGGCTGATTCCGTTGGTGCCGGCGTATCTGGACACGATCGAACCCGAAGCGCGCAGGGTGCGGGTCGACTGGCAGCTTGATTATTGAGGTTGGCCAGGGTTGCACTGCGAGGTTTCACTGCGGCCGCGATGCGGGTATGGCGATGCGAATCGAAGTCGTTACGCTGTTCCCGGAAATGGTGCACGCTGCCGCGCAGTATGGCGTGACGGGTAGGGCGCTGGAGCGTGGATTGTGGGCGTTGGCTTGCCGCAATCCGCGCGAGTTCGCCAGCGACGCCTATCGCAGCGTGGATGATCGGCCATATGGCGGCGGGCCGGGCATGGTCATGCTGGCAGAGCCGCTGACACGTGCGATCGGCGCGGCGCGGGTTGCGCTGAAGGCTGCGGGCATAGCCGCGCCGAAGGTGATTTGCCTGACGCCGCAAGGCGAGCCATTGCGGCATGAGCGAATCGCCACGCTCGCGGCAGAGGCAGGGCTGATACTGGTGGCAGGGCGATACGAAGCCATCGATGAACGCGTCATGGAACGCGAAGTCGACCTGGAAATTGCAGTGGGTGATTTTGTGGTGTCCGGCGGCGAATTGCCAGCGCTGTTGCTGATCGATGCGGTGGTGCGGCAACTGCCTGGCGTGCTGAACGATGCGCAGTCGAAGGTTGAGGAATCGTTCGTGGACGGCCTGCTGGATTGCCCGCACTACACGCGTCCGGAGTTGTACGAGGATAAGGCCGTGCCGTCGGTGTTACTCTCCGGCGATCACGCTGCGGTTGCACGTTGGCGGCGGAAGCAGGCGCTGGGCCGGACGTGGCTGCGGCGGCCGGACTTGCTGGTTTGCCGTAGCTTGACTGAAGAGGAAGCGAAGTTGCTCGCTGAATTCAAGCGAGAGCAATTGATGGGTAACACGTAGGTAGTAACTCGACAATAAACCGCGTGCATCAGGCGGGTCCTGCTCTGCACGCCAGGCCACGGGCCAATGAACGAAAGGAAGCAGCAATGAACATCATCGATACGCTGGAAAAGGAAGAAATCGCCCGTCTGGGCAAGACCTTGCCCGATTTTTCGCCAGGCGATACGGTCATCGTGAACGTCAGTGTGGTCGAAGGCGAGCGCAAGCGAGTGCAGGCATTCGAGGGTGTGGTGATTGCCAAACGCAATCGCGGGCTCAATTCGTCGTTTGTGGTCCGCAAGATTTCCAGCGGGGAAGGGGTGGAGCGCACATTTCAGTCGTACTCCCCGCTGATTGCGAGCGTCGAGGTCAAGCGCAAAGGCGACGTTCGGCGCGCCAAACTCTACTATCTGCGCGAGCGTTCCGGAAAGTCGGCGCGCATTCGCGAAAAGCTGGCACATCACGACGGCCGGCAGGGCACCAAGCAGGGCGAATAGGCACGGGTTTCCAGAACCCAAAAAGGCGGCCGCGGGCCGCCTTTTTCATGCGCGAGGTGCCGGCCGACGGATGGAATGAGGATTCGATCACCCTGCGCACCATTATGTGCGAGGGCACGCGCCTGCCGTAGAGCGGCATCGTTTGCCGTTCAGCGCCACCGTTCACTGTGCAATGTGGAGCAAAAATGCCTTGGCTTGCATTGAACCTGCATTTACTTGAATATTCCAATGTCAGAAACTGGTTCTTTTAGCCCGGGATTGGGGCATGAAGGCGACGCTATACGAAGCACTGGGAGTCCCGCAGGTTGCCTCCGATGAAGAGGTACGGGCCGCGCTTCGCCGTCTGATCAGAAAATACTACGCAAAGACTCGTGACGGACAAGGTAACGTCGAAGAGGCGCTTCGCTTTATCAATCATGCCAGTCGCATACTCAGTGATCCGGACCATCGGCAACATTACGACCAGGAACTTTCCGTTAGCACCGAGGCCACGACCGAGCAACGCATCGCGCACTTTGTCAGCAATGTTGCGGCCACCGGACAGGGTACGGCGTCGCACGACGACGTCATCGACGTCGCCGACGAAAAGGTGCTGACGAGTCCGGACACTGCCCCGGACAAGCATCTGCATCATCCTGGACTGACCGAGCGTGTCGCATCATTCGGCCGCTCCACCGTGGGACAGATTGCATTGTGCGTGTTGTTCGGCGCGTTTATCGCCGGCGCAATCGTGTTTGTCACGCCTGCCGATGCAGTGCCTGTGGCCAAGCAGGTACTGGTGCTCCTGACGGTTACGTTGCTGGCCTTGTCGCTGGTGTACGGCATCGTGCATGGCGTCGCCTGGATGCGCCGGCGCCGGGTCATTGCGGCGCCTGCCCTGGTACCGCAAACCGATCTCGCAATTCTGAACTGGCGTCGCGAGAAAAGCGTATTTCTAGGGACCGACACGCCACAGGAAGACGCGAGCTGGATTTTCCAGTTGCGGATGGCGGAACTCGAGCGTGCCAAGGCGGGACGCACCAGCGAGCCCCGGCCGGCGAACCGGCTTGCCGCACGCCTGTTCGACTACGCGATCTGGGGACTGGTGCTCGCACTCCTTCTGTCGACCATGCATGGCGCCGGCGTGATAGGCGACAGCGCCGCGTTCTGGATTGGACACCCGTTGCTTGCGCCGATCGCAATCACGCTCACCTGGATACCGATCGAAGCGATGTTGATCGCATCGCTGCAGCAAACGCCAGGCAAGTGGTTGTTTGGCGTCTACCTGCAGTTCTCGATCAGCGATGCTTACGCACGGCGGGACGTGCGCGCACAGTTTCGCCGCGCGTTGCGGCGCGCATTCCGCGTCTGGTGGGAAGGCGTGGCCAGCGGATTTCCGCTGCTGGCGCCCATCCTGATCGCGATCGCCTACGAGAAAGTCGTCCAGCATGGTGAGACCGACTGGGACTTTGCCGAAGATTGCCTTGTCACGCACAGCCCGCCGGGAGTGCTCAACCTGATGACCGGTGGAGTCGGGTTGGCGGCGATGTTGTGGTTGTATGGCGTCGCCTGGCACGAGCCGATGGCCGAGTCGATCGCTGCGACCAGGAATGCCGTCGTCGCGTGGGTACCGTCGCCGCCCGAGTTGTTGCCGCGCGGTTTCCAGGGCGATATCGGAAAGATTGGATCGATCGATCGAACCATCGCCGCAGCGGTCTCGCCCTCGGCGCCCGCATTTTCCGGGTCAGTCAATGACGCCGACACCGCGGCGTTGTTTGCCGAACGGCAGGCGCGGCTGTCGCTGCTACGAGGCGAAGGACCGCGCATGCTTCGCGCCGGCAATTGGCGCCGCGCGGCCGAATTATGCCGTGCCTGGTCGGACCTGGAATTCTGGAACGCCGAGCCTTGGCGCTGCCAAGGCTATGCGCTGCAGGCGCAGGGTTATCACCAAGAGGCAATCGCCGCCTTCCGCAAGGCCTCGCAATACGACCCCCTGGACCGCAGCCTCGATGCCGCCGTCGAGAAAAGTCAGCGCGGCATCGTCGCGGACTTCATCAACCGGTATCGCCACTAGGCTATCGCAAAATGGGCTGCGCGGCCCGATAGCTTTGTCGTGTCCTCGCTCGCACCTCGCTGTACCTGTCTGTACTATCTCGGAGCTCGCTGCGGGCCTTCGCGCTCTCGGGTCGCTCGCCGGGATTTTGAGATAGCCTAGACTGTAGTATCACGCACCAGCGGGGCCCGCTGCTGCCTGAGCGTCGATCTCACGCTGGACCTGCTCCATATCGAGCGCGCGCGCTGCGTCGAGCACCTGATCCAGTGCGCTTGCCTGCAGCGCACCGGCTTCGGCATAGACAATGATGTTGTTGCGGAAGATCATCAGCGTGGGTATCGAGCGAATGTTGAAATGCGTGCCGATCGCCTGCTGATCTTCGGTATTCACTTTCGCAAACAGCACGTCGGGATGCTTCGCCACGGCGGCAGCGAACGTCGGTGCGAACGCACGGCACGGCGCGCACCATGGCGCCCAGAAATCCACGACCGCAAACGGATGATCGTTGATCGACGGCGCGAAATTCTCTTCGGTCAGTTCGAGTACGCCCGGATTGTCTGCGGACATTCGAGTTCATCCTTCGGTCAAAGTTGAGCAGATTCTGCGGGCTCGTGCCAGCGGCCTCCTTGGACCGAATCCGTTGGCTGGGCGCTGAGTGTCGGCCGCGCACATGACTCGCCTACGCGCGATCCCCACATCGCTGCGCTTGTGGGGCCCCTCGCTGCGGGCTCGGGCCAGCGGCCTCCTTGGACCGAATCCGTTGGCTGGGCGCTGAGTGTCGGCCGCGCACATGACTCGCCTGCGCGCGATCCCCACATCGCTGCGCTTGTGGGGCCCCTCGCTGCGGGCTCGCATGGCTATTTCCTTCTGAGCAGGAACACGAACGCGCCGTCCTGCTCGCTCTGCTGCACCAGCAGGTTGCCGGTTTGCCGGGCGAAGGCTTCGAAATCACGCACCGACGCCGGATCGGTTGCGAGGATGCGCACGACCTGTCCGGAGACCATGTCATTCAGGGTCTTCTTGGTGCGCAGGATCGGCAGCGGGCAGTTGAGGCCCCGTGCGTCGACTTCTCGATCGATCTGCAAAGCTTGGTCCATCTTTACTCCTTACCAGCCTGTTACCCAGTCAACGGCAATCCCGCGCGTCCCCAGGCGGCGATTCCGCCTTCGAGGTTGTACAACTGGCCGAAGCCGCGCTGCGCGAGGTAGCCGCATGCCTGCGCCGAACGCCCTCCCGACAGGCAGTACAGCACGCAGGGCGCGCCCGGATCGAGTTCTTCGAGTCGCGCCGGCAGCGCCGCGAGTTCGATATGCCGGAAGCCCGCAATCGCACCGCGAGCGACCTCGGCGGCGGTACGGACATCGATCAGTACTGGTGGTGTCGCCCCGGCCAGCATGGCGTGAAGGCGCGCCGCGTCGATGGTCTGATACATGAGGACAATCTGAGCAATCCTCAAGTATATCAGTGCGTCAGCCGGCTATCCGCCGCAGCGAATCCTGCCCACAAGCTGCGTGGTCGAACGTCCGGGAAGCAGGGGAATCGCTTCGAAGCGTCCGCCCCAGCCGATGACCTCCGCCGCGCCGACGGTGGTCTCGACTGAATAGTCGCCGCCCTTGACGATGACGTCGGGATGGCACGCAAGCACCAGCGCGAGCGGCGTGTCTTCGTCGAACGGAACCACCAGGGTCACCGATTCGAGCGCAGCGAGCACCGCGAGCCGGTCTTCGAGCGGGTTGAGCGGCCGGTCCACGCCCTTGTTCAGGCGCCGGGCCGACGCGTCGGTGTTGACGCCGACCACGAGGGCTGCGCCGAGGCCGCGCGCGCGATCGAGATAGGTGACGTGGCCGCGATGCACGATGTCGAACACGCCGTTGGTGAACACCAGGGGCCGGGGCAGCGCCGCGATCCGTCCCGGCAAAATTGCCGATGTCGCGACCTTCGCGGCGAATCCCGGCACCAACATCAGTTGATGTACTCGAACACCTTGACCACCCGTTGCACGCCTTCGGTCGTGCGGGCGATCTCGGCCGCGGCGTCGCCCTCATCGCGCTTCACCATGCCCATCAGGTAGACGATGCTGCGCTCGGTGACGACCTTGACGTAGTTGATCTGAAACTTCCCTGCTTCGACGAACCGGGCCTTCACTTTCGACGTGATGAGCGTGTCGTTGGAGCGTGCCTTGATGTCGGTGACGGGACCCACGAGCAGTTCGTTCTGCACCGCGCGTACTTTGGGCGTCGTCCGCAGCATTTCGCCGATGTCGGTTTTGGCCGCCTCGGCGGGGACTTCTCCAGTCAGCAGGACGATGCCGTTGAAGCTGGTGACGTTGACATGAAATTCACCCTTGAACCGCTCGTTGATCGCGAATACGCTCTTGTCCTCGATGACTTCGTCGTCGAGCTGCGCGCCCGTCGAACGGCGATCGGTGGCGACTGCGGCCGTGCCAACGACCGCGGAACCGATGAGGAGCGGCACGCATGCGGTCAGTGTCACCGCACTCGCGGCCAACAGGGCGAGAGCCGCGCCGGCGCGCGCAATTTTTCGGTTCATCAAGCGTCCTCTCCCAGCAGGCTGGTGTCGATTGCGTCGCACAGGCAGTGAATCGTCAGGAGGTGGACTTCCTGAATTCGTGTCGTGGTCGAATGCGGAACGCAGATATGGACATCGTCCTGCGTCAGGAGTTCGTTCATCTTGCCACCACCTTTTCCCGTCAGTGCAACCACACGCATCTCGCGCTCGTGCGCCGCGGTGATCGCTGCGCAAACGTTCCCCGAGTTGCCGGAGGTGGAAATGGCCAGCAGCACATCGCCAGCGCGGCCCAGCGCGCGCACCTGCTTGGAGAATATCTGGGCGAAGTCGTAGTCGTTGGCGACCGCGGTGAGGATCGAGGTATCGGTCGTGAGCGCGATCGCCGGCAGTTCGGGGCGCTCGCGTTCGAAGCGGCCCACCATTTCCGCAGCGAAGTGCTGCGCGTCAGCCGCGGAACCCCCGTTGCCGCATGCGAGCAGTTTGCCATCCGCAAGCAGGCACTCGGTCATCAGTCCTGCAGCACGCGCAATGAACGGAGCCAATGTGTTGACCGCTGTCAGCTTGAGTTCTGCGCTCTCTGCAAAGTGCGCTCGAATGCGTTGCGTCGTATCCATCGGCGTGAGGCGGGTGGCTAAGCTGCGATTGTAGCAACTTTCGTTCGACGGGCCGGGCTTACAGGGCGATGTCGACCAGCCATTCGATGCGTTGCAAGTCCAGTGCGTCGAGGAGAACCGCATCGAATCGACACGCAGGCTCATGCCCAAGCCCGGCCAGGTAGTGCCGCGCGGCGCGCGCGATGCGCTGGCGCTTGGTCAACGTGATGCTGGCGGCCGCACCGCCAAATGCCGCGCTGCTGCGCAGGCGAACCTCGACAAACACGAGCATCTCGCGATCGCGGACGATCAGGTCGATTTCGCCACTGCGGCAGCGATAGTTGCGCGCGACAAGGGTGAGCCCGCGTGCGATCAGGAATTCCGCGGCCAGGGCTTCCGCCGCGGCTCCGCGGTCCGTACGTTTTTCACCTTTGCGCTGCGCGGTCCGGTGCAATTCGCCCTTGGGACGGGCCGGCGGGCTCATGGCCCCGTGGTATACGGTTGCGCGCGACCGTCGCGGATTTCCATCAGCCGGCCTTGACGCGCAAACGAACGGGAAGGCGTCAGCGAGAGATGCCCGGTCGCGCCGTCGAATTCGACGTTCGTCGGGGGAACCGGTTCGGCCAGCATCTGCGCGACCGCGAACGCATCGAGACCGAGTGCGTACAGACGCTCGAGGACCGGATTGCCGAAGTTTCCGTGCGGCATCGCGGCCAGCGACGCGTCGTCCGGATCAGCGAGCCATGGAATTTCGACATAGCGCACACCGTCGAGGTCGTGTGTAATCGGCGATGGCAACTCGTCCGCGATCTGGCTGATTGCATATACGCGCACTGGTGGCAGAAATGACTTGGTCAACGCTGCATGCTCGCCATCCACGGCCAGTACGATCGCATCGGTCGGCCTCGACGCGATCTCGCGCCTGAGCAATCCCAGCATGTCCGGACTGGGGTCGAAACGGTATATGCGCGGCGGGCTTCCGCCACCGCGCCGCCACTCGGCATCGAACGCAGCGACAAACCGTTGCGGCAATGGAGCATCGGCGGCGACCAGCGCGACCGAGCGTGCGCCGTCGGTACGCGCCGTGCGCGCCAGCAACATCGCATCGCTATCGACCGACAGCGCCATCGAGTATGCGTCCCGCGGCAGCGCCACCCCATCGTCCAATTGATTCAGTGCAAGCATGCGTGGATGTGCGGGCGCCATTGCCAGTACCGTTTTGAGGTCGTCTCGCGTCAAAGGACCGACGACGAGTCCAACGGCAGAGGATTCGGCCGCAGCCATCGCCGGGAGCACGCCGTCGTCGCCATGACCGATGACACGCACGCGCGAAGTGCTTCCCGCACGGCTCGCGGCGGCGAGAAAACCGGACTTGACCGCATCGGCAGCGCGACCGTAAGTCGGCGACTCGAGCGGCAATATCAACGCGATCACATTGCTGCGCGGTACGGAGTTGCCCGATGCCGGCAGCACGGGCTGGACCAAAGGTGGCGCCGGGGCCGCGGCGATGACCACGGCCGGTGCCGGCGGTATCTCTATTGCGGGCGGCGGCTTCGGCGTGGATGCGGCCACTGCCGGAGGGGGGGCAGTTGCCGTGGTCGAGCGCGCACCTGACAATGGTGGCGTCGACGAACATGCCGCCGCGAAAAATACCGCGCTCACGACGGCGATTGCTGGTCGCCGCAACCACACAAGAACGGATGTCGAGCCCATCGAAGGGGACTGCGCAATGACCAAAGGGGAGCCGTTGCCAGCGCTCGGCCGAACATTATATGTGGTCGCCACGCCGATCGGAAATCTGCGCGACATCACGTTGCGCGCGCTCGATGTCCTGGGGCAGGTCGACGTGATCGCTGCCGAGGATACTCGCGTGACTGGCGTACTGCTCGCGCACCACGGAATCCGTGTCCAGCTGCTGAGTCTCAACGAGCACAACGAGCGGCGACGCGCGCCGGAGATCATCAGATTGCTCGAGGCGGGCAAACGTGTCGCGCTGGTGACCGATGCCGGAACGCCGGCGATCAGCGATCCTGGAGCCACGCTGGTGCGCGCGGTGAGCGATGCGGGCTTCGCGATTGTGCCCGTGCCTGGACCCAGCGCGGTCATTGCCGCGCTGTCAGCGTCGGGACTCGACAGCTCACCATGGCTGTTCATCGGTTTTCTGCCCGCGACGGCGGCGGCGCGGCGCTCCGTGCTCGAACCACTGGCGGCGTTGCCGTTCGCTTTGGTGTTCTATGAAGCACCGCATCGCATTCAGGCGACGCTGGCTGTACTCGCCGCGACGCTCGGCGCGGCACGCGAAATCGTCATCGCGAGGGAGCTCACCAAGCGTTTCGAGACGATCCACCGCTGCCTGCTTGGCGATGTGTCTGCCTGGATCGAAGCGGACCCCGATCGGCAGCGCGGGGAATTTGTGCTGATCGTCGGTGCGCCGGTAGCGGCCGGTGTCGACGCGGAGGATGCCCATGACGCAACGCTTGCGCTGCTACTGGGCGAGTTGCCTCTCGCGCGCGCAGTCAAGGTCGCGGTTGCCCTGACGCGCGCGCCGAAGAATCGCCTCTATGAGCGTGCGCTCGCACTCAAGGCGACGCTCAAGCTACCGACGCGATAAAGCGCGTCAGCGCCGACAGCGTCGCCTCCGGCTGGTCGCGCTGGGGCGAATGACCGCACGCGGCGAGTTCCACGCGTTCGACGCGCCCCGAGACCTGTCGTTCGATCGCGTCGAGCTGGGCGAGCGTCCCGTACTCGTCATCCTTCCCCTGGATCAGCGTGACCGGGCATTCGATGCGGCTCAGGGATGACTCGATGTTCCAATCGCGAAATTCGGGCGCGAGCCAAATATCGTTCCACCCGCGAAATGCCGAGTCGACGTCACCGTGATGGCGTGCAAGGCGTTGCCGCAGATCTCCGTGCTCATAGGCACGTTTGGCGTTGGCGATGCTCAACAGCGAGACCTCTTCGACAAAGACGTGGGGCGCCAAGGCTGCAACCGCGTGCACTTCGCGGACGCCGGCGCCGGCATGGATCAGCGCGATAGACGCGCCGTCGCTGTGCCCGATCAGGATCGGTCGTTCGATGGCGAGTGCATCGAGCAGCGCCGGTAGCGTAGTCAATGCCTCGACATGCATGTAGTCTGGGCGGCGCGCCGTCGTCAGCGCGGACGATATCCCGTAGCCCAAGCGCGAGTAGACCAGTGCAGCGTGGCCGGTCGCATCCGCGACGCGTCGCGGAAAGCCCCGCCACATTGCGACGCTGCCCAGTCCTTCGTGCAGAAAGACGAGCGTGGGCGCCTTTCCGCTGTACCGCACGTATTCGATGTGCTGCCCATTGAGATCGGCGAATGAGGGGGCGTGAGTGCCGGCCATACGCGATGCTCTAGACGCCCAGATAGCGCTCGCGCAGGCCGGGTTCACTGGCGAGCGCGCCCGGTGCTGCGTCGAACACCTTGCGTCCCTTGACCAGGATTACGCAGCGATCCGCAAGCTCGGAGAGCATCGCAAAATTCTTGTCCACGATGACCATCGCCATACCCGCTTCGCGGACGATCCTGATCGTGCGCCAGATGTCGCGGGCGATGAGCGGCGCCAGTCCTTCGGTCGCTTCGTCTAGCAGCAGCAGGCGCGGATTCGTCATCAACGCGCGACCAAGCGTCAGCATCTGCTGTTCGCCGCCGGAAAGATCGCTTCCACGATGGTCCATCCGCTCTCCCAGGCGTGGAAAGGTGGTCAGAACGCGCTCCAGCGTCCAGGCATGGGTGCCAGTTTCGGCACGGGCGGCCATGAGCAGGTTTTCGCGCACGGAGAGCGTCGGGAAAATGCCACGGCCTTCGGGCACGTACGCGAGGCCCATCCGTGCAATGCGAAACGGCGGCACGTTGCCGATCGACGTGCCGTCGAAACGCACGTCTCCCACGCGGGGACGCACCAGTCCGAGAAGCGATCGGATCAGCGTGGTCTTGCCCATGCCGTTGCGGCCCATCAAGGCCACGACTTCACCCTTGCCAACGGTGAAGTCGATCCCTTGCAGCACGTGGCTGCTGCCATAGTACGTGTGCAGACCGTGCGCCGCGAGCATCATCGATTCACTCATGCTGTTGACGCCGCCGTACCCAGGTAGACCTGCTGCACCTCGGAATTGGCGCGAATCGTTTCGGGCGGGCCGGAGGCGAGTACGCGACCGTTCGCCATCACCGTCAGGTGCTGCGCCAATGCGAACACGGCATCCATGTCGTGCTCGATCAACAGGATTGCGTGATCTGCTGCAAGCCGCCGCAACAGCAAGACAATGTTCGCGGCTTCTTCCGGCCCCATCCCGGCGAGCGGTTCATCGAGCAGCAGTACCGATGGCTTCGTCGCCAGCGCCATCGCAATGTCCAGTGCGCGCCGTTCGCCGTGCGACAGTTGGCCCGCGGGAACATCGGCGCGCGTCGCGAGGCCCGTGGACGCGAGCGCGGCGTTCGCGGCGGCGTTCCATTCCGGGTAGCGATCGGCGGCACGAAAGCAGGAAGGGAAGCCTGCTGCGTGCGCTTGTGCGGCAAGTCGGCAGTTTTCGAACGCGGTGAACGCAGCAAACAAATGGGTGTGCTGGAACGTACGCGCGAGACCACGCCGCGCGATGCGATTTGCCGGCCAACCTGTTATGTCTTCACCATCCAGCTGGACGGTCCCGGCCGATGGCTCGATCTCGCCCGAGAGCAAATTGGCGAGCGTCGACTTCCCCGCGCCGTTGGGGCCGATCACCGCATGGATCGTGCCTGCGCTCAACGTCAGCGCGACCTGATCGACGGCGACGAGTCCGCCAAAATGCTTGGTAAGGCCGATTGCGGAGAGCAGCGGTTCAGTCATCGTGGACTGCGACATGGCGCGCCGAGCGCCAGCGCGCAAACGCATTCGGGAGACCGGACAGCCCTTGCGGCAGAAGGAGCACTGCGCCAACGATGAATGCGCCCATCAGCAACTGCCAGTGCTTGGTCAATCCGGAAAACCACTCCTGCAGCAGAACGTAGGTGAACGTGCCGAGCACCGCGCCGACAAGCGTGCCTAAGCCACCCAGGATCAGCATCATCAGGACGGTGCCCGATTGGTGCCACGCAAGCATTTCCGGATTGACGTAGCCTTCCTTTGCCGCGGCAAGGTAGCCCGCGAGGCCCGCGAGCGTCCCCGCGAGCACGAACGCGGCGAGCTTGTAGCGCAGCGTCGCGAAGCCCAGCGCGCGCATGCGGCGCTCGTTGACCTTGATGCCCTGCAGCGCGCGACCAAAGGGTGAGCGCAGGATGACCGCAAGCAGCGCAAATACGCCGACGAGTAACACCAGGACTGCGTAGTAGAAGTGCTGATCGTCGGCAAGATCGAAACCCGGCACGAATGTCGCCGGGCGGACATTGACATAAATGCCGTCCGAACCGCCGGCGATACGCGTGTCGTGGAAGAAGAAGTAGATCATCTGTGCGAACGCGAGCGTGACCATGATGAAGTACACGCCGGCGGTGCGCACGACCAATGCGCCGATCACCAGTGCGGTCAGGGCGCTGGCGGCAAGCGCCAACGGCAGCGTGAGCCACAGGTTGGCCGCGTCGCTCGCCGGCGCGGCGAGAGCGAGCGCGTACGCAGCGACGCCGAAATAGGCGGCATGACCGAGGCTGACCAAACCGGTGTAGCCGACCAGCAGGTCGAGCGACAGCGCGAAGATCGACAGGATCATGATCTTGGTCACCAGCTGCATATAGAATTTTTCCGCAACCAGCGGAAACAGTGCGAGCAGGGCGACGGCGAACAGGAGCAGTAAGAGCTGCCGCGTACGCATCTCACGTCCTGCCGAACAGGCCGGCCGGCCGAAACAGCAGGATCACTGCCATGAGCAAATAGACTGCGACGCCGGCGAATTCCGGAAAGAGCACCTTGCCGAAGGTGTCGCAGAACCCGATCAGCAGTGCCGCGACAAGTGCGCCCTTGAGCGAGCCTATGCCACCGATGACGACCACGACGAAACAGATGATCAGCACCTGGCTACCCATGCCCGGGAACACCGACGACACCGGTGCCGCGATCATGCCGGCAAACGCTGCGAGCGCGACGCCGGCGGCGAATACCAGCGCGTGGATCCAGCGGATGTCGAGCCCGAGCGATTGCGCCATGTCGGGATTCGATGCGGCCGCCCGGATTCGCGCGCCGAGTCGCGTCCTTTGAATGGTGACGTACATCGCGCCCGCCAGTGCGAGACATACCGCGGAGATGAACAGGCGGTAGACCGGATACGACAATGTGTCGGTCAACGGCAGCGACGCGGCAAGCAGCGACGGGATCGGGACATTGTGCACATCGTCGCCAACGAGGATGCTGCGTAGTTCCTCGAACACGAGGATGAGGCCGAAGGTGAGCAGCACCTGGTAAAGGTGGTCATGCTTGTACAGGCGGCTGATAAGGAGCCACTCCAGCAGCAGACCGAGCGCGGCCGCGAGCACGATGCCGAGCGGGAGCGCGAGCCACAAACTGCCCGTATATTGCGTCAGCGAAAATGCCAGATAGGCGCCGACCATGTAGAAGCTGCCATGCGCGAGATTGATCACGCCCATGATGCCGAAAATGAGCGTCAGACCGCTCGCGACGAGGAACAGCAGCAGTCCGTACTGCACGCTGTTCAGAATCTGGATGAGCCATTCCACGATGAGCGTTGCCGCCAGCCGTGTTGAAGCCAGCGATACCCGAAAAAAATGCGGGGCCGGCGCCCCGCAGGTTGTGTGCGATCCGCTAGGCGCCCGTCATCTTGCAGCCCAGCGCGGGGTCGTCGAGGGCTTTCCACGCAACGCCGATGACCTGATTGATATTGCCCTCGACACGGCGCAGGTAAATGTCCTGGATCGGATTGTGCGCTTTGGACATGACCCATGGGCCCCGCGGGCTGTCGATCTTGACCTTCTCCAGGGCGGAGTAGAGCGCTTTCTTGTCGCCGAAGCTGCCCTTGACGGCAGTGAGTCCCCCGGCGAGCAGCAACCCGGCATCGTAGCCCTGCACCGCATAGACGTCGGCCTGCACGCCATACTTCTTGCCATAGGCGTGACGGAATTGCTTGTTCTTCGGGTTTTCGATGCCCTCGCCATAGTGCAGCGTCGTCAGGAGACCCTGTGCCGACGCACCCTGCACTTCGAGTGTGCCGTCGGTGAGAAAGCCGGTCCCGTACAGCGGGATCTTGTCCTTCAGGCCGGCGGCCATGTAGTCCTTGGTGAACTTGGCCGCGCCACCACCGGCGAAAAACACGAATACGGCGTCGGGTTTGAGCGATGCGATCTCGGTCAGGAACGCCTGGAACTCGACGTTCGGGAACGGCAGAAACATCTCCTTGACGATCGAACCGCCGAGCTTGGTGAATCCCTCTTTGAAGCTCGCGACCGATTCCTCGCCGGCACCGTATTTCCAGGTCAGCGTGACGACCTTGCGATGGCCCTTGTCGTACATCACCTTGCCCATGGGGTGCGCCGGCTGCCAGTTGCTGAACGAGGTGCGGAAAATGTTGGGTGCGCATTGGCTGCCCGTTGCGGCGTTGGCACCGGCGTTGGGGATGACCAGCAGCGTCCCGTTGTCGCGCGCCACCTTCACCATCGCCATGACGACGCCCGAGTGCACGGTGCCCAGCAGCACGTCGACCTTGTCGCGCTGCACGAGTTTGTTGGCGTTGTCGGTGGCCTTCGCCGGCTCCGATTCGTCGTCGACAGTGAAGAACTCGATGTCCCGGCCACCCAGCTTGCCGCCATTCTCTTCAATGGCAAGATTGAACCCCTGGGTGATCGCGGTGCCCAGCGCGGCGAACGTGCCGGTGTACGGGAGCATCAGCCCGATGCGCAGCTTCGCGGCCTGCGCGCGCGCAACGGTCGGCATCAGCGCGCCGACTGCCGATGCGCCAGCGAGTGCGCCCGCCTGTAATACGAACCTGCGACGAGTAGTCATTGACCTTCCTCCGTTCGGTGAATTCTTTTCGCTGGGCGATGGTAGCAGCGCCCCGGCGTTCCGTCATCAACGCAATGCCGGGCGGTCAGGTTCGGGCCCGCAGCTTGAAGCGCTGGATCTTGCCGGTGGCGGTCTTGGGCAGTTCGCTGACGAACTCGATCCAGCGCGGATATTTGTAGGCGGCGAGTTTTGCCTTGACGTGCTCCTGCAGCATTGACGCGAGTTCCGGGCTCCCGGTGTGACCCGGTTTGACCACGATGAATGCCTTGGGCTTGATCAACTCGTACTCGTCGGCATAACCCACAACGGCAGCTTCCAATACGGCGTCGTGGCTGGCGAGCGCCGCCTCCACCTCGAAGGGAGCGACGTATACGCCGCCAACCTTGAGCATGTCGTCCGAGCGCCCGCAGTAGGTGTAATAGCCGTCATCGTCGACGGTGTATTTGTCGCCGCACTTGGTCCACGGTCCGAGAAAGGTCGAGAGGCTGCGCGCCCGGTTGTTCCAGTAGTACGGCGAACTTGTCGGGCCGCTAACCTGCAGCTCGCCGATTTCGCCCGCTGCCACCTGGTTTCCGCTCTCGTCGGTGAGGCGCAATACGTAGCCCGGCACGGGCTTACCGGTGGTGCCATAGCGAACTTCGCCTGGACAGTTCGACAGGAAGATGTGCAGCATCTCGGTCGAACCGAGGCCGTCGAGAATGTCGACGCCGGTGCGCGCAAGCCAGCGTCGGCCCAGCTCAGCCGGGAGCGCTTCGCCGGCCGACACGCAACAGCGTAGTGCCAGCGCCTCGCGCGGCGGAAAATCGGGACTCGCCAGCATCGCCGCATAGAGCGTTGGAACGCCGAAGAAGAACGTCGGCTGATGGGCGATCAACTGGCGGAATACGGACGCCGGCGTTGGCCGCTCGGCCATCAGTATCGACGTGGCGCCGGCGGCCAGCGGAAACGTCAGGGCATTACCCAGACCATAGGCGAAAAACAGCTTGGCAGCCGAGAACACAATATCGCTGTCGCGCAACCCGAGCACTGGCCGCGCATAGAGCTCGGCGGTGTTGATGAGGTCCGCATGCAGATGTACGGCGCCCTTGGGCGTACCCGTCGAGCCGGACGAGTACAGCCAGAAGCACACATCGTCGGGGGTGGTCGATGCCACGGGTGCCTGCGCTGCCTCGCCGGCGATCCAGTCGGCAAAATTGGCGGTCCCGTCGACGCGTGCGCCGGAAACAATGACGTGCTCCAGATAAGGCAGGCGACCCTTGAGCGGCGCGATCATCGGCGCGAGCGGCGCCGAAACGACGACCGCGCGGGCGCGGCTGTCGGCCACGAGAAATTCGTAGTCGGCGGCGGTCAACAGCGTGTTGCACGGAATCGGCACGATGCCTGCACGGATCGCGCCAAGAAATGCCATCGGAAAATCGACACTGTCGTGCAGCAGCAGCACCGCGCGATCCTCGATGCGCATACCCAATCGGCGCCATGCGTTGGCGCAGCGATTGACGCGCTGGGCAAGCGCGCCGTACGAACATGGCCCCGTGTCGTCGATGAATGCGATTTTGTCGGCGCGACCCGCTGCCAGATGTCGCTCGATCAGGTCCACCGCGGCGTTGTACTCGCGCGGGAACGTGATGCGTGGTGGCGAGACCGAATGATCGGCGTGCGATGGTTGCGTCATTGCGCTTGCTTGCCGGTGACAACCAAGGCGGCTTCCGCGCCGACCACCGTGCGGACCGAGTCCAGCCAACGCGGGAACCATTCGAGCACGGCATCTTCGGCCAGGGTGCCGCCGCTGGCATCGTGCTCGGCGACGTCGCCAAGGCGCAGCGCCCCCGACGCCGACAGCACTTCGTCGAAGTGCTTGCCGCCGAAGCAGAACGTACCCACGTGCGTGCGGTCGCCGAGCGCGAAAACGCCGTACCTGACATGCGCGAGATCCGGCTTGCGCGAGACGAGATCGGCGTACAGCGCCTTGGCGTTGTCGGGGACGTCGCCGTGGCCGTAGGTCGACGTGCAGATCAGGAATACGCCCGGCAGATCGAAGATCCGGTGGTCGAGCCCATCCATGAGCGTGGTATGGATCGCGACATCGTCGTCGCCAAACGCAAGTTCCAGTTCCTGCGCCACGAGCTGCGCGGTACCGGTCATGGTTCCTACCAGGATCTGGATGTCGAGCGCCATTGGTCGTGCACTATACGACATTCGCCGGTACCATGATTACGCCCGCCCGTTCGCGGGCATCGTACGAGCGAGACGACCCGATGGTGACCTTCGATACGCATCCGGAGCAGTACGTGCATTGGCGCCTTTCGATCGATGGCACGATGGCGACGCTCACCCTCGACGTGGATGAAGAACGCGGCATCCGGCCTGGCTACAAGCTCAAACTCAACTCCTACGATCTCGGCGTCGACATAGAACTGGCTGACGCGATGCAACGCTTGCGGTTCGAGCATCCGGGCGTGCGCTGCGTCGTGCTGACCAGCGGCAAGGAGCGCATGTTCTGCTCCGGGGCCAACATCTACATGCTCGGCCAGGCTTCGCATGCGTGGAAGGTCAATTTCTGCAAGTTCACCAACGAAACGCGCAACGGCATCGAGGACGCCAGTGCCTATTCCGGCTTGAAGTCGATCGCGGCACTCAACGGGACAAGCGCAGGAGGCGGCTATGAACTCGCGCTCGCCTGCGACGAGATTGCGATGGTCGACGACCGTTCGTCGACGGTGAGCCTACCCGAGGTGCCGCTGCTTGCCGTGTTGCCCGGCACCGGCGGCCTGACCCGCCTCACCGACAAGCGCCATGTGCGCCGCGACCTGGCTGATGTGTTCTGCACCACCATCGAAGGCGTGCGCGCGGATCGCGCGCTCGCCTGGGGACTCGTCGACAGCATCGCCAAGCCGAAGGATTTCGCGGCGGCGATCCGGACGCGTGCGCAGGAACTCGCGCAGACCAGCGACCGGCCCACCGGCGCGACCGGCATTGCACTCACGCCACTGGAGCGGACGCTCGATGACAAGGGTTGGCGTTATCGGCACCTCGACGTTGCGATCGACCGGCAGACGCGCATCGCGACGCTGACCCTGCGCGCGCCGACGACAGTTGGACCCGACGTGCCCGACGCCATGGTTGCCATGGGTGCGGCATGGTGGCCACTCGCCGCCGCACGCGAATTCGACGACGCGATGCTCCTGTTGCGTACCAATGAGCGCGAGATTGGCACCTGGGTGCTGCGCACACAGGGCGACCCGAAGATCGTGCTGGCGATCGACACTATCCTCGGCGCGCACGCCAACCACTGGCTCGTGCGCGAGACCATCGGCCTGTGGCGGCGGACGCTGTCGCGGCTCGACGTCTCGTCGCGCACACTGTTCGCGCTGATCGACCGCGGATCGTGTTTCGCCGGCACACTGTTCGAACTGGCACTCGCTGCCGATCGCAGCTACATGCAGTCGCTGCCCGACGATCGCGCGAGCGAACCGCAAATCGCTTTGTCCGCATTGAACGCGAGCGCGTATCCGATGGCCAACGGGCGAGTGCGCCTCGCCAACCGTTTCTGCGCGGATTCGCCACCAACGCATCCCATCGACATGCTGCTGGGCGCGGAAGCTGCCAGCGCGGCGCGCCTGGTCACCTTCACGCCCGACGACATCGACTGGGAAGACGAAATCCGACTCGCGCTGGAGGAACGCGCGAGCCTGTCACCCGACGCACTGACCGGCATGGAGGCGAGCCTGCGCTTCACCGGACCGGAGACGATGCAAACACGCATCTTCGGCCGCCTCACCGCATGGCAGAATTGGGTGTTCCAGCGCCCCAATGCGGTCGGCGATGGCGGGGCGCTGAAGCGCTTCGGCAGCGGTACGCGGGCGAGTTTCGACTGGGAGCGCGTCTGACGCGGGCGAAGAGAAATATCGTGGCCATCGATTACACCGAGCGCATTCCGAACAACGTTGCCCTGGCCGGCGACCGCACACTGCAGCGGGCGCTCGAGCATTGGCAGCCGAGATTCCTCGATTGGTGGCGCGAACTCGGGCCGTCCGACTTCGCCGCGGCCGACGTGTATCTGCGTACGGCAGTGGGTGTCGACGCCGCCGGCTGGGCGAGCTACGGCCAGGTCCGCATGCCCGATTATCGCTGGGGCATCTTCCTCGCGGACGCCAAGCCGGATCGCACCATCGGTTTCGGTGATCATCTGGGCGAACCGGCGTGGCAGCAGGTGCCGGGAGAATACCGCTCGCCGCTGCGTCGATTGATCGTGACGCAGGGCGATACCGAACCCGCGTCGGTCGAGCAACAACGGCTGCTTGGACACTGCTGTCCGTCCCTGTACGACCTGCGCAACCTGTTCCAGATCAACGTCGAGGAAGGCCGACACCTGTGGGCGATGGTGTACCTGCTGCACGCCTATTTCGGTCGTGACGGGCGCGAAGAAGCGGAGGAATTGCTCGAACGTCATTCCGGCGACCCGGACAAGCCGCGCATCCTGGGCACGTTCAACGAGCCGATCACCGACTGGCTGTCGCTGTTCATGTTCACCTACTTCACCGATCGCGACGGCAAGTATCAGCTCAAGAGCCTGGCCGAGTCGGCGTTCGATCCGCTCGCGCGCACTACGCAGTTCATGCTGACCGAGGAAGCGCATCACATGTTCGTCGGCGAGACCGGCCTCGCGCGCGTACTCAAGCGCACCCAGGAAGTCATGACCGAACTCGGCACCGACGATCCAACGCGGGTCCGCGCTGCGGGTGCGATCGACTTGCCGACCTTTCAGCGTTACCTCAATTTCTGGTTCAGCTCGTCGCTGGACCTGTTCGGCTCGGAGATCTCATCGAACGCGGCGTCGAGCTTCGCGACAGGACTCAAGGGCCGGCCGGACGAGCAGCAATACGCGGATCACCGCTGCATCGACGTGAGCCTCGCGCTCGAGGTGCCTGACGGTGGTGGCGTAAAGACTGACGAAGTCCCGATGCGCAACGCGATGAACGAAGTGTTGCGCACGTCCTATGTGCGGGATTGCGAGCTTGGCCTCAAGCGCTGGAACCGGCAGCTCGAGCGCAGCGGCATCGGATTTCGCGTGACGCTCCCGTCTTCGCGTTTCAACCGGGCCATCGGCGTTTGGGCCAGCGCGCATTGCGATCCCGCGGGCCAGATCATCGGTGCCGACGAGTTTGCGCGCCGCCGCGACGAGTGGCTGCCTTCGGCGGCCGATCGCGCCTTCGTCCACAGCCTGATGCAACGAGTTGTGACGCCGGGCAAAATGGCGGCGTGGATCGCCCCCCCGGAGCGCGGCATCAACAATCTGGCGATCGACTACGAATACGTGCGGCTGCCGTGAATTCGCCGCGCTGTTCCCGGGTGCGACGTGCCGCGCGTTCGGCATCCTGAGCGCCACGGCTACATGGATTTCTCAAGACTCGTCGCGGAACACGGTTACCTCATCACGTTTCTGGGCTCGCTGATCGAAGGCGAAACGGTGTTGACGCTGGCCGGGCTTGCAGCGCACCGGGGCTACTTGCACCTGCCCGTGTTGATCGTTCTGGCGTCGCTGGGCAGCTTTATCGGAGACCAGCTCTATTTCCTGATCGGGCGTCGCTACGGCAAGCGGCTGATTGCACGCTTTTCGCGGTTCAAGCCGGCGATTCGCAGGGTCGACGCGCTGGTCGTCCGTTATGCCGGCATCGCGGTCATCGCGATTCGCTTCCTGTATGGACTGCGCACGGTCGGACCGATTGCGATCGGCGCGTCGCGCATGCCGTGGCATACCTTTGCGTTGTTCAATGCGGCAGGCGCCATCGCCTGGGCCGTGATGTGGCTCACGGGCGGCTACCTGATCGGTGAAATCGTCCACATGTTCGTTGGCGATATGCGCCACATTGAAGTGTGGGTGTTTGCCGGCGTCGCGGCGATGGCCTTGGCGTTGGGTGCCTATCTGCACTTCGGCCGCCGCGCTGCGGCGCACGCTCGCCGGAAGCGCCCTTAATCCGCGCGCCCAAAATGGTGCGTGTCGCAATCACGCGCACTGTTTTGATGCGGGCGATTTGGGGTAGACCGGTGCGCGACACGCGCGCGCGATTGTGCGCATTTCATAAAATACATTGATTATCAAAATGTTATGAGCCAAGTTTCCGAGTGGCATGGAATGTGCGATGCAACAAGCCAGAGACGCGCGACGCACCAATGCCGCACTGGCGGCCGCGACGTGTCTCGCTTGCTCAGGGGCGCATTTCATCAACCAATGGACACGGGGCCACATCATGCAACGTAGAAGTTTTGTAAAGCAGCTGGCGCTTAGCGCCGCGCTGGCGACCGCCGGGATATTGGCCGGTACGCCGGCATTCGCAGCCGACACGATCAAGGTCGGTGTCCTTCACTCGCTTTCGGGCACGATGGCAATCAGCGAAACGGTGTTGAAAGACGTGACACTGATGGCCATCGACGAAATCAACGCCAAAGGCGGCGTGCTCGGCAAGAAGCTCGAGGCCGTTGTCGTGGATCCGGCATCGAACTGGCCGCTGTTCGCGGAAAAGGCGCGTCAGCTTATCTCGCAGGACAAGGTTGCCGTGGTCTTCGGCTGCTGGACATCGGTGTCGCGCAAGTCGGTGCTGCCGGTGTTCGAAGAGCTGAACGGGCTGCTGTTCTACCCGGTGCAGTACGAGGGTGAAGAGCTGTCCAAGAACGTGTTCTACACGGGGGCCGCGCCGAATCAGCAAGCGATTCCCGCGGTCGAATACCTGATGAGCAAGGAAGGCGGCGGCGCCAAGCGTTGGGTTCTGCTCGGCACCGACTATGTCTATCCGCGCACGACCAACAAGATTCTCCGCGCGTTCCTGAAGTCCAAGGGTGTGGCCGATACCGACATCGACGAAAAGTACACGCCGTTCGGACACAGCGACTATCAAACGATCGTCGCCGACATCAAGAAGTTCTCCGCCGGTGGCAAGACGGCAGTCGTGTCGACGATCAATGGCGATTCCAACGTGCCGTTCTACAAGGAACTGGGTAACCAGGGCCTGAAGGCAACGGACGTGCCGGTGGTCGCATTCTCGGTCGGCGAAGAAGAGCTCCGCGGTGTCGATACCAATCCGCTGGTCGGGCACCTCGCGGCGTGGAACTACTTCATGTCGTTGAAGAACCCGTCGAACGATGCGTTCAAGAAGCAATGGGCTGCGTATGCCAAGGCGAAAAAGCTCCCTGGCGCCGACAGGCCGTTGACCAACGACCCGATGGAAGCAGCTTACATCGGCATCCACATGTGGGCGCAGGCCGTGGCGAAGGCCAAGACCACCGACGTCGACAAGGTGATTGCGGCGGTAAACGGCCAGACATTCGCGGCACCGGATGGCTTCACGATCAAGATGGACGAGAAGAACCACCATCTCTGGAAGCCGGTGTTCATCGGTGAAGTGCAGAAGGACGGTCAGTTCAACGTCGTCTGGAAGACCAAGGGTCCGATCCGCGCACAACCCTGGAGCCAGTACATCGAAGGCAACGACAAGAAGAAGGACGAACCGGAAAAGAAGTGACGTAACTGTCCAAGAGCGGCCCGCCGTAGGACGGGCCGCGATTGGAGACAGTTACGTCATCCCGAGACGAGCGCAGCGAGATCCGGGATCCAAGTTGGTTTGAAGCGCCAAACATGGATTCCCGCTTTCGCGGGAATGACGATGGGAGGCCGCAGCAGATGTGCGAGTACGGGTCGCCCAACGGTGAGCCGCACTTGGCGAAGTCTGATGTGCAGTGCAGGAGGGGCGGCAGCGGTTTGTGATCACTCGCTGTCGCCTTTTCTTATTCAGTCGAATCTATACGGGCCCACGCCTTGATACCGAACAGCAATTCCGGACGATTCCTGCGTGCGCTTAGTGTGCTCTGCGTCGCGACCGCCGCGATGGTCATGGCGTCGGCGGCGATCGCAGCATCGCCCCCGGAACTCCTCGTGCGCGACATCGCCCTTGGCGAAGGCGACGCCAAGGTGACGGCGATTCGTGCGTTGGGCAGCAGTGGTGACCCGGCGGCACTCGTGTTGCTGCAGGCATTGCTCGACGGGAAGGTGCAGACGGTCGACGACAAGGATGTCCTGCTCGTCAACGGCGATTCCGCGACTGACCTCGGCACGGGCAAGGCCGTCAGTCCCTTGCCGGCCAATCTTGAAGATGTCGTCATCAACAATCGCCTGCGCAGGGAGATAGGCAGCGCGATGGCAGGCCTGAAGCTGACGTCGCCTGATCGCGCCGTACGATTTGCTGCCGCGAAGGAGCTGCAAAACGGCGCCGACGAAGACCTTCTGCCGGCAATCAGCACCGCACTGGCCAAGGAGTCCGATGCCGAAATCAAGGGCATGCTGCAAATGACGCAGGCGTCGATCCAACTGAGCAGTCCCGACAAGGCGACGCGGCTGGCGGCGCTTCGGTCGCTCGCGGACAGCAATCACTCGAGCACCAAGACACTGTTGCTCGGCGTGCTCGCGCAAAAGAACGGGCTGCCGGTCGAGCCCGATGCCGAAGTCCGTAATGAGGCGGAGAAGGCGCTGCATTCGGTGCAGAGCCGACTGTCGACGGGTGAGATGGTGGGCCGCGTGTTCAGCGGCATCTCGCTGGGCAGCATCCTGCTGCTCGCCGCGCTCGGTCTGGCCATCACGTATGGTTTGATGGGCGTCATCAACATGGCGCATGGCGAGCTGATCATGATCGGTGCCTATACGACGTACCTGGTGCAGAATGTTTTTCGGGCAAACGCACCTGCAATGTTCGATGCCTACCTCATCGCTGCGGTACCCGCATCATTCGCCGTCGCCGCCCTTGTCGGCATGGTGCTCGAGCGGACGGTGATCCGCTTTCTCTACGGCCGACCCCTCGAAACGCTGCTCGCGACCTGGGGTATCAGCCTGATCCTGATGCAGACGGTGCGCACGATTTTCGGCGCCCAGAACGTGCCGGTTGAGAATCCATCGTGGATGTCGGGCGGTATCGAAGCGATCACGGGCGTTGTGTTGCCGTGGAGCCGGATTGTCATCATCGGTTTTGCGGGAGCGGTGCTGGTGCTGATCTGGTTGTTGCTTACGCGCACGCGCCTGGGTTTATTCGTGCGAGCCGTGACGCAGAACCGCGCCATGGCCAGTTGCACGGGCGTCCCCACGGGGCGCGTAGACATGTGGGCATTCGGGCTCGGATCGGGCCTCGCCGGGCTCGCAGGGTGTGCGCTGTCGCAGATCGGCAACGTCGGTCCCGACCTGGGACAGAGCTATATCGTCGACTCGTTCATGGTCGTCGTGCTGGGCGGTGTCGGTCAACTCGCCGGAACCGTGTATGCGGCGATGGGACTCGGCATCGTCAACAAGTTCCTCGAGGCGTGGTCCGGCGCGGTACTCGCCAAAATCTGCGTACTCGTGTTCATCATCGTGTTCATCCAGAAGCGGCCGCAGGGACTGTTTGCGCTGAAAGGGCGCACCGTAGAGGCGTAACAATGAATCACACCGCTTCAGCGCCGATGTCCGCAGTGGCACCATCGACGGTGCCGCACTTCGCCCGCCTGCTCCCGGCCGGCGCCTGGTGGTTCTACGTCGGTGCGGCGATCGTACTGTTCGTCGTGTTTCCGGTGCTGAATCTTGTGGTTCCGGCCGACAGCATCTGGCATCTGTCCGATTACACCGTCACGCTGATCGGCAAGATCATGTGCTATGCCATCGTTGCACTGGCGATGGACCTGATCTGGGGCTACACCGGCATCCTGTCACTGGGGCACGGCACGTTCTTCGCGCTGGGCGGTTATGCGATGGGGATGTACCTGATGCGCTCGATCGGTCGCGATGGCGTGTATCACAGCGACCTGCCCGACTTCATGGTGTTCCTGGATTGGAAGGCATACCCGTGGTACTGGAGCTTCACCGATCACTTCTGGTATGCCGCGCTTCTTGTGGTGCTGGTGCCGGGGCTGCTTGCCTTCGTGTTCGGCTTCTTCGCGTTCCGTTCGCGCATCAAGGGCGTCTACTTCTCGATCATCACGCAGGCGATGACGTTTGCCTTCATGCTGCTGTTCTTCCGCAACGACACCGGCTTCGGCGGCAACAATGGCTTCACCGATTTCAAGCGCATTCTTGGCTACCCGATCACCGCGCCTGAGATACGGATGGCGCTGTTCGCATTGACCGGCGCAGCCCTGCTGGGTTTTCTGCTGGTCGGACGGTGGATCGTGACATCCAAACTGGGCCGGGTGCTCACTGCGATTCGCGATGCCGAAACACGTGTCATGTTCTCCGGCTACAACCCGGTGTATTTCAAACTTTTCATCTGGACTTTGTCCGCGGTGATCTGCGGCATTGCAGGTGCGCTCTATGTGCCGCAGGTTGGCATCATCAATCCGAGCGAGATGTCGCCCGCGAACTCGATCGAGATTGCCATCTGGACCGCAGTCGGGGGCCGGGGAACGCTCATCGGCCCAGTTCTCGGTGCGGCAGTGGTGAATCTCGGCAAGAGCTGGTTCACCAAGGCGTTTCCTGAATACTGGCTGTTCGCGCTCGGTCTGCTGTTCATTCTGTCCACGCTGTTCCTGCCGAATGGCATTGCCGGCCTGTGGGCGAAGCTGAAGAAAAAATCATGAGCGCGGCGGTACTCCAATGAGCGCCGCCGCCGTGCCTGCACGCGAGCAATGGGACGACGCCAACGCCGGTGCCGGCGCGCGGGTGATGACCGAAGGTGTCGACACCAGCCACAAGGGCATCCTGTATCTCGACGAAATCTCGGTCAGTTTCGATGGCTTCAAGGCGCTCAATGCACTGTCGCTCCTGATCGACAACGGGGAGCTGCGCTGTGTCATAGGCCCGAACGGCGCGGGCAAGACGACCATGATGGACGTGATCACCGGCAAGACGCGTCCCGATACCGGCACTGCGTTCTTTGGCCAGACCATCGACCTCACGCGCCTGTCGGAACCTGAGATCGCCGATCGCGGCATCGGCCGCAAGTTTCAGAAACCGACAGTGTTCGAGCACCACACGGTGTACGAAAACCTCGAACTCGCACTCAAAACCGACAAACGCGTGTGGCCGACGTTGCGCGCGCGCCTCGATGCACGCGCTCGCGACCGCATCGCCGTGACATTGGAGACGATCAAACTGCATGGCGAGGCGGGCCGGCTGGCAGGCCTGCTGTCACACGGCCAGAAGCAGTGGCTCGAAATCGGCATGCTCTTGATGCAGGAGCCGCAGTTGCTGCTGCTCGACGAACCGGTCGCGGGCATGACCGACGATGAGACCATGCGCAGCGCCGATCTGTTTCTGTCCCTCGCGGGTAAATACACGCTGATCGTGGTGGAGCACGACATGGATTTCGTGCGCAAGATCGCACAGAAGGTGACCGTGCTGCATGAAGGCAGCGTGCTCGCCGAGGGTTCAATGGACGAGATCACAGCGAACGAGCAAGTGATCGAAGTCTTTCTGGGGCGCTGATATGAAACATCCCCCCACGCTCGCTCCGCTCACTGCCCCCCAGGGGGCGGGTCAGTCGGTCGGGGCGGCCCTTCGCGACTGACCATGCTTGCCGTTAAAGAACTGAACCAGTATTACGGTGGCAGTCACATCCTGCGGCACGTCGGATTCGACGTGCCCGACGGCGGGTGCACGGCGCTGCTCGGCCGCAATGGTGTCGGCAAGACCACGCTGCTGCGGTGCCTGATGGGACTGCTCCCGATCCGTTCCGGCGAGATCGCGTTCGACGGCAGCAGCATCGCCGGCCTGCCGCCCTATGCCCGCGCTGCGCTGGGCATTGGTTACGTACCGCAGGGGCGCGATATTTTTCCACGACTGACGGTCATGGAAAATCTGCAGATGGGCCTCGCGACGAAGAAGGGCAGCGCCAAGTTGCCAGAATTCATCTTCGAGATGTTCCCTGTGCTCAAGGAAATGCTGAACCGGCGCGGCGGTGACCTGTCCGGTGGGCAGCAGCAGCAACTTGCCATCGGCCGGGCGCTGGCGATGCGGCCGCGGCTGTTGATTCTCGACGAACCTACCGAAGGCATCCAGCCGTCGATCATCAAGGACATCGAGCGCGCCATCCGCAAGCTGGTGGCCGCGGGCGACATTGCGGTGCTGCTGGTCGAGCAGTATTACGACTTCGCGAAGTCCCTGGCCGACCATTATGTCGTGCTGTCGCGCGGCGAGGTTGTGGCGCGCGGCAAAGGCGCGACCATGGACCAGGACGACGTCCGCTCACACCTGGCGGTCTAGACGTCCGGTATGCCGCAATTCGTCCGCTCGAATGGACGCCGGCGGAGCATTCGACATCATGTTGATCACAACCGTTGTGGTCTGTCGAACCGGCAACAACACTCTTTGGTGTGTTTTTGCTGCACGCAACGGTACGATGCCGCACATTCGGGCGCAATACCGCAACACGTGGGATCGATCAGGGATGAGGACCCGGTCCGGAGCAGGCGCGAAGGGCGAGGAGTAAACCAGGGTAGCGCCGCCCCGTCCGGGTACTACCCTATCAGCAAGCGCCGTGCCAACGACAATCCGCGACTATGAGGGCCGGAGCAGTTGTCCTGGCCGGAGCCTCGCCGAGCACGGTGCAGCGCCGTACCACGCGGCCCTGCGTGAACGGATCATAGGCCGTCGCGCGATGCATGAGGCAGCGGTTGTCCCACACGATCAGCTCATGCGGCTGCCAGTGATGCTCGTACGTGAGGTCGGGATGCACCGCGAGCTCGTTCAATTCCTCGATGAGCGCGCGCCCTTCGTCGTACGGCATGCCGACAATGTATTCGGCGTGGTCGCCAAGGTAGAGGCAGTCACGTCCTGTTTCCGGATGCGTGCGCACGACGGGCTGGTCGACCGGTGGGGCTTCGCGCCGCTGCTCCTCGGTCATGAGATCCCGACCATGTCGCCGGGTACGGGAAAAATCCAGGTTATGAACTGCCCGCAGATTGGCGATGCGCTCCTTCCATGCCGGATCGAGGCGCTCGTATGCGCCATACATGTCGCAAAAATGCGTCTCGCCGCCGGTCTCGGGCACGACCTCACCGTAAATGATGGTCGCCTGGCCGGTGACGCGGCGCCACGAACCGTCGGTGTGCCATGCGAGCGTCCCTTTGTCCGGATGCTTGCCGTTCGGCTTGCCATGTTCATCGAGATTCGACAGGCGATACAGCTCCGGGTACCCATCGGCGTGATAGAGCGTCATCACGTGAATCTGCACTTCACCGAACTGCCGCGCGAACGCGACCTGGGCTGCAGGCGGCAGCTCGCGCGCCGGGAACAGCAGCACCTGGTACTGAAGGAAGGCCTGATAGATGGCGCGAAAAACTTCGGGCGTGACACCTTGCGCGAGGTCCACGCCGGAGATCTCCGCGCCGAGCTTCGGTGTCAGCGGCCGCACGGCAAATGGCAGGCGCAGGTCAGCGGTTGAATTCATGGTGTCAGGTTCCTCTACTTCGGACAAATATAGCCGACGCCCGCCGGACTCTTGAAGCAGCCGACCGATTCCGGCAACAGCCATTTCGGCAACGCCAGCACGAAGTCGGGAAACAGCACCACAAAGGCGATCGTCAGGAAGAACACGCCATACAGAGGCAGTGAGCGTACGACCGACCGGCCGAAGCCGACGCCGACATACTTCGATGCCACCAGCAGCGACAGGCCATAGGGAGGTGTGATCAGACCGAACACCAGCGTCGTGATGACCACCACGCCCATGTGCAGCGGATTGATGTTGGCGACCTGTGTCAGCTTGGTAATGATCGGCATGAAGATGATGATCGCCGGGATGGCGTCGATGAAGTCGCCGACGATCACGAACAGCACGACCAGCAGGAACATGATCATCGCGGGGTCGGTGCCTGCAATCGCCGTGATGTACCTCGCGACGATGTCGGGGCCTTGCAGGTACGCGACCATCCACCCGAACGCCGACGCACCGGCGACCGCCGCGAGTGGCAGCGAATAGAGCAAACCGGCGTACATGAAGTCGCGCGGCAGCTCCCGGAAGTGGGTCGGTCGCAGCACAGGGATCAGCACGAGGAGTATGTACATGCAGGCGATCATCCCGGCCTCGGTCGGCGTGAACCAGCCGCTCAGGATGCCGCCCATGATGATGACCGGAATGATCAGCGGCAGCGCGGCACCGCGTGCCGCGACCGCGACTTCCGTAAAGGGTGCGCGCTTTTTCATGACGCCCATCGGCCCCCAGAAATAGCTGTAGACCATGAGGCCGATGCCGATGAGCACCCCGGGAACGACGCCGGCGAGGAACAGACCGCCGATCGACACATTGCCGGTCGCGCCGTAGACGACGGCCATGATGCTTGGCGGAATGAGGTTGGCCATCGTCGACGCCGATGCGATCAGCGCAGCGGTGAAGGCGCGGTCGTAACCCTCCTTGTCCATCTGCGGCGCGACGGTGCGGGTCAGGATGGCGACGTCGGCGACCGACGAGCCCGAGATGCCGGCGAAGAACATGCTGAACAGCGTCACCACTTGCGCCAGGCCGCCGCGCAGGTGCCCGACCAGCGTCTGCGACAGCCGGATCATGCGGTGCACGACGTCGGACGACGCCATCAGTTCGCCGACCAGCAGGAAGAACGGTACGGCGAGCAGCGTCTCGGAATCGATGCCGTGGAACAGCTGGCCGACCATCGACTGCAGGCTTATCGGCGTGAAGGCCGTCGCGACGAACACGCCCGCCATCAGCGCGAACGACACCGGTACGCCCATGTAGCCGAACCCGAGGAACAGCAGGCCCATCAGGACCAGGATCGCGCCGTGGCTCATGGGGTTCCCCCCCGAAGTCGCTGCGCGACCTTCCCCCCGAGGGGGGGCGAGCGATCTTGGGGCGGCCCGGCGATCGCTCATTCGACAAGCCCCACGGGCACGGTGTCGCGGTCTTCGGGACCTTCGAAGCCGTGTTTCCAGCCGTTGACCAGTTGCTCGATCGTGAACAGCGCGATTAGCACCCCGGCCGCCGGGACGATGGCCGTGTAAACGGTCAAAGGAAGCAGCGACGGCATCCGGTAGCTGCCGAGGTCGAGGATTGCATTCTTCCAGCCGAACCAGATGAGGAGCGCGGATACGATCAACACGACCACGCGATTGGCGATCTCGATGAAGCTACGCGGCGCGCCGGTCATCCGCTTGGTGATTTCAGTCAGGTAGAAGTGGTCGTTGCGCCGCGTCGCCGCTGCCATGCCAACGAATACGCCCCACGCGAAGAAGGCTGTGGTTACCTGCTGCAGCCACAGCCAGGGCCGGCCAATCGTACGCGTGACGACGTCGCAGAATACGGTAAGCGTGAACATGAAGATGCACACGCCGCAGAGCACCATCAGCACCGCCTCCAGCCAGTCGAATGCCTTCCATTTCAGGTGGCGGTGACGCTGCAGGATGAGCGCGCGGAAATCGGCCATTGGCTATGTCAAGTTGGCGGTGGAGGCAACGCAGGTGGAGGGTGGCACGCATCGCGCCGCCCTCCGATCGTGCGCCGTAGATTACTTTACTTCGCGAACGAGCTTGAGAATCTTGACCGCGTGCGGACCGAGTTCGGCAGCCAGCTGATCCTGTACCGGCGCGGCGGCCTTGATGAAGCCCGTCTTGTCGACGTTCTCGACGACCTTGACGCCCATGGTCTTGAGCTTGTCGGCGGAGTCCTTTTCCAGTTTCAGCGCGAGCGCCGGTTCCGTCTTGCCGACCTCGGCTGCCGCGGCCTGAACCCATCCCTGCTGCTCAGGTGTCAGGCTGTTCCAGGTCTTGTCGCTCACCCAGATGCAGTTGTTGTTGGCCTCGTGCTCGGTCATCGACAGGATCGGCGCCACTTCGTAGTGCTTGTTGGCGAGGTAGACGTTGACGCCATTCTCGGCCACGTTCACGACACCGGTCTGCAGCGACACGTACACTTCGCCGAAGGGCATGTGCACGGTCTGCGCCCCATAAGCCGGGAACAGCGTGTCCTCGGTCTTGGTCGCCTGTACCCGCACTTTCTGGCCCTTGACGTCCTCGACCGACTTCACTTCCTTCTTGCTGTACATGTTGCGCATGCCCATCGTGAGCAGGCCCAGCACCTGCGCACCCTGCACCTGGTCCTTGACCATGTCGCGGAACGCCTGCGTGATGGCCGGGTCGGCCAGCGCCTTGGCCAGATGCGCTTGGTCGCGGAAGATGAAGTGCAGCGAAAGCACGCCGGCCTGGGGGGCCAGCGTAGAGGCATTGGCTGTCGAAGTGATGACGAAGTCGATGTCGCCTGCGCGCATCTTCTGCAGCATCTGCGGCTCCTGGCCAAGTTGCGCGCCCGGGAACTGGTTGATGCTCATCGTGCCCTTGCTCAGTTCCTTGAGTTTGGCATCGAAGATGTTGGCGGCAATGCCGTAGGCCGTGGTATTCGGCTGGTCGTAGGCGAAACTGAATTGACGCGCCGCCTGGGCGCCAGCGACGGACGCTGTGAGCGTTGCGAGGCAAAAGACGAATGCGCGAAATGCGTTGTTGCCGATGCGGTTTCTCATTGCAACTACCTCCTTTGGTATGGCTTGAACTGCAATCGCTTCACGTGCGAAGCGCAATTGCCGGATGTCCGATCGTTGTTTGCACTGGAGACACCACAGCGGAATACCGTTTCAGGCGTCGATGGGCGCGCTCCCGTTGACGGGTGCGGGCAACATGAAATCGAAATCGCAGCCGAGATCCGCTTGCGTGACGTGCTCGAGATAAAGCCGCCGATAGCCCGAGGACGGCAGCTCGGGGAGTGGCGGCAGGCCGGACTCGGCCCGGCGAGCAAGCTCCTCCGGTGCTAAGCACAGTTCGATGGCCCGCTGTTCCACATTGAGCCGGATGGTGTCGCCATTGCGCACCCACGCGAGCGGACCGCCGATCGCCGCCTCGGGTGTGACGTGCAGCACAATCGTGCCGAACGCGGTCCCGCTCATGCGCGCGTCGGAGATGCGGACCATGTCTTTCACCCCTTGCTGTGCCAGCTTCTTCGGAATCGGAATATAGCCTGCCTCCGGCATTCCGGGGGCGCCGCGAGGACCGGCATTGCGCAAAACGAGCACATCGTCGGCACTCACGTCGAGATCCGGCGCGTCGATGCGTGCCGCCAGATCGTCGAGCGAATCGAATACTACCGCACGACCGGTGTGCTGGAGCAGGGCGGGCGTCGCTGAGGCGTGCTTGATCACGGCGCCGCCCGGCGCCAGATTTCCGTGGAGGACGGCAAGGCCGCCACTGCCGTAGATCGGATTGGTGCGCGTGCGCACGACCTTCTGGCCGGCGACGATCTCCGCGTCCGCGATGACTTGGCCAAGGGTCTTGCCGCTCACGGTGGGCACGTCGAGGTGGAGAAATGGCTCGAGCTCGCGCAATACCGCATTGAGCCCGCCGGCTTCGTGCAGGTGCTCCATGTAGTGCTGGCCCGAAGGCTTCAGATCGACCAGCACGGGCACCCGCCGACCCAGTTCATCGAAGCGATCGAGATCGATGCGAATGCCGCATCGCGCCGCGATCGCCGTCAAATGGATCAACCCGTTGCTGGAGCCGCCGATGGCCTGCAGGACAACCAGCGCGTTGGTGAAGGACTTCGCGGTGAGCAAGGCGTCGGGACGCAGCGCTTGAGTTGCCATTGCCGCGGCGCGCGTGCCCGATGCTTCGGCCAGGCGCAGGCGTTCGGCGTGCACCGCGGGAATCGTCGCCGCGCCGGGAAGGCTGACGCCGAGCACCTCGGCGATGCAGGCCATGGTGCTGGCCGTGCCCATCACCATGCAGGTGCCGGCGGTCGGTGCCAGGCGCTCGTTGACGGCGTCGACTTCACGCTGGTCGATCTCACCCGCACGGAATTTCGCCCAGTAGCGGCGGCAATCGGTACATGCGCCGAGTCGCTCGCCGCCATGCGTTCGGGTCAGCATCGGGCCAGTCGGTACGACGATCGCGGGCACGTTGGCCGATGCCGCGGCCATGAGCTGCGCCGGAATCGTCTTGTCGCAGCCGCCGATCAACACTACGGCATCCACCGGCTGTGCGCGGATCATCTCCTCGGTGTCGAGGGCCATGAGATTGCGCAGGTACATGCTCGTTGGATACGCGAACGATTCGTGAATCGAGATCGTCGGAAACTCCATCGGCAGCGCACCGGCGAGCATGACCCCGCGCTTGACTGCCGCCACGAGTTGCGGGACTGTCGCGTGGCACGGATTGAAATCGCTGAAGGTGTTGGTGATGCCGACAATCGGACGCGCCAGCGCATCGTCCGTATAGCCCATGGCCTTGATGAAGGCCTTGCGCAGGAACAGCGAAAACTCCGCGTCGCCGTAGCGGGTGAGGCCGCGACGCATGCCGCCCGCAGCGGTCATGCGATCGCCAGCAGTTTTCGGCATTTTGGACGGCAATGTGTAATTGAGCCCGGCGAGCGTACGCAGCAGGTCGGCGGTTGCGTCCGGTACGAGCGATCGCAGCGGCGGGCGCACCACGTTCCAGCCCGGCTCGGACCGCGCGTGCGCGAGTATTGCCTTGTTGGCCGACACCAATGGATATTTCTGGATGGCCGCGCGTATGGCGGTCAATTGCGCTTGCAATGCATCCGCGGTCGGCGCTTTCCAGGTATCCAGCAGCTGTCGCATCGCCGCGACGTTGACATTGGCTGTCGCCGAAATGCAGCCGGCGCCTCCGAGCCTTAGTGCATCGAGCAGAAACGTCTCGCTACCGGGAAAGACCTCGAATCCGGGAAAGTCCTTGAGCAAGGCTTCGGTGTTCTTCCAGTCGCCGGAGCTGTCCTTGAGGCCGACGACCACCCCGGGAAATACCTTCAGGAGCCGTTCGATCACGGCCAGCGAGAAGCCGACGCCGGCCATCGGCGGGATGTGATACAGGTAGATGCGCAGCCGGGGATCGGCCACCCGCTGTACGACCTCGGCGATGCTCGCGAACACGCCGTCGTCGCTGATGTTCTTGTAGTAGAACGGCGGCAGCAGCAATACACCCAGCGCGCCATGTGCCACGGCATGGCGCGTCAGCGCCACGGTATCCGGAAGCGCGCAACAGCCGGTGCCGGGCATCAGCACGTTGGCCGGAATGCCACGATCAACCAGGTGATCGAGCAACTGCATCCGCTCGTCGTTGGCCAGTGAATTTGCTTCGCTGGTCGTGCCAAAAACGGCCAGGCCGTTGGCGCCCTGTTCGAGCAGCCACGTGCAATGCGCGAGGAATCGCGCTCGATCGACCGCGAGATCGGCTGTAAACGGAGTGAGCGCGGGTACGAAAACACCGCGCGGATACTGGTCTGTGATAGTCATGCTGCGGCGCCTCCCGGCCCTTCGGATGGAGGGCTGCATCGCGCATTATCAATGGTAGGCGCGCGCTGTCAATGTGGGGCAAACCGGTCGCCGTTCAATGCTCCATTTGCACTTCGATCCGGCCGCTGCGGATGGCGTCCATGAAGGCGGTGTGGTCGCGTTCGGCCTGGTCCGCGTAACCCTTCGAGAAACGCGCGATGGCGCGATCGAAAACGGTGCTCTTGCCGATGTAGCCCGCGATCATCGCGGCGTCGCCGGAGCGTGCATGCGCGCGGGCGAGGGTCCAGCCGCACAACACGGCATATTCGAGCATCGTCGCCGGATTGAATACCTCCACCAGAGGTTTCATTTTCATGTCGCGCAACTGGCGCACATAAAATTGACGGCCCTGTCCGCCCTGCGTCCAACCAAGAAAGATGTCGCTCGCGGATTGCATCAGGCGCTGCCCGATGACGACTCGCTGCCCATGGTTCGGGTACGCGCTTTTTCCAATGTACGGCTCGAGTACCGATGCACGCGATTCCTTGACCTGGAGAAACAGCGGATCGTCGTCACCGGCCATCAACAACGCGATCGCGCAAAAGGTACCAACGCTGCCGACGCCGACCACTTTCAACGCGAAGTCCACCGGCCTATATCGGTCGAGCAGTCGCCGGCGGTCATCGGGTAGCGTCATTCGGTAGGTATCGAATGCGCCGACGATGTTGCCGTGGTCCGATGACAGGTTGATGGCCTGATCGTGGTAGATGAGCGGTGGATCGTCTTTGATGACGAACTTGCCGCGACTGACCTCGACCATTTTCGGGAAGTCGCTTTCGGGAACGCTGTGCGCCGCCGCCTTCGCAATGCGCTTGCGCAGGCGCTGGGCAGTGACGGAATCCGACAGGGATGCCAGGATAGCCTCCATGTCGATACGCGCATACCAGACATCGATTGCGCGCATCCTGGAAAACTCCGCGATGCGCTTTCGGTAGGATCGTGCGCAAGTCAGCGCTGCATCGCGCTGGTCGGAAGCACTGAAGCCATTCGACCGGGCCGCATGCACAAAGCTTGCCGCCAGGCGCTTGACATCCCATTCCCAGGGTCCCGGCAAGGTTTCGTCGAAATCGTTGATATCGAAGATCACCCGGCGTTCAGGCGTTGCGAACCCGCCGAAATTCATGAGGTGGCAGTCACCGCACACCTGCACGCGGATCCCGGTGCTCGGTGTGGCCGCCAGGTCAGCTGCCATGTTCAGCGCCGTGCCGCGAAAGAAAGTGAACGGTGATGCCGACATACGCCCATAGCGGATGGGCGTTAGCCTGGGGATGCGGCCCTTGCTCGACGCAACGACCAGATCGACCGGGTTGGGCCGATTGCGCGGCGCCTTCCAATCACCATGCGACTCTCGCGGCACGCGGTCACGCAATGCCTTGCCGGCAGCGTACCGCTCGGCACGGTTCAGGAGACGCGTCGGCGCGGCAAAAGGTTTGACGATATGCGGTTTGCGGGTGGACTTCGCCATCGTATGACCAGGCGCGAATAGGACACGTACAGGCCCATGTTATCGCTCTTGCCCATCGCCATTATCGTCACTCTGAGCAATTTTCCATGGGACTTGGTTCCGCAAGTATCTTGCTCTTCATTTGCCGCGCTGCACGATCGCCACGGCAACCGCGCCGAGTTCCTTGCGCAGGAACTCATGCGCGGGATCGGCATCGCGACTGACATGCCAGATGAGCCAGATCGGCACGGGCGCTACCTGGGTCGACTCGCGCAATGTGCGCAGGCCGAACTGGTTGCGCGCGACCTTTTCCATGCTGCGCGGGATGACGCCGAACAAATCCGATTGACTGGCCACCATGAAGATTTCCAGGATCTCCGACACTTCCAGCACGACGTCCAGATTCTGTTGCCGCCACTCCCTGATCCCTGCTGAAGGGTGTTCTCCTTCGACGCGGGGACGCAAGCACACGTATTTTCCTTCGCGCAGGATTTTCGCGGACGCAGGCCGGCGCAATGCCGGATGGCTCTCGCGGGCGACCGCGACAAGGGTATCTTCGAACAGCTTGGTCGTTTTGAACTGATCGCCACGAGGTTGCAGCCAGTCGACGGCGGCGTCGGTCCGTCCTTCGCGCAGCGCGCGATCCAGATCGATGGGACGCGATCGGGTACTGGCAACAACGTCGATGTGCGGGGCGATGCTCATGAGCCGCTCACGCAGGCGCAAGGCGATCATCGGGCCCATCGGGTGCGGGATCGTGATGAAGAATCTGCGTTCCGACGTCTTGGGATCGAAGCCTTGCTGCTCACTGACGGCCTCGCGCACCAACCCCAGGCCGCCGCGAACCTTGGCATATATACGGTCTGCCGTCGGGGTGGGCAACACGCCGCGCGCCTGGCGCACGAACAACTCGTCGCGGAACAGCGTACGCAGGCGGGTCACCGCGTGGCTGACTGCCGACTGGGACATCGCCAGGCGCACGGCAGCCCGGGACAGGCTCTGCTCCTCGTAGACCGATTCAAAGACTGGCAGCAGGTTGAGATCGACGCGCCTGATGTTGAACATGGTGCATATCACCTATGCAAAACATTCGGTAGTGCGGATGTTACCGCGCAGTTAGCATTCCGGTCCGCGCCGGAGACCCTCCGGGCTGACCGCGCCAGCACATACCCGCGTGCCTGCGTGCGGTGCTACGAAGTCGGGGCAATGCAGAAGGCTAACCCATGATGCACGGTGTTCTCAAGATGTTGTTCTGGCTGGCGCTGTTTTTCTTCGCTTATGGCGCCATTGCGGCACCCGTCACTTACGTGGCGCATCGCCGCAGCGGTGCACGTACCATGGCGGCCGAGTCGCTCATTACATGGGTCCTGTCAGTGCTTTGCCTGGCACTGCTTTGGTATACGTACGACTACTTCATCTAGCCAACCTGCGGATTCGTCGCTACGCGACGATGGTCTTGGCCGCTTTGGCGTAGGTGCTGCCTCGCGGCAGGCCCAGCGTCACGCACACGCTGCTCGGCAGCACATCGGTACAGCTTCGCAGGTCGACGGACAGGCTGCGCAAGGACGAATAGTCATCCGCGTCGAGTGCCCTGAGGAATTTGTCCCGCAGAGCCGGAGTCGCACCACAGCGGGGAATGACGGGTTCGATGTCCATGGGTCAACGCATGGACGCAACGACTGGCACAAAGCCGATCGATGGACCGGTAATGAAACCGCACGCCTGACGTAATGGTGTATTGAAGGTGTTCACGATTTGCCTTGTCGACAACCATCATAGCAGCGAGTGACAAGGGAATCGGTGCGCAGGCGTGCTTAATGTGAAATAAAGGCGTCGCCGCGCTCGGCGCGATGGCTGGATCGTCGTCCCCGCGTGCGCGGGAACCCAAAGCGGCCTGTTGCGACTTCAAAGCGGATCCCCGCTTCCGCGGGAAGCACGGGTCAGTCCGTGCACTACACTTTGTACGCGATGACTTCGATCTCGATCTTGGCATCGATCATCAGCTTTGCCTGCGTCGTCGATCGGGCCGGTTTGTTGTCGGGGAAGGACTCGGCATACACACGGTTGAACGTCCAGAAATCGCGTGCATCATCGAGCCACACGGTCGACTTGACGACATCCTTCAGTGTGCATCCGGCGAGCGCGAGCGCTTTCTCGACGTTCTTCAGCGTCTGCCGCGTTTGTGCCTCGATGCCGCCCGGCACGAGCTCGCCGTTGTCGCCCATTGCCACCTGTCCCGACACGAAAACAAATGGACCGGCCTTGACCGCCGGCGAAAAGGGCAGCGACTGTCCGCCGGCACCGGTGCGGGTTCCTCCCAGGAATGCGACGCTCATTGAATCCTCCTACGGTTGGGCGCTGGATGCGCCAGGGTCCTTACGCCGATAAAAAGCCGGACGTCTGTAACTAAATTACAGATTACCTGATTCGACGATGCCGGGCCATCGCACCGTGGACAGCTCGTGTCGTCCGGTATTCGGGAGTTGCCTGCGGATCCTGCGGCATGTCTTGACGCTGTACGGAAAAAACGTAGACTCCTTCCCGGATGTAATTAAATTACACAGGTGTCTGCCCACGCATCCTCTTTTGCGGAGTCCGTCATGAACCTCGATCCAATTCTCGCGGAAATGCTCGACACCTCCACCAAGGGGTATCCGCTGTCGAGTCCGGCGACAGCGATCTCCGCGATTGGGGCTAGGCGCTGGAGCGTGCTTGCCGGCGACCTGCCGCTGCCACTGGCAGTGATCCGCGATGCAGCACTCGCGCACAACCATGCGTGGATGCGCGATTTCACCGCATCGACCGGTGTTCTGCTGGCACCGCACGGCAAGACGACGATGGCGCCGCAGATCTTCGCACAGCAACTGGAAGCTGGCGCGTGGGGAATCACTGTAGCCAACGTGCAGCAACTCGGCATTTGTGCGCGCTTTGGCATACGACGCGTGATCATGGCCAATCAACTGCTCGGTGCAGCCGAAGTTGCAACGGTGATACGCCTGCGCGAAGCACATCCGGACCTCGAATTTCACTTCCTGATCGATTCGCCGGCGCAACTGGCGGCGATCGAAGCTGCCGCCGCGGAGCGCACGATGTCGCGCAAGCTCACGGCGCTGGTCGAGCTGGGTGTGCCGGGAGGGCGTACCGGTTGCCGCACGTTCGACGAGGCGATGACCGTCGCCCGCGCGATCGCGGCAAGCAGGATCGTTGCGCTGTCGGGCCTGGAATGTTACGAGGGACTGCAGGTCAATGGCGACTCGGCGCGCGACGTGGCGATGGTCGGCGCGCTGATGCAACGCGTGAAGGATGTGGCGCTGGCCTGCGACGCCGAGAAGTCTGTTCACCGGCACGTCGATCATCCTCACCGCGGGCGGCTCGGCGGCGTTCGACATCGTTGCGCGCGAACTGCCGATACGCCTTTCCCGGCCGGTGCTGACGATCCTGCGCAGCGGCTGCTACGTTACGCACGACTCCGGTTTCTACAATCGCATGCTCGAGCAAGTCAAGGCGCGCAGTGGCGCCACGTGGCAAACGCGTGCGGGTCTGCAGCCGGCGCTCGAAGTGTGGTCGCGCGTGCAATCGTGTCCTGAACCAGGGCTCGCCATTCTGACCATGGGCAAGCGCGATGCGTCGTTCGACCTCGACCTGCCGTTCGCGAAAAAGCGTTACCGCCCCGGCGTCGATACCGCGACGCAACCCGCACCTGCATCGTGGAAAGTTACCGGGATGAACGATCAGCACGCCTACTTGAGTTTTGCCGGTGCCGATTCACCGCAGGTCGGCGATCTGGTCGGCTGCGGCATCTCGCATCCATGTACGACCTTCGACAAATGGCGCGTCTTGTTCACCGTCGACGACGCGTATCGCGTGACGGGTGCGATCCGGACGTTTTTCTGACCCTGCCGGAAGCCTGATCGACGTGGCCAAACGCCGAAACGAAACGCACCCTCCCGTGGGCGATCTGCTCCGCACGTTGCGCGAGCGCGCCGGCACGCTGTCTCAAGCACAGCAGCAGGTTGCCGCAACGGTGCTCGAAGATGCGCAGTTCGCCTTGCGCGCGAATGTCGACGCCCTGGCGCGGCGAGCCAGGGTCAGCCCGCCGTCGATTGTCCGCTTCTGCCGGGCACTGGGTTTCGCGGGTTTGCGCGAGTTCAAGCTCACCCTGGCGCATACCCTCGCCATTGGAACGTCGACGCTCCATCGGGCACTTGCACCCGGCGACAACATGCAAACTGTCACGCACAAGGTCCTGCAGGGTGCGGCAAGCGCGCTTGCCAATCTCGAACAGCACATCGTCCCGGCTGACATCGAGCGCGCGGTCGTACAGATCGCGAAGGCCCAGCGGGTTGATTGTTACGCCGTCGGCAATACCTCGATGTTCATGGCCAGCGACGCCCAGGCGCGATTTTCGCGCCTTGGCTTGACGTCGAATTTCTATTTCGACGCGCATCTGCAGTTGATCTCGGCGGCAACGATGACCAGGAATGATGTCGTTCTGGCGATCTCACATGTCGGGCGGATGGCGTTTCTGCTCGAATCGGTCAGCGTCGCGAAGGAGCAGGGCGCAACGATCATCGCCATCACGCAGCCGCACACACCGTTGGCCGAGCTTGCCGACATCGTTCTGCCGATCGTCGTACCCGCCGACCCGTCGATGCGGGTCGGCACCGAAGCGTATCTCGCACAAGTGGCGTTCCTTGAAATACTGATGGTCGGCACCGGCTTGCGCCGGGGCCCGCCCGCGTTGCGTCAGTTGAAACGCGTGCGGGACGTGTTGCAGGAGCGCGGTGTGGACAGCGATTCGCATCCGGTTCTGGAGGCGGCATGGTCCAGGCGCGAAAGGCAAGCCGCAATGAGTGTCAAACGCAAACCCGCATTGCTTCTTCGCGGCGGCACGGTCATCGACGGTACAGGCGCGCCACGCTACGTTGCCGACGTTCGCATCGAAGGCGAGCGCATTGCAGCGGTCGGGACGCAATTGCCGACCCAGGGCGCTGACGTTATCGATGTCAGCGGCAGGATCGTCGCGCCGGGATTCATCGACGTGCATACGCACGACGACCAGATCGTGCTCGTGGCACCGCAGATGCTGCCGAAGATCAGCCAGGGCGTCACCACCGTCATCATTGGAAATTGCGGCATCAGCCTCGCTCCGCTCGTGCATCCTGACGTTCCACCGCCGCTCAATCTGCTGGGCGGCGGCGACAAGTATGTCTATCCAACGATGGCTGCGTATGTCAAAGCAGTGGAGCGGGCGCAGCCAGCCGTCAACATCGCGGCGCTGGTCGGGCATTCGACGCTGCGCGTGGCCACGATGGACGATCCATACCGCCCCGCCACGTCCGTCGAGCAGGCGCGGATGGTCGAGCTGCTGCGCGAAGGCATGGACGCAGGCGCGACCGGGCTGAGTTCGGGTGTGTTCTATGCGCCGGGTGCCGCCGCCGATGTCGATGAACTCTCGCTGCTCGCGGGCATCGCCGGCGACGCCGGCGGCGTGTACACGACGCATATTCGCGATGAGCACGAAAAAGTGCTCGACTCGCTCGATGAGGCCTTTGCCACCGGACGACGCGGCAAGGTGCCGGTCGTGGTATCGCATCACAAATGCGCAGGACCCAAGAACTGGGGCCGTACCGTGCAGACGCTGGCGCGCTTCGATGCTGCGCGCAAGCACCAGCCGATCGGGCTCGACATGTATCCGTACATCGCCGGGTCGACCGTGCTGCGCCGGGAAATGGTCGACGGCATCATCGACATCCTGATCACGTGGTCGACACCGCATCCGGAAATGGCGGCGCGCACGCTCGCGGACATCGCTGTCGAATGGGGTTGCACGCAGCAGGACGCTTGCGATCGCCTGCAACCGGGAGGCGCGTGCTATTTCCAGATGGCGGAAGAGGACGTGCAGCGGGTGCTCAAGTATCCGGCCACGATGATCGGCTCCGACGGCCTGCCGCACGATGCGCATCCGCATCCGCGGCTATGGGGCACCTTCCCGCGTGTGCTCGGACATTACAGCCGGGAACTTGGCCTGTTTTCGCTGGAGACGGCGGTGCACAAGATGAGCGGGCTCTCCGCACGCCAGTTCATGCTCGACGATCGCGGCGAGATTCGTGCAGGTGCCTATGCGGACATCGTTGTGTTCGATGCCGCGACGGTCAAGGATGTGGCTACGTTCAAGCAACCGAAGGCGCTGTCGCAAGGCATCGATTGCGTACTGGTCAACGGTGGAATCGCCTATTGCGACGGCAGTGTCGCGCCGGAACGCCGCGGACGGTTTCTGCGGCGCAGCAAACGTTGATTTCCAACGACGTGGCCATGCTCGATCGAAACGGTGTAGTGTCTGCGTGCTGGTAAAACAACGGGAGGAACGACATGGCACGTCGACTCATGCAGTGGGTATTCGGATTCATATTCGCTTACGCTGCGTTCGCGCAAGCGCAAACCGCGCCAGCGAAAGCGCCACACTGGGTCGCAGCGTGGGCGGCGTCGGCGCAGGGCCCCTATCCGATAGGTAACCCAAGCGCGCAGCCGGAGCTGAAATTCGCCTTCCCCGACCCTGAGCGAGGGGCAATCGACCAAACATTCCGCCTGATCGTGCGGCCGGATATCTGGGGCAAGCAGGCGCGCATTCGTCTATCCAACGCGTTTGGCACGCGGCCCGTGACATTCGACGGCGCGTATGTCGCATTGCAGATGAGCGGCGCCGCGGTGCTGTCCGGCAGCAGCCGTCCAGTCACCTTCGCCGGCAAGCAAGCCGTTACCGTAGCGCCAGGCAAAGATGTTATCTCCGACGCGATTTCGTTGCCGTTCGTGAAGAATCCTGCCGACCCGATGCTGACCGGTCGTCGCCTCGCCGTGAGCTTTCGTGTCGTCGGCCAAAGTGGGCCGATGACATGGCACGCGAAGGCGCTGACAACTTCCTACATCACTACGCCCGGGGCCGGTGCGCACGGTAGCGACGAGGGCGAAGCCGCGTTCCCGTGGTCGTCCGCCTCCTGGTATTTTCTGGATGCAGTAGAGATGTTGGCCCCAGCCTCGACTCGTGTCATCGTGGCGTTTGGTGATTCGATTACCGACGGCACCGCGTCGACATTGAACGGCGACGACCGCTGGCCGGATGTTTTTGCGCGTCGCTTGCATGCAGCGACCGGCAATCGTTACGCGGTGGTGAACGAAGGTATCGGCGGCAACGAAGTTGTCGGGCCGCCGGACTATGCCGCCAAGCCGACCCCGGGCGGGCCCTCTGCGCTGGACCGGTTGCAGCGCGACGTGATCAGCTTGCCCGGTGTCTCGGTCGTCATCTGGCTGGAGGGCATCAATGATTTTGGTGCCCGCCTTGCTACGGCGCAGGCGGTTTCCGACGGCGTGCGTGAGGGCGTGAAGCGACTGCGTGCGAGCATCCCGGGGGTGCGCATCTACATGGCGACGCTGACCGGCGCGCTGAACAGCACGCCCACTCACGGTACACCCGAAGTCGAGGCGAAGCGGAAGGAGTACAACCAATTCATTCGCAGCGCTGGAATATTCGATGGCGTGATCGACTTCGATATCCTCACGCTCGACCCTAAAACGGGGGAATTGAAGGTGGAATACCAACCCAACTCGACCATCGGTGGCCCCGGCGACAAGCTGCACCCGAACCGGGCTGGCTACGCGGCGATGGGCAATGGCATCGACCTCAACATGATTATTGGAAAGCAGTAGAGGTCCAGGTCGGCAGCGTGCCTGTCGCGATTCAGACCCGAGATAACAATACGAAACAACACAGGAGGAGTTCATGAAAGCCTTTGGAAATTTGACGAGGGGGATCACGGTGGTCGCGATGGCATCGCTTGTCGGCAGCGCGCCGGCGTTGGCAGCAACGTTTGTCTATGTATCCAACGCCGAGGATGGTGACATCAGCACCTATAGGATGCAGGACTCCGGCGAATTGCAACCGGGTGCACGCGCCAGGGCGGCGAGCGTAGTCATGCCGATGGCGGTGAGCCCCGACCGTCGCTTTCTGTATGCGGCGTCACGCTCCAAGCCATATCGGGTGCATGTCTACTCGATCAATCGTGGTACGGGCGAACTGACGCAGTTTTCCGCCTCGCCACTGGCGGAGAGCTTCCCGTATATCTCGCTCGACAAGACCGGACGCTTCCTGCTGGGCGCTTCCTACGGTGGCAATGTGGTAAGCGTTAACGCCGTCGAAAGCGATGGACGCGTTGCCACGGAGCCGTTGCAGGTCATCCCGGTGGGACGCAACGCGCATTCGATTCGCGTCGACGCGAGCAATAAATTCGTCTACGTACCCACGCTTGGCAGCGATCAGATTTTCCAGTTCACCTTCGATGCGAAGACCGGCAAGCTCGGCTCGAACACGCCCGCGGTCTTTCTGACGAAGCCGTTGGTGGGGCCGCGCCATTTCATCACCTCCAGCGACAACAAGTTCATGTACGTGCTGAGCGAATTGCTGGGAACAGTCACGACGTTCTCGATCGATGGCAAGACCGGGCTACTGACCGAAGTGAGCACCGCGACCGGCCTGCCACCGGATAGCAAACTGGGGCCAGGCGCTCCACGCGTAGGGACGCCGACCCGCAGTCTCGACAATGACATCTGGGCCGCAGACATCCACATGACGCCGAACGGCAAGTTCATGTACATCTCGGAGCGCACCGGCAGCAGCATCGGCGCGCTCAGTGTCGACGGCGCAACCGGAAAGCTCACGTTTCTATCGAGCACGCCCACGGAACGCCAGCCGCGAGGCTTCGCGATCGATCCCAAGGGTCGCTTCATGGTCGTGACCGGCGAGAAATCGGAAACCATTTCTGTCTACGCGATCGAGCAGTCGACCGGCGCGCTGAAATTCCTCAACAAATATCCGACTGGCAAAGGTGCCAACTGGGTCGAGATCGTCAGTTTCGATTGATCATCGTGGCGCGAATTGATCCGCGCCATCCGCAACGGGACGGGTGCCTTTGTTGCGGCATTCGTGAGCGCACGTTTGACCGACACGCGTCGCACGCACCCGATCGTGTTCATGTTCCTCATCCTCCCGTTCGGGGTGATGAGCGGTTACCTCAGCGTCGCGGTGGCCTATCTGCTTACGCAAGCCGGCGTGAGCGTGGAGCAGGTCGCTGAACTGATTGCCGTCAGTTTCATTCCGCAAACCTGGAAGTTCCTCTGGGCGCCGATCGCCGACACCACGCTCAGCCGCAAGTCGTGGTATCTGATTGCCACCGCGATCAGCGCCGTGGGCATCTGCGCCACGGGGGCCGTGCCGGCCGACGGCAAGTTCATGCCGTTGCTTTACGCAGTCGTCGTGGTCGCGAACACCGCGGTGACGTTTCTCGCGATGGCGGTCGAGAGTCTGATGGTCTACGGCACGCCGGCGGCAGAGAAGGGCCGTGCCGGTGGCTGGTTTCAGGCGGGCAATCTCGGCGGTGGAGGCCTGGGTGGCGGAGCAGGGCTGTGGATGGCGCAAACTCTGCCGGAGCCGTGGATTGCGGGCGCGGTGCTTGGCGGTGCGTGCCTGCTTTGTTGCGTCGCACTCGTGTTCGTTGCCGAGCCACCGGCAATGTTTCGAGGTGGTAAATACTGGCGCAACATCGCCGACGTGTTCAAGGACCTGTGGCAGGTCGCGCGCTCGCGGCCCGGTTTTCTCGCGTTGCTGATCTGCTTTCTGCCGATCGGCACCGGTGCAGTGTCGGGATTGTGGGCCGCGGTCGCTGACGACTGGCATGCGACGGCAGACACCGTCGCGCTCGTCACCGGCGTGCTTGGCGGAATCGTGTCTGCGGTTGGCTGCCTGGTCGGCGGTTACTTCTGCGACCGTATGAATCGCAAGAGCGCGTACATGCTCTACGGCCTACTGCAGGCGATGTGCGCGGTGGCGATGGCAATCGCGCCGCGCACCGAGGCAATGTACATCGTGTTCACCACCGTCTACGCGTTGATCTCGGGGCTTACATACGCCGGATTCTCGGCCGTCGTGCTCGAAGCGATCGGACTTGGCGCTGCGGCCACCAAGTACAACCTGTTCGCGTCGTTGTCGAACATGCCCATCGCCTACATGACCATCGTGGCAGGATGGGCGCACACGCGCTGGGGCGTGGGCGGCATGCTGCATGCGGAAGCAGTGATCGGCGTGCTCGCGATACTCGTCTTCGTGCCGTTGCGATGATGGTGGCGAGGGCCCGGGTGCCCACATCCTGACGCCTCACTACCGTGCTGGCGACAGGCTAAAATGCACTGCGGTCGAGACCAGAAATATCTGGAACTGGGGAGGGTCGCTATGGCAACGAGAAACTCACTGCACTTTCACGGTGTCGCGCGAACGCTTATCGTAGTCGCTTTCGCGCTTGTGGCGCTCGCGGGTAGCGCCGACGCCCGCGTGACCCGAATCGTCATCGATTCGACGACGGCGCTGACTGGACAGGACAACCCTTACGAGCAAGTCCGGGGCCGCGCGTTTGGCGAACTCGATCCCGTTGATTCTCATAATGCGATCATCACCGATATCGTGCTAGGCAAGTCCGCGGACGGCAAAGTTCGTTACGAAACGACGTTCGTGCTGACCAAGCCGGTCGACATGACGCAGGCCAGTGGCTTCATGTGGCATGACGTACCAAACCGTGGTGGCGCGTATACGATCGCACCGGCCGAGCGCAATTTGGGCGACGTCGGTCTGGCGAGTGGATGGCAGGCCGACAACGCCGGTAGCACCGGCATTCCAACCGATCATGCCAAGGGGAACAATCATTGGGTCGCCGTGCCGATGGCGAAGAACCCGGACGGCTCGCTCGTGAGTGGTAATGTGCTCGGGCGCATCGTCAATCGCAGCGGGACCAATTCACAGCCGCTCAACGTGATGGGTAACCCGGTGCCCTATCTGCCCGCGACTCTCGATACGAGCAAGGCGACGCTGGTCACCCACACGCACGAGACGCTCGACGGCAAGATCAGCATCGGCTCGACGATCCCGGGTTCCGATTGGGCTTTCGCGCATTGCGACGCGGCGCATCCGTTTCCCGGCACACCCAACGACATCGACGTCGCCAACCTGCCGGCGAATCTGCCCGTGCACGTGTGCGTCAGGAATGGCTTCGATCCGAAGCTGCTTTACCAGGTCGTCTACCCGGCCAAGGGCGCGTATCTGCTCGGCGTCGGTATCGCCGCGTTCCGCGACGTCAACTCGTTCTTTCGTTACGAACTCGCCGACGCCCAAGGAACATCCAATCCGCTCGCCGGCAAGATCAAGTGGTCGGCTATCCGCGGGGTTTCGCAATCCGGAAATTTCACGCGTCAGTACATCCACCAGGGTTTCAATCAGGACGAGTCGAATCGTATCGTGCACGAAGGGGCCTGGCCGATCATCGCCGGCCGCCGCGTCGCGGCCAATGTGCGCTGGGGACAGCCCGACGGCGTGCTCGAACTGTATCAGTTGGGCAGCGAAGGTCCGCAATGGTGGGTGGATTGGCCCGATCCCGTGCGCGGTCTGCCGGCGCAGAGCATTCTTGATCGCTGCAACAAGACCAAAACCTGTCCGAAGATCATCGAGCATTTCGGCAGCGCTGAAGTTTATGCACTGAAGATGACGACCGAATGGGTGGGCACGTCCGCCAACGCCGATATTCCGCTGCCGGACAACGTGCGCCGCTACTACGCGCCCAGCACAACGCACGGTGGAGGCGCCGGCGGCTTCAATCAGAGTCTCCCCGACACCCCGGCCACATGCCCCGGCAACAACTGGGGGCAGGGGATGTTTCGCGCCAATCCGGTGCCGGAAGTCGAGCTCGTGAACGTGCTTCGGCTGGCGATGCGCTATTGGGTCATGAACGGTACCGCACCACCGCCAAGCCGATACCCGATGCTGAAGAATGGCACGTTGGTCGCGCCCACGAAGAAGGCCATGGGTTTTCCTTCCGGCGTGCCTGGCGTACCGGATTCGATATTCGCCCCGGACAACTTCGTCAACCCGGTTTTTGTCTACGACTGGGGTCCGCAATTCGACAACAGCGACGGGACCGGCGTGCCGAGCAACCTGCCGCCACCGATCAAGCGTGTGATCGCGATGAAGGTGCCACGCGTCGACCGGGACGGCAATGAGATCGGCGGCGTGCCGACGGTGCTGCGTGACGCGCCGCTGGGGACTTATCTGGGATGGAACATTACGGCATCAGGCTTCCACCAGGGCCAGGTCTGCAACTATGTGGGCGGCATGATCCCTTTTGCGGTGACGCGCGCCGAGCGCATCGCGAAGAAGGATCCGCGGCTATCGCTGCAGGAGCGCTACCGCGATCACACCGGCTACGTGGCGGCCGTACGCAATGCGGCGGATAGCGCCTTGGCACAAGGTTACTTGTTGCAAGTCGATCGCGACGCGTTGATCGCTGCCGCGGACGCGAGCAACGTGTTGAGGTAGCGGGCACAACTACTGCGGCGGCTTTACCCCGTCCTTGCTCACCTGCACGCGCGCTGCGCTCAACGTGCCGTCGGCGGCCTGTTGCGCACCGATGAACACGTATTCGCCAACGACCAGGTCGGTGCGGGCGCCGGGCACCGCGCGAACGAGTGCCGCGCTCTCGGGCACGGTGATCTTCTGCGTGCCGCCCTTGTAAGTCAGCGTCAGTTCACGATTGGCGGTGCCGGTGACCATCGAATCCACATTGGCGTTGGTCATCGTCGACCCTGGCTGCAAGTCCCAGGCAAGCTGACCATCCGGTGTTGTCGGGGCCAGGTAGTGGACCTCGACGGCCACCTGCGTGCCGTTGGGGCCGGGCATGGTCGTGGCGCCGACATAGTCGCCTTTCTTGATGTCCTCGAAGCGAATCGCCTTGGCGACGGCGACCGCGACGTTGTCGGCGAGTTCGATCTTGAGGTCCTTGCCGTCGCGCGATTTGACCGTCAAGACCTTACCGTCGATCCCGGTGATGGTCCCACGGATCCGTACGTTGGTTTGGGCCTGCGCTGCGGAAGCGACCAGCACGAGGCCTATCAGCAACCCGACTATTTGCTGCAACTTCATAATGTTTCCTTCAATTGATGGCGCGATGCGTCCGCGATGGTCATTTTGATACCGGACCAAGTCAACAGTTAACAGCGACTCAGGGGCATTGCTTCCAATCTGGGGCAACGATTTGATGTAGTGCAGCAACCGGACAGCTGTTTGTTGCTCACCAGCCCAAACCGTTGAAGTCGGGGAACAGTTCCCAGTAGACCGAGTTATCGCGCACATCCGCTTTCCGCATCGCCGCATCTTGTTTGGCATACGACGCCTCCGGATCAACGGTGGGCAAGTTGTTTTGCGCGCGCAGTTTCAAGTAGGCCTGGTATTCCTTCTCGGTGCCGACGTAGATCCGATTCTTGGCAGCGTCCGGGTAGACGAAATAGTTCTTGCCGGTATTGGACATCACCGTCACCTGGCCCGCCGGAAGCTTGGGAATTTCCTGCAATTGCTTGTCGGTGCTGGCCACGACGGTCTTGAAGCCGGCAGCTGACAGCAGGCTTTCGTTCAATGGTGCGGCGGGCGGCGCTGACGGCGTGCTGGCGCAACCGATGACGAGAGCAAGCAAGGCAAGGGGGGCAAGAACTTTGACTGATTTCAATGAGACATTCATTGCAATGTGGGTTCCGTTTGGTTTTTGTCGCGTGGTCAAGACGAGTTGCAACGATACCATCACGCGCGAATGAATTCGCAATGACATGCACGTCGCGGCGCCTGGGTCAGCGGCGTCGCGAGATTGGCGTCATTGTGGCAATATGTGGGGTAAGACTTACTCAATAACCACTTACCATGCCGGCAGTCTCGAAGATCACCGTCAAAGGCCAGACAACGGTCCCTCAGAAAGTCCGCGAGGCACTGAAAACCAAGCCTGGCGATCTGCTCGCTTGGGAGGTCCAGTCTGACGGGCGTGTTGCCGTGCGCAGATTCGACCCGCCTTGCCTGAAATATTGGCAGGCGGTTCAGGGCACACTTGGCGAATGGCGTACCGCAGACGATGAACGGGCGTACGGCAAGCTTTGATTCATTATTCGACGACTTTGCGCCGCGTTGACTTGATCTGGCCGCGCTTGACCTTGGTGTCGACGCGACGGCGCTGGGAGCCCTTGGTTGGCCGCGTTGCTTTGCGTCGGCGCGGAATGGTCGCCGCGCGGTCCACCAATTCCTGTATCCGCGCCATCGCATCCGCAAGATTCCGATCGAGACTGCGGTATCGCTGCGCCTTGATGACGATCACCCCTTCGGCGGAAATGCGCTGATCGCTGTGCGCGCACAGCCGGGCCTTGACGGGTTCCGGCAACGACGACGCACGGATGTCGAAGCGCAAATGCACCGCCGTCGAGACCTTGTTGACGTTCTGTCCGCCCGCGCCTTGTGCGCGGATCGCGGTCCACTCGATGTCTGCTGGGTCGATCGTGATCACGGGATACGAGAACGGCTCAGACGAACGCGCTTTCCTTCCGGTCCGAGATCCGGAACACGACGAACACCGCGAGCGTTCCGGTCCGAGATCCGGAACACGACGAACACCGCGAGTCCGGTGGCGGCCAGAAGTATGGTCGACAGCGCCGACGCGGTGCCGAACTGACCGTCGAGCACCGACAGATAGATGCGCACCGGCATGGTCATGGTGCGGCCGACATAGAGGATCAGCGAACTGGACAATTCGTTGATTGCAGTGATGAAGCTCATCAGCGCGCCGGCGATGATGCCGGGCAGCATCAGCGGCAAGGTGACCTTCAGGAACGCGCGCGAGGGCGACGCTCCCAGGCTGATCGCCGCTTCCTCGATGCCGCCCTTGATCTGTTTCAGGATCGACGCACTGGAGCGCACCGCATACGGCAGCCGGCGGATGAACAGCATGAGGACGATGATCGTCGCTGTGCCGGTGATTTGCAGCGGCGGCACATTGAACGTGACCACGAAGGCCAGGCCCATCACCACGCCCGGCACGATGTAGGGCACCAGCAACATGTTGTCGAGCGTATTGGTCGCCAGCGTCTCACGCCGCGCGAGGATGTACCCGATCAGCGTGCCCAGCGTCACGATCAGCACGACCGCGGCCGTCGAATACGTGAAGCTGTTGGCGATGACATGCGGGACCTCGCCCAGAATCCTCGTGTAGCTGTCCAGGCTGAGACCGGGATGGAATACGGGCCCGCTGGTCTTGCGGAACGAGGTGTAGATCACGACTAGCGACGGCAGCGATCCTGCCAGCACGATGGCATAACAAACGAAATGCGCGGCCGCCGAGGCCAAGGGGCGCAGTCGCTGCGGTGACGGACGGCGAACCAGCGACCCGGCGATATCGCGCCTGCGCACCGCCCAGCGCTGCGCAACCACGACCACCATGCACACGGCAATCAGCACGACACTGGTGGCGGACGCGAGCCCCGGATTGCCACCCATCTCGGCGGTGAACAGATCGAATGCGGTGGTTGCCAGCAGCCGTACCTTGCCACCGACAATCGACGGCGTGCCGAAATCGGCGATCGACAATACGAATGCGAGCAACGCACCACTGCTCACTGCCGGAAAGACGAGCGGTAGCGTGACCTTGAAGAAGCGACGCCACGGACCGGCGCCGAGGCTTTCCGCCGCCTCCTCGACCGAGGGGCTGATCGACCCCAGCGCACTCGCAGTCATCAAGTATACGAAAGGATAGAACTTCAGGCTGAACACCAGCAGGATGCCGAACATGCCGTAGATCGGCGGCAACGTGATGCCGACATCCGCGAACATTGCGCGCATCCAGCCGTTCGAGCCCAGCATCATGATCCATGCATAGGCGCCGATGAACGGAGGAGACACCAGCGCCAGCACCGCAAGCGTGGCGAGCACATCGCGACCCGCAATCACGAAGCGGGTGGTCAATACCGCGAGCGGGATACCGATCAGCATTGCGCCGAGCATGCCGCCAGTACCGACGATCAGGCTGTTGAACAGTGCGCCGCGATAGGCCGGGTGACCGAGGATCTGAGCGAAATTGCCGAGGGTCAGCGCGCCCGAGCGATTGTCGATCACGCTGGCCGCGAAAATGCTGTAGAGCGGCCACACCATCAGCACTGCGACCACTGCGAACGCGACCATCAGAACGCCCGACCAGAAATCGAAGCGCCGTCGTCGGCTCATCACTTTGCCTCGATGCGTCTGCCGGTTGCCGGCTCGAACATGTGCAGACGTGCGAGTGGCAGGATCAAGCGCAATCTGGCCCCGGCTTGTTCCAGCAGGCGACGCTCCGGTCGATGCACATGCGCCTGGATTTGCGGCCCTGCATCGAGTTGCACGCGATAAAACGCCTCGCGACCGGCGAAGCTGACCTTGTCGACGGTGCCGTCGAGCGCCATGGCGTCGTCAGGCACGGTTGAGGCAGCATCACCCAGCGACATGTCCTCGAGCCTGATCGCCAGCGTCACGCGGTCAAGACCCGCCAGCGCAGGAACCAACCTCGGTGCAGTGCCGAGAGACAGCGCGCCACCGGCACCGACCGGCAAGTCCGCGACCACGTTCATGGCGCCGACGAAGGCAGCGACGAACAGCGTCGCCGGCTGCGCATAAACTTCCCATGGCGCGCCGACCTGATGCACGCGGCCACCTTGCATGACGCAGATGCGGTCGGAGATGACCAGCGCTTCTTCCTGGTCGTGCGTGACATAGATCGTCGTGATGCCGAGCGAATGCTGCAGATCGCGGATGTCGTCGCGCAGCTCGATGCGCAGTTTCGCGTCGAGATTCGACAGCGGCTCGTCCATCAGCAGGATCTGCGGCTCGATGACCACTGCGCGCGCCAAGCCTACGCGTTGCTGTTGGCCGCCCGACAACTGATGGGGCAGGCGTGCCGCATGACCGCCTAGACGTACGAGCTCCAGCGCGCGTCCCACACGCTCGACGATTTCCTTGCGCGGGCGGTGACGGTTCCGCAGTCCGAAGGCGACGTTGTCGCCCACGGTCATGTGCGGAAAGATCGCGTAGTCCTGGAACACCAGGCCGATGTTGCGGCGATACGCCGGCATGTCGTCGATGCGCTGACCGGCCACGCGCACTTCGCCGCTGTCCTGGTGGATGAATCCCGCCACGGTGCGCAGCAGCGTGGTCTTGCCGCAACCCGAAGGTCCCAGCAGCGTGAAGAACTCACCCGACTCGATGGCGAGGTCGACGTCGTCGAGCGCCTGCACGCCCGGGTACTTCTTGTTGATATGTCGTAGTTCGACCCGGGCCATGGGTTGTCGCAGCTAATTACTTAGCACAATGCAAATGAGTTGTGGAAATGCACCCGCCGTCATTCCCGCGAAAGCGGGAATCCATTGCGGCGACGGGCAACGTCAAAATGGGTCCCCGCTTTCGCAGGGAAGACGTTCAATCGCCGCCGACGGTAAGTTGGAATTGCGTGCGCGTTCAGCGGGCGAGCATCAAGGCACGCCACTTGTCGATATATTCCTGGCGCTTGTTGGCGGCGTTCTGGATGTCGTACTTGACCAGTTTGATCTGATCCATCGGTTTCAATGCGGCCATTGGCTTCGCATCCTTGCGAATCGGCCGGCGGCCGAGTTCCTGCACGACCATCTCTTGCACCGGGGCGCTCAATGCCCAGTCGATGAACGCCTTGCCCGCCGCCGGATTTGGCGCGCGCTTGCACAGCGCCATGCCGTCGGCGATGGCCGAGGTGCCATCTTCAGGGTAGACGATGGCAACGGGTCCGCCGCCCTTCAGATAGAGAAACGCGTTGTCTTCGAGCGTGATGCCGACGACAGCCTCGCCGTCGTTGACGAAGCGCGGTACCGCACCGGAACTGGTCGAGATATTGAGGTTGTTGAACACGCCCTTGAACTTGTCCCAGCCGGCCGCCTTGTCGCTGTAGATGGTCAGGAAGGTGTTGAGCTGCATGTAGGCCGAACCCGACTTCTCGGCGTCGGCCATGGACACCAGATTCTTGAAGCGCGGTTGCGCCAGATCGGCCCAGCTCTTGGGATATTCTTCGGGCTTCAGCTTCTTGGTGTTGACGACGAAGACGTTGAGAATGCCGGTATAGGGCAGCCACGCGCTGTTGGACTTGAACGCGTCGAGAATCATCGCGGCTTCTTTGGGCTGATAGGCCTCCAGCAGTTCCGTATTGGCTTCGAGCAACTCGGCGCCAATGCTCCAGATAACGTCACACTTGGGATTGGCAGACTCGGCGCGTGCGCGATTGATGATGTCGCCCGATCCAGCTTTCACCACGTCCGCCTTGATGCCTGTGGCCTTCTCGAATTCCGGGATCAGTCGCTCGACGATATTGGCGGTGTGCGCGGTATAGATGCTGACTCGTTGCTGTGCCCAGGCCGGGACAGCCACGCAGGCGCCGAGTACGGCAGCAAGCGCAATGCTCGAAATTCGACGGAACGTCATGAATATCCCCCTTGCCAGGTTCGCCATCGTCAATGTCGTGGCGCTTGTGCTGATACTATAAGGTTCGCATTGCGACCGCAATTGCAACCACGCCGCTTTAGAACCGTTCCCCACGCCGAATGAAAATCGAGGCGTTCACCGAAGGCAAGTACCTCGACGCCCCCGAGGCGAACGAAGACCAGTTCCTGGTGCTGCCCGGCAGAGGCTATGCGGTCTTCGATGGTGCCACCGACAACACGGGCCGCCTCTACGACGGCAAGCGCGGCGGCTGGCATGCGAGTCGGATCGCGATGCAGGCCACCGGCGATTTCCTGCTCGATCCGGCGGAGCACGACTTACTCCTGGAACGGCTGATTGAGCGCATATCGGCCGCGCTGCGCGCGTCCTATTCCCGGTACGACATCCTGGAGGCTGCGCGACTCGATCACGCGTTTCGCTTTGGTGCGACCCTTACACTCGCGGCGGATTTGGGCGAGATATTTCGTTTCGTGCTCGTCGGCGACAGCGGTTTGCGCATCAACGGCACGGAAGGCTTCGTCAACGAGCCGGGACACGATTTGGTGACGGCGAGCCTGCGCGTTGAGGGCTACCGCATGGTGGGCGAGGCTGGAGGCACCATCGAGGACTGTGCGCGGGTCGGACGCGCCGGCGCGTTCCATGGCGCGGCGATGCTACATCCCGATATGCAGCCCTGGTTGGACGAGCCGAAGCGCAGGTTGTTGTACGAGCGCAGCCTTGCGTGGAGCCGCGCGCGACTTCCCGCGGTACCCGAGAACGATATCCGGCATCTGCTCAACACCGGCATCGGTGGGCAGGCGCGATTCGCGAACAACACGATAAGCCCGTTGAGCTACACGGTGCTCGATGGATTCGAGATTCCATTGCCGCCGGTGCAGGTGTTCGATCGGCCACGCGCAACGCTGCGCACGATCGAACTGTTCACCGACGGTTATTTCAAGCCCGGCGCGACAGCTGCTCTAAGCGATTGGGAGGCAGCCTTCGCCGAAGTCGAGTGTATCGACCCGGAGAAGATCGGCCAGTATCCATCGGTGAAGGGCAGCTCGCCGCGAATGAATACGGATGACAGAACCGTGGTGATCGTCCAGCTCTAAACGCGCCTACTTGTGCTGTTCGACCCACTCACGACGTTGCGGCACAGCTCGGCGTCCAGTTCCGCCGCGCTAGGCTTTGCGGTCCCTTGGCCCGAGGAAGAACCACAATATCAAGCCCAATATCGGCAGCAGCACTACGGCAAGGATCCAAATCAATTTCTTCTCGTTGGACGCCGAGCTTTGGAAGATATTGATGATCGCCCAGATGTCACCGACCAGAATCAGCACACCCAGAATGCTGTTGTAACCGAAGTTCATCATTTGTTCGTTCCTTCTGTTGTGTGTCGAACTTGTCGCTATGGGATTGTCTGCGCATGCGCTAACGACATGCCGCGATGATCGCATGCGGGCAAGGGGCCTGGCGTCAAATTCGCTGGAGATCAGTAACTTTCCCAGACATTGCACCAACCCTTGGCCGCAACGAGCTTGTTGTCGAGCGCAGCGCACGTGCCATAGGTGCTGTCCGGCTTTGCAGAGAAGAGCGCGCAGTTGTCGCAGATCGCCGCTGGGTCCTTGCGCTCAGGCGCCTTGGTGGCATCCGCCTTGTATTTAAGCTTGGCGGCCGCGGGATCCGACTCCTTGACCATGTCCACCGCCTCGGCATTTCCGCTCAGCAACGCGTTGGCAAACGGCGCGAGGACTGCGCCGGTAGCGGTGAGCTTGATGAACCGGCGGCGTTTCGGGAGAGCGGGTGGGATAGCCATGAGTGCTCCTCATTTTATCAAAGGCGGCTTACACGCTGCCGGGTGACTCCGACTGGTCGATCGGATCTCCCAAGGCTTGATCGTTCCGATCGGGTGCTCGATCGATTGTCGTCGCACGCTCGTCACCGCGAGCTGACGATCCAGCGGCTGCTGCATCGTATGGAGCAACATTTCGTTGTTCCAGCGCATGCTGCGCCGACAACCTGCTGAAGTCATAGATGGGCCGGGCTGCAATCGAACCAGCGACCAAAGAAATGCGTGCTCTCCCAGTCTTGACCGACCTCGATGGCGGTGGCAAAGGTTTACAGCGGTCGCCAGCCGTTTGAGCCACGATTGCGCGCTCGCCCGCGGGGGCAGGACAGGAGATGACGGTGATGGTGGCGATGAATGACTAGAGTTGTGCAATACATCAGTGCGTCGTATAGCTTTGCGCCACAGCGCATGCGCTGCTCATTGCAATGGTAAATAGAAAATCGAACGTTCTTCGATACTTAGCATTGTGCGGTACATCAAGTATCCGGACAGCGTAGTAAAGATCCCCGCAACACGCAAGGTAGTACCTGTCGAAGACGCAATCAATGTCGAGGCTTTTTACACCCATATTTCAGAAGCCACACTAAACACTTGAATTTATTGTGTGGTACGAATTGTGCTCTATGACGCCATGCTTGTTGGACTTCAGAGGACTCCACCGTGAGAAAACTAGTTATTTGTATAGCAACGCTGCTGTTTCCCTTGACCGTGTTAGCTGCGGCAACGCCGTTTGATTTCACGACCCTTGGTTCGAACAACACTCAGTTGGCGAACAGCGTGACCGTCGGCGATGTCACGGCCGAAGGATTCGTCATAACCGGCGTCGGCGGTGTCAATGGCGGCACGTACACGGCCACTCCAATGTGGCTACGCGATCGAGCCCAATGACCATGGGCTCGGGGTGTGCTCGAAGCCTTGAAACGACCGTGCAGAGTGGTGGGGGGGACGTCAACGAGTTGTCGAACCAGAAAGCGTTTGAGGCCATCCGTCTGACTCTGAAGCCGGGTGACATCTGGACCGAGCTTTGGGTGTCGTCGCTCGACTCAGGGGGCAGTAACAGTAACGAGAGTGGTATCCTTTATTGGAGCAACAGCCCGACTAGCTTCACCAATTCCTTCAATTTCAGCTTCAACAACTTTCCGGCGGATTCCGAAACCACAGCGTTGCTTAGCCTGGCTCCATCATCCTTCAATCCTGCTGCCAAGTACTTGCTGTTCATTAACAATGCTAGCTAACGGTACCGACAATGATTACCTGGTCTGGGGTGGCAGGTACGCGACACCCGCGCAGCAAGTCCCGGAGCCTGGCACGCTTGTGTTGCTGGGTGCCGCGCTCGCCGGGCTTGCGTTGCAGAGACGCAAATCGGTCTGAATCGGCGTTCCGTTAGCAGCAAAGCGCCCGTCTTGGACGGGCGCTTTCTTTTGAGATCTAGTCGTGGAGATGTCGATCGACATTCTGCGCGATGGATTTTCAGCAACGACTTTCGCTGCACATGGATTTGGGGTGGGCCCGGCTGGACTCGAACCAGCGACCAAAGGATTATGAGTCCTCTGCTCTAACCGACTGAGCTACAGGCCCGTGCGTGTGTGTTGCGTGATGCGACGCGGCGCGATTATAGCCGACAGGCACGCCGCACCGGTCCGTTGACGAGTATCGCCTCTAGTGCGCGGCTGCTGCTGCGCCCGCTGCTGCGCCGCCTTTGACCGGACGCGCGAGCCAGATCACTCCGATCAACAATAAGAACATGATCGCCGACACGAAGAAGACGTCGTTGGCTGACATCATGAATGCCTGTGCATCGATCATGCGATTCATCCGCTCCAGGCTTTGCGGCTCGGTCATCCCGCTGGCTTGCATGTTCGTCAACGCCTGGGCCGATGCGGGATCGTACGCCGTGATGTGCTCGACCAGTTGCGCATGATGCAGGCTCGCACGCCGGTCCCAGAAGGTCGTGGCGATCGATGCACCGAATGACCCTGCGCTGATGCGAGCGAAATTGAACAATCCCGACGCGGCCGGAATGCGACTTGGCTCGAGCCCCGACAGCGCCAGCGTGATAAGGGGAATAAAAAAGACCGCCATCGATATGCCCTGGATGATCGTCGGGATCATCAGCGTTTCGAAATCGGCGCTGGTGTTGAAGCGCGAGCGCATGAAGAATACGAGCGCGAAAATCGAAAATGCCACGGTGGCAAATACACGTGGGTCGACCTTGCTGATGTTCCTGCCCACCAGCGGTGTCAGCAGGATGGCGAACAGCCCCACGGGCGCCAGCACCCAGCCGGCCTCGGTTGCGGTAAAGCCCATGTATTGCTGCAGCCATAGTGGCAGCAGTACCAGATTGCCGAAGAACAAGCCGTACCCGACCGACATCGCGATCGTGCTGGTCCAGAAGTTGCGCCGCGCGAACAGCCGCAGGTCGACGACGGGATGCTGGTCGGTAAGCTCCCATACGATGAAAATCGTGAAGCCGATGACGGCGACGATGGCGAGCGTGACGATCTGGCCGGAATGGAACCAGTCGAGGTCTTTTCCCTTGTCCAGCACGATCTGCATCGCGCCGACCCAGATGACGAGCAGGCCCAGTCCGACACCATCGATGGGCAATTTGGCGGTGGGTGTCTCGCGGTCCTTGTAGATCAGCCACACGACGATCGCAGCAACGATGCCGACGGGCACGTTGATATAGAAAATCCACGGCCACGCAATGTTGTCGGTAATCCAGCCGCCGAGCAGCGGGCCGGCGACCGGCGCCACGAGCGTGGTGATCGCCCACATCGCCAGCGCCGAACCGGCGCGTTCCTTCGGATAACTCGACAACAGCAGCGATTGCGACAGCGGGATCATCGGTCCCGCAACCGCGCCCTGTATGACCCGGAACACGATCAACGCTTCGATCGATGGCGCCCATCCGCACGCGATCGACGCGATCACGAACATGATGATCGACGCCATGAACAATTTCACCTGGCCATAGCGCTGCGTCAGCCAGCCGGTCAGCGGCAGCGATATCGCGTTGGCGACGCCAAACGATGTGATGACCCACGTGCCTTGATTGGGCGAAACGCCGAGATCGCCGGAGATGGCTGGGATCGATACGTTGGCGATCGACGTGTCCAGCACGTTCATGAACGTCGCCAGCGCGAGCGCCACCGTGCCCAGTGCAAGCATGGCACCCTTGAGTGGCGGCAGTACGGCCGACGCAGCCGCTGGCCGAGTCGCGGCGGTGGATCGATAGTTGCTCATGACTCGATCGCGCGAAATACGCGGCTACAGGGCGCGGTCGTGCGTCGTCGACGCCGCTTTGGTCGGGGTTGCATCAGGCGCTTGCTCGACGATCGCGGCAGGCTTCGTCTGCGTAGCCGGGCTTTGCACCAGACGCGAGGGTCCGCCGCCGTTGCCGGCGATGATCTGCTTCACATGTTCATTGGCGGCCGCATTCACGGAACGGAAGACGTCCGTGACATACTCAGGCGCGGTTTGCGCGACTTGCGGCAGGCGCTGGCCGGCGCGGTTTCTGGTATCGACTTCGGCTTCCATCGATAGGCCGACCTGCAATGGATTTGCCGCAAGCTCCTGCGGATCGAGCGCGATGCGCACGGGCACGCGTTGGACCACCTTGATCCAGTTGCCGGTCGCATTCTGTGCCGGCAACAATGCAAAGGCCGAGCCGGTGCCGGCACCAAAGCCGACCACCCGGCCGTTGAACACGACCTTGCTACCGTAGATGTCGGCCGTGAGTCTGACCGGCTGGCCGACGCGCATACCCGCGAGCTGCGGCTCCTTGAAATTGGCATCGACCCACACCTGGTCGAGCGGCACGATCGCCATCAGCGGCGTACCGGGGCTGACGCGTTGCCCGAGCTGCACCGCACGCTTCGCGACGACGCCGCTCACGGGTGCCGGCAACACGGTCCGCGCGTTCATCAGGAACGCCTCACGTACCTTTGCTGCCGCATTCTGCACATCGGGGTGATTTTCGACCGTCGTGCGATCGATGCGCGCTCGATTGACCTGCATGTCCTGCTGTGCGACCAGCAGCGCGGCTTGCGCCGTGTTGAACGCGCCCCGCGCGTGCTGCAGCTCTTCACCCGATACGGCGCCGGACGCCGCGAGCCGTTCCCGCCGCGCGAGGTCACCGCTGGCGCGATCGAGCTCGGTTTTGCGCATGTCGACGGACGCCTGCAACTGGGATGAGGTCGCGAACATACTGCGCACTTCGCGCACCGTGCGCGCGAGCTGCGCCTCGGCTTGCTCGAGTGCGACCTTCGCGTCGGCCTGGTCGAGTTGCACCAGCGTCTGGCCAGCCTTCACGAATTGGGTGTCATCGGCGCCGATCGCGACCACGATGCCAGAAATTTGCGGCGTGATCTGCACGATGTTGCCGTTGACATACGCATCGTCAGTCGACTGCAGGTCGCGCAATGCGATAGCCCAGTACGCGCCGTAAGCGATGCCGATCGCCAGGAAAGCAACGATGACGATCGTCAACCAGCGCTTGCGACTGGCGCGCAGCTTGGCGGCTTGGGTAGGTATGTTCTGTTCAGACATGGCAAGAGTCCTTGGCGAACGCGCCGATGCGCGTCAGCGAATGAGGGCGACAGCTGTCGCCGCAACTGTTGTCCAGTGCGTTGGTCAGCTCAGTGGGCAGGGGTGGGGCATGTTCGATCGCCCAAGTCTCGCCCCAGACCACCAGAGTCGCAAGAGCAACGATCACCGCAAATGCCGCGATGCGGCTACGCCGTTTTTTGTCCGCATTTACTGCGTCGGTGCAGGGACAGCTATTGAGTCGGGTCGGCACCATGACAGTTCTTTCTTCTGTGGTTTGCTTCAACGCGCTACCGCCAGTGGTGACGGCGCCGGGTCGAATCCACCGCCGAGCGCGCGCACCAGGTTGATCGCAATTTCCAGTTGGCGCGCACGCAGTTCCGCGGCGAGGCTCTGTTGCTCCAGCAATGGTGCTTCGACGCTGAGTACCTGCAGGAAGTTGCCGATGCCTTCGCGATAGCGCAACAACGCCAGATCGTAGGCTTCCTGCGCCGTGTCGAGTGCAGCTCTCTGCTGCACGCGCTGCTGCTCGACGCTGCGCCAGGACGTGAGCTGGTCGACGACGTCCTTCAATGCATCGGCGAGTGCCTGGTTGTATTGCTCGACCACGATGTCGTGGTCGGCGTTGGTTTCAGCGAGATTGGCGCGCAACCGCCCGCCCTCGAAAATCGGCAACGTGACGGCCGGGCCGATGCCCAGCGTCCGGCTCGCCGAGTTGAGAAAGTTCCCGTAGCCCAGACTTTGCAGCCCGATGAAGGCGATGAGATTGATGTTGGGATAGAACTGCGCCTTGGCGTTGGCGATGTCCTGCTGGGTTGCTTCGATGCGCCAGCGTTGCGCCACCAGGTCGGGGCGTCGGCCGACGAGCTCCGCCGGCACGTTGGTCGGCAGGGCAATGGCGCGCATGGATTCGGCCGCCGGGCGCGTGATCGCCAGTCCGCGATCCGGACCTTGCCCCAGCAGCGCGGCCAAAGCGTTGCGCGTGAGTTGCATCGTTTCGTTGAGCCGCGTGATCAACTCGCGCGTTGCCGGAATCGCGGTTTCGGCCTGTTTCAACTCCAGACGCGAATCGAGGCCGGCCGCAGTGCGGTCGCGCGTCAGTGCGTACGTTTGCTCGCGCTCCTTGAGCGTGAGTTCGGCGACGTCGAGCAAAAGGTAAGCGCGTTGCAATTGCACGTAGGTCTGCGCGATGGCGACTGACAGTGCCAGGCGTGCCGCATAGGCATCGACTTCCGCCATGCGCGCCTTGTCGAGCGCGCTTTCGTACGCGGCGCGGTTCTTGCCCCAGAAATCGAGCTCCCAGTTCAGGTTCGCGGTGAGTTGATTGAACGAGTTCCACGTTCCTGCATAGGGCGGTGGGTAGATCCCGTGCTCGGAAAAGCGCTGTTCGCTGATGGAGAGGTTGGCATTGATCTGTGGATACAGCGCGGATTTCGCGCTGTCCGAAAATGCCAGCGCCTTGCGCGTGCGCGCTGCCGCAACCTTGAGCGTGGGGCTCTCGGCCAACGCTTCCTGCATCAGGCGGTCGAGTTGTGGATCATTGAACGCCTTCCACCAATCGGTCGACGGCCACGCGGCCGGTGACAGCGATGCGCCCGCCAGCGACCTGGTCGTGGCGATGTCGTTCGCGTCGCGCTGCACGGCACTGGTGGACAGGCCGCTCATGTCGGCGCAGCCGGCGATCAGTGTCGTTGCAAGCAGTGTCGCGATGACGTTCTGGATGCGTGCAAGCATTGCGTGCTCCCGTGCGGTCACTCCGTCGTCAGCATCCGGCGCAGATAACCGGTGAACTGCTCGGCTTCGGCCTTGCTGAACCCGCGCAGACGATGGTTCATTACCTTGACCACTGCCGCAATCAGCTTCGGGCGCACTGCCTTGCCTTCCGCCGTGAGTTCCAGGTCCACCTTGCGCCGGTCGTCCGCACGGCGCACACGCCGCACCAGTCCTTTTTTCTCGAGGCGATCGATCATGCGTGTCATCGCGCCGGGGTCATAGGAGACGCCGCGGCACAATCCCGACGCCGAATCGACGTCACGCTCGGCCAGGCGCACGAGAATGACGTATTGCGCCGACGTGATGCCGAGTGGCTCGAGCTCGCGATCCAGGTCGTCGAGGATCTCCATGCGCGCGCGCTGCAGCAGGAAACCGATGCCGTCGCGCACTTGATAGGTCTTGGGGTCGTAGATGCCAGTCATCATTGCGTATCCTCCGTCCTGCATTCGAACCAATTATATTGCCTAGTCAATTATTGTCAAGGCTTTTAATGGTCCAGGCAGTCGTTGCCCGCAGCCTGCTGTTCGATATCATTGATTCATAAGGAAATGACGCGGACGACCGCGTTGGCGGAGGCAGCGCAACGGCGCTCGGGTGAGATAGACTCGACGTTGGCATGAACAGTACCCATCACTTGCGGCCGTTGCTGGCGCCGACATCGGTGGCGCTGGTCGGTGCGTCCGGCCAGGCAGGTTCGCTCGGCCGCATTGTTTGCGAGAACCTCCTTGCCGGCGGTTTCTCCGGCGAGCTGCACCTGGTCAATCCCAACCGCAACACCGTGCTCGGTCGCAAGACGTTTCGCTCGCTGCGCGCCATCGACCGCCCGGTCGATCTGGCACTCATCTGCGCGCCGCCGGATGCGGTCCCCGCGATCCTTACGGAATGTCGGGGTCGTGTGCGCACCGCAGCCATCCTGACGGGTGCGCCAAGCGCGGAGCCCGACGCGTATTTGCGCTGGCGCCGGCAGCTCGCCAAGCGAGCGCGAAGCGCGGGCGTGCGCATGCTCGGGCCCGCCAGCTTTGGATTGATGCGCCCGTCGCTCGGGCTCAACGCGACTTTCGGCGCCGTCGATGCGTTGCCCGGCCGCCTGGCCCTGATCTCGCAATCGGGCGCGGTGGCCAGCGCCCTGCTCGACTTTGCGCGTGCGGCGGGCATCGGTTTTTCAACGGTCGCCGCACTCGGTGCAGCGGGCGACGTGGATTTCGGCGAGATCCTCGAGTTCGCGCTGGCAGATTCGGAAACCGAAGGCATCGTGCTGTACGTCGAAACGATACGTGACGCGCGAGCGTTCCTTTCGGCCCTGCGCGCGGCCGCGCGCACCAAGCCGGTCGTCGTGCTCAAATCAGGACGGGAGGCCCCGGCACAGGCGATGCCGGGCTATGGCACGCTCGTTCCCGATCAGGTTTTTCACGCGGCGTTGCGACGTGCCGGAACCGTGCGCGTGGACACGTATACGCAGCTCTTTGCCGCGGTGATGATGCTGGCGGCCGGACGCATTCCACGCGGCAATCGCCTGGGTGTGGTCACCAACGGCCGTGGCCCGGGGTTGATGGCGACCGATCGCGCGGCCGAGATGGGCGTGGCCATCGCTACGCTCAGCGCGAAGACCTGCACCACACTCAAGTCATTGCTGCCGTGCAAGTGCACGCTGGGTAACCCGGTCGATGTCGAAAGCGAAGCAACGCCTGTGCAATTCGCCACCGCGGTACGCGCCGTACTGGACGACCCGGGTGTCGACGCCGTGCTGGCGCTGCACGTTGCCGTACCCGCTGCGCCACCGACGGACACCGCGCGTGCCGTCGCCGCGGCGGCACACGAGGCGGGCAAACCGCTGCTGACGGCTTGGCTCGGTGCGGTCGATCGCCCCGAGGCTCGTGCCGCGCTCGAAGCGGGTGGTGCGGTAAGTTTTTTCACACCGGAAGTCGCGGTCGAGGCCTTTTCGTTCATGACTTCGTATCGGCGCAACCAGGAGTGGCTGCTCGAAGTGCCACCGCCGCAGCCGGAGATGCCGGCGCCCGATCTCAAGATGGCGCTGCGTGTGCATGGGCGGGTACTTGCCGCGCAACGGACGACACTGAGCATCGGCGAGACGCAGGTCGTACTCGCAGCCTTCGGGGTCGCGATGCCGCTGGCTGTCGTCGCCACATCCGTAGACGCGCAAGCGGTTGCGCGCCGCATCGGTTTTCCGGTCGCGTTGCAACTCGATGTTGAAGGCAGCGTCGGCCCGCAGCGCTCGAACCTGCGAACGTCAGCCGCCGTGGCACGCGCGTTCGATGAACTTTGCGCCAAATCACCAGCAGTGCGCAGCAGCAGGAAAAAACGAGCAGTTATCGTGCGCGGTGATTTGAAGCGCGCGGCCGATCATGCCGCGAAGATTGGCTTGTATACCGATGCGGTGTTCGGTCCGGTCATCGCCTTCGGCAGCGCGTCGGTGCGCGCCGCGGAGTTGTCGATCATGCTGCCGCCGCTCAATCGGCGATTGGCGCGCGACCTGGTTCGCGGTGCGGGGCATGGGGAGTTTGCGGACGCCGTCGAGCCGCTGACCGATCTGCTGGTGAAAATTTCCGCGCTCGCGTGCACATTGCCCTGGGTGGTCGAACTCGAGCTCCAGCTCGTGCTCGACGCCAGCAACGCGGCAATCGTCGCCGGGGCCCGCGCCATCATCGACCCGCGTCGCCCGGTGTTGCCGGATGGATATCGACACATGGCAATCCATCCGTATCCGATCGAGCTGGAAACCGAGATCACGCTCAAGAGCGGCGTGGCGTTGCGAGTGCGGCCGATCCGGCCGGAAGACGCCGCGATGGAGGAGGCCTTCGTCGGCGCGATGTCCGAGCAGAGCCGCTATTTCCGCTTCATGCAGCACCTCCGGACACTCACGCCACAGATGCTCGCGCGCTTCACCCAGGTCGATTACGACCGCGAGCTGGCGCTCGTGGCGCTCGACGATTCGTCGGGCACCGAATGCATCATCGCCGTTGCGCGCTACGTGGCGAACTGGGACAAGGAAAGCGCCGAATTCGCAATCGCGCTGGCCGACGCGTGGCAGGGCCGCGGCCTCGGCTATGCGATGATGAAAATGCTTATCGAATGCGCGCGCCGGCGCGGCTTCAAGCGGTTGGTCGGCAGCGTGCTCGTGATCAACCAGGCGATGCTCGATCTGGCCGAGGGACTGGGCTTCGTCGCGGAGTCTGACCCCGACGATCGCGGGCAGCTGATCGTCACGCTGGAGCTGGCGCCGCGGCGGCGCACTGGTGTTCGGTAGCGAAGGATCGTTCGCGCGATATCTTCCGCGTCGTCACTCGCGTTGTTCTTCGCCATCGACGCGAAAGTGCAAACTGTGGACGAGCTGTCGCAAGGATGCAGCAAGGTATTCGTGACATGGGCGTCAACTTCAGCGTCGCGCGTCGTGCAATAGCCGGAATCGGACGCCCATTCGACCTGCATGTGGTGCGGAGCGTGGTAGCATAAATTCGCGCCATTCTGCTTCGGTACGCAAGGAGAACGTCCATGAAAAAAATTGCCGTAGTCGCACTAGCCGCAGCGATCACGTTCGTTGCCGCGCCCGTTCTCGCGTTCGATGGATGGCATCTGGAGAGCGCAACCACGATCGATGGCAAGGGATCGGCGTGGGATTACCTGTACCTCGACTCCACGTCGAACCGCCTGTTCATCGGCCACCGCAAGGAAGGCCTGCAGGTCTTCGACCTCACGTCGAAAAGAGTGCTGAAGACCATCGACAACACCATGACGCAGAGTTCGAACGGTGCAACGCTGATGCCCGAGTTCGACCTCGGCATCTCGAACAACGAGGACGGCACGGTGACGCCGTTCAAGTTATCGACGCTCGAGGCATCTGCGCCAATCAAGCTGGGTGAAGAGCTCGACACCAGCCACTACGATCCGTCGACCAAGCGCATCATCGTCAACATGGCCGCCGGCAAGGACGGTACCGACCTGATCGTGCTCGAGGCGCCATCGCTCAAGCAGGTTGGCGTCATCAAGGTATCCACGAAGAAGCCCGAGCACGCCGACACCGACGGCAAGGGTAATTTCTACATCGCGGCGCGTGACACCGAGAAGGTTTACCGCATCGATACCAAGACGCTGCAGGTGACAGCCGAGTGGCCGACGCCTGGCTGCGGCCAGACCAACAGCCTCGTGCTCGACCGCGCGAACAGGCGCCTGCTGCTCGGCTGCCGCGGCAATGAGAAGGTGAAACCTTCATTCGCGGTGATGAATGCGGACACCGGCGCAGTGATCTTCACGAGCGAAGTCGGTGGCGGCAACGATGGCGTCGCCTACGATCCCGAGCTCAAGCGCATTTTTCTGACCAACGGCGTCAATGCCATCATGAACATCTTCGAGCAGGTCAACGCTGATACCTACAAGCCGCTCGAAGCGCTGGGCACGCACGCCGGCGTGCGCTCGCTCGCCATGGACCCGAAGTCGAAGAAGATCTACGCGGTCACCGCCGAGGGCTCGGCCGACTTCGCCAAGAAGATCACCACCAGCGTATCGCCCTGGTACGCGAACACATTCATCCCGAACACGTTCAAGGTGCTGACTTACTCGCGCTGATTGCTGCGAGGCGCGACGCGACGCAGTAAAGACAAACGCCCCGAAGTTCGGGGCGTTTGCGTTAGCTGCGATCAATCTCTGGATCAGCCTTCACCCTCGAGGAAGCTGCGCAGCTTCTCGGAGCGCGACGGGTGCCGCAGCTTGCGTAGCGCCTTGGCTTCGATCTGACGAATGCGCTCGCGCGTGACGTCGAACTGCTTGCCGACTTCTTCCAGCGTGTGGTCGGTGTTCATCTCGATGCCGAAGCGCATGCGCAGCACCTTCGCTTCGCGTGGAGTCAGCGTGTCGAGCACGTCCTTGCACACGTCGCGCAACGACGCATTGACTGCCGCATCGATCGGCGCGACCGTGCTCGCGTCCTCGATGAAATCGCCCAGATGCGAATCGTCGTCGTCGCCGATCGGTGTCTCCATCGAGATCGGCTCTTTGCTGATCTTGAGGATCTTGCGGATTTTTTCTTCCGGCATTTCCATCTTCTCGGCGAGCAATGCCGGATCGGGCTCCTGCCCGGTCTCCTGCAATATCTGCCGCGAGATGCGGTTCATCTTGTTGATCGTCTCGATCATGTGCACCGGGATGCGGATCGTGCGTGCCTGGTCCGCGATCGAACGGGTGATCGCCTGGCGGATCCACCACGTGGCGTACGTCGAGAACTTGTAGCCGCGGCGATACTCGAACTTGTCCACGGCCTTCATCAGGCCGATATTGCCTTCCTGGATCAGATCGAGGAACTGCAGGCCGCGATTCGTATACTTCTTCGCGATCGAGATCACCAGGCGCAGGTTCGCCTCGGTCATTTCGCGCTTGGCCTTGCGCGCCTTCGCTTCGCCGGTCGACATCTGCTTGTTGATCTCCTTCAGGTCCTTCAAGGGGATCATCACGCGCTTCTGCAGGTCGAGCAGCTTGTGCTGCTGTTCGACGATCGCCTGGCGGTAGCGCGTCAGCGCCTCGCTGTAATTGTGGTTCCCCGCGATTTCGCGGTCGATCCAGCGCAGGCTGGTCTCGTGCTCGGGGAATCTCTTGATGAACTCCGGCCGCGGCATGCCGCCCTTGTTCACCACGAGGTCCTGGATCTTGCGTTCGGTCTGGCGGATGTTGTCGACTTCGCAGCGCACGCTGTCGCACAGGCGCTCGACCTGGCGCGCGGAAAAGCGGATCTGCATCAGCTCGGTGGAAATCTTCTTCTGCAGCTCGATGTACTTCGGCGCCTTGTGCCCGTCCTTCTGCAGGATGACGAGCATGCGCGTGTAGAGCCGGCGAATGACACCGAAGCGCTCGAGACCGGCGACCTTCAGCCGCTCGAGGTTTTCGGCGGCGATGGCGATACTGTTGTCTTCGCTTTCCTCGTCGTCTTCCTCGTCATCGTCGTCGCTGATCGGTGCGACGTTCTCGGTGAAGTCCATCAGGCCGTCGACCACGTCGTCGATTTTCAGCTCATCGCGCTCGATCTTGGCGGCGAGATCGAGGATCTGCGCAACCGTCATCGGGCACGCCGAGATCGCCATGATCATGTACTTCAGCCCGTCCTCGATCCGCTTGGCGATTTCGATTTCGCCTTCGCGGGTGAGGAGTTCCACCGAGCCCATTTCGCGCATGTACATGCGCACCGGGTCGGTGGTGCGGCCGAATTCGGAGTCGAGCGTCGATGCGGCGGCTTCGGCGGCTTCTTCATCGACGTCGTCGGCGGCAGCGGTGGGTGCGGCCTCCGACAACAGCAGCGTTTCCGCGTCCGGCGCCTCGTCGTAGACCTGGATCCCCATGTCGTTGATCATGGAGATGATGCCCTCGATCTGTTCGGCGTCGAGGATGTCGTCGGGCAGGTGGTCGTTGATCTCGGCGTAGGTCAGATAGCTGCGCTCCTTGCCGAGCACGATCAGGTTTTTCAGGCGCGTCTTGCGTGCTTCGGCTTCGGCCGGCGTCAACTCGACCTTGCGCAGATCGACGCCGCCGTTCTTGCCGCGCGTCTTGCCTTCGGCGAGCGCTTTTTCCGTGCGGCGCGCCGAAAGGCGGGCGGCGATTTCACCCGCCGACGGCTTGACGGCGGGCGCGGCCGGCGGCTTGCCCGGGACCTTGCCGTTGGTCTTGCCATTGATCTTCGCGATCGGCTTGGCGACCGGCTTCGTGGCGACCTTGGCCGGCACGCCAGCGCGCGTCTTGGGCGCGGCCGCTTTCGGCAGGACCTTGGCGTGCGTCTTGGCCGCAAGCGGCTTGACTGCCTTGCCCTTGGCGGCCGGACGCGTCGCGCGCTTGACCTTGGCTGCGGGTTTCTTTGGCTTGCGTGCCGGGGCCTTCGATGCGGCCTTGCGCTTGGCGGGCTTGGCGGGACGCCGCTTGGCGGACCGTGCAGGCGACTTCGCCGCGGCCTTGGCTTTCGGCTTTGCCTTCCGGGGAGCAGCCTTGGACCGGGTGGGCTTGGCGCGCGCTTTCTTGACGGGTTTGGAGTGCTTTTTGGCCATGGTCGTCCTGCGTTCGTCGCGGACACGCCCGAGGGCGGTGCGCGGTTATGGTGTCGTCTCCCCCTACATGGGGGCGGCGCGGGGAAACCGCAAATTATAACATGTGCTTAAGACCTGAACCTAGGTACAAGCCCGCTCACTCGCCGCCCGGAGCTGGTTGCCGCGCGAGATTGCGCTGCCGCGCACGCTCGGTCTCCTCCGGCGACAAATCGACCGCGACGCTGTCCGGTGCATCGGTCGCTCCACGCTTGCTGGCATTGAGCCAATACCGCTTCACTCCTTCGACCAGTTGGACCTCGAGTAATTCACCCGAGAATCCGTCGCTCGCACCCGCAGTCAGTGCGCCCACCAGAAAGGGTTCAGCCGGCGTGCCGGCGAAATGCTGCATGACCCCGGCGGTCGTCAACGGTGCATCGCCGCGTTCGCAGAATTCGACCAGCGCAGCCAGCGCAGCGCCTTCCGCCGCCGCGTTCGCGGGCTTGGGCACCATGACTCGTCGCGCCAGGTTCGGATCGAGCAGCAGGCACTGCACCAGCCCGCGGATCAGCGATGGCGCTTCGCGCGGCGATGTGCGCGCCGCGGGCTTCGAGACGGCGGCCGGCGGCGGCACCAGGCTGGCCATTTCGATCTCGGTGAGGCCCGCGATTTCGGCAAGGCGCCGGCGCAGCAGTGCGCTCAGGATCGGTGCCGTAAGCTGCGCCAGCAGCGGTTTGCCCGCGCTGACGAGCGCAGCACGCCCCTCGGAGGAACTCGGCGGGTGGCGCGTGGCCAGTTCGGACAGCAGAAAATCGGACAGCGGCAGCGCCTTGTCGGCCAGCGCTTCGAACGCTGCCTTGCCGCGGCGGCGAATGTAATCGTCCGGGTCTTCGCCATCGGGCAGGAACAGGAAGCGCGCGCTCTTGCCGTCGGCGAGCACGGGCAGGGTGTTTTCCAGCGCGCGCCACGCGGCGCGGCGGCCGGCTTCGTCGCCGTCGAAGCAGAACACCACGGTATCGGTCATGCGCAGCAGCTTCTGTGCGTGCGTCGGTGTCGTGGCGGTGCCTAGCGTGGCGACAGCGTATTCGACGCCATGCTGCGCCAGCGCGACGACGTCCATGTAGCCTTCGACCACGACCACTTTGCCCGCAGTGCGGATCGCGGGCCGTGCCTGAAACAGGCCGTAGAGTTCGCGCCCCTTGGAAAACAAAGGCGTTTCCGGTGAATTCAGGTACTTGGGCTCGCCCTGGTCGAGGACGCGACCGCCAAAACCGATCACGCGGCCGCTACCATCGTGGATCGGGAACATGATGCGATCACGAAAACGGTCGTAGCGCTTGCCGCTGTCGCCGGTGATGACCAGTCCGGCCGTTTCCAAGGCCGGGTCCTGGTAGTCGGAAAACGCCTTGGCCAACGGCTGCCAATCATCGTGCGCATAGCCAATGCCGAAGCGCACCGCGACTTCGCCGGTCAGGCCGCGTTTTTTGAGATAGTCGATTGCTCGCGGTGAGTCCTTCAACGCCGCCCGGTAAAACCGCGCCGCTTCGAGCAGCACGCCCGACAGGTCGGTCGTCTCGGCGCGCGTGGCCGGGATGTCGCCAGTACGAACCTTCGGGACCACGAGGCCGGCGTCGCGGGCCAGTTCTTCCACCGCGTCGGGGAAGGTCTTGCCGGCGTACTCCATGAGAAAGCCGATGGCGGTGCCGTGGGCACCGCAGCCGAAGCAATGATAGAACTGCTTGGTCGGGCTGACGGTGAAGGAGGGCGACTTCTCGGTATGGAACGGGCAGCAGGCGGCGTAGTTAGCGCCCGCTTTTTTCAGCGGGACGTAGCCGTCGATGACCGGAACGATATCGACACGGGCCAGCAGCGTCTGAATAAAATCGTTCGGAATCATTGCCTTATCGCTGTTGGCGACGTCGCCGCCCAATGCGGGTGCGGAGCCCTGACTTCATTATAGGCGACCCTGCCGGATGCGCGAGCCCGCATTCGGCCGGAAACTGAAATCAACCGACCAGACGCGCCTTGACCTTGGCTGATACCTGCGTCATGTCGGCACGGCCGGCGAGCTGCGGCTTGAGTGCCGCCATGATTTTGCCCATTGCCGCCATGCCGCTAGCGCCGGAGGAGGTCATCGCCGAGGTGATCGCGGCGTCGATTTCGGCTTCCGACAGCTGCTGCGGCATGTAAGCCTGCAGCAATTCGATTTCGGCGCGCTCTACCGCAGCCAGCTCGGGGCGGCCGCCCGATTCGAAGGCGGCAATCGATTCGCGCCGCTGCTTGATCATCTTGTCGATGATCGTGACGACATCGGTGTCGGTGAGCTCGATGCGCTCGTCGACCTCGCGCTGTTTGATCGCCGCGAGCAACATGCGGATGGTCGACAGGCGCGTCGCTTCCTTCGCGCGCATGGCGCTTTTCATGTCCTCGGTGATGCGTGCTTTCAGCGACATCGGCGGCCTTCGGAAAAAGCAAAGGGGCGAATCGCTTCGCCCCCGGATGGATCGACTGCCCGGCGTGACTCAGTACAGCTTGGGCGGCAATTGCTGGCTGCGCAGGCGCTTGTAGTGGCGCTTTACGGCAGCCGCGAGCTTGCGCTTGCGCTCCGCCGTCGGCTTTTCGTAGAACTCGCGGGCGCGCAGCTCGGTGAGCAGGCCCGTCTTCTCGATGGTGCGCTTGAAGCGGCGCAGGGCCACCTCGAAAGGCTCGTTCTCGCGAACGCGAACGCTAGGCATATGGGTCGAATCCTTCTTGGGTACGAGTACTTGGAATAGCCCAAGATTATAACAAGCCCCCGGAGGACGTGCAAGGCAGGTCTTGCCATCCTGCATTTGCGCCAAAACATGGGGTGCCAGCGGGGCGATTAACCTCAAACGCTATACTCAATTGATGCTGGTCCTCGGCATCGAGACTTCCTGCGACGAAACCGGTCTTGCGCTGTACGACAGTGCGCGCGGACTGCTTTCGCATGCGCTGCATTCGCAGGTCGCGATGCACCAGGCGTATGGCGGCGTGGTGCCTGAACTCGCCTCGCGTGACCATATTCGTCGGGTCTTGCCGTTGGCGGAAGGCGTGTTGGCCGACGCGGGGCACGTTCTCGTCGATCTCGATGGCATCGCCTACACGCAGGGTCCGGGACTCGCGGGCGCGTTGCTGGTGGGCGCCAGCATTGCGAATGCGCTCGCCTTTGCGTTAGGCGTGCCCGCGATCGGGGTGCATCATCTCGAAGGGCATCTGCTATCGCCGCTGCTGGGAGAGCCCAAGCCGGCATTTCCGTTCGTCGCACTGCTGGTGTCCGGAGGCCATACGCAGTTCTTCGCGGTCCATGGCGTCGGCGAATATGCGCTGCTCGGCGACACCCTTGACGACGCGGCGGGCGAGGCCTTCGACAAGACCGCGACGTTGCTCGGATTGTCCTATCCGGGCGGGCCGGCGCTGGCAAAGCTTGCCGAACGCGGCCGATCCGGGGCGGTAACTCTGCCGCGGCCGATGAAGGATAGCGGCGACTTGAACATGAGTTTCTCCGGCCTCAAGACTGCCGTGTTGACGCTCACGCGGCGCGAACCCGCCACCGATCAGCGCAATGCCGACATCGCGCGGGAGTTCGAGGATGCGGTCGTCGATGTGCTGGTCGCGAAATCGCTTGCCGCGCTCGACGCCACAGGATTCGCGCGACTCGTCGTCGCGGGCGGCGTTGGCGCCAACCGCACATTGCGCAGCCGGTTGGTCAAGGCCGTTGCCAGCCAGGGTGCGGAAGTGTTCTTTCCCGATACCGAATTCTGCACCGACAACGGCGCGATGATCGCGTTGGTCGGCGCGTTGCGACTGAATGCCGGCGCGCCCGCCGATTACGCGTTCACCATCCTGCCGCGATGGGAGCTAGGGACACTCGGCGTACCACACGCTGCCGCAACGAGTAAGTAAACGTCATCCCGGCGGAGCCTGCCCCGGCGTAGGCCGGGGGCCGGGATCCAAGGTGTACTTGCGCAGGCAACAGGTTGGGCCCCGGCCTGCGCCGAGGTGACAGTTCAGTCACGGCGCCTGCACCGTGACCTTGCCCATCATGTAGGGGTGCACCGAGCAGATGTAGTCGTACGTACCTGGCTTGTCGTAGGTGCGACTGAATTTCTGGCCAGGCAGCAGCACATCGGTGCCTTTTGCGCCGTCCTTGTAGGCGAGACCGTGCGGTGCGCCATCATCGTTGCTCCAGGTCACCGTGGTCCCTGGCGAGATCGTGACGTCGGCGGGCGCGAACGCAAAGTTCGCGATCGACACCGCCGCACCCGACGCCGCCTTGGCCGCGGTGCGCTGCACGACAACTTTGCGCGGCGCGGTACCGACAGGAATCGTCGTGGTTGTGCCCGTGGCGAGATCGACGACCGTGACGTCGTTCGAGCCTTCGTTCGTGACGAATACCTTCTTGCCATCCTGCGTTGCGGCCATCCAGTGCGGTTGCTTGCCGACCGCAATCGATCGCAATGGCGCATTGGTCGCGGGATCGAACAGCAGCAGTTCCCCCGGCCCTTGAACGACGACAGTGCCGACGGATGCGTCACGGAACAGCGAAGCGATATGGGGTGATGCGCCAGTTGGAATTTGCGCAACGATCTTGTCCGTTGTCGGATCGATCACCTGAACTGCGTTGGTACCGGCGAGGGTGAAGTAGAGCGCCCGTCCGTCGGCGCTGAATTCGGGGTCGCGCGGTGGCTTGTCCAACGCGACCGTACCGCAGCACGGTTCGCGCTGCGAGATCGATGACGGCCAGCGCGAATTTGCCCGGCTCCTGCGACGCGACATAGGCCACTTTTCCGTCTGGCCGCACGGCAATGGTGTGCGGTTTCGCCACGGTGACGCTGGCGATCACTGTGTTGGACGCGGTGTCGACAAACGCGACCCGATCGTCGCCGTAGACGCCGACCAGCAGCATGCGGCCATCCGGCATCATCGCCAGACCGTGGGGCGACTTGCCGACGTCGATCGTGCGGGTGACGCGGTTGCTGGCGGTGTCGATCACGCTGATGTCTGACGAGGCATCGCCGCTGATGTACACCGTGCGGCCGTCTGGCGTCTGCGTCATGCCGTGGGGCCCGCTGGCGACCGGCAACGTGGCAACGACGGTGCCGCTGCCGGTGTCGATCACGCTCACGGTGTTGTCCTTGAAGTTGCCGACGTACGCCTGAGGCCCTGCCGCGTTGGCGCCGAATACCGTCGTCAGCAGGGTCGCGGCGAACAGCAGTGGGTAGGTCAGTCGAATACGAAAACGCGTCATGAGCATCTCCTCGGTGGATGAACAGCCTGCTACAACCGCAATACCGGGCCGTGGTTCCGCTTATTCCAATTGGAATAAACTCGACCAACGCGAGGTATGGCAAGTTCATGGCGAGCTACGACCGCGAGCGCTTCGAACAGCATGTCCTGCCGCATCTGGATGCTGCGTACAATCTTGCGCGCTGGCTGACGCGCGACGCGCACGATGCCGAAGACGTGGTGCAGGATGCCTGTGTTCGCGCCATGCGCTATGTAGACGCCATGCGAGAAGGCAACGCGCGCGCCTGGTTCCTCACCATCGTGCGCCACGCCGCCTACGACTGGCTGGGACGCAATCGCCCGGCAGAGATCGTGCATGACGACGGCAGCGCCATTGCCGGGGCAGTTGACCATGCGGCGATCGATCCCGTGCTCGCCGCGATCCGCAGCGCCGAGTCGCGCGCACTGGCGGACGCGGTCGGCGCCTTGCCGCTCGTCTACCGCGAGGTGCTGATCCTGCGTGAACTCGAGGAGCTTTCGTACAAGGACATCGCACGCATCGTGGACATTCCCGTCGGTACCGTCATGTCGCGCCTTGCGCGCGCCCGCGGTTTGCTGCAGCGCTCGCCGTTGCTGTACGCCATCGGCGGCCAGGCGGCCGGAGGTGAACGATGAACTGCAACGAAGCATCCTCGCTGGTTGTCGCCTACGCCGATGGCGAGGTCGAAGGACCGCGCGCCGTCTCGATCAGGGAGCATCTGGCGACGTGCGTGGAATGCGCGGCGACGAGCGAATCCGTACTCGCCCTGCGCGCTCGCATACGCACGGAAGTTCCTGTCTATCGCGCGTCCCCAGCATTGCGTGCCCGGGTCCTGACCGCCGTCACTGCCGACGCCGCACCCAAAGCATCGAGCGAGCGCTGGCGCTGGTTGTTCGGCGGTGCGGCGGCCGGGTGCGCGGCCACGGTACTGGCGTGGCTCGTCGGCACGACGTTCGTCGATTGGCGCGTCCACGAAGACCTCGCGGCGGAAGCCGTGGCGATGCACGTGCGGGCGACACTCGGCAACCACCGGGTAGAGGTTGCATCGTCCGACCAGCATACGGTCAAGCCGTGGCTGTCGGCGCGACTGGACTATTCGCCGCCCGTGCGCGACGTGCCTGACACGGGATTCGCACTCGTCGGCGGCAGGCTCGATTACCTCGATGGGCAACACGTTGCGACGCTTGTCTACCGCTATCGCGAGCACCTCGTCGATGTCTTCGTGCGCCCGCAATCGACGCGTGTTCCCGTCACAGCGTTGCGCACATTGCGCGGATTCAATGTCGCTCGAGCGACGGGTGCGGCGTTCGAGTGGGTGGCGGTGTCGGATGTCAGCGCCGACGTCCTGTCGGCGTTCGTCCTTCGACTGGCTCAGGACGAACGGTAGATCAGCGGTCGAAGATCAGCATCAGGTACGCGACAAACAACAGCAGGTGTACGGCGCCGAGCAGCATGTTGGTGCGCGCGAGCGCGAACGTGAGCATGCTGACGACCAGCGTCAGGCAGAGCAGCACGCTGTTCGCGGGATCGAGCCCGAGAATGATGGTCCGGTCAGTCAGCAAGCCGATGGTCAGCACTGCCGGGATTGTCAGGCTGATGCTCGACAGAGCTGTCCCGAGCGCCAGATTGATCGAGCGCTGCAGCTTGTTGGCGCGCGCGGCGCGTATCGCCGCCAGCGACTCCGGCGACAGGATCAGCACGGCCACCATCAATCCGCCCAGCGCCGCCGGTGCGCCAAGCACAGCTATGCCGTAGTCGATCGGCACGGCGATCTGCTTCGCCAGCAGCACGATGGGAATGGCATACGCGAACAGAAACAACGCGTGGTAGGTAACCGAGCCCACTTCGCCGTGTTCGCTTGCCGCGTCGGGCGCCTCGCTGGGAAACACGAAGTACTCTTTGTGGCGATTCGTCTGCATCGCCAGAAAAACACCATAGAGCCCGATCGACATCACGATCAGGAACGTCGCCTGCAGCAGGGAGAGCGTCGGCCCCGACGTCGAGACGGTGTAATTCGGCAGCACCAGTCCCAGCACTGCCAGTGGGATGATCACCGCCAGGAATGCGTTGGCACCGTACAGGTTGTATGTCTGTTCGCGGTACTTGATTCCACCGAGCAGCAGACTGATCCCGACCAGACCGTTCAACACGATCATCACGATCGCCATCATCGTGTCGCGACCGAGTGACGTCTCGCCCTGGCCGGTGAGCATCACTGCCGAGATCATCATCATCTCCATGCCGCTCATCGACAGTGTGAGCACCAGCGTGCCGTACGGCTCGCCCAGACGTTCGGCGAGGCCCTCTGCATGACGGACGACGGCGAAGGCCGACACCAGCACCGCACCGAACAGCCATGCCAACATGAAGCTGAACCAGATGGTCCCGGACAGGTCGGCCAGCCAACCCTTGCCGAAGACAAGAAACAGCCCCATGGTCGCGACGCTGACCAGCAGCGGCCACTCGCGCTTCATGTTCAGCCTTTTTGCCCGATGCGGCGTTCTTCACCTGCGAGGAGTTTGCGGATGTTGCCGCGATGGCGCCAGATGAGCAATGCGGAAATCGGGAAGAGCACCCACGCTTCAGGCCAGTTGCCGATCAGGTACAACCCCAGGAGCGGCGCACCGATTGCCGCGGCCAGTGACGCGACCGACGACATCCGCGTCAACAATGCAGCCACGAGCCAGACGCCGCACAGCGCGAGCCCAAGTTGCCAGGTCAGTGCAAAAGCGACACCCAAAGCCGTGGCGACGCCTTTGCCGCCGGCAAAGTGATGATAGATCGGGTAGAGGTGACCGAGAAACACTGCCAGCGCGGCGCCCGCGGTTGCAAGCGAGGCATCGCCCCAGCTGATGCCCAGTCGGTTGGCCAGTAGCACGGCAACGAACCCCTTCAATCCGTCTCCCACCAACGTCAATGCTGCTGCGGCCTTGTTGCCCGTGCGCAACACGTTGGTTGCGCCAGGGTTGCCCGAACCATAGCTGTGCGGATCAGGCAAGCCGAACAGCTTGCTTACGACGACCGCAAACGATATCGATCCGATCAGATAGGCAGCGATGATGACGGCGAGGGTGGCCAGGGACGGATTCATTTACAATGCCCGACGACACGACATCGTGCATTGTAACAAAGCACCGCACCCCACTCGCTTGTCCCACTCGCCGCACATGAACACGATTTTTATTCAGGATCTGCGCATCGAGACGCGCATCGGCGTCTACGAATGGGAGCAGCATGTCGCGCAGCCGCTGGTGTTGAACATCGAGTTCGCGGTGCCTTCCGCCAAGCCATTTGCCAGTGACATGCTCGCGGACACAGTGAACTACGCTGCCATTGTGGAGCGGCTGCAGGCGCTGGCCGCGGACCATCCACACAAATTGCTGGAACGATTCAGCGATGCGATCGCCGAAATCGTGCGTGTCGAATTCGGCGCGCCGTGGGTGAAGGTCAGCGTGGCGAAACTGGCGCCAATTCCTGGCGTCAAGCAGATCGGCGTCACGGTCGAGCGCGGTAAGAAGACCTAGGCTTCTCCTTGCGCGAGCAGCGTTGCGTTGCCGCCGGCGGCCGCCGTGTTGATCGTCAGGGCGCGCTCGACAGCGAAGCGCAGCAGGTAGTGCGGCCCGCGCGCCTTCGGACCCGCTCCCGAGAGTCCTTCGCCACCATAGGCTGGACACCGACCGTCGCGCTGATGATGTTGCGATTCACATAGATGGTGCCAACATGCGCGCGCGACGCGATCCGATGCACCCGTCTCGTCGACCCTGCTGTGAATGCCAAGCGTGAGGCCGTAACCGGTGGCGTGGATCGCGTCGATGACCGCATCGAGCGTTTCGGCGCGATACCGAACGACGTGCAGCACTGGCCCGAAGATTTCCCGGTCGAGTTGGTTGATCATCGGCAAGGAGGCGGATCGAAGCACGGCGGCGTCCCGTCGCCCCGGCAAGAGCGGGAGCGTCGCCGCAAGGGTAGTCAGGGCCGCCATTTGAAGTTCCAGATGTTGAGTGGACACCCCGCGACCCATAGAGGAAAATCGGATCGCTGCTTGCGCTGCGCTTCCGTGCGGTGGTGTGGCGATGAGGTCAAACGGCCAATTGCCGTGCGGCCTTCAACCCTGAACCGGAAACGCTTCATGCTGATGTCAGAAATCACTGCCGCCGAGCCCGCCTTTCGCAAGCATCTGCTCGCGATCCGCAAATCGGCGACGGATATCCACTGGTATCCATACACAAGCCTCGACAACGTATCCATACTTTCTCGCTTTCTCCCGCCGGACTTGGACATAGTTCCTCGCGCCGGCGTCGTATTGGATATCGGTGCCGCAGACGGAGACATGGGTTTTCTGCTGCACACCCTGGGATGCGAGGTCGACTTTCTCGACAATGCTCCCACGAATTTCAACGACTGCGAGGGTCTGCGACGTACGTCCACGCTACTCATGCACAGGGGAACCTTGATCGAGCGAGACATCGACTGGGGTTTTGAATTGAACAGGGACTATGATCTTGCCATCTTCCTCGGCATTCTGTACCACCTCCGGAATCCGGCGCTAGCGCTCATTCGGCTCGCCCAGCGTTGCCGACAGGCGTTGATTAGCACCAAGGTGGCAACCCAGTTGCCGGACGGCCGAAATATCGCGGCAATGCCGATCGCCTACCTGCTCGATAAGCGAGAGGCAAACGGAGATCCTACAAACTATTGGATTTTCTCGCCGGCCGGCCTGGAGCGACTTCTGCGCCGCTGCGGCTGGATTGTGAAGCACTCTCATCGCGTGGGAAAAGTCGGTCGCTCCAACCCCGTGGACAACGATGCCGACGAACGCATTTTCGTGTTTTGCGAGCGAGTGAGCAATTACGCCGACCTCGACAAGCACCATGACTTCTAAGCGCCACGACGATTAATCAGCCTATCGGGCGGTCGGCGACGGCACTATTGGCGCAGGGAACGATTCTCGCCACGCGATTCCGTAGACGCTTCACTCTTCATCGGCGAAGCGATACCGCACGACACCGGTGTCCGCAACAGCAGCAAGTGCGATAAGCCTAAATGTCAATTAACCTCATTTGATCGCTGCAGGATCATTTCTGTTATGCACCCCGCGCGCGAACCCTTGGCCAGATGGACGTTGGTGACAACACTCGTTGCCCTGGCGATCTACCATCTCGCGCTGACGGCCTCCACAGTCCTTGCGTTCAGCCTGCGCTATCCATTTATGGATCAATTCCGGCTCAACTTTCGATATCTAACGGTTCCTTTTCCTCAGAACGTACTGCTACTCGAGAATGGACACCGACCGGTCTTGCCGGGGCTCGTGCGATTTGTCGAACTGAATTGGTTAGGGGGAACGCAGCTTCTGCAAGCGCTGACGTCGTGGTTCGCAGCTGCTGTCGTCATTGCGATGCTGCTGCTGGCTGTCAATCGCGATCTCCGGGAAAACTTCCTGCTCAGGGCGACGGGCGTTTGCGTGATTTGCACGCTGCTCTTCTGGAATGCGAACGCCCGCATGTTCATACACGCCTATGAAGCCATGCACGTGTTTTATGTCACCTGCTTCGTTATTGTCGCCATTTACTTTACCGTGCGCGCGTCGGACACAGGTGCTTGGAAATGGTGGGTGGGGTCAATATTCGCGTGCATTGCGGCGACATTCTCCTTCGGGATGGGACTTGGTTCCTTTGCCGCAGTGTTGACCGTCGCTATTCTCCGTCGATGCAGGCGATTTGCCGTGCTGCTGATTGTACTGTCCGCCTTTGCAACCTTCGTGATCTACTACATTGTGCTTCCCGGTGCGGAGGGTGTGCGAGGAATGACGTCGGACGTTTCCGTTCGACCAGTAGTCTTCTTTGTGGTCGCTCGGGTCGGCGCGGTATTTGCAGAGCTCCTGCGCCTCTTCGTTCCAAGTCTGGCATTGCGAGCGGCTGTCGGGGCGTTAGCGGGCGCCACGGGGATTGCGTTCGTCGCGGTCTTGGCGATCCAGCAGTGGAAGCGCCGAACACCGTTCGCCGTCTCGGAGCTCTACGGCCTCGGCCTATTTGTCTTTGGCGTGGTGACAAACGCACTGATCGCCATTGCCAGGACGGAATATTTCTTCGAGTACCCAGTTGAGCTATTCGCCGATCGCTATTTGTTTTGGTCGGCTGTAACCTGGCTTGGACTGAGCATCTATTTGCTGCACCGCTTTGTTCATGCCAATCGAACCAAACAATTTGCTGCCGCAGCGGTGGTAGTTCTATTTTCGTTGGGTGCAGTGGCGCCCGCGTGCTGGGACAATCAATGGTCAGCCGACGTGTATAGAATGTCGACCATGGCGGGAACAGCGATGCAACTGGGAATCAGGAATGACGCGCAAGTAGGCCAGATAGCAGATCGCGATGCTGCGATGACGTTTCGTACCGTCGACGAGATGCGCAACCGGAATCTCGGCATGTTTGCTGACCTATCGAAGATAGGCGTTGGCGACAAGGTCGAAGTGGGAGGATCACAACTGACCGTGCCGGTGAAAGCCACCCGATTCGATGTGGACTGGCCCCCCGGTACTTATGCCGGAATGATATCGGGGGAGTTGCCGCAAATGCTGGCGGCGCAGGAACAGGATGCGGATCTTTGGTTTGCCGATGCAAACGGCACGGTGATTGGCCGTGCCGCCTTCACCAACACGGGAAGCAAGCCACGCAATCCGTTGCGCCTGGGCATTCCAACGATGTCTGGATTCCAAGGGTATGTGCTGCAGCCGAGGGCGCCTGTAGCACTGCTTGCACGCAAATCGGATGGGGTTATCAGGGAGCTTTCCAGACTGGCGCTGCAACCGTGAAGCGTGGCTGAGTCGGCGATGCCGGAAAAGGCCGAGGATGCGCGACGAGAGGGTAATCGGTGCATGGCCGACATTCTATCGACCGCGGACGCTAACCACGAGGGTGATGTTTTGCGTGCAGCTGTTTCAGGCGTTCGCGCGCCACGTGCGTATAGATCGTCGTCGTCGTGATGTCGGCATGTCCGAGCAGCAGCTGCACGACGCGCAAGTCGGCGCCATGGTTCAGCAGGTGCGTCGCGAAGGCGTGCCGCAGCACGTGGGGCGAGAGCGAAGCTCGAGGTATGCCGGCGATCGTCCCGTAGCGTTTGACCAGCTGCCAGAAGGCTTGTCGCGTCATCGGCGCGCGTCGTGCCGTCAGGAACACGGCATCGGTGGTGGCTTGCGCTGCCAGCTCGACGCGTGCCGTCGCGAGATACCGCGCGATCCAGCTGACCGCTTCCTCGCCGAGCGGTACCAGGCGTTCCTTGCTGCCTTTACCGAATGCACGCACCACGCCCATGTCGAGACTGACCTGTGCCAGCTTGAGGCCGGTGAGTTCGGACACGCGCAGGCCGCAGGCGTAGAGCGTTTCGAGCATCGCGCGGTCACGCAAACCCAGCGTCGTTTTCGTATCTGGTGCGTCGAGCAGCGCTTCGACTTGTTCTTCGGAGAGATTCTTCGGCAGTCGGCGCGGCAGTTTGGGCGCCTGCACGCGTAGCGTCGGGTCGGCCTTGGCGGTGCCCTGCTGCATGTGCAGGCGGTAGAACCGGCGCAGCGTCGACAGTCGACGGTTGATCGACGTTGCTTTGGCCTTCGCGCGGAATTGCGCGGCGAGAAAAGCCTCGATGTCGCTGCGCTCGGCGGAGAGCAGTTCCTTGCCAGCGTGCTGCGCGAGCCAATCTGCCCACGCGGTCAGATCGCGGCGATAGCTCGTGAGGCTCGACGCGGCGAGCCCATCCTGCAGCCAGACCTGGTCGCAGAAGGCATCGATCAACTCGTTGGGAGCGCGAGTCACCGCCCGAAACGATAACCTTCGTGCGTAAGCAGCCAGCGCTTGATCGCGATTGGATCGCCGTCGGTGACACCCATGAATCCGCCCAGCGCGCCCTGGCTGCCGACGACGCGATGGCACGGAATGACCAGTGCGATCGGGTTGGCGCCACAGGCACCGCCGACGGCGCGCGGCGCGGTGGCGAGCTTGCGCGCGATCTCGCCATAAGTGCGCGACTCGCCTACCGGGATCGTCGACAGCGCGTCCCAGACGCGGCGACGAAATACCGTACCCCGCGGTGCGAGCGGCATGGTGAAGCGGAAATGTGGATCGGCCAGATAGCGCTCGAGCTGACGGCACGCACGCTCGGCGACTGCGTCAGTGGGCGCCTGCGCTCGCTCGCTCGCCGGCAGGTATTCGATGCGGGAGACGGCGCCGCCCGTCGTGCGGATCCCGATTACGGCAAACGGCGTCTTCAGCTTCGCTGCATAGGCGACTGGGTCGGGCATGACGGGCTGTCAGGCGAACTTCATTTGATGCGGCAGAAAAGTGACCAGCTGCGGGAAGAAATAGAGCATCAAGGTCGCGGCGATCATGAGGTAGAACATCGGCAGCGCTTGCCGCCCAATCCACGTGATCTGCTGCTTGGTCATGCCTTGCAGCACGAACAGGTTGAACCCGACCGGAGGCGTGATCTGCGCCATCTCGACGACCAGCACGATGAAAATGCCGAACCAGACGAGGTCGATGCCCGCTTTTTCCACCGTCGGGAGTATGACACCCATGGTCAGCACCACCATTGAAATGCCGTCCAGAAAGCAACCGAGTATCACGTAGAAGATCATCAGCGCAACGATCAGCGCGAGCTGCGATAACCCCAGGCCGCCGATCCATTCGGCGAGGTGCCGTGGCAGGCCGATGTAGCCCATGGCCAAGGTCAGGAACGCGGCACCGGCAAGGATCAGCGCGATCATGCAATACAGACGCGTCGCGCCCATCAGGCTTTCGCGGAACGTGGTCCAGTTCAGCGACCGTTGCACACCGGAAATCAGCAGCGCGCCGACCACGCCGAATGCCGCCGCCTCGGTGGCCGTCGCGATGCCGGCGTAGATCGAACCCAAGACCATCGCGATCAGCATAATGACCGGGATGAGATGGCGTGAAGCGAACAATTTCTGCAATATCGACGTGCGCGTGGCGATCGCCGGGATCCTGCCCGGATGCATCAGCGCCCACACCACGATGTAGCCGGAGAACAGCGAGGCCAGGAGCAACCCGGGAATGACTCCAGCGATGAACAGGTGCGCGATGGAAACGTTGGCGGATACCCCGTACACGATCATGATGATCGAGGGCGGGATCAGCAGGCCCAGCGTCCCTGCGCCGGCCAGCGTGCCGATGGTGATGTCCTCCGGATAGCCGCGAGCGGCCAGTTCCGGCAGCGTCATCTTGCCGATGGTCGCGCAGGTTGCCGCAGATGAGCCTGATACCGCAGCGAAGATCGTGCAGCCGATGATGTTCGTATGCAGAAGGCGCCCGGGGACACGCTCCAGCCACGGGGCAAGTCCCTTGAACATGTCTTCCGAAAGGCGCGTGCGAAACAGTATTTCGCCCATCCATACAAAGAGCGGCAACGCCGTCAGCGTCCACGACGACGCCGACCCCCAGATGGTGACCGCCATCGCGTCACCCGCCGGGCGCGACGAGAACAACTCCATGCCGATCCACGCGACGCCCGCCAGTGCGATGCCGATCCACACGCCGCTACCCAGCAGGACAAACAGCGAGACGATGAGCAGGGCGGTGATCAGCAGGTCCATGCGTTATTCCACGTGCGCCGGTTCGTTCGTTGGTTTCACCATGGCGCGGGTGCCACGCAGTTCTCCGACGAATAGATCCAGGAATGCGATGGCCAGCACGACATTGCCGATCGCCATCGACAACTGCGGAATCCACAACGGCGTCGCGTCGTTGCCGGTCGAGATATCGTGGTAGCCATGCGATTGCCACGCCAGACGCACGCTGTAGTAGGCGAAGGCCAGGGAGAGCAACAAGGCGACCGCCAGCGACCAGCGTTCCAGCCACTTCTTGCCGGTCGCGCCGGCGTGCTCGAGGATCAGCGTGACGCGGATGTGGTCGCCGCGCATCAACGTGTGAGCTAGCGCGAGAAAGCCCGCGCCGGCCATGAAATAGCCCGCGTAGGCGTCGGTGCCACGCACCTGGAAGTTGAGCAGGCGACCGAGGATGCCGAGCAGCACCATCACCAGCGTGCCGACCAAAAACAACGCCGCCACGTAGGCGGCGGCGTTGTATAGCGCGTCGAGTGCGCGGCGCATGCGCACTACATTTTCTTGTACGCGTCCACTACGGCCTGTCCGTCAGCGCCGGCCTTCTTTTGCCAATCCTGCAACATGGTGTCGCCGACCTTCTTGAGATCACCGGTGAGTTGCGGCGCCGGTTTGACGATGGTCATGCCTTTCTGCTTGAGCTGATCGAGATACCAGCCATTTTTTTCTTCAGACATTTTCCAGCCACGGACTTCCGCATCGGCGGCAGCTTTGAGCAGCGCGTCCTGGGTGGCCTTGTCCAGGGCATCGAAGGCCTGCTGATTCACGATCACCGCGTTTTTCGGGAGCCACGCTTGCGTATCGTAGAAATTCTTGATGCTCTCATAGGTCTTCGTGTCGAAACCGGTTGCACCCGAGGACATGTACGAGTCGACGACACCGGTGGCAAGCGCCTGTGTGAGTTCGGAGGCCTGCACCGTGACCGGCTGTGCGCCCACGAGTTCGGCGATGCGTGACGTGGCCGGGCTGTAGGCACGCCACTTGAGGCCCTTCATGTCGGCCGCACTGTTGAGCGCGCGGTTGGCGTAAATGCCTTGCGGCGGCCACGCCACGGTGTACAGCAACTTGATCCCCTGTTTGGCGAACTTTTCTTCCAGCGTCTTCTTTTCGGCCTTGTACAGCTTCATCGCGTCGCCGTAGCCGGTCGCAAGGAAGGGCACGCCATCGAGACCGAAGAACGCGTCTTCGTTTTCGAAGTTCACCAGCAGAATTTCGCCGGCCTGCGCCTGATTGCCCTGCACCGCGCGTTTGATTTCAGGGGCCTTGAACAGCGACGCGTTCGCATGCACCGTGATCTTGAGCTTGCCGCCGGTTGCCTTGTCCACGTCGGCGGCAAACTGGGTGATGTTCTCGGTGTGGAAATTCGTCGGCGGGTAAGCTGTCGGCAAATCCCACTTGGTCTGCGCAGCCGCGCTGACGGTGAGCGAGAGGCCGAGCGCGGCGACGAGGACGCGTATCGTTTTCATCAGGATCTCCTGCGGTTCGGGTCGAGGAATCGCCTTGCTGATTGCAGGGCTTGAACGCCGCATTTGTACCACATCGGCCGGTGCGCGGCGAGCGCGGGCGCCGCCGATATAATGCAGGCGCACCGCAAGTGCCATCATGACCCCATCCACCCGCACCCTTTGGCAGTTCTGGATCGACCGTGGCGGCACGTTCACCGACATCGTCGCCCGCCGGCCTGACGGGCAGCTGGTGACGCACAAGCTGTTGTCCGAAAATCCGGAGCGCTACCGGGACGCCGCGGTGCATGGCATTCGCGAGTTGCTCGGGCTGCCCGCTGGCGCACCGATACCGGGCGCGGCGATCGACGCAGTGAAGATGGGCACGACGGTAGCGACCAATGCACTGCTCGAGCGCCGCGGCGAGCGCACGGTGCTGCTCATCACCCGGGGCTTTGGCGACGCATTGCGCATCGCCTACCAGAACCGCCCGAAGCTGTTCGTGCGCAACATCGTATTGCCCAGCCTGGTTTACGAGCGCGTGATCGAGATCGACGAGCGCATTGGCGCGCATGGCGATGTCGTCGTGCCACTCGATGTCGATGCAGCGGCGACGGAGTTGCGCGCGGCGGCCGCCGCGGGTATCGGCGCCTGCGCCATCGTGCTCATGCATGGCTACCGGTATCCCGAACACGAGCAAAAGCTCGCCTACCTCGCCCGCACGATCGGCTTCTCGCAGATTTCCGTCAGTCACGAAGTCAGTCCGTTGATGAAGCTGGTGTCGCGCGGTGACACGACGGTCGTCGATGCGTACCTGTCGCCGATCCTCCGGCGTTACGTCGCGCAGGTAGAAGCCGAGTTGCCCGGGGTGCGGCTGCAGTTCATGCAATCGTCGGGTGGGCTGACTGAAGCGCATCGGTTCCAGGGCAAGGACGCGATCCTGTCGGGCCCGGCCGGTGGCATCGTCGGTGCGGTGCAGGTGTCGCGGCTCGGGGGCTTCGACAAGATCATCGGCTTCGACATGGGCGGCACATCGACCGACGTCACGCACTACGCCGGCGAATACGAGCGTGCGTTCGTCACCGAAGTCGCCGGTGTGCGGCTACGCGCACCGATGATGCGCATTCACACTGTGGCCGCCGGTGGCGGATCAATCTGCAGCTATGATGGAGCGCGCTTCAGAGTCGGGCCCGAGTCCGCTGGCGCGAGTCCGGGACCGGCGTCATACCGCCGCGGAGGCCCGCTGACCGTCACCGACTGCAACGTCATGGTCGGCAAGATCGATCCGGGCACGTTCCCGGCAGTATTCGGTGTGAACGGTGATCTGCCGCTCGATGCCGACGTCGTGCGTATCCGGTTCGACAGGTTGGCACAATCGCTCGCTGGCGCGACGCGGCCGGCTACGGGCGCCGGAAGAGGTTGCCGAAGGCTTCCTCAAGATTGCCGTCGACAACATGGCGCACGCGATCAAGCATATTTCCGTCGAGCGCGGTTACGACGTCACTGAATACACGCTGTGCTGTTTTGGTGGTGCGGGCGGCCAGCATGCATGTGCGGTCGCTGACGCACTCGGGATGACGCGAGTGTTCATTCATCCGCTTGCGGGCGTGCTCTCGGCATATGGCATGGGGCTCGCTGACGTCCGCGCGCTGCGCCAGCATGCGGTGGAGGCGGTCCTCGATGTTGCTGCGCTCGCGGCCGCGGAACCACTGTTCACTGTTCTCGCCGATGCGGCACGGGGCGAAGTGGAGGCGCAGGGTATCCACTCGTCGAAGATCAGATTGCTGCGCACGGTACATCTCAAATACGACGGCACCGATACGACACTCGAGATTCCCTATGCGATTGCCTCGAGTGCGCATGCCGATGCCTTGGCGATCGCCGCGCTCGTCTCGGAATTCGAGCGCCGCTACAGTGCACAGTATGGCTTTCTGATGCGCGACAAGGCGCTCGTGATCGAAGCCGTCGCGGTCGAGGCGGTCGGCGTTGTCGCGACTCCGGACGAGGTCGTGCCCGTATTTGCTTTGCGACCGGACGCCCTTGCGCCTGCAAAGCGCGGGCGCATTTTCACTGACGGAGCTTGGCGCGAAGCGCCGGTATATTTGCGCGAAGCGCTGCGTCCGGACGACGTCATCGCCGGTCCTGCGGTTATTGCGGAAAAAAATGCCACGACGGTGATCGAGCCCGGCTGGAAGGCGACGCTTACTGCACGTGACCACCTCGTGCTCGACCGCGCCGTTGTGCTCGAGCGCACACACGCAATCGGCACGACGGCCGACCCCGTCCTGCTGGAGGTCTTCAACAACCTGTTCATGGCCATCGCGGAGCAGATGGGCGTGACCCTTGCCAACACGGCGTACTCGGTCAACATCAAGGAACGGCTCGACTTTTCGTGCGCACTGTTCGACGCTGAAGGCAATCTCATCGCGAACGCACCGCATATGCCGGTGCACTTGGGCTCGATGGGCGAGAGCGTCAAAACGATCATCGATGCCCGCACGGGAACGATGCGGCCCGGCGACGCGTTCGTGCTGAATGCCCCGTATAACGGCGGCACGCACCTGCCGGACGTGACCGTCATCGCCCCTGTGTTCCTGGACAATGTCGAGGATTCCGTCCGTGCTTCGACTGGCTCAGCGCGAACGGAATCCTCTGCCGCCGTTCGTCCTGAGCTTGTCGAAGGGCGAACGGGTCCGGAGTTTTACGTTGCGTCGCGCGGCCACCACGCGGATATCGGCGGTACGACACCCGGATCGATGCCGCCCGACTCGACCGTCGTCGATGAGGAGGGTGTGCTGCTCGACAACGTCCAGCTCGTTGCCGGCGGGCGCTTTCTCGCGAATGAACTGCGCGTTATGTTGGGCTCGGGCAGATATCCGTCGCGCAACATCGACCAGAATCTCGCTGACCTGCGCGCGCAGGTGGCGTCGTGCACGCGCGGTATCGGCGAACTGAAAAAGATGGTCGCGCATTTCGGGCTGCCACTCGTTCGCGCCTACATGCGGCACGTGCAGGATAACGCCGAGGAGGCGGTACGCCGCGTGCTCGATGTGCTCAAGGATGGCCACTACGAATACGAGATGGACAGCGGCGCGACCATCGCAGTGACTATCTCCATCGACAAGGCGGCGCGCGCAGCCACCATCGACTTCACCGGCACGAGCGCCCAGCAGCCGACGAACTTCAACGCTCCATCGGCCGTATGCAAGGCCGCCGTGCTCTACGTTTTCCGCACGCTGGTCGACGACGAGATCCCGATGAACGCAGGCTGCCTCAAGCCGCTGCACATCGTCATTCCGGAAGGATCGATGCTGGCGCCGCGCTATCCTGCCGCCGTGGTTGCCGGCAATGTCGAAACCTCGCAGGCGATCACCGACACGCTGTATGGTGCGCTCGGTGTACTCGCCGCGTCGCAGGGTACGATGAACAATTTCACCTTTGGCAACGACACCTATCAATACTACGAGACGATTTCCGGCGGCGCCGGTGCCGGGCCCACTTTCGACGGCGCGAGCGTCGTGCAGACACATATGACCAACTCGCGGCTTACTGACCCGGAGGTGCTGGAATGGCGCTTTCCAGTCCGCCTTGAAGCATTCCGGATCCGACGCGGAAGCGGCGGTGCAGGCGCCCATCGCGGGGGTGACGGTGGTGAGCGACGCGTGCGCTTTCTCGAGCGCATGACGGCGGTGATGCTCGCGAACCACCGGCGCATCGCACCCTTCGGGGTGGCGGGTGGCATGCCTGGCGCAACGGGCCGCAACTGGGTGGAGCGGGTCGACGGCCAACGCGAGGAATTCGGGGCGACGTGCGAGGTCGACATGCAGCCCGGCGACGTGTTCGTGATCCAGACCCCGGGCGGGGGTGGCTACGGGTCGGCGTTGACCTGAGCGCCTTCCAGAGGTACGGGTGCGGGCGCCGCATGGGACCGGATACCCCAACCGAGCAACCCCGCTGTCACCAGCACCACGAGCATCACTGCGCCCGTCGGAAAACGTTCGATCATGAGGTTCGCCGGCAGACTCAGGAACAGCACGACCGTAATGAGGCCGCGTGGCGCGATCCACACCAGTGGCACGACATCGGTCGGACAAAGGGCGCGCAACAGCGGCCAGCGGGTCGCGTAGATCAGAACGACGATTGCCCCGGTGACGATCCATGCCGTCGACGACGCGAAGTCGGCAAGGTCGGTGCTGAATCCCAGAAGCAGGAAGAAGAACGTGCGAATGAAGAACGCACCCTCCATGACGATCTGCTTGAAATGGGCGAGGTCCTGTTCGAAGGTTTCACTTTCGTGCTGCTTGAGCCACTTGATGCGGTCGAGCAGGAACACGTTGTTGAGCAGCAGGCCGAACGCGAGTACCAGCATCAGTGGCGACAAATGGAATTGCTTGCCGAGCGAATACAGCAGCAGGAGCGCGAAAAAAATCGGCAGATACTTGACGTGACCGGTCAGGCGGTTGAGCAGTACGTACAAACCCGCGGTGAACACCAGTCCAAGGGCGAGACTCACGATGCCCGTCGCGCCCAGACCGAGCGCGAAGTCGCTGACGTCGCCCTTCGCGGAGAGTAGTGAATAGAACACGAGCACGCCGATGATGTCCGACAGCGAACTTTCGTACACGACGAACTCCGCCGGGCCCTTCGGCAACGTGACGACGCTGGGTATCGCGACGGCGCTGCTGATGACGGCGAAAGGGCAGGCGGTAAGGAACGCGCCCGCCCAGTCAGTCGAGAACCATCCGTGCAGCGCCACGGCGATCGCCACGAGCGAGAGGATGAAGCCGAGGATTGACGCAACCAGCGTGCGCATGATCAGCGGCTTCTTCTCGTGCGTGAGTTTCAGGTCGAGTGAGCCCTCGAGCACGATCAACACCAGACCGATCGTTCCGAGCACGGGCAGAACATCGTCGAGGTAGGGCAGCGTCCAGCCGGCGCGATCGAAAAGGTGGCGGATGGCGATGCCGGCAAGGAGGAGCACGATGATCGATGGCAGCTTGACCTTGCGGCAGAGCACGTCGAACGCATACGCGGCGATGACGACGGCCGAAAACGCCAGAATGATCAGATTAGGGTCCATGCATCTGCGCAGGCGTGGCCTGAGGAAACCGGGCCCCCCGCCCGGACAACGCAAGCATGCCACAACTGCGCGTGGGCTGCGCGCGACCGCTCGCGCGGGGTACGGCGAACGGGCATAATCGCGGCGTTTCGCCCTTCAAGGACATACAGATGGCAAATGTTTACGATTTCGTGGTCAACGATATTCACGGCAAGGAACAGAAACTGGCGAAATACAAGGACGAGGTACTGCTGATCGTCAACACCGCCAGCAAATGCGGGTTCACGCCGCAATACAAGGGGCTCGAGGCGCTGCACAAGAAGATGCACGCGCGCGGACTGGAGGTGCTCGGTTTTCCCTGCAATCAATTCGGTGCGCAGGAGCCCGGCGATGCCGAGGCGATCGAATCCTTCTGCGAGATCAACTACGGCGTGACGTTTCCACTTTTCGAGAAAATCGACGTCAATGGCGCCAAGGCCGCTCCGCTGTACCAATTCCTGAAAAAGGAAAAACCCGGCCTGCTCGGCTCCGAGGCGATCAAATGGAACTTCACCAAGTTCCTCGTCGATCGCAAGGGCAATGTCGTCGAGCGCTACGCGCCCAATGTCGAGCCCGCCGCCATTGCCGCCGACATCGAAAAACTGCTGTAGGACCCGGCGATGAGGCGACTGTTGCTCGCGGTGGTCGCCGCAGTCGCGCTCACCGTTGCGTCGGCCGTCGCTGCCGCCGACATGAACAAGACGCTGCACATTGGGTTCGTCAGCGCGGAAACAGGATTCGATCCGCAGGCGATGAGCGACCTGTATTCGGCGACCGTGGCGCGGGTGATATTCGACCCCCTCTATCGCTACGACTATCTGGCGCGACCGTTCAGGATCATTCCCAATACGGCGGTCGCGTTACCCGACATCTCCGCAGACGGCATGACCTGGACCATCAAGGTCAAACCGGGCATCTACTTCGCCGACGATCCGGCGTTCAAGGGCAAGAAGCGCGAGCTGACGGCTGCGGACTACGTTTATGCATGGAAGCGCATCGCTGACCCCAAGGTGCGGGCGCCGAACATCGAGTTTGTCCACAACCGCTTTGTCGGCGACACCGAATTCATGAAGGCGGCCGGCGCGGACGTCAACATCTATGACCTCGAGTTCCAGGGCATTCGCGCCATCGACCGCTACACCATCCAGCTCAAGCTCAAAGCGCCCGACTACGACCTGCTCGACGACCTGACCAGCGTGACGACAGCGGCGGTCGCGCGCGAAGTCGTCGAAAAATACGGCGATGCGGCACATCGGGTGATGGCCAACCCGGTCGGCACCGGCCCGTATCTGCTCAAGGAATGGCGCCGCGCGCAGAAAATCACGCTCGAGGCGAGTCCGAGCTTTCGCGAGCTGTACTTTCCGGACAGCAGCGACCCGGCCGACAAGGACATCCTGGCGGAGATGAAAGGCAAACGCATCCCCGCGATCGGCCGCATCGAAGTCAGCATCCTTGAAGAGTCGAATCCGCGGCTGCTCGCATTCATCAAGGGCGAATTGGACGTCTCCAACCCGGTCCCGCCCGACCTGATCCTGAATGTGCTCGATGGGAACAACAAGCTCAAGCCGGACCTTTCGCAAGAAGGGCATCGTCCTGGCCCGGGGCATCCAGCCCGCGATCACGTTCGCGTATTTCAACATGGAGGATCCGATCGTCGGGGGTTATACGCAAGGACAAGGTTGCCTTGCGTCGGGCGATCAGCATGTCCTACAACGTCGATGACGAGATCAACATCATCCGTCAGGGGCAGGGCACTCCCGCGACCCAGATGATTCCGCCCAACATGATCGGACATAACCCCAACTTCAACGGACGCGCCAAGTTCGATGTCGCGACGGCGAACGCGCTGCTGGATCGGTTTGGCTACGTCGACAAGGACGGCGACGGCTGGCGCGACCTGCCGGATGGCAAGCCGCTCAAGCTGATGATCGGCGTGAGGACCGATTCGTTCGACCGCCAACTCGAGGAGCTGTGGAAGAAAAGCCTCGGTTCGATCAGGGTTCGCGTCGATTTCGTGAAGCAGAAATTTCCCGATCTATTGAAACAGGCGCGCGCCGGGCAGTTGCAGATGTGGCAACTGGGCAATACAGCGTCGACGCCGGAAGGCTTCGGCATGATGGGTCTGCTGTACGGCCCCAATGCCGGCCTGTCGAACCTGCCGCGTTTCAACCTGCCCGAGTTCAACGAGGCTTACGCCAAGGGCAAGCGGCTGCCCAACGGCCCCGAGCGCGAACGGCTGCTGCTCCAGATGTCGGAGTTGATGAGCGTCTACGCGCCGTGGCATCTGCTCGCGTACCGCTACGAGAACAACCTTCGCTGGCCCTGGTTGCTGGGCTACAAATACTAATCCGTTCAATGCACAATCCGTGGCTGTACTGGGACATCGATCCGGCGATGCGCGAGGCGGCGCTCAAGAAGCAATAGTCACGTGCATGCACCGTGGCGTCAACGCAACATGAGCCACCCAATGCATGCCGCAACGTTGCGCCAGCATTGCCACGCTGCGGCGCATCCGCGTAAAATCCAATCAACGCCAACCTTCAACCGAGGAATGCTCCCATGACCAGAACGCCGACGACCATCGTCACCGCGAAAGCAATCGCGGCGCGCGCGTTCGCGTGGGACATTGCCATCGACGCGCATTACTCCGGCCACGCCATTGCGCGGTCGCTGATTTCGCCGCTGTTGCCCTAGCCGCCTGAGCGGGTTCCCGCCAGGTGTGGCGGGACCTGACCTCCGGGCGCATTTTCCGAGAGTCTGTCGTCCCGCCGGTGCCGGAACATCGGCGGCCGTGCGCTTTGCGCCGCGGCCGGAGGAAAATGCCATGAACAAGACAGACACACTCAGAAAATTGGTTCGACGCCGCTTCCGCGGACTCTGGCTATCGCCGGATTTCCGGAAGCTGTGGACGTCGCTCACCATCACATCCTTCGGCGCGCAGATCACCAATCTCGCGTTGCCGCTGACCGCCGCGTTGCTGCTCAACGCGACGCCGATGCAGATGGGGATCCTGGTCGCGCTGGAAACGCTGCCGTTCGCGCTGGTCAGCCTGCACGCCGGCGTGCTGCTCGATCGCGTGCGCAAGCTGCCGATCGTCATCATGTCCGACATCGGCCGCGGCGTGGCGTTGCTCGCGATTCCGTTGACCGCGTGGTTTGGGATGCTGTCGATCGAGATCCTGTTCGTGGTCGGCTTCGTGTGCGGCGTGCAGAACGTGATTGGCGGCGCGGCCTACCAGGTGTTGCTCGCGCAGATGGCGGGTCGCAAGCGTCTGGTCGAGGCCAATGCCAAGACGGCACTTGGCGAGACCTCGGCGGCGCTGATCGCGCCCGGCATCGCCGGCGGCCTGATCCAGTTGCTGACGGCACCCTTTGCGATCGTGCTCGACGCAGCGGCGTTCTTCGTTTCAGCGCTGCTGCTGCGCCGGGTCGAAGCACCCAACGACGTCCCGCACCCTGGCGCGCGCGAGGGCGTCTGGCATGAAATCGGCGAGGGACTCAAGCTGGTGGTGCGCCATCGAACATTGTGGGCGCTCGCCTGGCTCGCAGGACTTTGGCAGTTTCTGCACCACATGCAGATCGCCGTGCTGATTCTGTTCGCGACGCGCGAACTGTCGCTGTCCGCCGGTGCGATCGGCTTTGCGTACGCGTTGGGCGGGCTCGGATGCGTGCTCGCGTCCGCGCTTGCGCAGCGGCTGTCCGCGAGATACGGCGTCGGTCCGATGGTCGTCAACGGCATGATCATGACTGCGATCGGTTGGCAGTTGTTCGGGCTGATCGGCGGGCCTCCCTGGATCGCCACGCTTGCGCTGGGCGCGCGCGATGCTCGTGTTCGACTTCGGCGCGATCCAGTGGGGCATCAACTACCTGGCGCTGCGGCAGGCGATCACGCCGGACCGCTTGCTTGGTCGCATGACCGCGACGATGCGCTTCTTCGGCGTCGCGTCGGCCCCCCTCGGTTCGCTGGTGGGCGGTGCACTGGCGACCGTGATCGGCCTGCGTCCGACGTTGTTGACGATTGGCGCTCTCGGTCTCGCATTGGCAGTGGCCGCGGTAATCTGGTCTCCGGTGCGAAGGCACAGGCGCTTGCCTGTGCACGCCCCCGACTGACGTCAGGCGTTCAAATCGGAACGAGCGTGCAGGCCTTGGTCATGCGGACCCGGATTGTGCCTTGGCTTGTCGACGCCGGATTTGCGTCGCCCGCTCGCTCGAACGTCACGAGTGCGGCTCCATTCGCTCGATAGCGTCCCCGAGCGAAGACGGCGCGAATCGCGACGTGGGCCGGTGCGTCGAGATCGGGCACGACGCGAATCGGTCTTCCCGCCGCGCCTGCGTCATCGGCAATCAATGCATCGATGCTTTCGAGGAAACGTGACTGACACACACCAGTCTCGTAGACCCGGGCCTGGATCGACAGGTTGTGCGCATAGAGCGCGACGACGCATGCGACGAGCAGCATGGCCATGCTGGTTCGACGCTCGACCAGAAGGCGAACCATGACTGTGGCCAGCGCCAGCGACATCGCGAGACCGGATCCATAGAGGTAGTGCGCGGACGCAGCCGGCAGCGGAAGGACCGGAACGAGAAACAGGAAATATCCCGCCAAGTACGCGAATGCAAATGCGAGTCCATACAATCGATATAGCGTGCCGACCAGCAGCAGATGCACGAATGCCGCTCCCATCGGCTGCCATAGCGACCCGAAGACGCCATCCGACAACTCGAACAGATTCAGCCGAAACGGGTAGACAAAGTACCTGAATGCATTGGACGGGATATTCGAAAGGCTTGGTGTGTATACGTCGGTCGCATTGCCGGCGATCGAATTGGTGATCGCCGGTGCGCGAAACAGCAAATATGCGACGATCGGAATCAGCACCAGTACCAGTGCAGCGGCAAACGGGCGCCACGAAAACTGTCGCGGATTCGCGGCCCATGCGAGGTAGCCGAGCAGCAGGACGCCGCCCGGCGCGACGACTGCCGTTTCCTTCGACAGCAGGGCTGCCGTCGTTGCGAGCATGATGCAGATGGCGTGGCGCAGGCGTCAGCGCCATCGGCAGGCAATCGCACGATCACCGCGGCCGCCAGGAGCAGGAACAGCACGTACAGTTGATCGAACGACGCGGCTGATCCATCCGGTCGCCATGGTCGTGAGTGGCGACAGGACGAAGAACACGCCGGCCAGCGCGGCGGTCGCGCTCGACAAACCCGCGCGCCGCAGGACCCAGACGAAGGTGAGCGCGACCAGCGCATGGTTCAGGACACTGATCAGGTGCGAGGCCCACGGCGCGGATTGCATCCACAGCGCAGCCATGCCCTGTTGCAGGAAACCGATCGGCCGCATGGGATAGCCGAATTCCGGGCCTGACTGAAGCGAACCGTAGGTCTGCGCAAATTGCCAGAAGCCGTAGGCTCTGGACGTGGTCGAATTTCTGCCATTCGTCGTGGGAAAAAAACCCCGGCGTCAGGAGAATGAGGATATGCGTGACCAGCGTCAACGCGACGAGCGCCGACGGCCGCCAGCGCGGGCCGGCGCTCGACCCAGTTGCCTAGAACGGACAGTGCCGCAGGCAGCGTTGCCGCCTGTAGGGAGCCTCTGAGCAAGTCCCGCACGGTTGCGACGGAGGCTTAGCGGGATGGGATGCGCGAAGCAAGGGGAAGCCAATAGTAAGCGCTATTGGCGAGCCTGGCGACAAAGCAGACCGCCCGCAAAGCCCCGTCCCTCCGGGTTGCGGCAACACGCGGCGTCTGCGTCGTTGCGCGCCTTGGCATCGTAGTATGGACTACGACCTTCGGCGCGCGCCTAGCATCCATCCGCGTCTTGCTCGCAACGCAATCCGCGCGGGGCTTGTTCAGAGGCTCCTTAGGTCAACGCCTTGCCGAGTGCAACTTCCAGGCGCGTCAGACCCTCGAGGATTTCATCGAGGCTGATGATGAGCGACGGCGCGATGCGCACCACGTCAGGACCTGCCATCAGCACCATGAGACCGGCGTCGCTGGCGGCGGTCATTACCGCGGCGGCCTTGCCCTGCCACGGCGCCTTCAGTTCGCATCCAAGCCAGACGCCTTCGCCGCGGATGTCGGCGAAGACTTCCCGGCGCGCGTTGATGGTGCGCAGGCCTTCCATGAACAGCGCGTGCCTTGCCCTGACGCCGTCGAGCACTTCGGTCGTGTTGATGATGTCGAACACGGTGCCGGCGACCGCGCATGCGAGCGGATTGCCACCAAACGTCGAGCCATGCACGCCGACTGAAAACGCGCTGGCGATCTCGGCAGTCGTGAGCATCGCGCCGATCGGAAAGCCGCCGCCGAGACCCTTCGCGGAGGTCAGGATGTCGGGTATGACGCCCTTCTGCATGTACGAGAACAGCGCGCCGGTGCGGCCCATGCCGCTCTGGATCTCGTCGAAGATCAGCAGCGCGTCGTGTTCGTCGCACAGTCGGCGGGCAGCGGCAAGAAATTCCGGCGTGCCGGGAATCATGCCGCCTTCGCCCTGCATCGGCTCGAGGATCACCGCGCAGATGTCATCGCCACCTTCTTCGGCGAACGCGGCTTCGAGTCCCGCGACATCGTTGTAGCGAATGTGCGTGAAACCCGTGGGCTGCGGACCGAAGCCGCTCGCGTACTTCGCCTGTCCACCGGCGGTAACCGTGAACAGCGTCCTGCCGTGGAACGCGTTGAGTGTCGAGATCACGCGCAGTTTTTCGGCGCCGAAGTGATCGTGCGCATAGCGGCGTGCCAACTTGAGCGCTGCTTCGTTGGCCTCGGCGCCGGAGTTGCAGAAAAAGACGCGCTCCGCAAAAGTTGCGTCGACCAGCTTCTTGGCCAGACGCAGCGCGGGCTCGTTGGTCATCCAGTTGGAAACGTGCCAGATGGTGCGCGCCTGCTCGGTGAGCGCGCGCACCATTGTCGGGTGGCAATGACCGAGCGCGGTGACCGCGACGCCGCTGGCGAAATCGATGTACATGCGGCCCTGCTGGTCCCACACGCGCGAGCCTTCGCCGCGCACTGGAATGAACTGTGCGGGCGCGAAACACGGCACCATGTACTCGTCGAACATGGCGCGAGTCACCGGCAGCGGCGCGGACGATGGCGTCGGCGCGAGCGTCAGGTTGGCCGCGCCGGGTTTGGCCATTGCGGAAGGCGAGGTGGTGGCAGTCATGGCGGTATCGCTCATTGTTATTTACCTCGCGGCAATCACCTGTATTTCGATGCGATACTCCGGCTTGGCGAGCTTCGCCTGCACCGTCGCCCGCGCCGGCAGGTTGCCTTGTGGCACCCACGCGTCCCAGACTTCGTTCATCGCTGCAAAGTCAGCCATGTCGGCGAGATAAATCGTCACCGACAACATGCGCTGCTTGCTGCTGCCGAGGCCAGCGAGCAAGTCGTCGATCTGCGCGAGAACGTCGCGTGCCTGCGCCTTGATGTCGACGCTCGGATCGCTCGCGACCTGGCCGGCGAGGTAAATCGTCGAATTGTGCACGACCGCGTCCGACAGGCGTTTGCCGGGATTGACACGTTGAATGGGTTCCAGCGCCACGGTGCTATCCTTGTTTGATGACACAATCATTGTAGTCGAAATGGCCTCGTTTCGATGAATGCCCGCCAGTGTCTCGCCGCTGCCGCCATGGTCCTCGCTGCGGCGGTCCTGTTCGGCGCGTTCGGCGCGCACGCGCTGCGGGCGCGCGTCGATCCACCAGCGCTCGCGGTGTACCAGACGGCGGTCCAGTACCACTTCTGGCATGGCCTCGGTTTGCTCGGCGTTGGCGCGCTGATGCTGCAGTGGCCGACCAGCCAGCGGCTGGGTTGGGTCGCCGGGTTGCTGATCGCGGGATTGGTGCTGTTTTGCGGCAGTCTCTACGCGCTTGCGCTGTCGGGCGCGACCTGGCTCGGCATGCTGACGCCCATCGGCGGACTCGCATTCATCGCGGCCTGGCTGGTACTGGCGTCCGTCGCCTGGCAGCATCCGTAAAAATGGCCGCCAGTGGGCACCGGCGGCCGTTCAGGCGAAGCAGCGCGACGATCAATACGGGTAGCGCACGGCGTTCTGCGGGGCGGGATACGGCGGCCCGTTGTAGGACACTGGCGGGCGCTGATCCGGCACCAGGCTGACCGCGACGCGTACGTTAGGACCCGGGTCGTACGGCAGGCGCACGCTGATATCGCGCCCGTTGTAGCGGTACGTGACATTGTAGCCGCGCACGACGTCCTGCCAATTGTCGACCGTGCGACAGCGCTGCACGACTTGCTCGCGCGTGCCTGCATTGGCATTGCCGTTGAAAACGCCGCCGTTGGGGTCGACCTTGTCGCCGATCACCGCGCCAGTTACCGCGCCGATGCCGGTTGCCACGGCATTGCCGCGGCCGCTGCCGATCTGATGCCCGACCACGCCGCCGGCGATACCGCCAATAATGGCACCCAGCGGCGAACCGCCGCTGGCCGGCGCTTGCGTGACGACCTGCTCGTTCCAGCATTCCTGTCGCGGCGTATTGATACGCTCGAGGATCGGTGCGGTGGCGACTACCGGCGCGTTATCGACGAAGTCGGCCGCCGCGGCGCCCTGCACGAACAGCGCCGCCAACGCAGCAGCGCTCGTCATCGAAATCTTGTTGATCATGTTGAACGTGCTCCTTGCCTATCGCCCTTGGGCTGTCTGGATCGGACCACGCAACGTCGGCATGGTTCCCAAGCCAGGCAAGCAGATAACGTCATCCCGGCGAAGGCCGGGATCCAATGGAGTCCTCGAGACCGACAGCTTGGGCCCGGCCGAAGTTCATCCTGAGCATCGTCGAAGGGCCGGGGCGACGAACTCTAAGCGACTCGGGCGCACTGCTAATCGACTTTCGCGCCTGAGGCTTTGACCACTTTTGCCCATTTGTCGCTCTCAGCACGAATGTGCGCGACGAATCGGTCGGGCGGTCCGCCCGCGACTTCGGCGCCCTGTGCCAGGAGCTGAGCCTTCCCCTCCGGGCTTTGTAACCATTGGTTCACTTCGGCATTCAGCTTGGCGACGATCGGTGCGGGCGTGCCTGCAGGGGCAAGGATCCCGAACCACGAACTCGCCTCGAACCCCGGAACGCCGGACTCCGCGACGGTCGGCACATCCGGCAGCGCCGGCGCGCGCTTGAGCGAGGTCACTGCGACCGCGCGCAACTTGCCTGATTTGATCAGCGCCAACGACGATGGCAGGTTGTCGAACATGACCTGCACCTGGCCGCCCATCAGGTCGGTCAGCGCTGGCGAACTGCCCTTGTACGGGACGTGCGTCATGTCGACGCCGGTCATGGTCTTGAACAGTTCGCCTGACAAGTGGATCGATGTGCCGCTGCCCGACGACGCGAAATTGATCGAGCCCGGTTTGGCTTTCGCCATCTTGATCAGGTCGGCCACCGAATTTATCGGCACCGACGGATTGACGACCAATACGTTGGGCACGCCAGCCACCAGTACCACGGGCACGAAATCCTTGACGTGGTCGTACGGCATCTTCGCGTACAGGCTGGGGTTGATCGCGTGCGTGCCGACCGTGCCCATCAATAGCGTGTAGCCATCGGGCGCGGACTTGGCCACGATGTCAGCGCCGATGTTGCCGCCTGCGCCGGCACGGTTATCGACGACGACCGCCTGACCCAGCGTTTCGGTGAGTCGTTTGGCAACGTCGCGCGCCAGGATATCGGTGGTGCCGCCCGCGGGGAAGGGAACCACCAGACGGATCGAGTGGTTCGGGAACGCCTGCGCGAATGCCGCCGGTGCGATGCACGCCGTCAGGAATGCGAGCGCCCAGCGGCGCCAGGTGTGATTCATCGTTGCCTCCGTAGCAGGTGTCAGTCGACCTTTGCGCCCGATTCCTTGACGATTTTCGCGTACTTGGTGATTTCACTCTTGATCAGTGCCTCGAACTGCTCCGGGCTCGTTGGCGCGGCCTCGGCGCCTTGCTGCGCGAAAAACGCCTTCATCTCCGGCGTATTCAGGATACGGGTGACCTCGGTGTTCCACTTGGCGATGATTTCCTTGGGCGTACCAGCCGGTGCCATGAACCCCCACCACGTATAGATGTCAAACCCCGGCAGCCCGGTTTCGGACAGCGTCGGCAGCTCCGGCACCAGGGTTGAACGCCTGGCGGTGGTGACGGCAACCGCCTTCAATTTTCCGGCGCGCACCTGTTGCATCGAGTTGGCGAGATTGTCGAACATGAGTTGTGTGTCACCTGCGAGCAATGCCTGCAACGCCGGGGCGCCACCCTTGTAAGGAATGTGCACCATGTCGACGTGGGCGTCGGTCTTGAACAATTCGCCCGCGAGATGTCCGGCGCTGCCGTTGCTGCCGGAGCCGAACGATAATTTGCCCGGGTTGGCCTTGGCATAGGCGATCAATTCGGGAACGGTGTTGAATGGTGCCGTCGGATTGATGACGAGCACGTTGGGCGTGATCGCCACCAGAGAGATCGGCGCGAAATCCTTGATCGGATCGTAGGGGAGCTTGCCATAGAGACTGATGTTGACCGCATGCGTGGACAATGCGCCCTCGAGTATCGTGTACCCATCGGGCGCGCTCTTGGCCACCAGGTCAGCGCCGATGTTGCCGCCCGCACCGGGCCGGTTGTCGATGATCACCGGCTGCCCCCATGCATCGGTCAGCTTCTGTCCGATCGCGCGTGCGACGACATCGAGCGAACCGCCTGGCGGGAAGGGAACGACCAGACGGATGGGTTTGCTGGGATACGCTTGACCCGCGGCCATGAGCGGAAAAAGCAGCATCGCCGCGAACAACGATAGCGACATAAAGCGAAAGATGGACAACATGCGACTCAAGACGCCTCCGGGGTGTGGATATTCATTGTAAACATCGATGTTGATTCTAGCAGCAACGAGTGCGCCGATTTGCCGCTATGCAGCAGGCGGCGCATAATTATCAGTTGTCTTTTTCAACACTTTCAGTCCGCACCGCATGAGCGCGAAGGGCCGCCCCGAGCGCGAAGACCAAAGCGTGCATCGCGCAGGTACCTAGATGAGCAAAAAAGTAGTGGGCCTCGTTGCCGTCGTCTTGTTGTCGATTGCCGTAGGCGGCGGTTACTGGCTCGGCCAGAAAGGGCCGGGCGCCATAGTCGCGGCCAAGACGCCTGGTTCCGCCGGCGCACCCCCAGGTGTGTCCGCGACGAGCGTCTCGATCGAGGCGACCAAGGTCTCCAAGATGGCGCTCCCGCAGGGCATTACCGCTGTCGGCAGCCTGCGCTCCGACGAGTCGATCACCCTGCGGCCGGAAGTTGCGGGGCGCATCAGCGCCATCATGTTCCGCGAGGGGGAACGCGTCGCCAAGGGGGCGCCGCTGGTGAAGCTCGATCCCTCGGTAACCGAGGCCGAGGCACAGCAGGCGCGCGCCAATCTCACTCTGGCCAAGGCAAAGCACACCCGCGCGGTCGACCTCGAAAAGAAGGGATTCATTTCCGGCCAGGCCAGAGACGAAGCCGAGAACAATCTACGGGTCAGCGAGGCCATCGTTGCGGTGGCCGAGGCCAAACTCTCCAAGTTGACCATCGTGGCACCGTTTGCCGGCATCATCGGCCTGCGTTCGGTAAGCATTGGTGACTATGTCAAGGAAGGCACCGACATGGTCAATCTCGAATCGGTGGATACGCTCAAGGTCGACTTTCGCGTGCCCGAGATTTATCTGACGCAGCTGCGCGTGGGGCAGACTCTCCAATTGACGCTCGATGCCATGCCGGGCAAGAACTATGAAGGCACCGTATTCGCGATCAACCCACTGATCGATGCGGCGGGGCGCTCCGTGGTCATCCGGGCTCAGGTGCGTAATCAGGGCACGGTACTTCGGCCCGGAATGTTCACTCGTGTAAGACTGTTGACGCGTGATGTGCAGGAAACACTCGTGGTGCCCGAACAGGCAATCGTGCCGCAGGGAGACGAGTGGTATGTCTACCGCGTTGTGGACAACAAGGCACTGCGCACCAAGGTGGAAATCGGGCAGCGGCGCGACGGCAAGACCGAAATCGTGCGCGGACTCCAGGATGGCGATGTTGTCGTCACGGCAGGACAGTTGAAGTTGCGCGATGGGGTGTTGGTGCAGCTCACCGGCGCGTCCGCACCCGCGACCGCCGCAGCGGGTCAGGGTGCAGACAGTGCGCCGCAGAAAACGGACGCGGCCGCGCCTCCGACGCCCAAATCCTGACCGGATCTGTCGATGCTACTCCCCGAGATTTGCGTCAAGCGCCCCGTCCTCGCGACGGTACTGTCGCTCATCATCCTGTTGGTCGGGCTGATTTCGTACACACGGCTGTCCGTGCGCGAATATCCGCGCATCGACGAACCCGTGGTCAGCGTGCAGACAACTTACCGTGGCGCATCGGCCGAAGTGGTCGAATCGCAGCTGACCAAGCCGCTGGAAGATTCGTTGGCTGGCATCGAAGGCGTGGAAATCATGACCTCGCAGAGCCGCTCCGAAATCAGCCAGATCAACGTTCGCTTCACGCTCAAGCGTGACCCCGATTCCGCCGCGGCCGACGTGCGCGACAAGGTGGCCCGGGCACGCGGCAAACTGCCTGCCACGATCGACGAGCCGATCATCGCCAAGGTGGAGGCGGACTCCAATCCGGTGATCTACATCGCGGTCGAGGCGGGCACGCTGACAACGCTCGAAGCATCGGACTACGTCAAGCGCTACGTGCAGCCGAGGCTCTCCGTCTTGCCTGGCGCGGCCGATGTAAGGATTTTCGGCGAGCGGCGCGTGTCGATGCGCATCAACATCGATCGCACGCGTCTTGCCGCGTACAAGCTTACGGTGCAGGACGTCGAGGATGCGATTCGCCGCCAGAACGCGGAAATTCCCGCCGGGCGCATCGAATCGACCGCGCGCGAATTCACCGTCGTTGCCGAAACCGATGTGCAGACGGCGGAACAGTTCGCCAATATCATCGTCGCCAACGTCGGCGGCTATCCGGTGCGCATTCGCGATCTGGGCACCACGGCGATCGGCGCGGCGGAAGAGCGCACCGTGTCGCGCTTCAACGGCAAGCCGTCGCTCAACGTCGGCGTGATCAAGCAGGCCGTGGCCAACCCACTCGAGCTGTCCAAGGCGGTACGCGTCGAAGTCGACAAGATGAATGCCGGCCTGCCGCCCGGGATGAAACTGATCGTCGCGTATGACACGTCGGTGTTCATCGAGAAATCGATCGGTTCGGTGTTCGAGACAATCATCGAGGCGATCGTGCTGGTCGTGCTGGTGATCTTCTTTTTCCTGCGCAATCTGCGCGCAACGCTTATCCCGATCGTGACGATTCCCGTGTCGCTGGTGGGTGCGTTCGGGCTGATGTACGCGTTCGGATTCACGATCAATACGCTCACCTTGCTCGCCATGGTGCTGGCGATCGGACTCGTGGTGGACGATGCGATCGTGATGCTCGAGAACATATTCCGGCACGTCGAGGAAGGCATCCCACGCAAGCAGGCCGCGATCCAGGGCGCGCGCGAGATCGGCTTTGCGATCGTCGCGATGACGCTGACGCTGACTTCGGTGTTTGCGCCGCTGGCTTTCGCCACCGGACGCACGGGGAGGCTGTTCATCGAATTCGCCCTGACGCTCGCCGGTGCGGTGCTGGTTTCGGGTTTCGTCGCGTTGACGCTGACCCCGATGATGTGCTCACTGTTGCTGCGGCACGAGAAAAAACACTCGTGGCTGTTCAACACCATCGAAGGGTGGATCGGGGCGCTGACGCAGGGCTACCGCCGCGCCCTGACTGCGGTGCTGCATGCGCGCTGGCTCATCGTCGTCGTCTGGTTCGTGGTGGCTGGATTGGGTGCGATGTTTTTCCTGCTGCTCAAGTCGGAGCTGGCACCGCTCGAAGACCGCGGCGTGATTCTCGGCATCGTGTCGACGCCGCAAGGATCGACTCCGCAATACACCGCTGATCAACTGAAGGCGATCGAGGCTTTCTACGCCACGATTCCGGAAGCGGCGGCGTTCACCGCGATCGCCGGCTTCCCCACGGTCGTCGACGGCATTGCGGTGCTGCGCCTCAAGTCGTGGGAAGAACGTACGAAGCGGCAGCAGCAGATTACCGACGAGTTGCGCCCGAAGATGCAGGGGATTCCCGGTGCGCTGGCGTTCGCGGTCAATCCGCCGTCGTTGGGTCAGCCTTTCCGCTCGACACCGATCGAATACGTGCTCATGTCGCAGGTCCCGTACCCCGAGTTGCAGCGCGTGGTCGACCGCTTTCTCGACGAGGCGCGCAAGTATCCGGGTGTGCAGAACCTGAATATCGACCTGCGCCTCAACACGCCCGAAGTGCGGGTGGCGATCAATCGCGACAAACTTTCCGATGTCGGGATCGCGGTCGATACGGTCGGTCGCACGCTGGAGACAATGCTCGGCGGGCGGCAGGTGACGCGCTTCAAGAAAGACGGCGAGCAGTACGACGTCATCGTTCAGGTCGCGCCACTGGATCGTTCGACCCCGGCCGACATCAGCGACACCTACGTGCGGGCCAAGGATGGCAGCATGGTGCAGCTGTCGAACCTGGTCAACGTTCGAGAGGGCGTCGCACCGCAATCGCTCAACCACTTCAACCGGCTGCGCGCGGTCAAGGTGACGGGCACGCTGGCGCCGGGCTATGCGATCGGCGAGGCGCTCAAAGCCATGGACGACGCGGCCAAGCGCGCATTGCCGCCCACGGCGCAGACCGACCTCGACGGCCAGTCGCGTGAATTTCGCAAATCCGGCGGCGAGATCTACTTCACTTTTGTGCTGGCGTTGGCGTTCATCTATCTGGTGCTGTCGGCGCAGTTCGAAAGTTTCGGCAATCCGTTCGTGATCATGCTGTCGGTGCCGTTGTCGATGACCGGTGCGCTGTTCGTGCTGTGGCTGGCCGGAGGGACCCTCAACATCTACAGCCAGGTCGGCCTGGTCACGCTGGTCGGCCTGATCACCAAGCACGGCATTCTGATCGTCGAATTCTCCAACCAGCTTCGTGCCAAGGGCGAAACCGTCGTCGACGCGGTCATCGACGCTGCGACACTCCGGTTGCGGCCGATACTGATGACCACCGGCGCCATGGTGCTCGGCTCCGTGCCCTTGGCGCTGGCAACGGGCGCGGGCGCGGAATCGCGCACGCAAATCGGCTGGGTGATCGTTGGCGGCATGACGTTCGGCACGCTGCTGACGCTGTTCGTGGTGCCGACGGCCTATACCTTCCTCGCCGGTCGCAAGCGAACGTCGGCGGAAGTGCCCGTTGCCACCTCGCCCGGCGTGCCCCATACCGCGCCCAAACCGCATCCGGGCAGTGCCGACTGACGTCCGGGGCCAATTGCAATAGAATCGTCACCCGGTACGTCCATAATCAAGAAGCTGCCCTGAGGAGGAAGTCATGAAGCGTTCCAAAGTGAATTTGCTGCGCGCCGCATTCGCGGGTGTGCTGTTAGCCGTGGCGGCGCAGGCGCAGGCCGTGACCGAAATCCAGTGGTGGCACGCACAGACCGGCGGCAACAACGATCGTATCAACGCGCTCGCCAAGCAGTTCAACGAGAGCCAGAGCGACTACAAAGTTACGGCCGTGTACAAGGGCAGCTATCCGGAGGCGATGGCCGCCGCGATCGCCGCCTACCGCGCGGGCAACGCGCCGGCGCTGCTGCAAGTGTTCGAGGTTGGAACCGGCACGATGATGGCGGCCAAGGGTGCGATCAAGCCGGTGTATGAAGTGATGGGCGAGGCCGGGGAGAAATTCGACCCGAAGACCTACGTGCCGGCCGTTGCCGGCTACTACACGAACCCCAAGGGGCAGATGCTGTCGTTTCCGTTCAACAGCTCGACGACGGTGTTCTGGTACAACAAGGACGCGTTCGAGAAGGCCGGGCTCGATCCCAACCGGGCGCCGCAGACGTGGCCGGAAGTCGTCGCCGCGATGGCCAAACTCAAGGCTTCGGGGCACGCGTGTCCGTTCACCACGGGCTGGCAGACCTGGACGCAGCTCGAAAGTTTCTCGGCCTGGCACAACGTGCCGTTCCTCACGAAGGAGAACGGGTTCGCCGGTCCGGACGCCAAGCTCGTGTTCAACGGTCCGGTCCAGGTCCGCCATATCGAGAACATGCAGGACTGGATCAAGAAGGGCTATTTCGTCTATGGCGGGCGCAAGAACGAACCGGAAGCCAAGTTCTACAGCGGCGAGTGCGCGATGATGACGACATCGTCCGCCGCCTATGCGACGATCAAGCAGCAGGCCAAGTTCAAGTTCGCCGAGTCGACGCTGCCGTACTACGCCGACGTGGCCGGCGCGCCGCAGAACACGATCATCGGTGGTGGAAGCCTCTGGGTCATGGGCGGCAAGAAGAAGGACGAGTACAAGGCCGTGGCGAAGTTCCTCACGTTCCTTTCGCAGCCGGAAGTCCAGGCGGCATTCTCGCAGGCAACCGGGTACCTGCCGATCACGATGGCTGCGTACGAGCTCACCAAGCAGTCGGGCTTTTACGAAAAGAACCCGGGAACCGATGTCGCGGTCAAGCAGATGATCGTCAAGACGACCAACAATTCGCGTGGTGTGCGCGCCGGCAATTTCCCGCAGATCCGCGATGTGATGGATGAGGAACTCGAGGCGGTCTGGGCGGGGAAAAAGACGGCGCAGCAGGGCCTGGACGACGCGGTCAAACGCGGCAACGAGATCATCGAGCGCTTCAACAAGGCCAACAAAGGCTAGAACCTTCGTCAAAATTGGCTGCGCGGCCCGATAACTTTGTCGTGTCCTCGCTCGCCCCTCGCTGTACGTGCGTGTACTATCTCGGGGCTCGCTGCGGGCCTTCGCGTTCTCGGGCCGCTCGCCGGGATTTTGACGTAGGTTCTGATTCGTGAATTCGCAGGCCCTCTCCCGCAATGGGGGAGGGCGAGGTTGAGGGGATCGGTCCGTAAACGCGGAATAGGCGCGAAGTCTCGAACATCGTCGATGGAAAAACGCGCCCGCTTCCATTCGCGCTGGCTGCCCTACGCGCTGATCGCGCCGCAGATGGCGATCACGCTCGTCTTCTTTTTCTGCCCGCCTCGCAGGCCGTCTATCAATCCCTGATGGTGCAGGACGCGTTCGGCAACAGCTCGCAGTTCGTATGGTTCGAGAATTTTCAGGACCTGTTTCGCAACGACGAGTATCTTGCGTCGTTCAGGGTGACCGCGGTGTTTTCCGCGCTGGTGGCGGTCTTCGGGCTGTCGATTTCGCTGGTGCTGGCCGTACTTGCTGATCGCGTGATCCGCAACGCGACGATCTACAAGACGCTGTTGATCTGGCCCTATGCGGTCGCGCCGGCCATCGCGGGGGTACTCTGGCTATTCTTGTTCAACCCCACACTGGGTGTCGTCGCGCATTGGTTGAAGGACATTGGCGTTCCGTGGGATCCGTTGCTCAATGGCGATCATGCGTTGATCATGGTGGTCATCGCCGCCGTGTGGAAGCAGATCAGCTACAACTTCCTGTTCTTCCTTGCCGGTCTGCAGTCGATACCGAAATCGCTGATCGAGGCGGCGGCGATCGACGGCGCGGGCCCGGTCAGGCGTTTCGTGACGATCGTATTCCCACTGCTGTCGCCCACCACGTTCTTCCTGCTCGTCGTCAACATCGTCTACGCGTTCTTCGACACCTTCGGCATCATCGACACCGCGACGGGCGGCGGGCCGGGGCAGGCGACGAAAATTCTCGTCTTCAAGGTCTATGCCGACGGCTTCAAAGGACTCGACCTCGGCAGCTCCTATGCGCAATCGGTGGTGCTGATGGTCATCGTCATCACCCTTACCGTCGTGCAGTTCCGCTACGTGGAACGCAAGGTCCAGTACTAACCCCTACCCATGATCGAGAATCGACCCTTACTGACATTCTTTTCCCACCTGATCCTCCTGATCGGCGTGGCAATCATTGCGCTGCCGGTCTACATCACGTTCGTCGCGTCGTCGCTTGCGGTGGACGAGGTCCTGCAGTCGCCGATGCCGCTGCTCCCGGGGTCGCATCTGATCGAAAATTATACGAAGGTGTTGACACAGGGCGCGTCGGACAATGTGACGTCGGCACCCGTGGGCCGCATGATGGTCAACAGCCTGGTGTCGGCGCTGGTCATTGCCATCGGCAAAATCGCCATTTCGCTGCTTTCGGCATTTGCGATCGTCTACTTCCGCTTTCGGTTTCGCACGTTCGCATTCTGGATGATCTTCGTGACGCTGATGCTGCCGGTCGAGGTGCGCATCCTGCCGACCTACCAGGTCGTCTCGGATCTGCACATGCTCGACACTTATGCTGGTCTCACGGTGCCGCTGATCGCTTCCGCGACGGCGACGTTTCTGTTCCGCCAGTTCTTTCTCACCATTCCCGACGAGCTGGCCGAAGCGGCGCGGATCGATGGCGCCGGGCCGATGCGTTTTTTCTGGGACGTCGTGGTGCCGTTGTCGCGCGCGAATATCGCCGCACTGTTCCTGATCCTGTTCATCTACGGCTGGAACCAGTACCTGTGGCCGTTGCTCGTGACCACCGACGAATCGATGTACACCACGGTGATCGGCATCAAGCGGATGATCGCCGGTGGCGACGCCGCCACCGAATGGAATCTCGTCATGACGACGGCGATGCTCGCGATGCTGCCTCCGGCGCTGCTCGTATTGCTGACGCAGAAATGGTTCGTCAAGGGTCTGGTCGATACGGAAAAATGACGCATCCGTCCAAGAGCAGGTACGAACGTGCCTGCGATTGGAAACGGATGCGTCATCCCCGCGAAGGCGGGGATCCATCTGTTCTACTGCGATTCAAAATGGGTTCCCGCTTGCGCGGGAATGACGACTGAGAATTATGGCCAAAGTCCAGCTACGCGACGTACGCAAGAGCTACGGCACCAACGCGGTGATCCATGGGGTCACCATCGATGTCGCCGACGGAGAGTTCATCGTCATCGTCGGTCCGTCGGGTTGTGGCAAGTCGACGCTGCTGCGCATGGTTGCCGGCCTCGAGGAAATAACCGCCGGAGAGATCGTCATTGGCGATCGCGTCGTGAATACGCTCGAACCCAAGGATCGCGACATTGCGATGGTGTTCCAGAACTACGCGCTTTATCCGCACATGACCGTGTTCCAGAACATGGCGTACAGCCTGAAAATTCGCAAGCTGGCGCGCAGCGACATCGAGGCGCAGGTGAAGCGCGCCGCGGAAATCCTGGAATTGGGACCGCTGCTCGACCGCACGCCGCGCCAGTTGTCGGGCGGCCAGCGGCAGCGGGTGGCGATGGGACGCGCGATCGTGCGCGAACCGGCGGTGTTTCTGTTCGACGAGCCGTTATCGAATCTTGATGCAAAGCTGCGCGTGCAGATGCGTTTCGAGATCCAGAAGCTGCACCGGCGCCTGGGCACGACCAGCCTGTACGTGACGCACGATCAGGTCGAGGCCATGACGCTCGCGCAGAGAATGATCGTCATGAACGCGGGTCGCGCGGAGCAGATTGGAACGCCAATGGAGGTTTACCAGAATCCCGCGACTGTGTTCGTCGCCGGCTTCATCGGGTCTCCGGCGATGAATTTCCTCGACGGCAAGAGCGACGGCGCGGGGCGCATCGCTCTGGATGGCGGCGGTAGCGTGGCCATCCCCGCCAAGATCGAGTCCGGGCGCCGCGTCACGGTCGGCATCCGGCCCGAGCACCTCGCACCATGCAAGCCGAGCGAAGCGAATCTGGTTGGCAGCGTGGAAGTCGTCGAGGCACTGGGCGCCGACACCCTGATTCACGTGGCGGTTGCGGGCCGCTCGATCATCGCGCGTCTGGCACAGGGCGCACACGGTGAAATCGGCGAGCCGATCGCGCTGGCCGCTGCGCGAGACAAGATCTATCTGTTCGATGCCGATACGGGCAGCCGGCTGACGTCATGACGCCCTGGCCCTACCCGCGGTTTGTCGCGCATCGTGGCGCTGGCAAGCTCGCGCCCGAGAATACCTTGGCCGCCATGCGCGCGGGATTTGCGCATGGCTACCGCATGGTCGAATTCGACGTCAAGCTTTCAAAAGACGGCGTGCCATTTCTGTTGCACGACGATACGCTCGATCGCACGACCGACGGGCACGGGCCTGCCAATGAGTTGACTTGGGCCGAGCTTGCACTGCTCGATGCGGGAAGCTGGCACTCGCCCGAATACGCAGGCGAGAAAATTCCGACCTTGTCCGCGATTGCGCTGTGGGCCATTGCCAACAACGTCGCCTGCAACGTCGAGATCAAGCCGATGCCGGGGCGTGAGCGCGAGACGGGCACGGCCGTTGCGTTGGCAGCGAGAGCGCTCTGGCGCAATGCGAAGGTGGCGCCGCTGCTGTCGTCGTTCTCCGAGGAATCGCTCGTCGCGGCGCGCGCCTCGGTGCCAGAGTTGCCGCGCGCATGGCTGGTGGAAGAAATACCGGACGACTGGGAAGCGCGCCTGTCGCGGCTCGATTGCGTCGCGTTTGACGCATGCTACAAGGTGCTCACCGCTGACATTGTCGGCGCAGTGCATCGTGCCGGATACAGGGTGGTCACGTGGACGGCGAACGATCCTGCAAAGGTGAAGGCGCTCGCCGCCTGGGGCGTCGACAGCATCATCACCGATGCGATCGATCGCATCGCGCCGTAACGCCAGACCCGTTCGAGACATTCCGTCGCCCCGGCGCAGGCCGGGGCCCAAGTCTTGTTTGCGCTAATCCCTTAATCTATGTGAATGACTTGGATCCCGGCCTTCGCCGGGATGACGTGACGAACTACTGGTCCCGGCTAGCTTGTTCCCAGTTCTTCGCCCGCGCAACAGCCTTGTTCCAGCCGGCCTTCAGCGCGGCCGCCTGGTCGCGCGACATTGCCGGTTCGAACCGGCGATCGATTTTCCAGTTGGCGGCGACCTCGGCGTCATCGCGCCAGAAGCCCACGGCGAGTCCGGCCAGATACGCCGCACCTAGCGCGGTTGTCTCGAGCACGGTGGGACGCACGACCGGCACGCCCAACACATCGGCCTGAAACTGCAGCAACAGGTTGTTGGCCGCTGCGCCGCCATCGACGCGCAATTCCGCGAGCTTGATCGAGGCGTCGGCCTCCATCGCCGACAGCATGTCGGCGCTCTGGTACGCAATCGATTCGAGGGCGGCACGTGCCAGGTGTGCACCGGTGGTGCCGCGGGTCAGACCGAACATGGCGCCGCGTGCGTACGCGTCCCAATGCGGCGCGCCGAGACCAGCAAACGCGGGCACCAGATAGACACCGCCGTTATCGGCCACGCTTGCGGCCAACGTTTCGACCTCGCGGGCGGTGCGCACCAGTTGCAGTCCATCACGCAGCCATTGCACGACTGCGCCGCCGATGAACACGCTTCCCTCGAGTGCATACGTGGTGACGCCATCGCGCGTCCAGGCCACGGTGGACAGCAGGTTGTTTCTGGAGTGGACCGCGCTACCCCCGGTGTTGAGCAGCAGAAAGCAGCCGGTGCCATACGTGTTCTTCGCGAGCCCGGGCGACAGGCAGGCCTGTCCGAACAGCGCTGCCTGCTGGTCGCCGGCGATGCCGGCAATCGGCACCGTTGCGCCGCGCAGTGCAGCGTGGGCGCAAATACCGGATGACGCGACCACAGTCGGGAGCAACGATGGTGGAACGTCCAGCAACGCGAGCAACTCGTCGTCCCACACACCGCGATGAATGTCGAAGAGCATGGTGCGGCTTGCATTCGATGCGTCGGTGACGTGACTCGCGCGGCCGGAAAGGTTCCAGACCAGCCACGTGTCGACGGTGCCGAAGGCGAGTTCACCGCGACGCGCGCGTTCACGTGCGCCTGGCACGTGGTCGAGCAGCCACTTCAGCTTGGTCCCTGAGAAATATGCGTCGATGACCAGCCCGGTCTTGCGCTGGATCAGTTCTGCATGGCCGGCGCTGCGCAGCGCATCGCAGATGCCGGCGGTACGCCGATCCTGCCACACGATTGCGTTGGCGATCGGCCGGCCAGTCGTGCGATCCCACACGACGGTCGTCTCGCGCTGATTGGTGATGCCGATGGCAACCAGATCCGCGGCGTCAATGGCGGCTTTGGCGAGCGCCTCCGCGAGGACCCCGGACTGCGTCGCCCAGATCTCCGTCGGATCGTGTTCCACCCACCCCGGCTGCGGAAAATGCTGCGTGAATTCCTGCTGCGCGACAGCGCGAATCGCGCCGGCGTGATCGAACACGATCGCGCGGGAACTGGTCGTGCCCTGATCCAGGGCAAGCACGAACGCCATGCCGGTGTCCTCGTTGTCTGTTGTGCCGCCGCCGCGTAGAATGCGCATGCGGGTGGCACCATCGACATTGTAGCCACGATTGTAGCCACGGTTCTGGTCACCTCGCCCCCGGCGAGGCGTGTCGCGCCGTCATGGATTCACCAGGCTTCAATACTGCTACGTCTACCTTCCGATGCCGCTCAATCCCAGTCTGGCTGACCGCACCCGCCTGCATACGCGCCACACGCGCTACGAGTGCTTTCGCCGGTCTGACGGCCAGTTCGACATCGAGGGTCATCTGACCGACGTCAAGGATCAGGATTACGCGTTGCTTACCGGCGTGCGTGCCGCCGGTGTGCCAGTGCATGACATCTGGGCGCGGCTGGTCATTGGCCGCGACGGAGCGATCCAGAGCATCGAGGTTACGTTCGACGACATGCCCTATCCGGGCGCCTGCGACCGCATCACTGCCGCGTACGGCAAGCTCGTCGGTGCGAGTCTCCTGCACGGTTTTCGCAAGGCTCTGTACGACGCGATGGGTGGCGTGCAAGGCTGCAGTCACGTGACCGAGATGCTTTCGCACGCACCCACCGCCGCGATCCAGATGTTCGCGGGATTGCGCCGCGAGATCGAGCCGGACGGCGCCAAGCCGTTCCAGCTCGATCGCTGCCACGCGCTGGAAACGACCACCGAGAACGTGCGCCGCTACTACCCGCAGTGGTACCGGGGGGCAGCATGAGTGCGAATGTGCTTGCGCACTACTTCGTCGCCCCGGCGCAGGCCGGGGCCCAATTTCTTTTTCAACGCACTTGGATCCCGGCCTTCGCCGGGATGACAGCTGACTCCCATAGGGATCCGTCGTGAAAATCCACGAATATCAGGGCAAGGAAATATTTCGTCGCTATGGCATGCCGACCCCGCGAGGCATTCCGGCGTTCTCGGTCGACGAGGCTGTCAAGGCAGCCGAGACGCTGGGTGGAAAGGTTTGGGTCGTCAAAGCGCAGATCCATGCCGGTGGGCGCGGCAAGGGTGGTGGGGTGAAGGTCGCGAAATCGATCGCCGAAGTGCGCGATCTCGCGGGCAGGATTCTGGGCATGCAACTCGTGACACACCAGACTGGTCCGACCGGCCAGAAGGTGCGTCGCCTGTTGATCGAGGAGGGTGCCGACATCAAGAAGGAGCTCTACGTCGGCATGGTCGTCGATCGGACGACGCAGCGTGTGACCCTCATGGCCAGCTCCGAAGGCGGCATGGACATCGAGGAAGTCGCAGCCCACACCCCGGAGAAAATCCACAAGGTGTTCATCGATCCGGCCAAGGGGCTCACCGACGGTGAGGCCGATGACGTCGCCCGCAAGATTGGCATTCCTGAAGCGAGCGTGCAGCAGGCGCGCAAGATCCTGCAGGGCCTGTATCGCGCTTTCGACGAAACCGACGCGTCGCTCGCAGAAATCAATCCGCTCATCGTCACCGGTGACGGCAAAGTCGTCGTGCTCGACGCCAAACTGAATTTCGACTCGAACGGGCTGTTCCGCCATCCTGACATCGTCGAAATGCGCGACCTCGACGAAGAGGATCCCGCCGAAATCCAGGCGTCGAAATTCGACCTCTCGTACATTTCCCTCGACGGTGATATCGGCTGCCTGGTCAATGGCGCGGGACTGGCAATGGCGACGATGGACACGATCAAGCTCTATGGCGGACAGCCGGCGAACTTCCTCGACGTCGGTGGTGGAGCGACCGCCGAAAAAGTGACCGAGGCGTTCAAGATCATGTTGAGCAACCCGGGGCTGAAGGCGATTCTGGTCAACATTTTCGGCGGCATCATGAAGTGCGACACCATCGCCACCGGTGTCGTTGCCGCGGCGCGAGAGGTGCGGCTCAAGGTGCCTTTGGTCGTGCGTATGAAGGGAACCAACGAGGAACTGGGCAGGAAGATTCTTGCCGAGTCGGGGTTGCCGATCATCTCGGCCAACAACATGGCCGAGGCCGCCGAGAAGGCAGTCGCGGCGACGAAAGTGAGTTGAACTTCACTTGACATTGATCGCACTCAAATAGTCGTCATTCCCGCGAAAGCGGGAATCCATTTTTGTGAGCAAACAGTTTTGCGTATACATCTTGACCAACAAGCCGCGCGGGACCCTGTACGTCGGAGTGACGTCCAATCTTCCGCAGCGAGTTGCGCAGCATCGGGCAAAACTGGTAGATGGATTTGCCGAGAAATATGGTCTCGATAAGCTGGTGTGGTTCGAGCTTCACGACAATGCAGAATCGGCAATCTCGCGCGAAAAACAGTTAAAGAAATGGAATCGATTGTGGAAGCTAGGCCTTGTCGAAAGAGAGAACCCGGATTGGCGCGACGTATATGACGAAATCCTCTAACATGGATTCCCGCGTGCGCGGGAATGACGAATGAGCATGTTGATCGCAAATTCGGCCCATAACGACGCGAATGGGAAATGCAGATGAGCATTCTGGTCAACAGGAACACCAAGGTCATCACCCAGGGCATCACGGGCAAGACGGGCCAGTTCCACACGCGGATGTGCCGTGACTACGCGAACGGAAAGAATTGCTTCGTCGCAGGCGTCAACCCGAAGAAACCCGGCGAGGACTTCGAGGGCATCCCTATCTATGCCACGGTGCGCGAGGCCAAGCAGGCGACCGGCGCGACGGTCAGCGTGATCTACGTGCCGCCACCATTCGCGGCGGCAGCGATCGACGAAGCGGTGGACGCGGGGCTCGAGCTGGTGATCTGCATCACCGAAGGCATTCCCGTCCGCGACATGATTCGCACACGCTACAGGATGCAAGGCAAGAAGACGCTGCTGCTCGGGCCGAACTGTCCCGGCACGATTACACCGGACGAGATCAAGATCGGCATCATGCCCGGCCACATTCATCTCAAGGGACGCATCGGCGTCGTCTCTCGTTCGGGTACGCTGACATACGAAGCGGTCGCACAACTCACTGAGCTCGGGCTCGGGCAATCGTCGGCGGTCGGCATCGGTGGCGATCCGGTCAATGGCCTGAAGCACATCGATGTGCTCAAGCTTTTCAACGACGATCCGGACACCGATGCGGTCGTGATGATCGGAGAAATCGGTGGTACCGACGAAGAGGCCGCGGCGGAGTGGGCGAAAGACAACATGAAAAAGCCGGTGGTTGGATTCATTGCCGGCGTGACGGCGCCGCCTGGCAAACGCATGGGTCACGCCGGCGCAATCATCTCCGGCGGCAAAGGCACGGCGCAGGAGAAACTCGCCGTGATGGAGGCATGTGGCATCAAGGTCACTCGCAATCCCGCGGAGATGGGGACACTGTTGCGGTCGGTGCTGTAGCCTGGCGCAGCAGGTGAACGGGGGGAGCAATGGCTGAGTGGGGTGAACCGCAGTTCTGGGTCGCGGTATTCCAGATCATCGTCGTCAATATTCTGCTCTCGGGCGACAACGCTGTTGTCATCGCACTCGCCTGCCGCAATCTTTCGCCGCGTCAGCGTCGGCAGGGCATCTTCTGGGGCGTGTTCGGAGCGATCGGTCTGCGCATCGTGCTTACTTTCTTCGCGATGAGCCTGTTGGCCAATCCGTATTTGAAGATCGTCGGCAGTGCCTTGCTCGTGTGGATCGGCATCAAGCTCATTGCCGAGGACGACGGTGGCGAACACAATGTCAAGGCTAGCGACCGGCTCCTGGCCGCGGTATGGACGATCATCGTGGCTGACCTGGTGATGAGCCTCGACAACGTGATGGCGGTGGCGGCCGCGGCCAAGGGTAGTATGCCGCTGATCGTATTCGGTCTGGTCATCAGCATTCCGATCGTGATCGTCGGCAGTCAGGTCATCATGCGGCTTATCCAGCGGTTCCCGATATTGGTGCTTGCCGGTGGCGGGTTGCTCGGGTACATCGCGGGCGAAATGGCAGTCCAGGATCCGGCGATTGCGCCCTGGATCGCTGCACATGCCGCCAGGTACGTCTGGCTGGCGCCGATTGTCGGCTTCCTCATCGTGGTCGCCGCTGGATACGCTTTGAGTCACCGGCACAAGGCCGGCGAGGCGTAGTCGCATGAGACGTTCGATCATCAGTCGTGCTCGCTCGGTGACACGCCACAGCGTAAACTCGCGCCGGATGAACCAGCTCGCAGCTTTGACAACGATCTGTGCTCAATCGGTGAGTCGTGCGCGATGAGCGGGCGTCCTTCCCTCGACGTCGCCAGCCTCTCGCATCCGGGGATGGTGCGCACGCACAACGAAGATTCTGTGTTCGTCGACGGCGAAGCGGGCCTTGCCGTCCTTGCCGATGGCATGGGTGGATATAGCGCCGGTGAAGTCGCCAGCGGTATTGCCGTCAATGTGATCGCCAAGGGCATGCTGGAGGAACTCAATTCGGGCCGCGAACTCTCGAAAGTCGACGTCGGCAGCGGCCTCACGCACGCTGCACTGCTGATGCAGCAGCAAATCGCGCTGGCCAACAAGGGGATCTACGAGGCCGCGCAAGCGCGACCCGAATGTGCGGGCATGGGTACGACGCTGGTGGCCACGGTGTTCGTCCAGAACCGGATTAGCATTGGTCATATCGGCGACTCACGCTGCTATCGCTTGCGCCTCGATCGCTTCGAACAACTCACGCACGATCATTCCCTCCTGCAGGAGCAGATCGACAGCGGCATGCTGACGCAGGAGCAGGCAAAGTACTCACTGAACAAGAATCTCGTGACCCGCGCATTGGGTATCGAGGCGGTTGTTCCGCCGGATATCTCCGAGTATCGGGTGGAGGCCGAAGACATCTATGTGCTTTGCTCCGATGGGTTGACCGACATGGTCGATCCGGCGGCGGTGCAGGAAATCGTTGCCGCCAAGCGCGGTGATCTCGCCGAAGCCGCGGCGGAGTTGATCGACGTCGCCAACCAGAATGGCGGCCGCGACAACATCTCGGTCGTGCTCGTTCGCGTGCCGCCGGAGTTTCTGCCTACCGGTGGCTGGCTGCAGCGCTGGATGAGCAAGAAACCTGCGTAGCGGCGAGGCATGAGCAAGGTCGTCGTATTTTCGGCGGATGGCGCCACGCTGGACGTGCTACTGAAGCGCGAGCGAATGACGATCGGCCGTCGTGCCGACAATGATATTTGCCTGCCGAACCTGGCCGTCAGCGGCGAGCATGCCGCCATCGTCTCGATTCTTGCCGATTCGTTTCTGGAGGACCTCGGCAGCACCAATGGGACGCTGGTCAACGGCACGCCGATTTCCAAGCATTTCCTGCGTGACGGCGACCACATCGATATTGGCCGGCACATGCTGGTCTACTGTGTCGATGAAGACGCCGTGTTGGCGCCAGAGATCGTCCGCAGCCCAATGAGGAGCGCGGTGGGCGACCTCGGTGAGCGGGTCGAGGCGGCCAAGCCCTTCGCCAAGGCGCCACGCGAAGTGGGTGGGAGCGCCATGCGCCGCGACCGCGTCGCCGAGAACGCCGCCGCGCAGCGAACGCTCCCGCCTGCGCCTGACGCCTGTGTCTGAAGCGACGCAGGCCAATGCGGTGCGGAAGGCGCCGCGTGCACCCCCTCGCACCGCCTCGTTCAAGGTTTTGTCCGGGCCCGGCGCCGGTTCCTCCATTCCGATCACCAAGGTCCGCACGACCATCGGACGGGCGGGTGTGCAGGTCGCCCTGCTCATTCGCACAGGCGACTCGTTCTCCGTGAGCCTGGTGGAGGGCGAGCGCCCGCCGCTGGTCAACGGTGCGGCACTCTCGGGAGATCAGATTGTGTTGGTGCCGGGAGATGTCATCGAGATCCTGGGTTCGCGACTGGAGCTGGTTGGCGCGCCCAAGGCACCGGTCCCGGCGTGACTATGCTATTGGCATAGTGGTTGCTTCGCCATGAAGGTACCAGCATTGGTATCGACAATCGGAAGCGCAACCGGTCGAGCGTAACTGTAGGGGACACAAGCGAGCTTTGGCTTGTAAATCCTGCGCTTAGCAATCGACCTCGCCGCAGGATTTGTCAGCGTGGCGGGTCAGCAAGTGACGTGGAACGTCACCCACGTTGACGCTCTGAGGCAGCTGCCAAATCCGATGCGTCGCAGTCGTCGTACGGTGGATGGCGGCGGGTCAGAGACAACAGGGTGACGTGCCCACAAAAGGCGCTACGCATGGCATCCCGTTGGCAGCCGCGGAATTTGTTGTAGCCGCAAACGACGGTTGGCACACCAATTGCTGGATAACCCTCGGCATCCCCAGATGCGAAGGGTTTGGGAGTCCTTACCAACATACGGAGACGGCAATGAAACGTGTACAACAGGGTTTTACCTTGATCGAACTGATGATCGTGGTTGCGATCGTCGGTATCCTGGCGGCGATTGCGTTGCCGGCTTATCAGGATTACGTGATTCGTTCGAAGATGTCAGAAGGTGTTGCGGCTTTGGCGGCGTGCAAGACCTCGGTTGCTGAATATGCATCGACCAAAAACGCATGGCCGACCGACGTTACTGCGGCGGGTTGTTCCAGTGTCGCGACTCAATATGTGACAGGCATCACGGTCGCCGACAACGGCGTCATCACAGCGGCCACGACCAACACCGGTGCCGGCAACTGCAATCTGATTCTGACGCCCGGCAGGTACGGCACACTGCCATTACCGGCTGGACGGGTTCGACCAACTGCACGCCGAAGTACGTGCCGTCGAACTTCCGCTAAACCGCAATCGCGTCAAACGCTTAGAGCCTGTGGTTGGCGCAGCCAACCACAGGCTTTTTGTCGTCTGCGAGCATGCTGCCACAATCCATCGATGTTCAGGGTTGTGCATTCAGCGTCCGTGGTGGCAACATCTGCGCAAGGCAGGCCCCTGAAATGCCTCCGCAACGAACATGCAGGAAGTGCTGACTTCCAATTTGAATGTCGGAAGGCAAATCGTAGTCAATGTCCCTGTTGCGTAGGATTCTCCGACCGTCGCATGTCGACGAACCGCCGCAGGCGACGTCGCTTGAAACTACCGGGACTCGCAGCGGATCGCGCGCAAACGTGGGCGCAGTGCCGGCGTCTCAAGCGTCCGACCAGACCCTACGTGATGCTGACGCGGCCATCGCAGCGGGCAGGTTCGGTGACGCCATTGCAGAATTGTCGCGCGCGCTTGCCGCCAATCCGGCTGAAATGCACTTGGTCTATGGACGTGGCAAGGCATTGTTTGCCTGGGGCCGGTTCCGCGAAGCGCTCGGCGAATTCCTGAAGGCCGAAGCCGGGGGCCTCCGTAGCGAGGAACTCCTGCTACATCTTGGCTGGTCGCAATTGGCGCTCGGCGATGTTGTCTCCGCTGCCGAATCGATGCGGCGAGCCTGCGCTGCCTCGCCCGAGAGTGCCGCGCCATACATCAATCTCGCAGTAACGCTGCGTGCGCAGCGCCATTTTGACGAAGCCGAAGCCATGTACCTTGAGGCGATCGCCCGCCAGCCGGATACGTTCGACGGCATGTTCGGTCTTGGTGGGTGTTACCTTGATCGAGGGGAACCCGAGCGCGCCGAAACATGCTTCCGCAACGCAATAGCGATTCATGAGCATAGCGCAAACGCCTGGAAACACCTTGGCGTGGCCCTTGGGCAACAGGAAAGACACGATGACGCCCTCGTGGCATTTGAACGCGCGGCGCAGACTCGAAGCGGAGAGTGGTGACGACATCGATGGTTTTCTCAATCTCGCGATAAACCACCGTGACGCCGGACGCATCGAGCAGGCGTTGCAGATATTCGAAAAGCATTTGCCGCAACGGCCGAGCGTCGAAGGCTGCCACGCCTATTCGCATGCATTGTTGATGGGCGGCCATTTGCGCGATGGCTGGCAAGTTGCCGAGTTCCGCTGGTCGCGCGAACCCTTGCTTTCCAAACGCCCCGACTTCGAACGGCCGGTGTGGGACGGTCAGGATCTTCGCGGCAAGACCCTGTTGCTCAGAGCTGAACAAGGGCTTGGCGATACGATTCAGTTCATTCGCTATGCGCCTCGGCTCAAGGCACTTGGCGCGACGTTGCTGCTCCGCGTGCCCGATGCGCTTGCGAAGCTGGCGCGTGAATTTCCCGGCATCGATCGGGTCTTGCTGCCGGACGACATGCCCGATTTCGACTATTACTGCCATTTGATGACTCTGCCGTACGCATTGCGCAACGACGTTCGGTCCATTCCGCAGGAGGTTCCGTACCTTCGGGTCGATCCCGATAGGCTGCAGTGTGGGCCGCGCGCATACCTGAAGATGATCTGCTCAACGTGGGGTTGGTGTGGGCCGGCAGCCCACAGCATCAACGCGATCGGCACCGATCGATTGATTTCTCGGCACTGGCACCGTTGGCCGGCGTAAAAGGCATCCGGTGGCTGTCACTGCAAAAGGGACCGAAGGCGGCGCAATCGCGTGTCGAAGGAGTCGCGATTTCAGCCATCGATCTCGAGCCGGACCTGGAGGATCTATGTGACGCTGCCGCGGCAATCTCGCGCATGGATCTGGTCATTTGCGTCGACACGGCGATTGCGCATCTGGCAGGTGCTTTGGGCAAGCCCGTATGGCTGCTTCTCCCTCAGCCGGCCGACTGGCGGTGGATGACCAAGGGGAGTAGATCGCCCTGGTATCCACGGATGACGCTTTTCCGGCAAACGGAACGCGGGAATTGGCGCGACGTCATCGACAACGTTGCCGCGGCATTGAGAGTCTGGGCCGCGCAGGGGCGTCGAGGTGATTTGATTGCGCCTGGCGAGGCCCTGGGTGCAACCGATAGTAGCGATCACGACGATTTGGTTGCGGAACCTGCATCTCGGCTGCCGGACGGCCTCTCGGCAATTGCCGAAACGAGGTACGGGATTCTGCAGTACCTTCCGCAGCAGCCGCTCGTCGGCGATTCGATTCGATGGTATGGCGAGTATTTGCAAACCCAATTGACATCTTCTGAGCCGACTGATTCACCAAGGCAGTACGGTGGTTGAGGTGGGCGCAGGAGTCGGAGCGCACGCGCTACGGTTGTCGAGGATTGTGGGTAACGGCGGTCACTTGTTCCTGTATGAGAAGGAGCCGCTGCTGAAGCGCATCCTGGGTCAGAACTTGACCATGAATCGCATCAGCAACGTCACGCTGATGCGGAGAAACCTTGCGCATCCCGCCAGGATTGCAACACCAACAACGGATTTGCCTGGCGTGAGCCGACTGAGCCACGAAACGATCGACGAGTTGCAGTTGGAGGCCCTCGACTGGCTCAAGATAAATCTGGAGGTCGATTGCGCCGACGTCATCGACGGCGCCGTGGATTCCATATGGCGCTTGCGGCCAAAGATCTTCATTGCCTTGCCGGAAGTCGCCGAACTTGAAAATATCGGTACTCGCCTGCGGGAGTTGGGTTACCGCTTCTGGCGCATGGAAACGGCGCTGTTCAATCCCGACAACTTCAACCATCGCACCGACGATTTGTTCGCGGGCCACAAAGTCACAAGCCTATTGGCAATCCCCGAAGAAATAGACATTGCTGTGGAACTTCCGGGGTGTGTCGAGTTAACATGATCGTCGTCGCTGCGGTCAGGCGAGGGCGCGTCTGAATTTCAACGTACAAGTGAGCGGGATGGAGCTATGGGCGTTTTGGGGGTGTTCAATACGCGTGAACTGGAAGAATTTGCAACGGTCCTGGCGAGCGACCTGGCGCGTCGTTTCCCGCCTGCCTCGGAAGCGAGAACGGATCCGGGCGCGACGCATCAGATCAAGGTGATCCTGGAAGGACTCGCCGCGCGCGCCGTGCGGTATCACGATGAACATAAGCTCGGTGTATACAAGAAGGCTAAGCTCGCAAATGTGTTCAAGTGGAAGCTGTCCGAGCTAGGTTATAGCGCCGATTTCATAGACAAGGCCACCAAAGAGCTCGCGACGCGGCTGGCAGCGAGCAAGTCACAAGCCAAAAATATCAAGCCATAACCCGCGCCTGTGACGGCCCAAGACCACGGCTAAAGGCAGTGCGACCATGCAATTTGGGAGCCTCACGCTCAAGCAATGTAAGTATGGCTGGATGCTGTTCAGCGGACCCTACATCGGAAAATGCTTCGAGTTGTATGGGCAGTACAGCGAATCGGAAATTTCGGTAATGCGCGCCTTTCTAAAGGAGGGAGCGACCGTAATTGATGTAGGCGCCAACATTGGCGACCTTACAATACCGCTCGCGACAATTGTTGGTCCGCTGGGACGCGTATATGCGATTGAATCGCATCCCGATAACTTCAACGTCTTGTGTGCTAACTTGGCATTGAACGCATTGTCGAATACCAAACCGATCAATGCCTTTGTCGCAACGAGCGACAACGTGACGACCGGTGGAGTATGGGGTGAGTTTGCGTACATCAGCGAAACGTGGAAGCCGCAGTTCATGCCCCTGGATGCCCTGGAGCTCGATGCATGTGACTTGATAAAGGTCGACGTCGATGGCAAGGAATTAGAGGTTTTACGCAGCGGCGAGATGCAGATCGAGCGTTATCGGCCCGTTATCTATTTTGAAAATGACGATAGGGCTACCTCGCCAGACCTGCTTTCCTATTTGATGGATAAACTAGGCTACGATCTCTACTGGCACCCGGCACCGATATTTACGGAATCAAATTTTCTGAACAATCCGGTGAATCATTGGGCGCCGCAGAACGTCATTTCGCAAATGGTCCTGGGAATACCTTCCGAGCACAAGACAGAAATTCCGCACTTTCGACGAGTCGCTGGCGCAAGCGATTGGTGGGAGTAGGCGCAACTCAACTGAAAGTAACGACGACATGCTCAAAAGCCTGTTGAAGGATATTTTCACCAACACGCCGCAAGTTCAAGAAGTAGACAAGGTGGTTGGCGACAGTACCGCAGAGCGCGACAACTGGTTCGAACAACTGATCGACCGCGTGTTTGAGTTGATGCACAACATCGAAGCGGACAACTTCGACGCCTCGCGGTATCGCAACGAACCGGCAAGCGCTTTTTTCCACGATCGCCACGCTCGCTATTTCAAGTTCTTACTGCGGAATGTCGGGAGGTTTTATCATGCGCGCCAATTGCTCGAGGACCAAACGTCCAAACTGTATTTTGACCAGCTTATTCTATTTCGCATTCTAGGCCACCTGCACGTTCGGTTGCCCTTCAATACCGCAGAGAATCGCACGCATCTGTCAACCGCCGAAAGTTGGCGAGTGGGGGATACCGAAGATGTCGGAGCCTTCGGGCCGCTTTCAATATTCCTGGTGCCTGGAGACGGTGATATCCGGATCAAAGGCTGGAAAGAAAACGCCACGTGGACTTTTCTCTATCGCCAGTATTACTTCGAACGCGACGGAACGAAAATCCAGCCTGAAGCAGGTGATCATGTGATCGATGCGGGCGGCTGCTTTGGTGATACTGCCCTCGGGTTCGCTTACGCAGTGAGGGAGCGGGGGCACGTCCATGTGTTCGATCCTTTGCCAAAGCACTGTGCAATCATGCGGCAAGCGCGAGAGTTGAACCCGATTCTTGCCCCCCGCGTGTCCATCTATCCGTTTGGACTTTCAGACGTGCGGAACGATGTGGCCCCATTGCCCGAAGATAATTTTATCGATCCGGGTGCGCGCGTGGCAGTGGGCGATATGCCGACGACGACCATTGACGAAATCGTGGCTCGCAACAAGATTCCACGTATCGATTTCATCAAGATGGATATCGAAGGTAGTGAACTCGCTGCATTGCACGGTGCAGAATCGACCATTCGAAGCTGCACACCGAAGTTGGCGATTTCTCTTTACCATCGACCCGACGATTTTTTTTCGATCCCCTCATGGATCGATTCGCTCGGTGTCGGATATCGCTTCTTCCTTGAGCATTACAGCATTCATCACGAGGAAACGGTGCTATTCGCTACGGTGCAATCGGCACCCGGCTGAGGATCGTTTTTCGTCGCTAAGGCAACCGGCTAGTCATGGGCACCATATTGTTTGTCTCGGGTTCATCTATGAATGACGCCATCGGCGCTGCCGGTCGCGCGCATCGAGCGCTGTTCGCAAGTGTCGGACATGATTTGGTAGAACTGAATTTTGGAGTGCCAGAAGCTGGGGAGCTTTTGAGCCGCACAATACGAGAGCAGCAAGTCGTACTTGCATACAGTGCCCTCGGAATGGGTGCGGACATTTGCGGCACTACTTCAGAGGGAAACGAAGTCAATTTTTGGGAAGCAAATCGCATTCCGTTCATTTCGTTGACGGCCGATTCACCAGCCTATTTTTTTGATCGGCACGTAGTGCCGAGTCCGTGGCACGCATGTCTGTACTACTTCCCGGAGCATCTAGAACTTCGACGGCGATTTAAGCGTGCGCAGGCGATTTACGGAACGATACCGCCCTTCCCAATGGATTTTGCCGACAAGCGTGAAATCGACTTTCACAGGAAAGAGCAGGGAAAGTTGCTGTTCCTGAAAAACGGCAACGATCCGGAAAAACTTGTTCATATGTGGCGGCAGTCCATGCCGGCAGAGACATTTGTCACATTGGCGGAACTCGCTAGCGAACTCGCAAGCAGCATTGCCACAGACACTGGATGCGACATAGACGGGTTCGTGACGGACTATTTCGCGAGCAGGGGCTGGGACATTAGCGAATCCTTCCTCCTTCGCCTTTTTTTTGTTGCGCAGCTCGATGACTATTTAAGACGCATTAAGAGTACGTTGATAGCGAATGTGCTGGTCGATTTTCCGGTGGAAATCCATGGGTTCAATTGGGAACACGTTGACTTTGCTGGCAAACGCGCCACCTATGTTCCCGGCGGTGATTACACACAGTCGAGGAGTAGAATTATCGACTCGCTCGGTCTTGTCGATATGTCACCAAATACTCAATGCGCGCCTCACGATCGAGCGCTAAGGGCCTTTGGTCTTTTTACATTGTGCATCACTAACGAGCAGCGTTTTTTCCGGGAACATTTTAAGAACTCAGAAATGTTCTGCTACCGCTTCGACAAGGACCACCTTCGCGCAAAGGTTGCTGACGTATTGGCGCATCCAAAGCGGTATGTCGAAATTGGACGAGATGTTTCAGAACAATTTCGCCAAAACCGCCGACCTGAGGACTTCGCGCAGTACATGGTAGACACTGCAGGACTAATTCGCTTGGCTTGTAGTCCGAGACCCGAGGGCGCGCAGAATTTCTTCGTCTGGCCGCCGACGAAACTTGCGGGCTGAATGTCCAGCAATTTAGCCGTTCGTCACGTTCGCAATGACATGCCGAGGGCGGCTATTGACTTGATATTCGCGTGCTCATGCTAGCCATGTTTCCTCTATGCTTGAGCTCCGAGGTCTGGCCGCCAGATGCACGCGCGACCGCCGTGCCACGCAACGAGACGGGCACCAAATGAACAAGAATATCTACGTCACCCAACCGTACCTACCGCCGCTGGAGGAGTTCATTCCCTACCTCGAGAAGATCTGGTCAAGCAAGATCCTCACGAACGGCGGTCCCTACCACGAGCAGCTCGAGGCGATGCTGTGTGAACATCTGGGCGTAGAACATGTGGCATTGTTCACCAACGGCACCATCGCGCTGGTCACGGCGCTGCAGGCCCTGCGCATTACCGGTGAGGTCATCACCACGCCGTATTCCGTTTGTCGCCACTTCCCATTCGCTGCTGTGGAATGGTATCAAACCGGTTTTCGTGGACATTGATCCAACACATTGAACCTCGATCCCGACAAAATCGAGGCAGCGATCACCTCCGCAGACGACCGCCATCATGCCGGTGCACTGCTATGGACATCCCTGCGATGTGGAGCGGCATCCAGAGAATTGCCGACACTTACGACTTGAAGGTGATTTACGATGCCGCCCATGCATTCGGCGTGCAGATGCTATGACGGCAGCGTTCTCAAGCACGGCGACTTGTCGATTCTGAGTTTTCACGCTACCAAAGTGTTCAATACCTTCGAGGGCGGAGCCATTATGTGCCACGATGCCAAGACCAAGATGCGTATCGACCACCTGAAGAACTTCGGCCATGTCGACGAGGTGACCGTGGTCGCGCCCGGCATCAACGGCAAGATGAGCGAAGTTAATGCGGCCCTCGGGTTGCTGCAGCTCAAAGATATTGACGAGGCTCTGGCGCAAGCGTAAGGCCATCGACGCAGCGCTATCGCGAGCGTGCTCATGGGATAAAGGGAATTCATTGCCTGTCGGATGACGGCGAAAGGGTGCCGAACTACGCTTACTTTCCGATTCTGGTGGACGGCGACTATCCGCTCAGCCGCGACGGGCTCAATCTGGCGCTCAGGGGACATGGCATACACCCGCGGCGTTATTTCTATCCCCTTATTTCGGACTTCCCCATGTACCGAGGATTGCCGTCGGCCCATCGCGACAATTTGCCTGTAGCCACTGCCACGGCGCAGAAGGTCCTCTGTTTGCCGATCTATCCAGGCCTTGATATGGAAACGATCCAGGAGGTGGCTCGTCTGATCGCCGCGGCGCGATAGCCGCAGATCGCATGAGCGCTGTGTGCCGCCATGAAGATCGCCATCATGCAGCCGTACTTCTTTCCCTACATCGGGTATTTCCAGCTCATCAGCTCAGTGGACCTATTTGTTATATATGACAACATAAAGTACACGAAGAAGGGATGGATCAACCGTAACCGAATCCTCCACCGCGGACAGCCTGCCGTCATCTCGCTTCCACTAAAGAGTGACTCGGACGCGCTTGACGTCGTCGACCGCCAGCTCGCAGCAGACTTCAACAGTGGCAAGCTGGTCAATAGAATCGCTGAGGCTTACCGGAAGGCACCGTACTTCGCACAAACGCTTCCGGTCGTGGAGCGAATAGTCCGCTACGATGAACCCAATCTGTTCCGATTCCTCCACCACTCGATCGTCGAAACCTGCAGATACCTCGCGATCGATGCTGAAATAGCGATTGCCTCTGCCATACCGATTGACGCTGCCCTCAAGGGGCAGGATAAGGTAATCGGCACTCTGCAGGGAAGTCGGAGTGGAGACGTTCACGTCAACGCCATCGGCGGCATGGAACTGTATTCGACAAGGTGTTCCGTTCCGCCGGATTGGACCTCAAATTCATTCGTTCGGGCCCGTTCGAGTACCGTCAGTTCGGCGAAACGTTGGTGCCGTCGCTTCCCTCGATCGTCGATGTGGCGATGATGTTCAACCCGATTGAGGCTATCCGGGGCCTAGCATTGAACTACGACCTAATTCCTGCCGCGTGACGTCAGGTGCGCAGGGCGCCCGCGCGATAGCCAGGGACACCGCACGACGCACACTCACGTTACGGTGAGGAGCACCCAAAGCGCAAAGCAATTTGGATCGAGTTCAGCGTTCGAGTTGGGCCACGCCAAAGCCCCACCGACCGAACTCGTTGCCGTTGTACAGAAGGTAGATGTCTCCATCGCATTCGAACACGTACGGATAGCATTGCATGTCCGAATCCCAGCCCCCCGGCGACACGTCGATACCCCCATTGTCATCGTCCCTTACCCAATGCTTGAGATCTCTGGAGTACGCATACCCGATTCGATAAGCAGCCCTCACGGTCTTTGCGAAAGCCGAACTGCCGACGATAGCAGAAGTACATGTGGTACTTGTCGTCGAAGTGGACCACCGTGGGCAGCGCCTGGCATTCGCCGCTCCCGAGCTTGTCGTCTATCAGTTGCCTGCCCTCCTTCTGCCACGCAATGCCATCCATCGAGGTGGCATGCCCGATCTTGTACACCCGGTCCGGTGGATCCCCGGGGGTGGCCGTTGTCCACGCCGTCCCGTAGATGTACCACATGTGATACGTGCCCCCGTAACGGCGTGCTACGAATGCGTCGGCGATCAGAAAAGGTTCATGCAGGGAGGAAGTCACGACTGGGCCGCTCCCAATCTTCTGAAAGGTATAGCCGCCGTCAGATACTGACTGCCAGCCCTATAGACGAATCGACCGAGACCGACACCTTCGGTTCCACCCTGTCGTGTAGGCGAGCACTCGATCGCCATCCCGTGCCGGACTCATTGGAAAAATGCCGTGCTCGTCGAAGCACCCCAGGCCGCCGAGCTCGATGACCACGTGCTTCGAGACCCGGAGTACACGCGAAATCGAAAGTGGCCTGTCGAAGTCGACGAACGAGATGTGGCTCAGGTACTTGCCGGATGTGTCTCGCTGCCTCGTCGAAAAGTACACTCTGACGAAATCGGCGCACACCAGCGCCTGTGGAGATTGGGCGAATTCGACGCAGCCGTTCGGCAGCGCATGGTCCGTGGGGTCGAAGATCTTCCCGAGCTTCTTCCACTTCATGGAACATCCGCCCGATGCCTAGATCGCGGCGTTCTTCGCTCGAGCCGCGGGTCCGCGGCGTTCATCGAATCCGTTCGAGCGGTTGTTTCCGGATCATCATGCCGCAGTCGCGTGACTGGAGAGCGTCGAATCGGTTTCCAGTCGGGCCACGCCGAACCCGAATTTACCGACTTGATTGCCCTGATAGTACATATACGTGCTCCCATCGAGCTCGAAGACGTGGGGATAACGAATGGACTCGGAATCCCATCCATCCATCGAGACCTCGATTCCTGCTTTGGCATCGTCTCGCGTCCAGGTCCGTAGATCGCTCGACGACGCATATCCGATCCGGTATCCCCGGCCCTTCTCCTTGAACCCCAATGTGTAGCGATACGAAAAGTACATGTGGTACTTGCCGTTCGAGAAGAACACGTCTGGGCTCGCCTGACACTCGTCTTCAGTCGAGGATGCTCTCGATCAGATCCTTCCCGTGCTTCGTCCAGGAAATCCCATCCGTCGATGTTGCCATGCGGATCTTGTAGACGGGTTCCGGCCGGCCCGTTCCCTTGAGCCATTTCCTTCCGGCCACGTACCATAGGTACATGGTCCCGTTGAACCTCCTGATTCGCGGGCTTCCGATGACGAACGGCTCATCGAACGAGTACGAGAGCACCGGGCCCCGGCCGATTTCTGACGAAAGTCTTTCCATTGTCACGGCTGATCGCCAGGCCGATTGCCGCGTTAAACGGGACGGATTCGCACCTCGTCCAGCCCGCGTAGTAAACCCAGACCTCGTCTCCGTTCCGAATGACCGACGCCGGGTTCGTCCCGAACTCGTCGAACGTCCCTCGCTCACCAAGCGGCAAGATTTGCGTTCTCGAGATGTCGACCCGCTCAATGAGATTGTCTCGCTTGAAGTCCACGTAGGCCAGGTAGCTCACGAACTGACCGCGGCTATCGGCCGCCGGTCTGCAAGCGAAGTAGACGCGGACGCACTCGTCGAGCACCAGGGCGGAAGGCGCCTGGGCGAAGTCCTTCATCCAGTCGATGTCGTCGACCTCTCGGGGGTCGAAGACGCGCCCCAGCTTGCGCCACCTAAACACCTTCCGTACCGCGCCGCTCGGGAGAGGCAGCAGAGACTGCTCGCGCCGGTTTTCAGGCATCCGTAGTAGTAGTCGCTGAAGCCCGCCTCCTTCATGAGATCGAACACCGGCTGCGTGTCATATTCGACTCGATGCAGGGTGAACTCGCCGTCGTAGGTCGCGAAGGCCGCTCTGGGATCGTTGTCTCTCGGCTGCCCCACGGAACCGGGATTGCAGTATGTCTTGCCGCCGCTCGTGTGGATGACCTGAATGTGCGTATGTCCGGACGCGAAGCGGTTTCCGGGGATCTCGTCGAAATAGGTCTCCGTCCATTTGAGGTATTCGTCGAGCGGGTCGGACCATCCACCATGCACGACGTGGAGGCCCTCGATCCGGAGTTGCACAGGGAAGCTCGTCTCAGCCATTCCACGTTCTCGGCAGTGATTACCTTGCGCAGATACACCAGGCAATCGTTGACGCTCTTGCGATCGCGGGCAGAAGCCGCCGCCCGCCATGTACCAGTCGTGATTGCCCATGACACAGTGGAATTGCCGCGTCCTCAGCTCATCGCAGCATTCGTTGATCTGGGTGTAGTAGCCGACGACGTCGCCGAGGCAGATCACGTCGGATACCTTCATCCGGTCGAGCTCGGCGAGAACGACCTTCAAGGCCTCGTAGTTGCCATGGATGTCAGAGATGATGCCGATGGTCATGAGTAAAAAATCAGATCCTCTGTATATCGCACCGCACGCCCTCCGGCCTGATGACTGGCTGCTGCGGTGTCTTACCTTCCAGATAGTACTCGACTGCCATCGCGCACTCGTTGTATCCGAAGGCCGTCCTGATCGAGGTGGCCGACGACACCCGTGGATTGATCTCGAGGAGCTTCAATGCCCCCTCGTGTCGGCGGAACTGAAAGTTTGTTGGTCCGATCGGCCTGAAAAGACCGCATAGTCCGCGCACCGTTTCCGCGATGTCATCCACTTGCACGACCTCGGCGCGATCGGTGAAGCCGTCACTCGACAGCTTCCTCTTGAGAGTCATGTGGGCGTAGAAGCTACCCTTACCGTCGCAGAATGCGGAGGTCGTGAACTCTTCGTTCTCCGTGCCAATGATCGGCTGCGCCATTAGAACAGTCCCAATCCGGGCCCGATGCTCCAGGAACGTCGCCGGAGAATCGACTCGCACGATGCCCTTGGAACCGAATCCGATCCTCGGCTTGAGGAGAAACGGCAATCCGAACTTGCTTTCGAGTGCGTCGAAGTCGGACTCGAGAGTCGTTTCGATGACACACGGCAGGCCGCTATTGCTTAGCGTCTCGAAGAACGTCCACTTGTCCTTGCACAGCACTACCAGTTCCGGATCGTTGAGCAAGACCTTCACCGAGCCGTCCCGCTCAAGCTCGCCGCACGGATTCGTTCCAGCGGTACATGTCGGCTTCGATGCCAGGAATGATCATGTCGACCTGGTGGGTGGAAATGATTCTGGATAGCCAATCCAGATAGCCGGCATCGCGCGTCGGGGGCGCCTGTTCGAAAATGTCGCAGAAGCCCTGAGCTACCGAGTCGTCGTAGATGGTAGTCCCGACGAGACGCAAATCCTTGCCCGACCTCTGAAGCGAGCGAAGGATGCCGTATCCGACGACGCCGCTTGCGCCGGAGACGAGGATCGTCTTCATGACAGCCTTGCAATTCGCCGAAGGCCATCCTCGATCGTAGTGCTCGGACGAAAGCGGAGGGCTTCGTACAGGGCATCATCGGCCGCAAAGATGTTGTCCGGGATATCGGGCTTGTCGCGGAGGAAACGGACGCTTCCTCGCGTGTCGAAAGCCTCGAATGCAGCTTTGGCAATCTGGCAGTAGGTCACGTTGCTGGGGTGTTGGCAGGAGTAGGTCCCCACGATCCGTCCATCGATCACTTTAGATATCACGGCCGTCAGATCGTCGATGTAGATGAAGTTTCTTTGCGGATCGCGGGTACCGTACAGGACGATGTCCTCGCCCTTCTTCGCCTTCTCCATCATTGCGTGCAGGAAGGGTTGATGCACGCGGAAGCGCGCACCCGCTCCGTAAATCTGGGACGGGCGCAGCACGGTCAGGTGGAGCGAGTGGGTCGCGCAGACGAACCGCGCCACGTCTTCAGCGTGCCTCTTCGACAGTGCGTAAATGCTATGGTGTTCGGAGCCTTCCTTCAACGATGCGAAGATACTCGAGATAAGGATGAAGTGACGCGCGTTTGCGGTGGCCGCAGCCTGGCAGAGCTTCAGCGTCCCGAGCACATTGACGTTCTCCGCTGCCACGATGTCCGCGGCCGTTTTGCCGCCGAAATGAGCGGCCGTGTGAACGATGACATCGACGTCATCCGGCAGCACCATTTGTTCGCGCGGCCACGTCAAATCAAGAGCGAGGTCGCAATTCGTCCTGCCCGCGGTGATCACCTCGCAGGATCCGGACAAGGCCAACCTGAGGGCCGAGCCCAACGACGAAGTGCCCCCGACGATGACCACCTTCATCTGTCGTCTTTCGCCAGCGCCAGCATGCCGCAGGAAAGCTCTGGATAGTCGACGCCCAGCTTGCAAAACGCACCGATGATGTTTGCGTCAAGATTCAGGGACACGATCTGCCGGGTCGTGATTGGCTTCAAATAGATTCCTTCGACGCGCTCTACGTCGTAGCCGGCAGTTCGCAACTCGGCTCTCAAGGAGTCCACGTTGTAGAAGCGCTTGTGTCCAAGCAGAACATCGTTCTCGGATAGGGCATTCATGTCAGGCAGCAACCCTGCCAGGTGTCCCAGCCGCCGATTCATCGACTCTGCGTTTGGCACCGCGACGAACAGACTTCCATTCGGCATCAGAAATTGCCTAAAGTGCGCGAGGATCTCGGCGGGATTGTCGACGTGCTCGAGAACGAAACCCATTACGATGACATCGAATTGCTCGTTGCTCTCGAAGGTCTCGAAATACGTCTCAATGATCTCCGCGCGGCATCCGGGGGATTTCTTCCGGAAGTTGGCGATGACGGCTGGCGAACCCTCGAGCACTACATGGCGGGCAAGGGCCTGCGAGAAAAGAGGTGTGGAGTAGCCGTGACCCAACCCCAGCTCAAGTAGCGAGGTGGTTTCGGGCGCCAGCTCGACGATCCTCTTCGGGTACCAGTTGAGGAGGATCGAATTGTCGAAGTCGTAGAGGTTGTTACCTTCGTACGCCTTGGCGTGCCCATCTAGAGTGTTGCTCATGAGTCTCTTGCTTGCCGATCAAACCAGATCGTAGTCCTCGAGAATAGTGATGATGGCAGCTCTACATCGCCGATGAGGCCGGATCTTGCTACATTACGTGGTGTCAGCTTGATACAAGTTTACCCGTAAAGGGGTTACGGTGGCATGACTCGAAGTGGCGAACGAGGTCTGGATATTGCTAGGGTTTAGCGCAGTTCGTACTGTTCGGGGGAGAGCTGGAGAGATGAGAAATCACAATCATGAGTATGAAGACAACGAAACACGGAAATACGCATACGACTTTGACTCAACCATCCGCCGGTACTTGCTTCGTACGCTTGAACGGCACTTCGTCCAAGGCGGTAGCGTCCTCGAGTTGGGATGCTTCAAAGGGGATATGACCGAGCAGATCCTCGAGTATTTTCCAAAAATCACGGTGGTAGAAGCCGCGAGCGAACTGGCGGAGATCGTTCGGGATCGCTTTCCGGGCCGGGTCCAGGTCATCAACTCGACGTTTGAGGATGCTCAAATCGATTTGCGCTACGACAACATATTTCTGGTACATACACTCGAGCACCTTGATGACCGGATTGGAATCCTCGCGACTATCCGAAATTGGCTGAGTCCCGCAGGAAAGCTGTTTGTCGCCGTACCAAACGCCAACGCACTTTCGCGGCAAATCGCGGTCAAGATGGGGCTCATCGACTATCATTCAGCGGTGACACAGGCGGAGGCCAAACACGGTCACCGCTGCACCTATTCTATGGACATCCTGCTTTCTGAAATGCGCCAAGCCGGATACCGCATTGAGGATTACGGCGGAGTCCTTTTGAAACCGCTCGCGAATTTCCAATTCGACCGCGCCATCGAAGAGGGCATCGTCAGTGAAGCCTACGTCGAGGCGTGCCACGAACTAGCAAAGACATACCCTGACCTCTCGGCGAGTCTGTATGTAGTCTGCGCACCGTAGTATTAACGCTGTGTTGCGAGACTCCTAGGGCAGAGAGGTCGCAAGAGAACCGGCACTTGCGCATAGCGTTGGCGACTTTGTATCGATGTCGCCACGCATGACTCGGTCAGGTTGGCGATGGCGCGCTTCGACGCCAGTGAATTTCTGTCGACGCGTGAACGCCGTCACAAACCCGCGAGTCCATACGGGACTAAGTCAACCTGCAATCTTTCGCGCCACTATCGCACAGAGCTAACGACTTCCGCTACTCCCAAACCCGCCGCCACCCCGTTCACTCGTCGCGAAGTCCTCGACTTCGACAAATGTTGCCTGCGACCACTGGAACAAGCACGAGTTGGGCCAGTCTCTCCATGGGCTTCAGTTCGAATGCCGCGGACCCACGGTTCCAGCAACTCACCATCAATTGCCCTTGGTAGTCCGAGTCGATGAGCCCAACGAGGTTGCCGAGCACGATGCCATGTTTGTGGCCCAAGCCCGACCGCGGCAGGATGATCGCCGCCAGACCCGGGTCGGCGACGTGAATGGCAATGCCCGGTGGGAATCAGTTCGGTCTGACCGGGGTGCAGCGTGATCGGCGCATCGATGCACGCACGCAGGTCCATACCCGCGGAGCCAGGCGTTGCGTAGGTGGGCAGATACGGGCGAATACGCTCGTCGAGGACTTTGAGGGCGATCGTCGCGGATGTCATGTCTGAACAAGTTCTGTTGGCGGTTTGGGCTTGCGTAGCCTGCGATTATGCGGATTATCGCGCAAGGCACCAATGAAACCCGGCGGCAGGGCAGGAAGGTTGTTCGATTCTGTCGTGTCGGCAGAGTCGAATTGGACCCCTACCTTCGCTAGTGCGACATGCTGCGGCTCGGGGCGTCTCGGATTGTTGCACGAATCTGACATCGATGGTATTTTGTTATACGTTTCTATGATCGATAGGAAAACTGATGACAACGGTAACTGTCTCACCCAAATTCCAGGTCGTGATTCCGCGTGAAATACGCAAATCGCTCGGAATAAGCGCCGGTCAGAAGGTGCAGGTCGTTGCACTGGGTGATCGGATCGAATTCATCCTGGTCAAGCCGCCGAAGGCATTGCGGGGATTCGTACGCGGCATCGAGACGAGTGTTCGACGCGAGAAGGATCGTATTTGAACCTCGTGGATTCCTCGGGTTGGCTCGAATATTTCGCGGATGGAAAGAACGCAGGATTCTTCGCGCCGGCAATAGAAAACACCAAGCTCCTGGTCGTGGCGTCAATCAATCTATATGAAGTATTCAAGCGGATCGCCCAGCAGCGCGACGAAAATGCGGCAATGCAGGCAATGGCGGTCATGCGCCAGGGCGTAGTGGTGGATCTATCGCCAGATTTGGCTGTGGTAGCAGCAAAAATCTCGCTGGACTTGAAATTGCCGCTGGCCGATAGCGTCATTCTGGCTACTGCGCGCCTGCGTCGTGCCACCGTGTGGACTCAAGACGCTGACTTCGCTGGGATCGATGGCGTCAAGTACGTGGCAAAACGTTGATCGACAAGAAGGCAGGGCTATCCTTTTCGCAGTCGTGCCGCAATCTCTGCGACGAGCTTGCGCGCAAGCGCGAGCTTGCCCATGCGCGGCAACGGATGCGAGCCCGCGTTGTCCAGCAGCGTGACTTCGTTTTCATCGCTGCCCAACGCATCCTGGGCGCGATTGGCGATCAGCAACGGGACCTTCTTGCGCCGGCGCTTGTCCTCGGCATTCTTGTTGACGTCGTCGGTCTCGGCCGCGAAGCCAACGCAAAACGGCGGATGGGGTCGCGCTGCGACGCGCGCAAGGATATCCACCGTTGGCTTGAATTCCAGCGTTAGTGCGGCGTCCGACTTCTTGACCTTGGATGCGCTAGGCTTGACCGGCGTGTAGTCTGCGACCGCCGCGACCGCAATGAAGATGTCGGCTGACGCGATGCGTGCATCGACTGCGGCCGCCATGTCGGCGGCGCTGGTCACATCGTGCCTCGTCACGCCTGCCGGTGTTGCCAAGGCCGTCGGGCCGGCGACCAGCGTCACCACGGCGCCCGCCTCGGCGCAAGCCTGCGCAAGGGCGAAGCCCATCTTGCCCGAACTCGAATTGGTGATGCCGCGCACCGGGTCGATCGCTTCGAACGTCGGCCCGGCGGTGAGCAGCACGTGCTTGCCTGCCAGATGCTTGGGCTGAGCGGAAGCGATCAGGGCCGCAAGAATCTCTTCCGGCTCGAGCATCCGACCGTCACCGATCTCGCCGCAAGCCTGGTCACCGCTGCCAGGTCCGAGTACTTCCACGCCGTCCGCACGAATCTGTGCGACGTTGCGTTGTGTTGCCGCCGCCGACCACATCTGACGATTCATCGCGGGCGCGACCAGCAGGCCGCAATCGCGCGCCAGGCAGAGTGTGGAAAGCAGGTCGTCGGCGGCGCCGTGCGCGAGCTTGGCGATGAAGTCCGCGGACGCGGGCGCGACGATGATTGCATCGGCGTGTCTGGACAGATCGATGTGGCCCATCGCGTTGGCCGCTCCGGAATCCCAAAGGTCGGTCAGCACCGGGTTGCCTGACAACGCCTGTAGCGTCATCGGCGCGATGAATTGCGTTGCCGCGCGGGTCATTACGACATCGACCGCGATGCCCTCCTTGATCAGCAGCCGTGTGAGCTCCGCGGCTTTGTACGCGGCAATGCCGCCGGTAATACCGAGCACGATGCGGCGCAGTTGAAGGGCAGAAACGCTGGTGGTCATCCGTTTGGCTAGTTGGGTCAGAGTGTGCCGCAGTTTAATATGGCGCGAGACATGGGTACATAGGGCACCACCCTCCATTATGCGCATTTCGGATTGGCCCGAAGACGAGCGACCGCGCGAGCGGCTGCTAAAGCTCGGCCCGGGCGCGCTTTCGGAAGCCGAATTGCTGGCGCTCTTCCTGCGCACGGGCATCGCGGGCAAGAGCGCGGTCGAATTGGGACGCGATCTGTTGCAGCGCTTCGGCGGCTTGCAGCGGCTGTTTGCGGCACCGCTCGAAGAGGTCGCGGCGATCAAAGGCCTCGGCTCGGCCAAATACGCACAGTTGCAAGCGGTTGTCGAAATGGCGCGGCGAGCCTTGTCCGAACAGATCGGCGAGCGTGATGCGATGTCCTCGCCGCGAGCGGTCCGGGAATTTCTGTGCTTGACGCTAGGTAGTCGTCCGCACGAAGTGTTCGTCGCGCTGTTCCTCGACGCGCAAAACCGTCTACTGGGCACGGAGGAGTTGTTCCGCGGCACCCTGACCCAAACCAGTGTGTACCCGCGCGAGGTCGTCAAGACCGCATTGCGCTTCAATGCTGCAGGCGTGATATTCGCCCACAATCACCCTTCGGGACTCGCCGAGCCGAGCCGCGCTGACGAACTGCTGACACAGACTCTGAAACAGGCGCTTGCGTTGGTGGAGATCAAGACACTGGATCATTTCGTCGTGGCGGGCTCCAAGACGGTTTCGTTTGCGGAGCGCGGATTGCTGTGATACATTCCGCGCCACAACTTACGTGAAAAACGTGTGGAACGGTTGTGATTCCGACCGTCAATTCGCGCCACGAAACCCATTTCTGCCTGACACCGTCCGCGATCCGGAACGACCGATGACCGTGTCCGAAATCGTCTCCCGCGCAATGGACGACCATCGCGCGGGTCGCCTTGCGCAGGCTGAAGCCGGCTATCGCGCGGCGCTGACCCTAGATCCAACGCATTTCGACGCACTACACCTGCTCGGTTTCATCCATCACCAGCGCGGGGATCATCGTGCAGCCATTGAATGGATGCATCGCGCGCTTGATCAGGAGCCCGGTGCGTTTCCGGCGCACACAAATCTCGGACTTGCGTACGCCGCGCTCGATGAATTTGAGGCGGCGAGGGCTTCGTTCGAGAACGCAGTCGAGCTGAATCCGGAATACGCGCCAGCGCACGGGCCTCCTGTAGGGCCATCCGCCGAGTACCCAAACTTGAGTAATCCGCCGTTTCACGTTACCATTCAAGGCTTTCCTAAATTCAACCAGTTGGAGCGGGCCATGGCTCGAGTCTGTCAAGTCACCGGGAAACACCCGATGGTGGGGAACAACGTTTCCCACGCCAATAACAAGACCAAGCGCCGGTTTCTGCCGAACCTGCAGCGCCGCCGTTTCTGGGTCGAGAGCGAGAACCGCTGGGTCAACCTTCGTTTGACCAATGCGGCGCTGCGCACCATCGACAAGAAGGGCATCGATGTCGTCGTCGCCGAGCTGCGCGCCCGCGGCGAACACGTCTAACGCACTCGCTACGCGATCGGAGCATTGCCATGCGCGAAAAGATCAAGCTGGAATCATCGGCCGGAACCGGCCATTTCTACACGACGTCGAAGAACAAGAAATTGATGCCGGAGAAGATGGAGATCAAGAAATTCGATCCCGTCGCCCGCAAGCACGTCATGTACAAGGAAACCAAACTCAAGTGACGCATTCGTCCAAGAGCGGGTACGAATGTACCCGCGATTGGAAACGAATGCGTCATCCCCGCGAAAGCGGGGATCCAAGTGAGTGTTGTCCGACGTCATCCCCGCGAAGGCCGGGATCCAAGTTCACTTCGGAAATTGGGCCCCGGCCGATGCGCCGGGGCGACGCGCTCTTCGCACGCAACGCAAAAAGCCCGCCATTCGGCGGGCTTTTGCTTTGGTTCCGTTACTGGCTGACGCGTTACGCGTAGCTCCGCAGCCGGCGTGAAAAATTCTGCAGCGGCACTATGCCACTCGAGTCGGCACGATGGCACCAGTCCTGCAGCCGCGCCAGCAGTTGCTCGCGCGAATCATTGGAACGCTCCCACAGTGCCGTCAGCTCCTGGCGCATTGCGTACAGGGTATTGAGCGACTTGCTGTGCTCGAGCGTCGACGCGAGCCGCGCGCGATCGACTTCGGGCAGCTTGGCCTGGTCTGCGTGGAACCAGTGACGCAGACGCCGCAGACTTGGCACGCCGCTCGTCAATTCGCCGCGCTGTGCGCGTTCACGCAAACTTGCCGCCTCGACCACGTACGCCTGCTTGAGCGAACGCGCGTAGCTGGTCAGTACTGCGTAGCGGTGGGTGATGACCGCCTGCAGGGTGTCGAGGTCCGCCTGAAGCTTGGCACGATCGAGCTTGAGCTGCGGCGCGAGCTTGCGCACTTTCGCGAGCCCGAGCATCTCCATGCCGCGGATATACATCCAGCCGATGTCGAATTCGTACCATTGCGACGACAACCGTGCCGACGTGCCGTACGCGTGATGATTGTTGTGCAGCTCTTCGCCACCGATCAGGATGCCCCACGGCACGATGTTCCGGCTGGCGTCCTCGCAGGCGAAATTGCGATAGCCCCAGTAGTGGCCAATGCCGTTGATGATGCCGGCCGCGGTGACCGGGATCCAGGCCATCTGGACCGCCCAAATCGTGGCGCCGATCGGCCCGAACAGTACGAGGTTGACCATCAGCATCAGGCCGACGCCTTGCCAGGAGTAGGGCGTGTAGACGTTGCGCTCCATCCAGTCATCCGGGGTGCCGATGCCGTATTTTTCCAGTGTTTCGGCATTCCTGGATTCGTCGCGATACAGTTCGGCGCCCTGCAGCAGCACCTTGTTGATGCCCCGCGTCTGCGGGCTGTGCGGATCTTCCGGCGTCTCCACCTTGGCATGATGTTTCCGATGGATGGCGACCCATTCCTTGGTCACCATGCCGGTGGTCAACCAGAGCCAGAACCGGAAAAAATGGTTCACTGCGGGATGCAGGTCCAGGCCTCGGTGCGCCTGGCCGCGATGCAGATAGATGGTCACCGCGGCGATCGTGACGTGCGTCAGCGCCAGGGCGACCACAATGTAGCCCCACCACGGCAATGGCATCAGGCCGTTGGCGAGCAATGAAAGCGGGTCAAAGGTCATGGTGTCTTATATTGGGCATGCATCTGCCGGCACTCGGTTTGCGGGTCGGCTTCGCAACTGGGGCGCATTTTACACGATGCGCGGTCCTGGCGCTGATCAAGCACACGGTATTGTTATAAATCAATGAGTTATGCACTCTTGTCAGGTGCACTATTTTGCTGTGCAGCAGTTGGGGCCGACGCGAGTTTTCCCAAGTCTAGAATTTGAATATCCCTACGTGGGTAAGGGATTTTGATACCGTGCTCGCCAAATGCTTTCCAAATGGCCACGTACAATTTCGAGCGAAGTTCGCCCAGGCCTTTCTCCGGATCGCTGATCCACACGGCGAGTTCGAGTTCGATACCGCTGTCAGAGAAACGCAAGACAACCACGACTGGGGGATTCGGTGCGCGCAGGACGCGTGGCTCCGACAGCGCAATCTCTTCGATTCGCCGCATGGCCAGGTCGAGGTCGCTGTCGTAGCTTATTTGGACCAGCAATGCCATGCGCGCGTCCCTGCTCGTGTATGAGTGATTGAGCACCGTCGTCGTGACCAATGTTTCGTTGGGCACGATCGCCTCGATTCCGTCCAGACTGCGCACGACGACGTAGCGTGACGTGACTTTGGTGACGACGCCAAAGCGATTGTCGACGGTGATCATGTCGCCCAGGCGGATCGAGCGGTCGAGCAGGATAGTGAATCCGGCAATGTAGTTGCTGGCCAGCTTCTGCAGGCCCAAACCGATGCCGACACCCAGCGCGCCGCCGAACACGGACAGGACTGTCAGATCGATGCCCAGCAGCGGTAGCGAGATCAGCACGCCGACGATTAGCAGCACCGCGCGGAAGAATTTTGCGATGACCACGCGGGCGTTGCGATCCACGTTGGGAATGCGCAGAACCCACTGCTCGATCAGCCCGGATACCCACAGCGAAATCATCAGTGCCAGCACGACGATCAACGCGGCGCGTGCGAGTTCGAGCAGGTTGATCTGCGACCGGCCGATGGACAGCTCGGCCCCCTCGAGGACACTGCGTATCTCCTGCGTGACGCCCAGGTAGTAGAGCAGTAGCACACCCCAGATGGCGAAGCTGACCGCTCGCTCCGACACCATAAGCGGCTTGTTCTTGCCGAACAGGTTGCGCAGCGCGTAGACGGAGAGCCGGATCAATGCCAGCGCGATGACCAGCGGAATCGCGATGGGAACGAACGCGGATTCGCGAAAATGCGGCACCGCGCCGCGCACGAGCAACAGGAACGCCATCGTCGCGAGGGGAAAGATCAGCCGATTGACGCTGCCTGCGCCGATCTTCGCCATCTTCGATTCGCCGTGACTCGAGACGTGCAGGCGGTGATCGATCCACCAGCCGGCGACGAAACAGGCTGCGATCGTGCCCAGCTCGATCCAGCCGTTCTGGCTGGCAAGCGCAGTCTGGATGCGCTCGAGATTCAGCGGGGCAACCATCGACCGATTTTAGCGCATCTCAAAATGGCCATCGCGCGAATGAATTCGCTTGATGCATTGACTCGTCGCCCCGGCGCAGGCCGGGGCCCAATTGGATCGAATAAGCACTACATGCCAAATTGGATCCCGGCCTTCGCCGGGAAGACGTAGCAAATTATTGACGCGCCGTATCCGCCCACGGCGTTGCGCGTCCCTTGAGCCGTGCCCAATTGTCGCGGTACGCGCGTGCGACGGCAGGGTTGTCGCGCAATACGATGACATTCTCCGCATTGCTGCGCTGCGCGGCGAACGTGAAATTGTAGCTGCCCGTGATCGTCGTCGCACGCGGGGCGTCCACGTCAATCACGATCACCTTGTTGTGCGCAGCCTGGAAATTGCCGTCGAGCCAGACATCCACGCCACCGGCGACAAGATCCGCGAGCACGTTCTGCGGCAATGTCCGGGCTTGCTCACGATCGGCGACCACTTGCACTTGCACACCTCGCTGGCGGGCGCGAATCAGTGCGCGCGCGATCGTGCGGTCGGTGAAGCTATAGGCCAGCACCATCACCTCGTGTCGTGATTGGTCGATCTCGCCAATGATGAGTCGGTCGATCCTTTCGCCAGGTGTGAACGCAACGTCGATCGTGCCGGTGGCGGGGAAGTGCCTGTCGCCCGCCGTGTCGCCAACGACCGGAGCCGCCGCGACCAGCGCAGCGACTGCAATGATGCGCACCAGGCCATGCTGCAGCGGGATCACTTGCGTTCCAATACCGCTGCGAAAAAACCGTCGCAGCCGTGACGATGCGGATAAACCTTGAGCAGCGGGCCGGTATCGAGCGCGATGTTGGCTTTGGCGAGCTCCGCGGCAGCGTTGCCGAGTTCGAATTGCGGGTGCGCTGCGAGAAAACCTTCGACGATCGCTTCGTTTTCTTCGGGCAGCACGCTGCAGGTCGCATAGACGATGCGTCCACCGGCTTTTACCATCGTCGCAGCGGAGGCAAGGATTCTCGCTTGTTTCGCCGTCAACTCACTTAGCCCTTCGGGCGTCTGACGCCATTTGAGATCAGGATTGCGGCGCAACGTTCCGAGGCCGCTGCAGGGCGCGTCCACCAGCACACGGTCGATCTTGCCGGCGAGCCGCTTGACGTGGGTATCGCGCTCGTTCTGAATCAGGGCCGGCTGCACATTGGACAAACCCGACCGTGCGAGTCGGGGCTTGAGGCGTGCGAGCCGGCGCGCCGACACGTCGAACGCATAGATGCGCCCCAGCGAGCGCATCAACGCACCAAGCAGCAGGGTCTTGCCGCCCGCGCCCGCGCAAAAGTCGACCACCATGTCCGTGCGTCGCGGCGCGACCAGAAAGCCCAGCAGCTGACTGCCGTCGTCCTGCACTTCGATCGCACCCGCTTTGAACAATGGGTGATGTTGCAACGCGGGCCGGCCGCTAATGCGCAGCCCGAGAGGCGAGTACGGCGTGGGTTCGGCCACGATGCCGGATGCGGCCAACGACTCGCGCGCGGCGTCGCGTTGGATCGTCAGCGGATTGATGCGCAAATCCAGTGGCGCGGGCGAGAGCCATGCACGCGTGAGCGCGTCGCGTTCGTCCGCGGGATAGGCAGCGCTCAATCGATCCCACAGCCAGTCCGGCAACTCTGCCGTTTCTGCATCGGACAGCGCGGGCTTGCGTGCGCGAAACGCGCCCGCCCAGGCCCGTTCTTCGGCGGTCAGGGCGCCCTCGAGTTCGCGCAGGCTCAGGCCGAGGTCGCGCAGCGTGACCGCCACGGCCAGTCGTCGTGGCGCGCTGCTTTCAGCCTGCGCGCAAAGCGAGCGCAGGCGGCGCAGCGTCGCGAACACGCCGTCGGCGATGAACGCGCGATCCTGCTGCCCGAGCTTGGCATGGCGTCGAAAAAAATGATGGAGCGCGGTGTCGGCGGGCTCCGTCAACGGCAGCACGGCGGCAAGCGCGTCGGATAACGCGCCGAGCTGACTTGCACGCACTGTCATCTTGCTGCGCGACGGTTTCGTCGACGCGGATGCTGTCGAGCAGTAGTTCGACGGTGGCGCGGGCGTTGAACAGCCGCACTTTGACCGCCACGAATTTCAGCGAGGGCGCAAGCCACACCTGCGCGTCGATCGCGCCATCGCCATTCTGGCGCTTCCAGATCTGCGTTTCGACATCGCCGAACGGCAGCGTTACCGTCTCGCCGCCATCGCGCCGAAAACCGTAGTGATAGACCTTGCGCGTCGTGGCGATGTTGAACTGTATTTCGTCCGTTGCGGGCGGGGCGAAGTAGAACTGCCAGAGCACGACGAGCGGATCGAACGTCGGCAACTCGAGCGGGGCCGACTTGTCCTCATTGAGCAGCACCATGCCGGTTTCCCAGTCGAATGTCGCCGTCTCCTGCCGATCCTTGCTGGTGCCCGTGCGCGCGATGGTGAAGCTGGTCGGCTGCAGGCCCGTGGACGTGATCGTGCCCACGCTCGTCGCGCGCCCTTGCCCCGAAAAGAACAGCGACGCAAGGCCGCGCGCCTCGGCGACGGTCGATATGGTGTAGTCGTTGCCCGCGTGATCAAGCCGGTAGACGGCCTGACCAATCAGGAAACCCGTGAGAGCCGAGAAAGGCGCTGTAGGTCAGGTCGACGCGCGGCGGCAAGGGCTTGGCGGCCAGAGCAGGTTCAGTTGTCGCCACCACCACCGGCTCGTCGAGCGGCGCCGCGGTAGCCTCAGGCGGCGCCGGTTCGGGGTCCGCCACCGCAACGGGCTCAGTCGCTGGTTCTGGTGCCGGTTCCGGCATCACCGTCGCGGCCGGTACCGCGGCGGTTGGGACGGGTGCAGCCCGTTTGGGCCGTGGCTTGGGTGCGGCCGGCTGCGCACTCGGCGCAGGAGGAGGCGGGAGCTCGGTGATGGCTACAGCCAGCGGCGCCGCCGCTTCTGTTTCCTCCGCCATGCGCATAGGCCACTGCGTCAACGCCAGATGCACCAGCAGCGAAATGACCAGCGCGAGCGCCAGCACATACCGCGGGTTGCGCGTGGTAGCGCGGAACCATGGGGTGAAGGCATTTGCGGTCGCGGTTGTCATGATCGTCGGTGGCGGTAGCGAAGTCTTGGCGTCAGTCGGCGAGGGGAACCGTCAACGCTGGCACGTCGACCACAGCGCTACTAACGCGCACCCTATGCCCGGCGCTGACCAGCCGTTCTGCGCAATACCATCTTACCGCCGATACCAGGATGCGGTGCTCGACCGCCAGTACGCGCGCAGCGAGCGTCGCTTCGGTGTCGTCGTCGTGCACCGCCACTGCGCCTTGCGCGATGATCGGTCCGTGATCGACCGTTGCCGTCACGAAATGCACGGTGCAGCCGTGAATCCTGACGCCGTCGGCCAGCGCGCGGCGATGCGTATGCAGGCCCGGGTACGACGGCAGGAGGGACGGGTGGATGTTGATCAGCCGTCCCGCGTAACGCTCGACGAATGCTGCGGACACGATCCGCATGAACCCGGCCATGACCACCAGATCCGCGGCCAGGGTGTCGATGGCTGCGGCAAGGGCGTGCTCGAAGGCATCTCGATCGGCAAAACGACGATGATCGACGACGGACGTCGGCACATGCTGGCTTGCAGCAAGTGCGAGGCCGCCAGCATCGGGGCGATTGCTCACGATTCCTGCAACGGTTGCGGCAATCCGGCCGTCTGTCGTGGCCGCAAGCAATGCGGACATGTTCGAGCCACGGCCGGAGATCAGGATCGCGATGCGTTTCATTGTCCCTCGTTCGCGCCCGAGCGGTGATTCAATGGGGACCAGTCACACGACCACCGTGCCAGGCGCTGTCGGCGCGCGCGACTCGACGGCACCGATTGCCATCGCGGTCTCACCCAATTGCCCGAGCCGTGCGACCACGGCCGGGGCGGCATCGCTCGCAACAACGAGCACCATGCCAATGCCGCAATTGAACACGCGATGCATTTCGGCGGACGCGATGTTGCCCGTGCGCTGCAGCCACTCGAAAATGGCAGGGCGCTTCCAGCGTGCGGAAACGATGCGGGCGGCCAGTTCGTCGGGAAACATGCGGTGAGTATTCTCGGTGAGCCCGCCGCCGGTAATGTGCGCCATGCCCTTGATATCGAATTCTTCGAGCAGCTTCAGTACCGGCTTGACATAGATTCGCGTTGGTTCGAGCAGCGTCGCGCCCAGGGTTCGAGCGCCGGTGACACCCGCCACAGGCTTCGTGAGGTCGGCGCCGGAGGCCTCGAGAATGCTGCGGATCAACGAAAAGCCATTGGAGTGCGGTCCGCTCGACGCGAGGCCGATGAGGGTGTCGCCGGCGGCAATGCGGGTGCCATCGATGGCGCGCGATTTCTCGACGACACCCACGGCGAAGCCTGCCAGGTCGTACTCGCCGGCGATGAACGCTTTCGGATGTTCGGCGGTTTCACCTCCGATCAACGCACATCCTGCCTGTTCGCAGCCCGCCGCGATGCCCTTGATGACTGCGCTCGCAACGTCGACGTCGAGGCGTTCGCAAACGTAATAGTCCAGAAAGAACAAGGGCTCGGCGCCTTGAACCAGGATGTCGTTGACACTCATCGCGACCAGGTCGATGCCGATGGTGTCATGCTTGTTCAAGGCGAACGCCAGCTTGAGTTTGGTGCCGACGCCATCGGTGCCGGACACGAGCACCGGCTCGCGGAAGCGTTTGGGCAATTCGACAAGTGCGCCGAAGCCGCCGATCCCGGCCAGCACCTCGGGGCGTAGTGTGCGCTTTGCGAACGGCTTGATCGCCTCGACCAGACGATCGCCCGCATCGATGTCGACACCAGCACCGCGATATGAAAGAGAAGGTTGATTGATGGTCATGTGATGATTGAGTCGTCGCGTCGCGCGCGGTACAGTGAGCGACTTTTTTGCATCGATTTTACCGGAAATGATTCCCCCCAACCCGCCTGCCGTCGACGGCACGCCAAGCGACCAGGTACCGACACCGACGCAAGTGCGTCCGCTGCGGCTGCCACACTATTTGTGGATGGCCGGCACGGTGCTCGCAGTCGCCGCTCTATTGCACTGGCTCGGTCCGATCCTGACGCCGTTCCTGATCGGCGCTCTGCTCGCTTACCTCGGCAGTCCCGCCGTCACCTGGGGTCAGCGCCGACGCGTGCCGCGCACCGTAGGTACGCTGGCCGTCATGGTGATGGTGTTGGTGCTCCTCGTTGCGCTGACAATCGTATTGTTGCCGCTGATACAGACGGAATTCCTCCAGCTGTCCAGGCGCCTGCCAGAACTGGTCATGGCGGCGTACAACCATGTCGCGCCATGGCTCAAGGACAAACTTGGCATCGAGCTGCAATTCGACCTGGCCGCGCTCAAAAAACTGATCGCGACGAACGTAGCCGGTGCGCACGACGCGCCCATGAAGCTCCTTGCAGGCATCCGGGCCGGCGGCACATTCTTGCTGGCGATCGTGATCAACCTGACGCTGATACCGGTGGTGATGTTCTATCTGCTCCGCGACTGGGACATCCTGGTGCGAAAGGTCGGCGAGTTGTTGCCGCGCAGCTGGTTCGCCAAGGTGCGTACCATTGCAGTCGAGATCGACAACGTGATGGCCGAATTCGTGCGGGGCCAGCTCTGGGTGATGGGCGTGCTTGCGGCGTACTACGCGATCGGGTTGTCCCTGGCCGGTCTGCAATTCGCGCTGCCCATCGGCATACTCACCGGGCTGCTGGTATTCATACCGTATGTCGGCTTTGGGCTGGGTTTGGTGCTCGGCGTGGTTGCAGCGTTGCTCCAGTTTGCGGGGTGGCCGGGGTTCTTCGCAGTGCTTGCGGTTTACGGCATCGGACAGCTGCTCGAAGGCTATGTGCTCATTCCATGGCTGGTGGGTGACCGTATCGGCCTGCATCCGCTCGCGGTGATTTTTGCATTGCTCGCATTCGGGCACCTTTTCGGCTTCGCCGGCGTCCTGTTCGCGTTGCCTGCCAGCGCCGCGCTGCTGGTCGGGCTGCGCCACCTGCGCGACCTCTATCGCGATTCCGAACTCTATCGCTAGTGTGAACATTCTCTAGTGGAACAGCTCGTATTCGAACTTGCGGCACCGGATCCGCCGAGCCTTGCCAATTTCCTGCCGGGCCGCAACGCAGAGTTGCTGGCAGTATTGCCGGCGTTCATTGCCGGGCAGCACAACGCCACGGGCTTGCTGTTGTGGGGCGCGCCGGCGTCCGGCAAGAGTCATCTGCTATCCGCAGCAGTCGCACTTGCGCGGGAGCGCGGCCTTGTCGCGCGCTACGTTGCGCACCCGAGCACCATTGGCAACGACGAGTTCGGGGCCGACACGCTGATTGCTATCGATCGCGTCGACGAAGCCGACGCCGGGGCTGCAGGTCGGATGTTCACATGGTTCAACGCCTTGCAGGCACGGCAAGGACGGATGATCGCCGCGACGCGTGCTCCGCTGGCGGCACTGCCCTTGCGTGAAGATCTGCGTACGCGCCTGGGCTGGGGCCTGGTTTACGAAGTGGTTCCCCTCGCGGACGAGGACAAGTCAATGGCGTTGATCGCCTACGCCAAGGAGCGCGGGCTCTCCCTTTCCGCCGACGTCATCGACTATCTGCTCCGGCACGGACGCCGCGACATGCGTTCGCTGCTCGCAACGCTTGTCGCGCTCGATCACCGTTCGCTTGCCACCAAGCGCCCGATTACCGTGCCGATGATCCGGGATTGGCTCCAACAGGAAATTGAATGGGAACGACGCGGCAACGGCTGACACTGTTCGACCTGGACAATACGTTGCTGGCTGGAGACAGCGATTACGGTTGGGGGCAGTTCCTGATCGAAGTGGGCGCAGTCGACGCGGCAAGCTACGAGCAGCGCAACGCCGAATTCTTTGCGGACTACAAAGCGGGTCGGCTGGACATCCACGCGTTTCAGGAGTTTCAGCTGCGGCCGCTGGCCAAGTATGAGCCGGAGCAATTGTTCGCCTGGAGGGACCGTTTCCTGGCCGAGAAGATCCGGCCCATGCTGTTGCCCGCGGCCACGACCATCGTCCAGCAGCGCCTGGGCGCGGGCGACCTGGTTGCCGTGGTGACCTCGACCAACAGCTTCGTGACGCAGCCGATTGCGCAGATGTACGGCATTACAAACCTTGTCGCCACCGAGCCGGAGATGGTCGCGGGTCGTTTCACGGGCCGGGTGGCAGGGGTGGCGTGCTTTCGAGAGGGCAAGGTGACCCGCGTCGAGGCCTGGCTCGCGGGCCAGGAGCATAAGTTGGACGATTTCAGCGAGTCCTGGTTCTATACCGACTCCCATAACGACCTGCCCTTGCTCGAGGCGGTCAGTCATGCCGTCGCCGTCGATCCCGACCCGATCCTGGCCGAGCAGGCTGCCGCGCGTGGTTGGCAAATCGTGAGCTGGCGTGAAGACCCACTGCACGAAGCTTGATCGAAGCTGTCAACCGTTGACGAAAGGGCCACGTTAATGGCGGCGACACGAATCCAGATGAGTGTCGTCCAACCAAACTACACTGAGGAAATAACCATGTCCAAGTTGTTGAGCGCGCTGATCGCCAGCGCATTTGCCGTGTCGCTGACGGCAGTTGCACAAACCACGGCTCCGGCCACGACCGCACCGGCCGCTCCGGCCAAGGCGGTTGCAGCCACGCCGGCGGCGGTCACCCCGGCGGCAGTCACCCCGGCGGCAGCAACGCCGACGGCAGTCAAGTCGGATGCGACCGCGGACCTGAAGAAGACATCGACCAGCACCACCCCGACCACCAAGAAGTCCAAAAACAAGGCCAAGAAGCCGGCGACCGTGCAAACGAGCACCGCCACGAAGGCGCCAAATGCGGCTGTCGACGCGCCAAAGGCCCCAATTACCAAGTAATGAGCAACGTTGCGACGCTGCAACGGCCGGGGAAGAATACGGTCCTGGCCGTTGCAAATTGCCGCAAAAGTCAATATAGTCGTTCAGCTTTCCCATTTATAGACTCCGAATCACCCGTTCAGGCAAGCGCTGAAGCTACAGAGCGACCCGAACCCACCATTGAGGATCAAGCTATGAACAAGTTACTGGTTGCACTCACGGCGAGTGCGTTTGCATTCGCATCCGCGTCGGCGCTGGCCCAAACCCAGGCCCAGAGTCGAGTCGAGTAACATGAAGCCGGTGAGCAAGATGGAAACCGAAGAAGCGAAGGCAGCCCGGGCCGCGGCCCAAGCCAAGTGGGCAGCCATGACGCCGGAACAGCAAGCTGCCGCACGTAAAGCCGCGAACGCCAAGAGGCTTTCTGAAGCAACCGCGCTGGACGTGGTTGCAAGCGAAAACATGAACTACAACGCCAAGGCGGGCGCAGCGGCCGCGGCCGCCTCCAAGGCGCAGCCGGCCCCGACCGCGGCACAGCGCCAGCAGAACATGAACGCCATCGAAAAGACCCAACAGGACACGATGCCGAAGCCAGGCCAGAAGTAATCGGCTGACCTGATCTGAGATTCAAAAAAGGCAGGGGCTGCGGCTCCTGCCTTTTTCTTTGACCCGATCGGGTGCGGTGCGCCCGCCTTGGCACCATTATGGTGATTCCATCCACGCTCAAACTCCAGCGCGTCGTGGTCGGCATGTCCGGCGGTGTCGATTCGTCGGTCGCGGCGTGGCTGTTGCAGCGCGAAGGGCACGAAGTCATCGGCGTCTTCATGAAAAACTGGGAAGACGACGATACCGACGACTACTGCACCTCCCGCAAGGATCTGGTCGATGCGGCCTCGGTGGCCGACGTCATCGGCATCGAACTCGAAGCGGTCAACTTCGCTGCCGAGTACCGTGAACGCGTATTCGCACACTTCCTGCGGGAATATGCCGCGGGGCGCACGCCAAATCCGGACGTGCTGTGCAACAGCGAAATCAAGTTCAACGCTTTTCTCGACTTTGCGAAAACGCTGGGCGCCGACGCGATCGCAACGGGGCACTACGCGCAACTGCGCTCGGTCGACGGCCGGGTTGAATTGCTGAAGGCGGCTGACCCCACCAAGGATCAGACGTATTTCCTGCACCAGTTGACGCAGCAGCAGCTCGCCGCCGCGCGATTTCCGATCGGCGACCTGAGCAAGCGGCAGGTGCGGGCGATGGCGCGAGAGCAAGGCATTCCGACCTATGCCAAGAAGGATTCCACCGGCATCTGCTTCATCGGCGAGCGTCCCTTTCGCGACTTTCTTGCGCGCTACCTGCCGCGGGAGCCGGGCCCGATCGAAACGCCGGAAGGACGCATCGTCGGTCGCCACACCGGACTTGCGTACTACACGCTCGGCCAGCGCCAGGGCCTGGGCGTCGGCGGAACGCGCGACGGCATTGCAGCGCCGTGGTTTGTCGCGCGCAAGGACGCAGCTCGCAACGCACTGATCGTCGTTCAAGGTCACGACGATGCGCGACTGTACGCAACCGAGGTCGAGACCGGGGCGTTGCACTGGATCGCGGGCGCGCCACCTCGGGTGGGTCAACGCGTGACCGCAATGACGCGTTATCGCATGGAACCGGCGGATTGCGAGTTGGAGCGCAGCGGCGTCGATCGCTGGCGCGTCAGATTCAGGACGCCCCAATGGGCCCCGACGCCGGGACAATATCTGGTTACATACGACGGGAACGTATGTCTTGGTGGCGGTGTCATAGAAAGCAGCAACGCCGAAGCGGGTGTGGAAATGCGCAGGGCCGCGCTGGCCTGAGTTCCCGCCTAGCAGTCACTTAGTCCGCTGCAACCAGAACACGGCGTCCGCCCCACCGGACGCTTCACCGAAACTCTTCCATCGAGATGCCATGATCCTGAAATTGAAACGCTGGATGGCACTGGCGCTCGTTGTCTGTGCGATGGTTCCAACGTGGACCCTGGCACAAGTTCCGCCGGTCGGCCCCGGTACGGGCCGCCGCCGACACAGTTGCCGCAAGATCTGCTCGATTCGCTGCTCGCGCCCATCGCGCTCTATCCGGACCAGTTGCTGTCGCAGGTGCTGATGGCCTCGACGTATCCGCTCGAAGTGGTCGAGGCTGCGCGCTTCGTGCAGCAGAATCCCGGACTCAAGGGCGAGACGCTCGATCAGGCTCTGGGCGCGAAGACGTGGGACCCCAGCGTGATGTCGCTGGCAGCATTTCCGCAGGTGCTGGTCATGATGAACGACAAGCTCGAGTGGACGCAGCAACTGGGCGACGCATTCCTTGCCAATGAGGGGCAGGTGATGCAAACCGTGCAGTCGCTGCGCGGCCGGGCGCAAGCCGCAGGCAATCTGCAAAACACGCCACAGCAGCAAGTGATCGTGCAGGAACGGACGATCATCATCCAGCCGGCGCAGCCGCAGATCGTTTACGTTCCCGTATACAACCCCACGGTCATCTATGGTCCCTGGTGGGCGCCGGCATACCGGCCGTGGTACTGGTATCCCCCACCGATCTATGGTTACCCGCCGATGGGTTCCGCGTTTGCCGTCGGCTTCGTCTGGGGCTCGGCCTGGGCGGTCTCGAGCAATCACTGGGGCTGGGCCAATCCGAACTGGCGCGGTGGCAACATCAATATCAACATCAACAACAACTATTTCTACAACCGGCCGCAGTATCAGAATCGCTATCAGAACGGCAACTGGCAGCACCAACCCGAGCACCGCAAGGGCGTGGCGTACCGCGATACCAATGTGCAAAATCGGTACCTGAAGACCAACAACGCCGCGGTGCAGTCGCGCGAAGCCTATCGCGGTCGCGAGGTTACGCAACCGACGCAAGGTAATCCCGGCACCACCACGCCGCGCCCCGGTGCGACGGATCGCCCCGGGACTGGCGCAACGGTGCGTCCTGTCGAGCGGCCAACCGCCGTGGAACGACCGGCCGGTGGGACGACCATGACGCGCCCTGGTTCCACCACTGCGCCAACCGCAAGTGCACGCACTTCGACGCCGATGTCGCGCCAATCAGTCGAGTCCACTGGGACTGCGGCCCAGTCGCGACCGTCGCCCACATTCAATGCCAGTCAGTCGCGACCGCAAACACAGGAGTTCAGCAACCGCGGCGCACAGAGCCGAGCGACCATGAATTCCGCGCCGTCACGCAACGCGGGTGGCGGCGGAGGTGCGCACAATGCTGGCGGTGGTGAGGGCGGCGCCGTCCCTGCCCGGGGGAGATGAGCCATGCTGCACCGTTACGCCAACTTTCGTTTGGAAAGCCTGATTTCGATGATGCGCACGATTGCACCGACTCTTTGCTTGCTCGCACTGATGTTGATGGGGCCGGGCACCATGGCATTTGCCGCCGATGGCACGCCAGCAAAAGCGAGCGCGAGAATTGCGCAACTCAGCTTTGACACGCCGGAGGACGCGGCACGCTCGCTGCACGAGGCGATGAAGAGCGGTGACTGGAAGCAGATCTACGCGGTGCTCGGACCGGGCAGCGGCAGGCTGATCTACAGTGGCGACAAGGTCGCGGACAGCGAGACGCGGACGATGTTCGTGACGGCCTACGAAAAGTCGGCCAAGTTCGATCGCGACGGTGATGCCAAGGCAACGCTGCTCCTGGGTGCAAACGACTATCCGTTCCCGTTCCCGTTGGTGAAGGGCGCGCAAGGCTGGAGCTTCGACGCGCACGCAGGCGCCGAGGAAATCGTCAATCGACGCGTTGGCGAAAACGAACTCGATGCGATCCAGACCTGCCTTGCTTACGTCGATGCGCAACGCGAGTACGCGACCAAGGACCGCGACCGCAATGGTTTGCTGGAGTACGCGACGAAACTGGTCAGTACGCCGGGCAAACAGGATGGTTTGTACTGGCCGACCAAGGAAGGCGAGCCACCCAGTCCGTTCGGACCGTTGGTGACGCGAGCGGCTGGCGAAGGTTACGGTCTCGACGCCGAGGGCGTGCCCCAGGCCTATCACGGCTACCACTTCCGCATACTCACTGGCCAGGGCGCGTCGGCGCAGGGCGGCGCCTACGATTACCGCGTCAGGGGCAAGATGATCGGCGGATTTGCAATGGTTGCCTATCCGGCGCGGTGGGGCGTGTCCGGCGTGATGTCATTCATCTGCAGTCACGACGGCGTGGTCTTCGAGAAAAGCCTGGGCCGGGACACGCGCGCGATCGCCAAGGCCATGACGCAGTTCGACCCGGATTCGACCTGGAGCAAGGTCCGGCAGTAGGACCGGACACGCGCTAGAAAGGGATATCGTCGTCCAGGTCGTCGACGTTTTTCTTCGCCGGTGCGCCGCCGCGGCTTGCGTTCTTGGGCGATGTGGCGCCGGCACCTGAAGCGCGTTCGCGATCCGGCGGCTCGTCAGATGCTGGCATCGCACCGCCTCCCTCCCGGCTACCGAGCATCTGCATGCGGTCGGCGACGATTTCGGTGGTGTAGCGATCCTGTCCTTCCTTGTCCTGCCACTTGCGCGTCTGCAGTCGGCCCTCGACGTAAATCTGCCGGCCTTTTTTCAGATACTCGGCGGCGATTTCTGCCTGCCGGCCAAAGAAGACGATGCTGTGCCATTCGGTCTTCTCCTGTTTTTCGCCGGCCTTGTCCTTCCACGTGTCGGTCGTGGCAATGCGAATGTTGGTGACGGCGTCGCCGCCGGTCGTGTAGCGCGTTTCCGGATCTTTGCCCAGGTTGCCGACGAGAATCACTTTATTCACTGATGCCATTGCAGTCCCCCAACCAGACGTAAACGAGTCATTCCATGATATTCCCGCGCGGCCAACGAAGATATCAGACGCTCGGATGAGGCGAGAACGCGTCTCGCGAATCCGGCACAACCAGCTTTAGAAACGGCGCGCGGAAAGGAGTATATTAGCAGGTTGCCCGCGCCGCAGTTGTCCCCACATATAGCCCTTGGGCGCCGCCGCAGGTGACCCGTCTCGCAGGAAGAACATGGAATACATCCGCATTCGCGGCGCCAGAACGCATAACCTAAAGAACATCAACCTCGATCTGCCGCGACATCGGTTGATCGTCATCACCGGGCTCTCCGGCTCGGGCAAAAGCTCCCTCGCCTTCGACACGCTGTACGCCGAGGGCCAGCGGCGTTACGTCGAGTCGCTGTCGGCCTACGCCCGACAGTTCCTGCAGCTGATGGAGAAGCCCGACGTCGATTTGATCGAAGGCCTGTCGCCGGCAATTTCCATCGAGCAGAAGGCGACGTCGCACAATCCGCGCTCGACCGTCGGGACCGTCACCGAAATCCATGACTACCTGCGACTCCTCTATGCGCGCGTCGGCGAACCGTTTTGTCCCGACCATCCGGAGCAGAAACTCGCCGCGATGACGATCTCGCAGATGGTCGATGCGGTGCTGATGATGCCCGAAGAAACCAAGCTGATGATCGTCGCGCCCTCGGTGGTCAACCGCAAGGGCGAGCAACTCGAGTTGTTCGTCGAGCTGCGCGCCAAGGGCTTCGTTCGCGTGCGCGTCGATGGCAAGGTTTACGAAATCGATGCGGTGCCTAAACTGACCAAGAACCAGAAACACACCGTCGAGGTTGTCGTCGATCGACTGCGCATCCGGCCCGATCTGAAACAGCGGCTGGCGGAATCGTTCGAGACCGCGCTGCGCAACGGCGACGGCCGGGCAATTGCGGTCGAGATGGACTCGGGTGAGGAGCACCTGTATTCCGCGAAGTTCGCGTGCCCGATCTGCAGTTATTCTCTGCAGGAACTCGAGCCGCGGCTGTTCTCCTTCAACAATCCGATGGGCGCGTGCCCGCGCTGCGACGGCTTGGGTGCGATCAGTTTTTTCGATCCCAAGCGTGTGGTCGCCTTTCCGCAACTTTCGCTCGCGTCCGGCACGATCAAGGGGTGGGATCGCAGAAACCAGTTCTATTTCCAGATGCTGCAGAGTCTCGCCAAGCACTACGGCTTCGATCTGGACAAGGCCTTTGCGAAACTGCCCGAGAAAATCCAGCAGATGGTTCTGTACGGCAGCGACAAGGAGAAGATCGCATTCACGTATCTCTCCGATCGTGGCAAGCCGACAGTGCGCGAGCACGCGTTCGAAGGGATCATCCCCAACCTCGAGCGGCGCTATCGCGAAACCGATTCGATCATGGTGCGCGAGGAGTTGGCCAAATACCTGAATTCGAAACCGTGCCCGGAATGCGATGGGACGCGGTTGCGGCGCGAGGCGCGGAACGTCAAGGTGGGCGGGCGCGCTATCTTCGAGATCAGCAACTGGCCCCTCAAGGAAACCGGCGAGTTCTTCGGCGCGCTTCGGCTCGAAGGACAGCGCCAGGCGATCGCGGACAAGATCGTCAAGGAGATCGTCAGCCGCCTGCAGTTTCTCAACAACGTCGGCCTGGACTATCTGTCGCTGGACCGCTCGGCGGAAACACTCTCCGGCGGCGAGGCGCAACGCATTCGTCTGGCATCGCAGATCGGATCGGGACTGACCGGCGTGATGTATGTGCTCGACGAGCCGTCGATCGGCTTGCATCAGCGCGACAACGATCGTCTGCTCGAAACGCTGAAGCATCTGCGCGACCTGGGTAACAGTGTGATCGTGGTCGAACACGACACCGACGCCATCCTGTCGGCGGACCACGTGGTCGACATGGGTCCGGGCGCGGGGGAGCATGGCGGCCAGATCGTCGCGCAGGGCACACCCGAGGAAATCCGGCATGCGCCGCACTCGCTCACCGGACAGTATCTGGCAGGGCATAGGCAGATTCCGATGCCGGAGCGCCGGCACCGCGCGGATCCCAAACGCGTGCTGAGCGTGACCGGGGCGACCGGCAACAACCTGAAAAGCGTGACGCTGAAGCTTCCCGTGGGATTGTTCGTCTGCGTGACCGGCGTCTCCGGATCGGGCAAGTCGACCCTGATCAACGACACGCTCTACCAGGCGGTGGCGCGGCACCTGTACAGCAGCACCACCGAGCCGGCGGCGTTCGAGGAAATGCACGGTCTCGAGTACTACGACAAGGTGATCAGCGTCGATCAGAGTCCGATCGGGCGCACGCCGCGTTCGAACCCGGCGACCTACACCGGATTGTTTACACCGATCCGCGAAATCTTCGCGCAGGTGAAGGAAGCACGCGAGCGCGGCTACGGCCCGGGGCGCTTCTCGTTCAACGTCAAGGGCGGTCGTTGCGAAGCGTGCCAGGGCGACGGCCTCATCAAGGTGGAGATGCACTTTCTGCCCGACGTCTATGTGCCGTGCGACGTGTGCCACGGTCAGCGCTACAACCGTGAGACGCTGGAGGTCCAGTACAAGGGCAGAAACATCCACGATGTGCTGTCGTTGACGGTCGAGCAGGCGTTCGCGTTTTTCGAGCCGGTGCCGGTGGTCGCACGCAAACTGCGCACGTTGCTCGACGTCGGTCTGGGCTACATCACGCTCGGGCAGTCGGCGACCACGCTGTCCGGTGGCGAGGCGCAGCGCGTGAAGCTCGCGCTCGAGCTGTCCAAGCGCGACACCGGGCGCACGCTGTACATCCTCGACGAGCCGACGACGGGACTGCATTTCCACGACATCGAGATGCTGCTCACCGTGCTGCATCGCCTGCGCGACCATGGCAATACGGTGGTGGTGATCGAGCACAATCTCGACGTCATCAAGACCGCGGACTGGGTGATCGACATGGGCCCCGAGGGCGGCGCCGGCGGCGGGCGCATCATCGCTGAAGGCACGCCGGAGCAGGTTGCGGATGTCGCGGGGAGCTATACCGGGCGGTACCTCAAGCCCGCACTCGAGCGCCACGAATCGCGACGCAACGCGCGTGCCGAGCCCGTACGTGCTGGACGCGGCAAGAAAGCGGTTGACCTGCTCGGGTAGATGCATGGCCATCCGCGTCGCGCGCGAGCAACTGGGGCGCGTCTTCACCCAGCGCTGCTTCTATCTGTTCATCCTGCTGATCGCACTCATCGGCGTCGTGCCCTTCGTCGAGCCGACGCCGACCGGCCGGCTCGTGATCAACGCGATACACATGTTCATCATGGTTGCGGCGGTGGCCGCCGTCGGGCGCACCGTGTTCTCGTTCGTGGTCATCCTGCTGCTTGCCGCCGCAACGCTGAGTGCGCAATACATGGGCGTGATGTGGGGCGATACGCAACCGATCGTGCATTCCTGGTTTTTCAGCGCGGGGCTCTATGCGGCGGCGATCGTCTACATGCTGAGTTACGTGTTCCAACCCGAAGTCATGACGTCGGACAAGTTGTTCGGCGCTGCGTCCGCGTACCTGATGCTGGGAGTGTTCTGGGTGTATCTCTATGCATTGACAAACCACTATTATCCAGATTCGTTCGCCATTGCGGGTGCACCAGCCAGCCCGGAGATCCTCGATTTCCTGTACTTCAGCTTCACCGTGTTGACCAGCACGGGCTTCGGCGACATCGTGCCGGTTGCGCGCCAGGCGCGCGCGATTTGCGTGCTCGAGCAACTCACCGGGGCCTTGTTCCTGGCGATACTCATCGCGCGCCTGGCAGGCGTCTATCCGCCCGCGCGGCGTCGCAAAGAGCGCTGAATCCGCACTCAGGGAAATTCGCGGGTAGCGCGGCCGGAGCCGCGCCTCCCACCTGGTGCTGTATTACTGGATCGTGATCTGCCTTGCGTTGACCTTGGCGACCTTCGGCAGCGTCAATTGCAACACGCCATCGACATGCGTCGCTTGCGCGGCGCTGGCATCGACCGCTTCCGGCAACCGGATGGCACGGCTTACCTTGCCGACGGTGCGCTCCTGCCAAAGGGTCTTGCCGTTAGCGTCGACTGCTTCACGAAACTCGGCGCTGATGGTCACGTTGCGGTCTTCGACGTTCACTTCGATCTTGTCCTTGGGAATGCCCGGCAATTCAGCTTTCACGACGAATACTTCCGGGGTTTCCAGGACGTCCAGTGCGATGGAACCGGCGCCGACGGCGGCGTCGCCATTGAATGCCGGCGCAACGGAACCGAACGCACGGTCGAACACTTGATCCAGCGGGCTGTAATAACGAATCAGACGGCTCATAGTTCTATCTCCTAGCAGGGTTTGGTTTTGGCGGCGGTCCAATGCCGCGCACACTTCCAAGATGGCGCCAGCGGTACGGTTTTCAAGACCCCCGACGCAACAGCCCGCGGTTCCAGCCAAAGCGCTGGGCGAAGGCCGGCTCAGCGGCTGTCTTCTTCGTGCCCGGTCTCGGGCGCGAGCGTGGGCTCGACGTCGGGTACGGGTTCCGGCGGGGGCGCATGTACGGTGATCGCGGCAAGTATCCCGCCGAGGAGCGCCGTCGGTGTCGGCGGGCAACCGGGAATTTCGACGTCGACCGGAATCACATTGCCGACGCGGCCCAGGCTCGCGTAGCTCTCGCCAAATATGCCGCCGGTGCACCCGCAGTCTCCAACGGCAACCACAAGTTTCGGATCGGGTGTCGCGTCATAGGTGCGCTTGAGCGCGATCGCCATGTGCTTGGACACCGGACCGGTCACCAGCAGCATGTCGGCATGGCGCGGGCTGGCGACGAAGCGTATGCCAAGACCTTCGATGTTGTAGTACGGATTGCCCAGCGCATGGATCTCGAGTTCGCAGCCGTTGCACGAGCCTGCATCGACCTGCCGGATCGTCAGCGCTCGCCCCAACATGCGCAGGATTTTCTCCTGCAGTCGCGCCACGACGACCATTTCATCGGCGGGCGAAGGAGCCGGCTCAGTCTTGATGCCGGTCTTCGCGATCTGGTGAAGAATGTGCAACATAGTCAGAGATCGTGTCCGCTGTAGGACAGGTTGAACGACTTGTTGATCAGCGGAAAGTCGGGAACGATGTTGCCGATCACCGCATGTTCTAGCACTGGCCAGTTCTGCCATGACGAATCGTGCGGGTGGCAACGACGGATCGTGCCGTTCGGCCCGGTCTCCAGCGCGATCACCACGGGCCCGCGCCAGCCTTCGACCGCGCCCAGCGCGAATCCGGAAGGCGGCGTCTCGGCCACATGCACGTCGACATCGCCGCCGGGCATTGCGTCGAGCATGACGTCGATCAACCGCAGCGACTCGAGAATCTCGTCGAAGCGCACGGCAACGCGCGCGGCCACATCGCCTCCGGTATGCGTCACTTTGCGTACGGCCAACGTCGGATAGGGCGCTGTCGGGAAATCGCAGCGGAGGTCGTCCCCGATCCCGCTGGCACGCGCTGCAAATCCCGCCAGCCCAAGTTTCGTCGCCAATTCGCGCGTCACTTCACCGCACGCGCGGAAGCGATCCTGTAGTCCGGAATGATCGTCATAGATGTTGCGCAGGACCCTCATCTCTCGTGTCATCGTCACGACCTGCGCGCGCATCGCCTGCGCGTCGACGTCGGCCAGATCACGGGCGACGCCACCGGGTACGATGGCGTCCATCAGCAAGCGATGTCCAAAGGCCTGGGTATTGAGCCGCAATACATCTTCCTTGAGCCGCGAGAACTGCGCCAGTCCGAACGCGAATCCGCCGTCGTTGCCGAGATAGCCGAGGTCGCCCAGGTGATTCGCGATGCGTTCGCGCTCCAGAAAGAGTGCGCGGAGCCACAGCGCGCGTGGGGGCACCGTGGTTTCGGCGATCGCTTCGACGGCCTGGGCATAGGCCCAGGCGTAGGCCACCGTACTGTCACCCGAAATTCTGCCCGCGAGTCGGTACGCATCCATGACAGAGAGCGACTCGAACCGCTTCTCGATTCCCTTGTGGACGTAGCTGAGTCGCTCCTCCAGTCGAAGCACCTTCTCGCCGACCACCTGAAACCGGAAATGTCCAGGCTCGATGATTCCTGCGTGCACCGGCCCAACCGGGATCTCGTGCACACCGTCGCCGCTGACCCTGACGAATGGATAGTCCTCCTGGCCAGGCTCCCACTTTGGCGACGCCTCGAAATCGCGACGCAGCGGAAAACGGTCGATCGGCCACGATGCCTGCCATGTCCAGGGCCGCTGATCGTCGGAGTTGCATTGGACGCCGACGAGATCGTACGCGGAGCGCTGCATCCGGTTCGCCGCCGGAAAAATCGGTGAGAGGTCAGGGTAGTGCGCGCCCTCGTCGGGCAGCACGTGTTCGAGCAACGTGAAACCGTCGCCATCGCGAAGCAGGACGCGCAGGCAGAAACCTCTCTGCCGGTCGCGATCGTCGGTGGCCCACAGGGCGACCAGCTGTCCACCCTGTTCCCACGCCAGGCGACATGCGGTCAGCAACTGACCCGAACTGACCGGGCAGCGCCGCGCGGGAACCGCGCTTTGCATCGTGGCGGCGGCAATGCCGAGTGGTGCGACGTTCATTGTGCGCTATCCGATCAACTTCGCCGCCTGCCGATACCAGTCGGCGAGGAACGGTGGAATCCACAGGCCGAGCATCAGCACGATCGCAAGATGCACGAACACAGGCGCCATCGCGGGCCGGTGCGGAAGGCGCTGCACTATCGTCTCGCCGAACACCATCGGCTGCACCTTCGAGAACACCGCCGCGAATGCGACGGCAAGCGCCAGCAACAGCAACGGGGTCGCCCATGGTTGCTCGCGCATCGCGGTCGTCAGGATCAGGAATTCGCTGGCGAACACGCCGAACGGTGGCATGCCGAGTATGGCCAGCGCCCCGAGTGCGAGTCCCCAGCCGATCATGGGGCTGATGGTGATCAGACCGCGAATCCCGTCGATCATTTGCGTGCCGGCCTTCTGCGTGGCGTGGCCTACGGCAAAGAAGATCGCCGACTTGGTGAGCGAATGCACCGTCATGTGCAGCAGGCCCGCGAAATTCGCGATCGGGCCGCCCATGCCGAAGGCAAAAGTGATGATACCCATGTGCTCGATCGACGAGTACGCGAACAGTCTTTTGATATCTTTTTGCCTTGACAGCAGGAACGCCGCCACGATGACCGACAGCAGTCCGAAGCCCATCAGCAATTCCCGGGCGAACGAGGTCTGCAGCGAGCCCTCGACCAATACCTTGCAACGTACGACCGCATATAGCGCGACGTTGAGCAGCAGCCCCGAGAGAACCGCCGACACGGGTGTCGGTCCCTCGGCATGGGCGTCGGGCAGCCAGTTGTGCAACGGAACGAGGCCGACCTTGGTGCCGTAACCCACCAGCAGGAACACAAAGGCGAGCGACAGCACGGTAGGCTCCAACTGGCTCTTGACGTTGTTGAGTTCGGTCCACAGCAACGCACCGCCTTCTGCCCCAAGAAGCTTTTCCGCGGCGAAATAGAGCAGGATCGTGCCGAACAGTGCCTGCGCGATACCAACGCCGCAGAGGATGAAATATTTCCACGCCGCTTCGAGGCTCGCCGGCGTGCGGTAGAGCGACACCAGCAGAACCGTAGTCAGCGTCGCGGCCTCCATCGCGACCCACAGGATGCCCATGTTGTTGGTCAGCAAGGCAACCAGCATCGTGAAGTTGAAGAGCTGGAACATGCTGTGGTAGAGCCGCAGGCGCGCCGCGTTGAGATGGCCGCGCTCCTGCTCGATGCGCATGTAGGGCCGCGAGAAGATCGACGTGGTAAAGCCGACGAAGGCCGTCAACGCCACCAGAAACACGTTGAATGGATCGACGAAGAACTGCCGGTTGAGGGCGAGCAGTGGGCCATCGTGGATGACCCGTACAGTCAGCGCCACTGCAGCCAGCAGCGTCAGTGCGCAGACCGCAACGTTGATCGCGGGAGCGTGTTCGCGGTCGCCGACCGCTGCCAGCAACAGCGCGCCGATGACCGGCAAGCCGAGGACGACCAGAATCTCGATCATCGCGTACTCCGCGCCCTCCTAGGGCGGGCAGCGCATGTTGACGTGTGGCGTGTCGGGCGCGCTCGGTCGCGCGGCGACGCGCGGCCTCCGCAACCGGACCGAGACAGGGAGGTGCTTGCCTGTCGACCGCCGCCAGATGCTCGCGGACGCGCCCTGCGGGCCTGGGCTGTTGCCCCGCTCGCACAGGCGTTCTCCGAGCCTTGCCTCGGCCTCACGGCCTCGGCCGCCGCGCTCACTCGCCCTCCTTCAGCTTCTCGAGATGCTTGAGATCGAGACTGTCGAACTGCTCGCGGATCTGGAAGAAAAACACACCGAGGATCAGCATGGCGACCAGCACGTCGAGTGCAATGCCGAGCTCGACGACCATGGGCATCCCGTACGTGGCGCTCGTGGCCGCGAAAAATAGCCCATTCTCCATCGACAGAAACCCGATGACCTGAGGAATCGCCTTGCGCCGCGTGATCATCATCAGGAACGAGAGCATCACGCTCGCCATCGCGATGCCGATCGTCGCCCGGGTGACGGTACTCGCGAGTTGCGCGATCGGAAAGGCGAGATTGAACGAGAACACGACCAGCACAATGCCGATCAGCATGGTCAGCGGAATATTGATCAATCGCTCGACGTCCCATTTGACGTCGAGCTTGCGGATCAGCCGGTGCAGGATCCACGGCAGCAGCACCACCTTGAGCACCAGCGTCAGGCCGGCCGACCAGTACAGATGCGGCTGGTTGGTCGCGAACGCGACGATCGCGGTAGAGCATGTCAACGCCAAGCCCTGCGCCGCGAAAAGATCGATGAGAGTCAGCACGCGCCGCTGCGCCAGCATGGCAAATGCGAGCAGCAGCAGCAGTGCGGCCAGCAAGTTGATCAGTTGCGCCCAGAGCGGTGTGGCCATCATCACCTCGCGTTATCCGCCGAGCAGCTGGGTCACCAGCATGCCGAGGACCGCAAGCAGAAACGCCGTTCCGAGGAACTCCGGTGCCCGGAAAATGCGCATCTTCGCCGACAGCGTTTCGATCAATGCCAGCGCGACGCCACCCGCAGCGAGCTTGGCCACGAGCACCGGAGTGGCTACGAGGATCGCCTGCCAGTCGGCGCCTTGCTCGGCAATGCCGAACGGGAGAAAGAGTGCCAGCCCGATGCACGAGTAGTTGAACAATTTCAGCGCCGCCGCCCACTCGATGAGGGCCAGGTGGCGTGCCGAGTACTCGAGGATCATCGCCTCGTGGATCATGGTCAGCTCGAGATGCGTCGTCGGATTGTCGACCGGGATGCGGGCGTTTTCAGCGAGCGAGACCATCAAGAACGCAACCCCGGCGAACGCCAGGCTCGGATAGATGGCGATCTCGCGGTGTGCGAGCGTTTCAACGATCGTGGGTAGAGAGGTCGATCCCGAGATCAGCGACGCGGTGAACAGCACCATCAGCAGCGCAGGCTCGGCGAGGAAGCCGACGAACATTTCGCGCCGCGCACCGAGCGAGCCGAATGCTGTGCCGATGTCCATTGCGGCGAGCGCGATGAATACGCGCGCCAGTGCGAACACGCCGACCAGCGCGATGGCGTCGGCGGCGCGCGCAAACGGCAGATCGGTCGCGAGCGAAGGCACGATGGCCGCGGCCAGAGCCATTGCGCCGAAGACGACGTACGGCATCAGGCGGAAAATCGGCGACGCGTTGGGCGAGACGACAGCGTCCTTGTGGAACAACTTTCGGATCGTGCGATAGGGCAGCAGGAGCGATGGCGCGCTCTTGTTCTGCAGCCACGCGCGGCACATGTTGACCCACCCGACCAGCACCGGCGCGAGCAGCAGTGCGATCGCAAGTTGCAGCAGTTGGAGGAAGAAGCCGGTGAGCGTCATCGGACGAAGAACAGCAGCGCCAGCAGGGTGCAGAAACTGTAGGTCAGGTACACGGAGATCCGTCCCTGCTGGATGAAGCCCACCCACCGCGCAAGTGCTTCAGCGCTCCGCGCGATCGGCAGATAAAGCCAGTACCACCAATGATCGCCGAGGGTCACCCTGTATGTCGGCTGGGCGTCGAATGGCGACGGCAGTGTGCGGTCGATCCGGAAGAATGCTTCGAACACCTGCCGGATCGGTTGTCCGAAGCCCTCGGCGGTATCCTGCATGCGCGGGGTCTGCAACGGAAAACCGCAGTCCCACGCGGGTCCCTGGCGCAATCCCCCGCGATAGTGGCGGTGGACGATCTGAATGGTCAGCAGCACGACCGCGACAATCACCACCAGGAAAATGATCGGACTGTAGCTCGAGCGATCGGCGTTCACGGGGGCGAGCAGCAGCCAGGTTTGACCGTGCCCACCCACCGTCGATCCGATCAGTGCCTTGTTGACGGCATCGATGAGCGCAATCACGTTGACGGGAAACAGCCCCAGTACGACGCAGCCGAACGCGAACCAGACGAGCGCGACGCGCTCCAGCCAGCCAGGGTCCTGCGCGTAGGCGAGATTCGGCTCGCGCGGTTGTCCAAGAAAGATCACGCCGTAGAATTTGACCATCACGTACGCCGCAAGCGCGACGGCGAGCACGAGCGCGGCGGCCGCAAGCGGTACCAGCATGTTGATGAACGATTGCGGCAGGCTGGGTGTGAACAGGAACGCCTGCAGCAGCAGCCACTCGGAGACGAAACCGTTCAGCGGCGGCAGGCCGGCGATCGCCAACGTCCCGACGAGCGCCAGCCACGCTACCCACGGCATCCGATGGATGAGGCCGCCGAGCTTGCCAAGGTTGCGTTCCTTGGTCGCGTGCAGCACCGCACCGGTAGCGAGGAACAGCAGGCTCTTGAAGAACGCGTGGTTGAGCGAGTGATACAGTACCGCGGCGAGCGTGATCGCAGCGAGCAGCGTCTTCGCATACGCCTTGAACAGGATGGTCAGGCCAATGCCGGCGACAATGATGCCGATGTTCTCGATCGACGAATAGGCAAGCAGGCGCTTCATGTCGGTCTGCACCGCGGCAAAGATGACGCCGAAGAGCGCAGTGACGAGTCCGAGTCCGAGCGCGACCACGCCCCACCACCACAATTGGCCGTGCAGCAGGTCGAAGCTCACGCGCAAGAGTCCGTAGATCGCCGTCTTCAGCATCACCCCGCTCATCAGCGCCGACACGGGCGAGGGCGCCGCGGGGTGTGCCTCCGGCAACCAGACGTGCAAGGGGACCACCCCGGCCTTCGCGCCGAACCCGAACAGCGCGAGCAGGAACGCGATCGACCCCCAGGTCTCCGACAGCCGAACGGTGCGCATGCCGGCGAAGGTGTAGTCACCGCTGCCGCCCTGCAGGACGCCGAAACACAACAGGATGCCGATCGCGCCGACGTGCGCGATCAGAAGATACAGGAAGCCGGCACGTCGAATCTCCGGGATGCGGTGGTCGGTCGTCACCAGGAAATACGACGAAAGCGCCATCGTCTCCCATGCCACCATGAACACGTAGGCGTCGTCGGCGACGAACACCAGCGCCATGGCGGCGAGAAAGGTGTGGTACTGCAGGCAAAGCAGTCCTGGCGCGACGCCTTCGCTGTCGCGGAAGTAGCCGGCAGAGAAAATCGAAATGCCACCGCCGGCCGACCCAAGGAGAAACAGGAAGAACGCGGATAGCGCGTCCAATCGAACGTGGAAAGGCAGGTCCGGCAGGCCGAGCGGCAACACCAGCGTCTGAGGCGTGTCGCCGATCGTGAGCAGCGCGACTGCCGCAAGGGCGAATCCCACCACGGCGCCGGTGGAGAAAAGTATCCGCCCGACGAATATCAGGTTGCGCGATCGTACCAGGCCCAGCACGCCGATCGCGATCCAGGCGAGGATCGCGGCAATGACGAGCGGGAGGGCGTTGCTCACTTTACGCCGGTCGTCACCCCGGCGCAGGCCGGGGTCCAATTTCGCAAAGCTGAGGCGTATGCGCCCGGAACTTGGATCCCGGCCTGCGCCGGGATGACGCGGCGGCCTCCTGTCGCTAGCACGTCTGACCTACCAGCTGCGTGTCGGCCGCAGCGTCGACTCGCCTCGCGCGATCCCCGCTCTGCGGGGCCCCTCGCTGCGGGCTCGCGCCGCCGCTTCCAATCGCTGCGACGCTGCGCGTCCTGCTCTTGGACATCTGCGTCATTTGATACGCATCCCCGGAGCAGCGCCCGAGTCGGGCGTGAGCAGGAAAATGCCGGGACCGTCGCCCGACGCGGCGAGCACCATGCCTTCGGACAGGCCGAATTTCATCTTGCGTGGTGCAAGATTGGCGACCATCGGCGTGAGACGCCCGATCAGGTCTTCTGGTTTGTACGCGGACTTGATGCCCGCGAACACGGTGCGATGCTGTGCTTCGCCGATGTCGAGGGTCAGCTTCAGCAACTTGTCCGCTCCCGCGACGTGCTCGGCGTTGACGATTTTCGCGATGCGCAGTTCGACCTTGGAGAAATCGTCGATCGAAATCGGCTGAGCCGCAGGTTTCTCTGTCTCTGCGGCTGCAGGAGCGAGTTGAGGTGAGGGCGTGGCTGCCGCTTTCGGTCCCTCGATCAGCACGTCGATCAGCTTGGGGTCGATACGCGTCATGAGGTGTGTAAACGGTGCGATTCGTCTTCGGTGGTTCCATCGCGTCTGCCCACATGAAGTCGCGATCGAGACCGAACAGCTGGCGGGCGACCTGCGATGCAAGCTCCGGGAGAATCGGCGCAAGGATCACGGTGAGATACTTGAACCCGAACAATGCGCGCGAACAAATGCTCTGCAACTCCGTTCGACGCTCAGGGTCCTTCGCCAAGGCCCACGGTTTGGCCTGGTCGAATGCTTCGTTGATTCGATCCGCGGCCGACATCGCATCGCGCACCACCTGTGAATACTGGCGCGAACTGTATCGATCGGCAATATCGTGGCTATTCGAGCTGAAGTCACCGCGCAGCGTTTCGACTTCAGCAGTTGTGAGCGAAACAACGCCATCGAATTGTTCGGTGATGAATTTCGCCGCGCGACTCGCGATATTGACGTACTTCCCGATCAGATCGCTGTTCACCCGCGCGACAAAATCATCCGGATTGAAGTCGATGTCTTCGACCTTGTCGTTGAGCTTGGTCGCGATGTAGTAGCGCAGCCATTCGGAGTTGAGACCCAGATCGAGATAGAAATCGGGGCTGATGCCTGTGCCGCGCGATTTGGACATCTTCTCGCCGAGCGCGGTCAGGAAGCCGTGCACGTATACGTTGTCCGGAACTTTGTACGGTGTGCCCGCGAACTTGAGCATTGCCGGCCAGAACAGCGTGTGAAAGTAGACGATGTCCTTGCCGATGAAATGGATCTGTATCGTCTCCGGATCGGCGAGGATCTGCTCGAAGCTGCGCAATTCACCGGAGGCGCGCGCCTTGCCCGTATCGACGTATTCCTTCAGGCTGGCCAGATAACCGACCGGCGCATCCAGCCAGACGTAGAAGTATTTGCCGGGTGCGTCGGGTATCGGAATGCCGAGATACGGCGCATCGCGCGAGATGTCCCAGTCGGCGAGACCCGTGCCGTCCGGGCCGAGCCATTCCTGTGCCTTGTTGAAGACTTCCGGCTGCAACCGTGCCCGTCCCGACGCGTCTTGTTGCGTCCACTGCTGCAGAAATGCCACGCATTTCGGATCGGAAAGCCGAAAAAAGAAATGCTCTGACGCCTTCATTACCGGCGTCGCTCCCGACACTGTCGAGTAGGGACGGATGAGGTCGGTCGGCGCATTCAGCGTGCTGCAGTTCTCGCACGCATCGCCATACTGATCCTTGGCGCCGCATTTCGGGCATTCGCCGCGGATATAGCGGTCCGCCAGGAACATTTCCTTGACCGGATCGAAGAATTGCTCGATAGGCTTCGTGTAGATTAGGCCGGCATCGGTTCAGCTTGAGGTAGATGTCCTTCGACAGAGCGAAATTGGTCGGCGAGTCGGTGCTGCCCCAGTGGTCGAAACTGAGGTGAAATCCCTGCAGGTGCTTCGGCCGTGTCGCCGATATCCTGGCGACCAGCTCCTTGCGGCGTTACGCCTTCCGCCTCGGCCCTGAGCATGATCGCGGCACCATGCGTGTCATCGGCGCAGACGAAATGCACGACCGTGTCCGGCTGCATCCGCTGAAAGCGCACCCAGATGTCGGCCTGGATGTACTCCATGATGTGGCCGATGTGGAACGGACCGTTGGTGTACGGCAGCGCGGTAGTAACGAAAAGGGTGCGGCGAGACATGCGACAAAGACCTTTGATGCAGAAGGGGAATGCCGCATTTTAGCAGCGCGATCACACGATGAGTACCGAGAGACGCGCTTTTTCGTTAGACTTTGGGGCTCCGCATCTCACAGCCCCAAAGCAATCCATGCCGATCACCGAGGCCGACGCCCAGGCGAGCTTGCGCTCGCTTCTGGACCCCAACACCGGCCGCGATTTCGTCTCGACCAAATCGATTCGCAAGATTCAGGTCGATGGCAACAACGTCGCTGTCGACGTACTGCTGGCCTATCCGGCAAAGAGCCAGCACGAGACCTTGCGCAAGCTGGTGCATAACCACCTTGCCGCATTGCCGGGAATAGGCAAGGTCACGGTCACGATCAGCCAGAAGGTCGGTTCGCATTCGGTGCAACGCGGCGTCAAGCTGGTCCCGAGCGTCAAGAACATCATCGCGATTGCGAGCGGCAAGGGCGGCGTCGGCAAGTCGACAACGGCCGTCAATCTGGCGCTGGCGCTGGTGGCGGAAGGTGCGCAGGTCGGCGTGCTCGATGCCGACATCTACGGACCCTCGCAGCCAACCATGCTCGGCATCAGCGGGCGGCCGGAATCAAAGGATGGCAAGACGCTGGAGCCGCTGGAAGCCTACGGGCTGCAGGCGATGTCCATCGGTTTCCTGATCGACGTGGACACGCCGATGGTCTGGCGCGGCCCGATGGTGACGCAGGCACTGGAACAGTTGCTCAAGGACACCAACTGGCGCGACCTCGACTACCTGCTCGTCGACATGCCGCCGGGCACGGGCGATATTGCGTTGACGCTGGCGCAGAAGGTGCCGGTCACCGGCGCCGTGATCGTGACCACGCCGCAGGACATCGCGCTGATCGACGCGCGCAAGGGCCTCAAGATGTTCGAGAAGGTCGGCGTGCCGATCGTCGGAGTCGTCGAAAACATGGCGATCCATATCTGTTCCAACTGCGGCCACGCCGAACACATTTTCGGTTCTGGGGGCGGCGAAAAAATGTGCAAGGACTACAACGTGCCGTTTCTCGGATCGCTGCCGCTGGACATGCATATCCGCGAGCAGGCCGACTCGGGCCGACCAACCGTGGTCGCCGATCCCGATGGTCCCGTCGCCGCGATCTATCGGGACATCGCGCGCAAGACCGCCGTGTTCGTCGCCCAGAAGGCAGAGGATTTTTCGGCGAAGTTCCCGAACATCGTCATTCAGAATACGTGACACCGTTGCACTCGACGAACGCACGCCGATGATCAAGCCGGACACGTGGATTCGCCGGATGGCGAAGGAGCACCGGATGATCGAGCCCTTCGAGCCCGGCCAGGTGCGCGAGGTCGACGGCCAGAAGATCGTGTCTTACGGCACGTCGAGCTATGGCTACGACATCCGCTGCTCGAACGAATTCAAGCTGTTCACCAACCTCAATTCGACGATCGTCGATCCCAAGAACTTCGACGACCGGTCGTTTGTCGATTTCAAGGGCGAATCCTGCATCATCCCGCCCAATTCATTCGCGCTCGCGCGCACCGTCGAATACTTTCGCATACCGCGCAACGTGCTCACGATCTGCCTGGGCAAGAGCACGTATGCGCGCTGCGGCATCATCGTCAACGTGACGCCGTTCGAACCCGAGTGGGAAGGCTATGTGACACTCGAGTTCTCGAATACGACGCCCTTGCCGGCCAAAATCTACGCCAACGAAGGTGTGGCGCAGGTCATCTTCTTCGAGTCCGACGAAGTCTGCGAGACGTCGTACAAGGACCGCGGCGGCAAGTACCAGGGGCAGCAAGGCGTGACGCTGCCCAAGATTTGACACCCTGCCAGCGGTCGCCGACCCATCGAAGCGCTTTTCCCGTCGTAGCAACGCCATGGGCGAGAAATTGTCTCGAGCGGAGTGGTGCGCGCTGGGATTCGCTGCATTGGTCGCGCACGGATTCCTGCTGCACGAATGGCTCTACCCGTCGTCCTACGATGCGGGTTTGTACGCCCAAATTGGCCGCGAGATCGCCGAACACGGCTTGTTCCACCGGTACACGGCTGCGGAGATTCGCATCTACGGCTACCCGTTCTTTCTGAGCCTGGTGGTACGTGGCGCGGCGGCGCTGGGGCTGCCCTTCCAGATCGCCGTGTTCGAAGTGCAGTTGCTGCTCTACCTCGGCGCGGTGTTCTTTCTGCGCGGCGCATTGATCCGGGTCTGGCCCCTTGCGGGTCGCATTGTCTTCTGTGGGCTCCTCGCCAACTATTATGTATTGATCTACGCACCGGAGACGTTGACCGAAAGCCTGTCGATCACGTTGCTGGTGTTCGCTGCCGGCTGCTGGGTGGTGGCCTATCGGCGCAGCACCAATCCGCTGCCGCTCATCGCCGGCAGCCTGGCGGTGGGCTATGCCATGATGGTGCGACCGGGCAGCGCCTTCATGGTCGTCACGTGGATCATCGGGCTCCTCATCATCGCGGCGCGCAAGCGGCCGGGTGTCATGCGTGTCATGGTGAACACAGCCCTGGTGGCGATCTTCCTGACGCTCCCTGCATTGCCGCAGCTGGCGAACAACATCGCCTATTTCAACAAGCGCACCCCATTGGTAACTGCAGACCTCGGCATCATGCAGCAGGTCTGGGGTATCCAGAACATCAAATACGCCACGGGAATGCCACCGGTACCACGCGGTGCTATCTACTACCACAGCCCGTTTTGGCTCGGCACGAACGTCGACATGAAATCGCCCTGGAGGTGGTATGTCGATTATCCCGGGCGCGGCCTGCTGACGCTTGCGATCCACACGTTCAACCTGACCGACCAGGATCTCCTCTTCACCTACAGTCGCGACCTCCATCCGTGGTATCGCGTGCCGCTCGGCGTCGTCAATCACGGCGTGGTGGCGCTGGGGGTGATCGGATTGGTCCTGCTGGGCCGCAGAGTCGTCGCGCAGCGTGAAGCGGAGGCGATCGACGGCTATGTGCTGGTCCTCGCACTGTTCGGCGCCAATCTGGCGATGTATGCGTGGACGGCGGTAGAGATGCGCTTTGGCGCGGTATTGCTGTTGCTGTTGTTTCCGCTGGCCGGCTACGCGGCGCTGCGCCTCTGGTCGGGACGCAACGGGCGAGTATTGACGGCGGTGGGGGTCGGCATTGGAGTCTATGTCGTGGCGGCGCTCATGCTATCGAACTGGGTGCGGGAGCAGTCCGAGCTGATTCGCGATGCGCGAGCCGTTTCCGCCGGGAAGGTTGCACCGTGAAGTGGGTCGATGGATGCGGTGTTGCGCTGTGACAACGGCTTGCCCCGCTGGACCTTCGCACCCGAACGCACCGGTAGCCACCATCGGCAAATCGTCCCATAATTCGCGCCTCTCCAACCGGCGCCCCGAACGGCGCGGGGTATCGCCGGACCCGAACCCGGCGTGGCCCGGAACAGGATTGCGCCAATGAAATTCCGCTTCCCGATCGTCATCATCGACGAAGACTTCCGCTCGGAAAATGCGTCCGGGCTCGGCATTCGTGCGCTCGCTGCCGCAATCGAGAAGGAAGGGCTCGAGATCCTCGGCGTGACGAGCTACGGCGATCTCTCGCAGTTCGCGCAGCAGCAGTCGCGTGCGTCCGCGTTCATCCTGTCGATCGACGACGAGGAGTTCACGCCGGGTCCGGAACTCGATCCGGCCATCCTCAAGGTGCGCGCGTTCATCCAGGAGATCCGGTTCAAGAACGCCGAGATCCCGATCTATCTCTACGGCGAGACGCGGACCTCGCGGCATATCCCGAACGACGTGCTGCGCGAGTTGCACGGCTTCATTCACATGTTCGAGGACACGCCGGAGTTCGTGGCACGACATATCATCCGCGAGGCGAAGGCCTACCTCGATTCGTTGTCGCCGCCGTTCTTTCGCGCGCTGGTCAACTACGCGCAGGACGGATCGTATTCGTGGCATTGCCCTGGACATTCGGGTGGCGTCGCGTTCCTGAAGAGTCCGGTGGGCCAGATGTTCCATCAGTTCTTCGGCGAGAACATGCTGCGCGCCGACGTATGCAACGCCGTCGACGAGCTGGGTCAGCTGCTCGACCACACCGGCCCGGTTGCGGCGTCGGAGCGCAACGCGGCACGGATATTCAATGCCGACCATTGTTTTTTCGTCACCAACGGCACGTCGACGTCGAACAAGATGGTGTGGCATGCGAACGTGGCGCCGGACGACATCGTCGTGGTCGACCGCAATTGCCACGTGTCGATCCTGCACGCGATCACGATGACCGGGGCGATCCCGGTGTTTCTGACGCCCAAGCGGAATCATCTCGGCATCATCGGCCCGATCGCGCTTGACGAGTTCAAACCGGAGAACATTCGCAGAAAAATCGAGGCGAACCCGTTTGCGCGGGAGGTGAAGAACAAGAAACCCCGCATTCTGACCATCACGCAAAGCACTTACGACGGCATCGCGTACAACGTCGAGATGCTCAAGCAGACGCTGGGCAACGCGATCGACACGCTGCATTTCGACGAGGCCTGGCTGCCGCATGCGGCGTTCCACGAGTTCTACAAGGACATGCACGCGATCGGCAAGGACCGCCCGCGCAGCAAGGAAGCGATCATCTTCGCGACGCACTCGACGCACAAGCTGCTGGCCGGGATATCGCAGGCGTCGCAGATCATCGTGCAGAACTCCGAAACGCGAAAACTCGACACGCATATCTTCAACGAGGCGTATCTGATGCACACCTCGACATCGCCGCAGTACGCGATCATCGCGTCGTGCGACGTGTCCGCGGCGATGATGGAGCCACCGGGCGGGACCGCGCTGGTCGAGGAATCGATCATGGAGGCGCTCGACTTCCGGCGCGCCATGCGCAAGGTCGACGACGAATGGGGCAAGGACTGGTGGTTCAAGGTCTGGGGGCCGGAACGGCTCGCCGCGGAAGGCATCGGCAAGCGCGAGGACTGGATGCTGAAGGCCAACGAGCGCTGGCATGGCTTCGGCGAACTGGCGCCCGGATTCAACATCCTCGACCCGATCAAGGCCACGCTCATCACGCCCGGGCTCGACGTATCGGGTAAATTCGCCAAGACGGGCATTCCCGCGTCGATCGTCACCAAGTACCTCGCGGAACATGGCGTCATCGTCGAGAAGACCGGTCTTTACTCGTTCTTCATCATGTTTACGATCGGCATCACCAAGGGCCGCTGGAACACGCTGGTGACCGCGCTGCAGCAGTTCAAGGACGATTACGACAAGAATCATCCGCTGTGGAAGATCCTCCCTGATTTCTGCGCGAAATTTCCGAAGTATGAACGCATCGGACTGCGTGATCTGAGTCAGCAGATTCACGACATGTACAAGGCCAACGACGTGGCACGCGTCACGACGGAGATGTACCTGTCGGACATGCTGCCGGCAATGAAACCGTCGGACGCCTTTGCGTGCATGGCGCACCGCGAGATCGAACGCGTCGCCATCGACGACCTCGAGGGCCGTGTGACAAGCGTGCTGTTGACGCCGTATCCGCCGGGGATTCCGCTATTGATTCCCGGAGAGCGCTTCAATCGCACGATCGTGCAATTCCTGCAGTTCGCGCGGAAATTCAACCAGCAGTTTCCCGGCTTCGACACCGATATTCACGGATTGGTCGAGCAGAACGACGACGGCAAGCTGAGCTATTTCGTGGACTGCGTGCGGCCGCGCTGAGTTCGCCGTTCATGGTTCGACAGGCTCACCACGAACGGGGCGCGAGGTCCGTTCGCCCTGAGCTCGTCGAAGGGCGAGAGCGCTGCGTAGTTTGTGCGTGCCGCGCTACGCGGCGACGTGCATGCCCGCTTCGGTCGGCAATATCCGGGGCGGCGACTGTACGCTGGTGGCTGTGGAAATCTGTGCCACGAGCGACGCAAGCACACAGCCTGCGACCCGGACTTCCATGGAGTCGCCGCGCGCGGCGAGCACGACCGGCACTTTTGCGCCCAGAACGATGCCTGCGGCAAGTGCGCCGAACATGCCGGTCAGCGTCCTGAGCATGAGGGCGCCGGCTTCGAGGCTCGGAACGATCACCACATCGGCGTTGCCTGCGACCTTCGAATCGACGCCATTCGCCCTTGCCGCAGCGGCCGACATGGCACTGTCCGCAGTCAACGGACCTTCGATCGTGCCGCCGGTAATCAACCCTTGCGCCGCCATTTTGACCAGCGCGGCGGCGTCACCGGTTGCCGGCAGGGCCGGAGTTACCCCTTCGACGGCGGCCAGCAATGCGACCTGGGGATTGGCGTTGCCCAGCGCATGTGCGAAGTCGATCGCGTTCTGCACGATTTCGCGTTTCGCCGCGAGATTCGGGACGATGTTCAGCACGGCGTCCGAAAGGATAAACGGGCGCGCGAAACCAGGAACGTCGACGAAAAACGCATGCGTGAGGCGATGCTCGCCGCGCAAGCCGCCTTCGGGCGCGGCGACCGCGCGCATCAGGTCATCGGGATACAAGCTGCCCTTGATTAGGGCACGGACCTCGCCAACGCTCGCAAGCGCTACGGCACGCTGCGCCGCGACGAACGGTTCATCCGGCGTGTCGATGATGGTGACTCGCGACAGGTCGAGGCCTGCCTGTGCTGCGGCGTCGGCGATACGGGCTTCAGGACCGACGAGGATCGGCGCGAGGTAACCGGCAAACTGTCCGGACAATGCAATTTGCAGCGAGTCGCGATCGCAAGGGTAGACGATCGCTGTGGGCAATGCCGGAAGATTCCGGACCCGCTCGACTTGCCGCTGAAAATGCGGACGCGTAGCCATGATCCCAGCGTGGCAAAGGCCGGCAGCCCTGTCAACCCTCCGCCGATGACCGGCGCCTGGCAGGGGGTGGCCGTCATCTGATGACCAGCAGGAGAGGCCTCGCCAGTTTGGCGCAAGGCCTCGCTATGCCGCCGGCATCGACTCGTTTATAGCGTCTGCAGTGTTTTGCGCAGTACATCGACGATCACGTCGACGTGTGCGCGTTCCGCGATCAGTGGCGGCGCGATGATGACACAATCTCCCGTGGCTTTGAGATGCAGGCCGCTGTCGAACAGTTTCTTCTGCAGCACATGCCCGCGACGACCCGGTGTCCCGTCGGAAGGCACATCGATCGCTGCCAGCAGGCCGTAGCCGCGAATGTCGGCGACCATCGGCAATCCCTTGAGCGACCAGAGTGCTTCAAGGAAATAGGGTGACAGCGCAGCGCCGCGCGCGAACAGGTCTTCTTCCTTGTAAATGTCGAGTGTCGCCAGACCGGCGGCACACGCTGCGGGATGACCCGAATACGTATAGCCATGAAAGAATTCGATCGCACCTTCGGCGGCCGCACCGAAGATCGTGTCGTGGATGCGCTCGCTGATGGCCACGGCCCCCATGGGCTGTGCACCGTTGGTAATGCCCTTGGCCATCGTCATGACGTCGGGCGTCACGTCGAAGCTCTGCGCGGCGAACGCCTGGCCCGTCCGGCCGAAGCCGCAGATCACCTCGTCGAACACCAGCAGGATGCCGTGCGCGTCGCAGATCTGGCGCAGGCGTTGCAGATATCCCTTCGGCGGCACCAGGCAGCCGGTGGAGCCCGCAATCGGCTCGACAAAACACGCGGCGATATTCTCGGCACCAAACAGATTGATGAAGCGCACCAGATCTTCGGCCAATTCGGCGCCGTGCGTGCCTTCGCCGGGGGCGAAGAAGTTTTCTTTGAGGTGCGTGTGGCGCATGTGCGCGATGCCCGGAAGCGTCGGGCCGAACTTGCGGCGGTTGTTGATCAGCCCCGACAACGACACGCCACCGAAGTTGACGCCGTGATACGCGCGTTCGCGGGAAATGAACATGTTGCGTCCACCCTGGCCGCGTGCCTGGTGATACGCCAGCGCGACCTTCATCGCGGTGTCGACCGCCTCGGAACCCGAGTTCACGAAAAAGATCCGGTTCAGATCGCCCGGTGTGAGTTCCGCGACGCGGGTCGCAAGCTGGAATTGCTTCGGGTGCCCGCGCGTGAACGGCGCGATGAAGTCGAGTTCGCGCAATTGCGCGCCGACAGCATCGGCAATCTGTCTGCGGCCATGCCCTGCGTTGACGCAGAACAGTCCCGACGAGCCGTCGAGGAGTTTGTCGCCGTGATCGCTCCACAGGTACATCCCCTCCGCCCGGACGACCATTTTCGGGTCGTGCTTGAAGTCGCGGTTGGGCGTGAACGGCATCCAGTACTCATCGAGCGAAAGCTGGCTCGAAGCACTCGGTTCGCGCAGCGTGTGTATTGTCGTGTCGGCGTGGGTCATGGCGGGTCTCCGGTTGCCGGTTCGGCGAGGCAACGCGCGCCTTGTTCCGGCTATGCTAGGATTCTACGCCAGTCGCGATGTGGCGCGCAGCGTGCATCGGCGGCAGGCCCTACGGCACTGTGTATGCCGCCCCCATGACCGTTCGCATACCTTTCGACGACCGCGCCAAACAGCAGACGTATTTCAGCACGTGCTACATGTGCGCATGCCGTTGCGGCATCAAGGTGACAGTCGAGAACGAGCGCGTTCGCTTCATCCAGGGCAATCTCAATCATCCGGTGAACCAGGGCGTGCTATGCGCCAAGGGTTCCGCCGGGATCATGAAGCAGTATTCAGCGGCAAAGCTGACGAAGCCGTTGAAGCGGCGTCCCGGCAGCGAACGTGGTGCTGGCGACTTCGTCGAGATCGAATGGAACGAAGCGCTCGACCTGCTCACGGCCCGTCTGGCGAAAATTCGCTCCACCAACCCGACCCAACTCGCATTCTTCACCGGACGCGACCAGATGCAGGCGTTGTCCGGACTGTGGGCGCAGCAATTCGGCACGCCGAACTGGGCCGCGCACGGCGGTTTTTGCTCGGTGAACATGGCGGTCGCCGGGCTTTACACCATCGGCTACTCGTTCTGGGAATTCGGCGCACCGGACTGGGACTACGCCAAATATTTCCTGCTGTGGGGCGTGGCCGAGGACCATTCCTCGAACCCGATCAAGATCGGCCTCGACAAGCTCAAGAAACGCGGCGCCAAGTTCGTGTCGATCAACCCGGTGCGAACCGGCTATTCGGCGATCGCCGACGAATGGGTGCCGATCCGGCCCGGCACCGATGGCCTGCTGGCGCTGGCATTCGTGCATGTCCTGCTCAAGCGCGGCCTGATCGACTGGGAGTTTCTGATCCGCTACACGAACGCGCCGTGGCTGGTCGTGCAGACGCCGGGCATCGCGGGCGACGGCCTGTTCGCGCGCGGTGCCGATGGCGAGCCGCTGGTCTGGGACCAGGACGTGCAGCAACTCGTCAACGGTAATCTGCCCAACATCGCGCCGGCGCTGTACGCAACAACCGAGCTTCCCGACGGTCGCCGTGCCAAGACGGTGTTTGCACTCGCGACCGAGCGCTATCTCGACGATCGCTACTCGCCCGAGCGTGTATCCGCCCAATGCGGCGTTCCCGCGGAGACAATCACGCGAATCGCGCTCGAGATGGCGCAGGTCGCGTTCAACCAGGCGATCGAATTACCGATCCGCTGGACCGACATGCACGGCCGCACCCATGACAAGGTGGTCGGCCGCCCGGTGGCCATGCACGCGATGCGCGGCGTCTCCGCGCATTCCAACGGCTTTCAAACCTGCCGCGCCCTGCATCTGCTGCAGATGCTGTTGGGCGCGCTCGAGAACCCGGGCAGCTTCCGCGCCAAGACGCCGTATCCGCGCCGCATCCCGATCCGCTCGCTCCCTGAGAATGACCCCGCGGTCATCTTCGCGCCCGATACGCCGCTCAAGCGCATGCCCAACGGCTATCCGGCGCGGCCGGAAGACCTGGTGATCGACGGCGAAGGTCGGCCGTTGCGCATCGACAAGGCGTATTCGTGGGAAACGCCTCTGTCCGCGCACGGATTGATGCACATGGTGATCACCAACGCCGTGAACCACGATCCGTACCCGATCGACACACTGCTGTTGTTCATGGCCAACATGGCGTGGAACTCGAGCATGAACACGGCGGAAGTCCGCGACATGCTCGTGCGCAAGAGTTCCGACGGTGAATACGCGATCCCGTTTCTGGTCGTGGTCGACGCATTCCATTCCGAAACCGTAGGCTTCGCGGATCTGGTGTTGCCCGACACGACGTATCTTGAACGCTACGACGCCATCTCGCTGCTCGACCGGCCGATCTCCGAGCCCGATGCGGCGGCCGACTCCATCCGCCATCCGATTCTCGCGCTCGATCGCGATGTACGCCCATGGCAGGACGTGCTCGTCGAACTCGCATCGCGGCTGAAATTTCCAGCCTTCACGCAGACCGACGGGGCACGCAAATTCGCGGACTACCGGGACTTCGTGGTCAACTATGAGAAGCTGCCGGGCATCGGCTTTCTTGCGGGATGGCGCGGAGAAAATGGCGAGTCGCCGTTGCGCGGCAAGCCGAATCCGAAGCAATGGGAAAAGTACATCGAAAACCAGTCGTTCTTCACCTATCCGTGGCCGAAAAACATGCGCTACTACCGCTTCGCGAACAAGGATTATCTCGAGTTCGCCGAGAAGCACGCGTTGTTCGGAACGCCCCCGGTGCAGGTCATCCTGCAGATGTATTCGGAGCCATTGCAGAAGTTTCGCCTCGCCGGGCAGCGGCTCTACGACGGACCGCAACCGGCATCGCTGGTCGATTGCGAGCGGCTGGCGACGTATTTCGATCCGCTACCGTTCTGGTATGCGCCACTCGAGGGCGAGCATCCGGGACCCGCGCAAGGCGCCGACCCGCCGCGCAGCGTGGCCGACGACTACCCGCTGCACGCCATCACGCAACGACCGATGATGATGTATCACTCGTGGGATGCACAGAACGCGTGGCTGCGGCAGATCATTTCGGAGAACCGCCTGTACATGAATCGTGGGACTGCGCATGGACTCGGATTGGCGGATGACGATTGGGTGTGGGTGGATTCGCATCACGGCCGGATCCGGTGCCAACTCAGGACCATGGAGGGTTGCGAGGTGAATACGGTCTGGACCTGGAACGCCATTGGCAAACAGGCGGGGACGTGGGGTTTGAGCGAGGAGGCGAGCGAAGCGACCGCGGGCTTCCTGCTCAATCACCTGATCTCGGAGTTGTTGCCCGGCGGCAAAACAGAGCGCCGGTTGACCAACTCGGATCCGGTGACCGGCCAGGCTGCGTGGTTTGACTTGCGCGTCAAGGTCACCAAGTGCGCACCGGGCGAAACAGGAATCTGGCCCGTCTTCCCGGCGGCGCGACGCCTTCCGCGCGACGACGGGGCACGTCCTTCGGTATTGCGCTACAACACGCAAACCAGAGCTACTGCATCGAGGAACTAGGGCCTGTTAACGCTATGGACACAAGCGCGTTGCACCGTCGAAAACGCCTAGCGCAAGGCGCAAAGGCGAAGCCGGGTCGGGAACCCGGCGAGTCTTTGCAACGCAGCGATGGGCGTTTTCGGCAGCAACCCGAAGGGAACGGGTGCCCTGGGGCGCCACTCTTTGTTGCTGTCCTCGCCAAGACCGCTAGTATTGGCTTCGTCCGCTGCCGCGATTGGCGCCCCATGCCACCCGTTCGCGTTTGCGCCCATAGCGTTAACAGGCCCTAGGATGAAGCTGGGCCTTGTCATCGATCTGGATACCTGTGTCGGTTGCCACGCCTGCGCGACCGCATGCAAGGAATGGAACGCTTCGTCGCCAGTCAGTGGGCCGCTGAGCGACTACGAGCCGTTCGGCGTTGAACCTTCGGGCGTATGGTTCAACCGTGTGCGGCACTACGAAGTCGGCGAATATCCGGCCAGCAAGACGATCAACTTTCCAATGTCGTGCATGCACTGCGACGACGCAGCCTGCGTCACCGTGTGCCCGACGGGTGCATCGTACAAGCGCGACGATGGCATCGTGCTCGTCGATCAGGACAAGTGCATGGGTTGCAACCTGTGCGCGTGGGCGTGCCCTTACGGCGCGAGGGAACTCGACGAATCTTCGGGCACGATGAAGAAGTGCACGCTGTGTGTCGACCGCATCAACGACGAGTTGCTGCCTCCGGAAGAACGCCAGCCAGCATGCGTGCTCGCGTGTCCGACGCATGCACGCTTCTTCGGCGATTTCGACGATCCGAATTCGGAAGTGTCGCGCCTGTCGGCGATGCGCGGAGGCTTCGGCCTGCTCCCCGAGTTGGGTTACGAGCCAGTCAACCGGTACCTGCCGCCGCGCGAGGCGAAGCCGATCTTCGGTCTCGACGACCCGCGCGCGTTGCTCGAGCGCGGCCTCGCGAGCCTCGCCGGGCCAGTGATCCGCCGCTAGCCTGCGCGGAAATCGTCGCGATGAAGCCGACGTTCAGCATCATATTCTTCACGGTGATTTCCGGCGCTGGTCTCGGCTTGCTGTCGCTGCTGGCGCTGGTGGATCTGTGTCCGGCCGACACCCTGCCCAAACCCGCGCTGACCACCGGTATCGCGTTGGCGCTGGGTCTCATCGTCGTGGGGTTGGCATCGTCGGCATTGCACCTGGCCAAACCGTCGAATGCGTGGCGCTCATTCTCGCGCTTTCGCACCTCGTGGCTCTCGCGCGAAGCGGTGTTCGCGGCGATACTGGTTGGCGTGGCATTCGTCTACGGCGGCAGTGTCGCGGGCGGTGTGCGCGACGCGATTCGGATTCCGATCGCTGCGTTGACGAGTCTGCTTTGCTGCGCGGTATTGTTCTGCACCGCAATGATCTACGCGAGCCTCAAGCCCATCCGGCAGTGGCATACGCGCTGGACGCCGGCGAACTATCTGCTGTTGGGGCATTGGTCGGGAGCGTTGATGCTCCTTGCATTGGCGTTGGCGTACGAAGCTCGGCGCATGCCGTTTGCGTGGCTGGCGATTGCGCTTGGCGTCGCGGCACTTGTCGTCAAACTCGCCTATTGGCGCGCTGTTGGCGATGCGACCAGTGCGCTCACTCTGGAGCGCGCGATCGGCGTGCGCGAAGGGGTGCGACCACCGGGGATGACGGTAGCGAAGGCGCGATTGTTCGACGCCGGCCATTCGCATGGAACGTTCCTGACCAACGAGTTCGGCTTCAAGCTCGCCCGCAGTCATGCAACGGCGGTGCGGGCATGCGCATTGCTGTTCGCTTTCGGTATTCCGGCCGTTGCGTTCATTGCGGGTTGGCGCCACGCCGGGATTGCAGGAGCGGTGGCCGCCCTGTGTATCTTCGGCCTGTTTGCCGAGCGATGGCTCTTCTTCGCGGAAGCGCGCCATACAGTTCGGCTCTATCACGGCGATGCGCGAGCCTGACACCACACTGCAGGTCAACGTCTGGCGCGGCCGCGCCGACGGCAAGTTTCAGCGCTACGAAGTGCCGCGCGCCGGTTCGCAAACCGTGCTCGATATCGTCACCTGGATTCAGCGCCGCCTCGACCCGTCGCTGGCCTATCGCTTCGCCTGCCGCGTCGGCATGTGCGGTTCGTGCGCGATGACCGTCAATGGCGTTGCGCGATGGACCTGTCGCACGCACGTGGAGACGGTGGTGCACGATGGTCCGCTCGAAATCGCCCCGCTGGCCAACCTGCCGATTGTGCGTGACCTTGTTACCGATATGCGCGAGTTTTTCGACAAATGGTCACGGGCCAAGGGTCAGTTCAAACCGACGGCGACGCGCCGTGACGAATTGGCAAAAGTGCGGCCGGACTCCTCGGGCCGGAAAGCCGTCGATGCCGCGATCGAATGCATTGGCTGTGCAGTCTGCTATTCGGCGTGTGATGTCGTTGCGTGGAACCCGGACTACCTTGGCCCGGCCGCGCTGAATCGCGCGTGGACCTTGCAGCGCGATACGCGCGATGGCGCGCACCAGGAGCGGCTCGCGGCGGTGGCGGGCGACGCTGGTTGTCACGCGTGCCACACGCATGCGAGTTGCACCGAGCGCTGTCCGAAGCATTTGTCGCCCACGGCATCGATCGCGGGCTTGAAGCGCGCGACAGCGCTCGCGATGCTCAGGGGAGATCTGTGAGCGCACGCGGCGAAGCCCGGGCGTGGGTTGCACAGCGCGCGACGGCAGCGGTGCTGGCGGTTTGCGTTGCGGTGCATCTGGTGACCATGATCGTTGCGGTGCATGGCGGACTGAGCGCCGCCGCCATCCTCGGCCGAACACGCGGCAGTTTCGGCTGGACAGCGTTCTATGCGCTGTTCGTGATCGCCGTCGCGATTCACGCACCACTGGGGCTGCGGACGGTCGCCGCGGAATGGCTGGGATGGCGAGGGCGCGCCGCCAATGTGGCGTGGTGCATCGTTGGCGTCGTCCTGCTCGGCCTTGGGGCACGCGCGGTCGCAGCGGTGGCGCTATGATTCGTTCTGATTGGCGCAACCGTGGGCATCCTGCGTTCTGGGCCTTTCTCGTGCACCGTGTGTCCGGAGTCATGCTGGCAATGTTCCTGCCGTTGCATTTTCTTGCGTTGAGCCAGGCGCTGGCAGGCGAGGCCGCGCTCGACGCGTTTCTCGTCTGGACGCAACAACCATTGCTCAAGGCGTCAGAGATTGGACTCGTGTTTTTGCTGGCCGCACACCTGACCGGCGGCCTGCGGCTCCTGGTGATCGAGTTCGTTGGCTGGCACGGCGAAGCACAAAAGACAATGCTCGCCGCTGCCGGTGGCGTCGCGGCGTTCTGTGCGCTGCTCTTCGCGCTCAATCTGGTCTGAGGTAGCCCATGCGTATCGACCCGACTGTCGTAGAGACCATCGCCAAGGAACTCTACATTCGCGCGCTCAAAATTCTTCCTGACGACGTGAAGGCAGGCTTCGCCACGCTCGTCCAGCGCGAGACAACGCCCATGGCGCAGGGCGTGCTCGCGACCATGATCCGGAACATCGCGGTGGCGGAGGCGACGGACAATCTGCTGTGCCAGGACACGGGCATTCCAATCTACAACGTCACCCTAGGCCGCAACGTCGAGATCGACGGGCCGGCGATGAAAAATGCCATTCGGCGTGGTTGCGAGCGCGCCACGCGGGAGCACCCGCTGCGCTCGTCGATCGTCCATCCGCTAACCCGCAAGAACGAGCACTCGTCGTGCGGCATCGGCGTACCAGTGATCCACATCGACTATGCGGCCGACTTCGAAGGCGCGAGGATCGAAATGATCCCCAAAGGCAGCGGTTCCGAGAACAATTCATGGCTCAAGATGGCCGTGCCCGCCGAAGGTGTCGACGCGATCCGGACCTTCGTCGTGGATTGCGTCCTCGATGCGGGCGGCAAGACCTGCCCACCGACCATCGTCGGTGTCGGTGTGGGCGGGACGGCGGATCTGTGCGTGCATCTGGCCAAGATCGCGGCCACGCGTCCGTTGGGGTCTCGCTGTGATGACCCGGATGGTGCGCAACTCGAATCCGAGTTGACGGATGCGGTGAACATGCTCGGCGTCGGCCCGCAGGGTCTTGGCGGCGACGCGACGGCGTTTGCGGTGCACGTCGAGCTCGCTGCGACGCATATCACCATGAATCCGGTCGCGGTCAATATGCAGTGCCATTCCGCCCGGCGCGCGTCGGCGACGATCGACGCGAATGGGGTGAGTTACGGATTCTGACGTTCAACCGTTCGCGCGACATGTTCATCGGACACATTGGCTTGGCGCTGGCGGCAAAGCATGTCGCGCCGAAGCCGTCGCTCGGCACGTTGACCCTCGCGGCGCAATGGGCGGACGGGCTCTGGCCGATATTTCTGCTGCTCGGCTGGGAGCAGGTCCGGATCGTTCCAGGGATTACGGCAGTCACGCCGTTGCTGTTCGTGTCGTATCCGTATACGCACAGTCTGATCGCGGACGTCGTGTGGGGTCTGGTGCTCGGCGGTGTGTACTTTGTCCTGCGCCGAGACGCGAATGGCGCGCTGTGGCTGGGCGCCTTGGTGGTCTCGCACTGGCTCCTCGACTTCATCTCCCACCGGGCGGACATGCCGCTTTGGCCAGGAGGGACGCCTTACGGACTGGGCCTCTGGTATTCGATTCCGGCAACGCTGATCGTGGAATTCGCATTGTTCGGTTTTGGCGTCGTGCTGTACTCGCGGGCGACGCGCGCCCGGGATCGTCGGGGCAGTGTGCTGTTCTGGCTCTTTGTCGTGGTGCTCGCCGCGATTTACCTGATGGCCGTGTTCGGGCCACCACCACCGAACGTCGCCGTGTTGGCATGGAGCGGCCTCCTGGGATGGTTGTTCCTGGCGTGGGCCTATTGGATCGACCGTCACCGCGAATCTGTGGATTGACATGACCCATCACATCCTGGCCACGCCGATTTCCGAGTCGCAGGTACGCGCGCTACGTATCAACGATACCGTCACGTTGCAGGGCACGCTGTTCGGCATCCGTGACGCGACGCAGATCGCGATGTTCGATCGCGGTATGGCGACGCGCTTCGATCTCAATGGACACGCGGTGATCCATACTGCACCGAACGTGAAGAAGGTCGCGCCGTCGGTGGAGCATCCGGTGGGCTATGCGCCAATCTGCGTTGGCACCACGACGTCTTCGCGCATGGAGCGGTTCACGCGTCCGCTGTTGTCGCAATGCGGTGTGCGGCTGATTGTCGGCAAGGGCGGACTGGGCAAGGATTCCCTGGCGGCTTTCTCCGAAATCGGCGGCGCATACCTTGCTATCATCGGCGGCACCGCGGCGCTGGAAACGACGTGGATCGAGGCGATCGAGGACGTCGACCTGGACGAATTGAATCCGGAAAGTCTGTGGCGATTCAGGATTCGCGACTTCGGGCCGCTGACCGTGGCCATGGACTGCCACGGCGGCAGCCTCTTTGCGCTGGTGGACGCCGACGCGCGCTCGCGCCGTGATCGGGCGCTGGCGGCACTCGGCGTCAAACGTTGATGAAACATCCCCCCACGCTCGCTCTGCTCGCTGCCCCCCAGGGGGCGGGTCAGTCGGTCGGGGCGGCCCTTCCCGACTGACATGCCCACGACTCTGCGCCGCATCGAGACGGATATCCTGATCCTCGGTGCCGGCGGTGCCGGTCTGTTCGCTGCGCTGCACGCGCACGCCGCCAACCCCGCATTGTCGATCACCATCGCCGTCAAGGGCCTGCTCGGCAAGTGCGGCTGCACGCGCATGGTCCAGGGCGGCTACAACGTCGCGCTCGCGCCAGGCGATTCGATCGAGCGCCATTTCATGGACACCATCGTGGGCGGCGCCTGGCTGCCGGATCAGGATCTGGCGTGGACGCTGGTCAATGGTGCGATCGAGCGCATCCACGAACTGGAAAACGAACTCGGCTGCTTTTTCGACCGCAACCCCGACGGCACCATCCACCAGAAGGCATTCGCCGGGCAGACCTTCGATCGCACGGTGCACAAGGGCGACCTGACCGGCATCGAGATCATCAACCGGCTGGCCGAGCAGGTCTGGGCACGCGGCATCGATCGGCTGGAAGAGCATCGCGCGCTCGCGTTCATTCCCAGCGCCGGCGGCAACGCGTTGGCAGGCGTAGTGCTGGTTGACATACGCGATGGTGCATACGTGTATGTCGCAGCCCAAGCTGTGCTGCTCGCAACCGGCGGTGGTCCCACGATGTATCGCTACCACACGCCCTCCGGTGACAAGAGCTGCGATGGTCTGGCGATGGCGCTCGCGGCAGGTCTGCCGTTGCGCGACATGGAGATGGTGCAATTCCATCCGACCGGACTGCTCGCGGGCGAGCATACGCGCATGACCGGCACCGTGCTCGAAGAAGGGCTGCGCGGCGCTGGCGGTTATCTGCTCGATGCCGGCGGTGAGCGCTTCATGCACAAGTACGACGCCCGGGGTGAGCGCGCCACGCGCGACATTGTGTCGCGCGCCATCTACGCCGAAATGCGTGCCGGGCGCACGTCGCCGAACGGTGGGGTGTGGCTCTCGATGGCACATCTCGGCGCCGATAGCGTGCGCCGCCAGTTCAAGGGCATGGTCGAGCGTTGCGCCGACTGCGGCTTCGATCTTGCGGGTGGCCGCGTGGAAGTCGTACCGACCGCGCATTACATGATGGGAGGCGTGGAATTCGCCGCCGACTGCACGACTGCATTGCGCGGGTTGTTCGTCGCCGGCGAGGATTCGGGCGGTGTCCACGGCGCAAACCGGCTCGGCGGTAACGGTGTTGCCAATTCGACCGTCTTCGGCGGCATTGCCGGCGACACCATGGCGGCGTGGGTCGGTCGCGAGGGTGCACTTCATGCGCCTGATGCCGAGGCAATCGAGGCTGCGATCGCACGCGCGGAATTGCCATTCAGGACCGGGACCGCGAGCAACATCGAAGACCTGCGTGAACGCCTATACGCGACCATGTGGGATGACGCGGGCATTGTGCGCGACATGGCGAGCCTTGCGCGCGCCGACGCCGCGCTGACGGCAATCGCATTGGAACTCGACTCTGGGGTACTGCCTGCGGGCGCCCGCGACCGGGCTTACAACCTGAGCTGGCACGACTGGCTCAATCTCGGCAGTCTCGTCACGATCAGCCATGCGATCGTGCGCGCAGCGCAGGGGCGCGAGAACTCGCGCGGCGCGCATTACCGTGCGGATTTTCCGGACGCAGGCGATCCAGTCGTCTCGACGTATACGCGCATCGTGCGACGCGCCGATGTCCTGCATTGCGAGCAGATCCCGGTGCGCTTTACACGCGTGCGGCCTGGCGAATCGCTGCTCGTCACCTGACCCCGGCGCACCGATGAGCACATGCGGCAGTTGCGGAGCGACCAATCGCGACGGGCGGCGCTTCTGCGCCGCATGCGGCAAAGCACTGCCGATGAGTTGCGCCGCGTGCGGCTTTCTCAACGAACCCGAAGAGAAATTCTGTGGGGGCTGCGGCATCGCTACCGCGACGGCCACCGTTGCTGCCACGCTGACCGGCAGCGAGAGCGTGGAGGGCGAGCGACGTCCTGTCACCGTATTGTTCGCGGACCTGGTCGGATTCACACGCCTGTCGCAACAGCTCGATCCCGAAGAAGTGCACCGACTGCTCGAGCAGTACTTCGAGACCGTCGACGAGATCGTCGAGCGCTGTGGTGGAAGCATCGACAAGCACATTGGCGACAGCGCCATGGCCATGTTCGGCGCGCCGATCGCACATGGCGACGACGGTGCGCGCGCAGTGCGGGCCGCGATCGACATCCATCGCGCGGTCGCGGCACTCGGCGCGACGATGCGACGCGACCTTGCGGTCCACATCGGCATCGCCGCTGGCGAGGTCATTGCCAGCGGCCTCGGCAGTGCGCGGCACCGTGCCTATACCGTCATCGGCAATTCGGTGAATCTCGCAGCACGACTGCTGCAGCTTGCCGGAGCGGGAGAAACGGTGCTCGACGACTCGGTCCACAGCGCGGTGCAGCGCATCGCGCGATGTGAACCCATTACCGACGCACGGGTGAAAGGCATCGACGGTCCGCTGTCGGCGTGGCGGTTGATCGACCTCGACACCTCTGCGCGTGTGGCGGTCGGCCAACCTTTCGTTGGCCGACGCGGCGAGCTGGCACAGCTTGCGGCGCTGCTGCACGAATGTCGCAGGACCGGCGAGGGCGGCGCACTTTGCGTGCGTGGCGACGCAGGCATCGGCAAGTCGCGGCTGATCGCGGAGCTGCGCCGCATTGCGCTTGCCGATGGCTTTGCATGCCATACGGGGCTCGTGCTCGATTTCGGCATGGGCGAGGGGCGTGATGCGATTCGTGAGCTCGTCGCCAGCATGATCGGGCTCGGACCGGAGGCGAGCGTCGAGGAGCGTCTTGCGGCGCTGGAGCGCATCGCCCTCGAACACGAGCAGGGAGCGGCCGGGCGCGCATTTCTGTGCGATCTGTTCGATCTGCCGCAACCCCCGGCACTGCGCGTAATGTACGAGAACATGGACAATGTCGCGCGCCAGCGTGGCCGGTCAGATGCTTTCGTGCAGGTCGTGCGAGCCGCAAGCTCGGTCCAGCCATTGCTCGTGACGGTCGAAGACCTGCACTGGGCGGATCGTACGACGCTCGATCACGTCGCGGCACTGACCCGCGCCGCAGCGACGCTTCCGATCGTCCTGGCGATGACAACGCGACCCGATGGCGACCCGCTCAATGCCGCGTGGCGAACCGCCGTCCAGGGTGCGTCGCTGACGACGATCGAACTCGGTCCGCTGCAGGCGCAGGATGCCCTGGCGCTGGCGAGCGGTTTGCTGGCCACATCGCAGCAATACGCTCACCAGTGCATCGAGCGCGCCGCCGGCAATCCGCTATTCCTGGAACAACTGCTGAGTGCCGCGGACGAACACCAGGACGCGTTGCCGGCGTCATTGCACAGCCTGGTGCTGGCGCGCGTCGACCGCCTGCCTGAACGCGACCGAATGGCATTGCGCGCGGCAGCGGTCATCGGCCAGCGCTTTTCGCTTCCCCTGGTGCGTCTGCTGTCGAATCTGCCGGACTACGTCTGCGACAATCTGCTCGCGCACTCGCTGGTGCGCGAAGAAGGCGACGAATTCCTCTTCGGCCACGCGCTGATCCGCGATGGAATCTATGCATCGCTGACGCGGACTCGTCGCGCGGAGCTGCATTCCGCGGCCGCTGCCTGGTTCGGCGAGCGCGATGCGGGCCTGCGCGCAGGGCACCTCGATCGTGCAGATGCACCGGAAGCGGCGCGCGCATATCTGCAGGCGGCGCGCGCGCAGGCCGCGGCATTGCAGCTCGAGCGCGCGCTGGCACTGGCCGCGCGCGGTGCGGAATTGGCGAGGGCGCCGGCGGATATTTACGTGCTGAACATGCTGCGCGGTCAGCTGATGCGTGAGACCGGCGCCGGAGCACCCGCTGTTGCCGCTTATCAGGTGGCACTTGCGGTGGCGGTCGATCCGGCTGAGCGATGCCGTGCAATGCTTGGTGTCGCTGCCGGCCAGCGGCTTATCGCCGGCATCGACGACGCGCTGGCAGCGCTCGCCGAGGCCGAGCCGATCGGCCGTGCGGCGGGGCTCACCCAGGAGCTGGCCGAGCTGCACTACACGCGCGGCAATCTTTATTTCGCACTCGGCCGCGTCGACGATTGTCGGACTGCGCACGGGGCGGCGTTCGAGCTGGCACTGGCATTGAAGGATAAGGCGTGGGAGGCGCGCGCGCTGTCCGGTCTCGCCGATGCCGACTACATGGAAGGTCGCATGCTCACCGCATTTGAAAACTTCCAGCGTTGCGTCGCATTGTGCGATGCGCACGGCTATACCCGCATCGCCATCCCCAACCGCGTGATGGTGGGACACTGCCGCATGTTTCGCACCGAGTTCGACGCAGGGCTGGCAGACATGCTCGCAGGGCGCGATGACGCGGTGCAGATGGGCGATCGCTACGCCGAGATGCTCGCAACGCAATCGTGCGGACTGCTGCTGACAAACTGCGCACGCTACGCCGATGCTGTGCCGTATCAGGTGCGCGGCCGTGCGCTCGCCGAAGCCTTGGGCGCACGCCGTTACCTGGCGATGATCCTCACGCACCAGGGGTACGGCGCACTGGGACTGGGGAATGTCGCCGAGGCGCGCGAGTGCCTCGCTGCGGGGTTTGCACTCGCGCGAGAGACCGGAATGGGTTTTGCAGGGCCGATGCTGCTCGGGCTGCTCGCGCGGATGTCGGAAGATCCGATGGAACGTGCAGCTTTTCAGGCGGAGGCGAGCGCACTGTTGGCGCAAGGCTCCTTCGGGCACGCTCATTTCGCGTATTACAACCTCGCCATCGAGGATGCCATTGCGCGCCGTGAGTGGCCTCAGGCGAACACGTATATCGCTGCGCTCTCGGCATATACGCGGCGTGAACCGCTGCCGTATACCGACTTTCTGATCGCGCGCGGGCGCACGCTGGTCGCGCTGGCGGCCAAGCCGCAGGACACCCAGTTGCAGGAAACGCTTGCCAGTCTGCGTGCGCAAGCCGATCGACTGCGTTGGGCGCTCGCCTGGCCGGAGTGGGCGGTGGCCGGCTCAAGTGCATAGCAAGTAAATCCGATCGCTCACGTGCTGAAGCGGTCTCGGGGTGACGGGGTTTGACATTGGTTTTATAATTCGATATTGTTGGAAACATGAAAACGAATATGGCTGTGGTAGCCCTAGCCGCGCTGGCGCAGGACACGCGCCTCGCCATCTTCCGGTTACTGGTCGAGGCCGGCCCCGCGGGCCTGCCCGCGGGCGTCATCGCCGACAAATTGCGTACTGCGGCGCCGACACTGTCGTTCCACCTCAAGGAACTCGCGCACGCAGGTCTGATCGAGGCGGAGCCGCAGGGCCGATTCATCGTCTACCGCGCCGACTTCAAGGCAATGAATGCGCTGGTCGGTTATCTCACCGAGAACTGCTGCCGCGGCAGCGGTGCCTGCATCACCGAATGCGCACCCGCCGAAGCACCGTCTTGCGCGCCCGTGGCCCAACCCCGTCGCCGTGCATCGGCAGGCAAACAGATCCCGGCGACTTCACGAAGGAGAGTTGCATGAAGCGCTTTCACGTTCACGTTGCTGTGCCCGATCTCGCCGTGAGCATTCGTTTCTATTCGACGCTATTCGGGGTGGAACCGTCGGTTACCAAGGACGATTACGCGAAATGGATGCTCGACGATCCGCGACTTAACTTTGCTATTTCAAAGCGTGGCGCCATGGTCGGCGTCAACCATCTTGGCTTGCAGGTCGACAGCGGCGAGGAACTCAACGCACTTCACGGCCAACTGGAAGCCGCCGATCGCGGCGTCGTCGCGGAGATGGGCGCAAATTGCTGCTACGCGAAGTCCGACAAATATTGGGTGACCGACCCCGCGGGCATTGCCTGGGAATCGTTCCACTCGCTGGGCACGATCCCGCTGTTTGGTGGTGCTGACGCGGAAAAGAACGCGGCAAGCGAGTGTTGTGCTCCTGAAATGGCAACTTCCTCGGTAGCAATACCGAAGAATACGAAGACTGCTTGCTGCGGGTAGGTTCTACTTCGCCGGACGATAAGCATGGCGACGAACGATACACAACGTCCATTCAATGTGCTGTTTCTGTGCACCGGCAATTCTGCACGAAGCATCATGGCGGAGTCGATTCTGCGCCAGTCGGGGCAGGGGCGATTCAACGCATTCAGCGCGGGCAGCCATCCGACGGGGACAGTAAATCCGCTGGCGCTTGCACTGCTTCAGGCCAACGGCATGCCAGTCGATGGGTTGCGCAGTAAGCATTGGGCGGAATTCGCAATGCCCCATTCGCCGCCGCTCGACTTCGTGCTCACAGTCTGTGACAACGCCGCCGGCGAAGTCTGCCCGGTGTGGCCCGGACAGCCAATGACTGCGCACTGGGGGGTACCCGACCCGGCCGCGGTAGAGGGCAGCGACGAAATCAAGCGAAAGGCGTTCTCCGACGCGAGCCATTTGCTACTTGCGCGGATTCGTTTGTTCACGAGCCTGCCGCTAAGCAAACTCGATCGTTTGTCACTGCAGAACAAACTGCGCGAGATCGGAAAATCGTCGTGACGCGCGTGGTACCCGCGCACGGCGGCGCAGGCATGCACGTCATGCAGGCTGCACGACTCGGTTTCTTCGAGCGCTACCTGTCAGTCTGGGTGGCGCTTTGCATTGTCGCCGGCATCGCGCTCGGGCAATTCGCGCCGGGGTTATTCATAGCGCTTGCACGCATGGAAATCGCCAAGGTCAATCTTCCGGTCGGCCTACTGATCTGGGCGATGATCGTCCCGATGCTGGTCAAGATCGACTTCGGTGCGTTGCACGAGGTGCGCCGACACGCGCGCGGCATCGGCGTCACACTGTTCATCAACTGGGCGGTCAAACCGTTTTCGATGGCGTTGCTCGCGTGGCTGTTCATTCGCCACCTGTTCGCGCCGTTCCTGCCTGCAGGACAGATCGACAGCTATATCGCAGGACTCATCCTGCTCGCGGCGGCGCCGTGCACGGCGATGGTGTTCGTTTGGAGCAATCTTACCGACGGCGAGCCGAATTTCACGCTGACGCAGGTCGCGCTGAACGACACGATCATGATCTTCGCGTTCGCACCGATCGTCGCGTTGCTGCTGGGTGTCTCGTCGATCAGCGTCCCGTGGGACACGCTATTGCTGTCGGTCGTGATGTATGTCCTGGTGCCGCTCGCGTTGGCCCAGGCGTGGCGTCGACGGCTGCTGCAGCGTGGCAAGTCGAAGTATCAGACGACGCTCGCGCGCATTGCGCCGTTCTCACTTGCCGCATTGCTGGCGACGATCGTGTTGCTATTTGCATTCCAGGGGCAGGCGATCCTGCGCCAGCCGCTCGTCATCGCGGTGCTCGCAGTCCCAATCCTCATCCAGGTGCTGTTCAACTCCGCCTTGGCGTACTGGCTCAATCGTCGCTTCGGCGTGGCGCACTGTGTTGCCGGGCCTTCGGCGCTGATTGGTGCTTCCAACTTCTTCGAGTTGGCTGTGGCGGTCGCGATCAGCCTGTATGGCTTCGAATCTGGTGCCGCGCTGGCGACGGTGGTCGGAGTGCTGATCGAGGTTCCGGTGATGCTTGCTGTCGTGCGCGTCGTTAACGCAAGCAAAGGATGGTACGAGGCGGGAAGCAATGCCCGGTAATTGTCTTTGGCGATTCGGCCAGGCCAGGTGAGATGACGCATTAAGTGCCTGTTTGGACAGACAAATGCTACGCCCTGACTGCGGTACCGACTGTCAGCCGGCCACTGAAAGTCGGCCGTTGTCATCCTGCCGTAATGCGCGGTTGCAACAATGCCGCCCATGCGTCCTGCTTACCTCATAAGGCTCTCCACATGAAATTGAAAAGATACACCGCAGGTTTTCTGGCGGTTTCCGCCGTTTCGTTCGGTCTCGCGGCACGCGCCGCAGACATTACTGGCGCCGGTGCCACCTTCCCGTTTCCGATCTACGCCAAGTGGGCCGAAGCGTACAAGACGAAGACTGGCGTCGGCATGAACTATCAATCCATCGGCTCGGGTGGTGGCATCAAGCAGATTCAGGCGAAGACCGTCGATTTCGGTGCGACCGATGCACCGCTCAAACCCGACGAACTGGAAAAGGCCGGACTCGCGCAGTTTCCGGCGATCATCGGCGGCGTCGTACCCGTCATCAACCTCGAAGGCATCAAGCCCGGTGAAATGAAACTGACCGGTGCAGTGCTCGCCGACATCTATCTCGGCAAGATCAAGAAGTGGAATGACAAGCCGATCGCCGATCTGAACCCGACGCTCAAGCTTCCTGACGAAAACATCACCGTGGTCAGGCGTTCGGATGGCTCTGGCACTTCATTCCTGTTCACCGACTACCTGTCCAAAGTCAGCCCGGAGTGGAAGGAAAAGGTGGGTGCGGCAACGGCGGTGGCGTGGCCCGAAGGCGTTGGCGGGAAGGGCAACGAGGGCGTCGCATCGTACGTGCAACGCATCAAGGGCGCGATCGGCTACGTCGAGTACGCCTACGCGAAAAAGAACAAGATGAGCTACACGCAGCTCCGCAACAAGGATGGCAACTTCGTTGCCCCGGACGATCCCCAGTTCCAGTCGGCAGCGGCGTATGCCCAGTGGAAGGCGGTCGACGGTTTCTATCAGGTGCTGACCGAACAGCCTGGCAAGGACTCGTGGCCGATCACCGGCGCCAGCTTCATTCTGCTCTACAAGACGCAGGACAAGGCGGCCAACGGGCAAGAGGTGCTGAAGTTCTTCGACTGGGCACTGAAGAGCGGGCAGAAGATGGCGGAGGAACTCGACTACGTTCCGCTGCCCGACAATGTCGTCAAGCTGATCGCGGAGTCATGGAAGACGCAGATCAAGGACTCCGCAGGAAAGCAGCTCTGGAACTGACCTCGCGCAAGCTTTCGTTGGTTTCTCAAACCGGCCCCAAGGGTCCCTCCGGGGCCGGTTGCATGTCGAAGGGTATATCATGACGGCGATTGCAACTGCCCCCATGTTGACGCCAGCCGACCGTATGCCGCTCGAGCGGCGTGAGCCGACGCCACCGCAGCAACCGATGACGTTGGGGCGGTGGCAGGACGCGTTGTTCGAAAGGACGACGCAGGCCTTCGCCGTCCTGGTGTTGCTGCTCCTCGTCGCGATCATCGGCTCGCTGGTTTACGGCGCCATACCTGCGCTCGAAAAATTCGGACCGGCCTTCTTTGTTACCAACGTCTGGAATCCGGTCACCAAGCAGTTCGGCGCACTGGCGCCGATCTATGGCACGCTCGTCACGTCGGGTATCGCACTGCTGATCGGCATTCCGGTGAGCTTTGGCATCGCGCTGTTTCTCACCGAGATGTGCCCGCCGCTCCTGAAACGGCCGCTTGGCACCGCGGTCGAATTGCTCGCCGCGATCCCGAGCATCATCTACGGCATGTGGGGCCTGTTCGTCTTCGCGCCGATCTTCGGCGACTACGTTCAGCCCTTTCTGGCCAGCACGCTCGGCAACGTCTGGCTCATCGCGCCGTTGTTCCAGGGTGCCCCCAACGGCATCGGCATGCTGTCGGCCGGCGTGATCCTGTCGGTGATGGTGATTCCGTTCATCGCTTCGGTGATGCGCGACGTGTTCGAGATCGTGCCGCCGGTGCTCAAGGAGTCGGCCTACGGGATTGGCTGCACGACCTGGGAGGTCGTCTGGAACATTGTCCTGCCATACACCAAGGTCGGCGTCATCGGCGGCATCATGCTCGGGCTTGGACGCGCGCTTGGCGAGACGATGGCCGTGACGTTCGTGATCGGCAATGCTTATCGCATCTCGCCCTCGCTGTTCGAGCCGGGCAACTCGATTGCTTCGGCGCTCGCCAACGAATTCAACGAAGCGTCCGATCCGGTCCACTTGTCGTCCCTCATCTCGCTTGGATTGGTGCTGTTCATGCTCACCTTCATCGTGCTCGCATGCTCGCGCCTGCTGCTGGCGCAACTGGCCAAGCGCGAAGGCAAGCAGACCTAGTCATGGCCAAGAACACCGGGCGCTATCAACGCCGATTGCTGGTCAATCGCTGGAACCTGGCGATGTCGCTGATGACAATGGCGTTCGGCATGGTGTTCCTGCTGTGGATACTCGCTACGCTGTTCCTGCGCGGATTCGAGGCGCTTGCGCCAACGCTGTTTACCCAGATGACCCCCCCACCTGGCAGTGACGGCGGGCTGCTGAACGCGATCTTCGGCAGTTTTCTGATGGTCCTTGTTGCGACACTGATCAGCACGCCGATCGGCATACTTGCCGGCATTTATCTGGCGGAGTATGGCAAGGACGGATTGATTGCGAATGTGACGCGGTTCATCAACGACATCCTGCTGTCCGCCCCATCGATCGTGATCGGGCTGTTTGTGTACACAGTCTACGTCGCCAACGCCCAGCACTATTCCGGATGGGCGGGCTCCTGCGCACTTGCGCTGCTGGCGATCCCGGTCGTGGTCAGAACAACCGAGAACATGCTTCGGCTGGTTCCCAATAGCCTGCGCGAAGCGGCGATCGCACTCGGTGCGCCGATGTGGAAAGTCATACTCCTGGTCACGCTCAAGGCAGTACGCGCGGGTGTCATCACCGGCATCCTCCTTGCGGTGGCACGCATCTCCGGCGAAACGGCGCCACTGCTCTTCACTGCGCTCAACAATCAGTTCTGGAGCGCGGACATGAACGCACCCATGGCGAACCTGCCAGTGGTGATCTTCCAGTTCGCAATGAGTCCATTCAAGGAGTGGCAGCAACTCGCGTGGGCCGGCGCACTGCTCATCACGCTGGCTGTATTGCTGCTCAATATCCTTGCCCGCACAATGTTCCGGCAAGACGTCGCGAAATGACCTGGGAACACTGACGCCATGAACTACGAAGCTGTCGCGACGCGCCCCGCAAGCGAGTCTGTCGTTAACGATGCGTCATCGTCCAAGATGTCGATCCGGAACCTGAACTTCTACTACGGCAAATTTCACGCGCTCAAGAATATCAACCTCGATGTCGCCGAGCGCCGTGTCACGGCGTTCATCGGTCCTTCAGGCTGCGGCAAATCGACTCTGCTGCGGACGATGAACCGGATGTACTCGCTGTATCCCGGCCAGCGCGCGGACGGCGAAATCCTGCTCAATGGCCGCAACATCCTCGAGCCGGGGGTCGACCTCAATATGCTGCGGGCGCGCGTCGGCATGGTGTTCCAGAAACCGACGCCATTTCCGATGTCGATCTACGACAATATCGCTTTCGGTGTGCGGCTGTACGAGAACCTAAGTGCGCGAGAAATGGACGAGCGGGTCGAGTGGGCGCTGATCAAGGCGGCAATGTGGGAAGAGTCCAAGGACAAGCTCAAGCAAAGCGGCATGGCTCTGTCGGGCGGGCAGCAACAACGCCTTTGCATCGCACGCGCGGTCTCGGTCAAGCCCGAGGTGTTGCTGCTCGACGAGCCGACGTCGGCGCTCGATCCCATTTCCACTGCTAAGATCGAAGAACTGATTTCGGAGCTGAAGAACGACTATACGATTGCTATCGTCACGCACAACATGCAGCAGGCAGCACGCGTGTCGGACTACACTGCGTACATGTACCTCGGAGAACTCATCGAATTCGCACCCACGGACGAGATTTTCCTCAAGCCGCAACGCAAGGAGACCGAGGACTACATTACCGGTCGTTTCGGTTAGAGAGCCAGCGGCGCGTCACCAAGGAACCAAGCATGAGCGACCACACCTACAAACAATTCGACGCCGAGATGGAGGAAATCCGCTCCGGCGTGATGGCAATGGGCGGCCTGGTCGAGACCCAGTTTGCGCGGGCGATTCACGCGCTCAAGCACGTCGATGTCGACCTGGTCGATAGTGTGGCCACCGATGAGCTGGCGATCAACCAGATGCAGGTCAACATCGACCAGCAGTGCAGTCAGATCATCGCCAAGCGACAGCCGACGGCCATCGATCTGCGTATGGTGCTGACGGTGGTCAAGATCGTCAACGAGCTTGAACGTGCTGCGGACGAAATCAAGAAGATCGCTTACAAGGCGCAGCAGATGTTGCGCCCGGAGCGACTGTCGAACGTTCGCTTCCACGAGATTACGCGCGCAGCGGAACTGGCCGAAGACAACCTGCAACTCGCGCTCGACGCATTTGCACGTCTTGACGTGGCGGCGGCGGCGCAGGTTGTCAGCAACGACGAGGCGATCGACTTCGCCTTCCTGTCGATCCTCAGGCAGTTGATCAGCTACATGATGGAAGACCCGCGCACGATCACGCCTGCGCTCGAGATCGTGTTCATCGCCAAGTCGATCGAGCGCGTTGGTGACCATGCGAAGAACATCGCCGAGAATGTCGTCCATGTCGTGAAGGGCAAGGACGTGCGCCATGCGACGGCCGAGCAGATCCGGGCAGAGGTCGCCGAGTGACGTCGCTGAGGAGTGAGCGATGAGCGCTTCGATACTCGTCGTTGAGGACGAGCCGGCAATCCAGGAACTGCTCCGCGTCAATCTCGAGGATGCGGGCTTCTCAGTCCATGCCGTCGCCGACGCCGAAAGCGCCCAGGCGCAGATCAAGAGTGCGCTACCCGACCTGATCCTGCTCGACTGGATGCTGCCCGGCCAATCCGGACTCGCGTTCGCGCGCACTCTGCGTAGCGATGCGCGAACGCGCGAACTGCCGATCATCATGGTCACGGCACGCAGCGACGAAGCGGACCGTGTCGCTGGCCTCGAGGTGTGGGTGGACGACTATGTGACCAAGCCCTTCAGCCCGCGGGAGCTCAAGGCGCGCATCAAGTCTGTGCTTCGCCGTCGTGCTCCAGAGTCCGCGCAGGAGGCGCTCCGCGTAGGTACGCTGGAACTCGATCCGGTGACGCACCGCGCGCTGGCCGCAGGCACGCCGGTGGCGCTGGGGCCCACGGAATTTCGGCTGCTCAAATTCCTGATGGCGCGGCCTGAACGGGTGCACAGCCGGTCGCAACTACTTGATCAAGTCTGGGGTGATCACGTCTACATCGAGGAGCGCACTGTTGATGTGCACATCCGTCGCCTTCGCCTCGCGCTTGAACCGGCCGGGCACGAGCACATGATCGAGACGGTCCGCGGCAGTGGCTACCGGCTGACTGCGCCAAAGTAGATTCATCTCCAGATGGTCGTGCGCTCGCGATGATGACTCCCTTCTGGCTTCGTGGCTTGGCTGCGCCCCTTTTGGTGGCCGCGTTGAGTGGCTTGGCGTGGCTCGACCGCGGCGTAGAAGCCGCGTTGGTGGTCATGACGACCGGGTTGCTTGCTGTCATTGCCTGGCACCTTTGGCAGTTGCACAAGCTTGCGCAATGGGCGGCGGGTCCGATCGATACGCCAGTACCCGAAGGTCGTGGCACGTGGGCGCTCGCCTACACGGCCCTTTATCGCCGCGTTCGCCTGCGAAGCGCACGCCAGCGCGACTTGCGACTGGCGCTCGACCGCTTTGTCAGCGGCGCAGAGGCACTGCCCGAAGGTGTCGTCGTTCTCGACGCAAACGATCGCATTCGATGGGCCAATCCGCGGGCGGAGGCCCACATGGGCATCGACTTGAAGCAGGACCTTGGCGCGCCGATTGCCAATCTGGTTCGCCAACCCGCATTCGTCCAGTATATGGCGAGCGGTGATTTCCACGAACCGGTCGTCTTTCAATCCATGCGCGAAGGCGCCTCAACGTTGTCCGTGCAGATCGTGCCTTTCGGCGTCGAGGAAAAACTGCTCATGAGCCGGGACGTCACGCGTCTGGAGGCCGTGGCGCGAGTGCGCCGGGATTTCATTGCCAACGTATCGCACGAACTCAAGACCCCGCTCACCGTGCTCACCGGATTCCTGGAAACCTTCGCTGACGTCGCCCTGGAATCGAAGCAGCGGCAGCGCTATCTCGCACTCATGCAGGAGCAGGCGAAGAACATGCAGCGTCTGGTCGACGATCTGCTGACACTCTCGTCGCTGGAAAGCGATCAGAACATTGCAGCTGAAACGGAATTCGCGATCGTTCCGCTTCTGCTCGAGTTGTCGTCCGACGCGAAGGCGCTTTCCGGCGGTCGACAGGAAATCACGCTGAGTATCGGTGATGCGGCGACGGTGCTCGGCAGTCGCGATGAGCTGGCCAGCGCTTTCGGTAATCTGGTCAGCAACGCGGTGCGCTACACGCCTGAAGGAGGCCGCGTTGCACTGGACTGGCGAATAACCGGGCGCGGTGGAGAGTTCAGCGTCACCGATACCGGCATCGGGATTGCCGCAGAGCACTTACCGCGCTTGACGGAGCGCTTCTATCGCGTCGATCGCAGTCGTTCGCGAGGCACAGGGGGCACCGGCCTTGGCTTGGCAATCGTCAAGCATGTGTTGATCCGACACCAGGCCGAGCTCTTCATCGAAAGTGAACCGGGGCAGGGCAGCAAATTCACCGTGCTGCTGCCGTCGCGGCGGGTGCGCCCGCTACCGGACGGCGTGCCGGCGCCGTCGGCCGCTGCGACGGTATCCTCGGACGGATCCTTGTCGCTTTCCTGAAGCCGCCGAACGGCGATTGCCGACCCGTGGACGCGAGCACGGTTGTCATACTCCTGTAACGCCTGCCAGTAACCATACAGTCCATGGTGTATCGGAGTACGCAATGACAGTGCGTTGCGAAGGCGATTCCAGGGTGATGGAACAACTTGGGGAAAAGCAGGACTTCGAGTCCGAGCTTAGTCGCCTCGGGTTCGCCCATGAGACATTCTTTCTCTACGTCCGACGCGCGAATTCGCTGGGTGGTGCCACGAACTGGAGCGTGAACTACGCTGTGTGCGTAACGAACTCGGTCAGCAACCGCCAAAACATCTATTGGGGAGGCCCGGGCAAGCACTGGGTGTCCGAGTTCACGACCGATGTCGCCGGCGGGCTATACGGTCCACCCGATGCCAGAGCACAAGCGATGCACCCACCGCGGAAAGCCGAGCGCCCGCGAATCGTGTCGGGTGGGGCGCGTCGACCCTAGGGCATGTCGCGCCGGTGCGTGGTCATGCTGCGGCCGCGCAGCGGATCGGACAGAGGTTCGAAGTGAACTGGTGTGTGGCTGCGGCCCAGGAATACTGCAGCGCATAGCGGCGCACCGCGAATCGATCCAGTTCCAGTGACGCCAGCGCAGCTTCACGCAGGTCCGCTGACAATACACCGACGGACGTTTTGCGCACGACATCGACGGGGCCGGAAACCGGGAACGCCGCGACAGGCGTGCCGCAGGCCATCGCTTCCAGGAGCACCAGTCCGAAGGTATCGGTACGGCTGGGGAACACAAATGCGTCGGCTTGCTGGTAGTAGTACGCGAGGTCCGCCCCATGCTTCATGCCGTGGAACACGGTGTCAACCAAATGGGTCGTCGGCGATGGCCCCGCGCGTCCAGGACTGCAGGCGAGATTCCGCGGGCGCGAACAGCTCCTTGTCGACCCCACGAGACCAGTGCGCGAGGTTGGTGAAGCCACGCTCCTCGAGCCGTCGAAGCATGCCCGCAGTGGGCACCATGACGGCTGCAGACGGTTCGCCCTACTCTCAAGCCATCGAGTACAAAGTGGGAGCACCCGTATCGTTCGCATGCACGCACGTTAACGCGTGCACGTGACTTGCTAGTGACAACGCTGTGGCAATCCTCTGACTGGACCCGATTTGCGGAGGGCGGATTGCTGTGGCCGCGCGCTGCGGATGTCACGCCGTTTTGGCACCGCTTCGAGGTGCCGGACCGAATTCCGGGGATCCGCGGACGGGCGATTGGCCAAAACACTCCGGCCGAACCCGCGCCGGGAATGATGCAGTCGCAGTTCAACCGGCAATTTATCCGGCGCGGCGGGTGCCGCCGCCGGCGAGATCAGCGGGCAAAAGCGGCGGAATTGACACTCCGGAACGGAAATTGCTAGAATATGCGGTTTCGTCGGAGGGGTACCCAAGTGGCCAACGGGAGCAGACTGTAAATCTGCCGGCTCTGCCTTCGAAGGTTCGAATCCTTCCCCCTCCACCAGCGTAGCCAAGCGGGAGTCAGGCAGCGAATAGTGATGGTGTAAGGCGCGGTGGAAAGGGTAAAGGGTAACGCGAAGCGGGTGTAGCTCAATGGTAGAGCAGAAGCCTTCCAAGCTTACGACGAGGGTTCGATTCCCTTCACCCGCTCCATATTCGCAACAGAATCATGTGGTTATAAATTGGCAGCAAAGCGGTCCGTCTTGAGCGGGCTGGCTCCAAGGGCAGGTACACATGCCTGGCAAATGCACGGTAAACGCATGGCATAGCGCCCCCGTAGCTCAGTGGTAGAGCACTCCCTTGGTAAGGGAGAGGTCGCGCGTTCAATCCGCGCCGTGGGCACCACGGACCAGTTGGTGCGGCAACAGTGAAAGCAAGGAGCAGGAATCATGGCCAAGGGCAAGTTTGAGCGGAAGAAACCGCACCTGAACGTCGGGACGATCGGGCACGTCGATCATGGCAAGACCACGCTGACGGCAGCATTGACGCTGGTGCTGTCGAAAAAATTCGGCGGTGAAGCGAGAGCCTACGACCAGATCGACAATGCGCCGGAAGAAAAGGCACGCGGGATCACGATCAATACCGCGCACGTCGAGTACGAGACGTCGAAGCGCCACTACGCGCACGTCGATTGCCCGGGCCACGCGGACTACATCAAGAACATGATCACCGGCGCGGCGCAGATGGACGGCGCGGTGCTGGTTGTTTCGGCGGCCGACGGCCCGATGCCGCAAACGCGCGAACACATCCTGCTGGCACGCCAGGTCGGTGTGCCGTTCATCATCGTCTACCTGAACAAGGCCGACATGGTCGACGACAAGGAATTGCTGGAACTCGTCGAACTGGAAGTGCGGGAGCTGCTCTCGAAATATGAATTCCCCGGCGATAAGACGCCGATCGTCATCGGCTCGGCAAAGATGGCGCTCGAAGGCGATGCCAGCGACATGGGCGAAGGCTCGATCATGCGGCTGGCGGACGCGCTGGATTCGTACATCCCCGAGCCGAAGCGCGCGATCGACGGCCCGTTCCTGATGCCGGTCGAAGACGTGTTCTCGATCTCGGGTCGCGGCACGGTGGTGACCGGTCGCGTCGAGCGCGGCGTGGTCAAGGTTGGGGAAGAACTCGAGATCGTCGGCCTGAAGCCGACGCTGAAGACGGTCTGCACGGGCGTGGAAATGTTCCGCAAGCTGCTCGATCAGGGCCAGGCGGGCGACAACGTCGGCATTCTGCTGCGCGGCACCAAGCGCGAGGAAGTGGAGCGCGGGCAGGTACTGGCGAAGCCGGGCAGCATTCCGCCGCACACCAAGTTCACGTGCGAAGTGTACGTATTGAGCAAGGAAGAAGGCGGTCGGCATACGCCGTTCTTCAACGGTTACCGTCCGCAGTTTTATTTCCGGACGACGGACGTGACGGGTTCGGTGGAGCTGCCGGCGGGTACGGAGATGGTGATGCCCGGCGACAACATCCAGATGACGGTGACGCTGATCCAGCCGATCGCGATGGAAGAAGGGCTGCGCTTCGCGATTCGCGAAGGCGGCCGTACCGTCGGCGCCGGCGTCGTATCCAAGGTCATTGAATAGTTGCCGTTTCGTTGGCGTTTCAGCGCCGAAGTCTTAGGGCTTGCCCGGACTTCGGCGGAAGATAAACCGGCCGAAAGTAGGTTTTCACTTTCGGACGACGAACTAGGCCAGTAGCTCAATTGGCAGAGCGGCGGTCTCCAAAACCGCAGGTTGGGGGTTCGATTCCCTCCTGGCCTGCCAGCTTCGCGTTTCAGGTTTCAGATGCTGGCGATTAACGGTGAAGCTAGAGTGACATGGACAAGATCAAGATGACGCTGGCGGTGGCGCTGGTGGTCGCTGGAGTGTGGGGTTACTACTACTTCAGCGACACCGCGCAGGTGCTGCGTGTGCTGATGGTGCTGGGCGGCTTGCTCGCGGCAGCGGGCGTCGCGTGGTTGACGGCGCCCGGCAAGGAATTTTTCGCGTTCGGTCAGGATGCGTGGGCGGAAGCCGGCAAAGTGTCCTGGCCCACGCGCAAGGAAACGATTCAGACGACCTTGGTCGTGTTTGCGTTCGTCGTGATCATGGCGCTCTTCCTGTTCGCGATCGACACGTCGCTGGCGTGGATGATCAAGATGCTGACAGGGAGAGTGGAATGATGGCCGACAAGAAATGGTTCGTCGTGCATGCGTACTCGGGATTCGAAAAGAGCGTGCAGCGGGCGTTGACTGAACGGATCAAGCGGTCGGAAATCGCGGAGAAGTTCGGACAGATCCTGGTGCCAGTCGAGGAAGTGGTCGAAATGAAGAACGGCGCCAAGGCAATTTCCGAGCGCAAGTTCTTCCCCGGCTACGTCCTGGTCGAGATGGAAATGACCGACGACACCTGGCACCTGGTGAAGAGCACGCCCAAGGTGACGGGATTCGTCGGCGGCACGGCCAACAAGCCGACGCCGATCACGCAAAAGGAAGTCGACGGCATTCTGCGGCAGGTGCAGGAAGGCGTCGAGAAGCCGCGCCCGAAGGTGCTGTTCGAGCTGGGCGAGGCGGTGCGGGTCAAGGATGGCCCGTTCACCGACTTCCACGGCAACGTGGAAGATGTGAATTACGAGAAGAGCAAGCTGCGCGTGTCAGTCACGATCTTCGGCCGCTCGACGCCGGTGGAACTGGATTTCTCGCAGGTCGAAAAGGCGTAGTCGTAGTAGCTGTTCAACCGGGGAGGGCGCGAATCGCGTCCGCTTGCACCCACCAGGAGAACTAGATGGCAAAGAAAATCGTCGGATACATCAAGCTGCAGGTGCCCGCGGGAAAGGCGAATCCAAGCCCCCCGATCGGCCCTGCGCTCGGCCAGCGTGGCCTGAACATCATGGAATTCTGCAAGGCGTTCAACGCCCAGACGCAGAAACTCGAAGCCGGTTTGCCGATCCCGGTGGTCATCACCGCGTTCGCCGACAAGAGCTTCACGTTCATCATGAAGACGCCGCCTGCGACGGTGTTGATCATGAAGGCGGCGAAGGTGGAAAAAGGCAGCAGCAAGCCGCACACCGAAAAAGTCGGCAAGCTGACTCGTGCCCAGGCCGAGGAAATCGCCAAGACCAAGACACCTGACCTTACTGCGGCTGATCTTGACGCGGCAGTTCGTACCATCGCCGGCAGCGCGCGCAGCATGGGCATCACCGTCGAAGGGGTGAAATAACATGGCCACGACACAAGACAAGACCTTGGAGAGCCTCTCCAAGCGCATGAAGGTCGTGCGCGGCAAGGTGGATCACGCCAAGGCCTACGGGATTGACGACGCGCTGAAGCTCGTCAAGGAAACCGCGACGGCCAAGTTCGATGAATCGATCGACATCGCGGTCAATCTCGGCATCGATGCCAAGAAATCCGACCAGACCGTCCGCGGATCGGTCGTGCTCCCTTCCGGTACCGGCAAGAAGGTGCGGGTCGCGGTATTCGCGCAGGGCGACAAGGCGAAAGCGGCAACCGATGCCGGCGCCGACATCGTCGGCTTCGAAGACCTCGCCGCCAAGATCAAGGAAGGCTTCATGGATTTCGACGTCGCGATCGCGACACCGGATGCGATGAAGGTCGTCGGCCAGCTTGGTCAGATCCTGGGCCCGCGCGGCCTGATGCCGAACCCGAAGGTCGGCACCGTGTCGGCGGACGTCGCCACGGCGGTGAAGAACGCCAAGGCTGGTCAGGTCCAGTATCGCACCGACAAGGCCGGAATCGTCCAATGCACGATCGGCCGCGCGTCGTTCACGCCCGATCAGCTGAAGACCAACCTGATGGCTCTGATCGACGCATTGAACAAATCGCGGCCGAAGGACACCAAGGGCATCTATCTGCGGAAGATCAGCGTCTCGAGCACGATGGGCGCAGGTGTCCGGGTCGACACGGCCGGTCTGGCGCAGCAGGCGCCGCAGCGCTAAGCGACAAACAAGGAATTTTGAGGGAGCGCGGTGCGGAAACTCGTGCCGCGAGCCGTCAAAGACCGTAGGAGCTCGCGAGAGCTTAATCGCCAGCAGGTGAGGCGTCCTACGCAGATGGTGCCCCGAACACAGGATCCGTCCTGACGTAAGGTCACCGAGGTGCGCGAGCCAGGGCATCGGCAAGCGCGTAGCAGCAACAGGAGAAAGACCTTGGGTCTCAATCTGGAACAGAAGCAAGCGGTAGTCGCGGAAGTCGCGAAGCAGATCGCGGGCGCTCAGGCCATCGTGATGGCCGAGAACCGCGGTATGGCAGTCGCAGACATGACGCAGCTCCGCGCGAAGGCACGGGCTTCCGGCGTGTATTTCAGGGTGGTGAAAAACACCCTGGTACGCCGCGCGGTTGCCGACACGCCGTTCGCCTCTCTGGCCGACAAGATGGTCGGCCCGCTGGCGTATGGCATCGGCGCCGATCCCGTCGCCGTGGCGAAAGTGCTGTCCGACTTCGCCAAGGGCAACGAGAAGTTCGTGATCGCGGGCGGAGCAATGCCCGGCCAGATGATGTCTGCCAAGCAGATCAGCGCATTGGCGGCACTCCCTCCGCGCGACGAGTTGATCGCCAAGTTGATGGGCACCATGCAGGCGCCGATCGCCAAGTTCGTCCGGACGCTCAACGAAGTACCGAGCCGATTCGTACGCACGCTGGCGGCAGTGCGCGATGCCAGGCCCGCAGCGTAGCGATCGCGCCAACGACTACCTCATTCGAAACCTTACGATTCAGGAGCAGAACATGTCAGTTGCACACACCGAAATCCTCGACAAGATCTCGTCGTTGACCGTACTCGAGCTCTCCGAGCTCATCAAGGCGATGGAAGACAAATTCGGCGTCTCCGCCGCGGCCGCGGTTGCAGTCGCCGGCCCGGCTGCCGCGGGTCCTGCCGCTGCCGCCGCTGAAGAGCAGACCGAGTTCACCGTCATGCTGTCGAGCTTTGGCGAGAACAAGGTCAACGTGATCAAGGCCGTTCGCGAGATCACCGGCTTGGGCCTGAAGGAAGCCAAGGACCTCGTCGACGGCGCGCCGAAGCCGGTCAAGGAAGGCGTCAACAAGGCCGACGCGGAAGCCGCGAAGAAGAAGCTGGAAGAAGCCGGCGCGAAGGCTGAGGTCAAATAACGTGTGCTACGGCGGTGGTGGCCCCGGTCGGGGCCGCCACCTTCGACCCCCGGAGCGTGCCCTGTGCACGTTTCCAGAGGCCGAAGAGAAGCATGCGGGCAAGGACGGTTGAATATTGGTGGGCCGTCCCCACATATGCTTGCTTCTCTTTGTCTTCTGACCCGGCTGCAGAAGACAGGTTTGGTCGGACGGTGCACGCAGCAGGCAGTATTGGTGCACCGTTGTCCGCCAGCGGTTGGTAGTGGCCAACCACCATCCTCAGGGTGCGCAAGGCGCCCGAACAGTCGATGAATGACGAGCATCGGGTCGATCGCGGCTGTGCGCCGCGCGGCTGGTGCCCGCGAAAACGCTAACGAGGTCAAGGTCCATGACTCAGTCTCAGTATTCGTTTACCGAGAAGAAACGCATTCGCAAAAGCTTTGCCAAGCGCGCCAGCGTGTTGCCGGTGCCCTTCCTGCTGGAAACCCAGCTCGCTTCGTACCGCGCGTTTCTGCAAGCCGGAACCGCGTCCGAGTCGCGCAAGAACGAAGGTCTGCAGGCCGCCTTCACGTCGATATTCCCGATTTCCAGCCACTCGGGCAACGCCCGCCTGGAATTCGTCGGCTTTTCGCTGCTGCCGCCGGCGTTCGACGTCACGGAATGCCAGCAACGCGGCCTGACCTACTGCTCCGCACTGCGCGCCAAGGTGCGGCTGATCCTGATGGACAAGGAAGCCCCGAAGGAGACGGTCAAGGAAGTGAAGGAGCAGGAAGTCTACATGGGCGAAATTCCGCTCATGACGGACAACGGCTCGTTCGTCATCAATGGCACGGAGCGGGTTATCGTTTCGCAGCTGCACCGTTCGCCGGGCGTGTTCTTCGAGCACGACCGCGGCAAGACGCATTCCTCGGGCAAGCTGCTGTTCTCGGCGCGCGTGATTCCCTATCGCGGCTCGTGGCTCGACTTCGAATTCGATCCGAAGGACTTCCTGTACTTCCGCGTCGATCGTCGCCGCAAGATGCCGGTGACGACGTTGCTGAAGGCGATTGGGCTCTCCAACGAAGCCATCCTGAAGCAGTTCTTTGCGTTCGACGCCTTTCACCTCGGCAAAAAAGGCTCGAGCCTGGACCTCGTTCCGGAGCGGCTGCGCGGCGAAGTCGCGCGGTTCGACCTCGTCGGCAAGGACGGCAAGGTGCTGGTGCAGAAAGACAAGCGCATCACTGCCCGCCATATCCGGGAGTTGGCCGAGGGCGGGGTCAAGAAGATCGCGGTGCCCAATGACTACATCCTCGGCCGCATGCTCGCCGAGAACATCGTCAACAAGGACACGGGCGAGATCGTTGCCTCGGCCAATGACGAAATCACCGAAGAGTTGCTCGTCACGTTGCTCGATGCGGGCGTGACGACCATCCACACGATCTACGTGAACGATCTCGACCAGGGCGCCTACATCGCGCAAACGTTGAAAATGGACGACACGCCCGACCAGATGGCGGCGCGGATCGCGATCTATCGCATGATGCGCCCCGGCGAGCCGCCGACCGAGGAAGCGGTCGAGGCGCTGTTCCACGGCCTGTTCTTCAACGAAGAGCGCTACGACCTGTCGCCGGTCGGCCGCATGAAGTTCAACCGTCGTGTCGGCCGCAGCGAGCTGACAGGCGTGGGCACGCTGACCAACGACGACATCATCGCCGTGATCAAGATCCTGGTCGAGTTGCGCAACGGCCGTGGGGAGATCGACGACATCGATCACCTTGGCAACCGGCGCGTGCGTTCGGTCGGCGAGCTCGCGGAAAACCAGTTTCGTTCCGGTCTGGTGCGCGTCGAGCGTGCCGTCAAGGAACGGCTGGGTCAGGCGGAGAGCGAGAATCTGCTGCCGCACGACCTGATCAACGCCAAGCCGATTTCGGCCGCCATCAAGGAATTCTTCGGCAGCTCGCAGCTTTCGCAGTTCATGGACCAGACCAACCCGCTGTCGGAAATCACGCACAAGCGGCGCGTGTCGGCACTGGGCCCGGGTGGCCTCACCCGCGAGCGCGCCGGCTTCGAAGTGCGCGACGTGCATCCAACGCACTACGGTCGCGTCTGCCCGATCGAAACGCCGGAAGGGCCGAACATCGGCCTGATCAATTCGCTGGCGCTGTATGCGCGCACCAACGAGTACGGTTTTCTCGAAACGCCTTATCGCAAGGTCGTCAACGGCAAGGTCACCGACGAGATCCATTACCTGTCGGCGATCGAGGAAGGCGCGTTCGTGATCGCGCAGGCCAACGCGCAGCTCGACAAGACCGGCAAGCTCAAGGACGAGCTGGTGTCGTGCCGCTGCAAGAACGAGTTCATGCTGTCGACGGCCGACAAGGTCCAGTTCATGGACGTGGCCCCGGCCCAGATCGTGTCGGTGGCGGCGTCGCTGATTCCGTTCCTGGAGCACGATGACGCGAACCGCGCGCTGATGGGTTCGAACATGCAGCGTCAGGCGGTGCCTTGCCTGCGCGCCGAAAAGCCGCTGGTCGGCACCGGCGTTGAACGTACCGCGGCGGTCGACTCGGGTACCGCGGTGCTCGCTCGTCGTGGCGGCAAGGTCGATTACGTCGATGCCAATCGTATGGTTGTGCGGGCAAACGACGCCGAAACGGCGGCGGGCGACGTCGGCGTGGACATCTACAATCTGACCAAGTACACGCGCAGCAACCAGAACACCAACATCAATCAGCGCCCGTTGGTCAAGGTGGGCGACTTCATCTCCAAGGCCGATGTGATCGCCGATGGCGCATCGACGGACATGGGCGAGTTGGCCCTTGGCCAGAACATGCTCGTCGCGTTCATGCCGTGGAATGGCTACAACTACGAAGACTCGATCCTGATTTCGGAACGTGTCGTCGGCAACGACCGCTATACGTCGATCCACATCGAGGAACTTACGGTGGTGGCGCGCGACACCAAGCTCGGTCCCGAGGAAATCACTCGCGACATCTCGAGCCTGGGCGAGGCGCAACTGGGACGGCTCGACGAGTCCGGCATCGTCTATATCGGCGCCGAAGTCGAAGCCGGCGACGTGCTGGTCGGCAAGGTCACGCCGAAGGGCGAAACCCAGCTGACACCGGAAGAGAAGCTGCTACGCGCAATCTTCGGGGAAAAGGCGTCCGACGTGAAGGACACGTCGTTGCGCGTGCCGTCGGGCATTTCGGGCACGGTCATCGACGTCCAGGTGTTCACCCGCGAAGGCATCGATCGCGACAAGCGTGCGGCACAGATCATCGACGATGACCTGAAGGGCTATCGCAAGGATCTGAACGACCAGCTGCGGATCGTGGAAAACGATGCGTTCGCGCGGATCGAGAAGCTGTTGCTGCGCAAGACCGCGAACGGCGGCCCGAAGCGCCTTGCCAAGGGCACGGTATTGACCAAGGAGTATCTGGATGGCGTCGCGCGGCATGACTGGTTCGACATCAGACTGGCCGCCGAGGATTCCGCCCATCAACTCGAGGTGATGAAGGATTCGCTGGCGCAATCACGCATGCAATTCGACCAGGCCTTCGAGGCGAAGAAGAAAAAGCTGACGCAGGGTGATGAGCTCCCGCCGGGCGTGCAGAAGATGGTAAAGGTATACGTCGCGGTCAAGCGTCGCCTGCAGCCTGGCGACAAGATGGCCGGCCGCCATGGCAACAAGGGCGTGGTGTCGAAGATTGTCCCGGTGGAAGACATGCCGTACATGGCCGATGGCACGCCGGTCGACATCGTGCTCAATCCGTTGGGCGTGCCGTCGCGGATGAACGTGGGCCAGATTCTCGAAGTGCATCTGGGATGGGCAGCGAAAGGCCTCGGACACCGTATTGCAGAAATGCTGCGGGTGCAGGGCAACATCGCCGACATCCGCAAGTTCCTGGGCAAGATCTACAACGGAACTGGCAAGATCGAGGCACTCGATACGCTCGACGACGATGAAATTGTGCAGCTCGCGACCAACCTGCAGGACGGCGTGCCGTTTGCGACGCCGGTGTTCGACGGAGCCACCGAGGCCGAGATCAAGGACATGCTCGAACTTGCAGGTTTGCCGCGGTCAGGTCAGATCACGTTGCACGACGGCCGCAGCGGCGAAGCATTCGACCGTCAAGTCACGGTGGGCTACATGCACGTCCTCAAGCTGCATCACTTGGTCGACGACAAGATGCATGCGCGCTCGACCGGCCCGTACAGCCTGGTGACGCAGCAACCGCTCGGCGGCAAGGCGCAGTTCGGCGGCCAGCGCTTCGGCGAGATGGAAGTCTGGGCGCTCGAGGCCTACGGCGCGGCATACACGCTGCAGGAAATGCTCACGGTCAAGTCCGACGACGTCAACGGACGGACCAAGGTCTACGAAAACATCGTCAAGGGCGAGCACAAGATCGAAGCCGGCATGCCGGAGTCGTTCAACGTCCTGGTGAAGGAAATCCGTTCGCTGGCAATCGATATCGATTTGGAAAGGCACTGAGGTCGGGCGTCCCCCAGCCATTGACGCAAGACGCTCGACACTCAACGCTCAACCAAGGAGTTCTGAATGAAAGCATTGCTGGATCTGTTCAAGCAAGTCACGCAGGAAGAGGAATTCGACGCGATCAAGACCGGCCTCGCCTCGCCGGAGAAGATCCGGTCGTGGTCGTACGGCGAGGTCAAGAAGCCGGAAACGATCAACTACCGTACGTTCAAGCCGGAACGCGACGGCCTTTTCTGCGCCAAGATCTTCGGCCCGGTCAAGGACTACGAGTGCCTGTGCGGCAAGTACAAGCGGCTCAAGCACCGCGGCGTGATCTGCGAGAAGTGCGGCGTCGAGGTGACGCTGGCCAAGGTGCGCCGCGAGCGCATGGGGCACATCGAACTCGCCTCGCCGGTCGCGCATATCTGGTTCCTGAAGAGCCTGCCCTCGCGTATGGGCATGGTGCTCGACATGACGCTGCGCGACATCGAGCGCGTGCTGTACTTCGAAGCCTACGTCGTGACCGATCCGGGCATGACCCCGTTGAACCGCGCCCAGCTTCTGACCGAGGATGATTACCTCGCCAAGGTCGAGCAATACGGTGACGATTTCTCCGCGACGATGGGTGCCGAAGGCATTCGCGAGCTGCTGAAGGCGCTCGAAGTCATCAGCGAAATCGAGAAGCTGCGCAAGGAGCTGGAGACGACGGGCTCCGACACCAAGATCAAGAAGATCGCCAAGCGGCTGAAGGTGCTCGAGGCGTTCAACAAGTCGGGTATCAAGCCCGAGTGGATGATCCTGGAAGTGTTGCCGGTGCTGCCGCCGGAACTGCGCCCGCTGGTCCCGCTGGATGGCGGCCGTTTCGCGACGTCCGACCTGAACGACCTGTATCGCCGCGTGATCAACCGCAACAACCGGTTGAAGCGCCTGCTCGAGCTCAAGGCGCCGGACATCATCGTCCGCAACGAAAAGCGGATGCTGCAGGAAGCCGTCGATTCGCTGCTGGACAACGGCCGCCGCGGCAAGGCGATGACGGGCGCGAACAAGCGTCCGCTGAAATCGCTCGCCGACATGATCAAGGGCAAGGGCGGCCGTTTTCGCCAGAACCTGCTCGGCAAGCGTGTCGACTACTCCGGCCGCTCGGTGATCGTCGTCGGTCCGCAATTGAAGCTTCATCAGTGCGGTCTGCCGAAGCTGATGGCATTGGAGCTGTTCAAGCCGTTCATTTTCAACAAGCTTGAAACCATGGGCCTCGCGACCACCATCAAGGCCGCGAAGAAGATGGTCGAGAGCCAGGAACCTGTCGTATGGGACATCCTGGAAGAGGTGATCCGCGAGCATCCGGTGATGCTGAACCGTGCCCCGACGCTGCATCGGCTCGGCATCCAGGCTTTCGAGCCGGTGCTGATCGAAGGCAAGGCGATCCAGCTGCATCCGCTGGTCTGTACTGCGTTCAACGCCGACTTCGACGGTGACCAGATGGCCGTGCACGTGCCGCTGTCGCTGGAAGCCCAGATGGAAGCGCGGACGCTGATGCTGGCGTCGAACAACGTGCTGCTGCCGTCCAACGGTGAGCCCTGCATCGTGCCGTCGCAGGACATCGTGCTCGGTCTGTACTACGCGACGCGCGACCTGATCGGTGCGAAGGGCGAGGGCATGCTGTTCGCCGATATCGCCGAAGTCACGCGTGCCTACGAATCGCGTCAGGCGGCGTTGCACGCGAAGGTCAGCGTGCGCATCCCGGAAACGCTCGTCGGCCCGAATGGCGAACGCAGTGAAAAGATCACCCGCTACGAAACCACGGTGGGCCGTGCGCTCCTTTCGGAAATCCTGCCGCCAGGTCTTCCGTTCGAGACGATCAACAAGCCGCTCAAGAAGAAGGAAATCTCGCGGATCATCAATGCGAGCTTCCGTCGCTGCGGTCTGCGCGAGACGGTGATATTTGCCGACCGGCTGATGCAGGCCGGCTATAGCCTCGCCACGCGCGCCGGCATCTCGTTCGCCGCGGATGACATGCTGATTCCCGACGAGAAGCACAAGATCATTGCCGAGTCCGAAGCACAGGTGAAGGAGATCGAGGCGCAATACACCTCGGGCCTGGTGACGCAGGGCGAGCGCTACAACAAGGTGGTCGACATCTGGGGTCGCGCGGGCGACGACATCGCGAAGGCGATGATGAGCCAACTCGGGACGATCGAAGTGCCGGACCGTGAAGGCAAGATGGTCAAGCAGGAGTCGTTCAACTCCATCTATATGATGGCGGACTCCGGCGCGCGCGGTTCGGCGGCACAGATCCGGCAGCTTGCGGGCATGCGTGGCCTGATGGCGAAACCCGATGGTTCGATCATCGAGACACCCATCACCGCCAACTTCCGCGAAGGTCTGAACGTGCTGCAGTACTTCATCTCGACGCACGGCGCGCGCAAGGGCCTGGCCGACACGGCGTTGAAGACGGCGAACTCGGGCTATCTGACGCGCCGTCTGGTCGATGTCACGCAGGATCTCGTGGTCACCGAAGACGATTGCGGCACCAGCAATGGGGTCGCGATGAAGGCGTTGGTCGAGGGCGGCGAGGTCATCGAGCCATTGCGCGAGCGCATCCTCGGCCGCTCAGTGGCGGCCGACGTGGTGAATCCGGAGACGCATGCAACCTTGTTCCATCCGGGGACACTGCTGAGCGAAGACGAAGTCGAGCAGATCGAGGCCCTGGGCATCGACGAGGTCAAGGTGCGCACGCCGCTCACCTGCGACACTCGCTATGGCCTGTGCGCAACGTGTTACGGCCGCGATCTCGGTCGCGGACACCTGGTCAATGTCGGCGAAGCGGTGGGCGTCATTGCCGCGCAGTCGATCGGCGAACCGGGCACCCAGTTGACGATGCGGACGTTCCACATCGGTGGCGCGGCGTCGCGTACCGCGGCGGCTTCGCAACTGGAAAGCAAATCGGCCGGCGTCGTCCGGTTCTCGATGCAGATGCGTTACGTGACCAATGCCAAGGGCGAGATGATTGTCATCGCGCGCTCGGGCGAGGTCACGATTCACGATGACAACGGCCGGGAGCGCGAGCGCCACAAGGTGCCGTACGGCGCGACGATGCTGGTCAAGGATGGGGACGTGGTCAAGGCCGGCAAGGTGCTCGCCACCTGGGATGCCACTTCGCGGCCGATCATCACCGAGTATGCAGGCCGGGTGAAATTCGAAAACGTCGAGGAAGGCGTCACGGTCGCCAAGCAGGTCGACGATGTCACGGGCCTTTCGACCCTGGTCGTCATCGATCCGAAGCGGCGCTCCGGTATGGCGGCGAAGGGCGTGCGTCCGCAGGTGAAGCTGCTCAATGCACAAGGCGAAGAGGTGAAGCTCGCCACGGGCGACCAGTCGGTCAACATCACGTTCCAGCTGGGGTCGATCATCACCGTCAAGGACGGGCAGGACGTTGCCGTCGGCGAGGTGCTGGCGCGGATCCCGCAGGAGACGTCGAAGACTCGCGACATCACGGGTGGCCTGCCGCGCGTGGCGGAGCTGTTTGAAGCACGCTCACCCAAGGATGCCGGTCTGCTGGCCGAAGTAACGGGTACCGTGTCGTTCGGCAAGGATACGAAGGGCAAGCAGCGTCTGGTCATCACCGACCTCGACGGCCTCGCCAACGAGTATCTGATCCCGAAGGACAAGCACGTCACCGCGCACGATGGTCAGGTGGTGAACAAGGGCGAATCGATCGTCGACGGGCCCGCCGATCCGCACGATATTCTGCGTCTGCTGGGTGTCGAGGCGCTGGCGCGGTACATCACCGACGAGGTGCAGGACGTCTATCGGTTGCAGGGCGTGAAGATCAACGACAAGCACATCGAAGTGATCGTACGCCAGATGCTGCGCCGCGTTCAGGTGCAGGATGCCGGCGACACCCGCTTCATTGTCGGCGAACAGGTCGAGCGCTCGGATCTGCTGGACGAAAACGACAAGGTGTTCGAACACGGCGGAGTCAAGGGTGGACCGGATGCCAAGCAACCGGCAACCTATGAACACATGCTGCTGGGCATCACCAAGGCGTCGCTGTCGACCGATTCGTTCATCTCGGCGGCATCGTTCCAGGAGACCACGCGAGTGCTCACCGAGGCTGCCATCATGGGCAAGAAGGACGAACTCCGCGGGCTCAAGGAGAACGTCATTGTCGGCCGGCTTATCCCTGCCGGCACCGGTCTTGCCTATCACAACGCCCGGAAGAAGCAGAAGGCGCTGGGCCCGGTGCTCGAGTTGCCGCCGGACGGCAGCGTGGCCGAAATCCCTGCGGCGGAGGTCAGTGCCGACGCGGCGTAAGCGGCGTAAGTATTGCTGGGAGGGGGAGTTTGGGCGGGCGGGGCTCCCATGGGGTCCCGCCCGTACTTTTGGTGCGGCTGCACGCGTGTTAGTAACTCGTCAAGATGTCCGGTTTGGGTAACACGCTAAATGTCCGCTGATGGTGGTTGCTGAGCGGACGGTCAAGCGGCCTGTCGCAGTTTGGGTTTGAGTTCTTTGCCATTGCTGCTGTAGTGCGCCAAGCATCGTGGGCCGTGGAAGATGGCCAATTGCCCGTTCGGATATTCATGGACGCGGACGGTCGCTTTGACGTAGTGGCAGCGATGGCGGTTGGCCGGGATTTGCAACAGTTTGGTTTGGTAGACGACGCAGTTGTCGGCGCGCACGGTACGCGGTTCCTGGAGGCATAGGATGTCGTGCAGGTTGGCCCCGATCCACGGCACAAAGGCCGAGCCGGTTTCGGCGGCGGACACGGCGAACTCGCGGTTGTAGGCGGGGATAAAGCGCCGCTGCAGGAAGCGGTTGGCGGCAGCCACCTCGGTGATCGCCGCGTCGCGCAGTTCCTTGGGCAGGCGATCTTGGAGCGTGCCAAAGGCCCGTTCCGAGCGGCCGCGGGCTTCCGGCGAGTAGGCGGGGATCATCTCGATGCCGAGCTGGGTCATGGCGCGTCCGAACTGGGTGAGGTCGACGCGATCGACTTTGCCGCCTGCTTTGGCCGTGTGCCAATAGTGACTCCCCCGGTCGGTGTACAGGCTGTTGAACAGGCCGTGGCGGGCGATGACCGCGGCCACTCCGGCGAAACTGCTCATCGTGCCTTCTTCGTCGACCAACAGGGCGGCGTAGATGGCCCCGGTGGCGTCATCCAAGGTCACGATCAGATCATGCTGCTGGCCGTGCAACCATTCGTGGCGCGAGCCGTCCTGGTGCAGCATCATGCCGATCAGCGGCTTGCGCTCGCGTTTGCGCCGATGCGCGCCACGGCGCTTGGCTTTGGCCACCACGTCTTCCCGTTGCAGCGTCAGCCGCACGAAGTTGTACGACCGGCGTCCTTTCTGCTCCCGGTATTTGCTGTAGAAATGCTTCACCGTCCAACCCACGTAGCGGTCACGATACTGCGTCACCAGCCGCAGCACTTCATCGACCGGTGCCCGCCGCGATGAGAGTTGCCCCAGTCGTAAATCGATCAAGCCGTCGATGCCGTCGCTTTCATAACGCCGGCACTGGCGGCGGAATTGCCGTTCGCACACTCCGAGCACATCGGCCGCCTCGCGCTGCGTCAACCGGTCCTCGGCCCAGCGGTCATACACCTCTTCGAAGCGCATGGTCCTGATCTCCTGTAACACTCTCGCCCGGCCCAAGATTCACCTCCTTCCACGGAGGCCAAACCTTAAACCGGACATTTCATGTGTTACCTGGACCGGACATTCCTCATGTTACTAACATGGTGCGGCTGCACGCGTTGACATAGATGCGCTAATGCCCTAAAATCGATAGTCTTTTCGCCTACATCCCGATCTGCCGGTCCAGTAGCCAACTGAGAACCGGAGTTCCGGGCGCGTGGGGCGCGCGTACCCAGTCGCAAGTCGGCTGAGGCGCGAGAAGAGTGGCCTTGGCAGGCGATGCTTGGGCCACTTTGATTTTGATAAGTAAATGCTGTGTGCGGTGTGGATGCAGTTTCGCGAAACGATGGCGATGTTCCTGCAAAGGCGCATGGCCGGACGAAACGGAAAATCAGGATGCCAACGATCAATCAGCTGGTACGCAAGGGCCGCGTTGCCCCTGTGTCAAAGAGCAAGGTGCCTGCGCTGAAGCGCAGTCCGCAAAAACGCGGCGTATGCACGCGTGTGTATACGACGACGCCGAAAAAGCCCAATTCCGCGCTGCGGAAGGTGGCGAAGGTTCGCTTGACCAACGGTTTCGAGGTCATCAGCTACATCGGCGGCGAGGGCCACAACCTGCAGGAACACTCGGTCGTGCTGATTCGCGGCGGCCGCGTGAAGGACCTGCCCGGCGTGCGCTATCACATGGTTCGCGGCTCGCTGGACACGGCGGGTGTCAAGGACCGCAAGCAGAGCCGCTCGAAATACGGTGCCAAGAAGCCAAAGGCGGCTTGATGTTTCGTTGATTTTTGTGCATCGAATTGACCGGCTTTGCCGGCGATTCGATGGAAGAGATGCCGGCGAAAAGTAGGTTTTTACTTTTCGACGAACGGAGAAGATATGCCCCGACGCAGAGAAATTCCCAAGCGCGAGATCCTGCCCGATCCCAAGTATTCGAACAGCGACGTCGCCAAGTTCGTCAATGTGCTGATGAGCCAGGGCAAGAAGTCCGTTGCCGAGCGCATCGTCTACGGCGCATTCGAGTCGATCGCCAAGAAGGGCGGCAAGGATCCGCTGGAAGTGTTCACGCAGGCGTTGTCCAACACCAAGCCGATGGTCGAAGTGAAAAGCCGTCGCGTCGGTGGTGCGAACTTCCAGGTTCCGGTCGAGGTTCGTCCGATCCGGCGCGTGGCGCTGGCGATGCGTTGGCTGCGTGAAGCGGCGCGCAAGCGCGGCGAAAAGTCGATGGGGCAGCGCCTTGCAGCGGAATTGCTCGAAGCTTCCGAAGGCCGCGGCGGCGCGGTGAAGAAGCGCGAGGAAGTGCACCGCATGGCCGAAGCGAACAAAGCCTTCTCGCATTTCCGGTTCTAGACGAGACAGATCAACCAGCGGCGACGGACGAGCAAGCAGGATTTCCGCGCAGCATATGACCAAACAGCGGCAGACAGCGATAATAACGTGGCAAGAACGACTCCCATCGAGCGGTATCGGAACATCGGCATCAGTGCCCACATTGATGCCGGCAAGACCACGACCACCGAGCGCATCCTTTTCTACACGGGCGTTTCGCACAAGATAGGCGAAGTGCACGACGGCGCGACCGTCATGGACTGGATGGAGCAGGAGCGCGAGCGCGGCATCACGATCACCTCAGCCGCGACCACCTGCTTCTGGAAGGGGATGCAGAACAACCATCCCGAGCACCACATCAATATCATCGACACCCCGGGGCACGTCGACTTCACCATCGAAGTCGAGCGCTCGATGCGCGTGCTTGACGGCGCGTGCATGGTGTACGACGCAGTTGCGGGTGTGCAGCCGCAGTCCGAGACCGTCTGGCGCCAGGCGAACAAGTACAAGGTGCCGCGGCTTGCGTTCATCAACAAGATGGATCGCCAGGGCGCCGACTTTTTCAAGTCCTACGACCACATCAAGACCCGTCTCAAGGGCAACCCGGTTCCGATCCAGATTCCCATCGGCGCCGAAGAGAAATTCGAGGGCCTGGTCGATCTGGTCATCATGAAGGCGATCTACTGGGACGAGTCGACGCAGGGCATGAAGTACGAGTTGCGCGACATCCCGGCGCATCTCGTCGACGAAGCGAAGAAATGGCGCGAGAAGATGGTCGAGGCCGCCGCGGAAGCTGACGACGAGCTGACGCACAAGTACCTCGAGGGCCACGACCTTTCGGTCGAGGACATCAAGCGCGGGCTGCGCGTGCGCACGATCAAGAACGAGATCGTCCCCATGCTGTGCGGCAGTGCGTTCAAGAACAAGGGCGTGCAGGCGATGCTCGACGCAGTCATCGACTACATGCCGTCGCCGGTCGACATCAAGCCGGTCCAGGGCGAAGACGAGAACGGCAAGCCGGAGTCGCGCAAGGCATCCGATACGGAGCCGTTTGCCGCGCTCGCGTTCAAGATCATGACCGACCCCTATGTCGGTCAGCTGACGTTCATTCGCGTGTATTCGGGCGTGCTCAATTCCGGCGATACGGTTTACAACGCCAACCGTGGACGCAAGGAGCGCATCGGCCGTCTGCTGCAAATGCACGCCAACCAGCGCGAAGAAATCAAGGAAGTCCGCGCCGGCGACATCGCCGCGGCAGTCGGACTCAAGGAAGCATCGACCGGCGAAACGCTGTGCGACCCAGGCAAGGACATCATGCTGGAGCGGATGGTGTTCCCCGAGCCCGTCATTTCGCAGGCGGTCGAGCCGAAGACGAAGGCCGACCAGGAAAAAATGGGCCTCGCGCTCAATCGCCTGGCGCAGGAAGACCCGTCGTTCCGCGTGCACACCGACGAGGAATCGAGTCAGACGATCATCTCCGGGATGGGCGAGCTGCATCTCGAGATCATCGTCGACCGGATGAAGCGCGAATTCGGCGTGGAAGCCAATGTCGGCAAGCCGCAGGTCGCGTATCGCGAGGCGATCAAGAAGTCGACCCAGGTCGAAGGCAAATTCATCAAGCAGTCGGGTGGACGCGGCCAGTACGGCCACGTATGGCTGAAACTGGAGCCGCAGGAAGCGGGTAAAGGCTTCGAGTTCGTCGATGCGATCAAGGGTGGCACGGTGCCGCGCGAATACATTCCCGCAGTCGAAAAGGGGCTGCGCGAAACACTGCCGAACGGCGTGCTCGCGGGCTTCCCGGTCGTCGACGTGAAGGTCACGTTGTTCGACGGTTCGTACCACGATGTCGACTCGAACGAGAACGCATTCAAGATGGCGGCGTCGATGGCGTTCAAGGACGGCATGCGTCAGGCGACGCCGGTGTTGCTCGAGCCGATGATGTCGGTCGAAGTCGAAACGCCGGAAGACTTCATGGGCAACGTTGTGGGTGATCTGTCGGGTCGTCGCGGCATGATCCAGGGCATGGAAGACGTCGTCGGCGTCAAGGTCATCAAGGCCGAAGTGCCGTTGTCGGAAATGTTCGGCTATTCGACGACCCTGCGTTCGTTGTCGCAGGGACGCGCGACGTACACCATGGAATTCAAGCATTACACCGAGGCGCCCAAGACGGTCGCCGAAGCGGTGATTAACAAAAAGAGTTGATCGGACGAAGGAACTGACATGGCCAAGGGCAAATTTGAACGGACCAAGCCGCACGTGAACGTCGGGACGATCGGGCACGTCGATCATGGCAAGACCACGCTGACGGCAGCGTTGACGCTCGTGCTGAGCAAACAATTTGGCGGCGAGGCCAAGGCCTACGACCAGATCGACAACGCGCCGGAAGAAAAGGCACGCGGGATCACCATCAACACCGCGCACGTCGAGTACGAGACGAAGAATCGTCACTATGCGCACGTCGATTGCCCGGGCCACGCGGACTACATCAAGAACATGATCACCGGCGCGGCGCAGATGGACGGCGCGATCCTCGTCGTGTCGGCGGCTGACGGCCCGATGCCGCAGACTCGCGAACACATTTTGCTGGCGCGCCAGGTCGGCGTGCCCTACATCGTCGTGTTCCTGAACAAGGCCGACATGGTCGACGACAAGGAGTTGCTGGAACTCGTCGAACTGGAAGTGCGGGAGCTGCTGTCGAAATATGAATTCCCCGGCGACAAGATCCCGATCGTCATCGGCAGCGCCAAGCTTGCGCTCGAAGGCGACAAGTCGGATCTGGGCGAGCCGTGCATCAACAGGCTGGCCGAAGCGCTGGACACGTATATTCCGCAACCTAAACGCGCGATCGACGGCCCGTTCCTGATGCCGGTCGAGGATGTGTTCTCGATCTCGGGTCGCGGCACGGTGGTGACCGGTCGCGTCGAGCGCGGCGTGGTCAAGGTTGGGGAAGAACTCGAGATCGTCGGCCTGAAGCCGACGCTGAAGACGGTCTGCACGGGCGTGGAAATGTTCCGCAAGCTGCTCGATCAGGGCCAGGCGGGCGACAACGTCGGCATTCTGCTGCGCGGCACCAAGCGCGAGGAAGTGGAGCGCGGGCAGGTGCTGGCGAAGCCGGGCAGCATTCCGCCGCACACCAAGTTCACGTGCGAAGTGTACGTATTGAGCAAGGAAGAAGGCGGTCGGCATACGCCGTTCTTCAACGGTTACCGTCCGCAGTTTTATTTCCGGACGACGGACGTGACGGGTTCGGTGGAGCTGCCGGCGGGTACGGAGATGGTGATGCCCGGCGACAACATCCAGATGACGGTGACGCTGATCCAGCCGATCGCGATGGAAGAAGGGCTGCGCTTCGCGATTCGCGAAGGCGGCCGTACCGTCGGCGCCGGCGTGGTTGCAAAGGTGATCGAATAGGACAAGTGAAGTAGTGAAGAAGTGAAAGAGTGAAAAAGTGAAACGACGGCCGCTGCGTCCTTCACTCATTCACGCCTTCACCCTTTCACCCACTAATCGGGATAGAAAATGCAGAACCAGAAAATCCGCATCCGCCTGAAGGCGTTCGATTACAAGCTGATCGACCAGTCCGCGCAGGAGATCGTCGAAACAGCGAAGCGCTCGGGCGCGGTCGTGAAAGGTCCGGTGCCGCTGCCGACCAAGATCGAGCGCTTCGACATCCTGCGTTCGCCACACGTCAACAAGACGTCGCGCGACCAGCTCGAGATTCGGACGCACCTGCGGCTGATGGACATCATCGACCCGACCGACAAGACCGTCGATCAGTTGATGAAGCTCGACCTGCCTGCCGGCGTCGATGTGGAGATCAAGCTGCAATAGGGAATTGAACGATTAACGCTTAACGTACCGCTCCGCCGGTCAATCGCAATCGGTGGAACAAAAGGACATATAAGATGAAACAGACGATAGGACTGGTCGGCCGCAAAGTCGGCATGACCCGCATCTTCACCGATGACGGCGCGTCCGTTCCGGTGACGGTGCTCGATGTCGCGAACAATCGCGTCACGCAAATCAAGACGCCGGAAATCGATGGCTATGCCGCGGTGCAGGTGACCTACGGCAAACGTCGCGCGAGCCGGGTCACCAAGGCGGCTGCGGGGCACCTCGCGAAGGCCGGCGTCGAGGCAGGCGAACTGCTGAAGGAGTTCCCGGTCGAGGTCGATGCACTGGCCACGTTCAAGGTAGGCGCGACGGTCGGCGCGGACACCTTCGCGGTGGGGCAACTGGTCGACGTTCAGGGCACGACCAAGGGTCGCGGCTTTTCGGGCGTGATTCGCCGTCACAACTTCAGTTCGAATCGCGCGTCGCACGGCAACTCGCGTTCACACAACTCGCCCGGCTCGATCGGCATGGCGCAGGATCCGGGCCGTGTGTTTCCGGGCAAGCGCATGGCGGGCCAGTACGGCAATGTCACGCGTACGGTGCAGACGCTGAAGGTAGTGCGCGTCGACTCCGCGCGTGGCCTGCTGCTGGTCAAGGGCGCCGTGCCCGGCGCCGATGGTGGTCACATCGTCGTGCAGGTTTCGGTCAAGACCCCTGCCAAGAAGGGGGACTGAACATGGATCTCAAACTGATCAACGACAGCGGCGCGCCCGTGGCCACGCTGGCCGCGCCGGACGCAGTGTTCGCCCGCGAATACAACGAGGCGCTGATCCACCAGGTGGTCATCGCGTATCAGGCGAACGCTCGCAGCGGCAATCGTGCCCAGAAAGGCCGTGCCGACATCAACAAGTCGCACAAGAAGCCCTGGGCACAAAAAGGCACGGGCCGCGCCCGCGCCGGTCAGGCCAACAGCCCGTTGTGGCGTGGCGGCGGCAAGATCTTCCCGAGTTCGCCCGACGAGAACTTTTCGCACAAGGTGAACCGCAAGATGTTCCGCGCCGGCATTGCGGCGATCCTGTCGCAACTGGTTCGCGAAGGCAGGCTGTCGGTGGTCGAACAGCTCGCGCTCGACGCACCGAAAACCAAGCTCTTCGTCGGCAAGATCAAGGCGCTCGGCCTCTCGGGCACGGTGCTGATCGTGACGGACAAGCTCGACGACAACGTCTACATGTCCTCGCGCAACCTGCCCAATGTGCTCGTGCTCGAAGCGAGCGAAATGGACCCGGTCAGCCTGGTGCGTTTCGACAACGTGGTGCTCACCAAGGGCGCCGTAACGCAGCTCGAGGAGATCCTGGGATGAGCGCGCGCAAAACCATCGCAGCGACGAATTACAACCCGGAACGCCTGATGACGATGCTGCTGGCGCCGATCGTCTCGGAAAAGGCTACCTTCATTGCCGACAAGCACAACCAGGTCATCTTCCGCGTTCGTCCGGATGCGACCAAGGGTGAGATCAAGGCTGCTGTCGAGTTGATGTGGAAGGACAAGAAGGTCGAAGTGGAAAGCGTCCAGATCGTCAACGTGCAGGGCAAGGTGAAGCGCTTCGGCGCATTCAAGGGTCGCCGCCGCAACTGGAAGAAGGCGTACGTCAGCCTCAAGCCAGGGCAGGAACTCAACTTCGCCACGGAGGCCTAAGATGGCACTCGTCAAAGTCAAGCCGACTTCGCCCGGCCGCCGCGGGCTGGTCAAGGTCGTCAATGCCAGCCTGCACAAGGGCCGGCCGATCGACGCGCTCACCGAATCCAAGAAGCGCGGTTCGGGTCGCAACAACAATGGTCACATCACCATGCGGCACCAGGGTGGTGGGCACAAGCAGCATTACCGCATCGTCGATTTCCGCCGCACCAAGGACGGCATTCCGGCGAAGGTCGAGCGTCTCGAATACGACCCGAACCGCAGCGCGAACCTGGCACTTTTGCTCTATACCGACGGCGAGCGTCGCTATATCGTGGCGCCGAGAGGCGTTGCGGCCGGCGCGCAGCTGATGAGCGGGGCCGATGCGGCGATCAAGCCGGGCAATTGCCTGCCGTTGCGCAACATTCCGGTCGGCACGACGATTCATTGCGTCGAGATGCTGCCGGGCAAGGGCGCGCAGATTGCGCGTTCGGCCGGTGCGTCCGTCCAGTTGCTCGCACGCGAAGGTGCCTACGCCCAGCTGCGCATGCACTCCGGAGAAATCCGCAAGGTGCACGTCGACTGCCGCGCCACCATCGGCACGGTGGGCAACGAAGAACACAGCCTGCGTTCGATCGGCAAGGCCGGCGCGCAACGCTGGCGCGGCATCCGCCCGACCGTGCGCGGCATTGCGATGAATCCGGTCGATCACCCGCATGGCGGCCGCTCCAACGGCGGTGGCCATCCGGTGTCGCCGTGGGGCACGCCAACCAAGGGTTATCAGACCCGGCGCAACAAGCGCACCGACGGCATGATCGTGCGCCGCCGTCACGCAGCGAAGAAGGGCTAACACCATGTCACGTTCGATCAAGAAGGGACCGTTCGTCGACCACCACCTGCAGTCGAAGGTCGAGGCGGCGCGCGCAACATCCGACAAGCGTCCGATCAAGACGTGGTCGCGGCGCTCCACCATCACGCCCGATTTCGTCGGGTTGACGATCGCGGTCCATAACGGCAAGCAGCACATCCCGGTCTATGTTTCGGAAAACATGGTGGGTCACAAGCTTGGCGAATTTGCGCTGACGCGCACCTTCAAGGCGCATTCGGCGGACAAGAAGGTCGTGGCGCCGACATCCGGGCCAAGGAAGTAAGGAGCCTCACATGGAAACCTCTGCCATCCTGCGCGGCGTACGGCTTTCGGCCCAGAAGGGCCGCCTCGTCGCCGACCAGATCCGCGGCCTCGCCGTCGACAAGGCGCTCAACGTGCTGACATTCAGCCCCAAGAAGGGCGCGAAGATCATCAAGGGCGTGCTCGAGTCGGCGATCGCCAATGCCGAGCACAACGAAGGCGCCGATATCGACGAACTGAAGGTGAAGACGATCTACATCGACAAGGCGACCAACCTGCGCGGTTTCTCGGCGCGCGCCAAGGGACGTGGCAACGTCATCCTGAAGCAAACCTGCCACATCCACGTCACCGTCGGCGACGGAAAGAAATAAGGATAGCCATGGGCCAGAAAATACATCCGACCGGATTCCGCCTTTCCGTCAACCGCAACTGGACGTCCAAGTGGTACGCGAACAGCAAGCACTTCGCGCCCACGCTCAATGAGGACATCAAGGTGCGCGAGTACCTGAAAAAGAAACTCGCGCATGCGTCGGTGGGCAAGATCACGATCGAGCGTCCCGCGAAGAACGCGCGCATCACGATCCACAGCGCCCGCCCGGGCGTGGTCATCGGCAAGAAGGGTGAAGACATCGAGACGCTGCGCGCCGAGCTGCGCAAGATGATGGGCACCGAAGTCGGTCTCAACATCGAGGAAATCAGGAAGCCGGAGATCGACGCGCAACTGGTCGCGGATTCAATCGCACAGCAGCTCGAAAAGCGGATCATGTTTCGCCGCGCCATGAAGCGCGCCATGCAAAACGCGATGCGCCTCGGCGCCCAGGGCATCAAGATCATGAGCTCGGGACGGCTGAACGGCATCGAGATCGCACGCACCGAGTGGTACCGCGAAGGGCGGGTGCCACTCCATACGCTGCGCGCCGACATCGACTATGGTTTTGCCGAAGCGAAGACAACCTACGGCGTCATCGGTATCAAAGTCTGGGTATTCAAGGGCGAAGTGCTGCCGCACAACGCGGAACCACTGGCAGCCCCTGAGCCCGCGCCCGAAGCACCGAAGCGCGCGCGCAAACCCGCAGGAGTGAAGCATGCTGCAGCCAGCTAGAAGGAAGTATCGCAAGGAGCAGAAAGGCCGCAACAAAGGCGTTGCGACCGTAGGCGCCAAGGTCAGCTTCGGCGAGTACGGCCTCAAGGCCGTGGGTCGCGGTCGTCTCACCGCACGGCAGATCGAAGCCGCACGGCGGGCGATGACGCGCCACATCAAGCGCGGCGGCCGTATCTGGATCCGCATTTTCCCGGACAAGCCGATTTCGCAGAAGCCGGCCGAAGTGCGCATGGGCAACGGCAAGGGCAATCCGGAGTATTACGTGGCGGAAATCCAGCCGGGCAAGGTGCTCTACGAGATGGACGGCGTGACCGAGGTGCTGGCCCGTGAGGCGTTCGCGCTCGCCGCTGCCAAGCTGCCGATCAGGACGATGTTCGTGCATCGCCTGCTGGGCTGAAGGACAGGACAATGAAAATCTCCGAACGCAGGAAAGATCTCAAGGACAAGTCGCCGGAGCAGCTCAAGACCGAGTTGCAGGCTTTGTTGAAAGAGCAGTTTGGACTGCGCATGCAGAAGGCAACGCAGCAGCTCACCAACAATTGCAAGATTCCGGCGGTTCGGCGCGACATCGCCCGAGTCAAGACACTGCTGAATCAGAAGGCGAGGCAGGCATGAACGAACAGACGCAACCGGTTGCAGGCGCCGCGGCGCCGGTCAAGGGCAGCCTGATCCAGACGCAGATCGGCCGCGTGACCAGCGACAAGATGGACAAGACGGTCACGGTCCTGGTCGAGCACCGGGTCAAGCATCCGTTGTACGGCAAGTTCGTGACGCGCTCGAAGAAATACCACGCGCACGACGAACAGAACGAATACAAGGAAGGCGACCTGGTCGAGATCGAGGCGTGTCGCAAGATCGCCAAGACCAAGGCCTGGCGGGTCAAGCGACTGATCGAAAAGGCCAAGGGTCTTTGATCCAAGGTATTGATTTGTAGTGGGACTTGCCAGAGAGCAAAAAACCTGCCATACTTTTTAGCTTCGCTCGCCGCCGGCACTTGGAAACATCGGGCAACGTCGTAGCAGGATCGATGCAAGTGCAACGTGAGTGAAGCCCGATGGTGATGTTCGGATCGTGATCCGGGCAACCCAAGGCAATTTGGGCAACTCAAGGCAACTGAACGGCGGCGGGATTCTCCCGAACGGGGTCCAAAACTGACCGTCGCGGCTGCTCCAGGGTTGCAGCGGGTCAAGTTGGAGATTGTTGCAATGATTCAGATGCAAACGATACTCGAGGTCGCCGACAACACCGGCGCCCGCAAGGTGATGTGCATAAAGGTGCTTGGCGGGTCCAAGCGTCGCTATGCGCACATCGGCGACGTGATCAAGGTCAGCGTCAAGGACGCTGCGCCGCGTGGTCGCGTCAAGAAGGGCGAGATCTATAACGCGGTGGTGGTGCGCACACGTCACGGCGTACGCCGTGCCGATGGCGCCAAGGTCAAGTTCGACACCAACGCCGCGGTTCTGCTCAACCCCAAGCTCGAACCCATCGGCACCCGCATTTTCGGGCCGGTGACGCGCGAACTTCGCAACGAGCGTTTCATGAAGATCGTATCGCTGGCGCCGGAGGTGCTCTGACCATGCGCAAGATCAAGAAGGGCGACAACGTCGTCGTGATCGCCGGTCGCGACAAGGGCAAGCGTGGCGACGTCAAGGCCACGGTGGGCCCCACGCACGTGCTCGTCGCCGGCATCAACCAGGTCAAGAAGCACACCCGCCCCAATCCCATGCAGAACCAGCCGGGCGGGATCGTCACCAAGGAAATGCCGATCGACGTGTCGAATGTCGCGATCTGGAATCCGGTGACGCAGAAAGCCGATCGCATCGGCTTTCGCACGCTCAACGACGGCCGCAAGGTCCGGTTCTTCAAGTCCAACGGCGAAGTGCTCGGAGTCTGACGATGGCGCGCCTCAAGGAAATCTATCGCAAGGAAGTGATTCCCGCGCTGACCAAGCAGTTCGGCTACAAGTCGAGCATGCAGGTGCCGCGGATCAGCAAGATCGTGCTCAACATGGGCGTGGGCGAAGCCATTGCCGACAAGAAGATTCTCGACAATGCCGTCGGCGACATGACCAAGCTCGCGGGCCAGAAGCCGGTGATCACGAAGGCGAAGAAGTCGATCGCGATCTGGAAGGTCCGTACCGGCTACCCGCTCGGCTGCATGGTCACGCTGCGCCAGGACCGCATGTATGAGTTCCTCGATCGCCTGGTGTCGATTGCGCTGCCGCGCGTGCGCGATTTTCGCGGTGTGTCGGGGCGTTCCTTCGACGGTCGCGGCAATTTCAGCATGGGTGTCAAGGAACAGATCATTTTTCCGGAGATCGAGTACGACAAGATCGATACGCTCCGGGGCATGAACATCACGATCGCGACGACGGCAAAGACGGATGCCGAAGCGAAGGCGCTGCTCGCCGCGTTCAAATTCCCGTTCAAGAACTGACACTGAGGACGCCATGGCCAAGACGGCTGTCATCAACCGCGACTTGAAACGTCGCAAGATCGTCAAGAAGTTCGCGAAGAAACGCGCTGAACTCCAGGCGGTCATCGACAACGCGAAGATTTCCGACGAGGACCGCTTCGCGGCGCGGCAAAAGCTGCAGCAGCTGCCGCGGGACTCCAGCCCGACAAGGCTGCGCAACCGGTGCAAGCTGACCGGGCGTCCGCGGGGTGTGTTCCGCAAGTTCGGCCTGGGCCGCAACAAGCTGCGCGAGATCGCGATGCGGGGAGAAATTCCCGGCGTGGTCAAGGCGAGCTGGTAGCCCTGTGCAGGTGAGGTGACAAGATGAGCATGAGTGATCCAATCGCCGACATGCTGACGCGCATTCGCAATGCGCAGTTGGCAGAGAAGGCAACTGTTCAGATGCCGACGTCCAAGGTCAAGGTGGCCATCGCCAAGGTGCTCAAGGACGAAGGTTACATCGACGGCTTTGCCGTGGTCGGTGAAGGCGTCCAGCCGGTGCTCGACATCGCGCTCAAGTACTACGCGGGGCGGCCGGTGATCGAGAAGATCGAACGCGTTTCCAAGCCGGGACTGCGGATCTACAAGAACAAGGACGACATCCCGCGCGTGATGAACGGGCTGGGCATCGCCATCGTCTCGACGTCACACGGCGTCATGACCGATCGCAAGGCGCGGGCCACCGGTGTCGGTGGCGAAGTGCTGTGCATCGTCGCCTGACGGGAGCCCAGATATGTCCCGCATAGGCAACAATCCGGTCAAGGTCCCGCCCAAGGTCGACGTGACCATTGGCGCAGGAGAGATTTCCGTCAAGGGCCCGCTGGGCACCTTGTCGCGCCGCTTCGGTGAGGCGGTGAGCGTCGAAAAGTCCGGCGACTCGCTGGTCTTCAAGGCGTCGAACGCAGAGGCGAGCGCAATGCACGGCACGTTGCGTGCGCTGGTTGCCGGCATGGTCAAGGGTGTCACCGACGGTTACGAGAAAAAGCTGACGCTGGTCGGCGTCGGTTACCGGGCGCAAGCCGCGGGCGACAAGCTCAATCTGTCGCTGGGGTTCTCGCATCCGGTGGTCCACAAGATGCCGAAGGGCGTCAAGGCTGAAACGCCAGTGCAGACTGAAATCGTCATCAAGGGCATCGACAAGCAGCAGGTGGGACAGGTCGCCGCGGAGATCCGCGCTTACCGTCCTCCCGAGCCGTACAAGGGCAAGGGCGTGCGCTATTCCGACGAGCGCGTTGTCCTCAAAGAGACCAAGAAAAAATAGGCGACCAAAAGTGAAAACCTACTTTTGGTCGGATCAGTCACCCTTGAATCGCAGGCAGAGCCCGACGATTCAAGGCGGAAACTGCTGAATAGAAGGCTGAGGCCATGAACAAAAAGGAAGCTCGCACACGCCGTGCCCGCAAGACGCGGGTACGCATCGCCGAGCAGCGAGCGAACCGGCTGGTGGTGAGCCGGTCGAACAGTCACATCTATGCGCAGATCATCGCGCCGACCGGTGACAAGGTGCTTGCGAGTGCGTCGACCGTCGAGGTCGACGTCCGGAAGGATCTCAAGAACGGCGGCAACAAGTCGGCCGCCGCTGCCATCGGCAAGCGCATCGCTGAAAAAGCGAAGGCGCTTGGCATTGACGCGGTTGCGTTCGACCGCTCGGGATACAAGTACCACGGCCGCGTGCAAGCGCTGGCCGACGCTGCCCGCGAGGGCGGCTTGAAGTTCTAGGGCGAGACAGCATATGGCAAAGCCAATGGGTAGGCAGGGGCAGAACCGTCAGCAGCAGGACGACCGCGGCGACGGCATGCGCGAGAAGATGATCAGCATCAACCGCGTCACCAAGGTGGTGAAGGGTGGACGCATCCTCGCGTTTGCGGCGCTCACCGTGGTCGGCGACGGCGATGGCCGGGTCGGCATGGGCAAGGGCAAGGCGAAGGAAGTTCCGGTCGCGGTGCAGAAGGCGATGGAGGAAGCTCGCCGCCGGATGGTCAAGGTGCGCTTGAAGAGTGGCACGCTGCACCACGCCGTCATTGGACGCCACGGCGCGACCAAGGTCTTCATGCAACCTGCGTCCGAAGGTACGGGAATCATCGCCGGCGGTCCGATGCGCGCGGTATTCGAAGTCGTCGGCGTGACCAACATCCTGGCCAAATGCCACGGATCGACCAATCCGTACAACATCGTGCGTGCCACGCTCGATGCGCTCGAAAAATCGAGCGCGCCGGCCGATATCGCCGCCAAGCGCGGCATGACGGTCGAACAGTTGACGGGGGTCTGATCATGGCCGGCGCAAAGAAACTTCGGGTGACGCTGGTCCGGGGACTGATGGGGAAGAATCCGAAGCATCGCGGCACGGTGCGCGGACTCGGGCTCAAGTGGCGCAGCCACACCGTCGAAGTGGCGGATACGCCGGAAATCCGGGGCATGATCGGCAAGATCGGTTACATGATCAAAGTCACCGAGGCGGATGGCACGGAATCGAACGGTTAAGGACACAGCGATGCGGATGAACACCATCAAGCCTGCCGAGGGCAGCAAGAAAGCACGCCGTCGCGTGGGCCGCGGCATTGGCTCGGGCCTGGGCAAGACCGCAGGTCGCGGCCACAAGGGTCAAAAGTCACGTTCGGGCGGCTTCCACAAGGTCGGCTTCGAAGGCGGCCAGATGCCGCTGCAGCGGCGTCTGCCCAAGCGCGGATTCGTGTCGACGACGCGTGACGACAACGCCGAGGTGCGTCTTTCGGATCTGGCCAAGCTGCCGGTTGTCGAGATCGATCTGCTCGCACTGAAGGCCGCCGGGCTCGTGCCCGCGGCGGCGAAGACGGTGAAGGTCATCAAGGCAGGCAAGCTCGAAAAAGCAGTGAAGCTTTCGGGTGTGCTGGCCACCAAGGGCGCGCGTGCGGTGATCGAAGCCGCGGGCGGAAGCGTCGCCTAGTCGGCGATAGATACGAGACAGACTTTGGCTTCGAACAATCCGGCGCAAAAGAGCGGCAACCGATACGCAGACCTGAAAAGGCGTCTGCTGTTTCTGCTTGGGGCGCTCATCGTCTATCGCATCGGGACGCATATTCCGGTGCCGGGCATCAACTCGTCGATACTCGACGAGCTGTTCCGGCAACAGCAGGGCGGCATTCTCGGGCTGTTCAACGTGTTCTCCGGAGGCGCGCTGTCCCGCTTCTCGATTTTCGCGCTGGGCATCATGCCGTACATCTCGGCGTCGATCATCATGCAGTTGTGCACGGTGGTCGTGCCGTCGCTGGAAGCGCTGAAAAAAGAAGGCGAAGCGGGACGCCGCAAGATCACGCAATACACGCGCTACGCGACGCTGGGCCTGGCGTTCTTCCAGGGCCTCGGGATCTCGATTGCGCTCGAGCAGCAGGCCGGGCTGGTCGTCGATCCGGGCGTTGCGTTCCGCTTTGTTTCGGCAACGACGCTGGTGACCGGCACGATGTTCCTGATGTGGCTCGGCGAGCAGATTACCGAACGCGGCCTCGGCAACGGCATCTCGCTGATCATCTTCGCCGGCATCGCGGCGGGGCTTCCGCGTGCGATCGGGCAGACGCTCGAGCAGGTGAGCACGGGTGCGTATTCGGTCCTGCTCGTGATCGGCATCGCAGTGCTGGTCGTCGCGGTCACCGCCTTCGTCGTTTTCGTCGAGCGCGCGATGCGCAAGATCCAGGTGAACTATGCCAAGCGGCAGGTCGGCAACAAGGTCTACGCCGGGCAACAGTCGTTCCTGCCGCTCAAGCTCAACATGGCCGGCGTGATTCCGCCGATCTTCGCGTCGTCGATCATCCTGTTCCCCGCCACGCTGGCGCAGTGGTTCGGTTCGGGCGACAACACGATCTGGCTGCGGGACCTCGCTGCAGCCCTGGGGCCGGGCCAGCCGGTGCACGAAATCCTGTACGCGTCGGCGATCATTTTCTTCTGCTTCTTCTACACGGCGCTGCAATACAACCCGAAGGAGACGGCTGAGAACCTCAAGAAGAGCGGTGCGTTCATTCCCGGCTATCGTCCCGGCGACCAGACCGCCCGCTACATCGAGAAGATCACGCTGCGTCTCACGCTGCTCGGTTCGATCTACCTGGTGGTGGTGTGCTTCATCCCGAATTTCCTGATCGCGTGGAAGAACGTGCCGTTCTACTTTGGCGGCACCTCGCTCCTGATCATCGTGGTGGTGACGATGGACTTCATGACCCAGGTGCAGGCCTACATGATGTCGCAGCAGTACGAGAGTCTGCTCAAGAAGGCCAACTTCAAGGGTGGGTTGCCCACGCGCTGATGTCGAAGGAAGAAACGATACAGATGCAGGGAGAAATCCTGGAGACGCTGCCGAACGCGACGTTCCGGGTAAAGCTGGAGAACGGCCACGTTGTACTCGGTCATATCTCCGGAAAGATGCGGATGCACTACATAAAGATTCTGCCGGGCGACAAGGTGACCGTGGACCTCACGCCTTACGACTTGTCCCGCGCGCGAATCATCTTCCGCGCGAAGTAGGACGCCAAGCAAGACGATGTGGCGGAAGCGAAAGGAACAGCGATGAAAGTAATGGCTTCGGTAAAAAAGATATGCCGCAACTGCAAGATCATCCGGCGCAATGGCGTCGTGCGGGTAATTTGTACGGATCCGCGGCATAAGCAGCGTCAAGGATGACGCGGCAGCGGCAGGCTGACAACAGTTTCGTGCAGCGTTGATAACAGGGTAAAGCTATGGCACGCATTGCAGGCGTAAACATTCCGAATCATCAGCACGCGGAGATCGCGCTTACGGCGATCTACGGCATCGGCCGCGCACGCGCGCGGGCGATCTGCACGGCCGCGGGTGTCGCCTTGTCGACCAAGGTCAAGGATCTGAGCGACGCGCAGATGGACAAGCTGCGCGAGCTGGTCGGCCGACACACAGTCGAGGGCGATCTGCGCCGCGAGGTGACGATGAGCATCAAGCGGCTGATGGATCTCGGCTGCTATCGCGGACTCCGGCATCGCAAGGGCCTGCCGGTGCGCGGTCAACGCACGCGCACCAATGCCCGCACCCGCAAGGGACCGCGCAAGGCACGCCAGGCGTCGCCGTCGAAGCCGGCGCCAAAAGGAAAATAAGGGCAAGCAGCTCTTACGCGAACAGGGATTGAGGACATAACGAATGGCACAGGCACCGAACAAGACGACCGGCACGCGGACACGCAAGAAGGTCAAGAAGAGCGTCTCCGAAGGGATCGCTCACATCCACGCGTCGTTCAACAATACGATCATCACGATCACCGACCGGCAGGGCAATGCGCTGTCGTGGGCGACTTCCGGTGGGGCCGGCTTCAAGGGCTCGCGCAAGTCGACTCCGTTCGCGGCGCAGGTTGCCGCCGAGGCCGCGGGCAAGGCCGCGCAGGAGTGCGGCGTCAAGAACCTCGAAGTGCGCATCAAGGGCCCGGGCCCTGGGCGCGAGTCGGCCGTGCGCGCGTTGAACGCCCTCGGCCTCAAGATCACCAGCATCTCGGATGTCACGCCGGTGCCCCATAACGGCTGCCGGCCGCCGAAGCGGCGGAGGATATAGCATGGCTCGATACATCGGACCCAAATGTAAGCTGGCGCGCAGGGAAGGCACCGACCTTTTCCTGAAGAGCGCGCGTCGATCGCTCGACTCCAAGTGCAAGCTGGATTCAAAACCCGGCCAGCACGGCGTCCGATCCGGCATGCGGCAGTCGGATTACGGCAAGCAGCTGCGCGAAAAGCAGAAGCTTCGCCGCACGTACGGCATTCTCGAGCGGCAGTTCCGTCGGTATTTTTCGATGGCGGCGCAGGGCAAGGGCTCGACGGGCGAAAACCTGTTGCGTCTGCTCGAGTCGCGGCTGGACAACGTCGTGTACCGCATGGGCTTTGGCTCCACGCGTGCGGAAGCGCGGCAGCTCGTGTCGCATTGCGCGGTCACCGTCAACGGCAAGGTCGTCAATATCGCGTCGGCGCTGGTCAGGACCGGCGACCTCATCGCGGTCAAGGAAGGCGCCAAGACGCAGTTGCGCATCGTCGATGCGCTTCAGCTCGCCGAAAAGATTGGCTTTCCGTCGTGGGTCGAAGTCGACGTGAAGAAGATGGCGGGCACCTTCAAGGGAGCGCCCGATCGTTCCGAGTTCGGCCAGGATATCAACGAGAGCCTGGTCGTCGAGCTTTATTCGAAGTAGACGGAGCACCGACTGCCACGATCCGGGTCTGTCCCCGTCAGAGTTTCGCCTTGAGGAATTAGCATGCAGAGCAACGCTTTCTTGAAACCGCGCATCATCGATGTGCAGAGCACGTCGCCGTTCCACGCGAAAGTGGTGATGGAGCCGTTCGAGCGTGGCTACGGCCACACGCTTGGCAATGCCCTTCGCCGCGTCCTGCTGTCGTCCATGCCGGGCTACGCGCCGACCGAAGTGAAGATCACGGGCGTGCTGCACGAATACTCGGCGCTGGACGGCGTCCAGGAAGACGTCGTCGATGTCCTGCTGAATCTCAAGGGCGTCGTGCTCAAGCTCCACAACCGGGATCATGTCACCCTGAAGCTCGCCAAGAACGGCGAGGGCGCTGTGACGGCGGCCGATATCGAGGCGCACCAGGACGTCGAGATCATCAATCCCGATCACGTGATTTCGCACCTGACGGCTGGCGGCAAGATCGAGATGGAAATCAAGGTCGAGAAGGGCCGCGGTTACCAGCCGGCGACAGTGCGTGCCAAGCCCGAAGGTGGACGCAGCATCGGCAACATTCTGCTCGACGCCTCGTTCTCGCCGGTTCGCCGCGTGAGCTATTCGGTGGAGAGTGCGCGCGTCGAACAGCGCACCGACCTCGACAAGCTGGTGATGGACATCGAGACCAACGGCGTGATCGAGCCCGAACAGGCAATTCGCTATGCCGCGTCGATCCTGGTCGAGCAGCTGGGCGTCTTCGCCGACCTCAAGGGCACCGAGGCGCCGGCCGAGCAGCGTTTGATGCCGCAGGTCGACCCGATCCTGCTGCGCCCGGTCGACGATCTGGAACTCACCGTCCGCTCGGCGAATTGCCTGAAGGCCGAAAACATCTACTACATCGGCGATTTGATCCAGCGTACCGAGACCGAGTTGCTGAAGACGCCGAACCTGGGCCGCAAGTCGCTCAACGAGATCAAGGAAGTGCTGGCGTCGCGCGGCTTGTCGCTGGGCATGAAGCTGGAAAACTGGCCTCCCGCGAACCTGGACCGGCCATAAACCTGCTGCGCTCGCCATGACTTTGTTGCTCGGAACTGCGAAATCCTCATGTACTTCCATGTACATTCCGGTTTCTCGTCCCTCGCGCCTCGTCCTGGCATCGCTCGCGACGGTTTCTGACTCGTACTGATAGAAGAAAGACGACCATGCGTCACCGCCACGGACTACGTAAACTCAATCGCACCAGCGCGCACCGCCTTGCGATGTTGCGGAACATGACCAACTCGCTGCTCAAGCACGAGCTGATCAAGACCACGCTACCGAAGGCGAAGGAGTTGCGCCGCGTGGCCGAGCCACTGATCACGCTGAGCAAGAAGCCGACGCTGGCGAACCGCCGGCTGGCGTTCGATCGCCTGCGCGACAAGGACGTCGTTTACAAGCTTTTCAACGAGCTGGGGCCACGCTACGCCAAGCGGCCGGGCGGGTACCTGCGCATCCTGAAGTTCGGATTCCGGCAGGGCGACAACGCACCGATGGCGCTCGTCGAACTGGTGGATCGACCCGAGCCAGCGGCAGACACCAAGGAAACAACCAAGGCCGCAGCGTAGTCGCGCTGCCGCACAATGGAAAAGCCGGGCCGCGCGCCCGGTTTTTTTCGTCTCGGGCAAACGCGCTCGCGTAACATGTGGCGATCACCGGCGCATGGTCAACGCATGCGACGGACGAGGATTCGGTGGAACGCTTCTATACCGCGCTGAACCGGCTCGATGCCTACCTCCTGCTGCACCGCCTGCAGCAAGTGGGCGTTGCCGCGCATGTGTTCAACGAGCATGTCTCGAGTATCGTCGGCGAGGTGCCGCCGGATGTTGCTCAACCGCAGGTTTGGCTCGAACATGCGCGTGACCGGCAGCGTGCCGAAGCGGCCCTTGCGGCGCTCGCGGCCGAGCGGGCGCAGACCGGCAGCGTGTTCTGCGGCTCCTGCAAGGAGGAAAATCCCGCGAACTTCGAGTTGTGCTGGTGCTGTGGTGGAAATCTCTAGCAGACTGAATTCGCGCTCATCGGCCACGTTTCGTTCGCATGCCTGAGCAGACTCGGGTCGTTCCGACAGGCGAGCACGAATTCGCGAACCACAGGCATGCGCCATGCGGCACGATAGGCGTCCCATGCCTGTGCCAGCGTTTCGTGCCGCAGATCGGATGGCGCGAACGGAAGCGCATTGAGCAGCTTGACCTTGCCGTTGGGGACGACCAACAGCATTGCTTGTGGACTCTCCAGTCGCCGCTCCATCTCCGTGACGATGTCCCAAGGGTAGATAGAGAGCGCGACGGGCGCGTTGGGCGAAGCAGCGCGGTCCCGCAGCGCATCGGCGGCGCGCTGCCATTCGTCGTCGCTGCACGCGATGGCATCCCATCCAGTCGCCGCGCGACCGATCCTCATCATCGGGCCGGTAACGAATACAGTGCATCCCAACGTCGCCGCGAGATCATAGGCCGCGACAATCTCGTGGATATTGAAACGGGTGGGAACAAACACGAATTGCGGCGCGCAGCCGCGACGGGACAGTCGCTGTATTGCCGCAGTAGCCGCAACGAAGCTTGATCCGGGCCGCACCCGCTCGTGTGTCGCGGCGGTTGCCCCGTCCACCGAGATCTGCACGCACTGCATCGCCAGCGATGCCAGATGGTCGGCCGCAGCATCGTCGATGCGGCTGCCGTCGGTTTCAAGCTTGATCGCGACACCGCCCTGGCTGAGAAGCTCGAACAGTTCCCAGCTATGGGAGGCGCCGAGCGGCTCGCCACCGCCGAAGGCAACGTAGGGAATGCCGAGTTCGACCACGCGCCGGGCGAGGTCGAGCGCTTCGGTCCGGGTGAGTTCGTCGCGCCAGGCCTTGTCAGGCCCCGATTCCTCGCAACAGGCGATGCAGCGGGCGGTGCAGCGATTGGTCAGCTGCCAGGCAAGAAAAAGGGGCGCGCGGTATTCGTCGACCGAGCGCCCCTGCATCTCGGAATGCAGAAGTATCTTAGGTGAAGCGGATGTACGGCTGCGCCATGACCTGTTCGGAAACGTCCTCCAGCTTGGGCGTCTCCCACGGCTGCTTCTTCTCGCTCGGCTTGGTCGTGGACTGTTCAACCGGCTTCGGGCTTTCGACTTTCACATTAAGCTCACTCATCGTGCCTCCCATTGGTCAGGCGTGGACAACGGCTGGCATCAGCTGCCAGATGTTGGATTCCGCGTGCCGCGACTCATCGTTGGCCGCGCGGTGAATTGCATCTCGTATTGCATTCTGCCGCCAGGCGTCGCGGTAGGCGTCCCACGCCTCCGATAACGTCACGCGGCGCAAATCAGCGCATATTTGCGGTAGCGCTGCGACTACTTTCACCCACCCGTTGGGCAGTACCAGCAGCGTTGCCGGCGGGTCTGCGAGGGTCGCCGCCAAGGCATCCTTCATGTCGAATGGAATGTAGCAAAGTTCGAGGTCACCTTCAACCACTACCGCGTGCCGTTCCAGCAATTCGAAGAATCCCCGGTAGGCCTCGTCGGAAGACTGCAGTTTTCCCCACAGCCGCGCGGCGGTGCCGATGCGCATGAGCCTGCCGGTGTTGAAGCGGAACGCGCCCAGGGCACGCGCGCGATCGATGACGAGCTCTGCCTGATGGATATTGAGGCGAGTCGGGGCGAAAGTGATCTCCAGCGGCAGGCCCGCTGCCCGTACGGCGCGGCATGCAGCATGCGCCCTGGCCAGCGATGCGCCGGGGCGCTGGCGCGCGTAGACGTCCTGCGTATCGCCGTCGAGGCTGATCTGTACCGACCGAACGGGCAGGCGCGCGAGGCGTTCGGCGACCGCGGCATCGAAGCGCTGGCCGTTGGTTTCGATCTTGAGCTGTACGCCACCCTTGCCAAGAATTTCGGCGAGCGCAAAGAAATGAGGTGCGACCAGAGGCTCGCCTCCGCACAGCATGACGTAAGGGACTTCGCTGCGCACGATTTGATCGGCGAGCGCCATAGCCTCATCGGCATCGAGTTCGTCCGGAAGCCGTTTGCCTGGTGCCGACTCCGTGCAGCAGTGCAGACAGCTCAGGTCGCAGTCGCGCGTGATCTGCCAGGATACGAACAAGGGCGCCTTCAGGCTGTCGATCCGCCACATCATGGTCGCCATGCCTGAAACAGGATGCCCGCCGTAAATAGGGCCACCGCGATGAGATAGCAGCGGACGACGGCGCGAATCGCGGGCACGAACAGTCTGGGCGTTTCAAACGTCTGGACGGCGCTGCGACCGCTGGCAATGAGCCACGGCAGCGCAACCAGCGCGATGAGGCAGGCGACCGGAAAGACTCCCAGCACGACGCCGACTGCGACAATCACGAGCCCCGTACCGGCGAGCGCGAGATACAGCCAGACTGCGCGCCGCCGCCCGACTCGAACGACCAGATTGCGCTTGCCTACGAGCCGGTCCTGGTGAAAATCGGGAATTGCGTTGACCACGGCGAGCGCCATGATGAGAAACCCCGGGACCAGCGACGCGAGCAGTGCGGCCCAGGAGACCGCATGCGTGTGCAGATAGACGCTGCCGAGCACCATCCACGGCCCATAGGACAGCGCGATCACGGTTTCGCCGAGACCGCGATACGCCCAACGGATAGGAGGCGCGACATAGAAAATGGCGGCCATGCCGCCAAGCAGTGCAAAGGCGAGAATCGCCCAGCCGCCGCGAACCGTCAGGTAAATGCCGACTGCCAGGGCGCCCGCGAATGCCAGGACGCCGAGCCACAAAACCCCATCGGACATTGGCGGCAGGTCGGCGGGGTTGAACACGCGATCGGTCCCCATGCGCGAATCGAAATATTCGTTGAATGCTTCGACGCCGATGACTGCCAGGATGACCCCGCCAAGGCCGGTCCAGAAAATGGGGCCATCGATCGTGCCCACCATTGCGTAAGCCCACGCCGCTCCGAGCAGATACGGCAGCAGCCCGGCATAGAGAAAAAACCGGTAACGGACCATGCTGAACACACGCACCAGCCGCTGCGACTGGGTCATTCGTGCCGGATGCCCCGACGGCTCGGTCAGAGATAGACCCATTGATGCAGCGTCCTGGTTTTGCCGGGGTCAGTGGCGAGATCGTCGACGAATCGGGCCACGCGCGGATCCTGCCAGGCCCGCCCGAATTTTGCCCAGATTTCCTGCAGCGACTGCAGCCGCAGATCCCCGCACACGAACGGCAGGGCATTGATCAGCTTTACCAGCCCATTGGGAAGCACGATCAGCAGCGCGGCCGGATGTTGCAGGCGATAGCGCAACTCCTCGAGCAGCCCCGACTCATGGAAATAGACCCGCATGCGGCCGCGATACTCTTCGGTCTTGGCCCGCAATGCATCGAAGAACGCGCTGTACTGCCCTTCAGACGGGGTCAACCGGCGCCAGGTCTTGACGGCGTTGCCCGTATACATGGTGCGCCCCGTGTAGAAGCTATACGCACCAAGTTCGAAGGCCAGGTCGACCGCGGCGCTGATTTCGTCAACGTTGAAGTGCGTAGGGGAAAAGTTGACCTCGATCGGCACACCTGCCCGATGCAGGTTGCGTACGCCTTCGACCACGCGGTCGAACTCGCCGCGAACGCGTATGCGGTTGAACGTCTGGCTCGAAGCGCCGTCCAGACTCACCTGCACTGCCTTTACGCCAAGGTCCTTCAAACGCGCACAGTGCTCGGGGCTCAGGTAGTGGCCATTGGTCTCGATCTTGAGTTGTCCGTTACGGCTGCAGACGTATTCCACCATCTCGAAGAACAAGGGATGGAGCATCGGCTCGCCGCCGGAGAATGACAGGTAGGGAACGTCGAGGTCCATCATCTGGCGCAGGACACTGAAGACCTGGTTTCTGTCGAGTTCGTCGGGGAACGCTTTGCCGGGACCGCTTTCCTCGATGCAATGGAGGCAGGCGAGGTTGCATTCGTTGGTGATCTGCCACGCGATATACAGCGGGGCCCCGAGATCCTCCGCCTCAGCCCCGGCTCGCGCAGGGGCAGCGGTTGGCGAGGTCGTCGCGCCATCAGCCACGAGTCCAGTCATGGCTTCAATCCTCGACCAACCCTCTGCGCCGCAGCTCCGCGATGAATGAAACGACTTCGCGTTCGATGGCCCCGGTCGGATCGCTGAAATGAGTCTTCAGGCGCGTTGTGATAGCGTGCTCGTCGCCACCAGCCTTGATCTCACGCATGACTGCGGTGGCGGTTGGATTGAGCGTGAACACTTTCTCCGAACGAGTCTCGAAGAGCACGCTGCCGAATTGTTCTTCGCGAAATTTTACGAATTTTGCGAGCTGCATGTCGTTTGCGCCCTAAGTTGCGGTGTATCGCGATATCGAACCGGTCCTACCGTCGACGCGCGAAGCGATGATGATGCGCAGTCGACGCGTCGGGGGAATATTGCGGTCTCACATTAGCGCTCGGCGTCGATTTTCGTCAGCGCAATACCAATACCGGTGTTGAACTGTGGATCAGCACCTTCTGCGTTTCGCTACCTAGCAGGAGACCACTCAAGCCACGCCGTCCATGCGACGCCATGCACACGAGATCGCATTTCCCTTTCCTGGCGGCGGCGATTATCTCTTTGTGAACATTGTCACTCTCGACCAGCACCGTGTCCAGTCCGATGCCGTGGGTGCCTGCGAGCATCCTGATCCCCGCGAATATCTTCTTGGCTTCGGTCCGATGTTGCATCGCGTGCGCAGCGGCAATGACCTCGTCCGGTGGGCCGAACGATCCATAAGGGCTGCCGGAGAATTTCGGATAGACGTGCAATGCAACCAGCCTTGCGCCCGTCGCTTTCGCCAACTGAACCGCTCCCACGACCGCTTTCTTTGACAGCTTGGAGCCATCGGTAGGCACGAGGATGTTCTTGTACATGTTCCGATCCCGCCGTGAGGGTTATCGCCGCAGCCTGAATCGAGGCTCGGGCCAAGCGATATTCTGCCCCAGAATGTAGCAACATATCTTGATCTGGGCCAACCAGGTGTAAGCGGTGTACTCAATGCGGGTACACCCGCGTATGTCCGACGGGCGTTTGGGTGCGGGGGTTACTGGCGGGTGGGCGTCGAGCGGACGCCACTATTTCCACCCCGCGCTCGCCATCTTGCGGCGCACGAACGCGATCTGCGTGGCAAGCGGCAGTTCCTTGGGACAGACGTCGTGGCAGGCGAGCAAGGACATGCAACCGAAAACACCGGCGTCGTCGCCGACGAGTTCATAGAAATCGTCATCGCTGCGCGTGTCGCGCGGGTCCAGCCGGAAACGCGCGATCTTGTTCAGGCCGACTGCTCCGACGAAATCCTCCCGCATCCGGGCGGTTCCGCATCCGGCGACACAACAGCCGCATTCGATGCAGCGGTCGAGTTCGTAGATCTGCTCCGCGAGCTCGGGTTCCATGCGCACCTCGAGCAACCCCCCTGTTCTGGCCTTCCCGCGATGTTCACTTTCGATAGACACCGCCGCGCAAGCGCCAACGCCACCCCACTGCGACCCGGCACGCGGCCTGTGACCGCAAGCTAGCGCTCCCCGTAGCGGCGAGTGTTGACCTGCGTCAAAGTAGGCGTCGACAACGCGTTCAGAATCAGTCCAGGAGGGATCTGCGTTACGAAACGCACCCGCCCGGTCGCCGCCACCGCTGGTCACGGAATCGCGGCAGGAGAATCACGATGTTCCAGATTCGAATTCACGGTCGCGGCGGTCAAGGCGTGGTATCAGGCGCGGAAATCCTCTCGGTCGCCGCATTTCTGGAGAACCGTCATGCGCAGGCGTTTCCGAGTTTTGGTTCGGAACGGATGGGTGCGCCGGTGATGGCGTTTTGTCGCATCGATGACAAGGAAATCCGCCTGCGCGAGCCGGTGCTGGAGCCCGATGCACTGATCATCCAGGATGCAACACTGTTACATCAGGTCGACCTTTTCAACGGGCTGCCGGCACGCGGACTCGTCCTTATCAACTCGACGAAGAGCGTCGATGAACTGGGGCTGGGAGGATTTGCGCGCGGCGTGCAGCACTATCGGCTGTACACGCTTCCGGCAACCGAGCTGGCGCTGAAGCACGTTGGCCGCGCGGTGCCGAATGCCGCCCTTCTTGGGGCCTTTGCTGCGATGGCCGGTGTGATCAAGCTGGCATCGGTGGCTGCCGCGATCCGCCAGAAATTTCCACCTGCGATCGCCGAGAAGAATGTCGCCGCGGCGACCGAAGCGTTTGCAATGGCGAGCAAGGTACGGGAGACGGTCGATGCTTGAACAAACGGAAGGTTCGCACGCGGTCGCGAGGGCCATTGCATTGTGCCGGCCGCAGGTCATCTGTGCCTATCCGATCACCCCCCAGACGCACATCGTGGAAGGGCTCGGTGAGATGGTCAAGGCCGGGAAGCTCACCAATTGTGAGTTCATCAACGTCGAATCCGAGTTTGCCGCAATGTCGGTGGCGATTGGCGCGTCGGCCGCCGGCGCCCGCACCTACACCGCGACGAGCAGCCAGGGGTTGCTGTTCATGGCGGAAGCCGTCTACAACGCGGCCGGGCTCGGGCTGCCCATCGTGATGACGATCGGCAACCGGGCCATCGGCGCGCCGATCAACATCTGGAACGACCATTCGGACAGCATGTCGATGCGCGACGCCGGGTGGATCCAGTTGTACGCGGAGACCAATCAGGAAGCGCTGGACCTGCATATCCAGGCGTTCCACCTGGCAGAAGAACTGTCGTGCCCGGTGATGGTTTGCATGGATGGCTTCATTCTGACCCACGCGTATGAACGCGTCGACATACCGACGCAGGAACAGGTCGATGCATTCCTGCCGCGATACCAGCCGCGACAGATCCTCGATCCGGCCGACCCGGTGAGCATTGGGGCGCTGGTGGGGCCCGAGGCATTCACCGAGGTGCGCTACCTGCAGCACCACAAACAGTTGCGCGCGCTGGGTCTGATCCCGCAACTCGCCGACGAGTTCAAGAGACAATTCGGCCGCAATTCGGGCGGACTCATCCGCTCCTACCGTACCGAGGACGCACAGACCATCGTCGTCGCACTCGGCTCGATGAACGGGACGATCCAGGAAGTCGTCGACGAGATGCGCGCGCGAGGTGCATTGATCGGCTCGGTGTCGATCTGTTCCTTTCGCCCGTTTCCGCTCGCTGCCGTGCGAGGGGCACTCCAACACGCCAAACGCGTTGTCGTCATGGAAAAATGCCTCGCGGTTGGCCTGGGGGGCATCGTCTCCGATGGTGTGCGCAAGTCGCTTTCGGGCATCGTGCTCAACGGCTACACCGTCATCGCCGGCCTCGGCGGGCGCGCGATTACGCGTGCTTCGTTGACGCGACTGTTCGAGGACGCGGAGCGTGACGAACTCGAGCAGGTGACGTTTCTCGACCTGAACGCCGACGTGATCAGCCACGAACTGGAGCGCGAGAGCAAATCGCGGCGCACGGGTCCCACCGCAGAAGCGATCCTGCGCCGAATAGGAACCGTCGCGTCGAGCATCGGTTGAACCTGGGAGAAGGATCGTGGAAGAGACGATGATCAAGTTCTATCAAACCGGCACGTTCACCGTCGGCAATCGGCTGCTCAAGGAAGACCAGCGCTCGGTGCAAGCAGACATGCACCGCACCAACTCTCTGAATTCCGGGCATCGTGCCTGTCAGGGCTGCGGCGAAGCGCTGGGTGCGCGCTACGCCATCGATGCCGCGATGCGCGCGACAAACAACCAGCTGATCGCTGTCAATGCGACTGGCTGCCTGGAGGTATTTTCGACTCCATATCCGGAGACGTCGTGGCAGATTCCCTGGATTCATTCGTTGTTCGGCAATGCGGCTGCGGTTGCGTCCGGTGTCGCGGCGGCCAAGCGGGTGCTCGGCCATACCGGTGTGCGCGTCGTCGCGCAGGGCGGTGACGGCGGCACGACCGACATCGGTTTCGGCTGCCTCTCCGGCATGTTCGAGCGCAACGACGACGTGCTCTATATCTGCTACGACAACGAGGCGTACATGAACACCGGCGTGCAGCGCTCCAGCGCGACGCCGCCGGCGGCACGTACCGCCACGACGCCCGCGATGGGCCCGTTCCCAGGCAACGTTTTCGGCACGGGCAAGAATGTTCCGCTGATCGCGATGGCGCATCGCATTCCCTACGTCGCGACCGCGAGCGTGTCTAACCTTCGCGACCTCGAACGCAAGGTAACGTATGCGATGAGCATCGATGGCGCGCGCTATATACACATCTTCGTGCCGTGCCCTCTCGGCTGGGGGTCCGAGCCAGCGGACACGATCAAGATCGCGCGGCTCGCCGTCGAATCGGGACTCTTTCCGCTGTTCGAAGCGCATCACGGCAAAGTCACCGCGCATGCGACGATACGTCACCAAGTACCCGTGACCGAATACCTCAAGCTGCAAAAGCGCTTCGCCCACCTGTTCGGCAATTCGCCCGATCTTGGACGCATTGCGCTGATACAGCAGATGGCCGATCAGAATATCGCCGATTTCGGCTTGCTGCAGTAGGAGGTCGACAATGGACAAGCCGTTTGCCATTACGCTCGATATCGGCTCGAGCCTCGCCAACAAGACCGGCGCCTGGCGCACCAACCGTCCGGTATATCTGGATCGACTGCCACCCTGCAATCACGCTTGCCCGGCCGGAGAGAACATCCAGGGCTGGCTGTATCACGCGGAATCCGGCGACTACGAAGCCGCGTGGCGAGCGCTGACGGAAGACAATCCGTTACCGGCGATCATGGGTCGCGTCTGCTATCACCCTTGCGAGACCTCGTGCAATCGCGGCAAGGTCGATGAGCCGGTGGGCATCAACTCAATCGAGCGCTTTCTCGGGGACGAAGCCCTGAAACTCGGCTGGAAATTCGCGCCGCCCAAGGTCGAGAGCGGAAAGCGCGTACTGGTTGTTGGAGCCGGGCCCTCGGGCTTGTCCGCGGCATATCACCTGCGACGGCTGGGCCATGGCGTGAAGATCATGGAAGCCGGCCCGCTCGCCGGTGGAATGATGCGGTTCGGGATACCGAAATATCGGCTTCCTCGTGACGTGCTGGACGGTGAGGTGAGACGCATTCTCGACATGGGTGTCGAATTGGAACTCAACGCCAAGGTCACGAACATCGTCGAGAGTATGCAGGCAGGCCGCTTTGACGCAGCCTTCCTCGCCGTCGGCGCACACCTCGCCAAGCGGGCATACATTCCCGCGGGCGAAGCCGCACACATGCTCGATGCGGTATCGGTGCTACGGAGCATGGAGGGTGAGGAAAAGCCGATGCTGGGGCGTCGCGTGGTCGTGTATGGCGGCGGCAACACTGCGCTCGACGTTGCGCGCACGGCTAAACGGCTCGGCGCGACCGAAGCGATCATCGTCTACCGGCGCACCCGCGAAAAGATGCCCGCGCATGACTTCGAAATCGAAGAGGCGCTGCAGGAAGGCGTACTGATCAAGTGGTTGTCGACGATCAAGAACATGGCCGACGAGGGCACACTGACCGTCGAAAGGATGGCGCTCGATGCCACGGGCTTCCCCCAGCCAACCGGGGAATTCGAGACCCTGGAGGCCGATTCGCTCGTGCTGGCGCTGGGCCAGGACGTGGATCTGTCGCTGCTCGAGGGCGTGCCAGGACTTGCCATCAAAGACGGCACTGTTCAAGTGGGCAGTAATATGATGACCGGCTACGCAGGAATTTTCGCCGGCGGCGACATGGTCCCGTCGGAGCGCACGGTGACGGTCGGAGTCGGTCATGGCCGGAAGGCGGCGCGCCATATCAATGCGTGGCTGTCTGGCAACACCTACGCCCCCGCGCCCAAGCACGAACTGGCGACGTTCGACATGCTCAACCCCTGGTACTTCAGCGATGCGCCCAAGACGATGCGCCCATTGCTCGAGCTCGCCCGCCGGACCTCGACCTTCGACGAGGTTGTGGGCGGCTTGACCGAAGACAGCGCGCTGTTCGAGGCACGTCGCTGCATGTCGTGCGGCAACTGCTTCGAGTGCGACAACTGTTATGGCGTATGTCCCGACAACGCGGTGATCAAACTGGGGCCGGGCAAGCGGTTCGAGTTCAATTTCGACTATTGCAAGGGCTGTGGCATTTGCGTGTCGGAGTGTCCGTGCGGAGCCATCAAAATGGTGCCCGAGACTGATTGACAACCGGTGTGTTTGACTGACGGCCTCAGCGTATCCGCAAGAGGAGTGAGCGCGAGGGGAAAGGACGAAAGATGGTGCTGAAGACTCATGGCGATGCGATGGCCGATGCACATTCGGCGTTGCCGATGGGAATTGCGCTGTTGCAGGATCCGGCGCTCAACAAGGGCACTGCGTTCACGGAAGCCGAGCGTGATGCATTGCACCTGCGTGGCCTGCTGCCGCCGTACGTCGCTTCGCAGGAGCAGCAGTTGGCGCGTGTGCTGGAGAATTTCCGCCGCAAGTCGAGCGATCTCGAGAAGTACATCAATCTGAGAGCGCTGCACGACCGCAACGAAGCGCTCTTCTTTCGCCTGCTGATGGAGCATCCGGACGAGATGCTCCCTATCGTCTATACGCCGACGGTGGGGTTGGCGTGCCAGCGGTACACGCACATCTTTCAGCGCCCGCACGGCATCTTCGTCAGCGCGGCTGACCGCGGCCGCGTCGCGGACGTTCTCGCCAATTGGCCGCGACGCGAGGTGGCGATCATCGTCGTCAGCGACGGCGAGCGTATCCTGGGCCTCGGCGACCTGGGCGCGAACGGCATGGGCATTCCGGTCGGCAAGCTCTCGCTCTATACCGCGTGTGCGGGCGTGTCGCCGAACGCCTGTCTCCCGGTCCTGCTCGACGTCGGCACCAACAACTCCGAGTTGCTCGACGATCCGCTCTACATCGGCCTGCATCAGGCGCGCGTGCGCGGCGAGGAGTACGACGATCTGGTCGAAGAGTTCGTGGTCGCAGCCAGCAAGCTCTTTCCCGGAGTGGTGATTCAGTTCGAAGACTTTGCGAGCCACAACGCGTTCCGGTTGCTGCGGAAATATCGCGACCGGATCCCGACGTTCAACGACGATATCCAGGGAACGGCGGCGGTCGTGCTGGCGGGAATGCTGTCCGCGTTGCGCGTCACCGGCAGCGCGCTCGGCGAGCAGACATTGCTGTTCCAGGGCGCAGGCGAAGCAGCCACCGGCATCGCCGATCTGGTCGTCGGAGCGATGGTCGGCAAAGGCATGAGTGAGGCGCAGGCTCGTGGACGGTGCTGGCTGTTCGATTCGCACGGTCTGGTCGTCAAGCAACGAACCGATCTCGCCGCGCACAAGCAACCCTATGCGCACGATCATGCGCCGGTAGGGAACCTGCATGAAGCGGTCAAGGCGTTGCGTCCGACCGCCATCATCGGCGTTGCTGCAGTGGGCGGGGCCTTTACGGAAGATGTCGTGCGCACGATGGCCTCGCTCAACAAGCGGCCGATGGTGTTTGCGCTCTCGAATCCGACTTCAAAGGCGGAGTGCACGGCCGCGCAGGCGTATCGCTGGACGGACGGGCGCGCGCTGTTCGCCTGCGGCTCGCCGTTCGATCCCGTGACGCTCAATGGCCGGAACTACGTCCCGCGGCAAGGCAACAATTCGTACATTTTCCCCGGCGTCGGACTGGGCGTCATCGTTTCCGGTGCGAACCGCGTCACCGATGAAATGTTCATGACGGCAGCGCATACGCTTGCCGACGCAGGTGACCGAGGACGACTTGCAGCAGGGGAGCCTCTACCCGCCGCTCAGCGAACATTCGCGACGTTTCGGCGCATATCGCGGCCGCGGTCGCCGCGGTTGCCTACCGGTCGAGGGCTGGCGCGCGGATCGGAACCTTCCGACCTGCTCGGATTCGTGAAGTCAAAGATGTACGAACCGCGCTACGATGTCTATGCCGAAAGCTGAGGCCGGTCACGGCACCCGATAGCGACACGCGAAAGGAAGGTATGCAATGTTGACGCAGGCACTCCGGGCGATGCTGCAAAAGCATCACTTCGTCGAGGCGTTCGAGCCCCGGCACGTCGAGAAGCTGGAGACGTTGGCGAAGGAGGTCCGGTTCACGCGGGATCAGGTCATCTTCCGTGAGGGCGATGAGTGCTCCGAGTTCTACCTGATCGTGTCGGGGCGGGTCGCGCTCGAGATCGAAGCGCCGGACCATACGCTGCGCGTGCAGACGCTGAGCGCAGGTGATGAGCTCGGCTGGTCGGCCCTGTTGATGGGCAGCGGCAAGCACTTCCAGGCACGTGCGCTCGAGCCCGTGGAGGCCCTGGCGTTCGAAGGCGTCCGAATTGCTCGCCGCCTGCAAGGAGGACAACGCCTTCGGTTTTGCGTTCATGCAGCGGCTTCTGGCGGTTGTGGCCGGGCGGTTGCAGGCGACGAGGCTGCAGGTGCTCGACATGCATTCGCCCGTGGCCAAACGCGCCGGAACCTGACGCGAAGCAACGCGGCGTCGGCATGGCGCGTGCCGGCGTGCGTGGTGACCGCTCCACGAACAGGCCGCTCAGAAAAAGCCGATAACCCAGCCGGGAAAGATGGCAACCAGCAGCGCGGTGACCAGGCAGATAAGGCTGGCGCCAAGCACCAGTCCACCCGACGCCTGAGGGCTCGTTGCGGGCGTCGGCGCGGTCATGAACATGAATTGGATCACGCGCAGATAGAAGTAGATCCCGAGGTAGCTGCCGACCAGACCCAGCACTGCGTAGGCCGTGTAGCCGGCCGTCATCACGTTCCTGAAGATGAGGAACTTGGCGACGAAGCCCGGGAACGGCGGGATGCCTGCCAGCGACAGCATCGCCATGCCGATCAGCAGTGCGCCATAGGGATTGCGCTGGAACATACCCTTCAGATTGTCCAGCCGGTCACGGGTCGCATCGTCATCGCCCCGTGGCAACGACGCGAATGCCAGCAGATTCATGAGGCCGTACGCGAGCAGGTAGAACACCACGGCCTGGAACCGGCCCGGTCCATCGCCCAGGAACGCGTAGAACAGATAGCCGGCATGCGCGATGGACGAGTACGCGATCATCCGTCGGAAACTCTTCTGCCGCATTGCCGCCAGGTTGCCCCAGACGATCGAGACCAGCGGCAGAACGGCGAGCAGGTCATCGGTCGGCCGCGACACGACCTCCGTGCCGAACAGCCGCAGCGCCGCCAGCAGCACGCCCGCCTTGATGATGGTCGCCATGTACGCGGTGACCGGAATGCTCGCGCCTTCGTACGCATCCGGCGCCCACGCGTGGAACGGCACGATCGCGCCTTTGAGGAAGAATGCCAGCAGGATCAGCGTCACACCCGCAATAGCCATCGTGTCGGCTGATCGCAGGCCCGCCGCGAAGACCGAAATGGCGAGCGTGCCGCTGCCGCCATAGAGCAGCGAAACGCCCATCAGGAACATCGCCGTCGCTGTACCGCCCAGCACCAGATACTTGAGTGCCGCCTCCGGGCTTTCCGGCCGCTTGAAGGCCAGCAGCACCAGCACGTACACCGGCAGCGCCATGATTTCGAGCCCGAGGAACAGGGTGAGGAAACTGTCCGCCGAAAGCAGCAGGCAGAAGCCGTACAACGACGAGAGCACGAGGATGTGGAACTGTCCGTCTTCAGTGAAATCGTCGCGCGACAGGAGCAGCACCGGCAGCGCCAATGCCAGCACGACTGCTTTGGCGAGCGACCAGGCGGGATCGATCGAAAAGTGACCAGGAAACGGCGTCGCACTCAATCCGCCGCTGCCCAGCAGGGCGGCGGCCGCGGCGGCCGCAGCGACGGCGCACAGGGAAATCGCGAGTGCGCCCTGCGTCCGGCGTGCGAGGATTTCGACGCCGATCAGTACGATGATGCCCGCGAGCAGCAGGTTCTCCGGGGTCAGCGCAATGAGGAACGTCAACCAGCTCATCGCGTGCTCCCGGGAATCGGCGCGGCACTGACCCGTTGCTGGAATTCCTTTGCCGCGAGTTCGGTCTTGCGCAGGGGTTCGGCGGGATAAAGGCCGAGGGCGAACACCGCGGCGACGATCGCCGCGAGGATGAGCTTTTCGCGCAGGTCCAGGTCAGTGACCGGATCGTGCGGCACCTTTGCCGCGCCGAACAGGAAGCTCTGCGCGAAGCGCAGCATGTAGAGCGCGCCTAGTACCACGCCCAGCACTGCGCTGGCGCTCAGGACGAGCGGGTACGTGTCGCCCTGGAGGTGGAGCGGCCATGACGCCTTGAACGCGCCCAGCAGCACGAGAAATTCGCCGGTGAAGCCGCTGGTGGTCGGCAAGCCGATGGACGCGAGCGTGAGGATCATGAAGAACACCGAGTAGACCGGCAGGATCTTGGCCAGGCCGCCGTACGCGGACAGCTCGCGCGTGTGGCAGCGTTCGTAGATCATCCCGACCATCAGGAACAGGCCGGCTGCGGTGAGGCCGTGACTGACCATCTGGATGATCGCGCCCTGGATGCCGATGAGATCGAGGCTGATGAGGCCCAGCATCACATAGCCCAGGTGGCTGATCGACGAGTACGCGATGATTTTCTTGATGTCGTTCTGTACCAGCGCAAGGCACGCGCCGTAGATGATGCTCACGACGGCCAGCGTCATGATCAGCGGCGAGAGATAGCGTGTGGCGTCCGGAAACAGCGGGAAGCCCAGCTTCATGAAGCCGTACGTTCCCATCTTCAGCAGCACGCCGGCGAGGATCACCGAGCCCGCGGTCGGCGCTTCGACGTGCGCGTCGGGCAGCCACGTGTGCAACGGCACGATCGGCACCTTGATCGCGAACGACAGCCCGAACGCGGATAGCAATACGAGTTGGACCGGCAGCGGAAGCTGCGCATGCTGGAGGTCGGCGAATGCGAAGGACGTCACGCCGGTCGTCGCCTGCAGCGAATAGACGAGGTAGATCACCGCCGCCAGCATCATGATGCTGCCGAACGCCGTGTACAGGAAGAACTTGATCGTGGCGTAGATGCGGCGCTCGCCGCCCCAGATGCCGATGATGAGGAACATCGGGATCAGCATCGTTTCCCAGAACAGGTAGAACACGAACAGGTCCTGCGCGACGAACGTCCCGAGCATCGCGAACTGGATCAGGAACACCATCGCGTAGAACAGCTTTACATCCTTGTTGATCGCCGTGAACGCCCCGGCCACGACGAGCGGGCCGAGGAACGCGGTCAGCAGCACCAGCAGGATGTTGTAGCCGTCGAGGCCGATCTGGTAGTACACGCCCCACGCCGGAATCCACGGGATTCTCGTCTCGAACTGCAGGCCGGCCGTGGCGGCGTCGTAATGGACGTAGAGCAGCGCCGTCGCGACGAGCTGCACCACCATCACCCAGAACGTCACCCAGCGGATCGCGCCTTCGGACCGCGAGGGCACGAGGAGCAGCAACACGATGCCGGCCACCGGCAGGAACAGGACGACGTTGAGGAGCGTCGCGTCAGCCATAGCGGAGACTCCAGGCCAGGCACGCGGCCATTCCCGCGATCACGAAGAGCGCGTAGAGATGCAGATTGCCGGTCTGTACTCGGGTGAACGCGCCCGCCGTGCGCCGCGCCACGTTCGCGAGTCCGTGCAGCGTGCCGTCGAACAGCAACCGGTCGCCTGTACGCAGGAAGACCTGCTCCGAAATCCAGTACAGCGGCCGGCCGAGCAGACGTTCGTAAAGTTCGTCGATGAAATACTTGGCCGAGAGCAGACGATGCAGCGCGCCGAAGCGCTCGCGCACGCGTGCTGCGCGTACTGCGTCGTGGCCGAAGAAGTAAGCGGCACCGGCCAGGCCGGCGAAGGCGATCACGATCGAACCAATCAGGAGCGGCGTCTCGAGGTGGTGCAAGTGTTCGGGTACTTCCGGCAACGGCAGCATCGGCTCGAGGAAGTGCGGCAGCGCGAGGAACCCGCCGACCGCGGACAGCGCTGCGAGCACAGCCAGCACGCCGGTCATCGACCACGGCGACTCGTGCACGTGATGTTCCACCTTGGGATCCATGCGCGACTTGCCCAGGAACGTGAGCCAGACCAGCCGGAACATGTAGAAGGCGGTCAGGAGCGCGTCGCCGACGCGACGGCCCACAGGAGCGGCGAGCCGCCACGGCTGCTGGCGTACGCGAACCAGAGGATCTCGTCCTTCGAGAAGAAGCCGGCCAGCGGCGGTATGCCGGCGATCGCGGCGGTCGCCACGACGAAGGTGACGAAGGTGACCGGAATCTTGCGCGCGAGTCCGCCCATCTTGCGTACGTCCTGTTCACCGGACAGCGCGTGAATGACGCTGCCCGCGCCGAGGAACAGGCAGGCTTTGAAGAACGCGTGGGTATAGACGTGGAAGATCGCGACGCTGTACGCGCCGACGCCCAGGGCGACGAACATGAGGCCCAACTGGGAAATGGTCGAGTACGCGAGCACCTTCTTGATGTCGTTCTGTACGACGGCGATGGTGGCAGCGAAGAAGGCGGTGGCCACGCCGATGACGGCGACGACCTGCGATGCCGCTTCCGCGTGCATGTAGATGCCCGACATCCGTGCCACCAGATACACGCCGGCGGTGACCATCGTCGCCGCATGGATCAGCGCGGAAACGGGCGTCGGGCCGGCCATCGCATCGGGCAGCCACACGTGCAGCGGAATCTGCGCCGACTTGCCCGAGGCGCCGATGAACAGAAGGATGCCAACGAGGCTGGCGGATACGGCTGGCGCCGGCCCGCCCATGAACGCGGCGTTGATCCGATCCATGTCGAGCGTTCCGGTCGCCCAGTACAGCAGGAACATGCCGAGCAGGAACCCGGCGTCGCCGACGCGGTTGGTGATGAAGGCTTTCTTGCCGGCGCGGGCATTGTCGGGTTCCTCGAACCAGAAGCCGATCAGCAGGTAGGACGCGAGTCCGACGCCTTCCCAGCCGACGAACAGGACGAGCAGCGAGCGGCCCAGCACCAGCAGCAGCATGAAGAACAGGAACAGGTTGAGATACGCGAAGAACCGCGCGTAGCTCTTGTCTTCCTTCATGTAACCGATCGAGTAGACGTGGATCAGCGAGCCCACGCCGGTGACGATCAGCGTCATCACCGCGGCGAGTCGATCGAAGTAGAAAGAGACGTCGAACGAACGCTCCCCGATCTGCGCCCACGTGAAGGCAGTCTCGACCATGGGTGTGCCGCCGCCGGCCACGAGATCGAGGAAGGACTTGATCGCGATGACGAACGCGAGGATCGGCAGGCCGCATCCCACCACCGTGACGAACGGTTTGCCGAGACGGTTGCCCAGGAAGCCGTTGACGAAGAATCCGGCGAGCGGCAGGACGACGATCAGCGTGAGCAACATTGCGCCTATCCGTTCAGATCCGCGTACGCATCCGCGTCGAGCGTGCGCCGTTGGCGGACAAGTACGAGCACGATGGGAATGGCGATCGCAATTTCCGCGGCCGCAACGACGAAGATGAGGAAGACCAGCACCGCACCTGCCTGGGTGCCCGTCTGCTGGGCGAACGTTACGAGACTCAGGTTCACGCCGTTCAGCATCAGCTCCATGCACATCAGCATGATGAGCAGATTGCGGCGGACGATGACGCCAATGAGGCCCAGCGCGAACAGCGCCATCGCGAGCAGCAGCAGGATCTGCATCCTATCCACGATCGCGCCTCCGGCTGACCTTGATCACGGCCAGCGCCGCGACGACCGCGGCGACCAGCAGCACGGAGGTGAGCTCGAAGTGCAGCCAGTACTCGGACAGGAAGGCGGCGGCGAACGGCGCGAGCCCGAACGACACCTTCGTGCTCGCCAGCTGGTCGACGCCGAACCACAGTCCGTAAGCGAGCGTGCCGAAGAGCAACGCGCCGCCGGCGATCCCCGGTGCCAGCCAATGCGAGAAACGGCGCGTGAACGAAACATCGCGCACGTCGAGCAGCATGATCACGTACACCATGAACACCATCACGGCGCTGACGTAGATCAGTATCTGGAACGCGGCGATGAAATGCACGCCGAGCAGGCCGTAGATCGCGCCCAGAGAAACCATCGTGGAAATGAGCGCCATCGCGACCTGCATCGGATGCCGCAGCACGAGCATCAGCGCTGCGCCAACGAAGGCCGAAAAGGCGAACACGAACAGCAGCGCCGTATCCAGATTGGCGTGGAGCGCATCGATCATCGCGCGCCCCCCGGCTTGGTCGAATCGTCGCGCGGCGGATAGGGCTTCGCGACGTCGCTGTGCGGGTTCCAATTGATGAGTTCGGTCAAATTGAGCCACATGTGGTCGCGGTCTCCGGACGGCAGGCCGGGTACTTCCTTGACCATGCGGATGGCGTCCTCCGGACAGGCCTCGATGCACAGTCCGCAGAAGATGCAGCGCGAGTAATCGATCTCGAACCGGGACGGGTATTTGGGGTGAGCCGGATCGCCAGGGTCGAACGCCGCGTCGATCTCGATCACCTGCGCGGGGCACACGGTCGCGCACATGTTGCAGGCGATGCATTGCGGCCGGCCGTCCGGCCGCTGGGTCAGGATGTGCTTGCCCCGGTTCCCGGCGGCGTAGTCGGCGCGCGTCTCTTCCGGGTAGTACGTCGTGAGCGCGCCTTTGCGCCCGGTCATCCACCGCCCCATGTTTTTCACGAACACGCCGCCGGTGATGAAGAGTCCGCGCAGGATCTCGAACAGGTACGCGCGCTCCCACCACGTCATCGTGGGCTCGTTCCAGTACACCTTGCGCTTGTAGGGCGCCCGGCTCATGGGGTGAGGGCCCACACGGCGACAGCAGTGACCGTCAGGTTGGCGATGGCGAGGGGCAGCATGAATTTCCAGGCGAAGCTCAGGACCTGGTCATAGCGAAAGCGCGGCAGCGACCAGCGGATCAGGATCTGGAAGCTCGACATCAGGAGCACCTTGCCCAGGAACACCGCGAGTTGCATCACGACAACCAGGCCATGCGGCATCGCCACGACATGGTTTCCGGGAAACGTGAATCCGGCGTCGGACATGTACGGCAGGTTGTAGCCGCCGAGGAAGAGCGTCGCGAAGAGCGCCGCCACAATGGCGATCTCGATGAATTCGGCGAACATGAAAAGGCCCATCTTCATCGCGCTGTACTCGGTGTAGAAACCGGCGATGAGTTCGGACTCGGCCTCCGGCAGGTCGAACGGAATGCGCTTGTTCTCGGCGATCGCCGCGGCCATGAACAGGACGGCGGCGAACGGCTGGTAGAACACGCCCCACGCAGGAAGGAAGCCGAACAGGATGCCCGATTGCTGCTGCACGATGGCGGAGAGATCGAGCGTGCCGTAGATGAGGATCAGCCCCAGCGTGGTGAGCCCCATGACCAGTTCGTACGAGATCATCTGCGAGCCGGCGCGCGACGCGCCCAGCATCGAGAACTTGTTGGACGACGACCAGCCGGCGAGCATCGCACCGATGATCGACATGCCGCCAAACGCGAAGACGATGAGAAGCCCGGCGTCGAGCCGCGCGATCTGCATCGGATAGGTACGGCCCTCGAACCACGCCGACACGGCCGGCAACGCCTGCAACAGCTTGCCGGGGTCCAGCGTGCCGCCAAACGGTATGACCGCGAACACCAGCAGCACGGGGGTGAACACGACCCACGGCGCGACGGCGTAGGCGTACCTGTCATAGGACTTCGGTTTCCAGTCCTCCTTCAGCAGCATCTTGAGGCCGTCGGCGATGCCGTGAAACAGACCCAGCCAGACGAGCTTGAACTGCGTGAACGGGATGCGGATGTAGGCGCGATTGGCGCCAATGCGATCCGACATCACCGCAGCTTGTTTGCGCTCCACCCACGTCAGTACCGTGCCGAACGTCAGCAGAACGCCCAGCGCGTAGCCGATATATATCGCGTAGACGACGAGGTCCTGGATCACGATTTTCCCGCCGGAACCACGGCCAGCGCCGCGAAGAGTTCCTGCGCATCCGCGACCGTCGCCTTTTTTGCGAAGCAGGGCTCGAATCCGCTCACGACACCCGCGAAATTCGTGTAGTGCCCTGCGCGCTCGGTCTGGATGCTCACGGGGATGAAGACGTCCGCGTGCCCGTTCTCCGGTTGCAGGTACGCATTGAGGAAGATGATCTTTGCATTGGGTGGAAGCTGGGCAAAGTTGCAGCCTTCGCCCCAGACCAGCACGAGGTCAGTATCCGTCGGGAACGCCGGCGCTCCCATGCTCATGTCGCCGAACAGCGCGCGTGCGCCGGCCGAGTTCGGGTTCTTGTCGGGACGGATGAGCAGATCGTCCTCGAGCCGCTCACCCGGCTCGGGCGCGTGGTCGCGTTTGACGAACGTCATGAAGCGTGCTGCCAGCGTGTCCTTGAATGCGACCAGCTCCTCGTTGGCTCCCCAGCTCGACACCAGCGCCACCGCACGCTTCGCCTCGCCGATCAGTCGCCGCGCCGCTGCGATCGCCACCGGCAACTCGACCGGCTTGCCTTTCTGCATCGCATGATCGGCACGCGGTCGCTCGAAGATTTGCGCGAGGTCACGGCCCTTGTTGCAGATCCACGGGCCATTCACGGCCGGGTTCTCGAGCGGCGTCACGCGCGCGATGGTGACGTTCTGCTTCGGGTCGAGCGCGCGCAGATGCCATTCGGGCTTACGGTGCCAGATGTTTACGGTGCAGCCGCGCTCGCAGCCCGGGCACACCGACGGCGTCGGCTTCAGGTACCAGACGCGCGCCTTGTGCAGGAACGGTTTCGACAGCAGCGCACCAACCGGGCAGATGTCGATGACGTTGTCGGAGTACGGGTCCGCGTCGAGCGGATGATCCTCGGCTGCGCGGACCAGCGACACGTCGCCGCGGTTCTTGATCCCGAGCGCGTTCGATTTCGAGATTTCGCGCGTGAAGCGCACACAGCGCGAACAGAGGATGCAGCGCTCGTTGTCGAGTACGATGCGCTCGGACAGGTCATGGAACTTCGTCGCATGCACTTTCACCTCGCGCGAAACCGACGGCGATCCGTTGTACGCGAAGTGATAGTCCTGCAACGTGCACTCGCCGGCCTTGTCGCAGATGCCGCAATCCACCGGATGGTTGAGCGTGATGAACTGCATCGTCGTCTTGCGGTGCGCCCGCACCAGGTCGGAGTCCGTCAGTATGTGCAGGCCTTCAGACACCGGCATGTTGCAGGCGATCTCTACCCAGCTGCGGCCCTCCACCTGCACACAGCAGATCCGGCAATTGCCGGCGACCGACAGTTGCGGATGCCAGCAGAAATAGGGAATGAAGTATCCATTCGCCAGCGCCGCCTGCATAACGGTCTGGTTGGCTTCGGCCTGCACGGACTGCCCGTTGATGAAGATCTCAGGCATGGATACTGCCCTCGAGACTGCCGCCGAGCTTCGAGCGTTTCCGTTGGATCCAATACTCGAATTCGTCGCGATACTTGTCGAGGATGCCGATCGTCGCGTAGCCGGCGGCGTCGCCCATGCCGCAGATCGTCATGCCGTCCTGCAGGCGCGAGATCCTGTAAAGGCTGTCGATGTCCTCGGGCAAGCCTTCGCCCGCGACAATGCGGTCGATGATGCGATGCAGCCAGCCCATGCCTTCGCGGCAGGGCGTGCACTGTCCACATGACTCGTGATGGTAGAAGCGCAGCATGACCTGCAGCAGTCGCACCATGCATGTACCGTCGGCGATCGCGATCATTCCGCCCGAACCAAGCGACGATCCGGCGGCCGCAAAGGACTGATGATCGAAGGTGAGCGGCTCGACTTCCGCGGCGGTGAGAACTTTGGTGGAGATGCCGCCGGGCACGATGCACTTCAGCGTCTGCCCGGGAAGCATTCCGCCGCAATCCTCGCGCAGGAATTTGCCCATCGGGTAACCGTACTCGACCTCATAAACACCAGGTCGGGCGATATGACCCGAAATCGATACGAGCTGCGTGCCCGGGCATTTCGCGGTCCCGAATGTCCGGTACCAGCCGGCGCCATTCGCGACGATCCCGGTCACGTTCGACAGCGTCTCCACGTTGTTCACCACGGTGGGTCGCTTGTACAGGCCCTGCACGGTGAGCCGTGGCGGGCGGTTGCGCGGATAGCCGCGCTTGCCTTCGATCGACGACAGCAGACCCGAGGCTTCGCCGCAGACATACGAACCGGCGCCCCGGTAGATCACGAGGTCACATGCGAACTCGGTGCCGAGAATGCGCTCGCCCAGATAGCCCGCCGCGTAGGCCTCCTCGACGGCAGCGGCAAGCCGTCGATACGGCTGGTCGAATTCGCCGCGGATGTACACGAACGCGTTGCGCACCTGCAGTGCGTACGAGGCGATGAGCATCGACTCGATGAGCAGGTGCGGCGCGTGCTCGAGGATCCAGCGGTCCTTGAATGTGCCCGGTTCACCCTCGTCGGCATTGGCGCAGAGGTAGTGCGGCTGGCTGTCGTTGAGATGCACGACGCCCCATTTGCGGCCGGCGGAAAACGCGGCGCCGCCATGGCCGAGAAGGCCGGCTGCGGCGACCTCCTTGGTGATGTCTTCCGGCTTCAACTGCGTCAATGCCTTGCGGAGCGTCGCATAACCGTCGCGCGCGAGATAGTCCGCGAGGGTGTGCGAGGTGGCTGTGACGGGAAACGTCATCAGCAGTTGCTTGCCGGGCATGCTAGCTGCCCTTCCTGAGTTCTACGAGCAGGTCGTCGAGCTTCGCGATGCTCATGTTCTCGTGATAGGTGTCGTTGACCATCACGACCGGCGCGGTACCGCACGAGCCCAGGCACTCGGCCGTCGACAGCGTGAAGACGCCGTCGGGCGTGGTTTGTCCCGGCGCGACGCCCAGACACTGCGACAGGTGATCGATCAGGCGCTCGGCGCTGCGCATGGAACAGGTGACATTCCGGCACGCCTGGAGATGCCAGCGTCCGATTGGATTGCGTCGGAACTGCGTGTAATACGACAACACTTCCTCGATCTGGATGCGGGGAACGCCGAGGTACTCGACCAGGCCGTCGATGTCGCTGTCGGCGACGTACCCGCGGTCCTCCTGGATGCGGCGCACGCAGGGTAGTACGAGCGAGGACTCGAAGCCGGCGGGGAAGCGCGCCTTCAGCTTCTCGAATTCCGGGATAAGGTGCTTCATTCGTCGCTCATCGGTCGCATTCGCCGCCGATCATGTTGATCGAGCCGAACGTCGGCACGATGTCCGCGAGCTGGTAGCCGTCGAGCATGCGGTGCACGCCGCCCACGTGCACGAAACTCGGCGAGCGCACATGGACTTTGGCCGGAATACCTCCACCCGTGCTCACGATGTAGAACCCGAGTTCGCCGTTGGGCGATTCGTGTGCGGCGTAGGCGTCGCCCGCAGGCACTTGCGGCCCGTCCATCACCAGCTTGAAGTGGTTGATGAGCGATTCGATTTCCGTATAGACCAAGTGCTTCTCGGGGAACGTGAAGCGATGGTCGTCCACGTTGATGGGGCCCGCGGGCAGCGTGTCCATCAGTTGGCGGATCATGTGCACCGACTCGTCCATCTCGCGCATGCGCACGTAGTAGCGATCGTAGTTGTCGCCATTGATGCCGACCGGCACCTCGAAGTCCAGGTCCGGGTATGCCAGGTACGGTGTATCGCGGCGCAGATCGCGGGGTACTCCCGTCGAGCGGAGGATGACGCCGGTGTAGCCCCAGTGGATCGCGTCCGCGGTGGAGATCACGCCGACATTGCGCATGCGGTCGATGAAGATGCGGTTGCGGTCCATCAGGCCATGGACACGGGCGACGAAGACCTCGTACTGGTCGAGAATGGCCTCCAGTCGGGTGAGCCAGCCATCCGGGAGATCGCGCGCCAGGCCGCCGATGCGGCCGTAGGTGTAGGTCACGCGCGCCCCGGTCAGGTCGGCGAGGTGCTCGTACATGTAGTCGCGGACCATCACCAGATAGAGGAACGCGGTCATTGCACCGAGCTCCATGAGCCCGGCAGCGATGCAGGTCAGGTGGTCGACGATGCGCGAATATTCCGACAGCAGGGTGCGCAGGTGACGGCAACGCGGCGTGATCTCGATGCCCGCCAGTGTCTCGACCGCCTCGCAATAGGCGAAATCGTTGATCAGCGCCGACACGTAGTTGAGGCGGTCGACGTAGGGGATGAGGTTGTGCCAGGTGTGCGACTCACACTCCTTCTCGAAACCGCGGTGCAGATAGCCGCAATGCACGTCGGTGCGCACCACTCGTTCGCCGTCGAGTTCGGCGATGATCTGGACGGTCCCGTGCGTGGCGGGATGTGACGGACCAATGTTGACGATGACGTGGTCGTCATGGCCACTGGCGTCGAATGCCGGACGGACCGGGTTCGGCAAAGTGAATTCAGTCAGCTTCGTGTCCAAGGCGATGTCGGTCACTTCCGGTAGGGGACCAGTGGCTGCTCTTTGAGCTTCGGATAGTCCTTGCGCAGCGGATGCCCGACGAAGCCTTCGTAGAGCAGGATCGGACGCATGTCGGGATTGCCGCGAAAGGCGATGCCATACATGTCGTGACACTCCCGTTCCATGTAACCCGCAGACCCGTAGAGCGACACCAGCGAATCGACCGTGGGATCACTTTCCGTGACGGCCGTCTTCAGCCGAATGCGCGCGAGGTGATGCGTGGAATAGAAGTGGTAGACGACCTCGAAGCGGGGTTGGCGGGGAAGCCAGTCGACCGCAGTGACGTCGAGGAAAAGATCGAAATGGAATTCGGTTTTGAGCAGCTGCACCGCTTCCAGCAGGCGCACCGGCGGCAGGCGCACGACAATCATGCCTCGCGCGACTGCCACGTCGTAGTCCGGCGGCGCCAGCCGCTGCTGCAGGAGACCGAGCTCGACGCCCATCAGAAATCCTTCGTGATGATGGGGTGCCGGGACCGCGCGATCTTGTCCTGCAGCTGCATGATGCCGTCGATTACCATTTCGGGGCGCGGCGGGCAGCCCGGAACGTAGACGTCCACCGGGATGATCTTGTCGATGCCCTGCACGGCCGCGTAGTTCTGGTAGAAGCCACCGCTGGTCGCGCATACGCCAAACGCCATGACCCACTTTGGCTCGCACATCTGCTCGTAAACCCTGTACAGGACGGGAGCTTGCTTGTGCGTCACCGTGCCCACGACCATCAGGAGATCGGCCTGGCGCGGCGAGAAACGCGGCAACGCCGCGCCGAACCGGTCCGTGTCGTAGGGTGACGAGCTCACCGCCATGAATTCCATCGCGCAGCAGGCCGTGACGAACGGGTATGGAAACAACGAGAACTTGCGGGCCCATCCCACCAGTTCGTCCTTCTTCGTGGTGAGGTATTCGAACGCGGCAGTCTTGGTGCCGGCCGGATGGATCGGAATGGGGCTCCGCGCCATGACTATTCCGAAACTGCCTCGAGCAGCCGCGCCTTGTAGACGTACAGCAGGATCAGCACGAGCAGGAAGATGAAGATGCCGAACGTCAGGAGCATGAACCCCGTCAGCGGCTGCGCGCCGAGGGCCCAGATGAACAGGAAAACCGTCTCCAGGTCGAACAGGATGAAAACGATCGCGACGGCGTAATACTTGATCGGGACCGCCTTCACGTTGCGCACGTCGACGGGCGTGGCGCCACACTCGAACGGCTCGAGCTTCAGCGCGGACGAGACGGGCTTCGGCCCCAGCAGGCGATTGAGCAGCAGCGTCACCGCGACGAAGCCCAGTATCGCCATGATGTAGAGAAGAAAAACGGCGTAGGCGCTCATCGCGATTCGGTGCGGGTCGATCCGCCGACTCGAATAATCAGCAGCCTTCGCAACGAGAAGGGCGTCGAACCGGAAGGCGTCGCACCGACCGGCAGCCCCGTCGCGCGCGGAAGCGCCAGCGCGTTCGATGCTTTGCCCAAGTGCGCGCCTGACGCCATGCATGCTCCTGCGTTGCGGTTATCGTTGCCCGGCTACAGTAAGCGTGGCGCGAGCCTTGGTATTTGACTTGGATCAACGGTCGGCGCGGGTGCGGTCACGAGTTGCCGAGTGCGCGATCAACCCATCTGACCACAGAGCGACCTCCACGAGCGACTCGGTGTCTGTGCTCGGTCCACCGTTGGACGGTTGCAGCACCAGGCAGGCCCGGCGCCCGCACGGAAGGATTCGCATTTACATGACATAGATCAAAATGGACCGAAGGCTCCGAGGGTAATTTTCGCCGACACGATGCGCGGTGGCGGGGTAGGCCGTGCGCAATAGTGGCCGTCGAAGTTCATGTGTCCCGCGTGGATGCGGCATGACGTTTGCATGGGCGGGATGGCGTGACGGATCGTGCAGGGTCAAGCCGGCTAACTCGGGAGAGAACAATGAACTGGTCACAGGTTTACGATCCCTTTGGCAACACCGTCCTTTCCACACTTGTTGCCGCGCTGCCCATCGTCGTGCTGTTGGGAAGCCTCGCGTTCTTCCACGTCAAGGCCCACTACGCTGCACTGCTCGGATTGATCGTGGCGCTGGCGGTCTCGATCTTCGCGTTCGGCATGCCGCCCGCGATGGCTGGAAAATCCGCGCTGTTCGGAGCGCTGTTCGGATTGCTGCCGATCGGCTGGATCGTGCTCAACGTCATTTTCATGTACCACCTCACCAATGATGTCGGCCTGTTCGACGTCTTGCAGAAGAGCATCACCGGCATCACGACGGACCGCCGGCTGCAGTTGTTGTTGATTGCCTTTTGTTTTGGCGCATTTTTCGAAGGCGCGGCCGGTTTCGGTACGCCGGTCGCGGTGACCGCCGCGATCCTGATGGGCCTCGGTTTTACACCGCTTTCGGCAGCGGGTCTCTCGCTCATCGCCAACACTGCGCCCGTCGCGTTCGGAGCGCTGGGTACGCCCGTCATCGTGCTGGCCGCGGTCACCGGGCTCGACATTCATGCACTGAGCGCCATGATCGGTCGGCAGTTGCCGTTCTTCTCGGTTCTCGTGCCGTTCTGGCTCATCTGGGCTTTCGTTGGATTTCGGCGAATGATCGAAATCTGGCCCGCGATTCTCGTGGCCGGCGTCGCGTTCGCGGTGCCGCAGTTCCTGGTCTCGAACTTCCACGGCCCATGGCTCGTGGACGTCGTGGCGGCGGTCTCGTCGATGGCTGCGCTCGCCATTTTTCTCAAGTTCTGGCACCCGAAGCGAGTGTGGACCAGTGCGTCGCGTGAAGGCGAAACCGTGTCCTACGAAGAGGCGGAGTCGAAGGCAGTGCGCCATGGATTTACCCGCGCCCAGATCATCAAGGCCTGGACGCCCTGGGCCATTCTGAGCGTGCTGGTTTTCATCTGGGGGTTGCCGCAGGCGAAGGATTTCCTCAATGCGATCTCCGCGCCGAAGTTTCCCATCGAAGGGTTGCACAACATGGTCGTGCGCATGCCGCCGATCGTGGCGAAGCCGACGCCGGAGGCTGCGGTGTACACGCTCAATTGGCTTTCGGCCACAGGTACCGGCATCCTGATTGCCGCGCTCATCGCCGCTGTTGCGATGGGCATCTCCATTCCGAAGATGGTGCAAACCTACGGCAAGACGCTGAAGCTGGTCCGGTTTCCGTTGCTCACCATCGCAGCGATGCTCGCGCTCGGCTACACGACCAAGGGCGCGGGGCTGGATTCGACGCTGGGCCTGGCCTTTGCCCACGCCGGCTGGTTCTATCCGTTCTTCGGGACAATGCTGGGCTGGCTCGGCGTCGCAATGACGGGGTCGGATACCTCGTCCAACGTACTGTTCGGCGGGTTGCAGAAGGTGTCCGCGGAGCAACTCGGGCTCTCTCCGGTACTGATGTCTGCCGCCAACAGCTCCGGCGGTGTGATGGGCAAGATGATCGATGCGCAGAGCATCGTCGTCGCGTCGACCGCGACCAAGTGGTACGGGCACGAGGGGGATATCCTGCGCTATGTCTTTTTCCACAGCCTCGCGCTGGCGTCGCTGATGGGGTTGCTGATCATGGCGCAGGCGTATGTCTGGCCGTTTACCACCCTGGTCGTACACTAGTCGTCCGACGCCGCTGCGACTGCGCAGCGGCGGGCGCTGACAAGCGATGGTACCTTCCCGATTTCGCACGACGGAACACGCGCTGCGGCCGCCGTACGACGCGTTGCACAGCGCCCTGTCGGCTTTTATCCCGGACGAGCGCCTGATCGTCGATCCGTTGCGCCTGCTCACGTGGGGCACCGACGCGAGTTTCTACCGCCTGGTGCCCAAGATTGCGGTTGTCGTTGAAAGCGAAGGCGAGGTGGTACGGTTGCTCGCGGACTGCGCGCGGCTTTCGACGCCCGTGACGTTTCGCGCTGCGGGAACGAGTCTCTCGGGACAAGCGATTACCGATTCGGTGCTGGTGCTGCTTGGCGACAATTGGCGCCATTGCCAGGTCGGCGCCGACGCCGCAACCGTTACGCTGCAGCCCGGCGTCGTCGGGGCGGAAGCAAACCGCCGGCTGGCCGGATTCGGGTGCAAGATCGGCCCCGATCCCGCGTCGATCGACGCGGCGATGATCGGCGGCATTGCTGCGAACAATGCCAGCGGGATGTGCTGCGGTACGGCGCAAAACAGTTATCACACGCTGGCGGGGTTGCGCGTGGTCCTGGCCGACGGCACGGTGCTCGATACGCGCGATGCGGCGAGTCGTGAAGCATTCTCGGCGGGTCACCGTGACTTCGTGCACGCGCTGGACGCGATTGCACGCGGCGCGCGCGACAGCCCGGAGCTTGCGTCGAGAATCCGCCACAAGTTCCGGATGAAGAACACAACCGGCTACAGCCTCAACGCGCTGGTCGACTTCGAGGATCCGATCGACATCCTCGCGCACCTGATGATCGGTTCCGAGGGCACCCTCGGTTTCCTCAGCGAAATCACGTACCGCACGGTCCCGGAATATGCCGACAAGGCCAGCGCGCTGATCCTGTTCGACCATCTGGAGACTGCCTGCCGCGCGGTAACGCTGCTCAAGACGATGCCTGTGGCCGCGGTCGAACTGGCCGACCGCGCGGCGCTCCGCTCGGTTGAGAACAAGCCGGGACTGCCCGAGCGGCATTGCGAAGCTCGGCCCCGAAGGAGCGGCATTGCTGGTTGAAACGCGCGCCGCGGACGCCAATACACTCGCCGCGCAAGTCATCGCCGTCGTGGAGGCGCTGTCAGCGACGCCAACGTACGAGCCCGTGCGCTTTTCCACCGATCCTGCCGAGTGCGCGCGATTCTGGAACGTGCGCAAAGGCATGTTTCCCTCGGTAGGAGCGATGCGCACGGTCGGCACCACCGTGATCATCGAAGACGTCGCCTTCCCGGTGTCGCGGCTGGCGGAAGCCACCCTCGAACTGCAGCAGTTGCTCCGCACGCACGGTTATCCGGATGCGATCATTTTCGGTCACGCGCTCGAAGGCAATCTGCACTTTGTTTTCACGCAAGACTTCAACGTCGCAACCGAGGTGGAGCGCTATCGGGGTTTCATGGACGCTTTCTGCCGAATGGTCGTCGAGAAGTACGACGGCTCGCTCAAGGCCGAGCACGGGACCGGACGCAATATCGCGCCCTTCGTCGAACTCGAGTGGGGCGCCGAAGCGTACTCGCTGATGCGACGGATCAAGCAGCTGTTCGACCCGCACGGCCTGCTCAATCCTGGCGTAGTGCTGAACGACGATCCTGAAGCGCACGTCAAGAATCTGAAACCGCTGCCGCAATGCGAACCTGTCGTCGATCAGTGCATCGAGTGTGGATTCTGCGAGCCGCAGTGTCCGTCTAAAGGGCTAACGCTGTCACCGCGCCAGCGTATCGTGGGCTGGCGCGAGATCGCTCGCCTCGAGCGCAGTCACGTCGATGCCGCACACCTCGGCGCGCTGCGTTCGCTGTACGACTATCACGGGATCGACACCTGCGCGGGCTGCGGCCTGTGTGCAACTGCGTGTCCCGTCGGCATCGAAACCGGCATACTGATCAAGGCGCTGCGTGGACGTCGGGCAGGTCCGCTCGCGCATCGCGTCGCGACAACAGTCGCCGATCATTACGCGGTGGTCACCGGCGCCGTCCGCATGGGCCTCGCCACGGCCAACGCATTGCACGGCGTCCTCGGCACGCGCTTGATGAACGATTCGTTGGGCGGCATGCGTCGGGTCACCGGCGGCAGGATACCGAAGTGGTCCCCCGCGTTGCCGCGATCGACCCATTTCAAACCTGCTCAGCGTGCGTCACAACGCTCTGAGCGGGTCGTGTATTTCCCGAGCTGTGCCTCGCGCAACATGGGCGCACAGCGCGGGGACGATACCGATGCGTTGCCCGTTGCGGCGGAACGCTTGTTCCGGAAGGCGGGCTTTGACGTTGTCTATCCGGCAAATCTGCCGGAACTGTGTTGCGGCCAGCCCTTTGAGAGCAAGGGCTTCGCGGCTGCGGCGGACCGAAAATCGGCGGAGCTGGAAGCCGCCCTGCGTGACGCCAGCGACGGTGGGCGCTGGCCAATAGCATTCGACACGAGTCCATGCGCGTACCGGATGAAGCGATTTTGTGGGGCAAGGTTGCCGATACACGATGGCATCGAGTTCGTTCACGATTCGGTGCTGCCGCGGGTCGCGATCGCGCAGGGCCGCGAGCCCGTTCTCGTGCATCCGGTGTGCAGCGTGCGCAAGATGGGCACGGTCGACAAGCTCGCCGCGATTGCCCACCGCTGCAGTGACGAAGTCATTGCCGTGAGCGACGTCCGCTGTTGCGGCTTCGCCGGCGACAAGGGCTTCGACCGCCCCGAGCTCAACGCGCACGCGCTGCGACATCTGAAGGACGCCATTCCGGCTGGCTGTACGCAAGGCTATTCGTCGAGCCGTACGTGCGAGATCGGCTTGTCGGAGCAGGCTGGTTTTCCCTACCACTCGATCATCCATCTCGTCGACGCGTGCGCAAGCGCGCGTGGGGACTCGCAGCCATGAAAGCGGCATTGTTCATACCATGCTACGTGGACGCCTTCTTCCCCGAGGTCGGGATCGCGACCCTGGAGTTGCTCGAGCGCCTCGGCGTGGAGGTGGTCTTCCCTCTGGACCAGACGTGTTGCGGCCAGCCGATGGCCAACAGCGGATGCCACGAGGATGCGGCTGCCACCGAAGCATTGTTCGTCAAGAATTTTGCGGGCTTCGACTACATCGTCACGCCATCCGGCAGTTGTACTCACCATGTGCGGGAGAATCTGACCGCCATTGCGCAGTCCGCAGATACGGTCAAGGTCCGGCAGCGGACCTATGAACTGGTCGAGTTCGTGCACGACGTGCTCAAGGTCCGCGAATTTCCATGGGCCGAATTTCCGCATGCGGTGGGGCTCCACAATGGCTGCGCGTCGCTGCGGGCGCTGCGGACCGCCAAGATGTCCGAGATCGACGAGCCGTTCTTCTCGAAGCCTCTCGACCTGCTGTCCAAGGTAAAGGGGATCCGGTTCGTGACGCCGGAGCGTCCCGACGAGTGCTGTGGCTTCGGGGGAACGTTTTCCGTGTTCGAGGAGCCCGTCTCCGTGAAGATGGGCTACGACAAGGTCACCGACCACCAGACGGCCGGCGCGGAATACATCGTCTCTGGCGACATGTCCTGCATCATGCATCAGAAGGGATGCGCAGAGCGGCTGGGTCTTCCGATCAAGTTCATCCACATCGCGCAGATCCTCAATGGGGCGCGGGATTGACCGGAGGCCGCCGAATGACCAAGCGCATCGACCACGCCGAAGGGTCCTCGAAATTCATCAAGGCCAAGGATCACCTCGACTTTCACGACAAGCGGCTTGTGGGACCTGCGCAAGAAGCGCGACCGGGAGAGCGAGCACCTTCCCGAGTGGGAAGAGCTCCGTTCGCTGGCGTCGGCGATCAAGGAGCACACGCTGACCCATCTTGCCGACTATCTGGAGGAATTCGAGCGCAATGCGATCGCGGAATGGCGCGACCGTGCATTGGGCCAAGGATGCCGCCGAGCACAACCAGATCGTGTTCGACATCATGAACGCCGCGCGGTGCGCGCACCCTGGTCAAGGCCAAGTCGATGCTCACCGACGAGTGCGACATGCGTCCGTTCCTCGAAAACCGCGGCATCGAGGTCATGGAGACCGACCTGGGCGAGCGCATCCAGCAGCTCGACGACGAGCCTCCGAGCCACATCGTCGTGCCCGCCGTGCACAAGCTCAAGACCGACGTGGCGCGAGTGTTTTCGGAAACCATCGGCACCGATCCGCAAGAACAGCAACATCCACTACCTCGCCGAAAGCCAGCGCCAGCACACGCGCCCGTACTTTCTCAAGGCAGACGCAGGCATGACCGGCGCCAATTTTGCGGTCGCGGAGACGGGCACGGTGGTCGTCTGCACCAACGAGGGCAACGCCGACCTGAGCGTCAACCTGCCCAAGCTGTACATCGCGTCGATCGGCATCGAGAAGATGATTCCCCGCATCGAGCATCTCGGCGTCTTCGTCCGGATGCTGTCGCGCAGCGCGCTGGGCTCGCCGATCACGCAGCTCACGTCGCATTTCCGCGCACCGCGCGAAGGCACCGAAATGCACATCGTGCTGGTCGACAACGGCCGTTCGGAACGGCTGGGCATGGCCGACTTCTGGTATTCGCTCAAGTGCATCCGCTGCGGCGCCTGCATGAACACGTGTCCGGTGTACCGGCGCAGCGGCGGCCTGAGCTACGGCGCGACCTATTCGGGACCGATCGGCGTCATCATCGATCCGACGTTCAACCTGCGCAAATACAGCTCGCTGCCCTTTGCCTCGACGCTCAATGGCAGCTGCACCAGCGTCTGCCCGGTGAAGATCAACATCCACGAGCAGATCTACAAGTGGCGGCAGATCATCGCCGAGCGGCACCAGCTTCCCTTCGTCAAGCAGGAGGCGATGAAGGTGGCGGGCAAGGTCCTGAGCAATCCGAAGCTCTACCGGGCGGCGGTGGAGGGCGCCGGCGCCGGCATCGAGCATCTCCCGCGTTTCATGATGTACAGCCGCTTCAATGCCTGGGGCCGGCAGCGCGAAGTGCCGGACGCGCCGCAATATACGTTCCGCCAGTGGTACCTCAAGAACCGGGGCAAGAAATGAGCAGCCGGGACGACATCCTGGCGCGCGTGCGCAAGAACCAGCCGGCACCGCAGCCGCTGCCCGCGATCCCGACGTTCGATGCCGACTCGGGGTCGTCGCTCGAACGTTTCAAGGCCGCGGTCATCCGGATGGGCGGTAAGGTTGTCGATGCGCCGGCCGACGGCGATCTCGACGCGCTGGTCGGGCGCCTGTTCCCCGACGCCAAGGTGATCTGCTCGGCGACGCCCGAAGTCGCAGGCAATCGTCCGCTCGGCGACGCGCGAAGCGCCGGCCGACTTGGACGACGTCGACGTCGGCGTCGTGCGCGCGGTGTACGGGGTGGCGGAGACCGGCTCGGTGTGGCTTACCGAAGCGCAGTTCAAGGTGAACGCGCTGGGATTCCTGGCGCAGCATCTGGTCGTCCTGCTGGATCCGGCCCAGATGGCGGGAACCTGCATCACGCGTATCGCGAACGTGCGACATTTCGATGCCCGGTACGGCGTGTTCATGACCGGTCCATCGGCGACCGCCGACATCGAAGGCGTATTGATCCACGGCGCCCAGGGCATCCGGACGTTGACTATCGTTGCCGTGGCCCCTTCGCAGCCACAGGCGGCGCGCGGCCAACGTTCGCGCGCGAACGGCTAGCGCGTCGCCGCCTTTGCGGCCTGCGCCTGCCTTGCGATCTGCTTATGGATCGCGGCATATCGCTTTTCCGCGGCTTTCCCGAAGATCGGGTCGTCGATGTGTTGAATCGCCGCTTTGATCTCGGACCAGTCACTGTCCCGCAGGAGCTTGGCCGCCATGGGCAGGATTTCCTTTTCCTCGGTCCGCATGTGGCTGCGAAAATTCGCGACGTAGGCGCGTCCCGGCGTCTCGACACTTTCGCGCGACGCAATGGACCCGTTCACGATGTCGCTGAGGCCGCCGACCAGCTCCTCGCCGATCTTCCGCAACTGCGCATGCTGTTCCGCAAGCTGGTCGACCGTCGGTCCGGCGCTCTTTTCCGCCTTCTTGATTTTCGCGAAGGCCAGATCCTCCCTCGGATGGTGCAGGACGTCCGGGTAGTGCGTCATGTAGAACATGATGTCCAGCATCAGCTCGTAGTTGGGCGAGTCGCCCTTGTGGAAGAGATCGAGCTCCGCCTCCAGGAGGTTGAGGAGCTTGGCGAAGTTGACGTGCTCGGTGTGCCACTGGGCAAGGGTATCGGGCATGGCTATCTCGTACAGAATGTCGAAGATGCGGCACATATTGCCCGGAGCCCTCTCGGCCGCGAAGCGAGGACACCGGCATGAATCTGTCGCAACTGAGCGAGCCATGCGGACCATCTACTGAAACGCCTTGGCGCGCTCCACCAGTTCGTCGAGACCGGGCTCGTTCGGATTGAGCGGCTTGCCCGGATGGATGATCGATACCTGGCAGCTTTCGGCGGCCTCGACGATCTGGCGGTACGTGCCCGCGTTCAGATCGCCGATATATGCCTGCTTGTTCTCGTTGTAGAGGAACATCTTGTCGTTGATGAGCTGGCACTCGTTGCAGCTCGGGCAGCGCGCGGTCTCGATCCACGTCTCGTCCGGAGAGTGCGCAGGAACGTCCGCCCCGTCCGTCGCGGCGGGTGCGACGGACGCCGCCTTCTCGTCGCCTGCCTTCGCCTGCGCTTCGGCGCCCGCAGCGGGTGCGGCGGCTTTCAGCGCTTCGATCTGACGCTGCTTCTCCGCCTCCCACACGGCTTTCTCGCGCGCCAGCAGCTGTTCGGCGTGCGAATTGTGGATGCCGCCCTGTTCGCGCAGGCGATGCCACAGCGTGCGGCAACGCCGGACTGCGCCGATGAGCCGCGCGTCGACGAGCACCCGGTGCAGGGCATCGTCGCCGTCGATGGCCCAGAGGTAGGGGACGCATTCGGCCATCGCCTTCTCGTCCAGCGCGAGCCATTCGGCGACGGGCCGCATGCGGTCGTTCCAGCGTTCTCTCGGCACGCGCGCAAAGTGCGCCGCGTAGCGCCGGTCGCACAGCACGAAATCGGCGAACGTGAACGCCATGGGCTCGATCACCCGTTGCCAGTTCTCGTCGGCGTACTCGAAGGTCTCGATCGGCCAGTCGGCTTCCGGCTGCGGACAGTTCTCCAGCGAAAAGCGTGCGGCGAGGTTGTCGCCGGCGAGTGGGTCGTACGAGAAAGGCGGGAACGCACGCGATTCGACGGCGGCGGCCGCGGCGAGATATTGCGACGTGCTTGCCGCACGATCGTTGGCGCCGGCGTACACGCTGAACAGCGCCGGTCCGCGGTGCTCGAGCCCCTTCGCAATGGCGCGCTCCAGGCGGAGCAGGTTCGAGCTCGGTGTCTGTACGACGAATACGCCTCCCAGACCCATCGCGGTCATCCCCAGCCGCACGCTGCGCACGCCGAACGCGAAGTGGCCGGCGCCCACCGCCGATTCCTCGAGCAGGTCACGCGTCTCGACCAGAACCTTGACCGGCAGCCCGGACGACAGCATTTCCATCAGGTTGGCATTCTCCGGCGCCGCGTTGCGATCCGGTGGAATGCAGACGAGATAGTCGGGAAAGAGTGACAGGTCGTCGGCGGTGAGCGCGTGATCGCCGAAGGCCTCGAAAAACGGGTCGTGATCCGCGTCCTCGTAACGACCGTCGGCCTCGAGCTCGGCGATGGCCATGGCGCGCACCGTATCGACCAGCGCCGGCAGACGCGCGCGGAAGGCTTCCACAGTCGAGGCGCAATCCTCGAAGCGGAATTCGAACGGGACGATCGCCTCCGGCGAAGTCGATGCCTTGGGGTCCGCGAAGAAACGCTGCCCGCGCAGGATCGCGAGGGCGCTTTCGATGCGCCGGCGCCGTGCCGGGCGATAGCTCGTCCTTGGGCGCGCGGCGGCCGACGAGCCGCGACATCGCGTCGAAGTCGAACAGGTTCTGGTGCCCGCCGCCGACCGACGCACGCAGCGCGCTGGGTTCCTGGCCGGCGGCGGAGTGAATGAAGGCCGCGCGCAGGATATCGGACAGCCGAACGACCAACGCATCGACAGTCTTGCGGAACGCGCGCGCCTTTTTCGCGTGCGCAACTTCCCAGAGATGCGTCAGGTACCTGGCCGGCATCGCCATGTCGCAGGCGACGACCTCGCCGTCGAGCTTCAACGCGGCCGCGGTGTAGCGAAGTACCTCTTCGGCATTTTCGTTGTCGTGCGCGACGACGCGTTCGGCCGCCGCCGTCCACAATTCGGACAGCGACCCCGTATCGCCAGCAGCGACACGAGAACGGATTTCGCGTTCGAGCGCGAGCGCGTGTTTGCGCAGCCGCTCGCCCGCCATTCCGCGCGGTGCCACTTCGAGGAGTACCTCATCGACGATGCCGGAGAGCGCGCGCGCGGCGATGGCGCCGCTGCTGTCTCTGACCAGCACCAGCGGAAAGTCGTGGCGTAGTCTGGTGAGATCGCGGTATCCGGCGAAGAGGGCGGGGCGGAGGCTGAGTCCGTCGATGGCCGCGACGGCGTCGCCCTGCCGTCGGCCGGTGGAAAAGAATACCCGCTGCTCGTGAAACGTGGCGGCCATGTCCATGTCGGCTCGCTCTACCTGGTTGGCATGTCGGGGGTTTTGCTATCGTGTTTCACGCGGCCTGCTGCGCTGCACCCGCTTGCTTCGGCCATATGGTGAATCGGTCGAGTTCCGCATCGAGCCCCGCACGGATGTGCTCGGGCGTGCGCATCTGCCCGGCGTGGCGGACCTCTTCGTAGCACGGTACTTCCGGATTCCGATAGAGGATGCCGACGGGTATCGGATCATCGCTCGACGCGATTTCGCGGGCGCGGTCGATGTTCGACGGATCGTGCGCGAGCTGATTCTTGTAGGTGCGCGAGAGCTCCGGGGTAAGCGTGAGCCCGTTGGCGTGCGTCAGCAGCAGCGTCTTCTGCGGGTCGGCGAGCCAGCTCTCGAACATCTTCGGCAGAAACTCCGGACAGCGCTGGATGATGCGGACGAAGGAGAAGCCGCGGTGGTGGTACGCCGCGCTGATGATGTCGTAGAGCACCTCCGGAACCCAGTCCACGGCCTGCGCCACGAACGAGACGTTCTGCACACCGAGCGTCACCGTCAGCGGATTGAGCGCGTCGAGATACGAACCGCGCGGCGTCGTGTTGCTCTTGAAGCCGATGGGCGACGTGGGCGACGCCTGCTTCTTGGTGAGGCCGTACACATGATTGTCGTGCAGGATCACGGTCATGTTCATGTTGTACCGGATCGCGTGGATCCAGTGTCCGGCGCCAATGCTGCAGCAGTCGCCGTCGCCCGTGTTGACGAACACGGCGAGGTCGGGACGAGCCATCTTGATGCCTTCGGCCACCGGAAACGCCCGGCCGTGAATGCCGTGGAAGCCGTAGGTCTTCATGTAGTGCGGGAACCGGCTCGAACAGCCGATGCCCGACACGAACACCGTTCGTTCGGGACTCAGTTCCTCGTCGCGACAGAGTCGCTGCACGGCCGCGAGAATCGCGTTGTCGCCGCAGCCGCTGCACCAGCGCGGTACGCCCCCCTGATAGTCCTCCAGGTTGTGATGGGCCTCGTGGAGCTTGATGAGGCATTGGGTGACGGGCATGTTCATCGAAATTCTCCTGCTAGGAAGCGAGCTTCTCGCGGATGACGCCGCAGATCTGGGAAGGCTTGATGGGCTGACCGCGGGCCTCGCTCCAGCAATCGATGTCGACGAGAAAGCGCGACCGCAGCATCAGCGCGAGTGCGGAATAGCGCCGGTTGTCCTCGTCGATGAGCTCGTCCTCGGTGCGATCCGACCAGTTCGTTTCGATCGTCATCACGTGCTTGAAGCGATGCAGTATTTCGCGGATGCCCGACGCCATCGGTTGCAGGAACGTCAGGTTCATGGACGAAACCTTCAGGCCGTCTTCGCGGCACCGTGCGACGGCTTCCTCGATCGTGCCTCTCGTGCTGCCCCAGCCGACGATCAGCAGATCGCCTTCCGGGTCGCCGAATACGGTGGGTGTTTTCAGCGTCTTCTGCAACGCGGCGAGTTTCAGGCTGCGATGGCGCAGCCCTTCTTCGTTGATCGCCGGATCGTACGCAACGTGGCTGGCACGGTCGTGCGCAAGCCCGGTGAGCGTATGCATGCCGCCCGGCTGGCCGGGCACGAACCGGCGGGCGATGCCGGTGACCGGATCCCAGTCGTAGGGCTGCGCGCCGGCTGGCACGGGCGTCTGGTCGACCGGCGGCGCCAGCCAGTCTTCGCTGAATTTCGGCCGCGGGAAGGGTTGCTGGGCCGTGGCGAGCGTCGCGTCGGACAGCAGCACGACGACCGTGTTGAATGTCTCGGCGATCTTGCGTGCGGTGATGACCGAATAGAAGCAATCTTCGATCCCCGAGACCGCCATCACGACCTTCGGTGCATCGCCGTGGCTGCCGAAGCAGCTCGCGAGCAGATCGCTCTGTTCGCCCTTGGTCGGCTGGCCGGTACTGGGGCCGCCGCGCTGGACGTTGATCACGACCAGCGGGATCTCGGCCATGATCGCGAGGCCAATGGCCTCCTGCTTGAGCGAGTAGCCGGGCCCGGAGGTGATCGTCACCGCGCACTTGCCGGCGTAGGATGCGCCGACGGCGAATGCGCAGGCGGCGATTTCGTCCTCCGCCTGATGCACGAGGCCGCCGACGCGCTCGAAGCATTCCGACAGATAGTGCGACGTCGACGTCGCCGGCGTGATCGGATACATCGCGCAGATATCCATGCCCGAGGCGAGCACGCCCAGACCCAGCGCGGTGTTGCCGTTGACGACGATCTGCGGCTCGGTCACCGGCATGACCGGAATGCGGTACTTGAAGTCGAGGTTGGTCTCGGCCCACGCATGGCCCGCGTCGAGCAGACCCTGGCTGACTTTGATCACCTTGGCTTCCTTCTTGCCGAACGTAATGGCGATCTGGTCGCGTGCTACATCGAGGTCGAGGCTGTAGATGCTGCACAGCATGCCGAGCACGAACATGTTCTTGCCGCGCCGCGAATCGACCACGAGCTTGCTGCACGCTTCCTCGAGTGGGATCTCGTATACGCGGAAGCCGCCCTTGTGCAGCAATTCGATCGTCTCGACGTACGAGGCGACGACTTTCGGGTCGCGGTGCCCGCGCCACATGCTCTCGAGCAGTATCGTGCAACCCGACTTGAGCTCGCCCGCGCGAACGCGCCCGAGCAGCACCTGTTCGTTGAACGCCACGACGAGGTCGGTCTCGTCTCCGCCATTGGTCACCTTGCTCGAGCCCATGCGAATGCGAATGCCCGATGCGCCGGCGACGCTGCGCGCGGGTGGCTGGATTTCGGCTGGGATGATTTCCGTGGTCCAGATGCCGTTTCCCATCTTGGCCGCGATGGCGCCGAGCGACTGACCGCAGCGCTGGGCGCCCTCGCCGGAATCGCTGATGACCTCGACGATGTGCTCGGAGAGGGTGACGGCTTCCTTTGGCGCAGCGTCGGGAGCGGGCCGGCGGACGGCCGCTGCGGCGGGAGCCATGGTCAGGGTCTCATTCATGATGGTCGTGGCGGTGTCCGGAGGATTGGCGGCGAAGCGGTGTCTGTGGGGGGCAGGGTGTGTACGGGGATCGCATCAGCCGAGGTGCACGCGCGCGTAGGCGTGCTCGTCGCGATCGATGCCGAAGCGGCGGGCGGTTGCCGCGTCGCGATCGGTTGCGTAGATGACGGTGGTGTCGCGCAGTCCCAGCCAAGCCTTCATCCCGCGCGCGGCGCGGCGCCCTGCGCCCATCGCTTCGATCACGGTCGCAGCGCCGGTGACGATGTCGCCGCCCGCGAATACGCCCGCGATCGACGTCGCGAGAGTCTCGTCCGTCGCAATGTATCCGCGCTGGTCGAGCTTCAGTTTCGACGTCTGACCGAGGATCGGATTGGCGTTGGTACCGATCGCGAACACGACCATGTCCGTTTCGATCTCGAAATCACTGCCCGGGACCGGCACCGGCCGTCGCCGGCCGGACGCGTCCGGCTCGCCTAGCTCCATCCGAATGCAGCGCATGGCCCGCACCCGGTTTTCCTTGTCGGCAAGGAGTTCGACCGGACTGGTGAGCCAGTGGAACTCGACGCCTTCCTCGCCCGCGTGGTGGATTTCTTCCGCCCGCGCCGGCGCCTCGGCCTTTGTACGGCGATAGACGCAATAGACGTGCTCGGCGCCCAAGCGCAGGCTGACGCGCATCGCATCCATCGCGGTGTTGCCAGCACCGATGACCGCGACCCGGCGTCCAGGCTGCAGCGGCGTGTCGAAATCCGGGAAATCGCGCGCGCGCATCAGGTTGCAGCGCGTGAGCAGTTCGTTGGCGGAGAGTACGCCGTTCAGCGACTCGCCCGGAATGCCCATGAAGCTCGGATAACCTGCACCCGTCCCGATGAACACGGCGTGAAAGCCCATTTCGGTGATCATCTGCTCGATCGTGAACAGGCGTCCGACCAGCGTATTGCACTCGAACTTGATGCCCAGGCGCGTGAGCTTCTCGATCTCGACGTCGATGACCGCATTCGGCAACCGGAAATCGGGGATGCCGTACTTCAGTACACCGCCCGGCTCATGGAAGGCCTCGTAGATTGTCACGTCGCATCCGGCCTTGGCCATGTCGGCGGCGCACGCCATGCCCGCCGGGCCCGATCCGACGATGCCGACCTTGAACTCGTTGCGTTCGATGTACGGAACGTTCGTCCAGCCTTCGCTGATCGCCATGTCGCCGACCCAGCGCTCGAGGCGGCCGATCGCAACCGGCTCGAGCGATTCGCCCACCGTGCATACCCCCTCGCACTGGTTCTCCTGCGGGCAGACGCGACCGCAGACGGCCGGCAGCAGGTTCGTATCGGTGATGATGTCGTACGCGCCGTGATAGTGCTTGTCGCTGATCTTCTTGATGAAGGCGGGAATGTCGATGCCCACCGGGCAACCACGCACGCATGGCGGTCCGCGCACATGAGACAGCGCTCGGCTTCGCGCAACGCGTCCTCCAGCGCATAGCCGATCGCGACCTCCTTGAAATTGCGCGCGCGCTCCTTGGGGTCCTGCTCGCGCATCGGCGTCCGTTCCTGCGGAATCGTGCGGATGGTTTTCTTTTTCGCTGTCGCCATGACTGTCTCCGGTCCGAGGATCAGGCGTCGCCGACGCCGTCGGGCCGCACCGGTTCCACCAAGGGCGTGCCGGTGCCGATGGCCGCATTCGCCTGGCTGCGCAGCCGGCAGCTCTCCTGCCATTTTTCGAGCGCGGCTTTTTCGGTAGGTTTGTATCGGCCGAGCCTGGCCATCAGGTCGTCGAAATCGACCTCGTGCCCGTCGAAGTCCGGCCCGTCGACACAGGCGAACTTGATGTGGTCGCCGATCTTCACGCGGCACCCGCCGCACATCCCGGTGCCGTCGACCATCACCGGATTGAGGCTCACCATGGTCTTGATCTTGTGCGCCCGCGTCGCCTCGGCGCAGCCCTTCATCATGATCGGCGGGCCGATCGCCACGACCTCGTCGATATCGGCGTGCTTCGCGATCGCCTGGGCGATGCCGGCGGTGACCAGACCTTTCAATCCGGCCGAGCCGTCGTCGGTGCAGACGATCAACTCGTCGCAGACGGCGCGGAACTTGTCTTCCCAGAACATGAGATTGCGGTTGCGAAAGCCGAGCACGCCGATGACGTAGGCTCCGCGCTGCTTGTACGCGCGCGCCAGCGGGTAAACGGGCGCCACACCCAATCCGCCGCCCACGCACACGACCTTGCGTGCTTTGCCGAGGTGGCTGGGAATGCCCATCGGGCCGACCATCGCATACAGGTGGGTACCCACGACGCAGTTCTGCTGCATTTCCTTGGTGGTCTTGCCGACGGCCTGGATCACGAGGGTGATCGTTCCGCGGACCTGGTCGAAGTCCGCGATCGTGAGCGGAATGCGCTCGCCGCGCTCGTGCTCCATTACGATGACGAACTGGCCCGGCTTGGCGGCCTTGGCCATCAGCGGGTGACGAACCTCGAGCAGATAGGTGACGTCCGAGAAGTTCTGTCGCGTGACGATTTCGAGCTCTGACATGAACGTGTGCTCCGTTGCTGCGAATGCCTCCCGCTCGGTGTGCTGGGAGCAACGTCGGATCCCCGATCGTTCCGGCGAGCGCATGGTTTGGCGCCGCAGGGCGAAATCGATTGGATCAGGACGCGCTTCGTTCTGCACCTGCGAGCGGCGTCGGCTTTCACAACACGTAGTTATCCTACGACACGGCGACGCCGACGAGCGCCATTGGCGCTGCGCAATCTTGATCTGAATCACGGTTGATGCAGTTAGGAGGCCACACAGCGTCCTTGCTTTGGAGCGGTTCGTGAGTGCGCCGTTGCCACGACATTGCCACCGGCGCGATCCGCGTCAACGGCCACTCCCGCACCTTATGGATTCCGACCTTCGATGCCACCATGGGTGTACCGATCACGGCACGCACGGCAGCCGGACATTCACGATCCTTGTTGTCACACGCGTTAGGGCGGCATCGCATCAGTGTGTTGCGCGGCAGCCACAAGTTCCCGTGACCCCGCACATTTACGCGTAAAGTTGATCTGTATCAGTTTATTTCGGCCCTGCTCGAGCGTAGCCTGCTAATCAAAGGGGTATTGAGTCGATAGAGGCGCGGTGCTAGCGCGAATGCGCCGAGCCTCTGCGGATTTGAGTCCGCAGCAAGAGATGTGCGCTGCGACAGATTGCCGCAGGGCGTAGCAAAGTACGGTCCTGCCGTGAAGGGTGCCGCCCGCGAGGGTGTAGAGGAGAAGGCAGATGCGCTTCGACAAGCTTGCAATCCTGCTGTGCATTTCGCTATCGGCGATCACCGGGACGGCAATGGCTCAGACGCCGCCCCAGGCACAGGCGCAGCAACCGCCGGTCAGACCGATATGCGCAAACTGCCACGAAGACAAGTGGAACGCGATCGACCTCACTGCGCATGGCGCGCGGACCGACGCCAACGGCAGCATGTGCCAGAACTGCCACGGCGACGCGGCCGAGCACCTGAAAGACCCGATGAAGGCCAAGCCGGCCAACCCCTTCGCCAAGGGCAAGCCGGCTAGCGAGCAGGCCGCTGTCTGCCTCACCTGCCACAGCGGCAATCGCAACCTCGCCTTCTGGACCTCAGGCAAGCATGCCATCAACGAGGTTGCGTGCAGCGACTGCCACAGCGTCCACGCGCAGTCTGCCGTCCCGACCTACAACGGCGCGAAGCTGAAGGTTCAGCCGGTTTCGATCAACAAATTCGTCACGACCTTCCAGCCGAACCAGGCCGAGGTCTGCGGCACCTGCCACCAGCCGATCCGCGCAGAAACCTTCAAGCCTTCGCACCATCCGATCATCGAAGGCAAGATCAAATGCAGCGACTGCCACAACCCGCACGGCGCGCTCTCGCCGGTGATGGTCAAGCAGCCGACGATCAACGACCAGTGCTACTCCTGCCATGCCGACAAGCGTGGCCCGTTCGTGTTCAACCACCCGCCGGTCGAGGAGAACTGCGCGACCTGCCACAACCCGCACGGCTCGGTCCACTACAAGCTCCTGAGAGAGCACACGCCGAACCTTTGCCAGGACTGCCACGAAGGCTCACGGCACCCGGGCACGATCTACGGTGCGGGCGGTGGCTTCACCTGCCAGGCGGGGATGACGAATGACCCGATCAACTACCCGGGTTGCCTTGGCAAGCCTGTCGGGTCGTTGAGTACGGCGGTCAACACTCGATTGGTCGACCGCGCCTGCCTGAATTGCCATAGCCAGATTCATGGCTCGAACGCGCCGGGTAACCGCGGCAAGTTCTTCACGCGATAAGGGGGAGAGAACCATGAGCAAGAAGCTGCTTTCCACCCTGATCGCCAGCCTCTTCGCGGCGGCGCCCGTGTTCGCGCAGAGCAATGAGGACCCACTGCGGGTCGAGGGCTCGGCGACCGCGGGCGGCATCTACAACCGCCAGAACGGCGACGACAAGGCCAAGCTCCAGGAGTACCAGGACCTGGGCAACGGCGCGCTGACGAACGTCTGGGCCCGCGGCCGCAACTCCACCAATTGGTTCGAAGGCTACGGCGAGAACTTCGGCCGCAACGACCAGTACATGTTCCTGCGCGGCGGCATCTACGACGTATTCAAGGCCGGGGCATACTTCAACGAGATGCCCCACGACTTCTCGACCAATGCCATCACGCCCTACGCCGGTGTAGGCAGCGGGCTCCTGCAGAGCACGTTCCCGCAGCTCAACCCGGCCAACTGGGGGTCGTTCAACCTGGGCTACGAGCGCAAGGATGCGGGCGGCTACTTCGAATGGCAGAAGAACAGCCCGTGGTACTTCCGCGTCGACGGCAACCAGGTGAAGTTCGACGGCACCAAGGTCGGCTCGGCCGCCCTCGGGACGAGCCCGGGCAACGGCTACATCGCGCTGCCCATCCCGGTGCAGACGTCCACTAGCAACGTTGGCGTCGAAGGCGGCTGGCAGACCAGCAAGGCGACGTTCTCGCTGCGCTGGGATTACAGCAAGTTCGACAACGCGATCGACTCGCTCAACTGGACGAGCCCGTTCAATTGGGGCTTGGGGTCGACCGTGTCGAGCAACCTGCTCGACAAGACGTCCCTGCCGCCGGACAACACCTTCAACAAGTTCACGGCGACCGGCAACTACCGCGACCTGCCGTGGGGCTCGGTGATATCGGCGCGCTACACGTGGTCGAAGACGACGAGCAACGCCGACCTCCCCGCGACCGCGCTCAACAGCGCAACGATACCGGCGAACAACCTGACGTTCCCGGATCAGAGCTCGTTCCACGGCGAGAACATCAACCAGTCGTTCGCGCTGGGATGGACGGCGCGCCCGGTCACCAACGTCGACACGCGAGTCTACTACTACTGGACGAAGCTGCAGAACAAGTCGGATCAGATCACCTACGGAAACTACCCGGTACCGGCACAGACGCTGCCGAGCGGCCTGGGCTGCGGGCAGTCGCCGCCCACGCCTCCGACGGCGAACGTCACGTGGCCAGTGGGCAATTGCGAGAACGAGCTGTTCAACTACACCAAGAACGACGTCGGCTTCGACGTGTGGTGGCGCTTCGCGCGCGGCCAGAAGGTGGGCTTCGGCTACGAGTACTGGAACCTGGACCAGACGCGCGTCGACTACGACAAGGCGCACGCCAACAAGGTCTTCCTCGAATACAAGAACACGACGTTCGACACGTTCACCGGACGCCTGAAGTACACGTACCTGAAGCGCGACGCGACGTTGAACTTCAGCAATGCCGGCCTCAGCCCCAACGATCCGAACTTCCTGCTGCCATACACGTCGGCGTTCGACATGCAGGACCTCACGACGAACGCGATCAAGCTCAACCTTGACTGGACGCCCACGCCGCTCCTGGCGCTATCCTTCCAGGGCGACTGGGCCAAGAACAAGTACAACAACGTCACCTACGGCCGGACGGACAACGACACGCAGGGGTATTACCTCAGCGTGAACTGGGGTGATCCGAACAAGTTCATGGTGAGTGGCTTCGGCGACTGGCAGGAGACGAAATACCCGTCGAACCACCGCTACATCGGCACCGTTGGCAGCGGGCCGCCGCCGTTGACGAATGGGCCACCCGGCTTTTGTCCGGTGACCGGCAGCTCGGCGAACCCGGCCTGCTACGATCCCAATCAGCAGGCGTGGTTCCCGACCGTGCCGGGTGGCACCAGTTACACCGGGTCCTACAACTGGAGCTCCCAGACCAAGGACCAGACCTGGATGATCGGCGTCGGCGCCGATTGGCCGGTGGCTGAGAAGTGGATGCTCAAGGCGTCGTACATCTACGTGGAGAACCAAGGGAGCGCCTCGTTCTCGGCGCCATGCTGTGTGAATGGATTGTCGTTTGGCAACCCGCTCAACATCGGAAACTTCGACGACACGAAGCAGCAGTACTTCAACATCAAGGCCATCTACGCGCTCAACAAGAACTGGTCGTTCACCGGCGGCTACGCGTACGAGAAGTTCAGCCGCAACGACATCAGCTCGCAGGGGTTCACGTACAACGTCGTGTCGCCGACCATAGCGACGCCCAGCGCGAGCACAAGCTACTTGAACGGCTACTACCTAAACCCGAACGCCAACCAGAACATCTTCTGGCTGACGGCGACGTACAAGTTCGACGCGCCACCGCTGCCGGCACCGAAGGTTGCGGAAGCGCCGCCGCCGGTCGTGAGGCCCGCACCGCCACCCCCGCCGCCACCCCCGCCACCGCCGCCTCCTCCCGCGCCGCAAGTGCAGAAGATCACGCTCGATGCGAACGTGCTGTTCGAATTCGACAAGGCGGTTCTGAAGCCCGAGGGCATGACCGCGATCGATCGCCTTGTCATCGACAAGCTCAAGCAGGTGCAGAGGCTCGAGGTCATCCTGGTGACGGGCCACACCGATCGCCTCGGTTCGGACGAGCACAACCTGAAGCTCTCGAAACAGCGGGCGGATGCGGTGCGCGACTATCTGGTCAGCAAGGGCGTCGACAAGAGCAAGATCGAGACCATCGGCATGGGTCCAAAACAACCGGTCGTGCAGTGCGCCCAGAAGGAACTGAAGGCTCTGATCGCCTGCCTGCAGCCGAATCGCCGCGTGGACGTGCTGGTCAAGGGCGAGGCGACGAAGTAGTCGGTTCGCGGCGCGATTCTCCTAACCCCGCGTCCGCGCGGGGTATTTTTTTGGTGCGCCCAGAGCGCTGGACAGGTTTCGACGCCTTGGTCCGAGACGCTGCTTCCGAAGCGTACTCGGCATGCGTCCAGCGTTTCAGTATCGGCCGTGCTGCTTGTAAATATAGTTCGATAGTTCGACGGCCTGCAGCGACAAACGCTGCTGGATAACGTGCACGGTTCGGACAATTGCGCGAACCACGTGATAGAACAGCAGCGGGTGACTCGTCAGCAAGGATTCGAAGTGCTCGCGTTCCAGGCCAAGGACGCGCGTGCGGCCGAGCGCGACAAGGGACGCATGGCGCTTGGTTGCGTCGATGAAGCTGAGCTCACCTGCCAGGTCGCCTGCGCCGAGCGTTGCGATCGTCAGCCGCTGCTCGGTGTTGATATTCCTGACCACCCCAAGCGTGCCGTCGGCGACAACGTAGAGATGGTTGTCGGTCGTGTCCTCGCGCACCAGCACCTCCTGATCCGCCAGTTCGCGAACGGTGACCAGTTCGCACAGCACGCCGCATTCGCGCTCGTCGAGGTCTGCCCCGAGCCTGGAAGCTTGCAGTGCCTGCAGCTTAGTTTTGTCGGTCATCGCTCTCGGCTCCTTCGGTTGGGGATGCGGCCAGCTCGCTGTCCGATCCGTGCTGCGCATTCAATACGCTGTCCGCACGTGCGACGAACGCATCGATCATCGTGTTGGCGATCCGGGCAAACACAGGTCCTGCGAGCGTGCGCGCAATCGCGCCGTCGAACTCGTACCACAATGCGAATTCGATCTTGCACGCAGACACCGCAAGAGGGGTTAGCCGCCAATTGCCCTCGAAGCGTCGGAACGGACCCTGCTCCAGGGTAATGGCCATGGCTTCGGGGCGTCGCTTGGGATTGCGTGTCGTAAATTGCAGGCGAAGCCCGTGATAGTCGACGCTGACCTTCGCGATCACGACGGATTCGTCGCGCGCAAGCACCGTCGCTCCCGCACACCATGGCAGAAACGCGGGGTAATGCTCCACTGCCTCGATCAGGTCGAACATGCTTTCGGCGGAATACGCGACCAGCGTCGATTTGTGGACTTCCATCGACCATTATTCTATTCCTCCGGTGGTAGCGGGTTTTGCCGGTAACCGATCGATGGACGGGTGCGACGATCCGTCGCACCTTGCGCCGCACCGCGAGCGCCGCACGCGAGTTACCGAAGGTGTTGGGTGCGATAGAATGTTCGCTGTCATTCTGACCAGTGCGGCAGATGATTCGTGCTCGCGAACGCGAAATCGCGCAACCACCAGACGAAGGAGTTAACAATGAAGTTGCTGGTATTGACACTGGTCACAGCGATCGGGCTCGTGGCGGCAAACCTGTCGAACGCACAAGAAGCGCTCGCAAAGAGCAGCGGCTGTCTCAACTGCCATGCCTTGGACACCAAGAAAATGGGGCCGGCATTCAAGGACGTCGCGGCCAAGTACAAGGGCAAAGCTGACGCCGAAGCCACGCTGGTGGCGAAGCTTACCGGCGGCAAGGAACATCCGGCGGTGAAGGCCAGCCCGGATGACCTCAAGTCCCTGGTGAAGTGGGTGTTGTCGCTGTAACCGCCGCCTCCACGCAAGCGCGAAAGAAGCCGGCGCTGAGCCGGCTTCTTGCTTTGCGTCAGCGGCGCGTGCACGTGACGCGTGACGCGTGCAAGCGTCCCCGCGATTTGAATTCGTAGCCGTCTCCTCGTTCACGGCCGTGGCTACGCTGGCCCGCAAATTGCGCGCGATGACGATCGTTTGCACCCTGGTGAGACTCATCGAATGCTTCCGGATTCCTGAGACCAGTGCTGCCACGTTACGCGGGTGCGCCTGGCATGAGTTGACCAGGATCAATACGCCGCGGCGCGACCGCCGGCATCATCCGTTCGATGCCGCGACGTTTGGTCGCATGAACAGCCTGAGGATGACGGCTTGGCGAATCTTTGGTGCACGGCTCGTGCCGAGGGCGGCCAGACAATGGAGGGATGATGGCGAACCCTGGCGGCAACGGTGGCGACAAGCCGAACCTGTTGCTCGTGGACGACGACAATTCGTTTTGTGACAGACTCGCTCGCGCCCTTGCGAGCCGTGGGTTCGATGTCAAGACGGCGCTCAACGCGGAAGCCGCGATTGCGATCGCAAGTGCTTCCCCCCCGGAGTACGCAGTCGTCGAACTCAAGTTGCCGGACGCCTCCGGTCTCAAACTCGTCTCGAGCCTGATTGCACTCGACGCGCACACGCGCATCGTCGTGTTGACCGGGTATGGCAGCATTGCCACAGCGGTGGAAGCGATCAAGCTGGGAGCTACGTACTACCTGGCCAAGCCCGCTGATGTAGATCAGATCGTCGTCGCTCTCAATCGCGATTCAGGTGACGACCAGGTACCCATCAATTGCAAGCCGATGTCGATCGGCCGGCTCGAGTGGGAGCACATCGAGCGCGTGCTGCAGGAGCACAAGTGCAACATTTCCGAAACTGCGCGCGCGTTATCGATGCACCGCCGCACGCTTCAGCGCAAGCTCGCCAAGAGACCTGCAAGACACTGAAGCACGGTCATTCATCGGGGGCGGCGTGGGCAATCCCCTTGTGACAATCGATGCAAGTCGCGGACTTGGCGAGGAACTGCTCGTGCATGGGTTTCACGAAGTCCTTTTGCTTCGCGACAATCTCCGCGCTGAACTTGTGACATTGCTGGCAATTCTCTGAATTGTTCGCCTTGTACTCGGCCCAAACCGACTTGGCCATGCGCAAGCGCTCTTTCTTGAATTTTTCCTCGGTGGAGATGACACCGCGCGCTTCGCCGATCGCGTCGTAAATGCCGGCCTTTGCCTTGTACCAGAGCAGTTGGGGATACTGGTGCGGAATGTGACAGTCATGACAACCGGCCTGGACGCCGACACTGTTGGTGTGGTGCACGCTCTGTGCGTATTCCTTGGCCACCCACTGCATGGAGTGGCAGGCGCCGCCGCAGAATTCGTTGGTACCGGTCGCAGCCACCATGACCTGGGTGCCAATGACGCCGCCGGCGCCAATCAGAAGTCCGACGACGACGAGCGCGAGCACGGACCATCGCGTACTCGGTGTCGAAAGGCGCTTCCATAGCCGGCGCAAGAATCCGCCTTGACCCGGTTCGTCCTGCTGCTGTCCCATTGCCATCGCTTCTCCCTTCGGGCGGCTTCGCCAAAGTCGACCGCCGGACTGCGGTAGCACTACGTCGCAGGTGATTCGTCACCATACGGCAGCCCTTCGGGGCTGCCCTTGACGCAGGTCAAAGCCGACGCCCGCGTCCCAGGGCCTGTTCACACTATGTGCACATGTGCGTTGCACCGCAGAAAAGGCCATGCGCGAGGCGCGAAGTCGAAGGTGGGCTCACTGCCCAGCGAGGCTTTGCAACAAAGCACATGGCCTTTTCTGCAGCAACCCGAAGGGAACGGGCGCCCTGGGGCGCCACTCTGCGTTGCATTCCTCGCGCAGACGCCCGGTCTGCGCTTCGTCAAGCGCCTTGATTGGCGCCCCATGCCACCCGTTCGCACATGCGAACATAGTGTGAACAGGCCCTAGTCGGAGCAGGCGATCAGACGCCTTAGCGATGGCCGGTCGAGCAATTTCACTCCGCGTCCCTGGATCTGTATCAGGCCTTCGCGGTGAAAGCGCGAGAACAGTCTGCTCACGGTTTCAAGCTTCAGTCCAAGGTAACTACCGATGTCGTGGCGCGTCATGCGCAGCACGAAATCGGATGATGAATAGCCGCGCGCCTCGTAACGTTGCGACAGGTCGAGCAGGAATGCAGCCATGCGCTGTTCGGCATGCATCGTTCCCAGCAGCATCATGACCGTGCGTTCGCGGGAAATCTCCCTCGACAGCAACCGGTGAAAATTGTGCTGAAAGCCCACGTTCTTCCGACTCAGCGCCTCGATTCGATCGAACGGCAGCCCGCAAACCTCGGTGTCTTCGAGCGCGACTGCTCGACAGCCGTGCCGGTCGGTGCCGATGCCGTCAGTGCCGATGATTTCGCCCGACATGTGATAGCCGGAAACCTGATCGTACCCGTCCTCCGACAGTGACACGGTCTTGCACGAGCCGGTGCGGATCGCGTACAGCGATGTGAAGTGGTCGCCGATGTGAAACAGGGTTTCGCCCTTCTGCAGGCGATTTCGGGACGTTACAAACTGGTCGATTAGGCGCAGGGCTTCCGCATCGAGCCCTTCCGAGAGGCAAAAGTCGTGCACCTTGCATGTCGGGCACGTCACCTGGGCCCGGTTGACGTCACGCAGGACAGTCCGCGGCCGTTGCGTCGCGGGGTCCCGCAACGTTCTTCCGGATTGAATCGTCGCGGCGACATGCATTTCACCGCGCTCGTCTGTAGCTGCGTTCCACTTCGCCTGCGGCAATGACGGGTCAGAATCCATCTGCTGGCTAATTTCCTGAACTTCCCTGCTTCAGTGGTCTTGTTGACGTCTGCGTCGACTGTTGCCTGACGAGCGAGAGCCACGCGCCGCCAATTGGCAACCCTAACTTCCGCGGGGAACAGGGTCTGTGCGATACCGCACATTAGAAGCTCATCCTCACTGTGCGCGATGTTTCCGGGCAGCGGGGCATGTTCGGCACGAGGTACTGGCGGTCAAGTCGGCGTCGTGCCCGTTCCCTGCCGTCGCTCGGGCACGCGGACCACATGAACGCTGCAGGGCGCGTTGGCGGTCACCGTCGACGCAGCCGAGCGCCACCACCCCAGCTTCTTCTTGGACGGTCCCGGTGCGCCCAGGACAATCAGGTCGACGTGATTCGAGCGTGCGAGGTCGAGCAGCGTATCGGCGGCATTGGTGGCCTCGACGACGTGCAGCGAAATGCGCGACGGCGCCAGCTTCAGCGGGTCGACCCAGTGCCGCAGCCGCATCTTGTGCTCGAGGTGCCTGCCGGTCGCAGTCTCGAAGTCAGTGACGCCTTCGCCGACGGGCGCGCTCCGGATCACGGAGACGCACATCAGGCGATGCTCGGGGCTGAGCGAGACGATCTGTCCGGTCGTCCATCGCAACGGAGAATGGCGATCGTCATCGGGATGCACGGTGTCCACCGCGACCAGGACCACCATCGCGTGTTTGCCCGAGCTGTCCTGCAATCGCCGCGGGCGATCTTGCTCGCGCCGCGCGCGCCACCACCGTCTCAATTGTGGAAAGAAGCCAGAGGCTTCCGTCTGTTCGGCTCGCGCCGACAGGACTACCTGTTCCGGATGACGCAGATCCAGAGCGATGTGCGCAGCTGACTGATAGCGCGCGCTCCCGTCGTGCTCCAGGCAGCGGAGGATGATTTCCTGCAGCCACGGTGGAATGCGCTCGTTCACTGCACGGGGCGGAGCCGGCTCGCGCCACAGGCGGTCACGCATCCCGGCCAGCGTCTCGGGCTGACCAAACGGCTGTGTACCCGTCGCCAGCTCGTAGAGCAACACGCCAAGCGAGTACAGATCGCTGCGCGAATCGCTGCGGTCGTTCTGTAACTGTTCGGGAGATACGTATGCCGCCGATCCCGCTGCGAATTGCTGTTCTTCGGCAAGCAGATCGGGATAGTGCGCGTGGTGGGCAAAGCCGAAGTCGAGCAACACCGCTTCGCCTGACGGCCGCAGCAGAAAGTTCTCAGGCTTGAGATCGAGGTGGACGACTTCCTGTTCATGCACGCTGTGGACGGCATCCGCGAGCGCGGCGCCGATATGCGCGACTTCTTCCGGCGGAAGTGGCGCGCTCGCAATGACGTCTGCCAGGGCGCGACCATCGATCCACTCCATGATGATGTAGGGTGTCGCCGTCACGTCGCCGGACGCCACGAACCGCGGCACGTGCGGGCCGATGAGCGTCGGAAGGATCGTCTGCTCCATTTCGAAGCTCTCGATGCCGATCGTCGACTCGCCGATACCGAGGCGCGGTACCTTCATCACCAGCGGGAAGCCGGGATCATTGCCAGTGGGTGCTTCGACCCGGAAAATAAACCCTGTTCCTCCCCGGTGGATGCATTCGCCGACGCGATAACCGTCGATGACCGCATCCGGTTTTACGTGATCCCGCATGGTCCGAGCCGTGGCGTCAGATGCCCAACTCGACGCGAGCCGCGAGCGAACCGGGCAGGCCAGCCTTGCGGATTTTTTCGGCCGCGGCGCCGGCGTCATAGGCGACACGACAAAACGTTACCTGTCGACGTGCCGGATCGAACAGGGCATAGGCTGCGGCCGGATTGCGGTCGCGCGGTTGTCCCACCGAACCGACGATGGTGACCCAGCGTCGATGACTTCGCACCGGGATCGGCGTGCCCGCGACGGGACGGAACTCCATCATTCGTCCGCGTGCGGCTTCGAAGTAGAGCACCTGATCGTGCACGTGCCCGCAGAACGTGTAGGCAACCTGCGCCGCGTCCGCACAGCGCCTGGCGGCCGACGGACTGTCAACGTAGTCCCAGCGTTCCGGCGATGCCGCCGAGGCGTGAACGTAACAGATCTCCCCTTGGTGCACGATCAACGGCAACTTCGCGAGGAAGCCCCGCTGCTCTTCGGTAAGCGTCTCGCGCGCCCATTCGATCGCTGCGCGGGACGCGTCGTTGAAATATCCGCCGCCTTCTTCGACGGCCTCATCGTGATTTCCCTTGAGAACCACCGCTCCCTCGGCGGCGTATCGGGCGACAACGTCGACGACGCCACGTGCGTCCGCACCGTAGCCGACAAGATCGCCAAGAAATGCATAGCGCTCCGCGCCGCGGTCTCGAGCGTGATTCAGACACGCGTTCAAAGCTTCGAGGTTGCCGTGGATGTCGGATAGCAGGGCGATTGGCAACGACGGTATCCTGTTCCGTCTCAGACGGGGTCAGTTGGCCGGTGGCGGATCGGCGCGTTCGAGCAGTGCGCGCGCGCGCAATTCCAGGTCTGGATCCGTTGCCGACATGGGCACGGCGGAAGCACGTCCGCGCCGCCGCAGAATCATCCACCATAGCACTGCGCCGCCTCCGAGCAGCACAAAGGGCCCCGCCCAAAGAAGCAGGGTCGTGGCTTTGACGGGCGGGTTGTACAAAACGAAATCACCATAGCGCGCGACGAGGTACACCTTGATCTCGTCATCGCTTTTCCCTGCCTGGGCCAGACCACGCACTTCGCGGCGCAGGTCGGTGGCCAGTTCCGCATTCGAGTCGGCCAGCGTTTGATTCTGACAAACCAGACAACGCAACTCGGTTTCCAGCTTCTTCATCCTGAGATCGAGCGCATTGCTCTCCGTGGTCGCATCCATCCTGGCGGCGTTTGCGGCGATCGCAAGCGCACACAGCAGTCCGAATCCGAGGCCCTGCAGGCGACTCACTTCTGCAATTCCTTGACCAGCGGCAGGATCTTCCGCTGCAGCGACTCGACGGTCAGCGGCCCGATTTGCTTGTAGCGGACGATGCCCTGCTTGTCGATCAGGAACGTCTCCGGTACGCCGTACACGCCGTAATCGATGCCCACGCGGCCATCGAGGTCGACCGCCGACGCCGTATACGGATTTCCGTTTTGCGCGAGCCATGCGCGACCGGCGTCCGGCTTGTCCTTGTAGTCGAGTCCGTAGATCGGAACCGAATTGGCCGCCGCGAGTTGCATCAGCAGTGGATGTTCGTCGCGGCACGACGCACACCATGATGCCCAGACGTTGAGCAGCCACACCTTGCCCTTGAGGTCGGCATTGGTCAGCTTGCGCTCTGGCTCGTGCAGCTGCGACAGCGCAAACGCGGGAGCCGGCTTGTCGATCAAGGGTGACGGCACCTCGCGTGGATCCCGATAGAGCCCGACGTACAGAAACGCCATCAGGATGACGAATATTGCGAGTGGTATCGACCAGCGCATTGCTTTCACGGTATGCCTTTGTCAGTCTGCAGTGGCCGACGCGCCGCCTGCCAGCGATATCGCTCTGCGCTTCACCGCAAGCCGATAGCGGCGGTCGGACACCGCAAGGAATCCACCCAACGCCATCAGGAACGCGCCCATCCAGATCCAGTCGATGAACGGCTTGAGATAGACGCGTACGCTCCATGGCCCGGCGATGTTTTCGGCGCCGCCGGCCGCCACGGGCTCGCCCAGCGAAACGTAGATGTCTCCCAGCACCCGGGTGTCGATCGCAGCGATCGTCATGGCCTGTCCGGAGGCGTTGTAGATTCGCTTCTCCGGATTGAGGGTCTCGATCAGCTTGCCGTCCTTGCGCACTTCGACGGTCCCCGTCAGCGCACGGTAGTTCGGGCCCGGGCCTGGCTTGACGCCGAGAAACTTGAACTCGTAGTCACCGACGGCCACGCTTTCGCCGACATCGAGGCGTACGTCGCGCTCGACCTCATAGCCTTTCACCAGCGTCACGCCGACGACAAACACGCCAACGCCGATGTGCGCGAGCAGCATTCCGTAGTACGAAGGGGAGTTCGCACCGAGCGCCGCGACCAGATTGCGGCGCTGCGAGTTGATCAGGCGCGCACGCAGGCCGGCCGCCGTGCTCGTGAAGATCCACAGCGCGAGGAAGAGGCCGAACGCGATCAGCGGCGACCAGCGCCCGAGGACGAATGGAAGGATCAGCGCCGTGACCACCGCAACGCCCAACGCCCAGCGCAGCCGCGTCCAGATTTCCGGCAGCGGTGCGTGGTTCCACCGCGCCACGGGACCAATGCCCATCAGAAATGCGGCGGGTGCCATCAGCGGGTAGAACACGGCGTCGAAGTAGGGCGGGCCGACCGAAATCTTGCCGAGGTTGAGCGCATCGAGGAACAACGGATAGAGCGTTCCCAACAGCACGCTCGCCATCGCGACGATGAGCAGGATATTGTTGGCGAGCAGCATCGATTCGCGCGACACGACGCCGAACGTGCCGCCCAGCCCGACACTGGCGGCGCGCCAGGCGAACAGCGCCAGCGAGCCACCGACGACGATGGCAAGGAATACCAGGATGAACACGCCGCGTGCAGGATCGGTCGCAAACGCGTGCACCGAGGTGAGTACGCCCGATCGCACCAGAAACGTTCCCAGCAGCGACAGCGAAAACGCGACGATGGCGAGCAGCACGGTCCAGCTCTTGAACGCGCCGCGCTTTTCGGTGACGGCGAGCGAATGGATGAGCGCCGTCCCGGTGAGCCACGGCATGAACGATGCGTTCTCCACCGGATCCCAGAACCACCAGCCGCCCCAGCCCAGCGTGTAATACGCCCAGCCACTGCCCAGAGCGATGCCGACGGTCAGAAAACTCCACGCCACGGTCGTCCATGGCCGCGACCAGCGCGCCCAGGTCGCGTCGAGCCGGCCACCGATCAACGCGGCGACGGCAAACGCAAAGGCAACGGAGAAGCCGACGTAGCCCATGTACAGCAGGGGCGGGTGAAACACCATGCCCGGATCCTGGAGCAGCGGGTTGAGGTCGCGACCGTCAGGCGCGGGAGGAACCAGTCGCTCGAAGGGATTCGACGTGAACAGCAGGAACAGCAGAAAGCCGACGCTGATGAGCCCCATCACCGAAATCACGCGCGCGAGCAGCGAAAGGGGCAGATTGCGGGAGAACATCGTCACGGCGAAGCTCCACCCGCCCAGCATCAGCGTCCACAGGAGCAGCGATCCTTCGTGCGATCCCCACGTCGCAGCAATTCGATACTGCAGCGGCAGTTGCGAATTCGAGTTGGTGGCGACGTTCTGCACCGAGAAGTCGTTGCTGATGAACGACCACGCCAGGCAACCGAAGGCCAGGGCGACCAGCAATGCCTGGGCCCGCGCCGTGGGCCGCGCCAGCGCCATCAATCGCGGTGCACCCAAGGCCGCGCCGAGCAGTGGCATCGTCCCTTGCACCGTTGCGACCAGCAGCGCGAGGATGAGCGCGAAGTGCCCGAGTTCCGGAATCATCGCGCGCCCGGTCCTGGCTGGTGAAGGCTCTTCATGGTCATCCCTTTCTGCGCAGCGTCGATAGCTGCCTTTGCCTCGGGCGGCATGTAGTTCTCATCGTGTTTCGCGAGGACCTCGGTCGCGTGAAAGACTCCGTCAGGGCCCAGCGTACCTTGCGCGACGACGCCCTTGCCTTCCTTGAACAAATCCGGCAGCAATCCGGTATAGGTTACCGGAATGGTTTTCGCCGTGTCGGTCACGAGAAAGCGCACGGTCAGCGAATTCGGTTCGCGCGCGAGGCTGCCGGATTCGACCATCCCGCCGATGCGAAACGCCCGTCCCTGAGGTGCTTCCTTGGCTGCCACCTGCGACGGCGTGAAAAAGAACACCAGGTTCGACTGGAACGCGTTCAAGACGAGCGCCGCGGCCACGCCAAGCGCAGCGAGCCCGGCGCCGATCCAGGCGAAGCGTCGTGCGCGCGGAGTCATCGACCGCGCTCCATGGTGCGCGCAGCCTGGCGCGACGCCTTGACCCGCGCGCGCACGGCGACGACTTCGACCACGACCAGCAGCGCCGTGACCAGGTACGAGCCCCAGACGTAGAACCCATAGCCCCCCATCGCGAGCAGATCGTTAAGATTGGTCATCGTACGGCATCTCCGATCCATTGGGCGCCGCGTTCGCGATCGAGGATGATCGCTTTCACACGCACGAGGACCACGGCGATGGAATAGAACCACGCGGCGAAGGTCATGACGAGCATGCCCGTGAGCATGACTGCTGCCATCTTCGGCGCAGCGGTGAGGCTGACACTCGCGCCCTGGTGCAGCGTGTTCCACCACTTCACTGAGAAATAGATGATCGGAACATTGACCGCACCGACCAGCGCAAGAACCGAGCTGGCGCGATCGGCCCGGCGCGGATCGTCGATGGCGTTGCGCAAGGCGATGTAACCGAAATACAGGAACAGAAGTATCAGCTCGGACGTCATGCGGGCGTCCCAGGCCCAGTAGGTGCCCCACGTCGGCTTGCCCCACAACGCTCCGGTCCACAACGCGATCGCCGTGAACAACGCACCCGTGGGTGCCAGCGCCTGCGCCAGCATCGCTGCGAGCCGCGCATTGAATCCGAGCGAGATTGCGCACCAGAACGCCATGACGAGATAGATGAACATCGACATCCACGCCGCCGGTACGTGGATGAAGATGATGCGGTAGGCCTCGCCTTGCTGCGCGTCGGTCGGTGCCACTACCAACCCGAGCCAGAGCCCAATCACAGCGAGGATTGCGGCGGCGATCGCGAAGCCGGGCGCGAGTCGTCCCGCCAGCGGATAGAACGACGCAGGCGACGCGAACCGAAACCAGTTGATCGTGGTGGTACTCATGTCATTCGAGAGCGATGCGAACGGCGGCCGACGTGGCGAGCGGTGCACCCACGGCGGCGGCGATCAACGCGGCGGCCAACAGTGACAATTGCGGCATGGCCGCCAAGCCGCCGCGCACCGCATCGACCGCACCTGCGCCGAAAATCAGGATGGGGATGTACAGCGGCAGAATCAGCAGCGCGAGGAGGCCGCCGCCGCCACGTACGCCAAGCGTCAGCGCGGCGCCGATCGCGCCGAGCATCGACAGTGTGGGCGTGCCGAGCAGCAGGCCAAGCGCCAGTGCGACGAGTTCGTCGCCGGCCAGTCCGAACTGCAGGCCGAGCAGTGGGGAAGCGATCACCAGCGGCAATCCGGTCGATGCCCAGTGCGCGGCGATTTTTCCGGCAATCAGCGCGGGCAACGGGTAGGGCGACAGCGCGATCTGCTCGAGCGTGCCATCGGCAAAATCCGAAGCAAAGAGTCGCGGCAGCGACAGCAACGAGGCGAGCAACGCAGCGACCCACAGCACACCGGGACCGAGCGCACGCAACAGCGCGGGCTCGGGTCCGACGCCGAGCGGAAACAGTGTCACGACGATGACGTAGAAAAGAAGCAGCACGCCGAGCTCTGCCCGCGAGCGCAGCGCGAGCTTCAGGTCGCGTGCCAGCGCCCAGGAGATGGCCTGCCACGCGCCGGCCGGGGGTGCTTCCGCGATCGCGGCGTCGAACGGAGTCATTGCAATTGCAATTCACGTCGCGAGCCGGCCGGCAAGGCGAGATCCTGGTGTGTCGCGATAACCGCAATGCCGCCTCGCGTCAGGTGCGCGGCGACCTGCTCCTGCAAGGTGGCGACACCGGCGGCGTCGAGCGCGGTGGTCGGCTCGTCGAGCACCCAAAGGGGACGGTACACGAGTCGCAGCCGCGCCAGACCGACGCGGCGTCGCTGGCCCTGGGAGAGCACGCGCGCGGGAAGCGCGCGCTGCGGTTCCAGCGTCCATGCGCGAAGTGCGTCGCCCACTGTCGCTGCATCGGCCGCAGCGCCGTGCAATCGAGCCAGCGAAACGAGATTTTCTTCAGCGGTCAACTCGTCCTTCAAGGCCGTCGCGTGGCCGATGTACAGTGTCGTCGCGCGTGCGTCCGGCGCAAACGGCGCCACCGCGGCACCGCGCCACGTGAGCGCGCCGGCCGACGGATACGCGACTCCGGCGACGATTTTCAGCAACGTCGTCTTGCCGCTCCCGTTGGCGCCCGTGATCAGCAATGCTTCTCCCGGCTGCAACGTGAAGTCGATACCGGTAAACAGCGTAGCGGAGCCGCGCCGCGCCGCAAGTTGCTGCGCTTCCAGCATTGCGCCCCGCTTTCGGAAATTCGAGTCCGAATTATAGCCGAGTGACCCTTCCGGACTTTGATCCGCGTCAGGCCAAGCGGAAATCGCGTTGTGGGCTATGGCACGATCTGATCGATGGTAATGCGCAGACCGGCGGTTCCCGGCTTGAGGGGTGCGCTACGGCCGAACAGGTCACCCGGCTGCGGGATCGCATTGCCGCTTTTTGAAATACGCGCCTCGACGATGACCGACGGTGCCGCGGACAGCTTGACGCCGGGCGCCATGCCCATGGTGTCGTCGAGAGAAAAATCCTTCGGCAATTCCCGCGCCGGAATGCGAAGTATCGCGAGCGGCATGCGTGGGCCTTCTGCGGCACGTGCGTAAATGAAAACGGTGTCGCTGAGCGCAACTTTGGATGTCAACGCCGGCGCAATATCGACGCGGCCGCTGATTGCGCCGGCAGTGGGACTGCTGGTAGCGGGCGCTTGGGCGGTGAGCGGCTCGCTTGGGCGGGGACTGCGTTGGCCAACGCTTCCGGGCGCGGCGGTCTTGCCCTCGCGCTGCGCTGCGTTGATTTCCGCAATCACGTCCGCCACTTGGCGTGCTTCGTCGGACCCCGCAGGCAGTACGTTGGCAAGTCGGCGCCAATATTCCAGCGACAACGCAAAGTTGCGTACTTCGAGTGCTGCGGTCGCGGCGAGGGCCAGCGCCTTCTTGTGCGTGGGTTCGAGCGCGAGCGCTCGATCAACCAGCGTCGCGGGTTTGCCCGACAGCTTGCGATTCTGCGTCATGGCCAGCGCGTCGGCGTAGTCCGCGAGCAGATTGGGATCGTCCTTGATCAGCGCATTGGCGTGCGCGTACGCGTCGGCCGCCTCGGGAAAACGTTCCAGCGTCTGATAGGAACGGGCGAGCAGCACCCAGCCATCGGCGTCTTCGGGATGCTGTTTCAACCGCAGGGCCAGCGCTTCGACCATCGAGATGATCTGCTGTTCGGTTATCTCGTGGCCGGCCGATGCGCTGGCCACCACTGTCGCACCCGGATTGCCGAGGCGTTGGTAGAGCAGGAGCGCTGCAATCGGAATGACGACGATGAAAGCGATGGCAAGCGTCCAGGCCCGGCGCGTGTGACTTGGCGCATTCGGCACCTCGGTGCTGCCTGTCTCCTCGGCGACACGGCGGGTGAGTTCCGTCAGCGCGGCGTCGCGCTCGACGGCGGTGATGGCGCCGGCGTCGCGTTCGTTGTCGAGGGTCCGCTTTTGATCCCGAAAGACGGCAATGGCCGCGCCATCCGCATCAGGCGCATGAGCGCGCGCCTTGGCGCGCAGCAGCGGCCACGTCAACGCGCCGAGCGTCGCGACAACCAGCAGCGAGGCCAGAATCCAGAAGAGTGGCATGGGAAGCAAGGGGACTTCGGCCGGATCGATGCGAGCCGGCAATTCACAATTATACTAGGGCCTGTTAACGCTATGGACACAGACGCGTTGCACCTCCGAAAACGCCCAGCGCAAGGCGCGAAGGCGAAGGCAGGTCGAGAACCTGGCGAGCCTTTGCAACGCAGCGATGGGCGTTTTCGGAAGCAACCCGAAGGGAACGAGTGCCCTGGGGCGCCACTCTTTGTTGCTCTCCTCGCCAAGACCGCTGGTATTGGCTTCGTCGGCTGCCGCGATTGGCGCCCCAGGCCACCCGTTCGCGTTTGCGCCCATAGCGTTAACAGGCCCTAGTTCCGTCGGGCAGCTCCGCTGGAACGATCCGGGCCGGACAGATGTGCCCATGGCCCGCAATTCGTGCAATCCGCATAGCGAGACAGTGCCGCATTGAAGCCGGCGTGGTGCACCGCCTCTGCTATCATTTTGCACCCTCGCCCCGACCCGTCTGAAGGGACATTCCAATGTCGGACAAAGACATCCGCGAAGCTTCGCTCGAATACCATCGCGCCTTTCCACCCGGCAAGATTTCCATCCTGCCGACCAAGCAACTCACCAACCAGCGCGACCTGGCGATGGCGTATACGCCGGGTGTCGCGGCCGCATGCGACGAAATCGTCCGCGACCCGCTCGAAGCGCGCACACTCACCGCGCGCGGCAACCTCGTTGCAGTCATCACCAACGGCACTGCGGTACTGGGACTGGGTGCGATCGGACCGCTGGCCAGCAAGCCGGTGATGGAAGGCAAGGCAGTGCTGTTCAAGAAATTCGCAGACATCGACTGTTTCGACATCGAAATCGACGAGCGCGATCCCGACAAGCTGGTCGACATCATCTGTGCGCTCGAGCCGACGTTCGGCGGCATCAACCTCGAAGACATCAAGGCGCCGGAGTGCTTTTACGTCGAGAAGAAATGCCGGGAGCGCATGAATATTCCCGTCTTCCACGACGATCAGCACGGGACTGCGATCATCGTCGGCGCGGCGATCACCAATGGATTGCGTGTCGTCGGCAAGGACATCACCAACGTCAAGCTCGTCTGCTCCGGCGCAGGAGCGGCGGCCCTGGCCTGTCTCGACCTGCTCGTCGGACTCGGCATCATGCGCGAGAACATCTGGGTCGCGGACATTGCCGGCGTTGTCTACGCGGGGCGCAAGGAGGAGATGGACGACAACAAGGCACGCTATGCGCAGAAGACCGACGCGCGCAAGCTTGCTGACATCATCGAGGGCGCGGACATCTTTCTCGGACTGTCGGCTGCGCGCGTGCTCAAGCCCGAGTTGCTCAAGTTGATGGCGGGCAAACCACTGATCATGGCGCTGGCCAATCCCGAGCCGGAAATCATGCCCGACCTCGCCAAGCAGGCGCGCCCCGACGCGGTCATCGCGACGGGACGTTCGGACTTCCCGAACCAGGTCAACAACGTCCTGTGCTTCCCGTTCATTTTTCGCGGCGCCCTCGACGTCGGCGCGACGACGATCAACGAGGCGATGAAACTCGCGGCCGTGCGCGCCATTGCCGACCTGGCGATGGCCGAGCAATCCGATATCGTCGCCGCCGCCTATGGTACCGACGACGTGAAGTTCGGCGCCGAATACCTCATCCCGAAGCCTTTCGATCCTCGACTCATCGTCAACATCGCGCCGGCGGTTGCCAAGGCGGCAATGGAATCCGGCGTGGCGACGCGGCCGATCACCGATTTCGACGCCTATCACCAGCAACTGATGCAGTTCGTGTACCACTCCGGCCTGCTGATGAAGCCGATCTTCCAGGCGGCAAAGAAGGCGCCGAAGCGTATCGTGTACGCCGAAGGTGAGGACGAGCGCGTGCTGCGAGCAGTGCAGGTCGTCGTCGACGAGGGACTCGCGAAGCCGATTCTGATCGGCCGTCCCGCGATCATCGCGCAGCGGCTCGAACGTTTCGGTTTGCGGCTGCGCCCAGGTCGCGATGTTGAACTCATCAACAGCGACGACGATCCGCGCTACCGTGCGTACTGGACGGAGTACCACCGGCTGACCGGGCGCAAGGGCGTCACGGAGCAGCTTGCCAAGATCGAGATGCGCCGCCGGCTGACGCTGATCGGCGCGATGATGATTCACATGGGCGACGCGGATGGCATGCTGTGCGGCACGTTTGGCACGCATGAGTCACACCGCTACTACATCGATCAGGTGATCGGCTTGCGCAAGGGCCTACGTGTATGTGCGGCCATGAACGCGGTGTTCATGCACGGCCGCACCGTGTTCATCGCCGACACTTACGTCAATGCCGATCCTACCGCGGAGCAGATTGCCGAAATCACGCTGCTAGCCGCGGAGGAAATGCGTCGCTTCGGCATCACACCCAAGGCGGCACTGGTGTCGCACTCGAATTTCGGTTCGAGCGCACACCCGCAGGCAAAAAAAATGCAGGTGGCTCTCGCACTGATCACCGCGATGGACCCCGACCTCGAGGTCGACGGCGAGATGCATGGTGATTCGGCGCTATCGGATGAGGTGCGCCGCCAGGTCCTGCCGAATTCACGCCTGAAGGGCGATGCAAATCTGCTGATCATGCCGACCATCGACGCGGCCAACATTTCGTTCAACCTGCTCAAGGTGGCGGCCGGCAGCGGGCTGACCCTCGGCCCCATGCTGCTCGGCGTCGCCAAGCCGGTTCATGTGTTGACGCCGTCGGCAACGGTGCGCCGCATCGTCAACATGACCGCATTGACCGTAGTGGATGCGAGCGTCGACCGGCAGCGCGCGCTGATTTAGCGTCAGTGGCGCGAGGCGCCCGGATGTAGGTATTTTGAGATAGGTTCTCGCAAGCGGGTGTTCATATCCTGGCGCCCGCGCCGCGACCCCGGTCGAGGCGGCCTTGAAATCCGTGTCAGGCGGCGTCACTTAGCGCGATATGGCGCCCCTCGATGGTTTTCCACGCGTAGCTCGCCCACGGCTGGTCCTCGACGAATCTGACGACTTCGCCCCTGCAGTGCCCGCTCCCGCGCGTCAGGACCGCGACAGCGTGCTGCAGGATGCCTACTCGGCCGCGGTCAGCGGTGCGGTGGCGCGCACGAGTCCCGCGGTGGCGCATATCCGTGTCGAGCGCGCCGCGCGTCGTGGCGAGCAGCGCGAGGGTTCCGGTTCGGGATTCATCATCACCCCGGACGGCTATGTTGTAACCAACAGCCACGTCGCCGGCGGCGCGAGCGCGCTCGAGGTCACGTTACCGGACGGACGGGTGGCGGCGGGGGAGCTGGTTGGTGACGATCCGGACTCCGACCTCGCAGTGATCAAGATCGGCGCCCCGAGTCTGAGCTACGGCCGGTTCGCCGACTTTGCAGGCGTGCGCGTGGGACAGATCGCGATTGCGATCGGCAGCCCCTACGGATTCCAGCACACCGTGACCGCGGGCATCGTCAGCGCGCTCGGGCGTTCCATGCGCGGCCAGACCGGACGGCTGCTCGACAACATCATCCAGACCGATGCGGCGCTCAATCCGGGCAATTCCGGCGGTCCGCTGGTCGATTCTGTGGGCGACATCATCGGCGTCAACACCGCGGTGATCCTCCCGGCGCAGGGCATCTGCTTCGCCATCGCTGCCAATACCGCCGAGCGTGTCGTCATCGCGTTGATCCGTGAAGGCAGGGTGCGGCGCGCGCATCTGGGTGTCGGCGGGCAGGACACGCCGATTGCCCGACGCATCGTGCGTCATTTCGGGCTCGCACACGAATCAGGCGTGCGCGTCAGCGCGGTCGAAAACGGGTCACCTGCGGCAGCGGCCGGCATCAAGGATCGGCGACATCATCGTCGCGTTCGGTGACGCGCCGGTCACCGGGATCGACGATTTGCATCGCTTGCTGACGGGTGGTCGCATTGGCGATGGCGTGGAGGTTGGTGTGCTCCGCCGCGACCAGAGGCTGTCGTTGCGCGTCACGCCTCAGGAGTCAGCGCGCCGCTAGGGTGCAAGCACCAAACGCCGGGCTTTGCAAGTGCTGCGAACTGTGCAAGAATCACCTTAACTTGCAGAATCAAGGTGGTAGCGATGCTGGACCGTGACGGGTATCGCCCGAACGTCGCCATCGTCATCGCGAGCTCGAAGAATCAGGTCTTCTGGGGTAAACGGATCCGCGAGCATTCGTGGCAATTTCCACAAGGCGGGATCAACCCCGGCGAGACGCCCGAGCGGGCGATGTTTCGGGAGCTGAAGGAAGAAGTCGGGCTGGATCCGCAGCATGTGAAGGTACTCGGACGCACCCGCAACTGGCTGCGCTACGAGGTCCCTCAGCACTGGATCAAGCGCGAATGGCGCGGTAGTTACCGCGGCCAGAAGCAGATCTGGTATTTGCTGCGGCTCACGGGTCGGGACAACGATGTTTCGCTGCGGTCAAGCGATCATCCGGAGTTCGACGCGTGGCGCTGGCACGAGTACTGGATTCCTCTCGAAAACGTGATCGAGTTCAAGCGCGACGTCTATCGTCGTGCGCTGACCGAACTCGAGCGCTATCTGCATCAGCGCCCGCAAACCCGCCGGGAACGTCTCTACGGCTGGGCGCAGACCGTCATGCCGTCGCCGTACTCCACACCGCCGGGCGACGCCTAGGCCGAGCGCTGTATCTACAGCAGCACCAGGTTGTTGCGGTGTATCAGTTCGGGCTCGTCGACGTAGCCGAGGATTCCCGCAATCTCCGACGACGGCTTGCGCAGGATGCGCTGCGTTTCGGACATGCTGTAATTGATCAGGCCGCGCGCGATTTCGCGGCCGTCCGGATCGAAGCAGCCGACGACCTCGCCGCGTTCGAACGTTCCGTCGCAGGCGACGACCCCGATTGGCAGCAGGCTCTTGCCATCGCGCAGCAGCGCCCGCGCAGCGCCGGCGATCGAGTCGTGAGCCTGCCCGCGGTGCGCACGTGGTCGGCGAGCCATTGCTTGCGCGCGGCGAGCGTGAGCTTCTCGGCGATCAGTTGCGTCCCGAGCGCTTCGCCGGCAGCGAGCCGCGTCAGCACGCTGTTCCTCGCGGCCGTCGGCGATGACGGTCGATGCGCCACTGCGCGCAGCGCGCTTCGCCGCGAGTACCTTGGTCAGCATCCCGCCGCGCGCGAGTTGTGATCCAGCGCCACCCGCCATGCCTTCGAGCGCCGGGTCGCCGGCGAGGGCGTTGCGCAACAGGGTCGCGGTGGCGTCCTTGCGTGGATCGCTGCTGAACAGTCCCGGCTGATCGGTGAGCAGCACCAGCACGTCGGCTTCGATGAGGTTGGTGACGAGCGCACCCAGCGTATCGTTGTCGCCGAGCCGGATTTCATCGGTGGTGACGGTGTCGTTTTCGTTGATGATCGGAACGACGCCGAGGCCGATCAGCGTGAGCAGCGTCGAGCGCGCGTTGAGGTAGCGGCGCCGATCCGCGAGGTCTTCGTGCGTCAGCAGAATCTGCGCGGTGTGCAGGCTGAAGCGCGAGAATGCAGTTTCATACGCCTGGACCAGGCCCATCTGGCCGACGGCCGCAGCAGCCTGCAATTCATGCATCGCAGCGGGGCGTTCGGTCCATCCGAGCCGCTGCATGCCCTCGGCGATCGCGCCCGACGAGACGAGCACGACTTCCTTGCCCGCATGGCGAAGCGCCGCGATTTCCTCGGCCCAGCGTGCGACCGCGTCGTGATCGATGCCGCGCCCATTGTTCGTCACCAGGCTCGAACCGACTTTCACGACCAGTCGGCGCGCGGCTGCAACGACCGATACCGTCGCCGGCGTATTCACTCTGGCACCGGCGCGTCCGGCGCGTGCGGTTGCTTCTGGAGCCAGTCGTAGATGGCATAGACCAGTTCTCGACAGCCGTCGCCGTTGATCGCGGTGACGGCAAACACCGGTCCTTTCCAGCGATACGATTTGACGAAGGCCGCAACGCGCTTCTCGCGGTCTTCTTCGGCGACGAGGTCGAGCTTGTTCAACACCAGCCAACGCGGCTTTTCCGCAAGCGCCGGATCGTAGCGCTTGAGTTCCTTCACGATGACACGCGCTTCGGCCACAGGGTCGACTTCGCCGTCGAACGGTGCGAGGTCGACGATGTGCAGCAGCAGGCGCGTGCGTTGCAGGTGACGCAGGAAGCGATGACCGAGTCCCGCGCCGTCGGCCGCACCTTCGATCAACCCCGGGATATCCGCGACGACGAAACTCTTGTTCTCGTCGACGCGAACGACGCCCAGGTTCGGCGCCAGGGTCGTAAAGGGATAGTCGGCGACTTTGGGCCGCGCCGCGGAAATGGCACGGATCAGCGTCGATTTTCCGGCATTCGGAAATCCGAGCAATCCGACGTCGGCCAGTACCTTGAGCTCCAGCTTGAGCATCCGCTGCTGGCCTTTTTCGCCAGGAGTCGCCTGGCGCGGCGCGCGGTTGGTGCTGGACTTGAAGTGAATGTTGCCGAGTCCGCCCTGGCCGCCCTTGGCCACCAGCGCCACCTGGCCATCGGCCGCGAGATCGGCGATCGGCTCGCCCGATTCGGCGTCGGCGATCACCGTGCCCACGGGCACGCGCAGCGTGATATCGGCGGCGCCGTGGCCGTACTGGTCGGCGCCACGGCCGTTTTCGCCGCGTTTGGCGCGATGAATTCGCGCATAGCGGTAGTCGATCAGCGTGTTGATGTTGCGATCGGCGACCATGTAGATGCTGCCGCCGCGCCCGCCGTCACCGCCGTCCGGACCGCCGCGTGGAACGTACTTTTCGCGACGGAACGACGCGACACCGTTCCCGCCATCGCCGGCGATGACCTCGATCGATGCCTCGTCGACAAACTTCATGAAAGCGGCCGGCGAAACAGCAGGAAGCGCTCGGTGTCGTCACCGCGGCGACGGCCTTCCCAGACCTTCACCCACGCCGAATCGGGAGGGATGTCCGAGTCATCGCGGCCGACCTGCATGAGCAGTGCAGTGCACTTGTGACCGGGCTCCAGCTCGTCACGAACCGTGATCAGGTCGATGAAGTAGGCGAACAGTGCCCGCTGCGGATCGCCCAGATTGTGACTGGCGACGCATCCGCCGGGCGGGAGGTGTGCGGCGAGCGACTCGGCCACCGGACGATAGCTGCGCCGGGAATCGAGATACGGCAGCCAGATGGTCATGTACAGGCCCCAGATCAGCGTCATGCCCGCAGCCCAGTTGAGTACCGCACGCCGATTCGATCGACGCGCCGGCCGCACCAACGTCACCCACAGCAACGACAGAAATATGGCAACCGTCAATGGCAACCAGTGCACCGGCGGCTGGAAGCCTGGCAACGTGTCGTGAAACAGACGGGCGACCGGCTCGGGCAGGCCATTGCGCAATGACTCGAGCCACAGTCCCCAGACCAACAGAGCAAGCAGTCCGAAGGTCAGTATGCCAAACCAGTCGAGCACGCCTGAGAAGCCGCGCCGCAGCGTGTCCACTTCGGCTGCCCCGAGCAGCGACAACGGCAAAAGCAACGGCAACGCGAGGACCGCGCGAGGTTCGGCAGCTGCCATCGACAGCACAACCAGCAGGACGAGTGTCAACGTCACCGGCAGTGCGACGCCCGCCGCGTCGAGGCCGCCATGATGACCGCGCCGACGAATCCACATCGTCCACAGCGCCAGCGGCAACGCCGGCCACGCGAACCACGGCAGGTTCTTGAGATACCAGAGTACTTCGACCGGCGGCGCGTCGTTGGTCTGGCCAAAGAAGCGATAGATGCTTTGCGCTCGCTGCCATTGCGCGAACAGATTCGCGTCGCGCCAATAAAGTGCCAGTGGCCACGCGACGATCAACGGTGTGGCGACCGCCAGCGCGATGGCGAGGGTTGCAACATAGCGGCGCCGGCGCCAGGCATCGAACAGCGGTAACAAGACCGCAGTGAACGCCATGAGCGCCGGGGCCAGCGCACCGCGGCACAGAAATGCAATGCCGGCGGCGACGCCAAGCAGCACACCGCCCAGCGCGAATCGTCGCGGGGCCAGAGCCAGCGCGTAGAGTGCAAGCGCGTACGCCGCGAGCAGCCCCACATCAGGACTGAGGAAGTGTGCGCGGTCCCAGAGCCCGATGCAGCCGATAAAGATCAGCACCGGCAGCCATCGAAACGCACGACCGTAGAGTTCGCGCCCGGTCAACGCCAGCAGCCACAGCGTCACCGCAAGGCAGAGCGCGTTGGCGACGCGAGCGCCGTCATGGAGCGGCAATACGGCGCCGAGGGCGGACGCGGTTGCGGCCGCCAGCGCGTGGAACAGAGGTGCCCGCTCGATCGGTGCGCCGGCAACTTTCGGCACCGCGAAGTCGCCATGCTTGAGCATCTCAAAGGTGACGCCGAAACTCGTTGCGTCTTCGGGTTTCCACGGATCGTGCCCGAACAGGCCCAGCACGACCCACGCAGCACAAAGCAACACGAGTCCGGCCTGTTTGATGGCGCGATACGGCCCGGAAGGAGAGAGCTCGGACGCGTCGTCCGGATTGCGCATCGGGTCGGCGAGTTGCATGGCGGCAGGAAATGAAAAAGGCAGCCGAAGCTGCCTTTTACACGGTCATGGCAGGCGCGACCGTCACGCCGCCTTCGGAGCGGTCTTGGCCGGGGCGGCCGCGGGCGTCTTGGTTGCGTACCGCTGCCGGAACTTCTCGACGCGACCTGCGGTGTCCACGATCTTCTGCTTGCCCGTATAGAACGGGTGGCACGCTGCACAGACTTCCACATGCAGCGGCTTGTTCACCGTCGAGCGGGTCGCAAACGTGTTGCCGCAGCTGCACGTTACCTGAATTTCGCTGTAATTCGGATGAATGCCAGTTTTCATCAAATGCCTCAATAGTTTGGCGCAACATGCTATGCGCTGCCCCCTGACTACCCTCTATTTTCTCGTTTTAGCGCGGATATCCGGCAACCCGTTGTGGGATCGCACCCGCACGGCAAAACTGAACAATTATGAAGGTTTTCGTGCTGCAGCGCAATGTCCGCTGATGGTCCCTTACGTGGGGACAGTCCTCGTCAATTCAAGCCCTTAGTACATCCGCCACTCTTCAGGGCAAGCTCCCGGCAAGCCCTCGGCCAACAAACGCCTCCGTCATCCTCTGCGCATGCTGTCAAAGAACTAGGACGCCGTAGGGAGGAGCAGGGGCCCCACGCAGAGCGTGGGGATGCGACCCCGGAGGCGGAGAACGGAATTCAAACTCGACGTTGGAATGAGGCGCGGGAAACATAGGCATCTAACCGCGGCGCATCGAGTCAAAGAATTCCGCGTTGTTCTTGGTCTGCTTGACCTTGTCGACCAGGAACTCGGTTGCCTCGAGATCGTCCATCGGGTAGAGCAGCTTGCGCAGCACCCACACCTTCTGCAGCACTTCGGGCTTGAGCAGCAGCTCTTCCTTGCGCGTGCCGGACCGATTGACGTTGATTGCGGGATAGGTGCGCTTTTCCGCCATGCGCCGGTCAAGATGGATTTCCATATTGCCGGTGCCCTTGAATTCCTCGTAGATCACGTCGTCCATCCGCGACCCGGTATCGATGAGCGCAGTGGCGATGATGGTCAGCGAGCCGCCTTCCTCGATGTTGCGGGCGGCGCCGAAGAAGCGCTTGGGCCGTTGCAGGGCATTGGCGTCGACACCGCCGGTCAATACTTTCCCGGAGGCAGGCACGACGGTGTTGTAGGCACGAGCGAGGCGGGTGATCGAGTCGAGCAGAATCACGACGTCCTTCTTGTGCTCGACCAGGCGCTTGGCTTTCTCGATGACCATCTCGGCGACTTGCACGTGGCGTGTTGCCGGCTCGTCGAATGTCGACGATACCACTTCGCCGCGCACCGAACGCTGCATCTCGGTGACTTCTTCCGGACGCTCGTCGATCAGCAGGACGATCAGCATCACTTCGGGGTAGTTCGCCGCGATCGAGTGCGCGATGTGCTGCAGCATCACCGTCTTGCCGGACTTCGGCGACGACACGAGCAGGCCGCGCTGTCCCTTGCCGATCGGCGCGATGATGTCGATGATGCGGCCGGTCATGTTTTCTTCGGCCTTGATGTCGCGCTCGAGAACCAGTACCTCGTCCGGAAACAGCGGCGTCAGGTTTTCGAAAAGTATCTTGCTCTTCGCATTCTCCGGCGGTTCGCCGTTGACCTTGTCGACTTTTACGAGCGCGAAGTAGCGTTCGCCGTCCTTGGGCGTGCGAATCTCGCCTTCGATCGTGTCGCCGGTGTGCAGGTTGAAGCGGCGGATCTGCGACGGCGAGATGTAGATGTCGTCGGTGCCGGCGAGGTAGGACGTATCCGGAGAACGCAGGAAGCCGAATCCGTCGGGCAGCACTTCGAGCGTTCCGTCGCCAAAGATGCTCTCGCCCTTTTTCGCCTGATTCTTCAGCAGTGCGAAGATCAGGTCGTGCTTGCGCATCCGGTTGGCGCCTTCGATCTCGTTGGTGTTCGCGATCTCGACGAGTTCGGTGACGGGCTTGGACTTCAGTTCGGACAGATGCATGGATGGACTGGGGGCAGGAGGGGGCGGAGCGGGGCGGCCCTAAGGACACTCGTGGCCGCACAAATCGATCTGGGAGGTTGGCGCCGGAAACTGCACGGCGGCGCCGGTGGTGACGTTTGACGGAGGCGTAGCTCCATCAAACGCAGTTCAATGGGTCAGAAGCCTAGCCGGTTCACAGATTGCTGTCAATAAAAGCCGTAAGTTGCGATTTCGACAGTGCACCCACCTTTTGCGCAGCAATCTCACCGCCCTTGAACAGGATCAGTGTCGGTATGCCGCGGATGCCATATTTTGCCGGCGTCCCCGGATTGGCGTCGATATCGAGCTTGGCCACGGTGAGCCGGCCGGCGTAATCCTTGGCCACGTCGTCGAGGATCGGGGCAATGGTCTTGCAGGGGCCACACCACTCGGCCCAGTAGTCGACGAGCACGGGCGTGCGTGCCTTCAGGACATCGGTGTCGAAGCTTGCGTCGCTGACGTGCTTGATGTGGTCGCTCATGAGTTCCTCGCTGTAGCCCCGACAGAACTGAGTCGGCACCTGACATGCGCCCCTAAATTAACGGAAAGCCCCTGCCTGCGCAAGCCGCGCCGGCAGATTCCCGCCTCGAAAGCTAGCTGGGGGGCGATTTGGTAGAATCAAGGCCATCGCTGGCAAGGACATCGAAGCAATGACCTACGTCGTCACCGAGACCTGCATCCGCTGCAAATACACCGATTGCGTCGACGTATGTCCTGTCGATTGCTTTCGCGAGGGACCGAATTTCCTGGTCATCGACCCCGACGAGTGCATCGACTGCACGCTTTGCGTCGCCGAATGCCCGGTCGAGGCGATCTTTGCGGAAGACGACGTTCCAGACGATCAGAAGGAATTCACCGCACTCAATGCCGAGCTGTCCAAGCTGTGGAAACCGATCATCGAACGCAAGCCCGGGCCTCCGGACGCGGATGATTGGAAGGACATCAAGCAAAAGCGGCATTTGCTCGAGCGCTAGTTTGACCGCATCGATGACCACCACGTAAAATGATGCGGTTTTGCGTCACCTTGCAGTCTTGCATGTGAACGTACCGCCCCGAGAGCCCGCAGATGTACACAAAATCACTCATTGCCGCCGCGTTGGTCGTCGCGTTCACGTTGCCTGTGTCGGCGTGGGCACAGACCGCCGCGCCCGCAGGCAGTGCGGCAGCCGGTGAGAAGAAAACCCAGATGTGCGCCGGGTGCCACGGCATCCTCGGTTGGCGCACCGCGTATCCCGAGGTCTACAAGGTGCCCAAGATCGGCGGTCAGCACGCTGCTTACATCGTGAGGGCGCTCCAGGAATACAAGAGCGGCGAACGGACCCATCCGAGCATGCGCGCGATTGCGGCGTCGCTGTCGGAACAGGACATGGCTGACCTGGCCGCCTACTATGCAGCCGGTGCTGCAATGACGGCCAGCAAGTGACGAGCCACCGATGAAGACCTTCTTTTTTTCAGCGCTGATCATGGTCCTGGCGGGCAGTGGCGGCAGCGCATTTGCCGCCGATGCGTCCGCGGGCGCGGCCAAGGCCAAGGAAGTCTGTCAGGCCTGTCACGGCATGGATGGCAACAGCCAGTCGCCGGACTATCCCAAGATCGGCGGCCAGTACCCCGACTATCTGTCGAAGGCGCTACGCGACTACAAGTCGGGGGCACGCAAGAACGCAGTCATGGCTGGCTTTGCCGGAACATTGTCCAAGCAGGACATCGAGAACCTCGCTGCGTACTATTCGTCGCAGCCACCGGTCGTCGCGACCAAGCATTAGCCGCGCGAGAGCCCGGCGCGGGGCCCCACGCGAAGCGTGGGGATCGACGGGGAATTGCGAGTCGCGGCTGCGGCCGACGCGCTGGTGCAGCATGCTCACGTGATTGTTGTAGGAGGCTGCTGCAGGCACCCGGCGACCAAGGCGCCTGCGGGCGCCTTTTGTTCGCGCTGTCCGGAGGCTAGCGCAGCTTCCAGACGGGCCGGCGCTTCTCCTTGAACGCGCGACCGCCCTCTGCGCCGTCTTCGGTTTCGGCGATTTCCTGATCGAGATGGCGCGCATACGCCGAGAGCGACGGAGGAAACGACGCGGTCAGGCGATACAACCGGATCGCACCCTGCACCGCGAGCGGAGAGCCGAGACAAATCATCGCGGCCATCTGCTCGGCCGTCGCCATCAGCTGGTCCCTCGGCACCACCTTGTTGACGATCGCCTGCTGCAGGCATTCCTGAGCCGTCAGGCGACCGTTGCAAAGCGTGAGATAGGCGGCGGTGGTACGCGGCAGGGCGGTATACATCTCGTGTGGCGCGCCCAGGCGGCCGACGTTGGTATGCTGGTCGCCGATCCAGGCCTCCTCCGCCATCACCCGCAGTTGACATTGGAGGATGATGTTCAGCCCCACGCCGACGGCGAAGCCGTTGACCGCGGCGATGAGCGGCTTTTCCAGATTCACGTCCTGCGGCTGCCCGCCACCGCCCCAGTGGAACAATGGATCGTTCGGGTCCTCGTGCGGCGTACGCTTGCCCTGCGCCTGATATTGCGCCAGAAACTTGACGTCGCGCCCCGCGCAGAAGGCTTGCCCGGCGCCGGTCACGATGCCGACGTAGATCTCGGGATCGAGGCCGATGTCCCGCCAGCAGGAGCGCATCTCCGCGTATGCATAGGAGTGCAGGGCGTTGCGAACCTCGGGCCGATTGAGCGTGACATACGCGACGTGCCCTTTCTTTTCGTAGATGACGTGCTCGAGATTGCGCGGCATCTTCGATGGGTCGTACGGTGACTCGTAGCGCGGCATGATGATCCTTCTGCTGGTAGTGCGTTGATGGGGTCGCGACTCGACAGGCGCGGCATCCTGGGCGCGAGCGACGCTACCGGCGAGAATATATCGGTCTGCCTGCGGCCGGCAATTTTCCAGGAGGCCAAGGCTGTCGATTTTTGCTGCTTGCCTCATATTCACAGTCGCCGGCGCGGGCCTGCTTGACAGCCTCGGGGCGCCAAGGCTACGTTCCTTTGGAGAATGCCGGTTTCTGCTTGAGCCTACCTCGTGATCATCGCCACCGCGGGCCACATCGATCATGGCAAGACAGCGCTGATACGCGCGCTTACCGGAGTCGACACCGATCGGTTGCCTGAGGAAAAGGCGCGCGGCATTTCGATCGATCTGGGCTTTGCGTATCTGACTCTGGGTGACGGTACCGTTCTCGGGTTCGTCGACGTTCCCGGGCACGAGCGGTTTGTCCGCAACATGCTGGCTGGCGTGTGTGGCATCGACTTCGTGATGCTCGTCGTGGCCGCCGATGACGGCGTGATGCCGCAAACCCTGGAACATGTTGCGATCCTGCAACTGCTCGGCATCGACCGTGGCGTGGCCGTCGTGTCGAAAACCGATGTCGCGAGCGCAGAACGGATCCGCGAGGTCACCAGTCAGGTGCGAGCGTTGCTCGCGCCTACGCCCCTCGCCGGCATCCCGATCCGTGAAGTGTCTTCCGTGACCGGAGCGGGCCTCGCGACTCTGCGCCAGGATCTCGAAGCCGCGGCACGCATGCACGCATCGCGGTGGCAGAAGGACGGGCATTTTCGCCTCGCCATCGATCGCGTGTTCTCGGTGACCGGCAGTGGCACGGTGGTCACCGGAACGGTGTTCGACGGCAACGTCGCCACCGGCGCGCGCTGCACACTCTCGCCGAGAGGTACGACGGTCCGTGTTCGCGGTCTCGAAATGCGTGGTCAGGCAGTGGACAGCGTCAGCGCTGGTTCCCGCTGCGCGATCAATCTCGCAGGTGTCGAAGTCGCTGAAGTGACGCGCGGCGATTGGCTTGTGAGCCCGCTGAACGATGCTCCTACGCATCGACTCGATGCGACGCTTACGCTGCTCGCGTCGGAAGCCCGGCCGCTCGCGCATCAGACGCAGGTCCATCTGCACCTGGGCACCGCCGATGTGGTGGCGCGCATTGTCACTCGACGCGGCGTGGCGATCGGCCCCGGGACGACTGCGCACGCCCAGCTCGTGCTCGAGCGACCCGTTGCCGCATTCGTCGGCGATCGTTTCATCGTACGCGACCAGGCGGCGCGTCGCACGCTGGGTGGCGGTGTCGTCATTGATCCGTTTCCATCGACAGACCGCCGCGCATCGCCGCAGCGCGACACGGTACGGCAGGCGATGTCGCTCGGCGATCCGCGCCTCACGCTGGCGGCGCTCATGCAGATCCCGGACTATGCGATCGATCTCAACAGATTCGAGCGGGCATTCAATCTCACCGCCGAGCGCGCTGCCGCCCTCTATCGCGAGGCCTCCGCAGCCACGCTGGGACGGGATATGCGTATTGCGATTCCGGCCTCGAACGTCCGCATGCTCGAGGAGCGCGTGCTCGAGACGCTTGCGGGCTCGAATGCCGATAAGCCGGGCGCTTCTGGCATTGGACTCGATGCATTGCGCAAGGACGTGGCGCCCTATCTGCCGCCGGAGGCGTTTCTGTTCCTTGTCCGCGAGCTTGGATTTCGGCACAAGATCGAGCTCGCCAATTCGATCGTGCGATTGAGCGGAAGCAGCGGCAGCTTCACGCCCGCCGACGAAGTGCTGTGGCAGCGGGTGCTGCCGGCCATGATCGAAGGCGGCGCCACGCCGTTGCCGGTCGAACAGCTCGCGGTCGATCTCAACGTCAAGGAAACCGTGCTTGTCGACCTCCTCCATCGCAAGCGCAAGAGCGGTCTCGTCGCTGCGGCAACAGCAAGCCGTTTTTATCCGCGCGAGTCGCTCGCTCGCCTCGCGGCGTCCGCCGCGCATGTCGCGGACGCGAGCGAATCCGGAGCATTTACGGCCGCCCAGTACCGCGATGCGCTGGGCACCGGACGCACTCTTGCCATTCACATCCTTGAGCTGTTCGACCAAATGGGCGTTACGCTGCGCAACGGTGACCTGCGCCGGATGAATCCGGGTTTTGCGGCGATCGTCGGCGCGGGCTCGCCGATGCCCGTCGCTGTGCCCCGTCCGCCTGCACCTGCCACGCGCACGACAAGCGCGGACCGCGGCGCCGGTCGCTTGCGCTAGACTTCGCGTTCCGCCGCGACGATCGTTGTCGTCGCGGCTACGCGATTCCTTGGTTTTTTTGTCACGAGTGACACGTACGTGGGCGCCGCACTCTCATCCCTTCCATCCGTCGACCGGCTGCTCAATCGCGCGACCATGCGAGCCTTGCAGGAAAGGCACGGACGTGAGCGCGTCATGGTCGTGACTCGCGCGCACCTCGCCGCGCTGCGCGCCATTGCGCGCAACGACGCGCATGCGAAGGTACCCGACGTCGACGCCATCGCAGCGGCGATCCACGATGCGCTCGAAATGCAGATGCAACCGTCGTTGCGCAGGGTTGTCAACCTCACCGGCACGGTTCTACACACCAATCTCGGGCGCGCCGTATTGCCTGATGCGGCCGTCGCGGCCCTGGTCGAAGCCGCCCGCCACCCGTGCAACGTCGAGTTCGACCTCGATCAGGGTCGTCGTGGCGAACGCGATGCGCATGTCGAGTCGACGCTCCAGGCGCTCACGGGCGCGGAGGCGGCGCTGGTCGTCAACAACAATGCCGCGGGCGTGTTTTTGGCACTCAACACGCTGGCGCAGCGCCGCGAGGTCGTGGTGTCGCGCGGCGAACTGGTCGAGATCGGCGGCCAATTCCGCATCCCCGACATCATGGCGCGCTCCGGCACGCGCTTGCGTGAAATCGGGGCCACCAATCGCACCCATCTTGCCGACTACGCAGACGCCATCGGCCCGCGCACTGCATTGCTGTTGAAGGTGCACACGAGCAACTATGAAATGCGTGGCTTCACGAGCAGCGTGGACGCCAACGATCTCGCGGCGCTGGCGCGCAAGCACGAGATTCCGCTGGCGATGGACCTGGGTAGCGGCACGTTGGTGGACCTTCGGCAGTGGGGTCTGCCGCACGAGCCGACCGTGCGCGAGTCGCTCGCCGCGGGTGCGGACCTCGTCATGTTCAGCGGTGACAAGTTGCTGGGCGGCCCTCAATGCGGCATTGTCGCCGGCCGCAAGGACCTGATCGACCGGCTGCGCAAGAATCCGCTCAAGCGTGCGTTGCGCGTTGACAAACTCATTCTCGCCGCGCTCGAGCAGGTGCTGCGTCTTTATCTGCATGCCGAGCGCCTGCCGGAAACGCTGCCGACGCTGCGGATGCTCGTGCGCAGCGCGACCGACATCGCGCCGGTTGCACGCCGCCTGGCCGACGCATTCGCCCAGAATTTGCCAAAGGGGTACGCGGTCGAGGTCATCGAATGCATGAGCCAGATCGGAAGCGGTGCGTTGCCGACACACCTCCTGCCCAGCGCCGGTGTTCGCATCCGAAGCACCGGACCTCGACGGAATCGCGACAGCGACATCCAGCGGCTCGCAGCAAGTATTGCGCGCGCTTCCGCTGCCGATCATCGGTCGAACCGACGAGCACGCGCTTGTCCTGGACTGCCGTTGCCTGACCGACGTTGACGAACTCGTGCCGGGAATTGAAGGGATTGCCAACGCGCTCGCGAGTGCAAGCCTGGGGATCCGTCCGCGGTAACATAGCGTCGAGGAAGAGAAACATCCCCGGTGGGGTGCGCGGACTTCAAATCCGGCGGAGGGCGTCCCTGACGTCCTCGGTGAGTTCGACTCTCACCTCTTCCGCCCGGCATTGCTCGCCGGGGCGGCGAGCGTCAATGGCCATGTGTCGCTGTAGCATTGAAGCCGAATCGACGGATTCTTGGCTGTCCTCCGTTTCACATTACGACTGGAGCAGATCTTGCGAAAATGTCTCATGTGCCTCATCGGATCGCTAGTGCTTGCGATGGGCACGGCCGTGGCGCAGTCTCCACTACCGGCCGCGTCGGTACAGCCGTATCCATCGAGGCCGGTGCACATCATCGTGCCATTCCCTCCGGGCGGCTATACCGACGTCACCGCGCGAATCATCGCGCAGAGTCTCACCGAGCGTCTCGGACAGCCATTCGTCGTCGACAATCGCCCCGGCGCAGGCACGGTAATCGGGGCGGAGGCGGTGGCGCGGGCACAGCCCGATGGCTATACACTGCTCATGACCGGCTCGAGCACGTTCACGGTCAACCCCGTGCTGCTGCACAATCTGCCCTACGATCCGCTGAAGAGCTTTGTCAGCGTCGGCATCGTCACGCGCACGCCGATGGTGCTTCTCGTCAACCCATCCTTTCCCGCGAACAGCGTAAAGGAGCTGGTCGCGCTGGCCAGCGCGAGCCCGGGCAAGTACGCCTACGGCTCATTCGGTGCCGGGACCATCTCGCACTTCGCTGGCGAGGCGTTCAATGCGGCCACCGGAATCCGAATGCTGCATGTGCCTTATAAAGGCAGCGCGCCATTGATGAACGACCTGGTCGGTGGCCAAGTGCCTATTTCGTTCGACACGCTGGTAGTGGCTGCACCGCAGATGCGCTCGGGCAAAGCGAAAGCGCTTGCCGTGCTGACCAAGGACCGCACCAGCCTGTTCCCGCAATTGCCGACGGTGGCCGAAGCAGGCTACCCGGGCTTCGATCTGGGCACGTGGGTCGCGCTGTCGTCTGCGGCGGGCACGCCGGAGGCTGTGATCCAGAAGCTGCGCGAAGAGGTGACGATAATCATCTCGCAAAAGGACGTCATTGCCCGCTTCGAGGCGCTCGGCGTCGAGGGCGTCAAGCCCACCGCTGAAGATTTCGCGCGCAACGTACAGGCCGATCTCCAGCGCTTCGCGAAGATTGCTCGCGACGCCGATATCAAGGGCGAATAGCGCCCGAACCCGAACGTTGCTGGCCTGCCAGAAGTGCCGATCCGAAAGTCGGGACAGGCCTGGACCGGTCATTCGAGGGTGGCGGCTAGTGGCGGCCCATCGTGTCGGATTCCGATCACGACAACCGCGTCACTGCGATGCCGTCATCTTCGCCATTACTTCGTCGAACGCGCTATCGGCGAGCGCGCGCAACTCTTCATCGGTCCGATCCTGAATCGGGTGGGGCACCCAGATCATCGTCGGCTCGTAACCGAGCGCTTTGCTTTGAACTTCGGCCGCCTGAACGAAAGCCGTCGATGCGACGACCAGCGCCGGCATACCACTACCTTCCAGATTGCATCCGTCGTGCAGACTGCACGTTATGCAAGAGCCTCAATCGGCTAGCCCAATCAGGGCAACCCGCGTCTCCGCCAGCATTCTCTGCCTGGTTTCGAGAATTGCGGGCCGGCTCGGACCCGGCTTCGCATACCGCTTGACCGCAACGCCGAGTTCGCCGAACCGCACCGCAACACGATCGAGGAACACGTCGCCACGTGCCTTGCCGATGTCGAGAATACCGACCGCGATCCCATCGAGCGTGATGGGCTTGGCCGCTTTCTTGCGTGCCACGACCTCATGCTCGCCGGTCGGGTCGAGTAACGTTGTTGCCGTCATGATCCGTTCCTCACTTCCTTGGTGGTGATTCGGGAGCTGGAGTTGGGACTCCAGCCGTCAAGGATAGCCGAGAACATTCCGGCTATTCCGCCAGCATGGACGACATGGAGTCCGCCCTACTCGAAACTTGGGCACCATGGTCCCTCGCGCGCTCGCGGGAACGCCTGGTGTCATGCCGCCGACGCCGGTCAGTATGTCCTCGGCGGGCACTGTGGTCAGCGTCATCAATGCCGACATGAAGCGTGCCTTCGACCAGCCTGCTTCGCGGAAAACTCTCAGGTGCTCCGGCGAGATGACGACAATGCCGTCGAGACCCTGAAACAGTTTGGGATGGAGCATGCCGATGAGGCAAGCGGCAAAGCTTCTGGCGAGAGACTCAGGCGTGCGCGAGGTCTGATCGACGAGGCCGCGCACACCAGACCCCGCGAACAGCGTCACGGCAGATTTCCCCGGGGCGATACCTCGTTCGACGGACAGTGGTTCCCAGCACGAATCTTCCTCGTTCTCGGCGAAGCAGAAGCCGACCTTTCCGGGGTTTCCCAGTGTCGCGCGGTCGACGCCACCGGGTTTGCCGCCGCCGACATTCCGAACGGTGAGCTGCAGCGCGCGACCGATGGTGGCGTTGGCGCGGTTGCCCTGGCCGAGCGCGTTGACGCCGGAGTTCATGCCGATCATTTTGCGGATGGGACCGTTCACGATGACGATGGGCCCGATGAACATCGTCGTCGCGACGACCGCGTGCAGGCTAAAGGGTGGATCGAGCGCGGCTTCCACGGCGGCGATGACCACCGGCATGTAGTCGGGTCGACAGCCGGCCATGACCGCGTTGATCGCCACTTTTTCCACCGTGCACGGCTCGTAGTCGGGAGGCATGAGTCCCAGAATTTCGTTGGGATCGCGCCGTGTCCCCTGCAGCATGCGATGCACGCGCAATGGTGTCGGTGGCACCACGGGCAGGCCATCCGACCAATCGCGGTCGAAGCAGGTCTCGTGCTCGTCCTCGTAGTCGCCGACCTCGACCTTCCGCGCTTTGAACGTAACGCCGCCCAGGCGAATGGCCAGTTCGTCGGCGATGTTCGGATCGGTGTTGAGCGACCCGCAACCGGGCCGTTGCTCAGGCAGGTCCAGGCCGAGCGCCCGCAAGCCGGCCACACTTTCCCACTCACCGCGGTGCCAACCGACCGCGCGTGTCGTCTCGCGACCATGCTCGATGCGCAGAAGTGTTGGCACGATTTCGATGCGAAGCGCAAAGGAACGCTCGAGCCCCGTATCGTCGATCACGCTTGGGACGCCGGCGGGAAATGTAGGATCGTCCTGGGTCAGCACGGTGAACGGAGTCCCCGCCGCGGCGAGCTGGCGAAGCACGGGTTCGACGATCACACAGGTCGGGCAGTCGCGCTTGACGACGGCAACGAGACCGTCAGGGAAACCTTGAAGAGGCGATGCGGCTGGCACGTCGATCTCATACTACGGCGCGCGCGCGATTCCAGTCAATGCGGGCCGATCACAATCGGCATAGAATCAAGCGCGTTGCGAAGTAACAGATCAATTCACTCCAGAGTAGCGAAACAGGGAGTTGCGCATGAGGAAACTTCTGCAATGGTCGTTGGTGCTGGGGCTCGCGATCGCAGGAGCGATGCCGCTCGCACTGGCGCAGGATTATCCGAATCGGCCGATCAGGTTCATCGTGCCGTTCTCGCCCGGCGCCGGCACTGACGCCACCGGCCGCATCGTTGCGGAAGGTCTCTCCAAACGGCTCGGCCAACCCGTGATCGTGGAAAACAAGGCGGGCGCCGGATCGATGATCGGCATCGAATACGTCCTGAAATCGCCGGCCGACGGCTACACACTTCTTTACGGAACTGCTGACGGCATCACCGTGCTGCCGGCCGTGAATCCCAAGGTTCCGTACAAGGTTCCCGACGACTTGCTCTTCCTGACACGCACCTTCACGATGCCGTTTGCGATTGCGGTCAGCAATAGCCTGCCGGTCAATACCTGGGATGAGTTCATAGCGTACGCCAAGGCCAATCCCGGCAAGGTCACCTACGCAACCTCAGGCATCGGCGGCGGTGGTCATCTCGCCACGGCGCTGCTCGAGAAGACTGCCGGTATCTCGATGACCCACGTTCCCTACAAGGGGGTGGGCCAGTTCGTTCCCGACCTTCTTTCCGGCACCATCAGCGTCGGGCTGGTCACGCCTCCGACGATCAATCCGCATTACGCTGCGAACAAGGTGAAGGTGCTGGCGCAGACCGGACCCACGCGGCATCCGCTGTTGCCGAATGTTCCGACGTTCGTCGAACTCAATCTCAAGGATGCAGTGGTCGAAGTCTGGTACGGAGTCATGGCTCCGGCGGGACTTCCTGCGAATGTTCGCGAAAAGCTGGTCAGGGAACTGGCGCTGGTGTTGAAAGACCCGGAAGTTCTGGACCGGCTCAACAAGGCCGGGTGGATTCCGAATCCGGTCGAGGGCGACGCGTTCCGGAAGTTTGCGGTGGACGAACTGGGTGTCTGGACGAGCGTCGCCAAGGCGTCGAAAATCGAGATCACCGAATGAGATTCACCGCAGTGCGGTGAGGCTCGCGACGATCTCGTCGAATGCGCGGTCGGCGAGCGTGCATAGTTCTTCATCGGTCCGATCCTGGATCGGGTGGGGCACCCAAACGATCGTCGGCTCGTAACCCAGCAGTTTGCTCTGTGCGTCGGCGGCCTGAACGAAAGCGGTCGACGAGACGATCACTGCCGGGATACCGCTACCTTCCAGATTGCATCCGTCGTGCAGACTGCACGATATGCAAGACCCTCAATCGGCTAAGCCAATGACGGCCACCTGCGTTTCGGCGAGCATTTTCTGCCTGGTTGCGAGTATGGCCGGACGGTTCGGACCTGGCTTGGCGTATCGCTTGACCGGAACGCCGCGCTCGCCGAGCCGCACTGCGAGGCGATCGAGGAACACGTTGCCGGGCAGCTTGCCGATGTCGAGCACGCCGACGGTGATCCCCTCGAGCGTGACGGGCTTGGCCACCTTCCTGCGCGCGACGACCTCATGCTCGCCAGTCGGGTTGAGCAGCGTTGTCGACTGTATTTTCGTCACCATGGTCAGTTCCTCACTTCCTTGGTTGTGATTCTGGAGTTGGAGTTGGCACTCCAGCCTTCGAGAATTGCCGAGAACAATCCTGCGATTCCGCCAGCATGCACGACCTGGAGCCCGGACTCGCGAAGCTTGGGCAACATCGTTCCCTTGGCGCTCAGGGGCGCGCCGGGCGTCATGCCGCCGACGCCGATCAGCACGTCCTCGGCAGGCACCGTGGTCAGCGCCATCAATGCCGACTTGAATCGCGCCTTCGACCAGCCTGCTTCGCGGAAAACGCGCAAGTGCTCCGGCGAGATGACGATGATCGCGTCGTGACTTTGAAACGACTTGGGATGACGCATGTTTGCGAGGCAGGCGGCAAAGCTCCTGGCAAGAGACTCCGCAGTGCGCGAGGTCTGATCGACTATGCCGCGCACACCATAGCCGGTGAACAAGGTCACCGCTGATTTGCCCGGCGCGATACCACGCTCGACCGAAAGCGGTTCCCAGCACGAATCTTCCTCGTTCTCGGCAAAGCAGAAGCCGACCTTGCCGGGTGTCCCAAACGTAGCGCGGTCAACACCACCGGGCTTGCCGCCGCCGACATTGCGAATCGTGAGTTGCAGGGCGCGACCGATGGTGGAGTTGGCGCGGTTGCCCTGACCGAGTGCATTGACGCCGGAGTTCATGCCGATCATTTTGCGGACGGGACCGTTCACGATGACGATGGGTCCGACGAACATCGTCGTCGCGACGACGCCATGCAGGCAGAAGGCCTCGTCGAGCGCCGCTTCCACGGCCGCGATGACGACCGGCATGTAATCAGGCCGGCAGCCGGCCATGACCGCGTTGATCGCCACCTTTTCCACGGTGCAGGTTTCGTAGTCGGGAGGCATTTGCCCCAGAATTTCCTTGGGATCGCGACGTGTCCCTTGCAGCATGCGGTGCACGCGGACAGGTGTTGGCGGTACCACGGGCAGGCCATCCGTCCAGTCGCGGTCGAAGCAGGCTTCGTGTTCGTCCTCGTAGCCGCCGATCTCGACCTGCTCCGATTTGAACGTGACGCCACCTAGTCGAATTGCCAGTGCATCGGCGATGTTCGGATCGGTCGTGAGCGATCCGCAACCGGGGCGCTGGTCAGCCAGGCCCGGGCCGAGCGCCCGCATGCCGGTCAGATCTTCCCACTCGCCGCGATGCCAGCCGACCGCGCGTGTCGTCTCGCGGCCGCGCTCGATGCGCACGATCGTCGGCACGGTCTCGATGCCGAGCGCGAAGGAGCGCTCGAGCCCCGTATCGTCGATGACGCCCGGAATGTCAGACGGAAAAGTGGGATCGTCCTGCGTCAACACGGTGAGCGCGGTGACCCGCCGCTGCAAGCTGGCGGAGCACCGGTTCGACCATCACGCAGGTCGGGCAGTCGCGCTTGACGATCGCGACAAGGCCGTCAGGAATGCCTTGCAGGGACAATGCGGTCGCCATCGACCAACTCAGTCCGTGATGACGATGTTCTCGCGCTGTGCAACGCTCTTCCATTTGTTCAGGTCGTCGACGACATATTTCCTGAATGGCTCGGAAGGGACGAAGTGAGGTTCGAAAAAGACCGCCTTCAGTTTCGCGATCACTTCCGGATCTTTCATGACGTCGCCAATTTCCTTCTCCAGTCGAGCGGCAATATTGGCCGGAAGATTGGGCGGACCGAACACGCCGAACCAGGTTTCGACCACGACGTCCGGCAGGCCGGATTCCTTCAGTGTCGGCAGATTTGGAAACAGCGGCGCGCGACGCGAGCCGGTGGTCGCAATGATGCGGATCTTGGGCGAGTCGGCATGCGCGTTGATCGTCTGCGGCGTGACATACGCCATTTCGATGTGGCCACCCAGAATATCCGTGACCACGGCGGACATGCCCTTGTAGGGCACGTGCACCATCTCGATTCCGGCACTTTTTTCCAGGAGCACGAAGCCGACGTGTGCGATGCTTCCTACACCGGAAGTGCCGTAACGGATCTTGCCGGGATTGGCTTTGGCATACGCGATGAATTCCGGCACCGACTTGATCGGGAGCTGGCTGCTGACGACGACCGCGAACACGGTTTCGGAGGCCTGGCCGATGAATGTGAAATCGTCAGGGACCTTGTAGGGAAGATTCGGCTTCACCGCCGGGAGCACCGAGATGCCGTCGGCGCCGCCCCATAGCAGCGTATATCCGTCCGCCGGCGACTTCGCGACATAGTCTGTCCCGATTGCCGACCCGGCTCCGGCCTTGTTCTCGACGATGACTGACTGCCCGAGCCTGGGTGTGAGCGCCGCGGCGGTGATGCGGGCGAGGGTGTCATTCGCGGCGCCGGGGAGGAACGGCACGATGATGCGAATGGATTGCTTGCTCGGGAACTCCTGTGCGCGTGCTGGCAGCGCCGTCTGCATCATCGCGAAAACCAGCGCGGAGAAGAAGAACGCAATTCTTGCCATCGCCACCTCCATGGGTACCGCTTATATGCTGCGAATCAATATATCACGTGCAGTGCGACGCTAATCTCGGCTCCATTGAGGGTGTGCGACTCGGACCGTCACGACCAGTTTGCCTTCTGCTTGTCGATGAACGCGGCGATTCCCTTGCGCATGTCTGGCAAGCCGACGCCGAGAATGGACTTGTCGGTGGCAGCGGTCATTCCCTGCTGGTAGGTGAGGGTCTCGCACTCCCTCACGAACTTCTTCGACCGGCGTATCGCGGCGGCGCTTCCCTGGAATAGATCCTGGAGCACCCGGTCGAGCTCGCCCGTCAGATGTTCTGCGGGCACGGCGCGGGTCAGGATGCCGAGCCGCAATGCCTCGGCGGCGTTGATTTTTCGGCCGGTCAGCAAGAGGTCCAGCATCGCCTTCTGATTCATCATGTTCAGCATGGTCGGTATCGCGCCATAGGGCGTGATCCCGTGATGAACTTCCGGATAGCCGAACATCGCCCCATCTTCGGCCAATGCGATATCGCTCCAGCTGACGAGCATCGTGGCAATGCCGAATGCATACTTCTCAATGACGCTGATGACCGGATGCGGTGAATGGTAGATCACCTCGTTCATCGTCTGCATGTAGCCGTACATCTTTTCGATGGCGTCGAGGTCGGCGCCTTGCAATGCCTTGACGTCCCGCAGCTCGCGACCTGCGCAGAACACGCCGCCGCGGCCGCGCATGACGATCGCGCGGCATGTCGTGTCGTCGGCAAGACGAGGCAGTTCCTCGCACAGGCCGATGATCATCGCATTGCTCAGTGCGTTGAGATGTTTAGGGTTGTTGAGCCAGACCGTGGCCACGCCCTGATCGCTACGCTCGATTTGTATTTCGCTCACGCCTGACTCCTCCCCGATTGCCGTCGGGAAACATAGCATAATCCCGGATGCCGCATTGCAACGGCATTCCCGCATCGCGGCGATCGGAATGCTCCGGTTTTTTCAAGCAACTTGTCCTGTGACCTCCAGCGGTGTAAGAATCGCTGATTGGGCCAATTCAAATGACCCGAAACTGTGAGGAGCGTGCTATGCGGACAACAGCACTCTATCGAGTCGCCGTCCTCTGTTGTGCGGCCATCGCGTTCTCCGGCGATGTTCTGGCACAAGCCGGCTCGTTTCCGGATCGCCCGATCAAGTTCGTCGTTCCGTACGGGCCGGGCGGGACGGTCGATCCAACCGCGCGCGCACTTGCCGCCCGCGCCTCCGAGATCCTGGGTCAGCCTGTCGTCGTCGACAACAAGGCGGGAGCCGCCGGATCGATCGGGACCGACTTTGTTGTTCGCGCACCGGCGGACGGCTACACGGTTCTGATACATACCAACATTGTCACGAGCGAACCGGCGCTGAAGGCAACGCTCTCGTACAACTTTCTGAGGGACATGACGCCATTGCTCTTGATCGACGAGACACCGTTTGTGGTGCTCGTGCATCCGTCGCTTCCGGTCAAGTCGGTCAAGGAGTTGATCGACTACGCGAAGGATCGTCCGGGCACCCTCAACTACGGGGCCTCGGGCATCGGGTCGTCCGGGCATCTGCGCGGCGAACAGTTCAAGCTGGAAACCGGCGTCAAGATGGTATTCGTTCCCTATATCGATGGCGGTGCCACGTTGCGCGGGCTGCTGACGAACGAGATCCAGGTCGCCTTCGATACCCTGCCGGGTTCCATTGGCATGATTCAGGGCGGCAAGATCCGTATCCTGGCTGTGGGAAACGCCGAACGGTGGTTTCTCGTGCCCGACGTGCCGACGATGAAGGAGGGCGGCTATGGCGGATTGGTGAGCCAGTGGATCGGCGCGTACGTGCGGACCGACACACCGCCGGCCATCGTCGACAAGCTGGCCAGAGTCCTGAAAGAAGCGGCCAACGATCCGAAAGTCAAGGAACAATACAGAGCACTCGGCTTCGAGACCGTCGCCGACGGCCCGCAGGAAACCCAGAAGAGACTCAGGGAAGAGACCGAGATGTGGCGCAAGACCATCCAGGCGGCTGGGATCAAGATCGACTAGCGAAACGAATTCATCGGAGGAAGCGAAATGCTCGGCGGCTATATCAGTGATCTGGAGAAAGGTGACGTATTCAAGCCGGTCGAATACGTGATCACCGCGTTCATGTGCAGCGAGTACGCGCACGGGACCGAGGAAACGAGCGAGTTCTTCCACACCGCGCAGAATCCGGCGGGGCGGCAGATGCGGCTACCGACCATGATCCACGTCGACAAGATGCGCATTCTCGAAGGGAATTGCGACAAGGAGCGGCGCGTGTCGGGCATGAAAGGGCCGGATGCGCGCGTTCATTACGAATATCATGCCAAGCACCACAGCGTCGCCTATGTCGGCGAGAAGGTGATCGTGACCGGACACATCGTCGACAAGTACATCAAGCGTGGTCGACCCTACCTCTGGTACTACCTCGAGGTGCGGACGTCGGACGGGCGCCTGGTGACCACTTACAACGATCTGACACTGCTTCGGTACAAGATCGATGGAGCGAAACAATGAGCGGCAAATCGAGTTTCAAGGTCGGCGACGACCTCGTCGGACCGGTTCGCACCATCACGCCACAGCGCATCGAATGGTACGACAGCGCGATGCTGTCGGCCGCCACCAACGAGTTGCGACAGGTCGGATCCAACATTCACACCGACGAGGCATTCGCCAGGAGCGAAGGCTTCCCCACCGCCAACGCCGACGGGATGATCATGACCAACTGGTGCTCGGAGATGCTGGTCCGGGCGTTCGGGATGGACTACATGGAGCGCGGCGAACTGCGCACCAAATACATCAAGCCGGTGAATCTCGGCGTGCAGCTGCATGTCCGGGGACGCATCAAGGAAGCGACGAAGCAGCCGAACGGCAATACGCTGTATACGATCGACGTTTGGTGCGAGGACTCCCAGGGCACGAAGTTGGTCGACGGTGATGCCAAGGTCGATGTCGGTCGGAGTTAGGAGACGCTGCGCGAAGTCCTGCGCGATGTCGATCGATGGGCCGCTGATTCCCCGAAACTTGACCCTGTTGCGCCGTCCGCGTTGATGGTTCCCGCTGCCGATTGTCACGCGCACGTCTTCTGTGGCGCGGCCTACCCGTTTGCCACCAAGCCGGACTACATCCCCGCACCGAGCCAGATGGGAACCGTCGACCGATTCCTGGCAGTACTGGACGCGCACGGCTTGACGCACGGCCTTCTGGTGGCGGCGCAACCTTACGGCCGCGACAACCGCTGCATGCTCGACGCCATCGCAGCATCGAATGGTCGCGCGAAGGGCATCGCCTTGGTGACACCGGTGATCTCCGATCGCGACCTCGCTGCGCTCGCCGAGCGCGGCGTGGTCGGCATTCGCATGAATCTCAGTACCTACGGCATGCGCGAATTCACCGAGCCGGGCGCGGACCGCTTGCTCGCCCGCATCAAGGAGATGAATTGGTTCTTGCAGATACATTGCGCGAACGACGAGCTGGTCGCCGCGGCGCCGGTCATTCGGCGGTCCGGCGTTCGGATCGTGGTCGATCATTTCGGCCGCCCGGACGTCGCGCGAGGCATTGTGCAGCCAGGGTTCGCGACACTGCTGGAACTGGGCCGGGCAGGCAACGCGGTGGTCAAGCTTTCGGGGCCGTTCCGCTGTTCCCGCGAAGGCCCGCCGTATCGCGATGTCGAGCCGTTCATCGAGGCGGCGATCGAAGCGTTCACGTTAGGAAACTGTGTGTGGGGCTCGGATTGGCCCTTCGTGCAGGTGGACGAGCGTTTGGACTATGGCCCCGGTCTTGCATGCCTGCGGCAATGGCTGCCCGCAGCCGAGGATCGCCATGAGGTATTGTGGGAGAACCCCGCGCGCTTGTTCGGATTCGCGTAGCGTGGAACGTGCAAGTCGCCACCGCTGACTAGGGCCTAAACACGAGGAAGTGTCCGATGGTCACGCACCCCGCTCAACCGTTTCTGGACGTCCGTCCGATCCTGGAGCCGCGCTCGATCGCAGTGATCGGCGCCTCCGATCAACCCGGCAATCTGGGCGGCGTAACGGTGCAGCGCCTCGTCAAATTCAAGTATCCGGGTCGGATATCGCCGATCAATCGTACGGCGGCGACGGTCGCGGGGATGCCGTGCTTCGCCAGCATTTCCGAATTGCCCGAAGCGCCCGAACTCGCGATTCTGGCGATTCCGGCGAGTGGACTGATGGCGGCAATCCGGGAATGCGCAGACCGTGGCGTTCGCTATGGCATCGCGTACGCCGGCGGCCTGGCGGAAGCCGGAGGCGAGGGCGCCGAATTGCAGCGCGCGCTGGTCGCCCTGTGTCGCGAGAAGGGCTTCGTGCTTTGCGGTCCCAACTGCGTTGGCGTGATCAATGCGACGACGCCGGTTGCGGCAACCTTCTCCACCGCGCTCCAGGAAATGGACGCGCTGCGCCCCGGCGCCATCTCCATGGTGTGCCAGAGCGGCGGCATCGCGACGACAAGCTTTTCCATGGTGCAGCAGGCAGGTTTCGGCTTTCGCTATCTCGTGAGCAGCGGCAATGAAGCGGTGGCCGATTTTGCCGATTACCTGCACGCCTTCGCGGAGGATCCAGGCACGCGCATCATCGGCGGTTATATCGAAGGCATCACCGACGGTCCGAAATTCGTGCGCGCCCTCGAACAGGCGCGGGAGCGCGGCAAGCCCGTGGTGCTGATCAAGGCCGGCACGACGGGCGCTACCGCGCGTGCGGCGCAGGCACACACCGGCGCGCTCGTGGGCGAAGATCGCGTCGTCGACGCCGTGCTCAAGGAGTTGGGCGTGATGCGCGTCTACTCGGTCGACGAGCTCGTCGATCTCGTGCTCATGCTCGCCGGCAATCGGGACAAGGTCGCTTCCGGACCCGGCGTGGGCTTGATCACCTTCGGCGGCGGCAATGGCGTTCTCGGCGCCGATCAATGCGCGCAATCCGGCCTTGCCACGCCGGCCTTGAGTCCCGGATGTGCCGAGCGCCTGCGGCCACTCCTCGTCTCGGTAGCAACCGCGGCCAACCCACTCGATCTCACGCCTACCACTGCGTTTCGCGCGGAAGCCCTGGCGCAGCTCCCGCGTGCGCTCGACATCCTCGCTGCGGAACCCGAGATCAACTCGCTGCTATTCATCGTCGGCTCGATGGCCGCGAAGGCGACCGAGATCTCCGACGTCATTTGCGGACTGGCCGAGCACGCGCACAAGCCCGTCTGCGTAAGCTGGCCGTCGCCGCCGCACGCGGTGCCGGCGCGTCTGGCCGAGCGCGGCATCTACTCCTTTCTCGACCCGGCGCGGGGTATTCGGACGCTTGCCAAGCTGGCCGAGCGTGGCGCAGCGATGCACCGGCCCGCGCGGCCTGCAGCGACGGCCATCAAGGTGTTCGATTGGTCGGCGTTTGTTCCGATCCAGGAAGAGCAAGCAGTCATCCCGGAGCACACGTGCCATCGCATTCTCGCTGCCGCGGGACTCGCTGTCGCCGCCGGCGAGTTCGTTCAGGATGAAGCGGGGGCGGTGCGCGCGGCCAACGCAATCGGACTTCCGGTCGTACTCAAGGGCATCACGCCCCGGATCACCCATCGCGCCAAGGCGGGCCTCATTGCCGTCGATCTGCGCTCGGAAGCCGAGGTGCGCGCGGCATTCCGCCGACTCGGCACGCGAGCGGCGGAACTCTCCGTGGTGCTCGATGGCGTTCATGTGCAGAAGATGCATCCGCGCGGCACCGAGCTGCTCGTTACCGCGTTTCGCGACCCGCTGTTTGGCGTGATGGTGAGCTGCGGCAGCGGCGGCGTGCTCACCGAGCTCATCGATGACGTGGTCACCGAACGTGCGCCGGTTGGCATCGAACTCGCCGCGCACATGCTCGAGCGACTACGCATCAGGCGCCACGCGGCGGATGCCGAGGGATTGCTCGCCACCGATTTCGCCGCGCGATTCATCGCCCGCTTCGCCGAACTCGCGCTGACGGCACCGTGGAGCCACTTTGTGTTCGAAGTGAATCCTGTCCTGTGGCGTCGCAGTGACGCGATAGCAGTGGACGGCTTGCTGGTCGTCGGCTAGCGTTAACAGGCCCCAGTCAGTCCGGGCGATGTGCGTGGCGTGTCGCGCTCACGGCGCTCGACCAACCACGGGCGTGGTCTTCTGCCGATACTCGCACAGGTCCTCGATGATGCATTCAGGGCACTTCGGCTTGCGTGCCTCGCACACGTAGCGCCCATGGAGGATCAGCCAATGGTGGGCGTCGTGGCGGAATTCCTCCGGCGTGAATTTCACCAGCTTGCGCTCGACCTCGTCGGGATTCTTGCCAGGCGCCAGACCGGTCCGGTTCGCAATGCGGAATATGTGCGTGTCGACGGCGATGGTCGGCTGTCCGAATGCAATATTCAGGACGACATTCGCAGTCTTGCGGCCCACGCCCGCAAGTTTGACCAGCTGTTCGTGACTTTGCGGTACTTCGCCGCCGTGATCGGCCAGCAATTGCCGGCACAGCTCGATGACGTTCTTCGCCTTGGTGCGAAACAGCCCGATAGTCTGGATGTAGGGAATCAGTCCGGTTTCACCCAGTGCGAGTATCGCGCGCGGCGTATTCGCGCGTGGATACAGTTTTGCCGTCGCAAGATTGACACTCCGGTCGGTCGCCTGTGCGGAGAGCACGACCGCGACCAGCAGTTCGAAAGGCGTCTTGTATTCGAGTTCGCCGCGCGGATGGGGGTTTTGTGCGCGCAGACGCTCGTAGATCTCGCGACGCTTGGCGGCGTTCATCGCTCTGTGGCCCCGGCGACGCCTCGGCGCGCGCGTGCTCGGGCGAGTGCTGCAGCCACGGTGGCTTTGCGATGCTCGCGGCTGCCGGCCGTCACGGTCGAGGCGGGTCGGCGTGACGACGCATTGCGGGAGATGCGTTCGTTCCGCGCGTCGTAGTGCTCGCGCGCACGCGCGGCGTCGGCACGGGTCCAGTCGCGGCCCGTGGGCAGCATCGCAATGCAGTCGACGGGGCACGGTGGCAGACACAACTCGCAACCTGTGCAGCGTTCGGCGACGATGGTGTGCATCAGCTTGGCCGCGCCGACGATTGCGTCGGTTGGGCAGGCCTGTATGCACAGCGTGCAACCGATGCAGATTGCTTCGTCGATGAATGCTGTAGCCAAGGGCTGCGTGGTTCCGTGCGATGTGTCGAGCGGCAGCGCGGGCACCTGCAGCAATTCGGCCAGCGCGGCGATCGTTGCCTGGCCGCCGGGAGGGCAACGATTGAGTGGCGCCGCACCGGTCGCGACTGCCTGCGCATACGGCCGGCAACCATCCACTCCGCAACGGCGGCATTGCGTTTGCGGCAGCAGCGCGTCGATCTGGTCGACCAACGTCGCGTTTGGCATCTTGCTCCATGCGCGTATTCTAGTCGCTCGAGGATTCTGGGGAAGGACCCGATGCCGACCGTTGCCTGATGCGCGCGTTGCGACTCGCCCGGCGTTGGCTGACAATGGCTGGTCGCCGCCGCTCCGACCATGCGTCCCCACAGCCACTCCGCGTCCCACCCGCATCGCCACGCAACGCCAGGCGCGGCGGCGCACGCGCATTCGCATACGCCCCAAGCGTCGGACCCGGGTACCTGGCGGGCGCTGACCTGGGCACTCGCGCTTACCGGTGGCTTCGGCGTCGTCGAGGCCATCGGCGGCTGGATGGCCGGATCTCTGGCGCTCCTGTCCGACGCCGGGCACATGTTCACGGACGCGGCATCGCTGGGACTCGCACTCCTTGCCCACTGGGTTGCGCGTCGCCCGCCGTCGAGCCGTGCGACTTACGGGTACGCTCGCGCCGAGGTGCTTGCCGCGTTCGTCAATGCGCTCGCGCTGCTGGCGCTGGTCGTGTTCATCGTCATCGAGGCGGTACGAAGACTGCTCGTGCCACAGCCTGTCGCTGGCGGCATGGTGCTCGGCATCGCCTTCGTGGGGTTGCTGGTCAACCTGCTTTCAGCGTGGATGCTGTCGCGCGCGGCGAATTCGCTCAACACGCGTTCCGCGCTGCTGCATGTGCTGTCCGACATGCTGGGCTCCGTGGCGGCCATCGTCGCAGGTGCCGTGATCGTCGCTACGGGATGGACGCCGATCGATCCGATCCTGTCGCTGGGTGTTTCATTGCTGATCGTGCGGTCGACCTGGAGCCTTCTCGCGCAATCGACCGGCGTACTGATGGAAGGCGTGCCGGCGCACCTCGACTACGAGACCGTTGGCCGTGCGTTGTTGCGCGTACCCGGCGTCGCCGCCGTGCATGATCTGCACGTGTGGCAGATGACCAGCGAACGCGCCGCGCTGTCCGCACATTTGCTGATCGGCGAGCCGACGCAGTGGCCGCAAACGCTGGCAGCGGCGCAAGTGTTGCTCGCCGAAGAATTTCACATCGATCACGTCACTCTGCAGCCGACCTGGCATCAGGCCGCGCCGGGTAAGCGGGTCATTCCGGTCATGCCGATTGCCGTCGATGACAAGCGGCCGCATTCATTGAACGCCCATTCAGAGCCAGCGAATCTTCTTGAACCAAAAATATAGCCAGACGTCGACCGCGATCATGGTGATCATCGCCAGCGGATAGCCCCACTCCCATTCCAGTTCTGGCATGTGCTTGAAGTTCATGCCGTACACTCCGGCGATCATCGTCGGCACCGCAATAATGGCGGCCCAGGCCGCCAGCTTCTTCGTCACCTCGGTTTCGTTCAGGCTGATCATGCCGAGATTGACCTGGATCGCCGTGGTCTGCATGTCGCGAATTCCTTCAATCGTTGCGTGCAGGCGCTGCAGATGGTCGAACACATCGCGGAAGTATTCGCCCATGCCGGCGCAAATCTGCGGCACGCGCCCGCCGTAGAGCTTGCCGACGGCTTCCATCAGCGGATCGACCGCGTGCTTGAGCGTCATCAGCTTGCGCTTGAGCTCGTAGAGCGCCTCGATGTTCGACCGGGCCTGGTTCTTGACGAAGATCTGCTCCTCGATGGTCTCGAGTTCGGTCTCGAGCTGATCCAGCACTGGAAAATAGCGGTCGACCACCTTGTCGATCAAGGCATAAAAAACATACGCCGCGCCATACTGCAGCAGGTGCGGCTCGCGCTCGGAACGGTTGCGCACATCGGCGAATCCTTGTTCGCTGTGCTTGCGCACCGACAGGACGTAGTTGCTGCCGACGAAAATATCGACTTCGCCGACCTGAAGCTCGCTCTCGTGCGGCTCGATCGTCTGCAACACCGCGAACAGCGAATCGCCGTATTCGTCTAACTTCGGCCGCTGGTGCCCGCTGCGCGCGTCTTCGACGGCGAGCTCGTGCAACGTGAATTCCTCGCGCATTTCCTCGAGTTCTGCGGGCGCCGGATCCTTGAGTGCGACCCAGACGAAGCATCCCGGGCGTTTGAGATATTCGCTGATATCTTCCTTGGGGATGTCGGCGAGCTTTCGGCCTTCCTGATATGCGACGCAATTGACGAGCATTGGGCAGGTCCCGCACGTTGGCGAAAGTTGCGTTCGGCGTCGGCGGCATGGCACGCCGCGGTGGATGGACGATGATAGCCGCCTGGCCGGTGAATTGCCACCGTGTCACGGCATCGTCTGGTGGTCACTGCTGGTGACAGCGGGTAACATGACGCCCTCGTCCGTTACGTCTGCAACGCATGATCATCGAGTCGCTGCTCGACACCGACCTGTACAAGTTCACGATGATGCAGGTGGTGCTGCATCATTTTCCGACCGCGCAGGTCGAATACCGGTTCAAGTGCCGGACTGCGGGCGTCGACCTGACGCCGTACGTTGGGGAGATCGAGCGCGAGATCAGCGCCCTGTGCGGCCTGCGGTTTTCACGCCGCGAGCTTGACTACCTGCGCGGCTGGCGCTTCCTCAAAAGCGATTTTGTCGATCTCCTGGGGCTGTTTCACCTGGACCAGCGCTTCGTCAGCGTGCGGGCTTCGCCCTCCGCACCGGGTGAAATCGAAATCACGATCGTCGGCCCGTGGCTGCACACGATACTGTTCGAGGTGCCGCTGCTGGCGATCGTCAGCGAGGTGTACTTTCGCAACACGCAGCCCGCGGTCGATTTCGCCGAGGGCCGCAAGCGCCTCCGAACCAAGGTCGCGCAGATCAATGCGGTGCCCGACCCGGAATTCCGTGTCGCTGACTACGGGACGCGGCGGCGATTTTCACACCAGTGGCAGGATGAAGTCCTGCGCACTCTGAAAGATGGCATTGGCGCGAAATTCGTGGGCACCAGCAATGTCCATTTCGCGCTCGAGCATGGACTGACGCCACTCGGCACGATGGCGCATGAATACCTCCAGGCGTGCCAGGCGGTGGGTCCGCGGCTGCGCGACTCGCAGGTATTCGCGTTCAATACCTGGGCGCGCGAATACCGCGGCGACCTCGGTATCGCCCTATCGGACATCTGCGGCATGGACGCATTCCTGCGCGACTTCGACCTGTTCTTCTGCAAGCTGTTCGACGGCGTGCGCCACGACTCCGGCGATCCCTTCGAGTGGGGCGAGAAACTGATCGCGCACTACCAGAAAATGCGTATCGATCCGCACGCGAAGGTCATGGTTTTCTCGGACAGCCTCGATGTCCCGCTGGCGATCCGTCTGTACGAATACTTCAAGGGTCGGAGCCAGACGGCCTTTGGCATTGGCACCAACCTGACCAACGACGTGGGCTATCGGCCACTGCAGATCGTGATCAAGATGACCCGCTGCAACGGTCAGCCGGTCGCGAAGATCAGCGACGAGCCATCGAAGGCGATGGATTACGATCCTTCCTACGTTGCCTACCTGCGCGAGGTCTTTCAGGTTCCGGTCGCAACCGCGACCGCAAAGGCGGTTGCCTCCGGCAGTGGGAAATCCGCGCTGCGCTAGGAGGCGGCGAGGGCCATCAGATAGGCGTCCAACATCGCCGCGCTGCTGGTCGCGAAGATGACGCGTTCAAATGCGTCGAGCTGCGCGAAGGCGCGTGTTGCCCCGACGGCGATCGGAACTGCCAGTTCCGGCGGATAGCCGTACACCCCGCAGCTGATTGCCGGAAAGGCGATCGTTCCCAGACTGTGCATCACCGCAAGTTCCAGCGAGTGTCGATAGCACGCCGCGAGCAGTTCGGCCTCGCCGGCGCCTCCTCCCTGCCAGACGGGACCGACGGTGTGAATGACGTGCCGTGACGGCAGGCGATAGCCAAGCGTGATGCGAGCTTCGCCGGTCGCGCAGCCACCGAGCGTCCTGCATTCGGCGAGGAGTTCCGGGCCAGCCGCGCGGTGAATGGCGCCATCGACGCCGCCCCCGCCCAGGAGTGTACGGTTGGCGGCATTGACGATCGCGTCCACTTGCAGCGTGGTGATGTCGACGTGTGCCGCGACAAGCTGGACTGGCATCGAGTGCTGTGGGGTACGGATTGCAGCGGTATCGTTGTCCAGTATAGCGCCGCTGTCGTGCGCGGGCGGTTGGGTTTATAGTATGTCGATGGCATCGAACAAGCACGCCGCGGCAGCGGCAGCGCCCGCCGCGGAAGTCGCGCCGGCACCGGCACGACCGGCCAAGCCAACCGACCGGCGACTGCGGCTCGAGGACGTCCTGAAGTTGATGGTCGCGGATGGATTGGTCTCCGCGGCTGACGCCGAGTTGTTGAGCCGTTCGCGCACGCAGCGCTTCGAGACCGTGCTCGAACTGATCGCCGACCGCAAATGGCACTCGCTGGCCGGGGGCAAAAAGCTGCTGACCCTCGACGCGCTTGTCGAATGGCTCGCCGGCCGGCTCAAGGTGCCATACCACCACATCGATCCGCTGAAAATCGACCTGGTCGCGGTGACGCAGACCATGTCCAATGCCTACGCCGAGCGCTACCGCATTCTGCCGGTCGCGGTGACCACGACCGTACTTACCGTGGCGACCAGCGAGCCGTTCGTGCGTACGTGGGCAGACGAGCTCGAGCAGATTCTGCACAAGAGAATCGATCTCGTCCTCGCCAATCCGCAGGACATCCGGCGCTACGTCGGCGAGTTTTTCACGCTTGCGCGGTCGATGAAAAAAGCGTCGGAGACCTCGCGGGGCGAAGTCTCGCTGGCGCGCAATTTCGAGCAGCTGGTCGAGCTGGGCAACCGCGGCAATCTCGACGCCAACGATCAGCACGTCGTTCATATCGTCGACTGGCTCTGGCAGTACGCGTTCGAGCAACGCGCATCCGACATTCATCTCGAGCCGCGGCGCGACCTCGGCGTCGTGCGCTTCCGTATCGATGGCGTTTTGCACCAGGTCTACGCCATCCCGATTCCGGTGCTGCTGGCGATGACCAGCCGTATCAAGTTGCTGGCACGCATGGAAATCGTGGAGCGGCGTCGGCCGCAGGATGGCCGCATCAAGACCGTGTCGCCGGCGGGTGGCGAGATCGAATTGCGTATCTCGACCATGCCGACCGCCTTTGGCGAAAAGGTGGTGATGCGGATATTCACCCCCGAAGTGCTGGTTCGCGACTTTCAGGAGCTCGGTTTCAGCACCGAGGATCGCGAGCGCTGGGACAAGATGATCAAGCAACCCTACGGGATCATCCTCGTCACCGGGCCCACGGGGTCCGGCAAGACGACGACGCTGTATTCGACGATGAAGCTGCTCGCCACCGAGGATGTCAACGTCTGCTCGATCGAAGACCCGATCGAAATGATCGCACCGGAATTCAACCAGATGCAGGTGCAACCGATCATCGGCGTCGACTTCGCGAGTGGCGTGCGCACGCTGCTGCGGCAGGATCCGGACATCATCATGGTGGGCGAAATCCGCGATCGCGACACCGCCGACATGGCGGTGCAGGCGGCATTGACCGGGCACCTGGTCCTGTCGTCGCTGCACACCAACGATGCGCCGACGGCGATTACGCGACTGCTGGACCTCGGCGTGCCGCCCTACCTGATCAATTCGACGGTGTTGGGTGTCATGGCGCAACGGCTGGTGCGCACGCTTTGCAACCACTGCAAGAAACCCGCTGACGCGCCGGATGAAGACACCTGGCGCATGCTTACCGCGCCGTTCGTCGCCGACCTGCCGCGGCAGCCCCACACGCACGTCGGTTGCCTGGAGTGCCGAATGACCGGCTTTTACGGCCGCATGGGCCTCTATGAAATCATGACCATGACGCCGGCGTTGCGCCAGCTGATTCACAAGGAAGCATCGGACTCCGTGCTGCGCGAACAGGCGTACAAGGAAGGCATGAAGCCGCTGCGTGTTTCCGGCGCGGCGAAGATCGATGCCGGATCGACCACCGTCGAGGAAGTCGTCAAGGTCGTGCCGCTCGGTTGACGCGCCGCTGGCATTGACGCACGCCGTCGCGTCGTACTCGAACCCGTCTCAAGAAATGTCGCGCGCAGGGCCTAGTGGCAGAGGGTACCTGCCGGCGGCGCCAACAACTGCCGCGTGATCTGTTTGGTCTGGGACACGTTGTTGACCGTGTACGCAAACGTCGCCGCGTTGCCGTTCGCGAACGTGAACGTTGCGGTGCCGACAATTGTTCGCGTGACCAGGGCGGGATTGAACGGCACCGCGCTGAATGCCGGTCCGCTGGTCCGCAACAATTGTCCGCTATAGATGCCCGCGGCCGACTTTGCTGCCGATACCGACAGCCACAGCGGCGTGGCATCGACGTCGTAGGTGAACCAGGTCGCGAAGATCCTGTCGCCTTGATGCGTGAGATTTATCCCCCATCCCGATTCGGCGCCCGCGGCAACCCACCAAAGGTCCTGATAATTTGTCGCAGAAGCAAAGTCCGGCTGTGGTCCGAAAGCGCAGGATGGAGGCGGACCGAAAGTTTGCCGCGCGATGGGTTTGCTCTGCAGGGCGCCTTTGGTACTGTAGGTGAACGTTCCGCGGTTGAGATCGCTGAAGGACAGTGTCGCCGATCCCACGTTCTGTCGGGTCACCTGGTTCGGATCAAAGGGCACTGCACTGAACGCGGGGCCCCGCGTTTCGATCAACTGTCCGGAGTAGGTGTCCGGATTGGTTGCGGTCTTGTCGGCCTTCATCGACAGCCACCAAGCCTTGCCGGTGGCGTCGTAGGTGAACCACGTTGCGAAAATGACGTTGCCCTCGTTAGCGAAATTGATACCCCATCCCGACTCGACGCCCGCCGGGGCGGCCCACCACAATCCTCCTGCCTGGACGCCTCCCGCAGCGAGGCCGGCGCTTGCGGCCGAAACGGCGGCGCCTGCGTCGAGCATGCCCGCGCCGCAGGTGTCGGTCGTGCAGTAGCACTGCAACTGGTCGATCGGGTTGCCACGGTTGTCGTTCTTCGGCGCGGTGCATTGCAATACCGCGGTGCCGTCGCCATTGTCGCCGCCCGTGGTGGGAAATGGCCTGGCAGTGGACTGCAGCAATAGCCGGATCTGGTAGGGGGTCAGCGTCGGCTGTGCGGATAGCATCAATGCTACCGTGCCGGCGACCAGTGGTGCCGAAAGACTGGTGCCAAGGAACCAGTTGACGCTGTCGGTGTAGCTCGAATTCTTTGGCGTGGTAGTCCCGGAATTCCACGTCGACAAGATCGGGTACAGGCATGGCGCACCGACCGCGGTGTTGACACAGTTGCCCATTGGCGCGCTGATGGCGACCTCGGGCCCAAGACTTGAAAAGCCACCTTTGGTGCCGACATGCCGCAGACCTCCCACCGCGATGACGCCGGCACAGTTCGCTGGTGCGCCGACGGCATGGCTTTGGTTGCCGGCGGCGACGACGATGGTCGCACCGGCAGCAATGATCTGGTTCACCGCGTCCTGATACGCGGCATCGCATGGCTCGTCCACGCCCAGGCTCATGTTGATGACCTGCGCGCGGTTCGGATTGTTCGGAACGCCGGGTACCGGCAGCCCGGCGGCCCAGCGCATGCCGGCGATGACGTCCGATTCGTCGCCGCCGCATTTGCCCAATACGCGCACTGGCAGCACGCGGACATTGCGCCCGACACTGGCCATGCCCACGCCGTTGTTGGTGAGCGCGGCAATCAGCCCGGACGGTCTGCGTGCCATGCCAGGAACTGTCTTCTGCCGACGTCGCGCACTGGTAGAACGGCCCGTTGACGTTCGAAATTTCCGCCTGCGTGAGCCAATCGCCCGGATCGGAGGCGTCGGCATCGCGGCCGTTGCCGTCGTTGGCGGTATCGACATCGCTGATCATGTCGTAGCCCGGCAAGCAGGTTGCCGCCCGCCGCCACGGGCAACAGATCCGGATGATCGAAGCGCACTCCGGTGTCGACGACCGCCACCACGATGCCCGGATTCCCGGTGGTGACACTCCACGCCTTCTCGACGTCCAGCGAAGACGTCACCTCGCCGCTCGGTGCACGCAGGTACCATTGGCCTACCGCAGGACCGTTGCCGCCTACGCCGCTAGCGTAAAGCGGATCGTTGGGAGCGCTGAGACGCCGCATGCGCCGATCGGGCACGGCATATTCGACGTCGTCTTCTCGTGCGAGGCGCTGCGCCAGCACTTTCGAGCTGACACCGTTGGCGAACATTACCTGCAAGCGATCCGAGACGGTCGCGCCAGTCCTCATGCTCAGCCCGAGCCGTGCGCCAAGCGCCTGCGCGCGAGTCGCTGCCGGCGCGGCAGCGGCGAGTGCCTGCAAGCGCAGCAATGGCGAGTTGTCCTTGAACTTGACGATCACCCGCGCGGTTTCATCGGCGCCGGACGCGAGGATGGTGTCGGCCTGGCCATGGGCGGCAGCAGTCATCAGCATCGTCGCGCACATTGCGACAAGGTTCATGCAGGCACTGCTTGTGGACAGTATCTTCATTCAGGCGGGACGACTGCGGAGGCGGTGGCGGAAACAATCCAAGCTGGCGAACCGGCACCGTCGGTGCTGGAAGACTTGATCTGGATGCCTACAGACCGCACTTTACCGTGGAAGTTGCATGCTCACACTTTGTTACGATGCGCGGTTGTCACCCATGTCTTAGGTACGCCATGTAACCTATGTATCAAGGTCGGACAAGGCAATGAATGGCGGATGGGGTGGGATTCGAACCCACGGAGGGCTTGCACCCTCGCCGGATTTCAAGTCCGGTGCATTCGACCGCTCTGCCACCCATCCGGCGTGCTGGCGGCCCGCGGCAGTGGTCGCTGGCGAGCCCAATTGAAAGCTTGAAACCTTGCGCAGTTCTGCTAGTCTAATGCAGTGACGGAATTCCGTCGCCTTGGTAGAGGGCAAAATATGGAATCGCAAATGAAACCTGTTCCAATCGAAGGCTCGCAATCGACGTGGAAGGTGCCAGGCGCCACCACCGCGGTCGTGCTGGACCAGAACAGCGTTATCCGCAATACATACTGGTTGCTGGCGTTGTCCATGCTGCCGACGATCGTCGGGGCGTATGTGGGCTCGTCGATGAATTTCGCGTCGTTTTACAGGACTTCGCCCATCATGGCGCCGCTGTTGATGTTCGCCGCGATGTTCGGGATGCTGTTCGTCGTTTCGGCGCTGCGCAACAGCGGTTGGGGCATCGTCGCGGTCTTCGGCTTTACGTTCGTCTCGGGCGTGATGCTCGCGCCGATGCTGCAACACGCAGCGGGGCTGAGGAATGGCGGGCAACTGGTCGCGCTGGCGGGTGGCATGACGGCGGCCGTGTTCTTCGTGATGGCAGCCATCGCCACGATGTCGAAGCGTGACTTCAGCTTCCTCGGCAAGTTCCTGTTCGTCGGGGTGATCCTGCTGATCGTCGCGTCGATCGCCAACCTGTTCTTCCAGGTGCCGGCGCTCGCGATCACGATCTCCGCGGTCGCGGTGCTGATTTTTTCGATGTACCTGTTGCACGACCTGAGCCAGATCGTCCGGGGTGGCCAGACCAACTACATCATGGCCACGATCAGCCTGTTCCTGGATATCTTCAACATTTTCGTGAACCTGCTGAACCTGTTGCTGATCTTCACCGGCCAGCGTGACTGAACCGCAATACTGCAGTCTCAAAGGGCGCCTTCGGGCGCCCTTTGTTTTTCTGGCGCTCGTTCGAACAACGCGATCGACTCGACGTGAGCGGTGTGCGGGAACATGTTGGCGATGCCGGCGGCGCGCAAGGCGTATCCGTGCTCGTTCACCAGCACCGCCGCGTCGCGGGCCAGTGTCGCCGGATTGCACGAAACGTAAACGATCCGCGCCAGGCCTTCCGCCGGGAGTGCCTTGACCAGCTCGATCGCGCCTTCACGTGGCGGGTCGATCAGCGCCTTGTCGAGGGGACCGAGCGCTCTGATGCTGTCAGGGGTCGCCTCGAACAGGTTGGCGGTTGCAAATGAAGCGTTATCCGCAAGGCCATTGGCGGCGGCGTTCGCTTCGGCGCGGCGAATCAGCGTGGCGCTGCCTTCGATGCCAACCACGGTCGCGCCACGTCGTGCAATCGGCAAGGTGAAATTACCGAGGCCACAGAAAAAGTCGGCGATGCGATCACCGGGTGCTGGGTCGAGCAAGCCGATTGCCCGGCGAACGAGCACGCGGTTGACGTCGGCGTTGACCTGCGTAAAGTCGGTCGGATCGAACTCGAACGAGACGCCGAAGTCCGGCAGCGCATACACGAGGCGGCATACGCGGGGATAAAACGGCTGGACGGTGGCCGGCCCGCCCGTTTGCAGCCAGATGTAGACGCGATGACGATCGGCAAACGCCGCCAGTTCGCGTTCGTCGTCGCTGTTCGGAGGCGCGAGGATGCGCAACACGAGTGCGTCGACCGGGCCAGCGTCGCTCTCTCCACACGCCAGCTCGATCTGCGGCACGCGATCGTGTATCGACAGGCGTCCCACCAGCGCGCGCAATTCTGGCAGGAGCGCGGAAATGCGGGCGGGCAGGACTTCGCAGCTCGTCATGTCGGTGACGTAGCTCGATTTCTTCTCACGAAAGCCCACCAGCACGCCGCCTTTCCTGGGGACATCGCGAACCGACAGACGCGCGCGCTGCCGGTAGGCCCACGTCGGGCCATGGATCGGCGCAAGCATTTGCTCCGGGCGAATGCGGCCGATGTGCCAAAAGGCATCTTCCAGTACGCGTTGCTTGGCAGCAACTTGCGTGCTGGCCTCCGCATGCTGCAGACTGCAGCCCCCGCATACGCCGAAATGCGGGCAGCGGGGAGCGACGCGTGCGGGACTTTGAGCCAGTATTTCGACCGCCCGAGCCTTTTCGTAGTTCGGCTTGCGGTGGAAGACTTCGACGCTGACGCGCTCGCCGATCAGCGCGCCCTCGACGAAAATCGCCTTGCCGTCCACACGCGTGATGCCACGGCCTTCCTGGTCGAGTGCAGTGATGACTACGGGTTCCATGCCTCTTGCTTTGAACGCGGAATTGAGCGAGTGCCGGATTGTACCGGCTCCGATCGATCTCCATGTCACGGTAGAATTGTTCGATGAAGGTGCTAGCACTCGATGCGTCGACCGAAATGTGTACCGTAGCGCTTGGCGGGGAGCAGGGGTTCGTCGAGCGCAGCGTGGTGGCGGGACAGCGCCACTCCGAATTGCTGCTGCCGATGATCCAGGCGCTGCTTGCTGAATCGGGCACTGCTGTCGACGCGCTCGACGGTATCGCCTTTGGCTCGGGTCCTGGTTCATTCACCGGACTCCGCATTGCATGCGGCGTCGCGCAAGGGCTGGCACTTGGCGCAGGCTTGCCGCTCATCGGCATTCCAACGCTGCTGGCGATGGCGGAGGTCGCGCGACTGCGCGACGGGAGCTGCCGTGTCGTCGCGGCACTGGACGCGCGCATGCGCGAGGTTTATGTTGCCGCCTACGAATACGAAGGCGCGTCGTGGCGCGAACATATCGCACCGTCGGTGATGACGCCGGAGGCAGCGCCCTTGCCGCCTGGGTCGGACTGGCTCGGCGCTGGCGGAGGCTTCGCTGCGTATCCGGCGCTGCGTGAGCGCTTGAAGGTGGCGTTGGTCCGTTGTGACGCGGCGATCACGCCCGCTGCGAGCGCCATCGGCGCTTTGGCACTTCCGGGCTTCGTGGCGGGCACCGGCCTCGCGGCTCGCGACGCTGCGCCACTCTACGTGCGGCACCGCGTCGCATTGACGGCGGCCGAACGCGCTGCGGGATCCATTCTGTGAATGCGGCACCTGTCGCGGCCAACTCCGAGATGCCTGAAATTGTATGGAGGCCGATGCGCGACGCGGATATCGCGGTCGTGGCCGCCATCGAAGCTGGCGTGCACCTTGCGCCATGGACGCCTGGTAACTTCCGGGACGCGCTCGCCGCGGGCTACGGCGCCACGGTGGGTGAAGCGAACGCCATCATCGTGGCTTACGGCGTTCTGATGTTTGCTCCGGGGGAGGCGCAATTGCTCAATCTTACGGTCGTCGACCCGCTGCGCCGACGAGGCATCGGGCGCAGGCTTTTGCGGCGCTTTCTGAGCGATGCCGCAGCGCTCGGCGCCGAGCAGTGCTTTCTCGAGGTACGCGCATCGAACGTTGCTGCGATCAGTCTGTATTCGGCCGAGGGTTTCGTGCCCGTTGCGCGGCGCGCGGGTTACTATCCTGCGGCTCAAACTGGTGATGCGCGCGAGGACGCACTGGTACTTCGCCGCGCATTGCGCGAAAACTGAAATGCCTGATCGCCACGATATTCTGCGGGAACTTGGACTGCTGCCTGAATGGCATTTGCGCGCCGACGCCGCACGACCCGCCGTTCCCGTGGCCGTGCCGTTGGCCAGCGATTCCGTGGTCGAGCAGGCGGTGGTGCTGCGGGAGCCGTCAGTGCCCGATCGCCAGGCGCGCATTGCGGCACTCGAGTGGACCGACTTCGCTGCAGCCGTTGCCGCATGCGACGCTTGTTCACTCTGCAAGACGCGCAACCGCACGGTGCCAGGTGTCGGTGACCCCCGCGCCGACTGGATGCTGGTCGGCGAAGCGCCGGGCGCAGAGGAGGACGCGAAAGGCGAGCCCTTCGTAGGACAAGCCGGGCGGCTGCTGGACAACATGCTCGCTGCGCTGGGTATGCGGCGGACCCAGTATGTCTACATCGCCAACGTGCTCAAGTGTCGCCCACCCGGCAATCGCGCGCCGACTCCGGTCGAAATCGAGTCGTGCCGGCCGTATCTGGATCGGCAGATCGAACTCATTCGCCCGAAACTCATCATCGCGCTGGGCAAGAGTGCAGCCACGACGCTGCTCAACGTCGACGCCACCATCGCCAGCATGCGTGGACGCATCCATCGCTATCGGTCCGTCCCGTTGATCGTGACGTACCACCCTGCCTATCTGCTGCGTAACTTGCCCGACAAGGCGAAGGCGTGGGAAGATCTCTGCCTTGCCCGGGCCACGATGCGCAGCCTGCAAGCCGATGACAGCTTGCAAAAAGCACAAGCGGCCCCCAACTGATCTCGGGCAGGAAATCGCCCGTTCCGATACATTCAGGGGAGTACGACATGCGCAAGCTTTTCGGTTCGACCATGGGTGCAATCGCGGCGATCATCGTCGTGCTTTCGCTGTCTGGCTGTGGGTACAACGACCTGCAACGCCAGGACGAGCAGATCAAGTCGTCATGGTCCGAAGTGCTGAATCAGTATCAGCGCCGCGCCGACCTGGTCCCCAACCTCGTCAACACGGTCAAAGGCTACGCCGCGCAGGAGCAGCAAGTGCTGACTGAGGTGACCAATGCCCGTGCGAGTGTGGGCAGTATCAAGGCCACACCGGAGCTGATCAACGACCCCGCTGCATTTGCCAAGTTCCAGGCCGCGCAGGGTCAATTGCAATCGGCGTTGTCACGACTGCTGGTCGTCGCCGAGAATTATCCGAACCTCAAGTCGGATCAGAACTTCCGCGATCTGCAGGCGCAACTGGAAGGTACCGAAAATCGCATCGCGGTGGCCCGCAACCGGTACATCAAGTCAGTGCAGGAGTACAACACCACGGTGCGCTCGTTCCCGTCCAATCTGACCGCGATGCTGTTCAAGATGGATGCGAAGGCGAACTTCACCGTCGACAACGAGAAAGCGATCAGCGCGCCACCGACGGTCGACTTCTCGAAGCAGCCTGCAGCGCCAGCACCTGCGCCAGCCAAGAACTAGCGCGGCGCGGCGCGTGGTGCTGACCCGCGCCATGATGAACCTACGCATGCTGATTCGTCTGGCAACGGCCGCGATGGCCGTTGTCGTGATGTCCATCGCGGGCGCTGCAACCTGGGATCCCAACAAGGACGGGTTGCGGCCGATTCCAGCGCTGACCGGTCATGTCACCGACCTCACCAACACGCTGTCCGCGGGAGAACGGCAGGCGCTGGATGCCAAGCTGAGCGCCTGGGAAGCGCGCACGACCAATCAGCTCGTCGTGCTGGTCGTGCCGACCACTGCGCCGGAGACGATCGACGACTATGGGATCCGCCTCGCCGATGCCTGGAAGATCGGCCAGAAAGGCGAGGACAACGGCGCCATATTCATCGTCGCCAAGGACGACAAGCGCATGCGCATTGAAGTCGGTTACGGGTTCGAGGGTGTGCTTACCGATATCACTTCGCGGCGCATCATCGGCGAAACCGTCGCGCCGCAGTTCTCGCAGGGAAAGTTCTCCGCGGGCATCGACGCCGGCGTCGATCGCATTATTGCGGTGGTCGATGACGGCAAGCCATTGGCACCGGTTGGCAAGACCGCGCGCAAGCCAGCGCGCTCCGGCAACATCGACTTCGGGACTCTGTTCATTGTCCTCCTGGTTGCGGTGCCCATCGTCGGTGGCGTCCTGCGTTCGATCCTGGGCAATCTTGGCGGATCGTTGGTCGGTGGCGGCATTGCGGGCGCAGCAGCGTGGTTCGTCGCGGGATCCTTGTTGATCGCCGGCATCGCAGGTGTTGTCGCGTTTTTCATCATCCTGTTTTCAATACTCGGGGGGCGCGGTGGTTGGGGCCCCGTGGGTGGCGGAGGCCTGGGTGGAGGCGGCTTTGGCGGCGGCGGAGGTGGTGGAGGTTTTTCCGGCGGCGGCGGTGGCTTTGGCGGCGGTGGCGCGTCGGGCGGATGGAATTGAGAACTGTGACATGAACGAGCGCAAACCCCTTCGTTTCGGACGGCACCTGATCACCGATCACTGGTCGGCGCGACGCGCATTCCCGCCGACGGTGATGAAACGCATCGAGGCCGCGATCGGCGCCGGGGAACTCCAGCATGGCGGGCAAGTGCGTTTTGTCGTCGAAAGCGCGTTGCCGATGGGGCAACTGGTCCGTGGCGAGACACCGCGCGAGCGGGCGCTCGAAGTGTTCAGCCGCCTGCGGATCTGGGACACCGAGGAGAATTGCGGCGTACTGATTTATCTGTTGCTGGCGGACCGGGATGTTGAAATCGTCGCCGACCGCGGCATTCATCGCAAGGTTGGCGACGAAGCGTGGCAGGCGATTTGCCGGGGCATGGAAGCGGCGTTCCGCGAGAAGCGTTTCAGTGACGGTGCGGTGGACGGCATCGATGCCATCAACGCATTGCTGGCGTATCACTATCCCCGTGCAGGTGCAGGACCGAACGAATTGCCGGATCAGCCGGTCGTCATGTAATCGGCGGCCTCCACTGGCCCTCTGCGCATGGCCAAGAACCGCGCGTTGGCAGCCCTGTTAACGCCCTGGCGTCGGCTTTGGATGTTCGCCGGCGATGAGGTGCAGCAAATCGCCCGTCGCAAGGTTGATGCGATGGCGCCACATCACCAGCGCCATGGTGCCGGCGACGAAGAGTCCGAACAGCACGATCACGGTGTTGGTCGAAAGTCCAAGGTAAACGAGCACCGCATAGAACGAAAGCATCACCAGCACGCCGATGTTCTCGTTGAAATTCTGGACGGCGATCGAGTGTCCGGCGCCCATCAGGACGTGCCCGCGATGCTGCAGCAGCGCGTTCATCGGCACGACGAAGAAGCCCGCGAATGCGCCGATGAGCGTCATCAGGATCACCGCTGTCTCCAGGTTCATGACGTAGATCATTGCCGTCACGCCGAGACCCATCATGATCCCGAGCGGCAGCACCTTGACGGCGTTGCGCAACGATACAAGTTTCGCTGCCGCAACGGCTCCCAGCGCAATGCCGACCGCGACCACGCCTTGCAGATAGGACGCGCGCGACAGGTTGTAGCAAAGATGCGAAGCGGCCCAGTCGATGACGATGAACTGCAGCGTTGCCCCCGCACCCCAGAAAAGCGTCGTGGTTGCAAGCGAAATCTGGCCCAGCTTGTCGCGCCACAGCAACGCACAGCAATGGCCGAATTCGCGAATCAGGAAGATGGGATTCTTGCTCGGAGCGCGGTGTGCGACGCCAGTGTCGGGAATGTACCAGTTGAACAGCGCGGCGATCGCATAGCACGCCATGATGACGGAAATCGCGGCTTGCGGCGGCGTGTTGACTCCCGTCTCGAGATGTGGAATGTCGATGGCCAGGAGGACGCTCGACACCGGTCCGGCGATCAGGATGCCGCCAAGCAACACACCGAGAATGATCGAGGCGACCGTCGTACCCTCGATCCAGCCATTGGCGATCACCAGTTGTCGCGCGGGGAGGAGTTCCGTCAGTATCCCGTATTTTGCGGGTGAGTACGCGGCCGCGCCGAGGCCGACGATGGCGTATGCCGCAAGAGGGTGCAAGGTGAACAGCATCAGCGAGCAACCGACGATCTTGATACCGTTGGTGTACAGCATCACGCGACCCTTCGGCATGGAATCCGCGAGCGCACCCACCAGCGGCGCGAGCAGGACGTACGAGATGACGAAGCACTGCTTGAGTGCTGGAGTCATCCACGCGGGCGAATCCAAGTCGCGCAGCATTTGAATGGCAGCGACGAGCAACGCGTTGTCGGCGAGCGACGAAAAGAACTGCGCCGCCATGATGGTGTAGAACCCGGCCTTCATTGTCCTCGTTTGCGCGAGTTCTCGCCCTTTCCTCCATCCCTGCGGTGAGTGCCGGGATGCGTGCGCCGCGCTTGTGTATAATTGCTTTTAATCGCTCGGCGCTAGCGGCTCGCGCCTTATACCACGTTTCACTTCTCTGACCAAACCGGCTGGCGCAGGTTCAACTTCGCGCTGTCATGACTCGTCCGATCCTGGCCCAGATCAACCTCGCCGCGTTGCGGGCCAACCTCGGCATTGCCAAGCAACGCGCCGCCGGTGCGCAAGTATTGGCAGTGGTCAAGGCCAACGCCTACGGACATGGGCTCACGCGCATACTGCCCGCACTGGCCGAGTCGGACGGTCTTGCTCTGCTCGAACTCGATGCGGCCGTTGCACTGCGTGATCAGCATTATGCGCGACGTATTCTGCTGCTCGAAGGTTTTTTCGCGCCAGACGAACTGACAGAGATCGCTGCGCGGCGCCTCGCCGTAGTTGTGCACCACACTGACCATCTGCGCATGCTGGAGACTGCAACGCTGTCACGGCCGCTGGAAGTGTTCATCAAAGTCAATTCCGGCATGAATCGCCTGGGTTTCAAACCAGACGAAGTGCCGGCGGCGGCGGAACGGTTGTCGAAGGCGGCCAGTGTTGCTGCCTTGCGCCTGATGACGCATTTGGCGCGCTCGGAAGATGACGATGGATTGCAGGATCAACTCAAGGTTTTCGAAACCGCGTGCCAGGGATTGCCCTATCCCCGCTCGGTCGCCAACTCGGCTGGCGTGTTGCGCTTTGATGAAATCGGCGGCGAGTATGTCAGGCCGGGCATCATGCTCTACGGCTCGTCGCCCTTTCCGTACGACGCCGCGGAGACGCTGGGCCTCACGCCAGTGATGACCCTGCGCAGCGAGTTGATCGCCATCCAGGATCTCAAGGCCAATGCCAGCGTGGGGTATGGTGGCGGCTACACCGCGGCGCGTGCGCATCGCATCGGCGTCGTCGCGTGTGGTTACGCGGACGGTTACCCGCGCCACGCACCCAACGGTACTCCGGTGCTTGTTTGCGGCAAGAAGGTGCGCACTGCGGGACGCGTGTCGATGGACATGATGACGATCGACCTGACCGATGTGCCGGAGGCGGTCATCGGCAGTCCTGTCACGCTGTGGGGCGAGGGTCTGTCGGTGGACGACGTCGCCGCCGCCGCGAGCACCGTAGGCTACGAGTTATTGTGCGCCGTTGCGCCACGCGTGCCGTGTGTCAGCACGCAAATCGGCAAGGTCGATATCGAACTGTGAGCAGGCCCTAAGGCCATTCGCGAGGAATCAGCGTGTATACCATTGTCACCGGCGCCGCCGGATTCATCGGCTCGAATCTCGTGAAGGGACTCAATGCCCGCGGTGAGAAACGCATTCTCGCCGTCGACAATCTGGCGCAAGGTGACCGGTTTCGCAACCTCGTCGATTGCGACATCGCCGACTACTTCGATCAGGACGAGTTTCTGCAGCGGCTTCGGGATGGCGATTTCGACGACGATATCGGGGTGGTCTTGCACCAGGGTGCGTGTTCGGACACGATGGAAGCCGACGGGCGATACATGCTCGCCAACAACTATCGTTATTCGGTGACGCTGCTCGAGCATTGCCAGGACAACGACATCCCGATGTTGTATGCGTCATCGGCGGCCGTTTATGGGGCCAGCACGTCGTTCCGCGAGGAGCGGGCCAGCGAGGTTCCGCTCAACGTGTATGGTTACTCGAAGTACCTGTTCGACCAATATGTGCGGCGGGCGTTGCCGGAGCGCACGGCACAGATCGCGGGCTTCCGCTATTTCAATGTCTACGGTCCCCGGGAGGCGCACAAGGGCCGGATGGCGTCGGTGGTTTGGCACTTTTTCAATCAGTATCGCAAGTCGGGCAAGGTGCAATTGTTCGAGGGCTCCGGTGGTTACTCGGCCGGTGAACAAAGGCGGGATTTCGTCAGTGTCGAGGATATTGTCGCCGTGAATCTCGACTTCCTGGACCATCCCGACCGTTCGGGCATTTTCAATCTCGGCACAGGAACGGCGGCAACCTTCAACGCGGTGGCCGCGGCCACGATCAATGCGTGCCGCCGCGTTGACGGAGCGGAGCCCATGGCGTTCGAGGCGCTGCACCGGGCTGGCGCCATCGAGTACATCGCGTTTCCACCCGGGCTGGCGGAGAAATACCAGAGCTTTACCCAGGCCGACGTCGGCAAACTGCGGGAAGCGGGGTACGCCGCGCCCTTTCTTGCCATCGACGAGGGCGTCCCGCGCTGCGTACAGACGCTCCTTGCACAATCCCGGGTCAACGCCTAACATCGCGCCAGCGTTAAGCTACCCGGCCAAGACCGGTGCGCCACGCGCTACATGGGATGAGGCAAATTTTCCGCTAGGGGGGGTCATGAAAAAATTCGTTCTGTTGCTCGTCATGCTGTTGTTCTCGGCGTTCGCGCTCGCCGCGGTGAACATCAATACCGCGTCCAAGGAAGAGCTCGATGCGTTGCCGGAAATCGGTCCGGTCAAGGCGCAGGCCATCATCGACTACCGCACGAAGAACGGGCCGTTCAAGACGCCCGAGGACATCATGAAGGTCAGCGGCATCAAAGAAGGTACCTACGCGAAAGTCAAAGGACTGATCTCGGTCAGTGGTGCGTCGACACCGGTGACCGCTGCGCCGGCAAAGGCAGACGCCAAGGCCGCGCCCGCGCCCGCAGCTGCACCCGCGGCGACAGCACCGGCCAAGGCGGAACCGAAAGCTGATGCCAAGGCTGCCGCCGCGGCTCCGGCTGCCGCATCTGCAGCACCGGCGAAAGCCGCCGCCGCTGCGCCGGCAGCAGCCCCTGCGGCGAAGGAGATGACCAAGGCGGAAAAGGCCAAGGCGGACAAGGATGCCAAGGCGAAGGAGAAGGAGGCCGCTGCGAAGGACGCGAAGGCCAAGAGCGACGCCAAGGAGGCAGACGCCAAGGCCAAGAAGGCCGCCAAGGACGCCGACGCCAAGGCCAAGAAAGAGGCCAAGGACGCTGAGGCCAAGGCCAAGAAGGAGGCTGACGCGAAGGCCAAGAAAGACGCCAAGGACGCCGAAGCCAAGGCCAAGAAGGACGCCAAGGCCAAATCCGCGGCTGCCGATAGCAAGGACGCTGCCGCCAAGGACACCAAGGCGACCAAGGAGTCGTTGCATCCGCAGCAGGACGCGCAAGGCCGTTCACACTAGTTCGCGGTTGCGTTTGCAGCGTGACCCCGCCCTGGTGGCGGGGTTTGTTTTTGGCGCTGCACGGCGGTGCTGTCGATAGGTCATATCGCAACATCGGCCGTCACGGCTCGGTCAGTTACAATCGGGCTCGCATTTCGTGAAGCTCGCAAAATGTACAAGACGATCGAGGACACGGTAGGCAACACGCCGCTGGTCCGCCTGCACCGCATTCCCGGCGCGACGTCCAATGTCGTTCTCGCCAAGCTCGAAGGCAATAATCCTGCAGGATCCGTCAAGGATCGCCCCGCACTATCGATGGTGGTCGAGGCGGAGAAACGGGGACAGATCAAGCCGGGCGATACGCTGATCGAAGCGACGTCGGGCAACACCGGCATTGCTCTCGCCATGGCTGCGGCCATGCGCGGCTTTCGCATGGTCCTGGTGATGCCAGAGCACCTTTCGGTGGAGCGCCGCCAGACCATGCGCGCCTTTGGCGCCGAAATCATCCTCACGCCGAAGGCCGGCGGCATGGAGACCGCGCGCGACATCGCCGAGCGCATGCGCGCTGAAGGGCAGGGCGTGATCCTCGATCAGTTCGCCAACCCCGACAATCCGCTGTCGCACTACCGCACCACGGGTCCGGAGATCTGGCGCGATACGGATGGCGGCATCACGCATTTCGTGTCGAGCATGGGAACGACCGGCACGATCATGGGCACCGGCCGCTTCCTCAAGGAACAAAACCCGGCGATCGCGATCATCGGCTGCCAGCCCGACGAGGGCTCGCAGATTCCGGGCATTCGCAAATGGCCTGAAGCTTACCTGCCGAAAATTTACGACGCCAGGCGTGTCGATCGCGTCGAACTCGTATCGCAGGCCGATGCGGAAGAGATGGCGCGCAGGCTCGCGCGCGAGGAAGGGATCTTCGCCGGCATTTCGTCGGGCGGGGCGTGTGCGGTGGCGCTGCGCGTTGCGCAGGAAGTCAGTAACGCGACGATAGTGTTCATCGCCTGCGATCGTGGCGACCGCTACCTTTCCACGGGTGTGTTTCCCGGCTGAGTGCAAGCGCCTTCGCTGTCGTCATGACTCCGACACTCGTTTTCGATATCGAGACGATTCCCGATGTCGACGGTTTGCGCCGCGTGCATCATTTGCCGGCGACACTGGCCGATGCCGACGTCGTCACATGGGCGCTGCAGCAGCGACGGGCGGCGACGGGCGGAGATTTTCTGCCGCTGCATTTGCATCGCGTGGTGGCGATTGCTTGTGCAATGCGCGAGGGCAGCACGTTCCGTGTCTGGTCGCTCGGGGAGTCCACGGACCCCGAACCTGAATTGATCCGTCGCTTCTACGACGGGATCGATCGCTTCACGCCGCAGCTCGTTTCATGGAATGGCGGCGGCTTTGATCTGCCGGTTCTGAACCACCGTGCGCTGATTCACGGTGTCACCGCGGCAAAGTTCTGGGACTGGGGCGACGACGACCGCGACTTCAAGTTCAACAGTTATCTCGGCCGCTACCACACGCGACATCTCGACCTGATGGACGTGCTCGCCATGTACCAGCCGCGTGCATCGGCAGGGCTCGACGTCATGGCGCGTCTCTGCGGTTTTCCCGGCAAGCTCGGCATCGACGGTAGTCAGGTTCACGCCGCGTTTGCCGCTGGGAAGATCGATGCGATACGACGCTATTGCGAGACCGACACGATGAATACCTATCTGTTGTACTTGCGTTTTCAGCTCGTGCGTGGAACGCTTACGGCGGGGCAGTATGCGACGGAAATCTCGCTAGCGCGCGAGAAAGTCGTCGCATCGGGCCAACCGCATTGGCAGGAGTTTGTCGCAGCGTGGGGTTCGAACACGAATTGACGGGCCTGTTCGTCCTTCGACCAGCTTCCTTCGACAGGCTTCCTTCGACAGGCTCCCTTCGACAGGCTCCCTTCGACAGGCTCTGGACGAACGGATCAGCTACGGAGGATCGGTACCGGCGCAAACCGACCGCCAAGCGGTCCGGTTGACGGCACCCCCCACCACTGGTCGAGTACCGTCGCGTATACGCTGCGGAAGTCGATCGCGTAGCCAGGATTACCTTCGCCCGACAACCGCTCGAGCGACGGCTGCTCGCCATACAAGCCACCTGCGACACGTCCGCCCAACGCGAAGTGAGCGCTGGACGTGCCATGGTCGGTGCCGTTGGACTGATTCTCCTTCGGTCGGCGTCCGAATTCGGCGTAGGTGAGCACCAGCGTGTCGTTCCATTTGCCGAGTTCGTCCAGCGCACCCTTCAACGCGACGATTCCGTTCGCAAGTTCGCCAAGCAAACGGGCCTGCGTGCCGGGTTGACCGCTGTGCGTGTCGAATCCGCTCAGCGTCACCCGCACAACCGCAACGCCAGCCTGATTGGCGATGACCTGCGCAGCGGTGCGCATCGCTGCGCCGAATCCCGTCGCCGGGAAGTCGGTGGCGAACGCCTTGTTGGCGGACAGATTTGCCGCCGCCTGCATGATGTCCGCCTCGACTTTGAGGATATGCGCCAACGCCTTGTTGCGTGATTGGCCTTCCGGTGTGGCCAAGCGGGCCTGACGCAGGAACTGCTCGGTGTTGGTCAGAGCAATCGCGCGCGTACCGCCTCCTGCGAGCGGACCCAGATCGGGCGACCCGACGATGACGCCATCGGCCGCGAAATTCCTCGGTGTCGGCGCAGCGCTGAAGGCACGCGTCAACCACCCTTCCTGAAGATACTGTTCGCTGTTGGACGCTGTGTCCCAGATTTCGATCGAGCGAAAGTGCGACAGGTTGGGATCGGGATAGCCGACGCCTTGCAGCACGGCGAGTTCCTTGTTCTTCCAGAAGGGCAGCAGCGGTGCGAGCGCTGGGTGCAGGCCGGCGCTGTCGGTCAGCGTGAGCACCTGGTCGCGTGGAATCGCGAGTTTGGGTCGCAGCGCGTAATAGGTGGCGTTGGCATATGGGATGACCGTGTTGAGGCCGTCGTTGCCGCCTTTGAGTTCGACCAGTACCACGAGATTGCGGTAATTCGCGCCGGCTGGCACCCCAGCCCACGCCACCCTGGTCGTGACGCCGGACGGCAACGCCACGAGAGGCGTTGTCGCGGCAAGTTTGAGAAATCGTCGGCGGTCCATGCGTCTATTTGAGTTGGTACGACACGTCGAGGACGATGCCGCGCACCAGGACCAGCGGCTCGCTCTTCGGGTCGGGCGCAGCCTGCGGCGCGGTTGCCAGCAACAGTCTCGTCGCCGCATCCACGCGCTGCGTACCGTCGGGCAGGGCGCCGAATTGCGCCAACCATGCCGTGCTGTCGAACTGAACGCTGTTCAGGCCGCGATCCATCGCCCGGCGAAACATGATCTGCCGCATCTTGTCCGGGTCCTGCGCGCCGGCAGGGGTTATGGCCTGTTTGGGTGCGACCGCCATCGTCTGTGGCTCCATCGTTGATGGCGCTGCTATTGCGCCACCATCGTCAGCCCGAAAGACGCGGTCGAGGAACTGCTTGCGGGCGAGCAGGGTGCTGGAGTTGATCCACGTGTCCTGTCCGGGCCAACCCTTCACATTGGGTGGAGAGAACAGGTTTTGTCCCATGCCTGCGGCCGCTACCGCGAAGGGCAGCGTTTGCGCCGGCTTGAAGTCGAATTGCCGAAGCGTGCCCACGACCAGATCCACCGGCGACTTGATCAAGGTACCGCGATTATCCTTGGCGTAGAACGCATCGGAGGTCAGCAGCGCGTACAGCGCGACCCTGATGTCGTAGCGCGAATCGCGGAAGCGCCGCGCGATGCGTTTGACTTCGATTTCTTCGGGATCCGGTGAAACGAATTCGCGCCACAGCTTGCGCGTGATGAACTCGGCCGCCTGTGGCTGCGCCAGCAGGATGTCGAGCACTTGATCGCCATCGAGATTGCCGGTTTTTCCGAGCACCGTCTTGCTGCCGTCGTCATGGATGAAACGGCGAAACATGTACTGGCCGGTGTTGCGATCGATGCTCCAGCCGGTGAATGCGCGCGCCGCCTCCTTGATGTCCTGCTCGGAGTAGTTGCCTTCGCCGAGCGTGAACAACTCCATCACCTCGCGCGCAAAATTCTCGTTGGGCGTGCCCTTGCGGTTTTGCGCGCTGTCGAGATAGATCACCATGGCCGGATCGCGGGCGATCGCGTGCAGCATGTCGCCGAAATTGCCGAGCGCGTTGGCGCGCAGCGACACGTTCTGCCGGTACATCAGCTCCGCCAGCTTCACTTTCTGCTGGCTCGACACGAAGTGGTTGTGCCAGAACAGCGTCATGCGCTCGGTAAGCGGTGACGGCGTGGCGAGCATTTCGGCCACCCACCAGCCGCGCAACTCCAGTCCTTCGCGGACCTGCTGCTGCAGGAACATCTTTTTTTCGAGGTCAGTGGCTTGCTCGCCTGCACGCGGATAGCGCAGCGCGTCGGCGGTACCGACCCACGCGGGTGGTGGCGTCACTGCGACATTGCGCGCATTGGCGAGCAGATTCCGGGCGGCTTCTGCGCGAGTCATTGGCGCGAAGCGCTCGACCTCGGACTGGGTCGCGCCAAACCCGGTGCGATTCAGCAAGTGGCGCGCATCGTCGTAGCCAAGCGCGTCGCCGGGCGCGGGAGCGGCCAACACGGATGCCACCGCAATGGCTGCGCAAGCGCCGACGACTAGGCGGGTGAAGTCGATGGGCAAGAACGCCTCCGGTACCTCTGGCGAGGTCGCAAGACTTCTACAACGGCTGAGTCTAGCCGGGTGTTGACCGGGCGGGCGAATCCGCTTGTAACAGCGTGTTGCTAGAGCTTTATGGTGCCGCGTCCCAGCTCGATGACCCGGCCGGAGACGAAGATCCCGCCCGCGGCGTCGACATGCAGCCCCAGGTGGCATGGCCGGCCCACCGCTTCACCTTGCATCAAGGCAAAGGTTTGCGGCAGTGGTGCGCCGGTGGCGACGAACCAGCCCCCCAGGTTGGCGCATGCCGAGCCCGTTCCCGGATCCTCGACGACCGCGCCGTGTTTCGGGAAAAAGAATCGGCAGACAATTTTGCCGGGGCCGTCGACGGCCCACAGGTACGCCATGGAGCGCTTGCCGCCGCCGGGCAGCGCGACGCTGCCGTGAGCGGCCAGCCCGGTCGCGACCGGCGCAGCCCGGCGGACGGCGTCCGCACTTGCCAGCGGGATGACGAGTTGTTCGCTGCCGGTGTCCACCCATAACGGTGGTGCGCCAAGGTCCGCCTCGACGAGCCCGAGCATCGCGGCGATGTCAACGCGGGTCGCGTGTACGTCACGCGTGCGCGGCGCCTTGGCTTGCAGCGTCCAGCGATCGCCCACGGCCGTTACCGGCACGATGCCGGCGATCATCTCCAGCGTTACGCGATCGCCAGCGGCGGTCAATTCGCGCGCGACATGCGCGCTGCCCAGCGTCGGATGCCCGGCAAACGGCATTTCGAAGGTGGGGGTAAATATGCGCACGCGCGCGCTTGCTGTCGTCGAAGGCAGGATGAACGTCGTTTCGGACAGGTTGAACTGCAGCGCGATCGCCTGCATCGTCGCGTCGTCGAGTCCTCGACCGTCTTCGACGACCGCCAGGGGATTGCCGCCGAGGCGCTCTTCGGCGAAGACATTGACAATGCGGAAAGCGAAGTCGCGCATGGAATCGTCCTTCATGAGGTTGGCAGGGATTCCCTGCGCTCGACCGCCGACAGGACCTCGCGCGCGAGCGCTTCGAATCCCTCGTGCGATACGTCGGTTACAGCGACCTCGCGTCCGCTGCGGGCAGATAAAAAAATGGTGCCCATCGAACGTGCGTAGGCCGGATCGTAGTGCCTCTCCAGCAACTCGCCGACCAGCGTATCCCAGTCGCGTGCTGCCCCAAGCCCGGCCCAGCGCGCGAGCGTCGCTTTGCCGTGCAGTGGCGCAAGCGGCCGCAGCCGTTCATCGAGTGCGCCGGCGTCCGCGATGAAGTGGGCGTAGTCCTGCTTGAGCAGCGCCACGCGCTTCTCAATGCCGGTATGCAACGTCAAAGTCCGGCCCTCGCGCATGCGGGCAAGGAGCGCGTCGGGTAACTGCACAGTGCCGACGCGACGGCTTTCCGATTCGACGAACACGGGTCGTGCCGGGTCGAATTGTCCCAGGCGATCGTGCAACGCGCTTTCGAAGGCCTTTTGTGATGGCTGCGGCGTTCCGGGCAGACCACCGAGCAGCGATCCGCGATGACACGCGAGCGCTTCCAGATCGAGTGTCTGCGCGCCGATGCGTTGCAGCGCGACGATCAGTCGGCTCTTGCCCGCGCCGGTGAGGCCGCAGACGACCACGAAGTCGAAGCGTAAAGGCACCGCATCGAGATCGACGACGACGTGGCGGCGGTACGCACGGTAGCCGCCATCGAGTTGCATCGCACGCCAACCGATTTCGTTGAGTATGTGTGCGAGCGCGCGACTGCGCTGACCGCCGCGCCAGCAATAGACCAGAGGGCGCCAGTCGCGCGGCTTGTCGGCGAAATCGGTATCGAGCATGCGCGCAATGTTGCGGGAGACCTTGGCGGCGCCGACGCGCCGGGCATCGAACGGTGACGTTGCGTAGAGTGTGCCGATTTCGGCGCGCTCCACGTCGTCGAGCACCGGATGACTGGTTGCGTTCGGCACGTGGTCGAGCAAGAACTCGGCGGGGCTGCGCACATCGATGCGGTCTCCGAATTCGGCCAGTGCGCTGACATCGACGCGCTGGGCATGCTCGCGGCGCTCGCTCATCCCGACTTGCCGGCAGCGCCGAGCAACGGTTTCAATGCGCGCCAAACGTTGTCGAGCAAATGCGACTGTGCCGCCTGCACGGGGTGGATGCGGTCAGCCTGGAACATGGCTTCATTGTCGGCGAAACCTTCGAACAGGAACGGAACCAGCGCGGTCTTGCGCGCCTTGGCGACCTCCGCAAAGCTCGCATCGAAACGCTGCACATACGTCGGTCCATAGTTGGGTGGCATGCGCATGCCGACCAGCAGGACCCGTGATCCCAGTTTTTGCGCGGCGGCGGTCATCGCGTCGAGATTCTGCCGCATCGCATCGACGCTGCCGCCACGCAGGCCGTCGTTGCCGCCGAGCTCGATCACGGTGATGGCCGGGTGGTGCAACGCCAGCAGCGCGTCAAGGCGCGCACGGCCCCCTGCCGTCGTGTCGCCGCTGATACTTGCATTGACCACCACATAGGGGAAGCGCTCGGACGTGAGGCGCCGCTGCAACAACGACGGCCAGGCGGTGTCGGCGGGGAGGCCGTAGCCAGCTGAAATGCTGTCGCCGAGAATCAATATGACGGGCGCACCTGCCGCATTGCCGGTGCCGGACGCACCGCACAGCAGCATGCAAAAAATGAAAAACAGACGACGAATCATCATGGTTCGAGAGTAAATGCTCGCCGATATCTTAGCAGGCCAACACCGGGTGTTACCTGGCGCGAATCGATGCTGCCGCGAGGCACAACCGGCGCCCGGTACAATGCGCCATCATTGCACTGCGTGGCCGCGACCCAACCGATATCCCGTGAACTCGATGCACCTGCCAATGCCTGCCGCGGCCATCCGCGCCAGCAATCTGACCAAGCTGGTCCAAAGTGGAAATGCACCTCTGACGATACTCGACGCCGTCAGCTTCGAGGTGCCGGCCGCGGCGTCGGTCGCCATCGTCGGCGCTTCGGGGTCGGGCAAGACCACGCTGCTGGGGCTCCTCGCCGGCCTCGACCGTCCAACGTCGGGTGAGGTATGGCTCGGCGACACCGCCCTCAGTGAACTTTCCGAGGATGCGCGCGCCGCGCTGCGCCAACGCTGGCTCGGATTCGTATTCCAGTCGTTTCAGTTGCTGCCGGCGCTCACTGCCCTCGAAAACGTCATGTTGCCGCTCGAACTCGCTGGTGCGGCGGACGCTGCCGTGCGAGCGCGCGATTGGTTGGCGCGGGTTGGACTTGCGGCGCGGATCACGCATTACCCCAAGCAGCTCTCCGGTGGCGAACAGCAGCGCGTGGCGATCGCACGGGCATTCTCCGGCGAGCCAAGAGTGCTGATGGCCGACGAACCGACCGGCAACCTCGACGGCGCGACCGGCGCCGAAATCGCAGAGCTGATGTTCGAATTGAATCGCGAACGAGGAACGACCCTGCTTTTGGTGACGCACGACATCACCCTCGCGTCGCGCTGCAGCCGCAGGCTGTCGCTGGCGAGCGGCAAGCTCGTCGCCGACGAGACCGCGCGCGCAGGTTTCCTATGAACGCGCTGCGCCTTGCACTGGTCATGCTGCGCCGCGACTGGCGCGCCGGTGAGCTGTCGGTGCTGTTCGTGGCACTGGTCCTTGCGGTTGCAAGCGTCGGCACCGTCGGCTTTTTCACCGACCGCGTCAAGGGCGCGCTGACACGGCAAGCCAATGTCCTGCTCGGTGCGGATCTGCTGGTGTCGGGTGACCGACCGCTGGCGGATGACTTTGCGCGCGAGGCAAGGGCTCGCGGACTCGCGGTGGTGCCGGCGATCCGTTTCAACAGCATGGTGCTGCCCGCGGCGCATCCCGGCGGCGGCGATGCCGTGCTTGCGGACGTGAAGGCAGTGGGTGCGGGCTATCCATTGCGCGGGGCGATCACGCTCAGCGATGCGGCCGATGCCGCTGGCCGTACAGCCGTGGGCATTCCTGCGCCGGGTCAGGTGTGGATCGACACGCGGCTCGCCGCGCGACTCGACATGCGTGAGGGTGCGAAGCTGGTCGTAGGTGAAGCGACGCTGGCCGTTGCCGCGATCGTGCAGCAAGACCCCGAGGTCACCGGGGGCTTGTTCACGCTGGGACCTAAGCTGCTGATGAACATCGACGATGTCGCGGCGACGAAACTGTTGCAGCCCGGCAATCGAGCCACGTGGCGCCTGCTCGTCGCCGGATCTGCGAGCGACGCCTATCGCGACTGGATCAAGCCGCGGCTCGAGCGCGGACAACGCATCGAATCGATTCGCGACCTGCGTCCGGAAGTCCGGCAGACGCTCGATCGCGCGGAACAGTTTCTCGGCCTTGCCGCGCTCGTCGCGGCGATTCTCGCCGCCGCAGCGGTGGCGCTGGCGGCGTCACGCTATCTTCGGCGCCACCTCGACGCGGCGGCGATGATGCGGTGCCTGGGCGCCGGCGAGCGGCAGGTGCTCGTCATATTCGCGCTGCAGTTTGTCGCGCTGGGTATGATGGCAAGCATCGTGGGCTGTGCGCTCGCTCTGGGTGGACAGCAGCTGCTCGCGATGCTGCTCGCATCGATGGTTCGTGCCGATCTGCCGCCGCCGACATTGCTGCCCGCCGTCGCGGCGGTTGCGACCGGCGTTCTCGTGTTGTTGGGCTTTGCCTTGCCGCCGCTGGTAGCGCTCGCCCGCGTGCCGCCGCTGCGCGTACTGCGCCGCGACCTGGGCATGCCGCGCGCCGGCGGCGTGCTGGCATATGGTCTCGGTGTCGCCACGATTGCCCTCCTCATCGCCGCACAGGCGCAGGACGCGAAAATGGCATTGATCATGATTGGCGGCATTGCGGCGCTGCTCGCCTCCGCCGCGATCATTGCCCGCTTGCTGGTCGCTGCGCTGCGGCTGCTACCGCAGCGCGGCTATAGCTGGCGCTACGGGCTGGCCAATCTGCGACGTCGGCCGCTCGGCGTGAGCATGCAGATCGGCGCCCTGGGTCTCGGGCTGATGGCGCTGCTGCTGCTGACGCTGGTTCGTGGGGATCTCATGCATACCTGGCGGGCGAGCATGCCGGCCGACGCACCTACCGCGTTCCTGATCAATGTGCTGCCTGACCAGGTCGCGGGCGTACGCGGTTTGCTCAAGCGCGATCTCGCGGTCGACACCGTATCCTATCCGATGGTGCGCGGGCGCCTGGTGGCGATCAACAATGTTGCATTCGACACGACACAACTGTCCGACGAGCGCGCGCGGCGCCTCGGAGAGCGGGAGTTCAATCTCTCGTCGGTGGCGGAGGTGCCGACGAGCAATACGATCGTTGCCGGCCAGTGGTGGAAGCCGGGCGAGATTGGCGGCATGTCGCTCGAGGACGGCATTGCCGAAACCCTCCGGATCAAGCTTGGCGATACGTTGACCTGGGATTTCGTCGGCACGCGCCTCGACGCGAAGGTGACCAGCTTGCGCAAGGTCGCGTGGGATAGTTTTCGCGTCAATTTTTTCGCGGTGTTTCCGCCGGGCGCTCTCGACGCCATGCCAACGACTTATATATCGGCATTCCGGGTACCGGTTGGCAATGCCGCGTGGCTCACGCCGCTGTTGCGGGAATATCCCAACGTGCTGGTGATCGACGTTGGCGAAATTCTGCATCAGGTACAGGCGATCATCGAACAGGTCGCGCGTGCAGTCGAGTTCGTATTCCTGTTCACACTCCTTGCGGGAGTTCTGGTCCTGGAGGCGGCGATCGCGGTAACGCAGGACGAACGCCGTTACGACGCCGCGATATTGCGTACCCTCGGCGCCAGCCAGCGACAGCTCAGGTCAGCGCAGGTCACCGAGTTTCTTGCGATCGGCGGTTTGGCAGGGGTGCTTGCGGCAACTGGGGCGACGATCATCGGTTACGTCCTTGCCGATCGGGCGTTCCATATCCCGTTTCACTGGAATCCCTGGGTCTGGGTGATCGGCATCGTTGGCGGCGCCGTCGGCGTGGCGATCGCCGGGTGGTTCGGCACGCGCAGCACATTGCGACAGCCGCCCTTGACTGTGCTGCGGCAACTCGCCTAGCGGGCGCCGAGGGCCGTCTCGCGTCCAAGCAGTCGCGCCACCGCGATGAGCGTGATCGCGGTGAGCGCCGCAGGAAGCGTGGCGCTCTGCAACCAGTCGAATGATGGTATCGCATCGCCGCGCAGCGCTCGCGAGAGCAATGTGTACTGCGCGGAGACGGGCGCCCACAGCAGCCATGCTGGTTCCTTTTTCTGCAGGAACAGCTGGATGACGGGCAGCATGCTGACAATGAACAGCAGGACCGATACGTTGGCCTGCGCTTCCTTGAGGGTGCGTCCTCGCGTACCCATGTACAGCAGTGCTGCAGGCAGCAACGCCATCAGGGGCGCGAGTATGAGCAGGAAGCGCAGCAATTCCGTAATGCCAAACAGGAACGGAACACCAATCGCGGGCAACGGCGCGAAGTTGAGCGTGAGATAGAAGCCCGCCAACGTCAGGAACACGACCAACGCGTCGAAGGCCACGATGGCCAGCCATTTGCCCACGACGATTTCGAGCGGAGCGAGCGGCGTTGCGAGCAGCGGTTCCAGCGATCCGCGCTCTCGTTCGCCGGCCGTGGCATCGAGGGCGAGGGCCATGCCACCCATCAGCGACGCAAACAGGCCATAGTAGGCCACCAAAAACAGGATCAGTGCGCCGGACTGTTGCGGTGTTGCCAGGTCGACGCCCTCGATCTCCAGCGGCAGGGCCACTTGCGGCGCGATGCCGCGCAGGACCAGCCGTTGCGTTCCCCATTGCCGGTTGTAGGCGCGCAGCGCCGCTTCGGCGGCATCGATGGAGGCGCGTGCCCGATCGCGCGAGCGATCGTAGACCAACCGCACGGTCGCCACCTTTCCCGCCGCGACATTGGCCTCGAACGCAGTATCGATGACGAGTGCGACATCGAGGTCACCGTTGCGGACTTTTGCTTCGTAGTCATCGGGGGCGGACTGAACGACAACCTGCTGGCGCTCCAGAAAGGCGATCAACGCCGGTGCGTACGCGGCCCCGATCACCGGCAGCTTGAGTTCACGGCCACGTTCGGCCTGATTGGCCGCCATGTTCAGAATCAGCGTCAGGAATAGAGGACCCGCGGCGATGGACGTCAGCAGCGTAACCATCATCGTGCGGCGATCGCGCAGCGTGTCGATCAGTTCCTTCAGCGCTACGGTATAGATGCGGTTCATCGCGCGGCTACGCAGCCAGACCTTCCCCGGAACCCAGCAAAGCCACGAACGCGTCCTCCAGCGTGGTCCGGTTCGGCCTGCGCCAGGATCTGCGCTGCGGTGCCACTGGCGATCACGCGCCCGTGGCCGAGGATCACGATCGTGTCGCATAGAGCGCTGACTTCCTGCATTACGTGCGTCGAGAACAGGATGCATTTTCCCGCTGCGCGCAAGCCGGCCAACAGGTCACGCAGGCTGCGGATGCTCATGATGTCGAGGCCGTTGGTGGGTTCGTCCAGCAGCAGCGTCGCAGGGTCGTGCACGATCGCCCTCGCAATGGCGACCTTCATGCGCTCACCTTGCGAGAACCCCTGTGTGCGCCGATCCGCGAGATCACCGAGGCCCAGCCCCGCGAACAGCACGTCGATGCGTGCGTCGAGCGCCGCGCCGGACAGGCCGTGCAGCCGGCCGTAGTAGCGCACGTTTTCGCGCGCCGTGAGTCGCGTGTACAGTCCGCGCGCGTCGGACAACACGCCGAGGCCATCGCGAACGCGGTAACGATCACGCACGATGTCGAGACCGTCGATGGTGGCGCTGCCCGCGTCCGGCGTGACCAGTGTCGACAGCATGCGTTGAAGTGTGGTCTTGCCGGCGCCGTTCGGTCCGAGCAGGCCAGTGATCGCACCGTTGGCGGCACGGAAACTGACGCCGTCGACCGCGGCAATTTCACGCTGCTTGCCAAAGCGCTTGACCAGACCCTCGACAGTGATCATTGGGTTTGCAGCGGCGAGGCGAACAGCAGTGGGCGCGTGCTTGTCGCGAAGTAGTCGAGGCAGGACTGCGGCAACGTTCCGAATCCGGCATCGTCGATGAACTTCTCGATGAGCCGTGGCGCGCAGGCGTGCGGTGAGACGATGTGGCCGTAGCCGGCTGCGACGACATGGCGGCTGTTGGACAGCGTTTGCGCGACATTCTTGCCGTTGGCCGGAGGTGTCACCGGGTCGAGCCCGCCGGATAGGATCAATACCGGCTTGTCGCTTGCGAGCGGAGCGTAGAAGTCCGGTGGCAGCGGAGGGCGAGGCCATCCCTCGCATGCCGCGAGATTGCGTTCGGCGAGCGATGGCGCGCGCAGCGTCGCGAACGTCTGGCTGGCTTCGGCAACGCTGACTCTGGGAGCATCCTCGGCACACGTGACCGCGAAGTGCAATGCCTGATTCATGGTACGACCGGCATCGTCCGTCGCGAGCAGCGATGCGGCGGCCAGCGGCGCAAAATCGCCAGCCTGCGCGCGGTCGAGCAAGGGTGGAATCAGGCTGGCGAACTCGGGCACGTAAATCAGGGCATGCAATGCGCCGATGACCACGTCGAAAGTCAGCAGCACTTCATGCGGAGCGCCGGTGCGCGGATCGGCGACGATCAATTTCCGTCCCGGGCCGAGGTCTTTGCCGATCGCTGCCAGCGTCGCATTGAGATCGGGATACGCGCGCCTGCACGAGGTCTGCTCGGCACACGCCGCAAACAACTGCGCCAGCGCGGCGTCCCGCGTCGGCCACACGTCGAGGTTGGTGCGCAGGCCGGGTGGCGCCACGCCATCGAGCACCATGGTTCGTACGTGCTGGGGATGGCGTCGCAAATACTCCTGCGCGACCCTGGTGCCGTACGAGCCGCCCCACAGATTGACCTGATCATAGCCGAGCGCACTACGTATCACATCGATGTCGGCGACGAGCGCCGACGTCGTGTATTGCGCGACATCCGCATCGCCGGCAGACTTGATTTCGCGCAGGCAGCGCCGCGCAACGTCGGCAATATCCGCATTGCCGAACTCGTCGAACGGATCGCGCGGTGCCAGCGCGGCGCAGCGCAACGGTGCAGACCGGCCCGTACCGCGCGGGTCGATGAGCACGATGTCGCGGTTGCGCCGCACGCCGCCAAGCATGCCCGCCAGCGGTGCCAGCGCGGCCGCAGACTGGCCAGGCCCACCCGCAAGCATGAACAAGGGATCGGGCTTGGGACTCAGCGTGTTCGCAGGCAGCATCATGACCGCGATGGAGATCTTCCGGCCGCCTGGGGAAGAACGATCTTCCGGCACGTCGATGCTGGCGCAGCGCGCCGTGCTCGCGAACTTCGGCAGGCGGCAATCGGTGAACACTACCTGCCGAGTTACATTCCGGTCGCTGCAAGCGATGAGCGCGCAGGCGCACAGGAGGACGGGAAGTGCATGACGCATCAAAGTCTGCCGCCCGCTTATTACTTGCGCGTAATCATCGTGACCAGCACGACCAACACGGCGACGAATATCGCGGCACCGACCAGGCCGGCGACTATCACATGGACCGGCTTGATCGTTACCATGTCGTGTTCGCCGGACGCTTTCCTGCGTATACCGAGGAAACTGGAAAACACCGCGCTCATCACGCGCAGGAATCCGGCCGGGGGTGGGGCTTTGCGCTGATCGGGCGAGGCGGAGGCGTGGTCGGGGTCGGTCACGGTGGCGTTGCTGAATTAACCAGGGCGATGCTAGCACGGGTCGATCAAAATCAAGGGATTACCCGCGAAGCGCGCTTGAAATCCCCGATGCATTCCCCATCTACTGGAGTATTGTTGACTCATTGGGAATGGGCATGCGCATCGACAAACTGACCACCAAATTCCAGCAGGCACTCGCCGACGCGCAGAGCCTGGCACTGGGCCACGACAGCGGTTTCATCGAATCGCAGCACCTGCTGTCCGCGCTACTCGAACAAGAGGACGCCGGCACGGGCTCGCTGCTTGCGCGGGCCGGCGTTAACGTGCCCGCGCTCAAGTCGGCGCTCGCCAAGGCCATCGCACGCCTGCCCAAGGTCGAGGGACAGGGCGGCGAGATCACGGTTTCCCGCGACCTTGGCAATCTGCTCAACGTCACCGACAAGATAGCCACCAAGCGCGGCGACCAGTTCATTGCCAGCGAGTTGTTCCTGCAGGCGCTGGCGGATGACAAGGGTGACACTGGGCGGCTGTTGAAAGACCATGGCCTGACGAAAAAGGCACTGGAATCGGCGATCGAAGCAGTACGTGGCGGCGGTAGTGTCGATTCGCAGGAGGCGGAAGGCCAGCGCGAAGCGCTCAAGAAATACACCGTCGATCTCACCGAGCGCGCTCGCCAGGGCAAGCTCGATCCGGTGATCGGGCGCGATGACGAAATTCGCCGCACGATCCAGATTCTGCAGCGCAGAACCAAGAACAATCCGGTCCTGATCGGTGAGCCCGGTGTCGGCAAGACCGCGATCGTCGAAGGCCTGGCGCAACGGATCGTCAACGGCGAAGTGCCGGAGACACTCAAGAACAAGCGTGTCCTCTCCCTCGACATGGCGATGTTGCTCGCCGGTGCGAAGTATCGCGGCGAATTCGAGGAACGGCTGAAGGCGGTACTCAAGGATATCGCCGCCGACGAGGGCCAGACCATCGTTTTCATCGACGAGCTGCACACGATGGTCGGTGCCGGCAAGGCCGAAGGGGCAATCGACGCGGGCAACATGCTCAAGCCCGCGCTGGCGCGTGGGGAACTGCACTGCGTGGGCGCGACCACGCTTGACGAATACCGCAAGTACATCGAAAAGGACGCCGCCCTCGAACGGAGATTCCAGAAGGTTCTGGTCGGCGAGCCGAGCGTCGAGTCGACCATCGCGATCCTGCGCGGCCTCCAGGAGCGCTACGAAATCCATCACGGTGTAGAGATCACCGATCCGGCCATCGTCGCCGCGGCGGAGCTGTCGAATCGTTACATTACCGACCGCTTTCTTCCCGACAAGGCGATCGACCTGATCGATGAAGCCGCGGCGCGCATCAAGATGGAAATCGACTCCAAACCGGAAGTCATGGACCGGCTGGAACGGCGCACGATCCAGCTCAAGATCGAGCGCGAGGCGGTCAAGAAGGAAAAGGACCCGGCATCGAAAAAGCGCCTCGACCTGATCGAGCAGGAAATCACCAAACTCGAGCGCGAGTATGCGGATCTCGATGAAGTGTGGCAGGCGGAAAAGGCGCAGGTCGTCGGTACGCAGCACATCAAGGAAGAGATCGACAAGGTCAAGCTCGCGATGGAGGAAGCCAAGCGCAAGGGCGACTGGCAAAAGGTGAGCGAGCTGCAATACGGCAAGTTGCCGCAGCTCGAGGCGCAATTGAAAAAAGCCGACAAGAAACTGGCCGGGGAGCAGGCGAAGAAGCCGCAACTCCTGCGCACGCAGGTCGGCGCCGAAGAGATCGCCGAAGTCGTATCACGCGCGACCGGCATCCCCGTTTCCAAGATGATGCAGGGCGAGCGCGACAAACTGCTGCAGATGGAAGATGCGTTGCACAAGCGCGTCGTCGGGCAGGACGAGGCTGTGCGCGTCGTCTCGGACGCGATTCGGCGTTCGCGCTCAGGGTTGTCCGATCCGAATCGTCCGTACGGCTCGTTCCTGTTCCTCGGACCGACGGGCGTCGGCAAGACCGAGCTGTGCAAGGCGCTGGCCGCATTCCTGTTCGACTCGGAATCCCACCTGATCCGCATCGACATGTCGGAATTCATGGAAAAGCACTCGGTTGCGCGGCTGATCGGTGCGCCGCCGGGCTATGTCGGGTACGAGGAGGGCGGGTATCTCACCGAAGCGGTACGACGCAAGCCGTATAGCGTCATCCTGCTCGACGAGGTCGAAAAAGCGCATCCCGACGTGTTCAACGTGCTGCTGCAGGTGCTCGACGACGGCCGCATGACGGATGGTCAGGGGCGCACGGTCGACTTCAAGAACACGGTGATTGTGATGACGTCGAATCTCGGGTCGCAGATGATCCAGCAGATGCAGGGCGACGACTATGGCTTGATCAAGCTCGCGGTGATGGCCGAGGTCAAGACGCAGTTCCGGCCGGAGTTCGTCAACCGCATCGACGAGATCGTCGTGTTTCATGCCCTGTCGGAGAAGAACATCGCCTCGATCGCGAAGATTCAGTTGCAGAGTCTGCAGGCGCGTCTGGCGAAGCTCGAGATCAAACTGGACATCACACCTGCGGCGCTGGAGAAAGTCGCGCAGGCCGGTTTCGATCCGGTTTACGGTGCGCGGCCGCTCAAGCGCGCGATCCAGCAGGAGATCGAGAATCCGCTGGCGAAGGAGATCCTGTCCGGCAAATTCGTCGCGGGCGATACGATCCACGTCGCGGAAAAAAACGGCAGCATCGTTTTCGCCAAGCGTTGAAAACGGTTACACAGAGACAAAGCGGGCGGCCCTGGCCGCCCGCTTTTATTGATCCGTCCGTGCGCCGAGGCATCAAAAATAGGGCACGCGGCGGCAGGCTACCTGCTTCTCGAGGACCTTGATCGAACCGGCAAGCGCCCGCTTCGACGTCGGGGCGAGTGCATTGACGATCCTCTGCACAAAGGTCGGGGCCGGGGTGAGCCGCAGCCTGGAGTCCTCTTCGGCAACGATGACCGTGCGCCCGGTGCGGTCGACTTCGAAGCGCATCCCCTTGAAGAGCACAATGTCGCGCGGGTCACTCTCCAGCGTAATCCACAGGCAGCCGCTGTCGACGTTGATGATCGTGCCTTCAGCGCCATCGAGAACGAGGCTAGCGCGCCGGGCCAGGAAGGTGCTACGCGTGCGTTGAGTCGCGGCAAGGTCGAAGGGCATGGTGTTTCTCCTTTTCAATGCATATAATGCATGCATGTTGTTTCGACACCCGACCGCAAAATTATCAGTCGGCGTAGTGAATTATCGGCACCTGACCGCATTCCTTCAAACGAAAACGGTGCATTGTTAGCATGAGTATTTGGAATGGCTAATTGGGCCGCCCCGCCACCGAGGCTCCCGTCGCTGGACCTGCTCAAGGGCTTCGATGCGGCGGCGCGCCATCTCTCGTTCACGCGCGCGGCGCAGGACCTGTTCGTTACCCAGTCGGCGCTGTCGCGCCAGATTCAAACGCTCGAGGAGCAGCTAGGCGTCCCGCTGTTCGAGCGTCGCCATCGCGAACTGAGGCTGACCAACGCGGGCCAGATTCTCCATTCGACCGCAAAGTCAGTCCTCGAGGAAATCGCCCAGGCGATTGGCAAGATCCGGCACGAGCAAACTTCGCAGCCGCTGACGGTGTCCACCAACCAGCCGTTCGCGTCGCTGTGGCTGATTCCGCGGTTGGCTCGCTTTCGCTCGCGGCATCCGGCCATCGACGTGTTCATTTCTGCCGACAACCGCATCGTCGATCTGGAGCGCGACCGCATCGATCTGGCAGTGCGCTATTGTTCGGAGACGTCGGCGCCGCCGGGTTCGCCGCGGCTGTTCGGCGAACGGTTGATGCCGGTGTGCAGCCCGGCGCTTGCTGCTGACCGCGCGCGTCCGATCCGGCGGCCGGAGGACCTCGCGCGCCACGTGTTGCTCCACATCGACGACCCGGGTGGACGCTATACCTGGCTCAATTGGTCGGCATGGCTGGCGGCCGTCGGCGTTCGCGACCTGTCGCCGGCCGGCTCGCTTCGCTTCACACATTTCGACCAGGTGATCCAGGCTGCGGTCGACGGGCAGGGCGTCGCGCTTGGCCGCGTGCCGCTCATCGACAGCCTGCTCAAGCAGCGCAAGCTCGTGGCTCCGCTGCGAGGAAAATACACGACGCCGCGCGCGTATTTCGTCGTTCGCGGCGCGCAGGCGCCGATGCGCCCCGAGGCACAGTTCTTCATCGACTGGCTGATCGAGGAAGCCAAGGCCGATGGCGCGAGCGCCGCGGACTCGGCGCTGGAAGCGAAACCACCAGGGCGCCGGCGCCGAGACGCGTGATGTCGCACGCCACACCGCATCTGTACCGCGACGCACCCTCGCCGTGGATCGTCCGCTTCGCGTCGCTGGTGGCGACAGACGGGCAGGTGCTCGACGTCGCGTGTGGCGAGGGACGTCACAGCGTGTATTTCGCGGCGCGCGGGTGCCGCGTGACCGCGGTCGACCGCAACGTCGCGGCGCTTGCCAGACTCGCCGGCATCGCCCGCATTACGCCCCTCGAGGCCGATATCGAGGCGGCGCCCTGGCCCCTGGCGGGAATGCGATTCGATGCCGTGATCGTCACGAATTACCTGCACCGTGCCCTGATGCCCGTCCTGACCGCTGCCGTTGCGGACGATGGTGTGCTGCTCTATGAAACCTTCGCGCAAGGCAACGAGGCGTATGGCAAACCGGCCAATCCCGACTTTCTACTGGCGCCTGGGGAGTTGTTGACGACGTTTGGCGAACGTCTCAACGTCGTGGCGTTCGAGCAAGGCGTCGTGACCGCCGGTCGTCCGGCGGTCCTGCAGCGCATCGCGGCCGTGGGCGCAGCACGCGCCTGGCCGCCGTCATTGCTGCCGTGAACCTCGAGTCCGAAACGCGGTCTGAGTGCCCGGATGCAAGGTTCCGCGCGGGACCTGCGCCATGGGGTAAAATAGGGGATTTACCAGGTGTTTTTTCTTGGCTACGATGCTTAACGGAAGTCTGGTCGCAATCGCGACGCCGATGCAGTCCGACGGCGCTCTCGATCTGCCGGCGCTGCGCAAACTTATCGATTTTCATATCGCGAACGGCACGTCCGGGATCGTGATCGTCGGCACGACCGGGGAATCGCCGACGGTCGATTTCGAGGAGCACTGCCTGCTCATCAAGTCGACGGTCGAGCACGCTGCCGGCCGCATTGCCGTTGTCGCAGGCACCGGCGCCAACTCGACGTCGGAAGCGATCGAGCTCACGCAATACGCGCATGAAGCTGGTGCGAACTATGGCCTGTCGGTGGTACCGTACTACAACAAACCCTCGCAGGAAGGTCTGTACCGGCACTTTCGTGCCATCGCGGAAAAGGTCAACCTGCCTCTCATTCTGTACAACGTTCCGGGCCGTACGGTAGCCGACCTCGGCAACGAAACGCTGTTGCGACTCGCGCAGGTTTCCGGCGTCGTCGGCGTCAAGGATGCGACTTCAGATCTGGTACGGCACGTCGACCTGCTGCGGCGCCTGCCCAAGGACAAGCCGTTCGCGTTGCTGTCGGGCAATGACGATACCGCCCTTGCCTATATCCTGCTGGGCGGTCATGGAGTGATATCAGTGACGGCCAACGTGGCACCTCGTGCCATGGCGGACATGTGCGCGGCGGCGCTGGCCGGCAGGATTGCCGAAGCCCGTGCAATCAACGAGCGGCTGCTGCCGCTGCACACCAAATTGTTTGTCGAAGCCAACCCGATACCGGTCAAATGGGCGCTCGCCGAGATGGGTCGTATCGGCCCAGCACTGCGCCTGCCGCTGACCGCACTCGATGCGCAGCATCACGATGTGGTGCGTTCCGCATTGCGCGAAGCGGGCTGCCTCTAGGAGAACACGCATGCCACCGATTTCTTTGCTCAAATGCCTGGCGCTCGTTGCCATTGCCTTGCTCGCTGGTTGCGAGACAATGACCGCATCGCTCGGCAAGAAGATCGACTACAAGTCATCCGGCAGCGCACCCGCGCTGGAGGTTCCACCGGACCTGTCGACGCCGACCTATGATGACCGCTACCAGGTCGCGACGGCGTCCGGTCAGGCGGCGGCCCGTGCCACGGCCAAGCCGAGCGAAGTCCTCCCCGTCAGCGCCGATGCGCGACTCGTGCGCGCGGGTAGCGAGCGCTACCTGGTCGTCAAGGCGAGTGAGGACGTGGCATGGAGGACGGTCCGCGATTTCTGGATCAAGAATGGCTTCGTGATCGCCAGCGAACAGCCAACGCTTGGCATCATGGAAACCGACTGGGCCGAAAATCGCGCCGGGGTGCCGCAGGATTTCATGCAGCGATTCCTCAGCAAGTACGCGAGCTTCATGAACGATACCTACAGGCGCGACAAGTTCCGTACACGCATCGAACGAGGGACCGAGCCCGGCACATTCGAGGTCTTTATCAGCCACCACGGCGCTGCGCAGCTGCCGACGAAGAACAACAAGGGTACCCCGGAAGACTTTCAGTGGCAGTCGACGCCGGCAGACCTGGGTCTTGAAGCAGAATTCCTTGGGCGGATGATGATTGCCTTCGGCACGCCCGAACAGAAGGCCACCGAGTCGGTCGCCGCGCTGACGACGACGTCGGATCGCGCCATCATCGAGAAGAGCAAGGATGGCGCAAGCCAGCTGATTGTCGACGATGCCTTCGACCGCGCGTGGCGGCGCGTGGGTTTGGCGCTCGACCGCACTGGATTCACGGTCGTCGACCGCGATCGCTCGAAGGGGCTGTATTTCGTTCGCTACTCGAACCCCGATCTCGACGCGAAAAAGGAAAAGGGCTGGCTCGACAAGCTCGTGTTCTGGAAAAGCGACGACGTCAAGCCAGAGCAGTACCGTGTCGTTGTCACGCAAGCTGATCCCAAGAGCGTCGTGACGGTCCAGGATCCAGCGGGCGCGCCCGACAAATCGGTCAATAGCGACAAGATCCTCGCGCTGCTCAAAGACCAGTTGAAGTGACGGTACTGTGCGCTTCGCGAGCCTAGGGAGCGGCAGCGAGGGCAACGCCCTTCTGGTCGAAGCAGGCGCAACACGAGTACTTGTCGACTGCGGATTCGGCATCCGCGAGACCATCGCGCGACTGGGTCGGCTCGGGGTTGCGGCGGATTCGATCGCGGCAATCGTTGTCACACACGAACACAGCGATCACATAGGCGGGGTTGCCGCGTTCGCTGGACGCTTTGGCACGCCAGTGTGGTTGACATTCGGTACGCTCTCCGCGGTTGCGGAGCGCTTCGCTGCGTTGCCGCAGGTATTCGGTTTTGACAGTCACGATGCGTTTGCCATCGATGATATCGAGGTGCGTCCATTTCCGGTGCCGCATGATGCACGCGAACCCGTGCAGTTCGTATTGACCGATGGCGAGTGGCGTCTTGGCGTATTGACCGACCTCGGCGTCTCGACCGCGCATGTCGAATCCAGCCTCTCCGGATGCGACGCACTCGTGCTGGAATGCAATCACGATCGGGACATGCTCGCCAATGGAGACTATCCGTATCCCCTGAAGCAGCGGATTTCGGGCAAGCTCGGTCACCTGGACAATGATGCCGCCGCCGGACTGCTGTCGCGCCTCGACAACTCGCGCCTCAAGCATCTGTTCGCGGCGCATCTGTCCCGGCAGAACAACACGCGCCAACTCGCCAGTGCGGCGCTGGCGGGGGCTCTCGGCTGTGCCAATGACTGGATCGGGATTGCCGGCCAGGATGAGGGCTTCGGCTGGCGCGAATTCGTTTAGTGGTTACAACACGCGGGAGCGGCAATGGATAAGAAGCAGGAACTCTATCGGGGCAAGGCCAAAACCGTCTTCACAACGGACGACGCCAACCTCCTCGTCATGCACTATCGCGATGACACGAGCGCGTTCGATGGCGAGCGGGTGGAGAAGCTCGAGCAGAAGGGCGAGACCAACAACAAGATCAACGCCTTCATCATGCAAAAACTGGCGGCCGGCGGGGTCAAGACCCATTTTGTGCGCTTGCTCAACGAACGCGATTCGCTTGTGCGCGCGCTCAAGATGCTGCCGGTCGAATGCGTCGTGCGCAACATCTGCGCGGGGTCGATGGCCAAGCGCCTGGGTATCGCGGAGGGCACGGTGCTTCCGGAGCCAATTTTCGAATTCTTCTACAAAAGCGATCCGCTCAAGGATCCGCTCGTCAACGACGAACACATCCGCGTGCTGGGATGGGCGACGGGCAAGGAGATTGCGGAAATGAAGGCGCTCAGCCTCAAGGTCAATTCGATACTCAAGCCGCTGTTCGCGAACGCGGGCATGGACCTGGTCGATTACAAACTCGAATTCGGTCACGCCCTCGACGATCCGCGGGGGCCCTTGCTGCTGGGTGACGAGTTCACGCCGGACGGTTGTCGCCTGTGGGACCAGGGCACGCAGGAAAAGCTGGACAAGGACCGGTTCCGCCGCAACCTTGGCAATGTCATCGGCAAATACCGCGAAGTCGCGCAGCGCATTGGCGCGCCTTTGTAGGTAGGGTGATCTGACGAAAATTGTTGCGCTGACTTGGCGCACAAAACAAAAGCCGGCCCGCGGGCCGGCTCTTTCACTGCAACTGAGCTAGCTTATTTCTTGGGCGCTTCGGCAGGTGCCATTGCCGGTGCCGGCGCGGAAGCGGCCTTGGCGGCGTCGACGGCGCTGCCAGCTGACTTGGCGGCGTCAGTTGCTGCAGCGCCGGCTTGCACTGCTGCAGTGCCTGCGTCTTTCGCGGCGGTTGCAGCCTTGTCGGCGGCTTCCTTCGCCATGGCGGCGGCTTTGTCGGCTGAAGCTTTTGCTGCGTCAGCGGCAGCCTTGTTGCTATCGCCGCAAGCGCTCAGCGCAAGCGCCAGCGCGGCGACGAAAAAAACGGACTTCTTCATTTTATTTCCCCTACTCGAGTATGGAATGAGGCGAGCGTACGCTCGCAAATCGGATTTCGGCCTGAACAGTACAACATGACGAATAAACGGCAGAAAAAGCACCGACGGGCGATAGGATACCACAAAATCATAATGGATTCAATCAGATCGTTGCCTGCCACCCCACCGGCGCGAAAATGGCTGGCGCTGAAGGCGTGCATCTTCGCAGCCATGCGCCGGGGTCCGGTGTTCAGAGTCCCAGGACCGTGCCGGAAATGCCGGGTTCGCCCGTTGCCCAGATCTCCTCGAATCGATTCACCAGCGGTTGCGTTTGCTCCGGCTGCATGACGCCCAGCGTGGCGCGCGGTTGGTCGAAGTGAAAGCGGTGCAAGTAGTGCATCGTATCCACGATCAGCAGCGGATCCGTGGCGACCTTCGCTTCTTCGCCGGTTTTCAGTATCGACATCGCGTAGCTGTAGGTGCGAAGCAGCGATACCATGCGCGGGCATGCACGTTCCAGATAGCGCGTGTCGTGGACGATGATATCGAGCCGACGGCCGCGCACTGCACGCAGAAATGCCGCGAGTTGCGCCGCGCGCACTGCGGAATTCCACCCGGTCTGCGCAAGGTCCTGGTCGAAGACGCGGATGCGGTGGCGCGCCAGCGGAATCAGTTCGTCGATCGCTGCCGCTTGCTGGGAGACGCCGGACAGCATCACTACGCGCGGCTCGATCGGCGGTTCAGTCGAAGTCGAGGAAACCATCGCTATACCATTCGTGGAGGACGCGAAGGACCGTCGCGCCGGTCAGTCTGGCGCCAGCAATGCGACGGCGATTGGCGAGTTCCTTCAATGCCAGGCCTGCGCCGCGCGGCCACGCGATCGATGCGCCGTTGACGTATACGTGGCGGCCATCGTATAGGATTTGAGTTCGAGGGTCCAAATGCAGTCCACGGTGCACCGCCCTGAGCGTGAATGCGGTCAGCGAAATGTGCCGGTGTGGCCGAGCGAAGACCACGTGCGGCTTCGGTTCGGTCAAGTAACAGCCGACAAAACGCGCGATCATCGCTTGGTCCCAACGCAACTTCGCAAGCATCGCGCCGTACGCTGACTGCATGTGGGCACCGATCCGTGCCGGCTCAGCCGTCGCGGTGAGATCTGGATCGGCGTAGCGCCCCTCGAGGGCGATGTTGTCGCGCAGCCAATCGAGGAACGCGGTCCCGAGATCCTGCGTGGTCGGCGCGCGAAAACCGATCGAGTAAGTCATGCAGGTGTCCACGGCCACGCCCTCGTGCGCGTGATCCGGCGGCAGGTAGAGCATGTCGCCCGGGCCGAGTGTCCAACGCTGGGTTGGCCGGAAGCGGGCAAGGATCTTGAGCGGCACGCCACGCCGTAGCGACAGGTCGCGCTGCCGGCTGACACGCCACCGCCGCCGGCCGTTGCCCTGCAACAGGAACACATCGTACGAATCGAAATGCGGGCCGACGCCGCCTCCCGGTACCGCGTAGCTCACCATGAGATCGTCGAGCCGCGCATACGGGATGAACGCGAAGCGACGAAGCAAGGTGTCGGCAGGTGGTCGATGGAGATTGACGCCGTGCACGAGCAGCGTCCATCCCTTGTCGGGCAGCTGCTTGAAGACTGCTTTGGGGAAGGGACCTTCGAGCGTCGACCAATGTGCCTGCTCACGCAGCACGATGCGCGATTCCACATCGTCACGTGCAGCGAGCGCAAACAATTCCGACGCGGTCAGGCAGCCGGCAAAGCCGGGGATTGCCTGTGGCACGAGCAGCGCCTGCTTCTGCCAATGGCGACGCAGGAACGTGGCCGGTGTGAGGCCACCCAATAGCGCAGTTGCAGCGTTGGCCGCCATGGCGCGATTATAGCGGGCGCCATTCTCGCGCCTTTGCGCTAAAATGTGCACGCGGTAGCCGTACGCAGGGCCGCAGCCCATCGGCAATTTCCCTCATCTCACTTTTCAAACTCACCGCATGAATATCTTTTCCAACACCGTCGTTACGCTTTCGTACAAGTTGTTTTCCACGGCAGGAGAACTGATCGAGGAATCAGCGCAGCCGATCACCTATCTGCACGGCGGCCATCACGGCATTTTTCCGAAGATAGAGGCGACGCTGGCGCAGAAACAGGTCGGTGACACGTGTTCGGTCACGCTCGAGCCCGAGGATGCATTCGGCGAATACGACGCGGAGCTGGTGCGGGTCGAACCGCAGGACCGGTTCCCGGCCGAGGTCAAGATCGGCATGCAATTCGAAGGCTACGGCAGCAAGGACAACGACGATGACGACGATCAGCGCGTGTACACGGTGACGGATATCGCCGATGGCAAGGTTGTCGTCGACGGCAACCACCCGCTGGCGGGTCAGCGCCTGCGCTTCGATTGCACCGTGCTGGACGTGCGGCCCGCGTCGTCCGAAGAGATGGCGCACGGGCATGTTCATGCACCCGGAGACCACCACCATTGACCGTGGTTGAGCTAGCGTTCGGCCAGGCGCTTCAGCTCGTACAGTGCCGCGTGTGCGTCTCTGGGTGACAGCGCGTCGGGATCGAGGGCAGCGAGACGGTCGAGTACGGGAGCGTCCTGCCGAGCGGGCTCAGCCTGCGGCGCGGCGGCGCCAAACAGGTCGGCCTGGATATCGCGGCGCACGCTGAACTGATCCAGCCGTGCCAGAAATGCGCGCGCCTGCCGCAACGCCTCGGCAGGCACGCCGGCCAGTTTCGCGACCTGCAGGCCGTAGCTCTGGTTGGCCGGCCCGTCCTCGACTGCGTGCAGGAATACGATGCCGTTCCTGTGCTCGACGGCATCGAAATGCACGTTGGCACATCCCTCGAGTTCCGCAGGCAACGCGGTAAGTTCGAAGTAGTGCGTTGCAAACAGCGCGAGGCTTCGGTTGGTCAACGCCAGTTCGCGCGCGATCGCCCAGGCGAGCGCCAATCCGTCGAACGTCGACGTCCCGCGGCCGATTTCATCGATCAGTACGAGGCTCTGTGGCGTCGCGCGATTGAGGATTGCCGCGGCTTCCGTCATTTCCACCATGAACGTCGAACGACCGCCTGCCAGATCATCGGAGGCGCCGATGCGGGTGTAGATTGCATCGATGGGCCCTATACGCGCTGAAGCCGCCGGTACGAACAGTCCGCAATAGGCGAGCAGCGCGATGACTGCGGTTTGACGCATGTACGTGGACTTGCCGCCCATGTTCGGGCCAGTGACGATCAACAGCCGACGCGCAGGGGCCAGTGCGAGGTCGTTGGCGATGAAATCATCGACCTGCGTTTCGACCACCGGATGACGTCCAGCACGAATCTCGATGCCAGACTCAGCCGTGAACGCCGGCTGCGTCCAGTCGAGCTCTGTCGCGATGGTCGCGTGGGAAGACAGCACGTCGAGCGACGCGAGCGCGTGCGCGGCGCGCTGCAGTTCGGGGATGGATGGCCCAAGGCCGGCAAGCAGGGCATCGTAGAGAGTCTTTTCGCGCGCCAGTGCGCGGTCCTGGGCGGACAGTGCCTTGTCCTCGAACGCCTTCAGCTCCGGCGTAATGTAGCGCTCGGCATTCTTCAGCGTCTGTCGCCGCCGATAGTCGTCGGGAACCTTTTGTGTGTGGGCATGCGTGACTTCGATATAGAACCCATGCACGCGGTTGTATTCGACCTTGAGACCGGCGATACCTGTGCGCGTGCGCTCGCGCGATTCGAGTTCGACCAGGAATGCACCACAGTTGTCCTGCAAAGCGCGCAGTTCGTCGAGTTCGGCGTCGTGACCTTTTGCGATGACATTGCCATCGCGAACTGCAGAGGAAGGCTCGTCCTGGATCGCGCGCTGAAGAAGGTCCAGCCAGTGCGGCGCGACGGCAAGACTGGCGATGGCATCGGACAGGAGCGGTGAAGCGCAGCCACTTGTCACCGCGGCGATCGACGGAAGGCGCTCGAGGGTATCGCGAAGGCCCGACAGATCGCGCGGACGGGCGCTGGCGAGTGCAATGCGAGATGCAATGCGCTCGACATCGACGGTATGCCTGAGTTCGGTCGCGACGCGACGGGGCAGATCGGCGTTGGCGGCGAGCTCGGCAATGGCGGCGTGCCGCCGTGCCGCTGATGCCTGCGGCCGCAGCGGATTGCAGAGCCAGTTCCGCAGCAAGCGGCTGCCGCCGGCTGTGGCACAGCGATCGAGCAACGACAGCAGAGTCGGTGCGCTTTCGCCTCGCAAGGTGGCGGTGATTTCGAGATTGCGTCGCGTCGCCGCGTCGAGAGCGAGATGGTCGGTGGCCTGCTCGACGTGCAGCGACCGAACGTGCGCGAGCGCCGCCTGCTGCGTGCCTTGCGCATAGTGCAGCAGCGCGCCTGCCGCAGCGACGCCAAGCGGAATATCCGCCGCGCCAAAGCCCGCGAGATCGCGCGTGCCGAATTGGTCGCACAACCGTCGCGTCGCAGCATCGGCATCGAATTGCCAAGGCGGCAGTGCTCGTGTCGGAGTTCCGTCGCGCGAGTTGAACTTTTGGCCATCAGGATAGATAAGCTCGCTCGGCGCTATGCGATCGAGCGTGGCCGGGAGCTCGGCAAGCTGCACGTCGGTCACCGAGAGATGGCCGCCGGCAAGATCGAGCCATGCCACACCGGCGCGTTGCCCCGAGGTGTAAACGGACACGAGCAGGCTTTCGCGCTTGGCGTCAAGCATGCCGGCATCGGTCACCGTGCCTGGCGTGACGATGCGCAATACCTTTCGCTCGACCGGACCCTTGGACGTCGCGGGATCGCCGATCTGTTCGCAGATGGCGACCGACTCGCCCAGACGGATCAGCTTGGCGAGATACTGCTCGGCCGCGTGATAGGGCACGCCCGCCATTGGAATCGGTATGCCTGCGGACGCACCGCGCGAGGTCAGTGTGATGTCGAGCAGCGGTGCCGCGCGCTCGGCGTCGCCATAGAACATCTCGTAGAAATCACCCATGCGGTAGAAAACGAGCTTGTCCGGATGCTCGGCCTTGACGCGAAGATACTGCTGCATCATCGGCGTGTGGGCGGATGGAGCGGTTTCGCCGGGAGGTGGGCGCGCGATCATCGGCAGAATTATAGGCGACCCTGCCTGGCGATTTCGGTACATCGGCGAGGCGGCGCCAGCCGCCGCCTGCGCGCATTGCGGTACGGGTCGCGCTGATGACGTATTCCGCGCCGCACGGCATGCAGCCGCGCGGCGGGAATCAATTGTCCTGGGTAACGGCTGCAGACAGCGCTGTGCCGGAACCAGCGACGTAGATCGTATAGGTTCGCGTTCCTACCAGCGTCACTGCGGGCAACGTCAGCACGGTCTGTGCCGTACCGGCGACATTGAACGAAAACAGGAACGACGTTCCCGTGATGGAATCAACGGCAAGTTCGAGCGAGTACGCCCCCGAGTTCTGTGGCAACGAGGAAATCCGCTTGCTGAAATCGACGAACACGTCGAGTGCTGCGATGCTGGCAGAGGCATTGACGACACGTACCCTGGCGTTGCCTTCCCCGGGCGGCAGATTGTCGTCGGTCAGAACGGTCGCGGTCATTGCGCCGGCCGGTCCTTCCAATATGATCGAGGAGTCCATGGCGGCGGTGAGCGTGGGAGTGACCGTCAGCAATGTCGCTCCCGGCGTCGCCGTGGCCTGGACGGTCAACGAGTGCTGACCCGCCGAAGTTCGCTGGTAGCCCGTTGCGCCCGTGAACGGAATGTTGGACAGCGCGAGAACGCCGTCAAAAAATACGTTCAGCGGCGAACTGACCGTCGATGCATTGATGACCTTGAACTGTGACAGCAGGCTGTTGATGATCGATCCCGCGCCTGCGCCGTCGATGTTGAGCAGCGCGACGTTGGCGAGTGTGCCGCTGCCACGGCTATAGACGACGATTTCGAACGATGCTCGCTCGCTGTAGTTCTGTGGTGGCGAATCGAAGATGACGGTCTTCGAGCCGGTCGGCGTGATCCTGAGCTGCAGGTTGCCTACAGGCAAGGTGCCGAATCCGGTCCGTGCGCCGTATCCGACGCTGGACACGCTGGGGGAGACCTGATTCAGATTGGCGCCGGGGTCCGTGAGATAGACGTCGACGTCGCCGATCCCGGCCGCTGCATTGAGCACACGCAGGTTGAAGTTTCCCGCGCCGGAGTCGAGCACCGTGTCGTCGAAGAGCTGCCCGACCGGCGCCGTGATCGGACCGTACATGATGTACGTATAGTTCGCCTCGCCGAGGACAAGGACGGTCTGCAGGATCAGGTTGGACACGCTGCCTGTCACGATCGCCTTGATCGTGTGCGTGCCGGCGTTGATCTGCTGATACAGCGAGAGGCTTTCGAAGCCGAGCCCCGATGCAAAAGCGTTGTCATCGAGCGTGACGTCGATTGGCGCACCTGCGTAGGGGATCAGATTGACGATCCGCAGATTCGACTTGGTGCTCGCCAGTGTGACGATGCCGTTGCCGGTATTGCACGCGGCAAGGACCAGCGCAACGCCGCATAGTGCTACCAGCGCGATGTATCGAAGGCGCATGACTTCTCGCCGGCGCCTGTCAGTCATCCTGGGTGACGATGCCTTGCAACGCCCCCGTCGGGCCGGCGAGATACACGGTGTATTTGTGGGTCGGGAGGAGCAGGACACTCGGCAACTTGAGCACCGCGGTAACCGTGCCGGATATGTTGAAGTCGAATTCGTAGGTTGATCCCGTCAGCGCGGAGGCCGTGAGATTGAGATAGCCCGACGCGGTGTTCGCTGCCAGCCCGCTGACCTGTTTGCTGAAATTCACGAATACGTCGACCGACGCGATACTGGCCGACGTGTTCACGAAGCGGACGCCGGCGCTGCCTGTGGCAGGCGGCTGATTGTCGTCGAGCAGCACCACGCCGCCCATGCTTCCGGCGGGGCCGACCAGCGCAATCGAAGTGTCCGTGGCGGCCGACAGCGTCGGGTTGAGTGTCAGCAGGTTCGCGCCGGGCGTAGCCTGTGCCTGCACCGTGATCGTGTGCGCCCCCGCTGCCGTCTGCTGGTAGTTCGACACCCCGGTAAACGGAATGTTCGAAAGCTGCAGAGCGCCGTCGATGAATACGTTCAGGGGCGATGTCACCAGGGAAGCATTGATGACTTTGTACTGCGTGAGCAAGTTGTCGACGATGACCGCGCCACCGGCGTTATCGCTGTTCAGGAGTGCCACATTGACCAGCGTGCCGCTGCCTTTGCTGTAGGCCAGAATCGTCGTGCCGGAGTGCTCGGCGAAGAGCTTCGGTGCAGAATCGTAGATGACTTGTTTCGTGCCGGTGGGGGTGATGCGGATTTCGAAGTTCGCGCCGATGGTCACCGCAAAGAAGGCGGTCGTCGCTCCGTAGATGACCCCGGAAAATGTCGGCGCGGCGACGGTCAGGTCGGCACCCGGAGGTGTGAGATAGACATCGATGGGGCCGATCCCCGCGGCCGTATTCATCACCCTGACTGCATAGTAACCACTGCCCGGGTCGACGAACGAATCGATGGCCAAAATGGTGCTGACGCTCGTGAGGGGACCGAAGACGACGTACGTGTAGTTTGCGCCGCCTCCGATCGAAGAGTTGGCATTGACGAGCGGTGTGTTCGCACCGGTAACGGTCACCGTGAACGTTTGCGTCCCATTGCTGACGCTCTGATAGGGCCTGAAACCCTGGAACGGAAGTGCTGTGGCAAGCGTGCTCCCGGCGACGACGAAGTCGAGCGACGGCGCTTCGAAGAAGGCGTTGACGACGCGGATCTGTCCGTTGCCGCCGCTGTTGTTGCTACTCTTGCTGCACCCGGTCAAGGCCAGCACGACCAGGCACAACGTTGCGAGCAGGGTGCGCGACAATGACATGAAGATCTCCGGAGCGGCCGACGGCACCGCTTTGCATGTGGCTGAAAACGACTGGGAATTATACGGTCAAGTGTTGCGAGCGGGAATGTCCGCAACAAGTGCTTACGATCGCCACCGACATGTTCTGCAGTCTCTCCTACGGCGCGGCAACAGCCCGCGCGGATGCACACTACTTGACACGACCGCCAGGTGAATACGCGCTTGCGTCGAGACGAGAAGACCAGCAGGATTGCTGGTCGGGGTGAGAGGATTTGAACCTCCGGCCTCTACGTCCCGAACGTAGCGCTCTACCAGGCTAAGCTACACCCCGAGGTTCGCAGTATCGCGGCACCTGCATTGCAGCGTTGTGCCGCTTGCGCGGCCACCGCACGATCGCTCCGACGCCGCGAGAGCGGTCCAACACTTCTCAGGCGGTTCGCGTTACTGCGAAAGCCGACAATTCTAGCAGAGTTTCCCGGTATGTCGAAGGCGGTAGCGTGTCCAGACACGACGCGGCCCGGCGGCTTTCCGTCTGCGCGCACGCACGTGCGTAGTCGAGCGCTCCGGTCTGACGCAATGCGGCGAGGACTGGCGTGAAATCGGCAAGTCGCCCGCCACTGATAGCGCTGCGGATAACGTCGACCTCTGCCGGTGCGCCGACCTGCAGCGCGCGGATGAGCGGCAGCGTGGGTTTGCCTTCGGCGAGGTCGTCGCCAAGGTTCTTGCCGATCGCAGCCTGGTCGCCGGTGTAGTCCAGCACGTCATCGATCAGTTGAAATGCGGTCCCGAGATGCATGCCGTAGCGTGCGAGTGCGTCCTCGGTGGCGGGTGGGGCCTTGCCCAGAACAGCGCCGAGCCGCGTCGCGGCCTCGAACAGTTTGGCAGTCTTGCGGCGAATGACGTCGAGATAACGCAGTTCGTCCACTTCCGGATTGCCCGAGTTCATGAGCTGCATGACTTCGCCCTCGGCGATGACGTTGGTCGCGTCGGAGAGGATTTGCAGCACCCGCATGTCGTTGACAGTGACCATCAACTGGAACGCGCGCGAATACAGAAAGTCACCGACGAGAACGCTCGCGGCGTTGCCAAAACTTGCGTTGGCGGTCGCGTGGCCGCGGCGCAACTCGGATTCATCGACGACGTCGTCGTGCAACAGAGTCGCGGTATGGATCATCTCGACCACCGCGGCAAGCGTGTGATGGTGCGCACCGCGATAACCGAGCGCGTGTGCGGTCAACAGCAGCAGCGCAGGTCGCAATTTCTTGCCACCGCCGCCGATGATGTAGGCGGCCACTTGACCGATCAGCGCCACGTCTGAATCGAGTGCCTTGCGCAGGACATGATCGACGGCATTCAGGTCGTCGCGGAGGACCGGTTGCAGCAGCGGAATGGTCACGGGCGGGCGGAAACCTGCAAGCGATGGCCGCGCCGCGCGAACGGCGGCACCCGGCCTGAGTGCCATTAGTTTACCCGATGCAGGTTGGGGGCCTGCCCGGTCACCGGCCGGGGCCCCACCGGCTTTGACAAAACTCGTCTAAGCTCTTAAAATAGCAAACTTTTTCGCGCAACAGCCATTTGGAGTATCCCTATGTACGCGGTCATAAAAACCGGCGGCAAGCAGTATAAGGTTGCCCCCGGCGAAAAACTCAAAGTAGAACAGATACCGGCGGACGTGGGCGCAGCAGTGATCCTTGACCAGGTCTTGATGGTCGGGGACGGCGATAGCGTCCGTCTGGGTCAACCCACCGTCGCGGGTGCGACGGTCACGGCGACCGTGCTTGCGCACGGCCGCGGCGAGAAAATTCGCATATTCAAGATGCGCCGGCGCAAGCATTACCAGAAGCACCAAGGGCACCGGCAGGGCTATACCGAGCTCAAGATCGACGGCATCGTCGGCTGACGCTCGCCAAAGAACAGGACACACGGCAATGGCACACAAAAAAGCAGGTGGCAGTTCCCGCAACGGTCGCGATTCGCATTCCAAGCGCCTCGGCGTCAAGGCCTACGGCGGCGAGGCGATCGGCGCCGGCAGCATCATCATCCGCCAGCGCGGGACCCAGGTTCATCCTGGCGTGAATGTGGGCATCGGCAAGGACCACACGCTGTTTGCACTGGTCGACGGTCAAGTGCAGTTTGTAGTCAAGGGCGCCGAGGGCCGCAGGTTCGTCAACATCGTTCCTGCGCCGTAGGCTGCGCTGCCGGGCATCGCCCACAAGAAAATCCCCGCCGGTGCGGGGATTTTTTTCGTCCAGTGAGATGCCGACGCATCGGAATCGTCAGTGCTACCGGCGCTCCAGCCACCACAGCATTGTTGCGGCCACGACGACGAATGCACCTACCGGAAACGCCGCGGAAAACAGCGGCGGCCAGTCGTTGATCACGCCCAGATACGAGAACAGCCGCCCCATCAGGAAGAAGACGAGGCCCAGAATCGTGCCCGCAAAGATGCGAAAACCCACACCGCCGGCGCGCCGCTGGAAGTAGGCGAAAGGCAGTGCAAGCACCATCATCGTCAGCACCGCGGCAGGGTAGAAAATCTTGTTCCAGAGTGCGATCTCGAAGCGGGACGTCTTCTGCTGATTGCTGCCCAGCACGTTGATGTTGTCGTAGAGCGAGCTCATCTCGAGCTTTTCGGGAGCGACCTGGTACACGGTCAGGATCGACGGTTTGAGCACGGTCTTCCATACCCACTCGTCGGCACGGCTTGCGCGAGCGCCCGTCGCCGTAAGTTCGGTCGTCTTCACGTTCTTCAGCAGCCACTGCCCGTCCTCGATGAAGGTGCCGGATTCAGCGACGCGCAATGCTTTGAGACGCATGTCGGCGTCGAACTGGTAGATGCGCACGCCCAGCAGGGTATTGTCGGTGAGCAGACTCTTGATGTTGGCGAACATCTGGTCATGATCGGCCGGATCCGTCGACGTCCGGTCCTGTCGGCCCTGCTTGAACCAGAACCCGGACTGGAATTGCTGGGCGAATATGCGCGTCTGCTGGCCCTGCGTCTGCAGTCGGACCTGCTGGGCGAGGCGTTCGGCGGGTGGCGCAAGGAACTCGCCGGCGAGAAACGTTGCGATCGCAAGCGGTATGCCAATCCGGATGATTGCCCAGGTGATCTGCGTCAAGGAGGCGCCTGACGCGCGCATGACCGTGTACTCGGAGTTGCTGACCATTTGCGCGATCGCGAACAGCGTTCCGATCAATGCGGCGGTGGGCATCAATTCATAGACGTGGCCAGGCAGGCTCAAGCCGACGAACAGCAGCGCGCGACTCAGCGGGTAGCCATCCTTGCTGACATTGCCGAGTTCGTGGATCAGGTCGAAGAATGCAAACAAGCTCAACAGCGCGACGAAAATCAGCAGCGTCGCGTACAGTACTTCGCGACCGACGTAGCGGGTCAGCGTCTTCATGCAGGGCGCCGGCGCGGGAACCAGCCGGAGACCGACAGGCGCCGGTACATGAGCAGGACGATCATCACCGCCACGATGGGGTGGATGAGCAGCAGACCGCTCGCCAGCGACAGCTTGCCCTGAGCAATGAAGCTTTGGACGATGTTGAGGCAGTTGCTGTAGAGCATGTACACGAACACCGCCGTGAACAGATTGAAAGACCTTCCCACCCGCGTATTCACGTAAGACAGCGGCACGGCAAGAAATACGAGCAGAAATGCGCTGACGGGCACCGAGATTCGCCAGAACAGTTCGGCGCGCTGCGGGGCGCCATCCGCGGCAACCAACGCAGCAAGGGGTAGCGCCTTGACGGAGTTGGGGAGCGCACGAACTTCGGCGGGCTCGATACGTTTGCCCAGTTTCGCGAACTCCGCGATCCGGAACTCGGAAGTGCCAGGCTGTCCCTCATAGCGCCGACCGTCCTCCAACACGATGAAACGGTCGCCATTCTTGGCTTCGTCGAGCCGGCCCGATCGCGCGACAGTCGTCACATCCTTGTCGCCCTCGATGGAATGAAGGAAAACGTTGCGGATCGTCCCATCGAAACTGTTGATGCTCTCTATGAAAACGACCAGGCGCGCCTGACGGAATTCCTTGAATAGGCCTGGCGCGAGCAATGTCAGCTCTTCGCGCGACTCCAGCTGCCGTTCATATTCCAGCCGGCGCTGTTCCGCCCATGGCGACAGCCAAAGTGACAATACGACGATCGCCAGCAAGAACGGACTCGCGAACCAGAGGATTGGCTTGAGGCACGCGGTCAATCCCTGTCCGGAAGTGAACCACACGATCATTTCACTATCCCGATACCACCGGGACAAGGTCAGCAGCACGGTAAAAAACAGTGCGACGGACAGTAGAATATTGAAATAAAACAATGCGTTGAACCCCAAAAGGGCCAGAATGCCCTCGGGAGCGACGGTTCCTCCGGCAGCGCGCGCCAGGAGTCGCAATACCAGGTTGGTGAACAGGATTCCGAGCAAAACCAGAAACAGCCCAACGGCCGTAGCCGTCAGTTCTCTTACCAGGCTGCGCCTGAACACCATGACGACGGAAATATTTTGACTTTTTCGGGGTGATTTGCCGATAATGCTGCTCGTACCGCCTAAAGGCAATTTTTTGGTTCGAGGGAACGGCGATGGAATTTACCATAAAAAGTGGCAGCCCGGAGAAGCAGCGGAGCGCCTGCGTGGTCGTCGGCGTGTTCGACAACCGCAAGCCCAGCCTGTCGGCTGATTTGGTCGATCGGGCGTCCGGCGGCTACATCAGCGAAATCATCCGCCGAGGCGACATGGAGGGAAAACTCGGCAGCACACTGCTTTTGCACAACGTCAAAGGCACGCTCGCCGACCGGGTGCTTCTCGTCGGGTTGGGCAAGGAGCGCGATTTCCGTGAGCGCGAGTTTCGCAGCGCCGTGCGCGCCGCGGTCCGGCTTCTGAACGAAACGGGGTCCTACGAGGCCGTAGTCTATCTGACCGAGGAAAAGGTCAAACGTCGCGAAGTCGCGTGGCGCGTCGAACATGCGGTGGTCGTCGCGATGGAAGCCGTTTATCGCTTCGACCAGATGAAGAGCCAGCCAGCCGAGGTGCGGCGACCTCTGCGCAAGCTGACGTTATCGGTGCCGCAACGCAGCGATCTTGCTGCCGGCGAAGCCGCGGCTGCCCGCGGGCTTGCCATCGCCCACGGCATGGACCTGGCGCGTGATTTGGGAAATCTTCCCGGCAACGTCTGCACGCCGTCCTATCTCGGTGAGCGCGCGCAAGCCCTGGCGCAGGAACTCGGCTTCAAATGCGAGGTCCTGGAGCGTGCCCGGATCGAAGAGCTGAAGATGGGCTCGTTTCTGTCGGTCACCAATGGCAGCGACCAGCCGCCGCGGTTCATCGTCCTCGAATACGAAGGCGCGGGCAAGAAGCAGCCGCCCGTGGTTCTCGTCGGCAAGGGCATCACCTTCGACACTGGAGGCATTTCGCTCAAGCCGGCGACGGACATGGATCACATGAAGTACGACATGTGCGGCGCAGCGAGCGTTTTTGGCGCTTTCCTCGCGATTGCCGAGCTCAAAGCCAAGATCAATCTCGTTGGATTGATCCCGACTTGCGAAAACATGCCCAACGGTCGAGCGACCAAGCCGGGCGATATCGTCACCAGCATGTCGGGTCAGACGATCGAGGTGCTCAACACGGACGCCGAAGGCCGCCTGATCCTCTGCGATGCGCTAACGTACGCTGAGCGCTACGAGCCTGCCGCGGTGGTGGACATCGCTACCTTGACCGGCGCGATCGTTGTCGCGCTCGGCCAGTTCACCTGCGGTATTTTCAGCAATAGTGACGGTCTGGCGCGAGCCCTGCTGAACGCTGGCGAGGAATCATTCGACCGTGGCTGGCAGATGCCGCTTTGGGACGATTACCACGAAGGGCTCAACAGCAACTTCGCGGACTTCGCGAATGTCTCCGGCGGACGCAGCGGCGGCAGCATCACGGCGGCGTGTTTCCTGTCCAAATTCGCGAAAAAATACGACTGGGCGCACCTGGATATCGCCGGTGTCGCTTGGAAGGAAGGCAAGGAGAAGGGCGCAACCGGCCGGCCCGTGGCGATGTTGACAACATGGCTGTTGGCGCAGGAGAGCGCAGTTTCATAAGGCGATAGATCCGCGCCATGACTGCGATCGATTTCTACACACACGTAAACGATCGTCTGGAGGTCGCGAGCAAGCTCGTGGCCAAGGCCTTTGCGCAACATGGCAGCGTGCGTGTCCTGACCCCCGATGCCGCCGCGACCGATGCGCTGGACCGGCTGCTATGGCTCCATCCTCCCATTGGTTTTCTGCCGCATTGCCGCACCGGCCACCGCCTCGCGGCAGAGACTCCGATCTGGGTCGACCACGTGCTCGAGCATCAGGGACCGGCCGCTGTGCTCATCAATCTTCACGCGTCGCCGCCACCATTTTTCTCCCGGTTCGAGCGGCTTGCGGAAATAGTAGGCATCGATGACGATGCGCAGGCGTCGGCGGCACGCAGCCGCTATCGCTTTTATCGCGAGCGTGGTTATGAACTGCGCTCGCATAACCTCGCAGAGTCTGCATAGTGCCGTCCGCACGTGAACTGCTGGAGCAGGCCGATGCGCTGATGCGCAAGAATCGCGGCCGCATCGACAGCGACATCCCGCTCCTGACCGATGTGATCACCGGGACGCCGTCGCAGTTGAGAGTGGCGGCCGTAGACTTTCCGGTGCTGACTGAACGCGTCGAGGACGTGGTTGCCACAATCCCGCCGCTGCCCGCTCCCCGCGTGACGGCCGGGTCTGTCTTCGAGGGTGACCCGTCCGACTGGTTGGTCATGGACACCATCGATCCGGCGGTACACAGCATTACCGGCAAGGCGCCCGATACGCTTGCGGTCGTGCCGCCAGTGACCCTGAAGGTACGGGACCCGGCTCCGGAACCGCCGCGGGTCGAACTCGACATCCCGACGCGTGCAACGCACAAGGCTGCCGGCTCGGCGCCGACGCCGCCGCCCGCGCGGTCCAACGCGGCAGAACCCATACCGCCGCCGGCCGAAGACGAATATCTGGTGCTGGCTGCTGCGGAATACTCGCTGCCAGCAGAATCCGTGCCGTCGGTGGCGATCGTGGCTGAGGTTGTCGATTCCAATCCGAGGACAGCGTCGGAAGAACGCTGGCGCGTACTCGGCGAGCAAATCTCCATGCAGGTGCTGCAGCGTATCGACCTGTTCACCGATACCGGCCTCAAGGAGCAGCTTGCGCTACACCTGCAGCCGATCGTCGACCGCGCGAGCGCCGAGTTGGTCGGTGAAATCAACGACCAGGTGGGCAAACTGGTGCGCAGCTACGTCGCGGAAGCGATCGAACGCGAAATCGCGCAATGGCGCAGCGACCACCACTGACGGATCGATCCGGGTATGTTGTCAGCCCGCAGAAGCAATTGTGCTAGACTCATGCGCATGAACGCCTGCCCTTCGTCCCCGTTGCCCGCGTACCCACCGCGTACTGTCAGCGGTCGTGCCGCGGTCTATGCGTACTTCTTTTATTTCGGAACAACTGCCGAGGGCCGCGCTCACCGATAAGTTCCATAGCGAATTTACCAACGATCGGGCGGCCCAGGGGCCGCCCGATTTTTTTTGTACATCCAGGAGGAGGAATCATGATCATCGTGATGCAACCCGAAGCAGGACGTGCCGAGATCGACGCGGTCGAGGCAAAGATCCGCGCACATGGCCTCGACGTGCATGTTTCGCGCGGGACCGAGCGCACGCTCATCGGCGCGGTCGGCGACGAGCGCAAGCTGGATCCGGAAATGTTCGACCCCATGCCGGGTGTCGAGAAGTCGATGCACATCGTCAAGCAGTACAAGATCGTCGCGCGCGAATGGCACAAGGCGAACACCGTGGTCGATGTGTCAGGGATTGCTATCGGCGGCAATACCGTGCAGGTGATTGGCGGGCCATGCTCGGTCGAGACCGCGCCCCAGATGGCCGCCTCCGCCGCGGCCGTCAAGGCGGCGGGTGCACGGTTGATGCGCGGTGGCGCGTTCAAGCCGCGGACCAGTCCTTACACGTTCCAGGGCAAGGGCATCGAAGGCCTGGAACTGCTGCGATCGGCAGCCGATGCGCACCATCTGCCGATCGTCACCGAACTGATGGACGTGCGCATGCTCGAAACGTTCTTGCAGTATGACGTCGATCTCATTCAGATCGGTACGCGCAACATGCAGAACTTCGACCTGCTGAAGGAGGTCGGTCGCGTCAACAAACCGGTGATCCTGAAGCGCGGCATGTCGGCAACGATCAGCGAATGGCTGATGGCCGCGGAGTACATCGCCGCGGGGGGCAATCACAACATCATCTTCTGCGAGCGTGGCATTCGCACCTTCGAAACCGCCTACCGCAACGTCCTGGACGTGACTGCGATTCCGGTGCTGAAACGCGAAACACACCTGCCCGTGATCGTCGATCCTTCGCATGCCGGCGGCAAGGCATGGATGGTGCCGGCACTGTCGTGCGCCGCGATCGCTGCCGGTGCGGACGGCTTGCTCATCGAGGTCCACCCGAATCCGTGCGACGCGTGGTGCGACGCCGATCAGGCGCTCACGCCCACCGAATTCACGACGCTGATGGGCCAACTCCGCGCCGTCGCCCGCGCAATCGGGCGCGACCTGTAGCGATGACGATGTCGGCGCGGATGCATTCCACGCGCGACCGATGTCGCCATCCGCCATTGATGCGGCGGTTTGTCCCTTATAATTGCCGCCTTTCGCGACTGAATTATTCGACGATGGAACTCGCCAAGACATTCGAACCGCACGCGATCGAGGCCCGGTGGTACCCATACTGGGAATCGAATGGCCTGTTCAAGGCGTCGATGAAGGCGGGAGCGCCCGCATTCTGCATTCAGCTGCCGCCGCCCAACGTGACGGGCACCCTGCATATGGGGCACGCGTTTCAGCAGACGCTGATGGACATGCTGATCCGCTATCACCGCATGCGTGGCGACAACACGCTGTGGCAAGTCGGCACCGATCACGCCGGGATCGCAACGCAGATCGTGGTCGAGAATCAATTGCAGGCACAGGGGACCTCGCGCCGCGATCTCGGCCGCGAACGATTCGTCGAACGGGTGTGGGCGTGGAAAGCCGAATCCGGATCGACCATCACCAATCAGATGCGGCGTCTCGGAGCGTCCTGTGACTGGTCCCGCGAACGATTTACGATGGACCCGGGTCTGTCGAGTGCGGTCGTCGAAACTTTCGTGCGGCTGTACGAGGACGGCCTCATCTATCGCGGCAAGCGGCTGGTCAACTGGGACCCGAAGCTCGGCACCGCGGTTTCGGACCTGGAAGTCGAAAGCGAAGAGGAAACCGGCACGATCTGGGAAATCCGGTATCCGCTCGTCGATGGCTCGGGTCATGTCACCGTGGCGACGACACGTCCGGAAACGATGCTCGGCGACGTTGCGGTCGCCGTCAACCCCGACGACGAGCGCTATGCCCAGCTGGTTGGCAAGGAAGTCCAGCTGCCGCTGACTGGTCGTCGCATCCCGGTGATCGCGGATGCGCACGTGGACAAGGACTTCGGCACCGGTTGCGTCAAGATCACGCCCGCGCACGATTTCAACGACTGGGACGTCGGCCAGCGCCACGGACTGACACCGCTGACGATCTTCACGCTCCAGGCAACGATCAACGACAACGCTCCGGAAAAATACCGCGGCCTCGATCGCTATGTCGCGCGCAAGGCGGTGCTTGCGGACCTCGTCGCGGCGGGTCTTGTCGCGGCGGAAAAGCCGCACAAGATGGTGGTGCCTCGCTGCGAACGCACGGGCGAAGTGGTCGAGCCGATGCTGACGGATCAGTGGTTCGTGGCGATGACCAAACCTGCGCCCGCAACGCATGCCTACTTTCCGGGCAAGTCGTTCAAGACGATCTGCCTGGATGCAGTCAACGCCAGCCTTCCCGATCCCGCAAACGGCGATCCGACCAGCATCAAGTTCGTGCCCGAGCATTGGACGTCGACGTACAACCACTGGCTCGACAACGTGCACGACTGGTGCATCTCGCGTCAGCTCTGGTGGGGACATCGCATTCCCGCGTGGTACGACGATGCGGGCAATGTATTCGTGGCGCGCAATGCCGACGAGGCGGCGCGCAAGGCGGGCAAGCCGGCAATTGCGTTGCGCCAGGACGAAGACGTGCTCGATACCTGGTTTTCATCCCAGCTGTGGTGCCATTCGACGCTGGGTTGGCCGGAAGACACGCCGGAACTCAGAACTTTCCTTCCGAGCTCGGTGTTGATCACGGGCTTCGACATCATTTTTTTCTGGGTCGTGCGCATGATCATGACGACGACCTACTTCACTGGCAAGGTCCCGTTCCGCGACGTGTACATCAACTCGATCGTTCGCGACGAAGATGGCCAGAAGATGTCGAAGTCGAAGGGCAACGTGCTCGATCCGCTCGATCTCATCGACGGCACGGATCTCGAAGCTCTGGTGCGCAAGCTGACCTCGGGGCTGGTGCTCGAAAAACAGCGCGAATCGATCGAGAAGCGCACGCGCAAGCAATTCCCGGACGGCATTCCGTCCTTTGGCGCGGATGCGGTGCGGTTTACGTTCGCGAGTCTCGCGACTTTTGGCCGGACGCTCAATTTCGACCTCAGCCGCTGCGAGGGGTATCGCAATTTCTGCAACAAACTTTGGAACGCCACACGCTTCGTGCTGATGAACGTCGAGGGCAAGGATACGGGACTCGACGAATCGTTGCCGATATCGACCACGTTCGTCGATCGGTGGCTCCTGGGCAGGTTGCAAATCGCCAAGCGGGATATCGCGGACAACCTTGCGGCCTATCGTTTCGATCTCGCTGCGAAGGCGCTTTACGAGTTCGCGTGGGATGAATTCTGCGATTGGTACGTAGAGCTGGCCAAGGTTCAGTTGCAACGCGCGGATGCGACCGGCGATGCAGCCGCTGCGCGTGCGACACGACGCATGCTGGTGCGCGAACTCGAAGCGCTGCTGCGGCTCGCGCATCCGTTCATCCCGTTCATTACCGAAGAGCTGTGGCAATCGATTGCCCCCCTCGCGGGCAAGACCGGCGAATCGATATCCGTTCAGCCGTTTCCGAAGGCGAACTTCGAGCGCATCGATGAAACCGCCAACGCCGACATGGCGCTGCTCAAGGACGTGATCAATGCCTGCCGCACGTTGCGCAGCGAGATGAAACTGTCGCCTGGACAGAAAGTCCCGCTTATCGCGACGGGCAATGCGGCGCAATTGACGGCATTTGCACCTTACGTTGCAGCGTTGGCGCGGCTATCCGAGGTTCAAATTGTTGCCGAGCTGCCGTCAACGGACGCGCCCGTGCAGATCGTCGGCGAGTTCCGGTTGATGTTGAAGATCGAGGTCGATGCGGCAGCCGAGGAGCTGCGTATATCGAAGGAGATCGAGCGCGTGGCACCTGAATTCGCAAAACTGGGCGCGAAGCTCGCAAACGACGGGTTCGTGTCCCGCGCGCCCGCGAACGTCGTGGCGCAGGAGCGCGCGCGGCTTGTCACGTTGGACGCGACGCTGGTGAAGCTGAAGGATCAATTGGCCCGACTCAGGCGCTGACGCGCTCTCGACCCGACTCCTACGTGTCACTTGCTAGTCGATGCGAGCGCAGTAGCCGGTGATCTCCTCGCGGTCATGGTAGAGCTGCCGAAACCGTAGTACATGCTTCACACGCCGCTGTCGCAACGCATCGTGTATGTTCGCCGCGCATCGCTGGACCTCGGCATCGCGTTTTTTCATCGGCAACTTGAGGTTGAAGATGGTTCTGCGGCAGGCGCCATCGCCAATCCATGCGGCGACGAGCGTCGCAACGCGCGACGGCTGCAGCAGCATGTCGCACACCATCCAGTCGACGGCACGCCGCGGACGGTAGGTCATGCCGTCGGCTCGCACATGCTCGACCAGCGGATCGCTTGTCACTGAACCCTTGAGCGGCCCGTTGTCGACCGCAACGACACGCAGCCCACGTTGCGCCAGCTGCCACGTCCAGCCTCCGGGCGCAGCACCCAGATCGACCGCGCGCATGGCGGGACGCAGCCAGCGCAGACGCTCATCGTCATCGAGAAAGGTCACGAGTGCCTCGGCAAGTTTCAGTGTCGAGCGCGACGGTGCACCATGTGGCATCGCCAGCCTGGGAATGCCCATGGGCCACGCGCTCCCCGTCGCAGCGTGACTGACGCCCACCCACGCGGTGTGGTCGCCGTCGAAAAGTACGTGCAGTCGTGGCCGGCGAGCATGTCCGCGGGCAAGGATGCCGGCATTTTCCAACGCACTGTCGAGCAGCGGCGCAAGGCGACGGCACAAGCCCGACTGCATTTTCCCCTGATTGGTATCGGGGGTCTCGAGCCATACGGATTGGTAAGGCGGGCCAAGGCTGGCCACAAGCGCGACGATCGGCGTGATGCGATCGCGATTCGACAGCGCGTGCGGACCCGACCCCACGAACATCGAGCGCGCAAACATCGGCGCGGTGGCGGCGAACGCTGCGTCCCAACGGTGCGCGTCGATTTCACCTATTGCGGTCACGAAGGCCCGGCCGTGCGGCGCGTCGATGACAAGCGAAATGTCGGCCGCCGCGGCTATGCGCTCGATATCCGCGGCGCACTCGGCCTCGAAGCCCGCGCGGCAATGGGCGATGACGGCGTGAGTCATCGACGGGTCCGATTCAGTCGATGCCGGCGCAGTTGCGGCAGATGCGGCGGGCCAGGGTGGCGGCAACGCCATTGGACAACATGAGCAGCGCGATCGCGCCGCTCGTGCTCAGACTTTTTCGGGCTCGGGTGAGGAGCGCTTCATCAACAACGCGGCGATCGGCTGGGCGCGCCGCAACGGATCGCGATGCGCGGGATTGTTCGACGTCAGTGCCCCGGCCTGGACACGATCAGGCTGACGTGGAATCAACGGTTGGTCCGGATTGAGATCGAACACGCTGTCGTCGCGCTGCCGACGTGGCGGGGGTGCATCACCGTCGCCACGCGATCCGGGTTTCACCGCTCGCGCAGGCTGCGTGTCGCGTCGTGGCCGCGATTCGGATTTGGCAGGTGCGATGTCCGCAGCGACGACGGGGATCGAGCGCTTGAGCAGCCGCTCGATCTCGGCAAGCAGCTTTTCTTCCTCCGGCGCGCAAAACGAAATGGCTTCGCCCGATGCACCCGCGCGCCCGGTGCGGCCGATGCGGTGAATGTAGTCTTCGGGGACGTAGGGCAGTTCGTAATTGACGACCAGGGGCAGATCGTCGATATCCAGTCCGCGCGCCGCAACGTCGGTCGCCACCATGACTTGCACTTTCGCCGCCTTGAAGTCATCCAGCGCTTCCAGCCGCGCTGCCTGGCTCTTGTCGCCGTGAATCGCGGTCGTTTTCAGGCCGTCCTTTTCGAGCTGGCGCGCAAGGCGCGAAGCGCCGTGCTTGGTACGCACGAAACACAGCACTTGCCAGAGGTTGCGCGACGTGACGATATGTTCGAGCAGCGCGCGCTTCTGATCGGTCGACGCCTTGTAGACGCTTTGCGACACGGTGTCTGCGGTGGTGTTGCGCTTGGCGACCTCGATGAGTTGCGGCGCATTGAGCAGCTGGTCCGCAAGTTTCTTGATGTCCATCGAGAACGTCGCCGAGAACAGCAGATTCTGGCGTTTGGCGGTCACCGGCAGCAACGCCATGATGCGCTTGATGTCCGGGATGAAGCCCATGTCCAGCATGCGGTCGGCCTCATCGAGCACGAAGATCTCGACCTGGCCGAGGTACAACGACTTTTGCTCGATGTGATCCAGCAAACGCCCGGGTGTCGCCACCAGGATTTCTATGCCGGCGCGCACGATCGGCAGCTGCTGCTTGATGTCGACGCCACCAAAGACGACTGTCGAGCGCAGTCCGGTGTACTTGGCGTAGGTCTTGACCGATTCCTCGACCTGGATCGCGAGCTCGCGCGTCGGCGTCAGGATCAGGGCGCGAATAGGGTGGCGGGCAGGCGACGGACTGGTGTTCGCCATCGGCAGCAGTTTTTGCAGGATCGGCAGCGTAAACCCTGCCGTCTTGCCGGTGCCGGTCTGGGCTCCGCCCATGACATCTTTGCCGGCGAGTATGGTCGGGATGGCTTGTGCTTGAATTGGCGTTGGTGTCGTGTAGCCAGCTTCGGCAACGGCGCGGAGAATCTCCGGGCTGAGGCCGAGCTCGGTAAAGCTCGGGGTACTGCTCATTCGATGGGGCTCCTGGCGCCGCCCACTCGCTTCGCGCGAGTTCCGGTCCAGGCTGCGATTTCAAACGTTGCAAGCAACGTTTTGTCGGCAACGGGATCGACCCGCGGCTGCGCCGTGGGGTTCCCGTCTGGGGATCGACGGTGACCGGAAGGTCCGCCGAGTGCTGCGCATCATACGCGTAAATATCGGATTTTGCAAATAATTTTGCGGGTTCTCCCACTGCCTTGGTACAATGGGCGGTTTTCATCCCGCATTGCACCATGACTGCTGCCCGCCAACTCCGAAACATCGCGATCATCGCCCACGTCGATCATGGCAAGACGACGCTGGTCGACAAATTGCTCGTCCAGGCCGGCACCTTCGCGGCCCATCAGCACATCGCCGAACGGGTCATGGACAGCAACGATCTCGAAAGAGAGCGCGGGATCACGATCGTCGCCAAGAACTGCGCGATCGAATACGGCGATACGCACATCAACATCGTCGACACACCGGGTCATGCCGACTTCGGCGGCGAGGTCGAGCGCGTGCTGTCGATGGTCGACGGCGTGCTGCTGCTCGTCGACGCCGTCGAGGGTCCGATGCCGCAGACGCGCTTCGTGACGCGCAAGGCGCTCGCGCTTGGACTGCAGCCGATCGTGGTGGTCAACAAGGTCGATCGGCCCGGTGCGCGCTCGGCGTGGGTCGTCAATCAGACCTTCGAACTGTTCGACAAGCTGGGTGCGACCGAGGCACAGCTCGATTTTCCGGTGGTCTATGCGTCGGCGCTGCACGGTTACGCGTCGCTGGACCCGAAGACGCCGGGGACCGACATGCGCGCGTTGTTCGAGACGATATTGGACAAGGTTCCAGCGCCGGTTGGCGATCCGGATGCGCCATTGCAATTTCAGATCAGCGCGCTGGACTATTCGAGCTATCTCGGCCGCATCGGTATCGGACGCATACGCCGTGGCCGCCTGAAGCCCGCGCAGGAGGTCATGGTCCTCAACGGTGACAGTCCGGGTACGCGCGCCAAGGTCGGCCAATTGCTGGGATTTTCCGGACTGGAGCGCCGTCCGGTCGAGGAGGCGTCCGCGGGTGATATTGTCCTGGTCACCGGCATCGATGCCATTTCGATCGGGACGACCATTGCATCGGTCGATACCCCCGAGGCGCTGCCGATGATTTCGGTGGACGAGCCTACACTGTCGATGCAGTTCCAGGTCAATACGTCGCCGCTGGCGGGCAAGGAAGGCAAATACGTCACCAGCCGCAATCTGCGCGAACGGCTGTCCAGGGAGCTGCTCACCAATGTTGCGCTGCGCGTCGACGACACCACCGATACCGACGTGTTCACCGTATTCGGCCGCGGAGAACTGCATCTGACGATCCTGCTCGAGAACATGCGCCGCGAAGGCTATGAGCTGGCGGTGTCCCGCCCGCGCGTCGTCTTGCGCGAAGTGGACGGCGAGCAGCGCGAACCGTTCGAGCAGCTTTCCGTCGACGTCGAGGACGCGCACCAGGGCGCTGTCATGGAAGCGCTCGGCGCGCGGCGGGGTGAACTCGTGCACATGGAATCCGACGCGCGTGGCCGCACGCGGCTCGACTACCGTATCCCCGCGCGCGGCCTCATCGGTTTTCAGGGCGAGTTCCTGAACCTGACACGTGGCACCGGAATGATGAGCCACGTCTTCGACGGCTATGCAGTCGTCAAGGGCGACATTCCCGAGCGGCGAAACGGCGTGCTCATTTCCGCCGAAGCCGGCGATGCCGTCGCCTATGCACTGTGGAAACTGCAGGAACGCGGTCGCATGTTCGTGTCACCCGGCGACAAGTTGTACGAAGGCATGGTCATCGGCATTCACAGCCGCGACAACGATCTGGTCGTCAATCCGATCAAGGGCAAGCAACTGACCAATGTCCGGTCGTCCGGCAAGGACGACGCCATTGCGCTGACGCCACCGATCCAGCTCACGCTCGAATACGCGGTCGAATTCATCGCTGATGACGAGCTGGTCGAAATCACGCCGAAATCGATCCGGATCCGCAAGCGCCACCTGCTCGAGCACGAGCGCAAGAAAGCCAGCCGCGAAGCTGCGTAGATCAAATTGGGCTGCGCGGCCCGATAGCTTTGTCGTGTCCTCGTTCGCCCCTCGTCGTACGTCAATGTACTATCTCGGGGCTCGCTGCGGGCCTTCGCGCTCTCCGGCCGCTCGCCGGGAATTTGAGACAGGCGTACGCGCGGCGCACTTTGCCGTCCTCGCGCTGACGACGTAAACTTCGCGACGTGGAAGCGGCTTATCTGATCGGTGCGCTGGCAATCGGGTTCGTCCTGGTCGCTTTCCTTCTCGTCATCGTACTGCTCCGTATCGCAAGCTTGACGCGCTTGGCGGTCGACGGCGCGGAGCTCAAGACGCAGTTGCAGTCACTGGTCAACCAAAACGAGCGGCTCGAGCGCGAGTTGCGCACGGAGCTGATCCAGGCTCGTACCGAATCGACCGCGAACGCGAAGACCGGACGTGGAGAGTTGGGCGCGTCGCTGGGGCAATTCTCGCAAACGCTGCAGAACCAGCTCGCCAACATGGCGCACGTGCAGCACGAACGATTGTCGACGCTGACGCAGAGCAACGAGCAGCGACTGGAAGCGGTACGGACGACACTCGAGCAGCGGCTCGAGCTCCTGCGCAACGACAACGCGCAGAAGCTGGAACTGATGCGCGCCACGGTCGACGAGAAATTGCACGCGACGCTTGAACTGCGTCTCGGCGAATCGTTCAAGCTGGTATCGGACCGGCTCGAGCAGGTGCATCGCGGCCTGGGCGAGATGCAGACGCTGGCTGCCGGCGTCGGCGACCTGAAGAAGGTCCTGACCAACGTCAAAACCCGTGGCACATGGGGCGAAGTGCAGCTCGAGAATCTGCTCGAGCAGATCCTGATTCCGTCGCAGTACGACAAGAACGTCGTCACCCGCCCCGGCAGCAACGAGCGCGTCGAATTCGCGATTCGCCTCCCAGGGCGCGACGCGGACGGCGCACCGTGTCTGTTGCCGATCGATGCCAAGTTTCCGCTGACCGACTATCAACTGCTGGTCGATGCACAGGAGCGTGGCGATCCGATTGCCGTCGAGATGCACGCCAAGGCGCTCGAGCGCAGGATCAAGGACCAGGCTGCGGACATTCACGGCAAGTACGTCTCGCCGCCGCACACCACGGATTTCGCGCTCCTCTACCTGCCGGTCGAGGGCCTCTATGCCGAAGTGTTGCGCAGACCTGGACTGGCCGATTCGATCCAGCGCGACTACCGGGTCAACGTCACGGGGCCGACGACGCTGGCGGCGATGCTGAACAGTCTGCAAATGGGCTTCCGCACGCTTGCGATCGAACAGCGATCCAGCGAGGTGTGGACGCGGCTCGGCATGGTCAAGACCGAGTTCGCCAAGTTTGGAGAAATGCTCGCCGTGACCAAGAAGAAGCTCGACGAGGCCAGCAATTCCCTCGGCAAGGCTGAAGTGCGTACGCGCGCAATCGAGCGGCAATTGCGCGATGTGCAATCGCTTCCCGCGGTGGAGGCAGACAAGCTGCTGACCAGCGAGCCACGCCTCGTCTACGATGCGGATGCCGACAATGCCCCGACTGAAGACGCCGACGTCGATCCGCCGCGGTCGCGCGATGGCGGCTGACCAAGGCGACAACTCCATGGCGATGAATTGATCTCATGCTGGACACCATAAGAAAATGGCAACGTCGACGCGTGCTCGCGCAAGCGGCGATACCGGATGCCGAATGGCGCGAGGCGCTGGAATCGCTGCCTTTTCTGGCGATCTACACCGAGGCCGAGCTGGAGCGATTACGCGACTTGGTCGTCCTGTTCCTGTCGGAAAAGAGTGTGGTCCCGGCGCGCGGATTCGAGGTCACGCCGCACATGCGGGTTGTGATCGCGATCCAGGCGTGTGTGCTGATCCTGAATCTGGACCCGCGCTACTACGATGGCTGGGAGAACGTGATCGTCTATCCGGACGAATTCATTGCCGAACTCGAATTCGAGGACGAGGTCGGCGTCATCCATCGCCGCCATGAGCCGCTCGCAGGTGAGTCGATGCCGGGCGGGCCGGTGGTACTTTCCTGGCAGGATGTCGAAGCCAGTGCGGACTGGTCGACAGCGGGGATGAATCTGGTTGTCCACGAATTCGCGCACAAGCTCGACATGAGAAGCGGTGCGGCCAATGGTTGTCCGCCGCTCCCGCCTGAAATGCCGCCCCGTTCCTGGGAAAAGGCTATGAATGCGGCGTACGAGCATTTCCGCGGGCGCATCGAGAGCGGCGAGGATACGGCGATCGATCCCTACGCCGCGGAAAACCCGGCGGAATTCTTCGCGGTGCTGTCGGAGGTGTTCTTCGTCGATCCGACGTTGCTGCTGCACGAGTACCCGAAAATTTATGAGTTGTATTCCTGGTTCTACAAGCAGGATCCGGCAAGCCGCACCGAGTTGCTGCTGGAGGAATAGCGCTATGGGACCTCTGCGGGTTCTCGGGGTTGCAAAACCTGCAGTCTGCGCTATGCTACACAAGCCGGCTCGCAGGTCGCCTGCAGTTTCCGATGACCGGCACGTCTCGACACCGCAAGGAGATTCTATGAAGGCTCGTATCGCATTGCTGACCGCCGCCTTGTTCTTCGCGGGCAGCGCAATTGCGTTTCATTGCCCGATGGATATGAAGAAGATCGATGACGCGCTGGCGAAGAACCCGCAGATCACCGCTGCGCAGATGGCAGATGTAAAGAAGTTCCGCGCCGAAGGCGAGGCGCTGCATAAGGCAGGCAAGCATCAGGAATCGATCGACACGTTGGCCAAGGCCGAGAAGATCCTGGGCATTCCGACGAACTGAGATTTCCTAACGCAGGGCGGCGCAATGCCGCTGGACGCCGGGGCGGGTGATCGCTTCGGCGTTTTGTTTATTGGCGTTGCCTGGTAACCAGCTAACTGGGCAACGCCCGCGCGATGATTGCCCGTTGGTCGACACCCGCGGGCAGCGTGCCCAGGCTTCCGGCGCAGTGCGCGCCCAGGCGCGAAGCGCAATACGCGTCGGCAATCGCGGCGGGTGCGTGGCGCACGAGCTGTGCTCCTGCCAGCGCAAGCGCGATGTTGCCGGTCTGGCGCCTTGCGTCTCCTTCAGTCGATCCACCCGCAAACATGGATTTGAGCGCATCGACATGGCGGTCCAGGTGCGCATTGCCGCCGCGGGCGTCGGCAAGCTCCGAGAACAATGCGTCGACGGCTGCCGGTTCGCGTTGTGCAGCACGTTGCACATCCAGACACATGACGTTGCCCGAACCTTCCCAGATCGAATTCAGCGGTGCTTCGCGATAGAGCCGTGGGAGTGCACTTTCTTCGACATAGCCATTGCCACCGAGCACTTCCATGGCCTCGGCGACAATCGTCGGGGCGCGCTTGCAGATCCAGTATTTGAGCGCGGGCGTGGCCAGGCGCGCGAGCGCCGCGTCCGCGGTGTCGTTTCCTGCGTCGAATGCGCGCGCGAGGCGTAACGCGAGCGCCGTTGCGGCTTCGCTTTCAAGCGCGAGGTCGGTCAGTACGTTTTGCATCAGTGGCTGTTCGATGAGCCGTTTGCCGAACGCGCGCCGATGCGCCGCATGGTGCAACGCCTGCGTGACGGCCGCACGGATCAGTCCTGCGCTGCCGATCGCGCAATCGAGCCGCGTGTGGCGCACCATTTCGATGATGACCGCCACGCCACGTCCTTCATCGCCCAGGAGCCACGCCGTCGCGCCGTCGAACTCGACCTCGCTCGACGCGTTGGAACGGTTGCCGAGCTTGTCCTTCAGACGTTGAATCCGTACCGCGTTGCGGTTGCCGTCATCGAGGAAGCGCGGCAGAAAAAAACATGACAGGCCATGATCTGCCTGCGCCAGCACGAGATGGGCATCGCACATCGGCGCCGAGAAGAACCATTTGTGTCCCGTCAGCCGATACGCGCCGTCAGCCTCGCGCACTGCACGCGTAACGTTCGCACGCACGTCGGACCCGCCTTGTCGCTCGGTCATGCCCATGCCGAGCATGGCCGAAGTCTTGTCGGTCACCGGAGCCGACCGCGGATCGTATTGCCGCCCAAGCAGACGGGGCAACCAGGTTGTTGCGAGCGCCGGAAGCGCATCGGCATGATGGCGCAACACCGGGATACCCGCAAAGGTCATCGTCAGCGGGCATTGCGTGCCGTTTTCCACCTCGGCGTGCATGAGATATGCGGCCGCACGGGCGACGTGCGCGCCGGGGCGCGGCTCCGACCATGGTGAAGCGTGCTCGCCTTCGCTCATCGCCAGCGCCATCAACGCGTGCCATGATGGATCGAAGGCGATGTCGTCGATGCGGTCGCCGAAGCGATCGTGCGTTTTCAGTTCGGGCCCGTAGCGGTTGGCGCGCGCTGCATGCGCGTACGTCTCGGTGCGACCGAGCACGGCGCCCCACGCAATCAGGCGATCCTGCGCCCATGCGGCGCCCTCGCGCGCGACCGCTTCCTGCAGCGCGCGATGTGTCAGGTAGAGATTGCGACCCTCGAACGGAGGCGGCTGATTGGTATCCTGGATTTGCACGGCAGACAGCGTCACGCAGGACGCGCACGCACTGCGCTCTTGGGCCGGAACGCAACGCAGATCGCCTCGTGCGTTTCGACGTAGGGCCCGCCGATCAAATCGATGCAATAGGGAACCGCCGGGAATACACCGTCGAGCGTTTCCTTGATCGCCTTGGGTTGGCCAGGAAGGTTCAGGATGAGCGCGTTGCCACGGATCACGCCGACTTGACGCGACAGTATCGCCGTCGGTACGTATTTGAGGCTGACCTGACGCATCTGTTCGCCGAAGCCGGGCAAGACCTTGTGCGCGACGGCAAGCGTTGCCTCGGGGGTGACGTCGCGTGGGGCGGGGCCGGTACCGCCCGTGGTCAGCACCAGGTCACAGCCGACGGCATCGACGAGTTCGATCAGCGTCCGCTCGATCACCGGCTGCTCGTCCGGAATCAATCGCTTCTCCATGCGCCACGGCGACTTCAGTGCGGCGCTGAACCATTGCTCGAGACCCGGGATGCCCTTGTCTTCGTACGTTCCGGCAGACGCACGGTCGCTGATCGAGACCAGGCCGATCAGCAGCGAGTCGTCCTCGCTCATTCCTCGGCCTCCTTGTACCTGCAGCGCTTGACCAACGACCGCGTGTCGGCCGCGCTCAATCGCGCCGCGTCGTGACCTCTTGCACTGCCAGCGCATTGTGCAACGTCGGTGTGTCGGCCACCGCTCTTACTCGCGGACGCGCCCTTCGGGCCTCGGCTTCGCCGCCGCTCGTACGAGCGTCCACGGGTCTCGGCTTTGCCCGCGTCGCTCATTCCTCGGCCTCCTTGTGCCCGCCTCGCAGGACAACGAGTTGCGCGTCGGCCGCGCTCAATCGCGCCGCGTCGGCCCTTCGGGTCTCGGCTTTGCCCGCGTCGCTCATTCGCCTGTACTCAACAGCGCGTTGAGTTCGCGGAAGAGTTCGCGAAAGGCGTGAGGAGGCGAACCGCGGCTGCGCTCAGTGCCGGCACGCGCGATCAGCGCGGCCAGCCTGGGTCTGTCGGTGTTGCGCGCCTGCGCGCACAGCTGATCGAGTGCATCGGGTTCCGCGATTAGTCGCGCGCGCCACTGCTCGACCGATGCGATACGCGCCTTTTCGGCGTTGGGTGCAACGGCCCAATTCGCCAGCTGTGCTTCGATCGCTACAGGGTCGATATCGCGCATCAGGCGCCCGACGAACTGCATCTGCCGGCGTCGCGCCTCGTGGCGTGTAAGCTTGCGGGCGGTCGCGATCGCCTCGGCCAACCGCTCGGGCAATTCGAGCGCCGCCAGCCGGGCGGGGTTCAGTTCGGTCAGTACCTCGCCGAGGTCCTGCAGCGCGAGCATGGCGTGCTTGCGCCGCGTCTTGGAAACCGGAGCATCCACCTCGTGGCCGGCTGTGGCGGACGGCTTGGTACGCCGAGTCGCCTCCGGTCCGGGTGGGCGGGATGTTTCGTCGGATCGATGCATCGGGCGGTATTGCACGCAGAGGGTTTGTTATCATAACCGATCCCCTGCGCCGACCCATGCCAAACCCCGTCATGACGACTTCCCCGAGCCGGTTTCCGCTCTCCGCGGCAATGCTGGCGGACGTGGCTGACCAGGTGCTGCGCGAAGCGAAATCCGGCGGCGCTACGGCGGCCGAAAGCGAGGTGTCGCAGGCTTTTGGCCAGAGCGTCACGGTACGCAAGGACGACGTCGAGACAATTGCGTATAACCGCGACAAGGGCATCGGTGTCACCGTGTACGTCGGCGCACGACGTGGGCACGCCAGTACGGCAGACTTCGCGGTGGCCGCGATCAAGGACGCTGTCGCCAAGGCGCTGACCATTGCGCGTTACACCGCAGACGACGCGTGTTCCGGGCTCGCCGACCCCGCGCTGCTGGCCCGTGCGTGGGGCGACCTCGAGCTCTATCATCCGTGGGAGTTGTCGGTCGAGCAGGCGATCGAACTCGGACGCGAATGCGAGGCCTCGGCACTTGCAGTGGACAAGCGGCTGACCAATTCCGACGGCGCGACGGTGTCGCTGCACGAGGCGCAATTCGTGTACTCGAACAGCAACGGATTCTCGGGCGGCTATTCGAGTTCGCGTCACGCAATTTACTGCTCGGTCATCGGCGAGGAAGACGGCGCGATGCAGCGCGAGGATTGGTATACGTCTGCGCGCTCGCCAGCGGATCTCGAGCCGGCACGGGACGTCGGCCGCAAGGCGGGTCTGCGCACGGTGCGCCGGCTGGGCGCCCGGAAGGTCTCGACGATAGAATGTCCGGTGTTGTATGAGGCGCCAGTTGCAACAGGCCTGGTCGGACACTTCGTCAATGCGGTCAGCGGCGGCAGCCTCTACCGCAAGTCATCGTTTCTTCTCGACAGTCTTGGCGCCCAGGTGTTCAAGCCTGGGATCACGATACGTGAGGAACCCCACGTGCCGCGAGGACAGGCATCGGCGCCGTTCGACGACGAGGGCGTTGCGACGCAGCCGCGCGATGTCGTTCTGGATGGTGTTGTTCAAGGGTACTTTCTGGGCAGCTATTCGGCGCGCAAGTTGGGGCTCAAGTCGACGGCGAACGCGGGCGGCAATCACAACCTCCTGGTCAGCCACGGCGACGACGACCTGGATGCTTTGCTCGTGAAAATGGGCCGCGGGTTGCTGGTCACCGAACTGCTGGGCCAGGGCGTCAATCCGGTCACCGGCGACTATTCGCGCGGGGCGGCAGGATATTGGGTGGAAGACGGCCATGTGGCATACCCGGTGGAGGAAATCACCATCGCGGGCAATCTGGCGCAGATGTACCGCGATATCGTTGCCATCGGCAAGGACGTCGATAGACGGGGGTCACGACAATGCGGGTCGATGCTGATCGGCGCGATGACAATCGCCGGCAACTAGCCGCTGCGCGAAGCGCACTCATGGCCAAGCGAGGAATTCGCGACCGGTTGATGGCCTGGCGGCGCTCGTTGTCGGATCCGCTGCGCAACGTGCCGGCCGCGTCGCGCTGGATGGCGGCATTGCCGGCAGGCGATGCCCTGCACCTGCAGCGCGAAGCGCTCGATCTCGTGTCGTCATTTCCGGGTGTGCGGCGGTCCATCGGTCCAAGCCAGGCTGAGGCACTCCTGCGCATCGACGCGCGGATCGAAGCGCTCATCGCCCAGCTTACGGTGCAGTACGCGAACAACTATCAGCGTTCCACCAGCGTCGAGACGCGGCTCTGGCACAGTGTGTTCGATCTGGTGAAGGCCTTCATCGCTGCGTACCAGGCGACGCTCAAGGCCGGTCATCTCGGCGAGCAACGACGCTGGAAAGCGGTCTTGCCGAAGGTGCTCGTCAGACTTGCGCACTACCGGGGACTCGACGGCAAATTTCGGTTGTTTCGCTACGGACAATGGATCCCCGCGCAATGGCGCGATTTGCACGAACTCTACGAAGCCGCGCGGATGCGCGGCTGGCAGCGCGAGCCCCTGGCGGCAGTTGACGAGTTCGAACGTCCCGCCATGTCGCTGGAACATGAGTACGTCAAGTCGTTGCTGCTGATGCGGCTCGACAGTGGCAGCTTCACTCCCGATCAGGTGCAATGGGTGTCAGGCATCCTGGAAGACTGGGTTGCGCCTCTGACGCTTGTACCACCGCCTGGCACCGGCGCGAATTTCTACATCGACCTGTCGGGTTCACAGGGGCTCAAGCGCACGGACAAGCCCCGCGCCGGCGGGCGCCTTCTGTACCTGGATACGAGTGCGGTGTACGAACGCATCGTCGAGCGGATGCGCCTGCTGCCAGAACAGCAGGAAGAGGCGCTCGCTCCAGGGGAACTGCCGGCGCGCGAGCAAAAGCTCTTGCTGATGCGCCTGGCCGCGCTGCTTGGCCCGGACGCACTCGCATTCTCACCGCGGGCACCGCGCAAGGTCGCCGACGCAGAAGTGCGCGTTGTCGTTGGATTGCAGGCGTTGACACGCGCAGTGGCCGAGGTCGGTCGCGTGGCGCCAGAGGCATTGACCACCGGCGCCCGTCATAGCTTTGACGAAGTCACGCAGATGGTGAATCCGGCGGCGAATCCGGACTCCATTGCCCGCCGCGTGCGTGGCTCGCAGTGGAAGATCGTCGACCTGAGCGAGAGTGGCTGCAGGTTGATCGCGCCGTCCGGCGATGCACCGACCATGCTGGGTGAGATGATCGCCTTCCGCGATGAGGAAGGCTGGTCGCTGGCGGTGGTCCGCCGCATGCAGCGCCAGCAAGTCGACGAAGTCATATGCGGCGTTGAAGTCGTCGCGCGGAGAATGGTGCGGGTGCTGCTGCGCAGCTGGATAGCGCCGATGGAATCGGGTCGTGCCGCCGTGGATCGACCGTTCTTCGGTCTCTATCTGCCGGCGCACGCCGACAATCGCCAGTCCTCGCAACGCAGTCTCATCGGCCCCGACGCGCGCTTCCTGCCCGGCGGAATGGTCGAGCTCGACACCGGAAACGCGCGGTACCTCATCCGCTTCACGCAGACGCTTGAACGGCAGGCCGGGTGGGCGTGGTCGCTGTTTACCGCGGTGCGCAAGCTCACTGCGTAACTGCCCGGAAGCCGCCCGGGCGGTGCGGGATGCCGCCGAGCCGAAATGGGTTAGAATCGCGCCAGACTCCGGCCCGGGGTGGCGCGATATGCAATGAACCTTTGGCCGCGGAGCGCGTCAGACGCGATTGTGCCGCCGACAGGGCAGGCTCAACACTCGGTCAAATACCATTTGGAGGATTTGCAATGAAGCGTCGTTCGTTCCTTAAGAAAACCGGCGTGGGCATTGCCGCCGGCGCTGTGGCGGCACCCGCGATCGCGCAGGGTGCGGGGCAGCCCGAAGTCAAATGGCGCCTGGCGTCGAGCTTTGCAAAGAGCCTGGACACCATCTACGGCGGTGCCGTGACCATCTCCGAGCGCGTCGCCGCGGCGACCAACGGTAGATTCCAGATCCAGGTCTTTGCCGCCGGTGAAATCGTGCCGGCCTTCGGCGTCGTCGACGCGGTGCAAAATGCGACCGTGCAATGCGCGCACACAGCGCCGTACTATTTCTTCGGCAAGGATCCCACGTTCGCCTTTGCCTGCGCCATTCCGTTCGGCATGAATGCGCGCATGCAGAATGCGTGGATATACCACGGCGGCGGTCTTGCATTGATGCGCGAGTTCTTCAAGGACTACAACATCATCAACTTTCCCGCTGGTAACACCGGGGCGCAGATGGGCGGATGGTTCCGCAAGGAGATCAAGACCGTTGCGGACCTCAAGGGTTTGAAATTTCGGATTGGTGGCTACGGCGGGGCAGTGCTCGCGAAGCTGGGCGCCGTGCCGCAGCAAATCGCGGCTGGGGACATCTATCCTGCACTGGAAAAAGGCACGATCGATGCCGCGGAATGGGTCGGGCCCTACGACGACGAGAAGCTCGGTTTCTACAAGGTCGCCAAGAATTACTACTATCCCGGCTGGTGGGAAGGCGGGCCCGAACTGGACCTGTTCGTCAACACCAAGGCCTGGGCCGATCTGCCGAAGGATTATCAGGCGATCCTCGAAGCGGCGTGCCACGAGGCCAACGTCGACATGCTCGCGAAGTACGACGCCGTCAACCCGCCGGCACTGCGGCGCCTGGTTGCGAACGGCGTGCAATTGCGCGCATTTTCGCGCGAGGTGATGCAGGCCTGCTACAAGGCGACCATTGAGGTGAACGACGAGACTGCGGCCAAAAACCCGAAGTTCGCGAAGATCTACGAGAGCTGGAAGAAATTCCGCGACGAAGAAATACTCTGGTTTCGCGTCGCCGAGCAGAACTTCGACAGCTTCATGGCCTTCGCGAGCCAGCAGGCAGCGAGCGCCAAGAAGTAATGGCTGTTACTTGACGTCACGTGCGCACGGCACGGATACCGGCGCAGCGGCTGACGAAAAAGGCCCCGCATTTGCGGGGCCTTTTTCTTGACTAGAGATAGAGGCGCGCACCGCCTACTTCTTCGCCGGCGCCTCGCCACCTGGCGCCTTGAACGCGTCCTCGAGCGACTGCGCGGCATCGTCTTCCTTTTTTTGTTCCTGTGCACCGGCGGCCTCCGGCGTCGTCGCGCCAGGTTGGGTATCGGTGCCGGATCCTGTATCGAACGGCTGCACCTGAATCTGGACCTTGGTTGGATCGACCGTGCTCTCCTTGGCCTTGTAGACCATCACCATCTGTGGAAAGGCGATGACCAAGCCAATCATCACGACCTGGATCACGACGAAAGGCATCGCTCCCCAGTAGATCTGGCCGGTCGTCACCCGTGGCGTCAACTTGCCGGTCAGCCTGTCCAGATAATCCTTGGCCGGGGCGACGCTGCGCAGGTAAAACAGCGCAAAGCCGAACGGTGGATGCATGAACGAGGTCTGCATGTTTACGGCGATGAGTACCCCGAACCAGATCAGGTCGATGCCAAGCTTGTCGGCAACCGGGCCGACCAGAGGAATGATGATGAATGCCAGCTCGAAGTAATCGAGGAAGAAGGCCAGCACGAAGATCAGGATGTTGACGACAATCAGAAACCCGAGCTGGCCTCCGGGCAGGGCGCTAAGCAGGTGCTCGACCCAGATGTGACCGTTGACACCGTAGAAAGTCAGGCTGAACACGCGCGCGCCGACAAGGATGAAGAGCACGAATGTCGAGAGCTTCGCCGTGGTGTCCAACGCCTGCCTGAGCAGTTTCCACGACAGTCGCTTTCGCGCGATCGCCATGATCAGTGCTCCGGTGGCGCCCATGGCGCCCCCCTCCGTTGGGGTCGCCACACCCAGGAAGATCGTGCCCAGCACGAGAAAGATCAGCGCCAGCGGGGGAATGAGCACGAACACGACCCGCTCTGCGAGCCGCGATAGCAGTCCCAGCTTGAGCACACGGTTGATGACTGCGGCGAAGAATGCGACGCCCGTGCCGACGCTGGTCGCGATCACGAGCATTTCATCCGTGGGGTCATCGGGGCCGTACTTCCAGTGGGCGAAGGCGACCGCCGACGCCGCGGCAATGATCGTCAGTACCAGCAACGAGCGTGTTCCCCCGGAGCCGTCGGGCTCGCGCAGCGTTCGCGCCTCCAGCGGCAATGCCGGTGCCCACTTGGGCTTTACGGCGCATACACCCATCGTGTAGGCCGCATAGAGGCATGCCAGCGTAATGCCGGGAATGAACGCGCCCGCATACATGTCGCCGACGGACTTGCCGAGTTGGTCGGCCATGATGATGAGCACCAGCGACGGCGGGATGATCTGCGCCAGCGTCCCGGACGCCGCGATCACGCCGGACGCGAAACGCCGGTCGTAGCCATAGCGCAGCATGATCGGCAACGAAATCAGACCCATCGAAATCACCGACGCGGCAACGACTCCGGTGGTCGCCGCCAGCAGCGCGCCGACGAAAATCACCGCATAGGCAATGCCGCCGCGCACCGGGCCGAAGACTTGCCCGATGGTGTCGAGCAGGTCCTCCGCCATGCCGCTGCGCTCGAGGATGAGCCCCATGAGCGTAAAAAACGGCACGGCCAGCAGCGTGTCGTTCGACATTACGCCCCAGATGCGCTCAGGCAATGCCTGCAGCAGAGTAGGCTGCAGCAGTCCGAGTTCGATGCCCACCACCGCATAGCCAATGCCGACTGCGGCCAGCGAGAAGGCAACCGGATAGCCGAGCAAAAGCACCACGACCAGCGTAACGAACATCAGCGGGGCGATGTTCTCGATCAGGAAGGCCGTCATGGCTTGTTCGCCTGGGCGATTGTTACGGATTCCGCCGCGAGCGCCTGCTCTCCTCGCGCCTTCAGGATCTCTTCCGCGAGCTGTTCCTCTGCGGTCTTTTCCACATGCTTGTCCGAAGGGTCGGGAATCATGCCCATCAGAAAGGCAATCCGCTTGATCAGCTCCGAAATCCCTTGCAGCGCCAGAAGAAAGAACCCGACCGGCATCAGCAGGCGAGCCGGCCAGAGGATGAGTCCGCCGGTATTGCTCGAGACCTCGTGCCGTACATAGGCTTCGACGAATACCGGCCACGAGAGCCACATGATGAGAATCGTCATTGGCAGCAGGAAAAAGACCGTGCCGAATATCTCGATCCACGTTTGCGCACGCTTCGACAGCCTTCCGGCGATGACGTCGATGCGGACGTGCTCATTGCGCAGTAGCGTATAGCCCGCACAACCGAGAAACACGGCCGAGAACAAATACCACTGGACTTCGAGAAAGGAATTGGAACTGACGTTGAAGATCTTGCGCACGACGGCATTGGCAGCGCAGATAAGCACGGCGGCCAACACCAGCCAGTAGAGGGTGCGTCCGATGCGCTCGCTGAGACGATCGATCAGCCGCGACAGTGTGAGCAGGGATGTCACGTTGGAATCCTCCTCGAATCTGACCCTTGTGCCCGCTGGGAGCAGGCACCCGCGTCCACGACTCGCTCCTGGAGGGTGTGGTTGGCGACTGGCCGCCCGCGGGGAAGATTAACCTGCGACGCAGGCATTGGCAATTGGAAAGCCGCTCACCGGAATGGTGCGCGGCGTCGTCCTCGTCAGTGGTAAAATCATTGTTTGCCCTTGACGCACGCTCCCATGTTCAGCCGCTCGCAGACACTCGCGCACGCAGACCCGGAACTCTGGCGCGCCATCAGCAGTGAAAATGCGCGCCAGGAGGCGCATATCGAGCTGATCGCCTCGGAGAATTACGCGAGCCCCGCCGTCATGGCGGCACAAGGCTCGCAGTTGACCAACAAGTACGCCGAAGGTTATCCGGGAAAACGCTACTACGGCGGTTGTGAGCATGTCGACGTGGCCGAACAGCTGGCGATCGATCGGGCCAAGAAGCTGTTTGGCGCGGGATTCGCCAACGTCCAGCCCCATTCCGGCGCGCAGGCCAACCAGGCCGTGTTTTTCGCCACACTGAAGCCTGGCGACACGGTGCTTGGCATGTCACTTCCACACGGTGGTCACCTGACGCACGGGTCGCCCGTCAATCAGTCCGGCAAATGGTTCAATGTCGTGTCCTATGGGCTGAACGCTGCGACCGAACTGATCGATTACGATGCCGCCGAACGCCTGGCGCGCGAACACAAGCCGAAACTGATTGTGACGGGAGCGTCTGCGTACTCGCGCGTCATCGACTGGGCGCGTTTTCGCGCGATCGCCGATAGCGTCGGCGCTTTTCTGATGGCGGACATGGCGCACTATGCAGGGCTCGTCGCCGCCGGGCTGTATCCGAGTCCGGTCGGCGTCGCGCACTTCGTGACCAGCACCACCCACAAGACGCTGCGGGGACCACGTGGCGGCTTCATTCTCGCGGATGCGGAGCACGAGAAGCTGATCAACTCGGCGGTCTTTCCCGGCCTGCAGGGCGGGCCGCTGATGCATGTCATCGCCGCCAAGGCCGTTGCCTTCAAGGAGGCACAATCGCACGAATTCAAGGTCTATCAGGAGCGGGTGCTGGAAAACGCACGCGTATTGGCGGTCGTACTGCAGGACCGTGGCCTGCGCATCGTGTCCGGTGGCACCGATTCCCACATGTTCCTCGTCGATCTGCGCGCCAAGAAGATCACTGGCAAGGACGCCGAGGCAGCACTTGGCCGCGCGCACATCACCGTCAACAAGAACGCGATACCGAACGATCCCGAGAAGCCATTTGTCACCAGCGGCATCCGCGTCGGCAGCCCGGCAGTGACAACGCGCGGCTTCACCGAGATCGAATGCGAAGAGCTTGCCCACCTGATCGCCGATTTGCTGGAGGCGCCGCACGACGCCGCGACGATCGGCCGCGTTGCGGGGGGCGTCAAGGCACTGACCACGAGATTTCCGGTATATCGGTGATCGGCTATCAGACAGCCGAACAACGTTGGCCGCGGCCAAAGCGTACCGATTCCTGAACTCTGATACCGGCAAATGAAGTGCCCCTTCTGCGGCAGTCCCGACACGCAAGTCGTCGACTCGAGAGTGTCCGAAGCGGGTGACTCGATTCGCCGCCGGCGGCGTTGCATCCCATGCCAGAAGCGCTTTACAACGTATGAAACCGCCGAGCTGCGCCTGCCGCAGATCGTCAAGCAGAACGGCACGCGATCGGACTTCGACGTCGCCCGGATCCGCAACGGTTTCCAGCGCGCGTTGCACAAGCGACCGGTGCCCACCGAGTATGTCGACCAGGCCGTCGAACGCATCGTGCAGACTGTGCTCGGCCTCGGTGAGCGTGAGATCCCGTCACGGCAAATCGGTGAAATGGTGATGCAGGAGCTCTACAAGCTCGACAAGGTTGCGTATATCCGGTTTGCATCTGTGTACCGCAGCTTTCAGGATGTTGCCGATTTTCGCGACGCACTGCAGGAAGTCGAGCCGGCGCCGGCGCGCCGCAAGCCGCGTTGACTGACCTCGAGTCGTATCGGACTTCTGTATGACGCAGGTCGGGAGCATCGATGGTGAATTGATGGTGCGCGCACTGCATCTTGCCGAGCGCGGCATGTTTACGACGATGCCGAACCCGCGCGTAGGTTGCGTTATCGCGCGTGGTTCTCAGGTGTTGGGGGAGGGGTGGCACGAGCGCAGCGGCGAAGCCCACGCGGAGACGCGTGCCGTGGCCGATGTGCACGCTCGAGGCAACGATCCGCGCGGTGCGACCGCATACGTCACGCTCGAACCCTGCAATCATCACGGCCGTACGCCTCCTTGCACGGACGCATTGCTCGCGGCGGGTATCGGTCGTGTGGTCGCTGCGATGCGCGACCCCAATCCACAAGCGGCGCGCGGGGCCGACCGATTGCGCGCCGCGGGCGTAGCCGTCGATATCGGACTGTGCGAGGACGAGGCGCGCGAACTCAACCGGGGCTGGATCAAGCGCATGCAAACGGGCCGGCCGTGGCTGCGGTTGAAGGTTGCGGCGAGCCTCGATGGACGCACCGCGTTGCAGAATGGTACAAGTCAGTGGATCACCGGTGCAGCGGCGCGTGCGGATGGCCACCTTTGGCGCGCGCGCGCCTGCGCGATCCTCACGGGAATCGGCACGGTGCGCCAGGACGATCCGCGCCTGACGGTGCGCGATGTGGCAACGTCGCGCCAACCGCTCAAAGTGATCGTGGACCGCCATGCGGAACTGGCGCCCACCGCGCGGCTGCTGGCCGAAGGCGAGACCTTGATCTTCAGTGCGGTTGAGCCCGAGGCACCATGGCCGCCACACGTACAATCGCAGATGTTGCCGGACCGCGACGGGCGGATCGATTTGGCTGCGATGCTCGACGCACTCGGCGCCCGTGACATGAACGAGGTGCATGTGGAGGCGGGGGCCAAACTAAACGGCGCTTTGCTGGCGGCAGGCCTGGTTGACGAACTGCTGCTCTACCTCGCGCCGTGCCTGCTGGGTGATCCTGCCCGCGGCATGCTCGACCTGCCCGTCCCAATTGCCGCCCTTGCCGACCGGGTACGGCTGCGGGTGCATAGCGTCGTGCCCATCGGCGAAGACTGGCGCGTCATTGCCAGGATATCTCCCGGACACGCGTGATGTTCACCGGTGTCGTCGAGGCGGTAGGACACATCACCGAAGCGCGCGCTCGGTCGGGCGGGCGGCGGTTGTCGGTCGAGACTCGCGGATTGAATGTGAGCGACATTGCCGTGGGCGACAGCATCGCCCTCAATGGGTGCTGCCTCACCGTGGTGGAGATGGACGGCGCGACGCTTGGGTTCGACGTTTCCGCCGAAACGCTGGCCTGTACGGTGGGTCTCGATCGCGTCGGTGATGTCAATCTTGAAATGGCCCTGCGCGTCGGCGATCGGCTCGGCGGGCATATGATGGCAGGCCATGTCGACGGCATCGGCATCGTGACCCGATTCGAGCCCGCGCCGAACGACGCCGAAAGTACATTGCTCGAAATCGAGGTACCGGCCGAGCTTGCGCGATTCGTTGCACCCAAAGGCTCCATCGCGGTGAACGGGGTGAGCCTGACGCTGAATGCCGTTGTTGGCAGACACTTTTGCGTAAACCTCATTCCACATACACTTGCAGTGACGACGCTCAAGCATCTCGCGGTCGGGATGCAAACCAATCTCGAAGTTGACATGCTCGCACGCCACGTCGCGCGATTGCTTGAATCCCAAACACAGGAAGGTAAGCCATGGACCTGACGACGCTAGAACGCCTGCCACTCTGGATTGGTGGCCGCGCGGTGCCGGCACACACGACCCGATACGCTGAAGTCACCAACCCGGCGACCGGTGAAGTGCTTCGCCATGTTCCGCTCGGCGACGCCGACGACGTCGCCGCAGCCGCCGCAGCCGCGACTGCCGCGCTGGCCGGATGGCGCAGTGCGCCCGCACTACGGCGCGCGCGCATCCTCATGCGTTTCCGCGACCTGATGGAAACGCACAAGAAGGATCTCGCGCGTCTCGTTTCGCAGGAACACGGCAAGACCGTGATCGATGCGGAAGGCTCGATCACCCGCGGGATCGAAGTCGTCGAGTTCGCCACCGGGATTCCGCATTTGCTCAAAGGTGAATTCAGCGACAACGCCGGGACGGGAGTCGATAGCTTCTCGCTGCGGCAGCCGGTCGGCGTCTGCGCAGGCATCACGCCGTTCAACTTTCCGGCCATGGTGCCGATGTGGATGTTTCCCGTCGCGATTGCGTGCGGCAATACGTTCATCCTCAAGCCGTCCGAACGAGATCCGACGATGAGTCTGCGCATGGCGGAACTGCTGCACGAAGCCGGGCTTCCGGATGGCGTGTTCAATGTCGTGCACGGCGACAAGGAGTCCGTGGATGCAATCCTCGCGCATCCGGACATCAAGGCCATTTCATTTGTCGGGTCGACGCCGATCGCACGCTACATTTACGAGACGGGCACCCGTCACGGAAAGCGGGTGCAGGCTCTGGGCGGCGCCAAGAATCACGCGATCGTCATGCCCGATGCCGATCTTGCGTTTACTGCCGAAGCGTTGATTGGCGCGGCGTATGGCTCCGCGGGAGAACGCTGCATGGCCGTGTCGGTCGCGGTCGCGGTCGGGGATGCCGGGGACCCGCTGTGTGCACAACTCGCGCAACGCGCGCGTAGCGTCAAGGTTGGACCCGGCGACCGTCCGGAATCCGACATGGGGCCGGTCATCACGTGTGCTGCGCGCGATCGCATCGTCGGACTCATCGATCGCGGTGTTGCCGAAGGCGCGACGTTGGTCGTCGATGGCAGGAAGCCGGGCGTCGTGGGGCATGAGGCAGGATTTTTCGTCGGCCCGACGCTGTTCGACAACGCGCGTCCGGACATGACGATCTACCGGGAAGAAATTTTCGGACCCGTGCTGATCATCGTGCGCGTCGACTCGCTCGAAGCGGCGATTGCGCTGATCAACGCGAACCCGTATGCCAATGGCGCGGCGCTGTTCACGCGCTCCGGTTACGCGGCGCGCCGCTTTCAGCAGGACGCCGAAGTCGGCATGCTCGGCGTCAACGTTCCCATTCCCGTGCCCATGGCCTTCTATTCGTTTGGGGGCTGGCGCAACTCGCTGTTCGGTGACCTGCACGTCCACGGCATGGACGGTGTGCGTTTTTACACCCGCGCGAAAGCGGTCACGACGCGCTGGCCCGACGACGGCAGTGCCGCGCCCGGCTTCCACATGCCAATATTGGGCTAGTCGGCCGCGCTGTCAGTTCGACGCGGGCAGCCTGGGTGCGCGTGTCGGCCGCATCGTGAACACGAATTCCATGACCATCCAGTGGGGCACCGGCCGGGACTCGGCCTCGGCCGCCCTGAACTTGGCGCCGGCGAGGGCGTCGCGAACCGTCGGCCCGAACAGTTGATCGTCAGGCAGGAGCGTGGTCTCGAGAACTTTTCCGTCCGAGTCGATGATCAACAGCGCGGAAACGCGTGCTTCGCGATGGGCGCGCGCCGCGCGCGCCGGATAGGGGACGACCAGCGGATCCTGCAGCCGCGGTCGCGTGGCAACCTCCTGCGGAAAACGCTGCGCAAGGCGCAGTGCCTGGGTGGTCCCGAGCACCGCCGATGATTCCGCTGCGCCGACGGCGACGTCGCCGGGCGGAATCGGCGTGTCGTCGGCGACTGCTTCGGGCAAAGGCTCGGTGGGCGTCGCTGCACCGGTCAGGGGTGCGGCGGGTGGTCGCGGGTCGGTACGGCGCACCGGAGCAGGCGGGTCCGGCGCCGGTTGCTGTGGCAACGGTGCGGGCAGCGGCGTCACCGCCGGCTCGATCTCCAGTCGTGGCTTGGCGACCTCGACCGGTGCCTCAGGCTGTGGCGCTACGGCTGCAGGCTCGGGTCCGGCGAGCACCACCTCGACGACCGCGGGCTGTCCCAACTTGACCCACACCGGCAAGGGCAACGGCAGCAGCAATCCGGCGAAGATGATGAGCCCCAGGCAATGCGCAAGCGCAGACGCGACGAGCGCGAGCCACAACCGTTGGTCGCGTGCGCCAGGCATCGTTTGGGTCGGCAAACTCGCCATCGTGCTCATCACGAGTCCAAGCTTTGTTGCTCGCAAAATACTGCGGCCGCCCTGTTGCTGCGAGGGCGGCCGCAGTTCATAGCGGAGGTGCCGCGGTTATTCGCCGAGCAGGCGCCACGACATCCGATGCTGGGACACGATCGGCGGCTGCTTCGGCTTGATGACGATGATCGATTTCGGAATCGTGGTTGTCACCACCACCCGAATTTCCGGCGGAGAACCCGCATCGGTTTGCACTTTGACGATCTCCAGACCGACGCCACCTTCAGGTATGTACGCACTTTCGATGACCGTACCGCCACCGTCGGTCACCTGTGACTTGCCGTTCGCATAGTTGCGAATATAGAGGTTCGCGGCCATGCCCGTCAGACACGGGTCGGCTTGTGCCGAAGTTCCGATATAGGCGACTTCCGACAATTCAGCCTGCGGCGCAACGACGATGCGCTGGCCAGCCGGCAAATCGTCGAACCAGCCCTTGTCCGGCTTGCCCGGCAGTCCGAATTCGTTCGCAAGGTCGTGAATCAGCGGCAGCATGCCCGTCGTGCTGCGGCTCACCGGCGGCGTGAAGTTCGGCGATATCGGCCAGGGCGCATCCGAGGTACCGTCGCGCAGCGCGTACAACGTCTGAACCTGCGTATTGCCGAGGTCGGAATCGTCGTACATCTTGCCGGTCCCCACGAATACCCAGCGATCGATACCGTTGCTGATGTCGATCTCGATCTGCGGCGCCGTCGTCACTGGCTGCGGAATGCCCAGTCCATCGACGAGGTTGGCCATCTGGCCCGATGTCCAATTGCTTGGATTCGGGTCCGACACATCGAAGCGCCAGAAATTGCCCAACAGATCGCCGGCGTAGATCTGCTCAGCGAGCTGGTTGTGAAAGTCCTTGGTGTAGCCCGATGGATGCCCGAGGCCGGACGGTGTTCCGGGTGTGCCCGCACCCGTCGACATGGTTTTCAGCAACGCGCCGTCGCTGGCACGGACGAAATACAGTTTGCCTTCGCCGGACGGGTTGTTGTAACCGCTGCTGACAACGACCAGCCACGCGCCACCGAACGCGCGGGTCTTGGTGACCAGCGGCTTGTCGTAGGTATATCCCAGGTCGGTGGGCTTGAATTCCCAAAGTACCTTGGTGGCGGCAGCCGTTTCGCTGATGATCGCCGAAGGATCGGTGACATCGAGCGCATAGTAGGCCGCCCCGCCTTTGCCAAGCCCGCCGACGAGCAATGTGCGCCAATCCTGTCCACTCGTGTGCGCAGCGAAGTTGACGTCGATGACCCTCGCCGGTGAGTTGACGAAGAAGTGATGTTTGAACGGCGGCAGCGCGCCATCCTGGTACGCCAGCGAGCCCAGGCCGGTCTTCGGATCACCCCCGGCAGTGCCACCTCTGAACACGACGCTCGGGATATACGCCCATGTCTCGTTGCCAGTGGCATCGTCGAATGCGTGCAACATGCCGTCGTTGGCCCCTGCGTAGATCCGCACCGCACGCCCGGCGAAGGTTGTCCTGAACGCGCTATATCCGGGGTCATCGCTGTCACGATACGGAGCATCGGGTTTGCCGACGTAGACCGCGCTTGAATCGACGAAATCGCCGAGCGCTGTCGTCCGTGCGCGCAGCTGATTGAGTTTTGGCCCTTCCTTGGCACGATTGCCGCGGAGGAACTCGACGATGGCCTTCACACGCGCCGCGGGCTTGCCTGGGGCCAGCGAATCGCGCTGGTTCGTGCCGAGGTTCCCCCACAGGAACGGCACGGCGTTGCCCGTTTCGTCCACGGTCACGATCTTGCGCTCGGTGAACCACGGCGTGTCCTTGACCGTGGGGATGACCTGGAGCTGTGCATCGAGCTGCGTCGCAGCCTCCCATGCCTGTGAAACGATCAGCGCCGTTCTCGGGTCGACCTGGAGCTTGGCCAGGCTGCCGCCCCAACCCGGCTCGAAGCCTACGCTATAGACGAAATTCGCGGCCGGACCGAGATTCCTGCTCAGGAAACCGACCCCGGAACGCGCACCCGACTGGTTGAGGATGTCAGCCAACACTTGACCGATGCCCAGCTTCAGCTCGTCAGCGGACTGCGCGTTCACAAAACGCCCGCGGCCGTTGATCGCCGCGTGCCAAAGGTCGTCCACGCCCGAGTTATCGGGCTTGTTGACCGATGGATACGGCTTGGGCCACTGCAGCGAGCCGGCCTTGAGCTGCGATTCGGTGACCGACTGGTTGCCCGCGCTCAATTTGCCGGACGTGCCCAGCGACAACGCGGCGAAGTTCTGATGCTGCCAACTCGCGGGATCCCGGTTGCTCGTCGGCACCGTGTTCGTCGCCTGTGCACCGCTCGTGCGCAGGTCGGTTACCCAATAGTATGTGGCGTAATCGGACAGCGAGTTCGACGCCGCCCCGAGTGCATCCTCGCGGTACGGTGGCGGCCAGGGCGTACCGGACGTCAGGCCCAGCACCGGTACCGGCAAGGTCGGGACGATATCGTCTTGATCGCCATAGACGATCGACGGGAGCCCGCTCTGGTTGGTGTAGCCATCAGTGAAGAACATATGCCAGTTCTTCTGACACGCCAGCACGATCGGATCAGACGAGCCGACCAGTTGCGGATGCGTGCCGCTCTTGTAGTACTCGCCGATGCGCACTACTGCGTCCAGCGACGGTGTTTCCTGCCCAAGCGGAATCTGCACGCCGAACAGCTGCGTGAACCACGCCGCCTTTTGCGTCGCACCGAAGTCCTGAATGTTGACGAACGAAGACAACTTGAACAGGTTGTGGAAGCCGACGCGATACTTGGCGTCCAGCTCGTTGAACGACAATGAAGTCGTCGTCTTCACCGCCTGGATGCGCGTGCGATAGTAAGCAAACCAGTTGGCGTAGTTGGTCATCTCGGACACGTCCGGCGTTGCGCCGTCGAACGTGCGCGTGACGCTCTGCACGTCGCCGCTGTCGTCGGTCCAGGAGTGCGCATAGGTCGCCGTCGAGCGTTTGGTAATGTCGAGATCGATGCGCTGGAACGCGGGCGTCGTGTAGTTGTCCGTCGCAGGGTCCTGTCCGAACTGATAGAACCGCGGATAGATGTGGGTCGAATCCGACGAGTCCTGGCAACTGCCGCCGACTGGTGTGCCGTAACCCAGCCATTTGTCGCCAGCGGTTGCGATCTGCTTGTCGCACCATTCCACGCCTGTCTTGTAGTAGTGGCGTGGCACGGACGCATAGCGTGGCGAGGACGTGCACGTGTTCGGGCCGGTGCCCGCAGTGACCGGCGTATTGAAACGGCTGTCCGGATAGTTGTAGCGATCCGCGCCGACCGCACCGTAGGTTTTGTTGTTGTGCCGGCAAACCAGGCCGTCCGTGTTCGCGTCTTCGAGCAGGCTCATGCCGGATGTGATCGACACGAGGTCGATGAACGACGTCTTGTCGCCTGACCCGTCGGTACCCGAGAACGTGATCGTGTGCGGGCCCCCGGTGGTGATGCTGAATCCGAACGCGAAGGTGTTGAACTGGAAATCGATGGTGGGCACCACCGGGCTTCCCAGCGGCACGCCGTCCACGCTGACGACGATCGGCTGGAACGTGCCGGCGGGGACGCTGTACGGCCGACGCGCCGCCTGGAAGGAGACACGATAGGAGCCCGGGCTCAAGTTGATCGTTTGCGCGAACGATCCCGCGCCCTGAATGTAGGCGGTTTGCCACAGGTCGCTGCTCGGATAGGCGCCATAGGCGCTGTAATAGCGCTGAATGCCGCTTCCCGGGCCCCAGTTCCAGCTTGCCCCGCCAGGAGCCGCCTGGTAGTTGGCGACATAAGGTGACTCGAAATTGCCGTTGGGCACTGCAATGATCGTCGTAGTCGAGCCGGCAACCAGGTCGCTGCACACGGCCCCGTTGGACGCCGACGGCAGCGGCGGGCACATGCCGTCATACGAGCAGTTGCGGTGGTCAAGCGAACACTGACCCGGTGTAAACACCGCATTGCAATAGGTGAAATCGTAATTCGGCGGGTAGAAGCCGTGAATGCACGGCGTATGGTCGACACTGCACGTGCCGCCCTGGCGTGGGCAGTACGCGGGTTCGCTGCAGGTGTAGGGAGGGGTATCGAATTGACAATACGGATTGTAGGTCGCCCCCGAGCATGCCTCCCCGGTGATCGAGCAGGTGTTCCCGGCGGGTGCGCAATTGGCATCCGTCGTGCACGCGAGTCCCGTCTGAATGCTGCAATGGCCAGAGACTGCCGGGCAGGCGCTATCGTCAGCGCACGGCGTCGGCACGCTCGAGCACACGCCGTTGACCGTCGGGCATTCGCCGCTGCCGTGACAGACCGCCGTCGTCACCGAACATTGGCCGCTGGGCGGGCACTCGCTGTCCGACTGGCAGCTGTGCGCGTCCAGATTGCATGCACCGGGCACCGTCGGACAATTGCCGTCAACGACGCAGGCAGAATGCGTCACGGTGCATTGGCCATTCGCGTCGGCGCATTGCGTGTTGTTCAAGCACACCGCCGAGGTGATCGAACATTGACCCGGCTGGGTCGGACACTGAAAATTGGTCACACACGCGTTCCCGGATAGGGTGCAGTGCCCTTCGTCCGGGCACTGGTTGTTGTTGAAGCAAGGCTGGTTGTCAATGCTGCAGGTGCCGGCAGTCGCCGGGCATTGGCTGGCATTCGTACAAAGATTGCCGTTGTTGCTGCAATGGCCTTCGTTCGGACAGTCGGCCGCGGTCGTGCAACCCGCGGCGGTCACCGAGCATGTTCCCAGCGTATTCGCGCAATCGCTATTGATCGTGCAGGCGAGTCCCGAGCTCGTGCAGTGGCCGGCGCTGGTGCAATCCGCGGCACTCGCGCAGGTGTTGTGCAGGACGCTGCAAGTCCCGTTCAGCGCGGGACAATCGGTGTTGCTCTGGCACGCGTTGTGGACCGTGCTGCACTGGCCCAGATTGGGGCAATCGCCGGCGGTCATGCAGGCGTTGCCGTTGACCGAGCACGTTCCCGGCGACGGCTGGCAGTCTGCGCCGGTATTGCAGGCGTTGTGATTGACGCTGCATTGCCTGGCGCCCGGGCAATCCGAGTTCTGCTGGCACTGGCCACCGGTGATGCTGCATGCACCCGGCGGGCACACATGGATGAGCGCGCATGCTGCACATTCCGCACCGGCGCAGGGACACTGGGGCAGATTCCACTCGATCGGACAGGTGTTGGGATCGGGCAGGTTGCAGACCTCGCCGACCGGATCGCAGGATTGGGTCTGCACGTTGTCGCACGTTTGCGGAACGATGTTGTTGCAGAACTGGCTGATCGTGCCGTCGCAGGTCTGTGGGGCAGAACCGCCGCAAGTCTGGTTGGTCGCACCGTCGCACGTCTGCGCCGAGATATTGTCGCAAGTCGGGAAGGAGGCGCCATTGCACGTCTGCGAGCCAAATCCGGCACAGGTTTGCGCGCCGGCGCCGTTGCAGGTCTGCGGCTGCTGGCCGGTGCAGGTCTGGGGCTGGGCACCGTTGCATGTCTGGTTCTGCGTGTTGTTGCAGGTCTGCGGCTGCGCGCCGTTGCAGGTCTGGGTCGTCGCGCCGACGCACGTCTGCGCCGCGCCACCGCCGCAGGTCTGGTCGGTCACGCCCTGGCAAACCTGGGGTATGTTGATCGGCGCCGGGTCGCTGCAGGTTTGCGGCCGCAATGGGCCGTAGCTCGGCCACAGCGGACTGGTGGAGTCGCACCAGATGATGTTGTCGTTCTGATAGTAGTACTTCGGGTCCTTCGACGTTGTCCAGGCAGCAAGCAGCGCATGCGTGGTCGCGTTGACCTTGGCATAGGCAATCGACAGCGCGGTGCTCGACCCCGACGTGGGATCGATTCCGGGAGCTGCCCACGGGTAGCTGTAATCGCCATCGGCGCTTGCCACTGTCGACGCAGTTGCCGTCGGACCGACCCCGTTGGTGCGGCAGTACCGAGGGTCGTTCTCGAGCCCCTGGCTCCAGTCTGAATTGCACCAGAGACCCACGGTCACCAGTTGAGTGAGGTCCACGTACTTGACCGTCGATGCCCACGGGTCCGCGGGTACCTTGGTCCAGTTCACCGTGTTTGCCGCGTTCATCTGCGGGTAACTGGTGCCATCGGCCCTGACCGGCGGTTCGTAGTCGAGCCGCGGATTGTAGTAAGCGTGATTCAGCTCGGTGTTGTGCACCGGTGCAGGCCACAGCGTCCAGTACTCATACGCTTTGTCGGCCAAGGGTGACTTCAACGGCCCGGGCGGTCCCGGATAGCGCTCCAGGCCTGGCAGCGGTCCCGGATCGATGCCGCCGGAGCATGTCGACGTCGCCAGGACGGTCGTGTCGCACCCGGCGCCCGGCCCGCTCGTGTCGAAACTCGACGTTATAAGCCGGGAACGGGAAGCCGAACTGTTCGTAGATGTACCCGGGTGTCTGGTACTTGCCGTGATTGATGAGCGAGAGGTCGGTATTGGAATCGAAGCGCCCGCATGCCGCGTTCATGTTTCCTGTTGCATCGCGGCAATACTTGAGGATGGCGCTGTCGGGCAGGAAGTCGTACAGCATGGACGTCGAGTCGTCGACAGTCAGCATGATGTTTGGCTTGGCCTGGTTCTGCACGTTCAGCGGCTGGTCTGCAAGCAGCGTCAGCGCCGCGTAGCCGGGGGTTGCCAGTGGCCCGAGCCCGATCAGGATCGCGAGGATACCGGCGAGCCAGCGCCGGTACTGCGCGACGAATTTGGGTTGGGCCATGTCGTTGTTCCTTGGGCAGCTCTGGGTTCGGGCCGCTACTTCAATGTCGCTTGCAAGAATGATGCCGTGTTCTGCGGGCCGTCGACCCGGATGGTCACCCGGTAGAACGGAGTACCGTCAAATCCGAATTTTTCTTCGTTTTCGGTCCCGCCCGGGTTGAATTTCGGCGGCAGCAGTTCGCAGGTACCGGGTAGCGCCGGGCCCGGCACGGTACACATGCGTTCGATGACGTACCGGATCTCGGTTGCCTGTCCTGTCGTGGAATCGTTGGCGCTCAACACGGCGAAGGGGTAAAGAGCCTTCTTCTGCAAGGCGCGCGGAATCCCGCGCGAATCTTCCAGCGCCTGGCGCGAGGCGAAATAGTTCTCGGCCGCGTAATCGGCATTGCGGTCGGGAATGCGTATCGCATTGCCAATATCCGAGTCCTGGAACAGTGCTGCCGCCGCCTTTTCGACGCCAAGGTTGGCGGGAAGAATGGACGCGATGCGGAACGACAGATTGCCGACAATCGCATTCGTCGTATCGACCGAGCGGACCAGCGCAATTGCGGCGAGACTGAGCGCGACCATCACGATGAGGGCGATGAACATCACGACGCCCTGCTGGTGCTGGGGTGGCGTCCGGAACGCTGAATTCGGGAGTCGCTTCAGGTTTGTCATGCCACGGGATTCCAGATCGGATTGCGCAAAGGGATCGTCATTTCGTACGTCCGGTAGCGGAAGCCCTTGGTCAGCGGCCCGGTGTACGTTCCGTCGAAGAGCGACCACGTAGGAGGGTTAAGCACGTCGTAGTCGTACTTTGCCTTGTCGAACTGCTCGCCCTGCACGATGAAGCCGATGCGTACCGCGCGGATCTTGCCCAACTGCGAGATGCCCGCCGCCAGGACATTGGCGGTGGTCCACTGGCCCGTTGCGGGCTTCCAGTCCACGCCGCCCGCGCCGTTGTCGATGCCATACAGGAGCTTCATGTTGACGATGTTCGATGCGACGGGATTCGGCACCGGGGAGGCCTGCGGTGCGCCTGTGTCGTCCCAGAGGGCCTTGCTGCGCAGTGTGCCGCCGGAGACGTCGTAGGCGACGCGTTGTCCGCTGTTCTTTGGCCCGAGATTCATCAGCTGTGCATCGTTGCCAAAATTGAACGCCGCGCCGGTGTGCGAAATCGTGACGACGCCGTTGACGTCCGGACCTGCCACCGCGGTCACGCGCGACGGCGCGCAGTCGCTGTTCTTGCTGCCGGACATGCGCGATGGCGAGAATGATGTCCCCGACCTTGAATCCCAGCGGGCTTTGCACGATGTAGTCCGCGCCCGGCGCCGCGCTCGCGGTGAACGGCGCCGTCGCCACGAGGCGTTGCGACGTGCTGTAATTGACCACGAAGGCATCGGGCGTGGCGTCCGCGCCGCCGTCAGTGATCAACACCGGGATTGGCTGGAAGCTGGTTGCCGCGCTGGCCGTCGGTCTGCAGTTGTCGAGCTCCTTCGTCGAATACGCAACGCCGTTGCTTGCGTTCTGGAGCTCGATGCTGAGGATGAACGAGGACAGCAGGCCGTTCTGCTGGGCGTCGCCAACACTGGTGGTATTGCGCTTGATGCCTTCGGCGGCCGCGAACACCTGGTAGATGACTAGAATGGCGATCATGCCGATGACGACACCGACCATGATTTCGATCAGGCTGAATCCGCGTTGCTTGCGATGGCGTCGGTCGATCATGGGGCGGGTCCGTCAGTTCTGGCCAATGACGCCGGTCGTCGTGTAGTTGTGCTGCACCGGGTCGCCGGGCAACTGCCAGTAGATCGTGACCTGCACCACGCTGCTGGTCTTGGAAGGGGCAGGGGGCAACGACGCATCGTCGACGAGGACGAGCGGGTCCGAGGTCATTGCGCCGCCAAGAGCGGGCATGACCTTCAGCGTCTTGAAATTCAGGTACTCCGAACCGCCCGGGCTGCGGTACTTGGTCTGGAGCTGCGATTGATTTTCCGTCCACATCTGCGAAATCAGCGAATTGGCGAGGTACACCGCCTCGGCCCGGTATTCGGAATCGTTGGTGAAGCGGATGGCCTGCGCCTGCAACCCGACAATACCGAGGATGCCGAAGGAGAAAATCAGAATGCCGATGAGCGCCTCGAGCAGATAGGCGCCGCTTTGATGCTGCCGGGAAGGTGTGGACGTTTTCATCGCAGGATTCCGTTGCGCGATTTCAGGTTGCGGGGCATACGCGCGGATCGTCGCTCGCGACGCCGGGGTCCGGATCGCACAGCTTGATACCCGACGGCGTCACAGGATTGATCACCACGCGCAGATTTCTCGGGTTGGACACATAGCCATTGGTAAGGTCGACCCACAGGATCCTGTCCGTGGCGTCGTCGTTGTCAATGACGCGACCCAGGCCGTTGAACGTAATCTCGGTGGCGCCCGCGGGATTTACGGTTGCGGTCGTCTTGCAGGCGCCTTCGGAAAACGTATATGACTGGACGACGTCGAAAGCGCCGGTCTCGTTGTTCTTGCGCGTGACCTGCCATCCCCCGCTGCAGGGCGTTGGATCCAGAATGAATTGCGACTGACTGTTGCCGCGAATGGCTTCCGCTTGCGCCAACCTCACACCGGTAAGCGTGTTCTCCGCGCCGTTGCGGATTTGCATGTTGCCCATGAACTCCGCGTACTGCGGCCCGGCGATCACGAGCAAAAACGCAAAGATCGAGAGCGCTATCAGCAGTTCGATCAACGTGAATCCATGAGAAACGATGGTTTTCATGATCAGCTGCAGGAGCCATCCTTGCGGATGACCCAGCAGGTCGCGTTCGTCGGGCCCCAAGAGGTACCGGTCGTGGCGTGGGTGTTGGCCTGGTCGATCGAGTAGGCAAAACCTCCCATGCCCTCGGCGGCGTTCCCGGTGGCGGTGCCGGTGTAGGTGCCCGCGGCATCGACGCACGTTATGGTGAAGGACTTGGTCCCAGCCTGTGCGAGTAGTCTGACCTTGCCGGTGGCATCGGCGCAGGCGCCGGCGTAGGTTCTGTTGTCGAGGTAGTACTGCTCGAAGCGCACCCGCATATCGGACAGCGCCGATGTCGCCTCGATGATCTTGCCGCGTTTGACGTAGTCGCTGTAGTTGGGCAGTGCAATCGCAGCGAGCACCGCGACGATTGCAACAACGATCATCACTTCGATCAACGTGAAGCCCTTGCTGTCACGCGCGGCGCTGTCGCGCCCGGTGGCGACGCATTTGTGCAACACGCTTGAAATTTCCCTGCTGTACACGGCTATTTCCCCTTTTTACGCAAGGCCATGGTATGGCCCCGGGCTACCGCAAGCAATGCAAGCCGATTAGAGGTATCGCTGGCGGAACAAACGGTTACAGGTTGGCGACGGGTCTCCGGCAGCAGCATGTCGCGCAACGATTCTGTGTACTGCAGGCCGTTTCTACGTGCAGCGGTCCTTGGTCTTGTCGATCCGCGCGCGGCCGCTGTTGGCAAGCACGACCTTGAGCGCATTCTGGCCCGGTTTGCAGACCACAAAGGTACCCATTTGCAAGGCGCCACTGAGCAGTCTGGCACGTCCCAGGCTGGTGTACGAAACGTAATTCGCAACCGGCTGGTTGCCGTGCACCGTGATCCCGTGAAGCGCGGCCCCTTCCCGGCGGATCACTTGCTCGTCGCTGTCGATGTCACCGTCGTGATTTTCATCGACGTACATGATCCATCCGTCCTCCCACCCGCCAATGGTCGTGCACTGGCGCAGATCCACGCTCTTGCATACGTTGATGCGATACCCGTGCTTGATGGCTTCACTGCGGGCGATGTCGAGCGTATCCGCGAGGAACCGTGCGTGATTGGCAAGCTGCTGCGAGGCAATCCAGTCCCGGTAGGCGGGCGGCGCCATGACCAGCAATATGCCGAGAACGACAAGCGCAATCATGAGTTCGATCAGCGAGAATCCTTGCTCGGGTAACGTCGCGTCTCGTGTGCCAAGGACCGTTTCCATGTTCGCCTCCGCGTGCGTCGCGCCGGCAGGCGCGGCAATCTCGGAGATGCTAGGCCGGCGGAGTCGAAATGAACCTTCGTCCTATGGCCTAAGTCATTGGGTAGATTGACATTGTTCGTGTTGTCGCGTCACTTGGACACAAGCGTCGCGGACGGCCCCGTGCCATAATTCAAGCTGGTATTCCGGCAAGCGATCGCCGCAACGTCCCTCAATCCTCCTAGAGCCACGCCGATGCAGCCCAAGCCCCGCTTCGTCTGGACCGATCCGTTGTTGCTCGACGAACAACTCAGCGCCGAAGAACGCATGGTCCGAGAGACCGCGCACGCATTTGCGCAGGACAAGTTGCTACCCCGGGTCACTGACGCTTTTCGTCACGAACGGACGGATTCGGGCATTTTTCGCGAGATGGGCGCGCTCGGCCTGCTGGGTTCCACGTTGCCTGAAACGTATGGCGGCGCCGGCATGAACTACGTCTGCTACGGACTGATCGCTCGCGAGATCGAGCGCGTGGACTCCGGCTATCGTTCGATGATGAGCGTACAAAGCTCGCTGGTTATGTATCCGATTCAGGCGTATGGATCGGAAGCCCAGCGGCAGAAATTTCTGCCCAGGCTCGCCAGTGGCGAGTGGATCGGCTGCTTCGGGCTCACCGAACCCGACCACGGCTCCGACCCGGGCTCCATGGTGACGCGCGCACGCTCCGTCGACGGTGGCTACCGCGTCTCCGGCGCCAAGATGTGGATATCCAATTCGCCAATCGCCGACGTGTTCGTCGTCTGGGCAAAGACCGACGATGGCATCATCCGTGGCTTCATCCTGCAGAAAGGCATGGCCGGACTCTCGGCCCCGAAGATCGAAGGCAAATTCAGCCTGCGGACATCGGTCACCGGCGAAATCGTGCTCGACGACGTGTTCTGTCCGGAGGAAAACCTGCTGCCGGGTGTCGAAGGCCTTGCCGGGCCGTTCGGTTGCCTCAACAACGCGCGCTACGGCATCGCCTGGGGGGCGCTCGGCGCCGCGGAATTCTGCTGGCACGCGGCGAGACAATACACGCTCGATCGAAAGCAATTCGGCCGTCCCCTTGCGGCAAATCAGCTGATCCAGAAAAAGCTCGCCGACATGCAGACCGAGATCACGCTTGGACTGCAGGGATGCCTGAGGCTCGGTCGACTGAAGGACGAGGGCAAGGCTGCGCCTGAAATCACTTCGATCATGAAGCGCAATTCCTGCGGCAAGGCGCTGGACATCGCACGCATGGCCCGCGACATGCATGGCGGCAACGGCATCGTCGACGAATTCCATGTGATCCGGCATGTGCTCAACCTCGAAACGGTCAACACGTACGAAGGCACCCACGACGTGCACGCGCTCATTCTCGGTCGCGCGCAGACCGGCATCGCGGCGTTCAGCTGAACCATGAAGCTCTATGGCTACTTTCGTTCGTCCGCCGCGTATCGCGTGCGCATCGCCGTCAACCTCAAGGGCCTTCCTTGCGACCATGTGTCCGTGCATCTGGCCAAGGGTGAACAGCGCGCCGAAGACTACCTTGCGGTCAACCCTCAAGCGCTCGTGCCGACGCTCGTCGACGAAGGGGCGACGCTGACGCAGTCGCTCGCCATCATCGAATATCTGGATGAACGCCACCCGGAACCGCCGCTGCTGCCCAAGGCGCCCGACGAACGAGCGCGCGTTCGCGCGCTCGCTCTGGCCATCGCGTGCGACGTCCATCCGCTGAACAACCTGCGTGTGTTGCAATATCTAACCCGCGTGCTCAACGTAAGCGAGGATGCCAAGAACACCTGGTACCGGCACTGGATCGACCTTGGACTGGCGGCGCTCGAAGCGCAGCTGGCGACGGACGCTGCGACGGGCTCGTACTGTCATGGAGAAGCACCGACACTTGCCGACATCTGCCTCGTGCCGCAGCTTGCGAATGCGCGACGCTTCGCCATTCCGCTGGATGCGTATCCCACGTTGCTGCGCATCGACGAAAACTGTCGCCAGCTCGCCGCGTTTGCGAATGCCGCGCCTGAGCGACAACCGGACGCCGCCTAGTTACACCTTGGCGATGCGATTTCAACGCGGTGTCCTTCGGCGTTTTTCGGTGCCGCCGATGCTTCAATCGACGATTTTTCCAGGAGCGAGCTTATGAAATACGCCATTCCCGCGTGGGACCTTCCCGCGGTCCCCGTCGCAGGCAGCGATCAGTTCTATCCGGTGCGCCACATCTATTGCGTGGGCCGCAACTACGCCGAGCACGCCAAGGAAATGGGCGGCGATGCCGCCAAGGAGCCGCCGTTCTTTTTCACCAAGCCTGCCGACGCCATCGTGCCCGTGGTACCTCCGGCGATTGGCGATATCCATTACCCGCTCGCGACGAAGAACTTCCACCACGAGATCGAACTGGTCGTCGCCATTGGCGCTCATGGCGCAAGAGTCGCGCCGGAAAATGCCAATCGGCTGATCTATGGCTACGCGGTCGGTCTGGACATGACGCGGCGCGACCTGCAGAACGCGATGCGCGAAATCAAGCGGCCATGGGATATCGGCAAGTCGTTTGCCCAGGCGGCGCCGATCGGCCCCATCCATCCCGTGAGCAAGGTTGGATACGTCAATCGCGGGCGCATCTCGGTCGAGGTCAATGGCGTGGTCAAGCAGCAGGGCGATCTCGCTGACATGGTCTGGGATGTGCCGCACATGCTGCATTTCCTGTCGCAGTACTACGAGCTCCTGCCCGGCGACCTGGTCTTTACGGGTACGCCCTCAGGTGTTGCCGCAGTCGTGACGGGGGACGTGCTCGTTGGCCGCATCGAATCGCTGGGCGAACTGAAAGTGCGCGTCGGCGAACCGCAGGCAAGCTGATGTCGACGGCGACCGCGGATTTCATCGAACGCGGCTACAACAATCGCGCCGCGGTCCCCGATCATCCGCAATGGTTCGCGCGCTGGGCGGCGGAGAGCGAAGTGGTCCGCAAGCGCGTCGACGCGCGCCTTGACCTGCGTTACGGAAGCTCGCCCAGGCAGACACTTGATATATTCGCCGCAGCGCAACCGCGGGGCGCGCTCCTGTTCATCCATGGCGGGTACTGGCGGGCGCTCGACAAATCACAGCACTCCTTCGTCGCCGGCCCGCTGGTCGATCGCGGCGTGAGCGTCGCGGTGATGAACTACGACCTGTGCCCGTCTGTCGGCATTCCGCAGATCGTCGAGGAATGCCGTCAAGCGGTTGCCTGGCTCGCTCGGCATGGTGGTGAACATGGCATGCCTACGGAGCGGATGGTAGTCGCAGGACATTCAGCGGGCGGTCATCTCGTGGCCATGCTGTTCGCGACCGACTGGAGTCGGTACGGTGTAGTGCCGGACATATTGGCCGGCGGTGCTGCGATCAGCGGCGTGTTCGACCTCGAACCTCTGGTCCAGGTGTCCTTCAATTCGGACTTGCGTCTCGACCCGGCGATGGCGCGCGCCACGAGCCCCATCAACCTGTCGTCCAAGTCGACCGCGCCACTGCTTCTGGCCGCCGGCGCAACGGAAACAAGCGAATTCATCCGCCAGACGCGGCTGCTTTGGGACGGTTGGCCGATAAACCGGCCACCTGGGGCATTGGGGCCGCTGCTGATCCCGGACCAGCATCACTTCAGTGTTCTCAGCGAACTTGGCGACCCGGCCAGCGACCTCTTCCAGCATGTCGTCGCCCTGATTCCGGGCTGAAGCGGCGACTACTGCCGCTGTTGACAACTGACCCGCGGTCATTTACGCTGTGTAAATGACCCACAGTCAGTTGCTGATGCCATGGTAGTCCGACAGCGCGCGATCCTCAGCGGTGACAAGCATGAGCGCCATCACTCGATCCTGGACGCGGCGGAACGCTTGCTGCTGCGTTCGCCCGACCGCATCGCGAACATGGCCGAGGTCGCCCAGGAGGCGGGGCTTGCCAAGGGTACGGTCTATCTGTATTTCCCGAGCAAGGAAGAGCTGCTGCTCGCGTTGCACGAACGCAATATCGGCAGTTTTTTCAAACTGCTGATCGCGCTGCTTGACCGTCATGCAGCGGTAACTATCGAAGACGTCCTGGCGCTCATGCGCACGCATATCGTCGCGCCGCCCTTGTTCCTGCCGCTGGCGAGCCGCTGCTTTGGCGTCATGGACCAGCACGTCCCCGCGGCAACGGCACATGCGTTCATGCAACGCATGGCCGAACGGCTTGAACGCGCTGGCGTGGGCCTGGAGCGACATTTTGCGGTGCTGACTCCGGGCGACGGCGTCATGCTCCTGCGCCACAGCTACGCCTTGATTCTCGGCCTGTGGCAGATGGCCGGCAACGCATCGAGTGGACACCTTTCGCGGACTGAACAACCGGCATCACCGATCTTCGCCTGGCACTACCCGGAAGAACTCGAGCGGGCGATGTCAGCGCTCTGGGCGGGCACGCTCGCGCGCGCTGCACACATTGGCGCAACACACTGACGTGGCGAACGAAAGGACAGTCATGCGGATTTTCACGCACGCACCATCGATGCTGGTTTGTACTGCTGCATTGATCTCGGCGTTTACACTCGGCGCGTGCACACGTCACGAGCCGGCGCCGCAAGTGGTGCGGCCGGTGCAGCTGGCGCAGGTCTCACTCGGCGCTGCCGGTGAGCAAACCGTATACGCCGGTGAAGTCAAACCGAGATACGAAGGTGACCTTGGATTTCGCATCGGCGGCAAGATCGTCGCGCGACTGGTCGACGTCGGTGCGACGGTGAGCAAGGGCCAACTGCTGGCGCGTCTGGATCCCGCCGACGTCGGATTGCAGACCGTTGCGGCGAAAGCGCAGGTGGCCGCCGCGGAAACCGAATACAGCTTTGCCAAGGCGGAACTCGACCGTTACCAGGGTCTGCTCGACCAGAAATTCATCAGCCAGTCCGCGCTCGACGCCAAGCGCAACGTGTACAACAGCACGCGCGCGAAGCACGAGCAGGCCAAGGCACAGCTGGCCGTAGCGCAGAATCAGACGAGCTACGCGGCACTCACGGCAGATCGTGAAGGCGTGATCACCGCGGTCAACGCCGAAGTTGGACAGGTTGTTCAGCCCGGGCAGGCGGTATTTCGCCTGGCACAGGCAGACGAGCGGGAAGTCCTGGTCAACGTTCCGGAAAACAGGCTCGCCGAACTCAAGTCGGCGAAACAGCAGTCGGTGGTGCTGTGGGCCAACCCGGGCAGAATCTATCAGGCAAAGGTGCGTGAAATCGCGCCCGCCGTGGATTCCGCAACGCGCACGTTCGCGGTCCGCCTTTCAATCCTCGACGCCGATGTGGCCGTGCGGTGGGGCATGACCGCGAACCTGGTTTTACGCGGCGAGGGAGGCAGCAATTCGGCGCTGCTGCCCCTGACATCAATTTACCAAAAGGATGGCAAACCCGCGGTGTGGGTGTTCGATCCTGCGTCGAAACAGGTGAATCTGCGCTTGGTGGATCTCGGCATATATCGCGAGGATGGCGTGGTCGTGCGGTCCGGGCTTCAAGGCGGCGAATGGGTCGTTACGGCGGGCGTGCACAAGCTCGTTCCGGGCCAGATCGTTCGGCCCCTCGGCGACATTTCCAAGTCCTGACGGCGGGCGATCCCGTGCGCGATCCCATCCCAGACTCGTTGAGCCGCTTCAATCTTTCCGAGTGGGCCCTGCGCCATCGCGGGCTCGTCTTTTATCTGACCATTTTGTTCGCCGTCATCGGCACGCTCTCCTACGGCAAACTCGGTCAGTCGGAGGATCCGCCCTTCACCTTCAAGGTGATGGTCATTCGCACCAACTGGCCAGGGGCGACCGCCCATGAGGTCGAGCAGCAGGTCACCGACAAGATCGAGCGCAAGCTGCAGGAAGCCCCGAGCGTCGACTGGGTGCGGAGCTACAGTAAACCGGGCGAGTCGATGGTGTTTTTTGCGATGAAGGACACGTCGGAAGCCGCTCGGGTGCCCGAGACGTGGTATCAGGTCCGCAAGAAAATCGGCGACATCCGCAACCAGCTTCCGCCGGGAATTCAGGGGCCGTTTTTCAACGACGAATTTGGCGACACCTATGCGAACATCTACGCCGTCACCGGCGACGGCTTCAACTACGCGGCGCTGAAGCGTGACGGCGACCGGATTCGGGCGGAGCTCCTGCGCGTCCCCGGCGTATCGAAGGTCGATTTCATCGGCGAACAGGACGAGAAGGTGTTCATCGAACTGTCCGACACGAAGCTCGCAACGCTCGGCGTCGACCTCGCAACCATCATCCAGTCGCTCGCCGCGCAAAACGCCGTCACCGCAGCCGGAGCGTTCGACACGTCGACCGACCGCATTTTCGTCCGAACCACCGGTGCCTTCGATTCCGTCGCAGCGATCAACGAACTGACCATACGCGCAAACGGCCGCTCCTTTCGTCTGGGCGATATCGCCAAGGTGTTCCGCGGCTATGTCGATCCGCCACAGCAGAAGATGCGCTACATGGGCAAGGAGGCGCTGGGGCTGGGCATCACCATGGAACCCGGTGGCGACGTCATCGAGCTCGGTCGTGGGCTCGACGCCGCGGTCGATCGCATTCAGCAGCAACTGCCGGTTGGGGTCGAGATCGAGCCCGTCGCGAGCATGCCGCGTGCCGTTCAACGTTCGATCAACCAGTTTCTGCGGTCGCTGACCGAAGCCATCCTGATCGTGCTCGTGGTGAGCCTGTTGAGCCTCGGCTTGCGGACCGGGTTGGTGGTCGTCATCTCGATTCCACTGGTCCTTGCAGTGACGTTTTTTTTCATGGCGTGGTTCGATATCGGGCTGCACAAGATTTCGCTCGGCGCACTGATCCTGTCGCTGGGTCTTCTGGTCGATGACGCGATCATCGCGGTCGAGATGATGGCGATAAAGATGGAGCAGGGCTTCGATCGTTTCCGTGCGGCGAGCTTTGCCTATACGAGCACGGCATTCCCCATGCTCACGGGGACGCTGATCACTGTGGCCGGATTTCTGCCGATCGCACTGGCCAAGTCTTCGACCGGTGAATATACGCGCTCGATTTTTCAGGTGTCTGCGATTGCGCTGCTCGCGTCGTGGGTGGTTGCAGTGATCGTGATACCGTACCTCGGTTACCGGATGCTGCCCGATCTTGGACAGAAACAGGCACCCGGATGGCGCCGCCGCGTCTGGGCGAAGCTGCGCGGCGAAACCGCTCCCGTTGCTGCGGCGGTGACTACACATCTCGACCCGGACCAGGTCTATGAGACGCGCTTCTATCGCCGGTTTCGGCGCGTCGTCGAGTGGTGCGTTGCGCACCGCAAGATCGTCCTGGCGGTAACCGTCGTGGCCTTCGTCGGTTCGCTGGCGCTCTTCCGCTTTATCCCGCAGCAATTCTTTCCGGCATCGTCGCGGCCCGACCTGCTCGTGGACCTTCGGCTTCCCGAAGGCTCATCGTTTGCGGCGACGCTCGAGCAGACCCGGAAAATGGAGTCGATCCTGGCGAAGGACACCGCGGTGGAAAGCTACGTCAGCTACGTCGGTACCGGGAGTCCGCGCTTCTACCTGCCGCTCGATCAGCAGTTGCAGCAGTCTAATTTCGCGCAATTCGTCGTGCTCGCCAAAAGCAACGTCGAGCGCGAGCAGTTGCGCACCCGCATTCTGCAACTCTTCGACAACGATTTCGTGGGTCTTCGCGGACGCGTGTCGAGGTTGGAGAACGGACCGCCGGTCGGCTTCCCCGTCCAGTATCGAGTCTCGGGCGAAGATATTCCCACGGTGCGGCGCATCGCCGGCCAGGTTGCCGACGTGATGCGCGCGAACCCCAACGCGACAAGCGTGCAGTTCGACTGGGACGAGCCGTCGAAGGTCATCCGCTTGCATCTCGACCAGAACAAGGCGCGAGCCACGGGATTGTCTTCGCAGGAACTGGCGGCGTTCGTGAACAATTCGCTGTCCGGCCTCAACGTGACCTACTTTCGCGAACGCGACAAACTGATCGAGGTCCTGTTGCGCGGTCCAATGGAAGAGCGCGCGAGGCTCAGCTTCCTCAAAGATCTCGCGATCCCCACGAAAAGCGGGAGTGCGGTACCTCTGTCGCAGATCGCAGACATCGAATACGGTCTTGAGGACGGCGTCATCTGGCGGCGCAATCGACAGCCCACGATTACCGTTCGTGCCGACGTCGTCGGTGACGCGCAGGGCGTCGACGTCACCCGCCAGATCGACCCCGAACTGAGTTCGATCCGGGCGAATCTGCCGCTCGGCTATGGCATTGAAGTTGGCGGGGCCATCGAGGACTCGACCAAGGGCCAGAAGTCGATCGCGGCCGGTGTTCCGGTGCTGATCATCGTCGTGCTGACGTTGCTGATGATTCAGTTGCAGAGCATCAAGCGCACGCTGATGGTTGTCCTCACCGCCCCGCTGGGGCTCATTGGCGTGATTCTCGCGCTGCTCCTGTTTGGCAAGCCGTTCGGCTTTGTGGCAATGCTGGGCACGATCGCGCTATCCGGAATCATCATGCGCAATTCGCTGATCCTCGTCGACCAGATCGACAAGGACATCGCGGCGGGGCACGCAGCGTGGGATGCTGTGATCGGCGCGACCGTGCGCCGCTTTCGGCCGATCGTGCTGACCGCGGCCGCAGCGGTACTGGCGATGATTCCGCTGACGCGCAGCGATTTTTTCGGACCGATGGCGGTCGCGATGATGGGCGGCCTCGTCATCGCGACGGTGTTGACGCTCATCTTCCTTCCTGCACTGTATGCGGCGTGGTTCCGCGTTGAACCGGAGTCCGCCATAGCGCGTCCGATGTCCGGAGTTCGTGTCGCGGCACACGCCGCGTAGCAGATGGCGGGCCGCGGTGCGGGGCGCCGCAGTATAATGCGTGCTTCATTCAGGCGGACCGCTCCTCATCATGAGTCAACCACGGCTGCACGCCGTCGATAGCGCGGAAACCGAAGTGACAGCCACGTCGCAGGCAGTCAGCCCCGTTCCGGACATCATCGCCGAGCTCAAGTCGGGTCGCATGGTGATTCTTGTCGACGAGGAGGATCGCGAGAACGAGGGCGATCTGGTCATTGCGGCTGATTTCATCACGCCGGACGCGGTCAACTTCATGGCCAGGCATGGCCGCGGGCTGATCTGTCTGACGTTGACCGAGAGTCGCTGCCGACAGCTGAATCTGGCGCCGATGGTCAGCGATAATCGCACGGTGCACGGCACTGCGTTCACAAGTTCGATCGAGGCCGCCGATGGCGTGAGCACCGGCATTTCGGCCGCGGATCGCGCCCGCACCGTGCGTGCAGCGGTCGCGCCATACGCCAAGCCCTCCGACATCGTGCAACCAGGCCACGTCTTTCCGGTGATGGCCCAGACTGGCGGCGTTCTCGTCAGAGCAGGCCACACCGAAGCTGGTTGCGATTTGACCCAGCTCGCCGGACTGACGCCTGCGGCGGTGATCTGCGAGATTCTCAAGGATGACGGGTCGATGGCGCGGCTGCCGGACCTGATCGATTTCGCTCGGGTCCATGGCCTCAAGATCGGCGCGATCACCGACCTGATCCACTATCGCAATCAGACCGAGCGGCTGATCGAACGCGTCGGCGAGCGACCGATCCAGACCGCCGAAGGCGAGTTTCGCCTGGTGACGTTTCGCGACAAGCTTACCGACGCCACACATCTGGCCCTGGTGCGCGGCGAGATCGGCCCTGAGCGCGAAGTGCTGGTGCGCGTGCACGAGCCGGTGTCGGTCGTCGATCTGCTCGATCATGGCAGTCGCACGCATTCCTGGACGATCCCGGCGGCGCTCGCGGCACTGGCGAAGGCGGAGTGTGGCATTCTGGTGCTGCTGCACCGCCCCGAATCCGCGCTTGAGCTTCGCCAGCGCGCGGTATCCAACCAGGTGCAGCCTGAAATTAAAGTGGACCTGCGTAATTACGGCATCGGCGCGCAAATCCTGCGCGACCTCAACGTCGGCCGGATGCGGTTACTCGCGCGGCCACGCAAGATGCCGAGCATGGCAGGGTTCGGGCTCGAAGTGACGGGGCACCTGGAGCCACCTCCGGAGCATCGTTAGCGCGCTTCGCTTTTCGTCGCCGCCGTGTCCGAAGTGACATGGCGCGTATTTTTCAAGTGTTGTCCTGCCGTTGCTAACTATGCCCATCCGTAAAATCGCACCGAACACCCGCGCCGCGCACATGCGCATAGGCATCGTCGTTGCACGCTTCAATGCCGTCGTTGGCGACGGGCTGCTTGCCGGCGCGTTGCGTGCGCTCGACGGCGCAGGCGTGGCGGAGGAGGCGATCACGGTCGCGACCGTTCCCGGCGCACTCGAAGTGCCGCTCGCGCTGCAGCGCATGGCGCAGACCGGCGACTACGATGGGCTGGTCGCGCTCGGTGCCGTCATCCGCGGCGAGACCTATCATTTCGAGATCGTCGCCAACGAATCCGCGGCCGGCGTGGCCAGCGTGCAGCTCGAATTCGGCACACCGATCGGCAATGGCATTCTTACCACGGATACCGACGCGCAGGCGCAGACGCGTGCCGACAGCAAGGGGTTCGAGGCCGCATTGGCGGCGATCGAGATGGCGAACCTGCTCGACGCGATCGATGAAGAATAGTCGATCGCGTGCGCGCAACTTCGCGCTCCAGGGCCTGTATCAGTGGCTGCTGTCGGGGACCGATCCCGTCGTCATTCGCGCGCAGCTCGCGGAAACGGATGCCTTCGCGAAATGCGATGCAAAATTCTTCGACCGGATGTGGCGCGGCGTCACCGCGGAATTCGAAGCGCTCGTGACCGCGATCTTGCCGCACTGCGATCGCGCCGCCGCGCAGCTCTCGCCGATCGAAAAGAGTGTGCTGGTCATCGGTGCGTGGGAGCTCCTGCGCGAGCCGGATGTGCCTTACCGCGTGGCGATCAATGAGGCGGTCGAACTGGCCAAGACCTATGGCGGCACCGACGGCCACAAATTTGTGAATGGCGTGCTCGACAAGCTCGCAGCCGCTGCACGGGCACCCGAGATCAGCGCTGCGCGCGCCTAGCGCGTCCGGGCGATCGTGGCGCTTACCGAATTCGAGTTGATCGAGCGCTTTTTCCGGCGCACTGCCAGAAGCGCGACACTGGGTATCGGCGACGATGCCGCGATCGTCGCGCCGACACCCGGATGTGAACTCGCCGTATCCGTCGACATGCTGGTGTCAGGCCGGCATTTTTTTCCAGACGCCGATCCCGAGTCGATTGGCCACAAGACACTCGCGGTAAATCTGTCGGACATGGCAGCGATCGGCGCGACACCTCGATGGGCGCTGTTGGCAGGAGCATTGCCTGAGATCGACACGGCGTGGCTCGCTGCGTTCGCCCGCGGCCTGTTTGCGCTCGCCGACGTGCATCGGTTGGAATTGATCGGTGGCGACACGACGCGCGGTCCGCTGACGCTGAGCGTGACGATCCTGGGCGAGGTGCCGAAGGGGAAAGCGCTGTTGCGCAGCGGCGCGAAGTCAGGCGATTCGATCTGGGTATCCGGCCGCCTTGGCGACGCAGCATTGGCGCTGGCACATGCACAGGGCCATGTCGCGTTGAGCACGGAGGAGTTTGCGGCGTGCGAACCCGCGCTGTTGCTGCCAACCCCGCGCGTTGCCTTGGGCGAACGGCTACGCGGTATCGCGACCGCGGCGATTGATATTTCCGACGGGCTTACAGGTGACCTCGGCCATGTCCTTCATGCCTCCGGCCTTGGCGCAGACATCGATCTCGCTGCGATACCCCGCGGCATGGCGATGGACCGGCTGCTGTCCGGTGCAGAGCGCGAAGCAGCACTTCGCTGCCTGCTCGCCGGGGGCGACGACTACGAGCTTTGTTTCACAGTACCGGTTGGACTCGCGTCGGACGTTGGCAATATTTCGCGTGAACTTGGGCTCGCGCTCACTCGCATCGGCAGTACCACCGACGCATTCGGCACGATCGTCCGTGACGAACTCGGCCGTGAACTGGCGACGCTGCCGCGCGGTTTCGACCACTTCGCGCCATGACGCGTGCCAAGCCGCCGACGCTGCGATTTCTGTTCGCCCATCCGGCCCATTTTGTTGCGCTCGGATTCGGTGCCGGGCTGTCGCCCATCGCGCCGGGGACTTTCGGCACGCTGGTCGCGCTGCCGTTGGCCGCTGTACTGCGGGCGTACGCGAACGATGCCGCGTATCTAGTCGCGGTTGCTGTGGCTTTTGTCGGCGGTGTGTGGGCGGCAGGACGCACTGGCCGTGACCTTGGCGTCGGCGATCACGGTGCGATCGTCTGGGATGAGGTCGTCGCGTTTCTGCTGGTACTGTTTTTCATCGGCGCGGATCCCGTTCGGGAAGCCTTCGCCTTTCTGCTGTTCCGGCTGTTCGACATCGTGAAGCCGCCGCCGGCACGCTTCATCGATCGCGAGTGGCACGGTGGTTTTGGCGTCATGGCCGACGATATCGTGGCGGCATTTTATGCACTCCTGGTGCTGGCGGTGTGGCATCGCTTCTTCGGGTGAATGGATGAGCAGCCTGCCGGAGGGTATGACGGAGGCCGCCGCACGACGGCTGGAGGAGCTGGCGTTGAACGCCTCCGGCGCATTCCAGTCGCTGGTCTACGACGGATGGTTGCTCGGCTATCGTCGCGGTCCCACCAAGCGCCTGCGCTGCGTCAACCCGTTCTATCCGTCGAGCCTGCCGGTGCAGGAGAAGATCGAGCATTGCACGCGCTTCTATGCGGCTGCGGGGCTTCCCGCGATTTTTCGCTTGTTGCCGTTCTCGCAGCCGGCCAACCTTGACGCGTGGCTCGAGCGTGCGGGCTGGGCGCACTTTGAACGCACGCTGGTGCAGCGCGTGTCGCTCGACCTGTCACCGCGTCCACCGGTGGTTGCCGACGAGGTGACGATCATGCCCGTACCTGAATGGCAGGAACCCGTGTCACGCTTGCTCGATGTTTCGCCCGACTTGCTCGTGCAGTATGTCGAGCGCGCACGTACCTATCCGCTGCCGCACGCGGGCGCCGTGCTCCGGCGCGACGGCGAGGTTGTCGCCTGCGGCTTGGTGAAGATCGAGGGTGATCACGCGGGCCTGTTCGCGGTGCACACGGCCGATCAGCATCGCGGGCAGGGCCTCGGTCGCGCGATTGTCGCTGCGCTGCTGGCCGAAGCCATGCGGCTCGGCGCCCGCGTCGCCTACCTGCAGGTCACGGCGGGCAATGTGGCCGCGCTCGCGCTCTATCGTCATTTCGGGTTCGTGACGGCCTATGATTACTGGTACCGCGCCAGGGCGGGTGAACAAGGTTGAACGGTGATGCGGATCGACGATGATCTCTACGCGCTGGCGCTGCAGGTCGGACACGCGTTATCAGCGCGCAAGGCGATGGTTGCGACGGCGGAATCGTGCACCGGGGGCCTCGTTGCCGGTGTGATCACCGCGGTTGCCGGGAGTTCGGCATGGTTCGATCGCGGCTTTGTCACGTATTCGAACGAGTCGAAGATCGAGCAGCTTGGCGTACCGACGGAGACGCTCGCCACCTATGGCGCCGTAAGCACCGAGACGGCGTCCGCAATGGCGACAGGCGCATTGCGGGTCAGTCGGGCGCAGTGGACCGTCGCGGTCACAGGGGTTGCGGGCCCGGGCGGTGGCTCGATCGAAAAGCCGGTGGGTACGGTGTGCTTTGGCTGGGCAGGCCCGGGCAGCGTGGCGGCCGAGCAACGGCTGCTTCAAGGGGACCGAGCGGGGATCCGCCGGGAGTCGGTCCGGATCGCCCTGGCCGGCCTGATCGATCGCCTGGCCTAGGCCAAAAGAGGACTATATCGAACGATCGTTCTATGCAATAATGGATTCGTACCGGACCCTAACCCTACAGGCGCATCATGAGCAACGGACTCGGCAAGACCAGTGGAATGAACGCAATGGACGACAGCAAGAGCAAAGCGCTCGCCGCAGCGCTGGCGCAGATCGAGAAGCAGTTCGGCAAGGGCTCGATCATGAAAATGGGCGAGGCCCAGGTGCAAAGCGACCTGTCCGTCGTGTCGACCGGCTCGCTGGGGCTGGACATTGCGCTCGGCGTCGGCGGCTTGCCGCGAGGTCGGGTCGTCGAAGTCTATGGGCCGGAGTCGTCCGGCAAGACGACGCTCTGCCTGCAGGTCGTCGCCCAGGTACAGAAGGCCGGAGGCGTTGCCGCCTACATCGACGCCGAAAACGCGCTTGACCCGGTCTATGCCGGCAAGCTCGGCGTCAAAGTCGGCGATATGCTGATTTCGCAACCGGACACGGGCGAGCAGGGCCTGGAAATCGCGGACATGCTGGTGCGCTCTGGCGGCGTTGACATTATCGTCATCGACTCGGTGGCCGCGCTGGTTCCACGGGCAGAAATCGAAGGCGAGATGGGCGATCAGTTGCCCGGCCTGCAGGCTCGTCTGATGAGTCAGGCATTGCGCAAGCTCACGTCGAACATCAAGCGCGCCAACGTGCTCGTGATATTCATCAATCAGATCCGGATGAAGATCGGCGTGATGTTCGGCAACCCGGAAACGACGACGGGTGGCAACGCACTTAAATTCTACGCGTCGGTTCGCCTCGATATCCGCCGCATCGGTTCCATCAAGCGGGGCGAGGAAGTCGTCGGCAACGAGACCCGCGTCAAGGTCGTGAAAAACAAGATCGCGCCACCATTTCGCGAGGCGCTGTTCGATATCCTGTACGGCGAAGGCATATCGCGCGAGGGTGAGATTGTCGAGCTCGGCGTCCTGCACAATATCGTCGAAAAATCCGGCGCGTGGTACGCCTATCAGGGCAACAAGATCGGCCAGGGCAAGGACAACACGCGCGAATATCTGAAGGAGCACCCGGAGCTCGCCGCCGAGATCGAGGCGAAGATCCGGTCGGCGGTTGGCATAACGGACCTGACAGCGGCGCGTGGTGCGGCGCCCGCCGAAGAGTAGCGCGGCACCGAAGGCGGCCGGTCCGTCGCTGCGGTCGCAGGCGGTACGGCTGCTCGCGCGGCGCGAATATTCGCGCGCCGAACTCGAAGCGCGGCTCGTCGCCAAGGGCGCTTCGCGCAATGACATAGCTGCCGTACTCGACGAGCTGGCTGCGCTAGGCTATGTGTCGAACGAACGATTCGCGCAGGCGTTCGCAGTACAAAAGGCCGGTCGATACAGCAGGCGGAGCATCGCAGCCGAACTGAAAGCGAAAGGCGTGCAGGCTGCTGACATCGAAGCGGCACTTGCGACGGCGGGCGTCGACGATGCATCTGTGCTCGAAGCACTGTGGCAACGCCGCTTCGGCAAGCCACCTGCAGACAATCGCGAAAAGGCGCGGCAAGTGCGTTTTCTCCAATCGCGCGGGTTCTCGCTGTCGGCAATACTCGGGTTGTTGCGCAAAGTCGCCTGAACAACGATCGCGCGCTGCATGTGCTAACATGTTGAATTTACAGTCAGTATGATCCAAAACTTGGGCCAGCATTCAGCGCCATGAAAGCCGCAGAGATTCGCCGCCAGTTCCTCGACTACTTTGCCGCACAAGGGCATACCATCGTGCCGTCGGCCTCCCTCGTGCCGGGCAACGATCCAACGCTGCTCTTCACCAACAGCGGCATGGTCCAGTTCAAGGACGTGTTCCTGGGTACCGACAAGCGCGCTTACGTGCGGGCGGTTGACGTCCAGCGCTGCCTGCGTGCCGGAGGCAAGCACAACGATCTCGAGAACGTCGGGTATACCGCGCGGCACCATACGTTTTTCGAGATGCTCGGCAACTGGTCGTTTGGCGATTACTTCAAGCGTGATGCGATCAGGTACGCGTGGGAGTTGCTGACCAAGGTCTACCAGTTGTCGCCCGACAAACTGTGGATCACGGTCTATCACACGGACCACGACGCTTACGCGATTTGGGCCGATGAAATTGGCGTGCCGCACGAGCGCATTGTGCGCATTGGCGACAACAAGGGCGCCCCGTACGCATCGGACAATTTCTGGCAAATGGCTGACACCGGGCCCTGCGGCCCGTGCAGTGAAATTTTCTATGACCACGGCCCGGACATCGCCGGCGGTCCTCCAGGTTCGGCCGACGCCGACGGCGATCGCTACATCGAGATCTGGAACCTGGTCTTCATGCAGTTCGATCGCGACGATAAAGGTACGCTGACCCCGTTACCCAAGCCGTGCGTCGACACCGGCATGGGACTCGAACGCCTGGCTGCCGTGCTGCAGCACGCCCACAGCAATTACGAGATCGATCTGTTCCAGGATCTTATCCGCGATGCCGCCGCACATACCGGTGTCAAGGATCTCGCGTCACCGTCGCTGCGGGTCATCGCCGACCACATCCGCGCCTGCGCGTTCCTGATCGTTGACGGCGTCATTCCCAGCAACGAAGGTCGCGGTTACGTCCTGCGCCGCATCATTCGACGCGCGATTCGTCACGGCTATCAGCTGGGGCAGGTGCAGCCGTTTTTCCACAAGCTCGTGCCCGAGCTCTCGCGAGTCATGGGGGACGCGTATCCAGAGTTACCGCTCAAGCAGGACCGTGTGGTGCAAGTGTTGCGCGCGGAAGAAGAGCGCTTTGCGGACACGCTGGAGCACGGCATGAAAGTGCTGGAGACTGCGCTCGCCGAGGCGAAGAAAAACGGCACCAAAGTCCTTCCGGGCGAGACGGCCTTCACGCTCTACGATACTTTCGGCTTTCCCTTCGATCTGACGGCCGACGTCTGCCGTGAACGGGGATTGTCTGTAGACCAGGCTGGATTCGACGTCGCGATGAACAAGCAACGCGTGCGGGCGCGCGCAGCATCCACGTTCAAGATGGCGGATGGCCTCGAGTATGGCGGCCCCAAGACCGTGTTCGATGGCTACGACACGCTCGCGGAGGATGCACGCATCGTCGCGCTGTATCGCGACGGCAGCGCCGTCGACGCGCTGGCGTCTGGCCAGCAAGGCATTGTCGTGCTCGATCGCACGCCGTTCTACGCCGAATCGGGAGGCCAGGTCGGCGATCGCGGCGAGTTGTCCGCGAGCGGTGTGTGCCTGACCTTGTTTGCGGTGCACGATACGCAAAAGATCCAACCCGAAGTCTTTGGCCATCACGGTGAAGTCAAAAGCGGCGAGCTCAAGGTCAACGACAAAGTCGCGGCCCGCGTCGACGCCGATGCCCGGCAGCGTGCAGCGTGGAACCATTCCGCGACGCACCTGATGCACGCCGCACTGCGCCGCGTCCTCGGTTCCCATGTCACGCAAAAGGGGTCGCTGGTCGATGCCCAGCGCACGCGTTTCGATTTCGCACATTCGCAACCGATGACCGACCAGGAAATCCACACGGTCGAAGCCCTGGTGAACCGTGCGATTCGCGCGAACTATCCGGTCGAAGTGCGCCTCATGTCGTACGATGACGCGATCAAGTCAGGTGCGATGGCCCTGTTCGGGGAAAAGTACGGCGACGAAGTTCGCGTCCTGAGGATGGGCGACTTCTCGACCGAGCTATGCGGCGGGACGCACGTCGGCCGTACTGGCGACATCGGTTCGTTCAAGATCGTATCGGAATCCGGTGTCGCGGCGGGCATTCGACGGGTCGAGGGCGTGACCGCCGATGCGGCGCTTGCGTATACGCACGAACTGGAGGCCGGTATCAACGGCGCAGCGCGTGCGCTCAAGGCTTCGCCGGCAGAAGTGCCGGCAAAAATTCACCAGGTGCTAGAGCAGATCAGGGCGCTGGAAAAGGAGCTTTCGAAGTTCAAGAGCAAGCTGGCGTCGAGCCAGGGTGTCGACATCGCCTCGCAAGCGGTGGAGGTCAACGGCGCGCAGGTGCTCGCGGCCGCCATCGAGGGCGCGGACGCCAAGACGCTGCGCGACACGCTCGATCAGTTGAAGGGTCGGTTCAAGTCCGCGGCGATCGTGCTGGGGTCCACCGACGGTCCCAAGGTGACCCTGATCGCCGGCGTGACGTCCGATCTGACCGGCAGGATCAAGGCCGGCGATCTCGTCAACCATGTCGCCACGCAGGTGGGCGGAAAGGGCGGGGGCCGCCCGGATATGGCGCAGGCGGGAGGCACGATGCCCGAGAAGCTGCCCGCCGCGCTCGCCAGTGTTCGGAACTGGGTCGAGCAGCGGCTGTAGTCTGCAGTCGCGACCGCCCGCGCTCATAGCGTCGCACCTCGCCCCATGCCACTGCGCGACCGTCTGTTCCTTGGCAAACACCTCTGATCAGGCCTCCTTGCCGGGTGCCCCGGTGAAACCTATGATTCTGTTCAATCCCCGGGCGACGCGGCGTGCGCCCTGTCCCGGAGTCCCCGAACCCCAACGAAAGTGGACGGATGACGATGAACAAGACAATGCGTTACGTGGTCGGCCTGGCGGCCGCCACAGCGCTGCTCGCGGGTGCCTTGCCGGTGCAGGCGCAGGGCATCACTTCCGAACAGGCTGCGCAAATCCTCGAGGAATTGAAGGCGATCCGGAAGAATCTGGAAACACGTCCCGCTGCGCCACAGGTGGCCGCGCCGGCTCCAGCACGCCCGGTCGACGACAAGGTAAGCATGGCGTTCGTGCCCGGCACGTATTCGATGGGCAAGGAAGATGCGCCGCTGGTCCTGGTCGAATATACCGACTACCAGTGTCCGTTTTGCCAGCGTTTCCACAACGACGCGTTTGCGCAGATCAAGACGAACTATATCGACACCGGCAAGATCCGTTTCGTTACGCGCGATTTCCCGCTCAGTTTTCACGAGAATGCGATGCGCGGCGCGGTCGCCGCCCGCTGTTCGGCAGAGCAAGGCAAGTTTTGGGATTTCCGCAACACGCTGATCGTCAATGCCAGCCAGCTACAATCGGACAAGATCGCGGAATACGCCAAGACTGCCGGGATGGACGTCAGCAAGTTCAAGGCCTGCGTCGACTCGGACAAGTACAAGACCGCCATCGACAAGGACATGGCCGAGGGCACGTTGGCTGGAGTGACCGGCACGCCGGCATTCGTGCTGGGACGCATGCAGAATGGGAAGCTCGAAGGTGTGCGGATTGTCGGCGCGATGCCGTACGGGCAATTCGACGCCAAGATCCAGGAATTCATGAAGCAGGCGCCGGTCGCAAAGAATTAACCGCGCGAGAGCCCGGCGCGGGGCCCCACGCAGTACGTGGGGATAGGACGACGGAGGGCGGAGCAGGGGCCCCGCGCCTAGCGCGGGGATGCGACCCCGACAGCGGAGAAGCCGGCGACTCGAGAAGCATTCCATGAAATACACTCGTGCAGAGCCGGCACGGGGAATTGCGAGTCGCGGCTGCGGCCGACGCGCAATGTGTGATGTCGTGGTGGCGATCCAAGGAGGCCGCTGCGAATTTCACCGTGACGGCCGGTACCGGGCGAATCAACGCCTGCACCGGCCGTTTTCATTTTTGCTGACCGCCGACACCGCGGATTGAACGAAGCCATGCGTTGCGTGCTTCTTGCTTTCGCGCTTGGCGTCATCGCGTTGCAGCAGCAGGCAATTTTGCCTCCTGCTTCGGTTTGGATTTATGTTCTGATCCTGATCGCCATCGCGGCCCTTGCGGTTTACGCCGCGTGGCGCAGTGACGGCATGGCCCATCGCGTCGCACGGGCCGCAGTTCTTGCCTCTGCCGTGATCGCGACTGGCCTGGCGGGCTTCTGTTACGCCGCGTGGCGAGCTGAAGTGCGCCTCGCGGACGAGTTGCCTCCGGCATGGGAAGGTCGCGATATCGAAGTCGCCGGTGTGATCGACGAATTGCCGCAGCCGGTCGATCGCGGCACGCGCTTCGCATTCTCCGTTGAACATGTGCTCACACCGGACGCTATCGTCCCGTCCACGCTGTCTCTCGCCTGGTACAACGCGTACGCGCGCGGCGGGGCGGTCGACGCGCCTGCCGACGCGGTGCCGGACTTGCATGCGGGTGAACGCTGGAACCTTGTGGTGCGGCTGAAGCGGCCGCACGGGACGGTCAATCCCAATGGGTTCGACGTCGAGGCGTGGTTGCTCCAGAACAATCTGCGTGCGACAGGCTATGTGCGCAAGGACGATGCGAACCGCCGGCTCGACGCCTTCGCGGGCCGTCCGGCCGATTACATCGCGCGCCAGCGCGAATTGATTCGCGCCCGGATACTGGGGGCACTCGACGGGCGTTCCTACGCGGGAGTGATCGCAGCGCTGGCCATCGGCGATGAGCGCGCCATTCCCGCAACGCAGTGGCAACTGTTCAATCGTACCGGCGTCGGACATCTCATCAGCATTTCCGGTTTGCACATCACTTTTTTCGCGACGTTGATTGGCGCGGGCGCGTACGGGCTATGGCGGCGCAGTCACGCACTCACCACACGGTTGCCCGCGCGCAAAGCGGCGGCGGTCGCCGGTGTCATCGCGGCATTTGCCTATGTCCTGCTGGCGGGGTTTCAGATTCCCGCACAGCGCACGTTGTACATGCTGGCGGTGGCCGCGATCGGATTGTGGCTGGGCCGGCCCGGAACGGCGTCGGTGGTCTGGCTGTGGGCGCTGGCTGTCGTGCTCGCATGGGATCCGTGGGCCACTCTGACGCCGGGCTTCTGGCTGTCGTTCGGCGCAGTGGGGCTGCTGCTCTATATCGGTGTCGGACGCATCGGCAAGGCGTCGATGTGGCGCGAAGCGACGCGTGCGCAAACGGCGATCACGCTCGGACTGATTCCGCTGATGTTGATCCTGTTCCAGCAGATCTCGATCGTTTCGCCAATTGCCAACGCGGTCGCCATCCCCGTCGTCACGTTTATCGTGGTGCCGCTGACGCTGAGTGCGATCCTCGTGCCCTGGGACCTACTGCTCGTCGTCGCCCACACGGTCTTCGCCTGGGTCGCAGCTTTTCTCGAGGTGCTCAGTGCGCTGCCGTCGGCGGTCTGGCAGCAGCACGCTCCGCCTGCGTGGGCCGCCATCGCCGGTGTTCTCGGCATCATCTGGTTGCTGGCGCCGCGCGGTGTGCCGGGACGAGCGCTTGGACTGCTCTGGCTGTTACCGCTGTTCGTGGTCGTGCCGATGCTGCCGTCCCAGGGCGCATTCCGCATGACGGTATTGGACGTCGGGCAGGGTCTCGCGGTACTCGTGCAGACGCGTCAGCATGCGTTGCTCTACGATTCCGGGCCGCGCTTCAATGAAACGGCGGACGCCGGCAACCGGATCATCGCACCGATGCTGCGATCGATCGGCGTCACGCATCTCGACATTCTGATGGTCAGCCACCAGGACAGCGATCACAGCGGCGGGGCGCGGTCGCTGCTCGAAACCGTTCCGGTTGGATCGCTGCTGTCGTCGCTGCCGGACGGGCACCCGCTCGTTCGCGCAAGGACTGAGCACGGTGACACTGTGCACCGCTGCACGGCGGGGGAGCGATGGACGTGGGACGACGTCGAATTCGCCATCCTGCATCCAGTGGTCGCCAATTTTTCCAATCCAAAGCTGAGGCCCAACGACTTGTCGTGTGTGCTTCGCGTCGCCAATGCCGCCGGGAGCGCGCTCCTTACCGGCGACATCGAGGCGCGTACCGAAGCCGATCTTGTTCGCCGCAGTGGAGACGCGCTGCACGCGGACGTGCTCGTTGTACCGCACCACGGTAGCAAGACGTCGTCGACGCCTGCATTCATTGCGGCCGTGCATCCGGACGTCGCCGTCTTTACGCCCGGCTATCGCAATCGCTTTCAGCATCCACGTCAGGAGATTGTCGATAGATACGATGCGGCTGGAGTCCGGAGTTATCGCACCGATTATGACGGTGCGCTGACGTTCACGTTCGGCGATGGTCAGGCACGCGAACCGCGACTGGAGCGCGTGCACCACGCGCGGTATTGGCGCGAGACGCCGCTGCGCGGTGACCTTCCATCGCTGGAATAGTCATGCAGTTCGTCGCCGACGGATATGCACAGCGCCGCGCAGGGCTCGGCTGTGGCCTGACGCTTGTGCTTGGCCTGGTGCTTGCGTTGCCTGTCGCGGCACAACCGGCGGCACTTCCGGCTGAGCTCAAAGTGTCGACGGCGCTCGGGCCCGCCTACGCGCAAGGCAAGGCAGGCGAAGTCTGGGCGCAGTTGATCCGCGACCGTTCCGCGGGACGGCTGGCGGCAAAACATTTTCCGGGCGCCGCACTGATCCAGCGTGATGCCGTCCGCGAATTCGCGGCGCTTCGCGACGGCGGCATCGATCTCGCCGTGGGATCGACGCTTGTGTGGTCCGGGCAAGTTCCGGAACTCAACCTGCTGGCGCTGCCATGGCTGTTCGCAAGCGAAACAGCGTTTGAGACTTTGCTCGGAGGTGAGGTCGGCCGGCGGCTAGCCGTGCCTCTAGCTGCCGCGGGTGTCGTGCCGCTTGCCTGGGTCGCCAATGACTTCACCGTGCTCGCAACCCGCGTCGCCGTGCGCAAACCCGCGGACCTCGCAGGACTGAAGATTCGCGTGCAGAGTTCGCCGCTTGCACTCGAACTGCTTGCCGCGCTTGGCGCGCAGAGCATGTCGATGGGCGCGGTGGAGGCACGCGCTGCCTTTGCCAGCGGCGGGCTCGATGGCCAGGAAATCAGCATTCCGGCATTCGCTGCGGCACGCCTCGACACGGCGGGCCTGACGCATGTCCTGCTCTGGGACGCCCGCGCCGACGCGCTGATTTTCGCAGTGAACCGGGCGCGATGGGAGGCGTGGAGCGAAGGCGATCGTGCGCTGGTGCGTCAGGCCGCGCAGGACGCGGCGCACGAAGCAGCAGCGCTGGCGCGGCGGGCTGGAGACGCCGCAACGTTGGCCACACTGGCACGCCAGGGCGTCAACATCACGCGCCTCACGCCGGCTGGAAAGGACGCATTTCGCGCTGCCACGCAACCAATATTCGAGCGCTGGGCGGGCGTGGTCGGCTGGGACCTTGTCCGCGCCGCAGATACGGCCGTTCAGGAACCGAAAGCGGCTCCGAAGCAGTGACCTTTCAGTCGACGTAGCGACCGATGCGTACCGCGGTCTCGCCTTTTTTCGGGCGCCGGGTCGGCATGATCAGGACGCAATCGTCGTGCGGCGTACGAACCTGCGTGTTGCCGTCGATGGCGTAGGCCGTCCCCGCATGCGGGATCGTCTGCAAGCCGTGGACCGGCTGCGTGAATCGGAATGAATCGGTTGTGATTGTCACGGTCGTCGTTACTTCGATGGTCCGCTGCGGTTCCCGCGGAAGCGGCTCCAGTTCGCGTTCCTGCGTCTTGCGGTCGAGCATGCCGAAGTAATGCAGAAAGCGTAGCGCGGCCTGCCACGCTACGCCCGGTGCGCCTGCTTCCCAATGTTGGCCGCACTCGACCAGCAGTGCATTGCGAGGATCGTCCGGGTCGTCGAAAAAAGCATAGTCGCGCAAACGCTTGCCTGCAGTGTGGCCACTGTCGATGATCACGTGCGGTGGAATCGCAACGCCCTTGGCGAGCGTTACACCCTTGCGTTGCCGCCCGGCCATTGCCAATGGCAAGCACGGTTCGGACATCGAATGCAGGTCGAGCAGGTAGTCGACGCGGTCGTAGACCGGACGCAATTCACGCGCCCTCGTCAGTTCGATGCTCGACCGCGCACTATCGAGCACGGCGGTGGTCCATAGCCGGTTGAAATCTTCGTCGACGCAGCGCGACGCGAACGGATCGGCGGGGTCGAATCGCTGGTACGCGGCGATATTGGCGAAGACGAGCGACAGCGTGCCACGGGTCGGCCGCAAGCTGCCTTGCAGCAAGCGGTCGAGCGCAATCGCACCGCAAACCTCGTTACCGTGGGTGAGCGCCTGGATCAGTGCATGTGGACCAGGGGCAGTGCTCGCGAAGGTCCAGACATAGGGTACGCCCGCGTTGCCGGCCGCGTATGCGGAAAGGTCGGGAAACACGACCTCGATGACTGGCCTCGCGGCTTGCGGTATGGCGCTCATCGTCCGGGCACCAGCATAACTACGAATGCGCGAGTGATCCAGCTCACATGACGCAGACGTGGTCGGCGAGGCGGGTCATGAAGGCTTCGCATCGGGCCAATTGTTCAAGCGCGACCCATTCGTTGGGCTGGTGCGCCTGCTCGATGTGTCCCGGTCCACAAATGATCGTCGAAATATCCGCGTTGTGAAACAGCGATGCTTCGGTGCCAAAAGACACCTTGCCGAAATCGTGCGTGCCGCTGCAGACCTTGCCGATCTCGGCGATCTCGCTTCCGCCATGGGTGTCGAAACCGGGTAACGCGGAGAGCTGGTCGAACTCTATATGTGTCGCCGGATTGACGGCATGCATGTCAGGAAGCAGAGTCGCCGCAAAGCGCTTGACCTCGGCCAGCAATGCATCCGGATCGTCGAACGGCAGATGCCGGAATTCAAAGTCGAAGCTGCAGTCGCGCGGCACGATGTTGAGTGCCGTGCCGCCACGAATCACGCCCGTATGCACCGTCGTGTACGGAACATCGTATGCGGCATCGAAGCCACCGCGGTCGCGGAAGCGACGCGCCATGTGCGTGAGGAACGTGACGATCTCGCAGGCGACCTGCACCGCATTCACACCGCGTGGCGTCAGCGACGAATGCGCCTCGTAGCCACGCACCCGGCAGCGGTAGCCTTTCTTGCCTTTGTGCGCGACCACCAGATGCATGCCCGTCGGCTCGCCGACGATGCAGCCAGCAGGTTTGATACCGCGCGCGGACACTTCCGCGATCAGCCTCCGGACACCGACGCAGCCTATTTCTTCGTCATACGACAGTGAGAAGTGCAACGGGCGCTTGAGCCCGCGACGCAGAAACTCCGGCACGAACGCGAGGCCGATCCCCGAAAAGCTCTTCATGTCGGAGGTGCCGCGGCCGAACAGCCTGTCACCGATCACTGTCGCGGCGAATGGCGGTGTGTTCCAGGGCTGACCGTCGACCGGTACCACGTCCGTGTGCCCCGAGAGAATGATGCCACCCAGGGTCGCATTGCCATCCTGAGCAGGCAACGTAGCGAACAGGTTCGCTTTGCGCCGATCGTCGTCGAACGTCAGCTGCGACTCGATGCCGTGCCCGGCGAGATAGTCACGGACCCAATCGATCAAGGCAAGATTGGAGTCGCGGCTGGTCGTGTCGAACGCGATCAGCGTGCGAATCATGTCCAGGCCGATGAGCTTGGGGTGGTCGGTGACGGTGGCGGTATTCACGGGATCGATTCGAGGTGTTGCAGGAGAACAGGATAGGAACCGCGACGGTCGATGTCAATGCCAGCCGTCTTGCGCGACAATGTGTCTGGGCGGATTTTCCCGTGCACAGGAGGTGGCGTCGATGTTTCACCTGCGGATCGTCGTTGTTGCGTGTTGGTTCGTGGCGACAGGGTGCGCGCACGCGCAGGAACTGCCGCTCGAGAAAATCAACCTGCCGAAGGGTTTTGCGATCGAGGTCGTCGCGCGCGTCGAGAACGCCCGTGGCATGGCGCTCGGTGACAAGGGTACGCTGTTCGTCGGCTCGATGCGGGCGGGCAATGTGTATGCGATCCGCTTTGCGTCAGCACCACCCGCGCAAATCTTCACCGTGGCATCGGGGCTCTTGCTTCCAGTCGGGGTCGCGTTCCGCGACGGTGCGCTGTACGTATCGGCGGTCGACCGTATCGTGCGCCTCGACGATATCGAAAACCGTCTGTCGAATCCACCCACGCCCGTCGTGGTCAGCAGCGCCTTCCCGGCAGAGACACATCACGGATGGAAATTCATCGCCTTCGGCCCGGACGGCAAGCTGTACGTGCCGGTCGGCGCGCCGTGCAATGTCTGTGAACGGGACCCCGAACGCTTCGCGAACATCATGCGCATGAATCGCGACGGATCAGGACTGGAGGTGTACGCGCGAGGTGTGCGCAACAGCGTCGGTTTCGACTGGGATCCACGCAACGGCGAGCTGTGGTTCACCGACAACGGGCGCGACATGCTGGGCGATGATGTTCCACCCGACGAACTCAATCACGCCGTCAAGGCGGGCCAGCACTTCGGGTTTCCGTACTGTCACGGCGGGACGATTGCCGACCCGGAATTCGGCAGCAACCGCGCGTGCAGCGAATTCACCGCACCTGCGCAGAAGCTCGGACCTCATGTCGCGTCACTCGGGATGCGCTTTTACACGGGCACCCAGTTTCCACCGGAATACCGCAACCAGATCTTCATCGCGGAACACGGCTCGTGGAATCGCCGCAGCAAGATCGGCTACCGGATTACGCTGGTGCGTGTCGACAACGGCAAGGCGGTGGCATACGAGCCATTCGCGACCGGATGGCTGCAGGGGGAGGAGGCGTGGGGCCGTCCGGCCGATGTGCTGGTCGCGCCAGACGGCTCGCTGCTGGTCGCCGACGACACTGCGGGGGCAATCTATCGCATCAGCTATCGCGGTGCGCGCTAGCTGCTGACGACTGGGCCGATCAGTAGTGCCGCGCGTAGCCATAGTAGCCGACGCGAACCGGCGGACGATGGTAGTACGGACGCGCGACGTAGGGGCGATAGTAAGGTGCGTAGACGACGGCCGCGGGCGGCGCGAAGTACGGCGTCGCGTAATACGGTGCCGGCGCCGCCGCAACAAACCCAAAGCCATTGTTCGAATATCCGACCGAAAAGCCTGGCACTCCGATCGAGACGGCGACGTTGCCGCCGGCTGAGGCACTCGGTGCGATGGCGATTCCAGCCGCAAGCACTGCCGCAGCGGCAAGAGTAGCGATACGACGATCCATGTCTACCTCCATCTACGTGGGCCCGCGCATTGTGCGGAATGCTTACTAGAACGCCGGTCTTGGCGCAGGCGTTGACGCCGGGACCTGACGTTACAATTCGTTACGGTTCGGCTATGCTTGATCGATGTGGTTTCGACTGTGCGTCACAGGAGGTTCGATGAAAGTTTTCCGTCGCGTTTTCGCGTTGCCGATGTTCGCGCTTGGATTGCTGATGGCGGCATCTGCGTCAGCCGCCGACCTGACGATCGGCATTGGGGCAGACGTCACCGCAATTGATCCGCATTTCCACAACGTGACCCCGAACAACAACGTCGCCGCGCACATCTTCGACTACCTCGTATTGCGCGACGAGCGCCAGAAGACGATCCCGGGTCTCGCCGAAAGCTGGAAGTCGATCGACCCGCTGACGTGGGAGTTCAAGTTGCGCAAGGGGGTCAAATTTCACGATGGCAGCGAATTCACCGCCGCTGACGTTGTCGCTTCGATCGAGCGCGTGCCGCTGGTCCCGAACAGTCCATCGGCGTTCACCGCATATACCAAGCAGATCAAGGAAATCGTCGTCGTCGATCCCTACACGATCCGGTTCAAGACGGCCGCGCCCTATCCGCTGATGCCGTCCGACCTGACGCAGGTCGCGATCATCTCGAAGCAGGCCGCCAAGGCGACGACCGAGGATTTCAACAGCGGCAAGGCGGCGATCGGAACGGGCCCCTACAAGCTCGTCCGCTACGCCAAGGGAGACCGGATCGAACTCGCACGGCATGACGCGTATTGGGGTGGCAAGACACCGTGGGACAAAGTGACGCTCCGGCTGCTGCCCAACGATGCGTCGCGCGTGGCGGCGCTGCTCGCGGGCGACGTGCAGGCAATCGAGTACGTGCCGACAGCCGATGTCGCGAAGATTCGCGCGGACAAGAAACTCAACGTGTATACCATCGTCGCCGACCGACTGATCTACCTGCACATGGATAGCGATCGCGAAGTTTCACCGTTCATCACGGACAAGGACGGCAAGCCGCTGACCCGGAACCCGCTCAAGGATCCGCGCGTGCGCAAGGCCATCTCGAAAGCGATTAACCGGCCGGCGATCGTCGACAAGGTCATGGAAGGGCAGGCGGTCGCGTCGGGTCAGCTCCTTGCCGACGGCATGTTCGGCGTGACCAAGAATCTCAAGGTCGAGGCGTACGACCCGGAAGGCGCGAAGAAGCTGCTGGCGGAAGCCGGCTATCCCAACGGCTTCGGTGTGACGATCCACGCACCGAACAATCGCTACGTCAACGACGCAAAGATTGCGCAGGCAGTGGCACAGATGCTCACGCGCGTCGGCATCGTCACCAAAGTGGAAACGATGCCGTCAGCGCCGTATTTCGCACAGGCGACGGATCTCAAGTTCAGCCTGATGCTGCTCGGCTGGAGCTCGGGAACGGGTGAAGCGTCGAGTCCGCTGAAAGCACTGCTGGCGACCTACAACAAGGACAAGGGATTCGGTACGGCCAATCGCGGTCGATATTCCAACACCAAGGTCGATGCGTTGCTCGAAGAGGCGTTGGCCACCGTCGATGATCCAAAACGCGAAGCAGTCCTGCAGCGTGCGACCGAAATTGCGATCAACGATACCGGCATCGTTCCGTTGCATTCCCAGGTCAACCTTTGGGCGACGCGCAACGGCATAACCTACGTTCCGCGTACTGACGAGAACACGCTGGCGCACAAATTCCGGCCGGCGAAGTAAGGCGACGCGCAGCAGCGGGGGTGTCTCAGTTGCCCTCGGTTGCCCTCAGTTGCCATGTACGATCAACCGCTGCAGTTCCTGCACGATCGGCGTTGCGGTATCTACGCCCAGGCGTTTGACCAGCGATTGCGCCAGTTCCGGCAGGAGATCGTGCAAGTCGCGCAGATTGCTCGCGCGTTGCAGTCGCATCATCATGAGATAGCCGCGAAACCCGAGATGCTTGTTGATGGTGTTGCTGACTTGCTGCTGGGCGGTGAGAAAACGCTGCACCTCACCCTCACTGCGCGCCACCGGCACGGTCTCGGACTCGGCATTGGACGGTGCGCTGAAGCGCTTGGCGATTAATCCATCGCGTTCCAGTGCAGCAAAGGCGCTGGCGTCGACGCGCAGCGCGCGCGCGCGTTCCAGAACCTCGGCGACGGTGCGATTGCCATCGATCATGATCAGGACGCTGCGCAGAGCGATGGGCAAATTGCGCTGGCGCTCCTTAAGCTCGCGCACACCTTCGTCGGTCTTGGCGTAGATTTCACCCGGATTCATTGTTCCTGACTCCCGGCACGAGTCGATCGATTGCGACCACGATGCCTCGGTAACGGGGCATTATAGACGAGCGAGTGCGCACGCGTGGTCGGGGCTCTCGCTTTGTGGAATAATTAACTTGTAGTGCACGCTAATGCTTGATCCAACACTCGTCGCCGCTCTCGGCGAAATCGTGGCTCCTTCGGCGTTGCTCACCGCGCCCGAGGACACGCGCCCGTATGAATGTGACGGACTGACGCTGTTTCGCGAGCAACCGCTCGCGGTCCTGTTGCCAGAGAATGAACCGCAGGTCATCGCAATCCTCAAGTTGTGCCACGCCGCGCACGTGCCCGTGGTGGCACGTGGCGCCGGCACCGGGCTGTCGGGCGGCGCGATGCCGCACAAGCAGGGCGTCGTGCTCTCGCTTGCCAAGTTCAATCGCATTCTCCGCATCGATCCCCTGACGCGCACCGCGGTTGTCCAGCCGGGAGTGCGCAACCTCGCCATCTCGGAAGCGGCTGCAGCATACGCGCTGTACTACGCACCAGACCCGTCATCGCAGATCGCATGCACCATCGGCGGCAACGTCGCCGAAAACTCCGGCGGCGTGCATTGCCTCAAGTACGGACTGACCGTGCACAATGTGCGCCGGGTGCGTGCGGTGCTGATCAGCGGTGAGGTCGTGGAACTTGGTGGCGATGCTCTCGATGCGCCGGGTTACGATCTGCTCGCGCTCATCACGGGTTCGGAAGGCCTGCTTGGCATCATCACCGAAGTGACGGTCAAGCTGACGCCCAAGCCGCAGGCAGCCTGCTGCGTGCTCGCGGCCTTCGACGACCTGACCAAGGCGGGCGAGGCGGTCGCGGCGATCATCGGTGCCGGGATTGTTCCAGCCGGCCTTGAAATGATGGACAAAATGACGATCGGTGCGGTCGAGCCGTTCGTCCGCGCTGGCTATCCGCTTGATGCGGAAGCGATCCTTCTTTGCGAATCCGACGGCGTCCCGGAAGAAGTCGCCGAAGAAGTGGCCATCGTGCGCGAGCTGCTGCAACGCTGCGGTGCGACGCAGCTCGAAGTATCGCAAAGCGAGGCGCAGCGCCTCAAGTTCTGGTCGGGACGCAAGGCGGCGTTTCCTGCGGCAGGGCGCATTTCACCAGACTACTACTGCATCGACGGCACGATCCCGCGGCGGGCGCTTGCGCCAATCCTGTTGCGGATCGGTGAATTGTCGCGAGAGTTCGGAATGCGCTGCATGAACGTCTTCCACGCGGGTGACGGCAATCTCCACCCGTTGATACTGTACGATGCCAACTGTCCGGGCGACGCCGAAAAAACCATCGCGTTTGGCGGCAAGATCCTCGAAGCATGCATCGAGGCCGGCGGCACCATCACGGGCGAGCACGGCGTCGGTGTGGAGAAAATCGACGAAATGTGCGTGCAGTTTTCACCGCTCGAGCTGGAGCGCTTTCACGGCGTGAAACATGCGTTCGATCCCGAAGGCCTGCTCAATCCAGGCAAGGCCGTTCCTCTGCTGCATCGCTGTGCCGAGATGGGACGCATGCACGTGCACCGCGGCCAGCTGCCGCACCCCGACTTGCCGCGCTTCTGAAGGATCCAGCACGATGATTGCGAAAACCATGGTTCGTCCCGATCCCGATGTCGTCGCTGAAGTGGTGCGCAAGATCTGCGGCACCTATGGCGAACGTGCCAACGCCGGCCACGCGATCCGCGAGCAGCACAGTCACGGTGAAGGCCTCGCCGACTCCGGCATGCCCGACGTTGTCGTCTTCCCGCATTCGAACGAAGACGTCGTGGCCATCGTGCAGCTATGCCGCGCGGCGCGCGTCCCGGTCATCGCCTTCGGTGTCGGCACATCGCTCGAAGGACATGTTGCTGCGCTCTATGGCGGCGTATGTGTCGACCTGTCGCAAATGAATCGTGTCCTGGAAGTCAATGCCGGCGACCTCGACTGCCGGGTTCAGGCAGGCGTCACGCGTGAACAACTCAACAGCGAGCTCAAGGGCACCGGGCTGTTTTTCCCCATCGACCCGGGTGCGAATGCGACGATCGGCGGCATGGCCGCCACCCGCGCATCGGGCACGAACGCGGTACGTTACGGCACAATGCGCGAAAATGTACTCGGCCTGACCGTGGTCACCGCCGACGGAAAGCTGATCCGCACCGGAGGCCGGGCGCGCAAGTCGAGTGCAGGCTACGATTTGACGCGCTTGTTTGTAGGTGCGGAAGGCACGTTGGGCGTGATCACGGAAATTCAGCTGCGTTTGTACGGCGTTCCCGAAGCGATCGCGGCAGGTGTCTGCCAGTTCCCGGACCTGGCCAGTGCGGTGGATACGGTCATCGCCGCGATGCAGACCGGCATTCCCATTGCGCGCATCGAGCTGCTCGACGACGTGCAGATGGACGCGTGCATTCGCTATTCCAAGCTCGAAGGATTTGCCGTGAAGCCGACGCTGTTTTTCGAGTTTCACGGCTCCCCCGCCGGCGTCAGCGAACAGAGCGAGGCGATGCAGGCGATTGCCAACGAGTTCGGTGGCAGCGCGTTTCAGTGGGCAACTCAGGCGGAGGACCGGACTCGACTCTGGAAGGCGCGTCACGCTGCCTACTACGCGGCGATGGCGTACCGCCCGGGGATGACCTCATTCGCGACAGACGCATGCGTTCCCATATCGCGACTCGCGGATTGCATCATGGAGACCAAGGCAGACGTCGAGAAGAGCGGATTGACCGCTCCGATCGTGGGCCACGTCGGCGACGGTAATTTTCATTTGGTCGTGCTCTTCGATCCCAAGGCGCCCGGGCAACGCGACCGCGCTGAAGCACTGGCCAAGGGCGTGTCGATGCGCGCCATCGCCATGGGCGGCACCTGCACCGGCGAGCACGGGATCGGCTGGCACAAGCTCGACGTCCTCGCGCAGGAACATGGCGAAGCGGTCGATTCGATGCGTGCGATCAAGCGGGCGCTCGATCCGGACAACATCATGAATCCGGGGAAGACAGTGCCGCTCTAGCGGGTGCCGCGATGTACACGCTCTACATCGGCAACAAGAACTATTCATCTTGGTCGCTGCGCGCGTGGGTGCTGCTCAAGGCTGCGGGCATCTCATTCGTTGAGCAGAAAATCCTGCTCTCTACTACCAAGTCGTCCGCACAGATTCTGGCGGTGTCGCCCAACGGTCGCGTGCCGTGCCTGCACGACGGGGACAGAGTGGTTTGGGACACGCTGGCCATCGCCGAATATCTTGCCGAGCGCCATCCTGGACTCTGGCCTGCCGATGCCGACGCGCGCGCATGGGCGCGGTGCGTCGTGGCGGAGATGCACTCGGGGTTCGTGGCGTTGCGCGAACAATTCGCCATGGACGTACGCAAGCGTGACGTGGTCCCACCGACGCCGCAGACCGCCGCCGACATCGCGCGCATCGATGCGATCTGGCGCGAAGGCCGCGAACGCTTCGGACGTCACGGGAAGTTCTTGTGTGGCACTTTCGGCATCGTAGACGCGTTCTGGTGTCCGGTGGCGTTCCGCTTTCGCAGCTACGGTGTCACATTGACGGACGTGTCCTCGCGTTATTGCGAGTCGCTTCTCGCGTTTCCCGCCATGCTCGAATGGGAAATTGCGGCGGTCGCTGAACGCGAAGTCATCGACACCGCAACTGGGGCAGTGGCGCTGCAACCATGATCAGGCTGCGTACGCGATGAGCGATCTCGTCAGCACGTGGCGCGAGCGCATTCGCAAGGCGTCCGCGGCGCAGGCGCCACTGCGCCTCGTGGGTGGCGGTACCAAGGATTTCTACGGGCAGGAGCTGATCGGAGAACGCTTCGACACCGCCGGGCATCGAGGCATCGTGGACTACGATCCCACCGAACTGGTCATTACCGCGCGCTGCGGCACGCCGTTGATCGAGATCGAACAAGCGCTTGCGAGTGAGCGTCAGATGCTTGCCTTCGAGCCGCCGCATTTTGGTTCGAACGCGACACTGGGTGGCTGCGTGGCCGCGGGGCTCTCCGGACCGCGACGACCCTACGCCGGCGCAGTACGCGATGTCGTGCTAGGTGTGCGCATGCTCGATGGCCGCGGCGACGATCTGTCATTCGGTGGCCGGGTCATGAAGAATGTCGCCGGATTCGATGTTTCGCGCCTGATCGCCGGATCACTCGGCACGCTGGGCGTGATCCTCGAGGTATCGCTCAAGTGCCTGCCGAGGCCGAAAACCGAGGTAACGTTGATACAGGAGATTACCGTCGATGACGCGTTGCGTCGCTTCAACGAATGGGGTGGGATGCCGCTGCCGTTGTCTGCAACATGCTGGCACCAGGGCCGTGGGGCGGTGCGGCTGTCCGGCGCCGAGAGCGCGGTGGCGAGTGCGTCGCGCCGTATCGGTGGCGAATCGCTACCAGACGCCGCGGCATTCTGGACCGATGTGCGCGAGCAGCATCATGCGTTCTTCAGTGCGCGCGACGCTGGCCTGTGGCGTGCATCGGTGCGCTCGACCGCGCCGCAGCCCGCAGTGGGCGGAGAGCCGCTGATCGAGTGGGGCGGCGCGTTGCGCTGGTTCAATGCGACCAGCTCTCAAGATGGGCAGGCATTGCGCGCATGGGCACGCGAACACGGCGGGCACGGCACGCTGTTTCGAGGCGATGACAAGTCGGTGGGGGCATTTCAGCCGCTGCCTGCGCCCATGCTTGGCCTGCACCAGAGACTCAAGACCGCTCTCGATCCGGTCGGGATCTTCAACCCGCGCCGGATGTACGCCGCGTTCTGAGCCAAGGCCCATAGTGGAGACACGGCTCGCCGATTTCATCAAGGACACACCCGAGGGGCGTGAAGCGGATGCCATCCTGCGTGCTTGCGTGCATTGCGGTTTTTGCACGGCAACCTGTCCGACCTATCAGTTGCTCGGCGATGAACTCGACGGGCCGCGCGGGCGCATCTACCTCATCAAGCAGATGCTGGAGGGCGCGGACGTCACCGCGAGCACGCAACTGCATCTCGATCGCTGCTTGACCTGCCGCAGTTGCGAGACGACGTGTCCCTCCGGTGTGCGCTACGGTCGATTGGTCGACATCGGCCGACACGTCGTCGAACAGAAGGTCGAACGCGGTACCAAGGCACGAGCGAAGCGCTGGCTGTTGCGCAAGGGACTCACGCATCGAGGACTGTTCGGCGCGGCACTGCTGGCGGGACGCCTGGTGCGCCCATTCCTGCCGCGGTTGATTGCGGCGAAGATTCCAAAGTCATCGCGTGCCAAGTCCTGGCCGAAGCCTCGCCATGCCCGGCGCATGCTCGTGCTCAATGGTTGCGTGCAACCCGCCATTGCGCCGTCGATCGATGCCGCGCTGGCACATGCACTCGATCGAATCGAGATTTCGCTGGTTCGCGCCAGCGGCGGCGGCTGCTGTGGTGCGGTCAGCGAACACCTGGGTGCGCACGGCGAGGCGCTCGACTACGTGCGGCGCAACATCGACGCCTGGTGGCCGCACGTCGAGCAAGGTGCGGAGGCGATACTCTCTTCCGCGAGCGGCTGCGGCGTCGTGGTCAAGGAATACGTGTATTTGCTGCGTGACGACCCGCTGTATGCCGACAAGGCCAAGAGGATTTCCGAACTTGCGCGCGATCCCGTAGAGGTCATCGCCGCGGAATGGAAGCGGTTTGCGCCGTTGGTGGCGATGGATCATGGACCACAGCGCATTGCCTTCCAGTCTCCGTGCACGTTGCAGCATGGACAACAGCTGGCGGGCAGAGTCGAAGAAATCCTGGAGGCGATCGGACTGGAGTTGACCGACGTCACCGACAGCCACCTGTGTTGCGGCTCTGCGGGTACCTATTCGATCCTGCAACCCGATCTTGCGCGGCGATTGCGGGCCGACAAACTGACGGCGCTCAAGGCCGGAGATCCAGGCGCCATCGTGACGGCCAACATCGGGTGTCTCACCCATCTCGCCAGTGGCACCCGCCTTCCAGTGTGGCACTGGATCGAAGTGTTCGAAGGTCGCCTACGGACCGTTGCGCGGCCGCGCTGATCGACGTGCAGCAAACATTGACCCGCGCCGACTTCCGCCACTATCTGGCGATTCCAACCCGCTGGATGGACAACGACAGCTACGGCCACGTCAACAACGTCGTCTACTATTCCTACTTCGACACGGTGGTCAACGAACACCTCATTCGCGAGGGCGGCCTCGATATCCGCGCGGGGCCGATGATCGGCCTCGTGGTGGAAACGTGTTGCCGCTTTCACCGGCCACTGTCGTTTCCCGGAGTGGTCGATGCGGGGATCCGCGTCGCGAAGCTCGGCAACTCTTCGGTCAAGTACGAGATCGCACTGTTTGCGGCGGGCGAAAGCGAGCCCGCGGCGACAGGGTATTTCGTCCACGTCTGGGTCGACCGGGCGACGCAACGCCCAACTGCCGTGCCGGAGAAGATTCGCGCGGCACTTGCACCGCTCCTCTTGCAGGGGACATGAGCGCCGCCGGGCCGTCCCAAGGCGCGAATTGCGCCCCCCTTGGGGGCAGCGCAGCGGCGATAGCCGCAAGCGTGGGGGTCCATTGATGCCGGCGCCACGCCGCTTTGGTCTGATTCCTGCGGCAGGCGGAAGCGCTCGTTTCGGCGGCGCCGAGCCGAAGCAATACGCGCTGCTCGCCGGCGCGCCGGTCATTCGGCAGACGATTCGAGCGCTCAACGAAGCCATAGCTCTCGACGCGGTGTTTGTCGTACTCGCGCGCGACGACAAGCTCTATACGCAGAGGGTCGGAGAGTTGCCTGGGGTCGTGCCGCTGTATTGCGGTGGATCGACGCGCGCCGAGTCCGTCGCGAACGGCTTGGCCGCGATGGGCGAACACGCCACTGCGGACGACTGGATCCTGGTGCACGATGCTGCGCGTCCCTGCGTGGACGTCGCGACGCTCCATCGCCTGCTCAATGAACTCGAGGACGAGCCCGTCGGCGGCCTGCTGGCGGTACCGCTTGCCGATACGCTGAAGCGCGCGGAGGCCGGCGCCGATCTGCGCGTGGCGTCGACCGAGGATCGCACCGGCATGTGGTGTGCGCAGACGCCGCAGATGTTCCGCTTCGCGCTACTGCAGCATGCGCTCAGGAAGTCCGACGGCAAGAAGATTACCGACGAAGCGCAGGCGGTCGAGGCGTTGGGGGTCAAACCGCGCCTGGTGCTCGGCAGTCCCACCAACATCAAGGTGACCTACGCCGAAGATCTCGCGTTGGCGGAGGCGATTCTGGCACGAAGGGTGCACACATGACGAACTTCGGAGCGCCACGCATCGGCAACGGTTTCGACGTGCACGCGCTCGTTGTCGGCCGACGCCTGGTGCTGGGTGGCGTGAACGTGCCCTTCGACCGTGGCCTCGAGGGTCACTCGGACGCGGACGTGCTGCTGCATGCGTTATGCGACGCAATCCTTGGTGCGATCGGCGACGGCGACATCGGACGGCATTTTCCGGACACGGACGAGGCATACAGGAACGCCGACAGCCGCGTGTTGTTGCGGCATGTCTGGCAGCGTGCAACAGCCGCAGGTTATGTACTCGGCAACGCCGACGTCACGGTGGTCGCGCAGGCGCCTCGGCTGGCGCCGCACATTGCGCAGATGGTCGCCAATATCGCCTCAGATCTCGAAGTGGCGACGAGTCAGGTGAACATCAAGGCAACGACGACCGAGGGCCTGGGCTTTGCCGGGCGCGGAGAAGGCATCGCGGCCATGGCCACGGTGCTCCTGTTCAGGTCCGACCGCTAACGCTGGCCAGAGGCAGGGTCACCTGCGCCAGCGTCCCGCCGCCGTCGCGGAGTTTCAGGTCGAAAGTGCCTCCATGCATGCGCGCGATGCGCTCCACGATTGCGAGACCGAGTCCTGCGCCGGTGACGTCGGTTCGCGCCGACTCTCCCCGCGTGAACGGACGCTTGAGTCGATCAACCTGGTTCGCCGGCACTCCGGGGCCGCGATCGGCCACCTCCAGCACGATCGATCGACCCGCTTGCCTGGTGGCGATTGCTACCGGCTCGTGGCCGTAGCGCAAGGCATTGTCGAGCAGGTTGCTGACGAGCCGTGACATCGCAGTCGCGCGCAACGGTAGCGGCGGCAGAGCGCCGGCTGTAAAAACCACGTCGCGGCCGCCGCGGCGAGAGCGTTCGACCAGCGGCGCGATGATGTCATTGAGTTCGCGCAATTCCGTCGCGGCGGCGTCGCGATCGCCGCGTGCGAAATCGAGAAACTGGCCGATGATCCTGTCCATCTCCTCGATGTCGGAGACCATCCCTTCGCGCTCCTTGTCGTCGCGCATGCCGACCTCGATGCCGAGGCGCAGTCGCGCGAGCGGGGTGCGCAGGTCGTGCGACACGCCGGCAAGCAGAAGCGTGCGATCTTCTTCTGCCCGCTGCAAATTGGTAAGCATGAGGTTGAAGCCACGATTGAGACTGACGATCTCCGAGGGCCCGCTCTCGGGCAGCGGTGGTGGCGGCTTGCCCTCGCCGACGAGCGCGACGGCATCGTTGAGCTGGCGCAGCGGCCGGGCAAGGTAGCGCGCAAAGGCGTAGGCACTGAGCAGCAGCACGACCAGCGCAATCAGGCTCCATTCCAACGCCCGCGATGGCGCGTCTTCGCCCGGGCGCGGCAAGGGAAAACCTGCCCAGTACGCGCGATCGCCCGCTTGCAATTTGATCCACATCAGCTGCATTCGCGGCTGGATACGCAGCTCGGTTTCGGGTCCGAGTTCCGCTTGCAGTCGCTGTTCCAGCTCCTCGAAGCGGGGGCCTTGAGGCCGGCCGCGGAATGGTGGCGCCTCTTCCTGCGGAACGATGCGTGCCTGGTAGGCCTGGCCAAAGTGCGTGAGGGTCGCACTGGTGCTCTTGGGGTCGGCGGTGGTGAGCGCGGCGCGCAGCGATTTCAACTGCACGATTTTCGTGTCGTCGAATTGGCGGGTGAGCAGCGCGGCGCGGTCCTGGCGGAACAGGAAAATGGCGGTCGCCTGGCTGATCAGGATCACCAGCAGCAGCAACAGCGCGAGGCGGCCGAACAGCGAACGCGGCCAGAGTCTCAAGCCACGTCTCGATTCAGGCCCGGGTACCGGTGACGGGTACTTCGCTCGGCGATTCGTCCGGAACGAATACGTAGCCGAACCCCCACACAGTCTGGATATAGCGGGGCGCGGCGACGTCGGCCTCGATCAGCTTGCGCAGGCGCGAGACCTGCACGTCGATGGCGCGATCGAAGACATCGTGGTCCCGCCCGCGCGCCAGCAGCATGAGCTTTTCGCGCGCAAGCGGCTGGCGCGGGTGCGTGGCCAGTACCTTGAGCAAGCCGAACTCGCCGGTGGTCAGCGGCACGACCGTGTCCCCGCGGAGCAACGTGCGCGTAGTCAGGTCGAGCCGATACGGGCCGAAGCTGATCTTGCCTTCAAGCGCCGGTGCGCCCGGTGCCATGCGATCGGTATGCCGGCGCAGTACGGCGTGGATGCGCGCGACCAGCTCACGTGGATTGAACGGCTTGGGCAGGTAGTCGTCGGCGCCCATCTCCAGTCCGACGATGCGATCGACGTCTTCGCCCTTGGCAGTGAGCATGATCACCGGCACCATTTCACCCGCGCCGCGCAGGCGTCGGCAGACCGCGAGTCCGTCTTCGCCCGGCAGCATCAGGTCCAGCACGAGCAGGTGCGGCGGATCGCGCTGCAACTTCTTGTCGAGGTCCCTGGCATCGGGAAGCGCCTGGACCTGGAATCCCTGCTCTGTCAGATAGCGCACCAGCAGGTCGCGCAGGCGCGAGTCGTCGTCGATCACCAGAATTTTCGGTACGGTCGGTTTCATGGGTCTCATCCTAGACAGCTTGCCCCGGAGCAATACGCCGCTCTTGTGAGGAATTGTAACGTTCGCGCATGCGGGCAACGAATGGTTACAACATCGATTTCACGCGGATGGCGGCATCGCGGACAATGCCACGCGTAAGTGTGAATGCCACGCCGGGATTCGAACGAAGCGTTACAAATCGCCCGGCTTGGGCAATGGTTTGGCAACAACCCACACGTATTCTCGATCTCGCAAGCCGGGCCACCTGGCGCGGCATCCAACGGAACGAATTTCCACGAAAGGTCCAACGATGAAAAAATTATTGCTTGCACTCGCTGCCGCCGCAGGCATCTCCGCCATCGCATTTCAGGTGATGGCGCAGGCGCCAGGGCCGCATCACGGGCCGGGTGATCCGATCGCGATGATCGCAGCGCTCAAGGACAAACTCAACCTCAATACTTCCCAACAGCAGCAATGGGAGAGCGTCGTGGCCCAGACGCTGGCTGCCAAGCAGACCGGCCGCGCATCTTTCGATCAGCTCAAAGCCGCAACGCAGGCCGAACTGGCCAAGGCTGAACCCGATCTCGCTTCGCTCGCCGCGCAGACCGACGCGATCCACCAGCAAAACGCGACGGTCCGCAAGGCGGTGCGCGACAGTTGGCTCGCGTTGTATGCAACCTTTACGCCCGACCAGAAGGCTGTAGTGCGTGATGCGATGGTTGCCAAGCTTGGACGCATGGAACAGTTTCGTGCGCACATGAAAGAACGTTTCGCTCAATAGATTGGACCACGGCGCCGCGGTCAGGGCGCCAGGCGTCCTTCCGTCGCCTGCTGTACAGGACAGGTCTCTGTCCGGCGACGCTCAGCCGACAAACGGCATTGCGCTGGCCAGCCAAGGGCGCATAATGCTGTTGTCATAAGCACAACCAGGGTTCGGAGCGGGCGATGGCCGTCGTCGCTCACTCCATGTTGCAACCGCAGACCGGGTTCACCCCCCCGACCTTAACCGGTCACCCCGAACTCGGTCTGTCCTCCGGCGCCCCCTCGTGGGGCGCTCTTTTTATCGTGCAATGGCTGTCAAGCGCCGTCGGCGCGCATCCCGTTGCCGAGTCGATCAGGCGTTCGGCGGACCGGCGCAGTTCGTGAGGAACGACGGGCTTGAGGAGGAGGTCGAGTCCTGCCGCGCGCATGTCCGCGATCGCTTCGGCCGACGCATCGCCGCTGACCAGCATTGCCGGGACGGTAACGCCAAATTCATCGCGTAGCCGCTCGATCACTCCAGTACCGAGTTCGCCAGCGGCGAGTCTGTAGTCCGCAATGATCAGATCCGGATAGCGGCCAGCGTCGCCCAACGCGACAAAGATTCCGTCAGCGGATCCGGCGCCGACGACCATGGCTCCCCATTGCGTGAAACATGCGCGCATGCCTTCGACCACCGAGGGCTCGTCGTCGATGACCGCGATCAATGCCCCGGACAGCGTGCCAACTGGGGACGGCAACAAATCGCAGTGAAGCGCGACAACGTCGACGCCCGCGTCAGCACGCGGTATCGCTACTGAAAAGCGTGACCCGCGCGCAGGTGTCGAGGCAAATTCGAAGGAATGTTGCAGCAGCCGCGCGAGACGACGGACGATGGCCAAGCCAAGCCCCATGCCTTGTCTGCCGCTGCCGTCCGTGATCCCGGCGCGGTAGAACTCGTCGAAAATACGCTCACGGTCACCTGGTGCAATGCCGATGCCGGAATCGACGACATCGATCCAAAGTTGACCCTTGCGTCGCCGCACGCCGACGACTGCGCCGCCGTGCTGCGTGTAGTGCAGCGCATTGCCGACGAGATTGGCGAGAATGCGCTCGAGCAACACGACGTCACTGTCGATCCAGACCGTGGTGTGAACCACGTGGAGCCGAAGGTGGCGACTGGCGGCCAAGGGTGCAAACTGGCGCTCGACGCGCGCGAACAAAGATGCCAGCGCAAACGTTGTACGCGTCGGCGCGACCGCGCCCGCGTCGAGTTTGGAGATGTCCATGAGCGCTGAAAACAGCCGCTCTAGCGCTTCCACCGAGCGCATGATGCTGGCGACGATGTCGCGCACTTCCGGCTCGCGCACCTTCGTTGAAAGCGCCGCGGCCAGCAGTCCCATTGCATGTAGTGGCTGCCGCAGGTCGTGACTGGCGGCGGCGAGAAATTGGGTTTTGCCGCGGTTCGCGGCCTCGGCATCCGCACGCGCCGCGTCGGCGACGGCCGTTTGCGCCTGCAGCTCCCGGATCAGGTCCAGGTTTTCGTAGCGAATGGCCAACGACTGCGCCATCAGCGCATTGAGATTGTGACCAAAGCGCAGCACGAATGCCAAAACGACGAGCATTACCGCGGCGAGGAACAGATGCAACTGATCGGCTTCGAGCGCAACCCGCAGGGTCAGCGGTGCCAGGACCGGGAGAACGAAGCCGTAGAGCGAAAGATTGAACACCGCGATCAAGTCGATGCCGCCAAGCACTACACCGAACAAGCAGACGATCAGCAGTGCCTGATGACCGATGTCGCCCGGCACGAACAGGACAACGGCGGCAATGCCCCACAGTGCGCCGGCGATGGTCGAGCCCAACGCCCAGGCGCGTCCCCATCGTTCCCGCTCTTGCGGTGCGGGTAAAGCAATCCGGTAGCGGTCAGCCAATCGATAACGCCATGCCTGATTGGCGGTGATGGCGACCAGCCACAACGCGAAAACCAGCGGGGGTGCGGTGCCCCACATGACTACCGTAAGTATCGAGGCACCCAGCAGCATCGATGCGGTCGTGCGCCGCCACTGGGTGAACAACGTGGCGATCTGATCGGCCCGCACGCGCGCGCCGAGCATCGGATCGATGCGTCTCGGTGCGAGCCCTGCCTGCATTCGCATGGCCAGGTCCGCCACAGGTATCAGCGGGCGCGCACCACCGGCGGTTCGAGGCGCACGCCACGGCGCGCCAGTTCGATGACGACCTGCGTGCGGGTATGGACATTGAGCGCGCGCAGGATCGCGCTCACATGCACCTTCACCGTTCCTTCGGAAAGGCGGAGATCGCGGCAGATCAATTTGTTCGGCTTGCCTTGAACCAGCAGCTTCAACACGTCGGCCTGGCGAAGGGTCAGGCCCAACTCCGACGGTTTGGCGACGGGTCTGAGTCGTATGCCGTCAAAGCCGTTGCTCTCGGTTGGAACATAGACACCGCCGGCAAGGACGAGGCGCATGGCGCCCAGAAGCAGCTGTGCGTTGGCAGTCTTGGGGATGAAGCCCATCGCACCCATGTCGAGTGCGGTTTCGATGGTTGCGCGATCATGCGTTGCCGACAAAACGAGCACCGGAATACCAGGCCAATCGCGCCGCAGTTCGCGCAGGAAATCGAAGCCGTCGCAACCCGGCAGCGTGAGATCGAGCATGATCAGGTCGATCAACGGCGAGACCGACAGCACGTCACGTGCGGCGTGTGCATCATGGGCCTGAAACAGATCGAGCTCGGCGTCGAGCTCCTCGAGTACGTGCTGCAGCGCGACCTGAATCAATGGATGGTCATCGACGACTAGAATTCTCACGCGCGTTCCCCTTGTCCCGTGACGCATAAGAAAAGTGCGACGTGAACGCGGCGCGGGTTACCGGCGCTGATGCGCCCGTACCCGCTCTTGGTGCCGTTGGTTCACTCCTGCCCAGTCAATCACTAACGTCTGCCGAGCACAACTGTAGGAAGTGACAGGTAGCAGAACAACATTGCGCAGGAAAAATCATCCACACCTACCGCGCAATCCTGTTCGACCTGACTCGATTGTCGCGTACAGACACCCAAAGACCGTGACGCGCCAGGTGCCGGTGTGTTGCAATAGAGTGGTCTGGTACCCGTGCAGCCGTGAATCCAATTGCCATGTGTGGCCGCTACGAACTCAACGAAACGCCCGCGAACCTCGGTTCTCGCTATCGGATCGAGCCAGGCGACATCGACTTCGCACCGAACGCCGACGTTCGTCCGACCACGGTCAATCCGGTCGTACTGCTTCGCGACCATGTGCGTAGCATCGAGCTTCGCCGCTGGGGCTTCGTGCCGTCCTGGGCCAAGGATCCGAAGGCGATCAGCAATCCGTTCAACGCCGTGAGCGAGACCGCCGCGGACAAGCCCTTTTTTCGGACCGCGTTCAAGAAGCGACGTTGCATCGTGCCGGCGAATGCGTTTTTCGAATGGCAGGTCGTGCCGGGGGAGAAGCGCAAAGCCAAGATTCGCATCACCCGCGCCGACGGCGAATTGCTGTCGCTCGCCGGCCTGCACGAGTACTGGCAGCAGGGTGACGACGCGATCGCGAGCTACACCATCCTGACCACGCAACCCAACACGCTCATGGCCGCGATCCACAACCGCATGCCGGTCATCATCGGTGACGAGGAAATCGACGAGTGGCTCGCGCCCGAGTCCAGTGTCGACAGTGTCAAAGCCATGTGCATGCCTTGTCCCAGCGAGTGGCTCGCAGTGCGGGAATAACGTCACATGCTTGCCTATATCATTCGCCGCAGCCTGCAAGCCGTCGTCGTCCTGCTGGTCATGTCGGCGCTGGTTTTTGTCGGTGTGTTTGCGATTGGCAATCCAATCGACATCCTCATCAATCCTCAGGCCGACCAGACCGACCGCGAGCATGCGATTGCCGCACTCGGACTCGACCAGCCGCTCTGGGTGCAATACGGAAAGTTCCTGGCCGGCGCGCTGCACGGCGATCTCGGCAAGTCCTTCGTGCACAGCACGTCCGCGCTGGGCCTGATCCTGGAACGCATGCCGGCCACGCTCGAACTGGCGATCGTCGCGATGCTGCTCGCCATCGCCCTCGGTATTCCGCTTGGGCTGTGGGCCGGGCTGAAGCCGCATTCCGTCACGGGCCGCTCGATCATGGCCGGCTCGATACTCGGGTTTTCGTTGCCGACGTTCTGGGTCGGGCTGATGCTGATCATGGTCTTCTCGGTGATGCTCGGCTGGCTGCCGTCGAACGGCCGTGGCCCGACGACACTGCTGTTTGGCATTCCGGTCAGTTTTCTCTCGGTGGAGGGATGGCAGCACCTGATCCTGCCGGCGACCAATCTGGCACTGTTCAATCTCGCACTGTTGATTCGTCTCACCCGAGCCGGCACGCGGGAGGCTTTATTGCAGGACTACGTCAAATTCGCGCGCGCCAAAGGGTTGTCGAACCGGCGCGTGATCGGAGTACATGTATTGCGCAATATCCTGATCCCGATCGTCACCGTGATCGGACTCGAGTTCGGCTCGGTGATCGCGTTCGCCATCGTGACGGAGAGTGTCTTCGCGTGGCCGGGCATGGGCAAGCTGCTCATCGATTCAATCAACCTGCTCGACCGGCCGATCATCGTCGCGTATCTGCTGGTCATCGTGGTCATGTTCATCCTGATCAATCTGGTCGTCGACGTGCTGTATTCGGCGCTGGATCCGCGTGTTCGCCTGACGGAGAGCAAGGAGTGATGGGCGCCGCAGGGCCGCCCCAAGGCGCCCGCCCCCTTCGGGGGAAGCGGCGCGTAGCGCCGCCCGGGGGACACCTTACGGGCGAACCGTCACCGCTGCGGCGCATCGTCGCCGACTTTGTCGCCAATCCGGTGGCGGTCTTCGGAGCGGGGCTGCTCGGCGTGATCATCGCGACCGCGCTCCTTGCGCCGTTGATTTCACCGCAGAATCCGTACGATCTGGCGCAGCTCGACATCATGGACGCGCGCCTGCCGCCAGGATCGAGCTCACCTGGGGGCGGTACGTTCTGGCTTGGCACCGACGATCAGGGCCGCGACATGCTGTCGGCAATCTTCTATGGACTGCGCATCAGCTTGATGGTTGGCGTCACGAGCACGGTCATCGCGCTGACCATCGGCCTGGCGATGGGGTTGACCGCGGCATATTTCGGCGGCAAGACCGAGGCCGTCATCATGCGCATCGCGGATATTCAGCTTTCGTTTCCAGCGATCCTCATCGCACTGATTCTGCTGGCCGTCCTTGGGCAAGGCACGTTCAAGATCATCGCTGCGCTGGTGACCGTGCAATGGGCCTACTATGCCCGCACCGTCAGGAGCGCGGCGCTGGTCGAGAAGCGCAAGGAATACGTCGAGGCCGCGCGCTGCCTTGCGCTGTCGCCGCCGCGCATCGTCTTCGTACACCTGCTTCCGAACTGTCTGCCACCCCTGGTGGTGGTCGCGACGGTACAGGTGGCGCATGCGATCGCGCTGGAGGCGACACTGTCATTTCTGGGACTCGGGCTGCCGATCACCGAACCGTCGCTTGGACTGCTGATCGCGAATGGCTATCAGTATCTGCTGTCCGGCAAGTACTGGATCAGCTTCTTTCCCGGGATTGCCCTGCTGCTGACCATCGTCAGCATCAATCTCGTCGCCGATCAGTTGCGCGACGTGCTCAACCCTAGGTTGCAGCGATGAGTGCCGCAGGGCCGACCCAAGGACGCCTGCGCGAGCGGGGCGAAGCCAAGGCGCGAAGTGCGCGTCCGCGAGTGCTGGCGGCGGCCAACAGGAAGCCGCTTCGGTGGCCCCACGACCGCAAGCAGGCCGCTCGCCCCCTTTGCGGGAAGCAGTGGAGGGCCACCGTATGACCGAGCCGCCGCTGCTTGCCGTCGACGGCCTGCGCACGCATTTTTTCACCCGTGCCGGCGTGGTGCGTGCGGTGGAGGACGTCAGCTTCAATGTCGCGCGCGGCGAAGTGGTTGCGCTCGTCGGCGAGTCGGGGTCGGGCAAGTCGATGACCGGTTATTCGATCATGGGGCTGATTGATCCACCGGGACGCATCGTCGCCGGGGCGATACGCTTCCATGGCCATGACCTTGCCAAGCTGTCGTCCGAGGAAATGCGGCAACTGCGCGGGGCCCGCATCGCGATGATCTTCCAGGATCCGATGATGACGCTCAATCCCGTTCTGCGCATCGACACGCAGATGGTCGAGGCGGTCCTGGCGCACAGCAACGTGTCACGGACGCAGGCGCTGGCGCGGGCACGCGACGCATTGGTGCGGGTCGGCATTGCTTCGCCCGATGAGCGGCTGCGCGGATACCCGCATCAATTTTCCGGTGGCATGCGCCAGCGTGTGGCCATCGCCATTGCGCTGCTGAACGATCCGGAGCTGATCATCGCCGATGAACCGACGACGGCGCTGGACGTGACCATCCAGGGCCAGATCCTGTTCGAGATGCAGAAGCTGGCGCGTGACACCGGTGCCGCGCTGCTGTGGATCACGCATGACCTTTCGGTGGTCGCCGGTCTGGCCGATCGCATTTGCGTCATGTACGCCGGACGCGTGGTCGAACAAGGAACGGCCCGCGATGTACTGAGCGCGCCGCGTCACCCCTACACCCGGGGGCTGCTGGACTCGGTGCCCGTGAACGCGTCGGCACATGCGCGTCTGAAGCAGATTCCCGGGATGACCCCTTCGCTGCTCGAACTGCCGCCGGGCTGCCCGTTTCGTTCGCGCTGTGCTTACGCCGCTGCCGACTGCGAAACGGATCCGCCGATGGAGCCGCTCGGGGGCGAGGGCCAGGCCGTGCGTTGCTATCACCCTCTGCCTGTGGCGGCGCCATTGTGAAACCTGCGCGCGCTCCCTCGGACACCCCGTTGCTCGAACTCAGAGGCGTTTCCAAGCGTTTCGCGCGGCCGCTGGATGTTGCAGCGCGTGTCGCCCGCTGGGTTGGCGGCGGTGCCGTAGATGAGGTGGTGCACGCGGTCGATCGCGTCGATTTGCGTATTCGCGACCGCGAGGTGGTTGGCCTGGTGGGCGAATCGGGATGCGGCAAGTCTACGCTCGGCAGGCTCGCGGTCGGACTGCTGGCGCCCTCGGATGGTGATCGCTTCTGGCGTGGGGATTCGCTTGCCGGGCTTGCGCCCGGCGCAGCGCGCGAGCAGCAGCTCAAGATGCAACTGATTTTCCAGGATCCCTATGCATCGCTGAACCCGCGCCGCAGGGTCGTCGACATCGTGGGCGAAGCGCCGGTCGTGCACGGCATCATCAGTCCGCGACAACGGATCGAGTATGTCGGCATCCAGCTCAATCGGGTCGGGCTCGATCCAACCTTGATGCGCCGCTTTCCGCACCAGTTCTCCGGGGGCCAGCGTGCACGCATCGGGATTGCCCGTGCGCTGGCGGTCAAGCCGGAATTCCTGGTCTGCGATGAGTCGATTGCCGCGCTCGACGTGTCGATCCAGGCACAGGTGTTGAATCTGTTCACGGATCTGCGGGCGGCATTGAACCTGACCTACCTGTTCATCAGCCACGATCTCAGGGTGGTGCGGCACATCAGCGACCGGGTGGTGATCATGTATCTCGGTCGTGTTGTCGAATCCGGACCGGCGGCGGAGATCTTCGCCACGCCCAACCACCCGTACACGCAGGCGCTGCTTGCCGAAGTTGGCAGCGTCGAGCCGAAAAAACGAAGCTTCATGCCGATTCGCGGCGAAATTCCATCGCCCCTCAATCCCCCTTCGGGCTGCCACTTCCATCCGCGCTGCCCGCACGCGATGCCCAGGTGCCGCGAAGTCGTGCCCGCACTCGAAGAAATTGCGCCGGGGCGATTTTCCGCGTGTCTGCTCAACGGCAAGGAGTCCGCTGCATGAGCGAGACGGGCCGCCCGGGGCGTCTACGTGAGCGGGGCGAAGCCGAGGCGCGAAGCGCGCGTCCGCGAACGTGGCGGCGGCCGAATGCGCAACGCCGCGATGCGCGCAAGCGCAGACTGACGGGCGCGTACTCCAATGAAACCCGTTCGGCGCCATGATTCGCAAGGCGCGCCCATTCCGCTGGTGCTGGATTCGCCGCACAGCGGAACGATGTATCCGGCAGATTTCGATCACTTGCCGCCGCGCTCGATTGTCCGGCAGGCTGAAGATACGCATGTGGCGGAACTCTACGCGGCAGCGCCAGAGCTCGGCGCAACGCTGATCGAGGCGTTGTTCCCGCGCGCCTACATCGATCCCAATCGCCACGTTGCGGATATCGACCTGCAGCTTCTGGACGATGCCTGGCCGGATCCGATCGCGCCATCACGCAAGACCGAATTGGGCATCGGACTCGTCTGGCGCCTCGCGCACGGTGGCGCGCCGATGTATGCGCGCAAACTCCCGGTGGCGGAGGTGCGGCGGCGAATCGATGACTACTACGAGCCGTACCAACGAAGTCTGACCGCTGCGCTCGACGAGTGCCATCGCACTTTCGGTGCGGTGTGGCACATCAACTGTCATTCCATGCCCGCGGTCGGCGATGTCATGTCCGACGACCCCGGACGCGCACGCGCGGATTTCGTGCTGGGCGATCGCGATGGATCGACGTGCGCGCCTGAATTCACGACGTTCATTGCCGAGACGCTCGCCGCCATGGGTTATGTCGTCGCCATCAACGATCCGTACAAAGGTGTGGAGCTGGTGCGCAAGCATGGGCGACCCGCGGAGCGCCGGCATAGCCTGCAGGTCGAGGTCAACCGCAAGCTCTACATGGACGAAGCAACGCTGGACAAGCACCCTGGCTTCGCCACGTTGCAGGCAAACCTGAATCGATTGCTCCGGGGCGTAGCTGAGTTCGTGAAGTGCAGCGTCTGATTGGCTGCGTTCGCGCAGCGCCCGCACCGGATTTGGGCAACCACTTGCACGCATCGAAAGATTGGCCTGACCCGTTGACCGGTCGTATAGGTCTTGTTAAGGTTGTCGGGACCGTCGCCACCACCGACGCAAGATCGGCCGCGACCCGGATCTCAATGGGAGGATTCATGAATGTATCGCTTCGTCGCGGCCTTGCCGCGGCCACGCTCGCGCTTGCAGCATTGTCGACGTCGGTTTTCGCAGCCTATCCCGAGCGGCCCGTCACGCTGATCGTGCCATGGGCTGCGGGTGGCGGCACGGACGCCACTGCGCGCATCATCGGCGCATTGCTCGAAAAGGAACTGGGACAGCCGGTCAACGTGGTCAACCGCACCGGTGGCAGCGGCGTAGTGGGGCACGCCGCGATCGCCGGCGCCGCGCCCGATGGTTACACCATCGGCATGGTCACGGTCGAAATCGGCATGATGCATTGGCAGGGCCTGACCGAACTCTCGGGTGCGTCGTTCACGCCGGTCGGACTGGTCAATGCGGATCCAGCCGCCATCGAAGTTGCGGCGGATGCTCCTTACAAAAGCGTGAATGATCTCGTTGCCGCGATCAAGGCAAATCCTGGGAAACTGAAGGCCTCGGGCACCGGGCAAGGCGGGATCTGGCATCTTGCCATCGCCGGCATGCTGCAGGACATGAAGGTCGATCCGGCGAGCGTGCCCTGGGTGCCATCGAACGGCGCCGCACCGGGGTTGCAGGATCTCGTTGCAGGCGGTGTGCAGGTCGCGCCGGTCTCGCTGCCGGAAGCTCGATCGCTGATCGACGCTGGCAAGGTGAAGAGCCTGGCCGTCATGGCCGATCAGCCGTCCGCGTTGTTCCCCAATGTGCCGACGCTGAAGGCAGCGACGGGAAGCAGCTGGACGATGGCGGCATGGCGAGGCATTGCCGCGCCGAAGGGTATTCCGGCCGATGCACGTGACAAGATGGTGGCTGCGATCAAGAAGATCGTCGCCAGCAAGGACTACACGGATTTCATGGCCCAGCGTGGCTTCGGGGTCATCTATGCGGGTCCGGAGGACTTTGCCAAATTCATGGCGAAGTCGGACGCGGATCTTGGTGCCACGATGAAGGCGGTCGGAATTGTGAAGTGACGCGGATGTCCGAGAGCAAGAGGCGAAGCCTCGCTGCGATCGGAGACAGCCGCGTCATCCCCGCGAAAGCGGGGATCCGTTGTCTTGGATCATCGTCCCCGCGAAGGCGGGGATTCATTTTTGCCGGGTAACAAAAGTTGGATTCCCGCTTCCGCGGGAATGACAATTTCAGTCGTGTCGTCATGAGCATTCGCCAATGAAAATCAACGACGCCATCTGGGGCGCAGTTCTGTTGCTGCTTGCGGCCGCCATCCTTTTGCACGTCCAGAGTTTTCCAAAGATTCCCGGACAGAAAGTCGGCCCGGCGCTGTTCCCGGGGCTGATCGCAGCAGGGCTCGCGATATGCGCGTTGCTGTTGGTGGTGAAGGGCATTGCGGCAAGAAAGCCGGGTGGAAGTCAGCAATCCTGGTTCACCCCCGACGAGTGGGTCCGCTCGCCGCGGCACGCGCTGGCGTTCTTCCTGGCTATCGGCGTCAATGTCTTCTACATCCTGGTCGTGGACCGGTTGGGCTTCATCCCGACGGGCGTGATCTATCTCGCGGTACTGTTTCTCGTCTTCCAGGTGCGCAAGACCTGGATCGTCCCGCTGGCGATTGTCATAACGCTGATCATTCATTTTGCGTTCTACCGGCTGCTGAAAGTCCCGCTGCCCTGGGGGTTGCTCCAGGGAATCGCATGGTAGCGGGCGTTCGCGCGAAGGCACGGCAATGAGCCACGCGTGGGTGCAGGCGTTCGCGATGGTGTTCGACCCGTACAACCTTTTCGTGATGTTGGCGGCGTCGCTGTTCGGCTTGTTCGTGGGAGCGGTACCCGGACTCACCGCGACCATGGCGACGGCGCTCCTGGTCCCGGTGACGTTCTTCATGGCGCCAATCCCGGCGATCGCGGCCATCGTCACGGCGACGGCGATGGCGATCTTCTCCGGCGACATACCCGGCTGCCTCATGCGCATGCCGGGCACGCCGGCTTCGGCGGCTTATACCGACGAAGCCTACGCGATGACCAAGAAAGGCCAGGCGGAAATGGCATTGGGTGCGGGGCTGGTGTTTTCCGCGTTCGGCGGATTGTTCGGGACCGCCGTGTTGATGGTGTCGGCGCCCGCACTGGCCGAATTTGCCCTGAAGTTCAGTTCGTTCGAATATTTCTGGCTGGTGCTGCTCGGGCTGACCTGTGCGGTATTTATCACCTCTGACCGGCCGCTCAAAGGTTTCGTGTCGCTATTGCTCGGACTGCTGATCGCCTGCGTTGGATTGGGCAATCCGGCTGCGTTTCCCAGATTCACGTTTGGCAGCACCGAGCTTCTCGGCGGTATCGGCATGATTCCGATGATGATCGGCATGTTCGCGATTTCGGAGATCATTCGCTACGCGGTCGACACCAATCCGCAGCTGGTGATTGTCGACAAGCCGATTGGCAACGTATTCAAGGGCATGTGGGGGCTGGCCAAGAAATACCCGGTGCAGATTTTTCGCGGTAACGTCGTGGGCACGCTGATCGGTGCGCTTCCGGGCGCAGGTGCGGACATTGCGGCGTGGATCAGCTATGCCGTCAGCAAACGTTTCTCGAAGGAACCCGAGAAATTCGGCACTGGGCACGTAGAGGGCATTGTCGAATCCGGCTCGGCGAACAACAGCGCGCTGGCCGGCGCCTGGATACCCGCGCTGGTGTTCGGCATACCCGGTGATTCGATCACCGCGATCGTCATCGGCGTGCTTTACATGAAGAACATGAACCCGGGGCCGACGCTGTTCACCAACAACCCGCAGAATATCTACGCGGTCTACCTGCTGTTCATCATCGCCAACCTGATCATGATTCCGCTGGGTTGGTGGTGCATCAAGGTTTCGAAGCAGATTCTCAGGGTTCCACGCTCTGTGCTGATGCCGGTGATCATGCTGTTCTGCGTCGTCGGTTCCTTTGCGATCAACAACACCGCGTTCGATGTGACGGTCATGCTGGTGGCCGGGATCGCCGCGTTTTTTCTCGAGGCGAGCGGCTTCCCGGTGGCGCCGGCGATTCTGGGCGTGGTGCTCGGCGGGATGCTCGAAGAGAATTTCATCACCTCGATGATCAAGTCCGACGGCGACATGCGGGCGTTCTTCGAGCGACCTATCGCAGCCACTTTGGGCGCGATGACGCTTGCCGTGTGGTTTCTGCCCCTCCTGCTGCAACGGCTGCGACGCCTCGCGGGCATCGGCGAACCGGCGTAAAGGTCCTGGCGCTCTGCCATGTTGCGGCGCAGCGCGTTGACCCCACCTGCTGCGGCAGGGTAAAATTCAAGGGTTTTAGACGGGGGTTGCGGGGGTTTGCGCCCGCCGCGTTCGAATACGGGCATGCTGGGGTCAGGGAACGATGCGCGGCAAGCTCGTTGTGGGCAATTGGAAACTGAATGGCAGTCTGCAGCAGAACGATTTGCTGCTGGCGCAGGTCCGCGCGGGCTGGACGGAGCGGGATGGCCGCAAGATCGCCGTTTGCGTGCCTTTCCCATACCTCTGGCAGGCACAGGCCGCGCTGTCCGGTTCGGTGATTGCCTGGGGTGCCCAGAACGTGAGCGAGCATGCGGGCGGCGCATTCACCGGAGAAGTGGCGGCGGGCATGATCGCCGAGTTTGGATGTACGTACGCGATCGTCGGGCACTCGGAGCGGCGCTCACTCTACGGCGAAAGCGACGTGACGGTGGCAGCAAAGGCGGCAGCGGCAATCGACGTCGGGCTGATTCCGGTGGTTTGCGTAGGTGAAACGCAGGCTGAACGTGCGGCAGGCAGCACTGAGAGCGTGGTACTGCGGCAACTCGACGCGGTCTTGTCGCGATTGGGCCAACGCATCGCCAAAGTCGTTCTGGCCTATGAGCCGGTGTGGGCCATCGGTACTGGTCTCAACGCGACGCCGGCCGAAGCCCAAGCCGTGCACAAGCTGCTGCGCCGGAAACTCGGTGCGGTAGGAAGCGATGTCTTGCTCCTCTATGGGGGCAGCGTCAAAGCGGGCAATGCGGGCAGTCTGTTCGCGATGCCCGACATAGATGGTGGCCTTATCGGCGGTGCATCGCTGAAGGCGGACGAATTTTTGGCGATTGCAGCGGCCTGACGTCAATGAGGTCGGCGCGCAACCGCTTGAGGACTGTGGAATGATTTGGGAATCGATGTTACTGGCGCTGCATGTGATCGTTGCGGTGGCGTTGATCGGCTTCGTACTGTTGCAGCATGGCAAGGGTGCCGACATGGGCGCGGCGTTCGGCAGCGGAACGTCGGGCAGCCTCTTTGGTGCGGCGGGCTCGGCGAATTTCCTGTCGCGCACGACCTCCATTCTGGCGACGGTGTTTTTCCTGTCGAGCCTTGGACTGACGTACCTCGCCGCGAATCGGGGTGCACCGAAGGACCTCATGCAACAGGGCGTGACGCAAAAAGCGCCTGAAGTGGCGCCGAAGTCGGCAGAAATTCCGCAGCCGGCACCCGTGCCGGCGACGGCACCTGCGGCTGCAGCACCGCCAAGCGCACCTGGGTCGAAATCGGGAGATGTGCCGAAGTAACAGGGCCGACGTGGTGAAATTGGTAGACACGCTAGCTTGAGGGGCTAGTGGCCGAAAGGCTGTGGGAGTTCGAGTCTCCCCGTCGGCACCAGACGTAGAGCAGATACGGCGCCCGCGAGCGCCGCCGGCAGTGGCAGGAGGCAGGCGGATGGCGGAAGGCATGTACCTTCCGCCCGGAAACGATTGACGGGGGTTGGAGTCGTTCGATCATGCTGGAACAGTATTTTCCGGTCCTGCTCTTCATCATCGTCGGCATCGGCATTGGCCTGGTTCTCCTCACGGTCGGCAGCCTTGTCGCACCCGATCGCCCGGACGCCGAAAAACTCTCGCCCTATGAATGCGGCTTCGAGGCCTTCGAGGACGCGCGCATGAAATTCGACGTGCGCTATTACCTGGTCGCTATCCTGTTTATTCTGTTCGACCTGGAGATCGCCTTCCTGTTTCCCTGGGCCATCGTGTTGCCCGATATCGGCATCTTCGGGTTCTGGTCGATGATGATCTTTCTCGGCATCCTGATCATCGGCTTCATCTACGAGTGGAAAAAAGGCGCGCTCGAATGGGAGTAGCGACATGAGCCACCTGGCGCGGGGCCCCATGCGAAGCATGGGGATCGACAGCAAGGCGAATGGCGCAGGCCGCCGACACGCGACGCAATACATTCGTAAGCGCGTTGTAGGAGGCGGCGCAAAGCGAGGTGCCGACATGCAGCTAGTGGAGTCATGCCATGCCCATTGAAGGTATTCTCGAAAAAGGCTTCGTCACCACGTCGCTCGACTCGCTGATCAACTGGGCGCGCAATGGCTCGATGTGGCCGATGACCTTCGGTCTCGCATGCTGCGCAGTGGAAATGATGCATGCCGGTGCCGCACGATACGACCTGGATCGCTTCGGCGTCGTCTTCCGGCCGAGCCCGCGCCAGTCCGACGTGATGATCGTCGCCGGCACGCTGTGCAACAAGATGGCGCCGGCACTGCGCAAGGTCTACGACCAGATGGCCGAGCCGCGCTGGGTTATCTCGATGGGTTCGTGCGCCAATGGTGGCGGTTACTACCACTACTCGTACTCGGTCGTTCGCGGCTGCGACCGCATCGTGCCCGTCGACATCTACGTTCCGGGCTGTCCACCCACCGCCGAGGCCCTGCTCTACGGCATCATCCAGCTCCAGAACAAGATCTGGCGCACCAACACCATCGCGCGCGGATGAAGATCGACGCACTCGTCGCCGCGCTCCCGGCAGCACTCGGCGACAAGCTCGCAGGCGTCACGGTCGCGCTGGGTGAGGTCACCGCCGTCGTCAGCGCCGAGGCGTTGCCCGATTCGATGCGCCTGCTGCGAGACCGCCCGGAGCTGCGTTTCGAATCGATGATCGACCTCTGCGGCGTGGACTATTCGGCATACGGGGGCGGCGGTCGTGAAGGGCGGCGTTTTGCGGTGGTGTATCACCTGCTTTCGCTGGCGAACAACTGGCGGCTGCGCGTTCGCGTTTTTGCGCCGGACGACGACTTCCCGTTGCTCTCGTCGCTCATCGGTGTCTGGCCGGGCGCCAACTGGTTCGAGCGCGAGGCTTTCGACTTCTACGGGATCATGTTCACCGGCCATCCCGATCTGCGACGACTGCTGACCGATTACGGTTTCATCGGGCATCCATTCCGCAAGGACTTCCCGCTTTCCGGCCACGTTGAAATGCGCTACGACCCGGATCAGGGACGCGTTATTTATCAACCCGTAACGATCGAGCCGCGGGAGATCACACCGCGCATCATCCGCGAGAATGCCTACGCGGAGAGCGAAGGCTTCCGCAAGGGCTGATCACGTGGCGGAGATTCGAAATTACACCATGAATTTTGGCCCGCAGCATCCGGCGGCCCACGGTGTACTGCGCCTCGTTCTGGAACTCGACGGCGAAGTCATCCAGCGCGCCGATCCGCACATCGGTCTGCTGCACCGGGCGACCGAAAAACTCGCCGAACACAAGACGTTCATCCAGTCGTTGCCGTACATGGATCGGCTTGACTACGTGTCGATGATGGCCAACGAGCACGCCTACTGCATGGCGATCGAGAAACTGCTCGATATCGACGTGCCGATTCGCGCGCAATACATCCGCGTGATGTTCGACGAGATCACGCGCATCCTCAATCACTTGCTCTGGCTGGGCGCGCATTCGCTCGACGTCGGCGCGATGACCACGTTCCTCTATTGCTTCCGCGAGCGTGAAGATCTGATGGACGTGTACGAGGCGGTTTCCGGAGCCCGGATGCACGCCGCGTACTACCGGCCGGGCGGTGTCTATCGCGATCTGCCCGAGCTGATGCCGCACTACCAGGTTTCGCCGATCCACGACGCGAAATCGGTGGCGCGCATGAACGAGAATCGCCAGGGTAGCCTGCTCGACTTCATTGAGGACTTCACGCGGCGATTCCCTGGCTACGTGGACGAATATGAGACGCTGCTCACAGAAAATCGGATCTGGAAACAGCGCACGGTCGGCATCGGCGTGGTCACGGCCGAGCGCGCGCTGGCGCTGGGCTTCACCGGCCCGATGCTCCGTGGTTCGGGCGTGCCGTGGGATCTGCGCAAGAAGCAGCCGTACGAAGTCTACGACCTGATGGACTTCGACATTCCGATCGGCACCAACGGCGACTGCTACGACCGCTATCTCGTGCGCGTGCAGGAAATGCGCGAGTCCAACCGGATCGTCAAGCAGTGCATTGAGTGGCTGCGCTCGAATCCGGGTCCGGTGATCACCGACAATCACAAGGTGGCGCCGCCATCGCGGGTCGAGATGAAGGAGAACATGGAGGAGCTGATTCATCACTTCAAGCTCTTCACCGAGGGCATGCACGTGCCAGCAGGCGAAGCTTATGCCGCCGTCGAACACCCCAAAGGCGAGTTCGGGATCTACATTATTTCGGACGGCGCCAACAAACCGTATCGGCTGAAGATTCGCGCGCCAGGCTTTGCGCATCTGGCGGCGCTGGACGAGATGTCGCGCGGGCACATGATCGCGGATGTCGTAGCGATCATCGGTACGCAGGACATCGTCTTCGGGGAAGTGGACCGGTGATCATCATGGATTCGCTCTTTCACTCCTTCGCTCTTTCACTCTGTCACCGATTGACATGCTGAGTGCCGCCGCCCTGAAGCGCATCGACCGCGAGATCGCCAAATACCCGGCCGACCAGAAGCAGTCGGCGGTCATGGCTGCGCTCGCCGTCGCGCAAGACGAAAAAGGCTGGCTTGCAACGGCGACGATGGACTTCGTCGCCGAATATCTCGGCATGCCGCCGATCGCGGTATACGAGGTGGCCACGTTCTACGCGATGTACAACACCGAGCCGACCGGCAAGTACAAGATCACCATCTGTACCAATTTGCCGTGTGCGCTGCAAAGTGCGACGCACGCCGCCGAACATCTCAAGCACAAGCTCGGCATCGGCTTCGGCGAGACCACGCCCGACGGCATGTTCACGCTCAAGGAAGGTGAATGCATGGGGGCATGCGGTGATGCACCGGTGCTGCTGGTGAACAACAAGCGGATGTGCAGCTGGATGCACCCGGACAAGCTCGACGGCCTCGTGGCGGAGCTGCGCGAAGAGGGTCAGCGATGAGCGCGAAGGGCCGCCCCGAGCGCGAATTGCACCCCCTCCGGGGGCAGCGAGCGCAGCGAGCGTGGGGGTCGTCATGAACGCACCGGCGGAATTCCTCGACTACGGACCGGACGCGATCATCCTCGCCGGACTGACCGGCCGCAATTGGCGGCTCGCGGACTACGTTGCGCGAGGAGGCTACGACGCGCTCAAGAAAATCCTCACGGAGAAGATAACTCCGGCGCTCGTCATTGCCGAAGTCAAGAAGTCCGGTCTGCGCGGACGCGGTGGCGCGGGTTTTCCGACCGGCCTCAAGTGGAGTTTCATGCCGCAGCAGTTCCAGGGTGAAAAGTACCTGGTGTGCAATTCCGACGAGGGCGAGCCCGGCACCTTCAAGGACCGCGACATCATGCGCTACAACCCGCACATCCTGATCGAAGGGATGGCGATCGCGGCGTACGCGATGGGCTGCAAGCGTGCCTACAACTACGTGCACGGTGAGATCTGGGACACCTACGAGCGCTGCGAGGAGGCGCTCGAAGAGGCCTACCAGGCGGGGCTGCTCGGTGACAGGATTCTCGGCAGCGACTTCAGTTTTCACCTGTACAACCACCACGGCTACGGCGCCTACATCTGTGGCGAGGAAACCGCGCTGCTCGAATCGCTGGAAGGCAAGAAGGGGCAACCGCGGTTCAAACCGCCGTTCCCGGCGAGCTTCGGCCTCTACGGCAAACCCACGACAATCAACAACACCGAGACCTTCGCCGCGGTGCCGTGGATCATCCGCAACGGCGGCGAGGCGTTCCTCGACCTCGGTCGTCCCAACAACGGCGGCACCAAGATCTTTTCGGTGTCGGGAGACGTGGTGCGTCCCGGCAATTACGAAGTCAACCTGGGTACGCCGTTTGCCAAGCTGCTGGAGATGGCGGGTGGCATGCGCGGCGGACGCAAGCTCAAGGCCTGCATTCCCGGCGGCTCGTCGATGCCGGTGCTGCCCGGCGAAATCATGATGGCCACCGACATGGACTACGACTCCATCGCCAAGGCGGGATCGATGCTCGGTTCAGGCGCCGTGATCATCATGGACGACACGCGCTGCATGGTGCGTTCGCTGCTGCGGCTGTCGTATTTCTATTTCGAGGAATCGTGCGGGCAATGCACACCGTGTCGCGAGGGCACGGGCTGGCTCTGGCGCGTCGTCGATCGCATCGAGCGTGGCCAGGGCAGGAACGAAGATCTCGACTTGCTGACCTCGGTCGCGGACAACATCGCCGGGCGCACGATTTGCGCGCTGGGTGACGCAGCGGCGCTGCCGGTCAAGAGTTTCATCAAGCACTTTCGCGACGAGTTCCAGCACCACATCGACCACAAGCATTGCCTCGTTCCAGACTACGTTTGACCAAGGCGCAGATGCTCAACCTCGAAATCGACGGCAAACCGGTCCAGGTGGCTCCTGGCAGGACGGTCATGGATGCCGCGCATCAACTCGGTCTCTACGTCCCGCACTTCTGCTGGCACAAGAAGCTGACGATCGCCGCGAACTGCCGCATGTGCCTCGTGCAGGTCGAGAAGGCACCGAAGCCGCTGCCGGCCTGCGCCACGCCTGCAACCGAGGGTATGAAGGTGTGGACGCACTCGGAAGGCGCCGTCACTGCGCAAAAGGGCGTGATGGAGTTTCTGCTGATCAATCATCCGCTCGATTGCCCGATTTGCGATCAGGGTGGCGAATGTCAGTTGCAGGATCTCGCTGTCGGGTATGGCGCATCGAGCTCGCGCTACAACGAACCCAAGCGGGTGGTCTTCAACAAGAACCTCGGTCCGCTCATCTCCACCGACATGACGCGTTGCATTCACTGTACGCGTTGCGTTCGCTTCGGGCAGGAAATCGCCGGCGTGATGGAACTCGGCATGGCCGGTCGAGGGGAACACTCCGAGATCATGAGCTTCGTCGGCAGGACGGTCGATTCGGAGCTTTCCGGCAACATGATCGACCTGTGCCCGGTCGGCGCGCTGACGTCGAAGCCGTTTCGCTATTCGGCACGCACGTGGGAGCTGGCGCGCCGCAAGTCGGTGTCGCCGCACGATGGACTGGGCAGCAACATCATCGTGCAGGTCAAGAACGACCGCGTGATGCGCGTCGTCCCGCTGGAAAACGAAGCGGTCAATGAATGCTGGCTCTCGGACAAGGACCGTTTCTCCTATGAAGGTCTCAATTCCGAGGATCGCCTGACGCGGCCGCAGATGGAAATCGGTGGCGTTCTGGCCGACACGGACTGGCAGACCGCGCTCGAGCGCGTCGCCGGTGAGATCAAGCGCATCGTTGCGCAGCATGGACCGCGCTCGATCGGTCTGCTCGCCTCGCCGCATTCGACGCTGGAAGAGCTGCACCTCGCACAAAAATTCATGCGTGGCCTCGGCAGCGACAACATCGACTTCCGTTTGCGGCAGACGGACTTCACGACGGGCGGTACGCCTTGGCTCGGCATGCCTGTCGCCGAATTCGCCGCGCTCGATCGCGTGCTCGTCGTCGGCAGTTTCCTGCGCAAGGATCACCCGCTGCTCGCGCAGCGACTTCGCCAGTTGACCAAGAAGGGCACGCAGCTCTCGATCGTCCATTCAGCGCACGACGAATTGCTGATGAAAGTCGCAAACGAGGCCATTGTTGCGCCTTCGGCGCTCCCACGCGTACTTGCCGAGATCGTCGTCGCGGCGGCGATTGCAGCCGGCAAGACGGCACCCGATGCACTTGCGGGCGTGGAGCCCTCGGCGGCGGCAAAGGCCATTGCGGCCAGCCTTTCGAGCGGCGAACGCAAGGGTATCTTCCTCGGCAATTTCGCGCAGCAGCACCCGCGCGCAGCGCAACTGCATGCACTCGCGCAGGCTCTGGCGGAGTCGACTGGCGCGCGCCTGGGCTTTCTGACGGAGGCCGCCAATTCGGTGGGGGGCCACATCGCGCAAGCGTTACCGCGCAACGACGGGTTGCATGCGCAAGCCATGCTGACCGAGCCGCGCAAAGCGTATGTGTTGCTGCACGTCGAACCGGAACTCGACACGGCGGATCCTGCGCTCACCGGCAATGCGCTCGCTGGCGCGGAGTTCGTCGTTTCGCTGTCGCCGTTCCGGTCGGCCGCAGCACGGTACGCCGACGTGCAGCTACCGGTGGCACCGTTCACCGAGACGGCGGGGACCTTCGTCAACTGCGAGGGCCGTGCCCAGACGTTCGCCGGCGCGGCGCCGCCGCACGTCGAAACCCGCCCGGCATGGAAAGTCCTGCGCGTATTGGGCTCCATGCTCGAGCTGCCCGGCTTCGATTTCGACAGCATCGACGCGGTGCGTGCCGACCTGCCTGCGAACGGGCAGATTGTGTCGCGGCTGTCCAATGCTACGCGAGTCGGTATTGAATCGTTGCCTGCTGCACCAACGCAACTCGAGCGCGTTGCAGACGTACCCATCTATGCGTCGGACCCATTGGTGCGGCGTGCCCCATCGCTGCAGAAGACCCGTGATGCGCAGACCCCGGCTGCGCGCATCCATCCCGCGACGCTCGCAAAACTTGGATTCAGTGACGGCAGCGCGGTGCGCGTACGTCAAGGTAGCGGCGAAGCGATGCTGAAAGTCGTCGCCGATGCCGGCGTGCCCGACGGCTGTGTGCGCGTCGCCGCTGGGCATGTCGCAACGAGCACGCTGGGACCGATGTTCGGCCCGATTGCGGTGGAGCCGCTGTAGTGGACGGCCTGCTGCAACCTGTCGCCAGCTTTTTCGGCCCGACCTGGCCCGTGGTCTGGACGCTGGCCAAGATCGTCGCGATCGCCGTCCCGCTGATCCTCGGTGTGGCGTACCTGACGCTCGCCGAGCGCAAAGTCATCGGCTGGATGCAGGTGCGCATCGGCCCCAATCGCGTCGGCCCGCTAGGGTTGCTGCAGCCCTTCGCCGACGTGTTCAAGCTGATCTTCAAGGAAATCATCATCCCGTCGGGCGCGAACAAGTACCTGTTCTTCATCGCGCCCGTACTGTCGATCGGCCCTGCGCTTGCGGCGTGGGCGGTGATCCCGTTCGCTGACGGCCTCGTGCTGGCCAACATCAATGCCGGCCTGCTCTACATCCTGGCGATGACCTCGATCGGCGTCTACGGCATCATCCTCGCGGGCTGGGCGTCGAATTCGAAGTATGCGTTCATCGGCTGCCTGCGTTCCGCGGCGCAGATCGTCAGCTATGAGATCGCCATGGGTTTCGCGCTGGTCGGCGTGCTGATGGCCGCGTCGAGCCTCAACATCAGCGACATCGTGCGCGGACAGGAAGGTGGCGCGGCGTATTGGTACATCTGGCCGCTGCTGCCGCTGTTCGTGGTGTATCTCGTGTCGGGCATCGCCGAAACGAACCGCCATCCGTTCGACGTTGCCGAAGGCGAATCGGAAATCGTCGCCGGATTCCACGTCGAATATTCAGGGGTTGCGTTCGCCGTGTTCTTCCTTGCCGAATACATGAACATGATCCTGATCTCGGCGTTGACGGCGATCATGTTCCTCGGTGGCTGGCTGTCGCCGTGGCCCTTGCTCAACTACGCCGAAGTCTTGGGCTGGCATCCGCTGGGCGATGGCATCGGCTGGATGCTGCTCAAGATGTGCGCGGTGCTGTTCATATTCCTGTGGATCCGCGCGACGTTTCCGCGCTATCGCTACGACCAGATCATGCGCTTGGGCTGGAAGGTGTTCATTCCGATCACATTGATCTGGATCATTTTCATCGGCGCGATGATGCAGACGCGCTGGGCTCATTTCTTTCACTGAGGAGACGAGGATGCTGCAACGAGTCCGCGATTTCTTCAACACCTACCTGCTCCTCGAGCTGTGGAAGGGGCTGTGGGTCACCGGCGGCAACATGTTCGCGCGCAAGGTGACCGTGCAGTTCCCGGAGGAGAAGACGCCGCAGAGCCCGCGCTTCCGCGGTTTGCACGCACTACGGCGGTATCCCAATGGTGAAGAGCGTTGCATCGCCTGCAAGCTATGCGAGGCCGTGTGTCCCGCGCTGGCGATCACCATCGAGTCGGAGCAGCGTGAGGACGGCACTCGTCGCACCACGCGCTACGACATCGATCTGACCAAGTGCATCTTCTGCGGCTTCTGCGAAGAATCCTGTCCGGTCGACTCGATCGTCGAGACGCGTATTCTGGAATATCACGGCGAGAAACGCGGCGATCTGTATTACACCAAGGACATGCTGCTTGCGGTCGGCGACCGCTACGAGGCACAGATTGCCGCGGACCGCGCGGAAGACGCCAGGTATCGTTGATTGATCGGGCAATGACCTTCCAGACCGCAACCTTCTACGTTTTCGCCGCGATCCTCGTGTTCGCGGCGCTGCGGGTCATCACCAGCCGCAACCCGGTGCATTCGGCGCTGTGGCTGGTACTGTCGTTTTTCAGCGCGGCCGGAGTGTGGATGCTGCTGCGCGCAGAGTTTCTCGCGATCGTGCTGGTGCTCGTGTACGTCGGCGCCGTCATGGTGCTGTTCCTGTTCGTCGTCATGATGCTCGACGTCAATTTCGACAAGCTGCGCGAGCGCTTTCGCAGTTATATTCCAGTCGGCGCGACGGTCGGCATCCTGGTCCTGATCGAGATGGCATTGGTGCTGATCGGCGGCTACCTGGCGCCGGGCAGCGCACCGGCGCCCGCGGCTGCATCTGCCAATTTCAGCAATACCCGGGCGCTGGGGCTGCAGATCTACACCGACTATGCCTATCCGCTCGAGATCGCGGCAGTGCTGTTGCTGGTCGCGATCATTGCCGCCATTGCCTTGACACATCGCGAGCGGCGCGAAAGCAAGTATCAGAATCCGTCCGAGCAGGTGAGAGTTCGGCCCGGCGACAGGCTGCGCATAGTGCGCATGCCGGCCGAGAAGCGCGAGCCCTGAGGGCCGGGTCAAGCTCCATTGGTGGGGAAACAACAACCTTCGACGGCCGCCGTGACGGCCGGAGAGAAGCAGGGAGTGGCAAGTTGACGTTCCTTTCGCAACCGACGTTGTCGCATTTCCTTGTACTGGGTGCGATCCTGTTCGCGATCAGCGTGATCGGGATATTCCTGAATCGGCGCAACGTGATCATCATGCTCATGGCCATCGAGCTGATGCTGCTGGCGGTCAACCTCAATTTCGTCGCATTTGCGCACTATCTCGACGATACGTCCGGCCAGATTTTCGTCTTTTTCATCCTTACGGTCGCCGCCGCCGAATCAGCGATCGGCCTCGCCATCCTGGTGCTGCTGTTCCGCAATGTCGGAACGATCGATGTCGAAGAACTCGGAAGCCTGAAGGGCTGACTGCGCGATGACCATGTTGCAGCTGTATATCGTCGTTGCGCTCGCGCCGCTGGTTGGCGCCATCGTCGTCGGACTGTGGGGGCCGCGGCTGGGCCGGTCCGCGTCGCATTGCATCTGCATCCTTGGCGTAACCATCTCGACCGTCGGCTCGGCGTTCATCCTCCGCGACGTGCTGGATGGAAACACGTTCAATGGCGACTTGTACGTCTGGATGACGTCGGGCGGGATCAAGTTTGCGGTGGGATTTCTCATCGATCCGCTGACCGCGCTGATGCTGATCGTGGTCACGTTCGTCTCGCTGATGGTCCACATCTACACCATCGGTTACATGTCCGACGACCCGGGGTACACCCGATTTTTCTCGTACATTTCGTTGTTCACCTTCAGCATGCTGATGCTGGTGATGTCGAACAACTTCCTCCAGTTGTTCTTCGGCTGGGAAGCGGTGGGCCTGGTGTCCTATCTGCTGATCGGCTTCTGGTACGAGCGGCCGACTGCGATCTACGCCAACCTCAAGGCGTTCCTGGCCAATCGCGTCGGCGACTTCGGCTTTGCACTGGGCATCGGCCTCATCGTCGCCTTCATGGGTTCGCTCGACTATGCCAGCGTGTTCGCCACGGCGCCCAAACTGACCGGCAGCACCATCAACCTCGTCGGCAACGCGCAGTGGTCGCTCATGACCGTGATCTGCATCGGATTGTTTGTCGGGGCAATGGGCAAGAGTGCGCAAGTCCCGCTGCATGTGTGGCTACCCGATTCGATGGAAGGCCCAACCCCGATTTCCGCGCTGATCCATGCGGCGACGATGGTGACTGCCGGCATTTTCATGGTCGCGCGCATGAGCCCGCTGTTCGAACTGTCCGATACGGCGTTGAGCTTTGTCACCGTCGTCGGCGCAACCACCGCGCTGTTCATGGCGGTGCTGGGCCTCGTCCAGAACGACATCAAACGCGTCGTCGCCTATTCGACGCTCTCGCAGCTCGGCTACATGACCGTTGCCCTCGGCGTATCAGCGTACTCGGTGGCGATATTCCACCTGATGACCCACGCCTTCTTCAAGGCGCTGCTGTTCCTCGGCGCTGGCTCGGTCATCATCGCCATGCACCACGAGCAGGACATGCGCCGCATGGGCGGCCTCAAGAAATACATGCCGATCACCTACTGGACGATGGTGATCGGATCGCTGGCGCTCGCGGGCATACCGCCGTTTGCAGGCTTCTTCTCGAAGGATGCCATCATCGAAGCTGTGCATCTGTCAAAGGTGCCGGGACATGGCTACGCGCTCTTCGCAGTGACCGTCGGCGTATTCCTGACTGCCCTGTATTCGTTCCGCCTGATCTTCATGGCGTTCCATGGCGAAGAGCGTTTCCGGCACGTCGAGCCGGATGCCGCGCACGGCCACGATGACCATGGCCATGACGAGCACGGTCACGCCGATCCGCACGAAAGTCCGTGGGTGGTCACGGTGCCGTTGATCGCCCTTGCGATTCTTTCCGTTTACGCGGGCGCCGCGTATATCGGCGGCGTGGTGTTCGGCCCGTATTTCGGCGATTCGATCATGATCGCCCAGAACCACACCGGGCTCGCTGAAATGCGCGAGGACTGGCACGGCGTGGTGGCGTTCATGGTGCACGGCCTCACCGGCCTGCCGATCGACCTCGCGTTGGCCGGCATCGCCGTCGCATGGTACCTGTACATCAAGCGGCCAGACCTGCCCGCGAAGTTCGCGACCAGGTTCGGCGGGTTGTATAAGCTGCTGATGAACAACTACTACTTCGACAAGTTCAACGACTGGTTCTTTGCGGGCGGCTTTCGTCGTCTCGGCAACTTTTTCTCGAACGTCGGCGATCGTTCGATCATCGACGGCTTTTTCGTCAACGGCAGCGCGCGCGTCGTCGCTGCCGCCTCGGTCCTGCTGCGGCATCTGCAAACAGGTCGCGTGTACCACTACGCCTTCGCGATGATCCTTTCGGTCTTCGTGCTCCTGACCTGGTTTGTGACGCACTAGGCACGATGACCATGCTGCCTTATCTGAGTCTCGCGATATGGGTGCCGATTGTCGCCGGCGTGCTGGTGCTGGCGCTGCACCGCGATCGCGATGCGATGGCCGCGCGCTGGCTGGCGCTGGTCGGCGCCGTGGCGGGTTTCGCGGTCACGATCCCGCTGTACGTCCACTTCACGATCGGCACGCCGGAAATGCAGTTCGTGGAGGCGGTGGAATGGATCCCGCGCTTCAACGTCAACTATCTGCTGGGGGTCGACGGCATTTCGCTGCTGCTCGTATTGCTGAACAGTTTCATCACGGTGCTGGTGGTCTGGGCAGGCTGGGAAGTGATCGAAAAGAAAGTCGCGCAATACATGGCGGCATTCCTGATCATGTCCGGGCTCACCAACGGCGTGTTCGTCGCGCTCGACGGCCTGCTGTTCTATGTCTTCTTCGAGTCGATGCTGATTCCACTGTATCTGATCATCGGCGTATGGGGCGGTCCGAATCGCGTGTACGCCGCAATCAAGTTCTTCCTGTACACGCTGCTCGGCTCGCTGCTGATGCTGGTCGCGCTGATCTATCTCTATTCGGTCAGCGGCGGCAGTTTTTCGATACTCGAGTGGTATCAATTGCCGTTGTCATTGAACACACAGATCCTGCTGTTCGTCGCCTTTTTCGCGGCCTTCGCGGTCAAGGTCCCGATGTGGCCCGTCCACACCTGGCTGCCCGATGCGCACGTCGAAGCGCCGACCGGGGGCTCGGTGGTGCTGGCAGCGATCACGCTGAAGGTCGGCGGCTACGGTTTCATCCGCTTCGTGTTACCCATTCTGCCCGATGCCAGCCACTACCTTGCCGGATTTGTGATCACGCTGTCGCTGATCGCCGTGATCTACATCGGTTTTGTCGCGCTGGTCCAGCCGGACATGAAAAAGCTGATCGCGTACTCGTCGATCGCGCACATGGGCTTTGTCACGCTCGGTCTGTTCCTGTTCAGCGAGCTCGGCGTCGAGGGAAGCATCGTGCAGATGATCTCGCACGGCTTCATTTCGGCGGCGATGTTCCTGTGCGTCGGCGTGCTCTACGACCGCATGCACAGCCGCCAGATCGCCGACTATGGCGGCGTCGTCAACACGATGCCGAAATTCGCGGCGCTGACGATGCTCTTCGCCATGGCCAACGCGGGTTTGCCCGGCACCAGCGGCTTCGTCGGTGAATTCATGGTGATTCTGGCTGCCGTCAAGGCCAACTTCTGGATCGGATTCCTGGCCGCGACGACGCTGATCCTCGGCGCCGCCTTCACGCTGTGGATGTACAAGCGCGTCTGGTATGGTGCGATCGGCAATGCGGAGGTCGCGGCGCTGAAAGACGTGTCCCGACGCGAGTTCTGGTTGCTCTCGACGCTGGTCGTCGCCGTACTTGCGCTGGGCATCTATCCCAAGCCATTCACTGACGTCATGCACGCGTCCGTGGCCGATCTGCTCGCGCACGTTGCGCAGAGCAAACTCTGATGGCGCTGCCCATGCTCACCGCCGCGAGTTTCGCGCCCGCGCTGCCGGAGATGACGCTGCTCACCTTCGCGTGCATCGTGCTCCTCGTCGACCTGTTCATCCCCGAATCGCGACGCCACGTGTCGTACTGGCTGGCGCAGGTGGGAATGCTGGCAACCGCCTGGCTGACGCTCTACGTCTTCCACGCGACGCCCATCCGTACTTTCGGCGGTACCTTCGTCGCGGACGCGCTCGCCGACCTGCTCAAATTCCTGAGCTGCATGACGGTCGTTCTGACCCTGGTCTATTCGCGCAGTTATCTCGCGGCGCGGGGCCTGTTTCGCGGTGAAACCTTCGTGCTGATGATGTTCGCGCTGCTCGGCATGATGGTCATGATCTCGGCCGCCAGCCTGCTTACGTTGTACCTCGGTCTCGAGCTCATGTCGCTGTCGCTCTACGCGCTGGTGGCGCTCCATCGCGACTCGAAACCGGCGGTCGAGGCGGCGATGAAGTACTTCGTGCTCGGCGCGCTCGCATCGGGATTGCTGCTCTATGGCATGTCGATGGTCTACGGAGCCACGGGCTCGCTCGATCTCAATCGTATCGCCGAGGCGATCAATGCCCGGCACGTCAATCCGCTCATCCTGGTCTTCGGGCTGGTGTTCCTGGTGTCCGCGATCGCGTTCAAGCTGGGTGCGGTGCCGTATCACATGTGGATCCCCGATGTGTACGACGGTGCGCCGACGCCGATCACGCTGTTCATCGGTGCAGCACCGAAGCTGGCTGCGTTCGCGTTCATGATGAGACTTCTGGTGGGATCGCTGTCCGCGCTGGCATTCGATTGGCAGGGCATGCTGCTGATCCTGTCGCTCCTGTCGATGGTCCTGGGCAACGTCGTCGCCATTGCGCAGACCAGCATCAAGCGCATGCTTGCCTACTCGACCATCGCCAACATGGGTTTCATGCTCATGGGTTTCCTGACGGCGGAAATCAATGGCTTCAGCGCGGCGATGTTCTACACCATCACCTACGTGCTGACCACGCTGGCCGGTTTCGGCATCGTCCTGCTGCTTACACGCGCCGGATTCGAGGCCGACAAGCTCGACGACTTCAAAGGGCTGAATCAGCGCAGCCCCTGGTATGCATTCCTGATGCTGCTGGTCATGTTTTCGCTCGCCGGCGTGCCACCGACGGTCGGCTTCTATGCAAAGTTCACGGTGTTTCAGGCGGCGGTCGATGTCGGCCTGGTGTGGTTGGTCATCATCGGCGTGCTGACATCGCTGGTCGGCGCGTTCTATTATCTGCGCGTCGTCAAGCTGATGTACTTCGACGATCCCATCGATACCGCGCCGATCGAGGCTCGCGGCGACACGCGCGTGCTGCTTTCGCTGAATGGCATCGCGTTGTTGTTCTTCGGAATATTTCCGCAGCAATTGATGGGTGTGTGCGTGTTGGCGCTCACCTACTCGTACTAGCCGATTCGCCCGGTCGTTGTGCTAAGCTCCAGCCAACTCCACGGTTGATTTCATGCGCGTCGGTCTCTTCGTCACCTGCCTCGTCGACCTCATGCGCCCGTCGATCGGCTTCGCAGCGATCAAGCTGCTCGAAGCCGGCGGAGCGGAGGTGTACGTGCCCGCTACGCAGACCTGCTGTGGCCAGCCGGGCTACAACTCCGGTGACCGCGCAGGTGCTGCGGCGCTCGCAGCCAAGGTTGTGGCCGAATTCGAGAGCTGTGACTATCTGGTGGCGCCTTCGGGTTCGTGCAGCGGCATGATTCGTACGCACTACGCCGATCTGTTTCGCGACGACCCGGCGCTGCTCCGCCGTGCGGGTGCGCTCGCAGCGAAGACCCGGGAGTTGACGGATTTCCTGGTCAACGTGCTGAACCTCGAGAAGGTGCCGGGACAATTCGTCGGTAAGGTCACTTACCACGATTGCTGCGCCGGATTGCGCGAGATGGACGTCAAGAGGCAACCGCGTGCGCTCCTGCAGAAAATGCCGGGCGTCGCGCTGACCGAAATGGTCGATTGCGAGACGTGCTGCGGGTTCGGCGGCACGTTCGCGATCAAGTTTGGTGACATATCATCGCGGATGGCCGACAACAAGTGTCAGCACATCGCCGACACGGGCGCCGACGCAGTCGTCCTGGGCGATCTGGGCTGCGTGCTCAACATCGAAGGCAGAATGCGCCGTCGCGGCAACACGAAGACGCGGGTGCTGCATATCGCCGAGCTGACGGCGGGGATCGAGCCGTGACCCGCAAGACCAACCGAGAGGGTTGAAATGCACGTCGCATCGATGCATTTCAAGGAACGCGCGCACGGCAGTCTGGATGATGCGCAGCTTCAGCTGAACCTGCAGAAGTTCCGCGGCAAGTTCGTCTCCAAGCGCCGCGAGTCGATGACGGAGCTCGACGACTTCGAAGGTACGCGCGATGCTGCACAGGCGATCCGTCAGCGCGCGCTGAACAACCTCGACGCCTGGCTCGAAATCTTCGAGGCCAACGCCACGGCGCGCGGTGCGACAGTGCTCTGGGCCGAAACGCCGGCGGACGTTAACCGCCACGTGCTCGATATCGCCAAGCGCCATGGCGTCGCGAAGATCATCAAGTCGAAGTCGATGGTCAGCGAGGAATCGGCGCTGGACCGCGCGATCGAGGCCGCGGGCCTCAAAGTGGTCGAGACCGACCTCGGTGAGTACATCCTGCAGATCAACGACTACGAGCCGCCGTCGCACATCATCGGTCCGGCGTTGCACAAGAGCAAGGCTGAAGTCGCCGATCTGTTTGCCAAGGTGCACGGCACGGCACGCAAGACGGAAATCACTGATCTGTGCTTCGAGGCGCGGCAGGTCCTGCGCACGCACTATCTTACGGCGGACATGGGTATCTCCGGTGGCAATTTCTTCGTGGCAGAGACAGGCTCGGTCGTGCTGGTGACCAACGAAGGCAACGCGACGCTGACGACCACGCTGCCGAAGGTGCACGTCGCCATTTCGGGCATCGAGAAAATCGTGCCGACGCTCGAGGATGTCGCGACGTTGCTGCGCCTCCTGCCACGTTCGGCCACCGGGCAGTCGATTTCGAACTACGTCGACATCCTGACCGGCATCAAGGGCGAAGGCGAATACCACGGCGCCGAGCACATGTACTTCATTCTCGTCGATGCCGGACGCGCGGGCGTCCTCGGCAGCGAAGTGAGGGAAGCGCTGCAGTGCATCCGCTGCGGGGCGTGCATGAATCACTGTCCCGTCTATCAGAATATCGGCGGGCATTCCTACGGCTGGGTGTACCCCGGGCCGATCGGGTCCATCCTGACGCCGTCGTACATCGGTCTGGAGAATGCACTCGATTTGCCGCAGGCATCCACGTTATGCAACCAGTGCGGCGTCGTCTGCCCGGTGCGAATCCCACTTCCCGACCTGCTCAGAAAATTGCGCGAGCAGGAATTCGAGCGCTCGTTGCGGCCGTGGTACGAACGCGCCGGCGTGCGTGGATGGGCGTGGCTGGCGTCGAGGCCAAGGCTCTACGCGGTGGCAACGCGGATCGGCGCGCGCATGCTCAATTGGCTCGGCAACAAGGATGGCATGATCCATCGGCTACCGCTTGGCGGCGGATGGACCGAAGGTCGCGACATGCCAGCGCCACCGGGCCGCACGTTTCGAGACCTGTACGCCAAGCGTGGAACCCCAAAATGAACGCACCGCGCGATTTGCAGAAAACCGTGCCGCCGATCAGCCGTCGTGGCGAGAGCCTCGGCACCGAGAATGCATTCGTGGTGCTGGCCGAAGTCAACGCGCTCGTCCGCGAAGGCCGCGATATCGTATCGTTCTGCATCGGTCAACCGGATTTTCCGACGCCGGAGAATATCCAGGATGCCGCGGTTGCGGCAATCCGCGCGGGCAAGCACGGCTATACGCCATCCGCCGGCATCGATGAACTGCGCGCCGCCGCGGCCACCGACCTGGGGCGCCGACGTGGGCTCGACATTCGGCCTGAGGATGTCGTCGTGGGCGCCGGCGCCAAGCCGTTCATCGCCTACGCCATCGCCTCGGTGACCGATCACGGCGCGGGCGACGAGGTTATCTACCCAGTGCCGGGATTTCCCATCTACGAATCGCAGATTCTCGCCAATGGCGCGCTGCCGGTGCCGATCTACCTGCGCGAGGCGCGCAACTTTGCGTTCGATCCGAACGAACTCGAAGCCAACATCACGGCCAACACGCGACTGCTGATCCTCAACACGCCGCAAAATCCGACGGGTGGCATCCTCAAGCGCGCCGATCTCGAAGCGATCGCGGAGATTCTTCGCCGGCATCCGCAAATCTGGATCTATGCCGACGAAATCTACTCGCGGCTGCTCTACGACGGTGAATTCGAGTCGCTCGCGGCGCTACCCGGAATGCTCGAGCGCACGATCATTTCCGACGGTGCGTCGAAGACCTGGGCGATGACCGGATGGCGCATTGGTTATGTCGCCAATCGTGCGCTGGCACCCGTCTTCACGCGCTGGATCACCAACACCGATTCCTGCGCTTCGCAGATCAGCCAATGGGCGGCGGTCGAGGCGATCAACGGGCCGCAGGAGTCGGCGGCGATGATGCGCGCATCTTTTCTCGAGCGCCGCGACCTGATCGTGGGCCTGCTCAATAAAGTTCCCGGCGTGACCTGCAAGACGCCCGGCGGCGCGTTCTACGCGTGGCCCAATGTCACCAAGGCGTGCAAGATGACCGGATGTGCCGATTCCGAGGAGCTGCGCAAGCGTCTCCTCCATGAAGCCGGCGTGGCGGTGCTCGCCGACATCCATTTCGGCCGCCGCGTGCCGGGTGACGGTCAACACATTCGTTTTTCCTACGCGACGTCGCCTGACGCGATTCGCACAGGAGTCGAGCGTATCGCCGGGTTCATTCAGAAGAATCGGCGATGAGTGCTGGCGCGCGGGGGATTCCAACGGACGCGGCGCGCGAGGCAATCCTGGGACGCGTGCGCGCAGCGCTCGGGAAGACAGGCCCAGACGCTGCAGCGATCGGCGATGCACGCAGCTACATCGAGCGCCACGCGCAGGGCCCCCGGCCGAAGATTGCCGCCGATCTTCGTGCACGCTTCCTGCAGCGCGCGACCGACATGGAAAGCACAGTCGAATCGATCCCGAACCGCGAGGCGATACCTGCGGCCGTCGCGCGCTACGTCAATGCACTGGATCTGCCGCCCGCGCTTGCAATACAAAAGTCGCAACGCGGCGTTTGCTGGCCGGAGTTTGCCGATCTGGACTGGGCAGGCGCCGGACTTGCCATCGAGGCACGACCCACGCTCGGCGACGACCGGCTTGGCATCACCGGCACATTTTGCGCGATCGCCGAAACCGGAACGCTGGTGGTGCTTACCGGAGCTGCGTCACCCACTGCAACGACACTGCTGCCCGATACGCACATCGCCGTGCTGTCGTCCGACCGCATCATGGCCGGCATGGAAGAGGCGTTCGCCTTGATCCGCCGAGAGCGGGGTGCCGTGCCGCGTGCGATCAACCTCATTTCCGGCCCGTCGCGCACCGGCGACATCGAGCAGACCATCGTGCTCGGCGCACACGGCCCATATCGCGTTCATATCCTCGTTATCGGCCCCTGATATCGCCGCTGTGATCGTTGACAGGGCGTTCAAAAGCGTTCAACGCCCTGTCAGGAATAGATCCAGGAAATGATGGCAAACAACGGCAGCAACACGACCGCTGCATAAGTGAAGTACGCAAAAAAGCTGGGCATCGCCACGCCGCGGCTCTCGGCGATCGCCTTGATCATGAAGTTCGGCGCGTTGCCGACGTAGGTGAGCGCGCCGAAGTAGACCGCCCCGGCCGAAATCATCGCCAGCGTCACCTGCCGCGAGTACATCAGCGCCGCAGGGTCGCCGCCGGCGAGATTGAAAAACACCAGGTACGTGGGTGCATTGTCGAGAAATGCTGACAACAGTCCGGTCATCCAGAAGTACATTATCTGACGTGGTTGACCGGTCGCGCTGTCAGTGACCAGGTCGACGACTCCCGCGAGCGGGCCCGAACGGCCCGCGTGGAGCATGGCGATGACGGGAATGATCGTCACGAAGATCCCGGCGAACAGCTTTGCCACCTCCACGATCGGCTCCCACCTGAACGCGTTGGCGTCGCGCACCGCCCGTGGCGTCAGCGCGACCGAAAGCAGCGCCAGGCCGAGCAGCATCACGTCGCGCACGAGATTCTGGAGTTGGAGAGGCGTCCCGGCGATATCGAATGCAATGCCGGGCTTCCAGATTCCCGACAGCAGCACCGCGCCGACCACGCCGGCGATCAGCGCGAAATTGAACGCGCCCTCAATACCGAGCGGCGTATAGACGGCGGGGGGCGCCACCACTTCGCTGCGCCAGAAATATGAGTCGAGCGCGTAGAAGATTGTCAGCAGCGCACCGACGAGGACGAGCGTCGGCAGCGCCAGGACCCGCGTCGTCCAGAAAAAATCCACGCCCTTGAGAAAGCCGATGAACAACGGCGGATCGCCCAGCGGGCTGAGCGCACCGCCAACATTGCCAACGATAATGATGAAGAAGACGACGATATGCACCTTGCGTCGGCGTGCTTCGTTGGCGCGCAGCAGCGGCCGGATCAACAGCATGGCGGCGCCCGTCGTACCCATGAGGCTCGCCAGTAGCGAACCCACGGCGAGGATGCCGGTGTTCAGCGTGGGCGTGCCGTGCAGCGTGCCACGCACCGCGATGCCGCCCGCGATGGTGTAGAGCGCGAACAGCAGGATGACGAAGGGCAGGTACTCCAGAATGACCTCGTGCACCACCTGGTAAACGGTCTCGCCGATGCCGAAGGCGAACGTGAACGGCACCAGGAAGACGATGGCCCAGGCGAGCGTTATCTTGCCGTAATGGTGGTGCCAGAAGTCCGCGGCAAACAGCGGCCACAGCGCCAGCGACAGCAGTAGGCCTGCGAAGGGTACGCCCCAGAGCGGCGACAAGCCTTCGCCGGTGAACGCACCCGCTGCGACCGCAGGGCAAGGTGATACCGCCGCGACCGCGAGCAGCGCGACGACCGCCGCTTTCACGGCGACGCGTCTCATGCCAATGCTGCGATCGCCGGTTGGGTGATCGCGCCCGAGGATCCCGGCGTCGCCAGTGCATGGGGTTTGGGCTGCGGTACCCAACCCTGGACGAGCAGCATCACCATGAAGCCGATCACGTAGGCCAGCGCGACGTGCCATCCGCTTTTCACCCACGCGATCGCATTCTTGCCTTCCGGGAACATGTTGGTCAGGGCAACGCCGGCGGACGAGCCGAACCAGATCATCGAGCCGCCGAAGCCGACGGCGTAGGCGACATAGCCCCAGTCGTAGCCACCCTGTTTCAACGCCAGCGCGGTGAGTGGAATATTGTCGAAGACGGCCGACACGAAGCCGAGGCCCAACGCGGTCTGCCATGACGCGTCGGGGAGTTTTTCGACCGGCATCATCGACGCAGCGAGCACCAGCGACAACAGGAAGATGCTGCCCTTGAACGCGCTCGGCAGCTCGCTCCACGCGGGCTGGCGAATGGGGGCGCAAAGCAGAAGCACCACCCACACCGCGGCGCCGATGAACGGAAAGCTGCTGGCAAGCGCACTGAAGCGGACATTGGCCACGATGTTGACGACGATCGCAGCGATCAGCATGAGCGCGACGATGGCCACCCGGACCCAGTCGATGACGATGTTGCCGGGGGCGTCGCGCACAATGGGCGAATACCGATGCTGCTGCAGCGACGCCGGAACACCAAAGATGAGCATGGCCACTCCGGCGGCGATGTACGCTTCGACGACGTCCAGCGGATGCACGCCGGCAATCCACATCATCGTGGTGGTGGTGTCGCCGACCACGCTGCCCGAGCCGCCCGCGTTCGAGGCGGCAACGATGGCTGCAAGATAGCCCATGTGCACTTTGCCGCGGAACACCGCGCGCGCAATGGTGCCGCCGATCAGCGCGGCGGCGATGTTGTCGAGGAATGACGAAAGTACGAAGATCATCACCAGCAGAACCAGGCCGCCTTTCCAGTCGTCGGGCAAGAATTTCGGCAGCCATTCGGGAACGCGGCTTGCTTCGAAGTGTTTCGACAGGAGTGCAAACCCCAGCAGCAGCCCGAACAGATTGGCGATGATCACCCACTCGTGGCCCAGATGCGTGAACAAGCCGACCAGCCCCGGACCGCCTTCGAAGGGCGCCACCGCGATCTTGTACAGCGAAATGACGATCAGGCCGCCGACGGCGATCGGCAGCGTATGCCGGTGCAGCAGCGCGACGCCGGCGAGCGTCGCCGCGAACAGGATGAATTCGAACGGGATCCCGGCAATCGCGGGCGTTTCATGGGTGGCGGCTGTGGCCAGCACGGGCAGGAGTGCCACGGCACAGGCAAGCGCGTAGGACAGCAACAGGGGGAGGACGCGACGTTTGGCGCGGAACAAGGGTTCTCCTGACGGGATACCGCGCTGCTGCGACGCTGGCCACATGCCGTGCGCGGGGTTATTGTGACGCTGATTGTAGCGTGCAGTCCGCGTGCCGCCAACGAACGCCCGCGGCGGCGCTATTTTGCCCCTGCATCAATGAGTTGAACACCACAGGCCCGATCTTTGCTTGTCTTGCCTCATCTGCACACTTAGACTGCCATTGCCGCTCGTTGCCCATAGGGTGGGGCGGGGGGCGAAACGGGCCGGATGGCGCTCACGCGATCACTGACAAGACTGGACCACCCAACGCTCGAGACAGTGGGCGAAGGGATGGAACGGGAAGCACTGCTGGCGCTGTCGCAGCGCAAGCTGAACGCGCTCGGCCTGCCCGTCTGCTACATCGACGCCCAGCAGCGGTATCGCTTCGTCAACCGCGCCTTCCTCGACTGGACCGGCAAGCCCCAGTCGGACGTGCTCGGCCACGAGGTCGTGGAAGTCGACGGGCGGGAGCTCTACCAGCTCTATCACGCCTACCTCGAGGCCGCGCTGGCCGGGGAGCGCGTCAGCTTCGAGCGCCAGCTTTCGTCGGTCAAGCGCAACGCTTTCTGGATCCGCGTCGACTATTACGCTGACCGCGGTCCGCGCGGCGATGTCCGCGGCATCCTGGCGACCTATACCGACGTCGACAACATCAAGCGCCTCGAGCTCGAGGCCGGCGAGCGCGAGCACCGCCTGCGCATCGTCACCGACAGCGTCGGCCTGCCGATCTTCTATTTCGATCGCAGCCAGCGCCTGCGCTTTGCGAACAAGCCCTATGGCGACTACATCGGCGGTCCGGTCGACGACCTGATCGGCCAACCGCTGAAGCATTTCGTCGCGCCCGACGCGCTCGCCGAAATGCAGGGCTACATCGAGCGTGCATTTTCGGGTGCGACGGTCAGTTACGAGCGCCGCGAGCGCCCGGCGTCAGGCGAGCTCCGCTGGGCGCGCATCACGTTGTTCCCCGATCGCGAGCCGGGTGGCAAGACCGGTGGCGCGTTCGTGGTGATCAACGATATCGAGGACGACATCCGCATCCGCGAAGCGCTGAAGTCGCAGGAATCGCAGTTGCGGCTGTTTGCGGACAACATTCCCGGTCCGATCGCCTACCTCGACAACAAACTCACCTACACCTTCGTCAATCAGGCATTCGCCAACTGGGTGAGCCGTCCGCAGGATGAGATCTACGGGAAGACGCCGTACGACATCATGCCTCACGACGTCAACTCGTTCCTGCGGCCGATCATCAAGCGCGCGCAGGAAGGCGAAAACGTCGACTACGAACGCATCGGCGTAAGCGCGGACGGGCAGAGGCGCTGGATGCATGGCCGCATCGCACCGGACCTCGATGCCGCCGGCACCGTGCGCGGCCTGTATTGCACCGAATACGACATTCACGACCTCAAGCTCACCGAGCAGGCGCTTGCAACGCGCGAGGAGCAGTTGCGGCTGTTCACCGACAACATTCCGGAGCCGGTCGTCTACGTCGATACGGATCGCAATTACACGTTTGTCAACGACGCATTTCTCCGGCTGGTCGGCCTCGATCGCGAAGGCGTCATCGGCAAGTCGGCGAAGGACGTGCTCGGCGCCGACGTGGACGAATTCCAGCAGCCGTTCATCGATCGCGCGGCGCGCGGCGAGGACGTGACCTACGAGCGCGAAACCGAGGACGTCAACGGCCGCAAACGCTGGTTGCGCAACAAGATCGTCCCGGACATGAGCTTCGACGCGACGATCAAGGGTTTCTACATCGTCGGCCACGACATCACGGATCTCAAGGTCGCCCAGGAGGCGCTGGCCGCGCGCGAATCGCAGTTGCGCGCGATCATGGACGGCGTGCCTGCGCCGGTTGCCTATATCGACCGTGACGAGCAATGCAAGTACGTCAACCGCACCTTCCTGCAGTATTTCGGCTTGACCGCGGAGCAGGTGGCGAGCATGCGCCTGCGCGACGTGGTCGGCCACGGGATCTACGCCAGCGCCCAGGCGATGCTCACTCGCGCGCTCGAAGGCGAATCGACGTCCTTCGATCGCCTGGTGCCGGGCGCCGGCGGCGCGCGGCGCTGGATGACCATCCGGGTTGTTCCCGACGCAACACCTACGGGAGAAGTGCACGGCGCGTTCGTGCTGATGAACGACATCCATGGCTTGAAGCAGGCGCAGGAGGCGTTGCGCGCCAGCGAAGCCGAATTGCGGCTGATCATGGACAACGTTCCGGCACGGGTGGCGTACATCGATCGCGAATCACGGTTCCGGTTTCTGAACCGGCACAACGAGGAATGGTTGTCGGAAAACCGGAAGGAACTGACGGGTCGTCGCATCGCCGAAGTTGTCGGTGAACAGCGCGCCGCTCAGCTCGAGCCGCTGGTGACGCGCGTGTTCGCCGGGGAGACGGTCTCGACCGAGCAGCTGCTGCTCCAGCCCAACGGCGAGCAACGCTGGGAATCGATACACTACGCACCCAACCGTGACACCGACGGCAACGTCATCGGCATTTACACGGTGCATACCGACATTCACGACCAGAAGCGCAACGAGGAAGCGTTGCGTCGCGCCAACTGGATGCTTTCGTCGCACATCAACAACACGCCGCTGGCGGTGCTGGAGTGGGATCGTGATTTCCGTCTGGTGCGGTGGTCGCCGCAGGCGGAGAACATATTTGGATGGCGCGCCGAGGAAGTGCTCGGTATGCCCATCACCGGCAGCCAGCTGACGCACGAGGCGGATCGCGACCAGGTGGTTACGCTGATCAACAAGCTGATGTCGGGCGAAGAGCCACGCGCGACGGGCCTCAATCGCAACTATCGCAAGGATGCCGAGACGATCTGGTGCGAGTGGTACCACTCGTGCCTGCTCGACGAGAAGGGCAGCATCGTCTCCATCCTGTCTTTCGTGCAGGACGTGAGCTCACGCATCCAGGCGGAAGAGCGCCTGCAATATCTCGCGACGCGCGACGCGCTCACGGGTCTGCCCAATCGCCTTTTGCTGCAGGAACGGCTGGGGCAGGCGATCGCGCAGGCCAAGCGCAACGGCCGCCGCGTCGGCGTGCTGTTCATCGACCTGGACCGGTTCAAGAACGTCAACGACACGCTTGGCCACCGCATCGGTGACGAGTTGTTGAAGAGCGTGACCGGCGCGCTGTCCGAGGCGCTGCGCGAGACCGATTTGCTGGCACGTCTGGGCGGCGACGAGTTCATGGTCATCGTCGAGGAATTCGAGGATCCGGCGGTGCTCAATCGCGTTGCGCAGAAACTGCAGGAGGCCATCGCCCAACCCTTCACAATCGAAGACCACGACATCTACGTGACGTCGTCGATCGGCATCGCGGTATTCCCTGACGACAGCGACGATCCCGAGGGCCTGCTCAAGCATGCCGACGTCGCGATGTATCGCTCGAAGGAACTCGGTCGCAACACCTACCAGTTCTTCGACGCCGACCTGGCCAAGCACCGGCTCAAGCAGCACACGCTGGAGAGTGCGCTGCGCACGGCCGTCAAGGAAGGCGCGCTGCGGCTGCATTACCAGCCTGTCGTGCGCATCTCCGACAGCAAGATCATCGGCGCCGAGGCACTTCTGCGCTGGCACGATCCGGAACACGGCGACGTTCCGCCAAACACGTTCATCCCGCTGGCAGAGGAGTCGGGCCTGATTCATGTGCTCGGCGATTGGGTGCTGCGGACAGCAGCCACGCAGTGCGTTGAATGGCGCAAGGCGGGATTGCCGCTGATGGTGTCGGTCAACCTTTCCGGACGCCAGTTCTATCGCGAAGACCTCGCCCAGCGCATTCTGGAGATCGTCAGCGAAGTTGGCTGCGAACCCTCGTGGATCGAGCTCGAAGTCACGGAGTCGAGCCTGTTGCACGATCTGGATTCGATCAAGAAAGTGCTGCAGCGGTTGCGCGAAGAGGGCTTCTCCGTCGCCATCGATGATTTCGGAACGGGCTATTCGAGCCTGTCGCACCTGAAGCACTTTCCGATCGACACGCTGAAGATCGACATCTCGTTCATCGCCGACCTGGAGACCGATCCGGGCGACGCAGCTATCACCGAGGCGATCATCGCGCTGGCGCGCGGCCTGGGCCTGCGCGTCGTTGCCGAAGGCGTCGGCACCAAGGCGCAACTGGAATTTCTCGACGTGCATGGCTGCCACTGTTTCCAGGGATTCTGGGTCAGCAAGGCGCTGCCGCCAATTGAATTCGTCGAATTCACCAAAACGCGCGACTAATTTGTAGGCGCGAATTCATTCGCGCGCGGTGCCCGGCAATATCTTAGAATCACGCGCACACAACACCGTCTCGACTGGAGGTTCGCCTGTGTCGCCGTTAACCCGTCGCGAATTTCTGCTGCGACTTTCCGCGCTCGGTGGCGGCATCACTGCGGCTTCGGCGTTCGGTGCGCTTGCCGCGGTGCCGGAGACGTCAGCTCCTCTGGACATCGTCGTTGTCGGTGCGGGCCTGGCGGGCCTGTCCGCCGCCTACGAACTCGAGCAACGCGGCCATCGCGTGACGATACTCGAAGCCGATCAGCGGCACATCGGTGGACGCACGCGCACACTGCGCTTCGGCGATGGCTTGTACGGTGAAGCGGGGGCGATGCGCATCCCCGCGCGCCACGAAATCACCCGCCACTACATTCGCGAGTTCGGCTTGCCACTTGCGCAAGTTCGTCCTGTCGAATCCGCAGGCGTACTATTTCCTTCGCGGAGAACGCCAGCGCATTGCCGACGTCGCCAAACTCAATCGGCTGTACGCATTGCGCGATGACGAGCGCAACAAGACACCGGACGATTTGTGGGCGGACACGGTGGGCAAGACCGTGGCGGCACTCACCGAGCAGGAGCGAAGGGAACTCACCAGCGATACCCTGACCAGCACTCGCGTGCGCCTGCTGGACCAGATGTCGCTGCAGCAAGTCATCGAAACCGCGGGATTGTCCGACGAAGCCGTCGAATTTCTCGCCGTGACGCAGGGTCAGGAGACCGAGCTCGCGACCGCTGCGACGGAAACGATTCGCGAGGAATTTCTGGAAGTGTGGTCGCAGGGATTCGACGAAATCGTCGGTGGCACGGACCGCCTGGCGTCCGCGTTCGCCGCCAAGCTGCGCTCCAAGCCCAAACTCGGCTGCGAAGTCGTGCGCCTGACGCAGCAGCCCGATCGCCGGCGCGCAGCGGCGATCTATCGCGAGCGCGGTGTCGAAAAACGTGCCGAGGGGGATTTCGTCCTGTGCACGCTGCCGTTTCCGGTCCTGAGCCGGATGGTCGTCGAGCCCGATTTCTCGGGGCCGAAATGGCGTGCGATACGTGAACTCAATTACGACTCGTCGACCAAGGTGCTCATCGTCTGCAATCGCCGTTTCTGGGAGGCCGACGATGGCATCTACGGGGGTGGCACCTTCACCGATCTTCCGACCGGCACGACGTATTACCCGTCGGACAATGCGGAAGCGAAGGACCCGCGCGTCTCACGCGGCCCCGGCGTGATGCTCGCGTCGTATTCCTGGGGCCAGGCCGCGCGACGGCTCGCCAGCCTGCCGCATCCTGAACGCGCCGCGGCCGTGCTGCAACACTTGTCGCGCGTGCATCCGCAGTTGCGGCAACCCGGTATCGTGCGCCAGACCGCGAGCTGGAGCTGGGACAATCATCCTTTCAGTGGCGGTGCATTCGCGTGGTTCATGCCGGGCCAGCACACTGCGCTGTTTCGCTACGTCACCGCTCCGGAAGGACGCATCTACTTCGCGGGCGAGCATACGTCGCTGGCACACACGTGGATGCAAGGTGCACTCGAGACCGGCTTGCGCGCCGTACAACAGATGCTCGTCGCGGCGCAGAAAACCTAGCGCTGCGTGCGCGGGGATAGCTACGCGGTTGAATTCGGTACGTCGTCCCCGCTTAAGCGGGGACCCATTTTGGCCAAATCAACATGGATTCCCGCGTCCGCGGGAATGACGAAAGCTGCGTATTCGCAACTGACTTCTACACGCTCTTTAGCGTCGCAAGCCAGTCCAGCAGAGGCTGGCCGGCGGTCTTCCACTCACGCTCCAGCATCATCATGTGCGCGAGCCCGGGGATGATCGTCGCGTCGACGCCGTACATCGTCGCCGTCGCCTTGACATCGCGTGGCGTGGATATGCGGTCGTCTTTGGCGCCAAGCACGAACACGGAGGTTGCGGCGACGGGCTTGCCGTCGTGCAGCCGCAAGGTCAGATCCATCAGTGCGCGTGCCGACTCCATCGTGAGATGCATGACGGCCTCGTTGAGCACGTCTGGCGCGACGTCATTGCTGAAATACATTGGTCGCAGTGCGGCGAGCATGTCGCCCGCAAGATGTGGTGCGTCCAAGCGGTGCATGTTGACCAGATATTCAGGCTGCCATGCCATAAGGCGGCTGGCGACCGGCGCCAATCCGCCCGGAGGAATCGGCGCGATCAATGCTGCGGCAGGCAGAGGCCGCGTGGCCATGAGGCGCTCGATGATCGACGCGCCCATGGAATGACCGATCAGAACCGGAGGCGATGGCAGGGATGCCGCGACCCGTTCGACGTCGGCGACATAGTCGTCCAGCCCCGCGACGAACAGTGATTCGACACCGCCACTTGTGCCGTGCCCGCGCAGCGACAGCGCGTGCGCGGCGTAACCTCGCTCCGCGAACCATGGCAGGAAATATGGCTCCCAGCACCATGCGTCGCAATAACCGCCGTGCACAAACAGCAGCGGCGGTTTGCCGTTGCGCCGCGCGGGCAATCGCGAGCGAACTTCGAGTTTTAGTTCCGGTGGAAGCATGACCTGGGAGATGACCTGGACGCCGGTGATGACATGCTAAGATCGATTTCGCCGCCGGCTTGCGGCAATGCGCAGCGTAGTACCCTTAACACGCGCCATTTTACATGAACCGAGTCAGCAAACCCGACGTCGCCGTCGACGCCGATAAATCCTACGATCCAAACTGCCGTCGCTGCCCGCGGCTGGCGTTGTTTCTGGACGACGTGCGGGTCCTGCACCCGCGCTATTTTTGCCGGCCGGTGCCACCCTTCGGTGTCGCTCGTGCGGCGTTGATCGTGGTGGGTCTCGCCCCAGGCATGCACGGGGCGAATGCCAGCGGACGGCCCTTTACCGGTGATCATGCCGGCCTGTTGCTGTATGCGACATTGTTCAAATTCGGATTTGCCACGGGGCCAACCTCGACCGGTGTCGACGACGGCCTGCGACTTGTTGGTGCAAGGATCACGAACGCGGTCAAGTGTCTGCCGCCCGCGAACAAGCCATTGCCGATGGAGATCCGCAACTGCAACACGTTTCTGATGGCAGACCTGGCTGATCTGCGTGCGGGTTCTGCGATTCTCGCGTTAGGCACCGTTGCGCATGACGCAAGCTTGCGCGCGCTGAATCTTGCCAGGCGCGAGTATCCCTTTGCGCACGGAGCGGAGCACGACCTGCAAAACGGTGCGCGGCTGTTCGACAGCTATCATTGCAGTCGCTACAACACCAACACGCGGCGGCTCACCACCGCGATGTTCGAGGCGGTCTTTGTGCGGATCGCGCAGCACCTGCAACCCATACGTCAGGTATCCGCAGGCTGAATGGTCATGGCGTCCACGTCGACCGAACCGGAGAGCAAGAAGCCTTTCGATGCGCGCGAACTGCTCGCGTCGATGCCGAACCGCCCGGGTGTCTATCGCATGCTCGATGCATCCGGCGAAACCTTGTATGTTGGCAAGGCGCGCGATCTGAGGAAGCGCGTATCCAGTTACTTCCAGAAGACCGATCATCACCCTCGAACCGCGCTGATGGTGGCGCAGATCGCACGCGTCGAGACGACCGTCACACGATCGGAAGGCGAGGCACTGCTGCTCGAGAACAACCTGATCAAGGCGCATCAGCCGCGCTACAACGTCCTGTTTCGCGACGACAAGAGCTATCCATACGTGTGTCTGACCGGCGAAACGTTTCCGCAGCTGCGTTTTCATCGCGGCAAACTCGACAAGCCGCATCGCTATTTCGGCCCGTTTCCCAGTGCTGGCGCGGTGCGCGAGGGCATGGCGCTGCTGCAAAAAGTATTTCAGCTGCGCACCTGCGAGAACAGCGTCTTCGCCAATCGCTCGCGGCCGTGCATGCTGCACCAGATCCAGCGCTGCACCGGACCCTGCGTCGGACTGATCTCCGCGGCCGAGTATCAGGAGGACGTCAACAACGCGACCCTGTTCCTGCAGGGCAAGACAGGCGAGGTGGTCGAAGGGCTGCAGCGGCAGATGGAAGAAGCCGCGGCGACGCTGGCGTTCGAACGCGCCGCGCGATTGCGCGACAAGGTCGCGCGGTTGACGCAGTTGCAGTCGCGTCAGTTTGTCGAGAGCGCAACGGCGGGCGACATCGACGTCGTTGCGGGCGTCGCCGCCCTGGGGCTGACCGCCGTCAACCTGGTGATGATTCGCGGCGGACGGCATGTCGGCGATCGCACGTTCTTTCCGCAACATGCCGATGGGGCGACGATCGACGAAGTGGTTCCCGCATTCCTGGTGCAGCACTATCTGGAACGGCCCGCACCGCCGACGATCATCGCCGAACAGAGTGGTGACGACCCCGTGCTTGCCGAAGTCCTGTCGGAACAGGCAGGGCACAAGGTGCAACTGGTCACCAACCCGGGCGGTGAGCGCCGCGTGTGGGTGACCATGGCGACGCAGAATGCCGAGCTTGCCATTGGCCAGAAGGTCGCGCAGAAGACCACGCAGGAGGATCGCCTCGCGTCGCTGCAGGAGGCGCTGGGCATGTCCGCATCGATGCAGCGCATCGAGTGCTTTGACGTGAGCCACACCATGGGCGAGGCAGCGGTCGCGAGTTGCGTCATTTTCGATCGACTGGCGATGCAAACCGCCGAGTATCGCCGCTTCAACGTCAAGCCGGAGACTGGAGGCGACGACTACGCGGCAATGCGCGAGGCGCTGTCACGCCGCGTGGTCCGTATCGTGTCCGGCGAATACCCGGCGCCGGATCTGCTGGTGATCGATGGTGGCAAAGGGCAGGTGGGTGTGGCCGCAGAGGTGCTGACCGAGCAGGGGTTGCACGCCACACGGCTGATCGGCATTGCGAAGGGCCCCGAGCGCAAGCCCGGATTGGAGGAAATCATTTTTCCGGATCGCGCCGCGCCGCTGCACCTGCCGGCCGATCATCCGGGACTGCATCTGTTGCAGCAGATTCGCGACGAGGCGCATCGGTTCGCGATCCAGGGACATCGCGCCCGACGCGGCAAGGCACGAACGACATCGTCGTTGCAGTCGATCGGCGGCATTGGCGCAGCGCGGCGCAAGTCGCTTCTGGCGCACTTTGGAGGCCTGAAGGGCGTGCACGCCGCCAGTGTCGACGATCTGGCACGCGTTCCCGGCATCAGCCGCGCGCTCGCCGAGCGCATCTTCGCGGAACTCCACTAGCAAAACGCGCGGCATTGGCGACGCGGTAGAATGTCGTCCGGCCTCCGCCCGCCCGTTGCCATCGCAATGACGTTCAATCTCCCCACCTCGCTCACTTGGCTGCGGATCATCCTGATCCCGGTGTTTGTGGGCGTCTACTATCTTCCGCCTGCCTGGCTGTCGATGCCGATGAAGAACTGGCTCGCGATGACCGTGTTCGCGCTCGCGGCCATCACCGACTGGGCCGACGGCTATCTGGCGCGCAAGCTCGGACAGACGTCCGCCTTCGGCGCCTTTCTCGACCCGGTCGCTGACAAACTCATGGTCGCGGCTGCGCTGATCGTGCTGGTGCAACTCGATCGGGCGGATGCATGGCTTGCCATCATCATCATCGGCCGCGAGATCGCGATCTCGGCATTGCGCGAATGGATGGCGCAATTGGGAAAGGCGAAAAGCATTGCCGTTGCATTTATCGGCAAGGTCAAGACCGGCGCGCAGATCACCGCGATCATCGCGTTGCTGCTGTATCAGCCGTTGATCCCGGGCATCGATACCATCGTGCTCGGAACGCTTGCGTTGTGGGTGGCGGCGATCCTCACCCTGTGGTCGATGTTTCACTACCTGCGGCTGGCGGCGCCGCATCTGAAGGGATTGTCATCGGCACCGCCGCCACCTGCGGGCGCGCGTGAGATTGACCCGTAGACCGCCGACAAGCTAAAATAGAAGGCTGTTCCCTGATAGCTCAGTTGGTAGAGCGACGGACTGTTAATCCGCAGGTCCCTGGTTCGAGCCCAGGTCGGGGAGCCACAGATATCGATTTCCGTGATATTGCCCGCAAAGATTTGCTCGCAAAATGTGGGACCCAAAAGGTAGCCACAATTCAGCAGAACGGCGTCCTTGCGGCGCCGTGTTGGTTTGTGCGCCCGGCAGGGCGCACGGACCGGAGGTGAAAGTCCTCTACACAGTCGGCAAGGAGAAGCGTTAGCCGCACGGCAAGGATGTCGCGGGCGACTGCGATCCGGCGGAAGCCTCACTGGCTCCTTAAGAGAAAAGATATCGTACGCGTGATAAGCACCGGGATATTCTGCCAATGCAATGTCTGCGCCGGATTTCTTCAACCGTTCAACGTAGGAGCGACACGGCTCGACCGGGACCCAATCATCGGCAGTTCCATGAAATAGACGGATCGGCTTTCCCGTCAACTTGTCGTCATCGCGAAAGGTGATGTTGCATGGCGTGTAGAGACCAATGTGCGCGGCGAATTTAAGGTCCGGAGGACTATACATCTGACGGAAGCGTTCATTGCTCGAATAGAGGGCTGCTATGGCGCCTTTCGAGAAACCCATTACGGCGATTCGGTTGGGGTCAATCCGCGGGTGCTTTGCCAGCGCACCAAGTGCGCGGTAGGCATCCACCATCATGGCAACCGATGCCAACTGCGATTGATCGTTAATGGTATTAGCGATGCCACGACCGGAGAAACTATCAAGAATGAATGCCGCCACACCTACGCTGTTGATTTCTTGCGCCGGGGAGCCAAAAATAAACGTGTTGCGCTGTTTCGTGCAATGTTGCAGTTGCGGTGATCAGGTGATGCGTTTCCGTTCGCTTGTGCGCATCAGGAGTTCAAGTGTCGTCTCCATACGTATCATGCGCTCGGTCAGATTCTCGATCTTGGCTTGCTGCGCTTTGATGACCTCGCCTTGGCGAACAACCTTGTCCTCCAGTTTGATCATTGACGTTAGCGCGCCCCATACGCGTTCTGTAACGCCCATCACGCGGCCTTCCTGTCTTTCTTGGCCTTGGCTTCCATCGCGTCGATCCGCTTATTGCTCGCTTCCACAAACGCCAACATATCGTCAATTGCACCTGACGCGCGGTTAGCAGCGGCCATAGCTGCATCGGCAACGGTACCCAGCTCTTCGTCCGACTCCGCAGACTTGTAGGCGGTTGCGCCACGGCGCATCAATTCAGATACCGGTAAGCCGAGTTTCTTTGCCTTGGCGCTGATCGCTTTCTTTTCCTGCGGTGTGGCCTGCACTACGATCCGTTCTATTGCTGCTCCGGCCATAATCTTCTCCCGTTAGACAGCCCATATGTACATGGACAGTATATGTACATAGTACGCCAGGCAATGAGAGTGTCAACCCCGCACCCTTCAGTCATCGACGCGTTCGGTCCACGCGAGAAGCGTCGCCGAAAGTTGTTCCGCAATTTCGAGGAGAATCAAGGAAATGTGGCCACTATCGACGGCCTATTCGCGCTAATTGCGGAACGGATTGTGGCGTAAGTATTTGAAAAAATGTAACTCTCCGACAGTCTGTTAATCCGCAGGTCCCTGGTTCGAGCCCAGGTCGGGGAGCCAAGTTTCGACACGCGGCCCGCAGTAATGCGGGCCGTTTCCTTTTGCTGCGCGATTCGGCGCGAGCTATCGCGGCGACCGCACACCACGGCAGCGTCTAGAGCGGATGGTGTCGACGCCTGCCTGCCTCGCGCAGGATGCGCGCCGGGGCGTCGATGATGCCGGTGATGATGCGGTTGTCCCAGTGAACGATGTCAACGGTGAGGTTGGTGGGGCACACGGTCGCAAACGCATCCGACGCCCAATAGTTGGCGACGAACAGGAGGTCTCCATGCGGAACGCAGCCGCCGCTGTCGCCGCCGTAGGGAATGACCAGCCAGCACAACGCCAATGACGAGCAGCGGTCGGCATCCAGAACGCTGGATGACTCGCCCAGCCGGCACCATGGAAGCGCCGTCGGCAGACCGCAGGGGCCGAAATTGGTCGTGCCCGGCAGGTTGTTGTACGAGACGTTCTCGAACAGCGTGACGTAGCGGCTGCCGCCATCGGTGTAGAACGTGTTGCCGCCCGCGGCCGGCCGCTTGCCCGAGGCCACGTTCCATGCAATCAGTTCGCCATCCGCGAGCGAACTGCCCTGCGCGCCCTGCGTGTAGATCGCGCCGCCGTCCCAGAGTTCGTTCAGGAACCCCTTGATCCGGTTGTGCACGATGCGGTTGCCGCGGCTCGTCGACGGCGTGTCGTACTGGCCCCATTGCCCCTGCGTCGCGTTCGGCAATCCAGGAAAGCTTCCCTCGTCGAGCAGGCCCCAGCCCCAACCAATGGCGATACCCGACCAAGGCACGTCGACGATGTCGTTGTGGCTCACTGTGGTTCGCGTCGTGAACCCGACGTAAATGCCGGCGGCGTCGAAGTATTCGCGACCGATGCGATGGACGAGATTGTTTGCGATTTCGTTATCGCGGGTCACCTGCGCGTCGAGCGTAGGATGATGGTCGTCGGCGCCGACTCCGCCCACCTGGATGCCGGCCGACGAGATGTCTTCGAAGCGATTGTCCACGATTGCGTTGCGCTGGCTGCCGGTATCGAAGTCGAGCCCGACACCGCCCAGATGCACGAAGTCGTTGTTGTGGAACTCGATGTGGCGCGCGTAGCGAAAGCGCAGGTTCCCCGGGGTGCGGGCCACGTGCTCGTCGTGTCCGATGACATTCGTCGGGTGGCCGTTGTCCACGAGGTGGAATCCGCTCTGGTCGGCCGCGTAGCCATCGGAGCCGCTCGGTTGCAGCCACGTGGCGTAGGCGAAGGTCAGTCCCTCGAAGCGGAGGTTCTGTACCGGGCGATCCACTTCGCCGCGCCCTTCGATCAACGTCTCCAACACGGGCAGCTCGACGATCGCCGTGGCGAGGTCCTCGTCCGCGCGCGGAATGTAATAGAGCCAGCCCGCGGTCGAATCCAGGTACCACTCGCCGGGACGGTCAAGGAACTCGTAGGCGTTCTCGAAACGGCTGAGCAACCGGAAATTCCACAGCGCGGCCTGACCCGGCGGCGCCTGAAAGACGTTGGCATTGTCCCAGCACGGATTGCGCATCGTGATGTCGGGTCCGACGATCGACGCCACCGGACAGCGCATCATCTTCCACTGCGTCACCGTCACGGCCTCGATCTCGGCGGGGTTCGTCCAGATCGGCATCGACTTTCCGGGCGACGCGAAGCGGTAGCCGGTGGCGGTACGCTCGAAATCGGCCGGATACGGGTCCGTCTGCGCCCGAACCGCGCGCACGCCGTTCACGTAGAGCTGGCGCGTGCGCTGCGGACCGACATACGCCCGCTGGATTCCGAGATGGGCGTCGTGCATCGACCACCCGCGGACGGGGATCGCCCCGGAAATCGTCGCGCGTTCGCCGGGCGCCGCGCGGTAGGTGACCTCATGGCCGTTCACGCCCGAGTCGCGCCAGTCGAGGACGAGCGGCTGCCCGAGGCGGTAGGTGCCCGCGCGCAGCGTGACGAACACGTCGCATGAAACCCGGCGGCCGTCTGCGCGCACGGCATCCTGCGCGCGCTGCACCGAACGAAATGGACGCGCCTGGTCACCCGCGGCGGCATCGTTTCCCTCCGGGGCGACCCAATATTCGATTTTGCAGGCGGCTGGGGGGCTCGCTGCGGCGCGTTCTATGCCGACGGCGAGGCCCGCGCAGATTGCCGCGACGAGGACCAAACGCCGGTATGCCCAGAATGCTGGTGTTCCGTTAGATAAGCTGCGCGACACGCCTCCCCCGTCTGTAGATGATTTGTGACGGATGGCAAAGCATGAATCGGACCATCGGCCCGGTGGCTAAGGTACGTGGCTTGGAAGTGGCCCATCTCGGCCATCCGCTGCGGGGTAAACCGAGCAGGGCGCGGCAGAGCGTGACAGGCTATGAGTCCGCGTAGGTCGCGGTTTCGTTGCCCCGCGCAGTGCGCACCAATCTCACAATTTTGCGAGAGATAGTGACGTATGGCGCTCCAGACTGTTAATCCGCAGGTCCCTGGTTCGAGCCCAGGTCGGGGAGCCACAGATATCGATTGGTTGTCATCCGCGGCGTCGGGTCGGATGCAATGGTCATTCCGATCCGGACGCTGCTGCCCACCCTGAGTGAAACCTTGGTAGAATTCTTACTCGGTATTACTCAAGAGGCGATCCATGGCGGTATCTGTCACGAGCAAGGGTCAGGTCACCATCCCGAAACGGATTCGGGACGCCTTGGGCATCACCCCGGGCAGCAAAGTCGAGTTCGACGTCGCGGGCGGCGGCGCTCGGCTCAAGCTGGTCAAGCGCCATGCCTCTTCACGCATCGAGGAGGGGGCGGCCATCCTGAATTACAGGGGCCCTCGGATTCCAGTGGACCAATTGCACGGTGGGCTGGCGATGAAAAAGGCAGCGAAGCGTGCGCGCGGTTGACACGAACATCCTTGCACGCTTTTACCTCCGCGACGATGCGGTGCAGGGGCGTATTGCCGCTCGCGTGCTTGCGGCTGGCGACGTGTTCATTCCCAAGACCGTGGTCCTGGAACTCGAATGGGTGTTGCGGTATGTGGCCGAACAGTCGGAGAGCAAGGTGATCGAGTGCCTAGCACATCTGATTGCGTTGCCCGGGATCACTGTCGAAGACCGGGACGAAATTGAAGTAGCATTAAGCCACTGCCGGAATGGGATCGATTTTGCCGATGCGCTGCATCTTGCCGCGAGCAGCGCGTGCAGCGAACTGCTTACGTTCGATGACCGGGGTTACGCGCGTCGGGCGAAGAAGCTTCGCCTCAAACCAGCGGTGTTGGTGCCAACGCGCTAACCCTGTTTCGGGTGCAAACTGGCCCCAATGATGTGCAACGCCGACGCTCTACCCCAACCTGCAGCGTGCGGGCGCCACGTTCACTTTCGGGCGGCTGTAATTCTGTCAGAATCAGTCGTAGCGCTTCTCTCTCCATTCTGATCGTTACGCATTGACCCTGAACGAAATCAGCGCACGGTTCAAGCGGTCTGGACACTTGTCCTGCGCGAAATTTCACTGAACAATAAACTCATGCGCATCGAAGTCATCTGCACCGGCGACGAAGTACTCACCGGCAAGATCGTCAACACGAATTTCAGCTACATCAGTCAGAAGCTCGAGGACTTCGGCCTCGCCGTCACCTGGGAAACCACGGTCGGCGACGACCGGGCGGACCTGCTGCTCGCCTTCCGCCTTGCCGGCGAGCGTGCCGATGCGGTCATCGTCAACGGTGGCCTCGGCCCCACGGTCGACGACCTCTCGCAGGAAATCGCAGCGCGGGCCGCCGGGGTCGAACTCGAGTTGAACGAACGCTGGCTGGCGACGATGGAAGACTATTTCAATCGGCGCAGTCGCGTGATGCCACCCAACAACAGAAAACAGGCGATGCTGCCCGCCGGCGCCGAGGTACTCGACAATCCCGTCGGCACCGCGTGCGGCTTCGCGCTGACCATCGGCCGGGCGCGGTTCCTATTCAGTCCGGGCGTGCCGCGCGAAATGCGACGCATGCTCGAAGACCAGATCATCCCCCGGTTGCTTGCCAAGGCCGGCAAGCAGACCGCCATCTATCTGAAGCGCTTTCATACGTATGGCATTGGCGAATCGCATGCCGATTCCCTGCTGTCCGGCGTCGAGGCGCTGGCGCCCGGCGGAGGCGTGAAGCTCGGTTTCCGCGCGCACTACCCGCAGCTGGAGACCAAACTGGCCGTGCGTGGCGACAACATGGATGAGGTCAGGCGTACGCTCGCGCCGGTCGAAGCGGCGGTGCGTAAGCGCTTCGGCAACTTCATCGTCGCCGAAGACGACGCCACGCTCGAGGGCGTCGTCCTCGACGCGTTGCGGGCACGTGACGCCTCACTGGCGATCGTCGAAACATTCAGCAGCGGCCAGATTGCCGGGCGCATCGCCCATCTTCCAGGGGCGGAAGCAGTCCTGCGCCGTGGCGTCGTCGCGCGTCGGCGCGAAGACATTTGCGCCGTGGTCGGCCTCGATCCGGATGTGCTGAAGAGTGGAATGTCGAAGGAAGCCGCGGGCATGGTCGCGCGCGCAACGCTCGCGCAGACCGGCGCGACGCACGCGCTGGCGGTGCTGGTCGATATCGATGACGGCACCGATCGCATCGAGTTTGGCGGCACCATCTGCCTTGCGATCGCCACCGCGAACGACAGTGTCCTGCGCCGCTCCCGTGTTGTCGGCGGTCGCGACTGGGTTCGCCTCGGTGCGGTGGAAATGGGGCTCGATTGCCTGCGCCGGTATCTGCAGGGTCTGCCAGTCGACGAGCGCATCGATTTCGAAAAAATCGAATAGCCGCCGAGAAAAACGGCCAGAGCCCGCGACATCGCCGGCGGACCGATCGGAACCGGTGGCGGCGTTGCTACCGGCCATCCCGTGTTAGGTCACCCTTGTAGTCGGGCGGAAGTACCAGGTACTGGCACCCTTGCCCTTGTCCGGACCTGGCAGGCCCACGTCGCCGCACCACGTTCGGCCGTCGATCTGCCTTCTGAGCAGATGGGACGCTGGAAGAAGTCGTCGAGGATGCCCTGTTACGCCTGGAAAATGGCATGCGTGGAAACGTATTCGTTGGAATCTGTAGACCCAACGGCTGAAGTGAGCCAGCCTGGCGGACCAGGCGGCGTGGGATCGCGGTTGCCGCGATGTCAGTCGGTCAGAACAATGCTGCGCTTGGTGATGACTTCGCCCAGCCGCTGCCGCTCCTTGGCCATGTAGGCTCCGAACGCCGCCTGCGAATCGCCGGCCGGCGTCGCGCCTGTTGCCAGCACCTTCTCCTTTACGTCGGACTGGCTCATGACGTTGACGATCTCAGCATTCAATCTGCTCGCGAGTTCCGGCGGTGTGCCGGCCGGTACCACGATGCCCCACGTCTGCGTGATCTCATACCCGGGCACCGTTTCAGCGATCGTCGGCAGGTCGGGCAGGCTCGGATTGCGCTCGGCGCCGGTGGTAGCCAGCGCCCGTACGCGGCCACTTGTCATGTGCGCGCCCGCGGCGATCGGTGACGTGATGATGTATTGCGCGTTGCCCGCGATGACGTCGGTAAGCGCGGGTGCCGCACCCTTGTATGGCACGTGGACGACCTTGATGTCGGCCAGCAGGTTCAACATCTCGCCAGCCAGATGCGCCGGCGTACCGACGCCGGCCGAAGCGTAGTTGAGCGCGCCGGGCTTCTCCTTGGCGAGCTTGACGAGCTCGGCGATGTTCTTCGCCGGCAGCGCGTTGTTGACGACGAGGACGTTCGAGGCGGTCGCGATGCGCGAGATGGGGACGAAGTCCTTGACCGGGTCGTACGGCAGGTCCTTGCGCAGATTGGGAAGGATTGCGTAGATCGCCGTCGTCGTCAGCAGCAGCGTGTATCCGTCCGGCGCCGACTTGGCGGCCATCTCCGCGCCCACGATGCCGCCCGCGCCCGCGCGATTGTCGACGACGACCTGCTGGCCGAGACCGTCCGAAAGCTTCTGCGCAACCAGTCGGGCGAGCTGGTCGGGCGCCCCTCCTGCCGAATCGGCGACGATCAGCTTGACCGGACGGTTGGGATAGGGCTGCGCACTTGCGCCAACGGCGCAGAGCGCGGACGCCATGAGCAGCAGGACACCACGATGTAGCGGTTTCATGTCTCCTCCGAGATGGCGGCGCGATCGCGAAGAATACACGGCCGCGCGGCCGTGCGATACTTTCCCGCATGCGTGCCACCAACCTGCTCGTACTGATGTCCGACGAGCACAATCCAAAGTTCCTCGGCGCTGCCGGCCATCCGTTCATCGCGACGCCGAACCTCGATGCGCTCGCCGCACGGGGAACACGCTTCACGTCGGCATACACGACGTGCCCGATCTGCGTGCCGGCGCGGGCAGCGTTTGCCGTCGGCCGCTACGTTCACGACATCGGCTACTGGGACAACGCCGACGGTTACGAAGGTGCGATTCCGAGCTGGCATCACGCGTTGCGCGACGCCGGGCATCGCGTCGTATCGATTGGCAAGCTGCATTTCCGCGGCCGTCCGGGCGACGACCACGGCTTCTGCGAAGAGATCGTGCCGATGCACATCATCGACGGCATCGGCGACGTCAAGGGTCTGGTCCGCGAGAACATTCCCCAGCGCAAGGGCGGCGACAAGATGGCGAGGCGGGCAGGGCCCGGAGAGTCCCCATACACGGTGTACGACCGCGACATCGCGTCGCGCGCGCAAATCTGGCTGCACGAGGAGGCGCCGAAGTGGCGCGACCGCCCGTGGGTACTGTTCGTCTCGTTCGTGAGCCCGCATTTCCCGCTCACCGCGCCGGCACAGTGGTTCTACCGCTATTGGCAGCAGGACCTGCCGATGCCCAAGCTGTACGCGAAAGACGAGCGTCCGCATCACCCGTTCCTGGACACCTACGCGCACACGGTCGACTACGACGCGCATTTCACCTCGGAAGCCGACGTCAAACGCGCAATCGCCGGCTATTCCGGGCTCGTGTCGGCGATGGACGAGAACGTCGGCTACGTTCTGCGTGCGCTGCGCGACACTGGCCTCGAGGACGAAACGCGCGTGATCTACACCAGCGACCATGGCGACAATGTCGGCGCGCGCGGCCTGTGGGGCAAGTCCACGCTCTATGAGGAGTCCGCCGGTGTGCCGCTGATCCTTGCCGGGCCCGATGTTCCTCCCGGACGCGTCGTCGCCACGCCGGCATCGCACATCGACTGCGCGCCGACGATCCTAGAAGGCGCGGGGCTGCCGCCGCGCGTCGGCGGCCGCGCGCTGCCCGGCGCGTCGCTTTGCGCGCTGGCAAGCGGCGCAACGCCGCGGCGACCGGTGATCTCCGAGTACCACGCGACGGGCTCTGTCGCGGGCGCGTACATGTTGCGCTTTGGCCAGTGGAAGTACTGCCACTATGTCGGCGCGCGACCGCAGCTCTTCGATCTCGGCGCCGATCCGGAGGAGTTGGCCGATGTCGCAGATGACCGACGATACGCTGCAACGCTCGTCCAAGGCGAGCGGCTGCTGCGCGCCGCGCTCGATCCGGAAGCGACCGACGCGCGCGCGAAGCGGCGGCAGGCGGAACTGCTGATGCAATTCGGCGGGCGCGAGAAGGCGTTGGCACGCGGCGACCTCGGCTTCACGCCTGCGCCTGGCACTCCGGCCGAGATCAACTAGTAGCAAGCTGTCGCCTGTGCCTGGGGCACCAGCGCGCCGCGTACCTATACAACCGCGTGGTCTAGTTTAGGTGCGGAAACGCGGTCGAGTTCACTTTGGAATACCGGGCGACGGCTGAAAAGCACGCAGCCGCGTGTACTCTGCCGCTCCCGTCAATTCCGCCGCGACCGACCCTATTTCGCTGCGGTGGAATCCGAGATCGCGCAACGTGCGGTCATCGAGTTGGCAAAGTGCATCATAGAAGGCGCTCGCCTGCCGATGTTGCCGGTGGCGCACATACGCTCGGCATGCGATTGCCGCTGCTGCCCGGATCGCGGCGACAATAATCCCGGCAAGGACGAACGCGTGATGGGCGCGAGCGGCGTGATACAGCTCGTAACTCGTCGGTCGCGCGGAAGCTGCCGTATCGGTGATCGCGAGATCGCCATATCCGTTTGCAGCGAGCGCGTGCGGCGCCCGCGGTTCGGCGTCGTCCTCGGAGAACGCCGGATCGTTACCGGCGGACCCGTGCCGCACGATGATGGTCGGGGTGTCGCTGCACGTGCCGACGTTGCAAGGCGCAACCCCATCCAGTGCAGCCAAATTTTCCGAATCAGTCGATTTGCGCACGGGTGTCCCTCTTGGGGCGAGTGCCACGTCGTAAGGCATGGTTTGCTCCTTCGTAAGTCTGTTGTTGTGGTGAATGTCGCGCTTGCATGCGGACAATGTGTTGGCCAATGGAAGGTTCGCTCATGCGCGAAGCGCGACCAGGACGCCCATCGAAACGACGCACACGACCTGCACGAAATACAGCCCGAAGCGAAGTGCCGCGACGAGTTCGGTCTGTGGACGCGTGATGTGGACGAGCGACTGTCCGATGCGGGCGGCCAGAAAAGTAACAGCCAAGGCATCGAGTTCGCGACCGCCGACCTCGGACAAGGCCGCGGCCAGCGCGACCGCGCCGTAGACCGGCAGATTTTCGACGCAATTCATGTGTGCCCGCATTGCCCGCTGATACCATTCACTTCCCTGCGTCGCATCGGCGCGCCACTCGGCTATCGTCGCGCGGCCAGACAGGATCCGGGACCAGCGGTAGACGCCGATACTGGCCGTCAGCACCGCGAGCGTCCAGCCGGCGAATCCGAGCATTACCCAGAGGGGGATGGTCATCGAGTGGGCCATTGGAAGGCTCCGTCAGGCGGCGAGTTTGCGCGCAACAGGGGCGGGCACGAAAGCGTGTTCCCGCACGAACCGCGCGATGCGCTGCGCAATCGCACCCGGGTGGGTAATCGGACCCATGTGGCCCATCGTGGTCATTGTGTCGAAGGTCGCGTTTGGCAATGCGAATCGCAAGAGCTCGCCGATACGCCGAATCGGCGCGCGCATTTCACTTCCGAGCAGCGTGAGCACCGGCGTGCGCAAGGAACGATAATCGGAAAGCCGCGGGGCGTCGCTCGCGAGCGCCGCGAAATGCGCTGCGATGACACCCATGCACTTCATGATGCCGGCTTGCTGACCGACCGACAGTGCGCGCCACGCACCTGCGCCGCCCCAGTAATCGACGAAGCGGGCAGCAGCGCCAGCGGCGTTGCCGGACCGCAATCGGCGGCGCATGTCGCTCGCGACCTCGATGACTTCGGACGCGGGCCGCCGCCGGCCGTGATAATCGAACAACAGCCGAAACACCACGGGCTCGTAGATGGCGACGCTCGCCACGCTCTCTGGATGGTAGAGCGCCACGCGCAACGCGATGGTGCCGCCATAAGAATGGCCGACCAGATGGGCGCCGCCGGGAGCGGATTCGGCGAGACGGGCAACGCGTGCCGCGTCGGCAGCGACGATGTCTTCGTCGAAGCCGTGCCACGCCGGCCCGGAGCCATGACCATGGAAATCGGGCGTCAGCACCCGGAACTCGGGTTCGAGTCGCGCGCGCAGCGCGGTCCATTGGCCCCCGGTGCTTCCGCTCGAGTGCAGACAGATGACGGTTGGCTGATGGCTCATGGTTAGTTGCGTCGATCGTTTATGCATCACATCCTCCACAATTTGTTGTGCGATTGTTTGGGCGCGCCGTCGGGCTCGATTCCTACTTGCGGGCCAGGAAATTGACTGCTTGAACGTGTAGATCGCCTGCCATCTTGGCCTCGCCGGTGGTGTCCCGAAAGCATCGACGGGTCGCTCAGGCCATGAGCGGCGCGAGTGCGTCGCCGACGCGCTGCCCTTGCGCCGGGGTGATCATCCCGTTCAGCAATTCGCCGAACCGCGAACTCTGCACGCCCGAGACGATGTACTGCCAGCGATACGCGGCTAGAACGGTTGCCTTCACGGTTTCGACCTCGACCGCCGTCATGGGCCGGCCGCAGACATCGACGAAGTAGTGCGTGTCGGCGGCGGACTGGACCTGCAGGATGCCGTCGACGGCACCCACCAGCGCGATCAGGTCGTCTACCGCTGCATCGCGCGCCTCGGGCGTGAGCTTCGCGTTCTCACGCACCCATTCCAATTCGTCGAGGATCGCGTGCTGTGACTCCTCTTTCGCGTGGTAAAGGAACACATCCTTCCAAAGCTCGGACACATCAGCGTCCGTCTCGATGCTCTCGCGATAGTGCACCAGCACGAACAACTCGATATGGCAGATCAGTGCCAGCACTGCCCACGTGGACTTCGCGAGCACGGCCGACGCGACGGCATTGGGCTCCGGCACGAATATGTAACCTTCGGGCATGCCTGCTGCGCACATCCGCTCGATGCGGCGGAACAGCTCCTGGTGCTTGATCTCCTCGTCCCCGAAGCGCACCAGCGCCTCCAGCGCGGTCTGGTCGCCGAGCCAATGGTCGCGGCTCACGTCGAGCACTTTGGCCGCGATGAAGCGCTCGACCAGGCCGAAGATATTGGCGTAGGTCCGGCCCTGAATCTGGCTGAGCAGGCGTTGGTCGTTCGCGGTGAGGAAGTCCAGGCGATCGACTTTCGACAGCCCGCCGGGCAGGAACCGCTTGGTGTAATCGAAGCTCCGGCCGCGAATCACGTCGCGGTCGATGTCCCACCGAATGCGCTTGGACACCTCTACCGCCTTGGCGTAACGCGCGGAATCGACGTGGGGTTGCAGGGTGGATTGCAAGGCATGCATGGAAGTTCTCCTTGAGGTTTGGACGTGTGGTCAGGCGGCATCGCCGAAACCGTTAGCCGCATGCGCATGACGCGCCCAGGCGTCGAGCTCGTCGGCGGCGAGGGCGTGGCGAATGTCTTGCGTGTTCATGGCGGTCGTACCTTTGATGACAAGTGAGTATTCGTGTCTGCATCGGACCTTCGGGGTGCCAATGCCCGGAAGCACGGTGCCAACTTTGCCGGCGTCACGTATCCGGTCGACGACACTTTGGAAACAGTTTGTTTCGTATGTATCGGCGTCGCCGTTGCATGCCGCGTCGGTGAATCGCCATCGCGCGAGCGGCCGGGTAGGAAGGCGCGTTGTACGGCGCTATACTTCCGGCGCGATGCCAATCAAGCCCATGCGGGGACCATGGCACTCAACGGCCGCATCCTGATCGTCGAGGACGACACTTCCGTGCGCGAAATGCTCGCGGAGTACCTCGGCACGCACGGCTACGAGGTCGCGCAGGCGGACCGCGGCACCGCGATGCGCGAGACGGTCGAGAAAGTGCTTGCCGGACGTGGTCCTGCTCGACGTCAACCTTCCGGGTGAGGACGGCTTCACGCTCGCGCGCTTCCTGCGCGAGCGCTACGACGTCGGGATCATCATGGTCACCGGTTCCGCCGACGTGGCGGACCGCGTAGCCGGCTTGGAAGTCGGCGCCGACGATTACGTCGTGAAGCCCTTCGACCTGCGCGAACTGCGCGCACGGGTCAAGAGCGTCATGCGTCGAATGCAGGCGCGCCCCCCGACCACACCGGCGGCCGAGGCGCCTGCCGCGGTGGCTTCGTCACGCGTGCGGGTGGGTACGTGCGTTCTCGATCTCGCTTCGCACCAGCTGTTCGCCTCCGACGAGCGCGAGATACCGCTGACCGGCATGGAGTTCGATCTGCTCAAGGTCTTCCTCGAACGGCCAAACCAGGTCCTCAACCGTGACCAGCTCCTCACACTGACGCGCAACCGCGAGTGGGAACCCTTCGACCGCTCGATCGATATTCGCATTGCGCGCGTACGCCGCAAGATCGAGAACGATCCGGAGCATCCGCAGGCGATCCGTACCGTGCGCGGCACCGGTTACATGTACGTGCCGCCGCGCGACGCTTCGTAACGGAGGTGTTTCGTGTGTAACCGGCAGGTAACAGTTCGGCCGGCCGGTTGCGTCGGCGCTAGACTGGCCGCAATAGCTATCCCTTTCGAGCCTTGGCCATGACCCGCGTCGCCTCTTTGCCCTCCGATCTCATCGCGAACAACGCGCAAGCGCAGTTGCAGCAGATCGTCGACCACACATCAGCTGCCATGTTCGTCAAGGATCTCGATGGCCGTTTCCTCTTTGTCAATCGCGAGTTCGAGCGGATGAAGGGCATGCCTGTCACGGCGATCGTCGGCCGTCTGGACGGCGATCTGTTTCCCGCGGCGGTGGCCGAGCTTCGCCGCAATGATCGCCAGGTCGTAGACGAGCGGCGAGCGATTGATTTTGAGGAGATCGTGGAGACCGCACAGGGAACCCGTACCTACCTGTCGCATAAATTCCCGCTTTTCGACGCCAGCGGACGCGCATACGCGGTGTGCGGTGTTGCGACGGACATCACCGAGCGCAAGCGCAGCGAAGAGGCGCTGCGAGCGGCCGCGCTCGCCGTGACGAACGCCGAGGGCGAAGGTGTGTTTCGTGAGCTGGTTCGCTACCTTTCGACGATTCTCGATGTGGACGTCGCGATGATCGCCGTCTACGTGCGACGGCGACCGGACGCGAATGCGCACACTTGCCGCATGTCTCGACGGAAAGCCGCTCGCCAACTTCGAATACGCGCTCGATGGCTCGCCGTGCCGCCACGTCGTCGGTCGCGAGTTCCGCTTCGTCGGTGCGGGCGTACAGCCCGAGTTCCCACCTGGCACGCTGTTCGCGGCCAAGGGTATGGACAGCTACGCGGCGTTGCCGCTCAATGACTCGAGTGGGCTCCCGCTCGGACTGATTGCCACGATGGATCGGCGCCCGATGCGCGATGCGGCGCTGGCCGAGTCGATGCTCAAGATCTTCGCGATGCGCGCAGTGGCGGAAATCGAGCGCACGCGTGCGGACGCGGCGCTGCGGGCGTCCGAGGCGAGCTACCGCGCGATCTTCGAGGCAAGCGAGGACGAAATCTTCGTGCACGACTGGGACACGGGCGCATTCGTCGATGCCAATCCGAAGGCGTGCCGCACCTTCGGCTATTCGGTCGAGGAATTTCGCCGGCTGACCGTTGCCGAACTCAGTTCCGGCGTGCCGCCGTACACGGCCGCCGATGCCGCGCGCTGGATCGAGAAGGCCAAAGGGGGTGAGGCGGTAGCGTTCGAGTGGCACCGCAGGCACCGCGACGGCAGCTTGCACTGGGGCGAGGTTTGCCTCAAGGCGGCGGAGATCGCCGGGACTCGCCGCATCCTGGCGTTCACGCGCGAAATTACCGCGCGCAAGGCCGCCGAAGATGCGTTGCGAGCCAGCGAGGAGCAGTACCGCGCCATTTTCAACGCTTCTGCGGATGCGCTCGTGCTGTGGAATTCGCATTCCCAGCGCGTCGACGTCAACCCTGCCTATGAACAAATGTACGGCTACAGCCGGGACGAGGTGCTTGGCGGAGCGTGCGCGCCCGCGACCTGCCCTCGGAGTATCGGAGGCATCAGGAAGAAATTGTCGCTCGCACACTTGCGGGCGAGCGCTGCCATGAGGAGGTCATGGAGACCTTTCGGCGGACCGGCGAGCGGTTTCCGATTGAAGTGCGCACGATCCCGATCCAGCATCGAGGTGAGCCGCACGTGCTCGCAATGATCCGTGACCTGACGGAGCGCCGCCAGGTGGAGGATGACCGCGCACGGCTCGAGGCGCAGCTCCGCCAGGCGCAGAAGATGGAAGCAATCGGCCACCTGACCGGCGGCATCGCGCACGATTTCAACAATCTTCTGACGAGCATCATGGGGTACGTCACGCTCGCTGCCGAGCGGTCGGCAGACGGCCGCGACGACAGGCTGGCGAAGCTATCTCGAGCAGGCGCACCTGGCGTGCGAGCGGGCGCGCGACCTCATCCAGCAGATGCTGACGTTCAGCCGCGGCCGTCGCGGCGAGCCGCGACCGCTTGCGCTTGCGGCGCTCATTCGCGAGTCGGTTAAGCTCCTGCGCTCGTCGCTACCGGCGACAGTCGCCCTTGAGACTGATCTTGACGACGATGCGCCACCCGTGCTGCTCGACCCGGTCCAGCTCGAGCAAGTGCTGATGAATCTCGCCATCAACGCGCGCGATGCGATGCGGTCGAGTGGGGAGATCCGCGTGGCGATGCGCGTCGTCGGGCGAATGGCTGAAGTGTGCACGAGTTGCCGCAAGACCTTCGAAGGCGACATGGTCGAGCTTTCCGTTTCGGATAACGGACCCGGCATTGCGGCCGACGTCCAGGAGCGCATGTTCGAACCGTTCTTCACGACCAAGGACGTCGGCCAGGGAAGCGGCATGGGCCTTTCCACGGTGCACGGCATCGTGCACGAACACGGCGGCCACGTCGTCGTCGAGAAGGCGCCGGGCGCTGGTGCACGCTTTCGTGTACTGCTTCCTGCGTTGCGGTCGCAGGAGCGCGGCGGCGCTCTGCCGCGATCTGCGACGAGCAGCGCGGCCCTTCCACGAGCGTCCCTCGCGTGGGCGTGTGGCCGTTATCGACGACGAGGCTTCGGTCGCGTCGTTCATGAACGATCTGCTTGCCCAGTGGGGCCTGGAGGTGACGACCTTCGTGGACGCTCGCGCCGCGCTCGACGCCATCTCCGAAGGTGCGGCATTTGATCTGGTCATTACCGACCAGACAATGCCTGGCATGACGGGCATAGAGTTCGCCCGCGCCGCACGTGCGATGGGCGCCGCGCTGCCCATCGTGCTGTACACGGGGTACGACGACGGGCTCACTCCGGCCAATATCGAGCGGGCCGGTGTTGCGGCATTGGTGCGCAAGCCGATCGAGCCTTCCTTGTTGCTCGCGGTGTTGGAAAAGCAT
>CAVZWA010000013.1:0-6936 GCA_963778935.1 uncultured beta proteobacterium
GGGATTCCTGGGCGGTCCGCTTTTCGTGTTCGTAGCGCCGGCTTTCTTGTCCATCCTGCCCCTTTTCTCCTGTGTCACCGCATCCACTCGTCCTGCCGCCAAGGGCGTCGTGGCGAGTTGGCGGATTCTCCCAGATTACGATGGCATGGGGCTGCTGTCCGTGCGGCAGCAAACATAGTCCTGGCTCGACGGGTGGCGGGATCGATGCGGGCTGCGCGTCGCAAAGCGATTCAATCGTGGAAGAGTTCGCGTACCGTCTCTCGCAGCCAGATATTGGCGGCGTCGCCGTGGACGCGTCGGTGCCAATGCTGCTTCACATCGAACGCGGGGGGCTGAAATGGTGGTGCAACGGTACGTATCTTGGCAAGCTGCGAAAAGACATTGCCGATGTCCAGCGGTACGGTTGCAATGAGATCAGAGGCTGCAATCACGGTAAGCAAACTGGTGAAGTGCGCCAGGTCGGCTCGCACATGCCGATTGATACGGCGCTTCTCCATGAATTGTTCGAAAATATGCGTGCGCCCGGCCGGTCGCACGATGGCGTGTGCTTCCTGCAGGAATTGTTCTCGCGTGAGGCGCGTACCGACCCGGGGGTGATCCGAGCGCACGATGCACACAAAGGAGTTGCGGAACAGCCGCTGCTGGTAAAACCCGGGCCTGACCAAATCCGGGAAATAACCGATCGCGAGGTCGGCGAGTCCCTCTTCCAGGGCTTCGCTGGCTCCGGGGGAGGGTATGGTGATCGACCTGAACAGGATGTGGGGCGCATGCCTTTGGGCATGGGCCAGCAGCTTCGGAAGAAGCACGACTTCGCCGATGTCGGGAGTGATGATGGTGAACGTACGCTGCGCAGTCGCCGGATCGAACACCGGCCTCTGCAATATCTCCGACGCGACCGAGCGAAGAACCCGCGCGATCGGATCGGCGAGTTGCAGCGCCCGCGGGGTAGGTTTCATCCCATGCCCGGTACGCACGAACAGCGGGTCGGAAAATTGAATGCGCAATTTCGCCAGCGCTGCGCTCATCGCGGGCTGGCTCAAGCCGAGAGCAATGCCGGCCCGCGTGACGCTTTCGCGTTCGATCAGCGCGGCGAAGACGACCAGCAAGTTCAGGTCGGCTTTCGCGATATCCAAATGTTGGATTTGCATAATAAGGGAAATAGACTTTCCGGATTATCAGCCTCGCCCTAGCATTCATCAACCCCGGGGACCCCGGCGCCCCCAGGCGCGCACCCGAATGGAGGACTACACATGCAGCCACTCACGCTTGCTCAAGCGAACCAGATGATCACCCAGGCGTTGGCCCGCGCCCAGCAAGCGGGATACCGCGCAATGGGCATCGTCGTCCTGGACGACGCCGGCCACATGAAGGCTGCGCAGCGGCAGGACGGCGCCAGCATGTTCCGGCTGGATATCGCGCGCGGTAAAGCGTGGGCGGCGGTGGGGATGGGCGCCAACTCGCGCGAATTGACGCAACGCGCAAAGGATCTGCCGCACTTCTTCAACGCGCTGGCCACGGCCGGCCAGGGCAAGTTCATCGCGCAAACCGGCGCGGTGCTCTTCAAGGACGCTGAAGGACACGTCCTTGGCGCCATCGGCGCCAGTGGCGGCACCGGCGACGAGGATGAAGCCATCTGCATCCACGGTGTCCAGGCAGCTGGGCTGGTAGTGGGCTGACCCGGCGCACGAGGTCGACGATGAACGTGGCTCGCGGCATCGACGTGCATTCGCACGTCGTTCCGGAGAACTTTCCGAGATTTCTCGGCGGCGAGGTGCCTGCACAGTGGCCGTCGATGGCACCGGCGCACGCGTGCCACCGTCAGCGTGATGATCGATGGCAGGAATTACCGGACCGTGTCCGACCTCTGCTGGAACGTCGACAAGCGCGTGGCCGGCCTCACCCCGATGGGCATTGCCCGGCAGGTCATCTCGCCGATGCCGGAACTGTTGTCGTATTGGCTCGCGCCCAACGCTGCTGCACAACTGCTGCGCTACATCAACGACCAGATCGCGGAGATGGTCGCCGTGTCCTCGGGACACCTGCTTGGGTTGGGCGCGGTGCCGTTGCAGGACATCGCACTGTCGATCCGCGAACTCGAATACCTGATGGGCCTCGGTTTCGCTGGCGTCGAGCTTGGTAGCAACGTCAATGGCGCGCCACTTGGCGATCCCAGGTTCGATCCATTCTTCGAAGCGTGCGAAGCGTTCGATGCCGCGGTCTTCGTGCATGCGTTGCGACCTGCGGGCATGGACCGCCTGGTCGGTCCGCCTGCCCTGCAGCAGGTGCTGGCGTATCCCACCGACGTCGGGCTCGCGGCGGCCTCGATGCTCACCACCAACCTCATCGAACGCCGGCCGAAGTTGCGTATCGCGTTCAGCCACGGCGGTGGGACGCTGGCGATGCTACTGCCGCGTCTCGAACAGGCGCGCCACGTGTTTCCCGCGCTGCGCGAGGCGGTCACCACCTCGCCGACACTACAGGCGCGCAAGTTCTACTACGACGATCTGGTTTTCGATGCGTCCACGCTGCGTCATCTGGCGGCACTCTTCGGAATGTCCCGGCTGCTGATCGGCACCGACTATCCGTTCAATTTCCATGACCCGACGCCCGTTTCCCGGCTTATTGACGCTGGTCTCGAGGCGGCCGAGATCGATCAGATTGTTCATTCGAATGCCGAAACGTTTCTCGGCCTTGCTCAAGGACCTTTGCCATGACCTCCAGGCTTGTCTCGGGCTTGCGCAGCGTTGCCCTCAATGTGCCCGACATTGCCAGGGCGGAGGAGTTCTATACGCGCACCTGGCATCTCGACGTGATCGCGCGCTCCGGCAATGCGATCTACTTGCGAGGCACAGGGTCGCCGCATCATCTGCTGTCGTTCCATCAAGGCGAACGCACCGAGATTCGCGACGTGACGTTCAGTGCGCGCACGGCCGACGCCATCCAGGTGATCTCGAGTGCGGCATCCAGTGCCGGCGGCTCCGTGGTGAAACCTCCAGCGCCAATCAGCGAGCCCGGCGGCGGCATGGGCGTAACGGTGCGCGATCCCCAGGGCAGGATGTTCCGGGTGGTGCATGGCGATGCCACCCATGGCGACGCTGCCGAAACGCGCGACCGGCCGACGCGGCTCGCTCATGTGGTGCTCAATAGCCGCGACGTGGCAGCGGCGCAAAAATTCTTTGAAGCCGTGTTCGGATTTACGCTGGTCGACCGGACGCGAATCATGGCGTTTCTGAACTGCGACCGCGACCACCACACCGTCGCATTTGCCGACGCCGGCGAGGATAGCCTCAACCACATTGCCTTTGTCATGCCTGACCTGGAGTCGGTGATGCGCGGCGGCGGACGCATGAAGGATGCGGGGCATCCGATCGAGTGGGGGCCGGGCAGGCACGGTCCCGGCGCGAATGCCTTCAACTACTTCATCGATCCCTTCGGCGTCGTCATCGAATACACGGCGGAAGTTCAGCAGATCGACGACACGTACAAGGTCGGCGGCCCCGACGACTGGAAGTGGCCTCCGGGGCGTGTCGATCACTGGGGCATCTCGGCGCCGCCGTCGGTGCGACTCAAGGAAGCGCAGAAGCAAATTCTGTTCGCCGCGCACTGACTCATGACCGAAAGTTTCGACGTTGCCGTGATCGGATTCGGGCCGGCGGGCGCAACCTGCGCCAACCTGCTCGGCAAGCTCGGCGTGCGCACGCTGGTGGTGGACAAGTCGCGAACGGTCTACGACATGCCGCGCGCGTTCGCCATCGATCACGAAATCATGCGCGTATTCCAGGATATCGGCGTCGCCGAGGCGATCGAACCATACACACGGCCGTTTACGCCGTCGGAGTACTACGGTGTCGATGGACAGCTCATCAAGCGATTGGGCAGCGTGCCGCCGCCATACCCCTTGGGTTGGCCGCCGAATCTCGTATTCACGCAGCCGCCGGTGGAAGCGGTGCTGCGTGCGCACGCCGCCACCTGGCCGTCCGTTACCGTCGCGTTGGGGGAGGAACTCGTCGGGCTGGCGCAAACGAACGAGCACGCGACCCTGGATCTTCAGGCAGACGACGGCAGGACGCGCATGGTCGAGGCACGATATGTGATCGGCTGTGATGGCGCCTGGAGCACACTGCGAACGCTTTCGGGCCTGCAATACATCGACCTCGAGTTCGACGAGCCCTGGCTGGTGGTCGACTTGCACGTCAACCAACGCGGTCTCGCCAAGTTGCCGGAAGTCAGTGTCCAATACTGCGATCCTGCGCGCCCCGCAACCTACCTGATCGGTCCGGACGATCATCGCCGTTGGGAAATCATGGTGATGCCGGGTGAAGACCGAACTGAAATGGAGAAGGAAGAAAACGTGTGGCGGCTCCTTTCGCGCTGGATCAGCCCTGAGGACGCCACCCTGTGGCGCCGCGCGAGCTACCAGTTTCACGCGCTCGTCGCCGGGGAGTGGCGCAACGCCCGTGCCTTCATCGCCGGCGATGCGGCACACCAGCAGCCGCCCTTTACCGGCCAGGGCATGTGCCAAGGGGTGCGCGACGTCGCCAACCTGAGCTGGAAGCTCGAGCGTGTCCTGCGCGGCAAGTCCGGTGATGCCTTGCTGGACACCTACGCGATCGAACGGCGCGAGCACGTCAGGCGCCTCACGACGGTGATCAAGGGGATCGGGCGTGTGATCTGTGAGCGCGATCTCGATGCCGCGCGTGTGCGCGACCAACGGATGCTCGCCGAAGCGGGCGGCAAGGTCGTCACGCAGGCGCGGCAGGATCTGATTCCACCGCTGTCGTCAGGGCTGCTGTCGCCATCGCCTCATGCTGCGAATGGGACCATTTTTCCGCAACCACGGATCCGGCAAAGCGCCGGGACGGCGCTGCTGGACACGGTCGCGGGGACCGGATTCCGCATCGTCGCCAATGACAAGGCGATCATCGCCGGGCTACATGGCGCGACACTCTCTCGCCTGGATGTTCAACTGGTGCACGTTGCCGCGAACGCGAGCGCAATGAATGCGGACGGACAATTGCCGAACGGCATCGTCTTCGTCACCGAAATCGACGACGTCGTCAACAGCTGGTTTCAGCGACATCGGTGTTCGGCAGCGATCGTGCGGCCCGACCACTACGTTTTTGGAGTGGCCGCCAACAAGCACGAGCTCGAGCGACAGATCGAGGCGTTGAGCGCGGGGCTTGCGTGACCGGCGGTGCCCGTCATCGACACGCGAGACCACCTGCGAGAATCAATCAGAAGGAGACAAGATGAAACTTGGCACGTTCAGGATCGGAAACAAGGAAACCTATGGTGCAGTAGTTGCCGGAGGCGTCATGGACCTTGGCAGCAGTCTGGGCGCAAGATTTCCGGACGTCACGGCGTTGTTGGCGGCAGCGGCCTCGCGGAGGCACAATCTCTCTCGAAGCAAGGCCGCGTCGACGCGAAATTGGCCGATGTCACTTTTCTGCCGGTCATTCGCAATCCGGGCAAGATCATTTGCATAGGGCACAACTATGAGGAGCATCGGATCGAAACGCAGCGCGAGAAGTCGGCGTATCCGACGGTCTTCCTGCGGCTCGCCGATTCCCTGACCGGGCACGAGCGACCGCTGCTGTGTCCGCGCGAATCGACGAATTTCGACTACGAGGGCGAGATCGCGATCATTATCGGCAAGCCGGGACGCCGTATCCAGGAAGCCGATGCGTGGAAGCACATCGCGGGCTACAGCTGTTTCAACGACGCCTCGGTTCGTGATTGGCAACGTCACACCAGCCAGTTCACCCCTGGAAAGAACTTCGCGGAGACAGGCGCCTTCGGACCCTGGATGGTGACCGCGGACGAGATTCCACCTGACACGGTTCTGTCGCTCACGACACGGCTGAACGGACAGGTGATGCAAAAGGCCAGCACCGACATGCTGATCTTCAGCTTCCCACGGCTCATTGCCTATTGCTCGACATTCGTTCCGCTTGCCGTCGGCGACGTCATCGTCACCGGCACGCCCGGCGGCGTGGGAGCCCGGAGGACGCCTCCTGTCTTCATGAAGCCGGGCGACGTCGTCGAAGTCGACGTCGATCGCATCGGCATTTTGCGCAATGTCGTCGCCGTCGACTGACGGCCGCTATTTCACTGACAATGGGCGCTGGCGTGTCACTGCGCCGATGTGCGCCGAAAGGAGCTGATCCCATGAAAACGATACTCATCGCTATCCTTCTCGCAGCCTTGATCCCGTCCGGCGCGTCTGCGCAAACGTGGCCGGACAAGCCGGTTCGATTGGTGCTTTCGCAGCCGCCGGGATCGGGCCCGGACAACGTCGGTCGGATCCTGAGCGACAGCCTTACCCGGCAACTGGGTCAGTCGGTCATCGTGGAAAACAAGCCGGGCGGCCAAAATGCCATAGGCGCCCAAAGTGCCGCGCGTTCCCCGGCGGACGGATACACGCTGTACCTGGCGACCACGGCCGCGCTGGTGACCAACGCTTATCTGTTCAAGACGTTGCCCTACGACCCGCGCAAGGACTTCGCGCCGATCGGATTCATCGGCAAGAGTCCGTTCGCGATTCTGGTCGAAGCCAGCTCACCCGTCACTTCGATCCAGGATCTGATCGCCAGGGCCAAGGCGAAGCCCGGCGAGGTCTCGATTGCCAACGAAGGCCCGAAAACCTTCAGCGGCATGATTGCGCGCCTGCTCAATTCGCGGGCCAAGATCGAGACCAACCTGGTCCCGTATGTTTCGGTGAGTGCTGCCGTACAGGACACGTTGGGTGGCAGGGTCACGGCGCTCGTCGCCGACGTGGCATCGACCGCACAGTTCGTGAAGCAGGGACGCCTGCGGATGCTCGCGGTGACCTCACCCAAGCGCATCGAAGGTTGGGAGCAGGTGCCGGCCCTTGCCGAAACGCTGCCCGGATTCGACATGGTCGGCTGGATGGCTCTGGTTGCGCCGGCGGGGACA
>CAVZWA010000014.1:0-9720 GCA_963778935.1 uncultured beta proteobacterium
GCGTTCGCCCGCCAAAGCATCGCCGCTCCTGGCAGCGCCGTGTCAGGATCGGCACACATCAAGGTCTAGTCGCGATACGAGGGGTCGATCTTGTCGAGCTTCCGCAACAGCGACGGCCATTCGAGCACGCCGAAGGGCCGGCGCGTGGTCGGCAGGTAGAGCCGGTAGGACTCGTTCACGACGTCGTCGGGCGGCAGTTGCAGCTCCACGTTGCACGAGAGCGCCGCGACCTGGACCTGGCAGGCGCGCTCGAGCTTGAAGATGTTGTAGAACGCCTCCGGGATACTACCGCCGACGACCAGCAGGCCATGGTTGCGCAGGATCATGCCGGCGTGATCCCCCAGGTCGCGCACCAATCTCGCCTGTTCATCCGTGTCGATCGCCACGCCTTCGTAGTCGTGATAGCCCACCTTCGCGAAACGCATCGAGGTCTGCGCGATCGGCATCAGCCCGCACTTCATCGCTGATACCGCCATGCCCGCGATCGTGTGCGTGTGGATCACGCAGTCGACGTCGTGCCGCGCTCCATGGATCGCGCCGTGGATGACGAATCCAGCCTTGTTGATGCCGAGTTCGGTCGGATTGAAGAGGATGTTTCCGTCCAGGTCCAGCTTGATGAAGCACGAGGCGTGCATCTGGTCGTAGAGCAGCCCGTACGGGTTGATGAGGAAGGTTTTGTCTTCTCCGGGGACGCGCGTGCTGATGTGGTTCGCGCTCAATTCGGTCATGCCGTACAGGTCCATGAGCCGGTAGGCGGCGGCCAGGTCGACGCGCTTTGCCCATTCCTCCGTGCTCACCTGCTGGCGTATGGGCTTGCCTTTGACGAACGAATGGACGGCCATGCGGGCAAGTATAATTCCGCCATGCGAGTCCTGCTTTGCGCGTTCTTCATCGCGGCGTTCTTCCCCATGGTGGCCGCCGCGCAGTCCTATCCGACCAAGCCGGTGCGGCTCATCGTTCCCTTTCCGCCTGGAGGGAGCAACGATGTGGTCGGGCGCATGATTGCGGCCCAGCTTTCCACGCGGCTGGACAAGCCGGTCATCGTGGAGAATCAGGGCGGCGCCGGCGGTTTGATCGGCGCGGAAATGGCGGCGAGAGCGCAACCCGACGGCTACACGCTGCTGCTCATTTCCGTCGCGTTCGCCTTCAACCCCGCCATCTATAAGCTTCCCTACGATCCCGCCACGGCCTTCACGCCGGTCGCGATGCTCGGAGCGGGGCCGGTGGTGATCGCCGTTACGCCAAAGCTACCCGTCAGCTCGGTAAAGGAGTTGATCGCGCTCGCGAAACAAAAACCCGGCGAGCTCAATTACGCGACGGCCGGGATCGGCAGCTTCCAGCACCTGGCGAGCGAACTGTTCAAGCTGCAAGCCGGCATTGACATCGTCCACATCCCCTTCAAGGGTGGCGGACCCGCGATGATGGACGTGATTGCGGGCAATACGCAGATCACGATCGGATCGCTCATCCAGATGCTGCCGCAGATCAAGGCAGGAAAGCTCAAGGCCTTGGGCGTTGGCAGCGCGAACCGCGTTCCCGCCCTTCCCGATCTGCCGACAATCTCGGAAGCCGGCGTCCCCGGCTATGAAGTGACCAATTGGTGGGGCATCGTCGTGCCCGCCGGCACACCGCGGCCGATCATCGATCGACTGAACAAGGACCTGACCGCGATCGTCGCCTCGCCGGAGGCGAAGCAGCGCTTCGAGGCCGAGGGCTCCGAACCGCTGTCCATGGGCGTGGACGATGCTGGCCGCTTCATCGCGGCCGAAACCGTAAAGTGGGCGCGCGTGGTGAAGGACGCCGGGATCCGCGCCGAGTAGGCGCGTGGTGAGTTGCCGCATTTCCCCCGTGCGAAAACCGTGGTCTGTCGCCGGTTTTTCCAGTCGCCCGCTATTTCCCGAAATGCTTGTCGAAAAATCCGCTGATCGCCGCGAGCAGCACGTGTCCGACGGATAGTAGATCCAACACCTCGATGCGCCTACCGGAGCACCGTAGCACGCCTTGACTCGCCCGGATCGACGGGAAGCTACGGCCGGTTGTGCCGAACTCGGCCCGTCTATGACAACAACGAACCTACGATGGGTGGCAGACCAAATCTCGGTCAGAACAGGGAACGTACCTCAGGTCGACGCGTCCCATTCACGCCAGCCGCGCAGCAGCGGGAAATACAGACCCACGCGCACCGGCCGGTTGTCGAGTCCGCGCATCACTTGCGCGTAGTCCTCGAGTTGCCCGCGATAGCGCTCGCGTTCGCTGTCCAGAAAGGCGTCGCGATCGCCGCCTTCATGCTGCGATAATTTGAAGTCGACGATCCAGCGTATGCCATGGACGTCAACGAAAGTGCGATCGAGCACCACCCGTACCAGGGCACGGTCCACCTCGACCGGTCAGCGCGTATTCGCTTCTCGCATCGATGTGCTGCGGATCGAAGAGCCAACGACCCCTGGCATCGGCAAGGGTCGCCTCGATGCCCTGCTACACCAGCGCAGCCGAGGTTCGCGCCTCCTCCACAGTAAAACCCAGTGCGCGAAAGTCGCGCTCGACTTGCGGCTGCAGCGCGGTGACGCGCCCATGGTCCCAGTGCTCCAGGCCGTCTTCGGCGATCTGTCGCAGCAAACGATGCGCGGCGATTCCGATCTGCCGCGCGTTCTCCCGTGCCCAGTCGAACGCAATGACGCCCCGATCGCTGGTGACGTTCGTGTCACGCGTCGTGGCAATCGCAGGTGGCGGCAACGGCAGACGCCAAGCGATAGGCAACCGCTGCAGCAAGATGCCACTCGTCGCCGCCGATGTGGCAGCGTTCGTCATCGGCGGCAATGGCGCCGGCACTTCGTGTTCGACCGCGGGCCACATTGCTGCCAACGACGTACCCTTCGACGGCCGCTTCCAGGATGGTTCGCCCGCAACACCATAGTCGAAAGTCGAATGCGCGGTCAGGTGCAAGCGTTCCCTCGCCCGCGTGCAGCCAACATAGATCAAGCGTCCCAGCTCGGCCGCGGCCTCGTCAGCCGCCAGCGCGCTCAGGTACGCGTACAGAGGGTCCTGGTCAGCGTCCGGTGTGCGCGGCTTAATCGGTGCCAGCAACAGGCCGGACGCGCGTTCCCGCCAGAGAAGCAGCTGTTCGTCCCTGCCTCTGGGCGGACGCGCCAATCCAGGCATGACTACGACGTCGAATTCGAGACCTTTGGCCCGATGCAGTGTCATCAGCTGGACGCGTGCCGTTGCGCTCGCGTCAGGTTCGACATGAACTGAGGTGAGCGCCTCGACGAAGGCGTGCCATGCCGGCACATCGCCGCCCTTGGCGTGCGCCGCGAGCAACCCAAAAAACCGCTCAGCCGCGACCAGATCGAGCGCTTCGGTCACGCACGCCGGACCGCCGAGCGCGAGCCACGTGCCGCGGACCAGCGCGGTGAGCGGGACGCGTCCACGCTGTTGCAATGCCGGCTCGATCGCCTGCTTGAAGCGTACGAGCCGGGCTCGCCCCTCGAGCGATATGCCCGCCACCGCGTCGATGCAAGCGTTGCCGGTGAACAGGTCGGGTAGCACCTGGCCGCAATGCACAAGCGTAAATAGGTCAGGCAACGTCAGGCCGCACCACGGTGCGCGCAATGTCGACAGCCACGCCAGGCGATCGTCGGGCTGCAGCAGCGCGTGCGTCAGCGACGTCAGATCGAGCAGCGCCGGCCGTTCCGATAGCCGATCCAGACCAACAGCTTTGAAATCGATGCCGGAGGTCCGCAGTGCCGGCAGAATTTCCTCCAGATCCGCACGCTTGCGGACGAGCACCGCAATGGATTCCATCCCGTTGCGCAGGGCAGATTTGATCTGCTCGACGACCGCGAGCGCTTCCTGCCGCATATCGGTAAACAAGTCGACTGTCACCGCGGGTCGTCCACTCGCTTCACGCGTCGCCGAAGCGGATTTGAACGCCACCGCGCCGCGCGACGAATCGTCGCGCGCAGGCAGGACTTGCGAAAACACGCGATTCACCCAGTCGACCAACTCCGGTCGCGAACGAAAGTTTCGCGACAGCGTGAGCGGTTCGAGCAACACGGAACCAAGGCGGCGATCGTGCTGCGCGGTGACGAACAACCCTACATTCGCCTCGCGAAAACCATAGATCGATTGCATCGGATCACCGACGAGGAACAGCGTCCGCCCGTCGCCTGGCTCCCACCCCGTGGTCAACGCTTCGATGAGTCGGTATTGCGCGAACGAGGTGTCCTGAAATTCATCGACCAGCAGGTGCGAGATACGCATATCCATCGCCAGCAGCAACTCGCTCGGAGCCTCCGTATCCAGCGCAAACAACGCTACCAGCATCGCTTCGCCGAAGTCGATCGCCCCTTCCCGCGCGAACACCATGCGCAACCGTGCCGCAACGCGCGGAAGCACCTCGACCAGTGCCTCGATGACAGCCCAGCTCGATTCTTCAAATTTCGGCGCGGGCAGCCGGCGCGCGAGGTCGACGGCCGCCGCAAGCCCCGGTACCGCTTCAAGATCGCGCAGCAGCGATTCCATTGACCGCTTGCGCGCGACGCGCTCCTCGGAACTTGGATCGTTTGCCTTGCCCTTCGCCGGTAAGCCATCGGCAGCCGTCAGCCTGACGCGAAATCCGCCACGCTGAGTCAGAAGCCAGTCGGCAAGAATCTGCCACGGCACAAGCGCAGCCGAGGTCGGCGATGGCAGCGCACGCGCCACCGAGTACGCGGCCATCGGATGCGTAGGTACATCGGCAGTCAGGTTGGCCGCCGCAAAACGCGCATGCTCCAGTAATTCATCGATACGATCATCCGGGAGCAGCGCCTCGAGATTGGCCAATTCGCGGTCGATTTCGATGGCGAGCGATTGTTCCAGCGCAACGCGTAACCCGGCCACGTCTCGGGTGACCAGATAGCGCAGCCATTGATCGCGCTTACCGAGCATGCTCGCGAGCAGCCGGACGACACGCGTCGCGTCGTTGTCCTGGCAATCCAGCAACGTCCGCCACGCGGCATTCGTCGCGGCGGCGGCGTTCATTTCTTCCTGGGCCGCTTGCGTGTACAACGCCTCGGCGCGTTCCACGAATCGAGGCAAGGTACCCAGCTTCACGGTCAAGGGTGCCTGGCGCATCAACGCACTGCACAGCGCGTCGATGGTGACGATGCGCAATCGAGCCGGATGCGCAAGCAGATGCCACTCGCGCGCCGCATCGCGCTCCAGCACCTTGCGCGCCAGGCGCCATGTCATCGCATCGTGTGGCTCGGCGGGCTCCGGTGCGCTGTTCGCGGAGCGCAGTGCTGCGATGATGCGTTCGAGGATCTCACCCGCGGCTTTGCGCGTGAAGGTCATCGCGACGATCGTCTCGGGTTGCTCGACGCTGCCGAGCAAGGCCAGGAAGCGCTGGATCAACAGGCCGGTTTTGCCCGAGCCCGCCGGCGCTTGCACGATGAACGAGCGCGAGATGTCGAGTGCCGTGCGGCGCGCATCATCATCGCGCGGAACCATCTCATTCATCGAGTCGATCCTCGTCCTCCGCGAGCTGGACCGAGTCGATGCGACACAGTGGCTGCAAACCACACCGGCGGCAAGGTGACGGCTGTCGGCGCGGCGCCACCGCTGCCCATCCTCTTCCAATCTCCTGCGCCAGTGCGCCAAGGCGGATGCGCCACCATGATTCAAGGGAATTCCAGTCGGCAAAGCGGCCGAGCACGGACAGGTCGGTAAGATCCGGCCATGCGCTGTCGTCGGTCGCAAGGCCGATGGGAGCGATCGCGTCCGGTTTAAGTTGTGCATAGGCGATCGCGCGCACCGAGGTGTCGGGTTGGGTCGCGCGCTGTGCCAATGCATACAACCCCAGCTGCGACGCCCGCGGTCGCTCGTCGAACCACTGTTTCGGACGCTCGCTGGAGCCGGATTTGTAGTCGACGATGACGGCTCCGCCATCAGTCAGGACATCGACCCGATCGATGCGCAGCCGGAATCGCAGGGTTTCGAGCTCAAGCGACGTCTTGATCTCCGTCCCGATCACAGTAAACGCGGGTCGGGCCAGTTCGACGGGCAACCACGCGTGGAGCAACGTTGCGATGCGCTGTGCCTCGCCAGTGCGAACGATTGCGGGAAGCATGCGCCAGCGCGCGGCGGGCAACTGCGTGAGCGCGAACGCAACGGCGGCCTCGACCTGCGCATTTCGTGTCACAGGCTCGAGTGTCGCGAGCGTGACTTGGTCGCGCAGCGTGTTCCAGAACGCTGCCATGGTTGCGTGCAGCAACATGCCGCGTTCCTGTGCCGATAATCCCGGCGGCGCCACTGGCCAGGGTTCCACCCCGAAGCGGTGGCGCGCGACTGCCTTGAACGGGCAGTCGCTTTGCGCTGCGACGATGCCCGCTCCACCCGGCACAGTGGTGCCTGCTGCAAGCGGCGGTGCGCAATCGTCATCGACCGCTTCGAGAGACTTACTGTCAGCGATGCCATGTGTCCAGGTCCTTGTCGCGTGCGCTGGCCGTGCAAGCTCCGGGTAGTCGAGCAACAGTGCGGATGGTGCTCGCGGAAGATCGTCTGTCGCTGCGGCATTGCTGAACACCACCGAGGGTGCGGCCTGGGCATAGCGCAAGGTCAGCGCGCGTGCGTAGGCAAGCCCATTCTCGGCACTTGAGCGCGGTACGCCGCGCTCGCGCTGCCAATGAATCGGGAGCAGCGGATTGGGTGCGGGTGCCGGCGGCCATCGGTCCGCGGACAACCCGGCGACCCACAGCGCATCGAAAGTCAGCCCGGAACCTTCCAGCATGCCCAGCAATTGTATGGGCGCATCGACCCCTTCCGGCTGGAACACGCGTTCCCGCGCGAAGGTACGTAGCGTACCTGCGGCGTCCGCACGCGTCAGGCGCGGCGTGACCGCGCCAAGGCGTACAAAATCGGCTAGCAGCGCTTCCCAGGCTTCTCTCGCCTGATGCTCGACACTGTCCAGCGCGAGCGAGCCGGGCCAGCCCGATCCCGCCAGCCACGTCCGCCACGAATCGACCCATTCTCTGGGCGATGCGGCGCCGCTCTTGCGCAGTGCGCCTCGCGCGATCTGCCAACGCGCCGCAAGTTCGGGCGATCGCTGTTCCATCGATGCAATGACATCGCCTAGCATCACTTCGCGTTGACCCAATTCAATCCAATCGCGCTCGATCACGGCGCGCGCCGCCCATGCGCCCTCGGCATCGGGCAGGTACGGCGAGCGCAGGAGGGCGGCAGCGTCATCCGCGGCAACGTTTCCTTCGCCCAGCGCGATCAGTTCAAGTGCCGCCATGACGATCGGTACGTGCGCAAGTGCCGTCCCGAGCGAAAGTTCATAGGGTCGTCGCGTCGACAGTCCTGCCGGAAGCGCCAGCTCCGGGCATAGCAGTTCGTCCGCCAGCAGCACGAGTTCGTCGCGACGCTGCGCAAGATCTTCAATGACGATGCCGATACGCAAGTTGGTTGCTCGAGCGCCAGGTCGCGCGCCCAGCTCAACGCTGCAATGAGCTCATCCCGCCCGCTCGCCGCGGTCGTGCGGAACACGGTCGTTGCGCGCTCCGGCAGCGATTCGACTGATCGGATGTCGGCGCCCGCGGCGGTCAAGGCCGCGATCAATCGTCGCTGCTGTGGCGTGTGCTCGATGAACCCGACCAATATCGCACGCAGCTTGTCGCAGCCGAGATTTTGGGCATTCAGCGCCAGGAAGTCGGGAAGTTGGGCGGCGTCGAGCGCTCCCGCACGGTGCAGTTCGCGGGAATACGCTTCCGCCCATGACGCGAAGATCGCGGCATCGTCGGCGTCGGCTTCGTCACGCCGCCACGCACGCCAACTCTCGCCGCCGGCGCCCCAGCCATGGAGCAGTGTCCATGCCTCCGCACTCAGGCGAGCAGCACCTGCCGGATCGAGCAGGACCGTGTCGGCGGAGGCAACGATGTTTCGCCACAGGTGCGAACTCTGTACGGGAGTGAGCAAAGTGGTCGCGGCGGCGGCACCGTCTGTATGGCGGCGCTGCTGCCACAGCGTCTCGAGCCATGTCGCGTAGGGCAGCACGGATGCCGTGGGCCAGGCTCGCCGCCCGAGTGCTTGCTGCGCGCGATCGAATTCGCGCGACAATTGACGCGCAAGTCGTCGGTTCGGAGTGATCGCCGCTACGCCGTCGGCGAGCGCGCTGAGTATTGCCGGGGTCACGCTCGCCATGGTAGCCGATCGTCAGGACCAGCATCCCGAGTGGTCCAAACCGGTCGCTAGTACGGCCACAGGCAGTCGCTCGAATTACGTGCCGTCGACGGTGGGACCGACGTGAGTGACGCCCCGCATCAGGAATGCAGCGAACATGTACGATTGGCGCACTGCCGGCCCTCGACGGCAGGTGACGCCGAGTGCAGCGTAACCGAGATCGCGAGAAAGCCATGGCCAGATTCGACCAGCGGGGCAATCCGATTTCATATGGCGAACAGCAGGCAATCGACGCACTCGATCACGCGTTCGACCTGCTGCATGCCTATCAGGCAGACCCGCTGGCCGAGGTCGACAGGATCATCGTCGACCATCCGGACTTTGCGATGGCGCACGCCTTTCGCGCCGGCGCGCTGGCGACCGCGACCGACAAGACGTTCGAGCCCGAATTGATCAAGAGCGTGGAGGCGGCCGAAGCGCTGGTTCCGCAAGCCAACGACCGCGAACGGATGCACATTTCCGCGGTGCGCGCGTGGCTCGACGGCGATTGGGAGCGGGCGATCGAACTGTGGGGCCGCGCGTCGATCGCCTATCCGCGCGATCTGCTGGCGCTTCAGTATGCGCATGTCGGCGACTTCTTCCTCGGCTGTTCGCACATGCTGCGCGATCGCGTTGCCCGCGTGCTGCCGCACTGGAATCGCAGCGTGCCGGGCTATGGCTTCGTCGAAGGGATGTATGCGTTCGGTCTCGAAGAGGCGGGCGACTACGCGCAGGCAGAGGCGCGCGGTCGAGCGGCTGTCGCCTTGAACGAGCAGGACGGCTGGGCCGTGCATGCCGTCGCGCATGTCATGGAGATGCAAGGCCGGGCAGCGGAAGGTGCGGACTTCCTTGCGGCCGGCGCCGATGAATGGGCGTCCGAACAGCATGTTTGCGTTCCACCTGTGGTGGCACAAGGCGCTGTTCCATATCGATGCCAATGATGCGGCGTCCGCGCTGAAGCTGTTCGACGAGAAGATTTCCGCCGCAGGGTTTGGTCAGGCGCTTGAACTTCTCGACGGATCGTCGTTGCTGTGGCGACTTTCGCTGCTCGGCCACGATGTCGGCGACCGCTGGAATACCCTGGCCGAAAAATGGCAGACGCGTGTCGACGACGCGTATTACGCCTTCAACGACGTGAACGCGATGATGGCCTTCGTCGGCGCCGGCGACAGCGCGGCGCAGAAGCGGCAGATCGAAACCGTGAAGCGGGCGGCGAGCGGGGACCGGAACCAACGCGATGATGAGCCGCGAGATCGGCGTACCGGCGTGTGAAGGTTTCGCCGCGTTCGGTCGCGGCGACTATGCGCAGGCGATCGAGTTGCTGTTGCCGTTGCGCGCCAAGGCCAATCGCTTTGGCGGCAGCCACGCGCAGCGCGACATGTTCTCGTGGACGCTGACCGAAGCCGCGATCCGCCTCGGCGACCGCGCACTTGCCGATGCATTCGTTGCCGAACGTCTGTCGTGGAAGCCGGAGAGCCCGATCAATCGCGCGTGGGCCATGCGGGCGGGCAGACTAAAACCAGT
>CAVZWA010000015.1:0-205325 GCA_963778935.1 uncultured beta proteobacterium
AGCGGACATGCGCTCCATCTGCTTGCGTTCGCCGGCAAGTCGTGCCGCAAGCAAGGGATCGTGTGTCCCAGCGGCCAGAACGCTCTTGTTGAGTACCCAAGCATAGGGCTCGATGCTGGCGCGCCGAAGGTCATCCTGGAGGGCAGCGGCTTGCGAAACCGGTGTCACCTCGGGCAAGGTCACCAGAATGATCTTCGTGTATGCAGCATCCTGCAGCCGCATCAAAGGCGTGACGATGCGTCCGGCATTTTGTCCTTCGAACTCCCGCATCATCTGACGGTGGTAGGCGCCCGTGGCATCCATCAATAGTAGTGAATGCCCGGTGGGTGCGGTGTCCAGCACGACATAGGCGCTACGCCCCTCACTGACGATTCGAGAGAAGGCGTGGAAGACAGCGACTTCCTCGGTACACGGCGAACGAAGGTCTTCCATCAGCAGGGCTTGCTCCTGGGCGTCAAGAGTGGGTGACTTGGCCGCCATGATCTTGTCCACGTAGCGCTGCGTCTCGACTTTGGGGTCGATGCGGTCGACGCGCAGACCGGACAGCTCACCAGCAAGCGTTCCTGCAAGGTGCGCCGCCGGATCGGTTGTGCTCAGATGCACGGTCTTGCCGCGCTGAATCAGTCCAACGGCCAAGGCAGCGGCGACCGTCGTCTTTCCAACGCCGCCTTTGCCCATCACCATGATCAGCCCGTGCCCGGCGATTGCCAACTCGTCGACCAACGCGTCCAAACCCGGTAGCGATTCCATGTGTTCCGCGGGCACGGCCTTACCCGGTTCGATGGCGTCCCCGCCGGTGTCCAGCAGCGCACGCAGTGCGAGCAAGCCGACAGTATCGAATGCGCGCAGCGGCACCTGATCCTGCGCCATGGCGCGGAGACACTGAGGCATGTCGGCCAGCGCTTGTTGCCCCTGGGCTTCGATGGCACAGGCGACCGCGTCGGTGCGCACACTAGCGTGAAAGACGGCGTTGATCACCAGGCGCTGGTTGTTCAAGCCCAGCGCGTGTAACTCTTCCGACGTGCGAGCCGCTTCGGCCATCGCGCCTTTGTCTGGCCGGGTCACCAGAATCACGGTCGTCTGGGTCGGATCGCTCAAGGCGTCAAGCGCGGCCTTGAAACGCACCTCCTTCATCTTCAGTCCCGAGTGCGGACCGAGGCAGGACGCCCCACGATCATTGCCATCGAGAAATCCGGTCCATGCCTTGGGCAGGCTGAGCAGGCGCAACGTGTGCCCCGTCGGCGCCGTGTCAAAGACGATGTGATCGAAGCGTCCGGCGCCGTCAGACAAAAGGGACGCAAATTCGTCGAAGGATGCAATTTCCGTGGTGCATGCCCCTGACAATTGTTCGCGCACCGTCGAGAGTTCGGTATCGCTGGCGCCGGCGCCCATCTGCGCCAAGACACGCAGCCGATAAGACTCGGCCGCGTTGTCAGGGTCGATGTTCAGGACCGACAGACCCGGAGTGCCGGGTACGGACACGGGAGTGTTGCGAAGTTCGATCCCCAGCATCTCATCCAGGTTCGACGCCGCGTCAGTGCTGACCAGCAGAACCTTCTTACCTGAGTCCGCCAGCGTCAGGGCGGCGGCGGTGGAGAGAGACGTTTTCCCGACGCCGCCTTTGCCGGTGAAGAACAGATGTCGTGTTGGTTGGCGCAGAAACCCCATGGGGTTGGGGTTCAACCATCCTTGCACTTTGTAATGTGATGGAAGCCCGCCGCTGTGCACGATCTTGCCGTCGATCATGACGGCAGGGGTGGAGCTGACGCCTAGCCGTTTGATCTCGTCACTGTCTTCGATCTTGACGATTTCAACCTCGACATTCAAGGCTCGGGCAGCTCGCTCGATTATTCCGATAGTGCTGCGGCACTTGCTACAGCCGGACCCCAGAACGTTGATTTTCATCTCGATGGCCTCGTACTCGAATTCATTCGACAACTCACTTCTAGGAGATGGGAAGGTGCTTCGGCACAGCCTCGTTCGAGTTCATCGCTTTGACTTGAAGCAACGAACGCATCGCCCAAAGTGCAATTGGACAGATTTCTATTCAACCGTCATCCTCCCACGGCGGCATGTTTTCGCCGCGAGCGTTCAATCGCCGGATCGCGAACACAATCGTAAGGATCGCGACCCATTCCACAATCAAACTCCAATACGACATCCTTATCTCCTTGCAACGCGTAATGAGCGCATTGCTCGGCATCCACCGCGATCAACACGACCTGCTCGCCGGTGTCAATCGCACCGTCGGTCCGGTCATTTCTTGCTTGTCGAGCATGTGTCAACCCCTACCAGCGAATAAGCCGGACACACGCGCGTCAAACCGGTGAGCAGCGGGACAATGCCGATATATCCCCAGGGACCGATGGTGCCGGCAACTGCCAACCCAATCAGCGCAAGGCCCGCGACGATTCGCACGACCCGATCTACATTTCCTACGTTTACTCTCATGGCTGACACTCCTTTGGTGACTAATGAATCGATACTGATAGATTCGCCCGGGCTCGGCATTGTCGAAGATCAACCGAGCCAAGAAAATCTGCGCAATTGGCAGTAACTCGTGTGGTTGATCCTTTCGAGCCTTTCTAACGGTTGTCCGCAGTTCGGAGCGTGGCGTTCACTGTTTGCAATGCTGCTTCGTCGAGTTGCCCGGCAAGCGCCGACAGGCGCAAGCGATCCATCAGGAAGGCAACGCGCGCCTGTAACAATGCGAGCTCAGCGCTCGCGGCGTCGTTCTCGGCGTTCAGCAGGTCGAGTGTCGTACGGTCGCCGACCTGGCGGCCGAGCCTCGTGGCCTCGAGTCGCGCTCGGTTGGCCCTTAATGCCTCGGCCAATGCGACGATTCGACCCGCACCGACGGTCAGCCCCAGCCACGCCGCGCGAGTCTGCAGGGCAACCTGCTGCCGCGTACGTTCCGAATCCGCACGGGCCTTGTCCGCGAGATGGAGAGCCTCTTCCTGGCGTGCGTTGCGGTAACCGCCCGTATATAGGGGCACGGTGATTTGTATGCCAATCATCTTGTTGTTCGAATTGATGCTTGCGGGGCCGAAGTCACCGCTCCCGCTTAGGCGATCCTGGCCGATCTGCGCTACCAGATCGACGGTCGGTGATGCCGCTATGCTGAACTTTGCAGATTCTTCCGTGGCCAGTTCGTTTCGGGTGAGTTGGGTGCGCAACAACAGGTTACGGTCGGCGGCATCGGCCAGCCATTGGTTCAATGCGCGAGACTCACCCGGTGTCGAGCCGCTGGCCGGGAAGAGCAGGTGCATGGCGTCCGGCTGCAGACCAGTGACGTCGGACAAGGCGAGCTGCTTCAGTTGGAGGTCGGTCTCGGCTGCCAGCACCTGCGCCTTGATGGCCTCCACACGGGCGGATGCTTCATAGGTATCGGTGACCGGTATGTCGCCCAACCTGTGGCGGTCACGCGCCTCGCCGAGTTCTCGCTCGAGGGCAACCGCTTGATGCTGCAGGATGCGCAACGATTCGCTTGCGAGCGCGACTGCGAAGTAGCTCTGCGCCGTGGTGAGCATCAGCGTTTGCCTGGCGCTCTGCCATTCGAGGTCCGCAATGTCGGCGGAAAGTTCCAGTTGCCGACTTCGCGCCAGGCGCTCCCGACTGATGATCGGCTGGCGCGCCTCGACCATCCAGCGGCCAAGGGCGCCATTGTTGACCGAGGTGTTGAAATTGACGCCGTCGGTTTGCGGAAATCCAGGTGCGGAAAATTGGGCGCCTGTGGTCGCGGATTCACTGCTCATGCGTCCGGCAGTTCCAGTGAATTGAACCGTCGGGCGCCACAGCGATTCGCCTTGTCCGCGCCGTGCCTCGCCGGCCTGGTGAGCAGCGTCTGCCGCCGAGAATTCGAGATCGTGTTGCAATGCGGCGCGCCACACATCGAGCAAATCCGTGGCGCCCGCTACCGACGCAGAGAGCGCCAATACGGCCCACACCATGGTGAGGAGGCTTCGCATCATCCGATCCCTCGTCGGAACGCGCTCAGCAGCCTTCGCGCGCGCCGAGCTTGCGCACGAGCGTTTCCATCAGGCACCAACCTGTGAGCGCGCTTTGCAGCAGATTGGCGCCGACGAACGCGGTGAACGCCGAGCCACCACTGGCTGACGAATATCGGGCTGCCCGGGATACCCAGCGCAAGCGACAGCAGGATGAAAGTACCGGCGACTAGACGAACGATTTGCCAAGAGGTCATGAGGGTTCTCCTTGGGGGGTTGGGTCAAAACGCTTGCGATAGGCCACGTAGTAAAGGATGGGGATGACCACCAGGGTCAGCAGCGTGGAGACGAATATCCCGAAGATCAGCGAAATGGCGAGCCCGTTGAAGATCGGGTCGTCGAGAATGAAGAAGGCGCCGAGCATCGCGGCCAAGCCGGTCAGCATGATGGGTTGCGCACGGGTGATCGCGGAATGGACGACCGCTTCTTTGAAAGGGACACCTTCGCGTACCTGGATGTTGATGAAATCCACCAGCAGGATCGAGTTGCGCACAATGATCCCGGCTAGCGCGATCATCCCGATCATGCTGGTCGCGGTGTACTGCGCTCCAAGCAGCGCATGACCGGGCATCACGCCAATCATGGTGAGTGGGATCGGCGCCATGATGATCAGCGGTGTGAGATACGAGCCGAAGTGCGCCACCACGAGCAGATAGATCAGCACAAGGCCGACAGCGTAGGCGGTGCCCATGTCGCGAAAGGTCTCGTAAGTGATTTGCGACTCTCCGTTCCACTTGATGGAGTAATCGCGATAGGGATCATCGGGTGGACGAATGAAGTACTCGACCAATGTGCCGCCGCCGGGCGTCGCAATCGCGTTGACCGCGCTGCGCATCGCGAACATGCCATAGAGCGGGCTGTCGACGCGGCCAGCCATGTCGGCGACGACGTAGTTCACCGGCAGCAGGTCCTTGTGGTAGATCGGCTGTTCGCGCAGCGAGTCGCTCACGGTGACCAGTTCGCGAATCGGGACCGTCTTGCCCGAGGCCGAACGCACTCCCAGCTGCAGGAGCGTATCGAGATTGCCTTGTTGCTCGGCGGGTAGCTGCAGGGTCGCCGCCGCCGGATATTTTGTCTCGTCATGCAGGTAGCTTGTGGCCTCGCCGGCCAGGCCAGCGCGCAAGGTACTGACGATGACTTCCTGCGACACACCGAGCATCGCCGCCTTGCGGCGGTCGACCAGCACAAGCGTTTTCGGCGCGGCAGCAATGCTGCTGTCGTCGATATCGACGACGCCCGCTGTCGCATCGAACACCGTGCGCACAGCTTTGGCAACGTCGCGGCGGCCCTGGCCCTCCGGACCGTAGATCTCGGCGACGATGGGAGCGTGTACCGGTGGGCCTGGCGGTACTTCGACGACCTTGACGTTGGCACTGAACCGGCGACCGATCTGCTGCAAGGCCGGCCGTACGCGCGACGCAATGGCGTGGCTTTGCTCGGCACGGTGGTGTTTGTCGACAAGGTTGACCTGAATGTCACCGACGTCGCCACCGGTACGCAGATAGTATTGGCGCACCAACCCATTGAAGTTGATCGGGGCAGCGGTGCCCGCGTAGGCTTGGTAGTCCGTCACTTCGGGTACGGTGGCCAGGTAGTTCCCGAGTTCATGCAGAACTGCCGCCGTCTGTTCCACGGGTGTGCCTGCAGGCATGTCGACAACGACCTGGAACTCGGACTTGTTGTCGAACGGCAGCATCTTTAGCTGTACAAGTCCGACGGCCGGAAGCACGAGTGAAACGACGATCAGCGCTGCGACACCCAATCCCAGCAGTCTGCGGTTACGCTTGCCGCGCCTATCGTCGAGCAAAGGGCGAAAGATGCTGGCGAATACTGGAGCGAGCTTTCCCGCAAGGCCCCGCGGCTTCGCGGGATCTGCGACGGCGTGCGGCGCCTTGAGCCACAGCCTCGACAGCCATGGCGTAACGACGAAGGCAATCGCCAGCGACAGCAGCATGCCCATGCTCGCATTGATCGGAATGGGGCTCATGTACGGCCCCATGAGGCCGGAAACGAATGCCATCGGCAGTAGGGCTGCGATGACCGTCAGCGTCGCCAGAATTGTCGGGCCGCCGACTTCATCGACTGCGCTTGGAATGATCTCCACGAGCAGCTTATCGGGGAACAACTGTTGGTGTCGGTGAATGTTCTCGACGACCACGATGGCATCGTCCACCAGGATGCCGATGGAGAATATCAGGGCGAAGAGCGAGACGCGGTTCAGTGTGAACCCCCACGCCCACGACGCAAACAGCGTCGCCGCAAGCGTCAGAATCACCGCACTGCCGACAATGGCGGCTTCGCGTCTACCGAGGGCCAGGAACACCAGTGCGACGACCGAGGCAGTCGCGAACAATAGCTTCTGAATGAGTTTCTGCGCCTTGTCGTTGGCGGTCGCGCCGTAGTTGCGTGTTTCAGTGACCTCGATGTCGTGCGGGATGACGGTGTTGCGCAACATCTCCGCGCGACGCATGACCGCGTTGGCGACGTCAATGGCGTTCTCGCCTGGCTTCTTGGTGATGGCGATCGTTACGGCCGGGTACTCGCCGCCGTCCTTGCCCGCCACGCCATGCCATACATAGCGACTCGCCGGGAGGGGGCCATCACGGACGGTGGCCACGTCCTGCAAGAAAATCGGCTTGCCCTCGCGGACGCCGATCACCAGGTCTGCGACATCGTGGGCATCTTTGAGGAAGGGGCCGGATTCGACGGCGACCGCTCGATTGGCCACGAGCAGGTCGCCCACCGGCAGACCGAGGTTGGCCGCTTCCAGTGCAGTCCGAAGGTCGGCGACTGTCACACCAGTGCTGGCCATGCGGGCCGGATCGATCTCGACGACCACAGCGCGGCCCGGTCCGCCAATCGTATTGACCTCGCGTGTACCGGCGACCCGTTTGAGATCACTCTCGATGCTGTGGGCAACCCGCTCCAGATCAAAGGCGCCGATCGTGGGGTTTTTGCTGAACAGCGTGAGCGTGACGATGGGCACGTCATCGATGCCCTTGGGCTTGATGATGGGGCTCAGGACACCCAGGCCCCTGGGCAGCCAATCCGCATTGGAATTGACGGTGTCGTAAAGCCGCACCAATGCCTCGGTGCGCGGTACGCCCACCTTGAACTGCACGGTCACGATCGCAAGTCCGGGGCGCGAGACCGACATTACGTGGTCGATGCCGGAGATCTGCGACAGCACCTGTTCGGCCGGTGATGCGACCATCTGTTCCACGTCCCGTGCCGACGCGCCGGGAAATGGAATCAGGACATTTGCCATCGTCACGTTGATCTGTGGCTCCTCCTCGCGTGGCGTGACGAGCACGGCGAAGACGCCCAGGAGAAGGGCGCCGATCGCCAGCAGCGGCGTGATCTGCGCCGTCTGGAAATAGGCGGCGATACGACCCGATATGCCGAGCGCTCTTTCCAATTTCGCGGCGTTCAGCGCTCACGGACAGCGGCCTGCGGATCCAATGCGACGCGCTCACCGGCGGTTGACGCCGCTCAGGATCTCAACGTTATCGTCGACGACGCGCCCAAGGCGCACCTGGCGAAGTACCGGGCGGCCGTTCGGGTCGATCACATACACGCCGGTCATTTCTGCGCGCCGAATGACAGCCTTGCTCGGTACATACAGACGAGGTGTGGCAGCGCCTTGCATCGGGAGCCAGACCCTGGCAAAGGTTCCCGGCGTCAGGCCTCCGACCGTTGCGGGAAGGTCGAGGCGGATCTGCGCGGTGTGCGTGCCCGGATCGGCGGTGGGCAGGACGGTTACTTGGGCGGGCGACACCCACTGGCGATCTGCCGGCATTCCGGTGAACTGAATCTTGGTCGGCTTGCCCGAGGCGATCCTGGCAATGTCCGTCTGGGGGACCGCGGCGGTAACCCGCAAGTGCGGCGGGATCGTAGATGGTCAGCAGCGCGCGGCCGGGCATCGCCATGTCGCCGAGCGTGATCGGAACTTCCGAGACCACGCCGCCATAAGGTGCCTTGACCACGAAGAAACCGGACTGGGCGCGTGCCGCACCCGCTTGAGCGAATTGCGCCGAAACCTGCGCCTGGGTTGCCTTGAATTGCGCCTCGGCGCGCTCGAGCGCGGCCTGACTGGTGTAGCTCTTCTCGAAGAGCTGTTTCTGGCGGTCGAATTCCTTGGTTGCCACCTCGAGCGTGGCGCGCGCGGACTGGACTTGCGCGTCGCTGGCGGCCACGTTCTGTTCCGCCGCCCGCGCGTCGATTCGTGCCAGCACCTGGCCGGCTTTGACGACATCGCCAACCTTCACCTCGATGGCGACGACCGCGCCGGGCACCTGCGCGGACACGACCGTTTGCCGGACGGCCTCGACCACGCCGTCGAAGCTAGCGGACTCGCCGGCGCCCGCGGACTGCACGATGGCGGTCGCCAGTTCGCTCGTGGTTGCCGCGCCGGCGGCCGGGCTGAACAGACTTGCGACTACCGCTGCACCCAACAGGCACTGCTTTAACATTCCGATTCTCCTGGTGCACCGACTGGACTTCTGCCATCTCTTCGTGTATTATTTAACTAATCACGCAATTAGTCAAGAAGGAATTTAGCCAAAATTGCGCCAACGCAATCGTTTTGAGGCATCATGAGCGTCAGTCAACTACCCGTCTGTCCCGGTATGAAGGGTCTTCCCCCCGAGGCGCTGCAGGAGGTCGCGGCGTACTTCCAGACGCTGTCGGAACCGACGCGCCTGCAAATCCTCAACCACCTGCGCGAAGGCGAACGCAATGTGGGCGAGCTGGCTCAGCTTTGCGGCTACACGGCGGCCAACGTTTCCCGCCATCTGGCCATGCTGACCAAGCACGGCATGGTGGCGCGCGAAACCCGCGGCACGAGCGTCTACTACCGTATCGCCGACGACCAGCTGTACGCGCTATGCGACCTCGTGTGCGGAAGCATTGCCCGGCAGTTCGAACAGACCGTGCGTGACCGCAAAGCGTTCACCCGGCCAGCGACACGAGGCGCTAGGTAGAAGTGAAGTTCATGGGAGCCCCGGCTTACTCTTACTACGTGCTCGTGCGGAGCGGCATCGCGGGCAATCCGCGCTAATTGGAATGGCGGCGCGCCGAATCTGATCGATTTGACTCGGGACATGGACGAGGCGTCCGCCAGCTGAATGCTGATCAAAAAGCTCTCGTGCATACAATTCGACGAGTCGATAGGAGGAATCATGGGTCACGATACGAATCGCCTGCGTCGCAGGCTCATTGTTGGTGGCGCGGGTGCGCTGGCAGCGACGGGGCTCGGCGCGTTGAGCCGAACGGCTTTCGCGCAGGCAACGACCATCGAGCTGCCGATTGCCAACGGCAAGCGGAACATGGTGGCCTTTCCCGAAAAGCGGCCACTCATTGTGCTGACTACGCGTCCCCCGCAACTCGAGACGCCATTCGAAATTTTCAACGAGGGACTCATTACTCCGAACGATGCGTTCTTCGTCCGGTACCACAATGCCGGCATACCAACATCGATCGATGGCGACAAACATATCATCAAGATCGGTGGCAACGCGGCGGGCAAGCCGTTCGAGTTGACGGTGGCCGAACTTCGCTCGCAGTTCAAACCTATCGAGTACGTGGCTGTAAACCAGTGCTCGGGCAACAGCCGCGGCCTCTTCTCGCCGCGCGTTACCGGCGGGCAACTCACAAACGGTGCCATGGGCAATGCGCGTTGGATTGGTGTGCCGCTGAAGGACGTGCTGGCACGAGCCGAAGTGAAGAACACTGCCAGGCAGGTTACGTTCAACGGGCTTGACACCGCGGTGTTTGGCGGTGGCGATTTCGTCAAGTCGCTCGACCTGAGCCATGCGCTCGACGGCGAGGTCATGCTGGCTTACCAGATGAACGGCGCCGACATTCCGATGCTCAATGGCTATCCGGTCAAATTGGTGGTGCCGGGCTACTACGGCACCTACTGGGTCAAGCATTTGTCAGAGATCGAGGTGGTGGATAGTGTGTTCGAAGGCTTCTGGATGAAACCTGCATACCGGATTCCCGACAACGACTGCGCCTGTGTCGAGCCGGGTACCACGCCGGCTGCGACGCGCCCCATCGGCCGGTTCAACGTGCGCTCGTTCATTACGTCGGTGCAGGATGGTGCGCGGATTCGCGCAGGGCAATCGACAGTGGTGCGCGGCATTGCCTTCGATGGCGGCCAGGGGATCCGCGAGGTTGCATATTCCACCGATGGTGGCCAGACCTGGCGCGAGGCAAAGCTGGGCAACGACCTCGGTCGGTACTCGTTTCGTGAGTTCACCTTTGCCTTCACCCCTGACAAGGGAACTTACGACCTGCGGGTACGCGCCTGGAACCGCTCCGGCCAGAGCCAGCCGATGGACGCGCTGTGGCAGCCTGCCGGTTACATGCGCAATGTCGTCGAGCGCGTTTCGGTCACCGCCGTCTAGGAGGCATGAACATGAACAGCAAGGCAATTTTCACGGCCGCGTTCTCGACACTCGCGCTTTGCCTCGGCGGTTTGACGCTGGCCGATGCCAAGTCGATCATCTTGCCAATGGAGGCCCCGCCGCTCAAGGCCAGCGCGCTGCCGGGTTATGCGAAGGCGCAGGCCAATTGCGTGGCGTGCCATTCGGCCGAATACATGCTGTATCAGCCGCCCACCGCGCCGCGTGCTTATTGGGAGGCGATGGTCATCCGCATGAAGGCGGTGTTCAAGGCACCAATCGACGATGCGGACATGCCTGCAATTGTCGACTACCTAGTCAAGACATACGGCAACGAGCAGCCGAAGTAGGCGACCAATCCGCGTCAGCTTCTTCCAAGATGTTCGGAACTACTCGCCAGATTCGATGGCTGGCGGTCCACTAGCGGGTATCGGGACTGTAAGGAGTCGGTCTCCTGTTGAACAACTCGACGTTTGGGCGGCGCGACTACAATGAACATTGATCGCAGTTGGGCACACAGAGGAATTGATCATCGTGGACCCCAAAGCGCACTGGGAAAAGATCTACCGAACTAAGCGGCCAAACGAGGTCAGTTGGTATCGCCCGCACTTGGAGGTATCGCTTCAGCTCATCGAGGAAGCCGCTCCAAATCGCGTTGCGCAAATCATTGATGTCGGTGGCGGTGAGTCGACGTTAGTCGACGACCTGCTGACCCGTGGGTATCGCAATCTTTCCGTTCTGGATGTTTCCTTGACCGCATTGGATGTCGCTAAAGAGCGGGTTGGTGCCAGAGTGGACAGGGTCAAGTGGCTTTGCGGTGACGTGACTACGTTTGCCTTCGCGCCCCATAAGTACGACGCTACGACCCCAACTCGCTTAACAGCGAATTTGGTAACAGCTTTCAACTGGTTAAACATCTTACCGAGCTCCATCAAACACCGGCTGGCTCTGTTCAACAATTCACCTACTGCTACTGCAATCTTTCTTCGAGAGCTTCCTAACACGAGGGCTAGTGTGGCGACGCTGGTGAAGGCCACGACCAATGCCGGCTGCCCCTCCACAGCCCACGATTGACCCGTTGTTGAACCCGATCTTGCTCGAATCGGTGCTGACCTGTCCGCAGTGCGGTTTTGCCGTGTTGGAAACCATGCCAACCGATGCCTGCCAGTTTTTCTACGAGTGCAGCAAGTGCAAGACACTGCTTTGTCCTTCCATCGAATTGACCGGTGACATTGACGTCGTATTGCGGTGGTCATCTCGACGCAACGCGCGTGCGCTGCTCCGATGCCTTCGCTTTGAAGCGTTGACGGTACCAGCGTGAGAACCCGCTCGGCGCGGAGAAACCGAGCAACGACGAAACCTCCGCAAGCGATCTGTGGCCGTGCTTGATGTAACGCTCCGCGAGCTCTCGCCGAACGGCGTCGACCACGCCAGAAAAAGTCTCTCCTTCCTGGGCAAGGTGCCGATGGATCGTGCGCCGGTCGATGCCCAGATGTTGGGCAACCCGATCGAGCGTGCACGTTCCAGTGCCCAGCAGCTTCACCACCAACTCTCGCACGCGAGTGATCATGTCCGGTACGTTGCTTGCGGAGTTCGCCTCCAGCATCTGCCGCGCGAGCTGTGCGACCTCGGGATCGGCGTCCGGATTGGGCACCTCGAGATCCGCGCGGGTGCAGACGATGCCGTTGAAATCGTGTCCGAACTCTACGTGCTGGCCGAATACCCGCTGGTGAACCGAACGATCGGCAGGCGCGTCGTGAGCGAAGCACACGCGTCGCGGTCGCCAGTTCGATCCCAGAAACGCGCACAACATCCGGAACGCCGCGCCGATCGCGAGCTCCGTCGATTGCCGCACGGAGCCCGACTCGCCCACGATCAATTCCTCGCGCACCACGACGACGTCGCGGCCTTCCTCGATGGTCAGGAACAGCGCCTCGTTGAGGCGGTTGCTGTAGTGCGCGAACGCATCGAGTGCGAGTCGCATCGTCGGCTGTTCGCGGATCAATAGCCCGAGAGGACCGAGGCTGGACAAGCGGCGCGCCTCGGCCATTTGCAACCCAAAACTCTCGACGCCGCTCCTCTCGGCCGACGCCTCGAGCAGCCGCCGCACCGCAGCGATCGGGACCATGAGCTCGTGCTCGTCCAGGCAGCGCGGCGGCAGGCCGAACTCACCCAGCATCCGCTGCGGATCGAGGCCAGCGCGCCGCGCGACCTCGGCGTATTGGGTGAGGCTCCCGCTGCGAACGCGCCCGCTCATCGATCGTCTGGAACCTGTCCTAAATGGATAAGATTATGCCACGCCAGGTCAATCGGGAAGATCCGGTGCAGTCCACAATGCATTCCATCAAGAGCGGCATGTAAGCCACCTCAAATTAAGCGCGGAAGCCCATTTGGGTTCCGCACCAGGAGAACGATACCCATGGCCTTTACAGTGCGCCACGTTGCCTTCGAACCGACGGAGCATTTGCCGGCACCACGGCGCTACGCATGGTCGGTGTTTGCCATCCTGTTCGCGCTGATGGTCGTCGATTACGTCGACCGCCAGGTCGTGGTGTCGATGTTCTCGCACCTGAAGGCGCAATGGGACCTCTCGGACAGCCAGTTGGGTGCGCTCGTCTCGGTCGTCTCGATCACCGTCGCGCTGGGAGCAGTACCGCTGTCGCTGCTTGCTGACCGGTGGAGCCGCGTCAAGAGCGTTTTCCTGATGGCACTCATCTGGAGCCTCGCGACGATCGCTTGTGCGTTCGCAACAAGCTTCGGACAGCTGCTGGGAACGCGGGCGCTGGTCGGCGTGGGCGAGGCGGCGTACGGCACCGTGGGAGCTGCCTTGCTCGCGAGTCTGTTTCCGGCGCGGATGCGCAGCACCATACTCGGCGCTTTCCTTGCGGCCGGCATGCTGGGATCGGTGCTGGGCGTCGTGATCGGTGGCTTTATCGCCGAGCGATGGGGCTGGCAGGCGGGTTTCGGTGCGGTCGGTATCCCAGGGCTTGTCCTGTGCTTCGTGTTCCTGCTGGTCGTGCGCGATTACAAGACGGTGGAGTTGCCGTCCAAGGACTACACGGGCACCACGCACCGGCTCTCCGCTCGGGCCGTGGTCGCCGAGCTGCTCCGGCCGCGCACGGCGATCGTCACCTGTATCGGCGCAGGTCTGAATCTGCTCGTGGTGTCGACGATCTGGGCGTGGCTGCCGAGCTATCTGAACCGCTACTACGGGCTGGCGCCGGATCAGGCGGGGCTCAGGACGGGAATCGTGGTGCTGGTCGGGGGAATCGGCGCGCTCGTGTGGAGCACAGTGGCCGACCGCCTCGGCGCGCGGCTTCCGAACGCGCGGCTGATCGTGCCTGCGGCAGCCGCCGTGCTGACCACGGTGTTCATGTGCGCCGCCTTTGCCCTGGTGCCCCCAGGTAGCGTGCAGTTCCTGCTGATCATCGCCGGCGGCTTTGTCATGGCCGGCAGCGTCGGCCCGACCGACGCGGTGGTTATCGACGTCATCCACCCGGGCTTGCGGGCGACAGCTGCCTCGGTCCTTTCGCTCATGAGGAACCTGTTTGGGCTGGCGGGCGGACCGCTGCTCACCGGAGCGTTGTCCGATGCCTACGGATTGCAGTTCGCGATGTCCGTGGTGCCGGTGCTCTGCCTGGTCGCGGCCGGCGTGTTCTTGCTGGCGGCGCGGACCTACCAAGCCGACCGCAAAAACATCGAAGGCGTCGAGCCCGCGCTCGATGCGAATCGACTCGATCCCCAGCCCGCTTGAGTTGCAAACAAAAATAATGACTGCCATGAATACGCACGAATTCGCACGGCCCACCAATCCGGCGCGCGCGCGCAAGAAAGCGAGCGGCAACTGGAACCCCGATTGGGAACCCTTCGCCAAACTGGATCCCGCCTGGACCGAAAAGGCGATCGCGCTGACGATGGCTCCAGCGATTGCGGGCGTGCTCGATGCGAAGACGATTGAGCTGATCGGCATCGCCCTCGATGCGTCGTGTACCCACCTGTACGCGCCGGGGGTACGCCGGCACATCCGGCGCGCGCTGAAGGCCGGTGCGACCAAAGAGGAAATTACCGCCGTCCTGCAACTCACGAGCTTGCAAGGGCTGCATAGCATGTGCGTCGGTGCGCCGATTCTGCTACAAGAACTTGAAGCGGGCGAGTCCCGCGAAGCCTGACCCTTGTTCAACCCTGACTTCTCAAAGGAGAAACCATGAACTTCCTAGACGGATCGCTGTTCCCCGAAAACCAGGAAAAGCTCGTCATCACCGCCGCACCGTACGGTCCCGAGTGGATCCCGTCGGACTTTCCCGAGGACATTCCCGTCACGATGGAGGCACAGATCCAGAAGGCGGTGGACTGCTACAACGCGGGCGCCACCGCGCTGCACCTGCACGTGCGCGAGCTCGACGGCAAAGGCTCCAAGCGCCTGTCCAAGTTCAACGAGCTGATCGCGGGCGTTCGCCGGGCCGTGCCGGACATGATCATCCAGGTCGGCGGCTCGATCTCGTTCGCGCCCGAGTCCGACGGCGCCAAGGCCAAGTGGCTGTCCGACGACACGCGCCACATGCTGGCCGAGCTCGATCCGAAGCCGGACCAGGTCACCGTCACCGTCAATACCACGCAGATGAACGTCGTGGAGCAGATGGAAATCGCCGACCTCGCCGGCACCTCGCTGGCCGAGCCGCAGAACTATCAGGCCTACCGCGAGATGACCGTTCCCTCGAGCCCGAGCTGGGTCGAGGAGCATGTGAAGCGCCTGAGCGCCGCCGGCATCCAGAGCGCCTTCCAGTTCTACAACATCAACAGCTTCGAAACCGTCGAGCGCCTGATCCGACGCGGCATCTACAAGGGCCCGCTGGTGTGCAACTGGGTCGCGATCGGCGGCGGCATGGACCAGCCGACGATCTACAGCCTGGCCAACTTCCTGCGCGCGATCCCCGACGGCACGATGCTGACGGTGGAAAGCAGCATGCGCAACGTGCTGCCGATCAACATGATGGGCCTAGCGATGGGCCTGCATGTGCGCTGCGGCATCGAGGACAACCTCTGGAACCAGTCGCGCACCGGGAAGATGACGACGGTGCAGCAGATCGAGCAGCTGGTGCGCATCTCCCGCGAATTCGGCCGCGAGGTGGCAAACGGCAAGGAAGCGCGCGAGATCTGCAAGATCGGCGTCTTCTACGATACCGTGGAAGAGACGTTGGCCGCCAACGGCTTCTCCCCGAACGCCAAGGGCCGTCAGCAGGGCTTCCTGCGCAAGGTCGCATAACCATGGCACACGCAATTCGCATGCACGAGGCCGGCGGGCCGGACGTCCTGCGCTGGGAGGAGGTCGCCGTCGGCGACCCGGGCCCGGGCCAGGCCCGGCTGCGGCACGTAGCGGTCGGTCTCAACTTCGCCGACACGTATTTCCGCGCCGGCGTCTATCCGGTGCCGCTGCCTGCCGGCATGGGGGTGGAGGCGGCGGGCGTCGTCGAGGCGGTCGGCCCGGGCGTGACGAACGTCGCGCCTGGTGACCGGGTCACCTACACGGGGTTCGTCAACACGCTGGGCGCCTATAGCACCGAGCGGATCATCCCGTCGGCGCCGCTGATCAAGCTGCCCGAGGCAATCTCCTGCGAAACCGCTGCGGCGATGACGATGCGCGGCTTCACGTCGGCATACCTGATGCGGCGGATCTGGCCGCTCAAGGCGGGCGACACTGTTCTGTTGCACGCTGCCGCCGGCGGTGTCGGTCTCATCGTAGCGCAGTGGGCCAAGCTTCTCGGGGTCACCGTGATCGGCACCGTGTCATCGGAGGAGAAGGCAGCGGTGGCGCGAGCTCACGGCTGCGCCCATGTGATCAACTACCGGCACGAAGACGTCGCGAAGCGCGTGCGCGAGCTCACCAGCGGTGTTGGCGTGTCGGTGGTTTACGACAGCGTCGGCAAGGACACCTTTGCCGGGTCGATCGACTCGCTCAAGCGCCGCGGTCTTCTGGTTTGCGTGGGGACCGCTTCAGGACCTGTACCGCCGATCGACGCGACGCAGCTCGCGATCAAAGGCTCGGTCTACGTGACCCGCCCCGCGCTTGCCGACTACATCGCGGACCCGGCGGAAAAGGCTGAGCTCGCGGGCGAGCTGTTCGGCCATGTCGCGGCCGGACGCATCAAGATCGAAATCAACCAGAAATATCGGCTGCAGGACGCGGTGCAGGCACATCGCGATCTCGAGTCACGGAAGACGACGGGTTCGTCGATCTTCGTCATTTGAAGGAGGATGGGACAGTGACGAATACCATTGCAGCGGCTCCGGCGATTGTCCGTTCGCCAATGGGCGCGTCGATCAAGGTCGAGCCGCTGACCTGCACGATCGGCGCCGAGCTTTCCGGCGTGAGCCTGGGCGATGCCTCGCGCGACGACGCGCTGTTCGCCGAGATCCACTCGCTGCTGCTCAAGCACAAGGTCCTGTTCTTCCGCGACCAGGATATGAGCCGTGCCGAGCACGTTGCGTTCGCGCGGCGCTTCGGCGAACTCGAGGACCATCCGGTCGTCGGCAGCGACCCGGACCACCCGGGACTCGTGCGCATCTACAAGGGGCCGGATAGCCGCAACGAGCAATACGAAAACGCCTGGCACTGCGACACCACCTGGCGCGAGCGCCCGCAGTTCGGCGCGGTGCTGCGTTGCACCGAGTGTCCTCCGGTCGGTGGCGACATGCTGTGGGCCAACATGGGCGAGGCTTACCGGCGGCTGCCCGAGTACGTCAAGACGCAGATCGCGGACCTGCGGGCGCGGCACAGCATCGAAGCGAGCTTCGGCGCCGCAATGCCGATCGAGAAGCGACTCGCACTGCACGCCCAGTTCCCCGATGCAGAGCATCCGGTCGTGCGCACCCATCCCGAGACGGGCGAGAAGATACTGTTCGTCAACGCGTTCACGACGCACTTCACCAACTATCACACGCCCGCGAACGTTCGCTTCGGGCAGGACGCCAATCCCGGGCGCCGCGCTGCTGCTCAACTACCTGATCAGCCAGGCGTACGTTCCCGAATACCAGGTCCGCTTCCGCTTTCGCCGGAACAGCGTGGCGGTGTGGGACAACCGCTGCACGCAGCACTATGCCGTGCAGGACTTCTGGCCGGCGGTGCGCAACCTGGAGCGCGCCGGCATCATCGGCGACAGGCCCGTTTGATCGTCCGGAATGTCCAGATAACAGACTGTCACGATTTCGATCACCGATTCATAAACGCAGCGACGGCACTCGACGAGCGAGAGCCGTTCATCCGAGGAGGACAGAAAATGACCGATACCGCCACCGCCACCGCCAGCAGCGCCCGCAACCATCGCCGCGCGCGGCTCGATCAAGGTCGAGCCGATGACCTGCACGATCGGCGCCGAGCTTTCCAACGTGAACCTGGGCGTCGCGTCGCGCGACGCCGGGCTCGTCGCGGAAATTCGCGCCTTGCTACTCAAGCACAAGGTCCTGTTCTTCCGTGATCAGGACATCACGCGCGCCGAGCATGTCGCGTTCGCGCGGCACTTCGGCGATCTCGAGGATCACCCCGTTGCGGGCAGCGACCCGGACAACCCTGGGCTCGTGCGCATCTACAAGTCGCCCGAGGCGCCGCCTGACCGCTACGAGAACGCTTGGCACACCGACGCCACCTGGCGCGAGAAGCCGCCATTCGGCTGCGTGCTGCGCTGTATCGAGTGCCCTCCCGTCGGCGGCGACACGATGTGGGCCAACATGGCCGAGGCCTACAACCGGCTGCCCGACCACATCAAGACGCGCATCGCTGGCCTTCGCGCGCGGCACAGCATCGAGGCTAGCTTCGGTGCGGCGATGCCGACCGAGAAACGGCTCGCGCTGCACGCCCAGTTCCCCGACGCGGAGCATCCGGTGGTGCGCACCCACCCCGAAACAGGAGAAAAGATCCTGTTCGTCAACGCCTTCACGACGCACTTCACCAACTACCACACGCCGGAGAACGTCCGTTTCGGGCAGGACGCGAATCCCGGGGCGAGCCTTCTACTCAGTTACCTTGTCAGCCAGGCATTGGTCCCGGAGTTCCAGGTGCGCTTCCGGTGGAAACCCAACAGCATGGCGATGTGGGACAACCGCTGCACGCAGCACTACGCGGTGATGGACTACCCGCCGTGCCACCGGAAGATGGAGCGCGCGGGCATCATCGGCGATAAACCCTACTGACCTGCCGATCGCGCGTTTAAGGACTCTGTCATGATCTAAGTCATATCCTGCGCGGGTCATCGATGGCAAAGTCGAAGTCGACATCGAGAATTTGAGGCCGATCGCGAGCGACGGCGCTGTTGCCGGCTACGCCGGCCCCTGCGCGCTGTCCCGCCAACCACACGAGACTCGACTAGGAGACATGCCATGTATCGCCATCTATTGGTCCCGATCGACGATTCCGAGTTGTCGACGGAAACCGTCAGTCGGGCGGTACAGTTCGCCGGCTCGATTGGCGCGAAGGTTACGTTCTTTCATGCCAAGGCCGACTACGGTGCCAGCAGCGATGGCGCGCTCGAGCGCGTGATTTCGCCGGAGGCCTTCGGCGAGCACATGGCAGGCGACGCACGTGCGCTGCTGGCCAAGGCCGAGGTGGTCGCGCGGGCTGCGGGTGTCGCGTACGACTCGATCCATGTCACGAGCGACCGACCGTACGCGGCGATTATCGACGCCGCCGAAGCAAGTCACTGCGATCTCGTGTTCATGGCCTCGCACGGCCGGAGCGGCATCCGCAGCCTGCTCCTTGGCTCACAGACACAGCGCGTCCTCCAGCACACGACGATTCCGGTGCTGGTGTCGACCGTCGAGAGAAACGTCCAGGCCGCCGCACACAACGCGCCCGTCGCGACGATCCGTGACGAGCACCGCTCGCTCGCCGCGGTGATCTACGGCCTCGAATACGTGGTGCGCGAAACCCGAGAGCACGGTACGGCGCCGCAGTTTCCACTGCTGCGCGCGATGCTTGCCTACATCAAGGGATTTCCCGAGAAGCTGCACCACCCGAAGGAAGAGACCTATCTGTTCCGCAAGCTGCGCTTGCGCACCACGGAGTTCAACGAGACGCTCGACGAACTCGAACGGCAGCACGCAACCGGCTCGCGTCTGGTGGCCGAGCTCGAGCAGGCGCTCGATCGTTACGAAGCGGATCCAGCCAGGGCTTCGCCGACTTCGCCGCCGCGGTCGACCGCTTCGCGGCGATGGAATGGCCGCACATGATGCTCGAAACCAAGGTGATCATTCCCGCGGCGCAGAAATTTCTGACCGACGAAGACTGGAAGGAGATCGGTGAGGCGTTCGCCGAGAACGGCGATCCGCGGTTCACGTTCGGTGTTGGCCAGGAGTATCGGCAACTGTTCGCCCGCATTCTGAACCTCGCCCCTGAGCCGGTCGGCGGTGGCACCAACCGCGCCAGCAGCTGAACCGGCAACGGAACGATCGAGGCGCAGTGAATCGTGGCTTCCGCCGGCTACACCACGGCGGCGCTCAATAGGTTCATGCACCAACCGTATCCGCTATTCACTGCGGCTTGTCCGCAGTATGGTGAAGATCAAGGACGAGCTCGGAGGCCGCCTCCCGCCTAGCTTTCGAGGTCCGCGCGATCGCAGCCGCATCGATCGGTCGGTGCGGTGTATGGATCGTTAGGCTCGAATCTGCCGAGCCTCGGCGCATACGTGTCTCCGGCCTACCGGGCAGCGCCGATCTGGAAATAGCCGCGGCGTCGACAGCCATTGGCGGTCCCCGTTCAAGAGGCGGGAAGCGAGCCCCCTGCGGCGTCAGGCTATTGCTAACATCTGCGTCTTTGCAATCCTTCGCGGTTGCCTGGTCGCGCAGACCTTCGAGACCGTCCACGTCTGCCACGGGGCGAAACTAACGAGCGGAAATCGGACATGCGCCTCTACCCACGTGCCGGGAAGTTTCAGCGAAAGGTCCTGCGCTGGGCTTGGCCGGTCGTCGCACTGACGCTGGTGGCTCTTCTGGTCGCCTGGTTCCTGCAAAGCACGATTCCGCGTCATATCGTGCTCGCCTCCGGGCTCAAGGACGGGATGTACCACCAGTACGCGCAACGCTACAAGGCAATCCTCGCGCGCGATGGGGTGACGGTCGAAGAGCGTCTGACCGGTGGCGCGGATGAGAACAAGCTCTTGTTGCTCGATCCAAAGTCCGGTGTCGATGTCGCATTCATGCATGGCGGGGTCGTCCGCCCGGCGGAGCGCGGCGAACTGGTTATGCTCATGGCTCTCTACTATGAGCCGCTGTGGATCTTCTACCGCGATCCGGCAACCCTGACACAGTTCGACGAGCTCCGCTACAAACGGCTGGCCGTTGGCTCGCCCGGCAGCGGGTCGCGCGCTTTTGTCGAACCGCTGCTCGCTGCCAACAGCGTCACCGGCTTCAATTCCACACTGGTTCCGCTGGCCAATCTCGAAGCGCTTCGTGCGCTGCAGAACGGAGAAATAGACGCGGCATTCCTCATTGGGCCCGTGCAATTGCCGGCTATCTGGCAGGCATTGCACGATTCGTCAATCAAATTGATGAACCTGGAGCGCACGGACGCCTATCCGCGGCGGTTTCCTCATATCACGAAGCTGACGTTGCCCGCGGGAACCATCGACTTTGCGCTTCACATTCCGGAAGAGGAAGTCAAGCTGATCGGCACCAGATCAATGCTCGTTGCACGCGACGGACTGCCGTCGGCGATCATCAATCTGCTGCTGGAAGCAGCTCGTGAATTGCACTCCGAACAGGGATACTTCGAAGCCGACGACGAGTTCCCCAATACCGCATCAGTCGACCTGCCAGTCTCGACGGATGCAAACCGTCATCATCGCTTTGGCCCCAGCCTCCTGCACCGCTATCTGCCGTTTTTCGTCGCGACCTACGTCGAGCGCCTGATCATCCTGCTCGTTCCACTGCTCTTCGTGCTGATCCCGCTGATCAACTTCTTGCCCCAGGTCCTTCGTTGGCGTGCACGCTCGCGCATCTACCTATGGTACGGCGAGTTGACGCTGCTCGAGCGCGATGTTGGCAAGCGGACCGGCACGCTTCCCATCGAGCAGTGGCTCGCCGACCTCGATCGCATCGAGCAGGCGGCTGCGCGCATCCGAACCCCCGCCAGCTATGCCAGCGAGGCATACACGTTGCGCGAACACATCGGCCTTGTTCGCCGCACGGTGTTGGCGAAGGCGAGCGATCGAAGTCCGTCACACTAGAAGCCACGATGCGTGCAGTCTTCTCGGCACGGCCATCCCTTATGCGTTGGCAATCGCCGCGTTTGCCGGGCGATCATCAACTCTTCGTTGGTCGGGATTGCCCACGCAGCGGCGCGGCTGGCCGTCGTACTGAGTCGCGGTCCATTCGCCTTGTTGGCGGAGTGATCGAGCGCCACATCGTCGACTGCTGGTCCCAAGCCGATCGACAGCGAGGTCGCCATGCTAGACTCCACGTTGCCCGCCGGCCCTATTCAAGGCAACATTCGTGCCCGCATCTCAGAACTCGCCGCCGGATAACGTCCCGCAAGTCACGCCGATCGATCGGTGGGTCGCATTGTTCGCGCTCACGGTCATTGTTGTCGGCTGCTATTTCGTCTTGTTGCCGTTTCTTTCGGCAATGCTGTGGGCGTTCATCCTGTGTTGCGCGACGTGGCCCGTGTACCTGCGGGCGCGCAAGCTGACGCATGGACGCGCCAGCTTGGCGTCATTGCTGATGACCCTGGGCATCTCCGCGGTGCTGCTCGCGCCTCTCGTCGTAGTCGGCATGTCGCTCGCGGACAACGCGCAGGAACTGCTCGAAGCAAGCCGCCGCCTCATCGCCGACGGACCGCCGGACCCGCCTGCATGGGTCGGTCAATTGCCGCTTGTCGGGCCGCGTGCCGAAGCGTATTGGAGCGGGCTTGCGCATGACAGGGTCCGCCTGCTTGCCGAACTCAAGAACTACATCGACCCGATCCGGAGATTCGCGCTTGCCGGCGGCCAGGCGCTCGGGCGTGGCATAGGCGAACTCGCATTGTCGGTGTTCATCGCATTCTTTGTTTACCGCGACGGTGAAGCCATGACCCGTCGACTGTTGTCGACCGTGACACGCATCTTCGGTGAACGGGGGCGGCATCTGGCGGAACTCGCAGCGGGTACCACCCGCGGCGTCGTCTACGGCATTCTCGGCACGGCGCTGTTGCAGGGGATCCTGGCGGCGATCGGTTTCATGGTCGCTGGGGTTCCTGTCGCTCCACTGCTCGGGCTGGCGACATTTTTCCTCTCACCCGTCCCGATCGGTCCGCCATTGGTGTGGCTGCCCGCGGCGTTCTGGCTGTTCAATCATGGCGAGACGGGCTGGGCCATTTTCATGTTGGTATGGGGTGTTGCGGTGGTCAGCAGCGTCGACAACGTGATCAAGCCATTGATCATCAGCCGAGGCAGCAACATGCCTTTCATACTGGTGATGCTCGGCGTGCTCGGTGGGGTTGTGGCATTCGGCTTCATCGGCGTGTTTCTCGGACCGACATTGCTCGCTATTGGCTATGCCCTGCTCAGCGACTGGAGCAAGGAACGCGACGTACCGGTCAACGCCGGCAAGACGTAACTGCGTGGTTAAAGACGCACACCTGAAAAGTGTGCCATTCGTCATGGTTCTTCTGAACGTATCTCTCGCTGACAAGTACACGCTGGCCAAGGGCCGTGTTTTTCTCACCGGCACCCAAGCGCTGGTGCGCCTGCCGCTGATGCAGCAGCGGCGCGACGCCGCGGAGGGCTACAACACCGGTTGCTACATTTCCGGCTACCGCGGCAGCCCGCTTGGCGGCTTCGACCAGCAGCTGACCGCGGCGTCCAAGCTGCTGGAAGAGCATCACGTTCACTTCCAGCCGGGCGTCAACGAGGACCTCGCCGCCACCGCCTGCTGGGGCAGCCAGCAGACTCAGCTCAACGGGCAGAGCAATTTCGACGGCGTATTCGCCCTTTGGTACGGCAAGGGCCCTGGAGTGGACCGTACCGGCGATGCCTTCCGCCATGGCAATCTCGCAGGTACCTCGCCGAAGGGCGGCGTGATCGCGTTGATGGGTGATGACCATACCTGCGAATCGTCGACCACGGCACACCAGAGCGAATTCGCGATGGTCGACGCGATGATGCCGATCCTTAACCCGGCGGGGGTGCAAGAACTGCTCGATTACGGACTTTACGGTTGGGCGCTCTCGCGTTACTCCGGTTGCTGGGTCGGCCTCAAGAGCATGAAAGACACCATCGACGCCACGGCTTCGGTGGACGTCGATCCAGACCGCGTGAAGATCGTTGTGCCGACCGATTTCGCCATGCCGCCGGGCGGGGTCCACATCCGCTTTCCCGACGTGCCGCTGGAGCAGGAAGCGCGGCTGCACAACGTGAAGATCGAAGCCGCGAAGGTGTTCGCGCGCGCCAACGGGTTCGATCGCATTGTCATCGATGCGCCGACGGCCAAGCTGGGTATCGCCACGTGTGGCAAGTCGTATATGGACGTGCGCCAGGCGCTGCAATACCTGGGGATCGACGATGCCGAGGCGCAGCGGCTCGGGTTGCGTGTCTACAAGATCGGCATGACCTGGCCGCTTGAACCCGAGGGCGCTCGGCGCTTCGCGCAGGGCCTCGACAAGATCATCGTGGTCGAGGAAAAGCGCGGGCTGATCGAGCCGCAGCTCAAGGACATTCTCTACGGCAGCGCCAATGCACCGACCGTGATTGGAAAGCGCGACGAGCAGGGAGCGGTACTGTTCCCCAGCAACGGTGCGCTCGATCCGAACCATATCGCCATCGCGATTGGCGACCGCGTGCTCGAGCGCCACGCCGATGCGCAGCTCGCGGCGCGTGTCGCAGAACAGCGGGCGCTGGAACACCGCGTGGCGGCGATGCCGGCGATGGACCGTACGCCTTATTTCTGCTCGGGCTGCCCGCACAGCACCGGGACCAGGGTGCCCGAGGGCAGCCGTGCGCTGGCCGGGATCGGTTGTCATTTCATGGCGCAATGGATGGACCGGAACACCGCTGGCTATACCCAGATGGGAGGCGAAGGCGCGAGCTGGATGGGTGAGGCGCCGTTCGTCAAGACCAAACACATCTTCCAGAACATCGGCGATGGCACCTACTTCCATTCCGGCTATCTGGCGGTACGGGCGGCGGTGGCTTCCGGCGTGACGATGACGTACAAGATCCTCTACAACGACGCGGTCGCCATGACCGGCGGCCAGCATGTCGATGGCGATCTGACGGTGCCGCAGATCACGCGCCAGGTCGCGGCCGAGGGTGCGAAGCGCATTGCAGTGGTCACTGATGAGCCGGAGAAGTACGGCGGCGACGCCGGATTTGCGCCCGACGTCACCGTACATCACCGCGATGACTACGACGCCGTGCAGCGCGATCTGCGCGAAGTCGAAGGCATCAGCGTCATTGTCTACGACCAGACCTGCGCGGCAGAAAAACGGCGACGGCGCAAACGTGGCCTGTATCCTGATCCGCCCAAGCGCGTTTTCATCAACGACCTGGTCTGCGAAGGTTGCGGCGACTGCGGCGTCAAGTCCAACTGCGTGTCGGTCACGCCGCTCGAGACCGAGTTTGGCCGCAAGCGGGTGATCGATCAGTCGGCCTGCAACAAGGACTACTCGTGCGTGAACGGATTTTGCCCAAGCTTCGTGACGGTGCATGGCGGCGGCGTGCGCAAGGCGATCAACAAATCAGCGGGCGAAAACACTGACGTGTTGCTTGGGGCATTGCCCGAGCCGGTGTTGCCGACACTCGATGAACCGTACGGCATCCTGGTGACGGGCGTCGGCGGGACCGGCGTCGTGACCATCGGCGCGATCGTGGGCATGGCAGCGCATCTCGAGGGCCTCGGCTTCGGTGGGCTCGACATGGCCGGCCTCGCCCAGAAGGGCGGAGCGGTCTACAGCCATCTGCAGATCGCCGCGCATCCCGATCAAATCAAAACGGTACGGCTCGGGTCGGGCGGCGCCAGACTGGTGCTCGGTTGCGACCTGGTGGTCACCGCCAGCCGGAAAGCGATTGACACCGCGCGCAACGGCACGCGCATGGTCGTCAATCTGCACGAGCAGATGACCGGTGGCTTCACCCGCAATGCCAACCTCCGGTTTCCGTCAGGCTCGTTGCAGGAAACGATCGTCAAGGGTGTCGGTGACGGAAATGCCGAGTTCGTCAGTGCCACGCGCATCGCGACTGCGCTGTTGGGCGATTCGATCGCGACCAACATGTTCATGCTTGGCTTTGCCTATCAGCGCGGCCTGTTGCCGGTGTCCGCCGACGCGATCGACAAGGCCATCGAACTGAATGGCGCAGGCGTGAAAATGAACCAGGCTGCATTTCGTTGGGGACGTCGCACCGCGGCTGATTGCAACGCGGTGGAAAAGGTCATTGCACCGAAGATCGAGACGACGCAAAGCACGAAGATGTCCGAGACCCTCGAAGCACTGGTGGCGCGGCGAGTCGAGTTTCTGACGCAGTACCAGGATGCGGCGTGGGCCGCCCGTTACCGCAAACTTGTCGACGAGGCGCGCGCTGCGGAGGCACAGAGGGCGCCAGGAAAGACCGGGCTGGCCGAGGCCGTTGCGCGGTACTTCTTCAAGCTGATGGCGTACAAGGATGAATACGAGGTGGCGCGCCTCTATACGAGCGGCGAGTTCCGCGACAAGCTCGCGGCCCAGTTCGACGGCGACTACAAGCTGGTCTTCCATCTTGCGCCACCGCTGCTCAGCAAGCGTGACAAGATCACGGGTGAGCTGAAGAAATCGCAGTACGGCGCGTGGATGTTCTCCGCGTTCCGGGTGCTGGCGAAGCTGCGCTTCCTGCGGGGTGGCGTGTTCGACATCTTTGGCCACACCGAGGAGCGAAGAGCCGAGCGGGCGCTGATCGATGAGTACGAAACCACCTTGCGCAAGCTGCTCGCGCAGCTCGACCGCGACAAGCATGCGCTCTGCGTGCAGATCGCCGCCATTCCGGAAGAGATTCGCGGGTTCGGGCATGTCAGGCAGCGCCACCTGACAGCAGCGAAGGCGAAGGAAGCGGAATTGATATCCGCGCTGCAGGTGCCGCCAGACGCGCGAGCGGCGGCTTAGCTGTTTCGTCCGAAATGGAGAACATTCTGTTCGGCCGAGTTAGGTAAACGGAGAGGAATCACGGCATGGCAGCAGTCACGCTCAAGAGCGTATCAAAGCGTTTTGGTACCAACGCCGTGGTGCACGATGTCAACCTCGAGATTCCCGATAAGGAGTTCGTCGTCATGGTTGGCCCTTCCGGCTGCGGCAAGACGACGACGCTGCGCATGATTGCCGGACTCGAGGACGTCACGGACGGCGAGATCTATATCGGCGACCGGCTCGTCAACGATGTTCCTCCGAAGGATCGGGACATCGCCATGGTCTTCCAGAACTATGCACTCTATCCGCACATGACGGTCCACGCGAACATGGCGTTCGCGCTCAAGCGGCGCGGCGTGCCGCGCGAGGCGACCGATCAGCGGGTCATGTCCGCGGCGAACATGCTGGGCGTCCAGGATTTGCTGGGCCGGACGCCACGAGCACTCTCGGGCGGACAGCGACAGCGCGTGGCGGTGGGTCGCGCCATTGTCCGCGAGCCCGAAGTGTTTCTCATGGACGAGCCGCTATCCAACCTGGATGCGAAACTGCGCGTGCAGATGCGCTCGGAGCTGTCCAAGCTTCACAATCGGCTGCAGACGACCATGATCTTCGTCACACACGACCAGACGGAAGCGATGACCATGGGCGACAGGATCGTCGTGATGAAGGATGGGCGGGTGCAGCAGGTCGGAACGCCGCTCGGCATCTACAAACACCCGGACAACATTTTCGTGGCTGGATTCATCGGTAGTCCGTCCATGAATTTCTTCAAGGGCGCGCTCGAAGAATCCGCTGGACGCCTGATCGTTCGCGTCGGAGCGTTTCGAATGCCGCTTCCGGCGAGTTGGCCCGGGCGCGAGAAGTTGGGCCCATGGGTCAACAAGGAGGTCGTCCTCGGCCTGCGTCCCGAGGACATCGACGACGCTGATCTGCATCCGGAATGCGCACCCGAATGCTGCCTCGAGGCCACCGTCGACGTCGTGGAGATGATGGGCAACGAGGCGTTTCTACACGGTTCGATCGGCGAGCATGGTCTGGTGGCGCGTGTGGAATCCGAAACCATGGCCCGCGACGGGGCGCCTCACCGGCTCGCGTTCGACTTGCGCAAGGCGCACCTGTTCGATCCCGCCAGTACCACAGCGATACGGTAGTCGGGTACCTGCGATTGGTGGCCGCGGAGTGAGTCAGACTCGAGCTCTGCTTCTGACCGACATTGTCGACAGCACCAAGTTGTCGGCTGAACTTGGTGATGCGGCAATGGCCAAGGTCTGGACAGCGCACGACCGCGCCGCGCGTGATCTGTTGTCGACCTGGCGCGGTCAAGAGTTCGGCAAGACCGACGGCATGGTGCTGCTATTCGATGATGCGAACGATGCGGTGGGCTACGTGCTGGCCTACCATCAGGCGCTGGCCGCGCTGCCGATAGCGCTGAAGGCGCGCGCCGGGCTGCACGTCGGGCCAGTTGCACTTCGCAAGAACAGCGCCGAAGACGTGGAGCAAGGCGCCAAGCTGCTCGAAATCGACGGGATTGCAATTTCAATCGCGGCGCGGGTGATGTCGTTGGCTCTCGGCAGCCAGACGCTGGCAAGCGAAGACGCGCGGCGCGCGCTCAGCGAAGGCAAGTGGGCGCTGCAGTCGCACGGCCACTGGATGCTAAAGGGCCTCTCAGAACCGGTCGAGCTATTCGAAGTCGCTCCGCACGCGAACGCGTTCACGACACCCCCCGACGGGGAGAAGGCATACCGGGTTGCACGGGTGGGTGAGCAATGGGTGCCGGTGCAACAGGTCCCGAACAACCTGCCGCAGCAAACGACCTCGTTCATCGGTCGCACACATGCGCGAAACGAGGTTCGCGCCGCGATGGAGGCATCGCGACTGGTCACGCTACTCGGCATGGGTGGACTGGGCAAGACGCGCCTTTCGCTGCAAGTGGCAGCTGAAGTGATGGCGTGGTATCCGGACGGCGTCTGGTTTCTGGACTTGGCGCCAATCCGGGACGCGGCGCTGGTCACCGGTGAGGCGGCGCAGATACTGGGCATACGGGAGGAGCCGGGACGGCCGCTGGTGCAGACGATTTGCGCCGCGCTCAAGCCACGCCGCACCTGCTGATCTTCGACAACTGCGAGCACTTGGTCGAGGCATCGGCGGACCTGGCGAGCGCGATCCTGCGTGCGACTCCACATGTGTGCATATTGGCTACCAGTCGGGAGGCATTGCGCGTCCCGGGTGAGCAGAGCTACCCGGTGCTGCCGCTGACGCTCCCGCACCGAAGCGATGCCCTGGAGGCCATGTCTCGCTCGACCGCCGTGCGGCTATTCGTCGAGCGCGCGCAGTCTCACAAGCCGGCGTTCGTGCTGACCGAGCACGAGGCACCGGCGGTGGCCGAGCTGGTGGCCCGGCTCGACGGCATACCGCTGGCGTTGGAGTTGGCCGCCGCGCGCGTGCGCGCAATGAGTGTGACCGATATCAATTCGCGACTGAAAGACCGCTACAAGCTGCTGACTGGCGGCGGACGCGTGCTGCTGGAACGGCAACAGACACTGCGCGCGCTGGTGGACTGGTCCTACGACCTGCTGTCCGCACCGGAGCGGACGGTGCTGAGCCGTCTCGCGGTATTTGCGGGCGGCTTCGACGTCGAGGCGTCCGAGCAGATCTGCGGCGCTGATCCGCTGCAGCCCGCCGACGTGCTCGACTTCGTGACTTCGTTGGTGGAGAAGTCGCTTGTGATGACCGACGAGCGCGAGGGGCGCACGCGCTACCGAATGCTGGAAACCATCCGCGACTATGCACGCGAGAAGCTCGAACAGGCTGGCGACCTCGCGCCCACTGCAGCGCGGCACTGCCAGCATTACTTCACGTTCGCCAAGACCGTGAGCACAGCCCGGAGGCACGGGGCCGACGCGGATCAAGTTGATGCTTCCGACCAAGCCAAAGCTGGTCCCGCCGGTGAAGCTGTAGCTGAACGTCGCGGCGGAGCAGCTCTGGAACGCCATCGTCCCGGTCCCCACCGCCACGGTCTTTTGGCCTGTGGGTGTCGGTGCGTCGAACATCCCGCCGGTAGTTTCGTAGATCGTCACGGGAATTGAACGCAGGCCCGGCGTGAATGCGGCTTGCGCCGTGTACCACCGTTGTCCGGCTGCTCCGGGGGAGGGGCTGTTCGGCATGTACGTGTACCAGGCCGCAAAGAACGCGCCCGAAGTCGGGTTGACCTCGACCGTGAGGCCCTGACCCGACGTTGCGGCGCCGCCGAACCAGTTACCGGATAGAGCAAAGTCCGCGTTAGTCGGGTATGGCGGCGACGCAGCGCAGGTCACATTCTGCGTCAGGCGCGTCAACGGTATGGTCCCCGTGCGGTTCGTACCGTCGGTGAAGGTGTACGTCAGTTGACCGCTGGTGCAGGTGGTAAAGCTCAACGTCGCGTTCCCGACGGCTTGCGCAGTGGTGGTCGGCGGCGCATTGAAGTTGCCACCCGTGTTCTGAAAAATCGTCAGCGCGACGTTGCCTTGTCCTGTCACCACTGGGCCCTGGGCGGTATACCAGCGTTGGCGCTCCGCTCCACCGATGACGCTATCGAAGGTAAACCAGCTCACGAAGGCCGAGCCCGGTCCGGATGCATTGGCAAACACCTCGACTTCGATCCCCTGACCGCCGGTTGCGGCTTCGTACCAAGAGCCGGTCAAGCCGTGCTGGTTCAGGCTGGACACGGAGGTGCCGTTACCTGACAGCGAAACGCTGAAGGCCTCGCCGTTGATGGTGAAGCTGCTCGAGCCCGAGGCAGGCCCCGGCGCGGTCGGCGCGAAAGTGTAGGAAAATTTGCAGGTTCCACCGGCAGTTAGCGTTACACCCGCGCAGCTCTGCGCGGCGGCGAACGGTGCCGCCGGTGCGCCACCGACAACGTTCAACGGACCGACGGTCGCGCTCGACCCGTTAGTCACAGTCGCGGTCATCGCTGCGGAAGTGGTGCCCACGAGCACCGATCCGAAATTGATCGTCGTCGGAGCTATCGAGAGACCGGAGGCAGTGGTGCCCGTCCCCGACATCGTGATCGAGAAGCTTTGGGAGTCGATGTCGATCGTCGTGCTCGAGGAATGCGCGCCGAGCGTCTTCGGTGTGAACGTGTAGGTAAATTGGCAGGATCCGCCGGCGGACAGCGTAATGCCTGCGCAATTCTGCGAGCCGCCGAAGTGGGTCGGATCGTTCGGCGCGCCGCCGGCGTAATTCGGCTTCTGCGAGACGCTCGACGTGTTGGTGATTACCACGGGGATCGCCTTGGTGGCGTTGAGCGGTACGCTGCCGAAAAGGAGATTCAACGGCGCCACGGTGAACGCGGAGATGCCCGTCCCGGACATCGTGATGGAGAAGTTATCGGCGTTGATGCCGATCGTCGTGCTCGAGGACTTCGCGCCGAGCGTCTTCGGTGTGAACGTGTAGGTAAATTGGCAGGTGGCCGCCGGCGGCCAGCGCGACGCCTGCGCAATTCTGGGAGCCACCGAAGTTGGTCGGATCGTTCGGCGCGCCGCCGGCGAAATTCGGCGTCTGCGAGACTCCCGACGTGTTGGTGATCGTCACGGCGATCGTCCCCGTGGCGCCGGTCGGTACGCTGCCGAAAGCGAGAGTCGTCGGCGAGACCGTGAAACCCGCGGCCGAGGCTGCGAACGGGATCAGGCACGCCGCGCACGCGACGACGAACGCGCCGGCATGCGTGCGCAGTCCCCGCGGGCGATCGAGAACGCGCAATGATCCGAACGGAAAGAGCCGATACGACATGGACGCCTCCCCAGTGTGCGATAAATACGACGTCTTCTATGCGTTTGCGCTGCGGCGCAGTCAAGCGCATCCCGGAATGCCAAGCAGACGCTTGATACAGATTGACATTCCTGCGGGTTGTTTGGCAAGAACTTTCAATATTCATACGGCGAGCCGGCAGGCGCATCGAGTGCCCTCGTGATCTCGTCGTGACCGTGGTCGGCGAGGAATGTAGCGACTTCGCCGAGCGTGGGAATGCCGGCGCGACCACCGAGCGCGCGGCATTTCATGGCGGCTACCGCGTTGGCGAACGTAAGCGTCCACTCGAAGGGCCAGTTGCGCAATTCGCCGAGGGCGCAGGCACCGTGGAAGACGTCGCCCGCGCCATTGGTGTCCACCGGGACCACGGAGAAACCCGGAATGCGAATGAAGCGGCCTTCAGTCAACGCCAGCACGCCGTGCTCCGCAAGGGTTACCGCAACGCGGGCAGGGCCCCGCGCCGCAAGCGCGCGCAGTCCTTCCTCCGGCACCGATGTTCCCGTGACTGCGGCGAGGAAGCGGGGATTGCATACGAGCAGATCCACGCGGGGCCACACGTTCTCGATGCCGGGCACGATGCGCTCGCCGTCCATGGTGATGCGCATGCCTGCCTCGCGCGCCCAGCCGATCGCTTGCAAGGCGGCGTCGGCATCCACGCCATCGACGTGCAGCAGACGGCCTGACGTGATGACCGTCCGGTCGAGCTCCGTGGGACGGATGTCATAGGTCTTGGGCCGGCGGAAGAACAAGGTTCGCTGTCCCGTCCCGCGATCGGCCAGCACCAGGCTGACATGGCCCGGGCTTCCTTTTGCCCTGATGACGCCGCGCACGTCCACGCCTTCCTTCGCGATCAGACGCAGCGACAGGCGCGACCAGAGATCGGTGCCGATCTTGCCGACGTAACGGGCCTTCAGGCCGAGACGAGCGCAGGCCACCATCGCGGTGGCGGTCATTCCGCCGCCCTGCACGTCGAACTCCCCGATCTGCACCTTCGTGTCGGGCGCCGGGAATCCATCGATGACGGCGATCAGGTCGAGTGCGTTGACGCCCAATCCGACCACATCGAACGCTGGTCCGGCGGTCGTTGCAGCGGGTGTCACGAGGTGATGGCTCCGGCCGTCATGCCACGGACCATGTAACGCTGGAGGAAAATGAAGGCGACGACCAGCGGGGCGCTGGCCAGTACCGAAAAGGCCATCATCACGCTCCAATCGGTGACGAACTCCGCCATCAGGCTGTAGATCGCCATCGTGATGACGCGCTTCTCCCAGGCTTCGATCAGCACCACCGCGAACAGGAACTCGTTCCACGCGAGCAGGAACGTGTACAGGCCGGCGCCGATCAATGCAGGGTAGGAGAGCGGCAGCAGCGTTCGCAGAATGGCCCCCACGCGCGAGCAGCCATCGACCATCGCCGCCTCTTCCATATCCTTGGGGATCTGGGCGAAGTAGCTGCGGAGCATCAGGATGCAGAAGGGCAGGGTGAAAGTGACATACACGATGATCAGCGAGATGAGAGTGTCGTAGAGGCCCAGCTTCACCACCACCTGGAAGTACGGAATGCACAGGAGCACCAGCGGAAACATTTGCGTGGTGATCAGGAACATGAGCACCATGCGCTGCCCCTTGAAGCGAAACCGCGCGAGCGCATAGGCGGCCATCGCCCCGATGAACAGCGAAAAAAGCGTCACCGCCAGCGCCACGAAGTACGTGTTCGCAAAGGTCTTCAGATAGCGGGTGCTGTTCAACACCTTCTGGTAGGGCTCGAGGGTGAAGAGCGTGGGGATCCAGTCGGGCGGGATTTTCATCACCTCGACGTTGGGCCGCACCGACACGGTGAGCATCCACGCCACCGGAAACAACATGATGATCGTCACCGCAATGAGAATGGCGTAGATGCCGAGATGCGCAGCTCGACGCCGGGCGCGCATTCCCCACCGTGCACGGCGCAGGTCAGCCAATGTCTCGCACCACGCGCCGTACGTAGATGGCGCTGACCACAAACAGGATCAGGAACATCAGCACCGCCTCGGCCGAGGCGTACCCGAATTTGAGTTTCTGGAACGCGTCGAAATAGATCGCGGTCGCAAGTACTTCCGAGGAGTTCATCGGTCCGCCACCGGTCATGACGAACACCGGGTCGAAGGCGCGGAACGTCCAGATCGAGTCGAGCAATACGATCGTCGCGATCACGCCGCGCAACCCCGGAAGCGTGATGTACCAGAATTTCGCGATCGGGGTGGTGCCGTCGATGTCCGCGGCCTCGTACAACTCATCAGGGATCGCTTGCAATCCCGCGAGCAGCATCACCATGAAGAACGGAAATGCGCGCCAGACGTTCATCGCAGTGACCGACAGCAGCGAAGTCTCCGGGCTGCCCAGCCAGTTGATGGTCGCGTTGGAATCAAGTATGCCCAGGTTGGCGAGCAAGCCGTTCACCACGCCGAACGGGGCAAGCATGAGCACCCAGATCATGCCGGCGACGGTCGGGGCGAGCAGCCACGGGATGATCAGCATCCCGCGCATGAAATTCCGGACTCTGGCGTTGATTCTGGAGTGCAGCAGCAGCGCCAGACCCAGGCCGATGAGCAAATGCAGCGTCACGCTGCCCGCCGTGAACAGAATCGTCTGCCACAGTACCTTCCAGAACAGCGAGGTCTGCAGCAGTTGCGCGTAGTTGCCGAGGCCGACCCAGGTTTCCTTTTGCAGGGTGACCTCGTAGAAGCTCATCCGGATGACCTGCAGCAGCGGGTACACCATCAGCAGGCCGAGGATCAGCAATGCCGGCCACAGGAACGCATAGGCCTGCAGCTCCTGGCGATAGCGACGGCGGAACGTCAGGGCTTTGGCCATGTCCGGACGCCGAACCACCCCGGTCCTGCCCGACGGGGCAAGAGCGGGGTGTGGGCGATGAGGTGAATCGAGCGGCGGGTTGCGCCAACCCGCAAGTTACTTGGCCGCCGAGAGGATCTTGTTCCACTCGGCCGCGGCGTCGTCCAGCGCCTGCTTGGCGCTCTTCTTTCCCTCCACGACGTTCTGCACCTCGATGGTCATGATCTTGTTCATCTGCACGGCATTGGGCATCCCGAGGAACGGCGAGCGGGCATTGGGCAGCGCCATCTGCTGGGCGAACGCCTGGAACAATGCCTTCTCCTTGAACCATGCTTGATCGGAGACGTCCTTGCGCGCGGGGAACCCGCCCGTACCCTTGGCCCACATCTCGATGCCCTTCGGGCCCGACATCCAGCTTACGAACTTCCACGCCGCTTCCTTGTTCTGGGCCTGCGTCGTCACGGTGTTGAGCGATCCGCGCACCATGGTGCCCGTGGTCACGCCTTTGGGCAGCGTGGCGATGTCGTACTTCAGATTCGGGTTGAGTTGCTTCTGGATGGCGACGCCCCATGGGCCCTCGAACATCATTGCCACGTTGCCGGCGCCGAAATTGGCGCGCTTCTCTTTTTCGCCGTTGCTGAGCACGCCCGGCACCGCCACCTTGTCCTTGTTGACCAGGGTCACGTACCACTCGATTGCCTTCACGCCTTCGGGGCTGTTGAAGACCGCACGGTTGGTCTTTTCATCGATCAGGTTGCCGCCCGCCTGCAGGATCAGCGGGTAGATGTCGTACGTCATGTTGGTCGGCGGTTCCGACGCCAGCGTGGCCGTGGTGGCGAAAATTTTCTTTTCTGGATTCGTCACCTTCCTGGCGATCGCCACGTACTCATCCCAGGTCTTCGGCGGACCGGCGATCCCGGCATTCTTGAAGATCTCGGTGTTGTAGAACAGCGCCACCGATCCGCTCTCGATGGGCAGGTAGTACTGCTTGCCGCGCCACTTCTGATGGAAGGTGACGGGGATGTTGTCGATGAACGACTTGGGCTCCTTGGCGATCCAGGCGTCCAGCGGTTCCAGCATCCCGAGGTCCGCGAATTCCGCGACCCAGTCAACCTGGACGAGCAGCACGTCCGGGAGTTTTTTCGCCTGAAACAACACGACCGCCTTGTCGTGAAAGCCGGCGAAAGGCGAGTCGACCAGAGTCAGCGTGATGTCGGGGTTGTCCTTCTCGAAGGCGGCCTTGAATTCCGCCATGAACTTCTCGCCCACTTCCGTCGTCTTCCACTGCGACCACCTGACTTCGGTGGGCGCTGCAGTTGCCGCGGTCGACACCAACATCGCCACGCCGAAAACGCACAGCGCACTCTTGCGAACCAGCTTTGCCAAGTACGAAATCATGTTTCCTCCTCAAAGTACGCGTTTGGAGCGTCGCGTTATTTTCAAATCGCCGTTGTTCGGAACTGATCCCGCTAACTGCCGTCGCAAGCTCAGGCCGCGAGCGCCAGCATTCGAGCAAGTGCTGCGGGCAACGGGACCGGTACGATCCTGGCCTGCGTGTAGCGCGCAACGAGTTCCTCGGTGTGGCCGACATTCATGCGCAGGAACATGTCGCGGAACATGTCCTCCAGCGACACCATGATGTCCTCCTGGATGTCGGCGGGCAGGTTCCAGAAGCGCTCCTTCATGCCACCCCACGCCTTCTTTCGTGTGTTGTAGATGAACTGCGCATCGGTGTCATCGGGGCCGCGCTCGCCTGCATGGTGGGCGAAGATATAGGCCCTGATCTCATCCTTGACCGCTTGCGGCAGGCGAGGGTGATCGAAGATAAGATTGTTGAAGCCTAGCGCCAGGTGGATCTCCACCGCCCCGGCTTCCGGGAATTTGGACAGTTGTTCTCTCGGCAGCGTCGATGCCCCGTGCTGCACGACGCCGGCCAGCCCATACTCTTCGCGACAGACGCGCGAAATGTCGCGCAGCGTGTCGTAGCCGACGTTGATGGGCGCGAGACTGCCGTCCGGCAGGACCTTGCCGCCGTGGTAGGTCCCCGAATTCACGCTGACCTTGGTGACGCCGACGACGTCCTTCCCACCGGCAGCCAGCGCCTTGGGATAGGTGACCATGAAGGCGCGCATTTCCTCGGGCGTCGTATTGTGGTGTCCGACTTCGCCGATCTCCGCGCCCACCGAAATCGTAACGCCTGCCGGCTCGAGTTCGCGCACAAGAAGTGTGAACTGCGCCGTCAGTTCTGCGTTGAGGCGCTGCTGATCGACCACCGTCGGCAAGGAGAGATCCACTACTGTGGACGCGTCGATGTCGATGTTGAAAAAGCTGGCCGCGATCTGCGCTCGAATCACGTCGGTAAGTCGCTTGACCTCGGCGCCAGGGTTCTTGAGATAGGCGCTCGCATTGACCTGATCGTGATCAGCCTGCAGGAAGACCGGCCCCGTGTGTCCTTCACGCATCGCTGCTGCCAGGACGGCGGCCGTGTATTCGGCGGGAGGCTGCACCGCGTAGATCGCTTCACCGACGGCTTGTTCGAAAATGAGCAGGCTCGCGCCGATCTTCCCGGCGGCGCGGAACACTGAGCGGCAGGTCTGGTAGCTCCAGCCACGCAGATTCAAGGCGGGCACGGTGCGGTCCGACCATTTCCCGGCGCCCCGGGCCACATACAGGTCTTGCACCGACGCAGGTACCACGCCCGAGGCGTGCGCTGCTTCGCGAATTGCCCAGATGGCCGCCTGGCGCGCGTCGGGTTCGGCCAGTGCAGCCGCGCGTGCCCAGCGGTCCAGCATGTCGGCAGGCGGTCGCGCCCCTTTCGGCAGGCGCGGGTCCGGACCGGAGGACAGGCCCAACTTGCGAAGATCGGTGATCACATCATTGAGCGTCGTGCGTTCCATTGCGCAAGCCTCGCGGAGCAGTTGACGATAGGTTCGATCGCAGACGTCGCAACCAGCCGGGCAGATCGGACCGGAAGCGTCGAACGTAGAAGTAGTATAACAAGCGTTCCGGCCGGCGGCGTCAGGCTGACGTAGCTCCGAAAGTCGGCCAGGTGGTTGGAGAAATCGTGGCTGCCTCTACAGGACCACGGTCCGTCCTGATTCGGACGACGCGCGCACCGCATCGAGCACTTGCTGACAACGCAGCCCGTCCGTGAAATTCGGCGCCGGCGACGTACCTTGGTCGATACCGGTCGTGAAGTCCCTGACCAGCAACCGGAACGCCATCAGCCGGTGATCACGCGCGTCGGTAAATGGTGTGTACTGTGCTGGTGTCTTCAACTCCGCCAGTGGTGCGCCGTTGCGGCTCGCGACAACGACGCCGTTTTCCAATGGATTCGGACGCCGGGTTGCTCTGCGAGCAGCGTGCCGTTGTCACCCATGACGACGATTCTGGCGCCGCGCGTCGGTGTGGTGGCGAACGACGCAATCATCGTGGCCATGCCGCCGTTTCTGAATGTCAGCGTGAACGAGAACGTGTCGTCTGTTTCGGCCTTGACGGTGCGACCCGTGGCGACGTCGATGACGTCGGGGCGGAGCGCGGCGATCCGGCCCGCTAATCGACGCGACGTCACCGAACCAATCGCGAAGTCCGTCGATGTAGTGCGAGCCGAGGGCGCCAAGCAAGCCGCCACCCTCTGCCTGATAGGCCATCCATGTCAGTGCACGGGGCTGGGGCGTCACATAGCGATCAAGGAAAAGTTCAATCGTGCAGAGTTGAAATTTGCCGATGTAGTTCTCGGCAAGAAGTTGCTTGATGTAGGCACGTTGCGGCGTGTGTCGAAATTCGTGGGCGACCATTGCCGTGCGCCCGGATTGCTCGGCGGCGTCGCGCATCTCCTGCGCTTGCTTGACGTCAAGCGCGAACGGCTTTTCGCACAGGACGTGCTTTCCGGCCTTGAGCGCAGCCATCGCCAGCGCATGGTGGGCACCCGGTGGCGTGATGATCGCGACAGCGTCGAGATCGTCGCGGCGAATGAGTTCCATGGGGTCGGTGTGCACCCCTGCGATACCCGCTTCGGCTGCGGCTTTCTGCGCCTTGTCGCGGCTGCGGCTGCAGATCGCGGCGACGTCCCAGCCCTCGGAGCGAAAACCGGGTACATGCACTTGCACGCCGAAGCCGACACCGATGATGCCGATGGTACGTTTTGCTGAGGGCACGAAGTTCTCCGTGGTCGGGGCCAGTTGAAGGTGCCGATACTACCGGAGACAAGCTGCAAGCAACACCAGGTGAGGTGCGCAATGGGTGCGCAGTTCGTCCGTATCAATCAGCGGCATCAGACCTTATTGCCATGCCTGTCACGCCATGGCGATTGCGGATTCGCGCCGCGAGCATCGCCGCGCCGAAGGCGATCAGTACCGCGACGACGACCGCAGCGCCGGATACCAGTTCATGTCCATCTGCCCAGACGGTTACCTGCGGCAACAATAGTTTGAGCAGCGTGAAGAGTCCGACCCCTGCGCTCAACGCGGCAACCGTCAGCGCCATGATGCGCGAAGCGATCGCGGCAGTCCGGTCGGCCCGTCGCAGCATGCCGCTGATCCAGAGGCCATTGAGGCCGTCGACGGCAAGCATGCCGGCGACAAACAGGACAGCGATCAGGGATGCCTGCGCGATGCCACCAAAGCGACTGGCGGCGAGCGCGAACAGCGCGGCCTGCGAAATGGTGTCGAAGGAAATCGCGAATAACGCGCCTACCGCGGCGATCGCCCATGCATTGTGCAGGGACGTAAACCGGCCCAGCAGTCTGGACTTGAAGCCGACTGGCGCGACGATCGCACCCGGTGCGGTCTTCAACAGTGCTGCGATGTTCAAATAGGCAAGGCCAAAGAGAAATACGACGGAAACCCCGGCCCCGCTCATTTCGAGCCAATGGGGTGTTTCCCAGTCTTGCGCCAGTGCCGAAGTCGCCAGCGCGACGATGAGGACAATTGCGCCATGGCCCAGAGAAAAGAGTGTTCCGCAAAAACGCGCGAGCAGCCGGTGCTCACGCGCGTTGTAGCGCGTCAGACCATCGATGGTCGCGAGGTGATCGGCGTCGAAGCCATGCTTCATGCCGAGCACGAACGCAAAAACACATAGTGCCGACCAGGTGGCTGGTGCCGATTCCAAGCGTTGCTCCCTTGCGCCAAGCGTCCGCGAAGCAGCGGGCGTAGGAAGAATATGCCATAAGTTCCTATCGAGGCGCCAACGCTTTTTTGCGATGGCAGCAGGCGCGCGTCAGCTCTTGGGAATCAGGTGTGGCTGGCCGTGATGGCGATGTCCGCCCGGACCATGGTGCGTTTCGCCGGGCTCGACACTGATCAGGTTGAGCTGGCCGTGGCGCACGCCGCGCTCTGCCTGCAGCGCATTCGCGAATTTGCGCACCGCGGCCGTTGGCCCGCGCAGGATCACGGTTTCGAGGCAGTTCTCGTGATCGAGATGCACATGCGTGGTCGCGATGACAAGATCATGATGATCATGCTGCGCGGCGGTCAGTCGCTTGGAAAGATCGCGCAGGTGATGGTCGTAGACGTACGAAAGGCTGCCCACGCACCAGGTCTTTGCGTAGCGCGTCTGGCCATGCGCTTCAGTTTCGCGTCGGAGCAGGTCGCGCATCGCTTCGGAGCGGCTGGTATAGCCGCGATCGCGAATCAGGTTGTCGAACGCCTGTGCGAGATTCTGATCGAGCGACATGGTAATGCGTTCCATGGTTTTCCTCCGGCGGTGCTGTCGAGCACAAGGCTAGCACGGCATGCCGGGAATGCCGCTGGCAGACCGGTATCTCGGCGTTGGCTCCAGCACTGGCCAGGCGGCAGTCGGCGCACCCGAATTCACCTTATGACGGGTGTATAATCGGCCCGTCCTGGCGGGAGGATTGAACACTGGTGAACACATGATTCGACAAGAAAAAGTGACGCGACCAAACGCAAATTTCGTGCGTGCTCGGTCGCCGGGTCGCAGGCGCCAGGCCTGAACGGTATTCAGAGCGCGCGCTACCTACTCGCTCGCCCCGCAGCATCACGCTCCTTCGATGCGCGACACTCCGCCAACCGCTATCTTTCCACCGGCAACCGATGCCGACGGCAATCTTCTTCTCAGCGCAGAAGAGGCGCTGGCATTGTTGCGCGAGTGCTTCGTCGAATTCAAGCTGGGCATGCACGAACTGGTCGCCATGTCGATCGAGACGACCAACGACCTGTTCGAGATGAACGAATACGTTTCGGACGAAGATGCGCTCCAGTTTCGCAGTAAAAGGAGTGACTGGGCGAAGCAGTTCGAGACGACGCTCACGGAGTTGTTCGACAAGAGGCTCGCGGGCAAGCGCCGCAGCGGTCGGCGGCCCGATTTCGATGCGTCGCTGACGACACTGCGCGTGCTGAACTCGTTCGATCAGGACAAACAGGCGGCCCTTACGGCGGCAACGGCGTTGCTTCGGCGCGTGACGCGTCGCGAGGTGAATGCCGTCGACCTGCGGGTGGGCCTGTTGCTGCGCGAGCCGCGTGCGCGCGACGCGGACAACCCGTTCTCTCCGGACTACCTGGTCGATGCGATCGGTGTTGCGTCGCGCGCGCTCTATCCAAACCCGAGGATCTGGCGGCCGCTGATGGAGCGCGTACTCGGAGATGTGACGCCGGGTCTCAACAAGGTCTATATCAAGCTCAACCGTTTTCTCGCCGAGCATCACGTCCTGCCCGAAATCAAGGCTGAACTGCGCGCGCGCAGCGAGCTGCGCCCGGCGGATGACTCGGAGTTGCTGCCGGCGTTCCTGCAATTGTTCAAGGAAGCTGGCCCCAGCGTCGCCGACGCGCTGCTGGCGCTCAACATCGAAATACCGGCGGCATCGCCGTCGAGCGAGCCGGCGGCTTCAGCACCGCTGGTATCGTCCAGCTGCGACGCTGCCGTCACCCGCGGCAAATCCCGATGGTTTGTTGCCTACAACGGCGCCTGGCAAGTGACGGCGCTGATCCCGGCGAGGCTGCGGTGCCTGTCCCGGCGCAAGTGGCACAGCGGGTCATGCCGCTCAATCCCTACATAGTCGACATTGCGCAACCCGCGCAACCTTCGACTGCGCAGTCGCAGACCACAGGGGTCGCCGGCTTGCCGCAACTCGATCCGATGCTGGCCCTCGGAGCGTTGTCGACGGCGGTCGCGGCGCTCGACCGCTGGCAACGCGCCGATCCGGGAGGCGAGTACGTTGCATCGCAGGATGTGCCTGCCGGGGCCGAGCAAACGGCATTGCCGCTCAACCGGATCCCGTACATTCGCGCGGCGATTGCCGACAAGATGGTGAACTCCGGCGACAAGATCACGATGGACGTGATCGGCCTGTTGTTCGACTACATCTTTCGCGATCCGTCGATTCCGGAATCCCTGCGGCGTCTGTTCAGCCGATTGCAGGTGCCGATTCTCAAGACGGCGCTCATCGACCGCAGCTTTTTCTCCAACAAGAAGCATCCGGCACGGCGCCTGCTCGATCATCTTGCCGCCGCTGCCATCGGCGCCACGGGCGACGCCGGCTATTGCGCTGCGTTCGAACTGATATCCGCGGGTGTGATCGAGGAAATATGCCGGGACTTCAAGGTCGACATGGCGATCTTCGAGGCCGCCGACGCACGGTTGCAGGAATTCGTGGATAGCGAACAGCGCAAGCTGAGCACGGCGCTCGATACGGAAGTCGTCGAAGCACTGTCGACTGAAAATAACGAGCCGGACCGGGCGCATGTGCGCGTGCTCATTCGCGACAAACTCGCCGGGCTCGACGTGCCGTTCGACGTGCGCGCGTTCAGCGAAACCGTGTGGGCCGATTACCTGACGGAGGTCCGTGCCAAACAGGGCGCGGAGAGCAACGAGTGGCAGTCGGCGGTACAAACGCTCGTTGACCTGATGTGGAGCATCACAGCGAAGGAACGTACGGGCCAGAAAGCCCGCCTTGCCAAACTGGTACCCACGATCATTCGCAACCTGCGCGCCGGCGCCGCTGCAGTGAAGGTTGCGGCCGAGCGCGTTCAGCCGTTTCTCGACGCCGTGTATCAACTGCACATGGCCGCGATCAAACCGAAGGCTGCCGGCGCCGGGCAGGCGGTCACAACACTGCCGCCGGTCGAAGAGAGTACGGGGCGCGAGACCGCGACACCTGCCATCGGCAATGTCCACGACTTCGTCAACGACATGGTGGTCGGAACCTGGCTGGCGTTCGGCAGCGAGGGCAAGGCGACCAACGCGCGGCTGTCGTGGGTGAGTCCGCTGCGCAGCAAATACATCTTCACCAGCCGTGCGCGGACCAAGGCGATCGTCGTAACGCCCGAGGAGCTTGCGTGGCAGCTCGGAGCCGGCAAGGCAAGGCTGGTGGTCGAGCCCGTGCCACTGTTCGACCGTGCCGTGAGCGCGGCGCTCGATACTCTTGCGGCCAGAATGCCGGCCGCCGCGGCACCCACCTGATTTATGGAAGGCGCGGTTTCATTCGCGTATCGACGCTGAATGTCGTCAGGCCGGCGTGCAGAACGCCACGCCGTTCGGACCGAAACCGTTGGGCGCCCATTGCTTGTTGAGCATTTCGCGGCGCACCGTCAGGTCCCGCGTATGGCGCAAGTTCGCATCGTTGCGGTTGTTGAAGAAGCGGAAGATCGGTGTCGTACCGGCGGGGCAAGCGCCATTGTCGTCTGACAAAAGAACGTAGAACACTGCCGGGGACTCGAGGTTCCAGATCCCTTGCCAATTGGCGATGATGAATTGACATTCGCTCGCGATGGCCGTGAAGATGTGTGAGTTGATCAGCGGTAACGGACTTTGGAAGCGGCAAACCGGTTGCGGCAGCGTACCCGCCGGCGCCAGCGACGGATCCGGCCACGCGTAGAATACCTGGCCGGTCCGCTGGATTAGCGGTGCCTGCGCATCGAGGGCGGCGATCTCGAGCGGGGTCGCCGTCATGAAATAGTGATCCAGATCAGCGCGGTAATACTCGACCACCGGCACGGCGCCAGGTGGCGCGCTGTCGGCGGCCGGGATCGTGCTTTGCAGGGCGAGCCCGGCGTCGAGCAATCCGACCCCGCAACTGCCCCCCAGTGCACACTGCGAGCCTGCCGGAAAGGGGCGCGCCGTGCTGGTGACGATCGAAAGTACCTGGCCCGGCGTCAGGTTCGCGTTGCGCGCGAATATCAGCGACGCGACCCCGGCAACGTGGGGGGCGGCGAAGCTGGTTCCAATGGCGCGTCCATAGATGGGGTTGCCTGGTGACGTTTTGCCGTCGTTCCATGTGGAGGTGATCCAGTCGGTCGCGTCGCCGTCGCCGCCTGGGGCCGAGAGGTCGACGCGACGCCCGAAGTTCGAATAGCTCGCGCGGTCGCCTTGGCGTGTCGATGCGCCGACCGTGATTACGCCGCCGCAATTCGCCGGCGCCGAGTTGACCGCGTCTTCGGACTCGTTGCCTGCGGCGACGGCAATCACCGCGCCTTGCGCAAGCACCGCATTGATCGCATCTTGCAGCGCCTGCGGACAGGCGGTGGTGCCACCGAGGCTCATGTTGATCACGCGCGCCGGCGATGGGTTCGCGGGTACACCCGCGACAGGAAGGCCGGCTGCCCATAACAGACCTGCGGTAACGTCGTCGAATGTGCCGCCGCACTTGCCCAGAACGCGCACCGGCAGAATCTTCGCACTCCAGTCCAGGCCGGCAACGCCGACTGCGTTGTTGGTATTGGCAGCAATCAAACCGCTGACGAACGTGCCGTGCCAACTGCTTGGTTCACCTGGCACGCCATCACCGCACTCGCCGTCGCCGGTCGCGTCGCCGGGATCCGACGCATTGCCATCGCGCCCGCCGCCATCGTTCGCTGTGTGCGGGTCGCTGATGAAATCGTATCCAGCCAGAAACCTGCCCCCAAACTCGGGGTGCGCAGTGACGCCGGTATCGACGACCGCCACGGCGACGGATGCACTGCCTGTCTGCAACGACCAAGCCGACGGCGCGTTCACACCACCAACGGGATCGGAGAGCGCCCATTGCTGCGAGTACAACGGGTCGTTCGGCACCAGCTTGGCGCGCACGCGACGAACCGGATCGGCGTACTGCACTGCAGGGTCGGTCTGCAGCAGCGTGGCCAGCTGAGCGAGTCGCGCATCCGAGACGGGATCCGCAAGGGTCAACACCCAGACGTCGCCGATCTGGTGATCGACCGCTAACGCGGCACCCACTGCTGCCGACAGGCGCGGCAGCAGTGTCGGCCAGTCGGGCGTCGTGGCGCCCGTCAACCTGAGCATCAATTTGCGCCCCGCGGGTTGAGCGACAGTCTCTGTTGCGGACTGAGCCCGCGCAACGGCGGGTCCTGACAGCAACGTTTCTGCCCACAGGACATTGCGGTCATTGCGCAGTCGCGCCAACAGGGCATTGGAGGCGGCGGCATCCAGGGGCTGCGCAAGCGTGAATTCGAGCGCGCCGGTACGGGTGGCACTGGCAAGGGTCAGCGGCACGCCTGCCACCGATTGCAGCGATGCAAACGTGGCGTCGGGCAATTGGCCGGCGCCCGCAGCGAAAGGATGCAGCATCACCCGGATGCGCGACACGGGCTGAGCGGACGCGAACGGCACGAATGCAACCAGCAAAGCGACCAGAATCAGCTGTCGTAGCAAACGTCGCAACATGAAGATCTCCCAATGGGGTTCCGCCCGCCGCGCCTCGCTGCGCCGACAGTGGATTGCGCAACTATCGTACACAATGACATTGGAATTGTCATGCCGTTTTCACCCAACTATGCACCATCGGTGCACGGCGGTACATTTTAACCACAGTGAGACTTGTCAAAGCGCCTGCCGGCCACAACAAAAAAACGTCACTTTTTGACGGGTGAACGTGCCTTGAGTGCACTGCGGTGCGGTGCGAGCAAAGTGACCATTTGCGCGAAGATCCTGGGATTCCCGGCAATGACCTGTCCGCCATACAGATAATTCGATTCACCTTCGAGATCGCCGACCAGGCCTCCGGCCTCCAGAATCAGCAGGCTGCCTGCAGCAACGTCCCAGGGGTTAAGTCCGACTTCCCAGAATCCGTCCGTATAGCCGGCCGCAACATAGGCCAGGTCCAGTGCCGCTGCGCCGGGGCGCCGCAAACCGGCGGTCTCGGCCATCATCGATCGCATCATCTTCACGTAGGCATCGAGATCGCTGCCGTCGCGAAATGGAAACCCGGTGCCGATGAGGCAATCCTTCAGATGCTGCCGCCGCGACACGCGCATGCGATGGTCGTTCAGAAATGCGCCGCGCCCGCGTGTGGCGCTAAACAGATCGTTGCGCACCGGATCGTAAATGACGCCCTGCGTGATTTGCCCCTTGTACTGCAGAGCGATGGAGACGCAATATTGCGGAAAGCCATGCAGAAAATTCGTCGTTCCGTCGAGCGGGTCGATGATCCACACGTGCTCGGCGGACGCGTTGGCGTCTTTCGCGGTGCCTTCCTCTGCTAAGATTGCATGGCCGGGATAAGTCGCGTGAATGGTGTCGACGATCGCGGCTTCGGCGGCCCGATCGACCTCGCTCACGAAGTCCTTCGGGCCTTTTGCGGTGACCGTCAGACGGTCGAGGTCGCGGGCACCACGATTGATGATGTTGCCGGCGCGGCGCGCGGCCTTGACGGCGATTGTTAGCATCGGGTGCATGATCAAACCTCTGATTGGGCCCCCGATGACGCCACGCGGCGCGTGGCGCTCACTGCGGAACGCTCCTGCCGCGCATTTTACCCACAACCGGCCACGCCCATGACTGCACGGCTCGATCGCATCCGGATCGTCCTTTGCGCGACGAGCCATCCCGGCAATATCGGTGCGGCCGCGCGGGCGATGCAGACGATGGGATTGTCGCGGCTGATGCTGGTGGCGCCGCAACGCTTTCCGCATCCCGACGCCGACGCGCTCGCGTCGGGGGCGACGGCCGTGCTCGCTGCGGCGGAGGTGATAACGACGCTCGACGCGGCACTCGCCGGTGCGGTGCTCGCCATCGGTTTTTCGGTGAGACCGCGCGAATTTGCGGGCGACGTGCGGCCCGTGCGCGCCGCTGCCGCGGAAGCGCTGCGCTACGCCACCGAAGGGGACGTCGCACTGGTGTTCGGTAACGAAATGTCGGGGCTGTCGAATGCGGAACTAGCACGCTGCCAGATCGTCGCGACCATACCGTCGAACCCTGCGTTCGCTTCGTTGAATCTGGCTGCGGCGGTGCAGATCGCTGCGTACGAACTCCATCTTGCGGCGAACGATGGCACGGTGTGGACAGCGCCGACGTTCGAGCCGGCAACCCAGGACGAAATTGCACAGCTTTTCGAGCATGGCGAGCGTGCGCTGATCGCGCTCAATTTCCTTCGGCCCGCGCAGCCGAAGCGCTTGTTGCCCCGGTTGCGCCGATTGTTCGCGCGCACGCGGCTGGAAAAGGAGGAGGTCAACATCCTGCGCGGCATCGTGGCGAGGATCGAGGAGCGATTGGGACACTCAAAGCGGTAGCGGCGAGGACCTGCGTCGCGGTGCTCAGGTTTGCCGTACCCAATACTTGAGTATTTCGCTCGGATATGCCACAATTGACCCGTGTTCTCCTATCTCCGCGAAGACATTGCCTGCGTGTTCGACCGCGATCCCGCCGCCCGCTCCAAATGGGAGGTGTTGACCTGCTATCCCGGGCTGCATGCGCTGGTCTGGCATCGGGCGGTGACCCATCCGCTCTGGCGCGCTGGAATGCGCTGGCTGGCACGTTGGTTGTCGCACTGGAGCCGGTGGCTGACGGGTATCGAGATCCATCCGGGTGCAACCATCGGACGGCGGGTATTCATCGACCATGGGATGGGCGTGGTTATCGGCGAAACCGCAGAAATAGGCGATGACAGCACGCTGTACCATGGCGTCACGCTCGGCGGCACGTCGTGGAATAAAGGCAAACGTCATCCAACGTTGGGCCGTGGCGTGGTCGTCGGCGCGGGCGCGAAGATCCTGGGGCCGCTGCTGGTAGGCGACAACGCCAAGATCGGGTGCAATGCGGTGGTCGTACGGGATGTCCCGACAGGGGCCACGGCCGTGGGTATTCCCGCACGCATCGTGACGGGTGAGGATGCAGTGCGGCGCGAGGAAAAGGCGGCCAAGATCGGCTTTTCCGCCTATGGCATCGGGGCCGACATGAACGATCCGATGGTGAAGGCGATTCACGCGCTTCTGGATCACGCTGCGGACGCCGACGACCGCCTGGAGAAGTTGATCGATCTGATCGAACAGCGCGGCCTGGACTGCGGTGATGCCAAGGCAACCGCCGAGCGCTTCGACCCCACCCAGATCAACAAGATGCTGGAGTGAACTTGCGGGTCATTTACTTGACTAATATGGTCGGGAATTATAGAATACTGATTCGCCGCCAAGTGCGGTCGATTGAGGTCAGGCAACCATGAGACTCACTACCAAAGGCCGTTTTGCTGTCACGGCAATGATCGACGTGGCCATGCACAGCGCCAACGGGCCGGTCACCCTGGCCGGGGTGTCCGAGCGCCAGAAGATTTCGCTGTCCTATCTGGAGCAGCTGTTCGGCAAACTGCGTCGCCACGGCCTGGTCGATAGCGTACGGGGCCCCGGTGGCGGCTATAACCTCGCGCATCCGGCCAGCAGTCTGTCGGTTGCCGACATCATTCTCGCCGTGGACGAGCCCATCGATGCGACGCAGTGCGGCGGCAAGGAAAACTGCAAGGACGACAAGCGCTGCATGACGCATGAGCTCTGGGCGGCCCTGAATGCGCACATCTTCAGCTTCCTGCGTTCGGTAACGCTCGAACAATTGGTGCGCGCGCAGGACAAGAATGTGGTCAACGTGTTGCAGGATCAGCGGGCGACGTCGAGCAAGAAGCCCGAACCCGCGCCCGTGGCCTGAGCCGGTATCGGTGCAACGATGAAAAAACCGATCTACCTCGACTATTCGGCGACGACGCCGGTGGACCCTCGCGTCGCGGCGAAGATGATCCCGTTCCTGACCGAGCAGTTCGGCAACCCGGCGTCGCGTTCGCACGCGTTCGGCTGGACCAGCGAGAAGGCGGTCGAAGAAGCGCGCGAGGAAGTCGCAAAGCTGGTCAATTGCGACCCGCGGGAACTCGTCTGGACGTCGGGCGCTACGGAGGCGATCAATCTCGCCCTGAAAGGCGCAGCGCACTTCTACAAGGACAAGGGCAAGCACCTGATCACGGTCAAGACCGAGCACAAGGCGACGCTCGATACGATGCGCGAACTTGAGCGCGAAGGTTTCGAGGTCACCTATCTCGATGTACTGCCCGATGGACTGATCGATCTCGAGGCGTTCAAGGCCGCGCTGCGACCGGACACCATCCTGGCGTCCGTGATGTACGTCAACAACGAGATTGGCGTCATTCAGGACATTGCGGCGCTGGGCGAGATCTGCCGCAGCCGCGGCATCATTTTTCACGTGGACTCGGCGCAGGCGACGGGCAAGATACCGGTCGATCTCGGCTACGCTCAAGGTCGACCTGATGTCGTTCTCGGCCCACAAGACGTATGGTCCCAAGGGCATCGGCGCGCTGTTCGTGCGGCGCAAGCCGCGCGTGCGCATCGAGGCGCAGATGCACGGTGGCGGTCACGAGCGCGGCATGCGTTCAGGCACGCTGCCGACGCATCAGATCGTCGGCATGGGTGAGGCGTTCCGTCTGGCCCGGCTCGAGATGGCGAAGGACAACGACCGCATACGCATGCTGCGGGACAGGCTATGGCAGGGCTTCTCCGATATGGAGGAAGTGCACCTGAATGGCGATATGGAACGGCGCGTTCCGCACAATCTGAACGTGAGTTTTAATTTCGTCGAGGGCGAAAGCCTGATCATGGCGATCAAGGACGTTGCCGTGTCATCGGGATCGGCGTGCACGTCGGCGTCGCTGGAGCCGTCGTATGTACTGCGCGCGCTCGGCCGCAGCGACGAATTGGCGCACAGCTCGATCCGCTTTACGGTGGGTCGCTTCACCACCGAGGAAGAAATCGATTTCGCGATCGAATTGCTCAAGCAGAAGATCTCCAAGCTGCGCGAATTGTCACCGCTCTGGGAAATGTACAAAGAAGGTGTGGACCTGGATTCGGTGCAGTGGGCAGCACATTGATTGTCATTGCGTCAGCATTCTGACGCAATGACTGTCCGGATTGGAGTGGGCGGCTTCGCCGCCCCTCAATCCGGGCAACGGCAGTAAATTGAAACGGAGTCAGTCATGGCTTATAGCGACAAAGTACTCGATCATTACGAAAATCCGCGCAACGTCGGATCGTTCGCCAAGGACGACGCCGCAGTTGGCACCGGCATGGTGGGTGCACCCGCGTGCGGCGACGTGATGAAGCTGCAGATCCGGGTTGGGGCCGATGGACGCATCGAAGACGCCAAGTTCAAAACCTATGGCTGCGGTTCGGCGATCGCGTCGTCGTCGCTGGTCACCGAATGGGTCAAGGGCAAGACGCTCGACCAGGCGCTGACGATCAGGAACACGCACATCGCCGAAGAGCTGGCGTTGCCACCGGTCAAGATCCATTGCTCGATACTTGCGGAGGACGCGATCAAGGCTGCGGTCGCCGACTACAAGAAGAAGCATGGCGACAGCGGTGCGGTCGACGGTCAGCGCGTTGCGGCGCCGCTGGCGGCGGACTGATCCTGCGACGATGGCCATCACGCTCACCGAGAGTGCGGCAAAGCACGTCGCAGGCTATCTCAGCAAGCGCGGGAAGGGTATCGGCCTGCGTCTGGGTGTGCGCACGACCGGCTGTTCGGGACTGGCCTACAAGCTGGAGTACGCCGACGCTGCGGCACCGGAAGATCAGCAGTTCCAGAGCCACGGCATCACGGTCATCGTCGATCCCAAAAGCCTTCCGTATATCGACGGCACCGAACTCGACTTCGCGCGCGAAGGCTTGAACGAAGGGTTCAAATTCAACAATCCGAACGTCAAGGACGAGTGCGGCTGCGGCGAATCCTTTAACGTCTAGTCATTGCGCGCAATGCGCGATGGCGCTGCATGAACCGCCCGCGCTCGCCGTACTCAAGAGACGGCTTACTTTGATCGATTTCTCCCAAGACTATTTCTCGCTGTTCGGCCTGCCCGCGCGCTACCACTGCGACCGACGCAAGCTCGACACCGCGTACCGCAAGGTGCAAAGCGAGGTGCATCCTGATCGCTTCGCGGCTGCCGGCGAGGCGGAGCAGCGACTCGCGCTGCAATCGTCGACGCGTGTGAACGAAGCGTATCGCACGCTCAAGGATCCGGTCGAACGGGCGCTGTATCTGCTTTCGCTCCATGGCATCGTCGCCCTGTCCGAGACCGACACCGTTCTGCCGCAGGATTTTCTCGAATATCAGCTGGCGCGGCGTGAAGCGATCGAAGCTGCCGCCGATAGCCATGATGCGCGCAGCCTTCAGGCATTGCTGACGGATGTCCGCGAAGAATCGGGCGAACTGGAGCACGTGCTCGGCGACGAACTCGACGGTGCCCGTGCGCTCGAGGCCGCCAGAATGACGGTGCGCAAGCTCAAGTTTCTGTCCAGGCTCGCAGCCGATATCGACGCCGCGGTCGCCGAAGTCGAAGTCGAAGACTAAGACTAAGACTTATGGCGCTACTGCAGATCGCCGAGCCCGGGCAGGCGCCGGCGCCACACCGCCACCGCCTGGCGATCGGCATCGACCTGGGGACGACGAATTCGCTGGTCGCGACGGTGCGCAGCGGCATGCCCGTGGTATTGCCCGATGTGGAAGGCCGCGCGCTGCTGCCCTCGATCGTGCGCTATGCGCCCGATGGCGTAGAGGTGGGTCATGTTGCCGAAGTCGCGCAGGCAAGCGACGCGCAAAACACCATCGTGTCGGTCAAGCGGTTCATGGGCCGCGGTGTCGGCGACCTCGCCGACGCCAGGCGCTTTCCCTACCGCTTTGTCGACGCGCCGGGCATGGTTCAGATTGATACCCGCGCCGGCGTGAAGACGCCGGTCGAAGTTTCCGCCGAAATCCTGAAATCGCTACGCCATCGTGCCGAGCAAAGTCTCGGTGGCGAGATTCTCGGCGCGGTGGTCACGGTGCCCGCGTATTTCGACGACGCGCAGCGTCAGGCCACCAAGGACGCCGCGCGGCTGGCAGGTTTGAACGTCCTGCGGCTGCTGAACGAGCCAACTGCCGCCGCCATCGCGTATGGTCTGGACAATGGTTCCGAGGGTACGTACGCAATATACGATCTCGGTGGCGGCACCTTCGATCTGTCGATTCTGCGTTTGTCGCGCGGCGTGTTCGAAGTACTGGCGACCGCGGGCGACACGGCGCTCGGCGGCGACGATTTCGATCATCGCGTCTTTTGCTGGATACTGGAAAAAACGGGCGTCGGACCGCTGGGGCCGGGCGATACCCGCATGCTGATGCAACAGGCGCGTGCGGCGAAGGAAAGCCTGACGACGCACGCGTCGGTGCGCATCGACGCAACGTTGTCCACGGGCGAATCGCTGCAGGCAACGCTGGATCTCGCGACCTTCGCCGCGATCACCGAGACGCTCGTCGGTAAGACGCTGACGCCGGTGAAAAAGGCAATGCGCGATGCGAAGCTCGCCCCCGCCGACATCGACGGCGTGGTTATGGTTGGCGGCGCGACGCGTATGCCGCAGATCCAGAAGGCGGTTGGAGAGTTTTTCGGAACACCGCCGCTCAACAATCTGAATCCTGACCAGGTGGTCGCCCTCGGTGCTGCGATCCAGGCGAACGTGCTGGCCGGTAATCGTGCGCCGGGCGAGGACTGGCTGCTGCTCGACGTCATTCCGTTGTCGCTGGGCCTCGAAACGATGGGCGGGCTCACCGAGAAGATCGTTCCTCGCAACGCGACGATCCCGATCGCGCGTGCCCAGGAGTTCACGACGTTCAAGGACGGGCAGACAGCGATGGCGATCCACGTCGTGCAGGGCGAACGCGAACGGGTGGCCGACTGCCGGTCACTGGCGCGCTTCGAACTGCGCGACATACCGCCGATGGTTGCAGGCGCGGCGCGCATCCGGGTCACTTTTCAGGTCGATGCCGATGGCCTGCTCGCGGTGACCGCGCGCGAGCTGACGACCGGCGCCGAGACCGCGATCACGGTGAAACCGTCGTACGGGCTCTCCGATGCGGACATCACCCGCATGCTGATGGAGTCGCACGCGCACGCTGCCGACGACATGGAAGCGAGAGCCCTTGGCGAAACCCGGGTGGAGGCTGAAGGCATGATTGCGGCGACCGAAGCTGCGCTCGCTGTCGATGCTGACATGCTCAGCGCGGACGAGCGCACCGCGATCGAACACGCTCTGGCCGAGACGCGGCGGCTGCTACCAGCCGAAGACCGTCATGCGCTGCGCACCGCTGCCAGTGCGCTCAATCGAGCAACTGAGGAGTTCGCCGCGCGGCGCATGGATCGTGGCCTCGCGCAGGCGCTCACCGGACGCAGCGTCGACGCGCTGACTTGATGCCGGAAATCGTCGTATTGCCGCACCCCGAGCTGTGCCCCGAGGGCAAGACCTTCGAGGCCGACGCCAGTGAGTCGATCTGCGACAATCTGCTCGATCAAGGCATCGAAATCGAACACGCGTGCGAGAAATCCTGCGCGTGCACGACGTGTCACGTCATCGTGCGCGAAGGCTTCGCATCGTTGACTCCTTCGTCGGAAGACGAAGACGACCTCCTCGATCGCGCATGGGGATTGACGCCGTTGTCGCGCTTGTCCTGCCAGACTAAACCGGGAAATGCGAAGCTTGTGCTCGAGATTCCGAAATACACGATCAACTACGCCAAAGAGGCGAGCAAATGAAGTGGACCGACAGCCGCGAGATTGCGATCGCGCTTGCGGAAGCGCATCCCGGTATCGACCCCGCGCGAATACTTTTCATCGACTTGCGCGAGTGGGTTCTGGCGTTACCCGGATTCGACGACGATCCCAAACGGAGCGGCGAGAAGATACTGGAGGCGATCCAGTCCGCATGGATCGATGAAGGCGACTTCGACGACGAGTGAGGAATTCCAATTCTGATCTATAGCGGTCACGCAAACAGGTTCAGTACCGCGTCCAGCCCACACTGGTCGATGGCGTACGTGGCTTTTTCCCTGACAACCGGCTTGGCGCGATAGGCAATGCTCACGTCCGCCTGTGCGAGCATCGGCAGATCGTTGGCGCCATCTCCGATCGCGACGATGAGCCCCCCAGCGCCGGCGAGTTCCGTTCCGAGGCGGGTGAGCTCCGCGGCCTTGGTTCCGGCATCGACGATCTTTCCCTCGATGCGGCCAGTCAGCTTCCCGTCTCGAATTTCAAGCGTGTTGGAAACGGTGTAATCGAGCCCGAGCCGCGCCTTCAGCCGGTCTGTAAAAAAAGTGAATCCACCCGAGACCAGTAACGTCCTGGCGCCAACGCGTTTGAACCCGGCAAGCATTCTTCCGGCCCCCGGCGACAATCTAAGGCGTTCGTCGTAGACACGCTGCAGCGCAGCGACCTTCAGCCCCGCGAGCAGTGCCACCCGGCGCGTCAGACTCTCGCGAAAGTCGATCTCGCCGCGCATGGCGCTCGCCGTGATCGCCGAAACCTGCGGCTTGATGCCGATGGCGTCGGCAATCTCGTCGATGCACTCGATCGTGATCAACGTGGAGTCCATGTCCATGGCGACCAGGCGCACGCGCTCCAGGCCCTGGTCGCGCGGAACCAGCCCGCAGTCGAAGCCCGCGCCGGTACAGAAGGGACCAATGGGTGCGTGCTCGACCGGCAGCAGCAAACGGAATGCCTGGGTCGCGGCGCGGTCCAGCGAAACAATGCCGCTGGCGCCGGTCAGCCGTGCCAGCTGCTTGAGTTCGGGCGTGCCGATGTCGATACCCTGCACGACGAGATCGATGTGCGCTTCATGCGACGCGGCGACGGGGTCGTTGGGTTGGACGGGAGCGGAGGCCATATGCATAGCGCCGAGCGATCTTTTTCGTGCATCGCAGCAGGCGTATTATAGAGAACTCACACCGAGCCATAACCAGGAGGCCATCATGGCAGTTCGCATTGGCGACGAGGCACCCGATTTCACGGCGGAAACCACGGAAGGAACCATCCGCTTCCACGACTGGATCGGCGACAAATGGGCGATCCTGTTCTCGCATCCGAAGGACTTCACGCCCGTATGCACGACCGAGTTGGGCTACCTCGCCAAGCTCAAGCCCGAGTTCGACAAACGCAACGCGAAGGTTATCGGACTGTCGATCGACCCGGTCGACGATCACAAGCGTTGGGCGAAGGACATCGAGGAGACGCAGGGCACTGCGCCCAACTATCCCATTATCGGCGACGCCGACCTCACCGTCGCCAAGCTCTACGACATGATCCATCCGAACGCCAGCGGCGCGCAGCCGCGCACGCCGGCGGACAACGCGACGATCCGCTCGGTGTTCGTGGTCGGTCCGGACAAGAAGATCAAGCTCAACCTCACCTATCCGATGACAACCGGCCGCAATTTCGACGAGGTGCTGCGCGTGCTGGATTCGCTGCAGCTCACGGCCAAGCACAAGGTCGCCACGCCTGCACAGTGGAAACCTGGCGAGGACGTCATCATCGCGGGCTCGGTCAGCAACGACGAAGCCAAGCTGAAGTATCCGCAAGGCTGGAAGGCGCCGAAGCCGTACCTGAGGATCGTGCCACAGCCAAAGTAGCTTCGGAGCTGCGGGAGGCCGACCCCGTCGCCGACCGCGTCTGCCCAGCACGACACTTAGTGCAAACGCGTCAGCGGCTTTTGCCCTGACGCGTTTTCTTCGGGGCACTCGTCGCGCGAGTGCCGCTGACGTCGGCCAGCACGAAGTCGATCTTGGTGGCTTCGAGGTCGACGCGCGCGACCTTGACCTTGATGCGATCCGCGAGTCGGTAACTCTGGCCGCTGCGTTCGCCGTTCATCGCGTGATGCACGGCGTCGAAATGGAAGTAGTCGTTTCCGAGTTCGGTGACGTGCACCAGGCCGTCAACGTTGAGACCGTCGAGCGTGACGAACAGGCCGAAGTGCGTAACGCCACTGATCGTGCCGTCGAAGGTCTCGCCGACGCGGTCCTGCATGTAGTAGCACTTGAGCCAATTCTCGACGTCGCGCGTCGCGTCGTCGGCGCGCCGCTCAGTGAGCGAGCTGTGCACGCCCAGTTCCGCCCATGCCGTGCCGCCCGGCTGATATCGCGTGCCGGCGAGACATGCCTTGATCGCGCGATGCACAACCAGATCCGGATAGCGCCGAATGGGTGAGGTGAAGTGGGTGTAGGCGTCGTAACCGAGACCGAAGTGCCCTTCGTTGTCGGGGCTGTAGACGGCCTGCTGCAACGAACGCAGCAGTACGGTCTGCAGCAGGTTGAAGTCGGGACGGCCCTTGATCTTCGCGAGCAGTTGCGCATAGTCGCCGGGCGTCGGGTGTTCGCCACCGCCCAGTGCCAGTGCCGACGCCGCGAGGAATTCCTTCAACGCCTTCAGCTTCTCGGGTGTCGGCCCCTCATGCACGCGATACAGCGCCGGGTGCTTCTGCTTCAGCAGATACTCGGCCGTGCACACGTTTGCGGCCAGCATGCATTCCTCAATCAGCTTGTGTGCTTCGTTGCGCACGACAGGAACGATCGATTCGATCTTGCCGTGCGCGTCGAACTTCAATTCCAGTTCGACCGTCTCGAAGTCGATCGCTCCACGCCGCGCGCGGGCCGCCGCGAGCGCCTTGTAAAGGGCAAAGACGTTCTCCAGATGCGGGAGCAACGCCTTCGCTTCCGCGCTCTTCGCGGCCTTGGGTTGCGACAACATGTCCCAGACCTGCGTGTAAGTGAGCCGCGCACGCGAATGCATCACTGCCGGGTAGAAGCGGTAGCTCTTGATGTCGCCCTGCGCCGAGACCGCCATGTCGCAGACCATGCACAGGCGGTCGACTGCGGGCTTGAGCGAACAAAGCTCGTTGGAAAGTTCTTCCGGCAGCATGGGAATCACGCGCCGCGGGAAATATACGGAGGTGCCGCGTTCGCGTGCCTCGCGATCGATCGCATCGCCGTCGCGCACATAGTGGCTGACGTCGGCAATCGCGACGATGAGCCGGAAATCCTTGCCGGTGCGCTCGCAGTAGACCGCGTCGTCGAAGTCCTTGGCAGTTTCGCCGTCGATGGTCACGAGAGGTAACTTGGTGAGGTCCGTGCGGTCCTTGCGATCTGCATCCTGAACCGTGGCCGGCAGACGTGTTGCCTGGCGCTTCGCCGCTGTCGAGAATTGATGCGGCAAGTCGTGCTTGCGCAGCGCGATCTCGATTTCCATGCCGGGATCGGTGTAATTGCCCAGCACTTGCGCGACCTTGGCCAGCGCTTCGCGATGCACGGAGGGCTGCTCGATCAGTTCCGCGACGACGACTTGCCCTGGCTTGGCCTTGCCGCGCATGTCCGGCGGAATAAGGATGTCCTGACTGATCCGCTTGTTTTCGGCGACGAGATACCAGATGCCGTGGTCTTCGTACACGCGTCCAACCACTTCGCGATTCACGCGTTCAAGTACGTCGACGATGACCCCTTCCGGACGGCCGCGCTTGTCGACGCCGATCTGACGCGCGGTCACGCGATCGCCGTGCAACGCCTTGTGCATTTCCTTCGGCGACAGGAACAAGTCCGCGGTCCCGTCGTCCGGTACCAGGAAACCGAAGCCGTCGGGGTGTCCTTGCACGGTTCCCGTCACGAGATCGATCTTGGCGACCACGCACAATTGATGCTTGCGGTTGGTCATCAGTTGACCATCGCGCTCCATCGCGGCAAGCCGTCCGGAAAACGCGTCGCGTTCCGCGTCCCCGCGCACGTGGAGCAGGCGCGCAACGTCTTCGGCGAGAATCGGGACGCCATGCTCGCGCAGAAAATCGAGAACTTGTTCGCGCGACGGAATGTCGACATCGCGCACGCGACGGCCGGGGCGGCGGCTTACGGGAGGCGGAGCGCTGGCGCCGTTTTCAGCAGGTGGTTTCTTTGACAATGTGTTGTGCTTTTCGTAAAATAATCAGTTGGCTATCGCCCAGATGGCGAAATTGGTAGACGCACTAGGTTCAGGTCCTAGCGGTGGCAACACTGTGGAGGTTCGAGTCCTCTTCTGGGCACCATCAACATTTTTGGGCAGATATCGCATTTGCCCATTTTTCATTTGACGCGGTCCAAACTTCCGTGTCTGCCCACGACCAGTAAGACGCATTTTCGCGAATAATCCCGCGTGGTGTTATACCAGACTTACACCATGCAACGATGGCAACGTTCATCAGGCGGGACGCTCGCAAGGTCTATCAGCCTTTAAGGCCACTCATCACCACGGCTTGGACCACCCAACGCTGCAGCGTGACGAAGATAAGCAGGATGGGCAGGATGCTGATCACCGCGGCAGCGGTGAGCAGATTGTATTCGATGAAATACATGTTGGTGAAACTCATCAGGCCCATGGTGACCACCTTCATCTGGGGACTGCTGATCACCACCATCGGCCAGAAGAACTCGTTCCAACTCCACAGGAACTTGATGATCAACAAGGTCGCGATGGCCGGCTTCACCGACGGCAGAACCACCAGAAAGAAGATTCGGAGCTCGCTGGCCCCGTCGATGCGCGCTGCGTCGATGTAGTCGTTGGGAATCATCTCGATCGCCTGCCGCATCAGAAAGACACCGAAGACGCTGACCAGGTCCGGAGCCACGATACCCGCGTAGGTATCGAGCAGTCCGAGGTCGTTCATCCAGACGTACAGCGGCACCACGACCGACTGGAAGGGGACCATCAGGATGCCGATGATGGCGAGGAAGAAAACATCGCGTCCGGGAAAGCGATACTTGGCAAATCCGAACCCTGCCAGCGACGAGACCACGACGCTGCTCACGGCGGCGATCGAGGCGACGATCGCGCTGTTCAGCAGGTAGCGCAGGAAAGGCTCGCGCTTGAAGACTTCGACGTAGTTGCTGAAATTGAGCCAGTTGTCGGGGGTGATCTGCAGCGGCACACGCTGAATTTCCGGGGCGGTTTTCAGCGACGTGACCGCCATCCAGAAGAACGGGAAGAAGACGATGATCGCGCCGCAGGCGATCGCGAGCGTAGTGAGCCAGCGACTGTGGACTTGCTTGAGCGTGAGGCGCGCGCGGGCGGACGATGCGCTCGCCGGCGCGATGGAGCTCATGCCTTGCTCCGGCCCGCGAGCAACGACATCGCCACGAGCAGTGTCAATACTCGACGGGTTTTCGGAACAGTCGCCATTGCAGCAAGGTCACCAGCATGAGCGTGACGAAGACGAAGACCGCCATGACCGACGCCTCGCCGAAGCGGAAGAATTTGAACGCCGTGTCGTATAGCAGCCCGATGATGGTCTGACTGGCGCCCGCCGGTCCGCCCTGGGTCGTGGCGTAGACCTGATCGAAGATCTTGAAGTTGAAAATGAGCTCGAGAATGCAGACCATGATGATCTGCGGGTTCAAGAGCGGCAGCGTGATGTAGCGCAGGCGCTGCACGGCACTGGCGCCGTCCATGTCGGCCGCCTCGTAGTACTCCTCCGGGATCGATTGCAGCGCGGCGAGGAAGATCATGGTGTCGAAGCCGAGCCGGACCCAGACGCTCACCGCGGCGATGGCGGGGCGCACCTGGAACAGGCTCTGCAGCCACTTCTGCGGCGGAATGCCGACGAACGACAGCGCGTAGTTGAGGAAGCCGTAGACCGGCTCGTAGATCCATTGCCAGATGAGCGCGGCCGCGACCAGCGAAGTGGCGAAGGGCAGGAAGTACATCGAAGCCCAGACGTTGCGCCACTTGAGATTGGTGATCCGGTTGAGACCGAGCGCCACGGCGAGCGCAAGGACTACCGTAACGGGCACTGACAACAACAGCAGTTGGACGGTGTTCCCGACGGCGGTCCAGAAAGTGGAGTCGGTGAGGACCCTTTCATAACGACTCAGGCCCGCGAACTCCTTCGCTCCGCCCGGGGCGATTTTGTAAAACGAGTACATGATGGACTGGGCGAGCGGCAGGATGAAGACGAAACCGAAGAACAGCAGCGCGGGGAGGACGAACAGGAATCCCGCACGTTTCCGGCGATCCAGGTAGTTCCTGGGGAACACGATGCGAAACCATTGGCGCATGGCAGTAGGCAACACCCGATGAGCTATCGCGCGGACTTCGTCTCGACTTGGCTGACCTTTCGAGTACGGCGGCCGTCTTATGCACGCAGCACTGCTGCACGCGCCTCGTGGCAAAACGCCTGCGGTAGCGCTGCCACCGCAGGCCGTAGTTCAACGGACCGCTAGTCCTTGAGGATGCGATCCATCTTGGCGGCAGCTTCGTCCAGCAAGGGCTTGGGCTGTCCCTTGCCGAACAGCACGCCTACGACGGCCTCGCCGAAGGCGGTGGCCAATTCGTTCGATTTCGGGTGGAAGTAGGTCGGCGGCACTGTCTGCGCGAGCATGTCTTTCGTGGACTGGTAGTCGGGCCGCGACTTCACGTAGTCAGTATCGAGGTTCGCCGTCCAGACAGGGAGTATGCCCTGCATCTGGTGATGCTCCATGTCATCCTTGGGATTGCTGATGAACTTCATGAACTCCCACGCGACCTGCTTGTTCGGGCTGTTCTTGTAGACGAGATCCGTCCAGGGAAACAGCGCGCCGGCACCGGGGCATGCCTTCTCGCAGGGCAATGCGACCACCTTGAAGTTCACGTCGGGCGCATTCTTCTTCAGCCATCCGAAGAACCAGGATTCGCGGAAGATGACGGCCGCTCGCTTCTGGCCGAAGGCATCTTCGGGGTTGCCGAACGAGAGGCTCGCTACCTTGTCCTTGTTGACGAGATCGCCGAAGAACGTGAGCGCGGCCACCATTTGCGGGCTGTTGGCATAACCGGTCGCTTTGTCCAGATCGGGACTCAGCATCCGGGCGCCCCACGCGTGCGCGAAGGGAAGGAACTTGTCCGTGATCCCCACCGGAGCGCCCTTGCTGCGGATGGCGAATCCCACTTGCGTCGGGTCGCCGCCCTTCGGGTCGGCAATCGTCAACTTCTTCATGTCCGCCAGCCATTTATCGAAAGTCTTGGGCGGGTCGTCCGGATTCAGGCCGGCCTTCTTGAACATGTCGACGTTCATGTACATTTGCTGGAAGTTGCCGTGCTCGATGGGAATGCCGTAGCGCACGCCCTTCCACTTGCCGACCTCGCCCATGTACTTCGGCAGATTCTCGTCGTAGGTCTTGGCCAGGTCCGCGGGCATCTTGTCGCAGAAATCGTACTGACCGCACCAGTGGTGCGTCATGCCCATGAAGATGTCCGGTGCGCTGTTCTTGGCCATGAAGGCCGCCAGGTACTTGGCCTCGTATCCCTGATACGGGATGGTGACCACCTCGACCTCATAGCCGGTTTTCTTGGCGAACTCTTTGCCTTTTTCCGCGTACCACTTGTTGAATTCGGGGTTCTGGTCCCAGTGGGTCCAGAGCACCAGTTTCTTCTGCTGCGCGAAGCCAGTTCCGGGGATCGCAATGGCAACCATCGCCGCAGCAAGCGTCACCACCATCCACCATCTACCTCGTTTCATGAGTTCCCCCTTTGATTGCTGCGAATTCCCTGCCGCAAGTGGACAGGACATCGCTTTCTACGGACCGGCTTGTTGCGTTTAACAGCTCCGATTTTTATTGTCAATGACGCAATGCATTAAAGACTGCAGCGAGCGATACCTCAGCCGAGGCGCGCCTTCAGTCCTTCGGGTCGCAGCGTGTCGTACACCTCGAACGGCTGGTGAATCCACGGGTTGTCAGGAAGGTACGACACATAATAGTCGGGCTTGATGACAGAGCACGCCTTGTACCAGACCACCGCCGTGCGAATGTCGGCGATGTGCGGGAAGCGTTGTGGCAGCTCCTTGTTCACCATCTCCAGCGTATGCCCTGAATCGACCATGTCATCGACCAGCAGCACGCGGTCGCCCAGGCGAGGCGAAGTCATCGTCATGTGTTCCGCGATGACGAGTTGGCCGCGTATCGTCCCGCCTTCCGCGGTGTATGAATGCGTCGACAGGATCGCCAGCGGCAGTTCGTAGATCCGCGACAGAACATCGCCGACGCGCAACCCCCCGCGTGCAATGCAGATCACCTGGTTGAAGCGCCATCCGGACTCGTGAACCTGCAGCGCGAGGCGCTCGATCAGCGTGTTGTACTGGTCCCAGCTGATATGCAGGCTCATGGTAGAGGTGTTTTCCCGAACAGTGGTCAATGAAACGGATGATGCACGAGAATGGTTTCGTCGCGCTCCGGGCCCGTCGATACCATCGCGATGGGTACGCCGGTCAAGGCTTCAACGCGCCGCAGGTAGGCACGCGCGTTCGCCGGAAGTGCGTCGAAGGTATCCACGCCGAAGGTGCTGTCGCTCCACCCCGGCAGTTCCTCGTACACCGGCCGGCACTCGGCCACCGCGTCTGCACCCGACGGCAGCAGATCCAGCGGCTTGCCCGCAACGGTGTACGTCGTGCAGATGCGGATCGTCGGCATGCCGTCGAGTACGTCGAGCTTGGTGATGCACAGGCCGTCGACACCGTTCAATTGCAGTGACCGCTTGAGCGCCGGAATATCCAGCCAGCCGCAGCGCCGCGGTCGCCCGGTCACCGATCCGAATTCGTTGCCACGCTTGGCAAGCCCGGCGCCGATATCGTCGGTGAGTTCGGTGGGGAAGGGGCCGGTGCCAACGCGCGTGGTGTACGCCTTGACAATACCCAGCACGTAGTCGAGCAACTGCGGTCCGATGCCGCTGCCCGGTGCTGCCGCGCCCGCAAGGCAATTCGACGAGGTGACATACGGGTAGGTGCCGTGATCGATGTCGAGCAACGCGCCTTGCGCGCCTTCGAACAGCAACGAGTCGCCGCGTTGACGTGCTAGCTGGATGAGCGCCGCGACATCGGCCACCATCGGTTGCAGTTGTGGCGCCAGCGCCAGCGTCGAGTCGAGCGTGGTCTTGAACGGCACCGGTGGGCACTTGAAGTACTGCGTCAATACGAAGTTGTGATAATCGAGCAGCGGCTCGAGCTTGGCCGCGAAGCGATCCGGGTAGAACAGGTCCTGCACGCGCAGCGCGCGGCGGGCGATCTTGTCCTCGTAGGCGGGACCGATGCCGCGGCCGGTGGTGCCGATCCTGGTTTCTCCCATTGCGGCTTCGCGCGCCTGGTCGAGTGCCACGTGATACGGCAGTACCAGCGGGCACGCGGGTGATATCGCGAGCCGGGGACGCACAGCAATGCCCGCGGCTTCCAGCTCGCCGATCTCCTGCAGCAATGCCGAAGGCGACAGCACGACGCCATTGCCGATGTATGCGCGCACGTTCGGGCGCAGGATGCCTGACGGTATCAGGCGCAGCACCGTTTTCTTGTCGCCGATCACGAGCGTGTGGCCGGCATTGTGTCCGCCCTGGAAGCGCACAACGCCATGTGCATGCTCGGTCAGCCAATCGACGACTTTACCCTTGCCTTCGTCACCCCACTGGGTGCCGATGACGACGACGTTTTTACCCATGTCGTTGACTGATGCCCGTTCTATCGCGCAACCAGCGCCGCGAGTTGGCGCAGGTCGAGCGTGAAACCGGTCGCGGGTCGCGCACGGCCGAAGGCCTTGCCAGTGCCGTCGTAGCGCTCGCCGCGGCCGATGGCGTTGGGCTCGCCGGCGGTGAAGACCGAAAAGCTCGCGCCGGTATGATAGTGATAGCCGCGCAGGTCGGCCAGGTCGATGTGCAGCGCCTCGACCTGCGGTTCGGCGGACGCTGCCAGCGTGGCCAGCGCTGCCAGCGCGCTCGCGATCGCCGGAGTGTCGGGCAACCGCGCACGGGCCGCGGCAAGTACTTCCTGTGCGGGTCCGTACAGCGTCGGCAGCGTCGTAAAGGCATCGCGCCATGCGCCGGGCAGCCGGGCCGTGAGTTCGGCGACCGCGGGTACATCCTTGTTGCGCAGCGCCGTGAACAGGTCGCTGTCGTTGCCATCGCCTGCAATGTGCGCACCATTGGCCAGCGCACGATAAACGCCTACGTGACCGAGATCGAGGTGCAGTCCCTTCACACCGACCGCGGCGAGCGAAGACAGCAGCAAGCCGAGCACTTCGCGATCCGCGTCGATCAGCGGGTCGCCATAGAGTTCGGCGCCGATCTGCAGCACTTCGCGGGTCTGCGCGATGCCCGTGGTCGCCGTGCGCAAGACGCTGCCGGCGTAGCACAGACGGGTGACGCCGGGCTCGTTGAGCAGGTGTGCGTCGATGCGCGCAACCTGCGGTGTGATGTCGGCGCGCACGCCCAGCAGGCGGCCGGAAAGCGGATCGACAAACTTGAATGTCTGGATGTCGAGGTCGTGCCCGGTGCCGGTCAGCAGCGAATCGAGGTGCTCGATCAGCGGTGGTTGCACCAGGCGGAAACCATGTGCCTTGAAATGGTCGAGCAGCGTGCGGCGCAACTGTTCGATCACCTCTGCCTCGGGCGGCAGGATATCGTCGATGTACTCCGGAAGCACCCACTTACGCATAAGTCATCGCCAATATGACGCCGCCGATCAGCACCGATGCGAGGCCAAAAAAACGCAACTGCCCATCGGACAATTCGGTGACGCGGCGAAAGGCGTCGCGCCAGACGCGCGGCGCCAGCAAGGGCATCATGCCTTCCAGCACCAACACCAGCGCGCACGCTGCCACGAACGATTCCAGCACCGCATTTCTCGGGTAGTTGCGTTACTTCGCCGGCGGACGCGGCGCAGATCGAAGACCGCCCGGTGCTTTGAAGTACTGGAAAAACTCCGAGCTTGGATCGAGCACCAGCATGTCGGACTTGTTCTTGAACGTTGCCCGGTACACCTCGAGGCTGCGGTAGAACGAGAAGAACTCGGGGTTCTGACCGAAGGCCGTCGCGAAGATTGCCGATGCCTTCGCATCGCCTTCGCCCTTGATCTTTTGCGCCTGCCTGTACGCATCGGCCAGAATGACTTCGCGCTGACGATCGGCGTCCGCGCGAATCTTTTCCGATTCGGCGGCACCCTGCGAGCGCAATTCATTGGCAACACGTTTGCGTTCCGATTCCATGCGCTGGTAGACCTGCGCGAGGACTTCGTCGGGCAGCTCGACCCGCCGCAGGCGCACGTCGACGACTTCGACGCCGATCGTGCGCGCGTCGGCATCGGCGTTCTGCCGCGCCGCGGTCATGATCTTGTCGCGCTCGGTCGAGATGACTTCGTGAATCGTGCGCTTGTTGATTTCCTGCGCCAGATTGGCGCGAATCGTCTGCGCCAGCCGGCGCTTCGCGGCTTCTTCGTCGCCGGTGACGCTCTGGTAGTACTTGCGTACGTCGATGATGCGCCAGTAGGCGATGAAATCGACCTTGAGCGGTTTTTTCTCCGAGGTCGTGATGCGATCGGGTTCGGGCGCATCGAGCGTCAGCAATCGCCGGTCGTAGAACTTGACGTTCTGCACCAGAGGAATCTTGAAGTAAAGCCCGGCCTCCGTCTTGGCTTCGATGAACTCGCCGAGCTGGAACTTGATTGCGTACTGTCGCTGATCGACCGTGTAGAGCGCTTGCGACAACACGAGCACGATCGCGACCAGGAGTGCTACGACGGGCATGATCGTCTTCATCGTGATGTGCCCCGGTCGCGCGACAGATCGCGGCTGCGCGGTGGTTCGATCGTAACAGCGGTTTCCGGCCCTGGCGCAGCGGAGCGACCCGCATCAGCACCGATCGCGGCGGCCGCGCCGGGAAGACCTTGCTTGAGCAATTGATCGAATGGCAGATACAGCAGGTTGCTCGTACCTGATTTCTGATCGATCAGCACCTTGCTCGCATTGCCGAGAACCGTCTGCATCATGTCGAGGTAAAGCCGCTCGCGGGTGACTGCCGGCGCCCTGACATACTCGACCAGGATCTGCTTGAACCGGCTCACATCGCCTTCGGCGCGCTGCACGACGCTCGCGTTGTAGCCGTCGGCCTCCTGCATCAATCGCGACGCCATGCCGCGCGCGCGCGGAATGATGTCGTTGGCGTAGGCCTGGCCCTCGTTCTTCTGGCGCTCGCGGTCCTGACTCGCCTTGACCGCATCGTCGAAGGCCGCCTGTACCTGCTCGGGTGGCTGCGTGTTCTGCAGCGTGACCCGCTGTATGTAGACTCCGGTCCCGTACTTGTCCAGCATCGCCTGCATCAGCTTCTCGGTCTCGGCGGCGATTTGCGCGCGGCCCTCGTAGAGCACGTAGTCCATCTGGCTCCGGCCGACGACTTCGCTCATTGCCGTTTGCGCGACCTGGAAGACGATGTCATCCGGCTTGCGCGTGTTGAAGACGAAATCCGACGCGCTTTTCAGGTTGTACTGGACCGCGAATTGAATATCGATGATGTTCTCGTCGTCGGTGAGCATCAGCGATTCTTTGGCGATCTTGTTTTTCGGGTTGCCGTTGCGATAGCCGATCTCGACCGTCTTCACCTGCGAGAAGTCGATGACGTCGACCGCCTCGATCGGGAACGGCAGATGCCAGCGCAGGCCGGGCGTCGTCGTTTCGGTGTATTTGCCGAAGCGCGTGACAACACCGCGTCGGCCTTCGTCGACGATGTAGGAGCCACTCACCAGCCAGACGACAAGCACCAACGCAACGAGCAGCCCCGCGCTGCCCAGCGGCAGCTGACGTTTTGGCGGAGGGGAATCGCCACCGGCGTCGGCAGGCTCCTTGCGCCCGAACAGTTCGTTGAAGCGGCGGACGACGTTGCGCCAGATCTCGTCGAGATCGGGCGGACCGGAGCGGCCGCGTTTACCCCATTGCGGGTCGTTAAGGGACATGGCTGACGCGTGCCTCGCGGCGCTGTAGGGGTCGGTAGTGGAAACTTGATGGAAAGGTTGTGCCGAAGCACGCTTCAGGCGGTTGCCGCCCGGGCTTCGGCACCGGGAAACCGCTCGACCAGGGCGGCGCGCAATTCGGCGACGCCCGCGCCGGTCAGCGCACTCAGACGAACAGCGCGAACTTTACCATATTCGTCGCGCTCGACGCCGGGGTTTGCGCCCGCCGCATCGGCCTTGTTCCACACCAGGATTTGCGGTACGCGGTCCGCGCCGATTTCGGCGAGCACGGCATCGACCGCGGCCATTTGCTGCTCGCGTCCCGGGTGACTGGCGTCGATCACATGCAGGATCAGATCGGCGTCGACGGCTTCCTTGAGCGTGGCCTGAAACGCCGCGATCAGGTCGTGGGGAAGTTCGCGGATGAAGCCGACTGTGTCTGACATCACCATGGGCAGGGCGCCGGCCACGAACACCCTGCGCAGGGTCGTGTCGAGGGTGGCGAACAGTTGGTCTGCCGCGTAGCTTTCGGCACCAGTGAGGCGGTTGAACAGCGTCGACTTCCCGGCGTTGGTATATCCCACCAGTGCGACATTGCTGATCGCGGCGCGGCGACGCGCCCGGCGCTGGGTTTCCCGCCTGCGACCGACCTGGTCGATCCGGTCGCGCAGCAGCTTGACCCGCGTTCCAATCAAGCGACGGTCGGTTTCTAGCTGGGTCTCGCCCGGCCCGCGCAGGCCGATGCCGCCCGTCTGCCGCTCAAGGTGGGTCCAGCCGCGGACCAACCGTGTGGAGAGGTGTTGAAGTTGTGCCAGCTCGACTTGCAACTTGCCTTCCGCGCTTTGGGCACGCTGCGCGAAGATGTCGAGAATCAGGCTGGTGCGGTCGACGACGCGGCAGTCGAGTTCGCGTTCGAGATTCCGCTGCTGGGCGCCGGAAAGCGCATGGTCGAATATGACGAGATCGGCGCCAGTGGTCGAGCGCAGTTCCGCGATTTCGGCCACTTTGCCGCTTCCGGCGAACAGTGCCGGATCGGGCTTCTTGCGCCGGGCCGTCACGATACCCGCGATTTCTGCCCCAGCGCTCGTGGCAAGTGCCTTGAGTTCCGCCAGCCGCTCGCCGGGGTCGCCGTCGCCGAGATCGAGTTCGACGAGCAGAGCGCGATCACCACCACTCGGGCGATCAAACATCGCTGGCTTGGGGCATCGCGTTCATCGCCGGCCAGGCCGGCACTGCCACCGGCTATCGGTCAAGCGTCGCGGTCTTCGTGCGGCGGCATCGTGACTGCGCGGGCCGGCACCACGGTCGAGATGGCGTGCTTGTACACCATCTGCGTGACCGTGTTCTTGAGGAGCACCACGTACTGGTCGAAGGATTCGATCTGACCCTGCAACTTGATGCCGTTGACGAGGTAGATCGAGACCTGGACGTGTTCCTTGCGCAGTGTGTTCAGGAACGGGTCTTGTAGCATTTGCCCTTTATTGCTCATCGCTTGCTCCACTTGGTTTTATTGGCCGCACCCCCGCCTGTTTACCCACGTTCCGCAGTCCGCCGCGAGCGGCCCTGACTGCGTCCCCGCCGGTTCACAGGAGAGTTCGCGTAGGGATTCGAGCCTGTCTTGAATTGTATCCTAAGAGGCGTTCCCCGCAGTTTGAACGCGTCGAGGAAGAAATGTTCCAGGTAACGCTTGTACGTCGCCGGAACGTGCGCCAAAGAGGTGCCGTGGATCACGATCACCGGCGGATTCATACCCCCCTGGTGCGCGTACCGCAGTTTTGGACGCACCATACCGGCGCGCGGCGGCTGCTGCTGCTCCACGGCGGCCATGAGCATCCGGGTTAGTCGCGGGGTCGCAAGCTTGGCGGTCGCGGCAGCATAGGCCTGATCGACGGCCTTCAGCATGGCGCCGATCCCCTTGCCGTCCTTCGCCGAGATTGTATTGAGGTCGGCAAAGGACAGGAACGCGAGCTTGCGGCTCAATTCGCGTTTGACCTGTTCGCGCTGGTCCTTTTCCAGGCCATCCCACTTGTTGACGGCGATGGTCAGTGCGCGCCCGGCCTCAAGGATGAATCCGGCGATGTGCGCGTCCTGTTCCGAGATATCCGCCTGCGCGTCGACCAGCAGTACGACGACGTTGGCATCCTCGATCGCCTGCAGCGTCTTGATGACCGAAAATTTCTCGATGACATCCGTGACCTTGCCGCGCTTGCGCACTCCCGCGGTATCGATCAGTGTGTAGTGGCGGGCACCGCGATCGAAATCGAGATACAGCGAATCGCGCGTGGTACCCGGCTCGTCGAACGCGATCACGCGTTCTTCGCCGAGCAGCGTATTGATCAGCGTCGATTTGCCGACGTTCGGACGCCCGACGATCGCGACCTTGATGCGTCGCGCATCGTCTTCAGCGGCGCTTGGCGCGGCCGGGGTCTCCGCCGGGCACAGCGTCAGCGCGGTCTCCACCAGGTCGCGAACATTCTCGCCGTGCGCCGAAGAGATGGGCAACGGCGTGCCGAGTGCGAGTTCGTGGAATTCGGCCGTGACGCGCTCGGGAGCCTGGCCTTCGGACTTGTTGACCGCCAACAGGAGCGGCCGTCCCGATCGGCGCAGCAGATCGGCGATGATCTTGTCCTGCGGCGTGAGTCCTTCGCGGCCGTCGACCAGGAAGATGACCACATCGGCCTCCGCAATCGCGGTGCGCGTCTGCTTGGCCATCGCATGCATGATGCCCGACGTCGCCTTGGGCTCGAAGCCGCCGGTGTCGACGACGAGGTACGGACGGTCGCCGCCCAGCCCGCGACCGTAGTGGCGATCGCGCGTCAGCCCCGGATAGTCGGCGACGAGCGCGGCGCGCGATTGCGTCAGCCGGTTGAACAGCGTCGATTTTCCGACATTGGGGCGGCCGACGATGACGAGGGTAGGTAACATGGGTTTGGCGGGGCGTTGCGCTTACGCTCTGCGCTCGAACGCCCGGTAGCGCGTTACTTCGCGCTGGCGTTGATCAGGTTGCCCGCGGCGCTCTGCCAGACAATGGTGGTGCCGTTGACTTGCGGTTGCGAAACCGCAGCGGCGCCATCGGTCGGGGTGCGGCCAACCAGGCTGCCATCGTTGCGATCGAGCAGATGCAGGTAACCCTCGATGTCGACGACACCCAGATAATCGCCGATGACGGCCGGGCCGCTGGGAAAACGCGCGGCAAGTTTGTCCTGTTTCCATGCCGATGCACCTGTCGTCTTGTCGAGCGCGTGAATCGCGCCGTCGTCCGACGTCAGGTACAGGAAGCGATTGTCGGTCGTAATGCCGGAGAGACTGGAGAAATCCCGCGACCAGGTCAGGTTGCCGCGAACCAGTTCGAAGCACGCGACGCGGCCTTGGTATGCCGCGGCGCAGACCTGGCGCTCCTCGACGACAGGCAGGCTGGTCACGTCGGCGATCCGCTCGAGTTCGGTGGCGCCTTTGGGTGTCGCGACGCTGGCCTCCCAGCCGAGCGCCCCGGTCGCAAGATCCATGGCCAGAAGCTTGCCGCCCGCGGTGCCCGTGAACAGTCCGCCGCGGCTGCTGACACCACCCGCGAACCGGCGCACGGTCAGTGGCGGCGTCGTGCGCTGGTACACCCATTTGCGTGATCCATCCGCCTCGTTGAGGCCGAAGATCTTGCCGTCGAGCGACCACACGACGACGATGCCTTCGGCGTTGGCGGGCGGTCCTGCGACTTCACTGGAGACTTTGCCGGTCCAGAGGGGCTTGCCGCTGGCATCGAAGGCGAAAACGTCGGCCTTGTCGGTGCCGACCACGACACTGTTGGGCCCGGCGCCGACACCGGCGGAGAGTTTGCGCTCGGCAGTGACGCGCCAATTCTGCTTGCCGGTCGATGGCTCGACGCTGATTATCGTGCCGTCGGGACTCGCCGCGTAGATCACGTCCTTGCGTACCGCGGGTGCGAAACCGAATCCACCCTTGCCGCCCATGGCGACCTGCCAGTCGACGCGAGCCGTGGCCTTGGCCTCGTAGGCGGGCAGGGGGCCGGGCTTTTTCGCGCCGCGACCTATGCCCATCCACGCCAGCGACGGGGCCGGAATGCTTGGAATCCACGACGACATCGTTTCGCAGCCGCCTAGCAGCAGCGTGCAGCACGCCACGACCAGCAGGCGTGTGGGTCTGGTCACTGCGCGCCTCCCAGCGCGTCGTACTTGACCTGAACAAATCCACGATACGGCGACTTGGGGTCGATCTTCGATAGTGCAAGCTTGTAGGCCGCTTTCGCCTCGGCAGGCTTGCCCGCCGCGGAAAGGATGTCGCCCTTGAGGTCGGCGAAGACGCCCGTAAAGGCTTCGTCGGTCTTGACTTCGAGGGTGCTCAGCGCCTGGTCGTACTGCTTTTCGTCGAGCAGCGATTCCGCCATGCGAAAGCGGGCGATGGACTTGATTTCATCCTCGCTGGAATGATCGATGACCCACTGGAACTGCGTGCGCGTTCCTGCGTGATCGCCGGCGTCATAGAGCAGCTTCGCGTAGATCATCGCGGCCCGCGGCGCGTAGGCGGTACTGGCGTAGCGGGCCTCGAGCTGCGTCGCAGGTTCCTTGGCCTTGGCGACGTCATTGTCGCGGGCGGCCTGGCTCACTGCCTGGTACAGCACGCTCGCCTGCGCCGATTGATCCTGCTGGTACCAGCGCCAACCAATGCTGGCAAGCAGCATGATCGCGACGACGCTCAACGCGGCGCCGACGTATTTGCCATAGCGCAGCCACCACGCCTTGAGGTCGTCGAGTTGTTCCTGTTCTTCCAGATCGTAGACTGCCATCTTCTGTCCTTGAAAATATCAGTGAAACACTATTGTGCGGTGCGCAGGTGCGCGGCAACGTCGGCGGGTGCCAGCGCGGCTTGTTCGCCCGCGATGCGCAGCGGCTTCACGCCGACCCGGTTCGCCGCGGCTTCGTCGTCGCCAACGATGAGCGCGTAGCGCGCGCCGCTCGCATCGGCGCGCTTCATCTGCGATTTGAAACTGCCGCCTCCCGCATTGACGACGATCGCTAGCCCCGCGTCGCGCAGGATCTCGGCCACCGACAGTGCGAGCTTCGCGGCGGGCTCGCCCACGTGAACGACGTAGGCGTCCGGCGCGCAAACCGCCTCGCGCTCGGCAAGTTCAAGCAACAGAATCACGCGCTCGATCCCGATGGCGAAGCCACAGGCAGGCGTTGCTTTGCCTCCGAGTTGCGCGAAGAGGCCGTCGTAACGGCCGCCGCCGCCCACCGTGCCCTGCGCGCCGAGGCGGTCGGTCATCCATTCGAACACGGTTCGATTGTAGTAGTCGAGTCCGCGCACGAGGCGCGGGTCGACCGTGAACGCGATGCCGTGGTCGTTGAGCAATTGCTGCAGTCCGTCGAAATGCGCCCTCGTGGCGTTCCCGAGCTGATCCACAAGGCGCGGTGCGCCGGCGATCAACGGCTGCAGCGCCGGGTTCTTGCTGTCGAGGATGCGCAGTGGATTGGTATGCAGACGGCGCTGCGAGTCCGCATCGAGCTGCGGATGCATGCGCGCCGAAATACTCGACGAGCAGAGCGCGATGGGCACGGCGTTCCTCGGGATCGCCGATGGAATTGATGTGCAGGGTAATGCCGTCGAGACCCAGCGTGCGCCACAGCCGCTGCAGCATGACGATCTGCTCGGCGTCGACGTCGGGACCTTCGAAACCCAGCGCTTCGACATCGAACTGGTAAAACTGGCGGTAACGGCCCTTCTGCGGACGCTCGTGGCGGAATACCGGCCCTGCGGTCCACACGCGCTGCGGACGATCGTACGTGAGATTGTGCTCGATCGCGGCGCGCACGATGCCGGCGGTTGCTTCCGGACGCAGCGTCAGGCTCTCACCATTGAGCCGATCTTCGAACGTGTACATTTCCTTTTCGACGACGTCGGTGACCTCGCCGATCGCGCGCACGAACAGCGGAGTGGCTTCGACCAGGGGCACCTGCATGTAACGATAGCCGTACTGACGGGCGACGTCGCGTACGGCCGCGTCGAAGTGTTGCCACAATGGCGCCGCGTCGGGCAGCAGATCGTTCATGCCGCGCACGGCCTGAATCACGCTGGCCATGACCTTACGCAACGACCTTCAGCGCAAGCGACTTCCGGTCCGGCTTGAGATGCGATGCGGGTGGCTCGCCACCGTAGGTGGCGCGAACGTAATCTTCGACGATGGCCTGGAATTCCTCGGCGATGCGCTCACCGCGCAGCGTCACCGTTTTTTCGCCATCCACATACACCGGCGCGACGGGGGTCTCCCCGGTTCCCGGCAGGCTGATGCCGACGTTGGCCATCTTCGATTCGCCCGGGCCGTTGACGACGCAACCCATGACCGCGACGTTCATGGTCTCCACGCCGGCGTAGCGCGCCCGCCAGACCGGCATCTGTTCGCGCAGATAGGATTCGATTTTCTGTGCGAGTTCCTGGAACACGGTACTCGTCGTTCGTCCGCAACCGGGGCAGGCGGTGACCTGAGGCGTGAACGAGCGCAGGCCCATCGTCTGCAGGATTTCCTGCGCCACGATGACTTCGCGCGTGCGATCGCCATTGGGCTCGGGTGTCAACGAGACGCGGATGGTATCGCCGATGCCCTGCTGCAGCAGCACGCCCATGGCCGCGGTCGATGCGACGATGCCCTTGGATCCCATGCCGGCCTCGGTGAGCCCGAGGTGCAACGGATAGTCGCAACGGCGCGCGAGTTCCGTATAGACGGCGATGAGGTCCTGCACACCGGAGACCTTGCACGACAGGATGATGCGTTCGGCCGGCAAACCGAGTTCTTCCGCGCGCTTGGCGCTGCCGACTGCAGAGGTGACCAGGGCTTCGCGCATGACGTGCGCGGCATCCTGCGGCTGGGGCGAGCGCGCATTCTCGTCCATCAATCGCGCCAGCAGGTCCGCATCGAGGCTGCCCCAGTTGACGCCGATGCGCACCGGCTTGTTCCACTTCAGGGCCTGCTCGATCATGATCGCAAACTGCGGATCACGTTTGCTGCCCTTGCCGACGTTGCCAGGATTGATGCGGTATTTCGCGAGTGCCTGCGCACAGCCCGGATACGCCGTGAGCAGCTTGTGACCGTTGAAATGAAAATCGCCAATGAGCGGCACGGTGCAGCCGGCGGCGTCGAGCCTGTCGCGTATGTCCGCAACGGCCGCAGCGGCCTCGGCCGAGTTCACGGTGATGCGCACGAGTTCGGAGCCCGCGGTCGCGAGTGCGCGCACCTGGGTGACGGTGGCCGCGACGTCGGCGGTATCGGTGTTGGTCATCGACTGCACGACGATCGGCGCGCTGCCGCCCACGGCGATGCCGGCGACGCTGGCCTGTCGCGTTCGGTGACGCACGATCGTCGACGGTGCCGGTGCACTCATAGGACACCTTCGCGCTGCGCGGTATTTGCGGCCTCATTTCGGGCGGGTCGATATCGGTGACACCATCTTGTCGGCCGCCATCCACGCTCGCGGACGCGTGCTTCGCGCCTGGGCTTTGCTCCGCTCGCATGGACGTGCACGTGGCGGCCCGTCGCACTCATGGCAACGTGACCCGGGCGACGTTCTGTTTCGTGTACTGGGTCAAGTCGACCATCTTGCCGCGATAGCTCAGGGTGACGACGGTCGCGTTGCCGAGGGTGACCTCGAACGGCGGCGCGCCGCGCACCGGCTCGACCGAGTTCGCGTCGATGAGCCTCGATACCAGCAGCTGTCCGGATCGATCGCGGACTTCGGTCCACGACGGGCCGGTGTAGGTAAGAACCAACGGCGCATCCGTTGTTGCTGGAGAGGGCTGTGTGCCTGAGGTCGCTGCAACATTGCCGCTGACGTTTGGCGGTGCGGGCGTCTTGTCGTCGGTGCTGGCCGGCGGAACGCTGGCAGCAGGCCGCACTTCGCTGGCCAACGGATTCGGAATGGACGTCACGGGGCTTGAATTTGCCCGGGGTTCAGTCGCCGGTGTGCTCGAACGCGGCGCCTCGCCGAGCGACATGAGTCCACCTCGATACCACTCGTAGGCGGCGGCCGCGATGATGCAGGCGATCAATGCCAGCGGAATCATCCAGCGCGCGAAATTCGGCTTGGCCGCCATGGCGTTGGGCAACTCCGCCATCATGGCTCCGGTCGAGTGCAATGCCGGCGAGCCGAGCGCCGGCGCGTGCGCGGCGTCGGGAAGGTGCGCCAGCAGGTCTACCGGGTCGAGGTTGAGCAAGCGCGCGTAATTGCGCACGAACCCGCGGCTGAAGGTGCGACCTGGCAACGCCGCGAAATTCTCGTCCTCGAGCGCCTGCACCTGCCGTTGCGCGAGTTTCAGTTGCTGGGCCACCTGATCCAGAGACAAGCCCGCGGCCTCGCGAGCTGCACGCAACCGCGCGCCAGGGCCGTCGATCGCCGGAGCAAGCGGCTGGTCATCCTCACCGGGCAAACGTTCGTCCGTGGCGGTCACTGGCAACCCTCGGTGTCGATCGCCTTGGTTTCGGAAGCATCGGGATAACGATTGCGCATTTGCGAGATGTAGGACTGTTCGGACTGACGGTCACCGAGCTTGCGCTCGACGCACATGCCGAGATAGAGCACTTCCGGCTGCGGGTTGGACGTCTGCATCACGCCTCTCATCCAGTTGCGCGCATCGGGATAGCGCGCTTCCTTGTAGGCGATGAGCGCAAGGCCGTAGGCCGCCAGTTCGTAGCCGGGCTTCGCGACCAGTGCTCGGCGGAAATAGGTCTCTGCCACGCGCATGTCACCAAGCGTGATCGCGCAGCGGCCGGCATTCACGAGTGCGATCTCGGGCGTCTTGTACAGCGGGTTGCGCACGGCGATATCGAACTGCTCCAGCGCCTCGCGCTCGCGTTTGTGCTGGCACAGATACCAACCCCAGTTGTGGTGGATGTCCGAATCATTGGGTGCGAGTATCAGCGCGCGCTCGAAGTTCTGCTCGGCCTTGCGGTCCTCGCCGAGCACGGAGTAGACGAGCCCGTAGACGTTGTAGGCCGGGGCGTAATTCAGATCGAGGGTGACGGCAAGCTTCAGCTCGTCGAGCGCGATGTCCATCTGACCGCGCTCGTAGTATCCCGCGGCAAGGTCGGTATGCATGCGGGCCCGTACGGCGGGGGGCGTCTGCTGAGGCTGTGGCAGCGAAGAACGCGGCTGCGGACCCGGCGGTTGCGGCTCGGGTTTCTTGTCCGCGCTGCTGCAGCCGGCGAGATACACGAGGGCGACCAGTACCGCGAGGAGAAGGCGCATGGGCATGGTCAGTGGGCCGCGATGGGTTGAACTTTGATCGTGCGGCGCTTGGTTCGATCCTGGACCTGACCCGCGAGCTGGCCGCATGCGGCGTCGATGTCGTCGCCCCGCGTCTTGCGGATGGTGGCGATGAATCCCGCGTCCCGCAGGATCCGCTGAAAGGCCACGATGCGATTGCGCGAACTGGTGGCGAATTCCGAGTTCGGGAACGGGTTGAATGGAATCAGGTTGAACTTGCACGGCACATCGCGCACGAGTTCAGTCAACTCGCGCGCCTGCTCCGGCGCGTCGTTGACGTGGTCGAGCATCACGTATTCGAAGGTCACGAAATCGCGCGGCGCCTTTTCGATGTAGCGCAGGCACGCCGCGAGCAGTTCCTTGAGCGGATACTTCCGGTTGATGGGCACCAGCTGGTCCCGCAGCGTGTCGTTTGGCGCGTGCAGGCTCACCGCCAACGCCACCGGACATGCATCGCGCAGCCGGTCCATGGCTGGCACGATGCCCGATGTCGACAGCGTGACGCGGCGACGCGACAACCCGTACGCATGGTCATCGAGCATGAGGCTCATCGCGGCGACGACATTGTCGAAGTTGGCGAGCGGCTCGCCCATGCCCATCATCACGACGTTGGTGATCGGGTGCCGGCCCTGCTCGACCCATGGTGTGGCCGTGCCGTCGGCCAGCAGCACCCGATTCGCATGCCACAACTGGCCGATGATCTCGGCGACACTGAGGTTGCGGTTGAAGCCTTGCTTGCCCGTCGAGCAGAACGCGCAGTCGAGTGCGCAGCCCGCCTGCGACGAAATGCAGAGCGTGCCCCTGTCGTCTTCCGGGATGTAGACCGCCTCGATCGCATTGGCCCCACCGACGTCGAGCAGCCATTTGCGCGTACCATCGCTGGCAGTCGAGTCGCGCACCACCGCAGGGGCGCGAATTTCCGTATCGCGGGACAGCGCGTCCCGCGTGGATTGCGCCAGGTCGGTCATCGCGTCGATCCGGTCGACGAGACCGCGATGGACCCAACGCAGTGTCTGCTTCGCGCGAAACGGCTTTTCGCCGCGCGCGGCGAACAACGCTGTCAGCGCCGCTTGATCGAAGTCGAGGAGATTGATCATCTCGCTGGTCGCCTGATGGATTGCCGCAATCGCTTACCTGCTGTGAATCTCCAGAGTCGGGAAGAAATACGCAATCTCGGTACGGGCAGTCTCCGGTCCGTCCGAGCCATGCGCTGCATTGGCGTCGATCGATTCGGCGAAATCGGCACGAATGGTTCCCGGTGCGGCTTTCTTCGGGTCGGTCGCTCCCATCAGATCGCGATTCTTGACGATGGCATTCTCACCTTCGAGCACCTGGATCATGACCGGCCCGGAGGTCATGAATCCAACCAGATCCTTGAAAAACGGCCGGCCCCGATGTACCGCGTAGAATCCTTCGGCGTCGGGTTGCGCCAGCCAGGTCATCTTTGCCGCAACGATCCTGAGGCCCGCGCGCTCGAAGCGCGAATAAATTTCGCCGATGACGTTCTTGGCCACGGCGTCGGGTTTGATGATCGAAAGGGTGCGTTCTACCGCCATTCTTGAACTCCGCGTGGATAAGTTCGACTAAACTCAAAATTATACCACGCGGACCGCCTTTCCTGCCCCGGCTGCCGAAACGCTGCGGTGATGCGCGAACAACTGTAACCGACGGATTCGAAACAACAAAACCCCGGCGTCATCGTCGGGCCTTCGCGGTTGTCCGGACTGTGTTCCAGCCGCCCGGCAAGGTATGCCCGGTCACCGCATCATGCCGAGGGCCTTGGGCAAGACCAGCGACAGCGATGGCCAATACGTGACGAGGACCAGGAACACCAGCATCGTCAGGAGCCAAGGCCAGACCGCGACCGTCAGCTCCGTGATGCCCATCTTGGTGATGCCGCTGGCGACGTACAGGTTCAGGCCCACGGGCGGGTGGCACATGCCCACTTCCATGTTGACCGTCATGATGATGCCGAAATGCACCGGGTCGATGCCGAGTTTCATCGCCACGGGAAACAGGATCGGCGCCATGATCAGGACGATCGACGACGGTTCCATCACATTGCCGGCGAGCAGCAGCAGCACGTTGACGAACAGCAGGAAAGCGACCTGGCCCAGCCCCTTGTCGAGCATCCACGCCGCCATGATCTGCGGGATCTGCTCGGACGTCATCAGGAACGAGAACATCACCGCGTTGGTGATGATGTAGAGCAGCATTGCGCTCATGTTTGCCGAATCGAGCAGCACTTTCGGCACTTTTCTGAGCGTCAGGTCCTTGTAGACGAACACGGCGACAAAAAACGCATACACCGCGCTCATTGCCGCAGCTTCGGTCGGCGTGAAAATGCCGGTGTAGATGCCGCCGATGACGACGACGATAAGCATCAGGCCCCAGATGCTTTCCCGGAACGTGCTGAACCGTTCGCCCCAGGACGCCTTGGGCAGACGCGGATAGTTGTTCTTGCGCGCGCGCCACCAGGTGGTGAGCCCTAGCATTGTCGCCAGCATCAATCCGGGGACGACACCGGCCATGAACAACTGGCCCACCGATGTGTTGGTAGCCACCGAGTACATGACCATGACGATCGACGGTGGAATCAGGATGCCCAGCGCGCCCGAGGTCGTGATCACGCCGGCGCCGAATTGCTTGGGAAAGCCCTGCTTGACCATCGCCGGGAGAATGATCGAGCCGATGGCGACCACCGTCGCCGGCGAGGAGCCGGATACCGCGGCGAACAACGCGCAGGCCATTACGCCGGCGAGCGCGAGCCCGCCATGCCAGTGCCCGACCATCGACGACGCGAAGTTGATCATCCGCCGCGCCACGCCTCCGTGCGTCAGGAAGTTGCCGGCGAGGATGAAAAACGGGATCGCCATCACCTCGAAGCGCTCGATGCCGGTGAACAGCTTCAGCGCTACCGACGTGATCGGCACCGTGGTCATCGTGAACAGGAACGTGAGCACCGTGAGGCCGAGCGAGATCGATATAGGCATGCCGGTCAGCATCAGTCCGAACAGCAGCAGGAAGATGATCAGTGGCGTCGGAATATGCAGGCCTGCCGCAAAACCCAGCAACGGCAGGATGACCATCGCCGCGGGGAGCGCGGCGAGGAGACGCATCGAGTTGCTCATTGTGGTGGCCGGCGCGCTCATGAGCGGCCTCCACCATTCACATCGGCCGGATGCAGATTGTCATTCAAGCCAAGTGGATTGATATCGAGTGGCGACACGTCCTCGAGGCCTTCGACAAAGCCATGATCGTGATGCGGCAATTCGCCGGTCCTGAAGAACGCCCACGCCACCTGCAGGAAGCGGAAGCACATCAGGTACGAGCCGAAGGGAATGCACAGGTAGACGATCCACAGCGGCAGCTCCAGATCCGCCGAGGTCTGATCGGTGTGGCCGATCTGCCAGACGTAGTTCGCACCGAGCGTGCCCACGATGAATGTGAACAATGCGCCGGAGAACAGCCCGAACAGCACGTATTGCCGACGCACGTTGTCGGGCAGGCGATTGATCAGCACGTCGACGCCGACGTGGATGCCGGTTCGCACGCCATACGCGGCGCCGAACTTGGCCATCCAGATGAACATGTAGATGCACAGTTCCTGCGCCCAGGACAGGTGGATCGACAGCAACCAGTCCTGCAGCACCGGGATCGGCATCCCGGCGGCATAGCGATGGACGACAGCCACGAACACAAGGAGCGTCGCCGCACCGATCAGGAACGCAATGATCCATTCCTCGAGGTGGTCAAGAAATCTGAGCATCCATGCTCTCCCGAAATTGCACTGCAGATTTTAGGTCCGAACGTGGAAACGCCACTGCCGGCGTTGCATCCGGCAGTGGCGTCTCGATCATGCCCGTATTGCGGTTAAGGTTTGAAACCCGTTTCCTTGTACACCGCTTCGATGATCTCCTTGCCGATGCGGCTCTCCTGTTCCTTGTGGACGGGTACGAGCGCTTTTTTCCACGCCGCCTTTTCCTCGGCGGTGGGGACGATGACCTGCGTCTTGCCGGACGCCTTTACTCCCGCCAGGGCGTCGTCGTTTTCCTTCTTGGCGATGTCGTTGGCGTACTTGGTCGCATCCTTCATCGAGCTTTCGAGCGCGCTGCGAATGTCGGCGGGCAAGCCATCCCAGAATTTCTTGTTGGCGATCACCGCGTACTCGATCACGCCGTGGTCGGTCATCGCGAGATACTTCTGCACCTCGTGCATCTTCTGCGTGTAGAAGTTCGACGGCGGGTTCTCGGTGCCGTCGACGACCCCGGTCTGCAGCGCCTGGTACACCTCGGAGAACGCCAGCTTCTGCGGTATGCCATTGAGCGCGCGGATCTCGGCCTCCAGCACGTTTGATGACTGAATGCGCATCTTGAGCCCCTTGACGTCGCCGGGGCCCTTGAGCGCCTTGTTCGCGCTGAAATCCTTGAATCCGTTGTCCCAGTAGGCGAGGCCGGTGATGCCCTTGGTCTCGAGTTTTTTGAACAACGCCGCGCCGACCGGCCCTTCGGTCACCTTATGCAACTGGGCGAAATCGTCGAAGATGTACGGCAGATCGAACACCTCGAACTCGCGCACGCCCAGCGGGCCGAACTTCGCCACTGACGGGGCGAGCATGTGCACCGAGCCGAGCTGCAACGCCTCCATCTCCTCGCCATCCTTGTACAGCTGGCTGTTGGGATAGACCTCGATCTTGACCCGCCCCTTGGTGCGCTCCTCGGCGAGTTTTTTGAAGTACTCGGCGGCCTTCCCCTTGGGCGTGTCCAGCGCCACCACGTGGCTGAACTTGATGACGATGGGTTGCTGGGCGATGGCGGTGCCGGCCCAGCCAATGAGCGCCGCAGCCGCGAGCGCGACAAATGAGTGAAATTTCATCGATTCCTCCGGAAGATTTGGAAACGCCTACAACTTGGAATTATGTGGGCATTTAGCCCCGGGACATTGATGCTTGTCAATCTGGGCGCTTGCCGAGTGGTATTGCCGGGCGCCAGTCGACGGTCCAGCCCGATTCACCGGCTGCAGCCTGAAACGCCAGATCGATGCCGATGCCCGGCACCGCTGCGAGCCGGTCACCGCACCACAGCAGCGGCAACGCCTGCCGGTGCCATGAAGCAAGTTCTGCATCCTGTAGCAGCCTTTTCACTGCGCGCCGTGGGCGGTTTGCCGCCAGCTGCATGCGCTCGCCCCCCGCGCGGGAGCGCAGCGTCACTGGCGACTGTGCCAGCATCGTCGCGGCGATGCCGGATCCCTGCGTCGGTGCGAACGCCAACGTTCCTCCAGGAACCGACACCTCGGTTTCGCCATGCCACGCGCGCACGAACGGTGGCGGCGACGGCGCATGCACCATGATGAAGCCGCGATGGCAGCCGATCTGTGCGCCGTCATGGGCGACGCACGTACGTGCATCGGCGCGTGCCGTGACCAAGCTGCCGCAACATGTCTGCGAGCCTCGCCTCCGACGGCGCCCGCAGGCCTTGTTCGCGCAGAAACCAGCGCAGCAGGTTGCGTGCGCGGGCAGGTGACAACGCTGCGAGTCGTGCGCAATCAAGTCCAGCGGGAAGGACTGCCTTGGCCGCATCGTCGCGGGCGATTTCGTCCTGCAGGTCGCTCGCTTCCGCCTGATGCTCCGCTGCACGAATCAGGGTGGCGGGATAGCCGGGAAAGTGCGCCGCGAGTCGCGGCGCGATGTCGTGGCGAAGCAGGTTGCGTTTGTAGTGGAGGTCACGGTTGCTCTCGTCGTCGATCCACGCCACGCCGCGTTCCGAGGCGTAAGCCGCAAGCGTTGCACGCGGCAGATGCAGCAACGGTCGCCACAAAGCCGGCGTGCCCGGCTGAAAATGCGGCATCGCCGCCAGTCCGCGCGGACCGGAGCCGCGCAAAAGCTGCAACAGCACCGTCTCGGCCTGGTCGTCGGCGTGGTGCGCCAATGCAACCACGTCTGCATCCGCCATGCGCAACACTTGGTAGCGTCCTGTGCGTGCAACGGCTTCGAGGTTGGCGCGATGGCCTCCGAGCGTCAGGGAGCGTGTCGCCAACGCGACGCTGCGCAGGGCGCACTGCTCGGCACAGAATTCTGCCCAGCGTTCCGCGTGCGCAGAAATGCCGTGATTGACATGCACCGCAGACAACGTACAGCCGCGGCTTTGCGCCAGCGGCACCAGTGCATCGAGCAGCACCATCGAATCGATGCCGCCGGACAGCGCCACCGCGATGGACGCTGTAGGCGGCACATGATCGGTCCACGCGGCGGCGAGCGCCGCGTGGACCACTGCAGCCGGATCAGCCGGTGCTGAGTTCCTTGAATTTGCCATAGCCGAGCAGCTTGTCTTCGCGTATTTCCAGAAGCGCGTCGAGTGGCCGCTCCTTGGCCTGGCGCAACGTCTCGGTCAGAGCTTTCTTGAGCGTCACCATCATCGCGGCATGATCGCGATGTGCACCGCCGAGCGGTTCCGTGACGACCTTGTCGATGAGTCCGAGCGTTTTCAGGCGTGGCGCCGTAATGCCGAGCGTTTCGGCGGCTTCCTCGGCGTGCGACGCCGACTTCCAGAGTATCGACGCGCAGCCCTCCGGCGAGATCACCGAATACGTCGCATATTGCAGCATCAGCGTCGCGTCGCCGATGGCAATCGCCAGGGCGCCACCCGATCCGCCTTCGCCGATCACCGTAACGATGATCTGTGTTTTCAGTCCGGCCATTTCATAGAGATTGCGACCGATGGCCTCGGATTGGCCGCGCTCCTCCGCACCTATGCCGGGAAATGCTCCGGGCGTATCGACAAAGGTGAACAGCGGTAGCTCGAATTTCTCCGCGAGCTTCATCAAGCGCAATGCCTTGCGATACCCCTCCGGCCGCGGCATGCCGAAATTGCGGTGAATCTTTTCCTTGGTGTCGCGCCCCTTCTGATGCCCGAGGACCATGCACGGCGCGCCGTTGAACCGCGCCATGCCGCCGACGATGGCCTGGTCATCGCCATAACTGCGGTCCCCGTGCAGCTCGTGAAAATCGGTGAACATGCCGGCGATATAGTCGAGCGTATAGGGTCGCTGCGGATGCCGCGCGACCTGCGCGATCTGCCACGAGGACAGCTTCGAGTAGATATCCTTGGTCAGCTGCTGGCTCTTCTTGCCCAGGCGGTTGATTTCGTCGGAAATGTCGACCGCGGAATCCTCGTGCACATAGCGCAACTCGTCGATCTTGGTCTGCAGATCGGCGATCGGTTGCTCGAAGTCGAGGAAGGTTTGTTTCAAGGGCGGGCCGTTGAAGAAGGCACGGCGGCGATCATAGCGCAAACGGGGTATCAGGTGCCAACTGTGGTGAAGCCTCCCTTGCCCGTCCGAAACCGGTCATCCCGGCGGCACCAGTACTCCGCGTCGGGTATACGCGCCGAGCATGGCGTTCGCGATGACTGCTGAGAGTACGATCGCGGCACCGGTCAAAGTCATCGCTGACGGTTGTTCGCCCATCAGCACCCAAACCCAGATCGGGCCGACGATCGGCTCGAGCAGCGCCAGCAGCCCCAGTTCGGTTGCCGACAGGTCACGTGAAGCCGCCGTGGCGAGCAAACAGCCGGTGCCGAGCTGCACGCAGCCCATGAATAGCAATATCAGCAGGTCCCGCGATGTGGCCGCGAACGGTCCGGCGAGGACGAACGCGGGAACGAGCGACCAGAGGCCGGCGATCATCACCATCGGCAGCATGTCGACCGTCGCGTGGAACTTGCGCAGGACGGTGAGTTGCCCGGCAAAGCAGACCGAAACGCCGAGGGCCAGCAGGTTGCCGACGAGCTGGCCTGCATCCACCGCACTGCCGAACATCACAAGGATGCCGCAAAACGCGATCGCCATGGCAATCCACGTGCGCGCGGGAACGCGTTCGCGCAGCACGAACCAGCCGGCCAGCGCGGCGAGGAATGGCGACACGCTCATCAGCACGAACGTATTGGCGACGGTGGTGCGCATCAGCGAACCGATGAAGAAAAAGAACGTGCCAGCAAGCAGCAGGCCGGCAACAACCCCGGGGAGCCCAGCCGCACGGATTGCGCGGGGCATGCCTCGGCCATGCATTACCAGCAGGACACCGGCGACGAACAGCGCCATGAACAGCGACCGCCAGAAAACGATCTCCCAGGCGTTGGTGATCGAAAGCTGACGCACGAGAATGCCGCCGGTCGACCAGCAGACGGCAGCGACGATCATGAACAGCACCGCGCGGCGGTGGCGCTCCGGATTGGTGGAAGTGAGTGTGGCGGCCATGGTGAAGATGACAGACGAGTGCATTGGTGCTGTGCACACCAAACAAAAACGCCGGTCCCGCCCATGAGCGAAAACCGGCATCGAACAATGCACAATGGACGGAAAGGTTAGCGCAATGCGTGCGGGTCGTCCAGCCGTCCGTCATGTCGAACCATTGCCGTCCGGCACAAAGTCGACTGCGAAATCGCGGCCCATGGCCGCCGCGATGCGCGCGAAATCCTCTTCGGGCACGCGCAGGAAACCAAAGCGGAATGCCGCGCCCCAGTGCTGTTTGCTGCGGATGAACGTCAGCTCGTCGATCAGCGGCTTGATCGGCGCCTCGCGCGCGGGCAGATACTCGATGGCGCGACGGAACGGTCGGGCGCCGCCGTCCCGGTCGGCCTGAAATATTTCGCCATCGCGGATGCGGCCGATCGCCGTGAAGGCCTGCAGTGGCGGTCCGTCTGGATAGGCGGTGCGTGGCGAGTAGAATGCGAACCCGTCGCCGGGGCGCATGCGCTCCAGCGGGCCGGCCTTGCCGTGATTGAGTTGCGTGAAGCCGCCGGTCACGCCGATGTCGACGTGGTCCTTCGACACAACGCCGATCCAATATTGTCGGGGGTTCATGGTTTGCCTCCCTGGCCGCAGTGTGAAGGTTGCGCAGGTCAAACGATAGCAACGGGCAGACGAGCCGACCATATGCCTTTCGGATGAGGTTACGTACACTTGCGTTTTTGGCGGAGGTCGCGACATGGCAGCGCACAGGATCGCAGTGATCGCCGGTGACGGCATTGGCAAGGAGGTCATGCCGGAAGGCATTCGCGCGCTCGAGGCCGCGGGGAAGAAATTCGGGGTCGCATTCCAGTGGGACGAATTGCCGTGGAGCTGCGACTACTACGCGAAGCACGGGCGGATGATGCCCGAGGACTGGTTCGAGCAGATCCACAAGCACGATGCCATCTATTTCGGCGCGGTAGGCTGGCCGGCGACGGTTCCCGATCACATTTCGCTGTGGGGCTCGCTGATCCAGTGGCGGCGCGGCTTCGACCAGTACGTCAACCTGCGGCCGTGCCGCCTGATGCCAGGTATCCCTTCGCCGCTGGCCAACCGCAAGCCCGGCGACATCGATTTCGTCGTCGTGCGCGAGAACACCGAGGGCGAATATTCATCAGTCGGGGGTCGTGTGTTCGAGGGAACCGAGCGCGAAACCGTGTTTCAGCAAACCATATTCACGCGCAAGGGCGTCGATCGCATCATGAAATTCGCGTTTGAACTCGCGCAGACGCGCAAGGCGAAGCACGTGACCTCCGCCACCAAGTCGAACGGCATCTCGATCACCATGCCGTACTGGGACGAGCGTTTCCGCGAAATGTCCGCGCGCTATCCGGCCATTCGTACCGACCAGTATCACATCGACATTCTCACCGCGCATTTCGTGCAGCGGCCCGAACGCTTCGACGTCGTCGTCGGATCGAACCTGTTCGGCGACATTCTCTCCGACCTGGGGCCCGCGGTGTGCGGGACCATCGGTATCGCCCCATCTGCGAATATCAATCCCGAGCGGATGTTTCCATCGACGTTCGAGCCGGTGCATGGATCGGCCCCCGACATTGCCGGCAGGGGCATCGCCAACCCGATCGGTCAGATCTGGTCGGGCGCGATGATGCTCGAACATCTCGGACATGCCGAAGCCGGTGCTGCGGTTCTGCGCGCGATCGAATCGGTGCTCGCCGACAAGGCCGCCCCGCGCACGCCCGACATCGGCGGCAAGGCCACCACTGCCGACCTCGGCAAAGCGATCGCTGCTGCAATAGGCTAACTGAGGTTGATGGAGCAAGTTCCGCGCGCGACGCGCTTGTTGCAGTTGCGAATTCCGCCGCGCGCCTTTTGTGGCAAGATAGTGGCCGCAAGAATAAGATCGGGCAAGGGGAGCTAGACCATGATCATCGGCATTCCGCGAGAGACCCGCTTCGGGGAAACGCGCGTCGCTGCCACGCCGGAGACGGTGAAGAAGCTGGCGGCAAGCGGCAAGCACACGCTGGTGGTCGAAGTGGGCGCCGGCGCGTTGTCGAGCATTCCGGACGCCGATTTCCAGGCTGCGGGTGCGCACATGGTCAACGCGGACCAGGCGCTGGGCGCGGATATCGTGCTCAAGGTCCGTGGCCCGACCGCCGAAGAGTTGCCCAAGCTCAAGCGCGGCGCATTGCTCATTGGCTTGCTCGATCCTTTCGATGCTGCCGCCATTCAGTCCTTTGCCAATGCCGGTGTCACCGGCTACGCACTCGAGAGACTGCCACGCATCTCGCGTGCGCAATCGATGGACGTGCTGTCGTCGCAGGCGAACATCGCGGGCTACAAGGCGGTGATGATCGCGGCGAATACGTACGGGAAATTCATGCCGATGCTGATGACCGCGGCGGGTACGGTGAAGGCGGCGCGAGTGCTGATCCTCGGCGTCGGCGTGGCTGGACTGCAGGCGATCGCCACGGCCAAGCGGCTGGGCGCGGTGATCGAAGCATCGGACGTGCGCCCGTCGGTGAAGGATCAGGTCGAATCGCTAGGCGCCAAGTGGGTCGATGTTCCGTACGCCAACGACGAGGAGCGCAAGATCGCCGAGGGCGTAGGCGGCTACGCGCGGCCGATGCCGCCGGAATGGATGGCGCGGCAATCGGAGATCATCGCCGAGCGCTGCAAGGTGGTCGACATCCTGATCACCACGGCGCTGATTCCCGGACGCCCGGCACCGAAGCTGATCAAGGCTGACACGGTGGCGGGTATGAAGCCCGGTGCGGTCATCGTCGATCTTGCAGTCGAGCAAGGCGGCAACGTCGAGGGCTCCGAACTCGACAAGATCGTGCTCAAGAACGGGGTCAAGATCGTCGGCTTCGCCAATCTTCCCGCCCGCGTAGCGACGGACGCGAGTGCCCTCTATGCGCGCAACGTGCTCAACTTTCTGGCGCTGTCGCTCAATGCCAAGACCGGCGATTTCGCCGTGCCGAAGGACGACGAAATCATCCAGGCGACGCTGGTGTGCGAAAACGGACAAGTCGTCGTCGCGAAGAAATAAGCAGAACTGATTCAGGGAGCAGGCCATGACCGCAGGCGTTGATCCAATCGTCGTCAATCTGATCGTCTTTGTGCTGGCGATCTTCGTCGGGTTTCAGGTCGTATGGAATGTGACACCGGCGCTGCACACGCCATTGATGAGTCTGACCAACGCGATCTCCAGCATCATCATGGTCGGCGCGATGCTGGCCGCCGGCGCGGCGGAACTCGACTGGGGTGGTTGGCTCGGTGTCGTTGGTGTCATGCTGGTGTCGATCAACACCTTCGGCGGCTTCCTTGTCACCCGGCGCATGCTCGAGATGTTCAAGAAAAAAGAGCCGAAGCCCGGCGCCAAGGAAGCGCACTGACGCGCGCTGTATGGGACACCCCGGGGACATAGCCAAATGAGCAATAAATGAGCGCCAATCAACTCGCACTGTGGTACCTGGTCGCGGCGGTGAGCTTCATCCTCGCGCTGCGGGGGCTGTCGGGTCCGCATACCGCCCGTCGTGGCAACCTGTACGGCATGATCGGCATGACGATCGCGCTGCTGGTCACGCTGGCACTCGTCTATTCGCACAGCAAGAACATCCTGCCCATCCTGGTGGCCATGGCGGTCGGAGCCGCGGTCGGAGCGGTGGTTGCGCGGCGCGTGCAGATGACCCAGATGCCGGAATTGGTCGCAGCGATGCATTCGCTGGTGGGCCTGGCGGCCGTGTTCATTGCCATCGCTGCTGTCAACAACCCCGCGGCGATGGGGCTCGACGTGCCGATCACCTTCGGGCACAAGCTCGAGCTGTTTATCGGCACGTTCATCGGGGCGATCACGTTCTCGGGCTCGGTGATTGCGTTCGGCAAGTTGTCCGGGCGCATTCGCAGCGCCTCCGTCACGTTCAAGGGCCAGCATTTCGTCAATCTCGCGCTCGGCATCGCGATGATCGGCTTCGGCATCTGGTTCTGCGTGATGCCCGCGCCAGCGCACTGGATGCCGTTCATCGTGATGATGGCGCTGGCGTTCCTGCTGGGCTTCCTGCTGATCATTCCGATCGGCGGCGCCGACATGCCGGTGGTGATCTCGATGCTCAACAGCTATTCGGGGTGGGCGGCAGCTGGCATCGGTTTCTCGCTGGACAACCCGATGCTGATCATCGCGGGGTCGCTGGTGGGTTCTTCCGGCGCGATCCTGTCGTACATCATGTGCAAAGCGATGAACCGCTCGTTCTTCAGCGTGATTCTCGGCGGGTTTGGTGGCGAGGTCGCCACGGCTGCGGGCGACGGCCAGCAGAAACCGGTCAAGAGCGGCAGTGCCGATGACGCGGCGTTCATGCTCGCCAATTCCGATACCGTGATCATCGTTCCCGGCTACGGCCTGGCCGTGGCCCGGGCGCAGCATGCGGTCAAGGAACTCGCGGCCAAGCTGACCGAAAAAGGTGTGACCGTGAAATACGCCATTCACCCGGTCGCGGGACGCATGCCCGGCCACATGAACGTCCTGCTGGCCGAGGCCGAGGTGCCGTACGATCAGGTGTTCGAGATGGAAGACATCAACAGCGAGTTCGCGCAGGCCGACGTCGCACTGATTCTCGGGGCGAACGACGTCGTGAATCCGCTGGCGGAGGAGAAGGGCAGTGCGATCTACGGCATGCCGATCATCGAGGCCTACAAGGCCAAGACGGTCATCGTCAACAAGCGGTCGATGGCATCGGGTTACGCCGGTCTCGACAATCCACTGTTCTACATGGACAAGACGATGATGGTGTTCGGCGACGCGAAGAAAATCGTCGAGGATCTGGTCAAGGCCGTGTAACGGCACACGTTGCACCAACGGCGTTTGACTCGCGAATATTCGTCGTCTTCCCGGCGGAGGCCGGGATCCAATTGCTTTGACGGGTAAAATTGGGCCCCGGCCTGCGCCGGGGCGACGATCGAGGTATTCGTGCACGAAATGACTCACAAGCCCGCATTCTGGATGGCGTTCGTCGCGCTGTCCGCGCTTTGCGGCGCATTGGCGTGGCGTTACTTTCCCGAGGCGCTGCCGCTGATCAATCTCGACGTCAAGATGTCGCGGGCGGCGGCGCTCACGCAAGGTGCCGCACTGGCCGAGAAGCTCAAGCTCGCTCCGCCCGATGCACGCGCCGCGGTGATGTTCGGGCGCGACGGCGATACCCAGAACTTCGTCGAACTCGAAGCCGGCGGCAACGCTGCGTTCAGCGCGCTGTTGTCGGGCAATCTGTATTCGCCGTACTGGTGGGACGTCCGTCTGTTCAAGCCGCGCGAAACCGCGGAAGCACGCGTGCGCTTCCGCCCGGACGGCACGCCCTACGGGTTTTCCCGCCAGGTTCCCGAGACCCAGCCCGGTGCGGCGCTCGATGCCGACGCTGCCCGTGCGATTGCGGAGGCGCGCGCCAAGGAGGACTGGCACATCGATTTCGCGCCGTACCGGCGGCTCGAACAGTCGCAGCAAAAACGGCCCAATGGCCGCGTGGACCATGTCTTCGTCTATGAGCGCTTCGCGGAAACGCTCGGAGAAGGCAGGTTTCGCATGAGCCTGGGCGTGACCGGTGACGAGTTCACCGGTCTGATGCATTTTGTCCATGTGCCCGAGGCCTTCGAGCGCCGCTTCGCGGAAATGCGTGCTGCCAACAATGCCATCGCGCGGGTGGCGAGCCTGAGTGCCGGGCTGCTGTACGGCATCGGCGGTTGTGTGCTTGGCGCGCTGTGGCTCCTGCGCAAGCGCGCGCTGATCTGGCGCCAGGCGCTCATCGCCGGCGCGGCGATCGCGGGTCTGAACGCGCTGGCGGTCATCGCCAACGCACCGCAGGCATGGTTCAACTTCGATACCGCCCAATCGGAATGGGTGTTCTGGGGCCAGCAGATCGGCGTGGCGATGCTTTTGTTGCTGGGCGGAGCGCTCGCATTGGCGCTGGTGTTCATGGCCGCGGAGAGCCTGTCCCGGCAGGCATTCCCCAATCATCCGCAACTGTGGCGACTGTGGTCGCGCGAGGCGGCGCCAACATCGTCCGTGCTCGGGCGCACGGTCGGCGGGTATCTGTTCGTCCCGATTGAATTAGCGCTGATCGTCGCGTTTTATTTCATCACCAATCGCTATTTCGGTTGGTGGCAGCCCTCGGAGTCGCTTTCGGATCCGAATATTCTCGGCAGCGCGCTGCCGGGACTCGCGCCGATCGGCATGGCCCTGCAGGCGGGGTTCATGGAGGAATGCCTGTTCCGCGCGGTGCCGTTGTCATTGGCGGCACTGGTCGGTGCGCGATTCGGGCATCGCGGACTGGCGATCGGCTTCGCGCTTGTGCTGCAAGCCGTGATCTTCGGTGCCGCGCACGCCAACTACCCGGGCTTTCCGGCGTATTCGCGACTGGTCGAGCTGATTGGGCCGTCGCTGATCTGGGGCCTCATTTTCCTGCGCTTCGGGCTGCTGCCGACGGTCATCTTGCATGCACTTTTCGATCTCGTGCTGATGTCGCTGCCCGTGTTTCTCGTCGAAGGCCCCAATGCGACAGCCAATCAGGCGCTCGTGATTACCGCCGGGATGGTACCGCTCGCAATCGTTCTTTTGCGGCGCGCGCGCGCGGGCGCGTGGCTCACCTTGCCGGCGGATTTGCGTAACGGTGCGTGGCAGCGCGACCTGGCCATGGAGACGGCCGGTGCGAGAAGCGCCAGCGCCGCTGCGGGCGTCTGGGCCGCGCGCATGCAGCGCTCGCTGCCGGTATTGGGCATCCTTGGCGTGCTGTGCTTCGCGTTCGCCGGTGATTTTCGCAGCGATGCGCCGCCGCTCGCCATCGACCGTGGTCAGGCGGAAACCATCGCCGATGGCGCCCTCAAAGAGCGCGGCGCAGCGTTGGATCCGGAGTGGAAACGCATGTCGGCAACGCGATATGCGCCGCAGGATTCCAATGGCTGGCTGTGGCAAAAGTTCGTCTGGCGTGAGGCCGGACGCGATCTCTACGCGCAGCTGATGGGCACCTGGCTGGCGCCGCCGCTATGGGATGTGCGCTATGCGCGCTTCGATGTCGGGGATGTCGCCGACCGCGCCGAGGAATGGCGCGTGACCGTCGATGGCGCAGGCAAGGTGCGCCAGATCAGACACGCACTGCCCGAGGGGCGCCCCGGCGCCAAATTGACGCAGGAAGAGGCACGCAAACTCGCCCAGAGAGAAATCCGCGACCGGTTTGGCCTCGATCCCGCAGCGTTGCGCGAAGTTTCCGCCGAACAGCAAGAGCGTCCGGCGCGGATCGACTGGCAGTTCACGTTTGCCGACCGCCGCGTCGATGTCGGCAAGGGGGGCGAGGCGCGCGCCATCGTCGGCATCGCGGGCAATGAAATTGCCATGGCCGGTCGATATGTTTTTGTCCCGGAGGATTGGCAACGCGCCGAACGCGAGCGCGCTGGGCGATTGCGTATCGCGAAGATGGGCATCGGGATCCTGGTCGTCATCATTGCTGTCGCGGCGCTGATCGCGGCGATCGTCGCATGGAGCCGCGGTCGCTTCGACCGCCGGGCGTTCGGACTCGCAGGTCTCGGCGTCGGATGCGCACTGGTGGTCGGAGGGGTGAATCAATGGCCCGCCACAGCGATGTCGCTCTCGACGGCAGAGCCGTACCGTTGGCAGGTGCTGCTCTGGGCGGGCGGAACGGCGCTGTCGCTGCTCACGTTCACCTTGCTCGTCGGCCTGATCGCCGGTGTCGCGGCGTGGGCGGCACGGGTGCATGCTCCAACGGGAGTCACCGTGAAGTCGTTGGTCCTGCGCGGCGCGGCAGCAGGCTTGTTTGTCGCTGGCGTCAACGCGGTGGTCGGTGCGATGGGAACACGGGATACCCCGCACTGGCCGCGCGCGGGCGACGAGAACGCGTGGCTGCCGTGGCTCGCCTCGCTCGCCGGCCCCTTCGCGCCGGTCCTCGGCGGAATGGCCGTGACCGCCATGGTGCTGTACTGGCTGGACAGGTTCACCGGCGGATGGCAACGGCGACGCCTGCTGACCTTCGTCGTGCTGGCATTCGCCGCGGGTGCGCAGGCGGCGCTGTCAGCCGACGACTGGGTGGGCATCATCGCTGCGGGTATTGTGGTCGGCGCCCTGAACACGCTGCTGTTCGCGACGGTCCTGCGCTTCGACCTGCGCGTCGTGCCGGCATTTGTCGCGGCGCAGGTTGGCGTCTCCATCGTTGCCGAGGCCCTGCTCCAGCGGACCGCGGCGGGCAATGTGTTCGCGGCGTTGTCGCTCGCGACGACGTTGTTCCTCGCCTGGCTCGCGACGCGCTATCTTGTCAGCGCGCCCGTGCCGGAGCCGATTCGGCCGCTGTCACCGAGCCACTCGTGACGAATCGTTACTGGATCGTGACGCGGTAAGGAATCACCTGATTGTCGGCGCGGTGAAATGCCGTGACGTTGCTGCGCGTGGCCCAGGGAATGACCTGGCGGTGCAGCGGAATATGGTTGATCTCCGCGTTGTGCGCGGCGCTGGCCTCCCGGATTTCCTTCAGCCGCTGGTCCGGGTTCATGTTGACCTTGATCTTGGCCGTCAGTTCGTCGAGCTTGGCGTTGGAATAGCGGCCATAGTTGTAATCGCCATCGCCCTTGCCGCTGTACGTCGACAGCACCGGCTGCAGGATGAAAACGCTGTCGGTCGACCCGCCGCCCCAGCCGAGCATATACATGCTGGTGTCGGTCTTCTCGAGCTTCGGAAAGTAGTTGGCGCGCGGCATCGCGTTGACGCGGACGTTGATCCCGATCTGCGCCCACATGGCGGCGAGCGCCTGGCAGATCTTTTCGTCATTGACGTAGCGGTTGTTCGGACAGTCGAGCGTCACGTCGAAGCCGCTGCCGTATCCCGCGTCGGTCATCAGTTGCTTGGCCTTCACCTTGTCGAACGGTAGCCGCTGCTCGAGTTCGGGCGTCGACTGGACGGGCGAGGAAAGCATTGCGCCGGAAGGCGTTGACAGGCCGCGCATGGTGGTCGATTTGATCGCCTCGATGTCGATCGCCAGGTACAACGCCTGGCGCACGCGCTTGTCCTTGAACGGATTCTTGCCCTTCACGCTCGAGTACAGGAGCTCGTCGCGATTCTGGTCCATGCCGATGAACACGATGCGGTTCTCGGTGCCTTCCAGCACCTTGAGGTTGGAATCCTGCTTCAGGCGGGGCACGTCCTGCGGGGGCGGATCGTTGACCAGGTCGACTTCGCCGGACAGCAGCGCCGCGACGCGCGTCGCGTCGGACACGATGGGCAGATAGATCACTTCGTCGGCGTTGCCGGTAAACAAGCCCGCCTTGATGCCCCACCAGTTCGGATTCTTGGTCAGCACGGTCTTGATGTCGGGTTCGCGCGATTTCAGGACGTAGGCGCCGGTGCCGTTGGCCTGGTGCGCAGTGATCATGTCCTCCTTTTGCGTGAAGTTCTGCGGCTTGGTGGCGCGATTCTTTTCGCACCACGCCTTGCTCATGATGTAGATCGTTACGAGGTGTTCAAGCTCGATCGGGTTCGGGCCCGTGGTGCTGAACTCGACGGTGAGGTCATCGATTTTTTTCGGAGTGCCCGAAGCGTTGGCGTAGGCGCGCAACTGCGAACTGTCGGCGCGCGCGCGTTCGAAGCTGAACACGACGTCGTCGGCGGTGAACGGCGTACCGTCATGGAACTTGACGCCGGGCCGCAGCTTGATGCGCCAGGTGGTCGGGTTGACCTGTTGCCACGACTCGGCGAGCGCGGGCTCGAGCTTCAGATCCTTGTCGCGCTGGATCAGCGTGTCGTAGACGAGCGAATTGATGTTGTTGGTAAGGTTCTCGTTCTGCGAATGCGGATCGGTGGTCTGCATGTCGCCGCGGCCCGCCCAGCGCAGGGTCTTGGCGTCGACGGATCCGGCCAGCAGGGCGAGGAGAGTAAGCGCGAGCGCGGCAAGGATGGACTTGTTTGGACGCAGCATCATGGTTTTCTTCCCAGGGAGTTCCAAGGTGTAATCATAACCCGTGCCGCCGTGGACGAAAGCAGTCCGGGTGCCGTACCCGCTAGAATGCCGCTCCTTGGAAAGCCGAGCTGTGGCCACACCTTCCATCACCGACCGATTGCTCGCCGACCTTGCCCTGGGCATGGCGGCCGACTGGCGGCCGCTCTCCGCGCGCATCGAACGCGCCGCCCGGAGCAAGGCTCCGGCCATGGAGATCGAGCGACTGACGCGGGCGGTGGCGGCATCGCGGGAGCGGGCAGGGATGCGGGCGACACGCATTCCGCGCATCGCGTATCCCCCGGAACTGCCGGTCGCGGCGCGCCGCGATGAAATAGCGGCGGCGATCGCTGCACATCCGGTGGTTATCGTCTGTGGTGAGACCGGCTCCGGCAAGACGACGCAACTGCCGAAGATCTGCCTGGAGGTCGGACGCGGCGTCCGCGGCCTGATCGGCCACACGCAACCGCGACGCATCGCCGCGCGCAGCGTCGCGACGCGCATCGCGCAAGAGCTGGGCACTCCTGTTGGCGAGGCCGTGGGTTACAAGGTGCGCTTCACCGATCACACGCGCCCGGACGCCTTCATCAAGCTGATGACCGACGGCATCCTCCTCGCCGAAACGCAGAGCGACCGACAACTCGCGGCGTACGACACGATCATCGTCGACGAGGCGCACGAACGCAGCCTCAACATCGACTTCCTGCTCGGCTATCTCAAGCGGCTCACCCGCGAGCGACCGGATCTGAAGGTCATCGTGACGTCCGCCACGCTCGACGCCGCGCGCTTCGCCAGGCATTTCGGCGAGGGCGACCGGCCCGCCCCGGTGATCGAAGTCTCCGGCCGCGCGTATCCGGTCGACGTGCGTTATCGACCGCTGGTCAAGGACGAGGACGACGACGAGGAAGAACTCGAGGAAGCCATCGTTGCCGCCGTCGAAGACCTGTGGCGGGCCGGACCGGGCGATATCCTCGTGTTCCTGCCTGGCGAGCGCGAGATTCGCGAGACGTCCGAGTTGCTGCTGCGGGGACTGGCGCGCCGGCCGTACGCCAGTGCTGCTGGAGGTGCTGCCGCTCTACGCGCGACTGTCGGTCGAGCAGCAGCAGCGCGTGTTCGCGCCCAGCGATGGGCGCCGCATCGTACTGGCGACCAACGTGGCAGAGACTTCGCTCACCGTTCCCGGCATCCGCAGCGTCGTCGATGCCGGGTCTGGCGCGGATCAAGCGCTACTCGCTGCGCAACAAGGTCACGCAGCTGCAGATCGAGAAAATCGCGCAGTCCGCGGCGAACCAGCGCGCCGGTCGCTGCGGGCGCGTCGCTGCAGGCGTTTGCGTGCGCTTGTACGGCGGAGGACGATTTCGCGGCGCGGCCGGAATACACCGAACCCGAAATACTGCGCAGCTCGCTGGCAGCGGTGATCCTGCGCATGGCGGCGCTTGATCTGGGTGCGGTGGACGCGTTCCCGTTCGTCGAGCCGCCGAGTCCGCGTGCCATCGCCGACGGCTATCAGCTGCTCCAGGAACTCGGTGCGGTCGACGGCCAACGCAGGTTGACGCCGCTCGGGCGAGAGCTGGCACGGCTGCCGGTCGACCCCCGCATCGGCCGCATGATTCTTGCCGCGAAGGATGCCGGCTGCCTCGCGGAAATGCTGGTGATCGCCAGCGCGCTGGCGGTGCCCGATCCGCGTGATCGTCCGCTGGACAAGCAGCAGGCGGCCGACCAGGCCCACCTTCGTTTCCGCGACGAGCGGTCCGATTTCCTGAGCCTGCTCGCGCTCTGGCAGTTCTTTGCCGACGCATTGTCGGCCAGGCTGTCGCATCGGGCGCTCGTCGATCGCTGCCGTGCGCATTTTGTTTCGTATCTGCGGCTGCGTGAGTGGCGCGATCTGCACCAGCAGCTGTCAGAGCAGGTGCGCGAACTGGGCTGGCGCTGGACCGAAGCGCTGCCGGACAAGGTCGACGACGCGCGTTACGTCGCGATTCACAAGGCGCTGCTCGCCGGACTGTTGTCGAATATCGGTTGCAAGTCCGACGAAGGTGAACCCTATCTCGGTACGCGCGGGATTCGTTTTTACCTTCACCCAGGCTCGGGCCTCGCGAAAAAAAGCGCGAAATGGGTACTCGCCGCCGAGCTGACCGAAACGACGAGGCTCTACGCACGCAGCGTTGCCAAGGTCGAGCCCGAATGGATCGAGGGCGCCGCGGGGAACCTGGTCGAGCGCAGCTATTTCGATCCGCACTGGGACAAGACGCGCGGCGAGGTGATCGGCGCTGAGCGAGTCGCGCTGTATGGACTCACACTGGTAGCGCGGCGGCGCGTGGCATACGGCCGGGTCGATCCGGTCGCGGCGCGCGAGGTGTTCCTGCGCGATGCGCTCGCCGCGGACGAGCTCGAGAGCAACGCGTCATTTCTTGCGCACAATCGCAATCTCATTGCCGAGGTCGCCGAGCTCGAGCACAAGGCGCGGCGCCAGGATGTGCTCGTCGACGACGAGGCGATCGTGGCGTTCTATGGCGAGCGTATTCCCGCCGGCATTCACTCCGCTGCGGGATTCGAGCGCTGGCGAGTTGCGGCTGAAGCGCGCGAACCGAAGCTGCTCTACGTGACTCGCGAGGCGCTGATGCGCCATGCGGCTGCGGGCATCACTGCGGCGCAGTATCCCGAGTTCGTCGAGATGGCGGGCGCACGGCTGCTGCTGAAGTATCGCTTCTCGCCCGGGCATCCCCTCGATGGGTTGACGTTGACCGTGCCGCTCTCGCTGTTGAACCAGATCGATGGCGCGCGATTGTCGTGGTTGGTGCCCGGGATGGTCCGCGAAAAGCTCACCTGGTATCTGAAGGCGCTGCCGAAGGCGTGGCGCAACCGTCTGACGCCTGTGCCCGAAGTGGTGACCGCCTTCCTCGAGGCCGCGGGGCCCGACGCCGAAGCGCAAAACCGTCACATGGAGGAGGCCTTGCGTTCATTCTGCGCCAACCGACTGGCGGACACGATTCCCGCAGACGTCTGGCGAGCAACGCCTGTGCCTGAGCATTTGCTGGTGAACGTGCGCGTCGTCGACGCCAGCGGCGCCGAACTGGGGCAAGGCCGCGACCTCGCACGCCTGCGAACCCAGTTGGGCGAGGCGGCACAGCTTTCCTTCGCGGCGGTGGGGCCTGCCCTCGAAAGAACCGGCATTACGCGGTGGGACTTTGGCGACCTGCCGCCATCGCTGGCTTTCGTGCGCGACGGCCGCAGCGTGACCGGCTACCCGGCGCTCGTCGACGAGGGCGACTCTGTGGCGCTCAAGCTCTTCGATACGCAGCACTCCGCCGAATCCGCAACGCGTGCTGCCATCGTCCGGCTGATTCGCATGGAACTCAAGGATGCCGTTCGCCGCTGGGACAAGGAGCCATCGGGGTTTGTTGCCACGGCGTTGCAATTGCGCCCGGTCATGCCTGCGGATGCGCTCTTCGCTGACGTGATCCGGGCGACCTGTGTGCGGGCATTTCTCGGCGACGATCCTTTGCCGCGTTCGGAAAGCGCCTTCGCGGAGCAGGTGAAAAGGGCACGCGCGCGCCTTCCTGCCGTGGCCGAAGGAGCAATACGACTGCTCGGCGCCATTGCCATCGAGTACCACGCGCTGACCCAGAAGATAGCGGCGCTGCCGCCGGCGCGCTCGCGCTTTGGCGCTGAACTTGCTGCGCAACGCGACGCCCTGGTCTATGCCGGATTTTTCTCGGCGACGCCCTGGGCGCAACTCAACCATCTGCCACGCTATCTCCAGGCGCTTCAGCGGCGGCTGGTGAAGGCCGCGGAGAACCCTGCGCAGGACACCAAGCACGCACAGGCGGTTGCCGCACTATGGGAACGCTATCGGTCCCGCGCCGACGCCAATCGCGCAGCGCAGCGCGTTGAGCCAGCACTCGACGCGTACCGATGGCTGCTCGAAGAGCTCAAGGTGTCGCTGTTCGCCCAGGAGCTGCGCACTGCCCAGCCCGTTTCATATAAACGCGTGGAACGGGCCTGGGCGGAGCTTTCGCGCGGATAAGGGATGATTATTCGCGTTGGCACCGGGAAACCACGCGTGATACAGTCACTTATCGCTCTTATGGGTTAACGAGGCCTGACCCGGATCGCTCTCTGGCGACTGGGTTCGGATGGCATGGCCCGCAAAGGACCAAACGCGTGAACGTGACGACGACCTCGGGTGAGCGGGCAGTCCGCCGTCCGTTGCCCAAGGATATGGCCAGAATTCTCGGCGATTGCCGCGATCTCGCCATCCATCGTCTGCTGCTGTCGTTCACGTCGATGCTCGATCGCGTCGGCGATCTGCTCATGGCGCGCGCCGAGCGCTCCGATGTCCGCGAAGAGCAGACGCTTTGCCTCGACGCACGCAGCGTTCTCACCAACGAGGGCGCCAAGCTGATTGCGGATTTCGAGCGTCATCTGCGCCAGCTCGTCGACGACCGCATGGACGGCAAGATCGCGGTCAAGGCGAATTTCGCAAGCGTCGATGCCAAGAAGCTGACACTTGTCGATACGTCGGCGATGGATGAGTCGGTTTTGTCGGGCAACATCATTCGCGTCGTCGAGAACCTGTGCGAAAGCGAGCTGCGCGATTTCAACCGCGCGGTCGGCTATCTGCTCGGCCGGCCCGATCTGGAAACGGCTGCGAATCCGCTGGCGCCGACGACGATCGTCGAGGCGTTCACCGACGCACTGCACGGTATTCCTGGCGAGCAGCGCCTCAAGCTGGCCATCCTCAAGGAGCTGAACCAGACTTCGCTGGGCGACATCAACGAAATCTACGCGGATCTGAACCGGCATCTCGAAAGTCTCCAGGTCGTTCCGGCTCATCGCTCAGCGATTGTCCAACGCGGTGGAGGCAATGAGCGCGTCGCGGGCGATGGCAAAGGACACACGGCGGCCTCGCAGCCTCCAAGTGGTGGCGACATCGATCTGATGGTAGTGCTGCAACGGCTGGCGAGCGCAGGCATGTTGCGGCCCTCCGCGGGGACCGCTCCCGGCGGGGGCCAAGCCGGCGGCGGGATGCAATTTTCGGGATTGGGATCGGCATCGGCCGCGGCGGGTTATGCGTTGAACGTCCCGCCTCAGAGTGGTGCTGCGTACTCCATGCCATCGGGCGGCATGGTTTCGGGCTCCAGTGGCGCGCAGTTGGCGCCCGCCATCGGCCCGTTCGGCGGGCCGCGCATTCTGGTGACGCCCGAGCTGGGCGATGCCCTTGGCCGCCTGCAGCACGGAGAAAGCGGTTTCGAATTTGCCGGCGCGCCAGTGCAATTTTCCGGGCTGCAGCAGGACATGCACAACGTCCTGCGCGACATTCAGGAATCGCCGATCGGCTCCAAGGCCAACCAGCTCGAGGCGATGACCATCGAGCTGGTCGCCATGCTGTTCGATTTCATCTTCGAGACCAAGGATCTGCCGGACAGCATCAAGGCGCTGGTCGGTCGCCTGCAGATCCCGATGCTCAAGGCGGCGATGCTCGACGGCGCGTTCTTTTCGAAGAAATCGCATCCATCGCGCTTGCTGGTCAACGCCCTGGCGCATGCAGGCATCGGCTGGTCGCCGACGATGGGGCACGACGATCCGCTCTATCGCAAGATCGAAACCATCGTCCACCGCATACTCGACGATTTCACCGACGACATTAGCCTGTTCGACACGCTGCGCGAAGATCTCGAAGCGTTTCTCGCGACCGAGGAAAAGACCGCCGAGGTCAACATCCAGTCGACGGCCGAGCAGATCAATCAGCGCGATCACCTGGAAATCGCGCAGATGGTCGCCCGATCGGAAATCGAACGGCGGCTCAAGGAGCACGCGGCGCCCAATTTCCTGGCGACGTTTCTGCGCGACAAATGGCAGGGCACGTTGGAACAGTTATACCTGCGTGACGGCGAGGAAAGCGAGTCGTGGAGCTCGGCGCTGTCCACCCTGGACGACCTGGTATGGAGCGTTCAGCCCAAGCGCGCGACCGACGATCGCAAGAAGCTGGTGGCCATGCTGCGGAATCTGCTGCGGCGGTTGCATGGCGGCCTGCACAACGTTGCGTGGGAGCAAGGCGAGCGCGAGCAGTTCATGTCCAACCTCGTCGCGGCTCACGCCGCGGCGGTGAAGGCAAGCCTGGCGTCGACCCCGATGCCGACGACCGCCGTGTCCGAAGCTGCCGCGGCAGCCGCGGTCGAGGCGTCCGCGAAAGGCGATATGGACGCCGCCAACAAGGCCCTTGCGCTCGCCGAGGCCATGGCGCCGGCGGCGCCGCCGCCGGAACCTGAGCCCGAGCCGGAGAGCGTGCAGGACCGCTTTGCCGAAATTGCAGGGAGCCTGGAGCGCGGCATGTGGGTCGAGTTCGAAGGCGAGGATGGCCAGCTCGCCTTTGCCAAGCTCGCGTGGGTCAGCCCGTTGCGCGGAACCTATCTGTTCACCAACCGCCAGGGTCAAAAGGCGGTGTCGCTCACGGCTGATGAGCTTGCCGAGCGTTTCCGCAACGATCGCGCCCGTATGGTCGAGGCCGAGCCGCTCATCGATCGCGCCTTCACGAGCATGATGGCGACGATCGAGAAGAAATTCGGCAGCGACGCCGTCGCGCAGCCGGGCTGAACTAGCCGTCATCCCGGCGGAGGCCGGGATCCAATTGCTTTGACGGGTGAAATTAGGCCCCGGCCTGCGCCGGGGCGACGACCAAACTAAGCGGTCGTCGCCAGCGCTTCCGCGATTTCGGCCACCAGTTCGGGGCCCTTGTAGATCAGTCCCGTGTAGATTTGCACCAGTGATGCGCCGGCGGCGATTTTCTCCTTGGCGTCCGCGCCGGACATGATGCCGCCGACACCGATGATCGGCAGCGCGCCACCCAGCTCGGCGGCAAGCGTCCTTATCACGGCAGTCGCCTTGTCCTTGAGTGGCCGACCCGACAGCCCACCGGCTTCATCAGCGCGCGGCAATTTCGCGACCGCGCTGCGGTCGGTGGTCGTGTTGGTCGCAATGACACCGTCAAGCTGGTGCGCCATCAGCGATCGCGCGATGCGACGCAGATCGGCAACGGTCAGATCCGGTGCGATCTTGACGACGATCGGCGTGTACTTGCCATGGACCTGAGCCAGTCTTTCCTGTTCGGTCTTGAGCTTGCCGAGCAGCCGCTCGAGCGCGGCGTCTCGCTGCAGATCGCGCAAGCCTTTTGTGTTCGGCGACGAGATATTGACGGTGACGTAGCTGGCGCGCGCATAGACCGCAGCAAGGCACGCCATGTAGTCGTCGATCGCGTGCGCATTTGGCGTGTCGAAGTTCTTGCCGATATTCAGGCCGAGGATGCCGCCGCGCGCAGTTGCGAAGCGGGCGCGCGCAACGTTGATCAGGAATCGTTCGACGCCGTCGTTGTTGAAACCCAGCCGGTTGATGATTGCTTCGGCTTCGACCAGGCGAAACATTCGCGGCTTGGGATTGCCGGGCTGTGGGCGCGGCGTGACCGTTCCGCATTCGATAAAGCCGAAGCCCATCGTCGCCAGACCGTCGATGTGCGCCGCGTTCTTATCCAGGCCGGCGGCCAGGCCCACGCGGTTGGGAAACTTGAGCCCCATGACGGTCACCGGCGAGGCACGCACTCGGGGGGCCGCCAGCTGCGCCACGCCACAGGCCGCGGCGGCATCCAGGCTGGCGAATGCAGCGTCGTGCGCGGTCTCCGGATCGAGCGCGAACAGCAGGGGGCGCAACAAAGGATAGAGCATCGACTGCAGTAGGTGACTGCGCGCGATCGCGGCGCGGCCGGATGATACCATCCGGCGCACTTTCGACATCGGGTCATCCCGGCGGAGCCTGCCCCGGCGCAGGCCGGGGCCGGGATCCAAGTTGCTGCGGCGGCGACGACGAGAAAGCAATTGGGCCCCGGCTCAGTTACCAAAATGAGCCGGGGCGACGACAGTGTTGTCACGACGCAAAGTGTGGTTGATGCATATGCGACTACGAATGCGAATGGGGTTTCAGCAACTCCGGCGAGTGCTGTTGCTGGTCGTCCTCGCGTCCACGTCGAGTGCGTCACCCGCACAAGGCCTGGCCGACAGGCCGGACGTACAGACGTTCATCGCGGAACTGGCTGCCTCGGATGGATTCGATGCCGCGGCACTTCGTCGCCTCTTTGCGCAAGTTCGAACGCAGCCGAAGGTCATTGCGGCGATGTCGCGACCGCTGCAGGTGCCTCCGAAATGGTTTGAGTACTCGCCGCAGTTTCTGAGTCAGGCTCGCGTCGATGCCGGCAACGCGTTCTGGCGAGAGAACGAGCCGGCTCTTGCGCGGGCACAGGCCGAATTTGGCGTTCCCGCCGAAGTGATCGTCGCCATCATCGGTGTCGAAACGTTCTACGGCCGCAATACCGGCTCGTACCGGGTGATCGATGCGCTATCGACGCTTGCCTTCGACTACCCGCGCCGCGCCGAATATTTCAGGGCGGAATTGAAACAGTTCCTGCTGCTTGCCCGCGAGCAGGGTGTCTCAGCTCTGGTGCCCAAAGGCTCCTTCGCCGGAGCGATGGGCTTGCCGCAGTTCATGCCGGGCAGTGTTCGTTCCTACGCCGTGGACTTCGACGGCGACGGCCATATCGACCTGGCCGGCGATGTCGTCGATGCGATCGGGAGCGTCGCGAATTACCTGGCACGACATGGCTGGCAGCCGGGTCAACCGGTGATGCAACCCTTGCGCTTCGATCCCCAGGCGAAGGACGCGGTCATGCGTCTGTTCGACGGTGGCATGACCGAGCGGCGTTCCATCGCGGCATGGGTGCGCGACGGTGTCGTTGGCTTCGTGATTCCAGGCGACATTGCGGCGGACACGGTCGGCCTGGTCTTGCTCGAACTGCCCGCCGAGCTTTCATATTGGATGGTGTTCGACAACTGGTATGTGCTGACGCGGTACAACCGCAGCCGTCTGTATGCGTCGGCAGTTTGGCAACTGGCGCAAGCCCTGAGTGCGCCAAAGGCGAGCGCGGAGCCCCCGCGCTGACTGGCGCGTCAGCGTCGCCGCAACAGCAGGCGGGCATGCGCCGTCAGCCCGCGCGTCGATGCGTCAGCGTCGCGCAGGTCGGCGCCCTCGCGCAATGCCGCGGAGAGCGGGCCCGCAAGGATCTTGCCGAATTCGACACCCCATTGGTCGAAGGAATTGATCCCGAGCAGGACGCCTTCGACGAAGGTGCGGTGCTCGTAGAGGGCGAGCAATTGCCCGAGGCGCCGCGCGTTGAGTTCCGGCAGCAGCAGCATGGTCGATGGACGGTCACCGGGACACGCGCGATGGGTGCCCTGCGTCTCGACATCTGCGGGGGCCAGACCTTTGGCGGCGAGCTCGGCCTGCACCACCGACGCGGGGCGGCCGATCATCAACGCCTGCGCCTGGGCGAGTGCATTGGCCACGAGGATGGCTTGCTGATCGCCCAGAGGATGCGCCGCCCGCAACGGCACGATGAATTCGACCGGCACGGTTTGCGTTCCCTGGTGCAGCCACTGGAAAAACGCATGCTGGCAGTCGGTGCCGGCGCCGCCCCAGAGCGAGGGGGCCGCGCCCGATTGCAGTGGCGAACCGTCGCGCGCAACCGATTTGCCATTGCTTTCCAGCGCGAGTTGCTGCAGATAAGCCGGCAGCAGCGCGAGCGCGTGTGCATAGGGAGCGACGACGCGCTGCGGGTAGCCGAGGGCCTGCGCGTTCCACAGATCGACGAGTGCGAGCAGGACCGGCAGGTTGCGATCCAGAGGCGCATCGCGGAAGTGCGCGTCGAGGCTCGCAGCGCCTGCGAGCAGTTCGACGAACGATTCCCAGCCGCAACGAATGGCAATCGGCAAGCCGGCCGCAGACCATACTGAATAGCGCCCGCCAACCCAGTCCCAGATCGGCAGTACATCGCCGGAGGCGACGCCGAATGCACGCGCCGCGTCGGCGTTGCCGGTCACGGCGATGAAGTGCGGCGACAGTGCGATGCCGCCGCCGAGCGAACGCGCCAGCCAGTCACGCGCCGCGTGCGCGTTGGCGAGCGTCTCGGTGGTGGTGAATGTTTTCGACGTGACGATGAACAGCGTCGTTGCCGGATCGAGCCCGGTGAGCGCGCGCGTCAGGCTCTCGGGATCGATGTTGGAGACAAACGTAACGTCGACGCCAGCCGTGTTCGGCGCGCGCGGGCCGGCGAGCGCGTCGCAGACCAATCGCGGCCCAAGGTCGGAACCGCCGATACCCAGGTTGATGACGTGGCGCAGCGGACGACCTGTGGCGCCCACGCGCGCACCGCCGCGAATCTGCACCGCAAGCGCCCGCATGCGAACCTGCGTGGCGCGGATCGCGCGCACGATGTCGACGCCATCGACCAGAAGCGGCGTGTCGTTTTGCTGGCGCAGCGCAGTGTGCAGGGCGGGTCGCGCTTCCGACAGGTTCACTTTTTCGCCAGCCATGAGCGCGGCAATCCACGCCGGAAGATTGCGCTCCTGCGCGTATCCAATGAGCAGAGCGATCGTCTCCGGTGTGACCCGCTGCTTGGAGAAGTCCGCGAGCCAGTAGTCCCAGGCCAGCGACAGTTGCGCGAAGCGCTGCTCATCGCTTCCGAACAGCGACGTCAGCGATTTGCCCGCCAGCGCGCGACGGTGTTCGAAGAGGGTCTGCCAGGAAGAAGGCGTCGACGGATCGCTGTTCATCGGGAGCGGGGACGGGGGTGTGGCGTTGCGTGCAACGTGGAACGTTCCACGTTGGTGCACGTGAGCATAATCGATTGGGCGCGCCTTGCAAACTCGATACAATCGAATCATCAACCGTCATGGATACTGCCACCGACAAGGATCTGCCGCTGAAGGAGGACACGCGCCTCCTTGGGCGATTGCTGGGCGACGTATTGCGTGCACAGACGGGCGAGCCAGGATTCGCGCGTGTCGAGGCGATCAGGCAGACGGCAATCCGCTTTCGCCGTGCGGGCCCGACTGACGCCCATGCGGTGAAGCGCGAACTCGATGCGCTGCTCAACGTCCTGCCGATCGCACAGACGCTGGAAGTAGTCCGCAGCTTTTCGTACTTTTCGCACCTGGTCAACATCGCCGAGGACGTGCACCAGAACCGTCGTCGGCGCGTACACGCGCTTGCAGGTTCTCCACCGCAGATCGGCAGCATGGCGCGCGCGCTCGCACGCGCGGCAGAGGCGGGGACGGATGGCGCGACGCTCACGCGCTGGTTCGCGGATGCGCTGGTCGGTCCGGTGCTGACTGCACATCCAACCGAAGTGCAGCGGCGGAGCATTCTCGACTGCGAACGCGAGATCGCGCGCTTGCTGCAGTGGCGCGACCGGGTCGAATTCACGCCCGACGAAGCCGCCGAGTTCGAGACCGGTCTCTATCGTCAGGTGCTCGCGCTGTGGCAAACCGCGATGCTGCGGCTGTCGAAACTGCGGGTAGCCGACGAAATCGAGAATGGACTGGCCTTTTACCGGTACACGTTTCTCACCGAAATTCCGAAAATCTATGCCGCGCTGGAGGAGGCGCTGCGCCGCGATTTCGCGCTCGCGCCCGGCGTTCGCCTGGCGCCGTTCCTGCGCATGGGCTCGTGGATCGGCGGCGATCGCGACGGCAATCCGAATGTTGTCGGCGAGACGCTCGTCCGCGCCATCGGCGCGCAGGCGACGGTTGCGTTTACGTATTACCTCGAGCAGATACATCGACTTGGCGCCGAGCTGTCGTTGTCGGCCAGATTGGTGACGCCAACGCCGGCATTGCTGGCTTTGGCGTCGGCCGCGCACGACGCCAATCCGCATCGCAAGGACGAACCGTATCGCCAGGCGCTCGTCGGTATCTATTCGCGCGTTGCCGCGACCGCCCGCGCGCTGGCCGGCGTGGTGCCGCCACTGGCGCCACAGGCGCAGCTTGCACCGTATGCGACGCCCGCCGAACTGCTCACCGATCTCGCGACGATTCGCCATTCGCTGATCAACCACGGCGCAGAGTCGCTCGCAGCGGGCAGGCTCGATGCCCTGATCCGTGCCGTCGAGGTATTCGGATTCCACCTCGCGGTACTCGACCTGCGGCAGAACGCGGACGTGCACCAGGGTGTCGTGGCGGAACTCCTTGCCCGCGCCGGCGTCGTGGACGATTACGAGGCGTTGTCCGAGGATGCGCGCGTCACGTTGCTGGCAGTGGAGCTCGCCAGTCCGCGGCTGCTGTACTCGCCCCATCTGTCCTATTCGCCGCGTACCGCATCAGAACTGGGCATCCTCAATGTCGCGGCCGACATTCATCAGCGTTACGGCGCTGCAGCGCTGCCCAATTACGTGATCTCGAAGTGCCAGTCGGTCAGCGACCTGCTCGAAGTCGGCATCATGCTCAAGGAAGTCGGGCTGCTGCGCGGGCAGGCACTGGCCGTCAACATCATTCCGCTGTTCGAGACCATCGAGGACCTGAAGCGCGCCGCCTCGATCATGAGCAAGGCGTTCTCGCTTGCCTGCTATCGACAGTGGCTTGCGGGTCGCGACGACTGGCAGGAGGTGATGCTCGGTTACTCGGACAGCAACAAGGATGGTGGCTATCTGACCGCGAACTGGGCGCTTTATCGGGCCGAATTGTCGCTGGTGGAGGCATTCGCGGATCACGGTGTGAAGTTGCGCCTGTTTCACGGCCGGGGCGGCAGCGTGGGCCGCGGCGGCGGTCCGAGTTACGAAGCGATACTTGCGCAGCCCGCAGGCAGCGTCAGCGGCGGTCTGCGCATCACCGAACAAGGCGAAATCATCGCCAGCAAGTACTCGGATCCCGACCTTGGTCGGCGCAATCTCGAAACGCTGGTGGCCGCGACACTGGAGGCCAGCCTGCTCGATGCCGAGCGCCTCGGCGCACGCGCGCGGGACTACTACGCCGCGATGGATGCGCTTGCGGCGTACGCGCTGGCGACGTATCGCGCGCTGGTGTACGAAACGCCGGATTTCGTCGCCTACTTTCGTGCATCGACGCCGATCGCCGAGATTGCGGAGCTCAACATCGGCAGCCGGCCGTCGTCGCGCACGGCGTCGATGCGGATCGAGGATCTGCGGGCGATTCCGTGGGTGTTCAGCTGGGCGCAGTGTCGCTTGATGCTGCCGGGCTGGTTCGGTTTCGGCATCGCCGTCGACGCGTGGCTCGCTGTCCGCCCGGGTGGGCTCACGCTGCTGCGCGAAATGCACGAGCGCTGGCCGTTTTTCAAGAGCATGCTGTCGAACATGGCGATGGTGCTCGCCAAGACCGATCTCGCGGTCGCATCGCGTTACGCGGAACTGGTGCCCGATGCGAAATTGCGCGACGCGATATTTACTCGCCTTGCCGCAGACCATCGCCGTACGATCGAGCTGGTGCTGCAGATCACGGGCAAGGACACGCTACTGTACGACAACGCCACGCTCGCACGCAGCATTCGCGATCGCTTCCCCTATCTCGATCCGCTGAACCACCTGCAGGTCGAGTTGCTGCGACGGCACCGCGGCGGCCAGACCGATGAACGCATCAAGCGCGCCATTCACCTGACCATCAACGGCGTCGCCGCGGGATTGCGCAACAGCGGCTAGTCCGCCGTCCCGTGCGCCGCCTCCGGCGCCTCGTTCATCTTCGTTGCAATGGCTGGGGCCGTCCTGGCGCACGCGAACAGGATCCCCGCGACGATGAGGTAAGCGACCGCGACCCAGGGGGTCTGTGCTATGCCGATCGCTTCCCCATGCATGAAGCCGAAAAACGTAAGCACGGCGCCGGCGAACGCGAATCCTGCGGCCTTGAAGAATTCACGGTCGATGACATACACGGCGATGGCCCCCAACACCAGTCCGCCGACAATGGCGCCGCCACCCATGACCGCGAGCCCCTGATAGAGCACGCCGACCTGCGCGAGCTTGTCGATGCCGACCACTGCCGCACTGGTGCCCGCTGCACCGAGTGCACTGTCGATGAGCAATTTGCCCCACGCGGCGAGATGCGGTGTCAGCGCGAGGATGACCGCGGGCGCATGGCTCCTGGGCGATTCCTGGAACGCCTGTGCGCCGATCAGCATGCCGATGTAGAGCAGGATCGGCGAAATCGCGACGATCGGGATCAGCGACGACACGAGCGCGATGACACCGAACCAGGACAACAGGATCACGGCGATGCCGGTGGCCGCCGAGTAACCAAGGCGTCCGCCCATCGCCTTCCAGCCCGGGTGACCGATGTACACGGCGTTGATGAACGGATTGCCCATCAAGCATCCGATGAGGCTGACGACGCCATCGGCCGTCAACACGCGCGTCGTCGGATAGCTGTCGCCGGCTGCCGCGGCACTCTCGACATTGTCCATCGCCTCGACCAAATCGTAGATGCCGAAGGGGATCGCCGTGACCAGGATCACACCCAGGAAGTCAAACCCGCTGAACACATGATTGATGGCTGGCAGAGGCACCGAGAAGCCGAAGGTTGCAAGCGACTGCGTCACCTTGGTCATGCTCATGCCGCCGAAGCCCAGGCCGAGCGCATTCGATCCCCAGGCGATGATGGTTCCCACTGCGATGGCCACGAGTCCCGCAGGGATGCCGCGGAAATAGCGCACGCCGCCAAACCAGCTCGCCAGGATGATCGCAAAACAGACGATGCCGATGACCGGGGTGAGATACATCTCCTCGGCGGGGCGCATGGAAATGAATGCGATCGATACGCCCGCAAGCGTGCCGAGCAATGCGGCGCGCGGCGTGATCTTGCGGACATACGGCGCGACGAACCCGCCGACCATCAGCACGAAACTCTGGATGAAGACCCAGGTCAGTCCCGCTTCCCAGCCCTTGACCGGATCGCCGGTCTTGAGTGTGATGGGCAGCATGATCACGAATACGACGACGAACATGTGCGGCACGCTGATCCCCGACGGCAGCGCGCAAACGTCGGTGCGCCCTGTGCGCAGCGCAAGTCGGTAGGCCAGCCACGCGTAGTACAGCGTCGACAATGCCATCATCAGTCCGGCGGCGGGGACGATGCGCCCGAACACGAGCTCGTCGGGCATCTTGAGTACGAAGCGCAGCAGGCCGGTCAGGACCAGCAGGTTGACCAGGATGTTGGTGCCGAAACCGAAGAACGCATTCCAGTCGCCCGGCGTCCACCATGCAGGCTTGTTGGCAGTCATTTTTGTCTCCCTTGACGGTTGCGATCGAATCGGCGCCGGGCTCAGGTCATCGCTGCGAGGACGCGCGACGAATCCGATACCCAGCCGAAGATGCCGCCCTGCGCCTTGATCATGGCCAGGCCGGCTTCGTGGAATTCCGGAAAATACGAGCCGCAACAGTCCCCGGGAACGATGCAGCGATAACCGCGATCGTTGGCCTCGCGCACGGTCGTGTGTACGCAGACTTCGGTCGTCACGCCGCAGACGAGCAGCGTGTCGATGCCTTTGTTTTGCAGCAGCGAGTGGAGGTCGGTTGCATAGAACGCGCCCTTGCCCGGCTTGTCGACGACCGGCTCACCGGGGAGCGGTGCGAGCGCCGCGATGATCGCGTGACCGGGTTCGCCCCGAACGAGGATACGTCCCATCGGACCCATCGCGCCGATGCGCATGCTCGGCGCGCCGCGTTCGACCTTGGCGGGCGGTGCGTCGGTGAGATCCTGCCGGTGACCTTCGCGCGTGTGGATCACCAGCATTTCATGGCGGCGCGCGGCGGCAAGCAGCATGCGGCAAGGTTCGACGGCGGCGGCGAGCAACGAGACGTCGTTGCCGAGGGATTCACCGAATCCACCGGGCTCGAGAAAGTCGCGCTGCATGTCGATGATCACGAGAGCGGTGCGTTCCAGATCGCACGCAATCGGCTCTGGCTCTGCATCGACAATCGTAGTCCGCATGGTCCCCGGCGCTGAATGAAGCACTCAGCAGATGTCACGCTGCCCGACTTCAACACCAGAGCTATTGCAAGAACCAAACCAACCGCAAGTTCAACGATGGGGCACGCGCGCCCTGTGTCGATTCAATATCTTGCAGTCATCACCTGCTGTGACCCGGTCCGCATGCGGGCTGTGGGAGCAGTTTTTCTGCGCCAGATCAGTGCGGGCGCGCGGCGATGGTGCGATCAACTGCCGATTGCGACGAAATCGGGGTTGGAACAATCCATGCTAGAGAACAGCGACTGCACAACGCCAAGGAGACCCTCATGTTGAATCGCACCGCGATGAAATTTTCGCATGTGAAGCCCGGTGACACTGAATTCAAAGGAGAAGGGCTCCGCGACTTCTTCAAATATCGCGATCTCGGGGTCGCGGACGCCACCGCGGGCGAGGTGCTCGCGCAGCTGGTGACGGCCAATCTTGCACCAGAGAAAGGCACCGGTTGGCACTATCATGGGGCGAAATTCCACATCGTCTTCATGCTGAAGGGCTGGGCGCGTTTCATGTACGAGGACAAGGAGACGCTGGTCGAGGCGGGCGACTGCGTCCATCAGCGCCCGGGCATCGTGCATTTCCTGTTCGATTACTCGCCCGATATGGAATATCTGGAGGTGGTTGGCCCTGCGGATTTCACCACGGTCGACGTGCAAAAAGGGCCCGCGGAAGTGCCTGCGCCCAAGCCCTGGACATGATCGACGCGGTCACCGCCACCGCAACACAGTGCCTAGAACTCCATGTCGAGTTCGTCGATTTCCTCCGGTTCGCGCTTTGCGGCGGTGACCCACTCGATCATCTCCGGCATTTTCATGATCACGTCGCCGTACGCGGCACTGCGCTTGTCCACGGTCACGTCGTAGGTCAGGAAACGCGTGACCACCGGCGCGTACATGGCGTCGGCCATCGAGCGTTTGCCAAACAGATACGGCCCGCCGTACGTGGCAAGACACTCGCGCCAGATGGTCGTGATCCGCTCGATGTCGCCGATCGCTCGCGCCCACACCTTGTGCTTCGGAAAGTGGCGTTTCAGATTCATCGGCAACGCCGAACGCAGGCTCGAAAATCCCGAGTGCATCTCGCCGCACACGGCGCGGCAATGCGCTCGCGCCGCACGGTCGGCCGGCAGCAGCCCGCTCTTGGGCTTCACTTCGTTCAGATACTCCGCGATCGCCAGCGTATCCCACACTTTGATGCCGTCGTGGGTCAGGCACGGCACCAGTATCGACGGCGAGAGCAGAAGGATTTCCTTCCGCGCGTCGGCGTCGTCAGGAGACACCGGCAACTCCTTGAATTCCAGTCCTGCGAACTTGGCCAGCAGCCAACCGCGCATGGACCACGATGAATAATTCTTGCTGCTGATGGAAAGCGTAGCTTTGGCCATGTTGTGCGTTCTCCGGTCCCGCGGTTGCACCGTAATGGTTCCGTACAACACCTTACGGCGTCGGGCTGAGTGTTCTTTGCAAACGACGTGCCAATCCAACACTGCGCTGGCGCGCAACTTGCATGCGCAGTGACCAAACGGGCCCATATCGATGAATGCGATCACGCAAAAAGGCGGCATGATGTACCAATCGTTCCAAGCCCACGCAGACGGCATGTGGATATTGCGCGCCCTGGCCACGGCGGCAATTCCAGTCCTCGACAAGACGCGGCCCGGGATGTCCGGTGACCGGGTCCTGCGCAAGCTTGCGGCGGCGTGCGAAGTGTTTCTCCTGGCGGCGTTGACCCACCGGCGGCCGCCGTTCCGCATTCAAAGCGTGAAGGTCGGCGAACGCGACGTCGCGGTCCACGAGGAGGTCACCCACTCGACGCCCTTCGGTACCTTGTTGCGCTTCCGCAAGGACATGGCGGATCCGGGGCCACGGGTGTTGATCGTCGCGCCCATGTCGGGCCACTTCGCGACGCTGTTGCGCGATACGGTGCAGACGATGCTCAACGACCACGACGTCTACATTACCGACTGGCATAACGCGCGCGACGTGCCGCTCGCCGCGGGCGTGTTCGGGCTCGACGAATATGTCGAGCACATCATCGATTTTCTCGGCGTCATCGGGCCGGGGGCGAATCTCATGGCGATCTGTCAGCCCTGCGTCGCCGCGCTCGCGGCCGTGGCCATCATGTCGGAAGATGCGCATCCGGCCACGCCGGCGAGCATGGTGCTGATGGCCGGCCCGATCGACTGCCGCATTGCCCCCACCGCGGTCAACAAGTTGGCCACCGACAAGCCGATCGAGTGGTTCGAGAAAAACCTCATCTCGACCGTTCCGCTGCGCTACGCGGGCGCGATGCGCAAGGTCTATCCCGGTTTCCTGCAGCTGTCCGCGTTCCTGAGCATGAATCTCGAGCGGCACATCAGTTCGTTTCGCGGATTTTTCGAGGATCTGGTCAACAAGGAGGAAGAAAAGGCCGAGGCAACGCGGAGTTTCTACAAGGAATATTTCGCGGTCGCGGATTTGCCCGCGGAGTTCTATGTCGAGACAGTCAAGCGTGTCTTCCAGGATTACGCGCTGGCCAAAGGCGAGCTGACGTGGCGTGACCGGAAGGTCAATCCCGACGCGATTCGCCGTACCGCGCTGCTGACCATCGAAGGCGAGCGCGATGACATCTGCTCGCTCGGGCAGACGCTCGCGGCGCACGATCTGTGCAGCGGTCTGCGTCAATACATGAAGACGCACTACATCCAGCCGGGCGCCGGACACTACGGCGTATTCAGCGGACGCCGCTGGAGCGGCAACATCTATCCGGTGGTGCGCGACGTGATCCACGTGTCGCAGTAAGCGCGGCAGCACGCCAATGAATTCGCGCCTGCAGCTTGACAGCAGGGCGCTGCCGTCTATAATCCGGGTACCGTATAAATATATGGTACTCCAGTGCCACTGCCCAAGCGTCACCCGTACGGCCGTCAGGAACCCGCGCGCCAAGTCCCGTCCGCTGCATCGCACCTGACCGCGCGCCAGCGCCAGATACTCGACTGGATCCGTAGCTTCGTCGACAGCAGCGGCATGCCTCCGACGCGTGCCGAGATCGCCGAGGGCCTCGGATTTTCGACGCCAAGTTCGGCCGAGGACCACTTGCAGGCATTGGCGAAAAAGGGCGCGATCGAAATCGTGCCTGGCGCCGCGCGTGGTCTGCGACTGAAGGATGCGCCCGGTGTACCGATCCAGGGGACGCTGCCTCTGGTGGGGCGAGTCGCCGCGGGCAGCCCCATGCTCGCCGCGCAGCACATCGAAGCGCATTATCGCGTCGACCCCGCGTTGTTTGCCCCACGCGCGGACTTCCTGTTGCGCGTGCGCGGCAGCAGCATGAAGGACGCGGGCATCCTCGACGGCGACCTGCTCGCCGTGCACAAGACGGCGGAGGCGCGGCAAGGCCAGATCGTGGTCGCGCGGCTCGATGACGAGGTGACGGTGAAACGCTTCAAACGCCGGGCACATGAGATCACGCTGCTGCCTGAAAACACCGAGTTCGCGCCGATCGTGGTGGACACGAGAGTCACATCGTTCGCGATCGAAGGTCTCGCCGTCGGCCTCGTGCGTGACGGAAAAAATTGGTGATGCTCGAGCGTAAATTTTCGCAACGCGCGGCAACGCCTCATGTACCGCGCATACCGTCTCGACAGCAGGAGGAGACTCGACATGGTTCAAGCCATTCCCACTGGATATACCGGCGTCACCGCCTATCTGATTGTCCGCAATGCAGCGCGCGCTCTGGACTTCTATCAGAAGGCTTTCGGCGCGACCGAAGTCCTGCGCCTTCCCGGACCGGACGACACGATAGGGCACGCGGAAATCCGCATCGGCGACGGCCACGTCATGCTGGCCGACGAGAACGTGGCTATGGGCCACCGCGGGCCTGAAACACTGGGGGGCTCGCCGGTCAGCCTGATGTTCTACGTGCCCGACGTGGATGTCCGCCTCGCCCAGGCGCTTGCCGCAGGCGCGACGATCAAGTATCCCATCAAGGATCAGTTCTATGGCGATCGCAGCGGGAGCGTCACTGATCCTTTCGGTTTTGTCTGGACGATTGCGACGCACACCGAAGACGTTGCGCCCGATGAATTGCAGCGGCGTATCGCCGCCATCATGCCCGGCGGGCAAGCCGCATGACCGGTACGCGGCGCATGAGTCCGACCGCCGCCATGCGCGCCCGCCGCGACGCGCCTGAGCGTACCTTGCTCACGCTCTACGGGAAGCGTGGGTCCGGCTCGGCTGCGGCGGAGGCGGCTCTGATCGTCGCAGACGTGCCATTTCGCATCGTCGAGACAGCCTCCTGGGAGCGCAACGACGCGTTCGAAGCGCTGCTCAAGATCAATCCGCTTGGGCAGATTCCAACCCTGGTGCTGGCCGATGGCAGCGCGCTATCCGAGAGTGCCGCCATCCTGGCGCACCTTGGATTGACGTACCCGGGAAGCGGCCTGCTGGCGCAAGATCCGGCGGCGCGCGCGCAAGCGTTGCGTGGCCTGGTGTTCATCGCCGCGAACTGCTACGCCGCAATCAGCGTCATCGATTTTCCGGAGCGCTGGTGCGTCGACGCCGACCACGACGACGCGGTGAAGGATCGCATTCGCACGGGCTCACGCGCCCGCCTGCATCGCCACTGGGAGATGTTCGCGGACATGTTCCCGGCGCGGCCGTGGCTCGGCGGCCGCGAGTTGGGTGCGCTCGACCTGCTTGCTGCCGTCGTTTCCAAATGGTCGGGTGCGCGCAAGCACATCGAGCAGAAGCGTCCGACATTTCATGCCACGCTGCAACGCATCGAAGCGCATCCAAAAGTCGCGCCGGTGTTCGCAACACATTGGCCGGCACTAAAGCCGTAGGGCGAACCAAGCAGCGCTCCCGTCCGAACATCGGCACAACGCGGCGCGCGGGATTGCCATCGTGATCCCGCGGCGGTGCTGCCGGTCGTCTATAATGCGCGGGTTGCTTGCCGTGCCTGTGCGCATGTGCGAGCAGTCGAACCCGACGCGATGCGCATACTGCTCAGCAACGACGATGGCTATTTCGCCCCAGGGCTGGAACGCCTCGCCGCCACTCTCGCACAACACGCCGAAATCACTGTCGTTGCCCCTGAGCGCGACCGCAGCGGAGCATCGAATTCGCTGACGCTCGATCGGCCGTTGACGGTACGGCGCGCCCCCAATGGATTTCTGTTCGTCAACGGCACACCGACGGACTGCGTGCATCTCGCGGTGACCGGGTTGCTCGACCAGCTGCCGGACATGGTGATCTCCGGCATCAACCTCGGCGCCAACATGGGCGACGACACGATTTATTCCGGCACCGTCGCGGCGGCGACCGAAGGGTACCTGCTGGGCATTCCGTCCATTGCGGTGTCGCTGGCGAGCAAGGTCGGCCGCCATTTCGAAACGGCCGCCAACGCCGTCGTCGAATTGCTGCATCGGCAACGCGAGCGGCCGTCCGAGGCCTGGCTCCTCAACGTGAACGTGCCCGATGTCCCCGAGAGCGAACTCAAGGGCCGGCGCGTAACAAGGCTGGGCAAACGGCACAAGGCCGAGCCGGTCATCAAGACGCAGACACCACGGGGCGAGACCTGTTACTGGGTTGGCGCCGCGGGGGCCGCGGCCGATGCCGGCGAAGGCACCGACTTCCACGCCGTGGAACGGGGCTTTGTCTCGGTGACTCCACTGCAGATGGACCTTACTCATCATGCCGAAATGGCGCGGGTGAGCGACTGGCTTGCGGCGCGACTGCAAGGTGCCAAGGCATGATCGCCGGCGTCGAGAAATTCGACGGCATCGGCATGACGTCGGCGCGAACGCGCACACGCATGGTCGAGCGCTTGCGTGAGCAAGGCATTGTCGACGAGGGCGTGCTGTCGGCGATGGGCGCTGTCCCGCGCCACATTTTCGTCGAAGAGGCATTGGCCATTCGCGCTTATGAAGATTCGCCGCTGCCCATCGGGGCAGGGCAGACGATTTCGCAACCCTACGTCGTTGCGCGCATGACCGAGCTGCTGCGTGCGGGAGGTACGCGTCGCCGTGTGCTCGAAGTCGGCACCGGATGTGGTTACCAGACCGCGATACTGGCACTTCTGTCCGAAGAGATTTACACCGTCGAGCGGATTGGTTCGCTGGTGGCCAAGGCACGGCGCAATCTGCGCGCGCTCAAGTTCGGCAATATCCGCATCAAGCACGGTGACGGGTCGACCGGACTTGGCGAGGAGCTCGCCGTCGACGGCATTATCGTTACTGCCGCAGCGCGGGAGATCCCGACGGCGCTGTTCGCCTACCTGAACGTCGGCGGGCGCATGGTGCTGCCACTGGCAAGCCGAGGCGGCGAAGACCGTGGCGTGCAATACCTGACCGTCATCGATAAGGCAGCAGACGGGATCCGCGAACAAACTTACGATGCCGTCAGATTCGTGCCGCTGTTGCCGGGGCTGGCATGAGCGCGGCGAGCGAAGCTAAGGCGCGAAGCGCGCGTCGCCGCGCGATTGCGCAGGAGGCCGACGCGCGGTGCATGGTCCAGCACTTCGGGAATAAGGAGGCCGAGGCATGAGCGCGGGCGTGATCGCCCGCATTCGTTTCTCCGTCGTGGCGCTACTCGCTGTGTCGTTGCTCGCAGCGTGCAGCATGACGCGCCCGCCAGCGCCTGTCAGTGAACGTGCCCCGCTGTCACCCGCGGCTGTACCCCCGCCGCCAACCATACCCGCTACTGCGGCGCGCGAGCGGGAAGCACCGCCTACGCCAACGTATACGGTGAAGCGTGGGGATACTTTGGCGCAGATCGCGCTCGACAACGGGTTGGACTACCGTGACCTTGCGACCTGGAACGGTCTCGACAATCCAAACGTGATTCGCGTCGGGCAGGTGCTCGTGCTCGCAGCGCCGGGAGCGGTCGCAACGGCACCCGGCACCGCCGTGACGACGCCGCTGGTCACCACACCGCCGATCGCACCCAAGGGTGCCGAGCCTGCCAATGCGCAGGCAGCGCCCGTTCTGCCCTCGGGCCGCGCCAACACGGCGACGTTCAAGGCGGAGCCCAAGGCACTGAAGTTGCCGTATTCCGAGCAGGCGCTTGCGCAGATGCAGTCCGTGCCTGCTGCGCCACCACCGGCTGCACCTGTTGCGCCGATTGCCGCGGCGGCCATGCCTGCGCCACCCGCGGTGACGCCACCGGCGGCAGCGCCGCCCGCGCCGTTGCCGCCACGCCCCGAGGCTGCGCGCGTTCCTGAAATCGATGACGACAAGATCGATTGGATGTGGCCGGCCACCGGCAAGGTGATTGCCGGCTTTTCCGACACCGCGAATCTCAAGGGCATCGACATTGCCGGCAAGTCTGGGCAACCGGTGGTTGCCAGCGCCGCCGGGCGCGTTGTCTACGCGGGTTCCGGACTGCGCGGTTACGGCAAGCTGATCATCGTCAAGCACAACAGTACGTATCTGTCTGCGTACGCACACAACCGCGACATTGTGGTCAAAGAGGGCCAGCAGGTCGGCAAAGGACAGAAGATCAGCGAAATGGGCGACACCGACGCCGACCAGGTCAAGCTGCACTTCGAAATTCGTCGTCTCGGCAAGCCGGTCGACCCAGCCAAGTTCCTCCCGCCCGCATGAGGCGATGACGGCCCGGCTCGTGCCTGACGACGAGAGGTTGCCTGCGGCAACGGAGCCGGATACACGCACGCAGGAATTGCCCCTCGACATGCCGGTCGTCGGTGTCGGCGCCGATTTCCTCAACGACATCACCCAGATCTACCTGCACGAGATCGGTCAGAGTCCGCTGCTTACGGCGGAACAGGAACTGCGTTACGCACGGGCGACGCGCGAAGGCAACTTCGATGCGCGCCAGAAGATGATCGAGCACAACCTGCGGCTCGTGGTCAGTATCGCGAAACATTACCTGAATCGCGGCCTGACGCTCGCCGACCTCATCGAAGAGGGTAACCTCGGTCTCATCCACGCGCTGGAGAAATTCGATCCCGAGCGCGGGTTTCGCTTCACGACTTACGCAACGTGGTGGATCCGGCAGTCCGTCGAGCGCGCGATCATGAATCAGTCGCGCACGGTCCGGTTGCCTGCCCACGTGGTCAAGCAGCTCAACGTCGTGCTTCGCGCGCTGCGCCACCTCGAGACCCATGGCATGGCCGGCGAAAACCGCGAGCCCTCGCTCGACGACGTCGCACACCTGCTGGGCAAGCCGGTCGAACACGTACGCAAGGTGCTCGGCTACAACGAGCGCATCACATCGCTCGATGCTCCCATCGATGCCGAGGCGGGAATCTCCGTCGGTGATCAACTCGCCGACGACGATGCACCGGGTCCGGAGTTGCTGTTGCACAATGCCGAAATCGAGGGCTGGATCAAGCAGTGGCTCGACGAATTGTCGGAACGGCAGCGCGAAGTGATCGAGCGTCGCTATGGGCTCGCCGGACACGACGTGGCGACGCTGGAGCAGCTTGCACGCGCATTGGGTGTGACGCGCGAGCGTGTGCGCCAGATCCAGTCGGAAGCGCTGGAGATTCTGCGCACGCGATTACGCCGGCGCGGCTTGTCGCGCGATGTGCTCCTGTAGGTCCGCATTCCTTCGGACCGCTACGTTCGAACGGCCACCGCACGCAAATGAATTTGCGCCTACAGCGTGATCAGCGTTTTGCAGTGCCGAGCGTGCGCGCCCGCGGCAGCGCGTCGATGCTCTGGCGCATCTTGGCGATCAGCGCGGCGCGCTGATCGCCGCGAGGGCCATAGTGCAACTGCGCGTAGCTGCCGCCGATAGTGCGCAGCAACTCGCTCCACCTCGGCCAGCGCACCGCGGCGCGCTCGGCATAGTCGAGCGGCCCTTCGTCGGGGCGCCGGGCCAGTCCCGCGCGCGCCAGGCGGCGGCAGGCCCGGCTCCAAAGCGCGACTTCCGGCGCGGATTGGGTGCGCCGCAGATGCGCGAAGCCAAGCACCGCCATGCCCCAGATCAATACCGCGAGGGAAATGACGAGAACCAGCTGCACCGGACGGGGATCGTCGATTCCGAACTCGCGCAGGAAATCGCGCTGCCGTTCGATGTTGAAGCCGACGACGCCGCGCTGCCACTGATAGTTGATGGCATCCCACTGCAAGCGCAGACTCTTGAGCCAGGTCATTTCCAGGCGTGCCAGATAGGGTACTGGCTCATTGGCGGGCATCGCAGCGCCGAGTCCGAGTTCGATGCGCGACGGCGACACCGCGCCGGTTGGATCGAAGCGCTGCCATCGTCCACCGATAATCGCCTCTGCCCAGGCGTGCGCGTCGGATTGGCGCACGATCATGTAGCCGCCGTCCGGCGCCATTTCGCCGCCCTGGTAACCCGTGACGACGCGCGCAGGTATGCCCGCCGCGCGCAACAGCACGACAAACGCGCCCGCGTAATGCTCGCAGAAGCCGCGTCGCGTCTTGAAAAGGAATGCGTCCACCGGATCGGGTTCATCTTCGAGCAGGGGCGGCGTCAACGTATACACGAACGGCTCGTCATGGAACCGCTTCAGGAGCGCAGCGACGTAGGTCTCATCGGACTCGAAGCCGGCGCGCAATTCGTGTGCAAGCGCAGCGGTTTGCGGATTGTTGCGCGGCAGTTGCAGATTGTCGGCCGCATCGCCGGCGGCTGGCAGCACGGTGCCGCGCAGCACGGATCGCTGCACGTAGCGCACCGTCTGCGTCACCGTCGTGCGGGTAAGCAATTGCTGATCGTGAGTCAGGAAGGCGATGTCGTCGGCGGGGGCGTGCGCCAGGACGTCGTCGGTCGCCGGTCGCGGCAGTCCCGCCGGATGTTCGAGCGCGAACAACCACAACTTCCCGTGCGGTTCGAGCGTCACCGTGTAATCGATGACCGGCCCTTCGCGTTGCGCGAATTTTCCGGACTGCAATTTGAATGTGGGGCTCCACTCCCGGCCGTTGAAACGTGCGAATACCGGACCGCGCCAGTAGCGGTCGCGCGTTCCCGGTGGCCGTCCGCGAAAGTCGACTCTGAAAGCGACCGCATCGGATCGTGAAAGCTGGCTGATCGCTCCGGGTGCCATCCGATCCGACAGGCCGGTGCGCGCGCCCGCATCGGCCGGCGACCCCCACAGTGGCCCGGCAAGCCGTGGGAACAGCACGAACAGCAGGATCGCAAGCGGAATGCCCTGGAGCATGAGTCGCCCCGGCGCGGTCAGCTGTGTCCACCATGTGCCGCGCGCTCCCGACCGCTCGCGCAAAGCAGCGAGTGAACCACCGAGCGCGAACAGCGCCGGCAGCGCGAGGAGTGCCGCGACTATGGTCTGCGTGTAGAAGAATTGGGTGACAGCAAGGAACAGCGCCAGGCAGATAAGCAGCGTGGCGTCGCGCGTATTGCGCGATTCGATGAATTTGATGCCGACCAGGATGTAGAGAAACTGCACGCACGGGTCGCGGGCAAGAAAGTACCCGAGCTGCGCGCGTATGCCGAGGGCGGCAACCACCGCCAGCACGGGCAACGCCAGGCGCCGCCACTTGCCGCCGCCGGCTTGCAACGCCGGGAGCAAGCGAACGACGACCAGTCCCGTACCGGCGACTGCGACCCAGATCAGGACGTCACCCCATAGCGGCAACTGCGCGGACAGCAGCAACGCGGCCAGCCATGCGGTTTGCGCGTAAGTCAGGGGCGACGACTCGACTTTGACTTTCTTGGTGCTCATCGTTCGCTCACGTCGCCCGATGCATCGCCTGCCGGTGGATACAGCGCCAGCGCGGTCAATGCAGCGCGACGATGTCCCGCGCCCTGGCCTTGCGGCAAGTCGGTGCCGGGAAGGCGCATGCCAAACGCGCGGACTTCGCGCTCGGCAGCCAGAATCCAGGCGACAAAACGCGACAGTCGCGTCTCGACGTCGAGCCCCGGAGGCATGTGCGCCCAGTCGAGGTCGATCGCCCCACTGCCGCCCGCCCCTTCGAATTGCTTGGTGTACCAGCCAGCGCCACGTGCGACCGCTTTCCAGGCGATGCGGTTGGGCTGGTCGCCGCGCTGATAGTCCCGGAGACCGGACAATTCGGCTTCGGCGGCGCGCTCCGAACGATGGGCATCGGATCCCCGATGGCCCGGCGGCAGCGGCGGAGGTGACGCTTCTGGTGCGGGATAGACGCTGGCCGTCAGGGGAAAGTGGACGTATGCCCACCCGTGCCACAGGCCAAGGGGGTAGTCGCTGGACAGGGTGACGCGCCCCAGCGGAACACGTCCCCGGTGGCGCGCGGCGACGGTCAATTGCAGCGGCCGCGTGGCGCCGGCGGGAAGGTCTACCTGAACCGGTGCCCCATTCGTCGGTGTCGCGGTTAGTCCGGTGCGGTCGCGGACGCCGCTCACCACGGACAACGTAAATTCGACCTCCCCGCCGGCAAAGGCCTCGCCCGCAACCATGGGCGCGACCGCAATGCCGGCCAGATTGCGAAAAGTCGCCAGCAGCGCCGCGGCGACCATTCCGCCCGCGAGGAAGGTCAGGGCATAGCCGAGGGAGAGCGCATAGTTCATCGACGTCAGCAGCATGATCGACAATGTCGCGATCAGGGCAATACCACGTCGCGTCGGCAGGATGTAGATCCGGCTGTGGCGCAGGACGACCGCGTCGAGATCGCTCGGGCGCAGCCGCCATAGCCGCTGACGCCAGCCTGAAAGCCAGGCTGTGGGCGAAGCGTGGGTGTGAAAAGCCGGATTCATTGGGCCGGCGAAGTGCGTGTCAGCGTGGGTGCGCGAATGAATTCGCGCCTACGGCAGGGGCACCGCGCGTAACAGCGCCTGCGCTTGTGCGCCACCGGCGCGTGCGCTGCCGGCAAGGCGGTGACCGGCGACCGCGGGAAACACGGCCTGCACGTCTTCGGGCAGCACCATCGGTCGACCCGCGAGCAACGCCCAGGCCCGGCTCGCGGCCATCAACAACAGCCCTGCGCGCGGCGACAGCCCGCGCTGCAATCGTGGCGCACCTCCGCTCGTCCCACGCGACGCAGCCAGCAAGGCCTGCACGTAGTCGAGCAAGGCGGGCGCGACGTGCACATCGGCCGCTTCGCGTTGCCATGCGGCAAGCGTCGCTGCATCCGCGCAAGGGTTCAGGTCCGGGATCTGCGCCCGTCGGTCACCCGACATGAGCAATTCACGCTCTGCGGTGGGATCGGGATAGCCAAGCTCGAGCGACATCAGGAAACGGTCGAGTTGCGACTCCGGCAGGGGATAGGCGCCGATCTGCTCGGTGGGATTCTGCGTTGCGATCACGAAGAACGGCTCCGGCAGCGGCCGCGTCACACCATCGATCGAAACCTGGCGCTCTTCCATCGCCTCCAGCAACGCGCTCTGGGTCTTGGGCGGGGCGCGATTGATTTCGTCCGCGAGCACGACCGAATGGAAAATCGGACCGGCATGAAAATTGAACGACTGCGTCGCCGGGTCGAAGATCGATACCCCGAGCACGTCGGCGGGCAGCAGGTCGCTGGTGAACTGGACGCGCGAGTAGTGCAGCCCCAGTGCGCTGGCCAGCGCCTGCGCCATGGTCGACTTGCCGACACCCGGGATGTCCTCGATGAGGAGATGGCCGCGTGCGAGCAGGCAGGTCAACGAGAGCTTGAGCGCGGTTTCCTTGCCGACGACGATTCGGCCAAGTTCGGTAAGCACGGTCGCCAGCCGTTCGGGCACTGGAACGGCGTGGGTCTGGGCAGGACGAAGCGTCATCCGACAGAAGGGAGCAAGAAAGATGCCACTATAGTGCGCAATGCGTCGCTAGTCACGACCGCCGATGCCGCGCTACACTCCGCTCGACTGCCTGGCAGCGACGTCCGCGCTGGTACGGGCGGCAATCTGCAATCACGCCTCTTCGTGCACACCGCGTACATCACGCATCCTGCCTGCCGTCAGCACGACATGGGGTCGCACCACCCGGAGTGTCCCCAGCGGCTGGATGCGATCCAGGATCAATTCATCGGCGATGGGCTCGACGCCTTCGTCACCCACCACCTTGCACCAGGCGCCACGCGCGAGCAGCTCGAGCGCGTTCACGCTGCCGACTATATCGACGAGATCGAAGCCGCGAGCCCGACGTCCGGCATTCACTATGTCGATCCCGATACTGCCCTCAATCCCTACTCGCTGAGCGCCGCCCGGCATGCCGCGGGCGCGGCGGTGCTGGCTACGGACCTGGTCATCGGCGGCGAATACACCTCGGCGTTCTGCGCGGTGCGTCCGCCCGGGCATCACGCCATGCGCGGGCGCGCCATGGGCTTCTGCCTGTTCAACAACGTCGCCGTCGGCGTCGCGCATGCGCTGGAAGCACACGGCCTGGCGCGCGCCGCGGTCGTCGACTTCGACGTGCACCACGGCAACGGCACCGAGGACATTTTTGCCAACGATCCGCGCGTCGTCATGGTCGGTACGTTTCAGTATCCGCTGTATCCGTACTCGGGCGTCGAACCGATGGGTCCGAACATGCACAACGTGCCCCTGTCGCCGGGCAGTGGCAGCGAAGCCTTTCGGCAGGCGATCACCGAACGCTGCCTGCCCGCACTCGACGCACATCGTCCCGAGATCATTTTCATTTCGGCGGGCTTCGATGCGCACCGCGAGGATCCGCTGGCCAATCTCAAGTTGACCGACGGCGATTTCGCCTGGGTCACCGCGCAGATCGCCGCAGTGGCGGCGCGCCACGCGAAGGGCCGCATCGTGTCGACGCTCGAAGGCGGCTATGCGCTGCCGGCGCTCGGCCGCAGCGCTGCTGCGCACGTGCGTACGCTGATAAGTTCCTAGTCGTCACAGGCTATTTCCTGTCACCGTCATGCAACGCCGAGAATTCCTGACTGCGTGCGCAGCCGTCGCCAGCGCCGCACACGTCGGCTCGTCCGGCGAGACCTGGGCCGCAACCGCGCCGCGCCTCTACGCGCGTTCGCTGCTGGTCGACGTGCACGGCGAACCGATCAAGGCAACGCGGCTGGCAGCACGGACCAACTACGTTTTCAACTATCCGTTTGGCGGCACGCCGTGTTTTCTGCTCGATCTGGGCAGGCCGGTAGGCGCGAAAGACGATCTGTTGCGCGCCGATGGAGCAGCCTACGCATGGACGGGTGGCGTCGGTCGCACACGATCGATCGTCGCCTACTCTGCGATCTGCGCGCACAAGCTCGCCTACCCGACGCGCGAGGTCAGCTTCATCCGCTTTCAGTCGGACCGCTCGCCCACCTCGGATGGCGATACGATTCACTGTTGCGCGGATCACAGCGTGTACGATCCGTCTGCTGGGGCACGCGTCGTGAGCGGGCCGGCACCGCAGCCGCTGGCGGCGATACTGCTCGACTATGACGCCGGACGCGACGAACTCGCCGCCCTGGGCACCGTGGGTGCGGAGCAATTCGACGCATTTTTCAGCAAGTACGACTTCAAGCTGGCGCTCGAATACGGACAGGGACGCGCCAAGCAGGCCGCCGGTTCAACGACGATCGTGCGCGAACTGGCGCAGTATTGCCGGCAGACGATCCGCTGCTGATTCGTCGCCCCGGCGAAGGCCGGGGCCCAATTGCCAGGTCCAATGTGGGTGCGGCACCTTGGATCCCGGCCTTGGCCGGGATGGCCAGTCAGGTTACGCGTCGGGCATTTTCACGTAGCCTGCCTGACTCTCGACGCGCGCGAGCCACGTGCGCACCGAAGGGAAGCGCGCGAGATCGAACCCACCCTCGTGCGCCACATGCGTGTACGCGTACAGCGCGATGTCGGCGATGGTGTAGTGGCCGCCGACGAAAAATGGTTCCTGGGTCAGGTGTCGTTCCATGACGTCCAGGGCGCGGTAGCCGCCGTCCATGCGCGAGTCCGCGAGCGCGCGCTGTGACGCCGGGTCGGGATGCAGGCGCCGAAGGAAGCGCGCAACCGCGATGTAGGGCTCGTGACTGTATTGCTCGAAGAACAGCCATTGCATCACCCGCGCCCTCTTCAGCCGGTCGCTCGGCAGCAGCGGCGACCCATCGGCGAGGTAGTGCATGATGGCATTCGACTCCGGCAGGAAGATGCCGGGCTCGACCTCCGCCACCGGCAACTTGCCGTTCGGGTTCATCGCCAGAAACGCGGCCGTCTGCGTCGCGCCAGTGCGCGTGTCGACCTCGTTCCAGACGTACGGCAGCTTGAGCGCCTCGAGGACCATGCGCACCTTGTGGCAATTCCCTGACGTGGACATGCCGTGAACGTTGATCATCCATTGCTCCCCGATCGATCGCTACAAGACCGTCAGCTGATTCTACTCATTTCCAATACAATCGCTACGACCATGCATGGATTGCATGGCTCACCTTCCTGACCGTCACGCATGCCCCCCGTCACCGTTCCAATGCCCGCCGCCGTCATCGAAGTGCGCGCGCTGCGCAAGTCATATCGCAAGCTCGAGGCGGTGAAAGGCATCGACTTCGACGTCAGGCGCGGCATGACGACCGCGCTGCTCGGTGGCAACGGCGCCGGGAAGACGACGACATTGTCGATGCTGCTCGGTGTGCTGACGCCGACGGCAGGCAGCATCCGCATACTTGGCGAGGACATGCTCCGTCACCGTTATCGGGTGCTGCCCCGCATCAACTTCACGTCGCCTTACGTCGATCTGCCCAAGCGGCTCACGGTGGGCGAAAACCTGCGCATCTACGCACGCTTGTACGGCGTGCCGAAGCCACGCGACCGGGTGGGAGAATTGGCGGAGGAACTGGATTTCGGTGAGTTGCTGGATCGCCCATACGGCAACTTGTCGGCGGGTCAGCGTACCCGCGTCAGTCTCGGCAAGGCGTTGCTCAACCACCCCGAAGTGCTGCTGCTCGACGAACCCACGGCGTCACTCGATCCCGACGTCGGTGACCGCATGCGCACGATGCTCGAGGGCTATCAGCGCCGTAGCGGTTGCACCATGCTGCTCGCGTCGCACAACATGGGCGAAGTGGAGCGCATGTGCGACGACGTGATCATGCTGCGCGCCGGTACTGTCGTGGACCGGGGTTCTCCGGCTGAGCTGCTGGCACGCTACGGGCGCGGCAACATGGAGGAGGTGTTCCTCGACATTGCTCGCGAGCGCGTCGATGTCGATCTGCTGGAACCCGCGAGCGAGCAGAGCGAAGGAAGTATTTCGTAACCATGATCGCCGCCGCGACCAGCCAGTCCGTCAATCGCATTGTGGCGCTGGTGGAGCGCCACGCCTATCTGCTGCTCAAGTCATGGCCGCGCCTGATATCGATGGCGTACTACCCGACGGTGACGATGATCCTGTGGGGTTTTGTCACCGTGTACCTGCGTCCGACCAGCAATTTGCTCGCCGATGCGCCAGGTCTGTTCATCGGCGCCGTGCTGTTGTGGGACATTCTGTTTCGCGGTCAGCTCGGCGTATCGCTCACCTTCTTCGAGGAAATCTATTCGCGCAATCTCGGCAACCTGTTCGTGAGCCCGCTGCGTGCGTGGGAGCTCATCGTCGGTCAGATCGTGATGAGCCTGCTGCGCACGCTCATCGGTGTGGGTGCCGCCTGCGTCTTCGCGTGGCTTCTCTTCCACTATTCGATCTTCTCGCTGGGTTTTCCGTTGCTCGCGTTTTTTGCCAACCTGATCGTGTGTGGCTGGGCGATCGGCCTCGCCGTTTCGGGTCTGGTGCTGCGTTGGGGCCTTGGGGCGGAGGAACTCGCGTGGGCCGCGGTATTCCTGCTCGCGCCCGTGTCCGGCGTCTACTATCCCATCGACGTCCTGCCGGGATGGCTGCAGGTCATCGCGCGCAGTATTCCGACGAGCTACGTGTTCGAGGGCATGCGCGCGGTGTTGCTGGAGCATGTGTTCCGCACCGATCTGTTCCTCACGGCGCTCGCGATCAACGTCGTGTTCATGACGATCGGGGTCACGCTCTATCTGCTCGCGATTGCCTACGCCCGCAAGCACGGCATGCTGCTGCAAATGGGGGAATAGAGGGCGATGCCGCGGTGCGAGTGATGGGGTGTTGTAGGTCCGAATTCATTCGGACCGCGGCCTACTGACCAACGCGCGCGAATGAATTCGCGCCTACAAGGCAAACTGCGAGGACGTTGCGCGGGACAGAGCATCGCCGTATGCTCGATGTCCGAGGTTGCCGATGCAGCGAGGCATTCCAATGGCCAAGGTCAATCTGTCTCACCTGCCGGCGTGCGTGGAAGATGCTCGCGTCGCGTGGCTCGATACCGATCTCGGGCCGCCCGACCCGACCAAATATGCCGCGTTGCTGACGCGACTGAATGGCGCGCCCGCCAAGCTGCCGCCGTTGTATCGGGACGCGGCGGCCGAGCCTTTTCTCGCGGCGATCCAGCATCTGGGGGCGGCCGATTTCGACAAGGTTCTCAAGAGCGACCCCAAGCGCGAGAGCACCGCCGGTCTGATGCTCGACATCGCGCAGTCCATTCTGCAGCATGCCGACGGTTATCAGAAACGACCGCTCGATGCATTCCAGGAACTGATCAGCGATCTGTACGACGGCTTCCTGTCCGCGGAGGATCGGCGCGGCGTCAAGGCCCCGGACTTCGAGATCATTGCCCCGCTGGTGAAGTGGGGCAGTCCGGATTCGGGTCCCTACACCTGGCCGATCGACGCGACACGGACATTCGGACTTGCTGTCGGCGTGGTGAATCTTCCGCCTGCCAACGCGCGACACGGGCTGTGCGCGTGGGCGGCGCTTGGGCACGAATGCGGGGGCCACGACATCCTGCACGCCGATCGCGGCGTACTGACCGAACTCGACGACCGCGTTGGCGCGGCGCTGATCAAAGCCAAGCTCGGCACGCGCATGGCGAACTATTGGTCGTCGCGCATCGACGAAACCGCGTCTGATGTGCTCGGTATCCTGAATCTGGGGCCCGCTGCGGGCATCGGATTGATTGCGTATTTCCGCGGCATCAACGCGGCGCTCGGATGGGGAGCGAAATTGTCCAGCGAAGGCCCTGCCGACGACCCGCATCCGGGCGACCTCGTCCGTGGTTATCTCGCCGCGGAAACCGTGCGGCTGCTGTTGTTTTCCGGCAGCACTGCATGGGCCAATGCGATCGCCGCGGAAACCGACAAGGATGCCGGCACCATCGTGCTCGCGGGCACGCACTTCACGCTCGCGCATGCAAAAAAAGCCGCGGCGGTGGTTGCCGGCACGATCGCGATGACGCGCCTCGATGCGCTCGACGGCCATGCCTTCGCAGAAATACAGAACTGGCGCGACCACGACGAGGATGTCGTCGCGGAACTCAGGCCGATGCTGACTGCCGCGGTCAATGCTCCAGTGTCCTTCAGCAGCGACGCCTATGCCGCGCACGTTGTATCAGCGGCGGTGGTCCTTGCCCTGGAAGGTGCGGCGCCCATTGCGCGCCTCTTCGCACGCATGCTCGCGGTGATGGAGGCGATGCACGATGCCAATCCGTCATGGGGCCCGTTGTACGTCGTGCATCCGGGAGACATTGCCCGCGATCTGGTGTTCATGCCGCGGGCGTCGAAAACGCGGCGCGCGTAATCCCTGTTCAATCATTCCGGCAATATAATGCCATCCCCACTCCTGATCGCCCGCACGCCCGCCACCGAGATTACTCTGCTCCCGGCGATGTCCAACCGTCATGGCCTAATCACCGGCGCGACGGGTACGGGCAAGACAGTCACGTTGCAAGTGCTTGCCGAGCGGTTTTCGGCCATCGGCGTGCCGGTGTTCATGGCCGACGTCAAGGGCGACCTCGCGGGCATTTCGCAAAGTGGTGCAATGTCGCCGAAGTTGCAGCAGCGGCTGACGCAGATCGGCGCCGAAGCGCCGGCATTCAGCGGCTTTCCCACCGAGTTCTGGGATGCGTTCGGTGAGCAAGGCCATCCACTGCGCGCGACGATTTCCGATCTCGGGCCGCTGCTGCTGTCGCGCATCCTGAACCTGAACGACGTCCAGGCCGGCGTGCTGGCCATCGTGTTCAAGGTTGCCGACGACAACGGCTGGCTGCTGCTCGACCTCAAGGATCTGCGCGCGATGCTCGCGCACGTTGGTGACAGCTCCAAGGACTACACCACGCGCTATGGCAACGTTTCGGCGGCATCGATCGGCGCCATCCAGCGCGGTCTGCTCGTGCTGGAACAGCAAGGCGCCGAACATTTCATCGGTGAGCCGATGCTCAACATCGACGATCTGCTGCAGACCGACGGCGGCCGTGGCGTGATCAACGTGCTTGCGGCAGACCGTCTGATGCAGGCGCCGGCGTTGTATGCGACGCTGCTGCTGTGGTTGCTGGCCGAGCTCTACGAGCGGCTGCCGGAAATCGGCGACCCCGACAAGCCGAAGCTCGTGTTCTTTTTCGATGAAGCGCATTTGCTGTTCACCGATGCGCCGAAGGCGTTGCTCGATCGCATCGAACAGGTGGTGCGACTGATCCGTTCCAAGGGCGTCGGGGTGTTCTTCGTCACGCAGAATCCGCTCGATGTTCCGGACACGGTGCTCGGCCAATTGGGCAATCGCGTCCAGCACGCGCTGCGTGCGTTCACGCCACGCGACCAGAAAGCGGTCAAGACAGCCGCGCAGACGCTGCGGGCGAACCCTGCGATCGACACCGAGAAGGCGATCACCGAGCTTGGCGTCGGCGAAGCGCTGCTGTCGTTCCTTGACGAGAAGGGACGGCCGACACCGGTCGAGCGCGCGTTCGTGCTGCCGCCGGCTTCGCGTATCGGCCCTGTTACGCCGGACGAGCGCAAGACCGTGATCGACAAGTCGGTGCTCAAGGACACTTACAACAAGACGGTCGATCGCGAATCGGCGTATGAAAAACTTGGCGGCCGCGCAGGGGCGACCGCGGGTGAGGCGGCGGATCCCAAGCAAGCCGGCGGCGGAATCTTTGACGCCGTCAAGGACTCGCTGGGTGGCTTGATGCACGGCAGCGGGCGCAAGGACGGTCTGGTCGAGGCCGCTGCCAAGAGTGCTGCGCGTACTGTCGGCTCGAGCATCGGCCGCGAGATCGTGCGCGGCGTGCTTGGATCGCTCCTGGGACGCAAGCGCTAGACTGAGGAGGACTTACCATGCCTGCACGTTCGATTGGCACAGTGATCAAGCAGCAGCAGCTTCTCGTTGCTGTAGCAAAGACTTCCGTCAGCGAGGCGGCACGCCTGATGGAAAAACACCAGGTCGGCGCCGTCATGGTCGTCGACGCGCGCGGGCAACTCAGCGGCATCTTTACCGAGCGCGACGCGCTGTTCCGCGTGCTCGCCGCGGGTCGTGATCCCGCGACCACGATGCTCTCGGAGGTGATGACCAAGAAGCCGCAAACGATTCCCCCCGACAGGCCGCTGGGACATGCGTTGCACATGATGTACGAAAACGGCTTTCGCCACGTGCCGGTCGTCGAGAACGGTCGGCCGGTGGGCATGGTCTCGGCGCGCGACGCGCTCGGGCCCGAGCTCCAGGAATTCGAATCCGAAGTCAAACGCCGCGAGCAGATCGGCGAGGTATTGGGTTAGCTACAGTTGTTGCGTGCCCGGCGCTTATCAGCGCGCGGACACGGTGGTGATGCCTCCGTGCGCCTGCGACCAGTGCGGCGGATCACGCAGGAAGTCCCCGATCTCGGCCAGCGCTCGCGGTTCGAACGCGCCGTCCTCACGCGCAACTGCAAGGACATCTTGCCAGGTCGCGAGCGCGTGCACGGTGACTCCCAACGGCGCCAAAAGCAACTGCGTCGGGAATGTACCGTAATCGAAGATCACGAATATATCCTTCACTGTGACTCCGGCGGCGGCAAGGGCACGGCAAAAGGTTACCTTCGAATGACCGCCCGCCATGACATCGTCGACCAGCAGGGCTCGAGTGCCGGCATGGATCGCTCCTTCGATCTGAGTCTGGCCGATCGTCTTCTTGCGCACGTAGTGCATCGGCAGATCGAACACGTCGGCAAGCCATGCGGCAAGGGCGATGCCGCTGGCTTCGCCGCCGACAATCGAAGCAACTCCATCGAGGCAGTCACGTGACTTCAGCAGGTCCGCGCCAAGCGAGACCAGTTCGCGTCGGACGGCCGGAAACGAAATGATCCTTCTGCAGTTCATATAGACCGGGCTGGCCCAGCCGGATGGAAGCCGAAACGGCTCGTCAGTGCGGACCTTCACGCAACCCGCGCTCAGCAGCGCGCGGGCGGCAGAGCGGGCGACCTCGGCCCCGGAAAATGTAGTAGGCACGATCAACTCCATGAATTCAGTGAATGCGGTTCAGCAATTTGCGCAGGTGTCTGGCGCCGCTCTTGCCTTTGTGGGCTTCCTTCCAGAGCCGGCCGATCATGTCCTCGTACATCCGCAACGCCTCGGGTGACGCGGTGACGGTGGCAATGCCGTTGCGGATGTTGGGAAGTTCTCCGAAACGAAACGGGCTGATGGCCAGGACGGCGTGGCGCGGCCCGGTGAACACCTGGAAAGTGGACGCTGGCATTGCGTCATCGATCAGCCCGATCTGGATGTGCAATGGCTCGCCTTCCATCAGGTCCGCGATGCGCAGCACTTCGCGACGGGCGGCCTGGACACGTTTGGCGCGCACCGGCGCCGGCAGGTCCAGACGACCGATCATCCCGGTGTAGACAAAGCGCTCGAGCTCGCGCAGACCGATCAAACTGACGATATGCGGTCGCCGCTTCTCGAAGTAGCGCTTGCGTTCCTCGAGTATGCGCAGTATCGCATCCACATGGGCCAGACGTGGCCTGGTGGCAGGACTGCGCGGCGAGGCCTCAACCAGCATTTCACGCAGGTAGCTCAGATAGCTGTCAGACGTCAGCAGCAGCGAGATGGGTTCGAAGTGCGACACGATGCGGTCCGAACTCTGCTCCAGCTGGCGCATGCGTTCCATCAGGCCAAGTACGGTTGCGTAGTACTCGACCTCGACGCCGAGCAACGAGGCCATCGAGGTGCCGAGCAGGTTGGCCAAACGCTCGAGGGTCTCGATCTTGACGATCTCGCCTTTCTCCATGCGGTAGACCACGGCGCGCGAGACGCCGAGCTGTTCGGCCACCTCCTCTGCCAGCAGCGACGCGCCGATCCGGTGCGCCCGCAGGCGGTCGCCGAGTGCCTGGTAGTCGATCGATGCCTGCTTCACGCTCACGTGGCTTTCTGCGCCATCTCGTAGGCACGGGGCTGTGTCAGGACTTCATGGCGCAAGGCGTCGTCGAGTTGCGCTTCTGTCATCAGCTTTCGTTGCAAGACGACCTGGCGCACATTGGTACCGTTGGCGTACGCCTCGGCAGCAACCGATGTCGCTTCCTTGTAGCCAATGATCGGGTTGAGCGCAGTGACCAGCGAGATCGATCGCTCGATGCTCTCGCGCAAGCGGTCCGGGTTCGCGGTGATGCCCTTGACGCACAGGTCGGCCAGTGTCCTGCAGCCGTTGGTGAGGTGCTTGAAGCTGCGGAACAGCGCGCTGGCAATGATCGGCTCGAAGGCGTTCAGCTGCAACTGGCCGGCCTCGGCCGCAAACGTGACGGTCAAGTCGTTGCCGAACACCTCGAACGCAATCTGGTTCACGACTTCCGGAATCACCGGGTTGACCTTGCCCGGCATGATCGACGAACCTGCCTGCATTGGCGGCAGGTTGATCTCGCCGAAGCCGGAGCGGGGACCGCTGGAGAGCAGTCGGAGGTCATTGCAGGTCTTGGAGAGTTTGACCGCGATGCGCTTCAGGACACCCGAGAGCTGCACAAAGGCTCCGCAGTCCTGGGTTGCTTCAATCAGGTTCGGCGCGGTGGAGAGGTCCAGGCCGGTGATTTCACGCAGCGCCTTCAGGGCCTTGGCGCCGTACTCCGGGTGCGCCGTGATGCCGGTACCAATCGCCGTGGCGCCGAGGTTTATCTCCCGAATCAGGGCCGAAGCTTCCGTCAGGCGGGCAATGTCCTCTTCCAGCATGACCGCGTAGGTCGAGAACTCCTGGCCGAGGGTCATGGGCACGGCGTCCTGCAATTGCGTGCGGCCGATCTTCAGCAGGGGCGCGAACTCGACGGCCTTGACGGCGAATGCGGCGCGCAGATGTTCCATTGCCCCCAACAGTCGCTCGATCGCGAAGCAGGTGGCGATGCGGATCGCGGTCGGATAGACGTCGTTGGTACTCTGCGCCATGTTGACGTGTTCATTCGGATGCAGGTGCTCATAGGCTCCGCGCCGGTGCCCCATGATCTCCAGCGCACGGTTGCAGATCACTTCGTTCGCGTTCATGTTGGTCGACGTGCCGGCGCCACCCTGGATGACGTCGACGACAAATTGATCGTGCAGCGCTCCGTTGCGAATTTCCCTGCACGCGGCGACGATCGCGTCGCGCAGTTTGGCGGGCAGCAGGCCCAATTCGGTGTTGGCCTCCGCGGCGGCCTGCTTGACCGAAGCAAGTGCAACCAACAGCTCCGGAAATGCAGAGATGGTCGTTCCCGAGATCTGGAAGTTCTCCTTCGCGCGCAGCGTGTGCACACCATAGTAGGCCTCGTCGGGAACCTCGCGATTGCCCAGCAGATCGTGTTCGAGGCGGACTTTGCTCATGTCGGTTTCCCCGGCGTATGAAGCGGATTCAACGGTCGGCAGACCCGATCAACGTCCACGGTAGCGTGCTGCCGCCCAGGAATGGGTGGATCGTTCCGTTGCCGGGCAGCTGGATATCCTCGGGCACTTCGGACGGCGCCTTGCGCAGGGTGACGGTGCCCGTGTTCAGTGGCAGCCCGTAAAAGCGCGCGCCATTCAGACTTGCGAAGGCCTCGAATTTGTCGAGCGCGTTCTCTTCATCGAATACCGAGACGTAGCTTTGCAGCGCGGTCGGCGCGTTGAAGATGCCCGCACAGCCGCATGACGCCTCCTTGAGCGTGCGCAAATGCGGTGCCGAATCGGTGCCGAGGAAGACGTTGGCCCGACCGGACGCCGCGATGCGTCGCAGCGCGAGGCGGTGCCGCTCGCGCTTGAGCACCGGCAGGCAGTAGTAGTGCGGCCGGATGCCACCGGTAAAGATCGCGTTGCGGTTGAACATCAGGTGCTGTGGCGTGATCGTGGCGGCAAGTCGGCCGCTGGTGTCAGCCGACACGAAATCAGCCGCCTGTTCCGTGGTGATATGTTCCAGCACGACCTTCAGCGCGGGGAAGTCTTTCAACAGCGGCTGCAGTGTCTTTTCGATGAAGACCGCCTCGCGGTCGAATACGTCGACGCCTGGATCGGTGCTCTCGCCATGGATGAGCAGCGGCATGCCGATGGCTTGCATGGCTTCGAGTGCGCGCCCGACTTTGGCGATGGAGGTTACGCCGGCATCGGAATGCGTCGTTGCACCGGCCGGATACAGCTTGACGGCCGTGAACACGCCTTCCGCGAAACCCTTGCGCAGTTCGTCGGCGCGTGTGTCGTCGCACAGGTAGGCGGTCATCAGCGGCGTGAAGTCGTGTCCCGGTTCCAGTGCGGCGAGGATGCGGTCGCGATAACCTTGGGCGCGCTCGATCGTCGTTACCGGCACCTTCAGATTGGGCATGACGATGGCGCGCGCAAACTGCCTTGTGGTGTGCCCGAGCACGACCTTGAGTACTTCACCATCGCGCAGGTGCAGGTGCCAGTCGTCGGGGCGACGCAGGGTGATTGTCTGAACCATGGCGGTTGCCTCAGGCAAGTTGCTCGAACACGGCACCCATGACCTGGACGCCGAGCATGAAGTCATCGATTTCCATCGCCTCGCGCGGGTTGTGCGAGCCATGCTGGTTGCGGACGAACAGCATTGCGCTCGGGATGCCGGCGTTGGCGAACAGCGAGGCATCGTGGCCGGCTCCGCTCGGGATCACCTCGAAATGCGTGCCCTGGTCGGTGCAGACCTTCGCCAGCAAGTTGCACAAGCGCTCGTCCATCGTCGCCGGATCGCTGAGCAGCCGGCGGTCGAAGTCGAAGGTCACGCCACGTTCGCGGCCGATCGCCGTGCATTCCGCACGCATGAGCTGGTAGAAAGCCTCCAGCGTGTCCTGACTTTTGCTTCGCGCCTCGAAGCTGAACGACACGTTGCCGGGAATGCGCGAGATCGAGTGCTCGGCCGCATCGGTACTCACGACGCCCGTGGTGACGACGAGATCCGTTCCGCGCTCGAGCAGGACGCGCCAGTGCTCGTCGAGGCGCATGATCAGATCGGCTACGGCGAACATCGCGTCGTGGCGCAGCCAGCGTGGCACCACGCCCGAGTGTTGGGCGTCGCCAATGCAGCGAATACGGTTGTGACGCACATTCCCGCGGATGCCGGAGACGACGGCCAACGGCAGCTTTCGCGCAATCATCACCGGGCCCTGCTCGATATGCAGCTCCAGGTACGCCTTGAGGTGCGATTTGTCGAAGAGCATCGCCTGGGTGCGGATGGCATCGACGTCGGCGCCGACTTTGCGCATGCACTCGCCCATCGTTTCGCCAGTTGTGCGCTGTTTCAGCTCGAGGTCGTCGGCGCTGACCTTGCCGAACAATGCGCCCGATCCCATGTACGCTTTGCCGAACCAGGCGCTTTCTTCTCCGCGGAACGCGACCACTTGCAGCGGTAGAGCGCCCGCACTGCCGTTGCGCTTCTGTGCGACCAGGCACAACAGCCCGGCGACCACGCCCGCGAGGCCGTCGTAGTTGCCGCCTTGCGGCACCGAGTCGATGTGCGATCCCGTCCAGACCGAAGGCGCATCGGCGGGCGCATCGGGCAGGCGAAACATCAGGTTGGCGGCGCGATCGGCGTCAACGGCAAGGCCCTCTCCCAGCGCGAATTCGCGCAGGTAGTCGGCCGCGGCCGACTCGCCACGACCATAACTTTCGCGCGTTACGCCGACGCCGTCGAACGACAGCTCGCGCACGTCACGGAAGAGTTTTTCAGCCAGCGGTCGAAGCGGAAGTAGATTCATGTACCGGGGTCGAGGACAGGTGCCGCCTGCCCGCACGGCTGCGATCGGTGAATCAGCCCGACTGCTGCGCGAAGCGCAGCCAGCGGTCCGACAGCTGCCGGTCCAGCTTGACTTGACCGGTCAGGTCGCGGATCTGTTCGACGGCCATCTCTTCACAGTAGCGCTCCAGGCCGTCGATGATCTTCTGCATGACACCCGGGTCGAGGAACGACGCGGTGCCCACCTGTACCGCACTCGCGCCGGCCAGCATGAACTCGACCACGTCTTCCGCGCTGCAGATGCCGCCGCAGCCGATGATCGGGATGCGCACGCTGCGGTAACACTGGTGCACCATGCGCACCGCGATCGGCTTGATCGCCGGACCCGAGAGCCCGCCCATCACGTTGCCGAGCTTGGGCTTGCGGGTGCGCACGTCGATCGACATGCCCAGTATGGTGTTGCCCATCACCAGCGCGTCGGCGCCTGCTTCTTCGGCCGCCTTCGCTACGGTGGCGATGTGCGAAGCGTTCGGGGTCAGTTTGGCCCAGACTGGATGGCTGGTGCGACGGCGGATCGCGCTGACGGCCTTGTAAGTCGTATCGGGCGTCATGGCGAAGGCCATGCCATCGGCCTCCAGATTCGGGCAGGAGATGTTGGCTTCGATGACCGCTACCTCGGGCAACGACATCTCGGCCACGGCCTGCGCGAACTCGTCCACGGTGTCGGCGGAAATGGAGACGACCACCGGCGTGTCGAAACGCGTGTACGGCGGCAGCACGGTGCGCCGGTAATAGTCCAGGCCTTTGCTCGGAATGCCGATCGAGTTGAGCATGCCGCTGTAGGCTTCGGTCACTCGTGGCGTCGGGTTGCCGGCGCGGCTCTTGGGCGACACGCTCTTGATCACGAGCGCACCGAGACGAGTCAGATCGAGTGCTTCGCTGTATTCGATGGCAAAGCACCCAGACGCGGGCATCACCGGATTGCGCAGGCTGAGTTCGCCAACCCTGACGTTCAGATTAGCCAAATTCCACCTCCCCGACGACATCGCGGATGGGGAATACCGGACCTTCGCGGCACACGCGAAGGAATTGCTTGTCACCATCGTTGTCGAACAGCCGGACACACGACAGGCATACGCCCATGCCGCACGCCATGCGCTGCTCCATGGCCACCTCGCCACGAATTTGCGGGTAGTCGGCAAGCACGCGTTGCAGCAGCATCAGGATGCGGTGCGATCCGCACGTGTAGACCACGTTGGGTCGCTCCGCGTCGAGCAAGCGGCGAACCAGCGCTTCGACGTTCTGCACCGCGGACGTTCCGTCGCTGTCGTAAACGCAATGCACGTCGGCCTCGACGCCGCGCAGGAACTCGTCGCGCATCAGATCCTGTGGCGCCCGCGCCGACATGAGCGCGGTGATCTTGATCCCGGCGCCGGCGGCGTGTTGAACCAATGGCGCCAGTGTTGCCAGACCGACGCCACGCACCACGACCATCACACGGGTGAAGGCGGGGTCGAACGCGAAGACGTTGCCAAGCGGGCCGACGATGTCCATGTGACCACCGACGTCGAGGTTGGACAGTGCCTGGGTGCCGACACCGGTCACGTTGTAGAGGAACTCGATCGTGCCGGCATCCGGTCCGACGCCGTAGACGCTCATCGGCCTGAGCAAGAACGGCTGCAGGTCAGCGGTTGCCGGGCACTTCAGCTGGTAGAACTGACCCGGTTTGGTGGCACCGGCGAGGTTGGCCTGGGCGGCAAGTCGCAGGTACTTGTAGCGCTTGTTGACCCAGCGGTGTTCGACCACCTTGCACCGGTGCGACGCGACGTTCTCCGCGTTGCGCTGAAAACTGGTGGCAGCTGTCATGACGGATCCTGGCTCGTGAGTCGCGAACGCATGGCGACGGCGCGTTGCCTCGGCTTACTCCAGTTCGACGCCTTTGAGTTCCGGGATCAGAAATATCGTGGCCAGCATATCGATGACGTAGATGGCGGCCAGGAGGGCGATCGCGACCTGGAATGAGTATGCAGCCGTCAGCGCGCCGACCACCACCGGCCCGAAGCCGCCAACGCCGCGGCCAATGTTGAACAGGACGTTCTGGGCGGTGGCACGCGCCTCGGTGGGATAGGCTTCCGACATGAGTGCGCCGTAGCCGCCGAGCATGCCGTTGACGAACATGCCCATCAGCGCGCCCATCCACAGCATCGTGACCGGATCGCTGAGTTGCGAGTAGATCAACACCGTCGCGACGGCACCGGCCTGGAACAGCAGGAAGCTGGGTTTGCGGCCGATGCGGTCGGCGAGCTGGCCGAATACAAAGATGCCCGCCATCATCCCGAGGATCGTCACCGAGGTCCACATCGCGGACTTGGTCAGGTTGAAGCCGTGTTTCTGCGCCAGAAAACTCGGCATCCAGATCATGATGCCGTAGTAACCGAAGTTCTGCACCGAGCACAGAATCACGATGCCCAGGCTTGTTCGGGTGGTGCGAGCGTCCTTGACCAGCATCTTGAACGAGTTCGACGTCGACGCTTTCTTGACCGCGTTGCGAACGAACACTTCGGGCTCATGCAGCTTGCTGCGGATGACCCAGGCAACAAGCGCCGGAATCACGCCGACGAGGAACATGCCGCGCCATCCGATCGTCGGCAGCAGGAGGGGGGTTAGCATCGCCGCGCCCAGCACACCGATCTGCCAACCCAGCGCCACATACGAGGAGACCCGCGCCCGGTGTTTGGCAGGCCAGGCTTCGGCCGCGAGCGCCATGCCAATACCGAACTCCCCGCCCAGGCCGATGCCGGCGACCGTGCGGTAGGCCAGGAGGTCCCAGTAGCCTTGCGCAAAAGCGCACATGCCGGTGAAGAGGGCGAACAGCACGATGGTCCAGGTGAGCACGCGGATGCGACCGTAGCGATCGCTCAGCGAGCCGAAGACGATGCCGCCGGCCACGGCGCCGACCAGCGTCCAGGTGACCAGCGACCCGGCCTGCCCGGGAGTCAGATGCAGTTCGGCCGAGATGGCCGGCAGCATGAAGCCCAGGATCAGGAGATCGAAGCCATCCATGGCGTAGCCGATCGCCGATCCGGCCAGCGCTTTCAGTCCATAGCTTGTGACCTTGTCGCTCGCGGCCCCGCCGGACGCGGCACCTGCCGCTGATGCCAGTGTCGTTTCCATGTCCCCTGTCCCCCGTTGTGGCGCGCTGCTACGCGCGCAGAGCGTTTCGAGTCCAGCCAGCCGCGTGACCGCCCGAGGAAACCGGAAATGTCAGTCACTTTTTAGACACTAGTATCGTTTTTGATACGTGTCAAGAACTTTTCGTGGCGTCGCCGCAACCATCTGCGCCAAAGGTCGCGCCGCGGCAATTGGCGTCTACTTGGTCGGTCAGGTCGCGGTCGGTCAGGTCGAACGGTCGATCAAAATCGCGACGGCGACCTTGCGCCCTTCGGCCGCGAGAATGTTGAACGTACGGCACGCGGCGGGCGTGTCCATGACTTCCATGCCGATGCGCGCATCGGTCAGCGCGCGCGTCAGTCGTGGATGCGGGAAGCGGATGGCGGCGCCGGTGCCAAGCAAGGTGACCTCGGGTCGCAGCGCGGCGATCGCCGCGAAGTCGTCGGCTACGAGTGCGTCGAAGCCGCCAGGTGCCCACCCGGTGATGATCTTGTCTGGCGTGACGATGACATTCTCGCGATATTCGATGATGCCGAGGCGAACGAAGCCCGGCCCGTGGCCGGTGAACGCGTTGCCTTCGGCGTTGCTCAGATGGAATTTCAACCTGGATGCTCCGGGCGTGGCGGATCGCCGCGGTGGACGGCATGGTGCATTGCGGTAAACTCTTAACTCCGCTAGCATTATAGCTTCGTCCCTTCTTCTACGTCGCTCGGACGGTTCCGGGCGCTTACGATAGAAAGACCCGCATGGCTTCCTCCTCTGCAGTCGAGTTCGCGCGCCTCAAGCGCCTGCCGCCGTACGTTTTCAACATTACCTCCGAGCTGAAGATGGCCGCCCGCCGCCGGGGCGAGGACATCATCGATTTCGGCATGGGCAATCCCGACGGTCCGACGCCGCCGCACATCGTCGCCAAGCTGGTCGAGACCGTGCAGCGTCCCGATACGCACGGTTATTCAGTATCGCGCGGCATTCCGCGCCTGCGACGCGCGATCTGCCAGTGGTATCAGCGGCGGTGGGGCGTCGAGTTCGATCCGGAATCCGAAGCCATCGTCACTATCGGCTCCAAGGAAGGCATTGCGCATCTGGCCCTGGCCACGCTCGGTCGCGGCGACACCGTGCTGGTGCCGAATCCAAGCTATCCGATCCACATCTACGGTCCGGTGATCGCCGGTGCCGACATCCGCCAGGTGCCGCTGGCGCCCGGCGTGGATTTCTTCGCCGAGCTCGAGCAAGCGATCAAGATGAGCTTTCCGAAGCCGAAGATGCTCATCATCAATTTCCCGGCGAATCCGACGGCGCAATGCGTCGAGCTGCCGTTCTTCGAAAAGATCATCGAGCTGGCGAAGGAATACGGCATCTACGTCGTGCACGATCTCGCCTATGCCGACATCTGCTTCGATGGCTGGAAGGCGCCGTCGATCATGCAGGTGCCAGGGGCGCGCGACGTCGCCGTCGAGTTCTTCACGATGTCGAAGAGCTACAACATGGCCGGCTGGCGCATCGGCTTCATGGTCGGCAATCGCGATCTGGTCAACGCCTTGGCGCGCATCAAGGGCTACCACGACTACGGCACCTTCACGCCGATCCAGGTGGCGTCGATCGCCGCGCTGGAAGGACCGCAGGATGCGGTCGCCGAAATCGCGATGAACTACCAGCGTCGTCGCGACGTGCTCTGCAAGGGCCTGCACGAAGCCGGGTGGATGGTCGACATCCCCAAGGCATCGATGTATGTGTGGGCGAAGATCCCGGAACCCTATGCGGCGATGGGCTCGCTGGAGTTCACCAAGAAGCTGATCGAGAAGGCCAAGGTGTCGGTGTCGCCGGGCATCGGCTTCGGCGAATTCGGCGACGGGCATGTGCGCTTTGCGATGATCGAAAACGAGTCCCGCACGCGACAAGCGATTCGCGGCGTCAAGCAGATGTTTCGCGACGACGGAAACCTGTAATGGCACAAAGCGCCATGCAACCGATGCGCGTCGGCCTGCTCGGCATGGGCACGGTTGGATGTGGCACCTGGAACGTGCTCAATCGCAACGCGCAGGAAATCGCGCGCCGCGCGGGACGGCCGATCCGCATCAACTGGGTGGCAACGCGCACACTCGAGCGTGCGCGCAAGGCGCTGGGCGCGGCCGAAGGCGTGCAGCTGACCGCGGATCTCGCGACCGTCGTCGCGCATCCGGAGGTCGATATCGTCGTCGAACTGATCGGCGGCATCGAGCCCGCCAAGTCGCTGGTACTTGCCGCGATCGCTCACCGCAAGCACGTCGTCACCGCCAACAAGGCGCTGCTCGCGACGCATGGCAACGAGATTTTCGCGGCGGCGCAGAAAACCGGTGTCATGGTTGCCTTTGAAGCCGCCGTCGCTGGCGGTATTCCGATCATCAAGGCGTTGCGTGAAGGGCTGACTGCGAATCGCATCGAGTGGATCGCGGGCATCATCAACGGCACGAGCAATTTCATACTCTCGGAAATGCGCGCGACCGGCGCGTCCTTCGCCGAGGTGCTGGCCGAGGCGCAGAAGCGCGGCTACGCTGAAAGCGATCCGACTTTCGATATCGAGGGCATCGACGCCGCGCACAAGCTCACCATCATGTCCGCCATCGCCTTCGGCGTACCCATGCAGTTCGACAAGGCGTACACGGAAGGGATCTCTAACCTGACGCGCGAAGACATCCGCTATGCCGAAGAACTGGGCTACCGGATCAAGCTGCTCGGCATCACGCGACGCGCGTCGGGGGCAGGGCGAGACGGCATCGAGCTGCGCGTGCATCCGACGCTGGTTCCCGAGAAACGCCTGATCGCGAACGTCGAAGGCGCGATGAACGCAGTGCTGGTCAAGGCCGACGCCGTCGGGCCGACGCTGTACTACGGACCGGGGGCGGGTGCCGAACCGACCGCGAGCGCGGTCATCGCCGATCTCGTCGACGTCACCCGGATGCATACGGCGGACCCTGAGCATCGTGTTCCGCACCTGGCGTTCCAGCCCGACCAGTTGTCGTCGATCCCGTTTCTGCCCATGGGCGAGGTGCAGACCAGCTATTACCTGCGCATGCGTGTCCTCGACCGTCCCGGAGTGCTCGCCGACATCACGCGCATCCTCGCCGACCGCGAGATTTCGATCGACGCCATGATCCAGAAAGAACCGCCCGAGGGCCAGGATCGCACCGACATCATCATGCTGACGCATTTGACGGTCGAGAAGAATGCCGTCGCGGCGATCGCGGCGATCGAGGCGTTGCCCACGGTGAGCGGCAGCGTCGTGCGCATCCGTCTCGAGGAACTCAACTGATGCATTCGCGTCAACGACATTCATTGTCATGTAGGTCCGAATTCATTCGGACCGCAGATCAATCAACCGCCACGCGCGAATGAATTCGCGCCTACACTAAATGCGGTACGTAAGCACCCGTGGTGGCATGTCGCCGCAACCGTTCACGTCCATCCTGCTCGAGGGATTGGCGCCCGATGGCGGCCTCGCAACGCCGGAGAGTTATCCGCGCTTCACCGCCGACGATCTCGCGCGACTGCGTCCCCTGGGCTATTGCGATCTGGCGTTCGAGATCCTGTCGCGTTACATGGATGACATCGGGCCAGGCGACCTGCGCGCGATCATCGAACGCACTTACACCGCGGCCGCATTCGGCAGCGACGACATCACGCCTGTGGTAACGCTCGAACCGGGCCTGCTGCTGTTGCGTGCTTCCACCGGGCCGACGCTCGCGTTCAAGGACGTGGCACTGCAGTTGCTCGGCAACCTGTTCGAGCACGTGCTGGCGCAGCGCGGCACGACGCTCAACATCCTCGGCGCGACCTCCGGCGATACCGGACCGTCGGCCGAGTACGCGATGCGCGGCAAACGGAATGTCGCGGTGTTCATGCTCACGCCGCATGGAAAGATGAGCCCGTTCCAGGCAGCGCAGATGTACGCGTTGCCCGATCCGAACATATTCAATATCGCGATCGACGGCGTGTTCGACGAGTGCCAGGACATCGTCAAGGAAGTGGCGGCCGACGCGGAGTTCAAGCGGCGTTTGCGCATCGGCACCGTCAATTCGATCAACTGGGCGCGCGTGTCGGCGCAGGTCGTCTACTACTTCAAGGGCTATTTCGCCGCGACTCGTGACGATCGCGAGCGGGTCTGCTTTTCGGTGCCCTCGGGCAATTTCGGCAACATTCTGGCGGGCCATGTCGCGCGGCAGATGGGATTGCCGATCCACAAGCTGATTCTGGCGACCAACGAAAACGACGTCCTCGATGAATTCTTCAAGTCGGGTCGCTATCGCGTGCGCAGCGCGACCGAAACGCGTTCGACGTCCAGTCCTTCGATGGACATTTCCAAGGCCTCGAATTTCGAACGCTTCATGTTCGATCTCGCTGGTCGCGATGCGAGCGTGGTGCGGGCGCTCTGGGATCAGGTCGATCGTGCCGGAGGCTTCGACCTCGCGGCAACGCCGCTGGCGAAAAAACTGCGCGAGGCCGGCATCGTTTCAGGCCGCAGTACGCATGCGGATCGCATTGCGACGATCCGCGACGTCGCCGAACGCTATCGCATGGTCATCGACCCGCATACCGCCGACGGCCTCAAGGTCGGCCTGGCCCATCGCGAAGCCGGCATACCGCTCATCTGCATCGAGACGGCGCTTCCGGTGAAATTTGGAGCGACCATTCGCGAAGCGCTGGGACAGGATCCGCCCCGTCCCGCACAGTACGCGAATCTGGAATCGTTGCCACAGCGTTTCGCGACGCTGCCGGTCGATGCCGCAGCGGTAAAATCCTATATCAGCGAGCACGCGCTCGCGTAAGTGATCTCTGCACCGCGACCCATGCAGGTCTGGCTCGACTTCTGGCGCAACATCCGCAGTGGGCTGCGCCTCGCGCTCGGGTTGCCGGTATCGCTGCTCGAGTTTCGGGTCAGCGTCCGCCAATTCCTGGTCGTATTCCTGTTCAACATCGCCATTGGCGTGCTGGTCGACTATGTGCGTGCGGGCCCCGATCCGGTGCTCTCCACGCACGCCATCGTCTTTGAGGGATTCATGGGGGCGGTGCTGCTGCTGATCGGCGCGCTGCTGAGCGCGGCATTCCGTCAGCCGCATCTCAAACTTTCCGTCCCCGTCGTCGTGCTCGCCAGCGAGCCGGTGCTGAGTTTGCTGTCGCTCATTCTCACCTTGCCGGGAGCACAAGGCGGGCTCTTCGGCTATTCGACCCAGTTGGCAGGTTTCTGGGTTTTGATCGCCTGGCTCGCGTTTGTCTACTGGCGTGCGATGGCGACGACGCTGATGCCACGGCGCCCGCGATTCTGGCCGCGATCGCTGGGTGGCGCTCTGCTGCTGCTTGTCGGTGTACCGATTGCCATCTGGGCGCACCAACCGTGGTGGCACGCATCGGCACCTCCATCCGCCGAGGATGCGCGTTACGTCAGTCCGGCCTCCGAGGAGGCACTCACGGCGCAACAAACGCTGCTCGGCGATGCGCTCGACGAACTCGAGGACGAACGGCCACGCCTGACCGACCTGTATTTCGTCGGTTTCGCGCCGTATGCGAGAGAAGACGTTTTCCGCAAGGACATGGAAGTCGCGCGGGATCTGTTCGACGATCGCTTCGATACCGACGGGCGTTCGATCGTATTGATCAACAACCCGCGCACGGTGCTGGACGAACCGCTGGCCACGGTCAGCAACCTCCGCACGACGCTCAGTGAACTCGGCAACGCGATCGATACCGACGACGATGTCGTGATGGTGTATCTCGAAAGTCACGGCACTCGCGATCACCGGCTGGTCCCCGACTTCTGGCCACTGCAACTCAACCCGCTGACACCGCGATTGCTGCGCAGCATGCTCGACGACTCCGGCATCAAGTGGCGCATCATCGTCGTGTCCGCGTGTTACTCGGGTGGTTACATTGAACCGCTCAAGGATCCGAACACCTTGATCATGACTGCATCGGGCGCCGATCGCACGTCGTTTGGCTGCGGCACGGATAGCGAGGCGACCTATTTCGGCGATGCGCTGTTCCAGCACGCGCTGCGCTTCGACGATTCGTTCGTCACGGCGTTCGGGAAAGCGCGCGAACGCATTGCCGAACGCGAACGCGCGGAAGGGGTGAGCCCGCCATCCGCCCCGCAGATCTATGTGGGCGAGGCGATGGCGGCGAAGCTGCCGCAGCTCGAGGCGGTCCTGCGCGCGCGCCGGACTGGTAACACCATCTAGGGGTCCGCATGTCCACACCGCCGACGCCGCGCCCGCTCGCCGGACTCAAGGTCCTGGAACTGGGGCAACTGATCGCCGGTCCGTTCGCGGGCAAGGTGTTTGCTGAATTCGGCGCCGAGGTGATCAAGGTGGAACCGCCCGCGTCCGCAACGGCGCCCGGCGGCGATCCGCTGCGGCAATGGCGGCTGCTGCACGAGGGAACTTCGCTGTGGTGGTATGTGCAGGCACGCAACAAGAAGTCGATCACTGTCGATCTGCGCAAGCCGGAAGGTCAGGAGGTCGTACGCCGTCTGGCGCTCGATGCCGATTTCATCATCGAGAATTTCCGCCCTGGCACGCTGGAAAAATGGGGCCTCGGGTATGACTCACTGTCTGCGACCAACCCGGGGCTGATCATGATCAGGCTGTCCGGCTTCGGGCAGACCGGGCCCTACCGCGATCAACCTGGATTCGGCGCCGTGGGTGAATCGATGGGCGGCATGCGCCACGTCACCGGCTTTCCTGACCGCCCGCCCGTGCGCATGAACATCAGCATCGGCGATGCGCTGGCGTCGCTGCATGGCGTGATCGGTGCGTTGATCGCATTGCATCACCGTGACGCGAATGGTGGCAAAGGGCAGGTGGTCGACGTGGCGCTCTACGAAGCTGTCTTCAACATGATGGAAAGCCTGGTGCCGGAATACGATTTGTTCGGCGAGATCCGCCAGCGTATCGGTACCGGACTGACCAACATCGTCCCATCGAATACCTACACCACCCGCGACGGCGAGAGCGTGGTCATCGCCGGTAACGGCGACAGCATCTACAAGCGGCTGATGCATGCCATCGGTCGCGACGATCTTGGCCAGGATCCGGCACTTGCCAACAATCGCGGACGGGTCGCGCGCACGGACGATATCGATGGTGCGATCGGCGACTGGGCCGCGGCGCATGACCTGAACGAGGTTCTCATCGCTTTGAAGGCCGCGGACGTTCCACACGGAAAAATCTACTCCGCTGCGGACATCGTCAGCGATCCGCAATATCTGGCGCGGGACATGATCCGGCAAATGACGCTGCCCGATGGCACGAAGCTCAAACTGCCCGGCATCGTACCCAAGCTGTCGGATACGCCGGGCGCGATGGAATGGGTCGGGCCGCAGCTGGGCGAACACACCGCCGACGTGCTGAGGGCGGCGGGCTATAGTGCTGCCGACATCGAACGATTGCGCGCGGCGGGAGCGATTTGAGACTTTCGCGGCTCTGTAGGTCCGAATTGATTCGGACCGCGGTTGTTTCGTTGGCGTGAGCGCGCGAATAAATTCGCGCCTACAAAGGAGCACTCATGGCTAAACGGATTTTCATCCACGATGTGGTGGCGCGCGATGGCCTGCAAATCGAGCCGAATTTCGTTCCCACCGAGCGCAAGATCGAGTTGATCGATCTGCTTTCTGCCACCGGCGTGGCCAAGATCGAAGCGACGTCGTTCGTCTCGCCCAAAGCAGTGCCGAATTTGCGCGACGCGGCCGAAGTCATGGCCGGTATTCGCCGCAATCCGGCAGTGACCTACGTCACGCTGATCCCCAACGCGCGCGGTGCTGAACGCGCATTGGCAGCCGATGTCGACGAAGTGGTCATGGTGGTATCGGCGTCGGAGACGCACAACCGCGCCAACGTCCGCCGCAGCGTCGCGCAGTCCTTCGATGGGTTTCGTGAAGTATTCGACGTACTGCGCGGCAGCCGCACGCGCGCAGTCGGCGCGGTCGCCACGGCTTTTGGCTGCCCATTTGAAGGTGTCGTACCCGACGCACAGGTTGTCGAGTGCGTGGCGCGCTACGTCGATCTGGGCGTTACAGGCGTCACCTTTGGCGACACGACCGGCATGGCGGACCCGAGCCGCGTCGAGCGGCTCGTCGGCGTCGTACGGAAGCGCTGGCCCGATCTGCCGCTGACGCTGCATTTCCACAATACGCGCGGCATGGGATTGGCCAATGTGCTCGCCGGGCTCAACGCGGGCGTCGTGCGCTTCGAAGGCTGCCTCGGCGGTCTCGGCGGTTGTCCATTTGCGCCGGGCGCGACGGGCAACGTGTGTACCGAGGACGTCGTGAACATGTTGCAGTGCATGGGCTACGACACCGGCGTCGACCTCGATCTGCTCCTGGCGGCATCGAGAAGGCTGGGTGAGATCGTTGGACACGAATTGCCGGGGCAGGTGGTCAAGGCCGGCAAGGCGACCGATCTGCACGCACCGCCAGCAGCATTGGAGACCGTGCTGCGTTGACAGTGTCGGGGCGCTGTGTGAGCATCGCCGCTCGCACGCAGCATCGCCAACGAGCGGTGCGCCTGATGTCCGCGCAAATTCTTGTTACTGGAGGAATCGATGCAAATATTTCGCAACCTGATCGTCGCTGTCTGCGCATTCGCAGCGACAGCATTGCCGTTCGCAGCGCAGGCACAAGGGAAGCCGGAAAAAACCAAGGTCAGCATTGCCGTCGGCGGCAAATCCGGTTTCTACTATCTGCCCCTGACCATCGCCGAACGGCTCGGGTACTTCAAGGACGAAGGTCTCGACGTCGAGATCAGTGACTTCGAAGGTGGCTCGAAGGCGTTGCAGGCGGTGGTCGGCGGCAGCGCCGATGTCGTCGCCGGCGCCTGGGAGAACACCATCGACCAGCAGCCGAAAGGCCTCAACATGCAGGGCTTTGTGCTGATGGGGCGCTATCCGGCGATCTCGATGGGCATTGCCAAGTCGAAAGCGGCCAGCTACAAGTCGCCCAAGGATCTCAAGGGCATGAAGATCGGCGTCAGCGCGCCCGGTTCGAGCACCAATCGGCTGGTGTTGCATATGCTGTCGAAGGAAGGCCTCAAGGGCGAAGATGTGTCGATCATCGGCGTAGGTACGTCGGCCGGCGCGATCGCGGCGATGGAATCGGGACAGATCGACGCGATCTCCAACGTCGACCCGATAATCACGATGCTCGAGTCCAAGGGGAACATCGTGCTCATTGCCGATACGCGCACGGCCAAGGGAACAGCCGCCGTGTTCGGCAGTGCTGAAATGCCTGCCGCAGCGCTGTACGCGCCGATCAGCTACGTCCAGAAGAATCCGAATACGGTGCAGGCGCTGGCCAACGCGATGGTGCGCGCGCTGCTCTGGTTGCAGACGGCGACGCCGGATCAGGTGGCGGCGACCGTTCCTCCCGAGTACCTGCTCGGAAATCGTGCCGGCTATCTCGCAAGCTACGACAAGGTCAAGGACGCTTTTTCACCGGATGGCATGTTCAGCCAGGCAGGTGCTGACAACACGCTGAAGTATCTTGCGGCATTCAACCCCGCGGTGAAGCCCGCCGACATCAAGCTGACGCAGACTTTCGACAACAGCTACACGCAGAAGGCGCTTGCGAAATACAAGAAGTAGCGTGGATCCGTGGCGAGCGTTGCAACCGTGACGTCAACCGCGCCGGCACTATTGCTCGAGCGCATCACTTGCACGTTCGCTTCGCGCGAGCGGCAAGGCGAACGATATACCGCAGTAGCGGATGCGACCGTCAGCGTAGGTCACGGTGAATTCGTCTCGGTGGTCGGACCGACGGGCTGCGGCAAGTCGACGCTGCTCAACGTCGCCGCTGGATTGCTGTTTCCGTCTTCGGGCGACGTGCGCATCTCCGGCCAGCCCCTCACGGGCATCAATCGCCGCGCGGGTTATATGTTCCAGGCCGAGTCGCTGATGCCGTGGCGCAATTCGCTCGACAACGTGCTGGCCGGGCTGGCATTTGCGGGCGTCGAACGCGACGAAGCCGAGCGCCGCGCGAAGGACTGGCTGGCGCGAGTCGGCTTGAGCGGATTCGAGACGCGCTATCCGCACGAGTTGTCTGGCGGCATGCGCAAGCGCGTCGCACTCGCACAGATGCTGATACTCGATCCCGAGATCATGCTGATGGACGAGCCGTTTTCGGCGCTCGATGTGCAGACTCGACAGTTGATGGAGAACGAGCTGCTCGAACTGTGGTCAGCCGACCGAAAATCGGTGTTGTTCATCACCCACGACCTGGAGGAGGCGATTGCGCTGTCCGACCGCGTAGTGGTGCTGTCGGCAGGCCCCGCCACGCGCCCGATCGCCGAATTCACGATCGATCTGCCGCGACCGCGCGACGTCAATGAAATCCGGCTCACGCCGCGCTTCGTCGAGTTGCACGGCAAGATCTGGCACGCGATGAAAGACGAAGTGCTCAAAGGCTATGCCCAAAGTCGCAAGATCTAACGCGCGCGTCTCGTCCGGCCGATTGGCGCTGTATCACGCGCTGCTGCTGGGTGGCATCGTCGCGTTCTGGTACGCGATGACCGAGCCGGGGCTGATCACCCCGTTCTACTTCGACGACCCGACGCGCGCCAAGTTTTTCTTTGGCCAGCCGATCGAAGTAGCCAAGCGTATCTGGACGTGGTTTGTCGGCGGCAGTATCTACCTGCACCTCGGCGTGACGCTGCTCGAAACGCTGCTCGCGTTCGCCATCGGCACCATGCTTGGATTGCTCTGCGGACTCTGGCTCGCCCTTGCGCCGACGGCATCGACGCTCGCTGACCCGTACATCAAGGCGATGAACGCGATGCCGCGCGTGATTCTGGCGCCGATCTTCGCGGTGTGGTTCGGACTGGGCATTACGTCCAAGGTCGTGTTCGGCATCACGCTGGTGTTTTTCATCGTGTTCTTCAACGTCTATCAGGGCGTGAAAGAAGTCAGCCCGGTGGTGCTTGCCAACGCGCGTATGCTCGGCGCTTCGGGCAAGCAACTGTTGCGCTACGTTTATCTGCCGTCGGCGACGAGCTGGGTGTTTTCCAGTCTGCACACATCGATCGGCCTTGCGTTCGTCGGCGCGGTCGTCGGCGAGTATCTTGGGTCAGCGCGAGGAGTGGGCTATCTCATTCACCAGGCCGAGGGTGTGTTCGACATCGATACGGTGTTCGCGGGAATACTGGTGCTGACCATGTTCGCGCTGGTGCTCGACTTCGTCGTGACGCGCATCGAGCGGCGGTTACTGGTGTGGCGGCCGCGTACCGCAGAGACTGAAACGCTGTAGGCGCGAATTTATTCGCGCCGTGTTGACGCCGGAAGTATCATGCGCGAGCAAGCTCGTGGGTGCAGATTGACCCAGCCGTGCCCGATGCGCTATACTGCTTGACTCGATCGCGGGGTGGAGCAGTCTGGCAGCTCGTCGGGCTCATAACCCGAAGGTCACAGGTTCAAATCCTGTCCCCGCAACCAACAATTCAACGGCTTGCCATTCGGCAGGCCGTTCTTGTTTTTGCCACACGTAACGCCACGCCCGTACGTGACTCGGTTTCGAGCTTTGCATTTGCGATGAGCTCATATATCGACAAGGACGCAGAAGGCGCACGCAGCGTTTGAGGTTCGAATTCGACCCTTCTCGGCCCTAAGTCCGCTGACGCCAAGCGGCTGCTTCGCCGCGATAGCGCTCGCCGAACGCGCGCCCTCGGGGACACTGGATCTCGACATGGGTTGGGCAAAACGGCCGCACACCGGTGCCCGCTGTCGATAGCAGTCGATGACTTGGCGGGGCCGGACAGGGACGGTACTATTTATTTCTTGCACCACAAATTGGGCAGACTTGGACTCGGGCTATGAAGCAGCTTCAATGTGAAGTGCCGGAGTTGCGTTTCGCCATCGCGACAGCTCGGCGTCCGGGACGTGCTTGGGCCGACGTGTTCGTGATCAGCGCGCTGGCCCTGTCGGCCTGCGGGGGCGGCGACATGACCACCACTCCCGCGCTGGATGCCGCGACGTACGAGAAGCTGAACAGTGTCGTCCGCCAATTCCAGGACACCAACAAGACTCCCGGGGCTCTCATAGGCGTTTGGAGCCCGCAGGGCAACTACGTATCGGCGACCGGTGTCGCCGATCTCGGGACCGGCGCGCCCCTCAACGCCGACATGCAATTCAAGATCGCCAGCCAGACCAAGACGTTTACGTCCAACCTCATACTCCAACTGGTCGGGGAGGGGAGAGTGTCCCTGGAGGACACGATATCCAAGTGGATCGAGGGCGTGCCCAACGGTGACCGGATCACCATCCGGCAGCTCCTTAACCACACCAGTGGGCTGGCCGACGGATTCACCTCACCGACCATCCAGGGCCAGGTGCTCACCGGCTGTACGGTGGAGGAGCTGCTCACCGCCGAGGCGCTGTTCCCTCCGATCGCGCAGCCCGGCGAAAAGTGGTCGTACAGCAACTACGGCTACAACCTTCTCGGGCGGGTCGTCGAACTGGTGACCGGGCATTCCTTGAGCACTGCGCTGGATGAGCGCATTGCCAAACCTCTGGGGCTGACGCGCACGCTCCTTCCGACCTCGGGTAGCGGTCTCACCCAGCCCTTCACCCGCGGGTACGGAACGGGGAGCGTCGGACCGACGCAGGCTCCGACCGCCGCGGATGACGCCACGGACTTGCCGGCGTCCTGCCTGTGGGCGCATGGGGGAATGGTGTCGACGCTGAACGACATGCGGGTCTGGGCCAAGTCCCTCGCGACCGGTTCGCTGCTCACACCACAGGTGTGGGCGCAGGCGACTAGCGATATGGTCCCATTCGTATTCAGTGGCAACTACAACGGACCTGGCCGGTGGCGGTACGGCCTTGGTTTCGTGGAGTCCGGCGGGTTCTTCGGTGCCGAAGGCAGCTTCGCCGGATACGAGTCGGCCAGCATGTACTCGCCCGAACTCCAGACGACGATTGTGGTGGCGTCCACTAAATTGGCGAACGCCATCACGCCCCCGCCAATGGTCCAAGCCATCGCCATCACTGTCTACGGCGACCGCGTCGACTTCGGCCTCACGCTCGAGCAAGCGCTCGAGCCGAACCTCTTCACGGGGGGAGCAGGGGAGTAGCGGCGGGCAAGGGCTCGCGTGACCTGCAGCCCCAAGAATCTCGCGCGAACTCAATCGTAGCTATCCGATCCTCACCCGTCTCTTACGTACGAATCGGGTCCCCGCAACCAACAATTCAACGGCTTGCCTTCGGGCGAGCCGTTTGTTTTTGATGTTCTGCCACACAGCGCGATGAAAAGCGTCCGATCGTGCCTGCTCCAAACCATGCTGAAAGATTTGACCGCCCTTCGATTAAAGTGTCCTTGGACCCTTACGTCGGGGCAAGTGCGGAGTTCAGGAATGAACAAGAAACCTCCAGCCGGCGACTCATCCCTGGTGACTAGACCCATTGGTCTGAAAAAAACGCCTCAGGTACCCGGACTGCCGTTGCTGGGCAGCGTCTTCGGCATGGCCAAAGGACCTGCGGAGTTTTTCGTTCACTGCTACCGCACTTACGGTCCAGTGTGTCGCCTCAGCGTTCTCGGCGAGAAATACGTCCTGATCTCCGGCGTTGAAGCCGCCAACTTCATCGGCACGCGTGCTGGCAAGGATTGCCTCCGCTCAAAGGAATTCTGGGAAGGCCTGCTGGGCGAATACGGCGCCAAGCGCATGCTCACCGGAGAAGATGGCGACAGCCACAAAGAACTGCGCGACATCATGCGCAATGGCTATTCCAAGGAATCGATCAAGGGACGCTACGACGAACTCGTCGCGATCACCGATCGCTCGCTCACGCGCGACTGGCCCGTAGGCAAGGAAGTGCCGGTTGTTGAAGCCATGCAGTACATGGTCGTCGATCAGCTCGGCACCATTCTTACCGGCGCGGCGCCGCTGGAATATGTGAAGGACATCCGCACCGCGATCATCTACATCCTCAACGTATTGGTCACACGTCAACGCCCCGGGATTTTGCTCAAGCGTCCTGAATACAAGAAAGCCATGGGCAAGGTCATGGAGCTGGGTTGCCAAATGATCAAGGCTGGCAAAGCGCGGTATGCCACGACCAGGCCGGAAGATCGCAACCTGATCGACGACATCATGGCGGCGCACATCGAAACGCCGGAGAAGATGCCTGAGAGTGATCTGATCGTGTCTCTGACGGGCCCCTACGTTGCGGGCCTCGACACCGTCGCCAACACCACCTCCGCCGTCGTTTACTCAGTGCTCAAGCATCCGGAAGTCAAGGCGCGCGTGCTCGAGGAAGTGGATGAGCTGTTCGCAGCTGGCGACCTTGATGAAGAAGGGCTGCTCAAGAAGCTGCCCGCACTCAACGGCGCAATCATGGAAACGATGCGTCTCTACCCGATCGCCGTCGCACAGATGCGCACCGCCAACAAAGACTTCGTGTTCGAAGGTCATCAGATTTATGCGGGCGAGATGATCTACGTGGGCACGAGCGTGCCGCACTTCATGGAGGAATACTGGCTCAACGCCAAGATCTTCGACATCGACCGTTATCAGAAGCCGCGCGCTGAGCATTTGCAGCCTGGCGTGTACTCACCTTACGGCCGCGGCCCGCACACGTGCCTGGGCAAGAGCCTGGCCGAAGTGCAGATGGCACTGTCGATGGCGCGTGTGTTCCACAAGCTCGATCTGGAATTGGAATCACCCGACTACCTGCTCAAGACCAAGACCGCGCCCACGCCTGGTCCGGCGATGACCTTCAAGGTTCGCGTGAAAGGTTATCGCCACTAAGCGGCACGAAGAACGTCGACTCCCTGGTCAGGCGCATGTAACACGAATGAGCCTGTGGCTACCCAATCCGCACCCGTCTCTTATGAACGAATCGGGTCCCCGCAACCAATTCAATCAACGGCTTGCCACTCGGCAGGCCGTTTTTTCTTGTGCTCAGGGTTACGCCAGGGTTACGTCTAGCAAGATTTGGTGTCTTGTAGGCAAGGTCACCGGGCGGCTTCAATGATCAAGGTAACGGACCCAGACGTCTGACCCGAAGGCCAATGGAAGGTTGGGTATAGGGGGACGTTCGACTATGCCAAATAGCCCCGCTACTGCGCTTCGCCCGCTCGTCGGGAAATGGTCGATTGCGCAAACAACTAAGACGCGCTATCTGTGAAACCGACGCTACGCCCGATTTTGATTTTCAATAGGAACGTATTCGCTGCCCTGTGGAGAGTCCTGGACGCATTTCGTCCGCGACCAATTCCTGCCTATGGGGCCGCGCTCCGGCAGGCGATTGGAAATTGTTGAGTTGTGGCGTAGAAGCGGCTGCCGAAGGCAGTCCGCTGGAACAGGAGGTTAGATTCACTTCAGCGCCTCCTTGATTGCTCGCATGTTTTCTTCCACTTGCGACGTGGCGTGAATTGCACGATGACAGCTTGCGCAGACAACCGCAAGGTCTGCAAGCGTGGTTCGGCGCGGACTGACCGCGCTCGAAAGCGGAGACGTGTGATGCACCTCGAACACACTTGATGCAAGTGCGTCAGGGTAACGGCCTCGCTCTGGCAGGCCGCATACCTCGCAGTACAGAGAGCCATAAGCGCGGCGAAACTCGTTGAGCTTTTTCCTCACGAGGAAGCGTGAACGTTCGCGGCGGCGATGCGCCAGTATCTGTAGTTGCCCTTCGCTTGCCGAAGGTTCCGACTCTTCCGGCTCGGTGACACGGTGCCCAGCCCAGAGTTCTTCTACGCGTCTGCGTTCTACATCGCTAAGTCGAAACACGGTCCCATTGGACATCGTGATGATCGTCCCTCGCTGGAGCAACGGGTCATCTTTCACGACCGAACGAGCCAGCATTCCCTCCGAAGCAGATAGACGAATGGAGTCGAGCGCGATCCCGACCTTCGGTTCGTCGGCGTCTGGCTTGTCAGCGAACCACAGATCGTCGCCCAGCGCCTCGGGATGAAGGACTTTCGTTGCGTTCACGGGTGCTTCGACAACTTTGCCGGATGCTACGACGCCGGACTCGAGCCCAGCGCGCCAGACAAAGGCACGGTCGCCAATGGCGACCTCGGACTGGTAGCGAGGCACGCGCCAGTAGATCAACTCCGGGTAACGGGCAAGGTAGTCGTCAAGGTCGAACTTCTTGGGATTGCCTTGGAATATCCATGCCATAGACGTTAGCAGAGAATCTAACGAAAGAAGCTAACCGGCGACGGCGGTTTCCCCGTCGCTGGTGCGCCTTCGTTCCGCGACGCCTGCGCCTCGCGCGGACGGGTTGTGGCAACAAGACGCCTGGCGCGCGTGTCGAACCGGTACGTCCGCGCAGGATCGAAGTCCTTTCCGGTTACGAACGCGATCCCGTGCCCGCGGGGTCTCCATTCCAGTAACCTGGACACGTTCGACCGGATGCTGCGCTCCAGATCCGCGTTCTTCGGAAGCTTTCCCCCGCGGACCGTCCAGACCGGATGAAGTCCGAGGACATCGCCGGATTTCCGGTCGTATACGAAGTACACTCGTTCCAGTTTAGCCGCGAACTCGTGTGCCGGCTTCGGGTCTTTCATCGTGATATCCCTTTCTAGAAGTAGAGTATCCGCGCTACGGCAGCGCACTCGGACCAAGCCCCGCCAATTGCAAACGTGATTTGCACGCAGTTCTGCACGAACACGCTGTTGGACAAAACGTGCGCCGGCATATCGAAAGTTTCGACCCTCCCCCCGTCCTGCAAATATTTGTACTGGACGATCAACGCGGTAGCGGAGGCAACCTCCAGGGTACCGAACGACACATGCGACAGCTCAATGGACGCGGCAATGTTGGACGGGTCCATAAACATCGTATTGGTGATCCCGGTTTTGGTAGTGCTTGAGTTGTAGAACCACAGTGGCACCAAGGTAAGGCCAATCATCAGCGACCTCCGATTTCCAAAGGGTGAAGGGTAAACGTCTCTGCGAGCGAAGCAACAGCTTCAAGCGGCGGCGCGCAAGAAGGCCAACACCGGTCGCCGAAGCGGCCCGAAATCGACCTCAAGTGTACCGCGCCAGTATTGGCGCTACGGACACTGATGCAATTTTGCGGAGCAGGATATGCACTAAGTTGTTGTCATCAATATTTTCGGCGACAAACTGTCAATCCGCAGATCCCTGGTGCGAGCGAAGATAGAGTGCTGTATCTACCCAATCCGAACCCGTCTCTTACGTATGAATCGGGTCCCCGCAACCACCGATTTAGCGGCTTGCCGAGAGGCAAGCCGTTTTTGTTTGTGCGCCCGGCAGGGCGCACGTACTTGGAGGTGAAAGTCCTCTACACACTCGGCAAGGAGAAGTGTTAGCCGAACGGCAAGGGTGTCGCGGGCGACTGCGAATCCGGAGGAAGCTGTAGGCAAAGCGCTGGCCTGACGAACAGGAAGCGGATAGAGGCGGCGTAGCGGGGTAAGCAGGCAAATAAATGTGAAGCCCGATACTTGCACGGAACGCTGCGACGTAGATCCGACAGGCATAAGCGTGAAGGTGCGTGCGTCATACCCGGGGAGATCTGGCGATCTGCCGTGTGCTACTGACATCAAGAGGTGTCGGGATGGATCGCCAGAAGTCAGCCGAGGCCATAGTAGGGGTCAGCACGAACCGAAGGGCCGAACGTGAAGTGCCGCGAGTAGGCGGCGGGATCTCAAGGAAGCCAATGAAGGCAGAAGCTGATCGGGCAGATCAGGTGGGCGCGGCGGAGACCGGACGGAAGTCGGTCGACGCTACGACTCGCGCCGAGGCGGACGTGGCGACCCGAAGGCGGACGAAAGCGGAGATAGCGGCAACGCGTCTGATGGAGGCCGTAGTGGACCGCGGCAACCTGATGCTCGCGTATCAGCGGGTGGTCGAGAACAAGGGCGCGGCGGGGGTAGATCAACTCGCGGTGTCCGAACTCAAAGACCATCTGAAACGGCACTGGCCGACGATGCGGGCCAGACTGCTGGCGGGCGACTATCAACCGCAACCGGTGCGCCGGGTGGACATCCCCAAGCCGCAAGGCGGGGTACGCACGCTCGGCATTCCGACGGTAGTGGACCGACTGATCCAGCAGGCGTTGCATCAGGTGTTGCAACCGATCTTCGAGCCGACGTTCTCGGAGGCGAGCTACGGCTTTCGTCCGGGGCGCAATGCGCATCAGGCGCTGCGTCAGGCGCGCCAGTATGTGGCGCAAGGCAAGCGTTGGGTGGTGGATATCGATCTGGAGAAGTTCTTCGACCGGGTCAACCACGACTTGTTGATGAGCAAGTTGGCGTGGAAGATTGGTGATGCACGAGTGCTCAAGCTGATCCGGCGGTACCTCGAAGCGGGCATGATGACGGACGGGTTGGTGCAGCCGCGCACGGAAGGCACGCCGCAAGGCGGGCCGCTGTCCCCGCTGCTGTCCAACGTCTTGCTCACCGACCTCGACCGGGAATTGGAACGACGGGGCCACACGTTCTGCCGCTACGCGGACGACTGCAACATCTACGTCGCGAGCGAACGAGCCGGCGTGGGGCTGCTGCACCGTCTGACTGTGTTTCTGAGCGAGCGACTCAAGCTTAAGGTGAATCAAGCCAAGAGTGCGGTGGCGCGGCCGTGGCAGCGGAAGTTTCTGGGTTATAGCCTGACGGCGCACCGGGAACCGAAACTGCGTATCGCCGCGTCGAGCCTCGCGAAGCTGACGGAGAAAGTGAAAGTGCTCCTGCACGGTGCGCGCGGTCGCAACCTCGGCGCCACGATCCAGGCCCTCAACCCGCTCCTGCGCGGCTGGGCGGCGTACTTCAAGCTGACCGAAACCAAGCGGGCGCTGGAAGAGCGGGATGGGTGGATACGGCATAAGTTACGCTGCATCCTGTGGCGACAATGGAAACGATCGCATGCGCGTGCGCGCAAGCTGATGCAACTTGGATTGACGGAGGCGCGCGCCTGGCGCTCGGCCACCAACGGGCGCGGTCCGTGGTGGAATGCGGGCGCGAGTCACATGCACGCTGCCTTCCCGAAGTCCTGGTTCGATACTCTGGGGTTGGTGTCGCTGCTCGATACGGTGCAGCGCCTCCAGCGCGTTTCATGAACCGCCGTATGCGGAACCGCATGTACGGTGGTGTGGGAGGGCGACCGGGGTGACCCGGTCCCCTACCCGATCGGGTCGGGGTAGCGCTGGGGTAGCACCAAACCGGATTTCGCGGCTCGAAGCCGCGCCCGTTGCGCCAACTCAATCGCGCTTGGTACGCTGATTGTGGTGCCGAGTATGTCGCGGCATATGAATTCAGAGGCTATTCGGGATAAAAGCCCGACGCAACCAAGCCGAGAACTCCGTCGATTTTCACCGCCTTCACAAAGGCCCACTTCTGCGATGGCTGTGTCTGCCCAGGCTTTGGAAACATGTAGTCAACCCACCCCGATTCCTTGGTTTCGGCTGTCCGGATAATGGCATCGTGGAATAGCTTCCCGTTGGCGTCCTTTTGACCGCTGACGTTAGTTCCCTCGCGGGCCGGGAAGGCGGGGTTCAGCAGGACATTCCCTTTCAAATCGTATGCGAACAAATAGGTGTCGCCGTGGAACCACTCGGTTCCCTTCGCCCTGAATTCAGAGAAGGCGGCACGCCCTTTGGCGTCAATTAGCGCCGCCGCCTTGTTGACCAGCGCTTCTGTCTCTCGTGCCTTAGACGACGGTGGTGGAGATGACTGAGCCATCGCCGGCGTCGCACCAAGCGCGGTAGCGAAGAACGCAATTCCAATAGACATCGCTTTCCATCGCATAACAATCACCTCCGCCGCTGAGCGGCTTATCGACATAGACTCCGTCTGCCGGATAGGAGTTCAGCATCACAATTCGCGGAGCGCTTCCTGCTTGTAACGAATAGTTGCGCAGGCGAGTCGCCGAACCAGCAGTGACGATGCCAGCCCCGCTGCGGCGGGATTGGTCATGACTCGAGTCCTGGGCAATGACGGGATGTGGCCGACAGCGGTTAAGTGCTTGCTGCGTCGGAACTAGTATGAACGGACACTCCCGGCATGGCGAATAACCTGTGGCGCTGCCCGCGCCGACTCGCCAATTCAAGAAATCAGCCAGAACTTACGCGGCCGGCGAGCTCGTCGGTGGCATCATCTACTTCGCGCGCAGCATCGGCGCGCAGCTGGCGGAGCGGTTCAGGCAGCCGTTCGTGGTCGACAACCGCCCGGGTGCCGGGGGCAATATCGGCACCGAGATGGCGGTGCGTGCGGCGCCGGACGGCTATACCCTGATCGTCGACTCCGTCGGACCCATCGCGATCAATCCGACGCTGTTCAAGAAGCTCGATTACAACCCAATCGCCGACCTCGTTCCCATCGTGCAGATCGCGGACGTGCCGAACGTTCTGGTCATGCATCCGTCGCTGCCGGCGACGACGGTCGCGGAGTTCGTCGCTTACGCCAAGGCCAACCCGGGCAAGCTGAGCTACGGATCGACAGGCATCGGCACTTCGTCGCATCTGTCGGGCTTCATGCTTGCGCAACAGGCGAGGTTCCAGGCGGTGCACATCCCCTACAAGGGGGCTGAGGGCTTGAACGACCTCCTGTCGGGCCGCGTGCAATTCATGTTCGCGACGATTCCCTCCGTCATCGCGCACATTCGCGCCGACAAGCTCCGCGCGATCGCCGTGACCAGCGCGACGCGGTCGCGCTCGATGCCCGACGTGCCGACTGTTGCAGAGAGCGGTTACCCGGGGTTCGTAGCGGGCTCGTGGTTCGGCTTCTTTGCACCCAAAGGCACGGCAGAGATCGTCATCGCGCAGATCAACAAGGGCGTGAACGACGCCATCGCCGTCCCGGCAGTCTCGCAACAGCTCGTCCAGGAAGGCGCAGATCCGGTGGGCGGTACACCCGCGCAGTTTCGCGATTTCGTGCAGCGGGAATACGAGAAGTGGCGCACCGTCGTGCGCGCCTCGGGAGCGACCGTCGAATAATTACTGCCCCCAACGCTCGCCTTCCCTGAAGCGCTCAATTTTGCGAGATACTTCCACTTCTCACGGCCGGCGCTCGTCGGCCCGTGCAGCAGTGGACCGGGAGCGGATCGCATGCGAGCAAAACTCACCACCCTGATCGCCTTGGTCGCGCTGGTCGCGGCGTCTGCGTCCAGCCTCCACGCTCAGACCTATCCGTCTCGGAGCTTGCACATTGTCGTTCCTTTTGCCCCGGGCGGATCGACCGACATCTTTGCGCGTCTGATCGGTGAGCGGCTCGCGGCGGCCCTGGGCCAGCCGGTGGTCATCGACAATCGCCCGGGTGCCGGCGGCAACATCGGCGCCGAAATCGTGGCGAAATCACCGCCGGACGGCTACACGCTGCTCATGGCGACAACCGGCGTGATGGCGATCAACAACTCCCTGTACCGGAACCTGAATTACGACGCCGCGAAGGATCTCGAGCCCGTCTGCTACATCGCGTCCATCACCAACGTTCTCATCGTTCCGGCGGACTCGCCGCTGAAGAGTGTCGGCGATCTCATCGCGGCCGCAAAGGCCGCTCCGGGGAAACTGACCTTTGCGTCGTCCGGCGCGGGATCTTCGACGCACATGTCGGCGGAGCTCTTCAAGTCGATGGCCGGCATCGACCTGCTGCACGTTCCGTACAAGGGCAGCGGCCAGGCGCTGCCGGACCTCATCACCGGGCGCGTATCGATGATGTTCGAGAACATGCCCGGCGCGGTGTCGTACATCCAGAGTGGCAAGCTCAACGTTCTGGCGGTCACCGGGCTGAAGCGCACACCCGCATTGCCCGACGTGAGGACGGTCGCCGAGTCCGGAGTAGCGGGCTACGAGTCGCTCTCCTGGAGCGGCATCGCCGTGCCGTCGGGAACGCCGCGGGACGTGATCGCGCGACTGAATCGTGAGATCAATGCGATTCTCGCCTCGCCCGAGATGCGCCAGAAGCTAATAGAACAGGGCGCCGAGGCGATGGGCGGAACGCCCGAGGCGTTCGCGGAGCACATCCGGCGCGAGCGGGACAAATGGTCGCGCGTCGTCCGCGACGCCGCCATCGTTGTGAACTAGCGTGGCTTTCCTTTCGAGTCGCGTGGGCCGGGCGAAGATCTCGGCCTCGGCGTCCTCCGCCCAGCGCACGCGAGAGCTGCGTGCCGCGGGCCGCGACATCATCGGGCTCTCCCAGGGCGAGCCCGATTTCGACACGCCCGAGCACATCATCGAAGCGGCTCATCGGGGGATGCGCGACGGGCGGACGCGCTACACACCGGTGGATGGCACGCCCGAGTTGAAACAGGCGATCGTCGCCAAGTTTCGACGCGAGAATGGCCTCGAGTACCAGGCGGAGAACATTTCGGTCGGGGCGGGCGGTAAGCAGATTCTTTACAACGCCCTGATGGCCACGCTCGATCCGGGTGACGAGGTCGTAATTCCCGCGCCCTCGTGGGTGGCCTACGCGATCATGACCGAATTCGCAGAGGGCGTACCCGTCTGGGTGACCACGCGATCCGAGAATGACTTCAAGTTGACCGCCGGCGAGCTCGATGCGGCGATCACGCGACGCACCAAGTGGCTGATGCTCAACTCGCCGTCCAATCCGACCGGCGCCGTGTACTCGGCCGACGAGCTGCGTGCGCTCGCCGCGGTGCTGGAGCGCCATCCGCACGTGTGGGTGCTGGCCGACGACATCTACGAGCACATACTGTTTGACGGACGCCGCTTCTCGACGTTCGCCGAAGTCGCGCCACAGCTCGCCGACCGGATTCTCATCGTGAACGGGGTCTCCAAGACATACGCGATGACGGGCTGGCGGCTGGGCTATGGCGCTGGACCGGCGAGCCTGATCCAGGCCATGGCGCGCATGCAGGCGCAGTGCTCGCTCAACCCTTCATCGATAAGCCAGGCGGCAGCGGTCGCCGCCCTCAACGGCCCGCAGGACATCGTCGCGCAACGCTGCGCCGAGTTCGAGGCGCGCCGCAACGCGCTGGTTGCGCTCCTCGAATCGATTCCCGGCTTGGCTTTCACGCGGCCGCAGGGTGCGTTCTACGTCTATGTCTCCTGCGCCGATTGGATCGGCCGGCGTACGCCGGCGGGCCAGCGCTTGACCAGTGACGAGCACGTCACGGCCTATCTGCTCGAGTCCGGCGTCGCCGTGCCCAATGGTGCCGGTTACGGGCTGTCCCCGTACTTTCGCCTGTCGTTCGCGACGTCGCTTGCGAACCTGCACGAGGCCTGCCGGCGGATCGAGCTTGCGGGCGGCTCGCTGCATTGAGCGCTTCGCGCACGGCTACGGCTCAAGAGTTTCCAATCGAGAAGTTGAGACGATGAAGAACGAAGTCAAGCCCCGCCTGTACGACGTCCTCGCCAAAGCCTTCGCGCAGGAAGGTGTGCGAACATGCTTTGCTCTACTCGGTGATGCCAACATGAATTGGGCCTCGCGCTTGTCCGAGGAGGGATGTCGCATGGTGTATGTCAGGCACGAGCATTGCGCGCTAGCTGCCGCCATGGCGTACTCACGAAAGAACTGGGATGTGGGCGTGGCGACCGTGACGTGCGGGCCCGGTGTGACGCAATTGATCACGGCGCTCCCCGCAGCGGTGCGTGCCCATCTGCCGCTCGTGGTGTTTGCCGGGGAGGCGCCGCTGAAGAGCGGTTGGTATAACCAGGAAATCGACCAGGCACCGCTCATCGCCGCAACCGGGGCCGCGTATCACAGCCTGCACATGCCCGAGCGCATGCCTGTTGCAGTACGCGACGCGTTCCTGCAGGCGCGTCGCGAACGTCGTCCCGTGGTAATCGGCATTCCGTTCGATCTGCAGGCCCGGCCTTGGGACGGGCCTGCAGATTTGCCCACGCCCTCGCACAAATTGTTGCCGCGACCTTCGCCGATTCCGCCGCATCTCGATGACGTGGCCGGCGCGGTGCAACTGGTCGCCCGCGCCGAACGGGTCGTCGTGCTCGCCGGTCTGGGTGCGGTTGAGGCCGGGGCGGCAGCCGCCTGCCAGGCATTGGCGGCCAAGACCGGTGGACTGCTGTCTACGACGCTTCCCGCGAGAGGGCTGTTCCACGATGATCCGTTTTGCATCGGCATTTCGGGCAGCTTCACACCCGAAGTCGGACTCGAGTACCTCGCCCAGGCTGACCTGGTCGTCGCCGTCGGTTGTTCGCTCGCTTACCACGCAGGCGGTGGCGGGCAGCTCTGGCCGAAGGCGAAGATGCTGCAGATCGATGTCGACCCTGTCGCGGTCAATCAAGGGCAGGAAGTGGCACGGCATCACCTGCGGTCCGACGCGCGTCTGGGAGTCGAGGCGTTGACGGCAGCGTTGCCGATCCGGAACCAGAGCTGGCGAAGCGGTGCGATTGCTGCGCGCATCCGCGATTCGAAGCCCGACACGCACGTTTTCGAGATCGAGCCGGGGCTGCTCGACCCGCGCGACGTGGTCGAAGCGCTGGAAAAGGCCTTGCCGCACGACTGGGAGCTCGTGAACTCGAGCGGACACTGTTCGTGGTTCTTCGCCCAGATGCCTTCGCGTCCACAAGAGAGGTTTCTCACCATCCGCGAGTTCGGCGCGATCGGCAACGGCATCTCGTTCGCCATGGGAGTCGCGGCGGCGCGGCCCGATCGGACCGTCGTCCTGTTCGACGGTGACGGGAGCCTGCTGATGCACGTGCAGGAGCTCGAGACCATCAAGCGCCATCGGCTGAACATCCTGATCGTCGTGATGAACGACGGCGCCTATGGCTCCGAGCTGCACAAGCTTCGCGCCGAGGGGATGCCCGAGGACGGTTCGGTGTTCGATTATTGCGACTTCGCGGGCGTCGCGCGCGGATTCGGGCTCGAGGGCAAGACCTTCACGAAACTCGATGATGTTCCGGAGCTCGTGGCCGAGTTCGCTGCAAGCGGTGGTGCCGCGGTCTGGGACTTTCGCGTTTCCGCCAAAGTCGTGTCCCCGACCATCCGTCGCGCCCATCCTCATCGTGCCTCGTTGTGAGGCGACGCGCTGTCCACGATACCGTGGGAAGTCCATCGTGTCCTTGCAACCAGACAACCCTTGTCAGACGTGACGCCTAAAAGGCCTGGATCTCCTTACCGTCGCCTTTGCCGATCCGCCGTGAAGATCCCAATCAGCGAAGGTCCGAAAAGGTGACGCTGTAGTTCGTGCTCGGATTCCTGGAACTGTCCGCGCAGGTGAACGTGGAAGTCAGGTCATCGAAGGGATAGGTGTAGCAGGTCGGACAGGCTCGCTTGAGCCAGGTGATCGTCGGCAGGACATAGGACAGCCAGTTCGTATTCGCGGTCTGAACTGGCTGGGAGGGCGGCGTCAGGTTAAGCCCGATGTTGCCTGACGGGTTTTGCATGGGACCGGGGCTCTCGGTGGCACCCCACATCACGCCGCCGCACGCGAGCACGAGTGGCTGAACGGGAAAGGTTGTGCCGGTTCCATTGTTTCCGTAGGCGCTGTAAGTGTTGTTGATGCACAACTGAAGATCGCCGACGCTCACCGTTTTTGCCGAACCACCTGAAGAATAGGTCCAGTTGGTCGCGAACGAGAACGGTGCGGCATTCGCGCTGCTCTGGTTGAACCCCCAGATCGAATCCGCCGTTAGCCATGCCACAGGCTTGCCGCAATAGCGTTCGTTGAAAGCGAAGCTGCCCGTGACCACATCGGCCATCCTGTATCCGCATGCCGTATCGGGAGCGGTGGTGCAGATGCTGTTCGTTGTGCACTGCTGGTTGGCTTGGCCGCTGGAGGGCACAACCAATCGATAGTAGCTCGACGCGTCTCCTGTCAACGCCACACCGGCCGGGAACGATTCGGCCGTTGTCGGCGTCATGCTCCAGTTCGCAGCTGGCAGGCCCGCAGTGGACGTGGTTCCGCCAGGGAATCCGCCGTTTTGCGGAGCACTACCCCCGGCGATACCGCAGGAGTACGCGTTCGTCGGGGACACTGCGACGTTGGTGGGCCCGAATTGCGTGGCGAAATTCACCCCGTTGATGATCGAGACATCGTAGAAATCGGTCGCCGGATACGTCTGAAACGTAAGTTCGGCGAGCGTGTTGATTCCCGGGGAGGGTCCGGTGCCGGGCCCGCACGCCAGGCCGGCGGCAGCGCCAGCGCAAGTTGCGTTTTCGCAAACGCCTGTGGTGGCGTCGCACCCCGTGCGCGCGTAGAAGTTTCCCGACCAGATGATGCCCGAGGACGAACTCGTGCTCGGGGACAAACTCGTGCCGGAAATCTCGAAGACCGTCGTGCCGGTGTTTGCGAGGAGTTCGTAGCCATTGGTCGGGGTGTTCTGATCGTAATAGCAATAGAATGGCGTCGAGGAAATTGACGAGCTGGGCGCCGACCCGCCCTGAGTGCATGTCGTGCCGATCGGGCATGCCGCTTGCGGATTGGATGGTCCGCAAAGGGATCCGGCACCAGCCTTTTGGTTCGCCGCTGGCGCGCCGGGGGGAACCGCCGGGGTTGAGGCGTTCAGGTAGGAGCTCGCGGCGCCGCCGGTGATGCCCACATAGATCGTCTTGGAGGAATTGTTGATGAAGGTTATCGCGCGCCGTGTGGGCTCGGGAGATACGACGCCCAGGGTCAAAGGCGCAATCGTGTACGTTTGTTGCGATTGGGATGTGGCGGTGGCACTGATGGTGACAGTGCCCGAGGCTGCTGTGCCGACGAGTCCAAGGCCGCAGTTCAATGCACTATCGGCTTGGCTATCACCATATTTCAATGTGCAGGTTTGGCTTTGCGAGGTCCTGATGTGAACGTTGTCGCCGGGAGTGTAGCTGTAGAACGAGACGCCGGTGCCGGCGATGCTAAGGGCGACGCTCACCGTATCCTTCTGGCCTTGATTGCTCCAGTTCACAAACAAGGGGGCTTTCATACCGTTCGTGACATTGTTGCCCGCCTGGGTGCTGAGGGTGATGGTGCCGTAGGAGGGAGTGGTGCTTGGGGTGGCGTTAACGGCGATGCTGGTGTAGCCGGTGGTTTGAGACGTGATCGCGCCAACGACCTGCGCGCTGATCGATGTCGGGGCCGATGCCGGAAAGGAAACCGTCGTCGCGCACAGCGGGGATGTTGACGTTACCTGGCATTGTTGCGGGGTAAAGGTCACGCCTTGTGTCGGACTCGAGAAGTTGATGAGCGCGCCCGACGATGCGGTGATTCCGGAGCTGCCGCTGATTTTTGCCGTGAGCGGCATTTGATAGGGCGGCTGCGCAGGTGATACGGCCTGGAACGAAACACTGACTGGTCCGGTCGTGACGAATTTTACGCCGTCGCTGGAAACCGCAAGCTGCCCGTAAATGATCGCGTCACTGACGGTGGCGGAAAGCGGCGTGTCGGGATAGCCTGCCGACTGCGCCGTCAAGAGGACGGCGCCGTTCGATTTTCCATGAACTTTCAGAGTACATTTGCTGGATGCGTCCGAAGAACTCGACAACGTGCACGACGCCGGAGTGACTTCTGCGATCGCCGTATCCGACGAGGCGATCCTGACTTTCTGTCCGGCGACATCGCTGTTGTTCTGCAAGGCGAGCACAACGTCGTGGGTACTGCCTTTCGTGATCGCGAGGATGGGGCCCTGGTCGAAGGCAATGTTGCCAGCGCTGTTCGAGGAGTTCGATGTGCTCGAATCCAGACAGCCGGAAAGAAGCCCTGCAACGCAGATCGCCCCGATGCCGTTCCAGCACGCTCCTATTGCCCTCGTGCGCATGTTGTCGTCTCCCCTTGAATCTCAAACACCAATACGATCGGCCAGTGCGTTCCGTGCGAGCACTGAGATCAGCAGCGCAAGCAAGATCGACGCCATCCCGCTATCACAGGGACCGGGATCACGGCACGGTTGGTGTCGACCCTCAGAACTGACGCGCTACGTCAGTATTGGCGTTTTGCGTTTGTGCGCGCGTCGCTCAACGGCTTGCCTTCGGGTAGGCCGTTTTCGTTTCTGGTCGAGGTAGCGCTGGGATAGCAGCCGGAGCGATCTCGCCAACGGGAGGAACCAACATGGGGCTTCGCATTCGGAAGACACGAACTTCAAATGCGACCGCGGACGTCGCCTTTCTCGGCCGCATGCCGACTTTATGAAAAGTCGAACGCCGGCTTACACGTGCGCGACCCCGAAGAGGCCTCTGCGGAAGCCGCGGAGGCTTTGTCTTGTGGATTCGCGTATTGTTGAGCGTTGCCATCGTTCCTTGACGGTCAAGAATTTGCTTGATGTCCCGCATTCGCCAGCTTGTCCGGTTAAAGCCGTGAGTGGAAGGGGGCGTGTGCCAGTGTCATGATCGCGTCACGAAGTTGCTTGCCGGGCTGCAACTGGCGCCGTGGGACAGCGTGCGGGGTGGATGCCTTGTCCTCAAGGCCAGCAGCACCTTCCTTACCGTACCGCCGAATCCACTTGTGTACGGTTCTCATGCTCACCCTAAAGTGTAGCGCGACAGCTTTCGGTGACTTCCCATCCTTCAGCACCTTGTCGACGATCAGCTGGCGGCAGTGCGGGCAGGTTCTTGCATTTGCATGCAAATTCATATGTCCTCCCCGGTTGGGAGACGATAGACGTTAGGAGTTTGCGTCGGAAGAAATTGTAGAAGCCGATTGACGTGCGTGTACCATTTGCGGTACACTGGCGCTCCATGTCGTCTCCTAACCGACTAGATGCCGTCTTCTTTCGAACAAGCAATGGCAACGAGCCCGTACGGGAATGGCTCAAGAGTCTCACAAAGGAGCAGCGAAGGGCGATCGGCGAAGACATCGCCTACGTGCAATTCAAATGGCCGATTGGAAAGCCCCGCGTCGATCATTTGCGCGGAGCCATTTGGGAAATTCGCACGTCCCTCGGCAATCGGATTGCGCGAACTCTATTCGCCGTGGTTGACGGACTGATAGTGCTGCTGCATGGATTCATCAAGAAGACGCAACGAACGCCGAATGCCGATATCGAGTTAGCGGAGAGACGCTTCAAGGAGTGGAAACGTGGCGAAACGTAACGTGCATAAGGGTTCAAGATTCGACGACTTCCTCAAGGAAGAGGGAATGTTCGAAGAAGTGCAGGCGAAAGCGCTCAAACGCGCTCTCGCCGAACAGCTCGAAGAGAGCATGCGGTCGGCAAAACTGTCAAAGCTGCAGATGGCCAAGAAGATGGCAACTAGTCGCTCGCAGCTTGATCGCGTCCTCGATCGCGATAACGTTTCAGTTCAGTTGGACACGTTGATTAAGGCGGCACGCGCTGTCGGCAAAGAGGTCGAGATCAAGATCAAACGGACGTACAAGAAGGCGGCGTAACGCGCCTTGAAATCCACCTTTCGCACCGGAGCATCCTTGATTCTTGATAAAGGCTGAAACGTGACCAACTAATATTGGATGTGACCAAACTGTGACTGGGATACACTGGGCTAGACGTCGGCAAGCGTTGCAAGTTGCTGATTAATAAAGTGATCTAATTGATAAGATGCGCCTCATAACCCGAGGGTCACAGGTTCAAATCCTGTCCCCGCAACCAACAAATCAACGGCTCGCCAAACGGCGAGCCGTTTTTTTCTGTTGACCGTCGAAGTCAGAACGTACTCGGCTGCGTACTCGCGTGTATTGCTGGTCTGATGGACGGACCACAGGTCTAAACTCGACCGCCAGTCGAAGAGAACGTGACGACATCGCGTCCGAGCGGGAGCGCGCTATGGCGAGGCCCGGTGCGTTGCGTGGTAATCGGAATAGGCGGCGGGTTCAACTGATCGACGCAACACCTTCTGATCTAATTTGTGGATGAGGAGGGGCACGCATGGCGAAGATCGGACGCCCGGGATTATCTCGGGAGAAGAGGGCTGAACTGTGGGAGCGTTGGAAGAGTGGTCAGTGCGCGAGCGATATCGCCCGCGCACTGGAGCGGACCAAGGGTGCGATCCACCATGTCTTGGCATTTAATGGTGGCATCGCGCCGGTAACGCGCCGGCGCGGCCCGGTGGCGCTGGTGCCAGATGAGCGCGAAGAGATTTCGCGGGGGATTGCTGCGGGTCGATCGATTCGTGGCATCGCGGCTGGCTTGGGGCGCGCACCCTCGACGGTAAGCCGGGAGATCGCGCGGTATGGAGGGCGAAGCGCGTACCGGCCACCGAGGCGGACGCGCGCGCCTGGGAGCGCGCATTGCGCCCGAAACCGTGTCGTCTGGCCAGCCATCGTCAGTTACGATGGCGCGTTGCCGAGAAGCTGGCGCTCGATTGGTCGCCCGAGCAGATCTCGGGATGGCTGAAACGAGAATTCCCTGCCGACGAAGGCTTGCGGGTGTCGCACGAAACCATCTATCGCAGTTTGTTTGTCCAGGCTCGCGGTGTGCTCAAGAAAGAGCTGCTCGGGCATCTTCGAGCCAAGCGGCGCATGCGCTATCCGAAAGGTGGCACCACGCCAAGCCGGCTGCCTGGGCAGCTCATCGATGCGATTTCCATCCGCGAACGGCCGGCCGAAATCGAGGACCGCGCCGTTCCAGGCCATTGGGAAGGCGACTTGCTCTCGGGTACCAACAACGCGCACATGGCGACGCTTGTTGAGCGCCACTCCCGCTTCGCGATGCTGATCAAGGTGCAGGGGAAGGATACCGCCAGCGTCGTTTCCGCTCTGAGCAAACAGGTGCGCAAACTGCCTCTGGAGCTACGCCGCTCATTGACCTGGGATCGGGGCAAGGAGATGGCGGACCACAAGAACTTCACCATCGCCACGGAGGTGCAGGTCTATTTCTGCGACCCACGCAGCCCGTGGCAGCGCGGCAGCAATGAGAATACCAACGGCCTGTTGCGTCAGTACGTCCCCAAAGGAACTGATCTCTCAGGCTACTCCCAGGCGTATTTGAACAAAATCGCATTGCGCTTGAATCAACGCCCGAGGAAGACCTTGGGCTTTGAAACGCCTGCCGATAGACTAAGGGCGGTGTTGCAATGACCCGTTGAACCCGCCACCAAGAGCGGACTTTCGCTCGGAGCAGTTACTGAATCACCTCGTGTTGAGCGATAACGTACTCAAGCCGGTGCTGCGCAACTTTGATCTTGAGCAAAAGAAAGCTGGGCGGTCAGGCCAGAATTCCGATGGCCACCCGTCGGTGTGAGGCCTGGTGCCACGGCCAACTTCAACACCCATATCTTCCTGATTGCTTATACTGAAGCGGATGTGCGCTGTCCTCCAAGCGGCATGTGCCTCATGAGCGATTCTGTTTCTTTGTCCCCCCGCCCAGATCCGGGCCGCATTGTGCGTCGGTCGAGGGCCGCGGATCAAAACGGCTGGCGCCGCTGGCTGCCGGGACTACGCACATTACGCGAATACAAAATAGTCTGGTTGCGACACGACATCGTGGCCGGACTGGTTTTAACGACGATGCTGGTGCCCGTCGGCATCGCGTACGCGGTGGCGTCGGGCGTGCCTGGCATCTACGGCCTCTACGCGTCCATCGTACCGCTGTTCGCTTATGCGGCATTCGGACCCAGTCGAATCTTGGTGCTGGGGCCGGATTCGTCGCTGGCTGCCGTCATCCTCGCCGTCGTCTTGCCACTCTCCGGCGGCGACCCGCTTCGCGCGGTCGCCGTTGCGGGCATGATGGCGGTTGTGTCGGGAACGGTGTGCATCCTGGCCGGCGTCGCGCGGCTGGGCTTCATTACCGAGCTACTTTCGAAGCCGATCCGCTACGGATACATGAACGGAATCGCGCTGACCGTATTGATCAGCCAACTGCCCACGCTTTTCGGCTTCTCGATCCAGGGCGAAGGTCCGCTGAGGCGGGTCTGGGCAATCGCGGAGGGGGTGGTGGCGGGAAAGACCAACGGGACCGCGCTGATGGTCGGCGCCGGAACCTTGGCGGCGATCCTGCTGCTCAAAGATAGCAAGCGGGTGCCGGGAATCCTGATCGCCGTGGTCGGCGCAACCGTCATCGTCGGAGCGCTGGACCTGGCGGCGCGAGCCGACGTGTCGGTCCTTGGCCCACTCCCGCAGGGCCTGCCTGCGTTCGCCATCCCGTGGATCACCTACGCCGATATCGTCCCGGTCCTGATCGGCGGCTGCGCTGTCGCCCTCGTTTCGTTCGCCGACACCAGTGTGCTCTCGCGCACATACGCCGCGCGGACCGGCACCTATGTTGACCCCAACCAGGAGATGGTGGGGCTCGGCGCGGCCAACTTGGTCGCCGGATTCTTTCAGGGTTTTCCCATCAGCAGCAGCTCGTCGCGCACCCCTGTGGCGGAGGCCGCGGGCGCCAGAACCCAGTTGGCTGGCGTGGTCGGTGCATCGTCGGTTGCGCTGCTACTGGTGGTGGCGCCGGACCTGCTCCGGCACCTGCCCGATTCCGCGCTGGCTGCCGTCGTGATCGCCTCGGCCATCGGCCTGATCGAAGTCACCGACCTTCGTCGCATCTATCGTATCCAGCAGTGGGAATTCTGGTTGTCCATCGGCTGCTTCGTCGGCGTGGCCGTGCTGGGCGCGATTCCGGGTATCGGTCTGGCAATCGTAGTTGCCGTGATCGAATTCCTGTGGGACGGCTGGCGTCCCCACTCCGCGGTCCTCGGGCGCGCCGAGGGCGTCAAGGGCTACCACGACATCACGCGCTATACCGATGCCCGCCGGATCCCCGGCTTGGTTCTGTTTCGCTGGGATGCGCCATTGTTTTTTGCCAATGCCGAATTGTTCCAGGATCGCGTGCTCGACGCAGTGGCGACATCGCCTACGCCGGTGCGTCGGCTGGTCGTCGCGGCGGAACCGGTCACCAGCGTGGACGTCACCGCCGCGGACGCGCTGGCCGAGCTGGACGAGACCTTGCACGCCGCGGGCGTCGAGCTGTGCTTTGCCGAAATGAAGGATCCCGTCAAAGACAAGCTGAAACGCTTCGGTCTGTTCGCGCGGCTAGTCGAAGAGGACTTTTTTCCGACCGTGGGCGCCGCCGTCAGCGGCTATCTCAAGACCCATTCAGTGGATTGGAACGACTGGGAAGACCGGGGTCGATGAGCGGCGAGGCAATCGTCGAACGGCGGCTTCCGTAGTTTTCGACGACCGCTTCGTAGGAAGCTGGCGGTCAGGTTGGGGTTGTTCGCGCCCATCGGGACAGAGGAGCCGGCCGGCGGCTCTCCGGCATATAGCCGCCTTTTACGCGTCGTTGGCGGCTATGCGTTACTCAGCAGCCGCTCGGGCGATTCGCGTCGATGCCCGCGACCGGCCGTCCAGAGACTGTCGCCCTTCAGGTCTCGCGTCCCTAAACCTGCCGTTCGCCAATCACGGAGCCGACCCGTAGCGGTCCGACGCATTAGCGCGCTCGCTTCGTACCTTTTAAAATCGGATCGACGTAAACTGCCGACTCGACAGGGAGGTGACTTGCGATATCGCGGCACGGCGATCGGCAAAAACGGAGGCGCCCGCTCAGCCCACATCAGGTCGCGCTTGCGTCCTCACACCGATGTGCTAAAGCATCCCGGGGCCTTTGCGCTCAGGGTGGTCAAGAGCTTTGCCGCCAACCAGGGCTACCTGCTGGCCGGCGCGATCGCCTACAACACGCTCCTGTCGATCCTTCCCCTGCTGATCCTGACTCTGATCGCGCTGACGCACTTCATCGATCAGGGTGCCTTGCTCGCTACGCTTGATCGCTATCTGGATCTGGTTGTGCCGGGGCAGTCTGATGCGATCATGCGGGAGCTCACGCAATTCCTCGACCACCGCAAGGTGGTCGGCTGGTTGCTGGTGATCACGCTGGTATTTTTCAGTGCAATCGCCTTCAAGGTCGTGGAGAACGCGATGTCGGTAATCTTTTACCATCGCGTACGTGTCCAACGGCGGCGTTTCTTCGTCTCAGCGCTGATTCCCTTCGGTTACATCGCGTGCCTGGGCTTCGGACTTCTCGCCGTCACATTCGTTGCGGGCGTACTGCAGGCGATGGAGCAAGACAGCATCGAGATCTTCGGACGCACGCACTCGCTTGTCGGCATCTCCGGGTTCGTGCTTTATCTGATCGGCGTTGCAGGAGAGATCCTCGCACTTACCTCTATCTACATGGTGATGCCGGTGAAGCGCCCCTCGTGGCGCCTTGCGCTCATCGGCGGCGTTACTGCAGGGCTACTGTGGGAGCTGATGCGACACGTCTTGGTCTGGTTCTTCTCCACCCTCTCGCAGGTGAACATGGTTTACGGGTCTTTCGCGACGGCGATCGTCATTTTGCTGAGCCTGGAAGTGGCGGCGATTGTCCTGTTGCTCGGCGCTCAGGTGATAGCCGAGTACGACCGGAGCATGCGGGGGCTGCGCTGGACGGCGCAGCCGCTCAGAACGAGCTGATGGCTGAGCGCCCCCCAATGTGAAGTTGACGACGGCAAACCGGACGGTTCGCCGTCTTCCTTCGTACGGTAACAAGCGCGCAGTACTTGACCGGGGTGTAGAGCATGCATGTCGGCCGTCTGCGGATCCACGGCGGAACCGAGAAGCTGACGCTCGCGAAAGGTTGCGCGGAGTGACACTGGTGGTCGCCCGACGATTGTGGCAGACTGGTTGCGAACGTCGCAGAAGGAGGCCCTATGTCGACTCAACTGGTCCGGCGTCTGGCTCTCGCAAGCGTTGCTGCGGTACTCAGCGTATCGGCAGTGGCCCAGAACTGCGGTTGGTCGCATATTGATCACCGTGTCACCTATGACGCGTCGGGGATGTGGAATCCCAATGTCTATCGCGGCGTCGTCGAGGCATTGACGATCGCCGAAGTCGGCGGAGCGGTATGGGAAGGCGCCGAGTCGCGGTTCGGCAAAACCATGTGGCAGGGAATCGACTCCGAGATCATCTCCGGCCTGGGTGCCGAAGCCGGCAAGTACATCTTCACCCGTGTGCGGCCGAGCACGCAGGATAATCCCTGTCTCTGGTTCCAAGGCGGGCACAACCACAGTTTTCCCAGCGGCGAGGCGTCGGTTGCCGCCGGATTGGTAACGCCCTACATCCTCGAGTATGCAGGCGACTATCCAGCTACATACCTGCTTGCCGTCCTGCCGTTGTACGTCGGCGCCGGCCGGATCAAAAACCAGGCGCACTGGCAGACGGACGTTCTCGCTGGGTGGGCGGTTGGCGGCGTCTCCGGGTGGTACGCGCACAGCCGCGACACGCCGATACTGATCGAGTTGCTCCCGCACGGCGTCGCGGTCGGCGTTCATGCGAACTTCTAAGTAATGGCTGCTTTCGGCGGCGTCGCCATGTGACCGGTGCTGGCCGGTCACCGGCATTGACGCGATGCGCCCGAGCGGCCGCTGAGTAACGCATTGCGGCCAACAAGGCGTGAAGGGCAGCTATATACAGTAAAGCCGCCGGTCGGTGCCTCGGTTCCGATGGGCGTGAACGACCCACACCAGCCGGTCGGTCCTCTCCAATGCAGACGTTCGACGAATCAGGTCAGCCGGCGACTGTAGCGAGCACTACAAGAGCTAAGAACAACCCGGAACGCTCGATTACTGGACAATCTCATTTGCCCGCACACCCAGCGATTGCGGGATGTTGATACCAAGCGCCTTCGCGGTCTTGAGATTGATGACCAGGTCGAACTTGTTTGGCTGCTCAATCGGCAGATCGCCGGGCCTTGCGCCTTTGAGGATCTTGTCTACATAGGCACCACCACGCCTCCACAGATCAGCCAAGCTCGGCCCATAGGAGATGAGGCCCCCGACTGCCACAAACTCCCTCGCGTAATGCATGGAAGGGAGCCGGTGCCTTGCTGTGAGTTCAGCAATGCTTTGTCGCTCGAAGAAAAACACATTGCTCGGAAATACGATGAGCGCATCGGGGCGCTCCCGAACGATCGCGGAGAACGCGCCTTCCAGCTCGTTGGAAACCCGCACTCCTTTGAGTTGAAGTTGCACTCCCATTGTCCGTGCCGCAGCCTCTGCCTCCCTCAGCATTTCCTTCGTCGCGTCCTCGCCGAACGCGCCCGGCTGCCACAGACCGGCTATCCGAGATGCCGCGGGCAACATCTGCTTGAGCAACTCCAGACGCTTGGGGACCAGCTCAGGGCCAAGAAAAGTCAGCCCCGTGATATTTCGACCGGGCCGCGCAAGACTGGTTGCGAACCCGTCTTCGACCGGATCGAACAGAGCTGTCCCGACGATGGGAACCGTGGTCGTCACCTGCTGTACGGCGTGGACCAGTTGCGCTCCTCCGACAACGATGACGTCGACCTTCAAGCCGACCAGCTCGCTGGCCAGGTCGTGGAGTCGCTCAGCCTTCCCGCCCGCAGACCGGTATTCGACGACGATGTTCTGTCCCTCCACATAACCGCGTTCGCGCAGTCCTTGGCGAAAGGCGTCGGCGAGTACCTGCACATCTGGATTCTCGAGCGGTGGAAGCGCGAGCACGCCTACGCGTGGAACTCTCGCTGCCTGTTGCCCGCGGGCGGCGAATGGCGCAACGACGCAGCCAACAGCGACGCCACCCACAAATCTCCGTCTGTTCATAACCAGATCACCTCGTCGATCACCGGAAATCCACCCATCCTATGCTTGTCACCAAGGCTGCGCTACCGCGAACGAATGGCTGGCATGTGGACGTTTGCGGCATCGAACGGCGGCTGTCGGTGACTTCGACGTAGGGCCGTTATTGGCCGGTCAGAGACCCCCGCGGGGCCGACCTAAGTGGCCGCTGCATGAAGTACAGCAGCCGGGCGTGCGTCAAGGGCCGATGTGGATTGTGGAGCCGTTGCTTAGCACCGGCGCGTGGATGAACGTGAACGACCCTCAGCAGATATCGCGGCCTGCACGCCAGCGACTACTGAAATGAGAGCGGCGGCGGATAAGCGGCATCCAAGTTGACGGTCGCCTCGACGGGGTGCAGGCCGTTTTGTCGGACCACCACCGGGGCGCATCCGGTGTCGTAGAGAATCGATTGCACCGACACCGTAGTCGCTTGTCCAACCGCGCCCACGTAGAGGCTGATCCCGGCTCGTGTCTGTACTTGTGTCGTCGCCCGTACGCCTGCGCGGGACGAACTGTAGACATGGGCACCTGTAGTGCAATCGGGTGAGGTGAATAACACGCCTCCTCCCGCTTGCCAAATCGCCAATCCCGACGCCTCACGTCCATCGGGACCGTAGATCGGCCGGATCGATGCAGGAGCCACGACACCACTTCCAATCGTAACGAGCACAATGGTCTCGTTGAGTGGCTTCGCGGCGACCTTGCCGGTCGCGTCTACCAACACGATAGGGTTCAGCGATGGCGACAATCCAGCAACGTCGGTGCTCTGAGCACTGGCGACTCCTTGCGCGGTGAGTGCCACCGCAACATATGCTGCAATGAGCCACGTGGACATGTCGAGATCCTGCTTGCGGACAATGATACTGCACGCCGCTGGCAATATGCGACGCACATCTTGATGATGCTGGTGCGCGCCTCGACGTTCGCTCATGGGGCCGGTCACGGCCTGTCGCGCACTGGCGAACCGCACGTCCACGGATTTCGCTGATCGGAAAAAACAGTCGTGAGCATTACGACGCTTACCTGATGGCGTCGTTGTTCACGTCTGCTTCCAAGTGCACTCGTGACCGCTTCGCGTTCGATACTGCCCATCGACTGACTGCTATCAGCGACTTCGTTGTATGACAGGAGTTGTCCGACTACCGCCGGTGTCTCAGGATCCGTGAATGGCCGACCTCTGGAGAATTGTCAGCCCAATTAAGCACTTGGATGGGTTTCGCAAAGCAGGATTGCGCCAACCTATCCATGGGATCGAAAACAACGATTTGATCCGGATGGACCTCGCCTCTATGTTGCTGTTGTGCACCGCACCTATCGTCGGTGTCAACAGCATCAACACTGCCCACAAGGCATCGGGAGCCTCATATGCGAGCCACCCAATACACTCGAAACAAAGTCGTCGATTTGCGTGCTGAAGCCGGGCGAGCACTCGCCAAGAGCGGACTATGGATGATCGTCGGATATATCGGCGCGAGCACACTCGCGTTCGGCTTGTTGTCCATATTCCACGGCGAAGGCAATCCGCTCGCCGCGCTGGTTTTCGTGTTCGCCGGCGGCGCACTGGCGGTGTACGCATGGCGTAGTAGCTATCGCGTGCTGGATCGTATCGACACCGATACACCGATCGGCTGGTCAGGCGCGCGTGGCGGCAAGTCGTAGCGCATCCGGGTTGACGACGTTGGTCGGCGTACCGGAAGCATAGGCAACGATCTGGTCGAAGATGTCCGCGAACTGAAGCTCGTATTCGTCGCGCGTGACGTAGCCGATGTGTGGGGTGCAGACGACGTTGTCCAGCGTGAGCAGCGGATGACGGGTGTCAAGCACGGGTTCGTCTTCGTAGACATCGACCGCCGCCATGCCCGGACGTCCCGCTTTCAGGGCGTTTGCCAGTGCCCCGGGCTCGATCAGCGGTGCGCGGCTGGTGTTCACGATGAGTGCAGTCGGTTTCATGCGGGCGAGGTCGTCGGCAGTGACGATGCCGCGTGTGGCATCGACCAACCGCATGTGCAGTGAAATGACGTCGCATGCTTCGAAAAACGTCGCTTTGTCCGGAGCGACCGTGTGGCCGTCGGCACGAGCACGGGCAAGCGATGCTTCGCGTGCCCAGACGAGCACGTTCATGCCGAACGCCTTGCCGTAGCCGGCGACAACTGCGCCGATCCTGCCGTAGCCGAATATTCCCAGCGTCTTGCCGCGCAGGCTGTTGCCCACGCCAATCTGCCACTTGCCGGATTGCAGCGCACGCATCTGTTGCGGAATCTGGCGCATGGCCGCGAGCACCAATCCCCAGGTGAGTTCCGCGGCGGCATAGGAGGGCGTGTCCGCGTGCTGGCTCGACGACACGATCACGCCGCGCCGGGTGCAAGCGTCGATGTCGATGTGCGGGTAGACGCTGCGCTGGCTGATGAGCCTGAGCCGGTCCAGCCGATCGATGAGCGGTGCGCGGATCTTGGTCCGCTCGCGGATCAACACCAGCGCTTCGGTGTCCTTCAGTCGCGCGGCGAGTGCGTCGACGTCCTGGACGTGATCGTTCCAGATCGTGACGTCGTGACCGGCGAGCTTGCGGAAACAGGCAAGCGTGCGCAGCGTGTCGTGGTAGTCATCGAGTATCGAGACTTTCATGCGCTGGCGCCTTCTCGTGACGTTCGTCGAGCCGTTGCCGCAGCAGCATGCGTCCTCTGGAACTGACCGAGACGATCTGGCTGGCGGGATCGCAATCGATCAGACCGTCGATGCACGCATCCTCCCAGATCGACAACCGCGGGCAACTGGTCCGCCACGCGTCGAGCGCCTCCGCATACGTCCGTGGCTGGTTCGAGATCCACTCCAATAGCTGGAGTGTCAACGCATTGGCAGGGTGCGGCATGGTTGCGCCTCTGGCGACAGGGCCGATATGGCGATCATCTTGCGAGAAATCGCATGTATTGTAAAATGCATATATCGCATGAATTGGTGCAAGTAATTCATGAAAATAGATACGCTGGGCGTCCAGGCCTTCATCGCGATTGCCGATCACAGCGGTTTCCAGAAAGCCGCCGACGCGCTGCACATCTCGCAGACTGCGCTCACCCGGCGGCTGCAGCATCTGGAAGCGTACCTCGGCGTGAAACTCATCGAGCGCACCACGCGCTCGGTCGCGCTGACCGGCATCGGACGGGACTTCCTGCCGCAGGCGCAGCGGCTGCTGACGGACCTCCAGACCGCGCTCCTGGAAATACAGGAAACCGGCAAGGCGCAGCGCGGCGACGTGTCCATCGCCTGCGTCCCGACCGCGGGCGTGCATTACCTGCCGCGCATCATTCAGGAGTACTCGACGCGGTATCCCGACAACCGGATCAAGATCCTCGATCATGCGTCGTCGGGGGTCGCTGACGCCGTGCTCCGGCGAGAGGCCGAGTTCGGCATCAATATCGCGGAATCGCGCCACCCCGAACTCAACAGCATTGCGCTGCTGCGCGATCAGTTCGCTTTGATCTGCCGTGACGACCATCCACTCGCGCGCAAGTCGCGCTTGCGCTGGAAGCAGCTGGAGCCGTATCGATTGATATTCGCAGGGCACGTGAGCGCCAATCGCGCCTTGCTCGATCAGGCACTGGCGACATCGACCCTCAAGCTGCAGGCATACTACGAAGTCCAGCGCAGTTCGACCGCGCTCGGCCTGGTGGCCGAAGGTGTGGCGGCTGCCGTGGTGCCGCGGCTGGCGATGCAGAAGGGCACGTATCCACGCCTGCGAGTCATCGCGTTGAGCGATCCGATCGTTTCCCGAACGCTCGTGCTCGTTTCGCGAAAGACGGCACAACTGTCGCCCGCGGCGCAGGCGCTCTACGACATGATCAGTGCGGCACGGCTGACGCTGACCGGCCGCCGCGCATGATGGTTAGTATCACTCAGCCACGATATTCGCGGATTTGGCGACGCTCTTCCACTGCTCGTAATCCTTCATGACGAAGTCCTTGAATTCGTCGCCAGGCAGATAGGACACCTGATAGCCGAGCGTATTCAGTCGTTGCAATACCTGCGGATCCTTGAGCACGTCGGCGACTTCCTTGCGCAGGCGTGCCAAGACCGGCTCCGGCGTTCCGGCGGGCGCCAGAATGCCGTACCAGACGACGACGCTGACGGCCAGGCCCTGTTCTTCGAGCGTCGGCGTGTTGGGATACAACTGATGGCGTTCCTTGCCCGTGGTGGCGATGGCGCGGATCGTCCCGGCATCGGTGTGCGGGCGCGCCGTCGGCGGCGTGATCAGTGCAATGTCGATGGTGCCAGCGAGCAGCGCGTTTACCGCGGCAGCCACACCGCTGTACGGGATGTGTAGCATCTCGACGCCAGCGGCTTTTTCGATGAGTGCGCTGCCTACGTGCGGCCCGCCACCGATTCCCGAGGTTCCGTATTTCACTTTGCCGGGATTGGCCTTGGCGTAGGCGATCAGTTCGGCCATCGAGTTGATCGGCAGTTTTGGATTGACGCCGACGACAAATGGAATCTGGACGATGCGTGCGATGAAGGTGAAGTCGTCCGGAACCTTGTAGGGCATGCCGGCCTTGACCGCCGGCAGGATCGTGATGCCGTCGGACGCGGCCCAGACGAGGTTGTAGCCGTCGGGTTTGGATTTCGCGACGAAATCGATGCCGATCTGCGAGCCAGCGCCGGGTTTGTTTTCGACGATCACCGGCTGGCCCAATCGCGTAGTCAGACCGTCCGCGGTCAGTCGACCGAGAATATCGTTGCCCGCACCGGGAAGAAATGGCACGACGATGCGGACAGCGTGAGTCGGATAGTCCTGCGCGAAAACAAGCAGCGAACAGGTGCCCGCGATAACGGCGACCAGCGCGGTCGCAATGAGCTTTCGAAACATGACATACCCTCCTGTGGGATGGCGCACTAGGCGGCAGCCCCGGTTATCCGATCGAGTTCGGCAAGTTCGTCCTGATTCAGTTTCCAGTTGACGGCCTTGATGTTGGCATCGATCTGCTCGGGCCTGGTCGCGCCGGCGATAACGCTGGATACGGGTGAACGCGATGCAAGCCAGCTGAACGCGAGTTCCAGAAGGCTGTGGTTGCGCTTGGCGCAAAACGCCTCCAGTTGCTCGAGTTGCGTCCAGTTGCGTTCGGTCAGGAACCGATCCGCCGACGCCTTGACGTAGGTCAGTCGCGCTTTCTCCGGCAGTGGCTGGCCGCGCTTGTACTTGCCGGTCAACAATCCGCCGGCCAGCGGGAAAAACGGGAGCAGCCCGAGTCCGTGTGCGTTCAGCGCCGGCATCAACTCTCGCTCGGCATCCCTCGCCAGCAGGCTGTACTCATCCTGCGCCGAGGTGAACGCTTCGAGATCGTGTAGGCGCGATGTCCACACCGCCTCGGTGACTTGCCAGGCGGGCAAGTTGGAACACCCGATATAGCGAACCTTGCCTTGGCGCGTGAGGTCGTCCAGTGCGCGCAGCGTCTCCTCGATCGGTGTCAGCGGGTCAGGAACATGTTGCTGATACAGATCGATCCAGTCCGTTTTCAGGCGTCGCAGGCTCGCCTCGACCGCGTGCATGATGTAGCCGCGCGACGCACCCTTGAGCTTCTGCGCATCGTCCATCGGCTGTGCAAACTTGGTCGCCAGGACGATGTCCTTGCGCCGGTCGCCAAGGACTTCGCCGAGCATGGTCTCGGAACCACCGCGATTGCCGTAGCTGTCCGCGGTGTCGAACAACGTGATGCCCGCGTCGAGCGCGCGGTGGACGACTTTGCGCGTTGCGTCGAGATCGATGCGGCCGCCGAAGTTGTTGCAACCCAGCCCGACCAGCGAAACGCGTAGGCCCGAACGTCCGAGATTTCTGAATTCCATCGATAACTCCTTGCGCTTGCGTCAGGACGGCGCGATGGCGCTGCCGGACGTGTTGATGAATTCCTGCACCTTGACCGGAGTGCCCCGGCGCTGGCTTTCGATCGCGCTGAACACGAGCGCGGATGCCTGTACATTTTCGGCGACGCGCGTCTCCATCGGCGCTCCGCCGGTGCGCCATTTGGCAAATTGTTCGATCAGCCAGTGATTGATCCACTTGGGCTGGGCAAGCAGTGCGATCTTCTGGCCTTGCCCTTCGCGATGCTGCTGGCGCCAGATGTTCTGCCGCATGAACAATTCGACGTCGCGGTGGGCGAGGATCGCCGTCCCGTGCTCGCCGTCGACGCGGATGTACTCCTTGTAGAACGTGTTGAGTCCGGTCGAGTGCGACACCGAGCCTTCGTAGACTGCGCGCACGCCGTTCTCGAAGGTCATGGTGACGATGCCGTCGGTATCGCCCGCGTATTCGGCCCAACTCGGCTTCCATGTCGTCGCGAACAGCGATTCGCAACGCGCTCCTGCCAGGTCGGCAACGATGTCGAGGTGGTGAATGGCGCCCTCGATGAGCAATGGATCTGCGCATCTGGTGACGGAACAGCGAGCTCCAGGCCATATGCTGGCGCATGTCACCCTGGAAGCGCATGCCGATCGTATTGATCCGACCGAGAACACCGGAGCGGACGATGTGGCGCAGCGTCGTCTTGTCCTGATCGAAACGGTGGCTCATGGTGACGGCCATCTTGCGGCCAGCCGCATCGACCTTGCGCGCGATCCGGATCGACGCTTCCATCGTGTCGGCAATCGGCTTTTCGCAAAGGATGTCGAGTCCGTGTGCGATGGCGAGATCGATCACGGCTTCGTGGTGCGCCGGAGTGACGACCACCGTGCAGAAATCCGCCGCGACGTCAGCGAAGGCTCTTCCAGCGTCGGCATAACAACGATCCTGCGGCAATCCGAGGGCCTGGCGTGCATAGGCGAGCGCCGTCGGATCGGCGTCGACCACGGCGACTACCTCGATCGTGCCATCCGCGATATTGGTCTTGAGGAATTCGGTGCACCACCGCTTGCCGAACACGCCGACACCAACGTGGATAACCCTCTGGGTCATTGTTCAGAGCACCGGTTTGGTGTTCTTGAACGAAGGTCGAAGCATCTGCCTTGCATACCATGCGCTCAGCTTCGGCCACTTTGGCAGCCCTTCGAGATCGAGCAGGCGCAGCGGTATGTATCCGAGCGCAGCACCGAGGCCGACCTGCGCCATGTCGAGTTCGGGTCCCAATGCGTCGGCGGTGCGCTCGAAATGATCGAGCGCGAGATGCACTTTGCGCAGATGCAACTCGGTCCACTCGACCGACTGTTGTTCCGCCGGTCGGGCGCGTTCGTGGCGCACCAGCAGCGCCGCGTCGAGCAGTCCGTCCGCGAGCGCGGCGGTGGTCATGATCTGCCAGCGCCGTACGCCCTGCGCTGGCAGCAGGCGGTGATGGCCGAATTCGGCGTCGAGATATTCGCAGATGACCGGCGAATCGTAAATCGCGTCGCCCGCATCGGTGATGAGTACGGGTATTTTCCCCAGCGGGTTCAGCGGGGAGAGCTTTTCCGGCTCGGTGCGCGTGTTGAGAGGCGTGAGGCGGAGGCGCTCCGCAAGCCCATGTTCGTGGGCGACGATGTTGACCTTGCGGACATACGGTGACAGACCGCTGAATTTGAGTTCCACGAGCTCGCTACCTCCAGGGATCGTTCTTGGCGATCCAATCGCGAACGCTAGCACCTGCGCCGCCGAGACAATACATGGGTCTGGCAAGAAGCATCTTTGCAGTGCATGCAAGGCACCGCACATGCAGCCGGCGGTTGGCACCTGCCGCGCCGGCATACACCGATAGTAACGGGCCCTTTGCATCCGACGCAAAGATGCTGTTGGCGGACAGAGGTACCCGGCCCTTCGACGGCCTGCTATAAAGCGTACATCGCTGTTGCATCGTTGCAGAGGGGGTGTCCGATGACGGTTGGGAGATTCACAACTGACCTCGATCGCGGGGACGTGCTGGGCCCGGTCGACTACGTGATGAGCAAGTTCGTGGTACGCGAGTATTGTCATTCCGTTGAAATGCATCAGCCTTGTTTCCAGGGACGCGACGTCCCGTATGCGCCGCCGACGCTGGTGCACCTCAACAAGCTGCGGCTGTACCGGCATGCCTGTCCGCAGGGTACCGGGCCGAGCGCGCGCATCCACTACGAATACGACGCGACCATCCATGCCGGCGTCCCGGTGGGCGTCCCCCTGCGGGTGAAGGGTACCGTCGCCGAGCGCGTGACGAAGCGGGGGCGTGAGTACGTCGTCATCCATATCGACCTGCGCACGGTCGCCGACGACCGTCTGCTGATCGAGTACCGCGACACCGTCGTCATTTCCTATCGTGGCAAAGCCGATGCCGCTGGGAGCAAATCATCATGAGCGCTCAGCGCGACCGCATCCGTTTCGAAGCAGGCTCCGAGTTCCGGCTGCCGCCGCGGCCCATGACGCGCGAGCGCATGCGCTGGTACGTGGACATCCAGGACACGGTGCAATTCGACGACGGCCGCATTCACCCGCAGCCGCCGACGATCCACGACGACGAGGAATACGCCAGGAAGCAAGGGCTGCCGGGCATCATCGCGGACGGCATGATTTCGACCAACTGGATCCTGAGCCTGCTGGTGGACGTATTCGGCGAGACCGTGCTGCAAAAAGGGCGGCTGCAAACCAAGTACATCGCGCCAGTCTACGAAGACCAGGTGCTGATCACCTGTGCACGGGTGATCGCGGTGCGCGACAACGCCGCCGGGGAGGCGATCCACGACCTCGAAGTATGGTGCGAAGACGACACCGGCAAGAAGGTGACGGTCGGCCAGGCGGTTGTTCATGCAACTGGGCGGTAGTCTTGTGTGGTGTCGCGTGATTGAGCGGGACTAGCGACGTGGCAGCAGCGCTTCAGGGTATCCGGGTGCTGGATTTCTCGCGCGTGTTCGCGGGCCCTGCGGCGACGCAGATTCTTGGCGACCTGGGTGCGGACGTCATCAAGGTGGAGGAACCCGGTCGCGGCGACGAAGCACGCTATTTTGGCGTGACCAAAGAGGCGCTCGCCAAATCGCGTGGCGTCAGCCCGTCGTTCGTCGCGCTGAACCGGAACAAGCGCAGCATCACCATCGATCTCGCCAGCACGGCGGGCCGCACGGCCGCGGTCCGCATGGCCAAGCGTTGCGACGTCGTCGTTCACAACTTCCGTCCTGGTGCGATGAAGCGCTTCGGTCTCGGCTATGATGAACTGAGCGCGGCCAATCCGGGTCTGATCTACTGCGAGTTCTATTCGTACGGGAAGCAGGGGCCGCTGTCGCACATCGGCGCCAACGACCTCGCCTTGCAGGCGCATAGTGGATTGATGAGCCTCACCGGCGAGCCCGATCGTCCGCCGGTTCGATGCGGGACCTCGATCGTCGACCTGCATGCGAGCCTGGCGCTGGTCAGCGCCATCCTTGCGGCACTGTTCCATCGCGAACGTACCGGCGAGGGTCAGGTCGTCGAGAGTTCGCTGCTGCGCAGCTCCGCGCATCTCGTGAATTATTTCTATGGCGAATACTGGTCGCAGGGGATCATCCGCAAGGCGCTCGGCACCGCGAACCATCTCAGCGTGCCCAACCAGGTGTTTCCGACGGCGGACGGCAGCGTCGTGATCATCGCGCCGAGCGATGAAATGTGGCAGCGCTGCGCTGCGGTGCTCGATGCCGAACGGCTCGACGTGCCGCGGTACAGGACCATCCTCGACCGGCAGCGGCATCGCGCCGAGCTGGTGGCCATGATCAGCGGTGTGACGAGTACGATGACCAGCGCGCAACTCATCGAGCGGCTGGGCGCGGTGAAAGTCAATGTCGCGAAGGTGCAGAACATCGGCGAAGCTGCGGATCATCCGCAGCTTGCAAGCGTGGGTGGCGTGATCGAATTCGACATGGATGGCACTTCGGTCAAGGCGGTCGCGTCACCGTTCGCGCTCGAGGGCACGCCGACCCGGGTTGACCGCCCACCGCCGGGCCTCGGTGCCCATACCGATGAGATACTCGGCGAACTGGGTTTCGCTGCCGACGATATTGCCGCATTGCGCAGCCAAGGTGCCTTTGGTGCGGCGGCTGCCTGTGGGAAGGTCGCATGACGCGACGCTGCGCATTGCTGGCGGAGGGAATTTGAACCGTATCGATCTCGATGGCCGCGTCGCGGTCATCACGGGTGGTTCGGGTGGCATCGGATTTGCCACCGCGGAACGGATGATCGCCTCGGGCGCCCGCGTCGTGCTGTGGGATCGCGATGCTGCGACCTTGGCAGCGGCACGCGAGCGCTTGGGTCAGGCGCTTGTTTTCACGGTGGACGTGACGTCGGAGGCCGTTGTGGACAGGGCCACCGCGGATACGCTGGCCGAATGCGGACGCATCGACATTCTGGTCAACGCCGCCGGGATCACCGCGCCAAAGGTCACGATCGTCGAAGCCTCGCTCGAAGAATGGCGGCGCATTTTCGACATCAACATGATGGGCACCTTCCTGTGCAGCCGCGCGATCGCGCGCCACATGGTGCAGAGGGACTATGGCCGGATCGTCAATCTGGGCTCGGTCGCCGGCAAGGAGGGCAATCCTTTCAGCGCGGGGTATTCGGCGTCAAAGGCCGCGGTGATGTCGTTCACGAAATCGCTCGCCAAGGAGCTGGCCAAGACCGGTGTGCGCGTCAACTGCGTTGCACCCGCAATCATCGCGACCAAGAATCTGTACTACGATATGCCGGAAGAAATGCAGCGGCTTTGGGTGTCACGGGTGCCGATGGGGCGACCCGGGCGTCCGGAAGAGGTGGCGGCGATGATTGCGTGGCTCGCGTCCGAAGATTGCTCGTTCACCACCGGCGCCGCGTTCGACCTGTCCGGCGGCCGCGCGACCTATTGACGGCATGCGCTTCGCCTCACCATGACCGCTCCAACGCCCAAGGTGCTCGCGGGATACCGCGTCATCGATCATGGCGAGTTCATCACCGGCCCGTACACGGCCTTGCTGCTGGCGGACATGGGCGCCGAAGTCATCAAAGTCGAGCGGCCCGGCACCGGCGACCGCTTTCGCAGTTTCGAAAAGGGCCTGTACGGCCCGCAATTCCAGGCGTTCAACCGCAACAAGCAGAGTATTCAACTGGACCTCGAGCAGGCCTCCGAGCGCGCGGTCCTGGGCCAGCTGCTGAGCACGGCGGACGTCTATATCCAGAACTTTCGTCCGGACACGATTTCGCGCTTCGGCTTCGGCGCCGACGAAGTGCGAAAGCGCAACCCGCGTCTCGTCTACTGCTCGATCAGCGGCTTCGGAAACGATGGCCCGTACGCGCATCGACCCGCCTACGATACGGTCGCGCAGGCATTGTCCGGATTTCTGAGCATGTTCGTCTCGCCCGAATCGCCGCGCATCGTCGGCCCGGCGACGGCGGATTCGGTCACCGGGTTGTACGCGGCATGCGGCATTCTTGGCGCGCTGCTGGGGCGGCACGCGACCGGGCAGGGGCGGCACGTCGAAGTATCGATGGTCGCCGCAATTGCGCATTTTTCCATCGAGCAGTATCACCGCTATTTCGTGACCGGCGAGGTGCCGGGACCGTCGGACCGCGGTCGCGTGTCGCAATCGTTCGCCTTTCGCTGCAGCGATGGCAAGCTCATCTCCATCCATTTGTCCTCGCCCACGCAATTCTGGGACGGATTGCTGCAAGCGATCGAAGCGCCACAACTGGCGTCGGACCCGCGCTTTCGGGGCCGCATGGATCGCGTCCACAACCACGAAGCGTTGGGCGCCGTGCTGCGGCCAATATTCGCGACGCGGACGCGCGACGCGTGGTTGCAGCGCCTCGACGCCGCCGATGTGCCCCATGCGCCCGTGCTCGGGCTCGACGAAGCACTCGATGACCCGCAGGCGCGTCATCTGGGCATCGAACAGGCAATGCATCATCCGACCGAGGGCACGCTGCGGACCATTCGTACCCCCATCGTGTTCGACGGGGAGCAGGGTGGCGCCGGCACGACGGCACCACCGACATTGAACGAACACGGTGCGCAGATCCGCGCTGCCTTGGCCAAGGCCGACAAGAATCGATAGTCCAGGAGAGTCACCATGCAGCTCGAACATCTGAAACTCGACGTCGCCGAGTTCGTCGCGACCGTGACGTTGAACCGGCCACCGGTCAATGCCTTCGGCCGCGCCATTCGGCAGGAGATGATCACCGTCTTCGACGCGTTGCACGATCGCAAGGACGTGCGCGCGATCGTTCTCACCGCGACCGGCAAGATATTCTGTGCCGGCGCGGACATCAAGGAACGCACGCTCATGACCGGCGAGCCCGGCGAATACGGTCGACTCAACCGGCTGGTCAGGGAAGTATTCTATTCGGTGATGGAGTGTTCCAAACCGGTGGTCGTCGCCGTGAACGGCCCCGCGCTCGGTGCAGGTTTCGCACTGACGTTGTGTTGCGACATCATCATTGCCGCGGACGATGCCGTCTTTGCGATGCCGGAAGTCGACGTCGGCCTGGCCGGTGGCGTGAAGTTCCTGCAGCGCCACCTGACACCGTCCAAGGCGCGACGACTGCTGCTGACGGGGCAACGCGTTCCCGCGTCGGAGCTGTATCGGCTGGGTGTCATCGAGGAGTGCGTGCCGGGCGACCAGTTGATGTCGACCGCGATGGGCATAGCGCGCGACATTGCGTCGAAGAGCCCGCTGGCGGTGCAGATGCTCAAGCAATCGTTCAACACGGTCGAGAATCTCTCGCTGCGCGACGGCTATCGCGCCGAGCAGGAGATGACCGTCGAACTCAGTCAGAGCGAAGACGCCAAGGAAGCGAAAAAGGCCTTCCTCGAAAAGCGCAAGCCGGTGTTTACCGGGCGCTGACGCGATGAAACTGAAAGGCAGGATTGCCATCGTTACCGGTGCGGGCTCGGGCTATGGCGCCGGGATCGCACGGCGCTTTGCGGAGGAGGGCGCGCGCGTCGTCTGCGTCGATATCAATGGCAGCGCCGCGATCGGCATGGCGCAGTCGCTGTCGAATGCCACGGAGTCCGCGCTGGGCCTGCAATGCGATGTCAGCGACGGCGCGTCGGTCGGCGCGATGGTCGCCGAAACCGTGCGCATGCTCGGCGGTTTCGACATTCTCGTCAACAATGCGGGCCTCACGCAAAAACCGGCACGCATCGCCCGCATTGCCGAGGCCGACCTCGATCGGCTGCTGGCCGTCAACGTCAAGAGCCTGTACCACATGGCCGTTCATGCGCTGCCGGTGCTGCGCAAGCGCGGTGGCGGCGTGGTGATCAACATCGCGTCGGTCGCGGCCATCCGTCCGCGACCGGGCATGACCTGGTACAACGCGAGCAAAGCGGCGGTCATCACCATCACACAGTCGATGGCGGCCGAACTTGCACCCGATCACATCCGCGTGAATGCCATCGCACCCGCCGCGGGGCAAACGCCGATGCTCAACGCGATGTACGGCGATGACACCGAGGGCGCCGCCACACGCCTGATCGAGACGATTCCGCTCGGCCGCCTGTGCACGCCGGAGGACATCGCAGCGGCGGCGGTCTACCTCGCCTCCGACGATGCGGCTTTTGTCACCGGGGCGATCCTGCCCGTGGACGGTGGACGGCTCGTGGGTTGAGCGTGACGGGTCGTGTCAGACCGGAGGTCGCTTGAACGTCGCTTCCAGGAAGTCCAGAAAGGCCCGGACCTTGGCCGCGAGATTGCGGCTCTGCTGGTAGACCGCGTAGACGCCGTTGTCGAACTCGATATGGCTGATGCGATAGTTGGGAAGAAGTCGCTGCAATTTTCCTGACGAAATATCATCGCGGACCGCCCAATCCGGCATCAGCGACACACCGACGCCGGCGCGCGTCGCCGCCAGCAGGGCCTGGCCGTTGTCGGATTGCAGATTGCCGGCAACCGGAATCTCCTCGAGCACGTTGCTTCGATTCAGAAACCGCCACACGGTCCGGCCGAGATTGATGCGATACGTGAGGCAGTTGTGCGCGGCCAGATCCGACGGCTTCTTGATTGCTGGCCGTCGATGAAGATACTCGGGCGCCGCGCACAGAATGCGCTCGCTCACCGCAAGACGTTTCGCCACCAATGAGGAATCAACCAACTTCCCGATCCGGATGTCGATGTCGATGTTCTGTTCGACGAGATCGACGACACGATTCGACATCAGCAGGTCGACCTTGACCTCCGGGTTCTGTGCAAGAAAGATCGGCAACGCGGGAATGACATACAAGTGTCCGACCAGCATCCGCGAATGAACGCGCAGTGTGCCTCGCGGCATGGACTGCAATTGCGCGACGCTGTCGTTGGCCTCGGCAATCTGATGCAGGATCTGCTCGACCTTGGCGAAATAAAGCTCGCCGGCTTCGGTGAGGGTGAGTTTCCGGCTGGTGCGATTGACCAGGCGGCAGCCCAGGCTTGCCTCCAGGCCGCTGATATGACGGGATACCGATGCTGGCGACAATCCCAGCTGCCGTCCGGCCGACGACAGACTGCCGTTCTGGACGACGCTCACGAATATCCGCATCGGCTGCAGCGAATCCGCCATCAGTGCTCCGTTGTTGCTGCAAGCCGGCGACGATAAGCGATGCGCCACGCTCATTCGATCACGATCTTCGCGCTTTCGATGAACATGCGTGTGCATTTCATCGGCAAAGCCTCATTCACAACAGCGGATGTTACGACGGACCGGCGCGCAATACCTAGCCGATCTTGATGACCCGCCCCTCATCCGAAGATTGCTGAATGGCATCGATCAGGCGATGGCGATGCACGGCAACGTCGAAATCCGGCTCGACCGGCGACCCGTCACGAATCGCTTTGGCCATGCGCAGGTAGAGGTGGCCGACGTTGTTCGGTGGACCGGCCGGAGTCTCGGGCGGCACTTCGGTGTAGTGCGCAGGCACAGTTAACGCGGCCATGGGGCCACGCCCCTGCGAGCCCAGCAATGTGTTCGCGTCACGCTGCAGCGATCCCTTGGTCGACACGCGGAGCGTGCCGCCGATGCCGTAGATCTCCATGCGCCAGCCGGTCGTGTGATAGGGAAGCGTCGCCACGTGAACGGAGGCGAGCGCGCCGCCCTTGAGCACACCGTTGACGAGCACGTTGTCCGGGGCATCGACGTCGACCATCGCACCGGTGTCGGTGACCTTCCACTGTTTCACCTGCGTGGCGACCTTCGCGGAGACTTCGACAAAGTCGCCAAGGCAATGGCACAGCGTATCCATCGAATGGATGCCGCGGACCGTCAGTGCAGACACACCTTTGGTTTTGTCGCGGTCCCACAGGCGGCTGGCGGGACGCTCCAACACGCCGGCGGTGAACAACGTCATGTTCACTGCGACCACCTGGCCGATGTAACCTTCGGCGATCAGGTCGCGCAAATACCGTAGCGTGGGGTCGCCTCGCGCCTGCAGCCCGACCATCGCACGCACGCCTTGCTTGCGCGCGAGTGCAGCCATCCCTTCGGCTTCCGCGAGGTTGGCGCCCAGCGGCCATTCGCAATAGACGTGTTTGCCCGCTTGCAGCGCGGCCGTGACCACCTCGCGGTGGTTCGGCACCTTGACGACGACCGAGACAAGATCGATGTCCGGTTCCCGCACCATGGCGTTGTAGTCGTGATAAGCGCGATCGACACCAAAGGCCTTCGCGGCAGCCGCTGCGGAGTCAGCATGGGCGGTGCAAATCGCTGCGAGTTCGAACCCGGGCAGCGTGCGCAGTGCCGGAATGTGTGAAATCGGTGCCCAGCCTTGTCCGTCCGCGCTTGCGCCGACAATGCCTACGCGCAGTCGATCGGTCATCTTTTCTCCTGGATTACGTGATGGGTGAATGCCTAGTTCGCCTTGAGCCCGAGCGACTTGATCATCGGTTCGTATTTGGCACGGTCGGTCTTGTTCATGGCCTCGAGTTCCGCCGGCGTGCCACCGATCGGCTCCGACGCGACGGTACCGAAACGGCGCTTGAGCTCCGCATCCTTCAACGCTTCGTTGGCGGCGCGATTGAGCGCGGCCACAATCTCGGGCGGCGTGCCGCGCGGTACGTAGAAGGCATTCCAGCCGAGCAGCGTCAAGTCCAGACCGCCTTCCTTGAACGTCGCGACATCGGGCAGGAACGGGGAGCGCGTCGGATTGGTGACGGCAATCGCGGTGACCTGTTCGTTGGCGAGCGGTGCCATGGCCGACGGCATCGCCTCGATGACCAGGTCGAGGTCGCCGCGCATGAGATCGGTGTACATGTTCCGGTTGCCCGCGGCGTAGGGCACGCGCACGAATTCGACTTTGGTGGCATCCGCAAACATGCCATAAACCACTTGCGCGGTCGTGCTCGCGACACCGAGTGTCCACGGCTTGGGCGAGGCTTTGGCCATGGCGACGATTTCCGCGACCGTCTTGCCTTTCAGCTTGTTGTTCGCCAGCATGACGTAGCCTGTTCCCGCGACGACGTTGACGGGCGCGATGTCCTTCATCGGATCGAAGCCCATGCTCTCGTACAGGAACGGGTTGCTGACTGTCGTGGCGTTGCCGGTGCACAGCACCGTGTAGCCGTCGGGAGTCGACTTGGCCGCTTCGGCGCCGCCGATGTTGCCACCTGCACCGGGACGATTCTCGACGACGATGGGCTGGTTGAGCACGACGCGCATCTGCTCGAGGAATACCCGGCACATCAAGTCGGTGGCCTGGCCGGCGCCATAGGGAACGATCGCCTTGATCGGCTTGTTCGGATACGGCTGCGCGTGCGCGACGCCCGCCAGCGCCGCCAATGCCGCGACGGCGATGTACGACATCCTGCTGTTCATCGTTTCCCTCCAGTTTGTTGCGATGTTGTTATTGTGGAAATCATCGTTCAGATCATGTTTGCAACGGGCGCGGCACGCTGGTGCCGAAGTCGTCGGTCTGATATTGAGTCAACGGCAGGAAGTCCGGGCGCAACGGCGTGAATATATCCAGATTGAGCGCGACGCCGTCTTCCGGGCGTGGTGGATCGGAATAATGCACTGCATTCGGCGGAATGCGCACGACGCTGCCCGCTTCCATCTGGAAAACCTGATCGTCGACGTGCAGGGTCACCCGCCCTTTGAGGAGTATGAATATCTGTTCCCAGGGATGACTGTGCGGACCCGCTTTCATGGTCGGATGCAACTCGGCGTAGCTCACCCCGACGCCCGTGCCGCGAAAGACCTTCTGCACGATGCCGGTTCGCGGATTGAGTTCCGGCAGGTCCTTGAGGTTGTATTGGGGAATTTCGCCGACGTAGGATTTGCTCATGATGGAATCCTTGCTGGTTTGACTGGCCGAGCGACACGTTGCGCGCGACAGACGTCGCGGCGCCAAGCGCACTTGCCATGCTTGCAAGTTCATACAAGCACGTCAAGTGCAGCCGCGACAAGCGTGCTTTGCGTTTGCTGCAATGTACGCGAGCGCAACCGGCGACGCATCCCCGGCACCCGCGAATCCGCCGTCAACGGCGCTCTGCGTGTGTGTGCGGAGCGCTTGACAATGCCGTCGTGCGCCCGATCATGTCGACTTGCACCGACGCTTGAGTCGGGCGCCACTGCGAGGAAACGCAACATGAGCGAGCAAGCTGCCGCGACCGTACCCGATTACAACTGGCAAACCATCCCCGTGCGCGAGTCCCGCAAAGGCATCATGCAGCGGGTCTTCCGCGGCAACGACGTATTGATCGGCCAATCCGAATTGCACCCGCACATGGACCCCAGCCCGCACAGCCACCCCTACGAACAGATCTTCATGATTCTGAAGGGTCGCGTGAAGCTGCACGTCGGCGACCAGGTTATCGTGTGCACGCCGGGAAGCGTGGTTCGTATCCCGCCCAATGTCGTGCACTGGTCGGAGCCGCCTGCGCCGGAAGACGGCGTGGCGATCAACATGGACATCTGGACACCGTACCGGCCCGATTTCGGCCAGTTCACGTCCTATCAAACCGACGACTTCGACCGGGCTGGCTAGTAGTGAAGGCAGGCGTTTGCGTGACTTGAGCGCACGCACGTCGCCGCGTAGTCAGCTCATCGCCGCGCGCGTCGTCGCCGCTTCGGTCGCGGCCCATTCGTTGAACAGCCGCAGCTTCCGCGACTGCGCCTTCTCGCGCGGAAACACCAAAAAGTACGCCATCTCGCTCTTCAGTCGCACGTCGACGGGAGCCACGAGCCGCCCACGTTCTATTTCGTCGATGACGAACGCGACCTGGGCGATCGCCACGCCCAGACCGTCGACGGCACCCTGATAGGTCAGCGTCGAGTTTTCGAACGCCATGCTCTTGTCGAGCGGGGGATCGTCGACCCCGGCGCCGGCAAACCAGTCCGCCCAATCGTTGGGACGCCGGATGGAATGCAGCAACACATGCCCTGTGACATCGCGTGGTCGCCGCAATGCGGGCTTTTGTTCGGCGACCGCAGCGCTGCATACGGGCACGAGCACTTCGTCGAAGAGGCGTTGCTCGGCGAAGGCCGGTCCGACGTCCCGGCCGTATTGAATCGCCGCATCGACGTCATCGCGGCTGAAGTCGACATCGTTGTGCGACGTTGTGAGCTGGATGGAGATTTCCGGGTGCTCGGCGTGAAAGTGGGCGAGTCGCGGCACCAGCCAGCGCGCGGCGCATGTCGGTGGCACCTTGATCCGCAGCAGGCGTTCGTTGAGTCCTGTGGTGCGCGTCGTGGTCGTCGCCTGCGAGATGCGCTCGAAGGCCACGCGAATTTCCAGCAAGTAGGCTTGCCCGGAGGGCGTCAGTTCGACCTGGGCATGGCCGCGCTTGAACAGTTTGGCGCCGAGATACGCCTCCAGCTTGAGAATGTGCCGGCTGACGGCGCCAGGCGTCACGCACAGTTCGTCGGCCGCGCGCGTAAAGCTGGAGTGCCGCGCAGCCGCTTCGAACGCCCGCAGCGCGTTCAGTGGCGGCAGCCGCAGCATCGCGGAATGAGTCGATGAGTTTTTTTCGCCCAAGGCTGAGAAAAATTGCCTGGCCAAGCAATGCGTAAGCGATCTAAATGGTCGACTGGCACGTCAGCGGCGTCATGTCGCGCGTGCCGTTAACCCGAGCAGCATAGCTCAGGCCCTTGGAGGATCGCAAATTGGAACCGCAGACCGTCGCCGCCGCCCCTGTAGCTGCATCGCCGACACTTTCGCCCGCGGTACGCGCGGCGGTCGAACATATCGGCCACCATCACGAGCGGCGCATCCGGTTGGTCGATCTGGCCGTCATCGCCGCCCAGACACCGTTTCAGCTGATTCGCGCCTTTCGTCGCGAGATCGGTACGACGCCCCATGCCTACCTCGTTCGCGTGCGGGTGCTGGCGGGGACGCTGCGATTGGCCGCGGGCGAACCGATTTCAAGCATCGCGACGGCAGTGGGCTTCGTCGACCAGGCGCATTTCACGCGGCACTTCAAGCGCATCCACGGCACGACGCCGCGCGTGTACCAGATCGGGGCGAGCAGCCGGGCCTAGAAAGCTTTGGACACACCTTCCGTTCGCCCTGAGCTTGTCGAAGGGCGCTGTCCGTTCATGGTTCGACAGGCTCACCACGAACGGACCGAACTCGAGTGCACTAGATTTTTCGGTGCAAGCGGTGGTCGATGTGCAGCAGCAGCGTGCTGACGCCTGCCGCGAACACGATGATGAGCAACGTGACTGACATGATCAGCTCGACGTTGTGGAGACCGATGCCGGTCATCAACAGGTAACCGAGTCCGCGCTGCGACGCGAACATCTCGGCGAGCAGCGACCCGATCAGCGTCAGCGAGAATCCCACGCGCAGTCCGGTGAAGATTTCCGGGACGGCCGCCGGAAAAAGTATCCAGCGAACCATTTGTCCCGGCGATAGCTTGTGCACCTTGCCGGTCTTGATCAGGATCGGCTTGGTGTTGCGCACGGCGGTGAGCGTGAACAGGATGATGGGGATCACGCCGTGCAGGACGCCGAACGCCACCTTGGCCGACAGGCCGAGCCCGAAGGCCAGCAGCAGGATCGGATAGAGCGTGAGCTTCGGAATGGCGTAGACCGCGACCACCATCGGCTCCAGCACATCGCCGGCGAGCTTGGCGAAACCCAGCCAGAACCCCACTGCGAGCCCGATGACCACCGACAGCGCGAACGCGATGCCGAACGCGCGCAGTGTGTCGTAGACGTGCATGCCGAAGGTCTCGCCGGTGACCAGCTTTTCCGTGTACCGAAGCGTGGCCAGCGGCGAGGCGAGCGCGACATCGCCCACCCACCAGTACAGCACCTGCCAGATCACCAGCAACGCAGCGATCAACACCGACGCGTTCCTCAATCCGCTCCAACGCGACCTGGTCAACGACGCGGTCATCGATGCGGTCATCGTAATCCCCGCCGCGCCAGCAACCGCTCTTCCCAGCGCGAGAGTCCCGCGTTGATCGCGATGGAAGCCAGGAGTATCAGTACGATCAATGGATACATGGTCGCATTGTCGAAGCTCGTGTAGGCGAAGCTGATTTCGTAGCCGATGCCGCCGCGCGACATGATGAACTCCGAACCGATGACGCCGATGAATGCGTAGGCGACGGCGAGTTTGATGCCGGTCAGGATGTAGGGCGCGGCTGCGGGCAGCGTCATGCGCAGCGCGGTGTCCAGGGCGGACAGCCGCAGGATGCGCGCAGTCTTCAGCAGCACTGTCGGCACGCGGTCCAGGCCGTTGAGCGTATTCACGATGACCGCGACCACGCCGAGCATGAACGCGATCAGTATCTGCGGCAGGTCGCCCAGCCCGAACACAACCAGGAAAAACGGATAGAACGCGAAGATGGGTACCGCATAGTAGGTGGCAAACAGCGGATCGAGCGTGTCGCGCAGCGCCCGGTACCGGTGCAGGATGGCGCCGACGACGATGCCCACGCTCAAGGCGAGCCCCAGCGCGAGCAGGGTGTTGGTCAGCGTCTTCATGATCGCGCCATTCATCCGGCCGGAGACGAGCATCCGGTACAGGTCACGCACGATCAGGTGGGGGGCCTGCATGGTGATCTTGTCGATGACTCCGGTGAGACATAGGACTTCGAGCAGGGCAATCGCCGCGATGACCACCAGCAGCCGATATAGCGTTGCACGTCTCATGGTTTAGACGACGGCGAGGCGCGCGCACGTCCAATCGTCTTGAGCGATTCCTCGCGCAGGCTTTTCCACAGCCGGGCCGTGATGACGCCGAAATCGGCGTGCTCGATGATCCGGCTGTCGCGCTCGCGCGGCCAGCCGGTCTCGACGATATCGATGAGCCGACCCGGGCGGGCCGACATGACGGCGATGCGATCGGCGAGCATGGTCGCTTCGTCGAGCGCGTGCGTGATCAGGAACACAGTCGCGCCGGTCTCCCGCCACATGCGCAACAATTCGTCGCCCATCAGCAGTCGCGTCTGCTGGTCGAGCGCGCCGAACGGTTCGTCGAGCAGGATCAGGCTCGGCTGGATGACCAGCGTGCGGGCGATGCACACGCGCTGCCGCATGCCGCCGGAGAGCTGCGCCGGGTAGCTGGTCGCAAAATCGGACAGGCCGACCAATTGCAGCGCGTTGCGCACGCGCTCGGCCTTTTCCGACTCGGGCAGGTTGGAGCGGCGCAATCCGAAGGCAACGTTGTCGGTGACGTTGAGCCACGGCAGCGACGCGTCTTCCTGGAACACGACGCCGATGCCGTCGGGCGCTTCACCGGCGATGGGCCGGCCCTCGAATTCGACGGTTCCTTCGCTGGCGGGCGTGAGCCCGGCGATGATCTCCAGCAGCGTGGATTTGCCGCAGCCCGACGGACCGACGACCGCGAAGAACTCGCCCCGCTTCAGTTCGAGATCGATCGGTCCCAGTGCATGCAGTGGCGCCGGTGGCTGACCCGATGAAAAGGTCTTGCCGACATTACGCAGGCTGACCTGTTCAGTGGTCACGACGAACGCTCAGCGGTCCCGCGACTATTTGATCGCCTTCAGGTCGTCGGGCAGGAACCGTGTGTCGATGATCTTGCTGTAATCCACCTCGCCGGTGATTGCGCCGACCGAGCGCTGCGCGTCGATCATGCGCTTGAGGCCTTCGAGGTGGATCTCACCTTCGCCCCAGTACGGAACGCCCTTGGTGACGCTCGTCGTCAGGTTGCGCACCGCGCTGCGGGCGACCTCGGGCTCGAGGTTGTACGCCTTGGCAATGATGTCGCCGGCTTCATCGGGGTGCTCTTTCATGAACTTGACCGCCTTGCGCCGCGCGCGGATGACCGCCTTGATGAAGTCACCCTTTTTTTCCATCATTTCGACCGTCGCGACGCCGACGACATTGTCCAGCGGCAGCAGCGTTTCGCTCGCGACGATCACCGCACGATACTTGCCTTTGTATTTCGACCACAGCGGCTCGGGAATCGGTGCGATATCGATCAGCCCCGCGTCGAGCGCCGCGACACCTTCACCGAAGCCGCCGGTCTTGACCAGTTCTGCATCCTCCGGCTTGTATCCGGCGATGCCGAGCAGCATGTTGGCCAGCGCCTGGCTGGTCGAGCGCGGGTTCGTGTAGCCGATTTTCTTGCCTTTGAGATCCTTGATGGTCTTGATCGGCGAATCCGGCTTCACCGCCCAGGTGAACTCGGCCACGGTCAGCACGTTGTCGCTGATGATCCTGAGGTCGGCGCCCTGCTGGATGGCGGAGATGATGACGCCTGGATTGACCTCGCCATACGGCACGCCGCCACCCGCCAGCATGTTGCGCAGGGACGTTCCACCACCGGCCGACGAGATCAGCCCGGTGACGTTGATGCCTTCGTCCTTGAAATAGCCCTTGGCAAGCGCGACGCCGTACGGCATGCCGTTGGCCGACACGCCGTAGTTGCCGATGGCGAGTTCTTCCGCGCTGGCGCCGACGGCCGTGCCGGCGAGCAGCGTGCCGATGAATAGTGAAATGAAGCGATGCATGACGTTCTCCTCTTTCGTTGTTGCCGGCGGTCGCGTGGTGCGCCAGCCGGTTCTGGCGTCGATTATCCCTGTTTCGTCATTGTTTGCTGAGCATTACGCTGACGTTCTTGATCTGGGTGCAGGCCAGCAACTCGTCGATCGACTCCTCGCGGCCCATCCCTGACTGCTTGTAGCCGCCGAAGGGAACACCGACCCAGTGCTGGCTGGCGTTGTTGACCCAGATGTAGCCGGCTTCGACCCCGGCCGCCAGTCGGTGTGCGCGACTCAGATCGTTGGTCCAGATCGACGCGGTCAGGCCGTAGTCCAGCGCGTTCACGCGCTGCAGCAGATCCTTTTCATCCGACCAGCGGAGAATACTCACGACAGGCCCGAAGATTTCTTCGCGCGCGATGCGCATGTCGTCGCGCACATCGGCGAACACCGTGGGCTCCACAAAGTGGCCGTGCGCCAGCTTCGGATCTGCCGGGCGTTTGCCGCCGTAGATCAGGCGCGCGCCTTCCTCCTGGCCGATCTTGATGTAGCTCATGGTCTTGTCGTACTGTGGTTGGCTCGACAGGCATCCCATCTCGGTGTCGGGGTCAGTGGGCAATCCCACCTTGATTTTGGCGACGCTGGCAACGATTTCCGGCAGCGTCGCGTCATAGATCGCGTCGTGCAGATACACGCGGCTGGTCGAGTTGCAGGATTGGCCTGTGACGTAGCGGAAGTTCATGCCGCGCACGACGCCGTCGGCGACATCGGCAGGCTTGGCATCGGCGCATGCGATCAGTGCGTTCTTGCCGCCGAGTTCGAGCGTGAGCGCCTTGACGGTTGCACCGGCAGCGGTCATCACGGCTCGCCCGCCGTTGACGCTGCCGATGAAGCCGATCTTGGCGACGCGCGGATGGGCAACGAGTGCCGCGCCGGCGTCGCGGCCACCAGTGACCACGTTGAAGACGCCCGGTGGAAACACGTCCGCCCACAGTTCCGCGATGCGCAGCGATGAGAGCGGGGTCTGGTCGGCGGGCTTGATGATCAGCGTATTGCCTGCGACCAGCGGTGCGCCGCATTTACCGGCGACGAAGAGCAGCGGATGATTGAATGCGCCGATGCGCGCGATGACGCCCAGCGGTTCGCGTACCGTGTAGTTGAGCACGCCGGCGACGATCGGGATCGTGCTGCCCTTGATCTCGGTCACCAACCCCGCGAAGTAATCCATGTAGTCGGCACTGATCGCGACGTCGTAGAGCATCGCCTGCAGCGGATTGCCGCCATCGGTGGCTTCGAGCAGCGCCAACTCGTGGGCGTGCTCGCGCAGAATTGCGGCGGCCTTGCGCACGGCCCGCGCCCGATCCTGTGCCGGCGCGTCGCGCCAGGCGGGGAACGCCGCGCGCGCGGCGGCAACCGCGCCGTCGACATCCTTCGCATCGGCATCGACCACCTTGCCGAGTGACGCGCCCGTGGCGGGGTTGCTGACGTCCAGATGGCGGCCGGACTTGCCGTCGTGCCATCGACCGCCGTAGTACAGATTCCGATGCGCCGGAAAAGTCACTGGTGCAGCAGATGAAGCGGGCTTTGCCATGCCGATGGCCCTCAGGCTTTGGTGGAGATGTGTCGCAACAGCGACGACGAGATCGCGCGCGCATATTCCGGCGCGACGTGAACGTCGATGACGCAAAGCGCGCCATCGCGCACCCGCGCCACACCCGTGTCGATCGCCTGCTGCAGGTCGGCGACGGTGCTCACCGGCCCGAGGCCGATGGCGCCCTGGCCCTGTGCGAGCGTCGCGAGATTCATGCGCGGGCCATCCATGCGCAGTCCGACCCAGCGGTTTTCGATGGGCCGCCCGCGTGTGCGCGCGACGCGTTCCTGGTGCAACTCGTCATTGAAGAACGACTGGTTGTTGGAAACGATCACGAGCAACGGGACTCGATTGTGTACGCCCGTCCATAACGCGGTCAGGCCCATCAGGTAATCGCCGTCACCGAGGATGGCCACCGGCAGGCGGTCGCTGCCGCGCATCGCCAGCGCCGCACCCACGGCCATGCCCGGTCCCGATCCGATGCCGCCACCGCCGTCGAAACCGATATAGTCCTGCGGGTGCTCGAAGCGGCAGTATTCCCCCGGCCAGCCGAGTGGCAAGCGGATATACGAGGGACGATGCGCGGCCAGCGCGTCGACGGTCGTCCGCGCCAGCGCGTCGATCGAAATATGTTCGGCGACGTCCCTGGGACTGGTGTCTGTGCTCGCAGGCGAGGAACCCGACGCGGAGAGTGCGACGACGGGTCGCGGCATGCGCTCATCGATTGTTTCGAGCAGACATGCCACCAGTCGGTCGGGTGAACTCAAGATCGTTACGTCGGTTTGCGGCAACGATTGATAGTCCATGTTCCAACCGTTGTGGGAATACTGGTCGACCGAGCACTGGACGACCTTCGCCGTGGGCATCTCGCCGTCACACGCCTGGCGCAGCGATCCGGCGAGGTCGATCCAGTCGAGGCTGACGATGACGTCCGCCTCGCGGATCAATATCCCTGCATCGGCGCTGACATACAGTCCCGGCGCGTGCGGGTGCAACCGATGGTGCGTGGGAAAACTCGCACCGGTTTTCAGGTCGGTCAACACGCGTGCATCGAGTCGCTCGGCCAGCTGCACGCGACGCTGAAAGTCTCCGGCATCGCTCGACACGCGTCCGATCATGAGCAGCGGCCGCCGCGCCTTGGCCAGCATCGCCGCGACAGTGGCCACGGCTGCCGCAGGCGGGTCACCGGAAACCGCGGGCGGAAAGCGATCGAGTGCGGGCTGCGCCACATGCTGCGACGGTTCTTCCTGGAGGGTTGCGTCGAGGTTGACGAACACGGGACCGCACGGCGCCGTCGTCGCAATGCGATAGGCGCGAACCATCGCTTCGAGCGCGGCCGCGATCGAGGCCGGCTGATCGTCCCATTTGGTGTACCCGCGGATCAGCGCGCCGAGGTCGCGCGACGTGTGGATCCAGTCGACCCACGGGCGGCGCTTGACGGCGTCCATCGGCCCGACGCCACCGAGCATGAAGATGGGTATGCGGTCGCACCATGCATTGAAGATCGCCATGGTCGCGTGCATCAGTCCGACGTTGGCGTGCAGTGCGACTGCCATCGGTTTGCCCGTGACTCTTGCATAGCCGTGCGCGATGGCTACGGCATGCTCTTCGTGGACGCAGAGCAGGATCTTCGGCTTCTTGTTGCCGAGGTAGTTGACCAGACTGTCGTGGAGACCACGGAAGCTTGCGCCCGGGGTCAGTGCGATGTAGTCGAAGTCGAGCGCACGGAGCAGGTCGGCAATGGAGTCGCTGCCGAAACCCGGGCCTGTGTGCGGCGCCGGGTCGGTACGCGGTGTGGCGCTGCTCACGACGTCTCCCGTGCGGATACGGCGGCAGCGTCGGCCACGGCAAAATCGCGCTCGATGCGCTGCCACTCGGCCAGACCGAGTGCCTGATCGAGCAGCTGCCGTGCGTCACCGGCACGCGGATCGGGGCTCATCGCCGTCTTGCCCTCCGCATGGGCGCGCAATTGCGCAAGGGTAGCGCTCATCGTCTGGGTAATCCGGAACATGAGTGTTCCTGGATAGGACACGTGGCTGAAGCCGAGTTCGCCCATTTCTTTGGGCGTCGGCCAGGGCATGCCGGGCGTTTCGAAGAGTGCGGCCGAGAGGCGCGCGCCACGCAGCGCGCGGCCCACGCGCTCGTAGTCCGCCATGGATTTGATGCCGGCGACAAACACAGCGTCGACGCCGACTTCGATGAAGCGCGACGCACGGCGCAACGCTTCGTCCATGCCGAACACCCCTAGCGAATCGGTGCGGCCGATGATCATCGTGTCCGGATTGCTGCGCGCCGCCATCGCCGCGCGCAGTTTCTGCTCGATCACCGCCACGTCGGCAACGCCGCGTGCCTGGTCGGCGCGTTGCTGCTTGTGCTCGCGCTGCTGGTCCTCGATGAGGATGCCGCCGACGCCGAGTCGCTCGTAGACTTCGACCGTCCGCACGACGCTCTTGACGTCGCCATAGCCGTCGTCGCCGTCGGCAAGAAAGGGCAGCGGGGTGGCCGCGGCGATCTCGCGAATGCCATCGACCATGTCGGCCAACCCGATCAAGCCGATGTCCGGCAGCCCGTTACGCGCGGCTAGCATGGCGGAGCCGCCGATCGCGAATGCGCGGAATCCGGCGCGGGCGATCAGGCGCGCCGACAGCGCGTCGTGCGCGAGCGGAGTGACGAGTGGTCGCTCCGCGGCAAATGCCTCACGCAATGTGATTCGAACCAATGGGCCTCCTCGCGCACGTGCCGCGACACATTATTTTCGAAGACGAAGGTTACGTGCCAGCAGGAGGCCGAAGATAGGACAAAATTGCAAACCCGGCTCATAACCTGTGGAGCAGCCCACGAAGTTTGAACTTGTCATCAATTGCAAGACGGCCAAAGCGCTGGGCCTCACCATCCCACAGGCGCTCCTGGTAAGTGCCGACAAGGTGATCGAGTAGGAATGCGAATGTCCGGTATGGAGGAGAGCCGCTGACCGGTTGGGGTCGATGGACTAAACCGCTCGCGCGGTAGAAGGCGCTCCGATCCGGCGTCGGAGTGACGCTAAGACAGAGGATCTGTTTATGTTGTGAAACGAGGCAATCCGCCTCGGGTCATGACAGGAGCAGAACCATGGACGCATCGTCTCAAGGCATCACGCCGTTGCGCCAGCGCATGATCGACGACATGCGGATGCGCAAGTTCGCGGACAAGACCCAGAGCCATTACGTTCGCGCGGTACGACAGCTGGCCGCCTTCCTTGGGCGCTCGCCCGACACGGCCACGGTCGAGGATTTGCGGCGCTACCAATTGCACTTGGTCGATCGCGGCACCTCGCCGGTGTCGCTCAATGCCGCGATCGCCGGGTTGAAGTTCTTCTTCGAGGTCACGCTCGGCGACGGCGACTTGATGGCGAAGATGCATCCGGTGCGCGTGCCGCGCACCTTGCCGGTGGTGTTGAGTCGTGACGAGGTCGCCCGGCTGATCGCGGCGACGCGCAACCTGAAGCATCAGACGGCGCTGTCGGTGGCGTACGGCGCCGGACTGCGCGCCAGCGAGGTGAGCGGGCTGAAGGTCGGCGATATCGACAGTCAGCGCATGACGCTGCGTATCGAGCAGGGCAAGGGCCACAAGGATCGCTACGCCATGCTGCCGCCGCTGCTGCTCGAGCGGCTGCGCACCTGGTGGCGGGTGGCCCGGGCCCAAGGCAAGATGCTCGATGGTGGTTGGCTGTTCCCGGGCCTCAATCCGATCGAGTCGCTGAGCACCCGCCAGCTCAACCGCGCCGTGCACGCCGCTGCGCTGGCGGCCGGGATCGACAAGCGCGTGTCGATGCACACGTTTCGACACTCGTTCGCCACGCACCTGCTGGAACAGAAGGTCGACATCCGGGTCATCCAAGTGCTGCTCGGACACAAGAAGATCGAGACCACGGTTCTCTATACCCAAGTGGCCACCGACCTGCTGCGCGAAGTGATCAGTCCGCTGGAGCGCTTGCCCACCGCGTAGCGCGCGCCGATGGGGCGCCCCGCCCTGGAGGTCGCGGACATCTTCCGCGCCCACGGGCCGGCCTGGCGGCAAGCGCAGCACGGCCACCTGAGCCTCGGTCAGCTCAAGGTGATGTCCGCCATCGAACAGTGCCGCAGCGCGGCGCTGGGGGGACATGTACTGCGTTGCGACGCTTGCGCGCAGGTGCAGATCGCCTACAACTCCTGCAGCAACCGGCATTGCCCGAAGTGCCAGGCACGCGCCGCGCGCCGGTGGCTCGAGGCGCGGCAGGCCGATCTGCTGCCGCTGGACTACTACCATGTGGTGTTCACGTTGCCGGCGCCGATCAGCGCCATCGCCTACTACAACAAGGCGCTGATCTACGACCTATTGTTCGAGGTTGCTGCGCAGACGCTGCGCACCATCGCCGCCGACCCGAAGCATCTCGGCGCGCACATCGGGGTGACCCTGGTCCTGCATACGTGGGGCTCGGCGCTGACGCACCATCCGCATGTGCACGGCATCGTCCCCGGCGGTGGGCTCGCCCCCGACGGCGAGCGCTGGGTCAACTGCAAGCCGGGCTTCTTCCTGCCGGTGCGGGTGCTCTCGCGCCTGTTCCGCCGTCGCTTCCTCGAAGAACTGGCCACTGCGCATCACAGCGGCCGGCTGCAGTTCTTCGCGGAGCACGCTGCACTGCGTGACGCACGGGTGTTCGCGCAATGGCTGGCACCACTGCGCGAAGTGGAATGGGTCGTCTATGCCAAACGCCCCTTTGCCGGGCCGGCCGCGGTGCTCGCCTATCTGTCCCGCTACACCCACCGGGTGGCGATCTCGAACCAGCGATTGCTGGCACTCGACGAACGTGGCGTCACCTTCCGTTGGAAGGATTACCGCGCCACGGAGAAGACGCGCTACAAGACCATGACGCTGGCTACCGACGAGTTCATCCGCCGCTTCCTGTTGCACGTCCTGCCTGGCGGCTTTCATCGCATCCGCCACTACGGATTGCTCGCCAATGCCCAACGTCGGGAGCAGCTCGCCCGCGCGCGCGAACTGCTGCCCGTCGTCCCCGCCACGACGGACTGCAGCCGGCCGCGGCACCGTAGCCAACGTCCAGCCCACCTTCGTCTGTCCGCACTGTGGTGCGGCGATGATCATCGTCGAGACCTTCGCCCGCGGGCAACCGATCCGCGCACCGCCCACCTTGCGAGCTGCAGCATGATCACCGGCATCGGTTGCTTCGATACGTCCGCTCTTCGTCGGCTATCACCGATAGCGGACGCTATTGCCTTACGCTGCCGTAACGTCGTTTCTCGTCCGTTGCGTCATCCCAGAATCCAGCCTCGCACCGTCGCCAACCAACATCCGCGCGATGTCACTCACCGGACCGGCGACCCGATCACCGCATCCGGCCGGACTGCGAACCATCGAATCCCCATAGCAGCTTAGCCTCCCCGAACCCCTGCGGGGCATGCCGCGGTTTCCTCCCTTGTATGCTTCCCCAAGACCGTTCTTTTGGTGTTTCATACCGATGTCACGGTGCGCTTTGCGAGTGCCTGCACAGCCCGTCCTCCCTCGGAGCTCAAAGCTCGTCCTCGAGCATGAAGGCGTGCAGGTGCTTGCGTTTGTCGCCAAGCCCGTACAGTTACCCGAACGCTAGTTCGCATGATGCAAGGAAGGGATATGACAAACGCTACTGCTCGTGAATCGACATCGCGGCCACTCCAGTTCATTGGCGTGGACATGGCGCAGCAGGCCTTCGACTGGGCGGTGCACGGAGAGCCAGGCACGCACCGCCTGCCGAACCAGGACAGCGGGTTCGAGGCGTTGCTGACGGCACTCCAGGATCGTCGCATTGGCTTAATCGTGCTTGAGGCGACGGGCGGTTGGGAGCGCCGCCTGGCCTGCTTTCTGTTGCGGCACGGGTTTGCGGTCGCCGTGGTCAATCCCCGCGCAGCACGGGAGTTCGCACGGAGCATGGGGCACCTGGCCAAGACCGATGCCATCGATGCGGTCGCGTTGGCGCACATGGCGCAAACGCTCGCAGCGAAGGCCGATCAAGCCGGCGTGGTGTTTTGCCCGCCCACGCCGGAAGTCGAGGCCTTGCAGCTGCTGGTGGCGCGGCGCGTTCAGTTGCTGGGCATGCGCACTGCCGAACAGAATCGTCTGAGCGGTGCCGGCCGCGTGCTTCGGCGAAGCATTACGACCGTCCTCAAGACCCTGGCCAAGGAGATTGCGCGACTCGAGAGCGACATCGACGCCCACCTCGATCGGCACTTCAAGGAACAAGCAAGTCAGTTTGACGCCATCAAGGGTCTGGGCACCGTGACCTGTGCCGTGATACTGGCGTTCATGCCTGAGCTGGGCAAGGTCAACAGTAGGCGGGCTGCCAAGCTGGCCGGGTTGGCGCCGTTGAACCGCG
>CAVZWA010000016.1:0-664378 GCA_963778935.1 uncultured beta proteobacterium
TCAAGTTGGCCATCAGTTGCCTTTGGCCGACGGTGACTAGACGGATTGCAGCCGTTGGCAGCGACGAAATGAACTGGCGCTTACGACCCTGTGCGGCCATAAGCGTTTCTTGGAAGCAATGGGATGGACGCCCCCACCCGCAACGGCATCGATGTGCCAAAGTGGAAGTGTCATCGACCACTTGAACCGAGGGGGGCATCCATCATGAAGGTTACGACGATCGGCATTGATTTGGCAAAGAGCGTGTTCCAGGTTCACGGTGTCGATGAACGAGGGCATGTCGTGGTTCGCAAGCAGCTGCGGCGGGACCAGGTCGCGGTGTTCTTTGCCAACCTGCCGGCCTGTCTGGTCGGCATGGAGGCGTGCGGCAGTGCGCATCATTGGGCCCGGAAGCTGCAGGGGTTCGGTCACTGTGTTCGGCTGATATCGCCGCAGTTCGTGAAGCCCTACGTCAAGAGCAACAAGAACGACGCGGCCGACGCAGAGGCGATCTGCGAGGCGGTGGCCCGACCGAACATGCGCTTTGTGCCGATCAAGACGGTGGAGCAACAGGCGGTGCTGTCGGTACACCGGGTGCGTCAGGGATTCGTGAAGGCACGAACGGCGCAGGCCAACCAGATTCGTGGTTTGTTGACCGAGTTCGGGTTGGTGCTGCCGCAAGGCATCACCAACGTCTTCCGACGGGTGCCGCAACTGATCGATGAGGCTGCCGACCTGCCCGCATCGATGCGGCAGCTGATCGAGCGGCTGCTCGAGAACATGAAGGTGCTGGATCGGCAGGTCAAGGAGCTCGAGGCGCAGATCAAGGCTTGGCACCAAGGCAGCGAGCTGAGCCGCAAGCTCGAGAAGATTCCCGGCATCGGTCCGCTGGCAGCCAGCGCGCTGGTGGCCTCGATTGCCGATGCCAGGAGCTTCAAGAACGGTCGGCAGGTGGCGGCCTGGCTGGGGCTGGTGCCCAAACAGGACTCGAGCGGAGGCAAACCGAAGCTGCTGGGCATGAGCAAGCGCGGCGACACCTACCTTCGAACGTTGCTGATTCACGGCGCGCGCTCGGCGATTGTGGCGGCGCAGCGCAAGGGTAAGCCGAACGTCTGGCTGTCCGGACTGCTCGCGCGGCGCCATCCGAATATTGCCGCCGTGGCACTGGCCAACAAGAATGCGCGCACGATCTGGGCGCTGCTCGCGCATGAGCGCGAGTTCCGACCCGACTACGTGCCGCGACCTAGTCACCGCGTAGCCGCAGACAACGAACGCAAACGATCAATCAAACGAAGGAGATCGACCCACCGATTGCTCAGGCGATCACGCAATGATGGCAAACAGGTCAGACCTTGGTTGGCCAAACCCAAAGTGACTGCAGCACCGCGAGTGCGCGAAAGCGATCGGGAGCCAACCAGCCAATCCCATCAGGGACAGCGGCAGATGCCGCACATAAAGTCCGGATGTACGGGTGCAATCTGTTCCTTCAAGCCATCACGAAATGAGCGCATGGCAAACCCGGGGGCGTCCATGTACAGTCACTCCGGCTGTGGAAACGCCGCAGTTCATCGTCGATGGCGAGATGTTCTGGGGCAAGGATCGCATGCCCCAGCTCGAGGAGTGGATTAGGACCGGGGGCTGGTAGCGGTCCTTCGCCTCAACGCTGCACCCTTGGATAGCTGATTGCGGGCGGTTGCGGCATCGGCCTAGCGGCGAGTTTCTCGTCCAGCAGCCGGATCGCCGCGTCGAGTTGCGCGTCCGCGCCATTGAACGTGGCATTGGGCGGATTGTCCACCTCGACATCAGGCGCCACGCCCACACCCTCGATCAGCCAGCCGCCCTCGAGTCCCATCAGTCCCGATTTCCGCCGCGCGCGCGATGCCGTTGTCGGCCAGCAGGTTGCGATCCGACAGCCACACGCCGGCGCCTGACGTGCGCTTGCCGATGACGGTTGCGAGCCCAAGGCGCTTCACGCCTTCGGCAAAGGTCTCGCCATCGGAATAGGTGCGCTCGTTCGCCAGCACGACGATCGGGCCGCGGAACGCGTTCTGCTGGTTCCAGTAGCGGTTCCCGTCCCGCCTTTGCCAGTACGCCCAGGCGCTGCGCATCAGCTTCTCGATGACGATGGAGTCGATGTTCCCGCCCGAGTTGTTGCGCACATCGATGATCAATCCCTCGCGATCGGCCACCGGGTAGAACTCGCGCGCGAAGGTGGCGACGTCGTTCGGGCCCATCGCCCGGAGGTGCACGTAGCCGTAGCGGGACTTGGACACTTCGTCGACGCGCTTGCGGCGCTGCCATTGCCAGTCGGCCAGTCGCAGCGCGTCCGTGTCGTTGGCCGACATCGGCTTGACGATGACCTGTCGCGACTTGCCGTCCGCGGACCGCAGCGTGAGCAAGGCCTGCTTGCCCGCCTTGTCGCGCAGCAGCTCGGAAATGTCGGGTGCGTCCTTCACCAGGCGGCCGTCCACAGAGACGATGGTGTCACCCTCCTTCGCGTTGACCTCGGCGCGCGCCAGCGGCGAGCGCTCGTGGACGAGTTCCGGATCGCCCTGCAGGATGCGCTCGATGCGCGCGCCTTCAGCCGTGCGAACCAGCATTGCACCGAGCGTAGCGGGCAGGATGTTCTCCTCAGCCTTGCGCACGTCGCCCGGGCCCACCTGCGAGTGCAGCGTCGAGAGCTCGGCGATCATCTGCGCCATCAGGTCGGCGAGTTCGGCGCGGTCGCTCACCCGCGGCAGCAGCGCCTCGTATTTCCGGCGCATTGCCGGCCAGTCGACGCCTTTCAGGTCCTTGTCGTAGAAATGGTCGCGCTGCAGGCGCCACACGTCGGCCAGCATCTGCTTCCATTCCTCGCGCGGGTCGACGGTGAACTGCCAGTCGCCGAGGTGCACCTGGAAGCGCGGCAATTCCATCGGCGGCTTGGGCGCCGCGTCGACGATGAAGATGTCGCCGGGATTGGGCATCGCGGCCCATTTGCGGAACATCAATTTCTTGCCGTCGGCGGAGAGCTCGAACTGGCGCACGTCGACCGCGAACAATTCGGGGGGCACGCCGGCATTGTCGATCGCGGCGGACTTCAGCGCGGTCTTGCCTTCGGTGGTCGAGTCCGCCTCCAGCCACCACAGGCGCTTGCCGTCGATGTCGATGTGCGTGTAATTGGCGGGCGGCAGCGGCACTTCGAAGAGGCGCGCGGCGAGTCCTTCCCAGGCGATCGCGGGCAGCTTCGGCTTCGCCGCCGCGGGTGTTGCCTTGGCCGCTTCGGGAGCCACCTCCCTGGCATCGCCAGCGGGTGCCGGGGTTGCTGCGGGTGCAGCGGCAGGTGCGGCCTCTACGGGCGCTGGCGCCTCGAGCTCGTCGCGTGCCTGGAACGGAAAGCGGTTGTCGGGTTGTAGGGACACGGCGTAGAGGCGCGCGCGGCGGTCGAAGTAGGGTCCCATGTTGCGATCGCCCCACGGGCTGCCTTTGAGCGCTTCGAAATGGCGCCGCGAAATGAAGTAGAGCCACTTGCCGTCGGGTGAAAACACCGGCGAGTCGCTCGAGTAGCGCGACGAGGTCACCTCGACACGCGAGCGGTCGGACACTCGGTACAGGAAGACTTGCGTGCGGTCGCGGTTATCCGGCACCGACATGCTCAAGGCGAAGGCGCTTCCGTCCGGCGCCCACACGACATCGCCGACACGGTCGTCCGGGACCATGCGCTTGCCGTCGTCGAGCAAGGTGTCGCGGCCGGCAGCGATGTCGTGTAGCCAGAGCCGCTTGTGGATGTCGTGGTGGATGATCCACTTCCCGTCGGGTGAAGGCCAGGCCTCCCACCGTCGCGAGTTGCCGTCACGGGTCAACTGCTTGCCAGGGCCGCTGCCGTCGGCGGGAAATTGCCAGATTTCCTCTTCGCCGCTGGCATCGACGACGGCGATGATCGACTTGCCGTTGCCGGAGAAGACCGCATTGCGTCCCCGCGAACTCAGTGGAAGCGCGATGTCGATGCGCCGCAAGTCGCCGATGCCGGCCGTGGCGACGTGCCCTCGCGCAGTGACCACGACGCGCGAGCCATCGCGCGAAAACCTCGCGCTGGTGAACTGGTCGAGTGGTTTGCGCACCCAGCGTTCGCGCGTCTGGTCGAAGTCGGACACCAGCGTGATCGGCACGACGCGGTCGACGCCGGTGTCGAGGTCGATCACGCGCACGTCGGCGCCGTGCTGGTAGGCGACGCGCGATCCTGCAATCGATGGCGAGCGGACTTCGAAGTCCTTGTGCTTCGTGTGCTGGAGCAGGTTGCGGCCGTCGCGGTCCATCGACCAGATGTTCATGACGCCGTCGCGATCGGAAATGAACGCGATGCGACCGTTCCACGCCATCGGGGTGCCGGCATTCCCGTCGCCAATCGCGGTAAGCGCCACGGCTTCGGCATTGCCCCTGGCGGGCATCGTCCAGATCGTGGCGGTGGCGCCGCCGCGATAGGCCCTCACGTTGTCCCTGCCAATGCCGTAGCGAGTGAACACGAGCGTGTCGCGATCGAGATAGGCGCCGTCGCTTGCCTGGTCGAGCGGCACCGGGCGCTGTCTCGCATCGCTTGCGGATACCGCCGCGAGCCGCGTGTCGCGCAGGGGATGCAGTTGCGTCGAAGTGAACAGGACTTCGCCGTCCGGACTCCAGCCGACGACCTTCGCGCCACCGCCCAGCCAGGTGAGCCGCTTCGGCAAACCGCCGTCGATCGGCATGACGTAGACCTCCGCCGGTCCTTCATAGGCGCCGACAAACGCGACGCGCTTGCCGTCCGGCGAGACGGCCGCGTCGGTCTCCTGCCCCGGATGCGAGGTGAGGCGCCGGGCGATGCCGCCGTCGATGCCGACCTGCCAGAGGTCGCCCTCGGCGGTAAAGACCAGCGTGTCGCCGGCAATCGCCGGGGCGCGGAAGTAGCCGGGCGCGGCAGCGATGTCGAAAGAGACTGCGACCAATGCCGCGAAGAGGACCGAGCGCATGACTAGCGTCCCATGGTGAAGAAGGCGTCGTTGGGCCGCATCGCCGTGAGGTTGGCCATGCGGTTGGAGAGTGCAAAAGAGGCAACGATCGCGCCAACGTCCCAGATGTCCTCTTCGTCGAGCGCGTGCGTGCCAAGCGGCACGGTAAGGAGTCCACCCGCAACACTGCAAACAAACATGCGCCGATCCATCGCTCGATCCGTGTTGACGAATGGGACTCCAGCAATACTACGCCTAGACACCTGATCTGGACGCCGCCGGGAGTGACCGGTTCTGGCCGGTCAGAGCCACCTGCCGGGCTGGGCCGAGTGACTGCTGAGTGGCTGCGCTGCTGCCATCAAGATGCGAAAGGCCGCGGTGGATCGTAAAGCCGCCGCGCAACGCTGCGGGTCATCCGTCCCAAGTAGACCCTGAGCAGCTGGTCGCGCTTGGTCGATACGGACGTCCAGGCCCGAAGCTTAGTCGCGCCCAGCTGCTTGTTTGGCGATCCTCGTCGAGATAGTCGTAACGCTGCGCTCGAGAAGCTCGGAGGGCGCACATCCGGCCATTGCGCACAGTCCGGCCCAGTAGTAGATGACATCGCCCAGTTCGGATGCGAGGCGGTCCCGATCCCAAGTGCCGTCGCGGAGCACCTTCTTGACATGGTCGGCCAATTCGCCAGCCTCGCCGGCCAGTGCGAGCACCAGGTACAAGAGTTGCCGCTCCTCGGTCGCGGCAGCTACGCCAAGTCGCGCTGGGGTGACCTTCACGACCCAGGCGCCGTATTCGTCGATCATCATTGTCGCGCTCCATCAATGAGTGAAAGGCACTCGGGACAAAGGATAGGCAATTCGACGCGAACTAGGGAAGAATTTAGGCCGGGGCGCTCCACCATTCGCGCAGATGAGTTGATTCAGTGATGATGAACCACCTGCGACTGGCCGAGGTCGACCGTTGCAGCCTTTCCTGCTCTTGCGCAGCGGACGTTCGCGAACCAAGCCGCTTGATCGACTTCCTCGATTCGCGGAGGTGAAGGAAAAATCGGTCCGCACACGATGCGAGCGCGCGGACCGCGGAGGAATCGATGTGGGATGCCAGTCGGTGGCAATCCCGCGTGCGTGCAGGCGCTTTCAGGCGCCCGTCTCCTCAAGGTTTTGCTACGACGATGCGCCCTATGTTCATCCCGGCGACCGTGGACTCTGCGCACTGGTTGCCGGTGGCGTCCATCCCGCCATCCGGCCCGCCGGCGCAAGACGAAGCATCCACTGTCTCGATCTTCGAGGTTTTTACCGGCGCACTCGGGGGCGGCGCAGCCTTGGCAAACCGGCTTGCTCCTTGCGCTGATACGGTCGATGCGGCGGGAGCGCCCGACACGCCCGACACCTTCGTCGGTAGACGCGTGACCACGGTGGCTGCTGTCGATTGCTGGTTTCCGTTCATCTTAGCCGTCGGCCCGGATGATGCGATATTGGAAGCATTTTCGTGCGCCCCGACGGTAGAGGCATCACTGCATTGATTGCCAGTGGCGTCGATGCCGCCACCGGCGCCACCTGAACATACTTGGGCATGCAGCGGTGCGGCAAAGGCCGCGACCAAACAGAACATCGGAACCATCTTCATGCGAACCTCCCTGGGCGTTTGTACTAAGAGGTTTAAGTCTCTAAGCGAGATTTCGGTTCGCCAGCGACGAGTTGACTCTGGGCTGGTTAATGGGGGGTGTCAATGTGAATATTCACCGACCGGGATGCGTCACCGCGCCGAGTTCGCTGGATACGGGTGACGGTTGTGGGGCGGCCGATACGTGAGCGTGACGACCGATTGTGGCTGGAATCGGCCACCAGTTCCGGGAAGGCAGGTGTAGCTATCCGCGTGTCCTATCGCGATTAAGATGAATGACCGGGTGTCGCCGATAAGTATTGATCAACGGCTGCAATGGAGCGTGATGCGCTACGGCGGCTCTTGGCCGGGGTTGCCGGATGGCCGTCGCCCTTATTCAGCAGCATACGACCGAACTGAAACCGTCAAGGTTCTGACGCTGGCTAACAGACCGAGTGCGGACTGCCGCAGGCTCACATCCAAACATCATTGACAGCGGTTCGATCACCCCCAGCGTCGCCCGTGTTCAGCACGCCTCGTGGCTCAATCAAGAGCAATTGAACCTCTCCGTGCGCGTACGGCTTGTGCTCAACGCCTCTCGGCACCACAAACATCTCGCCGGGCGCGATCCAGACGCACCCATCGCGAAAGTCAATGCGAAGGTTGCCAGCAATGACAATAAATGTTTCGTCGGTATCCTTGTGGTCATGCCAGATGAAGTCCCCTTGCAGCTTAACGACCTTGAACTGGTAGTCGTTCATCTCGGCCACAACCTTCGGCGCCCACAACTCGTCCAACAACGAAAACTTCTTCTGGAAATTGATCGACTGATAATCCACTTCTCTCTCCTTCAGTGCCGCTGTTTGAAATGACACCCAGCGACCCAAGCTAACCAGCGACCCGATGAACGGCGCACCGTCACCGCTCAGGCGCGTCCTAGTTGAGCAACGAGCTCATTCGCTGCCGATGTGATAATGATATGCCTTAGAGTGGGACGCGATTTCCGCCGGCGGGTGACTGCTTGTATGGTGGGATGGTGTTTTCGGCTTGTATGGTGGGATGGTGTTTTCGGCTTGCTTCTGAAACAGTGAAGAAGCCGGGGTGGAGGGGCCAGTGACTGCATCTGCTCTCTCTCGAGAGACAGACTCCGAAAGAATCCCCCCACCCACACCGCCAAGCGTCGATGAGGAATCTAGCGGCTAGGACCGCCGATTTGAACGCAAGCTCACGATGGGCAAGAACTGGATCCATCTCCGCGACGGCTCGGGGTCGAGTGCGGAAAGTACAAACGACGTCGTCGTCACGACCATGGACGCGGCGCAATTCGGAGATGTTGTGGTTGCCAAGGGCGTCGTGCGCACGGACGTGAATCTCGGGTCCGGGTATTCTTACGCGGTGCTAGTCGACGACGCGAAGCTGCAAAAGTAATTGGCGCAGACACGCGCATCCGCGAGGAGTGGATTTTCGCTTCAGGTCGATGATCAATTCGCGCCAAAGCGCACGAGCCAGTACAACTCGCTGCATGTCACGCGTTGCCTCTCCGGTTCGTTCCCGGAGATCGAGCGTCCGCTATCTACCGTACATCACAAAGACCGCTCCTGGCCGATCAGGGACCCCTACTGTGCTCGTTCGAGCGGCTGATGCATAACGCAATGCAGCCATCGAGGCATGAACGACCGCAGTCAACCGTTCACCCGCCGCTCAACGCCATGGATCATTTGGCCGTACCCGACCCGTTGCTGCCGTTGAGGTATGCGTCGTTAACGGCGGCAACACCGCGCGGAGCCGCCGTTGCGCGAGCGCCCGGTCAGGATCGAGCTCGCGGAGCCCGTCCACGGCGAACGTGGCCGGGCAGGGCGCGATAGCATCGCGGGCGCTGGCACCGGGCGCGATCTGGCAGGCAGTAGCAGATGAACTCTGACCTTGACGGGCCGAATTCGGCTGCAGAGGTAGAGTGCGCCATAAATTCCTGCATAGATATTCAGTATTATGAAAACGACTGGAAAAGACTGCTACTGCTTACGCGTTTTTTGTTTGACATTTCGCCGCGCGGGGCTGGTGCGCGGCGAATCATCTTGGGCAGCAAGTTTTCGGTTCGCCTGCGGGCCGTTTTGCTTTATTAGCTTGCCGTTGAGACTGTTGATGTCTACACGAAAATTCTTAGTCAAGTTTTTGATTTCTTCCAACGTGGGTCGTCCTCGCGCATCAAGTTGAAGCTCTGACGCCTCGACAATGATAGTGCGCTCTCCCAGCCTTGGCTGAGCATGTACGACTCCGGAACCTTCTGGAGAGACAACAACACTCTGTATTACACCGTGTATGTCGAAATTCACGCTCACTGGCATATGGACCTCCTAAAACCGCAACAGCGCTGTCTAGCGACGCACAAGAGTCGAGTAGAGTTCGCAGTCCCGCATGGGGTTAATCCTTCTGCACAAACGTCAAGTAAAATTCGCAGTCCCGAATAGTGTTAGATCCGCTGTTGCGGGCCGTAAATAAGATGTTGGGATGGTAGAGGATGGTGGGTCGGCCAGTGAAGTCCAACCAGGGCTCTGGAACATTCTGCACACCGAGATCTGAAATCGTTAGAGTTTGGACCACCCGCTGCGTCCCCAATTGATCGGGCAATCCTGTGCCTGGGTGGCCAGTGACTGTCACGGTAAAATTGTCCCTAATGAGTTGCCCGTCGTTGGAGCTGAAACCATAACCAGAAAACCCCCAGCTGTCCCCGGGGGCAAGGCCAGCCGCGCCGAACCACTGTAGATAAGGACCAAAGATGTAGGTTGTTGCTGCCACGTCAATCCCTCCGCAGTTGGAACTTCCAACAAGCGTACGCGAGCTGACTTTTCCAAGACAGATCGCGCCGGCATCCAATCAACCCGACGTACCTGAGGCCAGTGAGTAGGGCGTCTACCTCGATCAGGCGGGTAACACCGCTAGAGCCAACGAAACTGCAGAAATGTTCAATCTTCTGTCGCTATTTCGACTTCCCATCACGTAGTCTGACTCGGGTGGATCGAATTGAGTGTGGCCCAATTCAAGATTCGCCGCAAGCCCTTTGCAAGTGATCCGTGGCTCGGCATGCCGAATGCTGCCAACCCTGCCTTCCCAAGCGGAGGAACAGAACTGAGAGGGTCGGGGCCCAGGTGCATATGTCTGACGAGCGTCAGGAAGTCGCGTCGCGTGCCCGGCGGCCGTCCCGTCAAACGCCTGCTTCCCGGCAAATTGAGATGTAAGGTCGACCGTCCGGAACTGGCCGGTCAGAGACGACCACCGTGCCGACCTGAGCGGCCGCTGCATGACGTACAGCAGCCGGTCGTGCGTCCGCTGTGGATCGTGGAGCCGCCGCTCAGCACCGGCGAGCGGATGAGCGTGAACGACCCAATCCCGACATAGGACGGCGCCGGATGCGGCCATTGAAACCGAGAGAAGCTGACGTCGAGGTGGAGAAGCAGGTCGGTTACCCACTACGCCAGGCAGAGGCCGGAACACAGGCGGCGATGGAAGGATCCATCGCCGCCACGCTACCCTATTTTTGTTCCTCCCTGGACTGGCTGCGCTTCCAATTGAAACTTTGCCCAGAATGGCATTGTGCCTTGTACGTCTACGCAGATCCAGAGCTGCATTCCACCCCTCGGAACTCCCGTCAGGCCGTCCATGAACGTAATGAAGAAATCCCCAATCTGACCATCCAGCGGCAAGTGATTTACCGTGCTTGGAATCAGCCGAAGCTGCGCTCGGGGTTCAAGACTTACGGGCTGGGCATCTCGGGCGTCATTAAACTTTTCTTGGGAAAGTTGTCCCGAACTGAAGACGCCTCCCGGCGCAAATAGCGGTGGAGGTGCTGGTGTTTGGTGGGCGATCACCAACAAGGGACCACTATGCCCGCGAACCCCGGCGCCGTGGGTGGCGTGGCCAAGTACACCTACGGGAGCCCCTACAACCTCCTCCAATGGCATGTCTTCGACGGCAGCTCCGCCCATAGAACGACCCGCAACGCCGATCGTCTTCCCGCTGGTCGAAATGCCGTAGACTCCGCAGCCGGTCTCCGACAAGCCAGCTACGCCAATGCTTCGGGTGGTTCCCTTGCTTCGTCCGAACACACCCACGGCGCCATCACCTGGATCCGTATTCTGAGCCGCGAATGCTGCGTTTTTCGCAGCTTGGGTCGTGATAACCGTTGCATCGTTAGGATCTGCGCTGTTCCCGTCCCCAAGTTGAACATCGCCTCCCGTGGACGTGTTACCAACATCGTGTACGTTCAGCCAACTCGTTTCGCCGGGCCGAATTCCAAATTTGAATGGGTCGTCTGGGTTTGTCACTAGCGCATCCAAGAGTGCGCTTCCGTCGATTCTTCCCCAGCCCGTGCATGCGTCCCATCCTGGGCCAGAGGGGTATCCGATCGTCGGAAAAGTAGTCGAGAAGGCATTGGTCTTATCGTCAGCAACATCCCGGAAGACCGTCTGTCCCGGGGACGTAGCGAGAGCATAGAGCCTAGGATTCAGATAGCCTATAGGCTCGCGAGCAACCTTGTTGATCATCGCCACAAGAGCGGCGTAGAGCGGAGCCACCGAGCTCGTGCCCGCGAAAGAGAACCGTCGAGTTCCATAAACGATGATCGAGTAACCGCTGAAAGGGCTCGCATTGCCGGCCACGTCGGGCACGCCGCGGCCCCGACGGTTGCCAGGATTTACGGATGGCGGAATGTTAGCTCCTGCTTGCCAATCAGGCAGCGGGAAAAGGTCGCTTACGCCACCGCCCGTCGCACCGTTCTCATCCTGCCATGTGCCTTCGTTAAAAGAAGGTCCGACCACGTTGGTAAGGATGGTTCCACCGCACGCAGTCACCCAGGGATCCGACGCGGGCCAGAACACAGACGCGGTAGTGTGTACACGATCATTTGTCCCTGTGTCGCCGGAAGCTACCAAAACGGTCACGCCAAGCGCTGCCGCCTCCTGGAACACGAGGGTCAACGTGTCCTTGCCTTGCTGCGTGACGAGAAGCTCTGATTTGGCAATACTAATCGACAAGACGGAAGGTTGGTTCGTGGCATCATGGATGGCCGTATTAACGCCGTCGATCAAGCCTTGGTCCGAATTGGGAGTGAAGTACACGACAACCTTCACACCCTGCGCAACCGAAATTGCTACGGAAATGTCTCCTGTGACTTCGATGTCTTGGTCCGATGGATTTGTAGCGCTACCTGACGGTGCATTGCCGTCAACAGGGACTGAGGTGATCGCGCTCGCTTCGAAGGGCAGGCCAAGACTCTCCATGAACTTTTGGATATCGTTGATCGAGAAGCCACAGGTCGGCGCGCTACCGCCGCCGCCGAACGCGAGGATGCCAATCGTTTGTCCCTCTGCATTTACTTTCGGAAAGTTGTAGAGGCCCGCGACTTGCGGAGGTGTCAGCACTGCCGCGCCAGGAGGAGCACTGGGTCGGGCCATTTGTCGGTTATCCAGGCCGAACACGCCCATGACTATTTCTGCTACATCGTTCGGCAGATAGATGGGACCTTCGCGTCCACGATAGCTTTCTGTGGGCGACTCGTATCGGCCCAGCTCGACCATGAACGCACGGCTCATGTGCGCGGCCGTGCCGGCGACGATCACGGTACGCCGAGCGATGCTCGCTTCAACGACTGTCAGGCCCTGGTCAAGGGCGAAGCGCCCCACCTTATTGAGATCCTCCTGCGCGGCGCCATAGTGCAACGCGAACTCCTGACGTGACTTGAATTCTCGTTGGCTTCTTGAACCTGCAGTCCACGACCTTTGGTCGGGCAATGGTGGCGCATCTGGACGACGTCGCACGACGATGCTGACGGAAAAGGTCTCCATCGGATCCACTGGACCCACCCGCCGCGCGCCTGGAGCTGGAAGCCGATCGCTCCCCGCAAGGCGCCGGTAATCTTTAGGAATATTGGCCAATTGAGGTCACCCTCGCGGGCCGGCCGTCGATGCTTTACTTGAGGCCACCTTCATCGAGCCGGCGCACGTACAAATCTGCGATAGCGCTCTTACGGCGAATGCGCGCTCTAATAGCATGCGATCCTATAGCGCGCACTCTGGGCATATTGATGCCGGCCGAGAGGTCTTGTCAATATTGCGCTTGCGAGTGGTTTTCTCTGCACGATCTTCTGTAAGCGTGCAATCGGCTGCGTTCTTGCGGTACCGCGCGAAACGTGCTGGTGGCATGAACGGCGGCGGTCGGCAAGGCTTGGAAGAGGTGCCGCAGGTCGCGATATGGTTCGATGCCGTTGGCCTTCGCGGTCTCGGCACGCTGGGTCGGCGGCCATTGGCCGGAGGGATTACGTCGTGCGGCTGAGGCTCGTTGGCTGAGTAGCAGGCGGCGGCGCGGAGTCACGACGCGCCGCTCGCCTCGTCAATGGCCGGTTACCGGAAAATTCCACGGCGACACCGACCGGCCGCTCATGGCCCGGTCAGAGACTTCCACCGCTTCGACACGAACGGCCGCTGCACAACGTACACCAGCCATCGATGCATGAACGGCCGCAGTCAATCGTTCAGCCGCCGCTCAACGCCGTGGCTCGCTTGACCGTACCCGACCGAGCGGCCGTTGCGCCGTACGGAAAGCGGACATCCAACAGCTATCATTCGGGGTGCTTGGTTACTTGAATCACCTCGTCTGCGCGCAGCAAGAGCGTCTGCGGAATCGTCAGCCCGAGTGCCTTTGCAGCCTTCAGGTTGATGGCAAACTCGAACTTCGTCGGCTGCTGAATTCGAAGGCGCCCGCTTTGCGCCCTTCAGAATCTTGTCGACATCTTGTCGACATACTCGGCCGCTCGTCGGCACGAATCCGCAATGCTCGGCCCGTAAGACATCAGGCCTCCTGCATTGCGCTATGCCTGTTCGCAGGGGATCGGTGTGCTTCAGCCTTGGCGCGGGAGGATGTAGACATACGGTTCGAGGAGGCCTAGAGTCGCCCGTATCCGCTTGCTTGTCCGGATCGCGCAGTAACGACGAAGTCGGGCTACGCCTAAGGAGGGCTGGACCATGCGCGAGAGACGTCGTGAATTCCTTCGCATATTTGGGGTGGCCGGCGCCGCCGCGATTGCCGGCATCGGATCGAAGTCGGCGCGTGCAGAGCCGCCGCCCGAAACGACGCGCATACGTCTCGCCAAAGTTCCAAGCATCTGTCTAGCGCCACAGTACGTGGCCGAGGATCTGCTGCGGGCGGAAGGCTTTACCGATATCTCGTACGTCGGTTCCGGCATGGGGGCCGGCGGGGTTCCGGGCACGCAGATGATGAGCGAAGGCGGCAGCGATATCGGGATGAACTTCGCGGCACCGCTCGTCATCGGGCTCGACCGCGACGCCGGAATCACGCTGCTTGGCGGCGTGCATGTCGGCTGCTTTGAGCTGTTCGGGTCGGCACGCGTGGGCAGCATCAAGGACCTGAAGGGCAAGACGGTCTCGGTGCTGGCGAAAGAATCTGCGCAGCACGTCTTTCTCGCGAGCATCGCAACTTCGATCGGTCTCGATCCGAACCGGGATATCGACTGGGTCTACCAGCCGGCGGCTGAGGGTAAGCAGCTGCTCGCCGAGGGCAAGATTGACGCGTATCTAGGCTTTCCGCCCGACCCGCAGGAGCTGCGTGAGAAGAAGATCGGCCGGATGCTCCTCAACAGCGCGATCGATCGACCATGGTCGCAGTACTTTTGTTGCATGGTCGCCGCCAACCGCGACTGGGTGCGCAAACATCCGATTGCCGCGAAACGAGCACTACGCGCGATCCTGAAAGGCAGCGAACTCTGTGCGAGCGACCCCGAGCTTGGGGTGAGGGCCTACCTTGCCCAAGGCTACACCCCGAATCCCGAGCACGCGCGGCAAGCGTTGCGCGAGTTGCCTTACGGCCACTGGCGTGACTACAACCCCGAGGAGACAGTCCGGTTCTATGCGTTGCGCCTGCGCGAAGCGGGATGGTCAAGAGCGCACCGCAGAAGCTGATCAGCCAGGGCACGGACTGGCGCGTACTCATCAGTTGAAGCGGGAACTCAAGACCTGACGTGAGTCGCGGCCGTGGCTTCTACCGGCGCTGCTGCGTCGCGATGCTGCACCGGCGTCGGCCGTCGCGTGGGCGCACGCCACGAAGGAGAGACGCACGATTGCCGGTGGTCGGGACGGCGCCGCAATTCGCGCTGTGGCCAGAGACGGCGGCGTGTCGTTCTCGCGGACTTGCGAGGCAAGGCTGGCCGTGGTCACGTTCATCTATGCGACGTGCACGGACACCTGTCCATTGCTCACCGCAAAATGGCTTGATTCAGGGGCCGCTGGGGCCGATTTCGGCTCGCGGGTGCGCTTCGTTTCGATCACCGTCGATCCGGAGGTCGACACGCCGGCCGTGCTGCGCGCTACGCGAAGGCGCACGGCGCGAACTCGAGGGTGGAGCTCCACAGGACCACGCTCGGCGATCGATGACGTGGTTCGCGCTTACGGCGCTACGCAAAACGAGGCGAGTCGCGGCGTGATCACCTGTTCCTGACCTCTTTGCTCGACCGGCGGCGTTCGCGTCCAATACCTCGGGTACAGGTTCAAGCCGGAGGAGATGCGCGTGACCTGCGAGCGCTGCTCAGGAGCGAACACCGAGCTCGGCTCGACGGCGCAATCAACAGGAACCGACCACCGCGGGATGCCGCGCGATTCGGCCAGTATCAAAGAGGCCGGCATCATCAAACCGAATCCAAGTGGGCAAGACGCGGATCGCGCCTTCAGAAGCTCAGGAAAAACTGAATCGTAGGCTTATGCAGGGCCCGCGCCGAACGTGAAAATTCCGCTCTGCGATGGCTGCCCGATGCGGTCGCGCGTGCACCGGCCCCGATACACGCCAAGCTCCTGGCGGCGTTTCTCGCCATCGTCGGCTGCTGGTCGTCGTCGGCGCGGTGAGCGTCGCCGAGCTGGGCCTCGTCAACCGGCAGACGGAAGACCTCGTCAAGCTGCAGCGCAAGATCGCCGCGTATCGCCAGATCCAGCACGACACGACCTTGCAGCTCTACAGCGTCGCGTCGGCGCTGCTGGTGCCCGGACGAACGCACGCTGGAATCGACGCTACGGCAGCTCGACCAATTCGGCTACGACCTCGACCGGATTCAGTTCGTGGCGCAAGGACGAGGCAGAAATCCTTTCCCGCGTGCGGGCGGATTACGAATCGTTCACTCGCCGTTGTGGCGAGGTCATCGAGTTCATCCGGAAAGGGAAGACCGCCGAGGCCGGCGAGCTTCAGACCGGCAAGGCGGGACCGCTCGCCGATCGTCTCGAGCGGCTCACCAACGAGCTCGTGAACAAGGCGGAGGCCGACATGGTGGCCGGAATCGATGAGAGCCAAGCAGGGCTTCGCGACTCGCGCCGCCTCGTCATCGGCTTCGCAATCGGCAGCATGCTTCTCGCGCTCGGCCTTGGCTACGCCATTTCCTGGTCGCTCATCGGCCCGGTCCGGGCCATGGACGCACGCTTCAACGAGCTCGCGGCCGGCGATTTCAGCAGGCGCAGTTCAGCGTGCCCAACCGCGACGAGCTTGGCGAGCTCGCCGCAAACCTCAACCGGACGAGCGCAGAGCTGGGGAGGCTCTACCACCAGATCGAGACTGCCAACCAGCACAAGTCGGAGTTCCTCGCCAACATGTCGCACGAGTTGCGCACGCCGCTCAACGCGATCATCGGCTTCTCCGAAGTCCTGTCCGAAAGGTTGTTTGGAGAGATCAACGAAAAGCAGGCCGAATACATCGGCGACATCCTCAATCGGGACGACATCTCCTGTCCCTCATCAATGACATCCTCGATCTCTCCAAGATCGAAGCCGGGCGGATGGAGCTCGAGCTTGCGTCGTTCGATCTCGCAAGCACGCTGCAGGGCGTGCTAACGCTCGTGCGCGAAAGGGCGATGCGCCACGGGATCACACTCGGGCTTGACATTGACGCGGACGTCGGCTCGATCGTCGCCGACGAGCGTAAGGTCCGTCAGATCCTGCTCAATCTTCTGTCGAACGCCGTCAAATTCACACCGGATGGCGGGCGCGTGTCGCTGGCGTCGAAGCGTGGCAACAATTGTGTCGAGATCTCCGTCGCGGACACCGGAATCGGCATTTCGCCGCAAGATCAGGCAGCGCTATTCGAGGAGTTTCGCCAGGTGGGCACCGATTCGGCAAGGAAGCACGAAGGGACGGGCTTGGGGCTCGCGCTGGCAAAGCGTTTTGTCGAGTTGCACGGCAGCACGGTCCGGGTGGAAAGCGCGCCAGGGAAGGGGACCACGTTTACGTTCTCGCTGCCGGATCGCCCTCCCCCTCTAGGCTGAGCCGCCAAGGGCGCGTTGGGCGTTGCAGTTGAGCGTCCGCTTCGGAGGACGAGGCGCTACGGCTGGTTATGGCCAATGCTGTTGAAATACTCCCTTGAAAGTGCGCGCCTGGTGGCTATGCTGAAAGCAAGGCGTTCGAGAGGGAGCGACGGCGATGATGGGGCAACGAACGGGCGGGCAGAAGCCGTTGTTCTACTCATTCAAGCTCGACGATCACGTTCCGGCGGATCACCTGCTGCGGGGGATTGATCGTTGCCTTGACCTTAGCGAGCTGAGGCATCACCTCGTACCGTTCTACAGCCATACCGGGCGGCCGTCGATCGATCCTGAGTTGATGGTGCGGATGCTGATCGTCGGTTACAGCTTTGGCATTCGTTCCGAGCGGCGACTGTGCGAAGAGGTCCATCTCAATCTGGCCTATCGCTGGTTCTGTCGACTCGGCCTGGAGGACGCGGTGCCGGACCATTCGACCTTCTCGAAGAACCGTCACGGCCGTTTCCGTGAGAGCGATGCGTTTCGGCAGGTGTTCGAGGGTGTGGTCGAGCGATGCATGAAGGAGGGACTGGTCGGCGGCGAAGGCTTTGCCGTCGATGCCAGCGTGATCAAGGCCGACGCCAATCGCAGCCGCAGCACGGCGCGCGAGGGGGCGGATGACCTGCGCGATGCGCGGCACGCGACACGGGCCGTACGCGAGTATCTGGCCGCACTCGATGCGCAGGGAGAGCCAGTCACCGTTCCCGCGTCGATCTCACCCACAGATCCCGCGGCGCGTTGGACGGCGGTGGACGGCCCGGCGTTTTACGCCTACTCGACCAACTATCTGATCGATGTGCAGGCCGGCATCATCGTCGATGTCGAAGCGACGCCAACATTGCGGACGGCCGAAGTCAAGGCGACCCGGACGATGATCGAGCGCGTCGAGGAACGGTTTGCCCTGAAGCCGGAGCGGCTGATCGGCGACATGGCCTACGGCAATGCCGAGCTGCTGGGCTGGATGGTCAACGACAAAGGGATCGAGCCGCATGTGCCGGTGTGGGACAGGACACAACGCGACGACGGAACGCTATCCAGCAGCGACTTCGAATGGGATGAACAGGCCAACGAATACCGCTGCCCACAGGGACAGCCGCTGCGGAGCGAATGGCGGATCTTCAAACGCCCGCGAACGCGCATCACCAAAGCCAACACCATCATCTATCACGCCAGCCAAGCCGCATGCAGCAAGTGTCCGATGAAGTCACGTTGCTGTCCGAACACCCCGAATCGGAAGATCGCTCGGAGCGTCCATGAAGCCGCACGCGATGTCGCCCGTGATATCGCCAAGACCGATGCCTACAAGCAATCACGCAAGGATCGCAAGAAAGTCGAGATGCTCTTCGCGCACCTCAAGCGCATCCTGAGGCTCGATCGATTGCGCCTGCGTGGGCCGAACGGTGCTCACGACGAGTTTCTTCTGGCGGCGATCGCACAGAACTTACGACGAATGGCGAAGTGGTTGTTCTCAGCAGAACGAGAAGTGCCTAGCATGGCAATCTGAATTGGCGAAGAACAGGGTCGCCAATTCAATAACAGCGTCCTCATTGACCGATCCGCCGACCGCTAGACGTTCGCGCGAACAGCGCCTCGCTCAAAAGCTGTGTTTTTCAACGACATCGACCTGGAGCCGAACGAGCTCGGCCGCAAGTGTGGGAAGGCGTTCGACGTTGTCGCCATAATAACGGCCCTCGAATGTGATGTTTCGGCCCTCCACGTAGCCGAGCTCGCGCAGCCCCTGGAACAGTGCACCCCAGATATGCCCGGCCTCCGGACTGGTCGGCGTAGCGCTGCTGAGTATGCCAATTCGAAAGACTTTCGCCTGCGACTGCGTGCGACCGAGGCGCGGCGCAGCGAGGAGACCAAGCGCAACACCTCCATTGAACGTCCGTCGATTCATCATTGAGCCCGTCGTCAGCCAAGGGACATAGTACCCTTGCATGGTTTTCTTAACTCGCAGGAGGCGACGACCACTGATCGACAAGCACTGGAGCTGGCACTAAGAATACGTCGCGCACACGGGGTTGGGGTCGTGGCCGTCATTCTTGGAGTTGGCGGAGTGGGCACCGCTGCTTACGCGATTAACCAAGTGGAGGTGCTCCGTGATCAGATGAGTCGCCAGTTAGCCACTGATATTTCAGTCGTCGAGGACCGGGTCGGCGAGCTCGAAAGCAAGTAAACCGATTTAGAAGGGAGAATCGACCCGCTTGAATCTGATAGAGATGAGCTAGGGAAGGTCTGAACTACGGGCGAATGGGCACGAGTTCAGAGCTTGGATATTGATCATGATTGAAATGGCGAGTCAGTTGAGGGGTCGAGAGGGCCTTATCTGGCCTATTCGTAGCTCTTTTTGCGCCGTTCGCCGTTCACAGGGCAAATTGCGCCCCGCGCGGCAACAACCGCCGTCGCACGAGGTACAGGTTGGCCAACGCGAACAGCGCAAACGTCCGCGCCGTGTTCTTGGCCAGGCCGCGGTAACGAACCATGGCAAAGCCCCACAGCCGCTTGACCACATGAAAGGCGTGCTCGCCACGCGCTCGGCAGCGCGATCGTGCCCGATTGATCATGCGCTGATGCTCGCTCAGCGGATGGTGCTGCGTCGCCGGCCGGCGGTTGACCCGATAGCGAATCCCGGCGTGCTTGCAGTGCTGCCGATGATCTTCGCTCCAGTACGCCTGGTCACCGTACAGCTCATCTTCGGCGCCATGCAGCAATCCATCCAGCTTGGTGATATCCGCCTCGTTCGCCGGCCCGGTCACGATGCTGTGCACCAAGCCTTGCTTGCTGGCGCCGATGTGGACCTTCATTCCAAATCGCCACTCCCGCTTGTTCTTCTTGCCTTGGCGCATTTCCGGATCGCGGCTCTGGGTCGCGTTCTTGGTCGAGCTGGGCGCACTGATGATCGTGGCATCGACGATGGTGCCCGACTTGAGCAGCAGCTTCTTCTCCTCCAACAATTGGCGCACCTCGGCAAAGATCTGCTCGGTGAGCTGGTGCGCTTCGAGCAGATGCCGGAAGTGCAGAATCGTGGTCTCGTCGGGAATGGCATCGTCGGCCAACTCGATGCCGGCAAAGCGGCGCATCGGCTCGATGTCGTAGAGGGAGTCTTCGGCTTGGGGGTCGGACAGGTTGAACCACTGCTGCATGAAGTAGATGCGCAGCATCCGTTCCAGCGGCATCGGCGGACGACCTCCTTTGCCCTTCGGGTAGTGCGGCTCGATCAGTGCCGTCAGCCGCGCCCACGGCACCACCGCATTCATCTCCGCCAGGAAGCGCTCGCGCCGCGTCGTCCGGCCCTTGGCCTGCCACGCCAGCGAAGCGAAAGTGATCTGTTTCATCGTTTCGTCTCCTTGCAATCCGCCAAGTTGAGCTTAGGAAACAAAGGCGAATGTGCAAGGACTATTTCAGAGCTTCCCTAGGCGGCCGTCTGGAACAAGTGGAGAGACGCCTTCGCATGTGATACGAGATCGCACCGGTGGTTCATGCGTCCGGAGTTTGAGTGTGCTAGGGTGTGAATAATCGCCTGGCGCCGCTTGCTACGCAGGCGCACTGTACAAGCGTGTTCCTTGTTGGGGACACGCCGATTTCTACCGTCTACGAAACGCCAACGCGCCCGCAGGAGTCACGAACGGCACTCGCAGTTAAATGCACGATTGTGCCGCTTGATGATGCCCTTCGTGCTCGCGCCGCAATGTCATGAAGGGACCAGCTATGATCTCTGAGCATGTTGGACCTCACCCGGCGACAGTAAAAACGACCAAGACATCAAGTGGGCGTTTGTTGGATTGGATACCCATCGAGTCGCAAGTCGCCGACGGTAAGGTAGCTACCCCGCCGCCCTCCCCTCCGACGAAGCGTTCGATGGTGGTAGATGACGCGACGACCCAATACGCTAGATTCGAGCTTGATGATCCAAGAGTGGATAGAGGGCCGCGGGGCACCGTTCCCGTACTGCGAGATTTGTCGTCGCACCGCGAGCGAGTTCAACGTCTAGGGATAGATAAGAAAGGACCTCGAATGTATCCCGGCGATAATGTTAGCGGCATCGACCTGGGTGCGATACATAACCCTAACCCATCTCAAGTCGGGTATTACCACGCCGTCTCGACGCAGAAAGGGACGTTTTTCGGCGGCGCGAGCGTTACGACGATTTACGCGCCGACGCTCCAAAATGGCCACGGCCACTCGCTGTATCAGATGTGGCTAATCAATGGTACTCAAGGCATCGAAGCGGGTTGGACGGTCGACGAAGGTCTCAATGGGGATCTTAAGCCGCATTTTTTCACATTCTTCACAACCAACAATTGGGGCGACAGAGGCGACAACATTGGTGGATACAATGACTTCCAAGCAGGCTGGGTTCAGGTCAGCGCCGGGAAGCACCCTGGGGCGGCCCCGGTCGTTGCCAGTAGAATTGATCACAACGTCATCATATACAAGTTGCTAATCATGCTCTGGGGGGGCAACTGGTGGCTCAAGATCGACGATACGTGGATTGGTTACCACCCCGCAAGTCTGTTTGGCACCGATGCCTTGGCTCGCAATGCCTCGCGACTGGACTTCGGCGGCGAGGTGTATTCCAGTCTTGCTGATCCCTCAACGACGATAACTCAAATGGGCAGTGGAAGAAAGGGCGAGCACGGCAGCGATGGCTACTCAGCCTGGCAGCGTAATATTGAGGCATGTACGTCGATTGACGACGCCGGCGGCCACTACGTGCCTTTCAATGGCACGATTCTCGAAAATCCCAGCCCCCGCTACGACATCGTGCAAGAAATGGGAACCGCCACCAACTGGGGCAGCTTCCTCTTCGCCGGGGGACCAGGCGCCGGATCAGAACCATAAGTCCGCTGCGTTACGCCCCATTCGCGCAGATCACTGTCCGCTTTCTTGAATGGGCGGCAGGTTCTGCTCTTGGCCGTTTGCACCAGTTGACCGGCGTTGGCGCAATGACCGCAGTCGCGGCGCTGCAGACGCGCGAGGAATTTCCGTGAAGGTTGGGTAAAGACGGGGGCAATGGGATGGACCCCTCCTCACCTAATCGGCATCGAGGTGCCAGACTGGAAGTGTCGTCCACCAGTCAACCGGGAGAAGGAGTCCACCATGAAGCTTATTCGGGTTGGGGTAGATTTGGCAAAGAGCGTCTTCCAGGTACACGGCGTAGACCGGAACGAGAAAGCGGTGTGGCGCCGCAAGCTCACGCGGGAGAACTGGGTCAAGGTATTGCTCGAGACCGTGGAAGCTGGCTGCGAGATCGGTATGGAATCGTGCGGCGGTGCACACCACTGGGCGCGCCGACTGCAGGCGCATGGATTCAAGGTGAGGCTAATCGCGCCGCAGTTTGTAAAGCCGTATGTGAAGAGCAACAAGAACGACGCCAACGATGCGGAGGCGATCTGTGAAGCGATGAGCCGGCCGCACATGCGGTTCGTCTCGGTGAAGACCGTGGAGCAACAGGACATCCAAGCGATGCATCGCATTCGCGCCGAGTTGACCAAGCAACGCACGGCCAAGGCCAACCAGATTCGTGGTCTGGTCGCTGAGTACGGGTTGGTGGCGCCGAAGGAAGTGTTGCATTTGCGCAGGGCATTGCCGTGTTGGCTGGAAGATGCCGAGAACGGCTTGAGCGAGCGGTTCCGCCGACTGCTGAACGGACTGTGGGGTGATCTCAGGGCTCTCGATGAGCGGTTGCACGAACTCGACCGCGACATCGCGGTGATCGCGCAGAGCGACCCGGTTGCCAAGCGGCTGCAGCAGCTACGCGGGGTTGGGCCGATCATTGCCACCGCGCTGGTGGCGGCGGTCGGCAATGGGGAACAGTTTGCCAATGGTCGGCAGATGGCTGCCGCATTCGGGTTAACGCCCAGGCAGCACAGCTCGGGCGGTAAGGAGCGGCTGCTGGGAATCAGCAAGCACGGCGACGTATATTTGCGGGCGCTGCTGATTCATGGCGCGCGTTCGGTGATCCGAACCTCCAAGAGCAAGGACGACCGACTGAGTCAGTGGGTGACCCGTCTGGCTGCGCGTAGCCACCCGAACGTCGCGGCAGTGGCGCTGGCCAACAAGACCACGCGCATCGCTTGGGCGATGTTGAAAAACGGCACCGATTACCAACCCGCTATGGTTACCAGCTGAAGCAACACTCGATGCAGAGACCGATCAACCTACATCGTCAACAGGAGCACATCCACCACGATTGCTAAGCAAGCCGAACGATGGCGAACAGGTCGAACCGGCGCCGGCAAAACCCGTGAATGACCAGGTGCGAGAAGCACGAGAAAGCAATGGGGAGCTGGCGCGCGAATAGCCCATCATGGCCCGGCATCGTCAAATTGATGCGGCAGTTAGAGGCTGATGGTATGGACTCCCGCCCCCCGAAAGGGGCGACACTGTAAGTTCAAACTGCCCGAAAGGAGGCCCCGATGAACGCTGCAACGATTGGTCTTGATATCGCCAAGAACGTGTTCCAGGTGCATGGCGTCGATCGCCATGGCAACACAGTTCTGCAAAGAAGGCTTCGCCGCGGTGAGGTCGTTCGCTATTTTGCGAAACTGGAGACCTGTCTCGTCGGCATTGAAGCTTGTCACAGCTCACACTTCTGGGGTCGAGAATTAAGCAAACTCGGCCATCAAGTGCGATTGATTCCGACGCAGTATGTGAAGCCGTTTTTGCTCGGTGGGAAGAATGACACCAACGACGCGGCGGCGATCTGCGCGGCGGTCAGGCGTGCAGACATGCGATTCGTTTCGGTCAAAACGGCAGAGCAGCAGGCAGTGCAGTCGCTGCATCGGATGCGCGAGCGTCTGATCCATGAGCGCACGGCGAAGTCGAACCAGATCCGCAGCATGTTCGCCGAAGAGGGGATCGTCTTTGGTATTAGCGTTACACAGTTACGGCGAGGCGTCGCGGCTCACGTTGGAGATGCAGAGTCCCCCATTACGTCGATCTTGCGCCGGCTTGGTCGGATGTACTTGGAGCAGGTTGCCGCCTTGGAGCTCTGGTTACAGGAACTGAACGCCCAGCTTAAAGAAATCTTCGTCCACACTGAAGAATGTCAGCTACTTGCGTCCGTTCCAGGAATCGGTCCGATCGTCGCCACCGCGCTCCTTGGCACCGCACCCGATCCTAAGCAATTCAAGAACGGTCGCCAGTTCGCAGCATGGGTCGGATTGACGCCGAAGCAGCGCTCCAGTGGCGGCAAGACCATGCTTGGTGGCATCACCAAGCACGGGGATACCTATCTGCGAACGATGCTTGTTCAGGGCGCCCGCGCCGTACTCCGCTTCGCGCCAAGGCGCGATGATCGCCAAAGCCGCTGGTTACAGCAGCTGATCCAGCGCCGTCACAAGAACGTCGTAGCGATTGCACTGGCCAACAAGATGGCGAGGACCGCGTGGGCAGTTCTGGCAAAGCGGGAAGCGTACCACTCGGCGTAGCCCAGTCGATTTACCGACACGCAGTGGACCAACCTCAGATTGCGCAAGAACGGAAAACATGGGTAACCGGTGAGACCGGCGCTTTCAGACCCTGATATATCCGACGGCTGCAGCATCGAAGCCGTGAGGCCGATAAGGAGAAAGCGCGCGCATTTCCATGTAGGCTCGATGCGAAACTATGCATCACAGAGAAGCCGAATATACGGATGCAATCACCTTCCTGTGTCGAACCACTCTTGCACAAAGGCGGGAGTCCATATACGGATATACGTGAGCAGTCGAACCTAACCGCCAAAGAACGGAGTGCTAGCAAACGAGGAGGGGTCCATATACGGTCATTCGGCTGGCGTGCGGCGGCGGCACTCACCGGTAAAGAAGAGACGGACGAGGAGCTCCTCAATAGCAGCCCTTCGACTACGCTATCATTCCCATTTCAATATCTTCAATAAAAGGAGGAACCCGTGTCCACCCACATCATGCTCTGCAACTGGACGGATCAGGGTATCCGCCACGTCAAGGATTCCCCGGATCGCCTGGACGCTGCTCGGCAATTGTGCCGCCAGCACGGCGCGGAGATGACCGGCTTCTACATGACGATGGGCGTCTACGACATGGTGGTCATCATCGACGCGCCGAACGATGAGGAGTTCGCCAAACTCGCCATTTCGATCGCCAAAGGCGGAAACATTCGAACCACCACCCTCAAGGCATTCGGCGAGGACCAGTACCGAAAGATCATCGAGTCCGTCGGCTGAGTCTCGGTCAGGACTTCACCGTCTCTCGCGGAGCCGCCGCCCAGCACCGGCGAGCGGATGAGCGTGAACGACCCAATGTCGACATCGCGCGGAGCTGCAATCGGACATTGAAACCGATGGAATCGGTCCATTCTTTATCCCGCAGCCGTGGTGTCGAAAAATTTGACATGTGTCGTACAATTTGAAATTACCAAAGGCCATAAAGCCAATTGACTCATAAGGTTAGGAACTTGGCTTGGATTATGCTCTGGATTATCGCGGTACTCGCCAGCGCTGGCTGGCTCCCTCGATGCAATGGACAGTCTGAATTCACAGCACTTACCGCAGTTCCAGAACCCGCCACTCTCGCACTCCGTGGAATGGGTCTCACCGGACTCGGTTTCTCGCGCCGCAAGCAATAACTGAGGCAAATGATGACCCGATTTCGTCAAGGCGCGGCGGCAGCGCTTCTCGCGTTGTGTACCGCCGCGGCGTTCCAGGCAGAGGCAGTGACTATCCCCTTCGGCACAACACCGGCGGATGACCTCATTGTCAATTTCGACTTCAGCTCGAAGGTTCCCGGTCCAAACTACGCTGTGATTCAGGTCGCACCGACGATAACGGGGCTCGACTTCGGCGAACAGGTTGCGGTCGATTTCTTCGGCGACCCGAATGGAGTGCTTGCATCCTATGTGGGTGGTTGTACGTTTGGCGGTCCGTCGACGGGGGACAACTGTGGATCGGGGTTCGACGTAGTTACCGACGGCATCTTTTCCTACGGGATTCGAATGAGCTTCGGCACCGGGGAACCGATCATTGCCTCGCAGGAGAGCTCTCCCGACGGCGTTGCAGAAGTAAGCTGTCTCACGGCGACCGCCTTGAAGACTTTCCCGAACGGAGCGCAGGCCTCGATCACCGCGTGTCCGGCAACCGTTCCCGAACCAGCCACGCTCGCGCTTCTTGGAATGGGTCTCGTCGGACTCGGTTTCTTGCGCCGCAAGCAGTAATCAGCATCGGCTTCACGAAGGACCACCACTTCGGCGGGGTTTTCGCTTTGCGCGGATGGATGCGTCACTCGTCGTCGCAAATCGGCTCGAATATCGAGTAAGCGCCAAGTTGAATGGCCGGTAACGGGAAATCTTCCTTCCGTTCTCGTATGCCCACTTCTGGCCGGTCACGGAAGTTCAAGCCGTCCAACCGAGTGGCCGCTGCATGGCGCACGGCCGCCATCGACAGTTAGCCCTGTCTGGTAGCTACATTTTTACCCCAGTTACCAACTCGCGAAATGCAAAATCACAGTTGGTCCATGATGGGCAGCATGCCAATGAGCATCGCCTTGGCGCGTTGCCAAGACGTGCTGTTCGGGTCGCGGTCGTATCGCACTGCCTTTCCCCCGGTTTCGGTGACCCAACAGAGATTGTCATCCGGGTCCAACAACACCCGGTAACTGCTTTGAGCCGACACCCCTTCGTTCATGTACGAGACCATCTGCCTCGCCAGCTCCGGGCTTTCGATGTAAAGCCCAGCCTCGGTATTGATATCGCCCGAGCGGGGATCGAGATTAAAGCTACCAATGAACACATCCTTGCGGTCAAAGACAAACGCCTTGCAGTGCAGTGTCGATCGGGCCGAGCCCGTCAAGTGAAAAGTCCTCTTCTTGACTGGCGGATCAGCCCTCAGCTCGTAGAGTTCAACGCCGGTGGCAACGACCTGTTTACGGTGCTTCGCGTGGCCGGCATGGGCAGCCAGAACGTTGTTGGAAGCCAGAGAATTGGTGAGAACCCGGATGTGGACACCGCGGTCGCGTAAGCGTCGCATTACATCGAGTCCCCTTTTGCGCACCACGAAATAGGGGACCTCGATCAGCAGTTCGCTCTCGAGGCGATCAATGCGTCGGTAGAAACCTTCCGTCATCGTGACGGTGCGCCCGTGTTCTATTATCTCGTCAGGGTCGTCAAAGATCATATGGCCCTGCGCCCAGACTAGACGCTCGAAGATGCTCGCCAACTCCGATTTGAGTGTGGCAACGTCCTCATTGAGCGGATGGGGGTAGGGCTTAGCGGCATTCTGTTCGCGTGCGGTCCTCAATGCCGTCTGAAGATCGGCTTCGGTCGAAGTCCCATCGACCACAGCCTTCACCGGTACCGCCCAAGCACCGTTCCAGAACTGATCGAACACAGCGGAAGCCTTCCGCACTACAGGTCCGACCGCGAGGACATCCATGTCGCGAAAGTTGGCCTCCTGATGAACTTCGAAATAGGAGTCGCCTATGTTGCGGCCACCGACGATCACGACCGTGTTGTCCATCACGAACAGCTTGTTGTGCATGCGATGGTTGACGCGATCAAAGTCGACAATGAAATCCAGCACCCGTCGCGAACGATGGACAAAGGGATTGAAGAGGCGGACTTCAATGTTCGGGTGCGCATCCAGGGCTGTGAGGATCGCGTCACGGCCCGTCATGTAGACGTCGTCAATCAGAATGCGGACACGGACACCGCGGTCGGCGGCGTGAACCAGGTGGGCGGCCAGGATCCGGCCGGTGGCATCGGCGTCCCAGACGAAGTACTGCAAATCCAGGGTCTTTTCCGCGAGTTCGGTCATCGCGATCCGCGAGGTGAACGCTTGGCGCCCATCGGGAAAAATCACGAACCCCGATTGATTCGAATGATTGGCGGCCACCTTCTCCAAGAGCGCACCAATCACGGTGTTTGCGTGATCCGGGAACGCCGCAGAAGGCACACGGACTCTATTTTTCGGCACATTGGTCAAGCTTTGTGTTTGGCGCATTGCTTATGCTCGGTGTTATTTAGTCATCTCCGGGAAGCCCGGGTAGTTCAGAGCCGCGCTGCTCGCGGAGGAAGAGCAACTTATCCGTGACTACCACAATACGCCGACGCGCGGGATCTTCGGCGGCTGCTGCGCGGTTGCCGGCCACGTGCCGGCGATCAGCGCGCCGGTTGCGAGGGAACGCAGGAGTGCGCGGCGGGTCGTCACTTGATCACCTCGTCCGTGCACAGCAGCATCGCCTGCGGAATAGTGAGTCCAAGCGCCTTAGCGGATTTCAGGTTAATTGGGGCTTGAGCGTCACGGGTTGCTCTACCGGCAGATCACGCGGCTTCGCATCATTGGGAATTTTGTCCAAATAGGTCGCGGAGCGTTGGTTCACTACCTCCCTTTGGTAGGCCATTATGCCTGCTTGCGTCAAGGGCAGCAGGCAGGCGACTTCTTAACAGCGGGAGGGCTCGCTATCCATTCATTGACCGCCAAATTGGAGGGCGCTGTTCAACTTCCGCTTATGGCCCGGTAGCGCCAGTTCACCGGTGCTGGTGCAATTACCGCAATCGCGGGCGTTGCTGCCGTTGGGCACCGCCAAGTGCGACGCCAACAACGAGTCGATCTCGGTCCTTGTACCGCAGGTGCGTTAGCCTGATCGGGCATTGTCCGATAGGTCCAATCTGGAGTAGGACAGTTCATTCTTACCCCGATTTGCACTTTGCGGCGATACTCGGGATCATTGCCCGCACCGTTTGCCGAGACCCTGATCCAACCCAAACTCCGCCGGCCCTAAGTCGGCGTTAAGTAATGTCAGCTATGATCATTGGAGTACCTTCGCGCTGTGCGCTCCGGTATTCGCGCTCGAGGCGGCCCGTCGTGCTCATGTATTGGACTCGACCCCATATTTTTCCATGTTGACTCTGATTCGACATTGCGTACTGGCAACGATGTTGGTGAGCTTGGGGACGATCGCCGCTCCGGCGGCCCCGCTGGCAAAGGACGATCCCGCGCCGCCCACGGCGGTCAGTGTCCAGCCGGTGGAAGGCAAGTGGTCGCATGCGTATGCCGCCTACGGGCAGCCAAAGTACGCCCGCGGGTTCAGGAATTTCGACTACGTCAATCCGGACGCCCCCAAGGGAGGAACGCTGCAACTGTCGCAGCCGGACCGCCGGACGAGCTTCGACAAGTTCAATCCGTTCACGATCAGGGGCAACGCACCGGCCGCGCTGGTCACACTGATGTTCGAGACGCTGGCCGTGCGGTCGGGCGACGAGCCGGATACGATATACGGACTTGTCGCCGAGGACATCCAGGTTGCGCCCGACAAGTCATGGATTGCGTTCCGGGTGAATCCCAAGGCGCGTTTCACCAACGGTGATCCGGTCACGGCCGCCGACGTCAAGTATTCGTTCGACATGTTGCGGAGCAAGGAGGCGACGCCCAGCGTTCGTACACAACTGGATGGCGTGGCCAGCGCAACCGTGCTTGACCCCCGCACGATTCGCTTTGATCTGAAGGAACGCTCGGCCGACACCATCTTCAACGTCGGCACTCTTCCGGTGTTCTCGCCCAAGTGGGGACGCGCCGCAGATGGCAAGCCGAAGAAATTCGACGAGATCATCAACGAGTACCCGATCACGTCGGGTCCATACACGATCGCAAGCACCGATTCCGCGCGGCGCATCGATTTTCAGCGCGACCCCAATTACTGGGGCCGCGAGCAGGGGTTCGCGCGGGGCCAGTACAATTTCGACCGCATCGTCTACCGGTACTACCAGGACAATTCGATCGCGATGGAAGCATTCAAGGCCGGCGAGTTCGATTTTCTGATGGAATACTCCGCGCGGCGTTGGGTGCGCCAGCATGGTGGGCCCAAGTGGGACGACAAGCGGATCCTCAAGGAAGAATTTCCGACCGGCTTCGGCATGGGGTTGCAGTCGTACATCTTCAACCTGCGCAAACCGCTGTTCCAGGACCGTCGCGTGCGCGAAGCGCTGAACCTCGCCTACGATTTCGCGGCGATCAACGTCTACAAGCAGTACAAGCGCACGAACAGTTTGTTTGCGAATTCCGAATTCGCGGCGCAGGACCTGCCCTCACCGCGCGAACTCGCGCTGCTCGAACCGTTTCGTGCAGATCTGCCGCCAGCAGTATTCGGCCCTGCGTGGCAGGACAATCGCACCGATCTCGATCCGAACGGACTGCGCAAGAACCTGAACAAGGCACGCGGCTTGCTCGAACAGGCTGGCTGGAAGGTCGGCCCCGACGGCGTGTTACGCAATGCCAAGGGTGAAAAATTCGAGTTCGAATGGCTGGAAGCCGGCGACGCGCTGGGCCGGCGAGAAGCGGTCTATCAGCGCAACCTCGCCATGCTCGGCATCAAGTTGAACACCCGCCTCGTGGATTTCGCAATCTACCGCAAGCGACTCGAGACTTTCGACTTCGACATGGTCAACATCAAGTCGGGCGACTGGTCGTTTCCCAATGCGGCGGACCTCAAGTCCGCCTACGGCACCGCTGCGGCCGACGAGCAGGGCTCGAACAACTACGGCGGCGTCAAGAACAAGGTTGTCGACTTCCTGATCGCCAAAATGGACCAGGCGACGACGATGGACGAGTTGCGCACCGCGAGCCGCGCGCTCGACCGCGTATTCATGCGCGAAAACTTTGTGGTGCCGGATCTGTATGGCGCCACCAACCGCGTTTCGCGCTGGGACAAGTTCGGCATCCCCAAGACCGTGCCCAAGTTCTACACGATCGCCACTCCCAACGACTGGCTGCAGTGGGCGGTCACCGCGTGGTGGGACAAGTCCCTGGACAAGAAGTAGTCAACGATGCTCGCATACATCGGCAAGCGCTTGCTCCTGATGATCCCCACGTTGCTGGGTGTGCTGACGGTCACGTTCATCATCATTCAGCTGGTGCCAGGTGGGCCTATCGAGCAGCTGCTGGCGGAAGCACGGGCCGGAGCCGGCGGTGAGACAGGCGGCTACACCGCGCGCCGCGACATCGACCAGAAACAGATCCAGGAGTTGAAGAAACTCTACGGCTTCGACAAGCCACCGCTCGAACGCTACTTCTCGATGCTGAAAAATTTCGCCCAGTTCGACCTGGGCAAGAGCTTTCTGCGCAACAAGGACGTGTGGCAGCTCATCAAGGAGAAGCTGCCGGTGTCGATCAGCCTGGGGCTTTGGACTTTTCTCATCTCCTATCTGATTTCGGTGCCGCTGGGCGTCGCCAAGGCGGTTCGTGAAGGCACGCATTTCGATACGCTCACCACGCTCCTGGTGCTGGTCGGCTTTGCGATTCCAGGTTTCGTGCTCGGCGTGCTGTTGATCGTGCTGTTCGCCGGCGGTTCGTTCTTCGACTGGTTTCCCTTGCGCGGACTCACCTCCGACAACTGGGCAAGCCTGAGCTGGCCGGCGCGGATCGTCGACTACCTCTGGCACCTGGTGCTGCCGCTGACGTGCTACGCAATCGGCAGTTTCGCCATCGTGACCATCCTGACCAAGAACACGTTTGTCGAAGAGATCCGCAAGCAGTACGTGCTCGTGGCGCGCGCGAAAGGCCTGGCCGAGCGGCGCGTGCTCTACAAGCACGTCTTCCGCAATGCGCTGATTCCGATCATCACCGGCTTCCCGGCGGCGTTCGTCGGCGCGTTCTTTGCCGGCTCCATCCTGATCGAGACGATCTTCTCGCTCGACGGACTCGGCCTGCTGAGCTATGAATCGCTGACCCGCCGCGACTATCCGGTCGTGCTTGGCACACTGTATTTCTTTACGCTGATCGGGTTGGTGGTGAAGCTGATCGGCGACCTCATGTACGTCGTCGCCGATCCGCGCGTGCAGTTCGGGGCGGTTGGCAAATGAGTGACAAATGAGCCTCGCCACCGCGCCCTCCGCCGGCGAGGGACCGCTCGCTGCGCCAGCGCAAGCGCGTCGCGTCACTTCGCTGTCGCCCAATCAGCGCGCCTGGGCGCGCTTCAAGCGCAATCGTCTTGGCTACATCTCGCTGTTCGTGTTCGGCGCAATGCTGCTGGTCGGCACTTTCTCGGAACTTTTTTCCAATGAGCGGCCATTGGTCGCGCGCTATCAGGGCGAATGGTTCTTTCCGATCGTCAACAACCAACCTGAAACGCGATTTGGCGGCGATTTCTCCACACCGACCGACTGGCACGACCCGTTCATCCAGCAACAGTTCGCCAAGGACGGCAACTTCGCGCTGTTCACGCTCAATGAATTTGGCGACAGTTCGCTCGACTACTACGCCCGGGCGGCGGATCCGGTAGGGCCGGGCAAGGGGCACTGGCTAGGCACCGATTCATCCGGCCGCGATATCACCGCGCGATTGTTGTACGGCTTTCGGGTGAGCATCTTCTTCGGTCTCGCCCTGACATCGGTTGCGATGATTCTGGGTGTTCTGATCGGCGCATTGCAGGGTTACTTCGGCGGGCGGGTCGACCTCACGACACAGCGGGTGATCGAGATCTGGAACGCGATTCCCGAGTTGTATCTATTGATCATCATTGCATCGATATTCGCGCCATCGCTGCTGCTGCTGGTGGCGATCTTCGCGTTGTTCGGCTGGATCGGGTTGTCCGATTACGTGCGCGCCGAATTCCTGCGCAATCGCAGCCTCGAGTTCGTGAAGGCGGCGCGGGCCATGGGCCTGTCGAACTGGCAGATCATGTGGCGTCATATCCTGCCCAATTCACTGACGCCCGTGATCACGTTCTTGCCGTTCCGCATGAGCGCGGCGATCCTGTTTCTCACGGCCCTCGACTTTCTCGGGCTGGGAGTCCCTGGCCTGCCGTCGCTTGGGGACCTTCTGCGCGAAGGCAAGGAGAACCTCGATGCGTGGTGGATCTCGATCCCGACGTTCATCGTACTGTCGTTGACGCTGCTGTTACTGACATTCATCGGCGACGCGCTGCGCGATGCCTTCGACACGCGCAAATCATGATCGATTCGGCACCCTTGCTCGCAGTCGACGAGCTCTGCGTCAATTTCGGACCATCGCGGGTGGTCGATCGCGTGTCGTTCACCATCGCCATCGGCGAGAAGTTCGGCCTCGTGGGCGAGTCCGGGTCCGGCAAATCGGTCACTGCACTGTCGGTGCTGAAGCTCGTCGCCGCCGCGACGTACGAAGGCGAAATCCGCTTTCAGGGTGAGGACGTGCTCGCGAAGAGCGAAAGAGCAATGCAGGGCTTGCGCGGCCGTGACATCGCGATGATCTTCCAGGAGCCGATGACCGCGCTGAATCCGCTGTACACGGTAGGGAACCAGATCGCGGAAGTACTGGAATTGCACGAGGGACTCGACCCAAGGCAGGCCCACGCACGCGCGATCGAGTTGCTTGCCCGCACCGGCATTCCGGAGCCCGAACGACGGGTCGATGCCTTTCCGCACCAGCTCTCGGGTGGACAAAGGCAGCGCGCGATGATCGCGATGGCGCTCGCATGCCGCCCGAAGTTGCTGATTGCTGACGAACCGACCACCGCCCTGGACGTGACGATCCAGGCACAGATTCTCGCGCTGCTCGACGACCTGCAGCGCGAATACGGAATGGCGATACTTTTCATCACCCATGACCTGAACCTGGTGCGGCGCTTCACGCATCGCGTCGGCGTGATGGAAAAGGGCCGCCTGGTCGAGCAGGGTCTCACCGCTGACGTGTTCGCGCGACCGCAGCACCCCTACACGATCAAGCTCATCAACAGCCGGCCGCAGCGCGCGGTACAGCCGGTGCCGGCGAACGCACCGATCCTTGCGGCGGCACGCGACGTCAGCGTCGATTTCATCTCGCCCCGCGGCTGGTTCGGTAAGAATGTGTTTCGCGCAGTACGCGACGCGACGCTGGAATTGAAACGTGGCGAAACGCTCGGCATCGTCGGCGAATCCGGTTCCGGCAAGACCACGCTCGGGATGGCGCTGCTCGCACTGCAGCCGATCGCCGAAGGCAGCGTGACTCTCGAAGGCACGCGCCTCGACGATGCCGACCGTCCTACGCTGCGCGCGATGCGACGCAGGATGCAGGTGGTCTTCCAGGATCCGTTCGGATCGCTCTCGCCGCGAATGACCATCGAACAGATCGTGGGCGAAGGCGTCGCGCTGCATATGCCTGAATTCTCCAGGGAACAGCGCCGCCAGCGCATCCTCGACATGCTGGCGGAAGTCGGACTCTCCGAGCAGCAAGGTATCGACGACGTGCTGACCCGGTACCCCCATGAGTTCTCGGGCGGTCAGCGACAACGGATTGCGATCGCCCGCGCGGTCGTGTTGCGACCCGAAGTGCTGGTGCTGGACGAACCGACCTCCGCACTCGACGTTTCGGTCCAGCAGCAGGTACTCGCGCTACTCGCCGCACTTCAGGTCAAGTACGGAATGAGCTATGTATTCATCAGCCACGATCTGGCCGTGGTGCGCGCGATGGCACACCGGGTGCTCGTGATGAAGGATGGCGCCATCGTCGAGCAAGGCGAAGCCGAGGCGCTGTTCGCGGCGCCGCAGGACGCCTATACGCGGACGCTTTTGTCGGCGGTGCAGCTGGCCTAAGATCCACCCTTTGCGTTGCCGGGGAAGGCGGCCGCGCGCTGAGTCGCCAATGACGCGCATGTCGAACGCAAGTACCTGGATCGTCGAGACCAAACGTCTGCGTCTGCGCGAGATGGAGCTCGGCGATCTCGACTTCATTGCGACGATGCTGGCCGACGCCGATGTAATGCGGCATTACCCGTCGACGTACAGCCGCGCCGAGGCGCAGGGATGGATCGAACGCCAGCGCGCGCGCTACGCCAAGGACGGCCATGGTCTCTGGCTCGCCATTTCGCGCGAATCCGGGCAGCCCGTCGGGCAGGTGGGCCTGCTGCTGCAGGAGGTCGAGGGTACGTTCGAGCACGAGATCGGCTACCTGCTACACAAGCCGTTCTGGCACCAGGGTCTGGCGACGGAAGCCGCGCTCGGCGTCCGTCGCTACGCATTTGCCACGCCCGGCCGCCGGCACCTGATCTCGTTGATCCGCCCGAAAAACGCGCCGTCGCAGGCGGTTGCGCGCCGGGTTGGCATGACGCTCGAGAAGGAAGTAACGTTCAGGGACCGCATCCATCTCGTTTACTCCATCAGCCGCGAGGCCGCGAACGGATGAATGGCGCGGACTACGAAAGGAATCGTCATGCACAGCGACAGCGCAGAAGGAGGTTGCATCTGCGGAGCGATCCGCTATCGCGTTCGAGGTCGACCGACCAACACCATGGTCTGCCACTGCCAGACGTGTCGGCGCGTCGCCGCCGCACCTGTGGTCGCGTGGGTGACATTCCCGGTTGCTGACTTTCAGCTCCTGCATGGGGAGCCCTCCGCGTTTCGATCGTCTCCCGCTGTCCTGCGCCGCTTTTGCGGCGCATGCGGCACGCCGCTCACCTATGCGCGCGACGATGCGCCTGCAACGGTGGACATCACGACATGCAGCCTCGATAATCCGGAGTTATTTCCGCCCACTCATCACTCATGGCTCAGTCACGACCTCGCCTGGGTAAGGTTCGGCGATGACTTACCTGCGTTTCAGGAATGGCGAAATGACAAGACCGTCTGAGCAGGCACTGCAGCACGATTGCGGTCCAGGCCATCCGGCCGGCGACGCCTGAGGCGTGTACACCCTCTACTATTCGCCCGGAACCGCCAGCATGGTCGTGCATCTGGCCCTGCTGGAGATCGGTGCGCCCTATCGGCTGCAGCTCGTGGATTTCAGTGCCGCCGCACAACGTGACCCGCACTATCTCGAACTCAATCCGCACGGCACGGTACCCACGCTGCTGATCGACGGCAAACCGCTGACGGAATCCGCGGCGTTGCTGATGATCCTGGCCGATCGGCATCCCGAAGCGCATCTTGCGCCAGCATTGGGTACGGCGGAGCGCGACGCTTGGTATCAGTGGATTGTCTATCTCAGCAATACGCTGGCAGCAACCTATCGCTTCTGGTTTTATCCCGCCGATCTCGGCGCAACGGAGCACACCGCCATGGTGCGCGAAGCATTGCAGCATAAAATCGAGGGCGTTTGGGATCGACTCGAGGCACATCTGTCCACGAATGGCCCGTATCTCCTGGGGCCGCGGTTTTCCGGCGCCGACCTGCTGCTGACCATGCTGATGCGCTGGTCGCGCAAGATGCCTCGTACCGGCATTGGAATGGCCGGCGCTCGCGGTACTGGCCAATCTCGTTCGTGCGCGCCCGAGCTGGAAAAAACTGTATGCGCTCGAAGGACTGACCGAGTGGTAGTTCGAAGCAATGCACGTCCGTGAACTCGCGCCGAGCGACGTCGACCAATACACGGCACTGCGTCTGCGCATGCTCCGCGAATTTTCCGAGGCATTCACGTCGAGTTTCGAAGAGGAAGCCGTCAAGCCACTCACCTGGGCGCAACAACGCATTTCTCCGGGCGACGACGCGCCGCACGACTTCGTACTCGGCGCCTTCTCCGAGGACGGCACGCTCGTCGGGTCGATCGGACTTACGGTTGAACGGCGCAGCAAGCAGCGCCACAAGGGACTGCTCTTCGGCATGTTTGTCGCGCCCGAGCAAATGTCTGCCGGCGTGGGGCGGGGTTTACTCGACGCATGTCTCGATCGGGCGCGTTGCATTCCCGATCTGGAGCAGATCAACCTCACCGTCACCGCCACGAATGCGCGGGCCATGCGCTTGTACGAAGCAGCGGGCTTTCGTACGTTCGGCATGGAAGAGCGCGCCCTGAAAATAGACGGCGCTTATCATCCCAAGGCGCACATGGTCATGTATCTCGGCCATCCTCCAATCCGGCCACGCACGTTGACGACGCAACGGGAGTATCCTCCAACGGCATGAACATCGGGCAGCGAGCAGGTTGCCGGCGGGCACTCGCGTGTAGCTCAGCATTCGCCGGTCGGCAGGATGCTTTTGTGGTCACATTCGACGTCGTGGTTGCGTATCAAAACTTGGGGAGAATCATATGAACTGGTACCTACAAGCACTCAAGAAATACACCGTGTTTACCGGTCGCGCGCGGCGCAAGGAATATTGGTTTTTCGTGCTGTTCAACCTCCTCATTTCGGCCGCGCTGTCGATCGTGGACAACATTACCGGGACCAGTTCCGGGTACGGCGCGGGGCTGCTGGGTGGGATTTACGCGCTCGCGGTACTGCTCCCGGCGATCGCCGTTACCATTCGAAGGCTGCACGACACCGGTCGCAGCGGCTGGTGGATTTTGATCCTGTTAGTACCTGTCGTCGGATGCATCGTTCTGCTCGTCTTCATGGTGCTCGAAGGTCAACCTGGCGACAACCAGTACGGGCCCTCCCCGAAGGCCGAGTTGCCGGCCGGGACCGCGGTCCCGACCTAGGCAGCGTCTGGCGCTAGCGGCGCGGCGAAGCCGCGCCGCGATGTTCGGAAGACCATCGCGCGCGTCATGAAATTGTCCGACATAGACATTCGTGCCATGGTTGCAGCGGATTACCCTCGTGCGGTCGATCTGTGGCAGCGAACCAAGGGCATCGGGCTCAACGAATCAGACACCGAGTCGGCGATCGGTGCGTTTCTGGAAAGAAACCCGGAACTGAGCGCGCTCGCCACTACGCCGACGGGAGACGTCATCGGTGTCGTCTTATGCGGGCACGATGGCCGGCGCGGGTATCTTCACCATCTTGCCGTTGCGCGCAGCCATCGCGGTGGCGGCGTGGCGCGATCCCTGATCGAATTCTGCTTTGCCAGACTCGCCGATGCGAATATCCCGAAATGCAATATCTTCGTATACCGCGAGAACGAAGACGGTGTAGGATTCTGGCGGCACAACGGGTGGGCCGAACAAACCTGGAAGATATTTCAGAAACGCGTGGATGCTTGAATCCGCGCTGACTACCTGCGAACTACGGAGAGCGATACGCGGTGGAGTTCATCCGGCGAGACGATGTCAAGGTTTTCAGCAACTCGGGCGTGACGTCGCATCAGCTTCTGTTTCCCGAGAATTCGCATTCCACGCGGCTGACGATCACCCGCGTGGTGCTGCCGCCCGGCGCCGTCAATCCGCGGCACAGCCACGCCACCTCGGAACAGGTTTGGGTCGCCCTGAGCGGTTCCGGTCGTCTGCTGCTCGCAAACGAATCTACGGCGCCGTTCACCGCAGGAGACATCGTTCGCTTTGAGGATGGCGAGGTGCACGGATTTGAAAATACCGGCCCGACAGCATTCGAGTACTTGTCGGTCACGGCACCACCCCTCAATTTCCGTGCCGCGTATTCCGCCGAATGGAGTCGTTCGCCTTAAGGAGATGAAATGCCGTTGGTGACACTGACGATGCGCGAGGGAAAGTCCGCCGAATACAAGACCGCCATTCTTGGCGCTGTGCATCAGGCGCTGGTCAATTCGGGAGTCCCTGAAAAGGATCGCTTTCAGCGCGTCCTGGCGTTGGGGCCAGACGATTTTCGCTTCGATACCGAGTACCCGGACCTGAGCTCGCCTCGAACCGATGATTTCGTGTTGATCGAAGTTTTGTTTTCGGTGGGGCGCAGCGTCAAGGTGAAACGGAAAATTCTTGCCGACATCATGGCGGGGTTGAGCGCAATCACCCGGATTGAATGCCGAGCATGTCATGATCTGTTTCAAGGAAACGCAGTGGGAAAACTGGTCGTTTGGCGGCGGACGGATAATCCACGCATGAACGGCGATCCCGGCTCCAATGCAACGCACGGGCTCCTGGCGGCGGTAGGCATCGGCATCCTCGCTGGCGTTATCGCCGCGGTCACCTGGATGCTGGTGTTCACGCAGTTCGCGGTTGTGCCGACGGGTACAAACTATCCCGACAACTGGAAAGCGCTGACGTCGATGGCACAAGTCGATTGGCTGCGTGAAAATATGGTGGTCGTTTCAGGGTTCACCGCAGTGGAGTACATGGTGACCCATTTTTCCGAGTATTCGAAAACCATCTATATCCACTTTGGGCAATCGCTGTTCACGGCGCTGTCGGCCACCCTGCTTTACTGGTACATCCAACGCGACCGATCATGACGCGACGCGAGTCACGCATGCCCTTCCGGCTGGTCGTTGACGCCGCAGACTGACTGATGTTCAGACGAGCACTTGTCTACGGCCTCCCCGCACTGGCGCTGTTCGTCTGCGTATGGGCGACGCGGGTATTCCTGGCGGTCGACATCGTCGCCCTGTTCATGCGCATGTCCGGTTTTCTGGCCATCGGTTCGGTCGCAGTCGTCGGTGGACTGCTGCCATCCCTGCCGCTTGGGATTGCCTACGGCCTGATCCGCACGCGTCCCATTGTCGCTGCTGCATTCACAGTCGCACTGATAGCGTGCGCACTGGAACTTGTGTTCGCGTCGCTCACTGTGGCGTGGTGGTCCTTCATCACGTGGTGGGTCCTGCCGACCGAATGCATCGTCATGCTCGTGGTGTTTCCGGTCGCTGCGTGGATCGGCACGCGCCTGTTCCCGCACCTCGATCCGATCAAGCGACGACGTATCGGCATTGGCGTGTTTGTGCTTGCCACGCTGGGCGCCGTCGCATGCGCGTGGCTGTACGGATGCCTCCTGGCAGGCGCCTGCGGCTTCGGCCCCTGAACTCGCGGCGCATGGTGCCGCACGGCCAGTCCCGGCGTCCAGGACTGCGCCTATGGCGATCGACGCTCTGTCCGGATAGACTGCTCAGCAGGCGGTCGCTGGAATCGCCGCCGGGGTTGGTGTACGGCCTATCCGCAACGGCCGGGCACGGACAGCTGGATCTGCCGGGTACACGTTGAAAGGCCCGCGATGATGAGACCACTAGCCATAGTTGCAAGCCTCGGTGCAATACTGGCCGCCCTCGCCGCGGCTCCGGCGACAGCCCAGCCACAGCAGCTGGCCCCCATTGCATCGCCGCAGCCACTCGCCGAGCCGACGCCGAAGCCGGCGGCAGCAACCAAGGGTCGTCGCTGGCTGAAAGCTGACGCGCGAGTCTGTCTGGAATTTCCGACCGACATGCAGATCATTGCGTGTTCCGAGAAGTACCGCTAGCGGCCACCGTGCGCATCGACCGCCTCGACCATCTCGTGCTCACTGTGGCGAGCGTCGATGCGAGTTGCAAATTCTACGAGCGCACATTGGGCATGACCGTCGTCCGCTTCGGGCAGGGCCGAACGGCGCTCTCGTTCGGCACGCAAAAGATCAACCTGCACCAGGCGGGCAAGGAGTTCGTGCCGCATGCACAGCATCCGGTTCCAGGTTCGGCGGATCTGTGTTTCATCGCGACGACGCCCCTGGAAGAGGCGATGGCGCACGTGCGCGCGCAAGGCGTCGACATCCTCGAGGGCCCGGTCGATCGCACCGGCGCGACTGGCGCGATGCGATCGTTTTATTTCCGCGATCCCGACGGCAACCTGATCGAAGTCTCGAATTACGTTGCCGTTTGATGCGGTGGCATGAGATGGCCTTGACGCGCGCCGGCGATCGTACCAAAGTGGATTGGCTGGACCCCGGCAACCATCGGTGGAGGATGCGATGAGCAACAATTTGCGCAAGGTCGACTACTACTATGTCATGGTCCCCAATACCGCGGGTCAGGGCGCGAAAGTGCTCGCGGCGCTCGCCGGCGAGGGCGTGAATCTGCTGGCCTTTTCCGGGTTTCCGAGCGGAGGCAAGGGTCAGCTCGACCTGATCCCGGAAAACAGCGCCAAGTTCAAGCGCGCGGCCAAGAAACTCAAGCTGAAGCTTTCCAAGCGAAAAACCGGGTTCCTGGTGCACGGTGACGACCGCGTCGGCGCGATGGGCAAGATGCTGGCGGCGCTGGCCAAGGCACGGATAAGCGTCACGGCGATGGATGCGGTCACCGCGGGCAAGGGCCGTTTCGGCGCGATTTTCTGGGTAAAGCCCAAGGCGGTTGCCAAGGCGGCAAAGCTGCTCGGCGCCAAGTAAGCGGAGCATGTCGTTTGCGCTGCGCGTTGCGGTCCCCGATGACATACCGGCGCTCGAAGCACTGATCCCGCTTTCGACGCGTGACTTGCAGGCACCTTACTACTCCCCGGCGCAGATCGATGGTGCGCTGGGCACGGTGTTCGCGGTCGACCGGCAGCTGATCGCCGATCGCACCTACTTCGTGGTCGAGAACGGTGAAGTCATCGCGGGCTGCGGCGGCTGGAGCCAGCGCAAGACGCTGTTCGGCGGCGATAAGGGGCGCCATGCGAGCGAGGATGCACTGCTCGATCCGACGTGCGAGCCGGCGCGCATCCGGGCGTTCTTCGTGCATCCGCAGTGGGCGCGGCGCGGCATCGGCATGCGGATCCTGCAGGAATGCGAGCGAGCCGCGGCGGCGGCGGGCTTCAGCACCCTGGAACTCGTCGCCACGCTTGCCGGTGTACCCCTATATGCTGCAGGCGGCTTCGGAGCGATCGAACAGTTCGAGATTCCGCTCGAGAACGGAGAGCGAATGCCTGCGGTGCGCATGCGCAAAGCGGTCGCCGCAGCGCCTTGCGTGTAATGCAGGTGGTAGCATGCGGTTGCGGCGCGCATTCGCGTGTCATCCATAGCGATCAAGGAGATTGACCATGACACTCTGTCCTGTTGCGCTCGCCGTCGGCTGCCAGAAGTGCCCGATATTCAAGGTATGCCCGGTCAAGACCGTCATTGGCGACTACCACCCGCCTGAACCAAAGTCTGCCCAATCCAAACCGTCGGCCAGAAAATCCGGCGGCAAGCGTGGGCGGTAGTTTGCACCGGAGCTCGGGCAATACCCCGGCTGCCTAGAGAATTTCCATGAATGCACTGTCACCGACCCAGCGGCGCGAACTACGTGCGAAGGCGCACCATCTTCATCCTGTCGTCATCGTTGGTCATCACGGCCTCACTCCCGCGGTGCTGCATGAGATCGATGTCAATCTGCTCGCGCACGAACTCATCAAGGTCCGCGTGTTCAATGAGGAGCGCGACCAGCGCGAAGCGATGCTGGAACAAATCTGCACTACGCTCGACGCTGCATCCGTGCAGCATATAGGCAGGTTGCTCGTGCTATGGCGGCCCGCACCGGAAAAGGCAGAGGCGCAGCCGTCCGGCGCACGCGCCAAGGGCAAGGAGCGGCGCGTCAAGTCCGGAATCGGTCCTAAGGCAAAAACGATGGCCAAGTCCACACCACAGGCTAGGCGCCCGCGCAGTCCGCAGGCGCGCACCACCGCGCGGACGTCGACGCCGCGTGCACCGTCCAGCAAAACGAGGGAGCCGAGCGCGCCCGCAGCGAGGCGTCGTCGACAGGGCGGCTCGTAGCGTCTACACGTAGCGGACGGCGAGCACCTCGTATTCACGTACGCCGGCGGGAGCCTGTACCTCGGCGACATCGCCGACGCTCTTGCCGATCAATGCGCGCGCAATCGGCGATTCGATCGAGATCTTGCCGTGCTTGATGTCGGCCTCATCGTCACCGACGATCTGATAGCACACCGCGTTGCCGCTCTTCATGTCTTCGAGGTCGACCGTGGCGCCGAAGACGATGCGGCCATCGGCGTCGATCGCCGCCGGATCGATCACCTGCGCGATGGCGAGGTTGGCCTCGAGGCGGGAAATGCGGCCCTCGACGAACCCCTGTCGCTCCTTCGCGGCATCGTAGTCCGCATTCTCGGACAGGTCGCCATGAGAGCGCGCTTCGGCGAGCGCGGCGATCACCGAAGGTCGCTCGACGTGCTTGAGCCGGTGCAACTCAGCCTTGAGTTTTTCGACGCCGGCAACGGTCAGCGGGATTCTGGTCTGCCTCATAGGTCACGCGAAAGTCTGGTTCATAGTCACGCGAAAGAAAAGACCGGGCGCGGCAACACCGCACCCGGTCATGGTTGGACTGGACTTAATCTTAGCGCAAAGTCGGGCTTCGTGCAGCCAGCCGGGTGACGCCAGTCAATGCAGGCGTTTCAACAGCTCCTGCATCGAGTAGGGAACGAGTTCACGCATGCCCTGCATGCCGGTCGCCGCGGCGCGCGCGCCGGAGATCGTCGTGTAGGTCGGGATCTGGTCGTTGAGCGCGGCCCGCCGGATCGCGTAGCTGTCCTGAATCGCGCTGCGCTTTTCCTCGACGGTGTTGATGACCAGCGCGATCTCGTCGTTGAGCAGCATGTCGACGATATGCGGGCGCCCCTCCGCCACCTTGTTCACCGGCGTGACCGGAAGATTGGCGGCCGCCAATGCCGCCGCCGTGCCGCGCGTCGCGACGAGCGTGAAACCCAGTTCGGTGAGCGTTCGCGCCACCTCGACCACTCGCGCCTTGTCGGCGTTCTTGACGCTGACGAAAACATTGCCGGCCGTCGGCAGCTTCACGCCCGCGCCAAGTTGCGACTTCAGAAAGGCCTCGGCAAACGTGTCGCCGACGCCCATCACCTCGCCCGTGGACTTCATTTCCGGACCGAGTATGGTGTCGACGCCTGGAAACTTGATGAATGGGAACACCGCCTCCTTCACCGAAAAATACGGCGGCACGATTTCGCCGCTTACGCCCTGACTCGCAAGCGATTGCCCGACCATGCAGCGCGCGGCGATCTTGGCCAGAGGACGGCCCGTCGCCTTTGACACATACGGCACCGTACGCGACGCGCGCGGATTGACTTCGAGCACATACACGACACCCTTGCCGCCGCCGCCGTCCGGAAACTGGATCGCGAACTGCACGTTCATCAGGCCGACGACCTTCAACCCATGCGCCATGGCGACGGTCTGGCGCCGCAGCTCGTCCTGCAGTTCCTTCGAGAGCGAAAACGGCGGCAGCGAGCACGCCGAGTCGCCGGAGTGCACCCCCGCCTGCTCGATGTGCTCCATGATGCCGCCGATGACGACCTCCCTGCCGTCGCACAGCGCGTCGACGTCGACTTCGATCGCGTCGTTCAGGAAGCGGTCGAGCAACACGGGCGAATCGTTCGACACCTTGACCGCCTCGCGCATATAGCGCTCGAGATCGCGCGGTTCGTGCACGATTTCCATCGCCCGGCCACCGAGCACATAGGATGGCCGCACGACCAGCGGGTAGCCAATCTGTTCCGCCGCCGTCATCGCAGCTTTTTCGTTGCGCGCTGTCCGGTTGGGTGGCTGCAGCAGCTTGAGACGATGCAGCATCTGCTGAAAGCGCTCGCGGTCCTCAGCCATGTCGATCATGTCCGGCGTGGTCCCGATGATCGGCACATTGTTCTTTTCGAGGTCGCGGGCCAGCTTGAGGGGCGTCTGACCACCGTATTGGACGATGACACCGATTGGCTTCTCGACGTGCACGATCTCCAGCACGTCCTCGAGCGTGACCGGTTCGAAATACAATCGGTCCGACGTATCGTAATCGGTCGACACGGTCTCCGGATTGCAGTTGACCATGATCGTCTCGTAGCCGTCCTCGCGCAGCGCCAGCGCGGCGTGCACGCAGCAATAATCGAATTCGATGCCCTGGCCGATGCGGTTCGGTCCACCGCCAAGCACCATCACCTTTCGGCGATCCGTGGGTGCCGCCTCGCATTCCTCTTCGTACGTCGAATACATGTACGCGGTGCGGGTGGAGAACTCGCCCGCGCAAGTGTCGACACGCTTGTACACCGGGCGTATGCCCAGCGCGTGGCGGCGATCGCGCACCTCGAACTCCGTCGTCTGCAGCAGATGGGCGAGCCGGCGGTCGGAGAATCCCATGCGCTTCAAACCGCGCAGTTCATCGGCGGAAAAGTCCGCGAGCTTGCGTTTTTCGACTGCCAGCTCGGTATCGACAATCTCCTTGATCTGGGTGAGAAACCAGCGATCGATCTTGGTGTGCTGGAACACCTCTTCGACCGGCATGCCGATGGCGAGCGCATCGGCGACATACCACAGTCGCTCGGCGCGTGGGTACGCCAGCTCGTCGGCAATCGTGTCCGGATCGACGGTCTTGAGATTGAAGCCGTCCATACCGGTTTCGAGCCCGCGCAGCGCTTTCTGCAGGGACTCCTGGAATGTGCGCCCGATCGCCATCACCTCACCGACCGATTTCATCTGCGTCGTAAGGCGGTCATCAGCCTGCTTGAATTTCTCGAAGGCGAAGCGCGGCACCTTGGTCACGACGTAGTCGATGGTCGGTTCGAAGGACGCCGGTGTCTGCCCGCCCGTGATGTCATTCCTGAGCTCGTCGAGCGTGTAACCAACCGCCAGCTTGGCCGCAACCTTGGCGATGGGAAAGCCCGTCGCCTTGGACGCGAGAGCCGATGAACGCGATACACGCGGGTTCATCTCGATCACGATCATCCGCCCGTCATCTGGATTGATCGCGAACTGCACGTTCGACCCGCCGGTGTCGACGCCGATCTCGCGCAACACCGCGATCGAGGCGTCACGCATGATCTGGTATTCCTTGTCGGTCAGCGTCTGCGCCGGCGCGACCGTAATGGAATCGCCGGTGTGCACGCCCATCGGGTCGAGGTTCTCGATCGAGCAGACGATGATGCAGTTGTCCTTCTTGTCGCGCACCACCTCCATCTCGAACTCTTTCCAGCCGAGCAGCGATTCCTCGATCAGCAGCTCGTGCGTCGGCGAGAGGTCCAGGCCGCGCTTGCAGATGTCGTCGAACTCGTCCTTGTTGTAGGCAATGCCGCCGCCGGTGCCGCCGAGCGTAAACGACGGCCGGATCACCGCCGGAAAGCCGATATCGGCCTGCACTTCCAGCGCCTGCTCGAGATTATGGGCAATGCCCGAGCGCGCAGACCCGAGGCCGATGCGCGTCATCGCGGCCTTGAACTTTGCGCGGTCCTCCGCTTTGTCGATCGCCTTGCGCGTGGCGCCGATCAGCTCGACGTCGAAACGTGTCAGCACGCCTTCGCGCGCAAGGTCGAGCGCACAGTTGAGCGCGGTTTGTCCGCCCATCGTCGGCAGCAATGCATCGGGCCGTTCCTTTTCGATGATCTTGGCGATCATCGGCCAGGTGATGGGCTCGATGTACGTCACGTCGGCCATCTCCGGATCGGTCATGATCGTGGCCGGGTTGGAATTGACCAGGATGACCTTGTAGCCCTCTTCGCGCAGCGCCTTGCAGGCCTGCGCGCCCGAATAGTCGAACTCGCACGCCTGCCCGATGATGATCGGGCCGGCCCCGATAATCAGGATGCTCTCGATGTCGGTACGCTTGGGCATGTCAGTTGGGAAGGGCCGCCCCGACCAACTGACCAGCCCCCTGGTGGGCGGCGAGCAGTGCGAGCGTGGGGAGATGTTTCATGCGGTTCGCTTTTCCATGAGCCTGGCAAAACGATCGAACAGATATGCGAGGTCGTGCGGTCCGGGGCTGGCCTCGGGATGACCCTGAAAACTGAACGCAGGCCGATCGGTCAATGCGATGCCTTGCAGGCTGCCGTCGAACAGCGACACGTGCGTCACGCGCGCAGTGGCCGGCAGCGTCGCGACGTCGACAGCGAAGCCGTGATTCTGGCTGGTGATCAGGACTTGTCCGGTGTCCTTGTCGAGTACCGGATGATTTGCGCCGTGATGCCCGAATTTCATCTTGATCGTCTTCGCGCCGCTGGCGAGTCCGAGCAATTGGTGGCCCAGGCAGATGCCGAACGTCGGTATCGAAGTGGCAAGAAGTTCGCGAATCGCCGTGATCGCGTACGTGCAGGGCTCCGGATCGCCGGGGCCGTTCGACAGAAACACACCGTCAGGTTTGAGCGCGAGCGCGTCCCGCGCAGTGGTTTGCGCAGGCACCACCGTCAGCTTGCAGCCGCGGGCGGCAAGCATGCGCAGGATGTTGTGCTTGATGCCGAAGTCGTATGCGACGACATGAAAGCGTGGATTCGGCGCGGGGCGATAGCCGCCGCCAAGCGCCCAGGTGCTCGTCTGCCACTGATATGGTTTGGTGCAGCTGACGACCTTGGCGAGATCCATGCCCGCCATCGACGGCACGGCGCGTGCGCGTTCCTGCGCCTCACGCTCGTCGATCTTGCCCGCCATCAGGCAGCCGTTCTGCGCGCCCTTCTCCCGCAGGATCCGGGTGAGCTTGCGGGTATCGATGTCGCTGATGCCGACGACGCCGGCGTCGCGCAGATATGACGAGAGATCCTGAGTGCTGCGCCAATTCGATGCCACGCGCGGCAGGTCGCGGATGACCAGACCGGCGGCGAAGACGCGGTTCGATTCGACGTCTTCGGGATTGACGCCCGTGTTGCCGATATGCGGGTACGTCAACGTGACGATTTGCCCGGCATACGAAGGATCGGTGAGGATCTCCTGATACCCGGTCATTGCCGTGTTGAACACGACTTCGCCGACGCTCGCCTTGTCCGCACCGATGGCGCGGCCGCGAAACATCGTCCCGTCGGCAAGCGCGAGTAGCGCGGGGACGGTGGCAGCAGACACGACTTTTTTCCTCGATGCGAGCGTAGATATGCAGAGCGGGCAAGGCCTCCTGGCCTTCCCCGCTCTGAAGGCTGCAAATTATACCCTAGCTATGCAGCTGACTCAATCCGACGCGACGCCTTGCACTTAATAGGAAACACTAAATCCGCCGTCGACAAACAGCACGTGCCCCGTGACGTAGTCGGCCGCACCGGACGCGAGGAAGACCGCGGCGCCGGCGATCTCCGGCGGCTCGCCCCATCGTCCCGCCGGCGTGCGCTTGGCGACCCACGCGGAAAACTCGGCATTGGCGATCAGTGGCGCGTTCATGTCGGTCTTGAAGAAACCCGGCGCAATGCCGTTGACCTGCACATTGTGTGGCGCCAGCTCGACCGCGAGCGCGCGCGTGAGCATCTGCAGGCCACCCTTGCTCACGGCGTACGGGACGATATTCGGGCGGCCGATCTCGCTGGCGAGCGAACAGATGTTGATGATCTTGCCGCGGCGCCGGTCGCGCATTGCCGGAATGACGCTCCTGGCAACAAAAAACGGTCCGTCAAGGTTGGCGGCAAGCAGCGCGTGCCATTGGTCGGTCGAGAACGCATCGAGCGTCGCGCGTTGATTGACCGCGGCATTGTTGACCACGATGTCGAGCGGACCGATGTCCTTTTCGATCGCCGCGATCGCCGCACTTACTGCGTCGGCCTGCGTGACATCGAACGGCGCGGCCGAAGCAGCAATGCCATCGGCGCGCAGCGCGGACACCGCGGCGTCGAGTTTGTCGCGGCGACGGCCATTCAGGATGACGCGGGCGCCGGCGCTTCCCAGGCCACGTGCAATCGCGAAACCGAGGCCACCGCCGCCTCCCGTAACAAGTGCGAGGCGACCGGAGAGATCGAACGGGTTCGCTGTTGCCATCGTCGCACGCTCAGCGCAGGCCGAGCACGTCCTGCATGTCGAACAGGCCTGATTGTCGCTGTGCGCGCTTCGCGGCAACGAACCGTGCCGCGCGCAAGGCACCCTGTGCGAAATTCATGCGCGATGCCGCGCGATGCGTCAGTTCGACGCGCTCACCGTCACCCGCGAAGATCACGGTGTGATCGCCCACGACGTCGCCGCCGCGCAGCGTTGCAAAACCGATCGTGCCCGCCCTGCGTTCGCCGGTAACGCCGTGCCGCGTAAATACCCCGTCGGTCTCCAGCGCACGCGCCAGTGCTGCCGCGGCGGTTTCCCCGAGCTTGAGCGCCGTGCCTGAGGGTGCGTCCACCTTGTGCCGATGGTGCATCTCGACGATTTCGATGTCGTAGTCGTTGCCCAATCGTTGCGCCGCGATCTCGACCAGTTTGGTCAGCACCGTCACGCCCACGCTCATGTTCGGCGCGAATACAATCGGGATCGTCCGTGCGAATTCGACCAGCGCGCGGCGTTCCTGCTCGGACAACCCCGTGGTACCGATAACCGCGGCGACGCCAGCTTTCGCGCACGTCGCAACATGAGCCATGGTGCCGGCAGGACGCGTAAAGTCGATCAGGACGTCGGTCGAACCGATTGCGCCGGCGCTGTCGGCGCCGACCGTAACGCCCGTCGCACGACCAAAGCGCTCGCCAGCATCGCGCCCGATCAGGTCACTTGCCGGAACGTCGAAGACGGCAGCAAGGGCAAGGTCGGCGGCGCCAAGGACTGCCTCGACCAGGGTCTGGCCCATGCGACCGCCCGCGCCAGCGATGGCGATCCGGGCCCGAACGGTCACTGCGCTATCCAGCCCATTTTTTTCAGCCACTGTACGAGCCAGTTGTCGTCGCCCGTCTTGGGGGCGATCGACAGCGACTTGTCGAGAATGGCGTCGCCGCCGCCCGCGCGCGCGACTTCAGCCTGATTTGGCGGCGCCTCGTCGCCCTCCCAGCGGGCCAGTTTGTCGCTGACGAAATAAACCGCGAATTGCCGTTGCTCGAGCACCTGGCGCTGGCGCGCGAAGATGTAGATGTAGTCCCAGCGACTGGCATGGAACGGATCCACGAGCAGCGGCGTGCCCAGCGCAAGGCGAACCTGTTGCGGGGTCATGCCGACCTTGAGCTTGTCGACCTGATCCGCGGTGATGTAGTTGCCCTGGTTGACGTCGAGCTTGTAGACGCCGATGCTCGGGAACCAGGAACAGCCGGCCAGCACGAGGGCAATGCCGGCTGCGCAAATGCTTGCGCGCATAGGTGTGAATCCCAACTTCCGCTGCCAAAAAACGACTGGAAACTATATCATAGGCAGGCACTCTCGCGCTGCCGCCCACCCATCATGTCGACCCCTCAGGATCTCAAGACCGCCGGCCTCAAGGCAACGCTGCCGCGTTTGAAGATCATCAACCTGTTCGAACAGAGCACGGTGCGGCATCTGACGGCCGAGGATGTGTACCGGCAGCTGCTTGCGGAAGGACTCGACGTCGGTCTCGCCACCGTATACCGGGTGCTGACGCAGTTCGAGCAGGCGGGGCTGCTGGTGCGGCATCACTTCGAGACCGGCAAGGCAGTCTTCGAACTCAACCAGGGTGGGCACCACGATCACCTCGTTTGCCTGCAGTGCGGGCGGGTCGAGGAGTTTTTCGATGCCGAAATCGAAAAGCGGCAGACCAAGATCGCCCGCGAGCGCGGCTTCGAAATCCACGAACACGCGCTGTATCTTTACGCGGAGTGTGTAAAGCCAGCTTGCCCGTATCGAAAGGGCGGAGGGCAGTAGCGGACTGAGGAGGCCGCGTGGCGGGCCTCCCCTATGCCGGCTCGTGGCGGCTAAAGTCAGCGAGGCGAAAACCGAGCAGCCATAGGACCGCAAAGTAACTTGCGGCGCCTGCGCCGATTACCCATGCAAGGCGGCCGACCTTGCCCCAGAGCCCGGCATGCAGCCAGAACGGATCGTCGCCAGGCGCAAACCACAGCACGATGCCCAGCACGATCAGCGCGACGGCGAGTCGCGCAAGGAAACGCCCCCAGCCCGCGCGCGGCGTATAGGCACCGGCGCGGCGCATCGCCACATACAGCAAGGTCGCGTTGAAGCAGGCACCGAGCGAAGTGGACAGCGTCAGCCCTGCGTGGCCGATCTGGAACATGAGGATGACCGCAAGTGTCTGCGCGAACAACACCGTCAGGAACGCGATCTTCACCGGGGTCTTCATGTTCTGGCGCGCGTAGAAGCCTGGCGCGAGGATCTTGACCGAGATGAGACCCAGCAAGCCAACGCTATAGCCGATGAGCGCGGCGCGCGTCTGCCACAAGTCGTTCACGGTGAAGCGGCCGTAATGATAGAGCGTGGCGATCAGGGGTACTGAAAGCAGCACCAGTGCCAGCGCTGCCGGCAATGCCAGCAGGAACGTGAGCCGCAATCCCCAGTCGAGCAGTTCCGAGTACTGAGTGTCGTTGGCGTCGTGATGATGCTTGGACAGGCTTGGCAGGAGGATCGTCCCCAGCGCGACACCGAGGAGCGCGCTTGGAAACTCCATCAGGCGGTCGGCATAGCTGATCCAGGAAATTCTGCCGTTGCCCAGAAAAGCGGCGAGCTGCGTGTTGATCAGCGCCGATATCTGCGCGGCCGACACGCCGAGTATTGCGGGGCCCATCAAGAGCAGAATCCGCCGGACGCCCTCATCGCGCCAATGGAAGCTCACGCGCGGAAGCATGTGCAGCCTGGCCAGCGGCCACAGTTGAAACAGCAATTGCGCGACGCCCCCGATCGCGACGCCCCACGCCAGCGCTAGTATCGGCGGATTCACGTGCGGGGCCAGAAAAATCGCCGCGGCGATCATCGACACATTGAGCAGCACCGGCGTGAAGGCGGGAATGGCAAAGCGGCGATAGACATTCAGCACGCCGCCCGCGAGCGACACGAGCGAAATGAACAGGATGTAAGGGAACATGATGCGAATCAGGTCGGCCGTGAGTTCGACCTTGCCCGGCGTTTGCGCAAATCCGCTTGCTAGCAGGTAGACCAGCCACGGCGCCGCGACAATGCCCAGTGCGGAGAGACCGAGCAGCACCACGGCGAGCAGCGTCGCGACGCGTCCGGCCAGATCCCGTGTCGCGGCATCGCCGCGTGAACGGCGATACTCGGAAAGTATGGGCACGAACGCCTGCGAGAACGCGCCCTCGGCAAAGAGACGGCGAAGGATGTTCGGCAACCGGAATGCGGCCTCGAACGCATCCATCTGCATGCCGGCACCGAATGCGAACGCCTTCAGGCTTTCGCGCACCAGCCCGGCGATTCGCGACAGCAGAGTCAGCGCGCTGACGGTGGAAAGCGTCTTGAGCAGATTCATCGTTACGCAGCCGACCGGTCGAGGCCGGCGGCAGGCTTTTGAACTGGGGAGGTAGCCACGGAGATACAGCGCCGCAACCCGGCGTCCGGCTTGCGCGAGTCACGAAGACTTGCTATTATGCTCGGTCTTTTTCAGCGACTCCAGCAAACAAGGATTTTTCATGGCGAACTCCGCCCAAGCCCGGAAACGCGCCCGCCAAGCGGAAAAAACGCGGCAGCGCAACGCCGGCCTCAAATCATCGCTGCGCAGCGCGGTGAAGAAGGTCAGGAAATCGATCGCGGCCGGCGACAAGGCTGCGGCGACCAAGGAATTGCAGGTACAGCAGTCGACCATCGATCGTATCGCCGACAAGAAGATCGTGCACAAGAACACCGCATCGCGAAGCAAGATGCGATTGGCGCAAGCCATCAAGGCGATGCCCTAGGCGGGCACAGAAGGTAACTGAGCAGACAACTGAGCAACCGCCACGGAAAAGGCGCCTGAGGGCGCCTTTTTTGTTGCTAAAATATTGTTTTTGAATGACTAACTGAATATCGCGCCGATCGCATGACGCCGAAACACTTCCTGCAGCTCAAGGATTTCAGCCGGGACGAACTCGACTACCTGTTCGAGCGCACGCGCCGGATCAAGGAACGCTTCAAGCGCTACGAAATCTATCAGCCGTTGCGCGACAGAACACTGGCCATGGTGTTCGAGAAGGCGTCGACGCGTACGCGCGTGTCGTTCGAGGCCGGCATGAATCAGCTCGGCGGTATCGCGATCAACCTGAATCGCGGCGACACGCAGCTGTCGCGCGGCGAGCCGATCGAGGACCTCGCGCGGGTGATCTCGCGCATGGTCGACATCGTGATGATCCGCACCTTCGAGCAGACGATCATCGAGCGTTTTGCCGCGCATTCGCGGGTGCCGGTGATCAACGGGCTTACCAACGAATACCATCCTTGCCAGATCCTTGCCGATGTCTACACCTACATCGAGCATCGCGGGTCGCTGCAGGGCAAGACGGTCGCGTGGATCGGCGATTCGAACAACATGTGCAGCACCTGGCTGCAGGCGGCGGCGATCTTCGATTTCAAGGTTCACGTGTCGACACCACCGGCCTACAGCATCGATCCCGACTGCGCGGACGCCGGAGACGGGCGCCATTTCGAGTCGTTTGCCGATCCCGTGGCGGCGTGTCGTGGTGCCAGCCTGGTGACCACCGATGTCTGGACCAGCATGGGCTTCGAAGCCGAGAACGAGGAACGCAAGCGCGCGTTCGCGGACTGGATGGTCAACCTCGAAATGATGGCGCAGGCGAAACCGGACGCACTGTTCATGCACTGCCTGCCCGCGCATCGCGGCGAAGAAGTTGCGGCCGAGGTCATCGACGGGCCGCAGAGCGTGGTGTGGGACGAAGCGGAGAACCGCCTGCACGCGCAAAAGGCGTTGCTGGAATATCTAGTGTGCGGTCGGGTCAATGTCTAGGAGCAACCGATGATCTCGGAGCGGTTCATGCTGCGCAATGCGTTCCCGCGGCTCGCCGCGTTGCTGGTCGCCCTGTTCATTGCCGCGCCCGGCCTCGCGCAAAACTGGCCCGATCGGCCGCTCAAGTTCGTGGTATCCGCGCCGGCCGGCAGCTCGCTGGACGTGCTCGCACGAACGATAGCCGACAAGCTCAAGGACCGCCTTGGGCAGCCCGTCGTCGTCGATGACCGTCCCGCGGCCGGCGGTACTGCCGCCACCGATTTCATCGCGAAGTCCCCTCCGGATGGCTACACGATGGTGATTTCATTCAACGGACCTCTCGCATTCGCGCCCCACCTTTACGCGAAGCTCCCGTACGATCCGTTCAGGGATCTCGCCCCGGTCATCATCACATCGAGTCAGCCAAGCGTTCTCGCCGTGAATGCGGGGCTGCCGATAAAGTCGGTCAAGGAGCTGATCGAGTATGCGAAGGCAAATCCCGGAAAGCTCAACTATGCGTCGGTCGGGAATGGCAGCTCATCGCAATTGACGATGGAGCTGTTGAAAACGACTGCTGGCGTCGACATCGTGCACGTGCCCTTCAATGGCTCGCCGCCTGCGGTGACGGCAACGATGCAGGGCGAGACGCAAATGCTGTTCGCCGTAATGCAGCCGTTGCAGGCGCAGATCCAGGCGGGCAAGCTGCGCGCGATCGCGGTGACGACCGCCAAGCGCTTTCCACTGCTGCCGGACATACCGACGATCGCTGAAGCCGGCTACCCGGGCTTCGAGGCGTTGGCGTGGAACGGCATCCTGGTTGCGGCCGGCACGCCGCAGCCGATCATTCAGCGGCTCAATACCGAGATCAATGCGATTCTCAAGGATCCATCGGTGAAGAGCGCGCTCAACGCCCAGGGCTTCGATCTGATCGGCGGCACCCCCGCGGAATTCGGCAACCTGATTCGAAGCGAATCCGAGAAGTGGGCGCCCGTGATCAAGAAGACCGGCGCCAGGATCGATTGACCTTCACGCTGCCTGCCTGCACACATCCATCGAGCGAAACATGATCGACGCCAAGAAAGTTGTCCTCGCCTACTCCGGCGGCCTTGATACTTCGGTGATCCTCAGGTGGCTGCAGGACACCTACCGCTGCGAGGTGGTGACCTTCACCGCCGACATCGGCCAGGGCGACGAACTCGAGCCGGCGCGCGCGAAAGCCAGGGCCGCGGGCGTCAAGCAGATCTTCATCGACGACCTGCGCGAAGAATTCGTGCGCGATTTCGTCTATCCGATGTTTCGCGCGAATGCCATTTACGAGGGTGAATACCTGCTCGGCACGTCGATCGCGCGGCCGCTGATTGCCAAGCGCCAGATCGAAATCGCGCGCGAAACCGGCGCCGACGCGGTGTCGCATGGCGCCACCGGCAAAGGCAACGACCAGGTTCGCTTCGAACTCGGCTACTACGCGCTCGAGCCCGACATCAAGGTCATCGCGCCGTGGCGCGAGTGGGATCTGGTGTCGCGCGAGAAGTTGCTCGCCTACGCCGAGAAGCACGGCATCCCGATCGAGATGAAGCATCGCGCCGGAGGCAGCCCGTACTCGATGGACGCCAACCTGCTGCACATCAGCTACGAAGGCCGCGCGCTGGAAGACCCGGCGCAAGAGGCGGAAGAAGACATGTGGCGCTGGACCGTGTCGCCGGAGAAAGCGCCTGATGCATCCGAGTACATCGAACTCGGCTATGCGCGGGGCGACATCGTCAGCATCAATGGCAAGGCGCTCTCGCCGGCGCAGGTGCTGACCGAATTGAATCGCATTGGCGGCAAGCACGGCATTGGCCGCCTCGATCTGGTCGAGAACCGCTACGTCGGCATGAAATCGCGCGGCTGCTACGAGACGCCGGGCGGAACGATCATGCTCAAGGCGCATCGTGCGATCGAATCGATCTGCCTCGATCGCGAGGTCGCGCATCTCAAGGACGACCTCATGCCGCGCTACGCCAGCCTGATCTACAACGGCTACTGGTGGTCGCCGGAGCGCAGGATGCTGCAGACCATGATCGACGCGTCGCAGACTACGGTAAACGGCAGCGTCCGCCTCAAGCTGTACAAGGGCAACGTGATCGTCGTCGGCCGCGCATCGAAATCGGATTCGCTGTTCGACACGAAGATCGCCACGTTCGAGGACGATCGCGGCGCGTACGACCAGAAGGACGCGGCTGGATTTATCAAGCTCAACGCGCTGCGCATGCGCATCGAAGCACAGCTCGCGCGCAAGCGTTAAGGGTGCTCTGCGTAGGTGCCGCCGCGCCGAGTCGCCCGGTACGCTGCGAGCATGCCGCTGCACAGGATCACTGCAATCCCGATGAATGACCACGCGTCGGGCACATGTCCGAATACGATGTAACCCAGCATGGTCGCCCAGAACAACTGCGTATAGGCAAACGGGGCCAGGGTTGACGCATCGCCCCGACTCGAATGCGGCAACGGTCAGCCATTGCGCCCCGGACCATAATGCCGCCATGGCGACCACAGCCAGCGCATCCTGCGCTGTCGGAACGACAAATTCGGACAGGGCGAATACGCTCAGAATCGCAAATCCGATCACTGCGGAATAGAGCAACGTCGTTGCGATGCTGTCGCGAACGGATGCCTTGCGCGTGCAGACAACGGCGACTGCCCACGCCATCGATGACGCGACTGGCAACATGGCCATCGGGTGAAACGCGGCGGTTCCCGGCCGCATAACGATCAGCACGCCGCAGAAACCAACGGTCACGATCGTCCAGCGTGCATGATCGACGCGCTCCTTGAGTGCGATTGCAGACAACAGCGTCACGAATAGCGGCGATGCGAACGCCAGAGCAGTCGTCTCTGCAATTGGCATTGTCCGCAGCGCCACAATGAAGAAAATGGACGCGCCCGCGAGGCAAACGGCGCGCACGTACTGAACGCGTGGCACCGCCGAGCGCAGCGTACCCTTGGCCGCGCGCACCAGCGGCAACAGTGTGACGACCAGACCGAGATAGCGGAACCAGGCGAGTTCACCGGCAGGAATTCGACTGCTCAAGTACTTCGCCAGCACATCGGAAACGGCAAAGCAGGCCATGGCGCTGATCAGCATGGCGATGCCCGGAAGGGAGGACGGATGGCGACTCGGATGGGTCATACGGCACTGCGCGATAGTGCGCAATCGTACTGGACTTTTGTCGATCGTCGACTATGATCATCAGTATGGGATACCGAATGACGGCACCCAGGTGATGGCCGGGCCCGCTTGCCACCACGCTGCACTGCGGTTGTCGCCTCGCCGCAGATCGTGCTAGCTTTGACGCCTTCCACCTTCAGGCAGGCACCATGCCCTCATTCGACATCGTCTCAGAAGTCAACGACGTAGAGATTCGCAACGCTCTCGAGCAGGTAAATCGCGAGATCTCGACGCGCTTCGATTTCAAGGGCTCCGACGCACGCGTCGAGCACAAGGACAAGGAATTGACGATCCACGCCGATGACGAGTTCAAGCTCAAACAGGTCACCGACGTGCTCATGGCAAAGCTGGCGAAGCGCAGCATCGACGTTCGCTCGCTCAAGTTCGGCGATCCCGAGAAGATGGGTGGCGACAAGATCAAGCAGGTCGTCACGATTCGCGTCGGCGTCGAAATTGAGCTGGCGAAAAAACTCGTGAAGCTGCTCAAGGACAGCAAGCTCAAGGTCCAGGGCAGCATCCAGGGCGACACGGTGCGGGTATCCGGTGCGAAGAAGGATCTGCTCCAGGAGGCGATCGCACTGGTCAGGACGTCGATCACCGACTTTCCCGCTCCAGTTCAACAATTTTCGCGACTGAGTAATCTGCGAGGACAATCGACTGGCTGAGCCAAAGGCGCGACATTGCGCTACCTCTGGTGGGCTGTCATGGCGGCAAGCGTATATGGCGGCGTGCAGTGGTTCCTGCACGAGCGGCCTGTCGCCCATCCGACGGGTGCGCTCGTCTCGGAAACACCGCAGATTGTCCTGCGCAGCGGCCGTCCACCCTGGGAGGATGCACATGGCTTCAAGTTCACGGCGCGCGCCGATCTCGATGCGCGGGTCGTGGTGCTCGCCCGTGCCAACTACGCCATCGGGGAATTTGCCGGATTCAGTCCCACCGACCTGGCAATCGCCTGGGGTCCGCTTTCGGACCGATCGATCTATGAACAATTCAAGTTCAGCGAGATGGGCTCGCCGCTGGCAGGTCGATTTGTGTTCCCGGAGCTGCGTCAGGGCAGCGACATGGCCAAGTTGCCGTTCAAGGACGTCGCGCAATTTCTCCTGCAGCACCTGACACACATCCATACCATTCCGGGCAACGCTGCCGTGGCCAGAACGCTTGCCGGCATACGCCCCGGGCAGGTCATCCATCTGCAAGGTGTGCTGGTCGACGCCGTGGCGCCGTCGCGCGCGCTGTATCAAACCTCGCTGCAACTGTTCGACTACAACTGCGAAATCATGTGGGTCGACGCGATCGAACTCGAATGACCGCATACTGCCTCTATATGCGTACCGCATTTCGACTGCGCCGGTCGCCTCGCTGATGCTTCCCGTACGCATATTCGGCTGGCCCATCATCCTGCGGCATTTCGTACCCGGTGACGCGTCCCGGGTCCAGCAACTCGCGGGCGATCGCGCGATATCGGACACCACAGCACTCATTCCTCATCCGTATCTCGATGGCGTGGCCGAAGGCTGGATCGAAACGCACGAGGACGAGCGTGCGAGCGGAATGCAATACACGTTTGCGATCGGACGCGCCGACGATGGCCTCATGGTCGGTGCGATCGCATTGCGGCCCGTCGCCACCGAGCACGAAAACGTCGGCTACTGGATCGGCCGCGACTATTGGGGCTGTGGCTACGCTACCGCCGCAACGCGCGCAGTAGTGGCACTCGCGTTCAGCTGTCTGGACTGCCAGCAGATCACCGCATCGCACCTGGCGCGAAACCCTGCTTCCGGCCGCGTGATGGAAAAATGCGGCCTGGTGCTAGTCCGTCGCGAAAAGCGCGATCACCGTGGCCGGCCGGATGATTTCTGCGTGCGCGGAATTACGCGCGACGCTTGGGAGCAATTAGCGTAGCCGCCTCAACGCAGATCCGCGAGCAACGCCTGGCGCACGGGTTGCGGGACGGGTGCCAAGCGTATACGTGTACGCAGGGTGATCGGCGCCGATCGCGAGCGTCGCGCCACGCTTCAGTGCGGCGATCATCTCGCGCGTGAGCTCGAAGCGCACGAAATGCACTGACGATGTCTTCACGTCGTTCTCTCGCTCGAGATCTTCGTCGGCGATCGCATAGACGCGCGGATTGCCCTCGGCCTGCACCCAGATCCGGTCTTCGATCCCCTTGAGTGCCCCAAGCGCGGCTCTCCGTTCGGCGACGTCTTCGTACTCGATCAGCATCGTCGCCTTCCAGTTCGTGCCGTCGGGGATCAATGGGTTGTAGGCATCGAGCTCGTCCTGGATGCCGGCCTCTTCGAACGTCTTCTCGACGCGAAGCATCTCCTGGATCTGATAGCGAATCGTCAGCTCGTCCTCGAACAGCAGCGTGATATGGTCACCCAGGTGGACGGTGCGCGGCTTCTTGTGCTCGAGCACCTTCGCCCGAAAATCCGCGCGGGTCCTGGCGTAGGCTTCCAGCGTCAGCAGGCTGTCGCGGGTTATGTTCGGCACACGGCTCTCCTCGATCATGACGGCTTTGGTAGCGCGCCAACTTGGGCCCCCGCCTGCGCCGGGGCGACCATGCTGATGGTCATCCCGGCGAAGGCCGGGATCCAATTTACGTTGCGGCAACGACTGGCTCAATGCCGTAGGCGATGCGCAGCAAAGTCAGCGGGTGGGTCTTGGTCGCCCGCGACGGAGACTGCCGCAGCTGTTCGATCCCTTGCATGATCGCCCGGCCCGCGATGGGACAATCGGAACTGACATAGTCGGGATCGGGTTCGGCCATCTGCCGGAAAACCGGGCGCCCGATTTTCATCGACATTTCGAAGAATTCGGACTTTACGCCCCACGTACCGTCATGGCCCGCGCATCGTTCCACGGTCGTGACTGAAGTTTCGGGGATCCATTCGAGGACTTCACGCGTCTTCTGCCCGACGTTCTGCACGCGTGAATGGCAGGGAATGTGATAACTCACCTTGCCCAGAGGCTTGACGAAATCCCTCTTCAACAATCCGTCCTTGTCGCGCGCAACGATATATTCGAACGGATCGAACATCGCATCGGCCACGAGGCGCACCGCTTCGTCTTCGGCAAACAACAGCGGCATCTCGCTCTTGAACATCAGCGTGCAGGACGGCACCGCGGTGAGGATCGCAAAACCGTCCCTGGCATACGCGGCGAGCTGCGGCACGTTGATTTCCTTCAATTTCTCGACCGCTTCGAGGTCGCCCAGCTCGAGCTTGGGCATGCCGCAGCAGGCTTCCTTCTGGACGATCGTGTACGGGATTTCGTTGTGCTCGAGTACACGCAGCAGATCCAGGCCGATGCCCGGCTCGTTGTAATTCACGTAGCACGTCGAAAATATCGCGACCTTGCCCGGCGTGCGCTGGCCCTCCTTGACCGGCCAGGCGACCGAACGCGGCGCAATGTCTTCGAATCGCTCGCTGGCGTACGGTGGCAGCGCGCGGTCGCGATGCACACCGAGCATCGCATCCATCGCGCGACGCGCAAGCGGCGTCTCGTTCGCCATGTTGACCATCTGCACCACCACCGGGATCGTCGCAAGCTTGCCCAGGCGGTCGGTGCTGGTCAGCAGACGATCGCGAAAGCTGGTTTCGCCGCGCTTGAACTTCTGCGCCTTGGCCCGCAGCATCAAATGCGGGAAGTCGACGTTCCACGGGTGCGGCGGCACGTACGGGCACTTGGTCATGTAGCAGACGTCGCACAGGTAGCATTGGTCGACGACCTTGTCGTAGTCGGCCTTGGCGACACCGTCGACTTCGCCGGTCTTGCCCTCGTCGATCAGGTCGAACAGCGTCGGAAACGAATTGCAGAGACTGACGCAGCGACGGCACCCGTGACAGATGTCGAAGACGCGCTCGAGTTCCTTGTCGACCGACGCACGATCGTAGAAATCGGGATTGCGCCAGTCGATCGGATGGCGTGTCGGAGCCTCGAGACTGCCTTCGCGGGTCGTCATGGGGTCTTCATCGGTGAGTCAGAACGGCCGCAACGGCGGCTTGCAACCGCAGTGGCGGCATTGCAGGAAAACGAGCGGCGCGAACCTCGCGCCGCCCTCATACGCCGTACGTCAGTCCGCCAGCGAGTCGAGCGCCTTCTGAAAGCGATTGGCGTGCGATCGCTCCGCCTTTGCCAAGGTCTCGAACCAGTCGGCAATCTCGTCGAAGCCTTCCGTGCGCGCGCTCTTGGCCATGCCCGGGTACATGTCGGTGTACTCGTGCGTTTCGCCGGCGATCGCCGCCTTCAGGTTGTCGCGGCTCTTGCCGATCGGCAGGTCCGTCGCCGGGTCGCCTACGACCGCGAGATAGTCCAGGTGGCCATGCGCGTGCCCGGTCTCGCCTTCGGCGGTGGAGCGGAACACGGAAGCCACGTCGTTCTGGCCTTCGACGTCAGCCTTGTTCGCGAAATACAGATAGCGGCGATTTGCCTGTGACTCACCGGCAAACGCTGCCTTGAGGTTTTCGTGCGTCTTGGTCCCGTTCAGTTTCATGCGCATCTCCAGTCGAGGTTGCTCTTTACCACGGTTCTCATCTTCGGCGCGTGCCGCAGATACGTCAAATTGATTGTTCGTATAATTGTGATAGTTTCAGGATATTCGTCGAAAGCGCTCCGCAACGCCTGCTTCCGGCCGAGGCCATCAACAAGCCACACAACCCGTTGCCACGTCTGAAATAATCCGCGTTCGCCTTACACATTCCAGGAATCGACATGCAACTTCCAGACACAGCGCTCGATCAACTCTTCCGCACCGCTCACACCTTTCCCCGCTTTGTAGACCGGCCGGTTACTCCCGAAACGCTGCGGGCGATCTACGAATTGATGAAATGGGGGCCGACGACCATGAATTCCAATCCCTGCCGTATCGTATTCGTCACCAGTCCCGCGGCCAAGCAGAAGCTCGCCCCCGCCCTTTCCGCAGGCAACCATGACAAGACGATGGCCGCGCCGGCGACCGCGATTCTCGCCTATGACCTGGAGTTCTACGAGAAGCTGCCGAAGCTATTTCCCCATACCGACGGGCGAAGCGTGTTTGCGGGCAAGCCGGAGATGATCGCCACGCACGCGTTTCGCAATGCCTCCATCGAGGGAGGCTATTTCATCGTGGCTGCGCGAGCGCTGGGTCTCGACTGTGGGCCGATGTCCGGGTTCGACAACGCCAAGGTGGACGCGGCGTTCTTTCCCGACGGGAAAATCAAGTCGAACTTTCTGTGCAACCTCGGCTACGGCGATCCGGCCTCGGTCAAGCCGCGCAATCCGCGACTCACGTTCGAAGAGGCGTGCCGGATCGAGTGAGGCTGGCCCCATGTTGTCGGCGATTCGCACGCTGAGACTTCAATCGACGGAGTGCCATTGAAAGACTTGAAGACGTATCCCGAAGGCACGCCCTTCACCGGCAAGATCGGCCGCACCTCCGCCACCTCGGAGCCGGCCTGGCCGCTGCCGCAGCGCGCCAAAGCCGGTGCGCCCAACGTGCTCGTGTTTCTGCTCGACGACGTCGGTTTCGCGCAACTGGGATGCTATGGCTCGGATATCCGCACGCCCACGTTCGACCGCCTTGCCGCCGGTGGCTTGCGCTACCGCGACTTCCACACCACGGCGATCTGCTCGCCGACGCGCGCGTGCCTGCTCACCGGGCGCAATCACCACTCCAACGGCGTCGGCATCATCCAGGAAATGGCCACCGGATACCCTGGGTACAACGGCATGGTGCCCAAGGAAAACGGCTTCCTGTCGGAGATGCTGCTGGCGCAGGGCTACGCCACGCTCGGCATCGGCAAGTGGCACCTCACCCTGGCCAGTGAATACGCCTCCGGCGCGTCAAAAGCGCGCTGGCCGCTGTCCCGCGGCTTCGAACGCTTCTACGGCTTCATCGGGGGCAAGACGAACCAGTGGGCGCCGACGCTGGTGCACGACAGTCACTACATCGACCCACCGAAGGCGCCGGACGAGGGCTATCACCTCAACGCCGACCTCGCCGACCACGCCATCGAGTACCTCACCGACCTGCGCACGATCGCACCGGAAAAGCCATTCTTCATGTACTACTGCCTCGGCGCCGGACACGCGCCGCATCATGTCGAGCCCGAGTGGATCGCGCGCTACCGCGGCAAGTTCGATCAAGGCTGGGACCGCTGGCGCGAGGAAGTATTCGCGCGTCAGCTCGCGATGGGCATCGTGCCGCCGGGCACCAGGCTTTCGCCGCGACCGCCATGGGTCAAGGCGTGGGACACGCTGACTGCAGACGCGAAGCGACTCTACGCAAGGCAAATGGAGGTCTATGCCGCGTTCCTGGAGCAGACCGACCACCACGTCGGACGCGTGATCGATTTCCTCGCGCGCCTGGGCGAGCTCGATAACACGCTCATCATGCTGGCGTCCGACAACGGCGCCTCGGCCGAGGGTGGCGAGCACGGTTCGTTCAATGAAAACCAGTTCGCCAATCGCGTCGAGCCGACGATCGAGCAAAACCTCGCGCACCTCGACGACTGGGGCAGCGTGCGGTCGTTTCCAAACTATTCATGGGGCTGGGCGTGGGCCGGGAACACGCCGTTGCGACGCTGGAAGCGCTACCTGCACCAGGGCGGCATGAGCGATCCGCTGATCGTGCATTGGCCCAAAGGGATCGGCGCACGGGGAGAGGTACGCGGCCAGTATGTGCACGTGGTCGACATCGCACCCACGATCCTCGAGGCACTCGGGATGACGCCACCGCCGCAGCTGAATGGCGTGACCCAGCGTCCGCTCGAAGGCGTGAGCTTCGCGCACAGCTTCAACGACGCCGCCGCACCGACACGCAAGCAGGTGCAGTACTACGAGATGATCGCATCGCGGGCATTATGGGCGGATGGCTGGAAGGCCGTGGTGGAGCAGCCGCAAGGCGATGCCCTGACCGACGAAATATTGGCGAAACAGAAGTGGGAGCTGTATCACGTCGAGAACGACTTCTCCGAATGCACCGATCTCGCGGACAAGCATCCCGAAAAACTCGCCGAGCTCATCGAGCGCTGGTGGATCGAGGCCGGCAAATACAACGTACTGCCGCTGGACTCGCGCATGCAACTGCGAATGAGTGAACGCAAGCCCAGCACAGTCCCTGCCGGCAACCGCTATCTGTACTACCCGGGTGGCGCGCCGCAATTCGAGTACACCGCTGTCAACGTCAAAAACCGTTCGCACACGATCACTGCCGACGTCGAGATTCCGGAAGGCGGCGCCGAGGGTGTCCTGCTTGCGCACGGCAGCTGGTTCGCCGGCTATTCGCTCTACGTGAAGGATCGGCGCCTCGTGTACGTGCACAACCATCTGGGACTGGCCGAATACCGCATCGTGTCCACCGAGGACTTGCCGACGGGCAAGGCGGTCCTCAGATTCCGCTTCACGCGCACCGGTGAGCATCGGGGCCGCGGCGCGCTCTACGTCGGCGAGCGACTGATCGGCGAAGGCGACATCCCGCACACCGTGCCGGCGGTGATCGAAACCTCGGGCGAGGGATTGTGCTGCGGATACGACAGCGGGTTGCCGGTCACGGACGACTATCGCGCTCCATTCCGCTTCACCGGGCGCATCGAACATGTGGTCGTCGACATCGGCGAGACGCCGGCGACCGACACGGAAGCATTGCTGCGTGCCGTACTGACTGATCACTGACCAACGGAGTGCAACGATGAAAAAAATACCTTCCTGGCTGCTGCTGTCGATTGCGGCGTGCGTGTGTTCGGCAGGCGCACTCGCGCAGCCCTACCCGTCGCATCCGATCAAGCTGATCGTGCCCTACCCGCCCGGCGGCAACACCGATATCGTCGCGCGCATGTACAGCCAGAAGCTCGCCGAGCGATTGGGCCAGCCGGTGGTGATCGACAACCGCGGCGGTGCGGTCGGTGCACTGGGGATGGGCGTCGCGGCGAAGTCGCCCAATGATGGCTACACACTTGTGGTCGGCGACCTGGGTTCGCTGGTGATCGCTCCACTGTCCAACCCCAACGTCGGCTACAACCCCATCAAGGACCTGGCACCCATCAGCCTCGTGAGTTCGGTATCGATCGTCGTCACGGTCAACCCCAAATCGCCCGACAATACCTTCGCGGAGTTTCTCGCGCGTGCCAAGGCACAGCCGGGCAAGCTGACCTACGGGACGGGAGGCGTCGGCGGACCCGGGCATCTCGCCTTCGAACTGCTGCGTTCGATGACCGGCATCGATATCCTGCATGTGCCGTTCAAAGGTGGCGCGCAGGCCATCACCGGACTGCTGGGCGAGCAGGTCGACATGGTGGTCGACGGCACTGCCATTGCACAGGTCAAGGCGGGACGCCTGAAGGCGCTGGCGGTCACCGGTCCGCGCCTGCCCGCCTTGCCGGATGTCCCCAGCATCGGCGAGACGGTGGCGGGCTTCAGCTTCACCAACTGGTGGGGCTTCCTCGCGCCCGCCGGTACGCCAGCCGACGCCGTCAAGCGCATCAACGAAGAGCTGACAGCAATCGCCGCGTTGCCCGAAGTACGAGAGCGCCTGCGCGACCTCGGTCTGGCCGCACAGAGCGGTACTCCTCAGCAGTTCGGCGACCTGATCCGCACCGAGACCGACAAGGTCAGCCGCATTGTTAAGGAAGCCGGCATCAAGTTCGAATAGCCGGCCGAAGAACTGCCGGTGTAGACCAGAGCGAAATACGCACGATACCGTGTTGAGACATTTTCGAGTGAGTTGATATCGCATCTCGGCCGAACGTCGTGATCATCGGAGCCGGCATTGGCGGCTTGTTCGCCGCCAATGCGCTGATCGGACAGGGGCTGCGCGTTTCAGTTTATGAACAGGCGTCCACACTGGGCGAGGTCGGCGCTGGTGTCTATGTGACACCGAATGCGGTGCGCCACCTGGAGCGTGTGGGTCTCGGGCCCGCCGTCGAGAAATGGGGCGCGCGAGTCGGTCCGGCCTCCTGTTACTTTCGCCACGACGGTACGCCGATCGCCCCGGTGCAGGTGTCGGACGCCTCCGGCTGGAACGCGGCGTTTGGCATGCACCGCGCGGACTTCGTCGATTTCCTCGCTGCCAACCTGCCGGCCGGAGTCGTCCATACCGGCCACCGTGCTATCGGTTTCGAGCAGAACGGCGACGTAGCCCGCGTCAAATTCGCCAGCGGCGCCACCGCCGAGGCCGAAGTTGTGGTTGCCGCCGACGGCATACACTCCGCACTGCGCTCCTACGTCTTTCCGCCTTCGAAGCCCGTCTTTCACGGCACCATTTCTTATCGAGGTCTGGTCTCGCGCGAGCGCCTGCCGAACTGGCCGATGGACCGCTGGCAAATGTGGGCTGGTCCGTCCAAGCATTTCCTGGTCTTCCCTGTTCGTCACGGCACGATGGTCAACTACGTCGGTTTCGTGCCGGCCGATGAGGAAATGAAGGAATCGTGGTCCGCTCCCGGGGATCCGGCGGTGCTGCGCCGCGAGTTCGAAGGTTGGGACCCGCGCATCGGGAATGTACTGCAGCAAGTCGACAAGACATTTCGCTGGGCGCTCTACGACCGTGAGCCGTTACCGACCTGGACCAAAGGCCGGTCTGACGCTGCTCGGCGACGCGGCACATCCGATGCTGCCGCATCTCGGTCAGGGGGCCAACCAGTCGATCGAGGACGGCATGGCGCTCGCGACGATCCTGGCGCAGGTGGACACATCGGCAGTCCCGGCGTCGCTGCTTGCCTACGAGCGATTGCGTCGCGAGCGTGTGGCGGAGGTTCAGCTTGGCGCCCGGCAGAATGGACTGCGTCTCGATTCCGCCGACGCCGATCTCAGTGTCCGCGACGCAGAGCTCGCCGCGCACGCCGAATTCCGCAAGCACCTTTATGCCTACGACGTGGTGCCGGATGCACGCGCCGCCGCGGCAGCCCTGCTGCAATAGATCTCTTTCGGCGCCTGCATGACCGGCTTCATTTGACCAAACCGGTCTTCCTGGCCATCTCGCCCACCCGCTTGAACTCCGCGCGGATCTCGGCCGCGGTCTGCTCGGGTGTGGCGTAGCTCTGCAAGATGCCGAGCGACGCCAGTCTTGCCGTGATCACGGGTGACTTGACCGCCTGTTCGATCGCGCCGACGAGGGCCTTCCTCGCGTCTTCGGGGATCCCTGCAGGCGCGAGAAAGCTGAACCAGATGCCGAACAGTTCCTCTTGATAGCCGAGCTCGCGCATCGTGGGTATGTCGACAAACTCGGGAAACCGGCTCGAAGCGACGACGCCCCGGAACGCCCCTGACTTGAGGTGAGCGCTCAGCGCACCGAGCGACAGCACGACGCCTTCGATGTGTTCTCCGCGCAATGCGGCGATGGCGGGGGCAGCGCCGGCATAGGGAACCGGCACGAGCTCGGCACCCGTGAGCGCGTTGATCAATTGCACGCAGAAATCACCGACTGAACCGGACGCCAGGGTGACCAATGCGCACCTGGCCCGGTTTCTTCTTCGAGTATTCGATCAACTCCGCGAAATTCCTGTACGGTGCGTCGCTGCGCACGACGAGTACGCTCGGCGTGCGCGAGGCGGTGCCGAGCGGCACCAGATCCCGGAGCGCGTCGTAGGTGACCGATTGTGGGTCGAGAACGGCACGAAAGGTAAGCGCGCTATTTTGCGCAAACAGAATCGTGTGACCGTCTTTTCTGGCCTGGACGACGCTGTTGGTGCCGACCGCGCCCCCGGCGCCGGGACGATTGATCACGAGCACCGGCGTCTTCAGCAGCCTCGAGATCTCTTCGCCCAGGGCGCGCGCGGCAATGTCCGCAGCGTCACCCGGGGCAAGCGGAACCACGAGACTTATCGGGCCGGTGGGGAACGGCTGGGTCTGGGCGGTGGCCGGCAGCCAGATGAGCGCGCAGGCGAGAAAAATGCGCTGCGCGAGCCGTTTCATGACCAAGATCTCCCTATGGAAACTCGGAGTATCCCGCCGATTGCGTCAACGTAACAGCGAGCGGGAATGTCGATGAGGTATGCCGAGGCGGACCTGCGCTGGCAATTGGCGGGTTTGAGACAGTCGAGTGCGAGCACAGCTTACCGCCGATCGCTCAACTAGGCTGGAGTAATCAGGTCCCGCGCGCGCAGTTTCGTGACCGCCTATATTCGCGGGAACAGGTCTAGTCGATCCGCTCGTACGCGGGCAACGTCAGGAATTCGACGAACGTGTCGTTGTTCACCAGGTCGGCGAAAATCTCAGCGGCTTCGTCGTAGCGCCCGTCGGCGAACGCTGCACCCAGCTGCGTACGGATCTTCTGCATTTCCTCGGGGATCATCGCCGCAACCATTTCGCGCGAGATCTTGCGGCCGTCGACCAGCTTGCCCTTGGGCGAGCGCATCCACTGCCATATCTGCGAGCGCGAAATTTCTGCCGTCGCCGCATCTTCCATCAGGTTGAAGATCGGCACGGCGCCCTGCCCGGCCAGCCACGCGCCGATGTACTGGATCGCGACGTTGATGTTCAGGCGGACGCCCGCCTCGGTGATCGGCGCTTCGGGTTCGAACTTGATCAGATCCGCAGCCGTCGTCTTGACGTCTTCGCGCTTCTTGCTCGCAATCTGATTGGGTGCGGGCATCAAGCGATCGAACGCCTCCTTGGCCACGGGCACCAGCGCCGGATGCGCCACCCACGTGCCGTCATGGCCGTAGGTCGCTTCGCGTTCCTTGTCCGTCTTGACTTTGGCGAACGCCTCGGCGTTGGCCTTCTCGTCGTTCTTGACCGGGATCTGCGCCGCCATGCCGCCCATGGCGTGGATGTTGCGCCGATGACAGGTCTTGATGAGCAGCTCGGCATAGCTCTTCAGGAAATGCGTCGTCATCGTCACCAGCGCGCGATCGGCGAGGCAGAAGTCGCGGTTGCTGCGGAATTTCTTGATGCAGCTGAAGATATAGTCCCATCGGCCGGCATTGAGCCCGGCCGAATGCTCGCGCAGTTCGTAGAGGATTTCATCCATCTCGAACGCGCCGAGGATCGTCTCGATCAGCACGGTCGCCTTGATCGTGCCGCGCGGCACACCCAACTGCTCCTGCGCGGCGATGAAGATGTCGTTCCACAGTCGCGCCTCGAGATGGCTTTCGAGCTTGGGCAGGTAAAAATACGGGCCGCTTCCACGCGCCATCAACGCCTTGGCATTGTGGAAAAAATACAGCGCGAAATCGAAGATGCCGCCGGAGATCGGCGTGCCGTCGACCTTGACGTGCTTTTCGGGAAGATGCCAGCCGCGCGGCCGCACGAACAGCGTCGCGGTCTTTTCGCCCAGTTTGTACGCCTTGCCTTCGGGGCTCACGTAGTCGATCTGGCGCCGGATCGCGTCGCGCAGGTTGAGGTGCCCCTGGATGTTGTTGTCCCATTTCGGCGTGTTGGCGTCCTCGAAGTCCGCCATGAACACGCTCGCGCCTGAATTGAGCGCGTTGATAATCATCTTGCGGTCGACCGGCCCCGTGATCTCGACGCGGCGATCCTGAATGTCGGCAAGAACGCTGGCGCAGGTCCAGTTCCCTTCCCGAATCGACCGCGTCTCAGGCAGAAAATCCGGCAACTTTCCAGCGTCGAAAGCCTTCTGTCGCGTTGCGCGCAGTGCCAACAACTCCGTGCGGCGGGCGCCGAACTTGCGCTGCAACCCCGCGGCGAAGGCCACCGCCTCAGGGCTCAGGATCTCGGCGTATTCAGGAGTAACGCGTCCGCTGATCTCGACGCCCGGCCCGTAGTTTGGCGCACTCATTGACGATCCCTTTCTGGAATTGGAGTTGTTTTACGTGCGGGGTTTGCTGCGATGCACCAATAATATCAAAACATGGAGCGAAATGCTGGGCCTACATCTTCCACCCTTCGCCCGGGCGTCCCGGCAATTTCTCGATCGTGATGTTCCACGACAGCGTAATTCGGGGTCGCTGACCGTGATAGGGATTGACGCTGTGCAGATAGTCGCTGGCAAAGATCAGCATCGTACCGGCGGTCATCGTCGGCAGCACGTGCTGCGTCACGCGACCAGGCTCGTCCGGACAGCACGCCTCGATGCGCGGATCCGCGAAACACAGTCGCCCGGCAAGCGCATCCTGAGGATCCTCGTCGCCCGGGTCGAGCATGTACACGATGCTGACGTTCGAGCGCAGGTGGCTGTGCGGCATGCAGTAGTCGCCCGCGCGATAGACGCTGGCCCACGTGGCATCCGCGTAGACCGCGCGCCGGGACAACGTGTGATGCGAGAGCAGCAGCGCACGCGCATGAATGAGCGCAGCGGCTGGCGCATGCCAGCCGGGTATGTCGCGTACCTTGATGCCGCAGCCGCCCTTGAAAATCGTGTCCCGGAAGCGCGAATCCTGCTCCGCCTCGAGCACCGCGCCAATCAATGCCGGATGATAGCTGGCGTGGTCGTCGAAGGTCGCCATCGCCATGAGTTGCGCCGACATCGGCGCGACGACCTGCCCGTCGCGCCACGTCGGCAACTGCGAACCGCCGACCGCGATCGTCGCCGGCAACGACGCCTGTTCGCCGGCGGCGGCTTCCTGCGTCACGGTGTGCGTGCTCGTCTTCGCATTCAGGCGTAGGCGACCTTCTTGAGCGGCGGCAGTACCAGCGCACCCATGCGGATGGCGCGATTGACTGCGCTTACCACTGCGCGCAGCGTCGCGGTGACGATGTTCGGGTCAAGCCCGACGCCGTACACGGTGCGGTCGTTGCCGACGCGCAGTTGCACGTAGGCGACCGCAGTCGCGTCCTCACCGCTGCCCGTTGCGTGCTCGTGGTAATTGAGCACGTGCACGTCGAGACCTGCCCCGGCACGCAACGCATGAATGAATGCATCGACCGGGCCGTTGCCTGCACCAGAACATTCCCGTGGCATGCCGTCGACGACGCAGTCGTGCGGCCAACCGCTCCACGGCGCCATCGGACGCGCTGTGTTGCGCGCTGTGATCGATGTATCCGATCGGCTCGGTCGCCGCGATGTATTCGCGGCGGAATGCCTCGTGAATCTCAGCCGACACGAGTTCCTTGCCGGTGGCGTCGGTGATGCGCTGGATCACCTGGCTGAATTCAATCTGCAGAAGACGCGGCAACGACAGGCCGTAGTCGCGTTCGAGCAGGAACGCGATTCCGCCCTTGCCTGACTGGCTGTTGACGCGGATCACGGCCTCGTAGGTTCGGCCGACATCGGCTGGGTCGATCGGCAGGTACGGCACCTCCCAGAGTTCGCGACCCTGCGCCTGCGCTTCGTTCTGCGCCGCGAGGCCCTTCTTGATCGCGTCCTGATGCGACCCCGAGAAGGCCGTGAACACCAGTTCGCCGGCGTACGGATGGCGCGGATGCACTGGCAGATCGGTGCAGTATTCGGCCGTGCGGATGATCGATCCCATGTCCGAGAAGTCGAGCCCCGGATTGATCCCCTGCGAATACAGGTTCAGCGCCAAGGTCACCATGCAGACATTACCGGTGCGCTCGCCATTGCCGAACAGGCAGCCTTCGATGCGATCCGCACCCGCCATGACCGCCAATTCGGCGGCCGCGACACCTGTGCCGCGATCATTGTGCGGATGCAGACTCAATACGATGCTGTCGCGCCGTGTGAGGTTGCGATCCATCCACTCGATCTGGTCCGCATAGATGTTCGGCGTGGCGACTTCCACCGTCGCTGGCAGATTGAGGATCACCGGCTTTTGCGGGGTCGGCTCCCAGACGTCCATCACCGCTTCGCAGATTTCCTTGGCGAAATCGAGCTCGGTCATGGTGAAGCACTCCGGCGAATACTCGTAGCGCCAGTCGGTACCCGGCTGTTCTGCAGCGCACTGCTTGAACATCTTCGCGCCGTTGACTGCGATGTCGATGATCCCCGGCTTGTCCTTGCCGTAAACCACGCGGCGAAACAGCGGTGCGGTGGGATTGTAGAGATGCACGATGCAGCGTTTGGCACCGCGCACGGACTCGAAGGTACGTCGGATCAGCTCGTCGCGCGACTGCGTCAGCACCTGGATGGTGACGTCGTCCGGTATCAGATCCTCGTCGATCAGTTTGCGCACGAAGTCGAATTCGGTTTGCGACGCCGATGGAAAGGCGACCTCGATCTCCTTGAATCCGATCTTCACGAGTTGCCGGAACATCCGCAGCTTGCGCTCGCCATCCATGGGATCGATGAGCGCCTGGTTGCCGTCGCGCAGATCGGTCGAAAGCCAGATCGGCGGATGCGTGATGGTGCGTGTGGGCCAGCGACGATCGGGTAAATCGATCGGCTGGAACGGTCGGTATTTCGCGGACGGATCGGTTCTCATCGGTCCTCCTTACGCCATGACTTCACGTGCGCAAATGCCATCCAGTCTGGGATGGCGCGGGCATTGCTCTGCAGGGGGATAGGTTTTATGTGCGCGCGGGGCGCAGCAGCAGCAGACCGCCGAGGAGGGCGGTCGGGAACAAACGCGAGAGGGTGCGTTGGCTGCTCATGAATGCATGGTAGCGGGAAACCAGGCGCCGTGCAACCCGGGCGTGACCGCGCTCACCCTCCTCGCCGCCGTTTCAGTGCCAGCCACGCCGACCAGGCGTAGCCTGAAATCGCGTAGGCGAGAAATCCTGCGAACAGCACGATGGGCGGCTGATAGCTCACCAGCACGAAAAACAGCACGAATCCGAAGACGACGACAAACGGCACGCTGCGGCGAAGGTTGATCGTCTTGAAGCTGTAGTACTTGAAATTGCTGACCATGGTCAGGCCGGCAAACACCGTGACCGCCCAGGCCGCCCAGCGGACCGTCTCGGGGTCGATTGCATAGTCGTCGATCACCCATACGAATCCGGCCACGAGTGCCGCGGCCGCTGGGCTTGGCAATCCCTGAAAGTAACGTTTGTCGGCGACGTCGAGCATCGTGTTGAAGCGCGCGAGACGCAACGCCGCTCCTGCAACGTAGAGAAAAGCGGCCGCCCACCCCATTTGGCCGAGGCCGCGCAGCGCCCACTCGTACACGACAAGGGCAGGTGCCGCTCCAAACGACACCATGTCGGACAGGCTGTCGTATTCCGCGCCGAAAGCACTCTGTGTCTTGGTCAGTCGCGCGACGCGACCATCGAGGCTATCGAGCACCATCGCAACGAAAATCGCAATCGCCGATCGGTCGAAGCGCCCGTTCATTGCCTGCACGATGGCATAGAAGCCGGCGAACAGCGCGGCCGTGGTCAGCAGGTTGGGCAGCAGATAGATGCCGCGCCGGCGAATACGGTTCTTGGCGAGCGCGCGCTCCTGCTGGTAGTCCCCCATTCCAGCAGCCTAACAGGGCCGCCGCGGCAAGACAACGCCGCGCGACCTCGCCGTCAATCGAGCTGAGCCAGCACCGTCGTCGTAGCGTATACGACGTCGCCGATGGCGACCTTCGGCGTTGCGTATGGCGGCAGATAGATGTCGACGCGCGAACCGAAACGGATGAAACCGTAACGCTGGCCGCGCGCCAATACATCGCCCGGCGCCACATAGCAGAGGATGCGCCGTGCGATCAACCCGGCAACCTGGACGCAAGTGACATCGATGCCGGACGCGGTCGCGATGTGCAGCGCATTGCGCTCGTTCTCGGTCGATGCCTTGTCGACTGCGGCGTTGAGAAAACTGCCGGCGTGATACCACTTGTTCTTCACCGTGCCGTCGACCGGGCTGCGATTCGAATGCACGTTGAAGACATTCATGAAGACGCTGATCTTCAGCGCGTCACGATCCAGAAACGGATCGCGCGCCTTGCCGACGACGACGATCTTGCCGTCCGCAGGCGACAGTACCGCGTTCGCCTGCATCGGCACGACCCGGGGCGGATCGCGAAAAAACTGGACGACGAACAGTACGCAGATCCAGGCCAGCACCGCCAGCGCCCACCAGTGCACGTACGACAGCGCGACGGCAACGACAACTGCGATCGCGATGAACGGCCAGCCTTCGCGGGCAATCAGCGGATGCGGGTAGTTGCTGCTCATCGACCTATTTGGTCTGCGCGTCGATACGCTGACCGATGTCCTGAGACTGTTGTTGCAGCGAGCTTTCGAGCCCACGCGCGCGTTCGATCGCGTTGGCGGGAACCGGCGTCGCGGCAGTCGCGTCGACGGGCGCCGCGCTGGCCGGACCCGGTCCACGCGGCCCCGCAGACCTGGTCGTCACGCGGTCTCCGGAGAACAGTCCCATCTGCTTCAGCAGCGTCTGCGACAGCACGGCAACAATCACCAGTGCGAGCAGCAGAACGATGAGCCCGACCCAGCCGCGCTGCGTATGGCCTGCACGCACGACGTTCTAGTTTCTGGACTGGTCGACGAGCTTATTTTTCCTGATCCACGGCATCATCTCGCGCAGCTTGGCGCCGACCACTTCGATCGGAAGCTCGGCGGTCATGCGGCGTCGCGACAGCAACGTCGGCGCGCCGGCGCGGCTCTCGAGAATGAAGCTCTTGGCGTATTCGCCGGACTGGATGGCGGCCAGCATCTTGCGCATCGCCACCCTCGTTTCATCGGTGATGACTTTCGGACCGCTGACATACTCGCCATATTCAGCGTTGTTGGAGATCGAGTAGTTCATCGTACCGATGCCGCCTTCGTACATCAGATCGACGATCAGCTTGAGTTCGTGCAGGCATTCGAAGTACGCCATTTCCGGCGCGTAGCCCGCTTCCACCAGGGTATCGAAGCCCGCCTTGACCAGCTCGACACAGCCACCGCACAGCACGGCCTGCTCGCCGAAAAGATCGGTCTCGGTTTCTTCCTTGAACGACGTTTCGATGACGCCCGCGCGCGCGCCGCCGATTGCCGCCGCGTACGACAGCGCCAGATCGCGCGCCTTGCCGCTGGCGTCGTGATGAACGGCGATGAGCATCGGCGTGCCGCCACCCGCAACGTACGTCGAGCGCACCGTGTGCCCCGGCGCCTTGGGCGCAATCATCACCACATCGAGGTCCGCGCGAGGTTGCACCTGGCCGTAGTGAATGTTGAAGCCATGCGCGAACGCGAGTGTCGCGCCCTGGCGGATGTTCGGTTCGATTTCGTCGCGATACACCGCGCCGATATGTTCATCGGGCATCAGCATCATCACGAAGTCGGCACCTTTGACCGCCGCCCCGACTTCGCTCACCTTCAGCCCTGCTTTCTTGACCTTGTCCCACGACGCGCCACCCTTGCGCAGCCCGACGGTGACCGTCATGCCGGAATCGTTCAGGTTCTGCGCGTGGGCGTGGCCCTGCGAACCGTAACCCACGATCGCGACCTTCTTGCCCTTGATAAGGGACAGGTCGGCATCCTTGTCGTAATAGACCTTCATCATCGCTGTTTCCCCCTTGCTTTTCACACTCTCAGAATGCGCTCGCCGCGCCCGATGCCGGACGCCCCCGTGCGCACAGTTTCCAGTATCACGCCGGGCTCGATGGCCTGCAAGAACGCATCGAGCTTGGAACCGGTGCCGGTCAGCTCGATCGTATAGCTCTTGTCGGTCACGTCGAGAATGCGGCCACGGAAAATATCGGTAATACGCTTCATCTCGTCGCGGTCTTTGCCCGCTGCCCGCACCTTGACCAGCATCAGCTCACGCTCGATGTGATTGCCGTCGGTCAGGTCGATGACCTTGACGACTTCGACCAGCTTGTTCAGTTGCTTGGTGATCTGCTCGATGACGTCGTCGGAGCCAATGGTCACGATCGTCATGCGCGACATCGTCGCGTCCTCGGTCGGCGCCACGGTGAGCGACTCGATATTGTAGCCGCGCGCGGAAAACAGCCCCGAAATCCGCGACAAGCGCCCCCGCCTCGTTCTCAACCAGTATGGAAAGTATGTGTCTCATTGGAAGGTTAGCGTCATAGGGCAAAGCGTCGCGAGCGGGCGCGATGCGAGGCGGCCCGCAGCGAGGTGCGAGACAGTACATGATGAGGTACGGCGAGCACCGAGCGAGGAAACAACGACGCAGGGCGGCCGCGCAGCAGCTTTGCACATGACGCTACAGCTCCTCGGCCAGGATCATTTCGGTAAGACCCTTGCCGCCGGGGATCATCGGGAACACGTTTTCGGCCTGGTCGGTGATGAAGTCCAGGAACACCAGCCGATCCTTCTGCTTGAGGGCTTCCTTCAACGCACCCTCGACGTCGCCGGGCTTTTCGATCTTCATGCCGACGTGGCCATAGGCCTCCGCCAGCTTGACGAAATCGGGCAGCGCGTCCATATACGACTCGGCGTAGCGGTTGCCGTAGAAGAACTCCTGCCACTGCCGGACCATGCCCATGTAGCGGTTGTTCAAGTTCACGATCTTGACCGGCAGGTGGTATTGCTTGCAGGTCGACAGTTCCTGAATGCACATCTGGATCGACGCTTCGCCCGTCACGCACGCTACGGTCGCGCCCGGATTGGCGAGCTGCACGCCCATCGCCGCCGGCAGGCCGAAGCCCATCGTGCCGAGTCCGCCAGAATTGATCCAGCGGCGCGGCTTGTCGAATTTATAGTATTGCGCGGCCCACATCTGATGCTGGCCGACATCGGAAGTCACGAACGCGTCGCCCTTGGTGATCTCGTAGAGCTTCTCGATGACCAGCTGTGGCTTGATCAGCGCGCTCTTGCGGTCATACTTCAGGCAATCCTTGCGCTGCCACTCCTTGATCTCCCCCCACCACGCCTTCAGCGCCGCAGGATCGGGCCGCTGGTTGGTCGATTCGATCAGCTTGAGCATTTCGTCGAGCACGTCGCCGACGTAGCCGACGATGGGCACGTCGACTTTGACGCGCTTGGAGATGGACGACGGATCGATGTCGATGTGAATGATGCGACGGTCAGCCCGGAAATAGCTCTGCGGATTGCCGATCACCCGGTCGTCGAAGCGCGCACCCACCGCCAGCAGGACGTCGCAGTTCTGCATCGCCATGTTCGACTCGAAGGTGCCATGCATGCCGAGCATGCCGGTGAACTGCGGGTCGGTGGCAGGGAAGCCGCCCAGGCCCATGAGGGTGTTCGTGCACGGAAAACCCAGCAGTCGAACCAGCCGCGTCAGCTGCGGCGCCGCATTGTTGAGAATGACTCCCCCGCCGGTGTAGATCATCGGCCGTTTGGCTTCGAGCAGGAGCTGCACCGCCTTCTTGATCTGCCCCGCATGGCCACGAGTCACCGGGTTATACGAGCGCAGCGCGATCGTCTTCGGATAGTTGAACTCGCAACTCGCCTGCGTGATGTCCTTGGGAATGTCGACGAGCACCGGGCCCGGCCGCCCGGTGGAGGCGAGATAGAATGCCTTCTTGATCGTGACCGCCAGTTCCTCGACCGTCTTCACCAGGAAGTTGTGCTTGACGCAGGGTCGGGTGATACCGACCGTGTCGCATTCCTGGAACGCGTCCTGGCCGATCGCGTGGGTCGGCACCTGTCCGGTGAGGATCACCATCGGGATCGAATCCATGTACGCCGTGGCGATACCGGTCACCGCATTGGTGACCCCAGGTCCCGACGTGACCAGCGCCACGCCGACCTTGTGCGACGACCGCGAATAGCCGTCTGCCGCATGGACCGCGCCCTGTTCGTGGCGAACGAGGACGTGCTTGAACTTGTCCTGCTTGAAGACTTCGTCGTAGATGTTGAGCACCGCGCCGCCCGGGTAGCCGAAAACAAACTCGACCCCCTCTTCGTGCAGGCAGCGGATAACGATTTCTGCGCCCGTCAATTGCATGATTCGCCCCAGTTTGCCTAAGCAAAAAATGATCAGGCCCGGCGCGCACGCGTGCCGGGTGGTGCTAACTGCAAGGACGCGATAAGGGTGTGCCGCGTCCGACCAAGGCTTGAATCGGGTAGTAAGCCGGAACCGCTGCATCCCACGGGATTTTCCGGAAGCGCTTGTGGCGCCGCCGGCCGGGATGCGAACGACCGATTTTGCAGTGCTTCTCGCGGCGGAAACCCGCCACGGCTTGAACACTAACGAGTTGCCATCGGCTGGTCAAGTATTTTGCTGCGGCACACCATTTTCTGCCATTGCTTTCAGGCGCTTCCGCCTGCCACATATGCTTATAATCTTTCGATCGTCCAACGTTTCGGAAAGCGCTCCTGGCTTCGTACCAAGAATTATCGGGATTCCTCGCAGAGGTCGAACGCCGGGCCTTCAAGCAGGCGATGTTCGCGGTCCGCGACGAGGATGCCGCGCTCGATATCGTGCAGGATGCGATGCTCAAGTTGACTGAGAATTACGCCGGAAAACCGGTGGCCGAGTTTCCGATGCTGTTCCAACGCATTCTTCAGAACACGATCCACGATCATTTCCGGCGCCAGAAAGTAAGATCGACGTGGACGACGCTACTCTCGGCTTTCGGTCAAAAGGATGATAAAGACGACGATTTCGACCTGCTGGAAACGCTGCCCGCGAAATCCGACGATATCGGCATGGCGGACCCGGCGCGCCAGTTCGAACAAAGTGAAATTGTCGGTGCTATCGAACAAGCGTTGACTCGCTTGCCAGCGCGTCAACGAGAAGCATTTCTGCTACGTTACTGGGAAGAACTGGACGTGGCGGAGGCCGCCGCAGCCATGGGCTGCTCGGAGGGCAGTGTGAAGACACATTGCTCCAGAGCGGTGCATGCGTTGGCCGAACTGTTGAAGGCCAAGGGGATTGCCCTATGAACGACGAATCAGAAATCTCAAATAAAATAACACGTTACCTTGATAATGGCACCGCGGACCTGAAAGCGGGGACCGCCTATAGGCTACAGTTGGCGCGCGAACAGGCGCTGGCCCGCCTTGCCGACCCCAAGCGCGCTTCGGTGCTTTCGCTAGCCGGTGCCGGCGGCGGATCGTTCGGGGGCGGACGCCACATGCTGGCTGACGCGCGTATCTGGATCGGCATCCTGCTCATTGTCGGCGGCGTTCTCTACTATCAATACTGGCAGACGGCGCAGCAGACACGCGAAATTGCCGATACCGACGCCGCCATCCTGACTTCCGACTTGCCCATCGAGGCCTACGTAGACCGGGGATTCCAGAATTGGCTCAAACGCTCCGAGCCCTGATCTGCGCCGCCGCCCTCGTGGCGGCATGCATGGTCAGCGCGCCCGGGGTCGCCGGCCCGCTCGTCCTGCATTCGCCAGCGTGGACCGAGCTCTCGCCCAGCGAGCGCCAGATTCTGGCGCCGCTGGCGCCCGATTGGAATCAGTTCGAAGCGCAGCGCAAGCAAAAATGGCTGGGCATCGCCAAGCGGTACCCTAGTCTCAGCCCAACCGAGCAGGAGCGTGTGCAGCAGCAGATGTACGCATGGGCGAAGTTGACACCTGCCGAGCGTCAGGCTGCTCGGGAGCAATACAAGTCGATGAAACAGCTGCCGCCGGAACGGCGCGAAGAAGTGCGCCAGAAGTGGCAGGAATACCAGCAGCTGCCGCCGGAGAAGCGCCGAGAACTCGCTACGACCCGTTCGGGCCCTCCGGGTGCGCCAGCGGCTCCGCCTGCAAGTCCTGCACCTCCTTCGGGCGCGCCCCCGCCGAACGCTCGCTAGGCGATTCGATGCATGGTCCGGGAGTGCCCGCGCCAACCGTGACGCGCGCGGGTATTGCGCGGCGCCTCGCCGCGACGATCTACGAGTCGCTCATACTCGCGACGCTGGCACTGGTGCTCGGGTTCTTGCTGCTCCCTCTTCTGGGTCCGAGCGGGATCCCTGCCGCCACGGACCGGCTTGCCGTTCTATCGCCTGGCGCCAGGACGACGTCGTTCGTGGCGCTGTTCGTGCTCTACGCCGGGTACAGTGCCTGGCTGTCGAGTGGCGGCCGCAGGACGCTGCCCATGCAGACCTGGCGGCTGGCATTGCTCACGGACCAGGGCGCGCCGCCCAGCGTGACGCGCGCGCTTGGCCGGTATCTCGCATGGTGGATCGGCCCGGCGTGCGCACTTGGCGCCTACCTGGCGTTGCGTCCCCTTGGATACGGCCGCTGGGCGTTGGCAGCGCTGGCGATCAACTACGTCTGGGCCTTGATCGATGCCGACCGTCAATTCCTGCACGACCGGCTGGCGGGCACGCGCCTGGTCCGGGTGTAGCCTCGACCGCTAGCGTTTGACCTGCTTCGCTTCATAGCGATCGACACTGGCCACGATCTCGGCCTTGGCCTCTTCGGCGCCGACCCACGTCGAGACCCGCACCCATTTGCCCGGTTCCAGATCCTTGTAATGCTCGAAGAAGTGCGCGATCTGCCGCGTCGTAAGTTCAGGCAGGTCGCGCGGTGACTGGATCGCACGGTAGAGGCTCGACAGCTTGTCGATCGGCACTGCCAGAATCTTGGCGTCGCCTCCCGCCTCATCCTCCATCTTGAGCATGCCGATCGGCCGGCAGCGGACGACGACACCTGTGATCAGCGGCATCGGCGACAAGACCAGCACATCGCTCGGGTCTCCGTCGTCGGACAGCGTCCGTGGAATGTAGCCATAGTTGCAGGGATAGTGCATCGCCGTCGACATGAAGCGATCGACGAACAAAGCGCCCGTCTCCTTGTCGACTTCGTACTTGATCGGATCGCCGCGCATGGGGATCTCGATGATCACGTTGCAGTCGTTGGGGACATCCTTGCCGGCGGGTACGCGGTCGAGATTCATGGCGGCTTCACAGGACTGAAACAACGGCTATTATAGCTGCCGCGCTGGCGGCGTCTGCCGTATCATTTGCGCCATGAAATACGACCTCGGTTCGCGCCGCGTTCAGTTGCGTGGCAGTCAACACTACATCGCCCCCAACGCCACGGTCATTGGCGACGTCGTGCTCGAAGATCGCGCCTCGGTCTGGTTCAACGTCGTCATCCGCGGCGACAACGATACGATCACGATCGGCGCCAGCTCGAACATCCAGGATGGCTCGGTGCTGCACACCGACGCAGGCGTGAAGCTCACGCTAGGGCCGTCGGTGAGCGTAGGTCATCTCGTCATGCTCCATGGCTGCACCATCGGCGAAGGGTCGCTGATCGGCATCAAAACGGTGATCCTCAACCATGCCGTCATCGGGCGCGAATGCCTGATTGGCGCCAATACATTGATCCCCGAGCGCAAGGTGATCCCCGACCGGTCGCTGGTGCTGGGATCGCCGGGCAAGGTCGTGCGCACCCTTAGCGATGACGAGGTTGCCGGCCTCTACCGGATCGCCAGCCACTATGTCGAAAACGCCGAGCGTTACCGCCGCGAGCTCGATTCCGTCGCAAATACTTGAGCGCAACCTGAGGATTCGCAGCACGATCGCGAATCCATAGGCCGCTTTGACGCATCTAATCCGCGTCAAGGTCGCTGGAACCGCCAATGAAGACCCCGTTGATCATCGGTGCCATTGCACTCGCCGCTCTCGGCGCGGGCAACGTCGCACTCGCCGCCGAACCGGTCCGTGACACCCGCGTTGCGACCGGCTTCTCCAGGATCGAGATCGATGGTCAGGCTGAAGTGATCCTGCTCCAGGGCACGAGCGAAGGCGTGACCATCGAAGCGACAGCGCAAGCCCTGCGGCAGATCGATACGGATGTCCGGAACCGGACGCTCAGCATCACATTGTCCGATCAGCGAAGCTGGTGGGACTGGATTCTGGGGGGCAATGCGACAAGGTCGCCGCGAATAACGATCAACTTCATCAATCTCGAACGGATCGAGGCTTCCGGGTCGGTCAACTTCACGGCGAGCACGCTCAAAGCCGAAGACTTGCGTCTGGAATTCGCCGGTGCATGTACGCTGCACATCGGCGATCTGCAGGCATCACGATTGCGGCTGGATGGCGCGGGTGCGGTCAAGGCGGAACTCGCCGGCAAGGTTCCCGCGCAGTTCATCGACCTCTCCGGCGTGAGTTCGTATCAGGCCGGTGGTCTGTTCAGCGAAAGCGCGAAATTACAGGTGAGCGGCGCCGGCAAGGCGCTCGTCAACGCCTCGAAGTCGCTCAAGGTCGAGATCTCCGGAGCAGGCGTGGTTCGGTACATCGGCGATCCCAGGATCGAGCAGGAAATCAGTGGCGTGGGCAAGATCACGCGCTGGGACGGGTCGTAGGCGCGTCGTCCCGCCTCAATGCAGCGATGCCGCCTCGTTCGCTGGCAGCGTGTCGGACTTGAACAGCAACGTGAGCCCGGTGGATGGATCGCGGTCGGCGTGAATGCCGGCGAGCACCCGCACATCGGTTATCCGACAGTCGTGCAGGAGCTCGATCAGCATGGTCGCAACGTCCCCGGCGGTATCGGTCGGGAACAGCGGACACCGGAAACCCTCCGCCTGCCGCGGGTCGAAGGCACTGGACAACGAGAGCCGCAACTCGCCGCCCCCGGGCGCCGATGAGCACCGATGGGCGCTGATCACGGCACAGGGTTCTCCTACGCTTGCGCGCAGGCGTCGAATGGCGTTGCTCGCGAACAACTCCACACTCACGCTGCGCTGCGCCGACCGCCCCTGCTGCAACGCCGCGGGTGGCGACCCCGGCGCACGCGGCAGGGCCAGCACCGACACACCGGGAACCGCGAGTTGGCGGCCAAGTTCCTGCGCCAGCGGCAGTGGCCAGCCTTTGGTCTCCACAGCGGCGAGCAAGTCGATGTCCGGGGACGCGAGCGCTGTGCCAATGATGAACCGCAAATGGGCGGTCTCGTAACCGGCTTGTACCGCAATCGGCGCAGGCACAAGATCGCGTTCAGCGTCGCTGCCAGCCAACGCGTCGCGCTGCCAGCGGAGCAGCGCTGGCAAGCGCGTCACATCGATCGCGTCGGAAGCGCTTAACGCGCTGGTCAATGCAAATGTCCGGCTGCCGCCAATTGCGCGATGATCGCGGAGGATTGCACCGACACGGTCGAGGTCGTTCAGCACGCACTCGATTGGCGGCACCGCCGACGTGGCTTGGCTTCCCGCCACGATGACGACCGGCATCGCAAACAACGTTGCCATGACCTGTTCGCCTTCCGCCACGCGCGATGCATGACGCCAGGCTTCGATCAGTCGCCGCCATAGATAGCGCGCGATCGCCACCGACGGCGCGGTGTCGAATACTCCGGCGAGCGAGCGCGCATCTCCGGCCTGCAGACGCTCTGCGAGCTGCATCGTCACCTTGCGATCGATCGTGTCCGCATTGGCAATGCTGGCATCGGCGAGGCTCGAGGCGGCGAGCGCGTACAGCGGCGCACTGGGCGATTCGGTCGCGTCCGGGAATACGCGTGGGTCGGCAATGTCAGTCATTGGCTGCGGGCGCTACAGACGAAACATCAGCAGTGAATTGTCGCACGCAGATGCAGCGACGACCCGCGGATCGCGGCATAATATCGCTCTCGATCCAGCCTTGGGAGTGGCGATGTACAAACATATACTTGTTCCTACTGACGGCTCCAAACTTTCGGGCAAGGCCGTCGCGCAAGCCATCGACCTGGCGCAGACGCTCGGCGCAAAGCTCACCGCGTTCTACGCCTCACCTGACTATCCGATGCCCACGTATTCCGAGGGTACGGCTTTCACGCCAATGTCGCGCAAGGAGTACGCGGCGGCGTGCAACAAGGCGGCCGACGCGATCCTTGGCGCAGTGGCGATCAAGGCCGAATCCGCGGGGCTCGAATTCAAAGGCGTGCACTCGATCGCACCGTCGCCCTGGGAGTCCATTCTCGTTGCCGCCAGGAAAAACAAGTGCGATGCCATCGTGATGGCATCGCATGGACGACGCGGTGTATCGGCTTTGCTGCTGGGGAGCGAGACACAGAAAGTTCTGGCGCATTCCAAATTGCCGGTGCTCGTTGTGCGCTAGTGGCCTGCCGATTTTGTAGGCGCGAATTCATTCGCGGGCCGCAATCTTTTGGCCGTGGTCCGAATGAATTCGGACCGTACAAAAGCCAGCAACTTCAATGCCGCACAACGCGCGCAGGACTGTTCCAGCCCGGCGATCCGTAGTGGATTCACGTAAACTACGCGCTTTGTTCACCAAGCACGTCGAATCATGCGCGTATCGCAATTCTTCCTGTCCACGCTGAAAGAAGCGCCTGCCGAAGCCGAGCTCGCCAGCCATCGCCTGATGCTGCGCGCCGGGATGATCAAGAGACTGGCAGCGGGCGTCTACACATGGATGCCGCTGGGCCTGCGAGTGTTGCGCAGGGTCGAGGCGATCGTGCGCGAGGAAATGAATCGGGCAGGCGCCATAGAACTGCTCATGCCGGTGATTCAGCCTGCCGAACTCTGGCAGGAGTCCGGGCGCTGGGACAAGTATGGTCCCGACCTGCTGCGCATCAAGGACCGCCACCAGCGCGACTTCATCGTGCAACCGACGTCAGAGGAAGTCATCACCGATATCGCGCGGCGCGAGCTCAAGAGCTACAAGCAGCTGCCGGTGAATCTGTATCACATCCAGACCAAGTTCCGCGACGAAGTCCGGCCGCGTTTCGGCGTCATGCGCTCGCGCGAGTTCATCATGAAGGACGCTTATTCATTCGACGCCGACAAGGCGGCGATGCTCAAGTCGTATCAGACGATGTACGACGCGTACGTGCGCATCTTCACGCGGCTGGGTCTCAAATTCCGTCCCGTGCGCGCCGACACGGGCCAGATCGGCGGTTCGGCCTCGCACGAGTTCCAGGTCCTCGCGGATTCGGGCGAGGACGCGATTGCGTATTGCCCTGCGTCCGACTATGCCGCGAACGTCGAACTGGCAGAAGCGGCGCCGCCGCCGCCAAGGCCTCCCGGCGCGGAAGCAATGCAGAAGGTGGCAACGCCAGGAAAATCCACCTGCGAACAGGTGGCCGAGTTGCTTCAGCTACCGCTGTCACGCACGGTCAAGTGCATCATGCTGTGGGCCGACGACAAGGTGCACATGCTGCTCATTCGCGGCGACCACACCCTCAACGAAATCAAGGTCGGTAAACTTCCCGGGCTGGGCGGCTTTCGCTGGGCGAACGATGCAGAAATCGAGGCCGCGACGGGATGCAAACCCGGTTATCTCGGGCCAGTCGGCATTCCCGCGACGATGCCGCTTGTCGTCGATCGCGAAGTCGCCGCCATGGCCGACTTTGTCTGTGGTGCAAACGAAGTCGACTTTCATCTGCGCGGAGTGAATTTCGGTCGCGATTGCCGCGATCCCGATCGCGTCGCCGACTTGCGCAACGTGGTGGAGGGCGACGCATCCCCGGATGGCAAAGGCAGGCTGTCGATCGTCCGCGGCATCGAAGTCGGCCATGTTTTTGCACTTGGAGACGTCTACTCGAAGGCACTCGGTGCAACTTTTCTCGATACCGCAGGTCAACCGCAGATCATGGAAATGGGTTGCTACGGCATCGGCATCACGCGCATCGTCGCGGCGGCGATCGAGCAGAATCACGACGAGCGCGGCATCGTGTGGCCCGACCCGCTCGCGCCTTTCACGGTGGCGATCGCACCGATCGGTCTGGATCGAAGCGAAGCGGTGCGGGCGCTTGCGGATCGGCTGCACAACGAACTCCAGGCGGCCGGCGTCGACGTCCTGCTCGACGATCGCGGAGAGCGCCCGGGCGTGATGTTCGCTGATCTCGAGCTGATCGGCGTTCCGCACCGGATCACGGTGGGTGAGCGCGGGCTCAAGGACGGCAACGTCGAGTATCAGGGGCGGCGCGATGCGAAGGCCACCGCGGTGAAGATCGACGGCATCGTCGCGTTCATTGGCAACCAGCTCGCGCGTTGAGAACCGTGTCGACACCAGCATCGTTGATGCGCACGCTGCAGTGCGTTTGCGCAACCGCGGCATTCACCACCACGATGCTGGCGATGATGCCTGGAAACGCCAACGCCGGCGCTCAAGTCGAAGAAGCGCTGTCGGCGAACGTGCAGGCGTCGCTACATCGCGCGGTCAGCGACTTCCCGGCTGCGAAGTTGAACTTTCCCACCGCGGCTGAAGGCGATGCCTGGCTGAAGGACATGGCGCAACGGCTTGCGACCAAGTTACCGGACTGGCCGACGCGGCGCGATTTTCTGACTACAGTGCAGTACGAAGCAACGCGCGCAGGTCTCGATCCACAACTCGTGCTGGGGCTGATCCAACTCGAAAGCAATTTCCGCAAGTACGCGGTGTCCAGTGCCGATGCGCGCGGGTACATGCAGGTGATGCCGTTCTGGGTCAAGCAGATCGGCACGCCCGATCACAATCTGTTCAACCTGCGAACCAACCTGCGTTACGGCTGCACGATACTGCGTCATTATCTCGACCTGGAGAATGGCGACTACTACCGTGCGCTGGGGCGCTACAACGGCAGTCTGGGGCGGCCTGATTATCCGAACGCCGTGCTGGCGAACTGGAAGCAAAACTGGTCGTGGAACTACCCCACGACCGCGGTGGGCGTCAGCGCCGCACAGGCGCCCGCCACGACGGTCAGGTGATCGCCCCGGTCTATCGCGGCCGCTTTGCCCCCTCCCCTACGGGACCGTTGCATTTCGGCTCGCTGATCGCCGCGCTCGCCAGTTGGTGCGATGCACGCGTCAACCACGGGTCATGGCTGGTGCGCATCGAGGACGTCGACACGCCGCGCAGTCGTGAAGGCGCAAGCGACGCCATCCTCAAGACGCTTTCTGCCTACGGCTTCGAATGGGATGGCGCGATCGTGCGACAAAGCGAGCGCGGCGCGCTGTACCAGGCCGCACTCGACGACCTGATCGCACGCGACCTCGCCTTCCGCTGCGCTTGCACGCGCAAGGATCTTGAACACGCACCGGAAGGTGTTGGCGGAGAGCGCATCTATCCCGGAACCTGCCGCAACGGGACGGCCCCTGGACGAGATGCCCGTGCGTGGCGACTGCGCGTGAGCGATCGATCCACCGCGTTTGTCGATCGTCTGCAGGGCCACCAGCAGCAATGCCTGTCCCGCGACGTCGGCGACTTCGTGATCAAGCGCGCCGATGCGCTGTTTGCCTATCAACTCGCCGTCGTGGTCGACGACGCCGATCAGGCGATCACGCACGTCGTCCGCGGCGCGGATTTGCTCGCGTCGACTCCGCGCCAAATCTGGCTGCAGCAGCAACTGCAGTTGTCGACGCCATCGTATCTGCATCATCCTATCGCGATCGACGCGAAAGGCGAGAAGCTCTCGAAGCAGACACGCGCAGCGCCATTGCCGGCAGACCCATTGCCAACACTCAATATCGCCTGGCAGTTTCTCGACCAACCCGCACCGCCCGCGCCGGTGGCGACTGTCGCGGAATTCTGGCAGTGGGCGCATCGCGCATGGAATCCGCGCGTGCTGCCGCCGATCAACATGCTACCGGCGCCACGTTCGCTCGGCACGCTATAATCGTGGCTTCGCCGGCGCCCGTTGCGCGCCGTCTTTCCCGTCCGGCCGTGCCGCACACCATCTGTCGTTTCGAAAGTTCATGACCACACTCGTCGCCGTCCGAAAAAACAATGCCGCAGTAATTGCAGCCGACTCCTTGACCACTTTCGGTGATACCCGCCTGTCGGCGGAATTCGATCGCACCTACGACAAGATCGTTCATTACAAGGGTACCTACATCGGGTTGTGCGGCAGCGCCGCGCACCAGCTCGTCTTCGAAAGCCTCCTCGCCAAGCATGAAGACCTCGACTTCTCGACGCGACGGGCGATCTTCGAGACTTTTCGCAAACTGCATCCGATTCTGAAGGAACAGCACTTTCTCAACCCGAAGGAAGAAGAGGACGATCCTTACGAATCGACTCAGGTCACGGCGCTGATCGCGAGCCCGAATGGCATTTTCGGCGTGTATTCGATGCGCGAAGTGTTCGAGTACACGCGCTTCTGGGCCATCGGATCGGGCCGGGAGTTCGCGCTCGGTGCGATGCACAGCCAGTACGACCTGCTGAAGACCGCGGAAGCGGTGGCAGAGTGCGGGATCAACGCGGGTGCGACCTTCGACAAGAATTCCGCATTGCCGCTGACGATGTTCGCGATCTCCTTGAAGTGAGGTGGTGGTCGTGAGCGTGTATCTGCCGAAATGGTTCATGACGCAGGACGACGAAGCAATAGCGCGTCTCGTCGCTCAATACCCTTTTGCGACTCTGATCACACCGTCCGGCGCCGAGCCGCAGATCAGCCATCTGCCGCTGCTCCACCGCGCCGATCCGGCGCCTCATGGCGCGCTGATCGGGCACGTCGCGCGTGCCAATCCCCATTGGCAGCTGTTGGCCGATCGCCCGTCGATCGCGGTGTTCCAGGGGCCGCACGCCTACGTGTCTCCGTCGTGGTACACGGAGCCGGCGACGATGGTGCCGACCTGGAACTACGCGGTGGTGCATGTCCACGGCAACGTCGAGGTCGTGGACGACCGTGACGATAAACTGGCGACGGTGAAGGAACTCACTGCGCGCTTCGAGTCAGAACGTGACGCGCCATGGCATCTGCAACTCGAAGGCGCGAAGCTCGATGCGATGCTCGGCGCCATCGTGGCGTTCCGCATGACGATCACGCGCATCGACGCCAAGTTCAAACTCTCGCAGAACCGCGGCGCTGCGGATCGCGACCGCGTGATCGTCGGACTGCAGGCCGAGGATCATGCCGACGCCACGGCCACGGCGGAGTGGATGGCCGACTATGCGCGCAAGGCCTGACCCCGGGGATGTGCCGTCCCGGGTACGATTCGACAAGTGGCTCTGGGCCGCGCGCTTCTACAAGACTCGCAGCCTCGCGGCCCAAGCCATCGAGGCGGGTCAGGCGCGGGTTGCCGGGGAGCGCGTCAAGGCAGCACACCCGGTGAGGCCCGGCGAGCGCGTTGAAATACGGCGTACCGGGCTGGTCTGGAACATTCTGGTGGTCGCCCTTTCCGACCGGCGTGGCGGCGCTGCCGACGCAGCACAGCTGTACACGGAAGCACCCGAGAGCGTGGCAGCGCGGGAAGCGGAAATTGCGCGCCGGAAGGCGTCGGCTGCCAGTGCCCCAACCTTGGATGGGCGGCCCACCAAACGCGACCGGCGCAAATTGCAGGCATTTCTGGACGAAGCCTGACAACGGGTGGAACGTCCGTTCATGGCTGACTACGGCAGGCTCAGGACAGGCGGCCTCGCCACGAACGGATTCCTGCACCGGCAACCGCCGCGCTCAGCGCGGCGTCATTACCTCAGGCGCGCTGCTGCAACTCCTGCGGAATCGTTCCCGCAACACCAAGCTCGCGCATTGTCGCCATCACCGAGCTGAAGTCGACCGCGGTACGCACGTTGACGATCGCCTTGGCGAGCAGGTTGACCGCGCGACCACTGACGACCAGCGGCAATCCTTCCGGCAAAGCAGTGCGCAACGACCGGATCTCCTGGCCCGCGATCTTCCCGGAAATGCCGCGATCGAACAGCAGCACCACCAAGGCGACCTTGTACGAGCGAGCGGCACCGGCGACTTCCTGTGCAGGAACTCCGCTGCCTAGCGTCAGGCAATTCACGCCCTCGGTGAAGAGCAGCAGTTCGAGGATGGCGAGCCCAAGCTGGTTCGGATCGTTCGGCGGCGTAGCCACCAGGATCTGCCGCGCGTCGCGCGTCGGCCTGACCAGCCGCGTCACATCGCGGAGCAGACGCTGTGCAAGGTCCGCAAAGCGCAATTCCTGGAAGTTCTGCATGTCACCGCGCACCACGTGCTCGTGCACTGCCTCGTTGAGCGGAATCAGCGTCTGCTCGAGGAACTTGCGCAGCCCCTGCCCGACCAGCAACTTGGACAGATGATTCTGGAGTTCGCCGACACGATGCTCTCCGAGCAATTGGACGGCGGTCTCGATTTCATCGGGCAACGGCGCCGGATCTTCGACCGCAATGCCGAGCATCGACTGCAAAGCCGATTCGGCAAGCGGTACGACCGCGCCCGCACGCCAGCCTTCCGACAGCAGTTGCTTGATGACTTTGAGGCGAGCTACCTGGTCCTGTGGGTATACGCGATCACCGAAGCCATCGCGTGCGGGACTAGGAAAGCCGTAGCGACGCTGCCACATATATAGTTGCTCGCGCCGCAACCCGGTGATGCGCACCACCTCACGGATGTGCAACGCATCGCGGACTTCGCCAGTGGCAGCGACTGCCAACTGGGGTATCGCGTCACTGCGGCGCGTCGGCGCCTTGATCAGGATTCCCATAGTGTTTCCTTCCCACTCCTGTGTGTCACAAGTATAAAGATTTCAGCTGTGGTGTCCGGCTTGGCGCGGAGCGGCAGTAGTCGCCGCATCGCGTCAGACCGAAACCTGGCACACTCAAACGGCTCGACTCGGGGCGCCATTTGCTCCACCATCCTGCTTGTGGAACAAGGGCTTCCACCAAATCCAACCGCCTGAAACGTTCCCAGCTGCTGTCAACAACCAGGGTAGTGCAAGTATCGTACCTGGACCGACCTGCTCGATTGATTTAGTGGGGGCTAACAAGCGCGGCGTTGCCAAACTGAACAAGGGAGCCTACCCTTCCGGTTGCTGCCGTCGACTGTTTGCTGGGGTTTTTGTGCTTGGCGGCCCCGCGCGCCGGTCACCCGATTGTGCCAAGGGTAGTCACCCGTCATAACGCTTGCCCATATGTTTGGTTTTGGACGATCGGCCAAGGATCCACTCGCGGAAAGGAAGACCGTAGAGCGCTGGCTCGCGTCATTCCCACCCAACGATCCGCTCGGAGCGCATACGGCGATCCTCACCGAGCTCACCGCCCTCACCGAGAAAGACTTTCCGCGCACACCGGCACGGCTGGAGGCCGTGTTTCACCTGGACGCGCTATCCGAACCCATTCGCCGAAGCCTCACCACGCAATATCTGGAGCATGGCAATCGCTCGACTCGAGTCGAGAATCAGCTGTGGCAATCCCTGTTCGACACGACGCAGGGCTTCCTGCTCTGCTATCAGGTCTTCGGGCGCGAGGTCGCCGGCCACGCGAAAAACAACAAGTGGCGGGCACTGCTGCCGGAGCTGCTTGCACGGCAGATCACGCATCAGGGCAACGACGCCAAGATCCGGCTGTACCGGTATGAACAGTGGATTCCGGCGCGATGGACGGAATTGCATACGCTGTTCCAGACCGCGTGCACGGCACAGATCGAACGCGTCCCCGTCAGCATGGTCGGCGATGGCCTGCTTACAACGATCGAGCAGGAATACTTGCGCGTGCTTCTCCTGCAGCTCATGAATGCGGGGAACCTGGCTCCTCGCCATGTGCAATGGGTCGTCGATCAACTTGCCGAGTGGTGCGCCCCGCTGCGCCTCAACCTCGAGGCGCCCACGATGACCAGCTTCTACGTCGACCTTGGCGATCGCGCAGGACTGCGACGTCGGGGCCCGCATCCTCTCGAAGGCGGGGTGCTGTTCCTCGACACCCAGCCGTTGCACGCGATGCTGATGCAGCATGTCGTCGTGCTCGATCAGAAGGTTCGCAGCGATCCATTGTCGGAGCGCACGACGCGACGCGATGAACACCTCAACCTGCTGACCAAGCTTGCGGCACAAGTCGATCCCGAGTTCCGGCCGGTCATCCGGCGCGGCGAGCGCCAGACCGCATCCGGCAGCGTCGATGCCATCGTCGGCTTCGCGAAAATCTCGGGATTCCTGCGCGACGAGGAGACCGGCCCGTCGGCCGATGCCCGCCCAGCGACAGGCAGCTATGGCGACACGATGGAAATCGCCACCTTCGGCCGCATGCGCAACGAAAATGCGCGCGCCATGGAGGTCGCCCGGCGTCGACTCGCCACCTATGCGACGCCGGGAGGCGCATGGGATGTGCGCGACGTGTCACAGACGGGATATCGCCTCGTGGCACCGATGACCGTCGTCAATGCCGTGACACTCGGCACGCTGGCCGCGATCCGCACCGGCGGACAGCCCCTGTGGACTTTGGGCATCGTCCGGCGCATGAAGCGAATGACGGCGGATCGCGCGGAAGTCGGTTTGCAGATCATCGCGAACAATCTGGTTGGCGTCGAGTTGTCCAGTCCGAAGCGCGGCGAGGCCGACTACTCGGTCGACGGTGCGGTGCCCACGGTCAGCACCCGCCGTTTCTACGGACTGTTTCTGTCGCTGCGCAAGCGCAACGGCGACACTCCGATCCAAACGCTGATCGTGCCTGCGGGTGAATACCAGCCCGGTAAACGCCTGCAAATGAGCGTTGCGACGTCGACGCAGTCGATTGCATTCGGTCGTCTGCTGGAACAGCAGCCCGACTGGATCTGGGCCACGATCGAGACGCACGAGCACTCCGCAACACCGGAAGTCAGCGCCGGCTACTGAATCATACTAACCGATGCCGGTTGATCGCTATCGCGAGGCGTGCGCGCAGCACCGGTGGAACGTTCCCGCCGATTTCAATATTGCTGCAGCGGTGTGCCGGCGCCATGCCGACGATCGCGCGCGCGTCGCGATCTACTGGGAGGACGAAGACGGCACGCGGGCGACGCTGACGTATCACTCGCTGCAGCAGCAAGCCGATCGACTGTCCAATGCCCTCACGGCACTCGGCGTCCAGCGCGGCGACACGGTGGCGATCATCCTGCCGCAACGGCCGGAGACCGCGATCGCGCACGTCGCGTGTTATCAGCTTGGCGCGATCACCGTGCCGCTGTCATTCCTGTTCGGTCCGGACGCACTCGAATACCGCCTCAATGATTCGGACGCGAAGGTGGTATTCGTCGACGCCGCATCGTTGCCCAACCTCGCCCTGATTCGCGACCGCCTGCCGCACCTCCGGCACGTCATCGGGGTTGCTGGCGCGCGCGAAGCGTGGACCGTGGATTGGGAGTCGCTGCAGCAAAAGGCATCGGCGCAATTCACACCCGTTCCAAGCCGGGCCGTCGATCCCGCACTGCTGGTCTATACGAGTGGCACCACCGGCCCGCCCAAAGGTGCGCTGATGCCGCAGCAATGCCTGCTCGGCAACCTTCCGGGTTTCGTGTATTCGCATGACGAGTTTCCGCAACCAGGTGACGTTTTCTGGTCGCCGGCCGACTGGGCCTGGACGGGCGGTCTCATGGACGCACTGCTGCCGACATTGTATTTCGGTCGTCCCATCGTCGGTTTTCGCGGACGCTTCGAACCAGAGCGCGCGCTGCGGTTGATGGCAACCTATCAGGTGAGGAGCGCATTCCTGTTCCCGACGGCGCTGAAGATGATCATGAAGGCCATCCCGGAACCGCGCCGTAAGCACGCGCTGCATCTGCGCAGCATCATGAGCGCCGGGGAGGCCGTTGGCACGACCGTGTTCGCATGGGCGCAGGACGCGCTTGGCGTCACGATCAACGAGATGTTCGGGCAGACCGAAATGAACTATATCGTCGGCAATTCACATACGCTCTGGCCGGCCAAGCCGGGATCGATGGGCCGGCCCTACCCCGGCCACCGGATTGCGATCATCGATGATGCGGGTGCCGAAGTACGCACGGGCGAACTCGGTGAAGTGGCCATGCACCGCGTCGGCACGGACGGCACGCCGGATCCGGTGTTCTTTCTCGAATACTTCAAGAATCCCGAAGGCACCGCCCGGAAATTTTCCGGCGATTGGTGTCGTACGGGCGATCTGGCCACGCGCGACGCGGATGGCTACCTTTGGTATCAGGGACGGGCCGACGACATGTTCAAGGCAGCCGGATACCGCATCGGACCGTCGGAGATAGAAAACTGTCTGATCAAGCACCCTGCCGTCGCCAACGCCGCCGTTGTGCCGAGTCCGGACGAGATGCGCGGCAACGTCGTCAAGGCATTCATCGTGCTCGCGCCGGGCGTCGCCGCGTCGCCGGAACTGGAGGACGAGATTCAGAACCACGTGCGCAAGTTCCTCGCACCCTACGAGTACCCGAAGGAAATCGAATTCATCGACGCCTTGCCCATGACGACGACCGGCAAGGTGCAGCGGCGCGTGCTGCGCCAGCGTGAAGTCGAGCGCAAAGCCGGAAATACGGGCAATACGGCCCGTCAATAATCCTTCGGTGGCGCGGTCCCGGCGAAGCGCTCGAGGAACCGCCGATGCATCAGCACCCAGACGATTGCCGGCGCGACCGTGGGCAGGATCAACGTCGCAAACTGATAGCTGAAGGCGATCAGTTCCCGTTGCCACGGGCCAATGCCCAGCTGTGCTGCGACCCCCGGCTCACCCGTCAGATTCCTGAGGAAATCGGCGATGACGCAAAAAGTTTGCAACGGGACCAGCACTGCATAGCCGATCGCCAGATTGCGCAGCGGATGCTCCCTCCGCGCTGCGAGCGTCATCGCCGCGAACAACGGCAGGCCGAATGAAAACAGCCGGACGTTGCTCTCGACCTCGAGAACGGCCTTCGCGCCTGCGGCAATCGCCGCCCCTGCGGGCTTGAGTGTGGTGACGAAGTTGATCATTTCGCTGTGCTGCTCGACGCTTTGCACCAGATCGCCGAATCCAACCCGCGTGACGAGCTGCGAGAGAATGGTCACCGGCCAAACAAGAATCGGCGTGGCGAGCCACCACAACAGGAACATCGGCACCAGCCATGCGACGACCAATAGGATGAATGGGGCAAGTGCCCGGACGGGCGCGGTGGGCGGGGACATCACTCAGGCGGCCGCGATCGCGGCCCTCGGCAACATGCGCACCCACAACAGCCATACGACCATGACGTCGAGCATGATCAGTGCCTGCCAGACATACAGATGTGCCCACTCGAACGCGTCGAAATTCCATTGCCCCAGATAGAACAGACTGATCACGCGCACGATGTTGAGACCCTGCACCGCGACGATGCCGACGAACAGTCCGATCAGCTTGTGCTTCCAGGAAGCGGGAAACGCGAGGATCGCCGCGATGAGCACGATCGTCGCTTCGACCCCATTGCAGCCGGCTTCGATCGACACGGCGAAGCCGTTGTCGACGCTGCGCAGGACACTGCCTTGCGCGATCACATGCGCATCGAAGACCTTCACGATGCCAGCGCAGATCGCAGCGAGCGCATTCGTCCACGGCACGACGAACCAGCGCTGTCCCCATGGGGTCAATTCCAGACCGAAGAGACCCGCCTGGATGACCAGAAACATGATGAAGAACCGGACCATAGGCCGGGACGATTCAGCCAAGCTTCGCGCGAGCGAGCGGGGGATTCTGCGCGAAATAGCGCTTGACGCCGCCCAGGATCGATTCTGCGAATCGCTGCTGGTGAATGTCGCTCTTGAGCTTCTGTTCCTCTTCGGGATTGGAGATGAACGCCGTTTCGACCAGTATGGATGGAATGTCGGGCGCCTTCAGCACTGCGAATCCTGCCTGTTCGACGATGCCCCGGTGCAGCGGGTTGATCGCACCGATGCCGTCGAGCACGGTACGGCCGACGCGCAGGCTGTCATTGATCTGCGCCGTTTGCGACAAGTCGAGCATGGTCTTCGCGAGCATCGGCTCCCGACTGTCGAGATTGACGCCTCCGATCAGGTCGGCTTCGTTTTCGCGTTGCGCGAGCCAGCGCGCGGCGGCGCTCGTTGCACCGCGGTCGGACAGGACGAATACCGACGCGCCTCGCGCCGTCGGCGTCGTGAACGCGTCGGCGTGCAATGAAATGAAAAGGTCGGCCTGGACGCGCCTCGCCTTCTGCACGCGCGCATTCAGCGCGACGTAGTAGTCGTCATCGCGAGTGAGCATGGCGCGCATCCCCGGCTCGGCATCGATAAGAGTCTTGAGCCTGCGTGCGATCGCCAGCGTCACGTTCTTTTCCATCGTCCCGCGACGGCCGATGGCACCTGGATCCTCGCCACCGTGGCCGGGATCGATGGCGACGATCACCGGGCGCCGCGTCGTCGCGGGCTTGCCGCGGGCACTTTCGGTTGCCGCCGCCTTGTCGACCGCATCGCGACCGCCACGCTCGTTTTCGAGCAAGGCCATCAGCGGATCAGGCGGCGTAAGCGAATACAGATCGAGCACAACGCGATGGCCGTAGGTGCCCGCCGGCTGCAGTGCGAACAACTGTGGGTTTACGTCGGTCTTCAAGTCGAGTACGAGGCGCAGCACGCCGGGCTTGAAACGTCCAACGCGTATCGACTGGATGTATGGATCGCTCGGATGCACGAGCCGCGGCAGTTGCTCGATCTCGCTGGTCAGTTCGACGTCTTCCAGATCGAGCACCAGGCGCGACGGATTCTTGATTGCAAGCATCTGGTGTGGAATCGGTGCCGCCGATTCCAGGATGAGCCTCGTGTACTCCTGGGCCGGCCACACCCGTGCCGACGCGACCGTCGCGGCCAGGACCGGCGACGGCACGAACCAATGCACCGCGGGCAACAGCAACCACTGACAGGCCCGTCGGCGCGAAAGGGAAACGCGAGCTAAGGCGACACCGGGCCGAAGGCGCCGAGACATGCGCTACCTGCCGAAGTCCCCGCCGCGAGCCGCAGCGCACGCCCTTGACGGCTCGATTCGAGCGTGAGCGCGAGGTCGACCAAAGGCAACCATGCCGCCACGCGTTCCGGCCATTCGATCACACAGATCGCCCCAGCGTGGAAGTACTCCGAAAAACCCGAACTGTCCCATTCAGCAGAATCGCCGAAGCGATAAAAATCAAAGTGATAGAAGTATAAGCTCGAAAACGCATAATGTTCAACCAAGGCATAGGTCGGACTCTTCACGAATCCGGTCCAGCCCAGGCCCCGCAACATTCCGCGCACCAGCGTTGTCTTGCCGGCACCTAGTTCGCCCGACAACGTAACGACCATTCCCCCTCGCAGTCCCGGCGCAAGGCGTTCGCCCGCCGCGACCGTCGACGCGGCATCGGGCAGATAGGCGGAGCGCTCTTCTATAATCGTCGTCATTGGGGAGCAACCTTGTCGGCGACACCGAATACTGTTTCAGACTTCGCTGCGTTGTCCGCCGACATCCGCACCTGGGGACGCGAGCTTGGCTTCGCGGAAATCGGGATCGCGGACACCGAACTGTCCGTCGAGGAGGCACGGCTGGTGGCCTGGCTCGACGCGGGTCGACACGGCGAAATGGATTATATGGCACGGCATGGCGTGCGCCGTGCGCGTCCCGCGGAGCTGGTGCCCGGAACGCTGCGGGTGATCACCGCCCGCCTCGACTATCTACCTTCCGACGCGCGAGACGGCGACGCGGTGCTGGCCGAGACGCACAAGGCATACATCTCGAGATACGCACTCGGCCGCGACTATCACAAGGTCCTGCGCGATCGTCTGCAGCGGCTTGCCGAGCGTATCACTGCCGCGGTAGGCGAGTTTCGCTATCGCGTGTTCACGGACAGCGCACCGGTACTCGAGGTCGCACTGGCAGCCAAGGCAGGCCTTGGTTGGCGCGGCAAGCACACGCTGTTGCTGACGCGGGAGGCGGGTTCTTTTTTTTTCCTCGGCGAGATCTATACCGATCTGCCGCTGCCCGTCACGCCCGCTGCAACGGCACATTGCGGCAGCTGCCGTGCGTGTCTCGACGTATGCCCGACGGGAGCCATCGTTGCGCCGTACGAACTCGACGCGCGCCGCTGCATCTCGTATCTGACCATCGAGCTCAAGGGCAGCATTCCGGAACGCTTGCGGCCGATGATCGGCAATCGCGTGTATGGGTGCGACGATTGCCAGCTGGTTTGCCCGTGGAACAAGTATGCGCAGGCCAGCCCCGAACCCGATTTCGCCGTGCGCAACGGTCTCGACGACACCGACCTTGTCACGTTATTCGCCTGGTCCGCATCCGAATTCGACGAGCGCCTGCGTGGCAGCGCCATCCGTCGCATCGGCTACGAACGATGGTTGCGCAATCTTGCCGTCGGTCTGGGCAACGCCCGTTACGACGCCGCATTGGTCGCCGCGCTGGCAACGCGGCGCGACGATCCGTCACCTCTGGTGCGCGAGCACGTCGCCTGGGCGCTGGCCGAGCAGCTCCGTAAAAGCGGAGAAGGTGCACAGCCACCAGGCAGTGCACCTGCGTGCTGACGTCAAAGTCGCGAACGCAGCTTCACAATGCGAACGCCGTTGCGAGTGAAATCGTAAACACCCTGGCCGCGTCGCCTGCGGTGGTATCGGCGTCAAGCCAACGCGTGCGAAACGTCAGCTGAAGTTGCGTCGTGCCGGACGGGCATTGCACGATCGGCGACAGCAACACCGATTCCGCGGCGTAGGCGTCGAACCCGGCCAGCTCTACTTCGCCGCTGCAGATCGATACTCGGAATGGGCGCGCGTCGAGCCCATGCCCTGATCGACTGTTCCTCGCTGACGGCCGCGAGTCGCGGGTCGACCGTGATCGAATGCCATGCAAACTCGCCAAGAATCGGGACAAGCTCCGGATCGAGGCCATCCTGTACCCGCGTCTCCACGACTGCGGGCGGGCGAACCGAGTGCGATGGCGAGCTCCACACGCTGGCATCGACCAGGGATGCCCCGCGATCCATGCGGTGCGGAAGCCGTGCCTGCCAGTTGCGCAATCTCCCCAGCACTGCGCGCCCGGTCTTCAGCATGAATGATATGGCTTCATCGGATGAGCTGATTCATGGACACGATGGGCAGCATCACCGCGAGTACCAGAATCAGCACGATCGCGCCCATCACGACGATCAGCAGCGGTTGCACCAGCGCAGCGAGCCAGGTCAGACGCCGCTCGACATCGTCTTCCTGCTCGCGCGCGGCACGCGCGAGCATTGCGGGCAGTTGTCCGCTTTGCTCGCCGTTGGCAACCAGGTGCACGAGCAGCGGCGGAAACACGCGTTCGCTCGCGAGCGAACGCGACAGCGTCACGCCCTCGCGCACGTGAGCGGCAGCGGCGTGCGCCGCGCGCCGGATCGGCCGCGCCCAGATGACGTCCGCGGCAGTTTCCAGAGCGCGCAGCAGCGGCGCGCCGCTGCCGGTCAGGATCGCCAGCGTGCTCGCGAAGCGTGCCGTGTCGAGTCCGGAGAGCACCCGGCCAATGATCGGCACACGCAGCAAGAATCCCTGCCAGCGTTCGCGCCACGCTTCCTGGCGCAACAGCAGCGCCGCAACGATCGTCAGCAACAACAGCCCGCCGACCCAATACCATCCGGTTGCGCGCAGAAAATCGCTGGTCGCGATCAATGCGCGCGTAAGAAACGGCAGTGTCTGGCGGCTTTGCTGATAGACCGCGACGATCTGCGGCACGACGTAAAGCAGCAGCGTCGCAATCACGGCCATCGCGATCACCGTGATCAATGCGGGATAGATGAGCGCCGTGGTGAATTTCGCACGCAGCGCCTGGCGCGCTTCGAGGTAGTCCGCGAGGCGCGCCAGCACTTCGCCGAGCTGGCCGGTCTCGCTCCCGACGGCGACGAGGCCACGATAGAGCTCGGAAAAGGTGCGCGGGAAACGCGACAGCGCCGCCGCCAGAGGCTCTCCCGCGCCGACCTGCTCGCGGATCGCGTCGAGCATGCGCGCCGCGACTGGAAGGTCGGATTGTTCCGCGACCGCGGCGAGCGCCTGATCGAGGGGTATTCCCGATGCGACCAGCGTCGCGAGTTGCCGGGTGGTGAGCGACAGTGCCGCGGAACCGAGTCGTGTTGCCTCCGCCCGGCGGCTGGCGATGGCGACCGCAGGTTCGATCGCCGTGGGAAACAGACCGTCGCCACGCAGTTGATCGCGCACCGCGCGTGCGTTCGTCGCATCGAGGATGCCGCGTCGCGGCTTGCCCGCCGCATCGACGGCTTCGTAGCGAAATGCGGCCATCGCTCGGGCGCTACTTATTGAGCATACCCAAAATGCGTTGCAGACTCCTCCCTCACCCGACGCGCTCTCGCGCGTCGGCCTCTCCCATAGGGAGAGGCGCAAGGACGAACCCCTCTCCCTGTGGGAGAGGGGCAGGGGTGAGGGCTGAACTTTGCCAATCTAGAGTCACACCGTGCCGCTGACGCGCACGAGTTCGGCCAGCGACGTCGTCCCGTCGGCCAGCCAGCGCGCGCCATCCACGGCGAGCGAACGTCCGCCACCGCGCGCATATACATCGCGGAGTGCGGGCTCGCCCGCGCGATCGTGAATGAGCCGCCGCAGCGCTTCGTCGACGAGTACCAACTCATAGACGCCGGTGCGTCCGCGATATCCCGTGTTGCCGCACTCGGCGCACCCGACGGGTTGATACAAGTGCATTGGTGGCGGCAAGCCCATCTGTGCTGCCAGTGCGCTTTCACCCGCGGTCGGCGGTGCCGCGCGCCGGCACGCCGGGCAAAGGCAGCGCACCAGGCGTTGGGCAAGGACGCCCAGCACACTCGACGCGAGCAGATAGGGCTCGACGCCCATGTCGGACAGCCGTGTCACCGCGCTGACCGCATCGTTGGTATGCAGCGTCGCCAGTACCAGATGCCCGGTGAGGCTCGCCTGCACCGCGATCTGCGCGGTCTCCAGGTCGCGGATCTCGCCGATCATGATGATGTCGGGGTCCTGGCGCAGGATCGAACGCAGCGCGCGCGCAAACGTCAGCTCGATGCGCGGATTCACCTGGGTCTGGCCGACACCGTCGAGCGCGAACTCGATCGGATCTTCCACCGTCATGACGTTGACCGCCCCGCGCGGCAGGCGCGACATCGCCGCGTATAGCGTGGTGGTCTTGCCCGAGCCCGTCGGTCCCGTCACCAGCACGATGCCGTGCGGCTCGCGGATCAGCCGGTCGATCGCGGCGAGCGTGTCGGCACTCATCCCGAGCGCAGTCAAGTCGAGCCACGCCGTGTCCTTGTCGAGCAACCGCAGCACCACGCGCTCCCCGGGGCCGGTGGGCAGCGTCGACACGCGCACGTCGACGCTCTTGTCGCCGAGTTTCAGCGCCATGCGGCCGTCCTGCGGCAGACGCTTTTCCGCAATGTCCATGCTGGCCATGACCTTGAGCCGCGACACCAGCGCGGCGTGCAGCGCGCGGGGCGGCTCGATCACGTCGCGCAGCACGCCGTCGATGCGAAAGCGCACCACTGAGCGCGCTTCGTAGGGTTCGAAGTGGATGTCCGAAGCACGTTCGCGCAACGCCTGCAGCAACAGTGCGTTGATCATGCGAATGACGGGCGCATCGGACGTGCTTCCCAGCAGGTCCTCGGCCTTCGGAATGTCCTGCAGCAATCGCGCCAGATCGCTGTCCCGCGACATGTCCTCGCTGATCTGCGCAACCGGCGCGGACGCCTGGTTGTAGGCCTGCGCGAGCTCTGCGGCGAAACGCTCGGCGTTGACGGTGCGTGTCTTCAGCGGTCGCTGCAGTACCCGCTTGAGTTCGGCGATGCCCTCCACCGATGCGTCGGTTCGGGCGAGCACGAGCACCGCGTCGCCTTCATCGCGCAGTGGCAAGACGCCGTGGGTGCGCGCGAACGCATAGGGCACGCGCCGCGCCGGCGAGGCCGTGGCCAATGCGGCGTCAGGCGTGGGTGTCGAAGGGCCTGCAGACACGGGGGCAGCTACTTTGGCGGCGCCGGATCCGTCGGCGGTGGCGTGGCTGGCGGCGGGGCCGATTGCGGAATTTCCGACTGCTTGGGCGTAACGGGATGCAGCGACGCAGGCGTCAATGGCAGGAACCACGGCAATGGCACCGACGAGGGCGGCGGTGTGAGCGGTGTTGTGGAGGTCAGCGGCGAACCCATCTGCGGATAGTCGAAATTGGGCAGCACGGGTGGCCATACGTTCGGATCCGGCTTGATGGCCTTCTGCTCGCCGATGATGTAGTCATAGCGATCGCTGGTGATCGCCCCGCTGAGACCAGCGTTGCGAACGATGGTCGGCCGGAGGAAAACCATCAGGTTCGTCTTGAGGCGTTTCCGTGTGTCGTAACGGAACAGGGCCCCGGCGATCGGTATATCGCCGAGGAAGGGCAGCTTCTGCGTGCCATCGGTCTGACTGTCCTGGATCAATCCGCCGAGGACGATGATCTGGCCATCCTCGATGAGCACCGTCGACTCGAGCGAGCGTTTGTTGGTGATGATGCCGGCGGGGTTGGTCAGATCATCGACACGCGAAACTTCTTCGTAGATCTGGAGCCGTACCGTACCGCCCTCGGTAATCTGCGGACGCACTCTGAGGGTCAGGCCGACATCCCTGCGTTCGATGGTCTGGAATGGCGTGACAGTCGTGGTTGAACCGGTTTGCGCATATTGGCCGGTGATGAACGGCACATTCTGTCCGACGACGATCTTGGCCTCCTCGTTGTCGAGCGTCAGAAGGTTGGGCGTGGCCAGGATGTTGGCCGTGCTGTCGCCCTGGAGCGCCCGGACAAGCAGCGCGAGATTGGTGATCGTGCCCAACCCGGGAATCGTGATCGAGCCGCGAATGATGCCGAGATTGAGACCGTTGCCAGCGCTGCCGAGATTGAGCGACGTGTCGACGATATTGTTGCCCGACCCGCGCGCGCCGAAATTCGTGCCACCGCCCACGTAGGAATTCGTGCTGTTCGGACCCTGAAGATATTGCCACTGGATGCCGAACTCCGCCGAGCGCTCGGCGCTGACCTCCACGATCAGCGCCTCCACGAACACCTGCGCCCGGCGCGTGTCCAGTTTTTCGACGATCGCGCGGATATTGTTGTACATCGGTTCCGGCGCCATGACGACCAGCGCGTTGTTCGCCGCGTCCGCCTGGATGGTGACGTTGCCCGCGGTGAACGAGGTGCTTCCTCCGGAACTGCCGGACGACGTTGGCGCGAGGATCGGCGCCGGGCCCGTATTGCTGACGCCGGTCGCGCTCATGCCCGAGCCACTCGACAGCGGTGACGAGCTCGACGCATTGCCGCCCCCGTCGTTGCCACCCGTGAGCAGCGAGCGCAGCGTATAGGCAACGCGGATGGCCTCCGCGTTCTTCAGGTAGATGATGAATATGTTTCCGCCAGCGCGACCCGGCGTATCGAGCTGCTCGATCAGCGAGCGCACGCGCCCAAGCCGTGCGGCGCTCTCGGCGCGCACCAGCACGCTGTTCGAGCGCGGGTCGGCAACCAGCGTGACGCGTTGCTGCGGATCGGGCGCCACGCCAGCCGTCTGCCCCGACTCGGCGAGCAGCCGATTCAGGATCTGCACCACGTCGAGCGCCGACGCATAGCGCAGCGTTACAACCATCGGCTCGCTCGCCGGGGGTGCGTCGAGCGATGCGATGATCTTGTCGATGCGCTTGAGATTTTCCGCGTAGTCGGTGATCACGAGTGCGTTGGCGCTGGGGAGCGCTGCAATCGCATTGTTCGGCGTGATCAGCGGCCGCAATATGTTGACGAGCTGCGAGGCCGATTCATACTTGAGCGCATAGACCGAGGTCACCAACCGATCGCCGCTGCCCGCGCTGCCGCCCGCAACGACCGGGGAGCCCTGTTGCTTGGCATCGGCTTCGGGAACGATCTTGGTGACGCCGTCGCCTTCGATCGCCGCAAAGCCCTGCAGCCGCAGCGCCGAGAGCAAGGTGGGATATACGGCCGATCGCGGCACCGGGCGCGCCGAGACGATATTCACGATGCCCTTGACCCTGGGATCGACGACGAAATTGCGCCCGGTCATCTCGGAAACCGCGCGGACCACCGCGTCGATGTCGGCGTTGACGAAGTTCAGCGTGACCGTATCGTCGGCCGCAAGAGCCGGCAATGCCAGCAGCAGGCTGGCGAGCATCAGGGCGAGAAGTTGCAGTCTTTTCATGGGCATGGAGCAAGCCGGACGCCGCCGACGCGCTATGCGATCATAGCATGGGGGTCAAGGTATCCCGCGCGATCCGCGGTGCGGAAATCATGCCGAAAGTGAATCTGGCAGCGCCTCTCGCGCCATCCAAGCTGCATGTCAATACTAAGGGAGATCTCCATGCACGGAACCACCGCCGCTCGCACCTGGCTGCCAGCCGCCGTGTGCGCCGGCTTCGTCGCACTGGCGACCGCGTTGTTGCTGGCTGCGTTGCCGGCACACGCGGCGACCACCCTGCCCGCGCCGGGCAACGAAACGCGGATCAATCTCACGCCGTTGCCACTGATGGCGCAGGCCGACACCAGCTCCGCCACCTCCACCAACAGCGACGACACAGAAAGCGGCAGCAAACGCAGCAAGCGCAGTCGCGCGGTCATTCGTCTCGACTCCGACCGCGACTTCGAGTCGTTCAAGGACGTTGCCACCACGGCGCCATGGATGATTGGAGCCATATTGCTCGTGGCCGGCTCGATTTTCCTGACGCCCATCATCCTGCTCGTCGGCATCGTCTGGTACAAGCTGCGCAAGACGCGCATGCAGAACGAAGCCTTGCTCATGCTCGCGGAAAAGGGTGTGCTGCCTGCCGCGCAAGCGGTCGATGCAGTGACGTCAGGGGTCATGCCGGAATCTGTCACCGCCGGCGTCGCAGCCGCGGCAGCGGCCCCAACCACGCATCAGGCGGCAATGGCGACCCGGCGCCGGGTCGTATGGTCAGATCTGCGCAGGGGCGTCCTGCTTGCCGCGGTCGGGCTGTCGTTGACGCTGTACTCGGTGATTCACAGTGCCTCTGCCAATTGGGTGGGGCTGGTGCTGCTTTTCGTCGGACTGGGCTACGTCATTCTTTGGTGGTTCGAGGATCGCCACTTGGCCGAACGCAGTCCGCCCGGAGGAGCAGGCTGACCCAACGGGATGCAACCGACAACTTGCCACTTCGATGTCGTCGACAACGGTCAGCGACGCTGCGCTGATTGCCCGCGTCGTCGTCAGCGACGATCGCCATGCGTTCAGCGAGCTGGTGCGGCGGCATCAATCCGCCGTGAGGGCGACGTTGCGCAAGCTCACACGCGGCAACAGCGCATTGGCGGACGATCTGGCACAGGAAACCTTCCTGCTCGCCTATCGGAACCTGAAATCATTTCGCCAGGAAGCCAGATTCTCGACGTGGCTCTATCGGATCGCCTACAACGCATTTCTTGCCGACGCCCGGAAGATGAAGGAACTACCGTTGCTCGAGGACGCCGAATCATCGGCACCGGCCGAGGCGACCGAGGCCGAGGGCGTTGCGCGCGGCGCGACCCTGTCGATCGACCTGGAGCGCGCCATGAACGTACTGTCGGAGGCGGAAAGAGCCGCGATCGTGCAGTGTTACCATAACGACCTGACGCACGAAGAAGCGGCAGCGGTTCTGGGATGTCCCGTCGGAACCGTCAAGACGCACATCCTCCGTGCCAAGGAGAAACTCAGGACCCGGCTTGGCGCTTGGGCGCCAGACCATTGAGCGTGACTATGCAGAACAAAGTCATTGAAACTGCCGACGACTGGCTCGAGCAGACGCTGCGCGCCGAGGGCGTCGAACACCGTTCGACCTACGTTGCCGATGACGGTTTCACCAGCCGAGTCATGGCTCGGTTGCCGGAACCGGCAACGCTGCCCGCATGGCGTCGTCCGATGATCGCGTTACTGTGGCTTTGCGCGGCGGCCGTAGCAGTATTGGTGATTCCCGGACTGTTCGACGACGCCTTTCGCGGTGTCGTCACCATGCTCGTCGGGCACCGCATCGGCATCGCCGATGTCGTTGGATTGCTCGCGGTATTCAGCGCGTCGACCTGGGCGGTGCTGATTTACGCCGGCTCGCACCGACTAGCCGGCCTCTGTGGCGCGAAATTCATTCGCGCGCTCAGCAAAAAAAGAGGCCGCGCTTGCGCGCGGCCTGGATCCTCCTCCATTGTTCCTTGCGGCTATAGTGCGCGCTATTCGTCCTTGAGGGTGAATGTCAGCTCGACTTCGCCCACGAATTTTTCACCCTCGGGTTGAAACTTCCATTGCGACAGAGCCCGTACGGTCTCCTTGTTGAAGACGTCGGGTGGATCCGCCTCGACGATCCTTACTTCGGTCACGTTACCCTTTTCGTCGACGAATAGTCGCGCCACGACTTTCCCCTTGGCCACGCGCGCGCGGATCGCTTCGCGCGGGTAGACGGGATCGACTTTCGAGATCGGGGTGATGCCCCTTGCGGATCGCCGGCTTGGGCGCCGGCGCAGGCGCGGCGCGGGCGGCGCCACGACCGGCGGCGCAATCACATGCGGCTCGGCCGGCACCGTCGTGGTGGGCGCCGTGATGACCGGTGCCGATGGAGCCGGTGCCGGAATATCGGGCGGCGGCACATAGGGCTGCACCGGTGCCTGCGCCTTCGGCGGTTCGATGATCTTTTTCGGCGGCGGCGGCGGCGGAGGTGGCGGCGGCGGCAGCTTGACCTCCTCGATGATCGTGGCGCTGAGCGGCTTCTTGATCACGTCGACTGCCCTGCGCGCCAGGCCTGTGACCAGGATGTAGATGACGAAGACATGCAGCAGAATGACAAACGTTATTCCCAGCAAGTGACGCGTCGGGTTTCTCTGTTGCCGGGCGAAATCCATGTCGATTCGACTCCCGCCGCTACTCGATGAACTGCTCGCTGCCGACGATGCCGATCTTGGTCAGCCCGATGCGCTGTGCCGATGCCATCACGCCTGCGACGATCGCGTACTTCGCCGCCTTGTCGGGGCGCAGGTGCACTTCGGGTTGGCGCGCTTTTGCGGCGGCCTCGGTCATCTTGGCTTCGAGCGTCGCGCGATCCGGCATGACCTCCGCGTTCCAGTAGACCGCGCCCGTACCATCGATGTCGAGCTTGACGATTTCGGGCATCTCGAGCGGCGGCGGCGGATTGCCGGTCGGCATGTTCAGATTGACCGAATGCAACTGGATCGGAATCGTGATGATGATCATGACCAGGAGCACCAGCATCACGTCGATGAGCGGCGTGGTGTTGATGTCCATCATGACTTCCGGATCGCCCGAGCCGCTGCCCGAACCCACGTTCATTGCCATGACACATACCTCAGGGAATGGCCGGTCGAGGGCATGTCAGCCTCCACGCGGCGGCGGCTCGGTGATGAAGCCGACCTTGGCAATGCCGGCGCGCTGTACGGCGTAAATGATACGGCCTACCGACTCGTAGTTCGCGCCGCCGTCACCGCGAATCTGGACCTCGGGCTGCGGCGTGAGGACAGAGATCTTTTTCAGCCGGTCGATCAGCACCGCGGTGGTGGGAATGCGCAGGTCATTCCAGTAGATGCGGCCGGCAGCATCGACCGAAAGGGTGATGTTTTCCGGTTTGGTTTCGCGGACTTCGTTGCGTTCCTTCGGCAACTGGACCGGGATCGCCGTGGTGATCACCGGGATCGTGATCAGGAAAATGATCAGCAGCACCAGCATCACGTCGACGAGTGGCGTGGTGTTGATCGAGGAAATCGCCTCGTCTTCGCCACCGTCGGCCGGGCCGACGTTCATCGCCATGATCTAGGCCTTCGCCGCGGTCTTCGGCGCGCTGAGCAGCACCGCGTGCAGGTCGGCCCCGAAGCCGCGGACGCGTTCCATCGCCGCCTTGTTGCGACGAACCAGCCAGTTGTAGCCAAGCACCGCCGGGACCGCGACCGCAAGACCGATCGCCGTCATGATCAGCGCTTCGCCCACCGGACCGGCAACCTTGTCGATCGAGGCCTGACCGGCAATCCCGATGGCAGTCAGCGCGTGGTAGATGCCCCACACCGTGCCGAACAGGCCAACGAACGGGGCCGTCGAGCCTACCGTGGCAAGAAACGCGAGGCCATCCTGGGTGCGGCTTTGCACGTTTTCGATCGCGCGCTGGATCGACATCGCGATCCAGTCGTTGAGATCGACGCTGCCAAGCAATCCGGTGTGCTTGTTGGTCGCTTCGAGGCCGGACTCGGCAATGAACCGGTAGGGGCTGCTCTTCTTCAGCTGCTCGGCTCCCTGGCGGACAGACGGCGCGATCCAGAACGATTTTTCCGCGGCGCGCGCCTGGTCCCCCATCTTGTACTGCTCGTAGAGCTTGGTGATGATGATGTACCAACTGCCCATGGACATGAGTACGAGAATGATCAGCGTGGCCTTGGAGATGTAGTCGCCGCCCTTCCACAGCGCCTCGAGGCCGTACGGGTTGTCGATGACCTCGGTACCTTTCGCGCTGGCAGGGGCGGCCGCCGGCGCGGTAGCCGGCGGCGCTGGCGCCGCCGAAGGTGCGGGCTGAGGCTGCGCTTGTACCGCTTCCGGGGCCACCACCATGGCAGCCACCAGCAGCAACGCGGCCAGTGCCGCCATTCGGGTCATGTTCAACATTTTGTCTCCAGACAGAAGATTGTGCAGTCAGTTCGTGGGCGCACGATCCGGCATGTACGGACGACGCGGCCGACAATGGCCGGTCCCAGGGGTCGCGGGGTAGCCATTACTGCATGCGGGTTTGATTCTCCGGTGACTGCTCGCTGCTGCCCTCGCTGTTACCACCGCCGGGCGGGGCCAAGCTTTCCTTGCAGAGCCGCGGAATTCTACACAATACCGTCCAAAAACGCACCCGAATTGACCAAAAATTGCCGGCTCGGCATCACGCCAGATCATTGGCCGGCAGCCGACGCGGCGACACAAGCTCAATCGATATGCGGCTCATGCGAAATGGTGAATCCGGTCTTCCGCCACGCAGCATCCAACCAGCAGCAGTAAGAAAAATGACCAGGAGACCCAACATGAATTTCTACCACCCCACCGGCCCACGCCTCGCCATCGGTCTTGCCGCCATGATCATGAGCGCGATCACCATCAGCGTGCTGGTCGTCCTGCCATCGAAAATGGAGCCGGATAGCCAAACGTTCGCCATGCTGGCCTCAGCGAGTTTTGTCACGGCACTACCGTGCGCCACGGCATATTTCAAGTGCGTCGATCTGGCCGCGGTGCGCGAGTCTGCGTCCGTTCCGATTCAGGTCGTCCGGGCGGACCCGAGATGCAAAGAGCAGAGTTGACCACGGACCATTGGTCGCTAACCCGTTCGTGCTGAGATTCTATGGTTTCTGTCAAGCGATGATGTGCACACGGGTTGGGTCGAAGGGCTGGTTATGTTTGTAAAGTGCGAAAGCGGTGCGCAGCATCTTGCGGGCGAGAATCACGATGGCGGCGGTGGAGCTCAGACCTTTGGCGCGCTGGGCTTGGTAATACGGGCGCCACAGTTTGGTCTTGGCCGCCGACATGGCACAGTTGAACAGGATGCGTCGGGTTTCGCCGGGGCCACGTTTGGACAGCCGCCGGCGGCCGTGCCTCTTTCCCGAGTCGTCGGGTCGCGGATCGAACCCGGTATGGGCGACGACGGCATCGCTGCTGGCAAAGGGGAGGCGCGTGAAGGTGTGGCCCAGACAGGTGCTGCCGAGACGGCCGTAGCCGGGAATGGTGGCGATGTGTTGTGCGGCCTGCTGCGCTGCCGGCAGTTGCTGCAAGGCGCGTTGCATCAGCGCTTCGATCTGGCTGATCAGTCGTTCGAGTCGAGCGGTGACCTGCTGGAGTTCCTGCCGTATGCCGGGCAAGCCGCGCAAACTCTGCGTCAGCGTGCCCTTGATGACGACCAGCTTGGCGCGCCGCTTGATGAGCCGGGAGAGTGCCCGCTGCGGCTTGCTGGGCGGCGTGTAGGCATGCAGTTCGGCATGTTCGCGTGCCACGTAACGGGCGATCACTTCGGCGTCGATGCGATCGGTCTTGCCGCGCTGACCCACCCCTTGCGCGTAGCGCCGTACGTCCCGGGCATTGAGCACGAACACCCGCAGTCCCGCTGCGTGCGCCAAGTCAGCCAGCAACTCGTGATAGCTGCCGGTGGCTTCCAGTCCCAGCCGGCTGCCACGCGGTACGGCGCGCAACCAGGCACGGATGGCGTGTCGTTCGTTGGCGATTCGTTGCGCCGCAAACGAGTGCGCCGCACCAGCGATCACGATACTGCGGCTGTCTACGTCTGCGCCCAAATCAAGAATGGATTGCATCGCGACGTCACTCTCCGGTGTAGGGTTAAACCGTCGGGGTGGACCCCCACCAGCGTTAGCTTGCGACTTAATCGGCGGTCACTCTCCGGTGCCGCTAGATTCCTCATCGACGCTGGCGTGGTGGGCGGGGGATCTCTCAGGGTGTCTGTCCGTATCCGGCAGATGCCTGTCGATGTCCCTCCATCCCGGCACTCCCACTCTAGCGCGAGAGTGCTACGACAACCATACAAGCCTGTCGAAGCAAGAACGGGAACGTATGCGGGCGACCGAAGCCATAAACAAAACCGCCCGGAATTGCCCTCCGGGCGGTCGACTTTGCCGCTGCTATGGGTCGGCTAGTTGAACGTATACTGGAATCCAAGGCTCCAGAAGCGCCCGACAGCACCGACTTGATGCATCGAGGGGTTGTACGGTGCGCCACCGACCGGTTGATTGTTGTTGCCCCCCCACCGGCATACGTATTCAGGTCGACAGGCGGTTGCTGGTCGAACAGATTGACCACCGACCCGGTCAGCGTCCAGGCTTTGTTGATCGCGTATTGAACGTTCAAATTGGTATAGTTGAATGCCTTCACATTGCAGTACTGCGACGGCGGCGTCGCTCCTGCAAACCGATTCGCGGCGTACTGCGTTGGCCCCATCGGTACAGTTGTTAATGCCATTGGAAGGATCGGTCAGGTCGAACTTGCCGACGTAGTTCCACATCGCGGTAACCGTCCAGGGCCCGCCTTCCCACTGCGCGGTGATCTGACCGCGATCCTTCGGATTGCCGGTGTCGCCGGAGATGATGGCCGGGCCGTGCGTGCCCGCCAGCTTGTGTTTCACGCCGTCGAGCGTAATGTCATAACTGAAGATGTGGGTCCACTGCAAGGTTCGCCCGGAACTTGCCGTAATCCTTGGTCCTCCACCTGTACCCCGTCGCAAAATCGATACCCGTGGTTTCCGTGGTCTGCGCATTGACGAAAGGTGACGTCGCGTACGCGATCAAGCCGGTGGAAGACAGGCCCGAACTGCCATCGCCGAAGGTCACCAGCTGCGGGGCCCCGCGAACGGCGAAGTTCAGCGGGTTATAGGTCGCGGTCGACGCGGCGGGTATGATCTGGTTCTTGAGCTTGATGTCGTAATAGTCCAGGGTCGTCAACCAACCGACAACGGGTTCCAGGATCACGCCGACGGTCCAGTTGTCCGACTTTTCCGGCTGCAGATTCTGGTTGGAGATCTGCAGATAGACCGGATTGAGCGTACATTGATTCGGCGTGACGACATTCTGTGGTGACTTGGGATTCGGCGTGCCGTTCAGGAAGGCTGGCTGGGCAAAGCACGGGATCCCTGATCGCATTGAAGCCGAACAGCGAACCCGCGTTGCCGTTCTCGGCGGGCGCAGGTGCCCGGAATCCCTGCCCCCACGTGCCGCGGAATCCGACTTCCTTGAGCGGCGTCCATTTGAGGCCGACTTTGGGTACCGTGTCGCCACCGAAGGTGTTGTAGTAGTCGTAGCGTACCGCCAAATCCAGTTCGAACGTCTTCGTGAACGGGGCGACCAACTCCACGTAAGCGTTCACATTGGTCTGGCTCCCGACCGCGTACGCGGCATTGAGGCCCGCGACCGTGCCATTGGCGGCTTCTGGAGGAGCTATCTGATTGAGTTTCGTGTAGACCCAGCCGGCCCCAGCGGCAATGCCGAGCGGGCCACCGTCGAGTTGCATCAGGTCGCGCGTACCCTTGAGTTGGGCGAAATCGACCTGATTGGTGGACGTGCTGCTGACGCTCGGGGACACTTTGGACATGACTTCAGCTTGCTGTTTCCCCCGCCGAGCATGAACGGGTTCTTCGGGTCGTTCAACGCCGCCAGCAATGCGGTTTCGTTGATATAACCGTTGAATGTGGCCTTCTGCGAGACGTTGGTGTATCCCGCCGCGAAATTCACATCCCACCCGGCGGTGGTGCCGCTCAGTTCCGCGACCAGGCGAGTCGTTGCGGCATCGCTATCATTCTGGCGCGCCTGACGATCCGGCAATATCGCACGTATGTTGGCGGGAGCGCCAAAGGTATTGCCGGGATAGGTTGCAGGGACTCGAAATGGGTTGAGCGCGCCCACGATGGCCGGGATCTGGCCCGGGCCGATCGCGGTATTCCCCGCGAAGCTGCCGGTGGGTATGGCCGATTGTCTGCGCACCGTCTCTCCTTGGCTGTCGAAGTAGGAGCCGGCGAGATTGAGTTGCCAGCTGTCGCCGAGTTTCATCGGTATAGCTGCCCAGTATGTTGTCGGTCTGCGTTTCGGGTTGAATCGTGGAAAAGTTGTCCACGTACGTGCATTGACTGGCGTTCTTCAGGGCGAACGTGCAATTCGGATCCAGGAAGATGTTGTCGGCAGGGAGGTTATGTTGCCGCCCGCGCGCTGCAGAACCGGCGTCTGGATGAAGGGGTTGGTGTTGTTGGCCGACTTGGCGCCAGGGGAAACGTTCTGCCCTCCTTGCCCCGTCCAATCGAAGTTGGTCCACGATTTGCCCGAACGCTGACTCAGTGTGATCTGATCCTGATGGCGGTATTCTGCCGCCACGAATCCGTAATGGCCGCCATCAAGCTGGAAACCCCCGACCGCCGAGGCATACACGGTGTTGCCCCCGCCGTGCTGCGTCGTTCCCGCGTTGGCGGTGATACCGAAGCCCTTGTAGGATTTCTTGAGAATGATATTGACCACGCCGGCGATCGCGTCGGACCCGTAGATGGCGGATGCGCCATCGAGCACGACTTCGATTCTTTCGACCGCCGCGAACGGAATGCTGGCAATATCGACAAAATTCCGCTGCCCGTCGTCCACCACGCGGATAGCCCGCCATGCGCAGGCCATCGATGAGCACCAGCGTCGCCCCGACCGTCAAGCCGCGCAGGGCGACGCCGGTCGCACCGGCCGCGAATGCCCCGGCAAAACCTTGACCCAATGTGCCCTGGCCATTGGCCGTAATATTGTTCAACACCTCGGTGACCGTCGTGAAGCCCGACCTGACCATCTCCTCCGCGGTGATCACCTGCACCGGACTCGGCGTTTCCGCATCGGAGCGGCGAACGTTGGAGCCGGTAACCTCAATCCGCTCGATGAGCGGCGCCGGCCGGGGATTTATGTCCGGCGCAGTCTGGGACGGCGCGATCTGCGCAGCAGCCGGAGCGACCAGCACTACGGAGAACGCTCCGCAGGCGACAAGTTGTGCCAGAGCGAGTGGCAGTGCTTTCCTCTTGGACCACATATCGGAACCCCCTAGAATTTGAACCACGCCGGAGCCGACTTCGACGCTCGGCTAGTGTCTAAGAATGTATAGCAACCCGAATTTGCATCGCAATCAAAAGATGCGACTCCTGTGCCATTGCCGGACGAAACTGTTGCTAATTTGTCAGCCACCCGAACATGTAGCGTGCAAGCTGCTGATTTCCAAGCAATCACCGAATCGGCGAGCCTGCCGTCTGGCGACAGTTCTGCTGCGACGACCGTATTGGAAAGTTTGCAGATTCGTGGATGACGTACCGTACAGCACGCTGTTTGCATGACTTGCCGCCACGGTACGCGGAAGGCTGGCCGGCGCCTGGGTCGCTGGCATGTCTACGTTGCCGAGGCGTAGTATGGTTGCCTGGGTTATCAGGCCCGTTCGATTGCGAACTTCGATGGAGGCCGGGATGAGAATTCACCAAGTCTTTCGCCGCTGCTTGTGGCGTCGTGCTGCTCATGGGCGCCGCCTTCGCCACCGCGCGGACCGACGACACCGATGCTTCCGCCGCCCGGGATGGCCTGATCAAGGTCAAGTCGACGCGCTTCGACAACGTCTACGTGCTGCCCGGCGCCGATTTTCGCGGCTACACGAAGGTCATGCTGGATCCGACGCAGGTTGCGTTGGCTGAAAGCTGGATGCAAGGACATCAACTCGCAGCGGATCGCGATCCTGCGCAGGGTCAGCGTCGAGGACACCGAGCGGATCACCCAAGAGGCGCGCCAGAGTTTTGGCGACATCCTCACCAATGCGCTCAAGAAAGCGGGGTACGAGATCGTCGCAGCGCCGGGCGCGGACGTCCTCAGCCTGTCGCCCCGAGTGATCGACCTGTACGTCAATGCGCCGAAAGCGGTAACGACGGCGCCTCTATCCCACGTCTATACACTCGACGCGGGGGAAGCGACGCTCGTGCTCGAAATGCGCGATTCGAAGACTGGCACATTGCTGGAACGTGTCGTCGACCGCGGCACGGCCGGCAATCGAGGCAACTTCCGTTCAAGCCTCAGGCTCACGTCGCCCGATTCGAACCGCTTCGATTTCGAGAATCTTTTCGATATCTGGGCACGGAGCTACGTCAAGGGTCTCGCCGAGTTGAAGGCGCAGTCGCCTTTGTAATAGCCGGGCCGTCGAGCCGACCTCAAATGAGGAATTGGGCAGTCGCACTTTCTTCTTTGATGTTTGCCGCCTGCGCGTCCGGACCGATGACGTCACGGACCGAGGCTTTGTTCAATGATCAGCTTTTCCTTGCTTCGACCGAGCGCATCAGCGCCGACGATGTCTTCGCACTGAGCGCGGAGATGCAGCAGTTGCTCAATGGCGAGTTCGCCGGGCAACTGCGTCGCAAGGACAGCCGCGAAGCTCTCATCGAAGCGATTTACGGCAAGGGCCCGCTGACGCTCGAATACGACTCGGCGATGACCCGGACCGCGGCGCAGGCGTTCGCCGCGCGCTCGGGCAATTGCCTGTCCCTCGTCATCATGACCGCTGCTTTCGCCAAGGCACTGGGTCTGCCCGTCCAATTCCAGCGCGTGTACGTCGACGAGACCGTGAGCCGCACCGACGACATCTATTTTTTCATCGGGCACGTCAATCTGACCCTCGACGTCAAGGAGCCTGCTGTCGCCTCGAGGCGCAGCACACCCGACCTCATGACGATCGATTTTCTCCCCCCGAAGGACATGCGGGGCCTGCGTGTGCGCGCGATCGAGGAGCAAACGATTGTCGCGATGTACATGAACAACCGGGCCGCTGAAGCCTTCGCGCAGGGCAAGGTCGACGACGCCTACTGGTGGGCGCGCGCCGCCGTCCGCCACGACACAAACTTTCTGAGTGCCTACAACACGCTCGGTGTCATTTACCGACGTCACGGCAATCCGCTCGAGGCAGAGAAGGTTCTCGCGTACGTCCTCGAACGAGACCCAGACAACACCCACGCCCTGTCCAACCTGAGCGGGGTTCTCAACGACCTCGGACGTGTCGCCGATGCGAAAAAACTGACCCTCAAGCTGGAAGCGCTGGAACCCAATCCCCCGTTCCGTCACGTCGAACCGGGCCTCCAGGCCCTGCGCGACGGGAACTACCAGGTTGCGAGGGATCTTTTCGCCAAGGAAATTGGTCGCGCCCCCTTTGACCACGAAATGCATTATTGGCTTGCCCGCGCTTATGTGGGCCTTGGCGATATGGAGCGGGCGCGCCAGCAGTTGGCGCTGGCCCTGGAATTCAGCACGACGCGCTTCGATCATGACATCTACGCGGCGAAGCTCAATCGGATCAGCTCGAGCCACCTTCAGTAGTTCAGATCTATCCAGTCATTGCAGCGTAAACCGTGGGCCGAGGTATGCTCCGTTCACCTTTCTTGCGCGAGTGGATGCAATGAACGAATTTCGAATCCTTCGGGCGACGCCGCCCGACGTGCCCGCGATCCTGGCCATGATTCGCGGCCTCGCCGAGTACGAGCGCCTCACGCATCTGTTCGTGGCGACGGAAGCGGATATTTTCGAAGCACTGTTTGGCGAAAAACCTGCTGCAGAAGTGGTTTTGGCGTGGGAAGGTGATGAGGTTGTTGGTTTTGCACTGTTTTTTCGCAATTTCTCAACGTTTCTCGGCCGTCCCGGGCTCTATCTCGAAGACTTGTTCGTGCTGCCCGCCAAGCGCGGGCGCGGCTACGGTCGGGCCTTGCTCATACATCTCGCTCGTCTTGCCGTCGAACGTGGTTGTGGACGCTTCGAGTGGACGGTCCTCGACTGGAACGCGCCTTCGATCCGCTTCTACCAGGCGTTGGGCGCGAGCGTCCTGCCGGATTGGCGCATTACTCGCGTGACCGGATCTGCACTCGCAGAACTCGCGGCGAAACCTGTGGTCCATTCAGGCTGACGGGCGCAACGCATGCCGCAATGCGGCAGGCGATAATACGTCCTTCGCACCGCAACAATCGACAGACCCCCATGCATTCCGCCGAACAAACGCTTCGCTCGCAGTTCAACCAACTCCGCTGCACCGGCGACTTCTGGTCGCTGCGCCTGGTCGACGAAAGCGCGGACACGTACGCCGTGCGCAAGAATGTCGCACAGCCACCTGTGTCGGCGCGTGACCGCGGGGCAATGCTGACGGTCTGGGCCAACGGTGGCAGCGGCTACGCGGCCACCAGCGATCTTTCACGCGCCGGATTGCAGGCGGCGCTCGACCGGGCAACCGAGTGGGCACGCGCGACGGCGGCGGCCAGCCTGATCGATTTCCGCACGTTGGCCAAGCCGGCGCCGCGCGGCGAATATGCGTCGCCGAACGTCGACGCACCCGCTTGGTCGCGCCGCGACTGGTACGAGTTGCTGGCCGCGGAGTCGCGTGCTGCGGGTTGCGACGAACGCATCGTCGACTGGGAGTCCAGCGTCGAAACGCGCACTGCACTCCATGTCTATCTCACGAGCACCGGCGGGGATGTCACCCAGCGCTACCGTTTTGTCATGTCCAACGTGGTTGTCACCGCGCACGACGATGGCGACACACAGACCCGCTCGCTCAACGGCGGGTTGGCGCAGCAAGGCAGCGAGGCGATGCTGGAGCAATTCGGGTTCAGGGGCAGCGGGGCGAGGATTGCCGACGAAGCATTGCGCCTGCTGGCTGCGCCGAACTGCCCGACAGGCACCATGGATGTCCTGCTGATGCCGGATCAGATGGTCCTGCAGATCCATGAATCGATCGGGCACCCGCTCGAACTCGATCGCATTCTCGGCGACGAGCGCAACTTCGCCGGCACCAGCTTTGTCACGCAAGACATGTTCGGGAGCTACCGCTACGGATCGGAACTGCTCAACGTCACCTTCGATCCGACGCGTCCGGAAGAGCTTGCCAGCTACGCCTTCGACGACGACGGCACGCGCGCCGAAAGGCAGTACCTGATACGCGGCGGCATGCTGGAGCGACCGCTGGGTGGCACGCTGTCGCAGTCGCGCGCCGGCATCCCAGGTGTCGCCAACTCGCGCGCGGACAACTGGAACCGGCCGCCCATCGACCGCATGTCGAACATCAATCTCGAACCGGGGACGAGTTCGCTCGACCAGATGATCGGCAGCATCGAGCGTGGGGTGCTGATGCGTACCAACAGTTCATGGTCGATCGACGACTCGCGCAACAAGTTCCAGTTCGGTTGCGAATGGGGACAATTGATCGAAGGCGGGAAACTCTCGACCGTGGTCAAGAATCCGAACTATCGCGGCATATCCGCCAATTTCTGGCGCAGCCTCACGCACGTCGGCGATGCGTCGACGATGCAGGTGCTGGGCACGCCGTTCTGCGGCAAGGGCGAACCGTCGCAAGTCATCCGCGTCGGGCACGCCTCCCCGGCGTGCGTATTCTCGAGCGTCGACGTTTTTGGCGGAGACGCGTGATGGCATCGACGATGGAGACCTATTTCAACGACGTCGTTGCGCTGCTCGACCGTTCGCAGGCGCCGGGCGAGATCTACATTTGCCGCTTCGATGCGGAGGTTTCGGATTTCGTGCGCATGAACCGCGGCAAGGTTCGGCAACCCGGCACCGTCTCGCAGCGCTACCTCGCGTTGCGCCTGATTCGCGGCAAGCGTCACGCCGAGCGATCGCTCACCGTTTCCGGCGATCTCACCCATGACCGGGCCGATATCGACGGCGCGTTGGTGGCGCTGCGTGACGCACTTCAGGACCTGCCCGACGACCCGCACCTCGACTATGCAACCGACGTCCGCTCCAGCCGCACGGTGAAGCGTGGCAACGTGGCGCATTCCGAGCAGATCGTCACCGGCGTTCTCGACGCGGCGCAGGGTCTCGACCTGGTCGGCATCTATGCCGCGGGCCCCGTCTATCGCGGCTTCGCGAATTCCTTCGGCCAGCGCAACTGGCACGAAGTATCGAGCTTCAATCTGCAATGGAGCCTGTACCATCGAACGCGACAAGGCGGTGAAAACGTCCTACGGCGGGTTCGATTGGTCGCCAGAGGCCTTTGGCGCAAAGATGCACGATGCGCGCGAGCGCCTCGCGCTGCTGGCCAACCCGTCACGCTCGCTCGAGCCGGGCCGCTATCGAGCCTATCTCGCGCCGACGGCCATGGAGGAACTCGCCAGTATGCTGTGCTGGGGCGGCTTCTCGGGGCGTGCGCTTGCGACCCGCCAAAGTTGCCTGTTCCGGATGCAGGACGGCGCGACTGCGCTATCCCCGGCGATCGCCTTCACCGAAAACATCGCCGACGGTATCGCGCCGGCATTCCAGGACGAAGGCTTCGCACGGCCGGACCATGTCCCGCTGCTCGCCGAAGGGCGTCTGGTCGGATCGCTGGTCAGCCCGCGCACCGCCAAGGAATTCGCGCTGGAGACCAACGGCGCCAACGCCGCAGAAATGCCGGAGGCACTCGACATGGCGGCTGGCAAGCTGGCGCTCGCCGACACCCTCGCCGCGCTCGACACCGGTATCTACGTGGGGAATCTCTGGTATCTCAATTTCTCGGATCGTCCCGCATGCCGGGTGACCGGCATGACGCGCTTTGCGTCGTTCTGGGTGGAACACGGCAAGATCGTCGCCCCCGTCAATGTCATGCGCTTCGACGACAGCGTCTATCGGCTACTGGGTGATCACCTCGTCGGGCTGACGGACGGAGCGCGAACTCATCGTCAACAGCGACACCTATCGCGCCCGCAACGTCGGCAGCATGCGGTTGCCGGGAGCGGTGGTCAGCGAGATGGCGTTTACGCTCTGACAGGGTGTTGCACAGCTGCTGCGGAGCCGATCAGCTGTCATTCCCGGCGAATGCGCGAATCCTCACGTACGTTTGACGTACGTTCCGGTTGCCGCCACCTCGCGCCTCGGTCTACGCTCCTCGCGACGCTGTCGAACACCTGTAACGGTATGCGAGCTTCGAAGGCGGTTCAATCGTTGCCGTGGTGCCAGCCCTTCGGAATCGCCGACAACAATTTCTGCGTATACGGCTCGCGCGGATTCCGATAGATGTCGTCGGAGTCGGCGATCTCGACAATTTCACCCTGGTTCATCACCATGATCTCGTCGGAGATGTATTTGACGACCGCGAGGTCGTGCGAGATGAAGATGTATGAAAGGTGAAACTCGTCCTGCAGGTCCTGCAACAGGTTGAGCACCTGCGCCTGCACCGACACGTCCAGCGCCGACACAGACTCGTCGCAAATCAGGATGTCGGGCTTGAGTGTCAGGCAGCGGGCGATGGCGATGCGCTGCCGCTGGCCTCCGGAAAATTCGTGCGGATACTTGTAGAACGAAACTTCGGCCAGCCCGACCTTTTGCAGCAATTCGAAGGCGAGGTCGGTTCGCTCCTGCGCTGAATTGCCGATGCCGTGGATCTGCATCGGCTCGGTCAGTATCTGGCCGACGATCATCCGCGGATTCAGCGACGCGTAGGGATTCTGGAAGATGATCTGGATGCGCCGCTTGTAGTGCATGAACTCGCGCGGCGACATCGCCAGGATATCCTTGCCCTCGAACAGCGCCTGACCGCTCGACGCCTCGTGCAGGCGCATCAAGGTGAGTCCGACCGTGGTCTTGCCGGAGCCGGACTCACCGACCAGACCAAGCGTCTTGCCCTTGGGCAGCTTGAACGAGACGTCCTTCACCGCCTCGAATTTCCTTCGTCCGAACAGACCTTCGCGCGAGTAGAAATTCTTGCCCAGGCCCTTCACGTCCAGAATGATCGGATCCGCCGCCGAGATGCCGCGCTTGCGCTCGGTAAGGTTCATCGCATGCGCGCCACCGTCCATGAAGTCGTCGATGACGGGCAGCCGCATGGGCCGGCGGTCCAGTCGCGGCCGACATTGCAGCAGCGCCTTGGTGTAGGCGTCCTGCGGCTGCTCGAACACTTGCTTCGCTGGCCCCTGCTCGCGAATCTCGCCGTTGCGCAGCACCACGACGTAATCCGCAATTTCTCCGACGACGGCAAGGTCGTGCGTGATGAACAGCACCGACATCCGGCGCTTGCGCTGCAACCCCGCGATCAGATCGAGGATCTGCTTCTGGATGGTGACATCGAGCGCGGTCGTGGGCTCGTCGGCGATCAGCAGCTTCGGTTCGCATGCGATCGCCATGGCGATCATCACCCGCTGCTGCTGCCCGCCTGACAATTGCGACGGATAAGCGTTGATCTTGAAATCGGGATCGGGAATACCGACTTCCGCGAGCAATTCGATGGCGCGTTTGCGCGCGACTGCCGGCGACATGCCCAGGTGCAGTCGCAGCGATTCGATCAGCTGAAAGCCGACCGTGAACACCGGGTTCAGCGATGTCATCGGCTCCTGGAAGATCATCGAAATGTCTTTGCCGCGCAGGGCTTGCAGCTCGGTTTGCTCGACATCGACGAGGTTACGGCCGCCATAGATGATTTCGCTGCCGGCCAGCACGTGCGCGTTTTCCTTCGGCAACAAGCCGAGGATCGACAGCGACGTGACCGACTTGCCGCTGCCGGATTCGCCGACCAGCGCGACCGTGGCATTCTGCGGAATATCGAAGCTGATGCCCTTGACCGCTTCGAAGGTCGTATGTTTGTCGAGGCGGAAATTGACACGAAGATTGCGGACGGAGAGCAAAGGTCCATGGATTCGAATTTCTTGTTACATCAACAAAATTGGACAGCGACAATGGATCCCGGACTCACTGCGCTCATCCGGGATGACGCAGCTGTTTCCAATCGCTGCGACCCTTCGGGCCTTGCTCTTGGACACCTGCGTCATTTGAGCTTCGGATCCAGCGCGTCGCGCAGCGCGTCGGTGAACAAACTGAAGGCCGTGACCAGCAGCGCCATGGCTGCACCTGCCGCTGCAAGCTGCCACCACTTGCCGAGAATCAGCTCGTTCTGCGCCTCGTTTAGCATCGAGCCCCACGACACGACGTCGACCGGCACACCGAGCCCCAGGAACGACAGGATCACCTCGGTCTTGATGAAGGCGACGGTGAGGATCGACAGCTGGACGAGGACCACGTGACTGATGTTCGGAAATATATGCACGAAGATACGCCGCGCATTCGATGCGCCGATGGCATCGGCGGCTTGGACGTACTCGCGGCCCTTGTGTTTCAGGTATTCGCCGCGAATGAGCCGGAAGACGCCCGTCCAGCCGGTCAAACCCAGAATCAGGATGATGGTGAGCATCCCCTTCTGCTGGAGCACCGCAGCGACCGCGAGAATGAGCAGCAGCGAGGGCATGGACGTGAACACGCTGAAGAACCAGTTGAAGAAATCATCGACCCACTTGCCGTAGTAGCCGGCGATGGCACCGAATACGGTACCGAGAAAGGTCGCGACGATCGCCGCCGCCAGACCGACGAAGATCGACGTTTCCGAACCCTTGATCGTCTTCTTGAGCACGTCCCGTCCCCACTTGTCGCCGCCGAACGGAAGGGTCTGCGCGCGCACTACGGTCGCCGTCGTCTGCGCGCCCTTCGCGCGAATTTCTGCCAGGACGTCGGCGAGCGGATCGACCACGCCGGAGCTCGCGGCACCCGTCGGACGGAGCAGCCTTGCCACTTGCGGCACGGATTTCCGCGAGCGCATCGGCCAGCGGATCCACGATGTCCACGGGCGTCGGTGCGTCGGAGACTGTTTGCGTCGCGGTCACCGGTGCAGTGCGCTCCAGGTCGTCGCCAAGAAATGACGGCGGTGCATAGTTGACGCCGCTCTCCACTCCCCAGTCCCTGGCGATCAATCCGGTGGCGGAGAGCAGCATCATGATCAGGAACGCAGCGACGATCGCCATGGAAATCATCGCGACGCGATCGGACCGGAGCCGCCGCCATGCCAGTATCCACAGGCTGGGCGAGACGGTATGCGGGATGTCGTAGGGCACCGACCGTCTCCTACTTGAGCTGCACGCGCGGATCGACCGCCTTGTACATCAGGTCGGCCAGCAGATTGAATACCATGGTGGCCACCGCGACGTAGATCGTGATCGCTTTGATCACCGGAAAATCGCTGCGCTCGACTGCCAGCAGCACCTCGCGCCCGATCCCCGGAATGGAAAAGAAACGTTCGACCAGGAATGCGCCCACCAGCAAACCCGGAATGGCCGCCATGACGTGCGTGATGATCGGGATGGATGCGTTGCGCAGAACGTGCACCCACATGATCCGGTTCTCGGACACGCCCTTCGCCCGCGCCGTGCGCACGTACTCCTGATTGACCTCATCGAGCACGAAGGTGCGGAACAGCCGCAGCTCCGGCGCGATGCTGACGACGAGCAGGATGATGATCGGCAGCGACGCGTACACGGCGAGATTCCGCCAAAAGCTGTCGCCCCAGCCCTGCACCGGGAACCAGCCCAGCTTGTACGCGAACACGTACTGAAACACGATGATGTAGACCAGGATCGAGATCGACAGGCCCACCGTGCAGACGATCATCACCGCACGGTCGGTGAGCGAGCCGCGCACATAGGCAACCGCCAGCGCGAGACCGATCGCGATCAGCGTGGACAGGATCAGCCATGGCACCAGCACCGTCAGCGACGGCCCGAGCCGCGTGGCCATGATGTGCGAGACAGGCTCGTTGGTGCTCCAGCTCGCACCGAAATCGCCGGTGACCACCTGCTTGATGAATATCCACAGCTGCACGTAGTACGGCTGGTCGACGCCGAGCTGGCGACGAATGTTTTCTATCTGCTCGGCGCTCGAGATCTTGCCGGCGAGCACATACGCGGGATCGCCGCCAACCCAATTGAACAGGAAAAAAACCAGCAGGATGACCCCGAGCAGGGTCGGGATCATCTGCCACAGGCGCCGGATGATGTATGCGTACACTCGGTTCTCCCTCCCGCCGCGTCGTCAGCGCTCGACTTCGTCGCGCGGGATGCGGCGGATGCTACCCGCCCTGCTTCGTCGTGTCGATGTCGATGTACTGCCACTCCGAGGGCAACACCGGGTGCTTCTTGTAGCCCAGCACCCGTGGTTGAACCAGCATGTTGCGATAGCGGCTGATGTCGAGCCGCCACGGCGCGTAAACTTCGATGATGCGCGCCATCTTCCGATAGAGCTTGTCGCGCTCCGGCCCATCCTTCATGCGCGCGCTTTGCTCGTACAACTTGTCGAACTCCGGTATCACCGCGCAGGCATTGTTGCTCTGGATAGACATTCTTGCCGTACATGAGCTGCATGAAATTGTCGGCATCGGGATAGTCGGCGATCCAGGCGGCCGTGCGCATCTGCAGCTTGCACTGTTTCTCGAGCTTGAGCAGCTCGGGAAATTTGTCCTTCTGCACTTCCATCCGGATCGACGATCGAATCGAGCGCCTTCTTCCACATCTCGTCCTGTTGACGCCCGAGCGAGTCGGGCCGCGACGCGTAGCGGATGATCAGCGGCTTGCCGTCGGGCAGCGTGCGCCAGCCATCCTTGCCTTTCTGGTAGCCGAACTTGTCGAGCAGCGCGTTGGCTTCTGCCGGATCGTACTTGATGATGCCACGGTAGCCGGGGTCGTGGCCGACGACGCCCGGCGGGATCGGATACATGGTCTCGACCGCCTGGCCGTTGCGCACGATGCGGATTTCCTCGTTGACGTCGTACGCCATCGCCATGGCACGGCGCAGCGCGATCTTTTCCTTCGACAGGCCGCCGACGACCGGGTCCATCAGGTTCCAGTAGTGGTACGTGATCTCCGGATCGACGAAGCGCGACAGCTTGACGCCCAGCTGCTGCATCTCGGGCGTGAGCGTTCCGCCGTTGAGTACCTTGGGCGCGAGCGGCCCCTCCAGATTCATCAGATCGAGCTCGCCCTTCTGGAACCCGAGCAGCCGCGACTGATCTTCCTCCATGATGCTGACCTCGATGCGACCGACCTGCGGCATCTTCTTGCCCTTCATCTCGGCAACAAGGCGCGCGTCCTCCGGGTCGGTCCCCGGCTGGAAATCCCACACAAAACCGCGATAGTCGGGATTGGCCTCGAGAAAAATCTTGGAGGATCGGATCCACTTGGCGAGTTTGTACGGGCCGGTGCCGACGGGATTGGACATCACCCGCCCGCCCGCGTCGGCGTACATTTCGACGACCTCGCGCGCCATTGCGCCCGCCGGCATGTGTGCGAGCACGTACGACAGGTTATAGTCGGGCTGTTTCAGGTGAATGCGCAGCGTGTAGCGATCGACGACCTCGAGCCCTTTGATCTTGGCGTCGTAGTCGAATTTGCCGGTCTGCTTCGCCGTGGCGGCGGCTTCGTCGAGGCCGACGATCTTGCCGTCGAGCAGCCACGTCCAGGGCGAACGAATCTTCGGGTCCATCAGTCGCTTGAGCGAGTAGACGTAGTCCTCGGCCACGAGTTCGCGCGGCTGGCCCTTGAACGCGGGATCGGGCGTGAAATGGATGCCCTTCCTGAGCCGGAACGTGTACGTCATCGCATCGTCGCTGATCTGCGGCAACGCTTCCGCGGTCAGCGGCACGATCTTCGACGGCCGCGCCATGTAGTCGTAGGTCAGCAGCGTTTCGAAAATCACGTGCTCGATGCCGGCGGAATACAGATCGTGCGCGGCCGCGGGGTCGAAGCCTTCTTCGGCCACCGGAAACACGTGGCGAACAACCTTGTTCATGTCGGCGGCGTCGACCTGCTGCGACAACGCACTGAACATGGCGGCGCACGCGACCAGCGCCAGCGCCCGTCGTGCACCGAAGTCGAAGGCACGCAAGGCGCAGCGGATGAATTGCGGGAATTGACTCATTGCCTGCGCGCACCGGGATCGAGATCCAGATACTCCCACGCCGCGACCAACATGGGGTGATAACGGTAGCCCAGGACCTGCGGATGGACCAGCACGTTGCGATAACGGGAAACGCCCATTTTCATCACGCCGTCGACTTCCAGCTGGCGATTGAGCTTGTCGAACAATCGATCGCGCTCGGGCGAATTCGGCATCGCCTTCATCTGCTCATACATGCGGTCGAACGCTGCGGATTCGTAGCACGCGTGGTTGCTCTGATGGATGTTGGGTCCGTAGAACAGCTGCATGAAGTTCTCGCCGTCGGGGTAGTCCGCCCCCCACGCCGAACCCCACATCGCCAGCTGGCAGGCCTCGGCCGCCTTGATGTTGTCCGAAAACGGGCCTTTCCGGGATTCGAATCGCAACCCGATCCCGTCCAGCGCTTTTTTCCACAGCTCGTCGTATTCCCGGTATATCGCGACCGGCTCCGAAGTCAGCGTGATGGTCAGGCGTTGCCCGGAGGGGTCGTTGCGGTAGCCGTCCGCACCCTTCCTGTAGCCGAAATAGTCGAGCAACTGATTTGCGAGCACCGGGTCGTGTCGCAACAGGCTTCGATATGAAGGGTTGTATCCGACCACACCCGGCGGCACTGGACTCTCGTCCGCGACCGCCTGGCCCTTGCGGATCACCTGGATTTCGTCCGCGGTATCGTATGAGATCGCGATCGCCCTGCGCAGCGCGATCTTCTCTTTCGCGTAGCCACCGACCACCGGGTCCTTCATGTTGAAGAAATAGTAGGTGATCTCCGGATCGACGCTGCGATCCCACTCGATTCCTCGCGCGGCAAGATCAGGCGCCAGCTTGTTGTCGGGAATCGCGATCGGCGCGAAGGGTTGAAAGCGGTCGATGTAATCGATCTGGCCGTTCTGAAAGGCGAGCCAGCGCGACTGCTCCTCTTCGATGATGCTGATTTCGACGCGTCCGATCTGTGGAATGGTCTTGCCCTTCATCGCCGCCACGGCGGCCCTGTCGCGCGGCGCGTCCGAGCCGACGAAGTCCCAGATGACTTGCCGATAGCCGGGATTCGCCTCGAGGACGATTTTGGATTTGCGCACCCAACTCGCAAGCACATACGGGCCCGGTGCCGACCGGATGCGCATTCGTGTCGTCGGCGTAGGTCTCGATCACCTCGCGCGCGACCGCGGACAGTTGCGGCATCGCCAGGATGTACGCAAAGTTGTAGTCGGCCGCATTCAGGTGAATGCGAAGCGTATGGCGATCGACGACTTCGAGACCACTTACCTTGGCATCGTAGTCGAAGCGTTTGATCGTACCTGCCTCCCGGCAAGCGCATCGAGGCCGACAATCTTGCCGGCCACCAGAAATTTCCACGGCGAGCGATTGGCGGGATCGATGAAGCGCTTGATCGAGTAGGCGTAGTCCCCGGCGGTCAGCTCGCGGCGCGTGCCCTTGAACGCGGGATCGGGGTGAAAGTAGACACCCTTGCGCACGCGCAGGGTGTACGTCTTGCCGCCATCGGTGATTTCCGGCAAGGCCTCCGCAGTACCGGGAATCAGACGTACCGGACGCGCGAGATAGTCGTAACTCAGCAAGCGCTCGTAGACCGCCTGAATCACCTCGCTCGAATAGGTGTCTGTCACTTTCGCGGGGTCGAAACCGGTTTCAGCGATTTCGAAGGCGACGCGCAGGACCTTGTTCGGATCGGCCGTCGCCTGAACCGGTGACGAGATTGCGAATAGCGGCAGCATGGCGAGCAGAGCCCTTGCACCAAGCTGGCCACATCGCGTCTGCCACCCTCGTCGCTGCACTCCCGTCCTTCCCAAAAAAGCCGCGTAATGTACCATCTGCCGCCTATTCTCCGACGCACCGATGACCATTCACAAATCCTCGTCGCGATCGCGCGCCCCCAGGCGCCGATGCAGCGTTACCCGATGAAGCCACCTTACTGGGACGAGGCGGCCCGTACGCTCGCCCGCCGCGATCGTGTGCTTGGACGCCTGATCCGCGCCTATCCTGGCATTCATCTCAACCGCCGCAGCGACCCGTTCACGACGCTCGCACGGGCGATCGTCGGCCAGCAGATTTCGGTGAAAGCAGCAGACAGCATCTGGCGCCGATTTGTCGCAGTCGTTGACAGCGCGCCGGCGGCCGGGTTCCCCTGTCTGTCGCCGGAGCGCGTCTCCTCGGCACCCATGCCCGCGTTGCGCACCTGCGGGTTGTCGCAACGCAAGGCCGAATACCTGACCGATCTCGCGACCCATTTCGTCACCGGGCGGCTCGACCCGGCACAGTGGCGTGCGCTCGACGATGAGACATTGATCGCCGCGCTGGTCGACGTCAAAGGCATAGGACGCTGGACGGCGGAAATGTTCCTGATGTTCCACGAACTGCGTCCGGACATTCTGCCGGTCGACGACATCGGGCTGCAGCGCGCGCTCGCCATCCATTTCAATCACGGCGAACGCCTCCCGCGCGACGCGATGTATGCGGCCGCAGACCTGTGGCGGCCGTGGCGCTCGGTCGCCACGTGGTACCTGTGGCGCAGCCTCGATCCCATCCCGGTCGAGTATTAGCGCGATGAACCCAGCCGACGCTGGTGGCGCCCCGTATGCTGGACTCACGCCCGACTGCGTGCTCGACGCGCTCGCCAGCGTCGGCCAGTTTGGCGATGGTCGGCTGCTTGCGCTGAACAGCTACGAGAACCGCGTGTATCAAGTGTGGCTCGACGAATCGGCGGACGCGGCTTCGCCAGGACCGGTCGCGGTCGTCGCCAAGTTCTATCGTCCCGACCGCTGGACCGACGCACAGATTCTCGAAGAGCATGCCTTCGCCAGCGAACTCGCAGAGCGCGAAATACCGGTGGTTGCACCTCTGCCGCTCGCAATGGGAGCACGCTTGCATCGTTCGACGGCTTTCGCTTCGCCGTCTACCCCAAACATGGCGGTCGCGCGCCGGAACTCGAGGATCGTTCGACGATGGAATGGATCGGTCGCTTCATCGGCCGGATCCACGCGGTGGGCCGCATCGACACGTTCAAGGAGCGCCCCACGCTCGATATCGCCAGCTTTGGCGAAGAACCGCGCGAGTATCTCCTTGCACACGATTTCGTGCCGGCGGATCTCCTGCCCGCGTGGACAAGCACGATCGCCCAGGCGCTTGACGGCGTTCGCCGCTGCTTCGATCGCGCCGGCAGCGTCGGCACGCTGCGCCTGCACGGCGATTGTCACGCCAGCAACATTCTCTGGACGGCGGCCGGGCCGCACTTCGTCGACTTCGACGACTGCCGCATGGGCCCCGCAGTTCAGGATTTGTGGATGCTGCTTTCGGGCGACCGCACCGACGCGCAGTTGCAGCTGCGCGCGCTGCTGCGCGGCTACGAGGATTTTTGCGAATTCGACGATCGTGAGCTGCAACTCGTCGAAGCATTGCGCACGCTGCGTCTGATCCACTATTCGGCGTGGCTTGCGCGCCGTTGGACCGATCCGGCGTTTCCGGCGGCGTTTCCGTGGTTCAACACGCAGCGCTACTGGCAGGATCGAGTGCTCGAGTTGCGCGAGCAGGTCGCAGCCATGGACGAGCCGGCACTCGTCGCGTAGCGAATCTATCAGGCCGGCACCAACCCTGCGTTGGCTTGCGCAACTCCTGCAATACACCGTCCACCAGGTGCAGCGTGCGATCCGTGCGCGAAGCAAGCTCGGGATCGTGCGTCACGATGACCAGGCTGGTGCCAACGCTGCGATTGAGTTCCAGCATCAGATCGAACACCTGCCCTGCCGTGCGCCGATCGAGGTTTCCAGTCGGCTCGTCGGCAAGTACGCACGCAGGCTCGGTGACCAGCGCACGCGCGAGCGCGACGCGCTGGCGTTCGCCGCCCGACAGTTCGCCTGGACGATGCAGCGCCCGCGGCGCCAGACCCACCCGCTCGAGCAACGCCTGAGCGCGCGCACGCGCGACGGTGGCGCTTTCGCGGCGAATGTACAACGGCATGGCCACATTCTCGAGCGCCGTGAATTCGGGCAGCAGATGATGAAACTGATAGATGAAGCCGAGCGCGCGGTTGCGCACCCTGCCCCGCTCCGCTTCGGTCAAGCTCGCCATCGCCGCGCCCTGGATGTGCACTTCGCCCGAGGACGGCGCATCGAGACCGCCAAGCAGGTGCAGCAAGGTACTCTTGCCCGAGCCCGAAGCACCGACGATAGCGACGCGCTCCCCGGCGCGCACGGCAAAGTCGATGCCCAGCAGTACCGGCACGTCGAGCGGACCGCTGCGGTACGTCTTGGTCAGCCCGCGGCACTCGATGACCGGTGCGCTGTCATTCATAGCGCAATGCCTCCGCCGGGTTGACCTTGGACGCGCGCCAGCTCGGATAGATCGTTGCCAGCAACGCGAGCGTCAGGGCGATCACCGAAATCAGCGTGATGTCGCTGCTGAGCAAATGCGACGGCAGTTCGCTGATGTAATAGACGCTCTTGTCGAGGAACTGGATGCTAAATAAACGCTCGATGAACGGCACGACGGTACCGATGTTGAGCGCGAGCAGCACACCACCGACCACGCCGATCAACGTGCCGATGATGCCGACCAGCGCACCCTGGATCACGAAAATGGTCATGACGCTCGCCGGCGATGCGCCTTGCGTGCGCAGGATCGCGATGTCGGCCTGCTTGTCGGTGACAACCATGACCTGCGCCGACACGATGTTGAACGCGGCGACAGCAACGATCAACGTCAGGATGATGAACATGACGCGCTTTTCGATCGCCACCGCGCGAAAGAAGTTGGCATGGTCGAGCGTCCAGTCGCGCATCTCGGTGTCGACCGGCAGCGTTCTGAACAACTCGCGCGCGACCGAAGGTGCCGCGAACATATCGTCGAGCTTGAGCCGCACGCCGCTCACCGCGTCGCCGGTGCGATACAGTTTCTGCGCGTCGGTGAGGTCGATCAGCGCGAGTCCGCTGTCGAATTCGTACATCCCGATCTCGAACACACCGACAAGCTTGAAGCTCTTGACCCGCGGCAGGGTTCCCGCGGGCGTCACGGTGCCCTGAGGCGTGATCACGACGACGCTATCGCCGACCCGCACGCCGAGCGCGCGCGCCAGTTCGGACCCGAGCACGATCCCGAAAGCTCCGGGCTTGAGATCGGACAGCGAGCCCGCGCGCATGTGCTTGCCGATATCCGCGACGGTATCCTCCAGCGCGGGATCGATGCCGCGCATGACCACTCCGCGATTGGCGCCGCTCGCAGACAGCATCGCCTGACCGAAGACGAATGGCGCCGCGCCGCGTACGTGCACGTTTTGTTTCGCCTGCCGCGCGACGTCCTGCCAATTGTCCATGCCGGAGCCTACCGCACGAATCTCGATATGCGACGCCACCGCGAGAATGCGGTTGCGCAACTCTTCCTGGAAGCCGTTCATCACGGAGATCACGACGATCAACGCTGCAACGCCGAGCGCGATGCCGGCCATCGATACCGCGGCGATGAACGATACGAAGCCATTGCGGCTCGAACCGCGGCGCGCTCGAAAGTAGCGCAGTCCAACGAGGAGTTCGTAGGGGATCAACGAGAATCGTGTAGGTGATTGCGACGCCGCGCCAGTGTGCCATAAGGCGAGAGACAACTCTATGCGCCGACGCGAATGGAGCGCGGTTCGCGCATGCTAGACTTTGACGTCGTCCGGGGAACACTTCATGCAACTCACTCTGGTCATCTCTGGACTGCTCGACCTATCCGAATCTTCGCTCGCCAGTATCGACGAGGGCGCCCCCGCCCTGACGCGACTGCTCGCCGCGGCCGGAGCACCCGCTGTCGATCGCGACGGTTCTATCGGCGTCATATGCACTGCGCTCGGCATCGCGAAGCAACGTGATTGGCCGGTCGCCCCTTGGCTGGCGCGCGGCGCCGGAATCGCTGCCACTGCCGCGTACTGGCTGTGCGCCGAACCCGCCACGTTCGAAGTCGGTCGCGGCGATGTAAGTCTGTCCGGAACAGTGACCGACCTGGAACCGGTGGAGACGACCGCATTGCTGTCGTCGTTGAACGCACATTTCGCAAGGGAGGGTGTTCGCTTCGACGCGCCGCACGCGGCGCACTGGCTGGCGGGCTGCGTCGCGACGCAATCGCTGTCGACTCAACCACCTGAGAGTGTGATCGGAAAGCCGTTGCTTGGCCATCTCATGGAAGGTACGGACGGCGGGCGCTGGCGCAGTTGGCAAAACGAGATCCAGATGCTGCTGTTCGAGCATCCGGTCAACGTTGCGCGCGAAGCGGCAGGACGGGCGGTGGTGAACAGCGTCTGGCTTCTGGGGTGGCGGAACACCCGTTTCGGAAAACGCTCACGCACGAATTGCAGCGCTTTACGGCAACGCGCGGATACCACGCGAACTCGCGCGCGCCATCGGCGTGTCAACGCATGCCCGTTCCGTCTTCACTCGACGCACTGCGCGACAAATCGTCGCAATCGCCCGCGCTGGTCTGGCTCGACCCGCCCATTGGGGCAGATTCGCAACAGCATGCCCACTGGCTCGCTGCCCTGGATCGAGATTGGGCAACGCCGGCGCGTGGGGCGTTTCACAATGGCACGATCAAAGGACTCGAGATTGTCGTGACCGGCCGTTCCACGGCAGCGCGATTCACCGGAAAGCGCCTGTCGCTCGCACGCCGACTGCGAACCTGGCGCTCGGCACCCCGCCTGTCTGCGTTGCTGGCTCCACACCTCGAAGCGTGAACGGAAACTGAATGGAAATTGTGAGACGCGCGGTCCCGGCTGCAGCGAGCACACTCATTGCGGCCGGCCTCACGCCGTTATTCGCACGCATCTATGCGGCGCGCGGCGTGAACGACGCAGCGGATCTCGAGAACGAACTGGCGCGACTTCCGGACTGGTCAGCGCTCAAGGGGATCGGTGCCGCGGCAGCGCGGCTGGCCGATGGCATCGAGCGCCAGGAGCCTATGCTCATCGTTGCGGACTACGATGCCGACGGCGCGACGGCCTGCGCCGTCGGCGTGCGCGGGCTTCGGGCGATGGGCGCCAAAGTCGATTTTCTGGTGCCCAACCGCTTCGAGTTCGGCTATGGGCTGACACCCGAGATCGTTGCGCTCGCGGCGTCGATGCGCCCGGCGCTGATCATCACGGTGGACAACGGCATCGCCAGCGTCGAAGGTGTCGCCGCCGCGCACGCTCGGGGCATCGACGTGCTGATCACCGATCATCACTTGCCTGGTGACGCCTTGCCCGCACCCGCGTGGATCGTCAATCCGAATCAGCCCGGTTGCACATTTCCGAGCAAGCATCTGGCCGGCGTCGGCGTGATGTTCTATGTGTTGACCGCGCTGCGCTCGGAGCTGCGCACCCGCGGGCATTTCGCACAGCGGCCCGAGCCCAACCTCGCCTCGCTGCTCGACCTCGTTGCGCTCGGCACGGTCGCGGATGTCGTCAGGCTCGATCACACCAACCGCATACTCGTCGACAACGGATTACGGCGTATTCGCGCCGGCCGCATGCAGCCGGGCATCCGGGCGCTGTTTGCCGCCGCCCGCCGCGATCCCGATCACGCGACGACCTATGAACTCGGATTCGTCGCTGGTCCTCGGCTCAATGCCGCCGGACGCATGGCGGACATGTCGGTCGGTATCGCCTGCCTCCTAGCCGACGACGATGCGACCGCGGACCGCCTCGCACGCGAGCTGGATCGTCTCAACAGCGAAAGACGCGAAGTCGAAGCGACGATGCAGGAACAGGCGCTGGCCGCCATCGACTCGATCACCGTCGGCGACGCCTATTCGATATGCACCTATCGCGCGGATTGGCACCAGGGCGTCGTCGGGCTCGTTGCGTCGCGTCTCAAGGATCGCTTCCACCGCCCGGCGATCGTGTTTGCCCCCGGCGTCGACGGCGAATTGCGCGGCTCGGGGCGGACGATCAGCGGTTTTCACTTGCGCGATGCGCTGGATCTGGTGGCCAAGCGGTCCCCCGGAACGATCACGCGGTTTGGCGGACATGCCTACGCCGCGGGCTTGACGCTGCCGGAAGCCGCGTTGGGTCGTTTCGTCGACGAGTTCGAGCGAGTCGCCCGCGAATGGCTGTCGCCGGCGGCATTGCGGCAAACCACTGAAACCGACGGTGAGCTGACTGCGGACGAATTGACGCTAGCCCTCGCTCGGGAACTTGGCACCGGCGTGTGGGGGCAGGGTTTTCCGGCGCCGGTGTTCGAAGGCCTGTTCGCGGTCACCGGGCAACGCATTGTCGGGGCAAAGCACACCCGCGTAGCGCTCAACCATGGCGGGGCGCGCATGGATGGCATCGTGTTCAACGAGCCCGGCCCGCTACCGAAGCGCGTCCACATAACTTATCGACCTGAAATCAATTACTTCCAGGGTCAACACACATTGCAGGTCGTCGTGGAATCCTGGCGACCGGGGTAACGGTGCGCCCACGCCGGGTACTCACCAAACCCCCGCCCCGGTCGTTAGCGACCACTCACTCGTCGTTGCGACCATGCAGTGCGGGGTAGGCCGGCGGTCCATCACGGAATTCGAATCCTCAGGACCGGCGCTCAGTCCGGTCGCGCCGGCCGGTCTATCTCGTAATATATTGATATTAAACACTTTTACACATATACAACACTTTGTGTACAAGTAGGCCTTTCATCGAATTGCCATATTGTGCAACGCAATGAAAAGGGGCAGAATCCGCTGCAGTGCAACAGGGCAAGAGACCCTGTGCGGATGGCGGGGCCCACGAGGAAAAACATGCATCAGAACGGCAACGGTCTGAATGGCAATGGATTGAATGGCAACGGATTGAACGGCAACGGGCATGGACGGCTGCCCGGCAAAGTGGCCATCATTACCGGCGGAGGTCAAGGCATCGGCCGTGCCACCGCCGTGAAGTTCGCCAAAGAAGGCGCCAAGGTCGCGGTCTGTGACATCAACATGACGTCGGTCGCCGAAACTCTGGCCGAGGTCCGCAAACACGGCGGCGACGCGCTTGGGTTCCAGGTCGACGTCACCGACAAGGCGAGCATCGCGCGCATGGTCCAGGGCGTCATGTTCGCGTGGCAGCGCATCGACACGCTGGTCAACAATGCGGGCATCGTGCAGGACGCACGCTTGAGCAAGATGACCGACGACCAGTTCGAGCGCGTCATCGACGTCAATCTCAAGGGTGTATACAACTGCACCAAGGCCGTCGTCGACATCATGCTGGCGCAGAATTCGGGCTGCATACTCAATGCCTCGTCCATTGTCGGCATCTACGGCAATTTCGGACAGACCAATTACGCCGCGACCAAGTTCGGGGTCATCGGCATGGTCAAGACGTGGGCACGAGAGCTTGGCAGCAAGGGCATTCGTTCCAACGCGATCTGTCCGGGCTTCATCGAAACACCCATCCTCGACTCGGTACCGGAAAAAGTGTTGCGTTCCATCGAGGAAAGGGTCCCGATGGGCCGCCTCGGCACGCCCGAGGAAATCGCCAACACCTATGCCTGGCTCGCGTCCGACGAAGCGAGCTACATCAACGGGGCCGTGATCGAAGTTTCCGGCGGCGTCACAATCTAGCGCTGACCGCGTCGCCGCGAAGCGCGGGCTTGAGCCGAACCGGCCCGCGCTGTAGCATTGGCACCTTCCCCGACGACGGTTGCCCGCGTGCTGCGAATCTCTTTGCTACTGCTGATTGCCGTCACCGCCTGCCTCCCGGCGGCGCCTGCGAGCGCGCTCGACAAGGTCGATCCGTACATCTGTCCGACCAAAACGGCGGGTACCGGCATCGAATGTTTTCTCGAGGCGATCCCGCAAACCTACACGATGTGCCGCCACATCAAGAGTATCGAAATCATCGAGTTCGGACTGTACGGCGCGCAGGAAGGTGTCAACGGCGCCAAGACCGACTACTGCATCGATAAGCACAGGCTGACGATGACCCTGCCCTATCAGGCCGCGTTGCGTGAAGCTGCGCGCAACAAGGACGAGGTGACCGGCCTGCGCAAACTCTACGACACGTGGCTCGACAGTCTTTCCAAACTCAAGCCCAACGTGGGTGAAAGCGACGAAGGCTACAAACTGCGGATCATCGGTCCGTACGGCGAGTTCAACGAGCAGATCAAGAACATTCAAGCCATCGCCGACCGGCCCCCAGTCGCAGCCGCTGCGTCAAAATCCAATCCTCCGCCTGCAGCGAAAAAGAAGACCGCGACGCCATAGTCGCGTCCGGCCCGCCATGATCGCCTTGCGTGGCGACATTACGCGACTGTTGGTCGGATCGGCGGTTTCGCGAGACGCAAGGTGTGAGGTACCTCCGCTGAACGCGTCCGAACTCGCACGGATATTCGGCCCTGACGGGCCGCTTGCCCACGAACTGCCTGCATTTCGCCCGCGTCCGCAACAGCTCGCGATGGCGGAAGCAATCGCCCACGCCATCGAGACCCAGGGCCAGTTGATCGCCGAAGCCGGCACCGGCACCGGCAAGACGCTCGCCTATCTCGTGCCGGCGTTGCTCTCCGGTGGCAAGGTCATCATTTCCACGGGAACGAAGACATTGCAGGATCAGCTCTTTGCACGCGATCTGCCGCTCGTGCGCGACGCGCTGAAAGTACCGGTCACCGTGGCCTTGCTCAAAGGCCGCGGCAATTACGTCTGCCACTACCATCTCGGGCGCGTGATCGCGGGCGGCACGTTGGCGACTCGCGCCGACGTGCGCTATCTGAAACGCATCGAGATCTTCGCCCGCACATCGACGACCGGAGACCGTGGCGAGCTGGCCGACGTGCCGGAGACAGCCGCGATCTGGGGCGATGTAACGTCGACGCGTGAAAATTGTCTGGGCAGCGAGTGCGCGCACTACGACGAATGTTTTGTGATGAATGCGCGGAAGCAGGCGCTCACAGCCGATGTCGTTGTCGTGAATCACCACCTGTTTTTCGCCGACGTCATGTTGCGCGACGAAGGCCTGACCGAATTGCTGCCGGCGTGCAATACCGTGATCCTCGACGAAGCGCACCAGTTGCCGGATATCGCAACATTGTTCTTCGGCGAGGAGGTCAGCGCCGGACAGCTTGGCGAGCTCTCCCGCGATGCCGAAGTCGAATCGCTCCGTTCCGCGCGCGACTACACGCCCCTGCCCGACGCAGCACAAGGGCTCGCGGTGGCACTGCGAAAATTTCGGCTCGCGTCCGGCGAAGTACCCGGCAAGTGGCCCGCGACAGTCGCGATGCAACGTCCGGGATTCGACGCGGCACTCGACGCACTTGCCGCTGCGACGGACGCGCTATCGACCGAGTTGCGCGGTCAGTCCGAACGCAGTGACGAACTCGCGCAGTGTGCGACGCGCGCCGTCGAATTGGCCGAGCGGGTCGCGCGCTGGCGTGATCGCGACGATCCGGCATGGATTCGCTGGGTCGAAGTCAGCGCAACGGGCTGGCAGTTGCGAGCGTCACCGTTGTCGATCGCCGATACGTTCTCCAAGCAGGTCACCGGCACCGCGCGCGCGTGGATCTTCACGTCGGCGACACTCGCCATCGGCGGTGATTTCAGTCTCTATCAGCGCGAGTTGGGGCTTGGCGATGCGGCGACCGGTTACTGGGAGAGTCCGTTCGACTACGCGAACCAGGCCATTCTGTATCTTCCCCGCGATTTGCCGCAGCCCAACAGTTTCGAGCACACCGATGCGGTCGTCGCCGCCGCGATTCCGGTGCTGCGGGCAAGCCGCGGCCGCGCTTTCCTGCTGTTCACAACGCTGCGAGCGCTCGCACGCGCGCGCGAAACTCTGCTCGCGGAGATCGAGCGCGGTACGCTGGACTTTCCACTGCTGGCGCAAGGCGAAGGCTCGCGCACGGAACTGCTGTCCACCTTCCGCCGCCTCGGGAACGCCGTGTTGCTCGGGAGTCAGAGTTTCTGGGAGGGCGTCGACGTGCAGGGCGAGGCACTGTCCCTGGTCGTCATCGACAAACTTCCGTTTGCACCTCCGGACGATCCGCTGTTTGCGGCCCGCCTGGAACTCATTGCGCGCGAAGGTGGCAATCCGTTCATGGACTATCAGCTGCCGCAGGCCGCCATCAACCTGAAGCAAGGCGCCGGGCGATTGATCCGCTCCGAGACCGACCGCGGGGTGTTGATGATTTGCGATCGGCGACTGGTCGACAAACCCTATGGCCGCCGCATCTGGCAGGCGCTGCCGCCGATGCGCCGTTCGCGCGAACTCGACGACATCCGGGCTTTTTTTGGCGCCGAGTTACAGCGGAACCAAACCTAGTTTGGCGCGCTTGGTGGAGGTGGGCCCGTGTTTTCCTGCGATTTCGGGACAGTGTCGTGCTCGAGCAATTGCACCACCTCGTCGGACTGCCAGAACTTCCACCACGGCTTGGTGGTTCCCGTGCTCAGAAATGCGCTGTCCGGAAAGCTCTGCTTAAGCACGCGTCGCGCGTCGTCGCGAAGCTGTGGCATGCCCAGCTTGTCGTAGCCCTGCACCATGAGAATGAGCGCCTGCTCGTTGGCGGGCGTCTGCGGATAGGTGGTGACCGTGGTCGCGGCACGATTTACCGCGGCGACGTACGCGCCGCGATTGTAGTAGTAACGTCCGACGTGCACCTCGTACATGCCGAGCGCGTTGGTGAGATAGCGCATGCGATCGACGGAATCCGTCGCATATTTGCTCTCGGGAAATTTCGTGACCAGCTCCTTGAACGCGCCAAAAGACTCGCGCGTCAATTTCGGATCGCGTTCGGACAGGTCCTGCTCGACGACGTACCCGAACAGGCCCTGGTCTTCGCGGAAATTCACCAGGCCTTTCAGGTAATACGCGTAGTCAACGTTGGCGCTGTTTGGGTACGTGCGAATGAAGCGATCGGCGCCGGCGATCGCCGCCGCGGTCTCGTTCGCGCGGTAGTTCGAGTAGGCGCCTTCGAGTATGGCCTGCTGCGCATGGCGGCCATAGGGAAAGCGGCCTTCGAGCGTGTCGAACAGTTTGACGGCGCGCGTATAATTCCCGGTCACCATCGAGCCGTGCGCCTCGTCGTACAGCTTCTCGGCGGACCAGTTCCCCGTCTCGTCCTTGACTTCCGGGAGCCAGCTGCACCCCGCGAAAGCAGACAGGACTGCAAGCACGGCGGCAATTCGACACACCTTCCAGCATCATTGCCTACTCCATTGGTAACCGAGAATTATAACCCAGGCCCCGGGCACGAACAGGTGTCCGCGCCTGTGGTCGTGGACGTCCCCGCGTCCTGTCGCGGCTTGCGCCTGGATCAGGCGCTGGCGCGCATGCTGCCCGAGCATTCGCGCAGCCGAATTCGCACCTGGATCGATGCCGGCCGCGTGTCGCTCGCAGGCGCCGCCGTCGAGGCGACGCGACGTGTGGATGGCGGTGAGCGCATCGTCGTCCTGCCGCTCGCCGATCCGCGCGCCACTCCGTTCACGCCGCAATCGATCCCGCTCGACATTCTTGTACGAGGACGCTGCGATCATCGTCGTAGACAAGCCCGCAGGGCTCGTGGTTCACCCCGGCAGCGGCAATTGGGATGGCACGCTTGCCAATGCACTGCTGCACCACGCGCCGGAACTCGCCGCGGTCCCGCGCGCGGGCATCGTGCACCGTCTCGACAAGGACACCAGCGGCCTGCTTGTCGTCGCGAAAACGACGATCGCGCAAACCGCGCTGGTGCGCCAGCTGCAGGCGCGCAGCGTACACCGCGAATACATGGCGCTGGCCGTGGGCGACATCGCCCGCGGCGGCACCATCGACGCCCCCATCGGCCGGCATCCGGCGAAGCGGACGTCGATGGCGGTGGTTGCCACCGGCAAACCGGCAATCACGCGCTACGAAGTGCGCGAGCGCCTGGGCGATTGCACGCTGCTCGCGTGCCGGCTCGAAACGGGACGCACGCACCAGATTCGCGTCCACCTCGCCTCGCTGGGGCATCCGCTCGTGGGCGATCCCGCGTATGGGCGCACGCACGGCAAGCGCATCGCTTTCGGGCGCCAGGCGCTGCATGCCTGGAAACTGGGACTCGTAGCATCCATCGACGCATGCGGCGGTACAGTGGGAAGCACCGCTGCCAGCCGACTTTGCCTCACTGCTTGCCGGATTGCGCAAGCGCGTGCCCGCAACGCATGACTGACCGCACGCTCGCCACACGGGTTGCCGCAGAGGACCTCGACTGGATCGTCCCCGATTGGCCGGCACCGGACAACGTGCACGCGCTGTCGACCACACGCAACAATGGACCCACTTGCGAGATCGATTTTTCGCCGCGCAGTCCGGATATCGCGCAGGCAAGACGTAATCTGCGGCGCTTCGTGCCGCACGAACCGGTATGGTTGAGTCAAGTGCACGGTACGGCGATCGCGTCAGCCGATGCCACACCGTCCATCACGCCACAGGCGGATGGCGCCGTTGCGCACATCGCGGGCAGCGTTTGCGCAGTGCTCACCGGGGATTGCCTGCCCGTGTTGTACGCCAGTCGCGATGGGAGCGCTGTTGCCGCAGCCCATGCGGGCTGGCGCGGACTCGCTGCGGGTGTATTGGAAGCGGCGGTGGCTGCCATGCGCGTCGAACCGGAATCGGTGCTGGCATGGCTCGGGCCTGCCATCGGCCCGGCAGCTTTCGAAGTTGGCGCGGACGTCTACGCGGCCTTCACTGCCGACGATGCTGTCACCGGAGCCTGCTTCAAGCCTGCGCGCGCAGGCAAGTGGCACGCCGACCTGTACGCGCTTGCACGGCATCGCCTGGCGTGCGCAGGTGTGCACGCTGTGTATGGCGGCAACCGCTGCACCTACACCGAGCGCGATGCGTTCTACTCCTATCGACGCGGCGGCCCTGACGCCGTGCGGCGGATGGCGACCGTCATCTGGCGCTCGTGATGCGGAACGTATAATGGGTCGCTCATGAGCGCCGCGCTTTCTCCACTCGCCGCCATCGTCATCGCGTGTCTTGCTGGAGGCGTGCTGGCGATCATCGCCGCCGCAGGAACCCTCGCACTGCATGCGCGATGGATATCGCCGCTGGTCAGCTTCGCGGTTGGCGCGTTGCTGGGCGCGGTGTTCCTCGAATTGCTGCCGCATGCGCTTGAAGGAGGCAACACCGAGCGCGTCATGGCGACGATGCTTGCCGGCCTCCTGCTGTTTTTCCTGCTCGAGAAGCTCGTGCTGTGGCGGCACAGTCACGGCGAGGCCGAGGAACTCGAGGCCGGCACCGCGGAGCCTGGCGTGCACCACGCGCACGGTCACGGCCACGACCATGGCCGGTCAGGATTGATGATCGTGATCGGCAACAGCGTGCACAATTTCTGCGACGGGGTGGTGATCGCCGCTTCATTTCTCACCGATTTCGCATTGGGAACCGCGACGGCACTGGCCATCGTCGCCCACGCCATTCCGCAGCAGGTGGGCGACTTCGCGGTGCTGATGCATTCCGGTTATTCAAAACGCCGCGCCTTTGCGTACAACCTGGCGACCGGGGCGGCCACGCTGGCCGGCGGCCTGGTGGGGTATTCGGCGTTGGCATCGATGCAGCAGATCCTGCCGACCGTGCTCGCGCTGGCCGCGGCGAGTCTGCTCTATGTCGCGGTGGCTGACCTGATCCCGAGCTTGCATCGGCATCCAGCACCGGCGCAGACTATCCTGCAGCTGGCATTGATCGGCGTCGGCATCGCGATCATCGCGATCGTTCATCTGGCACTGGAACACTGAATTGAACCCTGAATCGCAGTCACCCTCGAACCCGTGGTCGGCGCTGCAGGGGCAATGGCAGGTGCTTGGGCAGCAGTGGGCACAATGGTGGGCGCAGGCGGCGAACCTTTCGACGAGCAGTCTCCCGTTTTCCGAATTTGGCAATGCGTCGATCACGTTGCCGGCGTTGCCCGCCACGTCGATCGACCCTGCCGCGGCCGCCACGCTCACCGAACAGTTCAACCTCAAGCTCGAGGCGCTGTGGCTGCGAACCCTGCAGGGCGCGCCGAAGGACGCGGTGGCCGCGCATCGCGACCGGCGTTTCGCTTCGCGCGAATGGCGGGAACAACCTTACTTCGCGCTGCTGAAAGACGCCTATCTGCTCTACGCAGAGTATCTGCGCGAATTGGCGCAGCTGGCACAGGCCGACGACGCGACCAAGAAACGCCTCGGGTTCCTCGTCCACCAGTACATCGACGCCATCGCGCCGTCGAACTTTCTCGCCACCAACCCGGATGCGCTCAAACTCGCGCTGGAATCCGGCGGCGCGTCGCTTGCGCACGGACTGTCGAACCTTGCGGCCGATGCGCAGCGCGGCCGCATTGCGATGACCGACGAATCCGCGTTCAAGGTCGGCGTCAACCTGGCGGTGACACCGGGCAGCGTCGTGTTCCGCAACGACCTCATCGAACTGATCCAGTACGCGCCGACGACCAAGCAGGTTTTCCGGCGGCCATTGGTGATCATCCCGCCGTGCATCAACAAGTACTACATCCTCGACCTCCAGCCGGACAATTCCTTCGTGCGCCATGCCATCGACCAGGGGCATACCGTATTCATGGTTTCGTGGAGGAACATCCCGACCGCGCTCGGCGCACTGCACTGGGACGACTATCTCGAAGCGGGTGTGCTGACAGCGATCGACCAGGTCCGGGACATCACCGCCAGCAAGACAGTCAACGTCCTGGGCTTCTGCGTGGGCGGCACCCTGCTTGCGAGCGCGCTGGCGATACTCGCCGCGCGGCGCGCGAACACAGTCACGAGCGCGACCTTCCTGACGACGATGCTCGACTTCACCGATCCCGGCGACATCGGCGTGTATATCTCGCGCGATGCACTCGCCGCACGCGAACAGAAGCTGCGCGCCGGGGGACGGGTCCAGGGCAGCGAGCTCGCGAGCGCGTTCGCGAGCCTGCGCGCCAACGATCTGGTGTGGAACTACGTGGTCGGCAACTATCTGAAAGGCCAGACGCCGCCCGCATTCGACCTGTTGTACTGGAACGGCGATTCGTCCAATCTTCCAGGGCCCATGTATCTCGAATACGTGACGAACATGTATCTGGACAACCGGTTGCGCGAGCCGGGCGCGCTGACCATGTGCGGCCAGAAGATCGACCTCGGCCGCGTCGCTCTGCCCACCTACATCTACGCGTCGCAGGACGATCACATCGTGCCGTGGCGTTCGGGGTATCGCACCGTCGGACTGCTCGGCGGCGATCCCACCTTTGTGCTCGGTGCATCCGGACACATCGCCGGCGTGATCAATCCGGCCTCGAAAAATCGCCGCAACTACTGGACCAACGAATTGCTCACCGACGACGCCGACGACTGGTTCGCGCGCGCCGACAGTCGTCCCGGAAGCTGGTGGCCGCACTGGGCAGCGTGGCTCGCGGAGCACGGCGGTGCGCACCATCCCGCGCCGGCGAAGGAAGGCAGTTCGCGGCACCGACCGCTGGGCGCCGCGCCCGGCGTCTACGTCGTCGAGCAACCAGACTGAGGAATTCGCCGGGCCAGCGTTGCAAGTCTTGTCGTCCGCCCCAATCTGACAACCCTGCGTTAACATAGCGGCATAACAACGCCTCGGCACTGCACCTGGCGCTTCACCCACCACCCCTGACGGAGAATCGCATGACCGACATCGTCATCGCCGCTGCACTGCGCACCGGCATCGGCAAGTTCGGCGGTACCCTCGCCAAGACGCCCGCACCCGAGCTTGGCGCCACCGTGATTCGCGCGCTGCTCGCCCAGACCAATCTGAAGCCTGAGCAGATCTCCGAAGTGATCCTCGGTCAGGTGCTCGCTGCGGGCAGCGGGCAGAATCCGGCGCGGCAAGCACTGATCAAGGCCGGGCTGCCGGTGGCCGTGCCTGCGATGACCATCAACAAGGTCTGCGGTTCGGGGCTGAAGGCCGTGATGCTCGCGGCGCAAGCAGTACGCTGCGGCGATGCCGACATCGTTGTCGCGGGCGGCCAGGAAAACATGAGCGCGTCCCCGCACGTGCTGCTGGGCTCGCGCGATGGATTCCGCATGGGCGACGCCAAACTCATCGACAGCATGATCGTCGACGGGTTGTGGGATGTCTACAATCAGTATCACATGGGCACGACTGCCGAGAACGTCGCGAAGCAATACGGCATCGCTCGCGCGCAGCAGGACGAATTCGCGGTGGCGAGCCAGAACAAGGCCGAAGCGGCGCAGAAGGCCGGCAAGTTCAAGGGCGAAATCGTTCCGGTGATGATTCCTCAGCGCAAGGGCGACCCCGTGGCGTTCGCGAACGACGAATTCATCAAGCTGGGAACAACGCTGGAATCGATCAGCGGTCTGCGTCCCGCGTTCGCCAAGGATGGTTCGGTCACGGCCGCGAATGCCTCGGGCCTCAACGATGGCGGAGCCGCGGTCCTGGTGATGAGCGCCACGCGCGCCGCACAGCTCGGCTTGAAGCCTCTGGCAACAATCAAGGCCTATGCGTCGTCGGGGGTCGATCCGGCAATCATGGGCATGGGGCCGGTGCCGGCGTCGCGCCGTTGCCTGGAAAAAGCCGGATGGAAACCCGCGGACCTCGACTTGATGGAGATCAACGAAGCGTTTGCAGCGCAGGCTTGCGCCGTCAACAAGGAGATGGGTTGGGATACCAGCAAGATCAATGTCAACGGCGGAGCGATCGCGCTGGGCCACCCGATCGGCGCATCGGGCTGCCGCGTGCTCGTCACGCTGTTGCACGAGATGGTACGGCGCGACGCGAAAAAGGGTCTGGCCTCGCTGTGCATCGGGGGCGGGATGGGCGTCGCCCTCGCGGTGGAACGCTGACAGTCGACACGAACATAAAACAAACCAAGGAGCGAGAACATGGCACAAGACAAGCACCGCGTTGCATTGGTGACCGGAGGGATGGGCGGTCTGGGCGAAGCGATCTGCGTCAAACTTGCGGCACTCGGTTACACGGTCGTGACCACGCACTCCCCGGGCAACTCCAAGGCCCAGGAGTGGCTGTCCTCTATGAACAAGGACGGCCGTAAATTCCACGCGTATCCCTGCGACGTCGTGGACTGGGCGTCGTGCGTCGCCTGCGTGGCCAAAGTGGTCAAGGAAGTCGGGCCGGTCGACGTCCTGGTGAACAACGCCGGCATCACGCGCGACATGACCTTCAAGAAAATGGACAAGGCGAACTGGGATGCGGTCATCAGCACCAACCTCGATTCATGTTTCAACATGACCAAGCAGGTTTGCGATGGGATGCTGGATCGCGGCTGGGGACGCATCATCAACATCTCGTCAGTGAACGGCCAGAAAGGCGCGTTCGGGCAGGTCAACTATTCCGCGGCCAAGGCGGGCATGCATGGCTTCACCAAGGCGCTGGCGCTCGAAGTCTCCAGAAAAGGGGTCACTGTGAACACGATTTCGCCGGGATACATCGGTACCAAAATGGTCATGGCGATTCCACAGGAAGTGCTCGACTCCAAGATCATTCCGCAGATTCCGATGGGCCGGCTCGGCAAACCCGACGAAATCGCCGGTCTCGTGGCCTATCTGTCGAGCGAGGAAGCCGCCTTTGTCACCGGCGCGAACATCGCGATCAACGGCGGCCAGCACATGTTCTGATACGCGCGGCCGCACTGGAGACTATCCAACCATGCGAATGAAAAATCAGCGGCTGGTTGTCGGCTTGGGTATCGCGGGACTGCTCGCCTCAACGATCGCGGAAGCGCAGTGGGCGATGTTGGCGCGCAGGGCCGTGGGGCGCGTGGAGCAGATGTCGCAGCAGCAGCCCAACGGAGGCGTCGCGTACGATTCGGCGTCGGTGATGATCGAGGTACCTGCCGAAAAGGTGTACGCCGTCGCGTTGCGCAACGTCAGCGCGGCCCAGGGCATCACCATCACCGAGCAGAGCGCAACCCAGCGGCTGCTCAAATTCACCAATGGCGTGCAGATCGCCGGTCTTCAGGTCAACGCGCTGTCCGACAGCCTGTCCCAGCTCATGATCACGTCGGCACACAGCGGGAATCAGCCGAGCACCTCAACGACGATTCTCGAACGCGTTTTGAAGGTTTGCGCGGAGCTGAACGTGGAATGCTCGCGCGCGCAGAACTAGACGACGGTTGCATACCGCGAAAAAAAACCCCGCAGGTTGCCCTGCGGGGTGAGGCTGTATCATTTAGGAGGAGGAAAATGATACAGAAGGAGACATCAACAACGATATTGGGACTGCTCCTCCACTTTCAAGTTCAATGACTTTATAGCAGGGCAACCTTTACGCAGCCTTGCGGCCCTTCGTCGTAGTCGTCGTCGCGGCCTTGGCAACGTTCGCCGCATTCGCGGACGCAGCGCGCATCGACGCATCGGCGAAGCTGACAACCTGCTTAGTGGCCTTCGAGAACTGATCGAACGCGGCGGTCGTTGCCGCAACGGTCGACTTGAGCGCCGTCACTGCGACGTCGGAACCGGCCGGCGCGTTCTTCGCAGCCTTTTCGACCCAGGCTGCCATGCCTTTGGTGTACGTCGCGAAGGCCTGTTCGGCGAACGCCGAGAATTCAGCCTGCGCTTCCGAGGCGAGTTGATAGACGCCGCGCGAATAGCCCAGCGCGCTTTGCACGCCGGCTTCCGTCAGCTTGGCGCGAACCGCCACGAGCTCCTGCACGTCCTTGATCCCGGCGACTGCATTGGCCGAGTAGACACCCTGCTCCAGCGCCACCTTGGCAGCCTGGAGGTTGAGCTTGGTCAGGCGCTCGGCCTTTTCCAGCGACAGCGACGCCAGCTTGACTGCGTTGTCGTAGCCAACCTTGTTGATTTCAGCGAATTGTTCCGAAGCGTTGTACATGGTGAATCCTTTCCCGTTGAGGTTATGTAGGACCCTAAACGGGCCCTCCTTCACAATTTGCGCGGGGCTACCTGTGGCCGTTTATACTGCCTCTGCTGGCCCCCGTCACACCTACTTTGTTGCACCGCACAATTCGAATTATGGGGATGGGCCAGGACCAAGTCAAGGAGTTTTTTGTGCATTGCACCAATATTTTGTGCCTGGCTCGTGCAAGAGTTTCAAACACCCCAATAAATCAGTGAGTTATAATCTGGCGTTCGCATCAAGGAGTCGCCCATGAGCAAGCCCGTACGCGTGATCAAGAAGTACCCGAACCGCCGGCTGTACGACACGGCCAACAGCGGTTACATCACGCTTGCCGACGTCAAACTGATGGTTCTGGAATTCATCGATTTCCAGGTGATCGACGCCAAGACCGGCGACGATCTGACGCGACCCATTTTGCTGCAGATCATTCTCGAGGAAGAGTCCGCCGGCGTGCCGATGTTCTCCAGCGAGATGTTGTCGCAAATGATTCGCTTTTACGGAAACGCGCTGCAGGGCATCATGGGCAATTACATGGAACAGAACGTCAAGGCGTTCCTGACCATCCAGGGCAAGTTGCAGGACCAGGCGAAGCAGATCTATGGTGACAAGATGATGCTGACACCGGATCTCTGGAAGCAATTCCTGCAGATGCAGGCACCGGCGATGCAAGGCATGCTCGGCAACTATCTCGAGCAGAGCGCCAAGCTGTTCATGGACATGCAGCAGCGCATGCAGGATCAGACGCGGGGCCTGTTCACCGCGTTTCCGTTCCCCAACTTCGGCGCGCCGCAACAATCGCCTGGCGACGACGACAAGAAGCGCTAAATTCCTCTCGCTGCCAAAAGCAGCGCACACGCTGCATTGCAGCGTAGCTGCATGTCGCAGCGCGCAACGGACGCGTCATCAATGAAGCAACGAGCAGCTGCCGCGCCACGCGTGGGTTTCGTCTCCCTCGGCTGTCCCAAGGCGCTGGTCGATTCCGAACAGATCCTCACCCGCTTGCGTGCCGAAGGCTATTCCGTCGCGCCCACCTACGCGGGCGCCGACCTTGTCGTCGTCAACACCTGCGGCTTCATCGATGCAGCCGTCGCGGAATCGCTGGACGCTATCGGCGAGGCGCTCGCCGAGAATGGCAAGGTGATCGTGACCGGCTGCCTCGGCGCCAAGGATGGCGGCGCGTTCATCAAGGACGCTCACCCGAAAGTGCTTGCGGTCACCGGGCCGCATGCGCCCGCGGAAGTGATGGCGGCGGTGCACAAGCATCTGCCGAAACCGCACGACCCTTATGTCGACCTTGTTCCGGCACAGGGCATCAAGCTCACACCCGCACACTACGCGTATCTCAAGATCAGCGAGGGCTGCAATCACCGTTGCACGTTCTGCATCATTCCGTCGATGCGCGGCGATCTCGTCAGCCGACCGATCGGCGAAGTGATGCTTGAAGCGGAAAACCTGCTCAAGGCCGGCGTGCGCGAATTGCTGGTCATCTCGCAGGACACGAGTGCCTACGGTGTCGACGTCCGCTATCGCACGGGCTTCTGGCGTGGCCGGCCGCTCAAGACGCGGATGACCGAACTCGTCGATGCGCTCGGTTCGCTTGCCGCGGAACACGGCGCCTGGGTGCGCCTGCACTACGTCTATCCATATCCCCACGTGGACGACGTCATTCCACTGATGGCCGCGGGACGGGTGCTGCCGTATCTCGACGTGCCGTTTCAGCATGCGAGCCCGCGCCTGCTGAAACTGATGAAGCGCCCGGCCAATGCACAGAACAATCTGGAACGCATCCGCGCCTGGCGGTCGATCTGCCCCGAGCTCACGGTTCGTTCGACGTTCATCGCCGGCTTCCCTGGCGAGACCGAACACGAGTTCGAGTCGCTGCTCGAATTTCTCGAGGAGGCGCAACTCGACCGCGTCGGCTGCTTTGCCTACTCACCGGTCGATGGCGCGGTGGCGAATGCGCTACCCGATCCGGTACCCGAGGCGGTCAAGGAAGAGCGCCGCGCGCGCTTCATGGCGGTACAGGCAAAAATCAGTGCCAGGCGTTTGCGCGCGAAGATCGGGACCACCCAAACAGTGCTGGTCGACGCGATCGAGGGCAAGAATGCGACCGCGCGCAGCGCGTCCGACGCACCCGAAATCGACGGCGTGGTTACCATCGAAGGCGGTGGCACACTTCGCGCAGGAGAATTCGCCCGCGTCGTCGTTACTGCAGCCGGCGAACACGATCTCGTCGGACGACTCGCAATCGAATAACCTTCTAGGGCGGTCACCTCCGCGCAATGTGCGCGCGCCGCACCGATGCGCACCGGGTAAGCATTTGCTGAGCCAGATCAAAGAGCGCCCCTCGGTTGCGACGTATAATAATCAGAGTGCTTTTTGCGATGCGCGCGCGTTCGCGGGGTTCCCCGGCTTCATGAACGCTTGCCGGCATCGTGTGGCGTGCGTGTCGAGAAATGCATGGACTGCGACGATGCAGACGCACAAAATGAACGTACGTGAAAACCCCGCAACGTCGGGTCGCGCAATCAACCACGAGGCGAAATGATGGACATCGGCCACCAACTGGCGCGCAGCCAGGACATTTCCACGAAGGTCTCTCTCGTTTTGCAGAAGCGTACGAAGACCGCGCAGGAGCAATTCACGCAGACGCTGCGGAGGGCGTACGAAGACAATGGCATCAACGAGATGCTGACCAATCCCGCAGCCGCAACCAAGGTGTGGACGGACTGGTATGAATATGCGGTCGACGCCGCACAGCGTTCGGTCTTGTTCTGGGACACGATCCGCCAGCGCGGCAACAACTTCGTCGAGCATGCGCGCGCCGGGTTGGCGCCGGTCCTGCACTTCGACTACGAGACGGTCGTCGACGGCCGCACGCTCCCGCGGCCGGTGAACTATGCGCTCGTTCGCATCGTCCCTCCGGAAGGCGTGGAAATCGACGAGAAGCGCCGGCCTTACATCATCATCGATCCACGCGCGGGGCACGGGCCCGGGATTGGCGGATTCAAGGACGATTCCCAGGTCGGCGTCGCGCTGCGCGAAGGGCACCCGGTCTACTTCGTCATCTTCTTCCGCGATCCCGAGCCGGGACAGACCCTGCTCGATGTCTGCGAGGCGGAAAAGCAATTCGTGCGCAAGGTGCGAACACTTCATGTCGACAGCCCGAAGCCGGCGATCGTCGGCAATTGCCAGGGCGGATGGGCGGCGATGATGCTCGCCGCTGCCGATCCTGACGAAACCGGACCCATCGTCATCAATGGTGCGCCGATGTCCTACTGGGGCGGCGCGTGGCAGGAAGGCGCGGGCGACAATCCGATGCGCTACTCCGGCGGAATGCTCGGCGGCACGTGGCTCGCCTCGCTCGTGTCGGATCTTGGCGATGGGGTGTTCGACGGTGCGCACCTGGTCGAAAATTTCGAGAACCTCAACCCCGCGAATACGTTCTGGGACAAGTACTATCACCTGTACTCGAACGTCGACTCCGAGCCCCCGCGTTTCCTCGAATTCGAGCGGTGGTGGGGCGGCTTCTACTTGATGAACCGGGAAGAGATCGAATGGATCACGCGCAATCTCTTCGTGGGCAACAAGCTCTGGAAGGGCGAAACCAAGGCGCCGGGTGGCGGCGCCTTTGACTTGCGCGATATCAAGGCGCCGATCGTCCTGTTCGCTTCGATGGGCGACAACATCACGCCGCCGCAGCAGGCGTTCAACTGGGTCGCCGATGTCTACGGGTCGACCGAAGAGATCAAGGCACGCGGCCAGGTGATCGTCGGGCTGATGCACCAGGACGTCGGGCACCTCGGCATCTTCGTGTCCGGCAAGGTCGCAAAGAAGGAGCACGCGCAGATCGTTTCGGTGCTGAAGTCGATCGAGGCGTTGCCGCCGGGGCTGTATGGCATGTCGATCAACGAGCACAAGGGCCGCAAGGGCGAGGTGGAGTACGAAGTCCAGTTCCGCGAGCACGAGCTCGAGGAAATCGTCGCGCGGCTGAACAAGTTCGAGCGCGCCGACGAAAAGCCGTTCGAGGCGGTAGCGGCGATCTCCGAGTTCAACCAGCGCGCCTATGAATTGTTCATGCAGCCACTGATCCAGTCGACCTCGAACGAGTTCACCGCGAAGCTTCGCCGGCAGTTTCATCCGCTTCGATTTCAGCGCTGGGCGCTGTCTGATCTGAACCCGTGGCTGAGCTGGCTCGGGCCGACGGCCGAGATCGTCAGGACGCAGCGCAAGAGTGTCGACGGCGACAACGCCGTGTCCAGGATGGAGAAGGTCGGGTCGGCGGCTATCAGCGCATCGCTCGAGTGCTATCGTGCCGTTCGCGACGCGGCGAGCGAAGCGTCGTTCTTCCAGACGTACGGCAACGTGTTCTCACTTTACGTCGCCGACAAGCACGCCGCCGAGACGGAGGCGACTGCGCAAGTCAGCGATGCGCGCGAACTTCCGTTCGTGCAGGAAGCGCTCGCGTCGATCGCCGAAGGCGGGTATCCGGAGGCACTGGCACGTGTCGCGTGCCTGCTCGCGCGCAAGGGCGAGCCGCTCCTGCTGTCACGGCTGCAGATGAAACAGGAGCTGGCGTCGGAATACCGCGGCCTGCTGCCGGCGATGTCGCCAGACCAGTGGCGCCGTATCCGGGGCGAGCAGGAAATCATCGTTCGCTACGAACCGGCGAAGGCACTGGCGACATTGCCGAAGCTGCTCGCGGATCGGCGCGATCGGGAAAAGCTCATCACGCTGGTGCAACGGCTTCTTACCGACGAGCGCGTGCAACGGGCCAAGCCGTCCACCGAGCAGCTCGCGATGGTCGAGCACATCGGCGAGGCGCTGGCGATCGGCGCGGCGCCGCCACGGCGAACGGCTGCTTCGCGCAAGGGCAACGGCAAGCCCGGACGCAAGCGCAGTGCGGCGCGAGCGCGGTAACGGAATGGACCGCCCTCACGAGAAGTACCAGCGGCTGCTCGACTTCTGCAAGTCGTTGCCGCCGACGCCGACGGCTGTCGCGCATCCCTGCGACGAGAGCTCCCTGCGCGGCGCCGTCGACGCGGCTCGCCTCGGCCTGATCGCGCCAATCCTCGTCGGGCCGCGCGCACGCATCGAAGCGGTCGCGAAGCAGTACGGTATCGACCTCGGCAACCTGCCGATCGTCGACGCGCCCTACAGCGAGGCGTCGGCTGCGAAGGCAGTCGACCTCGTGCGCGAAGGCAAGGCCGAAGCGCTGATGAAAGGCAGTCTGCACACCGACGAGCTGATGGGCGCGGTCGTCAGAAGCGAGACGGGGCTGCGCACGGCGCGGCGCATCAGCCACTGCTTCGTGATGGACGTGCCATCCCATCCCGATACGCTGATCGTCACCGACGCGGCCATCAACATCGCACCGACGCTGGAGGACAAGGTCCACATTGTCCAGAACGCGATCGACCTCGCGCACGCGCTGCGTTTTCCCGAGGTCCGTGTGGCGATCCTGTCCGCGATGGAGACCGTCAACCCCAAGGTGCCGTCGACCATCGAGGCGGCAGCGCTCTGCAAGATGGCCGACCGCGGCCAGATTACCGGCGCGATTCTCGACGGTCCGCTCGCGCTCGACAATGCGATCAGCCTCGAATCGGTGAAGATCAAGCAGATCGATTCGCCGGTCGCAGGCCGCGCGAATGTGCTGGTCGTGCCCAACCTCGAGTCCGGCAACATGCTCGCGAAGAGCCTGTCGTTCCTCGCCGGCGCCGATTCGGCAGGCATCGTGCTGGGTGCGCGCGTGCCCATCATCCTGACGAGCCGCGCCGACTCCGTGATCGCACGGCTCGCCTCATGCGGGATCGCTGCGTTGATGGCGCAAGTACGTCGCGAAACCGTGGCCAAGGTGGTGAACTGATGGCCGACGCGATCGCTGTCCTCAACGCGGGCTCGTCGAGTTTCAAGTTCTCGCTGTTCACGGAGACGGCGAGCGCAATGGAGCTCGTCGCGCGGGGGCAGGCGGAGGGCCTGTACACGTCGCCGCGCTTCGTGGCAAAGGACGGAACGGGAACCACAATCGACGAGAAATCGTGGGGAGATGGCGTCGAGCTCGGCCACGCCGGCGCGCTCGATCACCTCGTCGCGTTCCTGCGCCGGCGATTGGCCGAGCACCGGCTCGTCGGCGTGGGCCACCGGGTGGTGCATGGCGGGCCCGAGCACGCTGCACCCGTTCGCGTCGACGCGCAGGTGCTTTCGGCCCTCGAGAAGTACGTACCGCTGGCGCCGCTGCACCAGCCGCATAACCTGGCCCCGATCCGCGCGCTACTCGAGCGCACCCCGCAGTTGCCGCAGATCGCGTGCTTCGACACGGCGTTCCACCGTCGCCAGCCGCCGGTCGCGCAGGCGTTTGCACTGCCGAAGTCGATCACCGAGCGCGGAGTGATCCGCTACGGCTTCCATGGCCTGTCGTACGAGTACATCGCGGGGGTCTTCCCGAGTCACGACCCGCGCGCCGCGGCCGGCAACGTGGTCGTGCTGCATCTGGGCAATGGCTCGAGCATGTGCGCCATCGCGGGTGGCCGCAGCATGGCGAGCACGATGGGGTTCACGGCGGTGGACGGATTGCCGATGGGTACGCGCTGCGGCAGCCTGGACCCCGGGGTGGTGCTCTACCTGATCGACGAGCTCGGGATGGATGCGCGGGCGGTCGAAAAGCTCATCTACCAGCAATCGGGACTGCTCGGCGTGTCCGGGATTTCGAGCGACATGCGCACACTGGAGGCCAGCGACGATCCGGGTGCGAAAGCCGCGATCGATCTCTATGCCTACCGGATCGGCCGCGAGCTGGGTTCGCTCGCCGCGGCGCTCGGCGGGCTCGACGCCATCGTTTTCACCGCCGGGATCGGCGAGAACAGCCGATCGCTACGTGAACGAGTGTGTCGCGACGCGGGCTGGCTCGGCGTCGATCTCGACGCTGGCGCAAACGCTCGCAACGCGACGCGCATCAGCAGCGCGGCAAGCCGCGTGTCCGCGTGGGTGATTCCGACCAACGAAGAGCTCATGATCGCCCGTCACACGCGGGCCCTGCTCACGCGTGCACCGGCGATGGCCGCAGTGTCCAATTCATAGATCGGCATTCTGGCGAGGAGCGCAATGAAGACATTGCCCGTCGAGGACGCCGTAGCGAAGATCGCGGACGGCGCAAGTTTGATGATCGGCGGATTCATGGGTGTCGGCACGCCGGAACGGATTGTCGATGAACTGGTGCGCCAGCAGAAGCGAAACCTGACGGTGATCGCCAACGACACCGCTGCTCCGGGTGTCGGCATCGGCAAGCTCGTCAGCGCGGGCGCAGTGCGCAAGGTGATCGTCAGCCATATCGGCACCAATCCGGAGACGCAGCAGCGTATGCTCGCCGGCGAGATGGACGTCGAGCTGGTGCCGCAGGGCACGCTGATCGAGCGGATCCGCGCGGGCGGGTTCGGGCTCGGCGGCGTGCTGACGCAAACCGGTGTCGGCACCGTCGTGGAGACGGGCAAGCAGAAGGTCACCGTCAATGAGAAGGTGTATCTCGTGGAGGTGGCACTGCGCGCGGATTTTGCATTGGTCGGCGCATTTCTCGCGGATTATCTTGGCAACCTGACTTACGCGCTGACGGCGCGCAACTTCAATCCGGTGATCGCAACGGCTGCCGACACGGTCATCGTCGCTGCGGAGCATATCGTCCCGGTTGGCGTCATCGCCCCGGACCATGTCGTGACCCCGGCGCCGCTGGTCGACTATCTCATCGCAAACAACTGAAGAACATGGACGCATCAACGATCATCGCCAGGCGAATTGCGTGCGAATTGAGCGATGGCATGCTGGTGAACCTCGGCATTGGCATTCCCACGCTCGTCGCAAACCACGTTCCGGAAGGTATACGCGTGTTCTTTCAGTCCGAGAACGGGTTGATCGGCACCGGACCTGCCCCTGAGGAGGGCATGCAGCACCGGTTGCTCACCGATGCAGGCGGTCGCCCGGTGACGGCATTGCCTGGCGCATGCACGTTCGACAGTGCCATGTCGTTCGGCCTGATCCGGGGCGGGCACGTCCACATGACCGTGCTTGGCGGCCTGCAGGTCGACGAATTGGGGCACCTCGCCAACTGGACGATCCCCGGAAAAATGGTGCCGGGCATGGGTGGCGCGATGGACCTGGTGTCGGGCGCAAAGCGCGTCGTCGTGGCCATGCAGCATAGCGCCAAGGGCAAGTCGAAGATCGTCAAGCGCTGCACGCTGCCGCTGACGTCGATCCGCGCCGTCGACCTGGTGGTCACCGAACTGGCGGTGATCTCGTTTGCCGGCGGTCGCGCCACGCTGGTCGAAACCGCGCCGGGCATATCGGTGCAGCAGGTGCTCGCGGCGACCGAAGCCGAACTCGTGGTGCCGCAGCAGGTGCCGCAGATGCCAATCTAGGAGATCGGGATCATGTCCATCGATATGCCACGTACCGTGCTCAAGGGCGCCAAGGCGCTGGTCGTCGGCGTCGCCAACCAGGATTCGATTGCCTATGGTTGCGCGAAGGCGTTCCGGGAGCTTGGCGCCGACCTTGCGATCACGTACCTCAACGAGAAGTCGAAGAAGTTCGTCGAACCGCTTGCCGAGGCGCTCGGCGCGCCGATTTTCATGCCGCTCGATGTCGCCACGCCGGGCATGCTCGAGTCGGTGTTCGAGAAGATCACGAAGGAATGGGGCGAACTGGACATCCTCGTCCACTCGATTGCCTACGCGCCGAAAGAGGATCTGCAGGGCCCGCTTGTCAATTGTTCCGCCGAGGGCTTCAAGCAGGCGATGGATATCTCGTGCCATTCGTTCGTGCGCATGGCGCGGCTGGCGGTGCCCTTGATGAAGAACGGCGGAACCATGTTCGCGATGAGCTATCACGGTGCCAGCAAGGTCGTACCGAACTACAATGTGATGGGCCCGGTGAAGGCCGCACTGGAGGCATCGTGCCGCTATCTTGCCTTCGAACTCGGCGGCAAGGGCATACGCGTGCACGCGATCTCGCCCGGGCCGCTCAAGACGCGTGCGGCGTCGGGTCTCAAGGACTTCGAATTGCTGCTGAACGAGGCGGCGCAGCGTGCGCCCATCGGCGAACTGGTCGACATCATGGACGTCGGCTACACCTGCGCTTTCCTGGCGACGCCCTACGCGCGCCGGCTGTCGGGCGAGACGCTGTACGTCGACGGCGGCGTTAACATCATGGCGTGAACGACGTCCGAAGGGGCGGCGGGTCGAATCTGTGGTACTGGCGGCAGGCACTGGAGATCAAAAATGAAACTGTGGATGGGGAATATCGAACCTGACACGAGCGACGAAGAAATCAAGGAGCTGGTCAAGAAATACGCGCCCGAGCTGACGTGCGAGAACATCCAGCGCGTGGAAGGCGGAGGGTCGCGCCCAGGTGCAATCCTCGAGTTTTCTGGCGGCAAATTCGGAGACGCGGAAAAGCTCAGCCTGCGCTTGAATGGCATGTACTGGAAGCAGCGCGCACTCGTGTGCCAGAAGATGATTACCTGAGCTTGCAACGCAACGTCGACGCACAGGTCCGTCTGGACGGACGCAGGCGCGTCGCCGCAGGATTGTCGCCGCACTATCACATTGAGCATCCAACGAAGGAGCCGAGCATGGCCCAACGCAAGAAAGCAGAAACAGCAGACCGTTCGCCGCACTCCGCTAAGGTGAAGCAAAAATTGAAGGCAAAGGAATACGACAAGGAGCTTGCCCGTCTGCACGTCGAGCTGGTCAAGCTGCAGCAATGGGTCGTGCACAAGGGGCTCAAGGTTTGTGTGGTATTCGAGGGCCGCGATGGCGCCGGCAAGGGAGGCACCATCAAGGCGATCACCGAACGGGTGAGCCCCCGGGTCTTCCGCGTGATCGCGCTTCCAACTCCGACCGAGCGGGAGAAGTCCCAGATGTATGCACAGCGCTACCTGCCGCACCTGCCGGCCGCGGGCGAGGTCGTGATCTTCGACCGCAGCTGGTACAACCGCGCCGGTGTCGAGCGCGTGATGGGTTTCTGCACAGAAGAGCAGGCCCGAGGCTTCCTGAGAGTGGTGCCGCAATTCGAACAAATGATGGTCAGTTCAGGCATCGTCCTGGTCAAGTACTGGCTGGAGGTTAGCCCGGAGGAGCAGTCGCGGCGACTGGAGGGTCGGATCAAGGACGGGCGCAAGATCTGGAAACTCTCGCCGATGGACGTGAAGTCCTACGATCGGTGGGATGACTATACGAAAGCGCGCGACGAGATGTTCGCCGCGACCGATACCTCCTGGGCGCCGTGGTTCGTCGCGCGCTCGGAGAACAAGAAGACCGTGCGTCTGAATGTGATCAGCCATCTGCTCAAGCGTATTCCGTACAAGGATGTTCCGGCCGCAAAGGTCACGCTGCCCAAGCGCAAGATCGGCCGCTACAAGGCCGTCGACTATCCGTTCAAATACGTCGAGGAGCGTTTCTGAAGCCGGTGAGCCGCCCGCAGGAATTCATCGCACTTTTTTCGGGCATCCGGATGTCGGACCAATCCTTGACGAGAGTGAATACAAGGCGCTAAATATTGGCTGTGGTCGCCCTTTCGCTTATGGGCGTTTTAGGTTAACTGATGGGAGATGAACAATGAAGAAATCAACGTTCCTGCCTGCTGTTTCGGTCTTCGCGATTGCCGCCGGATTTACGTCGGGGGCGTTCGCTCAAGCTTGCAATCCCGACGGTGGCAACTGCCGCAACATCAAGGTCACGGTCCAGGGCAACCAGGTATTACTCGATCCCGCGACCATAACGGTCACACCGAGAGCGGGGCCTGCCGTCAAGATGGTCTGGTACTTGGCGACGCCGGGCTATGTGTTCGTCGATCAAACCGGCAACCGTCCGGTCAACTTCCCGGCGGCGTATTTCATGAGCAATGATTCACGATTCTGCTATCCGTGGACGAGTGGCGCCACTTACTTGTGCACCAACTGGAACGCGGATGCGTTTCCGTGGGGTACCGATTACACGCTCAAGGTGCAAGCGGTATCCGGTGGCGCCCCGCTGTCAGCGAGCGGCCGAGTCGTCAACAACTAGACGCAGCAGCCTTCAGGCGGCCGGAGGTCGAAGTCGCGGACCTCCGTGCTGCCGGCGCGTGGACCCCCGCGATGGGCGGGACCACCCCGAAGTGTTCCTCCCGCCGGAGCGGCGCGCCGGCAGTCGGGAGCGCTCCGCATACCTAAGGAGCTGAACTATGAGAACGAACGCGAGTTGGCTTTCCGGGGTCATCTTGACGGTCGCGTTGGGGCTCGCGTTCGCGGGTGCTCCCTTCGCGCAGACGACGTCCACCACCGACGTGCGCAATTTCGAGGTGATCTCGGTCGATGGAAACAAGCTCGTCGTCCGCGATGAGAGAGGCACGCAGGAGCTCACGGTGCCGGACGATTTCCGCTTTACCGTCGACGGCAAGAAAATGTCGGTGGCGGAGCTGAAGGCGGGAATGAAAGGGACGGCGACCGTCACGACCACGACCACGGTCAAGCCGGTGTTCGTCACCGAACTGCGCGAGGGCGAAGTCCTGCGCGTGTCGCCCATTTCCATGACCGTGCGCACAGCCGATGGCGCCCGCAAGTTCACCCAAGCCGAGCTGGACAACAAAGGTATCCAGATCTACAAGGATGGAAACGCGGTCCGCTTGTCCGACATCAAGAAGGGCGACAAGCTGGCGGCAACGGTCGTCACGTACGGAGCGCCTGTCGTCCTGACCGAGAAGGAAGTGCAGGCGGTGCTCGCCGAGCCCGAAGCACAGCCCGCGCCAACGACGGTGGCGTCGGCAGCGCCCGCGCAGTCGACGCCACCCGCCGCTACGCCTCAGCCGAGCGCACCACCTCCCGCATCGCCACCCGCCGAACAATCTGGACTGGGGCTGACGTGGTGGTTGGTGATCGCCGCCCTAATTGCGTTGGTGGTTTTCGTCATGCGGCGGCGCAAACAGGCGTGAGCACCTGCGCAGCGCACTGAACCGCCCAACGACGATCATCGGATTCAGCTAGGCTCAGCGGTTCCCGCTTCCTTGGCGGGATTCGCTGTAGGCCGTTTAGCCGTCACCCAGCCGGTGAACAGTTGGTATCCGAGCGCAAGCATCGTGGCGCCGACGAACATTCCAAGGATACCGCCGGTCGCCATTCCACCGAGGGCGCCGAGCAGGATGACCGGCATCGGCGCGTCAACGCCCCGACCGAGCATGAGCGGCTTGAGAACGTTGTCCGTCATCCCGGAGACAAAGAGCAACACCGTGTACGCGATCGCCTCGACCTTGCCGTAATCTCCCAGCCACCAGATGTAGCCGATGGCGGGCAGGGTCACGATCAGGGCCGGCACCTGGGCAATGCCGAGCACCAGACAAATCATCGCCAGGACACCAGCCCAAGGTACGCCGGCGACCAACAGACAGAGGCCCACGATGATCGCCTGAATGAAGGCGACGCCGATGACGCCCTGCGCGACGGCCCTTATGGTCGCCGTTGAAAGCGTTGCGAACTCGGCGCCCCGCTCCTTGCCGGCGGCGCGCTCGAAGATGGCAAGGCTGCCACGGCTACCCGATGCGCCGAAAGCCATGAGGATGCCGGCGATGATGATTGCTGCGAGGAACTTCAGAAGGCCGCCCCCGATGCTCGCGACGAAGGCTAGAGCTGACTTTGCCAGATCGCCGATTTTCGGCTGAAAGCTTTGGATGAGGGCCGGAAGATCGTCGTGCGCTCGCGACCATAGCGCATACACCTTCTCGCCAACCACCGGCCACCCGGCGACGGAATCGGGCGGAGCAGGAATCTCGAGGGTGTCGTTCTGCACGTCGTTGACCAATTGATTGACCGAGTCGCCCAGCGAACTCATCAATATGGCGGTAGGCCCGACGATCAACACGATTCCCAGGATGACGATTATTGTCGCCGAAAGTCCCTGCTTGCCTCCGATCTTCGCAGCCAGTAGCTGTTGGAGCGGATAAAGCGTGACGGCGAGGATGACCGCCCATATCATCAACGTCAGAAACGGCGAAAAGATCCAAAAGCAAAGCGCTGCCAGGGCGAATATGAGTCCGGCGCGGATAAGAACATCGAGGAGTCCTGCGTAGCCTTGGGGTGCGGATTCAACTGCACGCTCGCGTTGTTGGTTCATGTATCGCTCCTTCGGCTAACCTGCATCGAATTCTCAAGCAAAAAGGCCAGCGTTGATATGGGTCAAAGACGCCGTCGCGGCACACGCTTAGGGTTGCAGTATTGCATTGTCGAGAGGCCTTCTGCGATGGCGAAACGAAGGTCTCCGACAACTATATGCCTCCCGACAAGAAGGGGATACTGCGCCAATGCGAAGTGCCGTGCTATCCTACAAGGCCCTCCTGGGTGGCCGCTGTTGAGCGGTCTGCCCTTTGCGTCTGGAGCTAGGTGGAGTTGACTTATGACCAAAAAGTCTTCCGCTCCCGCGGGTGCAACGCGCAAACCCGCTTCGCCTTCTGCGTCAGGGCTTCCTACCGACGTCCCTGAAACCACGATAAGCAACGACTTGAAGGACGCGCGGCGCACTGCACGAGCGATGGGTAAATCGGCCGGCCAGCGGATTGCGGCCGCCACCAAGTCTGCGGGGAAGAAAGTCGGGAAAGCTGCCGCACGAGCAAGTGACCTGAACAAGGACGGCAAGGTCGATCACGAAGACGCGAAGATCGCGACCGCCAAAGCGAAACGAGTCACAGCAAAGGTGTCAGAAAAGGCCGGAACGCTGGCCAAGAAAGCAGCGAAGCACGACATGGTCAAGGATGCCGCGGCGGGTGCCGCAATTGGTGCTGCGGTGGCCATCCCCGTGCCCATCGTTGGCCCGGTGGCAGGAGCAGCCATTGGGGCGATGGTCGGCGTCGCCAAGAATTTGCGGTCCCCAGCCAGCACCAAGTCAGAAGCGCCGGCAAAGCAACCCAAGTCTTCAACCGTCAAGTCTTTTGTGAAGCGGATCCGCAAGCCGCGCCCATCTTCTGCCGCTGCGCCAGCCGCGAAGTCTCCTAAACCATGACGGACCATGTGGCGCGCGTCGATGTGCGAGCTCGAGCTGTCATCTCTGCCACCGCCGCAGCGCCCGTAAGCCGGGGAGGCATACGCCGGAAAATCGAGGCGCCAGCAACGCAAAGATCCTTGTCGGGCACCTGCTGCGGTACGGGACGTCCGGATGCGCCGAGCACGGCTCGCGCATCGTTGCGCCGGCCAGGGTCGGCAGAGTGGTCGAAATTCTGCAAGCCGCCGAGGACTCGGCGGTTGAACCGCTTCTGACACTTTCTCGTGGGGGGGAAGCAACATGGATTACTCTGCAATCGGTAGTTCGCTCGGTGCCGCGCTGGGGACGCAGCTGCCTCGCATTCTCGGCGCGCTTGCAATTCTCATCATCGGCTGGATCGTGGCCGTCGCCGTGCGTGGCGGAGTCCGGCGGTTGTTCGGTATGGTGCGACTGAACGATCGAATCGCCGAGACGACTGAGCAGAAGCTCGACCTCGAGTCGGGTGTTGCTACCGGCGCCTTCTGGCTGATCATTCTCATTACGCTGATCGGCGTTTTCAACTCGCTCGACTTGGCGCTTGCGTCCGGGCCGTTCGAGGTCCTGGTCAGACAGATCGCGGGATACGTACCGCACCTGGTGGCAGGAACCGCGCTCATACTCATCGCGTGGCTCGCCGCGATCGCGTTACGCGCCATCGTCAACCGCGTGCTCGATGCCAGCGGACTGGACGAAAAGCTTTCCGCCAGCGCCGGCATGGAGCCGATGCGCAAGAGCGTCGGCAATATGCTCTTTTGGCTGGTCATTCTGTTGTTCCTCCCGGCGATCCTCGACGCCTACAGTCTCGGCGGCTTGCTCGACCCGGTCAGGGCGATGGTAAGCAAGGCGCTGGGCATGTTGCCGAATGTGTTCGCTGCATTTGTCATCGGCTTTGTCGGCTGGCTGATCGGGAAGGTGCTCGCGGGGCTGGTGACCAACATCCTCGCCGCTGCCGGTGCCGATCAGGGCGCGCATCGCCTGGGGGTCGACGCCAAGGTGCGAATTTCGCAAGTCGTCGGCACCATCGTGCTGATCCTGGTATTCGTTCCCGCACTGATCGCCGCGCTCGATGTGCTGAAGATCGAGGCCATATCGAGGCCCGCGACCGACATGCTGGGCAAGATCCTGGCGGCAGTTCCGAACATCGTTGCCGCGGCGTTGATCCTCACCGTTACTTACTACGTCGCCAGGTTTGCCGCCGGACTGCTCGCGCGCCTCTTGGCTGGCATGGGTCTCGACACGCTCCCCGAGAAACTGGGACTTGCGAGTGTCTTCGCCGGAGGTATGCAGCCGTCGCGGCTGGTGGGGATGCTGGTGCTGTTCTTCGCCATGCTGTTTGCCACCGTGGAGGCGGCGAACCGGCTCGAATTTGGCCAGGTCCGCGATATCGTCGCACTGTTCATCAAATTCGGCGGCAATGTCCTCCTCGGGGCGACGATCCTCACCATCGGGTTCTGGCTGGCCAACGTCGCCCATACCGTGATCCATCGTGCCGACACGACGCACTCCGAGAGCCTCGCCAGCATCGCGCGCATAGCGATCCTCGGCCTGGTGATCGCGATGGGGCTGCGCGCGATGGGCATTGCCGACGACATCGTGAGCCTTGCGTTCCTGCTAACCTTCGGGGCGGTCGCTGTCGCTGTGGCGCTGTCGTTCGGGCTGGGTGGGCGCGAGGCCGCAGGGCGCCAGATGGAGTACTGGCTGGCGAAATTGCGCAAGGACGGCTGAGCAGCGTGATGCAAGCCCATCTGCCGTCGCTGCTGCTTTCGATTGGGCGCCGCACCAGAAGCAGGATGCAGCGCTTCGACCCGGCAACGCCTGGACGCCGGTCCGCGCCAGATAGGGCGGGACGCATAAGGTCGATGACACGCCGCATTCCGTATCACTACTCAACGCATTAGGAGCGCAACATGCACAAACTCATCGTTTCCATCGGACTCGCAATCACCTTGGCCGTGGCCGGGCCCGTTTCGGCACAGACAGGTGCCGTGATGGCCGGCAGCGCGCCGGGTAAGGCCGCTGTTGCCCAGACAGTAAAGATCACCGCGACGATCACGGCAATCTACAAAGCGACGCGCGAGGTCACCCTCAAGGGACCGGAGGGCAACGAGGTGACCGTGGCGGTCGGTCCCGACGTGAAGAACTTCACCAGTCTGAAAATTGGCGACCGGGTCGACGCCCAGTATGCCGAGGCCGTGACACTCGAGTTGAAGAAGGGTGGCGGCCAGAAAGTCGAGCGGACGGTGCAGACCGGCGTCAAGGGTGCCAACCCAGGCGAGCAGCCGGCCGGCGTCGCCGGCCGTCAGGTAACGATCGTCGCCGATGTCGTCGGCGTCGATCCCGCGAAGCAGACCGTTACCCTGCGTGGACCAAACCGTACGGTTGTTCTTCCCATCAGCGACCCCGAGCAATTCAAGCGGATCGCGAAGGGCGACCAGGTCGAGGCGACGTACACGCAGGCGTTCGCCATCGCTGTCGAGCCTGCGGCAAAGAAGTAGTGGTTGAGTCTTGCGTGGCATGTCGCACGATGACGAGGCACGGGAGCGCGACTCGAGCAAGCCGTGACCGCTCCGCCCCCCTTCAGTTGCACCGACACCCTCAGGAACGGGCTCGCGGTGACGATTCGCGATCTGCGCGCCGACGATCGGGAACGGATCGCCAAGGCGGTGCGGCAACTCGAGCGGGAATCGGTGTATACCCGACTTTTCAGCTACCGGAATGAACTGACGGAGGCCGGACTCGACCGCATCATGCGTGTCGATCCTGAGCGGGAGGTGGCGCTTGTCGTCACTGCTCGCGTCGGTGACGAAGAGTTAGTGATCGGATCCGGACGTTATGTCGTGGCTCCTTCCGATGGCGACGAACGTATGGCTGAGATCGCGTTCGTCGTCGAGGAGGATTACCAGGGGCTCGGCATCGCCAGTCGCCTGCTGCGACATTTCGCACGAATCGCCCGCGAGCAGGGTATCGCAGCGTTCGAAGCTGACGTGCTCGCCGACAACAAGTCCATGATCGCCGTCTTCGCCCGGAGCGGATTGCCGATGCGGCAACGTCGCGAGGGCGGCGTCATCCACCTCACGCTGTCCTTGCGCGACGCGACAACGTAGTTGCTCAGGTCTCGGCGGGCTGCGTCGTTGCGCCTGCCTTTCCCTGCAGCGCCTTGTAATGTTCGATTGCCGTGCGTGCGTTGAACAGCATGCGATCACGGCCGAGTCGCTCGCCCAGTCCGGCGTGTCGCACGACCTCGAGGACGCCCGGGTTCAGTCCCACCAACCATACCACCGTGCCGTGCTCCGTCGTGCGCTTCTCGCCTTCCATGAGGGCTTGCAATGCCGAGTATTCGATGTCGGGCACCCGGCTCATGTCTATTGCCACAACGCGCGGCTTGTATTGCGCGACCAGCGTGTTGATTTGCTCCGCCACATTTTGCGCATTGGCGAAGAAGAGGCGCCCCTCCGGCCGCACGATCAGCAGACCTTCGAACGTCTCGTCGTCGGGATGCTCGGGAGACAGCGGTCGGAGCACGTCGGCGCCGCGCTTGCGGCCGATGACGGACACCCGCGGGTGGGCGGTCTGGCTTGCCAGGCCGATCATCGAGGCGATGATCGCCACCACGATGCCATTGAGCGTGCCGAGCAGGAGCACGCCGAGGGCGGCGATCATTGCCCAGCGAAATTCCATCGTGCGTATGCGCCGGATCGCAAGGAACTCCGCCGGCTGGATCAATCCTACCGAGTAGACGATGACGACCGCAGCCAGCGTCGCGTGCGGCATCAGGCCCAGCAGGGGTGCGAGTAGCAGCATCGTTGCCAGCGCAGCGCCGGCGGTCACCAGCGAAGCTTTCTGGGACCGTCCGCCCACGGAGCGCACCACCGCTGTCTGTGACGTGCCGCCCCCCGCGGGCATCGCCCCGAACAGGGCGCCTCCCAGATTGGCTGCGCCGGTGGCAATCAGCTCCCGGTTCGGGTTGATCGGAGGGTCGTCCGGACGGGCAAAGGCGCGCCCAGCCGCAATCGTTTCTGTAAAGCTCATCAGCGCGATCCCGAGGGCGCCCGGCAGCAGCTGCTCGATCAGCGCAGTATTTGGTAGCGTGAGCGAAGGAAATCCTTGCGGAATCAGGCCGACCGTCGACACTCCCGCGGCACTCAGGCCGAAGAACCACGACGCGGCGATACCAGCCCCAATGGCTACCAGCGGTGCCGGCGAATGTGGCCACAGCCGCTCCATGCCGATCAGTACCGCGAACGTCGCCGCGGCCACTGCAAGTGTCAAGAGCGAAGTCTCGGGAAGGTGGTGCACAACGCTGAGGAGGTCGGGAAAGAACCCCTGCTTCGTGATGTGGATGCCGAGGAGTTTCGGCACCTGGTCCAGCACGATCACGAGTCCGATTCCCGCCTTGAAGCCCGTCAGGACAGGTGCGGAAATGAAGTTCGCCACGAACCCCAGCTTCAGCAGCCTCGCCAGGACGAGCAGCGCACCGACCAAGGCCGCCAGCGTGGCCGTCGCCGTCACGAGCTTTGCCGGGTCGCCGTCCGGCACGACCAGACCAAGCTGCGTGCCGACCAGTATCGCCAAGGTTGCGGTGGAGCTTACGCTGAGCACGCGTGACGAGCCGAGCAGCGCGTAGATCACCATCGGAACGAAGGACGTATAGAGACCGACGGCTACGGGCAAACCAGCGACCGTTGCGTAAGCCATGGCCTTCGGCAAAACGACAGCGGCGGCGGTAAGACCGGCGACCACGTCGAACCGTAGTGAAGTTGTGCCGGATGGGACCACGTTTGTGGCCGTGGGTGGCTGGCTCATGCGGTATGTTCCTGGTTGATGCGCGAATCCAACCGACATCTTGCTAACGGGCAAGCCGCGAAACTTCCCTGCCCGTCAAAGCATCATTGCACCGCCACCGGTTCCGGTTCCATCGCCGGTAAATCGAAGCCGCCGCCGAGCGCAAGATACAGGTTGACGCGTTGCGCGAGGCGCTCGCTTTGTACGCGCAACCTGGTTGTCTGCGCGGTGTATAGCGCGAGCTGACGCTGCTCGACGGCACGCAAATCGGCGCTACCGATGCGAAACTGAATCTGCACCAGTTCAAGGGCGCGTGCGTTGTCGATGATGTTCGCGGTGAGGATAGCATCGCGATCACGCAACACGTTCTCGGCCGCCAGCGCGTTCTCGACCTCGCCGAATGAGCGCTGTGCGATACGGGCGTAATTCGCCACAGCTTCTTTTTGCTCGGCGGTGCGAATCTCGACCTGCGCCCGCAGCACGCCGCCCTGGTAGAGCGGCGCAATCAGGTTGGCACCAAAGCTGAACGCCGGGTTGCTCCGGTCCTGCAATACAAACACATCGCTGGATATGGTGCTGCCACCGGCGGTCAGGCTGATGCGTGGCAACTGCGCCGCCTTCGCTTCGCCTATGCGGTTGAAAGCGGCGGCGACACGGCGCTCTGCAGCGATCACGTCGGGTCGGCGTTCGAGCAATTCCGAAGGCATGCCAAGGGACACCGGTGCGGGCATCGGCGCGAGGCGTTGCGCGACCGCGATCTCGGCCGCCGGATAACGTCCCAACAGAAGTTCGAGCGCGCGCAGGGCTTGCTCGCGCGCCAGATCGATCTGCCGCAACAGGTCGCGGTAATTGCCGACATTGGCCTTCGCTTCTGCCACCGCCTGCTCGTTGCCGTTGCCGATGCGCAGCCGTTCCTGCGCCAGCCGCAACAGCGACTCGGACGAGCGCAGCGCCTCGGTGGCGATCACATGCTGCATTCCCGCTTCGATGGCGACGAACCAGCTTTTGGCCACCATCGCCGCGAGTGACTGGCGGGCAAACGCGTAGTCGGCTTGAACGGCTGTCGATTGCGCCTCTGCCGCAGCTGTACCGTAGCGCAGGCGTCCCCATACGTCGAGCTCTAGGGAGGCATTCAGGAACACCGCGTTCAGGCCCCCGCCGCCGCCGGAGTTGCCGCTCTGAGTGGCCGCCAGTCCTACCGTTGGAAAGAGTGAACCGCTCGCTACCGCTACATACCCCGCGGCCTGTTCGACCCGTGCGGCTGCTACTTGCAGGTCGGCGTTGTACGCGAGTGCCTCGTTGACAAGCGCGGACAGCGCGGGATCGTCGAACGACGCGAGCCAGCGGTCGGCGACGGGTGCCGGCGCGGCGCCCGCTGCCTTCCAGTTTGCGGGCACCGCCGTATGCGGCAGCGCTTGCTCCTGAAGCTCGCTGGTCGTGGGCGGACGGTTGAGCGCGCAGCCCGTCATGGCAGCTGCCAGCGCCATCAAGACAATCCTTAGGTACATGACGCGTGCGCGCATCAATGCAGCTTCAGCACGAGGTAATCGGTGATCGAACCCACCCGCAGGATCACCATGCGAATGATGTGGAATGCAAGCACGTGCTCGGTGTAGATCGCCCCAGCGCCATCCGCGCCCGCGGCGAGGAACAGTTCGCGGTCGCGCTCGGCAACTTCGAACTTGACCGGGAACCGGCCCGGTGCCTGCGGATAGTTACTGGTCTGCGGCAGCATGCCCGATTGCGCGACCTGACCCTGGCCCTGCGCCCAGACGATCGAATCGACCTTGGCCTTGATGATTCGCCCCGGGTACGTCTTCAGCGAAAACTCCGCGTCGTTGCCGGGCTCGACCAGCCGCAATTCGTTCTGCGCGTAGAGCGCGATGACCTGATAGGTTTCCTCGACGAAGCTCATCGCCGGTGCCACCGGAAACGCGGTCACGTAGGAGCCGGGACGCAACTGGACGTTGATCGCGTAACCGCTGGCCGGCGCAAAGACGGCCGTCTGGTCGAGGTTCCACTGCGCGTTCGCGAGTTCCGCGCGGCTGAGGTCGACCTGCGCCTTCGCGGTCGCGAGCTGCGCGCGCGCCGCCGCGACCGACGCCTGCTCGCCGTTCACCTGTCCCGACAGCTTTTGCGTGACCTGCGCCTCGTTCGCGGTCGCCGTCGCGATCTGGCCTTCCAGTTCGATCACGTTGGCCTCGGCCTGTTCCAGCGCGAACTTGTCGCCGGCGCCTGTCGCCACCAACTCCCGGTTCTGCCGGACGCGCAGCCGCGCGAGGTCCAGTCTTGGCTGCAGCGCGCTGACCTGTCCGCTGGCGGACTTCAACTGTTCCTGCAACTGCCGCGCACTGGCGGACGCATCCACCACGCCGGCGCCGGCCTGTGCGAACTTCGCCTCGTCAGCCGCGAGTTTCGCCTTGGCGGCGTTGAGTTCATTCTGATACTGGGTCGGATCGATGCGAAACAGCAACTCGCCCTTCTTGACCAGCCGATTGGGCTCGACCGGCACTTCGATCACCCGCCCCCGTACCTGCGGGATCACCTGAACGACGTACTTGAAGACCCGAACGTCGGCGGTCGATGGAGCAACAACGTTGAGCGTCAGGATCAGCGCGGTCAACGCGACGATCGGGATGACCACGACGGTGACCTGCCATGCGGTGTTCCAGGGCAGCCACTTGAACTTGATGAAGATCAGCCAGACGAAGAACGAGTAGATGGCAAGGAGGATGGCTTCCATCAGGCGCTCGCTTCCGGTCCCGGTGCGGTGACTGCAACGGTCTTTGGCACGGCTGCAGCCAGGTCCCTGCGCAGCACCTTGAGCTCGGCCGTGAGCGTACCCTTGGCGGCCATGGCATCGAGCTCGTCGCGCAGATGCGCAAGTTCATGCTCCAGCAACTCCCCGGCGTGCGCTTTGTCAACCGCCTCGCGGTAATAGTCCTCGTGTTTTTCGGTGCCGTAGGCCAGCCGGTAGCCCACCGGCTTGGTATAGGCCCAAAGCCACGCGATCGGCCACAGCAAGCCACCGAACGCCAGCGACAGCAGGCACAGCACATGAATGGCGTCCCGCTGCGGATGGTGGCGCTTGTGGGCGATCTTCTCCGGCAACACGTGCACCAGCCAGAACAGCACGATCGCGCCGATGGGGACGAAGATGATGATGAACCACGCGAGATACATCGAAGCCGTGTCCATCACCTCGGGCGGGAGAAACGAGGCGTGCGCGGCGGCCGGAAGGGCCAAGGCGAGTACGGCGAACACTGCACGCGCGACGGGAGAAAGCAAGGCAGGCGTCGGAAATTGAAATCTCATCGGAACCGTTACTCCATCAACAACCAGCCCGCATCCGGAGAAGCGGCGTGATGTTTGTCTGCCTGAGAGAACGCATTGCGGCAGCGTACTACCGCAGGGGATGTGCAAACCTCGAGGTGGCTACCCTATTATTATCGCACACCCATCGAGGCATTCCATGCCCCGCGGAGGTACCGTAACAGATCCACGGATACGAGGTTCCGCACAACTCGGTGGCGGCGAATACCGCGACCGCATGCTGTTCAACGCGCGCGTGGCGATCGCACAATTTCACTCCTTGCCGGCATCCACGGGCGGTCCGTCAACCCAATCGCAAGCCAGCGTGTAAGTCACGGCGAGCACCACCGGCCCGACGAACAATCCGATGATGCCGAATGCGAGCAATCCGCCGAGCACTCCGGCGAAGATGAGCAGCAACGGCAAGTCGGCGCCTTTCCTGATCAATACCGGCCGGATGATGTTGTCCAGCGATGCAACGATGATCGTCCAGACCAGGAGCACGACGGCCCACACTGTGTCGTCCTTCCAGTAGAGCCAGATGACTGCGCCTGCGAGCACCAGCGTCGGGCCGATCTGGGCGAGGCAGCACAACAAGACCAGGGCCGTCAGGAATCCCGCAAACGGTATCCCGGTCACGACGAGTCCGATGCCGGCGAGGGCCGTCTGGATCAGCGCCGTGACGCCGATGCCCAGCGCAACGCCGCGGATCGCCTGGCCCGCAAGCTTGACGACATTTTCTCCACGCTCACCTGCAAGCCGCCGGCCGAAGCGGCGCAATGCCGCCGCGGCGGTTTCGCCGTGCGCGTACATGATGGCGGCGATCACCACGGTCAGCAGGAACTGGATGGCCATGAAACCCACGCTGCCCGCTTCGCTCACCAGCCACTTGGTGATGGCCGTGCCGTAGGGCGCGAGCCGGGCGAACTGCGCTTCCATCCCGGCCGCCGCCACTTCCTCCCAGAGGTGCGCCAACCTCTCGCCGACCATGGGAATGCCGGAAATGAATGCCGGAGGCGCCGGCAGCGTCATCGTCGCGAGCGACTTCGACCATTCAGGAATATCGTCGATGCTGCCGACGATAGTGGCAACCGCGATCGAAAGCGGAACGACGAGGAACAGGAGCAGAACCACGCACATCACGGTCACGGCCAGCGCCCGCTTGTTGGCGAGCCGCCGCTGCACCTTGATCATCAGCGGCCAAGTTGCGACGACGATCATCGTCGCCCAGATGATCGCCAGCATGAACGGCCGCAGGACCCACAGCGCCGCGACGATCAGCAGGAGGATCGAGAGCACTGCGAGCACGATGCGGGGTAGGTCTCGTTGGGCAAGCGCCATGTCGATGTCCTTTGATCATTGGATGCCGCCGCATTCTACCGGGCGCAGTGCGGGAACGCTCATATCCGGGCCAGGCGCGGTCACGTAAAATGGCGTCGCGCGGCAATCCGCCACTTGCGAGAGGTCGTATGAGACATTGTTCCAGGGCATCGCTGCGTGCCATCCTCGCAATGCTTGCCGCTGCAGTTTCCGTGGTCTGGCTCGTGGGTTGCGGCAAGGCTGAGAAGGCTGCGCCACCGCGCGCGTCGGTCGAAGTCACGACGGTCACCGTGACGCCACAAGATGTTCCGGTCACGACCGAATACGTCGCCCAGACGCAGAGCTCGCAGTCGGTCAACATCCAGGCACGCGTCTCGGGCTTTCTCGACAAGCGGGTATACACCGAGGGCGCCGTGGTCAAGGCAGGCCAGGTGCTGTTCCAGATGGATCCGAAACCCTTCCAGGCGCAGGTCGACGCACAAAATGCGGCGATGCAGCGCAATCAGGCATCGCTGCAGGTCGCGCAGTCGAACCTGGCACGCACCAAACCACTCGCCGCGCAGAATGCGCTTTCCCAAAAAGACCTCGACGATGCGCAGGGCCAATACGAGCAGGCCGCTGCCGCAGTGGCACAGTCAAAGGCGCAGCTCGAGGAAGCACAGCTCAACCTCTCCTATACGACGATTACGTCGCCGGTGACCGGCGTCAGCAGTTTTGCCGCGGTCGCCGACGGCACCTACCTCAACCCGCAGAATGCGCAATTGACGACGGTGTCGGTACTGACACCGATGTGGATCAACTTCAGCGTCTCCGAAAACGCGATGGAGCGCATCCGCAACGAGGTCAAGGCGGGTCAGCTCAAACTGCCGGATACGCTCAGTTTCGAGGTCGAGATCGAACTCGTCGGTGGCGGGTTGTTCCCGTACAAGGGTCACATCACCTTCGCCGACCCGTCGTACAACTCGCAGACTGGTACTTTCCTGATCCGCGCCTCGGTCGAAAACCCGCAGGGCATTCTGCGCCCCAATCAGTACGTCCGCGCGAGGCTCAGAGGGGCAGTACGTCCAAATGCCATCCTGGTGCCACAGCGCGCCGTGCAGCAAGGTGCCAAAGGACATTTCGTGTGGGTCGTCGACAAGCAGCAGGCCGAGTTGCGTCCGGTCGTCGTCGGCGAGTGGTATCAGGACAGCTGGTTCATCGCACAGGGTCTGGCGAGCGGGGACCAGGTCGTCGTCGACGGCGCAATCCGGCTCGCCCAGGGCGTGCCGGTCAAGGCAACGCCGTACGTCGCCCCAAAGACAGCCGTGCCCAGTGGCGGGACGCCATCGATGGCGAGCGGAACGGCAGCACCAACCGCCGCGGTGGTGCACTTCGCGAGCGGCAAGTCAACGCTCGATGCCGAAGCCAGCAAGGTCATCGATACGATGGCGAAGAACCTGATGGGTCTGGCATCGACGCTCACGCTTACCGGTTATACCGACAAGACCGGTGGCCCCGACGGCAACGTCGAACTCGCCAAGCGCCGCGCGCTCGCGGTAAGGGACGCGCTGATCAAGGCCGGGGTTGCCGGCGATGCCATCCGGCTGCAATCGCCAGCGCAGGTCACGGGTAGCGGCAGCGACGCCGACGCGCGCCGCGTCGATATCGCCATCATCCGGTAACGCGGGCGCCGCGGCCAGCATGTTCTCGCATTTCTTCATCGAGCGGCCGATCTTTGCCGCGGTCGTCGCCATCATCATGGTTCTGGCCGGTCTGGTGTCGATCACCGCGCTGCCGGTGCAGCAATATCCGACGATCACGCCCGTGCAGGTCACCGTTTCGGCGACGTACCCGGGCGCGGACTCCAAGACGCTCGCCGACTCCGTTGCCGCGCCCATCGAAGCGCAGATCAACGGAGTCGACAACATGCTCTACATGTCGTCGACCAGTTCGTCGACCGGACAACTCACGCTGACCGTCTTTTTCTCGCTCGATACCAATCCCGATATCGCGCAAGTGCAGGTCCAGAATCGGGTCAACCTGGCACTCCCGCAATTGCCGTCGGCGGTGACCCAGCAGGGCGTGTCGGTGCAGAAGAAATCATCATCGATCATGATGCTGGTCGCGGTGTACGGCACCGGCGATCGCTACAGCGCCGACTACATCGCCAACTACGCCAACGTCTACGTCCTAGATGCGTTGAAGCGCGTACCCGGCGCCGGCCAGGCGCAGATCATGGGCGTGCCTGATCAGGCGATGCGCATCTGGATGAATCCCGATCGCATGGCGTCGCTCAGCATCACGACCTCGGACATCGTCAACGCGATCAACGCGCAGAACGCACTGTTCGGCGCCGGGCAGATCGGCCAGCAGCCGACGGCAGGGCCGGTCGAGCTGACTTTTCCGGTGGTGACGCAGGGCCCCTTCACCGACCCGCGGCAATACGAGAAGATCATCCTGCGCGCGAGCCAGGACGGCAGCGCGATCGTCCGCGTCGGCGACGTGGCGCGGGCGCAGGTTGGTTTGAAGCAGTACATCGTCGACAGCAAGCTCAATGCCGTCCCGGCGACGTTCATCGCCGTGTACCAGCAGCCCGGCGCCAACGGTCTCATCGTGTCGAAGGCGGTGCGTAACGCGCTCGACGACATGAAGTCGCGCTTTCCGGAAGGCATGGACTACGTCATCTCGCTCGACACCAACGATTTCGTCCGCCTGTCGATCGAGGAGGTCATGCACACGCTGTTCGAGGCGATCGTGCTGGTGGTCCTTGTCGTTTACCTGTTCCTGCAGAGCTTCCGCACCACGATCATATGCACGGTGGCCATCGTCGTCGCGCTGGTCACCACACTTGCGGGCATGCTGGCACTCGGCTTCTCGATCAACCTGCTTACGCTGTTCGGGCTGGTACTCGCCATCGGCATGGTCGTCGACGACGCGATCGTGGTGGTCGAGAACGTCGAGCGCAACATGGCCGAGTTCCACCTTGGCCCAAAGGAAGCCACGATCAAGTCGATGAACGAGATCGGCGGCTCGCTCGTGGCGGTCGTGCTGGTGATGGCATCGGTATTCATCCCCGCCGCATTCCTCCCCGGGACAACCGGCCAGCTCTACAAGCAGTTCGCGATCACGATCGTCGTATCGGTGGCAATTTCCGGCTTCACCGCCCTCACGCTGACGCCGGCGATGTGCGCGATGATGCTCAAGCACAACCCGCCGCCGCAACGCGGCTTTTTCGCCTGGTTCAATCGCCAGGTCGACGCGGTGACGCGCGGCTTCGGCCATGCGGTCGAGTGGGTCATCGCCCGTACCGTTATCGCCCTCGTGTTGCTCTGCGTGTTCCTCTGGAGCATCTGGCATCTGTTTCACGTGTTGCCAACCAGCTTCGTGCCGAATGAGGATCAGGGCTATGTGATGGCGGCGATCATCATGCCGCAGTCCGCCAGCCTCGATCGCACCCAGGCGGTCGCCGAGCGCGTCGATGCGATCTTCGCGAAGATTCCAGGTGTCGATAAGCGCACGATGATCACCGGCTACAGCCTGCTCGACAGCGGGTTCAAGACCAATGCCGGGACGTTCTTCGTCACGCTGAAGGACTTCAAGGAGCGCTACGCGTCGCTCGAAACGGCGCGGACTCAGAATGCCCGCGCCATATTGCTCGATTTCTTCGCGCAGGTGCGGGCGATCGAAGGCGCCATCGTGGTGCCGGTCGCGCCGCCGCCGATTCCGGGCATCGGCACCACCGGCGGTTTCGAGTTCTGGATCCAGGACACTGGCGCGGGCGATCCCACGCAACTCGACGAGGTGACCCAGGACCTTATGAAAAAGGCGCGCGCGCGAACCGAGCTGACGAATCTTTCCACGACGTTTCGCGCCAACACGCAGCAGTTGCGCGCCAACGTGAATCGCGACAAGGCGACGCTGCTCGGCGTGCCGATCCAGGACGTCTACAGCGCAATCCAGGCGCAGTTTGGTTCGCTCACCGCCAGTCAGTTCAACCAGTTCAGCCGCGTGTGGTGGGTCATCGTGCAATCGGACGCGCCATACCGGCAGAATCCGGAGGACCTGACGCGCCTGTACACGCGCTCCAATCAGAACCAGATGGTGCCGCTGTCATCGCTGGTCACGACGCAGTGGGTCTCGGGCCCCGACCTGCTGCCGCATTTCAACGGCTTTCCAGCCGCAAAAATCAACGGCAGTCCCGCACCTGGCTACAGCTCCGGCCAGGCGATCGCGGCGATGGAGGCCGTGGCGAACGAGTCGCTGCCGGCGGGTTTCACCTTCGCGTGGTCGGGCATCGCGTACGAGGAGAAGAAGTCGGGCGGCACGTCCGCACTGGCGTTCGTGTTCGGACTGATCATCGTCTTCCTGGTACTTGCGGCGCAATACGAATCGTGGACGCTGCCCGGCGCGGTGATGACGGCGGTGCCGTTCGGCATCCTGGGCGCGCTGCTCACCAACTGGATGCGCGGCCTGGAAAATGATGTCTACTTCCAGATCGGCCTGCTGGTGCTTATCGGCCTCGGCGCAAAGAACGCGGTGCTGCGCGTTTCGGCCGCGGTCGAGTTTCGCCATCAGGGCAAGTCGATCATGGAAGCGACGGTCCTCGCCGGCGAGCAGCGCCTGCGGCCCATCATCATGACCTCGCTGGCGTTCGCCGTCGGCTGCCTGCCGTTGGCGCTTGCTACGGGCGCGGGCGCGAATGCGCGTCACTCGATCGGCACCGGCATCATCGGCGGCATGATCGGCGAGACGACGCTGGCGATGCTGTACGTGCCGCTGTTTTTCTATCTGTTCGACCAGCTGGCCGAGCGCGGCAACGCAACGGCGCAAGCGCCGCCCCACGCTTCGCCGACCGGCAGTGCGCCGCCCGCGGCTGTGCCCAGGGAAGGTGACTGACGTGCGGACGCTCGCCACATTGTGCGTGAGCGCGGCGTTGCTTGCCGGATGCATGATGGGCCCGGACTACGCGCGACCGAAGATCGACGCGCCAGCGGCATTTCGCTTTGAACCGAAAGTCGTCGCCGATACGGCCAACACCGAGTGGTGGAAGCAGTTCGGTGACCCGGTGCTCGACGCGCTCATTGCCGAAGCCCTCGCCAACAATCTCAATGTGCAGATCGCTGCCGCCAATGTCGAGCAGGCGGCCGGAGTATTCACCCAGACTCGCTCCCAGCTTTTTCCGCAGGTCGGTTACGACGCAACCGGCCAGCGTGCACGATCGACCCAGGTCGGCGCAACCCCGGAAATCGAGCGGCTCATTCCCAATCCACAGACTGCATACCAGACCGTGCTTCAGGCGAGCTGGGAAGTCGATCTGTGGGGTCGTATCCGCCGCCTCACCGAGTCCGCTCGCGCCAACGCGCTCGCCACCGACGACGCGCGTCGCGGCGTGATCCTGTCGCTGGTCGCGTCGGTGGCGAACGACTACATCCAGCTCCGCGGTCTCGATGAGCAGCTCGCCGTGGCCAAGGCTACACTCGGGACCTACGACGAGTCGGTGAAATTGTTCGAGCTGCAGTTCAAGTACGGGCAGGTCTCGCAAATGAACGTGGCGCAGGCCCAGTCGCAGTACGAAAACGCCGCCGCGCAGATTCCGCTGATCGAATCGCAGATCGCGCAGACCGAGAATGCGTTGTCGATATTGCTGGGACGCAACCCCGGCCCGATCGCCCGTGGCAAGAAGCTGGATGCTCTGGTGTTGCCAGGTGTGCCTTCAGGTCTCCCGTCGCAGCTGCTGGAGCGCCGGCCGGACCTGATGCAATCGGAAGAACAGCTGGTCGCGGCCAATGCGCAAATCGGCGCCGCGAAGGCATTGTACTTTCCGACGATCTCGCTCACGGGCGCCTTCGGCAGCGCGAGTGCGGACTTGTCGAAGCTGTTCACCGGTCCGGCACGCGTGTGGAGCTACGCGGGCCAGATCACCGGGCCGATCTTCACCTTCGGCGCAGTCAGTGGCCAGGTGGTGCAGGCCGAAGCGGCGGCGCAGGCAGCACTGCTGAACTACCGGCTGTCTATCCAGAATGCGTTTGGCGACGTCGACAATGCTCTCGTCGCCAATCAGAAATTGCAGGAACAGCTCGGGGCACAAACTCGACTGGTGGCCGCGCTGCAGGACTATTCGCGGCTCGCGCGCCTGCAATTTACGGGCGGCTACACGTCGTATTCGACGGTCCTCCAGGCGGAACAGTCGCTGTTCCCCGCCCAGCTGACGCTGGCAAGCGTGCGAGCACAGGTGTTCGCATCGAGCGTCAACATCTACAAGGCGGTGGGTGGTGGGTGGATCAGCATCGCCGACACGGCAACGACGAGCGGGAAGGCGACCGTTCCTCTCACCGACGTTCTGCAGCAGCGGCAGCCCCTGTTCTGACGCCAAGAGCTCGCGTCAGGGCGCGAGTTTTGCGGCCGCAAGCTCGCGTGAAAGATCGCCAAGCATTGCGGCCCATGCGCTGTTGAATCCAGCCGCAAGCGCGTCGGGACTCCGGCTCGCAAGCGAGACACGCTGCTTGAGTTCAATCTGCCAGGTCGGCACCCCTGAGAGCACGCGGTTGTCGATGAGGAAGAATTTTCCGGTAAGCACGGCGGCGGGTCTCGCCACGTCGCGATAGTCGCCGTAAAGCTCGCTGACAAAACCTTCCAGCACAAAGTTGCCGTCGGCGTTGGCCCCGGCCGGCAATACTTCCTTGAAGATGCCCGCCGCGGCGAGCCAGGTCGCCGCGCTTTCGGTCAGCATCGCCGACGGCGCCACAAAGAATTCATTGTAAAAATCAGACTCGAATTTCAGATCGCCTTCACGGTAGACCAGCGACTTGCCGCGAAACGGCGCCGCCACGGAGATCGTGCCCACCTTGAGTGTGCCGGGCCGGGGTGCCGTGGCCGCCTGCGTTGCCGGGGGTGCCTGCAGCAGATACGTCTGCTTGACAGGCGAAGGGCGTGACAGCCCAGCGCACCCCGAAATCAAGCCGAGCATCAAGGCAACCATCGCAATGCGAGAAAGGGACGCAGGCAAGCAGCGAAGTGACATCATTGGGCACCTTTCGCCGGCGGCGGCGGCTCGCCGAGCAGCACGCCGGACGGATAGCGCTTGGCGTTCTCGGTAAGATCGCGCAGGTTGTCTGAGATCTGGCGCATGTTCTCCAGCGTCGCCGACAGATCGGATTCGCCGCCGCCGATGATGCGGTCGAGCCGCGCCAACGTGCGCTGCATGTGCGCAATCGCGCTGGCGAGATTCGGGTCCTCGATGAGCTTCTTGGCCTGGAGCACGGTCGCGTCGGTGTTCCCGGGCAGGGTCTTGAATGCCGGATTGTCGAGAATGGCGCCGAGGCGCTGATTGCTCTGGCGCAATTCAGCGAGCAGCGCGGCGCCATCCGTGCCGAGCTTGTCCATCGGCAACTGGTCGAGCTTGGTCTCGAGTTTCGACAGCACGCGGCTGCTGCGCTGTGAAAGTTGTGCGGTATCGACGGCCTCGATGCGCGTGTTGGCGTTGACCAGCAGCTTGTTCAGGTTGTCGAGTGTGCCGTCGAGATCGATCTTGCGCAGTCGCTCGACGATGTCTGACGCCGCGGCGACGAACTGCGTGACGGTCGAGCGCGCGCTTGGAATGTACAGGTTGTCGGGTTCCCACGGGATCGACAGGGGAGGATTCGCTTTCGTATCTATATAGTCGATCTCGAGATAGCTGGTGCCGGTAATCCCTTGCGGCGCGAGGCGCACGCGCAGCCCCTTCTCGATTTCGGCCTTGGCGCCCTCGGGACGCGTCAGATCGCCCGCGCCGGCGCGACCACCGAGCAGGCGTGGAAGAATCGTCGCTTCGACCATGACGTAGCGCAGCCGCTCCGTAATCGGCTTGTCGAGCTGATACCGGGTGTAGGTGAAGCCGATGCTCCTGACCTCGCCGATGATCACGCCGCGGTACTTGACCTTCGACCCCAGTTCGAGGCCCTGCACCGATTCGTCGAAATACGTCTCCATGATGACTTTCGACTGGAACAGCTTGCCCGCGCCGAGCATCACCATCAGGAATACCAGACAGATCGTCGCCCCGATGACGAACAGGCCGATCTTGAAGAAGTTCGCTTGCGCGCTCATCGTTCAATACCGGTGCGCAAGCGCCGCACAAACCTTCCCCTCGCCCTCCGGGAGAGGGGGAAGGGGTGAGGGAGACGGCATGCGCTCAACAGCATCATGCCGCCTCGGCAACCGCTTCGCGGTTGAAGAACTGGCGCACCCATGGATTGTCGCTCGTGTCGCGAAGCACCTTGGGATCGCCCTCGGCGATGATGCCCTTCTTGCGCTTGTCGAGCATGATCACGCGATCCGCAATGGCGTAGACACTGGCGAGCTCGTGCGTCACGATCACGAAAGTGATATGCAGGCTCTTGGTGAGCCGCAGGATCAACTGATCGAGTTCGGCGGACGTGATCGGATCCAGCCCGGCCGAGGGTTCATCCAGAAACAGGATCATGGGATCGAGAGCCATCGCTCGAGCGATCGCGGCGCGTTTCTGCATCCCGCCGCTGATTTCGGAGGGCATATGGCCAGAAAACGCATCGAGGCCGACGAGCTTGAGCTTCATGCGACAAACGAGATCCATGGCGTCGTCGTCGAGCGCCGTGTATTCCTCGAGCGGCAGCCGCACATTCTCGAGCAGCGTCATCGATCCGAACAGCGCGCCGCTCTGGTACATGACGCCGATCTTGCGCAGGATCGCGTTGCGCTTGTCACCCTCGGCGATGACAATATCGTCGCCGTCGATCAGTATCCTTCCCGCCATCGGCTGGTACAGGCTGACCATGTGCTTGAGCAGCGTGCTCTTGCCGCAGCCGGAGCCGCCGAGAATGGCAAAAACCTCGCCCCGATCGACCGTGAAGTTGACGTCCTGCATCAGTACGTTGTCGTTGTAGCCTGCGGTGAAGTTCTCCACGCGGATGATGGGATCGGTGGGCATGCGCGGCGCTCTCAGATATCCATCAGATAGTAGATGAAGGCATAGATGCCGTCGACGACGACCAGGAGAATGATCCCGGACACCACCGCGCGCGTTGCGGAAATGCCGACGGCGCTGGCGCCCGTCTGGGTCTGCAGTCCGCGCAGGCAACCGATGCCCGCGATGAGGACGGCGAAGACTGGGGTCTTGGCCATGCCCGCCATCAGATCCTTGACGTCGACCAGACTGTCGACTTCGCGCAGGAACGTCAGCACCGGAATGTTGAAGCTGATCATCGTCAGCGCGCCGCCGAGAATGCCGACGAGGTTGGCGAAGAGCGTCAGCAGCGGCACCATCAGCACCGCCGCAAGAATGCGCGTGACGACGAGAAAACGCACCGGGTCGAGCCCCATCGTCGTCAGCGCGTTCAGTTCCTCGTTGACTTTCATCGTGCCGATTTCGGCGGCGAACGCCGCGCCCGAACGACCCGCCAGAAGAATGGCCGTCATCAGCGGGCCGAGTTCGCGCAGCAGGGACAGCGCCACCAGGTCGGCGACGAACAGTTCTGCACCGAACTGACGCATGGGGACGGCGGATTGAAACGCCAGGATGATGCCAAGCAGGAACGAAATCAGCGCCACGATCGGCAACGCGTTCACGCCGACCTGCTCGCAGGTGTACCAGACGTCTTTCCAGCGTACGCTGCGCGGATTGCAGAGCGCGAACCACAGCGCGGAACTGGTCTCACCGACAAATGCAACCTGCGTCTTGATGTCGCCCCATGTGATGAGCGCGGCGCGACCGATTTCCTGCACCGCGTGCAGGCGCTCCTCGTGTTCGGCATGCGGCGCGCGCAGTGCCACCGGATCGAACTGGTTCAGCAGCGTCTGGAACTCAGGCCTGAGGCCGCGTATCGTCACCGTGGCCTGCGCCGACCGCTCCTGGCGCAACAGATCGACGAGCATCGCAATGCCGCCGCCGTCGCAATAGTCGACACGCGAGGCATCGACGACCACCTTGCGATCGGTAGCCTGGGCAACCGCAGCTCGGGCCTGACCCCAGACACCGGCAATCGAATACGCATCGAGCCGCCCGGAGAGCCGCAGCTCGCGCCCATCGGCAGCATCGTGTACGGCGAGCGTCGCCGCAGGTCCGGAAGCCAACAGCGCGCCTGCCAGCGCGGTCACTGCAATAGCTCGATCTGGGTTCCGAATACGTGCACGCGGTCGCCCACGACGAATAGCGGCTCGTAGTTCTGCATGACGGACCGGCCGCTGCCATCGTCCATTTTCACGACGACCTCCCAGCGCGTGACGTTGCGCTGGTTCGCCCGGGACTGATAAACACCCCCGCCTGCGGCGCCGATGAAAACCTGGCCCTGATTGGAAAAACCGGGGCCGATCTGGTACACCGCGACGCCCGTCGGTCCGAGATCGGACGACGATGGCACGCTGCCAAGCGGCGTCCACTGGTCCTTGGCGACGACCTGGCGAATCGATTCGACTGCGCCACAGCGATCGCAGGCCCCGGTGACCTTGGGCACGGGCCCGGCGGGTACCGTGGGAGACATGGGTGGCGGCGGTGCCAGTTGCGCCAATGCGTGCAACGGCGCCAGCGAGACCAGCGCTGATGCCGTCAGCAGAAGCACCGGCAGCCAGTGTGCGTGCATTATTCGGGTAGCGTATTGAGATAAAACATCGAATGCAGCAGCGGGCCGGGGCGACCCAGTGCGCCGAGCCACCGATAAAAGATGTCGTCGATTTCGCCGCTGCGATAGATCTCGACCAGCGCACGATTCACCGCGAGGCGAAAGTCGGGATCGTCGCGCGGCAGCACCAAGGCATACGGCTCGAAGGAGAAGTCGCGTTCGAGCAATGCCAGCTTCGCCGGATCGGCGCTACCGGCACGCAACGACACGAGCACGATGCGATCGCCCGCATAGGCGTCGACCTTGCCGGCGAGCAATTGCGCAAGACCCACCGCACCGTCGCCGACCGGGACAAGTTCCGCCTTGGTGTTGATCGCGGCGAACTCGCGCTTCAGTCCGGTCTCCGTGGTCGTGCCCGGTATCACCGCGACGCGCTTGCCGCTCAGATCTGCGAATTGATTGAGCTTGGCGTCCGTCCGGGTGAGCACGCTGCCGCCATCGACAAAGATCGGCAGGCTGAAGTCGACGCGCTCATAGCGCGCCAGCGTCACCGTTGTCGTGCCGCATTCGATGTCTACCTTGCCCTTGGCCACCGAATCGATCCGGTTGCCCGCTTCGAGCGCAATCCATTCGACCTTGAGTGTCGTAAGGCCGAGCTGCTTCTGGATGGCTGACGCGATGCGCGAGCAAAGTTCCACGCTGTAGCCACGAACCTTGCCGTCGCGTTCCTTGAACGAAAACGGCGCCGCACCGGCGCGATAGCCGAGATGGATGACGCCTTCGGCGCGAATGCGATCCAGTGTGTGCGACGGGCCAGCGGCCGCGACCGCAGCCAGGAGCAACAGGCATGTCGCGATGAAAAACCGGACGTGGTCGACGCGATGGCGGCCCGACATCGTATTCCCCTGATAAATATGCCCTCGGCGCGACACTGCACGAACGCTCCAATGGGTGCAGCAAAGTGTAGCACGCCGGCGCCACGCCGGAGCCTCGGCCACGCGCCCCGATGCAGCGCCTGCGCTATAATTATTGATTCCGCTGCCGTATGAAATCCTTCGTCGCGGCCATGTCGAACGTCAACACTTCCCGGGAGCTTTCTGTGACACGCTTACTGCTCGTACTGTTCGTCGCCGCCAGCACATTCGCTCCCGCTGCCTTTGCACAACGCGCACCGGACACGCTGGCGAAGATCAAAGCCGCCGGATCCATAACCGTCGCATTTTCGGGCGATTCGCTCCCCTTCTCCTTCGTCGAGGCCAACAATCAGCCCGCCGGATATTCGATCGATCTGTGCAAGCGGGTGATCGCAGCGATCGGCCGCGCGGTCGGCGTGGCGGACCTCAAGATCAACTGGGTCGTCGATACGGTGCCCAACCGTGTCGCCATGGTCGCCAGTGGCAAGGCGGACCTGGAATGCGCCAACACGACGGCGTCGCAAACGCGCATGAAGGAGGTCGACTTCAGCAACCTCATCTTCGTTGACGGCGGCGGCTTCATGATTCGGGCCGATTCAACGATCATGGGCTTTACCGACTTCGCCTCGAAGTCGATTGCAGTCACCGCGGGCACGACAACCGAGCAGCGGCTGGCCTTGATGCTCAAGGAGCGGTCCATCAGCGCCAAGGTGGTGCCGGTGAAGGATGGCGTCGAAGGTACGGCGCTGCTGGAATCGGGCGCGGTCGCAGCGTTTGCGAGCGACAAGATCAAACTGATCGGCCTCGCCGCACAGGCGAAGGATCCCAAGATATTCGCACTGCTCGCCGAGGACTTGTCCTTCGAGCCCCTTGCATTCATGCTGCCGCGCAACGACTCGGCCTTTCGACTCGAGGTCAACAGCGCCCTGACCCAGATCTACGTTACGGGCGACATCGAGGAGATTTTCCTCAAGTGGCTCGGCAAGCTCGGCCGGCCGAGCGGGCTGCTCGCCGCAATGTTCGTTCTTAACTCGGTTCCGAAGTAGCAACTAGCGAGGAGGCCAACATGCGTGAAAGCGCACAATGCCAAACCTGGCTCTGCCGACTGCTCGCAGCGGTCGCGCTCATCGCGATCGCGGGCTGCTCGCAACAACCGACGTATCAGGTCGTCAATGCACCTGTGGCGCGTACGGGCACGGTCGAGTCCGTGCGGGAAGTCGTCGAGCAGAAGGACGCGAGCGGCCTCGGCATGATCGCGGGCGGACTGATCGGCGGCGGACTCGGCAGCCTCGTGGGTGGCGGCACGGGCCGCACCGTCGCGACGGTCGTCGGCGCACTGGGCGGCGGCTACGTCGGCAATCAGCTCGAGCAGCGGAATACGCAGGTCGTCTACCAGATCGGCGTGAAATACGACGACGGCACCTGGGCCACGATCCGGCAAACTGCGCCGACTGGACTGCACATCGGCGACCGCGTGGCGGTGACCGACAACAGCATCGAGTTGCTTGGCCACTAACGTCACCCTTCGACAACGTCAATCATGTCCATGAATCATTGCACTTGCACTGCACCGGCACGATGGCTCGTGGCGATCTTCGTTGCGGTCTGCGCGATGCTGGCACCCGTTGCCGGATTGCACGCCCAGAACTACAGCGTCAGCACGGCCAGACCGGCGACGGTCGAGTCGATCCGACAGGTTGTCGAAAAGAAAAACAGCTCAAGCCCATTGGGCATGATCGCCGGCGGCCTGATCGGGGGCGGGCTCGGCAGCCTCGTGGGCGGTGGCAGCGGTCGAACGGCGGCAACGATCATCGGCGCCGTCGGCGGCGGGTTCGTTGGGCACAACATCGAGAATTCGCAGACGCACGTCGTGTACGAAATCAGCGTCAAGTACGACAACGGCACGTGGGGGTCGGTCCGGCAGACGGCCTCCCCGCCTTTCCATATCGGCGACCGCGTTCTGGTGACGGACAAAGGGCTTGAGTATTTGCGTTAGTACGGTACGGTCCGCTAGGCGTATAATCCACGCGCACGTAAAAATGACTATTTGATACTGAACGGAGAGAACCATGATCAGAAATCGCATTTCGCAAGCCGCACGCTGGATGCTGGTGTCCATGTTCGTCGCCACCAGTGGCGTCGCGATGGGACAGACCGAGCAACAGAATCTCGTCAACGCGGCAGACAAGGCGTTGAGCAACTTCATGCGCGACCCGGACATGACCTGGCTGCAACAGAACATCAACCGCGCCAAGGCCGTGATGATTGCACCGGAACTCGTCAAGGCGGGCTTCATTTTCGGCGGCTCGGGTGGTCGTGCGGTCGTGCTCGCACGCGACGCAAAAACCGGCAAGTGGGCCGGCCCCGCGTTCTACACGATGGCCACGGCAAGCGTAGGATTTCAGGCAGGCATATCGGTCTCGGAGGCGGTCACGCTGGTCATGACCGAGAAGGGCCTCAACTCGCTGCTCTCGACTTCAGTCAAGCTCGGTGCTGACGCCAGCGTTGCCGCAGGCCCGGTCGGCGCCGGCGCGAAGTCCGACGTCGTTGCGGATTTCATCACGTTCAGCCGCTCGAAGGGCGTTTACGGGGGCCTCAATCTCGATGGCACCGTGATTGGCATCACGAACGACTGGAACGAACTCTACTTCCAGAAGAAGGGCATTCTGCCGCCGGACATCCTGGTGCGCATGACCGCACACAACAAGGGCGCCGACAATCTGATCGCAAGGGTCAGCGGCGCTGCCAAGAAGTAAGCAGGGCAACGACGCCCCTGTGCGTGACCGAACCCAACGTGGTTCGATCACGCGCAGTAGAATATCCTGATGGGCGCTCACGCTGATCCTGCGGGACGAGTCGCTGACCAGGAGGTCCGGTTTGTCCTCGATGGCGAGATCGTGCGGGCCCGCGATCTCTCGCCGCAGACAACGCTGCTCGAATTCCTGCGCGAGCACCTTGGTCTGGTCGGCACCAAGGAAGGTTGTGCCGAAGGTGACTGCGGCGCGTGCACCGTGGTGCTCGCTGAGCGATCCTCCGACGGTGGCCTTGCGTGGCACCCGATCAACGCCTGCATACGGCCCCTGCCTACCGTCGACGGCAAGGCACTCTTCACTGTCGAGAGCCTGAAGTCTCCGGACGGCACCCTGCATCCGGTGCAGCAGGCGCTCGTCGACTGCCATGCGTCGCAGTGCGGATTCTGCACGCCGGGCTTCGTGATGTCGCTGTTCGGGTTGTACAAGAACACGCACCAGCCCACGCGCGCTGTCATCGACGATGCGCTGTCGGGCAATCTTTGTCGTTGCACCGGCTACCGGCCGATCATCGCCGCGGGCGAACGGATGGGGACGCTTGCGGCACCGACCGGGTGGCGCGCGCCCGGCGTAAACGATGCGGGCCAACGCATGATCAGCGACGAGGAGCAGGCTATCGCCGCAATGCTCGCATCGCTCGAGCGCAACCAGACCTTCACCTACGCACATGCAGGGCAGCACTTCTTTGCACCCACGATCCGCTCCGAGCTGGCTGCGCTGCGCCTTGCACATCCGGACGCGCGGCTCGTTGCCGGCGCGACCGATGTCGGCTTATGGGTGACCAAGCAGCACCGCGATCTGGGCACGATCATCTACACCGGCAACGTGCGGGAGCTGCTGGTCAGCCGCTCCACCGCGTCGCATCTGGAAGTGGGCGCCGCGGTGACATTGAGCGATGCGTTCGCGCTGCTCAATCGGGAGTATCCAATGCTCGCCGAGGCGTGGACGCGATTTGCGTCGGTGCCCATCCGCAACGCCGGCACGCTCGGCGGCAACATCGCGAACGGCTCGCCGATCGGCGATTCGATGCCCGTGTTGATCGCACTTGGCGCAAGTGTCTTGCTGCGCCGCGGGGACGTGCAGCGTGAGCTGCCGCTCGAAGATTTCTACATCGACTATCAACGGACTGCGCTTGCACGCGGCGAGTTCGTCGAACAGATCCGTGTGCCGCGAGCCGCCCTCGGCGTCGACATCCGCGCGTACAAGGTTTCAAAACGATTCGACCAGGACATCTCCGCGGTCTTCGTCTGCTTGCACATGCGGCGCGACGCTGGTCGCGTGCAAAGCGTGCGGATCGGTTGCGGTGGCATGGCGGCGATTCCCAAACGCGCACTGAAGTGCGAGCAGACGCTCCTCGGGCAACCCTGGAGCGAGGCAACGCTCGCCGCTGCGCAAGCCGCTCTGGACGAGGACTTCGCACCGCTGTCCGACATGCGCGCCTCCGCTGCGTATCGGCGCCTCGCACTCAGGAGCCTCTTGCAGCGGTTCTACCTGGAGACGCGAGTACCGGGGACCGCAACCCGGGTGCTCGACTACGCGTCGCCGTGAACGACGCATCGATCCCGACGCCGCAGAGAGCGCTGATCGGCGAAGCGCTGCCGCACGAGAGCGCGCATCTGCACGTCACCGGTGCAGCGACCTATATCGACGACATCGTCGCGCCCCAAGGCACGCTGCATGCCGCGCTCGGACGCAGCGCCAAGCCGCATGCGCGCATCGTGGCGCTCGATCTGGACGCGGTGCGCACCTCGCCGGGCGTGGTTGCGGTGCTGACGGCTTCCGGAATCCCGGGCCGCAACGACTGCGGCCCGGTCATCCACGACGATCCGATCCTCGCCGATGGGCTGGTGCAATACGTCGGGCAACCGATCTTCGCGGTCGCAGCGACGAGCGTCAAGGCCGCGCGCCAGGCGGCGTTGAATGCGCGGATCGAGTACGAAGAGCTACCCGCCCTACTCACGATCGATGCTGCACTGGCGGCGCAGAGCTTCGTGCTTCCGACCGAACGACTCGCTCGCGGCGACGCGCCTTCTGCGATTGCCAGCGCGCCACATCGCCTGCGCGGACATTTCAGCTGCGGTGGCCAGGATCACTTCTACCTCGAAGGCCAGGTGTCGCTCGCGATTCCGCGCGAGGATGGGGGCATGCTCGTGCATTGTTCGACGCAGCACCCCGGCGAAGTACAGCTGCAGGTCGCGCACGCACTTGGTGTTCACGCGCACGACGTCTCCGTCGAATGCCGGCGCATGGGGGGCGCATTTGGCGGCAAGGAATCGCAGGCCGCGCTGTTCGCATGTGTTGCGGCCATCCTCGCGAGGCAGACCGGCCACGCGGTCAAGATGCGCGTCGACCGCGATGACGACATGATGATGACCGGCAAGCGTCACGCGTTTCAATACGACTATGACGTCGGCTTCGACGCGACAGGACGGATCCGCGGCATCGATCTGTCGCTCGCGTCGCGCTGCGGGTTTTCCGCCGACCTGTCCGGGCCCGTCAACGATCGCGCGATGTTCCATGCCGACAATGCGTACTTCCTGGAAAACGTCGCGATCACCTCGTATCGCTGCAAGACCAACACCGTGTCCGAAACTGCATTTCGCGGCTTTGGCGGTCCGCAGGGCATGTTCGCCATCGAATACGTGCTCGAGGAAATCGCGCAGTACCTCGACAAGGATCCACTCGACGTGCGCGGCGCCAACTTCTACGGTCCGGCGCCGCGCAACGTGACCCATTACACGATGCCGGTCGACGACAACGTGACGCCGGAACTCACGGCGCGGCTTGCGCAATCTTCGCGGTATCGCGAACGTCGTGCCGAAATCGCGGCATGGAACCGGTCGAGCCCGGTTCTCAAGCGCGGCATCGCGCTCACTCCGGTCAAATTCGGCATCTCGTTCACCGCCACGCATTACAACCAGGCCGGCGCGCTGGTGAATCTGTACACCGATGGCACGGTGCTGCTCAATCACGGTGGCACGGAGATGGGCCAGGGACTGTATACGAAAGTTGCGCAGGTCGTGGCGCACGAGCTGGGCGTAACGCTCGATCGCGTGCGGGTCACCGCGGCCGACACCGCCAAGGTACCCAACGCGTCGGCCACCGCCGCGTCGTCGGGCAGCGATCTCAACGGCATGGCAGCGCAGGCGGCAGCGCGAACGATCCGGGAACGGCTGGCCGCGTTCGCAAGCAAGCACTTCAACGTGCCCGCCACCGATGTCGCGTTCGTGGCCAACATCGTGCGCGCCGGAGGACATGAGCTGCCTCTGGACGCGTTCCTGCAATTCGCCTACCGCGCCCGCATTTCAATGTCTGCCGCCGGGTTCTACGCTACACCGAAGATTCACTACGACCGCAAGACCTTCTCCGGCCGACCCTTCTTTTATTTTGCGTACGGAGCGGCGGTCTCCGAAGTCGTCATAGACACGTTGACCGGCGAGAACCGACTGCTCGCGGTAGACATTCTGCACGACGTCGGCGCGTCGCTGAACCCCGCGCTTGACCGCGGCCAGATCGAAGGTGGTTTCCTGCAGGGCATGGGTTGGCTGACCATGGAGCAACTGGTCTGGAATGACCGCGGCGAGCTCATGACGCATTCACCGTCGACCTACAAGATTCCCGCGTGCCGCGACTGGCCTGAACGATTCAATATCGAATTCTTCGGTGCGCCGAACCGGGAGGAAACGATCCACCGTTCCAAGGCCGTCGGTGAGCCGCCGCTGATGCTGGCGCTATCCGTGTTCCACGCGCTGCGCAATGCCGTCGCGAGTGCGGGCGATGGCCGCGCATCTCCGCGTCTGGATGCACCGGCCACGAGCGAGGCGCTCCTCATGGCCGTAACGGAACTGCGTGAGCGGGTCGCGCGCAGCACGACGCCGCGTCCGTCGGCCGAAGTCGTACTGAAATGACCGACTGGCTTGCGAAGCTGCGAGACGTTCTGGCCGCGGAACCGCAGGCGATGATCGTGACCGTCGCTGCGACGCGCGGCTCCGCCCCGCGCGAAGCAGGCACGCGCATGATCGTAGGTGCGCAGGCGTTGCACGGCACGATTGGAGGCGGACATCTGGAATTCGACGCGATCCGCATCGCCCGCGACGCGCTCGCGGCGGGCGGCGGCGGCCACTGGCTGGTGCGCTTTCCACTGGCGGCCAGACTCGGGCAATGCTGCGGCGGCGTCGCCACACTGCTGTTCCAGCGGGTATCCGCGTCCGCTGACTGGCCAACGCTGCTCATCGACCAACGCGACGCCGGCCAGCAGGTGACGCTGGTCGTCGGTATCGGCGCGCCCTCGCCTGCCACTTTCGTTGTAACGCCGCAGACGATCATCGGCGAGGCCGGAATTCCCGCTGCCGCGCTGATGGCAGCACGCGCGCAATTGGCGGCAGCCGGACCTGGCTCATCGCTCGTGCCCGACGGCGAGTCTGCCTGGTACGTCGAAAATATCGTCGCCAACGATTTCAATGTCGTGGTGTTCGGCAACGGCCATGTCGGTCGCGCGTTGGTCCAGGTATTGTCGACAATCGCGTGTACGGTCACGTGGATCGATCAGCGCGAGCATGATTTTCCGGTCTCGGTGCCGGACAACGCTACCGTCGTGGCGACGGATGTGCCCGAGGAAGGCGTGGCCGATGCACCACCGGGCAGCTATTTCCTGGTGATGACGCACAATCACGCGCTCGACCTCGAGCTGACCTCGCGCATTCTTGCGCGGAGTGATTTTTCGTATCTCGGGTTGATCGGCTCGGTCTCGAAGCGCGCGCAATTCGAGCAGCGGCTCGCCGCACGCGGTACCTCTGCCGACGCACTGAAACGGATCACGTGTCCGATCGGAATCGGTGCAATTCGAAGCAAGGAACCCGGCGCGATCGCCGTCGCGGTCGCAGCGGAACTGCTGCAGTTGCGCGAACGTGCAGCGGCCAGCGAAACTGGCAATCGTATCCAGGCTTGATTGCGGCATAATCGGCGGGATGGACGCACCCGTTCCGCGCCTGCAGCTGGCAGGGGTCACCAAGGTCTATCCGGCGGTGGTCGCCAATGCGGATATCGACCTGTCGGTGCTGCCCGGCGAAATCCACGCCGTGCTCGGCGAGAACGGCGCCGGCAAATCGACGCTGATGAAAATCATCTACGGCGTCGTCAAGCCCGACTCGGGAACCATGCGCTGGAACGGCAAGGTGGTCACGGTCGCCAGTCCGGCGAAAGCGCGCGCGCTGGGCATCGGCATGGTGTTTCAGCATTTCTCTCTGTTCGAGACACTGAGCGTGTCCGAGAATATTGCGCTGGCGCTCGATCCGCATGCGGTCGGCAGCGATCTCGACGAGCGCATTCGCGACGTCTCGCAACGTTACGGCCTGCCGCTCGACCCGCGACGCCATGTCCATTCGATGTCGGTCGGCGAGCGGCAGCGGGTCGAGATCGTGCGCTGCCTGTTGCAGCAGCCGCAACTCCTGATCATGGACGAGCCGACGTCGGTACTGACGCCGCAGGCGGTCCAAAAATTGTTCGAAACGCTGCGCCGACTGGCCGCCGAAGGTTGCTCGATCCTGTACATCAGCCACAAGCTCGACGAGATCCGCGCGCTCTGCCAGAAGGCAACGGTGCTGCGCTCGGGACGCGTCACCGGAACCTGTGACCCGCGCCAGGAGACTTCCTCCGGACTCGCACGCATGATGATCGGTGGTGATCTGCCCCATCCGCAGCATCGAGAGGCGCGAACGGTTGGCGATGGTGCACTGATCGTGCGTAATCTCTCGCTGCCGTCCGAGGATCCGTTCGGCACCGATCTTGTCGAGATCGATCTGCGCGTGCGCGGTGGAGAAATCGTCGGCATCGCCGGCGTATCGGGCAATGGCCAGAACGAGCTGATGGCAGCGTTGTCCGGTGAGCGCACGTTGACGCGCGCCGATGCGATCATGCTCAATGGCGAACCCGTCGGGCGGTTGGACGCCGCGAAGCGGCGGGCACTCGGTCTCGCCTTCGTCCCCGAGGAGCGGCTCGGCCGTGGCGCGGTGCCCGAGCTATCGTTATCCGACAACGCGTTGTTGACCGCGCATCGCCAGGGCCTCACGCGGCGCGGCTTCATTCGCCACGACGCCGTGCGCGCGTATGCACAGGTAACGATCGACAAGTTCAAGGTCAAGGCGCCCGGCCCAGCGGCCGTTGCGCGCAGCCTTTCGGGTGGCAATCTGCAAAAATTCATCGTCGGCCGCGAAATCCTGCAGGGACCGCGCGTGATGATCGCCGCGCAACCCACGTGGGGCGTCGATGTCGGCGCATCTGCGCAAATTCGCCAGGCGTTGATCGACCTGCGTGACGAAGGGGTCGCCGTGCTGGTGGTCTCGGAGGAACTCGACGAGTTGTTCGAGATCTGCGACCAGCTAGCGGTGATCGCGGGAGGCAGGCTGTCGCCGGCGAAACCGACGCGCATGACCAACGCCGAGGAAGTCGGCCTGCTGATGAGCGGCTCGTTCATCACTGAACAGGGTCCGACTGCCGGCGCGGTTGCTGCGGGAACGGCAAGTGCAGATTAAGCTCGAAGCGCGTCCCGAGCCATCGCGACTCATGGGTTGGGCGTCGCCACTGCTGGCCGCGGCCGCGACGCTCATCGTTGGCTTCGCACTGTTCTCTGGCCTCGGCAAGAATCCGCTGGAAGCGTTCTACGTCTTTTTCGTCAAGCCGGTCGAAACGCTGTACGGATTCGGCGAGCTGCTCCTGAAGGCGTCGCCGCTGATGCTGTGCGCGGTCGGCCTCGCTGCCGGTTATCGGGCCAACGTCTGGAATATCGGCGCAGAAGGCCAGCTCACGCTGGGCGCGATTTGTGGTGGGGGCGTGGCGCTCGCGTTCCACGATGCCGGCGGCGCCTTGGTACTGCCATTGATGATCCTTGCGGGCGCTGCCGGTGGCATGGCGTGGGCGGCCATTCCCGCATGGTTGCGAACTCGATTCAATGCCAACGAAATTCTCGTCAGCCTGATGCTGGTGTACGTCGCGTCGCTGCTGCTCTCGCTGCTGGTGCATGGCGCGTGGCGCGATCCCGAAGGGTTCAACTTTCCGCAGTCGAAAATGTTCAACGACTTCGCCTTGCTTCCGAACCTGTTGCCGGAAACGAGGCTCAATCTCGGCTTTTTCATCGCGCTTGCCGCGGTCGCCATCTCGTGGGTGTTCATGACCAAGAGCCTCACCGGATTCCAGATGCGCGTCGCCGGCCTGGCACCGGCGGCGGCCAACTACGCCGGCATCTCGGCTAAGCGGACCGTGTGGCTCGGCATGCTGATCGGCGGCGCGACGGCCGGCCTGGCGGGCGTTGGCGAAGTCGCCGGGCCCATCGGGCAATTGCTGCCGTCGGTTTCGCCCGGTTACGGCTTCGCAGCGATCATCGTGGCCTTCGTCGGCCGCCTTCATCCTTTCGGCATCCTGCTCGCAAGCCTGCTGATGTCGCTGCTGTATCTCGGCGGCGAGTCCGCGCAGATGGGGCTCGCGCTCCCGTCTGCGGTGACGGGCCTGTTCCAGGGCACGCTGCTGTTCTTCCTGCTCGCAGCCGATGTGTTCATCAACTATCGCCTCAAGATCGTGCGCCGGCCGGCAGTTGCTGTGACCGCGCCCGCGCCAAGCCAGGTTGGCACATAGCCGACGCCGCGATGGACCACCTCGCCACGCTGTTCGTCCTGACACTCGCCGCCGGCACGCCGTTGGTCTTTGCTGCGCTCGGCGAACTGGTCGTGGAAAAATCCGGAGTACTGAACCTCGGCGTCGAAGGCATGATGCTCGCCGGCGCGGTCGTCGCGTTCATGGTCGCCGCGACGACCAAGCAACCGTGGCTCGGCGTCGTCGCTGGCATGGCGGCGGGCGCCGCACTGTCGATCATCTTCGGCGTGCTCACGCTGTCGCTGATGGCCAATCAGGTAGCGACCGGTCTCGCGCTGTCGCTGTTCGGCGTAGGCCTGTCCGCATTCATCGGCCTGCCCTACATCAGTGTCGTCATCGATGGCATAAAGCCGCTGGCGATTCCGGGCGTTTCGGACCTGCCCCTCATCGGCAAACTGCTCTTTTCGCACAGTCCGTTTGTATATCTGTCGCTGGTCCTGTACGGATTGATCCAGTATGTCCTGTTCCACACGCGCGTCGGGTTGATCGTCCGCGCCGTCGGCGAATCACCGGACTCCGCGCATGCCATCGGCTATCCGGTGGTTGCCATACGTTACCTTGCCGTTCTGTTCGGCGGCGCATGCGCCGGTCTGGGCGGAGCGTATATGGCTGTGGCGTATACGCCGCTGTGGACGGAGGGCATGACGGCGGGCCGCGGCTGGATCGCGCTCGCGCTCGTCGTGTTCGCCACCTGGAAGCCGTGGCGTGTCGTGGCCGGCGCGTACCTGTTCGGCGGCGTAACGCTGGCGCAATTCCAGGCGCAGGCCATGGGCGCGACGATTCCCTCGCAGTTCCTGTCGATGCTCCCTTACGTGGCGACCATCATCGTCCTGGCGATCATCTCGCGCGACGCGGCGGCAATCCGGATGAATGCACCGGCATCGCTGGGCAAGCCGTACCACCCCGACTCCTGAACAGGTAGAATTGGCACGATACTGTGGCATCGTTGTGCGCTTGCCGCGGACCATCACTTTGGGGAGAGGGAAAATGCCGCATATTTCGAATCGAGCAATGCTGCTCGTTGCGCTGACTGCCGCAGTCGCTGTCGGCAGCATGGCGGCGACCGCCGCCGACGAGCCGTTCAAGGTTGGCTACGTGTACGTGAGCCCGATCGGCGATGCCGGATGGACATTCCAGCACGACTCCGGCCGCAAGGAAATGGAAAAGGCGCTGGGCGCCAAGGTGGTCAGCAAATATGTCGAGAACGTGCCCGAGGGCGCGGACGCCGAGCGCGTCATCCGCGAACTGGCGCAATCCGGCAACAAGATCATTTTCACGACGTCGTTCGGCTACATGAATCCGACGCTCAAGGTCGCCAAGACGTTCCCCAAGACCGATTTCGAGCACGCCACCGGCTACAAGACCGACACCAACGTCGGCATCTACAACGCCCGCTTCTACGAAGGACGTTACCTTGCCGGACAGGTCGCGGGCAAGATGACCAAGAGCAACGTCGCCGGCTACGTCGCCGCGTTCCCGATTCCGGAAGTCGTCATGGGCATCAACGCGTTTGCGCGCGGGATGAGGAGCGTCAATCCCAAGGCTGAAGTCAAAGTCGTCTGGGTGAATTCGTGGTTCGATCCCGGTCGCGAACGCGAGGCGGCCGACACGCTGATGTCGCAGGGCGCCGACGTGCTGACGCATCACACCGACTCGACAGCGACCGTGCAGGCTGCCGAGGCGAAAAAAGCCTATGCGATCGCTTACCACTCCGACATGTCGAAGTACGGTCCGAATGCACACCTGACCGCGGTGACTCATCAGTGGGGCGCGTACTACACCAAGGCCGTGCAGGACGCGATGAGCGGCAAGTGGAAACCGGGCAACACCTGGGGCGGCATCAAGGAAGGCATGATCAAGATGGCGCCATTCAACGCCGTGGTACCGAAGGACACGCAGGACCTCGTCAACAAGACCGCCGCGGACATCGGTACGGGCAAGTTTCATCCGTTCACCGGTCCGATCAAGGACAACGACGGCAAGGAGCGGCTTGCGGCAGGCAAGGTCATCACCGACGCCGACCTGTCCAAGATGGACTATTACGTCGAGGGTGTGCAAGGCAAGCTGCCAAAATAATTTTCATCGCAACCGAAGTCCGTTGCGACGGAGAGAACTGCGGCAATTTGCTGCGGATACCGTGTTCAGCCCATGAGTAACCGCCGATGACTCTGCCGACCAGTTATCTGTTCGTTCCCGGCGACCGGCCCGATCGCTTCGCCAAGGCGCTCGCTGCGGGTGCCGGCGCCGTCATCATCGACCTCGAAGATGCGGTCGGACCGGATGCGAAGCCCGCCGCGCGCGAGCACATTCGTGCCTGGACCCAGGCGCAATCCGCGCCCAATACGCATGTGATCGTGCGCATCAACGACGCCGCGACATCATGGTTCGACGCCGACCTCGACCTGGTGCGCGCGTGCGCAATTCGCGGCGTCATGTTGCCAAAGGCCGAACGCGCTGCCGACATCGCGCGCTGCGTGGCTGCATTGCCGCGCGACGGCATGGTCATTCCGATCGTCGAGACAGCGCGCGGCGTGCTCGCCGTCGAAGAGGTGGCAGCCGCACCGGGTGTGCAGCGGCTCGCTTTCGGCACGCTCGACTATGCAGTCGACGTCGACCTGTCCGGCGACGAGCGCGGGCTACTATACCCCGCCTGCCGCATGGCGCTCGCGTCCAAGGTTGCAGGTATCGGTGCACCCATCGCCGGCGTAACGCCGGAAATCGGCAACGACGCCAAACTCGAATCCGACCTGAAGTTTGCGCGCGCATGCGGTTTCGGTGCCAAGTTGTGCATCCATCCGGCGCAACTCGTGCTTACCCATCGCGCGTTCGCGCCGACCGACGAAGAAATTGCCTGGGCCAGGCGTGTTGTCGACGCCGTCGCTTCCGGCCGCGGCGCAATACAGGTCGACGGCAAGATGGTCGATCGGCCGGTCGTCCTCAAGGCGCAGATCATCCTCGACCGCGCGCCTAGGTAGCGTTCCGCAGCGACTCGCAATGAAGGGAGATGAACCCATGCTCACCGCAAGAAAATTTGCCAATGACTCGCCTTGGGCCATTGTCGTCGCTGCGGCAATCTTGTTCGCCGGGCATTCCGGTCCGGTATTGAGTGATGACGTCAAAGTCATGCTGAGTGGCGGTCAGGAGATCCCCCCAGTCACGACCCCCGCGATGGGAACAGGAATTATCAGCGTTGCCGCGGACAAATCCGTTCGCGGTAGCGTGACGATCACTGGGATGACCGTGACGGTCGCGCATATTCACGAGGCCCCAACCGGGAAGAGTGGCCCCATCGTCATTCCACTTGTCCAGACCGCGGACAATGTCTGGTCGGTGCCTGAAGGCGTCAAGCTCACGGATGCGCAGTTCGAAAGCTATAAGGCCGGCAATCTCTATTACAACGTCCACAGTGCCGCCTACAAGAGCGGGGAAGTCCGCGGGCAGATAAAACCGTAGTATTTGCTCAACGCACTTCGATCGCCGGCGGTTGCGTCCGTGGCCTCGTGCCGCGTCACGGCGTTCGGAGCGCGCGGCTGCGATCGCTTCCAGCAGCGCTGCGGGATCGTGCGCGCCGGACACTGCAGTCTTGCCGTTGAAGATGAAAAACGGTACGCCGCTGATGCCTACGGCGCGCGCTTCCCGATCTTCGGCTTCGACGTCGGACCGGCCGGTCGTCGATGCGAGCAATCCACGAACTTCGGCCTCTGGAAAACCGGCGTCGCGTGCGATCTCGATCAATTGCTCAGGGTCGGTGAGCATCCGACCTTCGATGAAGTAGGCACGGAACAAACATTCGACCAGCGTGTCCGTCGCCTTTGCATCACCACGTTGCTGCGCCCACGCGATCAATCGATGCGTATCGAGCGTATTCGGCTGTCGGTCAATGCCATCGAAATTGAACGCAATGCCAACGCCGGCGCCGGCGGCGCGGACACGCGCGTAGACTTCGGACGCACGTGCCTTGCCGCCGAATTTGGCTTCGATATACGCGGCGCGAGCGATACCCTCGGATGGCAGGTCGGGATTGAGCTGAAAGGGATGCCAGCGGCGAACGACGGAAAGGCCGGGTTCGCGCGCGTGCAACTCTGCCAACGCCGTCTCGAGCTTGCGCTTGCCGATGTAGCACCACGGGCAGACGACGTCGGAAACGATATCGACGACAAGTTCAGCAACAGGCGCTTCCGCGCCAGTGATCGATTCAGCCATGCGTCAGTCTGACCCGAAGCACGCGCATCGGTCAACCCGCGCCGGTAACCACGCGCGATAATGCGCGCGTTCGCCACTCCGTCGAGTGCGTTCCAGCCCGGCCATGCCACCCGTCAAAAAGCATTGGGACATTTTCTGCTGCGTTGTCGACAACTACGGTGACGTCGGCGTGGCGTGGCGACTCGCCCGGCAATTGGCGGACGAACACGCCATCGCGGTGCGCCTGTTCGTCGATAACCCCGTTGCCTTGCGGCGCATTGCACCCAACGACGCGCCCGGCGTGGACGTACGGCCATGGGCAGGGCCCTCGGGTGGATTTTCGAACGCGGACGCGGTACCCGGCGATGTCGTGATCGAGGCATTTGGCTGCGGCCTGCCTTCGGCCTATCTGGATGCGATGGGCGCGCAGGCCTCGCAACCGATTTGGATCAATCTCGAATATCTCTCGGCGGAGACCTGGATAGAGGGCAGCCATGGCCTGGCGTCGCGGCAGCCGCAACGACCGCTGACGCGACATTTTTATTTTCCCGGATTTACTGTCCGCACCGGAGGCCTGCTGCGAGAGCGTTGCCTGTTTGCGCGCCGCGATGCATTTCGTGCCGATCCCGTCGCGCGGTCTGCACTGTGGCGCACGCTGCGCATCGATGCGCCCGCACCCGGCACGCTCATGCTTTCGCTGTTCTGTTATCCCAATCCGGCGTTACCGTCACTCCTCGATGCATGGGCGAGCGGCGACACACCCATCGTCTGCGTCGTGCCCGAAGGCGTGGCGAACATCGAACTCGATGCATGGGCCGGCAGTGCAACACGGCAGTCAGGGCAGACGACGCGGCATGGCAGTCTGGCGCTCGCCGGTATTCCCTTCGTGGCGCAGGAAGATTACGACCGGCTGCTTTGGGCGTGCGACCTGAATTTCGTGCGCGGCGAGGACTCGTTCGTACGCGCGCAGTGGGCGGCGCGACCGTTGGTGTGGCACTGCTATCCACAAGCCGAGAATGCACATCTGGCCAAGCTCGAAGCGTTTCTGTTGCGCTATGGCACAGGCTTGGCGCCGGAGGTTGCCGCTGCCCACTCTGCATTTGCGAACGCCTGGAATCGTGGGCCAGCGTCTGCGCCAGCGTGGAGGGCGTTTGCCAACGCGATCCCCGCTCTCACCCGCCACGCGCAGGCATGGGCGGGCTCACTGGCCGCCAAGACGGACCTGGCGACAGGCCTGGTCGAATTCGCCAAAAATCGGGTATAATTACCGGTTTCCCAAATTCACGCTATTTCGCAAGGCTAGTCATGAAAACCGCACAGGAAGTACGCGCCGGCAACGTCATCATGGTCGGCAACGATCCGATGGTCGTCCAGAAGGCCGAATTCAACAAATCCGGCCGCAACGCGTCCGTCGTCAAGATGAAGCTCAAGAACCTCCTTTCCGGGTCCGGGACGGAGACGGTCTATCGCGCCGACGAGAAATTCGACATGGTTCAACTCGAGCGCAGGGAAGTTTCGTACTCGTATTTCCAGGATCCGATGTATGTGTTCATGGACAGCGAATACAACCAGATCGAAGTCGAGCGCGAGAACATTGGCGATTCGCATCACTATCTGGAAGACGGCCTGGAATGTGAACTCACGCTCTATGACGGCAAGCCGATCTCGGTCGAATTGCCGAACTCCGTAGTACGTGAAATCACCTATACCGAACCCGCCGTGCGTGGGGATACGTCCGGCAAGGTGCTCAAGCCAGCCAAGCTCGCGAGCGGACTGGAAGTCAACGTTCCGTTGTTCGTCGCGACGGGCGACAAGATTGAAATCGACACGCGCACCGGCGAATACCGCCGCCGCGTATAGCCTCTTCGGCAGCAACAAAGCGACGGGCGCCTGCGGGCGCCCGTTTGCATTCCGGCAGACGACGTTGATGCGCTAGACTGCTGCCAATGACGCGGCAAGACGAATCGATCGACGACGCGTGCTTTCGCACCGCGCGCGCAACCGCGGGCCGGATCGCGTCGCGGGAGTTGTTGCCCGCCGAAGCGCTCGCCACGTCGCTCGACCGAATTCAGGCGACCGAAGCGCGATTGCATTCCTTCGTGACCGTGCTCGCCGACCCCGCACGCCAGGATGCGGAATATCTGGAACAGCGGCAATCCGCGGGCGAACCGCTCGGTCCGCTGCACGGCGTACCGGTATCGGTGAAGGACCTTATCGCCGTCGGCGGTGCTCCGTTCACTTTCGGCTCGCGCAGCATGGCGAACAACATCGCGGCCGCCGACGCGGCGTCCGTGCAGCGGCTAAGGCGTGCCGGCGCAATCATCATCGGCAAGACGACCACGAGTGAATTCGGGTGCAAGGCCGTCGGCGATTCGCCGCTGACCGGACAAACCTGCAACCCGTGGGACATCACCAAGACGGCGGGCGGGTCGAGCGCGGGCGCGGCGGCAAGCGTTGCTGCCGGCGTCACGTCGATCGCATTGGGGACCGATGGCGGCGGCTCGATCAGGATTCCCGCGGCATTGTGCGGCCTGTTCGGCGTCAAGGCCCAGTTCGGTCGCGTGCCGGTATTTCCGGTGGCCGCGACACCAACGCTGGCGCACGTGTGCCCGATCGGCCGTGACGTTCGTGATGTGGCACTGCTGCTGTCCGTCGTGTCCGGGTTCGATGCACGCGATCCGCATTCGGTCCACGAACATGCGCCGGATTTTCTCTCCGCCTGCGAACGCGATCCGCGCCACTTCCGGATCGCGTGGTCGCCGACGTTCGGCTATGCGACACCCGAGGCGGAAGCTCGGGAGATCGCGACATCCGCAGCAAAGGCCTTCGCCGCAATGGGTTGCACGATGGAAGAGGTCGACGCCCCCTTCGGCGACGATCCCGCGGATATATGGAGCGCGGAGTTCTACGCGGGCGTCGGCACGCGCCTGGCCACCGCGTTCAACACGCAGCGTGAACTGCTCGATCCTGAAGTTGCGGCAATCGTGGAGCGCGCACTTGCATTGCCGGCAGACAAGCATCACCAGGCCGTGCAACGTCGCTACGAGTTTCGCGAGCGGGTTCGGCAATGCTTCGAACGCTATGATCTGTTGCTTTCACCGACGTTGCCGGTCGCGGGCGTCGATGTCGGCATCAGCGTTCCGGAGAGTCTCGCGGGACGCAATCTGGTCAGCTGGGTCTCCTACACCTACCCGTTCAACCTGACCGGCCAGCCTGCGGCGTCCATTCCCGCCGGTTTCACGCGCGCAGGGTTGCCGGTAGGATTGCAAATCGTCGCCCGCCCCTATCGCGAAGAGGATCTGTTTTCGGCAGCGGCCGCCTTCGAGGTGGTGCGTCCATGGACACAGCACCGACCACCACTCCAGGAACATCAGCCATGAGATCAGCGCCACGCACGCAACGACGATAGTCGATGCGCCACCCACCCTGGAGTTCGCGGGTTCCATCTCAATGCGATTGCCGCCGGCGATACTGGCGCAGCAAATGTGCGAACGAGTTACGAAGCGTCGCTGCAGTCGTCGGAGTTGCGCCGGCGATTGGCGATGTAGCTCGCGAAGCAGAAGTAGCCACAGAAGACCGCCCTTCAACGCCTGACACTTGCATCACACACGCGCGGATCGCTAGACTATTAATACTGAAAACTGATTGGGAGAGAAGCAATGCATGAGGGAATGCGAGCTATGTTTGCGCTGACTGCAGTGACGCTGTTGACCACTGCTCCCGCGCTCATGGCCCAGACTGCACCTGCAAGCAAGGACCAGATCAAGCGTGGCGAATACCTGTCGATCATCGGCGGTTGCAATGACTGTCATACGCCGAAATTGATGACACCCAAGGGACCGGCACCCGACCCGGCGAGGTTGCTATCGGGCCACCCGGCGAATGCACCGATTGCACCGGTTCCACCAGGCGTGCTTGGAGCAGGAAAATGGGCGGCGATGACCAACGACGACCTGACCGCGTGGGTTGGGCCTTGGGGTATCAGCTTTGCCGCGAACCTGACGCCCGACGTCGAGACCGGGCTTGGGGGATGGACCGCCGCACAGTTCATTCAGTCCATGCGCACCGGCAAACATCTAGGCGTAGGCCGCCCTATCCTGCCACCCATGCCCGTCAGCGCGCTGGCGGCAATGACCGACCCCGACCTGAACGCGATGTTTGCCTACCTGAAATCGCTCAAGCCGATCAAGAATCAGGTGCCGGCGCCAATGCCGCCGAAAGGGCCATAGGCGAAGCGCTATTCAGTAGTTGACGGTCCTTGGCGGCCCTGCGCTGACCGTTCCCATCATCGCATCGAGGTGATACTTCAGGCGATCGGCTTTCAGATCGCGACAGTCGGCGCGGTCCCACAGGTTGTCGAATTCGAGAGGATCGCTCGCGTGGTCGTAGAGTTCGCCGATCGCATGGCCGTGGTACACGACGGATTTGTAGCGCCCGTCGAAGACCATCGACCCGTGCGTGTGGTCCGGGTGGCCTCCCATCGAATCGTAATACTCGCTTGTCACGTGCGGCTTGTGTACATCGCGGGGACTCGTTCCAGCGAGAATCGGCAGCAGCGACCGGCCCTGCATGGACTCTGGGATCGGCAGCCCCGCCGCCTGTAGCAATGTCGGCGCAACATCGACCGTTTCGACCAGCGCGTCGCTCACCTGTCCGCGTCCGATTCTTTCGGGCCAGGAGAATATCAGCGGCACGCGCACCAGCCCGTCGAAAAAACGACAGCCTTTCAGGATCAAACCGTGGTCGCCCAGTAATTCGCCGTGATCGCTCATGTACACCACGATCGTGTTGTCGAGCTGACCTGAGTCCCGCAAGGCATCGATGATGCGCCCGAACTGGTCGTCGAGCAGCATGATCATCGCGTAGTAGTTAGCCTTGACCTGCAGTGCATCGTAATCGTTGGGCGGCCTCGATGCGATCGCGTCGTGATCGCCTGCAGATACCGGCCGCACATCCTTGCGAATGCGTGGGTCGCTCGCGACCTTGGTCTGCTGATCGATCGCCGCGAATGCGGCTTGCCTGCTGAGGTCGCTTTCACGAAACCGCGGCAACGGGAGTTCTGCAGCGTTGACCCGCGCCAGGTACTCAGGCGGCGCGTCGAACGGCGCATGCGGATCGAACGGATTGACACTCATCAACCATGGTCCATCGCGGCGCTCGGTGATGAAGCGGATCGCCATCTCGCTGCACCACGTCGTTTGATGCAGTTCCGCGGGCACGCCCGGACCGCAGAAGTAGTTGATCGGCGCGTAGAGCTCGACCGGGTCGACGCGCTTTTCGTCGCGCAGCCAGGCTTCGTAGTCGTGCCCGCGCAGCGCATCCGGCGTGGGATGGTGGCTCCAATAGAACGCGCGATAACCATCCTGCGGCCGTGTCTCGAAAAATTTCGCCGCAGAAAGATGCAGCTTGCCGACCAGGCCGCAATCGTAGCCTGCGTCGGAAAACAGTTTGGTCACCAGCGTTTCGTTCGGCGGGAAATAATCATTCCCATTGCGAAAGACGTGGTGCGATGCCGGATACCGACCTGTCAGAAAAGTCGCACGCGCAGGCGTGCAGATCGGGCTCTGAGTATACGCACGCCCGAACGCGACGCCTTCGGCACAAAGCGCGTCAAGGCGCGGCGTGCGAATGTGCGACTGGCCAAGTGCGCGGATCGTATCCCACCGTTGCTGATCCGAGCAGTACCAGAGAATGTTCGGGCGTTCTGAGGAGGTCACGACGCAATCCTGTTTACAGATGAAACAGTCAAAACGATCAATCGATCTTGGCGCCGGACGCCTTGATTGCGACCGCCCATTTCTCGCGATCCTGCGCCAGAAAACGGTTGAAATCTTCCGGTCCGAGATACGAGATGTCGGCACCCTGCGCCGCGAAACGCTCCTTGAGATCCGGATCCTGAAGGATGGCGCCAATTTCGCGCCCCAACCGCCCAACGATTTCCTTGGGCGTGGCGGCGGGCGCAACGATGCCGAACCAGGCAAGGATTTCGAAATTCGGATAGCCGAGCTCGGCGATCGTCGGCACGTTGGGCAATGCCTGCACGCGCTTTGCCGTCGCACTGGCAATGTATTTGAGCTGACCTGAAGCGACATACTGCGAGACCTCGATCGGGCTCGCAAACATCAGGCCGACGTGACCTGCGACAAGGTCAGTCACCGCCGGGCCGCCACCCTTGTACGGGATGTGGGTGAAATCAGCGCCACTGCGGGTCTTGAACAGCTCGGTCGCCAGCTGCGGAACACTGCCGTTGCCAGGCGACGCATACATCAGGGTGCCCGGCTTGGCCTTGGACAGCGCCAACAGCTCCGGCAGCGTGTTGGCGGGCACCGAAGGGTGTGCGGTGAGTATGAGGGGAGATGTCGCCAACAGCGAAACACCCGTGAAATCGCGTGGGCCGTCGAACGTCAGGTTCGGGTACATGAGCTGCGAAATGACAAACGGCGCAGGCGCGAGCATCAGCGTGTAGCCATCCGGCGTTGCTTTGGCGACTGTCGCGGCAGCCACCGTCGTCGCAGCACCCGGCTTGTTCTCCACCACCACGGGTTGTCCGAGTCGCGTCGAAAGTTGCTGCCCCACGAGTCGCGCGAGCACATCCGAAGCGCCCCCGGGCGCAAAGGGGACGACAATGTGGATCGGCTTGGTCGGATAGGGCTGTGCGCCGAGGCCAGTGACCGCGAACAGCGCGGCGAACCAGGCACCGGCGAGCGTGCGCGCGATGCCGAGTCTCCTGAAGATCATAGCTTCCTCCGATCATGGACGATGCCCGATATTGCCGGATGCCTTGAAGCAGCCATCTGCAGATTGTTTTCTGGCAGAGGATTGCCCGACATTCTACAATCAATGGTTGGCATGAGTCAGCGCGGGCAACGCCGTCCCAAACATGGCGACACTTGCTGGTGATGTGTAACGATGATCCCCTCGGCCTGCGGGGCGGCGAGTCATAGAGCCGGGCCACGAAAGGAAACGACCATTGAAATATGCACCGACATGGCTTGCGCTGATTTCGGCGGCGGCATTCGCCGCGGACCCGGCTCCGCCACTCGAAGTGAATGGCATCTCGCTCGGTGCCATCGTAGGGCAACTGCGGCAGGCGATTCCGCAATTCAAGTGCTACGGGGCGACGTGCACTTTTGATCCGGTGGACGCGGCAATCGCTCGCTGCGGAGAAGCGAGCGCCGACCAGCCGGTACTCGAATGCTACGGCAGGATCGGGAGCGAGTACGCGTTCGGCCCCGTCCACGGGGCAAAATATAGCGCCTATCTGAGCGACGGCCGCATCGGCGAGATCCGGGTCACGTTCCCCGTAGCGCGCGCCGATGAAGTCGTGCTCTACATGACGGAAAAATACGGCAAGCCGTCAGCCGACCGGAAAATCGAGGCGCAGAGCCGGCTGGGCGAGAAGTTCAGCAACCGTATCGTCACCTGGAACCGACCTGACGGCACCATCAGCGTCGAGCGCAGGGCCGTCGATCTCGACACGGGCTCGGCGACGTTCGTTGCCAGTTGGTACGCCCAGGCCACCGCCAACGGCAAGGAGATTGCCGCGCAGTCCGGCAGCAAAGGCTTGTAGCTGGCGAGCGAGATCGCATTGCAATCGAAGTGCGCCGATCGTCCGCGACCGGCCCTTCAGCCCGACTCGACCTTGCGCCGCATCGCGGAGAGCAAGTGGCGATGAAACCAGTGGCAGACGACGGCCTCGATCGGTTTCCACAGCCAGCCGGGACGCTTGCGGCTCACGTACCGTGTCGTGACCGCGACTTTCGTGCGGCGATCCGGGAGCTCAAGCAGCGTGTAGCAACCGCCTGAAAGCATCAAACCTCCGCCCACTGCGAGGTTCTGTTCGACGATGTCAAACCCATAGTGACGGCACACGTCTACGTGCGTCACGCGTTTGAGCAGATGCCCGCCTCTATATAGACACATCGCTTCGTCACCGACTGCTGATTTCGAGCCGTCCGTCCGAATCGGCAGCGGCAGGAGCAGTCGCAGAAGCAGCGGCGGCGCCTCCTCGATCTGCTCGTAGAACATCAGTCCACACCAAACCTGTTCTGGCGTTGCCGTGAAATTCATTCGGGTAACGATCGACGTCGACGCGTGAGCCAGCGTGACGGCGACACGCGAGACCTCACTTCCTGAGGCGGGCGCAAAGATCCCGGTTGCAGCGGGTTTCAACAGTGGTCACTCCCTGAACTCATTACAGCGTGGCTGCGGGTTTGACGTCGACAATGCCCCACAGCATTGCTCGATCATCGGCGGCGCGGTTGGTTGGCAGTACGGCCGGCGCCTCGCGAAAACTTCTAAGTACCACCAACGCATCCGGCGCGGCGGCCAGTTTCACCGCGGCGACGAGTCGCCGCTTGTAGGCCGCGTCGGCGCCGTCCAGTATGTTTGACAGCGAAAACCCATCGTAGCTCCCGCCAGGCTCACGCTCGAGGTAGCCAGCCGCGTCTGCGTGGACGAGCCGGATGTCCTTCGCCTCGGGCGGCGGCACTGCATCGACCAACTCGCCCAGGAGCAGCGCGCGCGCGTAGGGATTTGCGCGGTTGGGGTGCCGCGCAAAGCAGCGCTCCATGCGCCCACGCATGACTGCGCCAAGGCGCGGCGGCAGGAAATCGAGGAACGGCGAGGCGTAGACCGCGCGCAGGGCCGTCAGCGAAAACAGCCCGTCGAGGCAAGCGCGGAAGCGCCGGGTGTCGAGATGACGCCGCCAGTACGCGATTTGCTCGACCGGATCGTCAAGGTCGAGGAACGCGCGCAGTCGAGACGGCCACCAGCCCGCCAGCGGTGCGAAGGAACGCCCGAATGACATGACGTGCTCGGCAGCGCCGCGAGTGCCACGGTCGCCGGCGAAGCGCCGCTCCGCGTATGCGAGCTGGACGGGGTTGATGTCTACCGCAACGACCTCGTGGCGCGGCGCGAGCGCCATCGCCGTGCAGCCAGCCGACGCGATGCAAAGGACGCGCCCGCCGGGCCGGAATGCGCTGACCTCGATCGACGCATCTTCGTACATGCGCCCGAAGAGCACCTTGCCCGGGCCGCCGCGCGCGTCGAAACGGCCGTGCTCCCAGACGGTTGCAGCGACGGTGGCGTTCATGCGTAACCGGGCAGGCTGGCGCAAACCCACACCAGCATGAGGAAGGCGAAGTTCTTGATCACCATGCCGGCCGGATCGTGGATGATGTGTCGGGCCCAGATCAGGCCGCTGGTGTTGAGCGCGACGAGCAGCAGCGTCTGTATCACAGCGCACATGACCGGCGAGATCGTACTCAGGGTCCACACCGCCATTGCGACCTCGACCACGCCGAGCACTGTTAGAAAATGCGCGCCGATGCGCGGCCCGAAGTGCGGCACCGCCTCGACGACCTCGAGTTCGTGCGGTTGGCCACGGAGGAGCTTGCACCACAGCCCCTCGTAAAGCCATACGGCTGCCACCGCCGCGCGAATCAACCAGGACGGTGGCAACAACGTGGACGTGATGACCACTGGAGTCGCTACTTCACGGACGCTTCTTCGATCAGCACCCTGTACGAATAGCCGGACCCAAAATCCCGATCGAGACGCACGACGCCCTTTACCAGTACGACATCCCCGATCTTGGCCTCGTCCTTGGTCGTCACGAGTACGTCATCGGTGCCATCCAAGGCCCTACCCGATCCGTCGCGCAGGTGAACCCAGTTCTTTCCGAGCACTCCGCCCGTGAATTTCACGACCTTGCCGCGGACCACGACCAACTTGTCCTTGAGGTCGGCTCTTCCGGTAACGATTTCCGCAACCGTCAGCGCGTTTGGTCCGGTGGCCTTGGCGACCTTGACATTCCCGACATCCACCGCCTTGGCGACTCCTGCATGCAGCGCACCCATGTCACCTCCCGGGGCGGCAGCGTTTGCGCCCGACACGGCTATGGAACCGAAGACGATCTGGTCGAATGTCCTCTTCAGCGTCTTGCTCTCGAAGTTTTTCATGATCGTCGTGTTTTCGATGGTGACCTCCGCGCCTATCCTGACCGGTGCCTTTGCAACCGCCGCCCATGTCTCGCCGTCTTTGGTCTGGAGGCGGAGGTAGGTATAGCTCTCGACGTCATTCACTTCGAGGACCTTGCCTTTGATGGACGCGGTCGGCTCGGGTCCCGACTTGTCCACCGCCCATGCACTACCAATACAAATCATCATCACAAAAGCCAGGAGCATTTTCCTCATTTGCCTCTCCATTCACGCGGGGATATCGGCGGCCAGGATCGGCATGCGATCCTGCAAAGTGTGCTGCGATTGGTCGCTGCCAAGGCCGGCCTGACGATGCCGAGCAATGTAGAGCGGCGTTCGTGACCGCGGCACCTTGCGTACGAAATGATCGCGCGCAACATGGTAGCTCGGATCGAAGCCGAAGAAATTCTGTTTCATTCGCTCGAGTTCCTCGACGCGATACATTGCCAGCGGTTTTCGCGCCTCGTCGGCAAGGCGGCGCGCATTCTTTTCGCCCAGCAGACGGTCGTATGCGGGATCGGCGGCGATCGCATTTGCCCGGCGCTCGATTTCGGCACGGAACGCCACCGGCGTCGAGCCAAAATGGGCGTCGATGAGTCCCATCGCGACGGCCTCCTGCGCGCTCACCGGCAGTCGAGCTTGCGTTATGCCATGCGCAATTGCGGCGTTGACGCGGCGCGGCAGCAGGTACGTCCAGTATTCGGAACCGTAGAGATTGCCCATGCCTTTGTAATGCGGATTCAGGATCACGCCGTCGCGGGCGAAAACGTGATCCGCCGCAAGCGCGAGAAAGGCGCCGCCGGCGCCCGCGTTGCCCTGCATCGCCGCGATCGTGATCTGCGCATCCGTCACGATGATCTCGCGCACGATATCGTCGATTGCGTTGATGTTCCGCCACGACTCCTCGGCCGGATGCGCTGCCGCCTCGATCATATTCAGGTGAATCCCGTTCGACCAGAAGTCCGGGCCGCCCGTCAGCACGATGACGCGCGTCGGCCTTGACCTCGCATGGCGATACGCGTCGAGAAGCGCCTCGCAATGGATGGTGCTCATGGCGCCGTTGTAGAACGGGAAATGCAGATATCCTGCCGCCCCTTTCTCCTCGTAACGTATCGGCCGCCACGTCGGATAGTCGACGATCGTCTCCGGCGCCAGCGGTACGTCGGGCACGCCGACCAGCCGGTCGCCCAGCACCGTCGCTGCGGGGAGCTTGAACAGGGCATCATCGCCAGCTGGCTTCAGGTGCGTTATCCAGACCCCACCATCCGTGGTCGCACGCAGGATGGCACCGTCGCGGCGGGCGATGACGTCCCCTGGCGCCGCCCGCGGATAGTCTTCGCGCAGGCGACCTTCCGGATGCGCGTCGTACAGAAACACACGCTCGCCAAACACTTCATCGCGCACACCCGGGGAGCCGTCCGCCGCGCGGATCTTGCGTAGTACGGTCGCGGTGTCATCGGCGCGCCAGTCGATCGCGCGGTCGGATTGCAGCATCGCGGGCCGCAACCGGCCACGGACGCAATGCTTCGCATGGTCGAGCGGCTCCGGTGTCTCTCCTCGCGCCAGGCGTCGTAGCGCGAAATCGAGCACCTTCACCGCGGCTTCGGTGACTTCGTTGCGGTAGAGGCTGCCTTTCGTCGCGTCACGCATCGGAAAAGTCACGCTTGCCCAGATGTCGCCGCCATCCATTTCCGCGTTCGCCTCGATCGCGGTCACACCCCACTCCGTTTCGCCGTTCATGATCGCCCAGTCCAGCGCTGACGGTCCGCGGTCGCCAGCGATCCCGGGGTGAAGCACGATGCAACGATGGTGCCGCCAGACGGCTTCCGGAATCTTGCGTCTCAAGAACGGTGCGACGATCAGTTCCGGCCGCCAGAGCGCGACAGCTTCCTGCGTGACGCTGTCGGCGATATCGAACTCGATCGACACCTCGTGCCCGGCCGCAACCAACTCGGAGTAGAGCCGCTGCGTCAGGCTGTTGAACGCGTGCGTCAGGAAAAGGATGCGCATCAGCAGATCCTCGGCAGCTGCTCGCCGGTTAGCCAATCGACGACGCGCCGGCCGCCAAAGCGCGTATCCATCTGCACGAAGCAGTGCGGATCGTCGATGACCTCGCCGATGATCGCCGCGTCGCGGCCTTGCGGATGCGCGCGCATTGCGGTGAGGAGACGGTCGACGTCATTGGGCGCGCAGATCGCGACCAGTTTTCCTTCGTTCGCCACGTAAAGCGGATCGAGCCCTAGGAATTCGCACGCGGCATTGACTTCGGCGCGCACCGGAATCCGTTCCTCGTCGATTACCATGCCACAACCGGACTGGCGCGCGAGTTCGTTCAGCGTCGTCGCGAGCCCGCCACGGGTGGGATCGCGCATGCAGTGGATGCCGGATACGCCGTCGATCATCGCCGCGACGAGCCCGTGCAGGGCCGCCGTGTCGGATTGGATCGTCGTCTCGAACGTGAGATTCTCTCGCAGCGACATGATCGCCACACCGTGGTCGCCGATCGTTCCGCTGACGAGAATCCGATCGCCGGGGCGCGCGCGATCGCCTGAAATGTCCACGCCGGCGGGGATGACGCCGACACCCGTGGTCGTGATGAACACTCCATCCCCCTTCCCCCTCTCTACAACCTTGGTGTCACCGGTGACCACCGGCACGCCGGCGCTGCGCGACGCCGCGGCCATCGATTCGACGATGCGCTTCAGGTCCGCGAGCGGGAAGCCCTCCTCGAGGATGAAGCCTGCGGCGAGGTACAGCGGCGCTGCACCCGCCATCGCAATGTCGTTGATGGTGCCGTGAATCGACAGGCAGCCGATGTCACCCCCGGGGAAGAACAGCGGCGACACAACGTGGCTGTCGGTGGCGATGACCATGCGCCCCGCACCGACGACGAACGCAGCCTGGTCGTTGGCCTGGCGCAGCCACGCGTTGTCGAACGACCGCACGAACAGTTCATCGATCAGCTGTGCCATCGCGCGGCCGCCGCCGCCATGGGTCATGTCAACGTGCCCATGCTTGAAATCCACGGGGCGGACATAGTCGCTGCGCACTTCGGTCATGCGATGGAAGCAGCCGTCGGTGCGGGTTTCGCGGCGACGATGGCGGTATCCCTGAAACGTCCGTACGAGTAGTGCGCGGCGCACGCACCCTCCGAGGAGACCATGCAGGAGCCGATCGGGTTGTCGGGCGTGCAGACGGTCCCGAACACCTTGCAGTCAGCGGGTTTTTTCACGCCCCGCAGGATCGCGCCGCATTCGCACGCCTTGTTGTCCGGGACCGACTTGTAGGCGATTCCGTAGCGCGCTTCGGCATCGAAAGCACGGTATTTTTCCTTGATCCGGAGCGCGCTGTAAGGCACTTCACCCAGGCCCCTCCATTCGAAGGTGCGCCGCAGTTCGAAGACCTCGGCCACCAGTGCCTTGGCCTTCGCGTTGCCTTCGCGCGTAACGGCACGCGTGAACTCGTTCTCCACCTCGGCGCGTCCATCGTTCAACTGCCGCACGAGCATCAGGATGGCCTGCATCACGTCGAGCGGCTCGAAACCGGCGATGACGACGGGGCGCTGATACTCCTCGGCGAAGTATTCGTACGGCTGGCTGCCGATGACGGTGGACACGTGCGCCGGCCCGATGAAGCCGTCGATCGGCAGCGTGCCCAGCTCGCGCACTTCCTTCGATTCGAGGATGTTGCTGATGGCGGCGGGCGTCACCACGTGGTTGCAGAACACGCTGAAGTTGGTCAGCTTCAGCGCTTGCGCCTGGACGATCGCCACCGCCGTCGGCGGCGTCGTCGTCTCGAAGCCGATCGCGAAGAACACTACGTCGCGTGTGGCGTTCGTCTGCGCAATGCGGATCGCGTCGGCACTCGAATAGATCATGCGGATATCCGCCCCTCGCGCCTTCGCCTTCAGCAGTGAAGTCCCATTCGATGCCGGCACGCGCATCGTGTCGGCGTAGGTGCACAGAATCAGGCCCGGCCGCGCCGCGAGCGCGATGGCGTTGTCGATGCGACCGACCGGCAGCACGCACACCGGGCAGCCTGGGCCGTGGATCATCTTCACCTTCGCCGGCAGGAGGTCGTTCAACCCGTACCGCGAGATAGCGTGCGTATGACCGCCGCAGAATTCCATCAGATTGTAACTTCGTTCAGACCGGGCTTCATGCGCGATCGCGGCAGCGAGCTGGCGCGCGAGGTCGCCATCGCGGAATTCGTCGATGTACTTCATACGACCGCCTGCCCCACCAGTCCGGCCTCGGCAAAAATCCGCAGTGTTCGCTGCGCCTCGATCGGGTCGAGCTTCGTCAGTGCGTAGCCGACATGGACGATCACATAGTCACCCCGCTCCACATCGTCGACCAGCGCCAGAGAAATCCGCTTCTGCACGCCACCGACATCGACCAGCGCCATATCGGGTTCGGGCAGGTCGACCACACGGGCGGGAATGGCGAGACACATTCTCAGTGGGCTCCGCGCAAGTCATGCTGTGCAATCCAAGCCTGCCCGAGCGCGAGGCCGCCGTCGTTCGGGGGCACGACGCGTGCCTGGAACAGCGTGAACCCCTGCTGGCGGAGCGCGGTGTGCAGGCCGCGCGCGAGTATGGCGTTGAGGAAGCAGCCACCGCCGCCGACGATCGACGTCACGCCGAGTGTCACGGCGCTACGTGCAACCCAGGCGGCGAGCGCGTCGACGAGTGTGGCGTGGAAAAGCGCAGCGCCGTGGCCGGCATCGCGCTCATCGGCAAGACGCATCAACAATGGCGTGAGGTCGAGTTCGTTGCCGCCGTCGATCGCGTAGAGCGACGCATTGGCGGGGACCGGTCCGTGACGCTCGGCAGCCCCTTCGAGCAACATCGCCGCCTGTCCCTCGAAGGCCATCCGCCGCTTCAGATCCAGGAGGCCGGCCGCGGCATCGAACCAGCGGCCCATGCTGCTTGTTTCCGGTGCGTTGAATCGGCGCGCGAGCATGTCCCTGACGGCCGGCGCGGCGGCTTCGTCCGCATACCGTCGCATGATCTCATCGTCGCAGCCCGCGAGCGAGAGTGCGGCAGCGCCCATGCGCCACGGCTCCCGCGCAGCCCGATCGCCACCCGGCAGCCGCAACGGGCGCAACCGCCCCAGTCGCTCGCACTGTGCGCCATCGACATGGAGCAGCTCGCCACCCCAGGCGCCGCCGTCGTCGCCCAGGCCCACACCATCGAGCGCCAGCCCCAGCACCGCACCCTGCAACCGGTGCTCGGCGACGACAGCGGCGATGTGCGCATGATGGTGCTGGACGGGCCGTGTCGGCACGCCCCACTGCGCGGCGAGTCGCGCAGCGAGCCTTGTACTATAGAAATCAGGATGCAGATCGTGCGCGACCATCCGTGGCTCCACGTCCAGAATCGAAACCAGGTGCGCGACCGCATCGTCCAGCGCCTGGCACGTCGGCGCGTTGTCGAGATCGCCGATATGCTGCGAAACGAAAGCCTCGTCGCCGCGCGTCACGCACACGGTATTCTTGAAGTACCCGCCCAGCGCAACCACCGACGGTCCCGCGGCCGCAAGCCTGATCGCGCGCGGCGTGTAACCGCGTGCACGGCGGACAAACTGGAATCCCGCAGCACCGTCGCCAAGGAGCGCACGCAGCACGCTATCGTCGCAACCGATGACGATGTCGCGGTCGTGCACGAGGAAAGCGTCCGCGATGCCCGCGAGACGCAAAATTGCCTCGTCGTTGCCGGTGACCAGCGGCTCACCGCCCGGATTGGCGCTGGTCATGACCAGCACGAGTTCGTGCGCCTCGTGCAACCACTCCTCGCCGGCGGGGCGTCCGGCAGCCTCGTGAAACAGCAAGTATTGCAGCGGTGCATAGGGCAGCATCACGCCGAGCCATGCGAGGCCCGGAGCGACACCAGCGAGCTTGCCCTCGCTCGCACCGCGTTTGCGCAACAAAACAATGCCGCGTTCGACCGACTCCAGGAGCGTCCGCTCGGCCGTTGCGATCTCTACCCATGCTTCCGCCGACGCGACGTTGGCAACCATCACCGCGAACGGCTTTGCCTCGCGCGCCTTGCGCTCGCGCAGGCGCGCCACGGCACCCTCATTGCGCGCGTCGCAGGCAAGGTGAAATCCGCCAAGTCCCTTGACGGCGACAATCTCGCCACGGCGCAGCCGGGCAACTGTTTCCGCGACGGGATCGATGTCCGCGACACGTAGCCCGCGCGCGTCGAGAAACGCTAGCTGCGGGCCGCATTCCGGACACGCGTTCGGTTCGGCGTGAAAGCGGCGATCGCGCGGCGAGCGGTATTCACCGAGGCACGGCGCGCATTGCGCAAAGGCTGCCATGCTGGTCGTCGCGCGGTCGTACGGCAGGGACCGCGTGATCGTGTAGCGCGGACCACAATTCGTGCAGTTGATGAATGGGTACCGATAGCGCCGATCGTCCGGGTCGAGCATTTCATGCAAACAATCGCCGCAGATCGCGCTGTCGGGCCCGATCGAGGTAGCCGCGCAACCGCCGCTGCTCTCGAGGATGATGAAGCCCGACCCGGTGCGTTCGAGGGCACATTCGCGCAGCGCCACGCTATCGACGCGTGCAAGCGATGGCGCCTGGTCGAGCAAGCCGCGCGCAAGACATTCGATGCGCGCTCCTTCGCCTTCGACCTCGATGGTCACGCCAGCGGCATCGTTGCGAACCCAGCCGTCGAGCGCCAGATCCCGAGCCAATCGATAGACGAACGGTCGGAAACCCACGCCCTGCACGATGCCACGCACTTCGAGGCGTCGCCTGACGATGCTGCTGCGTTCCGCGATTTCCATGTTGGGCATTGGCAAGCGCGGCGTCAGGCCGGACCATCCGTCGTGGCCAACCTCGCTTCGAGTTCCGCCACGCGCCGGCGCAATGCGGCCACGCTTCGGTCGCGCGCGGCCTTCGCGGCCGCGACACCGCGCTCAAGCCACGCGAGCCATGCATCGAGGCCTTCATCCGTCGTCGCCGACAGGCAAATCACTTCGAGTTCCGGGCGCATTCGTCGCGCATAAGCAACGGCGGTGTCGACATCGAACTGCACGTGGGGCAGCAGATCGGTCTTGTTGATCAGCATCAGATCCGCGGCGCGAAACATGTCGGGATACTTGAGCGGCTTGTCGCTGCCTTCAGTCACGGACAGGATGACGACCTTGTGCGCCTCACCCAGGTCAAATGCCGCCGGGCAAACGAGGTTGCCCACATTTTCGATCATGACGAGGCCGCCCTCGGCCGGGTCGAGTTTCGCCAGCGCCCGACCGACCATGTGCGCGTCGAGGTGGCAACCCTTGCCCGTGTTGACCTGGACGGCGGCGGCGCCGGTGGCCCGGATGCGATCGGCGTCCAACGACGTCTGCTGGTCGCCCTCGATCACGCACACCGGAATGCGGCCCCGCAGCGCCTCGATTGTGCGCACCAGCAGCGTCGTCTTGCCCGAGCCTGGACTCGATACGAGATTCAGCGCGAAATTGCCGCGATCGGCAAAGGCCCGCCGATTCTCGTCGGCGAAGGCATCGTTCCGTGCGAGGATGTCCTGCTCGATCCGGACGATGCGCTCGGAGGGCAAGCCCGCATCGTGCACGCTGCCCAACGCGCTACGTCTCCCGAGCGCGTCTGCGGTCGCGCCGTCATGGACGTGAGTGTGCCACATACCGTCGGCATGCTTGTGCGCACCTGCCGCTCCCAAAGGCGCGTTCTGGTGGCCGCCCTCGTGCAAGTGCCAGTGCGCATGCACCGTCCCGTCCGCATGCCGATGTTCGAGTTTGCCTTCGCCGGCATTCACAACGGCGACGCCATCGACTTTCGTGTCACCGTCGCCACAGCCACAAGTTGTGCACATGTTCGTTCCTCTTTGTTCCAGCCCGTCCGCCGCCACGGCGACTCAGGCAATGCCTATTTCCTTGACCCGCATCTCGTTGCCATCGATAACCTGCAACTGGTAGCTGCCGCAAAGTGGACACGCGTCGCCCAATCGCGCGAGCGGAACCCGTTCACCGCACGGCATGCACCATGCCGCACCGGCGGTCCTCTCGATTTCAAGTTTCGCCCCATCCGCGATGCTGCCGCGCGTCACCGCGTCGAAACAGAAAGCCAGCGCGTCAGGCTCGACGTGAGCCAGCGCGCCGAGTTCGAGCCACACCGTGTGGACCCGCGACGCCACGTTGGCCCGCGCCGCGTCCGCGACGATGCGCAGCACGCCTTCTGCGAGTGCAATTTCATGCATGACCCAGCTCGACCCGAAACCCGACGCACGGATCCAGCACGTGCACCGCCAGCCGCGCACGGCGGAGCATACCCAATTCATCTTCGGACTCTAGGCCTTCGAGGCCGTGCGCCAGCGCTCCCGCAGGATGAAAATTCCATTCGGTCGGCGCCACGATCTGATAGTCGACGACACGTCCATCGCGCAATTGCGCACGATGCAGCAGCAATCCGCGCGCGGTCTCCACGGCAGCGAGCCCTTCATTGGCCCCGATCGGCATGCTCTGGATCCGTGGCGGCCGATCGACCCGCACGGCGATCTCCTGCAGTTCCTGCACCAGCAGTGCAAGCTCCGCAAGGCGAGCAACCACCCGCGTGACGACGGCATTGCCCAATCTTTCGTGCACCGCCTGGACCAGCGGCACGTTGCGCTGGCGCGCAAGCGCGCCAGTCTCGACCGGCGCGCCGGCCCAGGTAGGCGCGCGCGTGAACGTCGCGTCGTCGCGCAGCGCCGGCACGATGACGCGCAGCAAAACGTCGGCCTGTGCCAGCGGCATCAATGGAATCGCGCTCCGGCAGAGCGTCGGTTCGTCGGCGAGCACGCGGCCGAGCAGGACCGCTGGAACAGTCCCCCCGTCGGCGCACCATGCTCGCAGCGCGTCGACATCGACGAACTTGAGCCACTCGGCCGGCGGCATTCCGAAGATCGCCCCGGCCGCGATGGTGGACAAGCGTACGCCAAGCTCGCGCATTGCCGTCGCATCGTTCACTCGCGGCGCCCCGTCGGTTGCTCGTGTCGACGACGCGATCTCGAAACGCGCGGCGGCGACCGGCGTCGCGCATGGTGCGCTGCCCATGGCGTTCGGCCAGTCGATCAACAGGTGCCAGAATGAGTCCTGTAGCGATTCCAGCATCACCTCGCGGTCGCGCCCCGGGAGACCGGTTTGTTGTCCCGTCGCGCCCGCAGCAGCAAGCGCCGCCGCCGCGGCGGCGCCCTGCGCACCACCGCAGACGCTGAACAACTTCGGCACCAGGGCGACCGCGTCGGCGGCCGTCCTGCCCGCAAGCACGCGCGCCGCGATCATTGGGCGCGTCGAGCGCACCGTTACCTTTCGGACACGCTGCTCGCGACAGTCGAGGCGCACGATCAGCTCACCCTCGATTGCCATGGTCCTCGCCCGCCCTTCGGCCGCGCAGGAAGTCGCGCTTCGATTGCGGTGCGTCCAGCCTGTTCTCCAGTCTTTCGAACGGTCCGGGATCCGTCGCGGGCGAGGCCGCAAGCGGAGAAAGGTTCGCCACCGGAATGTCGCGCTTTTCCGCGTTCTCGACGTCGAACAGCGCTTCGCGCGCGAGCTGCGCCACCAACCGCGCGGTTTGCTGATCCTCGAATTGAAGCAAGGGCGAAAACAGCGAGCACATCAGATATTCGCCGGCGTCGTTATCCTGCGCTCCAATGAACTCGTAGGCGCCGGCGGGGAACCGGTAGCTCCGCTTGTCTCCCTGCTTCAGCGATCGCCAAACCGAAACGTCACGCGGCGCCAGGGTCAGGCTCATGAACCAGGGCGTAACCATCACACCGAGCCAATGTCCCTGCCATGGGGCAAATCCAACCGCCTCGACCGCAAGCGCGTGATTGACGAACGCAAGACCTTCCATGCGTGTCGCGACCGCTCGAAAGGCGTTGACCAATCGCGGTGACGGGTCCGGCAGACCGTCCGTGGATTGGTCGACGAACATCGAGGCAACGTCGGTCACGATGGCCATGTCACCGGCCGGCGGTTTGACGAAACTGGCATCGGCCATCGCTATTCATCGGGGAGCACGAGGAACTGGTCTTTCGTCGCCGAGCAGTTCGGGCATGTCCAGTGCTCCGGCAGATCCGAGAACGGCGTGCCGGGCGGTATCTGCCAGACGAGCGGGTCACCTTCCGCGGGGTCGTATACCAGCCAGCAGATCTTGCATTCGAGCCTCACTCCGGTCGCGGGCGGCTCGTGCGCTGCGAGGGGTTTGTTCATGGCCATGCCGTCAACTCGCCGCCTGCTCGGCGCAAGATTCACTCATCCACTCGACGAGTTCGGCGAGCCGTTCGCGGCTGTCGATCAGGTCTTCGATGGCGGCCAGTACGACTTCCGGCACATCGACGATCTCTATCGTGTTGAGAATCAGCGTGTTCATGTTGTTGAAATACTGAACGCGCCAGGCATTGGTTAGCCCCGTAGAGGTGACGTGGCAGTTGCCGAACCCGCGCGAGATCATCGCAATGGGACCGACGGGCAATGACTGCTCCAGCACCACGTGATCCTCGGGGGTCATCGGGAACAGCGTCAGGTTGATCACGTGGGCGGCATCGCCAGGCGTCCGCGTGGCGAGCTGGCTGCCGATCTCAGCTAGTAGCGCCGGCGAGTTCATCGCGCCTTGCGGCAGGTCGATTCGCTGCAGTGCGTTTTGCCCCATGTTCCTCGCGATCTCGACCGCGACGCCTGGCAGCATGCCGGCTTCGAGCCAGTCCCCGGCCAGCCGTCCGTCGTCATCGAGTGCGCACACCCGCCAGAGCCCCGTGAATACGCTTTCCTGGATCCGGAACTTTCGCGTGCCGCCGATCTGGATCGACACCTCGCCTTCGCCAAGCATCTGATTCATGACTTCGAGCGTCGGCGTCGCGACGCCTGCGAGGTCGATGCGCGGGCCCCGAGGCGTGACGGCCGGGTCCCATGTTTCCAGCAGCGCGAGAAACGCCGCAAAACGGTTGCGCGCGTCGGCGAGCGCTTCGGCAGCCGCGCGCTCGGGCACGACCGGCATCCGGAACGTGTTCATGCCGCGCGGCATCTCGAGATATTGGAGCTCCTCTTCCTCGAAGGGCTGCGAACCCGACCCGACCATGCGCACGGGAAGCGGGAAGTCTTTCATGACAGTTTCACCGGCTTACGCATGGCAACTCCCTGCGCCGTCGCTGCCGCCTTTGACCGGGATACCCAGCGTGGGAGGACGCGTGGGTGCGGCATCGAGCAGGCGTGCCACTTCGACGATGTATTCGTCCCAGTTCCGCAGTCCATCGACGGCCCCGACATACTTTCCGTCCGCGAGCATCACGAATGCCGGCCTGCGGGAGAAACCGTAGCGCACGGCGAGTTCGCGCGCCGCATCGGGCAGGAGAACGCCGACGGAGAACCGGCCCGGAAACGCGCGCACGAGCTCCGGCACGATCACCGCGAGATCAAGCGTTTCCTTGAAGCGGCCGGGATCTTCGATGAAGAGCAGCAGCGTGCGGCCGGGTCGCTGCGTCCACGCCGCAAAGGTTTCCGGCGTGACCTCCGCGAAGCCGTGCTTCGAGAACAGTCGCTCGACCAGCGGATACTCCATGGCGCCGGCACCTGCGGCGAGAGGCATCGCAATCGTCATCGGAGATTTCCTTTGAGGTGATCAGGTAGAGCGGGTTCGCGGTCGACAAGGTCCGCGAAGTGGGCATCGACGTCGCTATCGCCGGCGAGAACTGCCTCCAGCGCGTCGAGCGCGCTATTGGTCTGTCGCGCCTCCTCGGGGCTCAACACGCGCAGGGCGACGCCACGAAACGCAAGCACCCAAGTGCCCATCGGCTGGTCGCCCACAAGCATCAGGTCGAGCGTCTCGCGCTGGCCGCGCCCCTCGCAGGCTGCATGGCCGGTTCCGCGGGAAATGAGCTGCATGGGCACGCCGATGCACATGTCAGCCATCGCCCTGGGCGACGCGCGCGAGCAGCCGCGGGTCGCCTTCGCGGCACGCGTCCTCTGCGGACGGCCGCCCCGATTCGTAGGCCTCAAGCACCAGCGGGTCGGCGTTCAACGACGCGAACGGAATGTGGCGGTCCCGCGGCTTGCCCGGGAAACCCCACGCCGCGAGTTGCGCCGCCGCGAGCCGCACGGCCTCCGGCAGGCGCTCCCTGACCGGCGCGCGCAGGCTCCCACCGAAATCGTTCAACTCGACGGGCTGTACGCCGATCACGACGATTGTTTCGGGAGCGCGTCCGTTGATTTGCGCGAGTGCGAGGACGTCGTTGAATCCGGTCTGGTGAGGCGATATCTTGGTACGGCCCCAGGTTGGCACGTCGCCGTCGCGCAACACCCGGAGCGTGCCCGGCGCCAGCCCGAAATCGATTGCGTCGAAGACCAGCACGCGGCGCGCGGTGGCGACCGGCTCATAGAGCATGAGCCCCAGCGTGCCGCCGTCCTGCAATGTCACGGCCGCCGGAAAGTCGAACTCGGCATGCAGCGCCTCGACGGCGCGCACGCCAAAGCCCTCGTCGGCCCACAGCAGGTTGCCGATGCCGAGCACAAGAACTTCACAGCACAGTTCCACAACCTCACCTGTTACTGCAATGGTTACAAGTGAAGGCTACTTGGGTTCGCCGGGAGAGTATTGAGCCAAGTCAAGGCGAAGCAGCAAATACGCAGAAACTGCTCGACCGGGAGCGTCACCTTCGACGAGACGAACGCATCTGGCGCACTGCCAAGTGCATGTCCCAGGCGACCTGCAGGTGCATCCAGAAAGCAGCGTCGTTGCCGAAGAAGATGGCCAGCCGAACGGCCGTGTCGGGCGTGATAGCGCGGCGGCCATTGATGAGTTCGTTGACCCGGCGACGGGAAACGCCCAGCGCCAGCGCCAGTTCTGTCTGCGTGATCGCCAGCGGCTTCAGGAACCGCGTCGCCAGGAACTCGCCGGGCGGCGGCGGGCGGCGCGACGACAGAGTCAGCGCCATCGCGGGCCGCCTGCCTCCCGTGGTCGCAGGTCGGAGGGCTCGGCTCACCGTCGACACGTACGAGCTCCCGCGCAGGTCAAAGCCTCGGCTCGTGCTTCCATGTTCGGATGCCGTTGATCATCGTGCCGATCACCGATTCGCCGCTCATGATGTCCTCGCGGAACACCATGTACATGTGGATCACCGCGAACAGGACGAGGTACCACATTGCCAGATGATGCAACGTGCGCACCATCTGCGGATCGCCAAACAGCACGAATACCCATCCCATCAGGTTCATCGGCGTGCTTCCCCAGCCCCATTGTTCCGCGTACAGCGCCAATCCGGTGATGATGATGAAGAAGGTGCCGAGCGTGTACATCGCGAACATCGAGATCTGCGCGAGCGGATTGTGACCGACCCAGAGCTCGGAGTCCCGCCGCAGAAACAGGTAATAGCCCATCTGCCCGAACAAACCTTTCCACCAGCTCAGGTTCCACACCGGCGGGATGAAGATCGCCCGCGCCGAGTGATTGCCGACGAACGCCCAGTAGACGCGCACGAGGAATGCGACGGCAAAGACCATGGCCGCGATGAAATGGATCATGCGGATGTAGCCGAACATGTAGTGGAAGGCCGCCTCACCACCGATCGCGGGCGGCGGACTACCGATCAGATATCCGGTCCCAGCCAGGAAGAACATCGCGACCATCATTACCCAGTGCCAAAGGCGCACGGGAGCTTCGTACACATAGATCGGCTCCAGCGGACCATCGAGCACCTGCCCGGAGACGGGGTTGATTCTCATGGCACTCTCCTCGACGGTTCAGCGCACCGTCACCGAAACGAGCTCTTCACCCTCGGGCGACATGACGTGCGTCGCGCACGCGAGGCAGGGGTCGAAGCTGTGGATGGTCCGCAGGATCTCGAGCGGCTGCGCGGGATTCACCATCGGCGTGTTGAGCAATGCGGCTTCGTACGCGCCGATCTGCCCCTTGGCATCGCGTGGGCCCGCATTCCACGTGGTCGGCACCACGCACTGGTAACTGTCGATCTTCGTATCCTTGATCTTCACCCAGTGCGCAAGCGCGCCGCGCGGCGCCTCGACCGGTGCCACGCCCTTGCATTCGCTTGGCCACGACGACGGCTCCCATTTCTCGATGTTGGCCGTCGCGAAGTCTCCAGCTTTGAGGTTGGTCATCAGCTGGTCGAAGAAATATTTCATCTTGTGCGCGGCCCACGACCCCTCGAGCCCGCGGGCGGCCGTGCGGCCAAGTGTGGAGAACAGCGCGGTGACCGGAACGTCGAGCGCCTTGAGCACCATGGTCACCTGCTCCGTGATTTCCTTGTTGCCGCGCGCGTAGGCGACGATATACCGGGCCAGCGGCCCGACTTCCACCGGATTGCCCTTCCAGCGCGGCGATTTCACCCACGAGTATTTCGCGCCCTCGTCGAGGTTCTCGATGTTGGTCCGGGTGCCCTTGGTCTTCGGGCCAAGCACGAAATTGGGGTCGGTGATGCCGTCGAACGGGTGCAGTCCCTTGTTCTCGTCGCCCTGCTTGTACCAGGAATGGGTAACCCATTCCTGCACCTGGTCGGGCGCCTTCAGATCGACGTCGTACACCTTCTTCAAGTCGCCGCCGAGGATCACCCCGGACGGAATCAGCAGGCTGCCGCTCGAATAGTCGTTGGCGATGTCCGGAAAGTCCCCGTACGACATCACGTTCTGGCTCGACAGTCCGCCGCCGATCTTGGTCCAATCCTTGTAGAACCCGGCGATCGCCAGCAGGTCCGGAATGTAGACCTGGTCGATGAACTCGATCGTCCGGTTGATGATGTCGCTGATCATGTTGAGCTGCGTCATGTTGATCGCACCGACCGCCCCGGTGTTGTCGAGGTTGATCGAGCACGGCATTCCGCCGACGAGCCAGTTCGGGTGCGGGTTTTTTCCGCCGAAGATCGTCTGGATCTTGACGATCTCCTTCTGGAAGTCCAACGCTTCGAGGTAATGGGTCACCGCCATCAGGTTGGCTTCCGGTGGCAGCCGGTACGCCTTGCTGCCCCAGTAGCCGTTGGCGAAGATGCCGAGCTGGCCGAATTCGACGAACCTCTTTAGCCGGTTCTGCACCTCGCGGAAGTAGCCCGGCGAGCTGTTCGGCCATGGTGAAATGCTCTGCGCGAGTTCCGAGGTCTTCTTCGGATCGGCCGAAAGCGCCGAGACGACGTCGACCCAGTCGAGCGCGTGCAGGTGATAGAAGTGCACGAGGTGATCCTGCGCAAACAGCGTGGCGTGCATCAGGTTGCGGATGACGTTCGCCTGCTTCGGAATCTTGATGCCGAGCGCATCCTCCACGGAGCGAACCGACGCGAGCGCGTGAACGCCCGTGCAAACGCCGCAGATCCGCTCGACAAACGCCCATGCGTCCCGCGGGTCGCGGCCCTTCAGGATAACTTCGAGGCCGCGCCACATCGTGCCGGTCGACACCGCATTGCGGATCACGTTGTCCTTGTCGACGTTGACCTCGATGCGCAGGTGGCCCTCGATACGGGTGATCGGATCGACGACGATGCGCTTGCCGCCGTCGTCGAGCGTGAAGCCTTGCGTCTGGGTAATCGCCATGATTACTTCTCCAATTCGGAGAGTTTGTCGTTGCGCGTCTTGCTCCGCGCCTGCTTGATCGCGCTGACCGCGGCATGCGCGGCGATCGCAGCACCTGCCGCCGCAACCGCAGTCAGGCCGATACGGTCGGCGGTGCCTTCGATCCCCAGGCCGCCCGGCGGCGTGATCGTCGTCAGGTGGTCATAAAAGGAACCCTTGTCCCAGAACGCGTCTTCCGAACAGCCGATGCAGCCGTGTCCGGACTGGATCGGAAACGAAGTGCCTTCGTTCCAGCGCACCGTCGAGCACGCGTTGTACGTCACCGGGCCTTTGCAGCCGACCTTGTAGAGGCAATAGCCCATGCGCGCGCCGGCGTCGTCGAAATTCTCGACGAACTGGCCCGCGTCGAAGTGTGGCCGGCGATAGCATTTGTCGTGCACGCGCTGGCTGTAGAACATCTTGGGACGGCCCTGCGCATCGAGATCCGGCAACCGGTCGAACGTCAGGATATACGTCACGACGCCCGTCATCACCTCGGCGATTGGTGGGCAACCCGGGACCTTGACGATCGGCTTGTCGGTGATGACCTTGTGCACAGGGGTGGCGCGGGTCGGGTTCGGCTTTGCCGCTTGCACACAACCCCACGATGCGCAGCTACCCCACGACACGATCGCTTTGCAATCCTTTGCGACGCGCCGAAGCTTCTCGACGAACGGCTTGCCGCCCGGAATGCAATACACGCCATCATCGGCGAGAGGCGGATTGCCCTCGACGGCGAGGATGTAGTTGCCCTTGTACTTCTCGATCGTCTTTTCGAGCTGCTCCTCGGCCTGATAACCCGCGGCGGCCATCAGCGTATCGTCATAGTCGAGCGAGATCATCGACAGCACGACGTCCTTCGCCAGCGGATGCGCCGAGCGGATGAATGACTCGCTGCAGCAGGTGCACTCGAGACCGTGCAACCAGATCACCGGCGTACGCGGTTTGGTCTGCATCGCCTGGGCGATTTGTTGCGCCCCGGCGTCACCCAAACCAAGCGATGCGGCCGTCAGGCTGCAGAACTTCAGGAAGCTGCGGCGTGAAATGCCCTGCCGGCGCATCAAGTCGTAATAGGTTTCGATCATGGGCCACTCCCGGGAATGCGATCGTGCATCGACACCATCTAGCTGCTTGTGTGATCAAACCGCTTTGCCTGCGAGTTACATTTAGAACGCATTGCGGACATGCGTGCTTGATGAAGATCAAGGTAAGGCCGCGAAACACACGCATGCGTCGATGATGGGCAGCAAAACCTTTTCTTGCCCGCAATGACACCCGTTCGGTGTTACGGGGATGGTTACAAACGCCGGATCCAACGGCAAACCGTTCGGCCGCCGCGATCCCGGCGACGTGCAGGTCAGGCCCGGCGTCGCTGACTGACCTAGATCAACGTGCCGGCGGCCACCGCCGCGCAGCATCTGGCTTGAGGGCGCGCGATGTCCGCGCCAACGGCATCGTTGGCTCGGCTGCTTCGCCGTTGGCGGGAGCGAGCAGTTTCGTGTCGCCGAAATGAGAAATCGGAATCTTCCGGTGGTGCCAGATAACCCAAAACTGCTGCTGAACGACGCGGTCGACGCCGCGATAACGCGCGTGCTGACGGCCGAAGGCGCAGCACGCGATGCGGTTGCGCGCGCCCACGGCGAAGCCGCGGAGATCGCCGAGCAGACGCGGGAGACGGCACGCCGTCTCGGACTCCATACCGACCTCCGCATTCGCGCGGTGCGCGCCGCATTCGACGCCAAGGCCACCGCCGCAGGTCGCCTCATTGGAAGCACAGGCCGCGGCGTTGGGCGCAGCGCACGACCTTACGCCCGCGGAAGTCGCCCGCGTCGAGCGGGCCGTCGCCGCTCTTGCGAATGCAATGACCGGAGACCGCTCGTGATCGAGGCAGGCAGCGTCGAGTACGCACATGCGCGTCTGTGCGCGCGCTATGGCGATCGTCCCGACGAACTCGCATGGCGGCGTATCGAGATGATTCGCGACTTCGGCGCAATGCTGGATGCGGCGCGGGCGTCACCGCTCGGTGCATGGATCACCGAGATCGGACCGGACGCGGACGCGCACGCCGTCGAACTCGCGATGCGCGCCCATATGCGCGAACGAATTGCCGCGATCGCGGCGTGGATGCCGTCGGCCTGGCGCGCCGCCATCGAGTGGTGCGCCGTGCTGGTCGATCTTCCGGTGCTGCAACATCTCGCGCGCGGCAATTCGCCTCCGCCCTGGTTGCGCGACCGCCCGCTCCATGCGGTGCTGGGCGACAATGATCCCGCTCGCAGCGACACGGGGCCGGCCTCACTGCTCGCCTCCGGCAAGGCGGATCCGGACCGCCTTGCTTCCATGTGGTGCGCGGAGTGGCATCGGCGTTTGCCGGTCCGCGGCGGAGAATCGGCGCTGCTCGCCGATTTCGTCCGTCTGCTTTCAGCGCACGTCGCTGCATTCCGTGAACCGCAGATTACTGACGGCTGGCCGCTGCGGCGCACCTTGCACGCCCGACTGTCCCAGCTGTTTCGCCGCGCGACGCTGGATCCGGCGGCAGCGTTCATTTTTCTGGCACTCTCGGCGCTCGATCTCGAGCGATTGCGCGGTGAGCTTCTGCGCCGTGTCGCTTTTCCGCGCCTGCCGCTCGCCACATGATCCGCCCAAGCCCCGCGCGCTGGTTCGAGCTTCTCGTCGCCCGCGACGACGCCACGCTGGCGCTCGAAGCGCTCGCCGGCACCAGGGCGGTCGAGCTCGAAGCGCGGCCAACGGCAGTGTTGCCGGCCGCCCTGGCCGACATTCGTCCCCTGCTGCAGCAATTCGCGGAATTCTCGCTGCGCTACCACGCCTATTGGCCGACGGATGGCTGCCAGCCCTCGGCGTTCCCGGAGCCCCCGGTGAAGACGCTCGCACGCTGTCTCACGCACATCCGCGCGTGGGCGCAGGATGCCGAGGCAGTCATCCAGCAGCTGCAACGCGGCGAAGCGGAACGCGCTGAACTCGCGCGGTGGAATCGCGTGCTCGAGGCGATGGCGGCGAGCAGCGTCGACTTCGCACAAACGGTCAACGCCGGCCCGCTGGTGCACGTGCGCCTGTTCGTGTTTCCGCCCGACAGCGAACCGGCGTTTCCTCCCGGGCTGCTGGTTCGACATTTCATGGCTGACGGTTGGCTGTATGCACTCGCGGCGGGAACTGCGGAAGAGTTGCAACCGCTGGCGCAGCAGGTGGCCGCGATGAAGGGGCAGGTGCACGACATGCCGGCCTGGCTGCATACCGATATGGCGCGCAACGAGTCGTACGTCGCGGCAAGACTGGACGTGCTCGCGCGCGAGGACGCCGCACTGCGCGCGCAACTGACGGCGCTGGACGATCGCCACGAACTGCGCACGGCGCTCGGCGATGCCGCGCGCCTGCAGTGGGTTGTGCAGAATGTGCGCGCGCTGGAATCGGGCGACCTGTTTTGCTGGATCACCGGCTGGACGAGCGAGCTGGAAGGTCATCGCCTGGCAAGCGCGCTCGATCGGTCAGGCTCGCGCGCAATCCTCCACCACCCGCCGCCACCACCGGGTGCTACGGCACCCCTGCTGTTCGTCAACCCATGGTGGGCGCGGCCGTTCGAGATCTTCAGCCGCGCGCTGGGCATGCCGTCGCGCAACGAGGTCGATCCGAGCGCCCTGGTCGCAATCGCGGTGCCGCTTATGTTCGGCTACATGTTCGCCGACGTCGGCCAGGGGCTCGTGATCGCGATCGCCGGCTTTGTGGTGCGCAAGCGCTGGCCGCTCGCGCGGCTGTTTGTCGCCGGCGGGCTCGCCGCAACCGTCTTCGGAGCACTGTTCGGCAGCGTGTTCAGCCTGCACGCGTTCCATCCGCTGTGGATCGCACCGCTCGACGAACCATTGACGATCCTGTTGCTTCCCCTGATCGGGGGCGGCGTGTTGCTGACGATCGGGCTTCTCCTTTCCGCGGCTGAGGCACATTGGCGTGGCGACCTCGTCGGCTGGTTGACGACCGATGCGGGACTCGTCGCGGTCTACCTCGGACTGCTGTCCGGGTTCTTCTGGCCCACTGGATTCGCGATCGCGGCCGCAGGCGCCACCCTGTTCTGTCTCGGCCACGCATGGCACGCTCGCCGGTTCGCCGCCAGCTTTGGCGCGCTGGCCGAGCTGGTCGAGCGCACGCTGCAGATCCTGATCAACACGCTGTCGTTCGCACGCGTCGGCGCATTCGCGCTCGCCCATGCCGGATTGTCATCGGCCATCGTCGCGCTGATGAATGCCAGCACTAACGCAGTCGTGCAGATGCTGGTGCTCGTCCTCGGCAACGTGATCGTGATCATTCTCGAAGGCCTGGTGGTCTCGATCCAGACGACGCGCCTGGTGTTGTTCGAATTCTTCACGCGTTTTCTCTCGGCGGAAGGACGCGCCTTCAATCCGCTACCCGCTCCCCCTTCGACCTCGCAGGAGAAATAGATGAAATCGTCATTCAAGTTCACGGCGGCGCTCGTTGTACTGGCGCTGGTAATGGGCATCGGCGCGACGGCGCTGCTGGTAACGGTCGCGCCGGTGCTCGCAGCCGCCCCGGCAGTCCCATCCGCCGGCGCCGGCGGCGATGCGTGGAGCTTCGGACTCATTGCGGCCGCGCTGTCGACGGCACTGGCGGCGCTGGGCGCGGGCTTCGCGGTCGCCCGAGTGGGCACCGCAGCGATCGGGGCGCTCGCGGAAAAGCCCGAACTGTTCGGACGCCTGCTGATCTTCGTGGGCCTCGCGGAAGGCATCGCGATTTACGGACTCATCGTATCCATCCTGATCCTCAACCGCCTTGCATGATGCGGGCGCCGATCTACCTGGGCGACGAAGTGACCGCGGCCGGATACCGGTTGGCCGGGGCGCAAGTGCGCATGCCAGCGCCACGCGAAGCCAGCACGGTGTTCGCAGAAGCGTGTGCGCAGGCGCCGCTCGTGCTCGTATCCGCGGCCGTCGCGATCCACATCGATGCGACACAACTGCGCGCCGCGCTCGCGGCATTGCAGCCGTTGGTGCTGATCGTACCCGATGCCCAGGGCCAGGTTCCGCGGCCGGATCTCGCGGCACGCCTGCGCGGCCAATTGGGCATGGAAGCATGACGCTCGAACGGCGTACCCAGGCGCTGCTGAATCTGGTCGAAGGCGACCGCTGCGCTCAATGCGAGTGCATCTTGGCCGAAGCGCGGGAGCGCGCATCGGCGTTGCTTGCACAAGCCCACGCCAATGCGCGCGCGCGCATGCGCGAGGCATTTGCCGAGGAACGGCGGCACCTGCACGAGCGTGTGGCGGCAGCGAATGCCAAATTGCAGACCCGACGCCGGTTGCACGAGCAGCAGCGCACGACTGCCCTGCTTGCACTCGGCTGGCAGCGGCTGCCGGACGCGTTGCGACAGACACTGGCGCGACAACGACATGCGCCGCACCTGGGTCGACGCGGTCGTGGCAATGGCATGGCGCTTGCTGCCGCGCGCGCAGTGGCGCATTGCGCACGGCCCCGACTTGCCCGCCGTCGAGCAGCAGGCGATCAGCGCACGTGTTGCACGGGATCTCGATGCGGCGCCAACGTTTGTCGTGGACACCGGCATCGCCGCCGGCCTGCGGATTGCCTCGGGCGGCAACGTCGTCGATGGAACGCTTGCCGGTCTCATCGCCGATCGCGTCGAGGTCGGTGCCCAGCTTCTGCGGTACCTGGAGCAGCTGGCATGAGCCGCGCGTCGATCCGCTCGATCAGCGGGCCCGTGCTGCATGCCGCGGCAACCGGCCCGTTCAAACTGCGCGAAGCCGTCGAGGTTGGTCCGCAGGCGCTGCTGGGTGAGGTCGTGCGTCTGCACGATGACGACATCGTCGTGCAGGTTTACGAAGACACGACCGGATTGCGCCCCGGTGCCGACGTCATCGGTCAGGGACTGCCGCTCGCCATCCGGCTCGGCCCGGGACTGCTCGGCAACATTTTCGACGGGCTGTTGCGACCGCTCTCGGGTTCCGACTCCGCGTTCGTCGTGCCTGGCATGCGCCGCGCCGCACCCGGCACGTTCGCGTTTGCGCCGCGTATCGCGCCGGGCGAACTATTGCTGCCGGGCGCTGTGTACGGCGAAGCGACCGGCGCCTCAGGCCGCGCGCAACGCTGCATCTGTCCGCCCGACGTCACCGGCGAGGTGGTGTCCATCGCATCCGCCGGCGACTATCCGGAGAACGCGACGATTTGCACGTTGCGCTCAGGCGACGGGCGCGCATGCGAATTGGCGATGGGCCATGACTGGCCCGTGCGGGTACCGCGGCCGGTCCTGCGGCGATTGCCGTCGACTGCGCCGCTGGTGACCGGACAGCGGATCATCGATAGCCTGTTTCCCGTGGCGCAAGGCGGAAAGGCCGCGGTGCCGGGCGGTTTCGGCACCGGCAAGACGGTGTTGCTGGAAGCGTTGGCGAAAGGCTGCAACGCCGACGTCATCGTCTATCTGGGCTGCGGCGAACGCGGCAATGAGCTCGCCGGCGTGCTCGAAGAATTTCCACTGCTCACCGATCCGAAGACGGGCCGCCCGTTGATGGAACGCACCGTCATCATTGCCAACACGTCGAACATGCCGGTCGCGGCGCGCGAGGCGTCGATCTACTGTGCCGTCACGGTCGCGGAATATTTTCGCGATCAGGGCCTCGACGTGGCTCTGATGGCCGACTCGACCAGCCGGTGGGCAGAGGCATTGCGGGAGGTTTCGGGACGCTTCGGGGAACTTCCCGGCGAAGGCGGGTATCCCGCATATCTTTCGTCGCGGCTCGCCGATTTTTACGAGCGCGCAGCGATCGTCGAGACGCTCGCCGGCGACCGCGGGTCGGTGACCGTGATCGGTGCGATCAGTCCGCCATCGGGAGATTTTTCCGAACCGGTAACCAGCCACACGAAACGCTACGTCAAGGCCTTCTGGGCGCTGGACGTGAAGCGCGCACAGGCACGGTTCTATCCGGCCGTGCATCCGCTGCAGTCGTATGCCGAGGACGCGCGCGACTTCGCGCCCTGGTGGGCCGCGAACGGCAACGGCGAATGGTGGAAGCTGCGTCGACGTTTCCTGACGCTGCTCGACGAACAGGCGCACCTGGAACGCATGGCACGGATCATCGGCAAGGATGCGCTGCCGGCGCGCCAGCAGCTCACGCTGTTCTGCGCCGACCTCATCAACGATGCGTTCCTCCGGCAGTCGGCATTCTCGCCGATCGACCGCGTCTGCAGTCCGCGCCGGCAAGCGTTGATGATGCGGCTGATCGGCAAGTTCGTCGACCTCGCCGAAAGCGCCGTCGTCGTCGGCGTCCATCCCGAGCGACTTGCGCATCTGCCATCGCTGCGCCCGCTGCAGCGGATGGGCGAGGAAATTTCCGATTCGGAACTCGCGCGCTTTGCCACGCTGGAGGCGAACCTCGATCGCGAGTTCGCCGAACTCATTCACGCCATCGAGGCCGGCAATGCGACTCACCGTTGAAGGCGCGGCCACGCGGCTGGAAGGTCCGCTGCTGTTCCTGCGCCGCACACTCGATGTCGGCTTGCACGACGCGGTCGAAGTCCGCGGCGGCGACGGCCGCGCGCGCCTCGGGCGCGTCGCGGCGATCGACGAGTCGTTCATGACGATCGAAGTGCTGGAATCAACGTCGGGCCTCGCGCTCGCGGACACGGTGGTACGCTTTTTCGGCGAACCGCTGACATTCGGCCTCTCACCCTCGATCCTCGGCCGGGTGTTCAACGGTGTCGGGCAGGTGATCGACGGGGGCCCACCCATCGCGGCACGGCAGACGCACCGCATCGACGGCCTGCCGATCAATCCGGTCGCACGCGCCGGTCCGCGCGACTTCATCGAAACCGGCGTCACCACGCTGGACCTGATGAACAGCCTGGTGCGCGGCCAGAAGCTGCCGATCTTTTCGGGCGGCGGATTGCCGCACGACCGGCTCGCCGTCGAGATCGCCCGCCACGCGCGGTTGCGTCAGAGGTCGGATGGCGGTGCCGGCGACGACTTTGCGATCGTGTTCGCTGGCATCGGCGTGCCGTACGACAGTGCGGAATTCTTTCGCAAGAGCCTCGAACAAAGCGGTGCGCTCGAGCGCACTGCGCTGTTCCTGAACCTCGCCAGCGACGCGTCGACGCAGCGGCTGCTGACACCGCGTTTCGCGCTGACCGCCGCGGAGTATCTTGCCTTCGTCGAAGGCAAGCATGTCCTCGCGATCCTGACCGACATGACGAACTATGCGGAGGCGCTGCGCGAAGTTTCGTCGTCGAAGGGAGAAATCCCTAGCCGCAAGGGCTTTCCGGGCTACATGTACTCGGACCTGGCCAGCCTGTTCGAGCGCGCCGGCTGCATTCGCGGCAACAAGGGCACGCTGACGCAGTTGTCCATACTGACGATGCCCGCCGACGACATCGGCCACCCGATTCCCGACCTGACCGGGTATATCACCGAGGGCCAGATCGTGCTCTCGCGCGACCTCGATCGCCGTGCCATCTATCCGCCGATCGACGTGCTGCCTTCGCTGTCCCGATTGATGAAGGACGGCACCGGCGGACACTACACGCATCCGGACCATCCGGCCTTGTCGAGTCAGCTCTATGCGGCCTACGCGCGCGCCGTCCAGGCTCGAGTGCTCGCGAGTGTCGTCGGCGAGGAGGGGCTCGCGGCCACCGACCGCCAATATCTGGCGTTCGGTACCGCGTTCGAGGAAAACGTCGTCAGCCAGTCGGAACCGCGCACGCTGGAACAGAGCATGGAGGCAGGTTGGCGGCTGCTCGCCGGACTGCCCGCGACCGAACTGACGCGCCTGTCCGATGCGCAGATCGCTGCTCATCTGGTTGCGAAACCGTAAACCGCACGAATCCCCGCCATGCGCATCTTGATCCGCGTTTGCCGTACGGTGTCCGAATGAGCGAAGCGAGCCCCACCCGCGCAGTCGTGCTCGAGCTGAAGGAAGAGCAGCGGGCGATGCACGAGGGCTACGTGTTCCTCGACGAGAAATGCCTTTTGCTCGCCGGCGAGATCCTGCGCGAGCTCGAGCATTACGCGGCACTCGACCGCGCCTTGCTCGCCGCGCACCAGGCAGCCATCCAAGCTCTGCAGGCCGCGGTCGCGCGGCACGGACTGGAGGATCTGCAGGTCTACCCGGCGATCGACCAGACCACCGCAACGCTTGCGCGCGAAACGCGTTCGATCATGGGTGTACGCCTGCAGAACGCCACCTGGCAATCGGCGGACGCAGCGCCGCCACCATCGGTCGAGCGCTCGCCGGAGGCGGAAGCCTGCCGGCGTGCATTCATCGTGTTAATTGCAGCGTCAGCCCGGCTCGCGGGCGTGACCGGGAATCTCGAGCGGCTGTCGTTCGAGTATCGGCGCTCGGTACGCCGGGCGCGCGCGCTGCAGGATGTCCTGTTGCCCGAACTCGACCAGGCGGTCTACCGTATCGAGACGCGCCTGGAAGAACTCGAGCAGGAGGACGCCATCTCGATGCGGCATCGCGCATGATTGGCGCGAGAAGGCGCGGCCGTTGATCCAGAGCACGCCTTTCTTGGACGCTCTGGTTATCGGCGCCGGCATCTCCGGGTTGACCGCGGCCCATGGTCTGAAGAAGCATTCCCGCTCCTTTGAAATTTTCGAGGCCGGCGCTGTCGCCGGCGGCGTGATCGGCAGCCGTCGCAAGGACGGGTTTCTGTACGAACTCGGACCGAACAGCACGCTCGATACAACGCCGCTCATCAACGTGTTGCTGCAACACCTCGGCATAGCGGGCGAAAGAATCGACGCAAATGCGATCGCGTCGACGCGCTATGTCGTTCGCAATGGCAAGGTGGTCGCGTTGCCAAACTCGCCTGGCGCGTTTCTCACGACGTCGGCGTTCACCCTCGCGGCAAAGCTCCGCCTTCTCGGGGAACCGTTCGTTGCCCGCACGCCGGCCGGCGTCGAAGAATCGATCGCTGCGTTCGTGCGTCGCCGCCTTGGGACTGAAATGCTCGACTATGCGGTCGACCCGTTCGTCGCGGGTATTTATGCCGGCGACCCCGAGCGGATTTCCGTGGCGGCGGCCTTTCCGCGTCTGCTGGCACTCGAACAGAACTACGGCAGCCTCATCAAGGGCCAGATCCTGGGCGCCCGCGCCCGCCGAAAAAACAACGAGGTCGCGAAGAACGCTGCCCGCAGCCTCTCGTTTCGTGGCGGGATGCAAACGCTTGCCGACGCTCTTGCGAAGGCGCTTGCACCCATCGAGCTTGGCACGTCCGTGCTCCGTGTTGCGCGCGACGACCAAGGATGTTTCACAATCGAGGCCATGCTCGGCGACAAGCCCGTCTTTCGTCGCGTCCGTTCAGTGGTGCTGGCAGTCCCGGCGAGAGCGGCAGCGGCAATGATCGAGGACTTGGCACCCGACGCCGCGAAGGCTCTGCGCGGCATCGAGTACGCGCCGATCGCCGTCGTCGCCAACGCCTACCGGCGCCGCGACATCGCGCACTCGCTTGCCGGTTTCGGCTTCCTGGTTCCGAAAAGAGAGCATCGGAATATCCTGGGCTGCCTGTTTTCGAGCAGCATGTTTGATGGGCGTGCCCCGGAAGGCGCCGTGCTGCTCACGACATTCAGCGGTGGCAGGCGCGATCCCGAGGTTGCCACGGCGTCCGACGAGAACGTCGCCGCAGCGGTCCGCGCGGAAATCGCCGCCCTCCTGGGCGCCCGCGGGCCTCCGCTGTGGCAGGAGGTTGTCCGCTGGCCGCGGGCGATCCCGCAGTACGACCTCGGCCATCTCGATCGGCTGCGCCGCATCGACGCCGCGGAAGCCGCGGTGCCGGGACTGTTCTTTTGCGCCAACTATCGCGGTGGCGTGGCGGTCGGCGACCGCATCAGGAACGGACACGCGACAGCGGCACTGGTCGACGCGTTCATCGCCGGCAGAACTCTGGAGACTGTTTGAGCAAGGTCGAGGGCGTCTGCTTTTCATTGGCCATGATGTACAAGGCGCAAATCGCCGGTGCAATGACTCAGACAAGTGCTGCGTCCGCCGCGGCAAACGCCATTCGGGCAGTACGTCAGCAGCGCGCACGGGAGAATCGGCGGCATGCAACATGGCGAACACGTGGTGAAGCAGGTGCAGGCATGGTCCCGCCAGCTGGCGTTTCTTGCCGGCTAGCTCATCCAGATCGGCGGCGTTCTGACCGACAACTACCAGAACCTGGTCCAGCAGCCCGAAAATCGCGAGCATCCGGAACTGGTGCAGGCGCGAAAGCTCGGCGCGCTGACCACCAACATCCTCATCATCGACGATATTCGCGACCGGGAATTCGACGTCGTCAAAGCCAAGCGAACGGTGGCCAGAGCACCGTCACACCCCAAAATCTGGAGCGTTGTTGACCATCGTCAATGCGCATGGCGCAAATCTGGCTATACTGAAAATGAATCGGCCCGTCCGGATCGGGCGATCCGGGTCGGCCCGATTGTCTGACTCCGAAAGGGGGAGCATCATGAAGACAATGGCGCGTTGGAATCCGTTTCGCGAAGTAGCGCCGTTTGCATCCTTTCCTGAAATGGAAACCTATTTTGGCGAGTTTCCATTCCGGTCGTTGCCGGTCAGCTATGAACCCGCGCCGGCAATGCGGGTGGACGTGACCGAAGATGCAGGTGTGTATACGGTCAGGGCCGAAATTCCGGGTATGAAGAAGGAAGACATCGCGGTTACGATCGACGGCAACACGGTGTCGATCACCGCGGAAGTTAAGCGCGACAAGGAGGTCAAGGACGGTGAAAAGGTCCTGCGCAACGAGCGTTATTATGGCTCGGTGTTCCGGATGCTGACGTTGCCGTTCGACGTCGATTCCGGCAAGGCCCAAGCGACGTATGATGGAGGCGTGCTCACGCTGAACCTGCCGAAGACGTCGGGAACGCAAGTACAGCGCCTCGCTGTCCATTAGAAGTGCCCGCTCCGAATAGTCCGCCGGGAAGCGTGGCAAAGGGCAAGGAGGGTTTTCGATCGCATGACGAGGGCGCCCCCAGGTAGGGCGCCTCGTCTTTTCCGGGGCCGACAATGTTGCCGAGGCCACGGCAACCGGAGCCGGCATGTCTCCCGTACTCGCCTGCGATGGCACCAGCCGGTTGCGCGGCTTGTTATGCTGACGCCCAGGTGTGAGCTGCCATGACTTTCGGCAGTATGCTGCGAAACCTCAATCGTTCTTGATGTTGGCTTCCTTCATCACCCGCGCATATTTCGCAAGCTGCGCACGGGTCGCCGTTCCCAGTTCTTCGGGCGACGAGCCGCGCATCGTCAGTCCCTGCGCATTCAATCGCTCGCGAACCTCGGGATCGGCGAGCGCCTTGAGGACCTCTTCGTTCAGGCGCGCGATGATCGGCTTCGGCGTATGAGCGGGTGCCATCAGCGCAAACCAGGAATTGAACTCGAAACCAGGCAACCCCGACTCCGATACCGTGGGCACGTCGGGGAACTGCGGCAGGCGATTGCGAGTCGTCACGGCGAGCAGCCGCAACTTGCCGCCTCGAACCAGCGATGTCACCGTCGCTAAACCCTGGAATGCCACGGTCACCTGACCCGACGCAACATCGAGCGCCGCCTGGGTTGCGCCTTTATACGGCACGTGCGTCAGCGAAATGCCTGCCGTCGTCGAGAAAACTTCCATCGCGACGTGCTGCGGGCTGCCATTGCCGCCCGAACCATAGTTGATCTTGCCCGGGTTCGCCTTGGCCGCTGCGATCAGATCGGCCACGGATTTGTATGGGGCATCGTTGTTCACCACGAGCCCCCATTCCACCGTGGCGACCAGCGATATCGGTTCGAAGTCCTTGAGGATGTCCCACGGCATGGTCGCGTGCAGATTCGGCAGCATGGTCATGATGCTGTCGTTGAATCCGCCGAGGGTGTAACCGTCCGGCGCGGCCCTGGCGACGCGCTCGGCGCCGATGAGCCCTGCGGCACCGGGCTGGTTCTCGATGACGATCGCCTGGCCCATGTTCTGCGACATGCGCTGCGCGAGAATCCGCGCGGCATTGTCGACGGCGCTTGCTGCGGCGAGCGGCACGATCATTTGTATCGTCTTGCTCGGATACGCCGATTGCGCCGAGGCCACCGATGCGCCGGCGGACACTGCGACCGCGAGCAGGAAATACCGGGCGATGCGAAAAGTGGTTGTCATGAATCCTCCTTGCTCTGCACGCGATGAATCGGTTGCCCGTAGCGGGCGGCGACTAGATGAGCCGGTCCATGCCGAGATCATCGGCAAGGCGATCAAGATTCTGCCGCAACGCCGCCGCTATCGGAATGCCGTCTCGCGCGTACTCGATGCGCTTCGCGTTGCTCTGCTCTCCCGGCAGCCAGATCCGGTCGACGTTCGGCATGCGCCGACTGCCGTGCAGATCGTCGATCAGCGTATCCACGCGATCCTTGAAGGCATTCAGGCCGCCGAAGGCAGCGATATCGATGACGACGAGTGCCTGGCCGGTGTTGGTCGCGCTGCTGTCGTCGTGATTGAAATCGACCACGTCCTTGCCCATCGCGGCACCATTGAGTGTCCCGGCGAGCAGGCCGACGATGAGCGCGAGGCCATAACCCTTGTAGCCGCCAATCGGCAGCAGGAAGCCCTCCTCGGCACGGCGCGGGTCGGTGAGTGGTTTGCCTTCGCGATCGATCATCCAGCCTTCCGGCATCGACTCGCCGCGCTGGGCTTTGGCTTTCACCTTGCCGTACGCCGCGACGGTCGTCGCCATGTCGAGCACGATCGACGTGTGCCTGCCTGCGGGAACCGCGACGGCGATCGGGTTGGTAGAGAGCAGCATGTCGAGTCCGCCCCAGGGCGGCAAGTGGTTGGCGTTACCCACGGCGAAATACATGCCGAGCATGTCGTGCGCGAGCGCCTTGCGCGCATACAGGGACGCCGGTCCGGCATGGTTGCTCATGCGTGTTCCGACCCACGCCACGCCAGCAATGCGCGCCTTGTCGATGGCGAGTTCGGCGGCGCGCGTCATGACGAGATGGCCCATGCCGTTGTCGCCGTCGATGAGCGCCATGGCGGGCCGCTCTTCCAACACCCGCATGACCGGCTGCAGGTTGAGCCCGCCCGCACGAATTCGCCGCGCGTAATGCGGCAGGCGAATGACGCCGTGGCCGTCCGAACCCTGCAGGTCGGCTTCCGCCATCAGCGCCGCGACGGTGGCCGCGTCGTTATCCGGCATGCCTAGCTGGTGAAACGCCGCGGCAATGAAATCGCGCAACCGCGCGGCGTCGACGCGTACCGATGCGTCACTCATTGCGTATAGCCGCAAATCAGGATGGTGCGAATGGCACGCATGCCTGTCGCCAAATTCCGATCGTGGGTCGACTAACTTAGGAGGCCAAACAGCGTCGAGCGGTGGGCGCGCTAGCGCAGGATTGCGGTCACTCGAAAATCTTCCACCATACGGCGGCGCCGATGGAGACCAGCGCAGCCCACATCAATACCCCGAGCATGACGCCGTTGGCGATGCCACGCGCCCTGCTCTGTGGCTCGAGTTCCGGCTTGCGCAGCTCGATCAGCGTGGCCGCCTGGCGCAGGCGCATGATGCTCGTGTTTTCGTCGAATCGGCCCATCGGCAAATTCTACCAGCCGGCAATCGGACGACAAGAGAAATGGCGATGGGCACCCGGTTTATGCAAATAGCATAACCAATTTTGCAACGAAGTGCCGCGCCAAGGGCACGGCTCAAGGTAAAAGAAACTTGGTCCGGGCGAGTATGGCGCGTGCGATGGACAGGATGGTCGCAATACCGGGTCCTGCCTGCTCGGCTTGATACGCGGCAAACAGTCGCTGCGTGGTCATCGCCGGGCGAATGGCAAGACGGCGCAGCGAGCCCGAGCGGAGTTCCGACTCGATGATGGCCGTGGGCAGCAAGCTGACGCCGGCGCCGACGAGGGTGAGCCGCGTGATGACAGACAGGCTGTTGCAGGTGCTGATGCGCGGCGCCACCAGTCCCGATCGCGCGAACCAGCCGCGCATGAGATTCATCAGATGCGACGGCTCCGGATTGGTGAACAGCTGAAAGGGCGCGAGGTCGGCAGGACGGACGGGTCGCCGCGGCAGGTCGAGCCGCGGACTTGCAACCCACGCGACATCCAACCGGCCGAGCGGTTCGGCGCGCACATGCCCGGCACATTCGGGATTCACGAGGAACGCGACATCGAGTTCCCGGTCGTTCAAGCGCTGATTCAACATGGCGCTGTTATCGACGGTCAGCGCCACTTTGAGCGCGGGATACTCGCGTTCGAGCAATTTCAGCAATCGCGGCAGGCAAACCATCGCGAATGCGTCCGGCGCGCCAAGCCGCAGCCCCGACTGCAGCGGATCGAAAACCGGGCCCGCGATTTCCGCGGCCAGCGCGAGCATGCGCTCCGATTTCAGCGCAAGATCGGCACCGACCGCGGTCAGCCGGACCCGCCTTCCTTTCCGTTCGAACAGCACCGCCCCCGTAACCTGCTCGAGATTGCGGATGCGCACGCTCACCGTCGGTTGGCCGAGATGCAAATGCGCGGCGGCGGCCTGGAAGCTGCCCAGCCGTGCGATCCAGTGAAACGCCTCGATTTGCGCCAAAGTCGGCTTCATACATTGAAAATATTAATCTGAAAGTGAAAAACAATTCAATTTTCTTTTTGCGCCACCGGACCCATGATGAGAACAGTCGTGGGCAGACTGCAGAAACGTGGAGGGGCACCATGGGCGACAAGCGCGATCCGATCACCTTCGAGCTATTCAAGAACGCGATTTTCTCGATTGCCGACGAGATGGCGCTGACGATTGTCCGAACGTCGTATTCCGGCGTGATCAAGGACAACATGGATTTCTCGACCGCTTTCTGCGACGCCGATGGCAAGCTGGTGGCGCAGGGGCTGACGCTGCCCGGCCACCTGGGATCGATCCCGACCGCCTTGGCCGCGGTCATGGCCCGCTACGGCGACGCGATCGAGGAAGGCGACGTCTTCGCGCTCAACGATCCGTTCGAAGGCGGGATGCACCTGCCCGATATTTTCGTGTTCAAGCCGCTCTTCGTCGACGGACGCCGGATCGCGTTCGCCGCCACTGTGTGCCACCACACCGACGTCGGTGGCCGGGTGCCGGGTTCCAACGCGTCGGATTCCACCGAGATCTATCAAGAAGGACTGCGCATCCCGCCGCTCAAACTCTATGCGGCGGGACAGAAGAACGAAACGCTGTTCGCGATCATCGAGAAGAACGTGCGCCTGCCGGCGCGCGTCCACGGCGACCTCCGGGCGCAGCTCGCCGCCTGCCATATCGCCGAGCGCCAGTTCATCGACCTGGTCGCGCGCTACACCGCCGATGGCGTGGTGGCAATGATGCAGGAAGTGATCGACTACGCCGAACGGCTGACGCGCGCCGCGATCCGCGATCTGCCCGACGGCAGCTTCAGCTTCGAGGACTTCCTGGACGACGACGGCATCGACCTCGACCAGCCGATCCGGTTGTTCGTCACTTTGCACAAGCATGGCGACGGCATCGTCGCCGATTGGACCGGCACCTCGCCGCAGGTCAAGGGCGCGATCAACAACACGCTGTCGTTCACCAAGGCCGCCAGCTACACCGCGATCCGGTCCGTGCTGCCCGAAGGAATTCCGAATAACGAGGGCGTGTTCCGCGCCATTGAAGTGAAGGCGCCGGCGGGAACCATCGCGAACGCCGTGCTGCCGGCGGCCTGTGCCGCGCGCGGGCTCACGGGACTGCGCATGACCGACTGCTGCTTCGGTGCGCTGGCCATGATGCTGCCCGACCGCGTCCCGGCCGCCTCCGATGGCGGGGCAACGTGCATCACGATCGGTGGCTACTACGGCGATCGCCGGCCTTTCATCTATGTCGATTTCACATCGGGAACGTGGGGCGGACGCCCCTGGGCCGATGGCCTCGAAGGCAACGCGCACCTGTTCGCCAACCTCGCGTCGCACTCCGTCGAGGTCACCGAAGCCGAGCAGCCGATGCAGATCCTGGCCTACGAATACATGCCGGACCGCGGCGGACCCGGCAAGTATCGCGGTGGCGCACCGTTCTATCGCGAATACCGGTTCCTCGAGGACGAGGCGATCCTGCAGGTGCGCTCCGACCGCCGCTATCGCCGCTCCTTCGGGCTGTATGGTGGCCGGGCGGGAAAGCCGTCGCTCAACGTGATCAACCCGGAATCGGAACACCGCGTTCTGCCGAGCAAGTTCACGACAACGATCAAGCGCGGCGACATTTTCCGCCATGAGATCGCGGGGCCCGGTGGCTGGGGCGATCCGCTCGAGCGCGAACCGTGGCGCGTGGTGCGCGACCTTCGCAACGAGCTGATTTCGCCCGAGTCCGCGCGCCGCGATTACGGCGTCGTGGTGAACCTGTCCGCATGGACGGTCGACGAGAGCGAGACCCGCCGGCTGCGCGCGCGCATGCGTGAACGCCGTGGCGGTCACGTGGCGCCCGACATCGCCTGGGACGACGGTCCCATGTTCGATCTGGCGGCCGACTGACGTGCGACAACGTTCAAGCAACTACAGTGTCGGCATCGATATTGGCGGCACGTTCACCGACATTGTCTTGCTGTCCGGCGACGGCGAACTTCATACCAAGAAAGTTTCGTCGAGCGTGGATGACTATGCGCGCGCGATCGTCGACGGCTTGGCCGACATGTTCCTGGAAACGGGTCTTGGCGGCCAGAACCTGTCGGAAATCCGGCATGGCACCACCATCGGCTCGAACGCGATCCTGGAACGCAAGGGCGCGCGCACGGGATTGATCGGCACTGCTGGCTTTCGCGACGTGCTCGACATCCGCACGCTGCGCATGCCGCGGTTGTACGACCTGCGCTGGGAGAAGCCCGCGCCGCTGGTTGAGCGTTACCTGCGCGCAACGGTGGACGAGCGCGTCGACGCGCGCGGCCGCATCCAGAAACCACTCGATCCTGCGGATGCCGTGCGCGCGGTCAGATTGCTTCTCGCGGAGGACGTCGAGGCCATTGCCATCTGCCTTCTCAACTCGTTCGCCAACCCGGCACACGAACTGGCCATCAAGCAGATCGTCCTGGACCTGGCGCCGACGTTGACCGTGTGCACCAGTTTCGAAGTGCTGCCCGAGATCAAGGAATACGAGCGCACGTCGACCACGGTGGTCAACGCTTACTTGAAGCCGGTGGTCGCGCGCTACCTGCAGTCGCTGCGCGCCGGCCTCGACCGGGCGGAAATCCGCTCGCCGATCCTGCTGATGCAGTCAAGCGGCGGGCTCACCACCGACAAGGCGGCCGTCGAGCTTCCCGTCCACATCGTCGAATCGGGGCCCGCCGGCGGCGTCATCGGCTCGCAGGTCATCGCGGAGGCGATGGGATTGCCGCGCGTCATCAGCTTCGACATGGGCGGGACCACGGCCAAGGCTTCGCTGATCGAGGACGGCGCGGTGACGCGGGTGCACGAATGCGAGGTCGGCGGCGGGGTGATCGCCGGATCGCGCCTCCTGACCGGCGCGGGCTACACACTTAAGGTCCCCGCGATCGACTTGGCCGAGGTCGGTGCCGGTGGTGGCTCGATCATCTGGATCGATGCCGGCGGATCGATGCGTGTGGGCCCGAGTAGCGCGGGAGCAACCCCGGGCCCAGTTTGTTACGACCAGGGAGGCATCGAGCCGACAATCACCGACGCCAATGTTGTACTGGGCTACATCAATCCGGCCTATCTCGTTGGCGGCAGCCTGCCGCTCAACGCGGCGAAATCGCAGCAGGCCATCGAGGAAAAAGCAGCGCGCCCGCTGGGACTGTCGGTTGAGCACGCCGCCTATGGCGCGCACCAGATTGCGGCAGCCAACATGATTCGTGCGATCAAGTCGGTATCGACCGAGCGCGGCCGCGATCCGCGCGAGTACGTGCTGTTCGCCTTCGGGGGCAATGGGCCCTTGTTTGCAGCCGGCATGGCGACCGCCTTGAACATGAAGCGGATCGTCGTCCCGCCGGTACCGGGATTGTTTTCGTCGTTCGGCCTGTTGTGCGCGAAGGTCGAGCATCATTACTCACGCACTTTCCGGCGCCTGCTGCGGCAGGTCGATCTGGCCGAACTCAACGCCGCGTGGAGCACGATGGTGGCGACCGCCAGCGATCAGCTTGCCGCTGAAGGTTTCGCCGGCACGTCGGCCGAGGTGACGCGCAGCGCAAACCTGCATTACCAGGGCCAGACTTACGAGCTCACGGTACCGGTAGGGAGCGGCGCAATCGATCACGGCGCCATCTCGGCCATTGAAGAAGCCTTCGGGAAGGAGCATGAGCGTACCTACGGCCATCGCGCCGGCCCCGACGAGCCGGTGGAGTTGGTCACGATCCTGGTCACCGGACATGGCTTGGCGAGCAAGACAAAGGTGCCGGAGCGCATCCGTTCATCGCGGGCCGAACCCAAGGCGCAGGCACCCCGGCAGGCTTATTTCGGGCCACAGACCGGCTGGCTCAAGACACCGGTCCTCGGCCGCAGCGCGCTGTCTGCGACAGCGCGACCGGGGCCATTGATCATCGAGGAATACGACGCGACCTGCCTGGTGCCGCCAAACGCCAACGCAATGCTCGACATCCGTGGCAACATAGTGATCGAGCTCTGACATGAATGGCGACCGCGACACGCTGCCAGTACCACCGGACTTGCGCGGCACGGAGCGGCACGCTGTCGATACCCGCGCGCTGCTCAAGGCTCCCGCCGAAGCGCCGCGCGTGAGTGAACATCTGGCGTTCGTGGTCGGCCACTCCGACACCACGGTGCATCTGCACGAAACGCTTTTTGGCGCGCGCGGCGACAGCCGCAAGCGTGGGCTACACCAACCAGCGAAACAGGGGAGTACATCATGAAGGAACCGATTTGGGCGGCTCTGGCCGCCGTGGTGATCTGCGCAGTGTCGATTGGTACGGCGAGTGCGCAATTGCCGCGCACGCACATCAAGGGCGTGGGCGAAACCGCGGCGATCATCAACGGTTCGCTGTTGGAGCAGCCGCTGTGGAAAGAGACGATTCCGCAAGCCTCGGGAGGCATGGTCACCGGCGATGTACTGCCGTTCGACCAGCTCGGTCTCGACAACGCAGCGGTGTTGCGCCTTCTCAAGCTGGGCGGCATGGACTTCGGCACGACGGACTTCAGTCGCCTGGCCGCTGACGATCCGCGTTTCGAGGGATGCGATCTTGCCGGTGTGTCGCTCGACATCGCCAAGGTGCGCGCCGCCTGCAACGCCTATCGGCCCGTGCTTGCGCGGCTGCTGGAGGAAAACTGGAACGCCAAGCTGCTCTACCTGGGGATCGCGCAGCAGCAAGTGTTCTGGTGCCGCGTTCCGATCACCGGCCTCGCGGATCTGAAAGGCAAGAAGGTCCGCGTCTTCAACAAGACGATGGTCGATTTCCTCGAGGGCGTGGGCGCCACCGGCGTCAGCATGGCGTTCCCCGAAGTCGTGCCGTCGCTGCAGCGCGGCGTGATCGACTGCGCCGTCAGCGGAACCTTGAGCGGCAATACCGGCGGCTGGGGCGAGGTGAGCACGCACCTGTACCCGATGCCGCTGGGCTGGGCGGTGCGTTTCACGGCGGTCAACCTGAACTCGTGGAAGCGCTTCGATCCCAAGGTGCAGGAGTTCTTCGTCGACCAGTTCAAGAAGTTCGAGGACAAGGAATGGGCGACGATGGCCGATGCGGCCGCGGACGCGGAAAACTGCAACACCGGCAAGCAGCCCTGCAAGTTCGGCAAGATGGCGAAGATGATCATCGTGCCCATCAAGCCGGAGGATCTGGCCGAGCACAAGCGGCTCGTCGAAGGCGCGGTGCTGGCGAATTGGGCGAAGCGCTGCGGCGCCAGCTGCACCAGCGAGTGGAACGACACAGTCGGCAAGGCGCTGGGTCTGGTCGCGAAATGACGTAGCGCGGGACAGACCGGCAACGTCGTGTCGTCGACCTGTCCCGCGCCTGCGGAGGGATGATGCAGCGCCTTCATCGATTGGCTGATGCCATCTCACGTGCGGGCGCGCTCATCGGCGGCATCATTCTGCTGGTGGCCGCGATCATCATCGGCATCGACATCCTGATGCGCTATGCCTTCGCGCGCTCAATCGGTGGGGCCGACGAACTGTCCGGCTACGCGCTCGCAATCGCAACGGCATGGGGCTTGAGCTTCACCCTTGTGCATCGCGCGCATATCCGCATCGATTCCTTGTACGAGCTCTTTCCTGAGTGGGTCCGCGCCGCGCTCGACGTGCTGAGCCTGCTCGCCTTCATGTTGTTCATGGGACTGACGACGTGGGGCGCATGGGGTGTGCTCGCGCAGTCCAGCACATCCAAGGCGCGGTCGATCTCGGCGTTGGCTGCGCCAGTCGTGGTTCCGCAGGCGCTGTGGTTCGCCGGATTCGTCTTCTTGATGCTGGTGCTGCTCCTGCTGCTGGTGGAAGCCGTATCCGCGTGGGCCAAAGGCGATATGCGCGCCGTGGCTCGCCTGATCGGCTCGAAGGCCGTGATCGAAGAGGTGCAGGAAGAGATACAACAGGCGACTCCGATGATGGCGCGCAAAGGCCGTCGATCATGATCGGCGCAGCGATCGGCTTTCTGCTGCTGCTCCTGGCGCTGTCGATCCCGGTCGGCGTCGGCATGGGCATTCTCGGCCTCATCCTGAACGAGATGTACTCGCCACTGCCGCTGACCGTCATGCTGGGCGAGCTGACGTGGTCGAGCTCGACCGGATTCATACTCGTGGCGGTACCGTTCTACATAATGCTGGGCGAGATCGTGCTCCGCTCGGGGATTGCCGAGCGCATGTACAACGCGCTGGTGCAATGGGTTTCCTGGCTGCCCGGCGGGCTCATGCATTCGAACGTCGCCGCATGTTCGATGTTCGCCGCGATCTCGGGCTCCAGCGTCGCCACCGCCGTCACCATCGGGACCGTCGCGCTCGACGAGGTGAAGAAGCACAAGTACAACGAGCGCCTGTTCCTGGGCACGATCGCTGCGGGCGGAACGCTCGGCATCCTCATTCCGCCGTCGATAAACATGATCGTCTACGGCGTGATGACCGAGACTTCGATTCCGCAACTCTACCTTGCCGGATTCATTCCCGGATTCACGCTGGCCGGCCTGTTCAGCCTGACGGTTCTGCTCGCCTGCTGGTGGCGGCCGCACTGGGGCGGCGAGCCGGTCAAGACCAGCTGGTCCGCACGCTTTAACAGCCTGCCGGACCTGGTCCCACCGCTCATCATCTTCCTGATCGTGATCGGCTCGATCTATGCCGGCCTGGCGACAGCCACCGAATCGGCCGCCCTCGGCATTCTGGGAGCCCTTGCGCTGGCAGCCTGGAAGCGGCGATTGACGTGGGCCATGTTAAGGCAGGCCCTCGAAGGCACGGTGCGCACTACGGCCGCCGTGATGCTGATCATCCTCGGGGCCTATTTTCTCAATGTCGTCATCAATGCGATCGGCCTGACCGCCGTCGTCGGCAATTTCATCACCGCATTGAACCTCACACCGACACAACTGCTGATCGCGATGATCGTGTTCTACCTGATCCTGGGTTGCTTCATGGAAACCCTGTCGATGATGGTCGCCACGGTTCCGATCACCGCGCCGCTGATGGTGAAAGCGGGCTTCGATCCGGTCTGGTACGGCATTCTCATCGTCATCCTCATGGAAACGGCGATGGTGACCCCACCCGTCGGCATCAATCTGTTCGTCGTGCAGGGAGTGCGCGGGCGCGGTCAGCTGCACGACGTGATCATCGGCACGGCGCCCTTCGTCGTGACCTTGGTCGTCATGATCGCGATCATTTGTGTGTTTCCCGATCTCGTTCTTTGGCTGCCGCGTATCGCCAAGTAGGCGTGTGTTAGTTGGGGAGGCTACATGCGCCTTATGGGTTATGGAGGAATAGGCGGAAGCGACTTATGTAACCTGTATACCGAGGTGCCTATCAACTGGAACAAAACCGGTTCGCAAGAGGGACACAGGGACCCGCCACCACCCCAACAACGTGCCGATTTACAACTTCGGATGTTTCTTCACGATCTGATACTCCCTCCAAATCAGCCAGATAACGACAAGGTCGAAAATGGTAAGGAGGATCAGTGCGACGGAATGAGTAAAGGTGAACCGATACATCTGGTAAACAATAAATATGCTGAGCACGAGCAAAGACCAGGGATACGCCCACAATTTATTTTTGAGCAGTGCGACTACCAGGACGATTTTGACGAGCCCGTGGCTCAATAGATACGCTCCGCCGAATGTTTTGCTGCTCGACGATAGCTGCGTGCCCAAATGCAGCACATAGTTTGCGACGAGATCTTGAGGCTCCTCGAGTAATTCTGCTTGTGTAAGCCAGATCGCCAGGTGCGCAAATGCACGCAGAGGAATTACAAGGAGGAGCAGGCCTCCGACGATCTCTATCACGGCGTGAATGCCCTTCAGGAATATACCCAGCCTAAAGAACTGACGTATTCGCTTTTCTTGAGGATCTAGCTCGGTTCGCGGGGAGGCAACGGCGTCGGTCATGCGACTACTCTACCCGCGTCGTTGGAGGCTTGGGGCACGGCGTGAACAATGCGAAGTCTCAGCACTTCGAGCTGAGTGCTTCAAACTCCGTACAAGCCAGCTGGCCGCAATTTCACTCGATGGCCGAGTTCGACTGCGGATTCAACCGGTGGACGCAACAGCTTCTGATTCAATCGGCGATCGTGGGGACAGCGCGAACCCTGTGATCAAAACGCAACGAGCCATCACTCGATAAACTCAGCCTGCACCCGTAGCGACTGCGGGATCGTGAGGCCAAGCGCCTTCGCCGTCTTGAGGTTGATGACCAGATCGATTTTCGTCGGCTGCTCGATCGCCAAGTCGCCGGGCTTCGCACCTTTGAGGATGCGATCGACGTAGCTCGCGGCGCGGCGTGACAGCGCCAAGAAGTCCGGTCCGAACGACATCAGACCACCGGCCTCGACACTCGTGCGCAAAAAGTAGATCGCCGGGAGGCCGGTGCGCACCACGATCTGTGGAAGCCGCTCGGGCGGGCTGTTCCATACCGGATCCCCCTGGATGAACAGTGCCTCAGCGCCTTGAGCGACCGCAGCGTTGATGGCGGGCTCGATCTCGTCTGGCGTACTCGCCTCGACGGTAATTATCTGGACGCCCAGTCGCCGCGCGGCCTCCGGGATCTCCTGAGGGACAAGGATTCGATGCATTGCGTTGGTCGGATTGACCAGCATCCCGATGCGTGTCGACTTTGGCACGACTTGATGCAACAGGTCCAGTTGCTTCGCCATCATGCCGCCCGGCACGACAGTGGCTACGCCAGTCAGGTTACCGCCGGGCCGGGCGAGATTCGTGACGAGCCCGGCTTGGACCGGGTCGGCAACGGCAATCATCACGATCGGAATCGTCGACGTAGCATCCTTGACGGCGCGATTAGGTTGCGGCCCCGACGCGACGATCAGGTCAGGTCGAAGCACGACCAGCTCCTTGGCGAGCGCCGGCAACTGGTCAGGTTGACGGTTTGCGTTGCGACGCTCGACATTCAGGTTCTGGCCCTCGACGTAGCCACGCTGACGCAGTTCGTCGTAGAAAGCCCTCTGGTTCGGCGAATTGAGGTCTGGCGGCGCCATATCAAGCACGCCGATCCGATACACCTTTACCGGCGTTTGAGCCAATGCACCCAAGGGCATCAAAACGATGCCGGCAGCAAGGGCGAGCAAGATTAGCGATCCGCGGCCTTTCATCGCGACGGCTCTATGACGCATTGCAGATGCTGCAATCACTGGATCACCTCGGTGACGATTGGAAGTCCAGAGCATGGTACGCCTCCATGCAGATTTGGACGCCGTCAGCGAGTGACCGGTTGTGGTGGCGGCGAGCCGCCTTGTCGTCGACGTTCCCAGTTCGCCACAGCAGCTGGTCGACGTTCTCAAGCGCGGTTTTCAACGTTGGCGTCGAGACGCGGCCACGCAGAGGCGCGCGAATGTCCGGCACAGATTGAAGTATGTGATTACTCAATCACCTTACGAAGGCAAATGGCAAGCGTGAATAGCCACATTGTAGGCCACGCGGACTGGCGCTATATTGCGGTTGATTGCCTTCCCTGCCAGTGCGAGGTTGCGGGTAGACGACCTAAGCCGTGAATTGCAACAGCGGAATGGATCTAGTGAGGGCAGCAAATGGCTGGAGCACACGATCCCATGTCGCACCTTCAAGATCACGGCGTGACACCCCTACAGTTTCATGAATTGTTCGGCTGGCGCGCGGCCGTTTGTGCGAGCATTATCGCCGCATTTGTCTTCGCGACGCTCGACATCGGACTCGGCTGGGCGTTGCACGGGATTTCGCCATGGGCGCCGCTGCGAATGATGGGAGCAATCGTGCTGGGCCCAGCCGCTCTCACGCCATCCGACACGTTCGACGCAAAGATCGTGGGCGTCGCGATCTGCCTCCACATCGTACTTTCGATTATCTACGGTACCTTCCTGGCGTTAGTGATGCCTACGGTAAGTACTGCGTTCGGAATCCTGCTGGGCGGGTTGTACGGACTTGCGCTCTACTACATCAATTTCTATGGTTTCAACGCGTTCTCGCCATGGTTCTTGGACCATCGCGACTGGTTGAGCATTGTCGCGCACTGCGTGTTCGGCGCCGTGCTTGCATACGCGTACACGGCGCTCAACACCCGCCGGTTCACAGGTCTGACCGATCCAGCGACGCGTTCGCCGTCACGGTAACGCAGCAACAAGTTCTCCGAGCTTCCCAGCACCCATAATTGCAGTATAGAATCGGGTAGGGGACCGGGTCACCCCGGTCGCCCTCCCACACCACCGTACGTGCGGTTCCGCATACGGCGGTTCATGAAACGCGCTGGAGGCGCTGCACCGTATCGAGCAGCGACACCAACCCCAGAGTATCGAACCAGGACTTCGGGAAGGCAGCGTGCATGTGACTCGCGCCCGCATTCCACCACGGACCGCGCCCATTGGTGGCCGAGCGCCAGGCGCGCTCCTCCGTCAATCCAAGTTGCATCAGCTTGCGCGCACGCGCATACGATCGTTTCCATTGTCGCCACAGGATGCAGCGTAGCTTATGCCGTATCCACCCATCCCGCTCTTCCAGCGCCCGCTTGGTTTCGGCCAGCTTGAAGTACGCCGCCCAGCCGCGCAGGAGCGGGTTGAGGGCCTGGATCGTGGCGCCGAGGTTGCGACCGCGCGCACCGTGCAGGAGCACTTTCACTTTCTCCGTCAGCTTCGCGAGGCTCGACGCGGCGATACGCAGTTTCGGTTCCCGGTGCGCCGTCAGGCTGTAACCCAGAAACTTCCGCTGCCACGGCCGCGCCACCGCACTCTTGGCTTGATTCACCTTGAGCTTGAGTCGCTCGCTCAGAAACACAGTCAGACGGTGCAGCAGCCCCACGCCGGCTCGTTCGCTCGCGACGTAGATGTTGCAGTCGTCCGCGTAGCGGCAGAACGTGTGGCCCCGTCGTTCCAGTTCCCGGTCGAGGTCGGTGAGCAGGATGTTGGACAGCAGCGGGGACAGCGGCCCGCCTTGCGGCGTGCCTTCCGTGCGCGGCTGCACCAACCCGTCCGCCATCATGCCCGCTTCGAGGTACCGCCGGATCAGCTTGAGCACTCGTGCATCACCGATCTTCCTCGCCAACTTGCTCATCAGCAGGTCGTGGTTGACCCGGTCGAAGAACTTCTCCAGATCGATATCCACCACCCAACGCTTGCCTTGCGCCACATACTGGCGCGCCTGACGCAGCGCCTGATGCGCATTGCGCCCCGGACGAAAGCCGTAGCTCGCCTCCGAGAACGTCGGCTCGAAGATCGGTTGCAACACCTGATGCAACGCCTGCTGGATCAGTCGATCCACCACCGTCGGAATGCCGAGTGTGCGTACCCCGCCTTGCGGCTTCGGGATGTCCACCCGGCGCACCGGTTGCGGTTGATAGTCGCCCGCCAGCAGTCTGGCCCGCATCGTCGGCCAGTGTCGTTTCAGATGGTCTTTGAGCTCGGACACCGCGAGTTGATCTACCCCCGCCGCGCCCTTGTTCTCGACCACCCGCTGATACGCGAGCTTCAGGTTGCCGCGTTCCACTACGGCCTCCATCAGACGCGTTGCCGCTATCTCCGCTTTCGTCCGCCTTCGGGTCGCCACGTCCGCCTCGGCGCGAGTCGTAGCGTCGACCGACTTCCGTCCGGTCTCCGCCGCGCCCACCTGATCTGCCCGATCAGCTTCTGCCTTCATCGGCTTCCTTGAGATCCCGCCGCCTACTCGCGGCACTTCACGTTCGGCCCTTCGGTTCGTGCTGACCCCTACTATGGCCTCGGCTGACTTCTGGCGATCCATCCCGACACCTCTCGATGTCAGTAGCACACGGCAGATCGCCAGATCTCCCCGGGTATGGCGCACGCACCTTCACGCTTATGCCTGTCGGATCTACGTCGCAGCGTTCCGTGCAAGTATCGGGCTTCACATTTATTTGCCTGCTTACCCCGCTACGCCGCCTCTATCCGCTTCCTGTTCGTCAGGCCAGCGCTTTGCCTACAGCTTCCTCCGGATTCGCAGTCGCCCGCGACACCCTTGCCGTTCGGCTAACACTTCTCCTTGCCGGGTGTGTAGAGGACTTTCACCTCCAAGTACGTGCGCCCTGCCGGGCGCACAAAGAAAACGCCGCCCGGTTGCCCGGACGGCGTGTGATGGTGGAGGCGGCGGGACAGCTGATCCATCTCTTTCGAGACGGGCCGGACTATGCCTTCATCCTGCGAACAGGATGCGGGGCGTGTTATCCGCGGCAAGACAGCCCGTGGATCCTAGTGCCGGCTCGCAGTGCTTTTTCACACCGTCAGCCAGTCTATGAGTCTCTACAGGGCAGGTCTGAGGTTGGCCCTCTTCCTACCCCTCGGCGTTGCCATTCCGTCAGCAGCATTCCCGCTGTACGGTTGCAGGGTTCGCCGATGTGAGCCCCGTTTTCACTCTGCCCTTGCGAGCAGAGGCGACCATTTTACTAATCGAACCCGCGTCCGAAAACGCTACACAGTCAGGACTACATGCTTAGTCACGTCATTGTGCTCTCACTCCGGCGCCGCTGACGGACAGGCGGCGCCGATGCCAGTCACCTAGATTTAGCGTGTCGCCCAAGTGACCCGGGCGCACGCGATCGCTCGAAATGTCCTCGCTGTGACAGTTACTGTTGCATCACCCGAGCTGAGCGCCGCCCGGTGCGAGGTCCGGCGGGGTTAAGCCGCCAGAGCGTAGTTTTCGTCGTTCGCAGTTAAATTTGCGATTGCAGAGGATTCACAAGGTTCTGCACCTTGGCATGCCCCAAGCTGCTTCACAGTCCCCGTCGAAACCAGGTCGCCCCCGGTAACCGGTCCTGCCGCGGGCCATGAAAAGCCCCGCGCGCTGGAGTGATCATGATACCACCGCCACACTCAGGTTCTCCTGAGCGGCCGTGAATCGCGTCAATGCGTAGATGAGGGCAATGCTGTGTGGCACAAGGCCCGTTCAAGGCTGGACGATGTGCTGCCAAAGCTCCGCCTTCGGTTCGACTCCGAGACCCGGACCGACGGGCAATTCGAAATATCCGTCGACGCAGCGCATGCGCGTATCGATGAAGCGCAGGTTGGCATCGAAGACCGAGTGCTGATGCTCGTGGTAGGGGACATCTGGCAAGCTGGCCGCTGCGTGCAGACTCGCCGCGTGGAAAATCCCCACGCCGATGGTCGCGTGGGGAATCACCTTGATGCCCTGCTCCCCCGCCAGTCTGCCGATCGCGACCATTTGCGACAGCCCGGTATGCGCCGCTTCCGGCTGGATGACGTTCACGCAGCGGTGAGTGAAACGCGGCCGTGCCTGGTAGATCGTGCTCCATTCCTCGCCGCCGGCGATAGGCACGGCAACGTTGGCGGCCACATCGGCCTCCGCGTCGATGTCCTCCGGGGCACACGGCGCCTCGACGAAATACGGACGCCAGGGCTCGAGCGCGCGGATGAGTGTGATGGCTTCGGTTGCGGTGTAGCGCCAATGCAGATCGACCATGATCTCGACCTTCTGCCCGAGCGCCTCGCGCAGCGCGCGCATCTCCGCGACCACGCCTTCGTGCGATACCGCAGCGGCAAATTTGAGTGCGCGGAAACCTTGTGCGACCAGCCCGCCCGCCAGGGCGACGCGTTCGGGCAGTGTTGCGCGCGGCAGACCGGACGCATAGGCCGGAATTCGCTGGCGCCGTGCTCCGCCCAGCAATTCGACGACCGGCCGTCCCGCGAGCTTGCCGGCCAGATCCCACAGAGCGATGTCGATGCCCGCGAGCGCATCGGTGTAGAAGCCGCTCCAGTGACCGCGCACTCGCATCAGCGCGTAGAGTTCGTCCCAGATCGCCGGAATATCGACCGGCTCGCGCGTGATCAGTAGCGGCGCAAGAACGTCGCCGATGATCGCCACGACGGCTTGCGGCGCCACAATGCCGTACGTCTCACCCCAGCCGATCGTGCCATCGCTCGCAGTGATTTTGATGAGCACCGAGCGATCGAGCACCGAATAGATCGTGCGGTTGCCGCGGCGCACGAAATACCCACGCTCGTTGACCGTTTCGCCTTCGCCCAGCGGACCGAGATAAGGAACGTCGCGCGGGATGGCGACGACGATGGTTTCAACGCTGCGTATGGTGGCAGGCATTCGAATGCATTCAGTTTGCGACTGCACCCTGCGTCATGCCACTTACCAGAAATGGTTCGAGCAACAGGAACAGCACGAATACCGGTGCCAGCGAAATGATCCCAACCGCCATCAAGCTTGACCAGTCGACCAGATATTCGCCGAGGAACGATTGCAGTCCGACGTTCAGCACCCACAGATCGGGGCTGGTCACCAGCGTACGCGCGAAGACAAAATCCGACCAGGTAACGATGGCGAGGTAGATGCCCGACGCGGCGAGCCCCGGCCGTGCCAGCGGCAGCACGACGTACCACACCGCCTGCGCGCCGTTGCAGCCATCGAGCATCGCCGCCAGCTCGATCTCGCGCGGAATGCCGTCGAAAAAGCCTTTCATCAGCCACGTCGCAAAGGGCACGCCAACCGCGGCGTTGGCCAGGATCAGCCCCCAGCGGCTGTCGATCAGGCCGAAGGTCGAGAACGCAATGAAAAACGGAATGACGATCAGGCTCGCCGGGAGCATTTTCGACACCAGCAGAGCGAAGCCTGCCCCCTGCTGCGCGCGGCTCTTGAAGCGCGACAGACTGTAGCCGGCGAGCGTGGCAATGATCAGGCTGATGAACGTGGCGGCAACCGTCACGATCAAGCTGTTCGCGAGCCAGGTGAATACAGGTTTGCGCGCAAGCACGATGGAGAACGCGTCGAGGGACAGCGCCGACAGCTTGGGCAGCAGCACCGGATTGCGCGAGCGCGTCAGCTCGCTCGGCAATACCGACGTCAGCACCATCCAGTAGATGGGAAACAGCACGATCGCGGCAAGCAGCAATGCCGCCAGGGTGAACAGCCATCTTCGCGTCGCCGACGACATCAGAAATACTCGCGCCGAAGCGTGCGCATCGACATGAGCACGAGGAGCACCGCCATCACCATGGTCAACACGCCCAGCGCCGATGCCGTGCCCATGCGAAAGAACGAGAACGCTTCCTGATAAATGCGCACCGCCAGCGTTTCAGTCGCGCGGTCCGGGCCGCCTCCGGTGGTCAGATAGATGATGTCGAATTCGCGCAACGCCCACAGCGTATTCAGAATCGCCGCGAGCATCGCCGATGCGCGAATGCCCGGCCAGGTGATGTAGCGAAAACGCTGCCAGTGCGATGCGCCGTCGACTTGTGCCGCTTCATAGAGGCTCGACGGTATCGACTGCAGCGCGGCCAGAAGCGTCAGGGCGAAAAACGGATAGGCCTTCCACACCGTCGGCACGATGACTGCCGCCAGCGCCGTATTCTCATTGGCGAACCATGCCAGGTCAGTCGTCAGCCATCCCGTCTGACGCAGCAACGCGTTGACCACGCCGAACGAGCCATCGAGCAGCCACAAAAATACGATGCTCACGATCACGCCTGGAACTGCCCACGGCAAGAGAATGAGACTGCGCAGCCAGCGCCGACCAGGGAACGCGCGATTGAGCAGCAGCGCAGTGCCAAGGCCGATCAGAAAGGCCGGGCCGATGGTGCCGATCAGGTAGGCGATCGTGACCCAGACGCTGTGCCAGGTCGCGTCGCTTGCCAGCATCGCGCGGTAGTTGGCGAGCCCGAACGGCAACTCGGACAAGCGCAGCACATTGAGCGTCTTGCCCTGCCGAAAACTGGTCGCGACGACCAGATAGAGCGGATAGAGAATCAGGAATCCAACGGCGACCAAAGCCGGCGCGAGCAGCGCGTAGCCTGTCCAGCGCGAACGCCCGATCATGGAAGAGGAATTGCGGTGGCCACTTCCTTCTGCAGGTTGACGAGAATGGCCTCGGTCGTCTGCGAGGACGACTGCATGCGCACGACGGCACGGCTGAACAGTGTGGCGAACTCGTTGGAGCTTTCGCGCAGCGCAGGCTGCGTCGGAAACAGGTTCTCCGCCTTTTCCGCCGCCTGCGTGATCGCGCCGAGATGTGGATCCTTCTTCGCCTGCTCGGCGCTGATCATGCCCAGCCGACCCGCGGGCGAGCCGGTCATCTGCACGTATTTTTCCTGCCACGCTGGCGATGCGGCGAGCGCAATGAACTCCCACACCAGTTTCTTTTTCTGCGCATCGATCTTCGCCGGGATATGCAGGCTGTTGCTGGCACCTCCCGTAATTACCGGAAACGGCAGCTGCGCCATCTTGAGCACCGGGCGCATCTCCGGCTTGGCCTTTTGCAGCGTTGCCCACACCCACGGGCCATCACGCAAGAACGCCGCCTTGCCATCGATGAAGAGTTGTCGCGCGACTGCAGAATTGGTTCCCGGAGGCGCGAACGTCAGCGACTTGCGGAACTGATCCATCGCTGCCACGACACCCGGATCGCCGAAGTTGTACTTGTTGCCCTTGAGCCAGTCCTGTTTCTGTCCCAGCACCCAGGTCGCGGCATCGATGAACATGTTCGGATGTTCCGCCGTGGTCGTCACCAGTCCGAACTGGCCTTTGTCCCGATTGGTCGTCTTCGCCATCGCGTCCAGCCACTCCACCGGCGTCGCCGGCACCTTGACGCCCGCGTCCTGCAGAATCTTCTCGTTGTAGTAGAGCAGATTGCCGTACGGCAGCAGCAACAGGCCGTAGGTCTTGCCTTCCCACATCATGTCGCTTTGCAGCTTCGACCAATGCCCGGGGATATCGCTGGCCTTCAGCAGATCGTCCATGGGCTCCAGCCAGTTCTGGCTCGCAAAGCTCGCGAAATTGCGCGACGGCAGGTGCACGATATCCGGCGGGTTCTGCCCTGCAAAGCGCACCGTCAGTTGATTGACGTAGTTCGCGAACGGAATCGAATAGAGCTTCACTTTGACGCCAGGATGCTTGGCCTCGTAGTCCTGGATCAGGCCTTTCCACCATTCCGCAAATCCCGGCTCTTCGGCCTGCCAGCTCGGAAAGTCCAGGGTCACGCCTTGTGCCACTGCCATTGGCGCAGCACAAAGCGACGCCAGCAACGCCAGCGCGGCAACTATTCTTCGCATCGTTCCTCCCGCATCGTTATTCGTGATGATGGCGTCAGACCGTCATCGCGACCTGACTGACGGGAAATGATGTCAGCAGATCGGCGATTTCGTCGAGCATGATGCCAAGTTCAACCTGATCCTGTGCATCGAGCCGTGGACCCGGTGCCCGTACGTACGCGCAGTCGATGATGCCGCGGCGGCGCAGCACTTCCTTGGTCATCGCCCAGCGGAACACCGCCTGAAAATTGAGGAGTGGCAGCGAACGGTTGTACAACGTTCTTGCACGGCCATGATCGCCGCTACGCCACGCGTTCACCATCGCGACATGAATATCCGTGAGCTCACAGGCGGGCATGGTCCCAATAGCCCCACGCGCAAGTTCGTCGAGCAGGTAACGTGCCCCGGCACCGCCGAGCACGCCGCCAAAGTGCCCGGCCGTCGCAATCTCCGGTCTGCTCAGCAGTGCCGAGATGCGCTGACCGCAGGGCATCGCTTCTTCCTTGACGTAGCGAATCGCCGACACGGTAGCGACGACCGGTGCGATCGTCGCCATGTCGAATCCTGCACCTGCGGGCGGAGGCGCATTCTGCAGCATGATCGGAACAGCAGCGGCGGCGCCGAGTTCCTGGTAGTGCGCATGTAACGCCGCAGCGTCACCCGCGAGCCTCGCAGGCGCCATGACCATTGCCGCGGCAGCGCCAACCGAAGCAGCGACCTGCGTCTGACGGATGCTCGTCGCCAGATCGGAAGCGCTTGCACCAACGATCAGCGGCACCCGGCCGGCCACGGTGCGCGCCACGAGTGCGACGAGTCGATCGCGTTCCTCGGCGGTCAATTGTTCCACTTCGCTGGCAACGCCGGGAAACACGACCGCATCCGCACCACATCGCAATGCGTAGTCGACCACGCGTACCAACGATCCTTCGTCAGGCGCGCCCTGCGCATCGAACGGTGTCGCCAGCACGGGGCACACACCACCAATGGGTGCTGGCATTGCAAACGCTGTGGAAGACATTGAGGGCTGCGCGATGGTCGTAAGTGGATTTGCCATGAGCGAGCACAAGGTAACGACGCGCGCGGCATCCGTCAATACGACAAGGTGATCGGGTACAATTACCGGCTTCCAGCGTTATCAATTCAGTGGAGCTTTGCACCGATGGCATTGGTCCCGATCATCCTGTCTGGCGGTGCCGGCACCCGGCTCTGGCCACTGTCGCGCGAAACCGCACCCAAACCGTTCATGCCTTTGCCTGATGGCGAAACGCTGCTCCACAAGACGGCGGTGCGCGCGTCGGCGCTGGCGGACGTCGCAGGATTGGTGACGATCACCAATCGCGATTTTTACTTTGGTACCAAAGATGTCTATACCGCCGCCGGTATCCAACTTCCGCGGTGGACGTACCTGCTCGAACCGTTCGGACGCAACACCGCGCCCGCGGTGGCGATGGCGGCGCTGTATGCCGAGGCCGTGTACGGCGACGATGCGACGCTCCTGGTGTTGCCCGCCGACCATCTGATTCGCGATGTCGGCGCCTTCAGCGCCGCGGTGGAACGCGCGACGTCGCTGGCGCGTGCGGGCTGGCTCGCAACATTCGGCATCGGGCCAACCCACCCCGAGACCGGCTACGGATATATCGAATGCGGTGAGGCCCTGGGGGTCGCGAACGCATTTCGTGCGCGCCGATACATCGAAAAGCCACCGCTGGTCGACGCAACCGCATATCTGGCGACGGGTCGGCATGTCTGGAATTCCGGCATGTTCTGCTTTACGCCCGCGGCGATACTCGCGGCATTTGCGGAGTACGCACCAGTCGTGATCAACGCGGCGCGCGCAGTCTGGCAGGACATGAGGCCGCAAGTGGACGCAGCAATGCTGGAAATCGATCCTGCATTGTTCAACGCAGTGCCAAGCATTTCGATCGACTACGCGGTGATGGAAAAGGCCAATAACGTCGCCGTCGTGCGCGGCGCATTCGACTGGAGCGACGTCGGCTCGTGGCAGGCAATATCGGCGCTGACCGAACCCGATGCCGAGGGCAATCGTGGTCAGGGCGAGCGTGTGGCCATCGACACGCACAACACTTTCGTCCATGCCGAGGACCGCATCGTGGCGACGGTCGGTGTCGACGATCTGGTGATCATCGACACGCCGGACGCCGTGCTCGTCGCACATCGCGACCATGTACAGCGCGTCCGCGAAGTCGTCGGCGAGTTGAAAGCGCGCGGCCACGATTCGTACAAGCTGCACCGCACGGTGGCCCGGCCGTGGGGCGCGTATACCGTGCTGCAGGAACGGCCCGGGTTCAAGATCAAACGCATCGAAGTCAAACCCGGCGGGCAGCTTTCCCTGCAATTGCATCACCGGCGCAGCGAGCACTGGGTGGTCGTCAGCGGCGACGCACACATCACCAACGGCGACCGCGTCCAAACCCTGCGCACCAATGAATCGACGTTCATCCCGCCCGAGACACGCCATCGCCTCGAGAACAAGGGAAGTGAACCGCTGGTGCTGATCGAAGTGCAGTGCGGGGACTATCTGGGCGAAGACGACATCGTCCGCTTCGACGACCAGTACGGCCGGGTAAAGGCCTGAACAACGCCGTTCCGCGCCACCGACGACTGGCCAGCGATGGACGCCACGTTCGTCGTGCGGTCGGTACTCGAGGATTGAATTACTCCAGCGGTACCGCCACGATGCGCGCCGCACCCCTGCTGGTCACGTAGATGCCCGTCAGGATGAATCCGATGCCGATGACGTGATATGGCTGCAGCCGCTCGCCCAGAAAGAGCCATGCCAGTATCGTGCCGAACACGGGCATCAGGTGCACGAACAGACCCGCTACGCTCGCGCCCACCTCCTCGACACCACGATTCCAGAAAATGTACGCCAGCACCGACGAAAAAAGCGCAACCCCAAGCAGCGCCACGACATTGACCAGCGTGAAAGTCATGGTCGACCCCATCGCCATCTCCGCCAGATAGAACGGCAGCACACCTGTATCGCCGATACACGCGATCACGAACAGAAACGTCAGCATGTGCAGCCCCGCCGGTTTCCAGCGCAGGCAAATCGTATAGGTCGACCACAACAGCATCGACAGGATCACGAACAGGTCGCCACGGTTGAGCTGAAACGTCGCCAGCGTCTCCAGACTGCCCTGCGACAAAATCGTCAACACGCCGGCGAGTGACACAGCGACGCCCGCGAGCTGGACGGGCGCCAGGCGCTGCCGCAGGAACAGCCACGACAGCGAGATGATCATCACCGGAATGAACGAGTTCAGGATCACGCCGTTCATCGCCGACGTGTAGTTCAGCCCGAGGTATGCGAGTGCGTTATGCGAGCCAACGCCAATGATGCCGAGCAGCAGCATGATGCGGCGATTGCGCCAGACGATCGGCCACTCACGCCTGACATGCGGCCACGCAAACGGCGCGAGGATCAGAATCGCAAACAGCCAGCGATAGAACGTCATCGCCATCGGCGGTACCGATGTCGCCAAGCCGCGGCCGATGATCCAGTTGCAGGCCCAGAAGAAAGGCGTCAACGTCAACAGCAGGTAAGGCGATACGCCTTTGCCGCGTGGCGCGGCGGAATGCGTGACCATCCGCGCATTATCGCCGAGCGGCGAATACATGCGGATCGTCGGCGACGTATAATTGCTGCTTTGTCTGTGGCATCCGTGTTGTTGTCGCCACCACCTAGCGTCGTTTCGCCCTCGCTGCCGCTCCTGTTGCCCGCCTTGCCGCCGCCCGGCCGCAAGGCGTCGGTGCTCGCGCTCGCCGGCTCGGCGGATGCACTCGCACTCGCACAATGCGCAACGAGTGCCGCGACGCATGGTCAACTCGTCGCCATCGTTTGTTCCGACGCGCTCGCCGTGCAGCGACTGGCCGAAGAAATGGCCTGGTTCGCACCGGCACTGCGCGTCTGCATACTGCCCGACTGGGAGACACTGCCGTACGATCATTTTTCGCCGCACCAGGATCTGGTGTCCGAACGACTCGCCACGCTGTATCACGTGTCCCGCGGCGAATGCGACGTGCTGCTGGTCGCGGCGACCACCGCACTCTACCGGCTGGCGCCACCGGCGTATCTCGCGGCGTTCACGTTTTTTCTTGCGCAGGGCGACAAGCTCGACGCCGACCGTTTGCGCGCGCAACTGTCGCTTGCCGGATACCAGCATGTGACGCAAGTCGTCTCCCCCGGGGAATACACCATTCGCGGCGGCCTCATCGACCTCTTCCCCATGGGCAGTACCCTGCCATATCGCATCGATCTATTCGACGACGACATCGAATCGATCCGCACCTTCGACGTCGATACCCAGCGCACCGTCTACCCGGTACCCAAAGTGCGGCTGTTACCGGCGCGCGAATTTCCGATGGACGATAGCGGGCGCACCCGTTTTCGCGGACGCTTTCGCGAAGTTTTCGAAGGCGATCCGTCGAAGTCGCCGCTGTACAAGGACATTTCCAACGGCATCGCACCTGGCGGTATCGAATACTATTTGCCGCTGTTTTTCGACGCGACAGCGACTTTGATCGATTACCTTCCGGCCAATACCGCCATGTGCCTGCACGGCGATGTCGCAGGTGCGGTCACCGGCTTCTGGCAGGACACCGATTCGCGCTATCGGCTGCTTCGCGGCGACAAGGCGCGTCCGCTGCTGCCTCCACACGAGTTGTTCCTGCCGGAAGATGCCTTCAATCACGCGATCAAGCCATTCGCGCGAATCGAACTTCCGCCTCCGCCTCAACCCTCCGCCAACGAAGGAGATGACACCAACCGCAATGCACCACGGACGCCGACGATTGCACTGCCGCCGATTCAGGTCGACCGACGCGCCGAAGATCCGTTGCGTGCGTTGAAGCGTTTTGTCACCGGCACCCACGAGCGCGTACTCGTCGTCGCCGAAAGCCTCGGTCGGCGCGAGACCATGCAGCAGTACTTTGCGGAGTACGGCCTCAAGCCGGCGGTGGTCACCGACTGGGCAGCGTTCATCGCCAGCGATGTGAGCCCGGCGCTGGCCGTCGCGCCGTTGCACACCGGGTTCGTCTGGGCCGCGGGCAATGTCGCGGTCATCACCGAAGCCGAACTTTATGCGACGGCCGCACGCCGCGCGGGCAAGCGCGAGGCAAGGCGCAGCAACGTCGACGCGATGCTGCGCGACTTGTCGGAGATGCGCATCGGCGATGCGGTGGTCCACGAGCAGCACGGCATCGGCCGCTATCTCGGATTGACGACGCTCGATCTGGGCGACGGCCCGAACGAGTTCCTGCATCTGCTGTACGCCAACGACGCCAAACTGTACGTGCCCGTGGCGAGCCTGCACCTGATCGGCCGGTACAGCGGCGCGTCGCCTGAGGCCGCGCCGCTGCACGAACTCGGCAGCGGCCAATGGGACAAGGCCAAGAAAAAAGCGGCGCAGCGCGCGCACGACACCGCGGCCGAATTGCTCAACCTCTACGCACAGCGCGCAGCGCGCGAAGGTCATGCATTCAAGTTCAACGTGCACGACTATGAGGCGTTCGCGGAAGGATTCGGGTTCGAGGAAACGCCCGATCAGGCCGCGGCGATCGAGGCGGTCATCAAGGATCTGGTGTCCGGCAAGCCGATGGACCGTCTCGTTTGCGGCGACGTGGGCTTCGGCAAGACCGAAGTTGCGCTGCGCGCAGCCTTTGTCGCGATCGCGGACGGCAAGCAGGTGGCCGTGCTGGTGCCGACGACGTTGCTGGCCGAGCAGCATCTGCAGGTCTTCTCGGATCGCTTCGCCGACCTGCCGGTCAAGCTGGCCGAGTTGTCGCGCTTTCGATCGACGAAGGAGATGAAGGCCGGGCTCGAGGGGCTGGCCAACGGCAAGGTCGACCTCGTCATCGGAACGCACAAGCTCATCCAGCCGGACGTCAAGTTCGCGCGGCTGGGACTCGTCATCATCGACGAGGAGCATCGCTTTGGCGTGCGCCAGAAGGAACAGCTCAAGCGCTTGCGCGCCGAGGTCGACGTGCTCACCCTGACCGCCACGCCGATACCGCGGACGCTGGCGCTGTCGCTTGAAGGTTTGCGCGACTTCTCGGTCATTGCCACCGCCCCCGAGCGCCGTCTCGCGATCAAGACCTTCGTCGCGCAGTATTCGCCCGGAATCGTGCGGGAAGCCTGTCTGCGCGAACTCAAGCGCGGCGGACAGATCTATTTTCTGCACAACGACATCGACACCATCGTCAGCATGAGCGAAAAGCTTGCCAAGCTGGTGCCCGAAGCGCGCATCGCCATTGCCCACGGTCAGATGCCGGAGCGCGAGCTGGAACGCGTCATGCGCGATTTCTATCAGCAGCGCTGCAATCTGCTTTTGTGTTCGACGATCATCGAGACCGGCATCGACGTCCCAAGCTCCAATACGATCATCATCCACCGCGCGGACAAGTTCGGGCTGGCGCAATTGCACCAGTTGCGGGGGCGCGTCGGGCGCTCGCACCATCAGGCCTATGCGTATCTTCTGACACCTCCCGAAGAAGCGCTGTCGGTGCAAGCAAAAAAGCGCCTCGAGGCCATCCAGTTGATGGAGGACCTTGGTTCGGGCTTCTATCTCGCGATGCACGACCTCGAAATTCGCGGCGCAGGCGAAGTGCTGGGCGACGAACAGTCGGGCGAGATGCAGCAGATCGGATTCCAGCTCTATTCGGACATGCTCAAGGCCGCCGTCGAATCGTTGAAAAGCGGACGTGAGCCGAACCTCAACGAGCCGCTTGGCGTCACCACCGAGATCAGCCTGCACGTGCCGGCGCTGCTGCCCGAGGACTACTGCAACGACGTGCACGAGCGGCTGGTGCTGTACAAGCGACTTGCGAATTGCGCCACAAAGGAAGCGTTGACGTCGATGCAGGAAGAGCTGATCGACCGTTTCGGCCTGCCGCCGGAACCGACGCAGGCGCTGTTGGCCTGCCACAAGCTGCGGCTGGTGGCGAAACCGCTGGGCGCGATCAAGATCGACTCCGGTCCTGAGCGCACACAGGTTCAATTTGCACGCAATCCGCCGTTCGACGCGACCAAGCTCATTGCGCTAGTGCAGCGCGATGGCCGTTACCGATTTGCCGGTCAGGATCGCGTGCGCATCGAGCGCGCGGCGCCGGAACTGGAGGATCGGGTAGCGCTGGTCGAGGATTTTCTGGCCCGGCTAACGTAGCGCGACGGCTAAGCAACCCCGACCGTGAGCTGACTCGCCCGCACTGCGACGCGAATCAACATCGGCTTGACCCGGCCGCGAATCGGCACTTCACGCGCCGTCAATGCTTCCGCTGCGAAGCCGGCAGTACGGCAGACTTCCTCGGCGATGACCGCCTCGCACCCCAGCTCCTTGGTCATTTCCTGCAGCCGTGCCGCGACGTTGACCGCGTCGCCCAGCGCGGTGAACACGATGTGCTCGCGATAGCCGATGTCGCCGATGATCACCTTGCCGCCGTTGACGCCGATGCCATACCCGATCGGTTCGCGCAGATCGTTCGCGAGATCGCGATTGAGTTGCTCCACGTTGGCGGCGATCTTCCCAATGGCATGAATCGCCTGCCCGCAGGCGGTCGCCGGATCCTTGTCGAGACCGAACAGCGCCAGGACGCCGTCGCCCACGATCTGGTTCGGCTGGCCGCCCGCATCCTCGATCGCGCTGGACACGGCGCCAATGAAACGGTTGATGATGAACATCGTGTCGAATGGCAGTCGCTTCTCGGCCAACTTCGTCGAGCCGCGCATGTCGATGAACATGCTGACGATGTAGCGCTCTTCGCCCGCCCGGATGCGGACCGACCGGCGCATGGTCGCCGCGTTGAACTCCGGTGGAAATACCAGGAAGAAGGCGATGTCCTTCTGCGGATGCAACTGACAAGCAAGGCGGATGGACGGATCGACGCTGGCGCCGACGCGGTGAAGTACGAACCGCTCGCGACGCGAAGGTTGGGGCAATGCCGACACATCGCCGACAACTCGTATCCTGCAGGTGGAGCAGCGTGCCTTGCCGCCACAAACGCTCGCGTGCGAGATGTTGTTGCGCAGGCTCGCTTCGAGCACGCTCAGGCTTTTTGGCACGCGAACGGTCACGCCGTTCGGATAGGACAGGGTAATCAGGCCGCCGCGTCGCTCGCGCAGAGCGCGAACACCGCGTGCAGCGAGGATCAGCCCAAGCACGGTCGCGTAGATAATCGGGAACCAGAAAATGATCCCATCGAGAATCGCGCGTTGCGGCGGCGTGGCGCGGCTCTGCGGACCGAGATTGGCCGCTCGCCATTCCGGCTGAAGACCGAGCTGGACCACTTCACGTCCACCGTGGATCAGTCCAAGCAGCGCGAGCGTCGGGATCAACACCGCTGCCGCCAGCAAATACGGACCGGCGCTGGCGAAAAAGCGCTTCAAGCGCAACCAGAAGAACAGTCCAATGCAGCCATGGACCCACGCGACGATCAGAAGGGTGAACTGCACCCACTCCATGTAAGGGCGAACAACCCAATACGCGGTGAACGCCTGTGCGTAATACAGGTCGCGCCCGAACAGCGGTGACTGCAATCGCGCGCCCGTGAAGTGTATGACCAGAAGGAACGGGATCGAGAGCCCGAGCACGATCTGGGCAATCTCTGGCGTCCGATACTTGAACTGCCGACGGTCGTAAAGCGCCCACAACCCGAGCGCCCAGTGCGTAATTCCGGCGGTGTAAAACACGGCCACCACAATCGGGCTGCGCCAGAATCTCATGTGGTAGTCCAGCCCGTCCTCCATCGCGGCATAGGAAATGTTGCCGAGGGAGTGATTCGCGAAATGCGACAGCAGGTAGGAAAATAGAATCAGGCCGCAGGTGATGCGGACTTGCCTGATGCCGACGCCCTTGATCAGTGCTGGCGCAGCGAGGCCCCTGGGGTCGCTCATCGTTCTTGCTCCATGACAGCAACGATAGCATTTTGGCGCAAGTTGCTATCATTCCCGACTGGCGATGCCCCTTGCCGTACCCAGAACAATGCATAGTGAGCGACTGTGACCAGAACGTTGCTTCCTCCGCAACTGCACGTCTTCGTCCGCGACTGGTTGTCCGCGAACAACATCCTGCTCAAGAGTCCTGACGGACATGTGCTGATCGACTCGGGATACGTCCGCCACGCGCCTTTGACGTTGGCGCTGCTCGAATCGACACACGGCATTGGTGACGAACCGCTCGCGCGCCTGGTCAACACGCACTGCCACAGCGATCATATGGGCGGCAACGCCGCCATCAAGGCGCGCTATGGTTGCCCCATCGCGTTGCCCGAAGGCGAAGTATCCGTGATCTCGGCGTGGGACGAAAAGACTCTGCTGCTCGGCTACTGCGACCAGCGCGCGGACCGCTTCAGCGTCGACGAAGTCATTGCGCCCGGCGAAACGCATGTCTGGGGCGACCTTGAATGGCAGGCGCTCGCGGCGCCGGGCCACGACATGGGCGCGGTCGTCTTCTACAACCCGGAACATCGCGTGCTCATTTCCGGCGACGCCCTCTGGGAAAACGGCTACGGCCTCGTCATGCCGGTCGAATTCGATCCGTCGGCGCTACCGGCGGCTCGTGCGACGCTGGAGATGCTCGGGGGTCTAGCCGTAAGCATCGTCATCCCCGGTCACGGCGATCCATTTACCGACGTCGGCACCGCGCTCGATCGCGCGTTCAAGCGTACCGCTGCGTTCGAGACGGACAGCGTACGTATCGCGCGGTATGTGCTCAAGGCCCTGCTCATGTTCGCCCTCCTCGACAAGCAGCGCATGCGCATCGCCGACTTGCCGACATACCTCGACACCGTCGGGGTTTACCGCGATTTCAATGCCCGCTTCTTCCAGCGGTCGCCCGCCGAACTGGCCACCATGCTGGTCGGAGAACTGGAGAAGGCCCACGCGATAAGACGCACCGATGGCTGGCTGACTCCGGCTTGAACAAATGCTTCGCCGGTCGAGACATCGGATGGACCCACGCCCGCTCGGCCGCCACCACACGGCGGGCGTGTTCCCAATTGGACGCCACATCGAAATAACGGAGAAATAGGCTATGATTCACCCCGATCGAAGGCCGCCCAAACCAACACGGGCGATGGAATAATCGGAATGGTCGAAGTGTTTACCAGCATCGTGTCATTGCCAGGGACATCCTCCGCTACGCCTGCGTTTCGCCTGCGGGCCTCAATTCGCACAGGTCATCGCAAACGCCGGGCGCCGTCATGACTGAACTCCTCGACCATCCTGCGATTCAGGGCGGTGTCGGTCCGCTGGTGGTCGCGCTGATCGTCGCTTTCGCGCTGGCCCGAACGCGCTTCGCGTGGCTTGCGATCGGTGCCGGATATGCAACGATGGTCGCACTTTCCACCGGCTTTTCGTTCTCACCGTTGACCGTGGCGCGCAAGACCGTGCTGATCGGCCTGCTGGTGCCGTTCGTCGGCATTGCCGCCGACTACGCGCCGCGCCGGTCGCGTGAGATTGCATTCGCGCTCGCCATCGCTTCGGCCGCGCTCGCGATGTGGGTCTTCCTTGCAATCCTTCAGCAGCGTGAAGGCATCAGGGCATTGGCCGTGGGTGGAGGTATCGCATTGTTCGTCGCGGCGCTCGTGGCCGCGACGCTGCGTCTGCGCGAAGACGGTCTGCGCATCGGCGCCGCTGGCCTGGGTCTTGGGCTCGCCACCGGTATCGCCGGCGTGTTGTCGGCTTCAATCGGTTACCTGGTGGCAGGCGTGTCGATCGCCGCCGCGGCGGGCGCGATGCTGCTGGTGCAGGTCGTACTGTCGCGCGCAATCGCCTCCGGGATGACGGGTGCGCTTCCGCTGGGCCTGCTCGCGGCGTTGTTCGCGAGCGGTGCCCTGCTGATCGCCGAGCTACCGTGGTATGCGCTGCCGCTGCTGTTGCTGATCCCAGCTGCGGTCACGCTGCCACTACCCGAACGAGCACCGATCATCGTCCGCGCTGCCATTGCCGCCGGTTATGCGTTGATCGCCGCGGCAATTCCCATTTTCGCTGCGTGGTACGCCGCGCACGGATCGCTAAGCTAACAAACCAACCAGGAGATCGCTATGCCGAAAAACCTTGCACTATTGATTATCGCCGCTCTGCCACTTGCCGCCTCGGCCGCAACCGAGAACTTCTCTGCCGACCCGTTTCACTCGTCCGTGAATTTCTCGGTCGATCACCTTGGCCTGACGACTATCTACGGCCGCTTCACCAAATTCGGGGCCAAATTCACACTCGACCGCGCAGCGAAAACAGGTGCGGTCGACGTCACCATCGAGACGGCGTCCGTCGACACCAACGATAGCGACAAGGGCAGCCGCGCCCGCTCACGCGACGAGCACCTGCGTTCCGCGGATTTCTTCAATGCCGTCGAATTTCCGCGGATGACGTACAAGTCGACCGGGGTCACCTTTGCCGGCGACAACCCTGCGAAAATTGAAGGCAATCTGACACTGCTCGGCGTGACCAAGCCGGTCACGCTGACAGTGGAACGCTTCAAGTGCAACCCGGCGACGGCGACAGCGAAGGAACGCTGCGGCGGTGTTGCGGTGGGCAAACTCATGCGCTCCGACTTCGGCATGAAAAGAGGTGTCCCGTCCATCGGTGACGAGATCGCGCTGACGATCGGGTTCGAAGGCGACAAGGAGTGACCTTGACGCATGCTTGAAATCAAAACCGGGCGCTCGCCCGGTTTTTTTTCCGCGCCGCAAAGACGAGGGCGGCACCGATCAGCGCCGCCAGGCAGGTCCAGCCCGTGTAACGCAGCTCGGCTGCGGGTGCGATGAATGGTAGCGGCGCGGCGTAGAGCAGGCCGCTGATCAATACCGCAAAGGCAGGCCCCATGTCGGCGTCTTGCCGGCGGCGCCACGCTACCACCAGCGCGACAATGGATAGCGCTAGATACGGCCACGCACTGACCAGCACGCTGTCGCGCATCGCTTCGAATAACCGCACGAACCATGCGTGGGCACTGTTGGTGTTGGGCTTCACAGGTGGATTGTCGTTGTATTGGAACATGCCGTCGAAGTAAACCAGTCCACTTGGCCAATCCCGAGGCTTGCTACCAAAGAGCCCCAAGCTCAGCGCCCAGCGATGCGCAAGATACGCGCGGGGATGAGCAAAGATGGCTGCGATCCAGGCACGGCGTATCTCACCATTCACTGGATCTGCGAGAGAAAAAAAAGGTTGCCTTATTTCAACGTGCTTTCCTGTAAACAGAGTTGCATTGGTGTAGGGTACGAAGGCCTGACGCAGATCCTCGAGCGTCAATTTCCGTTGGTAAGTCGACGAAGGCAAGAGTATCTCGCCGGTATCGATCGAGATGGCGGCCAGGTCCCAGAGCTGTGTCGCGGAAAACAACGTGCGTGGCTGGTCTACCGTACGTTCAATCGCGTAGGTTGCGAACAGGAAGAGCAGAGACACCAGCAACGCCATGGCGGTGGAACGCAGGAGTGTTCCTGTATCACCTCCTGCGCTCATGTTCCGCAGATGCCCCATGTAAATCAGCAGCGGAAATACGGCTGCGACGGCGTTATGACGCAAGGTAACGGCAACGAAAAGCAGCGCCCAACCGGGCACTAGCCAGAAACGGTAACCCGCGCGACAACGCAGCATTGCGCCGACCGCACAGGTCAGGACCGCGATGAGCATCACATCGCTCCAGACATGGGAAAACAGAACAAAGCTGACCGGTGCAGAGGCTGCGACCAGCATGAACGCTGACCGCCACTGGATCGGCGCGGACAAGTGCTCGGCGATCAATGCCAGACCACTCCAGAACAGCAGGAGTTGCAGCAAGAACATGGCACCGGGTCCGGGCGCCACTGCATTGGTAGCACGCCAGAACCAGGTCATGCCTACACCTTGAATGTTCGTGCTCTCGCCACCGCGCGCCTGCCACCACTGGTACGCGCTGTCGAATGACATGGCGCCTGGATAGAACGCGCTTGCGTAGGCGACCGCTCCCACCACCGCAACGATCCACAGCGGCCAATGCAGGCGGGGTCTACCGACCAAAGCGGTCATGTAGCGTCACCTGCCAGTTGCATTTCAGGCGCGATATTGCGCGACAAAGCTGCGGATGCCTCCCAGCAGCATCTCGACCGCCACCGCGGTCAACACCAAGCCCATGAGTCGCTCGAACGCCCGCACGACCCTCTCTCCGAGCAATTGCTGCAGCCGGTCGGCGCCCGCAAGCACAGCGGTCGTCACGACCATCGCCAGCGACAGCGCCAGCACCCAGGTCTCGATGCGGGCCGGTTCGCGCGATGCCATCAACATGACGGTCGCCATCGCCGACGGCCCGGCAATGGCGGGAATCGCCAGTGGCACAATCAACGGCTCGCCGCTGACAGCGTCGCCAAACGCACCTTCGGGATGCCGCGAAAAAACCATCTTGAGCGCGATCAGAAACAGGATCACGCCACCCGCGATCGAAAGCGAGGTTTCCGAGAGCCGCATCAAGGTGAGGAACGCGTGGCCGCCGAACATGAACGCAACCAGCAGGACGTAGGCGATCAGGCATTCGCGCAGCACGACGCGCACGCGCCGTTCGCGTGCCACGGGCTTCAGCGTGCTCACCACGAGCGGCACGTTGCCGAAGGGATCGATCACCAGGAGCAGCAGTATGGCTGCTGAAAGAAGGTCGGATTGCATCGCTGGTGACGGCAAAGTTTGCCTTGTAGTCCAGTATATCGCCGAAATGCGTCCGCGCGCCGCACGCTGACTGCATCGTCGCTCTACATGAAATGCCGCAGGGAAAAATAGATCGCGGGAAACAGAAACGCCGCCAGCGCGCCCTGCAATCCGAAGGCGAGACCGGCAAACGCCCCTGCATCGGCGTTGACCTGAAACGCACGCGCTGTACCGATCCCATGCGCGGCGATGCCCAGCGCAAAGCCGCGCACCCGATAGTCGGCGATGCCCAGCACGTCAAATACGAACTTGCCCAGCGCCGCGCCGATGATACCGGTGGCAACGACCAGCACTGCGGTCAACGCGGGGATGCCGCCGATTTTTTCCGAGATGCCCATGGCGATCGGCGCGGTCACCGACTTCGGCACGAGCGACAACAGCGTCACATTCGACGCGCCGAGCACCCACGCAATCGCAAGCGCGCTCACCACCGCCGTGAGCGAACCCGCAATGAGCCCGCCCGCGATCGGCACGAACAGACGGCGGATGTTCGGCAGCTGCTGATGCAGCGGGACCGCGAGCGCGACCACCGCGGGACCGAGCAGAAAATGCACGAACTGCGCGCCCTCGAAGTACGTCGTGTACGAGGTGCCCGTTGCGAGCAGCAGCGCGACCAGTGCCGCGACCGCGAGCAACACTGGATTGAGCAATGGATTCATTCCGCCTCGCGCATAGACCCAGTATCCCAATTGGTATGCGATCAGCGTGAGCGTCAGACCGAGCAACGGTGTCGTGGCAAGGTAGACCCAGATCTCGGCAAGCGGCTGCAGCGGTTGCGGCATCAGGGTCCACCTGCGTCGGCGTCACGCCGATCCTGCCGCGCGAGCAGGTGGCGCATGACGAGCGCCGTTACCGCCATTGCCAGCACGGTGCTGACGACGAGCGAGACGACGATGGGCAGCCACTCGCTGGCGACACGGTGGAAGTGCAGCATCACGCCGACGCCTGCCGGAACGAACAGCAATGACAGATGCGACAACAACCCGGACGCGGCGGTCTGCAGCGATGCCGGCGCAGCCTGCTTCGCCAAAAGCGTCACGAACAGAAGCACCATGCCGACGACGGGACCGGGTACCGGCAGCCCCGTCCAGCGCACCAGGATCTCGCCGATGCATTGGTAGATCAGCAGCCAGGTCAGACCGGCAAGCATCGAGACTGGAAGTTGCCTCTGGTCAATGCAACTTGACGCGCGGTTCCATGCGTCGGCGCAGGAAACGTCCGATCGTGTCGAGCACGACGCGAACGTAACCATGAATCGAGATCTGGTGCATTTTGTATAGCGACACATACATCCAGCGCGCGATCAGCCCCTGGATCATCATGCTGCCACCGATCAATCCACCCATGAGATTGCCGACCGCGGACAGCTCACCGAGCGACACCAGTGAGCCGAGGTCGCGAAAATGGAATTCAGGCAGCGGCCTTTGGGTGAAGCGCGCCTGTACCGACTTCACCAGCAACAGCGCCTGCTGGCGCGCCGCCTGCGCGCGCGGCGGCACCAGGGCGCCCTCCTTGCCTGCCTCCGGCCACGGGCACGCCGCGCAATCGCCGAACGCAAATACGTCATCATCGCGCGTCGTCTGCAGCGTGAGCTTGACGACGAGCTGGTTGGCGCGGTTGACGTCGAGACCGTCGAGCCTGGCGAGAAACGCCGGCGCCTGTATGCCTGCCGCCCATACCACCAGATCTGCCGGTATGAGTGCCCCGCTGGCGGTGTGCACGCCGGTTGCATCCACACCGGTCACGCGCTCGCTGACGCGCACCGCGACGTCAAGCTTTTTCAGCAGCCCCTCGACGGCGACAGCGATGCGTTCTCCGAGCTGCGGCAGAATGCGCGGCGCGGCCTCGATCAACGTGAGCCGGATGTCCTGGGCAGGCCGCAGATGCTGCAGGCCGTAGCCCGCGTGGGCGCGCGTCGTGTGGCGAATCTCGGCCGCGAGTTCGACGCCGGTTGCCCCAGCGCCGATGATCACGATGTCGACGCCTGTCGGATGACCCGCCGCCGCGCGGCCGTCCGCGCGCACGCATGCCGCGAGCAGTCGGCGATGAAAGCGCTTGGCATCGCGCGCCGTGTCGAGTGAAATCGCGTGAGTAGCGACACCCGGCACGCCGAAATCGTTGCTCGTGCTGCCAACGCAGAAAACCAGCATGTCATACGGAACGATACGCTCCGGCAACATCTCGTGACCCTCGTCGTCCTTGACCGCCTGCAACGTGAGCTCGCGCCGTTGCCGGGAAAGCCCCGCGATCGCGCCTTGCATGAAACGGAAGCGGTGCCAGTGCGCCAGCGCGAGATAGTTGACGTCGTGCGCATCGGCATCCATGCGCCCGGCGGCGACTTCGTGCAGCAGGGGCTTCCAGACGTGCGTCTCGTAACGATCCACCAGCGTGATGTCGGCGCGGCCGCGACGCCCGAATTTCTCGCCGAGCGCGGTCGCCAGCGGCAGGCCGCCGGCGCCACCCCCGACGATCACGATGCGGTGGGGGGCGTTCTGGCTGGCGCTCATGGTTACTATGCTATCAGTGTCCGCGCGCAATGCCTTCGCGCCGTGGATCGGCGCCGCCAGACCATCCGTTTCGTGTACGCACAATAGCGTGCAACCCGCTGGTCTGATCGCTGATGTAGGTCTCATGTCCGAGCGCGCGCAATTGCGGCGCCAAAGCCTCGGCGGCGGTGCCGGCCTCAAGCTCGGTCGGACCGTTGCGACTGCCTGTATTGGGGAGATCGATCGCGGCCTGGACATCGAGTCCCCAATCCAGAACACCAATGAGGGCCTTGGCCACGTAGTTGATGATCGCACTTCCGCCAGGCGATCCCACAAGCATGAACACGCGCCCCTGGGCATCGTACACGATGGTTGGCGACATCGACGATCGTGGGCGCTTGCCCGCTTCGACGCGATTCGCCACGGGCTTGCCATCGCTGTCGGGGACGAAGGAAAAATCCGTCAGCTGATTATTGAGCAGAAACCCGCCCCGCGTCATCAGACGGCTGCCGAATGCATCTTCGATGGTCGTCGTCATCGCCACCGCATTACCAGCCCGATCGACGATCGAGAGATGCGACGTCGACGGAAACTCCAGCGCGAAACCGTCACCGTGCGCGACCTTGCGCTTGGTCCCGGGCACATTTGCAGGCGTTCCCGCCATTGCCCGGCCCATGCTGGCGTCAGTACGGATTTGCCGCGAGCGCTGACGCAAGTATGACGGGTCGAGGAGTCCAGGCGGAGGCGTCACGAATTCCGGATCGGCGAGATAAAGGTCCCGATCGGCAAACGCGAGGCGACCGGCCTCGCTGAACAAATGCACGCTCATCAACGAGCCGGGCCCCATCGACGCCAGGTCGAACGCCTCGAGCAGACCCAATATCTGCAATATGGTCATGCCTCCTGACGACGGCAGCGGCATGCCGCAGACCTTGTAGACGCGATAACGGCCACACACCGGTTCACGTACCTTTGCCTTGTAATTGGCGAGGTCGCTTTCGGTCATGTCACCGGGATGGATTACGCTTCGATCGACGGTCTCGACGATGTCGCGGGCGATTTCTCCCTTGTAGAACGCGTCGGCGCCACCCGCGGCGATCTTCTTCAACGTCGCGGCGAACGCCGGATTGCGCAATGTCTGCCCTACGGCAACGGGCGTGCCATCGCGATTGAAGAAATAGGCCCGCGCGCGTTCCTGCTTCAGGTATCCGTCACCGGCGATCGCTCTACCAAGCCGCGGTGAAACGGCGAAGCCGTTCTCGGCCAGTGCAATGGCAGGATCGAACAGTTGCGCCCAGGGAAGTTTGCCGTATTGCCGGTGCGCCAGCTGCAGCATACGCAGCACGCCCGGAACGCCGACCGAGCGGCCGCCGACCACGGCGTCGTGAAACGCCATCGGTTTGCCGGCAGCATCGAGAAAGCGATCAGGTTTTGCTGCGGCAGGCGCGGTCTCGCGTCCATCGAACGCCGTGATCAGGCCGCTCCTGCCGTTGTGAAACAGCAGGAAGGCGCCCCCGCCGATGCCCGACGACTGCGGCTCGACGACATTGAGCACCAGTTGAACGGCAATCGCGGCGTCGACTGCGCTGCCACCGCTCTCGAGGATTCGCATTCCCGCGTCCACCGCCAAGGGATTGGCCGCGACGACCATGTCGTGCTTGCTTGCGACCACCGCTTTCGGCGTCCAGCCGGATGCCCGTTCCGGCGCCCTGTCCTGCGCTGACACTGGCGTAGCGCCGACTGCGACACCAATCGCCAGCGCGAACACACCCATGCGCGATATCGGTGAACACTTCATGACTGATTCTACCGCAGCAGCATCAGGAGACAGCCGGACCCCTCTTGCGCTGCGCGGCGTACTTGCGGCATGCTGCTCTCATGCGTCGCTCCCTGTTACCCGTCGATGTCGAGCAATACGTCGCCACCAAAATCACGCGGGAGTCGCCGTTGCAGGCTCGCTTGCGCGCAGAAACCGCCGCCCTGCCCATGGGGATGATGCAGATCAGCGCCGACCAGGGTGCGCTGTTCGCGCTGCTCGTGCGAACGATCGGCGCCAAACGCGCCATCGAGATCGGGACATTTACCGGCTACAGCGCGCTGGCTGTCGCGTCGGCCCTCCCCACTGATGGCAAGCTGGTTTGCTGCGACATCAACGACGAGTGGACCCGCATCGGACGACGCTACTGGGACGAGGCGGGCGTGTCGCCGCGCATCGATCTGCGTCTGGGACCGGCGCTCGTCACGCTCGATGCATTGCTGCGCGAGGACGGCCCCAATGCGTACGATTTCGCGTTCATCGACGCCGACAAGCCCAACTACGACGCGTACTACGAGGTGTGCCTCAAGCTCGTGCGCGCGGGTGGTCTCATCGCGCTGGACAACATGCTCTGGGGCGGTCAGGTCGCCGAGCCCGATGCGCACAGTCCGGATACTGACGCGCTTCGTGCGCTTAACATCAAGATCCGCGATGACAAGCGCGTCGACGCCTGCCTGCTGACCGTCGGCGACGGCGTCATGCTCGCGCGCAAGCGCTAGCAACCGCAGATGACAAAGGGTAGCGACGTAGTCGCTGCCCTTTGTGTTTTCGCGAGCCAGCCCGTGGTGACTATTGCACCTTCACTTCGACGCGCCGCGCCTGCGCGTTGGTGCCCGCGCCTTGCGTCTGTTCGGGTTTCTTGAGTTCGAGCCGCTCCTCGGCGATGCCAGCGGCTTTGATCGCGTCGCGCACGCCCATCGCGCGCTGCTTGGCGAGTTCCTGGTTCTGTGCGAGATCGCCCGTCGCATCATGAAAGCCGGAGATCGATGCCTTGGCACCGGCGTTCGACTTGAGATGCGCAATGACCACCGCAAGTCCTTGCGCCGGATCGCCCGGCAGCTCTGCCTTGCCCGTGGCGAAATACACGTTGACGGTCGGCATCGTCGCATCCTTGACGATGATGAACGCGCCCGCCGCGGGGACGTCCGCCACCATGGCGACGGTCGCTGCCGGTGCGCTGACGGTCTGCGCCGACATGGCCGGCGCCTGCGGCGCGGCAACCACTTTCTTGGCGCCGTACTGCAGTGCGAGCAACGGCACGATCATCAGCGCCACGATGTTGATGATCTTGATCAGCGGATTGACCGCGGGACCCGCAGTGTCCTTGTACGGATCGCCTACCGTATCGCCGGTGACGGCCGCCTTGTGCGCGTCCGAACCCTTGCCGCCATGGTGGCCATCCTCGATGTACTTCTTGGCGTTGTCCCATGCGCCGCCGCCGGTGGTCATCGAAATCGCGACGAACAGGCCGGTGATGATGGTGCCCATGAGCAGGCCGCCCAGCGCCACCGGACCCAGAACCAATCCGACAACCACGGGGACGAGCACGGGCAGCAGCGACGGGATGATCATTTCGCGGATCGCCGCCTTGGTCAGCATGTCCACTGCCACGCCGTATTCCGGCTTGGCGGTGCCTTCCATGATGCCTTTGATCTCCTTGAACTGGCGGCGCACCTCGACGACGACCGCGCCCGCGGCACGGCCGACCGCCTCCATCGCCATGGCGCCGAACAAGTAAGGAATCATGCCGCCGAGGAACAGCCCGACGATCACCATGTGGTTGGAGAGATCGAACGAAACGTTGATGTTCGCGCCCTGAAGCGCATGCGTGTAGTCGGCGAACAACACCAACGCGGCAAGACCCGCGGAGCCGATGGCATAACCCTTGGTCACCGCCTTGGTCGTGTTGCCCACCGCATCGAGCGGATCGGTAATGGCCCGTACCGAGTCGGGCAGATTGGCCATCTCGGCGATGCCGCCGGCGTTGTCGGTGATTGGTCCATACGCGTCGAGGGCGACAATGATGCCGGTCATCGACAGCATCGCCGTCGCCGCGACCGCGATGCCATACAAACCTGCGAGCCAGAACGACGCGAGAATCGCGACGCACACCGCAAGCACCGGCCACGCGGTCGACTTCATCGACACACCGAGTCCGGCGATGATGTTGGTTGCGTGACCCGTCGTCGAGGCCTCGGCGACGTGCCGCACCGGCTTGTATTCCGTCGCCGTGTAGTACTCGGTGATGACGACCATCGCCGCGGTCAGCACCAAGCCGATCAACCCCGCGCCCCACAGGTGCAGCGTCGTGAGCTGCGGATCGATGGCGACCACGCTGCCCATGAGCCGGTCGGTGATGAACCAGAAACCGATGGCCGACAACCCGCCGGCGACGGCGAGGCCACGATACAGCGCATTCATGATCTTGCCACCGGGCCGCGCCTTGACGAAAAAGCAGCCGACGATCGAGGCGAGTATCGAGAACCCGCCCAGAGCAAGCGGATACGTCACCGCAGCCTCGGCCGATGCGGGCAGAAGCAGCGCACCGAGCAGCATTGTCGCGACGATGGTTACCGCATAGGTTTCGAACAGGTCGGCCGCCATGCCGGCGCAATCGCCGACGTTGTCACCGACGTTGTCCGCGATCACCGCCGGGTTGCGCGGGTCATCCTCGGGAATACCGGCCTCGACTTTGCCGACGAGGTCGGCACCGACGTCGGCGCCCTTGGTGAAGATGCCACCGCCAAGGCGCGCGAAGATCGAGATCAGCGATCCGCCGAACGCCAGACCGACGAGCGGTTCGATAGTGCCATGCAAGCCTTCCTTCATCAGGTTCGGGACGTACGGCGCCGATTGCACGAGAAACCAGTAGAAACCGGCCACACCGAGCAGTCCGAGACCGACCACCAGCAGGCCGGTGATCGCGCCGCCGCGGAAGGCCACCGCCAGCGCCTCATTGAGCCCGGTGCGCGCGGCTTCGGCCGTGCGCACGTTCGAGCGCACCGACACGTTCATGCCGATGTAGCCCGCCAGTCCCGAGAGCACAGCACCGACGGCGAAGCCGCCCGCCGTGCGCGCACCCAGCGCCAGCCAGATGACGACGAACAGGATCACGCCGACGATGCCGATCGTGAGGTATTGGCGGTTGAGATAGGCCTGCGCACCCTGCTGGATCGCCAGGGCAATTTCGCGCATGCGATCGTTGCCGGTGGGTTTGGCAAGTATCCAGTTGATCGACCAGCCGCCGTAGGCCAAGGCGGCTACCGCGCACACCAGCGCGAAAATGACTGCGTTCGACATGACTATCCCCTCAATATTGGCAGCATCGCAAAATTGTTGTCATCCGCGGCTTCGCGCAGTTGCACACCGTGCGACGATCACCGAAACCCGCGGTCGGCCGCTGCGTTCGCGATGCCCTGAGGGGCACCCCGGACGCGCCGCCGGGAAAACACGCTATTTTGCCAGTTCCCGGTCCAGAAAGTCGAGCCGATCTTGTCCCCAGAAGAGCTCGTCGCGGTAAACGTAGGTGGGCGCGCCAAAGACCTGGCGCTCGATCGCCTCCTGGGTCAGCGCTTCACAGCGCGCGAGCATGTCAGGGGCGTCTGCTCCAGCGGCGAGCGCTTTCGCATCGAGTCCCTGCTCCTGGGCGACAGCGGCCAACGTATCAGCGTCGGCGATGTTGCGCTCATCCACCCAGACCGCGCGCATGAACGCGCCGGACAGCTTCAACGCGTCCGGGGCGGCGCGCGTCAACGCGGCGAGGATCCATTTTGTCGCCAGGTCGCCGGAGACTGGAAAATACCTGGGTTGCTCGTTCAGGCGTATTCCGAGGAATTTCGGCCAGCGTTTCAGCTCAGCCAGTCGATACGCCTGTCGCTGCGGCGCTCGCTGCTTGAGCGGCAAGCCACCGGATACGGAAAACACCTTGCCGAAATCGACCGGCTTGACGTTGATCGACGCACCATGCTTCGCGGCGATCGCCACGAAGCGATCGTGGCCCAGGTAGGTCCACGGCGATACTGGCGTGAAATAGTAATCAACGACCTTGGGCATACCTTGCCTCCCGGATTCGAGCCGACACGTTCAAATCTTGAAATCGGTGTCGAGCTTCCTCGGCACCGCGATGTTCCTGAGTCGCACATACTGCGGCAGGCCGCCCTTGAAAGGCGGGTAGTCCTCGCCCCGCACCAGCGGCTCGAGATAAGCACGTGCCTTCGCGGTGATGCCGTAGCCGTCCGCGCTGATGAAGTCGCGCGGCAGTTTTTTCTCGACGTTGGCGATTTTTTCGAGCGGCGCAACGGCAATCTTCCAGCGATAGGGCTTGTCGGACGTGCGCAGGATCGCGGGCATCACGGCATTCTCGCCCGCGAGTGCAAGTTCGACCGCCGCCTTGCCGACGGCGTAGCTCTGCTGCACGTCGGTCTTCGACGCGAGATGGCGTGCCGCGCGCTGCAGGTAGTCGGCGACTGCCCAGTGATATTTGTGGCCGAGCTTGGCCTTGGTCAGCGCCGCGATCAACGGACCCACGCCACCGAGCTGCGCGTGGCCGAAGGCGTCCTTCGTGCCGGCCTCCGCCATCAACTCGCCGCCCGCGTTCAACAGCCCTTCCGAGACACCGATGCAGCAATAACCGAATTTTTTCACGCACGCGTCGACCCGCGCGAGGAACTTCGCTTCGTCGAATCGAATCTCCGGGAACAGCAACACCAGCGGGATCGGCGTGTCCTTGTCGTCGGCCAGGCCGACCGCGGCGGTGATCCAGCCGGCGTGACGTCCCATGACCTCGAGCACGAATATCCGGGTGGACGTCTTGGCCATCGACGCGACGTCGAACGCCGCTTCGCGCATCGACGTCGCCACGTACTTGGCGACCGAACCAAAACCCGGGCAGCAGTCGGTGATCGGCAAATCGTTGTCGACCGTTTTCGGCACGTGCACCGCGCTGATCGGATAACCCAGGCGCGCCGAGATCTGCGACACCTTGAGGCAGGTGTCGGCAGAGTCATTGCCACCGTTGTAGAAAAAATAGCCGATGTCGTGCGCACGAAAAACCTCGATCAGGCGCTCGTATTGCGTTCGGTCCCGGTCAAAGTCGGCCAGCTGATAACGGCACGACCCGAACGCTCCGGAAGGCGTGTGCATGAGCGCCGCGATTGCGCGCTTCGACTCCTTGCTCGTATCGATCAGATCCTCGGTCAGCGCACCGATAATGCCGTTGCGACCGGCATACACCTTGCCGATGCGGTCGCGATGACGGCGCGCGGTCTCGATCACAGCGCAAGCGGTGACATTGATGACGGCGGTCACGCCGCCGGATTGGGCGTAAAACGCGTTTCGTTTGGGCATTGGGGGAACGTGGTTGATGTCGCGCGGTGGCCGCCGCGCGAGACAGATCAGGTCTTCAGCGCGGCCAGCACCGACTGTTTGATCGCGTCGACGGTGCCCATGCCGTCGACCTTGCGGTACTTCGGCGCCCGTGGATCGCCCTTGCTGGCCCACTGGGCATAGTAGGCGACGAGCGGCTCGGTTTGCGCGTGGTAGACGGCCAGTCGCTTGGTGACGGTTTCTTCCTTGTCATCTTCGCGCTGAATCAGCGGCTCGCCCGTGACGTCGTCGCGACCCGCGACCTTGGGCGGGTTGTACTTGAGGTGATAGGTGCGCCCGGACGCAACGTGCACACGGCGCCCGCTCATGCGTTCGACGATCGCAGCGTCTGGCACCGCGATTTCGAGCACGTAGTCGATGGCCACGCCGGCATCCTTCATCGCATCGGCCTGCGGTATCGTGCGCGGGAATCCGTCGAACAGATATCCGCCGGCACAATCGGCCTCCTTCAGCCGTTCCTTGACCAGACCGATAATGATTTCATCGGATACCAGGGCACCCGAATCCATGACTTTCTTCGCGGCGATGCCGAGGGGGGTGCCAGCCTTCACCGCGCCACGAAGCATATCGCCGGTGGATATCTGCGGGATGCCGTACGCCTCACGAATGAAGTTGGCCTGCGTCCCCTTCCCCGCGCCAGGCGGGCCGAGCAGTATAAGTCGCATGATTTCCGCCAGAAGATGTAGGGCCTGCTAAGGCTATGGAATGTGCCGCCACGCGTTCTGGTTCGTGCGTGCTGGCAACCGCCCGCGGATTCTGTCCGGAATAGCGATCGCGGTCAAACTGCGCCCTGCGCAAACAGCGCACGGACGCGCTCCAGATCCGCCTGCGTATCGACGCCAGGCGCGGGTGTGCCGCGCGTGATGCGGACCACGATACGGTACCCGTGCCACAGCACGCGCAGCTGCTCCAGCGCCTCGAAGCGCTCGATCGGCGCAGGTTGCAATGACGGATACATCCGCAGGAAGCCCACCCGGTACGCATAGAGGCCGTAGTGGCGGTACAAAGGCAATTCGGCCGGAATGGAGTGAGAACCGTCCGCAAAAGCGTCGCGCGCCCAGGGAATCGTCGCCCGGCTGAAGTAGAGCGCGTAGCCCGCCCGGTCCAGCACCACTTTCACGACATTCGGATTGAACGCTTCCGCCGGGTCGTCGATGAGATGACAGGCGGTGGCGATCGAAGCATCGTCGTGCGTGGCGAGCGTTTCCGCCACTTCGCTCATCAGCGAAGGCTCGAGCAGTGGTTCGTCCCCCTGGACATTGACGACGATCGCCCGATCGTCGAGGCCGAGCGCCGTGGCGGCCTCGGCCAGGCGATCGGTTCCGGTCGGATGATCGCCACGCGTCATCACCGCGTCGAAACCGTGCGCATTCACGGCATCGCGAATCCGTTCATCGTCAGTCGCAACGACGACGCGGCTTGCCCCGCCGGCGCGCGCGCGTTCGGCAACGCGAACCACCATGGGCTTGCCGCCGATGTCCGACAGCGGTTTTCCCGGCAGTCGCGTCGAGGCGTAGCGGGCAGGAATGAGGACGGTATACACGGGATGCTGCGACTCGGTTTGTAGCGATGACGGCGGTGATAGGCCAAACGAAAGCTGGACGTCGCTGCGTCAGCGTCCCTGCATGCCTACCGATTCACTCGTATTCCGAGGACTCGAGACGCCGCGCCTCTTCCTCGAGCATGACTGGAATGCCGTCACGAATTGGATACGCAAGCCGCGCCGACTTCGACACGAGTTCCTGTCGGGTCCGGTCAAATATCAGCGGCCCCTTGGTGACCGGGCACACCAGTATTTCGAGCAACTTGGGATCCACGCAGCTTCTCCTCGACAAGCGCAAACAACTTCGGATCGACCACCGCCCGGATCGGCAGCGCCCAACAGCGGTCATCGGCGAACGCGGTGCATTTTACCGCATCCTTCTCGGTCATCAGGATTGCGGTGGCGCCTGCCAGTTCGAGGTCTGCCCGGGAGAATCGGTGATGGTCCGGCAATGGGTGACACGTCGCGGCAATGCCCAACGCCCGCAGGTGATCGAAAAATCGCCGGGGATTGCCGATCCCCGCGAGCGCGTGCACGCCAGCGCCCCGGAATGCCTCCGCACCGACGTCTGTCACATCGACGCGCGCATTGACCGGAACAAAGCGATCGCCGACGAAGGTCATCACAAATTCGCGCCCCTCATGGCCATAGGCGCCCATAACCGCACCGCCGAGCAACACGACAGCGTCCAGCTCGCGCAGTCGCGAGCGGGGCTCGCGCAGCGGTCCCGCAGGAAGCGGCAGTCCGTTGCCCAATCCTCGGCTGGCATCGACGACCCCGAGTTCCACGTCACGCTCCAGTGCATAGTGCTGCAAACCATCGTCGGTGACGATGACGTCGCATTCGGGGTGCGCGGCGAGCAATCCGCGCGCCGCACGCGGCCGATCGGCGCCGATCCACACCGGACAGCCGCTGCGTGCGAGCAGAAGGGGTTCGTCGCCCGCTGCCTCGGCGTCCGCATCGACGCCCACAGACTGCGGTGCCACGCTTTCGGCGCGATAACCGCGACTGACGATCCCGGGGTGCCAGCCTCGCGCAGCGAGCGCTTCGACGAGCGCGATGACCAGCGGCGTCTTCCCGCTGCCGCCAACGGTGATGTTGCCGACAACGACTACCGGCACGGGCAAGCGATCGCTTTTGAGTACGCCCGCCCGGTAAAGACGACGGCGGGCGGCGGTGACTATCCGGAACAGGGGTGCGAAGGGTACCAGCGCCGCCGTCAGCGGCGTGAGCCCGGGGGCATACCAGTCGCGAAGGAGGCGGTCGGCGAAACTCATTGCCATGCTTTCATGCGTCGCAGCGGCGCTGGGACCATTGGCGGCCGTGAGCCATCATGCCTGCCACCATCGATCGTCATTCCCGCGGACGCGGGAATCCATTTTCGGCACTGGTACAGAACTTGGATCCCCGCTTTCGCGGGGATGACAACGTCACCTTGGATCCCCGCTTTCGCGGGGATGACGCATCCGTTTCCAATCGCCGCGACGCTTCGCGTCTTGCTCTTGGACGTATGCCGCGCCCTCCTCATACCGTTCGCTCGTAAATGATTTGCAACGCGTCGGGCACTGCCGTGACTCGCCTCGCGCGATCCCCGCTTCGCGGGGCCCCTCGCCACGGGCTCGCGCCGCTACTTCCTCGTGGACTGTGTCGCGAAGGTGATGTGGATCAATCCTACCTGCCGCGCAGCTTCCATCACGTGAATGACCGACTGGTGCGTCGCGTTGGCGTCGGCGTTGATGATGACCACTGCGTCCTTGGCTCCGCCGGAAGCGCGTCCAAGCGCCTCGCCCAGCGCGGCGACCGTCGTGAACGCAAACACGTTCTTGTCGATCACGTACTGGCCCTGCGCATCGATGCCGATGTTGATTTCCTTGGGCCGCTGCTTCATCTGATCGGCATCGGCCTCCGGCAGCGTGATCTGCAGTTCGGCAACGCGCTGGTAGGTCGTCGTCACCATCAGGAAGATCAGGATGACCAGCAGGACGTCGATCAACGGTATGAAGTTGATCTCCGGCTCGTCGCGCACGCGGGCGCCGCGAAGATTCATCGTTGGATTCTCTCCGAGAATCCACTGCTCGCGGTCGCCTCCGCACGAACAATGGTCATGGCGCCAACATGTTGTCGGCGACGGCGCATATTCGCCTGACCGTCGATCCCCATGCTGCGCATGGGGCCCCTCGCCGGATGGCTCATGCGCCTACTTACGCTCGCCATGCGCGAGTTCGACCAGTTTTACCGCCTGCTGTTCCATTTCGAGGATGAGGTCGTCGACGGTGGCACGGAAGTGCCGGTAGAAAATCATGCTCGGGATCGCAACGATCAAGCCGAGGGCAGTGTTGTAGAGTGCGACGGAAATGCCATGCGCCAGCTGAGTCGGATTCGACCCGGCAGCACTCTGCGAGCCGAAAATCTCGATCATGCCGACGACTGTGCCGAACAGGCCGAGCAAGGGCGCCATTGCGGCAAGCGTACCCAGCGTGGTCAGGAATCGCCCGAGATCGTGGCTCACTACGCGGCCGACCTCTTCGATCGCTTCCTTCATCACCGGCCGTGGGCTCTTGACGTTGGCCAGCCCCGCCGCGAGCACGCGGCCCAGCGGGCCCTGCGCCGCGGTCTTCGCGACCAGCTCCGCCGTAAGTCCCTCCCGCTTGTATTCGGCGAGCACGCGATCGACCATGCCGACGGGTGCGACGATCGATTGCCGCAGCGACCACAAGCGCTCGAAGATGAGCGCCAGCGCAACGACCGAGGCGAAAATCAGCGGCCAGATCGGCCAGCCTGCTGCTTGGATGATCGACCACACGGAACGCGACTCCCACCAGGCAAAGCGTGCACTCTAGCGTGACCGTCCCGATTCGGCAAGGAAATGCACGATGATGCGTGATCGATTGCGACGCAGGCCAGGCTATTTGCGAGCAATGGATTCGGCAAGCGTCGCTGAAATCGCTGCGCCAACCAGCACGATCATCCAGGACAGATAGACCCAGATGAGAAATAGCGGAAGCGCCGCGATGGTGCCGTAGATAATTTCATACGTTGGAGCGTGCTTGATATAGAAAGCGAAGCCGGATTTCGCGATGTCGAATGCGATTGCCGCCAGCATGCCCCCAACCAGCGCTGCCCGCCACGGAACGCGCCGTACCGGCACCAGCGCGTAAATCAACGTAAGGATCAGCACGCCGATGCCGAGGTTCAGCGAGCGCGCGAGCAGCGGCAGCGCTTCGGAATTGATGGGTACGACCTGCATCGACTGATCGATGCCCCACTTGGTCAGATATACGGCCGCACCGATCAATGCCGGCACCGCAATGAATCCGAACGTGTAGACGATGGCGCGACGTGCGAACGACCGCTTGGTGGCAATTCCCCACACCGCATTGATCTCGCGCTCGATCTGCGCGACGAGCATCACTGCGGTATAAATGACAAAAGCGATGGCGATGCCCTGCAGGTCGGCGGACCGCGCCGTGAACTCGGAGAGATACTTGCGTACCGTGCTGCTGCTACCCGGCAGTAGGAATCGCAGCAGCAGCGGCTCGATGGCGTCTACCCATTTCTCGAATCCGGGCAAGCGCGCGACGTAGCTGAAAGCGACTGTGAATAACGGCACCAGACCGAGCAGCGTCGTGAACGCCAGGCTCCCGGCCACGCGATCGATGTCCGTCGCGCGCACGCGTTGAATGACGCGCCAGACGAACGGAATGAACTGATGGACCGCAGCACGCAACGGTCAACCCGGTGCCGCTTGCGTCACCCGCTCAAAGGAACCCTCGCATGACAGCGGGTGGGCCATTGGGGCAGTTTCGCGATTCGATGGAGGCGCGATTATCGCACTGCCGATCTGCGCGGCTCAACGGAATTCGACGCGATCGTAAGCTATGCGATGTGAAGCACGACCAAGGTGCCTGGCGCCCGGATTCGCGCTATGCTGGGCGCGCCCGGCGAAAGGAGAGTGGCATGACGACGACGCAAACTGCGGTATTGGGCGGCGGCTGCTTTTGGTGCCTGGAAGCAGTATTCGACCAGTTGAAGGGTGTGCAGACCGTAGAATCGGGCTACGCGGGCGGGCGCTCTCCGAATCCAACGTATGACGACGTGTGCGGTGGCCGCACCGGCCACGCAGAAGTGGTGCGGATCGTTTTCGATCCGGCGGTCGTGTCGTTCGGCAACCTGCTGCGCGTATTCTTCACCATCCACGATCCGACGACCAAGGACCGGCAGGGCAACGACGTCGGCACGCAATATCGCTCGGTGATCTTTTGCCAGACACCGGAGCAGCGTTCAGAGGCCGAGACGATCGTTGCGGAACTCGGCAGCAAAGGCCTGTGGCGCAATCCGATCGTCACCGAAATCGCCGACGCGGCAACGTTTTACCCGGCCGAGACCTATCACCAGGAATATTTCGAGCGCAACGGCCGTCAACCGTATTGCCAGGCAGTAGTGGCTCCAAAGGTCGCGAAATTCCGGAAGCACTTCGTCGACCAGCTGAAGCGTTAGCGCGGAATTGCGCGTCGCTCCAGCCGTGAGCCACTAGCGCTTCCGCGCAAGCATCCCGGCGCCGCCAAGCGCCGCGCCGACGGTCCAGAATACCGGCGCCAGCCCCAGCGTCGAACCCACCGCGCCAAACAGCAGCGGCATCGCGAATGTCGATGCGTTGACGATGGTCATGCGCACCCCGGCGGCCTCACCCATGCGCCCGACAGGCGCCAAGCTGTACAGCAGCGACATGACCATCGGTTGCCCGCTGCCCAGCGCGAGACCGAGCGTGAACGACAAGGTCATCAGCACGCCTACCTGCTCGACGAACGGAAACAAGGCGAACGCCGCGCCAGCGACGAACAATGCTGCGGTCAGGACTTCGAATTCCGAAAACCGTTTGGCGATTTTCGGCATGAACAGGCGCACGACAAACGTCGCGACGGCGAATGACGCGAGTATCACGCCGATGCGCGACGCGGACAGGCCGATCTTGGCGCCGTAGATCGGGATGAAGAACGAATGCAGATCCCACGCCATCGACAGCAAGCCGTTGATCAGGAACACCCGCCGCAGCCGCGGATTGCTCAGCAGCTGCAACAGCCCGCCCTTGGCATCCTTGGCGTGTGCCCGCTGCAATGCCGGCAACGAAATCATGCCGCGACCGAGTACCACGATCGGCACGAGCGGCAGCACCGCGAGCACCGCAAATGCTGTCGTGAAGCTTGCATGATCAATCAGGAGGCCCGCGATCAGCGGTCCCCCGAACAGCGAGATCGAATACCCGAGAGCGAGCAGGCTGAAATTTCTGGCGCGCTCCGTCGGCGGACCGAATGCGCCGGTCGCGTTCTGCATCGATATCTGGAACATCATGAACGACACGCCGATCAGCGACGTGGCGACGTACAGCGGCGCCAGTCCCGATATGAAGCATGGGATGAGCGCACCCAGCGCGATGCCGCAGGAGCCCGCCAGCATCGGCCGCCGGACCCCCATGCGGTCGGAGAGCCGGCCCGCCGCAAGCGCCAGCAGCATCGGCAGGAACGCGTACAAACCCATCAGCGTTCCGACGATCAGCGGCGAGGCCCCGTGCGAAAGTGCATACAACGCCACGGTCACGCGCCCGCCCGTCAGCACCGTGTGATTGAAAATCCCCAGTCCGATGAGCGCGAGAAAGGAGCGACGACGCTGAAGATCCGGATCGCTCACGGCGCCAATCGCTCGACACGCCACTGCGCGTCGTCACGGCGATAGCGAATCCGATCGTGCAGGCGTGACCGGCGTCCCTGCCAGAATTCCAGCATCGTCGGGGCGAGGCGGTAGCCGCCCCAGTGCCCCGGACGAAGTATGTTCGAGCCATCTTCGGCAAAACGCTCCTGAGACTTCGTGAATTCGCGCTCCAGCCACTCGCGGTCAGGGATGACCCGGCTCTGGGGCGACGCCCACGCCCCGATGCGCGAGGGCACGGGCCGGGAGGCAAAGTACGCGTCCGATTCCGTCGTCGGCACTTTGACAACGCTGCCCTCGACACGCACCTGTCGCTCGAGTTCGACCCAATAAAACAGCAGCGCGGCATCCGGCCGCCCGCCAAGCTCCGCGCCCTTGCGACTCTGGTAGTTCGTGAAAAAGACGAAACCTTCGGCGCCTGAACCCTTGAGCAGGACGATGCGCGCCGAGGGCCGCCCCCCGGCATCCGCTGTCGCGAGCGTCATGGCCGTCGGCTCGGGCACTTCAGCGCGTATCGCTTCGGACAGCCAGCGCTCGAATTGCCGCATCGGGTCGGGATCGACGTCGGCTTCGGTGAGCGCGGCGCGGTGGTACTCGCGGCGGATGTCGGCAATGTTCACAGGCGGGAAGGCACAGAGCGCACCGCCATTATCGCCGTTCGCAACATTCGCTGCACGAACACGGCGTAGCGCGTCGTGCCGACGCCGGCGCATTCTCCCGCTCAGCGCGTCCGCGCCAGCGGGAAGGTGACGCTCTGGCCAGGACGCGCGGAGGCGGATTCTCGCCGATGCAACACTCACCGCGGACCACTCTCAAAACCGCGAATATTTGCACACCACGCCTGCGAGATTGCGGTATATTTGCCCCGATGGAGCGAAAGGGCCGATGCCAGGAGATCGGCCTGGCTTCATACTCATCGCCGTATCAAGCGATCAACCCCAGGAAGGAGAGTTATGGCTACTGCCAAGAAAGCTGCAAAGAAGCCCGCGGCGAAAAAGCCCGCGGCGAAAAAGCCCGCGGCGAAGAAACCAGCGGCGAAGAAGGCTGTCAAGAAGGCTGCACCGAAAAAAGCCGCCCCAAAGAAGAAGGCTGCACCGAAGAAAGCTGGCGCCAAGCGCAAGCCCAATGCCGCGTTCATGAAGGCGATGACGCCATCGGGAACACTCGCGATGGTCGTCGGCAGCATGCCGATTCCGCGGACCGAAGTCACCAAGAAAATCTGGGACTACATCAAGAAGAACAAGCTGCAAGACTCGATCAATAGGCGCCTGATTAACGCTGACGAAAAACTGAAGGCAGTTTTCGGCGGCAAGAAACAAGTGTCGATGTTCGAGATGACCAAGCTGGTCTCGAACCACCTCAAATAGTCCTCACTTAGCATTCTGCAGCCGGCGCGGACCGCTGCACGCAAGCTCGATACAACGGCCGGTCATCGCCATGCGATGTCCGGCCGTTTCGTTGTCGACGCGCCGCCCTAACCCTTGAGCTCCATCGCGCGTGCGACCGCAGGCCGCGCTGCCATGGCGTTACCCCAGCGCACCAGGTGCGGCAGGTCGCCGGCCTTGTCGACGAGCGCCTTGCGCACCGCATAGACCGGGTAGAGCGCAAAATCGGCGATCGATAATTCGTCCGCAAGGTAATCGCGATCGGCCAGACGCGCGTCGGCGCTGCGCAGATAGCGCAGGCACTGCTGCTCGAAGAATGCCGTGTTGCCTGCGACTTTCTCGGGGACGAGCGTCGACACCAGAAAAATCGCGCTGCTCGCCCTCGCCGCATCGGTCGTTGCCTGCAACAGCCATTGCAATGCGACCAAACGTCGCACCGGGTCCGTCGGAATGTACCGACCGGTCTTTTCCGCCAGGTAGATCACGATCGCTCCGGATTGCGATAGGGTCAGCGTCTTGCCGCCCGGCCCTGCCGGATCGACGATGACTGGAATCGCGCCGGCCGGATTGACCTTCAGGAATTCGGGTGTGTTCTGCACTCCCTTCATGAGATCGATCCAGTGGACCCGATACGGCAACGCGCACTCTTCGAGCAGGATGGCGACGCGCTGGCCGTTCGATGTGGCGAAGGTATAGAAGTCGATCATGAATATCTCCTCGTGGTTGCGGATCCAGATTTCGCTTGCCTGACCGGATCACGTCCGCCACGCACCGTGGCGCAGTCGCGCGTCGTGCCCAGCGCAGATCGCGTCAGTTGCCAGGCTTGCGCTGCGGCCAGTCGTCCTCGTCGACGAGGATGCGCAGCACGCGCGTGCGCTTGCCGTCCCCGTAGCGCTCCATCTGCACCAGCACGGGATAGAGCTCCATGAGCCTGGCTCGCGCCGCCGCCTCGTCATCGAAGGTGAGGACCGCCCCGTCGCTGCCGCGCACGTCGTGCCAGAGGCCGTTGCCCTCTTCGATTTCGATCTTGAACCGCGTCCGCTCGGCCATCGCAACCACCCGGCGCCGAATCAGCTCATCGCCGGCGGGCGCTGGTGTGCCTGCAGCGCACGGATGCGGTCTTCGAGCGGAGGATGCGTCGCGAACAACGCCGCAATGCCCGATTTGTCGGTGATGCCAAACCCGGTGAGCGATTTCGGCAGCTCGCCGGGTGGCAATCCGCCCAGTCGCGCCAGCGCGCGCATCATGGGCTGCGGGGTGCCGAGGTAATCCGCGCTGCCCGCGTCGGCACGGAATTCACGCCGACGCGAGAACCACGCCACGATCATGCTCGCCAGCACGCCAAACAAGATCTGGGCGACGATCATGGTGATGAAATATCCCGGACCTGTGCCGCGTTCGGTGCGAAAGACAACGCGGTCGACGAAGTACGCCACGACCCGTGCGAAGAACACGACAAAGGTATTGACCACGCCCTGCACCAGCGTCAGCGTTACCATGTCGCCATTGGCCACGTGTGCGACCTCATGGCCGAGCACCGCTTCGATTTCTTCGCGCGACATCGAATTCAACAGTCCCGTCGACACGGCGACCAGCGACGAGTTGCGAAACGCCCCGGTCGCGAACGCATTGGCATCACCCTCGTACACCGCGACCTCGGGCATGCCGATGCCGGCCTTGTCGGCGAGCTTCTTTACCGTGCCCACGAGCCACGCTTCGTCCTGGTTGGCGGGAGTCTGGATGACGTGCGCGCCGGTCGAATACTTCGCGATGGTCTTGGACATCAGCAGGGAAATGATCGCGCCGGTAAAGCCGACCACCGCTGAAAACACGAGCAGCGCCCCGGGATTGAGCCCGTTGGCGGCGAGCGCCTGGTCCAGGCCGAGGACCCTCATGACCACGCTGAGCACGACCATCACTGCGATGTTGGTGATCAGGAACAGAAAGATACGTTTCATGGCTTCCTCCGAACGACAGGCCGCAATTCTAGCGCCAACAGCACGCGCCAGGGTCAACTCCGCGCTAGCCGCCCTTACCCCAGGAGTCGCGCAGCGTGACCGCGCGATTGAATACCGCACGGCCCGGGCGAGAATCGCGGCTGTCGGCAATGAAATAACCGTGCCGCTCGAATTGGTAGCGTGATTCAGGCTCGGCGTGCGTCAGCGCCGGCTCGACGTAGGCCGCAATGACGCGCTTGCCCTGCGGATTGAGGTCATCCAGGTAGTTGCGTTCCGTCGGCTCGTCGAATTCGATGTCCTCATCGATCGCGGCGGAAACGCCAACCCCATTCGCGACCGCTGCAACCTCAATCGTCTCGCGGGCGCGCCCGGGTTCGGGGACCACGAACAACCGATCGTAGAGCCGCACTTCGGCCGGTCGCGCGTGCACCGCCGAAAGCCAGTGAATGTTGCCCTTGACCTTGCGTGACTCGGCGCCAGGCGTTCCGCTGCGGGTGGCGACATCGTAGGTGCAATGCACCGCGAGAACGTTGCCCGCGGCGTCCTTGTCGACACCGACACACTTGATGATATAGCCGTAGCGCAAACGCACTTCCGCGCCCGGTGAAAGCCGGAAGTAACCCTTGGGCGGCTGTTCGCTGTAGTCGTCGCGCTCGATCCACAACTCCCGCGTCAGTGGCATCGACCGCCGGCCGAGCTCCGGCTTCTGCGGATGATTCGGCGCGAAGCACTCTTCCTCGCTGTTCGCCGGATAGTTGTCGATGATCAGCTTGAGCGGATCGAGCACCGCGATGCGGCGCTCGGCGCGCTCGTTCAGGTCATCGCGCAGACACGTCTCGAGGACGCTGATGTCGATCCACTGATGCGCCTTCGACACGCCGATGCGTTCCGCGAACAGGCGGATCGATTCCGGCGTATAGCCGCGGCGACGCAAACCCACCAGCGTGGGCATGCGCGGATCGTCCCAGCCGTCGACATGCTTGCCCTCGACCAGCTCGATCAGCTTGCGCTTGCTCATCACCGTATACGTGAGATTGAGCCGCGCGAACTCGTATTGCTGCGGCAGCGGTCGCTGCAGCAACCCGGCTTCGGCCAGCCGCTCGATCACCCAGTCGTACAGCGGCCGATGATCCTGGAATTCAAGCGTGCAGATCGAATGGGTAATGCGCTCCAGCGCATCGGAAATGCAATGCGTGTAGTCGTAGAGCGGATACACGCACCACTTGTCGCCAGTGCGGTGATGCGTGATGTGCCGGATGCGGTAGATCGCCGGGTCGCGCAGGTTCATGTTGGGGCTCGCCAGGTCGATCTTGAGCCGCAGCACGTGAGCACCGTCGGGAAATTCACCTTCTTTCATGCGCCGGAACAGATCCAGATTCTCCTCGACCGACCGGCCCCGGTACGGGCCAGGCCTGCCGGGCTCGGTGAGCGTGCCGCGGAGTCGCCGCACTTCATCCGGGGTGGAGCTGTCGACGTAGGCGAGGCTCGCCTTGATCAGATGCCGTGCGAACTCATACAGGCGATCGAAATAGTCCGACGCGTGGTACAGGTGCGGCCCCCAGTCGAAGCCGAGCCACTTCACGGCCGCCATGATCGAGTCGGTGAACTCGACGTCTTCCTTGACCGGATTGGTATCGTCGAAACGCAGGTGACAGGTGCCGCCGTTCTCTGCGGCAAGACCGAAGTTGAGGCAGATCGACTTCGCGTGACCGATATGCAGATACCCGTTCGGCTCGGGCGGGAAGCGGGTAACCACTCGACCGCCGTATTTGTGCGTGCGCAAATCCTCGGCGATGATTTGACGCAGAAAGTTGGAGACCGGCGTTGGCGCAGTTTCCTGCGGCGGTGCAACATTCATTACAGTTTGTTCATGAACAAAAGACAGTGAACACGCATTCTAACCGGTGAGGTTGGGGCCGTCACCGGCCGCCGTGCCAGACACATGAGCTGCCCGCCGTGAAACCCGCGCCCAGCAAGGCTTTGCGAGGTGAGGCAGACATGTTGATCAAGTCGTTGTCCACAATATCTGTGGATAAAAGTGTGCATATCTTGTAAATTTGGTAGCTAAGTAGTCCGCCGGGTAGAGATTTCGTTGTCGTGCCCAAATTCGCACCGTCTTTTTATTATTACAATACAGTGACTTAATTTGCGCTCTCCAGACGCCGCGGAGGCCCGCTCGATGCCTGTGCACGTCGGCGAAACGCAACACCGTTGCAAAACTACTCACTGCTTTTGTCATGGACATTGATCGATTTGGGGGTGCGTTGTCGAAGGTGCCAACAACTTCCGACACGCTCATCGCGGCGATCCCGCAGACCGTTGTGCCGGTTTCACTGTTTGTCAGTTCGGCTCGACTGATCGTCGAGCGGCATCTCGGATTGGCCTGGATCAGCGGCGAAATTTCGGGCTTCAGTCGCGCCGCGTCCGGCCATTGTTACTTCACGCTGAAGGATGACCGGGCCCAGGTCCGCTGCGTGCTGTTCAGGAACAAGGCCCAGCTGCTCGCCGTCCCCCTCAAGGACGGCCTCGCCGTGGAAGTGCGCGCGACACCGACGATCTACGAGGCGCGCGGCGACTTCCAGCTCTCGGTGGATACCGTGCGCCTCGCGGGGTTGGGCGTGCTCTACGAGCAGTTCGCGAAGCTCAAGGCCAAGCTCGAAGCCGACGGCTGGTTCCGTGCGGAACGCAAGCGCGCCTTGCCCGCATTCCCACGCGGCGTCGGCATCGTGACGTCGCCCCACGCCGCGGCGCTGCGCGACGTGCTGACGACGCTGGACCGACGCCTGCCCTCCCTGCCGGTGATCCTGTATCCAACGCCCGTGCAAGGCAACGAAGCAGCCGCAGGCATCGCCGCGGCTATCGCGGCAGCCAACGCGCGAAACGAAGTCGACGTCCTGATCGTCTGCCGCGGCGGCGGCTCGATCGAGGACCTGTGGGCGTTCAATGAGCTGGCGGTCGCGCGGGCGGTCCTCGAGTCGGTGATTCCCGTCGTCAGCGGCGTCGGCCATGAAACCGATTTCACGATCTGCGATTTTGTCGCCGATGCCCGCGCGCCAACGCCCACAGCCGCCGCAGCGCTGGTCGCTCCCGATCGCGTGGCGCTGATGGCCCAGCTGAGGACGATCGCGGAGCGCTGGCGCCGCTCGACGGAACGCGCACTCGAGTCGCGCATGCAGCGTGTCGACCTCGTGTCGCGCCGGCTCGTGCATCCCGCCGCAAGGCTGCAAGCGCAAACCCTGACCCTCGCGGGTCTTGCGCAGCGGCTAGCACGCGCCACCACCGCGTCCACACGTCAGCGGGAACGTGAGTTGAGTGCCCAGGGCCAGCGCCTGGTGCGACAGTTGCGCACACCGTTGCCGCAACGCTTGTCACTCATGCGCGCTTTGGAGCGCTGGCAGCGCGGCGCGCAGGACCAACTCGATGCCATCGACCTCCGGATCGGCGCGCTCGACGCAGGCATGCGCCACCTCAATCCGCAAGGCGTGCTCGATCGCGGTTACAGCATCGTCACCAATGCGGCCGGAACCGTCGTGCAGGATGCGGCAAGACTCACCGAAGGCGACGCGTTGCACCTGCGTTTCGCGCGCGGCGAGGCGAGCGCGAAAGTCACCGACAAAAGCAGCCGCTAGGCCTCGTCGGGATCGGGGTCGTCGACCGCACCACCCGCGCGCATTCTGGCGATGACATCGGCAGGCGCCTGCGCCGCGATCTTTGGCGTCGAGCAGACGACGTCGGCATTTTGCGCACGGTGCCGCAGCGCGTGATCAATAAGCACCAGCCCCAGCATGGCTTCGGCGATCGGCGTCGCACGAATGCCCACGCACGGATCGTGGCGCCCGTGCGTATTCACTACGACCGCGTTGCCCGTCTTGTCGATCGTGCGCCGGTCAAGCCGGATCGACGATGTCGGCTTCACCGCAAACGACACGACGATATCCTGTCCCGTCGAGATGCCGCCAAGAATTCCACCCGCGTTATTCGTCACAAAGCCCTGCGGAGTCATCTCGTCGGAGTGCTCGGTCCCTTTCTGCGCAACGGCCGCGAAACCGGCGCCGATCTCGACCGCCTTGACCGCGTTGATGCTCATCATCGCACTGGCGATGTCGGCATCGAGCTTGCCATACACGGGTTCGCCCCAGCCAACGGGAACGCCTTGCGCGACGACATTGATGCGCGCACCGACCGAGTCGCCGGACTTGCGCAGCGCATCCATGAACGCTTCGAGTTCGGGAGCGACCTCATCGTTGGCCGCGAAAAACGGATTCGCGTCGACGTGCTGCCAGGATTTGAACGGGATCGGCTTCGAACCGATCTGGGCAAGACATCCGTGAATGGTCACACCATAGCGTTCATGCAGCCACTTGCGGGCAATGGCGCCTGCAGCCACTCGCACTGCCGTCTCGCGCGCCGATTGCCGTCCGCCGCCGCGATAGTCGCGAATGCCGTACTTCTGCCAGTACGTGTAGTCCGCGTGCCCCGGTCTGAAGGTGTCCGCGATGTTCGAATAGTCCTTGCTGCGCGCGTCCTCGTTGCGAATGAGCAGTGCGATCGGCGTGCCAGTGGTCCGGCCTTCGAACACCCCCGAGAGGATCTCGACGGTGTCGGATTCACGCCGCTGCGTGACGTGCCGCGATGTGCCGGGCTTGCGTCGGTCGAGCTGATGCTGGATGTCCGCAGCAGCGAGTTCCATTCCCGGCGGGCAGCCGTCGATGACACAGCCGATCGCGGGGCCATGCGATTCGCCGAACGAAGTAACGCAGAACAGCGTGCCGAGCGTGTTGCCGGACATGGTATGCATGGAGGACGTGAACGTCGGGCGAGTGTAGCACGCACCGCGGCGGCGTCCGGCGCGGTACGCGGGTGCAGGTCCGAATTCATTCGGACGGCAATACCTATTGAGCCGCCGCGCGCGAATGAATTCGCGCCTACGACTCCGGTGGGCCGTGGGCCTCGGAGGTCGAGAGCTCGCGCGACAGTTTCCACGCCATCCCTCCGAGCACCGCGACACCGAGCACCAGCATCGACCACAGCAGCCAGCGTTTCGCGTCGACGGGTTTGGCCAGGCGTGCAGCCCCGCCCAGCGCCTCGACATTGGCGCTCGAAGGTTTGGCGACGCCGATGGTTGGCGCGTCTGGCGTTTCGTAACCCGGTACCAACGTCCGGATCGGCAAGGCGTTCGATTCCGTGGTGGCGCTACCGTACGCCAGCATGAACGGCCCGCTGCCGCGCGCGGCGAACACAATCTGCGGCGGCAGCCAACCCGCACGTAGCGTCGGCATGCCCGGACCGAGACCGCCCGTGTGCGGATCGATGTGCAATCGCCAGTAGCGCGACGTGCCGGCGCTCACACTGATCGGCGGCGAGTTCAGTTCGCCGTCACCCTGCCGCAGGCGAAACAGAACGTCCGACGCTATCGGGCGCCATGGGTCCTGCGGCGAGGCACGCGCCAACAGTTGCGCCGGGACGACGGTATTGCGCTCCGGCAAGGCAATGGCAATCCGCTCGATGGGAAAGTTTCCCTTGAGATCGAAATCGTAGTCACCCTCGTGCTCGGGCACGGCCACGCCGGCGACCTCATTCCACTGCACCGTTGGATCGACGACGCGCGCGGCGTACTCGCCGACGACACCGGCGAGATTCAGCGGCGGCTGACTGGCAGCCCAACTCAGCCGCAAATACTTCGCCTTGGTGGCGGGTAACTCGATGCGGTCGCGGCGCAGATGACGGCCCTCGTATTCCAGGTCGATGAGCGGCGCATCGCTCACCACGGTTCGCCAGATTGCGAGATCGTCGCTCGCCTCGACGCGAAACCGCATGCCGACGTTGCGCGGCAGCGATTCCCAGTTGGTGACCAGCGCAGTGAGAGGCTCGGTCAGCGTCGACGTGTCCAACACGTAACCGATCAGACGATCGCCGGCGATCGGAACGCCATTCCGGGTGGCGAGACCGAGCGTCGTGGTCCCGGCAGCCGTGCGATTCAAGGTGAGCGACAGACCGGCGAGGTCGGTATCCGTTTGCTCGACGTGCAACGGGAATTGCGGCAGATAGACAGGCGCGCGCTTTTCGCGCGTTGGTGCAGCGCGTGGGACGAACGCGAAGGGCACCATGGCACCATCGCCGTTGAACACGCGCAAATCGCCAAGGTCGCCGCGTACGGTACCCGTGTAAACAGCAGCGGGCAGCTCGACCTGATAGAACGCGCTGTCACCATCGGTCGAAAGCGCGATGCCGGACGCGAAGTCACGGGGTGACTGCGCAGCGGCCGCGTGGGCGAGCAGCAGCAGGACAAAGGCGTATCGCTTCATGTTGCGGTCTCCGGGCGCCGCGGCGGAACCGGCGCAAGATAGCCGATCAACAGCAACAGCAGGCCGACGCCGATGAACGACACGATCCGCTCGACGCCACCCACCTGCGACAGATCGACCAGAAAGAGTTTGGCCACGACCAGCGCCAGCAGGGATGCGCCTGCGACCCAGGCAATGCGCCATTGGCGCCGATTGGCGAGCACCATCGTGGCCAGCGCGAGCAGCGCCCATAGCAGCGACAGCACCGCCTGCACCAGACGTGAATGCCACAGCCCGTGGAAGGTGAACGGCACATCGAACCAGAAATGGATCGTTCGTAGCGCGACTCCATTGATCCACACGAACGCGAGCATCGCGAGCAATGCGGCGAGCAAGCCCGGACGCCACAGTGCCGCATGCCTCACGTCATCGCGACCTAGGCGCAGAGCCCATGTCGCCAACGCGAGCAGCGCCAGTGCCACGGTGATGTCGAGCGGGTTGAACAGCGGCACGTAAGGCAGCGGCAACGGGTCGCCGTCGCTGGCGAGATTCACGCCCAACGACCACAACGCCAGTGCGATTGCGATCGGCGCCACGCCAATGATCAGATACGCATGGCGACGAGCGCCGACGGGCCATGAGCGCGACGGGCCGTCCCGAGCGCGAATACCGGAGCGCGCAGCGCGAAGGTCTTCCAATGAAGCACCACCGGCCGCCATCGTGATCACTCCCAGCGCGATGGCCGGAACGAGCCCCCACGGCACCATGGCCCATACGCCCTCGCCCGAACCGACGCGCCCGCCCGCCCAGGCGAGTTCATGCGCGCAGAGCAGTGTAACGAGCCACAGCAACCCCGCGTGCCACAGGTCCAGCGGCAGCGCGATGCCCTTGCCGTGCGCCGGATCTTCCCGTTCCACCGCGCGCAGCAACCACACGACGATGCCAATGGCGATCGGCCACGCGAGGAATCCGCCGTGCGCCAGCAAGTGTGTGTCCACGTGCCAAAAAACATCGGTGCGCCAGGGCCGCGCAATCGACGCGATCGCGATCAGCAACAGCGAAGGCAGGAGCAACATGGCGGGGATGCGCGCCGCGGGCCAGCCGATGCGCCGTTCTGCCAGCGCGAACGCGGCCGCGGTCAAGCCGAGCAGCCCGACGCCAGCACTGGTGCGCGCGTCGCGCGGAAGCCAGTGTCCAATCTCGCGCCAGCCCGCGCCGAGCCACCACAGGGTGCCCCACGCCAGCAGGATCACCGCCAATGTCTGCTCGCCTTGCTTCAGGTCGGCGCGCCGCCGCTGCATGAACCACGCGCTGAACAGTCCGGCCAATCCGACGAGCACCGCCCCAAGGTAGTCGCTGTTCAGAATCGGCCAGACTTTCTCGGACACACGGTTGTGCCAGATGGTGAGTCCCGACGCGAATGCAACGCCGGCGCCGAACTGCAACAGCAACCCGAACACGCGCACCGCAAGCCGACGCTGTCGCACGCCCACCCACAGCATGGCCGCGCCTTCGAGTGCCCACGTCGCGGACGTCCAGCGCGCATCGAGCGCGAGCGGTATCGCCAGTGTCGCGAAGATGATGCCGAGCGCGAGAAACGACTCGACCAGGAGCCGCACATTGTCGTTGCGCCGCGCGTAGAGAACCCTGGCCAGCACGAGGTATACGGCGGACAGGCCGAGTGCGCTCAATGCCATGCCGTAGGGCATGTTGCGCACCAGTCCGCTTTGCAGGCCAGCGACGAACAGCGGCGTGCCGAAGACGAGCGTGCTATCGACGTAGTCGCGCAGCGCGAAGGATTGCCGCAGCGCGTAGAGCACTGCGATCGCGACGTAGAACAGGAAGAACAGGATCAGGAACGGTTCAGTCGTGGCGAAGTCCTCGGGCCGATAGCGCGTCACGCCCCAGAACGTGCCGATCACGAAAGTGAACAGGAAGCCCAGCAGATTCAGGCGGCGCCAAGGCTTGAACCAGGCGATCGCAAAGATGCCGGTGTTGAGCACGGCGTAATAGCTGAACAACATGACGTGGCTGCCGGTGTTGCTCGAGGTCAATATCGGCGCGAGAAATCCGCCGACGACCCCAACCGCCGCCAGCGCGATGGCGTCCTGTCGTATTGCGAGCCATGCCGACAGCGCGGCAATGCACACCAGCAACACGAAGGCCGCCATGGGCGGAAGCAATTCGTAGAGTCGCAGGGCGCCGAACACCGTCAGGTACAGCACGCCGACGCCTGCGCCCTGAAGAATCATGGCGTAGCCCTGGCGCCGCAAGCGCAGCCACCAACCCGCGACCAGCAGCGTGATGCCGCCCAGCGCAACACCCGCAAGGCGCACCTCGATCGGAACGTGCACGTGGTCGGTGGCGTACTTGACCAGGAAGGCGACGCCGATGAACAGCAGCAGTACGCCGACCCGCGCCAGCGTGTTGCCGCCCGTGATCCAGGCGAGCCATGCAGGCTGTGCTGGTGCGGGGCTCATGGCTGCCGCGCTGACCACCGCCGCCGGCGGAGGCGCGACGATCTTTGGAACCGTCGCGGCGCCTGTGCCGCGCCCGCCCTTGCGTACTGACAACGGCATGACGGCCGGGGCCGGCATCTCCGCCGCGATCGCCGGTTGTGGCGCTCCGTACGGCACGGAGGGCACCATGCCATCCGCTGTTTGCGCGGTCGTCGGCGCGACCTCGGTGATGGCAGGTGCCGGCGCGGGCGTCACGCCAGTCTGTTGCTGGGTCAGCACCTGCACGCGCGCTTCGAGCTCGCGTATGCGTTGCTGCAGCCGTTTGCTCCACGATCCCGCCACGATGCCGGCGGCCAGCCCCGCCAGCGCCCCGACCACGCCCATTGCACCGTCGTAGGCGCCGCCGATGAGCGCTCCGAGCACAAGTCCGATCGCCCACATGCCGTTTTCTCCGCCGAACCTCAGCGCCGGTCGCCGCGCAGGGACAGCACGGCTGCCTGCAGGATTTCAGGGGTCGCGCTCGCAGGCGCTACCGGTGTGCCCACCACCAGCGCGATCCTCGAGAAAATCCCGCGCAGACGTCGCATCGCCTTGCCGTCGGTAACGCGGCTGAAAAAGCTGCCCCAGAGTCCGCGCAGCGCTATCGGCACCACCGGCACCGGCGCCTGTTCGAGGATGCGCTGCAGGCCCGGACGAAAGCGTTGCAACTCGCCCGTGTCGGTAATCCGGCCTTCGGGAAAAATGCATACGATCTCGCCGGATTTGAGCGCCTTGGCCGCATCCTCGAACGCGCGCTCCATCATGGCCAGATTCTCCCTCGCCGGCGCGATCGGGATGGCGCGCATCGTGCGGAATATGAAATTGAGCAGCGGCAGCGAGAAGATCCGGTGGTCCATCACGAAGCGGATCGGTCGCGGCACGCACGCGGCGATGACCACCGCGTCGACATAACTGACGTGGTTGCACACAATCGCGCAGGCGCCCTCGGCCGGAATGTGCTCGAGCCCTTCCTTATCGACGCGGTAGAACGTGTGAATAAGTATCCACGCCAGGAACCGCATCAGGAATTCCGGCACCAGCAAATAAATGTAGAGCGCGACAGCGGCGTTCATCAGACCCGTGATCAGGAACAACTGCGGGATGGTCAGACCCACCTTGAGCAACACCAGTGCGATGCCGGCAGACGCCACCATGAAGATGGCGTTGAGGATGTTGTTGGCGGCGATGATCCGCGAACGGTACGCGGGTTCCGAACGCTCCTGGATCAGCGCGTACAGCGGCACGATGTAGAACCCGCCGAACATCCCCAGCAGCACGAGGTCCGCAACGACGCGCCAATGCGCGGGCGCCGCGAGAAAGCTGCCGACGCCTCTGAGCCCATGCGCCTCGATGCCGCGACTTGCGAAGTAAAGATCGACGGCAAACAGCGACAGACCGATGGAACCGAAGGGCACGAGACCCAGCTCGACCTTGCGCCCCGAGAGCCGCTCGCACAGCAGCGATCCCACGCCGATGCCCACCGAAAAGACCGCCAGCAGCAGCGTGGCGACGTGTTCGTCACCTCCCAGCACGTCCTTGGTGAAATTGGCGAACTGCGTGAGGAACATCGCGCCATAGAACCAGAACCACGAGATGCCGAGCATTGACAGCCACACGACCCGGTTGCCGTGGGCAAAGCGAAGATTGCGCCAGGTTTCGGTGACCGGGTTCCAGTTGATCTGCAAATTGGGAGCCACCGCAGGCGTCACCGGAATGCGCCGGCTCACCAGGTAGCCGGCGATCGCCACAATGATTGCCGTCACACCTGCGTAGATGGGGCCATTCGGCTTGATGGCGATCACCAGGCCACCGATGATTTCGCCAAGCAGGATGGCGACAAAGGTCCCCGATTCGACCAGGCCATTGCCACCGATGAGTTCGTCCTTGCGCAGATTCTGCGGCAGGATCGAGTATTTGACCGGGCCGAAAAGCGTCGAATGCACGCCCATCAGTCCCAGTGCGAGGAACAGCAAGATCAGGTCGCGCCGGTAGAAACCGATCGCACCGACGATCATGATCGCGATTTCGAACAGTTTGATGAAGCGGATCAGCCGTGATTTTTCATACTTGTCTGCGATCTGGCCCGCGGTCGCCGAGAACAGCACGAACGGCAGGATGAACACCGCCGCGGCGACATTGACCAGATCGTTCGAGGACAGCGCGGTAAGTGTCGCCGCCTGGAACGCGACGAAGATCACCAGTGCGTTCTTGTAGATGTTGTCATTGCCTGCGCCGAGAAACTGCGTCCAGAAAAACGGCGCGAAACGGCGTTCGCGCAATAACTGGAACTGGCTGTGCTCGCTTTCCATCCGGGGCTCCTGGACACTATTCATGTTTGGCGAGGTAATCCTGCACGGCGGCAAGCGCCTCCTGCACTGCGGGGACGTCGGTCCAGAAATAGACCTCCTTCCCTACCTTTTCGCTTTTCAGTATGCCTGCCTCGCGCAGCACGCGAAGGTGATGCGATACGGCGGATCGCGAGAGCGTCGATGCAGCCACGATCTGGCCGACGTTGAGACGCTCGCCAGGCTCGAACATGAGCACAATGCGCTGCCGATGCGCGTCGCCAAGCGCGACGAAAATGCTGGCGATGCGCCGCCAGGCAGCAGGGAGGGCTCGGGCATAGGCTCTTTTCATATTTATATGACTAGTTTCATGGTTACGTTAGTGTAACCACGCCCGCCGACCTGTCAAGCCCTCGCCGCCGTATTTCGTGGGCTACAATGGCGATGCTCTCATTGCCTGCACCATCCCGATGCACCAATACCTCGACTTCATGCGCCACGTGCGCGATCACGGCCACGCCAAGAGCGACCGCACCGGAACGGGTACGCTATCGGTGTTCGGCTACCAGATGCGCTTCGACCTGGGCGCGGGTTTTCCTCTCCTGACGACCAAGAAGGTCCACACCAAGTCGATCATTCATGAACTGCTCTGGTTTCTCGCCGGCGATACCAACGTGCGCTACCTGCGCGACCAAGGCGTGACGATCTGGGACGAATGGGCCGATACGAATGGCGACCTGGGGCCGATCTATGGCTATCAGTGGCGATCGTGGCCGGCCCCCGATGGCAGTCACATCGACCAACTGTCCGACATCGTTGCGCAAATCCGCAAGAACCCCGATTCCCGACGGCTGATCGTCTCGGCCTGGAATGTCGGCGACATTCCACGCATGAAACTGCCACCCTGCCACGCGTTTTTCCAGTTCTACGTCGCCGGCGGCAAGTTGTCTTGTCAGCTCTATCAACGCAGCGCCGATATTTTTCTCGGCGTGCCGTTCAACATTGCGTCGTACGCGCTGCTAACTCATCTCATCGCTCAGCAGACCGACCTCGAAGTTGGTGATTTCGTATGGGTCGGGGGCGATTGCCACCTCTATCTGAATCATCTGGAGCAGGTCGAGACTCAGTTGTCGCGGGCGCCGCTACCGTTGCCGAAGCTGGTGATCAATCGCCGGCCGGCGTCGCTGTATGAATACCGCTACGAGGATTTCGAGATCGCCGGCTACGTGCCCCACCCTGCCATCAAGGCGCCGGTGGCTGTGTAGCGAAGGTCTCCCCGAACTCCACTGGCGACACCACGTCGACGCCGTACTGCGCCGCTGAATGGCACAGCGTGCGCCAGACATCACTGCCGAAGCTGCGCGCTGCCATCACCATGAACGTGGTGGTCGAGTCGGGCTTGTACAGCAAGACATTGATGTGTCCCAACACGGATTGCGCGCAACTGCCACCGGCAAATGCACCTGGATGCAGATCGAGTGGACAACTTTTGGCCAGTACTGTTGCCGCGTGCGCTCCGCCGATGGCGAAGCCGACGCGGCTTGCCGACACGTCGAACAATGCGCCGCCGTGAACGTTCAACGCGTCGCGCGTGGCAATGAATGCATCTGGTGTCGGCACATCGATACGCGGGCTGGCAAACAGCAACCACGACCGCGGCCCAAGCCAAAGCGCGGTCCAACGCTCACTACGCGTGGCGCGATTAGCTATCTGCAGAGGCGGCATGCCAAAGTGGCGCCCGAATTCCGCCGCGAACGAGCCGCGTGTCGCATCTCCCTGCACATTCCAGCACGCGGTCGTGATCACTTCGGCCAGGATCACGTCGCGCGCTTCGATGCCGAAATGGCTGCCGATCATGGCCGCAGGCTGCGAGGTGTTCAATTCATCCACGCAAGCGCTCGCCGGCAGGATCCACGAAGCATGGTGGACCGATCGTCACTTTTGCGCGGGCATCCGCGAGTGGTGACACTGCCCACACCGTTTCGCCGTGGCGCGCACGGCCGTTGGCCACCAACGCGAGGGCGATCCACGCATCGACGTGCGGGCTGAAACACCACGACGTCACGTGCCCCTGCATCGGTACCGGTGCCGGGAGGTCCGGATCGGCGATTATTTTTGCCCCGCGCGACACCAGCGCACCATCCTGCGCGGTGAGGCCAACCAGTTGCCAGCGATTCGGCGCGACCAGCGCGGGGCGTCCGAGCAACGGCTTGCCGATACACCACTTGCCGCCGTTGACGAGGGCGGCCATGCCGAGATCATCCGCCGTCGTGCGGCCGTCGGCTTCGGCGCCGACGACGACATGGCCCTTTTCGATGCGCAGCGTACCCATGGCTTCAGTGCCGTAGGGCATGATGCCGAAGCTCTCGCCTGCGTGCATGACGGCTTCCCACATCGCTCGCCCGCGATCGGCCGGCACGTGAATTTCGTACGCGAGCTCACCCGAGTAGCTCATGCGAAACAGACGGGCGGGGACAGGCCATTCCGCGGTGCGCACATTGCAGGTCGTGACACCGAGGAACGGCAGCGCCGCATTGGATACGTCGACGTCGACGATCTGCGCGAGTACGTCGCGTGCGCGCGGTCCGGACAGTGCAGCGGCCGCCCATTGCTCGGTGACCGAGGCGACGTGAACCTCGAGATCCGGCCAATCGATCTGCAGCAATTGCTCGAGGTGCTGCATCACCTTGACCGCGTTCACGGTCGTTGTCGTCATGAGGTAATGCGTGGGACCAAGGCGCGACGTGGTGCCGTCATCCATCACCATGCCGTCGTCGCGCAGCATCACGCCATAGCGGCAACGGCCAATGGCCAGATTATCCCACCGGTTGCTGTACACGCGATTGAGCAGTTCGGCGACGTCGCGGCCCTGGAGTTCGATCTTGCCGAGCGTGGAGACGTCGACGAGGCCGACATTGCGGCGGACATTGCGCACCTCGCGGTCGACCGCGGCACCCTCGGTCTCGTCGGCACGCCGATACGAATGCGGCCGCCGCCAGAGCCCGGCGTTGACAAACCGCGCGCCGTGTTCGACGTGCCAGGCGTGCATCGCCGAATATCGCGTCGGCTCGACGTGCGGACCGATCTCGTGGCCGGCGATCGCGCCCAGCGTCACCGGTGTGAACGGCGGCCGAAACGTCGTGGTGCCGATTTGCGGAATCGGCACGCCAAGCTGCTCCGCCATGATCGCCAGCCCGATGATGTTGCTGGTCTTGCCCTGGTCAGTGCCCATGCCCAGCGTTGTGTATCGCTTCAGATGCTCGACCGCCTGGTACCCCTCGCGCGCTGCCAGCGCGATGTCGTTCACGGTGACGTCGTTCTGCAGATCGACGAAGCGCTTGGCCAGCTTGTAGCTTGGCGGCACGGTCCATAACGACTTGGGTGCGCCGATGTCGGCGGCGTCGCTTTGCGGCACCGGCGACAACGACGCAGAATATCCGGCGCGCGCCGCGGCGGCGACACCTGCGGCGTGGCCGTCCGCGAGCGCCGCAGACACGCCGAATCGGCCGTTGGCGGCGCCGGCGGCGACGATTGCCAGCGGTGAGCTGTGCGGAAGAAAAGTCGCTAAGGCATCGTCATAGCGAAGCTTGCCACGCGCCTGTGAATACAGATGTACCGCAGGATTCCACCCGCCCGAAACGGCGACGAGATCGCAATCCATGCGCTTGGCGGCACCGCCCGCAAGCGGGGCGACGTCGACTCCTGTCACGCGCAGCCGGCCACGCGCAGTGACGACCGCCGATGACGCCAGCAGCGACAGTCCTGCGGCGCGGGCCGACGCCTGACCCGCTCCGCCGATGTCGGACGCTGCGCGTGCATCGACGATTGCCGCGATGTGCACGCCAGCTTCGTGCAACGCCAGGGCATCCGCATACGCACCGTCGTTATTCGTGAAGACGACGGCGCGCGAACCCGGCTGCACACCAAAGCGCCTGATGTACGTCCGTGTGGCGCCCGCGAGCAGCGTGCCCGGAAGGTCGTTGTTGGCGTATGCGATGCCGCGCTCGATCGCGCCGCTCGCGAGCACGACGGCCACGGCCCGGATCTTCCACCAGCGTTGCCGCGGGGTATGCGCGGGTGGCACGGCGAGGTGATCCGCGACTCGTTCGACGGCGCCCACCAGGTTGCCGTCGTAGTAGCCGAGCGCGGTCGTGCGCCCCAGAAGGGTCACCTGAGGATGCGCAGCGAGCTCGCGAGCAATCTTCGCTAGCCACGCCTGCGCGGGCGTGCCGTCGATCGTGGCCCGGGTATCGAGCATGCCGCCGCCCCACCACGGGCTCTCGTCGCACAGCATCACCCTTGCGCCTGCGTTCGCCGCGGCGCGCGAGGCTGCGAGTCCTGTCGCACCGCCGCCGATGACCAGTACATCGCAATGGGCGTACTGATGTTCGTAGTGATCCGGGTCAGGTACGATGGGCGCGCGCCCCATCCCCGCGGCACGGCGAATCAGTGCCTCGTAGCGGAGCCACCAACGCGGCGTGGGTGGCCACATGAACGTCTTGTAATAGAAGCCCGCGGGAATCAGCCGGGACGCAACGTCGTTGATCGCCCCGATGTCGAAGCGCACAGAGGGCCAGCAATTCTGGCTGGCGGCAGCGAGACCATCGTAGAGCTCTTGCGTGGTCGCGCGGACGTTCGGCTCGGTGCGCGCGCCCCGGCCGAGCTGGACAAGGGCATTCGGCTCCTCCGATCCCGCGCTGAAAATGCCGCGCGGCCGGTGATACTTGAAGCTGCGACCCGTGAGGTGAATGCCGTTCGCGAGCAGCGCGGATGCCAGCGTATCGCCCGCATATCCTGCGTAGTTCACGCCGTCAAAAGTGAACGCGAGGGATTGCGAGCGGTCGATCAGGCCGCCGTCGCGCAAGCGGAACGGTTGCGTCACCCGCTTACTCCAGGCAACGGTTCGTCGATACGCGCGCTGCCGAGGATGTCGTGCGTGCGCGTGTCGCGGCGCAGCTTGAACCAGCTGCGGCAACCCGCCGAGTGCAGCCACAGTTCGGCATGAAGGCCGCAGGGATTGTCACGCAGATAGACGTACTCGATCCAAACCGCTTCCGGCGCGTCGACGTCCGGACGATGCACCGTGGCGTCGCCGCCATAGGTGAATTCGACCTGGTTGCGCGGCCCGCACCAGGGACATGGGATGAGCATCATGGCAGTGTCGCGCCGGCAATCATTGCGGCGCTCCGCGCAACGCTATCAATGTGCCCACGCATACGGCCCCGCGCCTTTTTCATCGATCGTCGTGCCCTGCGCAAAGCGCTCGAGGTTGAACGCGGCGTTGAGCGCGTGCGGTTGATCGTGCGCGATGGTGTGCGCGTGCAGCCAACCCGATGCCGGCGTCGCCTTGAACCCGCCGTAGCACCAGCCGCCCGACATGTACAAACCTTCGACCGGAAGTTTGCCGATGATCGGGCTGCCATCCATGGTCATGTCCATGATGCCGCCCCACGTGCGCATCAGCCGCAGTCGACCGAAGCTCGGGAACAGCGCAAGGCACGCAGAGACGACATGCTCGACCGCCGGCAGATTGCCGCGCTGCGCATAGGAATTGTAGAAGTCGAGGTCTCCTCCCATCACCAGTTCGCCCTTGTCCGACTGGCTGATGTAAAAGTGCACGGCGCCGGACGTCACGACAGTATCGAGCACGGGTTTGACGGGTTCGGACACTATTGCCTGCAGCACATGGGATTCGATGGGCAGCCTGATGCCGGCCATCGCGGCCACGTGACCGGAGTGACCGGCGACCGCGATGCCGACTTTCGGCGCGGCGATGAATCCTCGAGAAGTTTCCACGCCGCTCACTGCGCCGCCGTCGACGCGAATGCCGGTGACTTCGCATTGCTGGATGATATCGACGCCCAGCGCGTCGGCCGCACGCGCGTAACCCCATGCGACCGCGTCGTGACGCACCGTGCCACCACGGCGCTGCAACAGCCCGCCGTGGATGGGAAAGCGCGCATCCGCGGAGCAATCCAGATTGGGAATCCACGCGGCGATCTGGTCGCGCGAGAGAAACTCGGCATCGATGCCGTTGAGCCGCATCGCGTTGCCGCGCCGCATCGCCGCGTCGATGTCGGCCGGCGAATGCACGAGGTTGAGCACACCGCGCGCGCTGTACATGACGTTGAAGTTGAGCTCCTGCGACAGCCGCTCCCAGAGCTCGAGCGAGAACTCGTAGAAATGCGCGTTGGCGTCGAGGTGATAGTTGGAGCGGACAATGGTCGTATTGCGCCCGGTGTTGCCGCCGCCCAACCAGCCCTTCTCGAGCACGGCGACGTTGGTCAAGCCGTGTTCCTTGGCCAGGTAGTAGGCCGTCGCGAGGCCGTGCCCGCCGCCACCGATGACGATCGCGTCGTAGCGCGGCTTCGGCGCCGGACTGCGCCACGCCAGCGGCCAGCGCTCATGAAACGTCAGCGCGTTGCGGGCTAGCGAGAAAATCGAATAGCGCATCGGTCACAAAATCTGCGAAAGAAACGCGCGTGTCCGATCCTTTTGCGGACGGTCGAAGAGGTCCGCCGGCGGTCCTGATTCGACGATGAGTCCGCCATCCGTGAAATACACCGTGTCCGCGATCTCGCGCGCGAAGCGCATTTCGTGGGTCACCAGGATGCAGGTCATGCCCTCGGCTGCGAGTTCGCGGATGGTATTGAGCACTTCGTTGACAGTTTCCGGGTCGAGCGCCGACGTGACCTCGTCGAACAGCATGACTTCGGGCCGCATCGCCAGCGATCGCGCAATCGCAACGCGTTGCTGCTGACCACCGGAAAGGTCACCCGGGTACGTATCCTGTTTGGCGGACAGCCCGACTTTCTTCAACAGTCCTATCGAGCGCAAGCGCACTTCGTCCTTCGGCTCGTGCAGTACGTGGATGGGCGCCATCATCACGTTCTCCAGCGCGGTCTTGTGCGGAAACAGGTTGAATTGCTGGAAGACGATCGATACTTCCTTGCGCAGCGCAATCCGATCGCTGGCGGTCTTCAGGCTGTGCACGTCGAATTCGCCCACGCGAATGCTGCCCCGATTGATCGGTGTCAATCCATTGATGCAGCGTAGCAGTGTCGACTTGCCCGAACCGGACGGCCCGATGATGCAGACCACCGCGCCCTTCGGCACATCCATCGACACCCCCTTGAGCACCTCGAGGTCACCGAAGGATTTGTGCACGTCGCGGATGGCGACGATGGGCGGCACGGCGGTTTGCGGCATAGGGGTCCGTTCAGGCATTGACGGCGTACTTCGCTTCCAGACGCACCGTCCAGCGCGCGATCGGATAGCAGTACAGAAAGAACCACAGCAATACATAGCTGTAGAAAGGCAACAGCAGACCGGACCGGTTCTCCGCGCTGAGCGCCTGCCGCGTCAGCGTCATCATCTCGTTGACGCCGACGATCGAGGTCAGCACGGTGGCCATGGTCAGGATCGCGTACAGGTTCATCCACGGCGGCAACATGCGCTTGATGCATTGCGGAAGGATGATCATCCAGAACGTCTGCCGGCGCGTGAAGGCGAGCGACTCGGCGGATTCCCACTGTCCGGTCGGAATCGACTGCATCGCGCCGCGCAAGATTTCCGACACGTTGGCCATGACCGGCAGCGACAGTCCGACGGTCGCCTTGATCCAGTCGGGCAAGGGTATCGTGACGCCGAACACCTTGAACTGGAACGGCAGCAGGAGCATGCAGTAAAACAACAGGACCAGCCACGGCGCGTTGCGAAAGAAATGGGTCGTGAACCACGCACCCTTGCGGACCGGCGACACCAGCGACACCTGCGCAATGCCGAGGAACATGCCGACGATCGTGCCGAGGGCCATGGCGAGGAAGCTGATCAGGATGTTGAACAGGAATCCTCGCGCCAGCAACGGCGTCCACTTCCAGATCGTCTCGAGGATCGACGGTTGGCTGGCGACCAGCTGCGCCTGCGCCACGCCACAGCCGACAAGAAACAGCACCAGCAGCGCAACGCCATATCGCCCGTGCAATCGAAGCGCTGGCACACCACGCGCGCGCTCGGCGGCGGCAAGCTGCGCGCAACAATAGGCGGCGGGCAGGAGTACCGGCAGGTCGGTGCCCGGCGATAGAGGGCCGCTCCAGCGCAATCGCGTCACGCGCCGAACCCCGGCACCCTGATGGCGCGTTCCCATCGATGCATGACGTAGACCAGCGCGCCCACCAGCACGAAGTAACAGATCAACAGCACGTTCATCATGACCGGAACATTGAGCTCGTCGGACCAGATCTGGCTCGACACGTAGAGCATTTCCGGCACCGCGATGGCGTAGGCCAGCGTGGTCGTCTTTACCAGGTTGACCAGATTGTTGTTGAGCGCGGGGAGACAAATGCGAAACGCAAGCGGCAACACGATCAGCAGGTAGGTTCGCCATCGGCTGAAGCCGAGCGATTCTGCCGCCTCGACGGTGGTTTTGGGCACCGCTTCGACACCCGATCGAAAGATCTCGACGTTGAACGCGCCGGCAAAGAACGACAGCGAGATGATGGCCCACGCGACGTTGCTGATCAGAGGCGTGCCGCCCCCGGAAGCCGGAGCACCCTTGAGCAGGCTGCCGATGCCGAAGTAGAAGAAATACAACTGAACGAGCGGCGGCGTGTTGCGAAAGAACTGGATGTACCAGTACACGATCTTGCGGGTGATGCGCAGGTGCGAGCCTTGCAGCCATGCGCCTGCCACGCCGATCAGGACGCTCAGCACGATGCAGGCGGCGGAGAGTTCGATCGTCGTCAGCAGCCCGCCCACGAAACGATGGCGGTCGAACTGATCGTAGAAAATTGTCAGGTTGATGCCGGTCGCGGCGTGCAACCAGCGGAACCAGTCCCAGATGACCTGCATCGGCGGCGCTGAACAGCTCGCTGCGACGGCCGCCGGGCGAGGCGCCAGACGCCGCTCGGACCTGCCGTCGCGGCTTCGGCCGTTACTTGTATTTGGCTTGCATTTCCTGCGCGTACTTGGTGGGCTTGATCTTCCACTTCTTTTCGAGCTCGGCAATGAATCCAGTCTTGTGCCAGTCGGTGATGGTCTTCGCCATGAACGCGCCGAACTCCTTCTCGCCCTGATTCACAGCCAGGCCCCAGGGCACGAACAGGATCGAGTCGAGCGGCATTTCGTAATCGCTCCACTCGGGTTTCTGCATCTCGCCGACGATTGCGGTGTCGTCGTACGCGAACCCGACGCAGTTGCCGTTCTTGAGCGCGGCGTACGCTTCAGCAGTGCCCGGGAATGCCACACCCTCAACGCCGTACTTTTCCTGCAGTTCCTTGTTGTAGAAGGCGCCCTGGATCAGGCAGATCTTCTTGCCGCGGAGCTGTTCCCAGCTTGTGATTTTCAGACTCTTGAGCGACAGGATGTTGGTGCCCGACCCGTAGTATGACGGCTCGATGATGTCGACGATCTTGCGCCGTTCCGGCGTGTCGCTCATCGTGGCGATCATCAGATCGATCTTCCCCTGCTGCAGAAACTGGATGCGGTTGGACGCGACCACCGGCGTCAACTCCAGCTTGACGCCGAGACGCTTGGCGACATCGGCGGCGAGATCGGCTTCGAAGCCGACGATCGCGCCAGAGGGGTCAAGATATCCGAAGGGGCGATAGTCGGCCTTGGTGCCCACCACCAATACACCCTTCTGTTTGATGTTCTGCAGCGCTTCCGCGCTTGCGCCGGAGGCGCACAACATGGCCAGCAGGACGCTGGCAGTCACGATCGAAAGCAATTTCTTGAACATGTGTTGGTCCTTGTTTCAATGTTGAATCGATGTTCGGCAGCCCGTACCGGCTGCCGCCCTTGTCCGGCGCCCCAAGCGCACGGTTATCCCCGCACCAACGTCGATGCTACCTCAGCTTGTTTGTTCCGCGAATTCGCGCCACGGCGTCAGGACACCGCCGCCGGCATCGAGACGCAATCGCCCAGCGCCTGGTCGATGATAGCCAGCGCGCGGTCGATTTCGTCGGCGGTGACCGTGAGTGGCGGCGCGATTCGCCACACCGACCCGCGTGTGGGGACCTGGCGGATATTCATCGACAATCCCAGTTCCATGCAGCGCCGCGTCACTTTGAGACCCATCGGGTGAAACGGCTCGCGCGTTTCGCGGTCCTTCACGAGTTCCACGCCGATGAGCAGGCCCTGGCCACGCACGTCACCGATGACCTCGTAGCGCTTCCCGAGTTCCAGCAGACCGCGTTGCAGGCGTTCGCCCATCGTGCGCGCGTTTGCCGCCAGTTGCTCGCTTTCCAGCACATCGAGCACCGCCAATCCCACCGTCGCCGGCAGCGGATCGGATACGTGCGAGGTGTAGTTGGCGAAACCCTTGCGATGGCACTCCTCCTCGATGGCCGGGCTGGTTGCCGTGGCCGCCAGCGGCAATCCGCCGCCGAGCGTTTTGGACATGGTCAGGATGTCCGGCGTCACGCCCAGGCCTTCGAACGCAAAATTTCGACCGGTGCGGCCGAACGCGGTCTGCGCCTCGTCGAAGATCAGCAACATCCCGCGCGCGTCGCACAGTTTGCGCAGGCGCACGAAATACCCTTCCGGGGGCACGACGATGCCGCCGGCGCTCAGAATCGGCTCGACGATAACGGCAGCTGGGGCCCCGACCGACTGCGCGTCGAACATGTTGAAGCCGATGTCGAGGCACGTCATGTCGCAACGATCCCGGCAGTGGCGCACCGGGCAGCGGTAGCTGTTCGGCTCCGGGATCGCAAACGTACCGGGGACCAGCGGGCCGTAGCCGCGCCTGCCGCTCGCGTAGGTCATTGCATTGGCGCCGGCGGTAGTGCCGTGCCACGAACCGTCGAGACCGACGACTTCGAAACCGCCGGTGAATTTCTTGGCCAAGCGCAGCGCGGTTTCGTTGCTCTCGCCGCCGGTGTTCAGGAAGATGAGCTTCGAAAGGCTTCGCGGCAGCAGCGCGGCCATGCGGCGCGCCAGCGACGCCACCGCCGGCGACAGCATGCCGCTGAACAGGTGCAGCACTTCGCGGCAACTCTGCTCGATGGCCGCGACGATCGCCGGGTGATTGTGCCCCAGCGTCGCGCACATCTGCCCGGACGTGAAATCGAGGATCTCGCGGCCATTCTCGTCGTGGAGATAGCTGCCGCGCGCACTGACGATGAACTCCGGATGGAACTCGGCACCGTAGCGGATGAGATTGTCGCGGACTGCCGAGCGCAGCAGGTCGAGAGACTCGGCGTCACCGTGGCCCGAATCGAGCTTCGCGGCGGGTGAGTGCGGCAGAGACTTGTGGACAGTATCCATGATTGCTCGGCGCGTTGTGTTCGCGTTGCTTGAAGGTATTATCGCTCATGCGGCGAAAACCTGTTTTCGCCGCTATTTTTCACCCCTTGGGGTATCGCTGTACTTATTCATTCGACGCGAATAGCCGCAGCAGCACGTATCCAATTCATGCCCATGAGCATCGAAGCTTTTCTCGAATACCACGGTATCGCCGGCGCTCGCGTCGAACACGCCGCGGTGATGACGGTCGAAGAATCCGAGCGCCTCGTGCCGCCTTTGCCCGGCGCCAAAACCAAGAATCTGTTCTTGCGCGACAAAAAAGGCCTGCGTCACTTTCTGGTCACCGTTGCTGCAAGTCACGCGGTCGATCTCAACGCGCTGGCTGTGGTGCTCGGTGCCGGTCGCGTGGGCTTTGCATCCCCGGAAAGGCTGGAGAAGTACCTCGGCATCAAGCCTGGATCCGTCAGCCTGCTGGCTCTGGTGAACGACGGGGCGGTGGCGGTCGAATTCGTCATCGACCGCGCGTTATGGGAGGCCGACGCAGTGCAAGCGCATCCGTTGGTGAACACCGCCACAATGATCCTGCCGCACCGGGACCTCGAGCGATTTCTCCGCGCGAGCGGCCACACCCCGCGCGTGATCGACGTCCCCGTCGCAGGCGAGACGAGGATCGATGGGGCAAAAAAAAGCCCGCTGGGAGGAGGTTAGCGGGCAAGGGGGATTCCGGTGTGCGGAACATTACCCAGCTCCACATGGGGCAGGCATATCGGGCAAGTCGCCCAAGGCCGCCTGCGGGCATTTGCGCTATTCGTTACACGACGCGCCTCGCGGCACATATGCGCTCAGCCAGTTCTTCCAGCGCAACCTGTTGCGACGTCGTGAGGGTGCTTTCGTTCGGGGCGCCATCCGCCTGGTGCTCAGCCGTCTCCATCGGCTCCGCAAGCCAGTACGCAGTGAACTCGGGTGAAAACGTGTCCATGATCCAATCTCATTGTTCGTGTCAGCGTTGGTCGCGCCTCAGCTATCTAACTTACGCCAAGCAATGAATGTGCCAGGAATTCTTTTGGTAAGCAGATCAGCGGCTTAATTTTGCGCTTGCAGCAAAAGTGCGCCCATGGTTGGCAATTACCCACCAACGCACACCCAAGCTGTCGCGTTGACCCGACAGCTATCGGCATGCTTCGACTACAATGCTGATTTGGTTGTGGAATTTTTGTCGCCAATCAGCGACAACGATGCCGCCGGGAAGGAAGACTAGAGCTTGCCTTCCTTGAACATCGCCGGCTCGAGGCGGTGCCGTTGCAGCAACTTGTAGAATTCGGTCCGATTACGCTTGGCCAGCGTCGCTGCCTGCGTAACGTTGCCACCCGTGATCTTCAACAGGCGCACCAGGTAGTCGCGTTCGAACTGCTTCCGCGCTTCTTCGAACGGCGCCAGCACCCCGGCGTCCTCACGCAACGCCCCTTGGACCAGCGTCGCCGGGATCATGCTGGTCGTAGTCAGCGCGACCGCCTGTTCCAACAGATTGAGCAATTGGCGGACGTTGCCGGGCCATGGCGCACTGATCAGCAGCGCCATCGCGTCCGGCGCGAGCGTCGGCAAGCTCTTGCGGTAACGCTCCGCAAGCTTGCGCAGGAAATGTGTCGCCAGAAGAGGAATGTCCTCGCGTCGATCGGCGAGTGACGGCAATTTCAGCGACACCACGTTCAGGCGGTAATAGAGATCCTCGCGGAATTCGCCCGCCGCCTTTTGCGCATCGAGATCACGATGCGTTGCCGATATCACGCGTACATCGACCGGAATCGACGCCGTCGCTCCGACCGGGCGTACTTCGCCCTCTTGCAGAACGCGCAGCAGCTTCACCTGCAACGCCAGCGGCATGTCGCCGATCTCGTCGAGGAAGATGGTGCCGCCGTCCGCGGCCTGAAACAGACCCTTGTGCGCCTGGATCGCACCGCTGAATGCGCCACGCGCGTGTCCGAACAGTTCGGACTCCAGCAGCGGCTCGGGAATGGCACCGCAGTTCACCGCGATAAAAGCCTTGGCCGCGCGGCGACTGGCACGATGGATCGCCCGCGCGAGCAACTCCTTGCCGGTGCCGGACTCGCCGAAGATCAATACGCTCGCGTCGGAATCGGCGACGAGTCGTGCCTGCCGCAACAGATCTTCCATGCGCGGGCTGCGCGTGATGATACCCACGCGCCAGTCTCCCGCCGATTGCCGGTTCGGTTCGGGTTCGCCGCCGGACATGCTCACGGCGGACGCCACCTTTTGCAGCAGTTCCTGGCTGTCGAATGGCTTGGTCAGGAAGCCGAAGACACCCCGTTCCGTCGCTGACACGGCTTCGGGAATGGTGCCGTGCGCAGTCAATATGATCACGGGAAGCGTCGGGTGCTGCCGATGAATCGCGTCGAACAATGCGAGACCGTCGATGCCCGGCATTTTCAGGTCGGTCACCACTGCCGCAGGTCGTGCCACGGCCAACGCCGCAAGCGCCGTCTCGCCGCTGTCCGCGGTACGCACGCGATATCCCGCCGACGTCAGGCGCAAGGTGATCAGTTTCAACAGATCCGGGTCGTCATCGACGAGCAGCACGTCGGCAGATTGCGTCGTTTCGTTTTTCATCGACCTGTCCCTCCACCACCACCACCGCCAGCGCCCCCGGCATTGCGGCTGCGTTCGAGCAGGAGGCTGCGCTCGACCGCCCGCAGCTGATCGAGCTTTTCTTGCGCCGCAGCAGTCTTTTTCTTCTCTTCGGCGACGCCCCGCGTCCGCTCGGCGATCTGCAGATAGAGCACCACCGCAAGCTGTTTCACCGGCGAGGTACCCGCGCTCTTGCCGAATACGGATTCGAGAAGCGCAAGCGCGCGGGCGTCGTCGGCGGGGCCCGCGGCCGGCAAGGTAGTGAGTACCGCCAGCCGGATTCTGTTGGCGTCTGTGCGCGCACGATTGACGGCCTGATTCGCCGCGGCAAGTTCACGGCGGAGATCGTCGGGTGATTCGTTCGCGTAGCGCTGCAGGTCGGCCAGCAGCGCGATCGCCTGTTGCTCCTCCTCGTTGACTGGAGCCGGCAGAGCCGGCGGAGGCGGCGGCGCTGCTGGCGCCTGCTGGATGATCACGACGGGCGGTGGCGGTTCCACGACCACGGGTACCGGCTCGGGCTTGACCTCGGCCACAACGGTTGGCGGCGGCGCCGGTTCGACGCGCGGTGCCGGTGGCGGCGCCGGTGTGGCGCAGCCGGCGACCAGCACCAGCACCGCGAACACCGCACTGCGTACGTCCTGGTCTCCAAAACTCACCGCTCACCTGCGATCGTGATCGGCGACTTGGCAGCCGAGCTTCGTTCGGGCCCACCCATGACTGCGACTGGAATCCACAATCGGAAGTGCGCGCCCCGCTCGCCGTCCTTGCGATCGACCAGCTCCACGCGACCGCCATGCGCCAACGCGTACTCCTGGGCAATGGCCAGGCCCAACCCTGACCCCTTGATACGCCCGCCAGGTGCGGTCTTGCCCTGATAAAAAGAATCGAAGATGCGCGGACGATCCGCCGGGTCGATACCCGGGCCCTGGTCGATCACATCGAGCACGGCAAACTGCTTTTGGACCGAGAGATCGAGCCTGACCACGCCCGAGGGCGGCGAATACTTGATCGCATTCGAGAACAGATTGTCGACGATGGCGCGGATCTTGGAGCTGTCACCGACGATGATTGCCGGCCGCAGTTTGGCGTCGAACGTTACCAGGCGGGCAAGCGCCGCGAGCTTGTGTTCGCGCAACACGACGCGGACGATGTCTCCCAACGCCACCGGACCCAGCGTTTGCGGCTCCATGTTGCGGGTCTGATGGTAGGTCAGCAGATCCTCGATCAGCTTCTGCAGCGAAAGCGTGTTTTCGCGCACGATGCGCACGATCTCCTGCTGTTCCGCGGATAGCGCGCCACCCACGCGGTCGCGCAACAATTCGACACCTTCACGAACCGCCGTCAGCGGCGTTTTCAATTCATGAGAGACATGGCGAAGAAAACGCGTCTGCTGCTGCTCGAGGTCGTGCAGGCGCGAGCGCAGCCACTCGAGGCGCTGGCCCAGGTAGCGCATGTCCTGCGGACCATCGACCTCGATCGCGTGCGTGAAGTCGGCAGTGGCCATCTGCCTGATCGCCTGGTCGAGCTGGCGGATCGGCCGCGCAATTAACACCGAGAACAGGATGGCCAGCGCGAGTGCGATCGCGCCCGCCGCCAACGCGAGATAGCCCCACGTCTTGCGGCCCTCGGCAGCGGTTTCCTGCAAACGCTCGATTTCCCGCTCGGTCAGGCGATTGCTCGCGGTCAGCATCGCCTGCGCGCCCTCCGCAAGGCCCGCGTATCCATCCGCCAGCGACTTGTTGCCGTCGGGTGGACGCTGCGGCGACTTGAGGAGTGCGTACAGATGACTCTCGCGATCGGTGAGCGCGTCGAGCTGCGTGATCTGCGCGCGATCGAGAGGAACCTGCTGCAATTGCTGCGCCGTCGCGCGGAAATCCTGCCGCAGGCGCCCGTAGTCATCGACGAGCTGTTGATCTTCAAGTATCAGATGCTGGCGCACGAGCCGCTCGAGCGTCGTCGCCTGCTCGTAGAGCTGCCGGCTGGCACGACCCGCCTGCGCCGCCTGCAGCACCGCCTGCTGACCCTGCGTGCCGAGGCGGTCGAGGCTGACGATCAGCTCAACCAGTGCATAGAGCAACGGCAGGCTGACCAGCAGGAATCCGAGCAGGATGAATTTGAGGAATGAACGCGGGTAATACACGTGTGGTCAGGGCGGCCGCTATAATAGTTGGCTAACATTCACATTCAGTGTGCGAATCCCAGCCTGCGAGTCCCGCGTGAACGATACACTACCGCCAGTCGCCACGCCAAGGGCGATGCTGGATGCGCGCCAGCGTCCGAGTCTCGCGCTGATCGCCGCCGTCGCAAGAAACGGTGTCATTGGCGTCGACAACCGGCTGCCATGGCGCCTTCCCGACGACTTGCGGCGTTTTCGCGAGTTGACCACCGGACATTCGATCATCATGGGCCGCAGGACCTGGGAATCCATAGGAAAGCCGTTGCCCGATCGACAGAACATCGTCGTGACACGCCAGCGAAATTTCCAGGCCCCAGGCGCGGACGTCGTCGCATCGCTCGAAGCCGCGCTCGCTGCCGCGACAATGCCCGAGCCGGTGTTCGTGATTGGCGGCGAAGCGCTGTACCGCGAGGCCCTGCCGCTTGCGAGCAGGCTCTACCTGACCGAGATTCACAAGGATTTTCCGGGCGATGCTCACTTTCCCGGTTACGCTCGCGGTGCATGGCGCGAGACGTCGCGCGAATCCCGCCGAACGGACAGACCGGATGGCTTCGATTTCGCGTTTACCGCTTTCGAGAGAATCGCCGATCGCCATTGACCGGCGAACGACGCAGGGTTGGCTGGGCAAACATTTCACAGTCGAGGGAGCGCTTCATGTCGGAAGGATTTCACGTTCACGGTCCGCACGACCACGAGGTCGAGCACCAGGCGCAGCACGGCGACCCGTTTGCCGGCCGCATCGCGGTGATGACTGCGATTTTCGCGACGATCGGCGCGATGTTCGGATACATGGGTGGCGCGACGCAGAACGCGGCGCTGCTGTTCAAGAACGAAGCCGCGATCAGGCGCGCCGAGGCCTCCGACCAATGGAACTTCTATCAGGCCAAGAGCAGCAAGCAGAACATTGCGGAACTCGGCGCCACATTGACTACGGGCGACACACAGGCCAAGTACCTGAAAGAAGTCGATCGCTACAAGAAAGAGAAGGAAGAGCTCATGCCCGGGGCCAAAAAACTCGAGGAAGAAGCCAAGGCGGCCGAACTCGCCAGCGAAGCGTCGATGCACGTCCACCATCGCTGGGCGCAGGCGACCACGTTTATCCAGATCGCGATTGCGCTCGCGGCCATCACCATACTCACGCGCAACAAGGGATTGCAATACACCGCGTACGGCGTTGCCGTAGGCGCCATCACGATCGGCGTGCTGGCGTTCCTGCACATTTGATCATAGGCAGGACGAGACTGCCGCGGTAAAATTTCACCGCGAGCGCAAACTGGCAGCGAATATCTCAGGCCAGTACATACAACGAGGTTGGCAAAACGTGGCAAACGACACCTCATCAGCGGCAATCGACAGCAAGAAAAACGCGCCGGCAACAGTAATGACCCCGAAGGTGGTTGGACGCAGCACGATGAGGAAACTCGTGCTGGAACTCGTTCGACCGTATCACCGCTGGCTCGCGATCGTGTTCATCGCAATGCTGCTCGAGACCGCGATGAGCATGGCCGGTCCCTGGCCACTGAAGATCGTCATCGATAACGTGCTGGGCTCGCACCCGCTCCCGGAGTGGCTGCGTTGGATTCACGACCTGCCGATTGGGAAAAGCAAGATGGGCCTGGCCGGTGTTGCCGCCCTCGGCGTCATCCTGATCGCGGTCATCGGCGCGATCGCGACCTACATCGACAACTACTACACGGAGAGCGTCGGCCAGTGGGTCGCCAGTGACCTTCGCATCAAGATCTACGATCACCTGCAGCGCATGTCGCTGGGGTATTACGATCACCAGCAGACCGGTGTCCTGCTGTCGACGATCACCAACGATGTGAGCACGGTGCAAAATTTTGCCTCGTCGGCCACGCTGGGCATTCTCGTCGACCTGCTGACCATCGTCGGCATCGTCGGCCTCATGTTCTGGCTCAACTGGGACTTCGCGCTGGTCGCGGTCGGCATCACGCCGTTTCTGCTGCTCTTCGTGATGCGCTTCAAAACGGCGGTCAAAAAAGCGCAGCACCAGGTACGGTTGCACCAGGCCGACATTGTCACCGTCGTGCAGGAGGGCCTGGAATCGGTACGCGTGGTAAAGGCCTATGGCCGGCAGGATCTCGAGGCATCGCGGCTGGCCGAAGTGAGTCAGGCCACTGTCGACGCGGCGCTCAAGGCACGCAAGATCAAATCGCTGCTTTCACCCGTGGTATCCATTGTCGTTTCGCTCTGCACCGCCTTTGTCCTGTGGCGCGGTGCGTCACTGATCGTTTCCGACGCAATGACCGTCGGTGCGCTGACGGTGTTTCTCGCGTATCTGAGCAAGTTCTTCAAGCCGGTGCAGGACCTGGCGAAGATGACCAACTCGATCGCCGCGGCAGCCGTGGCCCTCGAGCGCATTCAGGGCATACTCGAAACCGACGACATCATTCACGATCGCGAGAATGCGCGCGAACTCAAGTCTGCGCGTGGAGAAATAACGCTCGAACATGTCGCGTTCGGCTACGACCCCAAGACGCCGGTCCTGCGCGACGTAAGTTTCACCATCGCGCCGGGTCAGATGGTTGGCGTGGTGGGCACCACCGGTGGTGGCAAATCGACGGTCGTCGGCCTGATCCCGCGGTTCTACGACGTCAACGCAGGCCGCGTACTCGTCGATGGCGTCGACGTGCGGGACTATACCAAGGCGTCACTCCGCCGCCACATCGGCTTCGTGCTGCAGGACACGGTGCTCTTCCGCGGAACGATTCGCGAAAATATCGCCTATGGAAGCCCCGGCGCAACGGAAGCCGAAATCATCGCCGCAGCGAAGCTCGCCAACGCTCACGACTTCATCGCCGACATGAAGCATGGTTACGACTCGGCCGTCGGCGAACGCGGGCTCACGCTTTCGGGTGGCCAGCGGCAGCGGATCGGGATCGCCCGCGCCATCATTCGCAATGCGCCCATCCTGATCCTCGACGAACCCACCGCGGCGCTCGACACCGAGTCCGAGCGGCTGGTGATCGAGGGCCTGGAGCGGCTGATGAAAGGTCGCACAACGATCACCATTGCGCACCGCCTTTCGACGATCCGCGACGCCAACAAGATCCTCGTGCTCAAGGACGGCGTCGTCGCCGAGCAGGGGACGCACGATGAACTGATTGCGCTGGGCGGCGTGTATGCCGAGCTTCATCGCATTCAGTACGAGCAGCCACCTGCTGCTGCTTCGCCACCACCCGCGAATCCCAACCCGCACTGAGGCCCATTGCCACCATGTCTCGCTCCCTGATCGTTCTCCCCGACGACTCCGCCCGCCCGATACTCGATGCCATCGCGGCGGCGAAGAAATCGCTGCGCATCAAGATGTTCGTCTTTTCGGACCCCTCGCTGATTGCCGCGGTCATCGCGGCGCGCCAGCGCGGCGTCAAGGTTCGGGTCATGCTCAACCCGGCGCGTCGCAGCGGCGAGGTCGAGAACGAGGCCTCGCGCGGTGAGCTGCTCAAAGGCAAGGTCGAAGTCGAGGACAGCAATCCCGCCTTCGATCTGACACACGAGAAATCGATGGTCGTCGACGACGCTTCGGCATTCGTGAAATCGCTGAACTGGGATCCGGAGAACCTGACCGAGACGCGCGACTACGCGGTCGTCACCGACGATCCCGCCGAAGTCGGCGAAATCATCGAGTGCTTCGAAGCCGACTGGGCCCGCAAGTCGTTCGATCCAGGCGATGGCGCGCATCTCATCTGGTGCAACAACAACGGACGCGAACGGATCGCGCATTTCATCGACCAGGCCAAGCACACGATATTCGTGCAGAACGAGCGTTACCAGGATCCGGTCATCCTCGAGCGCCTGGTGCGCGCGCGGGAGCGCGGCGTCAAGGTGCATGTGATGGCGCGCCCGCCACACACGCTCAAGCGAGACAAGCTGCTCGAAGGCGTCAGCGGGTTGCGCATCATGCACGACGTCGGCATCAAGGTGCACAAGCTCAAGCATCTGAAGCTGCACGCCAAGATGCTGCTCGCCGACGAAAAGGCGGCGATCATCGGCTCGATCAATCTCGCGCCCGGCAGTTTCGACGCCCGGCGTGAACTCGGTATCGAGGTCGACGACAAGCATGTGGTCCATCGCCTCGACAAGGTCGCCCGCCATGACTGGGAGCATTCCGACGCGCTCGACTTGAGTGACGACGGTTTGATGGCCGATCTCGAAAAGCGGCATAGCGAACGCGCCGGTGCGGAAACGCTCGTCCTGGATACCACCCCCGAAAAGAAAAAGAAGAGCAGGCACAAGGAATGAAGTCCGCGTGCAGCGCACACAACCCATACCGAAACATTGAAAGGAAACCGCAGATGTACTACGTTCGATCGGGCAACCCACTGCACGTGCCATTGCTGGCACTGGGACGAGCGACGCTCGCGCTTGCGTGCGCGACCCTCGCCGTCGGATGTGCACCCGACTCCTTTCGCAGTGCGCAGGCGACCGGCTTCAATGCCTATGTGAAGCAACTGCCGACCTCGTGCAGACCGCTGCAGATCGGCAGCCAGGATCTGGGCGAGATGGTCCTGTCGGACGCTATCGGCAACAACGACTACGAATACTTCATCGACGCCACCTCGAAGCTGTACTACAACCGCATGAGCCCGCAAAGCTATCGCCAGGCACTGGAAGGTTTCTTCGGCGCCGGGACGCCGAACAACAAGTCCTTCGAGTGCATCTTCCGGACCTTGCCGGCCGACCGTCCGAACGCGCCCGCCGGAAGGTATTGACCAACACCGTACGACAGCGGCACGCGTTCAGGTGGAGCGGCGGTCGCCCATGGTGACGACCAGCGTTTGCGCAAGGCACATTGGCGCCACCAGCGAGCGAAACGGCTGCGCCTCGCCCGCCTCGACATCCAGCCTCACCTTGGCACTCTTGGCCAGCGGGCTCAATGCGCCATCGGTAATCACGATCACCGGAACGCCCCGCTTCGCGGTTGCGGCGACGAGTTCGACCACTTCGGGCGCATAGTCCTTGAAGCTGATGGCGAGCAGCGCGTCACCGTGTCGAGCCAGCCGCAAGCGTTGTGCGCTCATGCCGCCGAGTCCGTCGAGCAGCTGGGTGGGCAAGCCGAATCGATTCAGGGCATAGGCGATATAGCAGGCCACAGGAAACGATCGTCCCTGGGCGAGGATGTAAATCACTTTGGCGCCATTGAGCAGATCCGCCGCCCGCACGAGGTCCCTGGGTAAAATCGTGTCGCGCAATTGGTGAAGTGCCGCAACGCCGTTGTCGACGAACTCGATCAGGTTTGCCGCAGGGCCGGCAAGATGTCGCGCCGCGCGCTCTGCGCGCAGCGCCTCGATGCGATCGCCGTAGTTCGAGGATTGCTCGATGAGGCGCGAACGGAATACCGCCTGCATTTCGACAAATCCCGGATAACCGAACGCCTGGGCAAATCGTACGACGCTCGACGGCTGGACGTTGGCGACCTTCGCCACCGCGGCGACCGTGAGCAACGCAACATCGGTAGGTCGCTCGATGGCGATCTTGGCGATGTCCCGCATCTGGCCTTGCAAAGACTCGTACCGTCCCGCAATGAGGTCGCTCAGTCCCGCGTACGATTCGGGCGCCGCGTGGGCCGGCTTTCCGGCGTTCCGCCGGCCGGACAGACCACGCAACTTGGCCTCGGGCGCCCGCCTGCGCGCCGTGCTTGACACTGCAGATTTGAACATCTATTCTCTGAACGACCAGCGCGTAAACGTTTGTTCATTATCGTCGTGACGCGCTGGGATTGCAAGAACCAGCCGGGTGGAGCCTTCGCGGGACGCGAGGCTGGGATGACTCGAATTATTTGCTCGGGAACAGTTGGAGACTGCCCATGAGGGTGGCGTTCCCGTATGTTCACTCAAGGAGGAACGCCATGAGCAGTTCATTCTCCCGCCGTCGCGCGCTCAAGACCGCAGCCATCGGCACCGGGCTCGCCTTTTTCGGGCCGTTCAAGTACATCAGTTACGCGCAAGGCAAAAAACCGATCAAGCTCGGTCTCACGTGCGATGCCAGCGGCCAATATGGCGACAGTGGCCAGGACGACATGCGCGGGATGATCCTCGCGATCGAGGAATTCAACGCCAAGGGTGGCGTGCTCGGCCGCCAGATCATCTGGATCACGCAGGACACCGAGACCACGCCGGCCACCGGCTCCCGCGTTGCTGAACGCTTTATCACGCGCGAGGAATGCGGCTTCCTGGTCGGCGCACTGCACTCCGGCGTGGCGAACGCGATATCGCAGGTCGCGCAGAAATACGGTTGCATCTATTTCAACAGCAATTCCAGCTCGCCGACCGAGGCGGGCAAGGATTGCCATCGCACCAAGTTCGTTTGGGATGGCAACGGCACCAATTTTTCCAAGGCCACGGTCAAGAATGCGATCACCGGCGTCGGCAAGAACTGGCTGCTCCTGACCAACGACTACGTGTGGGGGCACAACACGTCGAAGGCCACACGCGCAGAAGTCGAAGCCAATGGCGGCAAGGTCGTCGAAGAATTGATGGTGCCCCAGAACACACGCGATTTCACCGCGTACCTGCTCAAGATCCAGCAAGCCAAGCCGGACGTCGTGGCCGCGGCCATCGGCGGCGACGATATCAAGGCGCTGCGTACGCAAGTCGCGCAGTTGAAGCTGGACAACAAGCCGGCATGGATCAACAACCAGCAGGACTGGCCCGACGTCTGGGGCCAGGGCGCCGACAGCCTGTTCGGTGTCTTCGGCACCAACTGGTATCACAAGCTCAAGTTGCCGGGCGTCGACGACTTCGTGCGCCGCTACCAGACCCGCTGGAAGGACTCGCCGATACCCATCCCGGGCAACGTGTCCTACAACGGCTACATGTGCACCCGCGAGCTGCTGCGGGCGATCGAACGTGCGGGATCGACCAACAATATTGCGGTCATCAAGCAACTCGAACAGCTCAAGATCCCGGCCGTTGACCGCATGCAGAACTACGATGCGTACATGAATCCGAACACGCATCATCTGCAACAGACGATCTACATGGCGCGCCGCAACGTCAAGCCCGTCGACAAGACCGATTTGTTCGAGATCATGACCTGGACCAAACCGGAAGACGCGCTCGATTCGCGCGACGACGACATGGCCTGCAAACTGGAAGCTTACGATACGACGCCAACGTACGAGCTGTGATCGCCGCTGATCTTGCGGCAGGCCCGGCCAGATCGACCATGGCCGGGTTTTTGTTGTCCGCCGAGCCGTAGACGATGACGTTTCTCGCCAACCTTCTGCCCCATCTGGTCAACGGCATCAGTCTCGGCCTGCTGTTCGCCCTGATTGCGCTCGGCTTCATGCTGATCCTGGGCGTGATGGAAGTCATCAATCTTGCCCACGGGTCGCTGTTCGCGCTTGGCGCCTATCTGGCATTGACGCTGTTGGCACCGAAGTTCGGCGTTTCGGGCGACAACTTCGCCTGGTACACCGGCTTGCCCATGGGATTGCGCTATGCGCTGGCGCTGATCATTGCGCCACTGCTGGTCGGCATATTCGGCATGCTCATCGAGCTTGGATTGAGGCGCACCTACGGCAAGGATGCGCTGTACGGATTGCTGTTCACCTTCGGCGCTGCGCTGGTGATCGAAGAGCTGATCCGGGTGATATGGAGCACGCGCGACTACGTCTTGCCGCTGCCGCAGGCGATTTCCGGAGCGACGATCGTGGGGGGCATGATCTACGCCAAGTACCGCTTCTTCGCGGCGGCCTTTGCCATCGCCATGATCGGCCTGCTCTGGGTGTTCATCGAGCGGACGCCGTATGGCGCGATCATCAAGGCCGGCGCGCACGACAGCGAAATCGTCAGAGCGCTAGGCATCAATCTTTCGCGCTTGCGCCTGTTCGTGTTCGCCTTGGGCGCGGCACTCGCGGCGATCGCCGGCATCGTCATGGCGCCGTTCTGGGGCATTCGCCCGCACGTCGGCGTCGATGCGGTAGTGCCCGCGTTTCTCATCATCGTTCTCGGCGGCGTTGGAAGCTTCTGGGGCGCGGTACTCGCGAGCCTTCTCGTCGGACTCACCGTCGGCCTGACCGGCGCCTATGCGTCCGAGTGGTCGTTGCTCTCGATGTACCTGCTGCTCGTTGCGGTCGTGACCTTCCGTGCGCGCGGGCTGTTCGGCAAGAAAAGCGTCCTGGAAGCGTGATGGTCAACCCGCAACGCCTCGCGCTTGTGCTGCTGCTCGTTGCGCTGGCCACACTGCCCTACTGGATCGCGCGCATCGGACTCTATCAGTATCTTGGTATCGAGATCCTCGTGTGGGGTTTGTACGCGCTGTCCTACAACCTCCTGCTCGGGTATACGGGACTTCCCTCCTTCGGCCATGGTGCGTACTTCGGGATCGGCGCCTACGCGTTTGGCCTCATTCAGAAGCATGTCGGCATGAACCTCTGGCTCGACCTCGCCGGGGCGATGGTCGTCGCCGCGCTCGCCGGTGGCATCGTCGCCGCGTTCATCTCGCACCGGCGCGGCATTTACTATGCGCTCATGACCATCGCGTTCTGCCAGATCTTCTGGTTTGTCGCGGTCAAATGGCATAGCGTAACCGGCGGCGAGGATGGACTGCTCAACCTGAAGCGGACACCGGCCGAACTGGGCTTCGTTTCGATCCCGCTGACCGACAACGTCGCGCTGTACTACTTGGTGCTGGTGCTGTGCATCGTCGTCACGCTGCTGCTCTGGCGTATCGTGCATTCGCCGTTTGGCCGCGTGATTCAGGCGATCCGCCAGAACGAGACCCGGGTCGCGTACGTCGGCTACAACGTCTGGCTCTACAAGTGGCTGGTGTTCGTCATCTCCGCCAGCCTTTCAGGCCTTGCGGGCGCGCTGTTCGCGCTCGCGCAGCTCGGCGCCTTCCCCGACGTCATGAGCCTGCATTCGTCCGGCTTTGTCGTCATGATGACGCTCATTGGCGGTGGGCTCGTCTCCTTCTGGGGCCCGCTGATCGGCGCCGTCGTCTTTTTCGTCGCCCGTGACGCGCTGGGTGCGCTCACGTCAACCTGGTCACTATGGTACGGACTGATGTTCATGATCATCATCGTGGTCAAGCCCGAAGGCATCGCCGGCATGTGGCAGTCGGCGCGGGCGCGACGTCATGCCCGAAAAGCCGGCCACGTTCCCGCTGCCGCATCCATGGCAAGGCGCTGACCGATGGCATCGCTCGAAGCTCGCGGATTGCACATGCGCTTCGGCAGTCGCGTCGTGCTCGAGAATATTTCGCTGACGTTTCCGGATCGCGAATTCACCGGCATCATGGGGCCGAATGGGGCGGGCAAGACGACGAGCTTCAACGTGCTGACCGGACGCTACCGCCCCACTCGTGGTCACGTGCTGCTCGACGGCGAGGACATCACCGGCATGGCGCCGCGCACGATCGCGCGCAAGGGCGTGGCGAGATCGTTCCAGATGATGAACCTGTTCAACGATTTCAGCGCCCTCGACAACGTCGCCCTCGCGGTACCGGAAATCCGCGCGCGCGGTTTGGCGCTCCTTGGTACGACACGCGGCAACGCCGCGGCCATCGACAAGGCTTACGAAACACTTGGTCGAGTCGGGCTTCGAAGCAAGGCTGACATCCCGGCAAAGAACCTGTCGTATGGCGACCGGCGCGCGCTCGAAATCGGCATTGCACTAGCCGCAGCGCCCGGTGTGCTGTGCCTCGATGAGCCGACGTCGGGTCTGGGCAGGGAGGCCACGGCACGGCTGGCCGACCTCGTTCGCAGCTTGAAGGGCACGCTGACGATCATCGCCATCGAGCACGACATGGAATTCCTGTTCGGCCTCGCCGACAGCATTGCCGTCATTCACTGGGGACAGGTCATTGCGCGGGGTACGCCGACGGAGCTGCGCGAGAATCCCTGGGTCAAGCGTTCAAACCTGGGCAAGCTGCAATGATGCTGGAGCTATCCCACGTCGATACGTACTACGGCGAATCGCAGGCGCTGTTCGACGTGTCACTGAACGTGGAGAAAGGCGAGGCCGTGGCGCTGCTGGGCCCCAACGGCGCCGGCAAGACGACGACGCTGCGCAGTATCCTCGGCCTCAATCGCCCGCGGGCAGGCGAGATCATTTTCAATGGCGGCCGGATCAGCGATCGTCCAACGCACGAGATCGCGCGCGCAGGTGTGGGTTGGGTGCCGGACGACCGCCGCCTGTGCCCGACGCTGACGGTGGCGCGCAACCTCGCCATCGCGCACAAGAAGAGCTCCTTTCGCACCTGGACGCTGAAGGAGATGTTCGAGATTTTTTCGGCGCTGGAGTATCTGATGGACCGCGAGGCCGAAAACCTGTCCGGCGGCGAAATGCAGATGGTCGCGATCGCCCGCGCGTTGCTTGGCGCACCGGGCCTGGTGCTGTTCGATGAACCGAGCCAGGGGCTGGCGCCCAAGATCGTCGGTGACGTCATGGCGACGATCGAGCGTCTGAAGCGCGAATCGATCGCCGTGCTGATCGTCGAACAGAATGCCGAGCTGGCGTTGTCGGTCGCCGACCGCGTCTACGTGCTCGATCTCGGCTGCGTTGTGCACGAAGGGCCCGCGGCAGAGCTGCGCGGCGATGCCAGCCTGCGCAAACGGCTGCTGGGCGCATGACATGAGCACGAACACAGCGACGGACGCACCCTTGCTGGTGCTCGACCAATTGAGCAAGCGCTATCAGCGCGGCTGGCCACGCCGACGCACCACCTTTTCGCTGGAGGCCGACATGAGCTTCGCCAAGCCGGAGATTGTCGGCGTGCTTGGTCCGAATGGTGCGGGCAAGACGACCCTGTTCGAGATGATTGCGGGCAGTTGCGCCCCCAGCGCCGGCCGCGTCGTCTGCGCCGGCCAGGACATTCACCGGATCAGATACGATCAGCGCGATCGGCTGGCAATCCACTACCATCAGTCGTACCAGGTGCGCAAACGTCACTCACGGCACACCTTCGTTCCTGCTCGACATCGCACGCAGCGACTACCCGCGCATTCACCTCTTCGACGAGCCGCAATTCAACACGCAGGACGGCTACATCGGCTTCATGCTGAACTTCTTCCGCAAACTGCGTGGCGAGGGACGCCTGGTGTTTCTTTGCCTGCACCCCACCGCGCAGTACCACGTTGCCATCCTGCAGGAAATCTGTGAACGGTTTCTGTTTGTCGCGGACGGCAGGGTCAGTGCGGCGCCAAACATCGCGACGCTTTGCGCCGACGCGCGCGCCGCCCGCTATCTCGGCAAGCTGAATCCAACATGACTTCAGTCAAACGGCAGGTAACCCGAGGCGCGGCCAAGCGTGTGACGAAATCCACGGGCATCACCCCGGTGGTGGATTTCGATCGCGAACTCGCGTCGCTGTTCGATCTCACCGGCAAAGTCGCGCTGCTACCGGGAGGCTATGGCGGCATCGGCGAGGCCATCGCCTGGGGCCTGGCACAACGAGGCGCCGAAGTGGTCCTCGCGGGACGCAGCAAGAGCAAGGCGGAAACGCTCGCGCGCAGCATTCGTGCGGCCGGCTACAAGGCGCACGGCCTTGCCTTGAACGCTGCCAGCGTGCCGGAACTGGAGAGCGCGGTCGACGCGACTGTCCGGCGCTCTCGGAGCGATCGACATTCTGATCAACTGCGTCGGAACGCAGATCGAAGAGCCCATCGGGAAAGTGACCGAGACGGCTTTTGATCAGGTGGTCGCGATCAATCTCAAGGCCGCGATGTTCCTGGCCCAGGCGGTTGCCCGCCATCAGATCGCCTCTGGCCGCGGCGGCAAGCAGATGCATCTGCTCTCCGTGCGTTCGCATCTTGGGTTACGCGATCGTGGCTATTCCGCGTACTGCAGCTCCAAGGGCGCCCTGGTGATGCTGATCAAGCAGCATGCGATGGAACTGGCACGGCATCGAATCAACGTCAACGGCATCGCGCCGACGTTCGTGTACACCGAGATGATCCGGCACGTCATGGAAAATGACGCATTCCGCACGCAACTCCTCGCGCGCATACCGCTTGGGCGGATCGCCGACCCCAAGGACGTCGTCGGTGCCGCGTTGTTTTTCGCGTCACCGGCGTCGGATTTTGTAACTGGCCAGATCCTCTACGTGGATGGCGGCATCACCGCGAGTCAGTAGGCAAAGTGATTGATCATGGCCGCTCGACCGTCTGCTGCAAAGCGAGCTCCATCGCTTGCTCCAGCGTCAGCGCGCGGCCTTCCTGCCATGCGCGATCAAACGCCGCGTCGTCTGCCACAGCTGCGCGGGCCGCGGTCACGCGCCCGACGTAGCGTGGTCGTTCATGATTCGACAACGGCGATCCAATGTCTGCTCTCCCCCGCTCCACGGCGCCCCACAGCATTGCGGCATGGCTGGTAGCGCCCAGAGCGGCGGCCACAGTCGCCAATCCCTCGAGAGCATTGATTACAGTTTGCCTGTCCCTGAGTTCGCGTTGGTGCGCGAGCGCATCCTTGTAAAACGCGACGGCACCCGGGTAGTCGTCCAGTGCACAGGCGATTCTTCCAAGGTTGCAAACCGCGTGGCCGACACCCCCTAGATTGCCCAGTTCCAGCATGATCGCGTTGCTCTCCTGGTTCAGCGCGCGCGCGGCCGCATAGTCGCCCTCCTCGATGGCCGCGGTGCCAAGATTGAGCAAGGTTCGGGCGATGCCATTCCGGTCCCCCAATTCTCGCTGGATCGCCAAGCTCTCCTCTTGCAGCGCGCGGGCGGACGCAAATTCGCCTTGCTCGTAGGTCACGATGCCCAGGTTGCCCAGCGCCGTTGCCATTCCAATTCGATCGCCCAATTCCCGACGGATCGAGAGGCATTCCTCGTATAACGGCCGTGCATCGGCAAAATCACCCTGCGCACTGGCTATGTTCCCCAGGTTGTTCAAAGAGGAGGCCATGCCGCTGCGGTCGCCCAATTGCCGTTTGATCGCCAGACCCTCTTCGTGGTTCGCGCGGGCGGCAGGATAGTCGGCCTGAAAGAACGCCAGTACGCCTGCTGCATTGAGCGCCCGGGCGCGCTCCAGGGTTCGCGCCCCGGCTCCAGCCTTGCCCAGTGCCCGCACACACCACTCCCGACCTTCGGCGAGATGTCCACGCACGCACCAAAAGCGTTGTAGTGCCGAGCAAAGCCGAAGGGGCACGCTGGATTCCTCCTCCCCAAGGCTCCAGTCGAATCCCGCCCGCAAATTCTCATGCTCCTCCTCCAGCCGCCCCAGCCACTCTGCTTGCCCCGGCCCCGACAGATTGGAGTCCATCTTTTGCGCCAGCGCCAGGAAATACTCGCTATGCCGGCTACGGAGCGTTTCGCTGTCCGCAGTTTCTGCCAGTTTCTCGCGCGCGTACTGGCGAACGGTCTCGAGCAGGCGATAGCGCATTTGTCCGTTGCTTTCCTCTGCCAAAACCAGGCTCTTGTCGGCCAGCGAGGTCATGATGTCGAGGACTTTCCCGTCCTCCACGCTGGCCCCGACGCATACGTGCTCTGCCGCCTCCAGGGTCCACCCTCCGGCGAATACTGATTCCCGCTGCAGGAGCAGCCTTTCCGAATCGTTCAGCAGATCGTAGCTCCAGTCGATCAGCGAGCGCAGCGTCTGTTGGCGCGGCAGCGCGGTGCGCGAGCCACCGGTGAGTAGTCGGAAGCGCTGGTCCAGCTTCCGATTGATCTCTTCGACTGAAAGGGAGCGCACTCGCGCTGCCGCCAGCTCGATGGCCAGCGGGATCCCGTCCAGTCGATGGCAGATGGAAACGAGCGCAGCAGCGTTCTGGAGGGTGACCTGAAAATCAGGGCGGGAACGCATGGCACGATCAAGGAATAGCTGCACCGCTTCGAACGATGCGACGGACAATGGCGTGTGCGCTTGCTTCGGATCGGGCAGCGAAAGCGACGGCACGCGATACGCCTGCTCGCCGCCAATGCCGAGCGCTTCCCGACTGCTCGCGAGAATCCACACTTGCGGCAATTGACTGAGGAGCGTGTCTGCAAGCTTGGCGCACCCGTCGAGCAGGTGCTCGCAGTTGTCGAGCAACAACAACAGTCGCTTGTCTTTAAGGTGCTCGGTAAGCGTTTGGACGATCGGCTTGCCCGGCTCTTCTTTCAGGCCCAGCACCGTCGCCACCGTCTGTGGCACGAGAATCGGGTCCGAGAGTGATGCGAGTTCCACGACCCAGACACCGTCAGGGAACCGTTCGAGTGAGTCGGCGGCAACTTGCAGGCAGAGACGCGTCTTGCCGCACCCACCCGAACCCGTGAGCGTCAGAAGGCGAGTCTTGGCCAGCAGCCGCTTCAGCTCTGCCAATTCCTTGTCACGACCAACAAAGCTCGTGGCCTGCTGCGGCAGGTTGTTCGGAGTCGCCTCGAGCGAGCGCAACGCCGGAAAATCCTGTCGCAGTTGCGCGTGCACCGCTTGGTAGACATGTTCGGGCGTCGCCAGGTCCTTGAGTCGGACTTTGCCGAGATCGCGCAGCGAAACCGCAGTTGGAAGCGTCTCGCGGACGCAATCGACCGCTGCCTGGGAAAGCAACACCTGCCCCCCGTGGGCCGCGCTCATGATCCGCGCCGCACGATTGACGGTGCTTCCAAAGTAATCGTTGTCGCGGCGCTCAACGCACCCTGCGTGCAGTCCGCAACGCACGCGCAGCGGGACGCCGCAGGTCACGGCGGGATCGGCGAGCAACTGTTGCATGTGCAACGTCGCGGCGAGCGCGTCGAGCGCATCGTCGAATACGGCATAAATACCGTCGCCGGTCGTTTTCACCACCCTGCCGCGGTGCGACTCGACCGCGCGTCGAGCGAGCACGTCGTGCGCGGCCAGCGCTTGCGACATCCGAGTACCATCACGCTCCCACAGCGCTGTACTGCCCTCGATGTCAGTAAACAGAAACGTGACCGTGTCGGTCGCTAGCATACGGTCCGCGCCAGGTTCGGAAAGGTACCGGTCAGGCCAACCCTCGCAACTCGCGTAGCGCAACCGACAGCATTGCGGCATCCACGGACCCCGCGCTGCGCAACTCGGTGATCAACTGCGCGACGCGCTCGATGCCGCGCCGATTGCGGTCCTGCCAGGCCGCGACGAGCCCTGAGCGCGCAACACTTGCGGTGCTGCCGGCCAGGACGTCTGCGGTGATCGTCCGCTGCAAGCCTGAAAGATCGTCCTGCATCGCTTCCTTGGCCAGCATCTGCCAATGCGCGTCGGCAGGCAGCGCGGCCATCCTGCCGCGCAGCCACGGTAGTCCAAGTTTGTTCGAGAGCTCGAAATACAGCTCGGCCACGGTCTCCGGTGTGCGCTTTGCCGCGTCGGATACTTCGATGATGTCCAGCGCTGCATACAGCGTGTCGTAGCTGACGACGCGGGTTGCCAGCTCCTGCGACACGCCCTGATCGACGTATTTGGCAGCAGCGGCGCCGATTCGCGCACGTTCGCCGTCGTCCTGCATCTGCGTCAGGAGTTTCGCCAGTGCGGCGATCCTGGACGTGAAATGGGCAATGGTGGCCGCCATGTCCTCGGTCAACCGGCGGGAACGCAGGAACCAGGTTGTGCCGCGCGCGATCAAGCGGTTGGTTTCGATCAGCATCGCCGATTGCACGGCATCGTCCACCTTGTTGTCGAGCGCTTCGATCGCCATCCACAGCTCGACGAAGCCGAACACCTCGCGATTGAGCAGGTAGGCACGCACGATCTCCGCCGGCTTCGCGCCGGTCGATTCGAGCAGACGATGCACGAACGTGCCGCCCACGCGGTTGATCATGCTGTTGGTGACGTGCGTCGCAATGATCTCGCGCTTGAGCGGATGGCGCTGCATGTACGTCGCGTAGCGCTCGCGCAAAGCCTGCGGAAAATAGCGCGCCAGCGCGGTCGCGACCCACGGATCGTCGGGCAGCGACGATGCGAGCAGCTCGTCGTAGAGCCAGATTTTGCTATAGGCGAGAAGTACCGCCTGCTCGGGGCTGGTGAGGCCGACGCCCGCTGCCCGCCGATCGCCAAACGTTTCGTCCGACGGCAGGAATTCGATTGCCCGATTCAGCCGCCCGCCCTTCTCGAGAAAATGGATGAAACGCTGGTTCGCATCGAGCAGCTGTGGCGCGATGCGTCCGCTGACCGATAGCGATTGCGTCTGAAACGTGTTGTCGCGCAGTACCAGCGCGGCCACGTCGTCGGTCATTTCTGCCAGCAGTGCGTTGCGCTGCTTCACCGTCAGTTCACCTTCGGCGATCGGCAGCCCAAGCAGGATCTTGATGTTGACTTCGTGATCGGACGTGTCCACACCCGCCGAGTTGTCGATCGCGTCCGTATTGATCCGCCCACCCGCCAGCGCATATTCGATGCGGCCGAGCTGCGTGCAGCCGAGATTGCCGCCCTCGGCGAACACCTTGCAACGCAGTTCGCGGCCATTGACGCGCAGCACATCGTTGGCCCGATCGCCGACCTGCGCGTGCGACTCGTTCGTCGCCTTTACATAGGTGCCGATGCCGCCGTTGTACATCAGATCCACCGGCGCCTTGAGTATGGCGTTCACCAACTCGGTGGGCGTCAGCGCATCGACCGTGATGCCCAGCACCTGTTTGACTGGCGGCGTGATCGCGATCGACTTCGCGCTGCGCGGGTAAATGCCACCGCCTGCCGAAATCAGCTTGGTGTCGTAGTCGGCCCATGACGAACGCGGCAGTTTGAACATGCGTTCGCGCTCGGCAAAGCTCGTGGAGGGATCCGCGCCAGGGTCCAGGAAGATGTGCCGATGATCGAACGCGGCCACCAGTTTGATATGGCGCGACAGCAGCATGCCGTTGCCGAAAACGTCGCCGGACATGTCGCCAACGCCCGCCACACTGAAGTCCGTCGTCTGCGTATCGACACCCATTTCGCGGAAGTGGCGCTTGACCGACTCCCACGCACCGCGCGCCGTGATGCCCATCACCTTGTGGTCGTAGCCCGCCGACCCGCCCGAGGCGAACGCGTCGTCGAGCCAGAAACCATATTCGACGCTGACTGAATTGGCGTAGTCGGAGAACGTCGCGGTGCCTTTGTCCGCCGCGACGACCAGATACGGATCATCCGGGTCGTGCCGTTTGACCTGTGGCGGCGGCACGATGTCGTCGCCAACGCGGTTGTCGGTGAGATCCAGCAAGCCGCGCAGATAATCCTTGTAGCAGGCGACCCCTTCCTTCATGAAGGCTTCGCGATCCGACGCCGCAGGCGCGCGCTTGAGCACGAAACCGCCCTTGGAACCGACCGGAACGATCACGGTATTTTTCACCATCTGCGCCTTGACCAGACCCAGGACCTCAGTGCGGAAATCCTCTGGCCGGTCAGACCAGCGCAATCCACCACGCGCCACCTTGCCGCCACGCAGGTGCACGCCCTCGAAACGCGTCGAGTAGACGAAGATCTCGAACATTGGCTTGGGCTCGGGCAACCCCGGCACCTTCGACGGATCGAACTTGAACGACACGAAGGTTCGCGGACGGCCCTCTGCATCGCGACGCCAGAAATTCGTCCGCGTCATGGCCTGAATCAGCGCCAGATACTGACGGAGCACGCGATCCTCGGACAAGTTCTCCACCGCATCGAGCGCAACTTCAATCGCGCGCACCTGCTCGGCCGCGCGGGCACCGGCGCCGGCACCGCCGTCAGGATCGAACCGCACCTTGAACAGTTCGACCAGTTGCCGGGCGATGCCCGCGTGGGCGGCAAGCGTCGCCTGGATGAACGACTGCGACAACGGGAAGCCGATCTGGCGCATGTACTTTGCACACGCGCGCAGGATCACGATCTCCTGCGCTGGCAAGCGCGCCGCGACGACGAGCCGATTGAACTCGTCGTTCTCGACCTCGCCGCGGAATATCTGTCCAAACGCAGACTCGAACACCTCGTGCAGCGTGTCGATCTCGACGTCGGTATCGCTCGCCGGCGCCTGCATGCCCAGATCGTGCATCCAGATCGGCGCGATGCCATCCGGCGTGACGCGGTGTGGGCGCTCGTCGAGGACCTTGAGGCCCATGTGCTCGAGCATTGGCAGGCTGTCGGACAACGCGACCGAGGCACCGCGATGGTAGAGCTTGAAGCGAAGCACGCCCGGCGCCGCCTCGAGCGGTCGATACAACGACATCGCCAGCGGCTGCTCCGCGGTCAGCGGTGCCATCGATGCGATGTCCGGCACCGCTGACCGGGCGGAGTAATCCTCCCGGTATCCGGCCGGGAATGCCCGCCCGAACTGCTTGAACAATTCGTTGCCACGCGCTTCGCCGGAAGCTGCGATCAGCGCCTCCTTCAAGTCGTCTTCCCAACGACGTGACACTGCGGCGAGTCGTGCCTCCAGCTCGCTGACAGCGAACACGGGGATCTTCCCGGGCGTCGTACGCACGGTGATCATGACGCGTGCCAGCGCCGATTCCGAGAGTTGGGTGTTGAAATCCGTGCTGGAGCCGTCGAATGCCTTCAGCAGAATGGCCTGCCACTTCTGCCGAAGATCGGTGGTGTAGCTCTCGCGCGGCACGTAAATGAGACAGACGATGAAGCGTTCGAACGCGTCGCGCCGCACGAACAACCGGAAACGCTGCCGCTCGGCCAGGCGCACGATTCCCATGACCGTGCCCAAAAGTTCATCTTCAGGCGTCTGGAACAACTCGTCGCGCGGGAAGTTGGTCAGGATGTTGGCCAGCACTCTCGCGGTATGGCTGCCAGGCGTGACGCCGGCGCGCGCCATGATGTTCGCGGTCTTGCGTCGCAACAGCGGAATTTCGGAGGGATTGGCGCTATACGCAACGGACGTGAACAAACCGAGAAAGCGATGCTCTCCGCAAACCTGGCCTTTGTCGTCGAAGCGCTTGACCGCGATGTAGTCGAGATAGCCAGGCCGGTGCACGGTAGAACGCGACGTTGACTTGGTGACGACCAGCAGCTCCGGGCGGCGCGCATACGCTTTGACCTCTGGCGGCAATGCGGCGAAGCTCGCGGCGACTTCCTTGCCCTCGGTGGCTCGCAGGATACCCAGGCTCGATCCGGAAACGACCTTCAGTGCGTCCTCACCATCGACCTTCATCAGGTCGTGGCGCCGATAACCCAGGAACGTGAAGTTGTTTTCGGCGAGCCAGGTCAGAAATGCCTTGCCTTCGGACAGCTCATCCGCCGGTAACGGCGGCGCTCTCCCGGCTATCTCGCCGAGAATCGTCGCCACCTGCGTGCGCATCTTCTGCCAATCCTCGACCGCCGCACGCACATCGTCGAGCACGCGCTCGATATCCGCCGCCAATTCAGCCATCGCCGCGGCACCGGCCATGCGGTCGACCTCGACGTGGATGAGCGATTCGCGCTTGGCGCCCTTGGCCTCGTTCGCGGCCAGGCCGGCAAGCGTGCCGTCGGCACCGCGCTCGACCGCCAGGATCGGATGCAGGATGAGATGCAGCGTCAAGCCGTGCCGATTGACTTCCATCGTCACCGAATCGACCAGAAACGGCATGTCGTCGTTGACGATCTCGACCACAGTGTGCGTCGACTGCCAGCCGTGCTCCTCCACCGTCGGATTGAACACGCGCACGCGGGCATGGCCGGTCTCGCGCTTGCGCGCGAAATTCCAGTGCGACAGCGCGGCGCCGTAGAGATCGGCGGCGGCGCGATCGGCCAGATCCTCCGGATCGAGTTGGCTGTAATAGCGCGCAACGAAACTTTCGAGCGTCGCGCGCTGGCCGGCCGGAACCTTCTCGCGCACGAGCATGAGAACCTTGTCCAATTGCGGTAAGCGGTTTGCGTCCACGCCTTCGTTCATCGTGGTCTCCTCGAACTGACCCGGCGCTTCACGCACGCCGTAGTGTCAGGTAGCACCAGGGAAAGAACCGCGCTGGTCGCAGCCCCATAAGAGGCTATTGTCTTGCAAAACGGTCGGCGTGGCGATTTCGTTGCTGCATAGCCCTTTGGCTGGACAAGATATTGGGCTGGTGCGATGATTTTCCGCCGACTGCCGTCGGATCCGGAGATGCCATGCCCAAGCTCACGCTGCACGTCAACGGTGTCAAGCGGACCGTCAATGTCCGCGACCCCAACGAGCCGTTGCTCTATGTGCTGCGCAACACCCTGTCGCTGACCGGCGCCAAGTTCGGGTGCGGCCTCGGCCAATGCGGAGCGTGCACGGTGATCATCGACGGCGATGCGGTCCGCTCCTGTGTGTTGCCGGTCTCCAAAGCGGTGGGGAAAAAGGTGACGACGATCGAGGGCCTCGGCACGCCGGAGAAGCCGCATCCGCTGCAGACGGCGTTCATCACCGAGCAGGCAGCGCAATGCGGCTATTGCGTCAGCGGGATGGTGATGACCGGTGCGGCAGCGCTCGCGCGCAAGCCCAAACTCACGCGCGAGGATGCGCAGCAGGCGCTCGCGGGCAACTTGTGTCGGTGCGGCACGCACCAGCGGATCCTGCAAGCGATGGTGCGCGCCTCCCGGAAGGAGACGACATGACCAATACCATGTCACTGTCCCGGCGCGAATTCCTGCAGGCGGGCGGTGCGCTGGTCGTCGGCTTCACGCTCCCCGCGCCGGCATACGCACAGCAGGCCGCGCGTGCCGACGTCGCACTCGGCAAGACGCTCGACACGGGAGAGGTCGATGGCTTCATCGCCGTCAACGCCGACGGCTCGGTGATGATCTACTCGGGCAAGGTCGATCTCGGCCAGGGCCTGCGAATCGCGATCCCGCAAATGGCTGCGGAGGAGCTCGGCATTGGCGTGCAGCGCATCACGATGGTCGAGGGCGACACTGCGCTGACGCCCGACCAGGGCCCGACGGCAGGCAGCAGCGGCATCATGCGCGGCGGCGTCCAGATCCGGCAGGCCGCGGCCACTGCGCGTGAAGCACTGATCGGGCTTGCCGCGACACGAACAGGCAAGCCGGCAGCGGAACTCGACGCGGTCGGCGGTGAGGTGCGGCCGAAGGCCGGCGGCGCCGGGATCACCTTCGGCGACCTGGTCGGCGACAAGCGGTTCGGAATCAAGGTCGACGCCAAGGCAAAGCTGCGCGATCCCGCGTCATACACCGTCGTCGGCAAGTCGCTCGCGCGGCCCGACATACCAGGCAAAGTCACCGGCCGGCACGTTTTCATGCAGGATTTCAAGGTTGCCGGCATGCTGCACGGCCGCGTCATCCGTCCGCCGGCGGTGGGCGCGAAGCTCGTCACCGTCGACGAGGCCTCGATCAAGGCTATCGCCGGCGCCCGAGTCGTGCGCATCAACGATTTCCTCGGCGTCGTCGCCACGAACGAATGGGACGCGGTATCAGCCGCGCGAATGCTGAAGGCGCGCTGGTCGGAGTCGGCGCCGCTGCTGGGGTCTGCCGCAGTACGAGAGTGGATGCGTGCCGGACCGTTCGAGGCTGACGAGTCTCTGGTGTCGAAGGGTGACGTGCGGCAGGCACTTGCCGGCGCGAAGAAAGTCAACGCCGAGTTCTACTGGCCCGTGCAGTCGCACGCTTCGATGGGTCCGTCTTGCGCAATCGCCGACGTCCGTGACGGCAAGGCGACGATCTGGTCGGCGTCGCAGGCCACGCACCGCTTCCGCGAGACGATCGCACGCGCGATCGGATTGCCAAAGGAAGCCGTGCGCGTCGTCTATCTCGACGGCTCCGGCTGCTACGGGATGAACGGCCACGACGATGCGGCGACCGACGCAACACTGATGTCGAAGGCGGTCGGGCACCCGGTGCGCGTCCAGTGGTCGCGCGCGGACGAGCTCGGCTGGGACCCGAAAGGGCCACCGCAACTCCTTGCGCTCGAAGGCGCGGTCAGCGACGACGGCAAGATCGCTGCGTGGCGCACCGAGATGTGGATCCCGAAGGCGACCGCGAGCCTGCCGAACATGCCGCTCCTCGCGCTCGAGGCTGCCGGCATTGCGCAGACGCCGGGGATCACGACGGGCCTTATCAGCCAGAACGGCGATCCACCGTACGCGGTGCCGAATCAGGAAGTCGTCGTCCATTGGTTGAAAGGGTCGCCACTGCGGCCATCGAACATACGCGCGCCGGGCAAGGTCGCGAACTGCTTTGCCGTCGAAAGTTTCACCGACATGCTCGCTGCAGCAGCGCGACGCGATTCGGTAGAGTTCCGACTGCAGGGACTGTCCGATCCGCGCGGTATCGAGGTCATCCGCCGCACTGCGGCGTTGATCGGATGGCAGCCACGGCCGTCCCCCGCACCAGGTGCGACCGGCGCCGGGCGCGGATTCGCGTACATGCACTACAAGCACAACGAGACTTACGTCGCCATGGCGATGGATGTCGATGTCGACAAAATGTCAGGCGCGATCCGCGTGCGACGCGTCGCGTGCGCACACGACTGCGGACTCGTCGTCAATCCAGATGCAGTGAAGGCGCAAATCGAGGGCAACATCCTGCAAACGCTGTCGCGGACACTGTTCGAGGAAGTCGCGTTCGACCGCGAGCGCGTGACGAGCATCGACTGGGCAACCTATCCGATCCTGACGTTCCCCGATGCGCCAGAGATATTGATCGATATCGTGAACCGGCCGTCGGAGCCGCCGCTTGGCGCCGGCGAGGCGTCGGCTACGCCTGTGCCCGCTGCACTGGCCAACGCCGTGTTCGATGCCATCGGCAGTCGTCTCACGACCGTGCCATTCACCCGCGATCGCGTGCGCGCAGGGATCGGCTGAGCGCGCGGGATACGCACACGCACTATGAAGATCGAATGAAAACGGCCCCTGATCGGGGCCGTCATTCTGTTGCTTGGTGCCGGGAGGGGGAATCGAACCCCCACTCTGTTGCCAGAACTGGATTTTGAGTCCAGCGCGTCTACCAATTCCGCCATCCCGGCCGCGGGTTCGAGCTGCAACGCGTGGGGTATTGACCCACTGCGTTGCCGACGCGCGACGAAGTCGGCATTATCGGCCAAAAGCCATGCCGCTTCAAACACGGCATCCGCGCAACTCCTCGTCGATGTCCGCGATGTCCGATCATATCTACCACCTGTCCGACTTCGATTTCGACTTGCCTGCGGAGCTCATCGCGCTCCGTCCTGCGCCGGCGAGGTCGGCGAGCCGCCTGCTGCACGTCGACGGAAGCACGCTCGATGATCTCGGATTCGGCGCACTGCCTGACCTGCTGAACGCGGGCGATGTGCTCGTGTTCAACGACACCAAGGTTGTCAATTCCCGGCTGTTCGGGCACAAGTCCACTGGCGGGCGCGTCGAACTCATGCTGGAGCGCATCGTGGCGCCCGATGAAGCGTGGATGCAGCTTCGCGCCAGCCACCCACCCAAGATCGACGCGCGCATCGATCTGCCTGGCGAAGCAACCGCGACGGTGCTGGAACGCGACGGGCGCTTTTTTCGCCTTCGACTTACGGCCGACATGCCCTTCGAAGCGTATCTCGATCGGTACGGCGAGGTTCCATTGCCGCCGTATATCGCACGGCCAGTCGACGCGACTGACCGCGATCGCTATCAGACGGTCTATGCACGCGATCCCGGCGCGGTGGCCGCACCGACCGCGGGTTTGCATTTCGACTTGCCGCTGCTCGCGCAACTCGAGGCGCGGGGAATCGAACTCGCGTACGTGACTCTGCATGTAGGCGCCGGAACATTCCAGCCCGTCGACAGCGAAGACCTGACGCAGCATCGCATGCATCGCGAACGATTCAGTGTGCCTGCAGACACCGTTGCCGCAATCGAGCGTGCCCGCGCCGCGGGACGCAAGGTAGTCGCTGTGGGCACAACGAGTCTGCGCGCGCTCGAATCATCCGTCGCACCCAGCGGACGACTCGAACCCGGAGTCGCAGAGACTGCCCTGTTCATCACGCCGGGCTATCGCTTCCGCGTCGTCGATCGCCTGCTCACCAATTTTCATCTGCCGCGATCGACTCTGCTGATGCTCGTGTCTGCGTTTGCCGGCTACGATTCGATCCGCGCTGCCTACACGCACGCGATCCGTGAACGCTATCGGTTTTTCAGTTACGGCGACGCGATGCTGCTCGAGCCTGCAAGAACCTAAGCGGTACAATCGCCGCGATGGACTTCAAGGTCAGCGCCCGGTGCGGCGCCGCACGTCGCGGACGTCTCACGTTAACGCACGGCGTGGTCGAAACGCCGGTATTCATGCCCGTCGGCACGTACGGGACGGTCAAGGCGATGTCGCCGGCGGAGCTCCGCGAAAGCAACGCGCAGATCGTTCTGGGCAACGCTTTTCACCTATGGCTGCGGCCTGGCCTCGAAGTCATTGCGGCGCATGGCGGCTTGCATCGATTCATGGGCTGGTCGGCGCCAATCCTCACCGACTCCGGCGGCTTCCAGGTCTTCAGCCTGGGGCCCTTACGCAAGGTGCAGGAGGACGGCGTCGGTTTCGCCTCGCCGGTCAATGGGGACAAGCTGTTCCTGACCCCGGAGATCTCGATCGAGATCCAGCGCACGCTCGACTCCGACATCGCCATGGTGTTTGACGAATGCACGCCATGGCCGGCGACGCGCGAAGAAGCCGCGCAGTCGATGCAACTCAGCCTGCGCTGGGCGGCACGTTCGAAGCTCGCGCACGCGGGCAGCGCCAACGCACTGTTCGGCATTGTTCAGGGTGGCATGTACGAGGACCTGCGCGACGAATCCCTCGCAGGACTGGCCGCCGTCGGCTTCGACGGCTACGCCATCGGCGGGCTGTCGGTCGGCGAGCCCAAGGAAGAGATGCAGCGTATCCAGGATTATGTCGCGCCGCGCTTGCCCGAAGATCGTCCGCGCTACCTGATGGGCGTCGGTACTCCGGCCGACATCGTGGCCGGCGTCGTCAGCGGGATCGACATGTTCGATTGCGTCATGCCGACGCGCAATGCGCGCAACGGGTGGCTGTTCACGCGCCACGGTGACGTCAAGATCCGCAATGCCTGCCATCGGCTGGATCCAGGCCCGCTGGACCCAACGTGTACCTGCTACACCTGCCACAACTTCAGCCGTGCCTATCTGCATCACCTGCAACGGACCAACGAGATTCTCGGCGCCCGCCTGAATACCATTCACAACCTGCACTACTACCTGACGTTGACCGCGGAGCTGCGCCAGGCGATCGCCGAAGGCACACTGGCGGACTATGTCCGAGGGTTCGAGGCGGCCCGGTCGGGCATGGTAGAATAAGCGGTTGTCCGTAAACATTTGTATTCCGTCGAAGGTCGCAGGGGTGCGCTCCTGACGCACCATCGCCGCTTCGCCGCAAGGAGGACTCACCCGTGTTGATTTCCCCAGCCTACGCACAGGCAGCCGCACCGGCCGCCGGGCCGTTCGGAGGCGATCTGATGGCATTCCTGCCGATGGTCGCCATCTTCGTTGTCTTTTACTTTCTGCTCATCCGCCCGCAGCAAAAGCGCGCGAAGGAAACCAAGGCCATGCTCGCCGCCCTTCAAAAAGGGGACGAAGTCATCACAGCCGGCGGCATCGTCGGCAAGGTCTCGAAGCTCGACGACGCCTATGCGGCGATCGAGATCGCGCCGAATGTCGAGATCAAGGTCCAGCGCAGCGCCATTTCGCTGATGCTGCCCAAGGGCACCGTCAAAAACCTGTAGTTCGGCTGGTTCCGCGTTGAGCGTTTAGCGTTGGGCGTAAGATCCTGTGACGCCTCGGCGCTTCGAACTCTTCGCTGAACGCTCAACACCGAACGCTCAACGCTCAACCCGACATGAACCGTTACCCGTTCTGGAAGTACGCGCTGATCGTCATCGCGCTTGTCGTCGGCATTCTCTACACGATGCCGAATTTCTTTCCCGAGGTGCCGGCGGTTCAGGTCTCGACGTCCAAAGCAGGCATCAAGGTAGATACTTCGACGCTGCAGTCCATCGAAGACGCGCTCAAAGCCGCGAACATCACCTACCGCGGTGCATCGGTCGAGGCCACCGGCATCAAGGTGCGCTTCGCCGACGCGGATACGCAACTCAAGGCCAAGGATGTGCTGCAGAAGAAGCTGGGCGACAACTACATTGTCGCGCTGAATCTGCTGTCCAGTTCACCGGGATGGATGGCGTCGATCGGCGCGCTGCCGATGTACCTCGGTCTCGACTTGCGCGGGGGTGTGCATTTTCTGCTGCAGGTAGACATGAAGGCGGCCCTCGACAAGGCCGCCGACCGTTATCTGACCGACATCCGCTCGCTGCTGCGCGAAAAGAAGGTGCAATACGCAGGCATCGCACGCGAGGGACAGAGCGTAGCGATCCGTTTCCGCGATACAACCGAGCGCAACCGGGCGAATCAGGAGATCGGCACGGCGTTCCCGGACCTGCAGGTCAAGGAAGCCGACGCCGGTAGCGAATTCAAGCTGATGGCCGGATTGAGTCCCGAAGCACAAAAACGCATCCAGGACGGCGCCGTGCTGCAGAACATCACCATTCTGCGCAATCGGGTGAACGAGCTTGGCGTCGCCGAGCCGATCGTCCAGCAGCAGGGCAGTGACCGCGTTGTCGTGCAGCTCCCTGGCGTGCAGGACACGGCGCGCGCCAAGGACATACTCGGCCGCACCGCAACGCTCGAAATACGCATGGTGAACGACGAGCCGGGCGCGATCGAGCAGGCCATGTCCGGCCAGCCAGTGCTGGGCAGCGACCTGTTTACCGAGCGCGGTGGCGCGCCAGTGCTGGTCCGGCGCCAAGTGGTCCTGACCGGCGATCGCATCAACGATGCCCAGCCCGGATTTGACAGTCGGACCAGCGAAGCCGCCGTGCATATCAACCTCGACGGCAGTGGCGCGCGCATCTTCAAGGAAATCACGCGCGAAAATGTCGGCAAGCGCATGGCCATCGTCCTGGTCGAAAAGGGCAAGGCCGAGGTGATCACCGCGCCGGTCATCCGCGAGGAAATTGGCGGTGGCCGTGTGCAGATCAGTGGTCGAATGAACACGCGCGAAGCCAACGACATCGCATTGCTCATGCGCGCGGGCGCGCTCGCCGCGCCGATGGAGATCATCGAGGAACGCACCGTCGGCCCGTCGCTCGGCAAGGACAACATCGACAAGGGCTTCAATTCGGTCATTTACGGTTTCATCGTGCTGACCATTTTCATCTGCCTGTACTACCAGTTGATGGGAGTCATTTCGGCGATATCGCTGGCGATCAACCTGCTGCTGCTGATCGCGATCCTGTCGATGCTGCAGGCGACCCTGACGCTGCCGGGTATTGCCGCCATCGCCTTGACACTGGGTATGGCCATCGACGCCAACGTGCTGATCAACGAACGCATCCGTGAGGAACTGCGCTGGGGCGATACGCCGCACGCCGCCATCCAGGCGGGGTACGAACGTGCATGGAACACCATTCTCGACTCGAACGTGACGACGCTGATCGCGGGTCTTGCGCTGCTGATCTTCGGTAGCGGCCCGGTGCGCGGCTTTGCCGTCGTGCACTGCCTTGGCATCATCACGTCAATGTTCAGCGCGGTGTTCATCTCCCGCGGCCTCGTGGCACTTGTCTACGGCGGCCGGAAGAAGCTCGACAAGATATCGATCGGACAAGTCTGGAAGCCGGCTCATGGCGCAGCGTAGCAGCGCCATGAGCCGTCCCCGCGAAAGCGGGGACCCATTGGTTGTACGCGGCATAGCCGTGCCCACAGCCGTCCCGGCGAAGGCCGGGACCCAATTTGGATGCTAGCGGAAAGCAAAGCATGAGTCAGGAAGCAAACAAACATGGATTCCCGCTTTCGCGGGAATGACAGAAATGGAATTCTTCAGAATATCGCGCGTCATTCCGTTCATGAAGCACGCGCTCGTGTTCAACATCATTTCGTTGATCACGTTTGTCCTGGCGGTGCTGTTTCTCGCGGTGCGCGGACTTAACCTCGGCGTCGACTTCCGGGGCGGCACCGTGATCGAAATCACTTATCCACATGCGGCGGACATCACGCGCGTTCGCAACGTCATCGACAAGATGAACCTCGGCGAATTCGCGGTGCAAACGTTCGGCACCGCCAACAGCGCGCTCATCCGGCTGCCGCTGAAGGAAGGAGTCTCGACGGCGCAACTTTCCGAGCGGGTCCTCAGCGCACTCAAGGCGGATGATCCGGCAGTCACCCAGCAACGCGTGGAATTCGTCGGTCCGCAGGTGGGCAAGGAACTCTACGAGAATGGTGCGCTGGCGCTCCTGCTCGTTTGTATCGGCATCGTCGCGTATCTCGCATTGCGTTTCGAATGGCGATTTGCGGTATCGGCCATTGCCGCCAACCTGCACGACGTCGTCATCATCCTGGGCTTTTTTGCACTGTTCCAGTGGGAATTTTCCTTGCCGGTGCTGGCGGCGGTGCTCGCCGTCCTGGGTTACTCGGTGAACGAGTCGGTCGTCATTGCCGACCGGATCCGCGAAAACTTTCGCAAGATGCGCAAGGCCAGCGTGCCCGAAGTCATCAACAGCGCGATCACGAGCACGCTGTCGCGCACGATCATCACGCACGGATGCACGCTGATGATGGTGCTGTCGATTCTCTTCTTCGGCGGCGAAACTCTGCACTATTTTGCGCTCGCACTGGCCATCGGCATCTGCTTCGGCATCTACTCCTCGGCGTTGGTGATGGCCTCGCTGGTGATGTGGCTCGGCGTGTCACGCGAGGATCTGGTCAAGCCGGAGAAGCGGGCCGGCGCTGGCGGCGTCGAGAAAATTCTTCCCTGACATGGCGTCCAGGGCACATGTGCAGTCGCCACGTGGCCCTGGCACCTGAACCTGGCGCCGTATCGCCCACCGCCCCTTGGTCACGACGCTCCTCTATTCCATATTTGCGCTGGACCAGACGTTGGCGGGACTGGCGGCGCAACACGCGTGGCTCCTGTTTGCGGCATTGTTCATCGTCATCTTCGCCGAGACCGGATTGATTGTGTTTCCCCTGCTACCGGGTGATTCGCTGCTGTTTCTCGCGGGCACCGTCGTTGCCGCAAGCGGCATCAACGTGCATCTGCTGGTGGTGACGCTGTTCGTTGCGGCAGTCTTGGGCGACTCCGTCAACTATGGCGTCGGACGTTACGTCGGTCCGAAGGTTTTTCATCGTCCGCAGGACAGCATGCTCGGCCGTTTTCTCAAGCCGCAGTATCTCGAGCGAACCCGGAGCTACTACGAGAAATACGGCGGTTTTACGATCGTCATCGGGCGCTTCGTGCCGATCGTGCGCACGTTCGCGCCGTTTCTCGCCGGGATCGGCGCCATGACCTACCGCACCTTCCTGGCGTACAACGTGCTCGGCGCAGCGATATGGGTATCGCTGCTCGTCTACGCGGGTTACCTGTTCGGCAATATTCCGTGGGTCAAGGACAACCTCGCCTACATCGTCGTTGCCATCGTCGTCATATCGCTCGTGCCCATGGCCGTGCAGTGGATGCGCGAGCGGCAAGCGCGTCAGTAGAGACTGTCGCGATTCCTCAGCCCGACTTGGGCGCGCAATCTAAATGCGGCGCGCCAGCTCCGCAGCCTTGCCGATGTACGTGGACGGGGTCAACGTCTTGAGCCGCGACTTGGCCTCGGCAGGAATGGCGAGCGCGTCGATGAATGCGTGCAGGGACTCGCGCGTGATTCCGGACTTGCCGCGCGTCAACGCCTTGAGTTGCTCGTATGGATTCGGCACGCCATAACGGCGCATCACCGTCTGGATCGGCTCGGCAAGCACGTCCCAGTTGGCGTCGAGATCGGCGGCGAGCCGGAGCGGATCGACCGCGAGCCGTGACAGACCCTGGCGGCACGACACGAAGCCGAGCAATGCATGGCCGAACGCCACGCCGACGTTGCGCAACACGGTGGAATCGCTCAGATCGCGCTGCCAGCGGGAGATTGGCAGCTTCTCGGCCAGGTGCCGCAGCAACGCATTCGCGAGTCCGAGGTTGCCTTCGGAATTCTCGAAGTCGATCGGGTTGACCTTGTGCGGCATCGTCGAGGAACCCACTTCGCCCTCCTTCGCCTTTTGCCGGAAGTATCCCAGCGAGACGTAGCCCCAGATGTCCCGGTCGAGGTCGATGAGTATCGTGTTGACCCTGGCCAGCGCGTCGAACAACGCAGCCAATCCGTCATGGGGCTCGATCTGCGTGGTGTGCGCATTGAACTCGAGCCCGAGCCCGCCGACGACGCCCCGCGCGAATGCCTCCCAGTCGATGTCGGGATACGCGACGACGTGCGCATTGTAGTTGCCGACCGCACCGTTGATCTTGCCCGGCAATGGTGCGGTGGCCAACGCATTGACTGCACGTTCCAGCCGCGCCACGACGTTGGCCATTTCCTTGCCCAGCGTGGTCGGCGTCGCTGCCTGGCCATGCGTGCGCGACAGCATCGGACGATCGGCGTTCGCATGTGCCAGTGCGCGCAGATCGGCGATCAGCTCCGTCAGCGCCGGCAGCAGCACATCGCGTCGCGCGTCGCGAACCATGCTGCTGTACGCCAGGTTATTGATGTCCTCGGAGGTGCACGCGAAATGGATGAATTCGCTGGCGGCGGAGATCTCGGGAGCGCTGGCAAAGCGCTCCTTCAGCCAATACTCCATTGCCTTGACGTCGTGATTGGTCGTGCGCTCGATCGATTTGACTCGCTCAGCGTCGGCAACTTTGAAATCGGAAACGGCGGCAGCGAGCATGGCGCGCGCAGCGCCGGAGAACGGCTTGACCTCGGTCACGCCGGGTTCGTCGGAGAGTGCCTGGAGCCACGCGAGCTCGACCCGGATGCGCTCGCGGATGAGCCCGTATTCGCTGAAATATTCTGCCAGCGCAGCGACTTTTGTGCGGTAACGTCCATCCAGCGGGGATAGAGCGGTCAGCGGTGTAAGCGCGTCGGCGTTCGGCATGACGTGTACTAGTTCTGCAAGCAAAGTCTAGCACATCGACACGCAGTCTCTCTCTGCGCGGCAGCACCGGGCGATGCTATAATTTGCGACAAGCAATCGCTTGGCGCAACAATTCCGCGCACCATCCCGCTGTCATTCATGAAGCTGTACACCTCCCCCACCAGTCCATACGCCCGCAAGGTCCGCGTCGTGCTGACCGAAAAGAAAATCGAGTGCGAATTCGTCGACGAAAACCCGTGGACCGCGGAGACCGTGATCCCGCAGTTCAATCCTTTGGGCAAAGTCCCGGTACTGGTCCTGGATGACGGCACGGCGCTCTACGATTCGCGAGTGATCGTCGAGTATCTCGACACCGTCAGCCCCGTATCGCGGCTCATACCCGAGCCCAATCGGCAACGCATTGCCGTGCGGCGTTGGGAAGCACTGGCGGACGGCATTTGCGATGCGGCGATCGTCATCGTACGGGAACAGAAGCGGCCGGCGAGGCAGCAGAGCAAGGACTGGATCGCGCGCCACTTCCAGAAAATTCACTTCGGCGTGCGGGAGCTGGCAACCGAACTCGAAGACAAGGCGTGGTGCAGCGGTGAGGCGTACTCGCTGGCCGACATCGCGACGGGCTGCGCCCTTGGCTACCTCGACCTGCGCCACCCGGCCATCGAGTGGCGCACGGAATACCCGAATCTGGTCAAGTTCGCCGACAAGCTGGCGAAGCGGCCGTCATTCGCTGAAACCACCCCGCCGCTGTAGGCGCGAATTCATTCGCGCCCGGCGATCATTGGCCCCACCGCGGTCCGAATGAATTCGGACCTACAACGCCTGCTTCAGCTGATCGAGAATCGCCGGATTTTCGAGGGTGGAAATGTCCTGCGTGATATTTTCGCCCTTGGCCACGGACCGCAGCAACCGCCGCATGATCTTGCCGGAGCGCGTCTTCGGCAGGTTGTCGCCGAAGCGGATGTCCTTCGGTTTTGCAATCGGGCCGATTTCCTTGCCAACCCAGTCGCGCAGTAGCTTGGCAATTTTCTCGGCCTCTGCGCCCGAGGGGCGTGCCTGCTTCAGCACGACGAACGCGCATATCGCCTCGCCGGTCAGGTCGTCGGGTCGGCCCACGACCGCAGCCTCCGCCACGATCGGATTGGCCACGAGCGCCGACTCGATTTCCATCGTGCCCATGCGATGCCCGGAGACGTTGAGCACGTCATCGATGCGACCCATGATCGTAAAATATCCTGTTGCCTTGTCGCGCACGGAGCCGTCGCCGGCAAGATAGAGTTTGCCGCCGAGTTCCTCGGGGTAGTACGATTTCCTGTAGCGCTCCGGATCGCCCCAGATGGTGCGGATCATCGCGGGCCACGGCCGCTTGACGACGAGAATGCCGCCCTGCCCGTTCGGTACGTCATGACCTGCTTCATCGACGATCGCGGCGATGATTCCCGGCAGCGGCAAGGTGCACGACCCCGGTACGAGTGGCGTCACGCCTGGCAGCGGCGAGATCATGTGGCCGCCGGTTTCGGTCTGCCAGAACGTGTCGACGATCGGACAGCGCTCACCGCCAACGTTGTGGTGGTACCACATCCACGCCTCGGGGTTGATCGGCTCACCGACACTGCCAAGCAGGCGCAGTGAGGAGAGGTCGTAGTTTTTCGGCGCGGTTTTCGGATTCGCGTCGCAGGCCTTGATCAATGAGCGGATCGCGGTAGGCGCGGTATAGAAGATCGAACACTTGTGCTTCTGTATGGTCTGCCAGAAGCGTCCGGCGTCTGGATATGTGGGAATGCCCTCGAACACGATTTCAGTCGCACCCACCGCCAGCGGACCGTAGGTGATGTAGGTGTGGCCGGTGACCCAGCCGATATCCGCCGTGCACCAGAAAACGTCCGTGGGCTTGATGTCGAACGTCCACTTCATGGTCAGGATTGCCCACAGCAGATAGCCGCCCGAACTGTGCTGCACGCCCTTCGGCTTGCCGGTCGATCCCGAGGTATAGAGAATGAACAACGGGTGCTCTGCGCCGACCCATTCCGGTGCGCAGGTGTCTGCCTGTTTTGCTGCGAGTTCGTGCATCCACACGTCACGCGGTGCGGAGAATGCAACGTTGCCGCCGGTGCGCTTGTAGACGATGACGCTGCCGAACTTTTCGCAGCCGCCGAGTCCCAGCGCTTCGTCGACGATCGCCTTCAGCGGCAGATGCTTGCCGCCTCGCACCTGCTCGTCAGCCGTGATCACGGCGTTAGCCCCGGCGTCGATGATCCGCTCGTGCAGCGACTTGGCGGAAAAGCCACCGAACACGACCGAGTGCGTGGCGCCGATGCGCGCACACGCCTGCATTGCCACGATGCCTTCGATCGACATCGGCATATAGATGATGACGCGGTCGCCCTTCTTGATGCCCAGCGACTTCAGCCCATTGGCGAAACGGCAGACGCGGTGATACAACTCCCGATACGTGACGCGCGTCACTGCGCCGTCATCGGCTTCGAAAATGATCGCGGTCTTCTCGGCGTTGCCGTTCTCGAGATTGCGATCCAGGCAGTTATAGGACACGTTGAGTTCGCCGTCCTCGAACCATTTGTAAAACGGTGCGTTGGATTCGTCGAGCGACTTCGTGAACGGTTTGTGCCACAGCAACTCGCCTTGCGCGAGTTTGGCCCAGAAGCCGGGATAGTCCTTCGCCGCGATGGCGTTCATCTGGTCGAATTGCGCCTTGGTGACGTTGGCCTGCGCGACGAATTCGCGCGGCGGTTCGAATACCCGCGTCTCATGCGAAACGGACTCGATGTTAGCCATGGTGATGCGCCTCCTCAGGGTTCGGATGCGGGGTGCCAGGAACGGCCGGCAACAATAATGCCTGCTTTTTCACAGTCTACCGACTCTTCTGCGTCAAGCGCAATGCGGCGTTGAGTCACACGTAGCGATCGGCAGCAAGCCCCGATCCCGGGTATCCGCGATGGTAGAATCGACCTCGCTTGCAGCCACAGGCGCAGCCGCCCGTACCGGGTCACATTCAGGCAATCGCAGGCCAACCGAGGCGCAACGACGTGACGACCATCAAACAGGAAGATTTCATCGCGAGCATTGCCGACGCGCTGCAATACATCTCTTACTACCATCCCGTCGACTACATCGAGGCGCTTGCCGATGCGTACGCCGCGGAGCAGTCACCCGCGGCCAAGGATGCGATCGCCCAGATCCTGACCAATTCGCGCATGTGTGCGGAGGGCCATCGGCCGATCTGCCAGGACACGGGCATCGTCGTCGCGTTCGTCAAGATCGGCATGGACGTGAAATGGGACGGCGTCACGATGGCGCTCTCCGACATGGTCAACGAAGGCGTGCGACGCGCCTACACCCATCCCGACAACGTCTTGCGTGGGTCGATCGTTACCGACCCCGCCGGGAAGCGCAAGAATACGAACGACAACACGCCGGCAGTCGTCCATTTTGACCTGGTGCCCGGCCATACGGTCGACGTGAAAATCGCCGCCAAGGGAGGCGGTTCGGAGAACAAGTCGAAGCTCGCGATGCTCAACCCGTCGGACTCGATCACCGACTGGGTGGTGAAGACACTGCCGACGATGGGTGCCGGATGGTGTCCGCCGGGCATGCTCGGCATCGGCATCGGCGGCAGTGCAGAAAAAGCCATGGTCATGGCGAAGGAAGCACTGATGGATCCCATCGACATGCACGAACTCAAGCGCCGCGGCCCGGCGAACATGATCGAGGAACTGCGCATCGAAATCTTCGATGCCGCCAACGCACTGGGCATCGGGGCACAGGGACTGGGTGGCCTGTCGACGGTACTCGACGTGAAGATCCTCGACTATCCGACGCACGCAGCCAGCAAACCGGTCGGCATGATTCCCAACTGCGCCGCAACGCGTCACGCCCACTTCACGCTCGACGGTTCCGGCGCGGCAAGACTCGATCCGCCGGACCTTTCGCGCTGGCCCGATGTGCAATGGGCGCCGGCGCCGAGTTCGATTCGCGTCGACCTGAACACGTTGACGCGCGACGAAGTTGCGCGCTGGCAACCCGGCGACCGCCTGCTGCTCAACGGCAAACTGCTGACTGGCCGCGACGCCGCGCACAAGCGCATCGCCGACCTGTTTGCCAAAGGGCAGCCGCTGCCGCCCGGCGTCGATTTCACCAATCGCGCGATCTACTATGTCGGCCCGGTCGATCCTGTCCGCGAAGAAATTGTCGGTCCCGCAGGCCCGACGACGTCCACGCGCATGGACAAGTTCACGGACATGATGCTCGCAAAAACCGGCTTGCTCGTCATGGTGGGCAAAGCCGAACGCGGACCGGTTGCGATCGAGGCGATCCGCAAGCATGGTGCCGCGTACCTGATGGCGATCGGTGGCGCGGCCTATCTCGTGTCCAAGGCGATCAAGAGCTCGCGCACCGTCGCGTTCGGCGACCTCGGCATGGAAGCAATCTACGAGTTCGAGGTCAAGGACATGCCGGTGACCGTGGCGGTCGACGCTCGCGGCACGTCCGTACATGAAAGCGGTCCGCGCGAGTGGCAACAGCGGATCGCCCGGATCCCGGTGGCCACGGCCTGAGGCCGGCCAAGCCGCGTCGGCACTGCCGGCACGACGACCGGCAGGCAGCGCAGCATCGATGCCCGCCTTGCATGATCGAATCATGTCCCGATCCACGTCGCCGCTGACCTCTGCCACGGTTTCCCCGCTGACCGCGAAGCCGGTGCGTGTCGGCCTGCTGACCAAGCTCAATGTGCTTGCGATCGGGCTGATCGTGGCCACCGCCATCGGCATCGTCGCACTGCTCGTGCGCCAGCAGATACGCGACGAGCAAACGCGCCTTGTTGCACAGGGCATGACGATCGTGTCGATGCTGGCCGAGCGATCCGAAGCCGCGGTTGCCGCCAGGAACGATGCGTCGCTCATCCAGATGTCGCAAAGCCTGGTCGGCGATCGTGATGTTGCGTACGTCGCGATACTCGACCCTCAGCACAAACCCCTCTGGTCGCGCAATTTCAGTGACGCACCCGTGCCTGCCACGCCCCTCGGCGATCTGGACACGCAATCCATCACCAGCGTTATGAAGGATTTCCAGGGCCACCGCTACCTGGAACTGATCGCACCGATCGTCACGACGAAAGCTTCTGCGCCGGCGGCGCCCGCGGAGGCCTCGGCAGCCACGGTCGGGCAATCCATTGGCTTCGTCCGCCTTGGCATGAGCTTCGATCGCGGTCGGTCCCAGTTGCGCGACAGCCTGATCGGCGCCCTGTCGGTGGTGGGTGCGCTGGTGGCGGTCGCGATCCTGCTGACGTTGTTGCTCACGCGCAGGCTCGTCGCACCGATGCGCCTGCTGACCGGTGCTGCGACCGCCGTCGGAGCCGGCAAGCTCAACATCCACTTGCCGGCGAAGTCGGGGGACGAACTCGGACTCCTCACGCAGACCTTCAATCAAATGATCGAGCGGCTATCCACGTCACAGGCGGAAGTTGCCACCTACCAGCGCACGCTCGAAGTTAAAGTCGCCCAGCGCACCAAGGAACTCGAGATTGCGACGGCGCAGGCGTACAAACTCGCACAGCATGACATCCTGACCGGCCTGCCCAATCGCGCGCTGCTGAACCAGCGCCTGAAACAGATCGTCGCGCAGGCGGCACGCGACTCGCATCAGGTGGCGTGCCTGTTCCTCGACTTCGATCAATTCAAGCGCATCAACGACACGCTGGGACACGACGCCGGTGATCAGCTGTTGCAGGCGGTCGCACAGCGGCTGACCAATGCCGTGCGCGAATCTGACACCGTTGCCCGCCTGGGCGGCGACGAGTTTGTCATCATTCTTCCGGGCCTCGATGCGGCGAAAGCGACCTTCGAGATCATGACCGTGCTGACCCGGGTGCGCGAATCATTCCTGGCGTCGTTCCGGCTCGGCGAGCAGACGCCGACGCTGACGTGTTCGATCGGCGTGTCGATCTATCCGGTCGACGCCGACGATCCGGTGGGCTTGATCAAGCAGGCCGACACCGCGATGTATGCGGCCAAGGACGCCGGACGCAATGCCTACCGCTTTTTCACCGCGGACATGAATACGCGCGTGCAGGCACGCCTGCAACTCGAGACCGATATGCGGCGCGGCCTCATGGACGACGAGTTCTTCCTCGTCTATCAACCACAGGTCGACATGGGTTCGGGTCGCGCGTGCGGGGTCGAGGCGCTGTTGCGCTGGCGCGACCCGGAACGAGGCGTGATCGGACCCAACGAATTCATTCCGATCGCCGAGGAATCCGGGATGATTCAGGCGCTGGGTGCCCGTGTTCTGCGCGACGCCTGCCGGCAGATGATGGTCTGGCATCGTCACAACATGATGCTGCGCCTCGCGGTCAATCTGTCGGTCCAGCAATTGCAGCATGACAGCTGGTTGTCGATCGTCGAAGATGCACTGCAGTCGAGCGGTATGCCGGCACGCTTCCTCGACCTGGAAATCACGGAAAGCGTCATCATCACTCACCCGGACAAAGCGGTCGCGACGTTGATCCGGCTCAATCAGATGGGCGTATCGATTACGGTCGACGATTTCGGCACGGGGTATTCGAGCCTCTCGTATCTGGCACGACTGCCGATCCAGGGCGTCAAGATCGATCAGCGCTTCGTCCACGGCCTCGAGAAGAATCGCAATGACGAGGCAATCACGCAGGCGATCATTGCGCTCTCGCACAGCCTTGGCCTGCGCGTCATCGCCGAAGGCGTGGAGACGGTCGCGCAATACGAATTCCTGAAGGCGCATGGCTGCGAAGAGGCGCAGGGCTTTCTGATCTCGCGGCCACTCGAGGAACCGGCGCTGCGAGCGTGGTGGAAAATGCAGGACAAGGAAAACCGGATCGTCGGTCGGCAGACCGACATGTGGCGGCAGGAAAGCGGCACCTGATTCAACTGTTGTCATTCCCGCGAACGCGGGAATCCAATTGAACGTTGTAAACATCAACATGGGTCCCCGCGTTCGCGAGGACGACGGACTGAACCCGTAGGCGCGAATTTATTCGCGCGCGCCCAAAATCAAATCCGCCTGGGTATCGATATCGCGCAAGATGCCAGCGTCGTCGACGTCGATGAGCTGAACCGACGCCGCGTGCGCGGCCAGCAACTTTCGCGCTCCTTCGTCGCCGGAAAGTGAAGCAAGTTCGCCATAGAATTGGACGCCCACCCCCACCGGATGACCGCGCGAGCCCTGAAATCGAGGTGCAGCCAGCATGGCGCCCTGCCGCAGCGCAGCCACGACGCGCGCGATAGTCTTGGGATCGATCCATGGCATATCAGCCAGCGCGATGATCCAGCCTGCCGCAGTCGCCGCGCCACGCACGCCCCACGCAAGGCTAACGCCCATCCCGTCATTCGCAGTCGGACATACGGTGACACGCGCGCCGTTCGCCGCGAAGGCGTTTGCCATAACCGTGTCGCCCGGGCGGACGACGGCGATGACCGAATCCACCGCGGTCGCGAGATTCTGCAGAGCGGCCACGCCGACAAGCCTGCCGTCGGGCAGCACCGCGGCGAGCTTGTCTCCGCCGAAACGCGAACCGCTTCCGGCCGCCAGCAGGATCCCGACTACCGGCTTTCCTACGATGCTCATTCAGCCTGTAGGCGCGAATTCATTCGCGCCCGGTGGCAATGCAGCCCATGGTCCGAATGAATTCGGACCTACAGCATCGCAGTGTCTCATTCCGGCAGCAGCCGGAACTTGCCGTCCTTGACGACGACCAGCACGCGGGCACGCTCGTCCATGCCGTTGTGGTTGGTCGCACTCATGTTGAACACACCCTGGCAGCCGACGACGTCTTTCTGCTGCTCGAGCGCATCGCGAAGCGCAACGCGAAACGCCTCGGTGCCGGGCTTCGCCGTCTTGAGCGCCGCCGGAAGCGCTTGTTGCAGCAGCAGCCCGGCGTCGTAGGTGTTCGCACCGAACGTCGCCGGTCGCGTGCCAAATTGCTTTTCATATGCGCTCATGTATGCGCTCGCCACTTTCTTGATCGGATCGCTAGACGGTATATCGTCGATCACCAGCATCGAGCCTGCGGCGAGAATGGTGCCTTCGACTTTCTCCTTGCCGAGCTTGATGAAGTCGTCGGTCGCGACCGCGTGCGTCTGATAGATGCGGCCCTTGTATCCCTGATCGTAGAGTGTCGCCTGCGGCAATACCGCCGGGCCGCCCACCGCCGCGATCAATACGGCATCCGGCTTCGCCGCGATCAGCTTCAGCACCTGACCCGTCACGCTCTGGTCGTTGCGCGCATAGCGTTCGTTGGCGACGATCGCGATGCCGGCTCTTTCGGCGAGAGCCACCGAAGACCTTGAACCAGTTTTCGCCGTAGGGATCATTGAAGCCGATGAACCCGACGGTCTTCACGCCGTTCTTGTTCATATTCTTGATCAACGCGCCGGCGATCAGATCGTCGTTCTGCGTGGTCTTGAACACCCAACGGCGCTTGGCATCGATCGGATCGACGACCGACGACGTGCCGACGGTCGCCATGAGCGGCACCTTCGCCTCCGCAATGACGTCGAGAATCGCCAGCGCATTCGGCGTCGTCGACGGTCCGATGATGGCGTCGACGTTGTTCTCGCCGATCAGCTTTTTCGCGTTCTGCACCGCGCGCGTCGTATCACCGCCATCTTCGAGCTGAAAGTATTCGATCGTTGCATTGCCCACCGTTTTGGGCAGTAGTTCCGCAGTGTTTTTCTGCGGGATGCCGATCGCCGACGTCGGCCCTGTGGCGGAGACCATCAGCCCGATCCTGACTTGCGCCGTGGCGACGTGTGCGGACAGCGCCAATACGGCGGCGAGGGTCAGAGGCGAAAGCGCATTGCGGTCTCCGTAACATGAATTCAGGCGGGCACCGAATGCTAAGCCGAAGGCGGCGCGCGAACAAGCTCGCGGAAACCCAGCTTGGATCCCGGCCTTCGCCGGGATGACACACAAATACGTCGCCCCGGCGTAGGCCAGGGCCTAATTTCCGCGCTACACCACTTCACCGGCGGCATGGCCTGACGCCCATGCCCACTGGAAGTTGAAGCCACCGAGGTGCCCTGTGACGTCGACGACCTCGCCGATGAAATACAGCCCGGGCACGCGCGTCGCCGCCATCGTCTTCGACGACAATTCATGCGTGTCGACGCCGCCGAGTGTCACCTCGGCCTTGTTGTAGCCCAGCGTTCCCGATGGCCAAACCGGCCAATCATGCAACAGCGCCGCGAGTTCGGCGATGCGCTTGTCGCCGAGTCGCTGCAGCGGCGCGGCGGCATCGTGCGCGACGCACCACTGCTGCGCGAGCCGCTTCGGCAATCGCTGCGCAAGAAGCGTGTCGACGCGCATCGCCGACGCTCGTTGACCTCCGAGCCATTCGCCGGCCGCGAAGTCGGGGAACAGATCGATCTGGATCGGATCGCCACCGTGCCAGTACGACGAGATCTGAAGTATTGCAGGACCCGACAGGCCACGATGCGTGAACAGCACGTTCTCGCGAAAGCGGCCATCGCGACACGTCACCTCGGCGTCGACGGAAACACCTGACAGGTCGCCGAAACGCGCCAGCGCTGCCGGATCCAGAGCGAGCGGCACGAGCGCGGGACGAGGGGCGACAACCGCGAGCCCGAACTGTTCGGCAACCTTGTAGCCGAATGGCGTCGCGCCGATCTTGGGCACGGTCAGGCCACCGGTCGCAATGACAACCGATGTCGCAACGACCGGACCCTGTGACGTTGTGATCCTGAACGTGCTGCCGGAATGTTCGATCGCGTCGACCGAACACGGCATCCGCCATTGCACCCGCCCGCGCTCGCATTCTTTCTCGAGCATCTTGATGATGTTCACCGCCGTGTCGTCACAGAACAGCTGGCCGAGTTTTTTCTCATGCCATGCGATGCCGTGACGCTCGACCAGCGCGATGAAATCGCGCGGCGTGTACCGCGCCAGAGCCGAGCGACAGAAATCCGGGTTTTGCGAAAGGTAGTTCGCCGGGGTGGCATCCAGATTGGTGAAGTTGCAGCGCCCGCCACCGGAGATCCGGATTTTCTCGCCGAGTTTGGTGTAGTGCTCGATCAGCAGGACACTGCGGCCACGCTGACCAGCGGTCGCAGCGCACATCATGCCTGCGGCGCCCGCGCCGATGACAATGACGTCGAAGCGCTCAGCGTGGCCGCGGGCCGCAGTCACACTCAGATCAGGGCCCGAAGAACTCGCGAACCCGGTCGAGCCAGTTCTTGGCGCGCGGGTTATGTCGCGCCGGGTCCTCGCCGTTGATCGCCTCGAACTCGCGCAGCAGTTCCTTCTGCCGTCCCGTGAGCTTCACCGGCGTCTCCAGCGCGACGTGACAGAACAGATCACCGTGCACACTGCTGCGAACCGCTTTGATGCCCTTGTTGCGCAGACGGAAGACCTGCCCGCTCTGAGTCTCCGCGGGAATCTTGATCTTGGCATGACCGTCGAGCGTCGGGATCTCGATTTCACCGCCGAGCGCAGCCGTTGCGAAGGAGATCGGCATCTCGCAATGCAGATCGCTGTTCTCGCGCTGAAACACCGGGTGCGGCTTCAGGCTGACCACGACATACAGGTCGCCGGGCGGGCCGCCGTTGAGCCCCGCCTCGCCTTCACCCGTCAGCCGGATGCGATCATCCTGGTCGACACCTTCGGGAATTTTCACCGACAGCGTCTTGTGCTTCTTGATGCGTCCCGCGCCGCTGCAGGTCGTGCACGGCTCGGGAATGATCTTGCCGCTGCCGTGACACTGCGGGCACGTCTGCTGGATCGAGAAAAATCCCTGCGACACGCGCACCTGACCCTGGCCATGACACGCCGGGCACGTCTTGGGCTGAGTCCCCGGCTTCGCGCCGCTTCCATGGCAGGTCGCGCATGGCTCGAGGGTCGGGATCCGAATCTTGGCCTCGGTGCCGCGCGCGACTTCTTCGAGCGACAATTCGAGGTTGTAGCGCAAGTCCGCACCGCGATACACGCCGCTGCCGCGCCCACGACCCGCACCCGCCTGGCCGCCAAAGATCTCGCCAAAAATGTCACCGAACGCATCGGCGAAACCGCCGAATCCTTCCTGACCGGCCCGCGCTCCGGCGGCACCAAACCCGGCCGACGGATCGACGCCGGCATGTCCGAACTGATCGTAGGCCGCACGCTTACGCGCGTCCGTGAGCACCTCGTACGCTTCCTTCGCCTCCTTGAATTTCTCTTCCGACGCCTTGTCATCCGGATTGCGGTCCGGATGGTGCTTCATCGCGAGCTTGCGATAGGACTTCTTGATGTCCTCTTCGGAAGCGTCGCGATTGACGCCGAGAGTGGTGTAGTAGTCGCGTTTTGCCATTGATGCGAATCCCCATTGCAACAAACGGCCGAGTTAAGGGGCGACGCAGTTCGGCGCCCCTTCAACTCGGCCAGATATCACGTCACGCCGCGTCACTGCCTGCCCGAAGTGCTGCGTTCGGTTCGGCGTGACGGGATATCACTTCTTGTCTTTGACTTCCGTAAATTCTGCGTCGACCACCTTCTCATCGTTCTTCGCTTCTCCGCCCGCTGTCTGGCCCGCGGCTCCGGTAGCCTCCGCCTCGGCCTGCGTTTTGGCGTACATCGCCTCGCCCAGTTTCTGCGACGCCGTCATCAGCGCTTGCGCTTTCGCTTCGAGCGCATCCTTGTCGGCGTCCTTCACCTTGAGCAATTCCTCGGCGTCTTTCAAGGCAGCCTCGATCTTGCCTTTTTCGTCGGCGCCGACCTTGTCGCCATATTCGCCCAGCGACTTCTTGACGCTGTGCGTCATCGCGTCGAGGTTGTTGCGCGCCTGCACGACTTCGAGCAGTTTCTTGTCGTCCTCGGCGTGTTCTTCCGCGTCCTTGACCATCCGGTTGATCTCGGCTTCCGACAGGCCAGAACTGGATTTGATCGTGATCTTGTTTTCCTTGCCGGTCGCCTTGTCCTTTGCCGAGACGTGCATGATGCCGTTGGCGTCGATGTCGAAGGTCACCTCGATCTGCGGCATGCCGCGTGGCGACGGCGGAATGCCTTCGAGGTTGAACTGGCCGAGACTCTTGTTGCCCGACGCGACGTCGCGCTCACCCTGCAGCACGTGAATGGTCACCGCCGACTGGTTGTCGTCGGCGGTCGAGAACACCTGCTGCGCCTTGGTCGGGATGGTCGTGTTCTTCTGGATCAGCTTGGTCATCACCGAGCCCAGCGTTTCGATGCCGAGCGACAGTGGTGTAACGTCGAGCAACAGCACGTCCTTGACGTCACCCTTCAATACACCGCCCTGGATGCCGGCACCGACGGCGACCGCCTCGTCGGGATTGACGTCCTTGCGCGGCTCCTTGCCGAAGAATTCCTTGACCGTGTCCTGCACCTTGGGCATGCGCGTCATGCCGCCGACGAGAATCACGTCGCCGATATCCGACAGCTTCACGCCGGCATCCTTGACCGCGATGCGGCACGGCTCGACCGTCTTGGCAATGAGTTCCTCCACCAGCGCTTCGAATTTCGCCCGGGTGATCTTGATCGACAGATGCTTGGGACCGGACTGATCCGCCGTGATGTACGGCAGGTTGATCTCGGTCTGCTGCGACGACGACAGCTCGATCTTCGCCTTTTCGGCGGCTTCCTTCAGCCGCTGCAGCGCCAGCACGTCATTCTTGAGATCGACGCCCTGGTCGCGCTTGAATTCGGTGACGATGTAGTCGATCAGGCGCTGGTCGAAATCCTCGCCGCCGAGGAACGTATCGCCGTTGGTCGACAGCACTTCGAACTGGTGCTCACCGTCAACGTTGGCAATTTCGATGATCGAGATGTCGAACGTGCCTCCGCCGAGGTCGTAGACCGCAATCTTGCGGTCGCCTTCCTTCTTGTCGAGGCCAAACGCGAGCGCCGCGGCCGTGGGCTCGTTGATGATCCGCTTCACTTCGAGGCCGGCGATCTTGCCGGCGTCCTTGGTCGCCTGGCGCTGCGAGTCGTTGAAGTACGCCGGGACGGTGATGACCGCCTCGGTGACTTCCTCGCCAAGATAATCCTCGGCGGTCTTTTTCATCTTGCGCAGGATTTCCGCCGAGACTTGCTGCGGCGCGATTTTCTTGCCGCGCACCTCGACCCAGGCGTCGCCGTTGTCAGCCTTGACGATCTTGTACGGCATGAGGCCGATGTCCTTCTGTACTTCCTTTTCCTCGAAGCGTCGCCCGATGAGGCGCTTGACCGCGAAGATGGTGTTCTTCGCGTTGGTGACAGCCTGCCGCTTGGCCGGTGCGCCGACGAGGATTTCGCCGTCTTCCGCATACGCGACAACCGATGGGGTGGTGCGCCCGCCTTCCGAATTCTCGATCACTTTCGGCTGCCCGCCTTCCATGATGGCGACGCAGCTGTTGGTCGTGCCGAGGTCGATACCGATGATCTTGGCCATGTTGTTTCCTTTATTTCCCTGGATGAATAAACTAAGGACTAGATGGGGGTTTTGGCTGCTGCTTCAAGCGCCTGCGGATCCGGGTGCGGTCTCGTCGCGCGCCTTGGCGACGGCCACCAGGGCCGGGCGCAGCACGCGATCGTTGAGCAGATAGCCCTTCTGGAAGACCTGGACCACAGACCCGGCCGGCTGGTCGGACTCGATCATCGTCATCGCCTGGTGGCGATGCGGATCGTATTTCTCGTTGAGCGGGTTGATTTCGGCGATTTGCGCCTTGTCGAACGCCGCCTGCAGGTTCTTCAAGGTCAGCTCGACGCCGTCCTTCAACGTCTGGATTGTGGCTGAAGGCGTCGCCAGCGTAAGCTCGAGCGCATCCTTTACGGTCAGCAATTCCTGGGCGAAGCGCTCGATGGCGTATTTGTACGCCTTCGCCACATCGTTCTGACCCTGCTTGCGGACGTTGTCCGTCTCGGCCTTGGCCCGCATCCACGCGTCCTTGAATTGCGCCGCCTCGGCTTCAGCTTTGCCAAGGAGCGCTTCCGGGCCTGTAGCCGCCGCATTGGCGCCGGCACCGCCGCCATCGTCGGCGGGCGGGGAAACCTGATCAATATTGTCGGGATTGTTGCTCATTACCGTTCCTTTTGGTCACTGGCCGTATATTGGGGACGTTTAAGGACGATTCAAGGGCAAAAACGCAGGGCAAACCTCACGAATCGACAATTGTCCTGGCGATGCCGTCGATCTGCGTCCTGCGTTGCGTCCACCATGTAGACATTGCAGGTTCCCGGCGACCGCCTGGACCCGCTGGTTCTCTGCAAGGTCGACGACAGCCGCATACAGCTCATCGCGGATGAGGTCGCCGCGCGCCAGGGCAGTCGATTACCCACGCATGCCCGCCATCGCCGCATGGCCTGGGACTATCTGCAACCTGACCCGACACCCGGGCACATGCGGGTCGATTTCCTTCTTGAATATGCTTCTGCCATCGTGGTAAGTTCCGCGTGGGCGCCCAATAGACAGAATTCAAGTGCGCTCCTGGAATGTGCGAACGCAAGTCACTCGCACACGTGCGGCAGCACATGTCGGTCGCGTGCCACGGCTTCGTCGTGCAACGCACGGTCGTTCGCCTCAGGTGCCGAAGACACGGGAAGACAACGTTGCGTTGAAATTCGACCGACCAATAACAAGACGGCGTTCGCGAACCGCAACCGCAGCGCTGCTTTTGGCGGGCTTGTTGATCTCCACCGTCGCGCAGGCGGTGACGTATTCCTTCACACCAGTTACGTTCGCCTGGATCGACCCCAGCGGCCACACCGTTGTAAGCGCTGCAAGCACGCCCATCGCGTTTCGTAGCCTCGCGGGCTGCGGCACGGCCGTACCGGTCACGGACGACACGATCAGTGATCCGGTATCACTGGGGTTCAACTTCCAGTTTGCCGGTGTCGTTGTCGACAGTGTCCGAATCATGTCGAACGGTCGGCTTCAGTTCCTCAATCAGAACCCGGTAAATGGCGCTGTTTTTGACAACACTGCATGCGGATTCGGCACGCCTGACCAATTCCCGCTTCCAAATGCAAGCGTGCCTTACACCATGAAGCTGTATGGCGCGGACATTGATCCGACCAACATCGAAGAGGCTCCCGCATATGGAACCCGGTGCAGCCTCACCGGTGCTGGAGTTGGACCTTTCGGCACCCTGCCTTGCTATGTCAGCTTTGCGACCACGGGTAGCGCACCAAATCTGAAGTTCGTCGTGACCTGGAACAATGTGCCCGAATGGACGAGCGGGAGTTCGCCACAGGGCAACTTTCAGTTGCAGGCGATTGTTCAGCAGGACGGGACCTTCATCTACCAGTACGGCACGAATAGTTCGGTGTCGGTCGCGCAGATCGGCTGGCAAGCGGACCCAAGTGCGAGTGACTTCGACGTCCCCAATGTTGGTGCGCTTCCCCCGCAGAACCTTGCAATCGAGTTCTATGTTCCGAAGCCAACCAGTATTACGGCGACGGGAGGCACGCCGCAGTCGGCGGTGATCAGCACCGCGTTCGCGAGTGCACTGCAAGTGACCGTGAAGGATTTGGGTGGCAACCCGGTGGCTGGAGTGACAGTGAACTTTACTGCGCCCGGCAGCGGAGCGAGTGCGACGCTATCGGCTGGCAGCGCGATCACCAACGGTAGCGGCGTGGCGAGCGTGACGGCGACAGCGAACGCGACGGTTGGCAGTTACAGCGTAACGGCGAGTGTGGCGGGCGTGGTCACACCGGCAACGTTCAGCCTGACCAACACTACGGGCAGCGCGGCCACGATGACGGCGAATGCGGGGACCACGCCGCAATCGGCGACGATCAACACCGCGTTCGCCAACGCATTGGCAGTGACCGTCCTGGATGCGGGCAGCAACCCGGTGGCGGGCGTGAACGTCACGTTCACGGCACCCGGGAGCGGCGCCTCGGGATTGTTCAGCAACAGCACGACGACGATCACGGTGGCGACCAATGCGTCGGGAGTAGCCGCGGCGCCGTTCACCGCCAATACCTCCGCCGGCGGTCCATACACGGTGACCGCGGCTGCCAGTGGACTTTCGACCGTCAATTTCTCGCTGACCAATACGGCAGGCAGCGCGACGACGATGACGGCGAATGCCGGCACGACTCCGCAATCGACGACGATCAACACGGCGTTCGCCAATGCGCTCGCGGTGACCGTGCGTGATGCCGGCAACAATCCCGTCGCAGGCGTCAATGTGACATTCACCGCGCCCGGTAGTGGTGCGTCTGGGCTGTTCTCGAACAGTACGACAACAATCACGGTGGCGACCAACGCTTCTGGCATAGCCTCCGCACCTTTCACCGCTAACGCTACGGCGGGCGGTCCCTACACGGTCACCGCGGCAGCCAGCGGGCTCTCCACCGTCAACTTTAGTCTGACCAACACCGCTGGCGTGGCGACGACGATGACCGCGAATGCCGGCACTACGCCGCAGTCGGCAACGATCAATACCGCCTTCGCCAACGCCTTGGCGGTGACGGTGCGGGACGCGGGAAGCAACCCGGTGGCAGGCGTCAACGTCACCTTCACCGCGCCAGGGTCGGGTGCCTCGGGCCTGTTCAGCAACAGCACGACTACGATTACGGTGGCGACCAATGCCTCCGGTATAGCCACCGCACCGTTCACCGCCAATGCCATCGCTGGTGGACCGTATGCGGTAACGGCGGCGGCGAGCGGCCTCACCACCGTCAATTTCTCGCTGACCAACACGGCCGGTAGCGCGACGACGATGACGGCAAACACCGGCACCACGCCACAATCGGCGACGATCAATACCGCATTCGGCAACGCGCTCGCGGTGACGGTGACTGATTCGGGCAGCAATCCGGTGGCAGGCGTCAACGTCACCTTCACCGCGCCAGGGTCGGGTGCCTCGGGCCTGTTCAGCAACAGTACGACTACGATTACGGTGGCGACCAACGCCTCCGGCATAGCCTCCGCGCCGTTCACCGCCAACGCCACCGCCGGTGGTCCGTACACAGTGACCGCCACAGCAAGTGGGCTCTCCCCCGCCAACTTTGCGCTGACCAATACGGCGGGTAGCGCAACGACGATGACGGCGAATGCCGGCACCACGCCGCAATCGACGACGATCAACACCGCTTTCGCCAATGCGCTGGCCGTCACTGTAAGAGATGCCGGAAGCAATCCGGTGGCAGGCGTCAACGTCACCTTCACGGCACCCGGCAGCGGCGCCTCGGGATTGTTCAGCAACAGCACGACGACGATCACCGTGGCGACCAATGCTTCCGGCGTGGCCACGGCGCCGTTTACTGCCAACGCCACCGCCGGCGGACCCTACACCGTGACCGCGGCTGCCAGTGGACTCACGACCGTCAATTTTAGTCTGACCAACACCGCTGGCGTGGCGACGACGATGACGGCGAATGCCGGCACCACGCCGCAGTCGGCAACGATCAGCACAGCTTTCGCCAACGCCCTGGCCGTAACAGTGCGTGACGCCGGCAGTAACCCTGTCGCGGGCGTCAATGTGACGTTCACTGCGCCGGGCAGTGGCGCATCAGGATTGTTCAGCAACAGCACGACGACAATTACGGTAGCAACCAATGCTTCCGGCGTGGCCGCGGCGCCGTTTACTGCCAACGCCACCGCCGGCGGCCCATACACCGTGACCGCGGCTGCCAGTGGGCTCACGACAGTTAACTTCGCGCTCACCAATACAGCGGGCAGCGCGACCACGATGACGGCTAATGTCGGCACCACGCCGCAGTCGACGGTCATCAATACTGCTTTCGGCAACGCCCTCGCAGTAACGGTGCGTGATGCGGGCAACAACCCGGTCGCGGGTGTCAACGTCACCTTCACCGCGCCCGGCAGTGGTGCGTCTGGGTTGTTCTCGAACAGCACCACCTCGATTACGGTGGCGACAAATGCCTCGGGCGTGGCGGCGGCGCCGTTTACCGCCAATGCCACCGCTGGCAGCCCGTACACGGTGACCGCGGGAGCGACCGGCCTCACCACTGTCAACTTCGCCCTGACCAATACTGCGGGCGCTGCTTCCTCGATGACGGCGAATGCCGGCGCCACGCCGCAATCGACGACGATCAACACCGCTTTCGCCAATGCGCTGGCCGTCACTGTAAGAGATGCCGGTAGCAACCCAGTCGCGGGCGTTAATGTGACATTCACGGCGCCGGGCAGCGGCGCATCAGGCCTGTTCTCAAACAGCACCGCCACGATCACGGTGGCAACCAATGCCTCGGGCGTGGCTGCAGCGCCGTTCACCGCCAATGCCACTGCCGGCGGAGCCTACACGGTGACCGCGGCAGCGACCGGGCTCGCCACTGTCAACTTTAGTCTGACCAACACCGCTGGCGCCGCGACGACGATGACAGCAAATGCGGGAACGACCCCGCAGTCGGCGGTCATCAATACTGCCTTCGCCAACGCCCTCGCAGTGACGGTGCGTGATGCGGGTAACAACCCGGTCGCGGGTGTCAACGTCAACTTCACGGCGCCAGGGTCGGGCGCCTCAGGGTTGTTCTCGAACAGCACCACCACAATCACGGTCGCGACCAATGCATCGGGTGTGGCCGCGGCACCATTCACAGCCAATGCCACCGCCGGAGGTCCGTACACGGTGACGGCAGCGGCGACCGGCCTCACCACCGTCAACTTCAGTTTGACCAATACCGCCGGGGCTGCGTCCTCGATGACAGCGAACGCCGGTACCACGCCGCAGTCGGCGACCATCAACACCGCGTTTGCCAACGCGCTGGCAGTGACTGTACGTGATGCCGGCAGCAACCCAGTCGCGGGCGTGAACGTCACCTTTACAGCACCTGGGTCGGGTGCCTCGGGATTGTTCAGCAACAGCACGACCACGATCACCGTGGCGACGAACGCTTCAGGTGTCGCCTCCGCGCCATTTACCGCCAACGCCACGGCCGGTGGTCCATACACGGTGACTGCGGCGGCTACCGGACTGACGACCGTCAATTTCTCCCTGACCAACACTGCAGGTGCCGCTTCCTCGATGACAGCGAACGCCGGTACCACGCCGCAGTCGGCGACCATCAACACCGCGTTTGCCAACGCGCTGGCGGTGACCGTGAAGGATGCCGGCAGCAACCCGGTCGCGGGCGTGAATGTGACCTTCACCGCGCCCGGCAGTGGCGCCTCGGGATTGTTCTCCAACAGCACCGCTACGATCACAGTCGCAACCAACGCGTCCGGCGTGGCGGCAGCATCGTTCACCGCTAACGCCACCGCCGGTGGTCCCTACACGGTGAGTGCGGCAGCCACCGGTCTCACTGCCGTCAACTTTTCGCTGACCAACACTGCCAGGCGCCGTCGACGATGACGGCGAATGCCGGCACGACTCCACAATCGACGACGATCAACACCGCGTTCGCCAATGCCCTGGCGGTAACCGTAAAGGATGCGGGCAGCAACCCGGTGGCGGGCGTGAACGTCACGTTCACGGCGCCAGGCAGCGGTGCCTCGGGGCTGTTTAGCAACAGCACGACGACAATCACGGTGGCTACCAATGCTTCCGGCGTAGCGTCCACAGCGCTCACGGCCAACGCCACGGGCGGCGGCCCCTATACGGTGACGGCTGCAGCGACCGGTGTCACCACCGTCAATTTCAGCCTGACCAACACCGCTGGTTCAGCGACGACGATGACCGCGAATGCGGGCACCACGCCGCAGTCGGCGACGATCAGCACCGCTTTCGCCAATGCGCTGGCAGTGACCGTGAAGGATGCCGGCAGCAACCCAGTCGCAGGTGTGAACGTCACATTCACGGCGCCAGGCAGCGGCGCATCAGGTTTGTTCAGCAACAGCACCACGACGATCACGGTAGCGACCAATGCCTCCGGCGTGGCCGCCGCGCCGTTCACCGCCAACGGGACGGCCGGCGGCCCATACACGGTGACTGCGGCCGCCAGCCGGACTCACCACTGTCAACTTCTCGTCTGACCAACACGGCAGGCGCAGCGACGACGATGACGGCGAATGCCGGCACGACGCCGCAGTCGGCGACGATCAGCACGGCGTTCGCCAACGCGCTCGCGGTGACTGTGCGCGATGCCGGCAGCAACCCGGTGGCCGGAGTGAACGTCACGTTCACAGCGCCAGGCAGCGGTGCATCGGGACTGTTCGCCAACAGTACGACGACGATCACAGTGGCGACCAATGCATCGGGCGTGGCTACGGCACCGTTCACCGCCAACGCCACGGCCGGTGGTCCATACACGGTGACCGCGGCAGCAACCGGACTCACCACCGTCAACTTCAGTCTCACCAACACGGCAGGTGTACCGTCGACGATAACGGCAACCGGCGGCACGCCTCAGTCGGCGGTGCTCAATGCGGCGTTTGCGAGCCCACTGCAAGTGACAGTGAGGGATCTGGGGGGCAGCCCGGTGGCCGGGGTGACGGTGACCTTTACGGTACCCGGCAGCGGTGCGAGTGCGACACTTTCGCCTTCCAGCGCGGTCACCGATGCCAACGGCGTGGCCAGCGTCTCGGCGACCGCTAACGCGATACCGGGCACCTACAGCGTCACTGCGAGCGTGGCGGGTGTGGTCACTCCGGCGACGTTCAATCTTGCCAACGGGGTGGATTCGGCGGTGGGCATTCCAACGCTTTCCGGCTGGGGATTGTTGGTGTTGTCCTTACTGGTACTCATCTTGAGCTGTTACGCCGATCGGCAAAGGCGCATGCCCAGGCGAAGCGGTCACGAGTAAATCAGATTATCTGTCCTAGCCGCAATTCGACCTTACAGTCAATGTCGGGTCGCTTCGAGCTACGCTCCGCAAAATGACCGAGAGCGGCCTTCTCCGTTATACGCTCGACGAAATTCATCATCCGTTCAATCGCGGCTCGTCAACTGGCGTATATGGACCCCTCCTCGGTTGCAAGCATTCCGTTCTTTGGCAATGAGGTACGACTGCTCACGTATATCCGGCCTCTAATTGCCGCATCGATTTGACGATGCGCGGCCATGATGGGCTATTCGCGCGCCAGCTCCCCAGTGCTATCTCGTGCTTCTCGCACCTCGCCAGTTTCGGGTTTTGCCGGCGCCGGTTCGACCTGTTCGCCATCGTTCGGATTGCTTAGCAATCGTGGTGGATGTGCTCCTGTTGACGCACCGTTGATCAGTCTCGGCGTCGAGCGTTGCCTCAGCTTGTAACCATGGCCGGTTGGTAATCAGTGCCGTTCCTCAACATCGCCCAAGCCATGCGCGTGGTCTTGTTGGCCATCGCAACTGCCGCCACATTGGGGTGGCGACGCGCCGCCAGTCGGGTTACCCACTGACTGAGTCGGTCGTCCTTGTTTTTGGAATGGTGGATTACCGAGCGAGCGCCGTGAATCAGTAGCACCCGCAAGTACGCGTCGCCACGTTTGCTGATTCCCAGCAGCCGCTCTTTGCCGCCTGAACTGTGCTGCCTGGGCGTTAACCCGAACGCCGCAGACATCTGCCGCCCGTTGGCAAACTGTTCGCCGTTGCCTACCGCGGCCACCAACGCGGTGGCAATGATCGGTCCCACCCCGCGCAGCTGCTGCAGCCGCTTGGCCGCCGGATCGCTTTGCGCAATCATGGCAATTTCGCGGTCGAGTTCCGCTATCCTCTCATCGAGCGTCCGCAGATCGCCCCACAGCCCGTTCAGGAGTCGCCGGAACCGCGCGCTCAGGCCGTTCTCCGCATCTTCCAACCAACAGGGCAATGCCCGCCGCAAATGCATCAGCTCCTTCGGTGCCACTAATCCGTACTCGGCGACCAGACCACGAATCTGGTTGGCCTTGGCCGTGCGTTGCTTGGTCAACTCGGCGCGAATGCGGTGCACCGCTTGAATGTCTTGTTGCTCCACCGTCTTCACCGACACGAACCGCATGTGCGGCCGGCTCATGGCTTCACAGATCGCCTCGGCATCGTTGGCGTCGTTCTTGTTGCTCTTTACATACGGCTTTACAAACTGCGGCGCGACTAACCGCACCTTGAATCCGTGCGCCTGAGTGAGCGGGCCCAGTGATGGGCGCCACCGCACGCCTCCATGCCAATCTCGCAGCCCGGCGCAGCTGTCTCCAGCAATACCTTGATCCAGCTCTCCCGGGCGAGCTTTCGGCGCCATACCGCTTTCTCGTTCCGGTCTACGCCATGTACCTGGAACACGTTCTTTGCCAGATCTACCCCAACGCGAATAAGCTTCATGGTGGACTCCTTCTCCCTGTTGACTGGTCGATGACGCTTCCAGTCTGGCACGTCGATGCCGTTTAGGTGAGGAGGGGTCCATCCCATTGCTTTCGGCCAGAAGCGGTCGATAGTGGCTAGCTCCCGAAAGCGGCCGCTCAATTCAAGATGGCGGTTGGGCCGCTAGAGCATCGGCGTGCAGGCTCGCAATAGAGCAGGCGTCTCTCCGGCATGGCAACCTAATCCGCGCCAATGAGCACACGGACATGAGCAGCAGCCGAACGGGCAAGCGCGGATAACGCATAGCCGCCCTCCAGCAGCGAAATGACCCGCCCTTGGGCGTGACGCTCGGCGACGGACATGATCTCCCGGGTGAGCCAGGCGTAGTCGCCCTCGACCCACATCAGGCCGCTCATGTCATCCTCGCGGTGCGCGTCGAAGCCGGCCGAAAAGAACACCATCTGCGGGCGGAAAGCGTCCAGGGTCGGCCGCCAGTGTGTTGCGACGGCATCGCGCATGGCGTCGCCGCGCGAATAGCGTTCAAGCGGCACGTTGCACATATTGGGCCCGATCGGCGCCTCGCCGTTGTAGGGATAAAGCCCGCGCTCGAACGTCGATACCATCAACACGCGCTCGTCGCCGGCGAAGATGTCCTCGCTGCCGTTGCCGTGATGCGCATCGAAATCGATCAAGGCCACTCGCTCCATGGAGAATTCCGCGAGTGCATGAGCGATGCCGACAGCGACGTTGTTGAAGAAGCAGAATCCCATCCCCGCACCGCGGGTGGCGTGATGTCCGGCCGGCCGGACATTGCAAAATGCGTTCGCAGCCTCGCCTCGAGCGACGAGTTCGGTCGCAAGAACCGCCGCGCCCGCCGCATGCCACGCCGCGTCGAGGGTGTGCGGGTTCATCAGCGTATCGGGATCGATGCGCGAATAGCCCGAGGTGGGCGCGCCTGCGATGAGCTCGGCGACGTAGAGGCTCGTGTGCACGCGTTCGACTTGGGATCGCGTTGCCGCCGGTGCCGCGTAGGACTGCATGAAATCGAGCAGCCCGTGTGTGAGCAGGTGATCGTTGATGGCGCTCACCCGCGCGGGACCTTCGGGGTGATCGGGGCCCATTTCGTGCAGCAGGCTGCTGGGATGAGTGATGTAGGCAGAAAGCATGCTTCGGACATAAGACCGAGCGCGGACCTCATGGATCCTGTAACGTATATCTTACCGACACCAAGCGAGCGGCAAGCCCGGTTTCCAAACGCCGCGCGCGCGGGCGTCCTGCGTTCCGCGCGCAGAGATCTTAGGCATTATCCTTCCCGCTCATGTACAACGACTGGCCTACCAATGCTGCCGTGGTCCTTGCCACCATGACGGCAGTGTGTCTCTGCGTGCTGCTGCACTACGAGGTACTGGTACTGACGTCGCGCGGCCTAGCTCGGCTGGGAGGCCGCCGCCGCATCAAGGTGCTGTACGCAATTGCCTCAGTTTTGGTAGTGCATGTACTGGAGATATGGCTCTTTGGGCTCGCGCTGTGGCTGCTTCTTCATTGGCCCGCGTTCGGCAGCCTCGGGCCGGGCGCCCAACATCTGTTCGACTTCATCTACTTCTCAGCCGTGACATACACGACTGTCGGGTTCGGGGATCTGGTACCGGTCGGCCCGATCCGGTTCCTCGCGGGAACGGAGGCCCTCACCGGCTTCGTCCTTCTCACCTGGTCGGCCTCGTTCACGTACTTCGAAATGCAGCGCTTCTGGCGCGATTCGTGACCCCGCGCAGATCGAGCGGGGGCCGCAGTTGGCATCACCGCCCCGACGAGCCCGAACGTACAACCGAACATTTCACCGCAATGCCCGCTTCTTTCAAATTCGACAGGCAGCAAAGGGTAGTTCTAATTCGCTTGAGAGCGGTCGTTCCATGCTGCCTTCCAATCGTGGTCACATCGTGGGCCAATGCGCTCCTCCGACCAGCTCGCGAAGCGGCGGTCGACCACCGCCGATCAGAGACGACCGTTTGATGCCGCCAGGAAGGCGTCCATAGGAAGGAAAGACGCGGCCACCGCGATTCTCCACAACGTATGTGGGGATCAAGGAATATCCAGTCCCTTCTCCGCGAATCAGAGTAGGCTGAGTAACGTGCTTCAGGTTAGCGACGTTTTCTTCCGACTAGGCCGACCGCCATCAAACGCATCTCAAAGCTAGCCCCCCTAATGCCGGTACCCGCCAACACGCCGGTTGTGCGCGTCACCGGCGTTGCGTCGCTTGCGCCGGTAATCTCCATCCGCGATTTCAAGGCCCATTGCCAGACTTGCAGCATGAGCGAACTGTGCCTGCCGGTCGCCTTAACCCGCGATCAGACGGAACAGTTCGACGCGTTGGTCGTCCACAGGACCAAGCTCAAGAAGAACGAAACCCTGTATCTGACTGGAGAGCCATTTCACTCGCTGTACGCGATCCAGTTCGGATCACTAAAGACGGCTGTGCTTGCTGAGGATGGCCGCGAGCAGGTGACCGGTTATCACATTCTCGGCGAGATTATTGGGTTCGACGGCATCGGCACCGACCACCACCGTACCGGGGCGACCGCGCTTGAGGATACTGAAGTCTGCATGCTGCCATTCATCAGTGTCGAGAATCTCGCGCGAACGATGCCCGTGCTGCAGCACAACTTGCACCGGATGATGTCTACGGAAATCGCGCGGGATCAGAGCGTGATGCTTCTGCTTGGCAGCATGCGCGCGGAGGAGCGCCTCGCCATGTTCCTCTTGAACCTGGCCGACCGTTACAGTCATCGTGGTTATTCGTCCACTGAATATGTGCTGCGCTTGACGCGCGAGGAGATTGGCAGCTATCTCGGGCTCAAGCTTGAGACCGTGAGCCGACTGTTCTCGCGGTTTCAGGGAGATGGGTTGATTCAGGTGCAAGGGCGCGCGGTGAAAGTGCTCGACACGGTCCGATTGAAGGGAATCGTCGGCGAACGCAACTGACAAATTCTCCGCGTTCCATCGCCGCGCCATGCGACTTTCCGGTTACCGTCGGCTGAGCGACCGCCGCGGGTCGAGGCCGTGCAAAAACAGTTTGGGCATTCTGGATTGGGTGATGATGGCGCGCTGTGCGTCGACGTTCCGACGCCCGATCGTCAAACGTTCGGGTTCCATTGGATTCAACGGCCGCGTCAAAGCATCCTTGGTGTCAGTTTGGGGTCGTTAGCGCCCACCCGCGACTCACAAAGAGTTGACCGCTTTACGCATCGCTGACGGTTAAATTCGAGCGGACAGTGTCCGTCAGGTCTGATTCCGAGCAGGACAAATTATTTGACCGCGCCCAGCGCCTTCGCCCGCGCCAGTCTTTGCGCCAGGCCGGCAGCGTCGGCGGGTAGTTCCAGCCACCCCTGCAAATTAAGCATGGCAAGGTCTGCCAGCGCGGTAATCCAGGCAGGACGCTCGTTCAGGCAGGGAATGTAGTGATATTCCTTGCCTCCGGCCTTGAGGAAGGCGACCTGGCCTTCCTGCGCGATTTCCTCCAGGGTTTCGAGGCAGTCGCCCACGAAACCCGGACAGACGACGTCGACGCGCCGCATGCCTTCCTTGGCCAGCGCAATCAGCGTGGGCTGAGTGTACGGCGTAAGCCATTCCGCACGCCCGAAGCGCGACTGGAAGGTGATCGCGAATTGTTCCTTGGTCAGGCCCAACTCCGTGGCCAGCAGGCGGCCAGTCTTCACGCATTGGCAGTGGTAAGGATCGCCGAGGTCGAGGCTTCGGCGCGGCAGGCCGTGAAACGACATGACCAGCTTGTTCGGCCGGCCATTCTTCATCCAGTAATCGTTGACGCTCTGCGCGAGCGCGTTGATGTAGCCGGGATGGTCGTGATACGCATCGACTATGCGCAATGCCGGCACCCGGCGCATGTTCGACGCCGCCGCAAATACTTCGTCGAGCGCCGACGCGGTGGTACTCGCGGCATATTGCGGATACAGCGGCAGCACCAGAATGCGATCGCAGCCGCCCTCTTTCAGCTTCGCCATGGCATCAGCGATCGACGGCGTCCCATAGCGCATCCCGAGTTCGATTTGCGCGTGGTCGGACGGCAGGCCCAACTCCTTCAGGCGCTGCCCGAGGTAGCCGAGGAGCAATGTCTTTTGCCGCAGACTGTGAACCAGCAACGGCGACCCTTCCTTGGTCCAGACCGTCGCATAGCGTTGCGCCGAGCGCGACGGCCGCACGTTGAGGATGACGGCATGCAGCAGCGGTATCCACAGCACGCGCGGAATCTCGACGACGCGTGGATCGGACAAAAACTGCGCGAGGTATCGGCGCACCGCCGCCGTGGTCGGTGCATCCGGCGTGCCGAGGTTGATGAGCAGAACGCCCAGGTGCGAGGCACGATCGTGGACGAACGCCGGTTCCTGCTGCAACGACATGTTCAGACTTGCGATTTAACGTAGGCTGCCAGCGCCTTCGCCGCCTGCGCGCGTATCGCTGAGCGCACCGGCGGCAGCCACCCCAGGAACACGCCTTTCGCGCCCAACGCCATCGCGGACCAGCGCCACAGGCTGAAGGTGTCGACGTGCCGATAGATCGATCCATCGCGAAATTCGAAGGCGGCATCGATCCGGTTGGTCACCTTGCGCCCGGTCCCGGAGAAGGTGTAATTCGCGACCCAGTGCGCCCGGCCCGTGGTGGCGTCCGCGGCGATATCCGACGCGAATATCTCGAGATCCTTGCCGCGCTGGCAAAGCATGGTCCACATCGCGGCGACGCCCTTTGCGTCAAGTGCGGGGAACACCGGATCCGAGAACGTCACCGCCGGGTGATAGCAGGCAAGCATGCCTGCGGCGTCACGCTGTCCAAACGCTGCGTAGAAGCGCGCGATGAGCGCAGCGTTCGCTGCCCCACTCATCGGCTGCTCAGCGCTCATTGATTTGTTGGGTCAGTGCATTCGACAGCAGCTTGGCCGTGATGTCCACGATCGGAATCACGCGTTCATAGGCCATCCGGGTCGGGCCGATCACGCCCAGCGTGCCGATGACCTGGCCATCGACCTCGTACGGTGCCGTGATCACGCTGCACTCATCGAGTGATGCGATGCCTGATTCGCCGCCGATGAACAAGTGCACCCCGGTGGCATCGTTGCTGAGTTCGAGCAGGTGCAGAAGCGAGGTCTTTTGCTCGAACATTTCAAACAGCCGCCGCATGCGCTCCATGTTCGATGCCAGGTCGGATGCCGACAGCAGATTGCGTTCGCCGGACACGACCAGGCCCTCGCCGCTTTCGGCCAGCGCGGAACTGCCCGCATCGACCGCCGCGGTCATCAGTCCGACGACGTCCTCGCGCAACTGCTTTAGTTCGTCGGCAAGCAGCGTGCGAATGGCATGGAACGGCTGTCCGGCGTACTGCCGATTGAAGAAGTTCGATGCCTCGAGCAGCTGCGACTGCGTATACGCCTTGTCGGTATACAGAATGCGGTTCTGTACGTCGCCATCGGGCGTGACGATGATCAGCAGCACTCGCCGATCCGACAGGCGCAGAAACTCCATGTGCCGGAACGACGCCTCCCGCCGCCGCGGCGTCGCGACGACACCAGCGAAGCGGGTGAGATGCGACAGCAACTGCGCCGCGGTATTGACGAGCGCCTGCGGCCGGTCGGCATTGAGCTGTTCCTGCAGTTCGCTGATTTCGCCATGCTCGAGCGGCTTGATCACCAGCAGGCTGTCGACAAAAAAACGATAGCCCTTTGGCGTCGGCACGCGCCCCGCCGACGTATGCGGGCTCGCAATGAAGCCCATTTCCTCGAGATCCGCCATCACGTTGCGAATCGTTGCCGGAGAAAGTTCGAGCCCGGACTGCCGCGACAGCACCCGGGAACCGACCGGCTGGCCATCGGCGATGTAGCGCTCGATCAGTGACTTGAGCAGATGTTGCGCGCGGGGGTCAAGCATAAGAGGCATTTTATGCTTTAATCGCGGCCATGAGCGCCTCTGTCCGGGCCTTTCCCACGATTGCCCTGGTCGGGCGCCACGAGACTCCGGGAATCGCGGAACCTCTCGGCCGCCTGGCCGCATTCCTCGCGGCGCGCGGTCACCTCGTGCTTATCGATGCGGAAACCGCGAAGTTCACGCCGCTTCCTGGCTACCCCACGGCGCCAACCGCCGAACTCGCTCGCCGAGCCGATCTCGCGATCGTCGTCGGCGGTGACGGCACCATGCTGGCGATCGCGCGGCAACTCGCGCCTTTTGGCGTGCCGTTGATCGGCATCAATCAGGGTCGGCTCGGATTTCTTACGGACATTGCGCTTTCCGACATGGAAATCGTGCTCGGAAAAATGCTCGACGGCGACAACGTCGAGGAAACGCGGACGATGCTCGACGCCAGGGTGACGCGCATGGATGGCGGCGACGAGCATGCCGAAGCGTTGAACGATGTCGTCGTGAGCCGTGGTGCGCTCGGCGGAATGATCGACTGCGCGGTGGCCATCGACGGTCGCTTCGCGTATTCGATGCGCGCCGACGGACTGATCGTGGCAACGCCGACGGGCTCGACCGCATACGCGCTGTCGGCGCTGGGGCCGATCGTCGACCCTGCGGTGCCGGCCATTCTGCTGGTACCGGTGGCACCGCACTCGCTGACCAATCGGCCGACGGTCGTGCACGATTCCGCGGTCATCGAGATCGTCCTGCTCGGTGGCAATGGTGCAAGCCTGCGTTGCGACGGCCAGGCCAACTTCCCCCTTGCAGAAGGCGATCGCGTGGTCGTGCGTCGTGCCGCGCACGATGTGCGGCTGCTGCATCCGAAGGACCACGATCACTTTGCGATGCTGCGGCGGAAGCTGCACTGGGGCGAGACGCCGGAGAGATTGCGTTCGGGCACGCAGTAATGTTGCGTTCGCTGTCGATTCGCAATTTTGCCGTGGTGGAGGCACTCGACGCCGAGTTCGGCGGCGGGTTCACGGTATTGACCGGCGAAACAGGTGCGGGCAAATCGATTCTGCTCGACGCATTGTCGCTTTTGCTCGGCGACCGCTTCGAAGCGCGCCAATTGCGCCCGGGATCAGAGCGCGCAGAGATCTCCGCCGAGTTCGACCTGAGTGACGCGACCACGACGCGCGACTGGCTGACCGAGAACGCTCTCGGCGATGCCGACTCGCTGCTGTTGCGCCGGGTGCTGGATGCGCAAGGGCGCAGCCGCGCGTGGATCAACGGTTCGCCTGCGACGGTCGCACAGCTCGAAGCCGTCGGCGAACAACTGATCGACCTGCACGGGCAGCATGCGCATCAATCGCTGGGCCGGGCTGAAACGCAGCGGACGATGCTCGACGCCTTCGGCGGATTTTCAACGCTCGCCGCAGAAGCAGGAATCGCCTGGCGCGCGTGGCGTGCCGCCGCCGAACGTCATCAGCATGGCGCACGCGATGCAGCCTCCAGAAGCGTCGAGCGCGATGCGCTCACTGCCCGCCACGCGGAACTCTCGGCACTGGGCGCCACCGCGGCGGAATGGGCTGCCCTCGGCGCCGAGCAGTCGCGGCTGGCCCATGCCAGCGCATTGCTGGAAGCCGCGACGATCGGCGAAGCGGAATTGGCCGATGGTGAAGCGGCCCTCAATTCACGTCTGACCGCGCTCGCACAGCGCCTCCGGCAGGCCGCGACACATGACAAGAACCTCGATGACATCGTCGCGCTGGTCGACGAGGCGCGCATCGGCATCGATGAGGCCGGTCGCATGCTGCGCCACTATCGCGAGCGGCTCGAAATCGATCCGGGCGAGTTGGCGCGGGTGGAAGCACGGCTCGCCGCGATCCACGATGTCGCACGCAAGTATCGTGTCCGCCCCGAAGATCTGCCGACAGCTAGCCGCGGATACTGCCGCCGCGCTGCAAGCGCTGACGGCCGACACCGACATCGCGGCCCTTGCTGCACTCGAGGTCAAAGCCAAGTCTGCATTCGACGCACTCGGGCAGGCGCTGTCCGCCAAGCGCAAGTTTGCTGCGGCGGAGCTCGGCCATCGCGTCAGCGCGATGATGGGCGATCTGGCCATGGCGGGTGGGCGGCTCGACGTTGCGCTCGCAACGTTGGCGGAGCCCGCGAGTTTCGGATTCGAAAGCGTGGAGTTTCTGACGGCAACGCACCCCAAGCAAGCGCTGGGTCCCTTGTCGCGTATCGCATCAGGGGGTGAGTTGTCGCGACTCGGGCTCGCCCTCCAGGTGGTGCTCTCGGAAGTTGGCGCGGTGCCCACGCTGATCTTCGACGAAGTCGACGCGGGCATCGGCGGAGGCGTTGCTGCGGCGGTCGGCAGGCTGCTGCAACAACTCGGCGTGCGTCGGCAAGTGCTGTGCGTCACGCACCTGCCGCAGGTCGCGGCTTGCGCTGATGCGCATTGTCGCGTCACCAAGACAACGCGCAAGAACGCGGTCAGCACCGGACTTGCGCTGCTGGGCGCCGCCGAACGGGTCGAGGAAATCGCGCGGATGCTCGGCGGACTGGATATCACCGCGAAAACACGTGCGCACGCGAAGGAGTTGCTGACGCAGAGTCGGCCGGCGAGCGCCAGGCCGGGCAGGAAAAACTAGCGACTACACGCGTGCCGGCATTGCCTTTGCGCGTTTGGATTTCGAGACGGGCTTGGCCGCAATGGTCGCAGGCAACGCCTCACCGGTCTCGAGCCAATGCTTGACGCGGTTGGCGTCACCGATCCGCGTCAGTCTTCCATAGGAATCGAGCAGAACGATGACAACCTGGCGGCTGGCGATGTTGGCCATCATGACCAGGCATTTGCCTGCTTCACGGATGAACCCGGTCTTCGAGACCTGGATGTCCCACCCGCCACTTTTCACGAGGGAATTCGTGTTGTTGAAGCCGAGCAGCTGACCCGTGGGCTGCACTTCGACGTAGTGGCTCGGTGTCGTCGTGAACTCGCGTATGAGGGGATAACCGGCGGCAGCCTGAACCATGCGTGCCAGATCGTGCGCGGTGGCGACGTTGCCACTGGACAAGCCCGTAGGATCGTTGAAATGGCTGCGCGTCATGCCCAAGGCCAGCGCCTTCTGATTCATGGCGTCGACAAAGGCAGCGTTGCCGCCCGGATAGTGCCGGGCGAGGCTGGATGCGGCCCGATTTTCCGAGGCCATCAGCGCCAGGCGCAGCATTTCCCGCCGCGACAATTCAGCGCCGAGGCGCAAGCGCGAGTGGCTCCCCTTGAGCAGATCGAGGTCGGACATGTCGACAGTAATCGTCTCGTCCATCGGTTGCGCGGCGTCGAGCACGACCATCGCCGTCATCAGCTTGGTGACCGACGCAATCGGCGTGACGGTATCCGCGCCCTTGGCGTAGATCGCCTGGCCCGCGTTGGCGTCAAACACCAGCACATTGGCCGAAGCGAGCTTGAGCTTGTTGCCGTCCAGTGGCGTGTTTGGCTCGCCAGCGGCACCGCCAGCGGGCTGCGCCGCCGCACACAGCGAACCCGAGACTGTAAAAAATGCTGCTAAAACAAGGTGTAAGTTAATTTTCATCACGTTTGATCTGAGCAAGTTGCACCGGTTTATAACACGGATGCAAGCGACATGCCAATACCCAAGCGAAAACAAACGCTTAGACTTGCTCTGCGGATGACGCCAGATATTGGGGCAATTCGTCACCGCCCGGGCGGGCGGAGGATTGCGGGCTTTCCTGCTGCTGCAGGGCCCACATGCGGGCGTAGGCGCCGTCCTCAGCCAGGAGTTCGGCGTGCGTGCCGCGCTCGACGATGCGCCCGTCGGCCAGCACCAGGATCTGGTCGGCGCCGACGATGGTTGACAGGCGGTGCGCGATGGTCAGCGTGGTGCGATCCGCGGATATCTGCTCGAGTTCGGCCTGGATCAGTTTTTCCGACGCCGAGTCCAGCGCGGACGTCGCCTCGTCGAAAATCAGGATGCGCGGGTTCTTGAGGATCGCTCTCGCGATCGCGACCCGCTGCTTTTCGCCTCCGGAGAGTTTCAACCCGCGCTCGCCAACCGGCGTCGCGTAGCCTTCGGGCAGCGCCGTCACGAAGTCGTGCACCTGCGCGAGCTTCGATGCGGCGACGATTTCGTCGTGCGTCGCGCCCGGATGTCCGTAGGCGATGTTGTATTCGATCGAATCGTTGAACAGCACGGTGTCCTGCGGGACGATCGCGATGGCGGCGCGCACGCTCGTCTGCTGCACCGCGCGCAGGTCCTGGCCGTCGATCGTGATCCGTCCACCGCTAACATCGTAGAAACGAAACAGCAGCCGGGCGAGCGTGGACTTGCCCGAACCGCTGGGCCCGACTACGGCCACGGTACGCCCCGCGGGAATCACGAACGACACGTCGAACAGAATCTGGCGGTTCGGCTCGTAATGAAAATCGACATGGTCGAACCGCACTTCGCCCGCGTTCGCCCGCAGCGGTGGCGCACCCGGCGCATCCTTGACCTCGGCGTTTTCATCGATCAGCTGGAACATCCGCTCCATGTCGGCGACGGCCTGCTTGATCTCCCGGTAGATGACACCCAGAAAATTCAATGGAATGTAGAGCTGGATCATGAATGCGTTCACGAGCACGAGGTCGCCGATCGTCATCGTGCGATCGACCACGCCCAATGTCGCGCGCCACATGATCAGGGTCACCGCGATCGCAATGATCGCGCTTTGCCCGATGTTGAGCAGCGACAGCGACGTCTGGCTGCGCACCGCCGCGCCTTCCCATCGCCGAAGGCTCTCGTCGTAGCGGGTCGCCTCGAATTCCTCGTTGTTGAAGTACTTGACGGTCTCGTAGTTGAGCAGGCTGTCGATCGCGCGCGTGTTGGCCTTCGAATCCAGCTCGTTCATCTGCCGCCGGAAGCCGGTCCGCCATTCGGTGATCGTGACCGTGTACACGATGTAGATACCGAGCGCGCAGAGCGTGATGCCGATGAACCAGATGTCGTAGCGCGCGACCAGTATCGCCGACACGAGCGCGATCTCGATCAGCGTCGGCAGGATCGAGAACAGCGTGTAGCCGATCAGCGTGGAGATACCGCGCGTCCCGCGCTCGACGTCCCGCGTCAGCCCCCCCGTCTGCCGCGAGAGGTGAAAGCGCAGCGACAGGGCGTGCAGATGGCGAAAGGTCTTGAGCGCGATCGTACGCACCGCGCGCTGTGTCACCTTGGCGAACAGGAATTCGCGCAATTCAGTGAATGCGGTCGTCGACAGGCGCAGCAGGCCGTACGCAACGAGCAGGGCGACCGGCAGGACCAGCATCTGTCCGGTCGGCGTGAGCGTTAATCCGTCGACGATCTGCTTGAGCACCAGCGGCACGCCGACGTTGGCAAGTTTCGCGGCAATCAGGCAGGCCAGCGCGAGCAACACGCGACCCTTGTAGGCCAGCAGGTACGGCAGCAGCGTGCGTACCGTCTGCCAGTCGCCACGGGTGGCGCGGGCGGAACGTTCCGACGGGGCGGGAAGCGGCAGGGACGAACTACGGCGCATAAAATTCGGTTTGGCGTTGAGTGAATGGGCAGCGTCGCCGCCCAATCAACGAACCCAAGAGTTTAACAGGCGCGACGTTTCGCCTTGCGCTCAACGCTTCGCCGTCCCCCGGAACCACTCGTTGCCGCCATAACCCAGAAAGCCCATCGCCACGCGTACGATCCCATAGGCGACCCAAATCGCCGCTTTGTAGATCCGTGGCCGCACCCGCCAGTCGTCGATGGCGACCTCGCGCGATCCGCCCGAAATCATTTCGGCAAGCTGCCGCTTGAGCTCGCCGCTGAATCCGGCATCACGCACGAACACGTTGGCTTCCCTCGCCATGAGCAGGCTGTAAGGATCGATGTTGGACGATCCCACCGTGGCCCAGTGGTCGTCGATCACCGCCACCTTGGCGTGCAACATGCTGCGGTGATACTCCTGAATGATCACTCCCGCCTGCAACAGCTGCCCGTAGAGCGCGCGCGATGCGAAGTGCAACAGCAGGTACTCGACTTTGGCCTGCAACAGCAGCGTCACCCTGACGCCGCGCTGCGCGGCCGCGGCGAGCGCGCGGCGAAAGCGGATCCCGGGAAAGAAATACGAGTTGGCGATGATGATGTCGCTCTTCGCAGTCCGGATCGCGGCCAGATAGGCATGCTCGATGTCACGCCGGTGACGCAGATTGTCGCGGGCGACGAACTTGGCGGTCTGCGTCCCGATGCGCTCGACATGCCGGCGTTCCGGAAAAAGCGGCACGTCGCTCGCGCCGGACTGCACCAGCTGCACCAGCGCCCATACGCGCTGCATCGTTTGCTCTATTGCCGGCAGCAAAGGCCCCTCGATGCTCACCGCAAAATCAGCGCGCGGTGGTTTCTGGTGTGGCGTGTTCATGTCATCGATGATGTTGATGCCACCGACAAATGCGATGCGGCCGTCGACCTGGCACAGCTTGCGGTGGAGGCGGCGCAAGCGGTGCGAACGGAACTGCCACGGCGCGACCTCGGGCCGATATTTCATGAGCTCGATTCCAGCCTGGGTCATGTCGAGCTGCAACGCGGCAGTGAGGTACAGCTTTGCACCCCAGCCGTCGATGAGCACCCGAACGCGTACCCCGCGGCGCGCGGCGCGCGATAGTGACGCTGCGATCAGGCGCCCCGTAGCGTCATCCGCAAAGATGTAACTCTCGAGCCAGATTTCCTGTGCGGCGCCGTCGATGGCACGCACCAGCGCCGGAAAGTATTCCGCGCCATCGCGCAGCAACACTATGCGGTTGCCGGGCAGGAACCGGTTCATGGTCGTACCGGTGCCGTTCATCTGGCGCTTGCGACTTTCGGACGCACAAGCTCAAAGGTTGCCGCCAACGCGGCATGATCCGACATCCGCGCCAGCGGATACGCGTAATGGACATCGGCAGCCAGCACGCGCAGGCCGCGGGCGTAGATGCGGTCGAGACGAAACATGGGGAGCACCGATGGAAAGGTTCGCGCCGGCCGACCGCGCGCCGCCACGAACACCTCGGCCACGCCGAGCTGCTCGTGCATCGTGCGGTCGGCCTTGCGTCGCCAGTCGTTGAAATCCCCGGCAATGATCAGCGGCGCATCGGCCGGAACCGATTCCCGGATGCGCTCAGTCAACGCGTTGATCTGCCAACGCCGTCCCCGTTCGAACAGGCCGAGGTGAACGTTGATGCAATGCAGCGACGGAAGACCACGCTGGAGTTGCATTTCGCAGTGCAGCATGCCGCGGCTTTCGAACAGGTGCGCAGAAATGTCCTGATTGGCTTGCGTGAGGATGGGAAACCGCGAAAGCATCGCGTTGCCGTGATGACCGTGGCGCGTATCGGCGTTCCTGCCGTAAGCGACCTCGTGCCAAACTGTGTCGGCGATGAACTCGTGCTGCGACTTGCCCGGCCAGTCGCGATAGCGAGCGGCGTGGCGGCGGTGCGCACCCTGCACCTCCTGCAGGAACAGGATGTCGGCCGACAGGCCGCGCAACCGGTCGCGCAGCTCGTGAATCACCATGCGGCGCGCCAGATGCGAAAAACCTTTGTGAATGTTGTAGGTCGCGACGGTGAAGCGCATGGCGAATCTTAATGTCATTTCCGCGCAAGCGGCCAGATGTCCGGTCGCCGCACCGGATCGAAGCATGTGCAGCCGGCAATCGGTGACATGGTGGCCTGACCTGGCGCCGGTGCGGCCGGGGAACGCATCGTGTAAGGTATGCAGCGCCTGCACGACCAAAGGCACAGATGGGTCCGCTTGGGTCCGTCTTTACAAACCCTTTCCGACATCTGCACAGGAGACACATATGAAGCAACAGACAACGATTCAAGCCGCGATTGCCGGACTGCTGGCGCTCGGACTGGCGGGCTCGGTGGCCGCGGGCCCGGTGGCGGCCGATTCGAGCAAGGACAAGTGCTACGGCATTGCCAAGGCTGGCCAAAACGATTGCGCCGCGGGCAAGCATGCGTGCGCGGGCCAAAGCACGGTGGACAACGATCCCATCTCGTGGAAGTACGTGGCGAAGGGAACGTGCGAAAAGGTTGGCGGCAAGACGATGGCGCCGAAGTCCTAAGTCGCAACACAAGCCGGTGGCAGTCAGACCATTCGCCACCGGCGCCCTCTTTCCGCGCAGACCCATGCCCACCTCGCCCGAACTCGCTGACGCCGTCGGGATCGGCCTGCGCAGCCCGCACGTGGCACGCGTTCGGGCCGAGCGTCCGCCGATTGGCTGGCTCGAAGTCCACAGCGAAAACTATTTCGTCGACGGTGGCCCGGCGCTCGCGGCCCTGGAGGCGATACGTGCCGACTACGCAGTCTCGCTGCACGGTGTCGGGATGTCGCTGGGGTCGGCGGATGCGCTCGACCTTTCGCATATTGACCGGTTGAAACGACTGGTCGAGCGCGTCGAGCCCATGTTGGTTTCCGAGCATCTATGTTGGAGCCATGCCGACGGACGGCACCTGAACGATCTGCTGCCACTACCGTTTACCGAGGAAGCGCTCGCCGTGGTTTGCGAGCGCATCGAACAGGTGCAAACCGCGCTGGGCCGAACCATTCTGGTCGAGAACATCTCGGCGTACCTGCGCTTTGCCGACGACGCGATGACGGAATGGGAGTTCGTCGCGGCAGTCGCCCGACGTACCGGCTGCAAGCTCCTCTTCGACGTCAACAATGTGTATGTCAATGCGGTCAATCACGGTTTCGATCCTCTCGATTTCGTCTTGGCCGTGCCGGGCGAGGCCGTCGCCGAAATCCACCTGGCGGGGTTCGATGCCAGCGGACCATGCCTGATCGACAACCACGGCGCGCGGGTTGCGCCGCCGGTGTGGGACCTCTACCGCGCGACCCTCGATCACTTCGGCGCGAAACCGACGCTGATCGAATGGGACACCGACCTTCCTGCACTCGAAGTGCTGCTCGATGAGGCGGCGATGGCGCAGGCGATGCTGGAGGCGCGCGATGCCGTCGTTGCGTGAACTGCAGCGCGGATTCTCCGCCGCCACGCTATTCGGCGACGATGCCGCCACCGCCAGACTTGCGGTCATGGCGGGCGATCTCGATCCGCAGACGCGCATAGGGATATATCGCAACAACATCCTGGGCAACTACCGCAAAGTGCTTGCGGCCACTTTTCCGGTGATTCGCCAGCTTGTTGGCGGACCGTTCTTCGATGCGGCGACGGACCAGTTTGTTCGTGGCTATCCATCGCGTCACGGCGACGTCAATGGCTATGGCGCGGACTACGCGGAGTTCCTTGGCTTCTATCCGCCGGCACGCGAGCTCCACTATCTTGCCGATGTCGCCCGTCTGGAATGGGCCGTCGACCAGGCCAACATCGCGGCCGACGCCGCGCCGCTCGATGTGGCAGCACTCGGCGGTGTTGCGCCCGACGCGCTTGCGGAAGTGCGCTTCCAGCTGCATCCGTCCGCAAGGCTCATCGCGTCACCATTCCCGATACTGCGTATCTGGCAGGTCAATCAGCCGGGACATGAGGGGGACGATCACGTCGATCTCGATGACGGCAGCGACCAGCTGCTGGTTGCGCGCGGTGACCGCGGAATCGCCATCGATCGGATCGGCAAAGGCGAGCACGCCTTCCTCACCGCACTGGCGGCCAACGCGACGCTCGGCACCGCCGCCACTCACGCCGCTGAGGTCGAACCGGAATTCGACCTTGCCGCCGCGTTGCGCCGACATGTCGCCAATCACGCCCTGGTCGCGTTTCGCGCCCCGGCCACCACTGCTCACAGAGATCAACCATGAGCCCGCCGGGCCGCCCCAAGGGCGAATACCGGAGCGCGCAGCGCGCAGGAAACCCAATGAATGCCATCGCCACCGAATCCCGCTTCGGGCGCTTTGCCAGTCTGTATTGCAAGTCGGCGGGCCTGATCGACAAACTGCAGCCGTTGCTTTTGCTCGGCTTCCGCCTCTACGTCGCGCGGGTTTTTTTTCTTTCAGGTCTGACCAAAATTCACGACTGGAGCATCACGCTGGCGTTGTTCACCAACGAATATCACGTGCCGCTGTTGCCACCCGCGCTCGCTGCCGCCATGGGTGCGGCGACCGAGTTGTCGATGCCGGTGTTGCTTGCACTTGGCCTGGCAACGCGATTCGGCGCGTTTGTCCTGTTCTTTTTCAACATCATCGCGGTGGTGTCCTACGCCGCGCTGCCGGACATCGCAATCAAGGATCACATCCTGTGGGGAACCATGATCCTGGTAATCCTGCTGTGCGGGCCCGGCAAGATATCGCTCGATTATTTTTTCGAGCGGCGCCTCGGCGTTGCTTCGAAATAGCGCCCCCGGAACGGCGCAAGGGCGCGTTCACACACAGGTCGTACAGCGATTTCGAGATTGTCGCGGCCAACCTGCTCGATGCGGACAAGCGCCGCGTAAGCGACCGCGTTCTTGCCTACGCGCTGTTCGTCGATTCGCCGCTCGCCCGAAGCGCCGCTTCTTGTCTATTGCGCGTGACGGCCGCAGACATGAGCAAGCCCAGCGTCGCGCAGAGATGAGTGTCGACTGTCGGGGCGGCCAAGTGACGCGCTGATCGAACGCATCGTCCGGTGCCGGCTGGGCCTGGGGATCGATCTGGCGCAGCCCTGCGGGCGGCCTATCCCACAGTGGCAGGCCCCGGGCCAGCGCGTGCCAGGGAGTACAGGCGTAGCACGTTCACAACCAAGGCACGTAACCTCAAACCAACTTTACGCCAGCCCATTTGTTCGCGCGGTATAGCGCAGTCAATCGCTCGATTGTCAAAGCACGCACTGCGACCGCAGCTCGCGTTACGCTGCTGTTTCTGCGTTGTGCGACCACAATTTCCCTGGAAACCGATGGATTGGCAAGCGGCACAAGAACGTATCTCGTCTTTGGGGGCGCGAGCGAAGTGCTTGGGGCGGTGAGTATCGTGTTTCCCAACTGAGCGATCACGCATTCCAGTTGCGCTCGGAGGGAATTGACCTCGCCCACGACTTGAAGTCTTATCCCGGCACGTCCACAGGCGTCATTAAGAATGGTGCTGGAACTTGGCAAGAACAGAGGCCAATCGGCAACTTCCGAGAGGCTTATCCGCTTCCAATTGGCGAAAGCGTCCAGCGCTTTTGGATCGGCACTCATGAAAAAAAACCGCTCTGAACAGATCGGTTTGCGATAAAAACCATCCAATGCCGGGGAGTTGATCAGAATCGAGATATCGAGTCGTCCGTTGGCCAGATCATTGGCCAGAGCGTCGCTCACGCCTTCATAAATACTTAGTCTCACATCTGGATAGAGCGCTCTCACCGCGCTCATCAAAGGGGCAGCAAAGACAGCTGCCGTGCTGTCGGGGATACCCAGGGCAACCGCCCCTTGCACTTGACCATCTGCTGAAGCCACCGCATCTTTGGCAGCGCTCACCTGCTTCAAGATGAACTGTGCATGCTGGTAAAAAATTCTACCGGTATCTGTCGGCTGTGCGCCATTGACGCCACGCGTCAGTAAAACGCTACCGATCTCCTCTTCCAATTGCGCGATCTGATGGCTGATGGCCGACTGCACGACGTGCGACAGGGCGGCCGCACGCGTAATACTTCCCGCGTCCACCACTGCGGTGAAATATTTCAACTGTCGAAGTTCCATAGCGATAGCAACAGCTTCTTAAGTATCGATTTATAAGATGGTAGCATCTAAATATATCTCTTCTCAAGATGTAGTGAACGGGCGACATTCGATGCCGTCGTGCCTATGAATCAAGGAGGAAATGCCATGTTCAAAAAAGGATTGAACCGTCGCACGTTGCTGAAGGGAGCGGCCGCGGCCGGAACGCTCGGAATGATGGGCGTGACCCCGTCGTTCGCTCAACAAGTAAATTGGAAGAAATACGCGGGCACGTCGCTCGAAGTGATCCTGGCCAAAGGGCCGCGCGGCGACCTCGTGCAGAAATACGCCAGCGAGTTCACCGACCTGACCGGCATCAAGATCGGCTCGGAGCAGATCCCCGAGCAGCAGCAGCGGCAAAAAGCCGTCATCGAGCTCGCCTCCGGCAAGCCAAGCTTCGACGTGATCCATATCAGCTATCACGTGCAGAAGCGGCAATTCGAGAAGGCCGGCTGGCTGGCCGACCTGTCGGGCTTCATGAAGGACCCGAACCTCACGGCGCCGGACCTGGTGGAGAGCGATTTCTCGGCCGCCGGTCTTAAATACGCCAAGAACGACAAGGGCCAGTTGCTCTCGTTGCCGTGGTCGGTCGACTACTTCATCCTCTATTACAACAAGGAACTCTTCGCGAAGAAGGGCGTGTCGGTTCCGAAGACTCTCGACGAGATGATCACGACAGCAGAGAAGCTGACCGACGAGAAAGAAGGCATCTACGGCTATGTCGGTCGCGGTCTGCGTAACGCCAACATGACGCTGTGGAGCAACTTTTACCTGAACTACGGCGGCGAATTCCTCGACGCCAAGGGTAACATTCTCACCGACGGCCCCGAGGCGATCGAGGCGACGAAGTTTTATCAGCGCTCCATGCGCAACGTGGCGCCTCCCGGCGTCTCCGGATTCAACTGGATGGAATCGCTGGCCGCATTCGCGCAGGGACGCGCTGCAATGTGGATCGATGGCGTCGGCTGGGCGCCAGGCGTGGAAAACCCGAACTCGTCGCGCGTCGTCGGCAAGGTCGGTTACGCGATGGTCCCGGCCGGACCGAAGGGCCGATACTCGGCAACTTACGGCGACGGCATCGGCATCGCGCAAGCGAGCACGAAGAAAGAAGCCGCCTATCTGTTCTGCCAGTGGGTGGTTTCCAAGCAGAACGGCGCACGCCTGCTGCAAGCGGGCGGCGGCGTTCCGTTCCGTAACTCGGTGCTCAACGATATCGAAACGCAAAAGGGCGTGACGTTGCCGAAGGAGTGGCTGCAATCGGTTATTGACGCGGCCAAGATCAGCAAGCTCGGCCTGCCGGTCATCATCCCGGTCGCTGAGTTCCGCGACCTCGTCGGCGCCGCCATTACGGCAACGATTTCCGGCGCGGATCCGGCGACTGAGCTGAAAAAAGCGCACGAGCAGTTCCGGCCTATCCTGGAGCGCAGCGAAAAAGCGTGAGTCCGCTCGCCGAGCCTGACAAGATCTTGGCCGGCGACGGTATCGGGAACGAACGGCAGCGGAAGTGGCGACCGCCCTCCTACTGGCCGTTCGTTGTCCCCGCGCTGGTGGTCGTCCTCGCCATCATCATCTTCCCCTGGATTTTCACAATCTGGATGAGTCTGAACGAATGGAAGGTCGGCGCGCCGACGACATTCGTCGGGCTCACTAATTTCCTCAGGCTTCCGAACGACCCGCGCTTCGTCGAGGCGGCGTGGCACACCTTCATTTACACGGCGCTCTCGGTAATCCTGCCACTCATCCTCGGGACCTTCGCCGCCGTCGTCTTCCATAACAGATTTCTGCTGCGCGGCTTTTTTCGCGGCGTTTTCATCCTGCCGATGATGGCGACGCCGGTCGCGGTCGCGCTCATCTGGACGATGATGTTCCACCCACAACTCGGCGTGCTCAATTATCTGCTTTCAGTCGTGGGCCTGCCGAAGTCGCTGTGGGTGTTCCAACCGAGCACCGTCATTGCCTCGTTGGTGATGGTGGAGACGTGGCAATGGACGCCCCTCGTGATGCTGATCGTGCTCGGCGGCATCGCCGCGATCCCGTCTGAGCCCTATGAGAGCGCGATGATCGACGGCGCCAGCATCTGGCAACTGTTCCGATACATCACGTTGCCGTTGATCACGCCGTTCCTCTTTATTGCTGCCATGATCCGCATGATCGACGCGCTGAAAAGCTTCGACATCATCTTCGCGATCACGCAGGGTGGCCCGGGTACGGCGTCCGAGACCATTAACCTCTATCTCTACAGCGTCGCATTCGTCTACTACGACATCGGCTACGGATCGGCGATCGCAGTAGTGTTTTTCGTACTCATTGTGGCGCTCGCCGCCCTGATGATCTATGTCCGACAACGCATGCATTGGGCCGAGATGGGAGGCGCGGCATGAGCTTGCGTCGGATCCTCGGCAAGATCGGACTTGCCTTTTCGGTGGTCGTGATCGTATCGCCGGCGATCCTGTTCTTCGTCTGGATGCTGTCGATCTCGGTCAAATATGAGATCGACAATGCATCCTATCCGCCGATCCTGATCCCGGACCGGTTTGCCTGGCAAAACTACGCGGAAGTGCTCTCGTCGACCCGCTTTGCTACATATTTCATGAATACCCTGATCGTCACCGGTACCGCGACTCTGCTCGCGCTCGTTGTTGGCGTGCCGGCTGGTTATGGCATCGCGCGCATGAACGCGCATCGCGCCGCAATCGTCATCCTGATCGCGCGCATCACGCCCGGCCTCTCCTACCTCATTCCGCTGTTTCTCCTGTTCCAGTGGTTTGGCCTGCTCGGCACGCTCTGGCCACAGATCATCATCCACCTCGTGGTGACGGTGCCGATCGTGATTTGGATCATGATCGGATATTTCGAGACGACGCCGCGCGAGCTTGAGCAAGCGGCGGTGATCGACGGCGCCACCCGCTGGCAGGTCTTCTTCCACGTCGCGTTGCCGATCGCACGGCCCGGTATCGCGGTCGCGCTAATCCTCGCGGTGATCTTTTCCTGGAATAACTTTGTGTTCGGCATCGTGCTCGCCAGCCGGGAAACACGCACCTTGCCTGTTGCCGTTTACAATATGATCTCGTTCGACCAGCTGAGCTGGGGGCCGCTTGCAGCGGCGGCGCTGCTGGTGACGCTGCCGGTGCTGCTGCTCACGATATTCGCGCAGCGCCAGATCGTCGCCGGCCTCACCGCAGGCGCGGTCAAGTGAGGCTGAATTGACTATCGCATCGCGCCAAGTCGGCTCATCGCTTCGCCCCGCAAACGGACCAGTCGCATGAATACTCATGTCAATCCCAAGCTGCCCGAAGCCATTTCACTCGAAGACAAATATACGCACGATGCCGGAACCGCCCTGACACCCGCGATTAGTCCTTGACGGTAGTGGTGTCCGCCCCCCAAGCTGGGGCCGATATTCGGGCGCGTCATCTACGAACTCAACAGAAGATGGCGATGGATACAGTCATGTGGATTTCCGTGTCCCCGAAGCCACTGCACAAACAATCTCCGCCTAGAGTTCGGTCTGTGCCTTCTCGCAAGAGGTTTCGATGTCCGCGCCAAGGGTCCGCTTCGTCATCTGCTTGATCAGCATTCTTGTTGCGCTGCCCATCGGCGTCATGGATTCTGTCCGGCCTGACCAAGATCCATGACTGGAGCATCACGCTGGCGTTGTTCACCAACGAATATCACGTGCCGCTGTTGCCACCCGCGCTCGCTGCCGCCATGGGTGCGGCGACCGAGTTGTCGATGCCGGTGTTGCTTGCACTTGGCCTGGCAACGCGATTCGGCGCGTTTGTCCTGTTCTTTTTCAACATCATCGCGGTGGTGTCCTACGCCGCGCTGCCGGACATCGCAATCAAGGATCACATCCTGTGGGGAACCATGATCCTGGTGATCCTGCTGTGCGGGCCCGGCAAGATATCGCTCGATTATTTTTTCGAGCGGCGCCTCGGCGTTGCTTCGAAATAGTGTTCGCGGCCGCCAGGACTAGCGCGAAGCAAGTGCGTCAACTACTGTAGCGCTGCAACGCCTTGCGCAGGAATCGGACCTGCCGCTGGTAGCGCGTGCATGCGACGCACCAATGCAGATGCAACCGTAGCTTGAGCTTGTCGCGCAATGAAAGCGGGCGCTCCTGCGCATCGGAAATCATCCGCGCAGCCTGACGGCAATTGATGAAGCGCGCGAGCTGGATGAGCTTAAACACGCTGCCCCGATGACGTTCGGCCGACTGAGGTCGTTGCGAACCAGTTCTGTTCCATGCATTGCCGCAACGCCAGCCGTGCGCGATGCAGGATCACCCACAGATTGTTCGACGTGATGGTGAGTTCCAGGCAGATTTCGTCCGTTTCAAGTTCCATGACCTCGCGCATCACGAAAATGCGCGCGGTGTTCGGTGGCAGTTTCTCGAGACAGCCCTGCATGACCTCGAAAAACTGCTGCTCCGACAGCTGCGATTCCGGATTGCCCCAATCCGCGGGCGGATTCTCCCAGTGCCCGGTCTCGTCGAACAGCGCATCGAGATCGTCGACACGGCATTCGTCGTCGAGCGAAGCAAACGTTGGCGTACGCACCTTTTGCCGGATTGCGTCGACTATCTTGTGCTTGAGAATGCCGGTCAACCAGGTGCGCTGCGACGATTTGCCGGAGAAGCCTTTCTCCCCCTGCAGCGCGGCGACCATGGTGTCCTGAACGACGTCCTCGGCCAGCGTCGAATCGCGCAGCTGCAGCGTTGCGATGCGCAGCAGGTAACGCCGGTGCGTCTCGAGTTGTGTCGCAAATGCGGAATCGGCCACGTCGCTTCGTCCCCTGAGTCCGACCCGGCCGATGATACCGATGGAGCGCGCCTTTGCATACGGCGACCCTGCTTGAGGGCTGGTGTGCATAGGTTGGTTGGTCGCAGTCTCCATCGAATACTTACGCACCCCCGCCAATTTTTCGCGATTGTAAGTTCCGATGGGGCGCCGTGACTAAATTGGCAACGGGGCTGCACGGCGGCAAAGGCAAAACATCCGGTTCCAACGCGCGTCCGAACCGGGAAGCGTCAGTCGCTTCCACCGTGCACCCCGGACCCACCCTCCACCGCAAAGGAACGATCATGTTGCAGGGAAAGACAGCGCTGGTCACCGGCTCGACCAGCGGCATCGGCCTTGGCATCGCCCGGGCATTCGCACGCGATGGTGCGAATGTCATCCTCAACGGCTTCGGCGACGCCACGGCGATCGAAGCGTTGCGCGCGTCGATGACCACCGAGCATGACGTTCGCGTGCGCTTACGACGGGGCCGATTTGTCGAGGCAGGATCAGATCGAAGCGATGATGGCGAACGGCGCTCGACGAGTTCGGGACGATCGACATTCTCGTCAACAACGCAGGGATCCAGTTCGTCGCGCCGATCGACGAGTTTCCCGATCGACAGGTGGAACGCCGTCATCGCGATCAACCTGACTGCGTCGTTCCACACCGTTCGGCTTGCGCTTCCCTCGATGAAGGCGAAAAAATGGGGCCGCGTCATCAATATCGCTTCTGCACATGCGTTGGTTGCGAGTCCCGTTCAAATCCGCATATGTCGCCGCCAAGCACGGCATCGCGGGCCTGACCAAGACCGTGGCGCTCGAAGTCGCCGAATCCGGCATCACCATGAACGCCATATGCCCTGGCTACGTTTGGACGCCGCTCGTGCAAAGACAGATTCCGGACACCGCGAAGGCGCGCGGTATCAGCGAAGACCAGGTCATCAAGGACGTTTTGCTGGCCGCACAGCCGACGAAGAAGTTCGTGCAGATCGAAGAAGTGGCGGCGTTCGCGGCGTTCCTCGCGAGCGACGCCGCCGCATCGATCACCGGCGCGGTTCTGCCAATCGAAGGCGGCTGGACCGCGCACTAGCAGGCCCGCCCGTCAATCCGCAGCGATCATCACCAGGAACAATCATCGTGGCAACATCGACCAAGCAGAAAAAACAGCACGGCAATGGCGCATCAAGGCACGCATCGACGCTGCCGGGACAAGTCGTGCTGGTGATGCAGGGTGGCGGTGCGCTGGGCGCGTACCAGGTGGGCGTCTACCAGGCGCTGCACGAGGCAGGTATCGAGCCGGATTGGGTGATCGGAACATCGATCGGTGCGATCAACGCGGCCCTGATCGCCGGCAACCCACCCGACCAACGCCTCGCGGCGCTGCACGAGTTCTGGGATCGGGTCGAGCAGCGCGCCGGCACCAACGGCTTTGGCAGTCTCCCCGCATTGGCGACAGCGTTGGCCCACGTGACGACCATGACCAACGGGCTCGCGCCGTTCTTCAGTCCCAACCCAAAATCGTGGTTCGGTCCGCATCTTCGAGTCGGATTGGAAGACGCAGCGTATTACACGACCGCCCCGCTGCGCGCGACGCTCGCCGAACTCGTCGATCTAGACTACCTCAACGACAGCGATACTCGGCTGACGGTCGGCGCGGTGCACGTCAAGAACGGCGAAATGCGCTATTTCGACAGCCGCGACGAACCCATAGGGCTGGAGCACATCATGGCCTCCGGCGCACTGCCGCCGGCATTTCCGGCAGTGCGCATCGACGGCGAACCGTATTGGGACGGCGGCATCTATTCGAACACGCCGATCGAAGCGGTACTCGATGACAAGCCGCGTCGCGACTCGGTCATCTTCACGGTCCACATGTGGAATCCGGAGGGCCCTGAGCCAACTTCGTTGTGGGAAGTGATGGGCCGGCAAAAGGACATCCAGTTCGCAAGCCGTGCCAAGAGCCACATCGCGCGCCAGAAGCAGATCCACCACCTGCGCCACATCATCCGCGAGCTGGCCAAGCACGTCCCGGAGAAGTCGCGCAGCGCCGACGCAGTGAAGGAGCTTGCGTCATGGGGCTGCGGCACCACCATGCACGTCGCTCGTCTCATCGCGCCGAGGCTCGATGGCGAAGATCAGCTCAAGGACATCGATTTCACCCCTGCAGGGATCGATGCGCGTTGGGAGGCTGGCCATGCAGAAGGGCTTCGCGTTCTGGCACTCGCACCATGGCAGCGTCCCGTCGACGCGATGGAAGGCGTCGTCATCCACGACACCGCGGTCGTGTCGTCCGCACTTGCTCACGGCGTCGACGGCTTCGACGGCAGGACGAAGTAAGCCGTTGCGAGTTTGTTGACGTTCCTCCTGATCGAAACATCGCAACGTTCGTTGTAAGCATTCGATGATCGTCGCGACGAATTGCCATGCCGTGGCCATGTCGACCGCGGATACATCAACCCAAGGGAGTTACATATCATGAGCATCAACCGCAAGCAGGAACAAATGAATTGGAAGCGTGTTGCGTTGACGGCAGCCATTGTCGGCGCATTTTCGATTGCTGCGACGATTGCGAATGCGGGTGAATGTCCCGCCGACAAACGAGTTGCCGATGGACAGGGTCAGATGCCCAGCACTGCCGCAGCCAAGGATGTAACAGACGTCGTACGTGCCACCACGGACCTATCGAAGGAGCCGGCGGCGGTCAATGGGCGCCTGTTCCGGTTGCGTCAGCTCGACATGCAGCCGGGAGCGATCGTTCCCTGGCACAGCCACGGCAATCGCCCGGCCATGATCTACATCGTGTCCGGCGAAGTGATCGAGTACGCCAGCAACTGCGCGGTGCCGATCACGCACAAGGCCGGCGACGTGGCGCCGGAAAAGAATGGGACGTCGCACTGGTGGAAGAACAACGGCAGCACCGCGGCAGTGCTGATTTCAGTGGATCTGTTTCCCGTCGAGAACATGAAGGATCAGCACATGATGTAAGGCCCGCTGTGCTGGGCATTCGGTGCGAGAGCGTGGCGTCACTCGTGACATTTCGGCGGCGCGCTCCCGCTCCATCCATCGCCTGAAGGAATATCGATCATGATGAGCTCCACGGAATTGCACGCAATGCCTCAGCCCGCAATGGGCGCGGCGTCGAGTACATTGCTGCGCTCATTTGTGATCGGACTGACCGCGTTTCTTACAGTGGTCGACCTGTTCGCGACGCAGGCCATCCTGCCGTCGCTCGCCAAGGCGTATCAGGTGACTCCCGCCGCCATTGGCTTTGCGGTAAACGCCAGCACCATCGGCATGGCGATTGCGGGCCTGGCCGTGGCGTTATTCAGCAGTCGCATCGACCGGCGGCGCGGCATTCTGGCCAGCCTGACGCTGCTCTCGATCCCCACGGCATTGCTCGCGATTGCGCCCGACCTCACCACATTCACGCTGCTGCGCATCGCGCAGGGACTTTGCATGTCGACGGCATTCGCGCTCACGCTATCCTATCTGGCTGAACGTTGCAGCGCTGTGGACACAGCCGGAGCCTTCGCCGCCTACATTACGGGCAACGTCGCGAGCAATTTGATCGGTCGCCTGATGTCGGCAGCGTTTACCGTTCATCTCGGCCTGGCTGGAAATTTCTATCTATTCGCGACGCTCAACCTCGCCGGCGCCGTCCTGGTCTACTACACGCTGGGCCGCACCAAGCCAATGCCGACTGTCGCGGCCTCCGCACGCTCGCCGTTCTCGTACTGGGCCGAGCATCTGCGCAACGTTCCGATGCGGGCAACGTTTGGCATTGGCTTCCTGATCCTGTTTGCCTTCATCGGTACGTTCACATATGTGAATTTCGTGCTGGTGCGTGAGCCGCTGGCGCTCTCCCGCATGGCGGTCGGATTTGTCTACCTGGTGTTCCTGCCGTCGATCTTCACCACGCCGCTGGCAGGTCGCGCTGTCGAGCGCTTCGGCACCCGACCGACATTGTGGGCTGCGCTGGCGCTTGCTGGTGCCGGTCTGCCACTTCTGCTTCTGCCACACCTCGTCGCGGTTATCACCGGCTTGATGCTCATCGGTGTCGGAACGTTCTTTGCACAAGCGACCGCCACCGGTTTCGTCGGCCGCGCGGCAACGACTGACCGCGCCTCGGCGAGCGGTATCTATCTCGCCTGTTACTTCTTTGGCGGCATTGTGGGCAGTCTCGTGCTCGGACAACTCTTCGATCGCTTCGGCTGGGCCGCGTGCGTCGCCGGTATTGGCGTGGCGATCGGTCTGGCCGCGCTACTCGCCGCGCGACTGAAAATTTCCGTATCCGCGACGCCAGTGCAAGCCACCTGAAAATATTCCATTAGCCATCGCTGGCGCAGTTCGCCGATGAAGTGCTCGGCAGCCGCAATCGAACGATCTCCGATTCGAGTTCGGCGATGCGCCGGTCGCGCTCCTCGAGCTCTCGCGCGATGTCCGCCGCGTCGAAGCGTTGCGGAATGTACTTCGGGCAGTTGGCGTCCCAGGCCAGCACTCGGAATTCGAGGACCTGCTCGCCGCGATACTTGCCATCCTTCGGCATCAGATCGGCCAGCAGCGTAGCGTCGTCCTCGACAATGCGTGCCTCACCCCAAAGCTTGATACGCTGCCGATTGGCGTAATCGATCAGGAAAAGATGGGCCTTGGGATTTTCGGCAAGGTTGCCCTGCGTGATGAATTGCCGGTTACCACGGAGGTCCGCGAAGGCGATGGTCTGCTCATCGAGCACCCGCAGGAAACCCGGCGGGCCACCACGGTGCTGGATGTAGGGCTGGCCGGCTGCATTTGCCGTGCCGAGAAATACGCTGGACTGCGCGGCGATGAAAGCGGCGAGTTCGGGCGTAATTACCGTGTTCCAGCCGTGACCTTCTTCCATCCGCAGATACGCCGAGCGCGAGCCCTTTCGCGTCTGAATGGCTTTGACCGTAGGCGTAAAGGCGATATCGCTGGCGATGGAGAGGCTCTTCGACATGGTTGAGGGGTGGTTCCTGGTGTTGGTGAGGCGCCGGCGGCCTTGGCCGCCGGCACTTTCGCGTCATTCGAACGCGCCGATTGCTCAGGCGGCACGCCTTTGATCCACCGCGGGGAAGTCGATCTCGGTCTGCGCGACTTCGTTGACGTAGTTGGTCAACGTGTTGAGTGCGACGTGAACCACGATTTCCATCACTTCTGCGTCACTGTAGCCCGCGTCCTTCACGGCCTGAACAGCGGCATCGGTGACGTGTCCACGTTCCAGGGCCACGCTTGCGGCAAAGCGAACAGCGGCATCCGCCTTCGGATCGTTTGAAGCACCGCTCCGGTTGGCGGCGATTTCCGCGTCATCCAGTTTCGCGACGTTCTTGCCGAGGTAGGTGTGCGCAGCCAGACAGTAGCCGCAGGCGTTGATCTCGGCAATGGCCAGTGCGATACGCTCGCCGGTCTTCGCGCCAAGTGCACCCTTGGCCAGCGCACCATTGAGTGCGAGATAGCCGCCCAGGGCCGCTGGGCTGTTGCCGACGACTTTCATCAGGTTGGGAACGACCCCCAATTGCTTCTTGACGGCTTCAAGCAGCGGGAGTGTGGCGGCTGGGGTTTGCTCGAGCGCGGGAATGCTGATTCGGGGCATGGCAGTTCTCCTGGAAAGTTTGGATCCCATCGCGACGCCGGATGCGCCGCGAACAAGCGCATCTTGCAGAATTCCGAACAAGAGAAGAATATGTGAATTACGTAATAGATTATTTCAATTACTGGAATATTATGGATCGATTCCATCTGATGAGCGTCTTTGTCGCGGTGGCCGAAGAACAGGGCTTCGCGGGTGGCGCGCGCCGCCTGGGCGTGTCTCCACCGGCGGTGACAAGGGCCGTCGCGGCGCTGGAAGCTCGCTTGGGCGTGAAGCTTCTCAACCGGACGACTCGGTACGTCCGCGCGACCGATGCTGGGGTGCGCTACCTCGAAAGTGCGCGACGGATCCTTGCGGAGGCCGACGAAGCCGACGAGGAAGCAGCAGGGGTCCACGCCGTACCGCGCGGACAAGTCGCCGTGACGGCACCCGTTCTGTTCGGCAGTCTTTTCGTCATGCCGGGCATTGTCGACTTTCTCAACCGATACGCGGACGTTTCCGTGTCTGCGCTGTTTCTCGACAGGGTCGTCAATCTGCTGGAGGAAGGTCTCGATGTCGGCGTGCGGATTGGCGAGCTGCCCGATTCAACGATGCGCGCCATTCCGGTCGGCTTCGTGCGCCGCGTCGTATGCGCGTCGCCGCGCTACCTGAAGAAGCATGGCGAGCCGCGCGAGCCGGCGGAACTGGCGCACCACACCATCGTTGCGGCAAGTGCGGTGTCGCCATCCAACGAGTGGCGCTTCGGTGCCGGAAAGCAGACCATCACCACCAAGGTTCGACCTCGCCTCAGCGTGACCAGCAACGATGCCGCGATTCATGCAGCGCTCCTCGGCTTTGGGGTCACGCGCCTGATGTCATACCAGATCGCCAGTCATCTGACCGCAGGTCGGCTGAAACGCTTGCTCGCGCCCTATGAACCGCCCCCCCTCCCGATCCACGTCATGCACCTCGAAGGGCGGCAGGCGTCAGCAAAAGTTCGCGGTTTCGTCGACCTCCTTGTGACTCGATTGCGCGCAGAGGCCGCGCTCGCCTGAAATGAGCTGCCGACATACCTCAATGCCGCACTGGCGGCTTCGATTGGCGTGCGGCTTGCGTCGGCCACCGTATCCGACCGCAGTGCACGAGATACCGCCATCAGCGGCGCGCCGTGCAACATCTTCCATTCGCACCGTGCGCTGCGGTTTCTTGCGTGCCGCACTGCTGTTCGTCATTGACAACCCCGGTGTTAGCGCACAGCATCGCAATGCGATCGGATGATGGTGGAAAGGACCAATTCCTCATGCTATTTCATGTTGGCGCCTATGCGATGTCTCCCTGCGGCACAGTCTGGGATCCGGCGCTCGAGGCAGACTTTATCGAAGGGCTCAAGGCGCTGCCATTCGTCGCCGGCCTGGAGCTCCCGCATTTTTCCACGCTGGACCGCTGGGACGAAGACTTCCTGTTCCGTCACGCAGATCCGCAATGGGACTATGTCGTAAGCACGCTGCCATCGTTGTCGGTCGCGTTGCGCAGCGATCCCAATTTCGGCCTCGCGAGTTCTGACGACGCGTCGCGTAGCGCGGCCATTGAAAGTGTCCGTGTCGCGAACGCAAGTTGCCGGCGCGCGAACGACCGGCTTGGTCGCCGCGCCGTGCGCGCAATCGAAGTTCATTCCGGCCCGTCGGAGGCGCGACTCAAGGACGCGACCGCTGCAAACATCTTCGCCCGGTCGCTCGAAGAAATCGGCGGTTGGGATTGGGACGGTGCGGAAGTGATCGTCGAGCATTGCGATGCGGCCATAACCGGACAGCCGTACCAGAAAGGGTTTCTCTCGATCGACGAGGAAGTGGCCGCAATCGCGATCGCGAACCGCCATCTGGACCGGGCGATTTCCGCGTCGATCAACTGGGGCCGTTCAGTGATCGAAGGGCGCGCTCCGAGCATCGTCGCGCGGCACATCGCAGTGCTGGTGGAGTCAGGGTTGATGCGCGGACTGATATTCTCGGGCTGCTCGTCGACCGACAATCAATTCGGTGCATGGCAGGACACGCATATGCCTCACGGACCGGAGAGATATGTCTCGGCGTTCGAGGAAGGCGCCTTGTTGACCGAACGCGAAATGCGTTTGGCCCTTGCCCAGACGAGTGGCGAGCGGCTTGCGTTTGTCGGCATCAAGATTGCAGCGCGCCCGCTCGATGCACCGCTTCGGCGACGTCTCGACCTTCTGGACTCGGCCCTCAAGGTTCTGGCGTCGGCTTATCTCGCGACCTGCTAGGGCCCGGTGACGGGCCGCGCAATGTTTGGCGAAGTTGCGCATAATCCCGAACACGGCGGTGTTTGCCGCGCCGCGTTTTTTCGGAAGCCCCGTCATGACCCGCACGATCTTGCGCCTTGTTCTGGCCGCGACGCTCATCGCTGCCGGCGCCGTCCGCGCCCAGGCGCTTGAACGCCTCGTCTTTGCGACCGACTGGCTGGCACAAGCCGAGCATGGCGGCTTTTACCAGGCCGTCGCGGAAGGTATCTACAAGAAGCACGGCCTGGACGTGACGATCAAGATGGGCGGTCCACAGGTCAATGGCCTGCAATTGCTCGCCGCCGGCCAACTCGACGTCGTCATGGCCGATGCGCTGCAAGTCGCCTCGGCGGTCGAGCAGAAGCGTGCCGTTGACGGCGATCGCCGCGACGTTCCAGAAAAATCCTACCGCGATCATCGCCCACCCCGGTGTGGCGAAGCTGCAGGACCTAAAAGGCAAGCCCATCGCCATCGGCGCGGCAAGCAATACGACATTCTGGCCCTGGCTCAAGCAGCGCTATGGTTTCACCGACGACCAGAAGCGTCCGTACGCATTCAGCGTGCAGCCCTTCCTCGTCGATCCGGCATTGTCGCAACAGGGCTTCGCGACGTCCGAGCCGTTTTCAATCGAAAAGGGAGGCATCCAGCCGGTGGTGTTTCTGCTCGCCGATCTGGGCTACCCGCCGTATTCGGAAGCCCTGGTCGTGACGCGTGACACGCTGGCCAAGCGTAGTGATGCGCTCGCCCGCTTCGTTCGCGCATCGGCGGAAGGCTGGAAGAGCTATCTCGCCAACCCTGCACCCGGCAATGCGCTCATCAAGCGTGACAATCCGGAGATGAGCGATGCGCTCCTTGCGTACAGTCATCGCAAGATGAAGGAATACGCCATCGTTGCGGGCGGCGATGCCGCCACCAATGGCCTGCTGACCATGACCGATGCCCGCTGGACGCAGACGATCGACTTCCTGCGCTCGGCGGGACTCGACCAAGGCAGGCACCGACTATTCGAAAGCGTACACGCTGTCGGTCGTGCGCAACGTCAAGGTTCTGCCCTGACTGCAACCAGCGTTGCCGTCGATGCGACGCCGGTCGTCGACATCGCCGGCGTACGCAAGACCTATCCGACGGGACGACAGGCACTCGCACCGGTCGATCTGACCGTGCGACGCGAAGTGAATTCGTGACCTTGCTCGGACCCTCGGGTTGCGGCAAGACCACGCTGCTCAATCTCATGGCGGGCCTGATCGATCCATCCGCAGGAACACTGCGCTGGTGGGGCGACGGGTTCGACAACACCGGCGGTCCCGGCCGCCGGCTCGCGATGGTATTTCAATCACCGACGCTGATGCCTTGGGCGCGCATCGACACCAATGTGCGGCTGCCACTCGATCTCGCGGGTGATCCGCGCGACGACGCAGCGCGTGAGGTGGCGACGGCGCTGAATCTCGTAGGCTTGTCCGACGCTGCCGCGCAGTTGCCCCGGGAGCTTTCCGGTGGCATGCAGATGCGCGCGTCGATTGCGCGCGCACTCGTCACATCGCCGGACCTTTTGCTGATGGACGAACCCTTCGGTGCGCTGGATGAATTCACGCGGCAGCGGCTCGACGTCGAATTGCTGGCGTTATGGGCCACGCGCAGGCTCACTGTCGTTTTCGTCACGCATAGCATCGTCGAAGCCGTGTTTCTTTCGACGCGAGTCGTCGTCATGGCCGCGCGGCCGGGACGCATCATTGCTTCAGTGCCGATCGAAGAACCGTATCCGCGCGCGGACGCGTTCCGGCTCAGGCCTGCGTTCGCCGCGCAGTGCCAGCATCTGTCGCAGCTGGTCGCGGACGCCGCCATGGGCGTCGCGCCGTGACGCGCGACACCGAAAGTCGGCAACCGGGTCTGTCACGCTTCGCCGCGCCTGCGATCGTCGCGCTCTTGGTGCTGGGCGTCTGGCAGGCATTGGTCGTGGCTTATGACGTGCCTGCGTACCTTGTTCCATCGCCCCTGGTCGTACTGCGCACTCTGGTTGCCGATCGCGTCCTGCTGCTCGATTCGCTGGGCGTCACGCTCGGTGTCGCCCTGACCGCGCTCGGCATTTCGATCGTGCTCGGCGCGCTGATCGCGCTGCTGTTCGTGCGCAGCCGATGGATCGAGATGAGTCTGTTTCCCTACGCTGTCCTGCTGCAGGTGACGCCGATCGTCGCGATTGCGCCGCTGATCATCATCTGGGTCAGGGACACACACACCGCGCTGGTGATGTGCGCCGTCGTGGTCGCCATCTTCCCGATCATTTCGAATACGACGCTGGGTCTGCGCAGCGCGGACCCCGGTCTGCTCAACCTGTTCCGGATGTACCGCGCATCGCGGTGGCAAATCCTGATGCGACTGCGCGTGCCAAGCGCGCTGCCGTATTTTTTCGGGGGCCTGCGCATCTCCAGTGGCCTGGCACTCATCGGCGCGGTGGTCGCCGAATTCGTCGCCGGCACAGGCGGCCAGGGCGCGGGACTCGCTTATCAGATCCTGCTCGCCGGGATACAACTCAACATTCCGCGACTGTTCGCCGCATTGCTGCTGATCACGCTGAGCGGCGTGGTGCTATTCGGCCTGACCGTGTGGCTCTCGCGCCTGGTCCTGTCGCGATGGCATGAAAGCGAATTGACTGCCAGCGATTGAGGCGCCCCACCTTTCGCGCGACATCTGCGGAATTCTACGGCTTGTCACGCAATTCGCTTCGGCTCCGCCGCCAGCCAATCCCTGATCTGTACATAAACGTCACTGCGGCTGAGCAAGTCGAAATGGCCCATGCCATAGCCCACCCGTAGATGTGTTTCAGGCAGCGCGAGGTTCAGTGCAGCGTCACGGTGCCGGCCTAGCGCACTGTTGACCGGGACCAGGCCATCACCACGGGTCGTTGCTCCGGACAAATTCGCCCGCTCCTGCTTGCTGGCCGCGATCGCGTAACAACGAACCCCGCGTGGCAGCGGCAATGAACTCCGTGCCACGCGCGGGCTCGCTACAGAAGGCGCCTGCCAGTCTTCGTCGCGCAGATTTCCGTGCTGCAGGTCCTTGATCCCCACGCTGCGCACTTTTCCGAGGCGCGCGAACGGTGCGGTGTAGGGACTGATACCGGCCAGATAGTCGACCCAGGTTCCGGCCCGTGCGAGTGGAGCACCAAAGTGCGGCGTGCCGAGGAATACGAGATCATCCAGCCGTGCTGGCCAGGTATGACCGGCGCGCGTTGCGGTGTGGATTGCGCTGCGTGCAACCAGGCCACCCATGCTGTGGCCGATGATGGCCAATTGTTCGATTGGCTGCGGCCACGCACGGACGAGCGTTTCCATCAGGTCGCTGAATGTCGCGCCGTTGGTCGAGATATGCCGACCGGTGTTGTAACGCAAATAAACCGGCGTGTAGCCCAGATCGTGCGCAAGACTTGCACCATGATCGTGGCCCTCCCGCGTCCACTGCAGGTCGTTCATGCACAGCCCGTGCACCAGGACGACCACTTTGCGCCCATCTTGCGGCAACGCGGCCGCCAACGCATCATGGTTCATCGCGAGCGACGTTCCCTTCGCGCGCAGACCCATGGCGATGGCCAATGGATTCCCGGTCGCGACCAGATAGTCACCGAACACGCCATTGAGTGCCGCCAACACGGCTTCACGTTCCTGCGACGACGGCTTGTCCGCAATCAACGGCGCAAGCAGCCCAAGCAGCGCATCGACACTGCCGCCGACCAGGCGGGTTACGCCGCGAACAGATTTGTAAACAAGGCCTGTGATACCGCGGGTTCTGCCCGTCGGGGATTTTCCGAGGACACCGGGCGTGCGGAGAATCGTGTGATGCAAGGCTTCGACGAGATCGGTCAAGCCGACGACGCGTCGTTCGTCAATCGCTGGACGCCGCGCAGGTCTGACAGGGAAATATGACCGGGTTTAGCCATGAGCGGCCAGTATATGCAATTCGCAGCACCGTTCCTGGGCTAGGCGGGAACCAGCCGAAGGTGCGTAATCTCGGACGGCGCCCCAAGCCGCAATGGCGGTCCCCAATAGCCGGTCCCGCGACTGACGTATACCCATAGCGTCTGGAAGCGGTGCAAGCCCGCGGTGATCGGCTGCTGGAGGCGCACCAGAAAAGTCCATGGCAAAAACTGGCCGCCATGCGTATGGCCGGACAGCTGCAGGTCGAAGCCCACCGGGGCGGCAGCGAATGCCGATCTGGGTTGATGCGCAAGCAGCAGCCTGAACGCTGCGTCGTGCGGCGCACCCACCATGGCCGCCGCGGGATCGCTGCGTTGTGTCGGGTCGTAGTGATGCGCACCATGGTCGGTGACGCCGCCCACGACGACGGTCGCACCCGCGTGCATGAGCACGACATGCTCATTCATGAGCACGCGCAATCCGAGTCGGCGCAGCTCCACCACCCACGCCTCCACGCCCGAATAGTATTCATGGTTGCCGGTGACGAAAAAGACGCCGTGCCGCGAGGACAATCGCGACAACGGCTGCGTGTGTTGCGCGAGGTGGGCGACGCTGCCATCGACCAGGTCGCCGGTCACGGCGATCACGTCCGCCTTGAGTTCGTTGACCGCATCGACAATCGCGTCGAGATAATTGCGCTTGATCGTCGGACCGACATGAATGTCGCTGATCTGCGCGATCGTGAAACCGTGCAACGATGCCGGGAGTCCCGTGATCGGCACGTCCACGCGCCGCACGGCCGCGCGTCTGCGGGCATTGAGGAAACCAACGAGCGAGGCGATCATCGTCAGCACCGGTACCGCAGCCGCGCTGTAGGTACGATATGTGGACAGCGATCCTGGAGCGACCAGCCAGCCGGTTGTTGCGCTCGCAAGAACCAACGTCACATCGCGAAAAAACGTCAGCACGAACAGCGACGAAAACGCGCCCATCAGCACCAGACCCGTCCATGCCAGGATGTCGCCCAGCGGCTGTCGATGCACCCGCCTCGCCGCAAAACCCAGAGGCATCAGCACGGCCGATGCCACGAGCCACGCGGCCATCGCCACCATCGCTGGCGCGCCGAACGGCAAGTCGGGCAGAATGCGCCACGCGACATACCCGTGAAGCAGCGCGATAAACGCAACCCATTGCAACATGCGCGGGATTTTCCTCTATTTGCTGCGATCGACACGAACGCGTCAGAAGGGACGTGGGGGCGGTCGCTCGGGATACAAGGCGCGTCAGGGCGATGTTTCGCTTAGAATCACGCCATCCGTCCGTTCGTGGTTTCCTTCGGCAGGCTCAGGACAGGCTAGCTCACCACGAACGGACAGAATCAGATCTCCCATAGCCGGACAGGATCATGACAACGACCCGCAAATCCTCCAGCACCCGCAAGACCGCCCGCCGGACGTCCGTCGCCGGAGCCGCAACGAAAGAAGGCGGATCAAAAGTGTCACCGAGCGAGCAGGCCGGTCTTGGCGTCGCAGCGGTTGCCCGGCAGCTTCGTTCCTGGACAGATTCGGTGCTGGGGCTGGCGGGCGCGGCTGCGGACGTGTCGCTGGTCGCCGCGAAGTCGGTGCTGGTCAAGCCCGAGCAGCGGGCTGCACTGGAACGTACGGGCAGCGTGCTGCGCAGCATGCGCGAGACGGCGGGCATGAGCGTGAAGGAGGTCGGCGAAGCGATCGATCTCAAGGATCCGACGCTGCTCGATCTGGTGGAAAATGGCAAGGCAGCCCTGCCGTTCGAGATGATCCTGAGGCTCGCGTCGGTGTTGGGACGCAACGATCCGATGTCCTTCGTGATGCGTTTCACGCGCTCCTACAATCCGGAGGTATGGAAGACACTCGAGAATCTCGGCATCGGCCGCTTTGTAGTGCAGGCCGGGCGTGAACGCGAGTTCGCGAATATCTATCGCGGCAGCGACCTCGCGCGCCGTCTGAACGATGAAGAATTTTCGGCGGTGCTCGGATTCACCAAGGCCGCATTCGATCTGGCGATGACTTTCCATGGCAATCAAGGCGCGCCCGCCCCGGGCAAGCGATCAAAGAGCAAAGCCGACGACTAGCCGTTACTCAATTTCACCGCGAATCCGCGCTGCACGCCGGGACGCGCCATCATCGTTGCATACCACCGCTGGACGTGGGGAAACTCCGCGAGATCAACCTTGTGCCGCGGATGCCGCCATGCCCAACCCAGGATGGCAAAGTCGGCAATCGATGGCTCATCCGCGAAAAATTGCTGTGTCGCCAGTCTGCGATCCATCACGCCGTACAGTCGTCGCGTTTCCTTCGAGTACCGCTCGAGTCCGTAGCGCCGATCGTTTTCGTTGTCGAGTGCCACGAAATGATGGACCTGCCCCGGAACCGGCCCGAACCCCCCCATCTGGAACATCAACCATTCCAGAACCGGAATGCGCGCCGCGAGATCACGCGGCCAGAATTTGCCCGTCTTCTCGCCCAGGTAGATAAGGATGGCGCCCGACTCGAATACGCTGACGGGTTTGCCATTGGGTCCGTCCGGGTCGACGATGGCCGGAATCTTCCCGTTCGGGCTGATCTTCAGGAATCCGGGCTCGCGTTGCTGGCCCTTGCGGATATCGACGATCGTGATCGTGTAAGGAAGTGCCATCTCCTCCAGGGCGACGCTGATCTTGCGGCCGTTTGGAGTGTCGAAGGCGTGCAGTTCAATTGGCATTGAGCATCCCCGTGCGTGGTCATCATCGGATTGAATCAAGGAGAGGATTATGGCATCGCCAGGCTACAAGTCCGCGCTGATCGTCGGCGCCGGCCAGGGATTGAGCGCGTCGCTCACCCGGCTGTTGCGAAAGGAGGGTCTCGCCGTCGCGGTCGCCGCGCGCGACACCGCGAAGCTCGCAGCGTTGTGCACGGAGACAGGCGCCCGCGCTTTCGCCTGCGACGCTCAAGACGAAATGCAGGTGCAGCGGCTCTTCGCCGACATTGACCGTGCACAGGGTGCGCCGGAGGTGGTCATCTACAACGCCAGCGCACGCACGCGCGGACCCTTCGTCCAACTCGTTCCAGCCGAGGTGCAACGCGCATTGCAGGTGACCGCGTTCGGCGCGTTTCTGGTCGCACAGCAAGCCGTTCTCCGCATGTTGCCCAAGGGACACGGCGCGATTCTATTTACCGGTGCTTCGGCGAGCGTGAAGGGCTATGCGCAGTCCGCACCATTTGCGATGGGCAAGTTTGCGTTGCGCGGACTCACGCAGAGTCTCGCCCGCGAACTGTCGCCGCAGGGCATCCACATCGCGCACTTCGTCATCGACGGCGGGATTCGCGGCGCCGGACGCAGCGACGATCCCGACAAGCCCGATGCGCTGCTCGATCCGGACGCGATCGCGCTCACCTATCTCAATATTCTCCGCCAGCCACGCAGCGCGTGGACCTCCGAGATCGAGTTGAGGCCCTGGGTGGAGCGATTTTAGCGGGCGATGCGATAGACGTGAATTTAGCCCTTGTACGAGTTCACGAGGCAAGGCGGTTTGCGCCATTGGTTTTGGTGTAATCTGAATAGCGTTACGTTCCATAGCGAAGTCGCGCGGCCCGTTCTCCTGGCGCCAAGCCCGTGAATGCGGGAGCGAGATTTCGCAACATTCCGCCGGCGTCGAAAACGCCACGGTTGGAGGGCGTCCGTGCCCATCGATCAGCTCAAGTTCCTGTTCCAGCCCGACATTCATCTCGTTCGAGGGCAGGAGATGCGCGAAGATCTGCGCAGCAGCCTCTGGGTCGAGCCCGGCTTCAACATGCTGAGCATCTATCAGCGAGACCATAACGACGTCACGGTTCAGTTCACGCCCAGATTCAAAGCCCAGACGGAATCGGCCGCCGAGTCAAAAGGGTTCGGCATCACGGTCAACCGCGAGACCGGCACGGTCCGCGTCGCTGGCGGCGCCGCGCCCGATCCCAGTCCGCGCAACTTCATCCTCGAAGCGAGCGTCACCAAGAACACGGGAGGTGTCGACCCGAAAACCATTCCCCCGGCGTTCATGCGCGTCCACGTTCACCATCATGTCGAGCTCGTCACACTGACACCGAAGCGGTTGACCGTTCGCGCCAGGCCGGGCAGCAATGGCGACGAGGTGAATCAGCAGTTCACCGTCAGGGTGCAGTTCGACGACGGGACAGTCGCCGATGTCAGCGACTCGCGCGAGCTGACGTTTTCACCAAACTCGATCATGGAAGGACGGCAAATCAAGATCCCGGCATCGGCCAATCCGGGGGATGTCCTCGACGTCACCGTGACGACGTCGGCGTTATGGGGTAACAAGTCCGACACCGCGAAGATCGAACTCCTCGACGAATGGAGCAACGAGGCCAGCGCGCCAGAGGTCGAGCTCATCGATGCCCAGGGTGGCGTGTGGGATGGCACCACCCGTCCAGAATCCGCGCTCAATGTCGTCATCGTCGCCTGCGGATTCCCGGCGGCGGCTCAGGACAACTTCCGCGATATCGCGCGATCGCTCGTGCATCAGATCAGGGGTGAACGGCTGTACCAACCCTACGGGTACCTGTCCACATCGATGAACTACTGGCGGCTGCCGATCGTGTCGCCCGAGGCCGGCGTCAACATCCGGCCTGAGGTGCGCGTGTTTTCGCAGGATGGCCTGCTGATGGCAACACCAGTGCCGATGCCCGCGATTCCACCCGCCACGCTGAATGACTGGGGTCTCAGCCATCTGATCTACGCCGTCGGGCTCCCGGTCGCAGCCGATCTCAAACTGATCGCGCTTGCCGGGACGCCGCAGATTCCTGCCGATTTTGATGCGGTGAGAGCACAAGCGCCGGAGGCGTTCGACTACACCAAATTGTTCAAGCGCTGGAAAGACATCGCGCGGGCGATCCCGCTCGTGGCCTTCGACCAGGTGGCTCCGGCTCTCGCGCACTCCTGGATGACGTTGGGCGATCGCACGTTCATCGATGACGTAAACGCCTATCCAGCGGTACAGATCGGATCACCGCCGGCGCTTGGCGAAAACCCGGACCTCGACTCTCTTGAGTACGATCGCCGGCGGAAGTCTGACGATATCGAATCGCTGTTTCGCCGCGTCACGGCGAAGGCGAACCCTGCCGACGGATCGGTCATCAGGCTCGAGGGCTCTCCGCCGGAGAATGGCGTCGGGAATCTCTGGGTCATCGATCCGCGCGACCCGGCTACGCTGAAGGACTGGGCCTTCGACAACACGCGATTCGTCGTCACGCTCTGCAATTCACCCATCGGCCGGGCGAATGCGAAGGTTCTTACGCGGCTCGAACAGTTTATCCGGAACAGTCCTAACAACAACATCTTCCAATCCGTTCCCGTCAATCGCGTGGCAGGACGCAACGGGTTGTCGCTCGCGCTCGAAATGCCCAGCGTGGCAATGCTGGACCACCCGACCTACGAAGCGTTTGCGCACGAGCTGGGGCACAAGCTCGGGCTTGGCGACGAGTATTCGGAGGTCCACGGAACGTATCCGGAGTCGTCAGAGGGCAGCGGCAACCTGACTACCGAAGCGGCGAGCAAGGACGCCAGTGGCAACATCAGCGTGGATTTGATCAAGTGGAACTGGCCACGCATCCGAAAGACTGCGGTGTTTACTCGACCGATGGCCTTTCGTGGCAATGGCGTGTTTCATTGCACCGTTCCGCTCGAACGCGGCCTGCAGTTCGTGGCAGGCAACAAGGTCTTGCTCCGAAAGCGAGAGCCGGGCAACGTGATTGGACCGCAGTCCGTGATGAGCCCGATCGAGTTCGAAGTGAAGGAGGTTCATCGAACGAACATCGACGATGCCCAAGACTTGTTCGGCATGACGCTCGTGATACAGGCCGACGATCCGCTCATCAGCGGCCCGTCGATGGTCGTGACGTTTGATACTGGCAGCCTGATCTTCCTTCCCGTGCCAGCGCCGTCGGACCTGGTGCCGGCGCGTCCTTATCTGTCGCTGATTCCGCCGGCCGCCGAACGCATCATGCGTTCGACCGGGGGCGCGATGACCGGCAACGTGTGCGATGTAAACGCGAGCGGCGTCAGCGTCCAGGCGCCGGTCGCCGATCCCGACGGCAAGCTGACGCCAAACCTGCTGCCACATGTGGTGGGGGCGTACTTCGGTGGTTCGCGCTACGCGTGCGGCATCCTGCGGCCGACCGGCATGTGCATCATGCGGGACCACACGATCGGACCCGAGCAATACAAGGAAGGGCTCAAGGCGCCTCAGGGCGTATCCAGGTTTTGCGTCGTGTGCCGCTATGTGATGGTCGAATTCGTCGATCCCCACCAGCACTGGCGACTCGACAAGGACTACGCCGAATGGTTTCCATTCTGAGCCATGGCTGACGAGCCTCGCCACACGCTCGCCGAGATCGCCCACCACTTGGTCGTGGCGGCGACTCCGCTCATCGAGGCCGGCCAATCGCGCGGAGCCTTCATCAGGCTGATGTCCCGTCTGGGATTTTTCGCGAGTGATATTCCGGCGCCCTATGCGCAGTTGGCGACGCAGATTGGTGAAGCAGTTGACGCCGTTGAAGCGCTGCCCGATTCGCCTACGATGGAGGATCTCGAGCACCTTCTCGACAAAGCGAAGGGAATTTTTGAATCGATTCGGGCGCTTGCGACCGGACCCGTTCCAAATGGCGCCGACGCCGCAGGGTACGCGACGGAGATCGGCGAGCGGTTGTTCGAGTTGCTGCTCACCGATTATCTCCTGGCAGAGCAACCGGGCACCTTCAACCTGCTCTCGATGTTGAACGTCATCACCATCGAGAACGTGCCGGCGACGCCCATCCGTCCGTCGTACATACGCACGCAATTTCGCTGGGCCGAGATTCCGGAGATCGTGCGCAACCCGCAGGAGCTTCCAACGCGCGTTTATCGCTGGGGCGCGACGGACTTCAACGACCGCCTGCTGCTCAAACACCTCGCCGAGTTGGGCCTATCGCTCGGCCTGAACGTCGCATTCCGGCGGACCGAGCCTACCGAGCTGATGGGATATCTCGGCATCGTGCACGCTGATCCACAACCGCAGGGACGATCGCTCGTCCTGCCGTTCTTCTACGCGAACATTGCCGACAGGACCATCGAAGGGGCGCTTGCGATTCAGCGTCTGCCTGCGCAAGGGGGCGCGCCGCCTGGGTTGATCATCGAGCCCCGATTTCCCCCCGAAATGCCGCTGGAATTCCCCTTGGGCGCGGCGGCAAAACTTAACATCCGCGCCGGGACCAATGCCGGTGAGCTCTTCGGCATCACGATTCGCCCACCCGCCGAGATCGGCGTTCGCTATCCGTTTGCGCCAGCGACACCGCCGCCTGCTGTCGGTGTGGGCCTCGATTTTTCTTACATACCTGACCAGCCCGTCACGCTGCTTGGGGACCCCGATGCCTCGCACATCGAGCTCGCATCGGTATCAGCAGGGCTGGCCCTCGACGTATCCGGTGCAAGCGTCGGCTTCGGACTGAACGCAGATCTGCACGGACTACGCGTTGTGATAAAGGCGGGCGAAGGTGATAACTTCCTGCGCACCATCGTCGGAGACTCGCCCATCGCCATCGACGTGCCATTGGGCATCGAGTGGAAGGAGTCGACGGGGATTCGCTTCAAGGGCAGCGCGGCGTTCGAAATCACGCTGCATCCACATCTGCACCTCGGCCCGGTGCGCGTTGACGACGTGACGGTACGCCTGGCCGCCGACACCGACGCGCCTGCGCTCACGTTGCAGGTGACGGCTGGCATCGCCGGCAAGCTTGGTCCCATCGAGTTCGTGCTCATGGGTACGGGCTTCAAGGCCGACGCCAGGTTCGAACCCGGGAACGCAGGGCCGTTCGACGTGGGGCTCGGGTTCAAGCCGCCCGACGGCGCCGGGCTTGCCATCGATGCGGGCGGCTTCGTGGGTGGCGGCTTCCTTCGATGCGACGTCGAGAAGGGCGAGTACTCGGGCGGGCTGGAATTGATGTTCAAGGGTACGCTCGCAATCCGCGCGCTCGGCATCATTTCGACGCGAATGCCAGACGGTAGTCCAGGATTTGCACTGCTGCTGCTCATCACTTCCGACATTCCGCCGGTGCAGTTGTCGTTTGGTTTCGTGCTGCAAGGTGTCGGCGGGTTGCTCGCCCTCAACCGCACGACTGATCGCGACGCTCTCCGTGCGGGTGTCCGCGACGGCACTCTCGACAGCGTCCTGTTTCCAACCGACATAGTCGCCAATGCGCCGCGCATCCTCGGCGATCTACAACGCGTGTTCCCGATCAAGCAAGGCCTGTTCCTTGTCGGTCCGATGGCGCTGATCACGTGGGGTACGCCGACGCTCGTCACGCTGAAACTCGGCGTGATCCTCGAGCTGCCTCGGGTTGGACTGGCGATCATCGGCGTGCTTCGTGCAATCCTGCCAACCGACGATACGGCCATACTTCGGCTGCAGGTGAACTTCGTCGGCACCGTGGACCTCGAGTCGGGGCAGTTTCAATTCGACGCGTCAATCTACGACTCGCGGGTCCTCAACTTCACGTTGACCGGCGACATGGCCGTTCGCGTGTACTGGAAGAAGAACTCGAACCTGCTGCTGACGGTCGGCGGTTTCAATCCCGCCTACACGCCGCCGCCGATGGACCTCCCTGTGCTGCGGCGCCTCGGCATCATCATCTTCGAAGGCAATCCGGACGTGCGGGCCGAGAGCTACTTCGCCGTCACCTCGAACACGCTGCAGTTCGGCGCGCGACTCGATCTTGCCTACCGCTTCAGCATGTTCAAGGTCGCGGGGTTTGTCGCGCTCGACGTCCTGCTGACGCGCAGCCCGTTTTACTTCATGGCCGAAGTCGCAGGCATGGTCGCCGTCAGTGCCGGCAGTCACTCGCTCTTCGCCATTCGCCTCCAGCTGACGCTCGAGGGTCCGACGCCGTGGCGGGCGCGAGGGACGGGGTCGTTCGAGATCGGCTTCGTTTTCACCGTGACGATTCGCGTGAAGTTCGACGTCACGATTGGCGACCCAATCTCACGCTTGCTCCAGGCGGTCGATGTGCTCGACGAGCTGGCGCAGGCGGTGGCAGACATCGCGAACTGGGTTCCCCGCCTGGCGAGCGGCTTGCATCAGTCGGTGTCGATGCGAGCGCTGCCCGTCGGTGACAAGTCGCTGGTGCTCCATCCGTTCGGCTTCCTCGACATCTCGCAGAAGATCGTCCCGCTCGGGCTGCCGGTGCAGCGGATTGGTGCGACCGCTCCCGATCGCGGCAGCATATTTACGATTGTGGACGTGACCGTCGGCGGCACGAACGCGTCGACGACACCGAGACATGAGGAGTTTGCGCCCGCACAATTCTTCGACATGAGCGATGCCGAGAAACTCTCACGGCCATCGTTCGAAGAACTCGTCGCCGGCGTGGCCATTGGCGGCGATCCGCTGCCGCGTTCGGATTGGATGCGGCATCGCCAGGTCGCCTACGAAGTGATCTATCTCCCCGAGCAGCATCCGGTGCGACCGCGATTCGCCATGCCGCTGGAGCTGGCGGGTTTCTCGATGGCCGGCGCGGCATCGGCGCAGTCACCACTGTCGCGCGCCAAAACGTCTCCGTCGGCGTTGAGCGAGCGCGTGATCGTGCAACGAGATCAGTACGCCGTCGTCTCGACCGACGACCTGTCCATGCACGCCGCCAATCTCGTGTTCGACTCGGCAACCGCGGCGCAGGCTGCACTGGCGCGCCTCATTGGCACGACGCCCGAGTTGACCGGCGCCCTTCAAGTCATGCCCACAGCCGCCCTGCAACCGGTTGAGGAGCCCGCATAGTGTCGATTGCCACCTACACCTTCCTGCCCTGGCTACGGCGCGGCATCTCGAACCAGTTGGAGACGTCCGCTGGCGCGGGTGCCGTGCGCGCGACAGTATCGGTGGGTCTGGCCGTCGCGTCCGACGTCGCGCGAACGCCGCTGCCGACTGTCGCCGTGAAGTTGGTAGGGCCTGGCGATGTCATTGGCATGGATGCGCGTCAGATCATCCGCACCGAGCCGCGCGCCGGGGTGAGCGACTTCGAGCCCAACTATCTCGCGGCCATCGACTTCTACGACGAAGACTTCCCGTGGCGCTATTCGCCGTTGGCACCCGACGCCGCCAGTCACCGTCTCACGCCATGGATTGCGCTGGTCGCACTCGAAGAAAGTGAGTTCACGCGCTCGCATGTTCCCGATCGGCCATTGCCATCGTTCGTGCTCACGCCATCGGCGCGGCCCGCTGACATTTTTCCTGTCCTCAATCAGGAATGGGCGTGGGCCCACGCGCATGTCAACCTCGCGGTGTCCGGTGAGGCGGCCACTCCTGATCTCGCGCAGTTGGGTGGAGTCCTCGACGTCAATCCCGACGCCGGCTATGCGCGCCTGCTCTGTCCTCGTCGCCTGACGCCAAACACCGGCTACACGGCGTTCATCATTCCCGTATTCGAAACGGGCAGAAAGTCGGGCCTCGGTGCGCCGATTGCAGATACCGACGATGGCCTCGCGCGCTCCTGGCAAGGGCCGGTCACTGAGTTTCCGATCTACTTCGAGTGGTCGTTTCGCACCGGCATCGAAGGCGACTTCGAGTCATTGGTCCGCGCGCTGGTGCCGCGCGACATGGATCCTCGCGTCGGCATTCGCGACATGAGCATTGCGCATCCTGGATTCGGAATAGACACCGCCACCAATCCTCCGGACGACGCTGTAGGACTCGAAGGCGCGCTCATGGCGCCGACCACCGCGCGCAAAGGCCTCGCCGAGGAAAGCGACTTCGTCTCGAAGTTGCAGCCGGTGCTGAACGCGCCTGCGGACGCGCGCGACAGCGGGGTCGGCGATCCGCTCGTCGCACCTCCCGTCTACGGATGCTGGCACGCTCGCGTGGATCGGGTGGGATCGACGCTGTTGGATGCAGGTTGGGTGGATGCACTCAATCTTGATCCGCGCTACCGCGCCGCAGCCGGACTGGGCGCGCGGGTGGTCCGTGACAACCAGGAACGTTACATCCAGACAGCGTGGGACCAGATCGGCGATGTGCTGACGGTGAATCAGCGGATTCGTCATGCGCAGCTCGCGACGAAGGCAGCATCAGCGGCGTACGTGCGATCGTTTGCGCCGCTGCCAGCCGCGCAAGTGATGACGATGTCCGCGCCCGTCTTCAGCAAGGTACTGGGCAGCCAGACGACACTCGCGGGTCTGATAAAGGCAAGCCACCTGCCGCAAGCCGCCCTGTCCCGCGCGATGCAGAAGCAATTGCGCCCTCGCGGTCGAGTGTTCCGGCGATTCTTTGCCGGAGACACGCGCCCGCGCGTGCTGGCCCGGCTCGTCGGCGACTTGAATGACGGGCACCTCTCCGCCGCGCCCGCGCGGTTTCCTGACGGTGGCGCCACCGTCGAAATGATCAGCGATGCCGTCTCCAGGCCACGCCGGCGCACGCGCGCGGTCGAGGTGGCCCCGCTTCTTTCCAAGGCCGCCCTCGCGCCGGCGACCATCGCTTCGACCCCGGCACGATCCGACCTGAGCTTCGTCAGCGCTGCGACCGACGCCACCATCGCCGTCTCGAACGTGGTCCGGATGCGCCCGCCGATCGTCCATGGCGACAACGCGGCCGCGAACGACATGCGGCAGGCGCTCATCGAATTCGGTGCCGCGTTGTCGGTGCACGTCCCATCCGTGCCAGCGAGGCCGGCGGCCGATCTCGACGTGGTGCACGCCAAGACGCTGGCAGCACTTGAACCCCACCGCGCCATCGTGTCACGGTTCGCGCCCCTCTTCCGCGTCGGCGCCATCGATGCCCTTGCGTTCACCCAACAGTACTACGTGAACGCCGACGCGGCGTCAACGCCCGAGACCTTGCAGGAAGTGATGAACTACCCCGACATCAAAGACCCGATGTATGCGCCGCTGCAGCAGATTTCGAGTGAGTACTTTCTGCCGAACCTTCGGCTCATTCCGAACAACACGCTGTCGCTGCTGCTGACGAATCAGCCGTTCATCGAGGCGTATCTCGCCGGCCTGAATCATGAGTTCGCGCGGGAACTGCTCTGGCGCGAGTATCCGACCGATCAGCGCGGCAGCCCGTTCCGTCAATTCTGGGACGTGTCGAGCTTTGTCGATCGTGCACAGCGCACACCGCAGCAGCTTGCGGAGTTTCTCAAGGACGTGCCGCCGCTGCATCGCTGGGCCAGCGATTCGACGCTAGGATTGCACGATCAGCGTCAAGTCGATCCAACCCGCAAGTCCGTCGTCCTTGTCATTCGCGGCGATCTGCTGAAGCGCTACCCGAACACGTTCATCTATGCGCAGCGTCCGGTGTGGGGATCGGGCGCACGGGCGAACCGGCTCGTGCTGAGCGACGAAACCGGTGAATTGTTCGCCAATTCACCCGGCGATCAGCGCCTGAGATTTCCACTCTACAAGGCGCGCATCGCTCCCGACCTGCACTTCATCGGTTTCGACCTTACACTCGATGAAGTGCGTGGAGACCCGCGCCTGGATGAGACGGCCACCGCGCGCGCGATCGTCGGAGACAACGTCGGCTGGTTCATTGTCATTCAGGAGGCCGTCGGCGAGCCTAGATTCGGGCTCGATGTCGACACACCGACGGAGCCGTCCGCGGAGAGCTGGGACAACCTCTCCTGGGCCAACCTCGATTTGTCGAACGGTGCGGTGATCGACCTCGACAAACCGTTCCTGTCGCAGCCTGCCGGTGCCAATCCTGCCAACGTGGCGTGGCACTCCAACGCAGCGGATCTCGCCTACGTGCTCTATCAGGACCCTGTGATGGTGGCGGTGCATGGGCGGAACATGCTGAAGAACCTGACGCCGGCCGAGACTTGACCATGCCAGCGCCCCGCGACATCTCCCGTCTTCGAAGCGAGCGTGATGCGGCGCTGGCCTCGGCGATTGCGAGCGAAGAGCGCATCACCGCCATCGACCGGGCCATCGCGCACGCCGTTCGCGCCGGTCGCAGTGACGACGCGGCGCGGCTTGGCGACGACCGGTCACGTCTGCAACGATCAGCGCAAGCTGCGCGCAGCGAGTACACCCGCCTCGACGAGGCCGCACTCGGTCAGCTCGTCGAGTGGTCTGAACGAAGCCCCGAAGACATCGTCGCTGGCTGTACCGACGCGTTTCCGTTCGTGCTGTTCCCTATCCGCCTCGAGACGAAGTTCGCCAGGACCGGAGCGTCGACTGAACTCCGCGTGCGGTTTTTCCCGGACGGTATCGCCGTTTCGTCGCCACTGGCTCCGCCAACCGACGTTGAACGCGCACTTGGCGTCGAGTATTGGCGCGCACGAGTCCGATTCCGGCACGGGCAGGACGATCAATCGCGAGCGGCCTATCGAGGGGCGTGGGCGGCGTTGGCCAGACACACGGGCCCACACCGCGCTGGATACATCGTACAGGCTACGACGCCAAGCAATGCCGACGCGCTACCCGATCAGCTTATCTTCCCTGAGGGATCAGCCGACGGTCCCCCACCGATCACACGGATGCAAGGATTGCCGGATCGCTTCGTTGTGCTGCTGTATCGGCGCGATCCCACGACGCAGGCGCTGAATCAGGTTGCGCGCGCGGTCGGCGCTCCGATTCCCGACACGCTTGTGCTGGCGCCCAACGCCGAACAGCCCGAATCGTGGCTCACGCGCGATGAAGCCACTGGACGACTCGTGTTCCCGGACGCGCTTCGCTGGCTGGTGGACTTCGACACGGCCAAGTCGGTGGGCATGGCACTGAGTATTCCAGTCACGCCACCGTTCGATCAGATCGGATACGACCGCGTGATCGCGGTCGGTGCGCGCGGCGCCACACCCGCAGAGGAAGGCCCGGCCGCCATCGCCGAGTTATTCGCGAGACATCGATATGCAGACGGTTGCGCCATCGTCGCCTCGGGGACGCCCACCAACAATTCCGACCAGGCAGCGAGCGGAGCGTACTCGGCCGCAGGCGATGAACAGGACCTCTTTGCCATCGAGGATCTGCCGCCTGACATCGTCCCCCAAGATGGACCCTTGGGAGTCGGCGACGGCTGGCGGCTGGCGCAACTCTTCGGCCTCGATACCGAGCTCGTCCGACGCTTCCCCCATGCGGCGCGCACGGATATCGCCGAGGCGCTGGCGATGAATATGGCACTGACGCCTGCCACGCTCGACGATTTCGTGGCCGAGTTCCTCAAGAACATCGTCACTTCGCAGACAGCGGCCGACCTGCATCGATTCTTCGTGTCGTGGGTTAGTGGACGGGGTCTGTATCCAGCCATACGCGTAGGACGCCAGCCCTACGGCATCGTCGTCACGAGCGCGTGGGATCGGTGGGTGGGGCAGGACCATACGCCGTTTGCCGATGGAAATATCGCGCCCGCAATCTTCGCTCTGCTTGGCAAGCATCGATTCCGCTGGCGGCTGCTCGCGCAGCGCGCACCGCACGCCGCACAGCGAGGGACCGATCCGTTCGAGCGTCTGATCGCGATCATCGGCTTGCTTGCCAGCTCGACGACATTCCTCTCACGCAAAGCAGTCTCTGATGCATACATCCGTGAGCGTCTGCGCTTTGGCGGCGCCACCGATGTCGCAACGAACGCCTGGTTCAAGGAGCTGCAGAATGCGCGGGCGGCAAGTCTTGCTGCGGTCGAGTTCCCGGCCGCGCCCGGGCCGACCGATCCGCTGCTGGCATTCATCGCTTTCCTGCGCGAGACAAGCGAGTGGCGCCTGCCCACCGTGGACCGCGATCCCAAGGTACCGTTGTCGGAAACGAGCCCGGTCGGAAGCTACGACGGCACGCACAACTATCTCTGGTGGCTGACGCAGGCGTCGCGCGAGGACCTGACGAATGAGCGCTTTGTCGGCGCCGACGGTACAGCCGTCGCGGCGCCTTCCGCACTCCTGTACGTTCTGCTGCGTCACGCGCTGCTTGCTGCACTCGAGTCGGGATCACTCGATGCGGCGCAACTGCACGGCGCGCAGTTCTTCGATGTGATCGCGCGCGATCCGCTGATCGCGAACATCGGGAGCGAGCAGCACATTCAACGTCGCGACTATCTCGAGGTCGACGCCTCGCGTCTCGGCATCGCCAATGCGCCAACACCGCTGGCCGATTGGCTGCTTGCGGGATCGCGCCGTCCGCGAGGTGAGCGGCCCTCGCCGGCGGCACGTCTCGCCGAAGTGCAGGAGGCGATCGTCGCACTCGCCGGTTTGCCTACCGCCAGGCTGGAACGTCTGCTGGCCGAGCACGTGGACTTATGCTCGTACCGGCTCGACGCCTGGATCTCGGCGCTCTATCTCCAGCGGCTCGAGTTGCTGCGAACCCGGACAACGACGCGTGGGCTGCATCTTGGCGCGTACGGCTGGGTCGAGAATCTGCGACCCGCGACGGGCCGCACGCCTCTCGACCCTGCAACGCTCTCGCCTGAGCTCAGCGTTGGAATCGCTGGCCCGGTGTTCGAGGACAGCAGCAACGGCGGCTACGTTCATGCGCCCTCGCTCGCGCAAGCGACGACCGCCGCCGTTCTGCGCAACGGCTATCTGTCGCATGCGGCGCCCGAGCAGCCGTTGCCCTTCTCCGTGAACCTCACGTCCGCGCGGATGCGAGCTGCCGTCGCGCTCACGACCGGCGTTCGAGCCGGGCAATCGATGGCGGCGCTGCTCGGTTATCAATTCGAGCGCGGGTTGCACGAGAGCCATCCCGGTGTCGAGCTTGATCAGTTCATCGCGGTGCTACGCGACCGGTTTCCGCTGATATCGGGTCGCATCGCGGAGGTACCGGCAGGGACAAGTGCGGAATTGGTCGAGGCCCGCAATGTGGTCGACGGCCTTGCGCTGGCAGATGCCACCCGCAACGCGTCCTATCCCTATGGCATCGCCAGCCTGCCGCAGGCAGGCAGCATTGCGGCGGCGGCCATCGTCGTCGAGATCGATCGCGTGCACGATGCGCTCGATGCCACGTCCGATCTGCTGATGTCCGAAAGCGTGCACCAGGCGGTGCAAGGCAACATCACGCGCACGGTTGCGGCGCAGCAGGCGCTCACCTCGCCGGCGATACCACCCGAAGCGGAGGTGATCGCGACACCACGAAGCGGACGCGTCCTGTCGTTTCGCGCGACGATCGCGCTCGACGTGGAAGGTGTTGGTGGCTGGAACGACTCGCTCACGCCGCGCGCGGCCGCCAACCCGCAGTTGAACCACTGGCTGTCGCAGCACCTGCCGGCACACGCCGAGATCGGCTGGAGCGTTCGGGAAGGCCCGTCGGACCCTGTGCACCAGTCGATGAGCGAGCAAGGGCTTGAGCCACTCGACCTCGTGCTGATGAGCGGCGAACGACTCGGCGATCAGTCGAGCGAGCTCGAGCGTTTTCTCGTGCGCAATTATCGCTGGCGCCACGAAACCGAGGGCGAGCTGACGTTTGATTTCACCAATGTGCCCGCGAACGCTACAAGCCTGGCGGCGCTGCAGCCGCTGCTGTCGCGGCTGCGGCGACTGATCACGTCAGCCCGTGCGACCCACGCCGCAGATTGGCGACGCGCGGCAGATGGTCCGCACGCGACTCCCGGCGATCCGACCGGGTCTGCGAGCGGGCACCCCAGGCTCGACGGATTCAGCGATCTCATTGCGCGGCTTGGTGTGGTGAACGATGCGTTGCAGGCGGTGCAGTCTGCGCTGGCAGGCGCAGTCAGCGCCGCGCTACCGTTGCAGGCTGCGCTCACGGCCGATCCGGCGTCGGTCCAGAATCCTGAATGGGTGAACGCGCTCGAGGGGATACGGCGCCCACTGTTTGCGATAACGCTTTTCGGTATTCCCGAAGCAGTGCCGGCCGATGGACACATTGTCTCAGCGCTGCTCGTCGACCGCCTCATCGCCCAAGGGCGTTTGGTTGCCAAACTCGCGGGTGATCGCCTGGCACGCGCGCAAGAACTGCTGACGCCGCCGTCAAACGACCCGCTTCCCGCCGACGAGGTGGAACGTGGCGCAGAGTCGGCGCGCCGCAACGGCGTCTTGCGGGAACGTTATCTGGACGCTGCGAAGGTGATGCTGGGACCGAGCTTCGTCGTGATCCCTCTCTTCAAGTTCAGTGTCGATCAAGGAAGCGAGGTGAGCGCGTCGGTCGCTGCGCCGCCCGCCGGTGCCGGCGCGGTCGAGGAATGGCTACTGTCGCTCGCGCGTGTCCGCCCTCGACTGGCGGATCTCGCATGGATTCTCGCGACGTCGCGCTGGAGTGGCCATCCTGTCGCCGATCCGTCCGCGGTGCAGTTACCACATCAGCCCGGCATCCCTTGGATCGCAGGGACATTCGGCGCCGATCTCCCCGCAGGGGAATGGTTGTCGTTGACCATTGTCGGCGCCGAAGCGACAGCACATTCACTGCAGGCGGGACTGCTCGTCGATGACTGGACCGAGACGGTTCCGAACGCTAAGGAAACAACGGGAATCGCCTTCAACTTCGATCGGCCGAATGCCGTCGCGCCACAAGCGCTGCTCGTCGCCGTGCCGCCAGTGCTCCGCGGTAACTGGATGTGGGACGACCTTGTCGGGTCGGTTCACGAAGCTCTCGACCTGGCCGCGATTCGTGCGGTCGAGCCTGACGCGCTCAATACGCGAGGTGAAAACGCGCCCGCGCCTGCAGGTGACTACTTCCAGATGCTGCCGGCGATTCTCGCCGAGTTCACTGCCGGGCGGGTCGTCACCACCGACTTCGCCGCCCGCGTGACCGCCGTACTCGCACAACTGACTCCGTAAATCACCATGCCGATCGTCCCTCGCGCCGCTGCCGTCTATAACTTTACGCTCTCCCCGCGGGCGGGCATTCCGATCGTGCGCGGCTGGAACCGACTTGAAGGACGGCCGCGCAGCACGGACTTCGAGCGCAGCCTTCGCGCCGAGGTCCGCGATCCGCTCTGGTTCCTTACCCGGCAATGGCAATACGGCGAGTTCGAGGGCGAAGACGCAGGCTCGCCAATCGACGCACGTATCGCCTACCGCACCGCCGTGTTCGACACTTATCGCGCCGGTGATGCTTCGTCGCCGTACGATCCTCGCACACCCCTCGAGGTACGCGTCGAACGCGAGCCGGTGCCGTTCGATCTGATGCTGCACATGCAGGCTGCACGAGTTTTCGAGCGCTTGTTGCGCGACCGCAGCGTGGCGACGCGCCTCACCGACTACGTCGCAGCCTTCCCGTTGAATTACGAGAGCGCTGTCGCAGGGGCCGACACACCCGAAGCGCTGGCGACCTTCGACGCCGGCAAGCGCTTCCTGTTTGACAGCGCGCAGCTGCTCACTGCCATTCGCGACGGATCGCACGCCGATCGCACCGCCCCGTTTGCGGGTCTCACCGCTGAGGACCGCGGTCGCCTCGTTGACGCGGGTCAGGCACTGCTGGCTTGGTATGAACGGGCCTACACGCAGCCAACCGCTGACGCGTCGGCCTGGCGGCCCGATCGACTGGCGTACGAGTTCGGCTGTGAGGCAAGCGGCGTTCTTCGACTGGCCGCTGACGGTCATCGAGGTGGCGATCTCGAATGGCACGCATTCGATGTCGCCGAGACGGCCAGCACGTCTCCATCGGTTGTGCAGGCGTTGTCGTTCTTGCCGGCAGCGATCAAATTCAGCGGCATGCCGAGTTCGCGCTTCTGGGAGATCGAAGACGGCAGGACCGACTTCGGCCGGCTCGACATTCACAGCAACGATCTGGCAAAACTGCTCCTCGCCGAGTTTCTCCTCGTCTACAGCGACGACTGGTGCCTTCTGCCGCTCGATCTTCCTGTCGGCAGCTTCACGAGAATCGACGGACTGCTGGTGACCGATGTCTTTGGCGACCACACGGTAGTGCGCGCGGCCGACCTTGGCCAGGACAGCGATTGGGAACGCTGGTCGATGTTCCGCCTGAACGGCGATACGGCCAACCGGGCGGGTCTGCTGCTCGCGCCGACGCTCATCGCCACGCTCGAGTCAGCACCGATCGAGCGCGTCGAGTTCCTGCGCGACGAGATGGCCAACATGGTGTGGGCAGTCGAGTGCCGCATCCCGTCAAAGCTCGGCGATCCGTTCGATCCGGCGATCGCGTCGCCCGACAGCACCGTTGCCGACGCCGAGACCGTTGGTGTCGGCTACGCGCTAGGTCTCGGCGGCCGGTCGAACTGGCGCCCCTTCATTCCCGTTCACATCCCCGGCTCGACGCGCAGCATTCGCTTGCAGCGGGCGCGGATGCCCGGTCAGCCCGATCGTCCGCTGGGCGACATCATCAACGTGGCATCGCCATACTTCATCGCCGAAGAGGAGGTCCCGCGCGCGGGTCGCACGGTGACGCGCTCGTTCCAGCGTGCGCGCTGGGTCGACGGTGCATCATTCCTGTGGATCGGCCGATCGTCGGTATTCGGCCGCGGCGAAGGCTCGAGCGGCCTCGAGTTCGACCGGGTTCTCGAAGGCAGGCCCGCCGAATAGGGTCTACCCGAGCAACTCGCGATCCCACGAAGACCAGAGAGAAATGGGGTGGCTGATGGGGTTCGAACCCACGACAACTGGAATCACAATCCAGGACTCTACCGCTGAGCTACAGCCACCATTGAAACTGTTCTGCACCACGCCGGAGTTGGCACGCCCGACAGGATTTGAACCTGTTACCCCCGGCTTAGAAGGCCGGTGCTCTATCCAAATGAGCTACGGGCGCTCCGATGCATCGAGCCGATCCGGTCTTTGTGAGGTGACGCGAGGCGATCTGCCACGCGCCGTGCTGCTCTGCCAACCGGATGGTAATACTAGCAGATCACGTTGAATTTTCAAGGCAGGCCAGAGCGAAGCTGATATTCCACACACTGGCTCAATGCTGGCAATACGCGCACCTAAACTGTAGCGCCCGGCGGTCCAGAACCCGTCGATGGCAGGGTAATTGCGAGATAGTCCTCGAAGTGCTCGGCAAGGCCTTGTTCCCGGCTCTGCGGTGTCGTATGCCGTCACAAGTCGCCGAAAAACAGACAGAAACCGCGATGAACTCGCCTAATCCGGCGTCGATTCTGACGCTCCTGCGCCACTTCGCGACGGGCACGTCACGGATGGTTCATGGCGAGTCGAGCGAATCTCCTTTCAGCGCTGGCCGCCTGCCCGGTTCGCTGCAATCGCCGGCCACCACGCGCACTGCGCGCGAACGCGCCGTCGCACTCGTCCGCCGCATCCATCGCCTGCGCACGCTCGGTCTCGCGCTTGGCTTTCTGGGGGGCGCATCGGTCCTGACACTGCACGACGCGCCCACCGCGTGGTGGTTGCTGCTCGTGGCGAACGGCTTTGTCTGGCCACACGTGGCGCTATGGCTCGCGTTGCGCAGCAACGATCCTCGTCGGACCGAAATGCGCAATCTGACCATGGATTCGGCGTTCGGCGGCCTGTGGATCGCAGTGATGCAATTCAACCTGCTCCCGAGCGTGCTGATGGTCACTCTGCTGTCGGCGGACAAGATCAGCGTCGGCGGTACGCGACTGCTGACGCGAACGCTCACGACCATGGTCGCCACCTGCGCACTGACGTCGGCGTTTCTGGGGTTCCCCGTGAGCGTTGCGACACCGATGTCGGTCGTCGCCGCCTGCCTGCCGATCCTGGTTGTCTATCCCATCGCGATCAGCGGTGCGGCGTACGCACTCGCGCGCAAAGTGGCGCAACAGAATCGCCGGCTGGAGGAACTCGGTCGTACCGACATCCTCACCGGGCTCGCCAATCGCCGGCAGTGTTTCGCCGAAGCGGAAGTGGAGCTTGCGCGGCACGCTCGCACGGGACGTCCGGCGTCGCTCATCATTCTGGACATCGATCATTTCAAGGCGATCAACGACCAATACGGCCATCCGACGGGTGATGAAGTGCTGTGCGGCCTGGCATTGGCACTGCGCGCCTGCTGCCGCGCGATCGACACGCCAGCACGCTATGGCGGCGACGAGTTCATGTTGATCTTGCCGGAAACCGACTTGCATGGGGCGGCGGAACTCGCCGGGCGCATTCGCACGCAATTGAAGGCGTTCGCAATCGCACGCGCCACTGAACTGCGATGTACCGTCAGCCTGGGTGCCGCGGAGGCCAGCCCGGGCATCAAGGACGTCGATACCTGGATTCAGCGCGCGGATGTCGCCCTGTATCGCGCGAAAGCAGGTGGCCGAGACCGCTTTGAAGGCTCCGCGTAACAGGCACCTCCGCGGTTGGTCGCGCCGTACGCTATTGGCGCCGGGGTCGAGTCAGCAAACCCGGTTTCAATGCCCGACCACGCGGTCGTCCCGCCGTACACCGGCTCCTTTTCGAGCACAATCACCTTGAGACCCAGCGCGGCCGCCGTCACCGCTGCCGACAGGCCGCCCGCACCGGAACCGATGACCAGAACATCGCATTCGGTTGGCAATGAGCCGGGGGTAACGGTCGTGTTCAAGCGCGTGCCATGTTCGACGAATGCAGCATTGCATGGTCAACGCGACAGGGGCCCTGCTTCGAGCAGGAAATCGACCATCAGATCGCGTACCGCGTAGAACATGCCGCCACCGACCTGAGTCCCGCAGCCAAGCGCTCGAGCGGCTTCGATCAGCGGCGTGACCGCCGGGACCGTAATGACGTCGCCGACGAACATCTCCCGCGTCAGTTTGTCCGCCTGCACGGGAAAAGGGTCACCGGTGCGCATACCGGCGGGTGTCGCATTCACCACCACTGTATAGCCGGTCGGGTCTGCGGAACCTGCGCGCACTTTGTCGCCGTATCGCGTTTTCAGCCGCCCCACCAACGCGTCGCGACGACCGACATCGCCGTCGTGGATCGACAGCACGGCCACGTTGGCTTCGAGCAGCGCCAATGCGATCGCCGAGCCTGCGCCGCCGGCGCCGACCATCAGCGCGGGCTGGCCTTCCGGCTTGCATCCAGCCTTGCGAATGCCGCCGACGAATCCCGCGCCATCGAGGTGATCACCATGCCAGCTGCCGTCGGCATTGCGCCGCATGGTGTTGACGGCACCCAGAAAATGCGCGCGCTCAGTAGCGCTGGCGCAATGTCGATACGCGTGAAACTTGTGCGGTATCGTGACGACGATGCCATCGAAGTTACGGGCCACGCTCGCACCGCGGATGAAATCGTCCAGGTTCGCCGGAGATACGTGGATCGGCACGAGGACGCAATTGCGTCCCCGCTCGTTCAACAGCTGCGTGACTCCCGCAGGCGCCTTCACCTGGGCGATCGGATCCCCGAGGATCGCCAGCACGCGCGTCTCGCCGTTCAATGTCGCATAACTGCTCATGATTGATGTGCTTTCAGCGGTACTTGGCGCATGTTTGCGGCGACGACGTCGCGTGAAATGTTTTCGCGAGGTCGCGATGCAGCGCGCTGCGCCGCCTCCCGGCCCGCCAGATAGCCGAACACCAACGCTGGACCGAGCGTGATCCCGGGCCCGGTATAGACGCCACCCATGATCGAATGCATGTCGTTGCCGACGGCATACAGTCCGGGGATGGCCTCGTCCTTCGCATCGAGCACGCGCGCTGTGGCGTCCGTCTCGAAGCCTGTCGCCGCGCCAATGTCGCCCGGATACAGACGTACCGCGTAATACGGCGCCTGCTGTAGCGGCCCGATATTCGGATTGGGGCCCTGCCATGCGGCATCGCCAAGATTCCTCGCGTAGGCCGTTGTGCCGCGCTTGAAGTCTTCGTCGACGCCGGTTTCGGCATAGCGGTTGATGCGCGCGACACTATCCTTCAGTCCTTGTACATCGATATCGAGTTTTGCTGCGAGTTCGTCGAGCGTGTCCGCCGCAGTGAGGTAGCCATCGGCAATGAAGGCGTCGAGACCCTTGCCACCCGGGCGCACCATGCCGATCCCGTACTTGTGCACGGCATTCGCATCGGCAATCAGGTAAGCCGGTATAGCGTTCACTTTCCGGTTTTCCTCCTGCATCGCGATGCCGAAAAGGTGATACGACGTGGTTTCGTTCACAAATCGTTTGCCAGACTGATTCACCGTGATCATCCCCGGCTTGCCACGATCCATCAGGAAATGCGGGAACACCGCGGTAGTCCCATCCTGCCGCTTGCGCATCGACACCGGTGCCCAAAAAGCGTTGCTGAGACCGCCGGTGCCATAGTGCGCACCCATCGTACGAACCAGATCGTGCGCCGCACCCGTATGCCCCGGCGCACCGGGGCACCAGGCAAGATCGGCACCGGGGAGCATCTGCTTGCGCAACGCTGAATGCCGATTGAAGCCGCCACTCGCGAGGATGAGCCCGCCCTTGACCCGGATGGTGCGCCGTTCACCGTTCTGCAGCAGCGTCACCGCTTTCACGCCCGACGCATCGCTGACAATGTCTTCGACCGACGTGTTGATCGCCAGCGCGACGTTCTTGCGCTGCGACAGCGAATGCAACAGGCGTCCAACCAATGCATTGCCCATCACCAGGCGCGTGCCGCGATTGTGCTGCATCCGGTCGGTCAGGTGGCGACCCAATATTTTCGCGCAATGCTTGAACGAAGCGAATGTCTTGCTTATCCGCAACAGATGAAAGATGTCGGTGCGATCGACCATCATCCCGCCCAGCACGGTGAATTCCGGAATCGGCGGGCGCACCAGTGCCAGCAGTTTGCCCAGCTTGCGTCCGTCGAAAGGCAGCGGCTCGAGCGCACGGCCGTTCACTGACGATCCTTCCAGTTCGCTGAGGTAGTCGGGATGCAACGGATAGGCGCGGTACTTCACTTCGGAATTCGCTTCGACGTGGTCGACCACCGCCGGGCCGTGCTCGAGGAAAGCCTTGCGCATCGCTTGCGGTGTGCGATCGCCGATCGCCTGTTGCAGATAAGTCTCTGCGTTCTCGCGCGTGTCGCCCTTCGAAACCGAGGCGGCGTGCCGTGTCCCCGGAATCCACGTGGTCCCCGCGGACCAGGCCGTCGTCCCGCCGACGTATTCCGTCCGTTCGACCAGCAATACCCGCGCGCCTTCAATGGCGGCGAACAGCGCCGCCGACATGCCCGCGCCCCCTGCGCCGATCACGACGACGTCGAACGATTCTCCTTCGCGCGGCAGCTTGGCGACATCCAGCAACATGACTTCTCCTCGCTCGACCCATGATCGCCTCGAACCGGGCGCTGCGTCGAACCATGGTGCCAGCATAGGATTGCGCAATGCTGTTGTCTATGCTCGTCTGTCTCGCGAGCGCGACGCGTCCGCGCATCGGCAATATACTGTCGCTGCATCGCTTCAAGGACGAAGCCCACATCGCGCTCACGCTTTCCGGGACCGGCCACGACGTCGTCAATGCGGCCATCGAAAAACTTCGAATCGCGAGGCGCGTGTTCAGCATTGGCATGTACGCTATCACCATGATCTGGGCAACCGCTGGTTGCGCGGCGCGTGGGCCGCGCTATTCTCAGTACCTCGGCAAGGTGCTGGCTCCAGGCGAAAGCACTAGGTGACAGTCTGTCCCCAATGGCTCGAGCGGCCGAAAGGATATTGATGAACGCAACCGCAAGCAACGCTTCTGCGCGGCAATGGCTGCTCTACGGTGCCACGGGCTACACCGGCAGAAAAATCGCGCAGCAGGCCGTGAAGCAGGGCCTGCGCCCGGTCCTGGGTGGCCGTGGCGACGGCGTGCGCGTATTGGCCACCGAACTGGGCTTGCCGGTACGCATGTTCAGCCTCGACGATCCTGCAGCAGTGCGCGGCGCATTGGACGGTGTGCACGTGGTCCTGCACTGCGCCGGACCCTTCTCGGCAACGGCCGCGCCGATGATCGACGCGTGTCTGGCGACGGGCGCGCACTACCTCGACATCACGGGCGAGATTGCGGTGTTCGAGCTGGCCGCGAGCCACGATGTCGTCGCGCGCGAACGTCGCGTCGTGCTGTGTCCGGGCGTGGGCTTCGACGTGGTGCCGACCGACTGCGTCGCCGCTGCGCTGCATGTCGCGTTGCCGGATGCAACCCAGCTTTCGCTCGGCTTCGACACCGATAGCCCGCTGAGTCCGGGCACGACGAAGACGTTGGTCGAGGGCCTGGCACACGGTGGCAAGGTGCGCCGCGGAGGGCAGATCATCGACGTGCCGTTTGCCTACGAAGTGCGCCAAATCGACTTTGGCCGCGGTACGCGAACCGCGATGACCATTCCCTGGGGCGATGTGTCGACGGCGTTTCACACTACGGGCATTGCCGACATCGATTGCTTCATCGCCACGCCGCCCAAGGCCGCGAAGATCGCCGGCCGCCTCAACTGGAGCCGTTCGCTGCTGGGCTGGGTGCCCGTGCAGCGCCTGCTCATGCGGCTCATCGACCGCCGCGTCCACGGCCCCAACGAACAGCAACTGGCGACACTGTCCACGTGGGTCTGGGGCGAAGCGCGCAACGCGAGCGGCGACGTGCGCGTGGCGCGCGTCAAGACCGCCAACGTCTACGCACTGAGCATCGACAGTGCGCTCGCCGTCACGCAACAACTGCTCCAGCAGTCATCCACCGAAGGCGGCTTTTTCACCCCTTCGCGTCTTTGCGGCCTGGCTTTGGTCGAGCGGCTGCCGGGTTCCGGCCCGATCACGATCACCCGAGCCTGATGTCGCCGCTTCCGACAACTTCAGAAAGAGGGCAACCATGAGCAATTACATCGACGCACGCCGGCTGTTCATTCCGGCAGCGATCTTCAACTTCCTCGCGGCGGTGCCTTTTCTGTTCGCGCTTCCGTTCACCGCCGGATTGATGAAGTTCGACGTCTCACCGTCGATCCTGCCCTTCGTCCACATCACGGCTGCCGTGGTGCTGCTGTTCGGCTGGGGTTATTGGCAAGTCGCGAACGACCCGGTGCGCAACCGCATCGTGATCGTGATGGGCATCGCGGGCAAGTTTCTCATCGTGGCCATCGCTTTCGGCCATGCGTTCGCGGGAAATATCGGTTGGGCATTCGCGGCACTGACCTCGGTTGACCTGGTATTCGCACTATTGTTCTGGCGCTATCTTGCAACACATCCACTGGGCAAGACCGGCGTCGCCACATAGCCAACCGCTGGCACAAGTACAATGTCGCTTCTCGCTGCGATCGTGTGCCGAGTCCGCGACCGCCTGTCATTCAATCTCCTGAAGAAGACGCACCATGCGAAGAACGATTTCCGATGTTGCAGGTTTGATATTGCTTGGCGCACTCGCGGTAACGCTCGTCGCGGGCTGCGGCAAGAAGGACGATCCGGTCGCGCAGGCCGAGAAGAAGGACGTGGCCAAGGGCGTACCCGCGCCGGGCATCGCCGAGACCAAGGCGATCGCCGAGGAGGCCTTCATCTACGGCCTGCCGATCGTCATGAACTACGCGGTCATGTACGAGTTTGCAATCGACCGCAATTCGGGGCAGTTCAAGGCGCCGTTCAACGAGATCAACAACCAGGCGAGCGTCTTTACCTACAAGGACACGGCCGTCGTCACGCCGAACAGCGATACGCCGTATTCCATCCTTTTCCTGGACCTGCGTACCGAGCCTGTCGTCCTGTCGGTCCCCGCGGTAGCGAAGCCCCGTTACTTTTCCGTGCAGCTCTGCGACGGTAACACCTTCAATTATGGATACATCGGCAGCCGTGCTACGGGCAACGAAGCCGGCGACTACCTGGTGGCGGGTCCCGATTGGAAAGGTGAAAAACCCGCCGGTATAAAGCAGGTGTTTCGTTCCAGCACGCAGTTCTCGGGCGCGGTCTACCGCACCCAGCTCTTCAACCCGGACGACTTGCCGAATGTGGTGAAGATCCAATCCGGTTACAAGGTGCAGCCACTCTCGGCCTATCTCAAGCAGCCAGCACCTCCCGCGGCCCCGGCCATCATTTTCCCGAAAATCGACAAGGATCTCGTCAAGACCAACTTCTTCGAGTATCTCGACTTCGCCTTGCAGTTCGCGCCGCCCGGGCCGGAGGAAAGCGATATCCGGGCGAAGCTGGCCCGGATCGGCATCGGCGCAGGGAAGACCTTTTCCTTCAAGGAGCTTTCTCTCGAACACAAGGGTGAAGTGGCGCTGGCGATGAAGAACGGCGATACGAAGGTCGACAATTACCTCGCCACTGGGCGCAAGGACATCAACGGCTGGAAGGTCGGCTCACTCTTTGGAGACCGGACCTTCTTCAATGGCGATTGGTTGAAGCGGGCCGCGGCCGCCAAGGGTGGCATCTACGGCAACGATGCGGCCGAAGCCATGTATCCGATGACCAGGGCCCTCGCCGATGGCGAGGCGATCGACGGCAGCAAGCACAACTACACGATCACCTTTGCCAAGGGCGAGCTCCCGCCGGTCAATGCTTTCTGGTCGGTGACGATGTATGACGGCAAGACCCAACTGCTGATCGAGAATCCGATCAATCGCTACCTCATCAACTCGCCGATGTTGCCAGCGATGAAGAAGAATCCCGACGGCTCGCTGACGCTTTACCTGCAGAAGGATTCGCCGGGCAAGGCGAAGGAATCCAACTGGCTGCCGACGCCGAACGGCCCCGCCTATCTGGTGATGCGGCTGTATTGGCCGAAGGACACGCCACCGTCGATTCTGCCGCCGGGCGAAGGAACGTGGAAGCCCCCGGCGATCGTTGCGGTCAAGTAGCGGCGCCTGGCGGGGTTCAGCGCGGTGATGGTTCGTTGATTTCCAACACTTACAATCGTCGTATTCTTCGCCGAGTAGCTTGAACCTCCGGCTTGAAAGGGTTCGACTTGAAGTCCATCGCCATGTTGATTGTCGGCCTTGTTGCAGTCGCCATTGTCGCGGGTGGCCTCTGGTTATGGACGCCTGACCTCTCGCGCACCGCTCTGGAGGCGAAATACTTCGACGCCAACAGCGCGTATCTGGACGTTGACGGAGTTCGTCTGCACGTGCGCGACAGTGGACCCAAAGACGCGCCTGCGATCATCATGTTGCACGGCTTCGGCGCCAGCCTCCACACCTGGGAGCCCTGGGCGCAGGCACTCGCGCCGGACTATCGGGTGATCCGCATCGATCTTCCGGGATCAGGACTGACTGGTGCGGATCCGACGGGCGACTACAGCGACGCGCGCAGCCTGACACTGCTGGCCGCGCTCATGGACAAGATGGGCATCCGGCAGACAAGCGTAATTGGCAACTCCATCGGCGGAAGAATTGCATGGAAGTTTGCCGCGCAATACCCGGATCGTGTCGAAAAACTGGTGCTCATTTCGCCGGATGGCTTCGCCAGTCCGGGCTTCGAATATGGCAAGCCCCCCGACGTGCCAGCGCTGTTCAAGCTCACGCGTTACGCGTTGCCCAAGGCTTTCTTGCGCATGAATTTGGCGGCGGCCTATGGCGATTCCGCCAATCTCAAGGACGAGATCGTGACACGCTACTACGAGTTGATGCTGGCGCCGGGCGTGCGCATCGCCTCGATCGCGCGCATGGAGCAGACGATACCGGAGCCACCCCAGCCTTCACTCAGAAAAATCCAGGCGCCGACCTTGCTGCTCTGGGGTGAGAAGGACGCCTTGATCCCCTACGCCAATGCGCGGGACTACCTGAACGAACTTCCCAACAGCGTCATCGTCTCGTTTCCGACTTTGGGCCATGTTCCACAGGAGGAAGCGCCCGCAGCATCGCTGGTGCCGGTGCGCGCCTTTCTTGCGGGACGCGCGAGTCAGTCCGCATGAGTGGCAGCACTGCCCCGGTAAACGTCGCCGAATACCGCGAACGCGGCATCGTGTTCCCGGTGAGCGCGCTGCCAGCGTCAGAAGCCGGCGCGCTGTGCGCGCGCTACCTGCGCCAGGCCGAGTTCATCAAGGGTCGCAACAATCAGAAGCCGCATCTGCTGTTCACGTGGCTCAACGCGTTAGTGCGCGACCCACGCATTCTCGATCAGGTTGAGCGCGTGCTCGGCCCGAACCTGTGGTGCTGGAGCGCACAGTTTTTCGCCAAGCCCGCCGGCGATGCCGCCTATGTCAGCTGGCATCAAGACGCCACCTATTGGGGACTGTCGTCGCCTGACGTCATGACCGCGTGGGTGGCGCTCACGCCCAGCACGCGCGAATCCGGCTGCATGCGCGTAGTGCCTGGCACTCACCATGCGCAGGTCAGGCACGACGACAAGTTCGACGACAACAACCTGCTCTCGCGCGGGCAGGAAATCGCGGTCGAGGTCGATCCGGAACGGGTGGTCGATGTCCTGCTGCAGCCGGGAGAAATGTCGCTACATCACGTGTTGCTGTTCCACGGTTCCGAGCCGAACCGGTCGAACCACCCGCGCATCGGCTTCGCGATCCGCTACATCCCGACCCATGTTCGCCAGCTCTCGCCGATCCGCGATAGCGCCACGCTGGTCCGCGGCCGCGACGAACATGGCCATTTCGAGCCGGAAACAGCGCCGGAGTCGGACCTGCACCCGGATGCAGTTGCGCGCCATGCCGCCATCGTCGATCGCCAATTGCGCATCCTGTACGCAGGCGCGCAGGCGCGTGGCAAGCTCAATCCCGGCCGCGAGGCGGTAAAGCAATGAGGCGGACCGGAGGCTGCATTGCTTCAAACGACAGTTGAATGATGAAGGTTACGAAATGGCGCTCTGCTTGATCATCGTTGGCATAACTCATTGGCACGCACCGCGTTATGTGCAAATGCTCAGAAGGCGCGGCATCACAATAGTGGGTTGCTCGGATGTCAACGTGCTCGATGGCCAAAAGAAGGCGGCCGAGCATGGCATCCCGTTCTTTGCGAGCACAGCAGAAATGCTCGAGCAAACAACGGCCGATTTGGCGCTCCTTTTGCCACGGCACGACGTCGCCGTCGCGGAAATTTCATTGGTGGCTGATCGCAAAATTTCCATGCTGCTCGAAAAACCCATGGGGCGAAATCTGCCTGAGGCCCAAAGATCGGCGCAAATGGTGAATGCGGCGGGCGTGTTTGCTTCAGTTTGTCTCCCGAACAGACATCTAAGGATCTGGGACGTTTACCAGGAATTGGAAAAAGAAGGCGCCTTGGGCACTGTCATCCATGCGCACTTCAGAATGATCAACGGGCCACCCTCGCGCTATGTGCAATATGGTGTGCCATGGATGCTTGATCCCGAAATCTCCGGGGGCGGTGTGCTCAGAAACCTTGGCGTCCATTGCGCTGACGCCATCTCAACCCTGGCGGGCGGCCGAACGCTGACTTTGCAGGGTGGTTGCGTAGAGTCGAAGGCGCACCAAGAGGCCGTTGACGACTTCGCAACCGGGATATTCACAACTCAGGATGGTTTTGTTGCGTCTCTGGAGGTCGGTTACACCTACGCGAATCAACAAGAGGGGGGAGACTACGAATGGCGAATTGCTGCAACCGGCGCCTATCTCCATGAGTGCAACGGGAAGCTTCGGGTACACCGCCGTGGGTCAGTGCTGGAAGAAACAGAAGTTTCCACTCCGCATTTAACCTACGAAACAATGCTTAATCTGGCAATCGATGCCTACGAGGCGGGCGCGCAGCCTCCAACGACTGTTGATGATTGCGTGCGTGCGGTGGCGTTGCAGGACATGCTGTACGCAACGTTGAAGGATCACGCGGGCAGGTACGATTGAGAGTTTTCCTAGGGCCCCTGCTGTCCATGAATAACCTCATCGCCAGGAGACATTTTAATGAAGCATGAGTATCAATTCATCCATAAAATGCTTTTGGTGTTGGCCGCCCTATTGATTTCGGCAAATGTAAACGCACAAGAAATCTATCCCTCAAAAGTGATCAAGCTGATTGTGCCTTACGCTCCGGGGGGCACAGGCGGGACCATCGCCCAAGTGATTGCGCCCAAATGGAGCGAGATACTCAAGCAGACTATTGTGTTGGACTATCGGCCAGGCGCAGGTAGCAATATCGGACTTGACGCGCTTGCCAAATCTGCTCCCGATGGCTATACGATCGGTCTTTGGGACAATGCAATGGTCATGAACCCGTCGCTCTTTTCAAGTCTTTCGTATAACTACAAGACCGATTTGAAACCCATCATGTACGTCTCTGCTGCTCCGCTCGTTCTACTCGTCCATCCCGACTTCCCAGTTGGGAACGTGAAAGACCTTGTCTCTCTGGCCCGCTCAAAGCCAGGCCAACTCTCATATGCTTCTGCCGGGAACGGTAGCGCAGTACATATCGCTTCAGAGATGTTGAATTCCTATGCAAAAATCGAGATCGTCCATATTCCTTATAAAGGTGGCGGGCCCGCAATATCAGATGTAATGGGCGGGCAGGTTCCCATGCTGTTGGCAGCCGTTGGAACAGCGTTACCATACATAAAAAGTGGCAAACTCAAGCCGATTGCCGTTACAGGCGCTCAGCGATTCAAGGGCCTTCCAGACGTTCCAACATTTTCTGAGGAAGGCATCGCAGGTATGGACATGGCTGTTACTGTTGGTTTTTCAGTTCCTGCAAAGACACCCGATGAAGTGCTCACACGATTGCACAAAACACTCTACGAAGCAGTCTCTACCCCTGAAATAATTGCGCGCCTGGGAGATTTGGGACATGTTCCTCTATTTGCGGATACCAACGCCTCAATAATCATGCTAAATAAGGATGAGCAGGCGGCTGCTAAAATTATCAAGAGCGCAGGGATCAAACTGGATTAATTCTAAAGCTTCACTAACTTCAACGAGAGACATTGTGCGACCCAACAAGATCAAGCAGATGTGGAAAGAGGGAAAACCAGTCACCATGGGCTGGCTTTCGATTGCCAACAGCTTTTCCGCCGAGATCATGGCGCGGCAGGGTTTTGACTCCCTGTGCATCGACATTCAGCATGGCATCACTGGCATGAGCAATCTGCTTGAAATGCTGCAGGCGGTGTCAATGACAGATACCACGCCAGTCGTGCGAGTGGCCTTCAACGAACCAGCAGCCATCATGAAGGCGCTCGATTTGGGTGCCTACGCCATCATTGTGCCGTTGATAAACACCGCAGCGGAAGCAGCGAGTGCAGTGTCTGCCTGCCGCTATCCGCCAGTGGGTACTCGATCGTCCGGGCCAGTCCGGGCGCTGCATTCCAGCGGCGCCGACTATTTAACGACGGCCAATGATGAAATGCTCATCATGGCCATGATCGAGACCAAAGAGGGGCTGGCCAATCTTGATGCGATCTGTGCCACCCCTGGCCTGGACGCCATCTACATCGGGCCGGCGGACCTTTCGTTTGCCCTGGGGTTGGCGCCGCGAGCGGACAACCCTGATCCCTTGCATATGGCAACCTGCGATCGAATTCGTGAAACCGCACAGCGCCACGGCAAGAAAGTCTGCATGCACTGTGCCAGTGGTGCATTCGCTGCCGCGGCCATCAAGCGCGGCTTCGACTTGGTGATGCTTACCAGCGACTTGCATTCCATGATTGCCGGCGCCCGCAGACAACTCGACGAGTTCAAGTCAGGCCTCGCATAATGTGACGGCATCTTTTTTGCGACGGCATCCTGAACCATGAGTGCTTTTACTGTGGGACGCCAGCCATCAGGCCGCGTCCACCATCCAGGACCAAATCCTGCCCCGTAATCCAGGATGCGTCCTGGGAGCATAGGTAGGCAACTGCACAACCGACCTCTTGTACGTTGCCGATTCTTCCAAGCGGGTGTGAGCGAATTCTGGCTGCGAGCACTGCCTCGGGATTGGGAGATGCATTGATCACATTTTGAGACAGCTCGGTCAAAACAAGGCTCGGGGACACGGCATTCACGCGAATCATGCTTGATGCCAAATCAAGAGCCATCTGACGCACCATACCAAGAACCGCCGCCTTTGAGGTGCAGTAGGCGATTCGATTGGGTTGGGGCAAACTGCCTGCGATAGACGCAATGACACAAATGGCGCCCCCCTGAACAGAGAGGTGAGGGCTTGCATAGCGCGTGTAGATAAAGGTAGGCAACACATTGCTCTTATAGGCAGCATCCATCTGGGCAAGATCAGATTCAAGGACTGAGCCTACCGCTGACATGCCAGCGCTGATGACCAGCGCATCGAGTCCACCCATTGTGTCGATGCATGAGCGCATCACTGAGGACGCATCAACCTCTGAAGTCGCGTCGCCCGCTTTCCAGTGGCAACTCCCGACTGGGTGCTGCGCTTGCGCCTGAATCAATATTTCTTCGCGCCTTCCCGTAATGAAGACCTCCCAACCTTCGGCAGCCAGGGCCAGGCTACTTGCCAAGCCCAAGCCACTACCGCCGCCCACAATCAAGGCTCGCTGACGTCTGGAATTGGAGTTCTGAGTTTTTGGTTTGCGCATGGCAGAAAGCAAAGGTTCAAATCCGGCGGCTTAGGGATTGATCTAACAATTCCACCGAGAATTTTTGAGGGTGGTTCGCAAACTACTTCCGCTTTGGTCGACCCCGCGGCGGGTGCCCTCGCGTGACCACCGGGGCGACTGTGTACTCGACCATCGCTTCGCCGACCGCAAGCTTGAAGGGATTGCGGACCGTCACGCCACCATACACACCGCCGTCCTGCAAATCCTCGGTCAGGAGCACTGTGCAACTCTGGAGTTGCGCCGCGGCTACCACAAGACTGTCCCACCAGCTCAACCGAAATCGGTGCTCGATCTCACGGCCACAACGAATCAGGGCTTCGTCGATGGCCTGCGGGCGCCAGGCGAACAGCGCTGTCACGTCGTCCCAGGCGTCGTCGACGGGAAGTCCGGGATCGAGCTTGCGCGTTACGTTGACGTAATACTCGGAAAGCACCTGCATACTCGTACGCCCGAGCTGCACGCGCCACAGGTGATCGAGCCACGCCAGTGCGCGCGGCTGCTTTGCCGGTTCGCCCGCGTCGCGCGCGTACAGGAAGACATTGGTGTCAACGAAGACGGGCGCGGTCATGCACTTCGTCCCGCGTTGCGTAGCGCTTGCCCGCGCGTTTCAAGCGGACCGGCTTCCTGGCCATGAACCGTCGCATCGCTTCGGCATACCTCTGACCATCGAGCATCTGCTTCTGCAGCATCTCGCCCACCATGCGCGAGACGCTCGTGTTGTGCTCCGCGGCAAAAACACGCGCCCAAGCGGCGGTTTTTTCATCCAGTGTGATCGTGACATTCTTCATGCTTTGGCCCGGACTCTGCTAAATGACACGAAACCAGTGTAACACGATTTACGTGTCTTTCGTAGTCCCAGCCTTCGACGATCACGCTGGCTCGCTCATGTTGACCGCCCACGCCGCCGATTTCGCGACGCCACCGACATTCCTGCACGCGCAGGTAGCGTCGCGCCTCAATAGGCTTCCGTCAACATTTCCCGGTATTCCGCCGCCGTCGCAAGGCGTGGATTCGTTCCATGGCAGTGGTCTTTCAGCGCCTTGGTCACCGCTTCATCGAAAAACTCCCGCGGCACGCCCATGGCTTCGAGGCCGGTGGGGAGCCCGATTCGCAGGTTCAATGCTTCGACCGTTCTGTCGATTGCGACGCCGGCGTCCAATGCCATCGCACGTCGCAGGCGTGCGTATTTATCCTGAGCCACCACCGTTTCGGCAGATTGATTGAAGCGCAGCACGGTGGGGAGCACCATCGCGTTCAGCGTCCCGTGATGAAGGGTCTTCGCCTTGAATGAGCCCAGCGCATGCGACAGTGAATGCACCGCCCCCAACCCTTTCTGGAACGCCATCGCGCCTTGCATGGACGCTGACATCATCTGCCGGCGCGCTTCACGATCCTGACCATGGGTGACCGCGCGCTCGATCCACTTGATTCCGCGTTCGAGTCCGTCCAGCGCGATGCCTTCCGCAGGCGGATTGAATGCCGGCGCAAGAAACGTTTCGATGCAGTGTGCAACGGCGTCCATGCCGGTGGCGGCGGTCAGGTAGGCGGGAAGTTTCAGCGTGAGTTCCGGATCGAGAATGGCGGTTTTCGGCACCAGCGACCACGAGTGAAAACCGACCTTGCGACCATCGTTGAGAATGATGATCGCGCCCCGCGCCACCTCGCTGCCCGTGCCGGCCGTGGTCGGCATGGCAATCAGCGGCGCGCAATTGGCGGTGATCTTGCCGCTGCCTCCCTCGATGGTGGCGTATTGCGTCAGCGGCTCCGGATGTCCGGCAAGGATGGCCAACGCCTTGGCCAGATCGATGGATGAACCGCCGCCGACGGCAATCAATCCATCCGCACCATGGGCACGATAGGCGGTGAGCGCCTTGAGCACCGCGGTTTCGGTGGGATTGCCAGGGGTCTCGTCAAAAATCGCATACGGCAGGACGCCATGGATCGTGTGCAACGCCTGTTCCGCGACACCCGCAGCGACGACGCCTTTGTCCGTGACCACCAAAGGCCGACCAATGCCGACGCGCTTGCATTCGTCGGCGAGCAGTTTCGAGGCGCCGAAGTCGAATTGAATCTGGGTCACGTAGAAAATAAAGGCCATGGCGTTTTCCTGGATATCGGTAGCGGACTTGTCTGAATTCTAGTCGAGCGATCTACCTGCGTTTCAGAATCGCGAGCTCCGGACGCTCGCCAGTCGCCTTGCCGGTGATCGGCGGCCGCGGGAGCTTTGCCTCACCTGCCTCGATGACCAGCGTGTGCTCGAGCGAATACCACGGGCCCGTCACGTCCGACGCCGGCGCTGGCTTACCGTCGTGACGGACGTAGCGTCCGATCAGCGCCTGCGTGACGCCGAACTGTACGTCCGTCTCGAGATTCGCATCGTCGCTGGAATAGACCTGCGAAAACTGCGTCTTGAAGCCCGGTTTGTAGACCAGAAAATGAATATGTGCAGGCCGCATGTTGTGACGGCCTTGCGCCCGCAAGAGCTCGCCGACGGGACCGTTGACAGGAATCGGGTAGCCGGCGGGCTTGACACTGCGAAAGCGGATGGTGCCATTCGTATCGGTCGTGAATGTTCCACGCAGGTTCATCTCCGCCTGCGCGGGGTCCTGGTTTTCGTAGAAGCCTTCAGTGGATGCATGCCAGACGTCGACGTCTGCACCGCTCACCGGCCGTCCCGTCGCGTCCTGCACGTGGACGCTGACGAATATCGGGTCGCCAGGCGTCGGCGAGCGGACGATCGACGCTCCATTGTCGGTGCGCGGTGAATCCATTCGCCAGAACGGACCGAGCATATTGGCGGTCGTCTCGGTCTGGCCACGATCGCCATTGTTCAGGAGACAGACGAGCGGTGACACGCCGAGCGAACCCGCCGCCAGGACGGCTTCGTTGTGCGATTCGTTGGTGTGCTGCCCAAGTGCTGCAATGTAGCGGCATGCCAACTGGAATTCCGCCTCAGTGAGCTTCGCCTCGCGGACGAAATCATGCAGATGCCGCACCGCCGCGGACATGATTTCGCGAAAGCGTGGATCTGGCGCCCGCGCGATCTCATCAAGCACCGCCTGGGTGATCTGGCTTTGGTTGCTGACGATCATCGATTGTCCTGGCTGCTCAATGGCGCACTTCCCGGGTGCATCAGGCGCGGGCTGCGCGGAATTCGTTCAGCATTTCGTCCATCACCCACGCGGTACGCGCCCCGCTTTCGCCAGTGCTCACGCAACGACCCTGCCCATTGAGTTCGTCGACGATGCTCTGGATCATCGGCTGGTGGACATGCGGCGGATCACCCACTGCTATCTCTTCCGTCGTCGCCCCACGCGTCAGGCGAATCGGCACCGGGGCGAAACTCGAAAAGCGGATGCGCCCGTTCGCGCCGATGATCTCGTTGTACTCCTCCTCGAAGTCGGCTGTGAAGCACCAGGTGCCACTGCCGTACGCGCCCGAGGCAAAGCGATAGGTGGCCGTGACGATGTCCTCCGGTCGATAGGCTTTGGCCTGATTGCCCGCAAACGCGCGCACGGTTTCGATCGGGCCGAAAGCGTAGTCGAGGAAATCGAGGGTGTGCCCGACCATTTCGAAGAAAAAGCCGCCGCCTGACAACGCTGGGTTGATGCGCCAGGGCAGTTTTCCGTCAGCCAACTGTTCGGCCGGCGGGAGTCGCTGGAACTGCCGCGTGATGACCATGCGCACCGGACCGATCGCATTGCTCGCGAGCAGGTCGCGCACCGCGAGGAAGCGCGGCAGTGCACGTCGATAGAAACCGACCCAAAGCGGGACGTTCGCGGATCGGCACGCGGCGATCATTGCCTTGCATTGCCCGTGGTTCATCGCCATCGGCTTTTCGACGTAGACGGGTTTGCCGGCCGCCGCGCAACGAAGGACGTACTCGTGGTGCGAATCCGTGAGCGTGGCAACGTACACTGCGTCGATGTCCGGCGCACGGATGATCGCATCGGCGTCGTCGTGCGAGCGCTCGACACCGTGGCGTCGTGCGTAGTCGGCCGCGAGTGCTCCATTGCGCCGCATGACGGCGACCAGCCGTGAATGGTCGGCCTTGTAAAAGCCCGGCCCGCTCTTGATTTCGGCGACGTCACCGCAGCCGATCATTCCCCACCGAATGGTTTTCATTGCTGCGTCCCCCGCGCCAGACCTGTCTGCCAGACCGGAATATTACGCGAATGGCCCATGCACCTGACGAAACTCCGCCCGCACGGCGTTGCATTTTCCGGTCGCCGCCGTTCGGTAATTTGAGTATTGTGTCGCTACGTCACCGAGAGCCAAGGGAAGACGAGCCGTGCCGAAGCCGAAGCTGATCCTCGACTACGTCTACGACCACGAGGTCGCACAACCGGATCAGGTGCTGCTGGTGCAGCCCGTCGGCGCCGGCAAGGTCGTCGAATACACCTGGCGTCAGATGCTCGACGAAGCGCGCCGTATGGCGGCGCACCTGAAGAGCCGGGGCTTCGAACCCGGTGCGCGCATCGCCATGCTGTCGAAGAACTGCGCCCATTTCTTCATGGTCGAATTGGCCGTGTGGATGTCCGGTGGCACCACGGTGGCAATCTTCCCCACCGAAAGCACTGCGAACGTGCGCTACGTGCTCGAACACAGCGAGGCAAGTCTGCTGTTCGTCGGCAAACTCGACACCTGGGAACAGCAGGCGTCGGCCGTGCCAGCCGGTCTGCCATGCATTGCCTTGCCGCTGGCGCCACCCACTGATTTCGAGACCTGGGATGCGATCGTCGCGCGCACCGAGCCGTTGAGCGGGCGTCCCGCACGCGACGCAGACGACCTGGCGATGCTGCTCTACACCTCGGGCTCCACCGGGCAGCCCAAGGGCGTGATGCAAAGCTTCGCCAGCATTACGCGCACCACCGAGTATCGCGTCAGCGACATGCGGGAAGCAATGCCCGACAGTGTCGAATTGCGCGTGCTGTCGTATCTGCCGTTGGCCCATTGCTACGAGCGGGCGGTCGTCGAATGCCGCATCCTGCTCGAAGGCCGGGGACGTGTGTACTTCGGCGAGTCGCTGGCAACCTTCATCGAGGATCTCAAGCGGGCACGCCCTACGCTGTTCGTCTCCGTGCCGCGATTGTGGGCCAAGTTTCAGCAGGGCGTTTTCCAGACCATGCCGGCTGAGAAGCTCGACGCCATGCTGGACAATCCCGCAATCGCCAAGGAAGTCGGGCGCAAGGTACTCGCGAGTCTGGGCCTCGACGAGGTGCGCGTCGCCGCCTCCGCGTCGGCGCCCGCTCCGCCTGCGCTGCTCGAGTGGTATCGGCGCCTGGGTCTGCACATGTGGGAAGGCTATGGCATGACCGAGGACTTTGCCTACTCGCACCGGACCACCGACGGACAGATCGTCCCGGGTTATGTCGGCGTGGCGTGCCTCGGTGTAACCGCACGTATCGGCGACGATGGCGAAGTGTTGATCAAGGCGCCCGGGCAACTCGTCGGCTACTACAAGCAGCCCGAGCTGTATGCCGAGAGTTTCACCGCGGACGGTTACTTCCGCACCGGCGACCTCGGCGAGTTGCGCGCCGATGGCCAGCTCCGCATTACCGGGCGCAAGAAGGAGTTGTTCAAGACCGCCAAGGGCAAATACGTTGCGCCGGCGCCGATCGAGAATCGACTCAATGCGCACCCGATGGTCGAACTGTCACTGGTATCCGGCGTCGGCCAGCCTGCACCGTACGCTGTGGTGGTGCTCGACGAGCACCTGCGCAAGCGCGTTGGCGAACCGCGAAGTGCGTGCGCGTATCGACGTCGAGCTCGGCAACCTGCTGCACGACGTGAACGAGATCCTCCCGGCCCATGAGCGCCTGCAGGTCCTGGTGGTGGCACGCGAACCCTGGACCATCGAGAACGGCTGTCTGACCCCCACGATGAAGATCAAGCGCAGCCGCATCGAGGCCGGATTGGCGGCGAAGGTGGACGCGTGGTACGCGGAGCAAGGCCCGGTGCTCTGGGCCTGAATGGCGTCGGTCGCGGGAAGTCCGTAGTGGCTACGGCTGACCGAACTTCTCGGCGATGAGATCGCGCAGGAATTCGGCGACCCAAGCCCGTCCGGGGCCTCCTTGGTAGGTCGCTTTGCGCCTGTTGAACATATGCGCAACGGTCACCGTATAAGTGGCCGCCGTCGACGTTGGTGTACGCTTGCCGGGCAGGCGCTCGACGTCGAGACTGAAATCGGTGGGAGAAAATCCGAAGCGAACGACTTCAGCGGCAAACGCGAGTTGGTCACCACGGCCAATCAGGTAGCTGTGGGCATCGCCGAGCAGCAGCGGTTGCCTCTGCTCGTTGAAGCCCAAGTGAACCGCGTCTGTGGTCTGCAATGTCTTGCGGCTGTCGATCATGATGTTGGCTTTCTCGTCGTCGCCGGTCTAACTACTGCCGCACCCGCAATATCAGCTTTAGATAGCAACCTTTGGGCCAGCCATATTTTTTCCATATCTTCCGATAGGTTACCGACTTGTACTCGGCAACCTCCGGGAGTCGATGTAAGAAACGCCGTCACTGCCCAAGTTGTAGCGAGCAGTTGGTCGACCAGAGAAGCCTGCATGGATGATTTGTTGACAGGCCTGACCCTGCGGCGTAGAAAATCAGCACTGTTGTCGTGCACTGAAAGAAATTTTTGACGAGCTACCTGCGCCGTTCCCGGTCCCTCATGTTGCATCTGGCGACCGCATTAATGCTCGTTTCGTGCGTCACACCGATTCAGCCGGACATGGGCGCCACGGCGCCAGCGCTTTCCAACTTCGGCACGCTCGACATTCGAATCACGACGTCGAATCCCGAGGCGCAGCGCCTGTTCAACCAGGGCGTGCTTCAGGCGTACGCGTTCAATGAATACGAGGCGGTGCGCGCGTTCAAGGCGGCGCTGGCCGTCGATCCGATGTGTGCCATGTGCGCCTGGGGCGTGGCGTGGCAGCTCGGACCGAACATCAATGCGCCGGACCGCGGCGACCTGACCGAAATGCGACGATACGCAGCGCTCGCACGCAGGTACGCGGACCGAGGCACTGCACGCGAACGCGGGCTGATCGACGCCATGTCGGCGCGCTACGGTGGCTTGGGCGTGACCGTCCGCGCCGCCACGATTCTGCCGGGCGACATGTGCAGCAGCAAAGGCGCGCAGTCGGCCGATCCACTGGACATCGCCTATGCCGCCCATCTGCGCGAGCTGGTCGAAGCCTACCCCGACGATGCCGACATCGTGTCACTGTATGCAGAAGCGGTGATGATCGCCACGCGCGACGATTGGTGGGACCGCAAGACCGGCGCACCGGCGGGCCAGATGGGCGCCGTGTCGTTGCACCTCGAGCGACTGCTGCTCAAGGCACCGACCCACACTGGACTGAACCACTATCTGATCCATGCGGTCGACGCGTCGCCGGCGCCGCAACGCGCACAGGTCGCCGCGGACCGGCTCGGCGCGCTGGCACCGCAATCACCGCACCTGCGCCACATGCCGGCGCACATCTACGTGCGTGTGGGGCGCTTCAGTGACGCGGTGCAGGTCAACCAGAATGCGTTGGCATCCGAGATCAGCCTGAGCGAACTGATCAAGAGCCAGCACTTCGAGACCGTCAAGAACTGGGACAACCACAATCTGCACTTCCTGTGGTTCGCGGCGCTGATGGACGGCCGTGCGGATTTGGCAGTGGACACTGCGCGTCGGATGGCCAAGCGCGCCGCCGATGGCAAGAGTGTGTATGCCGTATACCGTCGCGGCCTGCCCGTGCTGACGATGTTGCGGCTGCAACGCTGGACCGAAGTGCTCGCCGAGCCTGCACCGACGTCAGGCAACGCCTTCGAGATTGCCGTGAGTGAGTACGCGCGCGCCGTGGCGCTGGCCCGCACCGGAGCTTTGGCGCAGGCCCGTACAGCGGGCGCCGCCGCGCAGAAAACGCTGACCAGCATGCAACTCCAGCGTCAACCGTCGGACGATGACAAGTTCGCACGCAGTCTGCTCGAAGTGATGGTGGCCTGGCAGGACGCTGAACTGGCGTTCGCCGCGAGTGACTTCGACGCAGCACAAAGTGCGGCTCAGCGCGGAGTCGAACTCGAAACGGCGATCGAAGATCGCGAACCACCCGTGCTGGCCGCGGGCTCACGCATCGAGTTTGGGCAGCTGATGCTCGACGCCAAGCGCTGGGGCGTGGCCGAGCAGGCATTTCGCGACGATCTGGCCGACCAGCCCGGTAGCGGCTGGGCCTTGCGCGGGCTCTATCAGTCGCTGGCATCTGCTGGCAAAGCTGCCGAAGCGGCACCGGTCAAGAAACAGTGGGAGCAGGCCTGGAGCTCGGCCGACGTCGCCCTCAAAAGCGTTCCAACGCGGTAGCAAACCGCGATTGCTACCGAAATCGATCCATCCCGCATGAACCCGATCACGCCACGGAGCGTCTTACATGTCGAATGAAGTTGAAGTCCGCTGGGACCGAATGACCGCACCGGCAATCCGCCAGGCCGTGAATGACAAAACCGTCGTCATCATCCCACTGGGTGCAACCGAACAGCATGGACCGCATTTGCCGACCCAGGTCGACTGGCGATCCGCCTACGAAATTTCAATGCGCGCGGCGCGCCTGATGGCGGGCCGGCAGCGGGCGCTGGTCACACCCGCCATACCGTTCGGCATGTCGGAGCACCACATGTCGTTGGGTGGCACGTTGACACTCGACTACGCCACGATGGCCGCTGTCGTCGGTTGCGTCGTGCGTTCCGCTGCCCGGCACGGATTCGAGCGGATCTTCGTGCTGAACGGCCACGGCGGCAACATTGCCGCGCTCGAAACCATCATCACCGAACTGACGATCGCACTGAAACTGCCACTCGCGGGCGGCACGTACTGGCACATTGCCGCCGAGTCCATTCGCGGGATCCTGGAGCGCCAGCCCCAGCTGCTCCACGCCTGCGAAGCCGAGACTTCGATCATGCAGGCGTTGTCTCCGGAAACAGTGGCGCCGCTCGATGCGTCGATGCGCGGCGCCTACATCCCGGGCATGTCGGCGATTCAAGGTGTCAATCCCGGGATCTACCGTTGGCAGCATTTGAAGACCCGGTCGGCCGTCGGCATCGTTGGCGAAGCCTGGGCGGCGAGCCCGGAGAAAGGGCAACGCCTGCTGGCGGCCATCGCGCGCGACGTGGCCGATGCCCTCGCCGATCAACGCCTGTGGAATGCGCCGATTTGAAATAGGCCGCGTACGGCGGCGGGTCACCTGATTTTGGCCTCTACCGGCCGAGACGGGCAGTCGGTTCGCGGGATTTCTGTTGAAGAGATTGTTGACAATATATTTGTCAAATTGCAATAATGTTCTCTGACGGGCGCGCCGGGCCGCAGCGATGCGGATCGCTGAAAACCAACATTCGCTCACGCGCTCGCGGCTGGATACAGCCGATCAACCATCAACAGGAGGCATCATGCTGAACAAATCGTTGCTGACGCTATGTGCTGGCTGCGCGCTCAGCCTGTTGGGCGCGCACGTGCAGGCGGAGCCCAAGATCACCGTCATTTCACAGTGGTCGGCCGGAGCCGAAGGTGACGCGATGAATGCCTTCGGCGAGCTGGTGACCAAGGCTGGCGCGACCTGGCAGCACAGCCCGGTCTCGGGCTTCACCACCGACATGATGAACAAGCTGCGCGCCGACATCATCGCCGGCAAACCGCCGGCGGCCTCGCAACTCAAGGGGCCCGAGATCCAGGCCTGGTCGCAGATCGCGCCGACGGTCAACATGGATCAGCTCGTCGCGGAAGCCGGCTACGAAAAAGTAGTCTCGTCGGAACTCGCCAAGCTGCACAAGGTGCAGGGACATTGGGTCTCCCTGCCTCTGCAGGTGTATCGGGTCAACACGCTCTACACGTCGAAAAAAGCGCTGGACAAGATCGGCGCCACCGCACCTCCCAAGACCTGGGACGAATTCAACGTGATGGCGAAGAAAATGGCGGCAGCCGGCATCACGCCGGTTGCACATGGCGGCATCGCGTGGGCCGATACCATGTATTTCGACCTGGTGCTGATCGGCATTTCGCCCGATGCGTACCGTGCCGCGATCATGAACCTGGACGAAAAGACATTGCGCGGCCCGGAAGTCCTCGCCGCATTCAAGCAGTTGCGCCAGATGACCGATTGGATGAGCCCCGCCAACGCCGGCCAGCACTGGAGTGTCTTCATTCCACCGCTAATGAAAGGCGAGTACGGATTCCTGATGATGGGTGGCTGGGCCTCGGGGGTGCTCAAGCGCGGCAAGTTCGAAGAGGGCAAGGACTACCTTTGCAGCAGCACGCCATCCAATGTCGCGAAGCCCGTCTTCGACCTGAACGCCGACGGACTGATCTTCTGGGATACGAAGAACGCGGACTATCTTGCAGGTCAGAAGATCACGGCCCAGGTGGCCATGGGGAAGGAATTCAATCGCACCTTCACCCAGATCAATGGTTCGATCCCGGTGCGCACCGACATCGACATTTCTGATCGCGTCGCGTACCAGGATTGTCAACGCGACGCCGCAGCCAACCTCGCCGGCGCCGTTGCCGCCAACCAGGTGGTGCTGAGCCTGGCCCACAACATGGCCCAGAACAACGCGATCACCGCGGCGCTGCGCGATGTACTGACCGAGTACGTCCACAACAATTCGATTTCGCCCGAAGAAGGCCAGAAGCGCCTGGTGGCAGCGGCCAGCGCTGCCCGCTGATCGCGCGTTCGGCCGCCGCGATGCTGGCCAGTCAGATCGAAGCCAGACTCGCGCGGCCCGTGGATCGCGTTCGCGGCCCAGGGCCGCGGGCGCGCCGCTTTCCGGGCGGCGCCTCTGTCGACAGTGTTGCGAAGGTCGTCGCCGCATTGTGTCTGGCAACTGCGGTTCTCTACGTCGTCGGGTTCACGCTGTGGACGACCTGGATCTCGTTCACCGATTCAACGCTGTTGCCCAATTACACGTTCGTCGGGTTCAAGCACTACGCGCGCTTGCTGCAGACCAGGATCTGGCAAGTGGCCTATGCCAACCTGCTGGTCTACGGCATTGGCTTCATGGTCTTCGCCACGGCAGTCGGGTTGCTGCTCGCCATCCTCATCGACCAGAAGATCCGCGCGGAAAACCTCCTGCGCACGATCTACCTCTACCCCATGGCATTGTCTTTCGTGGTGACCGGTACGGTCTGGGCGTGGCTGCTCAACCCCGGCATCGGCATCCAAGGATTTGTGCGCGGACTGGGGTGGACCGGCTTCCGCTTCGACTGGCTCGTGGACCGCGACATGGCGATCTATACCGTCGTGATTGCGGCGGTGTGGCAGGCATCCGGTTTCGCGATGGCGCTGTTCCTCGCCGGATTGCGTTCGCTCGATGCCGACCTTTACAAGGCGGCGCAGATCGACGGTGCCGGCCCCGTGCGAATGTATCTGCGGATCCTGGTGCCGGCGATGTGGCCGATCGTGATCGCGGTGCTGGTGATCCTGCTGCAGTTCGCGATCAAGACCTACGATCTGGTGCGCGCGCTCACCGCCGGCGGCCCGGGCATTGCCACGACCCTGCCCACCACCGTGGTCTATGACTTCATGTTCCAGCGCGGACTGATGGGCACCGGGTCGGCGGCCGCGGTCATGCTTCTGCTTTCGTTGCTGGTCGTCATCGTGCCGTATGCCATTTATCGACGGCTCTCCACGCGCCGCCGGGTTCGCCATGGCTGATTCGCCAGCGATCTCGCGCCTTGGACTCTACGGTTTCGTATACCCGGTGTTGATTGGCTTCGCGGCATTCTTTTTGGTGCCGATGGTGGTCGTGGTGCTCAACTCCCTTCGCAGTTTCGAGGAGATCACGCAGAGCTCGGTGCTTGGTTTCCCGCACAGTTTTCTGTGGCGCAACTGGAGCGAAGCGTGGAGCGGCTATTGCATGGCGGGCAATTGCACGGGCATCCGGCCGTACATGTGGAATTCGCTGGTCATCGCGATCCCGGCCACGATCCTGTCGACCTTGATCGGTGCAATCAACGGGTACGTGCTGTCGCTGTGGCGCTTCCGCGGCGCGGCGATGCTGTTCGCCATCATCACCTTTGGCGTATTTCTGCCGGCGCAGATGAAGCTGGTTCCCTGGGCGATCACCCTGCGTGAACTCGACCTGTCCAATACCATCCGCGGGCTGGTGCTGATCCACATCGTCGGCGGTATCAGTTTCACGACCCTGTTCTGCCGGAACTACTACGTCAACGTGCCCCAGGACCTGATCCGCGCCGCCCGTGTCGACGGCGCGGGATTCTTCCAGATCTTCCGGCGCATCATCGTTCCACTGTCGCCCCCGATCCTCATCGTGACCGTGATCTGGCAGTTCACCAATATCTGGAACGAGTTCCTGTTCGGCATCACTTTCTCCGAAGGCGGTAATCGTCCGGTGACCGCGGCGTTGATGGCGCTCAACGCCAATATCGCACAGGCACGAGAATACGGCATCGAGAGCGCGGCCGTGCTGCTCGCGGCAACGCCGACGCTGCTGATCTACATCTTCGGGGGAAAGTACTTCCTCCGTGGCCTGACCGCCGGAGCGGTGAAATAAATGACTCCGATGTCAGCACTCAAGATCGAAGGGCTGCGCGTCCGACTGGGATCGGCGGAGGTGCTCAAGGGCATCGATCTGGAAATCAATAACGGGGAGTTCGTCGTCCTGGTCGGCCCTTCGGGCTGCGGCAAGTCCACCTTGCTCAACGTTATTGCCGGACTGGAAAAGTCCTCGGCGGGGCGCGTCCTGATCAGTGGCCGCGATGTCACGGGCGTGGCGCCGAAGGATCGTGACATCGCGATGGTCTTTCAGAGCTACGCGCTTTATCCGGCGATGACGGTGCGAGGGAACATTACCTTCGGCATGGAATGTCGTGGCGTACCCAAAGCCCAGCAGCGCCCCGCGGTCGAGCGGGTCGCCAAGCTGCTCCAGATCGGGCAGTTGCTCGAGCGAAAGCCGAGCGAACTCTCCGGGGGTCAGCGGCAACGGGTGGCGATGGGGCGTGCCCTGGTGCGCGATCCGGTGCTGTTCCTGTTCGACGAGCCGCTGTCCAACCTCGATGCCAAGCTGCGCGTGGAGATGCGCATGGAGATCAAGCGCCTGCATCAGCGCCTGGGCACAACCATCGTCTACGTTACGCACGACCAGATCGAGGCGATGACGCTGGCCACGCGGATCGCCGTGATGCATGGCGGCGAAATCCTGCAGTTCGACGATCCGCAGACCATCTACGACAAGCCCGCTAATTTGTTTGTTGCGGCGTTCATGGGCTCGCCACCGATGAACGTCATACCGGTTCGACTGGAAGCCAGCGACGGCAGGCTGGTCGCTATCGCTGGGGCTGCAGGCTTGGAAGGTCAGCCTGCCGTGCACATGACCCTGCCGCAACACCCAGACGCGTTGGAAGATTGGTTGGGCAAATCGGTGCTGTTGGGCGTTCGACCCGAATGCATCGCGCTCGGCGACAACGCTCCGCAGCGGATCACGGCGCAAGTGGAAATGATCGAGCCGACCGGTGCAGAAACCATGGCACTCCTCACCTTCGCCGGAACGGAGATCGTCGCGCGGATGGATGCGGAATCACGTCCTCCGGTCGGTGCTGCGGCAGAGTTTTCTGTCGATCTGCGCAAGGCATGCCTCTTCGATGCCGGCACGCAGCAGAGGGTCGCCTGATGTCACGCGCCACCTATCCGGATCTTGCCGGCCGCGTCGTTCTCGTCACCGGCGGGGCGACCGGCATCGGGGCGGCCCACGTTCGCGCCTTTGCGGACAATGGCGCCAAGGTGGCCTTTCTCGACGTGCAGAAAATACCTGGTGACGCACTTGCCGCGGAACTCACCGTGGAAGGCGCCGCGGTCACCTTCATCGATTGTGACCTGCTCGACCTGGACGCTCTGACCGCCGCGATCGATCACGTACGCCAGACGCTCGGCCCGGTCTACGCACTGATTAACAACGCCGCGGTCGACCGCCGGCATTCCTTCGACGCGATCACGGTCGAGGATTTCGAGTGGATGATGAATGCCAATTTGCGCCACGTCGTGTTTGCGGCGCAGAAGGTGATCCCGCACATGCGGGAGCTGGGGCAAGGATCAATCGTGAATACCAGCTCCGTCGCATGGATGCGCGGCATCGCCGATCTGGAACTTTACAGCGCAGCCAAGGCAGCGATCGTAGGCTTCACGAACTCGCTGGCGCGCGACGTCGGTCCGCACCGCATCCGCGTGAACGCTATCGCACCGGGTTACGTTCAGACGCCACGCCAGCGGCAATGGCACGACCCCGAGGCAGAGAAGCGCATGTTGGCGTTGCAATGCCTGCCGGACTCGATCGAGCCGCACGATATTGCGCACACCGCGCTGTTTCTTTGCTCGAACGCGGGGCGCGCGATCACCAAGCAATGCATTGCGATCAACGCGGGGTCGCTATGAGCCTGACTGCCGGGCGCGAGGGGCGATCCTGATGGCGGCCGAGTTGAAGGTAAGCGTTCTTCGCGGGCTGGATGTGCTGGCCGACGAGCGCGACCAGGCGCTTGCGGTCATTCCCCTTCAGCAATTTGATCATCATCGCGTGATCGCGACACACCTGTGCGAGCAGGTCGGGGTTGCCGATGCTGTACGAGCGAATGGCGTGTGCCTTCATCGCCAGATGCTCGATCACCTCCACCAGGGACGCGTTGCCGCAAGCGGCAAAGAACGTCTTGTGAAACAGGAGGTTTTCGCGAAACACCCGGCGCAGGTCGCCCTGCTTCACTGCTGCACAATGCCGCTCGTGGATGGCAGTCAACTGGCGCACGAGTGCGGGCGGAGCGGGGAGCGTGACCAGCCCCGCCGCGCAGGTCTCGACCAGCGTGCGCACCACGTAGAGCTGCTCGACTTCAGCGGAGCTATAGTCGCGCACGGCAGCGCCCCGGTTCGGCTGGCGCACGACGACGCCCATCGATTCGAGCTCGGTCAGTGCCTGGCGGGCGACGTGACGCTTGATCTCAAAGCGCTGGGCGAGCTCTTCTTCGATCAGGCGCTCGCGCGGGCCGATCAGGCCGAGCGCGATTTCCTCTTCGAGTGCACCGACGACCTCAGCGAGGCCGACCTGTGACTCTGCATTCTCCGCTCGCTTGCTCATTGCTCTCCTGCACGCTTGATCCAGCCCTGCCCTGCATCATCACCGTGGCAACATCAGCCCGGAATTCCCCGACAATGTTGTTGACAAGTTTATCACGCTCACCGCCGCGCCTCACTCAGTGCGGGACCACACTCAAGGCAGGAAGAACATGACACGAATCGCAGCCATTCGCGCGCGCGCCATCAGCGTTCCCCTCGATGCCGCCACCGCATTGTCCAGTCGCCTGGTGATCGAACGTCACTACGGCGTCGTCGAAATCGAGGGCGACGACGGCCATGCCGGCGTCGGCTTCTGCTACGTCGGCAGCGCCGGTGGGCGCCTGTTCGTCGAAGCGGTCCAAGGACTGTTGTCGCCGGTCCTCATCGGCCAGGATCCGTACCGCGTCGAGGGTCTGTGGCAGGAGATGTATCAGGAAGCTCTGCTGCAAGGCCGCGCGGGCGTCGTCATGCGTGCCATCAGCGCGCTCGATACCGCAATCTGGGATCGCAACGCGCGCGCTGCTGCGCTACCTCTCTACAAATTTCTGGGCGCCGTGCACGATGAGAGTGTGCCAGCGTACGCCAGCGGCGGGTACTACCTCCAGGGCAAGACACCGGAACATCTGGCTGCGGAAATGGCCAGCTATGTTGCGGATGGCTTCAAGGCCGTGAAAATGAAAATCGGCAAAGGGAGTCTGCGGGAAGAGGAAGCGCGCATCGCAGCGGTGCGCGAGCGCATAGGCAATGACGTGGCCCTGATGCTGGATGCGAACAACGCCTGGAGCGACGTCCCGACCGCGATGCAATTCGTGCGCGTGTACGAAAAATACAACCCTTACTTCATCGAAGAGCCCTTCGGACCCGACGATATCCAGAATCATGCCCGCTTGGCGGCTGCCACGGGAGTGCCTGTCGCGACCGGTGAAATTGAAGCGGGACGCTGGCGATTCAAGGAATTGATGGACCGGGCCGGAGCCATCATCCTGCAGACGGACGCGTGCGTCTGCGGCGGCATCTCCGAATTCCGCCGTATCGCGGCCACCGCGGCCAGCTATGGAATCACCGTGTTACCGCACTGGTTCCACGATCTTCATACGCATCTGGTTGCCGCCACGCCCAACGCGCGCTATGTGGAGTTCTTCCCCGACGATCAGGTCCTGAACTTCCGCCGTGTCGTCGATACCCAACTGGAAGCGCGAGACGGCAGGCTCATCCTCCCGCAGCGCCACGGTCTCGGATTCAATTTCGTCGAAGCAGCGCTCGACCGTTACGCGCTGACACCCTGGCTCGAATGCAAGCGCGGCATCGGAATGGCCGCGTAAGGAGCGTATCGACATGATGCCGATTCACAAACTACGCGAAAACACATTCGAGCGCGTGATCTGCAGCACGCCGATCCCCCGCCCCTATCAATGAAGGAAACTCAAGCCATGAAAAAACTGCTGCTGATCCTCGTCACACTCCTGTCCGTCAGCGCGCACGCGCAACCCTATCCCAATCGCCCGATCAAGTTCGTCGTGCCCTTCCCGCCAGGAGGAAACCTCGACTTCATCGCGCGAACCATTCAGCCGAAACTTTCCGAGGCGCTCGGTCAGCAGGTCGTCATCGATAACCGGGGCGGCGCAGGCGGCATCATCGGCGCGGAATACGCCTCCAAGCAGCCCGCCGACGGATACACCATCTTTCTCGGCAACACGGGGACGCTGGGCATCTACCCTGCGGTCTATCCGGATCTGCCCTACGATCCGATCAAGGATTTCGCCGGCGTCGGCTTGACCTCCACCAACGTCGTGCTGGCGGTGCTGCATCCATCGGTTCCGGCCAATTCGCTGAAGGAGTTCATCGCCTACGCCAAGGCGAACCCGGGCAAGGTGGCTGCCGGCGTCGCCGGCAGCGGATCGCTGCTGCACTTCGCAACCGAGATGCTGAAAGCGCAGGCGGGTATCGACCTGCTGGTCGTTCCCTACAAGGGCAGCGGGCCCGCCGTGACCGACCTCCTCGGCGGCCAGATCCAGTTGCTGATCGATGCGCCGACGGTATTCATGGCGCACGTGAAGGCGGGAAAGCTGAAGGCCATCGCCGTGACCGGGAAGACGCGCCTTGCCGCGCTGCCCGACGTGCCGACGTTCGAAGAAGCGGGCGTCGCCGTCGATGCGAGCGGCTGGCAGGGCGTCGCCGTGCCGGCGGGCACGCCGCCTGAAATCATTGCGAAGCTATCCGACGCGCTCGCGAAAACGATCGCGCAGCAGGAAGTCCGCGACAAGTTCGCCACGCAGGGACTCGATGCCGCGTCGTCGACGGCTGCGGAGTTCTCGGCGTTCATCCGCGCCGAGGTGCCCAAGTGGATCCGCATCGCGAAGAGCGCAAACATCAAGGTCGAATAGGAGGACATCACATGAACGATCGCACGTACGACCATCATCCCGATGCGATTCGCCGCCGCATGTTGCAGGCCGGTGTCGGCGCCGCAGCGCTGGGTGTGCTGCCCGGCACCGCCATCCTGAATGCTGCCGCGCAGGCCCCGTTCGACTGGAAGCGCTTCAAGGGCGAGAAGATCGAGGTCTTTCATGTCAAGAGTCCGCGCGGTGACCTTCTGACCAAATATCACAAGGAGTTCGAGGATCTGACCGGTATCACGGTCGGTTCGGAGTCGAGCCCCGAGCAGCAGCAACGGCAAAAGGTGGTCATCGAATTCAACTCGGGCAACACGAGCTTCGACGTGATCGAATTTGCGTATGCCGTACAGAAGCGACTGCTGGGCAAGAGCAATTGGCTGGTCGACGTGCGACCCCTGGTGGCGGACAAGTCGCTGACAGAGCCAGCGTTCGATTTCGCCAATTTTTCCAAAGGCGGCATGGAATGGGCTACCCAGCCGGATGGGCGGATCGACAGCGTCCCGTTCAACATCGATCCGTGGGTGCTGTACTACAACAAGGAACTCTTCGATGCGAAGAACGTTGCATATCCCAGGAATTTCGTTGAAATCGTCGATGCGGCAGCGAGGTTGAATGATCCGGGCAAGGGTGTTTCAGGCTTCGTGGCGCGGGGACTCAAGAACGCCAACGTGCCCGTGTGGGTGAGCTTTCTGCTGGGTTACGGTGGTGGCTTCGTCGATCGCAACGGCAGACTGATGACGGACACGCCCGAGGCAATCGAGGCCGCAAAAATGTACCAGACGCTGCTGACCAAATACGCGCCGCAGGGTGTGGCTGGATTCAACTGGAACGAGTCGCAAAGCCTGTTCGCGCAAGGACGCGCCGGGATGTGGCTCGACGGCATCGGATTCGCGCAACCGCTCGAAGATCCCGCCAAGTCCCGCATCGTCGGCAAAGTGGGCTACGGTGTCATGCCGCCCGGGCCGAAGCAACAGGTGTCGGCAATGTACGCCAACGGTCACGGCATCTCGTCATACTCGAAGAAAAAACAGGCCGCGTGGCTGTACGTGCAATGGGCCTCCAGCAAAACCAATCAGGCGCGCCTGCTGCAGGCTGCCGCCGGCGCCCCGGTGCACAACTCTGCCTACGCGGATCCCGAAGCGCTTGCTGCGCTGAAAGTACCTAAGGCCTGGGTCGATTGCATGGTCGCTTCGGCGAAGATTTCGCAACCCGGGTTGCCGATCATCGTTCCCGTCACCGAATTCCGTGACGTTTTCGGCATCGCATTGACCAACATGATCAATGGCGCGGACCCGGCGACCGAAATGAAAAAGGCCACCATCGAGTTCCAGCCCATTCTCGACAAGAGCGAAAAAGCCTGACGCGGATCGGCGCGCCTCACCCATCGCCCTGGTCCAGCTGGGCGAGAAATCTGGCCTTGCCTGCGGCGGCGCCGGTGCGGTCGAGCCCGCAGGAGCCGCTTGCGCAGCCGCGCCAGTACTGCACCGGCTCTGCCACGGGCGCCCGTTATTGTCGCAGTTGTCTAAACATTTAGACATGTTTACACTGCCATGGCGCTTACTGGCCTGGATAGGCGCAACCTGACGTATCGGACGAAGCGAAACCCATCAACAATGAAATCCAAGAACCTGCTGCTGCTGATGTCGGACGAGCACAATCCCAAGGTGCTGGGCTGCGCCGGGCATCCGGTCATCCACACGCCAAACCTCGATGCGCTCGCGAAAAAGGGCACACGCTTCACCTCCGCATACACCACCTGTCCGATCTGCGTGCCCGCACGTGCATCGTTCGCCGTCGGCAAGTACGTGCATCAGATCGGTTACTGGGACAACGCCGATGGCTATGACGGCGCCATTCCGAGCTGGCACCATCGACTGCGCGAGCGGGGGCACGAGGTCGTTTCGATCGGCAAGCTGCATTTTCGCGGCGCGCCCGGCGACGACCACGGCTTTACCGAAGAGATCGTTCCGATGCACATTATCGAAGGCATCGGCGACGTCAAGGGTCTGATCCGCGACGACATCCCCAAGCGCAAGGGTGGCGACAAGATGGCGCGCATGGCCGGGCCCGGCGAGTCCTCGTACACGGTGTACGACCGGGACATCGCGGCGCGCGCCCAAGTGTGGCTGCACGAAGCGGCGAAGCGCTCGCACGACAAGCCATGGGTTTTGTTCGTCTCTTTCGTGGCCCCTCATTTTCCGCTGACCGCACCGCCCGATTGGTACTACCGCTACTTTGACGCCGACCTGCCGTGGCCCAAGCAGTACGAACCGAGCGAACGTCCCCATCACCCATATCTCGACGACTATGCGCGCGTCGTCGACTACGACACGCATTTCAGGACCCGCGACGACGTCCGGCGAGCGTTGGCGGGCTATTTCGGCCTCGTCAGTGCCCTGGATGAAAATATCGGCAAGGTGCTGCGCGCGCTGGCGAACGCCGGCCTGGCCGAGCAGACGCGCGTGCTCTACACGAGCGATCACGGCGATAATTTGGGTGCGCGCGGCTTGTGGGGCAAGTCGACGTTTTACGATGAATCCTCGGGCGTACCGCTGATCCTCGCCGGCGACGACATCCCGGCGGGAGCCGAGTGCGCAACGCCCTGCAGCCACGTCGATGTCTATCCGTATGTGTTCGAATGCGTGGGCGCACCCGTACCGCAGGACGACGGCCATCCCGGCGTGTCGCTCGCGGCACTCGCCGACGGCGCGCAACCGGATCGCGGCGTCGTCAGCGAATATCACGCAATGAGCGCAGTCGCGGGCGGGTTCATGCTGCGCGACGGGCCCTACAAGTACATCCACTACGTTGCCTATCGGCCCCAGCTCTACGATCTGGCGAACGATCCGGAAGAGTTGGTCGACGTCGCGGCCGACCCGGCGTATGCGGACATCCTCGAGCGTTGCCGGAGACGCCTGCTTTCGATGCTCGATCCGCAGGAAGTCGACGCGCGCGCCAGGCGCAGGCAAGCCGACCTGCTCGAGCGCATCGGAGGGCGCACCGCTGCGTTGGCACGCGGCGACCTCGGGTTTTCGCCCGCCCCGGGAACCCGGGCGGAGATGGATTGAGGAGGCTCATGAAACGATTTTCAGCAGTGTCGCCGTTCCGCTCGCGCGCAGCTTTCTGCACCGCCGTCGCGCTCGCGCTTGCGCTGTTCTCGGGCGGCGCCGCCGTCGCGCAGTCGCGCGGGCTCGTCCCGATCACCATCGTCATCAACCAGTCGCCCTGGTTCGAAGGCTTCAGCAAGGTGGTCGAGGCCTACGAGAAGGAAACCGGCAACAAGGTCACGCTCGACGTCAATCCGTTCGCCGGCAGCGCCGAGAAGCAGCGCAACTCGGTGCGCGCAAAGGAAGGTTCCTTCGACATCCTGGTGATGAACTCCACCTGGCTCGCGGAGTTTTTCCATGGCGGCTTCCTCGATACCGCTGCGCGATATCGATCCAACGTTCAATATCGATCCGCAGGTGATCAACTACGACGACACCGCGTACTGGGACGCCAGGAACAAGCGCAACAGCGCGAGCACCGGCGTGCCCTACGGCGTGCCCATCAACGGCAATATCCAGGTGCTCTACTACCGCGCCGACCTGTATGAGAAGGCCGGCCTCAAGGTACCGCAGACGTGGGACGAGCTCGCCGCGAACGCCGCGCGGCTGCACAGCCCGCCGGGCATCTACGGCGTGGTCGTGCGCGGCGCGCGCAGCGCGTCCGACATCTCGTACGACTGGATGCCGTATCTGCACAGCCACAACGGCGCGATCTTTCGGGACGAGAAGGCGGGCGACTTCACCGTCACGATCAACAGCGCCGAGGCCAGGAAGGCGCTCGACACCTACATCGACCTCGCGAAAAAGTCCGGGCCGCCGAACCCCGGGAGCTACGGGCAGGCGCAGGTGATCCAGGCGCTGCTTACCGGCAAGGCGGTGCACGCCACGCCGGTGATCGCTGCCTGGCCGCAGATGGACGACCCCAACAAGTCCGCGGTGGTGGGCAAGATCGATATCGCCGTGCTGCCGCACGGCCCGGGCGGCAAAAGCACGCCGACGCTCGGCCACTTCATCGGGGGAATCCCGAAGAACATCCCGAAGGAGCGGCAGGTCGCTGCGCTCGCGTTCCTCCGCTGGTTCCAGACGTACGAGGCACAAGTGAAGTACGCGCAGGCCGGCCAGCCGCCGATCCGCAAGGACGTGTACGACGCGCCGTTCATGAAGACAACACCGTATCGCTGGACGCGCGCGGTCGCGGAGAGTACGCCGAACGCGCGGATGATGTACACCGTGCCCGAAGGCCCGCAGATTGTGTCCGTGCTCGAGCTGCGGTTGAACCAGGCTTTGATCGGCGAGAAATCCTCGACCGAAGCGCTCAACGTCATGGCCGCCGAGATCCACGACATCATGCAGAAGGCTGGCTACAGGACGGGACGGCTGCCGGATCTGCGGTAGCTATCGACTACGCTTCATGAGCACGGCCGCGGCTTCCGTGCGCTCCGGCGACGTCCAGCGGTGGCGTGTCTACACGCTGGCACCTGCGGTCGCGATCTACCTGCTGCTCGCGCTGTTGCCGATCGTCAACCTGTTGGTGATGTCGGTCCACGACGTTCGCTGGGAACAGGGAGCGGCGCAGTGGACGTTCGTCGGGCTCAAACATTTCGCCGAGCTCCCGTTCGATCCCCTGGTGCGTGCCGGCCTCGCCAACACCGTGCTCTTTGCCGTCCTGTCGGTCAGCATCGAAATGGTCGTCGGCTTTTTTCTCGCGTTGTTCGTGACACGCGTCGTGGCAGGGCGCCTCGTGTATCGCACGGTGTTCCTGCTGCCGATCCTCATTCCCGGCATTGTGATCGGCGCGATCTGGAAGCTCATGTACAACCCGGATTTCGGCATCATCAACCAGTTGCTCGGCGCTGTCGGGCTCCCTGGCCAGGACTGGCTCGGGACGGGTTCGCTGGCGTTCGCCTCGGTCGTCGCCGTGGACGTTTGGCACTGGACGCCGTTCGTGTTCCTGCTGCTGCTGGCGGGACTGGAATCACTGCCGCAGGACAGCTTCGAGGCAGCCAGGATCGACGGCGCCAGCGCATGGCAGGAGGTACGCTTCGTCACGCTGCCGATGATGTTGCCGACGATCGCCGTGACGTTCGTGTTCCGGCTGATCGTTTCGTTCAAGGTCTTCGACGAGGTGTACCTGCTCACGGGTGGCGGACCCGGTACGGCGACCGAGGTGGTGAGCTTCACGATCTACCGGCGCTTCTTCACCGAGGACCGGATGGGATACGGCTCTGCCATATCGGTCGTGACGCTGTTCCTGCTGACGCTCATCATCGTGCTGGCTACGGGCGTTTCGCGCCGTCGCAGTAAGGTTCCCGGGTGGGGTCGATGAAACGTCTCCGGCGCAGCAACTCGGGGATGCACGTCGTCCTTGCGCTCTGTGCCGCCATCGTGATCATGCCGCTCGTGTGGATCGCGTTTGCAGCGTTCAAGACGCAGATCGCTTTGCTGCGCGGCGATGTCATGTTCCAGCCGTATTTCGGCAATTTCGCCGAGCTGCTCTTCTCGAAATCCGCCGACTACCTGGCTCATTTCGGCAACAGCCTGATCGTCGCCACGGCAACGACGGCGCTGGTGGTCGTCGTTGCAACGCTCGCTGCCTATTCGATGCACCGGCTGCGCTGGCCCGCCTGGGTTCCGGCACTCGTGGCGGGCTTCTCGCTCGTCTTCTACATGATTCCGCCGATCACGCTGGTCGGACCGTGGTTCGTTCTGTTCCGCTCGCTTGGCTGGGACAACACCTACTCTGCCCTGATCCTGGCGCATGTCACGCTGCATCTGCCGATCGGCATGGCCGTGATGTCCGTCTTCGTGCGCGATGTTCCCGCAGAACTCATCGAAGCGGCGCGGCTCGATGGATGCACCACGTCGCAACTGCTGTGGCGTATCGTCGTCCCGATGGTCAAGCCCGGACTTGCCGCCACCGGTATCCTGGTGTTCGTGTTCAGCTGGAACGAATTCGCGGTCGCGCTCAACCTCACGGGCGGCCGGACGGCCACGGTGCCCGTCGCGATCGCCAAGTTCGCCCAGGAGTACGAGATCAAGCACGGCGTCATGGCGGCCGGCGTCGTGCTATCGGTGATTCCCGCTATCCTGCTGCTGCTGTTCGCGCAGCGCCACATCGTCAAGGGATTGACCGCGGGCATCGGAAAATAATGGCGTGGGCCAACCTTGCGCCACATTGCTGATACTACAATCGCAACACTGACATCAAAGGAACTCGTCGTGAGAACCCTGAACCGCATTTGCCTTACGCTGCTGATGCTGACACTGACGGGCACGTACGTTGACGCGGGCGCGCAAAGCTATCCGACCAGGCCGATCCGCCTGGTCGTGCCGGATGCGCCCGGCGGCTCGCCGGACCAGCTCGGACGGCTTCTTGCGCAAAAGGTGTCGGAGAATATCGGCCAACAGATGGTCGTCGACAATCGGGCCGGCGCCGCCGGCGTGCTGGCCGCGGATATGGTCGCGAAGGCGCCGGCAGACGGTTACACACTGCTGCTGACCACGACGTCGATCTATGCAATCTGGCCCAATCTGCGCAAGGACCTGCAGTACAACCCGCGGGATTTCGTTTCGATCTCGCGGCTCGCGACCGCATCCAACGTGCTGGTCGTGAACGACGCGCTGCCGGTCAAATCGGTCGCCGATCTCGTGCGGCTCGCCAAGGAGCAGCCGGGTACACTGAACTATGCGTCGGCCGGCGTGGGCTCGCCCGCGCACCTGGCCGGCGAGATGCTGAATCTGCTCGCAGGGATCAAGCTGACGCACGTGCCGTACAAGGGCGCGGGACCCGCCCTGCTGGATGTCATCGCTGGCAACGCACAGGTCATGATTACTTCGCCGATCGCCGCGGCCGCGCACATGAACAGTGGCAAGGTCCGCGCGCTGGCAACCACGGGTGCTACGCGCAATCCGGGCCTGCCCGATCTTCCGACCATCGCCGATACCGTGCCCGGCTACGAGATCTCCCAGTCGTGGGGCGTCGTCGCGCCCGCGGGGACGCCGCCTGATGTCATCAAGCGACTGAGCGACGAAATCGTGAAAGCCATGAACCTGCCGGACGTCAAGGAGCGTGTGCTCAAGACTGGCGCGGTACCGATAGGCGACTCGCCGGCGGCATTCGCGACGTTCATGGACGCAGAGCGCAGCCGCCTGGGCGAAGTCATCAGCAAGACCGGCATCGTACTGGTGGAATGAGCCACCGCGCGCGAATGAATTCGCGCCTACATGAGATACCGTGATGTAGGTCCGAATTCATTCGGACCATGAGCCACCGCGCGGGCCGACGATCGGGATGCAATGACGGACGCCATCTGTTTTGCCGCAGGAGGATATCGCTATCTCCCTGGAGTGTTTCAATATTCGGCGGGCGTCGCCGCGCAGCCCGGATTTGCCATCGAGCGCGCATGCTTTATCGTGCCGCGCCCGCTGCACAACGGCTTCGCCGCGGTCGAGTCGTTTCTGCGGTCGCGTGGGCGGCCGATCACCGCACTGTGCGCCTGCGAGCTGCGCTCACCGGAACCATTCACGGAGCAGGGATTCACCGATTTGAATCGACACTACGTCCAGACGCTCGAACGGTGGGGGCTGTATCGCGAAGGCGTCAACCCGGTGGCGCGCACCAACGTCTGCCCGGAGTTCGATCCGCCGCGCGCGCCTGCGCTGCTGGCCTTTTCCTACACGGTACCGGCCGATCCCGGCGCGGTCGACACTTTCGTCATCGCTGGCAGCGGCGAAGCGAAGGACGGCCGCGCGAGCTATCGGGAGAGCATCGTGCGGCTGGGTGATGTCTCGCTCGACGGTCTGCGCGAGAAGGTGCGCTACGTGACTGCGGAGATGGAGCGGCGGCTCGCCGGGCTCGGTTTCGCATGGCGTCACGCGACGTGCACGCAGGCCTACACGGTGCACGACATCGGCCCGCTTGTGCGCGACGAGCTGCTGGCCCGCGGCGCAGCGCGATCGGGCCTGACCTGGCACCTCTCCCGCCCGCCGATCGTCGACATTGAATTCGAGATGGACGTGCGCCGCGTGATCATCGATCGCGTGCTCGGGCCATGACGTCGCGCCACGGTCCTGCGGAAGTTTTGCTCACGTTCTAGCGTACCGTGGACGACGCGATCGCGACCTGGATCCGTCCATCGGTTAAGCAATCGTCGGTGGCGTCAAATCGAGCCACGCGCCATCGCACCGCGCCGACTCGAAGGCACGCTCGACGATCGCGACGCTCGGCACGGCCTCGGCGAACGAACAGGCAACGCGACCTTGGCCGCGCACCGCCGCGACGAAGTCGCGCGTGGCATCCCCCGGGCGCGCGTCGGCGGCGAGCTCCTCGACGTGCTCGCCGCGCGCTGAAAGCCAGGTCATCGTCCAGCCAATGGGCAAGGTAAGCGGACGTCGCAGCTCGATCAGACCGTCGTCGCCGAAGATGCGCACTTCGTCCCACATGTGCAGGCCTTCCTCGATGCAGGTCATCTGGCACTCGAGCGCGTCGAACTGCAACTCGATGAAGCCACCTTGGTCGCTGCGGCCCGGCGGGCCGAGGCGCAGGCGGCTGCGCAGTCGCGTCGGTACGCGGCCGATGAGCCACGGCAGCAGGTCTGCCATGTGGCTGGCGCGGCCGGTGTACGGGCCGCCGCCGCCCAGCGCCGGCACCAGGAACCAGCCGGCGCGCTCGTAGCCGAGCTGCACGGTCTGCAGCAAGCGTACTGCGCCGATGCCGCCCGCTGCCAGTATTGCGCGCGCGCGAAGACAGCCGCGATCGAAGCGGCGGTTGTACGCGACGGCATTGACGAGTGATGCGGAATCGGCACGCTCGGCAAGCCGCCGTGCGTCCGCCGCGGTCATCACGAACGGCTTGTCGACCAGCACATGCAGCGCCCGGTCGAGCATGGCGCTCACGTGAGCGGCGTGCAGCATGTGCGGCGTGGTGACGAGGGCAAACGCCGGTCCACGCGCCGGCGGCAGGTCCTCGATGCGCTCGACCAGCGCAGCGCCGTAGCGCTGTGCCAGCGCGCGGGTCGCGTCGCCTGGCGTCGGATCGAAGATGGCGCCGACGACAAGGCCATCGTCACCAAGAATCGCGGGAACATGGTAGCGATGCGCGAACGCGCCGCATCCCAACAGGATGACTTCGACAGTGTCACTTCCGCGCATGGCCAGACAGCCGGTGGAGAAACTCGAGCGTCCGCGACCACGCGAGTGCGGACGCGCGTGCATCGTGATCGGCGGGACGGGTGACATCGAAGAAGCCGTGCTGCACGCCCTCATAGACGTGGACGTCGTGCGGGACGCTCCGCTCGGTGAGCGCGGCGCGTAGCTCCGCGACATCGGCGAGCGGGATCAGCTCGTCGAATTCGGCGAAGTGCCCGAGATAAGGCACTTCGATGAGGCCGGCGAGCTCGATCGGCAGGAACGGCTTGTTCGGCTGCCGCGCGAACCGCAGGCGGCCGTAGAAATTGACGACGCCCCCGACGTGCTCGCTGACCGCGCCGAGCAGGTGCGCGAAGCGCCCACCTAGGCAGAAACCCCAGGGGACGAGTGCGCCGAATTCGCCGCCCATTTCGCCACCGATTGTGCCAGGACCGACTGCGCGCACGACGGCGCGCAAATCACGAATGCATCGGCGGTCGTCGAAGTCGAGGAAGGTCTGCCGCAGCACGTCGGGCGGGGCGTCGCGCGCCGGAATGCCTTCGCCGCGAAACAGGCAAGGCGCGACGGCGCCGAACCCTTCGCCCGCCAGCTTCACACACAAGTCTTCGATGTGCTCCGTGACGCTCCAGATCGCACCCAGCATAACTACCGTGACGCGTGGCGCCTTCGTTGGACGGGCGACGAACAAGGGGATGCGCGCGCCTTCGTGCAGGACGTGCTGGCGAAGGACTGTGATTGAGTTCATCGATTAGCCACAGGTTGGCATCTGCTCTGAACTTCGACCCGAAGGCCGCTCTGCGCCGCGCGGTACGCAGCGTCGATCATGCGCCCGGCGTTCAATCCGGCGGCGACAGGGATGGGCGACGGTTCTCCCTTCTCCAATGCCTCGAGAAACGCAATCGCGTTCTGCTGATGGAACTGTCCGAGCTTGAAACGCGGGATCACGTCGAGGGTCTCCCACTGGCGGTCCGGCTGATCGATGCGATAACGACGCAGGTATCGCTCCTGCGTGACGTCGCGCGAGGCGAGGTCCACGCCAGACAGCAGCAGCGTACCCTGCGTGCCGTACAGCTCTACCGACGCGTCGGCGGCGGCGAACGTGAAGCTCGAGGCGATCTCGCCGATCAACCCGGACGACCAACGGAACACCGCGATGCCAAGATCCTCGACTTCGAGCCCGAGCGCGTCGTGGCTGGTCTGCGCCACGACGGTCTGCGGCAGTCCGAACAGCCACGCGAGCAGGTCGGCGGCGTGCACGCCCTCGTCCTGCAGCGCGCCGCCGCCCGACAACGCTCGTTGCACGTACCAGCGCTCGCGGAAGTCGGGCTGCAAGCCGTAATAGTGGCCATGCCGGATGCGCACGAGCGTGATTCGCCCGAGCTCGCCGCCTTGCACGGCCTTGCGCAGACGGTGAGTGGCAGGATCGAAGCGCTTCGGGAAGCTTTGCATGAAGAAGATCTGGTGTTCGTTCACGGTGCGCACGATGCGCTCGCAGTCGTCCAGACTCGTACCCAACGGCTTCTCGCAGAGCACGGCCAGGCGATGACGCGCCGCCGCGTCAACCAGCTCCGCATGGCGCGACGTCTCGCTGCAGATCGCCACCGCGGTACAGCAGCGCAACAGTTCGTCGAGTGAAAAATGGTACGTGGTGCCGAAGCGCGCAGCGGCCTCGCGCCCGCGCGCAATATCGTCGTCCCATAGGCCGGCCAGCGCGCCGCGTTGCGCGAACACCTCGCTCCAGAAGTTTGCGTGGTAATGGGCGAAGGACAGCACCCCGACGCGCACGGCGGACGGAACACTCATCACGTGACCGGACCGGTCAAGTTTTCCGTATCGGCGGCCAGTGGGCGCCCGGTGGTCGCCGCGGGTTCCCGCGCGTTGGCCGCGACAACGCCCGTCGGTGCGGGCTCGTCGACAGCCACGGCCTCCCCTCCGCGCCTTGCCGATCGCATCAGCGCCTCCACGACAGCCATACCGCGCAATGCCTCACGGGCGGTATCGAGACGCAGCCCGTCCCCTGCGATACCGGCCAGCCACGCTTCGTGCTGCCGCTGCCCTTGCGTCGATTCCGCGAGCGCCGGGACGTGCCATTCCCCGCCGAAGCGCGCCGGAACGAACGCCGCGAGGCGGCCGCGCCCGGTGCGCAGCCACAACGTGCCGTGCTCGCCATAGATCTCCAGGCTGAAACGATCGCAACCCGCGACCTCGGTCATCGACATTTCATGCGTGACCAGCGTGCCGTCTTCGAGCGCGTAGGTGGCGTTTGCGTTGTCGACCACGTCGGCCTGGACCGTCGACTGGTCGCGCAGCCGTCGCTGCGGAAGCGCGGTGCGCGCCTGCGCGCTTACGGTTCGAATCTTTCCCAGCAGCTGCAGGACGAGGTCGATACCGTGCACGCCGAGCTGGTCGACGACGCCATTGGGCACGCTCGACTGGTGAAAGAACCATGCACCCCAGTCGGGGCCGGGCGTCGCATTGCGGATGCGTGCCGCGAGCACGCGACCGAGCAGCCTTTCGTCGAGCCAGCGGCGCGCAGCCACCACCTCGTCGAAGAAGCGATGCATGAAGCTCACCTGCAGGTCGACCCCATGGCGCGCTGCGGCGGCCATGATGCGCCGGCCTCCTTCGACGCTGCCCGCCATCGGCTTCTGCAGCAGAATGTCCTTGCCGGAACGCGCCGCGGCGAGAGCGATCGCCTCGTGCGTGTCGTCCGGCGTCGCGATGATCACCGCCTGCACGTCGGCGCGAGCCAGTACCGCCTCGATGTCGGTCGAGACGTTCGGGATGTCGAAGCGCGCCGCGAGCGCCGCCGCCTTCTCGTGCGTACGCCCGGCCACGACGCGCACGTCGGCGCGCCCCGTCGCCGCGAGGCCGACGAGGTGATACTCGGCGATGAATCCGCTGCCGAGCACCGCCACGCCGATGCGCGCTTGCCCCATTCGCGCTACGCCTTGAAGCGCCCGGGCACTTTGACCAAGCTCTTGTCCACGGCAGCGACCGGGTCGGTGAACGTGTAGTCGAGCGGGTTCTTCGGCGACTTCAGCCGGCCGGACGCGACGAGAAACTCGGTCAGGCGGTCCATGTCGCGCACGTAGCGGTCGTCGAACACCGGTTCGAAGGTGTACTCGTCCCAGATCGCATTGGCGAGCGTGCGGTCCTGCTTGGTCTCGTTGACGAACAGCGTGATGACCTCGTCCCGATTCTTCGGGTCGGCAACGTAGCGCTGTGCGCGTACCAGCACCTCCATCATCCGCCGCGTCGCCACGGGATTCTTGCGCACGAACTCCTCGCTCGCCACAAACAGTGAGCGCGTGTACGAGACCTGCGCGTCCTTGCCCTTGTTCGCCGCGAACTCCGATTGCAGCCCGGTATGGATGAGCTCGGCGTTGCCGCTCTTCAACGCGTTGTAGCCCCACGGCTGCCAGCACAGCATCGCCTGGACGCTGTTCGAGTTCAGCGCGGCGAGCTGCTCAGGCGGCGGCATGTTGACCACCTGCAGCCTCTTCTCGTCGAGGTTGTAATGTTTCGCCAGGTAGTAAAGATCGGCGCTCGCGGTCGATCCCTGCAGCAGGCCGATGCGGATACGGTACAGGTCTTCGGGCGTGCGCACGTTAGCGTCCTTGCGCGCAACCAGGCGATCGGCCGACATCGCCAGTGCGTTCGTGCCGAGGACCACCACCGGCACGCCGCTGTGGGTCATGGATATGGGCGGCAGGTTGCCGGGCGTCCACAACGCGATCTCGCCGGCAACCAGCGCCTCACCGGCGATGGCGCCGCCGGTGAACGACTTCGTGCTGACGTCGGAGAAACCCGCGTCCTTGAACCAGCCTTTCTGCATCGCCACCATGTGCGGCGCGAACACCGGATCGAGGCCGAACGCGAGGGTGAGCTTTGTCACTTCCGGCTTGGCCTGCGCCAGCGCCCGTTCGGTCCACATGCCACCCGCCAGCGCGACACCCGCGCCCGCGGCCACGCCTGATAGGAACTTCCTGCGTTTCATCGTTGTTCTCCTGTGTCTACAAGCATTAACAGACCCTGGCTTGCTCGATGCTCAGACCGGCATCCGGCGCCCCACCCAGCGTCGCAGCAACGCGGCGAGCATGGCGTCCGCCACCAGCGTGACCACGCCGATCAAGAGTATGGCGAACACGGCTACGCCGAGCTGGCCCAGTTGCCGGGATTGCATGACAAGGTATCCCATGCCTCGTTCGGCGGCGATCAGCTCGGCCGCGACCAGGATGCCGAACGAGAGACCGAAGCCTACGCGCAGTCCGGTGGAGATGTCGGGCAGGGCGGCGGGCAGCGCGACTTTGAACAGCAGTGCGGGCCCGTCGACGTCCATCATGCGGGCCGCGGCGAGCAGCACCGGCGGCACCGATCGCATGCCGCGCCAGGCGTTGGTAAAGATGGGGAAGAACGCCCCGAGGAAAATCACGAAAATCTTCGAAGGCTCACCCAAGCCGAACCAGACGATGGCGATCGGGATCCAGGCCAGTGGCGGGATGGGCCGCAACAGCTCGACGATCGGCCGCACGAGCCGCGCCAGCCAGGCGTACCAGCCGCAGGCGACGCCGAGCGCCACGCCCGCGATGGCGCCAAGCGCGAACCCTGCAAGGATGCGCCATAGACTCCAGCCGACGTGCTGCGCGAGTTCCGCGGTGGTGAGTTGCTTCCACGCGGCGGCGATGGCTTGGGTAGGCGCCGGAAGCACGTCGGCGTCGGCCCACCACAGCCGAGCGCTGGTTTCCCACAGCGCCAGGACGGCGAACGCGCCGATGAACCCGAGCATGCGACGCGGCGGCTGGTTGATCGAAAGCGTGCTCATAGGAGCGCCTTCACGCTCATGTCCTGCGCCTTGCTTCGCGTGCCTGCCACGGCATGAGCTTCGTTTCCAGCCGCTCGAGCCCGAACGCGATCGAAAATCCCAGCGCGCCGATGACTGCCATGCCGACCATGGTGATGTCGGTGCGATAGAACGTTCGCGCCTCCATGATCAGCGCGCCGAGTCCGCGGATGGTGCCGATCATCTCGGCGCCGACGATGACCATAAAGCCGACGCCCAGCGCCACGCGCGCGCCGCCGAAGATGCGCGGCAGCGCCGCAGGCAGCGCGACCCGGCGGAACAGCGCGATGCCGGAGATGTCCATTGTGCGCGCGGCGCGGACCAGTATCGGGTCGACGCTCTTCACCGCCGCAACCACGTTCGAGATCATCACCCAGAAGCAGCCGTAGCCGATGAGGAACACCTTCGCCAGCTCGTCGGTGCCGAACCAGATCACGGTGAGCGGCAGTAGCGACAAGGTGGCGACCGACCGTCCGAACGCGATCACCGGATCAGTGAGCGCGTCGAGAATCGGAACCCAGCCAATGAGAAGGCCAAGCGGAATCGCGAGCGCAAGCGCCGCGAAGTAGCCGAGCAGGATGCGCTGGATCGTGATGGCCACGTGGGTCGCGAGACCGATGCCTTCCGGATAGCCGTCGACCACCAGCTCGGCAAGGCTGGTCGCGAGCTTGGAGGGCGGCGGGAACTGGATCGGCCGCAGCCATCCGGCCATTACCGCGACTTGCCACAACGCGAGACCGACCGCGATGACGAGCAGCGGATAGGCCCAGTCGCGCCAGTCGCGCGCTGGAGCGCTGCGGAGCGCGGATGCAGCACTTGAATGATCCCCCCGAGCGCCGCTGCGCGCCGCTCCCCCCAGGGGGCGAGCGCCTTGGGGCGGCCCGGCGGCGCTCATTGCAGCGACGCCCAGATCGTTTCGTACAGGCGCAGGAGCTCGGGATCGCTGCGCGAGCGCGGGCGCGGCAACGCGACCGTGCGATCGAGCACGATGCGCCCCGGCCGCGGCGCAAGCACAAGGATCCGATCGGCCAGCACCAGCGCCTCCCAGATACTGTGCGTCACGAATACGACGGTCTTGCGCCGTGCCGCCCATACCCGAAGGAGCTCGTTCTGCATCTCGATACGCGTCAGTTCGTCCAGCGCGCCGAATGGTTCGTCCATCAGCAGGATTTGCGGATCGAGCGCCAGCGCACGCGCGATCGCCACGCGCTGCTGCATCCCGCCGGACAGTTCGAAGGGAAACTTGTGCTCGGCGCCCGCGAGGCCAACCAGCGCCAGCAGCTCACCGCACAGCGTATCGCGCTCGCGCGGAAGCACGCCGCGGCTCTTCGCGGCAAAGGCAACGTTGTCGGCGGCGGTGAGCCAGGGGAACAGCGCGCCCTGCTGGAACACGACACCCTTGCCCTGGCCCGGGCGTGTCACGACCGACTCGTCGACGCGCACTTCGCCGCTGGATGCCTGCTCGAGACCGGCGATGATGTTGAGCAGCGTCGTCTTGCCGCAGCCGCTGCGCCCGAGCAACACGACGAACTCGTTCTCGCCCACGGCGACCGAGATGTCGTCCAGAACATCCGGCGCTTCCGGCGGGTCGGTGGAAAATCGTTTGGAGATATGGTCGACGCGGATCTTGAAGCGACTTCCGGTCTGCGCAACATGAGCATCGCCGCGGCCCGCGAGCGCTTCGGGCCGAGGTGAAACGCCGGAGGAAGCGAAGGTCGTCATCGCTTGCGCGGGGCGACGTTGACGAAGATCGGCGACGACCACGCATAGGCGCCGTCGCTCTGGCGGACGCGCACCCAGTACGCGTGCTCGCCGGCGATCGGTTTGGCGTCAGTGAACCGTCCGCTAAAAGATTGCGACGGCATCTGCAGCGGCAGCCGCCGCAGTTCGACGCAACGGTCCGGATTGTGCGCGTCGAAGCGGCGTCCGGCCGGTCCGACCTCCGCCAGGCGCGTGCGCAGGGTCATCGGTCCGGTCACGAACCAGAGCTGTGCGTCGTCGAGACCATCGAGCTCAAGCAGCACGCCGTCCCAATCGCCGGCCGTGACCGAGCGCCAGCGCACCCGCCCCTGATCGCAATCACGCAGGCCTTCGTCGGGCGTGTCGAATGCCCAGCCTTGTGCTGCGACGATGCGCGCGCCTGCCACGCGCAACTCGCCGTCCCAGTTCATGCGCGCGCGCTGCCAGTTACCGGGTGCGCTCAGGCCTTGCCACGCCACGCGCACGCGGTTCGACAGGGCGCCTGCGGCCGCAAAGCAGTCGATGCCGTGCAGTAAATGCGTGCCACGGAAGAAGTCGATCCGCTCCAGCGGCGCCGTCCCCTCCACGCGCACCTCGAATCCGAATTGCGCGAAGTCCGGGTCAGCGTCGATCGCGTCGCCCATGCAGGCAGCGCCGCAGCGGAAGTCGAGCAGGATGCGCTCCCCGGTGGTGGCGTAGCAGTGCCGGTCTTTGAGCGCCTGCCACAGTGATGCGCGGGTGAGGTCCGGCGCCGCGACGGCGGTCAGCCCGCCGCGCACATTGCGCACGGCGAGATGCCCCGGATGCGAGTTGCCTGGGCGTCCGTCGACGCCGTCGCTGCCGGCGATCACGCCCATCCGGTAGCCGCGGCGCAGACCGTCGAACAGGAACCATTCCGACGTCGCATGCGTCGAGTGCACTTCCAGCAGCCGGTCGAGCACTGGCTCGTGCCACGCCAGGTCGGCCGTGCGCCCACCGACGTGCACCGCGACCAGCGTGTCGCTGCCGCGGTAGTGCCCGTAGATGTCCTCGATGTGCTTGAGGTCAGTTCCGGTATCCGACTTGTCGGCGACGAATTCGTGACTGCAGCGGCGCAACGGCGCTTCATCGCCGGGAAAATAAAGGTTGTGGTCACCGCCGACCGATGTCGCACCTGACCATTCGACGCCGAGCAGCGTGACGAACCGCTGCGGAACATGATGGCGCAGCGTGCTTGCCTGCGTTTCCTGCCATTCGCCCCGCGAGACCAGAAAGCAGTTCGCCTGGTGCGAGGCGAAGTCGGTCGCCGAAAAGTTGCGCGCGTGGGAATAGTAAGCGTCGATCGAACGCGCGCCGCATCCGATCACGGACTGGGCGTGCAGGTCGCCCCAGAACAGGTGCGTCTCCGGCGAGGTCGTGCTCACTTCGATCGGATTGCTCTGCGCGTTCAAGGTCGACGTGCCGAGAGTACGCACGGTCAGGCGGTGGATACGTGTCGCTTCGAGCGAAAACGCAAGCCGCGTCCACGCGCAGGAAGGCATCGTCGCCCTGGCGCGTGCGATCGCGCCGGTTTCCCCGTCGCCACTTTCGACCTCACTAATAAGTTCATCGTCGGCAAGCTCGACCTCGAAAGGCGCGTCAATGCGCGCTGGATTACCCCACTTGTCCTCGATGCGGATATGCGCCTCGAAAGGCGCGCCTGCCATGACGCGCGACGGCGCGCTGACAACCAGGCGTGCCGGCTCCGCGCCCACGACCTCGACGGTGTGACGCGCGAACTCGACCCAGGGCCCGTCCTCGCCAGCCTGCCAGCGCAAGCTGAACGGTGACGCCTCCTCGATGAACGTCTGGACGCGGAAGCCCGGTGAGTCGCGGTGGCCCCCACCGTAGTGCAGCGCGACGGATTCGCGCGCCGCGAGCCCCTCGGGCAGCTCGACGAAAACGATGTGGTCGAACGGATGCCAGGAGTGCAGGCGCGCATTCCACCATCGCACGCTCGCGCCGTTGGACGTTGTCGCCTCGAGGTAGTCGGCGCCGGCCGGATCGCTCGCCTGGGCAATGCCCCAGTCGCTCGGCCAGCGATGTGCGACGCCAATGCACGCGCCGGGCGGCAGTTCGATGCGGGGCGTGAACCTTCGTGTCCAGCGCTGCAACGAACCTGCGGTCATGCGAGACGCACCGTCGTATGTGAAGTCGATTGCGGTCGCGGCCGGCGTCACGGTCGCGCCGCTCACGGCTCGCGCGGCCCGGCTCATCGCAATTCGATCCGGTAGCGGTAGATGTCGCCGCGCAGGAGGGCGCGTCGATATTCGGCGACACGATCATGCATCGACTTGGTGATCCGTTCGATCTGGAACAGCGGCGTTCGCACCGCGATGGACAGTACCTTCGCCGCATAGCCGTCCGCCACCGTGGGCTCGACGTACTCGACCGCACTGGTGAGCTCCACACCGTACTCGTCGCGCAGCACGTCGATCAGGTGTCGTGTGACCAGATCGTGACGGCCAAGGTCCGGACAAAGGTCGACCGGAATAAAGCTGGTCTGCAGGCTGACTGGCACGCCTTTGGTGAAGCGCACACGCTCGAGCCGCCAAATTGGGGAGCCCGAAGTGACGTCCAGCATCGACCCGACGTCCTTCACCGCACGCACGCGGCGGCACGCGAGCACGCGACCGCCAGGGTCGAGCGGCGGGCCCACCACACGGAAGCGCTCATAGGTGCTGACGACCCCGCTTTCGAGCTTCGGGCGGCGGACGAACGAGCCGCGGCCGCGATGACGCTCGATATAACCTTCCGTCACCAGGTCGCCGATGGCGCGGCGGAGCGTGCCGCGGCTCACGCCGTAGTAACGGCAGAGCGACTCCTCGGTGGGCAACTCGAAGCCAGGGGGCCAGCGCCCCGAACGCAGGTGGAGGGACAGATCCTCCTTGATCTGATGGTGCAGCGCGATCGCCGGCTGGGGCTGGAAGGTTTCCAGGTCGTCGGTCGTCGCGCCGCTTGCCGATGCGTCTGCGGCGGACCGCCCGGCCCGGAGGCGATCAGAATGGGCGTGCATGCGCGCTTTGTATAGACATTCGAACAAATTGTCAACGAACAGGACGGACAAGTTGCTTCGCGGCGCGCGTGCAATCCGGCATCACGCATCGCCGAGATTCTCGACATCGAGGCGCCGGACCAGGGCAAGAAGACCAAGTTAGTTATCGACTGCCGCGTCCCCCACGTGGGCAACGATCCATTTGGCCGTCCGGAGCAGACGAGCGTCGTCGTCGATGGCGCCGATCACCTGAACGCCGACCGGCAATCCATTCGGTCCCGTAAAGGCGGGCAGATTGAGGCACGGAGCACGCAGACCCGAACACCACCGGTTGAACATCGCCTCACCGGTGTTGTCGAGCCCGGCGGGCGCTGCTCCGGATGCGCTCGCCGACAGCAGCAGATCGAAAGGTGCGATCGCCGCCGCGAAAAGCGTGCGGCAGCGGGCAATCAAAACCTGCGCTTCCAGATACCGTTGCCGCGGAATCGCCGCGCCCGCCGCCAACTCTTCGCGACTCGATCGCGAAAGCAGATCGGAACGCTGGGTCCGTTCGAACGCGAACACGCGCGCGGCCTCGAACCGCAGCACGTCGCTTTGCGCGTCGAGAAAAAGTTCGAACTCCGCCGGCAGTTCGATCTCGTCCACGACCACACCGTTGCGCGCGAGTTGCTGCGCGGCGGTCTCGACCGCGCGGACCGTCGCATCTTCGGCAAGGTGCCACGCGGGTGTCCGCCACAGGCCCACGCGCGCCGGCCGGATGGCCTGGAGGGATGCCACGCTGCGAACGTCACCGGCAAGCACGCCGACGACTGCCGCGCAATCGTCGACGGAACGCGCAAACAGCCCGATGGTGTCGAAGCTCCCGGCGAGCGGCTTCACGCCGGTCGGGTTGATGGTGTTGTAGGAAGGCTTGTAGCCGATCACACCGCAGTACGATGCGGGGCGGATGATCGACCCTCCGGTTTGCGTGCCGAATGCCACCGGCACCATGAAGTCGGCGACGGCGGCAGCCGATCCGCTCGATGATCCGCCGGGGGTGTGCGCCGGATTGTGCGGGTTCGCCGTCGGTCCCGGATGACGCAGCGCGAATTCCGTGGTGACCGTCTTGCCCAGCATGACCGCGCCGGTCTCGCGCGCCAATGCAACGCACGCAGCATCGGCGGAAGGTTGATGTCCGGCGTGAATCGGCGATCCGTACTGCGTCGGCATGTCGTGAGTATCGATGATGTCCTTCACGCCAAAGGGCAGCCCGTTCAGCGGACCGGGTGACCCCGCCTGGCGCTCGCGGTCGCGTGAACGAGCTTCGGCAAGCGCGGTCTCCGGATCCAGATACGTAAACGCCCGGACGACGGCATCGCGCGTGGCGATGCGATCGAGGCACGCGCGGGTCAGCGCTTCGGCGGTGAGACGTCCCGCTGCCATCGCCGCCAGGGCTTCGATTGCACCCAATTCGTTCGGAGCCTGCGCCATCGAATATCCTTTCGTTGCGATGCAATAGCCAAAGTGTCGCCGCAGGTGCCTCGGGCCGCGAGGCTCAACGCAAAATGGCGTGCCTTGCGATTGGGCGTACCGTGTGCTAACAATAGCCGACTAGCTTCGCCGTGGCCACGGTGGCAACGGCAATACAAGGGGGAGTGCCGGAACATGAGTCTCATTCGACGTGGCTTCAAGGGAGCGATGGCGGCGGGCGCGCTGGCGACCATCCTGGCCGGTTCGTGGACCGCGCACGCTCAATCGGTGCTGCGCGTCGTGCCTCAGGCGGACCTCAAGATCCTGGACACCGTGCAGACGACGAACAACATCACCAGCAATCACGGCTACATGATCTACGACACGCTGTTCTCGCTGGACAGCAAGCTCGCCCCAAAGCCGCAGATGGTCGAGAGCTACACGAAGAGCGCCGACGCCCTCACCTGGACGTTCAAGCTGCGTCCGGGGCTCAAGTTCCACGATGGCCAGCCGGTCACGGCCAAGGACGCGGTCGCGTCGATCCTGCGTTTCTCCAAGCGCATCCCCGCCGGTGTGACGATGATGCAGTTCGCGAAGGAAATCGTCGCGACAGGTCCCGATACCTTCGAGATTCGCCTCAACAAACCGTTCGGGCTGGTGCTGGAGACACTGGCGGGTCCGGAAAATCCACTGTTCATCACGCGTGAAGCCGACGCATTGGGCGACCCGAATACTGCAATTACAACAGCGATTGGCTCCGGCCCCTTCATCTTCGTCCGCGAGGAATGGGTGCCCGGCAGCAAAGTCGTCTACAAGAAAAATCCCGACTACAAGGCCAGGTCCGACCCGCCGGATGGATTCGCGGGCGCCAAGCTCGCCAAGGTCGATCGCGTCGAATGGCTGGTGATACCAGACTCCAATACGGCGGTGCAGGCGCTCATCAAGGGCGAAGTCGACATCATCGAGATTCCGCAGACCGATCTACTGCCGTTGATCCGCAAGGACCCCAACATAACCGTTAAAGTGATCGACCGCGTAGGCACCCAGGCGATCTACCGGATGAATCACCTGATCCCGCCGTTCAACAATGCGAAGGCGCGACAGGCCCTGTTGTATGCGACCGGCGACCAGAAAGACTATCTCGCCTCGATGATTGGCTTCGCCGACTACGAACGTCCCTGCTGGGCGGTGTTCATTTGCGGCACGCCGTTCGAAACCCAGGCCGGCGTCGGCGACTGGGCGAAGGGCGACAAGAAAGCCAACATCGAAAAGGCCAAGCAACTCCTCAAGGAGGCGGGCTACAAGGGCGAAAAGGTCGTGATCCTCGATCCGGTCGAAGCGCACCTCGCCCACTCGCAGGCTGTAGTTACCGCGCAGAAGCTGCGCGAGATCGGCATGACCGTCGATTTGCAGGCGATCGACTGGGGCACGCAGAGCGCGCGGCGCCAGATCAAGGATCCGGCGGACAAGAACCCGGGCGCGTGGAACATTTTCCACACGTGGGGCGGTGGCCTGGCGATGAACAACCCACTATCGAATACGCCGACGCCCAGCGGGTGCGACGGCAAGAACTGGTTCGGCTGGCCCTGCGACGAGGAGCTCGAGAAGATCCGCCTTGAATTCCCGCTCGCTCCTCCGGAAAAGCAGAAGGAAATCGTCGAGCGCCTGCAGAAGCGCTTCTACGAAGTGGTGCCGTATATTCCGGCGGGTCAGTTCTTCTCGCCGATCGCGTATCGCAAGAATCTCTCCGGCATCCAGGACACACCGCGGCTGGTGCTCTGGAATATCGAGAAGAAGTAAACGGCGAGCGATCCGGGTCGCACATCACATGCCACGCGTCGCTCGCGGCCGCATTTTGACGGTTCGCACTTGAGCGACAAGCGTGCGGCTTGGCATCCGACTGCCGGGCCGTACGCGGTTCGGGCGAAATCATGCATGTCTACCTGATTCGCCGCCTGCTGGCGGCCGTGCCGGTCATCCTGGTCGTCACGGTATTCGTCTTCGCGCTGCTGCATCTGGCGCCCGGCGATCCGGCGGCGATCATCGCCGGCGATCTGGCCACGGCCGAAGATGTCGCCAAGATCCGGGCGAACCTGGGGCTCGACAAGCCGTTGCTGATCCAGTTTTTCACCTGGATCGGTCAACTGCTTCGCGGCGATCTGGGCAACTCGATCTTCTCGGCGCATCCCGTGTCGGAACTGATCGGCCAGCGTCTGGAGCCTACCGTCTCGTTAACATTGATGACTCTCCTCATCTCCGTGCTCCTGGCAGTGCCGCTCGGCGTGATCGCCGCGTGGCGCGTCGGCTCGTGGATCGACCGCTGTGTCATGGGCTTCGCCGTATTCGGATTTTCCGTGCCCGGGTTCGTCATCGGCTACGTACTGATCTGGCTGTTTGCGATCGAACTCGACTGGCTGCCGGTGCAAGGCTATACGCCGCTCGCCAAGGGCTTCTGGCCGTGGCTGTCCAACATCATTCTTCCCAGCGTCACGCTGGCGCTCGCCTATATGGCGCTGATTGCGCGCATCACGCGCGCGTCGATGCTGGAAACGTTGAGCCAGGATTACATCCGCACCGCACATGCCAAAGGTCTCGCCACCAAGAACGTATTGATGGGGCACGCGCTGCGCAACGCCGCGGTACCGATCGTCACGGTGATCGGCATCGGCGTCGCGTTGCTGATCGGCGGTGTGGTCGTCACCGAGAGCGTGTTCGCGATTCCGGGTCTCGGCCGGCTGACGGTCGACGCGATCCTGCGCCGCGACTATCCGGTGATCCAGGGCATCATCCTCGTGTTCTCGGGTGCGTATGTCGTCGTCAATCTCATCGTCGACATGCTCTACACCGTGCTCGACCCGCGCATCAGGTATTGAGTCGTGACCTCAGCGATTGCAACCGCATCGATCGCGCCACCATCGCGCACCGGCTTTGGCGCTTTCATTCGCCGCCATCCAACGGTGGTGATCGGTGGCGCGCTGCTGCTGGCCATCGTGCTTGCGTCGATCGCGGCGCCGTGGCTCGGCACCGTCGACCCGATCACGATCGACCCATCGCATCGCCTGCGCAACCCTTCCGCCGACAACTGGTTTGGCACCGACCGTTTCGGGCGCGACTTGTACAGCCGCGTGATCTACGGCGGCCGTGTCTCGCTCATCGTCGGCCTGTCGGTCGCGGCGCTCGCGACATTGATCGGATTGACGATCGGCCTCATCAGCGGCTATCTGCGCGCGGTGGACGCCGTGGTGATGCGGGTGATGGACGGCATGATGGCGATTCCAGCGATCATGCTCGCCATCGCGCTGATCGCGCTGTCCAAGGCGAGCGTCATCATCGTGATCGTCGCCGTGACGCTGCCCGAAATACCGCGGGTGGTGCGCCTGGTGCGCAGCATTGTGCTTACCATTCGCGAGCAACCCTATATCGAGGCGGCAACGGCGATCGGCACCAGCGTACCGCGCATCATGCTGCGGCATTTGCTACCCAACGCGTTGCCACCGCTCATCGTGCAGGCGACCTACATCTGCGCATCGGCCGTGCTGATCGAAGCCGCGTTGAGTTTCCTGGGTGCCGGCACGCCGCCTGAGATCCCGAGCTGGGGCAACATCATGGCCGAAGCGCGACCCTACTTTCAGCTGAAGCCGTGGATGGTGCTGCTGCCCGGCGTGTTCCTGGCAGTCACCGTACTGGCAATCAACCTGGTCGGCGACGGGTTGCGCGACATGCTCGACCCGCGACTCGCACGACGGATGTGATGAGTGCGATGAGCGCCGCCGCACCGGTACTTGCCGTCAGCGAACTGCGCACGCATTTCTACACGCGCGATGGCGTGGTCAAGGCCGTGGATGGCGTGTCGCTGACGCTCGACCGCGGCGAAACGCTGGGGGTCGTCGGCGAGAGCGGATGCGGCAAGTCCGTCACCGCGCTGTCGGTCATGCGGCTGGTACCGCCCACGTCAGGCCGCATCGTAGCCGGCAGCATCCGCTTCGACGACAAGGAGTTGCTGACGCTGGAGCCCGATGAAATGCGGGCGATTCGCGGCAACCGGATCAGCATGATCTTCCAGGAACCGATGACCAGCCTCAATCCGGTCATGACCGTGGGCAACCAGATCGCCGAAAGCGTCGCACTGCACCAGCATCTGCCCCGTCGCGCGGCCATGGACCGGGCGATCGAGATGCTCACGCTGGTGAAGATTCCGGAGACGCGCCGACGTGCCGGCGAATATCCGCATCAGCTCTCGGGCGGCATGCGCCAGCGCGTGATGATCGCCATCGCGATGGCGTGCACGCCGACCATACTCATCGCCGACGAACCGACGACGGCGCTCGACGTCACCATCCAGGCGCAGATCCTCGATCTGATGCTGGAAATGAAGGAGCGCACCGGCGCCGCGGTCATGTTGATCACACACGACCTGGGTGTGATCGCCGAGACTGCGCAGCGCGTGGTCGTGATGTACGCGGGGCGCAAGGTCGAGGAAGCATCGGTGAAAGCGTTGTTCGCGCACCCTCGCCATCCGTATACGCGCGGGTTGATGACTTCCATCCCGCGACTCAATCGCGCATCGGACGAGTCCACGCGACCGAGTCGACTGACCGAAATCCCGGGCGTGGTCCCATCGCTGATCGGCATGACCGGCGGCTGCACGTTCGCGCCGCGCTGCGCCTATGCGACCGAGCAATGCCGCGCTGAATTTCCACCGGAGGTCGAGACCAAGCCGGGCCATTTCGTCGCCTGCTGGCACGCCGAGTCGTTGCCGGAGATGGTCCGTGCCTGAGGCGACCATCGTGGCGCGACCCGTGCTCGAAGTCGATGCGCTGGTCAAGCACTACCCGGTGCACGGCGGGCTATTCGCGCGCGAGGTCGGCACGGTGCAGGCGGTGGACGGCGTGTCCTTCGACCTTGCCGCGGGCGAGACACTGGGGCTCGTCGGCGAGAGCGGCTGCGGGAAGTCGACGACGGGAAAAGCGATCCTGCGCCTGGTCGAACCAACCAGCGGCACGATCACGCTGGATGGCGAGAACATCACCCAGCTCGACCGCGCCGCGATGGTCCCGCGTCGCCGCCGCCTGCAGGTGATCTTCCAGGATCCCTATGCATCGCTCAATCCGCGCATGAACGCGGGCGAGATCGTGGGCGAGCCATTGCACAACTACGCTATCGCATCAGGTGAAGCGCGGACCGATCGTGTCGCCAAGCTGTTCGCACGCGTCGGCCTGAGGCCCGACCAGATGCGCAAATATCCGCATGAGTTTTCCGGCGGACAGCGGCAGCGCCTCGGCATCGCGCGCGCACTCGCGGTCGAGCCCAAGGTGATCGTTTGCGACGAACCCGTCTCGGCGCTGGACGTGTCGGTGCAGGCGCAGGTCATCAACCTGCTCATGGATCTGCAGGGCGAGTTTGGCTTGTCCTATCTGTTCATCGCGCATGACCTCGCGGTCGTCGAGCACATTTGCCATCGCGTTGCGGTGATGTACCTCGGCCGCATCGTCGAGCTTGCGCCGCGCCGCACGCTGTTCGCCAATCCGCAGCACCCCTACACCGAAGCGCTGCTGTCCGCGGTGCCGGTGCCCGACCCCGACCCGGCGATCAAGCGTGCCCGCATCATTCTTCCGGGCGACGTGCCGAGCCCGATCAATCCGCCGTCCGGATGTCGCTTTCACACGCGCTGTCCGTACGTGTTCGACCGCTGCCGGACCGAATCGCCCGAGTTGCGGGAGGTGACAACAGGTCATCAGGTGGCCTGTCATTTGCGCTCGTGAGACGATCGCATCCAATGGCAATACCATGATCGAAAGGAGAGGCAACGAATGGATCTGATCCTGCGCGGCGGACGGGTGATCGATCCGGCGAGTGGCCTCGACGCGACGTGCGACGTGGGCTTCACGAATGGTCGCGTGGCGGCCGTGGCGCCGCGGATCGCCGAGAAGGCCAACGAGGAACACGATGTCGCGGGCGCTATCGTCACCCCCGGCATGATCGACCTGCACACTCATGTCTACTGGGGCGGCACATCGATCGGTGTCGAGGCCGAGCCGATCGCGCGGCGCAGCGGCACGACGACGTTCATCGACGCGGGCACCGCGGGGCCCGGGAATTTCCCCGGCTTCCGACGGCACGTCATCGAGCCGTCGGCCGTGCGCATCCTCGCCTACCTCAACGTCTCGTTTGCCGGGATCTATGCGTTCAGCCGCACTGTGATGGTCGGGCGAATCGGCGGACTTGCGCCTTCTCGACCTCAACGATTGCGTGCGGGTGGCGCGCGAGAATCTCGACCTGATCGTTGGCATCAAGGTGCGCGTGGGCCGCGGCGCCGGCGGCTCGAGCGGTGTGGCGCCGCTCGACATGGCGATCGAAGTCGCCGAAGAACTCGGTTTGCCAGTGATGGCGCACATCGACCATCCGCCACCCAGTCGCAGGGAAGTACTGGAACGCCTGCGTCCCGGCGACGTGCTCACCCACTGCTACCGACCGTTTCCCAATTCCCTGCTGCGTTCCGACGGCGCGGTGCGCGAGGAAGCCCTGCTCGCCCGCGAACGCGGCGTGACCTTCGACATCGGACATGGCGCCGGCTCGTTCGGCTTCCACGCTTGCCGCGGCCTGCTGTCGGCCGGGTTTCGTCCCGACGTCATCTCGAGCGACGTGCACGTACTCAACATCGATGGTCCTGCCTTCGACCTGCTGACCACGATGTCGAAATTCCTGGTGCTGGGTGTCGACATGAACGCACTGGTCGCCGCCGTAACCGCTGCGCCAGCGAAAGCGATCCGGCGCCCATCGCTGGGCACGCTTGCGGTCGGCACCGAAGGCGATGCGACGATCGTCGATATCGAACACGGTGCGTTCGAGTTTCACGATACGCAGGGCGAGCGCCTTGCGGCCGACCGGCGTTTCCGGCTCAAGGGCATGGTGGTTGGCGGTAAATGGTGGCCGCCTGCGGACGGTAAATAGCAGCCCCCCGTGGGGGAGATCCGGTATTCTCATCCCGACACAATTGACCGCTGCCGATTTCCGGGCCGCCCAAAAATCTACCCATCGACATCATGATTGATCGACGCAGGTTTCATTCGCGCGGCGGGCGCTGGCATTGCCGTGGTTGCACTTGCCGCCGAGGCACAGCAAGCGGCGCGCTTGCCGCGAATCGGTGTCCTTCTTCGGGGGGTGCCGGCACTGGCGCGGCGAACCTTAGCACGGAGGTCTTGCGCCAGGGGTTGCAGGAACTGGGCTATGTCGAGGGTCGCACCGCCGTCATCGAATGGCGATGGTGGGAAGGAAAGCCCGAACGGCTGCGCGAAGCAGTCGCGGAAATGGTGCGACTCAATCCCGATGTCATCGTCGTCGGCGGTTCCGAGGCGACCAAGGCCATGAAGGAAGCGACCCGGTCGATCCCGATCGTGTTCGTCGGCCCCAGCTATCCGGTCGAGGAAGGATTGGTGCAGAGTTTCGCGCGGCCGGGCGGCAACATCACGGGGATCACCGTGGCGCAGTCCGACCACGTGGCGAAGATGCTTCAGCTGTTGCTGGATGTCGCCCCGTCGCTCTCCGACGTCGGCGTCATCTGGAGCCCGGCCAATCCTGGAAATACATTTCAGTCTCCGGGACATGGAAACGGCGGCCCGCGGCCTGAAGCTGAAGGTTCTGCCGGTGGCCATGGCGAGCGACGCGGACGTGGAATCCGCCTTGGCGGCGATAGCGCGCGGCCGTCCAGGCGCGCTGATCGTACTTCCGACCGTGATCCTCAATACCGTCGAGTCGATCAGCGCAGCGCGCATTGGCGAGCTGGCGATCCGAGTTGCGGATACCGTCGATAACCCCGTCAAAAGCGTTGATGGAACGAGGCCTGCTCATGTCCTACGGCGCGGATTCTCGGGATGTCCAACGACGCATCCCCGGCTACGTCGATCGCATTCTCAAGGGCGCAAAGCCTGCCGATATGCCGGTCGAGCGGCCGACCAAGTTCGAGCTCGGCATCAACATGAAGACCGCGAAGGCGATCGGGATCGACGATCCCGAATTCGCTGCTGCTGCGCGCGGACGCGGTCATTCAGTGACTGTTCCGGGTTTTTCGCCGCTGTTGCTTCGCGTCGGCAGTGCATTCAGAAGCGGCGCGATGATATCCATCGGCAGCGGAAACACGATAGTAGTGTTCTTGTCCGCGCCAATCACCGTCAGCGTTTCCAGATAACGCAGCTGGATCGCCTGTGGCTCCTGCGCCAGCACCTTGGCGGCCTGGTACAACTTTTCCGAAGCCTGCAACTCTCCTTCGGCGTGGATGACCTTGGCGCGCCGTTCGCGTTCAGCTTCCGCCTGCCGCGCAATGGCCCGGATCATGGATTCGGTCAGGTCGACTTGTTTCATCTCGACGTTGGAAACCTTGATTCCCCACGAGTTGGTCTGAGCATCCAGCGCTTGCTGGATGTCGAGGTTCAGCTTCTCGCGTCCCGCCAGCATGTCGTCGAGCTCGTGCTTGCCCAGGACCGATCGCAGCGTCGTTTGCGCCAATTGGCTCGTCGCATTGAGATAATTCTCAACCTGGATGATCGCCTTTTGCGGATCGATGACACGGAGATAGACGACGGCACTGACTTTCACGGACACGTTGTCGCGTGAAATCACATCCTGGGTCGGCACCTCGAACACCACCGTGCGCAAATCCACCTTGACCATCTGCTGAACCCCGGGCACGAGGATGACCAGGCCGGGACCCTTCACGCGCCAGAACCGGCCGAGCTGGAACACGACGCCACGTTGATATTCGCGCAGGATGCGCAGCGATGACGCGACGAGCAAGGCCAGCAAGATCAGGACAATCACTGGAGAAATCCATGCCATGTCACTCTCCTTCCACAGCGGATACACGCGGCACCATGCCATCGACAGCGACGACGCGAATTCGTTGCCCGCGCGCCAGTTGACCCGGGGTCCGAACCTTCCACGTCTCGCCGTGAATGCTCGCCCAGCCGGTCTCTCCGGAGTCCTCCAGCATCTCGCCATCGGCTCCAACCATCGTCGTCAAGCCGCTCACAACCGGCGCTCTCCGCGCCCGCAGCGCCATCCGCACCACGACGAAAAGGAACGCTGCGGTTACGACGGCAAGGAATGCGGCCAGCGGCCAAGGGATGCCGAAACCGCCGGCGCCCGTGTCGATCAACATCAGCGCTCCCGCCATGAAAGCGATGACTCCGCCCACACCGAGAGAGCCGTAGGCCGGCACAAATACTTCGGCAACAATGAAACCGATGCCGATGAGGATCAGTGCGAGGCCCGCGTAATTGACGGGGAGCAGGTGAAATGCGTAGGCCGCCAGCAGCAAGGACACCGCGCCAGCAACGCCGGGAAAGACCAAGCCGGGATTATTGAACTCGAAGAACAGTCCGTACATTCCAACCAGCATCAGGACCAACGCGATGCCGGGATTGGTGATCACCGACAGTATGCGATCGTGCCAATCTGGCGACCACACCACGACTGGCGCATCAGCGGTGTGCAGCACGCGCTCCGTGCCAGCCACGGCGACCTTGCGACCTTCGAGCTGCTGCATCAGTCCCGGGACATCGGCGGCGATCAGCTCCACAACTTTCTGGTCGCGTGCTTCGGTCGCGGACAGGCTCGCCGCATCGAGAACTGCCTTTTCGCCCCACTCCGCATTGCGCCCGCGCAATTGCGCGAGACTGCGGACGTACGCCGCGGCGTCGGAAAAAGCCTTGCGTTCGTGCACATCCTTTGGCACGGGCTCCTTCGACTTGTCGGTCGCACCGGAAGGTGCGGGCGCCGGTGACCCGATGCCGATCTGCACCGGCGACGCGGCGCCAAGATTGGTGCCGGGCGCCATCGCCGCGACGTGGCTGGCATACAGGATGAACGTCCCCGCACTTGCCGCCCGCGCACCTGAAGGGGCAACGAATGCGGCGACCGGCACAGGCGATGCGAGGATGTCCTGCACGATCAATCGCATCGACGTGTCGAGCCCGCCCGGCGTGTCGATCGTCAACACGACGAGTTGAGCGCTCTCTTTGTCGGCCTGCGCCAGCCCGCGGTGCACGTAGTCGGCGGTGGCGGGGCCGATTGCGCCATCGATAGACAACGTAACGACAGGCGCCGGTGCGGCGGCATAGAGCACCGTGGCAACCGAGAACGCCACACACCCGACAAGTTGCGAAACGGTCATCGGATAGGGGACCGTGTCTGCACCGGGACGGGAATACACGCGCGACCGTCTTGTGCGGGCATTTATTATCTCCCCATTTTGAGCGTCCAGTTGCGACGCGTAACGCGAATGCGGGAGAGCTGCAATCAGGCACGAAGCGCAGAAGCGAGAATCGGCGGCTACTGTTCCCGGAGGGGGCGATAGGCAGTTTCCTTCATGCCGAGTGTCGCTGCGCCGGCAACTACGGTCATCACGGCGACCAGGCAGCCTACCGCAACTAGACCTCGATTCGCCGCCAGGGATGTCGAGACCATAGGTGAGAAGCCACCGACGAGAGCAGCGGCCAGACCGTACGGAGCGGCGATTCCCGCGGCACGCACGGCCAGTGGCAGCATCTCGGGGAAGGCGGCGAATGCGCCGGCAGCCCAGGTGCACATAAGCAACACCGCGAACAACTGGGCGACAAGTTGATGGCCGAAGGATCCGTCGAGCGAGGCCATTACCGGAATGGCAAAGAGGCCGGCGACGGCGAACAGGCGAATGGTCCACAACCGGCCGATGCGATCAGACAAGACGCCGAGGAAAGGCGACGCCACCAGCATGGCTGCCGACCCGATCGTGTTGACGTGTGCTGCCTGCTCCCTTGTGATCGGGGTAAACGTCGGGCCAAGTGAGGGGAGCAGGGAGGTGAGCCCGTACATGACGACGAGTCCGGCGCTGCCGATGATTGCGATCCGCACAATGGCGGCGCGATGATTGCGCCACAGCTCGGAGAAAGGTTGTCTCCTGCGCCGTTCGTCTTCGGACGCACGATCAGTCTCAGGCAATGTGCGTCGCAGCGCGAGGCCACCGAGGGCCACAAGGCCACCGACGGCGAATACGATGCGCCAGCCAAACGACTCCATTTGATCCGTATCGAGGAAGACATGGAGAACGCTGATGAGCCCAGCCACGGCGAGAGTGCCCAAGGCGACGCTACTCTGGTAGGTGGAGGCGAACAGGCCACGTCCTCCTTCGGGAGCGCTCTCGGCGAGATAGGTCGCGCTGCCACCCAGTTCGGGACCGAGCGCGAATCCCTGCACGAGGCGCAGGACGACGAGCAGCAGGGGCGCCAGCAATCCAATGCTCGCATAGACCGGCAGCAGCGCCATGCCGAAGGAAGACATCACCATCAGCGTGACGGAGACCAGCAGTCCGGAACGACGGCCGTGCCGATCGGTGAACCTGCCCAGCACGACCGCGCCGATCGGTCGCGCCAGTGATCCCACGGCGAATACCGCAAATGACGAAAGCAGCACCGCCGCAGGGCTTTGGTTGGCAAAGAACTGCCGTCCGAAGTACGGCACGAGTAACGCGTATGCCATCCAGTCGTAGAACTCGATGGCGTTTCCTGCGTTGACGCCAAGCAGCACACGAGTGAATCCGAAGGCGCGAGTGGACGATGACGGCACGAGGAAGATCCTGTCGAAACGGAGTCGAAGATGGTTAGGACAGGCAATCCTACCGGTACGTCCGACTGGTTACCACGGATGGTGGAAAGCGCGTTCGCCAAGGGTAGCACTGGTCCGCATTGCGCCCCGTCTTCGAGTCCCGAGTGCCCGGAATGGGTCCGGCGGTCGTTGATTGCTGCCGGTCCTCGGTGGTCGCAAAGCGGGTAATGCCTCCTTGTAAGCGTAGTATGACCGGACTTTCAATCGTCTTTGGAGCGATGCAGGCATGGACCGGCGAACGTTCGTTGGCGGCGTTGCGGGTGGCCTTGTCGCCGTGCCGTTCGCCGCGCACGCACAGCAGCCGAAGATGCCGGTGATCGGCTTTGTTCACCTGATGTCCCCCGGAACTCGCGAGCGCGACGTTCTCGCAGCTTTTCATCGGGGCCTGAGTGACACCGGTTACGTCGAGGGCAGGAATGTGGCGCTCGAATACCTCTGGGCGCAGGGTCAGAACGATCGGTTCCCGTCGCTGGTCGCGGAGTTGGTTCGCCGTCAGGTAACCGTAATCGTGGCACTGGAGAGCACCAATAGTGCACTTGCGGCCAAAGCTGCGACGCAGACGATCCCGATCGTCTTTATGCAGGCCGCCGACCCGGTCCGGATTGGCCTAGTCGGCAGTTTCAATCAGCCCGGGGGCAATGTCACCGGCATCGTCCTGCTCGGGGTCGAAGTGGCTGCAAAGCGCCTCGAGCTGCTGCTCGAATTGGTGCCTGTGGGCACGCCGATCGCTTACCTCCGCAACCCGACCAACCCCGTTTTTGCCGAGAACGAAATGAGAGAGACGCAGATGGCGGCGCGTGCTCGCGGGGTGAATCTGCTGTTTGTGAATGTAAGTCAGCAAAGCGAGTTCGAGACGGTGTTTGCCAATCTTTTACAGCAGAAGGTTGGTGCGCTGCTGGTGAGCGCGGACGGCTATCTTTTGAGCCACCGCGATCAACTCGTCGCCCTGGCGGCCCGCCATGCCCTGCCTGCGATTTACGGGTGGCCCGCACCCGGTGGTCTGATCTGCTATACAGCAAACTTCAATGACGCTTGGCGGCTAGCTGGTGTCTACACTGGCCGGATTCTCAAGGGCGAAAAGCCGGCCAACATGCCCGTCGAGCAAGTAACGAAGGTCGATCTGATCATTGACGTCAAGACGGCCAAAGCGCTCGGCCTCACGATTCCCCAGTCGCTGTTGCTACGCGCGGACGAGGTGATCCAGTGAGTGCCCATCGAGTCTGGATTACTGTGCAAATGAGGACGCGGTACCTGCATTCCGTGCCGCTCAGTTTCGTTCGCTGAACGTCTGGTTCCGAGAAAGGTGACTATCCGGAGTGGGTCGTCTAGGGAAGAATGGCTTCCGTTCCCGAGAGGCAGTTCACCGATTCTGAGCGGCCCTTGACGCGCGGTCGACCGCAGTAGGACGCGCAGCAGACGCCCTGTCGAATCGACTCAATGCCGGCGACCGGCCACAAAGAGACGGTCAGCGTCGTCACCCAAATTGCTCGAAAGCGGCTGTTGGGTCGTCCAGTGCGATTGCAGGAGCATGGTTCTTGCGGGCACCGAGATGTGATTCCATGATTGAATGATCGCCTTTGATTAGGATCAAATCGGCACCAATTTTCGGCGCGCCTAATGCATTGATCGGCAGGTATAGCCGACAGCGAGATCTGGGGCTCCCGCTGCCCCGCCCTGCTGGGATACGATCACTGCCCCGCAACGCACAACCGGGATCGTCCTTGATGACTACGGCGGCACATACTTGGGCGCCTTTCACGATACCACAACCGGCTGTATCGACCCTGCTAACAACGTTCCACCTTCGAATGACCCTGCGGTAACCATTTCGGTGACGCAGAACGGACAGGGCATTGCAATGGTCCTCTCGCACGTCGGATGGTCAATTACGATTTCTGGAACGCTCACGCAAAGCGGGCAGTTTGGCGCAGTCAGTGGCACCTACACCTCTAGCGCAGGCGAAATCGGCAACGCCAACGTCTCCGCCATTAACGTTCAAACGAACTCGCTAACGGCGAGTTTCTCCCTGACGAGCACCAATAATGGTTGCCAAAATACTGGCTACCTCTCCGGCATGCGAGCCCGCTGACTCGGCCGAGCAGCGCGAGCCGAGTCCCGCGAGTCACTTCGCGCTGCGACCCTCGGCATGTGAGTATCGGGGAGGACGCATGACGCACCGCATCGCAATTTTCATCCTCCTGCTTCTGTGCATTGTGAACGGTACGGCATTTGCAGGGCTCGATGAAGGTCGGGCCGCATTTGAAAGGGGGGACTACGCCACTGTATTGACGGAGGTGAGGCCGCTCGCAGATCAGGGGAACGCAGTCGCCCAGGCGATGATCGGTGAGATGTACCTCAATGGGTATGGCACTGCGCCAGACGTTCAACTGGCTCTTGAATGGTTTCGCAAGGCAGCCGCACAAGGACTTGCCGGTGCGCAGAACATCCTCGGCAATATATTCCGTGATGGCCATGGCGTGCCGCAGGACGAAAAACAAGCAGTTGAGTGGTATCGCAAGGCGGCCGCGCAGGGCGAGCCGAATGCCCAGGTCAGCATCGGCAAGATGTACCAGGACGGCGCGGGTGGCTTGCCGCGGGACGACAAGCAAGCGGTTGAGTGGTATCGCAAGGCAGCAGAACAAGGTTATGCGATAGGTCAAGACAACCTTGGCGATATGTACCTCGATGGACGTGGTGTGCCACAGGACGATAAGCAAGCGGTTGAGTGGTATCGCAAGGCAGCCGAGCAGGGCTTCGCACCTGCTCAAGACAACCTTGCGAGTATGTACTTTAATGGACGTGGCTTGCCGCAAGACAGCGAGCGAGCGTTGGCGTGGTTTCTCAAGGCAGCCGCGCAAGGACTTGCGGATGCACAAGTTAAGCTTGGCTTCATGTACGAAAGCGGACGCGGTGGTGCGCTTCGAGACTCCCCCCGGCCGCCAAGGCCAAGTCGACTTCGCCGAGTTCCGGTTGCCGTGGGGCAAGCGTTACGCACTGGTGGTCGTGCTGGCCCACTCGCGGCTGCTGTGGCTGCAGTTCTGTCCCCGCCAAACGATGGCGGTGCTCATCCGCGGGCTGGAGGAAGCCTTCGCGTACTTCGGCGGGGTGCCCGCCGAATTGCTGTTCGATCAAATGAAGGCGGTCGTCGTCGAGGACGAGCGCGCGATCGGCGGCCGGTTGCTGGAGAACGCCGAGTTCATGCGCTTCGCCGCGCACTGGGGCTTCCGCATCCGGGCCTGCCGGCCGTATCGAGCGAAGACTAAGGGCAAGGTGGAACGGCCGATCGGCTACGTCCGCCAAGGCTTCTTCTACGGGCGCAGCTTCCTCAACGATGCCGATCTGAATGCCCAGGCGCTGTCGTGGCTGACCCAGACCGCCAACGTCCGTGTCCACCGGACTATTGTGGAAGCCCCGCGCGCACGCTTCGAACGCGACGAGCGCGTCCTGCTGCGAGCGCTGGCGATGCATCCGTATCGGTCGCTGGTGATGGCGGCCAGCAAGCCCGGCCCGCCACGGCAACCCCGAGCGCCGACACCACTGACCGTCGAGCGCCGACCGCTGGCAGTTTATGACCGGCTTACCGGAGTGGCGCATCGGCGTGTCGCAGGACGATGCCCAAGCAGTTGCGTGGTACCGCAAGGCGGCCGAACAGGGGCTTGCTATCGCTCAAAGCAACCTAGGCAACATGTACTTCAATGGACGTGGCTTGCCGCGAGACAACGCAGCGAGCGTTGGCGTGGTTTCTCAAGGCAGCCGCGCAAGGACTTGCGGATGCACAAGTTAGGCTTGGCTTCATGTATCAGAGCGGGCGCGGCGTGCCGCAGGACGATGCCCAAGCAGTTGCGTGGTATCGCAAGGCGGCCGAGCAGGGCTTCCCGCCCGCCCAAAATATCCTCGGCAAAATGTACCAGGACGGCCTAGGCTTGCCGCAGGACGACAAGCAAGCGGTTGAGTGGTATCGCAAGGCGGCCGAGAACGGCGACGCGGGTGCCCAATACAATCTCGGCAACTTCTACCTCGCCGGCCGTGGCTTGGCGCAGGACGACCAACAGGCGCTCGGATGGTTTCGCAAGGCAGCCGAGCAAGGCTTTGCCGCGGCTCAGAACAACCTCGGTAATTTCTACCTCGCCGGCCGAGTCGTGCCGCGTGATGATAGAGAAGCCGTAAAGTGGTATCGCATGGCGGCAGTGCAAGGGCTTGCCATTGCTCAAGGTAACCTCGGAGCCATGTATGCCGAAGGTCGGGGCGCGCCTCAGGACGATAGGCAAGCGGTTGAGTGGTATCGCAAGGGTGCCGAACAGGGCGATGGCGGCGCACAAGACAACCTTGGCACTATGTACTTCAATGGCCGAGGCGGATTGCCGCTGGACGACAAGCAAGCAGTTGAGTGGTATCGCAAGGCGGCTGCGCAGGGCTATGCCGGCGCCCAATTAAACCTGGGCCTCATGTACGAAAAGGGCAGAGGTGTTTTACGGGATGACGCGCAAGCAGTTGAGTGGTTTCGCAAGGCGGCTATCCAAGGTGATGCTCTTGCTCAGTTCAACATGGGCAACAGCTACTTTACCGGCCGAGGTGGTGTACCTCAGGACGACAAACAAGCGGTTGCGTGGTATCGGAAGGCAGCAGAGCAAGGCAATGCTGGTGCCCAACACAATCTCGGCTATCTGTACGCCAACGGCCGCGGTGTGACGCAGGACGATGGACAGGCCGTTGCGTGGTACCGCAGGGCGGCCGAGCAAGGCTATGCACCCGCCCAAGACAACCTCGGCACGATGTACGCTCGTGGCCGCGGCGTGCCGCAGGACGACGAGCAGGCTGCCGGGTGGTTCCGCAAGGCAGCCGAGCAGGGCATTGGCGATGCGCAAAATAGCCTTGGCGACATGTACCAACATGGCCGTGGTGTGCCGCGGGATGATGTGCTTGCTTACATGCTTTTCAACCTGGCAGCCTCGTCGGGGGACAAGGCGGCACCCCGCAATCGAGCCGACATCGTGCGGGGCCTAACGCTACAACAAATCGATAAAGCCAACGAACTCGGTAAGATGTGGAAGCCGGGCACCCCGCTCCCAATGCGCGGCGAGATAAGCCAATGAAGGCGTTGCAACCAATCGTCATCGGAGCCCTTCGCAACAGGTTGACAGCCCGATCGAACGTCCGCTCTCAGCGGGTTCGTCATATGGCCGTTAGCGCCAATTGGCAAGCATCGATCCGATGGCCGCAGTCGCGGCGCAGCCGACGGTCGGCTTCGTCGGACGTATGACCGAGAAGGGTCGATGACGGCCGAATGAGGCGGCGAGGAATTTGGCCGGAGCCGGCCAATCTGAGCCATTCGAGGGCTCCGCGAAAAACTCCGGTAAGCAATGGGATGGACGCCCCCACCCGCAACGGCATTGATGTGCCAAAGTGGAAGTGTCATCGACCACTTGAACCGAGGAGGGCATCCACATGAAGGTTACGACGATCGGCGTTGATTTGGCAAAGAGCGTGTTTCAGGTTCACGGGGTCGATGAACGAGGGCATGTCGTGGTTCGCAAACAACTCCGACGGGACCAGGTCGCGGTGTTCTTTGCCAACCTGCCGGCCTGCCTGGTCGGTATGGAGGCATGTGGCAGTGCGCATCATTGGGCCCGGAAGCTGCAGGGGTTCGGTCACAGTGTGCGACTGATATCACCGCAGTTCGTGAAGCCCTACGTCAAGAGCAACAAGAACGATGCGGCCGACGCGGAGGCGATCTGCGAGGCGGTGGCCCGGCCGAACATGCGCTTTGTGCCGATCAAGACGGTGGAGCAACAGGCGGTGCTGTCGGTGCACCGGGTGCGTCAAGGATTCGTGAAGGCACGAACGGCGCAGGCCAACCAGATTCGTGGTTTATTGGCCGAGTTCGGATTGGTGCTGCCGCAAGGCATCACGAACGTCTTGCGACGGGTGCCGCAACTGATCGATGAGGCTGCCGACCTGCCCGCATCGATGCGTCAGCTGATCGAGCGGCTGCTGGAGAACATGCAGGTGCTGGATCGGCAGGTCAAGGAGCTCGAGGCGCAGATCAAGGCTTGGCACCAAGGCAGCGAGTTGAGCCGCAAGCTCGAGAAGATTCCCGGCATTGGCCCGCTGGCCGCAAGTGCGCTGGTGGCCTCGATTGCCGATGCCAGGAGCTTCAAGAACGGACGGCAGGTGGCGGCCTGGCTGGGGCTGGTGCCCAAACAGGACTCGAGCGGCGGCAAACCGAAGCTGCTGGGCATGAGCAAGCGTGGCGACACCTACCTTCGAACGCTGCTGATTCACGGCGCGCGCTCGGCGATTGTGGCGGCGCAACGCAAGGGTAAGCCGAATGTCTGGCTATCAGGGCTGCTCACCCGGCGCCATCCGAATATTGCCGCCGTGGCGCTGGCCAACAAGAACGCGCGCACGATCTGGGCGCTGCTCGCGCATGAGCGCGAGTTCCGGCCCGACTACGTGCCGCGACCTGTCACCGCGTAGCCGCAGACAACGACCGTAAACGATCAATCAAACGAAGGAGATCGACCCACCGATTGCTCAGGCGATCACGCAATGATGGCAAACAGGTCAGACCTTGGTTGGCCAAACCCAAAGTGACTGCAGCACCGCGAGTGCGCGAAAGCGATCGGGAGCCAACCAGCCAATCCCATCAGGGACAGCGGCAGATGCCGCACATAAAGTCCGGATGTACGGGTGCAATCTGTTCCTTCAAGCCATCACGAAATGAGCGCATGGCAAACCCGGGGGCGTCCATGTACAGTCACTCGCCGGCTGAGATGAGCCTCCCTTGGAAGCGTAGTATCGTTGTAGTTGGGACTCTTTGGTCGACGTAGACTCAGCGATGGATCGGCGCACGTTCATCGGCGGGGTTGCAGGTGGTCTCCTCGTCGTGCCACTTTTTGCTCGTGCACAAGCCACGCGCGCTGACGATGTGCCGCGCGCCGCCTTGTTCGCGTACGTCGCGAATAGCGGCGCAGGGACCGTCAGCGCATTTCGTATGGACGCCGCGAGTGGCGCGCTCACACCGCTTGCTCCGACGGCCATCGCAAGCGACAAGAATCCCTACTCTGTCACGATCGACGCTGCCGGGCGCCGGCTCTACGTTGCACATGGCGACGCGAGCAGCATCGTAACGTTCAGCATAGATCCGACTAATGGAGAGCTAAGGCGCGCGCCCATCTCACGTACGACAACCGGCGCCTATCCGGTTTCGGCCGCGATCGACCCGTCAGGACGATTTCTCTACGTATCGACCATGGTGGCGGACGCAGTTGCGGCGTACGCGATCAATCCCACGACGGCCGCGCTCACGCCGGTGACAGGTTCACCGTTCGCGGCCGGAAAGCGCCCCTCCGGAAACGCGATCCATCCGAACGGCCGATTCCTCTACGTTACCAATCTTACCAGCAGCACCATCGTTGCGTTTGCGATCGATCGTTTCACGGGTGCACTAAAACCGCTTCGCGGATCTCCGTTTCCTGCCGGAACGAACCCGCGCGCGATCGCGATCGAGCCCGGCGGGCGGTTCGCCTACGTCGTCAATGCCGTCTCAAATGATGTTTCGAGCTACAGGATCGACCCCAACACCGGCACGCTAGTCCCGGTCCCGGGCGGAGCGGTGCCTACTGGCGAGAATCCTCGTGCTGTGGTTGTCGCGCCGAAGGGTGGTTACGTCTACGTCGCCAGCCACTTCAGCAACTCCATCTGGGCGTACGCCATCGACGGCGCGAGCGGTGGCTTGCGGCCGCTGCCTGGACAGCCGTTTGCGGCTGGCAAGAATCCACGCGGACTCGCCACCGACAAGCGCGGAACGTTGCTCTACTGCACAAACTACGGTGCGAACAGCGTCTCGGCGTACCGAATCAATCCGATCACAGGGGTACTTAACGAGATCCCTGGATCGCCCTACAGCACCGGCGATGGACCCTTCGACATCGCGATCTTCTGACAACTACCCAGTCGTTGAAGCAGCGCGCGGACGAGGTGATTCAGTGATGGACCGGCGATGCTTTATCGGTGGCGTCATGGGCTCCCTGCTCGTGGCACATCGGCGCGGCCCGCCGGTTAGCTTGATACGTTCGGCATTCGGTGACGCATACCGCGCCCAAAAACGCGTCTTCGACGGAGGCCACTGATGGTGCGTGAACTCACGTTCGATCCAGCTTCCTTCAAAGGCTTGGAGTATGCCGGTTGGCAGAAGGGCGCCGCGTCGTACGATGACCTCTTTGGTTCAGTAACGCGGCACGCGATGGAGCCGTTGCTAGACGCCACGGATGTGCGAGCTGAGTCCAGCGTACTCGATGTGTGCTGTGGGCTCGGCTACGGTGCCGGAGCCGCGCTATCGCGAGGTGCTCGCCCTATCGGCATCGACTTTGCCCCCGCGATGGTGGCGGCGGCGAGAGAGCGTTATCCTGCGGCCGTCTTCCGACAAGACGACGCGGAAGCGTTGAATTTCGATAGCGGCGTCTTCGACGCTGTCATTTGCGCCTTCGGCGTCAATCATCTTCAACATCCCGAGAAGGCGATTGCCGAAGCCCTTCGGGTTCTTCGTCCTGGCGGAAAGTACGCGTTCACGATGTGGTGCGTGCCCGGGAGATCGAAGTTTCATCAGTTGGTGTTGGAGTCTATTCGTTCCCATGGCACGCTCGACGTGCCCTTGCCCGCAGCCCCTCCGCCGTTTCGCTTCAGTGATCCTGAAGCCTGCACGATAGCACTGCTCGATGCAGGCTTCGTTAGTCCCCACGTTATCGAGGTCCCGCTTGCCTTTCGGCCACGAACAGCGGAGCAAGTCCTCGATCTAACGTACAGTGCCGTTCGGCTGGAGATGATTCTTTCACTTCAAACGGGCGAAGCGAGAGAGCGAATCCATCGAGCCATCGTCGAAGGAGTGGCGCGTTTCCAGGTCGGCGGCGAAATTGAGCTTCCTATGCCGGCGGTGCTGGCGTCGGCATCGAGGCCTTCGTCACATTGAGGCGGACGAGCTCGGCGGCCAGCCCTGGAGCGCGCTCAAGATCACCCTCTGTATACCGCCGCTCGATGATGATGTTCTGGCCGTCAACCCATCCCAATGCGCGCAGCCCCTCGACGAATGGGTCGGAAGCCGCAGGTGCAGTATTGCTGAGCATTCCTACGCGGGGAACCCTGGCCGCAGTTTGACCTTCGGCCGCAAGCGCCGTGAAGCAGGTGCCGACGGTCAGAATTATCGCGACTACAAAGCGTGATGCCATCATGCCTCCGACGTGCATTGCGACCGACCCATGCGCGGCCTTTTCCGCGTTGCGACACCGCGCGCCAATTCTCCAATGGAACAAGTCAGTTGGCCATTGTCCCCTATTCTCGAATCGCCGCGTCTGGCAGCTTCAAGCGCTCTGTGGTCCGCTATCAATGGTTGACAATGCCTGCTTCGGGTCGTCTTCTGCCGAATGAGGGCGTCGGACATGCGGCTGGACCCGGCCAGGAGCAGCCCTATGGCGAGATCACGGATAGCGGTCGCTCGCCTGCGCCGCCAACCCTCAGGAGTAAGAAAACGATTCCGGCGATGTGCGTCGCACGCGTACCAAGCATCATGGGCTGATCGGCGCGTAGAACTGCGCTGTAAATGCTATCGAATTCAGGCGTCGTCACTGTCGCGCGGGAACCCCTGTTCGGCAATGAACTCAGCAATCGACATTCGGCACTCACTCTCGTCGTGAATAAGCCCGGAACGCCGCAATCCCTGCATCTGCCAATTGCCGCCTTGGATTCGGGTTGAAGCTTTGATGATTTTCCGAGGATTGACGCCGTGCGGATTCGAGGAAGTGTTCACAACACAAACACCAGCAAAAGAACAATCAATAAAAGCATGCCGCCGCCAATATACATTTGAGACTCCGGTTAGTTGCCCACGCTCTGCGTAGCGTAGAGCGTTGCAGGCAGGAACTATTTGAGCACTAGCTCGTTCACCAGTCTGTTCGCCGCCGCACACATCGCCGCAGCAAGTTCGGACCTGTGGTACGTGCGCTAGCGTACCGACCAGGCGCAGGAGGCGACGGTAGCCTCACGAACTTAGCAACGTGGCCGGCTGCGATTCTGGCCCACCGCCATCAACGACGTGGGAGAACACTATGACGCAAAGGAAATTCAGGTATGCAATCAGCGCGACGATTGGAATTCTCGTCGCCGCCCTATCCAATCTCGCGAGCGCGAGACCTAACTATACCGATATGTGGTGGAACCCTACCGAATCCGGTTGGGGCGTCACCATGAGCCAGGATTACAATGGACCAATCTATGCCACGTTCTTTGTCTATTCGAACAATGGCAGCGCGGCATGGGTAGTCGGGCTCTTGACGGCCGACCCTGTACTGGAGGTTTATTCAGGCACCCTCGTTGAAACGAGCGGCGGTGCACCGCTCAGCAGCCAGGGTTTCAATCCCACAGCGGTGCAGAGAAATAACGTTGGCACTGTTAGCTTCACACCCCTCGACGCGGCCAATGGTACTCTCGCCTACACCTATCGCGGCTCGTCAGTAGTCAAACAAATTACCCGGCAATCCCTCTATACGCCAGATACCAACTTCAACGCTACCTTCCTCGATATCACCGGGAGCGGAACGGCCTTCCGCGCAATTGTCGAGTCCCGAAACAACGGACAGTGCTCGGTGAACAACCCCGCGAACACGGTCTTGGATACCACGTATCGCCTCTTCCCAACCGCTGTATCGATCAATTCGATCAGCCTCAACATTGGGCAGTGCGATTCCGATTCCACATGTGTGATCTCAAATCCGCTCTGCACTTTTACTGGAGCAGTGAACCAGACCGGGCGTGTGGTGAATGTTCCAGGAACACTAAACTGTACTTCTGGAACCACGTTCTCCGGTGGCCTGACCGGCACTTTCGCTGCGACGTTCACCGAGGTTGTACATACTGACGCGGGTGACTCCGGCAAGCTGTTCGTAACCAATAACACGTGCAATGTGCAGAGCATAATTTTGATTCAGCGGAACAACTGGCTTAATGGCCTGAAACTCTGAGACCGCACGGGCGGGCGGCGGCTTCATTGGCCGCAGCGTGAAGTTGTCCCATCGCGCGGGTGCGCACCTCGGTGGAGTTCCGGGACTTGCTCCGTTACGGACGACGCGGACGTCTGCTTCCGAGAGGCCGCACTCGCCGGTTCGGGTCGTCTACGGTCGAACGATCTGCGGCGCCGAACCGCAGCACTACGATCCACCGCGGCCGTTGACGCTTCGATGGCTGGTATACGTTATGCAGCGGCCGCTCGGTTCAGCGCGGTCGGTGGCTTTGACCGGCCCAGGAGCGGGCGCTCATTGACCTGAGTCAGATAGGCAGCAACTAGCCGCCGACACACCGACGCGATATGCGGTACGCCTTGACATGGATCTGCGAAAGGCGTCAACTGAAAGCGCTTTCGGTGATTCGGCTCGCGGGGGATTCTCGTACTAAAAGCTGACGATCCGGTTGCTGCACTAGTGTCTCGCTATTGTGCGCGCCCCGTGTTGCGGGTGTACCTGAGGCGGACAGGCAGCAACCACCCTCGAGACGATGTCTGAGGATTATCGCGGGCCGAGGAACCGGAGCAAAGTGGCCAAACTGTTAAGCCCTGCGAACTCATCGCGGGGCTTCTCATTTGTACTGGGCATACGCGCTCAACGTTGATGTGTTGAAACCGCGTTCCGACCAAATCAGCGGCGGTTGGATGCGGGGCGGAGTCCGGTTCTCCTTCAAGCATATTTGCGGCCGATTTCGCAGCCCCAAAATGAAGAGCCGCCATTCGAGAATTGCCAGATACCGGCGGCAGTCGGGCCATTTGCGGACGTAATGAATTGCGCTCCGATAGCGGCCATTGATCGCTTCTCGTCGGCGAACTGCTGATACTCGCCGACGCGGACGAGGACTTCCTGCAAGCGTAGTATGGCCGGAACTTCAGTCGTCTCTGGGATGATTCAATTATGGATCGGCGAACGTTCATCAACACCGTCGCAGGTGGTCTTATCATCGCGCGGTCTGTCGCCGAGGCGCAGCAGGCGCCCATGAACGCTCGAATTGGCTACTTGAATCCGAACCCGGCGACCGCCAACCCACTTTTGTTTGAGGGCTTCCGTCAGGGACTGCGCGACCTCGGGTACGTCGAAGGTCGCAACCTCCTTATCGAAATCCGATCCGACGAGGGAAATTCCGAGCGACTCCAAGTTCTCGCGGCCGAACTGGTGGCGCTCAAGGTAGATGTCATTGTGACCGGAGGAGGTACGCTCGCGGCCCTGGCCGCAAAGCGAGCAACTGGGACCCTCCCCATTGTGTTTAATAGCGTTGGCGATCCGTACCTTAGGGGATGAGTTCCCGCCAGTAAGTATCCACCGTGACGTCATCGATGCCGATGGGACGTGATCCCGTCCCTTCGCGCGTGGGCGTAGCCAACGAGGCCTGGGACATGCATACCGCCTCATCAATGTCCGGTACGCGTACCTGAACCGGGACGCTTCGAAATCGGTGCACGGCTGCCTTGACCGCTCGGGTGGCTCCAGCTCCACAGATGAGAATCATGACGCCACGTGAATTCTTCAGCGCAATGCGGCGTTCCAGCTCGTTGAGATCGTCGTATACATGTCCGCTCTCGACATAGCGGTCCGCGAATACGGTTATCGTCGCGGAGGCGGTCGATTCCACAGCATCGACCGAGATAGGCGCCAAGGCGAGAGACGCCATCAGTCCCGCGGCAACCGACGCGACCAATCCGCCACTTTGCATACTCATGTCGATCTCCCGGCGCGGTATCATTCGAATGGATTGATTCTTGTCAATCGCGGCACGATATTCAAGCGAGATTTTGTTCATTCAGACATGAGCTAAAGGAATGAAACGTAGACCGCGATTGTCGCTAGATCTCCTTCGCGCCTTTCGATCGGCCGCGCGCCACCTTAGCTTCACCCGCGCTGCGCAAGAGCAATTTGTCACTCAGTCGGCCATCAGCCGAGCCATTCACACGCTGGAAGAGCAGCTCGGACAGCCGCTGTTTCACCGAGCAAATCGCGCTCTGACGCTTACTCAGGCTGGCGAAGAGCTCTATCGAGCGACTGACGAGGCACTCGCACTCGTAGACGCCGCCACCGATCGGCTCTCCGGATCGGCAGACGTGCTGGCTGTAACTACGACGACTGCGCTGGCATCGACCTGGCTCGTCCCGAATCTGCCCGGATTTGCGCGTGTATACCCGCAAACCGACGTTCGCATTTTTGCGAGCAACGACATGGTGGATCTGGAGCGCGAGCGCATCGATGTCGCCCTTCGATATGTACTCCCTGGTGCACAGCCGCCCGATGCCGAGCTGTTGGTCGAGTACCGGCAGTTCCCGGTGTGTCTTCCTGCGCTTGCGCGGAATCGAAAGCGACCGGTTCGCACAATAAGCGACCTTGCGTCGCATATTCGGCTGGATTTCGAGACCATTGTCTATGGTCGGCCATGGTACGACTGGGAGCGCTGGTACGAAGCCATGGGGGTGCGTCCGGTTTCACCGGCCGGGACTATGCGCTTCTCGCACTATGATCAAGTGATTGCGGCAGCCAAAGACGGAAGTGGAATCGCGATTGGGAAATGGCCGCATCTGGCACGCCATCTGCGTGAAGGCGGACTGTGTACTCCGCTGGGGGCAGGCGGAGTGGCCACTCTCGGGGGCTTCTATCTCGTAGTTGCCTCCGGGTCCGGCGGAAGGAGCAACGTACGGGCGTTCGTCAGCTGGTTGCGAGACCAGGTACGGTGCGACGAGATGCGCTCGCCGAAGCTACTTCAAGTGGCACCGTCGATTCGTCGCAACTTGAAGCCGCGTATCGCCACGTCCGGTTGAGTGCCGGGTTGGGCGTCATGTCGCCATCTCAAAACAAGCCGCGGTGCTGCAGCGTACCGCTCCCTGTGCGGCACGAGGTAACGAATCCGAGCATGACGGACGAGGCGTTTTTCCTGCTCGTGCGCGCCTCGTACGGGGGCTTCGATAACGTGCCTGCGCCGCTTCGCGCTACCGAGGCGGCGCTGCCGTTCTCGCCGCGGACCTGAAATTGCTGTTCTGGTAAGCAGTTGGACTGGAACGCCGGTAGGCTGCCGCTGACCGCGACGCGCTTCAGCCCGGTCGCGTGCTGCAGCTGGTCGCTGACAATCTGCGAGACATCGTTGCACGCGTCGCGTGTGCAGCAATTCGAACGGCCGCTTTCTGGGTCCTGTTACGGCTGCTCAGGGTCGCCTAGGGACGAATGGTTTCCAGTCCCGAGAGGCAGTTCACCGATTCTGAGCGGCCTTTGGATGAGTTTGCGCTCACGTGGCCGCTCATCTCCGCGGCGCTAATCATTGCGACGCATTGCCACCGTCGCTCAGTGGACGTTGGACGTTTGTCGGACCGCGGCGCATTGATCGACTCGTTCAGTATCGTCTTCGACAGCGATCGCCTACCGGGCAAGATGACCGGCAAGCTTACCTGGCGCGGCTTTAACTGCGGCGCGAAGGACGAGCCGATAGCGGCCACTTGGGATGGTGCGACGCTCAAGTTCGAGGCCACGACGAGACCCAATGTCAACGCCCAGCGCATGAACGGGCAATGCTCCACGGACCCCTCGCGCTTCGCGCTCAACAAGAAGGCGGATGGGCGCAGCTTCGAGGGCGAGGTTCGTTCCGGGGACGTCGTTGTCACGCTGACGGCGTCTCCCTGAGCGGGAGCTACGTCGGCGGACGTGCGCGGAGCGACGTGATCAAGAGCTGGAAGGGACCAAAAGCATCGGCGCAGCCACTGTCGTGCCGACTGCCGTGGGAAGGCATCAGAAATGGCTGACCGCAGCGAAAACCGATGCGCCAATTAGCCCTGCGGCCGGAAGCGTCAGCACCCACGCGATGACGATCCGCTGCGCAACAGGCCAGCGCACGGCCGCCGCCCGGCGGGCCGCACCCACGCCCACGATGGCGCCGGTAATCGTATGCGTGGTCGACACCGGCACCCCCAATGCGGTGGCCAGGAACAATGTAAGCGCACCACCGGTTTCGGCGCAGAATCCTTGAATGGGTTTCAGGTGGGTGATGCGCGAACCCATCGTATGGACGATCCGCCAGCCACCCAGCATGGTTCCAAGTGCCATGGCGGCCTGGCAGCTGATCACCACCCAGAAAGGAACGTGGAACTCGCTTCCGAGCAGACCTTGCGAAAAGAGCAGCACTGCAATGAGGCCCATCGTCTTCTGCGCATCGTTGCCGCCATGACCAAGCGAATACATCGCCGCCGAAATGAGTTGCAGCACGCGGAATCGCCGGTCGACGGCAAAAGGGGTCGAGTTCCGGCTGGCCCAATGCACGATGACCACCAATAGCTGCGCGAGGACGAAGCCCAGCAGTGGAGAGAGCACGATGCCGAGCGCGGTGATTGCCAGTCCGCCATAGACAACGGCCGCAAGCCCCGCCTTGGCGACGGCGGCCCCGGTCAAGCCCCCGATCAGCGCGTGGCTGCTGCTGGACGGAAGGCCCAACCTCCAGGTCACGATGTTCCAGACGATCGCCCCGCTCAATGCTCCGAAGATGACGCTGCCGTCCACCACCCCGGCCCTCACAATGCCCGTTCCCACCGTTTGCGCCACGTGCAGGCCGAATACCGCGAATGCGACAAAATTGAAGAACGCGGCCCAGATTACCGCCGTTTGCGGGCGCAGGACACGCGTCGCCACGACCGTTGCGATCGAGTTGGCTGCGTCGTGAAGGCCGTTGAGAAAGTCGAACAGCAGCGCAACGGCGATCAATGCGACGAGTATCGGCAGTCCGAGCGCGTTAGCGTCCATATCGTGGCGCCCGGTTCAGCAATGGGAACGTTATGCGTGCTTGGCGGTGATGGATTGGATGGCGTTGGCGACGTCGTCACATTTGTCGACCACGTTCTCAATGAGTTCGTACAGTTCCTTCCGGTCGATGTAGCCGATCGTGTCGACTTTGCCCGTCCGCAGCTGCGCCCGTAGTTGCGTCAGCCCAAGGTCGAACGACGCATCGGCGCGTCCTTCGATCTCGCCGACCTGCTCACAAAGTACGGAGATGGTCTTGTGGTCCTTCGCAATCGAATCCAGGGACGGCATGACCTTCTGCAGCACCGACGCGGCCTCGACCACTGCGTCCGCCATGGCCCGCATCTCTGCAGGAAATTCGCGCACGCCATAGCGCTGGATACCCTTGGCTGTGTCCTCGATGAGATCTACGCAGTCGTCGAGCAAATGGGCGAGCCCGAGGATGTCCTCGCGGTCAATCGGCGCGTTGAAAGTGCGGTTGGCGCCAATGAAGATCTTTCTCGCCACGGCGTCGGCCGCCATTTCGGTGTCGCGAATGATCGCGACATGCTGATCGGCGGGGATGTCTTCGCCAATCATCTGCCGCAGTTGCTCCGCCGCCTGGAAAATGTACTGCGCTTGCTCGCAGAACAGCGGCGTAAAAGCCTCCTCGGCGGGCATCAAGCGGCTGAAAAGATTGAGCGACATTGGTCGAATGATACATTTGATTGCAAAGCGCAGCTTCGACGGCGTGCCAGCCGCGATAATGTCTCATCCCGGCGGACAGAACTCGGATTGCCTGCAAGCGGCCATCCCGCTAAGCTGCTTGCAGGTGCTTTCACATCGCCTCCGGATACCAACATGCAAACCGCCGCCGCCCACGTATCCGAATGGAAATCCACCGCCTGCATCCTTTGCGAGTGCAACTGCGGCATCGAGGTTCAGTTGGGCGGTGATGATGGACGACGGTTTGTGCGCGTCCGCGGCGACGATGCGCATCCGAGCTCCGAGGGTTACGCCTGCGAAAAGGCCGCGCGCCTGGATTTCTACCAGAACGACCCGCACCGCCTGACCAAGCCGCTGCGACGTCGCGCCGACGGAACCTTCGAAGAAATTGACTGGGATACCGCGATCCGTGAAGTCGCGACACGTTTCGCCGCGGTCCGCGATACGCACGGCGGCGAATCGATCCTCTACTACGGCGGCGGCGGGCAAGGCAATCATCTGCCGGGCGCTTACAGCCGCGCCACCCGCACGGTGCTCGGATCGCGGTTTCGATCCAGCGCGCTGGCGCAGGAAAAGACCGGCGAGTTCTGGGTCGCCAATCGAATGCTCGGAGGCTATACGCGCGGTGACTTTGCGCACTGCGAGGTTGCCCTGTTCATCGGCAAGAATCCGTGGATATCGCATGGCATCCCACGCGCAAGACTGACGCTGCGCGAGATCGCGCGCGATCCTGCGCGCTGCCTGATCGTCATCGACCCGCGACGCTCCGAAACCGCCGAGCTGGCCGATATCCATCTGCGGGTGCGCCCGGGGGCCGACGCATTTCTGCTCGCAGCGCTGGTGGCGGTGATCGTCCAGGAGGATCTGGTTGCCCATGAGTGGCTGGATGCCCACGCCGATGGCGCGACAGAGGTATTGCCGCACTTCGCGCGACTGTCCGTCGCGGAGTACTGCGTCAAGAGCGGCGTGCCCGAGGACTCAGGTGCGCGACGCCGCGAGACGCATCGCCAAGGCGGAAAGTGTCGCCAGCTTCGAAGACCTGGGCGTGCAGATGAACCGGCACTCCACCCTGGTCTCGTATCTGCACAAGCTGCTGGTGCTGCTTACCGGCAACTTCGGGAAGAAGGGTGCCGCCTACCTCCCAAGCGCCATCGTGCCTCTCGCCACCGGCAGCGACGGCGGATCAGGCGCCGGGAAGCGAACGCCCGTCACCGATGCACGCATCATCGGCGGGATGATGCCGTGCAACGCCATCCCGGATGAAATTCTCACCGACCATCCGAAGCGCTTTCGCGCGCTTCTGGTCGAGAGCGCCAATCCAGCACATTCCTTGGCCGACAGCGTGAGAATGCGAGAGGCGCTTGCGGCGCTCGAACTGGTCGTGGTGATCGACGTCGCGATGTCGGAAACGGCGCGGCTGGCGCACTATGTTCTGCCGGTCGCCAGTCAGTACGAGAAGGCTGAAGCGACATTCTTCAATTTCGAGTTTCCGGACAACTACTTTCACCTGCGACGAGCCTTGATGCAGCCGCTGCCTGACCTGTTCTCGGAAGCCGAACTGCACACGCGATTGGTCGACGCTCTGGGCGCCTTGCCGCAGGAACCTATTGCACTGCTACGGGCTGCCTGGAAACAGGGACGCAAGGAATTTCGGGCCAAATTCTTTGAACTGACATCCGCGAATCCACGCCTCGCGGGAGTCGCACCGGTGGTATTGTTTCGCGCCATTGGCGACTTGTTGCCAGAAGGATTTGCCGAGGCCGCAGCGGTCTGGGGCTTATGTCAGATTGCCGCGCAGCGGCAACCCAAGTCGCTCTCGCGCGCCGGGTTCACGGGTTCCCCGCCGGATGCAGCCGATGCTTTGTTCGATGCATTGCTGGCGCAGAAAAGCGCCGTGGTGTTTTCGGTGGACGAATGGGAAGAGTGCTTCGCGCGGGTCAAGCACCAGATTGGCCGAATCCAATTGGCCATTCCTGAATTGTTCGAGGAACTCGACGCGCTGCAGACTGAAGCAGCGCCCGCGACAAGCAGCGAGTATCCGTTCGTGCTGTCCGCCGGTGAGCGACGCTCGTACACCGCAAATACCATTTTTCGCGATCCCGACTGGCGCAAGAAGGATCGTGCCGGCGCCTTGCGCATCAATCCCGATGATGCGCAACGTGTGGGTGTCGCCAACGGTGGCCGCGTGCGAATCACGACCCGACGCGGCAGCGCCGACGTCGCCGGTCGAGATCACGGATCAGATGCTCGCGGGGCATGTCTCACTTCCGAACGGTCTCGGCGTGGATTTTCCAGGCAGTGAGGGCACGCCGGTTTCTACCGGGGTCGCGGCGAATGAATTGACGCAGGGTGCAGATTGCGACTGGCTGGCCCAGACGCCATGGCACAAGCACACGCCAGCGCGGGTAGAGTCACTTTGACCTGGGCGACCTGACTCACCTTGTTCCCTGAGCAAAGCTCGTCAATCTGCGGTTCCTATTGCAAGCGGGCATAATGGGCGCCCACCTAGGGATGCCAGATGCAAAATCGTCGCCGATTACTGCTTGCGCTGGGCGCGAGTGCGCTCACAGGTCCAACTGCAATGCTTGCGCAAGCCCAACAGAAGATCGTGCGCATCGGCATTCCGTCCATTGTCAACGCGCGCTCGACGCCGTGGCACGTAGCGTTCGATCGCCGGCTGATGGAACTCGGCTATATCGACGGAAAGAATATCGCAATTGAATTTCAGAATGCCGAAGGCAAGTTCGAGCGGCTGACCGAGATCACCGCCGAGATGGTCCGCCACAATGTCGATCTGCTGCTCGCCGGCGGTGCGGAAGCACCGGCCCGCGCCGCCCGTCAGGCCACTAGCACCATTCCGATTGTCCTGGTCGCGGTCGACTACGATCCTGTGGCTGCCGGTTACGCCGCCAGCCTGGCCCGCCCCGGCGGAAACGTGACCGGCGTGTTCTCCAACCAACTGGAGCTCGCCGTAAAGCGTCTCGAACTGCTCAAGCAGGCGCTGCCGAAAATCAGTCGGGTCGCGGTGCTGTGGGACCAGATCAGCTTTACGCAGTTGAAGCCGACGGAAGCGGCCGCAAAGGGTCTGGGCCTGCAGGTCCAGGCGCTGGAGATGCGCAACTATCCCTACGATTATGCGAGCGCTTTTGGCGCGGCTACGCGCGAACGCGCGAACGCGATCCTGCCCTTGATGTCCCCGTTCATGTTTCGCTCCGAAGAGCAGATCATAAGGATGGCAAAGGAGAATAGCCTTGCGACGATGGCCGGGCTGCCCAATTTCGCCGAAGCCGGAGGCCTGATGAGTTACGGCGCGGATCTGCCCTCGATGTACCGTCGCGCCGCCGAGCTTGCGGACCAGATTCTTAAAGGCGCGAAGCCCGCCGATATGCCCATCGAGCAGCCAACCCATTTCGAGCTGGTCATCAACATGAACACCGCGAAATCGCTGGGCATCAAGATTCCGGACATCATCCGGCTGCGCGCCGACAAGGTGATCGAGTAGGAGAGCGAACGTCCGGTGTGGAGAGATATCGACCTTGTCGACGTGCCGCTACTCCTTGTCGAGAATCGCCTGATACTTGGCCACGAAGGTGTCGTACCCTTGTTCGGGCGTGACCTGCCCTAAGACGATCTTCTGAAAGATCTCGATGAGTTCCTTGTTGTAGGCCGAGGCGCTCATCGGATAGGACGGCCAGTAGCCGCGCTGTTTGATCTCCGCGGCCCGCCGTAGGCGTTCAGCGTTGCAGCGCGGCGACGTAGGCACGGTTCCACGTCGGTGTAATCAACACTTCGTTGATGCAGATATGCGGCGGCAAACCCGCGATGTAGAGAATCAAGCTCGCACAATCGCCCATCTGGACCATCTTCGCGCGCTCCTCGGGCGGCGGTGGAACGGGGCGCTTGTCGAGGAGCGGCGTGGCGACGTCGCCCGGGCAAATGACGGATGACCGGATGCCATTGACGCATTCCTGCATGTTGATGCTGTGGCTCATCGCGACGACACCATGCTTGGCGGCGATGTAGGCGCCGCCGGGCAGCGGACTGACGAATCGTCCAGCCATCGAGGCCGTATGAATCATGACGCCGTCTTTTTGCGCACGCATCATCGGCAGCGCCACGGTGACGCAGTAGAACGCACTGGAAAGATTGCCCTTGATGATTTCGTCCACGCCTTCCGGCGTCAGCTTGGCCCACGAGCGGTCAGCAATATTGACGCCCGCGTTGTTGACCAGGATGTCGAGCCGCGCCAATTTGTCCTTGATGAACGCACCGACGCGTTGCGCGTCCTGTGCCCGCGTCAGGTCGGCCGGTTGGACATGAGCGGTACCGCCGGCGTCGATAATGCGCCGGGCGACCTGCTGCAGCGGTTGCTCGCGGCGTCCGGTAAGAACGACGATGGCGCCTTCCTTGGCCAATCGCGATGGCGGCCGCCTCCCCGATCCCGCTACCCGCACCGGTCACCCACGCCACCTTGCCTGCCATTCGAGACATATTCACAATCTCCAGAGGATGCTCACGCAGCGATCGCCAGCCAGGCACTGCGTCAATATGGAAAGCGGGCCCCGGCGAAGTTTGTCAGTTTCACTTACAATACATTATCGCTGCGTGTTATGCGTCGATCAGCCGCAGTTCCCGCGACGCGATGGTCAGGCGAACGGGAGTGCCTTCGGGAATCCGCGCCGCGCCGCGCAGATGCGGTTGGTCGGCGGTGACCATCGCCTGATTCACGCGGACCTCGTAGCGCATGAACTCGCCGAGAAATTCCGCGCCCGCAATGCTTCCCTCGAGTTGAAGATTCGCGGGATCCGGTGCTTCGCCAAAACGCACAGCGTGCGGTCGGAAGGCCAGATGCACCCGTGATCGTCCGCCGGCCGCCAGCCCGGCCGGCAATGCGCATGCGCCAAGCGTCGGTGACACGAACGTCGGACCTGGTGCAACGTCGCCCTCGAACAGATTCACCGAACCCACGAACTGCGCGACAAACCGGTTCACCGGCTGGTCGAACAGTTCCATCGGCGTCCCGACCTGCTGGATGACGCCCTGATCCATGACCGCGATGCGATCGCAGATGGTCATCGCCTCTTCCTGGTCGTGGGTCACGAAGATCGTCGTGATGCCCAGGCGCTTGTGCAGTCCGAGCAACTCGTGGCGCATCTGCACCCTGAGTTTCGCGTCGAGGTTCGACAGCGGCTCGTCCAGGAGCAGCACCTGCGGCTCGACCGCGAGCGTTCGCGCGAGTGCGACGCGTTGCTGCTGGCCTCCCGACAGCTGGTTGGGACGGCGCGCGCCGTAGCCGGTAAGCCCCACGAGGTCGAGCGCGGCGGCGGTCCTGCGCGATACCTCGTCGCGCGGCAACTTGCGTTCCTCCAGGCCGAAAGCGACGTTGCGCTCGACGCTCATGTGCGGCCACAACGCGTAGTTCTGGAACACCATGCCGACGTTGCGCTTCCACGGCGGGATGCCAGACACATCGCGGCCTCCGACAAGGAGCCGCCCGGTCTGCTGCCGCGTAAATCCCGCGATCAGCCGCAAGAGCGTGGATTTGCCCGACCCGGACGGACCCAGGAGCGCGAAGAACTCCCCGGGTTCTATCGTCAGGCAGATGTCGCGCAGGACTTTTGTCGTCCCGTAGGAAAACTCGATGTTCTGCGCTTCGACGCGGACCTGTTCCATGGCATCCCTCACGTTAGGTCAGCACTTGTTGTTGCGCGACATGCGTCGCACGCCATTGCAGCAAGCGGTGCGACGCATAGGTTCCCAGCCCCACCATCACCACGGCAATCACGCCGAGAGCGGCACCCGGTCCGCGTCCCGCGATACTCTGCATGTAGAGATAGATGCCGTAGGACATCGGCGCCCGGCTCGCGGACGCCGAGAGTACGATCGTGGCGGAGAGTTCCACCGCGGCGGTGATGAAGCTGGTGACGAAACCGGCCAGGATGCCCCCCGCCATCAGCGGAACGACGATGCGCTGGATCGTGCGACCTTTGGTTGCGCCGAGATTCTCCGCGGCTTCCTCGAGCGACACGTGCATCTGCTGCAGAGCGGCCATGCACGAGCGCAGCGCGTACGGCAATCGGCGGACCGCATACGCGACCATCAATGCCACCCAGGTCGCGGTGAACGCGGTATCTGCAAACGGCAACTCGACACCCTTGAACGTTCGCAGGTAGCCGATCGCCAGCACGACCCCGGGAATCGCCAGCGCCGCCGAGGCCGCCCAGTCGAGCAACTGCCGGCCCGGAAGCCGCGTGCGCAGGATGATGTAGGCGATCGCGGTGCCGACGATCACATCGATCAGCGCGGCGAGACCGCAATAGAGCAGCGTGTTGCCGATCATGTGCGATGACTGCGTGAATACCGTCGTGTAGTGGGCGAGCGTGAAGCCTTCGGGCAGCACACTGTAGCTCCAGACCTTGGACAGCGACATCATCAAAATCCCGATGTGCGGCGAGAGCACCAGGAGCAGGATCGCGGCGATCCACGCGTACGCGAGCACGCTCTGCGCTCGGCGTAAGGTCGCGCTTCTGCAGCGCGTTGCCGCCGCGCTGCAACGTCGCATAGTCGCGCCCTTTCAGAATGCGCGCGGACAACCACAGCGCTGCCACCGAAAACGCCACCATGATCACGCTGATCACGTAGCCGATCGGGTCCTCGATGCCGATCGACGTGATGCGCAGGAACGCCTGCGGCGCCAGCATGTTCGTCTGGCCCAGAACGAGCGGCGTGCCGAGATCGTCGAACACCTTCACGAAGACGAGCGACGCGCCGGCGATGTAGCCGGGCATCGCCAATGGAAAGACGATGCGCCGGAAGAGGCGCAGCCCCGAGGCCCCGAGATTTTGCGCCGACTCTTCCATCGCTCCGTCGATGTTCTGCAGCGCGACCGTGAGGTTCAGCAGGATAAAGGGAAAGTAGTGCAGGCTCTCGACAAAAATGACACCGTTCAACCCGTTCATGAACGGGATCGTGACGCCGAACCAGTCGTTGAGCAGGAGGTTCACCGAGCCCGAGCGCCCGAAGATCAGCTGCATCGCCACCGCGCCCACGAACGGCGGCATGATGAGCGGGAGCACGCCGAGCGTCTGGATCAGCAGCGCGCCACGAAAGCGGAAACGCACCGTGAAGTAGGCGAGCGGGATGGCGATGAGTGAAGCGAACACCACCGACAACCCGGCGACATAGAGGCTGTTCCAGAACGACTCGCGCATGAGCGAGATCTGGAAGAACGAAGCGAAATGGCCGAAGGTAAAGGTGCCGGCCCCGCTCGAGAACGCGGTATAGACGACGCTGCCGACCGGTACAACCAGAAACGCGAGGAGAAACGCCGCGATCGCGAGCGCGACCGCGACGATCATTTCGTGCCGTTAGCGAGCTCGGTGGCCCGGGCGTAGTTGCCTTTGGCCTTGCTGCTCCATTCCTCCTCGATCTGGGTCTTGCGCCGGGTCGCGGCGTCGTCACCCTTCTTCGCGTTGAAGACGGCGAGGATGTCCTTGTCGTTCGCCTGTTGCGCCGTCACCGGAGGGGTCCACGCGAGCTTCTTCGCTTCGTCGAGTTGCGGACTGGGGCGCCCGGCCAGGCGCTTCTCGGCGTCCTGGATTGCTTTGGTGGCCGCCTGCAATTCGGCAAGGCGAAACGTGATGATCTGATCGAAGAGCGACGAGACCAGGTAGTAGCGGGACTGGGAGAGATTCGAATTGAAATTCACTTTCGCCTGGATGGTGCCACCGAACGGATTCGGATACCCCGCCGGGGCCTTCGCGTAGGTTGCGGGAAGCACGGGCAGGCGCGAGAGCTTCGGGTCGAGCAGCAGTAGCTGACCCTCGTCCGAGAGCGTGAACTGAAGAAAACGTTTGCCGGCCTCCGCGTTTTTCGCGCCGGCGATGACGCCGATGTTGGCCGGCACGATGGCCGTTACGCTGGGATAAGCGAACTCCGTCGGAAAACCCGACGCCTTCGCGGCGAGACCGAAGAAGTCGATCACGATGCCGATACCGAACTGTCCGCTCTGCACGCCGTCCGGGACGCCGAAGCTGCGCTCGGTCACTGCGGCACAATTGCCGGCGATCTGGAGAATCTGCCGCCAGCCCGCGTCCCAGCCTTCGCCCTGCAGGATGGTTTCGAAGGTGAGGTGACTTGTCCCGGAGCGCGACGGCGACGATGTCGCGATATGTCCGAAGTAGATCGGCTTCGTGAGGTCCGACCATTCTTTCGGTACCGGCAGCTTGTTGGCGCTCATGTAGCGCGTGTTCCACATGAAGCCGTAGCCCGCAAGCGCCTGGCCGCGATACATGCCTTCGGGATCGTTGATCGGATAGCTGCCGATCTTCTCGGGGATGCCGGTCGCCGCGACGTCGACCTTCTGCAACAATTTTTCGTTGGCCAGCACCTCGAAGGCATCCGGGGCCGATGCCCAGAAGATCTCCGGCCGGCTCCCCGCGGATTGTTCGCGGACATAGGCAATGCCGGCGGACGTACCCTTGTTGAGGATCTCGACCTTGTCCGCAGGAAATTTTTTCTCGTAAGCTTTCTTGTAGGCTTCGGTCAGCTCATTCGGGAACGACGTGACCACCGTGATGGTGTCGGCGAGCGCAGCGCCCGAAAGTGTGGCGGCGGCCAGCGCAAGGACGAACCTGTTGACGTGCATGAAAATCCCCCTCCGGGAAGCGGCGCAATGCGCTCATGGAGGGGGATTATCTCCTGCCGGCTTCGCGTGTCAATCGACCGGCAGAGCCCTTCAGGGAAGGGACTACTTGGGCGGCGTCTGCCCGACCGCGACGTAGAGTTCGGTCGCGGATGCAACCCGTCCGTGCAACGGCAGGATCTTGTCGACCGGAAAATTGAGCCGCTGCAGATTGTCGACCAGATTCGTGTTGAGCGGGTTGAGTTGCGCGGGCGTCGGCGCATTCGGCGGTCCGGGCGTGAACGAATCGGCCTCGATCAGCAGCTTTTCCTTGGGCAGGTACACCATCAGGAAGTTGTCGCTGTGATTACTGTCGGCGACGTGGTGCAGCTCGACCGAACGCGCGCCGTCGGTCAACACCATTTTTTCGTCGACCACCTTGAACCTGGCCTTCTTGCCCGACTTGGCGAGCTGGTCCGGGTTGATCGTGTTCTTCACGGCGAACGCGCGCTCGAAATACGGCTTGTTCTGCGCGTGCGTGATGATCGTGGCGCCTTCCGCTACCGCGGCACGCAGTCCGCCGGAATGGTCGAAATGGGTGTGCGAGTTGATCACGTAGCGAATGGGTTTGCCCGGAACCAGCTGCTTCACCTGCGCCAGCACCGGCACGCTGCGGCCGTCGTTCAGCGGCGTTTCGACGAGGATCATGTAATCCTTCATTTCGATGGCGACGCTGTTGTGCGAGCCGCCGGCGATGAACCACACGCCTTCCGCCACTTTTTCCGTGGTCACGCGCTCCGTGGCGTTTTTCACCGCATCGGGTAGCTGGATGTCGGTCGGCGCATTCGGCTGCACCTCCTTCACCGTGAGGTCGAGTACGGGAAACCCGCCATTGCGTCTGCGCGATCCGGGTCGGGAATTTCACGCCACCGAAATCGCGATAATCCGAATACGTCGTCACGACGTCCGTTTCGCCCAGTACCGGATCGGGAACCCGCGATTCGACCCGCTCGACAAGGCCGCCGGCGTTGATGAACGCGACCGCGGTGAACCGACCCGGCTCCGCGAACGACACCACGGTATAGGACTGTCCGTTCCGCTTTTCCTGCCGGACCGTCGCGTTGTTGCGCATCGCGGCCTTGATGACGCCCTGCGGCGTAATCCACAACTGATGGACGCGGTCGGCGACAAAGCGAGGCCCAGGTGCGGGTCCCGCGGCCGTCTGGTTCCAGGCATACGCGCCGCTCACGTATTGCTCGTTGCGCTGCTGCGCGACATGCGGATAGCCGCCACCGCCGAGGCCTTCGGCACGGGAGAACGCGATCTCCTCCTTCATCGAGCCGGTCTCGTAATTGACCGAGCGCACGAACGATTGAATCCTGATCTTCGGCCATGCCAGGCCCGGTTTGTACGCTTGCCCGAAGGTGTAGCCGATGCCGTCGCCCGCGTAACGGATCGACTTCAAGCCGCCGGCGCCCATCGCCGTCGACGCGCGCTCCAGCGCCGCGTCCGCTGCACAGACCGTCGCGGGCATCCCTATCAGGGCAATGATGGACAGGATCAATACTTTGCGCAGCGCACAGGTCGACATCGCATCCTCCGTCGCTCGTCAAGCGAGCTGTTGTGGCCCCGCAGTTGGCCGGGGCATTGTGCAGCGAACACCGACACGCCCCGATTCATTCCATTGCCGCGACATCAATGCCCGCGATACTACCGTCGAAGCGCGCGACGGTCGGGCTGTGAATCGCCCCGTTCTGGACCTATAATTGCCCCGGCGCACGTCGCGCTGCCACTGTACTTCACAATGAAACTCCGACACTCACGATTTTCAGCGCTTGTCGTCGTTGCGGTATGCGCGATTTCCGGCTGCGCCAGCGTCCCGCCGAGTGGCACAACCGTGGCCGCCAATGAAGTCAAGATCTATGGACCGGGCAACCTTTCCGTCAATCAATATGAAGTCGTGCGCCGCATTTGGGTGGATTCCTGGCGCTCCAATTTCTTGCTGCCGACCTATCCGAGCGAGGCCGAGGGGATCGCATCGATGCAGGCGGAGGCGGCACGCCTCGGCGCGGATGGGCTGATCAACGTGGGTTGCATGGATCAGGGTCGTTTGAAATGGTCCTTGAGTTCTGGGCCAGCGATCACTTGCTACGGCAATGCGATTCGCGTGCGGCGAGAAGGATAGACGCTGCCATCGCGCAATCGTTACGCGCTGGCGCAGCAACCGGTCAACGCCGACGCCTGGCCGCCTTGACCAGCGCCTCCAGCGCCTTGGTGCACAGGGTTTCGAGTTGCTGCAAATCGGGCATTGCGGCCGCCCCGGCGACGGCGCCGAAATGCATCTCGTCGGCCGTCGAAATCAGGGTGACATTCAGACCGATGCCGGAGGCGAGCATCGACACCGGAAATATGCTCTGCAACTTCGAGCGCCCCAGATAGAGCGGTACGCGTGGTCCGGGCACATTGGAAATGCCCACATTTGCCAGTGGTGCCGCGCGCGCGCGCAGACCGACGGCTCCGAGGCCCTCGCTCAGGCCGATCGCCAGCAGGGCGTAATCCTTGGCGGCTTCCTTGGATAAGGTGCGCAGTTCGGCTTTGGCGGCTTTGGTGTTGACGATGATCTGCTCCAGCCGCGCGGCAGGTTTCGCGTCTGGCGCACCAAGCGGAACGAAGATCATGGTGGCATCGGTCCCGGCCCGCGTGTCGCCTTTTTCACGCATCGACACCGGACAGCCGGCTACCAGTCGTTTGGCAGGTAACTCGCCGCGTGCATCGAGATAGTGCACGACGGCTTCATCAATGATCGCCATCGCGACATCATTCAGCGTGCCGCCAAATGCCTTGCCGACGGCGCGCATGGTCTCCAGCGGCAGCGAGAACAGCGCAAGCGACCGTTCGATGCCGAAGGGCGTGTTCATCCGCGTAGGGGGCGCCGAGAAGGGGCCGCTATCGCGCACGCCACGTGCTGTAAAGGTGGCGGCGCTCTGCTTCAGAAGCGTCCGGGAAAGGTCCTTGTTCGCAATTGCACGCCGCATCACGGCGTTACCGAGCAATGCCAGCTTGTTGGCCAGTATCGCCCTGACCGGCGCCTTGGTCTCTTCCATTTTCAGCGCATGGATGGGCGACAGCAATTTTGCCGAAGGCGCCTCGGAAAGGCTGCCGATCACGCGCATGATGGCGGACACGCCATCGATGATGGCGTGATGGATCTTCGGATACACCGCAAGACGACCGCCTTCGATGCCATCGATCACCCAGACCTGAAACAGCGGGCGCTCGCGGTCCAGGCGGTCGGTGTGCAGCACTTCGATCAATTCGCGCAACTGCTCCATCGTGCCGGGCGCCGGCAAGGTGAAGTGGCGCACGTGGTAGCGCATGTCGATCTCGCCCGCCAGCTTCCAGCGCGGCAGGCCGAGGCGGGGGAAATCGGGAACGTAGTTGAACGGAGGAACAGGCGCTGCGCGGCGCCACGCCGCGACCATCGCGGCCACCGTGTTGACCGGGGCCCTGGCAGGTAACTCGAAAATCATCAGCGGTGCCACGTGAGACGGTGCTTCGGGCGTCTCGATCAGCAGCGAAATCAGATCCAGCAGTGGGATGTTCGTGGTCATGGCGTGTGCCTCGAATGGGCCCGGCATATTTACATCCGCGAGGTGACTTTCATCACCGACTGGAAGTACAGGTGATAGGGCAGCGCATTGAGCGCCTTCAACGCGTTGGTAAAGCGCTTGGGAAAATGAATATCGAATTCGCCGCGCTCGATGCCCTTGACCATTGCCTTCGCTGCCTGCTCGGGCTCCATCAGTGCCGGCATATAGAAATCATTGACGGAGGTTCCTGGCGTGCGGACGAAGCCCGGGGATATCAGGTACACGCCGATATTCTTCTCATGCAGGTCGATGTACATCGCTTCGGCAAAATTGCTCAAGCCTGCCTTGGTTGGCCCGTAGGTAATGCAGTTGGCCATCCCGCCGTAGGCCGCGACGCTGGAAACAAGGCCAATAGCGCCGCGCTTGTCCTTGACCATGTCCGGCACGATGACACTGCATGCGCGCATGACCGCACCCAGGTTGGTGTCCAGAACCTTGTCGATGTTCTCAGGCTCCATATCCCAAGCGCGTGTCGGCTGGTACATCGCCGCAACGAAAAGGACCAGATCGACGCGCCCCCATCCCTTGCGCAGCTTTTTCCATGCGGCGCCGAACGCCTTGGTATCGGTAACATCGAGGGGCATCAATTTGGCATTCGGATGGCCGTCCGCTGTCGCCGCGAGGGCCTCGGCATTGCGCGCCGAGATGGCAACCTTTGCGCCTGCCGCTAACAAGTGCTGGGCAACTGCCGCACCGATACCGGTGGATCCGCCGATAATCCAGACCTTGCAATTCGGCCATTTCGGCAGCTTGGGGTTGAGCGTGAGAAGGTTCATGGTATGTGTGTCGTGCCGACCCCTAAAGGTTGACTCGTGATTCTTTGTCGACGGACGGTCGTGTCGGCGCTGCCTGCATGCAACCGATCGAATTGCTGCGATTCGGAGTCACCAGTTCGCGGCTGCAGAATTTGCCGCGATCGTTCGCGTCGCTGCCGAAGCAATCGTTCATGAATTCGCAAATACGCTCGATCGCTTCGCGCGACTCGGCGAGCAGTGGAAACGCGGGAAAGACATGCGGCATGTCGTGCCACACGTCGAGTATCACATCGTTGGCGCGCGCAGCGTAGCGCACGGAATCGTCGAGCAGCAGTTCGGAGCTTCCGACCAGCAACAAAGTGGGAGGCAGGCCAGTCAGATTGCCAAAAAGCGGCGACAGATAGGGCTCCGCCGCCTTGCCCTCGGGTACGTACAGCGGCGCCAGCTTGTCGACGATCGCCCGCGTGAACAGCGGATCAATGCCATCGTTGCGTCGCATGGAATCGCCGCTGAATGTCGCGTCCGTCAACGGTGAAAGCGCGACTGCACCGCTTGGCAATGGCAGGCCCGCATCCCGCGCCGCCTGCAGCGTCACCAGCGTGAGGTTGCCGCCCGCGGAATCCCCGGCGATCACGATCCGATCTGGCGCAATGCCGGAATCGAGCAAATACCGATAGGCCGTGATGCAGTCATCCATTGCGGCGGGGAACTTGTGTTCCGGGGCCAGCCGATACGCGACCATCAGTCCACGCGCTTTCGCGCCGCGGCAGAACGAAGCCAGGAGCCTTGTGTGGAGCCGGGGCGTTTCCATGATGAATGCGCCGCCGTGAAGGTACAGAATGACGCGGCCGGGATCCACTCCGGGAACATCGATCCACGTGCCGGTGCAGGCACCGATAGGCACCTGTGACATGGTTACGTCCGCCACCGCGTGCCCCAGAAGCCAATCGGTGCGAGCTGCCCAAAGTCGCGAGCCAGCAACGTCGACATGGCCGAGCTTCGATCGCAGGAAGCGCAGGAAAACTTTCACTGCCCAATTTACCAACCGCCTGAACATCGCTTTGTACCCTCAGGTTCGTCATACCGGACCGCATGATCGCACGTGCGGGCGCGATGGGACCGTGCCCCCCTCTCGCTGGGGGGGCGTTTCATCGATGTCTGGACCACGATGCAGCTCTGTTCGTACTTCTCCTGAAACCCGAAGGGATGGCATGGCCATGGCCAAGACGATACCGCTGCTCGATCTGATGTTCTTTCTGACAGAAGCGAAGGCGAACCCGAAGCACGTCGCCGCTCTGATCCTGCTCGAAGCGCCCGAGCGCTCCGGCAGGGACTTTGTTGCCAAACTGGTGGCGTCCTATCGCAAGGCAACACCTCGCGCCCCCTTCGACAAGATCGTGCAATTCGGGCTCACGCATCTGCCGCGTTGGGTGGATGCCGGCGAGCTCGACATGGCCTATCACGTTCAGCACACGGTGCTGCCGCGCGGCGCAACGCAGGCGAAGTTGCTCGCGCACATTGCGAAGCAGCATGTGCAACTGCTCGATCGCGATCAGCCGGTTTTCCAGGCGGAGTTCATCGAAGGTCTTCCCAATCGCCAGTTTGCCGTTTACTTCAAGATTCATCACGCCATGGTCGACGGAGCATCAGCAGTCGCGCGAATACTTGCGAGCCTCAGTGAGACGCCGGGTATGCGACCCATGGATCCATTTTTCGCGATCGACGTGGACGGCGACGCGCAGCAGGCACGACGTGCTCGGGCAAGCACGGCGGCTGCGATCAAGCATCTGGTCCTGAAGCAGACCGCGGCGAGCGGGAACCTTTCCCTCGGGCTGCTACGCAAGCAGCTTGGCGGTCATGCGGCCAGCGGCGCCGGCAGCGTCCCATTTTCGGCGCCGCGCAGCCCGATGAACGAGGCCATGAAAGCGGAGCGATCGATCGCACTGCTGTCGTTGCCGATCGATGCAATGAAAGCAGCGGGCAGGCCATTCGGCGGCACCCTCAATGACGTCGCAGTCACCGTAGTCGACGCGGCCCTGACGCGTTATCTCAGGGAAAAGCGCAAGGCGACGGGCGAACGGCTGGTCGCCATGTGCCCCGTTTCGCTGCGCGAGGCCGGGGACAAGGAAGCCACGACCAAGGTTTCGGCCATGTACGTGCCGCTGGGCGCGCCGCTCCAGAAAATCGGCCCGCGCATGGAGCAGGTGATGGCTTCGGCCCGATCAGCCAAGGAGGAGCTGGGCCGCATGTCCAAGGACGCGGCGATGATGTATGCGATCGCGACCTTCGGATTCTCGGAGATCTCGGAATTGACGCATCTGGACGCCGTAGTGCGTCCGATGGCGAATTTCGTCCTGTCGAATGTGCCCGGGTCGCGTACGGAACGGTATCTGGGCCGCGCGAAGGTGTTGGGAATGTTCCCGGTGTCGGCACTCGGCGGCGGCATGGGTCTCAATGTCACGTTGCTGTCCTATGGCAATTCGATGGACTTCGGCTTTGTCGCAAACGGCGCGGCTATGCCGGACCTGGAGAAGGTCGCCGACTACACGCGCGCCGCATTTGCGGAATTGCAAAAAGAGAGCGCAAAGCGCGACCGCGCCGCAACGGCGGGACAAACGCGGAGCAGTGTCGCGAAATTGGCGCTGCCAAATCAGGCGAAGGCAGGGAAGCCCGCAGGCAGGCAATTCGCCAAAGCGCGCGGCCGCGCGCAAGCGGCCTGACCGCAGCACACTCGCCAATCGACTAACCCATCAAGGAAAAGACCATGGCAGTAAGCGATTTGCGTAACAAGCAGGTGCTCGTTACGGGCGCCGGAAGTGGGATAGGACGGGCGACCGCGCTGGCCTTTGCCGCGCGCGGCGCGAATCTCGTGCTGTCGGACATCGGTGAGCCCGCGCTCGACAAGATCGCGGCCGAAGTCACGGCGCTCGGACGCGGATGCTTCGCACACGTCGCTGACGTGGCGAACGAAGGATCGATGCGAACGTTCTCCGAGCGCGTCCACGAACGTGTTGGCGCGATCGACGTGCTGGTCAACAACGCCGGCGTTGCCTACATTGGCAACTTCACCAGTACACCGCTGGACGCATGGCGTCGGATACTCGACATCAACGTCATGGGCGTCGTGCACGGCTGCCACTACTTCCTGCCGCGCATGCTCGCGACCGCGGGCAATCGACAGGTGGTGAACGTTGCCTCGCTGGCAGGTATCGCGCCGGTACCCAACATGTCGGCCTATGCCGCATCCAAGAGTGCCGTGCTGGGCTTGTGCGATGTGCTGTCGATGGAACTGACTGGCAGCAACGTTGGTGTCACCGCAGTCTGTCCGGGCATCATCAATACGCCGATCACGAAGGGCCCGAAAGCGGAGTCCATCACCGACGCGCAACTCGCGGGCCTGCAAGCGTTCTATCGGGCCAAAGGCTGTGACGCCGACGTGGTTGCGGAGGGAATCGTTGACGCGGTGATGACTGGGCGGGAAATGCTGCTGGTCGGACCGTTCGCCCGTTCGATGTACCACGTGAAACGGATATCCCGTTCGTTGACAAGGCGACTGTCGCTCGACAACGCGAAGAAGATCGGCTTCTGGTCTGCCGCGGGAGCCTAGACGAAGCCCGTCGCAACCCCCCGAAGTCGGGGGTGCGCGGTATCCTCGGTCGAGCTAAATTTCCATGCATCGAAGGCCGACCAGCTGGTTATGGCTTAATCGAACGGAGGATGCAAAATGCTGGGCTTGATGCAAGACGTTCCGCTGCTGATTTCTTCGCTGATCCGCCATGCGGATCGCCATCATGGCAACATCGAAATCGTGTCGCGCCGCGTCGAGGGCGACATTCATCGCTGCACCTACAGCGAACTGCATGCCCGCTCCAAGCGCCTCGCCAATGCGCTGGATCACCTCGGCATCGGAATGTCTGATCGCGTCGCAACGCTCGCATGGAACGGTTACCGGCACATGGAGCTGTACTACGGCGTGGCCGGCAAGGGCGCCATTGTGCACACGATCAACCCTCGGTTGCCCGCAGATCAGGTGGCGTGGGTGACGAAGCACGCAGACGACGCGCTGCTGTTCTTCGATCTGACGTTTCTGCCCATCATCGAAAAGATCGCGACGCAGTGCCACACGGTCAAGGCCTTCGTGCTGATGACCGACCGCGCGCACATGCCCGCGACGACCGCGATTCCCAACCTGCTCTGCTACGAAGAACTGCTGGCGACCGAGAGCGACCGCTACGATTGGCCCGAATTCGACGAGAACCAGGCGTCGTCGATGTGCTACACGTCCGGCACGACGGGCAATCCGAAGGGTGTCCTCTACAGCCACCGCTCGACGCTGTTGCATACGTTTGCCGCCGCACTTCCGGACGCACTCTGTTTCTCCGGCAAAGACGTCATCCTCCCTGTCGTGCCGATGTTCCATGTCAACGCATGGGGCATTCCCTATGCGTCGGCGATGGTAGGCGCCAAGCTGGTATTTCCCGGCGCCGCGCTCGACGGCAAGTCCCTGCACGATCTCATGGAAGCGGAAGGCGTCAACGTTTCCGCAGGCGTACCCACGGTCTGGCAGGGACTGCTCGGCTACATGGAGCAGCACAAACTTGCGTTTTCCACGATGCGGCGCACGATCATCGGTGGCTCCGCGCTGCCGCCGGCGATGCTGCGCACGTTCGAAGAGAAATACAACGTTGCCGCGTTGCATGCCTGGGGAATGACCGAGCTCTCCCCATTGGGCACCGTTTGCGCGCTCCGCGCGAAACACGGCGATCTCGAACGCGAGTCGATTTTCGCGATCAAGGCCAAACAGGGTCGCGCAATCTACGGCGTAGACATGAAAATCGTCGATGCCGATGGTCATGAACTGCCCTGGGATGGTCTGCAGTTCGGCGATCTCCTCGTACGCGGCCCTTGGGTGGTCAACCAGTACTTCCGAGGCGAAGGCGGCAATCCGCTGGTGACGGACGACGCGGGGCGCACGTGGTTCCCGACGGGAGACGTGGCGACGATCGATGCGGACGGCTACATGCAGATCACCGATCGCAGCAAGGACGTCATCAAGTCCGGCGGCGAGTGGATCAGCTCCATCGACATCGAGAACGTGGCCGTCTCGCACCCGGCGGTCGCCATGGCCGCGTGCATCGGCATCGCCCACCCCAAGTGGGATGAGCGCCCGCTGCTGGTCGTCGTATGCAAGCCCAGCGCGAAGGTGACACGTGACGAGCTGTTGCAGCATTACGACGGCAAGGTCGCCAAATGGCAGACGCCGGATGATGTCGCGTTCGTGGACGCGATACCGCTGGGCGCTACGGGTAAAGTGATGAAGAACAAGCTGCGCGAACAGTTTCGAGGCTACACACTACCAACCGCCTGATCAACCGGAGTACGTTGTGCGTTGCGCGGCGCCCTCCCCGTCATTGGGGGTCTTCTGGTCAGCGCCGCCGTTCATCATTGTCAATGCGCACGGACGTTAGCGTGGTTCAACCAACACACATGGAGCGACAAATCATGGCAAGGCTCGACAAGACCAAGTTCGACATCACCAAGATGAATGATGCGATCGATCGACTGCTTGCGGTCACGACGAATCCGCGGCACCGATTCCTGCTGCAGGCGTTCTACCGCCATCGGTTCCTCGAAGTCGCCGGCCGCTATCAGGAGATCTTCGCGCCCGACATGACGGTCGAGACCCCCGTCTACAATTTCAACTACACCGGCATCGTCGCCAAGCTGACGGGGGCCGAGGCGGTCAAGGGCCTCTACGGCATGTGGGCGCAGACGCACCAGTCGATCTTTTACATCGAGAAGGAGCAGATCGCCGTCGCTGACAACTTCATCGCGTCGGTCGCAACTGCCTACCAGCAGGTGCTCGGCAAGGCGCTCGCCGACAACGGCATCAAGGTTCCCGATCAGAACGCGTATTACCTCTACAAGACCTACGGCGTAGAGCAGGTCTGGCCGTACGACGATCGTGGCCGGCTGGTGGGCGAGGATGTCTGGGAGGCCTCGCCTGCAACCAGCGAAATCATCGCGCTGGATCCGGCTGACGTTTTGACGACGCAGCAGGCAGGCAAGCTTCTCGATCCATTCATCAAGCCGCTGCCGTCGTTCGATGAAGCGGTGCTGGGCAAGGCGCGCGTTACGGCTTAGCCCATCGGCAACGACATTGGCGGTCGTCGGCTAGGACACCAGCAATCCGAGCAGGCGCGCACGGTCGACGGCGTGCCTGCGCGTACCCGCGCTCAGCTTCGAGAAGAGGTTTTTCAAGTGCCATTTCACCGTCTCGTCGCTGACATCGAGCGTGCGTGCGATCATCTTGTTCGACATGCCGTCATTCAACAGGTGCATGACCTCCGCTTCCTTGGGCGTCAACAGCCCGACGGGCGCCGCAGGTCGCGTGCCAGGAACAGCGCGGTCACGTTCCAGTGACGCCGGCGCGGTCCCGGGTGACGGCTTCCTGGACGCCACAGGCAACGCTGCGCCAAATTTGGGTTCCTCTGCACCCATCTGCATGGCAAGTGGATGCGTATCGGCAAGCAAGCGAACGTTGCCGCCTATCGCCGCAAGACCGAGCGCTTCCGCGAGCAGCGGTCCGGCGCTGGCATCGTTGCGCTGCCGGGCGACGACCGCGCGCAGTACCATGATCGTCAGCGTGTCTCGCTTTCGATGGAGCCTGGCCGCGAACCGGTCGGCGGATCGCAACGCCTCTTCCGCGCCTGCCAGGTCGTACCGCGCCAGTGCTGCGTAAGCATCTGTGATCGCGACGTCGAGTTCATAATGCGCGAGCAACGGCGCAAATTCGGGTTGGGCAAAGGCCGGCGCAAGTTTTGCGATTTGGCCAATTAACTCGTTCACCGTTTCTCCACGCTGGCGCAGGGCGTGAATACGTACCCGCTCGACGCAGCTTGCGAGGATCAGTCGCGGCATGTCTCGCGCTTCGCCGAAAGCATGCAGATTGTCCAGAACCTCAAACGCGCGACGTTCGTCGCCATCGTCCAGCGCCAGACGCGCAAGTGTGCGATGAGCCATGAGCACGACCTCCGGGAATCCCGTGCGCTCGATGACGTCAAGCCGGTCAGCAAGCGTCGCTCGCGCACCGGCAGTGTTCCCGCGTTCGAACAGCGCCGTGGCGAGCAAGGGCGAGAGGAGGCCCGCCGCCACGCACCGGCGACCGGCGTCGCGTTCGGCATCCGCGAGCGGCGCCAGCACGCAAGTCTCTGCCTTGTAGGCGTTGCCGTCCGTAAGGTGACTAAGGCAGACCAATGCATGCCCGATCGCGCATGCAAGCGCAGTGCGGTGCTCGTAGGGCCGCATGATCAATGGCAGGAGCAGTCGCCGGACTTGTTCGGTCTCGCCATCAAAAGCGGCCACGACAGCCAGCGTATTTGCATGCGCAATGATGTGCACCGTGGATTGCAATCCCTCGGGCGGTTTTGGCCAGGGTGCAAGCAGTGCGGGAATCAAGCCCGGGCGATCCGCATAGGACGCCGCGCAGGTGGCGACCAGCGCCGCTTCGAAATGGATCGCTGGCACGGCCCCCGGCTTGCGCAGAATTTTTTCCGCAATGCGGAAGGCGTCGGCGGGTCTGTCGCCCAATGCCAGAATCCAGGCCGCAACAAGTCGAAGGTGATCGTCGTCGGCGATAACCTCGTCGGGCAGCGCGTCGAGCCACGAGCGCGCCTCATTCAAACGGCCACGACTGGCGAGATCCCATAGCGCGTTCTTGGCGCACGTCTGTGCGAGCGCCGGCTCGCCCGCCGCGAGCGCGTGCCTGCCGGCTTCGTGAAAGCGTTCGTGCTGGGCCAGCCAGCCCGCTGCGCGCAAATGGAGCGCACGCTTCTCACCATCCGGCAATTGCTCGAACACGCCTAGCAGGAAGTCACGTGCGAGCGGGTGGATCCGGATCCAACCGCGGAGTTCGGCAGCCATGACGATCGGCGTTTCGCTCATCAGTTCGCCGAGATAGGCGGGGGCCGCCTCGACACCGGTCACGGCAGTGCAAAGATCCGGCGAAATGTCGTCCAGGATGGCAATGCGCGTGAGGAATTGCGCCAAGGTGGGAGACAGGCGTGCGAGCAGCGATTCCATGAAATAGCGCTCGATGTCCGCATGTCGTCCGGACAGGGATTCGATGGCCTGGTGGAGATCGGGCGCACGCTCGACCGCCGCCGCTGCGAGTTGCAGTCCCAGCGGCCAGCCTTCGGTCGTATCATGCAGCCGGGCGCAATCGTCGAGCGTGATCCGCGCACCAAACCGACGCCTGAGGATTTCGAAGCATTCATCGGCGTCGAGGCGCAGATCCGAAGTGGTCAATGCTGCGAAATCGCCTCGCGCGGCAAGGTCCGACACCGGCAGCGGCAAGGGAGCGCGTGAACCGATCACGACGTGCAGGTTCGATGGAGCATTGAGTAGCAGATAGGCGAGAGCGTCGCGAACGGTGTCCGGTGGCAGGCGCTCGGCATCATCGAGCATGAGCACGGTAGGTGTGGCAAGCGCCGCGACCTCCGAGAGCAACGCGGTCAGCATGTCCAGACCACGATCGGGCTGGCCTGCATACTGCAGCGCAATCTTGTCAAAGGATGCGCGGCCGCTTGCCACTCGCATCGCCAGCAACAAGGCCTTGGCGAAACGCGCGGAGTCGTCCTGCTTGTCCAGCGTCACCCATGCCACGATCGCGCCGTGCTCGAACCACAGTCGCCGCCATTGCGTCAGCAACGTCGTTTTGCCGAAACCGGCCGGAGCGGAAACGCTGACGAGCGTGTGGTCACGCACTTCGGCCCACCGCCGTGAAAGACGGTCGCGAGGCGTCGCCGTGCGATGCATGCGCGGAGGGGTTGTCTTGAGGACCAGCTCGGGTTCGGCCATTCGGGGCTTGTGGAACGATTTTGCGACGTGGACCGCTCACGGCGGCCGGGACGTCATTGTGCTGCGATAGCGTACCTCAATGGCGGCCACCCGGCAGCAACGGCCGCCGGGGTGGGTTGCTGGCCCCGCTGTGCCTCGCTTCAGGACATCTGCGTCGCGTCAGCGACGGCGCAATGCCCGCAGCCAGCCGAGGGCGAGGAACGTGGCAAGCAGGACGATGCCGACGATCCAGCGCAGATCCGGAACGACGATGTCGGCCTTCACCGGAACCGAGCGCGACCTTGAGCGACGCCAGCTTGTAGGGCATCACGTCGAGGTACGCGGGATCGCTGATCAGATCGAAGAACGCGCGCCGGTTCGGATAGCGCATGACCAGCACACGGTTCCAGTCGTCGACTTCGCGGTCGAAGGTGATCAGGTTGCTGTGCAGGCGACCGTCGCCGCTGCCCACTCCCGCGACCTCGCCGTTGACCAGCGGGATCGCACCGAGGCGTAGCGCGATCGGCGTGACGACGCTCTCGTAGTGCGCATTCGCCTGCGCCGGCGTTCCCTGCATCGCGTCGACGCCGGGCAGCCGCTTGAGTTGATCGTAGTAGCGCATCAGGTTGAGCATGTAGACCGGCTGTCCATCGTCGGCCTCGCCCCACGCTCGAAAGCGCGCCAGCATCTCGGCTTTTTCGGCCGGCTCTACCGGCAGGCGCGGCTCGATTTTCTGGATGAAGGCGTCGACTTCGCCGCGGCGTCAGCTTGCCGCTGTTGCCGGGTGCCTGCCACCACCAGAAGGCGGCGAACAGCGGCCACCAGCACCAATGCCAGGGTGATCTCGAATTTATGTTTGCTCAGTGATTTTATAGGTTTCAGGATAGGTGTTCGAGCAGCAGCGCGTTCACGCGCTCCGGGGCGTCGAGTTGCAGCCAGTGGTTGGCTCCCTCGACGTGGATGTACTTCCAGCCGGCGTCGCAGAACTGTTCGGAGTTCCGCATCTGCGCTTCGGTGAGAAAGATGTCGCCGTCGCTGTAGATACCGACTACCGGCACCTCACTCGCGCGGTACTCGCCCGGAAACAGCATGCCGAGATTGGCCCGGTAGTAGTTGAAGCCGGCCGTCAGCCGTCCCGGGGCGGGACAGCCGCTGCCTGAGGTGCGGAAACTCGGCCGGGTAGCGCGTCATCATCCGCAGGGGCCACCAGTCGAAGCGGCGCACCAGGAATTCGGCGAGACCGCGGAACTGGATCAGCAGCACGTAGTAGCCCTTGAGCTTCTGCATCACGCCGCCCGTGGGCGTATGCGATGCGGATGGCCGACCGACAAGGCGATGTAGCGCTCGACGCGCTCCGGGTGCCACAGCGCGAGGTGCCAGGCCTGCACCGCGCCCCAGTCGTGGCCGACCAGCCGCACCTTGTCGGATGCCGAGTGCATCCAGCACTCCGACCAGATCGGCGACGAGTTTCTCGATCCTGAAGTCGGAGGTGCGGGTTGGAATCGCGCTCTCGCCGCAGCCGCGCGTGTCGGGTGCAATCACCCGGTATCCCGCCGCCACCAGCGCCGGGATCTGGTGGCGCCAGACCGTATGGTCGTCAGGAAAACCGTGCACCAGCAACACGTCGGGACCTTCGCCTTCGACAATGACGTTGAGTTGCTGTCCGTTGACCGTCACGGTGTGGCGATTGAAGTTCATCGGTCGATTCCCGAGGGCAGCGGGCGGGCTGCGGGCCGCCCGCCGTATCGGTTCGATCAGCGGGTGTAGGTCGGGGACGCCAGCCGAGATGTAGTTCATCTTGTCGGCGCCCTGGTCCTTGATCATCTGGTCGACTGACGCCTTGATCCAGCCGGCGTCCATGGTGCCCATGTAGGCGCCGCCTTCGCTTGCAAAGTTGATGTTGGCGCCGGTCACGACAAAGAATACGTCGGTGTCCTCGGTGTTGTCGGCCGGCGTGTTGAACTGGTGCACCGATCCGCCCGGCTCGTAGAGATAGCTGCCGGCAGTCTGCGGTTGCTCGGGATACTCGGTGTAGTACCAGCTGCCTGACATCGTGTAGGCGTGAACGGTGCCGGTGTGGAAATGCAGCGGCAGCGTGATGCCGGGTGCGAACTTGACGCGCAACACCCATACGCCGTTGCAGGGATCGAGAAACAGCGGGTAGACGCTGATGCCAGGGTGCAGCAATCCCTTGAGGAACTTGCCGACATTGGTATCGATGGTGAGCAGCTTGTCCTGATGCGTGATGGTTTCGGGTGCGTTCATGGATCTCTCCTTGGTGGACTGAATGAGGTGAATTCGTCGTTGCGCGGTGGTGCAGCTGTCAGTGCGGGGTGGTGGCTGTACTGGTTGGATCGATCAGGATCTTGGCGTGCCGCTCGGGGTCGCCGAGCGCGCTGAACGCCGCGTCTACGCCGCCGAGGCCGACGGTGCCGGTAATCAGCGGTTCGCATTTCAACTTTCCGTCCGCGATCGCATGCAGCGCATCGCGGTACTCGAGCGGCGTGTAGGCGAGCACGAAGCGCAGGTCGATTTCCTTGTTGATCGCGACCGCCGGCTCGATCTGGTCGGTCTTCGAGCAGACGCCGACCACGACCACGCGCGAGGTCAGCGGTGCGCCGTCGATGATGTTCTGCAGGACACCCGGCACGCCGACGCACTCGAAGATCACCGGGCGCTTCGGCGCGAGGCCGAGCGTCTCGGCCAGCCGCCACGTGTGCCACCAGGGAATCGGCAGCTTGCCCAGCTTGTCGCGCGTGTCGAGCAGCAACGAGAGCGCGCCGTCGAGATTGCCGATGAAGCCGTAGTCTTTCCAGCTCGCGAACGGCGAGGTGGTGGCCGGATCGATGACCACATCCGCGCCGCACTTCTGCGCGAGCGCACGGCGGCCGGGCGAGAAATCGCTGGCGACGACCGTCTGGACGCCCATCGCCTTGAGCACGCAGATGACACCGAGTCCGACCGGACCGCAACCAATCACGATGGCGACGTCCTTCTTCTTGACTTCGCCGCGCCGGACCGCGTGCCAGGCCACGGCCATCGGCTCGGTCAACGCCGCGAGGTCGGCGGACAGGCCGTTGGGCACGGGCACCATCAGCGATTCCTCGACGACGACGCGCTCCGCGTAGGCACCGGAGCTGCGCCCGGACAGCCCGATCAGGTCGATCGCCTCGCCGTGACGCAGGAGCGGCAGTGCGCAAACGCGGGTGCCCGGCTTGATTTGCTTCGAGCTACCCGGCCCATGGTCGAGCACTTCGCCGCAGAACTCGTGGCCAAATACGACCTCCTGGTCCGAGCGCATGAAACCGTTGTAGCCGGTGCGCACCATCAGGTCGTTCCAGTGGTCGCAGTGCTGCCGCGCGTGCAGGTCCGAGCCGCAGATGCCGCAGCGCAGGACCTTGAGCAGCACCTGGCCCTTGCCCGGTACCGGATCGCGCCGCTCCGTGACGCTCAGCTTGCTTTGCTTGCAGACCACTGCCTTCATGTGATGCTCCCTAGAGTTCAGTTACGCCATGACGTGCATATTGCACGGTACGAACCCGGTGGCGTATTGTCATTTAGTGACTAAAGGCAGGCTTTTGGTGACATGAGCGGCAAGCAGCAGATGCTGGTCCGGGCGCGGGCGCTGATGGGCTTTGCAGAGCTCGTAAGTGCGCACGGCGGCGATGCTGCCCTGCTGCTGCGCCGCGCGAGACTGAAGCCCGGGATACTCGACGAACCCGACGCGACGCTGCCGCTCGAAAGCGTGGCGCGCCTGTTCGAGGATGCCGCGCGGTCGCTCGATTTGCGGGACTTCGGACTGCGGCTTTCCCGGTACCAGGACATTTCCGTGCTTGGCGTGATCGCATTGGTCGCGCGTCACGCGGCCAGCGTCGGTGACGCCCTGCACGGGATAAGCCGCAGCTTTTCGTATCACACCGCATCCGCCCGGGTCCGTCTGCTCGATGATGCACGCCCCGGGTATACGCAACTGCATTACGATATGGATCTCGATGCGGCAGCGCCGCGTCGGCAGGTGCTCGAACTTTCCATCGCTGTCGCGCACAGTTTCCTGCGGCTCGTGACGGCCGACTCCGGCAAGGACTGGCATGTTGGCTTCACGCACCGCGCGGGAATCAGTCTCGCGCGCTACCGGAAGTTCTTCGGCTGTGCGGTCGGATTCTCCGAGGAGATCGACAAGGTGGTCTTTCCCGACACGGCTGCTGGCCGTTCCGATCGACGCGGGCAGCCGGGAACTGCAAGCCGCGGCCGAACGCTATGTCAGCAACCTGATCCGACGCTTCCCGCTCGACATCGGCCAGCAGGTGGAAGCGCTCGCCGAGCGCCAACTCGCGGTCGGCGGCAGCGGTATCGACAGGATTGCGGCGCAACTGGGCATGCACCGACGGACCCTCCAGCGCCGGCTCGAAGTGCAGGGCCTCTACTTCGAGGACATCGTCGATCTCGTGCGGCGCAAACGCGCGGACCAGCTCCTGCCTCACGCGGCAATTCCGCTGACCGAGATCTGTCAGCTGCTCGGATATGCCGAACAGAGTTCCTTCAACCGCGCATGCCGCCGCTGGTATGGCGACACGCCGCTCGCAACGCGGCAGCGGTTGCATTGACGACCATCGCTGGCGAGCGCCGATCCTATTGCACCAGTTCGATCTCGCCGGGCCGCCAGGTCTTGGCGAACCAGGGCTCGAGCGGACCATACAGACGAAGAATCGTGTTCCACCCGGTGCCCGGCATCGTCTGCACCCAGTTGCTTTCCTTGCCTGTCGGCGCCTTCGGTCCGAAGTAGACGTCGACCGACCCATCCGGGTTGACCTGCAGTCCTTTGGCCTGACTGCTTACGCTGGGGAACTGCTGATTGGTCTGAGGCATCGAGCGCGTCTGGTTGCTGTACAGGATCACGGACCAGAAATCCTTGACCGGAATGTTCGGCGGCAAACGCAGCTTGTAGTTCCTTCCGCCATCGAGTGGCTCACCCCTCGCGTCGCGCGCCGCCCATGCATATTGCGAGCCGAGCCCCACCATCTTCTGCTCCATCGCGGGTGTGACGCCGGTCGCCATGAAGTAATAGAAGATGTAGCCGTCGAGGTTCAGCACACCTGGCTGGGTCTGAAACCTGTAGCCACCGACGAAGGGGAGTTGCCACGCGCTTTTCTCGTAGTAGTAGCCGTCCGTGCCACGGGTATGGAAGGCAATGGCGCGTGCAGTTGCATCGCCGACAGCAGCCGCCTCGGTCAGGATTTTCTTCATCCGTTCGTCGGGCGCAAAGGGTTTGCCCTTCTGGATGCCAATGGAGGCGTAGAAGCCGAGCCGGATCTGGTCTAGCGACTCGCTTGGCTCTTCCTGCACCACCTGATTCAACAGCTCCCAGAACCTGTAATCCGCGGGCGCGACAGTGTTGAACGGTTTGCCTGACATGTCTTCGACTTTGATCTGTGGTGGATTGGAAGCCTGCGACGGGGAGTAGACCCTGACGAACTTCCTCACATGGTCCACGGCAGCGTTCCAGTCGCCCGCGACGACGAATGTGCGCCAGGGGATCCATAGGTTGAACGTCGGGGACTGGACCACTTCGACATAACCCGTCTTGGCGACGTCGCCTTGATAGCCGGGAGGCAGGATCAGGTACTTGCCACCTGCGCCCTTGTCCGGACCCGTAATGCCGAGATCAGAGACCCAGCGGAACCAGATGTCGTTGATCCCGCCGAGCGATTTCGGCGGCACCTCGAGCACCAGCGGTCCTTTGCTGAGATCCAGCCACGCCCAGCTATAAAGGGTGTTGTCGTTCGCCGTCAGAAATATCGAGCGCGAGTCGATGCGGAATACCGGCACGACAGTGTTCGCCGGCCCCAGGGTGCGGATGGCGTTCCGGTTCGCGGCCTGGTTCACGGCCGGAATCGCGAGCAGGTACGCTTGAACAGCGCGCTGGAAGTCGAGGTTGTCGAACAGCTTCTCAGCGGAGGCCTTGTCCGGGAAGCCGTCGAAGAAGTTCAGCGTGCCGAGGCGCGTGTCGACCTTGTCGGGCGATGCCACGCCCGGTGGCATCGGCGTCGAGAACTTCAGTTGCGGATCGGCCGGCGGGCCGTTGAGCGGTTGTGCGCTCGCGTGACCCACGAGCACAGCCGTCAACATGACGGCGACAGTCTTGAGCAACCTTCACGTCCTTACTCCAGAAACGATGGATTCGGGTACCGATCAAGCAAGGACTTCGGTCCGATTGCAATGCGGCCGAAGCCTCGACCCTTGGCAAAACATGAGGCACAGACCATACGCCGTACGCAGGGTCTGCGTACTTGGGCTACGCGGGATCAGTCGGCCTTCGCCTTCTCCTGCATCGCCGCCTGCAACTTCTTGATGTCCGCTGGCGACAACTGCGGGCGATCGACCTTGATCGTCAGCTTGTTGAACTTGGCGGTCAGCGGGAACGGCGGCTTGTAGTCGGCGTCGTTCACGCCGGTCAGCGTGTCGGAGCCGATGTCGAAGCTCTCGTCCCACTGCAGGATCATCGGCAGCGTGCGCTCCATCCGCTTCGTTGCGACCTCCTTGCCGTCCACCTTGAGCGTGCCGGTGCCAGGTCGGCCGAGGCCGCTGAAGTTGTTGAACGCGAGCGTGCCGGCGCCGATCCCCTCGTACTCTGAAGTCGAACTCGACCGTGTGCGGGCCCGGAGGCAGCGACTCGGCGCCCTCCCACTTGATGCGCTCGAGGTCGACCAGATTCCACAGGAACACAGGCTTACCCTTCAGCAGATAGAAACCGTAGCCGGCAAAGCGCCCACCCGAGGTCAGGATCATGCCCTTCGGCACCGCCCTGCGGCACCTCGATGTCGGCGGTGATCGTGTACGAGGTATTCAGCAGCATCGGCGAGTCGCCTTGTGGCAGCCCGGTCATCGGCCGCGTGTAGACGAATTCGGTGCGCCCTGCGGTGATGTTCGGGCGCGGCGCCACGATGCGCGCAGCGACCGATGCGTCCATCGGGAAGACCTGGTATTTCCTGGCCTCGGCGATGAACATCTGCTTCATCTGTTTGACCTTCTGCGGGTATTTCGCCGCAACATTGTCGCTCTGGCTGAAGTCAGTGTTCAGGTCGTAGAGCTCGAGCACCTGGTTGTTCAGCGGATCCGGGTTGGCCGGGCCGAAGGCTTCCCATGGCGCGCGATTGACCTTCGTGCTCAGGAACCAGCCGTCGTGGTAGAGCGCCCACTGGCCCATCATCTCGAAGTACTGAGTCTTGTGCCGCGTCGGCGCCTTGGCGTTCTTCTGATCAAAAGTGTAGGCGAAGCTGGTGCCCTCGATCGGCTTCTGCTTGATGCCATCGACGATCTCCGGCGCACGAATGCCGGCGGCCTCGAGGATCGTCGGCACGACGTCGATGACGTGAACGAACTGCTCGCGCAATCCGCCTTTGTCCTTGATGCGCGCCGGCCACGACACGACCATGTTCTGGTTGACGCCGCCGAGCTGCGACGCGTTCTGCTTAAACCAGTTGAACGGCGCGTCGAACATCCACGACCAGCCGGCCGACATGTGGTTGTAGGTCTGCTCGGTGCCCCACACGTCGTAGAACTTCATTTGCACGTCGACCGGCACGCTGACGCCATTGAAGAACGCCACTTCATTGGGCGTGCCGAACGGCCCGCCCTCGGCGCTGGTGCCATTGTCACCGTTGATGTAGATGATCAGCGTGTTATCGAGCCTGCCCAGATCCTCGAACGCCTGGATCACGCGGCCGATTTCGTGGTCGTTGTAAGCAACGAACGCAGCAAAGACCTCGACCTGCCGCGTGAAAAGTTTCCTCTCGTCTGGTGTCAGCTGGTCCCACTCCTTCAGCACGTCCTTCGGCCACGGCGGCAGCCTGGTGTCCTGCGGGATGACGCCAAGGCGCTTCTGGTTCTCGAAGATGCGCTCGCGCACCTTGTTCCAGCCCTCATCGAACAGCTTCATCTTGCTGATCTTGTCCACCCACTCCTTGGTCGGATGGTGCGGCGCGTGAGTGGCGCCCGGCGCGTACTTGATGAAAATCGGCTTGCTCGGGTCGGTCTGATGGATACGCGTCATATAGTCGATCGCGTCGTCGGCCATTGCAGTGACGAGGTTCCAGGTTCCGGGAGGCTTGCCCAGGAACGGATAGATCTGCGTCGTGTTGCGGAACAGATTCGGTTCCCACTGGTTGGCATCGCCGCCGACGAAGCCGTAGAAGTATTCGAAGCCCATGCCCGTCGGCCACTGGTCGAAGGGCCCGACCTGGCTGGCAGCGAACGCCGGCGTGTTGTGGTCCTTGCCGAACCACGACGTGGAGTAGCCGTTGTCGAGCAGCATGCGGCCGATCGTCACCTTGTCCCGGTCGATGATGCTGTTGTAGCCGGGGAAGCCGGTCGACTGTTCCGAGATAACGCCGAAGCCGGCCGAATGATGATTGCGCCCGGTGATCAGCGCGGCCCGCGTTGGTGAGCACAGCGCGGTCGAGAACATGCGGTTGTAGCGCAGACCGCTCTTGCGCGATGCGATCCATGGTCGGCGTCGGGATGACGCCACCGAACGTGCTGGGCACGCCGAAGCCGGCGTCGTCGGTGATGATCAGCAGTACGTTCGGCGCGCCTTTCGGCGGCACGACGCGCGGCGCCCACCACGACTTCGACTGCAGCGCGCCTTCCTTGATCACGCCCCCGAATTTCGGGTCGGGCGGCGGCAACTGTTGACCGCTGATGCTGGTGGTGGCGCTAGGCGAACCCAGAGTACCGGTCAACTGCTGTGCGCCCGCCTGAGTCACGCCGAAGAACGCGACGGCAAATGCTGCGATTCCAGTCATGTTTCGCAATTTCATCGTTGACTCCAAGTTCAAACTTGCCAGGGAAACGCGTAGTAGCTATTGCAAGACAAGAAGCCACCAATGTCGGAAATCGCCGCAACGCTGCACTACACGGATCAAACTGTCCGCTATTAGGCGCGGCTGCGTGGCTCATTGCCCCCCCGGGAACGGGGGGCGCAGCCCCGGACCATGGCAGGCACACTGGTTGCATACCGGATCGGCCAGGCGAATCGCCATGTCACCCAGGGCCGCCGCCGAATTCGCTACGCCGGACATCCTGATCAACATGGCCGGCATCAGCAGTATCGTCGAATTCTTCGACATGAAATGCGAGATGTTCGACCGCATGATCCAGGTCAATGTCTATGGCAGTCGCAACGTCTTCGAAGCGGTGCTGCCCTTCGTGTTGGCGCAGGGCAAGGGTGCTTGAGCTTCGCCTCGATCGGACGGATAACGATAATGGTGCGACCAGGACACGCCGGCGACAATGCCTGCGAAACGTTGGCCATCGCGCAGCCGCCAACCACATGAGAAGATGTCTTTGCTGATTGACCGCATCCGACATGGCGTCGGATGCAGCCGAGGCGCCTGTGCGCGCCGGCGCGGCAACCGCAACTTCTGTGTGAGTGACGAGATGAACTGGGTCCAAATCGCCTGGATCATGATGTCCGCGGCCAGCCTGACGCTCGGGGTCATCCATCTTTTCGTCTGGTTCAAGCAGAGATCGCAGTATCTCCCACTTGCTGTTTTTCGCACTCGCGGTTTCGGCCGCTGCCTTCGGCGCCTTCGAGTTGGCGATGATGCGTGCGCAATCCCCTGCCGACTATGCCGCTGCGCTGCGCTGGGCTCACGTGCTGCTCGCCATGGTTGTGTTGTCGATTGTCTGGTTCGTGCATTTCTATTTCGACGCTGGAAGACTCTGGCTCGCCTACTTGGTATCCGGCATCAGGTTGCTTGCGCTCGGACTGAATTTCATGACCGGCATGAACATCAACTTTCGCGAGGTTTCCTCGCTCGACCAGGTGATGCTGTGGGGGGGCGCCGTCGTTTCGGGGCCGGTCGGTGTCCCCAATCCATGGGGGATCGTGCCCCAGATTGGCAACGTGCTCCTTGTCGCGTTCGTCGTCGATGCCTCCGTCACGCTCTGGCGTCGCGGCGGTCCCGATGCGCGTCGCCGCGCGGTCGTGGTCGGAGGCAGTCTCGTCGCCTGCATTGTCGCCATCGCGGGTTTCGCCGCCTTGATCACGCTCGGGCTGGTTCATGCGCCCACGATCGTCATGCCGGGCAGTCTTCATCGTCGTCCTGGCGATGGGCTACGAACTCGGCTGGGACGTGATTGCAGCGGCACAGCTTGCGGCGCAGCTCCGGCGAGCGAACTGCGCTTCCGTGCGGTCGTCGAAGCGGTACCGAGCGCGATCCTTCTGGTCGACGACAAAGGCATGATCACGCTTGCCAATGCGCAGGCCGAGACCGTGTTCGGTTACCAGCGTGAGGAGCTCATCGCGAAGCCGGTCGAAATGCTGATTCCGGAACGCTTTCGCTTGCCGCACGTCGGACTGCGAAGCGCCTACGCCAGAGACGCGCAGGCGCGGGCGATGGGGGTCGGACGCGAGCTGTTCGCGTGCCGCAAGGACGGTAGCGAGATCCCGGTGGAAGCCGCGCTCAGTCCGATGCCGACCGAGAAGGGATTGTTCGTACTGGCATCGATCGTCGACATCACGGAGCGCAGGAACATCGAGCGAACAGCAGCCCGTCAGCGCGACGAGCTCGCGCACCTGTCGCGAGTCGCGATGCTGGGCGAGTTGTCTGGATCGCTCGCGCACGAACTGAATCAACCGCTGACGGCCATTCTGAGCAATGCGCAGGCGGCGCAGCGCTTTCTCGCGCACAGCCCGCCGCGCCTCGACAAGCTCGCGGAAATCCTCGCCGACATCGTGAAGAGCGATCATCGTGCTGGAGCGGTCATTCAGCGGCTACGGGCGATGCTAAGGAAGGAAGAGGCTCAACGTCATCCACTCGACATCAATGACGTGGTCGAGGAATCGCTGCGTCTGATGCGCAGTGACTTGATGAACCGGCAGGTGGTGGTGAGCACGGACCTCGACGTAGCGCTGCCGACGGTGCGCGGCGATCGGAACCAGCTGCAGCAGGTGTTGCTGAATTTCGTGATCAATGGTTGCGACGCGATGGATGACCAGAAAGTGGACCGCCGGCTGCTGGTGCGAACGCAAGCGACTGCACAAGGGAACGTCGAGAGTCTCCGTCGCCGACCGTGGCGCGGGAATACCGCCGACCGATCTCGAACGGGTATTCGAGCCGTTCGTGACCACCAAGATCGCACGGCCTGGGCCTGGGCCTCGCCATCTGCCGATCGATCGTCGAAGCCCATGGCGGTCGCCTGTGGGCGACCAACAATGCGGACCGGGGCGCTACGTTGCATTGCGAATTGCCGGCGAAGAGTGGCTGACGTCGATGGAAGAGCCGGAGCCAACGGTTTACGTGGTCGATGACGATCCCGACTTGTTGCGGGCGATCGAGCGCCTGCTCGAATCCGCTGGACTGAGCGTCGCCACGTTCACGTCGGCCCACCAGTTTCTCGAACAGTACGACCACAGCGCCCCGGGTTGCCTCGTTCTTGACCTCGCAATGCCGGGTCTGAGCGGTCTCGAATTGCAGCGGGTGCTCGAACAGCAGGCAAGCTCCCTGCCGATCGTCTTTCTCACTGGCCGCGGCGACATCGCAAAGAGTGTCCAGGCGATGAAGCATGGTGCGGCAGACTTTCTCACCAAGCCGGTCGACGACGCTGACTTGATTGCCGCGATTCACGACGCTTTGGCCAGGGACCAGGCGCTACGGCGCGAGAATGTGGAACGAGAGCGCGTCGCGAAATGCCTTGCAACGCTCACCGAGCGCGAACGGCAGGTGCTCGAACAGATCGTCGCGGGAAAGCTGAACAAGCAGATCGCCGCCGCGCTCGGCACCGTCGAGAAGACGATCAAATTCCATCGCGGCAATCTGATGCGCAAGATGGGTGTGCGTGTCGTAGCCGATCTGGTGAAGTTGGCCGAACGCGCGGGCGTTGGCTGGACGCCGAAATCCTGACTTAACGACTCTTCGCGTGAGACCGCCGGGCCGCCCCAAGGGCGAACACCGGAGTGCGCAGCACGAAGGTCCTCTAATAGTCCGCGCCGATACCTGGACCAAGGTCCAGTTGGATCGGCAGTCCGCAATTGTTACCGTGCGCTCAGGATGGTGAGCGACGTGCCCCTGCTGGCTGTTGTGGACGACGATGCGGACGTGCGCGTTGCCTTGACGCGACTCGTTTCCTCCGCCGGTTTTGAGGTCGAGACGTTCGCGTCCGGCGCGGAGTTTCTGCGCTCGATCGAGGACCACGAACCGGACTGCGTCGTGCTCGACCTGCATATGCCCGAAATGAACGGATTCGACGTTCAAGGCGCGCTCGCCATCGGCCATGTGGGTGTGCCGGTCGTCGTCATTACCGGACACGACACTCCCGAATCGCGCGCGCGGGCGGTTCGACTGGGTGCCAAGGGCTATCTACGCAAGCCTGTCGACGCCGATGCGTTGCTCGCCGCGATCGGCGCCGCCATCGGTGGTGTTTGATGGATCATGAAGAAGCTTGCCATTTTCGGAGTCGTTGCCGTACTGGTGGCAGTGGCCTGGAATTTCCGGGCGGGCGCCGGGTACTTGCTGGGTCAGGAGGCTTACGTCTACGGTTATCCACTGGTCATGATGGACGTGACTCGGGAGGTAATGACGGCCGCCCCGACCTCGGGCGAGTACGCGGCGCCGATCAACCAGTTCGCACGCATCCGCACGTATGTCGATCCGGACTTCAAGAACGTGGTGCGGATCAGCGTCAACTCGATCTGGTCGCATGGGTTCGTCGATCTCGACCAGGAGCCGATGATCGTCACCGTCCCCGATGCGGGCAATCGGTACCTGGTGATGCAGGCGCTGAACATGTGGACCGACGATTTCGCTTCCGCCGGCACACGCACGCCGGAAACCAAGTCGGGGGACTTCCTGATCGCCGGACCCAAGTGGACCGGAACCGCGCCGCCTGGAATCAAAGCCACGTTCCGCTCCAGTACGCGCTACGCGTGGGTTCTCGTCCAGATCTCGGCGGCGAGCCCGGCCGATTTCCCGGCGATCAATGCGCTGCAGGACCAACTGAAGATCACGCCACTGAGCGCGTGGGGCAAGCCCTACACACCGCCGGCGAGCATGCCCGTCGACCCCAGTGTCGACCTGACCGCAACGCCGTTCGACCAGGTGCGGATCATGACCGGGGAGATGTTCTTCCGGCGGCTCGCGAAGCTGCTGAAGGACAACCCGCCCTATCCGGCCGATGCCTGGACGCTGAGGAAACTCAAGTTGCTCGGCATCGAACCGGGCAAGGATTTCGATCCCGGCAAGCTCGATCCGGAAATCCGCAAGGGCATCAACGAGGCGCCGTGGAACATCTGGAAACTGCTTGCGGAAGGCCCCTACGGCATGCCCACGGTGAACGGCTGGCTGAACATCGCAAACCTCGGTCGTTACGGTACGGACTACAACACCCGCGCGTTCGTTGCCTACGCGGGGCTCGGTGCGCTCACCTCTGATGACGCCGTCTATCCCTGCGCCTTCGTCGATGGCGATGGCCGTGCGCTCGATGCGGCGTACAACTACTCGATCCACTTTCCGAAGGGCCAGCTTCCACCGTCTGTAACAGACGTCTGGTCGATCTCGCAATATCGCGAGAATTTCTACGTCCGCAACGCGCTGAATCGCTACGGGATCCTCTCGTCGATGCCGTTGAAGTACAACGCGGACGGATCGCTCGACATCTACCTTCAGGTCAAGTCGCCGGGACCGGACAAGGAGTCGAACTGGCTGCCGACGCCGCCCTCGGGAATGTTCAATCTGACGACCCGCATCTACCTGCCGAAGAAACAGATGCTGGATGGCACCTACAAGCTGCCACCGGTGACGAGAGTGCAATGACGGAACCCGTCAACGACGAAGGTGCTCGCGGCGATCAGTGCTTGCCGCAAAACGACCCAACGAAGAGAGTGAGGAACATGACATGAAGAGACGCCTGGCAATGCTCACATTCGCGGTTTGTCTCGCTTCGCCGCAGCTCGGCGCGCAGATCTTTTCCTGGGATCCATTAAAGGAAGTTCAGGAGGCGCTCCCCGGAGGTGTGCCGAACGAAGGCAAGATCATTCAGGGCAGGGAGCAGGTTCGGGAGATGGCGCAGGACGCGCTCGCCTCATTGTACGAGATCGCGCCAGGCGCTCGCCGGGTCGTTGAGAGCGCGGCTGGCTATGCCGTATTCAGCACCTTCGGCGTGAAGCTGTTCTTCGCCGGCGGGACTACGGGCAAGGGAATGGTCGTCAACAAACGTACCAGTCGGCAGACCTTCATGAAGATGGTCCAGGTGCAAGGCGGTCTGGGGTTCGGATTGAACCAGAATCGTCTGATCTTCGTCTTCACCAACGAAGCTGCGCTGCGGAACTTCATCAACCAGGGTTGGGAGTTCGGTGCTCAGGTCAACTTGTCTGCCATGGCGGGTGGCCAGGGAAGCATGTTCAGCGGCGCGGCCGCAGTGTCACCCGGCGTGTACCTCTACCAGCTGACGCAAACTGGTCTGTCGGCAACGCTCACCGTCGGCGGCACGAAATTCTTCAAGGATCCCGATCTGAACTGAATCGTTCGCTTCGACGACCACGCCGCCAGAATATACATTTTGGGAGAGACACGATGAATGCGCGCCATCTGTTCAAGCTAATGCCCTCAGTCGTCGCGGTTGCCTTGTGCCTCGGGTCGGCCTCGGCTCAGCAGGTTACCGGAGTGCTGGGCTCGCCGAGCGCCACGACGACCCTCGACGGCAAGCAGCTTCCGCCGCCCGATCCCAAGTTCGACGGAGTGATCAAGCAAAAAGCCTCGGAGTCGAAAGCCTGGTGGCCACCACGCGTCGTGCCGCCGAAAGGCGCGCCCAATGTGCTGCTGATCATGACCGACGATAGCGGGTTCGGCGCGCCGGGCACGTTCGGCGGCGTTGTTCCGACCCCGGCCATGGATCGCATCGCGAAGGCCGGGCTGCGCTACACGAACTTCCACTCCACGTCGCTGTGCTCGCCCTCGCGCGCGGCCTTGATCACCGGGCGCAACCACCATGTCGCCGGCTTCGGGGTGGTGGGCGAAATTGCGACGGGGTTTCCGGGCTACGACTCGATCATCCGAAAGGAGAACGGCACCATCGGCGCCATCCTGAGGGACAACGGATACGCGACCTCGTGGTTCGGCAAGAATCACAACACGCCGTTCTATCAGGCAACTCAGGCCGGGCCCTTCGACCAGTGGCCGAACGGCATGGGCTTCGAGTACTTCTACGGCTTCGTCGGCGGCGACGCCAGCCAGTGGCAGCCCAACCTGTTCCGCAATACGACGGCCATCTATCCCTTCGAGGGCAAGCCGGGCTGGAACCTGACGACGGCCATGGCCGACGAGGCGATCCAGTACATGAAACAGTTGAAGGAGATCGCGCCCGAAAAGCCGTTCCTCGTCTATTACGTGCCTGGCGGCACACACTCGCCGCATCATCCGACGCCGGAGTGGATCAAGAAGATCGGCGACATGCACCTGTTCGACCAGGGCTGGAACAAGATTCGCGAAACCATCTTCGCCAACCAGAAGCGGCTGGGCATCATGCCCGAGAACGCCCAACTGACTCCCTGGCCGAAGGAACTGCCGCAGTGGGATTCGCTTGGGTTTATCGAGAAGAGGCTGTTCATCAAACAAGCCGATGTCTTTGGGGCCTACCTTGCCTACACGGACCATGAAATCGGCCGGGTCATCCAGGCGGTCGAGGACATGGGTCAACTCGACAATACCCTGATCATCTACATCGCCGGCGACAACGGTGCGAGCCCCGAAGGGATGCTCAACGGCACGCCGAACGAATTCACCACCTTCAACGGCGTTCCCGTGCCAGTCGATGCCCAGATGCTCTGGTACCCGTTCTGGGGGTCCGACAAGACGTTCCCGCACTTCGCCGCACCCTGGGCCTGGGCGATGGACACGCCGTTCAAGTGGACGAAGCAGGTGGCGTCGCATTACGGCGGCACCGCGCAGGGCATGGCCATATCGTGGCCCGGCCACATCAACGACGAAGGTGGCATCCGCCGCCAGTTTAGCCACCTCATCGACATCGCTCCGACGATCCTTGAAGCGACCCGCATCCCGTTGCCGGACATGGTCGACGGCATCAGGCAGCGTCCCATGGACGGCGTGAGCATCGCCTACACCTGGGACAAGGCGAACGGCAACGCGCCCAGCCGGCACACCACGCAATATTTCGAGATGCTCGGCAACCGTGCGATCTACAACGACGGCTGGATCGCGGCGACGAGCCCGGCGACGCTCCCGTGGGAACTGAGCACCAAGCCGGCGCCGGACGTGATCACCGGGTACCAGTGGGAGCTATACAACGTCGGCGATCTGCAAGTGGGGGACCCGACCGAGTCCAACGATCTGGCGGCCACGATGCCGGACAAGCTGAAGCAGATGCAGGACCTGTTCTACACCGAGGCGTCGAAGCATGACGTGCTGCCGCTCGACAACACGTCGCTGACACGGTGGAACGCGCCGAAACCAAACCTCACCGGCGGAAGAAGGGTCTTCACCTACTCGGGCGTGCTGACCGGCGTGCCCAACAGCGGAGCACCGAGCATCCTGAACAAGGCGTACACGATTACTGCCGAGGTCACGATCCCCAAAGGTGGCGCGGAAGGCATGATCGTCACCGACGGCGGGCGCTTCGGCGGCTATGCACTCTTCCTCAGCAAGGGTGTGGCGGGCGTTCGTCGGAGCAAGCCCGTGTTTCTCTATAACCTGCTCAACCTCAAACGCACCGTGTGGGCCGGTCCCGAGTTGGGCGCCGGCAAGCACACCATCGTCTTCGACTACAAGCCCGACAGTCCAGGGCTGGGCAAGGGCGGGAGAGGCGTTCTCTCGGTGGACGGCAAGGAAGTGGCCAGGAATTCCATGGAACACAGCACCCCGATCACGTTTCCGGAGGATGAAACCTTCGACATCGGCAGCGACACGCGCACCGGCGTCGCGATGGTGGAGTATCGCTACGATGTTCCGTTCAAGTTTACGGGCACGATCAACAAGCTCACCTTCGACCTCGCGGAGGAGCAGGTGACGGCAGCGGAACGCGCGCAGATGCAAAAGACCGTCGCCGACGCGCGTGATTAGAGGAGCGGATATGGGCGCGATGAAATGGGCGCTTGTTCTTGCTGCTGCCGCCGAAGCCGCGATGGGCGTGGCTTTGCTGATTGTTCCATCGCTTGTTGGGCGGCTGTTGCTCGGTGAGGAACTGACCGGCGCCGCCATATCGTTAGCGCGCGTGGCGGGCATCGCCGTGGTCGCGTTGTGCATCGCCTGTTGGCCGGGCCCGCCGCGGGTCGGCATGTTGACCTACGTCGCGGTCGTCATGCTGTATCTCGCCTATCTCGGCTTCGCGGGCGGTGCGACCGGTGCCCTGCTGTGGCCGGCCGTTGTCGTGCACGTGATCCTGACGGCGCTTCTGATTCGGCAGTCAACGAGCGAAAAGGAGGCGAACACTTAGAGGAACAGACCCTGCCGCCGGTCTTATCCGACGCCGTGTGCACGTTGGATCAGGCCGAAGTGCGGGCGTCGCACCGAGGAACACAGTAATGCTCGCGTCCAGCGCGTCCGTGGACGACGGCAGTGCCCCGCGCAAGCGAACCGGACGCTAACGCATGTTCATGGGAGTTTGAAATGTCCAAACGAGTGTGGTTGATCCCCGCAGCCGCGATTCTTGCAGCGGGATTCGCTTACGCGCAGTATCCGATCCTGGATATGGTCGCCGGTAAAGTCGTCCAGAAGTACCAGAGCTCGTCTTGCGAGCAGCTGTGGCAAAAGAGGGGCGAGCCGAAGTCGCCGGAAGAGCAGCGCATCATCGGACTTCTGCAAAACGACCCGCAGATGCGCACGGCGTTCATCAACCAGGTTGCGGCGCCTATCGCGAACAAGATGTTCAAATGCGGGATGATCCCGTGATACCGCCGAGAGGCTTTTTGGACGGATCAACGAAGCTCGTTCGTTGACAGGCGTGAACTATGCGAGTCTGCCAGCAGGTTCGATGACCATCGACAAGAACGGCGCGACGTACTACTTGAGCGGCGACACATGGTTCCAACCGTCTTACGGAGCGAACGGCGTGTTCTTCAAGGTCGCGCCGGCGCCTTGAAGTTCGAGCGCGTAGCTGGCCCTAACCCAGGATTTCGTACCGATCCAGTTCATATTTCCCAAATGAGTCTTTCCCTGAGCGTAGCTGATCTAGAAAGGGCGACTCGCGGTAACGCCGTGCAACATGACGCGGCTGCTTTTGTCAGCAAAGGATAGACTAGGGCCTGTTCACACTATGTACACAAGTGCGTTGCACCGCAGAAAAGGCCATGCGCGAGGCGCGAAGTCGAAGGCGGGCTCACTGCCCGGCGAGGCTTTGCAACAAAGCGCATGGCCTTTTCTGCAGCAACCCGAAGGGAACGGGCGCCCTGGGGCGCCACTCTGCGTTGCATTCCTCGCGCAGACACCCGGTCTGCGCTTCGTCAAGCGCCTTGATTGGCGCCCCATGTCACCCGTTCGCACATGCGAACATAGTGTGAACAGGCCCTAATTCGTCCCGCGAAAATGAACGGAGTGTCACTATGAAGCGTCTCCTTCTTTCCTCGCTATTTCCGCTTGCCGCTGTGCCCAATTCGCCCGCCAGCGGAGTTACGCCGGTTTCCTCCGCCACGGCATCGCATGACGTACCGCCTCAGGACAGGCAGATGACACGCCTCGTACTCGAACTCATTCGACCGTACCGTCGGTGGCTGGTGATCGTGTTCGTTGCGATGTTGGTGGAGATCGCGATGAGCCTGGCGGCGCCGTGGCCGCTCAAGCTCGTCCTCGACGACGCACTCGGAAATCACCACCTGCCGGACTGGCTCGCTTGGGCGCATAACTACGGCATCGGACGGCACGCGCTCGGGGTCGCGGTGTTCGCGGGACTCTCGACGCTGTTGATTGCCATTATCGCGGCGATCGCGACCTACATCGACAATTACTACACCACCAGCATCGGGCAGTGGGTGGCCAACGACCTGCGCATCCGCATTTACGAGCACCTGCACCGCCTGTCGCTGCACTTCTACGACAGCGCGAAGACCGGGACGCTGATGTCCACCATCACCAGCGATGTGTCGACGGTGCAGGCCTTCGCCTCGTCGTCGACACTCGGCATCGTGGTCGACCTGATGACTATCGTCTTCATGCTCGGCCTGATGTTCTGGCTCGACTGGGACTTCACGCTGATTGCCATCGGCGTCACGCCATTCCTGCTGTTGTTCGTCATGCGCTTCAAGAAGGCGGTCAAGGAAGTAACGCGAGTCGTGCGGGTCAAGCAAAGCGAGGTGGTTGCGGTGGTTCAGGAAGGCCTGGGGTCGGTGCGAGCAGTCAAGGCATTCGGGCGTCAGGATCTGGAGGTAGCGCATATGGAAGCGGCGAGCCATGCCACGGTCGAGGCCGCCCTCAAGGCGCGACAGGTGAAGTCGTTGCTGTCGCCCGTGGTCAGCATCGTGGTCGCGCTCTGCGCCGCGATCGTGCTGTGGAGGGGAACGTCGCTGATCGTTGCCGGGACGATGACCGCAGGAGCGCTCACGGTGTACCTGGCTTACCTGACGAAGTTCTTCAAGCCGGTGAAGGACCTCGCCAGCATGACCAGTGCGATCGCCCAGACGACGGTCGCACTGGAGCGCATCCAGAAGATACTTTCTGCCGACGACATCATTCCCGAGCGCGTCGACGCAACCGACCCCGGCCGGGTCAAGGGTGCAATCACCCTCGAGCATGTCGCGTTCGGCTACGGCGATGACGCCCCGGTGTTGCGCGATGTCTCCTTCAAGATCGAGCCCGGTCAGGTCGTAGGGGTGGTCGGCCCGACCGGATCAGGCAAGTCGACGGTGCTGAGCCTGATTCCACGCTTCTACGACCCGACGGCCGGGCGGGTCCTGATCGACGGCGTCGACGTCAACAGCTACAAGTTGGGGGCGCTGCGCGCGCAAGTTGGTTTTGTGCTGCAGGAAACGGTGCTATTCCGCGGGACGATCCGCGAGAACATTGCGTACGGTCGCCCCGGTGCGAGCGAAGAAGAAGTCATCGCCGCCGCCAAACTCGCCAATGCCGACGAATTCATCGGCCGCATGCCGCACGGCTACGACTCGGTGGTGGGCGAACGCGGCGACACGCTTTCGGGCGGTCAGCGGCAACGCATCGGGATCGCCCGGGCCGTGATTCGCAACAGTCCGATCATGATCCTCGACGAGCCGACTGCAGCGCTCGACACGGAGTCTGAACGCCTGGTGATCGAGGGCCTGGAGCGGCTGATGAAGGGCCGCACGGTCATCATGATCGCCCATCGCTTGAGCACCGTCCGTGACGCCGACAAGATCATCGTGCTGAAGGACGGCGTTGTGGCGGAGCAAGGAACCAATGACGAACTCATCGCCCGTGGCGGGGTGTACGCTGAGTTGCATCGCATTCAGTACGAAACACCGCCTACCCACGCGACCGCTGCGGCGTGATCGCCGCGAAATGCTGCAGCCGCTCGCGAATCCGAACCATTGCCCAGGGAGTCCTCACAATGTCACACACGCTAATTGTCCTCCCGGATGACACGGCCAAACCTATCCTCGACGCGATCAACGCGGCCAAGCACGCGTTGAACGTCCGGATGTTCCTGTTCACGGAACCGACGCTGCTCGACGCGGTGATCGCCGCGAAACGCCGTGGGGTGGAGGTCAGAGTCATGCTCAATCCTGCGCGCCGCAGCGGCGAGACCGAGAACGCGGAAGCCCGCAAGGCGCTCATCGCCGCAGAGATCGATGTCCGCGACAGCAACCCCGCCTTTGACCTGACGCATCAGAAATCGATGGTGGTCGACAACAAGATTGGCTTGGTCGAGTCGTTGAATTGGGAGCCCAAGGACCTGACCGAAACGCGCGACTACGCAATAGTTACGACCGACGCGCACGAGGTCGCCGAGATGGTGAGCTGTTTCGATGCCGATTGGGAGCATGGCGAATTTACGCCTCACCCCGAATCGCTGCTCATCTGGTGTCCCAACAACGGTCGACAGCGGGTCGCAGCGTTTATCGACAAGGCAAAGCACACGCTCTGGGTGCAAAACGAGCGGTACCAGGACCAGGTGATCATCGAGCGACTGGTCCGGGCCGTAAAGCGCGGCGTCAAGGTGCACATCCTGGCCCGGCCTCCACATACGCTGAAGGCGGACAAGCTGATTGAAGGTGTAGGCGGTTTGCGGATCATGCAGGACGTCGGTGCGAAGGTGCACACGCTGAGGCATCTGAAGCTGCACGCCAAGATGCTGCTGGCCGATGGCAAGCGCGCGATCGTGGGTTCGATCAATCTGGCGCCCGGAAGCTTCGATGCGCGCCGCGAACTCGCGATCGAGACCGACGATCATGAATCGGTTAGACGTCTAGAGAAGACCGCTATGCACGATTGGGAAATGTCGCACAAGCTCGACCTGTCCGACGCGGGATTGCTAAAGGATCTGAAGAAACGCGAGGGCTTGAGTCCGGACAAACTCGTTCTCGATGCGCGGCCAGGCAATAAAAAGAACGCGAAGAGTTGAATCGCGCTGCCGGCAGCAAATCCATGAGGAGCCTGCTCACGTTACTCTGGGCTATCGTCGCGGCCCTGCTTGCTGGATGCGCAACCGCACCGATCAATCCACCGATCACGCATGCGGATCCGAACGCAGGATACCGTTTTGAGACGCGGGAGAAGTATGCGCGCAACAAGGAGGACATCATTGTTCTGGCGTTTTCGGGCGGCGGAACGCGCGCCGCCGCGTTCTCGTACGGGGTCCTCGAAGCACTGAGAGACACCGAGGTCATCGATAGAAATGGCCGACGCGAACGGCTGCTCGATTCGGTCGATGTCATCACCGGGGTTTCCGGCGGCAGTTTCACGGCGCTGTCCTACGGCCTGTACGGCGACCGGCTGTTCAGCGACTACGAGCAGCGCTTTCTCAAGCGCGATGTTCAGGGCGAGCTGATCGGCCGCGCCTTGAATCCGGCTTATTGGGGGCGGCTCGGTTCGCCGTACTACGGCCGTTCCGAGCTCGCCGCGGATCTTTATGACGAAATCCTGTTCAACGGCGCAACGTTCGCCGATCTGCAGCGCGGCTCGGGACCGATGATCGTTGCGTCGGCGACCGATTTGAACTCCGGTTCAAGGTTCTACTTCACCCAGAAGATGTTCGACATCCTGTGCTCGGATCTGAACGGTGTTCACCTATCGCGCGCGGCGGCGGCATCGTCCGGCGTGCCGGTGGTGCTGTCGCCGGTGACGATCGACAACTACGCCGGAACGTGCGATTACAAGGAGCCGCCGTTCCTCGCTCGCATCAACAAATCGGCTGCCGTGACGCGCCCGGCTGCCCGTGCCATGCAGGACATGAAGGAGCTCCGGTATTACGAAGATGGCAAGCAGCGCCCCTATCTTCATCTCGTCGATGGCGGCGTCGCGGACAATCTCGCCATGCGCGAAATTCTCGCCATTCTCGAGGAGCTCGAGGCGTTGCACCTGGAGGGCTTGCCCACGCCGCTCGATCGTGCGAAGAGGCTCGCCGTGTTCATCGTCAACTCGCTCTCCACCCCTCCGCTCGATTGGGATAAAAAACGGAGCAATCCGGGCACGGTGGAAGTATTGTTGCAGGCAACCGGCGTGCCGATCGACCACTACTCGTACGAAGCGGTCGAGCTTCTGCGCGACACCGCGGCGCGCTGGAAGATGCTGCGCGCCATTCGAGATGCGGGCGTGATCCCCGAAAAGGATAAGCGCGACCCGGTGCTGGCCGAAGTGGAGCGGGTCCCGAACCTCGAGGTTTATGTCATCAACGTATCGTTCGCCGAACTCAAGGACGCGACGGAACGCGCGTATCTCAACGAGCAGCCAACGTCGTTCGTGCTGCCACCCGAAGCGGTCGACCGGCTGCGTGCGGCAGCCGGCACGATTGTGCTCGAATCGCCGGATTTCCAGCGGTATCTGAAAGACTTGGGTGATCGAGTCGTCAAGACGCCAACACCTGCCACCAAATTGGCGCCCGCACCCTAGTGCAGCCGATGGCGCACGTCACTACAGCGGCGGTGGTATTGCTCCCGTGCGCTCGACGATCAATCCATACGCTTGCGGCTGGCGGTGCATGGCGAAATTGAAGGTCGTGTTCTTGTACGACAACGTGAGGTCGAGATCGCAGCGGGCGATCGCGAGTTCGTCGCCTTCCGTCGTGCAGGCAGCGACGATTTCCCCTGAAGGCGCCACGATGATCGAGTTGCCGATCTGGCGCACGCCGTCTTCGTTCCCGGCCTTGGCCACGCCCACGACCCAGCAACCATTCTGATAGGCGCCTGCCTGCATCACGAGCTCGTTGTGAAAGTGCGCGAGATGGTCATGCTCGGGCGATGGCGGATTGTGCACCGGCGTGTTGTAGCCCAGCAGCACCATCTCGACGCCTTGCAGCCCCATCACGCGATAGGTCTCGGGCCAGCGGCGGTCGTTGCAGATCGCCATGCCGACGATGCCGCCGAATGCGCGGAACACCGGGAAGCCCAGATTGCCGACCTCGAAGTAGCGCTTCTCCAGGTTCTGGAACGGACGCCACGGTTCGTGCTCGGTGTGACCGGGCAAATGTACCTTCCGATACTTGCCGAGGATCCTGCCGGTCTTGTCGACAAGGATCGAGGTGTTGAATCGATGCGTGACGCCAAGTTCGATCGTCAGCTCCGCAAAACCGAGGTAGAAGCCGATACCGAGTTCACGCGCGCAGTCGAACAGCGGTTGCGTCGCGGCGTTGGGCATCTCGCGCTCGAAATACGCATCGATGTCGTCCTGCCGGTCGTAGTACCAGTGCGGGAAAAAGGCCGTGAGCGCGCATTCCGGAAAGACCACGAGGTCGCAGCCATGGGACGCGGCCTGCCGCATCAGCACGATCAGGCGCGCCACCGCCTGGGCGCGGGTCTCGGTGCGCGCGATCGGGCCGAGTTGGGCGGCGCCGACAGTGACGATGCGAGGCATTCAGAGTATCTCCCGTGCGGCGCGTTCGAGCGGCATTTGCAATTGTATGCTGGCGCCGGAAATCACGCGGTATCGGGACTTATCGCTGGCTTGCCGTCGGGAACATTTTTTTGGCCGGAGTCGGGGTCCCGAGGTCGCGCAACAAACGCTTGTATTCGGACGAGTCGCGCATGGCCGCACCGGCTGCAGCTCGCAGCCGATCGACCTGCTCGTCGGTCAGCACAAAACTCGTCGGCGTCAGGTTGAGGTAGTCACGCTCGGCAGGATCGGGATTCGCCTCGAAGCTCACATCGATGGCATAGAGGTCCATCTCCGGAACATCGGTCGCGCGGCTCAGTGACGGGTTGCCGCCCCCGGCGAATGCCGTCGATTCCTTCACCATGCGCAGTGTCTGCCAGCGCGAAATCAGATCCTTGAGCAGTTCGACCGATTCGTACGAGTAGCGATCGATCGGCACACCGGTGGCCTTGAGCAGGATGAACAAGTCGTTCGGCGGGCGCTCGCTCTTGTCCCAGTTCGTCTTGGGTACCGACAGCGAGTTGACGACGATCACCACAATGCGGCGGAGAACGTCGACGCGCGATTGCCGGCCGATGGAGCGGCTGACTTCGATCTGTTCGAGCCCTTCGAGCACGGAGCGCATGCCCAGGTTATCCGACACGCCGCCATCCACCAGGTGCAGATAGGGGCGGTCTACGGAAGCCTGGAACGATTGCATTTCCTTGTAACGCTGGAGTGCGCGGCCGGCAGGTCGGGACCGACTCTCCGGATCGATGATGGCACGTACCCATGACGGTTCCCTGTAGGCGCATGTTCCACCGTAGTTATTGATGGTCACCGGAGACAGCACGAGCGGCACCGCCGACGACGCAGCCGCCGCCCGCGACAACGGGAACTTGGACAGGTCCGAACAAATCAGGTCGAAGTCGCCTTGGGTAAACGCCAGGCGCGAGCCGGTGGATATATCGGTGGCGCTGGCAATCGATATAGGGCCAGGTTTGCCGACGAGATCGCCGAAGGTTGCACCCTCGAACAGGATCTCGTCGTATAGGGCCGCCGCCAATTCCGAGCGGCCCCAACCTTCCGACGTCAGGGCCGGCCAGTTTTTCGGCGACAGAAAGCGACTGACCAACTCGCCCTGAACGTCTCGCTTGAGAAACCGCTTCTCGTAGCTGTCGAACAACTTCTCGCCGTAGAGCGCGTAGGCAAGGGCCGTGAAACTGCCTCCCGAAACGCCGGTGATGACGTCCACCTCGTCCAGCAGACGAGTTTTTTTCCCGTTGATGACGACTTCGGTGCGACGAAGTTCCTCGAGCACGCCATACGAAAACGCAGCCGCTCGTGTGCCGCCACCGGAGAATGCCAGCACGACCATCGTGTCGCTCGCGACACCCTGGATGGCGTGGCCCTCCGTCCGATACCCGTGTCTCCGATCAGCAACCTCCAGTTTTGGGTTGATCGGCCTTGTGGCTGTGGCGCAGCCCGCGAGCAGCAGTGCAAGCGCAGCGAGCGTGACGAATCGTTGCGAGATCAACGCACACGATCCGATGCGGTGGCCACTGGCGCCGCAATTTCCTGTTTCGAGCTTCATGGACAATTCCTTGTTAACGGCACTTATTCGGTAATGCAAAACAGTACTGGCGTGCAGCATGCCACGGGATGGTCGAATCGCGCAGCAGGTTCTCCACCACATCCTCCCACCGTCCAACCAACCTGGTTGATTGCTCCACTGACGAGATCGATGCATTTTCCACTGCCGGTGACCGCATCCAATTTCCGTGACATCGGCAGTGAGTCGATCGTCACCGCACGTTCCGGCAGGATCGCGAACCAATGCTCGCGCCTGCATTCAAGAGCGAGCGCCCGCGCGCCAGATGCCGAGAAAACACGGCCGCCGGAAACACTCGGTGGCAATGCGCTGAATGCCCCATGCAGGTTGCGACACACCTTGCCCGCCATCCTGGGGTTGTACCTTCGGTCGACCAGCCCGGTGCGAGGAAAATATCCCCGATCGACGTCATTGAACGTGTCGAGCAAGACGCCAACATTGGACTGACCAAACGCCGCAAGCACTGTCTCGGCCACCCGATTTGCATTCGCGAGATCATCTTCGGTAGCAACTGAAGGACTGTCGGCGGCAAGCCGAACATAGGCGTGACCACTGATGCCAATTGCGCGCGCAAGTTCGGCGATTTCCCGGATATCGTCCCAAGGCGATCGGTCGCGGCCCACAGTGAATCGCACGCCGTCGAACGCCGCGCGCGCTTGCTCGCGCTCGAACAGTGTTCGGATCTCCTCGCCCTCATCGAGCGAAAAACCGTGCTGAATGACGTGGCGCGCGCGATCACGGTGATGGTTCGTGTCGTCGTGCCGTTGCAGCCTGGACAAATACACCTCGATCGAGGCTGCCGACTTCACCGACAATATCGGCGCCACGAGCTGATCCAGCCTGTGCCGCGCCGCGATGATTTCCCAGGCGTCGACCAGATGCAGGTTCGCCAGAAAAACTGTCCACAGCGGCCCGCTTGGAATACCGTGGGTATAGACCGTGAATTCGTGCCCGATCCGCTTCAGCACGCGCATGCGTTCCCGCGTGTCCGGATGCGCAAGATCTCCAACCGGGACTCTCAATCGCCGGATGCCCATCTCCCACAGCGACATCAGGGGATAGTCATTGCGCGCTGCCTTGCGGCTGAATTCGTCCAGCGCTCCGCTCGCGGCCACTTCGATTTTTTCGGCCCACGGGTAACGCAGATCGATGCCCACCGGCGCCCGGGCGATGGTTTTGGTGTGAATGGGTGCCACGCGCTCCGCCGAACGATCGAGCGTGGCGCCAGGCGCAAGTTCAGCGCCGAACGTACGGATCGCGTGCGCGACGTGGCCACGCTCATGGACGTCGACCACAAAGAAGCCCAGCTTCGGCGCATCGTTCCTGCCGCGCTCCGGCGCCGGCCCGATCCGGAACAATTCGCTGTAATCGAGTCTTACGAATGCCGTGGACGGCAGGAGGTAGATCTCGGTCTCGGCGTGGAGGTGATACCAGAAATTGTGCACATGGCCGGCGAACACCGCCTCGATCTTGTGCCGGGCGAGCAACCCGAGCAGCCAGGAGCGACCAGGTTCGTCGATGTTGTCGTAGTGGCCCTCCTCCGCACTGTCGTAAAGGTAAGGCGGATAGTGGGTGCACATGAAGTTGCGTTGCGAGGAATGAGCCGCGAGGTCCTCTTCGAGCCAACGGCGCTGATCGTGCTCGCATTGCAGGCCGGAGTTGATGATCTGCGCGTTGATGACAACGAAATGGCAGTCGTTCGAGTCGAAGGAATAAAAATGCCTGCCGAAATGGCGTTGATACATCGCCAGGAAGTCGTCGTTGACCGACGGCACCGGCAGCCAGTCGCCGGGCTTGTCGCCGACATCATGATTGCCCGGCGTCAGATACAGCGGACATCGAAGTTCTTTGGCGAGCGCATGGAACGAAGCCGCCGCCGTGGCGTAGCCTGGATGGATCGGCGTCGGATGGACGATGTCGCCAAGATGCAGTACGAACGCGGGCGCCGCGCGGTTGATCTCGTGAATGACGTAGCGATTTCTCGCGTTGGACAGTCGATTCACGGCAAAATCAGAAGATGCTTTGCCCTCCTCCTGATTCACATGAGTATCGGCGACGACTGCGAAGGTAAAGACGCGTTTGCCGAGGCGTGGTGACTCACCGGCCGCCGCACGGTCCGCAGCCACATCCATCAATCTGCCCGCGCACCCGACGCGCGCACGACCTTGCCCCATTTTTCGATTTCGGCACGGATGAACGACCCGAACTGCTCGGGTGATCCGCCGACGGCGCTTGCACCTTCCGCCTTGAACGTTGCCTGGACTTCTGCAGTGCTCAGCACTCGCGAAATCTCGGCATTGAGTTTGGCAATGATTTCCTTCTGGGTGCCCGCGGGAGCCAATACACCGAACCACGTACTGGCCTCGTAACCAGCGAGACCGGATTCGGCCACCGTCGGAACGTTGGGCAGCAATGGCGAGCGCGTCGCGCTGTTGACCGCCAGCACCCGCAACTTGCCGGTCTCCACGTGCTGGATCGTGCCGGGAATGTTGGCAAACATCAGCTGCACCTGGCCGCCGAGAAGGTCGGTGAGCGCGAGGCTGCTGCCTCGATAGGGGACGTGCACGATGTCGACGCCCGCCATCGTTTTGAACAGCTCGCCGGCAAGATGCGTCACGGTGCCACTTCCTGCAGAGGCATAGTTGAGCTGGCCCGGCTTCGCCTTCGCCAGGGCGATCAACTCTTTCACTGAATGGACCGGCAACGACGGATTGACCACAAGAATGCCGGTGACCGTGCACAGTTGAATGACCGGCGCGAAATCCTTGACGGAATCGAACGGCAATGATTTGTACAACGATGGATTGATGGCAAAGCCGCCGTACGGAACCAGCAGCGTATAGCCATCGGGCGCGGCGGTCGCGACGATCCCGGACGCAATGTTGCCGCCGGCGCCAGGCTTGTTGTCGATGACCACCGGGACGCCCAGATTGACCGCCAACGCGTTGCCGACGATGCGCGCGATCGTATCGGTCGAACCGCCTGCCGCCGAAGGCACGACCAGGCGGATCGGTTTGGTGGGATACGCCTGGGCGAACGCGCTGGAGGAAAGCAATGCCAGCGCTGTCAACGCCAGACCGCGGACCAACGACTTCAGTATTCCTTGCATTGGCGCCTCATAGACTTGCGCGCGGCGGAAGTTCAACGCGCAGGTGCAGCGACGGGTGTGGCCATCTGCTCACGCGCCTTGCGCGCAGTGTCCTGCGCATCCAGCGTCAGCCGGTATGCCACGTAGAATTTGTAGATGTTGCGCACGTACGTCGTCGTCTCCGTGCCGATCTTTTCGGCGACCACGACCTCGACGTTGTTGAACCATTTGTCGGGATCGAGACCGCGCTTGGCGGCCTCCTTGCGCGACTTGGAAACGTTGCCAGGGCCACAGTTGTAGCTGGCGAACGCGAACAACGGGCGATTGCCCTCGCTGAAGTGCGCATCGGGAAAGTACTTGGTCATCAGCTGATCCATGTACTTGGCGCCGCCGTGGATATTGTTCTCGGTGATATTGATGTCGCCCACCTTCAGCTCGGCACCGGTCACCGGCATGATCTGCATCACGCCGATCGCGCCGACCTGACTTTTCGCATTCTGGTTGAGTCCGGATTCCTGGTAACCCTGCGCGGCAAGCATCAGTGGATCGAAGCCATATTTCGGTCCGTATTTCTCGAAGATCGCGATCGTCTCCTGGAACCGCTTCCAGTCAGCGCTCGTCGTCGGATCCTTCAATTCCTTGATCCGTTTCATGTACTGGCTCATGCGGTAGGCCACCACGCCCTGCTTCAGTGCCCAGTTGGTATAGAAGTCGTCGATCTCGGCGGCGAGCTTGGGACTGTTCTTGCGAATCGCCCAACCGGTCTTGGCGTCCGCACGCAGCACGAGGTCGGTGCGAACCTTGAGCTTCGGCAACACCTGCGCCCACATCTTCGCCTTCCAGTCGTCGATCACCATCACCTCGAACAGGCCGGTGTTGAGCATCTCCATCATGTCTTCGTCCTCGAGCGACTCGGGGACAAGGACGAGTGTCATTTCCGGCTTGCCGTCCTTCTTGAAGCGCGCGTTGAGAAGGCTCAGGCTCTCAAAATAGCTCGAGGCCTTGCGGACATGGACCTTCTTGCCGGCGAGGTCGTCGAGCGTGGCAATCGTGGGCGAAGTGGGACCGGTAACGACGACTTCGCTGATGGCTCGTTTGCCTTCGTCGCGCGCAACGAAATCGACGAGCTTGAGTCGTTCGTCGGTGACGGTGATATTGCCGATGGCGATGTCAGCGAAGCCCTCGGCTACATCCGGCAGCAGCCGGTCGCGCGTGGCCGGGCCGATGTAGACGGTGAGCGGCCGCTTGCCCAGTTGCTTCGCATACTTGACGTTGAGGTAGTGCTCGAAGTCGCGGATGAGTTCGGCGGAAAGACCGCGCTCGCGCCCCTTGTCGCTGAAATAGAGTGACCGGCTGTACGGCGCGAACACGCGGATGACGCGGCGCTCGAGCATTTTGTCGAAGTCGCCTGTCCACGACTTGTTCGCGATGGTGAGCTGGCGCGGCTTGGCTGGGGCCGCCTCGGGCTTGGCCGTCGCGGCGGGAGCGGCCTGCTGGCCGAACGCCAGCGTCGCAGATGCAATCGCGGCAACCGCCGCGAAACCTCGAAGGATGCTCATGTTCATGGCCCTGTCACCTCGGGAAGCTGGTCGTCGCCATCGGAGCCCCGAGATGGTGTCGGGGCGGAATCGAATGGCGGAAGATTATCGTCGGCCTGTTACCATAACTCCAATTCAATAATTTTTCTCCACCCATACGTCAAACCTATGCGTCTAACCCAACTGCGATCGTTCGTTGCCATTGCCCAGGCTGGCGGGATCAGTGCCGCCGCGCGGCAGCTGCATGTAAGCCAGCCGACACTGACGACACAGATCCGCCTGCTCGAGGAAAAATACGGCGTCGAGCTGTTCCACCGTCTTGGTCGCGGTGTCCAACTCACGGAAACAGGGCGCCGGCTGTTCGCGCTCACCGGCCAGCTCGCGAGCATCGAGAACGACGCGGTGCAACTGCTCAAGGACGCGGGCGGCCTGCGTTCCGGCCAGTTGATCGTCGGCGCGGTCAGCCCTTACCAGGTCACCGACATGCTTGCGCAGTTCAGCCGGACACACCCGGCCATGCAAGTGCAGGTCCGGTTCGGCAACTCCGAATTCGTGTTGCGCGAGCTGCTCGATTTCCAGACCGACGTCGGCGTACTCGCGCAATTCGCCGCCGATCCGCGACTGTACGCGATGCCGTACAGCCGCGACCCCATCGTCGCATTCGTGGCACGCGACCACCCGTTCGCCAAGCGAGGTACGATCCGCCTCGAGCAGCTCGAAGGTCAACGCATGGTCGTGCGGGAAGAAGGTTCAACCGCGCGCAAGGCGCTCGACGCGGCGCTTGCAAAGAAGAACGTGAAACCGCACCTCGTCATGGAGCTCGGCAGCCGCGAAGCCATCCGTGAGGCGGTGGCCAAGGGCATCGGGATCGGCACGGTGGCCGAGGCAGCCTTTATTCCCGATCCGCGCCTGCGGATGCTGCGGATTTCGAACGCCGATGCCTGGACCGAGACGCACGTATTTTGTCTTCAGGTGCGGCGTTCCGCGCGCGTCGTCGGCGCCTTCCTGGATATCGCCGAGGACCTTTCGCGCGCGAAGCGTGGACCGACAGGCAAGGTGCGATCGCGCCCACCAGGGAAGCGATAAGTGCTCGCGGCCGGAGCGACGGTTCGGCAGGTCAGCGCGCCGACGCAGCCGAACCGGAAGTGGCGGCCAATTCCTTCGACATGCGGTTCGCGTGCGTGCGCACGATCGCTCCGATCCGATGCAGATCGGCGTCGCTGCGCCCCGATTTGAGGCCGCTGACGCTGATGGCTCCGGACAGCGCATTGTCGCGATCGAAGAACGCGCCGCCGACGCAAAACACGCCCTCGTGATCTTCTTCGTCATCGAACGAATAGCCCTGCTGGCGCACGATGGCGAGCTGGCGCCGCAGCGCCGTCACGGTCGTGATGGTGTGAGGCGTGCGCCGAGGCAGGCCGATCCGGCGCACGATGGCGTCGACCTCCTTCGTTGACATCGTCGCGAGGATGGCCTTGCCGACGCCCGAGCAATGCGGCAGTTCGCGCCGCCCCAGATACGTGGACAACTTGACCGGGCCTGGTCCATCAACACGCAGCAGCGCGACGACGTAGCCATCGTCCAGCACGGCCAGACGCGACGTGAGCCCGGTGCGCGCGGTGAGTGCTTCGAGGATCTTCTGGCCGATCGTCGTGATCGAATCCTTGCTCAGCGCTCCATCGGCGAGTTGCGCCAGCGCCAGCGTCAGTCGATACCTGCGCGTCATGCCGTCGCCCTCGTCGGCGACATACCCACGCGCGATGAGCGTCTGCAGGATGGAAAACGAGTTGCTTTTCGACATTGCGGCGCGGCGCGACAATTCGGACACACTCAGTCCCGCGCGTCCGCCCTGGGCGAGCGCCTCCAGCACGTCGAGCGCTCGTTCGAGACTGCGCACCCGGTAGCGATCGTCGATGTCGGTCTCCTCTGACTCTCGGCGCGCAGTATCGTCAGAGGACGCCGACTTCCACCAGGCGTTCAGCGCGTGTGTCAGCGGTCAGCGTGTTGCGCAGCGGCCGTCCGAACGCGGGAACCTCGACCTCGAACACGTCTCCCGGAAGCGCGCGAACGCCTTCAGCGAAACTCAGCACCGGGCAGCCGAACAGGTGCACGTGCAGGTCCCCAGGACGACAGAATGCCGAATACTTGAAATGGTGGTGCTCCAGATTGGCGATGGAGTAGGACATGTTCGCTTCCCCGCTCTCGAACGCACCGCGCCAGATTGCGGCGCCAGCACGCAGCACCCGGGATTCACCACGGATGTCCGGTGGCAACGCGCCGACGCGCAGTTCCGGGCCCATCGGACATTGCCGCAGTTTCGAGTGCGCGATGTACATGTAATTCTTGCGCTCGGTGATGTGATCCGAGAAGTCGTTCGCCAGCGTGAAGCCGATCCGCCATGGCGCACCGGCGTCGTCGACGATGTAGACGCCGGCGATCTCGGGTTCCTCGCCGGCCCCCAGCGCGAACGACGGCATCGTGATTGGCGCGCCGCTGGCAACCAGGCAGTCGCCGTCGCCCTTGAAGAACCACTCGGGCTGGGCGCCGATCTGCCCCGGCGCGGGCTTGCCTGCCGCGAGGCCCAGCCGGAACATCTTCATCGAATCGCTTTCCGGCACGTCGGTTTGGGCCGGCTTCTGATGCATCTGGTCCCGCGCCTGCGCGCTGCCGATATGCGTGAGGCCCGTGCCGGTGACCAACAGCCGCGATGGTTCGGGATGCGTAACCGGCGGCAACAAGCGGCCGTCGCGTTCGATGGCAGTGTAGTCCTGTGATTGACCGGACATGCGGCGTTCGGCAGCCGCGAGCATGCTGGTCCGCTCGGTCAGCGCTGCACGGGCGAGCGCATACAACGTCGCGACGCCTTGCAGCGGTCGAAGCAATGGGCCGTCGACGACGGCCACTGCGGTGGCGTTGCCCGCTTCACGAAATTGCACCAGATGCATGAACGATTCTCCTCGGATCAGATCCAGCCGCCGTCGACGACGAAGGTCTGTTTGGAACACATACGGCTGTCATCAGCAGCGAGCCACAGGGCCATCCGCGCGATGTCAGGTGGGTAGACGCGGCCGTCGAGCGCTTGCCGTGCTTCGATTTGCCGCTCGCCTTCGGGAGTGAGCCAAAGCCGCACCTGGCGCTCGGTCATGACCCAGCCCGGTGTGATGCTGTTCACCCGGATGCACTCCGGTCCCAGCTCCGTCGCCAGCGCGCGGGTGAGGCCCGTAATCGCCGATTTGGCCGTGATGTAGCAGACGCAATCGCCGTCCGCGACCGTCCACGAAATCGAATTGAAGTTGATGATCGAGCCGCCGCCGGCATCACGCATCTGCGGGCGCACGGCTTGCGCCGCGAAGAGCTGGTGCTTGAGATTGACCGCGATGCGGTCGTCGAAATATTCCGGCGTCACCTGTTCGAGCGTGTGCCGGTCATCGTTGGCGGCGTTGTTGACGAGCACGCGAATCGGTCCCAGTTCACGTCCAACATCAGCGATCGCGGCACGCAGGGCATCGATGTCGCGGAGATCGCATTCGCGGTACACGGGGCGCGGAAGTCCACGGGCAGCCAGGTCCGTCACGAGGGTATCGGCGAGATCGCTGCGGATGTCCAGGAAGGCAACGCGACTGCCCTGGTCGCAGAAATGCTCGACCATGCTGCTGCCGATGCCGGAGGCGCCGCCAGTGATCAGCACGACGCGGCCGTTGAGGCTCGGGTAGCGCGCGCCGCCGGGCATGAGTGCGTTGTTCAAGTCAGGTTTTTCCATGAGTTCTCTCTTTGGCCTGCATGCAGGCGCACGTCCATCCGATGTTCGTACACCTCGCCAGGGACGAGGCGCGGACTTGGGAAGTGGCCGAAATTAGGTGCGTTGGGAAAACATTGCGTTTCGAGCGCAAGACCTGCGTACTGGTCGTAGCGGCGGCCGCCCTTGCCGATGACCTCGCGCAGGTGGCCGCCAGTGTAGAACTGCACACCGGGCGCCGTGGTGAATATTTCGAGCGCGCGGCCCGAGCCCGGGTCGGCGAGCGCGGCGCCCAGGCGCATCTCGCCGGAACGACCGTTGAGGCACCAGTTGTGATCGTAGCCGCCGTTGGCGGTCGGTATCGCATCAAGGTGCTGGCCGATCGCCTTGGTCTGGCGAAAATCGAACGGCGTGCCGGTCACACTATGGACTTCGCCGGTGGGCACGAGTTCGTCGTCGATTGGAGTGTAGAAATCGGCGGGCATGCGCAATCGATGCGCACGGATATCGCCGGCATCGTGACCGGCCAGGTTCCAGTACGTGTGGTGGACGAGGTTGATGACCGTCGTGCGATCGGTCTGTCCACGCATGACGAGCTCGATCACGTTGTCATCAGTGAGTCGATAGCTGGCACTGACGATGACCGCGCCCGGATAACCTTCGTCGCCATCTGGCGAGGTCAGCGTGAAGACGACCCGGTTCGCTGGAGCGTCGACCTGCGCGCCCCACACCTTGCGGTCGAAGCCATGGAATCCTCCGTGCGCGTGATTGGCACCCTCGTTGCAGCTCACATGGACCGTGCCGCCCTCCAGCGCAAAGGTGCCGCGGCGAATGCGGTTGCCATAACGCCCGCACGTCGCACCCATGTAAGCGTCGGATGTCCGATAGTCATCGATCCGGTCGAAGCCCAGCACGATGTCGGCAAGGCGCCCCTTGGCATCGGGCATGTGCAGCCCGGTCAAGCGTGCGCCGTAGGCGACGACGTTCATCGTCACGTCGTGGCGATTCCGCACGGAGAAGCCCGGCACGGAGACGCCATCGTGCACGCCGAAGTTGAAGGATTCGATGGTCACGTCCGCATCCGCATTCCTAACGAAAAAGATCCGCCATGTTCTTGCCGGCCAGGCGGCCCGCGAGCAGGACAAGCGCCAGCGTCATCAGCGTCGTGATGGTTCCGATGGCGCTGGCCTCGGCGAGCTGGTCGCCGAGCACGAGTTCGTAGATCGCGATCGAAATCGTTTTCCATTTCGCCGAATAGAGCAGTACCGTCGCGCTGATCTCGCCGATCAGCGTCGAAAATACGAGTATCGCGCCCGATAGCACTGCGGGCGCTGCGAGCGGCACCAGCACGCGGCGCATCGTTGTGCTCCAGCTCGCACCGCAAATTTTCGATGCGTCCTCGAGCTTGGGGTCGATCTGGGCGATCGCCGCAGCGACGGTGCGAAACACGAACGCGACGCGGCGCGTGAAATAGGCAAGGACCAGGATCAGCGCAGTTCCGGTCAGCACCAGCGGGCCGCTGTTGAACGCTGTGAGATAGGCGACACCGACGACCAGGCCCGGCAGCACGAAAGGCAACATGATCATCAGGTCGAGCGCCCAGCGTGCACGCATGCGGCCACGTGCGCTCGCGTACGCCGTCGCGGTACCGAACACGACGCAGATCGCCGTCGCGATACCGGCGAGGATCAGGCTGTTCGCGATCGGCTGCATCAGCTGCGAACCAACGCGTCGGTAGTGGTCGAATGTGTAGCTGACCGGGAGCATGGTGCCGGGCCAGCGATCGGCAAACGACGCGAGCGCGATCACGAGTTGCGGCAGGATGGCAATGAATATTACCAGCCAGCAGTAGAAGCTGCCGGCCAGGCGCGCACCCGGGCTGGCGAAGCGCACCGCCGCACTCGCCGTTCCACCCAGCGTGGCATGAATGCGTTTGCGATTCACCCAGCCCAGCAGCGCCATCGCAAGCAGCGTCAGCACCACATTCACGGCGGCGATCGCGGAGGCAGCGTTCAGGTTGAAGAAGCCGTGGATTTGGTAGTAGATCAGCGTCGGGAGCACCTGGAACTCGCCCCCCAGGATCGACGGCACGCCGAAATCGCCGATGGCCTTGATGAACACGATGAGCATCGACGCGGCGACCGCGGGAATGGCCAGCGGCAGCGTGATCGTCCGGATGATATGAGCGCGGCTCGCACCCGCCATGCGTGCGGCATCTTCGATGTGGGGATCGCCGGTGGCAAGCGCGCCCTGCACGATCAGGAACACATACGGGAAATAGGACAGCGCCAGCGCGAAGATCACGCCGACCGGGCCATAGATGGCCGGCAGCGTCCACCCTGTCCATTGGTAAACGAACTGCGTGATCGTGCCGTTCTTCCCCAGCAGGATGATCCATGCGTACGCGCCGATGAACGGCGGCGAGATCAGCGGCACCACGCTCATCGCAGTCAGCAAGCCGCGAAACGGCAGCTCCACGCGTGCTACCGCGTAGGCCATCGGCAGCGCGAGTGCGGTCGCCAGCAGCGTGGCGGCGAGGCCGGAATACACGGAGTTCCACAATGCGCGCTGATAGCTTGTCGCCGTGAAAAAACGGGCGAAGTTGGCGAAGGTCAGACTCGTCCACCCGGGCGCTTCGCCATTTTTCACGAACGCCAGCAACATGCCGTTGGCCAATGGATAAATCAGGAAGACCACGGCGACCAGCGCGACCACCGCACCGAGCAGCAGGGGGCCCCAATCGCGGCGGCGGTAAGTGGTGGTGGCGGCCAGCATCGCGTCAGCGGTGAAAGAGCGTGACGTCAGCCGCAGGAATGCGCAGCCATGCACCACTGCCCTCGGCGATGCCGGGCAGCGTGCGCGTGGCCTCGACCAGAATCGGGCCAGGCGAGACGTCAGCGCGTACCGTGTAACGGATCAATCCGCCGAGCAGCTGGACGCGTTCAACGCGGCAAGCAAACTCCCCGTCGGCCGCGTTCAACGCGAGATGCTCGGGGCGGATCATGACCACGGCGTCGCGTGCGTCGGCGAGCGTGCGCGCCTCGTCGCCGTGCAGCACAATGGCCCGCTCCGGTCGCAGCCTTGCACCGTTGCCAAACGTCACGCCCGCGGCCGGCGATGTTTTGTGATCAAGGTGCACCGGCAGGAAATTGGCGCGACCGATGAAGTCGGCGACAAACAGCGACTGTGGTTTCGCGTAAATCGATTCCGGCGTGCCGAGCTGGATCAACCGACCGTGATTGAAGACGGCGACACGATCCGACACCGCGGTCGCCTCTTCCTGATCGTGCGTGACATAGAGTGTCGTGATCCCTAGCCGGCGCTGCAACGCGCGCAGTTCCTCGCGCATCAGGACGCGCAACTTGGCGTCGAGATTGGCGAGCGGCTCGTCGAGCAGCAGCATCCTGGGTTCGTACACGAGCGCGCGGGCGATCGAGACACGTTGCTGCTGCCCGCCCGACAATACGGCGGGATGGCGCTGCGCGTACGGTTCGAGCTGCAGCAACGCAAGTGTGGCCGCAACGCGGCGCTCGACCTCTGCGTGCGGCGTGGACCGCAAGCGCAGTCCGTAAGCGACGTTCTCGAAGATCGTCAGGTGCGGGAACAGCGCGTACGACTGGAACACCATGCCGATGTTGCGATGCCGAGACGGCACATTGACGAAGTCCTGGCCGTCGACGGTGATGGCACCGGAGGTCGGCTGCTCCAGCCCGGCGATCATGCGCAGCGTCGTGGTCTTGCCGCAGCCGGAGGCACCGACCATCGTGAAGAACTCACCGCCGTCTACATCGAACGACACGTCGTCCACCGCGGTCACCGCGGTTTCCCCCGCCGTGAACCGCTTGGTCAGATTGCGCACACTCAACGCCGCTGCGGCCATCGGGTTCTCGAAGGTTTCAAGGCGACCGTTGGCGCACCGCCTGATGGCAGCGGGGCCACCGATGTGGAGGACGCCGCCCGCACCACCCGCAAGGCAGGGGGCGGTCGGCGTTGTTCGCTGCTACTTGTTCGAGAACGCCTTGTCGAAGCGCTCGAGATTGGCCTTGCGCATCGTGGTCGCAGCCTTGTTGTCGTACGGGAAGGTCTTCAGCGTCTGCGCCTCCGGCAATCCGGCCGGCGGTGGGACGTCGCTGCGTGCACTGCGCCGCTTGTCGATCGACACAATCATCTGATGCGCAGCTTTGGAGTTGACGAAATCGAGGAACTTCTTCGCATTCTCCGGATTCGGTCCACCCTTGATGATGCCGCTCGCATCGTTGATCAGCGCGGTGCCATCCTTCGGGTAGATGGCCACGACCGGGAAACCATCGGCCTGGCTCGCAACAATGTTGAACTCGCTGGTGAGACCGACGGGCATCTCTCCCTTCGCCACGTTCTGATACGCAAGACGCGAGCTGGTCACGAATGTCGCCGTGCCGATGATCTTGTCCATCATGTCCCAGTTGTAGAGCTGCAGGATCTGCTGCATCTGCGAGTACGCTGAACCGGACTGTGCCGGATTCGCCATGACGACCTTGCCCTTGTATTCAGGCTTGGCGAGATCGCTCCAGCTCTGCGGCGCACGGTCAGCGGGCATCATCTTGGTATTGACGATGAACGCCTGAAAGTTGGTCGAGAACCCGTAGTACTTGTTGTCGGGGCCGATGGCGGAACGCGGGAACGCGGCATCCTCTTTCGATTTGTAGCTCTCGAACATGTCCAGGTACGCATCGAAGTTGTCGGCGTCCGGACCGACCAGCACATCGGCCCGCGGGTTGGCCTTTTCGGCGGAGAGCCGCGTGAAAAGTTCGCCGCTGCCCCCGGCGATCAATTCCACCTTGATCCCGGGATTCTGCTTCTGGAACTCCTCGACGAACGCGGTCATCACCTTGGGACTCACGGCACTGTAGACGACTACCGATTGCGCAATCGCAACGGTGACGCCGACGATGCCGATTGCCGCCACGAGCGAGACCGTTGCTGCTTTCACGAGCTTGCTGAACTTCATTGCACACTCCTCGTCTGAAATCGGTTCGGCAGGTGGCACCGCGTCACCGCAGGCAAATCCACTGTTCGGCCAGTGCGAACAGTGTTTACCCCTGTGAAAACATCGTACCGATCCCCTGCGGGCTGTCAAGCGAACGGCGTCACCGACTACAGTCCGCCACCAAAGCGGTACTGCCAGGCATTTCCGATCAGGTCGAAATTGTTGCCCGTGCGTGCTGGCCAAGCCCCCACGCGCATAGGCGTAACCCGCGATCAGGAGGTACCGGACGGATCGAGCGCACCCGGTGCATAGCGAATGTGCAGATCGCGTTGCGGAAACGGCATTGTGATTCCGGCGGTGTCGAGTGCACGGAGTATGGCCATGCGCATGCTGTTTTGTGCCTGCAATCCGATATCGACGCTTTCAACCCAGGCGAAGAGCCGAAAATCGAGCGAACTGTCGCCGAACCCGGTGAACAGCGCGCGCGGCGGCGGTACCTTTTGAATTCCTGGCAGGTCCGCCACCGCGCCCTCGAGCAGCCCTAGGACCTGGGCGGGATCGGTTCCATAGGCGACCCCGACGTCGATCTCGTAGCGGCGCGCACGGTCCGACAATGTCCAGTTGGTGACCTGCTTCGTTGCGAGATCGGAATTGGGGACGATCACTTCCGCGCCCTGGAATGTCTGGATCGTGGAAGAGCGCACGCCGATGCGCTTGACTTCGCCCAGCACACCGCCAACGTCGATCTGGTCACCAACGTTGATAGGGCGCTCGAGCATCAGAATGAGACCAGACGCAAAGTTGTTGACCACGCTTTGCAAACCCAACCCAACGCCGATCCCGAGGGCGCCGGCAAGCAATGTGACCTTGGTAAGGTCGATGCCCAGCGCCGCCGTGGCCAGGACAAACCCGATCACGACCAGCACGTAGCCGACGATCGTGGAGATGGCCACCGGTACCCCGGAACGTAAATTGAGCCGCGGCAGGATCTCGTGGTCAAGCACAAAACGCACGACCCTGGTGACCATCCAGGTCACGCCGACAACTGCCAGCGCGGCAAGGATCGAGCTCAACGTGATCGTCACTTCGCCGACACTCACGCTTGCGTTGGTCACGAAAGTGGCGACGCGGACAAGATCATCGAGCGCCGAGTGCGCCATCATGAACGCCACGACGCCAGTCGCCCAGCAGAACACGACGACGACCAGATGCAGCGCATGCAGGATCGCGTCGCCGCGATCGCGCACGCTGCGAAAACTTCGAGCGAGCGGCGTGCCAAGCAGACCGCTGAATGCCTGATCGAGCACCCGCGCCAACGCTGCAAAAACGAGCGCGAATCCTGGTGCGAGGACGGCCAACGCCAAAAGCGCGCGCGCGACACCCACATGACCGACCACGCTTGCACCGACGATCACCACCAGCGTCAGCAGCACGGCCTGAACGAGGCGGCGCCGCAGCACGGGCGGCCAGGTAGGGAGAAACCTGACGATCGCTCCACGGCGCCAATCGTGGACGAGCGCTACAGCGAACGGCAACAGTTGAACCGCAAGCAGTAGCCGCGCAAAGCCCGGACCCATCTCGGCGAGCACTCGAAATTCGTTGATGAAAACCGCGAAGACCAGCGCCCAGGTGGTCGCGGGAAGAGGCGCGGCAAAGGTCTTGGTCGCCACCACGCCCGCAAGCAGGGGCATGGCGAATGCGATCAGGCGATAGAAAATGTAAGGCGCACGCGGCGCGAGCAAAGCGAGGAGTATCAGGCTGGCCAGCAGTGCGCCTGTGAACGCGAAGTCCACGGAATGCAGGCCTCTCGTCGTCCGTGGCGTTTCAATTGCGAACGCATGCCGCAGGACGACCAACAGGACGACGAAAAGTGCCACGAACAGAGCCCCGAGCCGGGAACCATACTGGCGAAGATAGTCAACGAGCTCGACGCGCGCCAGTCGAATGTCGGCTGCCACTTCCTCGTGAGGAAATGCCACGACGCCGGCACGCCAGAGCGGTGCGTCCTGCAGCGTGCGCAGGTCGGCACTGATGCGCTCCCGTCGTTCCGCGATCGTCGCTCGTACCGCGTCCAGACGCGCCTGCAGTTCGATCCCTTGATCATACGCAATCAGCAACTGGTCGCGACGCGCACGCAATTGATCCCGCATCGCTGCGAGCTCCGGTCCGGCTGCGTCGGTCCTGCGCTGAATTTCCGCCGGGGCCTCCAACTCGCGGGCCAGCTTCGCCCGTTCCGGCCAGCGCGCAGCCTCGTGTCCCAGGTTCTCAAGATCCTGTTCAACTTTTCCAGTGAAGCGACCAAGCGTGGCGGTGGCGGCGTTGGCCGCCCGGACACGCTCGCGTAGCCGCGTATCCTCGTCAACCAGCTCCATATACCGCGCGCGTGACAGTGTGTCGCTTCCCGCTTCCAATGCGCGCAGGTCAGCAGCAAGTGCCGGATCCTGAAGCTGCTCGGCCAGCGGCTTCCAATCGGACGTATCACGAAGTGTCGCCGCAACTCTGCGCCGCAGCGTTTCATTGCGCCCAAGTTCGACGACGACGTCGTACAACGTCTGTGTTGAAGCCGCGCCCACCGGCGCCGAGGCGGTCGAATTCGGGGCCGTCTTCGCTGCACTACTCGGTGCCGGCTCGGCCGCGAGCACTGAACACGAGACGCACGCGATCGCAAACGCGAGCAGGGACGCGCAGAAGAGAATGCTGAACCGGCCGCGACCTAGTGACGCTGCGCCGATCATCAGCCGCAGGTGCCGCCGAGCATGCCGGCCTTGATTTCCGGATTCGGTGGCTCCGCGCCCAGCCAGATCGACAGGAACGCCTTGGCGAAGTCATCCCCTTTGATGGTTCCCTTCACCGCACCGTTCACATCCACCTGGAGACCTGTCCCCGGCTTGTGGATGAACGTCAGTCGCTCACCGGTTTTGACGTCGCTCATCCACCCGTTGAGCGTGGCGATGCGCTCTTTCAGCGCAGACAGCTGTTCCTTGGAATTCTTTTCGAATCCTTCGCTCCACCCCTTGCGGAGGTCGTCCGCGCCGACATTGCGCACGAACTGAAGGATCAATTCGCTCGGGGTACTCGATCCCAGCAGGGTGTTCGCATCGCCTGACGCCTTGGCGACATATAACGCGGCGACGTAGACATTGACCTTGAATGCCGTCGCTTGGCGCAAACCTAGCCCGTTGAGCGCCAGATTGCTGCCCTCGACCTGGGCCTGGTCGGGAAAGCTGACGCCCTTGCACTCCTTGCCGTGCGCGACACCGGCACCCAACGCTGCGGCCACGAGCACCGACAACGAAACTCGTTTCATATTTGCGTTCATCTATCTATGTCTCCAAAGGTTGTGCTGCGCAATTCACACTGATCATCAGGGGGTTTTTGCCGCCGCGCGCCCGCCTGCAGCCGGATCGGCAACGACTTTCGCGCCAACGTCCTTCAGCAGCCGCTGGAATTCGGGCGACGCCTGGATGATCGTCCCCGCTGCGGCGCGAAGGCGATCGACCGCCTCGGGCGGCAACACAAAGGATGTCGGCTGCTCATTCAGGTACAGGCGCTCCGCAGCGTCCGGGAGCATGGCGAACGACACATCGATGGCGTAGATCTCCGCTTGCGGGACGCGTATCGCGGTGCAGACCGGCGAGTCCTTGTTGGTCGAACACCCCGCCAGGGTCCGGATCTCTCGCGCCGTTTGCCACCGCGCCGCAATGTCTTTCAACTGTTCGACCGCCTCGTAGGAATAGTGATCGATTGGGGTTCCACTGGCCTTCAGCAGGATATCCACCGTTCCGGGCGGATTCTCGGATTCATCCCAATTGGTGGGGGGCGACGACAGCGAATTGACGACGAAGACAACGATCCTGCGCGCGCGGTCGAGTGGCGTCGGCAGGCCCTTGTCGTGCAAGGCCTGGAGGAACTCCAGTGCGTCGAGCACGCCGCGCATGCCCAGGTTGTCGGACACGCCGCCGTCCACGAGATGAATATACGGGCGATGAACGCCGTCGTTGTAGGGTTCCAGATCCTGTAACTCGCGTATCGCGCGCGCTGCGGGCCGCGGAGGATTCGCGGTGTTGGTAAACAACTTCACCCAGGGAGGAATCGGATTGTTGCATGTGCCGCCGTAATTATTGATCGTGACGGGGGAGAGCACAACCGGTACGGCAGACGATGCGGAAGCGGCGCGGGACAGCCGCACGTCATCGAGATTCGAACAAAACACGTTCCATACGTTCTGGTTGAACGTTACCCGAGTGCCAGTCGAAATATCGGTCGCCGCCGCGATGATGAATGGACCATTGCCGCGATCGAGATCGCCGAAGGTCGCACCGTTGAACAGGATCTCGTCGTAGTAATTGGCTGCCAGTTCGGAACGACCCCAACCCGTCGACGACAGTTTCCCCCAGTTGCCTGGATTCACGGCTCGCTTGATGAGCTCGCCCTGGACGTCACGCTTTAGGAAACGCTGCTCGTAGTCGGCGAACAGTTTGTCGCCGTAGAGACCATAAGCCAACGCAGTAAAGCTACCGCCCGACACGCCGGTGATGACGTCGACAGCGTCTAGCAGGCGGACCTTGGCGCCGTTCGGTGCAAGGACTTCGGTGCGCCGAAGATACTCGAGAACGCCGTAAGAGAACGCGGCCGCTCGTGTTCCGCCCCCCGAAAAAGCGAGAACGACGAGGGTTTCCTGGCTCTTGAAGTGCTTCTGGCGCGTCTGAAACGTATACCCGATATCCGGGTCCACCTTCGTGAGCGGCGGGTTGACCGGACGGGTGGCGCAACCACCCAGCAGGAGCAACAGGGCAAGAACCGACAACGACATGATGTGTGACGCATTCATCGCTGACCTCTGAATCGGCTGGGTTGGGTTCGGCCCCGTTGAAGTCACGGCACTTGGACGACGGTGTACTAAGCAGCGTTCGCGCCGTACGATGGGTTGCACCACGCGTCTACATCAAGGTGATACGTCGTGGTCATCGACAACACAATGCAGTTCTACATGATGATCTTTATTCAAATGAGCATTGGACGTCCGATTGATCCAAGCAATGGACGGTAACTACTCGCTCGTCTTGTTGTTCCGCTGCGCCTGCATCAGTTTTTTCTCGTCCTCGGGCGTGAGTTTTAGATGGTCGAATTCCCGGTTACGAATTTCGCACATGGTTGAAGGATCCCGTTTGACACGTATCAACAAACTGCACACGAGCCGGCTGACTGCAACTCATTTCTATCTAGAACGCGCTGCACAAGGGCGTCAACAATTAGTCCGTAGATCATGCGCAGCAGGAGTACGTTTTGCATGTCCTCTCCGACTGCGGTCAGCGAGATGCGGCGTTAGCTGGCGCGGCTGCGCATGCGTTGATGACGAGCCGCGCAAAGGTCTGCGGATCGTCCTCCTGTATGAAGTGGCCCCCATGCAACATCGTGTGCGGCTGATTGCGGGCGCCAGGCACCCGCTGGCGGAAGGCTTTATCCCCACCGCGCGTGATCGGATCGCCGTCGCTGAAGCAACAGATGAACGGCTTGTCCCAGCGCTCGTATACTTGCCAGGCCTTGCGATTGGCCTCGCATGCCGGATTGTCCGGCGTCACCGGCACCAGCGACGGATAGACGCGGGCGCCTACCTTGTAGGCCGACGACGGAAACGGCGCGTCGTACGCAGCGCGCTCGACCACACTCAGCGGGCGTTTCGTGCCACCTTGGACGATGCGCCCGATCGGGAACCACGGGCTGTACGTCGCGAACGCCCGCCAGATGAGGAACGCCCGGGAGATTCGGCCGTCGCCGGTGGGAAGGCCTCCGTTGCCGACGATTACGCGCGCGAAGCGGTCCGGGCCCTCGGCCACCAGGCGCAATCCGATCAGCGATCCCCAGTCCTGGCACACCAGCGTTACGTTGCTCAAGTCGAGCGCTTCGACCCAGTGCCGTATCCACGCCACCTGTCCCGCATAGCTGTAATCGCTACGCTCGGATGGCTTGTCGGACTTGCCGAAGCCGATGAGGTCGGGTGCGAGCACGCGCACACCTGCGGCGGCGACGGGCGGGATCATGTTGCGATAAAGGTAGGACCACGTTGGCTCGCCATGCAACATCAATACGGGCGCGGCGTCGCGCGGGCCTTCGTCGACGTAGTGCAACCGCAGGCCCGGAGCGACCTCATGGTAATGCGGCACGAACGGGTAGTCGGGCAGCGCGGCGAATCGGGATTCAGGGGTGCGAAGGATGTTCATGGAACTCCAATCCTTCCGTCAACTTGCATTGAATCATCAGTCATGACCAACCCCGACTGGGCTCGGTTCGGGCGCTATGCGCAGTCCGACGCGCCGTACACGCGGCAACTCGAGCGACAGCATGCGCTCTGCGCCATAGCGGTTGAGCCACGCGCGCACCGCAGTGGAGTCTGCGGATGAAATCGCACGGACGGCATCGAGTGCGCGCTGCAGCATCCACAACCCATAGGGCATTGCCGGCCGGTGGTAGTATCCCGCGTCCATCGGAAACTCGACGGCGTCCATGAAACGTGGAAGTGTTACTTGCCCGTGCAACGCGGGTTGCGCAACCCCGAGCGTGCCCTCCAGGTACGGAAGCATCTCGCCAAACAGGCTCTGTAGCAGCGGCTCGAGCGTGGCCGGCATCGCGTCGCCGTCGAGAAATTCGCCCGGCGGCGGGTGCGGCTGATTCATGCGCTCGATCCATAGGCTCAGATGTCGGCGCGGAGCAATCAGGTGGCGCGCCGGCCAGGGGTCACGGCTGAGATGGCCGTATAGCGGGCCCATCAATCCAAAGTCGCCCAGCGACGGCCGAGTGCCGAACAGGAAGGGATGCACCGCGAAGTGATTGTCAAGTGCGTCGAGCTGTTGCTCCGTCCAGCGATCGAGCACCGCGTGTTGTTCGGGCACGACCCCCGCCGTGGGCAAGTAGCGCGCCATGTGCCGCGCGACCTTCGCCACGGCTCGCTTCTGCAACATGCGTGGCCAGCCGGGCAGCAGGTCGTTGGCAACATCGCGCTCGAGGAATGGATAGTTTTCGGCGAGATGGCACCAGCGCGTAATCAGACCGGTGGGTAGCCAGAACTCATCGCCCCACAATTCAAAGAGGTACGCTGCGAATCGTTGCACCGGACTTGTCGGCACTATTGATGGTTCGGGAAACCGCGCTTCGAGATGGTCGATGATCTCGCTGCTGTCCTGCAGCCATTGCCCCTCGGGCGTGCGCAACACGGGAATGGCGACGACACCGGTCCGGCGCCGCAGGCCAACGTAATAGCCGAGGATGTTGGGTGATTTCTCGACAAACGGGATGCCCTTGAAGTGCAGGTAACTGCGCACCTTGCCCGTGTAGTAGGACGCTTGCCAGCCGTAGAGGGTATAAGTCGGGTTCATGAAGTGCGGTCGACCAGGCGCCGAACGGTCGGGTTCGGTCCGCCATGCTTGAAGGACAGAGACTGCGGGCCCTGCACGAGCAGCGCGGCGAACGTGGCGCGCAGCGATAGAGTTGTTCGTGCCATGGGCACATTATCGAACCGACGGTCTGCGCCGACATGTGATTTTGCGCCAACGTGCTAGCATCAATTGCACATAGCCGAATTCCTCGCATGGACGCCTACGAGCCCACCGTCCCCACCCGCTACACCGCGCCCCTGCTGGATGCGATTCGCGGGCAACGTCCACCGTGGCTGGCTGGGGTCCTGGCCGACGCCGGGCTCGACGCCGTGACGTTGCGCGACGCTGGCGCCACGCTGACGATGGCGCGCTTCGACGATCTGTTAAGCGCCATAGCGCGTCACACCGGGCGCAATGATCTCGGTTTCGAGTTGGGCCTGCGCATATTGCCGCAACATCATGGAGCGCTGGCGTCCGTGCTGCCGCACTGCAAAACACTGGATGACCTGCTGCGCTTGCTCTCGCGCTATCACCGACTGATCACGTCGAGCTTCTTCCTGCAGTACCGGCGCCATGTCGATCACGGGGAATTCATCTGGCGTCCGGCGGCGGCGATGTCGCCATCGACCCTGCTTGCCATCGAAGAAGTCTTCGCGGTGTCCTTTCACATGCAGGTCAGTTCGGTGCTGCTGCACGGCCCGAAACGCTACGATATCTATCTGTCGATGCCGGCGCCGCGCCATGCGGCGCGTTACCGCGAGCTCCGGCCCGCGCGTTTCCATTTCGGTCATCTGCCATTGCCCGAGGTCCGCATGATCATGGATCCCGCACTGCTCGACGCACCGCTGAGCTGGTCAATACCGGGTGCGGGTGCGGGTGCGGGCCACGAGGCCGAACTGAGTAAACTGCAGCACGACGTCCACCGGGCCACACGCTGGAGCGAGTGGGTGGTCATGATGCTGCGCGAAGCCGAAGGCACGCAGCCCACGCTGCAAGAACTCGCCGCTCTGATTAGCGTCAGTGCGCGCACGCTGGCGCGCTACCTCGCGCATGAGGGCCACGCGTTGCGCGATCTGGCGAATGACGTGCGCCATCGTCGCGCTTGCGAAATGCTGGCACAGTCGCACCCGTCAATCTCTGAGATCGCGTGGCGGCTGGGCTACGGGGATGCGACGAATTTCAGCCACGCCTTTCGCGCCGCCGGCAGCATCAGTCCAAGGCAGTACCGGGCCAGGAAGGCGGCGACAGCCGACGCCACTCGCCGTTAGGTGGCGCTCAGTCTCTCAATCCGCTTTGCGAATGCACTTGCATCAAGCGCGCGCAACGGCGGCAGGCGGAATGTGACTCATTGCGTTTTCGGCGATCGCGGTGATGGTGAGCGACGGGTTGACACCGGGATTGGCGGGCATCGCTGCGCCATCGCAGACCAGAAGATTCTGGTAGCCGAAGACGCGGTTGCGCCGGTCGACGACGCCGGTGCTCGCATCTATGCCGATCACTGCGCCGCCGAGTATGTGCGCGGTGGTTGGAATGTTGGCCACGGCCTCCAGAAACATGCTTTGCGCGACGCCACCCGTCTTCTGGGCGAGCCACTCCGCCGCCTTGTTTCCGGCATCGATATACGTCGGATTCGGTTTCTCCGGATCCTGTTCGGTCGTGAGCGCCACGCCGCGTCCGAACCAGCGGGGTTTGGCACGAAAGGCGATCGCATTGTCCAGACTTTGCATCACCAGGAACACGATCGTCCGCCGGCCCCAGCCAAATGGCAGCAGCGTACTCGCGAACTTGATTGGATGGCGCAAGATATTGCCAATCAGCTTCATTGGACGGGTGAGACGAGTACCGTCCCCGACGATCAACGTGAACAGCAGCGACATGAAGTCGCCTTTGGCACCATAGGTGACGAACTCGATGTGTGTATCGCTGCGCGGATGGATGCTCGCGCTGATGGCCACGTCGCGACTCGGATCGAGATCGGTGCCGGCGGGTAGTGTTACGGCCAGGATCGACTCGCTATTCGTGCGCACCAGTTGGCCCAGGCGCGCGCTCACGGCCGGCAGCGATCCGCGATGCTTGCAGTCGGCCAGCAGTCGATTCGTGCCGAGTGCACCACCCGCGAACACTACTCCGCGCGCGGTCCAGGACCGCCGCCGCTTGCGCAGCCACGCGCCGGGACGCTCGGTCGTTATCGTATAGCCCTCCGCACCGTCGCTCGCGCCCAGCGGCTGGACATCGACGACCTGATGCTCGGGGTAGATGCGAGCGCCGTGCTTCTCCGCGAACCACAGATAGTTCTTGAGCAGCGTGTTCTTGGCGCCCACGCGACAGCCGACCATACAGGCGCCACACCGTGTGCAACCGGAACGAGCCGGCCCGCTGCCGCCAAAATATGGATCGGCCACGGTCTTGCCGGGCTCGCCGAAAAAAACGCCGCAGGGTGTTCGCGTGAACGTGTGCTCGACGCCAAATGCCTTGCCCATTTCCTGCAACAACTTCTGCCCATCGCTTTCGAACGGTACCTGCTGCACGCCCAGCATTCGCGTCGCGGTGTCATAGTGCGGGCGCAGGGTATTGGCCCAATCGTCCAGCGCGGCCCATTGCGGATTGACGAAGAACTCGGGCGCCGCGCGATAAAGCGTGTTCGCATAGACCGTGCTCCCGCCACCGACCGCGGAACCACTGGCAATGAACACGTCCTTGAACGGCGTCATGCGCAGGATGCCACGAAGTCCGAGCGCGGGCGCCCACAGAAACTTGCGCAAGTTCCACGTCGACTTGGCGTAATCCTCATCGCGAAAGCGTCGACCGCATTCGAGAACGCCAACCGAATAGCCTTTCTCCGCGAGACGCAAGGCGGAAACACTGCCGCCGAATCCGGAGCCGATGACGATCCAGTCGTAATCGAATGCCTGTGCTGTCACGGGTTTTTGTCCTATTCGTTACCGGTTTGCCGCGGCGCGTGCACGTGTAGCTTTCGTTTTCGCTGTCGCTCTCGCTTTCGCTTTCGTTTTCGCTTTCGGCGCGGAAGCCACGGGGCGACGCGCGCGCTGTGCGCCAGCGGTAGCCTCCGGCACCGCGAGGGCCCGCTTGACTTCGGCGAACGCGTCTACCGTGTAGGCCGCCAGTCGGTCGATGTGTGGGACGGCGCCTGGCATCGCGAGAAAACCGATCTGCAGGCGATCGGCGAGCGTGACCGCCGTGATGTTGAGCATCTGCCCCGCGGCGACGACCGATATCGGCAGCACGAGGTCCACGCTGGCGCCCATCAGGTAACCCTCCTCCGCCATGCCGAATGGGTTCGAGACGATCAGATTGCTGACATTGAGGGCGCGCTTCACGCCCAGGCGTTCGGCGATCGCCGGAACGGCGTGCACGAGTGTCGTATAGAGCATCACCGTTTCCGCCGATTCGCGCTTCAACTGGTCCTTCAGCCGGTTGGTCTGCACGCGGATCGCCGCGAGGCGCTCTGCCGGCGTATCGCTCGGGGCGCCGAGCGGGAATTGCAGCACGGCGATCTGGTTGCCTCCGCTCGCGTCGGCCAGCGCGAGCGGCATGTCCGCGACCAGCGCCGTGGTCGGCAGCTTGTCGCTCTCGTCCAGCAGCCGCAACATCGCCACGTCGAGTACCGTCAGCAGCACGTCATTGACGGTGGCCGCATTGGCCTTGCCCACGGCCTTGATCTCGGCGAGCGGCAGCGTGCAGAACGCAAAGTTGCGCGCCGCAGCGGTCGGCCCGTGGAACGCGTCCGGAACCGTGACCATTGGCAACGGCACACCGCGCCCGGGTGTGAGCGTATTGAGAGCCTGCTCCCCGAGCATTCGGTAGAGCCCGAGCGCGGCCATCGCTGTCCCCGCCGCGCGGCGAAGCGCGTGATCGACGCGCCCCGCGAGTGTCGCCCGCGCGTGACTCGGCCGAGCGGATCGCGGCAGGCCTTCCCAGAACGCACGCACCGTCCGGTCCCGCGGCGACTTCGCGAGCCAGGTGGAGATGACCTTCACGAAGGTACGACCGTCGATGATCCCGTGGTGGACCTTGCCGTAGAGCGCAACCTTGCCACCCTCGAGGCCATCGATGACGTAGAGCTCCCAGAGCACGCGTGACCGGTCGAGGCGGACCTCGTGGATCCGACATACCGTGTCGCAGAGTTGCTTCATCGTTCCCGGCGCCTTGAGCGTCAGGCGGTGTACCTGGCGGGCGGCATCGGCATCCGGGTCGACTTCGAGCGATGGGATCCCAACGGGCGGTATGCGCAGTCGATAGTTGAACGGCGCACCGACCGGGCGCGCAAGCATCCGCGCGGTAAGCTTGTCGGCAAAATTTCCGCGTGTGCCCGGCGGTGGCGTGAGCACGACGAGCGGGCCGATGTTGAAGGGCCGCTTGTCGGTTTCAAGCAGGAACATTGCGAGATCGATGGCGGAAAGTTTTGGCATCGAGGTTTCCTCCGGAAACGGGTGGTAGCAGGAATCAGCGCTTGCGCTGCGCGGCAACGACGTAGCGCGGCGAGTCCGATGGGCCGCCTGCAGAACCAGTCACGAATCCTACGGTATACCTTTGGTGTCGGATTGGATGACTTCGAACGGGTCCTTCGCTGCCGGCGGCGGGGTCGCCTTCACGGGCCTGGTGCCGGGCATCAGCTCGAAGTCTGGTTTGAATTGCGACAGCGTGCTGCGAAGCTGCTCGAATGGCTTGCGATCGCCCTCGAACTTCGCCTTGCCTGCGGCAATCAATCCGTCGAAGGTGCCCTTGCCGCCCATCACCGTTTCGAGGTCGGAGCGATTGAGCGTCACGGTCAGGTTGGGGTTCTTCGCCTGCTGACCCTTGATGCTGGTGAGCGTCGAGTTGCTCATCTCCACGGCGAATTTCTCGCCGTTGTCGGGCGTGACCAGATTGATCGTGAACTGCATGCCTGCTGCCTTGCTGCTGTCCACGAGAATGGCGATGTAGTCGAGCCAAAGTTCGGTCGACATGCCGCGGATCGTGTCCGGCCCGGTCGTCCTGGGCGGCACGCCCATCGGCAACCCGTTGCGGAGTTCGAACGCGGCGGCAAGAAAGCTGTTGCGCACGCTCGTGCTTTCCTTCTGGTAGCCGATCTGCTCGAAGACATCCGCCAGGAGGTCCTTGGCCGCGCGGTTGTCCGGCTCGGCGTAGACGAGCTTGTTGAGGATCTCCGTGGCCTCGCGATACTTGCCCTGGTCGTAGAGTTCCTTGCCCTTGGTCATGATCCTGCCCGCGCCGCCCATCATCTCGACGTACAAGCGGAGCCGAGTCGCGCGGCGACAGCGGCATCAGCGTGGCCGGATTGGCATCCCAATAACCGAGATAGCGGTTCATCACCCCGCGGCTGTTGTGCTCCTCCGAGCCGTGATAGCTGCGCGCGGCCCACTGCTCCTGCAGGCTTGCGGGCAGCTTGTAGACGTTGTGGATCTCGTTGATCGTCACGCCCTGATTGGCGAGGTGCAGCACGTCGTTGTTGAGGTTGGCATAGGCATCGCGCTGCGTGCGCATGACTTCCTGCACGCGGGCATTGCCAAAGCGCGGCCAGCTGTGCGCGGCGAACATCACTTCCGCCTCCGGGCCGAAGCGATACAACGCTGTATTGATGTGCTTGGACCACGCCAGCGGATCGCGGATCAGCGCGCCGCGCAGCGTATAGATGTTGTGGATCGTGCCGGTAATGTTTTCCGCCGCCCAGAACGCCTTGAACTGCGGGAAGTACGTGTTCATCTCCGCCGGCGCCTCGGTGCCCGGCGTGTTCTGGAACACCATCTTCACGCCGTCGATGGTCACGTCCTCGAAGTCCTTCGTGATGTAGCGGCTCGGTTCGATCAGGCCCGAATTGCCAGCCGCGGTGTTCTTGCCGATCGCCTGGTCCACGTGGCCGAACGGGCTGCGCGGCAACAGCAGGCCGTATTGGAAGAACGCCCGACGGACCATGGCATTGCCCGCGTACACGTTTTCCGCGATCGCGTGTTCCATGAAGCCGACCGGCGCGATCACCGGCACCTTGCCACTGCGCACGTCGGCTTCGTCGACGACACCGCGCACGCCGCCGAAGTGATCGGTGTGCGAGTGCGAGTAGATGACTGCAACCACCGGGCGCTTGCCGAGTTTCTCGTTGACGAAGTCCAGCGCGGCCTTGGCCGTTTCCTTCGCCGTCAGCACGTCGATCAGGATCCAGCCGGTGTCGCCCTTGATGACGCTCATGTTGGCGAGGTCGAAACCGCGCACCTGATAGATTCTGCCCGGCACGACCTCATACAGGCCGTAGGCCATGTTCAGGATCGCCTGTCGCTGCAGCGACGGATGAATGCTGTCGAAGTCCTTGCCCTGCAGCAGGAAGTCGTAGCTGCCCATGTCCCAGGCCACGTTGCCGGCCTCGCCCATGATCTGCTTGAAGGACGGCGCCGCGATGAAGCCTTTCCTGGCTTCCTCGAAATCGCGCTTGTCCTCGAACGGCAGCGTCTTGCGCAGACCGTTCTGCAGCTCGATGGTGTACTGTCGACGGCGGCTTGCCCTTCGGATCGAAATGCTTGCCGTCCTGAGCAGCGGCGCTGACCGTCCCCAAAAGCACGATAGCCAGTACCCGCGCAAATGTTGTTCTCTTCTTCATGCGACTCTCCAGTAAAGCTAACTCGCCAGGCAGTGCGCCGGATCCCATCCGTACAGCCATTCAACCGCGTCGTAATAGCGCTGCGGTGAGCGATCTTTCCACATCTCGTTGCGCACCAGCCGCTCCACGCCTTTCGCATGGTAGATGCGGCCCATTTCCCGAGCCAGCAGCACCACACGAGCGGTACGCGTGACGCGAGAACGCTCGTAGAGCGCGAAAGCGGCCGCAAGGTTCCCTCCGGTGGCGTCCACCGCCTTGCCGAGCGTCACCGCATCTTCCAGTGCCATGCAGGCACCTTGCGCAAGGTACTGCAGCATCGGGTGCGCCGCATCTCCGAGCAGCGTCACGCGCCCGTAGGTCCAGCGGGCGATCGGATCACGATCGGCAGTCGCCCAGCGTTTCCAGGTCTTGGGGAGTGCCAGGAGTTGTCGCGCGCGTGGCAGGATGCCCTGGAAATAGGACTGCACTTCCTCCGGCGTGCCTTCGCTGACACCCCATGTTTCGGACTGACGGCTGTGAAAGGTGACCACCACGTTGTACTGCTCGCCGCCGCGCAGCGGGTAATGGACGAGGTGACAGTCCGGTCCGCCCCACACCACCGGCGCATTGAGCTTCAGGTCTGCGGGAAAGTCGGCGGCATCGACCACCGCCCGATAGACCACATGCCCGGACACCCGCACCGGGTCGCCGACGAACTGTTGGCGAACGACCGACTTGACGCCGTCACAACCGATCAGCGCATCGCCTTCGAAGCGCCTGCCATGCTGATCGGTGACGGCGACCGTATCGCCTGTGACTTCAACCCGCTCGATGCGGGTCGAGTTCGCGAACGTGACGCCGTCCTGCGCACGCACGCCTTCGAGCAGCGAAAGGTACACATCGGCACGGTGAATGACCGCGTACGGATTGCCGAACCGCTGACGAAATGCTTCTTCGAGGGGCATCTCGGCAATGGTGGATCCGTCGAGTGCGTCGTTCAGCAACAGCCGATCGGTGTAGACCGCGCGCGCTCTTGCGCGCTCACCGACACCCAACGCATCGAACGCCGCGAACGCGTTGGGTCCAAGCTGGATACCGGCGCCGATCTCGCCCATTTCCGCCGCTTGCTCCAACAAATGAACCGGGATGCCACGCTGCGCCAGGGCAAGCGCGACGGCGAGGCCGCCAATGCCGCCCCCTGCAACGAGCACTTGACCACGCTGCGTGCCGATCGACGATGCGTCGCTCACCAGGCTCCTCCATGTGCTTTTGGTAAGTATACTTATATGAGCGCAAAAGCACCTTGCGCGGGCCTGACGGTGTCCCTCGATCACGCCCGATCAACCCATCTCCCGACAGCCCGGTCGCCTCGACCCGTGATAACCTGACTTGGCAGGCGCTTCGGACACCGGGATGTCCAGTACTTCAAAAACAAACGTCGTTCATAGGAGGCCAACAATGCATTGCATGATCAGGAGATTTATCGTTGCCGCAGGGATTGCGCTGGGTATTGTCAGCGGCGCGTTCGCTCAGCAAACCCTGCCCATCCGCATCGGCGCGGCCACGGCCACCGATCACGCGGCGATCTTCATCGGCGTGGAGCGCGGCATCTTCGCCAAGCATGGTCTGGACGCCAAGGTGGTGATGTACCAAACCGGCGTGGAGATGATCAACGGCTTGATGGGCGGCGCGCAGGATGTCAACGTGATGGGCTCCATCGCCTTCCTGGCCGGTGTTTCCAACGGACTGCCGCTGGTGCTGATCGGCCACCTGCACGGCGACGCCTTGAGCATGGCCTATTCGATCAACAATTCCATCGTCGCCACGCCGGCCTCGGGCATCAAGGAAGGCGACGTGAAGTCGCTCAAGGGCAAGAAGATCGGCCTGCCGCGCGGCACCGGCGCCGAGAGCTATTTGCTCGGCGTGCTGGCGATCAACGGCATGAAGGACAGCGATGTGACGATCATCAACATGCCGCCCAGCAACCAGACCACCGCGCTGCGCCAGGGCGATGTGGATGCGCTGTCGGCCTGGGAACCTTGGGGTACGACTGCAGCGCTGCGGGTGCCCGGTGCGTATCGCGTAGTAACGGGCGGCTGCGAGTCCTGCTACGACCCAGGCGCGATCCTGACCACGCGTGCCAATGTCGTCGCCAAGGCCGAGGAATTGCGCCGCTTCATGCTAGCGTTCGCCGAGGCGCACCAGTGGCTGCGTCAAAACTACGACGCCGCCGCCGAGATCAACATGCGCTGGATCACCGGTATTGACCTGGACGTGATGAAACTCGCCATCCGCCGCTCGCAGTACGACGTGCGCCTGAGCAAGAACACGATCGACGGCTACGACAAGAAGACCATTCCCGCACTGGTCGGCGACAAGCGCATGGCCAAAGTGGTACCGGCCGCGAGCGTAGTGGATGCGCAGTTCTACTTGAATGCCCAGAAGGTGGCGCCGCAGTTCTTCTCTGACCTGCCGCCGATTCCGGCCGCGCGACAGCTCTGAGCGGGTTCTGCGCGTCGGCGTCACGCGTCTGCGCTCGGCATCGGCGCGAATTCGATGCCGCCTTTCGCTGGGGGCAGGGCTTTGCCGCATGCCAAGATTGAAGTCCGCGACTTGCGGCTGGAGTACTTCAGCGAAGAACAGCAGCGACATCATGTCGCGGTGGATGGACTGTCGCTGGACATCGCCGAGAACGAGTTCCTGTGCGTCGTGGGGCCGTCGGGCTGCGGCAAGTCGACCCTCATCGCCGCCATCGCCGGGTTTTTGAAGCCCAGTTCGGGCCGTCTGGAAATGAATGGCCATGCCATCCTGCGTCCGGGTGCGGATCGCGGCGTGGTGTTCCAGGAATACGCACTGCTGCCCTGGATGAAAGTGATCGACAACGTGGCACTGGGGCTCAAATTCAAGGGCATCGCCAAGGCCGAGCGACAGGCCACGGCGCGCAAGTTTCTGGACATCACCGGCCTTGCTGCGGCGGCAGACAAGTACCCGCACGAACTTTCCGGCGGCATGAAGCAGCGCGCCGCGGTGGCCCGCACGCTGGCCAATGCGCCCGAGGTGATGTTGATGGACGAACCCTTCGCCGCAGTCGATGCGCAGACCCGGCTGACTCTGCAGGAAGAGCTGATCCGCATCTGGGAAGGCAACCGCGTCACCGTGGTGTTCGTTACGCACAGCGTGGAAGAGGCGGTGTTCCTGGGCGACCGCGTCATCGTGCTCACGCCCGGGCCCGGCCGCGTGAAGCAGACGGTGGACATCCCCATCGCCAGGGAGCGCCGCAACTGGAAAAGCATGAACGCCGACCCTCAGTTCGCGCAGTTGCGCGAACAGGTACTGAGTCAGGTGCGGCACGCGGCCTGAGCAAGGGATGCGCGCGCTGTTCAGCATTGCCAAGTCCTGGCCGTTGCTGCGGCCGGAGTGGCGGCCCCTGTTGCGACCGGTGATCGTGACGCTGGGCTTGCTCGCCGCCTACGGTGCCTACGAAGGCTGGCTCGTCCACACCGGCGCGCAGAAGCTGCTGGACAGCGAGGTGCCCGCCGGCAACGCCAAGGGGCACTACGAGGTCATCGTGAATTTCGCGCCCGAGGCCTTTCACATTACTCGCGTGCAGGCCGTGGGGCGGGTCATCGAAGTGCGCGGCCGCTCGATTTTCGTCATGGACACCCGTACTGAAGATGCGCGCGAGTTGGCGCGCAATTACTGGATCGAAGACATCAAGCCGTGGAAGGGACTGTGAGCAGCTCAGCCGAGGCACATTCGGCTGCCGCTGTAGCGCCCCAAGGTGCGCGGACGAGGCGCTGGCGCAGTGCGGCCAAAGGTGCCATGGGCATCGTGGCGTTCCTGCTGCTCTGGCAGTTGTCGGTGCCACTGGTCGGCCTGGAGCCCTACTTCTATCCGTCTGCGGTGGAGGTCTGGCACGCCTTCGTCGAACTCATGGTGCGCGGCATCCTGCCGGTGTACCTGATCGACAGCCTCGGCCGCTATGGCGCCGGCGTTGCCCTGGGCACCTTGCTCGGTGTGGCCGCGGCCTTTCTGATCGGGCTGAACCGGACCGCCGACCGCATGCTGTCGCCGCTGATCAACTTCATGTTCGCCATCGTCGAGGTGGCGTGGATTCCGATCTTCGTCATCTGGTGGGGCTATGGCATCAAGACCATCCTGATCGCGTTGGTCTACGTCGTGTTCTTCCCGATTCTCTACAACACGCTGATCGGCATCCGCACCGTGCCGCAGGTGTTGCTCAATGCCACCCGCTCGCTCGGCGCCAGCCGCTGGCAGCTGATCACGCAGGTGGTGTTGCCCTCGTCGCTGCCCAACATCATCACGGGGTTTCGCGTCGGCGCGGGCTTCGCCTTTCGCGGTCTGATCTTCGCCGAGATCATCGCCGCCAAGACCGGCATCGGTTACCTGATCTTCGAGGGCGCGACCAACCACCAAACGGCGCGCACCATCGTCGGCATGATCATCATGGGCTTGCTGTGGTTGACGATCGATCGAGCCTACCTGAAGCCACTCGAACGCGTGACCATCGAACGTTGGGGCTCGGTGACCGCGGCGGACAAGCGCGAATGAAGATCTCGCGTCAATGGAGCGATCCGCTTCTGGGCAGCCTGCCTTTCATGGCGGTGCTGATCGCCTGGTACCTGGTCCCCCTCTTCTTCGAATACCCAGCCTACATGCTGCCCAAGCTGAGCCAGCTGGCCGACCGCCTGATGGAGCACGCCCGCGATGGCACGCTGCTGAAGAATGTCAGTGCCAGCCTGGGCCGGCTGTTCCTGGGTTTTGTCATCGGCAACGCACTGGCCATTCCGCTGGGCATTGCGATTGCGCTGAACCGCAACGCGGCGGACTTTACGCGGCCCCTGCTGACCTTCCTGCAAGCCATCGGTGGCATCGCCTGGGTGCCGCTGGCCATCATCTGGTTTGGCATCGGCAATGGCGCGGTGATCTTCGTCATCGCCAACACGATTTTCTTCAGCGCCCTCTACAACACCGTGGTCGGCGTGGAGAGCATTCCCAACGCCTTGCACCGCGCGGTGCGCAGCCTCGGCGGACGCGGTTTCCAGGTCTTCACGCAGCTCATCTTTCCCGGTGCGCTGGTGCAAATCATCCTGGGCTTTCGCACGTCGATGGCGTACGGCTGGCGCGCGCTTGTCGCTGGCGAAATGATCGCCGGTACCAGCGGCCTGGGCTACATGACGATCGAGTCGATGAAGTGGTACAAGACCGACACCATCGTCATGGGCATGATCCTGATCGGGCTGCTGTGGATCATCCTCGATCAGCTGCTGTTCAAGCCGCTCGAGACAGCCACCGTGATCCGCTGGGGCATGGTGCGGCGATAGCGGTGGACAAGAACAGAACCTCGCGCGCCGGCGGTGCTCCAGATAAGTGTCAACGCTGCAAACCTTCGCCGGGTGCGCCCGATCGAGAGCGGAGAGCTGGACGAACCTAGTGGCCAGCCGCGAGCCCGATGATGGTCTGGAAGCCACCCCAGAACATGCGCTTGCCATCGAACGGCATCTTCGATGGGTCCATCGACTCCTTGAGTTGCGGGTCCTCCATTACCGCCTTGCCGATGCGGTCGCGCTCCTCCTTGCTCCGATACACGACCCACGCCAACGCAATCACTTCGCCGTCCTTGAGCTGCACGGCCTGCGGAAACGACGTGACCTTGCCCGGCTGCGCGTCGTCGCTGATCGAGTCGGAGTAATAGAGAGCACCGTGGCGCAGGTGAGCTTTGCCCCATTCCTCGGACATGCGCTTGTAAGTATCAAGGTTCGCTCTGGGAACGGGAATCACGATGGCGTCGATGTAGTTTGACATTTGAACCTCCGAAAGGGGAAAAATGGTTGGACCGGGTCGCACCCGCCGATGTTCCACTCGTGGTACGAAGCTGGTCGGTAGCCTGCCATGCCGCATACCGGCTGCGCACGTTTTAGCCGCATCTCACTTCCAATCGCGCATTGCACGCGGTTGATTTCTTTCGCCAATCTGGTCGGGGTGAGAGGATTTGAACCTCCGACATCTTGCTCCCAAAGCAAGCGCGCTACCGGGCTGCGCTACACCCCGACGACCGGCAATTATGCCACTGCGCGCAGTGCAGCCGCAAACCGTGTAAGGGCGACCCGGCAAATGCGCCGAGACTGCCACACGTCTATACTTTGCACCGTCGGCATGCCCCGCATCGCCCGCATCGCTCCATTTCCCGCCAAAGGATCACCATGAGCACCACCCGCAACGTCGCAGTCATTGTCGGCAGCATCCGCAAGGAATCGTTCAGCCGCAAGTTCGCCAAGGCGCTGGTCGCGATGGCGCCACCCGCGCTCAAACTCGAGATCGTCGAGATCGGTCAGCTGCCGCTCTACAATCAGGACGACGACGCGAATCCACCGGCAGCCTCAGTGGCGTTCAAGCAACAGATCCAGAAAGCCGATGCCGTGCTCTTCGTCACGCCGGAATACAATCGCTCGGTGCCGGGCCTGTTGAAAAACGCGATCGACATCGCGTCACGTCCCTATGGCCACAGCGCCTGGTCGGGCAAGCCCGGCGCGGTCATCAGCAACTCGCCGGGCGCGATGGGTGGCTTTGGCGCCAATCATGCGCTGCGCCAGTCGCTCGTGTTCCTGAACGTCCCCGCCATGCCGCAGCCGGAAGCGTATATCGGTGGTGTCGCCGCAATGTTCGACGACAAGGGCACGCTCACCAACGACTCGACGCGCGAGTTCCTGCAGAAATTTCTGACGGCGTTCGCATTATGGGTGGAGCGCAACGCCGCAAAGTAGGCGTCATGGTTGGAGCGATCAGCGCGCGAATTTGCGTATTACGCTGAGCGCTTCGTCGATGGCGCGTTCACCGTCACCGGACTTCACGGCCGCCTGCACGCAGCCGTGCAGGTGATGTTCCAGCAGCTGCAGCGCCAGCGCATCGAGCGCTGCCTGGACCGCCGCGACCTGCGTCAGGATGTCGACGCAATAGCGGTCGTCGACAAGCATCTTGCCGATGCCCCGCAACTGGCCTTCGATACGATTGAGCCGCCGGGTCAGCGCCGCGCCATCGTTGCGGGCAACCAGCGGATGCGCGTGATGCGCCGCAGGCGTCTTCGCGACCTTACGCGCCGACGTCATAGCCTGCAGCCTCGATCGCCGTCCTCAGCGCAGGCACGCTGGTGCGCGCCGGGTCGAAATTCACTTCGGCGAGACCGGGACTGAGTTGGACCTTGGCAGCAACGACTCCGGGCACCGCCTTGAGCACCCGCTCGACACTGGCGACGCAACCACCGCACGTCATGCCGCCGACTTTGATTTTCACGTCTTCCATCGTCTTCTCCTTTATTGGAATGGACGCCACCGCTTGAGCAGCAACGCATTGCCAACCACCGACACTGAACTCGCCGCCATTGCCGCGCCGGCGATCACCGGATTGAGCAGGCCCAGCGCAGCCAGCGGAATGCCGAGCAGGTTGTACGCAAATGCAAAAAACAGATTCTGGCGAATCTTGCGCAGGGTCGCTCGCGACAGCAGGATCGCGTCGACCAGCGCATTGAGATCGTTGCGAATCAAGGTCACGTCGGCGGCTTCGATCGCGATGGCCGAGCCGGCGCCGATGGCGAAGCTCACATCGGCAGCCGCCAGCGCCGGCGCGTCGTTGACGCCGTCGCCCACCATGCCGGTGACGCGGCCACGGTCCTTGAGTGCGCGCACCGCATCGGCCTTGTCCTTCGGCATGACGCCCGCCTGAAAATCGGTGATGCCGACGCTCTCCGCCACCGCGCGTGCGGTCTCGGCGTTGTCGCCAGTGAGCATGATGACTTCGATGCCGGCAGCGCGGAGTCGCGCCACGGCTTGTGCCGACGTTGGACGGATTCGATCGGCCAGCGCGATGAATCCGAGCGCGCGGCCATCCAGGGCAACGCCGACGACGCTCTTGCCAGCCCGCTGCAGCGGGGCAACCAATGCGTCTTCCAGTGCAACGCCGTTCTCGACGAGGAATGCCATCGATCCCAACGCCACTTTCTGTCCGTCGAGCATGGCGGTCGCGCCCTTGCCTGCGACCGACGCAAACTGTTGCACCGGTTGCGACACGATACCGTCGCTCTTTGCCGCCGCCACGATCGCCATGGCAAGCGGATGCAAGGATCCTTGCTCCAGGCTCGCCGCGACGCGCAGAACGTCGGCGCCCGCCGCCGGTGTCAGCGCCACGACACCGGCCACCACCGGCCTGCCTTCGGTCAATGTTCCTGTCTTGTCGACGATCAGCACATCGAGCGTCCCCGCTTCCTCGAGCGCACTGGCGTTGCGAATCAGCAGACCCAGCTGCGCGCCGCGCCCCGTCCCGACCATGATCGCGGTCGGCGTTGCCAGCCCAAGCGCACAGGGGCACGCGATCACGAGCACCGCCACGGCGTTGACCAGTGCGGGTGTCGCGCCTGCGCCGAACCACCATGTGAGTGCGAAGGTCAATGCGGCAATCGCTACGACTACCGGAACGAACACGCCTGCGACCCGGTCGGCCAGCCGTTGAATCGGCGCCTTCGAGCCCTGCACTTCTGCCACAAGGCGCACGATGCCCGCCAGCAACGTGGCGCTGCCAACGCCGGTCGCCTCACACGTGAGCAAGCCGTCCTGGTTCAAGGTACCGGCGAACACTTTGTCGCCTTGACCCTTGGTGACCGGGCGGCTTTCACCGGTGAGCATGCTTTCATCGACGGTCGATTGACCTGCGCGCACGATGGCGTCAACCGCAACGCTCTCGCCTGACCGCACCACGATCCGGTCACCCGGCACGACCGCGGCGACAGGCACGCTGACGACGACGCCGTCGCGCTCGACGTTGGCAAACTTCGGTTGCAAGCGCAGCAAGCCTTCCAGCGCCGCCGAGGTTCCCGTCATGGCGCGAGCTTCGAGTACCTTGCCGAGCAGTACCAGCGTGATCACGGTCGCACTGGCTTCGAAGTACACGTGCTGGTCGTGCAGACCGAGCAGCGTTACCACGGCGCTGAATCCCCACGCCATCGAAGTGCCTAGCGCGATCAGCACGTCCATGTTGGCGCCACCGCCGCGCAGCGAGTGCCACGCGCCCACGTAGAAGCGCCGACCGATCCAGAGCTGCACCGGCGTCGCCAGCAGAAACTGCAGCCATCGCGGCAACAACTCAGCGTGGGGCGACGTGCCCAGCCAAGTGCCATGCAGCAGCATCGACACCATTGGCGCGAGCAGCGGCAGCGTCAGCACGATCGCGAAGATCAACTCGCGCTTCAGCGCAACATAGGCGGCCGCTTTGCGCGCTTTATGCTCGACACGATCGCGTTCCGGATCGCTGCGCACGATCGCGCGATAGCCCGCCCGTTCAACCGCGGCCAGCATCTGCGCGGGGTCGGCCAGCGTCGGGTCGAAACGCGCCGCCGCGGTCTCCGTCGCGAAGTTGACCGTCGCTTCGACGCCCGGGACGCGATTAAGTGTCTTCTCGATGCGTGCGGCACACGCGGCGCAGGTCATGCCCTCGAGGCCGAGTTCGACTCGGCGCCACGTCGCTCGCGATGGGGCAACCATGGGCTGCAGCGGTACGGGCACGGAGGTGTCCATGCCAGCCAACATATACCCCTACCGGGTATACGTCAAGGCGAATGCGCGAATGAATTCGCGCCTACAAGGACTTTGCCATGGTGTAGGTCCGAATTCATTCGGACCCGATGAACAGGCCAAGTGAGGTCAGAACCGGATCTTGCCGGTCAGGATGTCCTTGTACATGACCCAGTCGCCGATGAGGCTGTAAACCGGATACTTGAACGTCGCCGGCCGGTTGCGCTCGAAGAAGAAATGTCCGACCCATGCGAAGCCGTACCCGCACAGCGGCACGGCAAGCAGCCACCAGGCATTGTGGGTGGTGATTGCGGCGAGCAGGCAGCCCAGGACCAGCGATGAACCGATGAAGTGCAGGCGGCGCGAAACAACGTTGGCATGTTCCGAGAGATAGAACGGATAGAACTCCCTGAACGATGCGAACTGCGGCGCTGCCATGGGTCAGGACTCGCGCTTCAACTGGGGGAACAGGATCACGTCGCGAATCGACGGACTGTCGGTCAACAGCATCACCAGGCGGTCGACGCCAATGCCCTCGCCCGCGGTCGGCGGCAAGCCGTACTCGAGCGCGCGAATGTAGTCGGCATCGTAATGCATCGCCTCGTCGTCGCCCGCGTCCTTGGCTTCCACCTGCGCCGCAAAACGCGCAGCCTGATCTTCGGGATCGTTCAGTTCGGAAAAACCGTTGGCGATCTCGCGACCGGTCACGAACAGTTCGAAGCGATCCGTCACTGCAGGATTGGCGTCATTGGCCCGCGCCAGCGGCGACACGTCGGTCGGGTGCGCAATGATGAACGTGGGCTGGACGAGCTTGGACTCGGTCGTCGCCTCGAAGAGCTTGAGCTGCAATACGCCGATGCCGTCGGTAGCCAATACTGCGGCGCCGACCGCGGCGAGCGCCGTCTTCAGGTAATCGACCTTCGCCAGATCCTGCAGCGAGTGGCTGCCGTTGTACTTGGCGATCGCCTCGGCCATGGTGAGGCGGTCGAACGGCCGGGCCATGTCGATGGCGACATCCTGATACTCGACGGTCGTCGTACCGCAAACCTTCAGGGCGAGTTCACGCAGCAGCGCTTCGGTCAGATCCATCAGGTAACGGTAATCCTGAAACGCCTCGTAGAACTCCAGCATCGTGAATTCGGGATTGTGGCGGGTCGAGATGCCTTCGTTGCGAAAATTGCGGTTGATCTCGAAAACCTTCTCGAGCCCGCCGACGACCAGACGCTTCAGATACAGCTCGGGCGCGATGCGCAGGTACAGGTCCATGTCGAGCGCATTGTGATGCGTCGCGAACGGGCGTGCGGCCGCGCCCCCCGGGATCGGATGCATCATCGGTGTCTCGACTTCGAGATAGCCGCGCGCGACGAAGAACTCGCGCATGGCCTGGACGATTTGCGAGCGCGCGATGAATACGCGCCGCGATTCCGGGCTGGTGATGAGGTCGACGTAGCGCTGCCGGTACTTCTGCTCCTGGTCGGTCAGGCCGTGGAACTTCTCCGGCAGCGGCCGCAGCGATTTGGCCAGCAGCCGCAGCGCGGTGACCTTGATCGTCAATTCGCCCGTGCGGGTCTTGAACACCGTTCCGGTGGCCCCAAGGATATCGCCGAGATCCCAGTGCTTGAAAGCGTCGTGCGCGTCCGCGCCGATGCCGTCGTTGGTGACGTAGAGCTGAATCGCGCCGCTCATGTCCTGCAGCGTCGCGAAGCTCGCCTTGCCCATCACGCGCTTGAGCAGCATGCGTCCAGCCACCGAGACCACGATGTGCGCGGCTTCGAGTTTCTCGTTGGACTTGGCGTCGTGCGCCGCATGGAGTTCGTCGGCCAGGGCATCGCGTCGAAAATCGTTCGGAAAAGCGGGGCCCCGCGTACGCAGGGCGGCAAGTTTACCGCGGCGCTCGGCCACAATCTGGTTCTCGTCCTGCGGCGCGAGTGGCGGCGGGGTGCGGGTATCGCTCATGCGAGGGTCTCGGTGGGGCGCGGCACGGACCGGCGCGCCAGTTCAAGGACGTGCCGCGGATCGAGTCCGCGATAATCCGCAATCGCGGTAAGCACATGGGCGGGCGCCGCAAGCTTGGCCGCAGGTTCACCGGAAGTCACGGCAACGGCCAGCATGCCGGCGCGTCGCGCGGCTTCGATGCCGAGGGGTGCATCCTCGAAAACGATGCATTGGTGCGGCACGACCCCCATGCGTTGCGCCGCCAGCAGGAACAGGTCGGGCTCCGGCTTGCCGTGCGCCACGTCGTGCGCACCGACCAGGGCTTCGAACTCGCTCGCCATGCCGAGGCCTTCCATCGCGAACGCGATGTTGTCCGCGTCGCCCGCCGTCGCGCAGCCGATGCGGATGCCCGCAACCTTGGCGCGGCGCGCGAACTCCCGAAAGCCCGCGATCTCGCTGAACACGGGCCGGAACAAATCGCGGTAGAGCGCTTCCTTCTCATGGACGAACGCCCAGGCCTCGGCATCGGAGAGCGGGCCGAAGTGCTCATGCATCAGCTCGACGCCAGTGCGTCCGGCGGAACCACGCAGGAACGATTCGCCTTCGTATTCGCGACCGTGCCGCGCGAAAAATACTTCCCAGGACTTGCCGTGCCATGGCATCGAGTCGATGATCGTGCCGTCGATGTCGAAGATGAACGTGTCCATCACACGCCCTGCTTCAGGCTGGCCGCGATGAAGTCGTCGAGATTGCCGTCGAGCACGCCCTGCGTGTTGCCGATTTCGACGTTGGTGCGCAGATCCTTGATGCGCGACTGATCGAGCACGTAGCTGCGGATCTGATGACCCCAGCCGATGTCGGTCTTCGATTCCTCGAGCTTCTGCTGCTCCGCCTGGCGTTTGCGCAGCTCCAGTTCGTACAGGCGCGACTTGAGCATCGCCCATGCCTCGGCGCGGTTGCGGTGCTGCGAGCGGTCGTTCTGGCATTGCACCACGATGTTGGTCGGCAGGTGCGTCATGCGCACCGCGGAGTCGGTCTTGTTGATGTGCTGCCCGCCCGCGCCCGACGCCCGAAACGTGTCGATGCGAACATCGGCCGGGTTGATCTCCACCTCGATGGTGTCATCGACCTCGGGGTACACGAAGACGCTGGCGAACGAGGTGTGGCGGCGGGCATTCGAATCGAAGGGACTCTTGCGCACGAGGCGATGTACGCCGGTCTCGGTGCGCAGATAGCCATATGCGTACTCGCCGTTCACCTTGATCGTCGCGCTCTTGATGCCGGCGACCTCGCCTTCGGACTGCTCCAGAATTTCCGTCTTGTAGCCGCGGCGCTCGCAATAGCGAAGGTACATGCGCTCGAGCATCGACGCCCAGTCCTGCGCCTCGGTGCCACCACTGCCGGCCTGGATGTCGACGAAACATGGATTGGGATCCATCGGATTGTGAAACATCCGGCGGAATTCCATGTCGTTGACGATGCGTTCGAGCTCGGCGACATCGCTTTCGAGCGCGACCAGCGTGGCATCGTCACCCTCCGCGCGCGCCATTTCGAACAGCTCGGCACTGTCTGCCAGTCGGGCATTAAGGTCCGTCAGCGTATTGACGACGCTATCGAGCTGCTTCTTCTCGCGCCCGAGTTCCTGCGCGCGCTTCTGGTCGTCCCAGACTTTGGGGTCTTCGAGCTCGCCGGCAACCGCCGTCAGCCGCGCCGCTTTGGTGTCGAAGTCAAAGATACCTCCGCAGGTCCACAGCGCGCTGCTGCAGACCGGCCAGGAGATTGGCGAGGAGGTTGACTCTTTCGGCTTCCATTGCGGACCCAGGTGAATGACGCAGCCGCGATTATACCCGCTGCGAGAGGCCACACCTGATCGTTGCAGTGTTTCCCTGCGCTCGGTAATCCCCTATGATACGAAGACATTCCAATGGTCAGCGTCACGTGCGTGTGCGTGCCGCCTCCGAACCCGTTTCGTGGAGTCAACATGCTGCTGTTCGTCAATGGTCAGCGCTTCGACGTCAATGTCCCCGACGACACGCCGCTGCTATGGGTTCTGCGCGATCACCTCAACCTGACCGGCACCAAATACGGCTGCGGCATGTCGCTGTGTGGCGCCTGTACCGTGCATATCGACGGTGCGCCGACGCGCTCGTGCACCATGCCTCTATCGGCGTTGAAACCGGGTGTGGAAATCACCACCATCGAAGGGTTGAAATCAAAGGAGGGCAAGGCCGTGCAGACCGCGTGGGAGAAGCTCGACGTGCCGCAATGCGGCTACTGCCAGTCGGGTCAGATCATGTCGGCGGTGGGCCTGCTCGCGAAAAAGAAAAAGCCATCCGATGCCGACATCGACGCCGCGATGGCCGGCAACGTCTGCCGCTGCGCGACGTATGTACGCATTCGCGCGGCAATCCACGAAGCCGCCAGGACGCTCGCCTAGGCGATCGATACCGGAGTCAACGACTCATGCCAGATTCGACATCTCCCGCGACCAGCCGGCGCCGATTCCTGAAGTCCTCCGCAAGCGCGGTGGCCGGCTTCACGCTTGGCTTTTATCTTCCGGGCAAGGTCTTCGCTCAAATGGCGGGCCCTGGTCAGGGTGGCGCACGTGCTGTACCTGCCGGCACTTGGCAGCCGAACGCATTTGTCCGCGTTGCTGGCGACAACACGGTCACGGTGCTGGTGAAACACCTCGAGATGGGTCAGGGTACGTTCACTGGACTGCCCACCGTGGTTGCCGATGAAATGGACGCGGCCTGGGCACAGATCCGGGTCGAGGGCGCGCCGGCGAATGCCGCGCTATACAACAATTTACTGTTGGGGCCGATTCAGGGAACGGGCGGCTCGACGGCGATGGCCAACTCTTTCGAGCAATTGCGCAAGGCGGGTGCCGCCGCACGCGCGATGCTGGTTGGCGCGGCAGCGAAGCGTTGGAACGTCCCGCCCGAGTCGATCACCGTGAAGCAGGGTGTCCTGACGCATCCATCGGGCAAGAGGGCAACGTTCGGCGAGCTTGCCGCCGACGCCGCCGCGCAACCGGTGCCCACCGCCGTCACGCTGAAAGACCCAAAGGATTTCGTCTACATCGGCAAGCGCGTGCAGCGCACCGACTCGCGCGCCAAGTCGAACGGCACCGCCCTGTTCACTCAGGATGTGCAACTCCCGAACATGCTCACCGCCGTGATTGCACATCCACCGCGCTTCGGTGGCAAGGTGGTGAAGTTCAACACTGACGATGCGCAGAAAATCCCCGGTGTGCGCTACATCGTGGAAGTGCCGACTGGCGTCGCGGTACTTGCCACCTCGTTCTGGACCGCGAAAAAAGCGCGCGATGCCCTCAAGATCGAGTGGGACGAAACCTCGGCGTTCAAGGGCTCGTCGGCAGACCTCATGGCCGATTACAAGTCGCGCGCCGCGACGCCGGGCACGGTCGCCCGCAACGACGGCGATGCCGCCAAAGCACTCGCCGGAGCGGCCAGGACGTTCACTGCCGCGTATGAGTTTCCCTACCTCGCGCATGCCGCCATGGAACCGATGAATTGCGTCGTTCAGCTCGGCGCTGATGCGTGCGAAGTCTGGTACGGCGCGCAGTTCCAGACCGTGGACCAAGGCGCCATCGCGGAAGTCGTCGGCCTCAAGCCCGAGCAGGTCAAGATCAACCAGCTATTCGCCGGCGGCAGTTTCGGGCGACGCGCCAATCCTGCGTCCGACTACGTGCGCGAAGCCGCGCTGATCGCCAAGCTGATCAAGGGTGCGGTGCCGGTCAAGCTGGTGTGGACACGCGAAGACGACATGCAGGCAGGTTACTACCGGCCGATGTATTACCACGCGATCAAGGCCGGCCTCGACGCGAGTGGCAACGTCGTCGCGTGGCAGCATCGCATCGTGGGGCAATCGATCCTCGGCGGCACGCCATTCGAGGCAATGATGGTCAAGAACGGCATCGACGCCACCTCGGTCGAAGGCGCGTCGACGTTGCCGTACACGATTCCAAACCTGCAGGTCGACCTGCATTCGCCGAAGGTAGGAGTTCCTGTATTGTGGTGGCGCTCGGTGGGATCGACGCACACAGCGTTTTCGACCGAGACATTCGTCGACGAACTCGCGGTCGCTGCCGGCAAGGATCCGGTCGCATTCCGCAAGAGTCTGCTCGGCGGTCATGCGCGCCATCTCGGTGTCCTCGAACTCGCCGCCAGCAAAGCCGGCTGGACCACGCCGCTTGCTCCTGGAAAATCTGGCGAGAAGCGCGGGCGCGGCATCGCTGTCCACGAATCGTTCAATTCCTTCGTCGCGCAAGTCGCCGAGGTCACTGTCAAGGCCGACGGCAGCTTCAGCGTCGATCGAGTTGTATGTGCCGTCGATTGCGGCATCGCCGTCAATCCCGACATCATTCGTGCACAGATGGAGGGCGGCATCGGCTTCGGCCTGTCCGCCGCGCTGCATGGCGCGATCACGCTCAAGGACGGCATCGTCGAGCAGTCGAATTTCCACCAGTATCCGCCGCTGCGCATCAACGAAATGCCGGCAGTGGAAGTGCACATCGTGCCGTCGAACGAGTCGCCGACAGGCGTCGGCGAACCTGGAGTTCCAGTGACCGCACCTGCAGTCGCCAATGCCATCGCCGCGGCGACCGGCAAACGATTGCGCGTGCTACCGCTGGCACTCAGCTGAAACTCGCGGCGCCCGATTCGGTCATGCAAGGGAGGAAGATGAATTTGTCCATAGTGCGACTGGTTTTGCTCGCGCTGGGCGTGTGGGGGATCACGGCCCAGGCCGAGCCCGGCGTCACACCGACAACGATCGTCATTGGCCAGTCGGCTGCGTTTACCGGACCGGCCTCCGAACTGGGCAACGAGATGCGAGCAGGCGCACTCGCCTATTTCCAGATGGTCAACGCCGCCGGCGGTGTCAACGGCCGCAAGATCGAGTTGCGTTCGCTCGATGATGGGTATGAACCCGATCGTGCGGCCGCGAATACGAAAAAACTGATCGACGGTGGCGTGTTCCTGCTTTTCGGTTACGTCGGGACGCCGACGTCGAATGCCGCCAAGCCGATCTTCACCGCAGCAAAGGTTCCGTTTGTCGGACCCTTCACCGGCGCAGAATCGCTGCGCAACCCGATCAACCGCTACATTTTCAATATTCGCGCGAGCTACTTCGACGAGACCGACAAGATCGTCGGCCAGATGACCGGCCAGACGCTCGACCGCATCGCCGTCTTCTACCAGAACGACGACTATGGCAAGGCCGGGCTCGCCGGCGTCGAGCGCGCAATGCAAAAGCGCAATATCAAGATCGTCGCGACCGGTACCGTCGAACGCAACACAGTCGACGTCGCGGCCGCGGTGGCGGCGATCGGCAAGGTCGAGCCACAAGCGGTCATCATGATCTCGGCCTACAAATCCGTCGCGGCGTTCATCAAGGCGATGCGCGCCGCGGGCCACAATCCGCAGTTCATGAACGTGTCGTTCGTCGGCAGCAAGGCCCTTGCGCACGAGGCTGGCCCTGCCGGCCGAGGCGTCGGCATATCCCAAGTCATGCCGTTCCCGTGGAACCTGTCCAACCGCGTGGTCAAGGAGTATCAGCAGGCACTGACAGCAGCAACCGGCAAGCAGGACTACTCTTTCACGAGCCTCGAGGGTTTCATCGCGGCGAAGGTCCTGGTCGAGGGACTGCGCCGCACGGGCAGCGACCTCACTCGGGAAAGGTTCGTCACCGCCATGGAGCAGTTGCGCGATTACGACGTCGGTGGCTATCTGATCAGTTACTCGCCCACCGACCACAGTGGTTCGAGATTCGTCGAACTCACGGTCATCGGCAAGGATGAAACCTTTCTTCGCTAGGTTCCCCAACGTATGCAGATGAACACACCGGTAGCATTCGAGCCAGGCATCGCGCTGCCCACGACGCTGCCGCCGACGACGCTGTGTTACATCTGGCGCGACGACAAGATCCTCGTTCGCGCAACGGAGCCACCCGCCATGCCGACGCTCGCCGAAGTCGAGCGAGCGGGCGTCGACGGCACGCGCCTGTATCTTGGCCGGCTCGACGGTGTCGATCACATCGCGTTGCATGCGGTCAACGATAACGTCGAACCCGACGGCTGGCAGTGGCGAGGGCTGCGCTCACTGTTTCTCCAGATTCCCGAACATCATCTGGCCCTGGCGGGACGCGCTTTCCAGATCGTGGAATGGAATCGCAACCACCGCTACTGCGGCCGCTGCGGGACAGCGACGCGCGACAAGGGCACGGAGCGATCCAAGGAGTGTCCGACGTGCCGGCTGGTTGCCTATCCGCGCATCTCACCCGCGATGATGGTCCTCGTTACGCGCGGGCGCGAACTTCTCCTCGCGCGTGCCAACCGCTTTCCCAACGCGATGTACAGTGCGCTCGCAGGTTTCGTGGAGGCCGGCGAATCGATCGAGGACTGCATTCACCGCGAAGTGCTCGAGGAAGTCGGCGTCAAGGTCGATCAGCTGCGATATTTCTCGAGCCAGTCGTGGCCGTTTCCCAATTCATTGATGATCGCGTTCACCGCCGAATACGTGAGCGGCGACATGCGGCCCTGCGACGAAGAGATCGCCGAGGCGAAATGGTTTTCACTCGACGCGTTGCCGCAGCTCCCGGGCCCGGTGAGCATTTCGCGGCAGCTGATCAACGCGACGATCGCCCGGTTGACGCAAAACTAGCCCATCGGTACACCACAGCCAGCGTTGCAAAAGACGCTACATCGCTACTATTTGTATATGGTGTGCGGCAACCACAATCCGATTTGGGGGAAGACGTACAACAGGATCAGGGCGATGACCTGGATGGCCATGAACGGCATCATGCCCGCGAAAATCGCGTTCAAGGTCACGTGCGGCGGTGAAACGCCCTTCAGATAAAACGCCGCCATCGCGACCGGTGGCGACAGGAAGGCCGTCTGCAGATTGAGCGCGACCAGCAATCCGAAAAACAGCGGGTCGATGTTGAAATGCGGCAGCAACGGGATGAAGATCGGCATGAAGATGATGATGATCTCCGTCCACTCGAGCGGCCAGCCGAGCAGAAAGATGATGGTCTGCGCCAGGACCATGAATTGTATCGGCGACATGTCGAGCGAAAGCACCCACTTCTCGATGACTTCCTGGCCGCCGAGCAACGCGAACGCCGCCGAGAAGATGCCGGACCCGACAAACAGCCAGCAGACCATCGCGCTAGTCTTGGCGGTCAGGAACGACGATTCCTTGACGATGTTGCCAAGCTGCTTCACGGTCTTCCAGACGACGCCATCGTTGCCCACACTGCCGCTTCTCGCGTCGCGCCAGTTGCCGATGAAGCGATAGATCCCCGCCAGCACGAACCCGCCGAATCCGCCCACGGCCGCCGCCTCGGACGGGGTCGCAAGGCCGAACACGATCGAGCCGAGTACCGCCAGGATCAGTAATCCCAGCGGAAAGAACGAACTGAGCAGCATCTTGAAAACTTCGAGGCGCTGCCAATTCCAGAGACGGTAGAGGGCGACGATGAAGGCGACACCCAGTGCGAATGCGATCCATAGCCATAAGGGAACCGGCAGCCGTGCAGACTGTTCGCCGGCAGATTCGGCGGATTTCCCCTTGGCTGCATTCTCCGCTGCCGCCGATGCCTTCGTGCTTTTCTCGGTTGGAGCGGCCTCTTTCGCGACTTCAGCCGGAGGTTCACTGACGCCAGCGTCCTTGGCGTCCGGTTCGGCCGCGCCGATCAGCCCCGACGTCCCCTCCCTCTCCTGCTCCGGTGCCGCAACGAGACCTCCGGCCTCGATCAGCCCGGCCGTGTTGGCCTCGACCTCCGGTGCCGTCGCCAGCCGATAAGTCAACGGCGAGCAGCGCCGCAATGAACAGCGCAGGCAAGAGCGTGATGATCATTTGCTGGAGCGCAATGCCTTTCGGGATCGTCGCGCCGGCACCTCCGACAAGCGCGCTCCATAGTCCCGCGAAGGCGTTCCTGCCGCGCTGTGCCTGCGCCCGCATCCATGTCGGCAATTCGACATGCCGTTCGCTCTCCGGGAGCGGCGGCATGAGGTGAGGCTTCCAGGCGGCGAGGACGATGACGTAGCCGATGTAGAGTCCCGCGAGCATGATGCCCGGCAGGAAGGCGCCGGCGTAGAGCTGGACGACGGATACGCCCGCCACCGCGCCATAGACGATTAACATTACCGATGGCGGAATCAGGATGCCGAGGCAGCCCCCGGCGGTGATCGCGCCTGCGGCGACCTTGGTGTTGTATCCAGCCTTGAGCATCGCCGGAAACGCGAGCAGTCCCATGAGCGTGACGACTGCGCCGACGATGCCGGTCGCGGTGGCGAAGATGGCGCAGGTGACGATGGTGGCCACTGCAAGCGCCCCGGGGATGCGCGCGGTGGCGAGATGCAGGCTCCTGAACAAGCGGTCGATCAGCTGCGCCCGCTCCACGAGATAGCCCATGAACAGGAATAGCGGAATCGCGATCAGAACGTCGTTCGACATCACGCCATACGTGCGCTGCACGAACAGGTCGAGCACACGCGGTACCGCCGTCGCCGGGTCGACGCTGCGATAGGCCAGCCAGGCGAAGATCACGCCCATGCCCATGAGCGTGAATGCCGTGGGAAAACCGAGCATGATGCCCACGACGATCATCGCCAGCATCAACAGACCCAGATGGCCGTTGGTCATCTGCGACGGTGGCGGCATCAGGACGAACACCATGATCACGGTGGCCGCCATGATGGAAAGCCCGAACCAGACTTCCTTCCTCAATTGCGGGCTCCCTGGTGCTCCTGCGCGACCACGTACTTGTCGAGCTTCGCGATGTCCTCGTCCTTGACGTGGACCATCTGTCTTCAGCTTGTCGACATCCACTTCCTCCACGTCTTCCGCGCGCGAAGGCCACTCACCAACCTTCAGGCAGATGATGCAGCGGATGATTTCGACGATGCCCTGCATCAGGATCAGCGCCCCGGCGACCGGGATGACCGTCTTGAACGGATAGATCGCCGGACCTTGGGATGTGATACTCGAATGCTCGTTGATCGCCCAGGAATCGGCGGCATAGGTATATCCGGCCCAGACGAACGCGATCACGCCGGGCAGGAAGAACAGGAAGTACAGCGTGAGGTCGAGGCCGGCCTGCAGCCGCGGCGGGAAGAAGCCGTAAAGCACGTCGCCGCGCACGTGGCCGTTCTTGGCGAGCGTATAGGCGCCCGCCATCATGAACAGCGTCCCGTACATCATGATCATCACGTCGAACGCCCACGCGTGCGGGTGGTCGAGCGCGTAGCGCGAGAACACTTCCCAGGAAATGAGCAGGGTGAGACCGACGATCAACCAGGAAAACGTCTGGCCGACCCAGGTGCTGACCTTGTCGACGAACAGCAGCAGCTTTTGCATGACGGTCCGATTGCGTACCCGACGACGGCGACATCGTCAGTCCCACTCCGAAGAAAACCAGCCACTCGGCCCGCGCCGGATGGCTGGTCAATGACCTGAACGCTCCGCTACGATTTCTTCGTCGGTGCAGCGGCCTTCGCGAAGTAGAAGTTGTACGCCATGCGCCGGTTCACGTAGGTATCCAGGTCCCAGCGCACCACGCGTTCGGCAAACGCCTTCTGCGAGGCGATGATCTCCGAAAAGAGCTGGTTGCCACCCGACATTTTCGCCGCAACCTGGTCGAAGAGTTCGAGCTGCTTCTGCAGGATCGCGTCCGGCGTCTTGTAGAACTTGACCTTGTCCTTGGTCTGCAATTCGCCGTAATCCTTCGAGTAGCGGTCGATCGCCTTCCACATCATGTCGGCGGACGCAGCTTCGGTCGCATAGGCAATGATCGCCCGGATCTTTTCAGGCAGCGCATCGAACTTCGTCTTGTTGAACAGGACCTCGAACTGCTCGGCGTTCTGATGGAAGCTCTGCAGCATGCATATCTTGGAGACGTCCGGGAAGCCGAGCATGCGATCGGAGGAGGCGTTATTGAACTCGGCCCCATCGAGCAGGCCACGGTCCAATGCCGGCACGATTTCACCGCCAGGCACCGCGTTCACCGCAGCGCCCATCGCGGTGAACAGGTCGATCGAGATGCCGACCGTCCGGTACTTCATGCCTTTGAAATCCTCGATCTTGGTGATCGGTTTCTTGAACCAACCCAGCGGTTGCGTCGGATGCGGACCGTAGGGGAACGACACGACGTTCGCACCGATCGACGCATAGAGCTTGGTCAGCAGTTCCTTGCCACCGCCGTATTTGTGCCACGACAGCAGCGTGTTGCCATCCATGCCGAACGCGGGGCCGGACCCCCACAGCGCGAGCGCATTCTGCTTGCCGTAGTGATAGGCCATCGCGCCGTGGCCGCCGTCGAGCGTGCCTTTCGACACCGCGTCGAGCAGACCAAATGCCGGGACGACAGAGCCTGCTGGCAGTACTTCGATCCTGAGTTCGCCGCCGGTCATTTCATTGATCTTCTTGGCGTAGTCCTGTGCGAACTCGGTGAAGATGTCCTTCGACGGCCAGGTACTTTGCCAGCGCATCGTAATCGGGCCGGTCTGGCCCTTGGAGATCATCGGGAACGCGAGGGCAGCACCGCCAGCAGCCGCTGTCGCAGCTTTCAGGAAGCCGCGACGGCCACCGGGAACAGCGCTCGCAACTACCTCGGCGTTACGGGGTTTCGATCGACGTATCATGTTTCCTCCTGAGACTAAGGCGCGATGCGCCCGACGCACGGTGCAGTACAACATTAGCCCCGTATCTGCCGCGGTCATGGCGGGGTGCCTGCCGCGATCTGCGCTCGATTATACGGACAAGTTTGCCCGCTGCAAGATTGGTGTGCACGTGGCCAGCCCGAAGGCAAAACACGGGGCCGGGAAGGTCTATTCCGACCCTCTGCTAAAATAGCTACCGTTCCTTGCCCCCACCTTGCATGATCACCCGCGCCACCTGTTTCGTCGCCGGCATGATGTTCGGCGGCGCCGCGCTAGCCCAACAAGGGCCGCCCATGGCCCCGACGGGACCGGTCACGCCTACCGTGTCTCCCGGATTGACGCCGGCGCTGGCCGAGGCGGCGACCATGATCCGCGAGGGTCAGTACGTTACGGCAATGGCCAAGATCGACACAGTTCTGGCGCAGGACGCACGCAATCCGCAGGCGCGCTTTCTCAAGGGTGTGGTGTTGACCGACCAGGACGAGCTGGACGACGCCGCGACCACCTTCCAGGCGCTGACCGAGGACTTTCCGGAACTCCCGGAGCCACATAACAATCTTGCGGTCATCTGGGCGCAGCAGGGTCGCTACGACAAGGCCCGGACCGAGCTGGAAATCGCGTTGAAAGTGCGCCCGGACTATGCCGTCGCCCACGAGAACCTTGGCGACGTCTATTCGCGTCTCGCCGGCGCCGAATACGATCGTGCCCTGGCGCTCGACAAATCCAACAAGAGCGCACAAGCCAAACTGACCATCGTGCGCGAGCTGTACGCCGTCGCGCCGTCGACCACGGCGCCGAAGCTTGTGTTGCCGAAACCGGTAAAGACCAAGCCGATCGCGCCGGTCAAACCCAGGTAACTGCGCGGCCTTCAACGGTCGCGCCCCATGTTCACTTACGACGAAGGAGTTCCCGATGTCTCACCGTAGCGCAATGTTGATCACCATGCTGTTCACGGCCGCGATCGCCGCGCCTGTGCACGCGGCCAATCCGCAAGTCGAACTGGACACCAGTGCCGGCAAGATCCGCATCGAAGTCTTTCCGGATGCCGCACCGAAGACCGTCGAGAATTTCCTCGCCTACGTCAAAAGCAAGCAATTCGACGACACGCAGTTCCACCGCGTCATTCCCGGGTTCATGATCCAGGGCGGCGGCTTCACCCCTGATTTCAAGCAAAAGCCCACGCCGCGGCCGCCGGTCCAGAACGAGGCCGAGTCGAGCAGCAAAGCCGGCCTGCTCAACGTCCCCGGCACCGTATCCATGGCTCGCACCGGCGATCCGCATTCCGCCACTGCCCAATTTTTCATCAACGTCGCCGACAACAAATTCCTGAACTTCAAGGACGCGACGCCGCAAGGCTACGGCTACACGGTATTCGGCAAGGTCGTCAGCGGCATGGACGTGGTGACCAAGATTGCAGGTGCCCCGACGGGCGCCGGCGGGCCCTTTCCCAAGGATGTGCCGCAAACCCCGGTGCTCATCAAGTCCGCAACCATCGTTTCTCCGTAGAGCCGACATGATCATCCTGCACACCAACCACGGCCCGATCACTCTCGAACTCGACGCCACGCGCGCACCAAAGACCGTCGACAACTTCCTGGCCCATGTTCGCGCCGGGCACTATGACAAGACGGTGTTCCATCGTGTGATCGACGGATTCATGATTCAAGGCGGCGGCTTTACGCCCGACTTCACGCAGAAGCCCACGCGCGCGCCGGTGGCAAACGAAGCCACCAACGGCCTGAAGAACGCGAAGTACACGGTGGCGATGGCGCGCACGTCGGATCCGCACTCGGCCACCGCGCAGTTTTTCATCAACGTCGCCGACAATGCCTTTCTCGACCATCGTTCCCCTGACGCCAAGGGCTGGGGCTATTGTGTGTTCGGTAAAGTCGTGGGGGGTACCGACGTCGTCGACAAGATCGCCGTAGTCCCCACCGGCAGTCGAGGCGGCCATCAGGACGTGCCGTTGACGGACGTCGTGATCGAGCGGGCCGAAGAAAAGGCCTGAGCGGATGCGGCGGGACCATGGCGCCCACGCTGTTCATCTCCGATCTGCACCTGGCACCGGAGCGGCCGCACCTGGTCGCGGCGTTTCACGCATTTGTCGGCGGTACCGCCCGTTCCGCGAAGGCGCTGTACATACTCGGCGATCTGTTCGACACGTGGATCGGCGACGACCAGTTGCGCGAGCCGCTGGCGGCGGCGGTCGCCGGCGCGCTCAACGAACTGTCGGTGCACGGGGTCCCGGTGTTCCTGCAAACCGGCAACCGCGACTTCCTGCTGGGCGAACAATTTGCCCAGGCGTGCCGGGCGACGCTGTTGCCGGACGCCATCGTTCATGACGTGCAAGGCGTACCTACGCTGCTCATGCATGGCGACCTGCTATGCACCGATGATGTCGCGTACCAGCGTTTCCGCGCTTACCGCCAGGACCCCAGGCGCCGTCGCCAATTCCTGGCGCGGCCCTATTTCGTTCGCCGCATGATCGCGGGAGTGCTGCGCTTCGGCAGCCGCCGCTCGACGAAGAACAAGAGCGAAGTCATCATGGACGTCAACGCCGACGCGGTGATCGCCGCGATGCGCGAGCACCATGTGCGCCGCCTGATCCACGGCCACACGCATCGACCTGCAAGACACGACCTGACCGTCGACGGTCAACCATGCGAACGCTGGGTACTCGCCGACTGGTATCGCGCCGCGAGCTATCTGCAGGTGGACGCAGGTGGCATCGACGCACACGTTCTGCACGCGGAGGCCAGGACATGACACCAGCCCAGCCCGATTTTCTGTCGGCGTTGCTCGCCATCGTCCTGATCGATCTGGTGCTGGCCGGCGACAACGCCATCATCATCGGCATCGCCGCGCGCAATGTTCCCAAGGACAAGCAGCGAGCAGTCATCCTCTGGGGAACCGCGGGTGCGATCGCGGTCAGGGTGGTATTGACCGGCGCGGTCGTCTGGCTGCTGAAGATTCCGGGCTTCCTGCTTGCGGGCGGTATCGGGCTGGTATGGATCGGCTGGAAACTCACTGCACCGCAGGATAGCAATCCCGAAAAAATTGCGGCCGCCGCATCCTTCGGCGCTGCGGTGCGCACCATTGTCATCGCTGATGCCGTGATGGGTGTCGACAACGTGCTGGCGGTCGGCGGCGCCGCGCAGGGCAGCTTCATGCTTGTCGTCCTCGGGCTAGTGATCAGCATTCCCATCGTGGTCTGGGGCAGCGCGCTCGTGCTGAAGCTGGTCGACCGTTACCCGGCGATCGCCTGGCTCGGCGCCGCGGTGATCGGCTGGACGGCCGCGAAGATGATCGGCGGTGAGCCGCTGCTCGCGGAATTTTTCGCGCGGCAACCGTGGCTGCGGGTTGTGCTCTACGCGCTGATCGTCGGCGGACTGGTGGGCATTCCGGTGTGGCGCACTCTCGATTCGCGCCGACGCGCGCAAGGCATCTCGCTGTTGGTGACGATCGCCTGGATCAGTGCGTTCGGCTGGCTCGAAGATCGCATGGGCATGCACTTCGACCTGTTCGAGAACGAGCACTGGGACGACGAATGGCTCGATCTCGTGCGCTGGATCGGATGGATCCCTCTCGTCATCGGCATCGATCGCGCATTTCGCGTCAAGGCTGCGGCTACCCGTTAACGGTCACGCCAGGGCTTGCGCAAAGTCGGCGATCAGGTCGTCGCGATCCTCGATGCCCACCGAAACCCGGATCAGGGAATCGGCGATCCCCATGCTGGCGCGGCGCTCGGCGCCCATCTCGTAGAAAATCGTGTGCGCGACCGGAATGGCGAGCGTGCGGTTGTCGCCGAGGTTCGACGATATCACCACGTTTTTCAGGCGATTGAGAAAATCGAAGCAGTCGAGCGATGCGTCCAGTTCGAATGACAGCAACGCGCCGAACCCGTTGAAGAGTTCGGTCGCCAGCGCGTGCTGCGGGTGCGATGCGAGGCCCGGGTAATAGACGGCGCGCACCTGCGTGTGTTCAGCGAGGAAACGAGCCAGCGCAAGGGCATTGGCGCATGCGCGCTCCATCCGCAGCGCGAGGGTTTCCGCACCCACGGCGATATGGTGAGCCTGCTCGGCCGCAAGCGTGCCGCCCCAATCGCGCAGCCCCTTCTTGCGAATCTGCTGGATACCCCAAAGCGCGGTTTTGGGACCCTTATAGCTGTCGTAGATGTTCGGGTATCGCGTCCAGTCGAACAACCCCGTGTCGGTAATGCTTCCACCAAGCGCGTTGCCATGACCGCCGATGTACTTCGTCAGCGCATTCACGACCAGACTCGCGCCGACGTTCCTGGGCAGGAACAGGTACGGCGAGGTCATGGTGTTGTCGACGACGTAGATCAGGCCGCGCGCCGCACACAACTCGCCAATGCGCTTGAGGTCGGCAATCTGCGTACGCGGATTGGCGATCGTTTCGACGAAGACGAGCCGCGTCGCCGGCGTGATCGCCGACTCGACCGCGCGCACGTCGGTCGCATCGACGAAGGTGACGTCGCTGCCGTGCGCCTCGACCGTGTTGAACAGGCTGTTGGTGTTGCCGAACAGGAATGCGCTGGAAACCACGTGATCGCTTTCGCGCAACAGCGCCAGCATGATCGCACCGATCGCGGCCATGCCGGTGCCGAAGCACACCGTGGCCACACCTTCCTCCATGCGATTGACTTTTTCCTCCAGCGCAGCGGATGTGGGGTTGCCCTGGCGACCATAGGCATAGCCCTGTGCCTTGCCCTGAAAGACCGCGGCAAGTTCGCGCGCATCGCGATAGCCATACGCGACCGACAGGTGCAGCGGCTTGTGCAGCGACCCGTGCTCGATCGGCGCGTCACGGTCGGAATGCAGTATCGACGTGGTGAAACCGGCTTTGCGTGACATGTCGTTCCCCACGGGTAGGGGACCGGGTCACCCCGGTCGCCCTCCCACACCACCGTACGTGCGGTTCCGCATACGGCGGTTCATGAAGCGCGCTGGAGGCGCTGCACCGTATCGAGCAGCGACACCAGCCCCAGAGTGATCGAACCAGGACTTCGGGAAGGCCGCGTGCATGTGACTCGCGCCCGCATTCCACCACGGGCCGCGCCCGTTGGTGGCCGAGCGCCAGGCGCGCTCCTCCGTCAATCCGCGTTGCATCAGCTTGCGCGCCGCGCATGCGACCGTTTCCATTGTCGCCACAGGATGCAGCGTAGCTTATGCCGTATCCATCCATCCCGCTCTTCCAGCGTCCGCTTGGTTTCGGCCAGCTTGAAGTACGCCGCCCAGCCGCGCAGCAGCGGGTTGAGGGCCTGGATCGTGGCGCCAAGGTTGCGTCCGCGCGCCCGCGCAGCAGCACTTTCACTTTCTCCGTCAGCTTCGCGAGGCTCGACGCGGCGATGCGCAGCTTCGGTTCCCGGTGCGCACGTCAGGCTGTAGCCCAGAAACTTCCGCTGCCACGGCCGCGCCACCGCGCTCTTGGCCGGATTCACCTTGAGCTTGAGCCGCTCGCTCAGAAACCCGGTCAGACTGTGCAGCAGCCCCACGCCCGCGCGTTCGCTGCCGACGTAGATGTTGCAGTCGTCGGCGTAGCGGCAGAACGCGTGGCCCCGTCGTTCCAGTTCCCGGTCGAGCTCGGTGAGCAGGATGTTGGACAGCAGCGGCGACAGCGGCCCGCCTTGCGGCGTGCCCTCCGTGCGCGGCTGCACCAGCCCGTCCGCCATCATGCCCGCTTCGAGATACCGCCGGATCAGCTTGAGCACTCGTGCATCACCAATCTTCGCCGCCAGCTTGCTCATCAGCAGGTCGTGGTTGACCCGGTCGAAGAACTTCTCCAGGTCGATATCCACCACCCAGCGCTTGCCCTGCGCCACATACTGGCGCGCCTGACGCAGCGCCTGATGCGCATTGCGCCCCGGACGAAAGCCGTAGCTCGCCTCCGAGAACGTCGGCTCGAAGATCGGTTGCAGCACTTGATGCAACGCCTGCTGGATCAGTCGATCCACCACCGTCGGAATGCCGAGCGTGCGTACCCCGCCTTGCGGCTTCGGTATGTCCACCCGGCGCACCGGCTGCGGTTGATACTCGCCCGCCAGCAGTCTGGTCCGAATCGTCGGCCAGTGTCGTTTCAGATGGTCTTTGAGCTCGGACACCGCGAGTTGATCTACCCCCGCCGCGCCCTTGTTCTCGACCACCCGCTGATACGCGAGCATCAGGTTGCCGCGTTCCACTACGGCCTCCATCAGGCTCGTTGTCGCTACCTCCGCTTTCGTCCGCGCACGGGTCGCCACGTCCGCCTCGGCGCGAGCCGCAGCGTCGACCGACTTCCGTCCGGTGTCCGCCGCGCCCGCCTGATCTGCCCGATCAGCTTCTGCCTTCATCGGCTTCCTTGAGATCCCGCCGCCTACTCGCGGCACTTCACGTTCGGCCCTTCGGTTCGTGCTGACCCCTACTATGGCCTCGGCTGACTTCTGGCGATCCATCCCGACACCTCTCGATGTCGGTAGCACAAGGCAGACCGCCAGATCTCCCCGGGTATTGACGCACGCACCTTCACGCTTATGCCTGTCGGATCTACGTCGCAGCGTTCCGTGCAAGTATCGGGCTTCGCAGATATTTGCCTGCTCACCCCGCTGCGCCGCCTCTATCCGCTTCCTGTTCGTCAGGCCAGCGCTTTGCCTACAGCTTCCTCCGGATTCGCAGTCGCCCGCGACACCCTTGCCGTTCGGCTAACACTTCTCCTTGCCGAGTGTGTAGAGGACTTTCACCTCCAAGTACGTGCGCCCAAACAAAAAGCCCGCCAGCTTGCGCTAAACGGGCCCTGGAGCATGTCGCCGGCTCGCTTTAGCTGAATTTATTAAGCGCCCGCAAGCTGTGGATTCGCATCGCTGCGGCTCCATTTCAAATCGGCGCTGAAGGAAGTATGTCCCGAAACGGGAATGGCGTCAATGCAATGCCTGGCCTGCAAATTTCAACCCGTCGCCAGCTGCAGTTCGTCGGCCTCGCCCCGGCTCTCGTCGCGCTCCTGCGCGAGTTGCGACAAGTAGTCGGCGGTGACGTCGCCGGTCACGTAATAGCCGTCGAAGCACGACGCCTCGAACTCCTTGAGTTTCGGATTGACGGCGCGAATCGCGCGCTTCAATGCTTCGAGGTCCTGGTAGATCAGCAGATCGGCGCCGATCTCGTGCGCGATCTCGGCCTCGGAGCGCCCGGTGGCGATCAGTTCGCGCTGATTCGGCATGTCGATGCCGTAGACGTTGGGATAACGCACCGGCGGGCTCGCCGACGCGAAGTAAACCTTGCGTGCGCCCGCTTCGCGCGCCATCGACACGATCTCTCGACTGGTAGTGCCGCGCACGATCGAATCGTCGACCAGCAGCACGACCTTGTCCTTGAACTCCATGCCGATCGGGTTGAGCTTTTGCCGCACGCTTTTGCTGCGAATCGCCTGCCCCGGCATGATGAACGTGCGGCCGATGTAGCGGTTCTTGACGAAGCCCTCGCGGTATTTCAGCCCGAGATGATTCGCCAGCTCCAGCGCCGACGGACGGCTCGAATCGGGAATCGGGATCACAACATCGATATCCTGTGCCTCGGGAATCGTGGCGATTTTCCTGGCGAGTTCCCCACCCATGCGCAGACGCGATTCATAAACCGACGCACCGTCGATGACCGAGTCCGGACGCGCGAGGTAGACGAATTCGAAGATGCACGGATTGAGCTGCGGATGCTCCGCGCATTGCCGCGCGTGAAAGCGCCCCGTCTGGTCGACGTAAATGGCCTCTCCGGGTGCGACGTCGCGCAGCACCGTGAAGCCGAGCGCTTCGAGTGCGACCGATTCGCTGGCGACCAGGTACTCGGTGCCGCCCATCGATTCGTTCACGCCGATGATCAGCGGGCGGATGCCGTACGGATCACGGAACGCGACCAGTCCATAGCCCGCAATCATGGCGACAATCGCATACGCGCCGCGGCACCGCTTGTGCACGGCGGTGACCGCCGCGAAGATCGCGTTGGCGTCGAGTTTGGCGTGGTGCGCGGAACGTTCGAGTTCCAGCGCGAGCACGTTGAGCAGCACTTCCGAATCGGAGTTGGTGTTGACGTGACGGAAGTCGAGCTGGAACAGTTCCTTCTTCAGCGCTTCGCTGTTGGTCAGATTGCCGTTGTGGGCCAGGGTGATGCCGAACGGCGAATTGACGTAGAACGGTTGCGACTCGAGGTCGGACGATGCCGAGCCGGCCGTCGGATACCGGCAGTGGCCGATGCCCGCGTTGCCCATGAGGTCGCGCATGTTGCGCGTGCGGAACACGTCGCGCACGTACCCGGGCCCCTTGTACATGTGGAACACCGGGCCTTCGCTGGTCACGATGCCCGCGGCGTCCTGGCCGCGATGCTGCAGCAGCAGCAGACCGTCGTACAGCAACTGGTTGACCGGCGTGTGCGTGACCGCGCCGACGATGCCACACATGGTTCTAGACTCCTTTGCCCGCGGGCGACCTGGGTTTGGACCCGCCCGGCTTGCCATAATCGAGTTGCGCTGCCCAAGTATGCGGCAGCCAGGGTTTCAAGCTCAGCGCCGCCGCGACCAGCGGCGGAGCAAACAATGCATTCTGCCACCAAACCTGTTGCGGCAGGCTCGTCAAACCCGCGACCAGTACTCCTATGACAACAATTAGCACGCCGCGTGCCACGCCGACAACGCCGCCGAGCAGTCGGTCCAGAAATCCAAGCCCGATGGCGCGCACGAGCCGGTACAGCATCCAGCCCAGCAGTGCACCAATCAGCAGCACGACGATGACGATCAGTGCGAACGCTGCAACGTATCGCGCTGAGGGCGAGTCACCGAAGTCGGGCAACATCGCGCCGAACGGGGTCGACAGATGTATCGCGAGCAGGAATGCAAATACCCACGCGGCCAGCGACACGACCACGCGCATGAATCCGCGCGCCAATCCAAACAACGCTGAGAGCACGACGACGCCGAAAACGACCAGGTCGAATATCGTCACTTCGAGATCGTGACCAGCGCGCGGTCGTAGCCCGCCAATTTAAGCTTGGCGAGCGCCGCATCGGCAGCGCCGCGGGTCGCGAACGGTCCGACGCGCACGCGCTGAACAGAACCTTGCGTGGTCGGCACGGTTTCGGTAAACGTCGCGAAACCGCTCGCCTTGAGCTCAGCCGTAAGATCGGCAGCAACTTTGGTATCCGCAAATGCGCCGACCTGTACCGAATATGCACCGTTCGCTGCCGTCTGCAGCGACGGTGCTGCTGTAGCGTCGGCCTTGGGTTCCGGTGAGCCCGCCTTGTCCGCCGCCGGGGAAGGTGATGGCGTCGGCGCTTCTGCAGCTGGCGGAACGGTGGCGGGAGGCGTGATCGTTGGACCCGGTGCAGGCTGGACTGCGCCTTGCCCCATGACTCGTCGCTCTGCTTCGGCAATCGATTTTTTCGGTGTGATCACCGCGCCCGGCTTGGGTTCCGCCTTGGGCACGGTCGAACCGGGCGCCGCACCATCGCTGCCCTTGCCTGGAGTCAGCGGGTTGATGAACCTGCCGTTGTCGATCGGTGGAATGCGAATGGAAACCTCGTCACCGAGGGGCTTGGGGTCGCTCTCCAGAAGAAACGGCAGGATCACCGCGGCCGCCAGTGCCAGAACGATCGCACCGACCAGGCGGCGGCGCGCGCGTCGCTTCAACTCATCGACTGCGAGTTCGGGAGCGTCGGAACGTGTGGGCATGCGAATCGGTCAAGGCAGGCAGGATCAGTCACGCGGAAAGCGCGGCCGCAACCGTTTGGAAGGAGCCAAAGACCAGAATTCTATCAGCTTCCGCGCTGGCGACGCGGGCCGCGCGGTACGCTGCGACAGGTTCGTCGAATTCGCGAATGGCCGCAGGCGAAACACCCGCCGCCTCGAGGCGCTCACGCAGCATCGTCGCCGTCGCGCCGCGTGGTGGCGGCAGCGTTGCAACCAGCCATGTATCGACACGCGGCAGCAGCGCCACGATCACGTCGTCGATGTCCTTGTCCGCCATGATGCCGAACACGGCGCGCGTTTCCGGATGAAAGCCCATCGCGCCAAGATTGTCGGCCAGCGCACGTGCCGCCTGCGTGTTGTGCGCAACGTCGAGCACGCGCACAGGACGTCCGGGCAGCACCTGAAAGCGACCCGCCAATTCCACCCCGACCAGTGCTTCACGGACCGCGCCCATGCCGAGCGGCAGGCGTGTACGCAAGGCGTCGACGGCCGTCAGGGCGGTCGCAGCGTTGGTAAGCTGGTACGCGCCACGCAACGCCGGATGCGGCAAGCCATGCCGCGCACCGCCAGGTCCTCGATAGCTCCATTGCGGTCCGCTCACCGTGAAATCGTAGTCGACGCCCAGTCGCAGTAACGTCGCCCCCACGGCAGCCGCGTGATCGAGCAACGCGTGCGGCGGGTCGCGGTCGGCGCAAATGGCGACGCGGCCGGTGCGAAAGATGCCCGCCTTTTCGCGTCCGATCAGTTCGCGGGTCGCCCCCAGATAATCGACGTGATCGATCGCGATCGTGGTGACGATCGCTACATCCGGGTCGATGATGTTGACCGCATCCAGGCGGCCGCCGAGGCCCACCTCCAGCACGAGCACGTCGAGGCCGGCGCGCGCAAACAGCCATAGCGCGGCGAGCGTTCCGAATTCGAAGTACGTCAGCGCCGTGTTTTCGCGTACCGCCTCGACCGCGGAAAACGCTTCGCACAACGCGCTATCGCTCGCGTCGGCACCCGCTGATCCGCACGCGCTCGTTGTAACGCAGCAAATGCGGCGAGGTGTACAACCCGACACGGTAGCCACCCGCGGTGAGCATCCGCTCGAGCAATGCGCACGTCGAGCCCTTGCCGTTGGTTCCGGCAACGGTGATCGTCGGACCGGTGAATGGGATACCGAGGCGGGCATGGACCGCCTGTACCCGGTCGAGTCCGAGCGCGATGGTTTTCGGATGCAGCGTCGCGAGGTACGCGAGCCATCCGTCGAGCGTCGTCGGTATGCTCACGTCGACAATGCGCTACCGCTCGCGCGGTGCGCTTGAATCAATTGCTCGGCAGCGCCTCGCGCTGCAGCAGCGCCAACAGCCTGGGCAATTCGTCCTTCAACTGCCGACGGTCGACGATCATGTCGATCGCGCCCTTCTCCAGCAGGAATTCGGCACGCTGGAAACCTTCAGGCAGCTTTTCGCGAACGGTCTGCTCGATCACCCGCGGGCCGGCAAACCCGATCAAGGCGCCAGGTTCGGCGATCACCACATCGCCGATCATCGCGAAGCTCGCGGACACTCCGCCCATGGTCGGATCGGTCAGCACCGTCAGGAACGGCAGGCGCGCCTTGGACAGTTCCTGCAGCACCGCGGTCGTCTTGGCCATCTGGAACAGCGAACTGACTCCTTCCTGCATGCGCGCGCCTCCGCTCGCCGTGAAGCACACGAACGGCACGCGGCTCTCGTATGCGACGCGCACCCCGCGCACGAAGCGTTCGCCCACGACCGAGCCCATCGATCCACCCATGAAGTCGAACTCGAATACGGCGACCACCAGCGGCACTGACTTGATGCTGCCTTGCATGACCACCAGTGCATCGGTCTCGCCGGTCTCTTCCAGCGCTACCGACAGGCGTTCCGGATACTTGCGCGTGTCCTTGAACTTGAGGCTGTCGACAGGCAGGACTTCCGAGCCGATTTCGTAGCGCGCCTCGGGGTCGAGCAGTTGATCGATGCGCTCCCGCGCGGCAACGCGGTTATGGTGGTTGCATTTGGGACAGACGCCGAGGTTCTTTTCGAGATCGGTGCGGTAAAGCACGGCCTCGCACGATACGCATTTGACCCACAGGCCCTCGGGCATGGTTTTTCGCGCCACACCCGTCGCCGCCTTGATGCGCGGCGGCAGCAATTTTTGCAACCAACTCATCTGCGCTCCCCCTTGCACACGCAGTTCTCCATCATGCTGCCCGCCTCGAGACGGCGTCGATCGCGCTGCGTATCGTAGCAAGCCATGCCCCGGCGCGCGCCGCCGCCTGATCAGCGGGACCCGTTTCGATTTCCTGGATGATCCGGCTGCCGATGACCACCGCGTCGGCGTGCGCCGCGATGGCCTGTGCCCCCGCCGCGTCGCGAATGCCGAAGCCTACGCCGATCGGCAATGTAATGTGCCTGCGGATTTCGGCGAGCTTGGCGATGACGTCCGCAGTATCCAGATGTCCGGCGCCCGTTACCCCTTTGAGCGAAACGTAATACACGTAACCGCGTGCAAGGGCTCCGACGATGGCGATGCGGCTTGCCGGCGTCGTCGGAGAGAGCAGGAAAATCGGGGCAATTCCACGAGCGTCCAGCAGAGCCGCAAATTCACCTGCCTCCTCGGGCGGATAGTCGACGACAATCACGCCGTCGACGCCGGCCGCCTGAGCCTCGTCGGCGAATGTCGCCACACCCATCGCTTCGATCGGATTGGCGTAGCCCATGAGCACGATCGGCGTGGTCGCGTTGCGCTGGCGAAATGCGGATGTGATCGCCAGTACGTCATGCAGACTCACGCCCTGCGCCAGCGCTCGCTCCGATGCCCGCTGGATCACCGGCCCGTCAGCCATGGGATCGGAAAACGGCACGCCAAGCTCGATCACGTCCGCACCAGCGCTGGCCAGCGCCTCCAGAATCGGCAGCGTGGCGGCCAGCGACGGATCGCCGGTCGTGACGTAGGGGATCAGTGCCGCACGGCCCGCGGCGCGAAGCCTGGCGAACGTGGCGTCGATGCGATTCATCGGATCGGTTTGCAACTGCGCGCGATGGCTGTGGACATGCCTCAGAACTTCAGGCCCGTTCGTTCGGCGACGGTGTTCATGTCCTTGTCGCCGCGGCCGGAGAGGTTGACCAGGAGCACCTTGTCACGCGGCAATGTCGGCGCGAGTTTCGCCGCGTATGAAAGTGCATGCGACGATTCCAGCGCGGGAATAATGCCCTCGATGCGGCAACATTCGCTGAACGCCGTGAGCGCTTCAGCATCGGTGATCGAAACGTAGTCCGCGCGCCCGCTGTCCTTCAGCCAGGCATGTTCGGGACCGACGCCCGGATAGTCGAGCCCCGCCGAGACCGAATGCGTCTCGATGATCTGGCCGTTCGCATCCTGCAGCAGGTACGTGCGATTGCCGTGCAACACGCCCGGTCGGCCGGCGGTGAGCGACGCCGAATGGCGCCCCGTTTCGATACCGTCACCGGCGGCCTCGACACCGACGAGCTTGACGCCCCGATGCCCGACGTATGGATAGAAAATACCCATCGCGTTCGAGCCGCCGCCGACGCATGCAATCACCACGTCGGGTTGACGACCCACGAGTTCGGGCATCTGCCACAGACATTCCTTGCCGATGACCGCCTGGAAGTCCCGCACCATCATCGGATACGGATGCGGGCCCGCCACCGTGCCGATGATGTAGAACGTGCTCTCGACATTGGTGACCCAGTCGCGCATCGCTTCGTTGAGCGCGTCCTTAAGCGTCTTGGAACCTGATTCGACGGGGACGACTTCCGCGCCGAGCAGCTTCATGCGGAAAACATTCTGCGCCTGGCGCTTGACGTCCTCCGACCCCATGTAGACGACGCATTCCTTGCCGAAACGCGCAGCGACGGTCGCCGCAGCTACGCCATGCTGACCCGCGCCGGTCTCGGCGATGATGCGTGGCTTGCCCAGACGATTCGCCAGCAGCGCCTGGCCGATGCAATTGTTGATCTTGTGCGCGCCGGTGTGATTGAGGTCCTCGCGCTTGAAGTAAATTTGCGCGCCGCCGAGCCGCTCCGACCAGCGTCGGGCATGGTAGACGGGGCTCGGGCGTCCGACGTAATGCTTGAGTTCGTATTCGAACTCGGCGATGAACTCCGGGTCTTCGCGAAAGCGGGCGTATTGCTCACGCAGCTCGTCGAGCGCGCTAATTAGCGTCTCGGCGACGAACACCCCGCCGTAGGGACCGAAGTGGCCACCCGCATCGGGCAAACTGTAAGGCATGTCACCCATCTGCATTGCGCACCTCCCGGATAAATGCGGCGATCTTCGGCGCGCTCTTGACGCCCTTGGTTGGCTTGCCATCATCGCCAGTGACTTCGACGCCACTGGATACATCGACCGCCCACGGTCGCACCGTGCGGATCGCCGCGCCCACGTTCTGCGGCGTCAGTCCACCGGAAAGTATCAACGGCCGCGTCAACCCGCGAGGCACTTCGTTCCAGTCGAAGGTGGTGCCGGTGCCGCCAGGCAGGCCTCCCGGCTGGAACGCATCGAACAGCCAACCTTTCGCGCCGGCATGGCGATTGGCGTAGTGTAGCAAATCGACCCCGGGCCTGACCGGCACCGCCTTCACGTAAGGGCGGCCGAAACTCGCACAAAAATCCGGCGACTCGTCGCCGTGGAACTGCAGCAGGTCCAGCGGCACCGCCGCCAGAGCACCGCGGACAAAGTCCGGTGTCGGATCCACGAACAGTCCGACCACCGTCACGAAGGCCGGCAGCGCGTTGGCGATCGCACGTGCCTGGCCCAGTGTCACGCAGCGTGGCGTTCCCGACCAGAACACGAGTCCAATTGCATCCGCACCCGCCGTTGCCGCGGCAATACCATCGTCGACGCGGGTGATACCACAGATCTTGACGCGTGTTCGCATGCCACGTCCCGTTCAGGTTGCCATCAGGCGCACCGGCGCCTGCGTCGTCGGAAGATTCCACCGCGTGGGATAGTCGACGCCGGTCAAATACAGGCCCGCCGCCGCGAATGTCGGCGCGGCCCGCGTCCGATCTCGGCTGGAGAGCACGTCGGCAACCCACGCGGGGGACTGTCGACCGCTGCCCACATGGACCAGCGTTCCGATGATATTGCGCACCATGTGCTGCAGGAACGCGCCAGCGTGCAACTCGAAGCGGAACATGTCTCCCTCGCGCGCGATTTCGAGTCGGTCGAGCGTCTTGACCGGCGATCTGGCCTGGCACTCCGCCGCGCGGAAAGCAGAGAAATCGTGCGTTCCCAGCAGCACCTGCGCCGCCTCCTGCATCGGCCCCAGCGCAAGCGGCCGATGGTACCAGCCTGCGCGCGATTGAAGGAGCGCCGGCCGTACCGGATGATTGACCAGCAGATAGGTGTAGTGTCGCCCGGTAGCCGCAAAACGTGCGTGGAAATCGTCGGGAACGTCGACCGCCCAGCGCACCGCCACCGTCGACGGGAGCAGCGCATTGACCCCGCGCACCCAGGCGCTCTCGGGTCTGGGCGCAGCGGCATCGAAATGCATCACTTGCAGCGTGGCGTGGACGCCACTGTCGGTCCGGCCTGCGGCGATCGTCACCACGCGCGTACCCGCAATCTCGGAGATGGCACGCTGGACCGCGTCCTGTACGCCGCTCCCGTCGGCCTGCGATTGCCAGCCGTGGAACAGTGCACCGTCGTATTCGAGTCCTGACGCGATCCGCAAAAAAATACGGCGGCCCGCTAGAGCCGCCGCCTCTTCGATCGATAAGAGTTTACGCGAGCTTGGTCATGAGCGCCTGGGCTTCGGCCTTTTGCTGATCGTCGCCTTCGTGCAGAACTTCCTGCAGGATTTCCCGCGCGCCTTCGACGTCACCCATCTCCTGGTAGGCCTTCGCCAGATCCAGTTTGGTCGCAGCATCGTGCCATTGGCCGTCGAGCACCGATGGCGTCGGATCTTCGAACGTCGACCGCGCGGGGTCGAACGCGAGATCGAGCTTGTCGAGTTCGATGGCCGCGGCCGGACGCGCCAGTTGTGGCGCCGGTGCGCTGGCCCCCGCCATCGCGAATGCCGGCTCCAGCACGGGAACGGGCTTCGGTGCTGGCGTGGGCGCGGACTTCACGAGCATCGGCGCAGGATCATCGAGATGAAAATCGAGATCGAACTTGGGCACGGACTCCGGTTCGAAGGAGACGGTTTCGTGCAAATCGCTCGCCGGCTTGGCAACCGCCGTTTTGGCCAGTGCCGCGGCACTGGCGGCGATCGCCGCCGCGCCACCTGTGATGGTGGTCGCAGACGTGTCGAAAAAGCTCTTCGCGGTATCGGTTGCCGTACGGCTCGACTTCGCGACTTCCTGCGCCGCACCGGCAAGAATGGCTGCTGGCGACTTGGCATCGGCGACACCCGACGACGGCGACAGCGAAATATCCTCGTCGAGCGTGAAGTCCAGGCTCGTGGGTCCGCTGACTTCGGGTGGGTGCTCCGGCGGCGTCGCAAATACTTCGGTGTCGCTGCGCGCTGCCTCGCCAGCCGCTGCAAGCGCAGCACCGCCGGCAAAGCCGCCAGCCGCACCGGCCTCGCCAAACAGCGGATTGCTCGGGTCGAGTTGACGACCGAGAGCCATCGCTTTTTGCCAGGTCTCGCCTTGGCCACCCGAGACCGCGTACAACTCGCTGGCAACCGTTTCGAATGCCGACGGTTTGTTGTGCTGCGCGTGAATCTCGAGCAGCTTCAGGTAGATTTCCTGGCGCTGCGAGTCCTTCTTCAGTGCGTCCTTGAGAATTTCCTCGGCCTGGGCGTCGCGCCCATACGCGAGGTACACCTCGGCCTCGGCAATCGGGTCGACTTCATCGGTGTCGATATTGCCCAGGCCCTCGCGGCTGAAATCGCTCGCCAGCGAATTGTCGCCGGTGTTCACCACCCCGCCACCGGTTGAACCAAACACGGTGTTGGTCTTGATGTCGGTGCCCGAGATGATGCTGTCTTCGAATTTGGTCGTCTTGCGCCGGCGTGCCGCGACGATGCCCGCGATGCCCGCCAGGATCACCAGCGCTCCACCCCCCACGGCCCAGGTCGGCGTGTTGCCGAACAGATCGTCGATGAACGACGGCTCGGGTGCCGGGAGCTTCTTCGGCGGCGTCAGGCGTCTTGCGGCGGCGGCGCAGCTTCGACCTTCGGCGCAGGAGTGTCCACCTTGGCCTCGGGTGCAGGCGTGGGCGCCGGTGCGACTGCTATGGGTGCACTTGTGGCAGGCGGTGGCGGTGGCGGCGCCTTGGCCTGCGGGACGGGAACGATGACGGGCGCCGGAGTTGGCGCAGGCGTCGGCGGCATGGCCGGCACCGGAGTGAGCGTCGCGGCAGGCGGCGTCGCTACCGGTGGCGTGACTGCCGCCATCTTGGGAGCCTCCGCTTTCGGGGCTACCGTCTTCGGTGCTTCCGGCGCCTTGGCCTTGGCGGCCTCCGCGGCGCGGGCCTGGAGATCGGCCATCGTCTGGTTGCGCAGCTCCGCGGCCTTCTGCAGGTCCTTCACTGTCTTTTCGAGTTCTGCGACGCGAGCGTTGGCTTCGCGCAGCGCCTTGTCCTTGGCCGTCGCATCTTCCGCTCTCGAGATTGCGCCCGCGGCTGCGCCTGCTGTGGCGGCACGCGATACCTGCAACTTGTCGCCACCCGGCTGTACCGCGGCTGCCTTGTCTTCCACCGTAGTGCCGATTCTGCCGGTTGCAGATTGCCGCGCCTGTGTCCCGTCAGTCACGGGGGCAGCGCCGGCAACGCGATCGCGATAGGCACGCCAATCCGCCGACTGCACCTTGATTTCCGCAGACGCGTCGGACGGCGTGACTGCGGCTGCCTGGTCAGCCTGCGGAATGCTGATGATCTGCCCGCTGCGCAGACGGTTCATGTTCTTGCCGTCAAACGCGCCTTCGTTGCTGCGGAACATCGCAACGAGCATCTGCTCGAGGCTGACATTTTCCGGCTTGTAGTCCTTGGCGATTTTCGACAGCGTGTCGCCGCGCTTGACGGTGTAGCTATTGCCGCTGGCACCGGACGGCGGTGGCGTCGTCGCCGCAGGTGCGTCCGCGGTTGGGCGCGCATTGGCATTTCCACGCGGCGCGCGGCCCGGAGTCGTCAGGGCGATGATGGGCGCTGCCGGCTCGACGGCTTGTGTTTCGCTTCCGGGTGGATCCAGCAGGAAGGTATAGTCGCGCACCACCCTTCCACTCGCCCAATTGAGCTCGACGATCATGTCGAGATACGGTTCGTTGACTGCCTGCGGTGTGGACACACGCAGATACGGCGCTACCGTTGGCGCCCTGTTCAAGCGTGATGCGCGCGCGCGCCAGCGAAGCCGCGTAGGGAACGTTGTTGTCTCGATATACGGACGAGTCCGCGATTCGCGCACGAAGCGATTCGAGCTCGTCTCGTTGTGCCGAGGTCAGCTCGATCTGTGCGGATAACGGTTGGCCAAGGCCGGAAAGGACGGTTAGCCTGCCCAGTCCCAGCGCAAGCGCAGGAACGGGCAACGCCAGAATGCCCGCCAACAGGCCGCAAGTGACAACAGGTTTTGCTCGCATGCCGACCTCTAGAGTGCGCATTAGCTGAGCTAAATTAACATCATGGGTTTAGGCCTGCAAGCTAAACCTCGGTATTAGCATGTATTTTTCAGCCAAAGTGTATGTTCCGGGCACCGAAGCCAAAGTCGGCCATACTCGGCGTCAAGCCCAATGTATAGGGATGCGGGTACGAGCGTCTACAACAGCTTGTGGGCTCAGTCGCCGGCGTGGAGGCTGAGAATGTTGTTGTAAAGGCGTCGTCCCGCGACACAAGGACGCGCCCGCACTTAGCGCCAACGCATAAAACCGGCCAAAAACCGCCGCTTGCGTGGCGGCGTCTGCGGTGCTGTCATAAGTACGCCGCGAGGGCGCACTTTCGACTACCTTGCAAGCAGGATGCGCAGCATTCGCCGGAGCGGTTCCGCTGCGCCCCACAGCAACTGGTCGCCTACCGTGAACGCGCCGAGGAAATGATCGCCCATCGCCAGCTTGCGCAGGCGCCCGATCGCGATGTCCAGCGTTCCGGTCACCGCGGTTGGCGTGAGTTCCTTCATGCTCGCGTCACGTGTATTCGGGACCAGGCGCACCCATTCGTTCGCACCCTGGATGATTTGCTCGATATCGGCCAACGGCACGTCTCGCCTGAGCTTGATCGTGAGCGCCTGGCTGTGGCAGCGCATGGCGCCGATGCGCACACAGATCGACTCGACGGGAATCGGCGAGCGTTCGCGGCCGAGGATCTTGTTGGTCTCGGCGCCGCCTTTCCACTCTTCCTTGCTGACACCGTTGCCCATGTCCTCGGCGATCCACGGAATCAGGCTGCCGGCGAGCGGTACGCCGAAATGCTCGGTCGGAAAGCGTTCGTCGCGCAGGATGCCGGCAACTTCGCGGTCGATATCGAGAATCGACGACGCAGGATCGTCGAGCAACTCTTTCGCTGCAAGATGCGCCTCACCCATCTGCTGCAGCAATTCGCGCATGTTCTGCGCGCCCGCGCCGGATGCCGACTGGTAGGTCATGCACGTCATCCACTCCACCAGATCGTGCTGGAGCAGACCGGCAATCGCCATCATCATCAGGCTCACCGTACAGTTGCCGCCAATGTAATTCTTCATCCCCCGGCCCAGCGCGGCATCGATGACGCTTCGGTTCACCGGGTCGAGGACAATCACTGCATCGTCGGCCATGCGCAGCGTCTTCGCGGCGTCGATGAAGTAACCGTTCCATCCGCTGGCGCGCAGCGCCGGGTACATGGGCTTGGTCCATTCGCCGCCCTGGCAAGTCACGATCGCGTCGAGTCCGGCGAACGCCTTGACATCTCCTGCATCGCGCAGCGGCGCCGCCGGCGTCTTGCCGATGGCCGGCCCCTTGCCGCCCGCACTGGACGTCGAAAAGAACACCGGCTCGATCAGGTCGAAATCCTTTTCCTCGAGCATGCGCTGCATCAGCACGGACCCGACCATTCCCCGCCAACCAACGAATCCAACGCGCATCATGTTCCTATCCTCGACTGTTTCCAGATGTCACAACTCACAACAAAGGCTTGCTGCCTGCAGTCCGCGCCACGGTTCATCATGGTGCGGACTGCACGGTGAACGCCGGGTGCAGGCGAGCCATCGCGTACGAATCCACATATCGTCCATTGCGAAATGCGTACGCCCGGCAGGTGCCCTCGATGGCGAATCCGAATTTCCGGTACAGCGCGAGGGCGGCCAGATTGTCGGTGTAGACGCTCAATTCGAGGCGCTGATAGTTAAGCCAGCCATCGGCCAGGTCGATCGCAGCCTTCATCAGCGCCGTACCCACACCGCGACCCTGGCGATCATCGCGCACCGACATGCCGATGCTGCCGACGTGCCGGCGGCGCGGCGACTTGCCGGCCTCGTGCAAGCCCAGATTGCCGACCACGTCGCTATCAATCGTGGCGACCAGCGAATAGTCGAAGGGCGACACCTCGGAGAGCCGCTTGCGCCACAACTCCACCGACGGATACGGCAGTTGCAACGTGCCGGCGATCACCTTGGCCCCGGAGAAAATCGCATGCACCGCTTCCGCGTCGTGCAGCTCGGCGCGGCGGATGACGATCGGATGACCGGCGGCCGTCATGTCATGGCGGCAACGACGGCGTCGCCCATCTGTCGCGTGCCGGTAATACGCTCGCCCGGAAGCGCGATATCACCCGTGCGCAGGCCATCGGCCAGGACCTTGCGCACCGCGAGCTCGATGCGCTCGCCGATCTCCTGCTTGCCGAAAGTGTAGCGAAACATCATCGCCATCGACAGGATCGTCGCCAGCGGATTGGCCTTGTTCTGGCCGGCGATGTCCGGAGCGGAGCCGTGAATCGGCTCGTAGAGTCCCTTACCGTTGGCATCCAGCGATGCGGACGGCAGCATGCCGATCGAGCCCGCGAGCATCGAGGCCTCGTCGGACAGGATGTCGCCGAACATGTTGCCGGTCACTATGACATCGAACTGCTTCGGATTGCGCACCAGCTGCATCGCCGCGTTGTCGACGTACATGTGCGAGAGCTGCACATCTGGGTAGTCCTTGCCCATCGCGCTCACGGTTTCGCGCCACAGGATCGACGTGTCGAGCACGTTGGCCTTGTCCACCGAGCAGAGCTTCCGGCCGCGCTTGCGCGCGATGTCGAATCCGACGCGGGCGATGCGGCGAATCTCCGGTTCGCTGTAGAGCATCGTGTCGAAGCCCTCGATCGCGCCGGCGGCATTGGTGCGCCGTCCGCGGGGACTGCCGAAATAGATATCGCCGGTAAGTTCGCGCACGATCATCAGATCGAGTCCCGCGACGACTTCCGGTCGCAGCGTCGAGACATTGGCGAGCTCGGTGTAGAGCAGTGCGGGACGCAGGTTCGCAAACAGCCCGAGCGCCTTGCGTATCGCGAGCAAGCCCTGCTCGGGCCGCATTGCGCGCGGCAGTGCGTCGTACTGCGGCCCACCGACCGCGCCCATGAGCACGGCGTCGGCGCTCTGCGCGAGGCGCAATGTAGCGTCGGGAAGCGGCTGCCTCGCGGCGTCGTAGCCGGCGCCGCCGATCGGCGCGGTCTCGGTCTCGACGGGCACGCCGTCGCGACGCAGGCGTTCGAATACCTTGAGTGCTTCGGCGACGATCTCGGTGCCGATGCCGTCGCCGGGGAGGATCGCGATCTTCATGAGGAGGCCCTGCGTAGGGGCGCGCGAAGACCGCGGACGACAGTTGAAGGCTGGGTTTCTACTGTGTCTCGGGGTCTCTCTGCGCGCGCGTTGCTCAGAAAAGCCACGGTTGTTCGGTTTTATGCTTCGCTTCGAACAACCGGATCGCATCGGCGTGTTGCAACGTGAGCCCGATGTCGTCCAGGCCGTTCAGCAGGCAATGCTTGCGAAACGGCTCGACTTCGAAGCCAAAGACCGTCGCGCCATTGGTCGTGGCCACCGTCTGCTGTTCGAGATCGATGGTCAGCCTGAATCCGGGAAACGCCGCGGTTTCGTGAAACAGCCGATCGACCTCATGCATCGACAGCACGATGGGCAGCAAGCCGTTCTTATAGCAATTGTTGAAAAAAATGTCGGCATACGACGGCGCGATGATCGCGCGGAAACCGTAGTCCTGCAGCGCCCACGGTGCATGCTCGCGCGAGCTGCCGCAACCGAAGTTGCGACGGGCGAGCAGGATTTCCGCACCGCGATAGCGCGAGTCGTTCAGCACGAAATCCGGATTGAGCGGGCGCTTCGAGTCGTCCAGCCCGGGCTCGCCCCGATCGAGGTAGCGCCAGGCGTCGAAGAGGTTCGGCCCGAAGCCGCTGCGCTTGATCGACTTGAGAAACTGTTTGGGAATGATGGCGTCCGTATCGACGTTGGCACGGTCGAGCGGCGCCACCAGTCCGGTCACGATGCGAAATGGCTGCATGACTTTGGTCAGCCCAACCGACGCACGTCGACGAAATGCCCGGCGATGCCGGCCGCGGCCGCCATTGCGGGACTGACCAGATGCGTGCGGCCACCGGTGCCCTGCCGCCCCTCGAAATTGCGATTGGACGTCGATGCACAGCGTTCTCCGGGCTCGAGCCGATCGTCGTTCATGGCCAGGCACATCGAACAGCCCGGCTCGCGCCACTCGAAGCCCGCAGCGGTGAACACGCGATCCAGACCTTCGCGCTCGGCTTGGGCCTTCACCAGACCTGAACCCGGGACGACCATCGCGAGCTTGACGTTGTCCGCCTTGCGCCGGCCATTGACCACCGCCGCGGCCGCGCGCAAGTCCTCGATGCGCGAATTGGTGCACGAACCGATGAACACCTTGTCGATCTTGATGTTCGTCATCGCCGTGTTCGGCTCGAGCCCCATGTAGATCAACGCGCGTTCGATGCCTTCGCGGAGTATCGGGTCCTTTTCCTTTTCCGGATCCGGCACGCGACCATCGATGGTCGTCACCATCTCGGGTGTCGTGCCCCAGGTGACCTGCGGTGCGATGGTCGCCGCATCGATCTCGACCGTGCGGTCGAACAGCACGCCCGGATCGGAGACGAACGTGCGCCAGTGCGTGACCGCGCGGTCCCACAGCGGGCCGGTGGGCGCGAGGCGCCGCCCTTTGAGGTACGCGATGGTCGTCTCGTCGACGCCAATCATCCCGGCGCGCGCGCCGGCTTCGATCGTCATGTTGCACACCGACATGCGGCCTTCCATCGACAACGCGCGAATGGCCGAGCCATCGTACTCGATGGCGTAACCGGTACCGCCGGCAGTGCCGATCTTGCCGATGATCGCCAGCGCAATGTCCTTGGCGGTGCAACCGAAGGGGAGCGCCCCATTCACACTGACGCGCATCGCTTTGGACTGGCGAGTCAGCAGGCACTGGGTCGCCAATACATGTTCGACTTCGCTCGTGCCGATACCGAACGCAAGACACGCGAACGCACCATGCGTGCTGGTGTGTGAGTCGCCGCACACGACCGTCATGCCCGGCAGCGTTGCCCCCTGTTCCGGCCCGATGACGTGGACGATACCCTGGCGCGCATCGCGGAATGGGAAATACGCCTTGGCGCCGTGCTCCTTGATGTTGGCGTCGAGCGTTTCCACCTGAATCCTGGAGATCGGGTCGTCGATACCGCGATCCCAGTGTTTCGTCGGCGTGTTGTGATCGGCCGTGGCCACGATCGAATCGACGCGCCATGGCTTACGACCGGCCAGCCGCAGGCCTTCGTAGGCCTGCGGGCTTGTTACTTCATGGACGAGATGACGATCGATGTACAGCAGCGCCGTGCCGTCGCTTTCGGAGCGGACAACGTGGCTGTCCCAAAGTTTGTCGTAAAGCGTGCGCGCAATCATGATTCGTTCAACGCGGTTCGTGGCGTGAACCAATGATTATTGCACGGCAGCATTCGCGCGTCTAACCGCTGCCCCAGGATGACGTGCTTTGTCACCAGCGGCAGATTCTTCGCATAGCCGTGGTCTAACTGTTTGATTTAACTATTTATTTTAGCAAAAATCGCATCGGCCATGTGGCTGATGCTGGCGGTGGACGAATCAAGGGTCGTCGCCTCGGTGGCTCGTAGCCAGGTGAACTGGCGCTTGGCGAGTTGGCGTGTCGCCGCGATGCCGCGCTCGCGCAAGGCCGCGCGCTCACCAACCCCATCGAGAAATTGCCACGCCTGCCGATAACCGACGCAGCGCATCGAGGGCATGTCGGGATTGAGCGTATGGCGCTCACGCAGCGCGCGCACCTCGTCGACGAGGCCGGCGGCAAGCATCGCATCGAACCGCTGCGCGATGCGCAAGTGCAATTCGGTCCGATCCGTCGGCAGCAGCGCAAATGCGATTGCATCTTCAACGACTCCGGCGCTGCGTGTGCCCTGCAGTTCCGACAGGGGACGTCCCGCGATCGCGTAGACCTCGAGCGCGCGCTGAATGCGCTGGCTGTCGGCGGGCTTGAGCCGCGAGGCCGTCAGCGGATCGACGCGTGCCAGCTCGGCATGGAGTGCGGGCCAGCCTTCGGCGGCGGCGCGTGCGTCGAGTTGCACTCGAATGGACGGGTCCGCGCCGGGCAGCGACGAGAGTCCTTCGCGCAATGCCTTGAAGTAAAGCATCGTGCCGCCCACGACCAGCGCAATGCGTCCGCGCGCACGAATGCCCGCGATCGCGTCGAGCGCATCGGCATGGAAACGTGCGGCGGAGTACGCGGCATCGGGCTCGATGATGTCGACCAGGTGATGCGGCACGCGTGCCCGCGTCGCCAGGTCAGGCTTGGCCGTTCCGATATCCATGCCGCGATAGATCTGCGCCGAATCGACGCTGACGATTTCCAGTGGCAGACGCTGTGCGAGTTCCAGCGCTACGGCGCTCTTGCCCGACGCGGTGGGGCCCATCAGCAGGATGATGGGCGAGTTCACCTTCCGCGCATGAACAGCCGGTCCAGGTCGCCCAGGGTCAGCTGGTACCACGTCGGCCGGCCGTGATTGCATTGACCCGCGCGTTCGGTCGCTTCCATTTCACGCAGCAACGCATTCATCTCGGGTACCGTCAGGCTGCGATGCGCACGAACCGCGCCGTGACATGCCATGGTCGACAGCAACTCGTCGCGCTGCGCAGTCAATACCTGGCTGGCGCCATATTCGCGCACATCGGCGAGCACCGCCCGCGCCAACGCAACCGAGTCCGCCTCGGCAAGCGGCGCCGGCACGCCGCGCACCGCGAGCGTCGATGGCCCCAACGCTGATAGCGCAAAGCCCAGCTCGCCCAGAACATCGGCGTTTTCATCGGCAGTCGCGATGTCCAGCGGATCGGCAGTGAACGTCGCGGGCACGAGCAATGGTTGCATCGGCACGCCGGCATCCAGCGCGGACTTGAGCCGCTCGTACAGAATGCGCTCGTGCGCGGCGTGCATGTCGACCAGCACCAGGCCGTCGCGATTCTGCGCCAGCACGAAAATGCCATGCAGCTGCGCCAGCGCAAAGCCGAGCGGATGGTCGTCGTAATTGGGCAGATCGGGGCCAGCACCGGGAGTCTCGCGGTCGGCGAACAATCGCGCATAAAACGCGGAGGGTTCACCCGTGCCAAGCGCCATGGCGGTCTGCTGCGCCAGGGGCGCGAAATCGACCCGCGACCCTGCGGCAGGCATCCACGGTGGTATGCGCGCGGCCGCGACGCCCAGCTTTTCGGCGGCAGACACTGCAGGCTGTTCGGCTGCGGTCGCGGCAAGCGATTTTTCGATCGCCCGGCGAACGAATTGATGGATCGCACCGCTTTCCCGAAAACGCACTTCGGTCTTGGTCGGATGCACGTTCACATCGACCTGCCGCGGTTCGATCGTCAGCCACAGCGCGTATGCCGGCTGGCGGTCGTGATGCAGCACATCGCGATATGCCTCGCGCAGCGCATGGGAGAGAATCCGATCGCGGACAAAGCGGCCGTTCACAAACAGATACTGTGCATCGCGCGCGGTGGTCGCGTGGGCAGGCCGCACCGCCCAGCCGGTGATGGCGAGCCCCGGGACTTGTTCATCGACATACGCCGCCTGCGCCGCGAATTCGCTGCCGAGCAGCGCGTCGACACGCGCACGGCGTCCTTGCGCGAGCAGACGGAACCGGACGCTGCCGTTGTGCTGGAACGTGAACGCGACGTCCGGCTGCGCCAGCGCGATGCGGCGGAACGCCTCCTCGCAGTGGCCGTACTCGGTGGCGTCGGTGCGCAGGAACTTGCGTCGCGCCGGCGTGTTGAAAAACAGTTCGTTCACGGTCACCGTCGTCCCGCTGGCCAGCGCCGCCGGCTGCGGGATGCCGACTTCGCCGGCATCGACCTCGATGCGCCACGCGTGTGCCTTGTCGCGCGAGCGCGACGTGAGCGACACGCGCGACACCGAAGCGATGCTGGCCAGCGCTTCACCACGAAAACCCAGCGTGGCAATGCCTTCGAGATCGCTTGCGGTCGCCAGCTTCGACGTTGCGTGCCGGGCGACCGCGAGCTGCAGGTCCTCGCGCTCGATGCCGCCGCCGTTGTCAGCAACGCGAATGAGCTTGACGCCGCCGCGCGCGAGCGCGATGTCGACTTCGGTAGCACCCGCGTCGATGCTGTTCTCGAGCAGCTCCTTCAGCGCGGCGGAAGGACGCTCGACCACCTCGCCTGCAGCGATCTGGTTGATCAGCTGATCGGGCAGCGCGCGAATCGCAGGCATCAGTAGGTCAGCCCTTGCGCCCAATGCGCGTAGACGCCATCGGCGACGGATGAAAGCTCTGTGAGACGCACATCGACGTCGCGGAGAATCTCGGCCTTGCTCTGCGTCGCGCCGGTTGACTGCGATGGTAATTCGTCGGCGCCGGTGCGACACCATGATTCGACCATGGCGCGGGTCATCTCGATGTGACACTGAAAACCGATGTGCTTGCCCAGCGTGAATGCCTGATTCGGGTTGAATGCGTTGGTGAGCAACCGCACGCCACCTGGCGGCAGCGCGAAAACGTCGTAGTGCCACTGAAACGTCGTGAAGCGCGGGCGCCCGCCCAGCCATGGCGATGCCGCGGGATTTTCGGCATCGACGTCGATCCACCCGATCTCGGGCGTCGTCGTGCGGCTGACTCGCGCTCCCAATGCCTTTGCGAAGAGCTGGCCGCCGAGACAATGGCCGATCACCGGCACGTCCGCAGCAACGGCGTTGCGCAACAAGCCGAGGAGCGGCGCGTTCCACGGCAGGTCGTCGTTGGCGCTCATCGGTCCGCCCATCATGCCGATTCCGGCAAATGCACGCGCATCCACGGGCACCGCGTCGCCTTGATCGAGTGCGATCACCTTCCACGCGATGTACTGGGAATCGAGCCAGTCGCCGAAGTGTCCGGGGCCCTCTGTGGGCGAGAAGCGAAAGATGGCGACGGGTTTCATGACGAAGGCGCCAATTGTACCGCGCGCGATCGCTCACATCGGGCCCGGTGCTATGATCATCCGGCATGGCCTCCACAGTGCAACGGCGCCTCCCTCGCCGCGACGATCTGGGCCTGACCCGCGCGGAATTCGACGTCCTGCGCAAGTTCGACACGCCGCAGAAAATCCAGGCTTTCGTCAACGCGATTCCGGTCAATCACGAGATTGGCGGCGAGACAATCCTCTCGGTCCGGCAGGTGCTCGCGCAGCGCCGCGCGCATTGCATCGAGGCCGCGTTCGTCGCCGCGTGTGCACTGTGGATCCATGGCGAGCCGCCGCTGGTCATGCACCTGGACTGCGCGCCGAGCGACGACCCGCACGTGGTCGCGCTATTTCGCCGCCATGGGGCCTGGGGCGCGATCTCCAAGAGCAACGGCGCACATCTGCGCCACCGTGATCCTATCTATCGCAGCCTGCGCGAACTTGCGCTGTCGTATTTCCATGAATATTTCGACCGACGCGGCCGCAGGACGCTGCGCAGCTATTCGACTGCGTTCGATCTGCGACGCATCGAACCCGAGCAGTGGATCACTCAGGGCGATATGTGCGAGGAGGCCAATGCGAGATTGGCGGGTCTGCGGCACTACACGCTGGTAGCACCGCGTTCGCGACTACAGCTCTCTCGCCTCGATGCGTTCGAGCAACGCGTGGCGACGATGGTCGAGTACCCGCGCCCGCGCGTCCACAGTCGCTGAAGTGCCCGCACAGGAGGAACGGCCGGACCTGCTACCCCCGGACGATCTCCGCGTACGCCGAGTGGTTGTGGATCGACTCGAAATTCTCAGCCGCGACGCTGAAACCGGCAAAACGCGGATCGTCGACCAGACGTGCCGCAATGCCGCGCACGAGATCCTCGACGAACCGTGGTCGCTCGTAGGCACGTTCGGTGACGTACTTCTCGTCGCTGCGCTTGAGGAGTCCGTACAGTTCGCAGGAGGCTTCTTCTTCGGCAATCCTGACCAGTTCGGCCAGCGAGACCTGCGCATCGGGCAGCGGCCGCACGCTCATCGTCAGATGTGAACGCTGGTTGTGCGCGCCGTAGTCGGCGATGGCCTTGGAACTGGGGCACAGGCTCATCACCGGCACGACCACGGTGGCCGTCACGCCGCGCACGTCCCCTGACACGTCGGCATGCAAGGTCACCGCGTAATCCATCATGCTCTGCACACCGGAAATGGGGGCGGCCTTGCGCACGAACCAGGGAAACTCGATGTCGATGTGCCCGGCATCGGCTTCGAGTCGCACCAGCAGCGCATCGAGCAACGCCGGCAGCCGGCGCAGCGCCAGCGGTTCGCGCATCTCATCGATCGCCGCGACCAGCCGCGACATGTGCGTACCCTTGCGATCGGCCGGCAAAGCGACGTAGACGCCGAAAGTCGCCACCGTCGACTGCGGCTCGCCATCGCCGTCGACAAAGCGCAGCGGATAGCGGAGGCCGCGGATGCCGACGCGATCGATCGCGAGCTGGCGGGCATCGGGATGAGACTGGACGTCGGGAATCGCGGGCGCCTCGGGTCGGTTCATGCTCATATACCTTCATGCAGCGGGCTTCGCCACTTCAGCGAGTGTCAGCGAGGCGGGGCCGGGGACAGGCTGCGGACCAAAGCGTCCAACGATCGACGCCGCGATCCCCTTGGCGTCGAGGCCGCATTGCGACAGCAGCAACGCCGGGTCCCCGTGCTCGATGAACTCGTCGGGCAAACCCAGGTGCAGGATCGGCACCGCGATGCCGCGTTCCGCCAGCGCTTCGGCGACCGCGCTGCCGGCGCCGCCGGCAATTACGTTTTCCTCCACCGTCACCAGGCCATCGTGCGTCTTGGCAAGCCACTCGATAAGGTCGATGTCGATCGGCTTCACAAAACGCATGTTCGCCACCGTCGCATCGATCTGCTCCGCCGCCACCAATGCCGGATGCAGCATGCTCCCGAACGCGAGCAGCGCGATGCGTTGTGAACGCCGCTTGGACTCCCGCCGCATTTCACCCTTGCCGATCGGCAGCGCTCTCATCTCGCGCTCGATCGCCACACCGGGTCCCGTCCCGCGCGGATAGCGCACGGCACTCGGTGTATCGAGCTGGAAGGCGGTATAGAGCATTTGCCGGCATTCGTTCTCGTCAGCCGGTGTCATCACCGTCGTATTGGGCAGGCAACGAAGATAGGTCAGATCAAAACTGCCCGCGTGTGTGGGTCCGTCGGCTCCGACGATGCCGCCTCGGTCGATCGCGAACATCACCGGCAGATTCTGCAGCACCACGTCGTGAATCAACTGGTCGTAGGCGCGCTGCAGGAACGTCGAGTAGATCGCGACGACCGGCTTCAAGCCTTCGCAGGCGAGTCCGGCCGCAAACGTGACCGCATGTTGCTCGGCAATGCCCACATCGAAATAGCGATCCATGTGCTCCTGCGAAAAGCGCACCAGCCCGGAGCCTTCGCGCATCGCGGGCGTGATGCCGACCAGCCGAGTGTCTCGCTTGGCCATGTCGCACAGCCAATCGCCGAACACTTGCGTATAGGCCGGTTTGCCGGGTGGCTTGGGCACGATGCCCACCGCCGGGTCGAACTTGGTGACGCCGTGATAGAGAATCGGGTCTTCTTCCGCCCGGGTGTAGCCATGGCCCTTGCGGGTCACGACGTGCAGAAGCTGCGGGCCGGGCAACTGGCTGACGTTGCGCAACGTCTTCACCAATGGCTCGAGGTCGTGACCGTCGATCGGACCGATGTAGTTGAAGCCGAATTCCTCGAACAACGTGCCGGGGAGCACCATGCCCTTCATGTGCTCCTCCCAGCGTCGCGCGAGTTCCTTCATCGACGGCAGCCGGGACAGAACCTCCTTGCCGCCGCGGCGCACGGTATTGTAGATGCTTCCCGACAACAGCCGCGCGAGGTAATTGTTGAACGCGCCAACCGGCTCCGAAATCGACATCTCGTTGTCGTTGAGGATGACCAGCATGTCGGCACCCTCCGCACCGGCGTTGTTGAGCGCCTCGAATGCCATGCCGGCGCTCATGGCGCCATCGCCGATCACCGCGACGACCTTGCGTTGCTCGCCCTTGAGCCGCGCCGCGATCGCCATGCCGAGCGCGGCGGAAATCGATGTCGATGAATGCGCGGTACCAAACGTGTCGTACTCGCTTTCGCTTCGCTGCGGAAAACCTGCCACCCCTCCCCATTGCCGCAGCTTGGCCATGCCGGCCCGACGTCCGGTGAGCACCTTGTGCGCGTAGGTTTGATGGCCGACGTCCCACACCAGGCGATCCCTCGGTGTGTCGAACACGTAGTGCAGCGCCACCGTGAGTTCGATCGTGCCGAGATTCGACGACAGGTGCCCTCCTGTCTGGCTGACCGACTGCACGATGAAATCGCGCAGCTCACGCGCAAGCTGCGGCAACTGGTCCGGCGTCAGGCGACGCAGGTCCGCGGGTGCATTGATGGTTTCGAGCAGCATCAGCTTTTCCGCAGTGCAATCCAGTCGGCCATTTCGTTGAGCCGCCGCGCTGCTGCACCAAGGGGGGCCATCGCGGCGCGCGCATCGGCGCGCAGCGTTTCGATGCGCTGCCTGGCCGCGTCAAGCCCCAGCAACGAAACGTACGTAGGCTTTTGCTGGGCGGCGTCCTTGCCGGCACTCTTGCCGAGGCTTTGCGCGGTACCTTCGACATCGAGTACGTCGTCCACGACTTGAAACGCCAAGCCGATTGCCGCCGCGTATCGGTCGAGCGCCTCGATCTCGCTCGCATTCAGCGTTCGGCCGCAACCTGCTCCCAGTCGCACCGCGGCGTGGATCAGCGCGCCGGTCTTCAATTGATGCATACGTTCGAGTTCAGGCAACTGCAGCGTCGTGCCGACCGCCGCGAGATCGATCGCCTGCCCGCCGGCCATGCCCCGCGATCCTGCCGCATGCGCGAGCAGCGAAATCTGGTGCCTCGCGTCTCCGGCCGGGGCATGCGCGAGGATTTCAAACGCCGTGCATTGCAGCGCGTCGCCCGCGAGCAACGCGATCGCCTCGCCAAAAGCGACATGGCACGTCGGCTTGCCGCGTCGAAGCACATCGTTGTCCATGCAAGGCAGGTCGTCGTGCACCAGCGAATAACCGTGGATGAGTTCAACCGACGCCGCCGACGCATCGACGTGGGCCGGATCCGCCCCCGCGAATTCGCCTCCGGCGTATGCCAACAGCGCGCGCACCCGCTTGCCGCCGCCTAGCACCGCATAGCGCATCGCCTCATGCAGGGCGCATGGCAGCGCGGATGCGCCCGGCAGTACCGCATCGAGGACACTGGCGACGCGCTGGGCACGCTCGCCGGACCAGATCGGAAAGGCAACGTCAGGATTCATCGCCGGCATCCGTGTCGGCCCGTTCTGGGGCAAACGTCTTGAGCACGCCTTTTTCCAGAACCTGGACTTGTTGCTGGGCGTCCTTCAGCGCTGCCTGGCAGTATTGCAGCAGATCGGCGCCGCGCTTGTATGCAGCCAGGGCATCCGCCAGCGGCAGCTGGCCCGCTTCCATCGTTGCCACAATGGTTTCGAGTTCGGCCAGCGCGGTTTCGAACGTCTTGGGCGTTGCGTCTGAAGGCTTGGGCATCGGTGGGAATGCAACGTTGCGGCTCCGGGACCTCCGGAAAGTCCCATCGCATCCACAAAATTGCTTGAATTTCCAGCGAACGTACCCCAATTCCTCAGTGACGGCAACGTTGACTGGCACGGAACTTCGGCGTGGACCGGGGGTCCATAGCCGGCTATAATTGCAATCTCATTTGACGACGCAGCCTTGCTACGTACTTTGTAGATGGCTGACTTGGCAAATCGGTTGGGGGGCGGAGCAATCCGCCACTTATATTGGTTGTTGGGTTGGCGGTTTACGAAAAGGACAGGCTGATGTCGAACCTCGCCACTGCGGACCGGCTGCGGACGGCTTCCTCGCAGCTTCCGGTTTCCTGGTATTGCGATCCCGCGATCTACGCTCTGGAACAGAAGGTGCTGTTCGACCGTGGGCCCGGCTACGCCGGTCACGCGTTGATGGTGCCCAACGTCGGCGACTACTACGCCCTGTCCTGGCGCGACAATGCGCAGGTACTGGTGCGCAGCGCAGACGGCGTCGAATTGCTGTCGAACATCTGCCGTCACCGGCAGGCGATCATGCTCGAGGGCCGGGGCAATGCCCCGAATATCGTCTGCCCGATTCATCGCTGGACCTACGATCTCAAGGGCGGACTGCTGGGCGCGCCGTTGTTCGAGAACAAGCCGTGCGTGAAACTTGCCAGTGCGCCTCTCCGGAATTGGCACGGCCTGCTATTCGAAGGCGAGCGCGATATCGGACGCGACCTGCAGGGGATGGGCGTCGCCCGCGATTTCGACTTCTCCGGATATATGCTCGACCGGGTCGAGATCAAGACGTGCAACTACAACTGGAAGACGTTCGTCGAGGTCTATCTCGAGGACTATCACGTCGGCCCGTTTCACCCGGGCCTGGGCCAGTTCGTCACCTGCGACGATCTGCGCTGGCAGTTCAGCGACCGTTTTTCGGTGCAGACCGTCGGCGTCAACGCCGGACTGGCCAAGCCCGGAACCAAAACGTATGAGCGCTGGCACAAGGCGGTGCTCGACTATTATCGTGGCGAGCCGCCGAAGCATGGCGCGATCTGGGCGACGATCTATCCGAACGTCATGATCGAATGGTATGCGCACGTGCTCATCGTCAGCTCGCTGATTCCGGACGGCGCAAACCGCACGACCAACATCGTCGAGTTCTACTATCCGGAGGAGATCGCCCTGTTCGAGCGCGAGTTCGTCGAAGCCGAACAGGCGGCCTACCTGGAAACCGCCGCCGAAGACGATGAGATCGGCGAGCGGATGGAAGCCGGTCGGCGCGCGCTGTGGAAGCGTGGTCGCAACGAGTTCGGACCCTATCAGTCGCCGATGGAAGACGGCATGCAGCAGTTCCACGAATTCCTGCGGCGGGAACTCGAGCCGCACTTGTAGCGTCGAAGTCATGGGTTTGCATGCGGTGCGGGCAGCCACAGTTCTCGCGCTGTGAATGGGCGCATGGCGTCCGGCCTGTGACCCAACGCCTCCTTGAAACCACCATGCGCACACTCTTGATGCTAGCCGCGATCGGCCTGACGCTGAACACGCAATTTGCCACGGCGGCGACGTTGCCGACGATTCCCTACGAGAAGTATCGCCTCGACAACGGACTCGAAGTGATCCTGGCACAGGATCGCTCGCTGCCGATCGTCGCCGTGAACGTCTGGTACCACGTGGGCGCAGCCAACGAGGAACCCGGCCGTACAGGTTTTGCGCACCTGTTCGAACACATGATGTTCACGGGCAGCAAGCACATCCGGCGTGGACTGTCCGAAGATTTGCTCACCGCCGCAGGCGGGTCCGATTCCAACGCCTCGACGTCCTTCGATCGCACGAATTATTTCGATACCGTTCCGTCGAATCAGCTGGAGCTTGCGCTCTGGACGCACGCGGACCGGATGGGTTATCTGCTCGATTCGCTCGATCAGGCGGCGCTGTCCAACCAACAGGACGTGGTGCGCAACGAACGCCGGCAGACGACCGAGAACCGCCCGTACGGCATCGTCGACGAGGCGAGATTTCATGCGCTGTTTCCGCCGGGCCATCCGTATCGCCCCGAGATCATCGGTTCGCACGTAGACATTCAGGCGGCGCAACTCGCCGATGTGCGCGATTTCTTCAAGCGCTATTACCGGCCCAATAATGCGACGCTGGTCATTTGCGGCGACTTCGACACCGCCACCGCGAAGCGTCTCGTGCAGAAGCAATTCGGCACATTCAAACGCGGCGCGGAGGTCCCGGCTCCTGCCGTAAAAACGCCGCCCCTCGCCGCCGAGCAACGCTTCACCGTCACTGACCAGATCGAACTTGAACGCCTCGATCTCGCGTGGCTGACGCAGCCGAAGTTTCAGCCGGGCGATGCCGAGCTCACCATCGCCGCATCCATACTCGCGGGCGGCAAGGCGAGTCGCCTGTACCAGAAACTCGTGTACGACCTGCAGGTGGCGCAGGACGTATCCGCCGGGCAGGATTCCTACGCCTTGACATCCATCTTTGTCGTGCAGGCGCTGGCGCGCGCGGGCCACACCGCGGCCGAATTGCAGCCACTCGTCGATGCGGAAATCGCCAGACTTGCGGCGGATGGTCCCACCGCCACCGAAGTCGAACGGGCCCGCAACCAGATCGAGCGCTCGCTCTACGAGGGACTGCAGACCGTCGGCGGACGCGCCGATCAGCTCAATCTCTACAACCAGTATCTTGGCGATCCAGGTTACCTGCCCAAAGACATCGAACGCTATACGCGCGTCACGCCGGCCGACGTGCAGCGTGCGGTGAAGGAATACCTGCGCACGAACGCGCGCGTCGTCACCCTCGCCGTCCGCGGCGAAAAGAAACTCGATCCCGATCCTCCGGCGGGTCCGGCGCCAGTGGCCACCGGCACCGAATCGATCAACGCCGACGAGCCATGGCGCAACGCGCCGCCCAAGCCAGGCCCGTTGCGGGTGCCAGTATTGCCGCAACCGCAATCCTTCAAGCTCGCGAACGGCTTGACCGTGCTGCACTTCCAGCGCACGCAAATGCCGATCGTCACTGCCGAACTGGTGATTACCGGCGGCCTCTCGTCGGGCAATCCGGCGCTGCCCGGCGTTCCTGATTTTGCCGTGGACATGCTCGACGAAGGCACCCGCACGCGCAGCGCGCAGCAGATCGCCGAGCAGTTCGAGCAGTTGGGCACCGCTTATGGCGCGCAGACGCGGCGCGACACCACGGTACTCAGCGTCGATGGGTTGTCACGCAACTTCGCCGACACGATGACCCTGCTCGCCGACGTGGCGCAACGCCCGACGTTTCCCGCCGACGAAGTGGAGCGGACGCGCAAGTCCCGCCTGAGCGATGTCGCGAGCGCCCGCGAAGACCCCGGCACGCTCGCCGGCGTGGCCTTCGCACGGGCGATTTACGGCCCTGCGAATCCCCTCGGCGCCTCGAGCCTGGGCACGGAGAAATCCATCACCCAGACTACTGAAGCTGATCTGCGCGGCTGGTGGCAAGCACAATTTCGTCCCGCCAACGCCGCGCTGATCGTCGTCGGGGCCATCGACACGGCAAACCTGAGGACCATGGTCGAACGCGAATGGGGATCGTGGCAATCCGCAGGTGACAGGCCACCGGCTAACGTTGCGGCCGCGGCGACAACCACCAAGGCCCGTGCGGTCATCGTCGACAAGCCGGACTCGCCACAAACCACCTTGCGCATCGGTCGTCTCGGCATAGAGCGCAATACGCCGGACTATCCGGCGCTGCAGGTGCTCAACTTCGCCGTCGGCGGCAGCTACACCAGTCGCATCAATCAGAACCTGCGTGAAGACAAGGGCTACACCTACGGTGCGCACTCCCGTTTCGATTTCGGACGCAAGCTCGGATCATTCTCCGTCAGTACGGACGTGCGCGCCGACGTGACCGAACCGGCGATCCGCGAGATCATCGGCGAGCTCGCGCGCGCAGAGGGAGCACCACTGACCACTGGCGAAATGAACCAGGCGCGTGGCGCACTCACCCAGTCGCTGCCTGCCCGATTCGAAACCAACGACGCGACCGCGTCGTCGTTCGCGGAACTGTTCGCCTACGGCTTGGCGCTCGATTATTTCCGTCGCCTGCCCGGGCAGTTTTCGAGCGTCAAGGCGACGACCACGGAAGCACTCGCGCGTCGCTTTCTCGACCCGGCCTCGATGGTGGTCGTTGCAGTGGGCGATCGCGCCACGCTCGAAGCGGCGTTGAAAAAGCTCGGCCTCGGTTCCATTGAAGTCTGGCCGATCGCCGGCACGTTGTTTTGACTGCGGCAACTCCCACGGGCGGGACGTGCAGGCGGCCGCCACACACTAACCTTCAACTACATTCAGAATGAATTTCACGACAATCATTTCAACCGCCGACCTTGCCGGGCATCTCGCCGACCCGAACCTGGTCATCGTCGACTGCCGCCACAACCTGACTGAAGGCGACGCGGGTGCAAGCGCTTACCGCGCCGCCCATCTTCCTGGTGCCTTTTTCCTGCACATCGACCACGACCTGTCGGGCACGAAGACAGGCAAGAACGGCCGCCATCCGCTGCCGGACATCGCAGCCCTCGCCGCAACGCTTGGTCGCATCGGCATCGACGCCACCAAGCAAGTCGTCGCCTACGATCAGAACGGCGGGATGTGGGCGTCGCGGCTGTGGTGGACACTGCAATGGCTGGGTCACGATCGTGCCGCCGTGCTCGACGGTGGCGTCACCAAGTGGACCGCCGAGGGTCGCCCGCTCAGCGCGGCATTACCGGTCGCTCACCCTACGACGTTCATGCCCAAGCCGCCACGACCCACTGCATCGGCGCAGGAGATCCTCCAACACCTCGTCGATGGCACCTTGACCGTACTCGACGCCCGCGCGCCGGAGCGCTATCGCGGCGACATCGAGCCTATCGATCCGATCGCCGGGCATATTCCTGGGGCGATCAATCGCCCGTACACGGCCAACCTGACGCCGCAGGGCATATTCAAATCGTCCGAGGCGTTGCGCCACGAATTCGAGGCGCAACTTCCCGACCGCGCATCGTCGTCGATCGTGCACCAGTGCGGTTCGGGCGTCACTGCCTGTCACAATCTGCTGGCCATGGCGATCGCGGGCCTGCCCGGCTCGCGGCTCTATCCCGGCTCATGGAGCGAGTGGTCGTCGGACGTGTCGAGGCCGGTTGCCCGCGGCAGTTGATGCGGCGCGGTTGCGCGACCAGCGCCGCGACAGGGCGGGACGACTGCCACCCGCTGACACGATGATCGGTCTCAAGCAGTGACGCGCGCCACCGACGTCCGATGAATCGCCGCATATTTTGCGGGATCCTTCCGAAACGTCGTCAGGCAGCCGTCGCAGCAGAAGTAGTACGCGATGCCTTCGTACTGTTCGACGTGTTTCGGCGCGGCAGTGTCGACCGCCATCCCGCAAACCGGATTGACAAATTTGGCGGCGGGAACGGTTGATACCTCGAGCCCCGAGACCGGTTTTTGCGCTGCCATCTCAGGCGCATCGCCAGCGGGTGACTGCGCGCGCGCGTCCGCTTGCACCGCGGCGCGGCCACGCAGGAACGCGAGCACGCCGACGATCGCCACCAACGCTATTTCTCCCGGCGTCTTCGCGCCGGCGTCCGGGCCAGTCGGGGCAATGAGCCGGGCGAGCCTTGCCTCCTCGATGCCGCGCAGGCGCATTGCGTCGCGCAGCCTGTCCGCCTTGCGCCGGCTGGCGATCATCAGCACGTGTGTTGCGGAGCTTTTCAACGCGCGTTCGAGTGCGTCTTCATCGCCCTGGCCTTGCGTCGCGACCAGAACGACGGGGGCTTCATCGGGCGTATCGGTGAGCCGGATCCTCAGTCGGTCGGCCAGAAAGCGCGCCTCGTCGGCGGCCGGTGTGCTCCCCAGCACGCAGAGCGCGCTGCGCGGACTGTAGGGCTGAATGAAGAGTTCGATCGTGCCGTTGCTCGCACAGGACATCGCGTACTGCTCGACGTCTTCTTCGCGTTGAATCCGATCGTTCGAAATGCGCACGAGCTTCGGCTCACCTTTGTCGATCGCCGCCTGTGCGGCACCGATGACGACGTCCTTCGCGCATCCTCCACCGATCCAGCCGTGCAATGTTCCATCTGCAAGGACGATCGCCTGTGCGCCGAGATACGCCGACGTCGGTGCGACGGCACGCACGACCGTGACCAGCGCATACGGCTCGCGGCGGTCGTTCAATGCGCGGGCCATCTCCAGAATTTCATCGTTGGTCATCGCAGTGCCTCGATCAGATTGGGCAGTACACGCTCGATGCTCGCGAGATCCGCACCCGGAGCCAGGAGGTCGAGGTGCGGCAATGCGGCCTGCATGCCACGGCTAACCGGGGTGAAATCCGGCCGGCTCAACAGCGGATTCAGCCAGACGATACGCCGTACGCGCCGTCGCAACTCGCCCAATGCGGCACCGAGGACTTCCGGTTCGCCGGTGTCGTAGCCATCGCTGACGACGATCACTGCCGTGCGCGAATGCACGAGTCGCGGCGCGTGCTGGCGGTTGAAATCCTGAAGGCATTCGCCGATCCTCGTGCCGCCGCCCCACCCGGCCGCCAACAGATGCAGGCGTTCCTGCGACCGCCACGGATCCGGATCGCGGAGTGCCTCGCCAATGCCGGTAATGCGCGTGTGAAAGATGAAGCTGTGCACGTCCGCAAGCTCGGCGCTGAGCGCGCGCGCAAGGCGCAGGTAGAAGAAGCTGTATTGGCTCATCGACCGGCTGACATCGAGCAACAAAACCAGCCGCGGGCGAACGTGTCGGCGGTTCTTCCACGCCAGCTGGAACGGCGTGCCACCGCTGGCGACACTCCTGCGAATGGTTCCCTGCAGATCGAGCCGGCGACCTCGTGCGAAGCGCGCCTCGCGGCGCAGTTGCAGATGCTTCAATCGCCGCGCAAACGAGCGCATCAGGGCCTCGATGTCACGAACCTGATCGGCGCGATCGAGGTCGCGAAAATCGGTGGCAGCAAGCGACTCGTGCTGGCTCGCGCCATGCCTTTCGACACGACCATCGTCCTCGCCCGATGACCCCTGACTCCCGGTGGCCATCGGCAGCTCCAGGCTGCCTTCACCCGCGCTGCCAGCCCACTCGGGCGGACCGGGGTTGGTCGCCGGGCTGTCAGTAGCCGCCTTCCTGTTCGGCGGCAGAAAGTACGCGTCGAAGAGCGTGTCGAATCGTCGCCATTCGTCACCCCGTCCGCAGAGCAACGCCTTGAGACTCCAGCGCAGGATTTCGCCATCGAGAACGCCGACGCGCCCCGCTGTTTCGAGGACGCGCGTCGAGTCGCCACTTCCCACACCGTATCCATTCGCGCGCAGAAAGCCGGCAAAGCCCGTCAACCGGGTCCGCAAGGCGGCTCCCGGGTGATCGATGGGAGACGGGGCGACGATCAGCATGCGGCCGCGATACGGGCAACGACCTCCCGGGTGAACCCTGCCCGGTCGGCACGGGTCTTGATGAGCGCGCTCAGCGTTTCGAGAATGCGCTCCGCGCCATCGTCGTCGATGGTCGTGATGCCGAGCCGCAGCAGCGCGGCGGTCCAATCGAGCGTCTCCGCGATGCCCGGTTTTTTTTGCAGGTCCATTTGCCGGACGCGCTGAACGAATTCCACCAGCTGGCGTGCAAGCTCGCCAGCCGCATCCGGCGCCCGGATCTCGACGATCGCGAGTTCCTTCTCGAACGCCGGATAGTCGATGTACTGATACAGGCACCGGCGGCGCAGCGCATCGGAAAGCTCGCGGGTGCCGTTGGACGTGATGACCACAAGCGGACGCGAAAGCGCGCGCACGGTACCCAATTCCGGAATCGACATCTGGAAGTCCGAGAGCAATTCGAGGAGGAACGCCTCGAAGGCCTCGTCGGCGCGATCGACTTCGTCGATCAGGAGCACCGGCGGCTCGGCACAGCTGATCGCCTCGAGCAGCGGGCGCTTCAGCAGATAGCGCTCCGAGAAAATGTCCTGCTCCTTGAGGGCGACCGAGCGCTCATCGTGATCGAGCAGCTTGATGGCCAGCAACTGCCGCTGGTAATTCCATTCGTACATCGCTGCGTGTACGTCGAGCCCCTCGTAGCACTGCAGGCGGATGAGCCGCGTGCCGCGCACCGCGGCAAGCGCCTTGGCGACCTCGGTTTTGCCGACTCCGGCATCACCCTCCAGCAACAGCGGGCGACCGAGGTCGAGCATCAGCAGCAGCGCAGCCGCGAGGGGACGCTCGGCGATGTAGCCTGCATCATGCAATTGCCGCTGCAGCACAAGGACTTCGTTCATCCGTTGCGAAGGCGTGCTCACGCTGCGTTTTTCCCAAGCAGGCCGCGCAGCCAATCCTTGACCACAGCCCATATCAGCGCGAGACCGTTGAGTTCCCGGGTAACCGGCGGTGGGGATGGTGATGGTTCAGCCACGAGCACGCCCGCCCGTGGCCAACGGGGGAGCAACGGCCGCAGATTGCTGCGCCGCGAGCGCAGCCACTTGCGTCGCAAAGTTGTCGGCGAATTGCTTGAGGACCTGGTCCGCCACCGAATTCATCATCCGCCCACCGAACGCTGCTGCCTTGCCGCTCATTGTTACTTCGCTCTTGCCGATCAGATTGCTCGTACCCGGCGTTACAGCTTCGATGCGTGCGCCGAGATCCATGGACGCGCCGGAGCTGCCTGTGCTGTCGGTGCCCTTCGCCATGAGCCGCAACGAATGCTTTGCGGGCTCGATATCGCGCACCTGCACCTCGCCACGGAACGACATCGTCGCTGGACCGACTCGTACGGTGACCGTTCCCTTGTAGCCCCCATCGGGCAGGCGCTCGGTGATTGCCGCACCAGGCATGCACCCGGCCACCGCTTCGATGTCCTGCAGGAATTTCCAGGCGACCTCGGCCGAGCCCGGCATCGGAAATGTTTTCTCGAGCTCGACCTTCATGCCGATCGTCCTTGTGCGGACGCTACCTCTTGTTGATGCCGAGCGCCTTGCATTGCTGCCAGACGCGGTAGGACGTATGCGGCATATCCATGTGCGTCACGCCCAGATGCGCAAACGCGTCCACCACCGCATTGGTGAAGCAGGGGATGCCGCCCACGTGCGGCGATTCCGCCACACCCTTCGCGCCGATCGGGTGATGCGGCGACGGCGTGACGGTGTGATCGGTTTCCCAATGCGGGGTCTCCACGGAGGTGGGCAGGAAATAATCCATCAGGCTGTTGCCGAGATGGTTGCCGTTCTCGTCGAACGGAATCGCCTGCCCGAAGGCGACCGCAAACGCCTCCGTAAGCCCGCCGTGGATCTGGCCCTCGATGATCATCGGGTTGATTCGCGTGCCGCAATCGTCCAGCGCATAGAAACGGCGGACCTTGGTCTCGCCCGTGAAGCGATCGACATCGACGACGCAGACGTAGGCGCCAAACGGGAATGTCATGTTGGGCGGATCGTAGTACTCGGTGGCGTCGAGGCCCTTCTCCATGCCATCGGGTATGTTGCTCGTGTGGGCGGCCATCGCGATTTCCTTCATCGTCTTGGCCTGGCTCGGATTGCCCTTCAACTTGAACCGGTCGACCTCCCATTCGAGATCGCCTTCGCCCACTTCAAGCAAATGCGCCGCGATCTTTTGCGCCTTCGCCCGTATCTTGCGCGCCGCCATCGCCGCAGCCGCCCCGCCCACAGGCGTCGAGCGCGAACCCCAGGTGCCCGCGCCATACGGGGCCTTGTCCGTATCGCCTTCTTCGATCTGGATTTCGTCCGACGACAATCCCAACTCGGTGGCGATGATCTGCGCGTAGGTGGTGGCGTGTCCTTGTCCCTGGCTCATCGTGCCCAGACGGGCGATCGCACTGCCAGTAGGATTGACACGGATATCGCAGCTGTCGAACAGTCCGATGCCGAGGATGTCGCAGACCTTGGTGGGGCCGGCGCCGACGATTTCGGTGAATGTGCACACCCCGATACCCATCAACTCGCCCTTGGCGCGCTTTTCGGCCTGCTCGCGGCGCAAGCCGTCGTAGTCAACCGCTTTCAATACCTTGTCCAGCGCAACGTGGTAATTGCCGCTGTCGAGCGTCCAGCCCAACGACGTCGTATACGGAAACTGTTCCACCTTGACGAAGTTGCGTCGGCGGATCTCGGCCTTGTCCAGCCCCAGCTTCTGCGCCAGCACGTCGATCATGCGTTCGATCAGATAGACCGCCTCGGTGACGCGCAGCGAACAGCGATAGGCGACACCGCCGGGTGCCTTGTTGGTATAGACCGCATCGACGCGGCAGTACGCCTTGGGAATGGCGTACGAACCGGTGCAGATGCTGAACAGGCCCGCAGGCAGCTTGGTCGCAGAGACGTGCGAGTTGAACGCGCCATGGTCGGCGAGCGCCGTGAAGCGAAGCGCCTTAATGCGACCGTCCTTGTCAGCCGCGAGTTCGCCGATGCCGTGATAGTCGCGAGCGAAGCCGGTCGTGGAAATGTTTTCGATGCGCGACTCGATCCATTTGATCGGCACGCCGGTGACGATCGACGCCACGATCGCGACGACATAGCCCGGATAGACCGGAACCTTGTTGCCGAAGCCGCCGCCGATGTCGCCGCCCACGATCCGGATCTTGCTTTCGGGAATGCCGGACAACATCGCCACAACGGTGCGCACGAGATGTGGCGCCTGCGAAGTCATGTAGACCGTCAACTGACCCGTCACCTTGTCGAACGACGCCACGCAACCGCAAGTCTCCATGGGACAGGGGTGCACGCGCGGATTCAGGATTTCCTCCTTGACGGTCACCTCAGCACTCGCAAATGCGGCATCGGTGGCGGCCTTGTCGCCCGCTTCCCAGGTGAAGATGTGATTCGGATGCGTGCGCTTGCCGTGACCCACGTTGTCTTTGTCCGCGATGTCCTCGCGAATGACCGGCGCATCTGCCGCCATCGACTTGTGCGGGTCGACGATGACCGGCAACTCCTCGTAGTCGACCTCGACCATGTTCGCACCGTCGGCAGCGCTATAGCGATCGCTGGCGATCACCATCGCGACTTCCTGCATCTGGAAGCAGACTTTCCCGTCCGCCAGCACTGCCTGTACGTCGCCGCCGAGCGTGGGCATCCAATGCAGCTTGACCGGCTTCAGGTCCTCGGCGGTCAGCACCGCAACAACCCCCGGCACCGCCAGCGCTTTGGTCTTGTCGATCGACTTGATGCGGGCATGCGCGTAGGGGCTGCGCACCATCGCGCCGAACAGCATGCCGGGCAGCTTGATGTCGTCGACGTAGGTGCCCCTGCCGCGGATGAAGCGCGCGTCCTCCTTGCGCAGTCGTGAACTGCCCATCCCCTGCAGCTTGGCTTCGCGTTCGAGCGTTTCCGTTGAATCAGGCATGATGAATTCTCCGCGTTGGTCGGGATGGATCAGGCAGGCGTAGCCGCGAGCTTCTTGGCCGCGTGCTGCACTGCCTTGACGATGTTCTGGTAGCCCGTGCAGCGGCACAGATTGCCGGCCATCCAGTAGCGAATCTCTTCCTCTGACGGGTTGGGATTCTCCTTGAGCAGCCGGTACGCGCGGGTGATCATGCCCGGCGTGCAGTAACCGCATTGCAGGCCGTGCTCCTCGGTAAAGCCCTGCTGCAGCGCGTGCAGCACGCCGCCCTGCTCGAAGCCCTCGATCGTCAGTACCTCGCCGTCCTGGCATTGCACGGTCAGCACCGTGCAGGACTTGACCGACATGCCGTCGAGATCGACCGTGCACGCGCCGCAGTGGGTGGTTTCGCAGCCGATGTGCGGCCCGGTGTGCAGCAGCTTTTCACGCAGAGTGTGGATCAGCAGTTCGCGCGGCTCGACCACCACATCAATTGCCTTGCCATTGAGTTTGAACGACACCGCTTGTTTCTTGGCCATATCCGTCTCCTCGATGTCGGTCTAGCGACCTGCGCGGGTGCTTGCCATACGCAATGCACGCTGAGTCATTTCCCCGGCCATCGCCGTCTTGTATTCGGCGTCGCCACGCTGGTCCGCGGCCGGGTCGCAGATGCTCATCGCCAAGTCGGCGGCGGCCGCGATCGACGCGTCGTTCAACGCCTTTCCACGAAGCGAGTCCTCGGCGGCTCGCGCCTTGAGCGGCGTCGGCGCGACATTGGTCAGCGCGATGGCGACTTCTGCAACCATCCCGCCGTTCAGACGTAACGTGACGGCCGCGGCCGCCGTTGCGAAATCGCCGACCTTGCGCTTGAGTTTGGCGTAGCAATAGCCCGTGCCCGACGCAGGAACCGGAATGCGGATCTCGGTCATGATCTCGTCGGGCTTCAACAGGGTGTCGTAGGTTCCCACGAAGAATCCATCCGCCGGCACGACGCGCTCGCCCTTGGCCGAGCGCAGCACAAACGATGCGCTCAAGGCCAACATCAGGGCAGGATGGTCGTTGCCCGGATCGCCGTGCGAGATATCACCGCCGATCGTGCCCTTGTACCGCACCTGGGGGTCAGAGATGAGCCGCGCACCCTCGACCAGCAACGGGCATTTGGCCTGAAGGAGTTTCGACCAGATCAGCTCGTTTTCCGTCGTCATCGCGCCGATGCGAAGCGTCCCACCCTCTTCGCGGATGCCCTTGAGTTCGGGAATCTTGCCGAGATCGATCAGGTGACCCGGTTGCGCGAAGCGCATTTTCATCATCGGCAACAAGCTGTGGCCGCCGGCGAGCAGCTTCGCTTCATCGCCGAATTGCTTCAGCAGACCGAGTGCGTCAGGAATGGACTTGGGCGCGTAATACTCGAAATCGCTGGGAATCATCGATCGCTCCTCCAATATTCTTGTTCTGGCGAAGATGCCGGGCTAACGCACTGCAACAATACAAATGCCGTGTCTTCGCGTTGACTTGGCTACCGCAACTACTGAGCCACTTCTCTGGCTGGAAGTTCCAAACGCCAACCCGTCCGCTGCGCAAGCTGCTGCAAGTCGTCCAGCGTGTCGAGGTCGGTAACGAAGCGGGTATTGCCGGTTTGGTATGCGTGGACGAGCTCGGGCTCGCGGTCGATCAGTTGGCGGCAACCGAGGTTCGTATCGCTGGCCAGAATCCGCGCCAACGCCTGGTCGTCCAGTACGATGGGATTGCCACGTTGGCCATTCACCACCGGCACGACAACGTGACCTGACGGCCGTTTCTTGAATGCGCCGATCAGCTCCGTCAAGTCGCCGGCCCCGATCAGCGGCTGGTCGGCAAGCATGATGATGACTGCGTCGAACGGCCCGCTGAGCGCAGCCAACCCGGCGCGCACCGAACTCTGCTGTCCGTCCGCGTGCGCCTCGTTGTGCGCCAGTGTCACCACATAGCTTCGCACCTGTTCTTCGATCGCGTGCCGCGCGTAGCCGGTGACGACGACGACTTCGTCAATCCCAGCGCCACTCAAGGCGACCAGCTGCCGGCTGATAAGCGGGACGCCCTGCAGCGTGATCAGCGCCTTCGCCACGCCACCCATGCGCCGCCCTTCGCCTGCAGCCAGCAGGATCGCGCCGATGCGCAACCGCGAATGGATTCCACCTTGTTTGAGCAGGCATCCCATGACCTGATTTTCCTGTGCTGGCTGCCTCGAGGGTGCGCCGCGCCGGGCGAAATCCGCCACCAGCGTTTGGCGATTATAGGCCATCGCTGCGGGTGTTTGCGGGATCGTCGCGTCCACTAAACTGGGTGCGGGAATAGGATATCGCCGCCGTCTGTTCACTGCATACGATCGGCCGACAATGTTGCTCGGGCCATCTCATTTCGCGCGCCGGCGTCAGGCGTGCCCGCCCACACCGGATGCCGCTCGTGAAGTGCTGCTCGCGAATCAGTGGCGTATGCCTGTTCCTCCTGACCGCGTTGCTATGTAGCGCACACGCGCAGGCACAGATCGTCATCCACAACGACGAGAATCTGGCTTCCACTCGCCCGGAGGCGTGGGCAATGAACTATGTCGCTGCGTCCACCCTGATGACGGCATTCGGAGCCACACCAGTGTTGCCCGCGTGGCGCTGGGGTGTCGCGCTCGACCTGGGTTACATCCCACGGCTCAGCGAACAGCAGCAACGAGTCGGCCTCCATGGAATCAAGCTGGAAGATCTCAATCGCTCTCCGGTATTCGGCAGGTTACGGCTGATCCTCGGCCTCCCGGGCGACTTCGTCGCGGAATTGGGCTACACGCCGCCACTATCGATCGACGGCACGCAACCACTCGATCTCGTCGCGCTCTCGATCGGACGCCGCCTTTACGAAGGCGACAGCTTTTCGCTGTCGATGCAGATCTTCGGTCAGCATGGCCGCGCGCAAGGCGATATCACATGTCCGGCGAGGTTGGCCGGCGTCGAGGACAGGCAACAGAACCCGTTCGGATGCCAGGCACCCTCCAACGACCACATCATGCTGAACTACTACGGCGTCGAAGCGACATCCGCGTGGAGCGCAGAGTCCTGGCACGCACATGCGAGCGTCGGCGTTGTACGCACCGAGTTTTCGGTACAAGTGGATGCGCTGACGTTCAACGTGCACGATCGCTCGTACCTTGTCGCGCGCGGCTCGATGCCATTCGCGACGATCGGCGCAAGCCGAGATTTGGACGCGCAGTGGAATCTCGGGGTCGAATTCCTTTACGTCCCGCTTCGGGTGCAGCGCCAACTCGACGGCCCGACCGAAAACGACCCCCTCAAGAGCGTGCGGCTGCAGCTTCTCTATCGATTTGATTGACCGGTGCGGGTAGTTGGCGCGCCACAGCCACGTTTCGCCCGTAATTTTGGGCGATCCGTCGCCTCACCCCAGAGCTGCCGCGGAGCGATCCGCGGCTGTTTTTATTTTCGCGAGCCAGGATCGGGCCACGCCTTCAGCACGTCATACCGCACGCCCTCGGGCTTGAGCGTCGAGGCGACCAATGCGAAAGATTCAACTTGCCAACTGATCGGCGTGGCAAGCCGCCTGGCGATGACCGATTCGATGCGCCGCGCCAGCGTTGCATGCGGCACGAAGCGGCGTTCTTCAATGACGATGCGCTGTGTCGCCAGCGCCTGGACGACACGCTCGCGCAGCGCCAACAACTGCGGTGCGCTCTCGGTGCTGGCCAGCCATGCGATGCCCGCCTTGCGCCAGCAGCCTATGTCGTCGAGTGACAAGCGGAATCGCGAGACTTCGATCGCTGCCACGCTTGCGCACAGGTCCGGGACCATCGCGGCAGGACGCTCGCCGAGGAAGGCCAACGTCAGGTGCAGGTTGTCGGTCGCGACCGCGCGTCCACGGGTTTCGGTGGCGACCTCGCGGGCAAGCGAGTCGAGCGCGGCGCGCGTGGCCGCGTCGGGCCAGAGCGCAAAAAACAAACGCAGCGAGGGCGCAGACACCTGTGAATGTTAACGTGTTCGGACTGGCACGCCGCCTATTCCGCCGTTGGCGGTCGGCTAGCATTGGGACCATCCTCGCAAAGAGGCTCCCATAAATATCGCAAGAGTGGTCTGCTCGAGGCGACTGGCGCGCTGCTATATTTGCGCTGAGCAAACTAACCGTGGATCCATCGGTTGCGTTCAGCCGACACTTGTCGCTCGCGCTTCGTTCGCTCCCGTAGTGCAGATATCAAGGGGCCCTATATGCCGATGAAAATTGCTTTTCTGGCGGTCGCCGGGCGATTTGAATCGCCGGATTCTCGGGTTAGGCGCGCAGGAGCAGCGCGTAGTCGTCAACTGCTCATTCGAACTGGAGTGGTGCGAGGCGCTGCGCGTCAAGTTCGAGGCGAAGACCGGGGTGAAAGCGGCAATCAATCGCAAATCAGCCGGCGAAACGATGGCTGAGCTGCAAGCGTCGCGTGACAATCCCGATAATTCACTTCGACCATCAGCCATTGCGGAATACCTGGCGGTCGCGCGCGGCGTGAATTGCCGTCCTGATCAGGTGATCGTCGTCACCGGCGCTCAGGCTGCGCTGGATCTTGCGGCACGCCTTCTGCTCGATAGCGGCGAAACGGTTTGGCTGGAGGAACCAGGGTATCTGGGTGCGCGCAGCGCGCTGCTCGGCGGCGGTGCCGAACTCGCGCCATTGCGCGTGCACAAGGAAGGGTGGGACCTCGGCGATCCAGGTTTGCCGCCGCCGCGCATGATCTATGTCACGCCGTCCTGCCAGTGGCCTCTCGGGACGATCATGGGCATGGATGACCGGCTGCGGCTGCTGGCGATCGCCGAGCGGCATAACGCCTGGATCATCGAGGACGACTACGATGGCGAATATCGATTCCGCGGACCGCCCGTATCGGCGTTACGAGGGCTCGATCATACGCAGCGGGTCATCTATGTTGGAACCTTCGGAAAGACCCTGTTTTCGTCGCTGCGCATCGGCTTTCTCGTCGCGCCGCCGGCCCTCGCGCCCGCCTTCGAGCGCGCAGTGAGCGTAACCGGCCAGTTTGCTCCGCTGTTGCTGCAGGCGACGCTCGCCGACTTCATTCGCGAGGGACACTTCGCCAAGCACCTCAAGCGGATGCGGCGACTCTACGTGCGGCGGCAGACGGAATTCGTGAAGCTTTGCCGCCGCGAACTGAGCCAATGGATGGACGTCAGCGAAAACGATGCGGGCATGCAGATCCTGGGCTGGCTGACGCCCTCCCTCGACGATCGTGCAATCGCGAGCGCTGCGCTGCGCCATGGCGTCGACGTGCAGCCGGTTTCAATCAACTACCTGTGCGATGCGCCACGACAAGGCCTGCTGCTCGGGTTCGCAGGTCTGGGCGATCGCGAGATGGTCAAGGCTGTGAATGGATTGCGGTCAACGTTCCAGGACTTCGATCCTGGGCATGTTGCTTCGTCAGCCGATCGCGGATTGGACCTATCGAATACAGATAAGGTGGTTCTTACATAAGCCCTCGCATGTGTCCAGCATTGGCTGCATCAATTGACGAACGAGGGATGCACATCATGTATGTCGTCGGCCAGGATGAAATCGACGCAGTCACCAAAGTAATCAAGTCCAATACCCTGTTTCGTTACGGCATTGGCGGCGAGTGCGATCGGTTCGAGGCGCGTTATGCGAAGCATCTGGGCAGCAATCACTTCATGCTCGCGGCCAGCGGCAGCAACGCCCTGGCGGCGGCGATGATCGCGGCGGGTCTGGGCCCCGGCGATGAAGTGCTCATCCCGTCGCATACCTACATGGCAAGCGCCACGTCCGTGCTCGCCGTGGGCGCCATTCCGGTCATCGTCGATATCGATGAGTCCTTGACGATCGACCCGCAAGCGCTTGAAGCCGCGATACGCCCGCGCACGAAGGCCGTCGTCCCGGTTCACATGTGGGGCGCTGCTTGCGACATGGATCGGATCATGAGCCATCGCCGCGAAGCACCGGCTGATCGTGATCGAAGACGCGTGTCAGGGCGTAGGTGGCGCGTACAAGGGCCGCCGGCTGGGCAGCATCGGCCAACTCGGCGCCTTCAGTTTCAATTTCTACAAGAACATGACCTGCGGCGAAGGCGGGGGCGTGGCCACGAACGATGCGGCGCTTGCCGAAAGGGTGCGCTGTGCGATCGACCCGTGCCATTTTTATTGGAACGGCAGGAGTGACGCGATCCAGCCCTTCGTGACCAATGGCGCGCGCGCATCCGAATTGATGGGCGCGATGCTCAACGTGCAACTCGATCGCATCGACGGCATGGTGAACGCGATGCGCGCCGAACGACGCCGCGTTCTCGATGGCACCCGGCACCTCGGCAAGCCTCGGTCTTCGCCCAGCGCTGACGCACGCTCCGACGACGACTGCGCCGCCCAGACTGTGTACACTATTCCTTACGCCAGGGCGACCAACAGATTCGTGCAGACCTTCCCAGCGAAATCGCGGGACAAAGGCCGCCACACCATCACCGAATGGGACCAAGCGCTCATGGGTGCGGGTGCGGCGCATCCGGCGATGAACCCGTTCAACATGCCGGCGAATGCGGAGTGCCGTCGGACGTATTCGAAGGACATGTGCGCGCGCTCGCTGGAAATCCTGAATCGGACGGTGATGGTCGCGATGCATCCTTTGCATACCGCGCAGGATATCGACGACATCGTCCACAATATCGGCACGGCAGCCCGGGTCGCGCTGGGCGGCATGCCCGCCAGCGAGGCCGTTATCCGCAATCCACAGGCGATCGAAGTGCAGAAGTTCGACCTGCAGGCGACGGCATAGCCAATTGTCGACGCGAGGCCGTCGCCGCCCCACGCTCGCGTGGCACGACCAGTAACGGCGGTTGCCATGCACGGTAACGATAATGGCGAGCGTGCGGGAGCCGAGCAGACGCCGCTGACATCCAAGGCGTTGCAGTCTCGACTTGACGCTGCCCGATCGGTCGCCGCCGAGGCTGGCCGGCTCGCACTCAGTTTCCTGGCCGAGCCACAACGATTGCAGATCGCCTCCAAGGGCCCGCAGGACGTCGTTACCGCGGCCGACCTGGCAGTGGAGCGGCTTATTGTGCAAACCTTGACGCGCTTGTTTCCGGGCGATCACTTTCTCGCCGAGGAAGCGCATGCCCAGGCCAGTGCTGAAAACCATCGCGGGCTCTGGGTCATCGATCCGATCGACGGAACGGGTAACTACGCGGGTGGCCGTTCGGATTGGTGCGTATCGATCGGCTTCATGCACCTGGGAGAGCCGGTCATCGGGGTGATCGACGTCCCGGTCATGAACGAGCAATACGCGGCCTTGCGCGGCAGTGGCGCCACCTGCAACGGCAAGCAGGTACGGGTCAGCGCCTGTGGTTCGCTGGCGCAATCGACGCTGGCCGTCGATTACTCCTACCGGCACTCATCGGCAACCTACTTCCAGATACTCAAGGCACTGTTCGACGCCAAGGCGGGATTCCGCTGCAACGGCTCATCGGCCGTGTCACTGGCGCAAGTCGTGTGCGGCCGGTTCGACGGTTTCGTTGAACTACACCTCTATCCCTGGGATGTCATGGCCGGGATCGTGCTCATCCAGGAAGCGGGCGGCTGGGTGAATGATTTTCTCGCACAGGATGGGTTGCGCCGAGGCGGCCCGATGATCGCGGCGACACCGGGCATTCAGGCCGAGCTTGCCGCCCTGCTGGAGACGATTATTGGCAAGGCTTGACGCGAAAGCGTGCGCTCTGCGCCTCGCTGGCGGCCGCATCCGCCTCGGCATGGTGGGCGGCGGTGAAGGGGCGTTCATCGGGGCTGTGCATCGCATCGCTGCGCGCATCGACGACCACTATGAAATTGTCGCCAGCGCTCTGTGTGGATCTACGGCTTCCAGGGCGTCTGGCTTGCGCAAACGCTGTCGTTCACGCCAGTCGCCTACCTCATTCTCGTCGGCGTCATCCAGGGCATCAACCCGGCGCTCGAGGAAGCGGCACAGACACTGCGCGCGAGTCCGGGTCGCGTGTTTCGCACGGTGACGCTGCCGCTGGCGCTGCCCGGCATCGCCAACGCTTTCCTCATCGGTTTCATCGAGAGCCTTGCGGACTTCGGCAACCCGCTGCTGCTCGGCGGCAACTTCCAGGTGCTGGCAACGAGCGTCTATTTCGCGATCGTCGGAGCGCGTCAGGATCGCGGGGTTGCCGCCACGCTCGGCATCATCCTGCTGGCGATCATGATGATCGTGTTCGCGCTGCAGCGCCGCGCGCTGGCGAACAAGGGCTTCGTGACCATCGGCGGCAAGGGACAAGCCTCCGCGTCGATCCCTCTGCCCGCCGGTGTCCGCTGGACCTGCCAGGCGATCGTCGTGCCGTGGGCGCTATTCACCGTCGTCATCTACGGCATGATCATCTTCGGTGGTTTTGTCGAGAACTGGGGACTGAATCACACCCTCACACTGCGCCACTATGCGGGCGCCTTCGGCATGTCCTTCGACAGCCACGGCCTGCACTTCAGCGGACAGGCGTGGGATTCACTCTTCACTACGCTCCGGCTCGCGATGATCGCGGCGCCGTTGACCGCTGTATTCGGGTTGATGACCGCCTATCTGCTGTCGCGGCGCCGCTTCTTCGGCCGGACCACCTTCGAGATTGGAGCACTTACCGCTGCGGCGGTGCCGGGGACGGTGCTCGGCATCGCGTACATCCTGGCCTTCAACAATCCGCCGCTGGAATTCATCCAGACCGGGATGATCATCGTGGTCAGCTTTGTCGTCCGCAACATGGGTCCGGGCATACGTGCCGCCATGGCAGGCCTGGAGCAGATCGACCGCAGCCTGGAGGAAGCGTCGCTGACCCTGCGGGCGGGCTCCTTCGCAACCATCTGCACAACCACACCAATGGACACAGATATGCTCTACGAACACGTCGACACCGCAGTCATCGATGGCGAATCGCTGCCGTGGGTACCGTTTGACGCCCTATGCAGAAAACGTCCTGCTGAAGTACTTCAAGCTTGACCCGATCCGGGGCGAATGGATCGTACTGATGAAGTCGCCGCTCGACATGCAACTGCCCAAGCATCACCACACCGGGACGGTCATGGTCTACACGATCGAAGGCAAGTGGAAATACAAGGAGCACAACTGGGTCGCCGGGCCCGGCAGCATTGTGTACGAGACCGCCGCATCGACCCACACGCCTGAAGTCGTCACGGAAGGCGGAGGCGGATATGTGATCACACTGGTTCAGGTGACCGGCGATCTCTTGTTCCTCGACGATAAGGACAACATCGTCGCGCTCGAAAACTGGAAGACCGGGCTGCAGCGCTATCTTGCCTATTGCACGCAGCATGGCATCAAGCCGAAAGACCTCACGGCATTCAACTGATCACAGACATTACGAAGGGAACGCTCCACACTTCAGGAGGAGCTTATGGCCAGGACACGAACACCAGGCATCACCCCTCGCGGAGGGCCGACGCTCCATCGATGAGTGGTATCTCAGTGTTCGCATCGGCCTGCGCGTTGGTCAGCCGTCTCGAAGAAGGGTCATCTTGATGCAAACCCTTACGCACCTACTGGTTCTCGCATTCGTCGTCTCGACCATGCTTGGCGTCGGTCTGATGCTCACGGTCCGGGACATTTCCGTCTCGCTCCATGATCGTCGCTGGCTTGTCCGTGCACTGTTGGCCAATTTTGTCGTGCTGCCCGCGATCGCCCTTGGTGTTTCCCGCTTGTTGGAGCTGGATCCGGTGCTGACAACGTCACTGCTGGTGTTTGCTACTGCGCCCGGTGGTCCGGTGCTGGTCAAGTTGGCAACGCTGGTCAAAGGCGATCCGGCCCTCGCCGTCGGTCTCGTGGTGATCCTGCCGTTGGTGGGGGTCACGACCCAACCCCTCGTACTGCCCATTCTTTTGGACGGCGTCACGGTAAGTGCCGGCGCCATCGTGCGCACGTTGATCTTCACCGTATTTGCACCGTTGCTGATCGGGCTTGCATTGCGGGCTCGTCGCCCTCTGCTCGCGGGGTGGCTGCAGATGCCGATGCAGCGGGTGTCCACTGTAAGCATGGTTCTCGTCGTGACGCTACTGCCGGGAGTGCACTGGCGCGAGCTGTCTGAGCTTTCCGGCACCGGCGCGCTGCTTGCCGCCGTGCTGTTCGTCGTGCTTAGCGCGACGGCGGGCTGGCTGATCGGTGGTCCGCAAGCCGGCCCTCGACGTATTCTGGCCTTGTGCTGCGGTCAGCCGAACATGGCGGTGGCTATCGTCATCGCCAACCAGAATTTCAGCGACCCGCGTGTCATGCTGATGTTGCTGGTAACGATGATTGCGAGCTTGCTGATTTTGCTGCCGCTGACGTTTTTCTTTGCCCGCCGACCGTTGGCAGCTCATGCGTGAGGATCCGGTGCAGCCGATGGCCCGTAGAGGCCGAACGGTTCGGACGGCTGGTGATGCCGCTGTTGGTCAAATAGTCATCCCACTACACAGAGGAGATCAGCATGAGTAAGCCCATCGATAGCATCCAGTTCCGCAATGCGCTGGGTGCCTTCACCACCGGCGTCACGATCGTTACGACACGCGGCAAAGACGGCAATGACTACGGCCTGACGGCAAACAGTTTCAATTCGGTCTCACTCGATCCGCCGATGGTGCTGTGGAGCCTCAGCAAGACTTCGGGCAACCTGAAGGGTTTCGCCAGCGCCGGGCATTTCGCGGTGCACGTCCTCGCTGCAGATCAGGAAGCGACCTCGAACCGATTCGCCAAGAGTAGCGCCGACAAGTTCGCCGGCATCGCGGTCGCGCGCGGGCATGGTGAGGTTCCGCTACTGGAAGGCTGCTCCGCGCGCTTCGAATGCAGAACGCGGCACCTGTACGAAGGCGGCGACCATGTCATCGTTGTCGGCGAAGTCATCAACTTCGACAACTTCAGCCGGCCGCCACTGGCCTTTCATGGCGGGAACTATAGCTTGCTGCTGAAGAAACCCGGCAAAGGCGCTGTCACCGAAAGCAATCCTGGCAACGACTGGCTCGGCTTCATGCTCGGCCGCGCCTACTACCAGTTGCTACTGCCCGTCCGGGAGAGTCTGCAAAGCAAGGGACTTCGCGACATCGACTACAGCATCTTGTCGGTGCTGAGCATGGGCGATGGCCGGACGATCGCGGAGCTGGCCGGAATCATCGCGTTCGCCGGCCAGGAGCTGACGGTCGATGATGCGCAGCGACTCGCGGCGCGCGGCTTGGTCACGCTCGATCCGGTGAAGGACGCGGACATCGTGGTGCGGTTCACCGACGCCGGCCGCGAGTGTGCGATCGAATTGCTGGCTCGCGCGAAAGGCGCTGAAAGCGCCGCCGAGCGCGATCTCGACTACCGGGAGGCCCAGGTCCTGAAGCTGTTGCTCAAGCGCGTGATCGAAACTAGCTCGGCCGACCTTCCCGATTCGTGGCGCAAGGAGAATATCTGGCGCAAGGACAGCATCCTGGACAAGCAAGCGACCGACTCGAGCCGCGCTGCCCGCAAACCGTGAATCAGTTCGACGCCTGTGCTGTTGCAGCGCTGAATAAGCTCGGAGATATCAATAATCACGGTTAAGCGTCCGCTCTCGAATAGATCGAACGGCCGGGTAGGGTCGTTCACGCCCATCGGAACCGAGGCACCGGCCGGCGGCTCTACTGTATATAGCTGCCCCTCACGCCTTGTTGGCCGCTATGCGTTACTCAGCGGCCGCTCGGGCGCATCGCTTCGATGCCCGGGAACGGCCAATACCCGTCGTCTCGGTTCTCGACGCAAAGCGGTCGTTCGACAGCTCGCTACGATTGCAAGGCTCACGCGGGGGCACACTCGATAACGCTGATCGCGGACGTGGTTGGGACCACCCGAGTGACAACGAGTCCAGCGGACTCGATGATGTGCTCGAACTCATCGCGCATCCGTACACGCCAACCGCCCGCACCATGTATTGCCAACATGTTGAGATCCATCGAAGCGGTGTCCCAGCGCGTGAACGGATCCGACCGTTCCGCGCCGGTTGGCATGATCCATTCGACAATTATGACCTTGCCGTCACCTGCCATCGCACGCCGACAGCTTTGCAGGATCTTCGCGGCTTCGTCATCAGCCATGCTGACGAGCAAGTTAGACAGAACGTAGCAATCTGCACCTTCCGTCACCCGTTCGAGCGCGTTCCCCGCGTCCACGGTGCAGCGGGCGCTTTCCGGCATCGCGGCGATTGTGCGGCGCGTTCGTTCCGCGACACTGGGCAAGTCGAAGACGACGCCTGCGAGCCGAGTCGAGCGCTTGAGCATTTCCATCATGAAAGCGCCGTTGCCTCCACCCACATCGACGACCTTACGGAAGCCGGAAAAGTCGTACGCGTCGAGCGCTCCTTCGACCCGATAGCGGATCGCGTCGGCCATGGTGCGATCGAATAGTTCACCTATCTCTGGGTGCTGCTGCAGATATTCGTAAAACGGCATGCCAAGCGCACCCAGCGCCCCGGACGCGCCTGTTCGAGTCGAATCCAGCATTCGTCCCCATATCGGCGACAAAACCTCGGTGTTGAAGAGGATGCGCGCCCGCAGCGATCGTGGGTGATCCGCGCGAAGGAACTGGCCGAGCTCGCTTAGCGTATAGCGCTCGGGTTCCAGCTCGCAGCAGAGGTCCAAGGCAATCAACCCTCGAAGCACGCGACGCAACGTCTGCTCGTCGACTGCGGTCGCCGTCGCCAACTCGCTCGTGGTCCGGCTTCCGCCGGCCAGCAAATCGGCAATTCCGATCTTGGCGGCGACGTAGATGATCTGCGCGACCTGGGCGCCGTATACCAGTCGAAGGACATGTGCGTGCCCCTCGCGTTGCGATGCACTTCCGGCCGCAGAACGGTCCATCTTCGGCTCCTTCTCGCGTATCGGCGCATTATCCGGTATCTGGCGCAGCGGGTTGCGGCCGGACAGATGCGGGCTTGCCGGATTGGGGCGCCGCTATCGACGTCCGCTTTTTCCGTTCGCGAGAGACTGCTCAGGGTCGTTCACGCCTCGGTGGCAGCAAAGCGCTAGTCAGCGGTCGCTTGGGCGAATCGCTTCGATGCCCGCGACCGGCCACAACCGGTCACTCGCGGGCGTCGTCCAAATCCTGCTTGTAGGCGTAGCATGGCTGGACTTCTATTCGTCGACGAGGTGAATCAGTAATGGACCGGCGAACGTTCGTCGGCGGCGTCGCAGGTGGCTTCTTCGCGTGGCCGCTCGCCGCCGCCGCACAGCAGCCGGTGAAGGTGCAAGTGGTGGGTGTGCTGTATCCCGGTAATTTCCCCGGGCCGATACTCGATAATGCCAGACAAGGTTTGCGAGACCGCGGCTACATCGATGGCAACAACATAGCGTTCGAGGTCCGATTTGCGGGTGGGAAGCCGGAGACCTTGCCTGGTCTCGCCGCTGACCTGGTCCGCCGGAAAGTCGACGTGCTTCTTACGATCGGCCCGGACGCTCTCGCGGCCGCGAGAGATGCAACGAGCGCGATCCCGATCGTGGCAGTCGATCTGGAGAGTGACCCCGTTCAGGCGGGGTTCGCCCGCAGCCTCGCACAACCTGGTGGGAACATCACGGGGTACTTCCTTGATCAACCTGGTCTAGCCGGCAAATGGCTGGAACTGCTCAGAGAGGCGGTCCCTGGAACTCGCCGGATCGCCGTGCTCGTGGATAGAAGTACTGGGCCGTGGCAGTTGGCATCAATCAAACGGTCGGCCGAGAAGCTTCGAATCGAGCTTCAAGTCTTTGAAGTCCGGACCTCCGGGGATCTGGATCAAGCGCTCGGAGCCGCAGTCAAGGGTGGATCACTCGCTCTCGTTACATTGTCGTCACCGCTATTCGACGATCGCGTTAACACCAAACAGATCGCGGAATTCACGATGGAGCACCGCCTGCCGGCGATCTCGCCGTTCAGGAGGTTCGCGGAAGCGGGTGGGCTCATGTCCTACGGGCCGAACCAGCGGGAGTACTACAAGCGCGTGCCCGTCTACATCGACAAGATCCTCAAGGGTGCGAAATCTGCCGATCTGCCTATCGAGCAACCGACAAAGTTCGACTTGGTCATCAATCTCAAGGCCGCCAAAGCGCTCGGCCTGACGATCCCGCAGTCGCTGTTGGTGCGCGCCGACGAGGTGATTCAGTGATGGATAGGCGGTCGTTTATCGGCACTCTCGCCCTCCTGACGCACGTGGAGTCCCGCGCCGCTTCCGTACAGCCCGCACACAAGGTCTATCGGATTGGCTTTTTAGCTGGGGCATCGCGAGATGCCCAACCGCACTTGATCGACGCGTTCGAGGCCGGATTGCGCGAACGGGGTTACGCACCTGGCGCGAACATCATCATTGAATATCGCTTCGCTGACGGCCATTTCGACCGGCTTCCCGCTCTGGCGACCGAACTCGTCGGCCTCGGTGTCGATGTAATTGTCACCGGCGTCAATCCCGGTGTCCTCGGCGCCAAGCGCGCGACAGCGACAATCCCTATCGTGATGGCCGCCTCTTTCTTTCCAGTCGAAGACGGCCTCGTGACGAGCCTTGCTCGACCCGGCGGAAATCTCACCGGCTTCGCGCAGGAAACTGGCGCCGAAGTCACTAAGCGGCTCCAACTATTGAGAGAGGTCGTGCCGAAGCTGACCCGAGTCGCTACATTGTCTGGAGTTGGCATGTCGTATAACCCGTATTTCGTGACGGCACTCCAGGAAGCAGCGCGCGGTATCGGCGTAAACGTCCTGCCGTTCGAGATCCGCAATGTGGAGGATGTCAATCAAGCCTTCGTCGATATTGAACGCGCACATGCCGAAGGACTGATTGTCTTTGGTGGTCCGGTCACACTTGAGCACCGGTCCGCGATCATCGGATTGGCAGCCAAGAAACAGTTGCCGGCCGTTTGGAGTGACAGGGAGCGCGTCTTTGATGGCGGCCTCATGTCGTACGGTGCCGACGTGGCCGATCTTTATCGACGCGCCGCGGGGTACGTCGATCGCATCCGGAAAGGGGCCAAGCCTGCCGATCTCCCCGTCGAGCAACCCACGAAGTTCGTACTGGCAATCAACCTGAAGACCGCAAAGGCGCTCGGCCTGATGATCCCGCAATCGCTGTTGGTGCGCGCGGACGAGGTGATTCAGTGACGGATCAGCCCTTTGCTTAAACCATGATAGCCGCCGGCACCAGGCGCGGTTTTCTCGAACGGCCCGGATGCCGTGTCTACTATGAACTTACGGGATCAGGTCCGGCGGTAATCTTTGCCCATGGGATCGGCAGCAATCATATGACCTGGTGGCAGCAGATCGCCCACTTTTCCGATCGTTACGCCTGCGTCACCTTTTCTCATCGCGGCTATCCACCAGGGAGCGAAATCGGCGTCCCCGATCCGAAGAAGTTTGCCGGCGATCTCGCCGCCCTGATCGAGCATCTGCAGCTCCCCGATGTGCGCTTGGTGGCGCAATCGATGGGCGGCTTGACCAGCATCGAATACATACTCTCCCACCCGCAGCATAACGTTCGTGCACTTGTCCTCACATCGACGTCTGGGTCGATACACAGACCGTCAGTGCCTTTGGCTGACCCGCAGCGCCTGACCGAATGGGAGCGCAAGGCAGCCGCCGCGCGCGCCGACATGCAATCCCGCGGAATTTCCCCTCCCGCGGGCGAGCGCATGGCAAGAGAGCAGCCCGCGCTCCATTTCCTTTATCGCGCGATCGCGAACGCCAGCGGCGCCTTCGACCGTGAGGAGCTGCGCAAGCGAAACAACGCGATATGCACCCGGTCGCCCGACGTGCTTCGCGGCTTCGCCATGCCCACCCTCTTCATCACTGGCGGTGACGACACGATCTTTCCACCTTTCCTGGCTGATGCGCTCGCCCTCCTGATGCCGAGTGCAAAGGTCGAGCAGGTGCGTGAGTCTGGACACTCCGTCTATTTCCAACGCGCGTCGATCTTCAACCATTTGGTTGACCGTTTTTTCGCGGTCGTTGGCTAAGGACACGTATCTCCAATTTATCGCAGACCGGTAATGAAGCCTACGTGCAGAGGAACCTTCGCAGCGGGACTCGCCCACTCGTTCGGCCCCAGATGTCTCTCGCGCTGCTCGCCGCAACTGCCCGTAAATTTGATTCACTGACCGTCCGCTTCCGAGAAGTCCGACCGGCTGGTCAGGGTCGTTGAACTAAACCGCTCGCGCGGTAAGACTCGAGCTTCGTTCCGGCGGTGAGGTTAGCCGGGATCGTGAATCTGCTTATGTTGTGGCACGAGGCAATCCGCCTCGCATCACGACAGGAGCAGAGCCATGGACTCATCGCTTCACGGAATCTCGCCGTTGCGCCAGCGCATGATCGACGACATGCGGATGCGCAAGTTTGCGGACAAGACACAGGGCCACTACATCCGCGCGGTACTGCAGCTGACCGCCTTCCTTGGGCGCTCGCCCGACACGGCCACGGTCGAGGATTTGCGGCGCTATCAGTTGCACCTGGTCGATCTCGGCACTTCGCCGGTGTCGCTCAACGCTGCGATCGCCGGTTTGAAGTTCTTCTTCGAGGTCACGCTGGGCGACGGCGACCTGATGGCGAAGATGCAGCCGGTGCGGGTGCCACACACGCTGCCGGTGGTGTTGAGCCGTGACGAGGTCGCCCGGCTGCTCGCGGCGACGCGCAACCTGAAGCACCAGACGGCGTTGTCGGTGGCGTACGGCGCCGGATTGCGCGCCAGCGAGGTGACCGGGCTGAAGGTCGGTGATGTCGACAGTGAGCGCATGACGCTGCGCATCGAGCAGGGCAAGGGCCACAAGGATCGCTACGCCATGTTGCCGCCGGTGCTGCTCGAGCGGCTACGCACTTGGTGGCGGGTGGCCCGGGCTCAAGGCAAGATGCTCGACGGCGGTTGGCTGTTCCCGGGCCTCAATCCGATCGAGTCGATGAGCACCCGGCAGCTCAATCGCGCCGTGCACGCCGCGGCGTTGGCGGCCGGGATCGACAAGCGGGTATCGATGCACACCTTTCGGCATAGCTTCGCCACCCACCTGCTGGAGCAGAAGGTCGACATACGGGTCATCCAGGTGCTGCTCGGGCACAAGAAGATCGAGACCACGGTTCTCTATACCCAGGTGGCCACCGATCTGCTGCGCGAAGTGATCAGTCCGCTGGAGCGCTTGCCCACCGCGTAGCACCTCCGCGTGGGGCGTCCCGCCCTCGAGGTCGCGGACATCTTTCGTGCCTATGGACCGGCCTGGCGGCAAGCGCAGCACGGCCACCTGAGTCTCGGGCAGCTCAAAGTGATGTCCGCCATCGAACAGTGCCGCAGCGCGGCGCTGGGGGGACATGTACTGCGCTGCGATGCGTGTGAGCAAGTACAGATCGCCTACAACTCCTGCCGCAATCGGCATTGCCCGAAGTGTCAGGCGCGCGCGGCGCGCCGGTGGCTGCAAGCGCGGCAGGCCGATCTGCTGCCGGTCGAGTACTACCATCTGGTGTTCACGCTGCCGGCGCCGATCAGTGCCATCGCGTACTACAACAAGGCCGTCATCTATGACCTGCTGTTCGCGGTCGCTGCCGAGACCCTGCGCACCATCGCCGCCGATCCGAAGCATCTCGGCGCGCAGGTCGGCGTGACGCTGGTCCTGCACACCTGGGGGTCGGCGCTGACGCACCATCCGCATGTGCACGGCATTGTGCCCGGCGGCGGGCTATCCGCCGACGGCGAGCGCTGGGTCGCGTGCCGGCCGGGTTTCTTCCTGCCGGTGCGGGTGCTCTCGCGGCTGTTTCGTCGGCACTTCCTCGAGGCACTCGACCAAGCTCATCGCGCCGGCCGGCTGCAGTTCTTCGGCGAGTACACCGCGCTCACCGACGCGCGCGCTTTCGCCGCATGGCTCGCGCCGCTGCGCGCGTGCGAATGGGTCGTCTATGCCAAGCGCCCGTTTGCCGGACCGGGCGCGGTGCTCGCCTATCTGTCCCGCTACACCCACCGGGTGGCGATCTCCAACCAGCGGCTGCTGGCACTCGACCAACGCGGCGTCACTTTCCGTTGGAAGGATTACCGGGCCAAGGGCAAGACGCGCTACAAGACCATGACGCTCGGTACCGACGAGTTCATGCGGCGCTTCCTGTTACACGTCCTGCCCGGCGGCTTTCATCGCATCCGCCACTACGGGCTGCTCGCCAATGCCGGACGCCGTGAGCATCTGGCCCAGGCGCGCGAGCTGCTGCACGTCGTTCCCGCCGCCACTGAACCGCAACCGGCAACCGACGCAGCCAACGTCCAGCCCACTTTCGTCTGTCCGCATTGCGGTGCGGCGATGATCATCGTCGAGACCTTCGCCCGCGGCCAACCAATCCGCGCACCGCCCACCTTGCGAGCTGCAGCATGATCACCGGCATCCGTTGCTTCGATGCGTCCGCTCTTCGTCGGCTACCACCGATAGCGGACGCTATTGCCTCACGCTGCGATAACGTCCGTTCTCGTCCGCTGCGTCATCCCGGAATCCGGCCTCCACAGTCGCCGCCCAACATCCGGGCGATGTCATCCTCCGGACCGGCGACCCAATCACCGCATCCGGTCGGATCGCGAACCATCAAATCCCCATAGCGGTTTAGCCTCCCCGGACCGCACCGGGGCATGCCGCGGTTTCCTCCCTCGAGGCTTGTACGACGCCTGCCCGCGTGGCGTCGTCACGTCGTCAGCCCTCTGCGCATGCGGGCAGGCATCGCACAACCCTTAACGTTCACGCCCATCCGAACCGAGACGTCGCCCGGCGGCTCTACGACAGATAGCGGCCTTTCACGGCTAGTTGGCAGCTATGCCCCTATCAGCGGCCGGTCGGCCGATTCGCTTCGATGCCCGCGAACGGCCTATACCGTTGAAATACTCGATATTTGGTCGAGGTTCCGGTGCCTGTGATCGCCGATCGTGAGTCTCGGTAACGGATTCGCGCTGGTCGAGGAAGTAGATTCGTCCCCGGTGTTGCTTTATGCAGCTATCGGAACCGCTTCCGGTGCTGCAAACATCAGTCGCTTCGCCATTCGTCGTAGGTTTTGCGCGATGGCTGCTAGCAGGCACTCATCGCGCGCACCGCTCGGGCCCCGCAGGCGCAAGCGATCCAGCTTAAGAATGCGCTTGAGGTGAGCAAAGAGCATCTCGACCTTCTTGCGATCCTTGCGCGATTGCTTGTAGCCATCGGTCTTGGCAACATCGCGAGCGACCTCTCGCGCCGATTCGTGGACGCTGCGAGCGATCTTGCGCATCGGTGTATTCGGACAGCAGCGCGTCTTCAGCGGGCAACTCGCACAATCGGCTTGGCTGGCTCGATAGATGATGGTGCCAGCCTTGGTGATGTGGGTACGCAGGTGCTTGAACGTGCGCCGTTGCTTGCGCAGTATCTTTCCCTGCGGGCAGCGGTATTCGTCGGCCTGTTCGTCCCACTGGAAGTCGCTGCTCGATAGCGTCTCGTCGTCGCGTTGGGTCCGGTCCCACACCGGAATGTGCGGCGAGATTCTCTTCTCTTCAACCAACCAACCGAGCATCGGGGCCGCACCGTAGGCCATATCGCCGATCAGCCGCTCAGGCTTCAGGTCGAACCGTTCTTCGACCCGTTCGAGCATAGTCTGCGCACAGTTAACTTCGTCCGTCCGCAAAGCCGGCGTCGCCTCGACATCAACAATGATGCCGGCCTGCACATCCACCAGATAATTGGTCGAATAGGCGTAGAACGCCGGACCACCCACCGCCTTCCACCGTGCCGCGGGATCCGTGGGCGAGATCGATGCGGGAGCGGTGACCGGCTCCCCCTGCGCATCCAGGGCGGCCAAATACTCGCGCACCGCCCGGGTCGCGTGCCGGGGATCGCGCAAGTCCTGCGCCTCCTCGCGCGCCGTACTGCGGCTGCGATTGGCATCGGCCTTGATTAAGCTGGCGTCGACAGCAAAGCCTTCGCCGCCGACCAATCCTTCCTTCACGCACCGCTCAACCACACCCTCAAACACATGCCGAAACGCTTCGCTCTCACGGAAGCGGCCATGCCGGTTCTTCGAGAACGTCGAATGGTCCGGGACCGTGTCCTCAAGACCCAGGCGACAGAACCAGCGATAGGCCAGGTTGAGGTGAACCTCTTCGCACAGTCGCCGCTCGGAACGTATGCCCAAGCTGTAACCCACGATCAACATCCGTACCATCAGCTCAGGATCAATCGACGGACGCCCCGTGGGGCTGTAGAACGGCGCCAGGTGACGGCGCAGCTCGCCAAGATCGAGGCAACGATCAATGCCACGCAGCAGGTGATCGGCAGGAACGTGATCGTCGAGATTGAATGAATAGAACAGTTTCTTCTGACCACCAGACCCTTGTCCCATCATTCCCGCTTCTCCCCCCGCTACGCCTTGCCTTCAGCATAGCCACCAAGCACACACTTTCAAGGGAGTTTTTCAACGGTATAGGCCAAGAGCGGACTTTTGCTCGGAGCCGTTACTGAATCACCTCGTCTGCGCGCAGCAGCAACGACTGCGGAACCGTGAGGCCGAGTGCCTTCGCGGTCTTGAGGTTAATCACCAGCTCGTTCTTCATCGGCTGCTCGACCGGCAGGTCACCGGGTTTCGCACCTTTGAGGATCTTGTCCACGTAGCCGACAAGATAGCGCCACGCTTCCATGCGGCTCGTCGAGTACCCGACCAGACCGCCGGCATGGGCGAAATCAAACGTGCCGGCCGAAGCGATTCGCGCCTTTACCGCACGATCGGCAATAGCATGATAGTGGGAGGCAAACAAAGTATCCGAAGGGACCAACAGGGCATCGATGCGTCGTTCTGCGATGTTCGATATTGCGCCCTCGATTTCGTTGGCTCCGTGCACTTCCACGGATTCCAGCGCGACATGCAACGACTCGACTTCGCGTCTCAACAATTGGAGGCCAGTATTTGGGTTCGCGGGGTTGAGCAATATGGCGACTGTCGCCATTTGCGGCTTGATCTGCTTGAGAAGCTCCAGTTGTTTGCCGATATTCTCCGGGTTGAGCAGGGACATTCCCGTGACGTTGCCACCAGGCCGTGCATAGCTGGCAACGAAGCCATTATTCAGCGGGTCGCCCATGTTGCTCACGACGATGGGAATCGTCGCGGTAGCGCGCTTTGCGGCGAGGCCCGCCTTGGTCCCACTGCAGACCAGCACATTGACCTTTAGATTGACGAGTTCCGCGGCGAGGCCAGCCAGACGACCGTAGTCTCCGTCCGCAAGCCGTGTCTCGATGACGATGCTGCCCTCCGGGTAGCCCAATTCACGCAGGCCGTTACGCACGACCTCGACTCGGTCGCGTTCGTAGGAAGCGGACTCGGAACCAAGAAAGCCGATGCGGTAGGTCTTCATCGGCGGCGGCTGGCCAAGAGTAGGAAGTGGTGCTGCAACGAGTCCGACCGCGAAAGCGCCGATAAACATTCGCCGGTCCATCACTGGATCACCTCATCCGCGCGCGGCATCACTGCCTTCCCAAATGGATCTTGGAATACGTTCGTTGACGCTACGCCGTAGCATTAAGTTGGTCAAGGTGGCGCCGTCATTCACTGTATTGCCGCACGTGCCTTGGTTCGTGTGGAGACTCGAAAGTTGCCGTCCCGAAAAGCGGCCATCTATCGCAATGTCCGCTCCCAAGAAGATTAGACGACCGGAATGGGTCGAGGCCGTGTGGAAACGCGGGGGTTGCGCAAACGGAAAGGTTGCCTAGACTGAAGAAACAGGTTTCTTCGGGGGGCAGCATGAAGCGATTCGTCGAAGGCGAAGACCGCACTCAGGTTACGTTGCTGCCCGAGAGTCTTGACGACTATGTCGCTGCGGACAACCCGGTACGCGTGATCGATGTCTTTGTTGATGAGTTGGATCTGCATGAGCTTGGCTTTATGCGCGCGGAGCCGGCGGCGACGGGGCGTCCTTCGTACCATCCCGGGGTGCTGCTGAAGATCTACCTCTATGGTTACCTGAATCGCATCCAATCCAGCCGCCGCCTGGAACGCGAGGCACAGCGCAACGTCGAGCTGATGTGGCTGACCGGTCGCCTCTCCCCGGATTTCAAGACGATCGCCGACTTCCGTCGTGACAATGGTGCGGGTATCCGCAACGTGTGCCGGCGTTTCGTCTTGATGTGCCGGCAGCTCAAGCTGTTTACCCAGGCCATCGTGGCGGTCGACGGCAGCAAGTTCAAGGCGGTCAACAACCGCGACAAGAACTTCACGCCGCACAAGCTGGAGCAGCGGATGCGACAGGTCGACGAGAGCATCGAGCGTTACCTGAGTGCCCTGGATACGATCGATCGCACCGAGCCGACCGAGGCTGAGGCGAAGACGGCCCACCTGAAGGAGAAGTTGAAGAAACTCAAGCGGCAGATGCGACAGCTGCGCAAGATTGAAATCGAGCTGAAGCGCCAGCCTGACGAACAGCTATCTCTGACCGACCCCGATGCTCGGTCGATGGCCACCAGCGGCCGCGGGACCGGCATCGTCGGCTATAACGTTCAGGCGGTGGCCGATGCGAAGCACCACCTGATCGTCGCGCATGAGGTGACCAATACGGGCCACGATCGGGATCAACTATCAAACATGGCGATGCAAGCCCACGAAGCGATGGGGACCAAGAAGATCGAGGTGATCGCGGATCGAGGCTACTACAGCGGGCGAGAAATCCTGGCCTGTGAAGAAGCCGGAATCAGGACCTATGTTCCCAAGAATGAGACATCGAACAGCAAAGCCGCGGGTCGCTTCAGCAAGCTGGACTTCGTCTACATCGCCAGGGATGACGAGTACCGCTGTCCTGCGGGCCAGCGACTGGTCTGGCATCACTCGACCGTCGAACACGAGATGAAGATCAACGTCTACTACACTTCGGCTTGCTCAAGTTGCGCACTCAAGCGCCAATGCACGACCGGTAAGGAGCGGCGGGTGCGGCGATGGGAGCACGAGGCCGTCCTCGATGCCATGCAACGGCGACTGGATCGCAAGCCTGATCAGATGAAGGTTCGTAGACGGACGGTCGAACACATCTTTGGCACGCTCAATCACTGGATGGGCTCGACGCACTTCCTCACCAAAACGCTGGCCAAGGTCCGCACCGAGATGAGCCTGCACGTCCTCGCCTACAACCTGAAGCGGGTCATGCAGATACTCGGCATCGCGGGAACGATGAGAGCGATAAGGATGGTGGCAGCGTAAGCTCCAATTGCGCGCCACTGAGGGGGCGGATCGCTGCCGAAGCCCGTGTGAAGGATGAAGCGGTCCAGAAGACGCTAGATGTGCGGAAAATACTAATCCGGCCAGATCTTTAATGCCCCGCGTCCTATCGCTTACGATTGAAGCGTTTCCACACGGCCTCGACCCGTTGCCGACATTAGGCCGAGCCAAAAGCGGACGTTCAGTTCGCGGCCAAACCCTGTGTTTTCGAGCGGAGACCGGACGGGCGTTTTGGCTTAGCTACACGCTTTGCCGTGCGACGCGTGGGCGCCTCTGGGCAAACGCGACGCCTGCAATTAGTGCCGTCAAGCCAAAGCCCATCGAAACCAAAACTGTTCTTCAGTTCATTCGCGATGTCCTGAATGGGTCACTTCTGTTTGGCAATAATCTGGTCTTTGATCTTATCGTAGACGGCTTGGGGGACGATGTTCTTGTCAACCAGCTCGTCCTTGCCCTTGTAGGGGCGACCCTTGATGATGGATTTGGCTCGCGCTTCCCCGATGCCGTCCAGTTTCATCAATTCCTCGGCCTTGGCGTGATTGATGTCGATCTTGTCCTCGGCTTGGGCCGTCGTTGCGGTGGCCTTTCCGGCGACTTTGGTGTCCTTGTCGGCGGCGTATAACGGCGCGGCCAGTGCGAGCAATGCTGCCAGCAGTGTGATGACGAAGCGTTTCATTGGGGCCTCCTTCTTAGGGTTAGTTACATCGGGCTCGCGCCCAACATCAAGTAGGGCAGCAGCGCCACTGCGAACAAAGCTCGCGTCGTATTGATGTCGCGCGTTTTCATGTCGGCCGTCCTCGATAAAATTCGACGGCGCGAGCTGGAATGCAAAGACCAGCGTCGCGTGCCCCGCGGTGGATCAACTAATTGTGGCCGAGTCAGGCTAAACGACCGTTTTTGTAATGTCAGTGCGATAGCGCACATAGGGGCAAACGTTTGTCCAGCTTGCCGACGCGCGCGGTGTGCGCCGCCGCAGACATCATGGATTCCGAGCTTCGCCGCCAAACGGGATCGCGGGAAAGCGGCAGCTCATTCCTGCTGCCCGTCGAACGTCAGCGTCGGACAGAGATGATCGTCCGCTTGGCGTCGGCATCGCCGTCCCCATCAGACCGCTCGCGTGCAGACTCGACGGTCGCTGACCGGCCAACAGCAGGCATACGGCGAAGCCGCTTGTGGCCGACTGCCGCCGGTATCTGGCAATTCTCGAATGGCGGCTCTTCATTTTGGGGCTGCGAAATCGGCCGCAAATATGCTTGAAGGAGAACCGGACTCCGCCCCGCATCCAACCGCCGCTGATTTGGTCGGAACGCGGTTTCAACACATCAACGTTGAGCGCGTATGCCCGGTACAAATGAGAAGCCCCGCGATGAGTTCGCAGGGCTTAACAGTTTGGCCACTTTGCTCCGGTTCCTCGGCCCGCGATAATCCTCAGACATCGTCTCGAGGGTGGTTGCTGCCTGTCCGCCTCAGGTACACCCGCAACACGGGGCGCGCACAATAGCGAGACACTAGTGCAGCAACCGGATCGTCAGCTTTTAGTACGAGAATCCCCCGCGAGCCGAATCACCGAAAGCGCTTTCAGTTGACGCCTTTCGCAGATCCATGTCAAGGCGTACCGCATATCGCGTCGGTGCGTCGGCGGCTAGTTGCTGCCGATCTGACTCAGGTCATTGAGCGCCCGCTCCTGGGCCGGTCAAAGCCACCGACCGCGCTGAACCGAGCGGCCGCTGCATAACGTATACCAGCCATCGAAGCGTCAACGGCCGCTGTGGATCGTAGTGCTGCAGTTCGGCGCCGCAGATCGTTCGGCCGTAGACGACCTATTCTGTTGAAAAACTCGAAATCGCGCCCGCTGCAATTTCTTGCCAACGTTGAATGCAATCGTTCGTTCCCAGTGTGAATCAACGCAGGGCCAGTCAGAACGATCTTGGTAGCGCGTAGTACGAGATTGCGCGTGCCCCCACGTCCGAAAAATAACGAAGCCGCTGAGAGCCTGCAATTCTTGCAGCATCTCTGAAAACAGAGTTTTTCAACAGAATAG
>CAVZWA010000017.1:0-329317 GCA_963778935.1 uncultured beta proteobacterium
GTTGTGCGATGCCTGCCCTCATGCGCAGAGGGCTGACGACGTGACGACGCTACGCGGGCAGGCGTCGTACAAGCCTCGAGGGAGGAAACCGCGGCATGCCCCGGTGCGGTCCGGGGAGGCTAAACCGCTATGGGGATTTGATGGTTCGCGATCCGACCGGATACGGTGATTGGGTCGCTGGTCCGGAGGATGACATCGCCCGGATGTTGGGCGGCGACGGTGCGAGGCCGGATTCCGGGATGACGCAGCGGACGAGAACGGACGTTACCGCAGCGTGAGGCAATAGCGTCCGCTATCGGTGGTCGCCGACGAAGAGCGGACGCATCGAAGCAACCGATGCCGGTGATCATGCTGCAGCTCGCAAGGTGGGCGGTGCACGGATCGGTTGGCCGCGGGCGAAGGTCTCGACGATGATCATCGCCGCACCGCAATGCGGACAGACGAAAGTGGGCTGGACGTTGGCTGCGTCGGTTGCCGGTTGCGGTTCAGCGGCGGCGGGAACGACGTGCAGCAGCTCGCGCGCCTGGGCCAGATGCTCACGGCGTCCGGCATTGGCGAGCAGCCCATAGTGGCGGATGCGATGAAAGCCGCCGGGCAGGACGTGCAACAGGAAGCGACGCATGAACTCGTCGGCACCGAGCGTCATGGTCTTGTAGCGCGTCTTGCCCTTGGCTCGGTAATCCTTCCAACGGAAAGTGACGCCGCGTTCGTCGAGTGCCAGCAGCCGCTGGTTGGAGATCGCCACCCGGTGCGTGTAGCGGGACAGATAGGCGAGCACCGCCGCCGGCCCGGCGAACGGGCGCTTGGCGTAGACGACCCATTCGCACGCGCGCAGCGGCGCGAGCCAGTCGGCGAAAGCGCGCGCGTCGGCGAGCGCGGTGTACTCGCCGAAGAACTGCAGCCGGCCGGCGCGATGAGCTTGGTCGAGTGCTTCGAGGAAGCGCCGACGAAACAGCCGCGAGAGCACCCGCACCGGCAGGAAGAAACCCGGCCGGCACGCGACCCAGCGCTCGCCGTCAGCGGATAGCCCACCGCCGGGAACGATGCCGTGCACATGCGGATGGTGCGTCAGCGCCGAGCCCCAGGTGTGCAGGACCAGCGTCACGCCGACCTGCGCGCCGAGATGCTTGGGATCGGCGGCGATGGTGCGCAGGGTCTCGGCAGCGACCGCGAACAGCAGGTCGTAGATGACGGCCTTGTTGTAGTACGCGATGGCACTGATCGGCGCCGGCAGCGTGAACACCAGATGGTAGTACTCGACCGGCAGCAGATCGGCCTGCCGCGCTTCCAGCCACTGGCGCGCCGCGCGCGCCTGACACTTCGGGCAATGCCGATTGCGGCAGGAGTTGTAGGCGATCTGTACTTGCTCACACGCATCGCAGCGCAGTACATGTCCCCCCAGCGCCGCGCTGCGGCACTGTTCGATGGCGGACATCACTTTGAGCTGCCCGAGACTCAGGTGGCCGTGCTGCGCTTGCCGCCAGGCCGGTCCATAGGCACGAAAGATGTCCGCGACCTCGAGGGCGGGACGCCCCACGCGGAGGTGCTACGCGGTGGGCAAGCGCTCCAGCGGACTGATCACTTCGCGCAGCAGATCGGTGGCCACCTGGGTATAGAGGACCGTGGTCTCGATCTTCTTGTGCCCGAGCAGCACCTGGATGACCCGGATGTCGACCTTCTGCTCCAGCAGGTGGGTGGCGAAGCTATGCCGAAAGGTGTGCATCGACACCCGCTTGTCGATCCCGGCCGCCAGCGCCGCGGCGTGCACGGCACGGTTGAGCTGACGGGTGCTCATCGACTCGATGGGATTGAGGCCCGGGAACAGCCAACCGCCGTCGAGCATCTTGCCTTGAGCCCGGGCCACCCGCCACCAAGTGCGCAGCCGCTCGAGCAGCACCGGCGGCAACATGGCGTAGCGATCCTTGTGGCCCTTGCCCTGCTCGATGCGCAGCGTCATGCGCTGACTGTCGACATCACCGACCTTCAGCCCGATCACCTCGCTGGCGCGCAGTCCGGCGCCGTACGCCACCGACAACGCCGTCTGGTGCTTCAGGTTGCGGGTCGCCGCGAGCAGCCGGGCAACCTCGTCACGGCTCAACACCACCGGCAGCGTGTGTGGCACCCGCACCGGCTGCATCTTCGCCATCAGGTCGCCGTCGCCGAGCGTGACCTCGAAGAAGAACTTCAAACCGGCGATCGCAGCGTTGAGCGACACCGGCGAAGTGCCGAGATCGACCAGGTGCAACTGGTAGCGCCGCAAATCCTCGACCGTGGCCGTGTCGGGCGAGCGCCCAAGGAAGGCGGTCAGCTGTCGTACCGCGCGGATGTAGTGACCCTGTGTCTTGTCCGCGAACTTGCGCATCCGCATGTCGTCGATCATGCGCTGCCGCAACGGCGAGATCCCGTGAAGCGATGAGTCCATGGCTCTGCTCCTGTCGTGATGCGAGGCGGATTGCCTCGTGCCACAACATAAGCAGATTCACGATCCCGGCTAACCTCACCGCCGGAACGAAGCCCGAGTCTTACCGCGCGAGCGGTTTAGTTCATCGACCCTGAGCCGTCACTGCACAGCCTCATCAGCGGACGTTCGCCCCTTATCGAAGCAGAGGTCCAGCGATCCGTTGTACCGGCATGTGCAAGCCGAGGTCAGGCTCTTAGATTACTCACAAACTACCTTACCGAAGAAAATCCGAACAATGAGCGCGGGTCCACAGAGCCCGGTGCTCACGTTCACGAAGGTACCCGCCACAAGCGCCCAGCCGGCGATTTGACCGGCCATGGGCATGCCTGCCTGGAAACCCCATGCGGCCATGACAATCAGGGTCGTCGCGAAGGCGCAGGCGAGTCGGCGGCGGGCCCCGTAACGGGGCAGGGCTGGCGTACCCGTTAGATGGCGCAGGCCGTAGTTGTAGAGAACGTCAAATGGATGCCCGGGCAGAACTGCGCCCAATGCCGCAAATGGCGCGAGGGCCCAGAGAATCATTGGCGAAGCGAGCGCCGTTCCCACGGCCGTCCACAGCATGCATATTGCGGGCGACAGCCGTAGCGGGTAGTTGATCTGCGCGTAGGTCTTGTCATCCAGGCCGCAGAACCCCTGAGCCTGGATGTTTTCCCGGATGGTTCCAAGAGACGTAGACATGTCACACCTCCTCTATCGTGCGCCCGACGGAGCGCGGGGGCTTTTACGATGCCCGGTATTCCGCGACGATTTTATCTTCCACTGCGGGCCGGTCAGGCCATGATGTTGCGGCAGGATCGCAGTCGGGTCACTTCGGAACAACGTGCGACGTTTGTAGAGCGCGGGCGGGTGTACTCTGCTTCTTGATCGCTCGCCGGCGTTGCATGCCGACCCTACGCACGGTCGCCCAGCCGCGCCGTGCGCATGCGAGGAGTGTCCGCATCGAGATCAGTGCAGGGTCGTAGTCGATTCTGAGCAGGTTAGAAGCGCGCGAGCCGGGGGCGACGCGGGCGACGCCCGCGAGCGTCGCCACTTCGCGTACAAGGCGACGAACATCATTGCCGATCGTTGGGCTCGCTGGATGGAGGAATGCCTTGTCGTAGATCTTTTCCACGGTTCATCCTTTCTAGGTTGGTTGTCCTTTGGGCACGGTGCTAGTATTCCCGCAACCGCAACGCTATTGAATGACCGGGCCTCCAGCTTTTTTGCGCGCGACGCCGCGATTGCACAAACATAACGGTGGATGCTCTCTCCGACGTATTGCGCATCGTCCAGCTAACCGGTGCGGTCTATCCCGACGGCGCGCAGCGGCCGCCGGTGAGAGGCCACCCGGCGGATCAAGGCCGATGAGTCGACGCGGCACATCCCGGTGCTCGCGCTGTCGGCGCACGCCATGACCGAGGACCGCGCCCAGGCGCTCGCCGCCGGGTGCGATGACTACGACACGAAGCCGATCGATCTTCCGCGACTGCGCGCCAAGATCGACGCGCTAATGTCGCGAACGCGGGCAAGCGATGGCTCGTGATCCCGCGCTGCTTATCGTCGACGACAATGAGGACAACCGGTACACGCTCATTCAGCGCCTGAAGCGCCAAGGCTACGCGAACGTGACCACTGCCGTGAATGGGCGCGAGGCGCTTGACCGGCTCCACGCGCAGCCGTTCGACCTGGTGCTGCTCGACGTCACGATGCCGGAGATGAACGGGTACGAGGTGCTCGAGCATGTGAGGGCCGACAGCCGACTGCGGCACGTCCCGGTCATCATGATCTCCGCGGTCGACCAGATCGAAAGCGTGGTGCGTTGCATCGAGCTCGGCGCGGAGGATTATCTTCCGAAGCCTTTCAACCCAACGCTGCTCAAGGCGCGCGTCGGCGCAAGTCTCGAGAAGAAGCGGCTTCGCGACGAGCTCGAGGCGCACGTCGCGCGCATTGAGGCGGAGCTCGACTCGGCGCGGCTCATCCAGTTGAGCATGGTGCCCTGCAACTTCCCGGCACCCACCGTGGAAACGCCGGTGAGCATCTTCGCTTCGCTCTACCCCGCACGCCAGGTCGGCGGGGATCTCTACGACTTCTTCTACATCAGCCCGACGAAGCTCTGCGTGGTGGTCGCCGACATTTCGGGCAAGGGAGCCGCAGCCGCGCTCTTCATGGCACGGACGAAGACGCTCGTGCGCACGTTGTCGATTCTGCTGCGCGGCAATGCGGATACTCCCGAGCCGCACGAAGTGGTCACGCGCATGAATGCGGAGCTGTGCGAGGACAATCCCTACAGCATGTTCTCCACCGTGTTTCTCGCCACGATCGACCTCGTCACCCGCGAGCTCCACTATTGCAGCTGCGGCCATCCTCGGCCGTATGTCGTCAGCGCCGACGGCGTGTCGGAGTTGCAATCTCCGCGCGCCCCGCCGCTCGGCATACGCCCGACCTTGGCATACGAGACCACCAAGCGTCCCCTGCGCGTGGGCGATTGCCTCTTCCTGTTCACGGACGGCGTCACCGAGGCCATGGACGAGAACGACGAGCAGTTTTCCGAGGCTCGCCTGGAGGAGGTGCTGCGCTCTGTCGCCGCCGGCAGCACGCAGAGCATGGTGACCTCGGTGGTTGAGGCCGTTCGTCGCTTTGCCGGGCACGCGCCGCAGTCGGACGACATTGCCGCGCTCGCCGTTAGGCTCGTGGGCTGACCATGCGCCGCGCCGTCGTGAGCATCACCCGAGCCGAGGGAGCCGTCAAGGAGGTGCAGGCATCGCTGGACGGCCTTGCCGCGCACCATGCCGTGCCGCCGGATGCGCTCTGCGACATGCAGATCGCCCTCGACGAAGCGCTCACCAACATTCTGACCCATGGCTTTGACGACGGCGAGCCTCATCGCATCGACGTCACGCTCGCGATCGAGCCCACGGTGATTAGTGCCGAGATCGAGGACGACTGCCTGGCCTTCGATCCGCTTTCTGCGGCGGCGCCCGACCTCACCGCGTCGCTGAAGGAGCGCCGCCTCGGCGGGCTTGGCGTGCACTTCATGAGGCAGCTGATGAGCGATGTGGATTACGAAAGGATCGGTACGCGCAATCGGCTCGTGCTGAGAAGAGTGTTGAACAAGGGGTGAAACGAAGATGGAAATGCACGAAGAGCAAGTGAGTGGGGTGACGGCCCTTGCCGTGAAGGGCCGCCTCGATAGCACGACGGCACCGCTTCTGGGCGCACGGCTGGAAAGCGTGATGGCCCAACCCGGCGGCGTAGTAGTCGACTTCGCCAACGTCGAATACGTAAGCAGCGCGGGCTTCCGCGTGCTCCTGATCGCTGCCAAGCGGGCCGACGAGATCGCGAGCCGCCTCGTCCTCTCTGGATTGTCGGCGAAGATGCGTCACCTCTTCGACCTCGGCGGGTTCTTGGATCTTTTCTCCATCACGGCCTCGCGCGAGGAAGCGCTCAAAGTCGCAAGCTAAGACACAGAGCATCCTTCCCGCGCGCGGCGATCTGGGTCTAGTGCAGTACCGCATTGAACGCGGCATTTGCCCTTATCGTCAATGTTGCGAGCTGACCCGCGTCGATGAGTGGATAGTGCTCGTGGCAATCTCCTCGATCCAAATTCGACGCACAGGAGGAGCTCGACCGTCCGCTTACGGACAGGTTTGCAACCGTCCGCTAATGGCCGAGCGGCCGTCGGAGCTCAGTCCTAAAAACGCGTTTGATAGCTGACGTTGCAGCCGCCCGAGCGGCGCGGCACAGGGTTCGAACGAACGTGCTCGACATCGAACTCAAATAGGTCGCAGTGGACGAGGGCAACTCACCCCAGCGCCTTATACAACGCGACGAGCTTGCTCCATGCGCGCTCGGCCTGCGCCCTGTCATAGATCGGCACGCCGTCCTCCATCGGCATGTCGGCCACGCACCAGCCGTGCTTTGCAGGATAGACCTCGACTTCCGTCGGGACGCCGGCCTTCGCGAAAATCTCCTTCAACTTGTCCTTCGCGTCGGGCTGCCGCTGATCGTCGTTCGTCGCGACGCCGAAGTACATACGCGCCTTGATTTTCGGCGCGAGGAGATGCGCGCTGTCCGGCTTATCGGTCACGAGCCCGCCTCCGTGGAACGACGCACCGGCGCCAATGCGGTCCGGAACGCTCGCAGCGGTCCGCACGACAAGCGCGCCGCCCATACAGTAGCCCTGCGTCCCGATCTTCTTCGTCTTGTCGACTTGCGGTTGCGTGTCGAGAAACGCAACGTACGCGATTGCATCCATCTCAGCGGCGCCGGCTGCCTGAAGCGACGACATCAGTGGACGAATCTTCGTCATCGTGTCCGGGTTTTTGAAGTCGAGCGTCGCGGCCGTGGTGAACTGCGGTGCCCTGCTGATGCGGTAGAACGGATTGGGCACGAGCACGCTGGGGGTGTAGCAGTCGAAGATCGCAATCGCTGCGAAGCGGTCGCCCGCTTCGCCAGAGTAGTGAATGCCCGCAACGGGTCGTGAGCTGAGATGCGGTCGTGTCGGTCAACAACCGGCCATCACCAGCCATTCAATGTGGATGCCAGAAAGCAGCCGCTCCTATTGCAGAAGCCGCACATGCTCGAGTGTCAGGTCGCTACCCTCAAAACGCCGGCATAGGCCCGTGCTCTTTTTTCCAAGCTACGGTGACGGGATGTTCAACGAGAGGGGTAACGGACAATTTCATATACGGATACAGCGGAAGAGACCGTACCGCGGCATGAAGTTCCTCAAGACTGTCAGCCTCCCAAATGCAGCAGGTGTCAGCCGTGCCTACTGGGCGCCAGATGCGGCGCAGTTTGCCCGCTTCAATTAATTCAAAGGCGCGCGCATGTTCGCCCTGACGTAATTGTTCTTTCAGTTCCGCCGGAGTATCGGCAGGAACGGTTACTTCGAAGTGGATTAGAAAGAGCATCGTGGACTCCTAACGGTGGGGGCCGCGGAGGTCATCCTCGGCGCGGGGGGCCTGCACGGTAGTGGGTGCAGGATGAGGTTTCGCGGCTTTAGACGAGCATGACGAGCTGCTTGCCGAAGTTCCTGCCCGTGAACAGGGCCGATCAGGGCCTCAGGCGCGGTGTCCAAGCGCTGGGACACCGTCTCACGATACTTGAGCTTGCCGGTAGCCACCAGCGCACCGAGTTCCTTCAACGCATCGGGCCACACTTCCAAATGCTCGGTGATGACGAAGGCCTCAAGGGCCGGGAGGTGTCACCCGAATCGTCCAGCTAGGCTTGGAGCCGCGCAGTTGAATGGCTGCTTTGGCAAAGCCCGACCGGCTGCTCAGTGTCGGTGAACTAAACCGCTCGCGCGGTAAGACTCGAGCTTCGTTCCGGCGGTGAGGTTAGCCGGGATCGTGAATCTGCTTATGTTGTGGCACGAGGCAATCCGCCTCGCATCACGACAGGAGCAGAGCCATGGACTCATCGCTTCACGGAATCTCGCCGTTGCGCCAGCGCATGATCGACGACATGCGGATGCGCAAGTTTGCGGACAAGACACAGGGCCACTACATCCGCGCGGTACTGCAGCTGACCGCCTTCCTTGGGCGCTCGCCCGACACGGCCACGGTCGAGGATTTGCGGCGCTATCAGTTGCACTTGGTCGATCTCGGCACTTCGCCGGTGTCGCTCAACGCTGCGATCGCCGGTTTGAAGTTCTTCTTCGAGGTCACGCTGGGCGACGGCGACCTGATGGCGAAGATGCAGCCGGTGCGGGTGCCACACACGCTGCCGGTGGTGTTGAGCCGTGACGAGGTCGCCCGGCTGCTCGCGGCGACGCGCAACCTGAAGCACCAGACGGCGTTGTCGGTGGCGTACGGCGCCGGATTGCGCGCCAGCGAGGTGACCGGGCTGAAGGTCGGTGATGTCGACAGTGAGCGCATGACGCTGCGCATCGAGCAGGGCAAGGGCCACAAGGATCGCTACGCCATGTTGCCGCCGGTGCTGCTCGAGCGGCTACGCACTTGGTGGCGGGTGGCCCGGGCTCAAGGCAAGATGCTCGACGGCGGTTGGCTGTTCCCGGGCCTCAATCCGATCGAGTCGATGAGCACCCGGCAGCTCAATCGCGCCGTGCACGCCGCGGCGTTGGCGGCCGGGATCGACAAGCGGGTATCGATGCACACCTTTCGGCATAGCTTCGCCACCCACCTGCTGGAGCAGAAGGTCGACATACGGGTCATCCAGGTGCTGCTCGGGCACAAGAAGATCGAGACCACGGTTCTCTATACCCAGGTGGCCACCGATCTGCTGCGCGAAGTGATCAGTCCGCTGGAGCGCTTGCCCACCGCGTAGCACCTCCGCGTGGGGCGTCCCGCCCTCGAGGTCGCGGACATCTTTCGTGCCTATGGACCGGCCTGGCGGCAAGCGCAGCACGGCCACCTGAGTCTCGGGCAGCTCAAAGTGATGTCCGCCATCGAACAGTGCCGCAGCGCGGCGCTGGGGGGACATGTACTGCGCTGCGATGCGTGTGAGCAAGTACAGATCGCCTACAACTCCTGCCGCAATCGGCATTGCCCGAAGTGTCAGGCGCGCGCGGCGCGCCGGTGGCTGCAAGCGCGGCAGGCCGATCTGCTGCCGGTCGAGTACTACCATCTGGTGTTCACGCTGCCGGCGCCGATCAGTGCCATCGCGTACTACAACAAGGCCGTCATCTATGACCTGCTGTTCGCGGTCGCTGCCGAGACCCTGCGCACCATCGCCGCCGATCCGAAGCATCTCGGCGCGCAGGTCGGCGTGACGCTGGTCCTGCACACCTGGGGGTCGGCGCTGACGCACCATCCGCATGTGCACGGCATTGTGCCCGGCGGCGGGCTATCCGCCGACGGCGAGCGCTGGGTCGCGTGCCGGCCGGGTTTCTTCCTGCCGGTGCGGGTGCTCTCGCGGCTGTTTCGTCGGCACTTCCTCGAGGCACTCGACCAAGCTCATCGCGCCGGCCGGCTGCAGTTCTTCGGCGAGTACACCGCGCTCACCGACGCGCGCGCTTTCGCCGCATGGCTCGCGCCGCTGCGCGCGTGCGAATGGGTCGTCTATGCCAAGCGCCCGTTTGCCGGACCGGGCGCGGTGCTCGCCTATCTGTCCCGCTACACCCACCGGGTGGCGATCTCCAACCAGCGGCTGCTGGCACTCGACCAACGCGGCGTCACTTTCCGTTGGAAGGATTACCGGGCCAAGGGCAAGACGCGCTACAAGACCATGACGCTCGGTACCGACGAGTTCATGCGGCGCTTCCTGTTACACGTCCTGCCCGGCGGCTTTCATCGCATCCGCCACTACGGGCTGCTCGCCAATGCCGGACGCCGTGAGCATCTGGCCCAGGCGCGCGAGCTGCTGCACGTCGTTCCCGCCGCCACTGAACCGCAACCGGCAACCGACGCAGCCAACGTCCAGCCCACTTTCGTCTGTCCGCATTGCGGTGCGGCGATGATCATCGTCGAGACCTTCGCCCGCGGCCAACCAATCCGCGCACCGCCCACCTTGCGAGCTGCAGCATGATCACCGGCATCCGTTGCTTCGATGCGTCCGCTCTTCGTCGGCTACCACCGATAGCGGACGCTATTGCCTCACGCTGCGATAACGTCCGTTCTCGTCCGCTGCGTCATCCCGGAATCCGGCCTCCACAGTCGCCGCCCAACATCCGGGCGATGTCATCCTCCGGACCGGCGACCCAATCACCGCATCCGGTCGGATCGCGAACCATCAAATCCCCATAGCGGTTTAGCCTCCCCGGACCGCACCGGGGCATGCCGCGGTTTCCTCCCTCGAGGCTTGTACGACGCCTGCCCGCGTGGCGTCGTCACGTCGTCAGCCCTCTGCGCATGCGGGCAGGCATCGCACAACCCTTAACGACAAGCGCCCTTGATCCACGATCAAGATAAGGCTCCGTTCTACTACGAAGGAGCCGTTCATGTATGCCGTTACCAACACCGCCCTCAAGGCTGGGCGTGCAGTACCGTGGAACAAAGGGAAGTTGATCGGCCAGAAGCCACCGCTAAAGCTGAAGGAGATCTGGGCCATTCGGATTCGCCTACAGCTTGATCATCGAGCCCGTGAACTTGCGTTGTTCAACCTAGCTATCGACAGCAAGTTGCGCGGTTGCGATTTGGTCGGGCTTCGGGTTCGCGATGTGGTCCAGGGCAGTCATGTGGCCCCGCGCGCGATTGTCATGCAGAAGAAGACGCAACGACCGGTGCAGTTTGAGATCACCGAACAAACGCGGGACACGGTCGGCGCCTGGATCGCGGCCGCCCATCTGACGCCGGAGCAGTTTCTCTTTCCGAGCCGCATGTCGGCGTCGCCTCACCTTTCGACTCGGCAGTATTCCCGAATCGTTCATACTTGGGCGGGATCGATTGGCCTTGATCAGGCGGCCTACGGCACCCATTCAATGCGGCGAACCAAGCCGACGCCGATCTACCGGCGGACGAGGAATCTCCGGGCGGTTCCAACTCTTACTCGGTCACAGCAAGCTGGAGAGCACCGTCAGATACCTCGGAATTGAGGTCGACGACGCGCTGGAGATTGCCGAACAGACCGAGGTGTCGCCCTTTAGGCTTGGTCGCGGCCGCCGGACCCGGCGGCCGCACATCGATTGCAGCCATTCGGCGTTAGCGGGGGAGTGGGTCATCGACCCTTCTCGGCCGTTGCGCAATACCAGAACCGGACCCTCAATCACTATCAACCCGGCACACGCGGCTACTGAATCACCTCGTCCGCGCGCTGCGGCAGCGGTGGTGTGATCGCGAGTCCACGCGCCTTCGCGGTCTTCTCGCCGATCACGACAACGCCGCGCCGGCGTCACTTCGCCGCGAAACAGTAGAACAGCCCGGCACCGCCGGTGCTGACCAAGCCTTCCTGATCGCAGCCGCGCGTCGGGTGCGACGAGTTCCACGACGTGGCCCATGGAGCGTCGATCGGGCCGCCGCGGTCGAAGTGGCCGACCATCGCCGAGCCATCCTTGCCAGCCTTGGTCCAGTTGCCGCAGGTCATGTCGAAGAACGGCGCGCCGGGGAACGCCGTGCCGTCGGGCCGCGATCCGGTCAGCATGTCGTGCTCGTTGGGCTTGTCGGCGCGGCTTTTCACCGGCTGGCCTTTCTCGTCGAGCACCGTTTCCTTCGTTATGTTCGCGCTCGCCGAGTGCAGATCGTCGACGTTGCGCGCGACGACGACGCCCTTGGCGTTTTGCCACGGGCCCGTGCCGATACGGTCGCGGGCGTTCACGAACTTCGGATCGTTGAGCGCAGGCGCTTGCGTGCTGAGGTACGCGCGCCACGTGCGGTCACCGGCGCCGGCGGTCTTCGCCAGCGACTGGCAATGCGCGTCCGCGCCATCGAGGCCGCCGAGGCTGGCACCCTTGCCCGTGCCGGTACTCGTCACGAAAAACGTCATGTCCTTCGGCGTGGGCTGCATGCTCGCACAGCCCGTCATCGTGATCAGGCCAGCCATGCCGAGCCACGTTCCTCGCGTCGTTGTCTGCATTATTTACTCCTTAAGGTGTGAGGCCTGCGCAGTGTTTCCGCGCCTGTTACCACGCTCCCGCCGAACGATCATGCGACGGTGCGCGGGGTTCGGGCCATTCTTGCTGCAACGACCCGGTTCGTCAACGGCTGCTTCCCGGCAAATTGAGATGTAAGGGCGACCGTCTGGAACTGGCCGGTCAGAGACGACCACCGTGCCGAACTGAGCGGCCGCTGGGTGACGTACAGCAGTCATGTGGGCGCAAAGGGCCGCTGTAAATCGTGGAGCCGCCGCTCAGCACCGGCGAGCGGATGAGCGTGAACGATCCGAAGCGGACATTCTTCTGGCCGCAGGAGACACAAGTCACTTCGGGACCTGCTGCAAGACATCGACAATCGGGCCGGGAGGGACGAAGACGGGGGGCTCGAATGGTGCCTCGTGGATCGCCAGCAAGCCGAGAATGGATACGGCGGCAACAGTGAAGATCAGTAGCGCGGCCAACTGCGGTCGCGGCTTTTCTAGGTGCACGGCAGCGAGTGCGATTTGGGTAATGAGCGCGAGCAGCAAGACAGCTACCCACTTGGTCACCATCGTTCGATCGTTGCTCAGCACCACGCGGTCTTCGTGCGCAGCGCGGATTTTCAACACCATGTCGAGCATCGTCCTCTGGATGACAGCGTCCTTTGGGGCGGCGGGCTGCGCCACTTCTCGCAACAGTGCATTGAGCGCCGTGTCGGCTAGTGCGGATCTTTCCTCGACTGCGAGTCGATGCCATTCATCGTCGACCACGGCGCGGACATACCCGCGAATCGCGGTGCGCAGACCTGTATCGTCCGACCCGCTTGCTGTATTGAGACTGTAAAGCGCGACTAGCGTATCGCTTTCAGTCAGGACTGCGCGCCAGGCTTGCCTGTTGCGCTCCCAGATATCGTTCGACAGGAATCCGACCAGCAAGGCGAAGATGGTGGCGGTCGAAACGAAGAAAGGAGCCACCAGCCCCTTGAAGCTGAGGATGCTCTCACTCCACCGCGATCGGAACGACAGCCAAACCAGGAGGGCCCCCGTCGCGAGATAGAAAGCAAAAAGACTCGCGAAAATCGCGACGATAGGCAGTCCGAGCCAGGCGATGAACCATTCCTGCATGAAGGCTCCGCGGAACGTTTGGCGCTCCTCAGCATAATCGCGGCGGTCGTTTTCGCCAATACACGATGGATTTGCCGTTCGTGCCTGAGACCGTCGATTGACGTGCCGGCCTGGGATTGCATTTGTCGACCGTGTCAAGCGCGCTCATGGTTGCCCGCGAGGGATCAATGACCGCCCTTGGCCGGTCAGAGACCCCCGCGGCGCCGACCGCAATGGCCGCGACCCGCCGGACAGCGACATCGATGATCTGTCATTGGCTGCGAGATCAAACCTCGGTTCGGACAGTCAAAACAAACGGCGCAGCCCCTTGCGGGTGCCGCGCCGTCGGCGACATGCAGATTTATTGTTGCTTAGCCGTTCGCGACCGACAACTCCGCCTTCGGCTTTTCGAAGAACTGCTCATCCTCGGTCGAGCCCTTGAGCGCGGTCGTCGATGACTGGCCGCCCTGGATCGTCTGCGTCACGGCATCGAAGTAGCCGGTGCCGACTTCGCGCTGATGCTTGACCGCGGTGAAGCCCTTCGACATCGCCGCGAATTCCGCTTCCTGCAACTCGACGAACGCGGTCATCTGGTTATTCGCGTAGCCGTGCGCCAGATTGAACATGCTGTAGTTGAGGCTGTGGAAACCGGCGAGCGTGATGAACTGGAACTTGTAGCCCATCGCACCGAGTTCGCGCTGGAACATCGCCACCGTCGAGTCGTCCAGGTTCTTTTTCCAGTTGAACGAAGGCGAACAGTTGTAGGCGAGCATCTTGCCCGGGAACTTGGCGTGGATCGCATCGGCGAACGCTTTCGCGAACTCGAGATCGGGCTTGCCGGTCTCGCACCAGAGCAGATCGGCGTAAGGTGCGTAGGCGAGTCCTCGTGACACGGCCTGGTCCAGTCCGTTCCTGGTTTTGTAGAAGCCTTCCACCGTGCGCTCGCCGGTGCAGAATGGTTTGTCGTTGTCGTCGACATCGGAGGTGACGAGATCGGCGGCCTCGGCATCGGTGCGCGCCAGCAGCACGGTCGGCACGCCCATGCAGTCGGCGGCGAGCCGGGCCGCAATGAGCTTCTCGACCGCTTCACGGGTGGGCACGAGTACCTTGCCGCCCATGTGGCCGCATTTTTTCACCGCGGCGAGCTGGTCTTCGAAGTGCACGCCGGCGGCACCGGCTTCGATCATCGACTTCATCAATTCGAACGCGTTCAGCACGCCGCCGAAGCCGGCTTCGGCGTCGGCCACGATCGGCGCGTAGAAATCGATGTCGCCACTGCCTTCCATATGCTGGATCTGGTCCGCGCGCGCAAACGTGTTGTTGATGCGCTTGACCACCATCGGTACCGAATTGATCGGGTACAGCGACTGGTCCGGATACATTTCACCGGCGACGTTGGCGTCGGCCGCCACCTGCCAGCCCGAGAGATAGATCGCCTTCAGACCGGCCTTGACCTGCTGCATCGCCTGGTTGCCCGTCATCGCACCCAGCGAATTGACGAACGGCTGCTCGGTGACGAGCTTCCAGAGCTTCTCGGAACCGCGCCGTGCCAGCGTGTGCTCGATGTGCACCGAGCCGCGCAGGCGCACAACCTCTTCCGCGGTATAGCCGCGCTTGATGCCCTTCCAACGAGAATTTTCTGCCCAGTCCTTCTTGAGTCTTGCTGCTTCGAGGTCGTAGTTCATCGGTTTTCCCATCGTTTGCGTCATGGCCAAACCAGCATCGCGCCCTCGGGCACGACCCGGACCCTGGTCTACGGTGCCGCCCGCATCGTGCGAGCTGCAAACCGCGGGTGAATTGCGCGCGGACATGAGCCGCGTGCTCTTCACAGCACATACCGGCGAAGATCGTTCGACCGGTCGGGCGGGCATGGATGGGGTAAACGAGCAGACCCAAGCCCTGCGAGCGCCTGCCATCATGGTTACCGGCAGGCACCTGTTTCAACTGCGACATTAGCAAAATTGCTGCGCCGTGACAATCGAAATTGTCGCATTGCAATAGGACAATTATAGGCTACAAAACAATGTGTTATGTATTTTGTCTGGAGGCCAGAAGTGTACTGCACCAAAAATAGGCTCCCGATCGCATCGCACCCGCAGCAATCATGGAACCGTCCAGGTCCAATCAGAGTGCGCCCGGCTCGTAGTAACCGGGGTCGCACTCGGGGTTGCCGGCGCATGCCCGTACGTCGATCGCGTCAGTCGAAATCGGTGGCAGCGGTAGCGCGATTTGGTCCGGAACTATCCGTGCGAAAACCGGCCCCGCGTACAGAGGCGCACTCGACAGGTTTTCGCCGAGTAGGCTACGGAAGCTGGGATTCTGGAACAGCGCAGCGATGAATAGCGCTGCAACAAACAGTGCAATGACGATCGGCGATCGCTTGGCGCGCCGCAGGTCTTCGGGTGTATCGGGAAACTGAAAGCGTGTCATGGTCTGTCTCCTGTTGAACCCGGCAACGCGCCGGGCTGGAGACAGATTGCGTGGCGAGCACCCACGGATCGCCCACGGTTTCGCTACGCGAACACACGGAAGCCTACCCAGAGATTATTCCCTCGCGGATTCGGCAATCCGGCGATACCGGGAGTGACCGGAGGGCGGCACGCACACGGTCGCGCGATAGCACGCAGCTCCGCTACCGCCGCGCGCTCAGGTGAGCATGTCCGCCCAGATGTTGCGCGCCCAGCTTTCAGCGTAGATGCCTTCCTGCGCGCTCGGTGCGGGCGACAGGCCACCGCTGCCCTGCACGACCTGCATCGTCTTTTTTTCCGCGTCGTAGGCATGCACCGACGACACGTGCACGACTTCCTTGTCGTCGATGTAGCTGTAGCAGGTATTGGCGATGATGGGCGCCGGATTGGGCGCCTGACCCGAAAGCAACGCGAGTACGGCTGCCGCGCACACCTTGCCGTGCTGGTTGGCCATGTGCCCAGACTTCGGCATCAGCGGCGCCGCCTGGATCGCATCGCCCAGCACGTGGATGTTCTTCTGCGCCGTCGATTCGTACGTCAGGAAATCGACCTGGCACAGGCGCCCGTTGGAATTGGCCATGCCGAGTTGCCGTGCGATCGCGCCGGCATGCTGCGGCGGCAGCACATTGAGCACGTCCGCCTTGACACTTTCGAAGTCGAGTTTCGCGGTCAACGTCGCGACGTCGACGTCGATCAGGGTGCTGTTCGGCCGATACTCGACGAATCCCTTGTAGCGGCCATTCCACGCTGCCATGAACAGCGCCTTCTTCGACTGCACGTCTTCGTTGGCGTCGAGAATGAGCACCCTGGATTTTTTCTTTCGCGTCGAGAAATAGTGTGCAACCTGACAGGCGCGTTCATACGGACCCGGCGGACAACGGTAGGGTGCTTTCGGAATCGTCAACACGAACACGCCACCATCGGGCATGGCCTCGAGCTGGCGGCGAAGCGCGACGGTCTGCGGCCCGGCTTTCCAGGCGTGCAGTACTTTCGCCTGCGCCGCAGCATCGTTGAGCGATGGCACCTGCTCCCACATGAAATCGATGCCTGGCGACAGGATGAGCCGGTCGTAATTCAGTGTGGCGCCACTGGCGAGTTTCACCGAGCGTGCGGCAGGATCGATCGCAATCGCTTCGTCGCGTGCGCGGCGGATTCCCCACTTGTCCAGACCGCTGTACGGCACGGTGATGTCGGCGAGCTCCCTGCTGCCGCCGATTACCAGATTCGAAAGCGGGCAGGACACGAATTCGCCTTCACGCTCGACGAGCGTAACGTCAATCTTGCCGTCGCTCCACATGCGGAGGTATTTGGCCGCGGTCGCGCCGCCATAGCCGCCGCCGACAACGACCACCTTCGGCCCGCCGCCCGACATGGTCGCGCAACCGCCCAGAGACGCCAGCGCAATGGACGCCGATCCCGCCTTCAGGAATTCACGTCGTGAGTAGCTCATCGCTGTTCCTCAGTTCGGTTTCTGCGCGGCCAGATAGGCAGCGGCCGCCTCGATCTGCGCGTCGCTGTAGCCTTTGGCGAGTTGCTGCATGATCGTCGACGGCCGCTTGCCGTCGCGGAATTCCTTGACGAGCATCACGATCTCGACTTGCGGTCGTCCCGCAAGGCTGGGAACTGCGCCGATACTGCGGCCATTGGTGCCGTGACAGTTGGCGCAGTTGGCCGCGATTTCGCGGCCAACGTTCTGCGCGGCGGCACCCGCCGCGCCAAACCCGGCGACCAACACGAGCGCGACCGCCACGTTATGTATTCGAATTGTCATCGCGTCTCCTCCCAATCTGAAAATGGTACTCCAGCACGACGCGCACTGACGTGATCCGTAGTGCTGAAGCGATAACTCCTGGCAATGAGCCGCGCCCCAACAAAACGGGAGCCCGCGGGCTCCCGTGATTGCTGCGAACCGCGCGGGCGATCAGGCGACCGGCTCGACCTCTTTGGTCTCGTCGAACTCCAGCTTGATCTTTTCGTCCTGATCGATGCCGATGGTGACCTTGCCGCCGCTCACCAGCTTGCCGAACAGCAGCTCTTCGGCGAGCGCCTTGCGGATCGTGTCCTGGATCAGACGAGCCATCGGGCGGGCGCCCATCTGCGGGTCGAAGCCCTTCTTGGCCAGGAATTCCTTGAGCGCCGGCGTGAAGGATGCCTCGACCTTCTTTTCGTGCAGCTGCACTTCGAGCTCGAGCAGAAACTTGTCGACGACGCGCAGGATGACGTCGTGATCCAGCGCCGCAAACGAGATCGTCGCATCCAGCCGGTTGCGAAATTCCGGCGTGAACATGCGCTTGATCGATTCCATTTCGTCGCCTGCCTGCTTGCTTTCGGTGAAGCCGATCGAGCCCTTCGACAGCACGTCGGCGCCGGCATTGGTCGTCATGATGATGATGACATTGCGAAAGTCCGCCTTGCGGCCGTTGTTGTCGGTCAGCGTACCGTGGTCCATCACCTGCAGCAGGATGTTGAATATATCCGGGTGCGCCTTTTCGATCTCGTCCAGCAGCAAGACGCTGTAGGGATGCTTGGTGATCCGCTCGGTGAGCTGGCCGCCCTGGTCGAAGCCGATATATCCCGGCGGCGCGCCGATCAGCCGCGACACGGCATGGCGCTCCATGTATTCGGACATGTCGAAGCGCAGCAACTCGATGCCCATGCAGTAAGCGAGTTGGCGCGCGACTTCGGTCTTGCCCACACCAGTCGGCCCCGAAAACAGGAAATTGCCGATCGGCTTGCGCGGATCACCCAGCCCGGAACGTGCCATGCGAATGGCCGCCACCAGCGCGTCGATCGCCAGGTTCTGCCCGAAGACCACGTTCTTGAGATCGCGGTCGAGCGTCTTCAGCGAATTGCGATCGTCGGAGGTGACGCTTCGCGCCGGAATGCGCGCGATCTTGGCAACGATCTCCTCGATCTCGGTCTTGGTGATGACTTTCTTCTGCTTGGACTTGGGCAGGATCTTCTGCGCCGCGCCAGCCTCATCGATGACGTCGATCGCCTTGTCCGGCAAGTGCCGGTCGTTGATGAAACGCGCGGAGAGCTCCGCCGCGGTGGTGAGCGCCGCCGGCGCGTACTTCACGCCGTGATGCTGCTCGAAGCGCGACTTCAGGCCCTTGAGGATTTCGATGGTCTCGGCGATGGACGGCTCGGGCACGTCGATCTTCTGGAACCGCCGCGACAATGCGTGATCCTTTTCGAAGATGACGCGATACTCGGTATAGGTGGTCGCGCCGATGCACTTGAGCGCACCCGTACTGAGTGCGGGCTTGAGCAGATTCGACGCGTCGAGCGTGCCACCCGACGCCGCACCGGCGCCGATGATGGTGTGGATCTCGTCGATGAACAGGATCGATTTTGGATTCTCGACCAACTGCTTGAGCACGGCTTTCAGGCGCTGCTCGAAGTCACCCCGGTACTTGGTGCCTGCCAGCAACGCGCCCATGTCGAGCGAATAGACGGTGAAATCCTTGAGCAGCTCCGGCACGTTGCCTTCGATGATCTTGCGCGCCAGGCCCTCGGCAATCGCGGTCTTGCCGACGCCGGCTTCGCCGACGAGCAGCGGATTGTTCTTGCGCCGGCGGCACAGCACCTGGATCACGCGCTCGAGCTCATGCTCGCGGCCGATGAGCGGATCGGTCTTGCCGATCTTGGCCAGGTGGTTCAAGTCCAGCGTATACGCGTCGAGAGCCCCGGCGGCTTGCGGCTCGCCCTCGCCCTCTTCCTTCGTGGCTTCGGACTTGTCCGGCTTTTGCTGTTCTTTCTTGGTGATGCCGTGGGCGATGTAGTTCACAACATCCAGGCGCGTTACGCCGCGCTGGTTGAGGAAATAGACGGCGTGCGATTCCTTCTCGCCGAAGATCGCGACCAGCACGTTGGCGCCGGTGACTTCCTTCTTGCCGGAGGACTGGACGTGGAGGATCGCGCGCTGGATGACGCGCTGGAAACCCTGGGTGGGTTGCGTGTCCGCGTCGGAGTGCGGCGACAGGCGCGGCGTGTGCTCGTTGATGAAGTCGGTGAGGACGCCACGCAGCTCGTCGAGATCGACGCCGCATGCCTTCAACACCTCCGCCGCCGACGGGTTGTCGAGCATCGCGAGCAACAGGTGCTCGACGGTGATGAACTCATGCTGCTTCTGCCGGGCTTCGACAAAAGCCATGTGGAGGGAAACTTCGAGTTCCTGCGCAATCATGATCCGTCCCGACTCCAATCGCAGCGGCGTCGCCACGGCGGCGCGCCTGCCGCACCAACCTTACGTCTCCTCCATCGTACACTGCAGCGGGTGCTGATGCCTTCGCGCAAAATCCAGCACCTGATCGACCTTCGCGGTTGCAATCTCCCGCGTATACGTACCGCAAACTCCCATGCCTTCGCGATGCACCTGCAACATCACCTGCGTCGCCTTTTCCCGACTCATGGCAAACACAGTCTGCAACACCACGACGACAAAGTCCATCGGCGTGTAGTCATCGTTGAGCAAAATAACCTTGTAGAGCGGCGGGGGTTTTAGCTTGGTCTTTACGACCTCGAGAACGTTGCCTTCGTGCTCGTGATTTCCCGCGCCCCGACCTGGAGAACCTGCCACCCGAAATCCCTATGTGATGATTGCAACAAAAATATCAAGTGCCACGCCCATTTGAACGCTACGACTTGACGCCGCCCGGCGCGCGCGCGTAACAATGTCCTGTTTGGCTACAACATGATTGCTTCGCCGATGCGCCACACGTGACACTCACGCCGACCGCCAGAGGTAGCACTTGCTGTCCAAACGTCATTATCGTCAATTTTGGAAGGAAGTAGCACTATGGCAACCGGAACGGTCAAGTGGTTCAACGACGCCAAGGGCTTTGGCTTCATTACGCCTGACGGCGGAGGCGAAGACCTGTTCGCGCATTTCTCGGCGATTCAGATGAACGGCTTCAAGTCGCTGACTGAAGGACAGAAGGTGAGTTTCGAGATCACCCAGGGTCAGAAGGGCAAGCAGGCATCGAACATCCAGGCGGCCTGACACCCGGACGTTCGACAGCAAAAAACCCGCCGTGAGGCGGGTTTTTTGTCTGACGGACTGATATTGGATCCCGGCCTACGCCGGGATGACGTATCCGTCGCGGGAACAACGTATCACTTACATGCGTTCAATCATGGCCTGGCCGAAGCCGGAGCAGGACACCTGCTTCGCGCCTTCCATCAGGCGGGCGAAGTCGTAGGTCACAACCTTGTCCGCGATCGACTTCTCGAGACTCTTGACCACCAGTGCCGCAGCCTCTTTCCAGCCCATGTGCACGAGCATCATTTCCGCGGACAGTATTTCCGATCCCGGATTGACGTAGTCCTTGCCCGCATATTTGGGTGCGGTGCCGTGCGTCGCCTCGAACATCGCCACCGTATCCGACATGTTCGCGCCCGGAGCAATGCCGATCCCCCCGACCTGCGCGGCCAATGCGTCCGAGATGTAGTCGCCGTTCAGGTTAAGCGTAGCAATGACGTCGTACTCATCAGGTCGCAACAGAATCTGTTGCAGGAATGCATCAGCGATAACGTCCTTGACGATGATCTCGCGCCCGGTTTTCGGATTCTTGAACTTGCACCACGGCCCGCCGTCGATCGGCTTCGCGCCGAATTCCTTTTGGGCCAGCTCGTACGCCCAGTCGCGGAAACCACCCTCGGTGAACTTCATGATGTTGCCCTTGTGCACGATCGTCACCGACCGGCGATCGTTATCGATCGCGTACTGCATGGCTTTGCGCATCAGGCGCGACGTCCCCTCGATCGACACGGGCTTGATGCCGATGCCCGACGTAGCTGGGAAGCGGATTTTTTTCACACCCATTTCATTGATGAGGAAATTGACGAGCTTCTTGGCGCCGTCGGACTCGGCGGCCCATTCGATGCCGGCGTAGATGTCCTCCGAGTTCTCGCGGAAGATCACCATGTTGATCTTCTCGGGCGCCTTGACCGGGCTGGGCACGCCGGCGAAATACATGACCGGACGCAGACATACATATAGGTCGAGCTGCTGCCGCAACGCAACGTTGAGGCTGCGTATGCCACCGCCCACCGGCGTGGTCAGCGGGCCCTTGATCGACACCACGTAGTCCTTGACGATGGCCAGCGTTTCGTCGGGCAACCAGACGTCGGCGCCGTAGACCTTGGTCGACTTTTCGCCGGCGTACACTTCCATCCAGTGGATCTTGCGTTTGCCACCGTAGGCCTTGGCCACCGCCGCATCGACGACTTTGAGCATGACCGGCGTGATGTCCAGACCCGTACCGTCACCCTCGATGTACGGAATGATCGGCTGGTCGGGAACATTGAGGCTGAAATCCTTGTTGACTGTGATCTTCTGGCCCCCGACCGGGACCTTGACGTGCTGATAGGCGGGCATGAGTTCTCCTGGATGCGGCAGGGACGACGATGGGAACAGGTGATTATCCGCGATTCCGCCTCGGCCCGCCACGCCGCCATGCTATGATCCACGGGCGTCGCTGACCTCCCTGCACCGAAATGCGGCGCCCAACCCGAGCGCGCCCGCCCCGCAGTGCAACTCACACCTGTTCGATGATTCGACGCCTGCTCGCGCGCTTCCTTCCCGGCAAAGGTTCGACCCAACCGCGTGTCTATGGGCCCGATGCGCACCCGGTGCGCAGGAACCAGATATCCCGCGGCGCGCAGGACGTCACGCGCAAGCTGCAACAAGGGGGATTCAAGGCCTTTGTGGTTGGCGGCGCCGTGCGCGACCTTCTGCTCGGCATCGTGCCCAAGGATTTCGACATCGCCACGGACGCCACGCCGGAACAGGTCAAGCCGCTGTTCCGCCGCGCCTTCATCATCGGCCGCCGCTTCCGCCTGGTCAACGTCCTTGCCGGCCCCGAAACGATCGAAGTATCGACTTTCCGCGCACGGCAGACCGGCGACGACGCCTCCGATGAGCATGGCCGCCTGTTGTCCGACAACGTGTTCGGCTCGCAAGCCGAAGACGCATTGCGCCGCGACTTCACCTGCAATGCGCTCTACTTCGACCCGGTAAGCGAGGAAGTCTGGGACTACGTCGGCGGCGTGCCGGACGTGAGGGCCCGGCGCATGCGCCTGATCGGCGATCCGGTCACGCGCTATCGCGAAGATCCCGTGCGCATGCTGCGTGCGGCGCGGCTTGCCGCGAAGCTCGGACTCACGATCGAGAAAAAAACCGCCGCACCCATTCCGGAACTGGCACCGCTGCTCCAGAACGTTCCGCCGGCGCGCATGTTCGACGAAATGGAAAAGCTCCTGTTGTCCGGCCATGCGCTGGAATCCGTGAAAAGTCTGCGCGCCCATGGCCTGCACCATGGTGTATTGCCACTGCTCGACGTGATCGTCGAGCAACCGCTGGGTCAGCGCTTCATCGAACTGGCGCTGGGCAACACCGACGCGCGCGTCCGCGAAGGCAAATCCGTCACGCCGGCGTTCCTGTTCGCGACGCTGCTGTGGCACGAAGTGCTGGCCAGCTGGACTACGGCCAAGGCGCGCGGCGAGCGGCCCATGCCCGCGTTGTTCGAGGCGATGGACAAGGTACTGGAGCAGCAGGCGCAGCGCCTGGCGATTCCGCGCCGCTTCGAAGCCGCGATCAAGGAGATCTGGGCGCTGCAGCCGCGCTTCGAGCAGCGCGCCGGGCAACGACCATTCCGTTTGCTCGAACACCCTCGCTTTCGCGCGGGCTACGATTTTGTTCGATTGCGCTGCGACAGCGGCGAAATGGAAGGCGAACTGGCGGGCCTCGCCGATTGGTGGGAGCAGTTTCAGCACGCGGAACAAGGCGAGCGCGACCAGCTCTTGCGGCCGGACGAAGCCCCGAAGAAGAAGCGTCGTCCACGCAGTCGCGGCCGCAAACGTGGCGGCGGCGAGAACTCCGGCGGCCCTTCGATCGAACCGGCCACCTCATCCGGCGAGACCTGATGGCAACGCTGGCGTACATCGGCCTGGGCAGCAATCTCGACCACCCGCGCCGGCACGTTGCACGCGCGATCGCAGAGCTGGCCCGACTGCCGCGATCGCGCGTCATCGCCGCGTCACCCAATTACGTGAGTGCGCCTGTCGGCGTCTGCGGCACGCAACCCGACTACGTGAACGCCGTCGCAGCGTTGTGCACGCGCCTGTCGCCGCGCAGCCTGCTGGCACGCATGCACGCCATCGAGCGCCGTCATCGCCGCACGCGCGTCACGCGCAACGCGGCGCGCACACTCGACCTCGACCTGCTGCTGTTCGGCCGGCGCCGGCTCGACCAGGCCGGACTGGCGTTGCCGCATCCGCGCATGCATCAGCGTGCATTCGTATTGAAGCCGTTGCGCGATCTCGCGCCAACCGCAAGCGTGCCGGGCCACGGGGCGGTGCGTCCGTTGCTGCGCGCCGTGCGCGATCAGCGTATCGCGCCCACTCGCCGCCATGCGTGGCGCTGACGTGCGATGAATCTGGAGAAACTGCACTACGTGGTCGTCGAAGGCCCGATCGGCGCGGGCAAGACCAGTCTGGCGCTCGCGCTCGCGCAGCATTTCGGTGCCGATGCGCTGCTGGAAGCGCCGGAAGACAATCCGTTTCTCGAGCGCTTCTACGAAGACATGCGGCGCTATGCGTTGCCGACGCAGCTCAATTTTCTGTTTCAGCGCGTCGACCAGATTCGCGGACTCACGCAACTCGACATGTTCCGCCGGCAAACCGTGGCTGATTTCCTGCTGGACAAGGATCCGCTGTTCGCGCGCCTCAACCTGAGCGACGACGAGTTCGCGCTCTACGACAAGATGTATTCGCACCTCAAGCCGCAGACGCCGACACCCGATCTCGTCATCTATCTGCAGGCACCGGTGATGACGTTGATCGATCGCGTGCACAAACGCGGCATCGGCTTCGAACGCAAGATCTCCGAGCAGTATCTGGCGCGACTCGCCGACGCGTACAGCCGATACTTCTATTCGTACGAAGAAGCCCCGTTGCTGATCGTGAACAGCGAACGGCTGAATTTTGTCGACAACGCCGAGCACCTGCAGCTGCTGATCGGGCGGGTGGGCAGCATGCGTGGCAGGAGAGAATTTTTCAATCTCGGGCAAAGTTGACGCGACGAACACCGAGTCAGCCGGATTGGGCGCGGTGGAGAAATTCATTTTCACTCACGAAAAATGCGGAGTTTTTACACAGCCTCGACCCAATGCGGTCCTTCAGGGCGTAGACTGATTTCAGGCTAGGGTTGTCCGGGGGTTCCGCCCACCGATCCCAGCGTTGACGCTTCGTCGTTGCGACCGCAGGGGATAGGATGAACTTACGACGCAAACTCATATTCATTCTGTTCGCAGGAGCGTTGCTTCCGCGCTGGGCCACCGCGCAACAGAATAGGGTGTTGCGCATAGGCTGGCTATCCAACACCGTGGCCGAAAATTCCCTATTTTTTGATGCCTTCCGCGGCGGCATGCGCGAGCTCGGATATGGCGAAGGCCGCAATCTGATCATTGACGCGCGCTGGGGCGCAGGTTCCATCGAGCGGACTGAGCAGCTTGCCGTCGAGCTTGTGGCATCAAAACCGGATGTCATAGTGGTCTCAGGCGGGCCGGCGACTCACACGCTAATCCGCGCGGGTGCAGCGATGCCGGTCGTATTTGGATACAGCGGCGATCCCGTGGAAGGAAGAGTGGTGGAAAGCCTTGCGCGCCCTGGCCGCAATTTCACGGGAGTCACGTTCTTGTCTTTTGACCTGGTGGGCAAGCGGCTTGAGATGCTCAAGGAAGTCATGCCGGGGCTAAAGCGGATTGCCATACTCGCCAATCCACAGCATCCCGGCGAGCAGGGCGAACAGCTAGCATCGCAGGCCGCAGCGAAAGCGCTCGGTCTTACGCTCGACTACCACCCGGTGCGAAACGACGCGGAGTGCGATGACGCGCTTGCCGCCGTACTGAAATCACACAGCGAAGCACTGGATGTGTTTCCTGACGCATTACTAATGCGCTATAGCGAGAAAATCGCTGCGTTTGCGGCGAAAAATCACATACCCGCGATCTCGGGGTGGGCGCAGTTCACTGAGCGTGGCAACCTCATGGCCTATGGCCCGAACTTGCGCGACTCGTACCGTCGGCTCGCGACCTACGTCGACAAGATCGTCAAAGGTGCTAAACCTGCTGACCTTCCGGTCGAACTGCCGACGACTTTCGAACTTGTCGTCAATCTCAAATCCGCAGAGGCACTGGGCATCAAGCTTCCGCAGTCATTGCTGCTGCGCGCCGACCGGGTGATTTAATAGAAAGCCAGTTATTGATCGTGAACAGCGAACGGCTGAATTTTGTCGACAATGCCGAGCATCTGCAGCTGCTGATCGGGCGGGTGGGCAGCATGCGTGGCAGGCGGGAGTTTTTCAAACTGGGCCAGAGTTAGCGCGACAGGAGTTCGATCGGCATGAGCGTGCCCAGAACGACGCGCATCGTCATCATCGGCGGCGGCGTCATCGGTTGCAGCATTGCCTACCACTTGGCCAAACGCGGCGTGCGCGACGTCGTACTGCTCGAGCGCCTGCAACTGACCCATGGCGCCACGTGGCACGCGGCGGGACTGGTCGGGCAGTTGCGCAGCAGCAGCAATCTGACGCGTCTGATGCGCTACGGCGCCGAACTGTACGGAACGCTGGAAGCGGAAACCGGCCAGGCGACGGGCTGGCATCGCTCGGGAAGCCTCCGGCTTGCGTCGTCCACCGCCCGCTTTCAGGAATTGAAGCGGTCGACGACGATGGCCAAAGGTTTCGACTTCCATGTCGACCTGATCTCGGCCCGGCAGGCGTGCGAGCTGTTCCCGCTGCTCGGGCCGGCCGGCGTCGTCGGGGCAGCCTGGATCGAAGGCGATGGTTACGTCGATCCGACGAGTCTGACCAACGCCTACGCAGCCGGTGCGCGCCAAGGCGGAGCTACGCTGATTCAAGGTGTTCGCGTGACGGCGATCCGCACGCAGCGCCGGCGCGTCACGACCGTCGTCACCGATGCCGGCGAGATCGACGCCGAATGCGTGATCAACGCGACGGGCATGTGGGGCGGCGAAATCGCGGCCATGGTTGGTACGCGCGTGCCGGTGGGTGCGGTCGAGCACCAATATTTCGTCACGGAAAAAACGGACAGGATTCCTGCCGGCCTGCCGTCGCTGCGTGACCCGGATGGCAACTTCTACGTCAAACCGGAAACAGGTGCACTCGCGGTGGGCGGCTGGGAATCGAATACGCGACCGTGGGGCGCGAACGGAATCAAGTCCGACTTCGGCCCGGAGCTTTTGCAGCCGGACTTCGAGCGCTTCGCGCCCTTGGCCGAAGCCGCGGCGGCGCGGATTCCGATCCTCAATGAAGTCGGCATCCGCCAGATGATCAATGGTCCGATCCCCATCACTGCCGACGGCGAGCCCGTGATCGGCCTGTCGCCGGAGCTCGACAACTTCTACCTGTGCTGCGGTTTCACGTCAGGCATCGCGGCGTCAGGCGGCGCGGGCTGGGTGATGGCGAACTGGATCGTCGATGGCGATCCGGGCCTCGACCTTTGGCCGTTCGACGTTCGCCGTTTCGGCGCGCCGCACTCGGTCAAGCAATTCATGTACGAGCGCGCCGTGGAGAGCTACGGCCGGTACTACCATATTGCGTGGCCCAACTACGAAGCCGACGCCGGCCGCGGCGCGCGGCGGAGCCCACTTTACTCGACGCTGGCGAATGCGGGCGCTGTCTACGGCAACAAGTTCGGCTGGGAGCGACCGAACTGGTTCGCGTCGCCGGGTACACCGGCAATCGAGACGCCGTCGTTTGGTCGTGGACCCGCGTTCGACGCGATCGGCGCGGAACATCGCGCGGTGCGCGAGCGGGTCGCATTGATCGACATGACGTCGTTCTCGAAATACGAAGTTCGCGGACCGGGAGCGCTGGCGTTGCTGCAGAGGCTCGCGGTCAACAATCTCGACCGGCCCGTCGGCACCATCGTCTACACGCAGCTCTGCAACGAGCGCGGCGGGATCGAGGCGGACGTCACCATCACCCGGCTGGCCGACGACCGCTTCTACTTCGTCACCGGCAGTGCGCTCGGCGTGCGCGATCGGTCGACCATCGAACGCCATGTGCCGGCGGACGGCAGTGTGGCGATCGATCGAGCGGACGTCAGCCACGGCGGTGCTCAATCTTTGCGGGCCACGGGCCCGCGATGTGCTGTCCGCCCTCACCGATGCGCCGCTCGACAACGCGAGCTTTCCGTACATGAGCGCACGCACCATCGACGTCGCCTATGCGCCGGTGCTGGCGCTGCGCGTGACGTATCTGGGCGAGCTGGGCTACGAGCTGCACGTCCCGGTCGACTACGCACTGCATCTCTACGAGCGGCTGTGGGCGGTCGGCGAACGTCACGGCATCGCCAACGCCGGTTATCGGGTGATCAACAGCCTGCGCCTCGAGAAGCACTATCTCGTCTGGGGTTCCGATATCACGACGGACTACAATCCCTACGAGGCGGGACTGGGCTTTTGCGTCGCCCCCGGCAAGGGCGAGTTTCTGGCGCGTGCCGCGTTGGCCGAAGTGAAAGCCCGCGGACCGAAGCGCAAACTCGCGTGGTTCACCGCGCCGCCCGATCTGAATCTGTTCGGCGGCGAGATCGTGCTCGCGGGGGACCGCGTGCTGGGCCGGGTCACCAGCGGCGGCTACGGCTACACGGTCGGTCGCAATATCTTCTGCGCGTATGTCGGCTCCGATGCACCGCCCACTGCTGAGTACATGATCGAGGTGATGGGCGAGCGGCACCCCGCAATACGCCACACGCGGCCGCTGTACGATCCCGATCGCCGCGCGATCTTCGCTTAAGAACCACAAGTACGCAGTCTGGAGCCCTTCATGCCCGATCCCACTCGTTCGCCAGACACTGAACTCGAGGCGCTGCTCGCCACGCGCCGCGATGGTCATGGCATGCCGCGCGCGTTCTACCACGACGATGCGCTATACGCCGCGGAAATGCGCACGATCTGGCACGGCGGCTGGCTGTTCGCGGGGTTTGAAATCGAGATTCCCAAGCCCGGCGATTTCCTGACACTCACGATCGACGGATCGCCGGTGCTGGTGATTCGCGACGATCAGGGTCGCGTGCGCGCGTTCCACAACGTGTGCCGCCATCGCGGCACCCAACTCTGCCGCAAGGAGTCCGGCCATGTGCGGGCCATCGTGTGCCCGTACCACAGCTGGACGTATTCGCGGCAGGGCGACCTTCTCGCCTGCGCAGGCATGCACGACGGCATCGACAAAGCGCAGCTTGGCTTGAAGCCGGTGCACGCCGAAACGGCAGCCGGCTTGATTTACGTGTCGCTGGCTGCAGTGCCGCCGGCATTCGACGGCCTGCACGAGCGTTTTGCCGCGACGGCGAAACCGCAGGGTTTCGACCGCGCGCGAATCGCCAAGGTCACCGAGTACGAAGTCGAGGCGAACTGGAAACTGGTCTGGGAAAACAACCGCGAGTGCTTCCACTGCGTGCCGTGCCACCCGCAGTACGTGAAGGCGAATTTCGACGTGTACGAAGAAGCGTATGCATCGGAGGCGATGCGGCAACAGATGGCTGCCGCCGTGGCACGAACCCAAACCAAATGGGCGGCGCAGGGCATCGCGGTCACGCATGCGAAGGGTGGCCTGGCCCCGTTTCCCGACCCGGATCGCAACACGTGGTACGCCGCGGATCGCACAGTCATGGCGGAAGGATTCGAGACTGAATCGATGGACGGCCAGCGCGTCGCCCCGCTGATGGGCGACTACCAGGATGCGGACGTCGGCGCGCTGCGCATGCGCAGCATGCCGAATTTCTGGGTGCATGGAAGCTGCGACCACGCGGTCGCCGCGCGCCTCCTTCCGGCGGGACCGCGCAAGACGATCGTGCGCGGCTACTGGCTCGTCGACAAGGACGCGCGCGAAGGGGATGACTACCAGCTGGAGCGTCTGCTGCCGTTCTGGCACCTCACCAACGAGCAGGACTGGGAAATCTGCAAATGGCAGCAGAAGGGCGTCGATTCGATCGGTTACGAACCCGGCCCGCTTTCACAGCGCAAGGAATACAACGTCGACGCCTTCATCCGCTGGTATCTGAAGCAGATGCGCGCGGGTGGCCATTCCGGCAGCGCGGCAAAGCCGTTGACGCGCGTTGCCTGACTCGAATCAACAAGCATTGCGCGAATGGGCGACGCGCCAATCCTCGATACGCGGTGACGGCGGGATTCTTGCGCGTCGCGGAACAGCAGCACGGACACCGTCACCATCCTTGGTCGCCGGATCACGGGAAAGATCGCCTGCCTTCCCGTGTTGGCCTGACGTCTTCAATGACAACGCGCCTCGCCTGAATCGCGCGTTACGCCGGCGATGTCGATGAAGTCCCACTGGAAGCGATCGCTGCGAAGCGTAAGTCGGATGACGCCAAAAATTCCCGCGAGCCGCGCCTCGCTGTTGGCCCGGATCGTCTCAAAAGCATAAGGACTGGCACCGCCGGTACCGACGACGAACGAGCGGAGGCCCCGCGCAGCGTCCGCTCGTCCGTCAGCGTCTTGCGGTCCAAACCGCTCGTAATCGTGGTCGTGGCCGGCCAGCACGACGTCGGCACCGAAATCGTAGAGCGTCTGCCAGATGTCGGCCATAGTTGGATCGTTGCCATGCGGCCCCGAGCTGAATACCGGATGATGCCAGTACGCAAGTACGCAGCGCTTGTCGATGTTGGCGCCCAGATCTGCGCGCAACCAGAGGTCCTGCGCTGACCCTGGCGTGGCGAGAACGTTGCTGTTGAGAGAAATCAGGTGCCACGCTCCGACATCGAAACTGTAGTAGCCGCGGCGGTCGGCGCCAGCACGATTGCCGAAATAATCGAAGTAACCGGCGGCGGCGGCAGTCTGGTACTCGTGGTTGCCCGGCGACGGGCTGGTGCGAGCCTTGAAGCGTCCCCACGTCGGCGCATAACAGGTGGCGAACTGGGTCACCGTTCCCTCGTTGTACGCATTGTCACCCAGCGTGAGCACGGTGCCCGGAATCGACTCGACGAGCAATGCGGTGGATGCGGCTGGGCTCGTAGCCGCCGGCTGCGCGTCGCACAGGGCAATATCCCCCGCGGCGACTACGACCGCAGGCTCATCGCGAGGGGGTGACGAGCCACTTCCGCCACCGCCACAGCCTGCCAGCAGCCCCGCGAGCAACCCGAGCCAGGGAACCGCGGTCGCCAGGACTTTGCGGAGGGTAAGGAACCTGCGTTCTTCGAGGCCCCGGACATAAGACCGTTGCGCAATGACATTCACAACCGCAATGTTGTTCAAATGGGCCACGTACACGAAGTTTTCTCCGTTTCCGCGATCTTGATAGTACCGCTGCCTTGCCTACTCTGCTGGCGGTTCGTCCGGCCGAATATCAGCGGATCAGCGACACGTTCTTGCGTCCGCTCATCCGCAGCATCAGCTGGAACAGCAGCAGCGCCAGCGCGACCACCAGCATGATGCAGACGGAGAACGCCGCCGCCTGGTTCTGATTGCCGGCGTCGTCGAGCAGCAGCACGGACACCGCAGCCACCTGGGTTTGCGGCGTAACCAGGAAGATTACCGCCGACAACGTGACCATGCTGCGCACGAAAATAGAACACGCCGACGCTGACGATCGACGGCGAAATGATCGGCAGGGTGACGTTCCACAGCGTCTTCAGAAAACCTCCGCCCAGCGATGTGGACGCCTCGTCGAACACCCGGCTGATCTGGTTGATGCTGGTCGTGGCAATCAGGAAACCCTGAGCGTGGTAGTGGTAGACGTTGCACACAGCCAGGATAAGCAGCGTGCCGTAGAGGAATTCGAGCGGATTCTTCGGATCGTTGAACACGAGGATGTAGCCCAGCCCCAGCACCATCCCCGGTACTGCGGCGGGCAAGATTGACAGGAAATAGAGGCATTGCCCGGCCAGATTGCGCAGCCTTCGCACCACGCACGCGCCACCGACGGTGACGACGACGCCGATGCCCGCAGCCATCAGCGAGACCCAGATGCTGGTCCACAGCGGCTGCAGGCCGTTCTGCACCTCGAATCGGTAGTGGCGCAGGCTGACGTGCATGTTGTACGGCCACAGCGTCACGAAACTCGCGACGACCACGACCAGAACGATCGCCGCGATCATCGCGCAGATCACCACGGCAAAGGCCAGGCCCACCCGGTCGCGCCAGCGCGCACGCACGATCAGGAGCGGCTGCGAACGCTCGGTGATCGTGGCATGGTGGCGGCGCATGATCCATTTCTCGGCGATCACGGCCAGCGCCGCCGGTACCAGCAGCATCACGCCGATCACCGCGCCCATCGGGAAATTGGCCTGCCCGGAAACCTGGTTGTAGATTTCGGTTGCCAGCACGTTGAAGTCGCCGCCGATCACCATCGGATTGCCGAAGTCGGTGATCACGATGGTGAACACCACGAACGTCGCGGACAGGATTCCGTACTTGGTGGACGGCAGCGTGATGTCCCGGAAGATGCGCGCGCCGGTGGCGCCCAGCACCTGCGCGGATTCGTACAAGCGGGCATCGGCCACGGCCAACGCCGCGGACAGGATCAGATAGGCCTGTGGAAAGCTGTAGAACACGTCGGAAATGACGATTCCCCAGAATCCGTAGATGTCGATGCCCAGGCCGAAGGTCCGGTTGATGACGCCGTTGCGCCCGAACAGGAACACGATGCCCAGCGCCTGCACCAGCGACGGCGCAAACAGCGGCAGCAGCGCCACGGAACCGAAGATGCGTTTGCCCGGCATCGCCGTCCTGCGCATCGCGTAGGCAAATGCATAGGCGAGCAGTACGGTAATCGCCGTCGTGGTTGCGGCAACGGCGAAACTGTTGCCGACGACTTTGGCGAACTTCGGACCGTTGATATAGCGGACATAGTTGCCGATGCCGATGCCGTCGGCAGTCACGAAGCTCATCTTGAGAATGCCGAACAGCGGAAGCACGACGAACAGCAACAACGGCACGATGACCGCGACGGCCAGGCCGAATACGGCGATGCGGTCCGTGTCGAACTTGGGCGCCAGCCGGATCGCGACCGCGGCGGAACTCGTCACTCCGCGGCGTCCTGCAGGCGATGGATCGCGTCGGCGGGAATGCGCACCGCAAGCGCGGTGCCGGCCTTGAGGTCAGTTCGCCTGCCCCGCAATTCCAGCAACAGTCGCTTGTCGTCGACGTTCAGTGTGATGCGCGTGAAGCTGCCGAGAAAGACGCACTTGTCGATGCGCCCGACCAGTGTGTCGGCGTCGGACGTCGCCGCGTCGATCAGCTCGATGTGCTCAGGACGGATGCCGATGTAGGGATCGCCTTCAGCGACGCCCTTCATGACGGAAAGCCTGGCCGTCGATGACCTGACCAGATTCATCCGGCCGATGAACTCGGCGACGAAGCGATTGACGGGCTGATCGTAGAGATCGACGGCTCCGCCGACCTGTTCGATCACGCCGGCATTCATGACCACGATGCGGTCTGCCATCTCCATCGCTTCGTGCTGGTCGTGCGTGACCATCACCGTCGTGACGCGCAAGCGCAGTCTGCAGGTCCTTGATCTCGGCGCGCAGTTCTTCGCGCACCTTGGCGTCGAGCGCCGACAGCGGTTCGTCGAGCAGCAGGACCGTCGGGCTTGGGCGCCAGCGCGCGCGCCAGCGCCACGCGCTGTTGCTGTCCGCCGGACAGTTGATGCGGATATTTTGCCGCCTGGTCGCGCAAGATGCACCAGCGTCAGCACCTCGTCGATGCGCGGTTCGATCGCGTCCTTCGGCCATTTCCGGCATTCCAGTCCGTAGCCGATGTTCCTTCCCACTGTCATGTTGGGAAACAGCGAGTACGACTGAAAGACGATGCCGAAATTGCGCAGACCGCGCCGGGACGCCGATCAGGCTCGCACCGTTTTGCGTCACTTCGCCGGCATCGGGCGTCTCGAGCCCGGCGATGACGCGCAACAGCGTGGTCTTGCCGCAGCCAGAGGGACCGAGGAAGCAGACGAATTCGCCTTCCTCGATGTCGAGGCTGACGTCGTTCAGCGCCAGGACGGCGCCGAACCGCTTGGTGATATTGCGCAGCGACAGAAACACGATGGGTCCCGTGGGTGGCCTGAGCGGCGGAACGCCGGCCTGTCATCCTGCGGAGTGTAGCGCTAGTGTGGAATCCGGCGGACGGACAGGCGTGCGCCGGATCCGGTGAACGCGGCAGCTATCGTTCGATCTTCTGCTTCCACTCGGCGATGATGCGGTCCTTGTTCTTCGCCGATGCCGCGAAGTCCATCTTGTACAGAACGACCGAAACGTCGGGCGGCAGGCCGGCCTTGAGGACGGCGTCGGGCGCCTTGGCGCCGGGCACCGAGGACATCTCCGAGCGTTCGCCGTAGAGCTTCGCCGCGTCGAGCGTCAGCAGCCAGTCGAGAAACTGCTTCGAATCGTCCTTGTTCTTCGCGGTCTTCATCAGCGCGTTGACTTCGGTCTCGTAGCCGGCGCCCTCGCTCGGGATCACCAGCTTGATCGGATAGCCTTCCATGATCTGCTTGACGCCGCTGAACGCGAACGAGATGCCGATCGCATATTCGCCCGTGGCCGCAGCCTTGCAGGGCCGGGACCCCGACTTGATGTACTGCGCGATGTTCTTGTCGAGCTCCTTCAGGTACTGCCAGCCCTTCTCTTCGCCCTTCATCTGCAGCAGGCTCACCACCTGCGCGTAGCCGGTGCCGGAGCTGGCCGCGTTGGGCATCACGATCTGCCCCTTGTAGACCGGATTCAGCAGGTCCTGCCACGACGTCGGCATCGGCAGGTTGTTCTTCTTCAGTATTTCGGTGTTCACGCAGAAGCCGGCGAAATACCCGGTGGTCGCGAACCAGCGCCCCTCCGGATCCTTGAACTGCGGCGTTGACCTTGTCGATCCCTGCCGGCTTGTACGGTTCGGCCATTTCAAGAAATCGCGGGTCGACCATCTGCGTGACTGCCCAGCCCCAGATGACGTCGTGGCGCGGATTGCTCTTTTCCGCAAGCATGCGCGCGGCGAGGTCGCCGGTCGAAAGGCGGAGCACGTTCACCTTGATGCCCGGCTTCGCCTTGTTGAACGCGTCGAGGTAGACCTTGACGTCGTCTTCCTCGAGCGAGGTGTAGGCGGTGATTTCGCCTGCTTGCGCGGCGATGCAGAATGAGGCCAGCGCAACGGTGACCAAGTACTGGAACGGTCGCGTCCAATTCGTCATGTGGTAGCTCCCCGCGTTTGCCCCGGAATTCTGGCGAAGATCCTGCGATCTCAACCCATTGACCCGCGGCGATTCAATTCAGTACCTGCCAGATCACGATAGCACGGCAGTATTGGGCTCGCAAGCCGACGTGTTGGATTCGCCAACCTCGCTGCGCCCCAGTCAACGCGAGCCGCCTTTCGCCCCTTTGGCGAAGCCGCACGTTGCAACCACCACATGCTTGAGCCTTGAGCCGCACTACGGTTTGGCGAGCGTCACGCGCACTCCGGCGCGCTTGAGCCCGGCGGCGAGCTTTTTCGGCGGCGTCGTGTCGGAAACGAGTTCGTCGATATCGGGCAGCGCACACACGCGCTCGAACTGAACCAGATCGTATTTCGAGCTGTCGAGCAGCAGCATCGTCCTGTCTGCCCGTTCCATCATTGCGCGCTTGATGGAACAGCTCCGCGAATCGGCGTCGGTCACGCCATCCGGTGTGAGCCCGCCGGCGCCGATGAACGCCTTGTTCGCCTTGAATCTCCGGATGAACTCGAGCGTGTCTGCTCCAAATGTGCCCCCCTCGCGCGGCACGTAGTCGCCCGGGCAGAGAATCACGCGGCAAAGCGCGTTCGTGCCCAGGGCGCGGGCTACAGGCAGGCAATTCGTCAGGACCGTGAGATGGAGCTCGCGCGCCGCCAGTGCGTTGGCGAACAGGCTGGTGGTCGATCCGCAATCGATCATCAGCGCATCGCCCGAATCGACCATGTTGGCCGCGGCGGCGCCGATCAATCCGCGCTCTGCTGCGTGCGCGCGGCTGCGAACACCGATGCCTGGTTCGTCGATCAGCGACCGGCTGGCCCCGCCGCCGTACGTGCGCTTGAGCGCGCCGCTTTGCGCCAATTCGTCGAGATCGCGCCGCGCCGTCTCGGTCGTCACGTCGAACACCTTGGCGAGCATCGCAATGCGCACGGTTCCCTCGCGCCGGAGCAGCGCGAGCAATTGCGCATGGCGCTGTTGCTGGGTCAGCCGCTGCTTGTGTCGTCCCATGGCCAGGCCTTAGTTCGCGCGCATCGCCGCTTGGTGTCCGGAGTCATCGGCGAGATCGAGGAAGGTGAAACGATCGCGCAAGAATCGGGCATTGCGGACTGCCGTTGTGTAAAACGCATCGGACAGGAAGATCTGCTCCGCGCTGGTCGGGCAACCCGCACGTTGCAGGACGGCGCGGATGCGTTCCGCGGGAATCATGGCGCGTCTGACGCTGTCTCGAATGTTGTCCCAATGGTCCGCCAAGTGCCGCTCAAGCTTCGCTTCCGCATCCGGCGCCCGCTGTTTCGCAGCGAACTCCCGCCAGCATGATGCGCCGATTTCGGCGCCAAACCGGCGTTGCAGCTCGGCTTGGTCAACGGGCCCCGACCGCAAGTGCGGAGTGCCGGCAGCGAGGACTTCCTCCTGAATGCGCGCCATGGTCAGTGTGGCGACGGCCACCTGCTCGCCATGGAAACAGGCTTCGCGGCCGGCAGGGGCAAACATGTCTATGTAATGGCTGATCAGATGTTCGCCCTGACTCGCAGGAAAACTGCCATCGCAGATGGTCATGCCCAGACCGGAGAGTATCAGCGTGCGCGCGAGCTTGCGCATCGCGTCAAGATCGCCTTGCAGCAGCCCTTCGGGGTCGTCCAGCAATGCCGGTTCGTCCTCCGCCAGCAACGCAAAAGGCGCCTGCCGGTAGGGCGTTCCGAACAGATGATGGGAAAGCAACCAGTCCGCCTGCGCCGTCGAGCGGCACAGCGAATCACCGAGGCCGGCCCGGATCATCCGCGCGGGCGCGGCCGCCAGCACGGCAAGGTCCATGAAGACGCCGACCGGCGAAACGGACGGCAGCGACTTCTTGTGGCCGTCGATGCTGATGGCCGCGTTCTTCGACACATAGCCGTTCATCGACGGGGCGGTCGCAAAGACCGCGTAGGGCTTGGCATCCTGCCCTGCCGCATATTTGCAAAGGTCGTTGATCGTTCCCGATCCGACGGCCACCAGCGCGTCCGCGTTTGCGGATGCGCGCCGAAGAACCTCGACGGTGTGCGCATCGGCGTGCGGCTGCCCGTCGAGAACGACCGGCACGATTGCACCGACACTCGAAAGAGCGCGCTCGACGCGTTCTCCCAGCACGGCGCGAGTCGTCGCATCGCTGACGACCGCGATACGGCGCCCCAGCCGCAGAGGCGCGACGAGGTCCGCCTCCTGCCCTGACAGAGTGCGCTCGATCGCGACAGTCAGAGCGGGGACACGGATCGGCAGCCCGTCGTCCGGGTCCGTCCATTCGCCGCGCAACAGTTGGCCGAGCGTATCCGGTGCCGCGCTCATGCTCGGCCTCCTCCAGCCTCCGCGGCCGGCGACGGTCGCGTGTCGGCCTCCTGGCAATCGCGCGGCGGCGCGCCCTTCGGGCCTGGCGCTGCCTTCGGCATCGCCGCCGCGCTCATGCTGCTAATTTGGAAGCTTTGTCACACGCTTCGAGGATATCGAGAACCTGACCGCGCAACGAACCCTTGGCCGGCGAGAACGACCCGTCGAACACTGCCGAACCGATGGTGAACGCATCCACGCCGTATTCGGCGAGCGTGTGAATCTGCTGGCGGGTGTTTACGCTGCCGGCGACGATCAGTTTGCCACCGGGGAGTGCGTTGCGCGCCGCCCGCACCAGGTCGAGCGGCTCGGCCTGCGTTGCCCGATAGGCGAGCAGATCGACGCCGCCACAGCCCAACGCCCGTGCATTTTCGCAATGCTCCGCGACCAGCGCTGCCGATCCTTCGAGCTGGGTCGGATGTCCGACCGGGCGGCCAGGAAATGGAAAGTAGCGGGAAAGGTCGCCAAGGATGCGCCGCGCGGCCGGAAGGTCGGTGCCGCCAAGTATCCGGTCCACTCCGAGGGCTGCACCGGACGTCAGCGAACGAATGACGGCCTCAGGTGTGGTACTTACAACCTCGAGATAGCAGACGCCGCCGCGCCGCCGGATTCTGCTGACCAGGTCCTGCATTGTGGGTGCGGGCACCCCGACATCCTTGAAGCCGATGTGCGTGACACCCAGATCGAGCACCTGATCCACCAGGCAGTCAGCATCCTCGACGGTCCGGTCGTTGCGGGTAAGCATCAAGATGAAATCCATCGGTGCTCCGGAACGGTGAAACGACCGACAGGCAACGGCGGCAATGTTGGCAATCTAACATATGTGTTGGCGAGTGCAAGATTGCAACGACAAGAGAGGGTAGGCCGACGTCAGCGTTGCCGGGGGTGAAGTTGCATCGTTCCGTCACGGGTACGCACTGCGCGCATAGGCGATCAATGCGCTCAGCGCGGGTCCGCCACCGGCAGTATTGAACTGCGTGTCGGATGTGATCGGACAGTTGGCCTCGGCGCTATGCGTGGCCACCACGCGTGGCCATGGCTCCTCGTTGAACCACCCCCATACTGCGCCCCCGGAATGTCCTGGCGTTACGTCCATCAGGTGATCGAGGCGCAGCCCGGTCTGTCCCTGCGACGTTTCCTTATGGTCGTGGAGTATCGAGACGCGGTTCTGGAAAGCAGGGCGCTGGGTGCCGGCGAGATCATTGGGGTAACCCATGGTTTGCCAGAACTCGCCACCGTTCCATCGGTTCTCATACGTAATGAATCCGGGATAGCCCACGATGTCCCCGATGCGCGAATCCAGTACGCAGACGACGTAATCGAAGGCCTGCTCGTACAGGGAGAGTCCCTTCGCTGGGACGTTGGAGAGCCAGAAAATGACCCGCGTGGCGAACGCAGTACCGTACGGTCCCGGGCCGCGCTCGTAAGCGGGGTCGAAGCGCACGGACCCAGTCATGCCTTCGAGCCACTGGATACCGTGTGCGGACATCAGCATGTGCCTCGGGCCGATGGTGCAACCACTGGAATAGCCCACCGGCGTCTCGACCCGGCCCACGGTGCGCCATGGGAATGTCAACGGATCGTAGAGCATCCGCCCGTCGGGATTGGTGACGCATAGCGGTCGGCTGCGGCCGGTGCGCACAGGATCGAAGTCGAAGGGCGGCCGGGAGCGATCCTGCAGCCGCAGCGGTACGCGTGGGGGAACGAATTCGACGGCCAGATGTGGCGGCCGGTAGCCCGCCGATACGTCCTTTGGTGATTTGCCACCGAAGCGCCCAAGGGCGGGGCGTTCCGCCGGAATCTTGTCATAGGGCGCCGATGGACCCCGCGCTCGTCCGCTCTGCACAATCTCCACGACAAACCGGTCACCGACCTGCCTGAGGTGGACTTTTCCCGCTCCGTTCGGGAGCCGGAATGCGCTATGCCGGGTGAGGATGCGCCGGGGCGCCGCCACCGTGGGCAACAGTGCCTTCCGTCGTGCGAGCTGACGCGCTGTGAGTGGCTGCGGCAAAACGGGCTTTCGATTGGCGGACATGGCCGGGTCCTTTCATGAGGATCAAATCGATCTATTCGCAACAACCAACGCAACGCCGCCATTTTGACCAGCCAGGGTTGACATATGCGGCGAGCTGCGCACCTGGATCTTCTTCATCATGCGCTCAAACGCCTGCTCGGCCTTCCAAGGATCATATTGTGAATGCTTATTGATCCATGATTCCGGACCGGCGCCTGGCTGTGATTGCTACGGCCGTTGTCCTGCGAACTTACCTAAGCGGCTGGAGGGTATTCGACTCGGTAAGACACCCAGGGACCTCCCGACCGGCAACGCCATTTCGCCCATGAGACTGTCGCCATTTCTTACAGTATCCTACCTATATAGTCGGCACCCGCTAAAGCTACTGTTGAAAAAATCAATAGAAACAGATGACTGCCGTCCCAATCCACCCTTAGCACGAAACTTGCGTTTGTTTGGTCAACGGGTAGTTTTGGTTCGCCGACGACAGCGTACGGCGCGATGTCGTTCGACAGGAGAATTTGTATGCGTCAATGGAACCGCGCGGGATTTGTTGTATCGATCGCCGTGCTAGCGGTGGGCATCCTCGCAGCTCCGACCGTCGTCGCCAACACCATCAATCTCGGCGCCACGATTCGGGATTTTTGCGGCTGGACCGTCAGCAACTGCGGAAGTGGCTATTCGCCCAATCCCGATTTCGAGAACACTATCGCCGACTCGCACGGCGCCGTGAAGACCACGCTCGGAGGAGATGGCAGGCCGCAATATGCGGGTGGCAATCACGCAACTTTCTTTGGCAGCGACTCGTCTCCGGCATATGGGGGCCTGACTACGGCGCAGTACTTCGATCAGTGGTACCACGACGCTCCGGGTTACAACCAGAGCACGAATATCGTGTTGCCGTTCACCGAAGCCGTACCTGGCGTCTACGAATACAACAATTCGGCGTTCTTCCCGATCGACGGGCAGTTTTTCGGAAATCAGGGAAATTCACACAACTACTGGTTCACGCTGCAACTAAGCACGACGTTCACGTACCAGCCCGGACAAACATTTAATTTTACCGGGGACGATGATGTGTGGGTGTTCATCAACAACCAACTCGCGCTCGATTTGGGCGGTGTACACGGGGCCGAGAACGGCTCGATCAACCTCAACACGCTCGGTCTGACCGCGGGCAATACGTACAATTTCGATTTTTTCTTTGCCGAGCGTCATACAACAGAATCAAACTTGAGGATCGACACGTCGATCGCCTTCCATCCCACCGCGGCCATCCCGGAGCCCGCCACACTGTCACTCATAGGCCTCGGGCTCGCTGGTCTCGGCTTCTCGCGCCGCAAGCAGTAAATGAACGAGCACTAACTCAGATCCCGCTTCAGCGGGGTCTGTCGTTTCTGGCGCTGGTTTATATTGGAAAGTCCCGCACGCCATATCGGCGCGCATGGCCGGGGTTGATCCGGACAAGTACTGCTCGAAGGCTGCCATTGAGTGCAATGCGCGACGACCGGTTCTAGCTGGAGCTTGACGTTCACGACGCGCGCAATCAGCCCGGCAACATGGAGCGCAGCACTCCGTCACGCAGCAGGAAATGATGGTACAGAGCAGCGGCGGCATGCACGCCAGCAACCCATAGGATCGCGTCGCCCAGCCAGGTGTGAATCGATGCGATTGCCTGGCCGACGTCATGGATCTCAGGCAGCCATGGACCGATACGGATGTTGCCGAGCAAGGTCAGCGGATGACCTTCGAGCCATGCGCCTGAAATCGCGGTCAGAGGAACCAACAGCAGAAGCACGTAAAGTGTGATGCGGGCGAGCTTCGATGCGAGCTTCATCCACGGTGGCTGGGGTGGATCATCCGGCCTCGCATCGAACGCACGCCACACCAGGCGAATCAGCGTAAGGGCGAATACGCTCATTCCAAGCGTCTCATGGAGTTGGCGGTCGAAATCCTTGGCCATCGAATACACCCGCTGCTCCGAACCGCCCGGCCCGTACACGAAGGCGACGACCACGAGAATCGCGGTTGCCCAATGCAGGAATTGCGCCACCGCACCAAAGTGTTGTGGCGAGCTTGCTGACGCTATCGTCGGCATCCCGTCTGACATATTGTGGCGCGCTATCGTCCCGCCGATCTGTAACAGTGAGTGTAAACGACCCCGTCGAGTTTGAAGTCGCAACCGGTCGTCGGTGGCAAAATGGCGGCGAGTTAGGCGCCGGCGAGCAAGACCGCGCAGGCTCTGGCCACGGCCGACACCTGGTCGGTTGCCTTCGATCCCGGAACCGTTGCCCAACCGCCTTTCTCGACGAAGTCACCTTGCGACCATGAATCGACCTTCTTGAGCGCAGCCAGATTGGTCGAGACGTCAGTGGCACGCTGGAATTTGTCGACGCAAATACCGGCGCCAGCGCCACGACGACCGCCGCGTTAGCGCGTTGCGTTGCGGCCGTCTCGGCCGTACCGCCGGTGACCCAGCCACCCCAGGTGAATCCAACGATTGCCATTGCAATGGCGCCGCCTGCAATACCCCAAAGGGCCGGTTTCGTTTCGACAGGAAATTTCATGACAGTGCCTCTCTATCAATGGGTCAATGTGACCCCGGCGGCAATCGCATCCAACTCCGTCGGTTCCCGTACGACCGAACAGACACGATGCTCGACGCCAGGAATACAAGTGGCTGCAAATACACTCGCCTGAAGAGAGTACGCGAATCATCGGACGTCTTATGTGTGCTGGCGCACGTAACGGGAACTGCTTCCGCCGCCGCTGCGTCATACTTTGAGTCACCTCGAACCTGACGCCACTACCGTCGAACGCATCTCAATGCCGAACCTCAAGGAAACTGCCATGTACCTTATGCTTAGCCGTGCCTTCACGCTGCCGATGCTCGCATTTTGCTGTTTCGCCACGATGATAGGCACTGCGCCGGCGCGCGCCGCCGACTTCGGTCCCGGATTCAAGACGCAGTCGGTTGCCGTCGACGGTGGCACGGTAAGCGTGACGGTGGGCGGCAGTGGTCCGCCGGTGCTTCTGCTCCACGGCTACGCCGAAACCTCGCGGATGTGGCGACCGCTGGCGAAGGCGCTCGCGCCGCGTTTCACCGTCATTGCGCCCGACCTGCCGGGCATCGGTGACTCGTCGATTCCGACGACGGGAATCGACATGAAGACGTCGGCCGAACGCGTGCACGCCGCAGTGAAGGCCCTTGGCTACACGAAACTGCGCGTGGTCGGGCACGACATCGGCCTGATGGTCGCGTATGCCTATGCCGCGATGTATCCGCAGGAAGTCGAGAAACTCGCGCTCATGGATGCATTCCTGCCGGGTGTCAGCGGGTGGGAGGCCGTCTACAACAATCCCGGGATCTGGCACTTCCGCTTTTACGGCGCAACGCCGGAAGCGCTGGTGAAAGGGCGCGAACGCATTTTCTTCGAACACTTCTGGAACAATTTCGCGGCGGACAAAACCCGCTCGATACCCGAAGCCGACCGGATCGCGTACACGCAGGCCTACGCACGCCCGGGCCGGATGGCCGCCGGCTTTGCGTATTTCGCGTCGTTTCCGAAGACGGCGGTGGATTTTTCGGAGCTGGCAAAGACCAGGCTCGCCATCCCTGTCCTCTCGATCGGCGGCGAAAAGTCATTGGGTGACGCGCTGGGCGTACAAGCGAAACTCGTCGCCACGGACGTGACGGTGGTCGTCCTCAAGAACGCGGGCCACTGGATCCTGGAAGAGCGCCCGGAAGAAACCATGGCCGCACTCACGCGATTCCTGCAGTGACTGCGCATGCGCTGCAGGGCGAGGCGCGTGCAGGCTATACTGTACCGTGCCCTAAAATTATCTGTTCGGTAGCGCACAGAGGGCGCACAATAATGCCCGTGCGATTTGGAGGCCATGGTGCCGAACATCCGGTTCCAGCCCTTGCTTGACAGTTCTGCCCCAAACTCGTCAGTCCCGGTGCTGCATGTGCGCCGGCCACGCTAGGCGCAACTGATCCCTGGCGTGCGGCAGTTCAGGAATGCTCATGACGATGACCGCAACAGACATTGCTCGCGACTATCCTCTACCCAAGCGTAGAGTCCGTTGGCTTGGCCTGATCTTTTTCATAATTCTTCACATCGTCGCCATCGTCGGAACACCGCTTTACATCTACTACCGCGGCATCACGGCGCCCGAGATCGCGCTGTTCTTTTGCTATGCCGCGGCAACCGGCATGTCGATCACCATCGGCTATCATCGCCTGTTTGCGCACTCGACGTTCAAGGCGTCGCCCATCGTGCAATTCGTCCTGCTATTTTTTGGCGCGGCGACGTTCGAGGAATCTGCGCTCAAGTGGGCGTCACAGCACCGTCAGCATCATCGCTTTACGGATACGGAGCACGACCCTTACGGTGTCAACAAAGGATTCTGGCACGCGCACATCGGCTGGATTCTGTTCTGGCGTCACCGCACCAATTACAACAACGTGAATGATTTGCGAAAATCGCGACTCGTCAGCATCAGCACGACTATCATGCGTGGTGGTCAGTCGGCGGAGGGTTTGTCCTTCCAATGCTTATCGCGTGGTGGATCGGGCATCCACTGGGCGGGTTCATCATGGTGGTCTGCCTGCGCATCATTCTGGTCCTGCATTCGTCTTTTTTCATAAATTCCTTTGCGCACACGTTCGGAAAAAAGACGTTCAATCACGCACAGTCGGCGCGTGACAACTGGCTAGGCGCAATACTGACGAACGGGGAGGGTTTTCACAGTTTTCACCATCGTTTCCCGACGGACTATCGCAACGGCGTCCGCTGGTATCATTGGGATCCGACGAAGTGGTCCATCTTCATCATGTCAAAAATCGGCCTTGCGTGGGATCTGCGGAGGACTTCCACGCAACGCATTGCCGAGGCGATCGAACACCAAGCGTAGTTCACCGCAAGTCGCGGCCGATCGAATCCATGCGTCGCGCATAACCCGAGAGGAAACCAACGATGGCAAAGTATATGTTCGAAGCAAAATACACGGCCGCAGGGGCCAAGGGGATCATCAGCCAGGGAGGCACTGCCCGTCGCGCCGCGGTCGAGAAGGCGGTCACAGGACTCGGCGGCAAGCTCGAATCGTTCTATTTTGCATTTGGTGACACCGATGCCTACGTGATCGTCGATCTGCCCGACAACACCACGGCTGCGGCCTTGGCGCTGGCGGTCGGACAATCCGGGCTGGCGTCGACCAAGACCGTCGTGCTGCTCACGTGTGAGGAAACCGACGCTGCGACAAAGAAGTCCGTTGCGTATCGCGGACCTGGCGGCTAGGACAGATCAGCGGTTTTCGGAGGCGCGGCACCCGGTCCAGGGCGCCGCGCTGTTGTTCCAACTATAGTTCTGCTTCCCACAGTTCAAGGATTGCCGCACTGGCCGATGTGCCGATGCGGTTCGCACCCGCGTCGAGCATCGCGCGCGCGTCGCCATGATTGCGAATCCCGCCCGATGCTTTGACCCCGATATCCGGGCCGACCGCCGCGCGCATGAGGCGTACGTCGGCGACCGTGGCTCCTCCGCTCGGATGAAAACCGGTCGACGTCTTGACGAACGCCGCACCGGCATCGCACGCGAAGCGACACGCGAGCAGCTTCTCGCTTTCCGACAGCGCCGCAGTCTCGAGAATCACCTTGACCGGCACACCCTCTACGGCGCGGACAAGTGACTCGATTTCGCCGGCGACCAGCGCCGCGTGACCGCTTTTCAAGGCGCCGAAGTTGATCACCATGTCGATCTCGCCCGCACCTTCGGCCACCGCGATGGTTGCGCCGCGCACTTTCACGTCTGGACGGTCACATCCATGCGGAAAGCCGACGACGCTGACCACGCGTGCGCCATCGGCAGCAATGGCCTCTGCGGCGAGCTTCACCCAACACGGCTGCACGCAATAGAATCCGATTCGCAATGCACGAACCAGATCGGCGCCCGCACGGATATCGCGTTCCGTCGCTTCCGGCTTCAGGACCGAGTGATCGAGCAAGCGTGCAAGTTCTGCGCGTGTCATGGCGTTTTACTCCCGGTGCCGCTGCGCAGGCGCGCGATGCCGAAACAGCTCATGCATCGCGATAGTCCTCGGTGCGCGGCGACGGCAGCACGGTCACGGCGCCTGCGCTGAAGCGCAGCGCAACCGTCGCGCCGTGGGGAATGATGTCTCCAACGCGCTCGTCATGGCAGACCACCTGCAGCGCTTCGCCCGCGCAGCGCACGACATACTCGATCTTCTCGCCGAGGAAGGTACGCGATTCGACGGTAGCATGCAGTGCCCCCGCGTCGGCGCGCAGAATGGCGATGGCTTCCGGGCGCACGACCAGTTGCACTGCGGAACCCGGTGCGAGCCCCATGGGCGACGGCTGCACGCTGAGCACCGTGCCGAGTGCGGCAATGGTCGCCGTGTCGCCGGCGATGTCGGTAACGCGCCCGGGAACCAGATTCACGCGGCCGACGAACTGCGCGACGAACTGCGACGCCGGCCGATGGTACAGGTCCTCGGCGGTGCCCTCCTGTATGACGCTGCCCTTGTCCATGACCACGATGCGGTCGGACACCGCCATCGCTTCCTCCTGGTCATGCGTCACGTACACCGTCGTGATTCCCAGGCGCCGCTGCAGGTCGTGAATCTCCTGACGCATCTGCACGCGCAGCTTGGCGTCGAGATTGGACAGCGGCTCGTCGAACAGCAGCACGCTGGGCTGGATAACGATCGCGCGCGCCAGCGCGACGCGTTGCTGCTCGCCGCCGGAGAGTTGCCCTGAAAACTGCTGCTCGTATCCGGCGAGGCCGACCAGCGCCAGGACATCGCTGACGCTCTTGCCGATTTCCGCATCGGCGCGGCCGCGCACGCGCAGGCCGTAGGCGACATTCTCGAAGACGGACAGGTGCGGAAACAGCGCGTAATTCTGGAACACGAAACCGATGTCGCGCTGGTTAGCCGGCAGCCCGGTCACGTCGCGCGCGCCGAAAAATATGCGTCCCGCATCCGGAGTCTCGAAGCCGGCGATCATGCGCAGCGTCGTTGTCTTGCCGCACCCGGACGGACCCAGCAGCGTCAGGAATTCGCCGGGTCGCACGTCGAGGCGCACCTCGCGCACGGCATAGACTTCGCCCTTGACGCGATGCGCGAAGCGCTTGGAAACGCCGTCGATCCGGACGCCGAGCTTGTCGAGGCTCACTGCGCTCATCCTCCTAGCAGGTTGGTCATCGACACGGCGCCGGGCGTGCGGAACCGGTGCAGCACGCGGCCGATGATGGCGATCACCACGAACACGATGACGACGACCAGCACCGAGAACGCCGCCGCGGGACCCAGCGACAGCTCGGTGATGTTCTCCAGTATCTTGACCGTGATCAGCGTCCAGCTTATCGATACCAGGAAAATGGTCGCGCTGATCGCCGTCATCGAGCGTATGAACACGACCCCGAGCCCGGCGAAGAACGCGGGCATGATCAGTGGCAGCGTGATACGGCGAAACGTCGTGCCGCTTCCGGCGCCGAGCCCCTGCGACGCCTCCTCGAGGCTCTTGTCGATCTGCTGCAGCAACGCCACGGTAGCGCGGATGCCCGTCGGCCCGTAGCGAAAGATGTAGCAGGCGATGATGATGAGCGCGGTGCCCGCCAGCTCGATCGGCGGATCGTTGAAGGCGATGAGATACGCGATGCCGACGATCGTCCCGGGCAGCGCGTAGTTGATCATCGAGACGAGCTCCATCGAGCGCCGCCCCACGAACGATTTCTTCGTGATCAGATAGCCGAGCAGTATGCCGTAGAGCCCGCCGAGCGGCATCGCAAAGGCGGCGATGATCAGCGTGTCGCGAATCGCCTTCAGGCCGTCGGTGAAGATCACGCGATAGTGCTGCAGCGTGAGCGTGTGATTGGCGCCGAGCGCCACGACAATCGACGCGTACAGTAGCAGTGCGTAGAAATAGACGATGACGATCGCGACCAATGCGCAAAACGACAACAGGACGGCGCGCGCGCCGGGCGAGATGCTGTCGAACGGCGTCTGCCCTGCCCCCTTGCCGGTGATGGTCACGTAATAGCGACGGCTCACCCAGTAGCGTTGCAGAAGGAACACCGCCAGCGCCGGAAACAGCAGCACGAAGGACAGCGCCGCGCCGCCGCGCAGGTCGAACAGGCCAGTGATCTGCAGGAATGCCTGCGTCGGCAGCACTGGGAAATTGTTGCCGGCGAGGATCAGCGGCGTGGCGAAATCCGCGAGCGACGCCGCGAACAGCAGCAGGAACGCGTTGGCGAGCCCGGGGACGGTCAGCGGCAGCGTGACGGTGCGAAACACCCGCCAGCGTGATGCGCCGAGCGACAGTGCCATGCCTTCGACGTTCGAGTCGATCGCGGCGAGCAGCGGACGCAGCGTCAGATAGGCGATCGGGAAGTACGTCATCACCTCCGACGCCAGCGTGCTGGCAAGCCCGTAGACGCTGGCGCCCTTGAGTCCGAGCAGATCGTAGGTGATGAATCCTCGCGGCCCGAAGGAGAAGATCATCGCGATGGCGGTCGTGAACGGCGGCGAGACCAGCGGCAACAGGACCGCGGCATCGATGACCGTGATGAGGCCGCGCGGCAGGCGGGCGCGCGCCGCGGTGAAAGCGAACAGGAAACCAAGCACCGTTCCAGCGAAGCCCACCAGCACCGCCAGCAGCAGGCTGTTCCAGAACGCGCGGATCTGGTGCCGGTCGGTGAGAATCGCCACGAGACCTGCGGTGGTGAACGTGCCGTGATCGGTCAGCACTCGGCCGAGTAGCATCACGATGGGGTAGACGACGAACAGCGCCAGCAGCGACCACAGCACGACCACGGCAATCGCGACCGCCGGGTCGTTGCGCACTCCCCCGATCATGCGCGCGCCCATCCATGGGCGGACGGTCGCGCCTGTCACGATGCAACCGTGTTATGGGTTCAGGACTTCGGCCACCCAGCGATCGACGATCCGCTTGCGGTTTGCGCCCGCGTAGTCGGCATCGATCGGGAAGATCTTGGCGCCCTTGAGTACTGCCGCGAGGCTGGGCTCGAGCACGACGTCCGGATGCGCGGGCACGAAGTTGATCTTGTACTTGGCCAAGTTGTTCTGCATCGCCGGCGACGTGGCCCAGTCGATGAGCTTCTTGCCCAGCGCTGGATTCTTCGCGCCCTTGATCAGCGCGATGCCCTCGGCCGCCGTGCCGATTCCCTCCTGCGGAAAGCTGATGGACACGTCGTAGCCCTTGGCCTTGGTGTCCAGCGCGTCGACGATGAAAAAGATGCCGCCGCCGGCCTGCCCCAGGCCGACCGGCAGCGTGCCGCCGGCGCCGCTCTTGGTGTAGAGCTGCACGTTGGGCCGCAGCTTTTTCATGTAGTCGAACGCCTTGGTCTCGTCACGGCCGTTGACTTCCAGGATCGAGAAGATGCGCGTGACCGCAGTGCCCGAGGTGCGGGCATCGGCCATCTGCAGCATGTTCTTGTACGGCGGCGCGAGAAGGTCGTTCCACGATGCCGGCGCCTTGAGGTTGTTCTCCTTGATGAACTTGTCGTTGGTCATGAACACCAGCGGATTGTCGGCGATGGCGATCCACTGCCCGTCCGCCTGGCGAAAGCGCGCCGGCAGGACGGCGAAGGACGGCGGCTTGTAGGGCTCGAATATTCCTTCGCTGATTCCCGCCGCAAAGGTCTCGACCGGGCCGCCGAACAGAACGTCCACGCGTGGGTTGTTCTTTTCGGCGATGACCCGGGCAAGCGCCTCGCCGGACGAGAAGCGCACGAAGTTGACCTTGATGCCCGTGGCCTTCTCGAATTCCTCGAACATCGGCTTCGCGTAGTTTTCCGGCCAGATCGAATAGACGTTCAGCGTGTCGGCCGCGAGCGCGGGCAGGGCCAGACATTGCGCGAACAGTGCGAACCCGAATAACGCGACGGCGCGCGCGGCCTGGTGAAAGCGGCGGGTGGTGGTCATTTGGAATCCTCCTGTGGACATTGTCGCATCACTTCGCGCTACGGCGTGCACTTGCCGACGTAGCCTTCGGACACCGCGGCCTCGGCATCGGCCGGGTCAACGCCGCGACCGTCGAACATCACGGAGATCTGGTTACCGGTGCCCAGCTTTGGATCGGCCCGGCGCCGCTCGTTGACCAGGCGGAAGATGTTCCACTCGTCGTGCGCGCCGCGGCTCACCGACGACGATGCGCGTACCGCGTAGTAGCGGCGGAACGCGGTCTTCGTCAGCCCGTTCTGCACTGCCTTTTCGAAATCGGGATTGGACTTGACCCGCTTGTCGAAGTACGCCTCGAGCTTGGCCATGTCGTTGGTGCCATCGAAGCCGAAGTAGCGGGCGAAATCCTGCGGGCCGGCGAAATACACGAAGTCGAAATCGCCGAGTCCGTCAGCGCCCTCGATCAGTCTCACGAACATCAGCATATAGTCCGGCCCGGTGCCCTTGGGCAGATCCGCGTCGGGAGCGCCCGGGTCGAGCACCCAGACGAAGTCCGCGCCGAAGCGCTTTTCGATGGCCGCCTTGGCGCTCGCGGCGACTTCCTTGTTGATGTCGAAGTTGCCGCCGCCCGCCGACGTGAGCGGCACGCTCAGATAGCCGACAACCTTGCCGGCTTTGCGCTGCTCGGCGATCATTTGGCGGAGGCGGTCGACCTTGGTGCCGATGGTCGACGTGAGTTCATCGTTGACGCAGTAGCAGATACCGATCTTTCCGCATTCGGTTATTTTCGCGGCGTGCGCGGGGGTGTGCCAGACGGAGAGTGTTGCGGCGACGAAAACCATTGAGGCGGCGACAAAGGAACGACGATAGGCAGAAATCATGTAGCGGACCTCCCATGAGTTGCAGCGCTGTCATGCAATCGCGTTCTCGGCGTGTTGTCCGACCATCGCGAGATTGCATGTCAAGCCGCAAACATAGGACGAAGGTCAAATACAGTCAATGCGTACTGCAGGTGTCGGCTGGCTAACGAACTTGCTGCGTATTCACGGCAACGAGACTAGACTTTCGGTGTCCCCTGCCGAGCTTTGAGGGAGGCTTCGATGTGCACCTTCGTCCTGGTTCACGGTGCATGGGGCGGTGCTTTGGAAAGGGGGACCGACAATGAACGATTCGAAGCCGGCACGCGCATCGGACCTGGACGTGCTGATCGTCGGTGCCGGCTTTGCCGGCCTCTACATGCTGTTCAAGGCCCGGCAATTGGGCCTGACGGCCCGTGTCATCGAAGCCGGAAACGGCGTCGGCGGTACCTGGTATTTCAACCGATATCCGGGCGCGCGGGTCGACATCGAGAGCATGGAATACTCGTTCGGGTTCTCCGAAGAGTTGCAGCAGGAATGGCACTGGACAGAGCGGTACGCCCCCCAGCCGGAACTGCTGCGGTATCTCAACCACGTGGTGGACCGATTCGCGCTGCGCGATGACATCCAGCTGAACACCCGGATCACCGGTGCCCGGTTCGACGAAACCAGGCGGCGGTGGAGCGTCAGCGCCGATACCGGCGAGAGCTGGTCGGCACGCTTTCTGGTGTTGGCCAGCGGCCCACTGTCATCGCCGAACATGCCAGCGTTTAAGGGGCTCGATACATTCGCCGGACCGGTGTATCACACTGCGCGGTGGCCCAAGGAAACGGTGGATTTCACCGGGCTGAAAGTCGGAATCATTGGCACCGGCTCGTCAGCCGTCCAGGCGATACCATTAATTGCGCGTGAGGCGCGCGAGCTTACCGTATTCCAACGCACTGCGACCTACGCGGTCCCGGCGCACAACGCGTCGCTCGATCCCGCGTACGAGGCAAGGATCAAGGCCGACTACGCGGGCTTTCGCACGCGCAATCGCCTGCAAATGGTCGCGTTCGGTTCGGAAAATCCGATGAACCCGGTTTCGGCGCTGGCGGTCAGTCCGGAAGAACGCGAAGCGGTGTTCGAGGAACGCTGGCGCAAGGGTGGGCTCAGCTTCATGCTTGCGTTCGGGGACCTCTTGATCGATGCGCGCGCTAATGCGTTGGCCGCAGAGTTCGTCAGAAACAAGATCCGCTCGCTGGTGCGCGACCCCGAAACCGCCCGCCTGCTGTCGCCGACACACACGCTCGGCTGCAAACGCATGTGCGTCGACACCGGCTACTACGACACCTTCAATCGACCCAACGTGCGGCTGGTCGACGTGAGCAAGCACCCGATCGACGAGATCACGCCGGCCGGCCTGAAGACCGGTGGCCGCGAATTCGCGTTCGATGCACTGGTGCTGGCAACGGGTTTCGACGCAATCACCGGCACCGTGATGCGACTGGATCTGCGCGGGCGCGGCGGAATGCGCATCCAGGAGAAATGGCATGCCGGCCCGCTCAACTACCTGGGCCTGATGATCGCGGGATTTCCGAACCTGTTCAACATCGTCGGCCCGGGCTGCCCGGCGGCGTTCACCAACGTGGTCGTGTCGATCGAGCACCACGTGGACTGGATCGCCGACTGCATCGCCTATCTCGACGCGAATGGTCGCGCGACGATCGAGGCCACCGAACAGGCGGAAGCGGCCTGGATCGGGCACGTCAATGCGGTGGCGCAGAGCACCTTGTTCCTGACCTGCAACTCCTGGTACCTGGGCGCGAACATTCCGGGCAAGCCCCGCATCTTCATGCCCCTGTTCGGTTTTCCGCCTTACGTCGAGAAGTGCGCGGACGTCGCCCGGAACGGCTATGAGGGGTTCGCGTTGGCGTAGACAGCAAAACGCGATCGTCTGGGGACCCGTACCGATAGTGAAGCAGGCTTCCGTGCCGGATCAGTTAAAGTTTATCGTCACCGGTTTGATCGTTGGCACCAGCGCGTATCCAGGCTCCTTCGGCAGCGGCTTCCAGGGAGGTGCCGGCGACGCCGGGAATGGTCTGACAAAGCAGTCGCCGGTTCCCGCCTTCCGATAACCGAACGACAACGCGAAGTAGCGGGTGTTACGAAAACTGTCGATTGGCCCCCAATCCTCGCGCAACGCATATGGATCATTCGGTAGGTCTGTGCCTTGCACGGTAAGTTGATTGCCTGCCGGATGGTGAAGCTTGTAGGGCGGCGGTTCCGGCGAATAGTAACCAGAGATTTCGTCGTTAAAGGCGACTTCGGGCTCGGTCAGTATTGCAAACCGCGAGAATTGGCCGGGCGCCAAATCGTTGACGACAACCAGCGGGCTGCTAAGCGTACTGCCGGATATCGCGCCAGCATTCCCTCCAAAGGCAAATTGCGTCGTTGAGTAGGACTGTGCTTGCAGTGCGCTGGAAAATTGATTCGGAATGTTTGCCGGCAGCGATCCATCCGCGTTCTTGTAGTACCAGTTGTCGTTATAGCAGACCAGGTAGTCCGTCACGTTGATGAGCGTGAAGTGTGTGGGTTCAGAGATGTCCTTCGTCCCGACAACGACCGCATCTTGCTCGGTTCCTTGCACCCCGCGGAAGACAACCTGGAGATAAACATCCGTGGCATTGACCGGAATAGGCGTTGCAAAGTTGAATGTGAGCGTTGTTGGGTTCGAAGCACCAGCTGTCAGCGCGACTGTCGCTTGCGGATCGGAGACGGTGATCTTCTCTTCGGTACGACGGCATCCCGGAGGCGTCGCCGCTGGGTCACTGAACTCCGCGTTGCCAATGGCGGAACGGATCTCCCGCGAACCAAACTCGCCACTCAAGTCAGCCCGATAGCACGTATTCTCGTGGTACTTGACGACGGCCTGAAGCGTTCCCGACATGTCCTGCGCGACACTCTGGCCTTTCTGCGGCCCTGCAGTCGGCACAACTGGCGGCGTGACATTTCGGAGTTTGAGTTTGATCTTGCGGAAGCCATTTGTGTAAGGCTGACCCTCTGCCGATTGGTCAATGACTCCATAGACTCCTTCATCCGGCAGTGAAATTTCCAGCTTGCCTCGAAAAAAATAATCGATAAGTCCGGCGGAGTAAGCGACTGCGCGCGGAAGCAACAAATCCGCTGCAGCGTCGTAATTCATGTAATTGAGAGAGAACGACGGCCGCGCATGACGTGCGACAAGGAATTCGTCCCACACGCTGACAGACGTCAGCGGCACTGCGCTCGCGCTAAGTTGCGGCGCGACGGTGTCGGGGACGGCGCCTCTATACAAAAATACAGGAGCGACCGAATTGATCGGCGCTCCATTCCATGCAACCGGCTGTACAGCAACAACTTGATAGTCCGCGATACTTCGTGACGGAAGCGAATACTTCGCGTCATTAAGATTCCTCCCTGCGGAAAAAAAGCCGCGGTTGCTGTAGTCGGACATGCCGACACCAGATGCAACGCCAGTCGCCTGCGCAGCACTGAAATAGTCGCTGTATCTGTTGAAGCGAGGTGACGGATAGGCGGTTGTAGTCAAGGGCCGCGATGTACCAATTTGTACATCCTGGCTCGAAAGTCCAACGTCAATCGAAAATGACTGACTGCCAGCGGCTCGCGCCTCGATGTAGTACTCATAGACGCTCGCATGCCCAGTGAAGGACTCTAGAGCGAACCGATCGCCGATTCCGCTATGCGGATCATTGCGGGTATGCTGAGGTTGTGCCATGTCCTGAATCACGTGAACGACATTGCCAAGGGCGCGAAACGTCGTCGCCCAATATGCTTTGCGATCTGCCTGCGTCGCAGCTACCAATTGTCCGCTTTTCGCGCGGCCGGTAAGGGCACGGTACATTGCCTCCCGGGCATCGTAAATCGAGAAATGATTTCTCCGCTGCGTGTCTTCCTGCACAGGATCGGCGAATGGGTCGCTGACTCCCAAGCCCCACGACGGCGCCCTGGTCCCACCCAAGATCGCGTTGCTGTTATTTACAGGGTCGTAGAAATGGCTGAGCGGGCGATTGAAGTTTCCAAATGGGTCGTCCTGGGGGTTTGGCGATGGCGCAAGCACCATCGAAATGGTATTGACCAATAGTGTGGTAGGCGTGAAATCGTCTTCTCGTATTGCCCCGCGCATCATCCAACCTGGCAGTCGAAGATTGTCGTCTTCGGGCGAAAAGTCGGTAGAGTCATCCACGCGTTTTGATTCTTACCATTTTGCTCTTGTCAAACGGCTTTCCATCGGCGCCAAATGCATCCGCCTGGCGCGACCGCGCACTCGTGCCGAAGAAGTCGATGTACGTCGCACCAAATGGTTTGTCGGCTGCAACGTAGATCACCCAAATACAGATCTATCCCCAAGTCCTTGCGCAACGAGCGATCCCGGTCGCAAGTCCGACTGGCCGTATGCCTTGTAGGTCATAAGTCCGTGCGTGGCAAGCTCGTATCCGAAGGTCCAGCGTTTGTCAACAGCATTACCAGGAGCAGCGTGCGACTAAGCCTGTATTGGTTTCATTTTTTTGGCTCAGTCTCCAGTTCTCTACTCCGTTTGAACCGACGCGCTCCTTTTCGATCTAGCGCCACACTATTGCCGTACTGTGCGGCCTCCAGCCCGGTGAGCAAGTGTGTCGACCATTTTTAGCTCCTCCGGGGGATGTCGCCAATGTGCGCTCCCTCCGTCGTACGCGGCGAGATGAAGAGGGATAAGCGACTTTTCGTCGGCGTCGCACATCATCTGCCGATCAAACATCCCAACAAGGTAGCTAAGCCGCTCTAGTTTCGTCCCCACAACAGGTTCCATATTCATGACTACCGATTCTCCAGTTGCAAAGCTTTGGGGCCACAACTTCACGACATACCCTGGTCTATACGCAGCGACATGCACTGGTTTGTCCATACTTGCTGTCCAAATACCTTGGAGCCAGACAGGATTTGCGCCAGCGTAAGTCTGCTGCCACCAAAACGGGACGTAGAAGGTGCCGTCGGGTCCGGTAGTCGTTAGCGCTACGTGGTAACAAAGATACGTGGGACCGTGTACTCCGCTCAAACTACCAATCCACTTGACAACGACCATCGCGTTGGGGATTGGCTGCGAATTCGAAGCGTCGAGAACAGTTCCGCGAACCGAGCGCCCGTATAGAAGCCACCAGTGACTGGAAAGCACGAAAAAAACGGTCGCACCGACGGCAATGAGAACCATTGCCACTTCTTCGCCATACCGCCCTTTTGTGCAGATTCAATTTTCATCGCGAGCAACCAATTGGACTCCCGGATGCCTGAACGCGGGCCACACAACCGCGCTCACCAAGGTCTGACATTGATCTGTTGCACCACATGACATACCCTTGAACCATCACATATCCTCGATCCGCCAGATCCCGTCTTCGCCTCGCAGCAAGTTGATCATGAATGTCTGTGGTCCACCCGCCCCCAGGCGCACTACGTGTATCTGCATGACTTGATCGTTGAACGTAGCATGCTTGATCGTGCCTAGTTGGTCTACGATCGTCGATAGGTCAGTTCCCAGCGTGGCAAATATGTCGCGGAAGCGGGCGTTGCTCGACCCTGTGATCGTGGTCAATGCCCCACCGACATCGCCCCGCCGTAGTCTATCGAGCATGCCCGTATAGACGCCGATAGTCCGCGTCGCAAAGGCCTTGGCGTCCCATGCATATACTTTTCGCTTCGCCGAATATATGACGTTGTCGCCCGCATCGAAAATCTTGACGTCAATCGTATACGCTCCTGCGCTTTGGAAATGCAAATTCTCTTGCAGCCCATTGATGGGCAACGATGTGAGTGCAATGTCAGATACCTTGTCGCCATTCGTGTCGATCTCCACACGCTTGAACTGGATCCCTGCCCGGTTGACGATCGTCAGCGTTGCATCGAATGGCACGATTCCTTCCTGCTTGTCGATTCGGACTTCGAAGGGTGCCACACCATTTCGGGTGAGCGCGATGTTCTTGGTCAGCATTTGTCCATCGATGGTCAGAAGTGACAGCGCGACCGTGTTAGCTCCATTCTGAAGCGGAATCCCATCGACGAAGAAGTTGCCAATAGGATCGACGGTTGCGAGAACCCCATTGACGGTGACTGCCGCATTTTGCGGTGCCTGCACCGTTCCGCCAATCGCGACATTGTCATCTGCAACTGTACTTGCGTCGATTCCTGCGTCGACCTGGAGTGTCGGCGCCGCGACAGCCGTAACGCTGACCGACGCTGAACTAGCCACCAATACCGCGCCATCTCGCACCTGCGCGCTCACCGTGTGCGGCCCCGGCGCCACGCCGCTCCATAGATAGGTGTAGGGTGGCGAAGTGCGGCTACCGAGCAATGTCCCGTCGCCGTAGAAATCGACCTGCGCGATCGTGCCACTGGCCTTCGTCGGGTTGGCCGTAAGTCGAACGTCGCCCGGTGCTTGATAGACCTGCCCGAAAAATGGTTCGATGAGGGCTATCGCGAGGTCACTGACCGTGACATTTACGCTTGCTGATGTCGCGCTTGCTCCATCGGTCGTGAACACTTTCGCTGCGAGCGCATGCGTTCCCGCGGTAGCGCTTGTCCAATTGAAGTTGACATCGATCGCAGATGGAGTGCCAGAAACTGGCGCAGTGCTGATCAAATTCGCGTCGCTGTAGAACTCGACTCGACTGATGCTACGTTGTGCCGCTCGTGCCTGGGCCGTGATTGCGATCCCCTGATCAATAACGACGGTCGTTCCGCTCTGCGGCGTCGTGAGCGTGATGGAAAGTGGCGACGCCGCGACGGTAACGTTGACGGACGAGGAGGTGGTGGATGTTCCCGCATTGTCCGTGGCTACCGCGGTGAGCACGTAGCTGCCTGCGCCGACGTTGAGCCAATTCGCGACGTAAGGTGGGCTCGTCGCCGTCGCGATTTTTGACGCACCAGCGAAAAACTCTACCTTGGTCACCGTGCCGTCGGGGTCTGCTGCGGTTGCCGCAAGTGCAATCGTCGTTGGCGTCGTGAATTGCGCGCCGCTCGATGGCGCCGTGATTGCCACACTCGGTGGTCGGTTGCCGGTTACGTTGATGCGCACCGACTCCGAGACTCCGACGATGCCCTGCAGGTCGTAGGCCCTTGCGGTCAGCGACTGCGATCCGGACGTGGGATTCGCCCACGTGAATTGGTAGGGCGCCGACGCTGAGCTGCCCAGAAACGTGGCCAATGTGGCGTCTGCGTAGAAGTCGACGCGGCCGATGCTGCCGTCCGGAGCAAGCGCGGTCGCCGCCATCGGCAACGGTGAACCTGAAGCAACCGTTGTACCGGGGGCAGGCAATGTAAGCACAACCACAGGCGTGCGAGACACAGGCAGCACCTGGATGTACGCGGCAGACGATGTCGCGGCAATACCGATGTCGTCGTACGCTTTGGCCACAACAGCGAAGCTACCAGGGGATGGGTTGCTCCAATTCGCTACGTATGGTGGGCTAAAGACTGTGGCGATCACTCGGTCAGCCATGACGAATTCGACGCGTTGGATCGTGCCCGCCGCGCTCGTCGCGGTAGCCGCCAGCGGGACCGAATTCGATGGCGCAAATATCTGCCCAGTTAACGGCGAAGTCAACGCGACGACTGGGGGAGGATCTGGTCCAATTATGTAGACCGTGATCGCGCTGGTGGTCGTCGAGTAGCCGAGCGTATCGGTGGCACGTGCGGCGACAAGATGCATACCGGACGGCGCGTTCTGCCAGACAAATGCATACCCGGTCGGAACGCTGTTGGGCGTGGTCACGGACCCGATCACCGTTTCGCCATCCAGAAAATCGACACGCGCAATCGTGGATGGAGGTACGGTGTTGCCGGGGCTGGCAGTCGCGTACAAGACGGGCGAAGTCGGTGTAACGTAACCGCCCTCGATCTTTGGCGCAACGAGTGTGACCGAAGGTGGGTCCGGCGGTTGGATGACCGAAAATGGAACAAAGGTCGAGGTCTGTGCCAGGCCGAGGGCGTTGACTGCAGTAGCCCATGCTTGATACGGAATCGGGCCGGTGGGCTGCGGAACAATGCGTGGCGGAGTCCATTGAATTTGATACGGAGGCGACGTGACATCGAATTGCGTTCTGTCATCTGCGCTGCAGGTGCCATTCTTGATGGCACAGACGTAAAGGACGACATGTGCTATCGGCGTGGCGGCACCCGCGACTGTAGCTTGCAGCAACACGGATGGCGTCAATGCTTGGGAGATGACCGCGGTAGCCGGCGGCGATGTCAGCACTGTCGTCTGTCCGCTTTGCGCAGCCAATTCGGACGAATAGGCGATGCCGGCAAGCAGCACACTACACACTGTCGAAGAGGCGGCCCATGGCTAGGGGAGCATCCCGGATTGGTTCACAATGTGCACCACTTCCGGAGCGACGGCGCCGTTGAATTGCCCCGCTCCAACAAAAGTTGCGCTAATACGATGGATGCCAAGCGTCGGAGCCGTCGAGAATGACGCCGCTCCATTGACGACCGGCACAGTCGCGAGCAACTGTGCGCCATCGCGAAACTGCACCGAACCGGCATGGCGCGCGTCACCGATGGTTGCGGACAACGTTACCGTTTGACCAACCGTGCTCGGGCTCGGCGTCATCGTCAGCACGATTGGCGACGATTGACTGATGACCTTGGCGACGAAGACGGATCCCGGCGCCGCCTGGGTGGCATTGACTTGCGGCGGACCCGCACGATAGCCAGCGACGTAGGCCGCACCGAATGCGTCGAGCGCAAGTCCCGTCGCGACGCCGGAATTGACGATGGCGGAATAGGTCAGAAACTTTCCATCCGGAGTGAGCTTCATAAGGAATGCACCACGGCCATAGAACACAGCGCTTGGGCCATAAGCGAGTGCACTCGAGCCATCGTCGTAAAACGCTGGCGATTGAATTGGCTGCAGGTTGCGATAGGTGTCTGCATGCAAGTCCATTGCAGCGACGGGTAACTTCCGGTCAGAATCCGTATAGCCAGTTGCGTAGATCGCGCCCGTCGCGTCAACGGCAACTTTGGTTGGCGACGGATCGTTGCTATTGAAGGCATCACGAACCAGATTCCCGCCCGCACTGCCAATAGGTGCAACAAATACCCATTGACGGCCATCCGCCGCGAGCTTGGCGATAAATCCGTGTTCGCGGTCGATCAGCTGCATCCTGTAGTCGAAATTGAGCTGAAATGCTCCCGCAGTGCCCAAGAATCCTTGACTCGGCAACGTCGCACTTTTCCCACCAATCACAACGCCACCGTCAGGAGCGAGTGCGATGCTTGTCGCACGCTCCGCGTCCGCTCCTCCAAGGCGCGCCACCCAGATCAGCGAGGTTCCGTTCGGACTGACCTTAACCACGAATGCATCGCGATTCTGGTTGTCCACTGTATCCGGTGCCCCCGCAGTCACTGGAAAATCACTGGCCGTCGCCTGCCCGGCTATGTAGGCGTTGCCTGCTGCGTCCACCGCCACTGCATAGGCTGTCGTCGCGTTGTCGATGAGTGATCGTTGTGGGTCAGGTGAAACGCTGTTGCGACTCCCTGCAATCGACAAGTAAGTCGCGTAGACAACGCTTGTTCCTTCTGGCGCAAGCTTGATCAGATACGGGCCACCTGTGGGAGCGCTCGCCCCGGAAATCGCCGCATTGACAGTGGTCGCCAACCCGGGCCCTGCGACGCCGGTGAAATAGATGGCGCCAGCGCCGTCGACCACGAGCGCACGAATAGTTTTCACTGCAGGATCGACGACTGCCGGCAGCACCTGAACGCTGCCATCGGAGATGACACGGTATATGGCCTTTTGTCCGGCGCGCACGTACGTGCCGCCAGTCACCGGATACGTCGTGCTGCTCGCATACGCAGCGACATGCACGACGCCTGCCGCACTGATTGCCATTGCCTCCACTTGGTCGTTGCCAACGTACGCCATCCCTCCGCTGTCAGTCACGCTGGCCGAGCGAGCGCCAACCACCGTGGCCACGTCGACCTGCCCTCGGACGGGATTCATTTTTGCGATGTAAAGCAGGTCCAGACCACCGTTGCTGAAAGTCGCGGAGCTGATACCCGGAAAATACGAACTGGCAATCGAGCCACCAACGTAGGCACTTCCATCCGGACCGACGACGACATCGAACGCTTTGTCGTAGCCAAAGCCGTCCGATCGATAACCACCAAGCAGAGTGGAATATTCGATATATGGCCCCGGTACCGCGACATGGGGCTCCATAACCGTGTTGCTCATGACCAGAAAACTTCGATCCACCGACACCGCCGCGTAGTTCGCATTGCCACCCTGAGTTGCCCGCAACGTACACGTGCCTGCAGCTACCAGAGTCACTACACTGTCGTTAACGGCACACACCGCCGGTGTTGACGAGGAGAACGTCACCGTCATTCCGGACGATGCTGTCGCCTGTGGCTGAAACTGCGGATGGAGGAGTGACTGCGCGATTGGCTGAGGAAACAGTAGCGTCTGATTGGCCGGCATGACAGCGAAACTTTGATCCACATTGGGCGCGGCAGCGTAATTTGCGTTGCCAGCCTGGCTGCCGCGAATCGTGCATGTCCCAGCCGTCAAAAGCGTCAGCCAGTTGTCGTTCATCCGGCAGACGGCCGACGTAAGCGAGGCAAAGCTGACTGGCAATCTCGACGTGCTCGTCGCGCTTATCTCGATCGGAGCAGCGTCGAGGTAGTAAGGTCGGTTCACCGAAAAACTGATGGCCTGAGGAGCAGCGCTGACAACGATGCTTCGATCGACATTTGCCGCCGCTGCATATGCGGTGTTGCCCGCCTGTGACGCGCGGACCATGCACGTACCGACGGCGACTACTGTCACTGTATTTGCATTGACCGCACAGACCGATGCGGTCAACGACGCAAGGCTGACTGCGAGGCCTGACGAGGCGGTCACATTCAGCGTGAATGGCGGGGCGCCATATGGCTGGTTGCCAGGCGCAGGGAACGTTATCGACTGGCTCGCCAGCGCCGATACGACAAAGTTTTGATCGACATTGGGCGCGGGTGCGTAGCCCGCGTTGCCAGCCTGTGACGCACGAATCGTGCACGTTCCTGCAGCCACAAGCGCAATAGTGTTTCCAGCGACCGTGCACACCCCGGCAGTCACCGAAGAGAACGTCACAGGCAAGCCCGATGATGCAGTGGCGCTGATGCTGAATGGCGATGCACCGAGCGTCTTGTTGCTCAACGTCGCGAACGCGATTGTTTGAGTCAGCTGGGTACTGGTGATCGCAAAACTCTGGTCGATGCTTGCAGCCGGTGCGTAGATTGCGTTGCCCGCCTGCGCGGCGCGAACGACGCAGGTGCCGGTACCAAGCAACGTGAGCGTATTTCCGCTCAGCGAGCATACCGATGCTGTCAGCGACGAAAACGCCACTGGCAGACCCGACGACGCGGTGGCGCTTACGGTGAAGGGTGGCGTTGCCAACGAGCGGCTGGCAAGCGCACTGAAGGCGATCGTCTGGTTCGCCTGCGCGATAGTGATGGCGAACGCCTGTGTCGCTGCTGGAATGACACCGTTGCTGGCGGTGATGATGCCGATCAAGGTGCCGACGCCACTCGGCGTGCCGCTGATCAATCCACTGGTCGCATTCAACGACAATCCCGCGGGCAGACTCCCGGTGGTTACTGCATACGTCGCCGCTGGCAGTGCCATCGCGCGAACCGTGAACGAATACGCGACGCCAAACTGTCCGCCAGGCGGAGGATTGCTCGTGAATGCGGGCGGTGCATTCCCGCCAAGGTTGGTCAGGGCAAAGCTTGCGCTTAGCACACCCGCCGATGCGACGACGGCAAAAGATCCGGCCGTGACATTGGACACCAGCATCGGAGCGGTGGCGACTCCCAGCGCGTCAGTCACCACGCGCGGCGAAGATTGACCACCAGCGAACAACCCCGACGCACCACTGGTCGGCAACGCGAAGGTCACTGGCACGCCAGGCAGTGCACGACCACCAGCATCGCGCACGATCGCCGCCAGCGGTGTCGCGAACGCTGTGCCAGGGAACGCGCTTTGCGGGGTTCCGCTGCGCGCCGTCAGCGATGCGGGTGGATTGCCGGTCGACGTATTGAGCAATACCGTGACATTGTTGCTGGAACGATTGGCGACGAGCAGATCGAGTGCGCCATTGCCGTGCAATGATCCCGTCTCGATCGCGATCGGGCCCGACCCCACATTGAATGCGATAGGAGGCTGGAAACCGCCGACGCCATTACCTATCAGCACGACGATGTTGCTGCCGAAAACATTGCCCGTGACCATGTCCAGCAGTCCGTCGCCATTGAAATCACCAATCGCCAAGCCGTTGGGCGTGAAGCTCAACACAACGTTGCTCACCGTCGGGAACGTGCCGTCACCTCGACCCAGCATGACCGAGATGCCGAAGGCGTTGACCACTGCGAGGTCGACGCGGCCATCACCATTGAAGTCGACCGCACTCAACATATAGGGGCGAAACCCTGTGGCGAACGTAGTGCGTGGCGCGAAGGTTCCGTCGCCGTTCCCAAGCAGGATTGAAATCGTCGCGTCGTTGTAGTTGGCAATGGCAAGGTCAGGCTTGCCGTCGCCATTGACATCCGCGATCGCGACGCCTTGCGGATTTACGCCAGTGACATAGTTACGCGCGGGTGCGAATGTTCCGTCACCGTTGCCGAGCAGCACGCTCACCGACTGACCGACAGTCGCGCCGCTCGACGAGTTCGTCACCACCAGGTCCGGCTTGCCGTCGCCGTTCAAATCGGCAACCGCGATGCCGTAAGGCGCTAATCCGGCCAAAACGTACGCTGGAGCCTTGAACGTACCGTCGCCGTTGCCCAGATAGATCCCGATATTGTTGGATCCAATGTTGGTAACCGCGAGGTCAGCCTTGCCGTCGCCGTTCAGATCCGCGACAACCACTCGACTCGGATAGGCGCCAGCCTGCAACGGTGCTGGAGCGAGCTGAAGCGTGCCGTTACCCTGACCCAGAAAAATGGATACGTTGCCGCTACTGAGATTGACTACCGCCGTATCCAACTTGCCGTCACCGTTGAAATCGCCGATGGCAATCGCACCGGGGTAACTACCACCGACGTAGTTGACGGCCGGAGCGAAGAGGTCCGCATATGCCGGCGCAGCGAGCAGCAAGCATGCACCGGTGATGGCCATTACCGCACGCAGAGCACCGATATAGAGCGACGAATTGGAAAGAAATTGTTGCAAGCTGAGGTTCCTTGAGCGTGAACCTCAATGTTGACGATTGCGACTGCCGCCGCAATCGTCCAAACGGTCTAGGCCGTGCTTGGATAGCGGACGCGACGAAGCCTGCGTTCACAACCGCATGCTTATCGCCGCATGGAGCCCAGCATTAGAAAATTGAACGTAGCCCGTCGATCGGGTCGATCAACGGCGATCCGCACACGCGCTACTCGCCACGAACCTTGTCACCACAAACGATGCTAACGCGCACTTGACACTGCGCGCGCCGGCAATCGTCGTCAACTGTAGGAAGTGACAGGTGATGGCAGCCGCCCAGGTTTCGACCGCGCGACTGCACAGCTCAAGTAATGCGCCGGTAACGCTACTTCACCAGCCCGAAACTGCGCGGCAGCCACCAGTAGACCTCGGGCCAGTAGGTCACCGCCACCAGCACCACCAGCATGCAGGCGAGCAGCGGCAACAAGGGAGGGATCAGCTTTTCCATCGAGATATTGCCGACCTTGCACGCGACAAATAGCGCAGTGCCCACCGGCGGCGTGGTCAGGCCGAACGACAGGTTGATGACCATGATCAGGCCGAGGTGGACCAGGTCGATGCCGAACTTGGCCGCCAGCGGCATCAGCATCGGCACGAGCATGATCAGCGCCGGAGTCATGTCGATGAACATGCCGACGACGAGCAGGAACAGGTTCAGGATCAGCAGGAACGCCCACTTTTCCGGGATCAGGTTGAAGAAGTTCTGCGCCAGCATCTTCGGCAGGTTCTCATAGGTGAGGATCCACGAAAACACCGAACACGTCGCAATCAGCAGCATTACGACGGCGTTGGTCAGGCAGCACTCCCAGATGATCTCGGGCAGGTCGCGCCACTTGATTTCCTTGTAGATGAAGATGGTCAGTCCCAACGCGTACACGCACGCTGCCGCACCCGCCTCGGTCGCAGTGAACACGCCGGAAAGGATTCCGCCGAGGATGATCACCATGGTGAACGCGCCGGCCATGCCGTCGAACACGCGACGGATCTTTTCGTTGCGGGTCAGTTGCGGCAGGATTTTCTTGTGGTAGACCTTGCCGTGGATGAAGCTTGCGACCATCAGCGAAAGTCCGATCATCACGCCGGGAATGACCCCCGCGAGGAAGAGCGCGGCGATCGACACGCTGCCCGCGATATGGGCAAAGATGATCATGCCGATCGAGGGCGGGATGATCGGTCCCATCGTTGCTGCCGTCAGCACGATCGCGGTGGCAAACCGGCGGGTGTAGCCGTCTTTCACCATCCCCGGGATCATCATGCTGCCGATCGACGACACTTCGGCGACCGCCGAACCGGTGACGCCGCCGAAGAACATCGACGCGACAACAACGATCTGCGCGAGGCTTCCCGGCAGCCAGCCAACGAGCACTTCCGCCATCCGCACCAGCCGCGACGCGACACCGCCGCGCGCCATCAGCGTGCCGGCGAAGACGAAGAAGATCACCGCGAGCAGCGGGAACGTATTCAGCGAGACCAGCATCCGCTGGACGATCGTCGCGTTGTCCACGCCGGGGAGCAGGAACGTCGAGACGACGGACGCGACGCCCACCGAGAAAGAGATCGGCACGCTGATCGCCATCAGCACGATGAAGATGACGCCGAGGATGACGAGCGTCATGGTCAGCCGTCTCAGTCCACCGAATGGCCGACTTGCGACTCGTGCCGGCCTTGCAGCGCATCGATGATGTTCCTGGCGGCGAACAGCATGATCAGCGCGCCGGAGATGGGCATCGCGGTGTAGTACCAGTAATTGGTGAACGGAATGGTCTCCATCAGGTCGGGTCCGAAGTCCTTGACGAAGGTGATGCCGTACCGGAACACGACCCACCCGAAGCCGAAGATCAGCAGCCCGATGAACGCGCCCAGCCAGCGGCGCACAGGTGCGGACAGCTTGTTGAACAACACATCGAAGCCGACGTGCTCGCGCCGCGCCACGCACGCGGCTGCGCCGAGAAATGAAATCCAGATCAGCAGGTAGCGCGGCACTTCTTCGGTCCAGGTCAGCGACCGGCCGAATACGTAGCGCATGACCACCGCGAAGACGACGATCAGGAACAGCGCCGTGGCCTGCACGATGCAAACAGCGCGCACGATCCTAAGCGCCCAGTCGACGACGCTATCAAGCAGCTTCAAGATTTCCCCCGCCCGCGAAAGCTACGCGGCGGTCGCGCCCGGACGCATGCCCGCCGTCCGAACGCACCGCCGCACCGCAATGACGACTCAGAACTTCTTGCTGGATTCGAGAATGAAGTTCACCGTCTTTTCAACGTCGAGGCGCTTGGACTCGGTCACCACCAGCGGCTTGACGCTGTCCATGAACGGCTGCTTGTCGGGCTCGATGATCTGCGTGAACTTGGCCTTGAGATCCGCCAGGTCCTTGTTCTCCGAGATTTTCCACGCACCGCGCATGTAGGCCTGCGTCAGCGCGCCGGCCTGCACCAGCGCGGCTTTCTGCTGGGCGTTGAGCGAGTCGTAGAACTTCATCGACACGACGAGCAGGTCGGGGATGCGCATGTGCTCGTCGAGCGTGTAGAACTTGGTGACTTCGTAGAATTTCTTGGCCATGACCGACGGGTGATTGTTTTCCGCGCCGTCGACGACGCCGGTCTGCAGCGCCGTGTACAGCTCCGCCCAGGCGACCGGCACGCCGGCGGCGCCCATCGATTCCATCGACTTCACCGCAACCGGCGACGCCATCACGCGAATCTTCTGGCCCTTCAGGTCGGCCGGCGTGCGTACCGCCTTCTGCGTGAAGAAATTGCGCGCACCGGAGTCCATCCACGCGAGCTTCTTGATTCCCTTTTCCTCGAGCGCCTTGACGAAGGTTTCCGCCTCGGGTTGCGCGAGGAACCACCAGAAATGCTGCTCGTTCTTGAAGATGTAGGGCAGCGTGAACATGTCCATGCCCGGGACGACCTGGTTCAGGTTCGAGGCCGAAACGACGGTGAACCCGATCGTGCCGTTGCGCACGCTCTGCACGTTCGCGACCGCGTCGCCGAGCTGAGTGTTGAAATAGTTCTCGACCTTCACCGTCCCGTTGGTCAGCTGTGCGACCTGCTCGGCAAAGTATTTCTCGGCGATGCTCGACGGGTGATCGAGCGGCTGGATGCCCGACATCTTGCTGACGATCTGCGCGCCCGCCGTACCGGCGGACATGACGACTGCGAAAACTAGCGTACTGAGCAGCTTGCTCATGGATGACCTCCTTGATATTGCTGATTTGCCCCTAGACTCGGTACCACCGCGGCTTCGACGAGCCACATTGTCGGGTCGGCCGAGTTTTTTCCGTTGCAGGCGGATGATATAGCGAAAAGGGAACGCCTGCTGACCAGCGAAGCGGCGTCCGTGGTGATCTGCACGGCGCGCACCCATGCGGTGCAATAGACGCATGCTTTGGCGATCGGTGACGACCGGCATAGTCCCCGCCGACAGGCTAAAATGGGGGCTGCAACCCTGTAGCCCACGATTCGCCAACGCCTCCGCGAGCGCCCGCATGGCCACCGACCTCCTTCGTGACAATGAACATGCTGGGTGCCGGTCACGGCATTGTCATCGCCGACAGTTACGCTGTCCGGCTTTGCCTCAAGGTGCTGCATACCATGCGTCGTTCGTTGCGCGTCGCTTCACTCGTCGTCTCCACCCTGATCCCGGGCCTGTTCCATACGGCCAGCGCGCAACCCACCGGCGCATATCCGCTCAAGACCATACGGCTGATCGTGCCCTTCCCGCCTGGAGCCGGCACCGACACCATCGCGCGGCTGATCGCGCAAAAACTTGGCGAGAGCATGGGGGCGACCATCATCGTCGAGAATCGCGTCGGCGCGGGCGGCGCGATCGGCGCGGTCGAGGTTGCCAAGGCCGATCCCGATGGCTACACCCTGCTCTTCGTCGCGTCCCCGTTCACGACAGTGGCGGCGTCGTCCAAGAGCGCGGGCTACGACCCGGTGAAGCAGTTCCTTCCCGTGGCGCCGATTGCGGCGGGCCCGCTGGCATTCGTCGTCAATCCCGAAGTGCCCGCCAAGACCATGCGCGAATTCATCGCCTTGGCGCGTGCCCAACCGAACAAGTTGAACTACGGCTCGGCCGGGCCGGGCAGCGTCAACCATCTGGCGCTGGAATTGCTCAATGCGCGTGCCGGCATCGATATCGTGCACGTGCCGTACAAGGGGATCGCGCCGGCAACGACAGACTTGTTGTCAGGACAGATCCAGGCGATGACGGCGTCGATCCCGGCCACGCTGCCGTATCTGGCGCAAAATCGCGTGCGGGTCCTGGCGGTCACCGGCCCCAGGCGCGCCGCGCTGCTGCCGGATGTGCCGACGTGGGGCGAATCGGGCATCAACAATGCCGAGGTGATCAATTACTGGGGCATTGTCGCGCCACTGGGAACGCCGCGCGAGGTCGTCGGCAAGCTGAACGCCGAGGTCGGCAAGATCCTTTCGCAACCCGACGTCCGCGAACGCCTGGAGCGCGAGGGCGCCGAGTTGATTCCGGGGCCGCCGGAGCGGTTGGGCGCGTTGATCGAAACCGACCTCGCGTCGTGGAAAAAACTCATCACCGAGGCGCGGCTGCAGCTCGAATAGGGGAACGGCAGTTCCCCGTCCTCTGCGCAGTCTTTACATCGATAATGCGAATCGTTATCATTCATAGTTCTTAGCCAGCCACGCCCTGCGCGCAGCCAGCCACGCTACCTGACATAGAGGGCTGGCATTGCTCGCGCAGAAGTCCACCGCAGAGACGAATTCGCAGCGCATCGGACTGCTGGTCGCCGTGGGGTTGCACGTCGCCGTGTTTGCCGCGCTCCTGAGTTACGCGCCCGTGCGCCGCGCGATACTCGAAGCGGCGCCGGTCATGGTGACCTACATCCTTCCGGAAGTCGTCGAAAAACCGCCGGAGCCGCCCAAGCCGCTGCCCGTCCGACCGCAGCCCAAATCGACACCGCGACCGGTCGAACCCGCCCCGCTGCTCGCGATTGCTCGAGACGCGCCCGCCGCGATTGAAACGCCGGTCCCCGAAGTGGTGAAGCCGCTGCCACCGATCCAGGAGGCGCCGCCCCCACAAGTCGCGACGCCCGCGCCCACCACCCCGCCCAACTTCAACGCCGCGTATCTCGACAATCCGCCGCCCATATATCCGACACTTTCGCGCCGCAATGGCGAACAGGGCCGGGTGCTGCTGCGGGTTCTCGTCACGGCCGGGGGAACCGCGGAAAAGGTCGAGCTGCACACGAGCAGCCATTGGCCGCGGCTCGATCAAGTGGCGCAGGAAACCGTCAGGCGTTGGCGCTTCGTGCCGGCGCGCCAGGGCGATCAAACCGTCGCCGCCTGGGTCCTGGTACCGATCACATTCACGCTGGAGAAATGACACGATGGAACCGACGCAAACAGCAACCTTCGCAAGTTTTGTCGCCCAGACGGACGCCATCGGCCGGACGGTGCTGGTATTGCTCGTGCTCATGTCGCTCGCGACGTGGTATCTGATCATCACCAAATCCATTCAGCTGGTCGCCATTCGGCGGCGCGCTGCCCGGTTCCTGCAGTCGTTCTGGAATGCGCCGTCGATGCAGGCCGTCGCGTTGCGACTCGCCGAGCGCGGCGCGGACGAGCCGTTTTCGAAATTGTCCAAGCGCGCGATCGCGGCGACCAGACATCACCAACGGCATGGCGTGAACCGTCTCGACGAAGCCGGCAGCGCGTCGGAATTTCTGTTGCGGTCGATGCGCCGCGTCATCGACGAGGAAACGGCGCGGCTCGAATCCGGATTGACCGTGTTGGCGTCCATTGGCAGCACCGCGCCGTTCGTGGGATTGTTCGGCACCGTATGGGGCGTGTACCACGCGCTCTCCGCAATCGGCCTGAGCGGGCAAGGGACGCTCGACAAGGTGGCCGGCCCTGTCGGCGAGGCGCTGATCATGACCGCAGCCGGCCTCGCTGTCGCCATCCCCGCCGTGCTTGCCTACAACGCTCTCGTGCGCGGGAACCGCGTGGTGCTGGCGGAGCTCGATGCCTTCGCACACGATCTATTCGCGTTCCTCACGACGGGCTCGCACGTCAACGAATCCGCGCCGGTCGTGGCACTCCAGCCGGCGCCGCTCGCCAAGGAGGCCTAAGTGGCTTTCGGCAATTTCGAGCGCAAAGGCGGCGCCATGCCGATGGCGGAGATCAACATGATTCCGCTGATCGACGTGATGCTGGTGCTGCTCGTCATCTTCATCATCACCGCGCCGCTGCTGACGCACGCGGTGAAGATCGACCTGCCGAAAGCCAGCAGCGCGCCGAACCTGACCAAACCGGATCACATCGCAGTCTCGATCGACGCCCGCGGCATCGTCTTCTGGAACGGCGAAATCGTGCAACCGTACGAGCTTTCAACTCGGCTGAAGGCCGCAGCTGCCCGTCAACCACAGCCCGAACTGCACCTGCGCGCGGACCGCACGACGCAGTACCAGGCCATCGCTGAAGTCATGGCCGCGGCTGCCCGCGAAGGCGTGCACCGCATCGGTTTCGTATCCGATCCGAACATTGCCCGATGATCCGCACCCACTGCACCGTATTTGCACGCCACCCAGCCTCTCGCCAGGTAGCCGCCAGTCCTTACAACGACTACCGACGTCATGGAGAATTCGATGAGGCTTACTCAATTCCAGCTCTCGCCGCTCGCTGCCGCGCTCGCACAGATACCGCCTGCGGCGTGGCTCGCTCGAGTGCAGGCAAGGCGCGCGAGCGCACGACCACATCCGGCGATGCTTTCGCTCGGCGCCGCCATGCTGGCCGGCGTCGCCTTCGCGCCATCGCACGCGCTCGCACAGGCCCAGGCTGAAGCGACGCTGCCGGAGGTGAAGGTCAGGGAAGGGGTGCGCAACGACAGCTACGACACCGGGGTCTCCACCGTCGGCGGGGGGGTGCCCATGGCGATTCGCGACATCCCGCAATCAGTCACGGTCATCAACAACGCGCTCATGCAGGCGCAGGGCGCCACGAGTCTGGCCGACGCGCTGCGCAATGTTCCCGGTATCACCATGGGCGCAGCGGAAGGCGGCAGCATCGGCAACAACTTCAATCTTCGTGGCTTTTCGGCGCGAACCGACCTCTACCTCGACGGCATGCGCGATCGCGGTCAGTACTATCGGGACGTTTTCTCGCTGGACGCGGTAGAAGTGCTGCAGGGACCTTCGTCGATGCTGTTCGGACGCGGCTCGACGGGTGGCGTGATCAATCAGGTCAGCAAGCTGCCATCGCTCGTTCCCTTCGGCACCGCCGCGCTGAGCGTGGGTACCCAGCCGTCGGTGCGTGCGACGCTGGACTTCAATCAGCCGATCGACGAGACATCGGCGTATCGCATCGCGGCGATGGCCCAGGACGTGCACTCGACCCGCGACGTCATGAAAAACCAGGACTTCGGAATCGCGCCATCACTGCGCTTCGGCATCGGCACACCGACCGAAGTGACCTTGAACGCCCTGCTCACACACAACCACGACATGCCGGACTATGGCCTGCCGCCGGTCAACGGCGCGCCCGCCGACGTCAACCGGAAAAACTTCTACGGTTCGACGGACGATCGAACGATCCAGGACGTGGTGAACCTCAATGCGACCATCAGTCATCGGTTCACGCCGGCGGTCACGTTGCGCAACCAGACGCAGTACTCGCACTACTCGATCGGCGCGCGCGAGTCGGGGCCCAACAACGTCGGCACGATTACCGGCGGCGTCTACACGATGTTCCCGGTGACGAATCTCGGCAATACGACGTCGCTGCCCTATGATTCGCTGTTCGTCGGTCTCGGCAGCCATGACCGCAACATCACGGATACGTCGCTGTACAACCAGACCGACCTGATCACCGAATTCGCGACCGGGCCGATCAGGCATGCACTCATTGCCGGGCTGGAACTGGGACAGGACACGAACAACGCCCAGGCCTACTCGCGCAACATCCCCGGCAATCCCAACAACTATTTCCTCGCCGTTTCATTGCCCAATCCGGCCTATGAACCCGCAGGCGGCCTGCCGTCGGTCACCGGCAACCTCGTGCAAGCCAGCGCGACAGACGTCGCGCCGTACGTCAGCGACACGATGTCGATCGGCGACTTCTGGAAGGTCGTCGCCGGCGTGCGGTACGACCGTTACAACGCGAGCCTCACCAACTCGATCAGCCTGCCGCCTTCCGCGAGCCAGAGTATCGGCTTCACCAGCGTGCGTGCCGGCGTCATCTGGCAGCCGACCGAAACGCAGTCGTATTACGTGTCCTACGGCACGTCGTTCAATCCGTCGCTCGAGACGCTTGCCCTCACCAATGGCCAGCAAAGTCTCGATCCCGAGACGAGCCAACAGTATGAGGTCGGTGCCAAATGGGACTTGCTGGATGGCAATCTGTCGTTCACGGCTGCGATTTTTGACACCGAGAAGGACAACGTGCGGTCACAGATCTCCACCGGCGTGTACGAACTCACCGGCGACATCCGCGTGAAGGGCTTCCAGCTCAGCACCGCCGGCCGCATTACGCGCAACTGGCAGGTCTTCGGTGGCTATACCTACCTCGATGCCAGGATCGTCAAGGCCTCCGTATTCGACGGCACGCAAGGCAAGGTGCCGGCGAATACACCGCAAAACAGCGCTACGCTCTGGACGACGTACAACTTCACCTCCGCATGGCAGGTCGGCACCGGCGTCGCGTACATGTCCGACCGCTACGCGTCGAACAATAATGCGGTCAAGGTGCCCGATTATATTCGCTGGGACGCGATGATCGGTTACCAGCAACCGAAATACGGCATCCAGCTCAACGTGTTCAACCTCGCGAACCGGCTCAACTACGACGCGCTGATTCCATCCGATCGCGGTCGCTCGGTACCGGGGACGAACCTTCAGGCGATGCTCACCGCGACCTACAAATTCTACTGATGCAACGGCCAAGCGCACACCGATGCTGATACGCGTTCCCCAGGTGCTCGACGCCGAGCAGGTGCGCGACGTCCGGCGCCGGCTCGACGCTGCCGGCGACGCATGGGTCGACGGCCGGGTCACGGCCGGACACCAGGGCGCGCAGGTGAAGCGCAATCTGCAGATTGCCGAGGACGCGCCCATCGCGCGCGAGCTGGGTGCGATCGTGCTCGCGATGCTCGAGCGCCATCCGCTGTTCCTGAGTGCGGCGCTGCCAGCCGAAATCTATCCGCCCATGTTCAATCGGTACGAGAGCGCTGCAGGCATGGAATTCGGTCGCCACGTCGATGGCGCCGTGCGCTTGCTCCCCGGCACCGGCGTCAAGCTGCGCACCGACATCTCCGCGACCTTGTTCATCTCGCCACCGGAAGACTACGACGGTGGCGAGCTGCAGGTCGAAGACACCTACGGAGCACATAGCGTCAAGCTTCCTGCCGGCGACCTTGTGCTCTATCCGGCGACGAGCGCGCATCGTGTAACCCCGGTGACGCGCGGAACACGCGTGGCCTCGTTCTTCTGGATCCAGAGCCTCGTACGCGACGACGCGCAACGGACGCTGCTGTTCGACCTCGACATGGCCATCGTGCGCCTCACGCAGGACGCGCCGGGTCATGCATCGCTCGTGTCCCTCACCGGGACGTATCACAACCTGCTTCGCATGTGGGCGCAGACCTGATGGCGTACAACCGATGAAATCTACCAGGCGACCAAACCTGCGCCGTGCGTGGGTGCAGATCCATCTCTGGCTCGGACTCACGCTTGGCGTGGTGGGCGCATTGCTCGGCGTGTCCGGCAGCATCCTCGTCTACGACCACGACCTCGACGCGTGGTTGAACCCGCAGCGGTATGCCATTTCCGGGCCGCAGATCGCATTGTCACTGTCAGACTATGCACAGCGCACCGAGCAGGCACTGGGCAACGGCGCGCGGACAACAGGCATACGGCTTCCGGACCGCGAACAAGGTCCGGTCATGGTGTTCGCCCGCGCTCGCCCGGACGCGGGACCGTTTCAGCGCGTCTACCTCGACCCGCCGACCGGCCGAGTACTCGACACCGCGACCGGACGCGATTTCCTCGGGTGGCTGCACAGCTTCCACGAATCCCTGACGTTGCGCGAGTATCACGGCCGCGAAATCGTCGGCGTCGTCGGCATTGCAATGCTGATCTCGTCGCTGAGCGGCATTTACCTTTGGTGGCCCGCAGGCGGCTTGCGGCGCAGCGCGTTCGGCTTTCGGCGCGGCTTCGCGCTGCATCGCAACCTGCACTACACGTTCGGCATTTGGGGCGTCATCGTGCTTGCCATGCTGTCGTTCACCGGCATCTTTCTCGGGTTTCCCGATGCGGGTCGCGCGGTGGTGGCCGCCTTCAGCACGGTCTCGGCGTCGCCGCGCGGACTACAGAGCAGCGACCATGGTGGACGCGCAATCGGTCCCGACGCCGCCGCGACCGTCGCGCGGGCGCTCTATCCGGATGCGACGGTCATCGGACTGAACTTTCCCGCCGGCCCACGGGGCGTTTATCGAGTTGGCCTGCGCGAAGCCGGCGACACCACCTCGCGTTCCGGTACCGCCGTGTTCATCGACCCGCGCTCGCAAGCGATCGTGCAGCGGACCGATCGGGCGACCCGCTCCCGTGGCGACACCTTTCTGCTGTGGCAGCGCATCCTTCATGAAGGCGGTGCGTTTGGCGGCGCCGGGCGCTTCGTAACCTTTCTCGGTGGGCTCATGCCGCCGCTACTGGTGGTGACCGGCCTCATCATGTGGCTGCGCCAGCGGCGGGGGCGCACCGCCGTGCGCACGGCGCCGATCCCCGCAGGATCCAAAGGCTAACGCGCACTACGCCGCCCGCAACGCATCCACGATCTTGAGCCGTGCCGCGCGCGCCGCCGGCAGAAAACCGCCGATGAAGCCCATCGCCAGCGCGAACAGCAGTGCGGCGACGACGATATCCGGGGTCATCACAAAGCGAAACGCGAGCTCGGCGAAGGTCTGGAAGTTGGTGGTCGAGATCGACAGCGTCTGCATGAACGCCGCGCCGATAAGCCCGATCACGCCGCCGAGCAATCCGAGCAGCAGCGATTCGCCCAGGAAGGCGATCATGATCGAGCCACGCGAGAACCCCAGCGCACGCAGCGTGCCGATCTCGGCGGTGCGGCTCGCCACGCTCGCGTACATGGTGATCATCGCGCCGATGATCGCGCCGATGGAAAAGATGATCGAAATCGTCGTACCGAGGATGGAAATGAATCGCGCCAGTGTCTCGGATTGGTCGGCGTAGAAGCGTGTTTCCCGTTTGGCTTCGAGCGTCAGCCGCGGATCGGCTTCGATCGTTTCCTTGACCGCATCGAACCGCTCGGGATTCGCGAGCTTGAACAGCAGCGACGAAAAACCGACGCGCCGGAACGCCTGCAGAAACTGCTCGGAATCGCCCCAGATCTCGGAGTCGAATCCGGTTCGCTCGGCGTCGAACACGCCAACCACCGTCCAGTCGCGCGAGGCAAAGCGCAGCGTTTCGCCCAGGCCGGCGCCGCGAAAGCCGTCGGCGATAGCACGCCCGGTGATGATCTCCGACGTGCCCGGCTGGAACATGCGGCCTTCGACGATCTTCGCGTTGGGCCGCAACGCCAGTGCCGTCGGTGCGATGCCGCGTATGACCACGTTCGATGGCTTGCCCGATGCGCGCTTGGGCAGGTTGATCAGCACCACCGGCTCCTTGGATATCAGCCGCTCGCCGTTCTGCCCGATGTCGATGTCGGCGAGGCTTTCGACAATGCCCGCCTGACGGCGATCGATGCCACTCTGCACTTCAGATTGCGCGCCGCGGCGGATGACGATGATGTTGTCGTCCTGACCCGTCGCCACCAGGGTCGCCTTCAATCCCGCCGAGAGCATCAGCACCGTCGCGAACACATACACGACCAGCGCCATGCCGCCGGCCGTCAATACGGTTGTGAGCCGGCGCGCGACGAGGTTGCGCACGATATAGGTGAACGGAATCTTCACGGCCGCTACACCACCGCCCGCAAGCCGTCGACGATACGAATGCGCGCCGCGCGCCACGCAGGCAGTGCCGCCGCGACGACACCGACAAGCGCTGCCGCCCCAAATTGAATGGCGATCGTCGTATCGCTGATCAAGAAGACGGGAAACAGCGTCCCGGTCAGGCCGCGAAACATTTCTGCCAGCGGGAACGTCAGTGCGATACCGACAAGCCCGCCGATGACGGCGATCAGGATCGACTCGGCGAATATCAGCAGCGCGACAAACCCGCCGGCAAAACCCAGTGCCTTCATCGTTGCGTATTCGGAGCCGCGTTCGCGCGCGGTCATCGCCATCGTGTTGGCCATCACCGCCATGATGATGATGATGACCACGAACGACACCGCCTGAATCGCCAGCAGAATCGCTTCTGACATCGAAACGAAACCGAGTTGAAAGGCATTCTCGGTTTCGGTCAGCGTCTCCGCGAGCGAATTCTTGAACGTTGCGTCGATCGCCTGCGACACGGCGGCGGCGTCGTCGGGATTCTTCAACTCGACGATGAACACACCGGTCTGATCCGCGCGCCGTGGGTAGCGCTTTTTCACGATTTCGTTGAGGTAGTCCCAGTGGAAGAACATCTGCGTTTCCACGGTCGACGGTTCCTTGCCGTCGTAGATGCCGCGCAGGTTGAACGTCCACGTACCCGAATAGATGGTCCCGCGCAACGGAATCTGGTCGCCGATTTTCCAGCCATACTGGTCGGCAAGCTTGCGACCGACGATCGCGCCCTGCCGGTCAGTGACAAAGGCCTTCAGCTCCTCCGGCGAGAGCACGAACTCTGGATAGATCGCGAGGTACGTCGCGGGATCGATCCCGAACTGCGGGAAGAAGTTGCGTTCGTTGACGTAGACGCCGCCGAACCAGTTGGCCCAGGACACGGCCGTGACACCCGGAACCTGGCGGATTTTCTGCGCATAGGTCAGCGGCAGCGAAAACGCCAGTGACACCGAACTGCGCGTGATCAGGCGCGCGCTCGAACTGGAATTTGCGCCCGCGTACCAGGCGTCGATGATTGTACGCAACAACCCGAACGCAGTTATGGCGACGACGATGCCGACAATCGTCAGGATTGTGCGCAGGCGGTGACGCAGGGCGTTACGCAGGACGAGTCGGGCGAAATACACGACGCAGCAGCAGGAAGGAGCAGGCGGAAGGGGGAGCTTAACCCATCCAGCGAGCCCGGCGCGAACGGTTTTGCCGAGGGCGGCATGGAACTTGCTGAACCGAGGTGAGCGCCGGCACCGGGACCCGTAGAAATCCTCGCTGCCGACACCGACGAACCCACCGATTGAGGTGCAGCCGTGCGCACTGTGGATCTGAACCGCCATGCTTTGCCGTTTGCGCTTGCGCTCGTCGCGGGCGCATTGTTCGCTCCCGCGCCCGTGCACGGGATGACGCTCGGGGATATCGCCTCGCTGTCTTCACTTGGCCAGCCGCTGCGCGTCACGATCCCGGTAGTTCTCAGCACTGGGGAGGCGCTGAACCTTGCCTGCGTCAAGCTCGTCGCTGACAACAGTGGCCCGGGTATGCCGCAAATAGTGACGGGAAGAGTCAGTCTTGAACAGGGAACGACCATCCCGCGACTGCTGATCACTACGCCGGCGTCGGTCAGCGAGCCCGTGCTGCGCCTGTCGGTCCAGGCAGGCTGCGGCAGCACCACGCGCCGCGACTACGTATTGCTGCTCGACCCGCCGAACAGCGAAGTGCCAACGATGCTGGCCGCCGCGGACATCGAGGACCCGCCGTGGGCCCGCGTCTCACGCCAGAACACCGCAGTACCAGCGGCGGCGCGTCAGAACACGACCGTTGCCGCGGCGCTCCCACGGACCACGTGGGGCACGCCGATTGCCACTGGACCGACCGTTGCCGAAGCGCACCCCAAGGCGCCAGAGAAGATCGCCACTGAAACCAAGCCGGCCGCTCCCGTTGCCTCGGTGGCGCCCGCCGTGCCGCGCGAATTGGTCGCGGTATCGAACAGCACAGGGGTAGGCGGTTTCATTTCCGAAGCCGGCGCAGCCAACTTGCCAGTGCGCAGTACTGCGCTACAAACGACGTCGCCGCAATCGCTGCCGTTGACACAACCGACCTGGCGCATTCAGCCGAAGCCCGCACCGGTAAGCATCTGGAATCAGGTCTGGCCGTACGCCGCCGCAGTATTCGGCTCGATCGCCCTGGTGCTCGTGGCCTTTGCCGCGCACCGGCGGCATGCGGTCCGCACCTCGTGGCTGGATCCGCAATCCCGCATGTCGCTCAAGGGCGATACCCAGGCCGGCGCAACGCAAGCAACGTTCGCAAGCTTCGGCGAGCTGACCGCGCCCGATCAGACGCCGCGTCGCGTGAAGGCAAAATTGCCTCCCATCCCGGAAGCATCGGCCGAAGTCAGTGAACTCGACACGCTATTGCAGGACATCCAGGCCGACATGATCGACGAGCGTACGGTCAAGGAGGCGTGGAAAGCCGCAGCCGGAGACTCTCCGCTGGACATGGGCAGCGACTCGATACTCAAGGCTATCGCCGCCGCCGAACGCGATCTGCAGATCGGCGCGCCGGAACCGGCGGAAGTCGCGATGGACAACGCGCTGGAAAAGGAACTGCTGACGGTCCCGCATTCACCGATGAAAGTCCGGTTCGGATGATGCACAGGCAATCGTAGTCAGCGCGCGCCGCTCGTCCTTCGACAAGCTCAGGACGAACGGGAACGAACAGAACGATTGGGCACTGTCGTATCCGTTCGTGGTGAGCCTGTCGAACCATGAACGGATTCAACGACCCGTTAATCGACGAGCACGCCTTTTTCGAGGTGTACTACGCGGCGCGCCTTCTCCGCAGCCTTGGGGTCGTGCGTCACCATCAGCACGGTCTTGCCCAGTTCGCGGTTGAGACGATCCAGCAGGCCGAGAATTTCCTCGCCGGTGGTGCGATCGAGATCGCCTGTCGGTTCGTCCGCGACAATAAGCGTCGGATCAGTGATGAGCGCCCGGGCAATCGCCACACGTTGCTGCTGACCGCCGGATAGCTCATTCGGATAGTGGTCGGACCGATCTGTGAGCCCCACCAGCGACAATACGATGTCGACGCGCTCGCGTCTTTCCCGTCGGGACAACGACGCCAGCAGCAGCGGCAACTCGACGTTCTCGAATGCCGTCAGCACCGGCATCAGATTGTAGAACTGGAAGATGAAGCCGACGTGCGTCGCGCGCCAGCGCGCAAGGTCACCTTCCGACAGGCGCGCGATATCCACCCCACCTACCTTGATCGTCCCGCCGGACGGCTTGTCGATGCCGGCGATCAGGTTCAGGAGCGTGCTCTTGCCTGAACCGGAGGGACCCATCAGCGCCACGAAATCGCCAAGCCGCACGTCGAGATCGATGTCGACCAGGACTGGGATGATCTGCCCGCCACGCTGGTAATACTTGGACAGCTTGCGAATTTCCACCAGCACCATGCCTGGCGCGGCGCCGGGACGCGCAGTTGCAGACGACGGTTCCGCTTCGCGGTTCGGCGTAGCCAACTCCGCCTTCATTTCGCGGACAGCTTGACCAGCATGCCGTCCCGCAGATCGGCCGCGGGCTTCAGCACCGCTTTTTCGCCCGTCTTGACGTCGCCGGTGATGGCCGTCAGATCGCCGATCTTGTTGCCCGGCGTTACCGCGACGACCGCGGCCTTGTTGTCGCGGACGACGACGACCACTGTCTTGCCGTCGCGCGACGCAAGCGCGTCCGCGTTCACGGCGGTCATCGGCTTTTGCTGCTCCGCTGTCACCGGTTGCGACAAGAAAGAAACCTTGGCGCTCATCTCGGGTAACACCCGCGGATCGATCGCCTCGAAGCGCACCTTGGTCATCACCGTCGCCTTCGCGCGATCGACCGTGGGCACGATGCGCGAAACCGTGCCGCGAAAGCGCACGTCCGGCAGCGCGTCGAGCGTGATCTCGCTCGGCTGGCCGACGCTGACCTTCGACAGGCTGGATTCGGACACGTCCGCCTCGACCTCGAGCGTGCTCATGTCGGCCATGGTCACCACCGCACCCTTGGAATCGGCGGCCGACGAAAACGGCGTGACCATGTCGCCGACGTTCGCGCTTTTCGACAGGATGATGCCGTCGAACGGCGCACGGATATGCGTGTAGTCGACCGCGACCTGCGCATTGCGCGCATTCGCTTCGGCGACAGCGACGCTCGCCTTGGCACTCGCGACGCCCGCGGCCGCGCGGTCGGCCCTCGCCTTGGCCGTGTCCAGCGCGGATTGCGACACGAATTTCTGCTTGAGCAAATCCTCCGTGCGGCTCAGCGATGCGGCGGCATCGCGATTTTCGGCCTCCGCCTGCTCGATCGCCGCACGGGCGACCTTGATGCTGGCGGTAGCACTTTCGAGTTGCGCGGTGAGATCGCGCGCGTCGAGCCGCGCGATGATGTCGCCCGCCTTGACGCGCGAACCCTCCGCCACACCGAGCCAGTCCAGCCGGCCCGATGCCTTCGAGGCGATCGCCGCTTTGCGCTGGGCAACGACATATCCACTCGAATTGAGCACGACGAACTGCTGCGACGGAAACGTGGTGACGATCGGCGTAGTCAATACGGCTGTTGCACGCGGGATGAACGCGAACCAGGCCGCTGCGCCCGCACCGAGCATCGCCAGTGCCGCGAGCCACCACCACCTGCGTCGGCGACGTGTCTGGACCGGCGCGAGCGTACGGTCGATGCGTAGTTTGGAGAGGTCGTCAGCGGACACGTGAGCACGATGCGAGCTTGGGGACGCGAAGTATACCGCGCTGCATCAACCGGTTTCGATCGCGGGCGACTGGACCGACTCGCCTTGTCCGCGCCGTCCTTCCCACCATGCGCGCACCGACAGGATGACCAGGCCGATGCCGATCGACGCGATGCCGCACCATTCGGTCGCCGTAATGCGCTCGCCGAAAACCAGCATCGACGAGACGATCGCTATGACAGGAATGGCGAACATATTGAGCGACGCGGTACCCGCGGGCAGCACACCGAGCACGGCGGTCCACAGAACAAATCCGATGCCCGTCGCGATTGCGCCCGCATAGATCACCGCACCCACGTATGTCGGACTCCACTGCGCAGACGGCAGCGAGAATGCGAACGGAAGCAGCAACAAGGGCAGCACGCCGGTGACCATCTGCCACGCGATGAGGTTGACCACGTCGAGCCGGTAGCGGCGCTGGAAGTATTTGGTGGCAACGGTGCCCGCCGCCCAGCCGAACCCGGAAAGCGTCGCCCACAGCTTGGGCGCGAGTTCGCCCTCCAGATGCCACGGGTCGACGACGACCACCAGGCCTACCAGTGCAAACGCGACCGCAAGCCATTGCGTTCCGCGCACGCGCTCGTGCAGCACCGGCCAGGCGATCAACATCGTCCAGAACGGCATGGTGAACACGAGCACCGAGGTGCGTCCTGCGCCGCCTCCGGCGAGCGCCATCGTCGTCGCCGAAAAGTTGATCGTGGTCTGGAACAGACCAGTGACGACGACGGCGATCCACGAGCGTGGCCAGAACGGGCGCCCTTCCCAAACCATCACCGCGAACAGGAAAGCGACGGCGACCAGAATGCGGTCGACGTTGTACACCGCCGGATGGGCATAGCGCAGGCCGTACTTCATGGCCATCCAGTTCGAGCCCCACATCAGCGTCAGAAATGCGAGCGCGATATATGCGCCGCGCCGCGAGTGGATCGCGAACTGCCGCGTCATTGCGCGGCGAGGAACGGCTCGATCGCCGCGGCAACCGCCTCGGGCTGATCCAGATGCAGCATATGGCCCGCCGCATCGATGCTGACCAGTTGTGCCTGTGGTACCTGCGCCGCGCGCGCGCGAATGCTGGCGAGGCCATCGGTCCCCGCCTCGCCCTCGGGATGACCGCCCAACCATTTGGGAATGATCGACTCCGTCGCCGCCACCCACAACACCGGCGCAGTGATCTGCTTCCAGATGGCCACGACCTCCTCCATACGGTACACCGTCGGCGTGGGAAGCTTATGTCGTGGATCCGAATCCAGGCGCGCACTGCCGTCGGGCTGCGCTTTCGCCCAGTGCCCCGCCAGGAATTCCGCCTTGTCGCGTGGCAGGCGCGGATTGTTCTTCTGCAGCTGATTGGCAACTGCCGACAGATCGGCATACGGCCGGAACGCCGAAGGGCGGTCAAGCGCATCGAGCCACTTCGCGAACTTGGCCGGCGCGCGATCAGACGTTTCCGCCGGGATGCCGAAACCTTCCAGCGACACCACGCGTGCGACGCGTTGCGGCCGCACGCCCGCGTAGTGCATGACCACGTTGCCGCCGAGACTGTGCCCAATCAACCGTACCGGCTCATCGCCCGCGAAGTGATCGAGCAGCACATCGAGATCGGCCAGGTAGTCGGCGAACCAATAGCCGTTCGCGCACCACTCGCTCCAGCCGAAGCCGCGCCAATCCGGCGCCACCACGTACCAGTCGCGCGTCAGCGCGTCGACGAGGAACTGGAACGAGGCGCCCACGTCCATCCAGCCGTGCAGCATGAACAGCTTCGGCGCACTCGCGTCGCCCCAGCTTCGCACGTGGTATCGCAGGCCGCGTATGGCGACGAATTGCGACGTCGACGCCTTCACGGTTTCATTTCTTCTTGCACAGGAAAACGCCGTCCTGCCAGCCGGTGCGATATTGGCCGTCGCTCTTGAAGCGGGCCGCGTCTTTCTGCTCCGTGGCGCCCACGCTTGCGCAGCCGTCGGCATAACCTTGGCGATAAGGAAGTGGAAAGCCCTGCAGGTTGACGTTCGACGGCGGCTTCGCGCTCGTGGTCGGCGGCGTCTGCGGCTTGGGTGGCGGCGCGGGCGGCGCAGGCGCCCCGGGTGCCGCAGGTGCTGCCTCGGGCGGCGGCGGCGTGACCGGCTGGGTCGAGCACGCAGCAAGCAAAGCCAGCGGCGCCAGCGTTCGGACGAGACCGTTCAGGGAGATCGGCATGAACCAGAGGATCGGTGCAAAACGAGTAAAATTGTAACCTATGAGCGCGATGGGCCGCCCCGAGAGCGAATACCGAAGCGCGAAGCGCGAAGGTTTCCTATGAGCGCACCCGGCTCCGCCCGCACTGCCCAGTTCGTGCATCTGCGTCTGCACAGCGAATATTCGATCGTCGACGGCATGGTGCGCATCGACGACGCCGTAGGCGCCGCCGCCGCCGACAACATGCCGGCGCTGGCGCTCACCGACCTGTCGAACGTGTTCGGCATGGTCAAGTTCTACAAGGCTGCGCGGGCCCGCGGCATCAAACCGATCGTCGGTTGCGACGTGTGGGTCACCCATGACTCGGAGCGCGACGTCCCGCATCGACTGCTGCTGCTATGCCAATCGCGCGAAGGCTATCTCAAACTCGCGGACTGGCTCACGCGTGCGTACCGGACCAACCAGCATCGCGGCCGCCCCGAAATGCGTCGTGAATGGTTCGCCGAAGGTACGACCGGCCTGATCGCGCTGTCGGGCTTTGCCGGCGGCGACGTCGGCCAGGCGTTGCTCCAAGGTGATGGCGCCGCTGCCGCCCATGCCGCGCAGGCGTGGGAAAAGTTGTTCCCCGGCCGCTACTACCTCGAAGTACAGCGCGCGGGTCACGGCGACGATCGCGCGCTCTGCGCGGCCACGGTCAAGCTCGCCGGTGACCTGAGCCTGCCGGTCGTCGCGACCCACCCGGTGCAGTTCGTGACGCGCGAGGAATTCCGCGCGCACGAGGCGCGGGTGTGCATTGCCGAAGGTCATGTGCTTTCCGACACGCGCCGACCGAAGCTGTTCACGCCGGAGCAATACTTCACCACGCAACAGGAGATGGCGCAGCGCTTCGAGGATCTGCCCGGGGCGCTGGCCAACAGCATTGCGATCGCGCAGCGCTGCAACCTCACCATTCCGCTCGGCAAGAACTACCTGCCTGATTTTCCCACGCCGTCGGGCGTGACCATCGAGCAGCATTTGAACGATGAAGCGACGGCAGGACTCGAGCGTCGTCTCGCCGCGCTCTTTCCCGACGCAGGCGAGCGCGATGCCAAGCGCCCGGAATATGCCGCGCGACTCGCGTTCGAGGTCAAGACCATCGTGCAGATGGGCTATCCCGGCTACTTTCTCATCGTCGCGGATTTCATCAACTGGGCCAAACGCAACGGCGTGCCGGTCGGACCCGGGCGCGGTTCGGGCGCGGGTTCGCTGGTGGCGTACAGTCTCGGCGTCACCGACCTCGATCCGCTGCGCTACACGCTGCTGTTCGAACGCTTCCTCAACCCCGAGCGGGTGTCGATGCCCGACTTCGATATCGACTTCTGCCAGGACGGTCGCGATCGGGTCATCGAGTACGTCAAGCAGAAGTACGGCGTCGAGTCCGTATCGCAGATCGCGACGTTCGGCACGATGGCGGCGCGCGCGGTGGTGCGCGACGTCGGACGCGTGCTCGATCTGCCCTACAGTTTCTGCGACGGCATCGCCAAGCTGATCCCGTTCCAGCCCGGGCGCACGGTGCTGCTCCGGCGCCGTGTCGGCGAAGCCGCGCCGAACACCGTGCATGCGCGCGATGCCGAACCGCTGATCAACGAGCGCGAGGCGGCCGAGGAGGAGGTGCGCGAGTTGCTGGCGCTCGCCGAGCAACTCGAAGGGCTGCCGCGCAATGTCGGCATGCACGCGGGCGGCGTGCTGATCGCGCCGGGCAAGCTCACCGATTTCTGCCCGCTGTACACGCAGCCGGGTGCCGATGCGCCGGTGTCGCAGTTCGACAAGGACGACGTCGAACTCGTGGGCCTGGTCAAGTTCGACTTCCTCGGCCTGACGACGTTGACGATCCTGGATTGGACGCTGCGCTACGTGCGCAAACTCGATCCGGCGTCGACCGTCGCGCTGGACACCATTCCGCTCGACGATCGCGCCGCCTACGCGATCTTCAGGACCGACGCGACCGGCGTGTTCCAGTTTGAATCGCGCGGCATGCGCGATCTGCTGCAGCAGGCGCCACCGAAGAAATTCGAAGACATCATCGCGCTCGTTGCGCTGTTCCGGCCAGGACCGATGGAGCTGATCCCGGACTATGTGCGCCGCAAGCAAGGCAGCGAACGCTTCGATTATGTCGATCCGCGGCTGGAGCCGATCCTGTCTCCCACGTACGGCGTGATGGTGTATCAGGAGCAGGTGATGCAGATCGCGCAGGAGATCGGTGGCTACACGCTGGGCGGCGCCGACCTGCTGCGTCGCGCGATGGGAAAGAAGCTGCCCGATGAAATGGCGAAGCACCGCCAGGGCTTCACTTCGGGTGCGGTGGAACGCGGCCTGTCTTCGTCGAAGGCAACGCTGCTGTTCGACCTGATGGAAAAGTTCGCGGGCTACGGCTTCAACAAGTCGCATGCCGCAGCCTACGCGCTGATCGCGTATCAGACCGCGTATTTCAAGGCGCATCACCCGGCCGCGTTCATGGCCGCGAACCTGTCGCTGGTCATGGACGACACCGACAAGGTGCGTCACTTCCGCGACAACGCGCTGGCGATGGGCCTCAACGTGCTGCCGCCGGACGTCAACGCGTCGAACTATCGCTTCGAGCCGGTGGATGCGCAAACCATCCGCTATGGATTGGGCGGCATCAAGGGCACCGGGCAGGCCGCCATCGAGGCCATCGCCGCGGCGCGCGAAGCGGGCGGCCCGTTTCGCGACCTGTTCGAGTTCTGTCGCCGCGTGGACAAGCGCGCGGTCAACCGTCGTGCGATCGAGGCGCTGATCCGCGCCGGCGCGTTCGACGCGATCGAACCACGGCGCGCGAGCCTGATCGCTTCCGTAGGGCCTGCGATCGACGACGCGGAGCGCGCCGAGCGCGCGGCAACGCAGGTGTCGCTGTTCGGAGAAGACTCGAACCAGGGTTCCGCAAGCGGTCCGGCGCTCACCATTGCGCGTGATTGGAGCGACGGCGAACGACTCGGCCACGAAAAGGCGAGCCTGGGCTTCTATCTTTCGGGACATCCTTACAATGCCGTCGCATCGGAGCTGTCGCGACTGGTGCAGCAGCGACTCGGCGCGCTGCAGCCGACCACCGTGCCGGTACGCATTGCCGGCGTCGTCGCGGCCATGCGCACGCAGACATCGCGGCGCGGCAAGATGGCGTTCATCACGCTCGACGACGGCAAGGACCAGGCCGAGATCGCCGTGTTCAATGAAACCTTCGACGCGCATCGACACCTGCTGCGCGATGACACGCTGCTCGTCGCCGAGGTCAAGATCATGCAGCGCATGGGTGAGGACGGTCAGATGCCGGGCCTGCGCATCGTCGCCGAGACGATCTACGACCTGGCGGGCGCACGCAAGAAGTGGGCGCGCGCGCTCAAGCTTGCGTGCAACGGCGGCAGTTCCGCGGAGCGCTTGCTGCAGTTGATCGAACCCTTCAAGAGCGGCACCTGTCCGGTCACGATCAACTATCGCAACGACGTCGCCGGCGGCGACATTCAGCTCGGCGACGCGTGGCGCGTCAATCTCGACGATCATCTGCTCGGCGGATTGCGCGAGTGGCTCGAGCCGCAGAACGTCGAAGTTGTCTACTAGCAGGCTGTCGTTGCCCCGCCATTTGCTGGTGAGACTGCAGCTCCCGTTTCGGGGCGTGCTATGGTTGGATTCCTTATCGTGAGCGGGTTGAGTCACTGATGGATCGGCGAATGTTTATTGGCAGCGTTGCAGGTGGCGCCCTCGCGTGGCCGCTCGGAGCGCGGGCGCAGCAGCCGGTGATCGGATTTCTCAATAGTGGTTCGGCTGTCTCACTTGCAGACCAACTGCGCTGGTTCCGCCAAGGGCTGAGCGAAGCCGGCTTTGTCGAGGGCCGCAACGTAGCGATCGAGCAGCGCTGGGCGGATGGACAGTACGATCGATTACCGCAACTTGCGGCTGATCTCGTCAGTCGCAGGGTTTCCGTACTCGCCGCGACAGGCGGGCTCCCTTCCGCGCTCGCGGCCAAGGCAGCAACCAGCACCATTCCGGTCGTCTTCGTCATGGGCTCTGACCCGGTCAAGGCGGGTGTCGTAGTCACCCTCAACCGGCCGGAAGGCAACGTTACAGGCGTAAGCTTCCTGATCAACACGCTGGGACCAAAGCGGGTTGAGTTGCTGGCTCAATTGGTACCAAGGGCTTCAACAATTGGAATGCTCGTGAACCCGACCAATCCGGACGCCGAGATGGAAACGAGAGACGCGAGCGCTGCCCTTCAGGCGCTCGGGCGAAAACTGCTTGTCGTAAAAGCCAGCACCGAGAAAGACGTCGACGCCGCCTTCGCCACACTCATCGCACAGCGTGTCGGCGGACTTGCCATAGCCGGGGATCCGTTTCTTGCTGGCAAGGCGCGTCATCAGATTATTGCTCTGGCGGCCCGCGATAAGATGCCCACGATTTACGCTTTCCGCGAAGACGCGGCAGCTGGCGGCTTGAGCAGCTACGGCACGAGTATCACCGACGCTTATCGCCAGGCCGGCGTGTACGTCGGTTCAATACTCAAGGGCGCCAAGCCGGCCGATATTCCGGTGATTCAGTCCACCAAATTCGAGTTCGTGCTCAATCGCAAGACCGCCCAGGCGCTCGGCCTGACGATCCCGCAATCGCTGCTGCTGCGCGCGGACGAAGTGATTCAGTGAACAAAAGTTACGAGTCGTTCGCGGCGTCTGCGGAAATCCGCATCGTCGCTGCGTAACCTGGGTTGTCGAAGGTGCGATTTGTGGAAAACCCGCCGTCCGAATTGGGTTGTTCCGAGGCTGTCGAAAGACGGACCGGCTGTGGCCCTTGCCGTAAGCGGGCGTAATGTCCACCAAGGAGAGAGTCAATGAATAGTCGCCGAAAACTTCTCGTTACGCTTGGAGTGGGAGCGCTCGCAATAGCGGCGCCGCCCGGCGCTTTCAGTCAGTCGCGGGGCAAGCTTTGGCGCATCGGCTTTCTGAGCGTGCGTCAGGAACCCGACATGCAGGCTGCATTCGCGCAGGGTATGCGCGATCTCGGTTACGTCGAGGGCAAGAATCTCCTGATCGAGTCCCGGTCTGCCGAGGGGAAAATCGAGCGCCTTCCTGCCTTGGCGGACGACTTGGCGCGACTGAAAGTGGATGTCATCGTGACCGCGGGGAGAGTCGCCACCGGCGTCGCGCAGAAAGCTACCGACACGATACCCATCGTCATGGGTAACTCGGCCGACCCGGTCGGCTACGGATTCGTAAAGAGCCTGGCACACCCCGGAGGCAATATCACCGGACTTTCGGACTTGAGGACCGACACCAGTCCAAAACTTCTCGAGATGCTGCGCAGCGTGGCGCCAACCCTTTCCCGTGTGGCTGTTCTGGTGAATCCAAGCGGCTGGTCCCAGCTCTTGTACGTAAACGGCCTTCAATCCTCGGCGCAAAGCATGAGCCTGACGATACTGCCGGTAGAGGCACGGACTGCAACGGACATCGAGAAGGCATTCTTCGCAATCTCTCAAGCAAAGGCCGGTGCCGTCATAGTGTTGCGCGACGGCGTCTTCATTGACCAGCGCCGCCAGATTGCCGAACTGGCGGCGAAGCATCGCCTGCTGACGACTTCCGACGGTCGGGAGTATGTGGATGCTGGCGCCCTGATGAGCTATGGACCGAGCCTTGCCGATCAGTTGCGGCGTGCAGCAAGTTATGTCGACAAGATTCTCAAAGGCGCCAAACCGGGCGACCTGCCCGTGGAACAACCGACGAAACTCGAGCTCGTCATCAATCTGAAGACGGCCAAGGCACTTGGCCTCACGGTCCCGCAGTCGCTGCTGCTGCGCGCGGACGAAGTGATTCAGTGATCAATCAGCAAAAGTTGATCGCGGAAATCCGCATCATCGCTGCGTAACCTGGTTTGTCGAAGGTCTGATTTGTGCAATGACCGCCTGCAAAATTGGGTCGCTCTGAGGCCGTCGAAAGACGGACCGGCATGTGGCCCTTGCCGTAAGCACGCATAATGCCCGACCAAGGGGGTGCAATGAATAGTCGCCGAGAATTTCTCGTTGCGTTTGGAGCGGGCGCGCTCGCATTGGCCGCTCCGCCCGGCGCTTTGAGTCAGCAGCAGGCCAAGGTCTGGCGTATCGGTTTTCTGAGCGTGCGTCAGGAACCCGACATGCAGGCTGCATTCGCGCGGGGGATGAGTGATCTTGGTTACATAGAGGGCAAGAATCTCCTGATCGAATCCCGGTCGGCCGACGGAAAGACCGAGCGCCTTGCTGCATTGGTGAACGACTTGGTGCGTCTGAAAGTGGATGTCATCGTGACCGCGGGGACAGTCGCCACCGGCGCAGCGCAGAGAGCAACCGACACGATACCCATCGTCATGGGTGCCAGCGCCGACCCGATCGGCAACGGATTCGTAAAGAGCCTGGCACACCCCGGAGGCAATATCACCGGGCTTTCGACCTTGAGGACTGACACCAGCCCGAAGCTTCTCGAGATGCTGCGCAGCGTGGCGCCAAGCCTCTCCCGTGTGGCTGTTCTGGTGAATCCCGCCAACACGTCCCAGCCCATATTAGTAAAAGGCGTCCAATCCGCAGCGCAGAGCATGAGCCTGACGATACTGCCGGTGGAGGTGCGGACTGCACCGGACATCGAGAGTGCATTCTCCGCAATCTCTCAGGGAAAGGCCGGCGCCGTCATCGTGGTGCGCGACGGCGTCTTCCTCGAACAACGCCGCCAGATCGCAGAACTGGCGGTCAAGAATCGGCTGTTGACAGTATCCGACAACCGGGAATATGTAGATGCTGGTGCCCTGATGAGCTATGGACCGAGCCTCGCCGATCAGTTGCGGCGTGCAGCAAGTTATGTCGACAAGATTCTCAAAGGGGCGAAACCGGGCGACCTGCCCGTGGAACAGCCGACGAAACTCGAACTCGTCATCAATCTCAAGACGGCCAAGGCGCTTGGCCTCACCATCCCGCAATCGCTGCTGCTGCGCGCGGACGAAGTGATTCAGTGATCAATCAGAAATCGTTGGTCGCGGAAATCCGCATCATGAGATCACATTGGTTTCTGGAGTAGTGATGTCCACCATTTTCCGCTGCCTGTCGCTGATGTTAGTCCCATCTCTCGTCGGCTGCGCAATGCTGCAGTCGGAGAGTGGACCCTCCGCGCCCGCGCCAACGTACCGCGTCGGCGACCGCTGGGTTTATCAGGCCAGCGACGGTTTCCGTGCGCCAGCGACGTGGGTAGAAACGCACGAAGTCGTCAGCGTGGGCGCCGGCAACATCACCGTGCGGGTTACACAACGAGGCGACACGATCGACACTGTGCGCACCGAGGTGTGGTCCGCACCCGGGTTGGTGAACACCGGCGCGATCTACGATAGCGAGACGCGCCGATTCGCGCAGCCGTTGCAGCGTTACAACTTTCCGATGGCGCCCGGTCGCGTGTGGAATCAGTGGGTGGACAACGTCAATGACGCCACCCATCGTGAAGGTGCGATCAACCGCTATGTCGCAGTCGGCGGCTGGGAAAAGATCGTCACACCGGCAGGCACGTTCGACGCCATCCAGCTGCGCGTGATCATGCGCCTGGACGATGGCGAATTCTGGCGCTGGCCAACCACCTGCGACCAACGCGTCTGGTATGCGCCTGAGGTGCGTGCATTCGTTCGCGCGAATCGCGATGCGGGCTATGTCGAAGTAGGCGGTCCCGACCCGGCCTCGGTCTGGACGCAACACGCCGTGATCGAGTTGCGTGCCTTCACTCCGGGTGCGTAGCACCTGCGGAAAACCTCCACCGCGTGCGCACCAACTGCGCGTAGCATCGCTCGCAGCAGCCAGCATCGCGCGATTGTCAATCTTGACCCGATGCTCCTGATCGGGTGAAACTTTCATATTCCATTGCTGACGAACCGGCGACCGAAGCATGGTTGCAGCCGTCGCAGTGGGACATCCCTATCGATCAATGGAGAAATTTGTGGACGTGAATTCATTTCGCTGGGCGTTTGGTTTGGTGGTCATCGCGGCCGCGCTGGTCGGCTGCGGCCAGAAAATCGACCCTGCCGTGGAAAAGGCAGCGGCCGACGCCAAAGAAAAGATTGTCGCCGAAGCCAAGGCTGCCGAAGCACTGGTGAAGGAAAAGGAAGCGCAGGAGACGGGCGTCGAAGCCTACGTCTACGCCTATCCGCTGGTGACCATGGAGTTGACGCGGCGCGTGTCCACCAACGTCGTTGCGCCCGAAGGCAGCAAGGCGCCGATGTTTCAGTTCGCCAAGCTGCGCGGGTATCCCGCTGTTGACGACCACACAGTAACCGCGCCGAACGCCGACACGCTGTACACCGTCTTGTGGCTGGACGTGTCCAAGGAACCTTGGATCGTCAGCGCGCCCGACATGAAAGGCCGATTCTTCCTGTTGCCGATGCTGGATGGATGGACGACCGTCTTCGCCGATCCCGGTAAGCGCACCACCGGCACCGCCGCGCAGAAGTTCGCGATCACCGGGCCGGGTTGGACGGGGACACTCCCGGCAGGCGTGACGGAATACAAGTCAGCCACCAGCATCGTCTGGTTGCTGGGTCGCATCTATTGCACCGGCACGCCCGAAGATTACAAGGCGGTGCACGCATTGCAGGACCAGATGACGGCAGTGCCGCTGTCGTCGTATGGCAAGCCCTACACGGCACCGCCCGGCGTCGTCGATGCCGGCGTCGACATGAAGAAGTCGATCCGCGACCAGGTCAACGCCATGGACGCGGCGTCCTACTTCAAGTTGTTCGCGCAGCTGCTGAAGACCAATCCACCGACTGCCGAGGACGCACCAATGGTGGCGAAGCTCGCGAAGATCGGGATCGTCCCGGGGCAGGATTTCGATGCGTCAAAGCTCGATCCTGCCGTCGCGAAGGGACTCGCCGCCGTGCCCAAGCCGGCGCAGGACAAGATCATGGTGTGGCTGAAGGAAGGCATCCTCGCCGGCGACTTCAAGCTCATCGATGGCTGGGCGTTCTCGACCAAGACAGGAATCTATGGGACGAACTACCGTCAACGCGCACTCGTTACCGCAATCGGCCTCGGCGCGAACCGCCCGGAGGATGCGGTGTATCCGACGTCCACGGGCCCGGACATCGTCAAGACGTACAGCGGCGACAAGAAGTACGTCATGCATTTCACCAAGGGTGAGTTGCCCCCAGTCAATGGCTTCTGGTCATTGACGATGTACGACGGCGACTATTTCTTCGTGCCGAATCCGATCAACCGCTACACGGTCAGCCAGCGCAACAAGTTGAAGGTCAACGCCGACGGTTCGGTCGATCTGTATATCCAGAACGAATCGCCCGGCAAGGACAAGGAAGAGAATTGGTTGCCAGCGCCGAAGGACAAGTTCATCCTGATGTTGCGGCTGTACTGGCCCAAGGAAAAGCCGCCATCCATTCTCGATGGGAGTTGGAAGATTCCACCCGTCAAAGAGGTCAGCTGAAGCTTCGACGTCCGCAAGGCAGGGCGGCAGGGGGCAAGGCCCCCGGTCGCTCGGTGACGCCATCAAGGTGACGAAGCGCACTGCTGCATGGAGCCCACCGCATACGTCATCGTCGTCGTCACGGCAACGTTCCTGCTCGCAGGGTGCGTCAAGGGCGTCGTCGGCATGGGCCTGCCGATCGTGGCGATGGGCTTGCTCGGCGCGGTGATGGCGCCGCTGCAAGCTGCAACGCTGCTGGTCGTGCCGTCACTCGTCACCAATCTCTGGCAGATGGTCGCCGGTCCGGATCTGCGCGTGCTGTCGAGGCGCTTCGCGTCGATGATGGCGATGGTGTGCGTCGGCGCATTCATCGGCATCGGGCTGCTTACCGGTTCGTCGACGCATCTCGCCACGGGGGCGCTCGGTGCGGTGCTGGCGCTCTATGCGCTTATCGGACTGTTCGCGCCGCATTTTCACGTGCGCCGACAACTCGAACCCTGGCTGTCGCCGATCATGGGGCTCGTCACGGGAATGCTCACGGGCGCGACGGGCGTCTTCGCGATTCCCGCGGTTCCCTATTTCAATTCACTGGGCCTCGAAAAGGAAGATCTCATCCAGGTGCTGGGGATCTCCTTCACGGTGTCCACTGTTGCGCTGGCTGTCGCGCTCGCAGTGCACGGGCAATTTCAGGCGAAGACTGCGTGGATCTCGGTACTGGCTGTCGTACCCGCACTCGCGGGAATGTATCTCGGGCAACATATCCGCGGCCGATTGCAGCCGGAAGTCTTTCGCCGCTGGTTCCTGATCGGATTGCTGGTGCTCGGCGCGTACATGGTGGTGCAATCCATTCGAGCATGAACACACGGCTTTCGCTTTCGCGCTCAAAGTGCCGGATCGCGGCGGCTCGAAACATGCGCTCAGCGAGCGCTTCGAAGCTCTTGGGTAGTGTTTGTTCGCCGACATCGACCAGAAGCGGACATCGCTGCAACTTTACTGAATCACCTCGTCGGCGCGCAGCAGGAGCGCCTGCGGAACAACGATTCCGAGAATCTTCGCCGTTTTCAAATTTACGGCGAGCTCGAACCTGGTGGGCCGCTCTATCGGCAGAGTACCTGGTTTCTCGCCTTTCAGGATCCGATCTACAAAGGAAGCCGCCCTGTAGTACATCTGCGGAAAGTTGGGGCCGTAAGATAGCAAGCCGCCATCCCTGACGTACTCGCTGGACTCGCTGAATGTAGGCAAACCTTCCTTTGTGGCCAACATGGCGATCCTGGCCCGGTAACGATTGAAGGCGGGGGACGGAAGCACGAGAACACCGTCGACATGCTCGCTCTTCGCGGTCCTGATGGCGACATCCAGATCACCTGCGCTCTCGGCGTAAACAACTCGCGAGAGGAGGCCGAGTTTTTCGGCTGCAGCCACGGTGGCCATTTGGATGCTATCCCCCATGCTCCGATCGGAGAGCAGGGCGATGCGTTTTGCCTTGGGCATTACTTCGCGAAAGATCTGGAGTTGCTTTACGGTCAACTCCTCGAACAGATTCGCAACTCCTGTGACATTTCCGCCCGGTCGGGAAAGGCTCGCAGCAAAGCCCAAGGCAACCGGATCCGGCATGATGGCTACCACGATCGGGATGGTTTTGGTTGCCAGTCGCGCAGCCTGCACCGCCGGCGTGCCGGCGGTTACGATTATTGCTACCGGCAGCTTCACAAGTTCTGCGACGAGCGCAGGATGTCGCGCCATATCACCATCGGCCCATCGATATTCGATCGTAAAGTTTTTTCCGTCGATCCATCCAAGCTCCCGCAGACCCTGCAGGAACGCCTCGGTGTTGGCCGATGCGAGGCTAGGATTCAGATTATTGAGGAACCCAATGCGCGGGGGCTGGCCAGGCGGTTGTGCTCGTCCCGCCATTGAGGTCGCAGTTAGCCACGCGACACCGATCAACATGAATGAACGGCGTTCCAAACCCTTTCGCCTGGTCATATCGATCCTCTGTCATGCGTGTGATGTCATTTTGCTACTGTGGCGACAGGTTCAGCGATTTCGCCACCTTGCCGAGGGCGTCGTATTCCTGATTGATGCTCTCGCGCAATGCCGGGCCTTTCTTGATGAGCACCTCTTCACCGGCGTCCTCCAGAAACTTGCGCGACGCGGGGCTGTTGGCCGCCTTCTCGAAACCGCTCTCGATCTTCGCGACATTTTCTGGAGACGTGCCCTTCGGCGCGAGTATCGCGCGCCAGAGTATCGTCTCCTCGCCCGGGATGCCCAGATCGCGCAGGCTCGATACGTTCGGCAGCGCCGCGACACGTTCGGCGGATGTGACCAGCAGGCATTTGGCCTTGCCGCTTTTCATGTGTTGCAGGATGGGCGGGATCGAGCCGACGTAGACGTCGATGTGTCCACCGAGGAACGCCGTCAGCGTTTCGCCCGCGCCCTTGAACGGCACGTCGCGGGCGGTGACGTTCGTCGCGCGCAGGATGCGGGCGGTGGCAAGCTGGCCGGGTCCACCGGCACCGTCGGTACCGTAGGTGTACTTGTCCGGGCTCTTGCGGAACGCTTCGATCAGTCCCTTGCCGTCGTTCGCCGGGAAGTCGTTCTGCACGCAGATCACATACGGGGCGCTGGAAAGCTGCACGACCGGGATGTAGTCGTTGGGCGTGTACGGCACCTTCATCGTGTGCGGGCTCACGGTCACGGGGCCCAGCCACACCGCGGCGAGCGTGTGGCCGTCGGGCGGTGCATTGACCATCTGCGCCACGCCAATCGTGCCCCCGGCCCCCGGGACATTCACCACGACGATCGGATCGCTGAAATACGGCGCCGCTTCCTTCACGACGACGCGAAAGAAGCCGTCGGTCCCGCCTCCAGGCGCCGTCGGCACGATCACTTTGATGGGTTCTGCGCGGACGTCGCCCACAGCGGCAACGACCAGCGCCAACGCACCAGCCGCAAGGGCTCGTTTAAAGTTCATCGTGATATCTCCTGTGCGATTGCTTTCGATCGGGAAAATCCGAACAGCGAAGCCGGTGTTTCAGCGAACACCGTGTTGCGCGTGGCCGCATCGGGAATCCATTCGCTCAGCCACGCCAGACAACGCTCGTAGGTAATGGTGTCTTCGTGCGACACGAAGGGCCAGTCGCTCGCCCACACCAACTGTTGCGGGCCACCGGCGTCGAGCAGCGCATCGACATAACGCTGCGCATCGACACCACCGAGTCGATACGGGGCCGATAGTTTCACCCAGGTGTCGCCGGCGCGAATACCAACGAGTGCCTGCTGAAATCCAGCGCACGCCACGCCCTGCCCGGGATCAGGGTGCGCGAAATGATCGACGACCACCCGTACACCGCTCGCACGGACCTTGGGCAACACCAACGCGAGCTTGGGACCTTCGAGAAAAATCTCCACATGCCAGTCCAACGCCGCCAGCAGCGCGAACAAGCGCTGGTATTCGGGTGACACGACGTCGGGAATGCTGTCGCGGCGAATCCAGTTCAGGCGCACGCCGACCATCCCTCGTGCGCCCATTGCTTCGAGCGTCTCGCGTGCGATGTCCGGTGCGACGATGGCGGTGCCGCGCAACCGCCCGCGCGCTGCGTCCAGCGCCGCAAGCAGCAGACTATTGTCCGTGCCGTAAAAGCTCGGCGCCGTGAGCACGCCATAGGCCACGCTGTGGCAGTCGAGGACCGCCAGATACTCCTCCACCGTCACGTCGCGCTTCGGTGCCGAGTGCCGCTGCGCCGCCAGTGGCGCATCACGGCGCATCACGTGCGCGTGACTATCGACGCCACGCAGTTCAGCCATGGCCTCAGGCTGCCTTCGTCTTGGCTGGTTGCATCTCCGGCACGACCTGCGCCGCCTTGCCGGCACCGTACTTTGCAGTGAGTTGATCCGGGGTAAGGTAGCGCTGCTCCATCGCCTCGATCTCGTGCATGCCGAGAATGTCGTGCAGCACCTCGAACGATACCAGCGCGTCCGGGCGGTCCACGACCTTGCCACTTGTAATCGATTGCTGCAGCAGTTCCAGGCCATGCTGCATGCCCATGACCGCACACGCAGTCAACAGGCGCGGGTAAATCACTACGGCAACGCCCAGGTCCTGCAACTGCGCAGCGGACAGCAATGGCGTCGTCGAGCGCTGGCGAATGCCGAAGCCCATGTTCACCGACAGCGGTTTGCTCACGTTGGCGGCAATGGTGCCGATGTCCTCGGCCGACATCGCCGCGTCGGCGAAGAGCAGGTCCGCACCCGCCTCGGCATAGAGATTGAGCCGTCGGATCGCCTCGGCCACGCCGTGCGTGGCCAGGACGTCGGTACGTGACTTGATCACGAAATCCGGATCGACGCGCGCTTCGGAGGCAGCCCGGATTTTCTGCACCATTTCTTCGGCGGAAATCACTTCCTTGCCGCGCATGTGGCCGCAGCGTTTCGGCCAGACCTGATCCTCGAGCATCAGGCCCGCGACGCCGGCGCGCTCGAATGCACGCACCGTGTAATACGCGTTGAGCGCGTTACCGTACCCGGTGTCGGCATCGGCGAGCAGCAGCAAGTCTGAGCATGCGGCGATCGCGCGCGCTGCCGCGACGTTTTCGTCGAGTCCCATGAGACCCACGTCCGGTTGGCCCAATCGCGTTTCGCTTACGCCGCTGCCGGTGATGAACGCAGCCACGTAGCCGTGCTTGCTGACCAACCGCGTGCTGAATCCGTCGAACACGCCGGGGAGCACCAGAATGTCCGGCGCCTCGATCAGTGCGCGCAGTCGTTTGCCTGGACTTGGCATGACATTTCCTCCTTCACAACCTGGGCCGGGCGCCGCGTCACATTGGCGCGTGTCGCGCTGGCGCCCGTGGAACTTGATCATACCGCACGGCCGGCGGATGATGCGCGGACAACAGGCCTCGTTCCCCAATCGTCGAGGAGCCACTCTTGCGCACGCTGCTTGTCATTGTGTTTGTCGTCGCCTGCGCCGGATTGAGCGCGTGCGCGACGTCGCCGCGCGCCAATCTGGATGACGCTAGGGCGCAGGTCTTCGCCGCCGAGCGTGCCTTTGCGAAGACGATGGCCGATCGCGATTACGCGGCCTTCACGTCCTTCCTCGCGTCCGACGCGGTGTTCTTCTCCGGCCCGGAACCGCGGCGCGGCAAGCAGGCCGTGGCCGAATGGTGGAAGCGCTTCTACGAAAAGCCGCAGGCGCCGTTCTCGTGGGAGCCGGAGCGGGTCGAGGTGCTCGACTCCGGCAACCTGGCCCTGAGCACGGGCCCGGTGCGCGATCCCGACGGCAAGTTGATCGCCACCTTCACGTCGATCTGGCGGCTCGAAGCACCCGCGACCTGGCGCATCGTGTTCGACAAGGGCAACGAGGCGTGCGATTGCGCGAAGAAGCCGTAGTGCGGATGAATGCGCTCCTACATTGTCTCGGCCACCGCGCGCGAATGAATTCGCGCCTACAAGATGGCGTATGTAGGTCCGAATTCATTCGGACCGGATTGGCGCAAGCGCTTCGCGCAGCGCAGTCTTGAGCACCTTGCCCGTATTGTTCTTCGGCAGCTCCGCAAAGAATACGTATGCCTTCGGGCGCTTGAAGCGCGCAATGTGTTCGAGGCACAGCGCATCGAGCTCGCGCTCCAGCGATGCCGGATCCACACCGCTGTGCGCGACCACGCAGGCGACGACCTCTTCGCCCCAATCAGCATGGCGACGGCCGACGACGGCCACCTCGCTGACCGCTGCATGGCGCTGGAGCACCTCCTCGACCTCGCGCGGATAGATATTCGATCCGCCGCTGATGATGAGATCCTTTGAGCGGTCCTTGAGAGTGAGGAACCCGTCGGCATCGAGGCTGCCAACGTCACCGGTGTGCAGCCAGCCATGGGCCAATGTCGCCGCACTTGCCTCCGGGTTCAGCCAATATCCCTGCATGACAGTCGGACCGCGCACCAGCACTTCGCCGATTTCGCCAACTGCAAGTGCGACATCGTCGTCACCCGCAATGCGAAGTTCGATGCCCGTCTGCGCCACTCCTACCGACCCGAGCCGCGCGTCGTCACCGCGCGCTGCCGCGCCGGCAAGCACGGCGCGCGACATCGCGGTGATCGTCATCGGCGATTCGCCCTGGCCGTATATCTGCGCAAGCTTCGGACCGAGCGCCGCCAGCGCGGCCTTGCAATCCTCGATGTACATCGGTGCACCGCCACAGACGATGCTCTTCAGGTGGTCGAGCCGTGCGTTTTCCAACGCGGGGTGCGCAACGAGACGCTTGACCATGGTTGGCGCCGCAAAAAAGCACGCCCGGTCCCATCGTCCAAGCAGCGATGCCATTTCGGCGGGGTCGAAGCCGCCGGATTCGGGCACGACGTTCACGGCTCCGGTGAGGACGTGGGGCAACACGTATAGGCCGGACCCGTGCGACAGCGGCGCCGGATGGAGGATCGCATCTCCTGGCTCGATCACCTCGACGTCGGCGAGAAAGCACAGGCTCATTGCCACGAGGTTGCCATGCGAAAGCACCACGCCTTTTGGCCTTCCGGTGGTGCCGCTGGTGTAGAACAGCCACGCGGGATCGTTCGCGGCCAAGGCGGCCGGATCGCCGTTTGGTGCGACCGCAAACAAGCGCTCGTAGTCCACATTGCCAAGTTCGACCACGCGCTCCAGCCTGGGCATTTCGGCGGCGGCCCGCGACAGTGCCGCATGCCAGGCGGCGTCGACAAATACCCAGCGTGCGCCACAGTGCTGCAGCACGTAGACCAGCTCGTCAGCGTGCAGTTTGCTGTTGACCGGCACCACGCAAACGCCCGCGTGCCAGCAGGCGAACATCGTCTCGATGTATTCGGCGGAGTTCCTCGCAACGATGGCCACGCGATCGCCGGAAACCAGGCCCTGCGCGCGCATGGTGGTCGCCAGTCGCATCACTCGCGCCGCCAATGTTGCGTAGGTATTGCGCACGTCATGACCGACCGCGAGTGCAGGCAGCGCAGGAAAACGACGCGCGCTTCTCAGAAGCAGCGTGGCCAGGTTGTGTGACGCAGATTGATGCATGGCGGGCGGCAGGTTCGGTTGCGCCGAGTTTCCTCAACCGTCACAGAAGTGTAGCGTATCCCTTACAATGCATCGCTCCACCACCCGCAGGAATATCACCGATGTCAGTCCCTGGAACCATGCGCTACATCGCTGCGCGCGAGCCCGGTCCGCCCGAAGTCCTTGCGCTGGCCGAAACCGCGGCCCCGGCGCCGAAAGCGGGCGAAGTGTTGATCGAGGTCGCCTACGCCGGCGTCAACCGGCCCGATTGTATTCAGCGCGCCGGACTCTATCCACCGCCGCCTGACGCCTCGCCGATCATTGGCCTCGAAGTCGCGGGCAAAGTGGTTGCGCTCGGCGAGGGCGTGTCGACGTGGCACATTGGTGACAGCGTCTGCGCGCTTACGCCCGGCGGTGGTTATGCGGAGTACTGCACCACGCCCGCGACGTGCTGCCTGCCGTGGCCGCGCGGCTTGTCCGCCGTCGAGGCGGCGAGCCTGCCCGAGAACTACTTCACCGTCTGGAACAACGTTTTCGACCGCGTGCATTTGCGCTCCGGAGAGTCAATTCTGATCCACGGCGGCACCAGCGGCATCGGCCTGACCGCGATACAGCTCGCGAAGGTGTTTGGCGCCACCACCTTCACCACGGTGGGCAGCGCAGACAAGGCCGCGTTCTGTCGCGGCATCGGTGCGGACCACGTCATCAACTATCGCGAGCAGGATTTTGTCGCGGAGATCGCCACGCTGACAGCCAAGCGCGGCGTCAATGTCGTCCTCGACATGGTCGGTGGCGACTACATCGAAAAGAACCTGAAATGCCTGGCGCTCGAAGGTCGCATGGTCATCATTGCCTTCCTGCAAGGCAGCAAGGTCACCGCGGATTGGCGCCACGTCATGATGAAGCGCCTGACGGTCACCGGTTCGACGCTGCGCGCCAGCCCGCAGGCGCGCAAGACGGAGATCGCGGCGAGTCTTCGGGAAAAGGTATGGCCGCTGTTCGACGCCGGCAAGCTGAAACCGGTGATCTACCGCGTGTTCCCGTTCGCGGAGGCCGCCGAGGCGCACCGACTCATGGAATCCAGCGCACACATCGGGAAGATCATGCTGCAGGTGTGCAAGGCATAGCCGAAAGAAGACACCGTTCGTCCTGAGCCCGTCGAAGGACGAACGACAATTGGTGGCATCAAGACCGTTTGTGTTCGTGGTTCGACAGGCTCACCACGAACGGACAGATTGCCGAGACCAGAACCAACCGACCTCAGTACGTCGCGCGCCCGCCGGAGAGGTCGAACACCGCACCGGTCGAGAAGGAGCATTCCTCGCTGCACAGCCAAGCTACCAGTGCGGCGATCTCCTCGACCTGCCCGAACCGGCCCAGCGGTATTTTCGACAGCATGAAGTCGATGTGCTGCTGCGACATCTGGTCGAAAATCGCCGTTTTGACGGCAGCAGGCGTGATGCAATTGACGCGAATGCCGGTCTTCGCGAGTTCCTTGCCCAGCGACTTGGTGAGGCCGATCACACCCGCCTTCGACGTGCTGTAGGCACTGGCGTTCGGATTGCCTTCCTTGCCCGCGACCGAGGCAATATTGACGATGCGCCCGTAGTCGCGCAGCTGCATGATCGGCACGATGGCTCGATTGCAGTAGAACAAGCCGTTGAGATTGACGTCCATCACCTGGCGCCAAGCGTCGAGCGGATAGTCCCACAGGGGCGTGTTGGGTCCGGTGATGCCCGCCGAGCAGACGAGCACGTCGATGCGGGAAAGCGCTGCCGCCGTCGCCTTGGCCGCGGCATCGACGCTCGCCGCATCGGCAACGTCTACGACGCGTGTGTCCGTCGCCGCGCCCAGCGACGCTTTCGCCTTGGCCAGCGCCGCTGCATCGCGATCCCAGAGACTGACTTTCGCACCGCTTGCCACCAGACGCTGAGCGACGGCGAATCCGATGCCCACTGCGCCGCCGGTAATGACCGCCACGCGGTCCTTGAAGTCGAGTTGGTTCATCGTGCCCGCAATCGTAGAAAATTGCGGGCAATCGTATCACGGCCGCGACAGGCGTCGCGCTAGCCCGGGACCGCCGTGAAGCAAACGGTGCCCGGAGGACGCAGGACCTGTCGCGTGATCGCCTTGCTTTGCGTGGCCTTGTTCACGCCGTCACCAAGATCGACGATGTAGGCAAACGTCCCGGTGTTGCCATCGGTGAACGTGAGCGTCGCGGTGCCCGAGGGCGAATGGTGGACAAGATTCGGATCGAAGGGCACGGCGCTGAATGCGGGACCGCTGGTGCGGTCCAGCGCACCAGAGTATGTGCTCGGCCCGGTCTGCAGCAGCAGTGCCGACAGCCACAGCGGGTTACGACTGGCGTCGTAGGTGAACCAGGTCGCGAATATCTTGGAGCCCTGCTGCGTCAGGTTGATGCCCCAGCCGGCCTCCGATTCCGCGGGCGCGGCGTACCACAGGGCCTGCAGGTTGGTGGCCTTGGTCAAGTCCGGTTGTGCGCCCCACACGCACGTCGGCAATGGCCCGAATGTCTGCAGTACGATCGCCTTGGACTGCGTTCCGACGTTCGTGCCGTCGTTGACCGCATAGGAGAACGTTCCGGTCGTCGGGCCGGTGAACGTCAGCGTCCCGGTACCGACGGCGGTCGCCGCAACGGGCGGAACAAATGCGCTGAACGGTGCGCCGGTGTATTTTGAAAGAGTGCCGCTGTATACGCCTTCGGCCGTCTTGTTCGCGGTCAACGTCAACCACCAGGCCTTGCCGCTGACGTCGTAGGTAAACCATGTTGCAAATATGACATCGCCCTCGTGCGCGAAATTGATGCCCCAGCCGGCTTCCGATTCGGCGGGCGCCTTGTACCAAAGACCTCCGTAGTTGAGCGGCGCCGCGACTGCCGGTACCGAGCCCGACTCGGCGGAAAAATTCGTCGCCACGTTGGGAATCTTCGCGCCAGTGCGACTGAGCGAGGAGATGCCATCGGTGGGCAGTGCGCCGAAAGTCCACTGATCGACGCCGGCATAAAGAAGGGTTCCGCCATCCGTCGGGAGAAAGCCGTTGGGAACGACGTAGTCCGGCGTAACGATGTGCAGGTCGGCAAAGCCCTGTGTCGCGATCAGCACACGTGTATTCGCCGTCGACGACGGTGCTGCATACCCACAGCCATAATAGGGACTACAGTTCATCGCGCCGATCGGCAGGTTGTTGGGAAACGTGAACGTCTTGGTCTGCCCGGCATGCGTACTCCTGATCTGGTTACCCGACCAGAAGTATTCGGCGCTCATGCCCTGGGATTCGTGCAGTACGATGAACTGCACGGTCCCGCTCGCATTGGAATACAGCTGCTCGATCACATAAGTATGGAATTCGGCCGACGCGGTCGTCGTGAAACAAACCATCGCCAGTGCAACCGTCCAGCGTAACCATGTTTTCATGTTGCCCTCCTGCGACCGGCCATGCGAGCCGCGAGCCGTCGTCTACAGCTAACACCATCGTAGCAATTGCTATTCCTTCGGGCTCGCTTCCGGAATAGGGTGCACGTGGGAACTGTTAGGGTCACGTTGACCATTCGTGTTTCAACCATGCGCAACCGAATCCTCGCCGATCACGGCCCGTTGCTGATCGTTGCGCTTGCCGCGGTCATCGCAACGTCACCCGTCCATGCATTGTTCGTCGTCAATCAGCCGTGGGTGCGCCCGGCGCAGATTGCACAATCGACTGAGGCGTACATGAACCTCACCAGCACCGAAGGAGCAAAGCTCGTCGCTGTGCGTACCGAAGTGGCCACGGCCTCGACGATACGCGCACCAGGCAAGACCGCCGTCAATAGGCCCAGCGTGACGTTGCCGCCCAAGACGCTCGTTGCGCTCGCCCCCGGTCAGCATCGGATTGTGCTGAAACAACTGCTGCGGACGTTGAAACAAGGCGACCGTCTCATTTTAACGCTGACGATCGAGCTCGACGATGGCTCTCGCCAGGATATCGCGGTGGATGCGGAAGTACGGCTGCGCTCGCCGATCGACGACGAGCGTCGCAACCATGCACACGCGCATTCGCCGCACTGACGAAACCCTCGTTGCCGGGGCTGTCGCTATTTCGCTCCGGAAACCGCTTCGGTGAGTTTGCGAAAGGCTGCCGATTCGCGCAGCACTTTCGCCGCCGCGGCACGCAATCGATCGATCGCTTCGGGCGGGAGCGACAGTGTGGTCGGCAGATTGAGCAGATATTGGCGCTCGACGGGATCGGTCAGCTCGTCGAAACTGACATTGATCACCGAAAAATCCAGGGGCGTGATCGCATCCGCAGGTACGGGCAGCCCCTTCAGGCGGGTGGTGTCGACTTCGAGCTTGCGGCGCAGCCGCCAGTCGGAGACGATATCCTCGAGCGCATCGACGGACTCGTAAGAATAGCGATCGATGGGTACGCTGACTGCCTGCAGCAGAAGCTCCAAGGCCGACGGTGCGGCCTCCCGTTTGCTATAGCCGAAATCAGGCGCGGTCACCGCATTGACGATCACGATCGCGACGCGGTGCAGTTTTTCGATGCCGACGTCCGCTCGAAAGCGCGGACTGGCCTCCAGCTCCTGCAGGATCTCGACGATACCGTTCACGCCGAGATTGCCCGAGAGACCGCCGTCGACGAGGTGGATGTAGGGGCGCTCCTTGCTATCCTGATAGCCGCGCAGATCGCGATATCGCTGCAAATCGCGATTGCCCACCCACGCGCGAGAACGCGGTGCGATCGCGCTCGAGATCCAGGGCGGATCGGTATACCCGCAGGTGCCGCCGTAGTTATCGATCGTCACGGGTGACAGGACGACGGGGACCGCCGACGATGCCGCGGCGGCGCGCGACAGGCGAATCTTGCTCAGATCGGAGCAGATGACATCGAAATTTGTCTGGGAAAAAGTCCAGCGCAGACCCGTGGCGATGTCGGTTGCGGATACCATCGCGGTCGCCGTCGGCCGCGAGATCAGGTCAGCAAACGTGGCGCCATGAAACAGGATATCGTCGTAGTACTGCTCGGCGAGTTCCGAGCGTCCGAAACCTGCCGAGAGCGTGCTGGGCCACGTCATCGGATCGAGCAGGCGCTTGAGCAATTCGCCTTCGACGTTGCGCGACAGGAAATCCCGTTCGTAGTCGGCGAACAGTGCGTCGCCCTTGAGGGCATATGCCAGAGCAGTGAAGCTGCCGCCAGAGACCGCGCTGATCAGATCGACTTCCGTCAGCATGGTGTGCGCAGTGTTGGCCGCCCCGACGGGTGTGCGTCGCAACTCCTCGAGCACGCCATATGAAAACGCCGCAGCGCGCGTTCCCCCGCCGGAGAAGGCGAGGATCAGCAGCGTCTGCGGATCGTTTTTCGGTAGATCGGGGCGATCGGCCCAGCGATATCCGGCACCCGGCTCATAGTGCTCGAGCGGTGGATTGATCGGCCGCGTGGCGCACCCGGCCAATACGACCGCGGCCACGATGCCCGCGATCGTTCGTGCACAGCTCATGACGAATCCGGAACCGCGCACGGATTCGCCAGACACGCGCATCCGGCCTTAGCGCCGGCCGCCTCCGCGGAATCCGCCACCGCCGAAACCGCCGCCACCGAAGCGATCACCACCGAAGCCACCGCCGCCGAAGCCGCCACCACCAAAGCGATCACCACCGCCAAAGCCGCCGCCACCAAAGCCGCCACCACCGAAGCCGCCACCGCCGAAGCCGCCACCCGAATGGTCCCAGCCCGCCGCCACCGAAACCACCGCCACTAGCTGCGCGCCTGCGACTCCTTGTCGCCCCACGACGAGGCGCTCGACGAATTCGACCAGCCGCTCGACGAATGCTGCTGCCAGCCGTCGCCGGTGTTCTTGTACACGTTGCCGTTCACGTCCGCGTAGTGATTGTTGCCGACGGAGGCCGTGCCCCAGGTATTGGTCTTGCCGGTGTTCGCGTTGTAGGTGGAGCCACCGCCTACGTGCGCGTCACCTTCGTGGTCCGGCCGTTGACGCGCCGGCGCGGTTGTAGGAACTGCCGCCTGCGCCGGTTGCCGATGCGGCGTTCGCTGTAGAGCGCTGCCCGGTGTACTCGTTGTAGTTGGCGCCCCGCGCAACTTCGCCGCTGCCGCCTGCTGCGCCGTGTCGCTGTGCGGTCGTACCCACGCGTGTAGTTTCCGGTGTTCGCGTTGTACTGCCTGCCGGCGTTATAGGATCCGCTCGTGCCCGTGCGCGAGTTGTAGTAACTGCCGCTCGCGGTCGTGCCTGCAACACCACCACCCGCGTACCACGATCGCGTGCCGGAATACGCCGTGTTGCCCCAGGCGCCGTAGACGTTGGCGCTGGCCGACGCGCAGCATGGATATCCACCCCAATAGGCCGGGTGGTAGTAGGCGCCGCCCCAATACGGCTCGGTCCACGCCGCCGTCGCCAGACCCAGCGCGAAGCCGTACGTGAAGCCAACGTAGGGGTTGTAGACCGGTACCGCCGCGACGCCGTAAGTATATGGCGGCGGATACCAGATGTTGCCGATCCACGGCGAGTAAACGTAACCCGTCCCGTACACCACCGTGCCGTACGGCGCAACGACGGTGCCGAGATAGCCCGGTGTGTAGCCGACGTAGACGACGGTAGGTGTGGCTTCGTAGATCTTGACGTAGGTCACGTAATGCAGCGGCGAGGTCGATGGAATCGTGTAGATGACCTGCGGCACCGACGTCGCCACGGCCCACGGGCCGGTCAACTGCTGCGCCGTGAACCAGACTCCCGAGGTGACGGAATAGTAGCTGTCCGGACTGACCTGAATGATTGGCGCCGAGGAGTTCGCCACGTACGACAGCGACGTGCCGGCGATCTGCGAATATTGTGGCGGACCGTCGAAGGAAGGCGTGAACTTCGGCCCGTTCTTGAGCGGCACGGTTGCCGTCTGCGGTATCGAGTTACTGATCAGCGCTTCCTGCGCTTCGGGTGTCCCCGCAACTGTGGGCAGCACGGCCCCGGCGAGCGAAGACGGCGGAATCTGGGCAAACCCTGGCGGCAAAGCGTTGCTCGGTACGAACGTCCACGGGCCGGTCAATCCCGGCGCCTTGAACCATCGACCCGACATCAGTGCGTAGTAGTTGTTGTTCGTCGTGTCGATGAGCACATCGTTGGTCGTATTCGATGCCCACAACAATTGCGTGCCGACGATCGGCACGAAGTCCGGCTGGCCCTTGAACACGATCAACTCGGTCGGCGCCTGGCTGAGGAAGATGGTGGGGACGCCATTGAGCAGCGAGGGCTTCGGGTTCGCCTTCGGTCCGCCGTCGAGCAGATCCACGACACCGGTCTTCGCGATCTTGTCCGCGGCAGCCTGCATGCCGAGCGGCAGGCCGATCGGCTGCGACCACGGGCCGTTGATCGAGTTGGACCACAGCCAGCCATCGTAAACGTGGATGTAGATGTTCTGTTCGAGTCCGCCCTTCAGGATCAAGGCGCGGGTGTTGATGACGCGCTGAAAACGTGTGTCACCGGGAACCGGCTTCCATACCGGAGCACCGTCGATGGGAACGAGGATGGCCGGCGAATTGCTGACGATCACCTGTGGCGGCGCGTTGTTCACCTCGACCGGCGGCACCTTGATCCCTGCAGCGGCCAGCGACGCCTCCAGCCGGTCGAGCGAGATCGACTTCAGGCTCGTCGTGAGCCGCTTTTGCAATTCCGCCTGATAGCCGGCGCCGCGATTCGGCAATGTTGGAAAATCGAGTTTGGTGATCTGCAGGTTCTCGAACACGACCATGCGCTCGACCTTGTCGACCTGCGTGCGCGCGGTGACGAACACCGAACCAAAGGTCTCGTCTTTCGCGCCGCTCGGCTTGATCGCCATCGCGGCGCGGAAGTCGATCTTGTTGTCGACCCACGAGTTGACCTGCGGCTGATAGATGAGCAGCGCCGCGTTGGAAATACTGACATCGCGTGGCCACGGATCGGCTGGCAGCGCAGGCGAGGTCGAAGCAGGAGCGGCCGACTGGGCCACCGCAACGGCGGAAATGCCAAGAAGCGCCACGGCCGCAAACGCGGCGCTCGCGAGAAAGTTATTGAGTTTCATGAGTCGATGCTCCGATGACTGACAGGCGAATGCGCGCAGAGTTCTTCGGGCGCTTTGCTGTCACCAGGAGAAGCGGGCACCGATGGCGGGTCCGCTCATGATCAGCTTCTCGACTGGCCTATTCGAATCCAACTTGTAGTCGAGGTAGCGCCAGGCGACCAACACGTCGCCCCAGCCGAATTTGTAGCCGACGCCGAGGATGCCGTTGAACGACGTGATCGACGAGGAGCCGGCACCGAAGTCCGCTTCGTAGGGCATGTACCATTTGCCATCGTCGCTGAGACGCAGCGCGCCGGCCACGCCGATGATGCCGGTCCAGATGTTCATCTTGTCGCTCGTGCTGGCGGACCTGCCGTAGATGCCGTCGGGTCCGAAGACATTGACGCCGAGCGAACTTTTGACGTCCAGATATCGTGCGCCCGCGATGATGTCGAGGTTGCCCTGGTCGCTGCGCGCCACGGTGTAGCCCGCGCCGAGTGTCCAGACCGTCGTTTTCATGTCTACGTCGACGTTGATGTCGACCTGCGGATGGATTTCACCGCCCGGAGTGCGGATCGTCCTGACCTTCGACGAGAGTCCTCCGATGTCGGCGTAGACGATATCCGTGAACAACTCCCAGTTACCCTTGCGTGCAGAACCCGCCGCCATGATTGCGAACCGCAGATCGGAGAGATAGTCGTTCGGCTTGACTTCGACGGAGGGCGATGCGGTAGCACCATTGCGCAGAGTGAAGTTGAGATCGGTGGTCATCGCCGGCAACCACCCGTAGATCGTGGCGCCGTAGTGCCATTCACCGTCGTACTTGTTCACTTCTGCGGCCAATGCACTCCCTGACACCAGAACCGCAGCGCCAACGACTACCGCGGCAAGACCGTTCTTCAGGGGATTCAACTGTTTCATCGACTTCTCCGCAAGGTGTGGGTTCGGGAAAGCATCAAGCGCGCGACTTGCGAGCGCCAACTACTTCGGAAACATGAATTGAATCTGCGCGCGAATCTGCCAGTTGGCACCGAAATCGGGTTTGACCACGTTGTAATAGGCGGAGATCTGCGCGTTCACCGGCAGCTTGCCGAAGTGGAAGATCTTGCCCACGCCTCCGCCAATGGGCACGGTCCACTGCTGACTGCCTTCGGCTTTCCAGTTGACCGTCGCGATCGGCGCGCTCGTGAGGTAGGCGCCGCCTTCGAAGTTGTAATTGACGAACGGCTGAATCAATCCGTTGCTGTATGAACCACCCTGCTTGTTGCTGGTGGTCGACCAGATATTGTTGATCAGGACGCCATAGACCCAGGGGCTGCCCTTGTCGAGATGCAGCACCACGAACGACGGTCCCACGCCCCAGTTGTCATTGCCGAGCTTGGCGTTGCTGTGGGTGGGCGCCTGAACGATGGGGCCCGCTCCCCAGATCCACTCACCCGGTTTGGCCGGCGACAGGAAGGCCGTGAATTGCAGATCGCCCAAGCCGCTTACGCTACTGTCACCCGGGGCCAGCGCCGGCTGCCAGATCACCGGGAGGATCGTGCGGGTGATGATATTCCAGTCGTCGCTGATCGAAATCGGGATCACCGGCTGGATATTGAGAATATTCTGCGTGCCCTTGTCCGGTCCGAAATTGAGATTCGTGTTGTTCTGGAACGGCAGACTGATCATGTTGCCGACCGGATTCTGCGCGATCTTCGCGAGTTCCTCGGCGCTCATCTCCGCAAACACCGATGTCGCGAAGCCTGCAAGAAGCGCGGTCAATATCCAATGGCCGAGCCGCCGATTCATCGATTGGACCTTTCCTGGAGTGCGTGACGGCGTGTCGCGGTCCTGCAGCCATGCATGATCAACTTGCCCCGCCCGGGCATATACACACTGCGCAGGCGGCCCGTATTGCGCACACGAAATCATAGCACAAGGGCCGCATTTTTCGCTCATGCCACGGTCGTTCGGCAGCTCGCGCACGATCTCGAAATTGCAGGCATGCCGACCTGCATCGTGTAGGATCGCGTCGATGCATCGCGCCGTCATCCGCGGGACCGACATCTACGTGAGGCAACGTCCAGGCCGGGCCACGCTTGACGCAGGCCCGCCAACCGTCGTGTACTCGGCCATTTCCGATCGGCCTGGTGGAGGAAACTGCTCTTGAATGCGATAGGGATCGCGATTGTTGCGTTCACCGTGCTCATGGCCGGCGCGTGGTTCGGCGCGTATCTGCGCAGGGTATTGCCGAAGCATCACTTCACGGAAGAGACCAAGGACGCCGTGCGCATCGGCGTCGGTCTGATCGCGACGATGGCGGCGCTCGTCCTCGGCTTTCTGCTGGCGGCCGCCAAGAGCTCCTACGATACAAAATCCGAAGAAGTCAGACAGAGCGCCGCCAAGCTCATTCTGCTCGATCGAAACCTGCGCCAGTACGGCCCTGAGGCAGACCTAATTCGCGCGCAATTGCGCGCGACTTCCAAGGCAAAGCTGGATCACAAATGGGTCGATGTCAGCGCCTTGACCGTGATCGAACCATCGCCCGCGAGCCGGCCGCTGGACTTCGAGCAAGTGCAGGAGAAGATTCGGGAACTTGTACCCACTACTCAGCCGCAGCGCTTCCTGCAGGCGCGCGCATTGGAATTGAGCGGCGAACTCGCCCAGACGCGCTGGCTGCTGGTCGAGCAGTTGGACGGCACGATTCCGGTGCCGTTTCTGGTCCTGCTGATCCTCTGGCTCGCACTCATTTTCTCGAGCCTGTCGCTGTTCGCGACGATCAACTGGACAGTCAATGCCGTGCTGCTCGCGTGCGCGCTCTCGGTATCGAGCGCGATCTTTCTCATCATCGAAATGGACCGTCCGTTCGGAGGGTTGCTCCGGATCTCCGACGCCCCGTTCCGCAGCGCCATCGGCTATCTCGAACGTTAGCTAGGCAGCGGCCACCGGCTGCCGCACAACAGTTGCTGCCTTCGCCATCACGGCACGCCGCACCAACGCAACGTGCTCGCGCAACGTGTACGCCTCGGCGGCAAATTTGTCGGGTGTGTGAATCTGCTCGACCGCGAGATCGATGCGATCGAGGTCCGCCAACCATCGGTCGATGGGCAGATCGCCGGTGCGCGTCTGGACATCTTTCTCGAGCAAGGCGAGTTCGCCATACCATCGATAAATCCGCGACCGGACCCGCCATTCCAGAAATCGGGGCAGGTAGTTGAACAGCGGGACCAGGACGACCGCAAGCGGCAGCAGCACGATGATCGCCCGCTCGACCACCGTGGCGACCCAGAACGGCAGATAGCGATACAGAATATTGGACCCGAAGCGTCGATGCTGGTCGGCATACGTCGACACGCGTAAATCGACCAGGTCCGTCGACGGGAATTCGCCGGCTGCCTCGAAGTAGCCCGGCTTGCTGTGAATTTCGCGCGCCGCGTCGGTCAGCAGGTTGATCAGAGCCGGATGCAGCCCCTCGCGCGCGACGAGCATCGCCTTGGTGCCGATCATCTGCATATCGCTGGCGGGAATATTGAGACCGAGATCGATGGTTCCGGCAGGCAATGTCAGCTTCGAAAGATAAGCGAAGCGTCGCGCATAGGCGTCGGCACGAGGAAGACTCATGAACTTGATCGCCGGATCTCGCATGGCCTCCTGGATGGCCGGCGTTTCTGCGCCTCCGACAAGCAGCGCCACGTCGACATCGCCCGCTTGCAACGCCCGCAACGCGTCCGCGCCGCCGAGCGGGACCAACTTGGTATTGCCGCGGGCGATGCCATTGGAATCGACGAGACCGTTGGCCAGAAGAATCTTGTCGACCAGAGTGCGGCTGCCACTCCCTTGCGGTCCTACGGCAATGCGCTTTCCTTCGAACTGATTGATCTGCGAAAGCGTTGCAGGATCACGATAGAAAATCCACAGCGGTTCGTAGTACAGGCTGGCGAGCATGACAATGTTGTCGGCGGACGGAGACTCGGCGACACCTCCCTGCATGAATGCAACATCGACATGCGAGGCAGGATCGAGCAACAGGCGCAAGTTTTCGGTCGCGCCGGCGGTAAGTCGCTCTTCGACTTTCACGCCATCCCGTTTGAGGATCTCGATGTAACGCTTTGCATGCTGGTGATAGACGCCGCCCTCGCTGCCGGAAGCCAGAACAATCCTGCGCTGCGGCGCAGGCTGCAGGAGCTGAAACGCGGTCCAAAGCAGTGCCACGATCACCGCAATTGCAATGACGACGTTGCGGATCAGTTCGTAGCGGTGGGTATGAGGGTGTTTGTCGAGAACCATATTGCGATCGCGTGCTGGAAATCGGAGCGCAATCTGGCGACGCCGTGTACGAAAAGGCGCCTCGAGCATCACGCGGACCGGCAATTATACTGCGCAGACATTACGTGATCCTGTAGGCGCGAATTCATTCGCGCACGAAATCCGCGGGTATTGTCCTGGTCCGAATGAATTCGGACCTGCAATCGACCACTCGCGAAGCGAATCGCCTTCAAGGATAATGGCGAACAGTCGGGCGGCAGCGCCCGGTGTGCGGCGCAAGGCAAATCTGGAAGGCAGCGCCTGCTTACCGTTGCTTCGTTTTTGGAGATTACCGATGAACCATGTTGGCAAGTTGCTGACCGCGACTGTGATTGCACTGTTCCTGGCCGCCTGCGCCAGCCCGGGAGGCCAACTCTCCGTCGGACGTCGAAATCCGCACCGGCACTGTCGCGCAGGTGAACATGACGACGGTCAAGAGCAATCATGACCAGGGCGTCGGGGCAATCCTTGGCGGCATCGCCGGCGCAGGCATCGGCAGCCTGATCGGCGCAGGGACCGGCAGGGACGTCGCGATCGCGGCGGGAGCAATTGCCGGCGCGCTGGGCGGCAACTACGCGCAGCAGAAGTTCTACGACCAGCCGCAAGCGGCGCAGCAGGTCTTCGTGCGCCTGCAAAGCGGCGTCCTGCTGTCGATCACGCAACCGGTCAATCCAAACATCGTTCCGGGCGCCAGAGTCTACGTGGAAGGATCCGGCATCGACGCCCGCGTCATCCTCCGTTAGACAATATCACCGCTCAGGTACCCGGCAGCTTGTAACTGCGAAACTGCTCGCGCAACTTGTTCTTGAGCAATTTTCCGGTGGGACCCATCGGGATTGCGTCGACGAAGGCAATATCGTCGGGGATCTGCCATTTTGCGACTCGCCCGTCGTAGAACTTGAGCAATTCCTCGCGCGTCACGGACGCACCGGGCTTACAGACGACGACCAATATCGGCCGCTCGTCCCATTTCGGATGGGCAATGCCGATGCAGGCGGCCATCGCCACCGCTGGGTGGGCGACAGCGACGTTCTCGATGTCGATCGAGCTGATCCACTCACCACCCGATTTGATGACGTCCTTGCTGCGATCGGTAATCTGCATGTAGCCGTCGGCATCGATCGTGGCGACGTCGCCGGTGGGGAACCAGACTTGCCCGGCCGCATCCTTGACCAGTGGATCGCCGCCCTCGCCGCGGAAATATTCGCGGACGATCCACGGGCCGCGCACGTACAGATCGCCAAACGCCTTGCCATCCCACGGCAATTCGTTGCCGTCGGGATCGACGATTTTCATGTCGACGCCATACACCGCGCGCCCCTGCTTTGCCTTGATCGCGAACAGCTCATCCTGCGGCAATTCCGCATGCTGCGCGCGCATCGAGCAGGCGGTTCCAAGGGGTGACATTTCGGTCATCCCCCACGCGTGCAGCGCGGTGACCTTGTACTTCTCCTCGAAGGTGCGCAGCATCGCCGGCGGCAGGGCTGCGCCGCCCACGATGGTCCGCCGCATGGTCGAGAACCGCAGCTTGTTCTGATCCATGTAGTTGAGCAGTCCCTGCCATACGGTAGGCACGCCCGCGGAAAGCGTGACCTTTTCCGACTCCATCAACTCGAAGAGCGACTTGCCGTCGAGCGCGGCGCCGGGAAATACCAGCTTCGCCCCCACCATCGCACCTGCATACGGGATACCCCAGGCATTGACGTGGAACATAGGGACGACAGGAAGGATCACGTCCATGCTGGAAATGTTCAGCGTGTCGGGCAATGCAGCGCCGAAGGTGTGCAACATGGTCGAGCGGTGGCTGTAGAGCACGCCTTTCGGGTTGCCGGTCGTTCCCGAGGTGTAGCAGATCGACGAGGCAAGATTCTCGTCGAACAGCGGCCAGTCGTAGTCTGCTTTCTGCGCCGCCAGCAGTTCGTCATAACAATGCAGATTCGGGATGGCAGTGCTCGCGGGCATGTGCGCGCGGTCAGTCATGGCGACGATATGCTTGACGGTCTTCAATTGCGTTGCGATCTTTTCGACGATCGGCAGGAATGTAAGGTCGAAAAACAGGCACGTATCCTCGGCATGGTTGACGATCCACGCGATCTGCTCGGGGATGAGCCGCGGATTGACGGTGTGGACGATGGCGCCTTTGCCCGCGACCGCGTAGTAGAGCTCCATGTGCCGGTAACCGTTCCAGGCCAGCGTGGCGACGCGTTGTCCGTTGCCGACGCCCCACTTGTCCAAGGCATTCGCAAGTTGCTTGGCGCGTGCGTGCATCTGGCGATAGGTCGTTCGATGGAGATCGCCCTCGACACGGCGCGATACGATTTCAACCGCACCGTGGTGGCGATCGGCGTGTTGAATCAGCGATGAAATCAGCAGCGGAACATCCTGCATCAGACCTTGCATGGCGACCCCTCCTCAGTTCGATACATACCCGTCTCGGCGGGTTCCGGATTGCGGCGTAATCGGAATCATACGACCTTCCAACGCCGAGGTCGACGAGGATGTGAACGCTGCGCCAATCCTGCTGGGTATAATCGGGCCGCACTCCAGTTCCGCAGTCATCGGTCCAACAGGAGCCGAGTATGCTAAGCGATCCACGAGTCTTCTTTGCCGCGGAGCGAACGCTGCTTGCGTGGGTCCGCACCGGCCTCACCATCATGGCGTTCGGCTTCGTCGTCGCACGCTTCGGCCTGTTCCTGCGGCTGCTTGCGTCGCAGCAGCCGGGTGTCATCGCCCATGTCGATGCGCATCGCGACGTATCCAACATCGTCGGCATCCTGCTGGTCATCGTCGGCATCGCCTGCTTCGTCCTCGGCGCGTTCCAGCACAAGAGCTACGTGTCGACGCTGCCGCCTGCCGATGTCCCGCGATCGCACAGTGCGATCTATCCGGTCACGCTGTCGCTGTTCCTCGCTGCGCTCGGGATCGTGCTTGTCGTGTATCTCGCCGTCTAGCGGGCTGTGGCAGAATCTGGTGACGATGCGCATCGCCCCGGTCCGATTCACCACAGCAGCGTGCCTTGTCGCGGGTGCCTTGCTCTCTGCTTCCGTCGCCACGGGGAAAGACGGCGACGCCCGAGGCGCTACGCAGGCCGAAATCCAGATTGCACTGTGTTCCGACCCCGATCAGGTGGTCCGCGCGTTGAACCTTGCACCTCGCGATGCGCCCCGTGAAACGTGGTTGTTCGACGACGCGTCGCTGACCCTGTTCGAGCGCGGTCTGCGCCTGCGCTTGCGCGCGACCGAGAGCGACAGCGAGCTCACGGTCAAGACGGTGATCGACGACTGCGCCTATGTCCCGAGCGCACTGCTCCCGGCGAAGGTGGGAAAGTGCGAGCACGACATGCATGGCGACAAGATCACCGCAGCGGTATCGCTGAGTACTCGTCTGTACGAATCCACGAAGAGAAACCTGCTGGCGGGACGCATTCCGCTCGCTGACGCGCTCAGCGAGGCGCAGGTGCGCTACTTGAGTGAAGCAACGAAGCTATGGCCGCTGCCGACCGATCTCCGGCGGCTCGGACCCATCGAGGTACAGGCGTATCGGGCGCGCGACAAGCCGTACGATGTCGACGTGTCGCGCCTGCCAACGGGCGAGCGCTACATTGAGGTTTCGCGCAAGGTTCCGCTGGCCGATGCCGATGCCGCGCGCAAGCGCTTCGATGACGATCTGGCCCGCAGCGGTGTCGCGGTCTGTGCCGACCAATCCGCGCAGGCGGTGAACAAATTGCGCGCGCTCCTGCGTGCACCCTGAGCTTCGCATTCGACAAACAGGTCGCATCCGAACATGTCCGATGCCATTGCCATTCAGCTCGCTGCGGTAGCTCCCGAGCCAACGAAGTCGGTCGTCCAGGAAATTCCAGGCTCGATGGCATCGGGCGTGGCCAACCTCGAGGCGCTGCCGCGCGACATATCGCAGCTGCCGGTATTGCAGCATCTGAGCGACGTCATGCCGGCCGCCGATCTCATCTTCGGCGGCGCGATGCTGCTCCTGATCGTGATTTTTCACGCGGCCGGTGTGCGCTTCGTCACGAGTCACGTCGTCCAACGTTCGCAGGTCATCCTCCAGCGTCCAACAGCATGGCACGCTGACTTGCTCATGAGCGGAGCCGTATTCTTGCTGCTTGCGTTGCACCTGACGGAGATCGTCATCTGGGCCGCGGCGCTCGTGTACTCGGGACTCGTGTCGGACTGGCGCGCGGCCGGCTTTTTCGCAGGCAACACTTACACGACGGTGGGCTACGGTGCGTTCGTGCTGCCGTTTGGGTGGCACATGCTGGCGCCCATTATCGCGATTTCGGGCCTGTTCACGTTCGGCTGGTCGGGCAGCGTGCTCGTCGATCTCGTCGGACGCTGCCAGAAAATCAAGGACGCAGCGGCTGTCAGCAGATAGCCAGCTCCGCTCGAAACTCTCAGAGACTGCGAATGAAGTACAAAGATTATTACGAAATCCTTGGCGTCAAGCGCGACGCAGGTGCGGACGATATCAAGAGCGCCTACCGTCGTCTCGCGCGCAAGTACCACCCGGACGTCTCGAAGGAAAAGGACGCCGAAGAGAAATTCAAGGCAATGGCCGAGGCGTACGAAACGCTCAAGGACCCGGAGAAACGCGCGGCATACGATCAGCTCGGTCGCCACGCGGCCGGTCAGGAATTCCGTCCGCCCCCCGACTGGGGGCAGCAATTCGCGCAGCGCGAGGGATCGTTCGAGGACATCGACCTGTCGGACTTGTTCGCGGCATTCGGCGAACACCGTGGGCGCGAGCAGCGCGCCAGCGGTCCCGGGCCGCGGCGCGGACACGACTACGAGGCGGGTGTGCAGATTACCTTCGCTCAGGCGTTCAAAGGCACCGAAATCTCGCTCGAGATGAACGGGCTCGAATGGGATGAGGACGGCAACGGCCGCCGCGTGCCGCGAACGATCACCGTGCGCATCCCGCGCGGCGTCGGCAGCGGCGAAAAGCTGCGCGTTCCGGGCAAGGGCGGACCAGGGTTCCGCGGCGGTCCCGCCGGCGATCTGTACCTCGACGTGGACGTGCAGGAACATCCCCTGTATCGCGTGTCCGGCCAGGATATCTACGTCGATCTTCCGCTGGCACCGTGGGAAGCCGTGCTGGGGACCACCGTTTCATTGCCGACGCCAGCTGGCAGTGTGTCACTCAAGGTGCCGCCGAACACGCGTGCCGGGCAGCATTTGCGTCTCGGCGGTCGAGGGCTTTCGCGTGGCGCCGGCGCGCCTGGCCATCTATTCGCTCTGGTGCGCATCGAGGTGCCAACCACCGTCGACGACGCCCAGCGCGATTTGTACCGCAAGCAGGCCGAGCAATCGACGTTCAATCCCCGTGCCCACATGGAACAGGAGGCCACGTCATGAGCGACGTACCGGAGGAAGCTGTACGTATCGACGACGACGCCGTGCTTTCGTACCAGGAGCTGGTGGTCGCCTCCGGCGTGCCGGAGCAGGTCGTGCGCGAAATGGTGAGCTACGGCGCTTTGACGCCGCACGGCGCAGACGCCGCGACCTGGACCTTCACCATGCGCTCGCTGGTCGTCGTGCGCAAGGCGCAACGGCTGCAGCGCGACTTCGAACTCGACACGCACGCGGTTACAGTGGTGCTCCGTTATCTGGAGCGGATCGAGTCGCTCGAGGCGCAGGTGCGCTCGCTCCAGGCGCAGCGACGTTGACCACGCCGGCCAATGCCAGGTCGACCGCTTCGTGCATGGTCGTGAAAATTCGCGCCGTGCCGATCACGTCGGAGATTCGATGACGGTCCATATCCGCGCGCAAGTACGAACTGACTCGTGCGAAGACGATATCCACACCGGCACTGCCGAGATCGTCGCAGAGATCGTGCACGGCGCGAGCGGCCGAATAGTCGATCGCGGTAATCGCCCCGGCGTCGACCACCAGCCAGCGCACGGGTGAAGGTGCATGGGCAATCAGACTGCGCACCTCGTCGGTGAAGCGGTTCTCGTTGGCATAGAACAGGTCGGCGCCGAAGTGGTAGACGAGCAACCCGGGCTCGGTCTGCACGCCCGGCGCAGCGGGCATCGGCACCCAGCGCCCCGCGGGCCCCGGTGCGAGCACCGACGTGTGCGGACGGTAGCTCTGGCGAACATGGCGCAGCAACGACAAGGCGACGGCCAGCAGGATCCCCTGCTCCAGTCCAACCAGCGCCACCGTCAGCATCGTCCCGATGGCAAGGACAAATTCACCCGGGCTTTCGCGGAGAATTTCGGCGAGCCCACGCCGATCGATCAGACCGATGGCGATGTTGAATACGATGGCTGCAAGGACGAAGCGGGGCAGATACTGTAACGGCCCGGTCAGGAACAGCAGCACGAGCACGACGACCGCAGCCGCCACGATTTGCGCAAACTGACTCTGCGCGCCGGCACGTTCGCCCATCGCCGTCTGGGTCAGACTGCCGTTCACCACGAATGCCCCGCTCACGGCGGCAGCGGCATTCGCCGCGGCCAAGCCGAGGATATCGGCATCGGCGTCGACGCGCTCGCGATGCCGCAGCGCGAATACACGAGACGTCGCCGCGCTCTGAGCGACGATGATGACAAAGCACGACACTGCAATCGGGAGCAGTCGCACGAGCTCCTCCCAGCTTGGCCGCGGCAGAACCAGCGAAGGCAGACCGCTCGGCACCGGCCCGATGACCGCAATGTCGCGTCCGGCAAAATCCCACACCGCGCTGGCCGCGATACCCGCAATCACGGCGAGCAGCGACACCGGAATGCGTGGCGCCCATCGTTGACCGGTCAGCAGACATGCGACAAGTGCAACGGATAGTCCCAGCACCAGGGCATCGACCTTGGAGATGTTGCGGTAGATCTCGGCGATCTGCTCCACCGTGCGATGCGCATTGACGGCGATGCCGAGCATTTCGCCGAGGACCGCCACGCCGACCTGCACGCCGACGCCGGCAAGAAATCCAACCAGCACCGTGCGCGAAAGAAAATCGGCGAGGAAGCCCAACTTGAAGAGGCGGGCCACGAGCAACAACGCCGCGGTCAGCAGGGCAACCACGCCGACCAGCGCCATGTATTGCGCAGTACCGGGTGGCGCCATGCCCGAAAGCCCGCTCGCGAATATTGCCGCGGTCGCGGAATCCGCCGCCACGACCAGATGGCGCGATGACCCGAAAATCGCGAATGCGACCAGCGGCAGCAGCAATGTATAGAGGCCGGTGACGACCGGGGTACCGGCGATACGCGTATAGCCGAGCACCTGCGGCACGTTCATCGACGCGAGCGACACGCCCGCGGCGGCATCGCGCAACACCGACTCGCGGCTCCATGGCCGCATGCTGCTGAAAAGATTGAGAGGCATTGTCGTTGCGCGCGGCTCCGCGCTGAGCGACAACGCGCGCGAGGTTGTATCATCACATCAATTTACTTCGGAGGAAACATGCCACAACTACGCGAACGATTCGGGCGTCCATTGCGGCTTGCCATCATCGGCGGCGGGCCGGAATCGTGGATCGGCCGAACGCATCGCGGTGCCGCCGAGCTCAACGGCTGGTGGCGGGCGGTTGCTGGCGTTTTCTCCAGCGATCCGGCGCGTTCGCGCACCGCCGGCGTCAGCATGGGCTTCGATGCGGCGCGCAGCTATGGCGATGTAAAGACCATGCTGGCGCAGGAAAAGAACCGTACCGACGGCATCGACGCGGTCGCAATCATGACACCCAACGACTCGCACTATGCGTATGCCGCAGCCGCACTCGACGCGGGCCTGGATGTCGTGTGCGACAAGCCGGTCACGGAAACTTTTGCCGAGGCCGTCGATCTGGTCGAGCGCACCCGCAAGAACGGCCGGGTGTTCGCGATCGCGCACGGCTATTCGGCGTATCCGATGACGCGTTACGCACGCTCGCTCGTGCGCGATGGCACGCTGGGCGCCATCCGGCTGGTACAGGTCGAGTACATACAAGCCGGCATGGCAACCCGCGTCGAAGATCTGCCGAAGAACAATCGCCTCGAGTGGATGCTCGATCCAAAGCGAAGCGGCCTCTCACTGGTCATGAGCGCCATCGGTTGCCACGCGCAGCAGCTGGCGTGCGCCGTGGTCGGCAGAAACATCACCCGCGCATCGGCGGACGTGGCCGCGCTCATGCCCGGCCGCAAGGTCACTGACTATGTCTCTGCGTTGCTGCAATTCGAGGGCGGCGCGCGCGGAACGTTCACGACCACGCAGGCCGCAGCCGGAGGCGAGAACGACATCCGGCTACGCGTCTACGGCGAAAAGGGCATGCTCGACTGGTCGCATCGCACTGCGGGCTATCTGCATTTGGCGCTGCAGGGCGAACCCGCGCGTGTCATCGGCCGCGGCGACACGTTCCTGCCCGCGGACATCATCGCCTTGGGACGCACGCCGCGCGGACACCCTGAGGGCCTGCTGGAGGCGTTCGCGAACATCTACACGGAAGCCGCGCAGGATCGCATGTCCCGCGCGCTCGGTGACGCCGTGCTGGAGCTCCCTTATCCGCGCATCGAGGACGGCGCGCATACGATGGCGTTCACCGAAGCGTGTCTGGCATCGCAGGCCAAGGGGGGCTGGGTCGAGGTGGCGAAGCTGGGTGGTTCCTGAACTGAAGCGAAGCGCTCTGCACGACTGGAAAGTCGCGGTGCCGCCATTGCTACGCACATTCGTATTCCTGTCAGTAGCCGTCGTGGCATCGTCAGTGCTTGCCGGCCCGCAGGAAGACCTGCTGCTGCGTGAAGCACTGAAGGCCGATCAGCGCATGTACGACAATTTCCAGGCTTTCGCCAAGGCGCTGCGCGCTGCGGTCGGCAGCGAGCCGAAGCTTTCCGCGCTGGAAGTCAGCGAGAACACTGGCGGCGCCCTGGTGCGGCAGGACGACGGCCGCACGCGTTCATTTTCGTTCGTGGAAGGCAGGCTCACCGAACCAAGCGGCAACCCGCTGCGTGACGAAGCACCGTCGGAACAGACGCTGTCGGGACGCTTCACGTTTGCCGACATCGATCTGAATAAGGTACGTGCCGCGCTCAAGGCACAGCGCGCGAAACCCGGACACATCGGCGACACAGCACCCGAGCTTTGGGTTCGCTACCGGACGGTCGTCGGGCGCTGGATCGTCGGCATCCAGGTAGGCTCGATGGCGACTGCCGGACTCGATCTCGTTGCCTACGATTTTCGCACTGGCGAAGCGGTGGATCTCAAGGGTATCGTCGACAAGCGCAACGCCGAAATCGAGGCCAATAACGCCCGCGTACGCGCCCAGCAAGCGGCATTCGATGCCGAACAGAAACGCCTCGCCACGATCAACATGCTCGGCTTCGGCGCCGAAGCTGTCGGTGCGCTGAATCGGGAAGTCGGTGCGCCATTCTATTTTCGCAACGTCGTGCTGGAAGTGGAGCAGATCCGGCTCACGTTCCTCGATCCGCGCGCGCGCGGCGAACTCGTGACCTACCGCTACAATCGCGCCAAGGTGCTCAAGCGCATGGACAAGGGCGAGTCCAATATCACGCGCTGCGAAGAGCCATTCCCGGTCGACGAATTTCCGTGGTCAAACGTACCGCAGCTCGTCGAGCAGACGTTCGTGGCGCTTGGCGTGGACCGCGATGCCGGCATTCGCGTCGACGTGGAACGGCCCAACAAGTGCGGGCCGGTGCATGCGCAAGTCTCGCTCGAAAAGAGCAACCGCATCAACGGCGTCTACTACGACCGCGCCGGACGCATCATTCGCGTCGACTGAACGCGGTGAATTCAGGCAACGCGTTGCTGGTCTGCGGCAACCGGCGCGAACAGCGCCTCCATCTCCCGTCGCGTGCGATACGCCGGAAGCGTTTCGTCGATGACGACATCCGCCCACGCCAGCGACTGCCCCTGGCGAACGGGACGCACGAGCTTCACGTTGTGCGCAAGTCCGAGCGGCAGCCCGCCGATCGCCAGTGACTTCTGCGCAGGAAACAGCTTGCCCCAGACGGTATAGCCGCCCTCGCCATCGAGCGTTTCACCTGGTTTGAGGTCGCGCTTCGCAGTGGCGACGACGTCGGCGTTGAAGCACGTCGCACTGCCGGTCGCTTCGCCGCGCAAACCCACCGTTGCGACGGAGATGCCGACTTCGAGTCCGATCAGATGCCAGCGCTTGTACAGGCACGCATAGCGACCGCTGGGGTCGGTGCGCACCATGTATTCCTTGAAGCAGTTGCGGATGTACTCGGTGTCGCCTTCGAATACCACGAAAACGCCGAAGCGGATGTCGTAGCCGATCGGCGTGCCGTCACGCTCCAGCGAGGAGATGACTTCGACCTGGCCCTTCTGATGCAGCACGCCGCCCTCGGAAATCGGGCGGCACACCGCGGGAATCTCGTCGATCGACGCCGGCGGATATGTCAGGCCGTCGGGTGGCGCGACAAGCCCCGTCGCGTTGCACACGGCGGTGCTCTCTATCGCCGGCTTGGACCCGTCGAGGAACGAATTGAACATCTTCGGATTGAGGCCGCCGATCTTCGCCTGCTCCGGCGTCAGGCCGTAGTGGCCCCAGACGGTTTCCGGCGTCGATTGCGCGAAGTGCGGCAACCATTTGTGGCCACGCCCTGCAGCGACGACCGGAAAGCCCGCCGCGCGCGCCCAGTCGACCAGCTCGCAGATCAGCGCAGGCTGATCTCCATAGGCGAGGCTGTAGATCACGCCCTGCTCCGCGGCCCTGCGGGCGAGCAAGGGCCCACAGAACGCGTCCGCCTCGACCGTAACGTTGACCACGTGCTTGCCGTTGCGAAATGCCTCCAGGCAATGCTCGACCGCGGCGATGGGATTGCCGGTGCATTCGACCACGATGTCGATCTTCGGATGACGGATCAGCGACTGCCAGTCGTCGCCAACGTGCGTCGCGCCAGTGGCAAGTGCATCGTCGAGCGAAGTTGCTGCATAGCGTTGCGGCTTCCAGCCCACGCGCTCGAGGTTGGTGCGTGCGCTTGCCGGCACCTGGTCCGCGATGCCGACCAGATGCACGCCCGGCGTGCGCGGGATCTGTGCCAGATACATGGCACCGAACTTGCCGGCACCGATCAGTCCGATCCGCAACGGGTTGCGCTGCTCTGCCCGCTGCTGCAACTTTGCGTAAAGGCTCACAGGAGCACCGTTGCGGTTGTAGGCGCGAATTCATTCGCGCGCGGTGGCAATTCAGCGCATGGTCCGAATGAATTCGGACCTACAGCATCACGGTATCTCATGCCGCCATCTCGGTACGCAGGGCCTCCTCCGGCGTGCCGTCTTTCCACGGCAAGGACACCGGATAGTCCTGCAGCAGGCAATCGTCAGGCAGGCAGGTGATCGGCGTGAAATCGCGGTGCGCGATATATTCCGGCCGCTTGAAGCGCCGGATGTGATTCGACACCGCACACAGGCTCAGGTACACGCTGATCCGATTCCACGGCGATAGATTCGACGTCGATGCGTGCACCAGGCACGAGTGGAACAGGATCATCGACCCGGCCGGGCCCTTGGGCGCAACGATTCCGCCGCGCGTCACCAGCTTGGCGATGGTCGCGTGGTCGATCGTCCACAGTGGATAGCTGGTCGTCGATGTGTCGTGCGCGGCGTCGATCATGCCCAGTTTGTGACTGCCCGGGATGAACATCAGGGGGCCGTTGAACTCGTTCACCTCGTCGAGAAAAATCGCGACGTTCATCGCCCGTGGTTCAGGCATCTGGTCGTCGTTTTTCCAGGTGCCGAAGTCCTGGTGCCATTGCCAGACGTCGCCATCGAACGCCATCTTGCCGTTGATCTTGAACTGATGCATGTACACCGGCTCATCGAAGAGCTGCACGATCGGCTCGACCATGCGCGGATGGCGCGCGAGCCGGGCGAACGGCTTGCTGTATAGATGCGCGGCGAAATTGGTGCGCACGACGTCGCCGTTCTTTTCGCGCACGTTTTCCGGCCGGCGCTGCGCGTACAGCGCCGGCACCTCGTCGCCGAGCACCTTGATTTCCTCCGGCCGGAAATGCGCCGGGAAGAACAGGTAGCCTTCACGCTCGAAGCGTTCGATTTGTTCCGGGTTAAGCCTCATGGTGAGTCCTCCTTGGTGGCTTGGTCCGCCACGGGCAATATCTTACGCCAACCGCCAGGCGCCACCGTGGCGCACAGGCGGGGAATCGTGCGACACTTCGTGGACGCGACGCCGAGGGGCTATTCATGCAATTTGTGCGCATAGGGGGAGTCCAGGGGTGAGAGACCTGCGCCTCCTGCTCGCGTTGGCGACCGCGGTTGCGACCACCGCGTGTACATCGATGAAGCCCCTGACCGGTGACGATTTCGATCGCGGCGGGGCCACTTCGGAAAAGTACTACAAGGACTCGCGGGCGTGCGACAAGCAGGCGGAAGCGCACGGCAAGGAACACGGCTACGGACCCTACGATCCGACCGCCGGTGCGTACAACCGCATGTACGATGCATGCATGCGTTCAAGCGGGTATACCCGGAAGAAAGCCGCCGAGTAACCCACGCGGACAGTACGTCGGCGCCGCCGATGTCGCTTTAGGCTCGACTCTCCCAGCGAGCCCGCCGGCCAGTGTCGTCTGCGCTCCTACACATTTAGAAGCATTTCGCTGACATCGCCGAAACGATCTCGCGCGTTAGCATGCATGTGTCGAAATCGACGCACCATGAACGAGACTCTATACGGAGGTATGACCATGCGAACTTCATTGAGATCGGTGTTAGGCGTCGCCGCACTGGGCTTGGCGACACACGCGGCAGCACAGATCACGCTGTACCAGAATGAAGGCTTCAGGGGGCCTGTATTCTCGGCAGACAGGTCCACAGCCAATTTTGACCGTACAGGCTTCAACGATCGCGCGTCATCGGCTGTCGTCGAGCGCGGTAACTGGCAGGTTTGCGAAGACGCGCGATTCCAAGGTCGCTGTGTGGTACTGCGTCCTGGCAATTACCCAACGCTTTCCGCCATGGGAATGAACGATCGCATTTCGTCCGTCCGCCCGGTAAGTGGCAATGCATATTCCAACTACGTTGTGCCGCCCACTCCGCCCGTGGCGGTCTATGCCTATCGTCAACGCCCGAACGAACGCCTGTACCAGGTGCCCGTAACGTACGTACGCGCCGTGGTTGGTCCGCCCGAGCAGCGCTGCTGGGTGGAGCGACAGCAGGTGCAGGACAATCGAGGCAGTGCAAATGTGCCGGGTGCGATCGTCGGCGCCGTGATTGGCGGCGTCCTCGGCCATCAGGTTGGGGGTGGGCGCGGACAGGACATCGCCACGGCCGGTGGCGCGGTCGCCGGTGCAGCGCTCGGCGCGAACGTCGGTCGCGGTGGATCCTCGACGTACACGCAGGACGTGCAGCGATGCGAGACTGTTGCGCATCAGGGGCCGCCGGACTATTGGGACGTCAGCTATAACTTCCGCGGCCTCGAACATCGGGTTCAGTTGAGCGCAGCCCCGGGTCCGACCATCACCGTGAATGGCAACGGCGAACCCCGCGGCTAGTTGCTTGATATTCGAGCGAGAAAAGAAAAGCGGCCTCGCGAGGCCGCTTTTTCATTGAGGACGTTGCTACGTTCAATTGCGGTAGCTTATCCTCACTTGGGTTTGGCGTTGTCTGCCGCTTTTTCAACCGCGGCACCCGTCGCCTTGACGTCCTTGCCCGCACCTTCAACCGTATTGCAACCAGCCAGCACCGCCAGTAACGCGACTGCGAGAAGTGTTGTAAGCGCCTTCATAATTTTGTTCCCTCGATGATCATATTGGATTACCCACCTGCGCAAACAGCGATGCACGGTACGTGCCAGCACCAACACCCTTGCGCGTCAGATGCTTAGCGTGCCGAGTTGGCCAAGCATTGCATTCTTTACCGATCGCTGTAGCGGTTACTTAGTCGTTCATACCAATACTCAACGATTCACTGGGAGACTACTGCGTCGCGAGGCGGCACCAGCCATCGTGGCGTCGATACCGGATTGAAGTCCGCCCACGTGCCCTGCTGCCATTGGCCGTCCGCTTCCTCGACGCTGCGCGCACCATTTTTCTGAAAACTGTTCAGTGCGAGTGCGCGATGCTCCGAGGTACGGACGTGCACCATGACCATGACGCCGGCCGGCCTTGGCGGCGGTGCGTCTGCTGTCGCGGATTCCCCCATGCTCTCGAGCGCGCCGGCGAGGGAGCCGCCATAGGCACCTGCCGCAATAGCCGCAGCTGTGCCCAAGGGACCCAGCAACGCGGACGCTGCAATCCCTGTCACCGCACCCGCGGCGCCCCCAAGCGCCGCACCTGTCAGAGCGCCTGCGTCGCCCTCCTTCGCGCGGGCGTCGGCGTCCTCGTCACCGCCGATGGGATAGCGATCGTGTCTTCCAGGCGCCCCCAACACAACATGATCGATGTCGCTAGCGTCCATTCTTGATGCGGCCAAGTCGCGCAGCGCAGCGTCAGCGTGGGCAAAGTCATCGAATTGTGCAGCGATGATATTTGACATGGATTCTCCTTGAATGCGTGACTGAATATCTGCAAGCATCGTGCCAACCAAGGTGTAGGACCGACACTGACATCTGCTGCAACGGTTCCTACAACCAAATCGGTCCCGCCCGGATTGCGGCATGCTGTGGAGTGCAACATCATGTCTTGAACGCCGAGACACAGCGGCGACCCCAGGGATCACCCCACCAACCGGAGTTCACGATGGCGTTCGTTCACTACACTGCTGGCCATGCACGGCGACCATCATCGCCTTGCATCGTTGGTGCAGACAGCGTCATGGGCTGCGCGGTAGTCGATCGACAAGGCGCGCGTATCGGCGTATTGCACGATCTCATGCTCGATTTTTCAAGCGGTCGAATCGCCTATGGAGTGATCGCGATGCACGGACGAAGTGACGATGAGCATCTGATCGTCGTACCGTGGAATGCGATTCATCCAGATCATGAGACGCAAAGACTGCAGGTCAATGCGCATGCCGACTGGATCGGGCGTGCCCCGTCGGTACGGCGCGGTTATACGCCCGACCAATTTGTACAGGAATGGGGAGCGTTCATTCATAATTACTTCGGCACGCGCCCATATTGGGATGCGGCCACGGTGCCACAGCATTCCTGAGTTGCGATAGACCGCCATCAGCATCGTCGGACTTCAGCGCTGTCGAAAGGAATTGGCCGGAGAGCTTGCGCACCCGGCCAATCTCTTCGCAGTAGTTCAGCCAAACGGAGCGGGCACAAGTGCCCAGGTGCCTGGCCCAATCAGGTTTTCACGGTCAGCTGATCGACCACCGTCGCGACGCCGTTCACAGCGCTGGCGACTTCCTTGGCGCGATCCCTGGATGCGGCGCTATCCACCGAACCCGACAGTGTTACGGCGCCATTCTTGGTGTCGACACCAATCTGCAGGGACTTCAACCCGGGCTCCGCGAGCAGCGCAGCCTTGACCTTGGCGGTGACTGCGCTGTCATCGACTGCAACCACCACCTTGTCGGTCGCCGCCGCCATCTTTTGCCCGGCGTCCGTTGCCGGTGCCGTCGAAGTGCCTGTCTGGCGTGCGGTCAAGTCGCTACGCTGATCGCATGCGGCCAGTGTGAACGCAGCCGCTATAGCTGCCGCCATCGTGATTCCCAAAGTACTCTGATTACGCATGATTAGCTCCTTTGATCGTAGTGAAAGGCAATCTACAAGATGCAAACCGCGTGCCATGAGACGATTTGCATTTACGCCCCGCGATATTCGGCATGAGGCCAATACCAATGCAAAGCGCAACGTAAATTCGTCCTCGACATGGAAGAATTTACCGGTGCCCTGCGGTGAAGCTGCGGCCTCATGCTGCAAGCAGGATGCCGTCGCCGGGTTGCTGCAGCGGAACGAGCGATTGCGCAGGGTGCCATTCGCTCGCGCGCTCCACCAATGGGCTCAGACAGCGCAATCGCGCGGCACCGAAAAACGTGGCGAACGCGACCTCCGATGCATCGCGACCCATACCGATACGCACCATGTCTGCCACCGGAGAGAGCTCGGTGGGATCGAAGAGATACCATGCGCCATCGAGATACACCTCGAACACTGCGTGAAAATCCGGCGGCGGGTCTGCGTACTTCGCATACCCAGTGACAAATCGTGCCGGAATATTCAAAGCACGACAGAAGGCGATCGCGATGTGCGCGAAATCCCTGCATACACCCGTCTTCGCTTCGAGTGCGTCTCGCGCCGTCGACAAGGCGTGAGACGTCCCGACTTTGTATTCGATGTTCTGCCGTATCCATTCGCATATAGACTGCACGCGCGCATAACCCGGGCGCATGTGCCCGAACTCATGGCACGCCACCGGAAACAGAATGTCGGACTCGCAATAGCGACTGGCGACGAGATACGGCAGCACCTCCGCCGGCAACTCTCCGACGGGAACTTCCCGGGCCGCCGGATCCGGCAATGCCCGCAGCACATCGACGTTCGCGAGATATCGAATATTCAACGGGCCGGGAGGTGCGTTGAAACGAATCAATCGATTCGGCGATCCTGCCGCCGTCAGCTGATCCACTGCGATATCGGGTGTCGTCGTGATGGTTTCCGCGCAGACATGCTGCGAATCGGTCGATGGCGCTGCAATATTCAATAGGAACAAGGTTCCCTGGGTCACGTCATATTGCAACTCGCAGTCGATATGGAACGTTTTTGTCATGGGTCTGTTTCTGTCACTTGTCAGGTCAACTGCATGCCCGTAGCAGGAACACCAGCAGCAGCATAGGTACGGGAACCCCTATCAACCACAACACGACATAACCGATCTTTCCGCATTGGCCCAGGATCGTGCCTCCAGTGCGTCGTCGCGTGCTGTCAACATTCATCACGATCAAAGTCTATGACGTGCGTCACACACTTGATATCAGTGTCGGTCGGATTCGCGTGTAGGAGACTCGCTGACACGTGCATGCAGTACAGAGAAATGGGTCGTCCAAGCTGAAACGTGAAACGCACCTTGCGGTGCGTTTCACGATGTTGCTTCAAACAAATTGAGACGTGACTGCTGGTCAAACGACTTTCATTACCAGGAGCACGACGAGCACAGCCACGATCAGCCCGGTGATTCCGCTCGGTCCGTAGCCCCAATCCCGGCTGTAGGGCCAGGCGGGCAGCGCACCAAGCAATGCAAGCACCAGAATGATCAACAGTATGGTGCCGATCGTCATATCGTCTTCTCCTCTTCGCAACCTCTTGAAACGCTATTGGTGATACTTGACCTTGGCGCCGGCAATGCACGCATCCTTGGCGTCACCTGAAAGCGCGTCGCACTTCTCTTTCGCGACTTTGTAGTCGGCTTCCAGCTTGTCGTCACGCGCGTCAGCGACCGCGTCCTGCGACTTGCGCGACGCCTTTGCATCCGCTTTGGCCTTGTCGCGGGTCGCCTTGGCCTGCTGCATGCAGACATCTTTGTCGTTGCCCTGCCTGCCTTCACAGTTCGCTGCTGCCATCTTGTAGTCGGCGTCGGCTTGGGCAACGGCGGCGTTGTATTGGTTCTTGATGTTCTTTTCCATATCGGTAGCAGCTTGCGCGCCGAAAGCAAAGGCGCTGAGCGTGCCGATACAAAGAATCTCGGCGAGTGTCATTTTCATTCCTGGCTCCTCAGTCGTGTTGAATATCGAGATACAACGGGCTTGCGCCCGTCGCCAGTGCTTAGTTAAGCCTTTCCCAATCTTTGACTTGCCGGTCGGCCTCGTCTCGGCTGATCCCGTAGGCTTCCTGGATCTTGCCGACGAGCTGATCGCGTTGGCCGCCGATTTGCGTGATGGTGTCGTCAGTAAGTTTGCCCCACTGCTCCTTGACCTTGCCCGTCATTTGCTTCCAGTTGCCTTCGACTCGATCCCAATTCATGGTGCACTCCTTTACGTTGGAAAATGTCCGATCACGGATTGTCCGCAATGGCACCTATCGGTGAGCAACCGGTGTGCCAGCGCGCTCCGTACTACAAAACAGGTACTTGCAGTTTGGTCCATGGCGTAGACCACTCGCGCGTGTAAAACTTTCTTGCGCCACATGTAAATCGTGCCCCTGCTCGTTTAAGGGCCGAGGATCGTGCCGATAGGTTTGAGCCGCGCGAAGTTGTCGCATACGGTCTTGATCGCAACCATGACCGGGACGGCAAGCAGCAGCCCCCACCCGCCCCACACCATTCCCCAGAAAAGCAGCGAGACGAACACCGCAGGCGCGTTCATTCGTGCCGCGCGTCCCATTAGCCAGGTCTGCAGCCCGACGCCAAGCACACCTGCAGCCAGAATAGGCACGCCGCCTGCAAGCACGGCGGCCTGCGCGGTCCCGAACTGTCCGTACGCGGTCAACGCGGCGGCTCCGCCAATGGCCGCAGATCCGAGATAGGGAATGGTGTGCAGAATGCCAGCTGCGACACCCCACACAACCGGTTGCTCCAGCCCGACTGCATACAGCCCCAATCCGGTAAGCGCGCCGACGGCGACATTGATGAGCAATACAACCGCAAAGTAATGCTGGTTCAGCCGATCGATATCATCAAGGATGCGCAACGTCGTCTTGCGCGTCGCCAGAGAAGGCCCCACAGCACTGACGATCTTGCGTCGAAACAAATCGCCGACGGCCAGCAGAAAGTAGGTCAGAAACAGTGCGGACATAAGTTGCCCGAACGCAATGAAGACGTTGCTGGTGCCGACCAGCAGCGCCGAGCGTACGTCGATCGCCTTTTCGGCCGGTGGTGGTGGTGGTGCCGCCCGTACTGCGGGCGCGGTTACCGTAGGGGCAGCCGCGTTGGCCAGTTTTTCGAGTTCCGTCGCCGCGCGCTGCACGTGTTCGAGCGCACCCGTGTGCTGTTGCTGTGTCTCGGTCAGGGCGACCCGTAGCCTCTGCACCGCCGTCGGCAGTTGTTCCAGAACCGTCGAAAAGTCGTTGCTGACCCGATAGAACGCACTGGCCAGCACCGCAATCACCAGCGCGATCGCGAACGCAGCGCCAATCGGCCGTGGTATGCCTATGCGCGCCATCCTGGTCACGAACGGAGTCAAGGCATAGTTCAGGAAAAGGCTAAGCAGCAGCGGTATGAAAAACGCCGCCCCCGTTCGCAAGGCAAAGAACGTAACGATGACTGCAATGACACAAAGTGCAACGGTGCGAGCATTCAGCGGACGCGATCGCACTTGTACGTCCTCGATGGCACCCGCTTCCGAGCGAACTTCTCCCGCGCTTGCTTGCGAGGTCGTCGGCTCGATGGCCACCACCCCTTCGGCAACCGTGACTGCCGCCGGCTCGGACGTCGTCGCTCTTCGTGCACGGAGCACGCGCATCACGATGTGACGTCGGCGTTTGTGGCCGCATCGGTATTCGGAGACGACGCGCCCGCTTTTTGTGTGGCAGCAGGATCCACGAGGTATCCGAGCCCACGCGTAACGAAGTGTTCAAGCAACGGTGTGATCGATGCCAGCAACAGAACGCGCAGGAGCGACGGCGAACTCTTGATACATTTGCAGTCGACCGTTCTTGCTGGAGCACCTCGGCGAACACCGACGACGGCGCCCGCGACGGCCACGGTTCCGATCATTGCCGGACTTGTCAGGGAATTGCGACAACTCGTCAGTACGTTCTGCCAATCGGCGCGCAAAGTGGTCGCGCGCATCCTGAGGCGCTCCTCGGCAGTTTCGATTACAAGATCGTCTCTGGATAAAGCCATAGGCCGCCCCGGACTAATGTTGGCCACGTAGCTGCCTGCGCGAGGTCCCGAACAGTACGCGACTCGACAGCTTGCGGAGTTGGAAGATGAGCACCACGCTGCCAGCCATACACAGCAGCGCGACCACACCGATTGCCACGCTCAGCGACAACCCTTGTGCAACCAGTTCTGTGGCTAACGCGGCGACCAACGCAGCGAGCCCAAGTACAGCCAGCACCGCGGCGCCGATGGCCGCGATCACCATTATCATCAGCGACCGCATTGCAACGTGAGCCTCGGCGGCAACCAGGTCCGCCACATCCGCGGCGCTCGCGCGCAATTCCGACAACAACTCGCGCACCGCCGTCAGCAACGGGAGTTCGGCCTCCCGTTGCGACGACTGCAGCGGTACCTCCGCGGCGGCCGAACGGGAGGCTGCCATCATCGCGCCAAACGGCCAAACAGATATCCCGCGGCGAGCGCGACGCCGAGGACCACGAGAGGTCGCTCACGCACGTATCCGCGACACGACTCCAGCATCAAGTCCTGCTGTTGCTTGAGCTGATCGGCGTTTTGTTTCACCCATTCTGCCGCGGGCGCCGCGGCGCCGGCGACCTTGTCGACGGTTTGGTGTGCGGCCTGGGCAACGCGATCTATGGCCGGTGCCGCCTTGTCTGCTGCTTGCCTGGCAACATCGTCGACGACTTGATGAGCCTGGTTTGCTTTGCGATCTACGGTGGTTCCAGTGAGTTCCATTGCTGACTCCTTGTGTTGCGTTAGGGAAATTGCACTTGCGCTGCTTCGTGCGGACTCCGAACAAAAAAAGCCGGATGGGGTAGGAGGGTTGCCCCATCCGTTTTGCTGCCAACCGCTAGAACAATGCCTGCCCCGCGATCACGCCAAAGACGAGAACGATAAGAAACAAGACAAGAAACAGAAAAAAAAGCAATTTCGCGATCGTCTGCGCACCCGTGGCGACATCGGTGAAGCCAAACACTGCCGCCACGACAGATACCAGAAAGAAAATCAGCGCCCACTTCAACATGGTAGATCCCTCGTTGCTTCATCTGCCAAACTCGTTTCGCACGAGTCCGACAGTAAAAGATGTCACCGCTTGACCGGATCCTTGGCCAGCGTCGAATGATCGTTGGCTTGCCCTGCCATCGGCATGGCCGTCGATTCTTCCTGCTTGGTCAATTCGTGTGAGGGATCCACCTGCTGGGCCTTCGGGGAAGCCTGCGCGGGTGAGGCGCCCGTCTTGAACACATCGCTAGCCTTGGGCGTCGTATCAGGCGCTGCCGCAGGCGGAGGTGCCGATGCCGGCGCTTGCGATACCCTGGGTGCTGGCGCCGACTGATTGCTACTGTTGCATCCGAACAGGCCCACCGCTGCGGCGCCGACGAGCAGCGCCGCAGCACCACGATTGCATCCGGTCTCAAAGCATCGTTTCATCAACTGGTCCTCAAGGCGAAGCGACTTTATGGGCCGCCGCGGCGAAACATTCCAACGACAAGCGATACAACGAAAAGAATCAGAAAGATGACGAACAGCACCTTGGCGATCTCGGCCGCGCCGACCGCTATTCCGGTAAAGCCAAAGACTGCCGCGATTAGTGCAATCACGAAAAACACCGCTGCGTAGTGCAACATTTGCAATCCTTTCCGCTCGTGAGCGAGCAATAGTTACCAGGAACGCAGCGAGCATTTGCAGCATTTACCAGTTCATGTCGCTGCGCTGCTTCCTGCACGAAATGATGCAATCGCCATGCCACGCGCGAATACATTTCCGCGAGGGGCGGAACGATAAGTGCAGTCCAGGGAAATGGCCGCGTGCGAGTTACGCACGGGCGAGCGCCGCGAAGCGGTTTAAGCCGCCTGATGCATCAAGGACAAAAAACGGTCGTACTCGGAGGACTTGTCGAAGAACTCATCCGCGCCGGCGACCGAACACTGTCGCTTGTATTCCGGAAAAGCATAATTCGTGAGCACAAAAATACGAGGGCGCGGCGTGTAAGGCTTAGCCCGCACCTTGCGCACCACGTCGATGCCCGAACCTTCCTTCAGCTGGATATCGGTGATGACGATATCGGGACGCAACTCGGAGATCGATTTGACGGCTTCGTCCGCTGACTCGGCAAAGCCCACCACGCTGAATCCGCCCATTGTGCTGACGTTTTCGATGATCCGTTTACGGATCAGCTCGGAGTCCTCAACGACGAAGACGCGTAGGGGCGCATTCAATTGCGGGTCCGATGCATCAGCTCATGAGATTGTTGCGCAACGCGTATGCGGTGAGCTCGGCATTGCGCGACAGATTCATTTTTTCGAGGATACGTGTGCGATACGTACTGACGGTCTTGACGCTGAGACATAGCTCGTCGCCGATGTCGGTCACTGTCTTGCCGGCTGCGAGCTGCACGAAAATCTGGAATTCACGGGTAGAAAGCTGGCGGTGCACGGGCTCCGGAGTACCACCCGACGCTTCCATCGCAAGAGCCTGCGCCAGCGTCGAACTGATGTATTTCTTTCCTGCGGCGATCGTGCGAATGGCCTGCAGCATGTCCTTGGCCTCGCCGGCTTTGGGGAAGAACCCGCTGACTCCTGCGCGCAACAGGTTCACCGCGTATTGTTCCTCGGCGTGCATGCTGACAACCAGAATCGGCAAGTCCGGATGCTTGCGGCGCAACGCACTGACGGTTTCCAGGACGCCGGCATCGGGCAACGATATGTCGAGCAGAACGACATCGTATTCGCCGGTTGCTGCCTGGCTCAGCGCTGCGGCTGCGGTACCGGCTTCGCCCGTGGCCTCGAGATCGTCCGTCGTTTCGAGCAGTTGTCGGAAACCGGCACGCACGACCGCGTGATCGTCGACGATCAGCACGCGTGTCTTCGAGGTCGTCAAATGCTCGCTCCTTGCGTTGCCCGCAGACTTCAATCCAGTCGGCATGTTTTCAATCATTATAGGTCAAGCTCCGATGGAAAGTCACGATGCGGGAGTCACGCCGCCAACGCACCATATTCTGTGCCGGGAGGCGTCTTGCTTGCGGATACCGCGTCGTCATAAGCATGCAGCCGGTTGTACAGAGTCTTCAGACTGATTCCCAAAACTTGCGCGGCTTTGGACTTGCTGCCCGAGACCGCCTCCAGCGTCGCCGTGATCAATGCTTTCTCCGCCTCGTCGAGCGACATTCCTACCGGGATGCGCACTGCAAAGGATTCGCCGAATGGTACCGGGCCGGCTGCATTTGAGACAACGAGCTGTGGGTGTTGCGCGGCGTCAACGTGTGCGGCCTCATCCATGTCTACATTTACCTCCGCATCCGAAAGCACAAAAGCGCGATGAATGACATTCTTGAGTTCGCGCACGTTACCTGGCCAGCGATACTGCAGGATGCGATCCCTGGCGCTGTTACTCAATCGCTTTAGCTCACCATGCTCGTCATTGAGGTCCCGCAAGAACATATCGGCCAGCAACAATGCATCGTCGTCCCGATCGCGCAGCGGCGGGACGGTGAGCGGAATCACGCAGAGGCGATACATCAGGTCCTCGCGCAGACGGCCCGAGGCAACCGCCTGCTGAAGATCGCGATTGCTGGCGGCCAGCACCCGGACATCCGTGCTGATTTCGTTGTCGCCGCCCACACGGCAGAAGCGCCCTGTTTCGAGGACGCGCAACAGGCGCACCTGCATGTCGATGGGCATTTCGGTAATTTCATCGAGGAACAGCGTGCCGCCGCTGGCGCGCTCGAAGCACCCGCGATGAGTGCGGGACGCACCGGTGAAACTTCCACGTTCGTGACCGAACAGTTCGCTCTCGATCAGGTTTTCTGCGATGGCACCGCAGTTGACGGCGATGAACGACTGGTCTGCCCGGTTCGATAGTTGATGCAAAGTCGTTGCCACCAGCTCCTTGCCGGAGCCGCTTTCGCCAAGGATGATTACCGGGGCGTTCGAGCGGGCAAGTCGTTCGATCTTCTCAAAGAGCTTCCTCATGGGTACGCACGCTCCGTAAAGCGCGCCGAAATGCTCAAGCTGCAAGGCGGTACCAGGACCGGCATTGCTGCGCGTGGCAACTGATTTGGTCGCTCCAACTTGCTGCTCGGAGGCAGGATACTTTGCGAGGCTGGCCTGGCTTTCAATTTGTCCGAACATGACCCACTCCGTCGTTGTTGGATTTGTGACGGCTTATGGTCGCCTTCTATACAGCGCCGCGGTATAGGCAATGCGCTGTAGTTTTTGTAGGTCAAGGGGGTTACTCTGTAGGCACGTGTCCTACAGTGACAACGCTGCGCCAGTCGCGGCCTGGCGAGACCTGCGGCAGGATCAGTGGGGGAAAGGGAGGGATCCTCCCTCGTCTTCCCATGTCATCAAGGCGTCTTTCCGCGCCAGTCGACTGAGTTCACGCCGCCGATAACGTGCAATGTCGACGACGGCAACCACCACCAACGCGTATAGAACGAGCTTGGTAATCAGCCGGGACATCGCAATTCCTTTCCGTTGTTCATCGCGACTGGGGTACAGGTAGATCGAGCACTCGGCGTCAGGCCATGGGAGGGATAGCTTGCCGTTCCGGAGTGCCCGATCCCCTGCAGACCTAGCGTTGCAAGGGCCGTGCCAATGCCCACGAAAAGGGTATCTACCTCGTGCTGGCGGCGGTTCCCGATCCCGGCGCAGGTATTAGTGTGGTGCGACTTGCCACGAACTTGCAAATTCGTTTGCTTGCTTTGTAGAAATGCGCAAGGTTCCGTGACCTCGGGCAAATACGGAAGGCCCCTAGGTCATTCACTTTGCGGCAAATCCGACGCGCTTCATCATGGATTTGGAAATGGACTGCCGAACGTCGAAAAACGCGGCCCAGGGATCGTGCTTGAGGCGACCCAAGCGCGCTGGAATGTTGGTCACGTTGAAGTGGGCGAAGCGCACGTCTCGCTGCAGTTCTCCCCACGCGATGGGTGTCGCCACCGGGGCATGCTCCCGCGCCCTTACCGAATAAGCCGCTACAGCGGTGGCGCCAACGCCATTGCGCAAGTAGTCGATAAATATCTTGCCCTTGCGCTGCGCCTTGGAAAGCGTGGCAGTGAAGCGATCCGGAAACGTAGATACCAGCAATTCCGCCACCGCTTTGGTGAAGCCCTTGCCCACATCCCAAAGGATCGTTGGCCGGATAGGCACGACGATGTGCAAGCCCTTGCCACCCGTCGTTTTCAGGAACCCCTTCAGGCCAAGGTCGTCGAGCAACGAGCGCACCACGTGTACTGCACTCACCAGGTCGGGCCACGCCACGCTGTCGTCCGGGTCGAAGTCGAATATCAGGCGATCCGGCCGATCCAGCTTGGGCTTTGATGACCCCCAAGGGTGAATCTCGATCACACCCCACTGCAAGAGGGCAACCAAGGCCGCAGTCGAGTTCGCCGCAAGGTAGGTTGCGGTGCCATCACCTTCCGGCACGACGATGCGATCCACCGCAGCGTTGACGCTCTTGTCCGCATGCTTCTGATAGAAGCAGTGGGCTTGCCAGCCATCCGGGCAACGGACGAGGCTCAGGGGCCGATCGCGCAGATGCGGAATCATCCACGGACTTACCTTCTCGTAGTACTGCGCGAGATCGCGCTTGCTCAATCCGTCTGCAGGAAAAAGCAACTTGTCCGGATGCGAAAGCGTAATGCCGGCGATGGCCGGGGCGGCGGACACAGGCACCTGCGCAGTCTTGCGCGTCGATCGGCGCGGCGCCGTGATGGCCGCTGGTGCGGTGGCCGACGGTCCTTGCATAGCTCGTTCACGCATGACTTCCTCCGCTTTCTTGTCCTTGCGCAGTCCCTGGAACGAAGGATGACGCAGCGTCCCGTCCTGCGTCCCTTGAACACTGTCAGCGCATTCCGATTCGCATGTCAGAACCGCGTGCGCCGACGGAACACCAGCGACACGCCCGCACGGGCCCGCCTTTGTCCGACACCGGAATCAGACAGCGCCCGATGCTCGACATCCCGACAAGTTGCCACTATCAGGTTGGTATTGCTGACCTCCGGTGATCCAAGGAGATGACCATGGCGCGATGCGACGTATGCGGCAACGACTATGACAAGGCGTTCACCGTCACACAGAATGGACGTACGCACACTTTCGACAGCTTCGAATGTGCCATTCACGCCATGGCACCGGCATGCTCTCACTGCAGCTGTCGCATCATTGGCCACGGGGTGGAGGCCACCGGTGCCTACTATTGCTGCGCGCATTGTGCCCAGATGGCGGGGGTTGCGGGAATGCGAGATCGAACGACGTAGCGCGGTAAGCCGCATCACCCTCTTCGTTCAATCGCACGTGAACTGATCAGATCGGCAAGGGGAACCTCGCCTCGCTCTTCCTCAGTTCGCCAATCCTCGACGTACTCCAGGACTACCATGACGTCCGCAATGGCGGAGTGAAGCAACGCGCAGGCGTTGGCAACGATTAGCGTTGCTTCATTGCCGATAACCACACCATCGGACTGGCACAGGCGACGCAGGTCGACCTGTGCCGCCACCAGTTTGTCAGGGACCAGGCGAATCTTCTCGACCAAGAATGCGAACTTCTCCGCGTCCGAGGCTTCAGACATCCCGTGCTCCCGTTAGGGTCAGGCAGGCGAGCGAAACATATGGTGTCATCACCGACAGACCTCAATGTACCCGAGCTAGTCGAATCGTGGCTGACAAGTGTGCAAACATCCTAGTGTCTATGGCAAGTTGAAGTATTGTACGGGTCCGGCTTGCGACGCAAGCTCTGTCCGGTGGCGGACAGAAACCCGCACGTACGCGGACGGCGTACACTAGATTGCGATACGCTACGTTTATTTTCCAACGACCGGGTACATCTCTCTGATCTCGCCGGCGGGCGCCGCCGAAAGTATCGAAGTCGGCATGGTGGGCAATGAAGGAATGTTCGGCATTACGTTGCTCCTCGACGTGAAGGCCTCCCCATTGCTTGGACTGGTCCAGGGTGAAGGCGAGGGCCTGCGCATGGGAGCGCAATGGTTTCGGGCTGCAGTCCACGAAAATGCGGTATTCCGCCAAACACTCAATCGGTACTTGTACGTCTTGACGTCCCAGCTGGCGCAAACCGCAGCGTGCAACAGGTTTCACCTGCTTGACGCACGTCTGGCAAGATGGCTTCTGATGAGTCAGGATCGCGCGCACAGCCATACATACCGATTGACGCACGAATTCCTCGCCTACATGCTCGGCGTGCGGCGCACAGGCGTCACCGAAGCGGCGGGACGACTCCAGGCAAAGGGCTTCATTCGCTACAGTCGCGGCAAACTGACCGTACTCGATCGACCGGGACTCGAAGGAGTCGCCTGCCCATGTTACAAGACGCTTACCTCGGTGTACGTCAAGCACCTTGGCACCCCTTCGCCAACGGGTCGAGCAAAACGAGCGCAAGGGCTTGTTCGCCGTTTCCCCAACAATTCCTAGCCTCCGCTCGTGGTGCCTCCCATGACCTGGATGTATGAGGAGTCGGCGGTCTTCATCAGTGCGGCTCCCCGGCGAGGCGGGTCGATGGCAGGGACTCATCGGCGATTGTTTGCACCACTTTCAACTGCTCATCAAGCAGTGGCAGCGTCATACGCGCAAATCGCGCGAGGTCAGGATCCCGCCCCCTGTGCGCCTCGCTATCAAAACGCCTTACAGCAGTTTCCGTCGCCGCAAGACGGAGCGAGACATAGAGACGATCAAACTCTTCTCGTGTCGCGGCGCGAAGCCTTTCCATAGCCGCTCGGTCCCCGCGGAGGGGAGGCAAGGAGGCGATTGTTTGATCGCCAGAAGGTGATGTTATCTTTGCGAGGTCTCGCCGAACCCTAGAATGATCAACAAGCGCTTGCTGTGCGAATTCGCGAACTTTCGACGACTCCGCACGCGTGAGAGCTAGTCTCGCCATCTGAATCTCTGTAGCCATTGCTTCGCTTGCCCGTGCCGCGAAGGCCAGATCCTGCGACCGTGCGCCTTGCTTTCCATCACGTCCCGGCCACTCGTTCTGGGTCATGTCACTTGCAGCACCCCCGCCCTGCGCGATGATTACGGCGACCAGCGCAACGCTTGCGGCAATGGCACCATCTCTCACAGGCCACATTGTCATTATTTATGCGACTTCCTTATGACGTAGATTATTCTGCGACTTATGTCGCAGAGACTGCGCGATGTGGCAATGAAGCGCCAGTGGCTATTGTCCGAATTTTGTGTAGGACTTTTGGAGTTTCGCGCGGTCTCTGAGGTTGAGGTGCGAACGATACTCGCCGCTTCCCGGATCGGATCGTTGCAACGCGGTCCTACAACATAATCGGACAAGCCCCGATTGCCCGCACACTTACGCCGCGCAAAGATGTAGCCACGCAGGGATGACAAGTTAACTTCTTCAAACCTCTTCCCCTATGAAGCCGTTAGCGACCTCATCCCTGCACCTTCACTCTACGTTTGAAATTTCGTCCTACATGGCGCGTATTGACCCAGGCAGCGTCAATTTGCGCTATCTGTGTTTGAAATATTGGATATCGCGTTCGTGCTGCTTGGCCGCATCCAGGTTTTTGAACGTGCCCAGATTCTTTCGCCGGCCGGACTTCAAGTCCTTCTTTACAGAGTACAAGCGATACTCGCCTGATTTGAGCTTGCGGATCATCTCGACTTCTCCGAAATAGGGTGTCGGCTGGCGACGCCGCACGTACCCGCGGCGCAACCCCAGGGCGCCAATGCGCCCCGGGAGCCATCGGCTTTCAAATCCGCTAGTGGTGGCCTTCCCAGTGGCCTCGGCTCAGATACCAGCGTCCATTCCGCTGTTCCCACGAGCCATCCGCCCAACGATCGCCGCGACGCTCGCGCTCCCAGTGACCACCGTGCCAAACGTGACGTCCGTGATCGTAGTCCCAGTAGCCGCGCGCCCACAGATATCCGACGCGCGGAGCCGGGACGACCTCATAGATGGGCGCTGGCGGACCGACATTCAGCTGTACCGAAAAGTTGCTAGCCGGCAATGCCGCGGTCGAAAGTGTGAGCGCAGCGGCGAACGCCGAGATCGTCAGGAGTTTCTTGGAGTTCATGCTAAGTCCTTTCCAAAAAGTTCAAGAAACCAGCCTTTTGCGTAACGCCTTTGCAATATGCGCCGGCGTGTACTCGACTCACTATCGGCACGCGTCTGATTCCCGTGTAGGCGGGTGAGGCGTTCGGCGGAGAATATGTCGAGGTTGAACTCCTGTCCCTCGGCGCTCGTCTTGCTCGTTTCAGACCACGTCCGACGCCATCGTCGGAATTGGCCTACATCTTTGATTGATCCCCTTGGAGACAATTGCAGTACAGGGCCCCGGCGCAGCGAGAAATCGCGTTGACGTCCGGAGCCGAGTTTTTGACCTGTTGGTCGACTGAAACCCAATAGCGTGACGACAGAACTCGCCCGACCCTATCCCCCTCGCGACGCACAACTGCGCGCTACGCAGCGCGCGATTTGTCGCGGTATCGTCGTGAGCTATTTGCCGGCAGCCACTGCCACGCGCTATGGACACGAGGTTGCCACCCAGCGGGAAATGGCGCGGCGGTTGGCTGGCCTGAAGGGCTATGTCGACGGCGGCGAATTCGACTCGCTGACCCAGTACCCGGCCCCGCGGTACTTCCTTCCGAACGAGACGTTGACGAGCGAAGCCGCCTCTCGACTCGGCATTCGCGACGAAGACGATCTCTTCGGCGGCGTGGTGCCCTTCCCTTTTGTGGCAACCAAGACGATCACTCACCCGTTGGCGGATAGCGGCGCGCACGCGCCACGAGGATGGTCCGCTGAATTCGCTCGCCGTGTGTCGAACGTCGTACTGGATGGATTCAGCGCATTCGCCAGGGACGATGCGCTCCGGGTCGGCTCTCGTCTCCTCGAACACGGTCCCATACGAATCAAGCTCGCCACGGGGATTGCGGGACTCGGACAGTTCGTTGTAGACAGTGTAAACGCGCTGGCAATCGCTCTCGACCGGATCGACCCAGGCGCCATGAACGAGGCGGGCATCGTGGTGGAACAAAACCTGACCGACGTGACCACCTACAGCGTTGGCCAGTTTCGCGTGGGCGATACCGTCGGCACGTACTACGGCACACAACAGCTTACGCCGAACAATCATTGCGTCGCTGTTTACGGTGGCTCGGAAATCACCGTCGTGCGTGGGGACTACGACACCCTACTCGGGTTGCGATTGTCTGACCACATCCGCCTGGCAATCATGCAGGCGCGGATCTACGACGACGCGGCAAGCCAGTGCTTCCCCGGGTTCTACGCGTCCCGCCGCAATTACGATGTCGCGCGAGGTCGTGACGCCGCAGGTCGGCCACGCTCGGGCGTGCTCGAGCAATCCTGGCGGGCGGGTGGCGCGAGCGGCGCCGAGATCGGGGCGTTGGAGGCCTTTGCCAAGGATCCCTCGCTGTGCGTCGTGCGCGCGACGACGCGCGAGATCTACGGGGAGAAGCCCACCCTCCCTCCGAATGCTACCGTGTATTTTTCTGGCACTGATCCGCACGTTGGTCCCCTCACGAAATATGCATGGGTCGAATCCTATGCCGACGCTGGATGAACCGATCTACATACGGGTCGAGGACGAACACATCCTCGGCACGCTGATCTCGCCTGGCGCTTTGGTCCCTGGTGTCCTGTTCGTACACGGCTGGGGTGGCGACCAGCAGCAATATGTCGACCGTGCTCGCGAAGTGGCATCCCTTGGCTGCGTCTGTCTCACGTTCGACTTGCGTGGACACGCCCAGACGCAGGCGCGACGCGACACGGTCTCGCGTGAGGACAGCATGCGCGACATTCTCGCTGCCTACGACTTCCTCGCCGCATTGCGTAACGTCGATGCCGACGCCATCGCTGTCGTCGGCAGCAGCTATGGCGGATATCTTGCGGCGCTGTTGACAGCCGCCCGTCCCGTAAAATGGCTGGCCCTCCGTGCCCCCGCGCTCTACAAAGACTCGGAATGGAGTATGCCAAAGCTGCGGCTCAGGGGCGAACAGCACCTCGAGCAGTATCGCCTGCGGCCGGTGGGGCCCGCCGAAAGCAAGGCGCTGCGCGCGTGCCAGGCATTCACCGGTGATCTGCTTATTGTGGAGTCAGAGCATGACAGTCTAGTTCCACACCAGGTGATCGCGAACTATCGCGAATCAAGCATCAGCGCACGCTCGTTGACGTACCGGCTTATCGAAGGCGCAGACCACGGGTTGTCGAACGAAGCGTGGCGAAGCAACTACACATCGCTGCTCGTCAGCTGGTTCACCGAGTTCGTCTTTGGCATTCGGGGCAGCGGCCCGTCCCCACCATCGTCTGTTCCAACAAGCGTCCAGCTTGGCACGGCCACTTCGGAAGCGTGATGGCGGCGCCCTCATGCGCTGGAAACGCGACGCGGACGCCCCGAAAAACTCCTACAACAAAATCGGAATTTCCTGACAGCACAAAATTCAGCAACGACGCAATATGACACTTGTCGCTTGCTCGATGGTTGACGTAGATGCAGCGGGCGATGGCAACCCGGTTCAAACGTGCGGCAACGGATGAACCCTCTCACCACTCAACGCTAAAGGAATTTTCATGACCACGCAAACGACTCTTTCCGGACCCGCAGCAGGTCGAGACGGCGGCGCCCGGATCATTAACGGGGATTACAAAACGACCAGCGGACCGGGGCCGGCAATCATGGACGCGAATACCCTCACCGGCGATACAGTCGTGAACGCGGCCGGCGAAGATCTCGGAAAAATCGAGGCGATCATGCTTGATGTCGGTGCAGGACGAATCGCCTACGCCGTGCTCTCGTTCGGCGGGTTTCTCGGGATGGGCGCAAAACTATTTGCGTTGCCTTGGGCGGCGCTGACGCTTGATGCACGCGAAAAGCGTTTCGTTCTGGATGCCAGCAAGGAAAAGCTGGAAAACGCCGAGGGGTTTGACAAGGATAGCTGGCCGAGGATGGCCGACCCTGAATGGGCCGCACGCGTCCACACCTATTACGGCGTTACCCCGTACTGGCACCAGGAATTTGTCGCTTCTCCCGACCCCCGTCGCTCGACACTCTCACAGCAATTTAGCGAGGGTGCCGACCGAACGATGAAATACTGAGCGCGTCGCAAGCCACGCAACGATCGGGCTGCGGGGCTCTCCTCAACGAGGAATGGGGCCCCGCAGCCGAAGGGACAGACCATGAGACAGACACTGAACGCTGCATTGTGCGCCATCTCATTGACGGGGGTCATGGCCCCGGTATTGGCTCAAGAAGCGATCGAAACTTCGAGCAGTCCTGCGATCAGCGGTGAACCGTTCGATCGCCCTGAAGTCGAGATGCGCATGCTCCGTTACGACGTGCTCGCTGATGACGCGGCACAAATCCCGTGTGTGTCATGCGCAACCTCAGACAGCGACAGTTCTTTCATTGCCGACAGCCCGCCCTGCACAGTCTTCTCCGGGCGAAACGTGGACGAGTGTCTTGCCGGCATCGACCACGGCGGTCACTCCAAAGGCAAGTACCTTTAGCATTGGTTCCGACCGGTCCAGTATTTCGGACGCTTGCCGCGCAAACCACACGCAGCGGAGCGGCCGCCAACCGTCCTACAGCGGGATCGGATCTTCGCTGATTGTGGCCGGCCCTCTCAATCGGCAACCTATAGACGTGCATTGGCCTGCTGCCGAAGCTTAGCGGCCAATACCACACATCTCAATCTTGTGTGAAAGGAGTAAGTCATGAAACGCCCATTACTGATCGCAATGATGACTGCTTCGTTGCTCGGGGTCACATCCAGTGCCATGGCGCAATATGTGACATCACCGGATACCGCCCCTCCTGCAAACTCGACGGTCGTGGTCACGCCAGGTGGCGGAGCGCTCTACTACCGCGCTGACGCTAATCCGTACTACACCGGTGATCAGATTCGGGACTACGAGGCGGGGCGAAGCGCATGCGAGGCCCGGCCCATATTGGAGCGAGGATCCTGCCTGGATGAACTCAATGCAAGATTCACTTTTGCAGACCCAGTCTGCACCAAGTTCTCGGGGTCCGCTCTGGACGCTTGCCTCCATGGCGCCGACCACGGCGGCTAATTCACGATAGCGCGTCGACGGCCCGCCGGAGATTGTTGGGGGGGCCGGGCCGCACGCATGGCGTGGCTACTGAAGGCGCAGTGTCGCCCGGATCGGATTGTGGTCTGACGAGGTAACAGGGATGGCGATCGCGTCGATGATCTCTACCCCGCGGACAAAAATATGGTCGACGTGTCGGCCAAAGAAGGTAGCGCGCTTGTCCACACTCAATTCGAGTTCGGTCATGCCGAGCCGGGCGGCAACTTCGCCGAGGACGCGGTCGCGCGCGTCGCTCCAGGTATTGAAGTCGCCTGCGAACACGATCGGACCTTGATGTGTCGAGAGTGTATCGACCAGCGCCTCCAGCTGGGCGCGATACTCATCGATAAAGAGGTCGAAATTGATGGCGTGGACATTCACGATCGCGAGCGTCTCCTGTCTGCCGGCAATACGCAGCCAACTGATCACCGCCGATTTTGGAATGCGAAGAAGCGGTTCGAGCACGCGTTGTGTGCAACTCGCGATCGGCGCGACGCGCGTTGCGGTCAGCACGCCGATGTCATTGTCATCGTACAGGAAGGAGCTGGCCATCACCCAGCGCAAACCGGCATTGTCCACGATGTTGCGCAGCACGGGATCCAGCACCGTTTCCTGCAGCAGCATCACGTCGTTCGCCGCGGCAAAAGCCGCCAGCTCGTCCTGCCAGCCGTGATCGCCTTCTTTGTGGATGTTCCAGATGACAATGCGAAATGGACGTCGGTCGAGTGCATCCGCAGATTTGCCGACAATCGCGTCCTGCAAAACTCGCAGGGCGCTCTCACACTTCAGGGTCATCGCACCCGAGGCATCACCCGTGCCGGACAGGACTGCGCGCGGCTCGGCGGTTAGGGTTACGCAACCGCACAGGAGCACAACCGACAGCAAGCTCGAGCGTCTTCCAATATGCCACACGGCATTCATTGATCCAGCGAGTCCAGGAGCACGTGCAGGATTCTAGCGCCCTCGCCGGCCTGTCAGAGCGGCCACCGTTGTCAATCGGCTAGCATCGCACCCATCGGGCTCAGTGCCGTGCTGCAGACTTCCACTTTGTCCTACAGAACATTAGGACGACCGCCTATACGCCGGCCATAAACGCCGCAGTACCGTTTGCTACGCCGATGATGCTGATTCGAGGACGAAGCGATGAAGGTCGCCATTCCCTCCAATGGCGAGCAGCGCGCATTGGCGGCCGGAAGAACATATGACGCCCATACGCACGATCCTTGCCACACGATCGTCGCGGTATGATGCTGGCACATCCGTGCCCGTGGAGGTCACGCCCGAGGGGGGCCAGGTTGATCCGGCTTACCTCCCCTCCATTACGACATCCATGAAACGAGCTGATCTCTCGCGTTCCGATTTCGCGGTAGCAGGGTTGCTGTTCGCGATCGGCCTCGTCGTTGCCGCGCTGGCGGCAGCGGTGCTGATCGCATATCACGATGGCCCACAGGTGCTACGCCTCTCGGGAGCGCACCACCTCCAATACGACACGGCATGGATCGTTCTCCTGTGCGGAATGTCCCTCGTTGCCTATGCCGCGCGGTTACGCGGCGGTGCGAGACTCCTGGCATGCGGGGCGATGTTGATCAGCGCGCTGCGCATTGCGGGGTACGTCGCCCCGCACGCCGTTTCGGTGCACCCCATCTTGGCCAATCCATGGCTCAAATTCGCCGCGGGCGAATACGACGCGATGGGTATCCTCACCGCGTTGGTGGCGTTGATTTTCGGGGCCGCGCTCGCGTTCCTGTTACCGGGATCGCAGCGCAGCCCGTGGCGGTCGGTGGCACTGGCGCTACTGGCCTCGACGGTCCTGGCGTTGTCGCTGCTGATCGCTTTCGGCGCGTGGAGCGGGAGCAGCCTCGCCACCCAATCACTGCAACTGGATGGGGATGAGCGCATCAACTCGCTGCTGTTCATTCTGCTCGGCTCGACACTCCTGATCTATACGCTCATGGGCACCGAGCATGAACGCGTGGCTCTCTCGCGTTTCGCTCCCGTCATCGTGGGACTTGCAGTTTTTGTTTGCGTACTCGTCGTGTGGCGCGCGGCGCTCGCCCAGGAGGAGCGCTATGTGCATCATGGCACGCAACTGGTGGCCAACGCGGCGCGAGGAGCCATCGAGCGCGACCTGGGCGCGCGCATCGCCGTCCTTGAGCGGCTCGCAGAGCGAATGTCGTTTCTGCCCTTTGACGCGGACATCTGGCAAAAGGAAGGCGCAGCGATACTCGGTGACGTCAACGAGTACCGTTCGTTGGCGTGGTCGGGCCCGGACTACGTCATTCGCTGGGTAGCTCCACCCAGCAACGTTGTGGGTTTCAACATTCGTTCCGATCCGAAGCGACGCCCGGCATTCGACCTGGCGATCTCGACGCGGGCACCGACACTGAGTCGCCTTACGGAGTTGGTCATCGGTGGCAAGGGCGTGGTCGTCTACGTGCCGGTCTTCCAAGGCGACAGCTATCGCGGCATGGTATCCGGCGTCCTCGGCAGGAACGATTGGCTCCGATTGCTGATCGACGGGCGCTTCGCCGACCACAATTTCGAGCTTCTGGAAGAAGGCGACGTCGTGCAGACCGTGGCTTCCGATGCGCCCAGATCGGCGGGAGAGTGGTCCGTCGAGTTGCCTGTCGCCATAAAGAACGCTCGTTGGGTGTTGCGCGTCGCTCCCACGCAGGAATATGTTCAGAGCGCTCGCTCACCGCTGCCGGAAGCGGCGCTCGTGATCGGCGCGCTGCTTTCGATACTGTTGGCACTGGCTACCTATCTGTTTCAATCGGCGCACCGGCGAGCGAGCCAATTGAACGAGGCCAACCTGAAGCTGACGCAGGACAACGCACGGCGCCACCACGCGGAACAGAAGCTTCGGGAGAGCGAGCAGCGCACGCAACTCATCATCAACTCGGTCAAGGATTGCGCAATCTACATGCTCGACATCGACGGCAACATCGCCAGCTGGAATGCAGGAGCGCAGGCGCTGAACGGATATACCTCGGCGGAGGTCATTGGGCAGCGCTTTTCCATCTTGTATCCTCCCGACCGAAAGGTGCCACCGGAAAGCGAATTGGTGGTCGCCACCCGGCGCGGCTGGTTCGAGGAAGAATGCTGGCATCTGCGCAAGGATGGCACGAAGTACTGTGGTGACGACATGATTTCTGCCATTCGCGACGAACAGGGTCAACTCCGCGGATTCGCAGTAATCACCCGCGATGCCACCTTGCGTATCGAATTGCGCGAACAGACGGAACGCGCGCGCGATCATTACTTGTCACTTTTTTCCAGCTTTCCCAACCTCGTCTGGAGATCGAACGCGGCCGGAGACTGCGACTACCTGAACCAGGCGTGGCTGGACTATACCGGTCGAACCATGGACGACCAGAGCGGAAGTGCCTGGCTGGACGTCGTGCACCCCGACGATCGCGCGGTATGGCGCGACAACATCGCACGCATTTTCCCGACGAGGCAGCCGTTCGAGCTTGAATTCCGCCTGCGGCGAGCCGACGGCAATTACGGTTCGATGATCTGCAGCGGCCGACCCTACATCGACTTGCAGGGACAGTTCGCCGGCTACCTGTGTTCGTGCTACGACAACACCGCGAGGCGAGCGACCGAAAGCGCCCTGAAGGAAAGCGAGGAGCGCTACCAGCGGATGACGACCAACGTCCCCGGCATGGTCTTCAAACTGGAACGTGAGGGTGACAATGCCCCCCACTTTCTCTATGTCAGCCACGGAAGTCAGGCGGTAACGGGCTTCGATCCGGATACACTCGTCGCGAATTCGACGGCGTTTTTCGACCTCTTGAATCCCGCCGATCGTGCCAATCTGCTCGCGACGCTCGAGGACTCCGGGGTTCGCCTGACGACATGGACCTGGGCGGGCCGCCTGCAGCCTCCGCATGAAGCAACCGAAAAATGGATCACGATTCGCGGCAAACCGCGCATCAGCGATCAAGGCTCCATATTGTGGGATGGCGTCGTCTTCGACGATACCCAGAGCCGCCTGGCGCAACTTGAACTCGAGCGGTCCCGCGAGGAAGCGCGGTCGCTCTCGCATCACCTCCAGACCATACGCGAGGAGGAAAAGGCACGCATTGCGCGAGAGGTGCACGACGAACTCGGCTCGACGCTGACCGGGCTGCGGATCGACCTGGACTGGCTGATCGACCACGACGCATCCGTCCCTGAGGCGACGCGCCAGAAGCATGCGGCGATGCTGTCACTGCTCGAATCGGCCGTCGCCGCGACCCGCAAGATCGTCACCGACTTGCGCCCGAGCATTCTCGACGATCTCGGGCTCGGTTCCGCGATGCGCTGGCAAATCGGCGAGTACAAGAAACATTCTGACCTGCGGTTCAATCTGCAAACGCCCGACCCCGATTTGCTCATCGACCGCGAGCGAGCACTGGTGCTGTTTCGAATATTCCAGGAGACGATCACCAACGTCGTGCGCTACGCCAAGGCGACCGAAGTCGACATCAGTCTTGCGGAGGTCGATGGGTCGTACGTGATGCGAATTCGCGACAACGGCGTTGGAATCGTGGACATGGACATGCGCAAACCGTCTTCGCACGGCATTCGCGGCATGCGCGAACGCGCGGAACAGTTCGGCGGGTCACTGTCCGTGGTTGGCGAACCGGGAAAAGGCACGACCGTCGTCGTGACCGTGCCCGTGCCCGTGCCCCTTAGTGCTTGATATCTTTCGGCAGGTCTTGCAGCAAGTCCGCCAGGTCGTCGGCGTGCGCTTCTTCCTCGGCCTGGATCTCCTCGATCATCTTGCGCGTGGTCGTATCGAAGGCTGCAAAGTAGGCCGCGATCTCGCGGTAGCTGTCGACCGCAATGCGCTCCGCGATGAGATTTTCCTTGATCATCTCGATCAGACTTCCGTTGGCCTCGACATATTCGGTATGACTCCGCGTCAGCAATCCCTCCGGTGACAGATTCGGCGCGCCGCCCAGTTGAACGATGCGTTCGGCAATACGATCGGCGTGCGCTTGCTCGTCATTCGCGTGCTCGAGAAATTCTGCTGCGACGGGAGCCGCGTGAATTCCCTTGGCCATGAAATAATGTCGTTTGTAGCGCAGCACACACACGATTTCGGTGGCGAGCGCGTCGTTGAGGACCTTGATGGCAGTGGTTGTATCGCCAGCGTAGCTCGACGTCACCGCGCCCTCTTCGATGTGTTGGCGCGCACGCTTGCGCAAGGTCTTGACGTCTGTCAGAAACGGTTTCTCGCTCATTGCAGCTCCTTGCAGAAATTGAACAGTCGATCGGCTCGATAAGACCGAGGCACAATTATGCCGGAGGTGCTGCGTCGGTGAGGCGGGCACCAAACGCGTGGATGTCGAAACAAGGTCCCGGCCAGCTCGAAACGGTGTCATGTAGCCCGTTGTCAGACCGGGTCCTACACATTCGCCACAGCCGGCTACACAAAAATCAGAATTACGTCGCCCGAGTCGGTGGCACGCTGGACATCGTGGGATAGCGCTCTCGATTCGTGATACGCAGGTGATTGGCGCCCCGACGCCATTCGTGTTAATTGTTCCGCCATGGCATCCGGACCCTCCGTCAACAGTCAACCGAAACAACCGGCGGCGGCCACTCGTGTCTCCGCTCCGAAGCTTCCGTGGCAGATCGTCGGGGCGGTCGTCCTTAGCGTGTCATTCATCATCCTGCTGGTCATCGCGTACAGCGTGATGGCGCGCAACCAGGTTGCGGCGCGCGACCTGCTGGAGGCGACCGTGGTAGTTGATCACGCCCTGGATCGCGTGCAGAGCCTGATCGTCGATGCGGAAACCGCCGTCAGAGGTTATGTTCTCATCAGTCGCGAATCCATGCTGGACCCGTATCACAATGCCAGGAGCAACTTTGCTGAGGCCCTCGCCGATGTCAGCAGATTGACTGTGGATGACGCCGTGCAGCAGTCCCATCTCGAGGTGCTGCGTGGATTGATCGATGACAAGTGGGTCATTCTCGACACTTCCGTCGATCGTCAAAGGACGTTGGGCATGGCGCGGCCGCCCGCTGCAACGGAGAGCACGCAGGACACGCCAGGCAAGACCGTGATGGACGCAATTCGCAACCAGATCCTCACGATGCACTCCCGTGAATCAGTGATTCGCGAACAACGCGCGGAAGTCTTCCAGCGCGCAGTCGTCTATACGCGCGCATCTGTCCTGTTGGCGAGTTTTCTCGCGCTCTTTGCGATACTGGCGCTATATTGGGCGACGCGGCGCTACTTCGGTCTGCGCCTTCAAGCCGAGGCGCAGCTCAGCGCGAGCGAGGAGCGCTATCGCATACTTACCGAGGTTTCGCCACAGATCATCTGGATGGCCGATGTGAATGGCGAAATGACGTTTTGCAACAGGCAATGGGTCGAATACACCGGACTGGATCTCCAGCAGACGATGGCTGCCGGTGCGGCGTCGGTGGTGCATCCGGACGATCGCGCTGGTGTCACGACCGCGTGGCAGGAGGCGATATCACGCGATCAACCTTTCGAAGTCGAAGTCCGCCTCCGTCGCGCGCTGGACGGCAACCATCGCTGGCATCTGGCGCGCGCGCGCCCCATGCACGACTCGAGCGGAAGCACGCTGTTGTGGCTTGGCGCAGCCGTCGACATCGACGACCGCAAGATGGTCGAGATTGCGCTCGACAAGTTCAACGCCACGCTGGCCGAACAAGTCGAAGAGCGTACGGCGGAGCTCGAAGCTCGGACCGCGCAGCTCAAGGAACTCAATGCCCACCTGATCAGGATCGCCGAAGCCGAACGAAGCCGTCTCGCGCGCGAGCTGCACGACGAACTCGGCGCACACCTGTCCGTCGCCATGATGGATCTCACCGTCATTTCCCGGAGACTGGCTGAACACGGACCGAGCGACACCCTCACGCTCGCCCGACGAATTGCCGAGACGCTCACCGCAACGACCCAGATCAGCCGGCGAATAATCTCTGATCTTCGACCAGTAATGATCCGGGAACTCGGGCTCGCCGGCGCACTGGATGTGTATTGCAAGCAGTTCGAAACGACGACGAACATTCGCTGCGAACGCCAGTTCACGGACTCGCTTCCGCCCATCGTCGACGAAGCGGGGATCGCTCTGTTTCGCATCGTCCAGGAATCGCTGTCGAATGTGGTGAAGTATGCGGGCGCCGCGACGGTGCATCTGTCGCTAAGCGTGACTCAGGATTTCGTCGAGCTCTCGGTTCTGGACGACGGCAAGGGAATCACCGGCGAAGCGCGCACGAAGAAAGTCTCTCATGGACTCCTCGGCATCCGTGAACGCGCAGAGGGATTTGGCGGCACCCTGCGGATAACCAAAGGACTGCACGGACGCGGGACGGGCATCGTCGTCACGCTCGCTTTGGCGGAAATCGCAGCACCAGCGGCGGGGAGCACCCCTATCGGCCTGCCGACGAACTCCACCCTGGAGAGCTAGCTCTGCCTAGAACGCCTCGTCCCACGGTACCGAAAGCCGTATGGCTGCGTTGATCAGGCCAACCATGCTGTAGGTCTGGACGAAGTTACCCCACGCCTCGCCAGTGACGGGGTCGAGATGCTCCGCGAGCAAGCCGTGAGCATTGCGACGTGCGAGCAACTGCTCGAACAGTTTCCGTGCATCGCCGACACGGCCAATCGCAGCCAGCGCATCGATCAGCCAGAAGGTGCAAACGACGAAAGCATTCTGTGGCACTCCGAAGTCGTCGCGCTCCAGATAGCGGAAGACATAGTCGCCGCGCTTCAGTTCACGCTCGATGGCATCGACAGTGGAAACGAAGCGCGTATCGTCGGGCGTCGTGAAGTTGAGCTCGGCGAGCAGCAGCAGGCTTGCGTCCAGTTCAGTGCTGCCGGTCGCGCCCACGTAACTGCCTCGGCTCGCGTTCCAGCAGTGGGTCGTTACAAAATCGTGGATCCTGTTCGCCTCGTTGCGCCACGACAGGGAACGTTCGTGCAATCCCAGTCGCGCGGCGATGCGCGACAACCTGTCGCATGCCGCCCAGCACATGACGCTCGAGTACGTGTGAACGCGCGAGGTACCCCGCAATTCCCAGATGCCTGCATCGGGGCGGTCGTGAACCGCTACGGCGAGACGGCCGAGCGGCTCGAGGCGTTCGAACAATGTGACGTTGCCGGGCTGCGTGAGTCGCTCGTCAAAGAAAATGTGGGTGACCGCGAGAATGGCCGACCCATAGACGTCGTGCTGCACTTGCCGGAAGGCATCGTTGCCGACGCGGACCGGGCCCATGCCGCGATAGCCGGCGATACCGTCCTCGACCTGCTCCGCCAGCACGGTGTCGCCATTGATGCGATACACCGGCTGCAGCGTGCCATTGCGCGCGCCAGCGGCAATGCCGATGATGTACCGGAGATAGTTCTCCATCGTTTCCGTGGCGCCCAGCCGATTCAGTGCGTTGACGACGAAGTAGCTGTCGCGCAGCCAGCAGTAGCGATAGTCCCAGTTGCGGCCTGAATCCGGGGCTTCGGGGATCGACGTCGTCAGCGCAGCGACGATGGCGCCAGTATCGTCGAACGTGTTGAGCTGCAACGTGATCGCAGCGCGAATGACCGCACCCTGCCATTCGAACGGAATGGCGAGCCGGCGTACCCATCCCCGCCAATAGGCGAGGGTCTCTTCGATGAAGTATCGGCTCACCTCCGGGACATTGCCGGTGACCGTTTCATCGGCACCAAGCAACATCGACACGGTATCTTCCAGGAAGAACGGACGCTCCTCGATGATGGCGGTCAACGAGGCGTCGGTGGTCAGCCGCAGCGTGAGATCCGGTCCGACATAGCGCACATGATTGCTCCCCACTGTGCGCTCCGGACGCCTGCGTCCGTACCCCTCGCTGGGTCGCAGGCGCACGACGACGCGCGGATTGCCGGCGATTCGGCGCAGTGACCGGACGATGGTCATGGGTTGAAACAGCCGGCCATGCTGGTAGAACCGCGGCACACAGTCGGTGAGTTCGACGATGCCTCCGTCGCGGTCGTGCAGGCGGGTTATCAGCACCGCTGTATTGGCAACGTATTGTTGTTCAGTGCGCAGGCCCTCGACGAGTTCGATCGACCATAAGCCTTCCGCCTTGTCCCCCGAAGCGACATCCAGCAATGCACAGAATTTGGCGTCGCCGTCAAAACGTGGAAAGCAGCCCCACACGATGCTGGCGTCGGCATCCAGCAATGCACCGATGCGGCCGTTACCGATGAGTGCAAGATCGAGATTGCGCATGCTCAGGCTCGCGTGATCTGGTCGATTGAAACACCCGTAAGCAACCATCGGCGGGCAGCCGCGATATCCGGAAGGCGATACTGCGCGCCCGTCCGCCCGCGTCCGACCTTCACGGACCAGCCGCCCATATCGTGAACCGCAACAAAGCCGTCTTCGTCGGTGACGTCGTCGCCCACGAAAACGGGCACCCGGCCGGCAAAAGGTGGCTCGTGCATGAAGTCGGTGATGGCCTTTCCCTTGTCGCGACCGTCCGGGCGGATCTCGACGAGCTGCTTGCCTTCCCACAGGCTGTAACCATCCCAGCCGGCCGCGGCGAAAGTCGAACGCGCCATCGACTGGACATCGTCGGCCAGCTGCGGCGACTGTCGATAATGCAGCGCCACCGTGGCGCCCTTGTCCTCCAGCAGCAAGCCGGGATGTCTGGCCGCGAATGCGGAAAACAGATCGCGCAGTTTCTTGAGGATGGCCGGATCCGACGCATGCAGGTGAACGGTGCCCTGCGCATCGCGGCGCTCACAGCCGTGTTGCCCGGCGACCAGCACGTCGAGGTCGGGAAAAATGCGGTCGACGTCCGTGATCGATCGCCCTGTAACGAGCGCCAGCGCTCCACCGTAGCGAGCCCGCAGCAACGGCAAGGCATCGATCAATTGCTTGTCGATACGCACTTCGTACGGCGTCGCGGCGAATTCCGCCAGTGTGCCGTCGATATCGAGGAATAACGCGCAGTTTTCCGTCAACGGAGGCGGATGCGGGCGCGTGTAACGCCGCGCCGGCCGCGGTGGTGCCCGAACCCTGCGCGCCGCGGCGGTCATCGGACGACAGGTCGTGCGTTGTTCTCAGCCCTTGCACCGAAGCGGCGACGCTGCCGCATTGCGCTGGCGTCCAGCAGCATGCGGCCTGCCCATCGGTACACGTTGAACTCGCGCACCAGACTGCGCATCAGTCGCATCCGGTCGCGCTGCTCGTCCGTGGACATCGTCAGCGCTATCTGCAATGCCTGCGCGCATTGGTCCGCATCGTACGGATTGACGATCAATGCCTCCGGCAACTCACGCGCCGCTCCCGCAAATTGTGACAGGATCAATACCCCTCGCTCATCCTCCCGCGCGGCAACGAATTCCTTGGCGACAAGATTCATGCCGTCGTGCAGGCTGCTGACGAAGCAGAAATCCGCCGCCCGATGATATTCGTAGACCGCCTCCGGCTCATGATGTTCCGCAAGCAGGATAATCGGCGGCCTGGGCGCACCGGGGAAACGGGCATTGATCTCGCGCACCCTGGTCTCGACTCGCGCGGCATAGTCGCGATACTCGTCGAGGGCGGCACGGCTGGGTGACGCGATCTGGACAAACGTGAAGTGACCGACCCATTGCGGGTGGATCTCGAGCAAACGCTCAACCGCATTGAATCGCTCGATGATGCCCTTGGTGTAGTCCAGCCGCTCGATGCCAACCCCCAGTTTGTGGTTGCGGGGGAGACTCAGCCGGACGCGCACGTCTTCCCGTGCGTCGGGAATCGACTTAGCGGTCGCCAGAGGTTCGGGCGGCCACTCGATCGAGATCGGATAGGCGTGCACCGCGGTAACCTCGCCATGGCAGGTTACGTTGAATTGCTCGCGGTCGACCCTCGCCTCGAGAAACCGATCGACGGTGTCGAGAAAATTGTTGCAATGGTATTGGGTATGAAAGCCCAGAATGCTGCTGCCCAGCAAACCGTCCAGTATTTCCGTCCGCCACGGACAAATGGCGAACGCCTCCGGGTTGGGCCACGGAATGTGCCAGAACGAGATGACCGTTGCTTTCGGCAGGCGTTCGCGAATCATGCGCGGCAGGAGCGCGAAGTGATAGTCCTGCACGAGCACGATCGGATCGTCGCTGCTGGCTTCGCGCACGACGGCGTCGGCGAAACGCGCATTGACGATGCGATAGAAGTCCCAATCGCGCTTGCGGAACGTAGGCCGCACGTGCGCGATATGGCAAAGCGGCCATAGCCCCTCGTTGGCGAAGCCGCCGTAGTAACCGGCCTCTTCTTCCGCGGTCAACCAAATGCGTCGAATGCGGTACATCGGGTGGCCGGGCGGAACGTCGACCCGGTCATGGCGATCGACCGTTTCGCGATCCGCCGAGCCGCTGCCATGCGCTATCCAGGTACCCGAGCACGCACGCATGACCGGCTCCAGCGCGGTGACCAGACCGCTCGCCGGACGTCGAACGTGGGTCATGGCGCCATCGCGCTCGTGGATATAGGGCTCGCGATTCGAAACGACGATAATGTCGTTGCCACGAAGCTCGCCACGCAAGGTCGCGCGCAACGTATCCTTGGTCCATCGCTGCTGGTTTTCGTCGGTAGGGCGGTACAGATGTTCCAGCTCGCGCAGGAGCTGGCTCACGTCACGCGCAATCGGGCGCAGTTCCGGTGCTGTGACCGCCCCCGTCCGGCGCACGATCCCATCGCCTCGCAGCAATGCACGCAATCCGCTTACCCAACCTCGCCATGAAACCTGGACGATCACGACTGTGATCAGTGCCACGCAGGCGCCCAGGGCGAGGAAGAAGTAGAACAGATAGCGCCGCGTTTCCTCCGTCCGGCGATCGACGAAATTCATGTCGTGGACGAGTACCAGCTTGGCGCCTTCCGAAAGAGGACGGACGGATACATTCAGTGTGCCGCGCCCCGTGGGCACCACTTTCGAAGTTTCACCTTCAACTTTTGCCCATTCCGAGCAGTGCAGCAGTTCAGGCGGGAAATTGCTGGAGGCAATAGGCGACGCAGTGTAGGGTGCCATGCACAGGCCAACCGCGAACAGCCGCTCGTCGCGCGTAAGTTTGTCGAAGAACTCCCCGATCCGCAATTCGGAGCCTGAGCGCTGAATTTCCTGCAGAGGCTCCTGGATCGTTGCCGCAACGAGCGTCGATCGTATTTCAAGATCGCGTACAAACCATCGCGTCATCAACGCGTCGGTCAATGGCACAGCCGCCCACGCGAACAGCGAAAGCGCAAGCAGCAACGGCACCAGAAAGCGCAACGACATGCGCAAATGTCTCTCCCCGAGCCACGTCGACGCGGAGCTCAACTCATATTACATCGGCGCCGTGTCCAATACATCGCTGAACCGCATGCGATCGCTTTCCGGCGCACGTCGTATCGTGTCCGCGTCACACCGTGACGGGTTGCGAACGATGTGCTCGCGACCTTCAGAATGGACGTATGGGTCGGACGCGTCAGTCGGATCGCCGCTGATTCGAATGTAGGTCAAAAACCTACAACTTTTCTTTACGCGTTTCGCTTCCCGGACGGCAGCTACCCATCATCCTACAGGCGAATCAGACCGGGGCTGATTTCCCGCTGGAGTATCTGCGACCAATATCTGCGAACACTTCACGTCTCACAGCAACTGCAATCCACGCAACGCACAGGAGAACACATGAACGACCTAGCCCCCACCAGGGAACTACTACGGCCCGAATACCTGACCGACGTGCCTGCCGCCGAATCCGTTGTCTCGGGCATTTCATGGGGCGCCATCATCGGTGGGGCGCTCGTCGCCGCGTCGTTGGTGCTTGTCCTGACGATTCTGGGGGTTGGACTTGGCCTCTCCTCCATCTCGCCCTGGACCGGCACGGGCGCATCGGCGACAGCGATCGGGTTGTCCGCAATCGTCTGGCTCGTCGTCACGCAGGCCATTGCCTCCGGACTCGGTGGATACCTTGCCGGCAGACTGCGAACGAAATGGACCAGCGTTCACGACGACGAAGTCTATTTTCGCGACACCGCGCATGGCTTTCTCGTCTGGGCGGTGGGAGTCGTGATCGCCGTGGCATTTCTGGCATCGGCTGCGTCGTCCATCGTTGGCACAACGGCGAAGGTCGCGGGTGCTGCGGCCGCCGGTACCGGCGCAATCGCAGCGATGCCAGGCGCCGCGAGCGCCGCACCGGATGCGCCAAGCGTTGCGACGGGTTCGTCACGTCAGATGCCGGGCCCTCTAGCAGGCATGGTAGCGCCAAGTGGCTATCTGACCGATTCGCTCTTCCGCAACGATCGTTCGGGACCGGACACTGCACAGGATCTGCGTCCGGAGGTAGGACGCATTCTGGCCGAAGCGCTGCGTAAGGGGTCCCTTCCGCCGGCCGATCGCACCTATATATCGCAGGTCATCGCATCGCGCAGCGGCATGAGCCAAGCGGATGCGGAATTGCGGGTGGACGCGGTTTATGCCCAAGCCAAGAGTAGCGCTGCCGATGCCGATCTGGCTGCACGCACCGCCGCCGACGAAGCGAGGAGCGCCGCTGCGAAGACATCGCTCTGGCTATTCGTTGCATTGCTCACGGGTGCGTTCTGCGCAAGCCTCGCGGCAACAATCGGTGGCAGGCAGCGCGACCACGTCATGAATGTCACGCGTTAGTCACCGTTTCCGCCCCCACAACCCATTACAGCCAGCCTCTGACAACGGAGCCCACTATGCGTTCGATGCTTCTCTGGGTACTCGGTATCCCCATTCCAATCATCATCCTGATCGGTTTGTTTTCGCACTTCTAGAGTACACGCGCATCACGCTGAAGGCGGTGCCCACGGGTATCGACCATCGCAGTACTCGCGAAGGAGCATGAGCTCGTGATGAATATCGGGCGGAAATCCGCGACGGCCTCCACGCCGGTCGATCAGCAGATCGTCCAGATATGACCGTAGTCCGACATTGTCGCCCCACAAGCGCGCGAGCGCGTTGGCAATTCTCGGAAGCCTTTGGAGCATCGCCGGTATCTGTACTTCCACCGGAAGGCCCGCTGCCCATTTCTTTGTCGAGGGTAACTGCTGGTTGAGCGGCTGCACTCGTCGCCTGCTCCAAAGTTCTGATGACGAAGCCAACGGTGATCCCTCTCAATTGTCGTCCGACTCTGACAACTGGGAATTATGGACCCGCTGGAAAAAATGTCATAGAGGGTTGCCTCCCCGCTCCACCCGCTCCATGTACCCCATCTGAGCGCTATTACTGTTGCAAAGGGACTTGCGGCGTGCGCAATCCTACTTGCCCTTCGAATTGAGGCCCAAAGTTGCGTGATAGTCCCGGAGAACGCGCAAGTCTCTGAAGACATCACGTGGAAAGCCTTTTCTGCCTCGTCGCCGGTCGACGAGCAATTCATCGAAGTAGGTATTCAAGGCATCCGGGTCCGCCCACATCGTCATGATGAGATTGGCGATGCGAGGGAAGGACTTGCAAAGCGCGTGCGGTTGGGCCCTGGGCGGCAAGGCATCGAGCCAGCGCTGGGTGTTGGGCAACAGGAAAACAATCGGCAATGACCTGCGCTGCCGCGTGAAATCGACGGAAACCTGTGGCCCGGCAGACTTATCCTCCTGGCTTCGATTCCCGGGACCGGCGACGGCATAAACCAACCCAGTGTGTTGCCGATAGATCGACGCTGAAGGTCTCATGATTTCCGGAGCAGCGCTCGCCGCTGCTCACATCGCAGTGAGTGTTTTGTCGCCAACTTGAAAGATGAAGTGCGACTCAACGTCCGTGCGTCCGCAAATACTGCTGGCCTTTGACCGTGACGGTGAAGCCGCCTGCAACGCCTTTCTCTGCATAGCCGCCCACAACCAGGGCCTCGACGATTTCCCAACTCTCGAATCGCACGGAAATCCCTTTCGCACACCGGCTCAGGCATTCGAGCTGCTCGTCGGTCAAATGCGTCTTGAGCAAAGTGAGTTTTTCGGAAGGGTTGGCAATCGACATCGGTTTCAACTGACGGTCAATTTTCATAGGCTGCCTCACTGTGTCTGAGGCGATCATGCCATGCGAAACGCGGGCGCAATTGACCGGCAAACGAATGGTCATTTTTCGGGTACTAACGAATTGTCATCAACAGCGATTCGCAGGCGTACGAATTGATAGCGGGCAACTCGAGAATGAATTGCCGGTGATCCGAGCAATGCTGGATGGCGCGGCGAACGCGCCAGGTACAAGCGGTACGACCCGGACTATGACGCGCGGTTGAGATGCGCCGCGTCGTTGGCTTCTTCAGGGTCAGGCAGCGCTACTGACCATGATTCATAGATAGCATGCGGAGGGGCCTTCCAGCGCAACATCCAGATATCCGGCCGTTGGAAGACCAACTCGCCGTACTCGACACCGTTGCCCTTCAGCGCGTACCCCAAGTGCGCTTCATTCGGCACGCCCAGGAACTGTATGAAAGGGTTCCATTGCGCGAGGTACGAATGCGCAATCGACAGCGCCTCATCGAGACACAGGTGCACGTGTTCCGGCACGACAACGGGCTGCCGCGGCCGATCCGGGAATAACACGGAAAGCTGCGCCCAGGCCGACTCGGCTGCTGCGGGCCAATCAGGAAAGTGAGAATCGCGCTGCTTGGTACCGTAGCCCTCGCCACGTTCGCTGGTCGAAGGGATGTGACCATCCACGGCCACTAGCTGCAAGGCATTGCGTGCGCCATTGCCATAGTGCGTTTTGCGCAACACGGGCTCGCCCAGCGCGTTGCAACCAATGGTCGCGTAAGTGTGCGTTTTTCGGCCGGGTACGAGTTCGTAGCCAAACAGCCCACTTTCGACAATGGGAAACAAGTCGACCACCATCCCGGCGGGCAGCGGATAACCGGAAGCAGCAGCAATAAGATGCCGTCGAAGCAGTGGCAGAAGATGCCGGGCTTCAGAGAGTCGCGGACAGTACGAACTGGACAAGGCTGACTCCCGTTAGCGGGACGAGGGAGCACTCAATACGGCGACCCGCCGACCAACTATTGGAAACCAAGATTGGCGATGTACGCCACAGTTTTTCAACGAATCTGAAGTGTTCGTCGTAACCATTTGAATCTACACTGACACCTGGCGGCCGCAAAAGATCCTTCCATCAGCGCCTATCCCATTGCGGAGCACCGGAATACGGGTAGGCACTCGAGATTTGCCGCCCCGACGAGATGCGCCCATCAAGTTCTCGCGGCAGGTTCGGATATTCGCCAGGTCCGAACGTACGGCATTCACCTTCAAAATTCGCATCGCTGCAGAACACCCAATATCCGCTTGTCACCCGCAACGAGCCAGCCCGATCGTTGAAGCCGGTGCGGTCCAGACTGCCAACGACGTTGCGCGACATTGGGAACGATCGACCCTGGAAATCGTGCCCTTCGTAAAGCACGGCCTGCGCCCAGCCCTCAGCCGTGCCCGGCGTCGCAGGGCGCAGATAGGGTGCATTTGACCCCATATACTGCGTTGCGCCGAGTTCGCGCACGGAAGATACGTTGCGCATGAAATTTCCATCGATGCGCGAATAGCGCCCGGGTTGGAGTTGCGTACAGCCACCGCTGAAATAGGCGTCGCGGCATATTTCCCAGACGCCGTCGCGCACAATTGCCGATTGCGCTCTGTCATTCATGCCGGTGCCGTCGAGGCTGACAACCTCGGACGTGATGCGCATACTGCTGCCGCGGAAATTTTCGTCTTCAAACAGTGTTATCTCGCCGGCCAAGGCACTGCCTGCGGCCATTGCCGATAGCATCGTCGCAACGAAGCATCGAATATATTGTGCTGACATGATGATGTTCCTTGTAGATTCGGATTGAAGTCGGCGGACGGTCACCCGTTTCTTCAAGCATGCGTCTTAGGGACCTTTGCACCGGCATGCCGTGCTTCCGATATCCCGATAGCGATCGCTTGCTTTCGACTCGTTACCTTCTTTCCCGAGCTACCGCTTCGAAGCGTTCCGTGTTTCAGTTCGTGCATTGTCTTCTCAACTTTTTCCTGAACTTTTGCTTTGTACTTGGCGGGCATCGTTGTTCCTCGCATATCATGAGCAATGGGACAGGCCAAGGCATCAGAGGCGTGCCAGCCGACCGAGCAGATAGCCAACCACGGCCGCGCCCGCGAGGGTCTGTAACGGCCTGGCACGCACGGAAGCGCGCGCAGTCTCCGAAAGGCGCGTCTGGACTTGCATCGCTTGCTCAGGAATTGTTGACGTCCACTCCGCTGCAGTCTTGACGACATCTGCCACGCCATTGACTCCCCGATGCGCAGTGTCGCTAACGCGACCGACTTGGGAGGTAACGGTGTCCGCAATGCGGTCTGCCGCTTTGTGCGCGGCCAGTGCCGCCGATTCCACCTTTTCGGTTAGCGGGGCGGGCGTACGATCGTTGCTGGTACTACCGAATGCAGGAATTCGATCCATGGTGCGTCCTTTCGAATATCAATCCGGTTGCGCAATTGAAGTGTGAATGCTTGATACCGTGGAATTACGATCGCCAAATCGCACGCCTGCACGAGGGCCTGCCCTCGCAGATCGACATGCGAACAAAGTATTCATCGACCGCCCCGCTCCAGTCGAGAACCTGCACCTCGCCCAACGCGACCTGATCGGCGCGACTGCAGGCATGCTCTATCGCACTGGTCCGAGCTTCGAACGTCGACAACGGCGGCGCTATCTCGGACCCGAACACACTCCAGCTGCCACTTGGCATTGGAGAAACATAGAACACTGTGGATGTCGTGGTCGACTCTTGCATGGCAATGCCTCCGACGTGGATTCAGTGACTTGATGAAATTCGGCAGCTCAATGGTCATGCATATGCCAAAGGCGAGGAATCAGAGAAACCCTGAATCCACTGTAGGACGATATGAGGTGCGCACCGGAAAGGTACGAAATTACGTGCGAACAAGTACCGCTAGCTGCTAGCTACGGTAAAGAGCGCGTGATGTATAAACCATGCCCGGTCGGGGAGTGGTGTGTGGCTTCGTGTGCCTGAGTTGCTCAAAGCAGCTGTCAACCTGAACCACTGGCACGGAGGTGACATCGATTTCTTCGAGGCAACGAATATTGATTGCTGCAACCGCGTGGCCCTGAGAATCCACGACTTCAGAATATGGCTGAATGCCGCAGGTTTGGCAGAAATGATGCTTGATCTTGTAGGCATCAAAAATGTACGTTCCCAATTCTTCGCCTGACGTAAGCAGGTGCAACCGGTCCATACGCACGAACCACATCAGTGAGCCGCCGCGAGAACATCTTGGGCATCTGCAGGCAACAGCAGCGGTAAGTTCGCCTTGCACCTCGAACGCGACGTTTCCGCAATTGCAGGTCCCCTTGTGAACCAACAGGAATCTCCGCCTAAGGGGATGCGTTCACAAGTTAGACGAGCTTGACTTGCTTACGAGGAAGTTACCGAACGGCTACGACTCTTGTTCGATCCTTTTGATTGCGATCCTTTTGGTGACGCTGAACTTCTTACCTTGGAGCGGCTTCTTCCGATGCGTTCGGCTTCTGCCATTTCATTTGCTTCGGCCTGTGACTTTGGTTCCGCGTCTCGCGCTGCCTGGTCGACGCGCCCCGACTTAGCAAACGCAGCTTCGTCGTCGTTGAATTTCTTGGCCGAATCGTAGTCACCTTCACCTTGAATTTTTCCCATCATGGACTCCTTGGTCGACCGCGGACGATCAGGTGATTTGTTGCCGATTGGATGAAGAGTGTAGGGATGAGTCTGCGAGTCAACTGTTGGCTTTCGATGGTTGAAGTTGCTGCTTTGTCCTCCCTACACGTTTCCATCTTGCCGCCTCCCGACGTTCTGGGCTATCAGCATTGTCTGAAATCCTTGTAGGACAATTCGGAAAGAAAATGGCGATGGAACCCCAGCAGTTCACTATTCGACAGACGGGCGCGACCTTCGATCGGCAGGTGCTAGCCCATGCCAGCAAGGCGCTGTGTGCGTCGATGGCGTGTCGACGCGAATGCGCGGCCGACGGCAGTGTGCTGCCGCGAATGACGTGGTGTGTCGCCACTGATGTGCATGAGTGCGATGGCAAATATGCCCGCATACACGCCGCCGAGAAACGCCACTAACATCCACCAGATGGAAAACATGTTATCGCTCCTATCTTGTGACGGTCACTCCAGTGATCGAACGCAGGTACAGCAAAATAACTCGTAGCCACTCTCATCAGTGAAATTGGGGAGCATGGGGAATGGCGTGCCCAATGCCCATTGGCCGGTGAAAGGGCCATGTTCGGCCATAATTGGGGTGGAGTAATAGCACGCTGCATTACTCACAGAGATACCTGACGAGAGCGCACACGCCATCACGATCAGGGTCAGGAGTTTCGGCAATTTCATTGTTGTCCTCTTCAATAAAATTTAGCCCCCCACGTTTGGGCACGATATGCCTTTGGACGTGGTCCGCCCATCGGTGAGTCTCTGATTCCTCTGTAGGACGCTCGGTGCCGTCAGTCAATTTCCTACAATGCAATCATCCTTCCTCCGATACCTCCCTCACGCCTGCACTATTACCCTTGCTCTCATTCATCCACGGACGCATGGGCGGCGCATATGACAAGGACAGACCGATCCAAGAAGCGGTGGGGCGCAAGAATGTTGCCAGCCCTGTTCTCCATGTACGCCGTATGTGCAAGCGCAGATCCAACGCTGACCATCCCACCACTGCCCCTTCCTGGCCCTTTCCCGGTCGCATGCAGTAACGTTGCGCAGGATTTCACCCGGATGGCGCCCGACGAAAATGCTCAAGAGTACTGGGAAGGCAATGCTCGCAATGATGGCAGCCCACGCTACATCACCGATCTCCTGGTAGACCCGGTCAACGCAGTCGATTTGACATTGGCGGTACCCTCCGACAGCAAGCTCTACGGTTCATTCGCGGGAAAGGATGTCCTATACGTAGTGATGGTTTGCTACCCGACGACCGCAGACAACCCGCGCCCAAACTATTCGCTACCGAACGGAGTCGTGGTGCCCCGCATGCAGCGGGGGGCCGATGCTCCGTTGCTCGCCGACCCGTCGGCGCACTTTCCATTGCTGGTCTTCTCGCATGGTCTGGCCGACAGTCCGCTTGGTCCCGACTACATGCAGGCAATCACAGTGTTGGCGAGCAATGGTTATGTTGTAGCGGCGCCCTTTCATGCCGACGCGCGCTTCTCTTCGCTGCAAGTCAAAAATCTGAGTGATGTTGCCTACCTGCTAACCCACTTGAACGACACCACTGCGCTCCAGGCGCTGCGACCGCTATCGTTGTCGGCCACGCTCGATGTGTTGTTGACAAGTCCACGCTGGCGCGATCACCTCGACGCGACTCGCATAGGCGGCTTCGGTGCGAGCTTAGGCGGGGAGTCGCTACTTCTCATGGCAGGAGCAGGCCTGACAACGTCGATAGGCCTGTCATGGACCAAGGTTATCAACGATACGCGTCTGAAGGCCGCTGTTGGCTACGTACCCTATTTCGGTCAAACCATTTTTCCGGCATTCGGTCGCGATCAGCACGGCTTGGACGATGTCACTCTGCCATTCCTTGCCATCAGCGGCACCGCGGACACGACCGCACCGCTCGCGGCGACCAAGCAAGGCATAGAGCGACTCACCGGAACCCGCGAACTAGTGGCATTGGTAGGCGTAGATCACGGCTTCGACGTACCGTCGACCAATGACATTTTCACCTGGACATTGCAATTTCTGAATGCACAAGTTCGCGGGGACGCGCTGGCCAATGGGCAACTTCCACAGATCGCCAGCGTCGCGGGAGGAGGCGATGATCGCGTCGTCATCCCCTACAACGGGACACCTTCAACGAATTTCGGCGGCCTGTGGTGGAATGCGCCGGCGGGCTCGGAAGACGGATGGGGACTCAATATCGCACATCAGGGCGACATTATCTTCGCGACCTGGTTCACCTATGACAACAGCGGCAGTGCGTGGTGGCTTTCGATGACGGCTCGAAAGACACTTGATGGGGCCTACTCAGGGACGATCTACCAAACGCATGGTCCCACCTTCAGCGCCACTCCCTTCAACTCCAACGCGGTCAGCATTACCCCGATAGGGACGGGAACGCTGACGTTCAAGGATGCGAGCAACGGTACGTTCGGCTACGCGGTCAATGGCATTTCCCAGGTCAAGTCGATTACGCGCGAGATCTTTGGCACGTTGCCCAAGTGCGTATTTGACGCCGGGAACAACGTCACTGCCGCGACCAACTATCAGGACCTCTGGTGGAATCCGGCTGAATCTGGTTGGGGTATCAACCTGACGCAACAGGACAATACGATTTTCGCGGCCTGGTTTACATATCGTCCTGACGGTGCGCCGCTCTGGTTGACGGTCACTGCGACACCTCAAGGTGGAAGCTATGCCGGCACTCTCTTTCAGTCTTCAGGCCCAGCATTCAGCAGCGTCCCATTCAATCCGGCAAACGTAGTCAAGACGCCGGTAGGCACGGCGAGCTTCACCTTCGCCAATGGCAACAGTGCAACGTTTGCGTATACCGCGTTCGGTGTTTCACAGTCGAAGGTGATCACCCGCGAGATATTCCAGGAGCCGGGCACCGTCTGCCAATGAAACCAGGCTACCCAAAATCCTACAATCGAATCATCAATCTGCTGATGTGATCACACAGCCCACGAGCGTAATGTGCGTCTTGGGAGCTATTAACGGATGGAGAGTTTGCTAACCCGACGACGTCGATGAACTGGCAGATCCGTTCATGACCAGCACCGCTTTCCACTTTCCAATATGGAGCATACGATGAATATGAAAAAAGTATCACGCTACACAACCGCTATTTCGCTCGCCCTGGCGCTGTCGACGGCTTACGCCGCGGGTGATAGCTCGACATCCTCTTCCCAGCCGTCGGAACCGCTGACGGGCAAGCAAAAGGCGACGGCGATTGGCGCGACGACAGGTGCTGTCGCGGGTGCAGTGGTGGGTGGCCCCGTTGGCGCGGTCGTCGGCGCGGGAATTGGTGGCTATGTCGGACACAGTGGCACGGATGCGAACGGCCACGTCGCCACATCGACCACATCGCGCCCCGGCGACACGACAGTGCGTAAGGCGCAGGAGGCGCTCAACAACCAGGGTTACAACGCGGGCGCTGTGGACGGACGATGGGGGCCTAACACCGAAAACGCAGTCCGTCGCTTCCAGGCAAAGAGCGGCCTGACGGAAAGCGGCACGCTCGACAGTTCTACGCTGAATGCGCTTGGAGTGAGCGGTTGAACGCGTGACCGTTGAAACGGTTACGGCAATAGACGGCCGCCGCAAAATGGCGGCCGTTTCTATTCTCCGGGCTCAGGTGGTGCGCCGATCAGCGCGAATCATCTCCGCCCCGCGTTCCGCCACCATGACCGTCGGCGAATTGGTGTTTCCGGACGTGATCGTGGGCATGATCGACGCGTCCACGACGCGCAGGTGTTCGAGGCCCAGTACCCGCAGCCGGGAATCGACGACTGCTTCCGGATCGGACGGCGCACCCATCCTGCATGTTCCGACCGGATGGAAGATGGTCGTGCCGACGTCTCCCGCGGCTCTGACCAGTTCGCTATCCGACTGAAACTCGTGGCCCGGTTTGAATTCGTCCGGCGCGTACTTCGCAAGGGCGGGCTGCGCCGCGACGCGGCGCGCAAGACGAAGCGCCTGCGCCGCCACTCTCTGATCATCCGGGGTCGACAGATAGTTCGGCATGATCGCTGGATGTGCTCGAGGGTCGGCGCTCTTGATGCGCACGAATCCGCGGCTGGTCGGTCGCAGGTTGCACACCGACGCGGTGAATGCCGGAAACGTATGCAGAGGATCGCCGAACTTGTCGAGCGACAGAGGCTGCACATGGAACTCGATGTTGGGCGTCGACTGCGAGGGTTCGGAACGCGTGAAGCCGCCGAGCTGGCTCGGCGCCATCGTGAGCGGCCCGGTTCGGAAGGCGGCGTATTCGAGGCCCATCATTGCCTTGCCGAACAGGCTGTGCACGCGCTGGTTCAGCGTGACGACATTCTTCACCTTGAAGGCAGTACGAAGTTGCAAATGGTCCTGCAGATTCTCGCCGATGCCGCGCAGCTCGTGCGCAACCGCGATTCCACGCTCCTGCAGCAGCGGGCCGGGACCGATGCCCGAGAGCTGCAGCACTTGCGGCGAGCCGATACTGCCCATGGCAAGGATCGTCTCGATGCGTGACGCTGCAAAGACCTCCTCGGTACCCTGGAAAAACTCGATTCCCACCGCGCGCCTGCCTTCGAGTCGCACCCGCTTGACCAAGGCCTGCGTCAGTACGGTGAGGTTCGGTCGGTTCATGACGGGCCGAAGGAATCCTTTCGTCGCGTTCCAGCGCACGCCGCGTTTCTGATTGACCTCGAACAGTCCACAACCCTCGTTGTCACCGCGGTTGAAGTCGTCGGTCCTCGGGATACCCGCCTGCACCATCGCCTCCCCGAACGCGTCGAGGATCTCCCACGACAGGCGCTGCCGCTCCACGCGCCACTCGCCACCCGCGCCGTGCATTTCATCCGCGCCCCGGTGCGAGTCTTCTGAGTGCCTGAAAACGGGCAGCACGTTCTCCCATGACCAAGCCGGATCGCCCGTGAGCCGGGACCACTCTTCGTAGTCGCGACTCTGGCCGCGCAGATACAGCATCGCGTTGATCGAAGAGCAACCGCCGAGCACCTTGCCGCGCGCATAAAGGAGGGAACGGCCGTTCAGCCCCGGCTCGGCCTCAGTTTTGTAGCACCAGTCAGTGCGCGGGTTGCCGATGCAATACAGATAACCGACCGGAATGTGGATCCAGATCCAGTCGTCGTTTCCGCCCGCTTCGAGCAGCAGCACCGTTACATCGGGATCGGCCGAGAGTCGATTCGCGAGCACGCAGCCCGCAGTGCCGGCGCCGGCGATGACGTAGTCGAATCCGCGGAGCTCACGCATGAGAATTGGAGCCGGCAGTAGGAATCGAACCCACGACCAACGGCTTACAAAGCGTTTTTGTACCTACGTTCAAATACTCGCAGCGCTTGCCAACCTCGAAACCAGCGCCATCAAGGCGCAATAAAGGCACAGTCAAATCCAGTGAAGGCACATCACGAGCGAACAACGGGTTGAATCTCCGCTTGGCCTTGCGAAATCACGTAGCGGCGACTCTGCGACGCGGACGTAGCGCTTTCGCAATGTCATCTGGTTGCGCCCCAAGCTTGAACAACGAGCGGACGAGAAGATCGACCGATACGCTAGGGTCCGAAGCCTCCATCTTGGCGACCCGCGATTGACTGGATTGCAGACGTTTGGCAACGTCAACTTGCGACAACTCCTGGGCCGCACGCAACGCTTGCAGCGTCTTGCTCAGAGCGAGTTTGAACTCGACAAAAGCGGCCTCTTCGTCCGACAGTCTGAGAAACTCGCGTGGCGTGCCTACGGTCCAGCCACCGGCCCTGAGTTTTGCGCTTTTCCGCTTGTCCATGTTTGCTCCAGATTCGATTGTTATCGAGTCAGCTCATCGTACTGACGCAGCCGGCGACGGCATTCCGCAATCACTTGCCCAGGCGTCTGGCGCGTCTTCTTGCTGAAAACCTCCACGATCACGATTGCGTCGGGATCGAGGCGATAGATGATCCGCCATGTCGAGCCCCCGTCCACAATGCGCAATTCATGGGACCGCGCACTGATCCCTGGCATCGGTCGTGAATGCGGCAGACCGAGCTGGCGGCCCTGCAATTGCCGCAGTAATACCCCCGCCTCGATACGAGCGGTATGCGAGAACGGTGGTGTTTTTACCTCGCCCCGCAGCCACACGAGCGGCTTGTCTATCGCGGCCACCTAAGCAATATATGTCAGATTGGACATACATGCAAGCGAGAGGCGTTAGTAGCTGCGCAACACCCATTTGCCTAGAGGCTGGAGCGAAGCATGTGTCGGGCTTCGGATGTTCAGTCCGTGCAAGCCATTGACCGTACCCAATGGTTTTCACAATACCAGCACGTCGGTAAATGCCGCGTCCGAACGGACGATCAGACGTCCGAATGACTAGCGGTAAGTAATTGAACGATGGTGCCGGCAGTAGGAATCGAACCCACGACCAACGGTTTACAAAACCGCTGCTCTACCAACTGAGCTATGCCGGCCGGGGATACCTATTTTACAACTTGGAGGTGTTTGGGCCGATCGCGCGGCTTGGTGTCCGACTGCGACGCGTCGGAGGGTACGGATGCTATTGGCGCGGTCGCTGCTTCGAGCGACGTCACCGGATCCGCGGGCACCGTGAAGGCGAATCCGTATCCAGATTCCTTGGCGAAGATACCGGCGACCGCGATCATCGGCACTGCAACTTCCTGCGATGCCCCGTTGAAGCGCGCGGTGAACTGCACCGAATCGTTATCGACTGTCAGCTTGCGCGTCGCGCCGCGGCTTATGTTGAGCACGATCTCGCCATTCTTGACGAACGCCGCCGGCACACGCGTCTGCGCGTTGACCTTCACCGCGAGATACGGGGTGAGGCCGTTGTCGGCACACCACTCGCAGATCGCGCGGATCAGGTAGGGCTTGGCGGATTGTTCAGACATGGTGAAAGGATACTACAGGGGATTGCCGGGACGAAAGTGGCGTGGGCTACGGCGGTGTCTCGGCATTGTTCTGGCGGCGGTGTAGGCTACGACAGATTTCAAAGTTCCGCGGCAAAAATCAACTTGGATCCTCGCCTTCGCGGGGATGACACAGCTGTCTCCGATCGCTGCGACGCTACGCGTCTGGCTATCGGACGCTCGCGCGGCCTCCTCAACGCTCAGCACGAATGCCAATTGCTACTTGTCGGCCGCCTGCGCCGACTCGCGGACGCTCGACCCCCACGCGCTACGCGCGGGGCCCCTCGCCGGGCTCTCGCACGCGCGGCCTCCTTCGCACTCCACCCGAATGCCGATAACCGCGCGTCGGCCGCCTGCGCCGACTCGCGGACGCTCGACCCCCACGCGCTACGCGCGCGGGTCCCTCGCCGGGCTCTCGCACGCGCGGCCTCCTTCGCACTCCACCCGAATGCCGATAACCGCGCGTCGGCCGCCTGCGCCGACTCGCGGACGCTCGACCCCCACGCGCTACGCGCGCGGGTCCCCTCTCGCTGCTCGCGGCGCTACTTCCGCATTCCCCGCTCGGCGCTGGTCAGAGCCTCGATGAACGCCGGGCGCGAGAACAGCCGCTCGGCATATTTCATGAGCGGCGCCGCCTGCTTCGGCAGCTGGATGCCGTAGTAGTCGAGCCGCCACAGCAGCGGCGTGATCGCGACGTCGAGCATCGAGAATTCTTCGCCCAGCATGAATTTGTGCTTGGCGAACACGGGCGCGATCTGCAGCAGACTGTCGCGCACCAGGCCCCGGGCCTTGTCGAGCTGCTTTTGATTGTTGCCTTCGAGCGTGTCGATGTGCGAAAAAAGTTCCTTCTCGAACCGGTGCAGGAACAGCCGCGCGCGCGCGCGCATCACCGGATCGGCCGGCATCAGCTGCGGATGCGGGAAGCGCTCGTCGATGTATTCGTTGATGATGTTGGACTCGTGCAGCACGAGATCGCGTTCAACCAGCACCGGCACCTGGTTGTAGGGATTCATCACCGCAAGGTCCTCGGGTTTGTGATCGAGGTCGACGTCAATGATCTGAAAGTCCATCCCCTTTTCGTGCAGTACGATGCGACAGCGCTGGCTGAACGGGTCGGTGGTACCGGAATACAAGGTCATCATGTTTTTCTACTCCCACGGCGGGACGCGTCGTGCGCCCCGTCAAAATGCGAAGGGCAGGAGCGGCGCTCCTGCCCCGCTCTGCAGCTCGGCGCGTCAGTGAACGTCTTTCCAGAAGGCGCGCTTGAGCGCGTACGCGAAAACGAACACCACGCTAAGGTAAATGAGAACGACGATGCCGATATTGATGCGTTCATTGCGCACCGGCTCCGCCATGTAATCCAGAAAATTGACCAGGTCGGCCACGAACTTCCTGTATTCGACCGACGTAAGCGTCCCCGGCGTGTCGTTCGCCAGGGTCTTGACCACGAACTTGCCGTTCGGGAGCTGTTCCGCGAGCGCGAGGGCCTTGGCCGCAAGCACTGCGCCGTGCGCCTTCTCGTGATCCTCGAACTCGTTCTCGACCAGCCGTTGCGTCCCCTGCAGCTGCCATAGCGCGTGCGGCATGGCGACGCTTGGAAACACCAGGTTGTTCCAGCCGGTGGTCGATTTTTCGTCCTGATAGAAACCGAGGAGGTAGCTGTACAGCCAGTCCTTGCCACGGACACGGGCCACCACCGAAAGATCGGGCGGCGCCACGCCGAACCAGGCCGCGCCATCGGCTTTGCTCATCGCGGCCGTCATCGGCGCACCGAACTTGTCGGTGGCGAACATCAGGTTGTCCCGGATCTGTTGCTCGTTGAGGCCCAGATCGGTCAGCCGGTTGTAGCGCAGGTATTGCGCACTGTGGCAATTGAGGCAGTAGTTGACGAAATGGCTGGCGCCGCGCTGCATCGATTCGATATCGAGACGATGGGCCGGCGCGGGCTCGAGCACGGCTCCGCCTTCGTTCGCGCGCACGCTTCCAGTGGCCGCAAGCAGCATGATTCCGACAATTGCGGTGATCGCTTTCATTATCCGGTCACCCTTTCCGGTACCGGCTTGGTCTTGTCCCGCGCGGTGTACCACGGCATCAACAGGAAAAACAGGAAGTACACGACGGTCAGCACGCGCGCGACGACAGTGGCCTTGTCGGCGGTCGCGAGTACCGGAATCTTGGCACTGAACTGCCCCCATATGGTGACCGGCACGACGCCGAGATAGCCGAGGATCAGGAAACTCACGACGAACGCAGCCAGCCAGCCCTTGTAGAGAACGCCGCGATAGCGGATCGACTTGACCTTGCCGCGATCGAGCCACGGCAGGAAAAACAGGACGACCACGGCGGCCCCCATGACCAGCACACCCCAGAACTGTGAGTTCATCATCGATGGCACGGCGCGCAACATCGCGTAGAACGGTGTGAAGTACCAAACCGGCGCGATGTGCTCGGGCGTTTGCAGCGGATTGGCGGGAATGAAGTTGTTGGCTTCGAGGAAATAGCCGCCGCCGTCGGGCCAGAAAAACACCACGATCGAGAAGATCGCCAGGAACACGACCACGCCGACGATGTCCTTCACCGTGTAGTACGGATGAAACGGAATGCCATCGAGCGGGTGACCGGTCTTCGGATCGATCTTGTCCTTGATCTCGACGCCGTCAGGGTTGTTCGAGCCCACTTCGTGCAGCGCCATCAAATGCACCGCAACGAGAATGAGCAGCACCAGCGGTACCGCGATCACATGGAACGCGAAAAAGCGGTTCAAGGTCACGTCCGACACGGTGTAGTCGCCGCGAATCCACGTGCCCAGGTCGTCACCGATGATCGGGACGGTCGAGAAGAGGTTGACGATGACCTGCGCGCCCCAATACGACATCTGTCCCCACGGAAGCAGATAACCGAAGAACGCTTCCGCCATCAGCGCGAGGTAGATGAAGCAGCCGACGATCCACAGCAATTCGCGCGGCTTGCGATAGCTGCCGTAGAGCAGCGCCCGGAACATGTGGAGGTAAACGACGATGAAGAACGCCGACGCGCCGGTCGAATGGGCATAGCGGATGAACCAGCCGCCCGCGACGTCGCGCATGATGTACTCGACCGACTCGAAGGCCTTGGTCGCATCGGGCTTGTAGTTCATCGTCAGGAAAATGCCGGTGAGGAACTGCATCACCAGCACAACCAGCGCCAGCGAGCCGAAGAAGTACCAGAAATTGAAATTCTTCGGCGCGTAGTATTCCGACACCTGCGACTTCCACAGCGCCGTCATCGGAAAGCGGTCGTCGATCCAGTTCATTATTTTTTGCATGTTCGAGGTACTCCGCCTACGCCGACTTGCCATCCGAGCCGACCAGGAGCCTGGTGTCGGTCACGAATTTATACGGTGGGATGGTGAGATTCGTCGGCGCCGGCACACCTTTGTAGACGCGCGCGGCAAGGTCGAACTTGGATTGGTGGCAGGGACAGAAGAAACCGCCAAGCCAGTCCGGACCGAGGTCCGCCGGCGCGATGTCAGGCCGGAATGTCGGCGAGCATCCCAAGTGTGTGCAAATGCCGACCGCAACAAATATCTCGGGTTTGATCGAACGGTAGCCGTTTTTTGCGTCTGCGGGCTGCACCGAGTAGATCGACGTCGGATCCGCCAGCTGGCTGTCGAGCTTCGGCAGGTCCTTCAACATCGTCGGCGTGCGATTGATCACCCACACGACTTTGCCGCGCCATTCGACATTTATTTTCTGGCCGGGCTCGAGCTTGCTGATGTCCACTTCAACCGGCGCACCGGCGGCTTTCGCACGCTCGCTGGGCCAGAAGCTCATGCCCAGTGGAACCGCAGCTGCCACGACCCCCACGCTACCGACCGCCGCCGTTGCGCCAATCAGGAACCGGCGCTTCTTTTTGTCCACGCTGTCAGCTAGTGCCTCATTTGCCGCCGCATTTGCCATTTGAACCGGTCCCTTATGTTCCCAACGCCAGCGAATCCCCAAACCTTAGAAGTATAAAGGATTTGTCCCCTTTTCCGGAAGCCTTGCAGCAGAAAAACCCTTGAAACCGCTATCAAAACAGCCTATTAGACGCGTCACTCGGGATCGCGGCGGCGCCTGGCGCCAGGGCCGATGCTGCATTGCGATAGCAGACGCCTATAATTGCGTTTGAACGTAACGGACGGGTTTTCGCCTTGGCCATGCTGCGTCACTTCTGGTTATTGTTCGCTCAGGTTGCCACCATATGTCTGGCGGTGCTCTTTGTCGTCGTCACGTTGCGGCCGGACCTGCTGGCGCGCTTTACCGGCAAGAACAACGTCGTGCTGATCGAGGAATCGCTGGGCACGATCACCGGTCCGAAAATCGACAGCCTCGCCGATGCCGCCCGCAAGGCCACGCCTTCCGTGGTCAACATCTACACCAGCAAGGAGGTCAAGCAGCGCAATCCGATGCTCGACGATCCGATCATGCGCCGCTTCTTTCCGAATCTCCCCGAAGGCGAGAAGCGTCGCGCGACGAGCCTTGGCTCCGGCGTCATCGTCAGCGGCGAGGGTTTCGTGCTCACCAACAACCATGTCATCGAAGATGCCGACGATATCCAGCTCGTGCTGTCCGACGGGCGGCGGATGCGCGCGACGGTCCGCGGCAGCGACCCGGAGTCCGATCTCGCGGTGCTCAAGACGGACGGCAAGGATCTCCCTGCGGTGACGTTCGGAAAATTGGAAAACGTGCAGGTCGGCGATGCCGTGCTGGCGATCGGCAGCCCGTTCGGTTTCGGCAGCTCGGTGACGCACGGCATCGTCAGCGCCCTCGGCCGCAATCACCTCGGGATCAACCGCTTCGAGGATTTCATCCAGACCGACGCGGCGGTGAACCCGGGCAACTCGGGTGGCGCGCTCGTCGACAGCGGCGGTAACCTCATCGGCATCAACAGCGCCATTTTTTCCCAGAGTGGCGGGTCGCAGGGCATCGGCTTTGCGATCCCGGTCACGATCGCCAGGAGCGTGCTGGAACAGATCATTCGCGATGGTGAAGTCACGCGCGGCTGGCTCGGCATCGAACCGCAGGAAATCACGCCGGAACTCGCCTCCGCGTTGGCGTTGCCCGCGACCGACGGTGTGCTCATTCGCGCGGTGCTCAGAAGCGGACCCGCCGATCACGCCGGCATGCAGGTCCGTGACGTGGTGCTCGAACTCGACGGCAAGTCGACGCACGACGTCGCTGCGTTGCTTGCGCAAATTGCCGCGCTGACCCCCGGCACACAGGTGAAACTCAAGATCTTGCGTGAGAAGAAATCGGTCGAGCTCGAAGTGACGGTCGGCAAGCGGCCGAAAGTGCGCAACTCGTAGTAATAGCCGGACTCTGCAGGTCCGAATTCATTCGGACCATGTTTCAGTACGCACGGTCGCGCGAATCGATTCGTGCCCGCAAAATCATCTAGACGCCCGCTTGACCCGCGCGGCAATTCAGCGCGTGATCGCCTCGCGTTTCTTCGCCAGGTCGATGTCGACGTACTTGAAGTAGGTGGCGAACGGCGAGCGATTGTAGCCGCTCACCCATGGTTGGACGAAGGCATTCTCCACGTCGACGACCATCGGGAGCATCGGCACGTAGGCGGCAACGATGTCGTGCATCGTGCGTGCAGCGGCCATGCGCTCCTGGTCGGTCCGTGCACGCATATACTGCTCCATCGCGCGGTCGAAGGGATCGAAGCGAAAGCGCGAATCGTTCGATTCCGGCGGCTCCTTGCCGTACAGCGTCGTCAAACCGAGCCCGGTGGGCGTGGAGCTGCGACCGTGCACGGTGAGCTGATACTTGCCCTGCGCCGCTTCCTTGAACAGATCCTGCGTCGGCACCGAGCGAAAGACAATGCGCACACCGAGCGCATCCATGTTCTTCTTCCACAAAGTCTGCATTTCACGCCATACAGTGCCGGTGAAGGTGGTCATGGTGAGCACCAGCGGCTTGCCGTCGGGCGCGAGGCGGAAACCCTCCTTGTCGCGCTTGCCGTAGCCGACCGCGTCCAGCAGCTTGTTCGCGGTCGCCGGGTCGTAGCGCGACTTGCCCGCGCGTTCGGGATCGAAACCCGACACGCCAGGCGGCAGGGTCTGCATGGCGGGAAGCGACTGGCCGCCATAGACCACGCTGATAAAGGCATCGACGTCGAAACCGAGCGCGATCGCGCGGCGCAGCGCGATGTGGACCTTGTCGTAGCCACCGACGACAGGATCTTCCATGTTGAAGGACACCGATCGCACCGAATTCAGCGGATAGGGTTGCCGGCGGATGCCTCGTTTTGCCAGCGCGGGATCGAGTTCGCCGTTCTTGAGCAGGCGCATCGCGCCATCGCCCTTGAGTTCGATGACGTCGAGGCCGCCGCGTTCGAATTCGAGGAGCCGCGCCTGATTTTCCTCGATGACACTGAATTCGATGATCCCGACCTGCGGCAGGCGCTTGCCTTTCATTTCGCGCACCATCGCCGCGTGTGCCGGGTCCGCACTTTCCGGAAACGTGATCGCGCGATACGCCGGATTCGCTTCCAGCACGATCTTCGTGCCGCGCTTCCACTCCTTGAGCCGGTACGGGCCGGTCCCCACGGCGCGCGTCTGGATGTCGCCACGCGCCGCGTCCACAACTTCTCTCGCCACAGCACGAGTATCGGCGAGCCTGTCCATAATCATCGGGAAATTGGGCTCGGTGAGGTGCAACTGGAGCGTGTAGCGATCAATCGCACGCAGGCCTTCGACGGGGGTGTCGTAGTTGAACTTCGCACCTGGCCTGCGCGCCGCATCCACGACGGCCCGCATGCCGACGATGAGATCCGTCGTGATCGGAGCACCACCGCTCCGAAGATTGGGATCGAGCTCGCGTTTCAGCGCGTAGATATAATCGCCGGCGACGAGCTCGCGCGGTTTGCCGCCAAACGCGGGATCGTCCGTGAAGTAAATGCCCGGCTTGAGGCGGACCGTCCACGTCCTCCCGTCTGCGGAGACGTCGGGCGCAGCGGCCGCGGTGTTGGGAACGATGCCCGGCGGCCGTGCGAGGTAATCCCATTCGTAGAGCGACTCGAAGATCGACATACCGATCTCCAGCGAATACCGGTCCTGCCACTGCTGCGGATCGAGCGTGTCGATGTCGTTCGTGGCCAGGCGCAGGATCTTGGCTGGATCCGCGGCAAAGGCGGCGCAACCAACGAGCACGAGGAACGCGGCAGCGACGCGCAGCACACTCGACCGCGCGAGGGAAATCACACAAAGTCCTTGGCGGTAAACACGGTGCCCAGCGCTACGTCGGCTTCTCTTCCTCGGCCGCATCGGCATCCCGCTTCGGCACGCTGATGAAGCGCGCCACCAGCAAACCCAGTTCGAACAGCAGCCACAGCGGCACCGCAAGCATCACCTGCGACACGACATCGGGAGGCGTGAAGATCGCGCCGATCACGAACGCGCCGACGACGACGTAGCCGCGTATGGAGCGCAATGTTTCCAGGCTGACGACGCCCAGGCGAACCAGCACGATGACGACGACGGGCACTTCGAAGGTGATGCCGAACGCCAGGAACATCGTCAGTACGAACGACAGATACTTGTCGATGTCGGTCATCATCTGGACGCCCACAGGTGCATAGTTGGCGAAGAATCCGAACGCGATCGGAAAGACGGCGAAATACGCGAACGACATGCCGAGCGCGAAAAAAAACACGCTGGAAACGATCACCGGCACGGCAAGCCGCTGTTCGTGCCGATAGAGGCCCGGCGCGACGAACGCCCACATCTGATAGAGCACGTACGGCAACGCGATCAGGAATGCCGCCATCAACGTGACTTTCAACGGCACGAGAAATGTGCCGGTGACATCGGTCGCGATCATGGTGCTGCCCTGCGGCAACGCCTTGAGCAGCGGCGCCGCGAGAAAGGCGTAGATTTCCTTGGCCCACGGAAACAGACACAGCAACACGATGACGACCGCGATGATCGCGCGCATCAGGCGGCTTCTCAGCTCGACCAGATGCGAGATGAACGTTTCCTGCGTGTTTTCCGGATTGGAGGCGGGGTCAGTCATCGAAAGTGCCGGCGGCGCGCGGTTGCGCCCGCAATTGTAACGTGCCGGATCAGGGTAACCGACTACGTGGCACCGTGCCGTGGCCCGGCGCAGGCGTCTTCAAATACGATCGAGACCGGGCAGCGTTGCCTGCCGAACCACCTCGGCGTCCGCCTTGGGCGCTGGCGCGACGACGTTGCCAGTTGCTGCCGGCGGGTCGGTGGCGGCCTGAGCGGCCGGAGCAGTGGCTTCCGCTTCGACGGCGTTGAGCTGTGCCTCGACCGAGCGCACACCGCCTTCCACTTCCGATGCCGCCTGCGACACCGAGCGCTCGATGTCCTGCGCGGCCGTTTGCACCTCGTTCTTCAGCTTGCGCAATTCGTCGAGCTCGATTTCGCGGTTGATGTCTGCCTTGACATCACTCACATACCGCTGCAGGCGACCGAACATGTGTCCGAGCGTGCGCGCCACCTTGGGCAGCCGCTCCGGGCCGATCACCACCAGCGCCACAACGGCGATGACTGCGACCTCGCTGAACGCAATGTCAAACACGCGCCAGGGCAGCTACAGCGTCTTCTCTTTCTTCACTTCGCCTTCGATCGTTTGTCCGGCGATCTGCTGCGAAGATCCGGGTGTGGTCCCCGCGGGCGGCGCGGGTTCCGAACCCTCGGGGGCCTTCATGCCATCCTTGAAGCCCTTCACCGCGCCACCAAGGTCCTGCCCGATGTTGCGCAGTTTCTTGGTTCCGAATATCAGTACGACGACCAGCAATACGATCAGCCAGTGCCAGATGCTCAGTCCACCCATGGTCGATCTCCTATGGAGCCTTCGTTGGCTCTCGGTTCCTGGACAGCATTCTGCCCAGTGGATCCGGTCCGCCAAGGATGTGAAGATGCAAATGCATCACGTCCTGCTGGCCGATACGCCCGGTGTTGATAATTGCGCGGTAACCGTCGCGGGAGCCCTGCTCACGCGCCAGCCGCCCCGACATCGCCAGCATTCTGCCAAGAACGCCGACATCTTCGTTCTTTGCATCGCCCAGCGACGCAATGTGTTTTTTCGGGATAAGCATGAAATGCACCGGCGCCTGCGGGTTGATGTCGTGAAACGCCAGGATCTCCTCATCCTCGTAAACTTTCTTCGACGGGATCTCGCCCCGAGCAATCTTGCAGAAAATGCAGTTATCCATGGCGTCGACGAACGGCAGGTCTGTGTACTACGTCAGCGTTTCGCGCCGGATGTCGGCCGCGCGGCTTTTTCCTCGAGCCCCGACACCCCCTCGCGCCGTTCCAGCTCGGCCAGCACGTCCTGTGGTCCCATCCCGTACCTAACCAGCAGAACCAGGCAATGGAACCAGAGGTCGGCGATCTCCGAAGCTATGCGGATCTTATCACCATCCTTGGCGGCCATGACCGCCTCGGTCGCCTCCTCGCCGATCTTCTTGATGATCGCGTCATCGCCTTTCACAAACAATGTCGCGACGTAGGACATGACCGGGTCGGCGTTGCGGTTCGCTTCGATCCTCGCTGCGATTCTGCGCAAGGTATCTTCACTTTTTTCCATAGATCACCTTCGGGTCCTTCAACACCGGTTCGACCGTGTGCCACGCGCCGCGTTCGAGCTTCTGAAAGAAACAACGTCGCCGGCCGGTATGACAGGCAATGCCGCCGTCCTGCTCGACGACCAGAAGTATCGCGTCGTTGTCGCAGTCGAGACGAATCTCGCGCACGTGCTGCGCGTGACCGGATTCTTCGCCCTTCTGCCACAGTTTGCGCCGCGAGCGCGACCAATAGTGGGCAAGCATCGTATCAGCCGTGCGCGCGAGTGCGTCCCGGTTCATCCATGCCAGCGTCAACACCTGACCGGTGTCGGCGTCCTGCGCAATGGCGGGCACCAGGCCGTCATCGTTCCAGCTTACCGCGTCGAGCCATTCCATCGTTGAGCGTTCAGGGGGCGTGGGACCTGATTTTACGCTGAACGATCAACGTCAACCGGTGGACCGGATCTCGATCCCCGCGGCAGCCATGGCATCCTTGGCCTGTCCGACCGTGAATTCTCCATAGTGGAAAATGGACGCGGCGAGCACGGCAGCTGCGCCGCCCTTCGTAATGCCTTCGACCAGGTGCTGCAGCGTACCGACACCACCCGATGCGATCACCGGAACATCGACGGCGTCGGCAACAGCCCGCGTCAATCCGAGATCAAAGCCGGTTTTGACGCCATCGCGATCCATGCTGGTGAGCAGGATTTCACCCGCGCCGAGTCGCACGACGTTGCGCGCCCACTGCACCGCATCGAGCCCCGTCGCGTTGCGCCCCCCGTGCGTATAGACCTCCCACCGTCCCGGTCCGGACTGCCGGGCATCGATGGCGGCGACGATGCATTGGGCACCGTAGCGGCGGGCGGCGCGCTCGATCAACGCCGGATCCTTCACGCCCGCGGTGTTGATACTGACCTTGTCGGCACCCGCGTTGAGCAAGGCGCGAATGTCGTCGACATGGGCGACACCTCCGCCCACGGTCAGCGGGATGAACACCTGATCGGCAACCGCTTCGATCATGTCGTAGAGCAGCCCGCGGGTTTCGACGCTCGCCTTGATGTCGAGAAACGCGAGTTCGTCGGCGCCTTGTTCATCGTAACGGCGCGCGACCTCGACTGGATCTCCGGCGTCCTGCAGGTTGACGAAGTTGACCCCTTTGACGACGCGGCCATGGGCGACGTCGAGGCAGGGAATGATGCGTTTGGCGAGACCCATGATTGGATGTGAGGGCCCGGTGAGCTGTGCGCGGGCGGCCTCCTTTACGATAGATCGAAGTTTTCGTTGCAGCGCGTCGGCCGCCTGCGTCGACTCGCCACGCGCGATCCCCGCTCTACGCGCGGGGCCCCTCGCTGCAGGCTCGCGCCGCTACTTCCCCTTCGCGGCCTTCAGCGCGTCCTTGAAGTCGAGCGTGCCCTCGTACAGCGCGCGGCCGGCAATGGCGCCGACGACGCCCTCGCTCTCGAAACCGGCGAGTTCCTTGATGTCCTTGAGGCTGTTGATGCCGCCGCTCGCGATCACCGGAACCTTGAGTTGACGCGCCAGATGGACAGTCGCCTCGATGTTCACGCCGGTCAGCATGCCGTCGCGGCCGATGTCGGTGTAGACGATGGCCTCGACGCCATAGTCCTCGAATTTCTTGGCGAGATCGACGACATCGTGACCGGTCATCTTCGACCAGCCGTCGGTGGCAACCTTGCCCTCGCGCGCGTCGAGCCCGACGATGATGTGGCCCGGGAATGCGGTGCAGGCGTCATGCAGAAATCCGGGATTCTTCACCGCAGCGGTGCCGATGATGACGTAGGTGATGCCATCGTCGAGATAGCGCTCGATGGTGTCGAGGTCGCGGATGCCGCCGCCGAGCTGCACCGGGATCTCCTCACCGATCACGCTGACGAGTTCGCGAATGACCGATTCGTTCTTCGGCTTGCCGGCGAACGCGCCGTTCAGATCGACGATGTGCAGCCGCTCCGCCCCCAGCTCGAGCCAATGCTGCGCCATCGCCGCCGGATCTTCGGAGAACACGGTGGCCGAATGCATTTCGCCCTGCTTCAGGCGGACGCAATGCCCGTCCTTGATATCGATTGCGGGAATGATGTGCATGGCGGCGGTTGGGTCGCGGCCGGGAGGGCAGCGCGAAGTTGCCGAAGTTACCTCAGGCGCGTCCGTTCCAGGCGACGAAATTGGTGAGCAACTGGAGACCGGCGCGGTGACTCTTCTCAGGATGGAACTGCACGGCAAAGATATTAGCGCTTGCAATCGCGCAAGTAAACGCCGTTGGATAGTCGACGCTGCCGGCAGGCAACGCGCTGTCGTCCGGCACCGGGTAGTAGCTGTGCGCAAAGTAGAAGCGGGTTGCGTCGGCAATACCTTGCCACAACGGGTGCGGCCGCATCTGGCGAACCGGGCTCCAGCCCATGTGCGGGACCTTCAGCCTGGCGCCGCTCGCGTCGACCATGCCGGCGTCGGGAAAACGTTCCACGCGCCCGTGCAGCAAGCCAAGGCACTTCGTGGGCCCTTCCTCGCTTTCATCGAAGAGCATCTGCAGACCCAGGCAGATACCGAGAAACGGCCGGTCGCGGGTCACCTCGAGCACGACGTCGCGCAGTCCACTCTCGTTCAGGGAGCGCATGCAATCGGGCATCGCGCTTTGCCCCGGGAGGACGACACGCGCCGCCCGCCGGATAGTGTCGGGGTCGGCACTCACCACTATGGTGCGATCAGGGGCAACGTGCTTGAGCGCCTTCGCCACGGAGCGAAGGTTACCCATGCCGTAGTCGACGACGGCAATGTCGGGTGTCACCGGTCTGCTCCGCTGCAGGGCTGTCTAGAGCGAGCCCTTGGTGGACGGCACGACGCCGGCCGCGCGCGGATCGGGCGTCGCGGCCATGCGCAGCGCCCGGGCAAACGCCTTGAACACCGTTTCGGCCTGATGATGCGCGTTTTGCCCGCGCAAATTGTCGACGTGCAGCGTGACCAGCGCGTGATTGACGAATCCCTGGAAGAATTCGTGCGTGAGATCGACGTCGAACGCACCGATCATTGCCCGTGTGAACGGCACGTGGAACTCAAGCCCGGGACGTCCCGAAAGGTCGATCACAACGCGCGACAATGCCTCGTCGAGCGGCACGTAGGCATGACCGTAACGCGTGAGGCCCGCTTTGTCGCCGAGCGCCTGCTTGACCGCCTGACCCAGCACGATGCCAATATCCTCGACAGTGTGGTGGCCGTCGATGTGCAGATCACCCTTGGCGGCAACGGTGAGGTCCACCGCGGCGTGGCGCGCGAGCTGGTCGAGCATGTGATCGAGGAAGGGCACGCCGGTGACGACGTCGGCGTGTCCACTGCCGTCGAAATTCACGCTGACGACGATCGAAGTTTCCCGCGTTACACGTTCGATGCGGGCCGCACGTGGTGAAATGGCCGCTGGTTTGATTGAGGTGGTCATTGGCGGGTCTATGGGCAAAGCTCGGTCATCGCCGCAATCAGGTGATCGTTTTCGGTGGGCGTGCCAACCGTGATGCGCAGGCAGTTCGCCAGCAATGGATGGCCGCTTGCGACATTCTTCACGAGTATGCGCTTCGCTTTCAGTCGATCGAATACGTGGTCCGCGCGACCGACGCGAACCAGGAGAAAATTGGCCTGCGACGGAAATACCGTAACGCCAGGCAGCCGCGACAGAACATCTGCCAGACGCTGTCTTTCGGCACGAATCGCAGCCGACTGCTCGGCGATCCAGCCAGTGTCGGCAAGCAATGCGCCAACCGCCGCCTGCGTCAACGAATTCACATTATACGGTGGGCGCACCTTGTTCAATTCGACGATCCATTCCGGGGCGGCAGCCGCATAGCCGAGGCGAATGCCCGCCATGCCGACTTTCGACAGCGTACCCATCAGCAGCAGGTTCGGAAATTCGCCGACGCGGTTGAGAAAACTGTCGTCGGCAAACGGCACGTAGGCCTCGTCGAGAACGACCAGTCCAGGCGCGGCGCGGATGATCGCTTCGACGTCCGCTGCCGGGCAACGAGCGCCCGTCGGGTTGTTCGGTGACGCGAGAAAGATCACCGCCGGACGCTCCCGCGCGATCGCAGCGAGCATGGCTGCGCGGTCGAGCGTGAAATCTGCCCGAAGCGCAACGCCGACAAAGCGCAGACCGGCGTTGACTGCATTGCCACGGTACATGACGAAGGTCGGTTCCGGCGCGAGCACCGTCGCCCCCGGTCGCGCCAGTGCCATTACGATGAGTTGAATCAACTCGTCCGAGCCATTGCCGACAATCAATCCGAGGGTGTCCGGGATGGCCAGCGCGCGTCGCAGTGTCGCCCGCGCTGCGTCCGAGCCGCCGTCCGGATAGCGATTCAGCGGGACCTGGGCCAATGCAGCGACGACGCGCGCCTTGACTGCGTCAGGCAGCGGATAGGCGTTCTCGTTGGCCTCGAGCTTGATCATGCCTTCGGCAGGCGCGACGACGTACGCTTTCTGCGCGCGCACTTCAGGACGCACGACGGACGCGACGAATTCGGCCGCGCACATCGGAGTACCTTCGCGCTGCGCGCTCCGGTATTCGCGCTCGGGGCGGCCCTTCGCGCTCATGCCCGATGCCGGCCCGCGCATGCGATCGTTCACGTCAGACCATCTCCGTATCGGCGATGAGCACGTCGACTCCACCCGTGGCGAAGTTGCCCAGATCGCCCGCGGTCGCCTTGCCCTGCGGCGAGACGAGCGCCGCGTCGATTGCCGCGCGCGAGTCGAACGTCAGTGTCGCGATCAGATGATAGGGGGCCGACCCGCCCATCGCGGCAATGGACCCACGCGTCACTTCGTAGCTGCGCAGACCGGGAATCGTCTTGGCCAGCGGCACATGCCGGTCGAAATAGTAGCGCTCGAATGCGGCGGCATCGGCGGGTGCGCGATACATCGCGTAAATCTTGGCCATGGTCCAGTCCTCCGGCGATTGGGCGCGAATAAATTCACGCCTACAAAACGGGGCAATATTGCAGGTCCGAATTCATTCGGACCCAATGAGCTGCAATCGATACTCCGCACTCTGTGCGTGCGCCGACAGTCCCTCGCCGCGCGCCAGCGTCGACGCGACACGCCCGAGGGTCTGGGCGCCGGCGCGGGACACCGCGATGACGCTGGTCCGCTTTTGAAAATCGTACACGCCCAGCGGCGACGAAAAACGCGCGCTGCGTGCGGTCGGCAGGACATGATTCGGACCCGCGCAATAGTCGCCCAATGCTTCCGAACTGTAGTGTCCGAGAAAAATCGCACCTGCGTTCCTTATGTTCGCTACCAGCGCCTCGGGCTCCGCGACGGCGAGCTCGAGGTGCTCCGGCGCGATGCGATTGGCAATCGCGCACGCTTCGTCGAGATCGCGGACCCGGATCAGTGCGCCACGATGCGCGAGCGATTTGGCGACGATGGCTGCGCGTGGCAGCGTCGGCAACTGGCGTGCGATGCTCGCTGCGACAGCGTCGAGCAGCGCCGCATCGGGCGACAGCAGGATGGCCTGCGCGACCTCGTCGTGCTCGGCCTGCGAGAACAGGTCCATCGCGATCCAGTCCGCATTCGCGCTGGCGTCGGCGATCACCAGGATTTCCGAAGGTCCGGCGATCATATCGATGCCGACGACGCCGAACACGCGGCGTTTCGCTGCTGCCACGTACGCATTGCCGGGCCCCACGATCTTGTCGACCGCGGGAATCGTGGCGGTACCGTAGGCAAGCGCGGCGATCGCCTGCGCGCCGCCGATGGCAAATGCGCGGGTAACGCCCGCCAGCTGTGCCGCCGCGAGCACCAGCGCGTTCCTGACGCCGCCCGGCGTCGGCACGACCATGATGATCTCGGGGACGCCGGCGACATGCGCGGGCAGCGCATTCATCAGCACGGTCGATGGATACGCAGCCTTGCCGCCGGGCACGTAGATGCCGACGCGGTCGAGCGGCGTGATGTTCTGCCCAAGGCGCGTGCCGTCGGCCTCGGTAAACGACCATGAGTCCACGCGCTGGCGCTCGTGGTAAGCGCGAATGCGCTTGGCGGCGATGGAAAGCGCCTCGCGCTGCACAAGGGGCAGGCCATCGGCCGCGCTCTTGAGATCTGCCGCAGAAAACTCCAGCGCCGCGACGCCAGGCGCTTTGACGTGGTCGAACAGCGCGGTGTACTCGAGCACCGCCGCGTCACCGCGCGCACGGACATCGGCGATGATGGAGGCGACGGACGTGTCGATCGCTTCGTCCTGCGCGGTATCGAACGCGGTCAACCGCGCCAGCGTCGCGCCGAAATCAGCGTGCGTCGAGTCCAGCCGGCGAATCTGCGCCTTCGCGTCAGCCATGTGCTGTCTCCGCGCTCACGGCGGTCCTGATGGCGTCGAGCAGCGGCTGAATGCTGTCACGCTTGAGCTTCAACGACGCAGGATTGACGATCAGGCGCGCGCTGATCGGCATGATGTCCTCGACCGCCACCAGATCGTTCGCCTTGAGCGTGTTGCCGCTGCTGACCAGGTCGACGATGACATCGGCAAGCCCCACCAGCGGGGCAAGTTCCATCGATCCATAGAGCTTGATCAGGTCGACATGCATGCCCTTGGCCGCGAAGTGCTCGCGCGCTGTCGCCACGTACTTGGTCGCGACACGCAGCCTCGCCCCGCGCTTGACCAGGCTTGCATAGTCGAATCCGCGCTTGGTGGCGATCACCAGTCGGCACCGGCCGATGCCAAGATCAACCGGCTGATAGAGCCCATCGCCACCGTGCTCGAGCAGCACGTCCTTGCCGGCGACGCCCAGATCGGCAGCGCCATGCTGGACGTATGTCGGCACATCCGACGCACGCACGATGATGAAGCGCACGTCGGGCCGATTGCTGCCGATGATGAGCTTGCGCGACGTCTCCGGATCTTCGGCGGGCTTTATGCCCGCCGCGGCGAGCAGCGCGATGGCTTCTTCGAAAATGCGCCCCTTGGAGAGCGCGATGGTGAGCGTGGACACAACATTGGCAGCAGTGACGGACAGTCGATCATTCTATCAGGCCCGCCCCCTTGGAACCTCTTGCGCCACTCCGTTCGTGGTGAGCCTGTCGAACCATGAACGGGCTCTCCAGCCGCCGCCCTTCGACCAGCTCAGGGCGAACGGACAACTTGTTCCGACCCTCCGTTCCGGTCACGGTCATAGGCCAACCTGCCGGCGACGTAGGTAGCACGCACCGCACGGTCGTCGCCGAGCGTCATCTGCACGAACAGCGCGTCGCCCAGGTCGCGGCAATGCTGCATCCTGGCGGCGATAAGCGGCGTGGACTTGAGGTCGAGCACGACGACGTCGGCTTCCATGCCGGGTGCGATGCTGCCGATGCGGTCATCCAGATAAAGCGCGTGCGCGCCGCCGCGCGTCGCGAGGTAGAACGCCTGCCCCGCCGTCAGTGCCTGACCATTGAGCTGGGCGACCTTGTAGGCCTCGTGCATCGTCGCGAGCATGGAAAAGCGCGTCCCTCCGCCAATGTCGGTGGCAAGCGCCACACGCACGCTCCGCGTTGCCTTGCGCGCTTCATGCAACTTGAACAGGCCGCTGCCGAGGAACGTGTTCGACGTGGGACAGTGCGCAATCGCGGTGCCGGTCTCGTGACAGCGGGCAAATTCATTGTCACTCAACCAGATGCCGTGGCCATAGATCGCACGCGGGCCGAGCGCGCCGTAGTGGTCGTAAACATCGAGATAGCCGGAGCGGTCGGGGAAAAGCTCCTTGACCCACGCGATTTCACTGCGATTCTCCGCGATGTGCGATTGCAGATACGTACCCGGATGCTCGCGCCACAACGCCGTTGCCGCGCCGAGCTGAGCGGGCGAGCTGGTTGCCGCGAAGCGCGGCGTCACGCAGTAGAGCAGCCTGCCCCGGTCATGCCAGCGCAGCAATGCGGCCTTGCTGTCATCGTAGCCGGATTGCGGCGTATCGCGCAGTGCCTCCGGGGCGTTGCGATCCATGAGCACCTTGCCGGCGAGCATGCGCATGCCGCGCGCTTCCGCCTCCTCGAAAAACGCATCGACCGAACCCGGGTGCACCGTGCAGAAAACTGCGGATGTCGTCGTGCCGACACGCAGGCATTCCTGCAGAAAGAACTTTGCGACTCGACGCGCGTGCCCGACGTCGGCAAACGCCTGCTCGGCGGGAAAAGTGTACTCATTGAGCCAGTCCAGCAGCTGCTTGCCATATGAGGCGATGATCTCGGTTTGCGGATAGTGGACATGCGCATCGACAAAGCCGGCGGTGATCAGTGCATCGGCATAGCTTGCAACCCGAGTTCCCGCAGGAAGGCGGCCCAGAACTTCCTGCGCGGGACCGAATTCGATGATGCGCCCATTCGCCATAGCCACGATCGCGTCCGACTCGTACCGCATGGACGCATCCGGGTCTTCCAGAAACGGGTCGCCAGTGAACGTGAGTGCCGCGCCGCGAATCGCGGTGACCGCCTCGGGTGAAGTGGCGCTCATAGGTAACCTCGCGCTGCGCGCTGCGGTATTCGCGTTCGGGACGGCCCGTCACGCTCATGCAGACGCGTCCGCTAGGCGACGCGCCGGATGCGCGCGCCCAGCGCGCACAGCTTGTCCTCGATGCGCTCGTAGCCGCGGTCGAGGTGGTAAATGCGGTCGATGACGGTCTGCCCTTCGGCGATGAGACCGGCGATGACCAGACCCGCGGAAGCACGGAGATCGGTGGCCATGACCTTGGCCCCGGTCAGTTTCGCAACACCCTTGACGATCGCCGTATTGCCCTCGACCTCGATATCGGCGCCGAGCCGCTTGAGTTCCTGCACGTGCATCATCCGATTCTCGAAGATCGTTTCAGTGATCACGGACGCGCCGCTGGCGATGGTCATCAACGCCATCACCTGGGCCTGCATGTCGGTCGGGAAGGCGGGGTATGGAGCGGTGCGCAGCGTTATCGCCGCGAGCGGCCCGCGGCGCGAGACACGGATGATGTCGCCTTCGACAGCAATCGCTGCGCCGGCCTCGATCAATTTATCCAGCACCGCGCCCAGCGTGTCCGGACGTGTGCCTCGGAGCGCAACGTTGCCGCCGGTCGCCGCGGCGGCCGCGAGGAATGTCCCCGTCTCGATGCGATCGGGCATCACGGCGTGATTGGCGCCGTGCAGGTTCGAGACGCCCTGGACGACGACGCGGTCGGTGCCTGCGCCTGCAACCTGGGCACCCATGGCATTGAGGCAATCGGCAAGGTCGACGACCTCGGGCTCGCGCGCTGCGTTCTCGAGCACCGTCGTCCCGTCCGCCAGCGTGGCGGCCATCATCAGGTTCTCGGTTCCGGTGACGGTGACGACGTCGAAGACAAAGCGCGTCCCGGTGAGCCGCCTGGCCTTGGCGTCGATGTAGCCGTGATCGAGATCGATGGCAGCGCCCATCGCCTGCAGGCCCTTGATGTGCTGGTCCACCGGCCGCAGCCCGATGGCACAGCCGCCGGGCAGCGACACGCGCGCCTCCCCGCAGCGCGCGAGCAGGGGCCCGAGCGCGAGTATCGACGCGCGCATCGTCTTCACCATTTCGTAGGGCGCGAGGGGCCAATCCACGCGCGCGGCCGACAGCGTCAGCGCGCCGGCGCCTCCCTCGGCGCCCACGCCCATCTGCGCGAGCAGCGAGCGCATCGTGCGCACATCGTTGAGTTCGGGGACATTGGAGAGCGTGAGCGGCTCCGGTGTCAGCAGCGCCGCACACATGATTGGCAGCGCGGCGTTTTTCGCGCCGGAGACGTGCACTTCGCCGTCGAGCGCCACACCGCCGTCGATGGCGAGCTTGTCCAATTTCCTACCCCTTGTCGCGTTCCGCCGGTGTAAGCGTCTGCATCGACAACGCGTGAATCTCTTCGCGCATGCGATCGCCGAGCGCGCTGTAGACCAGCTGGTGGCGCTTGACCCGGCTCAGGCCTTCGAAAGCCGAACTGACGATGCGCGCCTGGAAATGCTGACCATCGCCGTCGACTTCGACCTGATCGCAGGCGAGGCCAGCCTCGATCGCGCGCTTGATGTAGTCGGGGGTTGTCATTGGGGAACCTCTGAACAAGCCCCACACGGTTGCGACGGAGGCTTTTCGGGATGGGCTGCGCGAAGCAAGGCGAAGCGAATAGTAGGCGCTATTTGCGAGCCTGGCGACAAAGCAGACCGCCCGAAAAGCCCCGTCCCTTCGGGTTGCGGCAACTCGCGGCGTCTGCGTCGTTGCGCGCCTCGGCATCGTAGCATGTACTACGACCTTCGGCGCGCGCCTAGCATCCATCCGCGCCTTGCTCGCAACGCAATCCGCGTGGGGCTCATTCAGAGGTTCCTTAGTGCCGCAGTTTATAGCCGCGTTTGAGCATCTCGAGCGTCATTACCGCGAGCAGTGCGCAACTGGTCGCCACGACCGCGAAGCTCAACCACGGCGCGATGTCCGACAAGCCCGAAGAAGCCATAGCGGAAGCCGTCGATCATATAGAAGAACGGATTGAAGTGCGATAACGTCTGCCAGAATGGCGGCAGGGTGTGAATCGAGTAGAACACGCCCGACAGGAACGTAAGCGGCATGATCAGAAAGTTCTGGAACGCCGAGACCTGATCGAATTTGTCCGCGACGATTCCGGCGACAAGCCCGAGAATGCCGAGAATCGCGCTGCCGAGCAGCGCAAAGGCGAGTATCCAGAGCGGGTGCTCCAGGGATAGTGGCACGAAAAAGAGCGTGACCATGAACACGCCGGTGCCGACGACGAGTCCGCGCACCATCGCCCCGAGCACGTACGCGCCGAAGAGGTCGAGCGGCGACAGCGGCGTCAGCAGGACGAAGATCAGGTTGCCGGTGATTTTCGACTGGATGAGCGACGACGAGCTGTTGGCGAACGCGTTCTGCAGCACCGACATCATCACCAGTCCCGGGACCAGGAACGCGGTATAGCGAACACGCCCGTCGAACACCGACACGTGCGACTCGAGCACATGCGAGAAGATCAGCAGATAGAGCAGCGATGTCAGCATCGGCGCGAGGATCGTCTGGAAGCTGACTTTCCAGAAGCGCAGGAGCTCCTTGTAGAGCAGCGTGAGCCAGCCCGCGCCCAGGCCGCTCAGCGGCAGACCTTTTCGCTTCGGGCGGTCTATCCCGCTCATGCCGCGCGCTTCATGATGCGCAGGAAGACCTGCTCGAGATCGGCTTCCTGCAGTGACAGTTCGTCGATGGCGATGTGGCGCTCGCGCAGGTCGGCGAGCAGACGCTCGAGTTCGGCGTAGTCGGCGAGCGTCAGGAGATACGTCTCGGCCTCCTGTCGCTGCACGCGGTCGGTCCACGCTTCGGGCAATGCCCCGACGGTCAGCCGAACGGTCACTCCGGCAAAGCTGGACAGAAGGTTCTGCGTGGTGTCGAGCGCGACCACCCGGCCCGCCTTGAGCATCGCGATGCGGCCGCACAAGGCCTCCGCTTCCTCGAGATAGTGTGTAGTCAGGATGATCGTGTGGCCGTCGCGGTTGAGCTTGCGGATGAACGCCCAAAGGCTCTGCCGCAGCTCGACGTCGACCCCTGCTGTGGGCTCGTCGAGGACGATCACCGGCGGCTTGTGCACCAGCGCCTGACCGACCAGGACGCGTCGCTTCATCCCGCCGGACAAGGCGCGCATGTTCGCGTCGGCGCGCGAGGTGAGATCGAGATGGTGCAGGATCTCATCGATCCATTCGTCGTTGGCCCGAATGCCGAAATATCCAGCCTGGATCCGCAGCGTCTCGCGCACCGTGAAAAAAGGATCGAACACCAGCTCCTGCGGGACGACGCCGAGCAGGCGGCGCGCCTTGCGATAGTCGGAGACAACGTCGTGGCCCAGCACACGCGCCGTGCCGCGGTCGGGTCGAGCCAGGCCGGCGAGAACCGAAATCAGTGTCGTCTTGCCGGCGCCATTGGGGCCCAGCAGTCCAAAGAACTCGCCCGGTTCGACCGTCAGATCGACGCCAGCAAGCGCCTGAATGGCGCCGAAGCGACGCGTGACATCGATGATTTCTACCGCGGGAGTCATGTTTGCAGCGCAATCGGGACACTATCGATATGTCCCGGAGCAATCAATCGGTCAGCATATCCTCAACGCCGTACAGGAGCGCGAGCGACGTCATGCTCGGCGGCACGCCCGCAAATTGAAGCGGCTTGCCTTCGGCGGTGGCGCGGCGCTTCAATGCCAGCAACAACGATACGCCCGCCGAATCGACGCGGTCGACGTGCTCGAGGTCGACGACGCCAGTCTGCGGCAACGCGAGCGACGCGCTCGCCTCGAGCAGATGCGCCACGCTATCCATGGTCAGCGGACCGGAGAGGGTCCAACGGTCATCCATTGCCTGCAACGACGCTGCATGGTCGGTCATCTGGGTGCCGGTCACGAAGCGGAGCCGCCATTCTTCTTTGCCAGTGTGGCGATCAAGCCGTCGATGCCGGAACTCTTGATCGTATCGTTGAACTCGTCGCGATAGGTGGTGACCAGACTCACCCCGGCGACGATGACGTCATATGCCTTCCATCCGTCGGGGGTCTTGGCCATGCTGTAGTCGATCTGCACCGACGCCTGCCCCGGCCGCCGCACTTCGGTGCGCACCGTGACCTCGGTATCTCCGGCATTCATTCGCAGTGGCTTGTAGTCCATCGTGTTGTCGCGATAGTTGCTCAACGCGCCTGAATACGTCCGCACCAGCAGCGTGCGAAACTGGTCGGTCAGCTGCTTCTGCTGCTCAGGCGTGGCGGCGCGCCAGTTGCGCCCCATCGCCAGCGACGTCATGCGCGTAAAGTCGAAATTGGGCACCAGCTTGGTCTCGATGATCTGCTTGACCTTCGCCTGGTTGCCTGCCTGCAGATCCTTGTCGGCCTTGATCTGCGCGATAACTTCCTCGGCCAACCGCTTGACCAGCGCGTCCGGCGCCTCCTGGGCCAACGCGGGCGAAGCCAGAGCGGCCAGTCCCAGCAACATCCATCCAAGCATGTGGGTACGTATCATCGAATTCCTTCTTGTGGGCGACATGCGGAACAGACAACTGGCGCGACGGCGCGTTCCCTGCGTGTGTGCGGACGCGCGGTGACGTGGATCACTGACCTTCGTCTTCCGCCTCCGGCGGCGGCTTGCCGTCGTACACCTGGTATTGTCGCGACCGGAGATACGCGTTGCGGATGAACCGGTAGCGATCGAGCGCGGCCTGGTCGACCATCGATTCCGTGCCCAGCACGCTGGCCCGAGCGTCGACGGTGGCCACGCCCCAGACGATGTTGCGCACTGGAATATCGGTGAAAATGTACTGGGTCGGCGCGAAGTAGGCGCGAATGGCGCTGCCGGTGCCGTCGCGCAACGTCGTCGGTCCGAACAGCGGCACAAAGAAATAGGGGCCCTGCGGGAAACCCCATTTGCCGAACGTGATCCCGAAATCCTGAGTATGGCGTTCGATGCCCATCATCGACGCGAGGTCGAAAATGCCTCCCATGCCGAACGTGCTGTTGAGCAGTACGCGGCCGAAGTCGTCCCCGGCGCGGTAGCCGTTGCCTTCGAGCATGTTGTTGATGCCGACGAACAGATCCTCGATGTTGCCGAAGAAATTTGAAATGCCGGTGCGAATGAGCTCGGGCGTGTATTTGACGTATGCCTCGGCAATCGGCTTGACGACGTTGCCATCGACAACCTCGTGGACTTCGAACATCTTGCGGTTCCAGGGTTCGAATGGGTCGACCCGCGACTGCGTGGTTGCGCAGCCCGCGAGCAGCGTCGTCGCGACGACAAGCGCAAGCGCAACGCTCCGACCATGTGCAATATTTCGAGACATCATTTCTTCGCTCCCCCGTCACCCGACTCTGCCGCCTTGTTGAACAGGAACTGGCTGATGAGCTTTTCAATCACCACGGCCGACTGCGTCTTGGCGATGCGATCGCCATCTTTCAGCGTCGCGCTGTCACCGCCCGCGTCGAGCGCGATATAGACCTCGCCCAGAAGGCCCGAAGTGTTGATCGACGCAATCGTGTCTTTCGCGAATTCGTATTGATTGTCGATACGCAGCGTGGCCACGGCTTCGTAGGTTTTGACGTTGAGGCGCACGGATTCGACCCGGCCGACGACCACTCCCGCCGTCTTCACCGGGGCGCGCAGCTTGAGGCCGCCGATGTTGTCGAAACTCGCTTCCAGGCGGTAGCCGGGCGAATTATCGATCGTCAACAGATTGCCCACCTTGAGCGCCATGAACAGGATCGCCCCGAAACCGATCGCGACGAAGATGCCGACCCAGAGGTCGATTGCCGAGCGGTTCATGGGACAACCCCCACGCTCGCTGCGCTCGCTGCCCCCTGAAGGGGGCGCAGTTCGCGCTCGGGGCGGCCCATCGTGCTCACTGACCGCCTCCCCGGAACATGAAGACCGTCATCACGAAGTCGAGGGCCAGGATCGCCAGCGACGACATCACGACGGTGCGGGTCGTCGCGGTCGAGACGCCTTCCGCAGTAGGTTTGGCGTCGTAGCCTTCGAAGACCGCGATCAACGACACCGCGACTCCGAATACCAGACTCTTGATGATGCCGTTGGTCACATCGGGCCAGACGTCGACACCCGCTTTCATCTGGCTCCAGAACGCGCCGTCGTCGATGCCGATGAGCCGGACACCCACGAGGTAGCCACCGAATATACCGAACGCGGAGAACAGTGCGGCGAGCAACGGCATCGAAATCACACCACCCCAGAAGCGCGGCGCGATCACACGCGCCAGCGGATTCACCGCCATCATTTCCATCGCCGCCAGCTGCTCGGTGGTCTTCATCAGGCCGATCTCGGCAGTGATGGCCGACCCGGCGCGACTTGCAAACAGCAGTCCCGCGATGACCGGGCCGAGTTCGCGCACGAGCGCAAGCGCGACCAGTATCCCCAACTGTTCGTCGGCACCATATCGCCTGAGCGTCTCATATCCCTGCAGCGACAGCACCATGCCGACGAACAGTCCGGACATGAGAATGATGACCAGCGAAAGCACGCCGGCGAAATAGATCTCGCGAAGCGTGAGATTGAAGCGGCGAAACGCCTGCGGCGAGTGCCATATGATCGCGACCAGAAAACGGCTCGCGAAGCCGAGCCGGCTGATGGAGCCCGTGACCGCGCCGCCGAGGCGCCGCAGGACGTGCCCAACGCCGTTCAGGGCATCACTGGGCATGAGCGAAGATCTCCCCGCGATATGGACTCGCCGGATAGTGAAACGGTACCGGACCGTCGGCTGCACCATCGACGAACTGGCGCACGAACGGGTCGGTCGACGCGCTCACCGCCGCGGGCGTACCTTCGGCGACGATTTTTCCTTCCGAAACGAAGTAAAGATAGTCGACGATCTTCAGTGATTCGTACACGTCGTGCGTGACGACGACCGATGTCGTGCCCAGCGCATCGTTGAGCTTGCGGATGAGCTGGCCAACGACGCCGAGCGAGATGGGGTCGAGCCCGGCGAACGGCTCGTCGTACATCACCAGCATGGGATCGAGTGCAATCGCGCGCGCCAGCGCAACGCGCCGCGCCATGCCACCCGACAATTCCGACGGCATCAGATACGCGGCACCGCGCAGGCCGACGGCATGCAGCTTCATCAACACCAGGTCCCGGATGAGTTCTTCAGGAAGCTTCGTGTGCTCGCGCATCGGAAAGGCAATGTTCTCGAACACGCTCATGTCCGTGAACAGCGCTCCGAACTGGAAGAGCATGCCGAATTTTCGTCGCATCGCGTAAAGCGCGTCGGCGTCGAGATCGGGCACCGACTGCCCTGCGACGAGCACCTTGCCGGACTGCGGTCGAAGTTGGCCGCCGATCAACCGCAATATGGTCGTCTTGCCGCAGCCGCTGCCACCCATGATCGCAACGACCTTGCCTCGCGGCACGGTCATCGTAATGCCGCGCAGAACTGGCCGGCGGTCATAGCCAAAGGAAACATCCACCAACTCGATCGCCGCGACATTCGGGTCGGGACGGCGGGTTTCGGCGGGCGCGGTGATGGGACGAGCGGTTGCTGCGGCCGACATCGGCGGGGAAATTTCTGACCAGACAAGGAGCGCAATTGTAGCGGTTTCACCCTTGGCCGACAACGATGCGCCGGTTTCGTGACGCACAGCGCGTTGATTCAGCCCCGGTGCAAAAGTCGTTCCGCGATGGTCAGGTTGGCAGGTGTGCCCAGCAACACGACGACGTCGCCTTCTTCGAACAGATCGTCGGCCTTCGGAATCACCGACCGCGACCCATGGCGGCGCACGCCGGTGACCTCGACCAGACCGCCCAGCTCGATCTGGGCGAGCGACTTCCCGACGGCCTGCGAACGCCGGGTGAGCAGTATCGTATGCAAGCGCGCCTGCAGGTTTTCGGCAGCGTCCGCGGCATCCGTCGCGCCGTGGAAGAAGCCTCGGAACAAGCTGTATCGCTCCTCGCGAATTGCCCGGATTCGCGCGAGCACGCGGCCCAGCGGCACCCCGAGCAGCAGCAGCGAATGCGTGGCGAGCATCAGGCTGCCTTCGAGTACTTCGGGAACGACCTCGGCGGCGCCCGCCTTCAACAGGCGATCGAGTTCCGTATCGTCGAGCGTGCGCACGATCACCGGCAGGTCGGGCCGCTCCTGACGAACCAGATGCAGGATCTTCAATGCTGCGCGCGTGTCGGCGAATGTCACCGCAATAGCCCGCGCCTTGTGCAGACCTGCCGCGACAAGTGCTTCCTGGCGCCTGGCATCGCCGTAGACGACGTTCGCGCTGTCCGCAGCTTCACGCACGCGCGACGGATCGGAATCGAGGGCAAGATACGAAATATCCTCGGCTTCGAGGAGGCGTCCGAGGTTCTGTCCGCTGCGCCCGTAACCACAGATGATGATGTGATCGCGCCGCCCCATTGTGCGCGCGGCGATCTGCGTCACCTGGGCAGCGCGCGCCAGCCAGTCGTTGGCCGTCAGCCGGCGCACGAGCGGCTCGGAGAACTGGATGAGGAACGGCGCCGCGAGCATGGACAACACCATCGCGGCGAGGACCAGTTGCGCGAGCGTGGAGTCGATGATCCCCAATTCCCCGGGACTGATAAGCGCCAGCATGACGATCGCAAACTCACCTGCCTGGCCGAGATAGAGGCCAGTGCGCAGCGCCGTGCCTGGCTGTGCGCCGAACAGTCGGGCCAGCGCGACCACGAGGACAACCTTGAGGAACACAGGGCCGATGAGTACGAGCAGAACCCAGCCGATGTTTGCACCGACCACGTGCAGATCCAGGTACATCCCGACGGTGACAAAGAACAATCCCAGCAGCACATCGCGAAACGGTTTGATGTCCTCCTCGACCTGATAGCGATATTCGGTCTCCGCGATCAACATGCCCGCGAGAAACGCACCGAGCGCGAACGACAGGCCCGCCAGTTCGGTCGCCGCAGCAAGACCGAGCGTCACCAGCAGAACATTGAGCATGAATAGTTCGGGAGATTGCAGTCGCGCAATGAGCGTGAACCATGCGCGCATCGGCTTCTGGCCGAAGAACAGGATGACCGCGAGACCCGCAGCGGCCTTGCCGCCGGCGATGGCAAGCGACTCCCAGAGATCGCCGCCCCCCTCGGCGAGCGTCGGGGTCGCGATCAGGAAGGCGACCACCGCGAGGTCCTGAAACAGCAGCACGGCCATCACGTCGCGGCCATGCGGCGTGCCGAGTTCGTTGCGTTCTGCGAGCAGCTTGGACACGATCGCCGTCGAACTCATCGCCAGCGCACCGCCAAGCGCGAACCCGGCCAGCCAGCCATAGTGCAGAAAATGCAATACGACCATCGCCATGATCGTCGTCAAGGCCACCTGCGCGAGGCCCAGCCCGAACACGGCGCGACTCATGGCCTTCAATTGCGGCAGGCTGAACTCGAGGCCGATCGAGAACATCAGGAACACGATGCCGAATTCGGCGAGATCGCGCACCGCGGTGTTGTCCGGCACCCACGCCATCGCATGCGGCCCGACCACGATACCGACGACGAGATAACCCAGGATCGGGGGCAGCCGCAGCAACCGGCACGCGATGACGACCACGACCGATGCGGCCAGCAGCAGAAGGATCAAAACCAGTATGTGCGGCATCGAAGAAATGTAGCACAGCGATTGGCCACTTGACCTAGCACGCCGGGGCGCCTGCAGGCCCCGGCAGGGTATACTTTCGGCATGCCTTCAGAGACCGCCGAGAACGTCGCGACCGCGCCCGGCATCGATCCCCAACGTGCGCTGGCGCTCGGTCGCGATGTGCTCGCGACCGAGGCGGCCGCAATCCAGGCACTCGAGCGCCGTCTCGGCGGTGCCTTTCTTGCCGCCACGCGCGTACTGTTCGGATGCCGCGGCCGCGTCGTCGTCACCGGCATCGGAAAATCCGGCCACATCGCGCGCAAGCTCGCGGCCACGCTCGCGTCCACCGGCACACCCGCTTTTTTTGTGCACGCCGCAGAAGCGAATCACGGTGATCTCGGCATGATCACCGGCGACGACGTGGTGCTTCTGCTGTCGAATTCCGGCGAGACCGACGAACTGATGTCGCTGGTGCCCCACCTCAAACGCCAGGGCGCGCAGCTGATCGCATTGACTGGCAATGAGGAGTCATCGCTGGCGCAGGCCGCAGATGTGCATCTCGATGCCAGCGTTGATGCCGAAGCCTGCCCGCTGGGTCTGGCGCCGACCGCGAGCACGACGGCTGCCCTCGCGCTCGGCGACGCGCTCGCGTTGACGCTACTCGACGCCCGCGGCTTTTCGGTCGAGGATTTTGCGCGCTCGCACCCGGGTGGATCGCTAGGGCGGCGACTGCTGACACACGTTCGCGATGTGATGCGCACAGGCAATGCCGTTCCCAGCATTGCGTTGACTGCGACGCTTGCAGACGCAGTAATCGAGATGAGCGGCAAAGGCATGGGCATGACTGCCGTTGTCGACTCCAGCAAGAAGGTCGTTGGCATCTTCACCGACGGCGACCTGCGGCGCTGCGTGACGCGCGTCACTGATTTTGCCGCAACGAAGGTCGATGCGCTGATGACCAGGAACCCACGCACGATCGATGCACAGGCGCTGGCGATCGATTGCGTCGAGCGCATGGAAACGCCTCCGAAAGTGAGTCAGCTGCTCGTGGTCGACAAGGACGCGAGGCTGGTCGGTGCGCTGCATCTGCACGACCTGTTCCGGGCCAAGGTTGTATGAGCGCGAAGGGCCGCCCCGAGCGCGAAGGTAATCCAATGAACAAGGAGCTGCCGGTCGTCGACCTGCACGCCCGGGCGCGCCGCGTGCGCCTGCTGACCTGCGACGTCGATGGTGTGCTGACCGACGGCAGGATCATGTATTGCGACGACGGCAGCGAGATCAAGGCGTTCTCATGCCTCGATGGCCTTGGCATCAAGATGTTGCAGGACTCGGGCGCCGTCGTCGCGTGGATTACCGGCAGCAACGCGCCCGCAGTAACGAACCGTGCACGAGTGCTGGGTGTGACTCACGTCGTGCTCGGTGCGTCGAACAAGCTCGTACCATGGGAGAAGTTGCGCGGTCAGCTTGGGCTCGCCCCCGAGCAGTGTGCGCATATCGGCGACGATTTACCCGACCTGCCGATACTTTCGCGCTGCGGTCTGGCGGTAAGCGTGCCCAATGCGCCCGCGCCGATGCAGCACCACGCCCACTACGTCACGCGAACGCGCGGCGGCTGGGGCGCGGTGCGTGAACTCTGCGAGCTGATACTGTCGGCGCAAGGCGAACTCGATTCCCGGGTAAGGGCCTACAACCAATGAAGCTTCGGCCCATCCAGATCGATCGGCTGGTTGCATGGTCGCCGGCGCTGCTGCTCGGCGCATTCGCCGCGCTCACATACTGGCTGAATGCGCAGATTCTGGTCGGCAGCCAGAAGTTCGATGGTTCGGGCCGTCACGATGCCGACCTTTACATCGAGAATTTCAAGGCTGTCAGCCTCGACGCCCAGGGACGTGTGCGCCAGGCGCTGACCGCCAAAGTGGCGCGGCACTACCCGGACGACGACACCACCGAATTCGACGCGCCGCTGATCACTTTCAGCGATCCGGATAAACCACAATTATCGGTCACTGCCGATCGCGCCACGGTCACCGGCGATCGCGAACACGCGTACTTCTTCGGCAACGTCAAGGGTGTCCGCGACGCAACCAAGCCGGACGCAAACGACGGTCCCATCGTCATCACCAGCGAGTACCTGCACATCCTCCCCAAGGAAGATCGGGTGCTGACCGACAAGGCGGTGACGATCAAGGACCCACGTGGGATAATCAACGCCGTTGGCATGGACTTCGACAATCGCAGCAGAAAAGTCAAGTTCAGCTCGCAGGTCAGTGGCCAGTTGCAGCCGCGCAAGTAACCCATGCCCCTACCATCCACCCATTCGTTGCGTCGATTACCGCTGCTCCTGACCTTCGCGTTTGTCGTTTTCAGCGGGCTCGGTGCGACGATCGCGCACGCCGAAAAGGCCGACCGCGACAAGCCGATTTTCTACCAGGGTGACAGCGGAGGAGCGAACCTTGGCAGCAAGGATGGCGAACTCGCCGGCAGCGTCGTCATCACGCAGGGCACGCTGACCATACGCGCGGACCGGATCGTGTTCCACCAGAACCCCGACAATTCCTTGTCGGCAACCGCATACGGCAACCCGGTCACTTTCCGTGAAAAGCGCGACGGCATCGACGAGTTTTACGAAGGCGTTGCCCAGCGCATTGTGTACAACGGACAGAATCGCTTTCTCGAGCTGTTCGATCGCGCCATGCTGAGAAAAAGCGGCGACGAGATCCGCAGCAACTACATCACCTACGACGCAGGCACCGAAGTATTCAAGGCTGAAGGACGCGCCGACTCACGACCACCTGACGCCGGCGAGGCACCGCTCGGACCGCGCGTGCGCGGCGTGTTCCAGCCACAGGTGAAAGACGACAAGAACGCCAAAGACGGCAAGGACAACGGCGACGCCAAGGACAGCAAGGCCACCAAGGAAGCCAAGCCGTCGACGCCGCCGAAGGCCACCCCGCCGCTGCAGCTCAAGGGCGACAGCGCGCTCGCGCCAGCGCCGGCAAAATGATGGCATCGCCCACGCGATGAGCACGCTGGCAGTTGCAGCCCTCAACAAGCGCTACAAGTCACGCATTGTCGTACACGACGTGTCGCTCACCGTAGGTAGCGGCGAAGTCGTCGGCCTGCTCGGCCCGAACGGGGCCGGCAAGACGACCTGCTTCTACATGATCGTGGGACTGGTGGCGACCGATGGCGGGCGCATCGAGCTGGATGGTGAAGACCTGACGCGCATGCCGATTCATGTGCGGGCGCGGCTGGGCCTGTCGTACCTTCCCCAGGAAGCCTCGATATTTCGCAAGCTTTCGGTCGCCCAGAACGTCCAGGCGATCCTCGAGCTGCAAGGCATCGACACCGATGAAATCGCCAATCGCCTGGATGCGCTGCTCGAGGACCTGTCGATCTCCCACCTGCGCGACAATGCGGCGGTCAGCCTCTCGGGTGGTGAGCGCCGCCGCGTCGAAATTGCGCGCGCCTTGGCGACCCGACCCCGGTTCATACTGCTCGATGAGCCTTTCGCGGGCATCGATCCGATCGCCGTCCTCGATATCCAGAAAATCATCGGCTTCCTGAAGGAGCGCGGCATCGGCGTGATGATCACCGACCACAATGTCCGCGAGACGCTGGGCATCTGCGACCGCGCCTACATCATCAACGAGGGCCGGGTACTAGCGTCGGGAACCCCCGACGAAATTGTTTATAATGAAAATGTGAGAAAAGTCTACCTGGGAGAGCACTTCCGGCTCTGACGCTGCAAGGAGCCCCCACACCATGAAGCACACGCTACAGCTCAAGCTCAGCCAGCATCTGACGCTGACGCCACAGCTGCAGCAGTCGATTCGGCTGCTGCAGCTGTCAACGCTTGAGTTGAACGCGGAAGTCGAGCGCCTGCTTCAGGAAAATCCGTTGCTGGAGAAAGCCGACGACGACGAAGGGTCGGCCCCGCCCCCCGAGTTCGCGCCGACGATGGTGACGGTGTCGAGTTCGGACAATCAGAGTGAAGGTGCCGACCAGCCGCCTGCCGCGGATTTCGACGTGATGGCCAACGCCGGCGGTGACAACGACTGGGGCTCCGCGTCCGGTTCGGGCGACGATGACGACGAGCACTTCTCGCCCCAGCAGGTCGCCACCTGCTCGCTGCGCGATCACCTGAACGAACAATTGGCGTTGCTGAACCTGCCGCTGCGCGACCGGCAGCTCGCGAGCGCGCTGGTCGATGCACTCGACGACGACGGCTACATGACGACGTCCCTCGAAGAGTTGCTCGAACTCTTTCCGGAAGAACTCGGATTCGACGCCGACGACCTGGCGATCGGCCTCAGACATCTGCAGAATCTGGAGCCGGCGGGCGTCGGCGCACGCGACGCGGCGGAGTGCCTCACGCTGCAACTGAAAGCGATGCCCGCCACAACGCCATTCCGCGCTGAAGCGCTCAAACTGGTGGAACACCACCTGCCGTTGCTCGCTGCGCGCGATTTCGCCAAGCTCAAGCGACTGCTTCACACCGACGACGACGGCATTCGCGGCGTGCGCACATTGATCACCAGCCTCAACCCGCGGCCCGGCTCCGAGTTCGCCCAGACCGAGGCCAATTACGTCATCCCCGACGTCGTCGTGAAAAAAGTCCGCGGACGCTGGGTCGCGGCACTGAACGAAGCCGCCATGCCCAAGCTTCGGCTCAATCGCATCTACGCCGACATCCTGACGCGTAACCGCGAAGCGTCGAATCAGCAGCTGTCCGCCCAGCTCCAGGAAGCGAAATGGCTGATTCGCAACGTGCAGCAGCGTTTCGAAACAATCCTGCGTGTGTCGCAGGCCATCGTCGACCGGCAACGTCACTTCTTCGACCATGGCGACGTCGCCATGCGGCCGATGGTGCTGCGCGAGATCGCCGAAATCCTCAGCCTCCACGAATCGACGATTTCCCGCGTGACCACGCAGAAATACATGCTCACGTCGCGCGGCACGTATGAACTCAAATATTTCTTCGGCAGCCACGTCGCCACGGACACCGGCGGAGCGGCGTCGGCGACGGCGATCCGCGCACTCATCAAGCAGCTGATCGGTGCCGAGGATACGAAGGCGCCGCTGACCGACAGCCGCATCGCCGATCTGCTCAGTGACCAGGGCATCGTCGTTGCCCGGCGCACGATCGCCAAATATCGCGAGGCACTGCAAATTCCCCCGGTCAATCTGCGCAAGGCCATCTGAAAATCACTTCGAGGAGAACTCGATGAACCTGAATCTCAGCGGTCATCATTTGGTCATCACGCCGGCCATTCGCAGCTATGTCACTGCAAAGCTCGATCGGGTGACAAGGCATTTCGATCATGTGATCGACGTGAACGTCGTCCTTTCCGTCGACAAGCTCAGGCAGCAGATCACGGCCAATCTGCATATACGCGGCAAGGAAATCCACGCGGAGTGCTTCGATTCCGACATGTACGCGGCGATCGACGCACTGGCCGACAAGCTTGACCGCCAGGTTCTGCGGCACAAGGAAAAAGCCAACGGACAACGCCACGAACCCGCCGCAAGCAAGCGCGCGACCGTGGTCGAGCGCGTACCGAAAGCGCGCACGCGGTAGCTCGCCGGCGCCGCACCGGGCGGGCCCCTCCTACATGAACCGCATCGCCCCACTCCTGCTCGAGTCCAACATTCTGCTTGGCGCCGAGGCCACGACCAAGAAGCGGCTGTTCGAACAGATCGCCCAGCTGTTCGAGGAACACGAGCAGTTGCCGCGGTCGGTCGTCGTCGACAGTCTGGCAGCGCGCGAACGTCTGGGGTCTACCGGCCTTGGCCAGGGCATCGCCATTCCGCATGGCCGCATCAAGGGCCTGCAGCAGGCGCTGGGCGCGTTCATTCGGCCGCATCATCCGATCCCCTTCGACGCTCCTGACGGCAGGCCGGTCGTGCAGGTTTTTGTACTGCTGGTTCCGGAACACGCTACTGAAGAACACCTGCAACTGTTGTCGGAGCTCGCGCAAATGTTCAGTGACAAGACGTTTCGCGACAAGCTGGCGACGGCGCCCGATGCCTCCGCGCTGCACGCGCTGTTCTTGAACTGGGCGCCCGAGACACAATGAGCGATGGCGGCGCGATCCGGCAGGTGAGTGTCGAGCGGTTGTTCGAGGACAATCACGACCGCCTGGGGCTGACCTGGCTCGCCGGCCGCCAGGGCGGCAACCGCGTGCTGAGCGGAGAAGCCGCGCTGAAACCGACCATCGGTCAGGTCGGGCACATGAATTTCATCCATCCGTTCCGCATCCAGCTGATCGGTGCCGCCGAAGCCAGCTACATGCGCGGCCTGCCCGAGGAGTCGCTGCGCGCATCGATCGAGCGGCTGTTCACGACCGAGCTGGTCGCAATCGTGGTCGCCAACGGCGAGCAGATTCCCACGCACATGCTCGATGAATGCAACAAGCACCACATTGCGCTGGTGACTTCACCGCAACCTTCGCCGCACGTCGTCGACGTCATGCGCCTGTATCTCGCGCGCGTGCTGGCGGAATCGACCACGCTGCACGGCGTGTTTCTCGACGTGCTGGAAATGGGCGTATTGATCACGGGTGCGTCGGCGATCGGCAAGAGTGAATTGGCGCTCGAACTCATTTCGCGCGGCAATGGCCTGGTTGCCGACGATATCGTCGAGCTCTACCGGATTTCGCCCGACACGCTCGAGGGACGATGTCCGGCAGTGCTAAGGGACTTTCTCGAGGTGCGCGGCATCGGCGTCCTCAACATTCGCACGATTTTCGGCGAGACTGCGGTGCGTCCGCGCAAGCTGCTGAAGCTGATGGTCCACCTCGAAGATCACGGCAACGAACAGTTTTCCGAGCTGGACCGACTGCAGGTCAGCGCGACCTATCAGGAAATCCTCGGCGTGCCGATCCGCAAGGTGACCATTCCGGTCGCGGCAGGCCGCAACCTCGCCGTGCTGGTCGAGGCAGCAGTGCGCAACTTCGTGCTCAACCAGCGCGGCATCGACAGCACCAAAGAGTTCATTGAGCGCCAACAGAAATTGATGGAAGACGGCGGCTGAGCGCTTCAACATGGACCTGCTGCTGATCGCCGGCGTTTCGGGATCGGGCAAGAGCGTCGCCCTGGCGGCGCTCGAAGACAGTGGCTATGACGCCGTTTCCAATCTGCCGCCGTCCCAGCTGGCGGGACTGCTCGCACATCTGCAAGCCGTCCGGCAGCAACGTGTCGCAATCGTGCTCGACGTGAAAACGACGCCGGATCTGAACGCCGTGGCCGAAGCGATCGAGGCTGCGCGTGGCGATGGCTGGACCGTTCGGTTTCTGTACCTCGATGCCAAGACGGACACCCTGGTCAAGCGTTACTCCGAGACGCGGCGGCGACATCCTTTCTCGGACGATGCCCGCACGCTCAAGGAAGCGATCGAGTTCGAACGTGCGCGGCTGACCGACGTGCGTTCGCTCGGCTACAGCTTCGACACCAGCGATCTCTCCGCCGCGGCATTGCGGGCATGGATCAAGGATTTCATCAGCGTCGACCCGTCGAAGCTGACGCTGCTGTTCCAGTCCTTCGGCTTCAAGCATGGTGTGCCGCTCGACGCGGACCTGGTCTTCGACGTGCGCTGCCTGCCCAACCCGCACTACGAGCCCGACCTTGCGCCGAAGACCGGCATGGATCCCGAAGTCATCGCGTATCTCGAACGGCAGCCGGAAACCGAACGCATGTACGGCGACATCTATCACTTCGTCGCGAGCTGGCTTCCCGACTACGCCCGCGACAACCGCAATTACCTGACCGTCGCGATCGGCTGCACGGGCGGGCAGCATCGGTCGGTGTACATGGTCGAACGCCTGGCGCGGGCATTCTCCAACCGCTATCAGGTGCAATCGCGGCATCGGGAACTGTATACGAGCGACGCTCCGGCGTTGCGCTAGAATGTTCGCATGAGCAAACCAAGAACTGTCACGCTTGCATTCACCGGAGCATCCGGGTTGCCCTACGGTTTGCGCCTGCTCGAATGCCTGCTTGCGGCGCGGGTACAGGTTTACCTGCTGTACTCGCCGGCGGCGCAGATCGTCGCGCGCCAGGAGCTGTCCTTGACGTTGCCTTCGCAGCCGGCCGCGGCCGCGGCGTATTTTGCGGAGCGCTATCGCGCGCAACCAGGACAGTTGACCGTATTCGGCCGCGAAGATTGGCTCTCGCCGGTCGCGTCCGGCTCGAACACTGCGGACGCGATGGTGGTGTGCCCGTGCAGCATGGGTACGCTGGGCGCCCTCGCCGCAGGACTTGCGGATAACCTGATCGAGCGCGCCGGCGACGTGATGCTCAAGGAGCGGCGAACGCTGATCCTGGTGCCGCGCGAAACGCCGCTGTCGGCCATTCACCTCGAAAACATGCTGACACTCGCACGCGCGGGCGCGGTCATCCTGCCGCCGGCGCCCGGCTTCTACGGCCACCCGCAGTCCATCGACGACCTGGTCGACTTCGTCGTCGCGCGCATTCTCGACCAACTCGGCGTGGAATGCGAACTGGGGCCGCGCTGGGGCGCGCGCCGGGCACCCTCGCCGACAATCGAGCGTGCTTGAATTCCTGCGCGCGAACGCGCGTCCGACGACGCCAACTTCGCTGCCTCTGTTTCCGCTGAAAACGGTCCTGTTCCCTGGGGGCCTGCTGCCGCTGAAGGTGTTCGAGCAGCGATACATTGAAATGACCAAGGCTTGCCTGAAGGAAGGCAAGCCCTTTGGCGTTTGTCTGCTCAAGGAAGGCCAGGAGGTGAACCGACCCGGTTCCGTCGCAGGGCACCCCGATTTCGCCGAGATCGGCACGCTCGCGCGTATTACTGACTGCGATGTCCCGCAGTTGGGGATACTGCACGTGAAAACCGAGGGCGGCACGCGCTTCCAGGTGCAATCCCACAAAGTCACCGACCTCGGGCTCGTTGTCGGCCAGGTGACGCCGCTGCCTCCCGAGCCCGCCCTGCCCCTGGCGGATGCGTATCAACCGCTGGTGGCATTGCTCGAACTGCTGATCGAACGCGTCGGACGCGAGAATTTTGCAGCGGCGCCGGCGACCGGCGATGCGTCGTGGGTGGGCTACCGCCTGGCCGAGATGTTGCCGTTGCCGCTACCGATCAAGCAGAGCATGCTCGAGATCAACGACAGTGAAGTGCGGCTGAAGGTCATCGCGCAATTCCTCAAGGAGAAGGAGATCCTCTAGGTCGACGGGAATCGCCGGGTCGCGCTGATATAATTTGTGCTTCCAACGCCGCAGCACAGGAACACCATCATGGCCGGCCACAGCAAGTGGGCGAACATCAAGCACAAGAAAGCGGCGACCGACGCCAAACGCGGCAAGATCTTCACTCGACTGATCCGCGAAATCACGGTTGCTGCCAGGCTCGGCGGCGCCGATGCGTCGAGCAACCCCCGCCTGCGCCTCGCGATGGACAAGGCGCTCGACAACAACATGCCCAAGGACACCATCGAGCGCGCGGCCAAGCGCGGCGCAGGTGAACTCGAGGGCGTCAGTTACGACCAGGTACGCTACGAAGGCTACGGGATCAACGGTGCCGCGGTGATCGTCGATTGCCTCACGGATAATCGGGTGCGCACCGTCGCCGAAGTCCGCCACGCGTTCTCCAAGTATGGCGGCAACATGGGCACCGATGGCTCGGTCGCATTCATGTTCAAGCATTGCGGTCAGCTTGTGTTCGCCCCTGGAACGGATGGGGATAAATTGATGGAAGCGGCGCTGGACGCGGGTGCCGAGGACGTGATCGACCACGACGATGGATCGATCGAGGTGATCACGCCGCCGCATGACTTTGTCGCGGTGAAAGACGCGCTCGCCAAGTCCGGCTTGAAACCGGAATTCGCGGAAGAGACGATGAAGCCGTCGACCGAGATCGTGTTTTCCGGTGACGATGCCGCCAGGATGCAGAAACTGCTCGACGCGATCGAGTCGCTGGACGACGTCCAGAACGTCTACACCAATGCAGTAATAGAGGACGCATGATCCCTCGTCGCATTCTGGGCATCGACCCCGGACTGCGCGTAACCGGATTTGGCTTGATCGTCGCGTCCGGGAATCAACTGCAGTACGTGACCAGCGGCTGCATCCGCAATACTTCCGGCGAACTGCCGGAGCGGTTGAAAGTCATTCTGCGCGATCTTGCCAGCGTCATCGCTGCCCACCAACCGACCGAGGTCGCGATCGAAAAAGTATTCGTCAACATCAATCCACAATCGACCTTGCTGCTTGGTCAGGCCCGTGGTGCCGCGATCTCGGCGGCGGTCATCGCCAATATTCCGGTCGTCGAGTACACCGCGCTGCAGGTCAAGCAGGCGGTCGTCGGGCACGGCAAGGCCGCGAAGGAACAGGTGCAGGAAATGGTGAAGCGGCTCCTCGCGCTGACCGCGGCACCGGCCAGCGACGCCGCGGACGCTCTGGCGTGCGCGATCTGCCATGCGCACGGCGGCGAAGGTTTCGCGGGACTGAACCGGAGCGGCTATCGCATGCGCCGCGGGCGTCTCATTTGAAGCGTCGGCCCCGTGCGATAATGCATCGATTCGCATTGACCCACGCTCATGATAGGACGCCTCTCCGGCACGCTCGTCGAAAAGAATCCGCCGCAGATTCTGCTCGACGTACTGGGCGTGGCCTACGAGGTCGACGTGCCGATGAGCACGTACTACAACCTGGGCACTCTGGGCGAGAAGGTCACGCTGTTCACACATCTCGTGGTGCGCGAAGACGCACACCTGCTTTTTGGCTTCGGGTCGGAGACGGAACGCCGCGCGTTCCGCCTGTTGATCAAGATCAGCGGTATCGGCGCGCGCACTGCACTATCGGTGCTGTCGGGCCTGTCGGTCGCCGAATTGGCGCAGGCCGTCACGCTGCAGGACTCGGGCCGGCTTACCAAGATTCCCGGCATCGGCAAGAAGACGGCGGAGCGGTTGTTGCTCGAACTGAAGGACAAGCTCGGCGCCGATCTCGCGTCGACGGTCGGCGTCAATCGCGCCGCGCCGGTCACCTCGGACGTGCTCAACGCACTTGCCTCGCTCGGCTACAGCGACAAGGAAGCCGCGCACGCGGTCAAGCAATTGCCGGAAGGAATCGCAGTGACCGACGGCATTCGGCAGGCGCTGCGACTGCTTGCCAAGAACTGACGGGTTGATGCCGCGCTCACCATGATCGAAACCGACCGCCTGATCGCCGCCGCGCCTGCCAGCCCGCAGGAGGAAGTCCTCGAGCGAACGCTGCGGCCGCGCGCGCTTGATGAATACGTCGGCCAGGAAAAGATCCGTGGGCAGTTTTCGATCTTCATCGAGGCCGCGAAGAAGCGCAAGGAGTCGCTCGATCACGTTCTGCTGTTCGGGCCGCCGGGCCTCGGCAAGACGACGCTTGCGCACATCATCGCGCACGAACTCGGCGTCAACATGCGTCAGACTTCGGGACCGGTTCTGGAACGCGCCGGCGACCTTGCCGCGCTGCTCACCAATCTCGAGCCGAACGACGTCCTGTTCATCGACGAAATTCACCGGCTGTCGCCCGTCGTCGAGGAAATCCTGTATCCGGCGCTCGAGGACTTCCAGATCGACCTGATGATCGGCGAAGGTCCCGCCGCGCGGAGCGTCAAGCTGGATTTGCCACCCTTCACGCTGGTTGGCGCCACGACCCGCGCCGGCATGCTGACCAATCCGCTGCGCGACCGTTTCGGCATCGTCGCACGCCTCGAGTTCTACACCGCAGAGGAACTCACCCGCATCGTCACGCGCTCGGCGCGATTGCTCGAGATACCGATCGAAGCGGACGGCGCGCTGGAACTCGCGCGGCGCTCGCGCGGCACGCCGCGCATCGCCAACCGCCTGCTGCGCCGCGTGCGCGACTATGCGGAGGTACGCGCCACCGGAAACATCACCCGTCCAGTCGCGGACGAAGCACTCAAGATGCTCGACGTCGACGCGTCGGGACTGGACGTCATGGACCGCAAGCTGCTGCGTTGCGTGCTCGACAAGTTCGCGGGAGGCCCGGTCGGCGTCGACAACCTAGCTGCGGCGATCGGCGAGGAACGCGACACCATCGAGGACGTACTCGAACCCTATCTGATCCAGCAGGGGTTCCTGCAACGGACCAATCGCGGGCGGATCGCCACGGCGTTGTCGTATCGACATTTCGGACTGGCGCCTCCTGGCGCCGTCGGCGAACTGTTCAACGGTTGACAGTGCCGCTAGCGCAACCCTTTCGCTGGCCCGTACGCGTTTACTATGAGGACACCGACGCCGCCGGCATTGTCTATTACGCCAACTATCTCAAGTTCCTGGAGCGGGCGCGGACCGAATGGCTCACCGCGCTGGGTTTGGCGTTGACCGCGCTCGCGTCCGAACACCATGCCGTCTTCGTCGTCCATCGACTGGAGATCGAATATCGGCAGCCGGCGCGTCTGGGCGACTCGCTCGAGGTGACGATGACCCCGATCGAACGTGGGCGGAGCAAGCTCGTCGTCGCGCAGGATGTCCTGCGCAAAGGTGAACTGCTGGCGCGTGCACGGGTCACACTTGCATTGGTCGATCGCCGCACCTGGCGGCTGATGCGCATGCCCGCTCCGCTGCAGGCCTGCCTGGAGACTGTCGCTTGAATCTGCACCCCGATCTTTCGTTCATCTCGATGGTTACCCACGCCAGCTTCGTGGTGCAGGCGGTAATGGTATTGCTGCTGCTGCTGTCGCTCTGGTCGTGGTGGCAAATCTTTCTCAAGATGTTCGCGCTCAAACGCGCTGCGGCGAGCACCGACGTGTTCGAGGACGAATTCTGGAAGGGCGGCGATCTCGCGGCGCTCTACCAGCGCGCCAGCCAGGCACGTGACGGCGGGCCGCTCGAACGCATTTTCTCGGCGGGTTTTCGTGAATTCTCGAAACACCGCAAGCAGGGATCGTCGTCAGCGGCGACCATGGACAGCGCGCGGCGCGCGATGCGTGCGACGTACCAGCGCGAGATCGACACGCTGGAGGCCAACCTCGCGGGCCTGGCCACCGTCGGCTCCGTCAGCCCGTACATCGGCCTGTTCGGCACGGTGTGGGGCATCATGAATTCGTTTCGCGGCCTGTCGAATGTCAGTCAGGCGACGCTCGCGCAGGTTGCGCCGGGGATTGCCGAAGCGCTGATCGCGACGGCGATGGGCCTGTTCGCCGCGATCCCCGCCGTCGTTGCGTACAACCGCTACACCCACGACGTCGACCGCCTGGCAACGCGCCTCGAGACGTTCATCGAAGAATTCTCCAACATCCTCCAGCGGCAGGGTTAGAGGCCCTGGCATGCGGCGCGCTCGCAAGGCGATCAACCAGATCAACGTCGTGCCCTACATCGACGTGATGCTGGTGCTGCTCGTGATCTTCATGATCACCGCACCGCTGATCAATCCGGGAGAGATCGAGTTGCCGAGCGTCGGCTCCAAGCTGACCGCGCCGGTGGCGCCGATCGAGATCACCATCAGGACCGACCAGTCGCTATGGTTGAAGGAAGGTGGAGCCCCGTCGGTGCGATTCTCGCGTGACGAGCTGATCGCGCGCATCCGCGACCGTCAGACCCGCAACGCCGATCAACCCGTGGTCATTGCCGCCGACCGCTCCGTTCGCTACGACGCAGTGATCGAAGTGCTCGACATGCTCCAGCGCAACGGCATTCGCAAGGTGGGTCTGCTGGCGCGTCCACAGGGTTGACGGGCGATGGCAGGCGGGCGCGGCGCGCGGCGCGAAGGTTCGCAATGGACGACGGGCAAGTGGATCGCGGCCGCGCTGGCGATTGCAGTAAACGTCGGCTTCATCGCGTTCATTGTCTTCAGCGTGACCTGGCAGAACCGCAAGGAGACGCCGGTCAGCGTCGAACTCTATGCTCCCCCAGCGCCGGCGCCGAAGGTCGATACACCCAAGCCACCCGAGCCGGTCTCGCCGCAACCGGAACCACCCAAACCTCCTCCCGAACCTCCGAAACCGCCGCCCGAACCGCCGAAGCCGCCACCTCCGACTCCGACGCCGACGCCGATTCCGAAAGTCGAGCCGCCTGCCCCGAGCAAAGCCGACATCGCCCTGAAGCAGAAACAGCTGCAGGCCGAGCGGGCGCGCGTCGAAAAGGAAAAACGCGACGCCGAGAAACGCGAGGCCGACAAACGCGAGGCGGAAAAGAAGAAGCAGGAAGACAAGCGCCTTGCCGATGCGCGGGAGCGCCAGAATCGCGAAGCAGAAGCCCTCAAGGCGCAGGCCGATCGCGAGCGGGTCGCGGCGACCAAGGCCGCCGACGCGGCGCAGGCCAAGGCATTGGATGATTACATCCGCCGGATCCAGGCGAGAATCAAAGGCAACGTGGTGTTGCCGCCGGACATCGCCGGTAATCCAGAAGCCGTATTCGACGTCCTGCAGCTGCCGACCGGCGAAATCATCGATGTGCAGCTGAGGAAATCGAGCGGCGTGCGTGCTTACGATGAAGCGGTGCAACGCGCGATCATCAAGGCATCGCCGCTACCGAAACCCGAAGTTGCGGATTTGTTTCGCCGTAATCTGACCCTAAAGTTCAGGCCGTCCGACTGATTGCACTGGCGCCGATGGGCGTCGGTAAAGATGTCGTCATTCCCGCGAACGCGGGAATCCATTTTTATCCCGCCAACATCAACATATGTCCCCGCTTGCGCGGGGGCGACGAGTCTAGGCAATAGGCGCAAACTCGTTCGCGCCAGATGTTATTCGTCGCGGGCTTTTTTCTCGACGATCTGGATCGTGGCCCAGCTCCAGTCGGGCCGCTGCTCGACCAGATGCCTCATCGATACGGTGTATACGGAGTGCGCTGTCGTGAGCAATACGTTGCGACCTTCCTGGAATTCGGACGTCGGCACGATCACCGTTTTCATCGACAGCGGTTTGTCGGGCCGTGAGGGAGGCGGCAGGTACAGACCCTCGAAACGTTCGCCCATCGTCGACATGTCCAGGCCGTTCACGACGTAGCCCATGTCCTCGTTGGCGCGACGCTTGGCAGCAAGCGTCACTGCAACCATGCGCTCGGCGATGATGTTGACCCCGGCTTCGACTTCCTCGTTCGACAGCTTGTTCAATCGACGCACGACGCCGAGCAACCAGCCATCGATGTCGGACTGGCGCACGGCGACCAGCGCGCCGAGCGTAAGGCTTTGGCCAATGCCGCCCGTTGCGGCAATGCGCAATCCCGCCACGCTGCGATCCTTGACCTCCCACATCGGATCGCTCCAGGAAGACAAGCTTGCCGCGAGCGAATCATCCTCGAGCTGCGCCTTGCGCTTGACGCGCGGTGCGCCCGCCACCGGAAAGACTTCGATCTGTTCGGTCCCGGCGCTCGGATCGTTGCTTGCTTCGTCTGTAGCCTTGGCCGCAAGGTCCTGGCAGATCCGCGAAAGGCCGATGCGCACGCGCGCCGACACCGCGACCGTGACACGCGGATCGCGCCGCAATTCCGGAAGCAGCGCCGGTGACATCATCGGCTGGATCTTGCGCAAGACAGCAAGCCGTTGCTGGTTGACGACGGCCACCGGACCCTGGTCGGTCATTTCGGCGTCGCGCAACGCGTTGATCGCGCGTTGCATGCCTTCGGACAGCGGCGAGGTGTCCAGGTAGCGCAGCATCGAGCCGCGATCATTTCCGGTGCGGCGAACCATGCCCTCGCGTCCCGCGAGGTCGACAAAGAATCCGTCCATCGACTTGGGAATCTGCTCCAGCGACAGGCGGCGACTCCATGCGCGCAGCTGCGAACTCGCCCAGTCGATTTCGGTTGGGGACAGATTGCCCGTGTTGAGCTGATGTACCAGCAGGACGTACAGGTACTCCTGCTCGACTGACCAAGGCTGGGCCGCGGAGCCCGCCGCCGGCAACGCCATGGCCTGCCGGTCGATTTTCATTTCGCATGCACGCAGATAAGTCTGGTGCAGCTCGATCCATTTCGCGGGAATCCACCGCTCGTACTTGAACACGCGCAACTTGGCGTCCGTGCCATGAAAATGGACCAGGCGCACAAAAAGCAGCGGCAAGGCGGCGCGCCAACGCGCATTGTCTGCCTGCGCCACCGCACCTTCTAGCGCCGCCTGGTACGCGAGCATGAACGCCTGGCTCATTTCCCACAGCGCCTGCCAGATGCGCTCGGCAAGCTTGGGCGAGGCTTCGGCGTTCTCGATGTATTGCTTGATCAGCTGCCGGCGATCGCTGCCAAGCGCCGCATCGATGAACTGGATGGCGCCGACATGGTTAAGGCCGATATCGCGCTGTGTCTTGCGCAACTCGTCGAGCGCGCGAATGACGTGCTGCTGCCTGCCGATGGCGTCCAGCGCCGGCAATTGACGCAACCACACCGCTGCAGTCTTGGCGTTCTGCAGTGGATCAGCGGTATCTCTGCCCTGCGGTGTCAGAAATCCAAACATCGCTTTCATCTTTGGGGTATGTCGACTTGGGGCGTGCCGGAGCCGGATTCGGCATTTCTGGTCATCGCAGGAGGGTCGAACTCGATGCCATTGCGATGCGAACGACATGCAATTTATAGCCTAAAAGCGCCTCCAGCGCAAAACCGAATCAATTTCGTGCTACCTTGCGTCCTTTCTCAATTGCCGCGCCTGAATTGCAAGGCGCCGCACCTTACAGCGAGTACGACTTGATGCTGATTTCTCCGCTCGAAATCCGCCGCAAATGGGCCATCGGTGCCGCCATTTGTTGTGCGTTCTGCTCCACGAATCTCCTCGCTCAGGCCCCGGCCACGGGCGCTGCACCAACTTCAAGCAAGATGGATGCCAAGGTCATGCAACTGCAAAAACTCGATGTCAAGCAAGGAACAGGCGCTGAAGCGGTAGCAGGAAAAGCCGTTATTGTTCACTACACAGGATGGTTGTATGACCCAGCTGCGGCAGGTCAAAAGGGGGCGAAGTTCGACTCCTCCCGCGACCGGCCGGTTCCCTTCGGCTTCGTCCTGGGCGCCGGCAAAGTCATCCGCGGCTGGGATGAAGGCGTCGCCGGCATGAAAGTCGGCGGCCAGCGCACGCTTATCATTCCCGCGGACATGGCCTATGGCAGCCGTGGCGCTGGCGGCATCATTCCTCCGGACGCGACCTTGATCTTCGACGTCGAACTGATCGACGTTAAGGGGTAACTACCAATACGTTTCTAGCGTGACGTGCCCCGGCTCACGCCGGCGGTGCCGGCGCATCCCGCGGGTGTCCAGAACCGCCTGCGTATCGCGCACCATGTCCGGATTGCCACAGAGCATGGCGTGCGCGCTGTCCGCCGTCAGCGGCACGCCCGTCCACGCCTCGAGCCGGCCATCCGCGATCGCGTCGGGAATGCGCCCGGGGAGCGCACCGCGATGTGCTTCGCGGCTCACCATGGGCACATAACTGAAACGTCCGGTGCGGGCGTGGGCCACTTGGCCAATTTCGTCGCCATACGACAGATCCTCCGCGTAGCGAACGGCGTGCACCAGCACGATGCGTTCGAATTTCTCCCAGGGCTCCGCAGTGCGCAGGATCGACAGAAATGGCCCAAGTCCGGTCCCGGTCGCCAGACACCACAGCGCGTTGGTCGAGGGAATCTCGGCCACGCTGAAAAAGCCGTTCGCTCGATCGAGCAGCCAGGCAGACTGGCCGGGCTCGAGTGCCGCGAGGCGAGGTGAAAGCGGCCCTTCGGGCAGCACGTTGAAATAGAATTCGTGCGGCGACTCCTGCGGCGCATTGACGAAGGAATAAGGCCGGCCAAGCATTGGCTCCTTCGCGCCGGGCGGCGCAGGCAAGGCAAGTCGCGCGAACTGACCCGCAACAAAGGCGAGACCCGGCGCGGCCACGCGCAATGAAAACAGGCGATCGGTCCATTGCCGCTTTGAAACAACCGTTCCCTCGATCCAACTGCTCATCGTTGCACGCGCGCATTGCTCGACTAGTAGACTATGCATTATGCCAGCGCCCCCCTCCGCGCTCTGCGCGGGACCCCGCGTTTACCTGCGCCGGCCCAGACCGTCCGACGAACGCGCACTCATTGCCGCCGTCGCCGCCAGCCGCCGTTTACACCGCCAGTGGGTGCAGGCGCCGTCGACACCCGCCCGGTTTGGCACGTACCTCAAGCGCTCCGCGGGTCCCAAGTCACGACTGTTGGCGAGCGCCAGGCAAGTTGGCCTGTTGGCATGCCGCAACGACGACGGCGCGCTGGTCGGAGTCTTCAATTTCAGCGAGATCGTTCATGGTGCGTTCCGGAGCACCTATCTTGGTTATTACGCACTGGAGCCGCACGCCGGTCAGGGTTACATGGCCGAAGGTCTTGCGCTCGCACTCGAGGTCGCGTTCCGCAAGCTGCGGCTGCATCGCGTCGAAGTCAACGTGCAGCCAACCAATACGCGTTCCATCACCCTTGTGCGCGATACCGGATTCACACGCGAAGGATTCTCAAGGCGGTATGTGAAGATCGCCGGCCGGTGGCGCGATCACGAGCGTTGGGCAATGCTGGTCGAGGATTGGCGCGCGCAACGCAAGCCGCGGCGATGATTGCGCTGCTGCGGGTGGCGCTGCCGCTCCTCGCTGCGGGCTGCGCAAGCGAGCCGGATCGGCTGACGGTGCCGAAGGTCGCGTCGGGCATCGAGATCGCGCCGTTCGCGATTCACGAACAATGTTTCGCACTCTCGACCGGCGAGCGTGTCTCCTATCGATTCACGGCCACCCAGGCGGTCGCGTTCAACGTGTATTTCCGCGAAGGCAAGGCGCGGATCTTTCCCGTCGATGTCAAGGCGGCGCTCGAAGACTCCGGCGATTTCACCGCCGACCAGAGCCAGAACTATTGCCTGGAATGGGAAGCCGGTGCTGCGGGAAGCTTGATCGAGTACCGCGTGCAGCAGGTGCGTCCGCGACGATGACTACACGATCCACGCTTCTGCTCGACCTCGACGGCACGCTGACCGACAACTACGCCGGCATCAGCCGCTCGATCCTGCACGCGCTCGAAAAATTTGGCGCGCATACCCCATCCGACGTCGAACTCAGGCATTGCATCGGCCCGCCATTGCGCCACACCTTTGGCCGTCTGCTCAATACTGACGACCCCATGCTCATCGAGCGCGCGCTCGCGCACTATCGCGAGCGTTACGCGGTCGAGGGCTGGCGTGAGAACGCGGTCTATGCGGGCATCGACGCCGCGCTCGCCGCCCTGGACCAGCGTGGGCACCGCTTGATGCTGTGCACGTCCAAGCCGAAGGTCTACGCCGAGCGCATCGTGGGGCACTTCGGGCTCGCGCGATACCTGGATGCCGTGTATGGCGCCGAGTTCGGCGGTCGGCACGATGACAAGGCCGAACTGATGGCCGCGCTGCTTTCCAAGGAGCGACTCGAGCCCGGGCGCTGCATCATGATCGGCGATCGTGCCCAGGACATTCGCGCGGCCAACGCCCATCAGGTCGATACGATCGGCGTGCTTTGGGGTTACGGCTCGCGCGAGGAACTGGTGGGCGCCGGCGCGCGCGTACTGATCACCGCGCCGGATGAGCTGCTGTCGATTGCATCCTGAAAAATCCGGATCGCGCAACGCCGGTGGTGACTCCGTTCAACGGCTGCCCATCGACATCGCGATGATCACGACCACCAGTATCGCGAGCACCAGCAACGTGACCTTGACCCAGCTCTTCGGATACTCGCCCTGTATCGTGCCGCTCACCCCGTTCATCACTGCCTGAAACGCCTTCGCGCCGAACGTATAGCTCAACAGCCACACCGGCACGAGGATGTGCTTGAAGGTCTGACCCGCATAGTTGGCGTGCACTGCAAGATTGCGATACGTGTCGCCGGGAACCTGTGCGCCACACATCTGCTGCAGCTTCGCATCCATCGCATCGCGAGCGGCTTTCGCGGCGGAAACCAGGTCGATCTGGTAGCGCTCGACGACCCAGCCTGCGACATAGCCAGCGTCGTACGCAACGAGGTCATTGGTCGGGAACGGTTCGATGCCCCGCAGCAGATCGGGATGGACGCCGACGGACGCACAGATCAGATCGTCGTCGAAAAAATGCTGCAGCCGTCCTGCCGCGGGTTCCCAGCGAACGTGCTGCACCTGCCGCGTTTGCGTGCGCCCGTCGTTGTCGGTGTAACTCTCAGTCGTGTAGTAGTAATGCCCGGCTTCGGCGGTCCAGGTCGCGTCAACATGCGCATCGAACGTCCAGTACGGCAGATAGATGCCCTTGACCGTGTCCGTGAGCGCACGGCGCTTCAAGGCGTTCGGCGCCAGCCACAGCTTGCCGTACCAGCCGCGAATGCCGTCGCGCGCCTTGTCTTCGCTGATCTTGAACGGCAGCACGCTCTCCGGCCGGAAGACATCCTTGGTCTGCTCGTAGGCGACCAGTTGCGCCGAGCCGCAGAATTCGCAACGCTGTGCCTGTCGTTTCGGATCCAGCACGGATATCGCCTGGCAGCTCTGGCATTTGACGTAGCGCTTTTCCGACTGCCATCCGCGCTTGTCGTCCGTGACGCCGCGCAGTGCGGTGACCAGGTCGTGCTCAACGATTCCGCCAGAAGTCGGATCGAGCGTTGCGGGTGATGTCGTGCCACAGAACGGGCAGATCAGTGCCTGCTTCGCCGGATTCCAGATCGCTTCGGCACCGCACGCCGGGCAAGCGAATTTCTGCTGTGCCAGGGTTTCAGTCATCTACGTGGGGCCTGATCACTGGATGAAGTAGCCGACGACTCGCCAAGTGCCATCGGTTTCGCGCTCCAGCGTCAACGTTTCACGTGCGTCGGTGCGATTGGCGAAGGCCGTGCGGTAGATCACGATGGCGTAGTCACCCTCGGCCGTAGCGCCCGGGAATGTCTTCATGAAATTCGTCGACAGTGCCCCGCGCTCGACGACCGCTCCAAGCGGCACGCGTGCATCATGCAGGGCGGATGCCCATCGCGCGTCCGTAATGGCAGTCTGGAACTGCTTGCCCGCGGCTTGCCAGCTCGCTTTGCCATCGTCGCGATCGGTCAGTGCGAGAAACGCGCGTGCCGATTGCTGGGCGGAGGTCGCGCGCGGGTCCTGCGCCCGTGCCGCGCTGGTGGCGAGCATCACGAGACCGAACAGCACAAGCGCCAGCCGCACGCGCACCGCAGCGACGTCCATGATCACGTCAGGACTGCAGGAACTGATCGACCGCGGTCTTGGTGACGCGCCACTGCGTGCCGATCTGCTTGCCCTTGAGGTCGCCCTTCTGCAAGCTCGACAGAACATCGGATTCGGCGACACCCAGCACCTGTGCGACCTGCGCGGGCGTCATCAGTTCGGTGCTGGCGGCTGCAGGAGCGGCAGGTGCCGGCGTTGCGCCGATGCCCGGCGTGGCCTGTGCGCCCATGATGCCGCCCGACTGGTTCATCATCTGCTGCGCCATCGCCATGCCGACAGCCATTTGCGCGGCCATGCCTCCGGCTCCACCGCCACCGTCGCCCTTCTCGAGTCCCTGCGCCATCTGGAACTTGACGTAGTCGTTCAGATTGCCCACTGCAGCCATGCTCGAGCGCTTGTCGATCGCCTGCTCGACTTCCGGGGGGACCGACACGTTCTCGACCACGAAACTCGTCACTTCGAGGCCGTACTTCGTCGTGGTCTGCGGATTGATCAGCGGCAACAACGCCTGACCGAGTTCGCCGTAACGTGCCGCCACGTCGAGTGCCGGGATTTTCGATTGCGCCAGCGCCTCGGAGAAAATGCTGACGATGCGCGACCGCATCGTGTCGGCGAATTCATCGAGCCGGAAGTGATCGTCGGTGCCGGCGACCTCCTTCAGGAACAGTTTCGGGTCGACGATCCTGAAATCGTAGATGCCGAATGCGCGCAGCCGCACGATGCCGAAATCCTGGTCGCGCATCATCACCGGATTCGCGGTGCCCCACTTGTTGCCGGTGAACAGACGCGTGACAACGTAATAGACGTCGGCTTTGAACGGCGACTCCAGCCCGTATTTCCAACTCTTGAGGTTGGTCAGGATCGGGATGTTGTCGGTCGTCAGCTCGTGCTTGCCGGGGCCATAGGCATCGCCGAACTGGCCGAGGTACACGAACTGCGCGACCTGTGACTCGCGCACGATCAATTGCGCGCCGCGCTTGATTTCCTTGTCTTCGTCGGGAAAGCGAAACGACAACGTGTCGCGCGAGTCGTCCGTCCACTCGATAATGTCGATGAACTGTTTTTTGATGAAATCGAGTATGGCCATGAGCGTCCCCTGTACGAACCGTGCTGGCGTTACTTCTTTACCGCCACGGGCGGTCGTTTTGCTTCCGCCTGTTTGATTTCCGTTTCGAGCTGCGCCAGTGGCAACGCCCCCGGGATCACCGAGCCGTCCGCGAAGACGAGCGTCGGCGTCGCATTGACGTGGTATTTCTGACCGAGGGCGGCGATCTGCTCGATCGGTGTCGTGCAATCGCCTTTGTTGTCGGGGAGCTTGCCGGTATCGAACCACTCGTCCCAGGCCTTGTTGCGGTCGGCCGAGCACCAGATCTGCGCCGACTTGCGGGCGGATTCCGGGTGCAGCGCATCGATCGGAAACAGGAACGTGTAGATCGTCACGTTGTCGAGGCCCTTCATCTCGGACTCGAGCCGCTTGCAGAACGGGCAATCCGCGTCGGCGAATACGACCAGCTTGCGCGAACCATCGCCTTTGACCTTCTTGAGGGCGAGCTCGAGCGGCAGCGCGGCAACGTCGACGCGATTGAGCACGCGCAACCGTTGATCAGTCAGATTGACGCGCCCTACGGTGTCGTAAATGGACCCGACGAAAACATACATCACCTTGGCGTCGGTGTAGACGAGGCGGTCGTCCAGTTGCGCTTCGTACAGACCGAGATAGGGGGATTTGGAAACGACGCCCAGCTGCGCCCCTGGAAACTTGGCTTCGAGCGCTTTTTTCACGGCCGCGAGTTCGCGGCCGGCATCGCCTTTGGGCGCGTCCTGTGCAACGGCGGGCAGCGCCAGCGAAAACACTGCCAGCGCGATGATTACATTGCGAAATCGCATGAAATACTCCTGGGCAAAGAGCAGCGTTGGACAGTTTACCGCAGAGCAGGTTTCGCCAGCAGCCTCTTCAGCGGACGAACGGCGTCCACCGCGCGCATGCCGCGATTGCGCAGGAGCTGAGCCCACGGCGCGGACGTGCCGAACAGCCTTACGAGGCCGTCGGTGACCGTCTGCATCGCCAGCACGGGCGCGGCTCGACGTTGTGCATAACGCTCCAGCAGGATCGGCGCACCGACGTCGCGTACCGCGCCGCGGGCGGCCAGCACGCCTGCGAGCGCCGCCGCATCACCAAAACCGAGGTTGACGCCCTGGCCCGCGAGTGGATGAACTCCATGGGCCGCGTCTCCGATCAACGCGAAGCGATGCGACACGACCGTCGGCAGCTTGAGCAGCGCGAGTGGAAAGCCCGCGGCTGCAGAGATCATCTCCAGCCTGCCGAGCGTATGGCCACCCGCTGCTTCGACGCGCTCCGCCAGGGCGGCAGGTTCCAGCGCCAGCAGTTCGGCGGCGAGCAAATCCGGTGCGGACCAGACGATCGACATGCGTTTGCCCGGCAACGGCAGCCATGCCAGCACGCCGCGATCGCCGAGAAACCACTGGAACGCGCGTCCGCGATGCGCGAGCTCCGTGGCAAAGTTGCCGACGACGCCGTTCTGATCGTATGGCCGTGGTTCGTGCAACATGCCTGCTTCGCGGCGCGCCCACGAGTTCACGCCATCCGCACCCACCACCAGTCGCGCGGTAAGGACGCGACCTTCCGCAAGCAGGATTTCGGCGCGATCGCCGCGCCACGCGATCGACTCCGGTACCGTCGGCGCCACGATCTCAATCGACGCGATGGCACGAACCGTCGCCACGAGCGCCGCGTTGAGTTCGCGGCTTTCCACGATCCACGCGAGCGACCGCTCGCCCATTTCGTAGGCATCGAAGCGCACGTGACCGCGGTCATCACCGAAGACTTCCATCGCGTCGATCGGCGCGATTCGTTCCGCCGGAACGCGCTGCCACACGCCGATCCCATAAAGGAATTCGGCACTGCCGGGGCTGATGGCGTAGACCCGCGTATCCCAGGTGTCTTCACCCGCAGGGTCCGCAGCAGCGACGCTGTGACGGTCCACCATCGCCACGGACAGACCGGCGCGCGACAGCGCTGCCGCGAGCGACAGCCCGACAAGGCCTGCACCCACGATGACGACGTCGTGGGCAGACTCGCTCATCCTAAGGTTTCGATGACGTGATGCTGGTTGGTGTAGATGCAGATGTCGCCCGCAATCGTCAACGACTGCTTGACGATGTCGGCCGCAGCGAGGTCGGTGTGTTCGAGCAGCGCGCGCGCCGCAGCCTGCGCATAGGCGCCGCCGGAGCCGATCGCCACGATGCCATGTTCGGGTTCGAGGACGTCGCCGTTGCCCGAAATAATCAACGACGAGGTCGTGTCGGCAACCGCGAGCATCGCTTCAAGGCGGCGCAGTATCCGGTCTGAACGCCAATCCTTGGCCAACTCGACGGCTGCACGTTGCAACTGCCCCTGGTGCTTGTCGAGCTTCGCTTCGAAGCGCTCGAACAACGTAAATGCGTCGGCTGTCGCGCCGGCAAACCCGGCCAGGACGCGGTCGCCATGTAGCCGCCGAACCTTGCGCGCCGTCGATTTGACGACGATGGCGCCGAGCGTCACCTGGCCGTCACCGCCCAGCGCAACGCTGGCGCCGCGGCGAACAGAAAGGATGGTCGTGCCGTGGAATGATTCCATCATCGGGACACCGGCGAATCCGCACGAGGCGGAGCTGGTTCAGGATTGCTAGGATTTTTTGATGAAATGCCGGGGCGAAATGCCGATGAGCAGCAACAGCGCCCGGACGATCGGCGTGGCACCGACGATCTGCACCGCCTTGCGTTGCGCCTCGGCACGGCTGATCGCATTGACCAATGCACCCGCGCAGACGAAGTCGATGCGATCGACCGCGGTCATGTCGATCGGTATCACGTGCCGTCCTTCCCGGAAGAGGGCCAACTTGGCGAGCTGCGCATCCGAAGAACCCGTCAGCGTTCCACTCCACACGAGGGTCTCGGCGTTCTCTTCGGCCGCGACGGCATTCGGTGTGTTGGCTGACACCGCGGCCATCGTCACCGCGAGCGGGGGCTCCCACGACGGCGGAGATACCTCGAATGCAATCGCGAACTCGATCGCACGATCCTCGAACGCCCGGTGGTCGTTCTGCCACTGCAGCAGTTCGAGCAGCAATATCCAGTAACCTTCGCCTGCGCCCTTGCCCTGTTTGACCGAATGGTCGAGCGCCTTGCGAATCTTTTCCGGGTGCTGCAGTACCAGCGGATACTGGCGCTTGCGCAATTGCGCCAACGCGTCAGCCAACAGTTTTGCGCCGGCGTCGTCGGCGCCGGTCAACGAGCCCAGATCCATGCGTACTTGCGGTTGCCGGTGCGAAGCTCCGAGCAAATTGGCAATCTGCGGCGCGTGGCTCGCAGTGAGTTTGCCGGTGAACCCGACGTAACCGCCCGCCGCCGGTCGGGCACCCGGGCGCTGTCGTGCCCCGCCCTCCTCCCATCCCGGAGCCGAACGTTCGAAAGCGACGACATACTGCAGCGCAAGTTGATCGAATGCGCTGCGGTCGTCGGCGCGTTGCAGCAGATCGAACAGCGCCAGCCATGCCAGCGGCGAAACCTTGGCGTCGTCGTCGTCGACAATGCCTTGCTCGAGTACTTCGCGCGCCGACTGCGCTTGGCCATTGGCATAGTGCAAGGCCGCGTTTTCCAGCACCGCGCACAGGCCAGGATTGGCTTCGGCCACCACGATGTCCTGCTGCAGTCCCGGCGACCAATCGATCATGCTGTGCGGACCGGTCACCGTGATTTCACGGTCCCGAGCTTCCGCAGCGGCTTCCGCCGCTGCCGCTGTACCTACGGCGGCACTTCGATCCTTCGCTGCCGCAGCGACCTCCCGCGCCGAGGTGGGCTGGCGCGCGTCATGACGAGGAGCCAACTCCGGGCCGGGCTTCGCCTTGTCAGGCTTGCCCTTGCCCGGGGATTTGGGAAACAGATTGAACGCCATCGCGATACGCTGAATGGATCCTGCGCCGATGCAAAGTGAATATTATGGGCCGATCACCATTGGGCAACAAGCCGCCCGCCCGTGAGGGAAACACCCGGCTCGCGGCTTTGCGCTAGGACGTCGCGAGATTCTTCAGTGCGAAATCCCAATTCAGCAACTTGTCCACGACCGCATTGGCGTAGTCGACGCGCTTGTTCTGATAGTCGAGGTAGTACGCGTGTTCCCACACGTCGATGGTCAGCAGCGGGGTCTGACCTTTGGTGAATGGCACCTCGGCGTTGGCCGTTTTGGTGATGCTCAGCACGCCGCCGTCGGCAACGAGCCAGGCCCACCCGCTGCCAAACTGGGTGAGCGCGGCGTTTACAAGAGCCGCCTTGAACTTGTCGTAATCGCCGAAGGCTGCGTCAATTTTCTGCGCGAGCGCAGCCGGGGGCTTGCCGCCGCCACCCGGCTTGAGGCTGTGCCAATAGAACGTATGATTCCAGATCTGTGCCGCGTTGTTGAACACCGGCGCCTTGTCCGCCTTGCCCGCCGTAGCGCGGATGATCGATTCCAGCGGCTGGCCTTCGTATTCGGTACCAGCGACGAGCTTGTTCAGAGTGTCGACGTATGTCTTGTGATGTTTGCCGTAGTGAAACCCGATCGTCTGCGCCGAGATGACTGGCGCAAGCGCGCCATCGGCGTAGGGCAGTGGTGGCAACGAGAATGGTTCGGACATGGTGCGTTCCTTGTATCGATTGAAGGGGAAGCCATCGGTTGGATCGCGCCGGATGTCTGCGCGGCACGGGTACCGGCGGACCTCCATTGGCGCGGACAGGTCGTGCAACAAAAAATCAAATTGGCTTGACCCGTCGGCAGGCACTAGCATAACCTCGACCGCGCCGGCCTGTCGAAGTTTCAGTCGTTGCAGGCTGCTTCGACGCGGTGCCGCACTTGAGGAGGAGAGGCACGATGAAAAATCCACTCGATTCACTGTGGGGGACCGTCATATCGGGTCTGATCCTGACGGCCGTATTGTATTTCGTGGTCAAGAACATCCTGGGCTGAGAGGGAGACGATCATGGAACTCGTACCGGCAATTGCACGTTGGGTGCATTTCCTCGCCGGCATCATGTGGGTCGGCCTGTTGTACTACTTCAACTTCGTGCAAGTCGCCGCATTGAAGGCCGCAACCGCCGACGGCACCAACGCCGGCATCACGAAGCACGTGGCGCCACGGGCACTGCTGTACTTCCGTTGGGCCGCGGTCGTCACGTGGCTCGCCGGCGCAGCGCTGCTGGGCAATCAGTTCGTGAACGCGTTTACCCTCAGCAAAGGCATGGCCGGCATCGGTGTCGGCGCGTGGCTGGGCACGATCATGCTGTTCAACGTATGGGTGCTGATCTGGCCAAATCAGAAGAAGATTCTGGGCATTGTGCCGGCCACCGACGACGAGAAGGCCGCTGCCCGGCGCATTGCTTTCCTGACTTCGCGTGCCAATGTCGCCTTGTCGATCCCGATGCTGTTTTTCATGGCGGCGGGCTGGTCACACCGCGGGATCTTCGGTCTGTAGGTTTCGCCACGACCGGAAAACAGAAACGGCCCGAATATCGGGCCGTTTCTCATTCTGTTGCTGTCGCACGTCGATCAGTCACCATAGAGTTTCTGCACGCGCTCGCGTCGTTCCTGGGCTTCAATCGACAGTGTCGCGGTGGGACGCGCAAGCAGTCGCGCAACGCCGATCGGTTCGCCCGTCTCGTCGCAATAGCCATAGCTGCCGTCGTCGATCTGCTTGATCGACTTCTCGACCTTCTTCAACAGCTTGCGCTCGCGATCGCGCGTGCGCAGTTCCAGCGTGTATTCCTCTTCCAGGGTCGCGCGGTCGGACGGGTCGGTCGTAACTTCGTTTTCGCGCAGATGCTGGCCCGTGTCGTCGGCGTTGTTCAATAACTGCGCGCGCAGTTCGAGCAGGCGCTGCCGAAAGAATGCAAGCTGCGCCTCGTTCATGTAGTCCTTCTCAGGCGCCTTCAACAGGTCCTGATCGGTCAATTCCTTGACGACCTTCTTCACCGCTGGTTTCGCCGGCACGCTCTTGGCCGGCACCATCTTGGGTGCGACGGTCTTCGCTGCGACGGCTTTGGTTGCTACGTTCTTGGTTCCCACGCTCTCACCTTCCTGCTTCCAACGGCCCACGGCGGCCTTGCCTTGCTCCGCGACTGTACAGTACGGCATTCGGACTGGAATACACGCCTAACCGCCCAACTTGCCGCTGTCGATGGTCAGTGACCCCATGGTCACCGCACCAAACCCGGCATTATATCTCTAACCCGCCATTGCAAGCCAGTGTGAGTCAACCCGGCTGCCTGGCGCCCAAAGAGGCCTACATATAATCATACAAAATAGTTGGGGTTTCATAACGCGCGGCCGTGCCGTTGCGGGAGGGAGAAAATGTCCGCTGGCGCGTGCTATCCTAGGTATTCGAAGTCAGCCAGACCGTCGCTGCCCGCACGATGCAAGTCGGCGCGGGGAGAGGAAAGTCCGGGCTCCGCAGAGCAGGATGCTGGGTAACGCCCAGACGCGATAAGTCGTCCGCGAGAGCGGCGACGAAGGCGAGGAACAGGGCCACAGAGACGAGTCGCCCCCATTCAGGTAACACTGGATCGGGAGCGGGTGAAACGCGGCAACCTCCATCCGGAGCAACATCAAGTATGCGGACGATGACGCTGCTCGCCGAGTCCGCGGGTAGGTGGCTCGAGCGCCGTGGCAACGCGGCGCCTAGACGAATGACGGTCATAGGGTGCGTACGCGTGCCCCGTAACAGAACCCGGCTTATCGGCTGACTTCGATTTATTTTCTGTATTTGGGACGGACCGTGTTTCAAATGTGGTCCATCTCCGGTTTACCCGCGTCTCCGCCGAACATCGCGCAGTATTTCCCGCGCCGCGTTATGGCCGGGAATCCCGGTGACACCACCACCGGGGTGCGTTCCCGCGCCACACATGTAGAGGCCCTTCAACGGGCCGCGGTAGTGGCCGTTGCCCAGCACCGGGCGCGCCGAAAACAATTGATCGAGCGACAGTGCACCATGGAATATGTCGCCGCCGATCAGGCCGAATTCGCGTTCGAGGTCCAGTGGTGACAACACCCTGCGTGCGATGACACTCCTGGCGAAGTTGGGTGCATGGCGATCGACGGTTGCGATCATCAGGTCGGCGACTTCCTCTTTTGCTGTATCCCATGACCGTCCGTCGGGCAACTGCGGATTGGCGTGCTGACAGAACAGGCTGGCCACGTGCTTGCCCTCTGGAGCGAGCGATGTGTCGACGGTGGATGGGATGAGCATTTCGACAATCGGTTCGCGCGACCAGCCGTATTGCCGTGCATCGAAATATGCGCGCTCCATGTAACCGAGCGACGGAGCGATGATGATGCCCGAGCGCACATGCGGTCCATCGCCAGGCAGGCAACTGAAGCCTGGCAGCGTGTCGAGTGCGACGTTGATCCGGAACGTCGCCGACGCGCAGCGATAGGCGTCGATTCGTTGGCGGAAGTCGAGATCCAGCGCGTCCGCCTCGATCAATTGCTGGTAGAGCAATTTTGGATTGACGTTGGCAACGACACGATGCCCGGCAACTTCGGTGCCATCGACCAGCACGATCCCATGCACGCGTCCATCGCGTGTGAGCACACGCGAAACGGGCGCGTCGGTAAACAGCGCGACACCGCGGGCGCGCGCTTCGGCTGCCATCGCCTGCGTGATCGCGCCCATGCCACCCACAGCGTGTCCCCACTGTCCGCGCTTGCCGTTGATCTCACCAAAGACGTGATGCAGGAGCACATAGGCGGAGCCCGGCGTATATGGACTCGCGAAATTGCCGACGACCGCATCGAACCCGAATGTGGCTTTGATCGGATCGGACTCGAACCACGTGTCGAGCACGTCGCCGGCACTCTTGGTAAACAGATCCAGCAGATCGCGCCGAGCGGCAAGCGATAAACGCTTGAGTCGTCCGCCTACCTTCCATGTTTGGAACAGATCGTGAATGCCGCCGCCAACGTTGGGCGGCGTTTCGAGCAACAGCGCGCGCAGCACATCGGCGACCGCATCCAGCATCGCGTAATACGCAGGAAGCGCGTCGGCGTCCTTGGCCGAGAATCGCGCCACCTCGGCTTGCGTTGCCGCGAGCCCTCCGCCGACCTTGATGTAGTCATTGCCTGGCAACGGCAGGAAATTGGCGATGGGACGTTCGACAATGCGCAGGCCATGAGTGACAAGGCGCAGGTCACGGATGACATTCGGATGCAGCAGGCTGACGGTGTAACTCGCGGTGGAGTTGCGAAAACCCGGATGAAATTCCTCGGTGACTGCGGCACCGCCGACGATGCCGCGGCGTTCGAACACGGCGACCGAGAGGCCCGCCGCCGCCAGGTAGCAGGCGCACACCAATCCATTGTGGCCACCGCCGACGATGACAGCGTCGTAGCCCGACGCGGGATGCGACATTGGATGGTGTTCTCTCTACGTCCTGCACGCGGCGGCAAGTCCGCGCTGGAGACTCATCAGTCGTCGGTCATGCCCGCAGCGACTGTGGAAAATCCGCAATCGACGTAGGTGATCTCGCCGGTCACTGCGCTTGCAAGATCGGACAGCAGAAATGCCGCCACGTTCCCCACCTCGTCGATGGTCACGTTGCGGCGCAGCGGCGCGTGTTTTTCGACGAAGTGCAGAATCTTCGAGAAACCGCCAATACCTGCCGCAGCGAGCGTCTTGATCGGGCCGGCAGAGATCGCGTTCACGCGGATGCCTTCCGGGCCGAGATTCTGTGCGAGGTAGCGCACGTTGGCCTCGAGGCTCGCCTTGGCCAGGCCCATCACGTTGTAGTTCTGGAGCACTCGGACTGCCCCCAGATAAGTCAGCGTCAGCATCGCGGCGCGGCGCCCCTGCATCAATGGCCGCGCGCCCTTCGCAAGCGCGGCGAAGCTATAGGAACTCACGTCGTGCGCCACCTTGAACGCGTCGCGCGAAAGGCCGCTGAGGTAATCGCCCGTCAGCGCCTCCCGCGGTGCGAACGCGATCGAATGCAGAAGACCGTCAAGCCCGCCCCACTCACGACCGAGCGCATCGAACAACCCATCGATCTGCTCATCGTGGGCAACGTCACAGGGCAGTACCGGCGTGCTACCGAACTCGGCGGCGAGTTTGACGACTCGATCCTTGAGGTCTGCGTTCACGTACGTGAACGCGAGCGTGGCACCCTCCCGTTGGCAGGCGCGCGCGATCCCATAGGCGATGGAGCGGTTGGAGAGCAATCCCGTGATCAGGATTTTCCGGTCATTGAGCATCCCCATGCAGCGCTACTCCTGTCGAATGACGCCGCAGGCAATCCAGCCATTGGGTACCCCGCCGAATTCCGGCTTGGGGTCGCGGACGAAAGTACTGTGCACGACCACTGCGCGGCCGACAATGTCAGTGGGGCTGCGATCACCCACCGTAAGCCCTGACAAGTTCCCCTGCATCGCGGCGTTGCTTTCGGTGGTCACCATCAGCACCGGCAGATCGCCGGCACGTCGCTCGCCAGGTGCGGTGTTGGGCAGCTGCCATACCGGGCCGGCACTGGCCGCGTTCGGTGAACTGCAGTTGCCGTTCTCATGGATATAAATACTGTGCGGGACCATCGCCAGATTGAATACCGTCGTGGCAACGCTGACCCGGCCACCGCTCTGGCGAAAGGTGATGATGCCGTAGGTGTTGCTGTTGCTCTTGGGCAACAGGCGAGCCATCGCCTGGTTCGGACCTGCGGGAAACAGCCCCAGGCTCGGGACCGCCAGCGTGTCGTTGCTGGTGTTCGTCGTGGTCGTGGTTGTCCCGCACGCCACAAGCAGCGCCACCGGAAACGCAACGCGCAGCCATCGCGCAACGAAAGTTCGAGACACGCCTCCCTACTTGACCGTAATGTTGATCGTCGCCGCCATCGCCGGTCCGTAAGACACGTGCGCGCCGTTGGCGAGCTGCATCGTCAGCTTGTATTGTCCTGGCGGCAACGTCACTTCGGCGTCGGTCTGTGCCTTGCCGAAGTGAAGGTGCGTGTCGTCCACGGGAATCGCCTCGCCGGCAGCCATCGGGCCGAGATTGATCAGCAGGTGGTGATGACCCGAGTCCACCTTGATGTCACCCGCAGGTTCCACCACCATGCCCTTGACCCCGAACACGACTTTGAACGGGCTCGTGACCGTGGCGCCATCCTTGGGTTCGATGAACGACACCGATTTCGCAGGAGTGGAATACATCGTGCCGCAGCTCGCGAGCAAGGCAAAGACCACGAGTGCCGAAAAAATCGCGAGACGTCGCATGATTGCGTCCTCCCCAAAACGAGCACGTACCGTTGCGGCGGTGCCGCGGCGCGATCATGCCCCCTGGTCACCCATGATATGCGAACGCTGACGGCTTGCCAAAGGCGGTTGATTTTCGGGACGTGAAACGCCACAACACCAGGTACGAGAAAACGCGCAACTCCACTGTCGTTCCGAGCATGCATTGACCACGCCCGGCTGACGGGCGCCAAGCTGACACTCGCCGGACAAGGTAGAATTGAACGGCCGCCTCCATGGGCGGCCGTTTTTTCTCGCCCAGGCCTGCGATGCCGTCGTTGATGACCCCCCAGGAGATCGTGCATGAGCTCGACAAGCACATTGTCGGGCAGCATTCTGCCAAGCGGGCCGTGGCGATCGCGCTGCGCAATCGGTGGCGCCGGCAGCAAGTCGCGGAACCGCTGCGCCAGGAGATCACGCCCAAGAACATTCTGATGATCGGGCCGACGGGCGTCGGCAAGACGGAAATTGCACGCCGGCTCGCCAAGCTCGCCAACGCCCCCTTCATCAAGGTGGAGGCGACCAAGTTCACGGAAGTCGGCTATGTCGGTCGCGACGTCGACACCATCATCCGCGACCTGGCCGAGACCGCGATCAAGCAAACGCGCGAAATCGAGACGCGCAAGGTACGCGACCGTGCGGGCGATGCGGCGGAGGAACGCGTGCTCGACGCCCTCTTGCCGCCTGCGCGCGAGGTCAACTTCCACGACATGCAGCCAACGGACACCGCGGCGCGACAGAAATTCCGCAAAATGCTGCGCGAGGGAGCGCTCGACGACAAGGAGATCGACGTCGAAGTCTCTGCCATGCCGACGCAGATGGAAATTCTCGCACCGCCGGGTATGGAGGACCTCACCAGCCAGATCCAGGGCATGTTCCAGCAGATGTCGGGCGGACGCCGCAGCATGAAGAAGATGAAAGTCGCCGATGCGATGAAGGCGCTGCTCGACGAGGAGGCGGGGAAGCTCATCAACGACGAGGAGCTCAAGACCAAAGCCCTCGCCAACGTCGAGCAGAACGGCATTGTGTTTCTCGACGAGATCGACAAGATCGCCAGCCGACAGGAAATGCACGGCGCCGACGTTTCGCGTCAGGGTGTGCAGCGCGACCTGCTGCCACTCGTCGAAGGCACGACGGTGCAGACCAAGTACGGCATGATCAAGACCGATCACATCCTGTTCATCGCCAGCGGTGCCTTTCATCTCGCCAAGCCCTCGGACCTGATTCCGGAGCTGCAGGGTCGCTTTCCGATTCGCGTCGAACTGGCCTCGTTGTCAGTCGCCGATTTCGAGCAGATCCTCACCGCGACCGACGCGTGCCTCACCCGTCAATACCAGGCGCTGCTCGCGACTGAACGCGTTGACCTCAATTTCGAAGCCGACGGCATCAAGCGACTGGCCGAAACCGCGTTCGCCGTGAACGAAAAGCAGGAGAACATCGGTGCGCGCCGTCTCTACACGGTGATGGAGCGGCTGCTCGACGAAGTTTCGTTCGATGCGACCAAACTCGAAGGCGCGACGATCACGATCGACGCGAAGTACGTCGACGAGCGTCTCGCGGGCATCGCCGGCAACGACGACCTGGCGCAATACATTCTGTAGGCCCGCCGTTGTTCGAACGCCTCCTCGGCATCATCCTGCCGGTGTTCCTGGTCATCGCGCTTGGCTACTTCTACGCCAAACGCGCGAAACCCGACATGACGTGGGTGAATCGCATCAACCTGAACGTGCTCGCGCCTGCATTGATTTTCAGCGCGTTGGCGGGCAAGGATTTCGACCTCGTCGCGAACCGGACGCTCATCCTCGGGGCGATTGGAGTCGTCGTCGGTTCGGGACTGCTCGCCTGGCCCATTGCCAAGCTGCTGCACGAGGACGTGCGCACGTTCGTGCCGCCAATGATGTTCAACAATTGCGGCAACATGGGCTTGCCGTTGGCGGTGCTGGCGTTCGGACAGGCAGGTCTGTCCGCGATGGTCGCGCTGTTCACCATGTCCAATTTGATTCAATTCACCGTCGGTGTGCACATCGTCAATCGGCATGCGGCGTTCTGGCCCGTGTTCCGCAACCCGATGGTGATCGCCACGATTATCGGCTTCGTGTTTGCCATCCTGCAACCACCGATGCCGGGCTGGCTGATGCTGGCGATCAAGATGACGGGCGACGCGATGATCCCGCTGATGCTGATCTCGCTGGGTGTGCGCATGGCGACCGTCTCCTGGGGCGGGTGGAATCTAGGCGTGATCGGTGCGCTGGTATGTCCACTCACCGGGATTGCGATGGCTTTCCTGCTTTCGCCGGTGCTGGGGCTCGATCCGCTGCAGCAGGGCCTGCTGATTCTGTTCGGCTGCCTGCCGCCGGCGGTGTTGAATTTCATGGTTGCCGAGCAATACAACCAGGAGCCGGCGAAAGTCGCATCGATCGTGTTGATCGGCAATCTTGCGTCGCTCCTGTTCGTGCCACTGGGATTGTCCCTCGCGTTGCACTGAATTCGATGCGGCACTGCTGCCGCCGAGAATCAAGGGGTCGCGAGACCGGAGGTGCTCAGCGCTGGGATTCCTTTCCGCTCAGCGCCAGCATCCGGTCGATACCCTGTTCGAGGGTCGTGGCCGGCGTCACACCGAGCAACTTGCCGATACCGTCGTTGATCAGCCCCCATGCGGCCGGTGGCGTGCGCGCCGCGCGTGCCTGCGTTTCGAGGCCCGGGTAATGCCGCGCGAGGTGCGCCATCGCGTCGCGTACCGGCCGTTTGTCACCCACGACGTTGAGCACGGCGCAACGCGGCAGCGGCCGCTCGATGGCGTGCAGCAGCACTTCCGCCGCATCGTCGATCCACGTCCAGTCCATCGCATCAGGAAAATCCGGAAATTCGATCCGGCGCTCGCCTTTTGCCACCCGCTCGATCAGCGACTGGACTTCCACCCAGCCGCGCACGCGCCCGGGGCCGTACACGTAACCGAAGCGCAGGCCGAGATACGCAGGTGCATTCAGCCGCGCGCTCATCGCGTACGCGAGGTGCTCGCAAAATGCCTTGGTCGCGCCGTACACGTTGCCGGGTTCGAGTCGCGCGTCATCGCCGACCCGACCAGTCGTCGGTCCCACCGCCGAGATCGACGACGCGTAGATGACGCGGCCGACGCCGTACTTCTCGGCAGCCGCAAACACCGCGGCGGTCCCCAGCGCATTCAGGCGCGTCGTGCCAACCGGATCACGTTCACCGGCGTCGGTGAGGCCGGCGGCGAGATGCACGATCGCGTCGGGACGCGTATCGGCCACCAGCGCCGCAATCGCCTCAGGATCGCCGGCGTCGAGCGTGCGATCCGCGGCTGGATTGAGATCGGCCGTGGTCACCGCATGACCCGCGGCCCGGGCGCGCGCTGCCGCGGCCGCACCGAGAAATCCGCAACCTCCAGTGATCAGGACGCGCGACATCAGTATTTGACTACGACAAGCCTCATGGCCAAAAAACCGGCAAAATGGAACTGTATTCCAATTTGAACATCATTCGTATACGAGGACCCAAGTCATGAGCTTGGCGGGAAAAGGCGCAGTCGCCATCTGGCACGACATTGCGCCGGAAGGACGCGCGGAGTTCTACAAGTGGCATGGCAATGAACACATGCCGGAGCGCGCCGGTATTGCCGGTTTCCTGCGCGGGCGGCGCTATATCGCGGTCGACGGCAGCGCGCCCGAGTATTTCAATCTCTATGAGACCGAGTCACCGTCGACGCTCACCGGGCCGGACTACCTCACCCGTCTCAACAATCCAACGCCCTGGACCGTTGCCACGGTCAAGCATTTCCGAGGTGTCGCGCGTTCGCTGTGCGCAGTGGCGGCAAGCTACGGGGAAGGACAGGGCGGGCTGATCGCAACTTTTCGCTATGCGATCGACGAATCGCGCGCGCAGGCACATCGGACAAACATGGCGGACGTGGCGCTGCCACGGATTGCGCAACTGGCTGGGGTCGCCGGTGTTCATCTGCTGATCGCTGACGAAGCCGCGAGCGCGGTCGAGACGGTCGAGAAGAAGGTGCGTGCGGAGAAGAATCTGATTCCGCGATGGATCGTCCTCATCGAAAGCTGGGGCGATATGGAGCCGTTCGTCGCGCTCTGTGCTGAAATTGCGCAGGACTCCACCTTCGCCGACGCAACCGCTGTACCGACAGTCAGTGTGTATCGGCTCCAGAATTCACGTACCAAGTTTCCTGGCAACGCGGCATGAATCGGTACAACCTCACCGGACGGGCAGTGCTGATCACCGGCGGAGCCGGTGGCATTGGCCTCGCAATTGCGCGCGCAGCACTCGATAGCGGCGCGCGTATCAGCCTGTGGGACCACGCCGACGAAGCGTTGCAGGATGCAGCCAAAGCGCTGGCGGAACCAGAGCGCGTTGCACTTCGGCACGTCGACGTCACCGATCAGGCCACGATCGCGGCGGCGCTCGCCGCTGACGTCGCGGCATTCGGGCGCATTGACGCCTTCGTCAACAATGCCGGCATCCTGGGCGAAGTGCTGCCGCTGTGGGAAACCACGCCCGCCAATTTCCGCCGCGTGCTCGATGTGAACCTGGTCGGTGCGTACCTGTGCATGCGCGCGGTGCTCGACGTGATGCGGCAGCAAGAGGCACGCCCCTTGCGGGGCCATGTAGTCAACGTTGCGTCGGTGCAGGGCAAGGAAGGCCTGGCGCTCGCCGGCGCCTACGGCGCGTCCAAGGCAGGGCTCATCTCATTGACCAAGAGCGCCGGCAAGGAAGCCGGGCCGTTGGGCATCATGGTCAACTGTGTGACGCCTGCTGCGGCGGAGACCGCAATGGCGAAGGAACTCACGCCAGCGCGCCGGGCCGACATTCTGCAACGCATTCCGCTCGGGCGGTTCGTCGGCGTGGACGAAATCGCGCGCATGGTCATATTTCTGTGTTCCGACGACTGCTCGTTTTCGACCGGCGCGGTATTCGACCTGTCCGGAGGGCGATCGACGTATTGACGGCGATCCGGGCAGGGAAGGCATACTTGCGTGCGATACTTCCGACCAAGGGAAGACAAAGGCCACACCGGACCTGGCCACGATAGTCAACAGGAGGAACGACATGAACGATTCGATGCATTGGACACGGCGCAAGGCACTCGGTGCCGCGATCGCGGGCGCGTTCGTCGCGTCAATGCCGCGACAGGCGATGGCGGCGACGACTCTGCGCTGGGCTTCGGTCCTGCCGGCAAATCATCCCCAGGTGGTGATGATGGAGCGCGTGGCGAAGCAGGTCCGGGACGAAACCGGTGGCGCGGTTGACATTCAGACCTTCGCGGCCGGCCAGCTTGGATCGTCACGTGATCTGATCGAAGCGACGTCGACCGGTGCAATTCAGATCGTCGACGAGGGCGCTGCACAATTCGGCCAGTTCGTCCCGCAGTTCTCGATCCTCGAGGCGCCGTACATCTGGCGCGACGAGAAGCACATGCGGCGCGTGATGACCTCGCCGATCATGGACGAGATGAGTGCATTGCTCGTTGCCAAGCGGCAGATGCGCGTCGTCGGCGCGACCTACTATGGCAAGCGGCACGTGACGTCCGGCAACAAGGCCATCAACACCGTGGACGACATGAAGGGGTTCAAGTTGCGCATCCCGGAAGTCGACACCTTCAGGGCGATGGCCGAGGCGTGGGGCGCCCGGCCGACGCCCCTCAACTTCAGCGAACTGTATCTTGCGTTGAATCAGGGCGCCGTCGACGGCCAGGAAAACCCGCTGCCGACGATTCAGAGCGGCAAGTTCTTCGAGGTCCAGAAGTACCTGGTGCTCACCGGGCATATCATCACGCCGCGCCTGATCGTGATCAACGAAACGGCGTGGCAAGCGATGAGCCCCAAGGAGCGAGCGTCGCTCAAGGCCGCGATCGACACGCACGGCGTGGCGCAAGACAACGAGATCCTCTCGCAGGAGTCCAAGCTCGTCGATACGTTCAAGGCCGGCGGCATGACCGTGATCCAGCCCGATATCGAGACCTTCCGCAAGCCCGTGCTGGCCGCGGTGCCCGCCAAGTTCGAAGCGAAGTGGGGCAAGGGACTCTGGGAGCGCATCGCCGCGTATTGACGTTGGATGCGGCCGGCGCTGACGAAGCCGTCCGCTCGTCCAGAGCCTGTCGAAGGGCGGCGGACAACTCACTGAGTAGCTTGAACCAGAGTCCGTTCATGGTTCGACAGGCTCACCACGAACGGACCATGTCAGAGATTCCCTGATGCTTCGTCGTCTCGTCGGCGCCTTTGACTGGGTCGCCGCGTTCATCTCCTGTGTCCTGGTCGCGGCGCTGCTTGGCTGTGTATCGCTCGGCGTCATCACCCGTACTGCGGGCGAACCGTTGATCTGGACCGACGAGTTCTCGCGCTTCCTGATGGTCTGGCTCGCCGTGTTCGGCGCGATCGTGGCCAGCCGCAAACGACTGCAGGTGCGCATCCGGTTTTTCCAGGATCTGCTACCGGCGCGCGCGCACAGGTCGGTCGAGCTGGCGATCCAGCTCGCGGTCACGCTCTTCGGCGCAATGATCTGCTATTTCAGTTTTGGCCTCGTCGCAAAGAACCTGGACCTGGAGGCGACGTCGCTGCCGATCTCCATGGCGTGGATGTACGTGCCCATGGTGCTGGCGGGGTTGGTGTTCGCAATTCAGGGCGCGTTCGAGGTCGTGGAAGTCCTGCGGCGCCATGAGCCGCCTGCACCATCCGGCCCGGAGACGGTCGTCGAATGAATCACCTGATCCTGGAGATCGTCGCCGTCTGGCTGGTCGCCATCCTGATCGGCCTGCCGTTGTTCGCCTCGATGGGACTCGCCGCCTTTGCCTTTGTGATTTTCAGCGGGCTGTCACCCTCGATCGTTCCACAGAAGATGGCGCAGGCGATGAATTCGTTTCCGCTCGTCGCTGCGCCGCTGTTCATCCTGATGGGCAACCTGCTCGGTGCAGCGAAACTCACCGACCGCATCGTCCGCTTCGCGACATCGATTGTCGGTTCGTTGCGTGGCGGCTATGCACACGCCAGCATCCTGTCGAGCATGATTTTCGCGGGCATGGTGGGATCGGCGGTCGCGGACGCTGCGGGAACCGGCGCCGTCGAAGTCCGAGCGATGAAGAAGGCTGGCTATCGGCCTGAGACGGCCGCGGCGATCAGCGCGGCAGCGGCGACGATCGGCCCGATCATTCCACCCAGCTTGCCGATGGTGATTTACGGCGTCGCCGCGGACGTATCCATCGGCCGCCTGTTTCTCGCCGGCTTCGTACCCGGCGTACTGATGGGCCTGTCGCTCATGGTCATGGTGGCGATCATCGCGCCGCGCCAGGGCCTGCCGCGCCACGCTTTCGGCGGACTCTGCGACGTGTGGGTTGCATTCAAGGGTGCCGTCTGGGCACTGCTCGCGCCGGTGATCCTGCTCGGCGGGATGTTCAGCGGCCTGTGCACGCCGACCGAAGCGGCCGCGGTTGCCGATGTCTACGCGCTGTTCCTCGGCTTTGTCGTCTATCGCACGCTGCGCGTCAAGGAACTTCCGGCGATCCTGGTCAACACCGCGGAAACGACCGGTATCGTCATGCTCCTGGTCATGGTCGCCGGTGCGTTGGGCTGGTGCATGTCGATATCGCGCATTCCGCAGACTGTGGCGCCCGCGCTGGTCGCCGCAATTCACGAACCGCTGGTGTTCCTGCTGGCCTCGAACGTGATCCTGCTGGTCGTCGGTTGCTTCATGGAAACGCTGGCGGCACTGTTGATCCTGGTCCCGATCCTGGTCCCGGCGGCCATCGGGTTCGGCATCGACCCGGTGCAATTCGGATTGATCATGATCTTCAACCTGATCCTGGGGACCATCCACCCGCCGATCGGCGTGGTGCTGTTCGTGATGGCCCGCATCGCGGACATCAGCTTCGAAAAAATATCGCGCGCCATCCTGCCCTGGCTGGTGCCGCTCCTGATCGTGCTGGCCGCGATCACGGTCTGGCCACCGTTCACACTCTGGCTGCCAGGTCTGCTCATGAACAAATAGTATTCAGTCGCCGACCGCTCGTATCGGCAGAAAGGGCGCGGCGACGATGCCGTGCAAGCTGAAGGGCTTCATTGCGGTCTCCGTCAACTGTTCGAGATCATCGACGCGCGATGCAGCACGCCGCGCTCCAGGAAGATGCGGGTAATGCGATCGGCAGCGTCGACGAACTCGCGGGCGTGGCGCGCGTCGAGGCCGCGCGGGCGCGGCAGCGCGATATCGAGCGTCAACTCGATGCGTCCCGGTCGCGGCGACATGACCACGACGCGGTCGGCGAGCAGCACCGCTTCGTCGATCGAATGGGTGATGAACACCACGGTCTTTTTCGACGCCAGCCACAATGCTTCGAGGTCGAGCCGCATCTGCTCGCGCGTCAGCGCATCGAGCGCGCCGAACGGCTCGTCCATCAGCAGCAGCGGTGCGTCGTGAATCAATGCGCGGGCGATCGCCACGCGCTGGCGCATGCCGCCCGACAGTTCATGCGGATGGCGGTCGGCGAACTCGGCAAGGCCCATTTGCTGCAACAGGGTCAGCGCGCGAGCGCGGTATTGCGCCGGATCGAGACCGCGCAACTCGACCTGCACCAGCACATTGTCGAGCGCCGTTCGCCATTCAAGCAGCACCGGGCTCTGGAACACGATGCCGAGGTTGGTCTGCGGCCCGGTGACGAGGCGACCCGCGATGCGCACGTCGCCGACAGTCGGCAGATGAAGACCGGCGATCATCCGCAGCAGCGTGCTCTTGCCGCAGCCCGACGGTCCGACAATGGCGACGAATTCGCTTTCCCGCACCGCCACGTCAACGCTGTCGATCGCGTGCGTCTCGATGATGCGCGGCCCGCGACCGCGCCGGTACGTCTTGCCGACGCCGCGAAGCTCGATATACGGTGCCGCGGCTGCGCTGCCTGTCGCTATGACGGGTGCAGTCTCCGGCGTGCGCAGCCGATCGCGGGCGACGTCCACGCGCCGTTATTGCGGCACGAATTCGTTGGTGTGGAACGACGTCCAGGTCAGATCGGTCTTGAGTTCGCGATATTGCTTGAGCAACATCAGCGTCTGGTCCCAGTCGGCCTGCGCACCCCAGCCGATGCGGCCTTTCGAGTTCTTCGAATCGAGCAATTCGATGTCGACCATCAGTTGCTCGAGCGTCGACTGCCGGTTGAGATCCGGCTTGGCCTTCATCGCCGCATCGACTGCCGCGCCCGGATTCTTCTTCGCCTCCTCCCACGACTTGGCGGTCGCCCGCACGAAGCGACGAACCAGATCGGGATTCGATTTGACCAATTCCGTGCGGGTCATGATCGTCATGCCGACGATGTTCGCGCCCCACTCGGAGAAACGCAGCGCCGCCGGCTGCATGCCTTTCGCCTTGATCAGGAAGTACTGATCGTCGGCACCGCCGAGCAGTGCGTCAGCGCGCTTCTCGAGCACGGTGACCACCTTCGCCGCAGGATCGACCTGGATCAGCGTGATCTTCGACGTGTCGACCTTGTTGACCGCCGCCAGCGCCTGGAAAAGCTGCCCCAGCGGATCGCCCGCGGTCACCGCCATGCTCTTGCCCTCGAGGTCCTTCGGCGTCTTGATGCCGGCTTCGGCCAGCGACACGACCGAGAAGCCCGTCGAATTGAGCAGCGACATGACCGACCTGATATCGGCGCCCTTGGCGGCGGTGAGAATCACGCTGCTCGAGTCGGCGAGCCCGAAGGTGTCCGAGCCTGCGGCGACCACCTGCACGGTGTTCGCCGAGCCGCGGCCCTCGTTGATCGTGAGATCGATGCCTTCGGCGGCGTAGATGCCGCGCTCCTTGCCGTAGTAGAACGGCACATGCAGCCCGCCCAGATACCAGTTCAGGCGGAACGAGACGGCATCGGCTGCAAAGGCCGTGGACGAAATTGACAGTGCGAACAGCGTCAGTGCAATCGACAGCCAGCGGAATGATTTCATCGTGCTCCTCCTGAGGAACCAGTAAACGGGCCCGCCGCGTTGTCGCAGTCAGGCCGGGTAATCTTTGTGCTACATCGTGCTCTCGTTGGCGGCCTGCTGCGAGACGTGCCAGGGAATAGCGAGCCGTTCGATGACTTCGACCGCGTAATAGACCATCACGCCGATCAGCGACAGCAGCACAATGGTTGCGAACACCATCGGCGTGTCGAGGTTGCCATTGTATTGCAGCAGGAGGTAGCCGAGCCCCTTGTCCGACGCAACGAACTCGGCGACGACCGCGGCGGTGGCCGCGAGCGCCGCGCCGACCTTGAGACCGGTGAATATCTGCGGCAGCGCTTGTGGCAGGCGGATCTTGAAAAACAGCCGCCATCCACTCGCCCCGGTGGTGCGTGCGAAATCCATCACGTCGCGGTCGGCGCTCTTGAAACCGGCGATGCTGCTGACCACGATCGGGAAGAACGACAGCAGGAACACCAGCAACAGCTTGGGCATGAAACCAAAGCCGAACCAGATGATGAACAGCGGCGCGATGGCGATCTTGGGAATGATCTGCAGGAACACGATCACCGGGTACACCGCCTGCTCCATGAAGCGCGAATAGGCGATCGTCATCGCCAGTGGAATGCTGACGACGATGGCGAGCGCATAACCGGCGAGGATTTCCTTCGTCGTGACCCACGCGCTTGCCATGACCGGATCGAATCGTTTGACGAACTCGACCCACACTTTCGAAGGCGGCGGCAACAGATACTCCTTGATGCCGGTGAGCCGGACCGCGAATTCCCAGGTCAGGAAAAGGAGCGCAAAGATCAGGACCACGCCGCCGCGCTTCCTCAGCCATTCGGAAAGCGCGCCCGAATGCCCGGGCGAGCTCATCGCGTCGTTTCCTTCATTTCGGGAAGGTCGTTCGTTGCGAATTCGGCCGGCATGTTGACTTCGATCAGCTCCAGATCGTCGGATCGGCCAACGACGTTGTGCGGTACACCTCCGGGCTGTGACAGCGTCCCTCCGGCACGCACCGTGACTTCACCGTCGATGCCGGCGTAGCGAAATTTGATCCAGCCTCGCAACACGAAAACGAAATGCGCGGTCATGTCGTGCCAGTGCCAGCCGGTCTCGGCGTCGAACGGACGGATCGCGCGAATCTGCTTCGCGCCGATCCTGCCGCCCGTTGCGGCGGACCAGCCGAGATCGCGATATTCGACGTCGGCGCGCGGACCGTCGCGCGTGAATGCGGCGTCGTTGGCGTCGAGCAACGAGAAGGCGCTCATCGCCTGGGACAATGCAAGCGGTCCCGGATAGCGGGTGGCGTTCGTGTCGGGCGGCATCGGGTTCGTGCTCAGTCGGGTCGAAGGGGCGGCGAAATCATAACATCGCCGTGCTACGTCGCTGCAGTCACAATGGGATCACGTCATCCGCGCGCTGCAGCATCGATTGCGGAATGGTCAGGCCAAGCGCCTTGGCGGTCTTCAGATTGATCACGAGTTCGAATCGCGCCGGCTGCTGGACAGGCAGGTCCCCGGGCTTGGCACCCTTCAGGATCTTGACAACGTACTCCGCGGCCAATGCGTAGTGTTCGATATACAGCGTTGCATACGCGATCAATCCACCTTGCAAGACCGGCTCTCCGCTATCGTAGATCGCGGGCAGGCGCGTGGTTGCCGCGAACTCGATCACTTCGGCAATGTGCTTGCCGATAAAAGGCTCGACCGCCACCAGGAGGCCGTCTGGACGGGCATTGCGGATCAGGGTGAACGCGTTTGGAAAATCCTCCGCGCGACTCACCTCGGCCACCACCACTTCGATGTTGGACTTGCGCGCAGCGTCGGTCATGGCTGCCACGAAGGGGGGTGCGCCAGGGCTCGTCGGATTCGTGAGAACCGCCACTTTCGCGACGCGCGGGACGAGTTCGCGCATCAAGTCGACAAGTTTGCCGCCGAGCGGCAAATTCGTGGTTCCGGTGACATTGCCGCCCGGGCGCGCCAGGCTGGCGATCAGCCCGGCCCCAACCGCGTTGCCCGCGATCACCATGACGATCGGGATCGTGCTCGTCGCCTGTCGCGCCGCAGTGGTCGCGGCCGACGACACGGCAACGATGACGTCGACCTTGCTCGCCGCAAGTTCGCGCGCGAGTTCCGTCAATCGCTGCGCGTTGCCCTCGGCGTAGCGCGCGTCGATGAGGACGGTCTTGCCTTCGACGTAGCCAAGCTCGGCGAGCCGTTGACGGAACACGGCAATGGCACGCTTGGAGAATGAAGCTTCCGCTTGACCGAAAACCAGCATGCCGATGCGCGGAATTTTCGCCTGCGGCTGCCCGCGTGCATACCCGACACCGGCAAGCAAAGCCCCGGCCCCAAGCGCGCGCACAAGGGCTCGCCGTGTCGTCATTGAATCACCTCGTCCGCGCGCAATAGCAGCGACTGGGGAATCGTCAGGCCGAGCGCCTTCGCCGTCTTGAGGTTGATCACGAGCTCGAATCTCGTGGGCTGTTCGACCGGCAGGTCGGCGGGCTTGGCGCCCTTGAGAATCCTGTCCACGTACCCCGCGGCCATGACATAGTGTTCGGTGATCAGCGGGCCATAGGCGACCATACCGCCCAACCTGGCCATGTTTGGTATATCGTAAGTTGCCGGCAGGCGGGCGCTTGCCGCAAAGGCGAACACTTCAGCCTGGTGTTGCCCGATGAACGGGTCGCCCATCACCATAAGCCCGTCCGGTCGCATGTCGCGGATCATCGCAAATGCGCTCTGAAAATCCTCCATCCGGCCCACCTCGACGATCGAGATGCTGAGATTGAGCTTGCGGCCGAATTCCATCGCGTCCGTTACGTACCTGCGCGCGCCGGCGTTGGACGGGTTCAGGAGGATGGCGAGTTTCACGGCACGCGGAATCAGCTCACGCGTCAGTTCGATCTGCTTGCCGGAAAAGGAAAGATTCGTGGTTCCGGTGACATTGCCGCCAGGCCGAGCCAGGCTTGCGATGAGCCCGGCGCCGACGGGATCGCCCGCGTGCACCATCACAATCGGGATCGTGCTGGTCGCCTGTTGCGCGGCGCGGCTGGCGGTTACTGCTGGAGTAACGATGACATCGACCTTGCTCGCTACGAGTTCGCGCGCGAGCTTGCCCAATCGATCCGCATTTCCTTCTGCGGACCGTTCCTCGAACAGGATGTTCTTGCCATCGACATAGCCGAGCGCGGAAAGTCGCTGGCGAAACACCGCACGATTTTGCAGGTCGCCGGCGCGTCCATCGAGGCGAACCAAAGGACGCCGATGCGCGGAATCCTCGCCTTGGGCTGTCCGCGGCTGATCCGGGACGCGACGAGCAGGCCAAAGCCACCTGCCAGTAGAACATTGCGGCGCGTGATCACTGTATCGCCTCGTCGACGAGAGGAAGTGCGGCTATCGTACGCCTACTCAGCGAAACGGGTTCCGAACGACAAGTCGTCGATCGAGTGTCTGGCCGTGCTGCATATCCTCAGACAACAGGATCCTGCATCCTGCAAGCAGCGCCGAGGAATCGCGCGATTTTGCAAACAGGCCGACGTCGCAAATCGTAGCGCGATCAGAGTTCATCGGATCACCTCGTCCGCCCGCACGATGAGCGACTGGGGAATCGTCAGGCCGAGCGCCTTGGCCGCCTTGAGATTGATCGTGAGTTCGAACCGCGTCGGTTGCTCGATGGAAAGATCGCCTGGTTTGGCACCCTTCAGGATCCGGTCGACGTACCGCGCAGCGAGTCGCGCGTACTCGCCTCGCGTTGGCCCGTAGGCGATCAGTCCGCTTGCCGGAAGACCACGGCTGCCGCCCACGGTGGCCAGCGGCAATCCGTGCGTCTGCGCGAAGCCCGCGATGGCGTCGCGGTTGGATTGGATCAGCGGTTCCGGGGGAAGCAATATCGATTCCGTGTTCGCGCTGCGGATGGCCGCGAACGCGGCCTCGAAATCGCCTTTGCCTGAAACCTCGACGATCTGCGCCTGCATCCCGAGGTCACCGACGTCCGCCCGCATTTGCTTGACGAGCGGAGGAGCCGCTTCGTTGCTCGGATTGATGAACACCGCGACGCTCCGCAACCGAGGAACCGCCTCCTTGAGGAGCTGCAGCAGCTTGCCGGCGTATTCGTTGGCGAGGTAGCTCGAGCCGGTAACGTTGCCACCCGGCTTCACGAAGCCCGCGACGATCCCGAGCTCGACCGGATTCCCCACGCCGACCATCACGATGGGTATCGACTTCGTCGCCTGCATGAGCGCGCGAGTGGCCGGCACGGTCTGGACGAGAATGAGATCGGGACCTGGGCGACGAGCTCAGCTGCCGCGGACGGCAGGCGCTGCGTTGTCGCCGTCCGTCGTTCGCGGCTCCAGCAACACGATGTTCCGACCGTCGATCCATCCGAGTTTTTCCAGCTCCGGTCGCAGCTGACTGAGGAAATCGTCGATGTCGGCGCGGGGGAATGCGGAGAGAAGACCGATGCGGCGCGCCGTTACCTGGCCTTGGGCCCGCAGGTTGCGGGACAACCCGAGGAGGGTGCCTCCGAATCCGATGACGAATGTCCGCCGGTCCAGCACTGACTCACCTCGTCCACAAATGGTGGTCAGGCAATACTACGCCTCCCAGCGCAGCGCGAGCCGCCTCATCTATACTTGCCAATCCAGGCTTTCGGGGAAGTCGCGAGGCAGCGCATGAAGTGGCAGATGAATGAAAACTCGCTGTTCGCGACCCTGCTCCGCTCGTCGTGGTGGATCAGTTTCGCCATCGCCGGCACGGTGACCGCCATCGCAATCGCGCTGCTACCCGAGGCGCACCGGGTCATCGGAACTGTTACCGGTTTGCCGTTCCTGGTCATCGGGTGCATCGCCGCCTGGAAGCAGCTCCAGGCACCGTCGACGACCCGTGTCGACAACACGCTCGCCACCGTTCGCGCGATGTCGTGGGTCGACTTTTCGCGCGCCATCGAGACGGCGTATCAGCAGCAAGGATTTGCCGTCAGCGCCGTGAGCGGGACCGCCGCCAATTTCGAGATCACAAAAGAGGGGCGCACCACGCTCGTCAGCTGCAAGCGCTGGAAAGTGGCGCATACGGGCGTCGAAGCCCTGCAGCACCTCCACGCCATGAAGGAGGCACGCAATGCGCACGAGTGCATCTACGTCGCCGCCGGTGAGATTACCGACAACGCACGCGCCTTTGCCACCAAGCATGCGATCAAGCTGGTGGGCGGCCCCGAACTCGCGCGGCTGCTGCCGCTCGTTGCGAGTTCTCGCGCGGCGGCCTCGTTGCACCGCCCGCGCAATGTGTGACATCAGGCGTCGGCCGCAGCCGCGACTCGCAATTCCCCGTCGATCCCCACGCTGCGCGCGGGGCCCCTCGCCGGGCTCTCGCGCGGCTAATCGAGGGTGCTGCGGAAGAACCGGAGCCCGACCAGGATCACCGCCAGCATGAACACGGCGAGTGGCCACGCTTCGGGCAATACTTCCAGCCAGCCGTTGCCCTTCAGCAGTACGCCGCGGACGATGCGCAGGAAATGTGTCAGCGGCAATACCTCGCCAACCCTTTGCGCCCAAACCGGCATGCCGCGAAAAGGAAACATGAAGCCGGACAGCAATATCGACGGCAGGAAGAAGAAGAATGTCATCTGCACCGCTTGCAGCTGGTTCTGGGCGAGCGAAGAAAATGTCAGCCCCAGCGTCAGATTGGCGGCGATGAACAGCAGCACCGCGAGATAGAGCACGACCAGGCTCCCCAGCATCGGCACCCCGAACAGCAGGCGCGCCAGCACGAGAATGATCGTGACCTGGACCAGGCCGATCAGGATGTAGGGCACGATCTTGCCGGTCATCACTTCGAGCGGCGTCGCCGGCGTCGCGATCAGGTTTTCCATCGTGCCCCGCTCGCGTTCGCGGGTGATTGCGAGCCCGGTCATCATCACCATCGTCATCGTCAGGATGACGCCCATGAGGCCCGGAACAATGTTGTATTGAGTGATTGCCTCGGGGTTGTAGCGGGGATGGATGCGCACCTCGAACGCACCGGGCGCAGAGGCGAGCGGGGCAAGCGGTCCGACGAGATCGTGCGCGAGCACGGTCTGCGCCAGCTGGTTGACCGCCGCAATCGCGTTGCCGGTCGCCGCAGGATCGGTCGCGTCGGCTTCGATGAGCAGCGCGGGTCGCTCGCCGCGAACCAGTCGCCGCGAGAAATCGGCAGGCACCGTCAGCACGAACTGCGCAGCGCCCGTCGCCAGCATGCGGTCGGCCTCCTGCTCGTCCGCGGCTTCTCCGGTAAACGCAAAATAGTCGCTGTTCTTCAAGCCCGCGAGAATGCTGCGCGAGAATTCGCTGTGGTCCGCGATCAGGACTGCCGTGGGCAAGTGCTTCGGGTCGGAATTGATCGCGAATCCGAACAGCACCAGCTGGATCACCGGAATGCCCACGATCATGCCGAAGGTCAGGCGGTCGCGCTTGAGCTGGATGAACTCCTTGCCGACGATGCCCAGCCACCGCGAAAGCGAGAACCAGTCAGCACTCATTGGTGTACCGCTTGCGCGTCCGCTTCGCGCATCAGGTGGATGAAGACGTCTTCGAGGCCGGATGGTACCTCGCGCCATTCCCTGCCGGGTTCGGCTTTGATCGGTGCGAGGGCGGCGTCGAGTTGCGCGCGATCGGACCCGGTGACATGCAGCGCCGTGCCGAATGCGGCCGCCTGCTCGACCGCGGGGAGCGCACGCAGGCGCTCCGCCAGCGCCGGCAGATCCGCACCGGTCACGGCCCAGGTGACAAGCGGCTGGCTGGCGATGACTTCAGCCGCGGTGCCCTGCGCCAGCAAGCGCCCGTTGAGGATGTAGCCGAGTTTGTGGCAGCGCTCGGCCTCGTCCATGTAGTGCGTGCTGACCAGTACCGTGATCCCGCGCGCCGCGAGGCCGTGCAGCTGGTCCCAGAAATCGCGGCGCGCTTTGGGATCGACGCCCGCGGTGGGCTCGTCGAGCAACAGCAGTTGCGGCTCGTGCAGCAGGCACGCGGCGAGCGCCAGGCGCTGCTTCCAGCCGCCGGACAGCGACCCGGCGAGTTGATCCGCGCGCGCGACGAGTCCGAGGTTTGCCAGCGCCTGGTCGACGCGCGCGCGGCGATCGCTCCATGCCGTACATGCGCGCGATGAAGTTGAGGTTCTCGCGAATGGTCAGGTCTTCCCAGAACGAGAAGCGCTGCGTCATGTAGCCGACTTCGCGCTTGATCGCCCTGGTTTCGCGAATGACGTCGTACCCGAGGCAGGTGCCTTCACCGCTGTCGGGTGTCAGCAGTCCGCACAGCATGCGAATCGACGTCGTCTTGCCGCTGCCGTTCGGGCCGAGGAAGCCGAAGATCTCGCCACGTCGCACCGTCAGCGCCAGGTCCCTGACGGCGTGATTCGCGCCGAAATGCTTGTTCAGGCCGCGGACAGCGATGACAACGTCGCGAGCGTTCATTGCGCGAGCGTGATGTCCACGGGTTGGCCCGGATTCAGCCGCACCGCGACCTCCGGTGCGGGTTTCGCCTCCACCAGATATACGAGCTTTGCCCGATTTTCCTTCGAGTAGAGGACCGGGGGAGTGAATTCCGCGCGATCCGAAATGAACGTAATCGTCGCCGGCGTCGGCGCGCCACAGCCATCGCACGAAAAACTCAGGGTTTGCCCGGGTTTGAGCTTGCCGATGCTCGGCTCGGGTACATAGAAGCGGATCTTCACGTTGCCTGCCGGCAGCAGATTGACCACCGGACTGCCCGCAGGCACCCAGTCTCCGACAACGTAGTAAGTGTCATTGACGCGCCCACCGATCGGCGCGGAGATGGCGCGTTGCGCGACTCGCCAGTCGGCCTGCGCCAGCGCATCGCTTGCCGCGGCAGCGTCGGCTTCGGCCGCGCGGATCTCGTCGGGGCGCGCCGGCATCCTGGCCGTCGCGACGGAAGCCTGCAGCTGTGCGACCACGGCTTGATCGCGCTTCAACGCCGTGCGCGCATCGTCGAGCGCCGCGCCGCTGATGAAACCCGATTTCGCCAGCGACTCCTGCCGCTTCAGATTGGCCGTGGAAAGTTCGCGCGCCGCGAGCGCTTGCTGCAGCTGCTCGGCCACGGTGGCGATTTCGGGCGGGCGCTTGCCGGTCTTGAGATTGGCGAGCCTCGCCTCCGCCCCTTGCAGCTGCCGTTCCGCCTGCCGCCGCGCGGCGATCTCGTTTTCGCGCTCGAGCGAAAAAAGCGGGGCACCAATGGCGACCTGATCACCGCGCTTGACCGCGAGCTGTTGCATTGCACCGGCGAACGGCGCCGCCACGCGCACGTATTCACCTTCGACGTAGCCTTGCAGTGGCCGGTCGCCCTGCGGTCCACATGCGCCCAGAAGCCATGCCAGCGACAGCGAAACACTCAGCGCGCGCAACCCGCGAGAGGGCCCGCTGCTGCGCCGAAGCGACGGCCTGCGTACCGATGAGCAATGCTGCGTCGCTATCACGGTTTCCCCCTGCCAGTTGCAGGCAAGCATAGCGCAGCAGCAAAAACAAAAGCCAGCCGGTGGACGCCGGCTGGCTTTCGTGGGCAACGCGGCTCAGTACTTGACGGTGCAGCCGTAGGGCGTTGTATTCGGCGTGGATACCGGCTTGCCGGCCATGGCCTCGTTCAGCGCCACACGCACGTAGTTGGTCGCCGTCTTCGTATCTTCGGGACGCGTCGAGCGCTTGTCGTCGATCGCGCCGGCGTACACGATCTGTCCCTTCGGGTCGATGACGAACATGTGCGGCGTCGTTTTCGCCGCGTATTTCGTTCCGGTAGCGCTATCGGCGTCGATGAGTATCGCTTTTTGCGTAGCACTGTGCGACTGCATCCAGCTGTTCATTTGCGCGCCGGTCTTGAACTCGTAGCTCGAGCGGTTGGTTGAATTCACCGTCAGCCAGACCACGTCCTTGGCGCCCCATTCCTTTTGCAGCGCCGGCATGTTGGCACTGTTGTAATGTTTTTGCACAAAGGGGCAGTCGGGATTGGTCCACTCCAGCACCACGAACTTGCCTTTGTAGTCGGCCAGGCGAACGGGATTGCCATTGCTGTCGGCAACGGTGAAGTCCGGCGCGGCCTGGCCTGCACTGGCCGCAAATGCAACGTTGGCGGCAAGTGCGAAACTCGCGGCCGTCAGGATCGGAATCAAACGCATATCGACCTCCTCTAAGAATCCTCGCTGGTCACAGCGTGGCCAGCGCATCCAAAATCATCCGCTGCTGCAGCACTTCTGGCAATAGCAGCGGCGCTTTCCCCGGGCGATACAGCACATAGACCGGGACCCCGTTACGCCCCAGGGTCGCCAGCGCCTGGCCGATTTCCGGGTCGCGCCGAGTCCAGTCGGCGCGCACCAGTGCGACGTTACTGCCTGCGAACGCCTGTTGCACCGCGTCAGTGTTGAGCACCAGCTGCTTGTTGACCTGACAGGTCACGCACCATGCCGCTGTGAAATCGACGAATACGGGCCGGCCGCCCGACGTGAGCTGGGCAACGCGAGCGGCGCTGTAGCTGCGCCACGGCCCGCTGTCTGGCAGCGCGGTCTTGACCTCGGCGGCGCTGCCTGAAACCGCGGTGAACAACGGCCAGCCGATAGCGACGGCACCTGCCATCGCCACGATCGCTCCTGCCCCCCAAAGGCGCTTGCCGCTGCGCAGTGCCGGCCACAGCCACAGCGCAACGGCGATCAGCAGCAGCATCAGCGCAAGGCGAGCGACGGCATCGTTGTCGAGTTGCGCGCCAAGGACCCATGCGAGCCAGATGACGGTCGCGTAAAGCGGAAACGCGAGCAACTGCCTGAGGCGCAACATCCACTGCCCCGGCTTCGGCAGTTTCGAGCGCCACGCCGGGAAGAACGCGAGCAACAGGTACGGCAGCGCCATGCCGAGGCCGAGCGCGGTGAACGTCACCCACGTCACCACCGCTGATTCGGTCAGCGCGTATCCGAGCGCAGCGCCCATGAACGGCGCAGAGCACGGCGATGCGATGACAACCGCGAGCACGCCGGACAGCGCATCGTTCACATAGGGATTCCTGGCGTTCCAGCCCGCCAGTGCCGACGGCAAGAGTTGGCGTACCTCGAAGACTCCGGACAGATTGAGCGCCAGTGCGAAGAACAGTATGGCCAGCGCGACGACCACCGCGGGCGATTGCAACTGAAAGCCCCAGCCGAGCTGTTGACCCGCCGCGCGCAATGCGACCAGCCCTGCGGCGAGCAGCCAGAACGAAACGACGACGCCCACCGCAAACGCAGCCCCGTGCGCGCGCATCGCCGCGCGACTGTCCCGATGCGTCGCGAAGCCGAGCACCTTGAGCGACAGCACCGGAAATACGCAGGGCATCAGGTTGAGCAGCACGCCGCCGATGAACGCGAACGCGAGCGCGACAAGCAGCGGCAACGCGGGTTCACTGCTCCCCGCAAGCACCGGCAGCGGTTGCGCAGCGACTATCGGCATCGGCGCCGCAGCGGCGGAAATCGTCCCCGTCAGCGGGACGTCGATGGTCGCCGCACGTTGGGTGCCGAAACCATTGCTTGCCGTGAGCACGCCCGCGACGCGGGTGAACTCGCCGACGCGTTGCCTGGCGACCGGCAGCGTCAACGTGGTCGTTGCGCCGTCGCGTGTTCCAGGCTGTGCGCCAGCCGGCTCGATCTTGCCCTCGGCGAAAGGGAAAAAGCGCAACGTGCCGGGGTCGATTACGCTACCGTCCGCGCTCAGCGCCAGCGCGATCTTGTCGCCCGCGCCGTTCGCGGTCACCCGCCATCCAGCAAGCGGTTGCGGCATTGCGGCTCGCGCCTGCGCAATCGGCGCGCCCCAGCGCGGATCGGCGGCGGCCTCTGTCGCGATCGGCAACGTCAGGGTGAGGTCAGCGCCTTCGGGAATGCAGATTTCCTTGCACACCAGCCAGTCGGCGCGCGCGGATAGTGTGGTCGACTTGCCACTCATGAAATCGGGTACGGCCGAAATGTCGACGAGCAAGAGCACTTCGCCTTCGTAACCAAAATTCACCAGCGGTCCCACCGGCAATGCGTGCGGCACCGGCCACTGGATCGGCCCGGCGCTGAGTCCTGCAGGCAGCTTCCATTCGATCGTCGTCGGCAGTCCGGAGTCGCCTGGGTTCTGCCAATACGTGTGCCAGCCACGCTGCATCGCGAGGCGCAGCGCAACGGTCAACGGCTGCCCCGGTGTCAGCGCGGTACGAGCAGCGACGAGTTCGGCCTCGAGATGCGGCGTGCGGACAGCTTGGGCAAGAGCCTGCGTTGTCGTCGCGAAAACTGCGAGGATCGCAACAACAAGAGCTGCGAATGTGGACGAGCGTTGCATCGGCGGCTTCGAATCGCTCAATGGAGTCGGTGGTTAGGCGCTGTCGATGGTTACGGGTTCCATCGCCAAGGTACAATTTTACGCTGTCGCGGCACCCATCTCCTCCCGCCGCGACCTCCCGGCCGACGGACGGCTGGCTTTGCCGCCCACCCGCACACCCGCGTCTACCTTAGCCGACCCTGATCATGGAAGCCTTTCTCGTTTCGCTGGTCGTCGTCGCGGTCGGTGAAATCGGCGACAAGACACAGTTGCTCGCATTGATGCTCGCCGCACGATTCCGCAAACCCGTTCCCATCATTTGCGGCATTGTGGTGGCGACGCTCGTCAATCATGCGTTGGCAGGACTCGTCGGCGCGTGGGTGCGTGAAGTCGTGCCCGCAGAATATTTGCGCTGGTTGCTGGTCGCGTCTTTTTTTGCCGTTGCGCTATGGGCGCTCAGACCCGACACAATGGACGCCGCGTCGGCGCCGCCGGGCAAGTACGGCGCGTTCGCGGTGACGGCTGTGATGTTCTTCATCGCCGAAATCGGCGACAAGACGCAGATCGCCACGGTCGTGCTCGCCGCGCGATTCGACAATCTGGTCGCCGTCGTCGCCGGAACAACTCTCGGCATGCTGGTCGCCGATGTACCTGCGGTGCTCATCGGCAATGCCGCGGCGCACCGCCTTCCGCTGCGCCTGGTGCGCTACGTTGCCGCGACGCTGTTCGCGGTCCTCGGCATCGTTGCGATGTTCGCTCCAACATTGCCGTAGGCCGGCAGGCCGACCTTGGGAGCCCGGTATAATCGCGCCATGAAGACGGGCACCGAACCAAAAACGAAGGCATACCGCCCCGCCGAGATCGAGTCCGCCGCGCAGGCGCACTGGGCGGCGCGCGGCACGTTCGTCGCGAGCGAGTCGTCGACCAAGCCGAAATTCTATTGCGTATCGATGCTGCCCTATCCATCGGGCGTGCTGCACATGGGGCACGTACGCAACTACACCATCAACGACATGATGTACCGGTACCTGCGCATGAACGGGTACAACACGCTCATGCCGATGGGGTGGGACGCCTTCGGCCTGCCCGCCGAGAATGCGGCGATGAAAAGCGGGGTCCCTCCGGCGAAATGGACACACGACAACATCGCGTACATGAAGAAGCAGATGCAGGCGGTGGGACTCGCCATCGACTGGTCGCGCGAGCTGGCCACCTGCAAGCCGGACTACTACCGCTGGAACCAGTGGCTTTTTCTCAAGATGCTCGAAAAGGGCATCGCCTATAAAAAGACGGGCGTGGTGAACTGGGACCCGGTCGACCAGACGGTCCTCGCCAACGAGCAGGTGATCGACGGGCGCGGCTGGCGCTCGGGCGCGCCCGTGGAAAAACGCGAAATCCCGATGTACTACCTGCGCATCACGGATTACGCCGACGAGTTACTCGACAATCTCGATACGATGACCGGCTGGCCCGAGCGTGTGCGGACCATGCAGGCGAACTGGATCGGGCGCAGCGAAGGCGTGCGCTTCGCCTTCACGCACAATATTCGCGACACGAGCGGTAAGGCGATCGGCGACGGCAAGCTGTGGGTCTTCACCACGCGCGCAGACACGATCATGGGAGCCACGTTCTGCGCGGTTGCGGCGGAGCATCCTCTGGCCGCGCACGCCGCCACGACCAACGCGCAACTCGCGACGTTCATCGCCGAATGCAAGCGCGGAAGCGTCATCGAGGCCGATGTCGCGACGATGGAAAAGAAAGGCATGGCGACGGGTCTGGCCGTCACCCACCCGTTGACGGGCGACGCTGTTCCGGTCTGGGTCGGCAATTACGTACTGATGTCCTATGGCGAAGGCGCGGTGATGGGTGTGCCCGCGCACGACGAGCGTGACCTGGAGTTCGCGAACAAGTATGGATTGCCGGTGAAACAAGTCATCGCCGTCAAAGATGCCGACGCGAATCGGTTGCCTTACTCTGCCACCGTCTGGCAGGAGTGGTACGCCGACAAGGAGCGCGGGGTCTGCATCGATTCAGGAAAATACGACGGCCTGAACTACAAGGCGGCGGTTGACGCGATCGCGGCGGACCTGAAGGCCATGGGTCTCGGCAACAAGCAGGTGACCTATCGCCTGCGCGACTGGGGCATCTCGCGGCAGCGCTACTGGGGCACGCCGATCCCGATCATTCATTGCCCGGCGTGCGGCGACGTCCCGGTGCCCGAGAAGGAACTGCCGGTCGTGCTGCCGGAAGATTGCGTGCCCGACGGCACGGGCAATCCGCTCGCCAAGCGCGCCGACTTCGTCAATACGACTTGTCCCAAGTGCGACGCCCCCGCCAAGCGCGAGACCGACACGATGGACACGTTTGTCGATTCGTCGTGGTACTACATGCGCTACGCTTGTCCAGGTGCAGCGACGGTGGTCGACGAACGCAACGAGTACTGGAACCCGATGGACCAGTACATCGGCGGCATCGAGCACGCCATCCTGCACCTGCTCTACGCGCGATTCTGGACCAAGGTCATGCGCGATCTCGGATTGGTGAAATTCGACGAGCCCATCACCCGGCTGATGACGCAAGGCATGCTGCTCAATCACAACTACTTCCGCCGCAACGACAAGGGCGGCATCGAGTATTTTTCACCCGCGGATATCGACGTGCAATTCGGCGCTGACGGCCGGATCGCCGGCGGCAAGCTTCGCCGCGATGGCATGGCCGTGGAATACGGCGGTGTCAGCAAGATGTCGAAGAGCGAAGGCAACGGCGTCGACCCGCAGGAGCTGATCGCCGCCTATGGTGCGGACACCGCGCGCATGTTCGTCATGTTCGCGGGTCCTCCAGAAGAATCCGCGCTGTGGTCGGATTCCGGCGTCGAGGGCGCCCACCGTTTCATCAAACGCCTCTGGGCATTCGCGCATGCCCGCGCGGCCGGATTGGCGCAGGCACCCGCCAACGTCGACTGGGCGCGCGCGCCGGAACCGTTACGCGCCGTCCGCCGGGAACTGCACCTCGTGCTCAAGCAGGCGGATTACGACTACCGTCGGGTGCAGTACAACACCGTGGTATCGGCCGGCATGAAAATGCTCAATGCGCTTGAATCCGCACCGTTCGACGGCAACGGCGCAAGTGCCGAACTCGCGCGCGAAGGCCTGTCGCTGCTGCTGCGCATGCTCAACCCGGTCGTGCCGCATGTCACGCACGCCTTGTGGCAGGATCTCGGTTACGCCGGCGACATCGTCGACGCCGCCTGGCCGCGAGTCGATGCGGCCGCGCTCGCGCAGGACGAGATCGAACTGGTACTGCAGGTCAACGGCAAATTGCGCGGCAAGCTCAGGGTCGCCGCAGACGCGGAAACGGCGACGATCAAGGAAGCAGCGATTGCATGGATGCATGCGCAGCGTGCCTTGGCGAAGAACCTTCCCGAAGCCGACGCCGAAACCCTCGTGGTGGAAAAAGTCATCGTCGTGCCGAATCGGCTGGTCAACGTCGTGCTGCCCAGACGGCCGGCGTGATGGGGATCGTGCCATGACGCAGCACCCTGGACCCTCTCCTCGCCTCGCCCACCGGCCATGAGCACCCGCAAAGTCGCCTTGGTCTGGGCATGCACCGCGGTCATCGCCATGACCGCGTGCACACGTGCCGAAGACAAGCCGTTGCCCGCGGATGCGAAGGCCCGCAGCGAATTCATCGAAGCGCAAAGCGCCAAGCTGACCGAGGAGAGCCGCAGGCTGCTCAATCGTTTTCTGGCGCGCGTCACGGCGCAGGAGGCGGCAGGAGGCCCCACGCCGACGGTCTCGATCTCCAAGGCGCTCGAACTGCAGCGTGCCTACGACAGCGAGGTTGCGCAGGCGCAAAGCAGGTTTCAGGAACGTATTGCAGCAGCGAAGGCGGACGTGCGCGTCGACGTGCGGGAACAATCGCTCGTCAAGGAGGATCCCGCGAAATCTCCTGCAGGCAAGGCGCTGCGTTATGTCGTGGATGTCACCAATACCAGCAAGCGCGTCATCGACCGAATCGTGCTGCGCATCGAGATGCGCGACGCGGCAGGCAAGTATCTGGCGTCAGTGCCGAGCCTCGAACTCAAGGGTCCGCTGAAGCCGGGCGAGGCCGGTCGCACGACGCAGATGCTGGCGCTGAATCCGCAATACCACGCAGCCCTGCTCGAGGGCCGCCCGGTGCAGATCGTTGGCACCCCCGCGCAGATCGTGTTCGCAGGTGGCGAGACGCTCGATCCTGACGTGGAACTCAAGAAACTCGAATCGCTGGCGCGCGCCAAGATCGAATAGTGATGACGCCTGCGCATCGCGAACAGACCGCTCACCGTGCTCGTATGTGGAGCGACGCGCTCGGGCGAGCGATCGTGGCCGTGATATTCGCGTGCGGAGTCGCTGCGTGCGGGTTCCACCTTCGCGGCGAAGCCACCTTCACGTTTACCTCCGTGTACCTGAATTCGCCGACGTCATCCGCCATCACCATCGAGCTCAGGCGCGCGCTCGAAGGCGCGGGCAGCGCCAAGGTGGTGACCGCGGCCGACAAGGCGCAAGTCGTGCTCGACATCAACAGCGTCGAGGATGACAAGCATATTCTTTCCCTGTCCAGCGGCGGCAAGGTGTTCGAATACCTGCTGACCAAGCGCGTGCTGTTTCGCGTGCACGACGCCGACGGCAACGAATGGCTGCCGACGGCGGAAGTCGTCATCCGCCGCACGTACACATACAGCGATACGGAGGCACTGGCGAAGGAGTATGAGGAGCAGCGGCTGTGGCGCGATATGCAGACCGATGCCGTGCAGCAGATCATTCGTCGGCTCCAGACGGCGAAGAAACCTGTGTCCTGACAGGGATCCGAGCCACCCGTGCAGCTCGCACCGACCCAGCTCGCCGCGCATCTGGCCAAGGGCCTGGCGCCCCTGTACGTGGTGCATGGCGACGAACCGCTGCTGGCGATCGAGGCCGGCGATCAGATCCGTGTCGCAGCGCGCGCCGCAGGTTGCGACGAGCGCGAGGTGCTGGTCGTCGAGCCGGGATTCAAATGGGATGCATTTTCGGCGGCAAGCCGTAACCTCGGCCTGTTCGGCGGTCGCAAGATGGTCGATCTGCGCATCCCTACGGGCAAGCCGGGGATCGAGGGCGCGCGCGTCCTGGAAGACTGCGCCGCGCATCCCGGCTCGGATACCACCGTGCTGATCACGTTGCCGCGCCTCGACCGCGCCACGCAGTCGAGCGCATGGTTCTCGGCGCTGGACGAAGCCGGCGTCGTCATCGCCGTACAACCGCTGGAGCGCTCCGAGCTGCCGGCATGGATCGCGGCGCGACTGGCGCGAGCGCGTCAGCGCGCATCGGCGGAAACGTTGCAGTTCCTCGCCGATACGACCGAGGGCAATTTGCTCGCGGCGCAACAGGAAATCGAAAAACTGGCGCTGCTGCTCCCCGAAGGTGAACTCGATGCCCGGGCGGTCGAGCAGGCTATCGCCGATGTTGCGCGCTTCGACGTCTTCCAGTTGTCGGAGGCGTGGCTCGCCGGCGACGCCGCACGCGCCTGTCGCATTCTGGCCGCGCTCGAGGGTGCCGGCGAAGGCGTACCGCTGCTGGTGTGGCAGCTCGGCGAAGACCTGCATGCCCTTGCCGCGGTGTTTACCGCCGTGGCGGGCGGAACCCCGGCAAGCGCTGCGATACGCAATGCGCGGGTCTGGGGCAAGCGACAGGCCGCGATGGAGCGCGCCGTGCGCAGGTTGCCGCCGTCCGCGCTTCCGTCGATGCTAACAAGCCTGGCGCGGCTCGACGCCTTGGCCAAGGGCATCGGTCGCGGCAATGTATGGGACGCATTGCGCGAACTTGCGCTGGCCCTCGCGGGAAGTCCCTTGCCGGCAGCGGCGTAGGTCGAACCTGCGGCACACGAATCCGATGCCCGACCCGGATTCGCACTCGACTGCGGAGGTCGCGACAACGCACCGGGCCTGGGTGGTGACGACAGTGATGTTGGGCAGCGTCTCCACGATGGCTGCCACGACGATCATCAACGTTGCGTTCCCCGCGCTGTTGCGGGAATTCCACGTCGGGCACGATTCCCTGCAATGGATCGCCACGGGATTTCTCGCCGCGACGACGTCGACGATGCTCGCGACCGCGTGGCTGGTCGAGTCGTTTGGTCAGCGAAGGACCTTCCTCGTCACGCTGGCAGTCTTCCTGGCCGCATCGCTGCTCGGCACTGCCAGCTGGAATACCGACGCGTTGATCGCGGCGCGCGTATTGCAAGGGGCGGCGGCCGGCATCATGCAGCCGCTGTCCATGATCGCGCTGTTCGAGGTGTTTCCACCGCATCGGCGTGGCGCGGCCATGGGCATGTTCGGCTTCGGCGTCGTACTGGTCCCCGCGATCGGACCGAGCATCGGCGGTCTGCTGGTCGAGTCGTTCGGCTGGCGCTCGATCTTTCTCATGCCGGTGCCGTTGTGCCTCGCCGCGATGGCGATGGCCACGCGCTTCCTGTCCGGCCACGTGGCAGCGGGTCCCCGCAAAGCCTTCGACTGGACTGGAAGTGCGCTGCTGGCCGCTGCACTCATCGCGATGCTCAACGTGCCGGTCATCGGCCATCGGATGGGGTGGCATTCCGCCGCGCTTGCAGGCATCGCCGCGCTGACCGCGGTACTGGCAGCGGCTTTCATTGCCTGGGAGTTTCGCGCGCGCGTTCCGTTGCTCGCATTGCGGCTGTTCACCGTGCGCGGATTTCGTGCGGCGGCACTGGTGTCATTTGCGTATGGTGTGGGATTGTTCGGAACGACGTACCTGATCCCGGTGTTCGTGCAGGATATCGCGGCGTACACTCCGGCAGAGGCAGGCTACCTGCTGCTGTGGCCAGGCGTGACACTGGGTGTCACCATCATGCTGGCGGGACGGCTTACCGACCGCCTCGATCCGCGCTGGATCGTCGCCCTCGGACTGGCCTTCTTCGCATTGTCCAGCGTGCTGTTCGCATTCGCAGGAGCAAACACCGGCTTCATCGTATTGGCGCTGTGGACGATCATCGGGCGGATCGGCCTGGGCATGATCATTCCGGCGCTCAATGTCGGAGCTGTACAGACGCTTGCAGCGGAGCACATCGCATATGCAGCCTCATCGGTCAATTTCGTGCGGCAGCTTGGGGGCGCCATCGGGATCAACCTGCTTGCCGTCCTGCTCGAATGGCGACTTGGTGTCCATGCCGAACAAGGCAAGACCATTCTGGCCTTCCAAGAATGCTTCTGGGTGGTTACGATCGCATTTGCCGCGGCCATCATCCCCGCCCTGGCCATCCGCAAACATAAGCCAGGGGCGACGACGCAAAGGAGCTAGGAATGTACAGAAAAATTCTCGTTGCGTATAACGGCACGCCGGAATCGCGCTCTGCACTTGACGAACTGGTTCGCTTCGCGCCAGACCCGTCGGCTGAAATGCATCTTGCCGGTGTCGTGCACTACCCGTCGGCTTATCTCCTGGCCGGGGAATATGTCCCGGAGGTGGCACTTGCCGACGAACGCGAGCACATGGAAGTCGATATGAAGGAAGCTCATGCATACCTGGCGTCCAAAGGATTGACGGTGATCGACCATCTGGTCGTAGGCGAACCGGTCGACGTGCTCACCAAACTGGTCGCGGAGCTGGGGATCGAATTGCTGATCCTCGGCCACCCGCGCAGCCGTTCGTTCGCCATGCGCTGGTGGCGCGGATCGGTCGACGCCGTGCTAATCGAGCGCGTCCGCTGCAGCATCCTCGTCGCCTCGGGCGCCGCCCGAAGCTGACCAGCGCTGTCTAGGGGCGCGGCGGTCCGACGCTGATGTCGCCGTAGAACGCTTCGGCGTCACCGCCGGTGTTATCGGTGTCGGTCAACAGCTGTATCCCGATCACCTTGCCGGGATCTTCGCCGAACACCATCTTGTAGTCTTCGACCAGGTTGCGTGTGAAGTTGTGCCACTTGCCGATGCCCTGGTCGTCGACGTTGAGCGCAAGCATGCGAATACGCGACGTGCGCGGGCTGTTCGTCACCTTGTTGAGTGGCACCTTGTTGCCCCAGATGTACATGATCGCTGCGTACGGCAGAGGCTGTCCGGATTGGCCCTGCGCGAACGACGAGGCGACCTTGTCCTTCAGGGACAACTTGGACGCGTCACCGTCGAACGCGACGACCACCCGCAGCGGAGAATCCTCCTTCGATGTTTCCGCGTTGTTGGCCTCCGGGATTCCCTGCGCAACCTTCCAGCGCCACGACAGCGTGGGAAACTTGTTCGGATCGAATTCAGTCTTGAATGCCAGCGCCGATGCCGACCCATGCGCCACGGCCCGGAGGACGACCACACCGTCTTCGGTCACGAGCATGTATTCGGTGTTCTTCTTGGACGACGAGAGCACAAAAGGTTTCCACTCTTGTGGCGCCACCCCGGCAGGCTTCATCGTGGAGAACTTCGGAATCTCCGGCGCCTGTTGCGCTGAGACGCCATAGGCAACCATTGAACACAACAAACCAGCCAGCAGTACTCTCATTGCAGCATCTCCGGTGTGCAGCGCGTCTTGCCATTGCGCAGCGTGCAAGTGGTAAAAAATTGTCCATTGCGATCCCTGGCATCGATTTGCCACATACCGTCGGCACCACGCTCGATGACCATGAATCCGGACTGGTTGGTCGAAACAATACTCCCGATCAGCGCTCCCGGCGAGGGCGTCGCGCCCTTCGGCAATTCGCGCGGCAGAGCAACATCGGCCCACGCCCCGCCGTTCCCGGAGATCAGCTGAGTCGGTTGCGGCGTGGAATAGCTTACGACCTGGAACAGGTGGATGTGGCCGGAGATCAGTGCCTCGACGTTCGACGGGAAAAGCCGCTCGCCATTCAGCGGCACAAGTACAGACTGGAGCGACCCATTACCGGGGTAGAGTCCGGTCGGCGTTTGCGTCGGGTTGGGCGCGAAACCAAGGATCGGATGGTGATTCATGAAGAAATTATGCCCGATGCCGGCGCCCAGCGTGAATGCCTGTCGCATTTGCGCGATATAGGTCTTGAACATGGGATCCGTCACCGCCAAGGGCGCCACGCCCACCCGCGACGAATCGAAAACAATGAATTGTGCGTCGGCGACAAGCGGGATCGCGTATGGCTCGCTGAAATCGCCGATGTCGTCGTTGGCGGCGTCATTGCAATCGCGACCGGGTGCCAGTGGCCGCGGGTCGAGAAACCGCCACCAGCCCTGCCCGGCGCGAAAGCATGATTCGTGATTGCCGCGCACGACGATCCACGGCGCGGCGACAAACAGGGGACGCGCCGGCGTGAACAGATCCGCGTCCCAGGCATCCCAACCGTAGCCCCATGGGCTGCCGGCACAACCCCGGTTCCCGGGCGGGCAGGCGGTCTCGCGATAGTGAAAGTCACCGACGTGGATGACCAGATCGGGTCGCGCCGCCGCTGCGGCCGCAGCCACGCGCGCAAATGGCCAAGCCTCGGGATCGTTGCACGCCTGAAACGCATTGTCGGACTCCTTGACGCGGCACCCGCTGTCCCCGATCACGACGATACGTTGCGCAGCGCGCTTCGGGAGTGGCAGCGCGCGCCCGCCCACCGATGCGCGGCCGGCAGTCGGGGGCAGCGTCAGGTCGCACGTCAGCACCGGGAAGGCCGATGGCTTGGACAACGCGGGTGTGCTTAGCGTCGGCCGCAATGGTTCGGTCGCCGGCGGCGCCCGCACCGCCATCGGTTGCGACACGCCGTCGACGTCCACGACCGGACACGTCGACGCGGCCGTGATGACGCGCGCCACCGGCGCGCCGCCCTCGCCGAGCACGACAAAGGCTATACGGATCGGATCAATATTCGCGCCCTCCGGCAGCATCGACTCGCGCGGCGCGCACGCTGCAAGTAGCGCGGCAGCCAATGCCGCATACCGCACTCGCCCACTGCGCAGGTACTGCGAGACCGCGCCACCCGACATCCTGTGCTCCGAACCTGTTGTCCTGCGTCGAATTTTATCAGGCCGCTGACGCGACCCACGTGTTGCCGCACAGCCGGCGGGGCTGGCTCCAGTCGCCGTACCGCGCATCATCGCCAGTCGCCCCACAGCGTGTTCATCGCTCCCAATGCGGCCAAGGCTGCCGTCTCGGTGCGCAGGATTCGGGGGCCCAGCCGCACCGAAGTGAAGCCCGCGCGCAGTGCGGCCGCAGTCTCATCGGGCGCAAGGCCACCTTCGGGGCCGACGAGGAATTCGATGCTGCCCGCCGGCCGGCTCATCGCAACGAGCGCTTGCGCAGCCTCGGGTGCCAGCAGCAGACGCAACGACGCGCTGGAGGTTACGGACAGCCAGTCATCGAGATCGCACAGCGGAAGCAACTCCGGAATGCGGTTGCGGCCACACTGCTCACACGCTGAAATCGCAATCTGCCGCCAATGCAGGATCCGCTTTTCGGCACGTGACGCGTCGAGCCGCGTGACGCTGCGCACCGCAGTTACGGGCTGCACCGCCGCAACGCCCAGCTCCACCGCTTTCTGGATGGCGTAATCCATGCGCTCGCCGGTCGCCAGCCCCTGGACCAGCGTCACCTCGAGCGGCGATTCGCGCTCGATGTTTCGCCATTCACCTACACTCACGCCGACGGTGCGTGCATCGATGCGCTCGACGCGCGCCACGTACTCCCCACCTTCGCCATTGAACAACGTGAGTTCGTCACCACGCTTGAGGCGCAGGACGCGTGCCGCGTGATGCGCTGCGCCCTCGGGCAGATCGATCCGCGCTCCGGAAGCGAGTGGGAGCGGACAGAACAACCGCGTCGTCATATCTGTGGTGCAACGAAGTCGAAATGGAAATGATCGGCAACCGGACGAAAGCCGATGCGCTGGTAGATGCCGTTGCTCGTCGGATTGGCGACGTCGGTCGTGAGGAAGATCGCACGCTTGCCCGCGTCCAGGAGCTGCCGCGACAACTCGCCGACCATCGCCGACGCATAGCCGCGGCCGCGAAAACGTGGGGGCGTGTAAACCGGCGCGATGCGCGCCGTTCCCGCCGCACTTTCCCCGAAACCGATGTACGACACCACTCCGTCGTCGTCCCAGAGGCGCACCAACCCGCGCTCGACGCGCCGCAATACGTTGCGCCGTGCCGGCGCCCGGTCGTCCGTCAACCCGACCTCGTCGAAGAAGGCGTCCTGCCAATCCACGATCAGCGCATGCTCGCCGGTGTCGGGCAGGCGCAGCCTACCCGGTGCTGCGGTCAGTACCGGGTTGCCTGTCAGTTCGAAATGCCGCAAATGAAAGCGCAGGACGTGCGCCTGTCCGGTGCGTTCGCACCATACGCGGGCAAAGGCTTCGCATTGGGTTAACGGCCCGACCAGGCCTTTCAACTTGCGCTCACGATCGGCAAGGTCATTCGCGACGAGCGCGATCGCGGCATCCGGCGCCGCGGTGAGCAAGACAGTGCCGGATGCGCCCATGGAAGCTGCGCCGATCACTCCCGTCGCATCGCTTACCGTGGCGAGATAGCAGCCGACGTCGTCATCGTTGGGCGCAGACACCATGCGCGCTGCGCCAGCGGCGATGGCATTGTTCTCCGCTTCGGCAAGGCGCAGGAACGCATCCGCAGCCGCGACGAATCCGGGCGCATCGTCGTGCACCGCCAGTCGCAGTGCACTCATCGTTTCGCGACGGCCGCGCCTGTCGCTTTTTTCTGCGCAAGGAATACGCGCAGCGCGTCGAGTACCGCATCTGGCGCTTCGGTCATCAGGCTGTGTCCGCAACCTGGAACCGTGACCACATGCTTGTCGCCGAGCGCCGCGATCAGGCCCTGGGTGTTCCTGGCCGGCGCCATCTGGTCGCGCTGGCCCACGATCAGCAACACGGGACACTGCACATCGGCGGCAACCGTGAGGCCCGCGGCATACTCGTGGCACGCGCGAAGATCGATGTACAGCACGCCCGGTCGCGTGCGTTCCATCAGGCGCAGCCCACTGCCGGTCATCCACATGCCCGGTTGAGCATTCCCGCCCAACTGGTGCGCTTCCGAAAAACTCCAACCGGTGATGAGTTCATACGCGACATGATCATCGGCTTCGGCAGCGGTCAGCAGGACGTCCGAGACGGGCATCGGTACCGCCGGGGCGAGCAGCGCGAGATTCGACACCCGCTGCGGATAGCGTCCCGCCACATCGAGCACCGCGAGCGATCCCATGCTGTGTCCAACCAGCGCGGTGCGGGTGACACCGATGACATCGAGCAATGCGACGATCCATTCAGCGATGGCGTGCACTGACGGCAGCGCTCCACCCTCGCTGCGGCCGTGGCCCGGAAGATCGACCGCAAGCACGTTCGCTCCATGATGCGCGAAATAGCGCGACTGTAACGCCCAGACGCTGTGGTCGTTCGCCGCACCGTGGACGAACACGATCGTCGGCAACGCGGCGTTGAACGCGCGCGCGCCGGTATAGGCGTAGACATTGCGTCCGGCAACCTCGAGCTGCATCGTTCGATTCAGACCTTCCCGGCCGCATGCAGCGCGCGTCCGAGATCCTCGATCAGGTCGTCGACATTTTCGAGGCCGACCGACAGGCGAATCGTGCCCTCGGTGATCCCCGCCGCCTTCAGGTCTTCTGCCGCAACGCGGAAATGCGTGGTACTCGCGGGATGAATCACCAACGACTTGGCGTCGCCGACGTTGGCCAGGTGCGAAAAAATCCGCAGCGATTCGATAAACCGGCGACCCTGCTCGCGCGTGCCGCGGATGGCGAAGCTGAAGACCGCACCGCAGCCATTCGGCAATAACTTCCGCGCCAGCGCGTGATCGCGATGTGTCGGCAATTCCGGATACGCAACCGAGTCGACCATGCCATGCGCGGTGAGGTACGCGACGATTTTGCGTGTGTTGTCCACGTGCCGCTGCATGCGTAGCGGCAGGGTCTCGATGCCCTGCAGAATCTGGAAAGCGGTCATCGGCGCCATGCACGCGCCGAAATCGCGGATGCCTTCGCGCCGCGCGCGCAACAGAAACGCTGCCGTGGTCGACTCCTCGGCGAACACCATGTTGTGGAAGCCGGCGTAAGGTTGTGTGAGCGTTGGAAACTTGCCTGAGCCTGGCCAATCGAAGGTTCCCCCATCGACCAGCAGCCCCCCGATGACCACGCCGTGACCGGACAGGAACTTGGTCGCGGAGTGGTAGACCAGGTCCGCACCATGCTCGAACGGCTTGATGAGATACGGCGTGGTGAACGTGGAGTCGACGAGCAACGGCAGTCCGTGTTCATGCGCCAGCGCCGCGATTCGCGGCACGTCGAGTACATCGAGCCCCGGATTGCCGAGCGTTTCGCCGAAGAACAGGCAGGTGTTCGGGCGGACCGCCGCGCGCCAAGCGTCGATATCGTGCGGAGCCACGAACGTTGTGTTGATGCCGAAGCGCGGCAACGTGAAGTCAAGCAGGTTGTGCGAACCGCCGTAGAGCGCGCGTGACGCGACGATGTGCGCTCCGGCGCCCATCAGCGTGGCGATCGCGAGGTGCAGCGCGGCTTGCCCACTGGCGACTGCAATGGCGCCAACACCACCTTCCAGGGCGCTGATCCGCTCTTCCAGCACCGCGCACGTCGGATTGGAAATGCGCGAATAGACGTGCCCCGCGCGCTCCATGTTGAATAGCGCGGCCGCGTGGTCGCTGTCGGGGAATACAAAAGAAGCCGACTGGTAGATCGGCGTCGCGCGCGCGCCGGTTGCCGGATCGGGACGTGCCCCCGCGTGCAGCGACAGGGTATCGAAGTGTGGTGCTTTCGGCTTGGTCATCGCGCAGGGGAAAAAGACAAGACGACTCGTCGGGAGCGACGAGCGTATGGTAGCGCATCACGCGAAGCCCGGCGCACATGCGGAGCATCGCGGCACTTGGCCGCGGCACGCGACCGGCTTACACTGTACAGGTCGCAGGCAAGCAACTTCATCGGAGATCACCATGCAACGCAAGGCTTCCGCCCGCTGGCAGGGCACCGGAAAGGAAGGCAGCGGCTCGATCACCACCCAGAGCGCCACGCTGAAGGACACGCCCTACTCGTTTGTCGCTCGATTCGGCGACGGCAAAGGGACCAATCCCGAGGAACTCATCGCCGCGGCGCACGCCGGATGCTTCACGATGGCGCTGTCGTTCATGTTGAACGGAGCCGGCTTCACCGCCGAAGCCATCGACACCGAGGCGGCGCTCACGATGGACCAGGTCAGTGGCAACTGGACCGTGACTGCCATTCACCTCACCACGCGCGCGAGCGTACCGGGCATCGACGCCGCAAAATTCGCCGAAGCGGCGGGCAACGCGAAAGCAAACTGTCCGATTTCGCGTCTGCTGAATGCGACCATCACCATGGACGCGAAACTGATCAACTGACGATCGGCAGTGTTGGCATCATGAAACCGCGTGTTCCGCCGCCCGAAGAAATCGTGGCGCCGCCCGACCCATTCCGGCGCGCGCCGACTGGAACTGCGCTGCATGGCCGCGGCGCAACCTTCAATCCGGGCAATCGCTTCCGCCGCGACGTGCGCGAGAGCGTCGACGACGGCTGGTCGCCACCGCCCGCGGAGGACGCGAGCGACGACCTGCCGCCGCTCAAGACGTCGGTCATGATTCAGCACGCGCGCACCATCATCGCCCGCAACGAATCTCCCGATATTCCGTTCACGCAGTCGATCAATCCTTATCAGGGATGCGAGCACGGTTGCGTGTATTGCTACGCACGGCCGACGCACGCGTATCTCGATCTGTCTCCGGGTCTCGATTTTGAAACGAAGCTGTTCGTCAAGCCGAACGCGGTCGAAATGCTGACTGCGGAGCTTTCGAAACCAGGTTACGTGTGCGACGCCATCGCCCTGGGCACCAACACCGATCCCTACCAGCCGATCGAGCGGGAATGGAAGATCACGCGGCAGATCATCGAACTGCTCGCCGCGTGCAATCATCCGCTCACCATCGTCACCAAGTCGGCGCTGGTCGAGCGCGACATCGATCTGCTCGCGCCCATGGCCGCGAAGAACCAGACCCGCGTCTACTTTTCGGTCACCACACTCGACAAGGAGCTTGCGCGCAAGCTCGAGCCTCGCGCCGCGACCCCGCAACGGCGGCTCGCCGCGGTCAAGGCGCTGTCCGACGCGGGAATACCCGTCGGCGTGATGGCAGCGCCGATGATCCCGCAACTCAACGACAAGGATCTCGAGGCGATCCTCGAGGCCGGCGCCGCCAACGGTGCACGCTGGGCGGGCTGGACGATGCTGCGGTTGCCGCACGAGGTGAAGGATCTGTTTCGCGACTGGCTCGCGCAGCACTATCCGCTGCGCGCCGCGCATGTGATGAGCCTGATACAGCAAGTGCGCGGTGGCCGCGACAACGATCCCAACTTCGGTTCGCGCATGCGCGGCACCGGACAGATTGCGACGCTGCTGGCGCGCCGCTTCGATCTCGCGTGCAAGAGACTCGGCCTCAACGCCGAACGCGCGACGACACTGGATACATCGCAATTCCGTCCTCCGCGCAATGCCAACCAGCTGACACTATTCTGAGCAATATGGACTCGACAGCGACATCGGCACTCACTGCGCGACTGGCACGCTGCTATACCGGCGCGGTACACGACGTGCTGCGCATGATGGGGCACGAGCACGTCGTGCTGCCGCCGGAGATCAAGGCCATTGCGCCCGGGACGCGCCTCGCGGGGCCGGTGTGGACCGTATCCGGCCATATCGACCGGACAAAGAGTCGCGATGAAACGCTGCTCGGATGGTGCACGTTGCTCGCTCGCGCGCCCACCGGTCACGTCATCGTGTGCCAGCCCAACAATCACGAAGTCGCGCTGATGGGCGAACTTTCGGCGCAAACGCTTGCGGCGCGGGGCGTGCTCGGCTACGTCGTCGACGGCGGTTCACGCGACACCGATCTCGTGCTCGAGCAGGGCTTTCCCGTGTTCTGCTCGTTTCTGACGCCGGCGGACATTGTCGCGCGCTGGATCCCGGATCGTTACGCCGAGCCCGTCAACATCGGCGCCGTCACCATCAGCACGGGCGACTACCTGCTTGGCGACCGCGACGGCGTGGTCATCATCCCGCAGGCATGCGCCGAGGAAGCCGTCCGCAAAACCGAGGAAGTTGTCGCCACGGAGAGCGACATGCGTCGTGCCCTCATCGGCGGCATGGATCCCGTAGCTGCCTATAACAAGTATGGCAAGTTCTGACCGCCCCAGTGCCGCTCACGCCGCGATGAAACTCGCGCCGCAGGACAACATCGCGGTCGCGCTGCGGGCGCTGAAGACGGGAGAGACCATCGCCGTCGATGGCACGAGCTTGCGCGTCGAACGCGACATCGCGCTGGGACACAAGCTTGCTGCGCGCGCGATCGCCCGTGGCGAGGTGATCCTCAAGTACAACTGCCCGATCGGCTCAGCAACCCGCGATATCGCTGCAGGCGATTACGTGCACACGCACAACGTTGCCAGCGACTATCTCCCGACGTACACGCTGCCCGCATGAATGACAACCACGCCACCGCACTGCGCGGCTTTGCGCGCAAAGACGGCCGCAAGGGGATTCGCAACGTCCTGGTCGTCGCGTACCTGGTCGAATGCGCGCACCACGTCGCACGCGAAATCGCCTACGCGTACCGCGACCGCGACGTGCATCTGATCGGTTTTCCCGGCTGCTATCCGAACGACTACTCGCTGACGATGATGGAGAAACTCTGCACGCACCCGAACGTCGGCGCGGCGCTCCTGGTGTCGCTCGGCTGCGAAGGATTCAACAAGCGCGAGTTGGCGCGAACGATCGAAGCCAGTGGACGACCGGTCGCGACCATCGGCATCCAGGATACCGGGGGTACACGCAGCACCATAGCGGCGGGCAAGGCCTGGATCGACGCGACGCTACCGGCGCTCGATGCGCAGGCGAGCGTGCCGATGCGTTTATCCGAGCTCGTCGTCGGCACGATCTGCGGCGGCTCCGATGCTACGTCCGGGCTGACGGCGAATCCGGCGATGGGTGTCGCCTTCGACCTGCTGGTCGAGTGCGGAGCAGCGACGATCTTCGAGGAGACCGGCGAATTGATCGGCATGGAGCACCAGATGGCGGCGCGTGCTGCGCGCCCGGAGCTGGCGACCGCGCTCAAGGAAAGCGTGGGCAAGGCGGCACGCTACTACGCAACGCTTGGCTATGCCAGCTTCGCACCGGGCAATGCCGATGGCGGCCTGACGACGATCGAGGAAAAGTCACTCGGCGCGTATGCGAAGTCGGGGCAATCGCGGATCGACGGCATTATCAAGCCGGGGATCGCGCCGCCGACCAAGGGACTGTATCTGCTCGACGTGGTTCCCGATGGCGAAGTGCGCTTCGGCTTCCCGAACATCAACGACAACGCCGAAATCGCCGAATTGATCGCCTGCGGATCGCACCTGATCCTGTTTTCAACCGGGCGCGGCTCGGTCGTCGGCTCGGCGATCTCGCCGGTGATCAAGGTCTGCGCCAATCCCGATACGTATCTCCGCATGAGCGAGGACATGGACGTCGATGCCGGACGCATTCTCGAGGGCCACGCGACGCTGCCCGAGGTCGGGCGCGAGATCTTCGACCTGATCGGCCGGGTTGGCAGTGGTGAACGTACGTGCTCGGAAACACTTGGACACCAGGAGTTCATCCTGACCTACAAGAGTTTCGCACCGCTGGGACCGGCCTGCCTGCCTGTGTGAACGCACTCGCGTCGGCTGTGACGGGCGATCAACGTTGCGAATAGTGCCGCGCGATCGCGCCCGCCGTCGTCAGCCAGACGACATCTCGATGGTTGGCGACATGCGCGAGCGCGCGGCGCAGCTGCCGCAACCGAAACGGCTGCCCGACGATATAGGCGTGCAGCGCCAGACCGAACACGAGAGGTTGCGCCTCCGATTGCTCGAGCATTTCGTCGAACTGGTCGATGATCATGTCGGCAAATTCGCCGACGCCGACCCGGCGCCCGATGATCGCGCAGGAGTCGTTCAATTCTTGCGGGTAGGGCACCGAGAGAATTCGTCCGCCGCGGGTCGATAGCCACATCGGCTGATCATCGGCGCACCAATCGAGCACATAGGAATATCCGGCTTCGTGCAGCAGATCTGGCGTGACCGGCGTTTCGGCAATCCAGGGACCGAGCCAGCCTTCGGGACGCTTGCCCTCGCGCCGTTCGATGCTTGCGGTAACGCCGTCGATAAGCTGCCGCTCGGCGGCCTCGTCGAGCCCGGATTGCGCTTCGGAATTGGTGCGTCCATGCGCTGCGATTTCGTCGCCGCGCGCGCGAAAGGCGTCGACCAGCGCCGGACAATGTTCGTAGATCTCGCTGTTGACGAGCGCTGAAACGGGCAGCCGCAACTCGTCGAACAAGGCCAGCAGACGCCATGCGCCGACGCGATTGCCGTAATCGCGCCACGAGTAGTTCAAAACATCCGGCTGCTTCATGCCGGGCACGAGCTCCTCGGTGAGTCCCTCCCCAAAGGCATAGTGCTCGAGATTCAGCGCGACATAGCAGGCGAGCCGTTTTCCTCCCGGCCAGACAAACACAGGTCGGTGGACGATCGGAGAGTAGTCGTAGCGGTGGTGCGTGCGCAGCATCGAACGATTCTCCGTAGTGAACGCTGTCAACTCGGGCGTTTCGCGGCCGCGAAACGCTGCGCAATGGCGGGATCGACGTCGACTAATTCACGGTCGGTTGGCGGCGCGTAGCTGCCGGCACGCGGTTTGGGAAGTGCGAGGCGGACGAGCAGCTCTGCCTGCCGAACACCGCACGCAATGCAGTCGATCATCGGTACGGAAACGTCAGGCTGGAGGCGCCGCGGCACGCCCGCCATGACGGCGCCGGTGAGCACGATCGTCTCCGCGAAATCGCGCAGGACGAGGTCCTGGGCTGCGGCGACAATTTCCCGATCGAGCTCGGGATGATCGCCGCGCCCATAGGCGGCAGTACTCTCGAGCACCCGCCAGCCGGCGATACGCGTGGCGAGCCCGTAGCTGGCAACCAGCTCGTGATACATCGGCAGCACCCGCCGCCCGAAAGTGATGACACCGACGCGGCCGCCGAGCATGCATGCCGTCAGCAGACCCGCTTCGGTCATTCCCACGACCGGAATCGGCAACAGCTCCCGCGCCCCGCGCAGACCGGTGTCGTACGAGACCGCGATCAGTACGGCATCGCAGGTCGGTGCGTGCTTTGACACCAATGCAATCGTCGAGTGCTCGCCGATCGCATGCTCCGCCCGTGATCCGATGACCCGTCCGCCGAAGGTGCCGGTCACGGCGACGATTTCAGTGTCCGGCCCGGCGGCAGCGCGTGCCTCGCTCGTGACTTTCTCGGTGACGATTTCGGACGTATTGGCGTTGACGACAAGAATGCGCATGACGGTCCCGATGCGTGCGTTGCGGGCGCTGCCGCCCTAGGAGAACACGGCCTCGAGGTCGATGTCGCCCTTGGCCGCCAGATTCAGGTCCAGCGAGCCTTCGACATGATTGAGGTGCTCGACCATGAGCGCGGCCGCGCGATCGGGATCGTGCGCCTCGACCGCATCGATGATGCCGCTGTGCTCGTGGTAGGGGCACGACGGGATGTTCGGCGCGTCATACAGGATGATCACGAGGCAAGTCAGCGTCTCCAGTTCGCGCATCGTGCGGACGAGGAAGGTGTTGCCCGCCATCTCCGCGATGATCTGGTGGAAATCGCCGGACAGCCGGATGATCGCCCGTTGGTCATTGGCCGCTCGCGCGGCCGATTCGAGCGCGACGTGTGCGCGCAATCGCGCGACCTGGCCTGCTGTCGCCGCGTCGGCAAGCCGTCGCACGAGATCCGGCTCGATCAGGCGCCGCGCTGCAAAGACGTCGCGCGCCTCCTCGACGGTCGGGCTGCTGACGAACGCCCCCCGATTGGGAATGACGTTGACGATGGCGTCATGGGCGAGCCGCGCCAGGGCCTGGCGGATCTTGGTCCTGCTGACGCCGAACACTCCCGCAAGCCGCTCCTCCACCAATTGGGTGCCGGGCGGCAGCTGATGCGCAAGGATCGCGCCCAGCACCCGCTGATAGATCCCGTCGATGCTGAGTGGTGCTGCCTTGCGCCGGGGCTTTGCTTCGACCGTGTCGCGGTTGGCCCCCGGATCCAGCCAAGGCTTGGGTGTCAGCTCGATCTGCACCATTTTGTCCAGATGAATTGTATACAATCGCAGATGTTATCAATCCGGAGGCTGGGTGTCTAGTACCTTAATTGTACACAATTTATTTTGAGCCCCCTGGCAACCACATTCAATTGCCCACGAAAAATGGGCAAGTTTGTTGACACGTTGGATACAATTTGCTTAAATCTTTGCTGCATTGCGCAAAGTCGCCTATCCGGGCCGGTATGGCGACTTGAACGGGGAAGGCCCCAGGCAACACCCGACACCGCATCGAGTGTGGTGTCGCAGCAAAGGAGACAGGGAGATGATTCGAATTCTGACGAAGTTCGCGGTGGTTGTCTGCATGACGGTGCTTGGAGCATCCGTCGCATCGGCGCAGGAAAAGCTCCGGATTGCCGGCAACTTTACGCCAGACCATTCGTCGAGCGTTGCCATCGAAGCGTTCAAGGTGGAAGTCGAGAAGGCGTCCAACGGCAAGCTCGTGATCGAGGTCTTCAACAACATGCAGCTTGGTGGCGCACAGGAGAACGTCACCCAGACCCGCGCCGGCACGATTCACATGACCTATGTCGGCATGGCGTTTCTGTCCCGCACCGTCCCTGAACTCGAAGCCGTCAGCCTGCCCTTTCTGTTTCCGAACCGCGAAGTCGCCTACAAGGTGATGGACGGGCCGGTGGGCGTTCTTATCGACCAGAAACTGGCGGACAAGGGCTTCGTCGCGCTCGGCTACATGGAGCTCGGCGCGCGGCAGGTGACCAACGGCGTGCGCCCGATCAAGACCATTGCCGATTTCAAGGGCTTGAAGATCCGCCTGCAGCCGAATGAAACCCATCTCGCGACGTTCCGCGCGCTCGGCGCGAACCCGGTCGCGATGGATATCCGCGAGGTGTACTCGGCGCTGGAGCAGAAAGTGCTCGACGGCCAGGAGAATCCGTACAACCTGATCCTCGCCAGCCGCTTTTTCGAGGTGCAGAAGTACGTCTCCAACACCGCCCATTTTTTCGACTTCATTGCGGTCGTCGCCAACAAGAAAAAAATGGATTCACTGTCGCCCGAACATCAGCAGATCATCAAGACGGCGATGAAGAACGTTGTCGCCGTGCAGCGGGCCGGCGCCGCGAAGGCTGACGCCGACGCGCTGGTCGAGCTGCAGAAAAAAGGCATGCAGTTTGACGCCATGCCGGCCTCCGAACGCGAGGCGATGCGCAAGGCGACCGCCGGCGTCGTGGACGACATCAAGAAGCGCGTTGGCGCACCGCTCGTCGATCAGGTTCTGGCCGAAGTCAAAAAAGCCGGCGGCTGACGCTCCGCGGTTGACGGGGGTTCGAGCATGAGCGGACACACCACTTACGCACCGGCACCCGCCAGCGGCGCGCTACGACCGCTGGCGGCGCTGATCGGCGCGCTCGACGTCGCCGCCGCCTGGGCGCTGGTGGTGCTCATCGCCACGATGGTCGCGCTGGTTTCGGCGCAGGTGTTCATGCGCTACATCCTGAACAGTTCGATCGGGTGGACCGACGAAGTGTCGCGGCTGACCTTCGTCTGGTCAATCTTCCTTGCCATCCCTCTCGGCATCAAGGCCGGCGTTCACATCGGCATGGAAATCCTGACCGCGCGACTGCCGAAGAACGTGCAGGACGTGCTCGCGCGCGCAGTGGCACTGGCGGGCGCGGCCATGATGACGCTCGTGGCGTGGCAGGCTGCCGTGCTGGCTTTCGACCAGTGGGACGAGATGATGGCGTCGGTCAACATGAGCTCCGCCTGGTTCATCGTTGCCGTGGCCATCGGCTGCGCCCACTCGGCGCTGCATCTCATCTGGATCATGTTGACCGGCAAGGGCCGCGTCGACGAAGAACTCGCCAAGGACCTCGACTGATGACGCTATTGATCATCTTCCTGTTTCTCGGTATTTCGCTGCTCGGTATGCCGCTCGCGTTTGCGCTTGGCGCCAGCGCGATTGCCGGACTGGTGGTGAGCGACGTCGATTTCAATCTGCTCCCGTCGCGCATGATGAATGCGGTGAATGCGTTCCCGCTGATGTCCATTCCGTTCTTCATTCTTGCCGGCGAGCTGATGCTGAAAGCGGGAATGATGGAACGGCTGATCGATCTCGCCAACACGATCGTCGGGCGCGTTCGCGGCGGACTCGGGCACGTCACGATGCTGGCGGGGCTGGGTCTGTCGACGGTCTCGGGTGCCGCGGTCGCCGACGCGAGCGCTCTCGGCAGTACGCTGATTCCGTCGCTGCGCAAACACTATGGCGTCGGCTTCTCGGCCGCGGTGTGCGCAGCCGCGGCCAACCTCGGCCCGATCATTCCGCCGTCGGGCGCGATGATCGTATATGCGTTCATGGCCGGGCCGACGGTTTCAGTGGGCGGCATGTTCATGGCGGGCATCATCCCGGGGCTGATCCTCGTGGCGTCGATGATGGCGATGGTGTCGATCATCGCCATCCGCCGCAATTACCCGCTCACCGGCGAGGCGTTCGCACTGGCCCGCGTCCTGCACGAACTCAAGCGGTCGATCATCATTTTCCTCATGCCGGTGGTCGTCATCGGCGGCATCGTCGGTGGCGCGTTCACGGCAACCGAGGGCTCGGCGATCGCAGTGATCTATGCGTTGCTCATCGGCCTATTCGTCACGCGCAAGCTCAAGGTCACCGATCTGCCAGAAGCCATCATCCGCACCGCCGTCACGTCGGCGATCGTCGGGGCGATGATTGCCTTTGCCTCGGTCGTCACCTACATGTTGACGATCGACCAGCTGCCGCAGCACCTCACCGTCTTGATGAAGACGCTCACTTCCAGCCCGATCGCATATCTCCTGATCGTGGCGGTCGCGTTGTTCGTGGTGGGCATGTTCCTGGAGTCGAACGCCGCCTACATCATGCTGGTGCCGCTGCTGCATCCGATCGCGCTGCAATACGGCATCGATCCCCTGCATTTCGGTTTCCTGTTCGTGTTCAACCTCGTGATCGGAATGCTGACGCCACCGGTAGGCGTGGTGCTGTTCGTGCTGTGCGGCCTGACCGGTCTCAAGCTTGGCGAGCTGACGAAGCACGTGTGGCCGTTCATCACCATCATGTACGGTCTGCTGTTCGTCTGCATGTTCTACCCGCCGATCGTCCTGACCGTGCCGCGCATGCTTGGTTATTGAGCCCATGTCCTCAACTGGACTCAGGCCTCAGGACTTGTTCGCGGCACCGAAGCATTTCATCGGCTGGATCACGCCGTCGGCGAACAACGTTGTCGAGCGCATCACGCTCGGCATAATGCGCGATTTCCCCGAGGTCTCGCCCCATTTTTCGCGCACGTCAGTCGCGGGCGCCCGTGATCCGTTCCCCGCGAGCTACGATTTCGACGACATGCTGCTCGCGGCGCGGCTGCTCGGCGACGCGCAACTCGACGTTGTCGCCTGGAACGGCAGCAAGGGCGGCAGCCTCGATTTCGCGCTGGATCACGATCTGGTCGCCCGCATCGAAACGCTCACCGGCGCCCGATCCACGACCTCGACGCTCGCCATCGACAGCGTCTTTCGCGAGGACGGCGTGAAACGATTCGCGCTGGCATGTCCATACATCGACAGCTATCGGCAGCGGATCGTCGACACCTTTGGCAGGGAAGGCTACGAATGCGTCGCCGCGCGCAATGCGGGCCTGGCCGACAACTACTCGTTCTCGCGGATACCCGCAGACACGATCGTCACCATGCTTCGTGACGTGGCCAAGGCGAAACCCGAGGCAATCATCACCTTCTGCACCAATTTTCCGGCGGGCCCATTAGTCGCCGAAATGGAAGACGAGCTCGGCATGCCGATCTACGACACCGTGACGATGGCTGTGTGGGGAGCGCTGAAGCTGGTCGGTGTCGACACGCGCCCGGGCCGTTCCTGGGGCCGCGTGTTCGACCGATGAAACCGATGGCGAAATCACTGCTCGTTCGTGGCGCGCATGTGCTGACGATGGATGACGCATGCAGTGAATGGCCACGCGCCGACGTGGTCATCGAGAACGGCGTCATCGCCGCGATCGGGCCGGATGCTGCGCGTGGATGGCCGCGCCCATTTGACCGCTGCATCGAAGGAGACGGCCTGCTCGCGATGCCCGGACTCATCAACGCTCATTTCCATTCGCCGGGGACGCTCCTCAAGGGTTCGCTCGACGGACTGCCGCTCGAGCTGTTCATGCTCCACGAGGTGCCACCGCTCGCCGACAACGGCGCCGGCGGGCGCACCGGCTATGTCACTGCGCTGCTTGGCGCAGTGGAGATGCTCCGGCGCGGGATCACGGCGGTCCATGACGATGCATTTCACGTTCCCATCGCGACCGAAGCGTCGATCGACGCGATCATGCAGGCCTACCTCGACGTCGGAATACGTGCGACGGTGGCGATCGACCAGCCCAATATCGTCGAATACGACAAATATCCGTACCTGCGCGAGCTCCTGCCCGACGACGTCGTCCGGGCAATGGACGCCGCACCTCGACAATCCGGACCGGAATTGCTCGGGCTGTATCGGCACCTGATCGATCGCTGGCATGGCGCGGGCAACGACCGGCTGCGCGTCGCGGTGTCGTGCTCGGCGCCGCAACGCGTCACGCACGACTACTTTGCCGGCCTGTCGGCGTTGAGTCGGACCCATGACCTGCCTTTCAACATTCACATCCTCGAAACCAGGTTGCAGCGCGTGCTGGGCGCCGAGAAATTCGGCAAGTCACTGGTCCGTCACGTCCACGATCTGGGCTTCCTCGACGAACGGATGATGGTGATCCACGCGATCTGGGTCGACCATGATGACATCCATCTCCTCGCCGATGCCGGGTGCACGGTCGCCCACAATCCCGTGTGCAACCTGCGGCTCGGGAGCGGAATAATGCCGTTCTATCGCCTGCGCGAGGCGGGTGTGCCGATCTGCCTCGGTACCGACGAAGCGACCGTGGACGATTCGATCAACCTGTGGTTCGTCGCCAAGACCGCTGCCCTGCTACACACCATCACCAACCCGGAGTACCGCGACTGGCCGACTGCCGGCGAAATGTTGCGCGCGTTGACACGTGGCGGCGCGCGTGCCCTGCGGCAGCCCGATCGGCTGGGCCAGCTCGTGCCAGGTTGTGTCGCCGACCTCGCACTGATCGACCTGGACACTTTGGCCTTCACACCGCTCAACGATCTCGAACGCCAGCTCGTGTTCTGCGAGGACGGCGGCTCGGTGCGGTTCACGATCGTCGCCGGCCGTGTCGTTTTCGAAGACGGGCACGTCACCACCGTGGACGAGCACGCGCTGCGCGCGGAAGCCCGCGAACTGATGGCGGCACAGCGCGGGACATTGGCGCGCGGCAGGGAACAGGCGTCACGACTGGAACCATACTACCGACAGATGTACCTGCGCGCGGCGGATCAGGACGTCGGCATGAAACGCTGGGCCCATTGATTTTTCGCAACCCAATCTCTCAAGGAGCAACACCATGATTGCACGATTGCTTACCACTACCGCGATTGCATCGCTGCTTGCACTGTCGCATGCCGCAACGGCCCAGAACCCGACCACGATGCGCATCGCCGGCAATTTCTCATCGAACACCAAACACGTCGACGTGATCGAGAAGCCGTTCTTCACCGGGCTGCCGCAATCGCTGGGCCTGCCGATGGCCATCAACTACAACGCGATGGACGTCGTGAATGTGCAGGCCGCCGACGCGCTGCGCCTTCTGCGATCGGGGACGTTCGACGTCATGTCGGTGCAAATCGGCATGGCATCGCGCGACGATCCGTTCTTCGAGGGCATCGACCTGATCGGCGTATCGACCAACATGAAGGACCTGCGGCAGGCGGTCGACGCCTACCGCGAAGTTTTCGATCAACGACTGCAGTCCCGTTTCAAGGCGAAGGTGCTGACGCTCTGGCCATTCGGTCCGCAAGTGTTCTACTGCAACAAGCCAATCAAGACCGTGGATGACATCAAAGGGTTGAAGGTGCGCAGCTTCACGCCTTCGATGGCGGCACTGATCCAGCATCTCGGCGGCACGCCGGTAACATTGCAGTTTTCGGAGGTATATCCGGCGCTGCAACGCGGTGTGGCCGACTGCGGCGTCACCTCGCCGACGTCAGGCAATACCGGCAAATGGCCCGAGGTTACGTCCTATTTTCTGCCACTGTCGGTCTCGGGCTCGGTCCAGGGCCACTTCATGAATCTCGACTACTGGAACAAGTTCACGCCGGCCGAACAAAAAAAGATACTCGCCGAGTTCAAGAAGATGGAGGACCAGATGTGGGACCTCGCGGATCGCGTCAACAGCGATGCGGTCAATTGCAACGTCGGCAAGGAGCCCTGCAAGGAGGGTGTCAAATTCGCGATGAACCTGGTCCCGGTCACGGCCGCGGATGAGGCGAAGATCAAGGCCGCGGTGACCGCGACAGTGCTGCCGCTCTGGAAGCAGACGTGTAACAAGGTCGATCCCAAGTGTTCCGAAACCTGGAACGCCACAGTTGGCAAGACGCGTGGATTCAAGATCGAATAGCGCCGAAAACGTCCCCCCGGCCGCGGCCAATGGTCGCGGCCACCAACATTCCGGATGAACCATCATGGACAATCCCATTAGCCGGGTGGTCGAGCCCGTCGCACGCGGGGCTGCGATCGTCTGCGGCTGGGCGGTGTTGATCTACTCGTTCGCCGTCGCCTACGAAATTCTGGGCCGCAAGCTGTTCGGGTTCTCGTTCCAGGGGATCGACGACATTGGCGGTTACGCACTCGCAATCACCGCCGCCATCGGCGCATCGTATACGATGGCGATGCGCGGCCACACCCGCGTCGATGTATTCCTCGTGCGCATGCCGATCGGCTGGCAACGTGCGCTGAATACGATTGCCATGGTGACGATGGCTGTCTTTGGCTGCTACGCCGCGTGGCGCGGCCTCGCGGTCCTGCGCGAAACGATCGAGTTCCAGAGTGTCGCCACCAACCCGCTGCAGACGCCGCTGTGGCAGCCGCAAATCCTGTGGCTTACCGGGCTCACGCTGTTCGCGCTGATTTCGCTGGCCTACGCGTTGCACGCGCTGGCGTTGTGCTTCCGCGGTGGCGGTGAACTCAACCGCTACTATGGTCCTCAAAGTGCGCAGGACGAGCTGGAGGCCGAGCTGACCGCGCGCGCAGAGCGCGAGGCGCAGGGCGAAGCAGGAGTCAACCGATGATCACCATCACGGCAGCTGCCGTTGGCTTCTTCCTGCTCGTCGGACTGATGGCCCTCGGCCTGCATGTGGCGTTTGTCATGTTCGCCATCAGCATGCTTGGCGCCATTTTCTATCTCGGCTTGCCGGCCACACTCGAGTTCGGGACGCAATACTGGGGTGCAACCAACAATTTCGTTCTGGTAGCCATCCCGTTGTTTGTCCTCCTGGGCGAGCTGCTCGTGCGCGGCGGCTTCACCGACCGGATGTACCGTTCGCTTTCCGACTGGCTGAATCCGCTGCCCGGCGGCTTGTTGCACACGAACATTGGCGCCTCGGCCATGTTTGCCGCAGTGTCGGGTTCGTCGGTGGCCACCGCCGCGACCATCGGCACGGTCGCGATTCCAGCATTCAAGGGGCGCAACTACGACCCGCGACTCGTGCTCGGGTCGATCGCCGCCGGCGCAACGCTCGGCATCCTGATCCCGCCGTCGATCAACATGATCATCTACGGCGCGATGACCAACACCTCGGTCGGTCGCTTGTACGCAGCCGGCGCAATACCAGGGTTGCTGCTCACCGCGCTGTTCATGGCGGTGATCGTGGTCGCCTGCTGGTGGAAACCGTCGCTGGCCGGAGCGGTGCCAGCGACCGCGCCACTGCGCGACCGGTTGCTGCGCTTGATCGACTTGCTGCCGCCGACCGCGATTTTCATTGTCGTCATGGGCAGCATCTACCTCGGCTGGGCAACGCCCACCGAGTCGGCTGCGCTTGGCGTGGTCATGTCGCTGCTCCTGTGCGCATGCTATCGCAAGGTCAGCATAAAAATGCTGCACGAGTGTTTCGTCACCACGGTCTCGGTGACGGCGATGATCATGCTGATTGCAGCGGCGGCGTTCTATCTCAATTTCGTGCTCGGCTTGATGGGTGTGCCGCAGGCGCTTGCCGATTTTGTCAGCAAGCTCGGCGCCTCGCAGGGCCAGATGATTCTCATCCTCACGGTGTTCTATCTGATTCTCGGCTGCTTCCTCGACGCACTGGCGATGATCATCGGCACCATTCCCATCGTGTTTCCGCTGGTGGTGGCGCTCGGGATCGACCCGGTGTGGTTCGGCATTTTCCTCGTGGTCATGGCTGAACTCGCCCTCATCACGCCGCCGGTTGGCATGAACCTCTATGTGGTTCAGGGCATTCGCAAGGAAGGCCTGATCACCGATGTGATCGTCGGCACGCTGCCGTTCCTGTTCATGATGTTGTTGCTCGTGGTCTTGCTGTGGCTGTTTCCGGACATAGCCCTATGGTTGCCGCGAGTTTCGTTCGGGTGATGTGACCCATCCCCGAATCACCAGACGAGTGTTGCCGACAATGACGAACCGAATCCTGCTCGGAATGCTGACCCCGTCCTCCAACACCACGCTGGAGCCGGTGACCACCGCCATGATCGCCGGCATCGCCGAGGCGAGCGCGCATTTCGGGCGTTTCCGCGTCACCGAGATCGCACTGTCAGATCAGGCATTGGGGCAATTCAACGACAGCGAAATCCTGCGCGCGGCCGAGCTGCTGGCGCACGCCAAGGTGCAGGTCATCGGCTGGAACGGCACCTCGTCGGGCTGGCTCGGATTCGGAGCGGACCAACGCCTGTGCCAGCGCATCACAGAAGCCACGGGAATACCGGCGTGCACATCGGTGCTCGCGCTCAATGAGATTTTCCAGCACACCGGCGTGAAGCGCTTCGGCCTGGTGACGCCCTACCGCGATGACGTGCAGGCAGCGATCGTGAAGAACTATGCAGCATCCGGATTCGAATGCGTCGCCGAGCGACACCTGCGCAAGCAGGACAATTTCTCGTTCTCGGAGGTTGGTGCCGACGAAATTCGCCGCATGGTGCGTGAGGTCGCGCAGGAAAAGCCGCAAGCCATCACGATCTTCTGCACCAATCTGCGCGGCGCGCCACTGGTCGCGGAGCTCGAAGCCGAGACTGGCATCCCGATCTACGACACGATTGCCACCGTCGTGTGGAAATCGCTCGAGCTCGCCGGCGCCGATCCGAAGCGGATCAAGGGTTGGGGCCGGCTGTTCCAGAAGACCGCCTGACCGCCCCATGCCAGACGCGACCGACCAGGATTTGCGCCTGCTGCGTGCTGCCATCGCGCTGTCTGCGCGAGCACGTGAGCACGGCAATGAACCCTACGGCGCGTTGCTCGGCGACGCGGGTGGCAAGGTGCGCCTCGAGGCGGAGAACACGCAGGTCAGCGACCGCGATTGCACCGGTCACGCCGAGCTAAACCTGATGCGCGAGGCTTCGCGGCGTTTCGATGCCAAGGCGTTGGCGGATTGCACTGTCTATGCGAGCGGCGAACCCTGCCCGATGTGTGCCGGTGCGATCTACTGGAGCGGCGTGGGGCGCATCGTGTACGCGCTCTCGGTGCGTTCGATGGCTGACCTCGCAGGCGAGGCGGTGGACGAGATTCACCTCGGTTGCGCTGAGGTTCTCGCGCACGGAACACGTGCGATAGAGATCGCCGGCCCCATGCTCGAGGACGAAGCGCGACGGGTGTTCGACGGTATGCCGCGTGCGCTTGTGAAGAAAGGAACCAATGCCGGAATTTGATCTTGTCGTCCGCAACGCGCACGTCGCGACTGCGGCAGACGTGTTCGAGTGCGACATGGGCGTCAAGGACGGGCGCATCGCCGTGCTGGCCCGCGACCTCGCGCGCGGCGCTGTCGATATCGATGCCGAAGGCCGGTGGGTACTTCCCGGAGGTGTCGACGCACACTGTCACCTCGATCAGCCGATGTCCGACGGCTCGAAAATGGCCGACGATTTCTACTCGGGGACGCTGTCCGCTGCATGCGGCGGAACGACCACGGTCATTCCCTTCGCCTGCCAGCAGAAGGGCCAGTCGCTGGCTGCCGCCATCGACGACTACCATCGCCGCGCCGACGGCAAGGCGGTGATCGACTACGCGTTTCACCTGATCGTCACCGACCCGACGCCGGACGTACTCCAGCGCGAACTGCCGCACTTCATTGCGCAGGGCTACACGTCGTTCAAGATCTACATGACCTACGACGACCTGAAGCTCAACGACCGGCAGATTCTCCAGGTGCTCGCCGTGGCGCGGCGCGAAGGAGCGATGGTGATGATTCACGCCGAGAACACCGATTGCATCGCGTGGCTCACCGAACAGTTGCTCGAAGCGGGTCACGCAGCGCCCAGATTCCATGCAACGTCGCGGCCCATGCTGGTCGAGCGCGAGGCGACGCATCGAGCCATTGCGCTTGGCGAACTCGTCGACTTGCCGGTGCTGATCGTGCACGTTTCCGGCCGCGAGGCGGTGGAGCAAATCCGCTGGGCGCAAGGACGCGGTCTGCGCATCTACGCCGAGACCTGCCCGCAATACCTGTTCCTCACTGCCGAAGACCTCGCGGGAGACGGTTTCGACGGGGCCAAGTGCATCTGCAGTCCGCCGCCGCGTGACAAAGCCAACCAGCAGGCGATATGGGATGGGCTCGACAATGGGGTATTTCAGGTCTTCTCGTCCGACCATGCGCCGTTCCGCTTCGGCGGGCCAGACGGAAAGGGCGTTGCGGGCGCGAACGCCCCGTTCAATCGCGTTCCGAACGGCATACCTGGCATCGAGACCCGGTTGCCGCTCCTTTTCTCCGAGGGCGTGATGACGGGCCGTATCGACATCAACACTTTTGTCGCGCTGACTTCCACCAACGCCTCGCGGCTCTATGGCCTCTATCCGCGCAAGGGAACGATCGCGGTCGGCGGCGATGCGGATCTCGTCATCTGGAACGACAAGCTCGACGTGCAGCTCAGCAACGCCATGCTTCACCACAACGTCGACTACACACCCTATGAAGGGCGCTCGCTCAACGCCTGGCCGGAGATCACGATCTCCCGTGGCGAAGTGGTCTGGCGGCGCCCCGAACCAACAGTTGCACGGGGGCGCGGCCGGTTCCTCCGCTGCGACCGTCCGCAGCTGGCAAAACCGAAACGTCGGGCGGCCCCGGACTGAAAGCGTCTGCGATCGGTCGGAACCGCAGCCGATCACCGCAGCGATTCGCGCAGCTTCGAACTCAGGTGATGGCAGCCTCGATCAGGCAGCCGAACTCGCGCGCAAAATCGACCGACACACGCGCGTGCACCGCGCCCTGCTTGTCGAAGAAGCGCTGCCTGCCGCGCACGCTGAACACGCCCTCGTGCCAGACGCTCGGATGGATGTAGAGTCCCTGGCGACCGTCGAAGCGGAAGCAGACGAAGTTTTCCGGTTTGATGTCGTCGCGGGGCAGTGCCAGCGGCACCAGGAATGGCGCCGCGTCGAGCGGGAAAAACAGTTGGCCTCCGTCCGGGTGGTAGTTCGCATGCCAGAGCAGGATGCGTGCAGGATCGCGCGCGTGCGTGCGGTCCGCGGCGGCCGGATCGACCGCATACGCCAGGATGTAGTGACCGCCGACGGCGTCGTTGCGTCCGAACAGGACGTCGCCCTGCCATTCGGCAATGAAGACGCCTTCGGTCGTGCCGCCCTGATTGCCGGTGTCTTCATCGACCGGACGTGTGCCGGACGCGGGCCAGCGCACAATTTCTACCGGGCAATCCCGCGGATCGTCGACCAGGGAACCGTAGCCGCGCAGCGTTGCGTTGGTCGCAGCCACGATCGGCATGACGACGCACGGCAGGCCCGCCGGTAAATCCGGGCGTAGAAAATCGAAGACCGGCGACATGTACTGCGGGGTGGATGAGGCTGTTACTCCGGCGGAACCTCACCGGCGACGGGAGGTGCCAGCGGATCCGCGGCGGGCACCGCATGTCGTTCCTGTTTGCGCAGTCGCTTTTCCTCCTGCTTTTTCTTTTTCTCGAGTTCTTTTTGCCGCTTCTGGAACTGGAAGTTCGGTTTTGCCAACGCATCACCTTTCTTAAGCTGGGAGCTTGACCGCACGCGGTCGCGACCGGGTCGGTGACCAAGCCCACTGCGGGCCAACTTCGGGCCGACTTCTACAGGCCGGTTCGCACCGCATTGTAGAGTTATTGCGGTCGCGCCCGCCAGCAATTTTCAGGCGAACTCAGGTGGCTTGCGCCGGCTCGTTCGCTGTAGCGCTGGCGCCCTGCGGCCGCGCCGCGATGGCGGCCTGCGGCGTCCACACATCGTCGAGTACATCCAAGAGCGCGCGAACGACAGGATCCTGCTCGCGCGATTGCAGATGGATGAACCACAGCGTCGTGGCCACGCGTGCGTCGCGCCAGATGCAGATCTCGCCTGCCGCTTCCCTGCGCAGCGCCAGGTCCTCGCGGATCAACGCCACACCGAGGCCGGAAGCAACCAGCGAACTCACGACCGACTCATGATCCGCGCCGATCAACTTTGTCGGGTGGGCGCCGTGCGTGCGAAACAGTGTTTGGGCGAGCCGGTGGTGAGTGCTCACCTCCGGCGGCAGGATCCATGGTTCTGCGGCAATTTCGGCCCAACCCGCCGCCTCGATGCGGTCGCGCCAGGCAGCTGGCGCCGCCACACGATAGCCGATCTCGCGCAGGGCCTTGCCGGCCACCTGGGGACCATGCATATCGCCGTAGTAGAAGCTCCCGTCCAGCGTTCCTTCGCGGACGTGCTCGAACGCCAAGCCGGTGATTTCGTGCTTGAACTCGATGTCGAGCAGCGGATAGCGCGCGACGGCAGAGGTCATGAAGTCGCCCAGGCGAATGAACTCCGGGTCGGACAGCGAACCCAGTGTGGCCTTGCCACCGATTTCGCCCTTGAGCGAACGCGCCTCCGCCTGCAACACCTGGGCGGCCGCAAGGACCTTCTCGGCCTCGGTCAGCAGGCGCCGGCCGGCCGGTGTCAGCGTCATTCCGGCAGGGGTGCGCTCGAACAACGGGAGGTCGAGTTCGTCCTCCAGAGCCTTGATTTGCGCCGAAAGTGCGGGCTGGCTGATGTGCAGCTTTTCCGCGGCCCGGGTCAGGTGCCCGGCTTCCGCGACCGCTGCGAAGCTTTTCAGACGATTGAACTCCATCGACCTCGATCATGCATGAACATGGTAGGACTATAGCATAATTTGTGCAATGCAGCAATCGGTTAGCTACGATCCGTCCCCGCTATGAGCCTTATCAGCACTGGTGATTGGACATTTGCGTCTCCCTTCTCCATCTTGTCATTGTGCGATGCACCATAATCGCCCCAAGCAATGAAAGGAACGGAATATGAAACGCGAATTCGTCCTGCCTGACCTGCTCTCGACCATGACGGCCGATGCCTTGTTTGCACTTCCGCCCAAAGCCCCGGCCGTGCAGCCTGCTCCGACCAAGCAACGTTCGATCTTCAGCCTTGGCCGCTGGTTCAAGTCCAGACCAGGTGGCGACACCGCGGCGGCCGGGCCGCAGACGCCCCGTCTGACTTTGGACGATGACTGGGTTGGCGGCTGGTACGCCCGGACCCGGCTGCTTCAGGCGGCTACGCTGGCCAACGCGACCGCGCGCGACAAGACCGGCTCAACCAACGAGGCGGGCAGCGAGACCAGGATCTCAGCCGATGTCGTTGGCCAGGTGCGGGATTTCTCTTGAACCCACTGTCTTCGTAACCTGTTGGTGGTAGCGCGTGCGAACTCACACCGGTAGCGGAATTGTCAGTGTTCATGCCGATGGTGAATGTCCGGATAGTGGGCGTGCGCATGCTGTAGCGGCTGATGCTCATGCACATGCGTGTGCGGTTCCGTGCCATTCCAGTCCGCGCCATGCGGGTGCTTGTGGTGTTCATCATGGGTATGCGGATGCGTGTGGCTCATGGCGACGTGCACGTGATCGTGCAGGTGGCGTTCGGTGACGTGAAGCCAAACACCTGTAGCCATGAGCAAGGCTGACGCAGCGAGTTCTACCGTAACCGGATCGTGCTGCAGGACGAGCGCGAGCACGGCGCCGAAAAATGGCGCCACTGAGAAGTACGCGCCGGTTCGTGCTGTGCCGAGTTCGCGCAGGGCGATCACGAACAGCGTAAGGCTGAGTCCATAACCCGCAAAACCCACCACGGCAGCGAAAGTGACCTCCGACCAGGAAGGTAAGTGCGCGCCCATCGCGAACGCGATCCCGATATTCACGACGCCGGATACCAGCCCCTTGACGCTGGCAATGGTCATTGCATCATTGGCAGCGACCTTTCGCGTCAGGTTGTTGTCCACGCCCCAGCAAAAGCACGCGGCTACAACCAGAAGCGACCCCGTTGAAAGTCGCATATCGCCCGGCGTCCACGCCAAGGCCAAACCACCCGCTACGATCAACAGCATCCCAACGGCAATGCGCCGGTCGAAATTCTCGCGAAATACCATCCACGCCAGCAAGGCGGTAAACACAGATTCGAGATTCAACAGTAGCGCGCTCACCGACGCCGCGGTCGATTGCAGACCGAGCAGCAGCAATATCGGGCCGGCAATTCCCCCAAATACAATCGACCCGGCAAGCCATTTCAGTTCGCTTCTTTCGGGCAACACCCAGGTACGCTCGTCGCCACCCGAGATCCAGGATCGAACAGTGATGACCATTGCCAGGCCAAGGCCCGACCCGGCATAGAACAACCCTGCAAGCAGGACGGGTGGAATGTCGCCAAGCAGTGTTTTGGCGATAGGAGTGCTGGCACCGAAAAGTGCCGCCGCCATCAGTGCGGCCCATACGCCCTTTACCGGTGTCATCGGTAGATCACCGACTTCACGTGTGCTCTGCCGACGCCCGCGCGGCGTCAGTGACTGACCTTGCCCGGCGTAGCACCCGACTTGCCGACCAGGAAGTCCAGATCGACGCCTTCGTCGGCCTGCATCACGGTCTCGCAATAGAGTTTGACCCAGCCACGGGTGGCATGCGGCGGCGGCGCCTTCCATTGCTTGCGGCGGCGGGCCAGCTCGGCGTCGGAAATGTGCAGGTGCAACTTGCGCTTGGCGACGTCGAGCTCAATCAGATCGCCGTTCTGGACCAACGCCAGCGGCCCACCGGCCGCCGCCTCGGGGGCGGTGTGCAGCACGACGGTGCCGTACGCGGTGCCCGACATGCGCGCGTCCGAGATGCGAATCATGTCCGTGATGCCCTTTTTCAGCAGCTTGGCGGGCAGTGCGAAATTGCCGACTTCCGGAAAACCGGGGTAGCCCTTCGGTCCGCAATTCTTGAGCACGAGAATGCTGCTCGCATCGACTTGCAACCTGGGATCGTCGATGCGCGTATGCAGGTCCTCGATGTTCTCGAACACGACCGCATGTCCCTTGTGCTTCAGCAGCTTCGGTGTTGCCGCCGAGGGCTTGATCACCGCGCCCTTGGGCGCAAGATTTCCGCGCAGCACGGCAATGCCTCCCTGAGGCTTGAACGGTTTCCTGATCGGCGTGATCACCGCTTCGTTGTAATTCACGGCATCCTTGGCGTTGTCCCACAGCGTTCTGCCGTTGACCGTGAGCGCCTTTTTGTGGATGTGCTTGCCGATTTCGCGGATCACGACCGGCAAGCCGCCCGCGTAGTAGAAATCCTCCATCAGGTATTTGCCTGAAGGCATCAGGTTGACCAGGCACGGCATGTCCTGGCCAAGTCGATCCCAATCGTCGAGCGACAGCTTGATGCCCATGCGCCCGGCGATCGCGAGCAGGTGCACGACGGCATTGGTCGAGCCGCCGATCGCGCCGTTGACCATGATCGCGTTCTCGAACGCGTCCTTGGTGAGGATCTTCGACATCTTCAGGTCCTCGTGGACCATCTCGACGATGCGTCGTCCGACCATGCGCGCCAGAACCTTGCGGCGCGAATCGACGGCGGGAATCGCCGCGTTGGTCGGCAAGCCGATGCCGAGTGCTTCCACCATCGACGCCATGGTCGATGCCGTGCCCATGGTCATGCAGTGGCCAGCCGAGCGCGACATGCACGATTCCGCTTCGACCATGTCGGCTTCATTCATCTCGCCGCGCTTCATCATTTCGGTGAACTTCCACACGTGCGTGCCCGAGCCGATGTCCTCGCCGCGGAACTTGCCGTTGAGCATGGGACCGCCGGAAACGCCGATGGTCGGCAGGTCGCACGACGCGGCACCCATCAGCAGCGCCGGGGTCGTCTTGTCGCAACCCATCATCAGCACGACGCCGTCGAACGGGTTGGCGCGGATCGATTCCTCGACGTCCATCGCGACCTGATTGCGAAACAGCATCGTCGTCGGCCGCATCACGGGCTCGCCCAGGCTCATCACCGGGAACTCGAGGGGAAAGCCGCCGGCCTCGAGCACGCCGGCCTTGACGTGCTCCGCGAGCTCACGAAAGTGCGCGTTGCACGGCGTCACCTCGGACCACGTATTGCAGATGCCGATCACCGGGCGCCCGTCGAACAGATCGTGCGGGAAGCCCTGGTTTTTCATCCATGAGCGATGGACCAGTGCGTCGCGGTCGTGGCGCCCGAACCAGACCGCCGAGCGAAGCGTGCGTTTCTTGCTCTTCGGTGATTGCCTCTTCATGCCGTAAGCCGGGCTCCGGATTTCTGATCGAAGATGTGCACCATGGACAGATCCACCGAGAGCCCGATCCGGTCGCCCGGGTTCACGCTCGGTCGCCCATGCGAGACCAGTACGATCGGCGCTTCGCCGGCCTGAAGCAGTAATTCGGTTTCGGCACCGGTAGGTTCGACCACGGTCACCTCTGCCGCGACCGTACCTGTGGCGCCACTACCCGCGATCGACAGATGCTCCGGACGAATGCCATAGGCCACCGCCTGGCCGTCAGCGCCTGCACTTTGACCCAGCGGCCAACGAAGACCTCCGGCCGATTCCACGTGCGCACTGCCATTCGCGCGCCGCAGCGTCCCATTGACGATGTTCATCGACGGCGAGCCGATGAACTGGGCGACGAACAAATTGTCGGGCCGATCGTAGAGCGCAAGCGGCGTGCCGATCTGCTCGATGCGCCCATCGTGCATCACCACGATGCGGTCGGCCATGGTCATCGCCTCGACCTGGTCGTGGGTGACGTACACCGTCGTCGTCTTGAGCCGCTGGTGCAGCGACTTGATCTCGGCGCGCATTGCCACGCGCAGCTTGGCGTCGAGGTTCGACAGGGGTTCGTCGAACAGGAACACCTTGGGATCACGCACGATCGCGCGTCCCATCGCCACCCGCTGCCGCTGTCCGCCCGACAACTCCCGGGGAAAACGCGCGAGATACGGCTCGAGGTTGAGGATCTTCGCCGCCCGCGACACCCGCTCCTGAATCACTGAGGCCTCGGCCTTGCGCAGCTTCAGGCTGAACGCCATGTTGTCGGCCACCGTCATGTGCGGGTACAACGCGTAGCTCTGGAACACCATCGCGATGTCGCGGTCCTTGGATTCGACGTCGTTCACGATCTTGCTGTCGATGGCAATGGTGCCGGCGGTGATTTCCTCGAGTCCGGCCAGCATGCGCAGCAGCGTCGACTTGCCGCAGCCCGACGGTCCCACCAGCACCATGAACTCGCCATCCTTGATGTCGAAGCCGATGCCGTGGATGACCTTGGTGCTGCCAAAATTCTTTTCGATGTCTTTGAACGATACGGATGCCATGGTCGATGCCCGGTAAAGTGGTCAGGAAGGAACGTCGTGCGAATCAGCTTTTTACCGCGCCCGCGGTGAGGCCGCCCACCATGTAGCGCTTGAAGGTGTAGTAGATGGCCGCGGGCGGCAAGGCGTAAATCACGCCGACCGTCATCAGCAGTTCCCATGGCGAATCGTCCGCGGCCAGAAAATTGCCCAGCGCGACGCCGAGCGTGATCTGCTTGTCGTTCGACAACAGCAGGAACGCATACAGATACTCGTTCCACGCCAGCAGCAACGAATAGGTGCCGATGGCGACCAGCGACGGCATCATCAGCGGCACGTAGACCAGCCGGAACAGCTGCAGCGGCGACGCGCCGTCCATCTTCGCGGCTTCGTCGAGTTCATAGGGAAGCTTGTCGGAGGCCTGCTTGAGCACCCAGATCGAGTACGGCGAAGCGATGGTCACCATGGCGAGGATCAGCGCCCACTGGTTGTTGAGCAGGCCGTAGGTGCCCATCGTCTTGTACATCGGCACCGCGAGAAACGCCGCCGGAATGAAGTAGGTGAACAGCGCCAGATTCATGATCGTCCTGCCGCCCTTGACCTTGAGGCGGCTGATCGCGAATGCGGCAAATGTTGCGACGAGCAGCGTCAGCAGGCCGACGGTGACCGCGATCAGCAGCGAGTTCCAGAGTTGCAACCAGAAATGGTTCAGGTAGTGGTGCTGCTCGCTGAATACGATCGAGAAATTGCGCAGCGTCGGATTATCCGGCCACAGATGGCCGGCAAACGCGGAGTCCTTGGGCGAAATCGCGAACAGGACCATGTGATAGACCGGCAGCAGCGTCCAGATCAGCACCGGAATGCCGACCAGCAGCAGCTTAGCTTCCGTAGTGACGTCCTTCCACTTCATCGCGTCGTCCTGGCGAAGGCGAACGCCTCCCGCAGGGCCGCCCCAAGGGAGGCGTGTGCCCCCCGGGGGGAGGCGAACGCAGTGAGCTTCGGGGGGATCATTTGGAAAGACGCTTCATCATGAAATACACCAGCGGCAACACCAGTGGCATGGCGCACACGATCGACGCCATCGACAGGTCGACCTGATCAAGGCGCAGATAGCGAATGCCCAGCGTAGCCAGCACGTGCGTGAGGTCAGCCGGACCACCCCCGGTCAGCAGATACACGCTGTTGAAGTCGCCCAGTGTCCAGATCATCGACAGGATGCTCGACGTGAGATAGAGCGTGCGCATCGACGGCCACGTGATGAACTTGAATTTCTGCCAGTTGGTCGCACCGTCCACCGATGCAGCTTCGTACATTTCCTTCGGAATCGCCAACCGCCCGGCGATCAGGATGAGCGTCCAGAACGGCAGCGATTTCCAGATGTGCACCAGGATCGCCATCGTCAGCGCGATATACGGATCGTTGAGCCAGTTCGGCCCGTCCAACCCAGTGAAGCGGAAGATCACCGAATTGACGATCCCCCACTCCGGGTTGAGCATGAACCGGATCGACAGGATGGTCGGAATCGACGGCAACGCCCACGGCAGAATGAACACCAGCGACAGCCACTTGATCCAGGTCCGCGCCTGCACGAAAAAGCCCGACAGAAACAACGCGACCATCATCTTCAGGTTGATGCCGACGATCAGGAAGAACAGCGTGTTGACCACCGACCGCGCGAAGATCGGGTCGTCGACAAGGGCGACGTAACTTTCGGGATGCCGCGCCAGCCACAGACCGTAGCCAACGGGATAAACAACGAACACAAGGAATACGACGACGTAAGGCGCAATGAGGATCATGCCCCATTTCTGCCACGGGGAGAGTCCCTTCTTGGCGGGTCCGGATGGCACCCGCTGCGCTTCGGGAAGGGCAATGCTGGCCATGTAAGTGGCTTCCTCGGTTCAGGCGGAACGGCGGGCGTCACTCGCAGATACGAGGCCGCCCGCCTTTTTCGTCAACAACCCGCGGCCGTGTTCAGCCCGCGACCTGCTTGATCCGCGCAATCATTTCGTCGGTGGCCTTTTCCGGCGTCCAATTGTCGTTCACCACACGGCTCATCGCCTTGGCCCACACGTTCTCGTTGTTCAGGACCGTGAACTTGTAGTTCTTGGTGAACTCGAACGGCGTGGTGCCCGCACCGAACTGGTTGTACACCGCCTTGCGATGCGGATCGGCCTGCCAGAACGCACTCTGCGTGCCCGCCTTGGTCACGGGGAACCAGCGTCCGAGCGAGCCTTCGACATAAGGCTGCAGATTCTCTTCCTGCAGCAGGAAGGCCACGAACTCCTTCGCCCGCTTCTTGTTCTTCGAGGCCTCGAAGATCACGCCGGTCTTGACGGCCGCCCGGTAGATCATCTTCGAACCGTCGGGCTTGTTCGGAAAACCGGCAGTCGCAATCAACTCGTCGTAGTTCTTCTTCCCTTGCGCACGCTGCTCAGCAGTGAGCGTCTCGTTCTTCGAATTATCGAGGTGCTGGGCGGCGATCGAAATCGTCGCGTTATGCGTCATCAGGATCGTCTTGTTGTGGAAGGCCACGTTGTTGTCGGGATCCTTCCAGCTCGTCGACGACGGCGGCGTGCAGCCGCGGGTGCGGATGCTGGTGTAGTCCTTGAGCGCGGCAACCAGCCCTGCCTTGACCTTGGGATCGTCGACCAACAGTTTACCGTTGTCGTCCACCAGCTTGACGTTGTATGCGTCGACGTAGGTCAGGAACGAATAGAACGAATCGCTGGAATCCACTCCCATCGGCTGGCCGACCGCGTAGGTGCGCTTGCCCGTCTTGGTCCGATGTGCGGGCTGCACCTTGTCGCACCAGAAGTCCCAATACGCCTTCCATCCCGCCGGGATGTCGGATTCCTTGAAGCCCGCCTCGCCCAGCATGTCCTTCCAGTACTGGATGTGCATGGTCTGCTGCTTGATCGGGAACGCGTAGTAGGCCTTCTTCTTGGTCTTGTCGTTGTACAGATAGGTCGTCTCGATCGTATTCTTGAGGAAGCGGTCCTTCTGCGGCGTGATGATGTCCGAGATGTCCTCGAGCTTGCCGTCAAAGGCCCACTTGCCAGTCACCTGGAAGTCGTACACATCGGCATACGCGACATCCGGCGGCGTGCCGGCGTCGAGCGCGGCCACCGTCTTCGGAATCATGTCCTGCACCGGGTACTGCGACAAGTCGACCTTGACCTTGGTCTTGTCCTCGAACTTCTTGATCGCCGCGAACAGCGCGTCGTCCTCGGATTTATAGAAGCCCCTTACCCACCATACGGTAAGTACTTCCTGCGCCAGTACCTGCCCGGCGAACACCAACGCGCAACCGGCAACGATGCCGGTAAACAACTTCTTCATGGAACTCCTCCTGTTGCGGAATGAACTGCGGACCCCTGAATGCGTAGCTCTGTGGCTCTATGGCCGACGGTCCGTGCCAGCGTACGGGCAAGGCCCGGTGCTGTCAATCGACGTACCGCTTACATCACCGCCCCCAGATACCAGGGTACGAATTCGTTCTGGCCGTAGCCGTGGCGCTCACTCTTGCTCTTCGCACCGGACGCCGTGTCGAGAATCATCTGGAAGAAGCGCTCACCCATTTGCTCGACGCTCGCCGTGCCATCGACGATCTCGCCGCAATTGATGTCGATGTCTTCTTCCTGTCGATTCCACAGCGCCGTATTGGTCGACAATTTCAGCGAGGGCGACGGTGCGCAACCGTAGGCCGAACCGCGGCCAGTGGTGAAGCAGATCATGTTGGCACCGCCCGCGACCTGCCCCGTCGCGGACACCGGGTCGTAGCCCGGCGTGTCCATGTAGACGAAGCCCTTCGCGGTGACTGGCTCCGCATATTCGTAAACGGCAACGAGATTGGTGGTGCCACCTTTGGCGACTGCCCCCAGCGATTTTTCGAGAATCGTGGTCAGACCGCCCGCCTTGTTGCCGGGTGAAGGGTTGTTGTTCATTTCGCCCTTGTTGCGCGTGGTGTATTCCTCCCACCACTTGATGCGGGAAATGAGCTTTTCACCGACATCGCGCGACACCGCGCGTCGCGTGAGCAGATGCTCGGCACCGTAGATCTCGGGAGTTTCCGAGAGGATGGCCGTGCCGCCGTGGCGTACCAGCAGGTCGACTGCCGCGCCCAGCGCCGGATTGGCGGTAATGCCCGAGTAGCCGTCGGAACCTCCGCACTGCAGGCCCAGCACCAGATGGCTCGCCGGCACCGCCTCGCGGTGCACCTTGTTCGCCTGCGGCAACATGTCCTTGACCATCGCAATCCCTGCTGCGATCGACTTGCCGGTGCCTCCCGTGTCCTGGATGCTGAACGTGCGCAGCAGCGTGCTCTCTTCAAGCTGTTCCGCCCCGAGCAGCGCATTGATCTGGTTGGCTTCGCAGCCGAGACCGACGATGAGCACGCCGGCGAAGTTGGGATGCCGCGCGTAGCCGCCGAGCGTGCGTCGAAGGACTTGCATGCTCTCGCCCTGCACGTCCATGCCGCAGCCGCTGCCGTGCGTGAGCGCAACGACACCGTCGACATTCGGAAACGATGCCAGCGCATCGCCCTTGAATGCGTCGGCGATGCCGTGCGCGACCGTCGCTGAACAGTTCACCGTCGACAGGATGCCGATGTAGTTGCGCGTGGCGACGCGACCCTTGTTGGGACCTTCCTTCCGCACGATGCCCTGGAAGGTGGCGGGAGCGTCGACGTATTGCGTCGGCTTGGCATCCGCGCCGAACGCGTAGTCGCGGCTGAATTCGCCCATCGCCAGATTGTGGAGATGAACGTGCTCGCCCGCCGCGATCGGCCGCTTCGCAAAGCCGATGATCTGGTTGTAGCGCTTCACCGGCTCGCCCACTGCAATATCTCGTGTCGCGACCTTGTGCCCCGGAGGGATCAGGCCGGAGACAGGCACTTTTTCGTCGATGAGGGTCGTCCCGGTAACGAGCTGCTGCCGGGCGATGACGACGTCGTCGTTGGCGTGCAAGCGGATGGTGAGGGACGTCTTGGTCAGCATGATTTGACTCCTTCGATGGAACGACGCTCGCCATTTACCGGTAGAGGAGCGTGGGCAGCCATAGCGAGATGGCCGGGACGTAGGTGATCAGGATGAGGCTAGCCAGCAACGGCACGAGCCACGGCAGGATGGCCATCGTCGTGCGTTCGAGCGACATTTGCGCCACTCGCGCGAGCACGAACAGGACAATGCCCATCGGTGGATGCAGCAGCCCGATCATCAGGTTCAGCACGACGATGAGGCCGAAATGCACCGGATCGATCCCAAGTTGCGTGACCACGGGCATGAGCACCGGCACCGCGATCAGAATGGCCGCCGTCGGCTCCAGGAAGCAGCCGACGAACAGAAACAGAGCGTTGACGAGGAGCAGGAACACCCACGGCGTGTGCGTGAACCCCAGCACCCACGCGGTGACCATGTCGGTGACGCGCGTTGCGGTCAAAAGCCAGCCGAAGATCGACGCCGCGGCGACAATGAAAAGCACCGTCGCCGTGGTCTCGATCGTCTCCATGGACACTTTGACGAGCATCTTGGGGGTCAGCGTCCGGTACCAGAAAAGGCCAAGGAAGAGCGCCCAGATCGACGCGGCCACCGCACCCTCGGTCGGCGTGAATATCCCCGTCGTCATACCGCCGATCAGGAGCACGGGCGTCATGATCGGCAGCACCGCCTCGAACTTCCATTTCCAGTCGGCGGCGAACAGGATCACCATCGCCACCGCGGTGACAGCAGGGGGGTTACCTCCGGCGATGACGCCAGCCCAGATCACCAGCGGGAAGGCGATGACGATGCAAAGCTCGAGCGTGGCCTTGCCCACCCTGCTCCACACGAACTTGATGTCGGCGCCCCAGTTATTCTTGTGCGCGTAGTAGGCGACGGTCAGCATCATCAGAATCGTCATCACCAGGCCGGGCAGGATGCCGGCAAGGAACAGCTGGCCGATCGAGACGTTCGCCACCATCCCGTAGATCACGAACGGCAGGGACGGTGGGATGATCGGCCCCAGCGTCGCGGAGGCCGCGGTGACGCCCACGGAAAACTCCTTCGAGTAGCCGTGGTCGCGCATCGCCTTGATCTCGATCGTACCGAGTCCGGCCGCGTCGGCGATGGCGGTCCCCGACATGCCAGCGAAGATCACCGAGCCGATGATGTTGACGTGGCCGAGGCCGCCCTTCATCCAGCCGACGAGCGCCAGCGCAAAGTTGTAGATGCGGTTGGTGATGCCGGCGTTGTTCATGAGGTTGCCGGCCAGGATGAAAAAAGGTACGGCGAGCAGCGGAAAGCTGTCGAGGCCGCTGATCATCCGATGCACTACGACCATCGGCGGCGTGCTGCCCGACACCCAGATGTAGATCAGGGCGGAACCCGCCATGGCGATGGCCACCGGAATGCCGGTGATCATCAACGCGAGGAAAGAACCGAGCAGCGCGCCGGTCATGATGCCCCCCCCGAAGTCGCTTCGCGACCTCCCCCCAAGGGGGGGCGAGCGCCTTGGGACGGCCCGGCGGCGCTCAGCATGCCCCCCGCAGTCGCGGCGCTCATTCGATGTGCTCCTCGATTGCATGCTCGGGTCGTTCGAGCAGGCTGAAGCCGCGCCGCCAGTTCTCGATCGCGACCTGCACCGAGCGGAACGCCGCGGCGGCGAAGCCGATCGTGCAAACGCCGTAGATCAGGTTCATCGGCAGGTCGATGATGGTCATCTTGAGCGAGCTCATCCGCAGCATCATCTGGATGGTGAGGCCAACGGCGATCGCGAAGAACGCGATCCGCCCGAGGTCGACCAGTGTGGACAATGCGCGACCCGCCGGCGCGGGGATGAGCCGGTACAGGAAGTCCACGTGGATATGCCGGGTCCGCCGCACGGCTGCAGCGACGCCCATGAACACCGTGCAGATCAGCAGATAGCGCGCGATCTCCTCGGTCCACGCCGCGGAGTCGTTCAAGACATACCGTGTGAAGAACTGGTAGAACACGTTGAGGCCGAGCAGCCAGAAGAACGCCAGCGACGCCCAGTCTTCGATGAGGTACTCACTGAGGTCGATCGGCGCATCCTCGACGTGAAAATGGCCCTCTTCGTCGAGAACCTTTGCCGCCTTGGGTGCGCTGCCTTGGGGATCGTTCATGGAAAGCCGCCGTTCATCCGCCTGCATGAAGAGATCGTCGTCCTCGCACAGGCGGGGACCCGGTGTCCTTGGTTCACGCCAGAAGACACTGGATCCCCGCTTTCGCGGGGATGACGCATTCCAGAAACGTCGCAAGCATTCAACACGTCGGCAACTGGATCCCCGCTTGCGCGGGGATGACGCAGTTGTCTCCGATCGCCACGAGGCTTCGCCTCTTGCTCTCGGACAACTGCGTCACTTGATCGCGACGATGCGGTCGTAGTCCTTCTTGTCGAAGCCCATCGACTCGAGCGGCGTGTTCTTCAGCACGGCGTCCGAGAAGCTCTTGCGGTCCACCACCACGATCTGCAGGCCCTTCTTCTTGAACTCGTCGGTGAGCTCGGCTTCGCGCGCCTTGATCTTGGCGGTCGCGCGCGCGGCGGCTTCCAGCGTGACTTCGGTGAAGATCGCCTTTTCCTCGGGCGTCAGCTTGTTCCACACGTGCGGCGCGACCTGCGTGGTGAGCCCGTCCACGATGTGGCCGGTCATCATGATCGCCTTCTGCACTTCGTAGAACTTCTTGGCCTCGATCGTCGTCAGCGGGTTTTCCTGCGCGTCGACCGTGCCGTTTTGCAACGCGAGGTAGACCTCGGCGAAGGCGATCGGCGTCGGGTTCGCGCCGCAGGCCTTCGGTGTCGCCAGGTAGACGGGCACGTCGGGCACGCGGATCTTCAGGCCCTTCATCCCGGCGCAATCCGTGAACGCCTTCTGCGCCGTCGTGTGGCGCGCACCGTAGTACGTGTAGGCAGTGATCTGGATACCGGTCTTCTCGCGGTAACCGTCGACCATTTCCTTGAACACCGGGCTCTTGGAGTACGCGATCAGGTGATCGCCGTCGCGGAAGATGAACGGGTAGTAGGCGATGCCGAGCCGCGGATAGCTGCGCGCCGCGAACGACGGGCCGCTGATGATCATGTCGACCGTGCCAAGCGTCATGCCCTGGTTGATGTCGGTTTCCTTGCCGAGCGTGCTCGCCGGAAACACTTCGATATCGAATTTTCCGTTGGTGCGTTTCTTGATTTCAGCCGCCGCCCACACCGATTCGGTATGGTACGGCTCGCTCACTTCGTACACGTGCGCCCACTTCAGTTTCTGCTGTGCGAAAACGCTGCCCGTCGCGATGCACATCACCCCGATGATCAGGGCCAGTTTTCCAATCCAACGCATGGTGTTCCTCCTATTGTTGAAAATCCGTGAAGGGTAAAATCTGTGAAGAAGTGAAAGAGTGAAGGAGTGAAAAACTCACCCTATCTTGACGCTTTCCCTCATTCACCCATTCACTCCTTCACTGCCTTCATATCATTCACGCCTTCACTTTTTTCACTCACGCTTTTCACTGCATTCACGCCGCGATCAGTTGCACCTTGGTACTTTGGGTCTTGTCTTTTGCAAGCTCGAATGCCTTGACCGCGTCCTTGAGCGGAAATTGGCCGGAAAGCAGCGGCTTGACGTCGACGCGGCCCGACGCGATGTATTCGACCGCCCAGTCGAATTCGATGCCCCAGCGGAACGCGCCCTTGAGGTCGAGTTCCTTGCTCATGATTTCGTTGACGACGAACGGCAGTGGCTCGTGCGGCAAGGTCCCGATCTGCACGACCGTGCCGCCGCGCTTGGCGGCAGCCACGCACGCCTTGAGCGCAGCGAAACTGCCCGAGGCCTCGAACGCCACGTCGAATTGCGGTGACGCGAGTGCATCGGCTTCCTTGTCGCCCCGGATGGTTCGCGCCGCACCCACGGCGCGCGCCGTCGCGAGCGGCCGGTCCAGCACGTCGGACACGGTGACCGACGTCGCTCCGGCAAGCCGCGCGGCGATGACGGTCAGGCAGCCGATCGTCCCGCCTCCGGTGACCAGAACGTTCTTGCCGAGCAGGTCGCCGGCGCGGTTGACCGCGTGGAGGCCGACTGCAAGCGGCTCGGCAAAAGCAATTTCACCCAGACTCACATTGCCCGTCACCGGGTAGCACTGGCGCTCGGCCATCACGAAGTATTCGCTGAACATGCCCTGCACGTGCGGATACAGGCTGGCGCTCCCCAGGAAGCGCATGTTGCGGCACAGGTGCTCGCGGCCTTCGCGGCAATAGTCGCAATGGCCGCACGCGTGCGACGGACTCACCGCGATCTTGTCGCCAACCTTGACGCGGGTCACGCCGGCGCCGATCCGCGCCACCACGCCCGAGGCTTCATGGCCGGGTATCAGCGGCTCGCGCACGATGAAGCTGCCGTTGCGGCCTTCGAAATAGTAGTGCAGGTCGGACCCGCAGATGCCGCCCGCGCCGAGCCGGATCAACACCTGGCCCGGCGCGACTGCGGGTTCGTCGGCGGTCTCGATGCGCAGGTCTTCCTTGGCGTGAATGCGGCAGGTCATCATGGTCCGTCCCTCCTATTGAATCGCGTCCCAGCCGGTGCTGAAGCGCTTGTGCGCATGGTTCAGGTGCCGTTGCATTGCAGTACGCGCGCCGGACTGATCGTGCGCGGCGATCGCCTTGAATACCGCGCGATGCTCGGCCAGCGCAGCTTCCCACAGATCCGGCGAGTCGTAATGATGTTCGAGTTGCTTGTACAGCGGGCCCGAGCGCTCCTCCCATAGCATCCTGACCACTTGCACCAGTGCGCCATTGCCGGTCGCTTCGGCGATGCGCAAATGAAACAGTCGATCTGCGGCGAGTGGCGGCTTGCCCACATGGTGATCGTCCTGCATCATCGCCAGCGCCTCCTCGATCGCGGCGACTTGTGGCTTCTTGGCGGACTTCGCCGCCAGCGCAGCACATTCACCTTCGATCAACCAGCGCGCGCGCAACAGCTCGAACGGCCCCGCTGTAGCTTCGACTTCGCCGTCACCGCTGTTGGCGTGGCTCCCGTTGAGCACATAGATCCCGGAACCGATCCGAACGTCGACGAGTCCTTCGACTTCCAGCGCGATCAGCGCTTCGCGCACCGACGGCCGCGACACACCGAGCTGCCGCGCAAGGTCACGTTCCGGGGGTAAGCGCGATCCGGCCGGGAACTCGCCGGAACGGACCAGCGTGCGTATCTGGTCCGCGATCTGGCGGTACAGCCGGCGTGGCTCGATGCTCTGGATCGGCATGGGTCCCTATGGCGCGCTCGCCGGTGGGACAGCACCGCCGTCGGCTTTTGTGCAAACGCGCTAGCTAATCAAAATACGGACAAGTGGTCAAGTGGTTTTACCAATTTCACGGCTTCGCGGCAAGTCTTGATACACTACGCGGTCCAAAAGCAGGGGGAGAACGGGCTTGGGTGAACGCCTCGCAGGTAAGACCGCGCTGATTACCGCGGCGGGTCAGGGCATTGGCCGCGCGACCGCGCTGGCGATGGCACGCGAAGGTGCCAAGGTGATCGCCACCGACGTCAATCCCAAGTTGCTCGAGGGCTTTGCCGGCACCACCGGTATCTCCACCCGAGTGCTCGATGTGCTCGATGACGTGGCCGTCAAGAAGGCGATCGACGAATCACCACCATTGTCCATATTGTTCAACTGCGCCGGCTTCGTACATAACGGCACTATTCTCGATTGCAGTCCCAAGGACTGGGATTTCAGTTTCAACCTGAATGTGCGCGCCATGTACGTGATGATCAAGTGCGCGCTGCCGGGCATGCTGCAGAACGGCGGCGCCAGCATCATCAACATGGCGTCGGTCGCCGGATCGATCAAGGGCATCCCGAACCGTTTCGTTTACGGCGCGAGCAAAGCCGCCGTCATAGGATTGACCAAGGCCGTCGCGGCCGACTTCGTGACCAAGGGCATTCGCTGCAATGCGATCGCGCCCGGCACCGTGGACACGCCGTCCCTCGACGCGCGGATCAACGCGTACGCGGATCCGGTCGAAGCGCGCAAGCTATTCATCGCCAGGCAACCGATGGGGCGACTGGCGAAGCCGGAAGAGATCGCGCCGGTCGTCGTGTTTCTCGCCTCCGACGAGTCCGCATTTGCGACCGGCAACGTTTACTCGGTAGACGGCGGCATGACGATTTGAAGCGATCACATTCACTCGATAGGAGATGCACATGAAACTCGTACGCTACGGCCCCGCCGGAAAAGAAAAGCCCGGACTGATCGACGCCGACGGCAAGCTGCGCGACCTGTCGCGCAAGGTCAAGGACATCAATGGCGCGTCGCTGGCGCCCGCCGAGATCGCCAAGCTGCGCAAGCTCGACACCAAGAAGCTGCCGCTGGTGAAAGGCAAGCCGCGACTGGGCTCCTGCGTCGCGACGCCGTCGAAATTCGTCGCGATCGGACTGAACTATGTCGATCACGCGAAGGAAACCGGCTCGCCGATTCCGGAGTATCCCATCGTGTTCTTCAAATCGCCGACCTCCATGGTCGGCCCCAACGACAACATCATGATGCCGCCCGACTCGACGCACACCGACTGGGAAGTCGAGCTCGGCATCGTTATCGGCCGCACGGCAAAGCATGTCTCGGTCAAGGATGCGCTCAAATACGTCGCGGGCTATTGTCTGATCAATGACGTCTCCGAGCGCCACTACCAGTTGAAGCTCAGCGGTTCGCAATGGAGCAAGGGCAAGGGCTGCGATACGTTTGGCCCGACCGGTCCATGGCTGGTCACTACCGACGAGATCAAGAACGTGCAGGATCTCGACATGTGGCTCGACGTCAATGGCGAGAAGCGGCAGCGCGGCAGCACCAAGACGATGATCTTCGGGGCGGCCGAAGTCGTCGCCGACGTGTCGAAGTACATGACGCTGCTGCCGGGCGACGTGATCACCACGGGCACCCCGCCGGGCGTCGCCATGGGCATGAAGCCGGAGCCGATCTACCTGAAGGCCGGTGACGTCGTCACGCTGGGCATCAAGGGGCTGGGCGAGCAGAAGCAGAAGGTCGTTGCTTACAAGAAGGGGCGCTAGGCGAATGGGGTCGCTGATGAATCTACGATGCGTGCGCAGCCACGCGGCGCTCGTGCTGTTCGCGCTGGCGGCACTCAACGCGCCGCACGTCGCTGCGCAAGGCTATCCGAACAAGCCGGTCAAGCTCGAAGTCGGGGCGCCGGCGGGGGGCGGCACCGACATCGTTGCGCGCATGCTGGGCGACAAGCTCGGCGAATCGATGAAGCAGTCGTTCGTTGTCGATAACCGTCCAGGAGCATCCAATACGATCGCCGCGGATTTCACCGCCAAGTCGCCGCCGGATGGCTATACGCTGCTCGTCGCGACCACGACCGGCCAGGCGATCGCGCCGAACCTGATGAAGCTCAACTTCGACACGTTGAAGGACCTGGCTCCGGTCGCGCTGGTGATGGTGGTGCCCAACGTACTCGTCGTCGGGCCGGCGGTGACAGCCAAGGACGTGAAGGAGCTCGTCGCGCAGATGAAAGCCAAGCCGGACAGTTTCAATTACGCGTCGTCCGGCGCAGGCAGCACGCAGCATCTCGCCGGCGAAGCGTTCAAGAAAGTCGCGGGCGTTCAGATGACGCACATCCCGTACAAGGGCAGCAGCCAGGCACACGCCGACCTGCTCGGCGGCCAGGCGCAGATCATGTTCGACACGACGTCTTCCGCGATCGGCCAGATCAAGGGTGGGAAGCTGCGCGCCCTTGCGGTGACTTCGCCCAAGCGTTCGCCCGAGTTGCCCGATGTTCCGACGCTCGCGGAAGCGGGTTTTCCCGGGATGGAAATGACGACCTGGTACGGCGTGTTCGCGCCGGCGGGAACGCCTCCGGCAGTCGTGACCAAGCTCCACGATGAAATCATGGCGACGCTCAAGCTACCCGATGTCCAGAAGCGCATTACCGGCATGGCAGGCGAGCCGGGTACGATGACCATCGCCGAGTTTGCCGCGTTGAACCGTGCCGACTACGATCGCTACGGCAAGCTCATTCGCGAATCGGGAATCAAACTGGAATGACCCCGACCATCGCACTCGTTGCCGGCGATCCGGCGGGCATTGGCCCGGAACTCGTCGCCAAGGTTCTTGCCGATCGAGCGTCGCTGCCCGACGCGCACTTCCTGCTCATCGCCCAGCGCGCGAGCCTGGAAGCGGGTGCGCGCGCCGCAGGCGTAGGCTTGGATCTGCCGACGCAGGCGTTGTCCGACATGACGCGATCGACCGAAGTCGTGTCACGCCTGCAATGGGACGGATGGGACTCGCGTGCCTTTCCGCAGGCGCAAGCCACCGCTGCCAACGGCGCGTTCATGCTGAATTCATTGCGGCTCGCCCTTGACCTCGCGCAGCGCGGCAAGGTCGACGCTGTCTGTTTCGCCCCATTGAACAAGGCGGCGTTGCGCGCGGGAGGCATGACGCAGGAAGACGAATTGCGCTGGTTCGCCGACATTCTGAAGCACCAGGGCGTGTGCGGCGAATTCAACGTGCTCGAAAAGCTCTGGACTTCGCGCGTCACGTCGCACGTTCCGCTCAAGGACGTCGCGGGACTGCTCACGGTCGAAGGCGTCGCCGAGGCGATCGGCATGCTGCATGATGCGCTGCGTCGCGCCGGCAACGCCACGCCGCGTATCGGCGTCTGCGGACTCAACCCGCATAACGGCGACAACGGCAACTTCGGCCGCGAAGAAATCGACATCATCGGGCCAGGCGTCAGGCTGGCCTCGACGCGGGGCCACGCCGCCGACGGTCCGTATCCGGCGGATACCATATTTGTTCGCGCGAAAAACGGCGCCTTCGACGGCATCGTGACCATGTACCACGACCAGGGCCAGATCGCGATGAAGCTGATGGGGTTCGAGCGCGGAGTCACGGTGCAAGGCGGCCTGCCGGTAATTATCACGACGCCGGCCCACGGAACGGCCTACGAAATCGCCGGACGCGGTATTGCGAACACGCAGGCGATGCAGAATGCGCTGACGATTGCCGCGCGAATGGGCGCCGCCGGGCACTAGGCATCATCCATGAGGGCGTCGATTCCGCTCGGGCGCGATAACGCGACGCGGGCGCTCTCGCGCGACGAGTTTCTATACCCTGTGCTCGAGCCCCTGCGCACGGGACGCCTTGCGCTCGACGCGCTGCACACGATGTATTGGGAGGAGTCGGGCAATCCGCGCGGCGTACCCGTGGTGTTCCTGCACGGCGGTCCGGGTGGCGGCAGCTCACCCGATCACCGCCGATACTACGATCCGCGTTTCTATCGGATCATCGTCTACGATCAGCGCGGTTCCGGGCAGTCGACGCCGCTGGGCGAGCTCACCGCGAATACGACGCCCCACCTGATCGCGGATCTCGAGCGGCTGCGCGGGCATCTCGCCGTCGACCGGTGGCTGGTGTTCGGCGGTTCATGGGGATCGACGTTGGCGCTCGCCTACGCCGAGGCGCATCCGGAACGCGTGCTGGGACTGGTGCTGCGCGGCATCTTTCTCTGCCGACCGCAGGAGATACACTGGTTTCTCTACGACATGCGCTTCCTGTTCCCCGAAGCGTGGCGCGCCTTCGCGGGATTCCTGCCGGACGTCGAGCGCAGCGACCTGCTTGGCAACTACCACCGGCGACTCATCCATCCCAATGCGGCCGTGCACCTTCCTGCCGCGCATGCATGGAGCCGCTACGAGGGCTCGTGCTCGACGCTGCTTCCGGACCCGGAGCTGGTGGCGCATTTCGACGACGATGCCGTGGCGCTCGCGATTGCGCGCATCGAAGCCCACTACTTCGTCAATCACATATTCCTGCCCGACAACGCGCTGCTCGACAACCTCGCGCGCATCAGGCACTTGCCGTGCACGATCGTCCAGGGTCGCTACGATGCGGTCTGCCCGGTCGTCTCCGCCGACGACCTGCATCGCGCCTGGCCGGAGGCCGAATACCTCATCGTCCCTGACGCTGGACACTCGGCCCGCGAACCCGGCATCGCACGGGAGCTGGTCGCAGCGACCAATCGCTTTCGCGCGCGCCTGACTCGCTGACCCCGACAACGCCGGAGCAATAGTGGCCACCATTGAACGCGTCGAGATCGTGCTGGTCGATCTCAAACCGAAGGTCAAACGCACCGATGCGATCCAGAGTTTCGTGTCGCAGGAGACGCCGATCGTTCGCGTTTTCGATCGCGACGGCATGGTCGGAACCGGCTACAGCTACACCATCGGCACGGGTGGGTCGTCGGTCATCGCGCTGCTGCGCGACCACCTCGCGCCGCGCCTGATCGGCCGCGATGCCGAACACATCGAAGCCATATGGCGTGACCTGCTGTTTCACACCCACGCCACCACGGTGGGTGCGATCACCGCGCTCGCGCTCGCGGCCATCGATAGCGCACTCTGGGACTTGCGGTGCCGGCGCGCGAAGTTGCCGCTGCACGTCCTGGCCGGCGGCGCCAAGGATTCGTGCCCGCTTTACACCACCGAAGGCGGCTGGCTGCATATCGAACCTCAAGCCCTGGTCGACGACGCGCTGGCTGCAAAAGCGAAAGGCTTCGGTGGCGCGAAGATCAAGGTCGGCCGAGCGCATGTCGCGGAGGATGTCGCGCGACTGAGCGCGGTGCGGCAAGCTGTCGGTCCGGGCTGGGACATCATGACCGATGCCAACCAGGGTTTCAGTCTCGCGGAAGCGATCCGCCGCGCACGACACCTTGAAGCGCTCGATATCGCCTGGTTCGAGGAACCGATGCCGGCCGACGACGTTGCCGCGCATGTCGAACTCGCCCGGCACACCTCGGTGCCGATCGCGGTCGGCGAATCGCTCTACAGCATTTCGCAATTCAAGGATTATCTGCAGGCCGGCGCGTGCTCGATCGTGCAGGTCGATGTCGCGCGCATCGGCGGCATCACGCCGTGGCTCAAGGTCGCGCACATGGCGGAAGCGTTCAACGTCGCAGTGTGCCCCCATTTCCTGATGGAACTGCACGTCGGCCTTTGCTGCGCGGTGCCGAACAGCCGCTGGGTCGAGTACATCCCGCAGCTCGACACGATCACCGGCACGCAGCTTTCGATTCGCGATGGCCGCGCGTACGCGTCGTCAGAACCGGGCCTCGGCATCGATTGGAACTGGAGCGCCATCGAGCGTCTGCGCAGCGCCGCGCCGGTAATCGTGCGCTAGAGGATTGTCCGTTCGCGGTGAGCCCCCTTCGACTTCGCTCAGGACAGGCTTCGGCAAGCTCAGGACAGGCCTGTCGAACCACGGACGCGTCCTGCATCACGTTACCGGCGGCAAAACCATCCGGATGCGCACCGTCACCTCGTTTGCAACGGTTTCAGGGTCGGCCCATTCGGCCTCGCCTATCTTGTAGTCGAGCCGCTTGATCGCGAAGCTGCCTTCGGCAACGCTGTTTCCCGCGGCGTCCTTTTTCAGGACGATCGGTACCACGGCATCGTGGCTGACCCCCTTGATCGTGAGCGCACCGGCGACTTCGTATTTGTCACCGCCAAGATCCTTGATGTTCGTCGAGACGAATTTCGCGACTGGAAACTTGGCGGTATCGAACCATTTCGGGCGCCTGGCTTCGGTTTCGGACTCGTCGCTGGCGAGGTCTATGCTCCCCAGCTCGATGTCGAAATCGGCTTTGGACCTTGCCAGTTCCTTGGGCAGGAATACGATATTCGCCTTCCACCTGCGGAAGCGGCCTTCGACGTTGACCCCCATCTGCCTCGACATGAAGCGAATTTCACTCTTGTCGATGAGTACACCCTGGGCCGCCGCCTGGGTCGCAGCAAGGAGCATCATCCCCAGCGATGGTATGAATGAACGTAACAGCGCCATGATCAACCTTTCTTCATTTTCAGCGGCAGCATGCGGGTCAGGACCGTGTCGCGGTCGACGAAGTGGTGCTTGACCGCCGCAGCCACATGCAGACAGACCAGAGTCAGCAGTGTGAAGTTCAATGTTTGATGCACTGACAGGAGGATCGCGGCGGTCTGTCGATCCTTCGGCAAAAGCTCCGGTAGCGGTACCAGGCCCAGATAGACGACCTGCACCCCGGAAGCCGAACTGAACGTCCATCCCGATAGAGGAATGGCGAGCAGCAGCACGTACAGCGCACCATGCGATACGAATGCCGCACGCACCTGCCATGCCGGCATGGACGGAAGTGCCGGAGCCGGATGCCATTGTCGCCAGGCAAGACGTGCGCAGGTGAGCAGAAACACGGTGATGCCGATCCATTTGTGCCAGGCGTACCACTGCAACTTCTGCCGCGAGATCGGTAGCCCGACCATCGACAACCCCAGCGTGAATCCGCAAACGATCAGCGTCGCCGTCAACCAGTGCAACACGATTGCCGTTGTGGTGTAACGATTCGCCGTGTCCACTGCAGCCATCCGGATTCCACTTGCCACGCTCTGCGATTCCTTTTAGTAGTGTGCGTTGTGCCTTGTCAAGCCGCGCGAGAGTCTTGTACCGCCCGCGGAACACCGCGGTTGGCCGCTATAATCTTCCGATGCAAACGGTACCGATCAAGGGTTCCAACGCGGCATGGCTCGCATGCAGCCGATTGGTGATGGCGCTTGGCACCGCGCTGTTCGCAATTGCCGCGACGGCCGACTTGCCGCTGCCGGTCGCGCGCGCATTCACCAGCCAGCAAATTCCGCTCACTGCGGTCACCGCTTTCGTGCAGGAGCTCGGCGTGGTGCACCCATTGATTACGCAGGACCCGTCGAAACCGATGAACCCGGCATCGACGATGAAGCTGCTGACCACGTTCGCGGGCCTCGAATTGCTCGGCCCCGGCTATCGCTGGCGCACCGAGGCCTACGCGGACGGAAAGATTGTCGACGGCGTGCTCGAGGGCAATCTCGTGCTCAAGGGCTACGGCGACCCCAAGGTGACGCTGGAACAATTTCAGGAACTGGTTTCGCGACTGCGCGCAACCGGACTGACGACCATCCGCGGCGATCTCGTGCTCGATCGGGCGTTCTTCGCGCCGGCCGCACACGATCCGGCCGCATTCGACGGTGAGCCGCTCAAGCCTTACAACGTCGGCCCGGATGCGCTGCTGGTGAGCTTCAAGAGCGTGCGCTTCATATTTGCGCCGAATGCCGCGGGCAATGGCGTCGAGGTGCGTGCGGAGCCCGCGCTGGCCAACCTGACCATCCACGGCGCTCCGCGCCTCGTGACGGGCGAATGCGGCGACTGGCGTGCCGCGCTGCAGCCAACATTCTCCAGTCGGGCCGACGCCGCCGAAGCAACGTTCAGCGGGCGCTATCCAAGCGCTTGTGGCGAGCGCGACTGGTATGTGGCGGTGCTCGACCATCCGCACTTCGTCCACGCCACCTTTGCGCAGTTGTGGCATTCCGCAGGAGGCAGTTTCGCGGGGCGCGTGCGCGACGGCAGGCTGCGCGCGGGCTCGAAGCCGCTCGTGACACTCGAATCCCCACCGCTGTACGACGTGGTTCGCGACATCAACAAGCTGTCGAACAACGTAATGGCCAGGCAACTGTTCCTGACGCTTGCGACCACCGCACATCGCCCACCCGCGACGACGGCGAACGCGACCGACGTCGTCAAGCGCTGGCTGGCCGGGCGCAAGCTCAACTTCCCCGAGCTGGTGCTGGACAACGGTTCGGGCCTGTCGAGGCATGAGCGCATCGCCGCAGGCAGCCTGGGCAGGCTGCTGATCGCGGCCTATGCGAGCGACGTCCGCGCCGACTATGTGAGCTCGCTCGCTGTTGCCGCCACCGACGGCACGGTGCGCAAGCGCTTCGAGAACGACGCCGTCGCCGAACAGGCATTTCTCAAGACCGGCTCGCTTGAAGGTGTGCGCGCCATCGCGGGCTACGTGTTCGCGCCGAACGGGCGCAACTTCGTCGTCGTCTGTTTCGTGAATCACCCGAACGCAGCACGCGCGCAGCCGCCGCTCGATGCGCTGGTGGAGTGGGTATACGCAAACGCCGGCGGCGGGCGATAGCCAACCGGTCGCGCAGCTACATGCCGGGAACTGGCTTGCTGTCGTTGAACAGCACGTAGCCGCGCAACAGGCGATAGAGCACCCAGATCGTCGTCGCCACCCAGATCAGGTACCCGAGCACCAGGCCGATGAGGACGATCGCCAGCAGGACGAATACCACGGCGCCGATCGCGCCCCACAGCAGCGAAAACCAGAACGTGCGGATCAGCCAGCGATAGTGCGATTCGAGCCAGGTGCCGGCGGCTTCGCCCCGCTTCACATAGGCGAGGACGATGCCGACGATGCCGACGAGGCCGGTCAACGGCGCGATGAGAGGAAAGCCCGACGACACCAGGCCGACGACCGCGGCGACGCCGAACAGCGCATAGACCAGCAGCGTCGTGGAGATCAACGACGACGATGGCGTTCCGGACAGTGAACTATCGGTCATGGCATGGCTCCAGGTCGTGACGGGTGGTGACCCTGACTGCAATGTGGGGACGACCACCACCTCCTTCAACCATACCGCTGCCCATCCTTGTGCGCACCGTACGGTCCATCGCCTTCATCGGCCCACATGAGGTCGTCGTCCGGATAAAATGCATTGTCCCCGTCGATGCGGTTGCCAACCTCGATATAGGTTGCCGGAACGCTGCCGCGATTGATCAGATGATGCGCATCGCGCGTCCCGGCAGGGTAGCCGGCGCACATGCCTGCGGCCAATGTCTGCTCGCCGCCGTTGGACACCAGCGCCAGTTCGCCCGAAAGCACATAGACGAACTCGTCTTCGAGCGTATGCCAGTGGCGCAGCGCCGATTGGCCGCCTGGGCCAAGCGTTACCAGGTTGACGCCGAACCGGGTCAGTCCGCAAGCGTCACCCAGCCGGCGCTTGACGCGATCGCCCATGCGCGTCTTGAACGGCTCCGGATAACCGGAGCCACGAACCTCGGACACCGTGCCGGGATCGAGGGCGGGAAGCTTGAGTTCTGCCATGGTGCAACTGCTCCAAGTAGGGGAATGGACTGCGCCGCAGGCCTAAGGCACTGCGTCTTGCAGGCGCAAGGCTATAATACGCGAGCGGGTGGACCCGGTTCGGCCCACCATTCGTCACCCACTGGAGATGCCCATGACTGCCGCAAAATTCGAGCGCAGCCGCGACGCGCTGGTCAAGGATTTTACTGAAGTCCTCACCGAAGCGGATACATTGCTCAAGCAGGCCACCAAGGAATCAGGCGAGAAGGCCAGCGACCTGCGCGCGCAGGTCGAATCCAAGCTGCGGGCGGCCAAGCTCAAGTTTCAGGATATGCAGGACGACGCGCTGGATCGCGCCAAAGCGACCGCGCGCGCCACCGACGAATACGTTCACGACAATCCTTGGCAGGCGCTTGGTGTTGCGGCGGCGCTCGGTGTACTTGTCGGCCTCCTGATCGGCCGCCGCTAGGCGTTCGTGGCGGACTCGGACGAATCGCCGCGCCCCGGCGGTCTCTCGGACGCGATCTTTCGTCTGGGAGGGACGGCGCTCGCGCTGCTGCGCACGCGACTCGAGCTGGCCACAGTCGAGTTCGAGGAAGAGCGCGAGCGGGCAGCCGAACTGCTGGTCCTGGCGCTCAGCGGAGTCCTGCTGGCACTGTTCTCGCTGCTGTTCGCGTCGATCTTCGTCATCGCGTATTTCTGGGAAGCCAATCGACTGTGGGCGATCGCCGGGGTCACGCTGTTCTACGTCGCACTTACGATATTGACCGTTCTGCGCATTCAACAACGGCGACGCGACAGACCCTCGCCGTTCGCCGCGACGCTGGCCGAACTCGGCCACGATGCGGCGTCATTGCGGCGCGAGCCATGAGCGCGACGGGCCGCCCCGAGCGCGAATACCGGAGCGCGCAGCGCGAAGGCGCCCCATGAACGCGACGGGCCTTCCTGGGCGCGAAGTCACGCCATGAGCGCCAAACTCGACGAACTGGCCGCGCGCAAGGCACTCCTTCTGGCCCGCCTGCGGCTCGAGCGGCTGCAGGTTGCGCTCTACGCCGGACAGTTGCGCGATGCGGTGCGTCCCGCCAGCCTGATCGGCGGGGCGATCGCCAAACCCGCGGCTGCAGTGGCGCTGGTCGAGGCGATTGCGCCGCTGTTCGGATTGCGGCGTCTTGCCTACTGGGTACGTCTGGGGTCGATCGCGTTCGCCGTGTTCGGCATCGCGCGCAAGTGGCGCAACACCGACCACTGAGGTCAGGCGAGCCCGGGTCCCTATAGACCGAGTTCCTTCCACAGCGCGTCGACGCGACGCGAGACTTTCTCGTCCATAGCGATCGGGCGACCCCATGCCCGTGCGGTCTCGCCCGGCCACTTGTTGGTCGCATCGATGCCCATTTTCGCGCCCAGCCCGGCGACCGGCGACGCGAAATCGAGGTAGTCGATCGGCGTGTTCTCCACGATCAGCGTGTCGCGCGCCGGATCGACGCGCGTCGTCAGCGCCCAGATCACTTCCTTCCAGTCGCGGATGTCGACATCGGCGTCGGTGACGATGATCATTTTCGTGTACATGAACTGGCGCAGAAAACTCCAGATGCCGAACATCACCCGCTTGGCATGTCCGGCGTACTGCTTGTGCATGCTGACCACGGCGAGGCGATACGAACAGCCCTCCGGAGGCAGATAGAAATCGGCAATCTCCGGGAACTGCTTTTGCAGGAGCGGCACGAAGACTTCGTTGAGCGCCATGCCGAGCACCGCCGGTTCGTCGGGAGGCTTGCCGGTGTAGGTCGAGTGATAGATCGGGTCGCGGCGCATGGTGATGCGCGCAATGGTGAACACCGGAAAGCGCTCGACCTCGTTGTAGTACCCGGTATGGTCGCCGAAGGGCCCTTCCAGCGCGGTCTCGTAGCCGCTGGGGTCGGCAACGTCCGGTTGAATGTGGCCCTCCAGCACGATTTCGGCCGACGCGGGCACCGAGAGGTCGTGCGTGATGCATTTCACGATTTCGGTGCGCGCACCGCGCAGCAGCCCCGCGAACTGATACTCGGACAACGAGTCGGGCACCGGCGTCACCGCGCCCAGAATCGTCGCGGGGTCCGCTCCCAGTGCGACCGCAATCGGGAACGGCGTGCCCGGATGCGCGAGCGCGTGGTCGCGGAAATCGAGCGCGCCGCCACGATGCGCCAGCCAGCGCATGATCACCTTGTTGCGGCCGATGACCTGCTGCCGGTAGATACCGAGATTCTGGCGCGCCTTGTTGGGGCCGCGCGTCACGGTCAGGCCCCAGGTGATCAGCGGTGCAATGTCATCAGGCCAGCACGTCTGTATCGGCAATCGGCCCAGGTCGACGTCAGTGCCTTCCCAGACGATCTCCTGGCAGGGGGCGGACGATCGCTCCTTGGGCGCCATGTTCATCACCTGCATGAACACCGGCCGCGTGTTCTGCCACGCATCCTTCAAGCCTTTGGGGGGCTCCGGTTCCTTGAGAAACGCGAGCAGCTTGCCGACTTCGCGCAGCGCTTCGACCGAGTCTTCGCCCATGCCCAGCGCGACCCGCTGCTGCGTGCCGAACAAATTGCCGAGTACGGGAATCGAGTGCCCCTTGGGCTTCTCGAACAGCAGCGCCGGTCCGTCCGCCCTGAGCACCCGGTCGCATATTTCGGTCATTTCAAAACGCGGATCGACTTCGACGCCAATGCGCTTCAATTGACCTCGCATTTCGAGCTGGGCCAGGAAATCGCGTAGGTCGGCGTATTTCATCGTAACGGGAGGTGGGCGGCGGGTAACTGCAGAGGGACGGTACTCATCTTAACAAACCGGAATATCTGTCCCGTCGACAGAACGCGATGCATATCGATTTTTGTCGGATCCGGCGAACGATTTGGGACAATTGCCGGTCTCACGGTGACGGTTGAATAAGGGCCTGTTCACGACTCCAAACCCCCCTTTTCAGGGTGAACTGTCGGGGCAAAGCGACAGTAGGCGTGGCATTGGCGCCACAACGCCGTATAAAGCCGCCTTTGCGCCGGGGTCCGCTAGACCCCGGGCCGCGCAAACCGCTATCCTGATTTCAACGGGCCTCTGTGGAGGCCCTCGTTGCCTGGAGATTCCTGCTTGAGCATTGCCGTCGTTGCGTCACGATTACTCCTCGGACCGCTGACCCTGCTTTGGGCGGTGGCCGCGTGGGCGGATGCCGGCGGAACGGTAGGCAACCCGTTGCCGGCCGCGGGTTCCGCACCGAAGTCAGCGACCATGCCGTCGATCGAGATCCTGGCCAGCCAGACCAATCTGGCAGGAACGTGCGGCGGTGCGGCATTCAACATCAACACGTACATCAATGTCGACACGCAGGCGTCGGCCGAAGTGCGCCTGTCCGCGCCGGGATTCCCGCTGCTCGAGCAGTTTACCGACGAGACCGGCAGCAACGTCGGCCCGTTTTCCGGCCCGTACCCGACGTTCACCATTCAGGCGTTCGGTGGCGGTTTGGCGCCGAACACTCCGATTCGCATCACGATCAACACGTACTCGGGACGCGCCCTTGCCGGCAGCCTGACGTATACGAGTTCGATGCAGTACAACTGCACCACCGGCACCATCCTGGACCTGGTTGCAAAAGACTCCGGCGACGCGCCGACCATTCCGACGCTGAGCGATCTCGCGCTTGCCGCGACAGCGCTGTTGCTTGCTCTGACGGGATGGGTGACGTTGCGCAAGCGCGGCAAACATCGGTCTAGATAACCGCGCTCGCACCACCGTCCATCGACACGATCGCACCGGTGATGTAGCTCGCCTGATCCGAGGCGAGGAACACCGCGACATTCGCAATCTCTTCCGGCCTGGCAAAGCGCCCCAACGGAATGCGCGCCTGATTGCGGGCAAGCAACGCTTCCTCGGTCAGGCCGGTCAACTTGGCTTCCGCCTTGAGCCCTTCCTGCACGCGCCCGGTCAGCGTTCCGCCAGGGTTGATGCCGTTGACCCGGATGCCACTGGCGGCGTAAGCAGCCGCCAGTCCGGTGGTCGCGAGCATCAACGCCGCGTTCGCCGCACCACCCGGAAGATGAACCGGACTGGCCACCTTGCCGCCCATGCCGATGATATTCACGATGACGCCGCGCTTGCGCACGAGCATGCGCTTGAGCGCCGCGTCCGTCGGATGGATCGTGCTGAAGAATTTGGCGTCCATCGCATCGTGCCATGCCTGGGCGTTGAGATCCGCGGGAGCGTAGCGGCGTGCGGCGCCCGCTGAATTGACGAGAACGTCGATCCCGCCGAATTGCTTTTCGACAGCAGCGACCATTCGCTCGGCGTCGTCAGCGCGCGTCATGTCGGCCGCGATCGGCGTCGGTGCGTACATCGACTTGGGGAAACGCGTCACCGCCGCGTCGAGGTTTGCCTGGCTGCGAGACACCACGACGACGCGCGCTCCCTCCGCGGCGAAGGCTTCGGCACACGCATAGCCGATACCCTTGCTGGCACCACTTACCACCACAATTTTTCCCTGCAGCTGCAAGTCCAAAGTCAGTCCTCCGGGTTTGAATAGGTCATGGCATCAGCGCCGCGCGCAACTGCGCCTTCATTCGCGCATAGGCGTCTGCGCGCGCGGCAGCATTGGGTGCGACGGTAACACCCTGACCCGGGCGCACACCGTTGGGAACGTCGAGGTGTCGAGGTCGGGCAAGATTTGGCGTATCAAACCCGTGAAACGTGTCGGGATAGGTGCGCACCTGCAGCGGCAACCCCTTTGCTTCCATCACCTTGCCCAACGCGACGCACGGCCTGGGTGACGTCCAGTCGTCGGATTCACCGATGAACACGCTCACCGGCGCGGCAGGCGAATAGCCATCCTTGCTTTGCAACGATGCATTGCATCCGGGGTAGAACGCGATCGCCGTCACGAAAAACGCGGCCGGATCGCCGAGCCCCGCGAGGTAAGCTGCGACGTTGGGTTGGCGGGCGTTCATCGCCGCGAGCGTCGCGCTGCCGCCATGCGACCAGCCGAGCAGCGCAACGCGCTTGGTTGCGATGTCGGGCCGCGACCGCAAATATTCCAATGCGCCAAACACATCGAGGCGTCGATTGGCCTGCGTGATGGTTTGTTCACGGACAGGTTGCGTGCACAATTCGCGTCGGCCGCGTGGATTGAAACTGTCCGGAAAAAGCACCGCGTAACCTTCGGCCACGAGCAGATCGGCCATGGCCTGGTGGCGGCCACTCAGCACGCCGCGCCGGTTCGCGAGCGCGCTGTACATGCCGTCGCAGCCATGCAACGCGACGACAGCCGGAAAGCCCCCTGCGGCAGGATCCGGGGTAAAGAAGAGCCCGGTCAATTCGATGGGAACTCCGGTTTGCGGATCGATGTCGAGACTGGGGAAACTGACGCGCACGCCGGTCGTGGCGGATGCCAGCGGCATCGCGATGATTGCAGCGCAGAGTGCGCCGATCGCCGCGTGCATGACGCGGATGGTCATTGTGGCCAGAACGGCCAGCGCTCGAAGCGCGTGCCGTAATCCATGACCACACCGGCAAAGATGGCGAGCCCATACCAATGATTGCCGCGAAACGCGCGGAAGCAGCGCGCGCGATCGCGCCCGCGGATCAGCCAGTACTGCCAAAGCGCCAGCAACGAGGCTACGAGCACACCGGCGTAATACCACGGCCCGAGGAATTTCGCCTGCCCGATGTACGTCAGCGCGCCGAGATGGATCGCGTAGCAGAGCATGACGATCAGCACATCGTACCTGCCGAAGAATATCGCCGAAGTCTTCATCCCGAGCTTGACGTCATCGTCGCGATCGACCATCGCGTATTCGGTGTCGTAGGCCATCACCCAGAACAGGTTCGCGGCAAAGAGTCCCCAGCCGATCGGCGGGACCGTCTCGTTGACGGCGGCGAAAGCCATCGGAATGCCGAATGAGAACGCGATGCCCAGGAACGCCTGCGGTAGAAAGAAAAATCGCTTGAAAAACGGATAGGCGATGGTGATCGCCAGCGCCGGAAGCGAGAGCAGCATCAACGTATGGTTGAGCCGCAGGATCAGCAGGAAGGCGCATAGCGCCAGCACCGCGGCGACGACGAGCGCCTCCCACGGTGCGATCTCGCGCCTCGCCAGTGGTCGACCCGCCGTGCGCTCCACGTGCGGATCGAAGTCGCGATCGGCGTAGTCGTTGAGCGCGCAGCCCGCCGACCGCATCAGCAACGTCCCCAGCACGAAAATGCCGACGACGATCCACGATGGCGCACCTGACGACGCCAACCAAAGCGCCATCAATGTGGGCCATAGCAGCAACAAAGTGCCGATCGGCTTGTCGAGACGGATCAGGCGTTCGTAGGCATCGAGTCGCGCAGCGATCCGTTGCACGAGCGATGGCGCCGGGCTCACGGCGGGTTCGGTCATAGGGGGCGGCCCGTCGCGCTCACAGGAAACCTTCGCGCTCCGCGCTACGGTGTTCGCGCTCGGGGCGGCCCGTCGCGCTCACAGCGGCAGCGCCAATTGCTTCTTGAGCGCCCGCGGCGCAACTGCCGCAAGCAACGTTTGCGGCGTTGGATATTTCAATCGCAGACGCAACTCGCGCTTCATGCGCGTGTTGGTCAACCTGCGGGACTCGCCCATGAACGACAGCATCATCGGCGCGATGCGCGCCTCCGCCTCGTCCCACGATACCCGCGGCGGCCGAGGCAGGTGGAATGCGTCGGCAACCGTGTCGAACCAGCCGCCCATTTTGAGCTCGGCGTCGTCGGTGATGTTGTACGCACGGTTTGGCTTGCCCCGGAAGGCCGCGGCAACGGCCGCTCGCGCAAGATCGTCGGCGTGAATATGGTTGGTGAACACATCGTCCTCGGCGCGCAGCACCGGCGTGCCCTGCTTCAGCCGATCGAGAGGGAGGCGAGTTTCCGCGTAAATGCCGGGCGCACGCAGGATCGACAGCCTCACGCCGTAGCGTGTGGCCCAGCGCCGGAGTCGGTCCTCGGCGGCGATGCGACGACGCGCACGCGGTGTTTGCGCCTTGCGCGGCCGCGCTTCGGTCACCCGCGCACCGGCGCAATCACCGTAGACACCGCTGGTGCTAATGTAGACGAAGCGCTGCGGTATAATCCGCGCCTTCGTCAGCGCGGCGATCAGGCGCATGGTTCGTGGGTCGTCGCGTCCGGCCGCTGGCGGCGGTGCGAAATGCAGGACCGCGAACGGCGCTGCCCGCAACCGTTCCAGACTGCGCAAGGAATCGAGGTCACCGACGATCGGAATGACGCCGTGGGTGCGCAGTTTGGGAATGTCCTCCGCGCGACGAGTGAGGCCGTAGAGGCGCACCCTGCCACGCAGGAGATCGGCGGTACGCAGTGCAACGTCTCCGCACCCGATCAAAAGTACCCTGATCACAATCGTTGAAATTGCACAGCAATCACGAACTTTCCCCTCGCCCTCGGGGAGAGGGGGAAGGGGTGAGGGAAATTTGCGCGGCAATCACGATCTTTCCCATCGCCCTCGGGGAGAGGGGGAAGGGGTGAGGGACAACTCTTATACTCGCACCGATGCCAGTCCAGATTACCATAAAACCCAGCGATCACTCGTTCGCCTGCGACGACGGCGAGACGGTGCTCGCCGCCGCGATGCGCGCCGATCTCATGATCCCCTACGGCTGCCGCAACGGGGCCTGCGGCACGTGCAAGAGCCGCATCGTCGCCGGCGAGGTTGATTACGGCGCGCATCAACCGGGAACGTTGACCGACCTCGAGAAGAAACAGGGAATGGTATTGCTGTGCGTCGCCAAACCAAAAACGGCTTTGACGGTGGAAGTGCGTGAGGTCCGCCGCGCAGGCGATATTCAGATCCGCAAGCTGCCCTGCAGAATCGAAACGATCGTCAAGGTGGCCAAGGATGTCGCGGTCGTGTCGCTCAAGCTCCCCGCCAACGAGCGCCTGCAATATCTCGCCGGGCAATATGTCGATTTTCTGCTCAAGGACGGACGCCGCCGCAGCTTCTCCATCGCCACCGCGCCGGAAGATGATTCGCTGCTGGACCTGCACGTCCGCCACGTGCCAGGTGGTTTCTTCTCCGATCAGTTGTTCACGCAATTCAAGGGCCGTGAAATCCTGCGCTTCGAAGGTCCGCTCGGCACGTTTTTCCTGCGCGAGGATTCCGACAAGCCAATCATATTCGTCGCGGGCGGCACGGGCTTCGCGCCGATCAAGGCCGTGATCGAACACGCGCTGCACCATCAGGTCACCCGCCCGATGGTGTTGTACTGGGGCGTGCGCTCCCTCGCGGATCTGTACCTTCCGGATTTGCCGGGCGAATGGCAAAAGAAGCACCGCGATTTCACGTTCATTCCCGTGCTGTCCGATCCTCTGCCGGAAGACCATTGGCCGGGGCGCACGGGCTTCGTGCACAAGGCAGTGATGACAGATTTTTCCGATCTCTCCGGCTATCAGGTGTACGCCTGTGGCGGTCCGGCGATGATCGACGCCGCACGCAGCGAATTCACACAGCTGCGCAAGCTGCCGACGGACGAGTTTTTCGCGGATTCGTTTACCTACGCGGCCCAGACCGAGCCACCTGCCTAGGGCGCTGCCTAACGGCGATTCAATTCGGCGGTCGCAAGTTTGAGCGCCGCCACGAGGTGGGCGTTGGCCTCGGTGTCACGCCCTTGCCGACCGAGCATCTCGCCCAGCGCCAGATGTGCGCGCCAACCGTCGTCGAGCGCGAGGCTCGCCTCCAGGTACGTCTGCGCCTTGCCCCAGAGTTGCGCACGCTGGCAAAGCCCACCCAGCACGCGCAGGAGCGCCGCATCATGATTGTGCGTCATCAGCCAGCGCTCGGCCTGTTCGAGCTGCCGAGTCGCATCGGCGAGATGACATTCGCCGTAAAGCTCGACCAGATCGGAATCCCAGTCGCGGTCGAGACTCGCACCCAGTATTTCCGTGGCTTCGCGATCACCCCCGAGTTGCAGGAAACTTTGCGCTGCCGCGCGAGCAACCTTTGGCTGGACCTTGATCGAGTCCGGCAACCTCGCCCAGGTGTCGCGCAGGCCAGTGGCATCCTGCGCGAGCGACTTCAATTGTTCGCTGTATGCGCTCACGCGCACAAAGTCGGCCTGTACCACGTCGAATACCTTGCGCTTGACCAGTTGATCGAGCAACGGGGGGATCTCTGGCCATCGACGCGCGGCCTCCAGCGTGCGCAACTCGAGCCGCAACGCCGCCGTGTGCATGCCCGCCTCCTTGCGCAGTTCCTGCAGCAACCGCAGCGCCTCCTGCGGTTGGCCATGCTCGAGCGCGATCTCCGCAGCCAGCATCAGCCGCGGCACCGCAAGGCTCTGTGTCTGTGCATCGGCGGATGCGAGAAACCCTTCTGCCGCGCTCAGATCGCGAACGTCGATTGCAGCGCGCGCTGCAATGAGTGCATTGAGCGACGATGAGCCGGGAATCGCCAGCGCTTCCTGCGCATGCTGGCGGGCCTTGCCATAGCGTCCTTCGAGCAACGCGATGACGGCGGAATCCTGGATGCTTCGTGCGCGCTCGATTTTTTTCTGACGGCGCCACACCCGCACCTCTTCCGGCAGGCGCAACGTGCGCACGATCAGCCGAATGGAGCAATAGGTCGCGATGAAGCCGCCCACGACAATGAGCAGCAGCAGGTTCAACGACAACTCGATGCGATGTGGCGGCGCCACCAGCAGCGCATATCCGGCATTGAGCTTGACCGCAAGCGCCACGACGACGGCTGCGGCCGCGAGCATCAGGAACCAGAAAAGGACTCGCACGAATGGCCTTGGCGCGAGCGCGGGTCAGCGCTGCGGCTTCTCGCGGGCAAGCTTGAGGACCCGCACGGCCTCGAGGCTGCGCGCAAGATCCGGCACCTCGACCGCCATGTCGGTCGCCTGCACTTGCTTCAGGAGTGTCAACTGCGCCTGCACCGGCTGCACACGCGTATCGAAATATTTGCGCAGCCACGCATCGGCTGCGGCGAGGTCGGCCCGAAAACTCGTCTGATCACGAAACAGCAGATTCAGGCGCGCGGCCAGGAGCCGCAATTTGAGATTTTCGCGCAGGAAATATTGTTGTTGCGGCGCGAGCAAGGGCGCTTCGGGCCGGTCGAGATTCTCGACTCGCACCAGCTGCCGCACTTCCTGCCAGACTTCATGCAAAAAACGGCGCCACGGCGGTTCTTCCTTGGCGGGTGCAGTCGGAGGCGGCGCGGGCAGACGCTCCTCGAGAGCCAATGGCAGCGTATCCACGGCCGCGATGACCTGATCCAGGCGCAGCGACACGCCGGCAACGTCGACGTACGGCACCGCTTTCAGACTGTCCATGTCTCGAGCCAAGGCACGTCGCAACGGCGTGAACTGTGGTCGGTCCAGACGCTGGAGCTTGGAGTCGGCGAGCTGCAGCGCCGCAAGGGCCGACGATACGTTTCCCGCGAACTGCAGCTGCTGGCTCGCCAGCAGCAGGATCTGCTCGATCTCGGTCAACGCCCATTCGTCACGCGACGGCGCAAGCTCGCGGTAAAGTGCTTCGAGCGCAGCTTGTTGCGTCTGCGATTCGGCCAGGCGGTTCTCCAGCAACGTGATCTTGGCCTGGGCTTCGCGCAGGTTCTCCTGCTCGCCCTTGAGCGTCGCACGCGAGGTCTGCTCGCTGGCTTCGATGTCGCCCAGCTTTTTGGCGAGCTCGAGGCGAAGTTCACGCTGGGTATTGCGTGCGTCGATCCAGACCGTGGCCACGGCGACCGCCAACAGCAGCAGGCCCGCCACGACAAGCCAGTACCGCCGCCGATTTGCATCGGGCGGCGCGGCCAGTTCCGTCATCGCGGGCGATGCGGAAACCGGGCTTTGGTCCACCGGGTCGGACATGAGTGTCAAAGGCAGATAACGGGGGCGAAGATTGTAGCAGGATCGATGACCGAAACTGGCTGTGCGTGCCGCGCTCGACTAGAATGGGGAATTACTCTGCGCTCGCAGTCGCCGACTTCACTCCTAGACGCCTTGCCTTGTTCATCGTCGTCCTCATCGTCGTCGTCGCGCTTGCAGCGCTTGCCGGATATTTTCTTGGTGTGCGACGCCGCGCGCCGAATCTGCCAAGCCAGTCCGCAGCGTTGCCGGCCCCCACGCCAGTCGCTGCGGCCACACCGGACACGACGGGCACTATCGAACAGGAACGTGTCGATCACGAAAAATCGCGCATCATCCGCAGTGTCGCTGCCGAAACCTTTGCGTTGCGCGACCAACTGGACAACGTCGGCCATGCAGGTGCGGCAAGCCAGGAATTCGAAGCCGTGATCGCGGCGGCCCACGCGGAGACTGCGCGCTATCGCCAACTGGTCGTCGATATCGAGAACAATGCACCGCCGCCGATCCTGCTCGGAACCGCCGAACCCGACGATCTCAAGTTGATCGTCGGCATCGGGCCGGTGCTGGAACGCATGTTGCGCAATCTTGGCATCGGGTCGTTTCGTCAGATCGCACGATGGACGGCACGCGACATCGCCGAGTTCGATGCCAAGCTTACGGAGTTTCCCGGGCGCATCGTGCGCGATCAGTGGGTGACCCAGGCGCGCGCGCTGCACGAGTCGAAATACGGCGTGAGTCCACTCGGCCGTCAGGGATGAGCGCGAAGGTATCTCGGTGACCAGCGCCGGCAAAGGCGAAATCCACGCGTCGGCGCAGCAGGCAGTACCTGCGTCGAGTCTGTTGCAGATCGGCATCCTGACCCTGGTATGGGGATGCAACTGGCCGATATTGAAAATAGGCGTCACCGAACTCGCGCCGCTGACGTTTCGTGCCTCGTCGCTGGTATTCGCGGCGATCGGGTTGCTGCTCGTGGCCAAGTTCTCCGGTCATTCAATCCGTATTCCTCGCCCACTGTGGGGCAAGGTCGTATTGCTCGCGCTGTTCAACATTGCCGGATGGAACGGATTCATCCTGTTCGGCGTGCTGAACATGCCGGCCGGCCGTTCGGCGATTCTCGCGTATACGATGCCGATCTGGGCGGTATTGTTTGGCATGGGGCTGCTGCACGAACCCCTGTCGAAGCGCAAGATCGTCGGTCTGGCGCTTGGCCTGTGCGGCATGATCGTGCTGCTTGGGGATGATCTCCGCAACCTGCAGCGCGCCCCCGTTGGCGCACTGTTCATTCTCGCGGCCGCCGTCACCTGGGCCTTCGGAACCGTGCTGCTGCGTCGCTGGAAGCCGCCGATCCCCCAGGCGACGCTGACGGGCTGGATGATGTTCCTGGGCTGGATTCCCATCGTGCTGTGCGTGCCCTTCTTCGACCCGCACCCACTGCACTCGCTGGCGACGATGTCGGGCACCGCCTGGTTTGCGATTCTCTACAACATCTTCCTCGCGGGCACGCTGGCGCACTGGGCGTGGTTCAAGATGGCGCGCACGCTTCCGGTCGCGGTGAGCTCGCTGTCGTCGCTGCCGGTACCCGTCGTCGGCGTGCTGTCGGGCATGCTCTTCCTCGGCGAGCGTCCGGGGTGGAGCGAGTTCATCGCGCTGGGCCTGGTGCTTGCGTCGCTGGCGGCGGTGTTGATACCGACGACGTCGAAGCGCGCAGTGGCTGACACAATTCCCGAATAGTGCCCAACATTGCTCTTGATCGTCATTCCCGCGCAAGCGGGAATCCATTTTGAAGTTACCGACGTCAAGATGGGTTCCCGCTTTCGCGGGGACGACGCGTTTAACTGAGCTCCGGAATCAGCGTAAGTGTTTTCCGGTCGGGGAACCACGCGTCGAGATTGGCCCGACACAGGTCGCCCATCGCCTGCCGTGTTTCGCGTGTCGCACTGCCGACGTGCGGCAGCAATACGACGTTGTCCATGGTCATCAACGGCGCGGGAATATGCGGCTCGTCGACGAACACGTCGAGGCCGGCGCCCTTGATCGTCCCGGCAGCAAGTGCCGCCACTAGCGCCGGTTCGTCGATGATCGAACCACGCGCGATGTTGACCAGCGTTCCCTTCTTGCCCAGCGCCGCCAGCACGCCGGCGTCGACGATGTTGCGCGTGGCATCGCCGCCGGGACACGCAACGACGAGGAAATCCACGGCCGCCGCCAATGACTTGAGGTCGCGCACATATTCGTAGGGCACGTCCTGCGGTTTGCGGCCGGTGTACGCGACTTTCATTTCCATCGCCGTGACGCGCTGCGCGATCGCCTTGCCGATGCGGCCCAGCCCGAGGATGCCGACCTTCTTGCCGCCCAATTTCGTTGTCAGGTCGGGCCCGCGCTTTTCCCACTCTCCCGCGTGCACGAAACGGTTCAGGCGCACGAATCCACGCCCGGTCATCAGGATCAATCCCAATGCGACGTCGGCAACATCTTCCGTCAGCACGTCCGGCGTGTTGGTGACCTTGATGCCGCGCTGTTTGCAATACGCGACCGGAACGCCGTCGTAGCCAACGCCGAACACCGAAATGATCTCGAGCGCGGGCAGCGCATCCAGCAGCTTCGTCGGCGCCAGGGTGCCGCCACCTTGCACCAGGCCACGGATGCTCTTGCCCTGCGCCGCCAGTAATCCGGCCTTGTCGGGCGCCTGCAGGTAATCGTGGCAGCGGTACTTCGCCTTGAGGGGATCGTAAAGAAACGGCGGCAATGGCGCGGTGACGATGATATCGGCTTGCATGGTGTGATCCCCTATCAATGGATGGTGGCGAAGTATTCTAACAATGCTGCCAGCAGGCCGGCGTCGGCAGGTGCTGTAACGATGATGCGGGCAATGCCCAGCTCGCTTGCACGTGCTGCAATACGCGAATGCGGCACGAACGTGGGTGTCGCGGCCATGCGTTTCCGAGCTTCGGGACCGAACAGCGCCCAGATATTGTCGAGGCCTTCGCTGCTGGTCAATGTCACGGCATCGATGCGACCCTCCCGAAGTGCCTCCTCCAGGCCCGTCGTGCCTGTTTCCGGCCGCGCGCGGCGATAGCAGTCGACCGTATCGACGATGGCGCCACGTGCGGCCAGCGTCTCGCCCAGCAGCTCGCGGCCATCGCCGCCACGAAAAATGACAACGCGCTTGCCCGAAGCCGTCGCGAACTCCGGCAGCGCGAGCAATCCTTCGCTATCCATGGTGGTGGTCGGCTGCCGCACGTTGGCGATGCCGACCGCAGCAAGTGCAGCTGCGGTGCCGGGGCCGGGTGCGAGTGCGATCAGACGCGGCGGCCACGCCGCAGGATCGCCAACGCCGTACTCGACCGCATTGGCACTTACGAAGACGGCGAAGTCGTAACGCGCAAGTTCACGCTGGGCACGATCGAGCGCATCGCGGTTCTCCGGAGGCAATATCACGATCGCCGGAAACATGACCGGGACGCCGCCGATCGCCGCAATCTGGCGCGCAAGCCCCGCCGCTTGCCGTGCCGGGCGCGTGATCAGAATGCCGCGCCCATCCAGACGCCCAGGTGATGTCATTGGAGTACCTTCATGCTTGTAGGCGCGAATTCACTCGCGCGCCGTGGCTCCGATGCGATCAGCGGTCCGAATGAATTCGGACCTACAGCATCCCGGTATCTCATGACGCCAGGATCCGCGCCGCGTCGCGCGCGAGGAATTCGGCACCCAGTTCATCGCCAAGCGCGATGGCCATGTCGACGGTCGTGACGTGCGCCGCGCGCTCGCCGCGCAAGACCTCCTTGCCGTCGCGGCTGGCGATCAGCCCGCGCAGCCAGAGTTCGTTGCCGCGCGCGGAGGCATATGCAGCCAGCGGCGTGCGACAGTCACCGGCGAGTCTGGTGCCGAACGCGCGCTCGGCGCTCACGGCGAGCGTCGTGCGCTGGTCCGCGAGTGCGCCGAGCGTGCGGATGATATCGGCACGATTCGATCGGCATTCGATTGCCAGTGCGCCCTGCCCGACGGCCGGCAAGCTCTCCGCGGGATCGAGCAGCTCCGCGATGCGGTCGGCGAAACCGAGTCGCTTGAGACCGGCGGCAGCGAGGATGATCGCGGCATATTGCCCTTCGTCGAGTTTGCGCAGCCGTGTGTTGACGTTGCCGCGCAACGGCTCGACGACGAGGTGCGGGAAGCGCTCGCGCAATTGCGCCTCTCGGCGCAGGCTCGACGTACCGACGATGCTTCCCGGCGGCAAGCTCGCGAATGTCTTGTGCACATTGGAAACGAACGCGTCGCGCGGATCCTCGCGCGCCATGATTGCAGCGAGCGTGAACCCCTCCGGCACGATCATCGGCACATCCTTGAGCGAATGCACGGCGAGGTCGGCGCGACCGTCCAGCATCGCCTGCTCGAGTTCCTTGATGAACAATCCTTTGCCGCCAATGTCAGCGAGCGGAACATCGAGCACACGATCGCCTTGCGTGGTCACGCCGAGCAACTCGACGATGCAGGATGGATGGAGCCCGCGCAGGCGATCACGCACATGCTCGGCCTGCCACATGGCGAGCGCGGATTGTCGCGTCGCGATGACGAGCTTCGAAGGAGACGAATTCATATGCTCATTGTGCGCCGTTGGAACCAACCCGTCAGCGCCAGCCGCTCACGCTGCGCGGGCAGCACCTCATGCTCGAATCGTTCGGACAGAAAGCAAACCAGCGTGCCTCCGATCGGCCATACGTCGCGCCGCTCGCCGTCATCGAAATGGATGCGCAGGGCACCGCCGTCCTGCGGCGACCAGTCCTCGTTCAAATACAGGACGCACGACAGCACGCGCGCGTCGTCATCGCGAAATCGGTCGCGGTGGCGACGATAGCAGGCGCCGGGCGGATAGATCGCATAGTGACCTTCGAACGAGAACAGTCCAAGCAATAGCGACTGATTGAGCGCAGCGCGTAGCGCGTCCAGAGCTTCCCAGCACTGGCGCATCGGCACGTCCAGGTCAGTGTGATCCAACCAGAGTATGCGATCGCCGCGAATATCGGACCGCGCGTCACGCGCCGCGCCGCGACCGATGCCGGCGACAGAAAACCCGCCCGCCGCATCGCGTTGCCGCACATCCGCGGCCAGAGCAACGATTGCGGCAACTGGAAGGAAATCGGGAACGACGGCATAACCTTGGTCCGCAACCCCCGCACAGATCCGGTCGATTGCGGAGGGGTCGAAATCTGCGGCGTTCACTTGGCGGGTTTTCGAGCGGCGGGAACATCATCTTATAATGCGGCACGCGATGGCGCGAGCCGTCTGCAGTGTATAGGTGTGCTGCCAACAAAAGGGGGAACTTCGATGCGTGTCGTCATAACCGGCGGAGCCGGCTTTCTCGGAAGCAGACTTGCCCGCGCCATACTCGAGCGTGGCCGGCTCACCGATGCGCGCGGAGAATTGCGCGAGCTCACTCAACTGGTGCTGGTCGACGTGGCGCCTGCATCCGTCGTGGACAAGCGCGTTACCGCCGTCGCCGGCGATCTTGCCGACCCGGCACTGATCGAGCGCGTGGTCACGCCGGAGACTGATGCGATCTTCCATCTGGCGGCGGTCGTGAGCGGCCAGGCTGAAGCGGAGTTCGACATCGGCATGCGCGTGAACCTGGATGCGACGCGAGCGTTGCTCGAACGCTGCCGCCAATTGACGCGACCGCCGAAGGTCGTGTTCACCAGTTCGCTCGCGGTGTTCGGCGGCGTGCTGCCGGATCCCGTACGCGATGACTCACCCATCACACCGCAAACGTCCTATGGCGCGCAAAAGGCCATGGGCGAGTTCATGGTGTACGACATGACGCGCAAAGGGTACATCGACGGCCGCTCCATGCGCCTGCCGACCGTCACCGTGCGGCCGGGCAAGCCAAATCGCGCCGCGTCGTCGTTCGCGAGCGGCATCATCCGCGAACCTCTGTCCGGCGTCGACGCGGTGTGTCCGGTGACGTCGACAGCAGCCATGTGGGTCACGTCGCCGCGATCCGTGATCGCCAACCTGATCACGGGTCACGAGGTGCCCGCGGCTGAATTTGCCCGCGCCGGTTTCGCGCATACCCGCTCGGTCAACGTGCCGGGACTGCGCGTCGGTGTGGGGCAGATGATCGACAGCTTGAAGCGCGTCGCGGGCGATGCCGTGGCAGCGCGCGTGAAATGGCAACTCGACCCGGTGATCGATCGCATCGTGGCAACCTGGCCTGCGAACTTCGCGCCAGTGCTGGGCCCGGCGCTGGGCATGAAAGCGGATCACGATTTCGACGCGATCGTCCGGCAATATATCGAAGACGAGCGACCGGTGGCGATTGCTGCCAGCGCATGAACGCGGTCACCGGTATCGCGGGCATTGCCCAGATCGTCGCGCGCAACGTCGTACCGCTCGCCGGAATCCTGTTCTTCCACTGGTCGGCGCCCAATGTCCTGATTCTGTACTTCCTAGACACGCTGCTGTCGATGGCCGTGATCTTCGCCGGCGTGGCCAAGACTTTCGCACCGCCGACCAAGGAGGGTATCGCCGCGCGCATCAACGCCGAGGGCGGGTACATCCTGGCCGCATTGTTCGCGGCCGGCATCATCGCGATCCCGCTCGGCATGCCCGTCGGCATCGCCCTGGCGACGTCCGAATTCTCATTTCGGATGGCGCTCTACGACGGATCGCTGCGCAATGGCCTCATCATCCAGTGTGTGCTGTCGCTATGGTCCTACATCGAGTTGCGCCGCGCGTTGGCGACGTACACGCGCGAGCAGCTTCAGCTCAAACGCCGCTTCGCGTTCGTATTCCTGCGCTGGATCGCGGTTCTGATGGCCTGCTATTTCGTGCTCGACCTTCTCGGTGGCGATCTGGCGGTTTATCTGCTGATCGCGGTTTACATCGGCGCGTCGATCTTTGCCGAGGTGGCGCCGGACCGCTTTCTCAAGGTGATGCCGGGAGGCGGCGGTGAGTTGACCAAGGAAGAATCGGTCAATCCGGCCGTGACGCCCAAGCGCGGCTCGGCATCGAGCGGCGACAGGAAGCGCTAGCGTCAGTCTTCGAGGGCTGCGCTGGCGATGGCAACGTATCCCGCGTCGCTCTTTGCCGCGGCCACCGCATCGCCCTCCACCGCGGCCAGCGCTTCCAGCAGCAATTCCGGACGACCATCGCGCAGCCGTTGCGCATCGGACAACAGCTGCCGAAAACGGCGGCCGCCAGGCTGGCCATGATAGAGGCCGAGTACATGCCGCGCGATGGCACGCAAGTGCACACCTCGCGATAGCTGCACCTCCGCATACGGCACCAGCGCTTTCATCACGTCCGCCCGGGTATGCGGTGGCAAAGGGTCGTCGAAACAGTACGCCTCCGCCTGCGCCAGCAACCAGGGGTCGTGGTAGGCGGCACGTCCGAGCATGACGCCGTCGACACGCGCGAGCTCGGTGGCGATCGTCTCGTGCGTCGTGATGCCGCCGTTGATGACAATGGTCAGCTCCGGAAAATCCTGCTTGAGCCGATGCACGTAGTCGTACTTGAGCGGTGGAACTTCGCGGTTCTGCTTGGGCGAGAGGCCTTTGAGGATCGCATTGCGCGCGTGCACGAAAAACGCGGTCGAACCTGCCGCCGATACCGTGCCCACAAAGTCGCGCACGAACGCGTAGTCCTCGACGGCATCGATGCCAATGCGATGCTTGACCGTGACCGGCAGTACAACCGCGTCGCGCATGGCCTTGACGCAATCCGCGACCAGCGCGGGATCGGCCATGAGGCACGCACCGAAGCTGCCCGTCTGCACGCGCTCCGAAGGACAGCCCACGTTGAGATTGATCTCGTCGTAGCCCCACGCCTCGCCCAAGCGCGCGCAGTGCGCGAGCGCATACGGATCGCTGCCACCGAGCTGCAGTGCCACCGGGTGTTCGGCCGGATCGAAATCCAGATGGCGAGGCACGTTGCCGAATTGCAGCGCACCTGTCGTCACCATCTCGGTGTACAGCCGCGCGCGTGGACTCACCAGACGGAGGAAATACCGACAGTGGCGGTCGGTCCAGTCCATCATGGGCGCAATGCACAATCTGTGCGACAAGCTATTCATTCGCTGAAAGTTCTAGACGTTCAGTCGGTCCAACAAATGTGGACATTCGCGGATTTCGCGAACGGCCAGAAGACATTGGCTTGGAAGGCGGCCCGAATGGCGTCCAGATTACTCAGGGCGCCGCATGTCCGACCCCTTTATGGCAGTCGATGCACGTCGCCTTGCCCTCGAGCACCGGCAAGTGTATTTGCCGCACCATTTCCTGCTGCTTCGCGAGCACTTCCTTGGAGAACTGGTGGCAGCCGCGGCACGCGCGCGAATCGTTGGCCTTGTATTCCGTCCACACGTGCACGGCCATGCGCATCCGCTCCTTCTCGAACTTCTCCTCAGTGGAGATGATGCCGCGGATCTCCCCAATGACGTCCCGGGTGCCCGCTACCGCCTTGTACCAGAGGAGTTCGGGGTACTCCCTGGGAATGTGGCAGTCGTGGCACGTCGCGCGCACGCCGGTGCGGTTTGCACCATGGATGCTCTCCCGGTGTTCCTTCGCGACCCATTGCATCGAGTGGCACGCCGCTCCGCAGAATTCATCGGTGCCCGTGACATGGACCATCACCTGGGTGCCGATGATCGCGATGGCGCCAACCACGAAGCCCAGGGCGACGAGCGCCAGGACCGACCAGCGAGCACTCGGGCTGCGCAGCCGCTGCCATGCGCGCGTCAGCAGGCCAGGCTGGCCGCGTGTTCCATTCACTTGTGGAATTCCGGCATCGCCCCTCAGGGCTTCGCTGGCGGGGGTGGCGGAATGTTGACCACGGGCACGGTCGGCTTGAAGGCCGGGTCACGCAGCGCAATCTGGCCCTGGCGCGCGAAGTCTATCGACTCGCCCAGGATACGCGCAGCCTCCTGCGGCGCATGGAAGCCCGTGGAATTTTCCGCCTCGACGAAGTCCAGGTAAAACTGCGAGCGCCGCTGCAGGTAGCGGGCGGCGAGCAGGTCCGCATCCTTGCGCCCCGCGGCCTTCGCCGCCTTCAGGTCGTCGATCAGCGCGACCACGGCCGCCATCGCCTTCTCGCGAAGCGCCCAGTGCCGGTCCTGGATCTGGTAGACGCGAGCCTGGAGGTCCTCCGCGGTGACCTTCTCGTCGTGCTTCTTGTGGCAGCTGACGCATGCAGCCTGGATGTTCAACAGCGGGCTGCGCACCCAGTGATCGGTGAACGAAGGGGAAATCGATGGCATGTGGCAATCGGCGCAGGTGACACCGGCGCGCGCATGCGGGCCCTGGTTCCACGTCTCGAACTCGGGATGCTGTGCTTTGAGCGCGGGGGCGCCGGTATCCTTGTGGGTCCAGTCGCGGAAGCCGATCTCGTCGTAGTAGGCGGTGATCTCCTCGATCTTGAGGCCCTTCGACCATGGATAGACGAGGCGCTTCTCGGGGCCCTTGAAGTAGTACTCGACGTGGCACTGGCCGCACACGTAGGCGCGCATTTCGGCGGACGAGGCTTGCTTGTTCACGTCGTAATCCTTCACGCCCTGCGAGGCCTTGTAGGCGCGCATGCCTTCGATGAACGCAGGGCGGGTGACTCGCAGTGCGAGCGTCGTGCCATCGTGGCAGTCGATGCAGGCGACCGGATGGCTCACGAGCTTTGTCGCCTCCGCGTAGGGCATCGCGTTGATCTTCTCGAAGCCCTTGGTGATGTCGCCGTTGCCCGCCTTCTTGTAGGCGAGGTACATCGACGCGTGGCAGTTCACGCACGCGCCCGGCTGCTTCACGACCACCTGGCGCTTCGTGAGCCGCTGGTCCTCGAGCATGTAGGCGTGGCCGCGCTCCTCGCGGAAATCTTCGGAGAAGGCATAGCCCTGCCAGATGGCCTTGAGGCCCTTGTCCTCGTCGACTCTTGGAGCGCGCGACGACCGAACGCGGGTCGGCCTGGGTCGGCGTGTGCGGCACGGCCTCGCTGCCGCCGTGCTTGGTGCGCTGCATGTCGACCGACTTCTTGTAGAACTCGTAGTGCTTCGGGAACGCCTTGCCCCATTCGGCCGGGTCGTCGATGTTGTCGTTGAAGGGCGGGCCCGCGTCCTTCTTCGCGTCGGATTGCGGGATGCCGGTTGCGGGAACGAGCAGGAGGATGACCGCGAACGCGGTCAGGATCGTGCCGGTGAGAACTCGCAGCGGGTATCGCAGCTTGCCCATCATGCGGTCGCTCCTGAGAGTCGTCGATGCGTGCTGAGGCATTGTATCCCTGCCGGCGGATTTTGAGGAGATGATCCGGACACGGGCGCGCGTGACCGCG
>CAVZWA010000018.1:0-49852 GCA_963778935.1 uncultured beta proteobacterium
TCATCCCGAGGTGAGCGGTGAACTGCAGCGAAGCCTCGGCGCTGGTCGTTGCCTACGCTGACGGCGAGGTCCAGGGGCCGCAGGCCGACGCGATCAAGCAACACCTCACCTCGTGTGCGGACTGCACTGCGACCATCGAAGCGGTACACACGTTGCGCGCGCGGAGTCCGGGCGGAGGTTCCCGTCTATCGTGCGTCACCGGCGCTGCGTGCACGCGTGCTTGCCACTGCCTCGTCGGGGATGGCGGTACCCGTCCAACGCGAGCGTTGGCGCTGGCTCTTCAGCGGGGTGCTGGCGGGATGTGCGGCCACCGTGCTGGCGTGGTTCATCGGCACCGCGCTCATCGAGCGGCGCGCCACCCAAGATCTTTGCGACCGAGGCCGTGGCAATGCATGTCCGTGCGACGCTCGGCAATCATCTGGTCGAGGTCGCGTCGTCCGACCAGCACACCGTCAAGCCGTGGCTGTCGGCGCGACTGGACTACTCACCGCCTGTACGCGACATGGCCAGCGCAGGATTCGTGCTCGTCGGCGGCAGGCTCGATTATCTCGACGGCCAGCACGTTGCGACGCTCGTCTATCGCTACCGCGACCATATCGTCGACGTCTTCGTGCGTCCGGTGTCGACGCGGGCGGCAGCGAGCGAATTGCGAACGCTGCGCGGGTTCAACATCGCCCGTGCCACGGGGTCGGCGATGGAGTGGGTGGCGGTATCCGATGTGAGCGCGGATGTCCTGTCAGCGTTCGTCATGAAGTTGTCCACGGACGGATGACGCGGCCCTGCAGGCGCGAACTCGTTCGCGCGCGGTTCGCAACCGACGTCCGAATGAACTTAGCGGTCGAAGATCAGCGTCAGATACGCCACGAACAGCAGGAGATGCACCGCGCCGAGGAGCATGTTGGTCCGCGCGAGCCGAAAGTCAGCGTGCTGACGATCAATGTCAGACACAGCAGCACCGTGTCGGCCGCATCGAGCCCGAGGATGATCGTCCGGTCGGTGAGCAAGCCGATGATGAGGACCGCCGGAATCGTCAGGCTGATACTCGACAATGCCGTTCCCAGCGCGAGATTGATCGAGCGCTGAATCTTGTTGGCGCGTGCCGCGCGTATTGCCGCCAGCGATTCGGGTGATAGGATCAGCACGGCGACGAGCAATCCACCCAACGCCTCGGGTGCTCCCAAAACGCCGATGCCATAGTCGACCGGCACGGCGATCTGCTTCGCGAGGAGCACGATCGGAATCGCATACGCCACCAGGAATGATGCGTGAAAGCCAATCGAGCGAACCGCGCCATGCTCGCTCGCCGCATCGGGGCCGCCGGCGGGTGAAACGAAGTAGTCTCTGTGACGGCTGGTCTGCATCGCGAGAAAAACGCCATAGAGTCCCACCGACATCACGATCAGAAATACCGTTTGCAGCAGCGATAGCGTCGGTCCCGATGTCGACACGGTGTAATTGGGCAACACGAGGCCCAGCACCGCCAGCGGGACGATCACGGCGAGGAAAGCATTCGCGCCGTACAGGTTGTACGTCTGCTCGTGGTACTTGATCCCGCCGAGCAGGAGACAGATCCCCACGAGGCCATTCAACACGATCATCACGATCGCCATCATCGTGTCGCGACCCAGCGCCGACTCACCCTGCCCGGCGTACATGACGGCCGCGATCATCATCATCTCCATGCCGCTCATCGACAGCGTCAGCACGAGCGTGCCGTACGGCTCACCCAAGCGTTCGGCGAGACCCTCCGCGTGGCGTACAACGGCAAACGCCGAGACCAGGACCGCACCGAACAACCATCCGAGCATGAGTGCGAACCAGGCGGTTCCGGACAGATCGGACAGCCAGCGCTTGCCGAAAAAGAGAAACAGCGCCGTGGTCACGATGCTGACCAGCAGCGGCCATTCGCGGCGCACGATCAAACCTTCTGACCGATGCGGCGTTCTTCGCCTGCGAGCAGCTTGCGGATGTTCCCGCGGTGGCGCCAGATGAGCAACGTGGCGATAGGGAAGAGGGCCCACGCTTCCGGCCAGTTGCCGAGGATGTACAGCCCCAGAAACGGCGCGCCGATCGCGGCCGCCAGCGATGCGGCCGATGACATGCGCGTCAGCAGCGCCGCGGCAAGCCACACGGCGCAGAGTGCGAGCCCCAGCTGCCATGCCAGCGCAAAAGCGATGCCCAGCGCGGTAGCGACGCCCTTCCCGCCAGCGAAGCGATGGTAGAGGGGGTAGAGGTGGCCGAGAAACACCGCCAGCGCAGCGCCTGCGGTGGCGAGTGAGGCGTCGCCCCAGCTTGCGCCGAGTCTATTGGCCAGCACCACGGCGACGAAACCCTTCACGCCGTCGCCGATCAGCGTCAGCGCCGCCGCGACCTTGTTGCCGGTGCGCAGGACATTGGTTGCACCGGGGTTGCCCGAGCCGTAGCTATGCGGATCCGGCAAGCCGAACAACTTGCTGACCACGACCGCAAACGATATCGATCCGATCAAATAAGCCGCGATGACGACGGCGAGGGTGGCCAGCGACGGATTCATTTACAATGCCCGGCGACACGACATCGCGCATTGTAACAAAGCACACTGACCTGCCTGCTTCCCATGAACACCATTTTCATTCAGGATCTGCGCATCGAGACGCGCATCGGTGTTTACGAATGGGAGCAGCATGTGGCGCAGCCACTGCTGCTGAACATCGAGTTCGTGTTGCCGTCCGCGAAACCTTTCGCGAGCGACAAGCTCGCCGATGCCGTCGACTATGCCGCCATCGTCGAGCGGCTGCGCAGGCTCGCAGCGGATCATCCGCACAAGCTGCTGGAACGGTTCAGCGATGCGGTCGCCGATATCGTGCGTGGCGAATTCGGCGCACCCTGGGTGAAGGTGAGCGTGGCCAAGCTTGCGCCGATGCCAGGTGTCAGGCAGATCGGCGTCACCGTCGAGCGTGGGAAAAAAAGCTAAGCATCTCCCTGTGCAAGCAATGCGGCGTTCCCTCCTGCCGCTGCGGTATTGACGGTCAGCGTTCGTTCGACCGCGAAGCGCAGCAGGTAGTGCGGCCCTCCTGCCTTCGGCCCGGTGCCCGAAAGTCCCTCGCCGCCGAAAGGTTGCACGCCGACGGTTGCCCCGATGATGTTGCGGTTCACGTAGACATTACCCACGCGCACGCGTGAGGCGATGCGGCGCACGGTTTCGTCGATGCGGCTGTGGATACCCAACGTCAGACCGTAGCCGGTTGCATTGATGGCGTCTACGACTGCATCGAGCGCATCCGCGCGATAGCGAACGACGTGCACCACAGGCCCGAAGATTTCCCGCTCGAGTTGGTCGATGCGATCGAGTTCGATCAACGTCGGTGCCACGAACGTGCCCATGGCCAGCGTCGCGGGGAGTGCGACGCGATGGCGTACGCGGCCGGCCGCCGCCATCGCCGCGACGTGCGCCTCGATGGCAGTGCGCGCCTGCGCGTCGATCACCGGCCCGACATCGGTCGCGAGATCGGCAGGATCGCCGATGACCAGTTCGTCCATTGCGCCACGCAGCAATTCCAGCATGCGCGGTGCGATGTCATCCTGCAGGAAGAGCACGCGCAATGCCGAGCACCGCTGCCCGGCGCTGTTGAAGGCCGAGGTGATCGTGTCGACGACCACCTGCTCGGCCAGTGACGAGCTGTCGACGATGAGCGCATTCATGCCGCCAGTCTCAGCGATGAACGGGACTTGCGCGCTGCGCTCCGCGAGCACCCGGGCGATCCTACGTGCAACGTCGGTCGAGCCGGTGAACGCCACACCTGCGATGCGCGCGTCGCCGACCAGCGCCGCGCCGATGGTTTCGCCCGGTCCCGGCAACAGCGCCAGCGCGTCCCCCGGAACGCCGGCGGCGAGCAGCAACTCGATTGCGCGCGCGGCGATCAGCGGCGTCTGCTCCGCGGGCTTGGCAATCGCGGCATTACCCGCGGCCAGCGCCGCGGCAACCTGACCGACAAAAATCGCCAGCGGAAAATTCCACGGACTGATGCACGCGAAGACGCCGCGGCCATGCAGCGACAGCGCGTTCGATTCGCCGGTGGGAGAGGGCAGCGCCAGCGGCTGCGCGAATTGGCGCCTGGCGAGCGCCGCGTAGTAGCGGCAGAAGTCGGCCGCCTCGCGCACCTCGCCGATTGCGTCGGCGCGGGTTTTGCCCGCCTCACGGGCGAGCAATACGACCCATTCGTCGAGAGACTCTTCGAACTTCGCAGCGGCCCGGTCCAGGACGATCGCACGAGCCTCACCGCCCGCGGCATCCCACGCGTGTTGTGCGCGCATTCCGCGACGAATGGCTTCATCGAGGTCGGGAATCCCGGCAACGACGACAGTGCCCAGCACTCGATTCGTGTTGGCGGGCTCGACGACTTGCAGTCCCGCGCCTGGGATGCGCTCGCCGCCGACGATCGGCGCCGCCGCCCAGATCGCGTTGCGCCGGGCCGCGAATGCCCGGTCCAGGGCCGCCATCGCCGGCTGATCGGCGAGCGAGAGGCCACGTGAATTCGTGCGCTCGGGTGCGAACAGATCGCGCGGCAGCGGCAGCAACGGATTGGATGTCGCGCCGCGCACGAGAATGCGCGCAACAGGATCGGCGACGATGTCGTCGATCGGTATGCTCGCATCGGCGATGCGATTGACGAAGGACGTATTGGCGCCGTTCTCGAGCAGACGCCGCACCAGATAAGGCAGCAATTCCTTGTGGCTGCCGACGGGCGCGTACACGCGGCACGGGATGCCCAGACGCTGCGCGGGAACGATCTGTTCGTACAACGCGTCGCCCATCCCGTGCAGGCGCTGCAGTTCGAAGTCCGACCGCGGCACCGAATGCTCGCCGGCGTATTCGACGATCGCCGAGGCCGTGTGCGCATTGTGCGTTGCGAACATCGGGTACAGCGCAGCATGCGATGCCAGCATGCGCCGCGCGCACGCAAGGTACGACACGTCGGTGTGCGCCTTGCGCGTGAAAACGGGGTAACCATCGAGGCCCTGCACCTGCGCGCGTTTGATCTCCGTGTCCCAGTACGCACCCTTGACCAGCCGCACGGGCAGGCGCCAGCCGCCGTTCTGCGCGAGCGCGCCGAGCCAGTCGATGACCGCCAGCCCGCGTTTCTGGTACGCCTGCACGGCAAGTCCGAAGCCATTCCAACCGGCGAGCCGCGCGTCGCGACGCACCTGCGCGAAGATTTCGAGCGACAGTTCCAGCCGCTCGGCCTCTTCGGCGTCGATGGTCAGGCCGATGTCGTACTCGCGCGCCATCACGCACAGTTCGAGCACCCTTGGCACGAGCTCCGCGAGGACACGCCGTTGCTGGGTCGGTTCGTACCTCGGGTGCAGCGCAGAAAGCTTGACCGAGATCGACGGCTGCGCGAACACCGATACGCCAGGCTGGTGCGTGGCGCCGATGGCGGCGATCGCGGCGGTGTACGCCGCAAAATAGGTGTGCGCATCGGCCGCCGACAGTGCGGATTCCCCGAGCATGTCGTACGAATAGCGCAATGCGGATGTACCGGCCGTACGGCTGCGCTCGAGCGCTTCGCCGATCGTGCGACCCATCACGAACTGCTCGGCCATCAGCTTCATCGCCTGGCGCAGGGCGACGCGCACGACCGGCTCGCCGGCACGGGCAACCACGCGCTCGTACCACGCTGCCGGATCGCCCGCGGCTTCGCTGTCGATCTGTATCAGCTTCCCCGTGAGCATGAGTCCCCACGTCGACGCGTTGACCAGCAACGACGGGCTCCGCCCGAGGTGTCGGTGCCAATCGCCGCGTGAGAGCTTGTCGCGGATCAGGCGATCTGCGGTTGCGGCATCGGGAATGCGTAGCAGCGCTTCCGCCACGCACATCAGGAGCACACCTTCCTCGGTCGACAAGTCGTATTGATGGAGAAACGATTCCATTCCCGCGGTCGAGGCGTATTCGGCGCGTACGGCTTCTACCCAGGCGCGGGCACGGACGTGAACGCGCGTCGCACCTTCGACCGACAATGCCGCGAGCGGCAGAAGCTGCGTCACCGCCTCGGCCTCGTCGGCAAGAAAAGCCGATCGTAGTGCATGCGCCTCTGGTTGCCTCGGTAAGAGTGGGAGCGTCATCTACTCTCCAGGTTGGAAAGCGACGGATCAAACATACGCCACAAGCCGGCTATGCGCACATCGTGGTTGCTGTCGAAAGACCGTGTGCCGGGATGGACACGCCGCAAACCGCGGAGGAAAATCGCACCGCCGCCCGCGCCGCGCTGCCCTTTGGCGCTGCAAAGATGCGGCCGAATACCCAGCTACCACGCGATCTTCAACCCCGGACAGGCAACCTAGGTTCCCGAATGCTGATGTCAGAAATCACTGCTGCCGAGCCTGCCTTCCGCAAGCATCTGCTCGCAATCCGGAAACCGGTATCGGATATCCGCTGGTATCCATACACCAGTCTCAACAACGTACCGATTCTTTCTCGCTTTCTCCCGCCGGACCTGGACGTCGTTCCCCAAGGGGGTGCAGTTCTGGATATCGGTGCCGCGGACGGAGATATGGGCTTCCTGCTGCACACTCTGGGATGCGAGGTCGACTTTCTCGACAATGCTCCTACGAATTTCAACGATTGCGAGGGACTGCGACGTACCTCCACGCTACTCATGCACCGGGGATCCGTAATTGAACGGGACATCGACTGGGGTTTCGAATTGAGTCGGGACTATGATCTTGCCCTCTTCCTTGGCACTCTCTATCACCTGCGCAATCCGGCGCTAGCGCTGATTCGCCTCGCCCAGCGCTGCCGACGGGCGCTCATTAGCACAAGGGTGGCAACGCGCTTGCCGGACGGCCAGAAGATTGCAGACGCGCCGATCGCCTATCTGCTCGATAAACGGGAAGCAAACGGAGATCCGACGAACTATTGGATCTTCTCGCCGGCTGGCTTGGAGCGGCTACTGCGCCGCTGCGGGTGGATTGTGACGCACTCTCATCGTGCCGGAAAAGTCGGTCGCTCCAACCCGGTGGACAACGAGGCGGACGAACGCATGTTCGTGTTTTGTGAGCGGGTAAGCAATTACGCTGACCTTGACAAGCATCATGATTTCTAGACGCGACGGCGAGCAATCGATGGACAGGGCAGCTTGTCGAGCACGCGTGTGCTTCGCGATTGGACCAATGCCCTAGCCAGCGCGACATGGCGCGGACCAACCGGCCGATCGTCGCGCAAAACTTTCGCGACGTTGGGCCATAACCCAAATGTCAATCGGCCTCGCTTGATCCCTGCTGGATCACACCTCGTCATGCATCTCGCGCGCGAAGCCGTGGTCAGATGGACCGTTGTCGCGACGCTTCTTGCTCTGTCGATCTATCATCTCGCGCTGACCGCCTCCACAGTCCTGGCGTTCAGTCTGCGATATCCATTCATGGATCAATTCCGGAGCAACCTCCGATATTTGACGATTCCATTTCCCCAGAGCGTATTGGCCCTGGAAAACGGACATCGGCCAGTCTTGCCCGGTGTCGTGCGATTTGTCGAGCTGAATTGGTTCATGGGAACGCAACTTTTGCAAGCGCTGACCTCGTGGTTCGCAGCTGCCGCTGTCATGGCGATGCTGCTGCTCGCTGTCAGACGCGACCTCCGGGACAATTACATGCTCGCGGCAGCGGCTGTTTGCGCAATCTGCACGATGCTTCTGTGGAACGCTAACGCCCGCATGTTCATACACGCCTACGAAGCAATGCACCTGTTCTACGTAACGTTCTTCGTAGTTGTTGCCGTTCATTCTGCGATACGGGCCTCCAATACGGGTGCGTTGAAATGGTGGATCGGGTCAATTTTTGCTTGCATTGGTGCGACGTTCTCGTTCGGAATGGGAATCAGCGCCTTTGCCGCGGTGGCGGCCGTTGCCCTTCTGCGTCGGTCCGGGCAACGTCCCTTGCTGCTCGTTGTGCTGTCTGCTGTCGCAACATTCCTGATCTACTACATCGTGCTTCCTGGTGCGGACGGCTTGCGCGGAGTCATGGCGGGGCTTTCCCTGCAAGCGGTGATCTTCTTTGCGATCGCTCGCGTCGGCGCGGTATTTGCAGAGATCCTTCACTTCTTCGTTCCAAGTCTGGCCATACAAGCAGCCGTCGGGGCGTTAGCGGGCGCTGCGGGTGTCGCGTTCGTCTCCGTGGTGTCGTTCCAACAGTGGAGACGACGCACGGCATTCACGGATACAGAGCTTAACGGACTCGGCCTGTTCGTCTTTGGCCTGGTCGCCAACATGTTGATTGCCATCGCCAGGCGGGAATATTTCTTCGAGTATGCGGGACAGCTATTCGCCGATCGGTATTTGTTTTGGTCATCCATAACCTGGCTTGGGCTGTACATCTATTTGTTGCCCCGGCTCGTCCATGCTAATCGAATCAAACAATTTGCAGCGGCGACAACGGTGATTCTATTTTCGCTCGCAGCGCTGCCATCTGCGCACTCGGACAGCGACTGGTCTGCACACGTGTACAGGATGTCGACCATGGCGGGCATAGCGATGACGCTGGGGATCAGGAATGACGCGCAAGTAAGCGAGATATCAGATAGTGATCCCGCGACTACGTATCGCGTTGTCGATGAAATGCGCAACCGGAATCTCGGCATGTTTGCCGACGAGTCGAACATGCACGTTGGCGACAAGATCGAGCTGGGAAGGTCACAGCTGACGGTGCCGGCGAAAGCCACTCATTACGCGGTGGACTGGCCGGTCGGCACCAAGGCGAGAATCGTAGCGGGGGAGTTACCGCAAATACTGGCAGCGCAGGAACAAGCAGCGGAGTTGTGGTTTGCCGATTCGAGCGGAACCTTGATTGGCCGAGCGGCCTTTACCAATGCAGGAAGCGAACCCGCAAACTCACTGCGGCTGGGAATACCAGCGTTGCGCGGATTCCAAGGTTATGTTGTGCGCAAAGGGACGCCTGCGGCCCTGCTCGCACGCGAGCCGGGCGGCGTTATCAGGGAGCTTTCGCGGCTGGAAATGCAACAGTGAGGCTTTGGATTGTACGTCGCGGCCCTTCGCCAGGCGCATAGGAGACGATGGGCACCGAGCACGGCCCCTGCCATGCGATTCCGTAGTCGAGCCAATCCTCCGCGGCGACGCGCGAGCGCACGAAACCGGCTTTGGCAACGTCGCGCAGGAGCGCGGCACGGGAAAACAGACGCATCTCCAGCGCGTCGCCGCGGTCCGCCCGGAAAGCACGTCCGCGGGTGGCGCACAATGCGAGACGAAGCCACCACGTGGGCACCGAATCGCGGTGAAAGACCAGGTCGTCGAAAGTCTGCGTACGCCCATCGGCAGTACGATTCTCCAGCTGGACGCGACCATCGACTTTGACCAGACGGTAATCGCAGAGATCCGGGAAGTGCTCCACTGTATCGGGCTCGAGCGAAAACGGGACGGAAAATATCAGCACGCCGCCGGGCTTGAGGAGGCGGCGAGCATTGGCGAAAGCCCGCGAGACTGGTGGCGCAACGTGTTCGAACACGTCGCTTGCGATGATGAAATCGTAGAGCGCCGCTTGATCGTCGGGCACGTTGGCGATATCGAGACGAGGCTCGCTGCGAAAGTAAGTATTCGTGTAGCCGAGCTTCTGCGCCAGCGGTTGCGCATAGCATTCGGCATCGGAGAGACCGACGCCGATGACGTCACGACGCTGCGGCAGATCGGGCAGAGCGACGCTGCGTCCGAACAGCTCCAGGGTGAGCAGGTGCACGATGGCGCGACACCGCACGGTCGAACCGCAGCGATCGCATGACGGTGTTTCACGGGAGATTGCCGTCTCGGGAACGCGGCAAGGCGTACCGCAGACATTGCAGCGGAACGACACCAGCGGAGCGGATCCTGCCTCCCTGACAGGCGGCAGCGTGCGCCGTCGCCTACGCAGCGGGAGCCGGAACACGCTCAGTATGCGCGACGGGACGGGCAAACGAGGCATCGCGATCATTCTAACGGCGGCCCACACTATCCGCGAGGGTGATGCTTTGCATGCAGTTGCTTCAGGCGTTCGCGCGCGACGTGCGTGTAGATCGTCGTCGTCGTGATGTCAGAGTGGCCGAGCAACAACTGCACGACGCGCAGGTCGGCGCCATGGTTCAGCAGGTGTGTCGCGAATGCGTGGCGTAGCACGTGCGGCGACAGCGATGTGCGGGCAATGCCGGCGATCGTCCCGTAGCGCTTGATCAGCTGCCAGAAGGCCTGCCGCGTCATCGGCGCGCGCCGCGCGGTGACGAAGACGGCGTCGGTGGGTGCATGTGCCGCAAGTTCGACGCGCGCGGTCGCCAGATAGCGCGCGATCCAACTGATCGCCTCCTCGCCAAGCGGCACCATGCGTTCTTTGCCGCCCTTGCCAAGCACGCGCACGACTCCCATGTCGAGACTGACCTGCGCCAGCTTGAGGCCGACGAGTTCGGAAACGCGCAAGCCGCAGGCGTAGAGCGTTTCGAGCATCGCTCTGTCACGAAGACCCAGCGTCGTCTTTGTATCCGGCGCGTCGAGCAGACCTTCGACTTGGGCTTCGGAGAGATTTTTCGGCAGTCGGCGCGGCAGCTTTGGCGCCTGCACCCGCAACGTCGGGTCAGCCTTGACGGTGCCCTGCTGGAGGTGGAGGCGGTAGAACCGACGGAGCGACGACAGCCGCCGATTGATCGAAGTCGCTTTTGCCTTGGCCCGGAACTGTGCGGCGAGAAAGGCTTCGATGTCGGTGCGCTCGGCAGCGAGCAGATCCTTGCCCGCGTGCCGCGCGAGCCAATCCGCCCATGCACTCAGATCGCGGCGATAGCTCGCGAGGCTCGATGCGCTGAGTCCGTCCTGCAGCCAGACCTGGTCGCAGAAGGCATCGATCAACTCGCTCGCGGGACCCATTGCCGCACTCTACCGGCCAAAACGATAGCCTTCGTGCTCCAGCAGCCAACGCTTGATCGCGATCGGATCGCCTCCGGTCGCGCCCATGAATCCTCCCAGCGCACCCTGGCTGCCGACGACGCGATGACACGGAACGACCAGCGCGATTGGATTGGCACCGCAGGCGCCTCCTACGGCACGCGGCGCGGTCGCAAGCTTGCGCGCCAGCTCGCCGTACGTTCGCGATTCGCCGACGGGAATGGCCGTAATCGCGTCCCACACGCGGCGGCGAAACGCCGTGCCTTTCGGTGCCAGCGGCACGGTGAAGCGGAATTGCGGATCGGCGAGATACCGCTCGATCTGGCGGCAGGTGAGCTCGGCAATTGCATCTGTCGGCGCTTGCGCCCGCGTGCTCATCGGCAGGTATTCGATGCCGGTTACGGCGCCCGACGCCGTGCGAATCCCCAGCACGGCGAACTGCGTTCTGAGTTTGGCGGAGTAGACGAGGTGACCAGGCATGATCGGCCGTCAACCGAACTTCATCTGATGGGGCAGGAAAGTGACCAGTTGGGGAAAGAAATAGAGCATCAACGTCGCGACGATCATGAGGTAGAACATCGGCAGTGCGTGGCGCGCGATCCAGGTGATCTGTTTCTTGGTCATGCCCTGCAGCACAAACAGGTTGAATCCGACGGGAGGCGTGATCTGCGCCATTTCGACGACCAGTACGATGAAGATCCCGAACCAGACCAGGTCGATGCCCGCCTTATCAACCGTGGGCAAAATGACACCCATGGTCAGCACCACCATGGAGATCCCGTCCAGAAAGCAGCCGAGGATGATGTAGAAGATCATCAGCGCGACGATCAGCGCGAGCTGCGACAATCCGAGCCCGCCGATCCACTCGGCGAGATGGCGGGGCAACCCGATGTAACCCATCGCCAGCGTGAGGAATGCGGCACCGGCGAGAATCAGCGCGATCATGCAATACAGACGCGTTGCGCCCATCAGACTGTCGCGGAACGTGGTCCAGGTCAGAGACCGTTGCACGCCGGAAATCAGCAGGGCGCCAACCACACCGAAGGCCGCGGCTTCGGTGGCCGTCGCAACGCCCGCGTAGATGGAACCGAGCACGAGCGCGATCAACAGGATCACCGGGATGAGATGGCGCGAAGCATGCAGTTTCTGCCACACCGAGGTTTGCGTGGTGATCGCCGGGATCTTGTCCGGGTGCAGCAACGCCCATACGACGATGTAGCCGGAGAACAGCGACGCGAGCAGCAGACCCGGTATCACGCCCGCGATGAACAGGTGCGCGATGGAGACGTTGGCGGACACGCCGTAGACGATCATGATGATCGATGGCGGAATGAGCAGGCCCAATGTTCCCGCGCCGGCCAGCGTGCCGATGGTAATGTCTTCAGGATAGCCACGCGCGGCCAGCTCCGGCAGCGTCATCTTGCCGATGGTCGCGCACGTCGCGGCCGAGGAGCCGGACACCGCGGCAAAGATGGTGCAGCCGATGATGTTGGTGTGCAGCAAACGGCCGGGTACACGCTCAAGCCACGGGGCAAGGCCTTTGAACATATCCTCCGACAGCCGGGTGCGAAACAGGATTTCGCCCATCCACACGAACAGTGGCAGTGCGGTCAGCGTCCACGAGGACGCGGAGCCCCAGATGGTGACGGCCATCGCGTCACCGGCGGGGCGAGAGGAAAACAATTCCATGCCGATCCATGCCACGCCAGCCAGCGCGATGCCGATCCACACGCCGCTGCCGAGAAGAACGAACAGTGCGATGATCAGAAGAACGGTGATGAGCAAGTCCATAGGCTACTCGACATGTGCCGGTTCGCTGCCGGGCTTCGCAATGATGCGCGTGCCGCGAAGCTCACCGACGAATTGATCGAGGAACGCGATCGCGAGCACGACATTGCCGATCGCCATCGACAGTTGCGGAATCCATAGCGGCGTCGCGTCATTGCCGGTGGAAATGTCATGGAAAGCATGCGACTGCCACGCCAGGCGCACGCTGTAGTAGGCGAACGCGGCGGAGAGGATCAAGGCGACGGCGAGTGACCAACGCTCGAGCCAGCGCTTACCGGTCGTGCCGGCGTGTTCGAGAATCAAGGTGACTCGGATGTGCTCGCCCCGCGTCAAAGTGTGGGCGAGCGCCAGAAAACCTGCGCCGGCCATGAAGTAGCCGGCGTAGGCGTCGGTGCCGCGCACCTGGAAGCTCAGCAGGCGGCCAAAGATGCCCAACAGAACCATCACCAGCGTTCCGACCAAAAACAACGCCGCCACGTAGGCGGCGGTGGTGTAGAGCGCGTCCAGTGCGCGGCGCATGCGCTACATTTTCTTGTAAGCGTCGACCGCCGCCTGGCCTTCGAGGCCGGCCTTTTTCTGCCAATCCTGCAGCATCGTGTCGCCGACCTTCTTCAGATCGCTGGTGAGCTGCGGGCTTGGCTTGACGATGGTCATCCCCTTTTGCTTCAACTGATCCAGATACCAGCCGTTTTTCTCTTCCGATGCTTTCCAGCCGCGAACTTCCGCCTCGGCGGCGGCCTTGAGCACGGCTTCCTGTGTCGCCTTGTCGAGCGCGTCGAAAGCCTGCTGGTTCACGATCACGGCATTTTTGGGCAGCCATGCCTGCGTGTCGTAGAAATTCTTGATGCTCTCGTACGTCTTGGTGTCGAAACCGGTCGAGCCTGAGGACATGTACGAGTCGACAACGCCTGTAGCCAGCGCCTGCGTCAGTTCGGAGGCTTGTACCGTGACTGGCTGCGCGCCGACCAGTTCGGCGATGCGCGACGTTGCCGGGCTGTAGGCTCGCCACTTGAGACCCTTCATGTCGGCCGCACTATTGAGCGTGCGGTTGGCATAGATACCCTGGGGTGGCCATGCTACCGTGTACAACAACTTGATACCTTGCTTGGCGAGCTTATCTTCGAGTATCTTTTTTTCGCTCTTGTAGAGTTTCATCGCATCGGCGTAGCTCGTTGCGAGGAAAGGAACTCCGTCGAGGCCGAAGAAAGGATCTTCGTTTTCGAAGTTCACCAGCAGAATCTCGCCGGCCTGTGCCTGGTTACCCTGCACTGCACGCTTGATCTCGTTGGCCTTGAACAGCGACGCATTCGAGTGCACCGTGATTTTCAGCTTGCCCCCCGTTGCCTTGTCCACGTCGGCGACGAACTGGGTGATGTTCTCGGTGTGGAAGTTGGTCGGCGGATAAGCCGTCGGCAAATCCCATTTGGTCTGCGCGCCTGCGCTGAGCGTGAGCAAAGCGCCGAGCGCGGCGACAAGGACGCGTGTCGTTTTCATCGAGATCTCCTGCAGATCGGTCGTGGAATCGCGCTGACGGGTTGCACTGGGTAGCGCATAGAACGCCGCCTTTGTACCATATCGGCCGACGCGCGGCGAGAGCGGCCGCCGTCGATATAATGCGGCTGCGACAGGAACCGCATGACCCCGTCCACCCTCACCCGCTGGCAATTCTGGATCGACCGTGGCGGCACGTTCACGGACATCGTCGCCCGCCGTCCGGACGGCCAGCTTGTCACGCACAAGCTGCTGTCCGAGCACCCGGAGCGCTATCGTGATGCGGCGGTGCATGGCATCCGCGAACTGCTCGGGCTACCTGCGGACGCGCCGATAGCGGGAGCCCTGATCGAGGCGGTCAAAATGGGCACGACCGTGGCGACCAATGCGCTGCTCGAGCGACGCGGCGAGCGCACTGCGTTGATCATCACCAAGGGTTTTGGTGACGCATTGCGCATCGCGTATCAGAATCGCCCGAAGCTCTTCGTGCGCAACATTGTATTGCCCAGCCTTGTCTACGAGCGGGTGATCGAAGTCGATGAGCGTGTCGGCGCGCATGGAGACATCGTTGTTCCGCTCGACCTCGCTGCCGCCACCGACGACCTGCGCGCTGTGCGTGACGCTGGAATCGGTGCCTGTGCGATCGTGCTCATGCACGGCTACCGTTATCCGGAGCACGAGCAAAAGCTCGCCGCGCTCGCGCGGGGCATCGGCTTCACCCAGGTTTCCGTCAGCCACGAAGTCAGTCCGCTGATGAAGCTGGTGTCGCGCGGCGACACCACGGTCGTCGACGCCTACCTGTCGCCGATACTCCGGCGCTACGTTGCACAGGTCGAGTCCGAATTGCCTGGCGTGCGTCTGCAATTCATGCAGTCGTCGGGCGGATTGACCGATGCGCACCGCTTCCAAGGCAAGGACGCGATCCTGTCGGGGCCTGCCGGCGGCATCGTCGGTGCGGTACAGGTGTCGCGGCTCGCGGGTTTCGACAGGATCATCGGCTTCGACATGGGTGGTACCTCGACTGACGTTACGCACTACGCAGGCGAATACGAGCGAGCGTTCGTCACCGAGGTTGCGGGCGTTCGGTTACGCGCGCCGATGATGCGCATTCACACGGTGGCTGCGGGCGGCGGTTCGATCTGCAGCTATGACGGTGCGCGCTTCAAGGTGGGCCCCGAGTCGGCCGGCGCGAATCCAGGGCCGGCATCGTACCGCCGTGGCGGGCCGCTCACCGTCACCGACTGCAATGTCATGGTCGGCAAGATCGATCCGGCGATGTTCCCCGCGGTATTCGGCGCGAGTGGAGACTTGCCGCTCGACGCCGGAATCGTGCACCAGAAATTCGATGCGCTGGCGCACGCGCTTGCCGGTGTTACCGGCCGGCGGCATGCGCCGGAGGATGTCGCCGACGGATTTCTCAAGATCGCAGTCGACAACATGGCGCACGCGATCAAGCACATCTCGGTCGAGCGGGGCTATGACGTCACCGAATACACCCTCTGCTGTTTTGGCGGCGCAGGCGGCCAGCACGCGTGCGCGGTGGCCGACGCACTGGGGATGACGCGTGTGTTCATCCATCCGCTCGCAGGCGTGCTTTCCGCGTACGGCATGGGGCTCGCCGACGTCCGCGCGCTGCGGCAACAAGCGGTTGAAGCGATACTCGACATCGCTTACGCTTGCCGCCGCGGAGACGCGGTTTACCACCCTGGCGGATGCGGCGCGCAGCGAAGTCGAGGCGCAGGGCATCGCAGCATCGATGATCGACTTGATGCGAACGGTGCATCTCAAGTACGACGGGACCGACACTGCACTCGAGATTCCCTACGTCCTTGCGCCGGGGGCGCATCCCGATGCTGCCATGATCGGCGCGCTGGTCGCGGAATTCGAACGCCGTTACAGCGCACAGTATGGATTTCTCATGCGCGACAAGCCGCTTGTCGTCGAAGCGGTCGCGGTCGAGGCGATCGGGATCATGGCGAGGGCCGATGAAGCTGCGCCGGTATTTCCAACGCGGACGGGTTCGCTGACACCGACCAAGCGCGGGCGCATTTTCACCGATGGCGCATGGCGCGCGGCGCCGGTCTATCTGCGCGAGACGCTGGTTCCCGATGATGTCATCGTCGGTCCCGCGGTCATCGCAGAGAAGAACGCCACGACGGTAATCGAGCCCGGTTGGAAGGCGACGCTGACCGTACGCGATCACCTCGTGCTGGAGCGCACGGTGGCTCTGCAGCGCACCCATGCGATCGGCACGACCGCTGACCCGGTATTGCTCGAAGTCTTCAACAATCTCTTCATGGCGATTGCCGAGCAGATGGGCGTGACGCTCGCGAATACGGCGTATTCTGTCAATATCAAGGAACGGCTCGATTTCTCCTGCGCGCTGTTCGATGCCGACGGCAACCTGATTGCGAATGCGCCGCACATGCCGGTACATCTGGGATCCATGGGGGAGAGCGTAAAGACGATCATCGATGCCCGCACGGGAACGATGCAGCCCGGCGATGCGTTCGTGCTGAACGCCCCCTACAACGGCGGCACGCATCTGCCGGACGTCACTGTCATCGCGCCCGTATTCCTCGACCCGGAAGGAACGTTCAGCGCCAGGCCGGAGTTTTTCGTCGCGAGCCGCGGCCACCATGCAGACATCGGGGGTACCACACCCGGCTCGATGCCGTCCGACTCATCGCACGTCGACGAGGAGGGCGTACTGCTCGATAACATCCAGCTGGTGGCCGGCGGGCGTTTCCTGGCCGACGAACTGCGCTCGATTCTCGGTTCCGGAAAGTACCCGGCACGCAACATCGACCAGAACCTTGCCGATCTGCGAGCGCAAGTGGCGTCTTGCACTCGCGGCATAGGCGAGCTTAGAAAAATGGTCGCGCATTTCGGTTTGGACCTCGTGCGCGCGTACATGCGACACGTGCAGGACAACGCCGCGGAGGCCGTGCGTCGCGTGCTCGATGTGCTCAAGGACGGTCATTTCGAATACGAGATGGACAACGGCGCGACAATCGCGGTGACCATCTCCATCGACAAGGCCGCGCGCGAGGCCACCATCGACTTTACAGGTACCAGCGCGCAGCAAACGACGAACTTCAATGCACCGTCGGCGGTGTGCAAGGCAGCGGTGCTCTACGTTTTCCGCACACTGGTCGACGACGAGATCCCGATGAACGCGGGCTGCCTCAAGCCACTGCGCATAGTCATTCCCGAAGGATCGATGCTGGCCCCGCGTTATCCCGCGGCCGTGGTCGCCGGCAATGTCGAGACGTCGCAGGCGATCACCGACACCCTGTACGGCGCGCTTGGAGTCCTCGCTGCGTCGCAAGGCACCATGAACAACTTCACCTTCGGCAACGACGAGTATCAGTACTACGAGACGATTTCCGGTGGTGCGGGCGCCGGGCCCGACTTCGACGGCGCGAGCGTCGTACAAACGCACATGACCAACTCGCGCCTGACCGACCCGGAGGTGCTGGAATGGCGTTTCCCGGTGCGGCTCGACGCGTACCGCATCCGGCGCGGCAGTGGCGGTGCGGGCGCACATCGCGGCGGCAATGGCGGAGAGCGGCGTGTGCGTTTCCTCGAGCGCATGACGGCCGTCATGCTTGCCAACCATCGACGCGTCGCCCCGTTCGGCGTGGCCGGCGGCGCACCGGGCGCGGTCGGGCGCAACTGGGTGGAACGCGTCGATGGCCGACACGAGGAATTCGGCGCAACCTGCCAGGTCGAAATGCAGCCCGGCGACGTGTTCGTGATCCAGACTCCGGGAGGTGGAGGTTACGGTTCGGCCGGACCTTGAGCGCCCTCCAACGGCACCGGCGCAGAAGCTACTTGTGCCCTGATTCCGCCACCGAGCAACATCGCGGTCACCAGGACGACCAGCATCACGGTGCCCGTCGGAAAATGCGCAATACGCAGGGTCTCGGGCAGACTCAGAACAGTACCACCGTGATCAGCCCGCGCGGCGCGATCCACAGCAGTGCCCCCACGCTTGCCGGACAAAGCAGGCGCAACAGCGGCCAGCGTGTCGCGTAGATCAGCACGATGATCGCGCCGGTGACGATCCACGCTGTTGGCGATGCAAAGTCGATGAGATCGCGATACCGGAAATCAGCAGGATGATGATCGACGGCAACTTGGCCATGCGGCAAAGGACGTCGAAGGCGTATGCCGCGATAACGACGGCTGAAAACGCCAGAATGATCAGGTTGGGGTCCATGACGGGCTCCCTGTCCGCGACACGGTATCCGCGAGCATGCCACATCCCTGACTGCCGCTCAAACGCAGGCGAGCGGCTCGCATGGCAGTCGGCGAAGAGGCATAATTGCGCAGACTTTTCCCATAGGAGCGCCCATGGCCACGATTTACGATTTCGCGGTGAACGACATCCACGGCAAGGCGCAGAAGCTCGAGCGTTACAAGGACAAGGTACTGCTGATCGTCAATACCGCGAGCAAGTGCGGGTTCACGCCGCAGTACAAGGGGCTCGAAGCGCTGAACAAGAAACTGCACTCGCGCGGTCTCGAAGTGCTCGGCTTTCCGTGCAATCAATTCGGCGGCCAGGAGCCAGGCGACGCGAAGGAAATCGAATCCTTTTGCGAAATCAACTACGGCGTGACCTTTCCGTTGTTCGAGAAGATCGACGTCAACGGCGCAGACGCTGCGCCGCTCTACCGGTACCTGAAGAAGGAAAGGCCCGGGCTGCTTGGATCGGAAGCCATCAAGTGGAACTTCACCAAGTTTCTGGTTGATCGCAAGGGCAACGTCGTCGAGCGCTATGCACCCAATGTCGAACCGGAAGCCATTGGCGGCGATATCGAAAAGCTGCTGTAGCAGGCTGATGAAGCGACTGTTGCTCGCCGCACTCACGGCGATAGCGCTGAGTGGAGCGCAGGCCGTTCCCGCGGCCGACATGAACAAGACGCTGCGCGTTGCGGTAGACGCTGCCGAGACCGGCTTCGATCCGCAGGCCATCAGCGACCTGTACTCGGCATTTATCTGCCGGGTGATTTTCGATCCCTTGTACCAGTACGACTATCTCGCACGCCCGTTCAAGATCATTCCCAGTACTGCTGCGGCCTTGCCGCAGATTTCGGATGATGGCAAGACGTGGATCATCAAAGTCAAGCCGGGCATCTACTTTGCGGACGATCCTGCATTCAAGGGCAGGAAGCGCGAGCTTACCGCCGCCGACTACATCTATTCCTGGAAGCGACTGATCGATCCGAAGGTCCACGCACCGAATATTGACGTGGTCACCGATCGTTTCGTGGGTGATATCGCATTCGGTAAGGCGGTCGAAGCCGGTGCCAATGTCCACGACATCGAGTTGGAAGGCATGCGTGCGCTCGACCGATATACGATCCAACTCAAGCTCAAGCAACCCGACTACGATCTGCTCGACGACCTTACTACCCTCCCTACTGCTGCCGTGGCGCGCGAAGTCGTCGAGCAGTATGGCGACCCCGCGCACCGGGTCATGTCCAATCCCGTAGGATCCGGGCCTTATTTGCTCAAGGAGTGGCGGCGTGGGCAGAGAATCACGCTCGAAGCGAGCCCGACTTTTCGGGAGGAGTATTTTCCGACCAGCGACGATCCGGCCGACAAGGAGATCGTCGCCGCGATGAAAGGCAAGCGCATTCCGGCGATCGGGCGTATCGAAATGAGCATTCTCGAGGAAGGGAACTCAAGGCTGCTGGCATTCGTCAAGGGCGAGCTCGACATTGCGAACCCGGTTCCACCGGACCTCATCCACAACGTGCTTGACGCCAACAACAAACTCAAGCCCGACCTGGCCAAGCGCGGCATAAGCCACATCCAGGGCATCCAGCCGTCGATTACCTTCGAATACTTCAACATGGAAGACCCGGTCGTCGGAGGTTACGCCAAAGACAAGATTGCGCTTCGTCGGGCGATAAGCATGGCGTACAACGTCGAGGACGAGATCGTCGTGGTGCGGCAGGGTCAGGCCGTTCCAGCGACGCAAATGGTTCCGCCGCCGTCGATCGGGCACGATCCGAAATTTGTCGACCGTTCCAGGTACGATCTACCCGCAGCCAAGGCGCTGCTTGACACGTTTGGCTACGTCGACAAAGACGGTGACGGCTGGCGCGATCTTCCCGATGGCAAGCCATTCACCCTTCTTATCGCCAGCACGACAAATGCGTTCAACCGTCAACTCGACGAACTGTGGAAAAAGAGCCTGACAGCGCTGGGCATCCGTGTCGACTTCCTGAAACAGAAATTCCCGGACCTGCTCAAACAGGCGCGCGCCGGGCAGCTTCAGATGTGGGGGCTCGGCAATATTGGCGCAACCCCGGAAGGCTTCACCTTTTTCGGGATGCTCTACGGACCCTATGCCGGGTTGTCCAACTTGCCGCGTTTCAACCTTCCCCAATTCAACGATCTGTATGCAAAGGGCAAGCGCATGCGGGACGGCCCGGATCGCGACAAGGTGATTCGGCAGCTATCTGACCTGGTAAACATCTACGCGCCGCTGAAGCTCACGGCGTACCGCTTCGACAATGTTCTCTTGCAGCCGTGGATGGTCGGTTACAAGTACACGCCATTCAACTGGAATCCGTGGCGCTACTGGGACCTTGATCCCGCAATGCGCGAGGCTACGATCAACAAGCAATAGGCGGGTGAAAGTCCCGGCTGCGCAGTCTCCACGTGGCGCCGATGCAACACCGCACCGCGTGAAGGCCACGTTGCATGCGCCGCTATTGCGCGCGACGTATCGTCCCCGTACAATGGGGCCAACTCCAACCTTCACTCGAGGAACGCTCCCACCATGACCAGAACGCCGACGACCTTCGTCACCGCGAATGCAATCGCGGCGCGCGCGTTCGCGTGGGACATTGCCATCGACGCGCATCACTTCGGCCGCGCCATCGCGTTGCCGCTGTACTCGCCGCTGTTGCCTTAGCCGCCTGTGCGGGTTCCCGCCAGGTGTGGCGGGACTTGACCTCCGGGCGCATTTTCCGAAGTCCAGTGTCCCGTCCGTGCCGGAACATCGGCGGCCGTGCGCTATGCGCCGCGGCCGGAGGAAAATGCCATGAACAAGACCGACCCGATGAAAAAATTGCTTCGACGCCGCTTCCGCGGCCTGTGGCTTTCGGCGGACTTCCGGAAGCTTTGGGGCTCGCTCACGGTGACATCCTTCGGCGCGCAGATTACCAATCTCGCATTGCCGTTGACCGCCGCATTGCTGCTCAACGCGTCGCCGATGCAGATGGGGATCCTCGTGGCGTTGGAGACGCTCCCCTTTGCATTGGTGAGCTTGCACGCCGGCGTGCTGCTCGATCGCGTGCGCAAGCTGCCAATCGTGATCATCGCCGACCTCGGGCGAGGGGCGGCACTGCTCGCTATTCCCCTGGCGGCGTGGATGGGCGTGCTGTCGATCGAGATCCTGTTCGTCGTCGGTTTCCTGTGCGGTGTGCAGAACGTCATTGGTGGCGCCGCGTACCAGGTATTGCTCGCGCAATTGGCAGGTCGCAAGCGCCTGGTCGAGGCCAACGCCAAGACCGCGCTCGGTGAGACATCGGCCGCACTGATCGCACCAGGCATAGCCGGGGGCCTGATCCAGATCCTGACGGCGCCGTTCGCGATCGTCGTCGACGCCGTGGCTTTTTTCATTTCGGCGCTGCTGCTGCGCCGGGTCGTCGGGCGCAACGACGTTCCGCACGCCGGCGTGCGTGCCGGCGTCTGGCGCGAGATCGGTGAGGGATTGCGGCTGGTGGCCGGCAATCGCACGCTGTGGGCACTCGCCTGGCTCGCGGGACTGTGGCAGTTTCTGCACCAGATGCAAATCGCAGTCCTGATTCTGTTCGCGACGCGCGAGTTGTCGTTGTCCGCCGGTGCCATCGGTTTCGCGTACGCGCTGGGCGGCCTTGGCTGTGTGCTGGCGTCTTCGCTTGCGCAGCGATTGTCCGCGAGATACGGCGTCGGGCCCATGCTTGTCAATGGCTTGATAATGACCGCGATCGGTTGGCAGGCGTTCGGACTGATCGGCGGGCCACCATGGGTGGCGACGCTTGCCCTCGGCGCCGCGATGCTTGTGTTCGATTTCGGTGCGATCCAGTGGGCTATCAACTATCTCGCGCTGCGGCAGGCGATCACGCCCGACCGCCTGCTCGGCCGCATGACCGCCACGATGCGCTTCTTCGGCGTGGCATCGGCGCCGCTCGGGGCTCTGGCCGGTGGCGCGCTGGCTACTGCAGTGGGTCTGCGTCCCACCTTGTTGACGATCGGCGTGCTGGGCGTCGTGTTGTCCGTGGCGGTCGTGATCTGGTCCCCCGTGCGCCACCATCGCCGGCTGCCTGTACACGCCCCGGAATAATTGGATGTCATCCCGGCGAAGGCCGGGATCCAAGTGGCTGTCCACTCAACGAATGATTGGGCCCCGGCCTACGCCGGGGCGACACATTTCGTTCGCGTCGCTGCTTACTCGGGGACTACCGTGCACAGCGTGCTCATGCGCACGCGCGTCATGTCGGGGCCGGAGGGCAAGGCGTTCGTTCGTTCCGCGCGTTCGAACGTGACGAGGGCAACCCCGTCGACCGTGTAGCGCTCCCGATAAGACGCGGCGCGAATCGCTACCTGCGCCGGTGCGAGGTCATCGAAAATCACACGGATCGTTCTCGGTCCGGCTGGCGCATGTTGCGCGAGCAGGGCATCGACGCCGTCCAGGAAACGCGACTGGCATCGGGCGGTTTCATAGATGCGGATCTGGATGGCGAGGTTGTGCGCACAGAGCGCCGCGATAGCAACGACGACCAGCATGGCCTGGCGCGGCCGGCGCGCGACTAGGAGCCGGACCAGGATTGCGGCAATCGCCAGCGACATGGCGAGACCTGCGCCATAAAGGTAATGTGGAGACGGCACGGGCAGCGCGAGGACCGGTACCAGAAACAGGAAATACCCCGCGACGTAGGCGAGCGCGAATGCGAGTCCGAACAGCCAATACACGGCGCCGACCAGCAGCAGGTGGACGAATGTCGATGCCGCCGGCTGCCACAATGAGCCAAAGACACCGTCCGACAAATCGGCGAGCCTCAGGCGAAACGGGAAGGCGAAGTACCGGAACGCATTCGACGGAACCTTGAATAGATCGGGCACATACACACCCGTCGCCTTCCCCGCGAACGTGCTGGCGATCGACGGTGCACGAAACAACAGATACGCGATGGTCGGAATCAGGACGAGGATCAACGCGACCGCAAACGGCCGCCACGAGAATCGTGCGGGATGCGCAGCCCACGCGAGGTAGCCGAGCAGCACTACGCCGGCCGGCGCCACGAGCGCCGTCTCCTTCGATAGCAAAGCAGCCACGGTCGCCACCACGATGCCAGCGCTTTTGCCCAAGGACACGCCGTCGTGGGGCAGTCGCACGATCGCGGCCGACGCCAGAAGCAGGAACAGAACGTAGAGCTGATCGAATGACGCGGCGATCCATCCGGTCGCCATCGTCGTGAGCGGAGACAGGACGAAAAGAACGCCGGCGAGCGCCGCAGTGGGGCTCGTTGCGCCGGCGCGTCGCAGTACCCACACGAAAGTTATCGCTATCAGCGCATGGTTCAATATGCTGATGAGGTGCGATGCCCACGGCGCGGGTTGCATCCACAGCGCGGCGACCCCTTGTTGCAGGAAGCCCAGCGGGCGCACTGGGTAGCCGAATTCCTGCCCTGCGCCAGGCATGGCGTATGCCTGCGCGAAGTGCCAGAAGCCGTAGGTGTGAACGTGGTCGAATTTCTGCCACTCGTCGCCGGAGTAGAACCCCGGAGCGACGAGGATGACCACGTGCGTGATGACCGTCAGCGCGACAAGCGCGAGACCCGCAAGCGCGGGCTGACGTTCGACGAACCCGCCCATCGAGTGCAAGGATGTCGGCATCGGTACCGTCTGCGAATGGAAGGAATCAGAAATTCGCGACGTACCCATGTATTCGTCATTCCCGCGCAAGCGAGAATCCAATTGCATTTACTTCAAATGGATTCCGGCTCGCGCCCGCTCCGCGGGCTTGGCCGGAATGACGGCATTTAGATCAGCGCCTTGCCAAGTGCAATTTCCAGGCGAGTCAGTCCCTCGAGGATTTCGTCGAGGCTGATCACCAGCGAGGGTGCGATGCGAACGACATCGGGTCCGGCCATGAGCACAATGAGCCCCGCGTCGCTGGCGGCGGTCATCACTGCGGCCGCCTTGCCGTGCCAGGGCGCCTTCAGTTCGCACCCGATCCAGACGCCTTCGCCGCGAATGTCGGCGAAGACTTCGCGCCGCGCATTGATCGTGCGCAGGCCCTCCACGAACAGTGCATGCCGGGCCCTGACGCCGTCGAGCACTTCGGTTGTATTGATGATGTCGAACACGGCGCCGGCGACCGCGCACGCGAGCGGATTGCCGCCGAAGGTCGTGCCGTGCACGCCCACCGAGAACGCGCTCGCGACTTCAGCCGTCGTAAGCATGGCTCCGATCGGAAAGCCCCCGCCCAGCCCTTTGGCGGAAGTGAGGATGTCGGGAACGACGCCCTTCTGCATGTACGAGAACAACGCGCCGGTGCGGCCCATGCCGCTCTGGATCTCGTCGAAGATCAGCAGCGCATCGTGTTCGTCGCACAGCCGCCGTGCTGCCGCGAGAAATTCCGGCGTGCCGGGAATCATCCCGCCTTCTCCTTGCATCGGCTCGAGGATCACCGCGCAGATATCGTCCCCGCCCTCCTCGGCGAATGCGGCTTCGAGCCCGGCGACATCGTTGTAGCGGATGTGCGTGAAACCCGTGGGCTGCGGCCCGAAGCCACTCGCGTACTTTGCCTGGCCGCCCGCGGTGACGGTGAACAGCGTCCTGCCATGGAATGCGTTGAGGGTCGAAATTACGCGCATCTTCTCGGCGCCGAAATGATCGTGCGCATAGCGCCGAGCTAGCTTGAGTGCCGCCTCGTTGGCTTCGGCGCCGGAGTTGCAGAAAAACACGCGTTCGGCAAATGTCGCGTCCACGAGTTTCTTGGCCAGCCGCAGGGCGGGCTCGTTGGTCATCCAGTTGGACACGTGCCAGATCGTGCGCGCCTGCTCGGTGAGTGCACGCACCAGCGCCGGGTGACAATGTCCGAGCGCGGTGACCGCGACGCCGCTGGCGAAATCGATGTACATGCGGCCCTGCTGGTCCCAGACGCGCGAGCCCTCGCCCCGTACCGGAATGAATTGTGCCGGCGCAAAGCACGGCACCATGTACTCGTCGAACATGGCGCGCGTCACCGGCGCGCCTGCGGAGGTTTGAGGCGGCGCGAGAGTCGTGCCGGCAGGGTTGAGCTTGGAAACGACTGAAGGCGAGGACGCGGCGGTCATGGCAGTGTCGATCACCTTGCGGCAATCGCCTGGATCTCGATGCGATATTCCGGCTTGGCGAGCTTCGCCTGCACGGTTGCCCGGGCCGGCAGCGAGCCTTGCGGCACCCAGGCATCCCAGACCTCGTTCATCGCGGCGAAGTCGATCATGTCGGCGAGGTAAATCGTCACAGATAGCAGGCGATTCTTGCTGCTGCCAAGACCAACGAGCAGATGATCGATCTGTGCGAGTATGTCGCGCGCCTGCGCCTTGATATCGACGCTCGGGTCGGTCGCAACCTGACCCGCGAGGTAGATCGTCGAATCGTGGACGACAGCGTCCGACAGACGTTTGCCGGGGTGAACGCGTTGGATCGGTTCCAGCGCCACGGTGCTATCCTTGAATGGTGATGCAAACATTGTAGTCGAAATGGCGGCATTTCGATGAAAGCCCGCCACTGCCTCGCCGCCGCGGCCATCGCACTCGCGCTGGCGGTTGGCCTCGGCGCGTTCGGCGCACACGCGCTGCGCGTGCGCCTCGAACCGAACGCGTTTGCGGTCTACCAGACCGCGGTCCAGTATCATTTCTGGCATGCGCTCGGACTGCTTGCGGTCGCGATGCTCATGCGGCAATGGCCGACGAGCGGACGTCTGGGGTGGGTTGCCGGACTGCTGGTTGCGGGATTGGTGCTGTTTTGCGGCAGCCTTTACGCGCTGGCGCTGACGGGTGCGGCGTGGCTGGGGCTGGTGACACCTGTCGGCGGGCTGGCGTTTATCGCGGCATGGCTGGTGCTGGCGTCGGTCGCCTGGCATCACGAATAAAAAACAACCGCCGGCGTGTACCGGCGGCAGCTCGTCTGAACCGAAAACCCCGCTCAATAGGGCGCTGGATTCGGTGGGGCGTTGTACTGCGGTCCGTTGTAGGACACGGGCGGACGGCGATCGCTGATCACGCCGACTGATACGCGAACATCAGGGCCCGGATCGTAAGGCAGGCGTACCGTGACGTCGCGCCCGTTATACCGATACGTCACGTTGTAGCCGCGGATGACATCCTGCCAGTTGTCCACGGTGCGGCAGCGTTGCACGACCTGCTCGCGTGTTCCTGCACTGGCGTTCCCGCTGAAAACCCCGCCGTTGGGATCGACCTTGTCGCCGACCACCGCGCCTGTAACGGCGCCAATCCCGGTAGCGACCGCATTGCCGCGACCGCTGCCGATCTGATGCCCGATCACGCCGCCGGCAATGCCGCCGACGATCGCGCCGAGCGGCGATCCACCGCTGCTCGGGGCTTGCGTCGTGACCTGTTCATTCCAGCACTCCTGTCTGGGTGCGTTCACGTGCTCGTAGATCGGCGTACTCGCGACTACCGGTGCGACATCCACAAAGTCGGCCGCGCTGGCGCCCTGCGCGAGTACCGCCAGCGCGGCTGCGCCCGTCAGCGAAAGTTTACGAATCATTTTGAACCGCTCCTCTTGGGCCCGTTGGCCGTTTACCTGCGACCACGCGATAAGCGCAAGGTTCCCTAGAGCGGCCAATGGGAGCTGTCATCCCGGCGAAGGCCGGGATCCAATCGAATCTGTGCGAAGGACCAAATCGGGCCCCGGCCTGCGCCGGGGCGACGAATTCAGTGCACCACTGCAGCGATGCTAGTCGACTTTTGCTCCAGAAATCTTGACTACCTTCGCCCATTTGTCGGTTTCCGCGCGGATGTGCGCGACGAATTGCTCGGGCGAGCCACCCGCGACCTCGGCGCCCTGCGCAAGCAACTGGTCCTTGCCCTCGGGACTTTGCAGATACTTGTTCACTTCGGCATTCAGTCTGACGACGATCGGCGCCGGCGTCCCGGCCGGCGCAAGAAGGCCGAACCACGAACTCGCTTCGAATCCCGGAAGGCCGGATTCCGCGATCGTCGGCACATCCGGCAGTGCCGGTGCACGCTTGAGCGATGTCACTGCGACCGCGCGCAATTTGCCGGACTTGATCAATGCCAGCGATGACGGGAGGTTGTCGAACATGATCTGTACCTGACCGCCCATGAGATCGGCGAGTGCCGGCGAACTACCCTTGTAGGGAACATGGGTCATGTCGACGCCCGCCATCGCTTTGAAAAGCTCGCCCGAAAGATGTATCGACGTGCCGCTGCCTGACGACGCAAAATTGATCGCGCCCGGCTTGGTTTTGGCCAGCTTGATCAGATCGGCAACCGAATTTACCGGCACCGACGGATTGACGACGAGCACATTCGGCACGCCCGCGACGAGCACGACCGGCACGAAATCCTTGATGTGATCGTACGGCATCTTCGCGTACAGGCTGGGATTGATCGCGTGCGTGCCGACCGTACCCATCAGCAGGGTGTATCCATCGGGAGCGGCCTTGGCCACCATGTCGGCACCGATGTTGCCCCCCGCGCCTGGCCGGTTGTCCACCACGACGGCCTGGCCCAGCGTATCGGTGAGTCTCTTGGCGACGTCGCGCGCCAGGATGTCGGTGGTGCCGCCGGCCGGGAAGGGCACGACCAGACGGATCGCATGGTTCGGATATGTCTGCGCGAATACGAGCGGCGCGATACACACCGCCGATACCGCGAGCACCCAACGCTGCCAAGTCTTGCCCATCATTGCCTCCATCGCGGGGGTGTCCCCATTGCTCTTCTGATGTCGTGTGTGTCAGTCGACTTTCGCACCTGAGTCCTTGACGATTCTTGCGTACTTCGTGATTTCGCTCTTGATCAACGCCTCGAACTGTTCGGGCGTCGTTGGCGAAGGTTCTGCGCCCTGCTGTGCAAAGAACGCCTTCATCTCCGCGGTACTCAGGATTCGGCCGATCTCGGCGTTCCATTTGGCGATGATTTCCTTGGGTGTTCCAGCCGGCGCCATGAACCCCCACCAGGTATAGATGTCGAAGCCCGGCAGACCGGTTTCAGACAACGTCGGCAACTCGGGCACCAGCGTCGAACGCCTGGCGGTGGTCACCGCAACCGCTTTCAACTTTCCCGCACGAACTTGCTGCATCGAATTCGCCAGATTGTCGAACATGAGCTGCGTGTCGCCGGCAAGCAAGGCCTGCAGGGCAGGGGCTCCGCCCTTGTACGGGATGTGCACCATGTCGACGTGCGCCTCGGTCTTGAACAACTCGCCCGCCAGATGGCCCGCGCTGCCGTTGCTGCCGGAACCGAAGGACAATTTGCCCGGGTTCGCCTTGGCATAGGCGATCAACTCGGGGACGGTGTTGAACGGCGCCGCGGGATTGATGACGAGCACATTGGGCGTGATCGCCACCAGTGAAATCGGAGCGAAGTCCTTGACCGGATCGTAAGGCAGCTTGCCGTAGAGGCTGATGTTGACCGCGTGCGTCGACAGCGCGCCCTCGAGGATCGTGTAACCGTCGGGCGGACTCTTCGCGACAAGGTCGGCGCCAATGTTGCCGCCGGCTCCGGGCCGGTTGTCGATGATTACCGGCTGGCCCCAGGCTTCAGTCAGCTTCTGGCCGATCGCGCGGGCGACGACATCGAGCGAGCCCCCGGGCGGGAAAGGCACAACCAGCCGTATCGGCTTGCTCGGGTACGTCTGCCCGATGGCGCCGAACGAGACGAGCAGTGTCGCAGCAACCAGCAATGTCGAAGCAAGTCGAAGCGTGGACAACGTGCGAATCAAGACTCCTCCTCACCATGAACGTTGATCACGGATTCTAGCAGCATAGTCTTCGGCGATTTGCCGCGATACAGCAGGCGGCGCATAATTGTCGATTCGCTTTTTTTGGACGCTTTTTGTAGTCCCAGTCCCTGCATGAGAAAAAAAGTTGTCAGCGTCGTTTCGGTCGTGCTGCTGGCGTTCGCCGTAGGTGGCGGGTACTGGCTTGGCCAGCGCGGAACCGGCACCACGGTCGTCGCGAAGTCGCCGAGCACGCCTTCCGCTGCCACGCAGCCAGGCGTTGCGATCGAGGCGACCAAGGTTTCCAAAGCATCCATGCCGCAGGGTATTACCGCGGTCGGCAGCCTGCGCTCCGACGAGTCGATCACGCTGCGGCCCGAAGTGGCAGGCCGCATCAGTGCCATTACGTTCCGCGAGGGCGAGCGCGTTGCCAAGGGTGCGCCGCTGATCAAGCTCGATCCGTCGGTGACCGAAGCCGAGGCGCAGCAGGCGCGCGCCAATCTCACGTTGGCGAAGGCGAAGTACACGCGCGCAGTCGATCTCGAAAAGCAGGGCTTCATCTCCGGCCAGGCTCGCGACGAGGCCGAGAATAATCTGCGAGTGAGCGAGGCCATCCTCGCTGTCGCCGAAGCCAAGCTTTCCAAGCTCAGCATCGCGGCGCCTTTCGCCGGCATCATCGGCTTGCGGTCTGTAAGCATTGGCGACTATGTCAAGGAAGGCACCGACATGGTCAATCTCGAATCGGTGGACACGCTCAAAGTCGATTTCCGTGTACCCGAGATTTACCTGACGCAGGTTCGTGTCGGACAGACGTTGCAGCTGACGCTCGACGCCATGCCGGGAAAGAGCTACGAAGGCACTGTCTTCGCGATCAATCCATTGATCGACGCGGCAGGGCGCTCCGTGGTCATCCGCGCGCAAGTGCGCAACCAGGGCACCGTGCTGCGGCCCGGGATGTTCGCGCGGGTTCGCCTGTTGACGCGCGACGTGCAGGACACGCTCGCTGTGCCCGAGCAGGCGATCGTCCCGCAGGGCGACGAGTGGTACGTCTACCGTGTCGTTGACGGCAAAGCGCAGCGCGCCAAAGTCGAGATCGGGCAACGCCGCGACGGGAAGACCGAAATCATCAGCGGGCTCCAGGACGGCGATGTCGTCGTGACGGCGGGCCAGCTGAAACTGCGCGACGGCGTCCCGGTGCAGATCGCCGGTGCGTCCGGCCCCGCGACTGCGACGGTCGGCAAGGATGCACCCGTCGTCGATCGTCCGCCGGCAAAGACGGAAGCCGCCGCGCCGCCGACCCCGAAATCCTGACGCGATTCGTCGATGCAACTTCCCGAGATTTGCGTCAAGCGCCCCGTCCTCGCGACGGTGCTGTCGCTCATCATCCTGCTGATCGGAATGATTTCGTACACCCGGCTGTCGGTGCGCGAATATCCGCGCATCGACGAGCCGGTGGTCAGTGTGCAGACGACGTACCGCGGCGCGTCGGCCGAGGTGGTCGAATCGCAGGTGACGAAGATCCTCGAGGATTCGCTTGCCGGCATCGAGGGCGTGGAAGTCATGACCTCGCAGAGCCGATCGGAAATCAGCCAGATCAACGTGCGCTTCACGCTCAAGCGCGATCCCGATTCCGCGGCAGCCGATGTGCGCGACAAGGTGGCCCGGGCGCGAGGGAAGCTGCCAGACACCATCGACGAGCCGATCATCGCCAAGGTCGAAGCGGATTCGAATCCAGTTATCTACATCGCGGTCGAAGCCGGCTCGCTCACTCCGCTGGAAGCCTCGGACTACGTCAAGCGCTACGTTCAGCCGCGACTTTCCGTCCTGCCGGGTGCCGCTGACGTCCGCATTTTCGGCGAGCGACAGGTGTCGATGCGCATCAATATCGATCGCACGAGGCTCGCGGGCTACAAGCTGACGGTGCAGGATGTCGAGGATGCGATTCGTCGCCAGAACGCCGAGATTCCGGCCGGGCGCATCGAATCGACCGCGCGGGAATTCACCGTGGTCGCCGAGACCGATGTGCGGACGCCCGAGCAATTCGCCAATATCATCGTCGCCAATGTCAGCGGCTACCCCGTGCGAATCCGCGACATCGGATCGACCGCGGTGGGAGCGGTCGACGAGCGTACGGTGTCGCGTTACAACGGCAAACCTTCGCTCAACATCGGTGTGATCAAGCAGGCCGTTGCCAACCCTCTGGAACTTTCACAGGCGGTGCGCGCCGAGGTCGACCGCATGAACGCCTCCCTTCCGCCGGGGATGAGGCTGGTCGTGTCGTACGACACGTCGGTTTTCATCCAACGTTCCATAGCGTCGGTATTCGAGACGATTGCGGAGGCCATCGCCCTCGTTGTACTGGTCATTTTCTTTTTCCTGCGCAACCTGCGCGCCACGCTGATCCCGATCGTCACGATCCCGGTGTCGCTCGTCGGCGCGTTCGGGTTGATGTATGCCTTCGGTTTCACCGTCAATACGCTGACGCTGCTCGCCATGGTCCTGGCGATCGGCCTGGTGGTCGACGATGCGATCGTGATGCTGGAGAACATCTTCCGGCATGTCGAAGAAGGCATACCACGCAAGCAAGCGGCGATCCAGGGAGCGCGCGAGATCGGCTTCGCGATCATCGCAATGACGCTGACGTTGACCTCGGTGTTTGCACCGCTGGCCTTTGCCACCGGACGTACGGGCCGGCTGTTCATCGAGTTCGCCCTCACCCTGGCCGGCGCCGTCCTGGTCTCGGGCTTCATTGCGTTGACGCTCTCGCCGATGATGTGCTCGTTGCTGCTGCGACACGAGAAAAAGCATTCCTGGCTCTTCAACACCATCGAGGGCTGGATCGAGGGCCTGACGACAGGCTATCGCCGTGCGCTGACCGCGGTCCTCCGGGCCCGCTGGCTGATGGTGGTCATGTGGTTCGTGATTGCGGGCCTGGGTGCTGTCTTCTTCATGCTGCTCAAATCCGAGCTCGCTCCCCTCGAAGACCGCGGCGTGATCCTCGGACTCGTCTCTGCGCCTCAGGGCTCGACGCCGCAGTACACGGCCGACCAGATCAAGCCGATCGAGGGTTTCTATGCGCAGATTCCCGAGGCGGCGGCGTACATCGCGATCGCGGGTTTCCCCACGGTCGTCGATGGGGTGGCGGTGCTGCGTCTGAAGCCGTGGGAAGATCGTGCCAAGCGGCAGCAGCAGATAACGGAAGAATTGCGGCCGAAGCTGGGGTCGATTCCCGGCGCACTCGCGTTCCCGGTCAACCCCCCTTCGCTGGGCCAGCCTTTCCGCTCGACGCCCGTCGAGTACGTCATCATGTCGCAGGTCCCTTACGCGGAGTTGCAGCGTGTCGTGGACCGATTCCTCGACGAGGCGCGCAAGTATCCCGGCGTTCAGAATCTGCAGACCGACCTGCGGCTCAATACGCCCGAAGTGCGAGTGACGATCAATCGCGACAAGCTGTCGGATATTGGTACGGCCGTGGACACGGTCGGACGTACGCTCGAGACGATGCTCGGTGGCCGGCAGGTGACGCGCTTCAAGAAAGATGGCGAGCAATACGACGTCATCGTCCAGGTCGCACCGCTCGATCGATCATCGCCCTGCCGACATCAGCGACAGTTACGTGCGTGCGCGTGACGGAAGCATGGTTCAGCTGTCGAATCTGGTGGACGTGCGCGAAGGCGTGTCGCCGCAGTCCCTCAACCACTTCAATCGCCTGCGTGCGGTCAAGGTTACCGGGACGCTGGCCCCGGGCTACGCGGTCGGCGAGGCACTGAACGCCATGGACGACGCGGCCAGACGCGCGCTGCCGCCCACCGCGCAGACGGACCTCGACGGCCAGTCGCGCGAATTCCGCAAGTCCGGCGGCGAGATCTATTTCACGTTCGTGCTGGCGCTGGCGTTCATCTATCTTGTCCTGTCGGCGCAATTCGAGAGCTTCGGCAATCCTTTCGTGATCATGCTGTCGGTGCCGTTGTCGATGACCGGCGCGCTGTTCGTGCTGTGGCTCGCCGGAGGCACCCTCAACATCTACAGTCAGGTCGGGCTGGTCACGCTGGTCGGCCTGATCACCAAGCACGGTATTCTCATCGTGGAATTCGCGAACCAGCTGCGTGCCAAGGGCGAGACCGTTGTCGATGCCGTCGTCGATGCCGCGACTCTCCGGTTGCGGCCGATACTGATGACCACCGGCGCCATGGTGCTTGGCTCCGTGCCCCTGGCGTTGGCGACGGGAGCAGGCGCAGAATCACGCACGCAAATCGGCTGGGTGATCGTAGGCGGCATGAGCTTCGGCACGTTGCTGACGCTGTTCGTGGTGCCGACGGCGTACACGTTCCTTGCGGGGCGCCGGCGGGCGCGGGTGGAGGCGCCGGCCGCCACGCCGTCCGACAAGATGCACCCCGCACCCGAAGCGCATCCGGAATCGGGCGACTGATCGCCGTCGGCAGACGTCGGGAGCCATTTACAATAGAATCGTCACCCAGCAAGTCCACAATCTAGAATTTGCCCCGAGGAGGATGGTATGAAAGGTCCGATGATCAATCTGCTGCGCATCGCGTTCACGGGTGTGTTGCTGGCGGTAGCAGCGCAGGCGCAGGCCGTGATCGAGATCCAGTGGTGGCATGCTCAGACCGGGGGCAACAACGATCGCATCAACGCGCTCGCCAAGCGCTTCAACGAGAGCCAGAGCGACTACAAGGTCACGGCCGTCTACAAGGGCAGCTATCCAGAGGCGATGGCCGCCGCGATCGCCGCCTACCGCGCGGGCAATGCGCCCCATATCCTTCAGGTGTTCGAGGTCGGCACTGCGACGATGATGGCCGCCAAGGGCGCGATCAAGCCCGTGTACGAGGTGATGGCCGAAGCAGGCGAGAAGTTCGATCCGAAGTCGTACGTGCCCGCGGTCGCGGGTTATTACACGAACCCCAAGGGACAGATGCTGTCGCTCCCGTTCAACAGCTCGACCACGGTGTTCTGGTACAACAAGGATGCATTCGAGAAGGCGGGCCTCGACCCGAATCGGCCGCCGCAGACGTGGCCCGAAGTTGTCGCGGCGATGGCCAAGCTGAAGGCGTCGGGTCACGCGTGTCCGTTCACCACCGGCTGGCAAACCTGGACGCAGCTCGAAAGCTTCTCCGCGTGGCACAACGTGCCGTTTCTCACCAAGGAGAACGGCTTCGCCGGTCCGGATGCCAAGCTCGTGTTCAACGGGCCGGTCCAGATCCGTCACATCGAAAACATGCAGGACTGGATCAAGAAGGGCTATTTCGTCTACGGCGGCCGCAAGAACGAGCCCGAGGCCAAGTTCTACAGCGGCGAGTGCGCGATGATGACGACCTCGTCCGCGGCTTACGCGACGATCAAGCAGCAGGCGAAGTTCAGGTTCGCCGAGTCGACGCTGCCGTACTACGCCGACGTGCCCGGCGCGCCGCAGAACACGATCATCGGCGGAGGAAGCCTGTGGGTGATGGGCGGCAAGAAGAAGGAGGAGTACAGGGGCGTGGCCAAGTTCCTGACGTTCCTGTCACAGCCGGACGTCCAAGCGCAATTCTCACAGGAGACCGGGTACCTGCCGATCACGATGGCCGCGTATGAACTCACCAAGAAATCCGGCTTCTACGAGAAGAACCCCGGCACCGATGTGGCCGTCCAGCAGATGATCGTCAAGACCACGAACAACTCGCGTGGCGTCCGCGCCGGGAACTTCCCGCAGATCCGCGACGTGATGGACGAAGAACTCGAGGCCGTCTGGGCCGGCAAGAAGACCGCGAAGCAAGGCCTGGATGACGCCGTCAAGCGTGGAAACGAGATTATCGAACGCTTCAACAAGGCCAACAACGGCTAGTCCGTCGGCGACCCCGCCGGACCAATTCGGCGGGCCGTAGGCAATCGATTCGGCGTCGCGTGCCGAGTCAGCGTTTCAACAGCGCACGCCCTCTCCCACAAAGCGGGATAGGGTAGGGCTTGGGATCGGCGGTTCGTAGAATAGGCAAGGACTCCGAGGCACCATCCATGGAAAAGCGCGCCCGCTTCGAATCGCGCTGGCTGCCCTACGCGCTGATCGCACCGCAGATGGCGGTCACGCTGGTCTTCTTTTTTCTGCCCGCCGGGCAATGCCTCTATCAATCGCTGCTGGTGCAGGACGCGTTTGGCAACAGTTCGCAGTTCGTGTGGTTCGACAATTTTACGGACTTGTTCCGCAACGACGAGTATCTCGCGTCCTTCAGGGTGACCGCGGTGTTTTCGCTCGTGGTCGCGGTCCTCGGGTTGTCGATTTCGCTCGTGCTGGCGGTGCTGGCCGATCGCGTGATCCGCAGTGCGACGATCTACAAGACCCTGCTGATCTGGCCGTATGCCGTTGCGCCGGCCATCGCGGGCGTTCTCTGGCTGTTCCTGTTCAACCCGACGCTTGGGGTCGTCGCGCATTGGTTGAAGGCAGTTGGCATTCCGTGGGATCCGTTGCTCGATGGCAATCACGCGCTGATTATGGTGATCATCGCTGCCGTATGGAAGCAGATTAGCTACAACTTTCTGTTCTTTCTGGCCGGCCTACAGTCAATACCGAAGTCGCTGATCGAGGCGGCGGCAATCGACGGAGCGGGTCCGGTCAGGCGCTTCGCGACGATCGTATTCCCGCTGCTGTCACCGACGACGTTCTTCCTGCTCGTCGTCAATATCGTCTACGCGTTTTTCGACACGTTCGGCATCATCGATACCGCGACGGGCGGCGGGCCCGGTCAGGCTACGAAAATCCTCGTCTTCAAGGTCTACGCCGACGGCTTCAAGGGGCTCGATCTCGGCAGCTCCTATGCGCAGTCGGTGGTGCTGATGGTCATCGTCATCACCCTCACCGTCGTGCAGTTCCGCTACGTCGAGCGCAAGGTCCAGTACTAGCCTGCCATCCATGATCGAGAACCGCCCACTCCTGACGTTCTGTTCCCACCTGATCCTCGTGATCGGCGTGGCAATCGTCGCACTGCCTGTCTACGTCACGTTCGTCGCGTCGTCGCTTCCAGTGGACGAAGTCCTGCAATCGCCGATGCCGCTGCTGCCGGGATCGCACCTCATCGAAAACTATTCGACGGTGCTGTCCCAGGGTGCATCGACCAATGTGACAACAGCGCCTGTTGGTCGCATGATGTTCAACAGCCTGGTGTCGGCGCTGGTCATTGCCGTTGGCAAGATCGCCATTTCACTGCTTTCGGCCTTTGCGATCGTCTACTTCCGTTTCCGGTTTCGTGCGCTCGCGTTCTGGATGATTTTCGTCACGCTGATGTTGCCGGTCGAGGTGCGGATCCTGCCGACGTACCAGGTCGTTTCGGATCTGCACATGCTGAACACCTACGCTGGTCTCACGGTGCCGCTCATCGCGTCCGCGACGGCAACATTCCTCTTCCGCCAGTTTTTCCTCACCATTCCCGATGAGCTGGCCGAAGCGGCCCGGATCGACGGCGCTGGGCCGATGCGGTTTTTCTGGGACGTCGTGGTGCCGCTGTCGCGCGCAAACATCGCCGCGCTGTTCCTGATCCTGTTCATCTTCGGCTGGAACCAGTATCTGTGGCCATTGCTCGTGACCACCGACGAATCGATGTACACGACGGTGATCGGCATCAAGCGGATGATCGCTGGCGGCGACGCCGCCACCGAATGGAATCTGGTCATGGCTACGGCGATGCTCGCGATGCTGCCGCCGGCGCTGCTCGTATTGTTGACGCAGAAATGGTTCGTCAAGGGCCTGGTCGATACCGAGAAGTGACGCGGATGTCCGAGAGCAAGACGCGAAGCGTCGCGGCGATCGGAAACAGCCGCGTCATCCCGGGCGAGCATAGCGAGACCCGGGATCCAAGTGAATTTGATTTCGCAAGGAGCGGTTGAAAATGGATTCCGGCGTGCGCGGGACGACGATAGGCAGAGTCATGGCTAAGGTACAACTGCGCGACGTTCGCAAGAGCTACGGCACTCTCGAAGTGATTCACGGTGTCGACGTCGACGTCGCGGACGGAGAGTTCGCCGTCATCGTCGGACCCTCGGGCTGTGGCAAGTCGACGCTGCTGCGCATGGTCGCGGGCCTCGAAGCGATCACCGGTGGTGAAATCGTCATTGGCGATCGCGTCGTCAATGCGCTCGAGCCCAAGGATCGCGACATCGCAATGGTGTTTCAGAACTACGCGCTGTATCCGCACATGACGGTATTCCAGAACATGGCTTATGGTCTGAAGATTCGCGGCCTGTCGCGCGCGGCCATCGAGACGCAGGTCAAGCGCGCTGCGGAGATCCTCGAGCTGGGTCCGCTGCTCGAACGCAAGCCGCGTCAATTATCGGGTGGACAGCGCCAGCGCGTGGCGATGGGGCGCGCGATTGTGCGCGAGCCCGCCGTGTTTCTGTTCGACGAGCCATTGTCGAATCTCGACGCGAAGTTGCGTGTGCAGATGCGCTTCGAAATCCAGAAGCTGCATCGGCGCCTGGGCACGACCAGCCTGTACGTGACGCACGATCAGGTCGAGGCGATGACGCTCGCTCATCGCATGATCGTCATGAACGCCGGGCGCGCCGAACAGATCGGGACGCCGATGGAGGTCTACCAGAATCCGGCAACGGCGTTCGTTGCCGGTTTCATCGGCTCGCCGGCGATGAACTTCCTCGACGGGAGCGGTGATGGTGCGGGACGCGTCGCACTCGACGGCGGCGGCAGCGTGACTGTGCCTGGCAAAGTCGAGGCCGGACGACGTGTGACGGTCGGCATCCGACCCGAGCATTTGACCCAATGCAAGCCGAGCGAGGCGAATCTGGTCGGCAGCGTCGAAGTCGTTGAGGTCCTCGGCGCGGATACGTTGATTCACGTAGCCGTCGCGGGGCGCTCGATCATTGCGCGGCAGGCGCAGGGTGCGCATGCCGAGGTGGGCGAACCGATCGCACTGGCTGCGGCGCGCGACAAGGTCTATCTTTTCGATGCTGATTCGGGTGCACGGCTGACGCCATGACGTACTGGCCCTATCCGCGGTTCGTCGCGCATCGCGGCGGCGGCAAGCTCGCGCCCGAAAATACCCTCGCCGCCATGCGCGCCGGATTCGCGCACGGTTACCGCATGGTCGAGTTCGACGTCAAGCTCTCGGGTGACGGCGTGCCATTCCTGCTGCACGACGATACGCTCGATCGCACGACCAACGGGCATGGGCGTGCCGACGCGATGAATTGGACCGAGCTTGCCAAGCTCGACGCCGGAAGCTGGCACTCGCCGGAGTACGCGGGCGAAGCGCTGCCCACACTTTCGGCAATTGCGCATTGGGCGATCGCCAACAATGTTGCCTGCAACATCGAGATCAAGCCGATGCCGGGGCGCGAACGCGAAACAGGCGGGGCCGTCGCTCTTGATGCGAACGAGCTCTGGCGTGATGCCGCGGTTGCTCCGCTGCTGTCGTCGTTCTCCGAGGAATCGTTGGCTGCCGCGCGCGCCGCGGTGCCCGAATTGCAACGCGCACTGTTGCTAGAGCGTATCCCCCCGGACTGGAAAGAGCGCCTTTCGCATCTTGGGTGCGTCGCGATCGACGCCGACTACCGCGTGCTCGATGCGACCTTAGTCGCCGAGGCTCGCCGCGCCGGCTACAAGGTTATAACCTACACGCCCAACGATCCTGGCATCGTCGCCATGCTGCAGGCGTGGCAGGTGGATATGATCATCACGGACGAGATCCACCGCATCAGCCCGGGTCAATAGTCAGGCGCGCGCGGCCGGTTCGCGGCGCTACTGCAGGATCAAGCCTCGGCGTCCTCCCAATTCCTCGTTCGCGCGACGGCCTTGGTCCAGCGCTGCCTCAATGCCGCCGCGTGGTCGCGCGACATCGCCGGCTCGAACCGGCGATCGATGCTCCAGTTCGCGGCGACCTCCGCGTCATCGCGCCAGAAGCCCACTGCGAGCCCGGCGAGATACGCCGCTCCAAGCGCCGTCGTCTCAAGCACCTTCGGGCGCACGACGGGGACACCGAGCAAATCGGCCTGGAACTGCAGCAGCAGATTGTTGGCGGCTGCACCGCCATCGACACGCAGTTCAGCGAGCTTGACCGACGCGTCTGCTTCCATCGCCGATAGCACGTCGGCGCTCTGGTAGGCGATCGACTCGAGCGCAGCGCGTGCCAGATGCGCGCCGGTGGAACCGCGGGTCAGGCCGAACATTGCTCCGCGCGCATACGCATCCCAATGCGGCGCGCCGAGTCCGGCGAACGCCGGCACCAGATATACGCCGCCGTTGTCGGGGACGCTTGCTGCCAGCGCCTCGACGTCGCGCGCGGTGCGCACGAGTTGCAATCCGTCGCGCAGCCATTGCACGACCGCACCGGCGATGAATACGCTGCCTTCGAGCGCGAACGTGGTGACGCGGTCACGCTTCCACGCGATCGTGGACACTAAATTATTCCTGGACAAGACGGCGCTGCTCCCGGTGTTGAGGAGCAGAAAACAGCCCGTGCCATAGGTGTTCTTCGCGAGTCCAGGTGCCAGGCACGCCTGGCCGAACAGCGCCGCTTGCTGGTCCCCGGCAATGCCGGCGATCGGCACCGCCGCGCCGGCCAGCGCGGCATGCGCGCAAATACCCGACGATGGGACTACGTTCGGGAGTACCGATGGCGGGATGTCCAGCAACCCCAGCAACTCGTCGTCCCACGCGCCGCGATGAATGTCGAACAGCATGGTGCGGCTCGCGTTGGAGACGTCGGTGACATGAAGTGCTCCGCCGGAAAGATTCCAGACCAGCCAGGTGTCAACGGTGCCGAAAGCGAGTTCGCCGCGGTGCGCACGCTCGCGTGCACGGGGTACGTGATCGAGCAGCCACTTCAGTTTCGTGCCGGAGAAATAAGCGTCGATGACAAGTCCCGTCTTGCGCTGGATCCAGCGCGCATGGCCGGCGTCGCGCAGCGCGTCGCAGGTGCTGGCGGTGCGTCGGTCTTGCCAGACGATCGCGTTGGCGATAGGCCTGCCGGTGCTGCGGTCCCATAGAACCGTAGTTTCGCGTTGGTTGGTGATGCCGATCGCTGCCAGATCGGCGGCTTCGATGCCGGCTTTGACCAGCACCTCGGCGAGGACCCCGGACTGGGTCGCCCAGATCTCGGTGGGATCGTGCTCGACCCACCCAGGCTGCGGATAGTGCTGCGTGAATTCCTGTTGTGCTACAGCGCGAATCGCTCCCGCGTGATCGAACACGATCGCGCGGGAGCTGGTCGTACCTTGATCCAAGGCGAGCACGAACGACATGGCGACCTCCTTGAGCGGTTGCCTGAAAATGGCATCGAGTGTCGGCCGCTCTGCGTCGACTCGCCACGCGCGATCCCCACGCGGCGCGTGGGGCCCCTCGCTGCGGGCTCGCGCCGCTCTTCCTCGTTGTCTGTTATGCTGCCGCCGCGTAGAATGCTCCGTCCGGTGGCGCCGTCGGTATTGTAGCCACGATTGTCGCCGCGTATTTGGCCACATGAACCCGGGGCGGCGCGGCTCACGCCGGCGTGGTTCCACCGGGCTTCGACATAGTTACGTCCAACTTCCGATGCCGCTCAATCCCAGCCTTGCCGATCGCACTCGTCTGCACGCGCGAAGCACGTGCTGCGAGCGTGTTCTCCGCACCGGCAGCATGTTCGACATCGAGGGTCACCCGACAGACCTCCAAGGGACATCCGCGTGAAAATCCACGAATACCAGGGCAAGGAAATCTTTCGTCGCTACGGCATGCCGACCCCGAGAGGCATTCCTGCGTTCTCCGTCGACGAGGCCGTCAAGGCTGCCGAAACGCTCGGCGGCAAGGTGTGGGTGGTCAAGGCGCAGATCCACGCAGGCGGGCGCGGCAAGGGCGGTGGCGTCAAGGTCGCGAAATCGATCGCAGAGGTGCGCGACCTTGCGGGCAAGATTCTCGGCATGCAGCTCGTGACGCATCAGACCGGAACGCAAGGACAGAAAGTGCGACGCCTGTTGATCGAAGAAGGCGCCGACATCAAGAAGGAGCTCTACGTCGGCATGGTCGTGGACCGCGTGACGCAGCGCGTTACGCTGATGGCGAGTTCAGAGGGCGGAATGGACATCGAAGAAGTCGCCGCCCACACGCCGGAAAAAATCCACAAGGTGTTCATCGATCCGGTCAAGGGGCTCACCGATGGCGATGCCGATGACGTCGCTCGCAAGATCGGGATTCCCGAAGCGAGCGTGCCCCAGGCACGCAGGATCCTGCAGGGCCTGTATCGAGCCTTCGACGAATCGGACGCATCGCTCGCCGAAATCAATCCACTCATCGTCACAGGTGACGGCAAGGTCGTCGTGCTCGACGCGAAACTGAATTTCGACTCCAACGGCCTCTTCCGCCATCCCGACATCGTCGAAATGCGCGATTTCGATGAGGAGGACCCGGCCGAAATCCAGGCATCCAAGTTCGATCTGTCGTACATCTCGCTCGACGGCGATATTGGGTGTCTGGTCAACGGCGCCGGCCTGGCGATGGCGACGATGGATACGATCAAGCTCTACGGCGGAGAACCTGCGAACTTTCTCGATGTCGGCGGTGGCGCGACGGCCGAAAAAGTTACCGAAGCATTCAAGATCATGCTCGGCAACCCGGGGTTGAAGGCGATCCTGGTCAACATTTTCGGCGGCATCATGAAGTGCGACACCATCGCCACGGGAGTGATCGCAGCAGCGCGCGAGGTGCATCTCAAAGTGCCGCTGGTAGTGCGAATGAAAGGCACCAACGAGGAATTGGGCCGGAAGATTCTTGCCGAGTCCGGGTTGCCGATCATCACCGCAAACAACATGGCCGAAGCCGCGGAGAAGATTGTTGCTGCGACGAAGGGGAAATAAAAGATCGCGCTAGCGCTGACGCGGGCCGGAATTGTCGGGGAGCGACAATATAGCGTCGCCCCGGCGTAGGCCGGGGCCCAATGGTTGTGAATGAAACTCGAGGCTACGTCTATATACTCGCAGGCAAGATTTACGGGACGCTTTACGTCGGCGTAACGAGCGATCTGGCGAAGCGGGTTTGGGAACACAAAGAGCATTTTGTCCCCGGATTCACAAAGCAACATGGGATAGCAAATCTGGTTTGGTACGAGTGTCACGATTCGATCGTTTCGGCTATTGTTCGTGAAAAACAGATCAAGAAATGGCGTCGGGATTGGAAGGTCAATCTGATTCAGACCATGAATCCGGGCTGGCGAGACCTGTACGACGACATTGTTGTTTAGATGAACTTGGGCCCCGGCCTGCGCCGGGGCGACGGCAATTGGACCTCGGCCTGCGCCGGGGCGACAGTAAATACGCAGCGAAGACGAGCAAACGATGAGCATCCTGATCAACAAGAACACCAAGGTCATCACCCAAGGCATCACGGGCAAGACCGGACAGTTCCACACGCGCATGTGCCGTGACTACGCGAATGGCAAGAATTGCTTTGTCGCGGGCGTCAACCCGAAGAAGCCCGGTGAGGACTTCGAGGGCATCCCCATCTATGCCACGGTGCGCGAAGCGAAGCAGGCGACTGGCGCGACGGTAAGCGTAATTTACGTGCCGCCGCCGTTCGCTGCCGCAGCGATCGACGAGGCCGTCGACGCGGGACTCGAACTGGTGATCTGCATCACCGAAGGCATACCGGTTCGCGACATGATCCGGACACGCTACAAGATGCAGGGTAGGAAGACATTGCTTCTCGGGCCGAACTGTCCCGGCACGATCACGCCGGACGAGATCAAGATCGGCATCATGCCCGGCCATATCCATCGCAAGGGGCGCATCGGCGTCGTGTCTCGCTCGGGTACGCTGACGTACGAAGCGGTTGCGCAGCTCACGGAACTCGGCCTCGGGCAATCGTCCGCGGTCGGCATCGGCGGGGACCCCGTCAATGGCCTGAAGCACATCGACGTGCTCAAGCTGTTCAACGACGACCCGGAGACTGATGCCGTGGTGATGATCGGTGAAATCGGCGGCACCGACGAAGAGGCGGCGGCTGAATGGGCGAAGGGCAACATGAAGAAGCCGGTGGTCGGATTCATTGCGGGCGTCACCGCGCCACCTGGCAAGCGCATGGGCCATGCCGGCGCGATCATCTCCGGCGGCAAGGGGACCGCCCAGGAAAAACTTGCCGTCATGGAAGCGTGCGGCATCAAGGTCACGCGCAACCCTGCGGAGATGGGCAAGTTGTTGCAGTCGGTACTGTAGCTTCGTCGCTCGTGTACCGGGGAATTCATGGCTGAGTGGGGGGCGCCGCAATTCTGGCTCGCGGTTTTCCAGATCATCGTGGTCAACATTCTCCTTTCGGGTGACAACGCAGTCGTGATCGCTCTAGCCTGCCGCAACCTCTCCCCGCGCCGGCGGCGCCAGGGCATCTTCTGGGGTGTGCTCGGGGCGATCGGCCTGCGGATCCTGCTCACGTTCTTCGCGATGAGCCTGCTGGCGAATCCATATCTGAAGCTCATCGGCGGCGCCCTCCTCATCTGGATCGGCATCAAGCTCATCGCGGAAGACGATGGTGGTGAACACAGGATCAAGGCCAGCGACCGCCTGCTTGCCGCGGTGTGGACGATCATAGTGGCCGACCTGGTGATGAGCCTGGATAACGTGATGGGCGTCGCCGCCGCCGCCAAGGGAAGCATGCCGCTGATCATTTTCGGCCTGATCATCAGCATCCCCATCGTCATTGTCGGCAGCCAGATCATCACGCGCCTGATCCAGCGCTTCCCGATCCTGGTACTCGCTGGCGGCGGCCTCCTCGGCTACATCGCGGGTGAAATGATGGTGGAGGATCCGGCGATCGCCGCGTGGGTCGCCGCAAACGCGGCGGAGTACGTCTGGATCGCGCCGATTGCTGGCGTCGTGGTCGTCGTCTCGGTCGGTTATGCGCTGACCCGCCGACACGGAACCAGCGAGGCATAGCCACAGGTGGCTGCAGCGATCCATGGCCATGCTCGCACGGCGGCGCGCCACGGCGTAAACTCGCGCCGGATGAAGCTAGTCGCGGCCTTGGTCATCCCCTGCCGTCACCCATGGAGTTGCGCGCGGTGAGCGGCCGGGCATCCCTCGACGTCGCCAGCCTGTCGCACCCCGGGATGGTGCGCACGCACAATGAGGATTCGGTTTTTGTCGACGGCGAAGCCGGGCTCGCCGTGCTTGCTGACGGCATGGGCGGTTACAGCGCCGGCGAAGTCGCCAGCGGCATCGCCGTCAACGTGATCAGCAAGGGTATGCTGGAGGAGCTCAATTCAGGGCGCGAACTCTCGAAAGTCGACGTCGGCAGCGGGCTCACGCACGCCGCCCTCCTGTTGCAGCAGCAGATCGCCCTGGCGAACAAGGGCATTTACGAGGCCGCCCAGGCGCGGCCCGAGTGCGCGGGCATGGGTACGACGCTCGTGGCCACGGTGTTCTTCGAAAACCGCGTCAGTATCGGACACATCGGCGACTCGCGATGCTACCGTCTGCGCGTTGACCGCTTTGAGCAGCTTACTCACGACCATTCACTCCTGCAGGAGCAGATCGACAGCGGCATGCTCACGCAGGAACAGGCGAAATATTCGCTGAACAAGAACCTCGTGACCCGCGCCCTCGGCATCGAGGCGGTGGTGCCACCGGATATTTCCGAGTATCGGATCGAGGCGGAAGACATCTATATATTGTGTTCCGATGGCTTGACCGACATGGTCGAACCCGCGGCGGTGCAGGAAATCGTTGCCGCCAAGCGTAGTGATCTTGCCGAAGCCGCGGCGGAGTTGATCGATGTAGCGAACCAAAACGGAGGCCGCGACAACATTTCGGTCGTGCTCGTGCGCGTTCCCTTGGAGTTTCTGCCCACCGGCGGTTGGCTGCAGCGCTGGATGAGCAAGAAGCCTGTGTAGGTGCGGGTGTGAAGCGCATTGTTCGTCATTCCCGCCCCCGATTACGTCACTCGAGGGCAGGCTCCAGCGGGAATCCATTGCTGCGAAGTCAATGCGCAGACAGCCTGCAGTGCATCAAAACGCCGTCGTCCCGGCGGAGGCCGGGACCCAATCTTGCTACCTGAAGCGCTGCTAGACCCGCAGCCATGAGCAAACTCGTCCTCTTCCTGGCGGATGGCACGACCCTCGACGTGCCGCTCAAACGCGAACGCATGACTATCGGGCGCCGTGCCGACAACGACATCTGCTTGCCGAATCTGGCGGTCAGCGGCGAGCATGCCGCGGTGGTCACGATTCTCGCCGACTCCTTCCTCGAAGACCTCGGAAGCACCAACGGGACGCTGGTCAATGGCACGCCCATCTCCAAGCATTTACTGCGTGACAATGACCAAATCGATGTCGGCCGGCACATTCTTGTCTTCTGCACAGACGAAGACGCCGTGCTCGCGCCGAATACCGTGCGCAGCTCGGTAAGGAGCGCGGCTGGAGACCTGGGAGACAAGGTTGAAGCGGCCAAGCCCTTCGTCAAGACACGAAACGAGGAGGCCGGCGGCGGGAGTGCCATGCGCCGCGAGAGGATCGCCGAGAATGCTGCGGCCAGAAGAGCTGGATCGGAGGCCGCCCTGGAAGCGACGCAGGCCAACGTCGTTCACAAGGCGCCCCGCGCACCGACCCACGCGGCTTCAGTGAAGATCTTGTCCGGGCCGGGCGCCGGCCGTGCTGTCGCCCTCACCAAGGCCGAGACAACGATTGGGCGAGCCGGGGTCCAAGTCGCGCTTTTGAAGCGCACTGGCGACACGTTCGCGTTGAGCCTTGTCGGAAGGCGACAAACCGCCGTTGGTCAATGGCGCCGCTCTGTCCGGAAACGAAGTCGTTCTTGCAGCCGGCGACGTCATCGAGCTTGCTGGTGCCCGACTGGAATTTGTCGGAGTGCCGCAGGTGGTCGATTCGCGGTGAATCTCGGTCAGGCATGACTGTTGCTTCCACCCTGTGGCATACATGGATCCCGGAGCAGCAGTGTCAGAGAGCCGACCTGACGCCAACTGCCGCTGTTTCGCTCTGGGGCCAGGCTAGCGGAGTTCCGAAAGAAACCGGTGTACCCCAGGGACTCCAAGCGTCAGCAAATGACGCGAGGCGTCACGCGAACTGCCGCTGCAGCGGCAGTCTTTCGACGTCGGTAAGTCTGTGCTCACTTTCATGATTTGTGGCGTAATGACAACGTCATAAGCCAACAGGCTGTAGTTTTTCGCTTTGCGTGATCGCGGGGTCGATATATCACCGTCGCGGTCACGGTTGGCACATCATTTGCTCGATCTGGACCAGCATCCCTAGATGCCAAGGGTACGGGAGTCGTTAGATAAACCAACGGAGACAGCTATGAAACGTGTACAACAAGGCTTCACGCTTATTGAACTGATGATTGTGATTGCGATCGTTGGTATTCTGGCGGCCATCGCGCTGCCGGCGTATCAGGACTACACGATCCGTTCCCGCGTATCTGAGGCCGTTGCCTCGGCCGGCGCCTGCAAGACGCAGGTTACCGAGTACATCGCTACCAAGGGGACAGTGCCTACTGGGGCCGCAGCCGGATGTACCGACACCGTCAGCAAGTACGCCCTCGCCCCGGCCGTAGCCGCCGGTGTAATCACGATGACGACGTCGGCCGATGCAGCCCTCGGGGCCGCGGCGGGCGGGACGTTCACGCTCACGCCAGTCCCGGCGGACGGAACCCCGGTTACGGAGTGGCAGTGCGCAGTCGGCACCATTGCTGCGAAGTACGTGCCGGCGAGCTGCCGCTAAGCTCTGCACGGTACTCAGGGAAAGGGCAGCCTGCGGGCTGCCCTTTTTCTTGCGCGTCACCCGCGTCGCGTTTAGGCGTCGAGCCAATACGCACAGCAACCTGCTGCAAAGAACGCGAAAAATCTGTCGCGAACTTGCACTTCTCGGGCCGCCCGTCAGCGGGTACGCCCGATGCACTGCGCCATCGTCGCTATGGTCGCGTCGACGAAATCTTTACTGTAGCCCAGGTCGTTCAATTGCCACTTGACGGCGTTGAGCAATCTTGCCTTGCCATAAACGCCGAGCTTGTTTTCCCCGCTGAATTTCGTGACTCGGCGCTCCAGATCACCGACCGCCTTGCCAAGCTGCTGAGCCGGCTTGAGCTTGCTTGTGCCTAGCTCGGATTGTTTTGCCACCGGGAAGCGCTTGGTCAACTCGGTGACAAGCGTCTGCGCAAATTCATCGATTGCCGTATTGCCCTTACCAAGTCCGAACATGGCTTTTGCTCACGAGAGGGTTTCCGATCGTATTGGGTCAGCGCGGTTGTGAAGGCCAGGCCATTACGGTGATGCAATGCCAGCCGCTCCGCCGATTGCCTGCCACATGTCGACGTAGGCAGCTTCGATAGCGCGGGTGAAACCCGCCGCATCCATAAGTCGAGACGCCGTCATTGTTTGCCGTAGTTCCGCGCGCAGCCGGATGAGCTCCCGCGGGTCGCCGCTCAGGCGGAGCGCAGCTTCAACGTATTGGTCCTGGTTTTCAGCGACGAGCCTATCAAGGCCTACTTCCACCAACGGGCCGATCGAATTCCGCGACAATGCCGTCGTTCCCGACATGGTAACGACTGGGACACCCATCCAGAGACACTGCATTGTAGTCGTGCCGCCGCCATAAGGCGAAGGGTCCAGAGCGATGTCGACGTGGCCCAGCAATGTCAGAAAATCTTTGGTCGACATGAAGGGGAACACCTCGATCTGCTCGGGACGCGCGCCGTGCCGCGTGAAATCGCTCTTGATCGCCATTTGCATCTTCGGATTCTGGCCGCCTCTCGCGATTACAAACAGGCGTGAGTCCGGGCGGGCGACAAGTACGCGTGACCAAAGGCTCTTGGTGGCGGCCGACACCTTCGGCCATTGGTTGACGGAACCGAAAGTGAGCGGCGCGCCTCCTGCCAACGGCGAACCCTCGACCGGCGGAGCGTCTGGAGACGGTGCGAAACACGCCTGCACCGGCAGCCGAAACAATTTTTCGGTGTGCAGCGCCTCGGTAAGGCCAACGGGGTCCATGTGCGCGTCGGTCAACCGGTAATCCATGGTGGTGAGCCCGGTCGTATTGAGGTAGCCCAGCCATGTGGCCTGCACCGGCGCAGGTTTGCGCGCGAAGACCGGCAACCGATTGAATCTGGTGTGGCCCGCCAGATCGAGCAGAATATCGATCCTGGACGCACGAATGGCCGCTTCGAACGCATCGTCAGACAGGTCGCTGACGCGCAGCCATTCCCCTACGTTCGCCCTGAGTCGTTGCGTCATCCAGTCTTCGGCGCTCGGCGAGGTATCAAAGCAAACGATGTCGAATCGCTCGTGGTCGTGATTGCCGAAGAGTGGCGCGACAAAATGGGCAACGGCGTGATCCCGGAGATCCGGCGAGACATACCCGATACGCAATCTCGTATGCGCTCGATTGCTCGCAATTGCAACGCGCGAAGAACGCTTGGCGAGAGCCTCGCAGCGGGAGCCCCATGCCCGATGTTCCTCGAACAACTGTTGAGGCGTGAAGACCGTGGCGTAGTTGAGGACGAACAGTCGGCTCTGTTGCAGCTGCAGCGAATCTGGCTGCAGTGCGATCGCGCGATCGAATGCCGCAACGCCTTCAGTTATTCTGCCGAGGTAGCACAGTTGATCCGCGAGTAACGCATCGATTTCCGGCAAAGTGCGGTCGAGGCGCCAGGCGCGCTCGTAATATTCGAGCGCGGTTGTCGGATCCCGCATTTCGTTGGCGATGTTTGCCAGTCGGAGCAGCAGACCGATCTGATCGGGGTCAAGCGCCAATCCACGCTCGCCGTACTCCCGTGCCTTGATGAGGTCCCTTGATTCCTGATGGATGGTCGCAAGCCAGTAAAGTGGATAGATACGATCGGGCGCAGACTGGTGTGCGGACGCATACAATTCCATCGCTCGATCGCGCTGCCCTTGTTCTCTTGCGGCATCCGCGGCAGCGATAAGCTGTTCCAGAGACTGCTGCGGCGAGTCGGCGAGATCACCACCGCGAAGTTGCTTACTTCTTAGCCAGCCCCGCATTGTCATGGGTCGCCGACTAATTCGCGCCGCGGATACGAAGGCAAATGAAGTAACACATCTCGGCCCGATTCAAGCAACCACCATCAATTGGCGTTGGTACGCTATTATTTGTACCTTGTAAGCTGGGAGGGTGGCGACGAAAACTCCGTGTGGGTTTGCAGCTTCTCTGTCGCCTAAAATACCTTAAGTCACTTTAATCTGGCAACGAACACGGAGAAGGGCTGTTAGATGCGTCTATTTCGCCGACTGCAATCGCCGGGGCGCGTTCATACGACGGGCGATGAGAACCGGGTGCAGTCAGTCACAGCAGGACGCCATCGCACACTACAACTTGGGTAGTACGTTGCTGGACCAGGGGCGCCTCCCTGACGCCCTCGCGAGTTATCGCCGTGCACTCGAGATTCAGCCCAATTTCGCGGAGGCCCATTGCAATCTGGGCATTGTGCAGCACCAGCTCGGACACCTCGAGGAAGCGGTAATGAGCTATCGCCGGGCGCTGGAAATCAAACCGGACTTCGTGACGGCACATTACAACTGTGCGAACGCGCTGCTTCAGCTTGGACAGCTTGAGGATGCGGCGGCGAGCTACCGTCGTGCACTGGAGCTCCAACCCGAATTCGCGGAAGCACATTGCAATCTTGGCATCGTGCTTCAACAACTGGGGCGCATTGGGGACGCGTTAACAAGCTTTCGTCGGGCGGTGGAGTTTCGACCCCATTCGTGGACGCGCACTACAACCTTGGCAATG
>CAVZWA010000019.1:0-50653 GCA_963778935.1 uncultured beta proteobacterium
TTCGACAAGTTCTATCGCGTCCGAGCTGAGGCGGCACAGCGCGGTGTCGGACTGGGACTGGCGATCTGCAAGGCGATCATCGCGGCGCATGGGGGCACGATCGCGGCTCGAATCGCATGGGTGGCGGGGCGGTGTTCAGGTTCGTGCTGCCCGCGCGGCCGCCGCCAGCCATGGATGCTGAAGTCGAGGCGCTGCCAGTCACACAGGGCGTCGTGAGCGAGCCGACTGCGACGCTGGTCGTCATCGAGGACGATCCGCAGATCCGCCGCTTCCTGCGCACGGGCCTTTCCGCGCAGCCGTTTCGAATTTTCGAGGCCGAGACCGGGCACGATGGGCTGGTCGAGGCGGCGACACGCAAGCCGGATCTCGTCATTCTCGATCTGGGCCTGCCGGATATCGACGGTGTCGACGTGGTGACGCGGTTGCGCGAGTGGTATACGCGTCCGATCGTCATCCTGTCGGCGCGCAGCGACGAGCAGGAAAAGATCAAGGCGCTCGATGCCGGCGCCGACGACTATCTCACGAAGCCCTTCGGCATCGGCGAGCTGCTCGCGCGTACTTCGTGTTGCGCTGCGCCGTTCGTCGCGCGATGAGGATTCGGCGAGCACGCGTGTTTCGCTTCGGTGACGTGGAAGTCGACCTCGCGGCGCGCCGCGTCATGCGCGGCGGGTCGAAGTGCATCTCACGCCCAACGAATATCGCCTGCTGACAACGTTGATCCGGCATGCCGGCAAGGTGTGCACGCATCGGCAGCTGCTCACCGAGGTGTGGGGGCCGGGGCATGTCGAACGCGGTCACTACGTGCGCATCTACATGGGACAGCTGCGGCACAAGCTCGAGGCGGATCCGACCCAGCCGCTGCACCTGCGTACTGAGGTCGGTGTCGGTTATCGGCTGCTGGTTGACGCTTGAGCGTTGTGCGCGAATGAATTCGCGCCCACAACAACTCACATTCTGTAGGTCCGAATTCATTCGGACCGCGACATTCAGCAATCGACGACGTTGACCGCGAGCCCGCCGAGCGATGTTTCCTTGTACCTGGACATCATGTCGCGACCGGTCTCGTACATGGTCTTGATCACGGCGTCGAGCGCGACGCGATGCGTCCCGTCGCCGCGCAGCGCGAGCGATGCGGCGTTGATCGCCTTGACCGCGGCCACCGCATTGCGTTCGATGCAGGGAATCTGCACGAGTCCGCCAATAGGGTCGCAACTCATACCGAGGTGATGTTCGATCCCGATTTCGGCGGCGTTTTCGATCTGCGCGTTGCTGCCGCCGAGCGCGGCCGCCAATCCGGCGGCGGCCATCGAGCACGCGACGCCCACTTCGCCTTGGCACCCGACTTCGGCACCGGAGAGCGACGCGTTGCGCTTGCACAGGCCACCGATGGCCGCTGCGGTCAGCAGGAACGCGACGATGCCTTCCTCGTTGGCCTCCTGGTAAAACTCGCGGTAGTAACGAATAACTGCAGGAATGATGCCGGCGGCGCCGTTGGTGGGCGCGGTGACCACACGTGAACCTGCTGCATTTTCTTCGCTGACCGCGATCGCGTAGGTGCTGACCCATTCCATCGCTTCGGACGCGCTGCCGGAGTTCTCTCCACGCTGCGCGATCAGTGCGTCGCGCAATCCTTTTGCTCGGCGACGCACGTTCAAGCCACCGGGGAGCACGCCTTCGTTGCGCATGCCGCGCTCGATGCTGTCGTTCATCACCGCCCAGCGGTCGAGCAGGCCACCCTTCACCTGATCCGGGCTGCGCAGGGCAAGTTCGTTGATGCGCATCATTTCCGGAATGCGCTTGTGCGCTTCCTCGCCGTGCCGAAGCAACTCGGCCGCGCTGGTGAACGGATACGGGACGCGCAGTGGTGGCACGGCATCGCCGAGATGCTCCGCTTCGTTCTCGTCGACGACGAGTCCGCCGCCGACGGAGTAGTACACGTTGCGCGCAAGCGGGACGTCATCGGCGTCGAACGCCCGAAAACGCATGCCGTTGCTGTGGAAGGTCAGTGCTTTGTCGATGCGGAAGCGCAAGTGCTCCGCTTCGCGAAAGGCAATCGGGTGCCGACCCGCGATCGACAGGAACTGCTGCGATCGGATTCTATCGAGCAGGGCGTCGACCTGATCCGGATCGATACGCTCGGGAGTTTCTCCGGTCAAGCCCAGCAGAACGGCGCGATCGGTGCCGTGCCCGCGGCCGGTGAGCGCCAGCGATCCATACAGGTCGACGACGACGCGCGCGGTGCGTTCGAGTTGTCCACCTGCCAGGAGTTGCTGCGAGAACCGGTAGGCGGCACGCATCGGGCCGACCGTATGCGAGCTGGAGGGCCCGAGGCCGATCTTGAACAGATCGAAAGCACTGACGAACATCGCTTGCTCCAGGGCCGACCATGCTTCGGCGGTGCGGATTTCCGGCGTGGGAATCCGCGCTGCTACACTATGTGATTGTAACCCGGGAGTAGCGATGACATCGGGCATCGCAGCGCGCACGAAGCGCGCGACATGGACGTTATTTCTGGTGACGGCGTGTGTCGCGGCGCCGGCATCGGCGGCCGACGATGGATGGCACGCGTACGCCCGTGGTGACTATCCAGCTGCGCGTAACCTATACGACACAGCAGCGCGCTCGGGCGATCGTCTTGCACAGTACAACCTCGCAATGATGCTGATTCGCGGGGAAGGCGGGCCGGCGGACGCCGGCGCCGGCGTAGTTTGGTTGACCAAGGCAGCCGACTCGGGCATGGCGCAGGCCCAATACAATCTGGGCCTGTTGCACGAGAGTGGAGTCGGCGTTCCGCGCTCGCTTACGGCGGCGACGATGTGGTGGGAAAAGGCGGCGGAGCAAGGCCACGTCGATGCCCAGGTGCAGCTCGCAACGCAATATTTCCTCGGTCGGGGCGCACCCAAGGACTGGAAGCTCGCGGCGCGGTGGTACGAAGCGGCGGCTGTGAATGGCGATGCGGGCGCCCAGTACATCATTGCCAGCTTCTACGAGCACGGCGACGGTGTCGCGCAGGACCTGCGCAAAGCGCTCGATTGGTACGTGCTCGCCGCACGACAGGGTGACGTAGGCGCCGCCGTGCAGGCGAAGGATGTGGCCCGGCGACTGGCCGGAGACGGGGTCCCGCCTCCGCGGTAGCCGTCGTCAGCGTGGACTGACCGCGGTGGACGCGCGTGGAGGTTCTGGCGTTGCAGGATCGGCGTTCGCGGGTGCGAAGCGCAACGAGTTCGGATAGGAAAGCACTTCGGGTACTTCATCGCTCGCGAGCTTCCGCTGCGCGGCCTGCCACCATTTGGCGTCCAGCAGGTCGGCGTGCAACTCCAGGAACGTCGCGCGCACGCCAGGATCGGTCAGAAGGAAGGTTTCGAATTCCTCCGGAAACACGTCGTTGCCCGCGACCGGGTACCAGACCTCGTTCGACATGTCGTCGTAGCCGGGCGGCGGCGGTGGTATTTTCCTGAAATTGCACGCCGTCAGGTACTCGATCTCGTCATAGTCATAGAAAACAACGCGGCCAAAGCGTGTCACTCCGAAGTTCTTGAACAACAGGTCGCCCGCAAATATGTTGACGGCGGTGAGCTGTTTCAGCGCGTCACCGTAATCGCGAATCGCGTGCTCGCGCTGTGCCGGTGTCGCCGTCTCGAGGAACAGATTGAGTGGCGTCATGCGCCGCTCGATATACAGATGCTTCACCACGATCATGTCGCCGTCTTCCTCGATCAGCGAGGGCGCCACTGCGACCAATTCGGCGATGAGTTCCGGTGTGAAGCGCGCGCGCGGAAAAGCGACATCCGAATATTCGAGCGTGTCCGCCATCCGGCCGACGCGATCATGGTGCTTGACCAGCACGTATTTTTCCTTGACCTTCTCGCGCGTCGTTTCCTTGGACACGGCGATCTTGTCGCGGATGACCTTGAACACGTACGGATAGGATGGCAGCGTGAATACGGTCATCACCAGACCCTTGATGCCGGGCGCAATGATGAAGTTGTCGGTCGAGTGTTTGAGGTGGTGCAGGAAATCGCGATAGAACAGCGTCTTGCCCTGCTTCTGCAAGCCGACCATCGTGTACAGCTCCGCGACGCTGCGCTCGGGGGCGATCTGGTGCAGGAAGGTCACGTACGCTGACGGCACCTCCATGTCCACGAGGAAGTAAGCGCGGTTCGCCGAGAACAGCAGCGCAATCTGGTCGCGGTCGAGCAGCAGGGCGTCGATGTAGAGTTTGCCATCCGCGCCATGCTTGATCGGGACCGCGAACGGATGCGTTTGATAGCCGTTGACGATGCGGCCGATCACGTAGGCGGTTCGATTGCGAAAGAACAGGCTGGACAGCACCTGGATCTGGTGATTGGCCTCGAGGCGGAACGGGCGCGGGAAGTCGCTGCGAAAGGCCGCGAGCATGTTGACCAGATCCCGCCGGAAATCTCCGAAAGGCTGTTCCAGTCTGAAATCGAGCACGATGTCGATCAGCGCGTGGCGCAGTCCGTGCTGGCGCGGATAGTACGAACGGTAGGAGGGCGGATCCGCGTCGATGTGCTCGGTGGATACCGCGGGGCGCACGAACAGGCAGCGATTGTGAAAATACGTGCGGTGCAGGATTTTGCACGAGACCGAGTTGAAAAACGTTTCGGCGCACTCGGGTTGCTTGTGGTCGATCAGCAGCGAGATGTAATGGCGCTTGACTTCCTCCCAGCGGGCATCGTCCATCTGTGCGCAACCGAATTCGCGCTCGAGCCTGGACACCGTTTCCGCGACGCGGCGATCGTAGAAGTCGATTCTGTCCTTCGACGTGTGCCCGATGGCCAGCCAATTGCCCGCCTCGAACTGTCGCTTCGCGACCCGGGCGCAATCGCGGAACAGTGCGTAGTGAAGATTGAAGCCGTCGAGCGTCGCCCGGGCGATCGCTTGTGTCGGTGGCGGTCATCGGTCGTTGCAGCACGCGCCGCGCAGACCGTCACGCCTGCGCGGAAACGCGCCTCGGGTGCTCGAGTCGAGCGGAATCAATTGTCCGACTTGGCCTTGACTTCGGCATTGACCGCTTCCAATTCCTCGATGGCTGCCTTGCCTGCGGCGATGGAGGCCGTGGCGAGGGCGTTGGTATCGCGGACGTATTTGTTGATGCAGTCGCCGTATACCTTGTAGTCGCGGTTGAAGGCATTGACGCGTGCCGGTGTCGCAATGCGGTTTGGCACCTCCGGTTTGACGCACGGCGATGCAGGCACCGTCGGCATCGCCGGCGCGGCAGGCTGTTGCGCCCCGACGATCGAAGCGCCTGTCGCTAAAGCGACAAGTACGGAAGCAGTGGATAGGCGGAGGCGCATGGGTGAGTCTCGTCTATGCTAAGGCCATGTATTTTATGCCTCCATGTGCGTGGCGGGAAGCGATTCCGGATGGAGGCTTGCACCTCCGCGCCTTAGCGTAGCAGCGCGGCGACGATGCCGACGCCGACGGCGACCAGGTCACCCATCTGGATCATGCCGCCGATCGCCGAGCCGGTATCGGGCGGCGGCCGCTGCAGAATGGCATCCGCAAGCGCATTGACATCGACCGATTTGCGCTGGGTCTGCGCTGCGGCGAGGGCATTGATCGCCTTGGTGACGGCGTCCGGATCGAGGATCGATATCGGCGTATGGCAATACCCGCAGGCGGTCGCATGTTCGAGATCAACCGGCGCGCCACAATTCGAGCACTGGATGGTGCGTACCTTGGCCTTGAGTGCGGCCAACTCGGCGCCGGAAACAGGTCGAATGAAGTTTTTCTCGAGCAGAAACTGCAGGAAGGCACTCAGCCGGCCGTGGCCAAACGGGCAGCGGTAGTAGCTGAAATGCGTCGTGTGCTGCAGATCCTGCGTCAGCGCGAGGCGCGACCGGCAGCGCGGGCAATCGAGCAGCGCGGGAAGGACATTGCGCGCCTCGACGCGATGCTCATTGAGCGCCTTGAACACGTCGAGGACGCCGCCCGGAGATAGCTGCGCGCAGTCGTGCTGGTCGAACCAGATGACCTGGCACGCGAAACAAAACGCAGCGGTGACGGGGCGAGGGAGCAGCGCCCGCTCGAACTCGAGCGAGAGCATTGCTTGCTGGCAGCCGGGGCAGTCCATGCCCCCAAATCTAACCTCCGACCTTGGCCTTGTCGATGGCTTCCTCGAGGTCCTTGTATTCAGGACAGCTGCGGCCGCAGAGTTTCTCGAGCGCGGCAAGGTGCTCTTGTGCCTTGGGCAGGTTCTTGGCCAGCACGTAGGCCTCGCCGACATATTCGTGCGCGCCCTTGTGACCCGGATCGAGCCGCAGCGCCTCCTCGTATTCGGCGAATGCGCGCTTCATGTCGCCGGCATTGCGGTACGCATAGCCGAGCCAGTTGTGGGCATCCGCGTTGAAGCGATCCCACTGTAGCGACGTACGAAACAATTGGATCGCCTTGTTCCAGTCCTGGCGCTCGATGGCCTGTACGCCCGCCTGATATGCCGGGTCGCGCTTCGTGCTGGCGTCGCCGCCGCCTCCACCGCCCACCACCACCATCACCTGCCGCATAGGCGAAACCGGTCGCTCCGACGAGAAATAAAACGGCCAACCACTGTGAGGGTCGATTCATTGTGCTTGCACCTCCAGGCGGCACGGCACCGCAACATCAGCGCAAACAGCGCACGGCGGATGCCTATTCCACTTTGTAAAGTGCCGACTACTCGCGCGAGGCGAAGGTGTTGCACTGGCGGATGTCGCCGGATTGCAGTCCGGTCTTGAACCAGCGCACGCGCTGCGCGGATGACCCGTGGGTGAACGATTCCGGCGAGACGTATCCGCGCGACTGTTTCTGCATGCGATCATCGCCGACCGCGGACGCAGCGGCGATGCCGGATTCGATATCCTTCGCGTCCAGCGCGCCACGCGCCGCCGCCGAATGACCCCAGACGCCGGCCAGGCAGTCGGCCTGCAACTCCTGTCGAACCGACAGTGCATTGCGAACGCCTTCGGAAGCATTTCTGCTTTTCTTCTCAACTTCCGCCATCAGGCCCATCTGATTCTGCACGTGATGTCCGATCTCATGTGCAACAACGTAGGCGCGGGCGAAATCGCCCGGAGCACCAAAACGTTGCGACAGTTCGTCGAAGAAAGCCAGGTCGAGGTACACCCTCTGGTCCGCCGGGCAGTAAAACGGTCCCATCGCGGCGCTCGCCAGGCCGCAGGCGGAGGAGACCTGCCCGCGAAAGAGCGTCAGCTTCGGCGGCTCGTAACGGGCGCCGAGCTTCTGGAAAATGCCGCCCCAGACGTCCTCGGTGTCGCCGAGTACCGCGGCCGCGAAATCCTTTTGCTTGTCGCGAACCGTCGGCGCGCCCGGTGGGCCGGTAGGTGCCGGTGCTTGCACCTGCGTCTGCACGGTCGGTCCGGCGCCATCACCCAGCATTGCCAGAATTTCCAATGGATTTCTGCCCAGCAGCAGGCTGACGACGACGACCACGACGATTGCGCCGCCACCAAGGCGCATCCCCCCGCCGCCGAAGCCACCTCCACCCGAGCGCTCCTCGACGTTGTCGCTGCGACGAAAATCATCCCACTTCATCATGCCCCCGTTTTTGCTGTGGCGACGTGATTGTACCGCGCGCGTCGTGAGCAGGTGCGCGTCAACCGAGTTCGTCGATCGAGCGCGGCCAGCTCGACTTGAGCAGTCTCGACATGGCCCGGTCTGCAAGCACCGTGCCGCTGGTTTGGCAGCGCGCACAGTAGTTGGTTTCGTTTTCAGCGTAAACGATGCGTTGCACCGGCGCACCGCAATCTGGACAGGGCTGCCCGAACTTGCCGTGCACCGCCATCTCCGGTCGAAAGGCGGTGACGCTGCGCGGGAAGTCGGTGCCGGCGTCCGCACGCAAACGGTTGGTCCACTCGGTCAGCACTTCGCGCGTCGCGGCGTGCAACCGTGCCACTTCGGGCAACGTCAGTTTCTGTGTCAGTGCTATGGGCGACAGTCGTGCGCGGTGCAGGATCTCGTCGGAGTAGGCGTTGCCAATGCCGCTGAATAGCTGCGGGTCGGTCAGCGCCCGCTTGAGCGTGTGGTTCTCACGCTGGAGCCGCAACTGGAATGCCGAAATGTCGGCATCGATGGGCTCGAGGCCGCCCTTGTCGAACGAAGCGAGCGCGGCGACGCCATGCACCACGTGCAGCGACGCGCGCCGCTTGGTTCCAGCCTCCGTGAACGCGAGTGTGCCGGTGCCGAATTCGAGCAATGCCAGCGTAATGCGTCCGGGAGGCTTGACGCCTCGCTCAAGCCATCGCAAGCGACCCGCGATCATGAGGTGTAATACGAGAAACAATTCGCCTTCCAGCGCAACGACGATGCGTTTGCCCATGCGCTGTACGTCGACGACGCGAAGGCTGTCGACGAGGGACAGTGGCGGCTCTGCGGTGCGCAGCAGGAAAGGGTTAAGCAGGCGAACGTGCTCGAGGCGCTGACCGATGATGCGAGTGGCCAGGTGCTCGACGTAAACGACGACGTCCGGCAATTCGGGCATACGCTCAGGCGACGCCCAGCGCGCCAAGTACGCCAGCGACGAGCAGGAACCAGAGCGGATGGATGCGCGTCGCCAGCGCCAGCACTGCAGTCACGCCGGTCAGCGTATACGCCACCCACGTTTCATCTGTGGCGCGCACGAGCACGTAGCCGCTCGCGAGAATGAGGCCGACGGTCACCGGTGCGAGTCCGCGCTGTATCGCCTTGCGCAACGGTGCATCGCGGAAGCGGTTCCATATGTGGGATATGACGTAGGTGAGGAGCGATGAGGGCACGCACAGCGCGAGCGTGGCGACGAGCGCTCCGAGGAATCCATACACCTTCCATCCGATCACGCTGACGATCAGCATGTTCGGTCCCGGCGACGCCTGTGAGATCGCGAACGCCTGTGCAAACTGCGCGTCCGTCAGCCAATGCTCCAGGTCGACGACGCGCCGGTGGATCTCGGGGAGCAAGCCGTTGACGCCGCCGATGGCCATGAACGAGAGCATACCGAACTGCTGCGCGAGTTCGATCAGTACCGGCGGAATCATCGGCGTGTCCACCAGGCCAAGGCCACCGACAGCGGTGCGATGGCCAGCAGCGCCCACAGCAGCGGCACGCGAAGGAGCGCCACGGCCGCGAATCCGAGCGCGGCCACAGCGATCTGCCAGCCGGTACCTGCGAGTGGCTGCGCCATCTTCAGCCCCATGGCCACGATCAGTCCCGATGCGGCCGACGACACGGACGCGGTCGCACCGCGTACCGCCGCGAGCCCGTCGAAGCGGGCGTACAGCGCGGCGAGTGCGAGCACGATCAGAAACGGCATCAGCATCAACCCCAGACTGGCGGCGAACGATCCTGCCGGGCCGGCATAGCGGCTACCGACGATGATCGAGAGGTTGATAATGTTGGGGCCGGGCAGGAACTGCGACAGCGACAGCACCTCGGTGAACTCGTGTTCGCTCAGCCACCGGCGCTCTTCGACCAGCAAGCGACGCGCGAACGGCATGACGCCACCGAAGCCCGACATTCCAACCTTGAGAAAGCCGAAGAACAGCTCCGTGGTGCTGACCGAAAGAGTGGGCGGCGGCGCGACTGAATGCTTCAAGGCAGGCGCTCGATAACAAGTTCGGGATAGCAGGTCAGGTCATCGCGCTGCCGGGAAAACGTCCAGCCGGGCAGCTCCACCAGCAGGATTTCCGCCGTCGTGCGCACGCGGCAGCCAAGGGCGACGTGGCCGCCAAACACGCGGCCCGAAGCGTCGGACAGCGCAGCGTGCAAATGCGCGCCATCCGGCGAAACGGTGCCGGCGAGCGATACGATTTCGATGTCACCCTCATGGATTTCGGCTTTCGGTACGCCGGCAAATCGAATGGCGGCGCGCGACAGACTGCCGATGCCGCACACGACGAACGCGGCTGCAATCTTGCTGCTCGCGCACGATGGCCTCGATACGTGTGCGCAGGTCGTCGCCGGGCAGGAGTCGCAATGGGTGAGGAACCGCGAACGCCGCGTTCATGAGGGTGCGACCACGACTGAAGGATGCTACACGTCCTGGACAGCGTGACGTTTGAGCGCGTCCAGCGCGACGACGGCGAGCGTTTCTTCGTGCGTTGCCGACAGGACCACGGGTGGCGCCACAGCCCGCCTCGAAGGCCTCCCGCCATCGCGCGACGCAGACGCACCAGCGATCGCCCGGCTCGAGCCCCGGAAAGCCATGCTCGGGCACCGGTGTCGACAGATCGTTGCCACGCTCGCGGGAAAAGTCGAGGAACGATTCGGTCATCTGCACGCAGACCACATGCATGCCCACATCCTCCGGCCCGGTATTGCAGCAGCCGTCGCGATAGAAACCGGTTCGCGGTGACACTGAGCACGGCTCGAGCCTGCCACCAAGTACATTCTTGTCTTCGAGCATGGTCGGTCGCGTTGCGTCAGGGTTTGAGCGCGCGATACAGGAACGGAAAGCTCACGTCCATGCGATAGTCGATGTCCGAGTGGGTGTCGTCGAACTCCTCGTATCGGTGGCGGATTCCCGCCTGTGCGAGACGCTTGGACAGGATGCGCGTGCCATAGTGAATGTGGTATTGATCGCGCCAGCCGCAATCGATGTAGATGCCGCGCAGCGATTTGAGCGCCGTCTTGTACTTGTCGACCAGGTTGATGGGGTCGTTCGCGAGCCAGTTTTTCCACCGCGCCGGAATCAGCTCTCCACTTTCCAGATTGAATGGCAACCGGAAACCCAAGCGGCACGCGAGGATCGGGGTCGTAGGTGGCGGCCATGCACAGGTTCATGATGGCGTGGCCTTCGGCACGCGAGATCTTTTCCGTTTCCCAGACGTATTCGAGGAAGCGCTTGACACGGCCGTCGTCACGACCCTGGTCAAGGCCTTTGCGTTGGCTTTCGCGCAACGCATCGTACTTGCCTGCGACTCGCTCGCGAGCGCGATGCTTCGCCAGCTCATTGAGCGTGTTCGGCCAGTCGTGCCAATAGACGAAATCGAAATACGAATCGCCCGAATGGTCGGCGATGGCGCCCCAATGCTGCGGATACTTCATGCCGTGGACGATGGACCCGTATCCGCCCGACGATTTGCCGAAGCAGCCGCGGTGATCGCGCGACGCGAGCGTGCGGAATTCGCGGTCGACGAACGGGATCAACTCGCGCGTCAGGTAGTCAGCATAGTTGCCGATGGCCGACGAATTGACGTACTGATTGCCGCCCAGCGCGGTGAAACAATCCGGAAAGACGAGCAAAGTCGGGCCCATTTTCTTTTCATGGATCAGTCGCGCCGTGCGCTCGATAAGATTCTCCGCGTACGGTTTCCAGTTGGCATCCGCAAGTCCGGTGCCGCCAAATCCCACGAGGTCGTAGAGCACCGGAAAGCGTCGACCGCGGCCATGCGTCGCGGCCGTGTCGTATTGCGGCGGCAGCCACACGCCAAGTCTGCGTACGTGAGGATCGCCAAGCGGGTTGTTCCTGAGCACTTGCGACGTGTGCTCGACGACGACGAGCGTGCCGGCGTGCCCTTGCGGGCGTTTGAGCGCCATGAGCGACCCAGAGTAAGCAAAAGATCCATTGTAGCGCGGACCGTCGACCTGGCCGTTGTGCAACGTTCCTTGAATCATGTTCGAAGTGCGTCTAGGATGAACAAATCCGCGGTGGTCGAAATGCAACCATTCGAAGACCGCCCGGATTGCCACTGAACGGAGGCCTGATGAAGAAGGCAACCCGTCGTATTGCCGCAGGCATCGCGCTTTGCGGCAGCGTGTTTGCGTTGGCGTGCCACGCCGGCCAACCTTCACTCACCGAATGCCTGGAGGCGTCGGATTTCGTCGGCAACGCCGCGCTGTCCCGCGACAACGGCATTTCCGCGCAAAAATTCATCGACCGCCTGCAGCAGGACTTCACGCTTGATCCACGCGTTTCCGCAGGAACTGCGCTGGTTCGTTCACGACCGGGATGACGAAGCCTATTTGCTTGGCGCGACGCGCAAGGTCTTCGACCAACCCGCGCTGCCGGAGGAACACCGGCGGATGTTCCTGGAATCGTGTTTCGAGCGGATGGCGTCGACGCCTTCCGGAGACCCGGCCGCGTCGGAGCCGCCGGCGAGGCATACGGCGCCGTAAGCGCCCACGATGGGCAACGTTCGTCGGCCCGTTGAGCGCTTCGGGCCGTCAATGCTTGCTTCGTGTCCACTGCGGTTCTACGCTACGCCATTCCAGTAAACCCGGAGGTCGGTTATGCGCATTGCGCTTCTCGTGCTGACGTGCGTGGCGGGGGTTGCCACGGCACCGCAAACGCCGCAATGCCCAACGCCAAGCCTGGCTTGTGGGAGACCGTGTCGACCGTCAATTTCGAAGCCGGCCTTCCCGCCAACGTTCCCGGAGGGGCCAAGTTGCCGCCCGAGGAGCGCGCAAGAATGCAGCAAGCAATGGCGCCCAGTGGTGGCAGACCGGTGACGACGAGCGATCGCGCATGCATGACCGCGGAAATGCTCGACCTGTGGGATGGATTCGCGAACGGCGGCGGCTCGGCGGATTGCCGTCGGACGCTCGTGGAGCGAACCGCGCAGCATGTGCGGTACACCATGGTTTGCGGAGGTGGAAAATCCGTTGGCGAAGGGGATTTCACGGCGGCCGGAGCGGATCGGGTGATCGGCAAGATGACCATGCAGGTTCGCAGCGACCGCGGCGACAGCAAGGTCAGCGTGCAATCGGAATCGCGTTGGGTCGGTCCCGACTGCGGCGGGCTCAAGCCTGGACAACGCCAGAATTACGGCGGCCGCTGACGGACCTGCGCTCGCGTTGCGTCAGCGGAACGACGCGGCCGTGAGCGCAAGTATCAATGGCGTGGTCGCCGCGGAGATCGCGGTGGAGATGACCAGGCTCGACGCGACGGGGCCGCCGAGAGTATTGAACTGCCGCGACATGAGATAGACGTTCGCGCCGACCGGCAGCGCGGCCAGCATCACTACCACTTGCGTTTCCAACTGTCCCAGCTTGAGCCAGCGCGCAATCACGAACACCACTGCCGGCTGAACCAGCAGCTTCACGGTACAGATGGCCGCGCTGGTGCGCCAGCCTTCGCTGATGGGATATTCGGCCAGCCCCATGCCCAGCGCGATCAGCGACAGCGGAACAGCGGTGTGGCTGACGAGTTCGAGGGTCTGGTCGAGAATTCCCGGGAGCGGGATTGCGGTGAAGCCCCACGCGATACCGACAAGGATTGCCGCCACCACCGGGTTGATCAATACGGCCTTGGCCGCGGAAAAGTAGCCTCGCCACGACATCGACCGATGGCGTGCCAGCTCGACCGAAATCGTGACGAGCGTCCACAGGATCAGCGAGTTGAAGACCAGCACCAGCGACATGACGGGTATCGATGCTTCGCCAAGCGTGATCTTGGCGAGCGGTATGCCGAGCAGCACGTTGTTGGAGAAAATGCCGCCGAGCGCGAACACCGACTGCGCGACGCCGTCCATGTGAAACATGCGCCGAGCGATCAGGCGGCCCAGCACGTAAACGATCAGGCATCCGCCGAAATAGGCGATGAGCAGCCGGGCATCGACCGGCGGCAGGCGCCAGAAGTCGCTCATCAAGCGGAACAGAAACGCAGGTATCGCGACCGCAAAGACGAACTGCGTCAGCGCGTCGGCCACGGGCTTCGGCCACTTTGCCCATCGCGTCAGCGCATAGCCGAGCAATATCAGCACGAACAGTGGCGCGGTCAGGCCGACGAGGCTCAGGAAGGTATGCATGGCCCGGACACGGATTCCGAAAGCAGCGGGCTACGGCGACAAGTCAACGTATACCAGGCGCGGGGCTTGCGATAACGTTCATTCAGCCTTCGTACCCATGTCCTTCGCGACGCATGCGCGATCGACGGGCTGACCTGTTCAGCTGCCACGATTGGCGACAAGGCCCAGGAATTCTTCTCGCGTCGCCGTCGATTCGCGAAAGGTGCCGAGCACCGACGACGTGATCATCACCGAATTCTGCTTCTCCACGCCGCGCATCATCATGCACAGATGCCGGGCTTCGATCATCACGCCGACGCCTTTGGCGCCTACGAGCTCCATCACCTGCTGCGAAATCTGCTCGGTCAGGCGTTCCTGCAACTGCAGGCGCCGTGCGTACATGTCGACCAGCCGGGCCAGTTTGGACACGCCGAACACGCGACCGCTCGGAATGTAGCCGATGTGGCAACGTCCGAAAAACGGCAGCATGTGATGCTCGCAGAGGCTATAGACCTCGATGTTCTTCACGATGACCATGCTGTTGGTTTCCTGCGTGAAGACCGCGCCGTTCAACAGCTTTTCGGGATCGGTACGGTACCCGGATGTCAGGAACTCGAACGCCGCAGCGACACGCTCCGGAGTCTTGAGGAGGCCTTCGCGCTTCGGGTCTTCACCGATCTCGACCAGCTGCTGACGAACGAGTTCGGCGATCTTCTTGGTGTCCATGATTGACGAGCCTTTCCGTAGGGTTGCCAGAACGATTATCCCACGGCCGTCTTTCACGGATCGTGCGGAGACTCATGAGTTGGCGTGCGGACCGATGTCATAATGCGCAGCATGCTGACTGACAGAAGGAGACAAGACACATGGGCACAGCGATCACACTCACTGCGGCGGACGGATTCATTCTCTCGGCGTACCGCGCCGACCCCGTGGGCACACCGCGTGGCGGCCTCGTCGTCGCGCAGGAAATATTCGGCGTCAACAGCCACATCCGCAACGTCTGTGACGGTTACGCCGCAGACGGCTATCGCGTCATCGCGCCGGCGTTGTTCGATCGTTATGAGAAAGGCGTCGACATCGGCTATACGCCTGCGGATATCGCGCGTGGGCGTGAGCTCAAGACGAAGGCGACGACCGACGCTGCGCTAAAAGACGTTTCCGCGGCATACGCAGCGCTCGCCGGGTCCGGAAAGATCGGCATCGTTGGCTATTGCTGGGGTGGCTTCATTGCCTGGATGAGTGCCTGCCGGCTTTCCGGTTTTGCGTGCGCGGTCCCCTATTACGGTGGAGGCATCCTCGATGCGGCCGGCGAGTCACCGCGTTGCCCGGTGCTTGCGCATTTCGGTGAACGCGACGGGATGATCCCGGTGGACGGAGTGAGAAAATTCGCTGCCGCCCAACCCACGGTGCAGGTCCACATCTATGCCGCCGATCACGGCTTCAATTGCGATCAGCGCGGCTCGTACGATGCCGCAGCGGCAGCACTCGCCCGCGAGCGGACACTGCCGTTCCTGCGCAAGTACCTGGGCTGAGTCCAAGGGCAGACTTTCGCTCCCTGGTCCGAATGAATTCGGACCTACAACATCGCGGAATCCTGTAGGCGCGAAGTCATTCGCGCGCTGCGGTATCGCATCGCTAATACTTGACAAAAGCAAGTAATTTGTTGACATTGGCATCGATTGGTTCTCCCGGTGCCGACAGGTTGTCCACCCATGGCCAGGATCGACTCGCAGTTGGAAGCTCGCGTTGCGGCGGTTCGCCGCTTCAACCGCTTCTACACGCAACGGATAGGCGTGCTCGGGCACGGCCTGCTCGAGAGCCCGTTCTCCCTGACCGAAGTGCGCGTGCTCTACGAACTTGCGCATGCACCGCCTGACGCGCCGCCAAGCGCACGCGGACTCGCCGCGGACCTCGGTATCGACGAAGGCTATCTCAGCCGCATCCTGCGCGGATTTGTCCAGCGTGGTTGGGTCCGACGCGAGCGCTCGGCCACGGACGCCCGCAAGGGATTGCTCTCACTGACGAGCAGTGGCCGGAAGGCGTTTGCGCCGCTGGAGGTCCGCTCGCAGGACGAAGTTCGCTCGCTGCTCGGGACACTGTCGGGAAGCAATCAGCTGGCAGTCACTGCATCGATGCGCACCATCGAGCGGATTCTTGGCGCAACTGCGGAAATGACCGCGCCGGTCGTACTCCGGTCGCTCCAGCCCGGTGATATCGGCTGGGTCATCCATCGCCATGGCCAGCTCTATGCCAGAGAGTACCGGTACGACACACGATTCGAGGCGCTCGTGGCGCGCATTGCTGCCGATTTCGTGGAGCGCTTCGATGCAAGGCACGAACGCTGCTGGATCGTCGAACGGGACGGCGAGATCGTCGGGTCGGTATTTCTGGTCCGCAAATCCGCAACCGTTGCCAAGTTGCGGTTGCTCCTGGTCGAGCCGTCTGCGCGCGGTCTCGGATTGGGCGCGCGTCTGGTCGATGAGTGCGTACGCTTCGCACGGGGCGCCGGGTATCGCAAGATCGTGCTGTGGACGCAAAGCGAATTGCTCGCCGCGCGGCAAATATACGAACGCGCGGGATTTATTCAGCGTGCCGCGAAGCCGCACCGCAGCTTCGGCCGGAAATTGGTCGGCGAGACCTGGGAATTGGCGCTTTGACCTGACCGGAAGACGGCGCGGCGCCATTCGGCACGACCGTGCAGGATGCCAATCCGTCATGGCGCTGGAGGTACACTATCCACTCGCGAGACAATGGTGGCCGAGCGGGAGTGCGGCAATTGTCCTCCACGCTCGCATGGGGAGATCGTGATGAAATGCACGACGTGTGGTTATGAAACGCAGGCGGGCGCAAAATTCTGCGTGCAGTGCGGAACGACCATCGTCGCGGCGTTCGCGCCCGCAGGCATGGCGCAGCTTGCCCAACCGGGCATAACGCCCCGGCCAGCGGCCGTGCCCGCAGGAATGGCTCCGCTTGCCGCGCCGAGCGTGACGCCCAAGCCGCCCTCTGCGCCGCCCGCGGCATCGCCATCGGCCACCGCGGCGCGTCCTGCGTATACATCGCCGCCCGCGCCGAGCGCGGTGCGCAGGTATGCCACCCATGCGCACCGGCAGCGACCTCGTCATCGCCGCCTCTGGGCCTGATCGCCGGTTTGCTGGCGTTGATCGCCGTGCTGGGCATCGGTTCGTTCGTCGCCTACAAGATGTTGTTCCCTGCGAGTGAGCCGAAAGAGCCCGCCGTTGCGACGCAGCCGAAAAAATCGAACGACGGCGTGCCCGCACAACCAACGACTGACGCGCCGAAAGACGGTGCCGCGTCAGCGAGTGCTACGACGGGCAGTTCGCCCACTGGCACTACGTCGTCGCCGCAGGTCCCGGCTTCGGCCGCTACGACCGACAACGCTGCGGCCGCTGCCGCGAAGGCGCCGGAAGCGCCCAAATCCCCGGCCGGCGCCACTGTGACACCCAAGACTGCAACTGCAACGACCAAGACCGCAACTGCAACGACCAAGGCAGGCGCAGCTGCAGGCAAACCCGATTCGCCTGTGCCCACCGCACCGATTGCGGCGCCGGCACCGTCACCAGCGCGCCAGGCCGCCGCGCCGGCCGTGGCCCCGGCGCCGCAGCCAGACCGATGGGAACTGATGCGCCAGGCGCATGAGGAGTGCTCGCGTGAACCCCTGTTCGACCGCCTGGCCTGCAATTACCGCGTCGGGCAGCAGTACTGCAAGGGCTACTGGGGGCAGGTTGCGCAATGTCCGACAGGCGTCTACGGCGACCGCGGAAATTAGCGCGATCCCAATATAGTCCTGGCACTGCACGACGTTAGCGCGCTACTTGAACCGGCGCGCGCGAACGAATTCGCGCCTGCGAGCAAACTGTTGCGGAGTGCGTGATGAAACACATCTACTGGAACGACAGTTCGCGGCTGCTCGACAGCGGCGAAACAATCGACGTTCTTGCGCTCGGCGACTCCTGGTTCCACTATCCGTTCAACAACCTGATCACGCCGCTGTACACGGCGCTTGAGCAGCCGACTGTCTACGTCATTGGGGAAAATGGCGCGCGCGCAGACGAGTTATGCGCGGGCTCGTGGATCGACAACTTCCGCCGGATGCTCGCCGGATATCCGTCGATCCGACTGGTCTGCATCAGCGCGGGCGGCAACGATTTTGCGGGCATCGGCGACCTCGACGACAAGATCCTTGAGCCCGACTGCAGCGCTGCAACGTCGCTCGCCGAGTGTTATCGCTTCGCACAACCCCAAAACGTGTTTGCCCGAGTCGAGCAGGCGTACCGGGACATGCTCGCCGTCGTCGCCGCCATTCGTCCGGATCTGCCGGTGCTGGTTCACAACTACGATTACGCGGTTCCCAACGGCAAGACGCTGCTCGGTCTCAGGAGCTGGCTCAAGCTACCGATGGATAACGACCGCGTGCCGAGCGCAGGTGCGCCGATCGGAGGGTTGCGGCGTGAAATCGTGCGCGATCTGATCGATCAGTTCACGCTGAGCCTCGATCATCTCGAATCGACGGTGACACAACCGCAGGTCGATCTGGTGTGGTCCGCGGGCACGCTCGCCGACAGCGATTGGGCCAACGAACTGCATCCCAAACCCGCGGGCTTCAACAAGCTCGTGAACGAGTGCTGGAGCGGCCCGGCCCGGCGCGCGTTGGGACTCTAGCGGACGCAGTTGCGGCCTGCGCCTTTGGCCTCGTAGAGTTGGCGGTCGGCCGCGCCCAGCATGTCGGTGGCAGCGTCAAAGTCGGCGTCAGCCGTCACGCCGATGCTGATGGTCACGTGCAGACCCTCGTGAATCTGGTGCCATGGGTAGTTCTCGACTGCGGCGCGCAGACGCTCGCACGCGACGCGCGCGTGGTCCAGCGTGGTGTCGGGCAGCGCGAGCACGAACTCCTCTCCACCGTAGCGCACCGCCAGATCCGACGGCCGGCACGCTGCGCGCAGGATCTTGCCCACCGCCCGCAACACCTCGTCGCCGATGACGTGCGAATAGCGGTCGTTGATGTGCTTGAAGTTGTCGATGTCGGCGAGCGCCAGACTCAGCGTGTGGCGCGTCGCGCGAAGGGCCTTGAACATTCGATCCAGGTTGGCGTCGAGATAGCGCCGGTTGGCGAGCCCCGTGAGCGCATCGACGTTGGCCGCTTCGGACAATTGCACGTTCGCTTCGGCCAGGCGGTCGCGCTCGGCCCGATACGATTCCGCTTCTTCGCGCACCTTGCGCACTGCGATCTGGACGAGCAGATCGCGCGCCTTCGCGTCCACGTCTTCGGAGCGCAATGCCTGGTCGAGGCTGTGATATTTCTTGTAGTGCAGCAGCGCCGTCGCCGCGTCGCCTTGCCCTTCCCGGCACGCCGAGAGTTCCTGGTGCGCGCGCATGATGTGTTTATTTGACTGGAGCTCCTCGCCGAGGGCCAGCGCGCGTTGCAGCGGTTCGATGGCCGCTTCGGGGCGCCCGCACAAGCGCAGCGCCTCACCGATATTCGCCAGGCAAAGTGCTTCGTTCTGGCGATCGCCGATGGCATGGACTGTCTCGAGTTGCCGGTCGAACAACTCCATCGCTTGCTCGACGTCGCCCAGAAATGCAACCGCGCTGCCGATATTGCCCAGCGCGAGAGCCTGGAGTTGCAGGTCTCCAACCTTTCCGGCGAGCTGTTCCGCCTCGTCGAAGTAGATGCGGGCGCGATGAAATTCGGCCGCCATCGTTTCGGGACCTGAGGCGCGGCGCTGTTCGCCGGCGCGCAGGCACAGCACGCCCAGGCTGTTGAGACTGGCGGCCACACCCGCCTGATCGTCCAGTTCTCGCCGGCGCGCCAGCGAGAGTTCGTGGAATTCCCGGGCCTTGGCCAACTCGCCGAGCCGCGAGTAGACCATGCCCATGCCGTGAAAGACGCCTGCCTCGAGCGCTGCATCGTGCTGCGTGCGCAACAGCGCAAGCGCCTCGTCGAAGCGCCCAAGCGCACGCGCGTGGTCACCGACATACAGATCGACGGTGGCGATGCCGCGAAGGCATCGTACCTCGCCATGCACGCTGGCCAGTGCACGCCAGAGGGACAGCGCTTCGAGGTGACGCGAGAGTGACTCCGCGTAGGCCCCGGCACCCAGGTGCGCGTCCGCGATAACTTCGACCGCTTGCGCGCGCGCGATGGCGTCGTTTCGCGTTTCCGCGAGATCGAGTGCCAGCATGCCGAGTTCGATCGCGCGCTTGGGGTCGCCAACCCGCGACAGCTTGTGCGCGAGCACGAGCAGCGCCGACAGTTTCGCGCTGTCGCCGGCTCCTGCGCCAGGCTTGATGTCCGCGTCGCGCGATACGTCTTGTGCTGTCGTCGCCATAGGCTTGCCGTGACCAACCGTGGTCGGCGACTGGGTTAAGCGATTTTCATGCCAGAACTGGAGCGGGAAGGCTCGCGGGAGCCCGAAGTCGCGGGAGTCAGCCGGAGGGGCGGGCTGTTCACTCGAGGCCGGACCCTCTCCGCACGCTTGGCGGCGGCCCGTGGTTCTGCCGGGTCGCCCGTAGGCAACCCAGGGGGTGGTGCTTTCATGCCGCTTGGGGTTATTATGCCGATATCATATTCAGCGCGAGGCGGCTTGCCCGACCATTGAGACGACGGGAGCAGGCAAAACATGAAGAAGTGCGTGATCTGCGGACGTAACAGTCCGCCTGGCGCCAAGCTCTGCGCCGACTGCAGTTCGGCGCGCAAGCGGGCCTTTGCGGCTACGGTGACGCAACCACTGCTGCTGGCGGCAGGATTCGGACGCTCCGGCGGTCGACTGCTCAGGCCCAGTCAATCCGTGGCGGCAACTGCACGCCGTGCCGCCGAGCGGGCGCTCAACGCCAAGCCGCCCGTCACCGAACCCGTAGTTGCACCGTCGCGGCGCATGACCTACGCCCTACTCCTGGCGGGCATTGTCGTGGCTGTACTGGTGGGCGCCTACGCTGCGCGCCAGATCCAGAAAGCAAAGCAGGGGGACATGCCACAGGTTGTCGAGCAAGCGGCGCCCACCGGTGCAGGTGCGGCATCGAACACGGTGTCAGTCATGCCGGCAGGCATGTCTCCCAAGAACGTCGCGGAAACGCGCATGCCCGACATGACGGGCGCGATAGCCGCCGCCGAGTCCGCCCCGATCCCTGCACCCAAGGCCGATCCAGCCAAGCGCGCGAGTGTGAAGCCGCGCAATGCACCACCTGTGGACGTCGCGGTGCCGCAGGTCGATCCCGAACCACCGCCACCGTTGCCGGTCGCGGTCGCGCCGATACCTGTGCTGGTCCCGGAAGTGCGCGAAGTGCCCAGGCCCGATCCCCTGCAGCTGATGAACGACGGCCTGGCGCGGTGCGCCGCCGGCGGGTTGATCGATCGCATACTTTGCGACCAGCGCGTGCGCCGCGAGTATTGCGACGGGCGCTGGGGGCAGGTGCCGCAATGTTCGAGCGGCGTTTCCATCGAACGTGGCAACTAGGTCCGTCGCGCCGCAAGCCTCTCCGTACGCCGACCCGCCCTAGCCCCGGCCGACGAAGGGCATCTTTGTCGCCATGATGGTCAGGAACTGCACGTTCGCATCCAGCGGCAGGCTGGCCATGTACCGCACCGCGCTGGCGACATGCTCCACGTCCATGAGTGGTTCCACCGCGATCTGACCGTTGGCCTGCGGTACCCCTTTCGCCATTCTTGCCGCCATTTCCGTCCCGGCGTTGCCGATGTCGATCTGTCCGCAGGCGATGTCGTACTTGCGGCCATCGAGCGACGTCGACTTGGTCAACCCGGTGATCGCGTGCTTGGTCGAAGTGTAGGGGGCGGAATTCGGTCGCGGTGCATGCGCCGAGATCGAGCCGTTGTTGATGATGCGGCCCCCGCGCGGCGTCTGGCTTTTCATGATGCGGATCGCCTCCTGCGTGCACAGGAACGGGCCGGTCAGGTTGATATCGACAACGTTCTTCCACTGCTCGACGGTCAGGTCTTCGAGATTGACCGGCGGTGCGCCGGTCCCAGCGTTGTTGAACAGCAGGTCCAATCGACCGAACGTACTCTTGACCGTCCCGAACAATGCGGCGACCGACGCGGGATTGGCCACGTCGGTCGTCACCGGAAGCGCATTGCCGCCCAGGTCGCCTGCGGCCGCCACCGTGCCATCGAGCGCGTCGCGTCGGCGTCCCGCCAGCGCAACCTTGTATCCATCACGCAACAGCGACAGCGCGACCGCGCGGCCGATGCCGCTACCTGCGCCCGTGACGACGGCAAATTTCGAAGCTGTCATTGTTCATTCCCCCTGTTTGTCGAGGGTGCGATTGTAACGCGGCGCAGCGTGCCGCAGTCCGCGGATCAAAGATGTCCCGGCCCGAACGCCTTGGGCAGCAGGTCCGCAAGCCGATAGCGCTGTTCGGCGCTTGCCGCATCGCAGCAACAGATCACGAGGACATCCGTGCCGAATTCCGCCATGACCTGCCGGCAGGCGCCGCAAGGTGGTGTGGTCGCGACGGTGGGCGTGTAAACCGCAACCGCGCAAATCGCTTTGGCACCCAGTGCGACTGCGTGGAAGATCGCATTGCGCTCAGCGCATATCGACAGTCCGTAGGAAGCGTTTTCCACATTGGCGCCGGCGTAGATCTCCCCATCGGCCGTGAGCACTGCCGCACCGACCGGGAACTTGCTGTACGGCGCATACGCGCGCAGCGACGCCTCGCGTGCGCGGCGCGTCAGATCACTGATCAACGCGGCGGAGATTTCCATGACGTCCGTGACCTTATGCCGATTCCTCAGTCCACAAAGGTAACACTCACAGGCGCAGGTGAATCAACTGATTGCCCGGTGTCCGCAACCGTTCCCGATGACGGATCGATGCTCAATACGTTGACTTTATTGCTGCGCTCGTTGGCGACCAGCAACCATTTTCCCGAAGGGTGGATCGCAAAGCTCCACGGCCCTTCACTGCCCGATGACGTGCGCTGAACGAGAGACAGCGCGCCTGAATCAGCATTCACGCGATAGACAATGATCGAGTTTTCACTGCGATTTCCGACATAGACGAAGCGGCCGTCGTGGCTCACTGCGACCTCGGATCCGCTTTTCACGCCCTGAAATTCCGGGCTGCTTATCGGCAATGACTGCACGAGTGACAAACGCCCTTGTCCCGCATCCCAGCGCAGGACCATGACTTCCGCCGTCAGTTCGCTGAGCAGATAGACGTAGCGCCCATCCGAACCGAATGCGGCATGGCGCGGGCCACTGCCCGGAGGGGCAACGAACGACCGTGGATTGGCAGCGTCTTCGGGCGACAATGCATGGGTCGCACGGTCGAGGCCGTAAATGAACACACGATCAGCACCCAGATCAGAAACGAGTGCGTATCGGCCCGACGGATCGACCGCGCTGCCATGCGCATGCGGGCTCGCCTGGCGGCGGTGCGGACCGGAACCTGTTGACTTGATCGTGGACACGAGTGGGCCAAGGCTTCCATCCCGGTTGACCGCGATGCTCGATGTGGATCCACCACCGAAATTGGCGGCAATCAACGTCATCGAGGGCACGTCCAGCCACAGATGTGTGGTCCCGCCGCCGCCGGCAGCGACCTCGCTGACTTTGCTGAGTGAGCCGGTCTCGCGATCGACAGCGAATGCGGTGACACTGCCATCTTGTCCGTTGCCATCACCGGCCACATAAAGCATCGGCAGCTGCGGGTGGGCGACGGCCCATCTCGGTTTCGGCACGTCCGCAACCGGGCCAATCATCGTCAGCTTGCCGGTACTCGCGTCGAAGCGCAGCGCGCGGACCTGATTGCCATTCATGCCCACGTAAACAAGACCCGTCCGGGCATTTTCCGGTACCGCAGCGTCACTTATGAGCGGGCTGGACAGTCCCACTGACAGCGCAAGTGCGGTAAGTGCCGCATTGAAGCCATGCCGCGTCAATACACTTTTCCAGAGGGTCTGCATCATGGTCATCGACTCCAAAGTCAAAAATGTTGTCTTGATGGCGCAGAAGGATATTTGATGCTCAACCGCGTGCCTCTACACAAAAAGTAGATTCACTGGCATTTTTGTCGATCGATGGATGACTAAGGGGAGTCGTCGTCGGCAATCCGGACGACACGAACGACACGGTCTGCGCCGTGATTTATGTGGTGTGGTGAGTCGGGTCTCGCGCAGCGATCCGGAATTGGCTTGGAGATTGACCGACTTCCTTCCGGAAGAAACGCGTGAAGTACGCAGCATCCGAGAAGCCAAGCCAGTAGGCGATTTGCTCCATCGACATGTCTCCGAAAATGAGGTTCCGCTTGGCCTCGGTGATGATGCGTGCGTGAATCATCTTGGTGGGACTTTGTCCTGCGGAGGCGGCACACGCCGCACGTAGCTGCGCCAGTGAAACCGCCATCATTGAGGCATAGTTCTGCAACTGCAAGTGTTGGCGATAGTGCTGATCGATCAAATCACGAAACCGATCTGCCAGACGCGTCTCGTTGCGTGTTGCGCCTTCGCTGTCGATCTGCTCCAAATGCGTTCTGCGCACCAGCATGAGCAAGAGTGAGGTAAGGAGCGCCTCCGTTCCCACCACATGGCCGACCATCCTGGAGTCGACTTCCTGCTCCAGTTTTCTGATTAAACTGTAAACCTCCGTCGCTGCCTCGGGCTCATGAGCGAGCGGGATCGTCCGCGGTGATACCCATAGCTGGCTGAATTCAGGGAGTCGGGCATTGACTTGCGTCAGATAGGCCACCTCAATCGTCACGACCCATCTGTCGACATCAACTTCGTAGTGAAGTCCATGAACGTATTCAGTCGGCAGCAGCAATGCGCATGGTCCTTCGAAGGGCACCGCGCGGCCCTCAAGGTTCATCTCACCACGACCGCTACGGACGAATATCACCTGGCCATAATCGGGATGCGCGTGAAGTTCGGTTCGCCAGCGGCCCCTGTCGGTCACGTGTCCGATATTTACAAACCAGTTTTCCTGTTTTTCAGGACGCTCAACATACAAACGGACTTTTGGAACCGTTAATGGTTCCGCCTTGCTGTTTTGATAGCTTTGATGCCTGGTCATCGCAATGCGCCTCGTGATGCATTGTGCAGCGACGCTGGCATTCGCTGCAAGTTGCGCATCGGCAGGCCCCCAAGTCCTATCCGGCCAAGCCGGGCGGCTACGCCTTGGGGATGGTGGCGCGTTCCAGTGTTTCTGAACAGATGACCCAGCGCATGAAAGGCGACATGGCCAAATGGACGGTCGTGATCGAGAAAGCGGGGATCCCGCGACAGTGAAAAAGGGGGAGGCGAGTCTCCCCGGAGGTCAGAATGTCCCGATCTGACCGTGCCTCAATCACATTGACCGACGAAAAATGCCAGCGAATCTACTTTTTGTGTAGAGGCGTGCGGTTGAGCATCAAATATCCTTCTGCGCCATCAAGACACTATTTCCTGTGGCTGGAATGTTCATCTGGTCGCAGGCAAGAGACATCCAAAGGAGAACGAAGTTGGCCAGCAAAGTCCCTCTCAAAATCGCCATCGCCGAGCATCCGCACACCTCGGCCATCCGCAATGGATCCATTCCCATCGAGGGTGTGGATGCGGAGTTCATCACGGTCAAGCCACAGATAGGCGCGTTCCGCCGGATGGTGCGTGATGTCGAATTCGACGTCTGCGAATTGGCGCCGACCACCTATATCATCGCGCGTGCCTATGGCGCTCCGTTCGTCGGGTTGCCCATCTTTGTCGTGCGGCGCTTCCACCATGGCGGGCTGCTGGTGCGTCCGGATGCCGGGATCAAAACCCCAAAGGACCTGGAAGGCAAGAAGGTGGGCGTGCGTGCTTATTCGGTAACGACCGGCGTGTGGACGCGCCAGGTTCTCATCGATGAGTTCGGGCTCGATTCGTCGAAGGTCACCTGGGTCGTCGATGACGAAGAGCATGTCACCCAACTCAAGCTGCCATCGAACGTCATCCACGCACCGACAGGGACGTCGCTGGCAGAGATGATGTCCAAAGGCGAACTGTCGGCAGGCTTCGCGGCGGCGGCAGGCATTGGTCGCACGGGAGCGCCTACCGGCGGGTGGAAAGAGGTTGAGGCCGACTATCCCGATTTGTTGCCTAATGCGGCTGTGCTGGAAGCCGAGTACTACGCCCGTTCCGGGGTTTATCCGATGCACGGGACCATTGTCGTCAAGGACGCGGTACTCGCCGCCCATCCGTGGATTGCGAAGTCGCTCTACGACGCATTTGCACAGGCCAAGAAGGAATGGCTGGCGCGGCTCGACGCTGGTGAGGCAACGAGCGCCGGCGACAAGAAGTATCTCGAGCTTCGCAAGATTGTCGGACACGATCCGCTGCCCTATGGCCTTCGGGAAAACCTGAAGACCATCGAAACGCTCGAAGCCACCGCATTCAAGCAAGGTCTTACGCCTCGCCGAATGTCCATTGGCGAACTGTTTGTGGATCCCCAGGCGCGCTGAAGCGAAGAGAACGAAAATGATCATTGATTGCCACGGCCATTTCACGACCGTACCCGCCTCGTTTCGCAACTGGCGGGCCAAGCAGGTCGAATTTGCGGACGACCCAGTCAACGCGCCGACGCGCGCTGCCGCGCATGTGTCCGACGATGAAATCCGCGAGGGGGTTGGCAACGGGCAGCTCAAGCTGCAGCAGGAGCGTGGCAGCGACCTGACCCTGTTTTCGCCGATCGCGGGGCTGATGAGTCATCACCTGGGTAATGAGCGCACCAGTCTCGAATGGGCCGAGGTATCGAACAACCTCGTGCGTCGCGTCTGCGACATGTACCCCGACAATTTCGTGCCGGTCTGTCAGCTGCCACAGTCGCCTTCTGCGCCGCCGAAAAACTCGATCCCTGAGTTACGCCGTTGTGTCGAAGAAATGGGATTTGTTGGCTGCAATCTGAATCCGGATCCGACTGGCGGCTACTGGACGGGTAAGCCGATGACCGACCGCGAGTGGTATCCGCTCTATGAAGCGCTGTGCGAGCTCGACGTTCCGGCGATGATCCATGTCGCCGCCTCGTGCAATCCGTGCTTTCACGGCACCGGGGCGCATTACCTCAACGCCGATACCTCGGTGTTCATGCAGGTGCTGCAGGGCGATCTGTTCAAGGATTTTCCGACGCTGCGCTTCGTCATCCCGCACGGCGGCGGTGCGGTGCCCTATCACTGGGGACGCTATAGGGGGATGTCGCTCGAAATGCGCGACCGACCGCTCGAAGGGCTGCTAAACAACGTCTTCTTCGATACCTGCGTTTATCACCATCCGGGTGTCGAGCTGCTGACCAAGGTCGTGCCGACCCGCAATGTGCTGTTCGGTTCGGAAATGATCGGTGCGGTTCGTGGCAGGGATCCCAATACCGGCCAGTACTTTGACGATACCAAGCGCTATATCGATGCCTGCACGGCACTTTCCGATGCCGATCGGATGGCAATTTTCGAAGGGAACGCGCGCCGCGTTTATCCGCGGCTTGATGCGCATCTGAAGGAACAGGGCAAATGAGCGCCGGGAGCAGAACATGAACTATGTCGATATTCACCCACACATTGTTTCGGATGACGAAGGGCGTTATCCACCGGCGCCGTTGTTTGGCAAGCGCTCGGATTGGTCGCAGGAACGACCGAACACGGTCGAATCGCTGATTGCTGCAATGGATGCCGCGGGGGTCGCCAAGGCGGCGGTGGTCCATTCATCGACCACGTATGGGTTCGACAATTCCTACGTCGTCGATGGCTGCAAACAGTATCCGAACCGTTTGGTCGCAGTGGGTTCGGTCGATATGCTCGATGACAATGTCCGCGCCGTCATTCATGGCTGGGCAGACAAGGGGCTTGCGGGGCTGCGTATCTTTACCGGCGGTTCGACCAAAGATTTCGATCCCAGCGAACTGGACGATCCGCGGTCGTTCAAGGCCTGGGAATTGCTTGGCGAGCTTGGCTTGCCGATGTGCATCCAGACGGGCCCAATCGGATTCCCGCAGGTGGCGATGCTTGCGCAGAAGTTCCCGAATGTGAACATCATCCTCGATCACCTCGGCCGTCCCGACGTGCTTGATGGACCGCCGTATACGAAGGCGGCAAGCCTGTTCGAGCTGGCAAATGTGCCGAATATCTACCTCAAGCTCACGCCGCGCATATTTGGCGATGTGAAGAAGGAAAAGGCGAGCGCCGCAACGTTCTTCCCGCGAGTGGTCGAAACGTTTGGCGCAAAGCGGATGGCCTGGGGCTCGAACTTTCCGACATCGCCGGGCACTCTCCCGGAAATCCTTGCGACCGCGCAGGCCGGTCTGGCATGCCTGAGCCAGGAAGAGCGTTCGTGGATCTTTGGCAAAACTGCGCAACAACTGTATCCAGCCCTGGCCTGACGTCCCGTCGAATCCGGTATAGCCGCCCAAGGCACCCGTCGGTGGCCAAGAAACAGCATTGAATCAAACAAAAGAGAGAAAACAGGTGGAGACAAGTAATTTGAAACGAACAGGGACCGCGAACCCCTGGATCATCCTGGCGCTTCTTGCGGTCGGGCTGTTGATTTCCTTTGTTGATCGCACGAGCCTGTCTTCTGCACTGGCGGACAAGAGCTTCGTTGCCGAATTTGCGCTGACAAACGTTGAGCGTGGCTGGCTCAACTCGGCCTTCTTCTGGTCCTATGGTCTTCTCCAGATGCCCATGGGCTGGCTGGTCGATCGCTACGGCGTGAAGTGGCCCTACACGATCTGTTTCCTGCTGTGGTGCGCTGCAGCGGCGCTCACAGGCATGGTTACGGCCCTTGCAGCGCTGGTCGTTATGCGCCTGATCATCGGTGCGGCCGAAGCCGTGGTGATTCCGGCAAGCTATCGCTGGATCGGCAACAACTTCGACGAAAGTAATAAAGGCCTGGCCGTTGGTATCTTTGCGATGGGCGGCAAGATCGGCCCCGCAATCGGTGCGCCGATCGCTGCCTGGATGATCGTCAATTATTCCTGGCAGTTCATGTTCATTGCGACGGGCCTCGTCGGGCTGATCTGGCTGGCTCCCTGGCTGCTGATGGTCCCAAACGATTTCCCGTCCAAGGCGGAACTTGTGGTGGCGAAACGCAGGGCCTCCTCGGTATCCCTCGGAAGCCTTTTGTCCAGCCCGGTCGTCTGGGGCGGGATGATCAATAATTTCTGTTACGGTTATTTCACTTTCTATTGCATGACCTGGATGCCCGCCTATCTGGTCGAGCAACGCGGTCTGTCTCTCGAAAAATCCGGGCTCTACACCTTCTTCAGTTTCGCAGGGATCGCGATCATCGCGACCCTCGCGGGATGGGCGGCGGACCGGATCATCGCGCGTGGATACGACGCCGTTTTTGTGCGCAAGGCGTTCGTCGTCACGGGCTTCATTGGGGCGAGCACCGTGCTGCTCGGCGTATTTGCACAATCGCTCGAGATGGCCTTGTTCTGGAACGTGCTCTCGCTCTCGCTTCTTGGCCTTGTCACCGCGAACAACCTGGCGCTGTGCAAGCTGACCTTGATCCCCAAGCAGGCCATCGGATTGAACACGGGGGTGCAGCAGGTTGCAACGAGTCTCGCGGGCGGGGTGTCGGCAAGCCTTTCGGGCTGGTTGCTCCATGTCAGCGGAAGCTACGATCTGCCCATGATGGTGATCTTCGTGTTCCTGTTGATTGGCGCAACGAATACGGTGATCTTGCTGCAACGCAAATGGGCGCCCAAGGTGACGGCATTGGCGTGACTCGCCGCGAGAATTTTTGACTTACGACAAGGCCGGGGCCAACGGGATCGCCTGCCTTGTTGAACATATTAGGGCCTGTTAACGCTATGAACACAAACGCGAACGGGTGGCATGGGGCGCCAATCGCGGCAGCCGACGAAGCAAAGGCTAGAAGCCTTTGCGAGGACAGCAACAATGAGTGGCGCCCCATGCCACCCGTTCCCTTCGGGTTGCTGCCGAAAACGCCCATCGCTGCGTTGCGAAGGCTCGCCAGGTGCGAGACCTGCCTTCGCCTTCGCGCCTTGCGCTGGGCGTTTTCGGCCGTGCAACGCGTTTGCGTTCATAGCGTTAACAGGCCCTAAGTTGCTGAGGAGCACACGTGGCAAAAATTGTATTCGGTATGGCGGTGCCGCACAGCGGCATGCTCGGTCAGGCGCCGGAAGATTGGCTGAAAAATGGTGAGCGAGACCGGAACAACCCGGAATTGTGGTATCGCAATCGTACCTGGACCTATCCGGAGCTGGAAGCGCACCGCGGCGCTGCATTTGAGAAATACCTGACGATCGAAGAACGCACGGCGCGGGCCGTGCGTTGCCGTGCTGCGCTTGACGAGATGGCCAACGCCTACCGCGACGCGAACATCGATGTCGCGATCATTCTGGGCAAGGACCAGAAGGAAATCTTCACCGATTTCTCGCCCTCAATCGTCATCTACAGCGGTGAGGAGGTGCACAACGGCCCGCCCCAGCGTGCTGTCTATGCACCCGACCGCCACGTCACGCACAAGTGTCATCCCAGGCTTGCGACCTATCTGATCGAGACCTTCCAACGCGAAGGCTTCGATTTGACCGACCTTTTTGCGTGGCCCGACAATGTGTGGATGAAACCACTGCCTGAATATCCGGTGGTGCCGCATGCCTACAGCTTCGTCTATCACCAGATCATGGGCGACAACCCTCCGCCGCATGTTCCGATTATCATGAATTGCTTCTATCCGCCGACGCAGCCGTCGATGGCGCGCTGCATTGAATTCGGACGGGTGCTCCGTGATGCCATGAATGCCTGGCCTGAAGATGTGCGTGTCGGTATCTTCGCCTCGGGCGGGCTGTCCCACTTCGTCAACGACGAAGAGTTCGACCATGGCATCATGAAGATGCTGGCCAACTACGACTATGAAGGCCTGGCAGCAGTAGACAACCGCTCATACCAGTCCGGCACCTCCGAGATCAAACTCTATGTCAGCGTGATGAAGGCGTTGGAGGAAACTGGGGCCGCGATGACGCTGGTCGACTATGTACCCTGTTGGCGCACACCCGCGGGCACCGGCGAGGGCATGGGCTTCATGTACTGGAGCGACCACCAACCAATACAACAACGGGAAATGCACTTGACCGACACCAGACAACGAGGAATACGATGAGCAATACGCGTCTCAACGGCATCATTCGAGCCTTGGAGCAAGGCAAGCCGGCCCTCACTGCATTCGCCAAACTCGACCCGCAGACCGCCATCGAAATGAGCGAAGCACCGTACGACGGTATCGTGTTTGAAATGGAACACAATCCGTACGATGTCGCGGGGCTGGGTGATGCACTGCAGTACATGCTCAACCGCAAACAGATTGCGACATCGGGTTCACTCGCTCCGTCGGTGACGCCGATTGCACGCATCCCGGCAAACGGGGTCGAGATGAACCAGGCGTTTGCCAAACAGGTGCTGGACCGTGGCACCTATGGCGTCGTCTGGCCGCACATCGCCACTGTTGAGCAGGCCTATAACGCTGTGGCGTCGTGTCGTTACAGCCGGCCGAAGAATGCGCCGCTCTACGAACCTCGCGGTGTACGCGGCGATGGCCCGGCAAGCGCAGCGCGCTATTGGGGCCTGAGCCAGGCGGAGTATTACGCGAAGGCTGACGTCTGGCCGCTCGCCCCGCAAGGAGAAATCCTCGTCGGACTGATGTGTGAGAGCACGCAAGCCATCGACAACCTTGACGATATGCTCACCAATGTCCCCGGCATCGGCTTCATCCTGATCGGCGAGGGCGACTTGAGCCAACAGCTGGGCTTCGCGCGGCAGTATGAAAATCCGGTGGTGCTCGATGCGATGCGCAAGATCGTCGAGACCTGCCACAAACACAAGGTGCCGGTCGGCCACCCGCATGTCACCGCCAGCAATTACGAACGGGTCCTAAAGGAGGGCTATCGTTTCCTGATGTCGGCCCCGCAGCGCAGCTACGGCGTCGTCGGCAAGGCGCGCGACATGGCGGGCTACTGACGTGAATGGCGCCGAAAGTCTGGTCCAGACGCTGACCGATCAGGGTGTCGAGATCTGCTTCGCGAACCCGGGTACCTCGGAGATGCACTTCCTGGCAGCGCTCGAGAACCCGCGGATGCGCAGCGTCCTTGGTCTGTTCGAGGGGGTCTGCACAGGTGCGGCGGACGGGTGGTACCGGATGAAAGGCACGCCGGCGTCCACACTGCTGCACCTCGGGCCGGGACTCGCGAACGGTCTGGCCAACATCCACAATGCCAAGCGGGCGTCGTCGGGTATGGTCAATATCGTGGGCGAACATTCGGCGGCGCATCTGCAATACGACCCACCACTGATGTCCGACATCGAGGGGCTGGCGCGGCCGCTGAGTCACTGGGTGCGCCGCGTCGAATCGCCACACTCGGTGGCCTGGGACGCTGCAGCAGCGGTTGCCAAGGCGAGCGAGTACCCCGGACAAATCGCGACGCTGATCCTGCCCGGTGATACCTCGTGGCAGGACGCGGGCGCGCAAGTCGTGCCACAACGCACGGTTGCCAAGTCGAAGGTTCCAGAATCCGCGCGCATCGATCACATTGCGCAGGTGATGCGTTCAGGCGAGCCAACGCTCATCGTCCTGGCCGGTCGGTCGACACGCGGCCGCGCGATCGAGCTTGCCGGCAAGATCAAGGCGGCGACAGGCTGCCGCATCGCGACGCAATTCTTCAGTGCGCGGATCGAACGCGGGGCGGGGCGGGTCACGCTTGAGCGCATCCCCTATGCAGTCGGACTGGCCGTCGAGTATTTGAAAGGCTTCAAGCACATCATCACGGTAGAGACGACCGAGCCGATCGCATTCTTCAGCTATCCCGACAAGCCGAGCTTGCTCAAGTCACCGGGCACGAGCGTGCATGCTTTGGTCGAAATCGGCGAGGATGGTGTCGCGGGCCTCGAAATGCTGGTCCAGGCGCTCGGCGCGACGAACACGGCACCCGTTCTCCAGCAACGATCGAACTCCACTCCGCCGACCGGTGCCCTCGGACCGGCCAGCATCGCCCAGGCCCTGGCCGCCGCACTGCCCGAAAACTGCATCCTCGTCGATGAATCGCTGACCACGGGCCGCGAGACCATGGGGCTGACCGTTGGCGCGGTGCCTCACGACCTCATCAATAACATGGGCGGCTCGATCGGCTATGGAACACCTGTTGCTACCGGTGCCGCGCTTGCCTGCCCTGACCGACGCGTGTTCTGCATGGTCGGCGACGGCAGCGCAATGTATACGATCCAATCGCTGTGGACGCAGGCGCGCGAGGGTCTGAACATCACGACGATCATCTTCGCCAACAACAGCTACGCAATCCTCAAGGCTGAATACGCCAATATGGGCGCCGGCGCGCCGGGGGCACGTGCGCTGGCCATGATCGACATCGATCGACCAAGTATCGACTGGCTGGCAATGGCGAAAAGCATGGGCGTACCTGCCGTCGCCGTCGACACCGCCGATGCCTTCCACCAGGCCATGGTTGACTCGGTACGCGAGCCGGGCCCATCGCTGATCGAGGTCCGGCTGTAGTTCCATTTGAGCATAAGGAAACGAAAAGCATGACAACGACAGCAACCGAGGTGCCAACGTTACGCACCAATCTGGCCGAATATCCGGTGACGAAGGCGATGAAGGACGGACGGGTCGAGTCCGACGTCGTCAAGCTGGACTTTTGCGGCCCGACCCCGGCGCATAACGGCTTCAAGGCGATGGTGCGCGAAAACGCTTTTGACGCAGGCGAACTGGCGATCGTCACCTTCCTGCAAGCCAAGGCATACGGCAAGCCATACGTCATGTTGCCCACGCCGATCTCAGGGCGGTTCCAGCATCACTGCGCGGGCTTCAACATCGACTTCGGTCAGGTCAATCCAAAGGATATCGAAGGCAAGCGGGTGGGTGTTCGCACGTATACGCAGACGACCGCGCTATGGATCCGGGGCATCCTGCGCCACGAGTACGGCGTCGATCTCGACAAGGTGACCTGGATGACGCTGGGCGACGGACACCTCGCCGAATACAGCGATCCGTCGAACTGTATACGCCTGCCCAAGGATTCATCGATCCCGCAGATGATGCTCGACGGCAAACTGACCGCTGCACTGCTCGGTGAAGACATGCCGAAGGATCCGCGCGTGCGAACGCTTGTTCCCGATGCACAGGCCGCGGCCAAGGACTGGTATGCACGTGAAGGCATCGTGCCGATCAACCACATGTTCGTCGTGCATGAGGACATCTCGAAGAAGCGCCCCGACGTCGTTCGCGAACTGTATCGGATGATCGTCAAAAGCCGTGCGCTGACCGAAGGCGGCGTGCCCGCCATCTTTCCGCCAATCGGGCTGGAGTCCAATCGCAAAGGACTTCAACTGGCGATCGACTGGGCGCTCGATCAGAAGATCATCCCGCGCCGCCTGTCGGTCGACGAATTGTTCGACGATGTCACGGGCAATCTGGGCTGAGTGAATCGACCCCGGCTGTCGTGGAGGTCCGTTGGTCTGAACTTGCCGCCGCGCTGCACAACGCAGCGGTCGTGAACGATCTGCATTGACAAGGCGCGCGACCGGGCATACAAATAACGCAGGCCGCCCGGGACCCAGTGCAGTCGGGACCCGGGTGGAAGGGGAGCATCATCGTCGGACCGCACGTTCACGGGGCGGAATCGAAGCCGCCGCCGATTTTCACCCAAGAGGAGCGACATCGTGGCAAAAGCAAAAGCAAAAAGCAGGAAAGGCCAGTCCAACGAAAGCGTCTATCGCATCACCGAACTCGTCGGCACCAGTCCGGTATCGTGGGAAGACGCGGTCAAGCGTGCCGTGGCGACCGCGTCCAGTTCGCTGCGCGATCTGCGCATTGCGGACATCGTCAAACTGGACGTGAAGATCGACGGCGGCAAGGTCGTGGCTTACCGCGCCCGCGTAGCCTTGTCGTTCAAGTACGAGGCCTGAACCGGCCCATAACCGTGGCGCAGGCTTCGCGCCCGCGCCACGGCATGTACTGCGGTTAGTACGCTCGACCTGACGCGCTGGTGCGGGGCGGCGTAATTGGCACTGAGGCAATCTGGCCGCTCGCACCGGGCCGCGCGCTCGCACCCATGCCGCCGTTGGCACCGACGTAGGGGCGCATGCTCGAGACGATCTCCTCGACGCTGGCCGAGTTGGAGATGGTCGAAATCACCAGGCGCGGGCACTGCTCCGTCTCGATGATCATCAGCTGCTCGCCGCGCTGACGCATGCGGTCGCGCGCCGCGGCGCCGCGCTCGGACATGTCGACAGGGGGGGTGACATCCTGATAGACCACCGTGCCCGTGCGGTCGACGACGATGTCGCATGAAATGGCTTGAGCGCCGAACGCGAACAGCGACAACGCTGTACCGCAGCCGACGAGCATGATCAGGCGTTTGCGCATGGCAGCCTCCGAACCGGAAAAGTACATGCTATGCCTGCGCTGCGCCGGGCGCAACCCGGGGACCGCCTGGGAGCGAAGCTCGCGCCGAACGGAACCTTCGCGCCCTAGGGCTGCCCTGCGGCGATCAATCGCGCGGCAAGCACGTCCAGGTAGGCTGGAAATCGTTGGATGTCGTTGTGGCCCGCGCCATCCACCACGATCAACTCGACCGGGGAACGGGCGAGCGCCGCGAGCCTTTGACTGTGCGCGAGCGGGATCCGGCGGTCCTCGCTGCCATGCAGCAGGACGATCGGCATGTTCAAGGCGCCAATCAACTGATCGGTGCGCAGCGGATACTTGAGCAACCATTCCGGGGCGAACGGGTATTCCTCCTTGGCGGCGGTCACCAGGCTGGAATACGCTGACACGAGTACGAGCAACTGCGCGTTGACATCGGCGGCCAGCTTTACCGCCAGTCCGGTGCCGAGCGAGCGCCCGTAGATGACGATCGGCTTGCCGCGGTAGCGCGGTGCGATGGCGTCCCACGCCGCGCGCACGTCGGCGTTCAGCTGCGCTTCGCTGTCGATCGCGCCCGTGCTCTTGCCGTAGCCACGATAGTCGAGCATGAACAGGTCGTAGTTCACACGGCGGTAGAAATCGATGCCGGTTGTCCACGTTTGCAGGTTGCCGCCATTGCCGTGCAGAAAAAAGACCAGCCCCCGTGGTTGCTCCTGCATGAAGTGCAGGGCATCCAGCGTCGCGCCAGCCACCGGAATCCGAAGTTCCTCGAAGCGCTGATCGAACTGAAACTGATGGTCCGACGCGAGTGGACGGCCGGGAAAGATGAGTCGTTCCTGCTTGTAGTAAAGCGCTCCGAGAAACAAGGTATATGCGATCGCGGCGATTGCGACCATCGCCACTGACGCGATGATGGTCCAGCGTTTGACTCGTGGTGTCATGCTCGGATTGCGGTGACGAAGGCGAAATGGCGTTGCAAGGCGATCGACGCGACGACGGCGCATTCTCTATGAAATACCGCAACGTCGCCAGCGCCGCCCGCGCAGTGGCAGCTTGGTCGCCATCACGCCATGGAGTAAGCTTGCTGCGCGTGCCGGAAAATTGGGCGCTTGCGCGGCAGGTGCGCGTTGCCCTTGGGGATGAGAATGGCCCTGGTTGTGAGGACTGGATATGGTGTTGTGCTGCTCGGTGTCACGCTGGCGGCAGGGGGTGCGCTCGCGCTATCCAGGGAAGCACAGGAATACGTCGATATTCAGACCAAGATTGCGCCGGATCAATGCGCGCTGCAGAAATTGAGTGCGCAGGCGACCGTCGCGAATCGCGAGGGAAATCAGGGCAAGCGGCAGGAACTCAACGCACAGATGGCCCCGATCGCCAAGCGCATTCAAGCCTATCAGCCGCGCATCCAGGAACTCGCCAAGTCGGTGCCGAGCACGTCGCCCGATTATCAGGCGGTGATCCAGCAAATGCAGGACCTGCAGTCGAAGTGCAAACTGTAGTGGCCGGCCCGGCGTTATCGAGCCGATAGCTTTCGCTACACCATTCGCGCTGCGAAGTAACCGGCGGTTGCCGCGAGGCCACTGACCACCATGCCCCAGAGGATATCGACGACGACCAGGTTCACGGTCCAGCCCTTGAGCGTCGCCAGGTTGGACAGGTCGTAGGTTCCATAGGCCAGCAGCCCGAGCAACATGCCGAAGGTGAGCGCGCGGAGCCACGAGCCTTGCGTGAGCGCAGGTTCGACGCAAAACAGCACGATGCCTGCGGTATAGAGCGAATAGAAGATCGCGGCGGCTTTCAGGTTCGGTTGCGGCAGCAGCAACGAGCCTATCTGCGCCTGGTAGAAATCCTTCGCGACGAACCCCAGCCATACGAAATCACAGACGCAGAATACAACCAGCGTGACCACGAACGCCGCCAGCAATTGGCCCATGTGGATCTCCCATTCTTCTGCGCTGGCCGAGTGACCAGCGCCGCGAATCGAACGGTGCCGGCGCCGGACGATCACGGCGGCAATAATACCGCGGGAGAAGCACCGTGCGCCGTTGCGGTTTTTCTTCTAGACTTAAGCGCCGATCGACGGGTCCGCGCTGGAGCGGAAACGGCTTTCGCACCGCAGGTACCTTCGGAGGAGATCGCCATGGCCCAACTGAACATCCTGGTGTGGAATTCCATTCGGTGCGCGCTGATCGCTGCCACACTCGGCGCCGTCGCGCTGGCCGCGGCCGCGGTGCAGGCGCAACCGGTCTACTTCGACGTGCCGCGCGGATCGCATCCGCACGATGTCGCGGCGGCGCCAGGACCTGGAGCACTGGTGTTCTACACGGCGCAGCCCACAGGCAAGCTCGGCATTCTCGATCCAAAGTCCGGCAAGACCGAGGAGATCCCGCTTGGTCCGCGCTCGGCGCCGCACGGCGTCATCGTCGGCCCGGACGGGGCGGCGTGGATCACCGACGGCGGCCAGAACGCGATTGTTCGTGTCGACCCCAGGACACGCGATGTCAAGGTCTTCGCATTGCCCGCGGACACCGGGTACACCAATCTGAACACGCTCACCTTCGACAAGAAGGGGCGCGTCTGGTTTACGGGCCAGAGCGGCTACTACGGCCGGCTCGAACCCGGGACCGGCGTCGTCACCGTGTGGAAGGCACAGCGGGGCAGCGGTCCGTACGGCATTACGACGACTCCGGGCGGAGATGTCTACTATCGCATCGCTGGCGGGCAACCACATCGCGCAGATCAATACCGAGACGGGGGACGTGACAGTCATCGAACCGCCCACCAAGAGCCAGGGCGCGCGGCGCGTGTGGTCCGATTCACGCGGCCGGATCTGGGTGAGTTACTGGAACACCGGCCAGGTGGGTATGTACGATCCGGCGACGAAATCATGGCGCGAATGGAAATTGCCGGGCAATGCGCACGCGTACTCGGTCTGGGTCGACGACAAGGACAAAGTCTGGCTGACCGACTGGAGCACGAATGCGATTGTCCGCTTCGATCCGGTCACCGAAAAATTCGACAGCTTTCCGTCCAATCGCGATCAGGCCAACGTGCGCCAGATGCTCGGCCGCGCGGGCGAAGCGTGGGGCGCCGAGTCGGGTGTTGACAGGCTCGTGATGGTGCCGGCGCGTTAGCAGGCGGCACCACAGGTAGTGCCGGAGGGTTGCAACGGGCAGCGCATGCCCAGCGTCCGCAATAAGGCTATTCCGCAGTACGGTTATCCATGTAATCGATCGTTGCGATCGCGCAAAGCGATTGGACGTTCATCCAACGCTTGGCTATCGTCGACGCGTGACCTCAAAAAGGTTGCGGGTTGCATCTCTTACCGAGGGAAAACGATGGCCAATGCATCAGTTGAATCACTTCAGTTCCTCCGCGCAGTTCCTCCGATGGCGACCGCGACGCCGGACCGGCGCGCGACGCAGGGCATTGCGCATCCAGCCGAACGTTCGACAGCGCTCTGGGACCTTGAACATATCCCGGATCAAAGCTACTGGACCGCCTACGATCACTTCATGGTCGAGCGCGAAGCGCGTACGGCGCGCCGGGCGTACGTCTGGGCGTTGGTCGCCAAAGCCTGGTCGGCACTGCGGTTCCGACACACGTCCTAGCGCTTTGTCGAGCGTTCAGCGCACCTCGGCAATCGGCGTCGGTAGTCCGTGGCGCGCATCGTAGAGCATGTGCAGGGTGATCTTGCGTACTTCGGACTTGCTGGCCGCGATGTGCGAGCGCAGCAGCAACAATGCGGAATCGGCCTGCCGTCTCAGTACGTGGCGAAGGATCTGCGCGTGTTCCTGATACGTTGCGCGAATGCGCTCGGGATGCAGAAAATCGAGCCGGCGGATGATCCGGATGCGCTCGGCGATTTCGCCGTGCATCCGCGATAGCTGTCGATTACCGGCAGCGGCGACCAGGGTCGAGTGAAACGCCTCGTCCAGTTGACTGACCGCACGCGGGTCGCTGAGCCATTGGCTGCGCGGTGCCAGCCACGCTTCGCGCAGGCTCGTCAGCGGGGGCTGCGGGTCGAGTTCGCAAACCCGGCGAATCGCCGCCGATTCGAGAATCAGGCGCACGTCGTAAAATTCATCGAAGGCCTTGAAGTCCAGCGGGCGCACCTGCCAGCCGCTGCGCTGTGCCACCGTCACATAGCCTTCGCGCTCCAGGCGCAGCAATGCTTCGCGCACGGGTGTACGGCTCATGCCGAAGCGTTCTGCGATCTCCGGTTCGGAGAAACGGTCTCCCGGCAAGAGCCGGAAATCGAAAATGTCGCTCTTGATGCGCTCGTAGGCGACCAGGCCGCGTGGCGGGGAGACGGTCGTCATGCGATCCGCGCGCGAGCGACGCCGCGACGCTCCAGTTCCGCTGCGACACGCAGGCAGATGTCCTCGCGCCAGGGCGCGGCGATGATCTGCACGCCAATCGGAAGCGCGCTTCCACAGTCGATAGGCACCGCGGCGACGGGCAGTCCGATGAACGAAATCGGATGCGTAAACAAGCCAAGGCTTGGCCGTGCCGGCATCGTCTCGCCGTCGATAGTCATCGTTTCTGTACCTAGTGCCAGCGCGGAACACGGTGTTGCCGGCGCGATGATGGCATCGACCGTTTCGAACAGGGTCAGAACGCGATCGTGGTACCAGCGCCGGAAGCGCTGTGCGGCATGCACCCACGCCGCGGGTATCAGCGCGCCGGCAAGCAAGCGGTCACGCGACAGCGGTTCGAAGTCCGCCGCACGCTCGCGCAGCTCCGGCAGATAGAGCGATCCCGCTGCGCTTGCGGTCAGGATGAAGGCCGCCGCATAAGCGCGATCGGCGTGCGGAAACTCGACCTGGCGACGAACGTCCAGCGCTGCTGCCGCGCTCGACACGGCACCGCGTGCTTCGGGCGCAAGCGGTCGCGTGAAGTATCCGCCGGCGACGGCGACGCGCAGCCCCGCTGCACCCGCGGCCAGCTCGGGCACCAACGGTGCCGCTGCGCGTGTCGAACACATCGGATCCTCGCCATCGGGCCCCGCGATGGCATCGTACGCAAGCGCCAGATCGTCAGCGCACGTCGCCAGTGGCCCGACGTGATCGAGATCGTGCACGAACGGCATGCTTCCGGCGCGGCTTACACGGCCAAAGGTGGGCTTGAACCCGAAAACACCGCACAGAGATGCCGGCACCCGGATCGAGCCGTTGGTGTCGGAACCGAGCGTCAGGGGTACCAGGCCGGCCGCGACCGCCGCAGCGGATCCGCCTGACGAACCGCCGGCAATGCGCGAGTGGTCGTGCGGATTGCGCGTCGCCCCGTAATGCGTGTTCTCGGTGGTGAATCCGTACGCGTACGCATCCATGTTCAACGCACCGACCAGGATGGCGCCATGTTCCTGCAGGCGACGCACTGCGGTTGCATCCCGCACCGCCGCAGGGCGGTCGGCGTAGATGCGCGCGCCGGCGACTGTGATGGTGCCCGCGATGTCGAACAAATTCTTGACCGCGAATGGAACACCGGCAAGCGGCCCCGGATCGCGACCACTGTCCACCACCGCATCGATCGCCATGGCCGCGCATTCCGCTCGCTCGTCGAGTCGCGCGGAGAACGCGTTGATGGCCGGATTGTGCTCGCGGATGGAAGTCAGCGTTTCGGCGATGATTGCGCGCGCACTGCGTCTGCCGCTGCGTACGTCAGCGGCGATTGCCCGTGCCGATCTCACATCGGTGGTCCGGGCTGAAATACCGGCGCAGGCCCGTCATGGACCTCGGACGATGGGTCGACGACAAGCTGCGCAAGGGCGGCGATGCGTGCGAAATTCTGGCGCACCCCAGGCAGGTGCTCGGCGGCAATAGTCAGATGCAGCAGATGCGCCGTTGCGTCGATATAAGTGGCGAGCGAACGGTCGTCGAACTTGTCCATCGGCTCAGCGCCGCACTTCGCGCTGAAATATTTCCAGCGTACGTGCCTTGGTGCGGATGAAATTCGGTGCGGACAACGTTGCTATCGTGCGGGGCCGCGGATCCTCGAACGGAACGATCTCCGCAATGCGGGTCGGGCGCTTGGTGAGCAGAAGGACCTTGTCCGCGAGATATACCGCATCTTCGAGATCGTGTGACACGACGACCATGGTCGTTCCGGTCTGCATGAACACGTCCTGCAATTTTTCCCGGATGAACAGCGTCATCTCGAAATCCAGTGCAGAAAACGGTTCATCCAGAAACAGTACCTCGGGTTCGGGCGCGAGCGCGCGCATGATCGATGTCGTCTGCTGTTGACCGCCGGAAAGCTCGTAGGGATAACGCATCAGATCGAACTTGACGTCGAACGATGCGACCAGTTCTTCGACCCGCTGCTTCACCTGCTGTGGTGTGCGACCGGCCAGCTTGAGCGGGTAACCGATGTTGTCTACCGTCCGCAACCACGGGAACATCGCTTCGCGGTAGTTTTGGAATACGTAGCCGATCTTGGTCTCCCGGAGCGACTTCCCGTCGAACAGAATCTGCCCGCTGTCGATCGGAATCAGCCCGGCAATCATGTTGATCAGCGTCGACTTGCCACAGCCGTTCGGGCCAAAGATCGACACGATCTGGCTCTTCGGAATATCGAGGTCGAAGTTCTCGTACAGTGGCTTGCCCGCGAAGTACTTCGTCATGCCGCGAATGGTGATGTGCGTGCCGAGCGGCCCTGGAACGAAAGGGGCTTCCGGTTCGATGACTGCGCCGACGGGCCGCATGCTATCTCCCGCTCCAGTGAACGACCTTTTTCTCGATGAGGAGAAAGAGGATGTTGAGCAAATAGCCGAGGACGCCGGCGGCCAGGATTGCCGCATACATGCTGCGCACGTTCAGGACTTGTTGCGCGTCGATGATCCGGTGGCCAAGACCGTTGTCGGAGCCGATGAACATCTCGGCGACGACGACGATCACCAGCGCCATGGAAATGCCGCTGCGCAGGCCGACGAAGGTCGGCTGCAGGCTCTCCCAGATCAGCACGTCACGGAAAATCTGCCACCGCGACGCGCCCATGACCTTCGCTGCCATGATCCGCTGCTTGCGCGCGTTCATCACGCCGTAGGCACTGTTGAACAGGATCACCAGCACGGCTGCGAAGGCGGCGATCGCAACCTTGTTGATGTCGGTCACACCAAAAATCATCAGGAACAGCGGGATGAGCGCCGACGATGGCGTCGATCGGAAAAAGTCGATGAGAAACTCGACGCTCCGGTACGCTCGTTCATTGCTGCCGAGCAGGACACCCAGCGGCACGCCGATGATCGCGGCGATGCCGAATGCCTCCAGCGTGCGGATGACCGTGTAGATGAAGTCTTTGGCGAGATCGCCGCCGAAAATACCCGTGAACAATGCCGTGAGCGTGGCGCCAGGTGTCGGCAGCAGGATCGGGCTGACGAGCTTGGTCACCACGACAATTTCCCAGATGATGAACAGCGCCAGCGGCCCGATGAAGGGCAGCAGTCGCGCATAGTCGAAACCACCCGTCCGCGGTGTGCCCGCTTGGTGTCCCCCGTGCGGCGCGACGTGCCGCTTCCCCCGAATGGGGCGAACGCTTTGGGGCGGCCCTTCAGCGCTTGTATGTTCCCCCCGAACGGCGCTGCGCGCCGCTCCCCCCGGGGGGAGCGTGCTTTGGGGCGGCCCTGCGGCACTCATCACTCAGACCTTGTAGATCATGGGTTCGACTGGCACGCGCTTCTCGAATATCTTCTTGTCGGTGAACAGGTCGAAGAATTTCTGGAACATGTCGATGTCCTGTTTCGTGAACTCGCTATGCAGCGTATAGGCAGCGAGCGGAACTTCGGCGGTCAAGGGGCCTTCGATCGCGGTGTAACCCTTGAGAAAGGGGCGAGCTTCGCCAGGCTTGGTCCGCACCAGTTCGACGCCGCGGGCGTAGGCCGCAATGTACTTCCTGGTCACGTCCGGGTTGGCTTTGATGAATTCGTTCGTCAGCGATGCGGACCCACCGAACCACGGCGCCATCGCCGTCGGATCGCCAAGAATGTATTTCGAGATCACGCCTGCCTCCAGAATGCGCGTCACGCCATTGAGCCGGCCGATGGTTCCGGTGGGTTCGAGCGTGTACACCGCGTCAATCTGATTGGCCGCGATCGATGCGACGTGCTGGCCGATCGGCAGCTCGATGACGGTCGCGTCCGTTACACCACTGCGCTCCAGCACGGTCTTGCACAGGGTGACGTTCTGGATCCCGGGTCCCGAGCCGACGCGCTTGCCTTTCAATTCCGAGATCGACTTGTACGGCGCATCCTTGGCGACAAGAAACTCATCGAGCACGTTCTTGACATTGCTGGGATTGGAAACAATGATCTTCAGCAGGCCAGGCGACGCGATTTCACCGATCGCGAGGTTGGCGGAACCGGTGCCGTTGGCGCTCCCGTCGGCACGACCGGACAGCATCGCTTCCATGACCTGCTGCGCGCCCGCGAACTTGATGGGTTCGACCTCGAGTCCGGCTTCCTTGAAATAGCCTTTTTCTATCGCGGCATAGAAGGGCAGCCCCGCGGCGATCGGCCAGTAGCCGACGCGGATCTTGACGGACTGTGCGCGGGCAAGGCGCGGTAGCGCAAGCGTGCCGAGTCCAGCGGTGGCAGCGGACAATACGCGCCGTCGTACGGGGTTCGAGAGTGCGTGCTGTGCGGCGATTGCTGCTGGACGTTTCATGACTGTCTCCTGTTCATTGGGATGACGTTTGAGGCGCGACAATGGCGGGATACCGATTCCCGTCGGCATTTCGAGATTCAGGGGTCTGCCGCGTAAGCACGTGCAGTCGCAGCGCGCGCTAGCGCCGCGCTTGCGGAGGTTCGACCTACGAACTGCGAGGCGGCAGGTACTGCAGATCCCATCCAGCCGTATTCGGCCATGGCGTTCCATCTGGTATTCCAGGCTGAACACCAGCAAAGCATGTGCCAGGGCCGGGTAGCGAGACGAGAATCATCGTCAAGCCGTTGTTATCCCTTCGATTTACTGCGATTGCCGCCAATGCATGGATGGTTGTCCCACATGCATGGTTCTGACATCACGCACGGCCATGGTTCGCATCAGGGACGCAGCGGGCCAATTCGGTGCGCGCGATCTCGCGAAATCAGGTCATTCGCATTAACATGTTCAGGCGGGCGACGAAACGATCGGAGTCGCCGCCAACCTGGAATACACATGAACGCTACCTCTTACCGGTTGTTTGCGAGCGTGCTTGCGTGCGTCCTGATCACCGCCGGACCGGCGCGCGCACAGTCACAGAAAATCAATGGCGACATAGTTCGGATCGACGCCGCAACGTTGCAGTTGCGCGGCAGCGATGGTCAAGTGATCGCCGTGAAATTGGGCGACAACGTGCGACTGAGCGCGCGTTCTCCCGCAGATCTCGATCGGATTGCCGTTGGCGCATATATCGGCACGACCGCGGTCCCGCGTGTGGACGGAACGCTGACCGCAGTGGAAGTGCACATCTTCCCGGAATCGATGCGAGGCACCGGTGAAGGCCATCGACCGATGGACACCCCTGGCAACACGATGACCAATGCGACGGTGAGCAGTGTCGGTGCCGCCAAGGCAGACGCCAGGCCCGGCAACACCATGACCAACGCGACCGTGGCGCAGGTCGGACGCGGTGCGCCGGAACGCCGCCTTACGCTGACCTACGCAGGCGGCGAGAAGGTCGTTGTCGTTCCGGTCGATATACCCATCGTCATGGTCGAAGCCGCCGATCGATCCATGCTGGTGCCGGGCGCGCATGTCATCGTCTATGCCACGCGGCAGGCGGACGGTGGACTGGCCGCCGACCGCATCACGATCGGCAAGAATGGCTTCGTTCCCCCGATGTAAGACGTCCCCGGTGTTGGTAGCGTGCGCATGCGCGTGCCTGTCGACGGCGTCGCTCGATGCGATGGCGTTCGTCTTCTCCGATGGCGCCACCGGGGAATGCATTGCGGGTGGCCGCGCCGTGCTCGAAATCAACGCTTCACCAGACAGCAGGCTGGTGCAGCGTGGCCATACGGGAATTACCGAGCCTGTGGGATCCGGATACCAGATCCAGTGGAATGCGAAGAAGCTCGCCGAACTGCCACCCGCAGTGCACGACCTCATTTTTTTTCACGAATGCGCGCATGCGCAGATTCCGACGAACGACGAACTGCGCGCCAACTGCGTGGGCCTCAAGGCGATGCGCGCGGCGGGCAGGGCAGGCTTTGTCGTGGAATCAAAACTGGCGAATTTCTTCGGGGCCGGCAATGAATACTGGGCAAAAACACTCAAGTGCGCCAATGCTGAAGTTGTCCTGCCGCAAGCACAGACGCCTCAGTGACAATGCCACTATCGGCCCGGCTCAGGGCGCCGGTGCGCACATCGCGACGCCCAGCGGCCCGAAGCCTTCGGCGCTCCAGCCCTGCGCGCGCATCTGGTCGCGCATCGCCAGCGACGAGGTGTAGCGGTGATTGAGATCCGGGCGATTGTCGAACAGTCCGTAAACCGGTATAGCCCCAACGCTGCAGTTGCCGTCCGCTGCGTTGGGCACCGCCGCCACAGGCGCGTCTGCGGAACCTTGCGGCCAAGTGTTGGGTAGCCGCCTGGCGGTCGTGTCGCACGCCAGCGGGCGCGATTCGACTTGCATGCCAGCATTGCCACGCGCGTGGCCGGACGGACTGCATGGGTCGGTCCCGGTCGTCGCGATGTGTGCTGTGGCCGTGTAGACATTGAGCGTCTGGCCAGTGCGCACCCATCCCGGCATGCAGCCGCGGTCGAGCGCCGAGATTGCCATATTGTCGGCGGTCATCAGGTAGCGGTCGGCATTGCGGCAATAGAATTCGACGGCGGTTGTCGCCGGCGCTACGGTCTGTCCGGTCGACGCCCTGGTTTGCCCCGAATTCGGACTGACCATCAGCGACGACTCGTCTATCGCTTCGAAATCGCTGCCGTGCAACTGGCCCAGTTGATGCAGTTCGTCGTCGTCCCAGCGCGGATCGGGTGCACCGCTGAGATACCAGCTGCTGCCGTTGTCGGCGAGGAACATGCCGTACTTCTTGAGGGCGCGGAGGATGATCTGCACGTTGGGGCCGAAGCCGCTGATGTTGACGCTCTGCTTGAGCCTGAAGCGCTGGCCCATCGGCGGATACTTGGCGTCAGTGAGGCTCGACGCCTGGTGGCGCGCGGGCCAGATGAACGTATTGCGTGTCTGCGGTGCGGTAAAGCGCAACGCATGGTGAATTTCCCCTGCGAACACTTCTTCGTAGCGCACGAGGCCGGGAAGGATCGGCAATCCGGCCGCGTCGGCGGACGTCCAGGTGGACGGGCGCAGCGCGTTGGTGTTGAGGTCGAAGATCGCACCCGATCCGGCGCGCCAGCTGCCGTCGGGATTGGGGTACGCCGCGAACAACTCGTAGAGCTTGCCGGCGTCGCGGTCGACGATCAGCACATGACGGTCCCCGCTGCTCTGTGGCCCACCCTCGATCAGGGCATCGGCTGGAATCGGATACGGACCAGGATCGCTCTCAGACGCATACGTAAAGCTGACCGGCACGCGTGGTTGCGTACCGGGGACGATGATGTAGGGAATGCCGTTGGGTGCGCCGTTGTATACCGTGCCAAAGTCCGGGTGCACAGTTTTGCCTGAGCCGATGGTGGTGATGTACGCGGCGGAGTTGGCATCGACCGGAAGCTGGTCGACCGCAACGTTCCACACGCTATCCGCAGGGAACATCGGTCGTACTGCAAGCGTCGCAGAGGCCGCGGCTCCCTCGATACCTGTCATTGCCAGCACGCACGTGTACGCGAGCCGTGCCATCGCCTTGGATCTCATGGGCAGCTACCCGACAGAGCAAAGGTCGATTATGCCAACATCATAACGTGGGCGCAACCGCGGATGCACTTCGGCGCGTGATTTTGCCCCGCAGGCAACGCCAGCTAGACGCCGAATGCGACGACGCGCGGCCCGAACAGGATGCGGTGGAACGTCATGACCAGCGCAGCGATGACGCATCCCGCGACGATACAGATCACGTCGGCTCTCAGCCTGGGCGTGAACGACTTCACCGCCCCGCGTTGCAGCGCCGACAGCAGGTCGACCAGCGCATAGACGGCGAACGCGCCGAACAGCACCGTGCCCCGCGCATCGCCATTGGCGAGCAGGTGGACGATGCTCCAGATCAGCAACGCGATGAGCATCGGATGCTTGATCGCGGCTCGGATATGCGACGGGCTGTTGGCTGCGGCCAACAGGATAAAGACGACGATCATCGCGAAGGGGGCGACGGTGCGTGCGGCAGGGACGGGAGCAAACCATTGCGCGCCGCGATCGCCGTAGGCGTAACCGATGACGATCAGCAGCAGCGCCAGGCCGGAGGCCGCCGAAAAGATGCCCTTGTAACGCTCCGGTCCCCACGTTGCAACGAGCGCGGCGCGCCGTGACGGAAACATCGGCAGCACGTGTGGAACGAAAAAAAGTGCGAGTCCGGCGATGAGCAATGTCATCGTGACCTCCTGGCTTGTCGCCGTGGCGCGAAAGAAGCGGTACTTGAATTCATGGCGTCAGGACGCCAGCCACGCCTTGACGCGCGCATCGTCCAGCACTTCGCGGTTGACGATGAATTCCGGCCGGCGCCCGCTCAGTGCATCGACGATGCTCTTGAGGCCGGTCGATGCCATGTTGTGGAAACATTCGTCGGTCCAGCACAGCGAATGCGGCGTGACGATGACGCTATCCATCTTCAGCAGCGGATTCGCGGGGTCGACCGGCTCCTGTTCGAAGACATCCAGCGCAGCGCCGGCAATTCGCCGATCGCGCAGCACCTGAATCAGCGCCGCTTCATCGACGATCGGGCCGCGGGCGACGTTGATGAAATACGCGTCCGGGCGCATCAGTGCGAATTCCTTCGCGCCGACGAGATGGCGGGTCGTGCCATCCAGGAGGCAGCAAACGACGACGAAATCCGCGTCGCGCATCAGTTCGGCAAGCTCGACCTTGCGCGTGCCGAGATAGGCGAGCTCGATGTCGTTGACCAGTGGGTCGGCGGCGATGAGCTTGAGATCGAAGGCACGCGCCATGCGCAGCAGCTCCTTGCCGATGCGTCCCGCGCCGATCACGCCGAGCGTGCGTCCGGTCAATCCGATGCCCATGTTGTCCATGCGTTCGTTCCAGCGGCCGCTGCGGATGAGGCGGTCCTTGAGAAACAGCTTGCCGGCCAGCGCGAGCACGAACGTCAGTGCGATGGTCGCCACCGGGCGCGGCATCGAACTCGGCGTGTTGGTGACCAGCACACCGGCGCGCGTCATCGCCGCGACGTCGACCGAGTCGTAGCCCACGCCGTGACGCGCCACCACGCGCAGGCGGCAATCAGGGCGTGCGACCGCCGCGGCCGGCACGCGTGCCGCGTTGACGTATATCGCGTCGTAGCGAGCGGCAATCTCGGCATCGACATCGGGCACGACCTTGGGCAGATACTCCCACTCGAGATTCGTCGCCTGGTCGAGGATCGCAAGGGCGGCCTTGCCAAACGCCGGCTCGCCACGCGCATCGAGGATATCGCGGGTCAACCCCACACGGAACTTGTCGCTCACTTCACTCTCCTGTCCGATAGATTTGTCGAATGGTGCGATGGACCGCGCATCATCGGCTCGCGTCGCGCAGTACGGTAAGGCCTCGTTGCAACGCGTTCTGCAGCAGCAATTGGTCGACACCGTAGGCCATGAGACGGAAGCCTTTGGCGACATAGTCGCGCGCCCAGGTTTCGTCGGTGGCAAGGAAGGCCGGGGTCTTGCCCGCCGCCACGCAGGCAGCCACGACCCGGTCGACGGCGGCCAGATACGCCGGATGCTGGAACTGCCCAGGGATGCCCATGAAATTGGTGAGGTCGAAGTGGCCGATCCAGAGCGCATCGACCCCGGGCACGGCCGCGATCGCTTCGACATTGCGCAGGCCCTCGTCGGTTTCGATCTGGGCGATGACCAAAGTACGCTCGTGCAGCGCCGCCATTTTTTCCGCGACGTCGCCGCCCGTAAAGTCATCGTGGGCGAATCCGAACGCGGCACCACGCTTGCCCACCGGGGGATAGCGGGTGCAGGCGACGATATGTGCAGCTTCGGCGGCGGTGGCCACCATCGGAATCATCACACCGAACGCGCCGATGTCCAGCGCTCGCGCGATGAAGTGATATTCGCCACGCGGTACGCGCGCCATCGGTACGATATCGAGGCCGCGGCACAGGGCGAACTGTGTCTTCAGCGTTTCGAATCCCAGCCCGGTGTGCTCCATGTCATAGAGCACGAACTCGGCGCCGGCATTGCGGCAAAGAGTGGGCAACCCCGGCGAGAAACATTCGAAAACCATGCTTCCGAATACGTGGCGGCCGGCGGCTATTGCTTTCTTCACGGGATTGTCGCGCATGCTGGGCTCCGGTAAGTCATTGCCGATAGGGTCATAATACGAGAATCAATGGTTCGGAAAACGAGGAGAAACCGATGGATCAGGAAACATTCAATCTCAGCATTCGCAAATTCCTGAAGATGGTTGGCATCAATTCACAGCGCGAGATCGAGCAGGCGGTTGCCAGCGCTCTGGCCAAAGGCACGATCAAGGGCACTGAAGTCTTTCCGGCGAAGGTGACGCTGGTCGTCGCGGGGATCGGGATCGACGTCAGCTTCGATGGCGAGATCAGGTTGCAGTAGCTCAAGTCGGCAGACGTTACCTTACCAGCAGCGCCAGTCGGGCGAGCCGGGACAGCACTTCCTGCAGTTTTTCGTGCGCCGCATCCGCCGGCCTGTCCGGCCAATGCTGCGTGGCGATCTCCTGGGCGCTGCGACTGCCGGTGAGCAACGGAATCAGTCGACGCGCGTCGTCATCCAGGGTGATCCATTCGTGGCGCAGGTTGCTGATTTGTGCGCCGCGGCCTGCCTGTAACCTCGCGACGGCGCCGGCTTCCGGCCGCGGGCCGGGCACGGCCACGAAAGGAGACGGTGTCGAATGCAGTTCGACGATGCCCGCGGCGAATGCGTGCAACAAGTCAGTCGCGAGTCCGTTGCGATCGTCGCTGCTTGTCGCGTGCTGTACTCCGAGGCGCGCCTGCGCCATCCCACATAGATCGTCGAACGTAATCGCTGCGGGCGCGTTCTGAACCAGGACCATCATGGCGGCCTTGGTCAACGGCCGTCTGGTTTCGAGTGTGCTCGCGTCGGGGACGCGAAAGCTCTCTGGTGCTTCCGATTTTTCGTCCGGAGACGCGTTCACCGGTTGCGCCTGCGTGGCAATGCGCAGGCCAAATATGCGCTCCGGTGACAGCTTGCGTGTCAGGGGCACGCCGTCGTGGATCAGCAGCGTGCGGCGGAAGGTTTGATTGCGCAGAAAGTCGAGAAACTGCTCTCGCTGCAACTGGTCCGGTGCGATCCTGGCGAGCATCTGTCCCACCTGGGGTGAGAGTTCGCCGGCCAGCATGCTCTTGAAATCCGCCTCGGCCAGGTAGCGCAGCCCATGGCTTGCGGCGCGCGCAATGAACTTGTGGAAATAGACGGGCTCGTTCACTTCTTCCAGATGTTCGTGAAAGATGTATCCATCCGGCGACTGTCGCACGCGTT
>CAVZWA010000020.1:0-674243 GCA_963778935.1 uncultured beta proteobacterium
GCGCTTCTTCGAGCAGCATGGCGCCGTAGACGGAGGTCGTCCCGTTCAACGATTCCGCGAGGAAATCGAGCATCGCGCGCGCCTGCGCAACCCTGGTCTTCGCGTCGGTGAACTGGCGCGTGTGATAGCGCATCGCGTCGCGGACCGCGCCGCGCGCGTGCCATCCGGGCAGCGTGTTGTAGCTGATGTAGGCTACTCCATTGCGTGCCAGTTGCTGCGCGCAAATCGCGAGTACCCGTTCCTGTACGTCGCTGGGCACCCACGAATAGACGCCGTGCGCAATGATGTAATCGAAGGTCCCGAACGTTTCGCCGAAATCGCGTATGTCCATCGGCAATACATTGATGTTCGTCAGCTGTAACGCCGCGATATCGGCGACCGCATTGCCCACGGCGGATGCCGAGAAATCGATGCCTACAAATTGCGAGTGCGGCAGGGTCGCGGCCATCGGAATCAGGTTGCCGCCGGCAGCGCAGCCGATCTCGAGTACGCGGCAACGGTCGACTGGTGCTGAGACGAGTCCGAACAACCAGGCGAGTGTCGCGAGCCGGTCAGGATGGGTTGGCGGGAACGAGAAATTCGGATAGGGCAGTTCGTCGTAGCTGTCCTGCAGTGCGGAAGTCATGCTTGGTCAACGCGCCGAGCGTTGCTGTGACGGTGCCGGGCAAGAGTTTACCGCATCGATAGCGCAACGTCGTCGAACCCTCGACGCGAGACGCTGGCGCAGTAGCTGAAGTACCGCAGGGCGACGTCGACCCTGACCTTGTGAACGGCGATCGGCGCGTGACTATCGTTCCTGAAACACGACTGCGAACGGACGCGGCAGGAGTCGCTTGTCGTTGACCATCTGCACGCGAATGAACGAACTCAGTTGGCGAAACGCGGCGCGCATCTCTCGCGCGCCATCAGGTTTCGTCGCGAACTTTCCCCAGCGCGCCCGGCGCGAAGGATCGCGCGGCTGCACGACGACGCCCAACTCCAGCTCCCCGAGCTGCGCGTCATGTTTGAGGTATCTACCGAACGGCGCAACCAGCTCGATCTCGAGCGGGTTCCGGGTCCATTCTGCATTGATGCGTGTAGCGAGCGCGCTCGCCTCGATGACCAATTCCTTGGCGCGGCGTCGCGGCAACGGCTCCACCACGCGTGCCGTCGCGAATTCGAGAAAGCGCTCGGTGAGGCGATAGTCGCCGTGCTGCTTGGTATGGGGTGACAGCAGGCCGTTGGCGACGAAGCCTTCGACCAGCACCTCTCCCTCCACGGTATTCACCGCAAAGTCCTGACGGAGGCTGCGGGCGCTGACGCGCGCCATTTCCGGGGGCAGGCCGACGAGGCGCGCCATGACGCGAGTCGTCGCAGCACGCAGATGGAGTGCACTCATGCCGAAATAAAGCCGCTGCGTGACCAGGGTTCGTTCCCTCATGCGGTGCCACCTTGGAGGCCTGTGGGGTATGACAATAGCATACATTGGTGCCGTGTCCAATGGCAAGGGGTGCCGCCTTGGGGCCTTGAGGAATGACATCAGGAACCAATGCGCAGTCTGGATTCGTCGCCCGTTTTTTGGTCTCGTCCCCGATTTTTCGGTTTCGTCAGATCGGCATTGCCGTGCGGGCTTACGCCTGCTGCAATCGCTCCCGCGATCCGACGCACCGGGATCCGCATCGTTCGACCGATGGAGGTTGAGATGCTCAAGCATCTGAACAGAGTCGGTATGGCATTTGTCTTCTCGCTTGTACTCTGCGGCGTCGCGCATTCGCAGGAAGTCTGGTGGTTCGACGAGATCTACTCCAACGCCGATGGTTCGGTTCAGTTCATCGCATTCAGCAGGGTCGCCTCCAATTACGGGCCGCTGCTTGCAGGCCAAACGCTCGTCTCCAATGGGCGAGAGTTTGTGTTTGGCAGTGAACCAACGTTCGCAACGGCAACCGGAATTTACCGTGTCCTCGTGGGCACGCACGGATTTGCCGACCTCCACCTCGTAGCGCCCGACTTTGTAGTTCCGAACGGGTTCGTTTCAACGATCAACGGCTCGATCAGCATCGACGGTTGTGCGGTCAAATACTCGACCCTTCCGACCGATGGCGTCTTGGCGCTATATCCGGGAGGGTGCGACGGATCCGCGGATGCCGATTTACCGTACGTCGCAACCGCAACCGCGACCAACTTCGCCGGGCAGTCCCACAGTTTCTCGAAGTTCGGAGGTATGAACTACGGAGGTCTGTGGTGGCACGACCCGACCGATTCCGAGCCCGGCTGGGGGATCATCGTCGAGCATCAGGCCGACATCGTGTTTGCGGCGTGGGGCACTTACGACGTCGATGGTGCGCCCGTGTGGTTCGTGATGCCTAGGGCCGAACAACGTGCATGGAATCGCTACGAGGGCTCCATCTATCAGACGGCGGGGCCAGCCTTCAGTACGGCCCAATTCGACTCGTCGTCGGTGAGAGTCACCGAAGTAGGGTATGGCGGGTTCGAGTTCGACAGATTGGGAAACGCGCTTTTCTTTTACTCGGTCGGACTTGTCTCGGCGACCAGGAGAATTACGCGTCAGGTATTCGCCGATCCCGTGTCCGTTTGCGCGCCGGGCGGAATGCCGGGGCCGACACCCAACTATCAGGGCTTGTGGTGGAACCCGGCGGAGTCGGGATGGGGCCTCCATCTGACCCAGCAAGGCGACATCCTATTCGCCTGGTGGTTCACGGGGGCGGGGCACGTGGTTCGTCATGTCGAGCCTACGCAAGACGGCGGCTGACACCTACGTACGACCTGTCCGGCAGGGCGACGTGGTTTGTCATGTCGAACATGCGCAAGGTTGCCCCGAGCGTCTATGCGGGCGCAATCTTCCGGACGACGGGCCCCGCGTACAGCGCGCTTCGATTCGATCCTAGTGCAGTCACATATACCCAGGTCGGCAGCACGACGCTGACATTCACTGATCGCAACGACGGCGCGTTCACGTATGTCGTAGGCAGCGTTGCGCAGACGAAAAACATCACGCGGCAGATCTTTGCCGACCCGCCGACGGTTTGCAATTGAGGCGGTACACATCGGGCACTGACATGCTGAAGCACTTCATCGGGTGCGTCATAGCGCTTGTCTTCTGTTCAATGCCGAATTGGCTTGCGGCGCAGATATGGGGTCTCAACGAGGTCTACTCCAATGCCGATCGCTCGGTACAGTTCGTCGTGCACTCGACCGCTGAGAGCGGGCAACAGCATCTTGGTGGTCGCACTCTGGTGGCCGCCGGTGAGGGCACGACGCACACATTCACGTTCCCTCACGATCTGCCTTGCGACTCGGAGGGCCATAGTTTCCTCATTGCCACGCAGGGATTTGCGGACCTCAACCTTGTGCAACCCGACTATGTCGTGCCCAACGGGTTTTTCCCTCTTTGGACTGGGGTCATCTGGGTTGCGGACCATGGCTATGGATATGCGCAGGTGCCCACGGACGGTACGCAGGCGTTCTGGCTCGATCCCGACTTTGTCTACTGGTATGGCACCGCTGTAGCCACGAATTTTGCCGGTCAGCGGTATGCCTTCGGGCCATACTTTTGGCCGCCACCGACACCGGCGTCGCTGGTCAACGGCAGCTTCGAGATCCCGGAACTGGGCAGCGGTTTCCAGTACATCCCGGGCGCAACAGGCATCGGCTGGACCTTCTGTGCAGGGAGCGGCATCCAGGGCAACGGCAGCGCGTGGGGCGCCGCAACGGCACCCAACGGCACCCAGACCGCGTTCATCCAGGGTACCGGCAGCATGGCCCAAACGATCACCTTGAATGCCGGCAGCTATACCCTCTCGTTTTAGGCAGCACAGCGCAGTTGCTGTGTCTCCCCGTTCGTGCAGCCGGTCAAGGTCAGCGTGGACGGAACCCAGATCGGCCTGATCTCGCCCGCGAGCACCAGCTTCGTCCCGTTCAGCATCCCCTTCACGGTCACCACCGGCTCGCATACGATCACCTTTACCGGCACCGACCTCAACGACAAGTCAACCTTTATCGACAACGTCACCCTGGTACCCGGCACCCAGATTGCCAATGCCAGCTTCGAGATCCCGTCGCTGAGCAACGGCTTTCAGTACAACCCGAACGCATCAGGCATTGGCTGGAACTTCAGCCCAGGGAGCGGGATCCAGGGCAACGGTAGCGCGTGGGGCGCAGTGTCGGCACCCAGCGGCACCCAGACCGCGTTCATCCAGGGTAACAGCAGCATGACCCAAACGATTACCTTGAATGCTGGCAGCTATACCTTCTCGTTCCAGGCGGCACAGCGCTATTGCTGTGTCGCACCGTACGTGCAGCCGGTTACGGTCAGCGTGGATGGCGTCCAGATCGGCGGCCTGATCTCGCCCGCGAGCACCAGCTTCGCAACGTACAACATCCTCTTCACTGTCGGCAACACCGGCCCGCATACCATCACGTTTACCGGCACCGACCTCAACGACAAGACCACCTTCATCGACAACGTCACCATCCAATGACAACCGCAATGCCGCAGGAAATGCGAGTGCCCGGGTCGCGAGGTTAGAAAGGAGCAACGTATTCATGCACATCATTACGTTGACCTTGGCGATGGCGTAAAGGCCAGCCAGACCAAGGCGATCACGCGTCAGGTTTTCCACCCACCTGGCACCGTCTGCTAGTAGTCGCTTGGTCCGATTGGATTGCAGATCGGGTCTGTTTAAAGTGGATGATCGACGCTGGACGCTGTCGAACGATGCGAATTCGGAATACTCTTTTGTCTTTGATGGCCCGGCGGTCGTGCGCTGGCGATGCTGCCGTGCATTCATGGCGAGGTCCAATGGACGGACTACGTGCAGGCACGGCCGCTGGTCACCTGCGACACGCCTTGCGCACAGCTTGGTGGCGTAGCGTCGGCGCTACACGGCTGTCGCCAGCAGACGGCTATTTGCGCGGCTTGACTGCCGCTCGCGTCGGGCTGGTGCTGCTGATCTGCGCCCTTTTCAGCTTGCGTCAGCTTAGCCTGTGCATGTTCCAGATTGGATGTGGCATCCCCGACGGGCAGACATTCGCCGGGTTCCTCCTGTTCCTTGGCCGGCAGTTTGTCTCTGCGCTTCCGATGCTCTTCGCGGTGACAGTCGCCGACAATCTGACGACTCGCTCGGCGTCGCACGTGCGCATCGTCGCTTTTTGCGCGCGCCGTGGTCTTCGGTGCCATGGTTTACGGGCTGGCGTTCTTGCTATACACAACCCCCTAACGTTCTCAAGGCGGCGGCAGGTCGAGAAGGCATGTTCCTCATCACGTATTCCTCGCGCGCGCTCATTTATGGCGGCCTGGCGACGGCCGTACTGTATCTGTTCGTGCGCGAACGTGACCATGCGCGTGCGCTGCACGCGGCGAGATTGGAAAAACTTTCGCTCGAGCGTCAGACGATCGAGGCGCACCTGCAGGCGCTGCAGGCACAGATCGAGCCCCATTTCCTGTTCAACACCCTCGCGAACATCAAGTTACTCTACGAGGCCGAATCGTCGCAGGCCAAGGTGCTGATCCACGATCTTGCCGCCTACTTGCGGACGGCGTTGCCGCAGATGCGCGAGACACGATCGACGCTCGCGCGCGAATTGGAACTCGCGCAAGCCTATTTGAGCGTCCTGAAGGTGCGCATGGGCGAACGATTGAACGTGGCGATCGATGTCCCGGCCGATTTGCGGGAAGCCACTCTGCCACCGATGATGCTGTTGACCTTGGTGGAGAACGCAATCAAGCACGGGCTGGGCTCATTGCCGCAGGGTGGGACGATTACCATCCAGGCCCGACAGCGGGCCCAGCGACTGCATGTGTCCGTCATGGATGACGGCGTTGGATTTCCGCAGGGCTTTGGCGCCGGCGTCGGGTTGGCGAACACCCGCGCCCGACTCACGGCGCTCTACGGCGGCGAGGGGCGTCTGACGCTCAATGCGAACCCGCGCGGCGGCGTTATCGCCGAGATCGTACTGCCCTGTGAAAACTCGATGGCGAAGGCTGCTGCTTCGTGAGCACGGATATGCCGCCATTGGCTGTCGACGCAACCCCACGTCTGGAATGGCGGCACCTGCCAGCGACCGCAGTCAGGGCATGGCGCGCAATCACGTTGCGGCGCTGGGCGTGGGCAACGGCGATCGCGCTGCTTCTCTTTCTTGCCCATGTCGTCGGAGTATTGCCTGCCATTCTGAATGCGGTACCGCGTACGGTCGGCGCGCCAAGCACCGGCTGGAGTATCGAGAAAGCAGCGGGGCTGCTGACGATCTATCTTGTCGCAGCGTATTGCTTTCTCCTGGCCGTCAGCATCGTGGAAGCCGGCACGTCGCACCGTCTCCCTCCGCGACGAAGGTATGTCGCTGCCGGTTTCGGCGCCTGCGGCGCCGCAATTCTGTTTGAAGTCACGCTATTCACGCTTGTGCCAAGCATTGCAACGCAATCGAGAAACCAGCCTTTGGTGCTGGATACGCAACAGTTGCTAGGCTGGGTCGTATGGTCCGCCGCCAACTTTGGACTCATTGGTGGTCTGGCGCTTGCGGTATACGTGCGCTTTCGGTCAGCACATCTCGCTAGGGAAGCCTTCAACGCTGCCGAGTTGGAACGGGTCGGCGCTAGGCGTGAAGTGCTTTCTTCCCGATTGGCGGCCATGCAGGCTCGGATCGAGCCAGGATTCCTGTTGGGTACGCTGGCGCAGGTCGAAGCACTGTATGAACGTGACTCGAAGGCAGGCGATCGCATGCTGGACGGCTTGATCGCGTATCTGCGTGCCGCGCTTCCCCAGCTTCGAAGTCAGCACGCGACGCTGAAGCAGGAGGTACAGCTTGCCGAGAGTTACCTGCGTATCATGCATATTCGCATGGGCAGCCGGCTCGACTTCCGGATCGACCTGCCGCCGGAACTTGGTGACTGCGATTTTCCCCCGATGATGCTGTTGCCGCTCATCGACGATGCGCTTCGAAACGGGCTCGAGCCATTGCCGCTCGGCGGTACCATCGATCATCGCCGCAACCACCACATGGTCAGCGCATCATGGTTCGAATCTCCGACGACGGATTGCGGCGGACAACATCCTCCATGGGCGACACCGCGATGACTACGCTTCACGAGCGGCTGCTGGGCCTTTACGGCGACACCGCGAGCCTCGGGTTGACCGCCAACGTGCCGCAAGGCGTCGTTGCCACCATCGACATTCCATTTGATACCGCGCGCGATCATCGCTGAGGACGAACCGGTCCTCCGAACGGGCTTGCAAAGGCTGCTGAACGCTGTCTGGCCGGAGCTCGACGTCGTGGCGATCGCGACCGACGGGCTGCAGGCGAAGCAGTTGCTGGAGCGGCACATTCCGGACGTGTTGTTCCTCGATATCCAGATGCCCGGCCTTTCAGGGCTCGATGTCGCTCGAACGGCGAGCAACCGGTGTCACGTCGTATTCGTCACCGGCTACGATCAGTACGCGGTCGCGGCATTCGAGCATGGCGCCGTCGACTATGTACTGAAACCGTACAATGCGGCGCGTCTGCTCACCGCTTGTAATCGCGTGAAGGAGCGATTGCAAGGTCGGCCGGCTGATCTGGACAGCCTGCTTGCGAAACTGGCGGACATCGCGGCGCACAAGCGACCATATCTTCGGTGGATCAATGTGGCAACCGGTACCAACGTGCGGCTGGTTACCGTGGAGGAGATCTGTTATTTCCAGGCAGAGACCAAGTACACGACGGTTGTGACCGCCGACCAGGAGGTGATCATTCGCACGCCGCTGAAGGAGTTGGTCGAGGAACTCGACCCGACGGTGTTTTGGCAAATCCATCGCGCGACGATCGTCAACGTCGATGCGATTGCGGAGGTTTCACGGGGCGCGCCTGGTCACCTCGTTCTGCGACTAAAGAAGCGCAAGGAAACGTTGCGAGTGAGCCAGCCGTATGCGCATCTGTTTCGGCAGATGTGATCGCGCTATCGCCTCAGCGTGGCACTTCGCGAAACAGGCGATACTCCCCGTAGTTGCCTAGAGGCGTCAGCCGGCCACGAACCGACTCGGGCAGCGTCGCAACGTCGCGTTCGCGCATGACGTAGAAATCGGCAGCAGGGTCTGCGAGGTAAGGTGCGAGCGCCGCGGCGTCGGCGACCTTGGTTGCCTTCCCCTGCGAATAGAACAATGCGGAGACCGGCTGCTGCACCAAGTACACGAGGCGCTGATCGTTGGCAGTTCGCTGTGCCGCAACCGCGCGCGTCAGCGCCTTGTGCGATAGCTCGTTCTCCAGCCGGTTGCGCAGTACGCCAATGGCGATCACGAACGCGCCGCAGATCACCAGGCCGCTCACGAGCACGTGCCGCACAGTTGCGCGCATCGGTCTGGCATGATCCGGCAACGGGCGCCAATAGTCGGCGACGAGAAGGGCGAGCGCGGGCAACCCGGGCAGTACATACGTCGGCAGGACATTGCCGGATACGGTGAAAAACAGCATGGGCGTGATCGCCCAGAGGACGAAGTAGGTGCGCCAGGGATCCCGCGACAGCGCGCGCAGTTCGTCTCTTCGCGTCGCCACCGCTCGCACCAGCCAGCCCGCGGCCACCGCTGACCAGGGTAGCGCGACGCCAAGCCAGAACAGCCAGATCATGCCGCGTGGCCGCGCATGCGCCGCGCCGTAAAGATCGCCGGTCCACCCAGGTTGCGTAAACCGTCTCCAGTGTTCGCCGATCAGGAAGTATTCGAGAAAACCCGGTGTCGCGTTTTCCGCCGCCCAAAACCACGGCACCACCAGCGCTGCCAGCAGCAAGGTGCCCGTCAGCCAAGGCAACCTGACCCACACGTCATGCCATCGACGCGTCCACAACGTCCACGCGCCAATCGGCACCAACGCAAGAATCGCGGCGACCGGACCTTTGCCCAGGAAGCCGATCGCCAGGCCGACGAAGAATGCGAAGCCGGCCGTCCGACGCCTCGATTCGGGTCCGTTGACCGCCACCCAGAAGCCCGCCATCGCCAGCGTGGTACCAAGCGTCAGTGCGGGATCGGTCATGACCGCACCAGCAGCGACGAAGATCAAGCCGGTCGTTGCGAATATCGCGAGCGACCATAGCGCGGCGTCGCGATTGGCCCGCAATGCGCCAAGGATGTAGACCAGTGCCCCGCAGCCCAACATGAACAGCAGCGAGGGCAGGCGCGCTGCAAACTCGTTGACGCCGAATACGCCCATCGACGCCGCCGACAGCCACGTCGACAACGGCGGCTTGCCCCAGAACGGCACACCATACTCGAACTGCGGCATGATCCACTGCCCCGTTTCGAGCATCTTGCGCGCGATTTCGCCGTAGCGTGCTTCGGTCGGGTCGGTCAGGGGATACGCCCCGAGCGTCAGCAGCCTGATGCCGACGATCGATACGACAAGCAGAACGAGCCAGCGACGTTCGCGCGCGGTCAACGCGAGCGCCATGGCTCCGCGATGGCGCTGGTCGATTCGTTCCCGGCGGAGCCTGAGCGCGCAATCGGTTGCGACGATGCGCGCCGCCTCTCGATCAGGTACAGCGGTCGCTGCTTGACCTCGACGAACATGCGCGCGATATATTCGCCGATGACGCCGAGCGCCATCAACTGCAGTCCGCCAAGGAACAGCACAATGACGACCAGCGATGGGTAGCCTTGCACGGGATCACCAAAGAGCAGGGTCTTGGCGACGATGTAGACGCCATAGCTGAAAGCGACTAAAGCCGTGACAAAGCCGACGTAGCTCGCAATCTTCAGCGGCGCCGCGGAAAACGAGGTAATGCCTTCCAGCGCGAAATTCCATAGCTGCCAGTAGTTCCACTTGGTCTCTCCGGCGAAACGGCCGTCGCGGTCGTACACGAGCTCCCGGGTCGGGTAGCCGATCCACGCGAAAAGTCCTTTCATGAACCGGCTGCGTTCGGGCAGTTTGCGGAACGCGACGACCGCGCGCCGCGACAGCAGGCGAAAATCGCCGACGTTTTCGGGGATGTCGATGTCGCTCAGCCGGCCGATGACACGATAAAACGCGTTGGCTGTGGCTTTCTTGAACCAGCTTTCCTGCGCGCGGCTGGCGCGCCGCATCAGCACGACGTCGGAACCTTCCTGCCACGCCCGGACCATGTCGGAGATCAATTCGGGTGGATCCTGCAAATCGGAGTCGATCACGATCACCGCGTCGCCTTCGGCGTGATCGAGGCCCGCCGTCATGGCGAGTTCCTTGCCGAAGTTGCGGGACAGTTCGATCACGGCGACGCGCGGATCGTAGGTGTTGAACTTCGCGAGCAGCGCCGAGCTGCCATCACTGCTGCCGTCGTTGACGTAGATGATTTCGACGCGAGTGGTCAGCGTTGCCAACGTCGCACCAAGCCGTCGATGGAACTCGGGGAGGACCTCGACTTCGTTGTAGACCGGCACGACGATCGACAGGGAATATCCTGCCACTTTCGACGAGCGGGAGCGAGGACACGATCGGGCTCAGAACGTCCATGTGCGATTGACCAGGAATCCGGCGACGAGGACTGCGCCTGTGGCGGCCACTTGTGCGATGAGATAGTGCGACGTGACCAAGGCGAGCATCGTGGCCAGTACCAAGGCGTTCAGTGCGATGCCGCCAACCGCCACCACTACGAATCGAGGCAGGGCGTGGCCATGCGTCTTGTCGCTCGCGAACGTGAACTGGTGATTGAGACGGTAATTGACCAGCGCGCCGGCGATGGCACCGAGCGTCGACGCCGCGACGGCGCCCACGCCGGCGAGCTGCACCAATGCAACGAGCACTGCGTATTGCAGGGCCGTGCCTGCAATGCCCGCGCCGGCATAGCGCAGGAATTGCGGAGCCGTCGATCGACGAAGCGGTGCCGGTTGCGGCGTGGTCATTGGTCGGGGCGAATGGAAATGCTTGCTCCCGCACAATTCTACGCCATCACCCGCGCGGGCGAGCGCAGCTGCTTTGGCTCGCGCTCAGTGTGCCGGGCCGACGTAGGTTGGTCGTGGTCGCGTAAACCAATCGAGCAGGATCGCGTACACCATCAGGTAGTTCTTTTGCTGGAAGCTCGCGTGCGAGATGCCAGCCATGACCGTGAACTGCTTGTCGGCGTTGGGCAACCGCTTGAAGAATTCGATCAGATCGTCGAAGGCGGCGATACCATCGTATTGGCCGCGCAGCACCAGCGTGGGCACTACGATCCTGAGCGGGTCGACTATCGGAAGCTTGGAGCACATGTCGATATAGGTGCCGTTGGGCATCGAATCGTCGAGGGCGAGGATCGCATCGGCGAACGCGTCGACGACGCGTTTTTCGGCGGTGTCGGGATGGTCGCGTTCGAAGATCGAGTACACGAAGGCGCGGTCGATCGGACGCCGCTTGCTCGCCAGAAACTCGGGTAGCTTTTTGCGGCGTTGCGCAAGTGTGGGGGCGCCTTCGCCGGTCCAGACAAATGCATCGAGTACGAGGCGCGCGACCCGATCGGGATGGCGCTCCGCAAACAGTGCAGCACGCAGCGCACCGGACGAAATGCCATACGTAGCGAAGCTGCCGATGCCGCGCGTCTTCATGATGTAGTTCGTCGCGACGGCCAGGTCGTCCGCGCCGTTGGCGATGTCGCAGTAGATGTCTCGCGTCTTGTCGGAATGGCCGTAGCCTTCCATGTCCACGCTCCAGCAGACAAAGCCGCGGCGGGCGAACCAGTCCATCACCGACGAGTCCGGCCGACCCGGGACGGTCAAATCGAATGTGGGCTGCGATGCCATCGATGAGCCGTGGACGAACAGGACGGCGGGTTTGCCTTCCGGTTTGCCGACATATTTCTCCCAGAGAAACAAGCGCACCTCGCCCTTGTTCGTCCAGTGTTCAACGCCTGTCACCATGGTGTCGGTCGATATCGAGGCTGTGGTCATGGTCGTGTTCAATCCACCTTGGCGCCGGTCTCGCGCACAATTTTTGCCCAAAGGTCCTTCTCTTTGCGGAAGAAGACACCGAACTCCGCCGGCGTCGATCCGACGGCTTCAATGCTGGCGCCGTTCATGTAGTTGCGTACTTCGGCGGTGCCCAGCGCCGCAACCGTCTCGCGCTGCAGCTTTTCGATTACTGCGGGCGGCGTCCCTTTGGGAGCGAGCAGACCCATCCACACGTATGCTTCGTATCCGGGTACGCCGGCCTCGCTCACCGTCGGCACGTCGGGCAGCTGCGGCGCGCGCGTCGCGCTGGTGACCGCCAGCGCACGCAGCTTGCCTGCCTTGATATGACCGAGCATGCCCGCCATGCCAGGGATCGACATCTGTACCTGGCCGCCGACCAGATCGGTCGTGGCTTGTCCGCTGCCGCGATAGGGGATGTGATTCATCTTCATGCCCGTCATTGAAGCCAGCAGTGCAGTGAACAGATGCTGCCCGCTGCCATTGCCCGATGATGCATAGTCGACCTTGCCGGGGTTCGCCTTGACGTAGGCGATGAGCTCCTGCAGCGTTTTCACCGGCAGCGAAGGATGGACCACGACGACACCCGGTTCACGCCCGATCAGAGTGATCGGGGCGAAATCCTCGATCGGGTCGAATGACAAATTCGGATAGAGCGTTGCACTGATCGCATTGGTCTGCGAGGCAAGCAACAACGTATACCCATCGGCTGGCGCCTTCGCCACGGCTTCGGTGCCGATCGTTGCACCGGCACCCGGGCGATTCTCGACCACGACGCTTTGGCCCAGCCGCTTGCCGAGTTCCTGCGCAACCAGGCGCATCGGTCCGTCGACTGCCCCGCCGGGCGAAAAGGGCACGATCACACGGATGGAACGCGATGGAAATTCTTGGGCTTGCACCGGCGCGATGACCAGTGCGACGCATGCGAGTGCGGCGAACGCGAGCTGGCGGTGAACGATGGAAGGCATCGGGGTGCTCGTCCTACGCCCGCGCCAGCGCCGCGAGTTCGCGCATCTCACCCAGCTCCGAAAGGCGGATGCACTGCTCGACGAGTTGTCCGGCCCGCGCTGTGCCCAACACCGGGTCGACGAGGCCGTGGAATTTGGCGTGCAGATCAGCGTCGCTCATCGGGTGCTCCATGCTTCCAATCGCGTGCTCGACGACCAGATGCGTCGTGCGACCATCCCGGCGCGTCGCCACAATGTCCACCGCATCCTCGCGGATCGACTCGTCGGTCTTGGCCTTGATCCGATCGCGCAGCGCGATGACGTCGGGACGCGCAACCGCAGCATCCGAAAATTCGTGCTCGCCGGCCTGACCGAAAATGATTGCCGCGGCACACGCGTGGTAGACGCTGAACTTGCCCTCGAGCCCGATGCGCGGCGCAGTCTTGCCGGTCAATTCCAGGACCAGCGGATGCACCTTGAGATCGATGCGGTCGATGTCCTCGGCGCGCAGCCCGTGTTTGGTCTTCAGTTGCACGCAGCCGTCGATGGCTGGGTGGATCACGATGCCGCAAGCGAAAGGTTTGTAGGTATTGAAGGCGATTTCGAAGCGCTCGCCGAGCTGATCGGTGATCTCGTTCCAATCGCACTTGACCGAGAACGTTTGCATGAGTCCGCGCGGCGCTTCGAGCGCGCGCAAGGACGCCGTGTAGCCATGTCTGGCCATCAGCGCGGCCATGAGCCCTGCGCGCGCGGCACCTCCGATGTGAAACGATTTGGTCATGGTGCCGAATTGCTCGCGCACACCGATCGGCTGCGACGCCGCAATGCCAAGCGCCATCGTGGTCTGCTGGACGTCGAGTGCGAGGAGGCGTGCGCATGCCGCCGCCGCGCCGAGCATGCCCGTCGACCCCGTGATGTGCCAGCCGCGGTCGTAGTGATCGGGATAGATCGCGTTGCCGACGCGGCATGCCACGTCGATGCCCAGGACCATCGCATCGATGAATTGCCGCCCGCTGGCGCCCAGGTGTTCGCCTAAGGCCAGCGCAGCCGACGCAACGGGTCCGGCCGGATGGATGATCGTCCGCAGATGCGTGTCGTCGAAATCGAACGTGTGGGAACTGATGCCGTTGAGCAACGCTGCCGAGGCCATGTCGACACGTTCGCTGCGCCCAAGCAGGCTGGCCTGCATGGATGGCGCCAATTCCTTGACCGCCGCAAGCGCGGCCTCGATCGTCGCGTGGCGCGAGGCACCGATGGCACAACCTACCCAGTTAAGTATGGTGCGATGTGCCTCCGTCTCGACGCTCGCGTTCCATCCTCCCGACGCATGACCCGCGACGAACTCGGCCAGGATGTGCGTGACCGGCGGGGCGGCGTGATCCGCAGCGACCTTGGTGTTGTGTGCCATTCAGGCGCCCGTCGTCATTCGGTGATCTTGACGCATCGTTGTACGTCGCTACTCATCATGGTTTGCCGCCACAGCCCATTCTTTCGAGATTCAACATGAACACGCGATGCGAAACTTCATTGGGGTTCGGTTCCACCCACGTGACATCCGGCGTCGAGTAGGCCCGACGAAAGCCGACATCCTTGCCACCTTCCCGATAGCTGACTTCCATGCAGATCGCGGTCTTCTGACTGTTGAAGCGGACATTGCGCACCTGCATGGAGGACGGATCCTGCATACGTGCACGCAGACGTTCGACCACATCGTCCTGCGTCTTGGTCTCCTCGGCGGCGGTCATCGTCGGGCGTTCGGATGCGAACTTCTTGAATGCTTCCTCGCTTTCCTTGTGGATGTCCTGTTGATTTGCCGATTCCTGTTCAAGCCTGGCGCGTGCCATTTCATCGCGTTCGCGGGCCGCGGCGGCCTTGTCGGCTTCGAACTGCCGTGCTGCCGACTGATCCTGCGCGGTCTTGTTGTCCGGCGATTTGCCGCAACCCGCGCACAGCAACGATGCGCTGAAAGCGATCGCGAGTGCAACCGCAGGTGCGGTAAGGGGGAACCTGGGCATGAATCGTCTCAACGTGGTGGCCATTGGATCGGGCCGAGATCGATGGATTGTCCCAACGCCGATCAGCGAAAGCAAGCGCCGGCGACCGCGGTCGCAGGTCCGCGCCACAGACGCGAGCACCTAAGTTTTTCCGCCATCGACGGCGAATCCTTCGGAGCGCCAGCGCAGCATGCCGCCCGCGAGATTCGCGATCTGAGTGAAGCCTGCCTTCTGCAGCAATACCAGCGCTTGCGCCGAGCGTGCGCCGGAGCGGCACACCGTGACCAAGGGTCGCTCGCGCGACAGTTCCTGGGCCCGCGCCGAAAGCTGACCCAGCGGCACCAGCGTCGCGCCGCGGATGTGTCCCAGCGAGCCCTGAAATTCGTCGGGCTCACGCACGTCGACGACTTGCACCTTTCCCGCGTGCTCTTCGAGTGCTCGCGGCTGAATTTCCCAGATGCCGGCGAAGGTGAACGTCAGCGGTGCCCAGCCAGGGTCTGCGGGCAGCGGCAGATCGGTCTCCGGGCGGCCACACCGCAAATTCGCAGGCACGGCGATGTCCATCAACTTTGGATGCGGCAAGCCCAGGTTTTCCATGTAGCCGACGAAATCGGCTTCGCCGATGTCGCCACCCAGCCGGGGATTGAAACGGCGCTCTTCGTCGACGCTGGTGACGGTCAGACCGCGGTAGTCATGGGCCGGATAGAGCAGGCACGTGGACGGCAGGATCAGAATCTGGCCACGCACAGATCGATACATCGCATGGGCATCGCCTTGCTGGAAGTCGGTGCGCCCGCTGCCACGGATCAGCAGGCAATCGCCGGTGAATGCCATGCTCTCGTTGTCTACGACGTAAGTGATGCAGCCATGCGTATGCCCCGGCGTCGCCCGTACTTCGAGGTGGCGTTCGCCAAACTGCACGCGGTCACCCTGCGCGAGCACGCGATCGGCGCCGGACGCCCCGCCCGTTGCCGAAACCAGGATTTGGCTGCCAAGCTGACGTTTGAGCAGCCACGCGCCGGTCACGTGATCGGCGTGGACGTGCGTCTCGAGCGTCGCGACGAGCTGCAGCCCGAGCTCCTCGATAAGTGCGGCATCGCGACGCGCCTGCTCGAATACAGGGTCGATGAGTACGGCCTGACGGCTGCGCTGGTCGCCGAGCAAATACGAATACGTCGACGATTGCAGATCGAACAGTTGGCGGAAAATCATTGGCGGAGTGTGTTGATCTGAAATTCGATATACGTTTCAAGCTGCCATCATGCAGACTACGCGACCGTGGATCAAGCGACGCCGGCCGGGCCGGGCGCGGTCACGGATCGAACCACAGCCTTGACTCCCCCGATCTCCTGCCAAGGAGTCGTCGAGCGTGCCTCGCCTGCAAGTTCAAGTACCGTGGCCGATATGACCGAACGCGCGGCACCCGCCGCAGTGCGCAGCGCCGACAGCTTGTCCATCGGCTCGCCCGCAACGACCAGCCGGCGGGGTTCCTGCGCGCCAACATGACCGATGGCCGCGTGTCCGGCGTCCACGTAGTAGGAAAATTTCGCAGCCAGGCCGAAATCGGAAGCGAATTGCCGCTCCAGATGCACCAGGGCGCGTTCGACGCTTTCTGCCGCCATCAACGCGGTGCGGCAGGCCGGCACGATGGCGTCTGCCAATCCGAACACCGCCAGGACGTCGGCCCCGAGGATATCGATCTCGTCGCAATGCGCCGCCAGCAGTGCGCCAGCGACGCTTTCCGCGAAAACCTTGGATACAAAGACGACGTCCTGCGGGAGGCGCCCCTTCAACGATGCATCGCGATTGCGCCAGGTGACGAGCAGCAGCGCGACATCGTGTTCGGCCGCGGTCTGGCCGCGTGCTTGCACGCGATCCGCGCCCTGCTGTGACAGCAGGGGAATCACGCCGACGTTGCCCGCAGGACGCAACTGGCAGGCAAGGCGGACGTCGCTTGGCGCGTCGATGCGCTCGAGCGTCGCACGCTCCGCGGGTTCCGGTGGTGGACACTGATCGGCACCGGCTGTAATGCGCACTCGGCACGTCGAGCAGCGCGCGCGCCCGCCGCACATCGACATATGCGGGATGAGATGGCTGCGGCTGGCTTCGAGCACTGACCAGCCGCGCGGGACGTGCACGTCGCGATGCGGATAGGCGATCGTCACCAGCGCTTTGCGGCGGCGCTCAACGACGGCGCGGACTTCCCGTGCGCCGAAAACCACCACGATCGATGTGAAATAAACGGCGAGTGCGGCATCGCGCATGCGCGCCAGCGCGAGCCGGGCAGGCGTGTCGATTTCGATCAGATTGTCGAGATTCGTCCGGTCGCCGACGTTCGCGGCGAGTTCCTTGCCCATCGCCAGAAAACCAAGCCCGCCGAGCACCGGCAGCAACAACGCGGCGGCGAACAGTCCATAACGAAGGCGCAGGAACGTGCGCCGGCGGCCGAACGCGAAATAGACGCCGAGGCAGCCATGCAGCCAGCCCGGCACCAGCATCGCGAGTTGCCGACCCTCACCGTCGGACATCCACAGTGACCACACCACTCGCGCATATTCGGGAGAGACGTCGTAGCCTTCGAACGCAACCCGGGTGGCAACCACGTGCCCGATCAATAGCGTGGGGATGGCGAGTCCGAGCGCGATGCGCAGCGCATCCAGTGGCGCCATGCGCAAGGTTCGCCGTTGATAGATCGCCTGCAGCGCCAGCACGACGTGGACTGCCGCCGCGCCATACAGCAGCAGCGTGCCCGGAATGCTGTGCCACAGGCGGAGTGCAATGCCGAGGCCGCGGTCGGCGAGCGACACCGATACCAGGCCGAGTGCGTGATTCAGCAGATGCGCCGCGATGTAGGTGAACAGCACCAGGCCCGAGACAAGGCGCAGGTCACGCAGGTTTGGCCGGTACAGCTTGATGACGCTACTTTGCGGCAAGGGGTGCGACCGCGGCGCCCTCGATGCCGTTGCGCTTCAGCGCGTCGGCAACAAAGCCGGACGCCTTCACGTTTTCGACGAATTCGCCAAGATAGCGCGCACCGGCCGGCCGGCCCTTCGGCAAGGCCATCGCCTGATTGATGACCATGAAACGGCCGTCGAGCAGGCGGACGCCCGGTATGCGCTTGGCGTCGGCTTCGAGTTGCTGCCTGACACCCGCGGCGACGTCGTAGTTGCCCGTCACCAGCATGTCGACGACGGCAGGCGAGGTAGGCACGCGGACGAGTCGGGCGTTCTTGAGTTCGCGCGTGAGATAGAGGTCGTACGCGCTGCCGTCGCCCACGACGATGCGCACGCCGGCGCGATCGACTTCCGGGTTGGCCTTGATTGGCGACGCCAGCGGCACCAGGTACGCGCCCTCGATGATCACGTAGGGCGTGGTCTGGTCCATGTCCGCACCGCGCACCGGGTCGATGGCCACGAACGCGATGTCCCAGACGTTGGTCTTGACGCCCTCGACCACTTTGCCGGCCGCAGTGAACGTCACCAACTCCAGGCGAACGCCCAGCCGCCGCGCGAGTTCGCGCGACAGGTCGACCGACACACCGCGTGGTTCACCGGTCGCGGGATCCTTGGTGGCAAGGACCGGATTACCGAAATTGATTGCGGCGCGGAGCGTGCCTGATGGCGCCAGTTCGGCGATCGCGGCAGGCGGTGGTTGAGGGCTCATCGGCGTTGTCGAGCAGGAAGCAAACAGCGTCGCGACCACGCATGCGATCACAACGCTGTTCCACCTCGTGCCCACGTGTTTGCACATGGCACGAGTATAGCGGGGCAGGGCGCGCCGCAGCCTGCGACGCGCCCTTGTCTGCTTAGTTGCCCTTGAGCTGGGCGCGGAGCTCGCCGCCCGGATTCTTCGCGCTATGCACGTTGACATAGAGCTTGCCGGCCTTGTAGCTGGCGAATTGCGCTTCGGTCAGTTTCGCGCCGGGCTGTGAGACAAACACATTGGTGTCCGTATCCGACTTGACGAATGGCACGATGACCGGGCCGTTGGTACCCTCCGCAGCCTCGTGGATATGCGACGCCGTCGGGATCATGCCACTTACGGTTACTTCCGCCCTTACGGCGCCATTCGCGGTGATCGTGACCACCGCAATGCCCTTGGCGGCCGTCGTCACGGGCGGCACCTCGTTGCTCCCCGACAGCGTGAGCCGTTGCTCCATCGACGGTGGCGTCGACTGGCATCCCGCGAGTATTCCCAATGCCGCTGCCAGCACTGCACCGGACCATATCCATTTTCTTGTCATTGCATTCATTCGTTTCCTCCGTTGAAAGGGCCCCCCACTGGGTCGCAGCTATCGCCGCACCCGTTACGATAGCACCGCGCCGCATCATACAAACATATTCCGATGCGTGCCACCTTGAAATTCACTGCATCCGGTACCTGGAGGCATGGAATACATTGCGCACCGCACCTGTTTCCCCGCCTCCGTATCACAGAAGTCCCCTAGGCAATCTCGTCGGTCCAGACCTTGAAGCCGGCGAGCCGGTTCACGCCGAAACTGGTCGCGATCGCGACGTCCGCCGCGTCCCGGCCACGCGCCATGAGCACGCGCCCGATGCGGGGTACGTTGTGCCGCGCATCAAAGGTGTACCACTGGCCGTCGAGGAAGGCATCGAACCATCCGGAAAAATCCATGGGCGAATCCACGACCGGAACACCGATGTCGCCGAGGTATCCGGTGCAATAGCGGGCGGGAATGTTCATGCACCGGCACAACGTCACCGCGAGGTGTGCGAAATCGCGACAGACGCCGTTGCGCTCGTGATAAGCCTCGTTGGCGGTCTTGGTCGCCCGGGCATACTGGTAGCCGAAGGTGAGATGGCCGTGGACGAAGTCGCAGATGGCCTGCACTCGCGGCCATCCCAGCGGCGTGGTACCAAACAATTGCCACGCGATCGGCATCAGCAACTCGGTCTCGCAGTAGCGGCTGCCCAGCAGATACAGCAAGGCCTCGCCGGGAAGATCCTGTATCGGCGTCTGCCTGGCGCCGGCTACCACGGGGTCAGGCGCCCCCGTGTCGCGCACGATCGCATCCGCAGTGATTCGCGTGAGGCCTGCAGGCGCTACGATGCGGCTGCACCAGTTGCCGAAAGAGTCGCGATACGCGGCGATAGGCAGCGCAGGATCCGTCACGATGTGATCGGGCGCGATCAGGTCCGACACCCGCGAATAGTGAACGTTGAGCATCAGGACCATCGGTGTCGGTTGCGGACACTCGTAGATCAATTCGTAGCCGACTCGAATTTTCACTGCCATTTCCTCACGTTGCTCGGCCAGTATAGTTGGCGAGCGTCAGTTTCAAATTCTACCGTTTAGCGTTTCCCGGAGCGATTCGACCACCGCGCGGCGAATCTGCGCGGGGAACCTTTGCTGCACGGTCACGTGCTTCTGATTGATTTCGAGTTCGACCCCAACATAGCGGGAGGCGGCATGTTGCCGCCGCAGCCGCAGTGTCAGCCCGTCGTTGCGGCCCTGGTACGGGTAGTTGCGCCGGACGCGCAGCGGCGCGATGGCAGCCGCCAGCGCAGTGTCCCACGCGCCGCACAGTGCGCGCTCGCCCGGACGCGCTGGATCGTAGAGCAGCCCGATGTCTGCGTTGCGCACACAACCATCCAGGACGGGAGTGAAACTGTGCGACGAAATATGCACTACGCGCTGTCCCGCCGCGATGGCATTGGCGACGAGCGCTTCGACTTCCGTCCGATAGGGAACATAGTGTCGGGCGATGATTTGCGCGTGCTCGGCGCGAGACAGGCCACGCGTCGCGTTGGAGAACAACGCGCGGTGGCCGATCGAACGGTTGAGGTCGACCAGCAGGCGGCTGACGGTGGCATAGACGAGTGGCGCCCGAAAATGGTGCGCGAGCTGTCGCGCCATCTGCAGCGCGCCGGGATCGTATCCTCGATGCGAGTCCAGCAGCGCCTTGCTGTCTGCAAACAGGGGTTGATAGCGCACCGGGATGCGATTGCCGCCGTGCTCGCAGGTGATGAGCAGAAAGGTCGTTCGGGCTACCAACGCAATTCCGGCAGTTGCGCGAATACCTGCCGCGTGCCCTCGCTCCAGGCGTTGCTGAGCGCGGCGAAGTACATGTCGTGTTGCTCGAAGCGGCGGCGCATGGCCACCCTCAGGCTGTCGCGCTCGTAGCAGATCAGGTCGATGGGCATGCCGACGGACAGATTGCTGCGCATCGTCGAGTCGAACGACACCAGGACGCACTTGGCCGCATCAGCCAGATCGGTCGCCGGGCGGATGACCCGGTCGATGATCGGCTTGCCGTACTTCGCTTCGCCCGTCTGGAAAAACTGGGTGTCGCTGCCGGCCTCGATGAAGTTGCCCTCGGCGTAGATTCGAAACAGGCGCATGGGCTCGCCGGCAATCTGGCCGCCGAGGATGAACGAGGCGTTGAACTCGATATCGTTGGCTTCGAGATATTCGGAGTCGCGGCGTTCGACGTCGCGCATCGCGTCCGAAACGATGACCGCAACATCGAACATCGTACGCGCGGTCCAGATATTCGGCTGCACGCCATTGTCGTTGCCGCGCTGCCTGAGGATCGTGATGACCGCCTGTGTTCCGGCCAGATTGCCGGAGCTGAGCAACACGATTACGCGATCGTCGTTGCGCTCGAACAGCGTCATCTTGCAGAACTGGGCGAAATTGTCGACGCCGGCGTGGGTGCGCGAATCGGATGCGAATATGAGTCCTTTTTCCAGGAGTACGCCTACGCAATAAGTCATGATGGAGTTTCGTGCGATGCAGTGGTTGGCTACGCGAGGTGCCATTTTCCCATGTTGCCGACGTCTCGTGTGTTTCGCCGGCCGCAGGCGCGGCTGCGCTTTTGAGGTAATCTACGCACCCCGGATTCTGTTTCGCGAGACTTGCAATGAAATATCGCACGCTTCCCAGTACCCAGCTCAATGTCTCCGAGGTTTGTCTCGGCAGCATGACGTGGGGCCAGCAAAATACCGAAGCCGAGGCGCATGCGCAGCTGGACTTTGCAGTTGCGCAGGGCATCAACTTCATCGACACCGCGGAGATGTACCCCGTCCCGCCGAACGCCACGACGCAGGGCCGGACCGAGGCTCATATCGGCACGTGGCTGCGGCACCAGCGCCGCGACAAGCTGGTCATCGCCACCAAGATCGCCGGTCCGGGAAGGCGCGACTGGATCCGCAACGGCCGTACCGATGTCACTCGGGGGACCATCGGCGAAGCCGTGGAGACCAGCCTCGCGCGGCTGCAGACCGACTACATCGACATCTACCAGATTCACTGGCCGCAACGGAACGTGCCGATGTTTGGCGCGATCGAATTCGACCCCTCCAAGGAAAAGGATGGGCCGTCGATCGCCGAGCAGGTCGACGGCATGGCGGCGATGATCAAGGCCGGAAAGATTCGCCACTACGGACTGTCGAACGAGACGGCGTGGGGCGTGTCCGAGTTCTGCCATGCGGCGCGGGCGCAGGGCGTCCCCGGGCCGGTGACGATCCAGAACAGTTACAGCCTGGTGTCGCGCAGCATCGACAACGATCTCGCGGAAGTCTTGTTCCGCGAAAAAATGTCGCTGCTCGCATACAGCCCCCTTGCTGCCGGCATGTTGTCGGGAAAGTATCTGGGTGGCGCCAAACCGCCCAACTCGCGCTTTACGCTGTTCGACGGGCTCGGCCAGCGTTTTCGCAAGCCGATGGTCGTCGTGGCGATCGACGCTTACGCAGAACTCGCCAAGCGGCGCGGTTTGTCGCTGGTGCAACTTGCGCTGGGCTATGTGAAAAGCCGCTGGTTCCTCGGATCGTCGATCATCGGGGCGACAACCATGGCGCAACTCGAAGAAGACATCGCCGGCGCGCAAGTCGAGCTCGATGCCGAAACGCTGGCCGAGATCGTGGCGATCCAGGCACGCTTCCCGAATCCGGCCGGCTAGCGCACGCGGTCCGCGCTCCGGCTGATGCGATGGCGCTCAAGTCGACGATCTTCAAGGCCGAGCTTTCCGTCGCGGACATCGACCGGGGCCAGTACGGCGATTACCCGCTGACTCTCGCCCGGCATCCGTCGGAGACCGATGAGCGCATGATGGTGCGCCTGCTGGCATTCGCACTGCACGCCAGCGATACACTCTCGTTCGGCAAGGGACTGAGCACCGAAGACGAACCTGATTTGTGGCAGCGCGATCTGACGGGTGCGATCGAGTCGTGGATCGACGTCGGCTTGCCCGACGAGAAGGATGTGCGCAAGGCGTGTGGTCGCGCCGGCAAAGTGCACGTGTATGCGTATGGCGGTCGTGCGGTGGGGCTGTGGTGGAACAAGGCGCGCGAGAAGCTGGACGCGCTGCCAAGATTGACGGTGAGTGAAGTGCCGCTGGATGCGAGCAGGGCGCTGGTCGCACTTGCCGCGCGTTCGATGCGGCTGCATTGCACGATTCAGGAGGGAAACATCCTGTTCGGCGATACCGCGACGTCGGTGTCGATCGAACTCGTCGGCCTCAAGGCCGCTGTCGGCTGAATGAAATCCGTCACCCAGTGTACGTGCCGGTGACCTCAGCGATTGACGAGCGCGACGCCGATCACCGCGATCGACCATCCCGACCAGCGCCGTGGGCGACAACGTCTCGCCGAAAAGCAGGAACGCGAGCACTGCAGTGACCGGCGGTGTCAGGTAGAACAGGCTGGAGACCTGGGTCGCCTTGCCGCGCTTGATCAGGAAATAGAGCAGGCTGATGGCGCCCACTGACAGGACGAGCGCGAGCCACGCGAGCGCAAAGATGAACGGGCCGCTCCACGTGACGTGCATCGACTCGGTCAGCGATGCAAGCAGCAGGAGCACGAGCCCGGTCACCGCGTACTGAATCACGGCGCCGGTACGAAAATCCATCGTTGCGCCAAAACGCTTCTGATAGAGCGTGCCTGCGGTGATGCTGAGCAGCGCGATGCAGGCAAGGATGAAACTCGCCGCGTTGATGGTGCCGTGAGTGAGGTTGTTGGACAGGACCATGGCGACACCGACCAGTCCGAGCATCAGCCCGAGCCACTGCCGCGATGTCGTGCGCTCGCCGAACAAGGGCGCGGCGACGATGGCCGTCAGAATGGGCTGCAGGCCGACGATGAGCGCGACGACACCGGCAGACATGCCTTGATGAATCGCGCTGAATACGCCACCCAGATAGCCGCATTGCACGAGCAGGCCGGCGATGGCGATATGCACCCACGAGCGTGCGTCGCGTGGCCATGGCGCGCGTCCCACAATCGCAACCACCAGCAACAACGCAACGACGAAACCCATGCGCAGTGCGAGAAAGGTCAGCGGTTCTGCGTAGGGCAGGCCGAGCTTGGCGCCGATGAATCCCGTGCTCCACAGCAGGACGAACAGCAAGCCGATCCCGGGCGTGCTGCGATGGGCATGGGACGGTAGTGCGTTGGGCGTGAGCGCGGGGCTCCTTGCGGGATCGGTCACGAGGCGAGTTTACCTGCGTACACCCGGGGCCTCGACGGGCAGGCCTTGACCGCGCCACGCGAGAAACAGTTCGACGTCGGTGAGTTCCGGGGCGCCGGGCAGCGGCATTTCGGCGCGAATGCCGAACATGCAGGCGCGTATGCGCCGCTGCAGCGACCCCAGCGCTTGCCACTCGAGCTTGTAGGCGGGAAAGGCGTTGCCGTGACCCTGGCTGATGGTCTCGGCGTACAGACGCTTGCCCCAGTTCTGATCGTGGCACTGGGCGCACGACAGATTCATCTGCCCGTGGCGGGTGTTGTAGAACTCGCGGCCGCGCTCGAAGGTGGCGCGCGCCGGGCCGGCGATCGACGCGGCCAGCGGCAGCCCGCGTGACTGATATGCGATGTATGCGGTCAGTCCGAGCAGATCGTCCGACTCTCGTGGCAAAGGTGCGAGCTTCTGCCGACGGACGCGGCAATCGTTGATGCGCGCTTCGAGGTCGATGACCGTTCCGGCCGTCGCGTCATACGCTGGATAGCGGGCCGCGACGCCGCGCATCGATGCGGGCGCGTCGCCATGACACGAGGCGCAGCTCTGACCCGTGGCGTTGTCCCGCCACAATTTTTCACCGCGATCGACCCAGAGGAATCCCGGGTTGGCGAGATCGTCGGACTGCATTGCCCGCACGTCCGCGCCCGCAAACGCAATGCCCGGACGCAGTGTGTCCAGTGGCAAGGCACGCGGTTGCGCGTGGATGCCCGACGATGCCAGGGCCAGAACGAGCAGCGCCTTCTTCAGCAGCGCGCTCTGCGTAACATCACGCAACTTTGATCGTTGCCTGAGCGGTACCGCGAACGCCCCCGTCGTCGATCCATTCGAAGTCCAGCGTTCCGGATTCGCGTGCGGTGACGAAAAATCGCAGATAGGGGTTGGCGGCGATGCCCTGGCTCATGCGCACCGCAAATACCGGCTCGCCGTTATAGCGGCAGGTGAAACGCTGGATCACGTCGCGAGGAATCGTCTTGCCGACGGCGTCGGTGCGATAACCGGTTTCCATTGCGTGACGAATTGAAATGCGCACCTCGAAGGGCTCGCCACGGCGGCATTCGGCGGGAAGGTTGATGCGGGAATCGGCCATAGCGTCAACGGGCCCTAGCTCGCGTCCAGGCAACCGGCGATGGTGACTTCGACGTCGGCGCCCGCCGCGTAGGTTGTGCCATCGGACATGACCGCGATCGCGACCACGCGCTGGCTGCCGGCGAGACGGACACGCGAGTCGACCTCGACCTTCAGCGGAGGCGATGGAAATTCGAACACGGCCATGTCGGGAACCGGATTGCGCTCGGAAAACAGGTGGATTGCCTGCACGGTCGGACCCGGGGTGAATGGCCCCGGCATCGACATGCGGATGGGCACCGCCTGTCCGTTGTCCGCGAACAAAGGCATCTCCAGCCGCAGTCGATCCCAGCGCGGTACGCGTCCCGCGAGCAGCGTCGTGAGCGCGGGCAGCTCGGGCAACGTCTGCGCGGTAGCGGCTGGCACGAGCCCCGCCAGCGGCGTCGCGATCGCGATGGCGCCGGCACCCTGCAGAAAACGTCGCCGGGGGAGCATTCCAGGAGATGGCGGTAGTTTCATCGCAATGTCGCCAGGTACGCCACGATGTCTTCGACTTGTGCCGCATCGAGAATGGGCTTGCCGCGGTACGCGTTGGCGACCCGGTCGAGGCCTTCGGTGCGATAGTAACCCGGCATGATCGACGCGGGATTCACGCGCAGATTGTCGGCGATGCGCAACCGCAACTGCGCGACCGTCAGCCGGCTCGCAACGCCATCGAGCGACGGACCGACATTGCCGGAATAACGCACCGCAGCATCTGTTACCGCATGGCAGAGGACACAATTGGCGGCGTCCCGCTCCACGATCAGTGCGCGTCCACGTACGGCATCGCCCTTGGCGGCGCCCAGCGGGGACGGAATGGTATCGCCCACCACGACGAATTCGACCTTGCCGACCGGCTCAAGATCCGCGGCGTTCGCTCCAAGACCCGCTGTGCCCGCAACCAGCGCAAGCCCCAGCCATGGCAAGGCAGGGACCGCGCCCTTTGCAACCATGCATCGCTTCGCCGAGGTCATGCTCGCAGGTATCCAGCCGTTGCGTTCCGCTTCCCCAAGCGAGGAACGTTTTTCCCTGACAGCAATCTTAACTCCAAACGCGGCGGGGCGGACTCCGCGCAGTACGCCGCGACCGGATAAAGTAAGCTTAAAGGTTACTTGGTGGCTCGCCCCGTTTCCGGGCGCGAATCGCCGGTAACTGCCAACAAGATCAGGCGCAGCAAATGCGCCGACAACCCGTGGCTGGAGGCGACGCATGGCAAAGCTCAACATCAATGGCAAGGTCCACGACGTGCAGGTGGAGGCCGATACGCCTCTGCTGTGGGTCATTCGTGAACAGGTCGGTTTGACCGGCACCAAATACGGCTGCGGGGTCGCGCAGTGCGGTGCCTGTTCGGTGCACATCAACGGTGAACTCACGCGTTCGTGCTCGGTGCCGGTGAGCAAAGTGAAAGCCACCGACAGGATCGTCACGATCGAGGGCCTGTCGCCCAACAGCACGCATCCGGTGCAGATTGCGTGGGCCGCGATCGACGTGCCGCAGTGCGGCTACTGCCAGTCGGGCCAGATCATGGCCGCGGCGGCGCTGCTCAAGAAGATTCCGAAGCCCACCGACAAGGACATCGACGAGGCGATGACCAACATCTGCCGCTGCGGAACGTATCAGCGCATCCGTGACGCGGTGCACATCGCGTCTGGCACGGCGAAGGGCGCATGGCCGGGTTTTGCCGTCGATCTCCAGACCAAGGCTTAGGAGACCCGCCATGAAAACGACCAACCTGCGGAATACCAAGTCCACGACGCCATTGGCCGGCAAGCCCAATCTGTCGCGGCGCAAATTCATCGTCGGGTCTGCCGCAGCGGGTGGCGGACTCGCGCTCGGAATGCAGCTGCCGTTCGACATCGATGCTGGCGTCGCCCATGCTGCCGGGAATGACGCCGTCGCCGAGATCAACGCGTGGGTGGTGATTCGCCCGGACGAAACCTGCGTGTTGCGCATCGCGCGTTCGGAGATGGGGCAGGGCACACTCACGGGCCTCGCGCAGCTCGTCGCGGAAGAACTCGAGTGCAACTGGAAATATGTCACGACCGAGTCGCCGACGCCGGGACAGAATCTGGCCCGCAAGCGAGTCTGGGGCGAGATGGGAACGGGCGGCAGCCGCGGCATTCGCACGTCCGAAGACTACGTCCGCCGTGGCGGTGCCGCGGCACGCATCATGCTGCTGCAGGCGGCTGCCGATGCATGGAAAGTTCCGGTGAGCGAGGTCACCGTCAACGATGGCGTGATCACCCACGCAACCACGGGTCGCCGGACGACCTACGGCAAAGTGGCGGCGGCCGCGTCCAAGCTGACCCCGCCCGATCCAAAGAGTATCCAGCTCAAGGACCCGAGAAGCTGGAAGGTCGCTGGCAAGCCGGTCAAACGGTTGGACACCGCCGACAAGCTCAACGGCAGCAAGATCTACGCAATCGACGTCAAGCTGCCGGGCATGCTGTGCGCAGCGATCAAGCAGTCGCCGGTATTCGGCGGCACGCTCGTGAGCTTCGATGCGGTCGCGGTGACCAGTCGGCCCGGTATTCGCGGCGTCGTGAAGGTGAACGACTCGGCCGTGGCCGTCGTCGCCGACACGTGGTGGCACGCCAAGACGGCGACTCGATGCGCTGCCGATCGTCTGGAATGAAGGCGACGGTGCCACGCAGTCGAGCGCGAGCATCGCCCTGCGTCTGCAGGATGGGCTGACGGCGGACAACGCGTTTGCATCGCGGAACGAAGGCGATGCGCGCAATGCCATCGACGGCGCAACGAAAAAAGTCGTGGCGGTCTACAGCACGCCGTATCTTGCGCACGCGACCATGGAGCCGATGAACTGCACGGTCAAGTTGGGCCCGGACCGCGCGGAGGCATGGGTACCGACACAGAACGGCGAGGCGTCGCTTGCAGCCCTGTCCGAGGAATCCGGGCTGCCGCTCGACAAATGCGAGATTTACAAGCAGGACCTCGGCGGCGGCTTCGGGCGCCGTGGCGGCACGCAGGACTACGTGCGCCAGGCGACGGCCATCGCCAAACAATTTCCGGGTGTTCCGGTCAAGCTGATCTGGAGTCGCGAAGAGGACATGACGCACGACTTCTACCGGCCGACTTCGCAATGCCGAATGGCCGCCGGCCTCGACAGCAGCGGCAAGCTCGTGGGGCTGCACGTGCGCGTGTCCGGGCCGTCGATCTCCGGGTACCTGACGCCGTCGGTAATCATCGATGGCAAGGACGACCGACAATTGCAAGGGTACTGGGCAAAGCCTGGCGATGCACAGCTCGGTTACACCGTGCCAAATCTGCTCGTCGAGTATTCGCTCCGCGCCACGCACGTCCCGGTCGGACCATGGCGCGGTGTCAACACCAACCAGAACGCCGTGTACATGGAATGCTTCATGGACGAGGTCGCGCGTGCGGCAGGCACGGACCCGCTCGAGTTCCGGCGCGCGCTGATGAGCAAACATCCCATGCATCTGGCCGTGCTCAACGCGGCGGCGGACAAGGCCGGCTGGGGCAAGCCGCTGCCGCCGGGTGTCCACCGCGGCATCGCCCAGTTCATGGGGTACGGCAGCTACTCGGCAGCAGTGGCCGAAGTCTCGGTGAGCGAGCAGGGCAAGCTCAAGGTGCATCGTCTGGTACTGGCGCTCAATTGTGGTCACGCGGTCAATCCCCAGCAGATCGCGGCGCAGGTCGAAGGGTCGGTCGCGTACGGGCTCACGGCGACGTTGTACGGCGAGTGTCCCGTCGAAAACGGGCGCATGGTGTCGCAGAATTTCAACACCTACGAAATCATGCGTCTGGCGGAAATGCCGAAGGTCGAAACCGTGATCGTGCCGACCTACGATTTCTGGGGCGGCGTCGGTGAGCCGACGATTTGCGTCGTCGCGCCCTCCGTGCTCAATGCCATATACGCAGCGACGGGAAAACCGGTGCGCAGCCTGCCGCTGAAGAATGTGAAGCTCGCCTAGATCAGGATTGTCGCCCCGGCGCAGGCCGGGGCCCAATTTGGTATTTGCCTGTCAGATGACGACATTGGATCCCGGCCTGCGCCGGGATGACGGCTGAGGGCGCGCACTGGGGTTTGACCGCAGCGGGGTTTGATTACTGCACGCTCGCCAGGTACTGGTGCACGAAGGCAATCGCCATGCTGCCTTCACCGACGCCCGAGGCAACGCGCTTGACCGAGCCGTGGCGCACGTCGCCCGCGGCGAAGATGCCCGGCACACTGGTCTCGAGCAAGTACGGATCGCGCTGCAGTGGCCAGTGGACGTGCGCACTGGTCATGAGGTCCATCACGTCGCGCCCCGTGCAGACGTAGCCCTTTTCGTCGCACACCACGCCGCGTGGCAGCCAATCCGTTTCCGCGTCGGCGCCGATCAGCACGAATACGGCGAAGGCGGGCTCGGTCGTCACCGCGCCCGTGTCGCGATTCTCCACGACGATCGCTTCGAGCCGCATTTCCCCTTCGACGCGCACGATGCGCGTGCGTGTACGGACGTCGATGTTGTCCTTGGCGGCCAGCTGCTGGATCAGGTAGTGCGACATGCTGTCGGCCAGCGACCGGCCGCGCACGAGCAGCGTGACGCGACGCGCATAGTTCGAGAAATACAAAGCGGCCTGACCCGCCGAGTTGCCGCCGCCGACGAGATAGACGTCCTGGCCCGCGCATCCCATGGCTTCGCTGCGCGCGGCGCCGTAGAAGATGCCGCGCCCCACCAGCGCATTGGCGCTTGGCAGATCGAGGTCACGCCACTTGACGCCATTGGCCAGGACAATCGATCGCGCCCGCAGGCGATCACCGCCATCGAGCAACACGGTTCGTTCCGACCTACCGGGATCGGCATCGAGTCCGATCACGTCGCGCGCCACCAGGATCTCCGCGCCGAAGCGCTGTGCCTGCTGCAGCGCGCGTCCCCCGAGTTCATCACCCGACAGGCCGGTGGGAAAGCCGAGATAGTTTTCGATGCGCGTGGAGGTGCCTGCCTGCCCGCCGGGCGCTTCCCGCTCGACGATGACGGTGCTGAGGCCTTCGGACGCGCCGTACACGGCTGCCGCGAGCCCCGCAGGGCCGCCGCCGATGATGGCGAGGTCGTAGATCACGTCGCGCGGCGCGGTCTGCAGGCCGAGATTTTCGGCCAGCTGACGCAGCGTTGGCGTCACCAGGCGTCGTCCGTCGGTTAAAACGACCATCGGATAGCTGTCCCCGGGCCGCGGCGGCTCGATGTCGCCGGCGAAGTTCGGCCGCGTGGGATCGACCCAGCGGAAAAGTATCCGATTGCGCACCAGAAAATCGCGGAGGTGGTGGCATGCGATGTCGAAACGGTGACCGACGATGGTGACGCGCGCGGGTGGCGCTTCTTCCGCCAGCGTGCGCAGGCGCGTAAAGCGCTGCGTCATCGTGGTGGTCAATTCCGCCGAGAATTTCTTGCAGGCACTGAACATCTCGGTGAAATCGCCGCGATCGAGCTGCGCGACGCGCGAGGGTTCGAGGGCGCGCACGCTGGCGATCGCTGGCGCGCCCAGCAGCAGCGGCAGTTCGCCGAAGTAGTCGCCGGGCCGATAGGTGGTCAATTGTCGATCATTGCCGTGCACCACCTTGCGCACGTCGAGCGAGCCGTTGACCAGCATGAAGAACGACGGTTGTTCGCCTTCCTGCACGAGCCACTCGCCGGCGCGCAGGCGGATATCGGCCAGCCGCGCCGCGAGCGCCGCGCTTTCGGAATCGGGGAGCGTGGCAAACAGCGGTATGGTGCGCAGTTCCTCGATCGTGATCATCGTCGCCGCTTTCCGTGCACTGACGCCGCCGTCGGCATGGGGTCGAATACCAACTGGTCGACAAAGCACCAGCCCCAGGTCTCGCCTGGCTCGAACGAGCGCATGACCGGATGCTTGGTCACCCGAAAGTGCTTGCTGGCGTGGCGGTTGGGCGAATCGTCGCAACAGCCGACGTGGCCGCACACCAGGCAGAGCCGCAGGTGCACCCAGCCGCTGCCGATCGCCAGGCACTCCTCGCAGCCGTCAGCGGACGGCACGACATCGACGATCGCGGTCAGGTGCGGGCAGGTGTCGGTTTCATCCATCGGAGGGTGCTATTTGGCAAATTCCTTCAGCAATGTCGCGTCGAAGTCGATGTTGACCTTGGCCCCGCCGGCGGCGCTGTCGTCGATGGTCAATTTTCCGGCGAGACGCTGCGGCGTGTCGGTGGTGAGCTTCAATGTTGCCGGCTGTGCCGTTCCCGAATACTGGACGCGCTGATCGTTGCCGACGAACCAGTAGGTCAGCCGCGGTCCCGTGTCGAGATTGACTTCGAGGCCTTCGCGCAGGTCGTTGTCGGAACACGACATGTTGGCGCACGCCTTGATCTTGGCGCCGAGGTCGGCCGACGTGAAGATCAACCGGCGGATGCTTTTCCCGGCCATGGCATCCGGACCTTTGACCATGTACACGTTCTTGACGTTCACGGTGATGGGTCCGGCTTTGCTCTGATAGGACACCGTGCCGCTGACGGAATCGGCGCTTGCGGCAGACGACGCCAACGCTCCGCCGAGGACGAGCATCGCGGCGGTCAGTAAGGTTGCGGGGCGCGATGTGTGGAATGTGCGCACGGTAGTAGCTCCCTGGGGTTCGGTTGCGGCGTATACGTGCCGACGATGCAAGCATACCTTGGGCGAATCTTGACCGCACGACGCTTGCTGGCACGTGCATGCAGATGGGGGCGACAACGCAGGATGCAACGCTTTTCCGAGGCGACACTGCCGACACTTCGGCAGATGGCCCAAGTCGGGGTAAAATCGGTCTGCCATGAAGTTCGTCTGGCCCCTAATGCTGTGGTTGCTGCTGGCAGTTCCGCTGCTGGTCGCCACTTACGTCGCGTTGCTGCGCCGGAGGAAAAAGCGCGCACTTCGCTATGCCAGCCTCGGCGTCATCAAGGAAGCCATCGGACCGGCCCAACGCTTCCGGCGACACGTGCCGCCGCTGCTGTTCTTGCTGGCGGTGATCGCGCTCATCGTTGCGATGGCCGGTCCCAATGCGGTCATCACCTTGCCATCGCAGCGGCAGACGATCGTCATGGTGATGGACGTTTCGCTCAGCATGGGTGCCAAGGACGTCGACCCCAACCGCATCACGGCAGCGCAACTTGCGGCCAGGCAGTTCGTCGAAGAACACCCCATGGACGCGCGCATCGGCATCGTATCGTTCGGTGGGACGGCGTCGCTGGTGCAGCCGCCGACACAGAGCAAGGAAGACCTGCTCGCTGCCATCGATCGGTTCCAGCTGCAGCGCGGCACGGCCACGGGCAGCGCCATCTACGTTGCCCTGCAGACGCTGTTCCCCGACGAAGGCATCGATCTCGAATCGCTGCTGTTCAAGGGAGCGTGGTCGCGCAGCAATCAGCAAGGGAGCAGCCTGGACAACAAACCCAAGCCGGTGAAGAAAGAAGTCAAGCCTGTCGAGCCCGGATCCTATACGTCGGGCGTGATCATTCTGCTGAGCGATGGCCGGCGCACCACGGGCCCCGATCCGCTGGATGCCGCGCGGATGGCCGCCGACCACGGCGTGCGCATCTTCACCGTCGGCTTCGGCACGGCCGAGGGCGGCTCGATCGGCTTCGAAGGCTGGTCGGCGTATGTTCGCCTCGACGAGGAAACGCTGAAGGCCGTCGCCGACATCACGCGCGGAGAGTATTTCTACGCCGGGACCTCCGCGGACCTGCGCAAGGTCTACCAGGGGCTGACGACGAAACTGGTCCTGGAGAAAAAAGACACCGAGATCAGTTTCATCTTCGCCGCCGTCGCGACCGCTCTGTTGCTGGCGGCGATGCTGCTGTCGTTGTTGTGGTTCAATCGCTCGACGTGACGTTGACCGCGCGAATGCGTTCGCGCTGACCATCCGGTCCGTCGGGCAAAATACTTTCGTGGCCCGCCGCACCCGCGCGTTCCATCACCACGTCTACGTCGTCGAGTTCGCGATCGACGTGCTGCGTGAGCCGCGCTTTCTGCGCGCCAATCCCGACTACATGCACCGCCGTCCATGCGTGTATGTCGGCATGACCGGCCTCTCGCCCGACGAGCGCTTCGACAAGCACAAGGCGGGGATCAAGTCCAACAAGTTCGTGCGGCTGTACGGATTGCGGCTGCTTCCGGCCCTTTATGAAGCCTACAACCCGATGCCTTACGCCGGTGCGCAGGAGATGGAAGTGGAACTTGCCATCGCACTGCGCGAGGAGGGCTACGGCGTGTGGCAGGGGTGACTTCTTCGCGTATGCTGTCGCGCCCAATCGTTGCACGCGGCAACGGCGCTACCCATGCCGCTCCGCATTTGTGTAGCACATTGACAGCTCATCGCAGAGCTCGTGAGCGACTTCGATGCGCATGATATCCAGTCGCATTCGCGATACTGATTTCCCTGCATGTCGGTGCCTGCGACCCGTTATGACAATGGAATCGGAATATTCACGTCACAGGAATATTCATAGACAAATTAGTTTGCATTTGGTCCGCAAGGACTACTATTCGACGATTGTACATATGAACGACAGTGCATATTAGCGAGTGTGCGCTATCCGACAGACGCGGCGTCTGTTTCATTATCGCGACTATTGAATTTCGAACTGGGGGGTGCACCATGATTAACTTGCGCAAGACATTCGGATTCCTGATGGTGTTGATGCTCGCGGGGTTCGCGCTGCCGGGCAACGCGGCCAAAAACTTCAGTTATTCGGTCACGGGCACCGTGCCCACTACGCTGGATTTGGTGGTCAACGTCTTCAATGCGACCCCCATCGACGGCAATTCGAATTTCCCCTCGTTCAAGCTCACGGCGCCGCCGCAGTTACTGATTACAGGGGCGGACCTCCCAGTATGTGCAGGCGTCCAAACTGCCGGCCCGCGGACTGTTATTTCGCCCGCGCCCACTGCGAACGGTGTGTCGGTGATCGGTGTGCAGGGGATCCCGCCGGTCAGTCCGCAGCAGGGTTGCACGATGACGGTGCATGTGAAGATCAGCCCATCGTTTGTCGGCACCACTTGTGGAGCGACGACGCAATCGGATGTGTGGGGCGCAACGGTTTACAGCGGCGGCAGCTTGTCGGGGGCGACGTACACCAACGTGGGCACGCCGCTCAATCCCACGACTCCGATCGTCGCGGGTTGCATGAGCTTCCAAACGCAACCAAACAATGCGGTTCGCAACGCCGTCATCACGGACACGCCGTACAACAGCCCCGCGGGTAGCCCTGTGAAAGTCGCGTTGACGCCCCCTCCCGCGAACGGTACTTCGGTGACGCTCGCCAGCTCGTGCACGACCGGTGCGCTCACTCTTGGTAGCTCCAATTCCGCGACGACGGTTGGCGGTGTGGCGACCTTCAGTTCACTCGCCAGCAGCACCGGCGCGTCAGGATGCACGCTGACGGCAAATGCGACGGGATACCCGAGCGCTGCGTCTTCCCCCGTCTTTAAAGTCAGCACTCCTGCGTTGTCGTTCGTGACTGGACCCAACAACGCGTTGCAAGGCGCCGTCATTACGAACACGTCCTTCAACCAGCCGCCTGGCTCCCCGGTGCAAGCGAAGCTCTTGCTCGACAGTTCGCCCGCATCCGGTGTCACGGTGACCCTTTCCAGCAGTTGTAGCGGATTGACCGGTGGAACGGCCACAACCGATTCGAATGGCCTGGCTACCTTCAGCGCCAAGATCACCACGGCGGCGCAGGGCTGCACGCTCTCGGCAGCCGCGTTGGGAGCTTCGGCTGGCCCGACAGGTACTTTCGGCATCGCGGCCTTCACGCAGCAGGAAGTGGTCGCGTGCGCAGCGCAGATCCCGTTACAATATACGAATCCCCCTTTGAGCCCGGGTTTGGGTCCGAACGACCCTGGCTACGTACTCGTCACGCGGGGAGAGTGGAACGCCAAGGGCGACCCGTGTGTCTCCGTCCCCTTCCAGTTCTCGAATAAAGTGCTCGTTGACGACCAGTCGTTGACCAACAAATGGGATACGTCGTCGCAGCCGAGCGCGGCGTTCTTGTACCAGGTGAATTCGAGGGTGAAGACGGGTACCCCAGTATTCACCCCGCCGAAGGTCGCCTGGGAGTTCGACAGCGCCGGAACTCCAGTCAACAAGCTCGACGCGCTCAAGTGCCTGACTCCCGACTTTCCCAAGCCGTACGGGAGGCTCAACTCGCAACTGGCGGCAGGTGTAACGACGTACACGCTCGACAGGAGCAACCCGCAACCGGTGAACGGGTGGAAGGCTTTGCCAGCAGCTGCAGGCGTGACGTTCCCGCTCTACCTGGATGGCGAGCGGATCGATGCCAAGGTGAACAATGGCCTGACGCTTGATCTCCTCCGCGGGCGGGCGGGAACCGCTGACGTGACGCATAACCCGAGAGAAGGTAATCCTAACGATGCGGCGGACGACAACCATTTCCTGAGCACTCCGTTGCCGATCGACACCCGCAGCACCAGTCCCTATTACACCAAAGCAGTCCACATGTGCTGGTCGGTCTACGGGCTCCAGGCTTACGATGCCGGGAATGGAGTGGACAGCTACTTCCAGGTCACGGACCTATTCGACTTCGGCGACGGATTCGGCGCCTGGGAATAGACGAGACACCTGCAGCAAAAGCAAAGCGGCCCTTGGTGGCCGCTTTGCATTTTCTTCGTTGGAAACGCTAGGCCGTTTGGCGGATCGTTGGCAATCGCGGCGGTTCGCTGACTTTGAACTTTGCTAGCAGCGCCTCGCTTTCTTGCGACAGCACGTCCGATGGTGGAACGCCTGAAGCGCGGTCAATCTCGACGAGTACCCGCAGCGTCAGAGCCGTTTCGAAGGCCTCGTTGCGCGCCCGCGCCACGGAAAGACCGGCCTCGGCGGCAGCGCGCGCTTCGCGGAGTTTGCCGACCGACATGAACGCGAGTGCGCGGATGCGCTGGAGCTGCGGCACGAGCTTCGCGATGGGTTTCGACGACGGCGCACGGTCCAGCATCGGTTGCACCATCTCAAGTGCCTGGTCCGCCTTGCCCTGATGCACGCAGCACTCGGCGATTCGCGCATCCACAACGGCGACCTCCCCGGCCGCGCCAACCTGCAGGAACTTGGCCTTCGCGTCCTGCAGTGTCGCCGCCGCCTCGTCGATTTTCCCGGAGCCGAGCCACAATCGTCCGAGCATCACGAAGCACCCTGCCAGGAAATACTGGTACTTCGCGGCCTTCCAGAACGGCAGCGTCTCCTTAAGGAGCGTCTCCGCATTCGACCATTCGCCTCGGTCGATGAGGATCTCGGCGATGTTGAGACGGGCGATCGCCGCGTTCACGTTGTTGCCAATCTTGATGTTCTCGTCGCGGCCTCGCTCGTAGTACTCGAGGGCCTCGTCCCACCGGCCATCCCACTGGCATGCGAGCCCGATATTGATCAGCAGTGCCGGCTGCCGGACCAGGTTCCCGGCACGTTGAAAGGCTTCCAGCGCATCGCGCCAATGCTGCTCGGCGCCCGGCTCCCCTCGAGCACCGCGCGCCAAACCGAGCACGATATAGGCAGTCCCCAAGGCGTCCACGTCGCCGGCCGCCTTCGCCTCGATTACCGTCCGTTCCGCCCAGCGAATGGCATCGTCGCTCTTGCCGGCGAGTTGCAGCACCGTGGAGTAGTAGGCATTGATTTGTGCCGCTTGTCGCAGTGCCGCGGCGCCTGACGCGCCCGCAATGGCGGTTCGTGCGCGCGATCCCCAGCGCAAAGCCTTCGAATACTGTCCGAGCTTCTCCTCCAATTGACACCGCTTCAGAAGCAGGCGCGCATCGGCCAGAGGGTCGTCGTCGACATTCATTCGCCGCGCCTGCTGGAATGCAATCGCCGCACTGTCGAACTGGCTCGCGCGATACCACGAGTCGCCCAAGGCTTCGTAGGTGTTGCGCAGTTCGGCGGGCAGAACGTCGTCCACGCGACGTCCTGCTTCGACAGCGCGTTGATAAAGACGGGCAGCTTCGACGTAGGCGAACACGCCCGCGGCACGCTTGGCGGCCGCGGTCGCATATCGCCACGCCGGACGGATACTCGCCAGCGACAAGATAATGCAGCGAAAGGATGTCGGCCGCTTCCTCAGGCTGGTCCATTTCCTCCTCGATGCGCGCAGCCACCGTGCCATGGAGTTGCCGGCGCAGCTTGTAGGGCAGGCCCTCGTACGCCGCATCGCGCAGCAACGAGCGACGAAAGCGCATGTAACCGTCGGGTTCCACGTCGAAGAGTTCGTGCAGCCTTTCCCACACGGCTTGCCCCGGCGGCGGACTGTCGCCGTCATCGGCGAACCAGGACAGCATGCGAGGGTGGAAGGTCAGTCCGAACATGGCGGCACGCCGGACCAGCGTTCGGTCCTCGGGAGCCAGGGCGTCGATGCGCGCCATCGCAGCGGCTTCGGCGGAGTCGGGCAAGCCTGTCGGTGCCGCCGGACTCGATTGCAGCGCGCAGCAGGTCGCGCAGGAACTGCGGGTTGCCTCCCGACCGCTGCGCGACGACCTCCAGCACGTGCCTCGGCAACGGATCATCCGCAGTGGCAAGCTGCGTCAGCCGGAACGCATCGCTTGCGGCAAGCGGTTCCAGCTTGAGGCGAGCGACCGCAGGCATCTCGGGTGCCGTGAAATGCGACCCGGCCTCACGCCGCGCAACGGCAAACAACCAAGGTCGGCCGCTCAGCTGTTCGCACAGGTACGTGAGCAACTCCGCGGAGGCTCGGTCCATGTGCTGCGCGTTCTCGATCTGGATCAGCGTCGGATCGGTCATCAAGGCAGCGAGGAACCGCCCGACGACTTCGTGCAATTTCGGCCGGCGATTGTTCTCGGCCAGCATTTCGACTTCGGGGGTTGGCGCAACTTCCAGTCCGAATGCGATGGCGATCAGCGGCAGCCACGGTGCGAGGTCGGGGGCTCGCACCGCCAGCGCGTCGCGCAAGCGCTGTTCGACGACCGTGTCGGGATCATCCCGGGTAAAGTCCATGAACTCGCGCAGGAGTTCGGTCCAGACCGCGTACGGCGTCGATGCACTGTAGGCCTCGCACACGGCGTGCTGCACGCGCAGCCCCGTCGCGTCCTCCTCCAGCTCCTGCAGGATGCGCGTCTTGCCCAGCGCCGGCCTCGCCGACGACCTCGATCAACCGTCCTGTTCCCGTGCGTGCCGCCGCGAGCGCCTCGCGAGCCACCGCGAGTTCGGCGTCGCGACCGATCAGCGGCAATCGCTTGAGCAACACTTGGCGCGAACGCGAACCCTTGGCGCGGCCCATCGACCACGCCTGCACCGGCTGCGCCTTGCCCTTGACGGCAATCGGCGCCAGGTCAGTCGTTTCGAACACCGTGTCCGAGTGGTCGAGCACCGGCGCCGTTGCGTAAATGTGGCCCGGCTCGGCCGCCGCCATCAGCCGTGCAGTGAGATTCACGGCGTCGCCCATCACGGTATACGTGCGCCGATAGAAAGGGCCGATGTCGCCCGCGAAAACCGAGCCGCGATGGACGCCGATCCGGATGGGCAGCGGGAGATCGGTCTCGACGATCCTGCGCAACGCGAGCAGCATGTGCTCCTCGTCGTCGCCGGTAATCCTCGGCGCACCCGCGGTCAGGATCAGCTTGCCGCCATCGGCGTCGACGTCGGACCCGAGGAAGGTGACTTCCTGTTCTTCGGCGGCAGCCTCGACGACGCTCACAAGGCGCTGCAACGCCTCGGCTGCGGCATCCGGGCCACTGCGCTCGATCAGCGCGTCCGATCCCTCGAAGCGGATGAACGCAATCGTCACGGCACGATGTTCCGACATGCCGCCGCCACCCAGCACGTGCGCGCGGATTGCGCGGCGACAGGCACCGCGCGACGGTCTCGTACGACATCGCGGGACGGGGTCGCAGCGGCAGTTTTTCGGTATGGCCCGGTGGCGCGCGCTGAAGAAGCACGCCGGGTCCCTTTGGTTTCTCCGAGGCAGCGAGCGGGCAGCATCGTCGCGGATGTCGGTACTCAGCAGTATCTCGCCCGCGTTGGCCGCCTGCTCCATCGCAACGAGGCGGCTCCACCCGGGCCCCGACGGCAGCAACTCGATGTGCGACGTGCCGACCGCAAAAAAATGGAACTCGCCGCCGTGCACGCCCTGCGACATTCGCAACGTGACCTTCGCGCACCGGAACTTCGATGCGGCCGACATCGCGCAGCGCCCGGCGCATCTCCAGCGTTGCGCGGCAGGCGCGCTCGACGTGGCCATCAGTCGCGAACCAGAGCAGCAACGCGTCGCCGCCGAACTTGAGCAGGCTGCCACCGTTGTCGTAGGCGACTTGCAGGATCGACTCGAAACTGTTTCCGATTGCTTCGGTGATCTGTTCCGCTCCCTCCCGGCCCTTGCGCGCAAGACGTTCCGACAACTTGGTGAAACCGGTGATGTCGACGAGCACGGCGCTGCCTTGGGCCGTCCAGAAACGTCCGTTCGCGTCTTCGACCAGATGCTGCTGGAGGATCCGCGCGACGTAGCGGCTCACCTGCGCGGTGTCGGTATTGCCGCCCTGCGTCACGGGCTCGGACGCGGCTAGCGTTGCGGAAGGCGGTCGCAGGCTCACTGGACATGTCGGTGCTGCCCTACGGTGGTTGTTCAGTTGCGAGGATAGGCCGCCCAGACGAGCGTTGAAGATTCGCGATCCCCATAATGGCGGCGAGGCTAAATGATTACCACTTGCGGGGCATTGAACGGAGGCTACTGGACGACGCTTCGCTCGTGCATCGACTTGTCGTGCACTGCCTAGTTCCCCCAACGCAGTGCAAGCGGATTGAGTTCGGCCGCAAGTTCGAGCAGGCCGGCGCGCGTGGCTGGATGCAACCGCTCCAGCGGATGCCGCACCATGTCGCTCTTGATGACGCCGCCGGCCGCCATCACGGTCTTGCAGGCGCGCAGGCCGCACTGGCGATTCTCGTAGTTGATCAGCGGAAGGATGCGCGCGTACGTCGCCGCAGCTTCCTTGCGCTTGCCCGCGCGAAACTGTTCCAGCACCGGTTTGATCAGATCCGGCAGCAGTCGCGCTCGGCATCGTCCCGGTCGCGCCCGCGTCGAGGTCGGCCATCAACGTGATCGATTCCTCGCCGTCGAAAGGGCCGACGATGGCGCTGCCGCCGGCTTCGATCAGGCTGCGCAATTTGGCTGCCGCATTGGGTACCTCGACTTTGAGATAACACACCAGCGGTATCTCCCGCGCCAACCGCACCAGGAACGGCACCGACATGTTGACGCCGGAAAGTGGGGCATCCTGCACCATGATCGGTATGCGCGCGGCGTCTGCCACTGCGGCAAAATGTTCGAACATGCCTTTTTCGTCAGCGCGCAGCGTGGCGCCGTGGTACGGCGGCATCATCATCAGCATCGCGGCGCCTGCCTTTGCAGCCTTGCGTGCGCGGGCCACGGCGATTTGCGTGCTGTAGTGACTGGTCGTCACGATCACCGGGACGCGGGCATTGACATGCGCGAGGCACAGATCGACCAGCGTGTTGCGCTCGTCGTCGGTCAACAGGAATTGCTCGGAATAGTTGGCGAGGATGCAGATACCGTCGACGCCCTGATCGATCATGCAGTCGAGGACGCGACGCTGGCCTTCGATGTCGACGTCGCCGGCGTCATTGAACGGCGTCGGTGCGATCGGAAAAATGCCGCGAAACGGCGCGGAAGTAGATGCAGCCACGCGAATTCCTCCCTTGATGCATTGGTGCGTGCGTCTGTTGTGGAACTCGCGCCGCGAGCGCCATTCTAATCGAACCCGATGGCGTCACGAATGCGGGTTGACCGGCAACGCGATACCGACTAAAGATGTCCTTGCGCATGCGCACGATTCACCACGGCCAGACGCCGGTCGCACCATGAAACTTTCCGTACTCGATCAATCCACGGCAGCGAAGGGCCGCCCTGAGGGCGACGCCATTCGCGAAACGCTGGCCCTTGCGCGATTGTGCGACACGCTGGGCTATCACCGCTATTGGGTCTCGGAACATCACAACAGCGGCAGCATCGTCGGGACTGCGCCGGAAGTGCTGATGGCGGCGATCGCGGCGACCACGACGCGCATTCGCGTCGGCAGCGCGGGCGTCATGCTGCCGCACTACTCGGCACTCAAGGTCGCCGAGCAATTCCGCGTACTCGAGGGCATCGCGCCCGGCCGCATCGACCTGGGCGTCGGCCGCGCGCCGGGCTCCGACCGCATCACCGCGCTCGCGCTCAATCCCGATGAACGGGCCTCCGAGCAGTTCCCGCGCCAGGTGCTCGACCTGATGCACTGGGTGTCGGGGGCGCCGTTGGAAGACGATCACCCCTTTGCCCGCATCATCGCGCATCCGCGAGGCCCGACCGCCCCCGAGATGTGGATCCTGGGCAGTTCCGATTACGGTGCGCAACTCGCCGCGCATTTCGGATTGCCGTATGCGTACGCCTACTTCTTCAGCGACGGCAAAGGTTGCGAGGATGCATTGCGTTTGTATCGCGAGAACTTTCGTCCGAGTCCGCAATGTCCGCATCCCAAGGCCACGATTTGCATCTGGGCGCTGGCGGCGGACACGGACGAGGAAGCATGGCGGCTGCTCAAATCGCGCGAGTACTGGCGGGTAGGATTCGAAAAGGGCATTCGGCAGCCGCTGGTGTCGCCGGAAGAAGCGGCGCAACACGATTACGCGCCGGCCGACCTGGAGCGCATCGACAGGCTGCGGAGCAAGGCGTTTGTGGGCACGGGCGAGCACGTCGCGCAGCGCCTGCGCGACGAAGCGCAGCGGCTCGCGCTCGATGAACTCGTCATCGTCACGTGGACGTTCGATCCGGCGGCGCGGCAGCGCTCGTACCAGCTGCTCGCCGACGCATTTGAGCTTACGTCGCGATAGGTGCTTGTCTGGGGTGGAAAGGCATGATAAGATATATCGTATTACGTCATATCTTATAGGACTTTCATGTTCGGATTCCACTCCCATCATCGGTTACATATGCGCCTCGGCCATCACCATGGCCGCGACTTCGGCAGCCGCGGTCCCAAGATGTTCGAAGCCGGCGCGTTGCGTTACATCGTGCTGCAATTGATCGCCGAGCAGCCCCGGCATGGCTACGAGATCATCAAGGACATCGAACAGCGCACCGGCGGTGGCTACGCGCCGAGTCCGGGCGTGATCTATCCGCTGCTGGCGATGCTCGAGGATCTCGGCCATGTCGTGGTCACGCAGGACAGCAACAAGAAACTGCACACGATCACGCCGGAAGGCCAGGCGTTTCTGGACGAGAATCGCGGTTTCGTCAAAGCCATTTTCGCGCGCATGTCGCGTTCCGGACGCGAACGCGGTCCGCACTGCGGTCGCGATATCAAGCATTCGCTGCACGCGCTCAAGGCCACGGTGGTGTCGCGCGTGCGCGGCGAAACGCTGAACGACGAACAACTGCAGCAGATCCAGGCCATACTCGAGCGCGCGGCTGACGACGTGCAGAAGATCGGGTGATGAGCCCGACCGGTCACGCTGACGGCGCGCTCACCGCGCTACCGCGGGAGCGTGAACGGGCATTGCTGTGGCTGCTAGCGCTGACGCAGTTCACGATCATCATGGACTTCATGATCATGATGCCGCTCGGACCGCAGATCATGAGCGCGTTCGTCATCGGACCGCCGGCCTTTGCCACGGCGGTCTCCGCGTACGCATGGTGCGCCGGCCTTTCGGGCCTGTTCGCCGCCACTTATATCGACCGTTTCGATCGCAAGAAGCTGCTGCTGGTCGTCTTTGTGCTCTTTGCGTTGTCCAATCTTGCGTGTGCGCTTGCGGGAAGTTTTCTGATGCTGCAGGCGGCGCGCGCGTTCGCCGGGCTTACCGCGGGTGTGCTGGGCTCGATCGTGATGGCGGTGGTCAGCGACGTGATTCCGCAGTCGCGGCGCGGCGCGGCCACCGGCATCGTCATGACCTCGTTCTCGCTGGCGGCGGTGTTCGGGGTGCCGATGGGCATCCTGCTGGGCGCGCGCTTCGGCTGGGAGTCGCCGTTCTACCTGCTCGCTGCGCTCTCCGCGTTGATCTGTATTGCGGGGCTGCGGGTGGTACCGACGCTAGTCGGCCATTTGCACAAGCAGGCACCACCGCTCCTGCGGGTGCTCCCCAACCTCCTTGCTTTGCTGCTGCACCCACCCTTTGTGCGTGCGTTCCTGCTGACCGGCATGGTGGCGGGCGCCAGCATGGTCGTGATTCCGTTCATGGCGCCGGTACTGGTCGCCAATCACGGCGTGTTGCCCGCGCAATTGTCCTGGGTCTACATGGCAGGCGGTGTCGCGACGTTTTTCACCGCGCGCATCATCGGCAGGTCGTCCGACCGGTTTGGGGCAGTGCGGGTATTTCGGGCGATCGCGGTGTTCTCGATCGTGCCATTGATGTTCGTGACGCACCTTCCGGCGCTGTCACTCCTGGCGATAATCATGCTGTTCCCGTTGCTGATGATAGCGATGTCCGGGCGTTTCATTCCGCTCCAGGCGCTGGTGTCGACCGTACCGAAACCCGCGGAGCGTGGTGCCTTTCTGAGCGTGAATTCGGCCGTGCAGTCGTTGGGCACCGGGCTCGGCGCATGGCTGGGCGGGATGCTGCTCAGCAGCGGTCGAAGCGGAGAAATTCTTGGCTATGGTGCCAACGGCTGGGTCGCGGCAGCGATCACGGTGGTGGCGGTGATCTGGATTGGCCAGGTACGACGACCCGCAAGCGGCCATCGCGGTGGCCGCTTGCCCGCAAGCGATCCGGCGACGCCACAGTCGACTCCGCAGTAGTCCTGCTGCATGGCGTCGGCAGACGGCAGACGTGACCCACCTTGCTTGATCAGCGGTACGACTATCCGCTGCCGTCACTCCTTGAGCAGTTCCTTGTATCGCTCGCGTGCTTCGTGCTCCAGCCGCACCGAGTCGATTTCCTGCAGTACGCTGCCAACATCCGCGGTGCGGGTGCTTTCTTCGTGGCGACCGGTGAGCAAGGTGTCTTCGGTCAGCTTGCCGCTTTCGTAGAGTGCCCAGATCTCGTTGGCGTATCGGGTCGAGGCCAGCGCTGGTGCAAAGCGGCTGAAGTAGTGGGTGATGTTGTTGACGTCGCGCTTCAGCATCATCGCGGCGTTGTTGTTGCCGGCGGCGTTGACCGCCTGCGGCAGGTCGATGATCACGGGCCCGGTGCTGTCGACCAGCACGTTGTACTCGGACAGGTCGGCGTGGATGACGCCGGCGCAGAGCATGCGCACGATCTGGGCAATGAGCATGCCGTGATATTCGAGCGCCTGGGCCTCGGTAAGCACGAGATCGTTCAGCCGCGGCGCGGCGTGGCCGTCGGCATCGGTCAGCAGTTCCATCAGCACCACGCCCTGGTAGAAACCATGGGGGCGGGGAACACGTACACCTGCGGCGGACAGTCGATACAAGGCGTCGACCTCGACGCTTTGCCACGCGGCTTCCTGCGCCTCGCGGCCGAACTTCGTGCGTTTGGCCATGGCGCGCGTCGCGCGTGTGCTCTTGGTCTTGCGTGACTCCGTGTACAAGGACGCCTGGCGAAAATTGCGCTTGTTGGCGTCCTTGTAGACCTTCGCGCAACGCATGTCGTTGCCGCAGCGGACCACGTACACCGTGGCTTCCTTGCCGCTCATGAGCTGGCGCACCACCTCATCGATGTAGCCTTCGTGGACGAGTGCTTCGAGTCGCTTGGGAGTCTTCAATGGTTCACTTGGCGGGGTGGTCCGGCAACGCCGTGCATTGTAGGCGTGAATTCATTCGCGCGCAGCGCCGCGGGCGTTAAACGTAGAATATCGGCACGCGACACGCACCATTCCGACCGAGGAGAACATGCATGGGCAAAGGACGATTCGAAGCATTCAGCGATGGCGTTATCGCGGTCATCATCACCATCATGGTGCTCGAACTGAAGGCGCCGCACGGCACCGATCTGTCGGCGCTCATCCCGCTCATTCCGATATTCCTGAGTTATGTCCTGAGTTTCATCTATGTCGGCATCTATTGGAACAACCACCACCACATGATGCATGCGGTCCAGCGCGTCAACGGCCGGGCGCTGTGGGCGAACCTTCACCTGCTGTTCTGGCTGTCGCTGATTCCATTCGTGACCGGCTGGGTCAATGAGAATCACTTCGACGCATTGCCGGTCGCGCTCTACGGCGTGATCCTGTTCATGGCCGGCATGGCTTACTACATTCTGGAACGCACGCTGATCGCGCACCATGGGCCGGACTCGGCGCTTGCGAGGGCGATGGGCAACGACTACAAGGGTATCGCGTCGGTCGTCATCTATGCCGTCGCGATTGTGCTGGCTTTCGTGAATCCCTGGATCTCCTGCGGGCTCTATGTGCTGGTCGCGGCGATGTGGTTCATTCCCGATCGCCGCATCGAGAACACGGTCGCAGGCTGACGAAACGGGCTCCGCGGTATTTGATCGTCATTCCCGCGCAAGCGGGAATCCATTGAGACATTGCGTCCCCGCCCCCGATTAATACACTCGAGGGCATGCTTTCGCGGGGACGACGAACTTGCACTGCCTGCGAGCAATTGTTCGCGCGCAGCGCAGGCGGTTACGCCAACTGCGATATCCCCGCGAGCAACCAGCCCGACCCACCCTTGACCGGCTTGGTCAGATTCCACACTTCGTCGATCGAATGCGGCAGCGGTTCGCCGTCTTCTTTCACGAGGCCCGTGAACCGCACGCTCACCCAATACTTGCCGTCTTCGGTAGATACGTCGAGTACATCGGCGTCGAGGGTGACGATCTCGGTCGGATGATGCATGCCGCGATTGTCGAGTTCGTGGCCGATTTCATTCGCCATGTCCGCCGTCATCACGCTCGACAGCGCGGTACGGTCCCCGCTGTCGTAGGAGCGCTGGATTTCGATGTACTGGCGCTTGGCTTCCTTGGCGAACGCAGCGGCGTCAAAACCCTGCGGCAGCGCCTTGCGCGTCACGCCAAATTCCGGCGCTTCCGGTGCGGGAGCAGCAGAGGCCTGCTCGGCAAGATTCGTGGTCGGAGGGAGCCGCCAGCTTGGCGCGGGGGCCGAAGATGGCGTGAACGCCGATGGCGAAGTGCTGCCCGCGCTTGCGCCCGTGCCGGAATATTGCATTGGCGCGGTCGCCGTTTGTCGCCGGCCAAGGAACATCCGCAACGCGAAAATCGCGCCGAAGATGACCAGCCCTATCAGCAGGAGGGTACCGAAGCCTTCGGACAGGCCCAGATGCGACATCAACGCGGCGAGACCCAGCCCGGCGGCAATGCCTGCAATCGGCCCGAGCCAGCGCGACATACCCGACGGTGCGGGGGCCGGGGCTGCGGGCGCGGCCTTGGGTGCCGTCGCTGATGCCGGCGCGCCAGGCTGCGCGGGTGTCGGCTGAGTCGCTGCGTTGCCCGCGGGCGCCGCCGGCGCGGCCTTTTGCGGGGTCACGCTGCGCTGTGCGCCTAGGCTGCCGCCACCACCCATGCGTCGGGCGTCAGCCACCCCGATCAAGGTGAGCGACAGAACGGCAACAGCGGCGAGCGGCAGGATCCTGGTGGGTTTCATTGAATTCCTCCATGGCTTGTGGCCAGAATATGGCGGCGGACACACCGGAACACAAGCCCGACGCGCCGGCAAACAACACCTTGCGGAGTATACCCGACCACCGCCATCACCGTTCCAGGTGGATTGGAGTGAGCGCCCTATGCGGTCACTTGTGCGCGGCGAGCACGAACGCCACGCACGCGGTGAGCTTCTTCGCGTAGGGCACGTGCAGAAATTCGTTGGGGCCGTGCGCATTGGCGTGTGGGCCCAGCACGCCCGTGATCAGGAATTGCGCTTCGGGAAAATGCTTGCCGAGCATCGCCATGAACGGAATCGTCCCGCCTTCGCCCATGGCGGCCGAAGGTTTGTCGTAGAAGTGTGACGACGCGGCATCGATGGCCTGATTGAGCCATGCTGCCGTGGGTGGCGCGTTCCAGCCCGTCGTGCCGCGTTCATCGGCGAGGCACACCGTGGCGCCATACGGCGGGTCCGTTACGAGCAATCGCTTGAGCGCGTGCGATGCCTGCTCGCCGTCGATGGTTGGCGGCAGGCGCAGCGACAGTTTCAGCGACGTTTGCGGCCGCAGCACATTGCCAGCATTCGCGATCGACGGCATGCCGTCCGCGCCGGTAATCGACAATGCGGGGCGCCACGTGCGGTTGAGCAACGCCTCGGCGCGGTCCGATACCATCGGTTGCATCGCATCCTTGAACGGATATTTGTCGATCACGGTCGCGCCGAGGATCTGTGCGGCGAGTTTGGCCTGATCAATGCGCTCCAACGGAATCGGTGCGTGAAATGCGTCAGGCAGCACGCGGCCGGTCGTCGCGTCCTCGAGGCGGTCCAGCAGCTTGCGCACGATGCGAAATGAGGACGGCACGATGCCGCTGGCATCGCCGGAGTGCACGCCCTCGGTGAGCACTTCGACGGTGAGGGTGCCACCGGCCAGACCGCGCAGCGATGTCGTCGCCCACAGCCGATCGTAGTCGCCGCAGCCCGAATCGAGCCCGATCACGAAATCGACCTGGCCCATGCGCGGCGCGAGCGCATCGAGATACGCCGGTAGATCGTAGCTGCCGGACTCCTCGCAGGTTTCGATCATGCCGACGCAACGCGAGTGTGCGACGCCCTGGGCCTGCAGCGCGCCGATGGCGGACAGTGCCGCGAATATTGCATAGCCGTCGTCCGCGCCGCCGCGCCCGTACAATTTTCCGTTCTCGTAGAGCGGGTCCCACGGGCCGTAGCCTTCGCGCCAACCGACCATCTCCGGCTGCTTGTCGAGGTGACCATAGAGCAGTACGGTGCGCGCGCCGCCGTTGGTGGCGGGTACATCGAAATAGAGCAGCGGCGTGCGGCCGGGCAGGCGCACGATCTCGATCGTCATGGCTTTGACGGGTTGCTTCTGCGCCCATGCTTCCGCCAGACGAATGACGCGCTCGATGTGGCCGTTCGCGGCCCATTGCGGATCGAAGTGCGGCGACTTGGCGGGGATGCGGATGTAGTTGGTCAGCTGCGGGACGATGTCCTGGTCCCACTGGGTCGCAATGCCGGCGGCGAGCGTCGTTGGATTCATCGATATGCGTGGAGGCGATTGGGGGCCGGTTGGGTTATGGCTTGACAAAGCGCAGCACGAACTTGTCGGTGGGAACCTTGGGGTCGTTCGACGACTCGGCGCGTGTATCGGCTGGGTTGCGCAGGTAATTGCCTTCGGCTTCGAGCACGAAGCCTGCCTGCTTCTCTTCGGCGATGACGACCGCTTCGTCGATGCGATGCAGGGTCTTGCCATCGGCGATGCCAGTGCCAGGGCGCGCCGAATGATCGATGATGACCAGACGTCCGCCCGGCTTCAGGGCGGCGTACAGGCGCTGATTCATTTTCGCCCGGTCGATCGGCAGGTACGAGATGTCATGGTAGTTGAGGACGATGGTGATAAGGTCCAGCTTGGATGCATTGTCGGGGACGGGATCCTCGAACGAGCGCGCCACGAGGACGATATTCGGTTGCGGCTGATCGGCGAGACGCTTGTTGATCGCTGCGCCCGGCTGCTGGGCCTGCGCCCATACCTTGCCCGTGGGTCCGACCGCCAGTGCGAGCAGCTGCGTCGTGTAGCCCCCGCCGGTCGATACATCGAGCACCTGCATGCCTGGCTTGACCTGCGTGAACGGCAGGAACTCCGCGGGATGCCGCGCGGCGTCCGTGCGTCGGTCCTGATCCGTACGCACGGGGCTCGCGATCACCGCGTTGTAGCGTTCCGCCGCGGCGCGCGGATCTTCCGCCGGCGCGGTCGCGCATCCGTTCAGGCCGGCGGCAAGCATCAGGAACGAGATGGTTGCCATCGCAGGCGCAACGTTCCTCCTCAACTGCGTCATTCGCATGGGTCACTCCGGTTGGGTCGCCGCAATGCAATCGTCGGTGCAACGGTTGCCGTGCGTGGCGGGGCCATTATAGTACTGGGCATGGTCCATCGATCGGGACGCCTTCGCCGCGCGATCAACGTACTATTCGTCCTGGTCTCCGCATGCACGCCGAAGGATACTCGGAGCCTTGACCGCCACTGATTCGCCAACGACTTCCGTAGAAGCTTGCGCAGCGCACAGGTCATGACCGACCCCGGACACACCAAACGCGATCTCAAGGACATTTCCAAGCGCACGCTGGACAGTTACGTGCAGCGTGCAGAGGCGTTCTGGCAAGGTACGCGCAACCACGACGTAAGCGAGAATGTCACTGCGTTGTTGAGCAACATCACCGCCTCGCCGCCATTCGCCGTGCTCGACTTCGGCTGCGGACCGGGACGCGACCTGATCACCTTCACCCACCTCGGGCACGTTGCGATCGGCCTCGAGGCGGCGGCGCCGTTCGCCGCGATGGCGCGCGAGCAAAGTGGATGTGAAGTCTGGGAGCAGGACTTTCTGGCGCTCGACCTGCCCGACGCGCGCTTCGACGGCATCTTCGCCAATGCGTCGCTGTTCCATGTGCCCACGCAGGAACTGCCGCGCGTGTTGGGCGAACTCCACCGCACGTTGAAGCCCGGCGGCGTGCTGTTCAGTTCGAATCCGCACGGCAACGACGACGAAGGCTGGAGCCGCGGGCGCTACGGGGCATACCACCGATTGGAGACGTGGCAGGCATTCATGACCGCCGCTGGCTTTGCCGAGTTGCGGCAGTTCTATCGTCCTACCGGGCTGCCCCGAGAACAACAGCCGTGGCTGGCGACCGTTTGGCGAAGGGCATAGCGGAGTTACCTGTGGGCGCGAACTCATTCGAGCACCGTGCCCTAAGTCCGTCATTCCCGCGGACGCGGGAATCCAGGTTGCCGTCGCACAAAGTCAAAATGGGTCCCCGCTTCCGCGGGGATGACGATCCAATCGTCACCTTCGCGACTGAATTCGGGTGACAATTTTTGTATTGCGCAATTTGTACACAGGGAGAATAATGACATCGTCATCGCTCGTGACACCCTTCCGGAAGGAAACAACATGCTCAGTTTCAATCGACGTGATTCGGCTGCCGATCTCAAGGCTCCCGGCAAGATCCCCCTCAAGCCCGCGCTGTACGATCCGCCAGAAACGCATGGCAGGTCCACCGCGACCCCCGCGACCCGCGCTGGCGCACCGGGGCCGGTGCCATCGCTGCATGATGCAGTGACGCCGACGCCTACGCGTACAGCCACGCCAAGTGCACCTGTCGCCACTCCGGTGACCGCGACCGAGGACGCTGGAAGCAAACTCAGCGTTGGCGTCAACATTCGACTCAAGGGCGTGGAAATTTCCAATTGCGACGCCTTGATCATCGAGGGGCAGGTGGAGGCAACCGTGCACAGCAAGTCGATGCAGATCGACAAGCCGGGGACGCTAACCGGCACCGCGATCATCGATATCGCCGAGATTCACGGCGAGTTCTCGGGCGAGCTGACCGCGCGAACGCGGCTGGTCGTCCATGGAACAGGACGCGTGTCGGGCACGATTCGCTACGGCAAGCTGATTGTGGCGGAGGGCGGCGAACTGACCGGAGACGTAAAGCGGCTCGATGGTTCGGAGGACCAGGGGCAGGGCGTCCTGCCCGCGATACGCGATTCGCGCGTGTCTTGAGATGGGTTCTGGCGTCGCGCACTAGATGCGCATGGCGCACGGAGCATTCCGCGCGATCATGGTCGTGCTCGCCGCGATGCTGGCGGCGGGCACGATCGACGACGGCTGAAGCACAGCCCTGGCCGAGCAAGCCGATCAAGGTCGTTGTTCCGTTCGCGCCCGGAGGCGCCACCGACATCATCGGCCGCCTGGTCGCGCAAAAGCTGGGCGATCGACTCGGGCAACCGGTGGTCGTGGAGAACAAGCCCGGGTGCGGGCACCACGATCGGCAATGCCGTGGTCGCCAAGGCGGCGCCCGATGGCTATACCCTGCTGTTCGCGCCCACCCCGTTCGTCATCACGCAGGCGCTGTATCCCGGTTTGCCGTACGACGCCGACAAGGAATTCGCGCCCATCGCGTTGCTGGCGGTGTCGCCGTTCATCCTCGTCGTCAACGATGCCCTCGCGGCAAAGAATGTCGGTGAACTCGTCGCGCTCGCCCGAGCCAAACCGGGGACGCTGACGTTCTGCTCGGCGGGCAGCGGATCGGTGCCGCACCTGGCGGGCGAACTGTTCAAGCTCAACGCCAGGGTGGATATCGTGCACGTGCCGTACAAGGGCGGCGGCCCGGCGATCACCGATCTCATCGGTGGCCAGGTCAACATGATGTTCGCGACACCCATCGAAGTGATGCAACACGTGCAGAGCGGCAAGTTGCGCGTGCTTGCCACCACCGCGTCACGGCGCCTGGCGGCGCTGCCGAATGTGCCGACCGTGCTGGAGAGCGGGGTGCCCGAATTCGACGTCTATGCGTTCTTCGGCGTGTTGGCGCCGGCCGGAACGCCTAAGGCCATCACCGATCGTCTGGCCGTCGAACTTGAACGAGTCATGGCCGACCCCGAGGTCGTGCAGCGGTTCGCGGAACAGAGCGCCGAGCCGAGGGTGCTGGGGCCCGCGGCGTTCACCACGTTTCTGCAGAGCGAACGCACCAAATGGGCGGACGTGGTGAAACGTTCCGGCGCAAAACTGGATTGACGATGGCGCAGTCGCAGGCGTGAACGCCGCTGCTTCGACGCTGCCCGACCGTGATCAGCGCGCTAGCATCCAGCGACGCACTTCCCCGCGCCATCGAATTCCATCGTCTTGCCACTTAACGCTGGATAGACGGGTCGTCCCTTCACCAGGGCAATGAACGCCGCGGTGCGCGACGTCGGGCGCACCTTGCCGCCGGTGGTCGCGGCTTCGTTCACGTGCGAGACGATCACTGAGGCGGGCTGCACGAGCGTGTTGACCACATACGCTGCCCCTTCCGGCGAGAGCGCACTCGATCCGTAGTTGATCTCCATCAAGTTCACCTTGTAGAAATCGCGCTCGACTGTCTGCATTTCGGCGTGAATCCCGGTGTCGCCGGTGAGATAGATGGTGAGACCATTGGTGAAGCGGATGACGTAGCCGCTGGGCGGTCCGAGCGTGAGGCTGACGTTGTCGGCCTCCAGGTGTTTTCGCTCCGCCTCGTTTAGCAATGCGATCGGCACGGTGCTGTCGTGGGCGGCGGGCACCGCCGTGATTTCGACGGCTTTCGATGCGGCCGACTCCCTGACCGTGCGCGACCCGCCCGTCTGGACGGTAGCGAGGCAGGGCGCGGCCAAGGGCGCCACGATGTCGGCACCGGTCTGCGGACACGCCGTCGTCGGCTTGCCGCGGATCGTCTCGATCTTGCGACCGATGAAATTCGCCAGCGGCACGACCATGATCACCGCGGAGTTCTTGGCAGCAGCGATCTCTGCGGTCGTGGAATTCGGCGCCGCCGATACCACCGGTACGTTGTCGCACGCGCCGCCTTCGAGCGCCTTCAGCTTCATATCACCGAGGTGATCGCCGTGCGCGTGGCTGAGAATGACGACGTCGATTTTTCCGAGCCGCGGATCTTCGCCACCCAGCACCGACTGTCCGGCGTCGTAGAGGATGCGCACGCCGGTCGGGTCTTCGAAGATCGTCGCGCGGTCGCGCGCACAAAGTTCGCCGGCATGTGAGCCGAGAGGCGTGATTTTTACGATTTGCGCCCAGGCCGGTGCGCTGGTTGCCGCTGCCAACAGGAATATCGAACCGACGATGTGAGCTCGCATGACGTCCTCCTCACGGTAACTGCGTGTCCGGATGCTTCTCGGGAAGTTGCTGCGGGAACCATGATTCGTCCCCGACAAATCTCCTGGCGGGATTTTACGCTGGCGGGAAGTCCAGCGACGACGTCGCGGGCCGTGGTCGGGCAAAGGATGGCATCCGACAGTGTGCATGCCTCATTGCCAAAATCGAGGCGACGGAGAATAATGACATTGTCATTATGCGCACCGCGAAGGAGATGGCGATGCTCGATGCAGCCCGCCGCAATCGTTTCGCTGCCGCCATTGCGTTGGTGGTCCTGGGAGCGTCGCTGGCGGCCTGGGCGCAGGGGCAGGGGTTTCGCAATGGCGTGCAAGACGCGTTGGGACCGCTCTACCGCGACAATCCCTACGCGCAACGCGCGGACAGCAGGAGAGCCAGACACGATACGACGCCGCTGGGCAGGGTGCGCCATTGGAACGACGTCGCCATCGACGCCAGCGGCCTCGATCACACGCCGGTGGCGAATGGAGAAGTGCGCGTTTTCGGCGAGCAGCTGGGTCCGGCGCGGGCGAGTCGCGCCATGGCGATCGTGCACATCGGCATGTTCGACGCAGTCAATGCAATTTCGAGTCGCTATCGAAGCTATACGGGGCTTCCCGCCGCGGCGCGCGACACGTCGATGGAAGCCGCGATTGCACAGGCGGCGCATGACACGTTGATCGTCTTGTTTCCGTCGCAGAAAGTAGCCTTCGACGATGAGCTCGCGGGGGATCTTCACGCGATCACCGACCGTCGGTCGAAAGAACTCGGCGTCGCGCTTGGGCAACGTGCTGCCGCTGCGATCCTGCGCCTGCGCGCCGAGGACGGCTCGGCGCGCGCCGAACCTCGCGTCGGCATTGAGTTCGTCACCAGCCCCGATCCCGGAAAGTGGCGTCAGGACCCGGTGAGCCGGATACCGATCGCGCTCGGGGCTTACTGGGACGAAGTGACACCCTTCGTGATGAAGCGCAGTGCGCAGTTTCGCGCGCCGCGACCCCCCGCGCTCGGATCGGCTCAATATGCGCGCGCCTTCGCGGAGGTCAAGGCGTATGGCGGAGACGGCATCGTGACACCGAGCCGCCGCACCGCCGATCAGACCGAAACCGGCATCTTCTGGGCTTATGACGGCACACCGAGCCTGTGTGCGCCGCCGCGCCTCTACAACCAGATCGCAACGCAAATTGCCGCTCAGATGAACTCGGATGTGGTCGAGCTTACGCGGCTGCTCGCGTTGGTGAACACCGCCATGGCCGACGCCGGCATTGCCATTTGGGAGTCGAAGTACTACTACGAGTTCTGGCGGCCGGTAACCGGGATTCGCGAGGCCGATGCGAACCAGGCGTTGTCGTCCTCGGGAGATGGCAATGCTGCGACCGTCGCGGACCCGACGTTCATGCCGCTGGGTGCGCCGGCCAGCAATCTGACCGGACCCAACTTCACGCCGCCATTTCCCGCCTATCCTTCGGGTCATGCAGGATTCGGCGGCGCGTTATTCCAGATCCTGCGTCGCTTCTATGGGCGTGACGACATTGCCTACACCTTCGTATCGGACGAGTTCAATGGCGTGACACTCGACCGCGAGGGCAACGTGCGCCCACTGGTGCCGCGGCGGTTCAGGTCACTGTCGGAGGCCGAGGAAGAAAATGGCCAGAGCCGGATCTATCTCGGCATCCACTGGGCCTTCGACAAGACCGAAGGCATCGCCCAGGGGCAACGCGTGGCCAACCACGTATTCGATCATGCGTTCCTCCCAGTGCACTGATTCTGTCACGTCGTATGTGGAGAATGCAGCGAGAGTAAATCACCCGCTCGCCTATCGACGATTGGCGAAAACAGAAGCCAGACTGCGACGCGACGACTACGCCACGCTCAAACGCTTACCAAGGCATCTCATTCAAATCGGGTGCGTACTGCGATAGCTCTGGATGCCCCCCGGATAGCTGCATCAACGCCATCACCAGGACACCTGCAGTCCCACCGCCGACAAACGCCACCAACAGCCACCAAATCGAAACCATGTCGTTCCTCCTTGTGTTCTGGTTTCGTACTGCCGGGACCATTGCATCCCGGTCGCGCCCTACAATTCCCCGGACATTCCGGCAAGATCGAAGTCATTGGTTGTTTGCCATGTGATTCGCGGGTAAAAAAAGTCCGGCGTCAGCCGGACCTTTTTTGCATCGCTACGAATGTTGTGCATCGCTGCAGTCGCCTCAATCCCATGAGAGTGCGCCACCCGTTTGATACTCGATGACCCGCGTTTCGAAGAAGTTCTTCTCTTTCTTCAAGTCGATCATTTCCGCCATCCACGGGAACGGATTGTCGGCTTTGTCGAACAGCGGATCCACACCGATCTGCTGACAGCGGCGGTTAGCGATGAAGCGCAGGTATTCCTTGAACATGGTGGCGTTCAAGCCAAGCACGCCGCGCGGCATGGTGTCTTCGGCGTAGGCGTACTCGAGGTCGACGCCTTTTTTCATCAGCTCGCGGATTTCCTCGCGGAATTCCGAGGTCCACAGGTGCGGATTTTCCATTTTGATGGTGTTGACCAGGTCGATGCCGAAATTGCAGTGCATCGATTCGTCGCGCAGGATGTACTGGTACTGTTCGCTCGCGCCCATCATCTTGTTCTGCCGGCCCATCGCCAGGATCTGCACGAAGCCGACGTAGAAGAACAGGCCCTCCATGATGCAGGAGAACACGATCAGGCTCTTCAGGAGTTGCTGGTCGGTTTCCATGGTGCCGGTCTTGAAGGCAGGATCCGTCAGCACTTCGATGAACGGGATCAGGAATTCATCCTTGTCGCGGATCGACTTGATCTCGTGATAGGCGTTGAAGATCTCCGCCTCGTTCAGGCCCAGGCTTTCGACGATGTACTGATAGGCGTGGGTGTGGATGGCCTCTTCGAAGGCCTGACGCAACAAGTACTGCCGGCACTCCGGCGCGGTGATGTGGCGGTAGGTGCCGAGCACGATGTTGTTGGCCGCCAGCGAGTCGGCAGTGACGAAGAAGCCCAGATTGCGCTTGATGACCAGGCGCTCGTCGTCGGTCAGCCCGTTGGGGTTCTTCCACAGCTCGATGTCGCGCTGCATGTTGATCTCCTGCGGCATCCAGTGATTGGCGCACGCGGAGAGATACTTGTCCCAGGCCCATTTGTACTTGAACGGGACGAGCTGATTGACGTCGGATTGCGCGTTGATGACGCGCTTGTCTTCCGCGCGCACGCGGCGAAAGCCATTCTCCATCGCCTGCGATTCGGCATCGAGGTCGTGCACCGGCTCGCGGGACAGGATGCCGCCGGCGATGATGCCAACTGCCTGGGCGCGGATCGTGTCCGGGGTCTGCGGCATCAGCCTCGGCTGCGCTTCCGGTGTCACGAATTCGTCTTCGAATGTCAGCATACTGTCCCTCGTTGGGTCGCCGTTCTTACCAGTTACACGTTCCTGTACCGCGCTTTACCTTTACCTCGCACCGGCAACGATGTGCCGGGCGGGGATTTTTTCTAATGCACCGCGTTCAACCGCTCGTACAGATAGTCCGGCGAGAAATCGATGCCGTTGGACCACGCGATCGTTGCCAGGCCATAGTCCAGTTGAAACTCGGCAAAGCGATCGCGATCCCGCAACGACTCGAACTCCTCGCCGTACAGCTCATCCGCAAGATCAACCACACCCTTGCGCCCATCGTTGAATTCCAGCCACACCTTGTAATCACCCAGATACCGCGCATCCACCACATGACAGGGCACATACTCGTACTGAGCCATCGACCTTGCCTCCCACGTTGGTTGCCGGAGCTACGCTTGCTCACCTCCACCGCGAACAATTGCGGTTTTGCTGCTCGCTCCGCGTACAACGCAACGGTTCCTGTCCGGGCTCGCGGGGCGTCATGCCTTGCTGCTTCATCGATCCCTTGCCGCCATTACAGCGGTGGGATTCGTAGCATCTGTCCGGGGTAAATCAGGTCCGGGCTTTTCAACATCGGTTTGTTGGCCTCGAAGATTGCCGGATACTTGTTGGCGTCCCCGTAATACTGCTTGGCAATCTTGGACAGCGTGTCGCCGCGCACGACCGTGTAGTACTGGGCCTCGGGCTCGCTCTGGGCGACGGTCATCTGGTCGTTGACGCCCACCACGCCATGGACGTTGCCGGCGCAGAGGATGATCTTTTCCTTCGACGCCTGGTCGTCCGCAATGCCGTACACGGTGGCCATCGCCGTGGCGCCATCGAAGGTGACGGTCAGTCCCGTGGCCTTGAGGTTCTGCTCGTTGATGTAAGCGAGAATGGCATCGCCCGCTGCGTCATTGGCGGCCTTGGCCTTTTCCACATCCGCCGGATTGGCCTGCGCCTGGGTCATCGCTGCTTGCGCGTTGCCCTTGCTGAACAGTTTTTCCCCGGCTTCCTTGATAAAACTCAGCAGTCCCATGTGTGTATCCTTGGTTAGTTGTTTGCGCGAATTCATTCGCGCCCGGTATCCGGGTTGTGGCTCCGGCCGCTCACTATCGTTCGCTTAACGTTCACTGCGTTCACGTTAGCCTTCGCCGCAATCAGGATTGTTTCGCCTGTCACTGACAGGCTTCACAGTCCGGATTGTCAATCGAGCAAAACTTTTCCGGTGCCGGCTCCTGCACGGAGTGCGATGCAGCGCCTGCCCGCGGCGCCGCGGTCTTGCCCGATGCGCCGCCACCGAGGCTGCCCCCCGAGGATGACACTGCGTTCAACTCGCCCCCCTGGCCGGTGGATTTCTCCGCCGACGTGGCCGCGAGCGTGCGCAGGTAGTACGTGGTCTTGAGCCCGCGTATCCACGCCAGCTTGTAGACGTCGTCGAGTTTCTTGCCCGAGGCGCCAGACATGTAGATGTTCAGCGACTGCGCCTGATCGATCCATTTCTGGCGACGGGCTCCTGCCTCGACAATCCATTTGGCATCGACCTCGAATGCCGTCGCGTACAGCTGACGCAGCGGCGCCGGAACGCGGTCGATCTTGGCCAGCGATCCGTCGAAATACTTGAGGTCGGCGACCATCACCTCGTCCCACAGGTTCTGCTTCTTGAGTTCGGCCACCAGGTGTTCGTTGACGACCGTGAACTCGCCCGACAGGTTGGACTTGACGTAGATGTTCTGATACTCGGGCTCGATCGATGCCGCGACGCCGACGATATTCGATATGGTCGCGGTGGGTGCGATGGCCACGCAATTCGAGTTGCGCATGCCGTGGTCCCTGATGCGCGCGCGCAGCGCGTTCCAGTCCATGGACACGGACTCGTCGATCTCGACATAGCCGCCGCGCTCTTCACGCAGCAGCTTGAGCGAATCCTGCGGCAGTACGTCGCGGTCCCACAGGCTGCCTTTGTACGTTGCATAGCGGCCGCGCTCCTGCGCCAGCTCCGTCGACGCCCAGTAGGCGTAGTAGCACACCGCTTCCATCGACCGGTCGGCGAAGTTCATGGCCTCGTCCGAGGCGTAGGGCGTGTGCCGCAGGTGCAGGCAGTCCTGGAAACCCATGATGCCCAGTCCTACCGGGCGGTGCTTCAGATTGGAGTTGCGGGCCTTGGTCACGGCGTAATAGTTGATGTCGATCACGTTGTCGAGCATGCGCATCGCCGTCGTGATCGTGCACTTCAGCTTTTCGTGGTCGAGCTCCCAGGCCGGGAGAGTGGCACTGTCCCCCGTGCCCGTCCGGGTCATGTGATTCAGAAGATTGACCGAACCCAGATTGCAGACCGCGATTTCCGTGTCGCTGGTGTTGAGCGTGATCTCGGTGCAGAGATTGGAGCTGTGCACCGTGCCCACGTGCATTTGCGGCGAGCGCACGTTGCACGCATCCTTGAACGTGATCCAGGGATGCCCGGTCTCGAACAGCATCGACAGCATCTTGCGCCAGAGTTGCAGCGCCGGGACCTTCTTGAACAGCTTGAGTTCACCGCGGGCGGCCTGGTCTTCGTAGCGCGTGTACGCCTCTTCGAACTTGCGGCCCCACTTGTCGTGCAGGTCCGGCACGTCCGACGGCGAGAACAGCGTCCAGTCGCCGCCTTCCATCACCCGCTTCATGAACAGGTCGGGAATCCAGTTGGCGGTGTTCATGTCGTGCGTGCGGCGGCGATCGTCGCCCGTGTTCTTGCGAAGCTCGAGGAACTCTTCGATGTCGAGATGCCACGTCTCGAGGTACGAGCACACCGCGCCCTTGCGCTTGCCGCCCTGGTTCACCGCCACCGCGGTGTCGTTGACCACCTTCAGGAACGGCACGACGCCCTGCGAACGGCCGTTGGTGCCCTTGATGTGGCTGCCCAGCGCGCGCACGTTGGTCCAGTCGTTGCCCAGGCCGCCGGCGAACTTGGACAGGAGTGCATTTTCCTTGATCGCCTCGTAGATGCCGTCGAGGTCGTCGGCCACCGTGGTCAGGTAGCACGACGAGAGTTGCGAGCGATGCGTGCCCGAGTTGAAGAGGGTCGGCGTCGAGCTCATGAAATCGAAGGTCGAGAGCACGTTGTAGAACTCGATGGCGCGGGCTTCGCGATTGACTTCATTGAGCGCCAGGCCCATCGCGACGCGCATGAAAAACGCCTGCGGCAGCTCGAAGCGGCGCCCGCCGACGTACTGGTCGACGAGGAAATAGCGGTCATAGAGCGTTTGCAGGCCGAGGTAGCCAAACTGCATGTCGCGCGAGGGCACCAGCGCGGCGCCGAGCGTTTTGAGGTCGTACTGCGACAGCGTTTCGTTGAGCAGGCCGATCTTGATGCCGTGCTTGATGAAGCGCGGAAAATATTCGGCGTACTTGGTCGCCATGTCCGCGTGCGAGGCTTCTTCGCCCATCGCCTCGAAGCGCAGCGAGTCGAGCAGCAGGCGCGCGGTGACCTGGCTGTATGCCGGGTCCTTTTCGATGAGCGTGCGCGCCGCGAGCACGACGCACTTGCGCACCTCTTCCATCGGCACGCCTTCGTACAGATCCTTGAGCGTCGCCTTGAGGATGCGTTCGGGGTCGACGTCGGCCAGGCCTTCGCACGACGTCTTGACCAGTTCGGTCATGCGCGCGATGTCGAGCGGGCGCTTGATGCCGTTGTCGAGAACATTGATCCCGATCGCGTCGGCCTTGGTGACCTTCTTTTCGTGCGCGCGCTCCTGCGAGCGCTTTTCACGATAGAGCACGTAGGCGCGCGCGACTTCGTGTTCGCCGCCGCGCATCAGCGCGAGTTCGACCTGGTCCTGGATTTCCTCGATGTGGATGGCGCCGCCGTCGGGCTTGCGCTTCATCAGCGCGCTCACGACGACGTCGGTGAGTTGCGCAGTCAGCTCGCGCACCCGCGCCGACGCTGCGCTCTGGCCGCCGTTGACGGCGAGAAAGGCCTTGGTGACCGCGATGGCGATCTTCGACGGCTCGAAGCCGACCACCGCCCCGTTGCGGCGGATCACCTTGTACTGATCCAGTCGTGGATCAGTGTTCGCCTCGAGGGGCGTACTCGGTTCGCCGGCCATGACGTTGCGTGGTGTTGCAGAGGAGGGTGCTGGGGTAGGGCTGGCGACTTGCATTGTTCGTTCTCCTGGCGAAATCTTATGGTTCTTGCGTGCTACCGCGCGGTCCTCATGCCCATTGCGTGCATTGCGCAATTCCAGACCTGGCGCGGGTTTCCGGGTAGCGGCTTCGGATTGACCTGCACCCTTCCCGGGGGTGCTCCTGGGCGGCTTCCGGATTTCCCTTAGAAATCAAAACCTACTATATCTTGTGTTCAAGTGCTGAATCAACACTAATCATAGTAGCTCGTGTCCGGCGATGCAAGTGCTTTTTGATGCACAGAAAGGGGGCTTAAAAAGCTTCAGGAAATCAGCGAAGTAGCCAACGATTCCACATTGCTCCACCGGCAATCCACCGCGAATGCACCGAGTTGTCAACAGCATCCACTCTTTATGCGAAGGGCAAGTATGACGCCGGAGGGCGGAGCAGGGGCCCCACGCAAAGCGTGGGGATGCGACCCCGGAGGCGGAGAGGCTGGCGACACGCGAGGAGTTCATTAGATGTATCGAGTTCAGAGCCAGCGGTGCCGCAGGGCGGAGCAGGGGCCCCACGCATAGCGTGGGGATAGGACACCGGAGGGCGGAGCAGGGGCCCCACGCAGTGTGTGGGGATGCGACCCCGGAGGTGGCGAGGCTGGCGACACGCAAGGCGTTAACGAGACGTATCGCGTGCGGAGCCAGCGACCCCGGAGGCGGAGAGGCCGCCGACTCGATACTGAACTCCATCGACTACCGTACAAGGAGGCCGCGGGCCTACTACCGCGGCAGTCGAAACAGCCGCGCTCCCGCAATCGCGACGATCGCATCGTCCCGCGCCCACGTCTGCGCGACCGATCCGGTGAAACTCCCGAATGCCGGCAGGATGGCCCGATGCCGCCCCAGCACGAAGCACGGCAGGCGTTCGCTTTGCTGCCCGGCGCCGGCAATACGCACGGCAGGGTGCACGTGCCCGGCCAGTGCGTAGCCGAACAATCCACCAGCATCGGCCTCGGGCGGCTCATGACAAAGGAGAAATGGCGGCGCCGGCTCCGGACCGCTGATCGTGTCGACTCGCCACGCCGCTGGCGGATCGCCGGCGTGATCATCGTGATTGCCGCGCACCAGCGTGATCGCCAGTTCGGCGTGGGCGGCGCGCCATGCGCCGACATCGCGGTCGAGTGCAGTGGTGCGACCGGTGGCGGCATGCAGGAAGTCACCAAGGATTACCAGCACCTCGGCCCGCGTCGTGGTGAGCAGGCGCGCCAGCCGCGAAAGATTGGCGGCGGACGACCCACCGGGCAAGGCGACGCCGCCAGCACGAAATGCCGCAGCCTTGCCGAGGTGCACGTCGGCGACGAACAGCGTACGTCCCGCAGGCCAGTACAGTGCGCGCTCGGCATAGAGAACGACGTTCTCGCCGGCGATCGTCGCCGGCAGTGGCGGTGCTACGGCCTGGTGGTGCACGAGGTGATCCATGACGGTTCGATGGCGGGGCAGCTGCCGCAACGACGTTGCGCACCGCGTGCCAACACTGCAACATGTCGCCACCGATTGTAGTTCAGCAGCGCCGCCGCAGCCCACGCTTCACTCCGTGCGGCGCTCGTTCAGAGGTTCCTCAATGCCGCGATTCGACGCGAACCTGTCGTTCCTGTTCAACGAAGTGCCCTTTCTCGATCGCTTCGCCGAGGCGGCGCAAGCCGGATTCCGTGCGGTCGAGTTCGCGTTCGGCTACGACCATCCCGTCACGGACATCGCAGCGCGGCTGACCGCGAACGGATTACAGCAGGTGCTGATCAATGCGCCGCCAGGCGATTGGGCCAACGGCGATCGCGGTCTCGGCTCGTGGCCCGGGCGCGAGCACGAGTTTGCCGCGAGCATCGTCACCGCGCTGCGCTATGCGGAGGCGCTGGCGAGTCCACTGGTGCATGTCATGGCGGGCGTGCTGCCGACGGATGCCGATGCGGCGCAGCGTGCACGGCATCGCGCCACATTCGTGCGCAACCTGCGCCTTGCCGCCCGCGCGGCAGCGGAGCAGGGCGTGACGTTGACCATCGAGCCGATCAATACGCGCGATGTTCCCGGCTACTTTCTGAACACGCAGGCCGAGGCGCACGCCATCCGGGAGGAAGTCGGCGCCGCCAACCTCAAGGTCCAGATGGATTTTTATCACGTGCAGATCGTCGAAGGCGATCTCGCCGAGAAATTCCGGCGATGGCAGCCGCACATCGGGCACCTGCAGATTGCGGGCGCGCCGGGCCGGCACGAGCCCGATACCGGCGAGGTCAACTACTTCTATCTGTTCGAATTGCTCGACGAACTCGGATACGACGGATGGGTCGGGTGCGAGTACCGGCCCGAGCACGGCACGCGCGCGGGGCTCGCGTGGCTCGACAAGCTGGATTGGCGCAAGACGAAGGTGTAGACGATGTTGCGCGAATGAATTCGCGCCTACAACCAGACGGCGTCCCAATGCGGATAATTGCCCAGCTTGTCGACCAATCGCGCACGCACCGGATGGCCCACGATGTAGCGGCCGATGGTCTGCAATTCCTCGTCGACGCGAATGGCGTGATCATAGTAGCCAGGCTGCCAAATGGCGCGGTGGCGCCCCCGATGCCTGTTCACCGTGATTGCCGATCGCCACTTGAAGGTCCTGATCACGGTGCCGAGATTTGCGCGGTTCCGCAGTACGAACAGCCAGTGCAGGTGATCGGGCATGAGCACCCAGGCCAGCGAATCGACATCTCGTCGATCGTGTATTCCGCGCATCTCGTCGATGACCCGCCGTGCGGTATTGAACTCGGCGAACAGCGGCCTGCGTCTCCGGGTGACCATGGTCACGAAATACGGCTGATCGGAAATCGACCACCGCGACCGACGAAGCTCCACTTGGCTCATCGGCGCATTGTGGCGAAATGATCGCGCGATGGCTGCTAGCCATTTGGATGACCCGCACGCGCAACTCCTGCTGCTACTTGCCCAGATTGCTCCTGGCTCTTTCCGATTGCGACTTGAACAGGTCCATCACATCATTCAGGTGCTTGGCACTGTCGGATGCGCTGGGGGCGTGCTTGGGATCGCTGGCGGACGTCGCGGCGACGCTGCTCACGCCGTTTGCCTCGCATCCGACGATTGCACCGGTTCCGTTCTTGACGCCCGCTTCCGCGGATTCGAGGTAAATGCTGCACTTGGTCACCCGTGCTTTGGTGGCCCAGGTATAGGCGACGGCATCATCCTGTTTGTAGGTCGGCTCGAGCGCCTTCATCGTTGCAAAGAACCTCTGCAGCACTATCGCGTCGTAGTCGGGGTAGCCCGGCCAGATGCGCGTGCCGAGCAATACCTCGTTCTTGTTCCCATCCCTCATATAGACATTGATGCTGATGGCGTTGTCACTGGCCGCGGGCGTCTTGCCCGATGGTGACGGCTTCTTGGTCTGGGCGAACGTCCCCGTGACGCCAAAGACGAAAGGAAGCACCAGCAACAGCGATATCGAACGCAACATCGAATCCTCCCATTGATCGTGGCAGTACTGCGGGCGAAAGTCATTCGCGCCGCCAAATTAGGAACTACAACGCTACGCTCATCCCCCCATCGACGACGAACATCTGCCCGGTGATGTAGTTTGATCCGGCCGAGGCGAGGAACACCGCCAGCCCCGCCAGTTCGTCCGGCTGGCCCCAACGTCCTGCCGGTGTGCGTTTGCACACCCACGCATTGAATTCGGCGTTGTCGATCAGCGCGCGATTCATTTCCGTGGCGAAGTAGCCGGGTGCGATGGCGTTGACCTGGATGTTGTGCTGCGCGAGTTCGACCGCCATGCCGCGTGTCAGCTGTCGTACACCACCTTTGGCGGCCGTGTAAGGCACGACCGTTGGGCGCGCCAGCTCGCTCATCAGCGACGCAATGTGCACGATCTTGCCGTGCTTGCGTTCGATCATGCCACGCAGTACCGCCTGCGAGACGACAAACGGCGCTGTGAGGTTGGTTGCAATGATCTCGTTCCATTGCTCCAGCGGGAATTCGGTGAAGGCACCGCGCCGCTGGATGCCGGCGTTGTTGAACAGGATATCGACGTGTCCGTGCGCAGCTTCGATCGTCGACACACCCTTGCGAATCGCGTCGCCGTCGGTCACGTCGAAGACCGCCGTCGATGCGGACAGCTTCAAATCCTGGAGCTTCCTGGCAGCGGCGTCGAGCAGGTCCTGCTTGCGGCCATTGAGAACGACATGGGCGCCGGCGCGGGCAAGACCCTGTGCGATCGCGAAACCGAGTCCGCGATACGCGCCCGTGACGAGCGCGACTTTTCCGGAAAGGTCGAACATGGGGTCAGCCATTGCAATACCCTACCGTAACGGCACAGCGGCGATTATGGCACGCCAACCGCGCGCCACGTCGCAACGATCCGGCGTTACGCGATCGAATGCGTATCGGCGTCGACGGGCACCGCCTGGCCCGAAATATTTGCACCCAGCGGCGATGCAAGAAAAACGATGGCGTTGGCGATGTCATCGGCCGAAACCATGCGCCTGAGCGATGTTTTCGCGAGCGCCTCGTCGCGCGCCACTGCCGGCGCGATGCCGCGCGCGGCGGCTCTGCTGGCGAACACCGCGTCGATACGGGGACCCGCGACCGAGCCCGGACAGATGGCGTTGACGCGCACGCCGTGCGGGCCGAGTTCGATCGACAGCGATTTGGTGAGCCCGATCACGCCCCATTTCGACGCCGCATAGGGCGTTCGCAACGGGAACCCGAACCGGCCTGCCGCCGACGACAGGTTGGCCATGCTTGCGTTGCGACTCGCCTTGAGCAGCGGGATGGCGCGCTGCGCGCACAGGAACTGGCCGGTAAGGTTGACGGCCAGCGTACGTTGCCAGTCGGCGAGCAGAACGTCCTCGCAGTTGGCGGTGGGTCCCGCAATACCGGCGTTGTTGACCAGCGTGTCGAGTCCGCCAAGGGCGACGGTCGAAGCTTCGAACAGCCGCGCTACTGCGGCCGGGTCCGAGACATCGCAGGGCATCTGCTGCAGTGCCGGATCGCTGGTGGCGACCGCGCGCAGTGCGGCGGTGTCGACGTCGCAAATGTAGACCTTGGCGCCCTCGCGGGTGAACGCGCGCGCCGTTGCCAGGCCAATCCCCGACGCCCCGGCAGTCACCAAAACTCGCAGGCCGGCAATGTTCAGATCCATGTCGATGCTCCTTCAAATTCGGACGCGGGTTGCACGGCTCGATGTGGCCAGGTGGTGGTCCGCTTGCGCAGCGCTGGACAGCGAACGGTCCGCGGGATTATAAGTGCGTTCGCAGTTGCGCGGATTCAAACGGCCATTTCGAGCCGGCGCATCGCGCATCGTCCCGTCCACAGGAGGAGTCATGGATCATCTGCCGGTCAGCCGTCGTCGTCGCAATTTACTCAAGACTGCAGGAGCCGCCGCGGCGCTGGGCAGCCTGGGCTTCCCTGCCATCGTCCGCAGCCAGGCCGAGACTGTGCGCATCGGGCACCTCACGCCGCGCACCGGCTTCCTCGGTCCCCTTGGCGAATACGCCGTGATGGGCGTCAACCTGGCGGTGGAAGAGATCAACGCGGCGGGCGGCATCACCGGGCGCAAGATCGAGTTGATCGCCGAAGACAGCGTCAATCCGCAGACCGCGTCGACCAAGGCCGAGCGGCTGATCGAGCGCGACAAGTGCATCGCCATCATCGGCGAAATCAGTTCGGCCTCGGGACTCGCAATCGCGCAGGTCGCGCAGCGCAACCGCATCCTGTTTTTCAACACCGGCTGCAACTCCGACGAATTGCGCGGCAAGTCGTGCAATCGTTACATGTTCCACACCGAGGCGGCGAACAGCATGTATGTCGCCGCCGAGGGGCAGGCGCTGTTGCGCGCCGGCATGGTCAAGGGCAAGAAGTGGTACAGCCTGACTGCGGACTATGCGTTCGGCCACGACCTGTTGAAAGTCGCCAAGCGCTTCATGGCGGCGAACGGCGGGGAATTTGCTGCCGACGAGCTGGTGCCGACCGACGTGTCCGATTTTTCGCCGTATCTCCTGAAAATCCGCAACGCCAAGCCCGACATGGTGGTCTCCAATCTCGCCGGTAACCAGATCGGCATATTCATGAAGCAGTATCTGGAGTTCGGACTGCCGTTTCCGGTGGCCGGATTCGGCTTCGACACCGCCGTTGCCTGGGGTGTCGGCAAGGGCAACGTACTCGGTACCTGGCCGCTGGTCTGGGATTCGCAGGTGAAGACGCCGTCGTCGCAACGGTTCGTCGAAGCATTTGTGAAGAAGTACGGCAAGCCGCCGGAGAATCAGGCCTGGGGTGACTATCTGTCGACCAAGCACGTGGCGCAGGCGATGAACGAAATCAAGAGTACCGACTCGACCAAGGTCGTCGAGCACCTCGAGAAGGGCGCCAAGTTCGACATCCTGAAGACGCGTGAGGGCTACTACCGCGACTGGGACCATCAGTTGATGCAGCAGATGTACACGCTGACCTTCAAGCCGGCCGATCAGGTCAAGGACCGCTGGGAACTGTTCACGCTGTCGGAGGCCGTGCCCGCTGCCAACCAGAGTCTGGAAATCCTGGCGCCGACCAAGGCCGAGAACAACTGCACGATGCCGGCTTGACGCACGCTGGGCGGGGTGCGCCGCACGCGCGCGCACCCCACGCGCACCTGGCGCGCTGGTCACCATGCTGATCCAGATCCTCGAGCAGGTCCTCAACGGCCTGCTCGCGGGCGCCTACTACCTGCTGATCGCGCTTGGCCTGACGCTGATTTTCTCGCTGGGCGGGCTGGTCAATCTCGCCCACGGCGCGTTCTATGCGCTCGGCGCGTACTTCGCGGTGAAGATCGCCGACGTATTCGGATTCGGCGCGGCGTTCGTGCTGTCGCCGATTGCGGTTGCGCTGATCGGCATCGTCGTCGAACGCTTCCTGTTCCGTCGCTTTTATCGCGAGGATCCTGCGCTCGGTCTGTTGCTCACGTTCGGCCTCGCCATGGTCGCCGAACAGGCGCTGCGCTGGATCTTCGGTGCGGCGCCGATTCCGTTCTCGATACCGCCGGAGCTCAAAGGCCAGGTGCTGATCGGCGATTTCATCTATTCGAAGTACCGGCTGCTGATGCTCGTCGCCGCTGCCGCTGCCGTCGCCGGACTCTGGTTCCTGCTGCAGCGCACGCCGTTCGGCCGGGTTGTTCGCGCCGGCGTGCAGAACCCCGACATGGTCGCGGCGCTCGGCATCTCGCTCGCGCCGTACATGGCGAGCGTCGTGGCGCTCGCCGTTGCGCTGGCCGCGCTGGCAGGTGTGCTGCTCGCGCCGATCGGCGGGGTCCATCCGGCGATGGGCGCCGAAATACTCACTGCGTCGTTCGTCGTCGTGGTCATCGGCGGTCTTGGCTCGTTCTGGGGAGTGGTGTGGGCGGCGCTGATTGTCGGTGTGGTGCGGGGGCTGACCATCTACTTCTTTCCGCCGGCAGCCGAGGCATCGATGTACCTGTTGATGCTGCTGGTGCTGCTGTTTCGCCCACGCGGGCTGTTCGGCGAGCGGATCAGCGGTTCGAATGAAGTGAGCGCATTGCGATCACCGACGATCATTGCGGCACTGGCGTGCGTCGTGCTGCCGTTTCTGTTACTGGCCGGTGGCCTGACGCTGACCAGCGCTACCGACGTCGTCATCTTTGCCGTCGCCTGCATGGCGCTCAACATTCTGGTCGGCCACACCGGCTTGGTCTCGTTCGGGCACGGCGCGTGGTTCGGGCTCGGCGCGTATGCGGCAGCGCTCGCTCAACGCCACTGGTTTCCCGCGTCGATGGTGTGGCCGGCATTGTTTGCGCTCGGCTTTCTTCTCGTCGCCTCGATGCTCATCGGCTTTCTGGTGCTGCGCCGGCGCGGCGTGTACTTCTCCCTGCTCACGTTGGCGTTCACGGCATTGACGTATGCAGTGGCCTTTCGCTGGACCGCCTTCACCGGTGGTGAGAACGGACTCGGCGGTGTGACCCGCGCCATCTGGTTTGGCATCAACCTGGAAAACTCGTGGGTGTATTACGCCCTGGTCGCCGGGTTGGGGCTGCTCGCCGTACATGCGCTCGCACGTTTCCATGCGTCGCCGATCGGCACGGTATTGCTCGCCATCCGCGAGAACGAGCAGCGCGCGCAGTTCATCGGTTATCCGACCTTGCGTTACAAGCAGATTGCGTACGTATTGTCGGCGACGCTCACTGGACTTTCGGGCGTGGTGTTCGCGTTCCACCACCGCTTTGCGTCCGCCGACCCAACGGCGATCGCTTTCTCGGGCGAGCTGCTGGCGATGGTGATCATCGGCGGCATGCGCAGCCTGCTTGGGCCGGCGCTCGGCGCCCTGTTCTACATCCTGTTCCGCGAATACCTGTCGATCTGGACGCCGAACTGGCTGTTGTTCTTCGGACTGCTTTTTGTCGGCTTCGTCGTGTTCTCGCCGACGGGACTCGTCGGTGTCTGGCGCCGGTTGACCGCGCCGTTGCGACGGCAGTCGATCGAGGCCGCGGCGATGGCGGGACGCAACATCGTCGTCGGCCTCACACTCCCGGCGTTTCTGCGACCGGTCGCTGCTCCACCCGGTCCCGTGCTCGAAGCACGCGGCCTCGCCAAGTCATTTGGTGGTACCCATGCGGTCGACGATGCGAGCATCGTCGTCAACGATCGCACCTTGCACGCCTTGATCGGTCCCAACGGCGCGGGCAAGACCACCCTGTTCAATCTCGTGTCCGGTCTGTATCAACCTGACCGCGGCCGTGTGCTGCTCGCTGGTACGGACATCAGCGGCGAGCCACCGAGCCGGGTCGTGGCCGCGGGGCTGGCGCGCTCGTTCCAGATCACCAATCTGTTTCCGGTGCTCCCGGTCGAGGAGAACCTGCGTCTCGCCGTACAGGCGAGCGATGCAAGCCGATTTGCGGGCTGGACCTCCGCGGCCGCGGTGACGCGGGTCACGACGCGAACCGCCGAGTTGATTGCCTTTCTCGGCCTCACCGGTATGGAGCGCGCCGAGGCGGGCGCGCTCTCTTATGGTGGACAGCGACTGCTCGACATGGGACTTGCGCTCGCCTCCGCACCAAGGGTGCTGCTGCTCGACGAGCCGCTGGCCGGACTGGCGGCAGCCGAGCGCGAACGCGTTGCGCAGCTGATCAAGCATATATCCCGCGATATCCCGATCTTGCTGGTCGAACACGACATCGACCGGGTGTTCGCGCTGGCGGATCGCGTCACCGTCATGAACGAGGGCAGGGTCCTGGTCGATGGTACGGCCGATGACGCGCGCAAGAGCAGCGCCGTGCAACAGGTGTATATCGGCGGCGGGGCCGCGGCGCGCACAGTCATCTCCCGTGGCGATGCGAGCGCTATCCGTCCGCCACTGCTGACGCTTGCCGCCGTCGATGCGTACTACGGCAAGAGCCACATCGTGCAGGGTGCGTCGCTGATCCTGCGCGAGCGCGAGTTCATTGCGCTGCTCGGCCGCAACGGTGCAGGCAAGTCGACGCTGCTGAAGACGATCATCGGCATCGTGCGCGCCGGCGGGGGTCACATTGCGCTTGGCGACGCCGAGTTGACGGCGCTGCCGGCCGCCGCCATCGCGCGGCTCGGCATCGGCTATGTGCCGCAGGGTCGGGGCCTGTTCGCCGGGATGAGCGTGCGCGACAATCTCGAACTGGGCAGGCTCAAGCGGAGTTCGGGCAGTGGCACCGCATGGAGCAATGAGCGCATTCTGGAGTTCTTCCCGCGCCTGAAGTCCCGGCTCGACACGCCGGCGGATTTCCTGTCGGGTGGCGAACAGCAGATGGTCGCGGTTGCACGCGCGTTGTCGGGCCACGTCCGCGTGCTGTTGCTCGACGAACCGTTCGAGGGACTCGCGCCGGCAGTGGTCGACGAGTTGTTCGACGCGTTCGACAAACTGCGAAACGAAGTGGCAATGGTGATCGTCGAGCATAATCTCGACCTGGTGCTATCGCTTGCCGACCGTGCGTACGTGCTCGAACGCGGCAGCGTGGTGTATGAAGGTCAGGCGCTTGCGCTGCGCGACGATCTCGAGCTGCGTCGGCAAGTACTATGGATGTGAGGCTATGAGTCAGAACAAAACGGTAGCAGTGATCGGGGCAGGACTGATCGGACGTGCCTGGGCAATGGTGTTTGCGCGTGCCGGCTGGCGGGCGCGACTCTACGACAACAGCGACGCGCAGCTGCAGGCAGCGCGACGGGTTTATCGCCGACAGTCTCGCCGAGCAGGCAACGCATGGGCTCGTTACCGACCCAGGCGCCGCACTCGCGCGGATCACCTACGTGGCCAATCTTCCGGCCGCGGTCGCAGGTGTTGCTTGGGTGCAGGAAAATCTGCCCGAGGTCGTCGAGGTCAAGCGCGAGGTATTCCGTGCGCTCGACACTCATGCGCCGGCAGATGCCGTGTTGGCCAGCTCGACCTCGGCGATTCCCGCGTCGCACTTTACCGAAGCGCTGGCGGGCCGGGCGCGCTGTCTGGTCGCGCATCCGGTCAATCCGCCGCACCTGGTGCCGATCGTCGAACTTTGTGGAGCGCCGTGGACCGCACCGGCGACCATTGCGCGTGCGCAGGCCGTCTACACCGAAATCGGACAGGTGCCGATCATCGTTCGCCGCGAGCTCGACGGATTCATTCTCAACCGGTTGCAGGGCGTGCTGTTGAGCGAAGCGATGCGGCTGGTCGGCGAGGGCTACGTGTCGCCGGAGGACCTCGACAAGACCATCCGCGACGGCCTGGGATTGCGCTGGGCGTTCATGGGACCGTTCGCGACGATCGAGCTCAATGCCCCGGGCGGCGTGGTCGATTATTGCGAACGTTACAGCGCCTTTTTTCGCCGCCTCGCCGCTGATCCCGTGCGACCTGCGGTGTGGGAAGCCGGGAATGCAGCAATTGTCGGCAAGGCCCTCGGCCCGGCACCTTCACCCGACAGGCTCAAGGCCCGTACACGCTGGCGCGACAGCCGCCTGATGGCGCTGGTCGCCCACAAAAAGCAGCAAGCCGAATTCGAATAACGGAGATAAATATGTCTGGAAACCGCAACGTCATCATCACCTGCGCCGTCACCGGGGCGATTCACACGCCGTCGATGTCGCCGTACCTTCCGATCACGCCCAAAGAAATCGCCGACGCGGCCGTTGCCGCGGCGGAAGCCGGCGCCGCGATCGTACACCTGCACGCCCGCGACCCGGTCGATGGGCGCCCCACGCAGGATCCGAAATATTTTCGCGAGTTCGCCGCCGACATCGCCAAACGTAGCGACGTCGTCATCAATTTCACGACCGGCGGCGCGCCGACGATGACCATCGAAGAGCGGCTGCAGCCGGCGTTGCAGCTCAAGCCGGAGGTCGCGTCGCTGAACATGGGCTCGATGAACTTCGGGCTCTATCCGATGCTCCGGCGGTTCAAGACCTTTCGTTTCGATTGGGAACGGCCGTATCTCGAAGGCTCCGAGGATCGGATCTTCAAGAACACGTTCACGGACATCCAATATATCCTCACCTCGTGCGCCGACAACGGCACACGCTTCGAGATCGAGTGCTACGACATCGGTCACCTGTACACCGCGGCGCATTTTCTGGAGCGCGGCTTGGTCAAGCCGCCGCTCTTCATCCAGAGCGTGTTCGGAATTCTCGGCGGCATCGGCCCGCACCCCGACGACGTCGCGCACATGAAACGCACCGCAGATCGATTGTTCGGCAATCAGTACCGATGGAGCGTGCTCGGCGCGGGTCGCAACCAGTTGCCGATCGCGTCGATGTCGGCAGCGATGGGCGGCAACGTCCGCGTCGGTCTGGAAGACAGCCTGTGGCTTGGGCCCGGCAAGATGGCCGAATCGAACGCCGCGCAGGTCCGCGCCGCGCGCGCGATCATCGAAGGCATGGGGCTCGCGGTCGCGACACCTGACGACGCGCGGGAAATTCTCGCACTGAAGGGACGCCATCGCGTCGCGTTCTAGGACACCAACGGGGAGGGAAGATGGGCCAATTCGGATCGGTTGAACTGCAGATGCTTGCGGCAAGCGCGGTGCTCGGCCTTGTGCAATTGGTACTGACGGCGGTGTTCAGCGTCGGGGCGCGGGGGATGGCTTGGGCGCTAGGGCCGCGCGACAACGCTGGTGCACCATTGGGAACCACGGGCGGGCGCCTGGACCGTGCGTTGAAGAACTTCCTGGAAACGTTTCCGATTTTCGCGGTGGCGGTGCTGATCGCGATGGCGCTCAACAAGCACACCGCAATGACAGTGTTGGGCGCGCAGCTTTATTTCTGGGCGCGCGTCGCGTTCGTGCCGGTATATGCGCTCGGCATGCCTGTCGTGCGTACGCTGGTGTGGGCCGTGTCTCTCGCCGGCATCGTTCTCGTATTGCAGGTCGGATGGCTGGGAATGTAGATCTCCGCGTGGCGCCCGCCGCGGCGGTTCATCGCGGCGCAATATTGACATTGCCTAGGGTGCCCGGCAGACTGATTCGCACCTCATGTGTCGCTGTTGCGCAGTCGGCCTCGCCCTCCGCACGGCGGTCGTAAGTTTCTCGGGAGAGACCGTGTTGCGCGATCCACGTTTCCAGCGATTCGAAGTTATGCCCATCACTGGCGCGCTCGGCGCTGACGTGCGCGACGTCGAGCTTGGCGCCAATGCGGACGACGAATTGTTCAAGGATCTGCGCCGGGTCCTGGATCACTATCATGTGATCGCCGTGCGCGGACAGAAACTGACGCCGCAGACGTTCCACGAAGTCGCCCGGCGCGTCGGACCGTTCAGCGGCAATCCCGTCCACCAGCCCATGGAGGGCCTCGACGACGTCGTTACCTTCGTGCGTGAACCCGAAGACACCGGGATGGTCGCCGGCGAGAACTGGCACATGGACCTCGCCTGGATGGAGAAGCCACCCGGTATCACGATGCTCTATGGCCACGTGATTCCGCCCGTGGGCGGCGACACCTGCTTTGCCAGCCTCGAGCATGCGTATCGCGCGTTGTCGCCGGGCATGAAATCGCTGCTCGAAGGTCTGACCGGCGATTCACAGCGGCAAGGGAGTTTTTGCCATCAATGCCGCGACCTCGCGCCTGGGCCTGCGCAATGACAACGCCAAGGCGATCGAAGAACTGGAGACCGAGCATCCGGTGATCTGCGCGCATCCGGTGACCGGCCGCCGCTACGTGTTCGTGAGCAGCGTGCTGCAGCGGTTCAAGGGCCTCACCGAGGCCGAGACCAAGCCCATCGTCGATTACATCCTGGCGCTCGCCGTCAGGCCCGAATACACGTGTCGCGTGCGGTGGGAGCAGGGGACGCTGACGATGTGGGCCAATCCGTTCGTGCTGCATACGGCCATCAACGATTATTCGGGCTATCGGCGGGTGACGTACCGCACGACCGTCGAGGGTCACGTTCCACAGGCAGCGGCGGCTGAAGCCGGCGACGCGAAGGTGATGCGGGCGGCGTAACGGAGCGTGGCGCGACAGGTCGCGTAGGACGAGTCGCCGCCGGCATGGCACCAACGCCTCCCCCCCGCGGGTCCGCCGCCAAGGCCGCACGACCATGGCCGCTCACCGGCAAGTGGCGACTTCCCACGCCAGCGCTGCCGTTCCTGGCGCCCGTGCATCTGCTGGCATTGAGCGTGATCGTCATCCCCGCGCTCTACGTCGTTTGGCTCAGCGTCACGACCTCGACCTTCGGCAAGGCGCCGACGTTCGTCGGACTCGCCAACTATGCGCATGCGCTCGGCGATCCCTACTTCTGGCGCGCGCTGCGCAACACGGTCGTCATCGTCCTCATCGTGGTTCATGTGGAACTCGTGCTGGGCCTTGGCATGGCACTGCTCTTTGCAAGTGGGCTCCCGGCACGACGCTATCTGCTCGCCGCGGTGCTGGCGCCCTATGCCGTCAGCGAAGTTTCGGCGGCGGTGATCTGGCGTTTCCTGTTCGATGCCGATGTCGGGCCGGTGACCGTCGCCCTGAAGGCGCTGGGCCTGCCGACGCTTGAATGGTCAGTTGTACCGGGCCACGGACTGCTCATCATCGCCCTGCTGTCGATCTGGCTGCATTTGCCGTTCACCTTCATCATCCTGTATGCGGCGCGGCTCGCGCTTCCCACGCAGCTTTACGAAGCCGCGCGAGTCGATGCGGTAAGCGCGCTGCAGACGTTTCGTTACATCACGTTGCCGCTGATGATGCCGGCCATCCTGGTGGCGATGCTCTTCCGCTACATTTTCGCTTTCCGTCTGTTTTCCGAGGTCTGGCTGATGACACAAGGCGGGCCGGCGCGATCGACCGAGGTCCTGGCCGTGTATCTGTATCTGGATGCGTTTCGCTTCAGTGCGTTTGGCTCGGCCGCGGCGACCGGATGGCTGATGGTCCTGATTTCGCTCGTGCTGGGTGCCGGTTACCTCTGGGGCCTGCGCCGGCAGATGGCGAGCGATGCGGCCTAAGCGCGTGGCGGTGGGTGTAGGCAAGGCGGTCGCGGTCGCGGTGATCCTGTTGTGGTCGCTGGTGCCGATCGCCTTCATCCTCGTCTCATCGATCAAACCGAGTGCAGACATCTTCGCCGTGCCGCCGCGGTTCGCGTTTGTGCCGACGATGAAGCACTTCGTCGACCTGTGGACACAATGGCGCGGCTTTTTCACGGGTCTGCTCAACAGCGCCATCGTCACTGCCGGGGCCACATTGCTTGCGGTCGCCGCGAGCACGATGGCCGGCTATGCCTACTCGCGCTTTCGCAGCCCCAACATGACCGGCACCGCGATGTTTCTCATCGCCGTACGCCTGCTGCCGCCGATCGTGATCACGCTGCCGTTGTTTCCGATGGTCAACTGGCTCCGACTCAACGACACGCACCTCGTGCTCATCATTCTCTACGCGACGTTTTTCGTCTCGCTCGGGACGCTGCTGATGCGTACCTTCATCGACCAGATTCCGCGCGAACTCGACGAGGCGGCGCTGGTCGACGGCGCCAGCCGTCTGACGATCCTCCGGCGGGTGATCATGCCGCTGTCGGCCCAGGGCATGCTGGCGGTGGCCGTGTTCGTGATCGTATTCGCCTGGAACGAATTCCTGTTCGCCTTCATCTTCACGTCGACGCGGGCGAAGACGGCACCGCTTTTCATCGCCGAAATGATGGGATCGTTGGATGCCTTCGACTGGGGCGTGCTGTTCGCCGCCTCGACTGTCCAGCTGTTGCCGATTATGCTGTTCGTCCTGTTGACGCAAAAGCACCTCGTCGCCGGCCTGACCGGCGGCGCAATCAAGGGTTGATTCGCTTACCCATAACGCACCAATCAAGGAGGAAACCATGGCTACGAAATGGACCAGGCGTCAGGTGCTCGGCACGGCGCTCGCCGGTGCCGCAACTCTCGCTGCCGGAAGGCCGGCATGGGCGGCCGCGAAGACGCTCAACGTCCTCGCGCATCGCGTGCACCAGAACAGCCTCACGACCGGCGTCGCTGGTGACCTCACCAAACCCTGGCGTGATGCAAACGACTGCGAAATCGTCTGGACCACGTTCGATACCGATCCGCTGCAGGATCGGCTCTTTCGCGAGGCGAGCCTCGGCAGCACCGATTTCGGCGTCGGCTTCCTCGTGAACAGCCGCGCAACGCCCAATGTGGCGCCGTTGCTCACGCCGTTGGACGCGTATCGCACCAAGACGCCGATCGAGGATTTCGGCGACATCGCCCCCGGCCTCGTCTCGGCGATGACGGTCGGCGGCAAGCTGATCGCCGTCCCGTTCCGCACGGCGACCATCGGACTGTTCTATAACGAAGCGCTGCTGGAGGAGAAGGGCATCAAGGCGCCGCCGGCCACGCTCGAAGAACTCGTCGACCAGGCGAAGAAACTCACGTTCACTTCACAGGCGGGTACTCCCGTGGTGGGGATGGTCGTTGCCAGCGATCTCGCGACGTTCCCCGTGTCGTTCGCACGTTCCTTCGGCGGCGATTTCATCGGACCCAATTTCAAGCTTGTTCCTGATCCGGCGGCCATGGAAATGGCGCTTGCGACGCTCGCCGATCTGTACAAGGCCGGTGCGTTGCCGCGAACCTTTGCCACCACGTCCAACGACGATCAGGTCACGTGGATGCAACAGGGCCGCGCGGCGTTCACGGTGCTGCCTTTTGCGCGCTTCGCGCAGCTCAATCGCCAGGACCAGTCGAAATATCCCGGACGTATCAAGGCAGTCGAGTTTCCGATCTCGGCGGCGCTCAAGGGGAAGGTGCCGATGGCGTCGTGCGTCGAATTCTGGGCGATGTGCATTCCCAACAATGCGCGCGACAAGGATCTTGCGTGGAGTTTCATCCAGACCATGTCGAGCAAGGCGGTCACCCTGGGTGCCGCCCGCAACGGCAACGGACCGGCGCGCACGTCCACGTTCGGCGACCCCGGATTCGCCGCCGCCCAGCCCATGGCCGCCGTGGAAGCCAAGGCGCTGGCCGGCGCGCGTGTACCGCTGCCCGCGTTTCCCAACGCGGCGCGCGCCCAGGCGATGTTCCTGGAGGAAATGCAGCTCGCGGTGCTTGGCCGCAAGACGCCCAAGGAAGCGGTCGCCGCGATCGTGGAACGGATCACACCTCTGATGACCGCCTGAACTTCACCTCCGGCGGGATGGTGCGGCGACTCAGGGTGATGTCGTCAGAGGCGCATGATCGAGGAACTTGACGAGCATGCCAGCGGACACAATGAACGCGCCGCGATTGCGAACTGCCCAACACGTGTTCGACGCGAATTCACTCGAGCCCACGGTCGCAGCGGTCGTTCGACTACAGACGGGAGTCGCGTGGTCGCTTGCGCGACGGCTGTGTGCCGAGGGACGCGTTACGGTCAATGGCCAGCCCTGCCTCGATCCTGCGTCGCGTGTCGAGGCGGGCGCAGTAGTTGTCATCAACCAACGCGCGCCCAAGGTCCGTTCCGGTCCGCTGGCCGAGCGCGCGATCGTGTTTTATGACCGCGACGTCGTCGTCGTCGACAAGCCGGTTGGATTGCTCAGCGTCGCCGATGAGCCGGGTAACCGGGAAACGACCGCCGACTACGCGCGAACCTTGCTAAGGCGGATGGCCGGGCATGGCCGCGACGTCATGCTCGGCGTGGTGCACCGCCTCGACAAGGATACGAGCGGCCTGATGGTGTTTGCACGCACGGCCCTTGCGAAGCGCGCGCTGGCAGCACAGTTCCGCGAGCACACCATCGATCGCGTCTATCGTGCGATCGCGCATGGTGTGGTCGCCGCGACGCGCGTCGAGACGTATCTCGTCCTCGATCGTGGCGACGGCATGCGCGGCTCGTATGGACATTTCCGACGTGCGAAGGGCGACGCTCCAGCCGAGGCGAAGCGTTCGGTCACGCACATCCAGCCGATCGCTGGCCTTGAGGGCGCCACGCTGGTCGAATGCCGCCTTGAAACCGGGCGCCAGCATCAGATTCGAATCCACCTCTCCGAACTCGGTCATCCGTTAGTCGGCGAACACGTGTATATCCGCGACTACGCGGGTGAGAAGATCGAAGCACTGCGTCCGATGCTGCATGCAAAGACGCTTGGATTCGTGCATCCCCGAAGCGGCGAACGCATCTTGTTCCAGCGTGAACCGCCCGCTGATTTCCAGGCGATGATCGAATCGCTTCGACCGACTCGCCGCTGACGCTGGTTCCCCCGGTATTGCGTGGTCAGAACTGGATCAGCGTTCAATTCAACGGCTGACATCGTTCTCGCAGCCGCTGCGCGCCACCGGATTTGAAGCTATCCGGGTTTACCATCAAGCCGCCCTCGCGACAACACCGGCCAATAGCGAACGGTAAAAATCGCAAAGGCGGCGGACCAACACACGCCTGATGCAGCTACGGTGACTAGATAGACGCCAGGCAGCCACATGCCGCCAAAGACGCGAATCACCGCGGCAAGGGCAATCAGGGCAAAACAGGCAGTCTCGAAGCGGTCAGCGCGCAGCGGTCGTCCTGTATGGCCGCGTGCTGTCCGCGTCATCATGGCGATGGTCATGCCGCCTATCGCGCCAATGGTCAACGCATGGACAGCGAATGGTTGGCCCAGCAGGCCGATCTCGGCGAGTGCACGCAATACGAGGTAGATGACGATCCAGCCGTAGGCGATATGCAGGGCCCACACCAGTGGCTCTTTTCCGGTTCGCCATGGCTGCCACAGGTAGAGTCGCGCGGCGTGTGCACACGCAACGAGGAGTGCGAGCACTGCGACGACCACGGCGGGAACCGGCAGAAGGTCGGCGCCGAGTAATATCAGCACACCGATGAGTGCGCATTTCTCGACCACCGGGTGACGCGTTGCCTGCGCCCCCGGTATGCCGTTGTTGGTGAACATCGGAATCACCCGCCCGCCAATCACCGCCATGATGAACAGGATGATATCGAGACCGACCTGGAGGCTCGCCTGCTCCGGCGATGGCAGCAGGCCCAGATGCGCAAGATGAAATGCAAGCACGGCAAGACCGAGCAGCAGGAGCAGTGCAAGGAAAAAATAGTTACGCCGGTTCCGGCTCTGCACGACCGCTTTGCCGATGCCGATGGCGAGAGCCACAGGAAACGCGACGTTGGCAATGGCGGCAGCAGTGGCGTAAGGCGTCAGAACCAGCACGCGACCGACGACCCAAAGCGCGGCAAGTGCCATCAGCGCAGGTCCGGTGGGCGTCGACTTTCCGGTCCAGTTGGCAACGGCCGTCAACAGAAATCCGGCCACCACCGCCATCGTGTAACCGAACAGCATTTCGTGGCCATGCCACGCCGGACTCCGAAGGTAAGCGGCAGGCAGTTGGCCAGTGTATTGGCAGACCCAGAGGACTATCGACAACGCGGCGAAAATGCCGGCAAGCAGGTAGAACGGCCGAAAACCCAGATTCCAAAGCGCGATCCTTTTGGAAGCGCGACTGGATTGAGGCCCGAGGACTTCAATCTTGATCATCCGCAATTTCCGGTGGGGTCCAACAGGGCAAGTGCCTCATTCGAACTGTACCAACAGGCGTTGAGGCTCTGGTTGTGATGCCGCATTGAGGATGATCGCGTATTGACCGCTACTGCACCAGCGGCGTGTCGGATGCATCCAGGTTGACGCCTTTCACCGCTGCTTCACCGGCAAGCAGTTGAAGGTACTGGCGCAGCGCGGTGACGTAGGCGAGTTGGCGCAGTGACATGGCCACGGTACCTCGCACCGTGTCGAAAGACTGCGCCACGCCGGGCTCGCGCGCCTGCACTTCCACCACATGAAGCCCGAAGCGGCTGTGCACGAGCCGCGGCAGCACGCCAATCTCTGTTTGGCCGAACACTTCGCGCGCGAACTCGGGTGCGCAGTCGGCCGCGACAAGCCAGCCAAGATCGCCGCCTTGGGCGCCACTGGGACAGTTGGACGACGCGCGGGCGGCATCGGCGAAGCGGTCGCTGGTCTTGCCATCGTGACAGCGTACGTGCAGCAATGTCGTCTCGGCACGCTTGCGCAGCGCCACGACATCCACACCCGGAGTCACGGCGAACAAAATATGCCTGGTCAGGGCGCGCTCGCCGGTTCGATAGGTGGCCTCATGCGCCGCGTAGTGCCGCTGACAGGCTTCCTCCGACGGTTCGGGCGTGCTGAGTTCTCGTTCGAGCAAGGCCTCGATCGCACTGGCGGCAACTTCGCTGATCACGCCGTCCGCTGCGGGCGCCTCGTCCGCCCCCAGCAGGCCGACATGCTGCGCGGCCTGACGCAGCAGCTCCGTGCAGGCCCGCTGCCGCAGTTCGTCCGGTGCAAGCGTGACCTCCGGTGCGTGCAACGCTACGCCATTGATCGACGCCACGATCGAGGACGTGTGGCAGGCAGTCGTCATCGCCAGATTCCTTTCACATACCTGCGCCGGGCTGGCGCGGGAGATTGTGCCCCGCCGGCACGTTGAGCCGGCGGCTGCGCACTACCTGGTACGGGCGGAACAGGTAGCTGATGGTTGCGAAGCCGCTCCACACGTGCACCAGCCGGCTGAACGGGAACAGCAGGAAGATCGTCATGCCCAGCACCATGTGCACCTTGAAGGGCCAGGCCACTGCCACCAGCGCGCTGGCGTCAGGGCGCAAGGTGGCGACGCTCTGCAAGTAGCTGGCCAGGATGAGCATGGCGGTCGCGTCCTGGCGATGCTCGAACGAAAATGGCAGCGTGATCAGGCCCAGGCACAACTGGACCCACAGGATGACCAGGATCGCGATATCGGTGCGGTGGCTGGTCAACCGGATGCGCGCATCGAAGATACGCCGGTACAGCAACAATGTCAGTCCGACAAAGCACATCAGTCCCGCTACGCCGCCGGAGACGATCGCCACCATCTGCTTCTGTGGAGCGCTGATGAAGGGCTCGTACATCCAGTGCGGCGTGAGTTGTCCGAACAGGTGCCCGAAGAAGAGGAACAGGATGCCGATGTGGAACAGGTTGCTGCCCCAGCGCAGCGTACCGGCGCGGAGCAACTGCGACGAGTCGCTCTTCCACGTGTACTGGTCGCGATCGAAGCGCGCCAGGCTGCCCATGAGGAACACCGCCAGGCAGATGTATGGATAGACGGTGAAGAGGAAGTTGTTCAGGTAGAGCAGTATGGGGTTCATACGGCCGCTCCAGGTTGCGCGCTACTGGTCGCATCTTTCCGTGTGACGTGAATCGGCCGCGCCTGAACGGGCCTCGCCTGACCTTTGGCAGAACAGCCGTCGAACACCCGCGGTTCGGCCCAGCTTTCGTCCAGCGGCTCTTCAACGCGAGGCTCGACCGGCTGCGCCTTTTCTCCGGCAAGTTCGATCAATGCGCCCACTACACAGGCGTAGGCGCTGTCGCGCTTGCACAGCGCGCCGAACAGCGCGTTCAGGATGTGCACGATTTCGGCCAGAAACGCGCGCGCCTCGCGCGGCGGCTGCGTGGACACGAATTCGAGCACGGCGGGAAGGTAATCGGGCAGTTCCGTGGACGTGAGGATGAGGCCGGCCTTTGCGTAGGTCTCCCCCAGGTCGATCATGGCCGGCCCGCGATCGCGCGAGTCGCCGTGCACATGCTCGAACAGGTGCAGCGACGTCGCCCGGCCGCGGTCGAACATCTCGACATAGGCAGCCTCTGTCTCCAGCGGATCGGCACGTTGCAAGGTGTCCATCAAGGCATCGATTTCGGCACGACGGGCTGGCGGGACAGCGGCTTCGGCGATGAGCAGGTCGCGCATCTCCGCAATGTGGCTACGCATCTGCGCATCGGGATAGGCGAGCAATGCCGCCAGTACGCGCAGGCTGTTGCTCATTGGCCGAGGGGAGTTCATTGCGAACATGGTCAGACCTCCGCCCTGATGGGAATCGTGCGTTTCTTCTCGCTGCCGAACAGGCTGGTCTCGCCCGTGCCCTCCGAACAGCCGTTGCCGAAGCTGAAGCCGCAACCGCCCCGGACATTGAAGGTGTTCTCGGCGTACTCCCGGTGCGTCGTGGGAATCACGAAGCGGTCCTCGTAGTTGGCGATGGCCATCACGTGATACATCTCTTCGACCTCGGCCTGGGTAATTCCTGCCTGCTTCAGCACCGCATGATTGATGCGCCCATCGACGTGTTTTGCGCGCTGGTAAGCGCGCATGGCCAACATGCGCTCGAGTGCACGCACGACCGGCTGTGTGTCGCCGGCTGTCAGCAGGTTGGCCAGGTAATTGACTGGAATGCGCAACTGGCTGACATCGGGAATCTCACCGTTGCTGCCTACATGACCGGCGTTGGCCGCCGCGCTGATCGGTGACAGCGGCGGCACGTACCAGACCATCGGCAGCGTGCGGTATTCGGGATGCAGCGGCAGCGCCACTTTCCATTGCACGGCCATCTTGTAGACCGGACTCTCGCGTGCCGCCTCCAGCCAGTTGTCGGGGATGCCGTCGTTGCGGGCTTGCGCGATCACTTCAGGATCGAACGGGTCGAGGAAGATGTCCAGCTGCGCCTGGTACAGGTCGCGGTCACGCTCGACGCTGGCCGCTTCCTGGATCCGATCGGCGTCATACAGCAACACGCCGAGGTAGCGGATGCGGCCGACGCAAGTTTCGCTGCACACCGTCGGCTGGCCGGCTTCGATGCGCGGATAACAGAAGATGCACTTCTCCGCCTTGCCGCTCTTCCAGTTGTAATAGATCTTCTTGTACGGACAGCCGCTGACGCACATGCGCCAGCCGCGGCACTTGTCCTGGTCGATCAGCACGATGCCGTCTTCCTCGCGCTTGTAGATCGAGCCCGAGGGGCACGAGGCGACGCACGCCGGGTTCAGGCAGTGCTCGCACAATCTGGGCAGGTACATCATGAAGGTGTTTTCGAATTGTCCGAAGATGTCCTTCTGGATGTCGTCGAAGTTCTTGTCCTTGCTGCGATTGGAGAATTCACCGCCCAGGATCTCCTCCCAGTTCGGGCCCCAGACGATCTTGTCCATCTGCTTGCCGGTGATCAGGCTGCGCGGACGCGCCGTCGGCGTGGCCTTCATCTCGGGCGCCGACTGCAGGTGGCCGTAGTCGAAAGTGAAGGGTTCGTAGTAGTCGTCGATCTGGGGTAGATTGGGATTGGCGAAGATGCGCATCAGCAGCTTCCACTTCGCGCCTTGCCGCGGCTCGATGCGGCCGTCGGCACGTCGCACCCAACCGCCGTTCCACTTGTCCTGGTTCTCCCATTCCTTCGGGTAGCCGATGCCGGGTTTGGTCTCGACGTTGTTGAACCATGCGTATTCCATGCCGGGCCGGCTGGTCCAGACGTTTTTGCAGGTCACGGAACACGTGTGGCAACCGATGCACTTGTCCAGGTTGAGCACCATGCCAATCTGCGCGCGGATCTTCATGCCACTTCTCCTGCGGCTTGCACCGGTTTGATCAGTTCATTCGCAACCGGAGTGTCCAGCCAATCGACCTTGTTCATCTTGCGCACCACCACGAACTCGTCGCGGTTGGTGCCGATCGTTCCGTAGTAATTGAAGCCGTAGCTGAACTGCGCGTAGCCACCGATCATGTGGGTCGGCTTCAACACGATACGCGTCACCGAATTGTGGATGCCACCACGCACGCCGGTGATCTCGGACCCCGGCGTGTTCACGATCTTTTCCTGCGCGTGGTACATCATCACCATGCCGGGGTTGACGCGCTGGCTGACGATGGCGCGCGCCGCGATCGCACCGTTGAGGTTGAACAGCTCGATCCAATCGTTGTCGACGATGCCGGCGCGCTTGGCGTCGTCTTCGCTGAGCCACACGCATGGCCCGCCGCGACTCAACGTGAGCATCATCAGATTATCGGTGTACGTGCTGTGGATGCCCCATTTCTGGTGCGGCGTAATGAAGTTCAATGCGATCTCGGTATTGCCGTTCGGTTTGATGCCCTGGATGCCCGCGGTCGTTTTCAGGTCCACCGGCGGGCGGTAGCTGCTGAAGCCTTCGCCGAATGCGCGCATCCATGGGTGGTCCATGTAGAACTGCTGGCGACCGGTCAGCGTGCGCCACGGGATCATTTCGTGCACGTTGGTGTAGCCGGCGTTGTACGAGACGGTCTCGCTTTCGATGCCGCTCCAGGTCGGCGAGCTGATGATCTTGCGCGGTTGCGCCTGGACGTCGCGAAAGCGGATCTTCTCGTCTTCGCGATGGATCGCCAGATGCGTGTGCTTGCGGCCGGTCTGTTTGCCGAGTGCTTCCCAGGCTTTCACCGCCACATGGCCATTCGTCTCCGGCGCGAGCTGCAGAATCACCTCGCAGGCGTCGATGTCGGTCTCGATCTTCGGCATGCCGCAGGTCACGCCTTCGGCAGTGACATGGCCACTGAGTTCGCCCAACTGCTTCACTTCCTCCTGCGTGTTCCAGCTGATGCCCTTGCCACCGTTGCCGGCCTTCGCCATCAGTGGTCCCAACGCGGTGAAGCGCTTGAACACGTTCGGGTAGTCGCGCTCGACGACGATGAGATTGGGCGCGGTCTTGCCCGGGATCAGCTCGCACTCGCCACGCTTCCAATCCTTGACTTCGAAGGGCTGCGCCAGTTCGGCCGGGCTGTCGTGCATGAGCGGACTCAGTACCAGTTCGCGCTCCACGCCGAGGTGGCCGACGCAGACTTCGCTGAACTTCTTTGCGAAGCCCTTGTAGATCTCCCAGTCGCTGCGCGATTGCCAGGCCGGATCCACGGCGGTGGACAACGGGTGAATGAAGGGATGCATGTCACTGGTATTGAGATCGTTCTTCTCGTACCAGGTGGCGGTGGGCAGCACGATGTCGCTGTACAGGCACGTCGTGCTCATACGGAAGTCGAGCGTGACCAGCAGGTCGAGCTTGCCTTCGGGCGCCTTGGCGTGCCACACCACCTCAGTCGGCTTTGCCTTCTCGGCACCCAGGTCCTTGCCTTGCACGCCGTTGCTGGTGCCCAGCAGGTGCTTGAGGAAATACTCGTGACCCTTGCCGCTGGAGCCGAGCAGGTTCGACCGCCACACGAACATGTTCCGCGGCCAGTTGTCGGGGTGGTCGGGATCGGTGCAGCTCATCTTCAGCGTGCCGTCCTTGAGCGCCTTGACCGCGTAGTCCTTCGGCTCGAGTCCGGCGGCCTGCGCGTCGCGCACGACCTGCAGCGGGTTCGTCTGCAACTGCGGTGCCGATGGCAGCCAGCCCATGCGTTCGGCGCGCACGTTGTAGTCGATCATGCTGCCGGCGTACAGCTTTTTGTCGGCCAGCGGCGAGATCACTTCATCCATGCCAAGCTTCTCGTAGCGCCACTGGTCGGTGTGCGCGTAGAAGAAGCTGGTGCTGTTCATCTGGCGCGGCGGGCGGATCCAGTCGAGTGCGAACGCCAGCGCCGTCCAGCCGGTCTGCGGGCGCAGCTTTTCCTGGCCCACGTAATGCGCCCAGCCACCGCCGCTCTGGCCGATGCAGCCGCACATCATCAGCATGTTGATGACGCCGCGGTAGTTCATGTCGCTGTGGTACCAGTGGTTCATCGCCGCACCGATGATCACCATCGACTTGCCGTGGGTCTTGTGCGCGTTCTCGGCGAACTGGCGCGCCACGGTGATGAGCTGCTCACGCGGCGTGCCGGTGATGCGCTCCTGCCAGGCTGGTGTGTATGGCGCATCGTCGTCGAAGCTCTTCGCGGCCAGCTCGCCGGGGAAGCCGCGCGCCACGCCATAGTTCGCGACCTGCAAGTCGAATACCGTGGCCACCAGGGCCTCGCGCTTGTCGCCCGCCTTGCCAAGCAGAATTCGCTGCACGGGAACAGTACGGACCAGCACATCGGTCTGCTGGTTGTGCGGAAAGTGCTCGCTGACGATGCCGCCGAAATACGGGAACCCGACGCTTGCCGTTTCGGCGCTCGGATGTTCGCCCTCCAGCAGCGACAGCTTGAGCTTGACCTCATGGCCATGGCGCGCTTCCTTGGCCTCGAGGTTCCACTGACCTTCATCGGCCCGACCTTCGGGGCCCCAGCGGAAGCCGATGGCGCCATTGGGCAGGACCACCTTTCCGGCCTCGTCGAACGCGACCGTCTTCCATTCCGGATTGTTGGCCTGGCCCAGCTTGCCGTTGAAATCCGACGCGCGCACATAGCGGTCGGGCACAGTGATCAATTCGCCGTTGGGCAGTGCATGTTCCTTCAGCATCACCAGCATCGGCATGTCGGTGTAGCGGCGCACGTAATCGTCGAAGTAGGCGCTGCGCTCCTTGCCGCCGTCAGGAAAGTAGAACTCCTTGAGGATCACATGGCCCATCGCCATCGCGACCGCCGCGTCGGTGCCCTGTTTCGGGTGCATCCAGATGTCGGCCAGCTTGGCGACTTCGGAATAGTCCGGCGTCACGGCGACCGTCTTGGTGCCCTTGTAGCGCACCTCGGTGAAGAAATGCGCATCCGGGGTGCGCGTCTGCGGCACGTTCGAACCCCAGGCGATGATGAAACTGGAGTTGAACCAATCGGCCGATTCAGGCACGTCGGTCTGCTCACCCCAGACCTGCGGGCTGCTCGGCGGCAGATCGCAATACCAGTCGTAGAAGCTCATGCAGACACCACCGATCAGGCTCAGGTAGCGCGAACCGGCGGCATAGCTGACCATCGACATCGCCGGGATCGGGGAGAAGCCGATGACGCGATCCGGGCCGTGTTTCTTGATCGTGTAGACGTTGGCTGCGGCAACGATCTCGTTGACCTCGTCCCAGGTCGAACGCACGAAGCCCCCGAGGCCGCGTACCTGCTGGTAATCGCGACGCGTGGCGTCGTCTTCGACAATCGAAGTCCACGCCGCGACCGGGTCGTGTTCGAGGCGCGCCTGGCGCCAATGCTTCAGCAGACGCCCGCGCACCATTGGATACTTGACGCGGTTCGCGCTGTACAGGTACCAGCTGTAACTGGCGCCGCGAGCGCAGCCGCGCGGCTCGTGGTTGGGCATGTCCCAGCGGGTACGCGGGTAGTCGGTCTGCTGGGTTTCCCAGGTGACGATGCCACCCTTGACGTAGATCTTCCACGAGCACGACCCCGTGCAGTTCACGCCGTGTGTGGAACGGACGATCTTGTCGTGCGCCCAGCGGTTGCGGTAGGCGTCCTCCCACGTCCGGTCTTCGCCGGTGACCACGCCGTGGCCGTCCGCGAAGGACTCCCTGGGGCTCGAGAAATAGGTCAGTCGATCGAGAAAGTGACTCATCGTGGATCTCCGCAACGACAGCGTTGTAGTCCGAGGAACCGAGGGCTCATGGATTCTTCACGTACGCATTGCTGCGCAGGTAGAACCACCAGTTGAGGATCAGGCACAGCGCGTAGAACACCGCGAAGCCGTACATCGCATACTGCGGCGTACCGGCCTTGATCTGGTTGCCGATCACGATGGGCGCGACGAACGCGCCGTACGCGGCGATCGCCGACGTCCACCCGAGCACCGGGCCCGCTTGCGTGCGGTCGAAGATCACGCCGATGGTGCGGAAGGTCGAGCCGTTGCCGATGCCGCTGGCGAAGAACAACACGATGAACAGGCCGAGGAACGCCGGAAAATACTGCTCCGGCGTGGCAGAGGCGTAGGCCTGCATCATCACGTAGCCCACCGCGACCGACGCGGCCACCATCACCGCCGAGATGACCTGGGTGACGATCGAGCCGCCGACCTTGTCCGAGATCCAGCCACCGATCGGGCGCACCGCGGCGCCGACGAAGGGTCCGATCCAGGCATAGGTGAAGGCCGAGGGCGCGTTCGGATTCTTGAGCGTGTGCTGCAGCACGCCGTTGGCGTCGGGCACGTGGCTGATGCCGAAGATGACGGTGATCGAGAGCGGCAGCGCCATCGAGAAGCCGATGAACGAGCCGAAGGTGACAATGTAGAGCAGCGTCAGCGACCACGTGTGCTTGTCGCGGAAGATCGCGAACTGCTTGGCCACCCCCTCCTTCATCGGGCCGAACGCCGCCAACTTCATCACCAGCAGCGCAGCGATCACGTCCAGCGGAATAGCTACCCACATGCTGATGAGACCCAGACCGGTGGGCTTTGGCAGGTACAGATACAGGCCGAGGATCGACGGAATGAACGCCAGTGTGTACAGCCAGGTGATCCTGGCGAACGCCACGATCGGGTTGCCGGTGTCGGGCGAGACCGTTTTCAGGTTGTTCATGCCCCACCAGCACAGCACGGCCAACGGCACCAGCGACAACACCCAGGCGAAGCCGGCGTTCTGGATCCAGGTCGGCGTGCCCGCGGCAATCTTGCCGAAGATCCAACCGCTGTCTTTCACCAGCGTCATCGATTCACCGCCGAAGCTGCCGAAGAGGGCCATCGTCATCACCAGCGGAATGACGATCTGCATCGTGGTCACACCGAAGTTGCCGATGCCGGCGTTGATGCCGAGCGCCGTACCCTGCAGCCGCTTGGGGAAGAACGTGCTGATGTTCGACATCGAACTGGCGAAGTTGCCGCCCCCCACGCCCGACCACAATGCCATCAGCTGGAATGCCCACAGCGGCCAGTCCTTGTGCTGCAGCACGATGCCGGTGCCGATCGCCGGCGCCAGCAGCATCGCGGTAGTCAGGAAGATCGTGTTGCGGCCGCCGGCCACGCGGATCAGGAACGACGCCGGAATGCGCATCGTCGCGCCGGCGATCCCGGCAATCGCCGTCAGTGTGAAGAGTTCCGCTTGTGTGAAGGGGAAACCCAGGTTCAGCATCTGGACCGTGATGATTCCCCACATCCCCCAGACGGCAAAGCCGCAGAGCAGCGCCGGCACCGAGAGCGCGAGGTTGCGGTAGGCGACCTTCTTGCCGGTGCTTTCCCAGAACGCGTTGTCCTCGGGACGCCAGTCGGCGATGTCCGTCCGACCGCTGACCCTGGGCGCACTCGCGGTGGCCGCGGATTTGGTAGCGTTCATGGATTTCCTTGGTTGACGTGAATCGGCTGGCCGCGGAGGCGGAACTGCCTCGACTGGCTCCCCATGAGTTCAGCGCCACGCACCTCGGTCCAGTACATCCAGATCAGCGAGACCCAGACCACGCCGTACATCAGCATGAAGGCCGATGAGCGAATGCCGGTCAGGTCCATCAGCGCGCCGAACATGATCGGCAGCACGAAGCCACCCATGCCGCCGGCGAGGCCCACGACGCCGGAAATGACGCCGATATTCGCTGGATAGTCGTCAGAGATGTACTTGAACACCGATGCTTTGCCGAAAGCCCAGGCGATGCCGAGCACGAACATCAGCACCGTGAATAGCCAGACGTTGAGTCCGATGTGGAAAGTTCGGGGCCCCTCGACGGTCAGTATGGTCATGTCGGTCTGCGGATAAGACAGCAGGAACAGGCAGATCCAGCTGACCCACAGCACCCACCAGGTGACGCTGTGCGCGCCATACTTGTCGGAGATCCAGCCGCCGACGGCACGCAGCACACCGCCAGGCAGCGAAAAACACGCTGCCAGCAGCGCGGCCGCGCGAATATCCAGCCCGAACTCGCCGACGTAGTACTGCACCATCCACAGGCTCATCGCGACATAGCCGCCGAACACGATGGAGTAGTACTGGCACAGCTTCCAGACCTTCGGATCCTTCAGCGCGACGAGCTGCTCGCGCCAGGTGATCTTCGAGTCGACCAGATGCGCCGGGTCCGAGTAGCTGCAGAACCAGAAGAGCAGTGCAGTGCCGAACATGATGGCCGCGTAGACCTGCGGCACGACCGCCCATCCGAACGCGACCACCAGTGCGGGAGCGACGAACTTGTTCACGGCCGCTCCAGAATTACCGGCACCGAATATACCCATCGCAAAGCCTTGCCGGTTCCTGGGAAACCAGCGGGCAACGTAGGGCGTACCCACCGAGAACGAGCCACCCGCAAGACCGACGAACAGGCCGAGCACGAGGTACTGCCAGTACTGCGTTGCGTAGGAGATCAGGTAGATCGGCACCACGCACAGCAGCATCAGGACGAAGAACACGATGCGGCCGCCGAACTTGTCGGTCCACATGCCGAGCGGCACCCGGATCAGCGAGCCCGTGAGCACGGGCGTGGCCGTCAGCAGGCCGAACTCCGTCGCGTTGAGATTGAGCGTCTTCCTGATCGGGATGCCGATCACGCCGAACATCATCCAGACCATGAAACACACGGTGAACGCGAGGGTGCTCACGATCAGCACCGACAATGCCTGCCCCGTCTTGCTCATGACTCACGCCCCTCCGCATGTGAATGCATCGAGTATGGGGAGAGCGGGTATTTCGCAACATCCGTCGGTAGGGGAGCCGCGGACCGGCGAAAGAACGATGCGCCCGCGGGCCGGCATCGTCCGGTGGAACTAGCGCCGAGGGAGAGTGCTGCGAACTTGCGCTAAATCAAGCCAGGCCGTGCTCGGTTGCGATAACCGCCGCCTGCACGCGCGAGGCCACGTCGAGCTTGCGCAGCACATGCTGCACGTGAATCTTGACGGTGGTCTCGGCGATGCCGAGTTCGCGGGCAATGATCTTGTTGCTCGCTCCGCGCGCAATGCCGCGAAGTATTTCCTGCTCTCGCGGCGACAGCTGCGCGATAGGCGACTTCGGCACCACAGGATCGGCCGGCAGCTGCGAAGTCGCGGCGTCACGATATGCCGCGAATAGTTTCCCCGTCATTTCGTCGGCCACGACAGACTCGCCGCGCATGGCGCGCAGAATTGCCTTGGCCAGTTCGTCGCCTTCCATGGTCTTCAGCAGGTAGCCGCACGCCCCGTTGCGCAACGCCGTCGCCAGATCGCGTTCGTCTTCGCTGACCGTCAGCACGAGCACACGTGCAGCCGGAGCAGCCTCGCGCAGCGCTGGCAGCGCGTCCACGCCATTGACTCCCGGCAAGTGGTTGTCGAGGAGGATCAGATCAGGCTGCAGTTCCTGCGCACGGCGTTGGGCTTCACCGGCGTCGGCGGCGTCGGCAATCACTTCGAACAGTGGGCTGCGCGCCAGAAGCGCGGTGATGCCCCGTCGAAACAGTGTGTGATCGTCGACCACGAGGATGCGGATCGGCGGTCGGGCAGCGGAGGACGCCGCGGTCATTGCAGCACCCGAGTGTCGACTGCAGCGAGCATTTCCGGTGCGGAACCAGCGCCAGCCGGCAGTGTCAACACCATCGATGTGCCACGCCCCGGCGTCGACAGGACCTCGAGGCTGGCGCCGATGCGCTCCGCGCGCTCGGCCATGATGCGCATGCCCACGTGCGTCTCGTCAGGCGACTCATCGCCGGCAACGAATCCATCGCCATCGTCGCGCACCTCGAAGCACCACTGCGGCTGCTGTTGCACGTCCAACCAGACCTGCGTCGCCCGCGCATGCTTGCGCACGTTGGATAGTGCTTCCTGCACGACGTGGAGTACCTGGACCTGCAGATCCGGTGGCAGTGGCATGCCCTGGCCCTGCATCCGAAAGGCCGTCTTGAGGCCGCTTTGGTGTTCGAACTTGCGCAGCGTGGTCAGCAGCGCGGGTTCGATGTCCTCGGCATTGGTGCGGGTGCGAAAGTGGAGGAGCAACTCGCGCACATCGCCATAGCACTCGCGCACGCCGGAGTCGATCTCGTCCAGGGTACGCATGACCTGCTCAGTGTCGTCACCGGCGAGTCCTTCGCGCATGAGGTGCACCTGGATCTTGAGGAACGCCAGCGATTGCGCAATGGAATCGTGCAGCTCGCGCGCGAGGAAGGTGCGCTCCTGAGACACCGCCGCTTCCTTTTCGAGTGCGTTGAGGCGCAGATTCTCCATGGCACCGGCCAGATGGGCAGTCAGTGCCTCCAGCAACGAGCGTTCCGCGACTGACAGGCTGAACTGGTTATGGAAAAACAGATCCACTTCTCCCATCAGGCGCTCGTGCTGCATGATCGGAATCGACACGATGGTCTCGAAGCCGGCATCGCTGCAATGGTGCATCCCAGTAGGTTGCCTGGCCTGAATCGCGATGACGCGAACGCCGATCGACGAAGATGGCGAGCCGCAGAAGCACTCTCCGGCCTTGACGCACTGCTCACCGCCGATCATGGCGGCAGGCAACCCTTCGGAGGCGAGCAGATGAAAGCGCAGGTTGGATTCATCGGACCAGCGTAGCGCGACGCCATCGGCGTGCGCAACGCGTCCCACGTGTCGCGTGAAACCCGCGGCGAGTTCCTCCAGCGTGGCGGCTTTGGCCGTCAGCGTGGTCACGTTGTAGAGCGCTTCCAGCCGCTCGCGCTTTTCCTGCAGCTCGGAAGTCTTTTCCGCGACCCGGGCTTCCAGGTTTCGGTACATCGACTGCAGGTTTTCCGCCATCCCGTTGAAGCCCTTCGCGAGCGTCCCGAATTCGTCGCTGGTAATGCGTTGAACCCGGGCACCGAAGTCGCCACGCTGAATGCGTTCCGTCGCAATTTTGAGCTGCCCCACGGGTTCAAGGACGAACAGGTAACCGGTGTAGAGAAGCACCGCGGTGCCCAGAACGGCCAATGTCATCATTGCGACCTGCAACAGATGCAAGAGGGCGGTCCAGCGCGACATGTGCGTCTCGATGGCGGCCACGAACGCATCGATGTGCGCAGAGAATGCGGCGGTGGCGGAACGCAGCCCCTCCATGGATCCGGACCGCGTGGGGAGCCACTGCTGACGAAACTGCGACCAGTCACGCTGGACCGCCGCAAAGTCCTGCCGAACGGCGTCGTCCCAAGGCACGAACAGCGGCCGCTCGGGGTCGCCATCGCGCAGGAGTTCCAGGCTTCGTTCGAATTCCGCCAGCTGCAGGGGCAGCGCGTTCGTGTCGGCCGTTCCGATGGACAGCGACAGCCGGTAGGCCTGCATGCGCATGCGGCCAGCCTCATTGACCGCCGCCGCCCCGCCTTCAAGCTGCCAGGACACCCACAGCGTAATCGCGATGATCAACAGCGCGAGCAGCAGAAAAGGGGCGGCGACCATGGCCAGCTTGACGCCAAGGCTCCAGTGCCGGGGATGGTTCATGCGCGCAATCTAGCGCGATTGGCTCCCGTCCTTGTTGATACGCATCAATACTGAGGCTGCCGTACGAGTCAGAAGCCGGCCAGCAGTAGCGGTTCGCGAGCGCGTGCTCGCTTGCAATGAGTTCTGCACTCGGGCGCTAAACCGCCACTACGCCGGGGGATGCCAGCCCGCGTCCGCCCACAGCTCGCCGCTCACCGCCGAGTTGGTGAGCATGAAGCAGATCGCGTCGGCGATCTCGTCGGGGCGAATCAGCCGCCCTAATTGCGTGAACGGCAAGATGTGCTTGTTGATGTAGTCATCGCCCATCGCGCGCACCATCGACGTGTCCGTGAATCCAGGGTGGATCACACTGCAGCGCACGCCATAGAAAACGGCTTCCTTCATGATCGTCGCGGCCGCTCCTTCCAGACCGGCCTTGGTGCTGGCGTACGAGAGTTGGCCGCGATTGCCCTGCGAGGACACGGAACCGATGAACACGATGGCGCCTTGCATTCCTTCGGACGGCTGCCAGCGCTTGAGGCCACGGGCCGCACGATCTTCGGCAATGCGGCCGATCATCTCGAGGGACCAGTACACCGGCGCCACGAGGTTCACGTCCACGACCTGCCTGAAACGGTCCACCGGATAGATCCGCGCCTTGCCCGTTTCCTTGTCGATGCGGACCGCAAGATCGTCACGCGTGATGCCGGCGGCCGGCACGCACATGGCGACGGTGCCGAATTGACTGCTGATCGAATCGAAAACAGAACTGCGAAACGCCTCGTCCGTCGTATCGCCGCGGAAAGGGTAGGCAACTTGCCTGCCGGCCTCCGCGTTGAGCTCGGCCGCGACGGCATCGATGTTCTCGCCCATGTCCACAAGCGCCACCGCGCGCGCATCACGTTGCGCCATTGCAATCGCGACCGCCCTTCCGATACCGCTGGCAGCACCGGTGATTACCGCAACCTTCCCTGCAAATTCCATTCTGGCTCCTGACGCCGTTTGGGTGCACCGCAGCATTTTACCAGCATCCTCGGCAGCACCCCAGAAACCATGCGCTGGTTGCATTTATTGCATCTATCTGAATTGCAAGGACATTCCGATCAATAAAGGGTCGGCAACGTCGGCATCATCATTCGTCCGCGGCACGTTCGAGTTCGGCGATGATGCGACCAACGCGTTCGGCGAGTTGCTCAGTGGAAAGTCGATCGCGAAACACTTCGACCATCAACGGAAATGCAAACGGCGTCGGCCGGCGCGGCCGGGTGATCACCGCGCGAGCACCGCGCATGCGCTTCAATGCCAGGTGCAGCCGCGACGCTTCGAGCTGTCGTTCGAGCACCTCGCGCAGTGCCTGCGCGAGGAGGAGATTGTGCGGGTCGTACTCCGCGAAGACGTCGTAGACGAGTCCACTCGACGCCTGCAGCTGGCGCGCGCTCTTGCCCTGGCCGGGATAGCCCTGAAAGATCAGCCCGGCGACGCGGGCGATTTCGCGAAACTGTCGTCGCGTCAATTCCGAAGCATTCAGCCCGGCAAGGATGTCCCTTTCGACGTCGTTGGCAGCGAGAAGTTTGCCGAGCTCGCCGATCGAGACGCTGAGCGGCTCGGGCGACAGCAGCGCAAATCCGTAGTCGGTCACCGTGATCGAAAAGGTCCGTGGAACGTCGCGCGCCAGGCGATAGGAAAATAAAGTCGCGAGGCCCAGATGCACCAGCCGCCCTTCGAACGGATAGAAGAACAGGTAGTGACCGTCGCGCGTCGCGATCTGTTCGATCAGCCATTCCCGCTCGCCGGGCAGGGCGGACCAGCGGGCCTGCAGTCGCAGCAACGGCGCGCAGCACTGCAATTCGGGAGAGGCATAGATGCCGTCCCGCGCATCCGCGATCAGCGTGCGCGTTTCGGCAGCGAGCTGTGTCGAAAACGCCATTTTGTGTCCTGACCAACGTGGCACGACGGCGGATTTCGCCGGCGCTGGCTGCACCCAGGCCGTCATGTCGCGTACGCGCAGGAATTCCAGCACGCGCCCCGCGAACACGAAGCAATCGCCGGGCGACAAGCGAGCGATGAACGATTCCTCGACATGCCCGAGCCGTTTGCCGCGCTTCAACTGCACGTTGACCGAGGCATCGCTCACAATCGTGCCGATATTGAGCCGGTGCCGATGCGCGATCGCGCGGTCGGGCACACGCAGCACGCCCTCCTCATCGGCCACGACGCGGTGATATTCGGGATAGGCGACGAGGCTCGATCCGCCCCGGATCACGAAGTCGAGCGCCCATTGCCATTGCGCTTCGGTGAGATCAGCGTAGGCATGGGTCGAGCGCAGCTCCGCGAGCAGTTCCTCCGGCCGGAAGCCGCCGCCAAGCGCGCAGGTCACGAGGTGCTGCGTCAGCGCATCGAGGGGTGGCGTGGTCGTGCAGCTGATCGCCGGCCGCGCCTCGATGCGCCGCGCCTCGGCGGCGCTGCGCGCTGCGGCTGCTTCGACGAGCTCGAGTGCGTGCGTCGGCACGACGGTGACGCGAGAGACGGCGCCGGGCTGATGTCCGCTGCGGCCGGCGCGCTGCAGCAGTCGCGCCACGCCTTTCGGGCTGCCGATCTGCAGCACTTGATCGACTGGCGTGAAATCCACACCGAGGTCGAGACTCGATGTGCATACGACGGCGCGCAGCTTCTGGTTGCGCAGACCGTCCTCGACCCAATCGCGCACTTCGCGTTCGAGCGAACCATGATGCAGGGCGATCTGACCCGCCCAGTGCGGGCGCGCCTCGAGCAGTGCCTGATACCAATACTCAGCCTGCGAACGGACATTGGTGAATACCAGCGTCGAGTTGGCGCGCTCGATTGCCGCGACGACCTCGGGCAGCAGCTTGAGCCCGAGATGTCCGGCCCATGGAAATCGATCGATGGACGGCGGAATCAGGCTGTCGATGACGATGCGCTTGGTGTCGACGCCGCGTACCACACGAATCGGCGCCATTCGATCCGTGGCGACGCCGGTCAGGCACGCCAGCGCCTCCTCGAGATTGGCCAGCGTCGCGGAGAGTCCCCACACGGGAGGCGATCGCTCCCGCGATCGAGTCAGCGTGCGCAGCCGCGCCAGCGCCAGTTCGACCTGCACGCCGCGCTTGGTCGACAGCAGTTCGTGCCATTCGTCGACGATCACTGCCGACAATTGCGCGAAGCGCTCGCGCCAGTCGGCGCGCGACAGCATGAGCGTGAGCGATTCCGGTGTCGTCACCAGCGCCGTGGGCAGACGCTTGCTTTGCCGGGCGCGCGCGGCGCTCGACGTATCGCCGGTGCGCACATCGACGCTCCAGTGCGGCTTGAGCGCGGAGGCGGCGCGCAGCAAGGCGAGCCCGGTATCGCCCGCCAGCGCACGCAGCGGCGTGATCCACAGTACCCTGAGCGGCGGTGGCACATTCGGCTCGCCATCGGGCCCCAGCAAGAGTGGACCGAGCCACGCGGCGTACGTTTTGCCCATCCCGGTGGGCGCGTGGATCAGGCCGGATTCGCCACGGGCGAAGGCGGCCCAGACTTCCTCCTGAAACGCGAACGGCGTCCAGCCTTGCGTTGCGAACCACGCATGCGCGCGGTCAAAAGCGGCGGGCAGCGCGGAATGCGGCGAGGGCGTTGCAATCGTCGCTATGCGGCAACCTTGACTGCTGAGGCGTCTTCCACTGGTTTGGCCGCGCGATACGCCGCCACCAGATCGGCTTCCTTCACCTTCGCCGCCTTGAGGTGGCGCTCCTTCACGTGACCGTAGCCACGGATATGCTCAGGGATACTGGCGAGTTCGACGGCGATCGCTTCGTTATGCGGCGCCAACCGCGGCAGGAGTTCGTCGATCAGCGCTTCATAGTCGGTGATGAGCTGGCGCTCCATGCGTCGCTCCGCAGTCCTGCCGAAGATATCGAACGCCGTCCCGCGCAATCCCTTCAGTCTTGCCATCACGCGAAACGCACGCATCATCCACGGGCCATACGTGCTCTTCTTCGCCTCACCCGTGGTTGCATCCGGCGCGTTGGTCAACGGTGGCGCGAGGTGGAACGTAAGCTTGTAGTCGCCTTCGAATTGCGCGGCGACGCGTTTCTCGAATTCGCCGTCAGTGTAGAGGCGAGCGACTTCGTACTCATCCTTGATCGCCAGCAGTTTGAAGTAGTAGCGCGCGACGGCTTCGGTCAGCGTGGTCTTGCCCGGTACTTTCGTCGATTCTGCCGCCAGAACCTTGGTCACGAAATCGACATAGCGCCTGGCATAGGCCGCGTCCTGGTAGCCGACCAGAAAGTCGGAGCGGCGGGTGATGATTTCATCGAGCGACGTGGACAGGTGCTGCGAGGCGGGTTTCTCGGCGGGAATCGCGGCGGCGAGCACGCGCTGCGGATCGACCGCTGCCAGCCGGCCCCAGCGAAAGCTCTGGGTATTGGATTCGATCGCAGCGCCGTTCAATTCGATTGCGCGCAGGATCGAGGCTTCCGACAGTGGCAGCAGCGCGCGCTGATAGGCATATCCGACCATGAACAGGTTGGTCGCGATCGAATCGCCCATCAATCCGGTCGCCAGTTTGGTCGCGTCGAGGAACTCGGCATCGCCGGCCGCCACCGCATCTCTGATTTCCTGCTCCATTGAACCGAGCGGAAAGCGCAGGTCGGCGTTCCGGGTGAAATCCGCTGGCATCACCAGTGCGGTGTTGACGAGCGCCTTGGTCACGCGCTTCTGCATCTTGGCGACCACTTCGTAGCCCACACCGGTGAGAATGTCGCACGCGAGCACCAGGCGGGCTTCGCCGGCCGCGATGCGCGTTGCGTACAGCTGGTCCGGCGAGTCCGCGATGCGCACGTGCGAGACGACCGCGCCGTTCTTCTGCGCCAGGCCGGTCATGTCGAGCACGGACACGCCCTTGCCCTCGAGGTGTGCCGCCATGCCGAGCAGGGCGCCGATGGTCACCACGCCGGTGCCACCGATGCCCGTAATCAGGATGCCGTACGGTTCTGCGGCGCTGACCGGAATCGGGTCGGGAAGCGCCGGGAATTCGCCTGCCGCCGCCTTTTTCGGTTTGCGCAGGGATCCGCCTTCGACCGTGACGAAGCTCGGGCAGAAGCCGTTGACGCAGGAGAAGTCCTTGTTGCACGACGACTGGTCGATGGTGCGCTTGCGCCCGAACTCGGTTTCGACCGGCGTCACCGATACGCAATTGGACTTGACGCCGCAATCGCCACAGCCTTCGCACACCAGTTCGTTGATGACGACGCGCTTGGCGGGGTCGGGAAACTTCCCGCGCTTGCGGCGCCGGCGCTTTTCTGCGGCGCAGGTCTGGTCGTACAACAGCACGGTCACGCCCGATTCGTCGCGCAGCTTTCGCTGGACCTTGTCGAGGTCGTCGCGATGATGAACTTCGATATTCGACGCGAAATAGCCCGAGGGATATTTTTCAGGATCGTCGGACACGACGACCACGATCTTCACGCCTTCGGCGGTCACCTGGCGGGCGATGTCGGCGGGACTCAGCGGGCCATCGACCGGCTGCCCACCGGTCATGGCCACCGCGTCGTTGTAGAGAATCTTGTAAGTGATGTTGACGTTGGCCGCGACGGCAGCACGAATGGCGAGGATGCCGGAGTGATAGTAGGTGCCGTCACCGAGGTTCGCGAAGATGTGCTTTTCCTCAGTGAACGGCGAGAGACCGATCCACGGCACGCCTTCGCCGCCCATGTGGGTGAACGCTGACGTCGAGCGATCCATCCAGATGGCCATGACGTGGCAGCCGATACCGGCCGTGGCGCGGCTGCCTTCGGGCACCTTGGTCGACGTGTTGTGCGGGCACCCCGAGCAGAAGTACGGCACGCGCTGCAGCGTAATGCGCGGCTTGGCGAGTGCCTGCTCCTTGGCGTTGATGAACGCAACGCGACTCTTGATCTTCTCGATCGTGCGCGGATGCAATTGCAGGCGCTCGATGCGCTGCGCGATCACCCGCGCGATCATCGCCGGCGTCAGTTCGGCAGTGGCAGGCAGCAGCCAGTCGCCGTGCGGGCGGACCCATTCGCCTTTTTCGTCGAACTTGCCGACGACGCGCGGGCGCACATCGTCGCGCCAGTTGTAGAGCTGCTCCTTGAGTTGATATTCGACGATCTGTCGCTTCTCCTCGACCACCAGGATCTCGGCGAGGCCTTCGGCAAAATGCCGCACGCCTTCCGGCTCGAGCGGCCACGGCATGGCGACCTTGTATACACGGATGCCGATTTCGGCGGCGTCGGCCTCGGTGATGCCGAGATCGGCGAGCGCCTGGCGCACGTCGAGATAGCTCTTGCCGCTGGTGATGATGCCCAGCCGCGGCTTGGGCGAATCGATCACGATGCGATTGAGCTGGTTGACGCGACAATAGTGCAATGCGGCGTAGATCTTGAAGTCCTGCATCCTCGCTTCGGTGGCGAGAAATGGATCCGGCCAGCGGATGTGCACGCCGTCGGGCGGCATTGGAAAATCGTCTGGCGTGATGATCTTCACATGCTCCGGGTCAATCCGCACCGAGGCCGAGCTTTCGACCGTGTCCGACACACACTTGAAAGCCACCCAACAGCCGGAGTAGCGGCTCATGGCCCAGCCGTGCAGGCCGAGGTCGATGATCTCCTGCACCGACGACGGATACAGCACCGGTATCATCGCCGCCGAAAACTGGTGATCCGACTGGTGCGGCAACGTCGATGACTTGGCGGCATGATCGTCGCCCGCGAGCACCAGCACCCCGCCGTGCGCCGACGTGCCCGCGAAGTTGGCGTGCTTGAAGACGTCGCCGCAGCGGTCGACCCCCGGGCCCTTGCCGTACCACATCGAGAACACGCCATCGAACTTGGCGCCGGGGTAGAGGTTGACCTGCTGCGTGCCCCAGATGGAGGTCGCCGCGAGATCTTCGTTGAGCCCGGGCTGGAATTTGATGTGTGCCCGCGTCAGGAATTTTTCCGCGCTCCACAGCGCCTGGTCGAGGCCGCCAAGCGGGGAACCGCGATAGCCCGAGACAAAGCCCGCTGTGTTGAGCCCGGCGGCCGCGTCGCGCTGCCGCTGCATCATGAGCAGGCGCACCAACGCCTGCACGCCGGTCATATAGGCGCGGCCGGACGCGAGTTCGTACTTGTCGTCGAGACTTACATTGCGCAGCGCCAGTGCGCTTGCTGAGGCGGGGGCCATCGTGCGAACTCCAGAAATTGTGTTCCTGAATTGCGCGGAGCCGATAGGTTCCGCAACCACGGGTGCCACGATTGTGTCACAGCCCCGTTCCGAGGCGCGGATTCTACGCTTTGCACCGCGACGCGGCAAATAGCCTGTGTCGGCCTCTACGCGAGCGCAGCGATGTCGGTGTCGAGTTTGTCGAGCCAGAAGCGCATGCCCATGGCGCGGTACATCGCTCGTGCGGTGACCAGGGCGCGGTCCGCGTGCTGCTGCCTGCCGGAGCGCAGCAACAGCGTCCCGAGGCCGGCATTGCAGCGGGCGACCAATGGCTTCATTCCCAGCTTGGTGCCCAAGGTCAGCGCATCGCTGAAGTGCTGCTCGGCCTTGTCGGTGCGCCCAATCTTGTCGAGCGAATGAATTTCGGCGAGCAGGTACCGCGCATAGACCACATTGCCGCGCTCGTTCTGGTCGATCGCGAGACGCAGCGCGTCTTCGGCCAGGCGTGCGGCGGCCGCCACTTCTCCGGCAAGCAGATGGATTTCACCGCATTTCACCTGGATCAAAGGCAGACGACTCAGCCGACCCATCGATGCAGCGCTGTCGACGGCGGCGTGCAGGTGCGCAAGTCCTTCGGCAAGGTTGCCGCACCGGGCATGGGCCACGCCGAGATCGGCGGCGATCGGCGGCCGCAATATCGGCACGCGTTCGGTGATGGTCAGTCCGCGCGTCAGTATGGGAATCGCGGCCTGGAACTCGCCTTGGCGCACGCGCGTGCCACCCAGGCCCAGGCAGGCATGGCCCAGGCTATAGGCATGATTGGCAGCGTCGGCGATGCGCATTCCCTCTTCGGCGAAACGCCTTGCGTCGGCAAAGTCACCAAGCTCCGCCAGGATCCATGCGAGGTGGCTACGCACGCGCACGGAGGGCAGTCCGACGTGGCCGTACAGCTTGTGCGGATCGAGCGGATCGAGCAGGCCGACCACGCGCATCAGGAATTCCCTGGCCTGGCCGAAGTTGCCAAGCGTGCGATGAATCTCGCCGGCGCTCAGCGTTCCCATGATCAGGATGTCGGTTTCGCCGATCTTCTCGGCGAGGCGCAGCGAGCGTTCGGCGGCTTCCAGCGCGAGATCGGAACGGCCGACGTTGCCGTGATAGTTGCTGATGAACGACGCCACTTGCGCCATGCGGCGCTCGTCGCCCAGTTCGTCGGCCAGCTTCTCCGCCGACCGTAGCACTTCGATCAGCCGTCGATGCTTGGCGAGCGGAACCAGCACATTGCGCATGTCCAGGTGCAAGTCGATGGCCCTGGCCAGCGAGCGCTGCTCGGGCGGAAGTCGCCGCACGACCAGCAGCGCGCGCTCGAAGCATGCCGCGGCTTCGACCTGCGCGAATTCGCGGGCGGCCTGCTTTCCCGCATTCCACAGGTAAGTCAGCGCCTGTTCCCAGGCTTCGCCGAGTACGGCGTGGCGTGCGAGCACCTCATCCTGCCCGCTGTCCGCGAGCGCGTCCATGATGCGCAAATGCAGTTCGCGCCGGCGCGCGTGGAGCAGGCTGTCGTACGCGACCGTCTGCGTCAGCGCGTGTTTGAATTCGTACGCGAGCTGCTCGCGGTCGGTACGCTCGATCAGCAGTCCCGCGACCTGCAATCGCCGCAGGGACTTGCGCAATGTCTCGTTCTGCATTTCGATGACGTACGTGAGCACGCCCACCGTGGCGACGTCGCCAACTGCGGCAAGTGCCTGCAGTACATGCTTGTCGTCGCGTGAGAGCCGGTCGATCCGTGCGGCGAGCACAGCGCGCACGGTGGGCGGAATGTCGACGGCGTCGATGGGCCCGCCCAGACGATAGTGCCCACGCGCGCCCTGCAGATCGCCCGACTGGATCAGGCTGCGGACGTGCTCCTCGACGAACAACGGATTGCCCCCGCTGCGCTCGGCCAGCTCCTCCTTCAACTTGTCCAGTGACGCATCGTCCCCGAGCAGTTGCGTGATGAGTTCGCGGGTGACATCACGGGCCAGTCCATCCAGGCGCATCTCGATCGCACCCGGCACGGCGAGATCACCTGCGTCGTAGTCCGAGCGATAGGTGAGCACGATGAGCGTCGATGGGGGTACGTCGGCAACCAGTCGGCTTAGAAACTTGCGCGTGTCCGACGTTATCCATTGCAGGTCCTCGTACGCAACGACCAATGGCCGGTCGGCGGCGACGCGCCGGTTCAACCACAGCAGCGCGGCGACCACCAGGTCCCGACGCTCCGAGTCGGGTAACGCATGGAACGGATTGTCCGGCGGCAGCGCGCGCAGAAGGGACAGAATCGGGATGACTGCTCGATCTGTTTCACCCCCGAGGGCGACGATGCGGCCGGCGACCTTCTGCCGAATCGCGTTCGCGTCGTCGGTATCCACGATGTTGAAGTACTGCTGCAGGATGTGTATACCGGGGCGGTAGCCGGCGCCGCTGCCGTAAGGCGCCGCGCCGCCGTCGAGCATCAGCACGTTCTTGCCGGCGAGCGCACGCATGAATTCGTAGACCAGTCGCGACTTGCCCATGCCGGCGTCACCGATGATGACAGCCACCCCGCTGGTGCGTGCCGTTGCCACGGTGTCGTACGCGGCCATCAGCCGTTGCAGCTCGGCCTGGCGGCCGACGAAAGGAGTGACCGTGCGCGTGGACGCAGCGTCAAAGCGCGACCGCGACAGCGCGGCGCGGCGAATCTCTGCGACTTCGATCGGCCGCTCGAAACCCTTCACTTTGACCGGACCGACCGGCCGCGATTCGACGTGGTCTCCCGCAAGGCGAACGGTATCGGCCGTGGCGAGGATCGATCCCGGTTTCGCGATCTGCTCCATACGTGCCGCGATGTGCACTGCGGCGCCGATCGCCGTGTAGCTCTTGTGCAGCCCGTGCTCGCTCATGCGCAGCACCGCCTCGCCGGAATTGAGCCCGACGCGTATCTGGATCGGCACACCGTGGCTGCGCTGGATGTCGTCGCCGTAATGGCGCACGAGATCCTGCATGGTGAGCGCGGCATGCGCGGCGCGCACGGCGTGATCCTCGGCGGCGATCGGCGCACCAAACAGGGCCATGATGCCGTCGCCCATCACCTGACTCACCGTGCCGCCATACTGCTCGACCGCCTCGCACATGTGCTCGAGCACCGGATCGAGCAGCTTGCGCGCTTCTTCCGGGTCACGATCGACCACCAGTTCCATCGAACCCTTGAGGTCGGCGAACAGAACGGTGATGAACTTGCGCTCGCCCTCGAGTGCCGCGGTCAAGGCCTCCGCAGTGGCATGACTGTCGCCCGGCGCCGCTGCGGCCGGTGTGGCGGCAACCGGGTGTCCGCATTCGATGCAGAATTTCGCGGTCGGCGGCAACGATGTGCCGCAGGCGATGCATCGGAGTGCGAACGGAGTGCTCATCGACATCAATGCGCGGGGCTCAGCCATGCGCGCACTTCGGCTATCGCTTCCCCGTAGGGAAGCTTCTCGCCGCCACGTTCCGCTGCGGCAAATGACTGCTCGCCCAGCGTGCCTCGCGCCGAGGCAAGCAGCGGCAAGACGAGCGAATGGTTGGGAATGGCGGCAAACCCCTGGCGACGGCTCTCTGCAATCGAGGCTCCGTAACAACGCGCCGCGCGCTCCCAATCGCGCTGGCCCGCCGCCAGCGCCGCCGAATTGCCCAGGACAGTCAACCCGATTGCCTTCGAGCCTATGTCCTCGGCGATCGCCAGCGCCTCCTGCAGCGAGGCCTGCGCACGATCAACTCGCGCCAGCCGAATCGATACCAGCGCGAGGTCGCACTGGATCTTGGCAATATTGTTCCGGTAGCCATGCTTGCGGGAGAGTGCAAGCGATTTCTCGAACCGTGCCTCTGCGCGCTCCAGATCGCCTTCTCTGCTGTGCAGATGCCCCAATGAACCGAGCGCGTTGGAGACGCGAAGGGTATCGCCCAACGCTTCCGCGAGGGCGAGCGACTCTTCGTAACAGGGGCGAGCCGCGCCCAGGTTGCCTTGATCGGTGAAGATCGTGCCTAGCAGGACCAGCGCTGCGGCGATCCGCTGGTCGTCGCCGAGTTCGCGCCCGATCTCAAGGCTCTCTTCGACATACGCCTGCGCCTCACGATAGCGGCCCATCGGGGTGCTGAGATTACCCGCGGCGTAGAGCGCCCGGCAGCGGGCGAACGTTCGTGCCTGCGCTCCCGGTCGCTCCAGCGCCTCAACGGTTACCCGGTATCCCAGCCGCAGGTAGCCCCGGCGCATCCAATACAGTTGCACGGCGAGCACCAGCTGCAACCCCAGCTCAGCCCTCTCATCGGCGGACGCGCACCATGCGTGCGCCGCCAGCAGGTTCTCCAGTTCAATGTCAAGGCGCGCGAGCCACGCGCCCTGTTCCGGTCCAAACAGGTGCCGGTCAGCTTCGCCGACCAGCGCCAGGTAGAACTGAAGATGGCGAGTGCGCGTCTCATCCAGCTCCGCCGACGCGAGCAGGAGCTCGTGCGCATATTGCCGTACCGTCTCCAGCTGGCGGTAGCGCTGATGCTTGGCATCGAGTTCCACGAGTGACTTGTCCACGAGCTGGGTCAGCAAGTCCAGCACGTCCGATCGTTCGATGTGCGGGCCGGTGCCGACCGCCTCGGCGCCTTCCAGCGAAAAGCCGCCGCTGAACACGGCCATCCGCCGCAGCAGGGCGCGTTCGGGCTCAGTCAGCAGGTTGTAGCTCCAGTCGATACAGGCGCGCAGGGTTTGCTGGCGCGGCAGCGCGGTCCGACGGCCGCCCGTCAACACCTGGAAACGGTCGCTCAAGCGCTCGGCGATCTTCTCGACCGGGAGACTGCGCACGCGCGCGGCGGCGAGTTCGATCGCCAGCGGGATGCCGTCGAGGCGATGGCAGATTGCGGCCACGGCCGCCGCGTTCTGCTCCGTTACCTTGAACGCAGGCTGCATGGCGGTCGCACGGTCGTTGAACAGTCGCACCGAATCGCATTGCTCCAAGTCGAGCATTGGCGTGCCAGCAAACTGCGGGACGGCAAGCGGCGGAACGAGATAGGTCGTTTCTCCGGCTTCGCGCAGTGGTTCACGGCTGGTGGCCAGGATTTTGACTTGCGGTCCCGACTGCAGCAACGATATGGCGAGCTCGGCGCAAGCGTGCAGCAAATGTTCGCAATTGTCGAAGATAAGCAGCAGCTGGCGGTCCTTGACATATGCAGTCAGCGCTTCCTGCACCGTGCGCCCTCCAGCTTCTTCAACGCCGAGCACGGCGGCCACTGCGGGCGCGATCCGTTGACCATCCGCGAGTGGCGCCATTTCCACCAGCCACACGCCGTCCGGGAACTGCTCGATCACGTCGGCGGCCACCTGCAGCGACAGACGCGTCTTGCCAAGACCGCCCATGCCCAGAAATGTCAGCAGCCGAGCCTTGCCGAGCAAAGCCTTGGTCTCGGCCAGTTGCGGCTCGCGGCCGACGAATGAGGTCACCTGTTGGGGCAGGTTGTTAGGCACCGCTTCGAGCGAGCGAAGCGCGGGAAAGTTCCGTCGCAGCAAAGGATGCACGACCTGATACACGCGTTCGGGATTGGCCAGATCGCGTAATCGCACGGAACCGAGGTCGAGCAGCTCGACGCCGTCGGTCAGGCGATTGGCCACCAGACCTGCGACCGCAGCCGACAGCAGAACTTGACCGCCATGGGCGGCGCTCATGATACGCGCGGCGCGGTTGACGACGTTGCCAAAATAATCGTTGTCACGCCGCTCGACGGCGCCCATATCGAGCCCGCAACGCACGCGCAGTGGGATGCCATGGGTAGCCCCAGGATCGAGGAGGGCGGATTGCAGCGCGATCGCAGTACGGAGTGCGTCCAATGGATCGTCAAACGCGGCGCACATTCCGTCGCCGGTCATCTTCGCAACGATGCCATGGTTAGTTGCAGTAGCCGTGCGACAAAGGAGATCGTGACGTGCCAACGCCGGTTGCATTCGGTTTGGCTCCTGCTCCCACAGCTTGGTGCTGCCCTCGATATCGGTGAACAGGAAGGTGGTGATCATCGCGCCGCCCAAGGCTCACGTGGGCCGCAGGTATTTTCTATGGCGCCAATCGCTTGAGCAGGAACGCCGGCACCGGCTGCGCGTAGCCCTTGAGTGCCAGCGGGCCAATACTCTCGACCTCGGCAGCATCGCCCAGTGCCGCACGCGTGCGCCGGTCGATCAACGTCTGGCCGCTTTGCGCCTCATCGGACAGGCGCGATGCAAGATTGACGACGCTGCCGATGGCGGAGTAATCGAGTCGCCCCTCGAAGCCAAACGCACCCAGTGTCGCAAAACCCTGCGCGATGCCGATGCCCAGCGCCAGGTCGTGGCCCAGCTTCAGCCAGCGCTCGCGCAGCGGCACAAACCCCACCTGCATCGCCAGCGCCATCGTCGCGGCGCGCTTGCCCGGCTCGGGAATCGGGAGCGGATCGTTGAAGAAGATCAGGATGCCGTCGCCGGCAAAACGATCGAGCGTGCCATCGTGCGCCGTCACGATGGCGCCCATCGCACCCTGATAGTCGCGCAGCACCGACTCGACCTCTTCCGGCTCCGCGCTGTCGGTGAACGCGGTGAATCCACGCAGATCGACGAATACGTAGCAGATTTCCCGTCGGTGCGGCGCCAGGATCGACTTCTCTCCGGCGGTCATGATGGCGTCGGCCACGGCGGGCGAGAAAAACCGCTTCAGTTGCGACATGCGGTCGAGTTGGCGCGACCTGTTCCTCGACGCGCTGCTCGAGCTTGACGTTCCACTCCTTGATCGCGGCCGCCTGACTTTTGACTTCATCCTGCAGCGCCTTGACGCGCAGCAACGAACGCACGCGCGCGAACAGTTCGGGCTGATTGATCGGCTTGGACAGGAAATCGTCGGCGCCGGCTTCGATGCCCTTGACGCGCTCCTGCTGCGGATCGAGCGAAGTCACCATGACGACGGGCAGCAGTGCGGTCTCCGGGTCGGCGCGGATGCGCGCGCAGACTTCATAGCCGGACAGGCCGGGCATCATCACGTCGAGCAGCACCAGGTCCGGTTTTTCGGCAGCCATCTTCGCCAGCGCTTCCTCGCCGGTGGCCGCGGTCGCGACCGCATAGCCCTTTACCCCGAGCAGGTCGGCGAGCAGCTTGACGTTGTGCGGGGTGTCATCGACCACCATCACCTTGGCTTGCGTGGTCACGGCTTCGGACCTTCGAGCGCTGTGCGAACCGCGTCCAGGAATTCCTTCAGGTTGATCGGCTTGCCCACGTACATGTCGAACCCAGCCTCCATGATCTGCTTGCGATCCTGCTGCATCACCGAGGCGGTCACGGCGATGACCGGAATCTTGGCGGTGACCGGATTGGCGCGCATCAGACCCAGCGCTTCGATGCCGTTGATTCCGGGCAGCTGGATGTCCATCAGCACCAGATCCGGTTTGTGCTCGATGGCGAGCTTGACGCCATCTTCACCGGTCACGGCCTCGAGCGTGTTGTAGCCCTTGACCTGCAGCACATCGCGCACCAGTTTCAGGTTGCGCTCATTGTCTTCGACGATCAGGATCACGCTCATGGCGGCCTGAGCGTGCTCCTGCTCGCTCTCTCGCGACTTTCCGATCCAACTGGAATGGTGAAGGTGAAGGTGGAGCCCTTGCCGATCTCGCTTTCGAGCCAGATACGGCCGCCGTGCAGCTCGACAAAGCGCTTGGTGAGGGCGAGGCCGAGGCCGGTGCCTTCCTGCTTGCTGGTGTAGTTTCTGCCGACCTGGCGGAATTCCTCGAACACCGCCGCGTGATCGCCGGGCGCGATGCCGATGCCGGTATCGTGCACCGCGACCACGATGTCGTTCTCTTCACGACGCGCAGTGACGTCGATGCGCCCGTTGTCCGGCGTGAACTTGACCGCGTTCGTAAGTAGATTGAGCATGATCTGCTTGAACTTGCGCTCGTCGGCGGTGATCTCGGCGAGCTGCGGGTCGATCTGCTGGCCCAGCGCGATGCCGTGGCGCTGCGCGCGCTCGCGCACGAGCGTCATCGCGTTGGCGACCGCCGCGGCAATATCAAAGGTCGATGGCTCCAGGTCCATGCGGCCGGCCTCGACCTTGGACAGGTCGAGGATGTCGTTGATCAGCTGGAGCAGATGCTTGCCTGAGGTGAATATGTCCTTGAGGTAATCTTCCTGCTTGGGGTTCAGGTCGCCGAACAGCCGCTCGAGCAGAACCTCCGAGAAACCGATGATGGCGTTCAACGGCGTACGCAACTCGTGCGACATGTTCGCCAGAAACTCGGACTTGTGCTTGTTCGCCACTTCGAGTTGCCGGCTCTTGTCCTGGATCTCGTTGAACAGGCGCACGTTCTCGATCGCGATCACCGCCTGATCGGCGAAGGTTGCGACCAGTTGCTGCTCACGCTCCGTGAAGGGACGGACTTCCCGGCGGAACACGACAACGACGCCGATCGGTTCGCCCTCGCGCAACATTGGCACGCCGTAGATGCTGCGGATGCCGAACAGATCGCTGGCCTCCTTCCACGTGTAGGAAGGGTCATTGCGTGCGTCGTCAAGGTGGGCAGTCGATTCGCGTGAGCGCCACCCGTCCGATGATCGTTCCAGGTCCGGGCGGCTGCGGATGGTCGCGCATGAACTGAATCTGCGACGGCGATGCACCATGGCTTGTCACCCATTCGTAGGTGTCCCCGCGCCGCAGGTACAGATGCCCCATGTCGGCTTTGCATAGCCGTGTGGCATTTTCGACAAGCGTTTCGAGCACGGGGTCGAGATCGAACGTCGTGCGGCTGATCGCCTTGAGCACATTCGCGGTGGCGGTCTGCTGGTCGAGGGCTTCCTTCGTTTCGTTGACCAGGCGCGCGTTCTGGATCGCGATCACTGCCTGGTCCGCAAAGGTTCTAAGCAGGGCGATGTCCTTTTCCGAGAACGGTCCCACGTAGTCGCGGCCGACGAAGATCACGCCGATGCCTTTGCCTTCCCAGATCATGGGAGCAAAGATCACGCCCTTGTAACCGACAGCCTTGCATGCGACGCGGGTATTCTCCGGCACGCCTTCGCCGTTGATGACGTCAGGATAGTGAACCACGGTGCGACTCACGATCGCCGCCCCGGATCCGCTTTGGTGGTCGACGGCAAGCGGGAAGACGCGCTCGAGCGCTTCCCTGTTCGGCCCGTGATACGCACCCACCCGGATCAAGCCATCCTGGCCGACCAGGTTGATCCCGGCGACCTTGCCGGCGAACAGCCGCTCGCAGCTCTCCAGGATCTTGCCGAACACCGGCGTCGTGTCGGCGATCGAGCTGCTGATCGCAGCCAGGACTTCGCCCGACGCGCGCTGCTGATCGAGTGCCTCCTTGGTTTCGTTGAACAGGCGCACGTTCTCGATCGCGATGGCCGCCTGATCGCCGAAGGTCTGCAACAGCGCAAGCTCGCGTTCGTTGAATGGGCGGACTTCCTTTCGCCGCAAGCAGGATCGTGCCGAACGGCTGTCCCTCGCGGTACAGCGGCATCACGGCCACGGTGCGGATGCCGATAGCGAGCGCGAGATTTCCGCGCCCAGTCGGATATTCGGCGCCCTCGGCGAGCATGTCGCGGACTGGATGCTCCTGCGCTCGAGCACTGCGCGCCCGGAGACCGAGTCGCGGTTGATCGGCAGCGCATCGACGTGGCGACCGGTGTCCGGCGACGGTCCCTTCGAGGCGAGATGCCGCAGCGTGCTGCCGTCGATGAGGTACATCGACGCCGCGGCGCGTCGCACAGCTGCGCCGCGCGCTCGGCGATCGCGTCCAGCACCGGCTTCACGTCGGTGGGTGAACTGGAGATCACGCGCAGGATTTCCGCAACGGCCGTCTGCTGCTCGAGCGCTTCTTTCGTTTCGTTGAACAGGCGCACGTTCTCGATCGCGATCGCTGCCTGGTCGGCGAACGTCTTCACCAGGGCGACCTGCTTGTCGCTGAACTTGCGCGCCTCCATTCGCCAGAGCGCAATCGAACCGATCGCGCGGTCTTCACGCATCAGCGGTACGGCGAGCGCGGCGTGATGACCGAATCCGTCTTTGCATTTCACGTCCGACCGGGAATTCCGCCTCGGAACGAGGGCGCAAGGTCCTCGACGTGAACTGACACACCGTCGATGACGGCGCGACCGTTCAGCAGAGCCGCGATTCAGCGGAAAAAGTTCACCCTCGGTCAAGTTCGGTGTGCTACCGAATCCGGTGGTGAACCGAAGCGCATCCCCGTCGACCAGAAAGATGCCGGCTTGCTGCCGCATCGCAAAGCTTCAACGCGCGCTCGGCGACGGCATTGAGCATCGGCTGCACGTCGCCTGGCGAACTGGAAATCACGCGCAGGATCTCGCTGATCGCAGTCTGCTGATCGAGCGTTTCCTTGGTCTCGTTGAACAGACGCACGTTGTCGATGGCGATCGCGGCCTGGCGGGCGAAGGTTTCGACCAACGCGACCTGATCGGGCGAGAACAGCCCGGGTTCGCGCCGGAACAGGAAGATGGCGCCGTAGGCGCCGCCTTCGCGTATCAGCGGCACCGCCAAGGCCGTCCGCGCACGCAGGAGCAGCAGGCTCTCACGAGAGTCGGGGTATTCTGTGTCGAGCAGCGGCAGCACGTCCGCATGATGAATGGTCTGCCGGTCGATCGCGGCACGACCAGTGATCCGGATCGCTTCAACGGGATAGGTTTGCTCGGTTGCGGTAGCGGCTCCTGTTCCACCGAGAAGTCCGTCATCGGGCGCAGCACATCGCCGTCAATGAGCAGCACGCGCGCGTACGGTGCGTCGCAGAGATGCGCCGCTCGCTCGGCAACGGCCTGCAGGACCGGCTGCACGTCGGTCGGCGAACTCGAGATCACGCGCAGGATTTCGCTGATCGCGGTCTGTTGCTCGAGTGAACTCTTGAGTTCGGTGGTGCGTTCATCGACCTTGCGCTCCAGCCCGGCGTAGGATTCGCGCAATTGCGACGACATGTTGTTGAAGCGGTTGGCAAGCGCCTCCAGCTCATCGCCGGTGTTGACGACGATCTTCTGGTCGAGCTCGCCGGCGCCGATACGCTGGGCGCCTTCCTCCAATATGCGGATCGGACGCACCATCCCGCGCGCAAGCGCCAACGCGCCTAGCGCCGAGAGCATCATGCCCGCCAGGATCAACAGTGCGGTGCGCACGATCGACGCGTTGAGTTTCTCGTAGACTTCCAGAACCGGCTGCTCGACGAACACGTACCAGCGCAGCGGTGCGATCGGCGCCACGGACGCCAGCACCGCGGTCCCCGCCAAGTCGGCTGAGACCATCGCCGGGTCGTTGGTGTCCGTCGACGACGCGGCGAGCGCCGCCTTGACGTGCGGCAGCTGCGCCAGATTGGTCTTGCGCAACACCAGGCCGATGTCCGGGTCAGCGATCAGAAAACCGTTGCCGTCAACGACGTAGGCCTTTCCCTTTTCCCCGATCTTGATCCGCGACACCACGTCCCAGATGAACTTGAGATTCACTTCCGCGATGGTGACCGGGCCCTTGTCGCTCGGACGGATGGCGATCGTCATGTACGGCTCGGTTTCCTTGCGGAAGTAGACAGGGCCGAACCAGGGTTGTCCGCGCTTGGCATTCTTGAACGCGGGCTCGTCCGAACGATCCTTGCCGGAATTGATGTTGTCCATACCCAGGCGGGACACCGCGATCTGCTCGTGGCCCGTGGCGTCGAGCTGTGAGATGTCCGTGACTTCCGGCGCCTGACGCAGCAGCTTGAGGAACTCGATACGCCGCAACTCGACGTCGTTCGCATCGAGCTGCGGCAGGGCGGCGTAGGCGAGCTGCTGCTCGATCTGGTGGATGTACTGCTCGATCCGCGACGCGGCGCCGACGGCTTTCTCGTGCTGCAGATTGGCAAGTGCCGCTTTGGTTTCCTGATACGTGAAATAAATGCTGATGGAGCTGGACGCGACCAACGCGATCATCACCAGCGACAGGATGAGGATCAGGTACTTGCGAAACAGCCGGCCGCGACTGATGCGTCGCGGTGGCGCTGCGGCTGCGACGGTGGCTGTTGGGGTGGGGAGGGGGGTCGAGGCCATCGGTTTAGCGTCAAGCGCCAGCGCCATGGTGCGTGGAACGACGAATGCAATCGTCGCGGAGTGGTGACCTCATGGGGACGTACGGTACCTGATGGCGGGGTTGATCCGCAAACGATGCTTACTATTCAATTGCACGCGGCATCACTGAATTACCTCGTCCGCGCGCAGCAACAGCGACGGAGGAATGGTGAGTCCCAGCGCCTTGGCGGTCTTGACGTTCACCGACAGAATGAATACCGACGGACGCTCGACAGGCAGATCGGCCGGCTTGGCGCCCTTGAGAACCTTGTCGACGTAGGCAGCAGCGCGCCGGTTGAGCGCGGTAAGGTCGGTGCCGAAAGATAGTAGACCACCGTCGGCGGCAACACGTGCGTTAGTCGAGACGACGGGCAACCTTTGCTTCGAGGCCCACTCGCTGACCTGCTTGCGCCCTGGATAGCCAAGTTCGCGCATGGCATCCAGGAAACAAGGCAGGGAAGTCCCTTGCATATTCGCGCCGCACGCTTGGGCCGTCGGTGCGCGAGAGGACAGTATTGCGACTTTCGGCAGCTTGGCGGGCTGTTGTGCCCACGCGCAGGCGATCGGTGCGAGGCTGAGGACGCAGAACAAGGTGGCGGGGATCGTCACGCTGCCCATGAATGTTCGCCGATCGATCATTGGATCACCTCATCCGCGCGCAGCAGCAGCGGCTGCGGGATCGTGAGTCCGAGCGCTTTTGCGGTCTTCATATTGATGACCAGCTCGATCCGAGTCGGCTCCTCAATCGGAAGATCGCCCGGTTTTGCGCCCTTGAGAATCTTATCCACATAAGCGGCTGCGCGACCAAAGATTGCCGGCAGGTTCGTCGCGTAGGCCATGAGTCCCCCAGCGTCGGCGAACTCGCGCTCTCCGTAAACCGCGGGAAGCTGATGCTTGGCCGCCAGCTTCACGATCTCCGCGCGCTGGCTGAAGAACATCGCGTCGTTTTCGACGAGTACAGCATTAACGCCTGCCTGACTCATCTTCGTGAAGGCTCCAGCCAAATCGCCGGGACTTTGTGCGTCCACCCGCACCAAATTGATACCGAGCGAACGGGCGGCTCCTGTCAATGACTCCGTTTGGAAGCGCGGCGCTGGGTTCGCGGGGTTATTCAAGACACCTACACGCGTTGCCGGCACGACCTCACGCAAGAGCTGAAGCCGCTTCGCCGTGAGTACCTGATTAAAAGTCGTCAGCCCTGTCATCGTGCCGCCGGGATGGTCGAGGCTTCGCACAAACCCCGCAGCAACAGGATCGGCTACAAGCGTGAAAACCACTGGCGTGGTCCCGACGACCTCGCGGACGGCGCGCACGGTCACACCCCCGTCCACAACTAACACCTGCACCTTGAGCTCGATGAGCTCCCGTGCAAGGTCGGGAAGCCGGGCCGCGACGCCATTCGCATAGCGCTCGTCGATGATGAGGTTCTGCCCTTCCACATATCCGAGTTCACGTAACCCGAGTCGGAGCGCCTCGATGTCGGCTGGTTCGCGCGATGTGCGTCGCAGGTAGCCGATGCGCGAGATTTTCGTCGTCTGCTGCGCGAGCGCGGCGAACGGCAATGCCAAAATGCCGAACGCAACACGGACTACAAATCTTCGCCGGTCCATCATTGAATCACCTCGTCCGCGCGCAGCAGTATGTCCTTCGGAATGGTGATTCCGAGCGTCTTCGCGATCTTGAGGTTGAGCACCAACGCAAAGTGGACCGGCCGCTCGATCGGAAGATCGGCGGGCCGGGAGCCATCGAGAATCCTGGCAATCAAGGTCGCTGCACTGCGGTACATGTCCAGTTGCACGGGACCGTAGGCGATGAGCAACCCATCGCGAGCAAAGAGAAATGTCAGGCCGATCGCCGGCAACCGGTTCTTCAATGCGGCGTCGGCGACAAGCGGTCGATTCTTTGTTGTGAGGATGCGCGGCGACGACAGCACGATCAGCCCGCGCGCGCCGTCTTGCGTGGCCGAGCGCAGCGCCCCGGGTAGCGCGTCGGGGCCGCTCCAGACGATCGACGACACCGTGATGCCGAGCTGTCGCGCGGCATCATCCACCGCTTCGCGTTGTGCGGTGGCGACCGTGGCGTCCCAAAGCACGGCGACACGCGTCAGCCCTGGGACCATCTCCTTGAGCAACTGCATCTGCTTGGCGCTTACTTCGGGTTGATCCAGGAAGACGCCGGTGACGTTACCCCCGGGCCGCGCGAGGCTGGCTGCATATCCAGCAGCGACGGGATCGATCTCGTTATCCAAGCCAACGATCGGAAGGGTCGTGGTAGCTGCGCGCGCGGCGCGTATCGCGTGCGGGCCGGCAGCGAAGATCACCCGGACGCCGATCCCGACCAGCTCGGCGGCGAGTTCCCGAAAGCGCTCTTCCGAGTCCGCGTGACGGAAATCAAAAATGACGTTCCGGCCCTCGATGTACCCCAGCTCGCGTAGCCGGTCGACCATCACAGTCACAGTGAGGTTAAGCGTTTCTCTTGGGGCAAATACGAGGAATCCCACCCGCGCGGTCTTCCCTTGCGGCTGGCCGTTCGCCGCGAACGGCAAGGCGAGGAGGCCGCATACTGATGTCCCGACGAATGTCCGCCGATCGATCACTGGATCACCTCGTCCGCGCGCGACAAAACCGATTGTGGAATGACAATCCCAAGCGCCTTCGCGGCTTTGAGATTGATGATCAGTTCGAACTTCGTTGGCTGCTCGACGGGCAGATCGGCGGACTTTGCGCCCTTGAGAATCTTGTCCACCACCTGGCCCGAGCGGCGCAGCCGATCGGTCAGCGACGAGCTGTACGAAAACAAGCTGCCTGCCTCGACCATTCGCACGCTCCCGACGACGGGCAGACGCCTTCGATTCGCCAGTTCGATCAGCCGTCCGGGTACATTGCTGGCGATCGTCGAGCTCGCGACAATGACATCGACACGCTGCCCGATCAGCTTGGCCATGGCAGCATCCAGCTCTGCTGCGCTCGACATTTCGACCTCGACAATCGTCAGGCCGAGCGCTGCGGCCCCGAGCACGAGCCTGGTGCGGTCGCTTGCGGGTATTGGCTCGGCCGGGTCGCTCAGGAGCCCGACGCGTTTGGCATCGGGCAGGATTTCGTGCAGTAGTTCGATGAGCTTGGGTACGAGTGACTCGGCGACGCTAACGAAGCCGGTCGCGTTCCCCCCCGGGCGCGCCAAGCTCGACACCAAGCCTCTGCCCACCGGGTCAGTCACCGCCGCGAACACGATTGGGATCGTGCCCGTTGCGTGCCTCGCGGCCACGGCCGCCACTGCCGGCGGCGCATAGATCACCTCCGGCTTCCGTGCCACCAGTTCGGCCGCGAGCCTTGGCAGGTCCTGATGACGATCGCCGGCATACGCGCGGTCGTAGGCGATGGTCTGACCTTCGACCCAACCGAGTCGGCGCATTTCGTCGAAAAAGGGCTTGAGGGTGTCCTCCTCCTGTGCACGTGTGCTGGGCGCGAGCACACCAACGCGCCGCAGGCCCGCTGCCGGGTTCTGCGCCCAAAGCGGCAATGCACAAGCTCCCACGCCGACTCCGATGGCGAACCGGAGCATGCGGCGTCTGTTCACTGAATCACCTCGTCCGCGCGCAGCAGAATGGACGGCGGAATCGCAAGTCTGAGCGTCTTCGCGGTCTTCAAGTTGATCACGAACTCGAATTTCGTCGGCTGCAGTACCGGCAAGTCGGCCGGCTTGGCGCCTTTCAGAATCGTGCCGACGTAGATGCCCATCTGCCGGTAGGCATTGGTGATGCTGGTTCCGTAGCTCATCAGGCCACCGATCGCAGCGAATTCCCGCAATTCGTACATCGCCGGCACGGCGTAACGCGCCGCCAGATCGACCAGTTGCTGGCGCCGGCCATTGAAGAAGGGATCGGAAGTGATGAGAAGCGCCCCGGGGCGCCATTGCGCAAGGGCAGCAATTGCGGTGTCGATCTCGCGTTCGCTGGCGGCATTCACGATGCGGATCCGCCGGCCCAATGCGCGAGCAGCCGTCTGCACCTCTTTCTCCTGGGTCCCGGCGATTGTGCTGGTCGAATTGATGAGCACCGCGATGACAGCGGGGCCCGGCACCGTCTCGTGCAACAAGCCCAAGCGCTTGGCATCGAGGACCCTGTTCAAAAAAACGACGCCGGTAATATTGCTGCCCGGCCGATTCAGGCTCGAGACGAGCCCCTCCGTGACGGGATCGCCGCCGGCCGTTCCGAAGACGATCGGAATCGTCGCGGTCGCCTGCTTGGCCGACATGCGCGCGGCCCTTCCGCCTCCCGCCGCGATCACCGCAACGTTCCGCTGAACCAGTTCTGCGGCCAATGCTGGCAAGCGATCGTCGTGACCATCGCCCCATCGATATTCAATCTGCACGTTTTGCCCAACGACGAAGCCCGACTCCTGCAGGCCTTGGCGAAATGCGGCGGCGACATACGCGAAGCCGTCGGACGAACCAGTGCTAAGGAAGCCCACCATCGGCATTGACGCCACTTGCGCGTGCAACACGGAGGGCGAGGCGACGACGGCGCTCGCGAGCGTGCCGAGAAACTGCCGTCGATCCATCACTGGATCACCTCATCCGCGCGCAGCAGCAGCGACGGAGGAATGGTGAGTCCCAGCGCCTTGGCGGTCTTGACGTTCACCGACAGAATGAATACCGACGGACGCTCGACAGGCAGATCGGCCGGCTTGGCGCCCTTGAGAACCTTGTCGACGTAGGCAGCAGCGCGCCGGTTGAGCGCGGTAAGGTCGGTGCCGAAAGATAGTAGACCACCGTCGGCGGCAACACGTGCGTTAGTCGAGACGACGGGCAACCTTTGCTTCGAGGCCCACTCGCTGACCTGCTTGCGCCCTGGACCCGTGCCCGCAAGCGTGGCATCGTCGAAGAAGTAGATCGCGTTGGCGCCAGATGCCACGATAGCGGCGAATGCCTTTGGCAGGTCGGAGAGACTCCGGGCCTCGATTCTGATCAGGGTCAGGCCCAGTTGGGCAGCCCCCGGTGCCAGGAGGCCCGGATAGTCGCGAGAGTTAGGGTTGTCCGGATTGAGCAGCACCACTACCCGCGATGCACGCGGCGCCAACTCCTTCAGGAGCTGCAGGCATTTGATTTCCTGTTCGGCACTGTTTAGCGTGAAGCCGGTCACGTTTCCGGTCGGGTGCGCCAAATTGCCGGCAAGCCGCGTCAGTGTTTCCTCGCCTGCCGGACCGACGATGATCGGGATCGTGGTCGTCGCGTTCGCAGCTGCAGTTGCGCCCGGTGTGCCGGCGGTCAGGATGACGTCCGGCCGCAGGCGGACAAGCTCGGCCGCAAGGGCGGGGAGCTTGTTGTAATCGTCCTCGGCATACCGAACTTCAAACGAAACGTTTTTCCTGTCGACATAGCCAAGTTCGCGCATGGCATCCAGGAAACAAGGCAGGGAAGTCCCTTGCATATTCGCGCCGCACGCTTGGGCCGTCGGTGCGCGAGAGGACAGTATTGCGACTTTCGGCAGCTTGGCGGGCTGTTGTGCCCACGCGCAGGCGATCGGTGCGAGGCTGAGGACGCAGAACAAGGCGTCAAACGACGCGCCGAGTAGCGCGAGCGCACTGGCGCGCAAGAAGGCTCGCCGATCGGTCACTGGATCACCTCATCCGCGCGCAGCAGCAGCGATTGCGGAATCGCCAGGCCGAGCGCTCTTTCGGTTTTGAAGTTGGCGAGATCCGATGAATTGCAGAAACACGGTAAGCCGATGCGCGGGATTCTTGCCGGCGTCTGCCCGCGCGCAGACAATTGACGGCGAGCCAGCTTACGTGATACATACACCCATATGAAGACCACCGTAGAGCTTCCCGACTCACTGCTCGATGAAGCGAAGCGCGTGGCCGCTCGCCAGGATACGACGCTGCGGGTGCTGATCATCGAGGGCTTGCGGCGAGTCATTGCCGAGCGCAAACGCGCGCAGGCCTTTCGACTGCGCAAAGCCACGTTCCGGGGCAAGGGTCTGCAACCCGACGCGGACGGGGCCACTTGGGAGCGCATACGCGAGATGGCGTACGAAAAACGCGGCGGATGATCGCCGTCGACACGAATATCCTTGTCTATGCCCACCGCGAGGATTCGCCGTGGCATGACGCCGCATATGCTCGCGTGAAGGAGTTGGCGGAGGGTCGCGAGCCGTGGGCAATTCCGTGGCCGTGCCTGCACGAATTCCTGGCGATCATCACGCATCCGAGAATCTACGCCCCGCCCACGCCGCTCGCTGCCGCGCTCGATCAGATCGACGCCTGGCTGGCGTCGCCAAGTCTCACGTTGTTGGCGGAGTCCGAAGGCTACTGGCTCGCGCTCAAGTCCCTTCTCCGCGATGGACGAATCGCAGGTCCGCAAGTTCACGATGCGCGCGTGGCTGCGCTGTGCCAACTGCACGGCATCGGGGAACTGTGGACGGCGGACCGGGACTTCGGCCGTTTTCGTGGTGTGACTTTCCGCAATCCGCTCGTCCCATAGGCTGCGCGGCAGGTGGCGTGTGCTCGTGGCGCCGGTGGCGCGACTGTGAAAAATCACTGAATCACCTCATCCGCACGCAGCAGCAGCGGCTGCGGGATCGCAAGACCCAACGCCTTCGCGGTTTTCAGGTTGATCACCAGCTCGAACTTGGTGGGCTGCTCGATGGGCAGATCGCCTGGCTTCGCGCCTTTCAGGATCCGGTCGACAAAGCTCGCCGCGTTCCGATACATTTCCTCGATGCTGGGGCCATAGGACATGAGGCCGCCATCGTCGACGCTGTTCCTCTGCCCGTAGACGGCCGGCAGCCGCGTCTTTGCCGCGAGCGTCGCGAGCTGCACCCGCTCGTTCCCGAACATCGCATCCTCGAACAGCACCAGCGCCTCCACGCGGGCCTTGACCATCCTGGCGAAGGCGTCGTCGAACATCGCCGCCCCTTGCACTTCGAAGGGCTGGACTTCGATGTTAAGCGTCTTCGCCGCAACCAGTGTTTCCTTCCACGCGACGGCATGCGCGGGATTGTCCTTGTTGACCAGGATTGCTACGCGCGACACCTTGGGCAGCAATTGCTTCAACAATTCCAGCCGCTTACCCGCAAGCGTGCTGCCCAGAAGCGAGTTGCCGGTGATGTTCCCGCCCGGTCGGGCGAGGCTGACCACAAGCCCGCTGGCCATGGGATCGTTCACGACGGCCATGACAATCGGAATGGTCCGCGTGGCGTCTCTTGCAGCGCGGGCGGCCTGGTTACCGGCGACAATGAGGATGGCGACTTTACGACCGACCAGCTCTTGCGCGAGACGCCCGAGCTGATCCTCCCGGCCTTCCGCGAATCGATAGTCGATGACGACGTCGCGCCCTGGAACATAGCCGCGTTCGCGCAATCCCTGCTCGAGCGCATCGATTAGGTCCTTCGACAACGCGACGATGCGCAGGAATCCAAGCTGCACGGGTTGCCGGACCGGTTGCGCGCGGAGCGTCGGAGCCGCGACTGAACCCAGCAACGCGGTGATGACGAACGTCCGCCGATCCATCATTGGATCACCTCGTCCGCGCGCAGCAGCAGCGACTGCGGGACGGTCAGGCCGAGCGCCTTGGCCGTCTTCAGGTTGATGACGAGCTCGAACTTGGTCGGCTGCTCGACGGGCAGATCGCCAGGCTTTGCGCCTTTCAGGATCCGGTCGACGAAGCTCGCTGCGTTCCTGTAGGTTTCCACGATACTGGGTCCGTAGGACATGAGGCCGCCATCGTCGACGCTGTTCCTCTGTCCATAGACAGCCGGCAGTCGCGACTTCGCGGCAAGTGCAGCAAGCCGTACCCGCTCCGTCGCGAACATCGCATCTTCGAACAGGACCAGTGCCTCAACGCGAGCCTTATCCATTCTGGCGAATGCGTCGTCGAACATTGCCGCACCCTGCACTTCGAAGGGCTGGACTTCGATGTTGAGCATCTTCGCTGCAAGCAGCGTTTCCTTCCATGCGACGGCATGTGCGGGATTGTCCCTGTTGACCAGGATTGCCACGCGCGACACCTTGGGCAGTAGTTGCTTCAACAATTCCAGCCGCTTACCTGCAAGCGTGCTGCTCAGGAGCGTAGTGCCAGTGATGTTGCCACCCGGTCGGGCCAGACTCGTGACGAAGCCGCTGGCCACCGGATCGTTTGCGACGGCCATGACAATCGGAATAGTCCGCGAAGCATTTCTTGCGGCCCGGATGGCTTGGTTGCCGGCCACGACGATGATGGCCACCTTGCGCTCGACCAGTTCCTTGGCAAGGCGATCGAGTTGCTCCTCATGACCGTTTGCGAAACGATAGTCGATCACGACTTCGCGTCCAGGCACGTAGCCACGTTCGCGCAACCCCTGTTCGAACGCGTCGATGTAGTCCTTGGGTGGCGCGACGATGCGCAGGAATCCGAGCTGTACGGGCGGCCCCGCAGCACGCGCATTGCCTACGCTGGCGGCCAGTGCGCCAAGAATTACAGCGATGAATTGCCGCCGGTCCGTCACTGGCCAGTTCGATTGGAGCAACGCAAATGCATCATCCAAACCTTCGGTTAGATCCATGATGCACGAGGACTTATTCGCCGTCGACTCTAGTAGCTGGGCGTGTGTGGGTCAAGGTTACATGGCTGCAGGCAAGCCTGTGGACTTCTTTCCGCGTGCGCACATACCTGACTAGCGCCAGCGCCACGCTACAATGTGCGCCGTTTACCTTTGGGGAATGCGCATGGCCGTCGAAGTGTTACCCGGCATCGAGCTCGAAACCGCACCCAATCCAACCGCCAGCGTCGTCTGGCTGCACGGACTGGGTGCCGACGGCAACGATTTCGTGCCGGTCGTACGTGAACTCGCGTTGCCGCCAAACCTGCCGATCCGCTTCGTGTTTCCACACGCGCCGGTGCGGGCGGTGACGATCAACAACGGTGTCAGGATGCGCGCCTGGTACGACATTGCCGCAGCCGACCTGAACAACCGTGCGGACCTGGCGGGTGTGAAGCAATCGCAGCTTCAGGTCGAAGCCCTGATTGCGCGCGAAGTGGCGCGCGGCATTCCCGCGGCGCGCATCGTCGTCGCCGGTTTTTCGCAGGGTGGCGCAGTCGCGCTGTACACGGGATTGCGCCACGCCGAGCGGCTCGCGGGGATCATTGCGTTGTCGACTTACCTGATCGGCGCCGATGCGCTGGCGATCGAGGCGGCGAGCATCAATCGCAAGCGTGCCGATATTCATGGCACATGGCACCGCCGATCCGATCGTGCGCTTCGACTGGGGCAAAGCGTCCCGGGAGGCACTGGTCAACGCCGGCTACCACGTCGACTGGCACTCCTACGGCATGGAGCATTCGGTGTGCATGGAGGAAATCACCGCGGTGTCGGCGTGGCTGCAGCGGGTGCTGCGCAGCTGAATACCAACGGTTAGCGGCGAGGGCATCGTCATTCAATCGTTTCGTCGACGCGCAACAGCAGTGATCGCGGGAGCGTAAGCCCAATGGCCTTGGCGGTCCGGAGATTGACCACCAACTCGAAATTGGTCGGCTGGTCAACGGGCATCTCGCCGGGCTTGGCACCCTTGAGGATTCGATCGATGTACTCGGCGATGCGTTGGTTCCTTGCCGTCAGGCTGGTGCCATAGGCCATCAGCCCGCCGTCGACGACCTGCTCCCGCCATTCCCAGATCGCCGGCAATCGGTATTTGATCGCAAGCTCGATGATCGGTTTGCGGTCGTTGACAAAAAAGGTGGTTGCGATAACGAAGAGCGCGTCCGGTTGCGCTGCAGCCACTCGCACGAACGCATCCGCATAGTTATTGTTGTGCACGACGACAATCGTGAGGATCACTCCGAGGGCGGAGGAGGCTTGCTGCAACTCCGCAATTTGAAAGCGTAAGTTGCCTGGATCATCGGGTGCCAGCACGGCAATCCGACGTGCACCGGGCACGGCTTCCTTGAGCAACTCCAGTTTTTTTGCCCCCAGTGTTCCCTCCGGGGCAATCAGCACGCCGGTGATGTTGTTTCCAGATCGTGCGAGACTGGCTACCAATCCCTGCGCGACAGGATCGAAATTACCCCACATGACGATGGGAATAGTTGTGGTCGCCTGCTTTGCGGCGCCGACTGCGGCGGAACCGACCGTAACGATCACGTCGACCCGCAGCTGAACGAGTTCGCGCGCCAGTTCGGACAAACGTGGCACGTCGCCTGCCGCATAACGCGTTTCGATGCTGAGGTTGCGCCCTTGGACGTAACCCAATTTCGCCAACGCGGCCGGTAGCAGATGCTCCGAGGTCAGTTGGTCGGACACTCTTGGCTTGGCCGTAGGGCGCAGGATGCCAATTCGATAGACGCGACTCGCCGGTTGGGCCATTGCATCACGGACCGCAGTGGCAAATGCTCCGGCCGTGGCGCAAATGAATGTTCGACGATCGATCACGGAAGTACCTCGCTATCCCACAGTAGGATTGAGGATACCTGTTAGCGCGCGCGCATGCGCAGCCGCGAACCGTCGTCGGCGATCATGCTGAAACCCAGCCGTTCGTAGAGCCGGCGTGCCGGATTGCAGTTGAGCACCAACAACTCAACGGGACGATGCGACTCCCGGGCGAGCGCGAGCACCGCGTTGACGACCGCAGTGCCAATGCCGCGATTGCGTTCGTCGGCGATCAGTTCGATGTCGCGCAGGAAAATCTTTTGCCACTGCCGGGAGAGGCTGATGCGGCCGATCGCGAGTCCGTCGGTTGCTTCACGCACGATGAGCGCATTGCGTGCCGGCGCGTAGTGCGCGGAAAAGTGCGCGCGCTGCCAGTCGTCGTTCCAGCCCCAGGTCGCGTCGACGTACACGCGAAGCGCCGAACGGTGCAGCTCGAACAGGAACGTTTCGTCGTCGCGAGTCGCACGCCGCAACGCGCAACCGTCGAACGCGGGGTCGCGGCGGAGTTTTTCCGCAAGCGCGTCAGTCCACCGCGTCGCCACGGCTTCTGGGCGCCAGCGTGCGCGCGTCCTTGGGTTTGATGCCGCGGCGCAAGAGGGCATCGCGCAGCAGAAATTCGATTTGCGCGTTGACGCTGCGCAAATCGGCCTGGGCGAGGCGCTCGAGATCCGCCCAGACGGAAGGATCGAGGCGAAGCAGAAAAGCCTTTTTGACGGCCATGTGCGATCAGTGGCCCGGGCGTGCCAGTGGGCACCACTGTAAGGCGGACCATGACCTCATCGCGACACCTGGAATCGCCGCCAGAGGATCAGCTGCCAGACGAGGATCGCAACGACCAGCAGCGCAATGGCCGTGTAAAGCATCGTGTTGTCGAGTTGTGGCGGCGCGCGGTTGTTAGCCTCGACGACGAGCAGGTGCACGGCGATCATGAACGCGGTGACGATGGACGCGATGACCAGCCCGGACGTCGCGATGGTGCGGAGCGTTGCCGTGCGTTGGCCTGGCGCGATCCAATAGTCGCGCGACGGAATCCGCAGTCGGGTAGGCGTGAAGTGGGGCAGGATGACAAGAACGAGGACCATGAGCAGCGGAATGCCGAAGCCCAGTCCCAACATCAGCCACAGATAGTCCACACGCGACATGAATCCGTTGGCGAAGCCTTGACCGTCGAAATGCGATGCCACGCGGGCAGGCAATTGCCGTGACGTGACATAGATGATCCCGCCCTCGACGACCAGCAGCGCCGACAGGACCATCGCCGCAAGAAATTGCATGGGTTGGTGCGGTAACGCTTAGCAACGAGCCTTGCGGGTTCGGGCAGCGAACAGCGCCCACGCGATACCCAGTACCGCGCCCAGCGCGAGCCCGACAGGCGTATTGCCCATCGCCGTTCCCAGCGCCAAGCCTGCACCTGCACCGACCGCAGTCCACATGCCCGGCTTTCTCGCTCTCGTCACCATGGTTCGCTCCTGTCGTCAGTTGTAAAGCGTCCCGGAGTTGATCTCCGGTTGTATGTCGCTCGCTGCGCACTGCACGGCCATGAGATTGCTGAACATGGCGCCTCTGTAATCCGTGATTAGGAGCGATATTGAAATGATATCACTACAATATCAAATTCTGTCAAGGGGCGCGCAGAAAAAAAAGAGCGCGGACGCTTAGGCGACGTCCGCGCTCAAAAAGGACGCACCGTCAGGGGAGAGCGGCGCGACCAGGAGCTAAGGCTGGACCCCTCTCCCTAGGGGAGAGGGGCAGGGGTGAGGGTAGCGATGTCGCGTGGCTAGCCCAGCGTCACCGGGATGAAAATGCGCGCGTCGTCGCGTTGCACCAGGAGGGCGACGGTCTTGCCCGACTTGGCGATGAGTTCCTTCAGCTGCTCGACGCTTTTCACCGGCGTGTTGTTGACGGAGACGATGACGTCACCCGAGCGCACCCCGGCCTTGGCGGCAGCGCCGGCGACGTTCTCGACCACGACACCGCTGGCGAGCTCGCTGGACTTCTTCTCTTCCGGCGACAGCGGACGCACTGCCACGCCGAGACGCGCCTTGCCCAGCTCGGCTTTGTCCACGCTTGCGACTTCGGCCTTGTCTTCGAGGGCACCGACCACACCCGAAAGCTGCTTGGCCGCGCCGTTGCGCCAGACATCGAGCGTTATCGACGCGCCTGGTTTCAGGCTGGCGACCATCGGCGGCAATTCGCCGGAGCGGGTGATCGTCTTGCCGTTGAATTTCAGGATCACGTCACCGGGCTCGACGCCGATCTTGGCCGCCGGCCCATCCTTCTGCACCGAGCCGATGAGCGCGCCCGCAGGGCTCTTGAGCCCGAAGTTCTGCGCCAGTGCCTGATTGACGTCCTGAATCGTCACGCCCAGCCGGCCGTGGGTAACCTTGCCGGTCTGCTGGATCTGGTCGCCAACCTGCATCGCGATGTCGATCGGAACTGCGAAGCCGAGACCCTGCGAACCACCGCTGCGGCTGAAGATCTGCGAATTGATACCGATGACTTCGCCCTTGAGATTGAACAGCGGGCCACCGGAGTTGCCCGGGTTGATCGCGGCATCGGTCTGGATGAATGGAACGTAGGAATCATCCGGCAGCGAGCGCGATTTCGCGCTGACGATGCCCGAGGTCACCGTGTTTTCGAGCCCGAACGGCGTGCCGATCGCCACGACCCATTCGCCGACGCGCGTCGCTTCCGGATTGCCGATCTTCACGGTCGGCAGGTTCTTGGCGTCGATCTTGAGCACCGCGACGTCAGTGGTCTTGTCGCTGCCCAGCACCTTGGCGGTGAATTCGCGCTTGTCGACGAGCTTGACCGTGACTTCGTCGGCGTCCGCGACGACATGGGCATTGGTCATGATGATGCCGTTGGCGTCGATGATGAAGCCGGAACCCTGTCCGCGCATCGGGCCAGGCGACGGCTGCCTTTGGTTAGGCAGGCCACGGAAGAAGGGCGGCAGTTCGTCCATGTCGGGCATGCCGCGTTGCTGCCGGGCGGCGGCCTTCGTGCCGTCCGCGGTCACGCTGATGTTGACGACGGCAGCGCCGTACTGTTCGACCAGCGTGCTGAAGTCCGGCAAGGCGACCATCGCTGCGCCGGTCGTCGCCACGGCAGCGGTCGGCGTGACGGCAGCCTGCGCGCCACGCATCGACACCTTGTCCGCGGTGATCGCACCGACCGCGAATGCGCCAGCGACTGCGACTGCGACTGCACTGCGTTTGAACGTTCTCGCTTGCATCGATTTGCTCCTCGAGTTGTCAGGCACTGCCGGATCGTTTCTCCGGCGTGTTGACAAGGTAAGGACGCAGACTTAAGCGAGACTTAAGACAGACAATTGCCAAGCGCGAACAAGTTCGCGCCTACAAAGTATCAGGTCTTGTAGGCCCGAATTCATTCGGGCCGCGGTGGATGCCGCGTCCTCCGTACGCGAATGAATTCGCGCCTATGCGCTTTCGGTCAACGGAAAACGGACGGTCACCCCGAGGCCTCGACCATCGATGCCGGTACCGAGCTCCACCTGTGTCCCGTGTCGCTCCGCGATGCGCTTGACGATCGCCAAACCAAGCCCGCTGCCGTGGGCGTCAGCGACCTGCGCTGCAGAACCACGGTAGAACCGGTCGAATACCCGTGAACGGTCATTGACGGAAATACCCACGCCGGTATCGCGTACCTCGAGCACGGCCAGCGCGCCATCCACCCTGGCAATCACGTCGACACGACCCGGCGCAGGTGTATACCGAACCGCGTTGTCGACGAGGTTTGAGATCAGGGTCGTGAGCGCGTTGGCGTCACCGCGCACGAACACGGCTCCATTCGCGTCGGCGCCGAGGTCGATGCCCTTGGCCGTCGCGAGTGCCACGGTGTCGGCGACAACGCCGCGGGCGATCGCAGCGAGATCGACACGTGCCAACGGGCGGTCCGGCACTCCGGGCTCTTCGCGCGCCAGTGCCAGCAATTGCTCCGACAATCTCGTGGCGCGATCCAGGCCGCCCTTGAGTTCGGACAGCGCGGCCTTGCGTTCGGTATCGCTGCCGGCGCGTTCGGCGAGTTGCGCCTGCAGGTGCACTGCCGTAAGCGGCGTACGCAGTTCGTGCGCTGCATCGGCGATGAACGAGCGCTGCGCGGAAAGCGCATTGCCCAGACGCTCGAGCAATCCGTTCAGGGCGTGAATCAGCGGCTGCACTTCGCGCGGTACGTTGGCTTCGGCCAGCGGTTCCAGCGCCGTCGGTGAGCGACGTGCGACGTCCGTCGCGAGACGATCGAGCGGCGACAGGCCGCGCGCGATCGTGAACCAGATCAGTATGCCGAGGAACGGCAGCACCGCCAGCAGCGGAACGATGGTGTGCAGCGCCAGACTCGCAGCGAGTTCGCGCCGCGCGCTCATCGGTTGCGCGACCTGGACCACTTGCCCGCCGGACAGCGTGCTGAATATCCGCCATTCGCCGCTGTCGGTCGAGATGGTCGTGAAGCCGAGCTGCGCATGTTGCGGCAACACGCGTCGCGGCTGCGACATGAACAGTTGTACCCCATTGCGATCCCAGATCTGCACCACCAGCGTGTCCGGCCCCGGTGCGGCGTTCGATGCATTGGGAGGAATGCCGGCGAAGGGTGCATCGGTCAGCGACGCAGCCATTTCCTTGAGCTGGTAGTCGAACAGCGCGTTGGCCTCGTCGCGGGCACGAAGGTAGGTGCCGATCGCCGCCCCGATGATGGCGAGCGACAGACCGGCCAGCAGCCACACCAGCAGTTGGTGGCGGATCGAGCGCATCAGGTCGTGACCCCAGGCTTGGCGGCCATCCAGCCGACGCCGCGCACATTGCGGATGAGATCGGCGCCAAGTTTCTTGCGCAGCGCGTGGATGTGCACCTCGACTGCGTTGCTTTCGACGGCGTCGCTCCAGCCGTAGAGCTTGTCTTCGAGCTGTGCGCGCGACAGGATGGCGCCCGGTCGCGCGAGCAGCGCTTCGAGCAGCGCGAATTCGCGCGCCGACAGCGCGACGGATGCACCGTCCCTGCGTACCTCGCGCGTCGCCGGATTGAGTTCGATCCCGCCAAACGCGACGACCGGGTCGGCGCGGCCCGAGCGCCGCCGCAGCAGCGCGCGCAGCCTCGCCGCGAGTTCGTCGAGTGCGAAGGGTTTGACCAGATAATCGTCGGCGCCAGCGTCGAGCCCGGCGACGCGATCGCCGACCGCGTCGCGCGCGGTGAGGATGAGCACGGGTCTCGCATCACCCGCACGCCGCATGGCCGTCAATACGTCGAGGCCCGACTTGCGCGGCAGCCCCAGGTCGAGCAGCAGCGCGTCGTGCACGCGTTCGGCGAGCGCCAGTTCGGCGGCGCGGCCGTCCGGCACCCAATCCACGGTGAAGCCATCCTGCGCCAGTCCACGACGGACGCTGGCGCCGATCATCGGGTCGTCTTCGGCCAGCAGAATGCGCATCAGTCCTTTTTCGGCTCGAATTTCAGCGACGCGGAATTCATGCAATAGCGCAGCCCCGTAGGCTCCGGTCCGTCGTTGAACACGTGACCCAGATGTCCGTCGCACGCGGCGCACAGTACTTCGGTGCGGCGCATGAACAGGCTGTCGTCGACTTCGTTGCGCACGTTCTCCGCGATTGCGGGCTGGTTGAAACTGGGCCAGCCGCAACCGGCGTCGAACTTGGTGTTCGACTCGAACAACAGGGTGCCGCAACCGCCGCAGCGATACTGCCCTTCACGTTCGTTGTTCCAGTATTTACCGGTAAACGGGCGCTCGGTCCCTTTTTGCCGCAGGACGCGATACTGCTCGGGTGCGAGCACCGCTTTCCATTCCGCCTCGGTTTTCTTGACCTTGTCGACCATCGGGTTTCTCCTGTGCTGTTGGGATTGCCGCACCTGTGTGTCGTCAGCCCCGGACTCGGGCTTACGCGCGCGGCATGCAGTATAGTTGAGGTTTAACGTCCCGGCCGCCGGTCCGCTTTGCCTTGGATGCACTAGCCGCCACCTCGTTCCGTAAAGACGTCAAGGTCATTGGCGTCGTCGGCATCGCGCACGCGCTGTCGCATTTTTTCCAGCTCGTGCTGCCGCCACTGTTTCCGTTGCTGCGAGCGGAATTTGGCGTCAGCTTCGCGACGCTCGGTGCGCTGGTCAGCGTCTTCTATGTCGCGAGTGGTGTCTGCCAGTTCGGCGCCGGCTTCGCGGTCGACCGCCTCGGTGCCCGTCCCGTGTTGCTATCCGGCCTGACCTTGCTTGCCGGCGGCGTGCTGCTGGCCGGGATGGTTCCCGGTTTCTTCTGGCTTTTTCCGCTGGTCGCAATAATGGGGATCGGCAACGGCGTTTTCCACCCCGCCGATTTCGCCGTGCTCAATGCCAACGTCGAGGCGCGCCGTCTCGGACACGCCTACAGCACGCACGGCATCGGCGGCAGCCTTGGCTACGCGATCGCCCCGATCGCAAGTTTCGGGCTCGCCAGCGCGTTTGGCTGGCGCATGGCGCTCGTGATCCTGGGCGCGGCCGGCCTGATCGCGATGGCACTGCTGGCGACACAGCGCAAGGCGCTGACCAGTCCGCCGCACGATGCCGCCGCGCCCAGGCACACCCTGGCCAACAGCATCGAACTGTTCCGCCAGCCGGCCATCCTGCTGTGCTTTGCCTATTTCTGTACGGTCACCGTGGCGGTGATCAGCATCCAGACGTTCATCGGCGCGACCCTGCATTCCGCTTACGACGTGGCGCTCGCAGTCGCGACGTCGGCGCTCACCGCATACCTGCTGTTTGCCGCCGTGGGCATTCTGTTCGGCGGATTTCTGGCCACGTACACGCGCCACCACGATCGCGTGGCGGCAACCGGGCTCTGCATCGGGGCCGCGTTGATGCTGTTGCTGGCGTTGGTACCGGGTGTGGCGCAGTGGTCGATCCTGTTGCTCGCGGTCACCGGTTTTGCGCTTGGCGCGACCGGGCCGTCGCGCGACATGATCGTGCGCAAGGCGACCCCGCCGGGCGCCTCCGGTCGCGTCTACGGCTTTGTCTATTCCGGTCTCGACCTTGGCGCCACGCTTGCGCCGGTGTCGATCGGTATCCTGCTCGATCATGATTTGCCGCGCGCGGTCTTCGTGGCGATCGCGGTGGCGTTGCTGCTGGCCGTCAGCACCGTCATCCAGGTCCGGCGCCAACCGCGCGTACGGACCTCCGGTGCGCATGCCGCCGACTAGGGCCTGTTCACACTGCAACGTAGATCGTCCAACATGGATCTGGGCATTGCCGGGCGCAAGGCACTGGTGTGCGCCGCCAGCAAGGGTATTGGCCGCGGTTGTGCCGCAGCGCTCGCAGGCGAGGGTGTCGACGTCACCATCCTGGCGCGCACCGAGGGTGTCGTGCGCCAGACCGCAGAAGAAATCGGCGCCGCGACCGGGCGTCGGGTGGCTTGGCTTGCGTGCGATATCACGACCCCGGAAGGTCGCGCTGCGGCGCTCGCCGCCTGCCCGAATCCGGACATCCTGATCAACAATGCTGGCGGGCCGCCACCGGGAGATTTTCGCGACTGGGATCGCGACGCGTGGCTGCGTGCGATCGACGCCAATATGCTGACGCCCATCGAGTTGATCAAGGCAACGGTCGACGGCATGATCGCGCGGCGTTTCGGCCGGATCGTCAACATCACGTCGTCCTCGGTCAAGGCGCCCATCGACATCCTCGGTTTGTCCAACGGCGCGCGCAGCGGCCTGACCGGTTTTGTCGCCGGAGTCGCCCGCAAGGTCGCGCGGCACAACGTCACGATCAACAACCTGCTGCCCGGTTCGATCGATACCGAACGCCTGACGAAGACGTTCGAAGTGCGCGCCAAGGCCAGCGGCAAGTCGCTGGCCGAAGCACGCCAGGCCGTCATCGATTCCATACCGGCAGGGCGCCCCGGCGGCACCGACGAACTCGGCGCGGTCTGTGCGTTCATATGCAGTGCGCACGCGTCGTATCTTGTCGGCCAGAACATTCTGCTCGACGGCGGCGCTTATCCCGGCACGTATTGAGCCGCGCGGCATGCGCACGCGTCATCCGCAGGCGGCAATTCAATGGAATCGCAATGATCGACCTCTATTACTGGACGACACCCAATGGTCACAAGCTGACCATGTTTCTCGAAGAAACAGGGCTGCCCTACACGATTCACCCGGTCAATATTGGGAAGGGTGAGCAATTTCGCCCGGATTTCCTGAAAATATCGCCGAACAATCGCATTCCAGCGATCGTCGATCGCGCGCCAGCTGACGGCGGTGCACCGATCGGGATGTTCGAGTCCGGCGCGATATTGCTGTACCTCGCCGAAAAGATTGGCCAACTGATTCCGGCGCAACTGCGCGACCGGCTCGACTGTGTGCAGTGGTTGTTCTGGCAGATGGCGAATCTCGGCCCGATGGCGGGGCAGAACCATCATTTCGGGCATTACGCTCCGGAAAAATTGCCTTACGCGATCGATCGTTACGTGAACGAGACGGGCAGGTTGTACGCGGTGCTGAACAAGCAGCTCGCGCAGCGCGAATTCATCGTGGGTGACTATTCGATCGCCGACATTGCAAGCTACCCATGGGTGCAGCCGGAGCGGCAGGCTCAGAACATGGACGACTTTCCGAACCTCAAGCGCTGGAAAGAGGCAATCAGGTCGCGTCCCGCAACGTTACGGGCCTATGCGAAGGCCAAGGAAATCAATCCCACGCTGGGCGGGATTCGCACCGATGCCGAAAGGAAAATCCTGTTCGGGCAGACCAAGGACGTGGTGAAATAGCTCGCGCGGGTTGCCTGCGAGTGATATCGCGTCATTCCGGCCAAGCCCGCAATGCGGGCGTGAGCCGGAATCCATTTGAACGTACAAATGGATTCCCGCTTTCGCGGGAATGACGCTCAGCGATCGCGGGTCGTGTCTATGGCAGGGCGAGCGCCGCCCATACGTCCTTCGGGATGCGTGCGATGACGACAAAACCGCTGCCTGATTGCGGCCGGATTACCGCCATTTCGCCTTCGGCCAGGTAGGGCGTTCCAGCGACCGCGGCGAATGGATTGCCGTGGCTGACAATGGCAAGGTCCACGCCGGCCGGCGGCGGTGTCGACAGCAGTTTGCGCAGGTTGGCGTAGCGTTCCGCGGATTCCGGTTGCGCCGGTCCGCCGCGGACCGCGGGCGACGCGGTGGCGCGTCCGAATATCAACCGCGCGGTTTCCAGCGTCCGGCAGAACGGACTGGCGAGGACATCGCCGATCGGGATGGCGAGCCGCTTGATCGCTTCGCCGATTTGCCGCGCCTCGACGCGTCCGCGGTCGGTGAGGTTGCGCTGCCGCGCGCAATCCTCGTAACCCGACATCTGGTCGTCGTTCTGCCCGAAGTCGGTCGACGTATGGCGGACGTAGAGAATCAAGCCACCGCCGCGCAGCGCTGCCACCAGCGCCGGCCCCGACAGCAAGGCCGTCGGCGCTTCGGCGGCGGCGCTCGTGGCTACCAGCAACGCGGTCACGCAGGCGAGCAGCAAACCTCGCAACCGATTCATCGCGTGTTGTTGCAGGGCCGAATCCTTGCGGACCATGATGGCGATGTTGACCTGAGCACTCGAATGAACTTGCGCCTACCGTGAAGCGATTTGAATGGCGGGCAATGGAGACGGTGTCGTACAGGGATCATCGTCGAACGCAATGTCGCCGTCGGCCTGCGGCGCGCCCGTCGCGCGAACCGCCGCGAAATCCTGCAACTCGCGATCGAGCAAGTGCGTGCCGACGACATTGCCCATGGCATTGAAGATCGACTCCACGCGGCCAGGGTAACGCTTCTCCCATTCGCGCAGCATCTCGCCCACCTGGCGGCGCTGCAGGTTCTCCTGCGAACCGCACAGGTTGCAGGGGATGATCGGAAACGCCTGCGCAACGGCGTAGCGTGCAAGATCACGCTCGCGCACATAGGCCAGTGGCCTGATCACGATGTGCTTGCCGTCGTCCGACACGAGTTTCGGCGGCATGGTCTTGAGCTTGCCGCCAAAGAACAGATTGAGAAAAAAAGTTGCCAGGATATCGTCGCGATGGTGGCCCAGTGCGATCTTGGTCGCGCCCAGTTCGCCGGCGACGCGGTAGAGCACGCCGCGGCGCAGGCGCGAGCACAGCGAGCACATGGTTCCGCCTTCCGGAATCACGCGCTTCACGACGCTGTACGTATCCTGTTCCTCGATGCGAAACGGTATGCCGCGGCCCGTCAGATACGCCGGCAAAACGTCGGCCGGGAAATCAGGTTGCTTCTGATCGAGGTTGACCGCAACGAGTTCGAAACGGATCGGTGAGCGCGCCTGGAGCGATAGCATGATGTCGAGCAGGCCGTAGCTGTCCTTGCCTCCGGAAACGCAGACCATCACGCGGTCGCCGGCCTCGATCATCGCGTAGTCCGCGATGGCCTGGCCGACGTGGCGACGCAAGCGCTTGCGCAGCTTGTTGGTTTCGAACTCGGCCCGATGGGCGTCGCGCGCAGTGGGCGCGGGCGCCGCGGCAACGACACTCATCATGGGTGGTGGTGAAATGGTTACGCTGCTGCCGGCGCGGCCTTCTTCGCCGCAAGTCCCAAGGCGATGCGAGCAACGCCGCAGCCAAGGATCTGGAATCCGACCAGGTAACCGATCAGCACCAGCGAACCATACGGCCAGCCGATCGCGATGAGAATCGCGAACAGAATCGACACGAGACCGCTGACAAACAGCCAGCCCCAGCCGGAACGCGGTTTCAGGTGTAGCGCGAGCATGACCTCCACGATGCCGGACGCGACCATGAATGCGCCGACGAACAGCGCCAGCGACTTGGCACCGACGACCGGATTGGACACGAGCAGAAATCCGAGGCCAAGGTACACCACGCCCATCGCCACGCGCCAGCCGAAGTCGGGTTCTGCACGCGTCCGTATGGCGACGACGATCGCGATGACTCCGGCGATCAGTGCAAACCAGCCGATGTACAACGCGGCAGCGATGGTCGTCACGACGGGAGACATCACGGCCACGATGCCCGCGATGACCAGCAGGATTCCTAGCGCCAGCGACCAACCGGGGGAAAGTGATGCAAAGGGGTCTGCAGAAGTGGTCATGGTGATGCTTCCTTCAATGCAGGCGCTGCCCTGCGAAGCGCAGAATTTTAGCATGGGGGTCACGCGTGGTCGCCGACGGCAGGACCACGCATGCGCGGCCAGCGGTGCTGCCGGCGCGGGTACCCTGTCAAGGCATAGGCGGCGCCGCGACGCGGCCCTACAATAGCGGCTGCCGGCAGGGGGCTGGCACGAGGGGACCGTAATGCAGACGGTGTTGGTGGCGAACCCGAAGGGCGGCAGTGGCAAGACCACGCTGGCGACCAATATCGCGGGCTGGCTGGCGGGGCGCAAGCAGCGCGTGGTGCTTGCTGACTTCGATGCGCTGCGATCGTCGACCGAGTGGCTGGAACGTCGGCCGGCCTTGTTCCCAGCGATCGCCAGCTGGACGCCGACCACGGGGAAGGAAGAACTGCGCGAACGCAACCCGCACTGGCTGCTCATGGATACGCCCGCGGGCTTGCATGGCGAGGCCCTGCGCGATGCCATGCGTCGTTCCGACATGCTGCTCGTCCCCGTGTCGCCGAGCGCGTTCGACATGGCGGCGACCAAGCACTTCCTGGATCAGATCGGAGAGTACAAGGCGGTAAAGCAGGGCACCATTGACATCGGTCTTGTGGCGATGCGCGTCGACACGCGTACCCACAGCGCCGACGAACTCGAAGAATTCCTGAAGGCTTTTGATTTTCCGCTGGTCGCCCATTTGCGCCAGACGCAGGTGTACGTGCGCTGCGCGCGCGATGGCCTGACCGTGTTCGACCTGCCGCGCTCGCGCGCCGAACAGGACTGGGAGCAGTGGCGTCCGCTGACGCGCTGGATCGCCAAGCACAGCGCCGTCAAGAACGCATAGTATTCAATCGCGCCGCGAAGCCGCGGCCAGGAGAAGATCGTGAATCAAGCGTGGAAAAAGTTATCCGTTGTGGCGACGATTGTCGTCGCATTGCTGTCAGGCGCTGTGCCAAACGCGTTCGCGCAGGACAAGTTCGACAAACCCGTGCGCATCCTGGTCGGTTTCCCTGCGGGCGGGACGGCGGACCTGATCGCGCGCGTCGTCGCGGACAAGATGAAGGACACCCTGGGCGTGCCGGTGATCGTTGACAATCGTCCCGGCGCGATCGGGCGCATTGCCGCCGAAGCGGTCAAGAACGCCGCATCGGACGGGACCACGATCATGGTGATGCCGATCGGTCCGATGGCCGTGGTGCCGCATAGCACCAAAAACCTCAATTACGACCCGCTCAAGGATTTCACGCCCATTGCGCTGGGCGCGACCTTCCAGTTTGCCTTCGCCGCGGGACCGGGCAGCGGCGCCAAGACGTGGCCGGAATTCGTAGCATGGGTGAAGGCGAATCCCGACAAGGCCGCGTTCGCGACATCGGGCGCCGGCAGCCTGCCGCACTTCTTCGGCCTGCTGCTGTCGACCGAAGTCGGCGTGCCGATGCTGCACGTTGCCTACAAGGGATCGGCCGCGTACATCAATGACCTGGTAGGCGGGCAGATTCCCGCCGCGATCGACGCGCTGGCCGATCTCTCCGAACTGCATCGGGCGGGGAAGATCCGCATCCTCGCCAGTTCCGGCGCGGTGCGCTCTACCGCGCTGCCCGACGTACCGACCTTCAAGGAGCTTGGCCTACCCGCCGTGCAGGCGATCGGCTGGTTCGGTTTCTTCGGCCCGGCCAACATGTCCAGGACGACGGTCAACACCCTCAATGCCGCCATCAACAAGGCGCTGCAATCGGTCGATGTGCTCGAGAAACTCACCAAAGTCGGCATGGATCCGGCGCCGAACTCGCCGGAGGAATTCGTGCGCGTCGTCAACATGGACTACATGAAGTGGGGCCCGATCGTGAAGATGTCGGGGTTTACGTCAGATTAGCGGCTTCGTCGCTCGTGCACGGCGAGCATGAGCCCGCTGGCGACGACGATAGCGATGCCCAGTGCCGACCAGCGGTCGGGCAACTGGCCGAAAATGACGTAGCCGTAGATCGTCGCCCAGACCATCCCCAGATACGCGAACGGCGTCAGCAGTGACGCCGGCGCCAGCTGGAAGGCGCCGATGATCAGCCAATGGCCGAGACCGGCGAACAGTCCAAGGAGCACGAACAACACGCTATCGAGCAGCGTCGGCGCGCCGCTGCCCAGTGCCCATGGCAGGAGCAGCGACAATCCGACCGTGCCGACCAGTGCGCTGTAAAAAAGCGTCGTGTACGGGCCTTCGTCGACCAGCTTGCGGGTGAGCAGGAAGTAGAGCGCGTTGCAGAGCGCAGCGAGCACCAGCAGCAGCGCCGCCGGCTGGAACGCAGCCGACCCCGGCCGCGCGATCAGGAGAATGCCGGCGAAACCGACGATCGATGCCAGCCAACGTATTGGTGTCGGCCGCTCGCCAAGTACCGGTATCGACAGCAGTGCCGCGAAGATCGGCGCCAGGAATATGATCGCGGAACCTTCCGCCAGCGGCAGATAGCGCAGGCTGCCGAAAAAACACAGCGTCGCGATCAGCAACAACGAAGAGCGCGTCAACTGCAGCGCGAGGCGCCGGGTGCGCCAGAAACCGGGGCCTGCCTGTTTCCAGGCGAACGGCGTGACGAACAGCATCTGCCCGGCGTAGCGCGCCCACACCACGAGGAACAGCGCGTGGCCCTGCACCAGATACTTGGCAGTGGCGTCGAGCGATGCCAGGCAGAAGCCCGCCAGCATGAACAACGCCAGCGCCCGCGCCAGCGTATTACTGGAGCGGGCGCCCGGAGCGCGCGGCGGCGGTGTAATCGCTGCCCTAAGTGCTGTCCTACGCCGCCAGCAGCTCGCGCAAGACGAAGGGCAGGATGCCGCCGTTGAGGTAATAGTCCACTTCGATCGGCGTATCGATGCGCAGCAGCACCTCGACCGTTTGCACCGAACCATCGGTGCGCCGAATGGTCAGCGTCACGTCCATCTGCGGGCGGATGCCGCCCTCGAGCCCGTTGATGTCAAATGCCTCGTCCCCCTTGATGCCAAGCGATGCGACGCTGTCCGTACCCTTGAATTGGCACGGCAGCACACCCATGCCGACAAGGTTGGAACGGTGGATCCGTTCGAAGCTGCGCGCGATGACCGCCTTGACGCCAAGCAACTGCGTACCCTTGGCTGCCCAGTCGCGGGATGATCCCGTGCCGTATTCTTCGCCGGCGAAAATCACCGTCGGGGTGCCGCGCGCGATGTACGCCATTGCGGCGTCGTAGATCGGCAGCTGCACTTTTTCCGGCTGCATGGTCGTCACTCCGCCCTCGATGCGCGAACCATCCGCCTTGGGTGGCAGCATGAGGTTCTTGATGCGCACGTTGGCGAAGGTGCCGCGCATCATCACCTCATGATTGCCGCGCCGGCTGCCGTAGCTGTTGAAATCGGGAACGCCGACATCGTGCTCGAGCAGGTAGATGCCCGCCGGCGACGTGGGCTTGATCGAGCCCGCCGGACTGATGTGGTCCGTCGTCACCGAGTCACCGAAGATGCCGAGCGCCCGGGCGTTGTGGATCACGGGGATCGCGCCGAGCTGCATCTTGAAATCCTTGAAGAACGGTGGCTCCGCGATGTACGTGGACTTGTCCCAGATATAAACCTGACCCGTCGACGTCGGGATGGCATTCCACAACGGGTTGTCCTTGGTGAAGTCTCCGTAGAGGCGGCGATAGGTTGCCGGATCAGTGGCGTACTGCATCACCGCGCCGATCTCCTCGGAGGTCGGCCAAACGTCGCGCAGGAATACCGGCGTGCCATCGCTGCCTTTGCCCAGCGGCTCGGTAGTCATGTCGATGTTCGCGCGGCCCGCGATGGCATACGCGACGACCAGCGGCGGCGACGCGAGGAAATTCGCCTTGATGTTCGGGTGGATGCGCGCTTCGAAGTTGCGATTGCCGGAGAGCACCGCGGCGCACACGAGATCGTTCTGGGTGATGACTTCTTCGATCGACGGATCGAGCGGTCCGGCGTTGCCGATGCACGTGGTGCAGCCATAGCCGGCGAGGAAGAAATTGAGTTTCTCCAACTCCGTCAGGAGACCGGCCTTGGTCAGGTACTCGGTGACCACGCGCGAGCCGGGTGCGAGCGACGTCTTGACGTGATGCTTGACCTTCAGGCCTTTGGCGGCCGCTTTTTTCGCGAGTATTCCCGCTGCAAGCAGCACGCCGGGGTTCGACGTGTTCGTACACGACGTGATGGCCGCGATCAGCACGTCACCATTGCCGATTTCAACGTTGGGAAGCTTGGTCGGATAGCGCTTGGCGAGCTTGTCCGCCGGCTGGTTGAAGCCGTTGTCCGCGGTCGGCTTGGAGAATAGCGTGTTGAACGATTCCTTCATCTTGCCGAGGTCGATGCGATCCTGCGGCCGCTTGGGACCCGCGAGACTGGCCACCACCGTGCTCAGGTCGAGCTCGACCGTCTGCGAATAGTCGATCGCGCCGGCCATGGGGATGCCGAACATTTCCTGTGCACGGTAGTACGCCTCGAACGCCTCGATTTCGGCGGTGGTGCGGCCGGTCTTGATCAGATAGTCGACGGTTTTGTCGTCGATGCCGAAGAAGCCCATCGTCGCACCGTACTCGGGCGCCATGTTGCCGAGCGTGGCACGGTCGGGCACCGCCAGCGACGCGGCGCCGGCGCCGAAGAATTCGACGAACTTGCCGACCACCTTGGCCTTGCGCAGCATCTCGGTCACGGTCAGCACCAGGTCGGTGGCGGTGACGCCTTCGTTGAGCCGTCCCTTGAGGTGCACGCCGACGACGTCAGGCGTGAGGATGTACACCGGCTGGCCCAGCATGCCGGCTTCCGCTTCGATGCCGCCCACGCCCCACGCGACCACGCCGATGCCGTTGACCATGGTCGTGTGCGAGTCGGTCCCGACCAGCGAATCCGGATAGTAGACGCCATCCTTGCGATGCACGCCGCGCGCGAGGTATTCGAGGTTGACCTGATGCACGATGCCGATGCCGGGCGGCACGACCTTGAACGTGTCGAACGCCTGCATGCCCCACTTCATGAACTTGTAGCGCTCGGCATTGCGCGCAAATTCGATTTTCATGTTCAGATCGAGCGCGTCGCGCGTGCCGTAGTGGTCGACCTGCACCGAATGATCCACGACGAGGTCCACCGGTACCAGCGGCTCGATCACCTTCGGATTCTTGCCCATGCGCTGGGCCACGCCGCGCATCGCGGCCAGATCGCAAAGGAGGGGAACGCCGGTGAAATCCTGCAGCACCACGCGCGCGACGACGAACGGGATTTCATCGGTCCGCGAGGCCTTCGGCGCCCAGCCGGCGAGCTGCCGGATATGTTCCTCCGTCACCTTCTTGCCGTCGCAGTTGCGCAGCACGCTTTCGAGCACGATGCGGATCGAAACGGGCAGGCGCGAAACCTTGCCCATGCCCGCCTTTTCCAGCGCCGGCAGCGAATAGAAATGTCCCGTGGTTCCGGAAGCGGTGGTGAACTGTTGCCGTGATCCAAACAGGTTGTGGCCCATTGCACTGCCTTTCGTCGTTGGTCGAGCTACCCGCGCCTCCTGTCGGCGTACGTCTATTCGACGCCGATCTTCGCTTTGCTGCGCCTGCTATTTCTTGCCGCCCATCATCTGCTTGATATTGACCGTCTGGCCGGTTTCGAGCGTCACGTCGCCAGGCTGCTGGCCCGGCCGGCATGCGCCCACCCACTTGGCGTCGACCGTCGATTTCATCTCCTTCATGCTCGCCATGGGCGGGTCGTAGGTCGCGGTGCCGTCCATGTGATAGGACGTGTTGCCGTTGAAGGTCATGACCGACGAGGTCTTCATCGTCGTCGGTCCAAGCTGGCACGTCGCGGTCATGGTCATCTTGTTGCCCTGGACGTTGCGTTCGTTCTGCGAGCACATTTCCTTGGCGGCGCCCATGCCGAACTCGCGCATCTGCGCTTGCACCGATTCGTCCAGGCACATCGTGGTCAGGCTCTTGCGGTCCGGCTGCTGGCTGCTGGTGCGCGAAACCTCCCACAAGCCGGACTTGAGCACCGGGGGTTCCGCTGCGAGCGCGCTACCAGCCAGCGCCAGGCCACAAATACCGGCGATGCGAGAAAGCGATTGAATTGGATGCATGCTTACCTCCTGATGGATGGCGGACTCAGATAACGAACAAGTCCACAAACTCGTGCACAGGAGTGGCTTGAAGTTGCGTGGCGTCGAGCGCGAGGTCGAGGATCGCCCGCTGTTGCTTGGCCGGAAAACGCCGGGCCAGGTTGGTCTTGAACTTCTCGACCAGCACCGGGATGCCTTCCTTGCGGCGGCGGCGGTGGCCGATGGGATACTCGACGACGATTTCCTTGAGCTTTCTGCCGTCGGAAAACTCGACGGCGATCGCGTTGGCGATCGAGCGCTTGTCCGGGTCGAGGTAATCCTGCGAGAACTTCTTGTCCTCGACACAGACCATCTTGGCGCGCAAGCGATCGATGCGAGGATCGTTGGCGATCGCATCTTCGTAGTCGGGCGCGGTGAGGCGGCCGAATATCAGCGGAACGGCCACCATGTACTGGATGCAGTGATCGCGGTCCGCGGGATTGTTGAGCGGCCCCTGCTTGTCGATGATGCGGATGGCCGATTCGTGCGTGCGGATGGTGATCTTCTCGATCTCGTCGATCTTGTCCCGGACCTGCGGGTGCAGCGTCATGGCGCATTCGGCCGCAGTCTGGGCATGAAACTCCGCCGGGAAGCTGATCTTGAACAGCACGTTCTCCATGACATAGCTGCCGTAGGGACGCTGGAACTTGAAGGCATTGCCCTTGAACAGAACGTCGTAGAAGCCCCAGGTCTTGGCGCTCAGCACCGACGGATAGCCCATTTCGCCCGTCGCAACCATCAGCGCGAGGCGCACGGCGCGGGACGTCGCGTCGCCTGCGGCCCAGCTCTTGCGCGATCCCGTGTTGGGGGAATGGCGATAGGTGCGCAGGCTCTGGCCGTCGACCCACGCCAGCGAGACGGCGTCGATGATTTCATCGCGCGACAGGCCGAGCATGGCCGCGACCACGGCAGTCGACGCCACCTTCACCAGCACGACGTGGTCGAGCCCGACGCGATTGAAGCTGTTCTCCAGCGCGATGACGCCCTGGACCTCGTGCGCCTTGATCATTGCCGTCAGCACTTCCTTCATCATCAGCGGCGGCTTGCCGGTGGCGACTGCGGTGCGCGACAGCCAGTCGGCGGTGGCGAGAATGCCACCCAGATTGTCCGAAGGGTGGCCCCATTCTGCAGCGAGCCAGGTGTCGTTGAAGTCCAGCCAGCGGATGATGGCGCCGATGTTGAACGCCGCCTGCACCGGGTCGAGCTGGAATTGCGTACCCGGAACCCTGGCGCCGTTGGGCACGATCGTGCCGGGGACGATCGGTCCGAGGAGCTTGGTGCACGCTGGATACGACAATGCTTCGAGGCCGCAACCAAGCGTATCGATCAGGCAATTGCGCGCGGTCTCGTACGCTTCCTTGCTGGTGATCTTGTAGCTCGCCGCGTAGTCGGCGATGTCGGCAAGTACCTTGTCGGCCTTGGGACGGACGTTGGAGATGGGTGCGGACATGGATCCAGGGCGTCAAATTACTTATCGGGGGCCTTGCCGATATTGTATCCGGCGATGCGCCATTCGCCGTCTTTCTCCTTGCTGACGACCAGTGTTTCCATGGCGAGTGGCGCATCGGCGAATTTGGTCAGATACGAGATCGTCACATACTCTCCGGTCAACGGTGCGCCGCGCAGCGTGGTCGAAAATTGCGCCGTCTTGAGTTCGCGCATCGTGGTCTTGCCGACCTTGCTCCGGATCGAGTTGAGATCGACGACCCATTGGGTTTCGGTCACGCCGAGCTTGAACACGTCGGCGGTGTTTTTCCAGCTGTCCGCGAACTTGCCCGCGTCGACGATGGCGAGCCAGTGATCGGTCGCCTCGGTCGCCGCCGTCACGGCGTCCTGGTCCTGGCTGTCGCCGATGGCGCGGCCAGTCGCTCCGGGGGTGATGGTCGTCTGCTGCGCCGCGGCCGGTAGCGCCTGCGCGTGCACGACCGCCAGCGCGCCGGCGAACAGGAACATGCACACATGGATCAATGTCTTCATTGCGATACCTCCTTTACGGCCGCTGGGCGAGCGGCACGAATTTCTGGTCTTCGGGACCGACATAATTGGCGCTGGGGCGGATGATCTTGCCGTCGCTGCGCTGCTCGATGACATGTGCGGCCCAGCCCGATGTGCGCGACATCACGAACAGCGGTGTGAACATCGCGGTCGGCACGCCCATCATGTGGTAACTGACCGCCGAATACCAGTCGAGATTGGCGAACATTTTCTTTGCATCACCCATCACCGCTTCGATGCGCTCGGCCATGGCGAACATTTTCATATTGTGGGCTTCGACGGACAGCTTGCGGGCCACGTCCTTGATGATGCGGTTGCGCGGGTCGGCAATCGTGTAGACCGGATGACCGAAGCCCATGATCACTTCCTTGGCTTCGACGCGCCGGCGGATGTCGGCTTCCGCGTCGTCGAGCGAGTCGTACCGCTTCTGGATCTCGAACGAAACCTCGTTCGCACCTCCGTGCTTCGGTCCGCGCAGTGCGCCGATCGCGCCGGTGATTGCGGAATAGATGTCCGAGCCAGTGCCCGCGATCACGCGTGCTGCAAAGGTCGAGGCATTGAATTCGTGTTCCGCGTAGAGGTTGAGCGACGTGTGCATCGCGCGCACCCACGAGGGCGGCGGCGCCTTGCCGTGCAACAGGTGCAGAAAATGACCGCCGATCGAATCGTCGTCGGTCTCCACGTCGATGCGCCTGCCGTTGCGGGACCAATGGTGCCAGTAGAGCAACATCGACCCGAGACTCGCCATCAGCCGGTCGGCGATATCGCGGGCGCCGACCGCCTCGTGCGCCTCTGCCTCCGGCAACGTGCTGCCAAGCACCGACACCGCTGTACGCATCACATCCATCGGGTGTGCCGCTGCGGGTATCTGTTCGAGCGTGGTCCTGACGGCGAACGGGATGCCGCGCAGCGACTTGAGTTTGGCCTTGTAGGCTGACAACTCCGCGGCGCCAGGCAGCCTGCCATGCACGAGCAGGTGGGCGATTTCCTCGAATTCGCATGTTGCGGCGATGTCGAGGATGTCGTAGCCGCGATAGTGCAGGTCGTTGCCGGTACGGCCGACGGTGCACAGTGCAGTATTGCCTGCCGTGACGCCGGAGAGCGCGACCGATTTTTTCGGCTTCGAAACGGCAGCGGGTGCGTTGCTCACGATTGAAATCCTGTTCGCTCTCGTGGGCGCGAATTCATTCGCACGCGGATTCTCATCCCCGCCCCTTGGCGAACAGCGCATCCAGTTTGGTTTCGTACGCGTGATAGCCGAGGTAGTCGTAGAGTTCCGCGCGGGTCTGCATGCTCTCGATGGCGGCTTTTTGCGTGCCGTCACGGCGCAGTGTCTGATAGACGTTCAGCGCCGCCTTGTTCATTGCCCTGAACGCGGAGAGCGGATACAGCGCGATCGCCACGCCCGCGCTGCGCAATTCGTCGACCGTGAACAGTGGCGTTGCGCCGAACTCGGTGATATTGGCCAGGACCGGCACCTTCACCGCATCGATGAAGCGCCGGTACATGGCGAGCTCGGTCATCGCCTCCGGAAAAATCATGTCGGCGCCGGCTTCAGCACAAGCGCGGGCGCGGGCGATCGCAGCCTCGATGCCTTCCACCGCCAGTGCATCGGTACGCGCCATGATGACGAAACCCGGATCCGTACGGGCATCGACCGCTGCCTTGACGCGGTCGACCATCTCCTGCTTTGACACCAGTTCCTTGTTCGGGCGGTGACCGCAGCGCTTGGCGCCCACCTGATCCTCGATATGCATCGCCGCGGCGCCGAACTTGATCAGCGACTTGACGGTGCGCGCTACATTGAACGCACTGGCACCGAACCCGGTGTCGACATCGACGAGCAGCGGCAGGGAGCACACGTCGGTGATCCTGCGCACGTCGGTCAGCACGTCATCGAGGGTAGAAATACCGAGGTCCGGAACGCCCAGCGAACCGGCGGCGACGCCGCCGCCGGAGAGGTAGACCGCTTTAAAGCCCGATTTCTCCGCGAGGATCGCGTGGTACGCGCAGATCGCACCGGGCACCTGCAACGGCTGTTCCGTGCCGACCGCCGCGCGGAATCTGGCACCGGGGGAGGGCATCGTCATCGGCTGCGTCGGCCGTTGTTTCAGGCCAGCAGCGACGCCACGCCGGCGCGCTCTTCCTCGAGCTCCTTGAGCGTGAGGTCCATCCGCTCGCGCGAGAACGCGTCGATGGGCAGGTCGGTGACGCGAGTGTATTCACCGTTGGCCGTGGTGACCGGCACGCCGTACATCACATCGAGCGGAATACCGTAGCTGCCGTCGGACGGCACCCCCATCGTGACCCACTTGCCGTTGCTGCCGAGTATCCAGTCGCGCACATGATCGACGGCGGCATTGGCCGCGGAGGCGGCGGAGGACAGTCCGCGCGCTTCGATGATCGCCGCGCCGCGCTTGCCGACGGTGGGCAGGAACACGGTACGGTTCCAGTTGTCGTCGTTGATCAGGTTCTTCAGCGACGCGCCGTCGACGGTCGCGAAGCGATAGTCCGGGTACATCGTCGGGGAGTGATTGCCCCAGACAATGAGCTTCTCGATCGCGCCGACAGGCTTGCCCGACTTGGCTGCAAGCTGCGACAGTGCCCGGTTGTGGTCGAGCCGCAGCATCGCGGTGAAATTTTTCTTCGGCAGGCTCGGCGCCGATTTCATCGCGATATAGGCATTGGTGTTGGCCGGATTGCCCACGACGAGCACCTTGATGTTGCGGCTGGCAACGGCGTCGATCGCCTTGCCCTGCTCGGTGAATATCTTCGCATTCTCGAGCAGCAGGTCCTTGCGTTCCATGCCCGGGCCACGTGGCCTCGCTCCCACGAGCATGGCGATGTCGGCATCCTTGAACGCGGTCCTGGCGTCCGCCGTGCCGCTCATGCCGGCCAGCAGGGGAAAGGCGCAGTCTTCGAGTTCCATCATGACGCCCTTGAGGGCGGCCTGGGCCTTGTCGATCGGCAGCTCCAGCATCTGCAACTGCACCGGCTGATCTTTGCCAAGCATTTCACCGCTGGCAATCCGGAAGAGCAGGCTGTAACCGATCTGGCCGGCGGCGCCGGTAACAGCTACGCGGACGGGCTTTTTCATCGACGACTCCAAGACGGCGTGATTGGGCAGGACGGGGATAGGGGTGGTGCGCGCCGAAGACGAGGGCGGCACAACCGCAATATTATGTCCGCGTACACGAGGTGTCAATTAACTCTTATATAAGATATATGATATAAGAACTCGAAACGCTGCGTATTTCCCTGCAGTGACGTCGCGGTGTACAGGTGCCCTGAACATGCCCATCGCCAATCCTCCAATTGCGCCCGCGCCCGCGCCGGCGTTCAAACCCTTGTACTTGCAGGTCAAAGGCCTCCTCGTCGCCAGCCTGGAGGCCGGCGAGTGGCGGCCAGGCGAGGCGATTGCCAGCGAGGGCGACCTGGCGGCCCGCTTCGGCGTGTCGCAGGGGACTGCACGCAAGGCGATCGACGCACTGGCCGCCGACAACCTGGTCGTGCGGCGGCAGGGCAAGGGCACCTTCGTTGCCACGCATACTGAGGAAAAAGCGTCGATGTTCCGCTTTCTGCGCATCCGGCGCAGCGACGGCAAGGACGAATATCCCGCGAGCCGGATCATCGACGTCAGACGGGGCAAGGCATCGGCCGACATCGGACGGCAGCTCGAGATCAAGGTCGGCAGTGCGGTCATCGTGCTGCACCGGGTGCTGCAATTCTCCGGCGAGCCGGTCGTGTTCGATGAGATCGTCCTGCCCGCCGCCTTGTTTCGCGGCATCACCAAGGCGAAACTCGATGCCTACCGGGGCTCCATGTACAGCTTTTTCGAAACCCAGTTCGGTGTGCGGATGCTCAGGGCTCAGGAAAAGCTCGGCGCAATCGCAGCCGACGCGCCGACCGCAGCCGTGCTCAATGTCCGCCCCGGTGAGCCGCTGCTCGTGGTCGAGCGCGTGACCTACACATACGGCAACCGCCCCGTCGAATGGCGGCGCGGACTGTGCACCACGCGGCGACACTACTACGTCAACGATCTCGGCTGATTCGAGGCGGCGACGATCCGGTGCCGGCGTTGTCGCTGGCATAGCTCCGTGCAGACTGGCGACGAAGCGCCGAATGGCGGTATAATTTGTGTGGTGAATGCGTACGTCGTGGTTGTTGCTGAGTGATGGACGCATCGGTAGTGTTGTGGCCTTGACATTGTCATTGAATTCCTGCCGCGCGAAGGCGCAATTGCGCGGTATTCCGGGTATCGAGCCTTCGTTTCAGTGGCACTGCTTTTCCTTGGCGAAAAACCTGTGATCAAGCCACGCCCGGTCTATCTGAATCTGGCGCAGATCCGTCTGCCACTGCCAGCATTCGTGTCCATCCTCCATCGGGTCAGCGGCGCGGTGCTGTTCATCGTCGGCATTCCGCTGGTGCTCTGTGGTTTGCAGGAGAGCCTGGCGTCGCCGGATGCTTTCGCGAGGCTGTCGGCGATCTTTGCGCACCCGCTTGCCAAGCTGGTGCTCATCGGCCTGATCTGGGCCTACCTTCATCATTTCTGCGCGGGGATCCGCTTCCTGCTGCTCGATCTCGATCAGGGTACCGAACTCAAGCAGGCCCGCCAGTCGAGCGTCATCGTGCTGGTGGTGAGTCTCGCGCTGACGCTCATTATCGGAGCGAGGCTATGGTGAGGCGCGCCATCGTCGGTGCCCACTACGGCTGGATGGATTTTCTCGCGCAGCGGATCACTGCCGTTGTCATGGCCGTCTATACCCTGCTCGTGATTGCGATTGCCCTGTACAGCGGAGGCCTCGACTACGCGGGGTGGCGGGCGCTGTTCAGCCATACCGCTTTCCGGATTGCGACCTTGATCTTTGCGCTGGCGCTGTTGTGGCACGCCTGGATCGGCATGCGTGACATCTGGATGGATTACATCAAGCCGACAGCTGTGCGTCTGACGCTCGAAGTGCTGACCGTCATCGTGCTCGTGGCCTATGTCGGCTGGGTAGCACTCATCCTTTGGGGGCGTACAGTATGAGCGCGACGGTCGCGTCGGGACGTCTACGTGAGCGGGGCGAAGCCCAGGCGCGAAGCGCGCGTCCGCGAACGTGGGCGGCGGCCGAAAGCGCAACGCTGCGATTCGCGCAAGCGCGGACTGACGGCCGCGAATACCGGAGCGCGGAGCGCGGGGCTTACCAATGAGTTTGCCGGTGCGCAAGTTCGACGCGATCGTCGTTGGCGCGGGAGGTGCCGGCATGCGCGCGTCGCTGCAGCTCGCGGAAGCCGGACTGTCGGTCGCGGTGCTCTCCAAGGTATTCCCGACCCGATCGCATACCGTCGCGGCGCAGGGCGGCATCGGCGCGTCGCTCGGCAACATGGGTGAGGACAGCTGGCTGTGGCACATGTACGACACGATCAAGGGCTCGGACTGGCTGGGTGACCAGGACGCGATCGAATACATGTGTCGCGCGGCACCCGAGGTGGTCTACGAGCTCGAGCACTTCGGGATGCCGTTCGACCGCAATCCGGACGGCACGATCTACCAGCGGCCGTTCGGCGGACACTCGGCCAATTTCGGCGAAAAATCGATACAACGCGCGTGTGCTTCTGCGGATCGCACCGGTCATTCCATGTTGCACACGCTCTATCAGCGCAACGTGCGTTCGCATACCCAATTTTTTGTCGAGTGGATGGCGCTCGATCTCATTCGCGACGCAAGCGGCGACGTACTCGGAGTCGTGGCGCTGGAGATGGAGACCGGCGAGGTCATGCTGCTGCAGGCCAAGGCGACGCTGTTCGCGACCGGTGGCGCCGGACGGATCTTCGCAGCGAGCACCAACGCCTTCATCAATACGGGCGATGGCCTCGGCATGGCCGCGCGTGCCGGACTCCCGCTCGAAGACATGGAATTCTGGCAGTTCCATCCCACCGGTGTGGCCGGTGCGGGTGTGCTCATCACCGAAGGTGTGCGCGGTGAGGGCGGCATCCTGCTCAATGCCAATGGCGAGCGCTTCATGGAGCGCTACGCGCCGAACCTCAAGGACCTCGCCTCGCGCGACGTGGTATCACGCTCGATGGACCAGGAGATCAAGGAAGGGCGGGGCTGCGGTCCGCACAAGGACTACGTGATGCTGAAGCTCGATCACCTCGGTCCGGACGTGATCATCAAGCGCTTGCCGTCGATCCGCGAGATTGCCATCAAATTCGCCAACGTCGACCCGATCAAGGAACCGATTCCGGTCGTGCCGACGATCCACTACCAGATGGGCGGCATACCGACCAACATCCACGGTCAAGTGGTTGCGCCGGATGGCGGCGATCCGAATGCCATCGTCAACGGCCTCTATGCCGTCGGCGAGTGCGCGTGCGTCTCGGTCCATGGCGCGAATCGCCTCGGCACCAATTCGCTGCTCGACCTGCTGGTATTCGGCCGTGCGGCCGGCAACCACCTGGTCGACCAGCAGTTGCAGCGACGTCCCTACAAGGACCTGCCGCGCGATGCCGGAGACCTCTCGCTCGCACGATTGGCGCGGCTGGACAGCGCGACCTCCGGCGAAGCGGTCGCCGATGTCGCAAGCGATCTGCGCAAGACCATGACGGCGCACTGCGGCGTGTTCCGCAACCAGGAACTGCTCGACAGCGGAGTGGCCAGGGTCATGGAGCTCGAGCAGCGCGTGCAACGGACCGCGATCAAGGACAAGAGCAGGACATTCAACACGGCGCGGGTGGAAGCGCTGGAACTCGACAACCTGATCGAAACCGCCAAGGCCACCGTCGTCTCGGCCGCGGCCCGGTGCGAGTCGCGCGGCGCCCAGGCGCGCAGCGACTACCCCGATCGCGACGACGTCAATTGGCTCAAGCACACGCTGTGGCAGCGCGAAGGCAATCGACTCAGCTACAAGCCCGTCAAGCTGACGCCGCTGACGGTCGAATCGTTCCCACCGAAAACGCGGACGTACTGAGCGCCGGAGCATCGATGAAATTTCGCATCTACCGTTACGATCCGGATCAGGACGCCAAGCCGCGCATGCAGGAGTACGACGTCGCGCTCGATCCGCACGACAGGATGCTGCTCGATGCGCTGATCCGCCTGAAGATGCAGGACGACACCGTGTCGTTCCGCCGGTCGTGCCGGGAAGGCGTGTGCGGTTCGGACGCGATGAACATCAACGGCAAGAACGGGCTGGCCTGCATCACCAACCTGAAGGAGCTGAAGGAACCGGTTGAGCTGCGCCCACTGCCCGGCCTGCCGGTCATCCGCGATCTGATCGTGGACATGAGCCAGTTCTTCAAGCAGTACCATTCGATCAAGCCGTACCTGGTCAACGATACACCGCCGCCCGAGAAGGAGCGGTTGCAGTCGCCGGTCGAGCGCGAAGAGCTCGACGGCCTGTACGAGTGCATTCTCTGTGCGTGCTGCTCGACGGCGTGTCCGTCGTTCTGGTGGAATCCGGACAAGTTCGTCGGCCCGGCGGGGTTGCTCGCGGCGTACCGCTTCATTGCGGATTCGCGCGACCAGGCCACGAGCGACCGGCTCGACAACCTCGAGGATCCTTATCGCCTGTTTCGCTGTCATACCATCATGAACTGCGTCGACGTCTGTCCAAAGGGGCTCAATCCGACCCGGGCGATCGGGAAGATCCGGGAGCTCATGGTGAAACGCGCCGTTTAGCCCACGGCGTATGGATTCGACCATGCTGAACCGCCTGCGCTGGCGCTGCCGGCGGGGCATGCTTGAAAACGATCTGATCCTGACGCGCTTTCTCGATGCGCGTGGGGATGGCATCACCGAGCAGGAGGTTGTCGCGCTGGACGCCCTGCTGGAGTTGAGTGACAACGAACTATGGGATTTGCTGTCGGGCCGGGAAGAGCCCGCCGACGCAGCGGTTGCGCCGCTGCTCGAGCGCTTGAAAGCCATCTGAGAAAACGTGGGACGCGCGCATCCGCGTGCGCCCCTATCTTGATTGCCGCCTGGAGCATCACGCCATGACTGACCGCACCGCAACCCTGAGTTTCAGCGATGACTCGCCCGCCATCACCTTTCCCATGCTGCCGGGAACCATCGGTCCGGAGGTGCTCGACATCCGGCCGCTGTATGGCAAGACCGGCCGTTTCACCTACGATCCAGGCTTCATGTCCACGGCGGCATGTGTCTCCAAGATCACGTACATCGACGGCGACAAGGGTGAATTGCTCTATCGCGGGTATCCGATCGAGCAGCTCGCGGTTCAGTGCGATTTCCTGGAAGTCTGCTACCTGCTCCTGCAGGGCGAGTTGCCCGACGCGACCCAGAAGTCGGATTTCGTCCAAAACGTCACCCAGCACACGATGGTGCACGAGCAGATGAGCCAGTTTTTCCGCGGCTTCCGCCGCGACTCGCATCCGATGGCGATGCTCGTCGGCGTCGTCGGCTCGCTGTCCGCGTTCTACCACGACTCGCTCGACATCACCGACGCCCACCATCGGCATGTCTCGGCGATCCGCCTGATCGCCAAGCTGCCGACGCTGGTGGCCATGTGCTACAAGTACACGATGGGGCAGCCGTTCGTGTACCCGCGCAATGAACTGGGCTATACGGCCAACTTCATGCGCATGATGTTCTCGGTACCGTGCGAGGACTACAAGATCAACGACGTGCTGGTCCGTGCGCTCGATCGCATTTTCATCCTGCACGCCGATCATGAGCAGAATGCATCGACGTCGACCGTGCGGCTTGCGGGGTCGTCGGGCGCGAATCCGTTTGCGTGCATCGCGGCTGGCATCGCGTGCCTCTGGGGCCCGGCCCACGGCGGCGCCAACGAAGCGGCGCTTAACATGCTCACGGAAATCGGCGACGTCTCCAAGATCCCCGATTTCATCAAGCGGGTGAAGGAGAAGAATTCCGGCGTCAAGCTGATGGGGTTCGGGCACCGCGTGTACAAGAACTACGACCCGCGTGCCAAGCTGATGCGCGAGACCTGCCACGAGGTGCTCGAAGCCCTGGGCTTGCATGACGACCCGGTGTTCAAGCTGGCGATGGCAATGGAAAAGATCGCGCTCGAAGACGATTACTTCGTGCAACGCAAGCTCTATCCCAATGTCGATTTCTACTCTGGCATCGTGCAGCGCGCGCTGGGCATTCCGGTCAGCCTGTTCACGGCCATCTTCTCGCTCGCGCGGACGGTGGGCTGGATCGCGCAGTGGAACGAGATGATCTCCGACCCTGACCAGAAAATCGGTCGGCCCCGGCAGCTCTACACCGGCGCGGTGCGGCGCGATGTTCCCCCGATGGCCAAACGCTGAGCACCTTGATCGCGCCGACTGCAGCCCTATATAGAAAGTGACGCCATGTCCATGATGCGGGAATACGAACAGACGACCACGCTGTTTGGCGGCAACGCGCCGTTCATCGAGGAGCAGTACGAGAGCTATCTGTCGGATCCGGACGCGGTCAGCGCCGACTGGCGCGTGTACTTCGACTCGCTGCGCGGTGGCGCGCACGACGTCGCGCACGCACCCGTCGTCGAATCGTTCATCCAGCTCGCCAAGAGCCGCAAGCTGGCGGGTGGGATGGTCGATGCGCAAGCCATGCACAAGCAGGTGCTGGTGCTGCGCCTGATCAGCAAATACCGCACGGTGGGCATGTTCTACGCGGACCTGGATCCTCTCAAACGCCAGGAAAAGCAGTACATCGCCGACCTTGATATCAAGACTTATGGCTTCACCGAGGCCGACATGGACACCGAGTTCGACATCGGCTCGTTCAAGGGCGGGCCGGCAGGTGTCGACCGGATGCGATTGCGCGACCTCATCGCCGCGCTGAACGAAACCTATTGCGGCACGTTCGGCGCCGAATATATGTACATGTCGGACACGCCGCAGAAGCGCTTCATCCAGAACCGGCTCGAACCGCTGCGTTCCCGACCCAGCTACACGCCGGAATTTCGCCGTCACATCCTCGAGCGCCTGACGGCGGCCGAGACGCTCGAACGCTACCTCGGCACCAAGTACGTCGGCCAGAAACGCTTCTCGGGCGAGGGTGGCGACACCATGATTCCGATGCTCGATCACCTGATCCAGAAGGCGGGCGCGGCCGGTGTGCAGGAGATGGTGATCGGCATGGCGCACCGCGGGCGCCTGAACGTGCTCGTCAACACGCTGGGCAAGATGCCGGCGAACCTGTTCGCCGAATTTGAAGGCAAGCACGCCTCCGATCTTTCCGCCGGTGACGTGAAGTATCACCAGGGTTTCTCGTCCGACGTGGTTACGCCTGGCGGCCCGATGCACCTGACGCTCGCGTTCAATCCGTCGCATCTGGAAATCGCCGATCCCGTCGTCGAAGGCTCGGTGCGCGCGCGGCAGGACCGGCGGCGCGACCCCACGTGCGACCAGGTCATGCCGGTGCTCATCCACGGCGATGCTGCGATTGCCGGGCAGGGCGTCGTGCAGGAGACGCTCAATCTCGCGCAGACGCGCGGTTACCGGACGGGAGGCACGATCCACATCGTCGTGAACAACCAGATCGGATTCACGACGTCCGACCCGCGCGACACGCGGGGCACGCTGTATTGCACCGATGTGGCCAAGATGGTCGAGGCGCCGATTTTCCACGTCAACGGCGACGACCCCGAAGCCTGCCTGCTGGCGGTGGAAGTGGCCATCGAGTTCCGGCAGAAATTCGACAAGGACGTATTCATCGACCTCGTCTGCTTCCGCCGGCAGGGCCACAACGAAGCCGACGAGCCGATGATCACGCAGCCGCTCATGTACACGAGCATTCATCAGCACCCGGGGACGCGCGCGCATTACGCCGCGCGCCTCGTCCAGGCGGGAATAGTCAGTGCGCCGGAAGCTGACGCGATGATCGAGACGTATCGCACGGCGATGGACAAGGGCTATCACACCAACACGACGATCCTGTCCAACTACAAGCCGCCGTTCGCCGTTGACTGGGGACGCTTTGTCGGCAAGCACTGGACCGATGTGGCCGACACGAAAGTGCCGATGAAAAAGCTCAAGGCACTGGCGCAGAAAGTCACCACGGTGCCAGAGACCTTCAAGCTGCATCCGCGCGTCGAGAAGGTCATCGCCGATCGGCGCGCGATGGGTGAGGACGAGCTGCCGCTGGACTGGGGTATGGGCGAAACGCTCGCCTACGCAACGCTGATCGACCAGGGTTTTGGCGTGCGCCTGTCCGGGCAGGACTCGGGGCGAGGTACGTTTTCGCATCGCCACGCCGTCCTGCACGATCAGAATCGCGAGAAGTGGGATTCGGGCACGTGGGTGCCGTTGCAACACATACGCCCCGGCCAACCCGATTTCGACGTCATCGATTCGGTGCTGTCGGAGGCTGCCGTCGTAGGATTCGAATACGGCTACTCGACGTCGGAACCGAACAAGCTGGTGATCTGGGAAGCGCAGTTCGGCGATTTCGCCAACGGCGCGCAGGTAGTCATCGACCAGTTCATCGCGGCTGGTGAGGTCAAGTGGGGGCGTGTATGCGGCCTCACGCTATTGCTGCCGCATGGGTACGAGGGCCAGGGTCCGGAACATTCGTCGGCGAGGCCCGAGCGCTATCTGCAATTGTGTGCGGAGCACAACATGCAGGTCTGCGTTCCGACGACCCCGGCGCAGATCTATCATCTGCTTCGGCGCCAGATGGTGCGCGATTTTCGCAAGCCGCTGATCGTGATGAGCCCGAAGAGCCTGTTGCGCAACAAGGAGGCCGTGTCGACCATGAAAGACCTGGCCGAGGGCCACTTTCACACGGTGATTGGCGAGTCGGAGCCGATTGCGGCCAAGAGCGTGCGTCGCATCGTCGTGTGCAGCGGCAAGGTGTATTACGACCTCGTTGGCTATAGGCGTGAGAACAAGATCGACGACATCGCCGTTGTTCGTCTCGAGCAGCAGTATCCGTTTCCGCATGACGACTTCAAGGCGGAGGTCGCCAAATATCCGGCCGCGACGGAAGTCGTCTGGTGCCAGGAAGAGCCGCAGAATCAGGGCGCCTGGTATCGCCTGCGCGCGTATCTGCGCAATGATATTCTGGACCAGCAGGTGCTCGCGTACGCCGGACGGCCGATCTCGGCGTCGCCGGCCGTTGGCTACATGTCGCGCCACGTCGCACAACAAAAACAACTGGTGCAAGATGCATTCGCCGCCGAACTGGCGTCGGGCGAAATGGTCACCGCGCACTAGTGCGCTGCTAGGGACGCAACATGCTCATCGAAGTGAAAGTGCCGGTCTTGCCTGAATCGATCACCGAGGCGACGCTCGTCAGCTGGCACAAGAAAGCCGGCGATGCAGTGAATCGGGACGAGAACCTGATCGACGTCGAGACCGACAAGGTGGTACTCGAATTGCCTGCACCGGATGCCGGTGTGATCACTGAAATTCGGCGGCCCGACGGCTCCATAGTCAAGGCGCAGGAAATCATCGCTGTGATCGATACCGGCGCGAAGGCCGCCGCCAAGCCGGCGCCCGTGCAAGCTGCCGCGCCCACACCGCCCGCTGCACCAACGGCGGCGACGAGCCCGCCTACGGCACTGCCCGCTGCGCGCAAGATCATGGCCGATCAAGGTGTCGCCGCTGCTGACGTTACCGGGACGGGACGGGGCGGCCGCCTCACCAAGGGCGACGTTCAGGCCGTGGTGGAGGCGCGCGCAGACATCGCGAAGGCTCCGCCACCTGCACCGGTAACCGCCGCAGCGCCGATGGCCAAGGCGCCACCGGTCACGCTGCCGGCGAGTCTCAGCGGGCGCCCTGAGCAACGGGTGCCGATGTCGCGGTTGCGCCAGCGGGTCGCCGAGCGCCTGGTGCAGTCGCAAGCGACGGCCGCCATCCTGACCACGTTCAACGAAGTGAACATGGCGCCGGTGCTCGAACTGCGCAATCGCTACAAGGATCGCTTCGAAAAGGCACACGGTGTGAAGCTCGGTTTCATGGGCTTTTTCATCAAGGCGGCGGTCCATGCGCTCAAGAAATACCCCGTGGTCAATGCTTCGATCGACGGCAACGATATCGTCTACCACGGCTATTTCGATATCGGCGTTGCGGTGGGCAGTCCACGCGGCCTGGTCGTGCCGATCCTGCGCGACGCCGACCTGCTGTCGATCGCCGAGATCGAAATGCAGATCGCCGACTTCGGCAAGCGGGCACAGGAAGGCAAGCTCAAGGTCGAGGAGCTGACCGGTGGCACGTACACAATTTCCAACGGCGGGGTGTTCGGGTCGATGTTGTCGACGCCGATCATCAACCCGCCGCAGTCGGCCATCCTCGGTATCCACGCAACCAAGGACCGCGCCGTCGTCGAGAACGGACAAGTGGTGGTGCGGCCGATGAACTATCTGGCGCAGTCGTACGACCATCGCATCATCGACGGCCGCGAAGCGGTCCTGTCGCTCGTGGCGATCAAGGAAGCGCTGGAAGATCCGGCGCGCATGTTGCTCGACCTGTAAGGGAATCGCTGAAAAATTGACCGCTCGCCCTGAGCTTGTCGAAGGGCGAGCGACAGAGCTGGCTGATTGGCATGGACGAGAGTCCGTTCATGGTTCGACAAGCTCACCACGAACGGACCAAATCGAGGGTTACTTGCATGGCGGACGCGTTCGACGTGGTGGTGATCGGCGGCGGCCCCGGCGGCTACGTCGCCGCGATCCGCGCGGCCCAGCTCGGATTCTCGACGGCGTGCATCGACGACTGGAAGACGGCGGACGGCAAGCCTGCACCTGGGGGCACCTGCACCAACGTCGGCTGCATTCCGTCCAAGGCGCTGCTGCAATCGTCCGAGAACTACGAACATGCAGGGCACGAATTTGCCGAGCATGGCATCGAGGTCAAGGGACTTGGCATCGACGTCGCGCGCATGCTCTCGCGCAAGGACAAGGTCGTCCGGCAGAACAACGACGGCATCCTCTACCTGTTCAAGAAAAACAAGATTGCGTTCCATCATGGCGTCGGCAGCTTTGCCGGCGGCGGAGCGGGTGCCTGGCAGATCAAGGTGACCGGAGCAGGCGCCGCAACGCTGACCGCGAAGAACGTCATCATCGCGACGGGCTCGAAACCGAGGGCCTTGCCGGGGACGCCATTCGACAACAAGCTCATCCTCGACAACGAAGGCGCGCTGGCGTTACCGGCGGTGCCCAAACGACTGGGCGTCGTCGGCGCCGGCGTCATCGGCCTGGAGATGGGCAGCGTCTGGCGGCGACTCGGCGCGGAGGTGACGATACTCGAGGCGCTGCCGGCATTTCTCGGCGCTGCCGACGAGCAGGTCGCCAAGGAGGCCGCAAAACTGTTCGCGAAGCAGGGCCTCGCGATCCATCTCGGCGTGAAGATCACCAAAGTCGCTGCGGGCAAAGAGGTCGTGGTCGACTACACCGACGCCGACGGCAAGGCGCAGTCGCTCGGCGTCGACAAGCTCATCGTGTCGATCGGCAGGCTTCCGCATACGACGGGACTCGACGGCGCAAGCGTCGGGCTCAAGCTGGACGAGCGCGGATTCGTCGTCGTCGATGCCGAGTGCAGGACCAACCTGCCGGGTGTCTGGGCGGTCGGCGACGTCGTGCGCGGACCGATGCTGGCGCACAAGGCCGAGGACGAAGGTGTCGCTGTCGCGGAACGCATCGCCGGTCAGCATGGGCATGTCGATTTCAATACGGTGCCGTGGGTGATCTACACTTCACCGGAAATCGCGTGGGTCGGGCAGACCGAGCAACAGCTCAAGGCTGCAGGCGTGGCCTATCGCGCCGGCTCGTTTCCGTTCATGGCCAACGGCCGTGCCCGCGCGCTCGGCGATACGCGCGGCTTCGTCAAATTTCTCGCTGACGCGAAGACCGATCGCATCCTGGGGATGCATGCGATCGGTCCCATGGTCTCGGAGCTGATCGCCGAAGGCGTGGTCGCGATGGAGTTCGGCGCATCGAGCGAGGACATTGCCCGCATCTGTCACGCCCATCCGTCGTTGTCCGAGGCGGTGAAGGAAGCGGCGCTGGCAGTCGATAAACGCACGCTGAACCTTTGACGGCGGTGCGCGCCTGCGGAGGGCAGAGGTCGTGAACGATGCCGCGCACAGCCTGGAGCGCGAGGTGGGCGAGCGGCGCGGCGTACTCCATGCACAACTCGCACCGGAACTGATCCGCCGGCATATGGTGCTCGACGACGCGCAGGAGTCCGCTCTGCAGCGTCTCCAGCGCCTCTACGACGAGTTGATCGAATTTCGCGATGCGCGTCGCTCGCTGTTGCGGCGATGGCTCAACCCACCCGTGGCGCCACGCGGCGTCTATTTCCATGGCGGCGTCGGGCGCGGCAAAAGCTTTCTGATGGATGCGTTTTTCGCCGCGCTGCCGTACCGGCGCAAAACCCGCGTCCATTTCCATGCCTTCATGAAGGGCGTGCACGACGATTTGCGTGCGCACGCCAAGGTCGAAGATCCGCTGGCGGCCGTCGCGGGGAGAATTGCGCGCCGCTATCGCCTGGTCTGTTTCGACGAATTCCACGTCTCGGACGTCGCCGATGCGATGATTCTCGGGCGATTGCTTACGGCCTTGTTCGATCGCGGCGTGGTGTTCGTCATGACCTCGAACTATCGGCCCGACGACCTGTATCCCAACGGCCTGCAGCGGCAAAGCCTGCTGCCGACCATCGCGCTGATCAAGCAATGGCTGGATGTGGTCGAAATCGATGGCGGCGTAGATTACCGCCTGCGTGCCCTGGAGCACGGTGTGTACTACTACACGGCCCCGCGTGGTGCTGCCGACCCCGAGCTTGGGGCGCTGTTCGACCGCATGCGGCCGGGTGCCGATGAAGACGCCAAGCTCGTCGTCGAGGCGCGCACCCTCAAGGCCAGGCGCCGTGCGGGCAGCGTGGTCTGGTTCGACTTTGGGACCCTTTGCGACGGCCCGCGCTCGCAGCTGGACTACCTGGAGCTGGCCCGCCGCTTTGCGGTCGTCATCGTTTCCGACGTCCCGCGCCTGACCACGGACATGGGCAACGCGGCGAGGCGTTTTACCTGGCTCGTCGACGTCCTCTACGATCATCGGGTAAAGTTGCTCCTGTCGGCCGCTGTGCCGGCGGAGGAGCTCTACGTGGCGGGCCCGAACAGCCAGGAATTTCCGCGAACCGTCAGCCGGCTCATCGAAATGCGCACGCACGAATACATGGCATTGCCGCACCAGACGCACGAAGCGCGCTCTGATTCACTCAGGAGGAGACACCCATGCAGCAGGCTCCGCAGCACTTCAAGGCCTATCGGACGTTTCAGGAGGACGGCGTCGTCAGGAGCCGCTTTGTCGAGATGGCTCCCGCCGACCTCGATCCAGGCGCCGTTCTGGTCAGGACCAAGTATTCGACCATCAACTACAAGGATGCGCTGTCCCACAACGGCACGGGCAGGATCATGCGCAAGTACCCGACTGTCGCAGGCATCGACATGGCGGGCACGGTCGAGACGTCGGCGGATCCGCGTTTCAGGCACGGTGACAAGGTGATCGTGCATGCGTACGACCTGGGCGTCGCCCACGACGGCGGCTATGCCGAGTACGTTCGTGTGCCGGCGGATTGGGTGGTGCGCCGATCGCCGGACATGACGGCGTTCGAGGCGATGACGCTGGGTACCGCGGGCTACACCGCAGCGCTCGCGATCGAGTTGATGCAGCACAACGGCCTGACTCCCGCCAACGGCCCCGTCATCGTCAATGGGGCGACCGGCGGCGTGGGCAGCGTCGCCATCGACATCCTGTCCAAGCTCGGCTATCACGTGGTCGCGTTGACGGGCAAAGCCGACGAAGAAGCGTATCTGCGGTCGATCGGCGCCGCCGAAATCATGGCGCGGCAGAGCCTCGACCTGAGCAAGATTCGTCCCCTCGACAAGGCGACGTGGGCCGGCGCGGTCGACAACCTCGGCGGTGACGTCCTGGCGTGGTTGCTGTCGACCATGAAGCAGTGGGGCACCGTGGCCAGCGTCGGACTGGCGGCAGATGTGAAACTGAACACGACGGTGATGCCATTCATTCTGCGCGGCGTGCAGTTGCTGGGCATCAACAGTTCCGAAGGCGCGATGCCGCTGCGGCAAAAACTGTGGGACCGGCTCGCCAATGAATGGAAACCGTCGCGCGTGCAGGCCAAGGTCCGCACCATCGACTTCGATGAACTGCCGTCGCATTTCGACGCCTTCCTCAAGGGCATGATCCGTGGCCGTACGGTCGTGCGCATCGGTGCCGATCCGGTGGGGAACTGACCGACTGCAGACAGGGTTGATCCCGCGCAAGAAAACTCTCGCCTACGCGAGGTAGGCTCGCGGTTCACCCTGGAGGACGCGATGCCAAGTTACGCAGAAACCCACCGCCGCTCGCTGGCTGATCGCGATGCATTCTGGCGCGAGCGCGCCGGCTTGATCGACTGGCACACCCCGTTCTCGGCGGTGCTCGACTACAGCCGGCCGCCGTTCGCGCGCTGGTTCGTCGGCGGGCGCACCAACCTGTGCCACAACGCGGTCGACCGCCATCTGGCGACCCGTTCGCAGCAGCCTGCGCTGATCTTCATCTCGACCGAGACCGGTCAGCGCCGCACCTACACCTATGCTGATCTCGCCTTCGAGGTCGAACGCTGCGCCGCGATGCTGCGCGCGCAAGGTGTAGCCAGGGGTGACCGCGTATTGCTCTACATGCCGATGATTCCCGAAGCGGTATTCGCGATGCTCGCGACGGTACGCATCGGCGCGATTCACTCGGTGGTCTTCGGCGGTTTTGCCGCGGCCAGCCTGGCCACGCGCATCGACGACGCGAAGCCTAAGGTCATGGTTACCGCCGACGCCGGCATGCGCGGCGGCAAGATGATCCCCTACAAGCACCTTGTCGACGAGGCGCTGCGGCTGGCCAAGCATCCGCCGGCCAAGGTGGTCATCGTCGACCGCCATCTCGACACCGCGATGAGTCGAACCGCCGGCCGCGATCTGGATTACGCCACCCTCGTGGCCGGGCACGACGGCGCTCGGGTACCGTGCGAATGGCTGGAATCGTCCGAGCCTTCCTACATTTTGTATACGTCGGGGACGACCGGCAATCCGAAAGGCGTGCAGCGCGATACCGGGGGCTATGCGGTCGCGCTGGCGGCGTCGATGCGCGACATCTTCTGCGTGGCGCCCGGCGAGACGATCTTCTGCACGAGCGACATCGGGTGGGTGGTCGGCCACTCGTACATCATTTATGCGCCGCTGCTCAACGGGTCGACCACGATCATGTACGAAGGCCTGCCGATCCGCCCCGATCCGGCGATCTGGTGGCAGATCGTCGCCGAGTACAAAGCGAAGTCCATGTTCAGTTCGCCCACCGCGATCCGCGTGCTGAAGAAGCAGGACCCGGGGTTCATGAAGAAGCACGACGTGTCCTGCCTCAAGTATCTGTTCCTTGCGGGCGAACCCCTCGACGAGCCGACCGCGCGCTGGGCGTCGGATGCGCTGGGCGTGGCGATTGTCGACAACTACTGGCAGACCGAGAGCGGCTGGCCGATCCTGTCCGCGCAGCCCGGCATCGAGGACACGCCGCGCAAGTTCGGCAGCCCATCGTTTCCGGCCATCGGCTACGACGTACGGATCCTCGATGAAGTGACCGGAGAGGAGGTGGGCACCGATCAGAAAGGCGTGCTGACCATCGCGCCGCCCTTGCCACCGGGTTGCATGAGCACGGTGTGGGGCGACGACGCGCGCTTCGTCAAAACCTACTTCTCGACGGTTCCCGGCAAGCAGGTCTATTCGACCTTCGACTGGGCCACGCGCGATGCCGACGGCTACTACTTCGTCCTCGGCCGTACCGACGACGTGATCAACGTTGCAGGCCACCGCCTAGGGACGCGCGAGATCGAAGAAGCGGTGCAGGCGCATCCGGGGATCGCCGAAGTCGCGGTCGTCGGCGTGGCGGACGCACTCAAGGGACAGGTTCCAGTCGCCTTCGCGGTCGTCAAGGATCCTGCCCGCGTGGCCACGGCGAGTGGTGCGGCGAGCATGCGCAAGGAAGTGATGGACACGGTCGATCGCGAACTCGGCGCGATCGGGCGTCCCGGCGCCGTGCATTTCGTGTCGGTGCTACCGAAGACGCGATCGGGCAAACTGTTGCGGCGCTCGATACAGGCCCTGGCCGAAGGACGCGATCCCGGAGACTTGACCACGATCGAGGATCCGGCGGCACTGGAGTCGATCCGGCAGGTACTGGCTGCTCGTTCCTGAGCTTTGCAGAAGTGACTGGCAATCAGCAAAGCTCAGCCCTCACCCCTACCCCTCTCCCACGGGGAGAGGGGTTCGCGCACGTGGCGCTGGCACGCGTCACACGTGGCGATGCCACCGACAGCGTCCACTATGGCTCCGTGGCCGTGGTCGATCGGGATGGGCGGTTGATCTTCGTGGCCGGCGACCCGTTCCATCTCACCACGACCCGCAGTGCGCTCAAGCCGCTGCAGGCATTGCCTTTTGTCGCGAGCGGAGGCATCGAGCGCTTTGGCTTTTCCCTGCCGCAGGTCGCCTTGCTTTGCGCCAGCCACTCCGGCGAACCGAGGCACGTCGAGGCGGTGGCCGACATGCTCGCGCGTGTGGGTTGCGCGCCCGATCAGTTGCAGTGCGGCGTGCATCCTCCGTTGTATTACACGGCGCGCGAGGAGCTGCCACCCTCTGGCGTCAAGTTCACGACGTTGCAGCACAATTGCTCAGGCAAGCACGCGGGCATGCTGGCCTGGTGTCGCCATTGCGCTGCGCCGGTCGAGACCTACCTCGCCTTCGACCATCCGCTGCAACAGGCGATCCGCACCGCGGTGGCGCATCTGACCGGCGTCGCCGAGCGCGACCTCGTCGCCGGCATCGACGGCTGTTCCGCGCCCAACTATGCCGTTCCGTTGGATCGGCTGGCCCATGCTTTCGCGAAGCTGGCAGCCAACCGGGACGACGACCGCTACGGCGCCGCGCCGTCGCGCCTGGGCGCGGCGATGACCGCGCACCCCGAAATGGTCTCGGGCGAACGGCGCAACGATCTCGCACTGATGCGCGCCGGCCAAGGCGACTGGGTGACCAAGGTTGGCGCCGAAGGTGTCCAGGCGATCGGTATCCGCAGCAAGGGCTGGGGTATCGCGCTCAAGGTGGTCGACGGCAACGCCCGCGGGCTGCATCCGGCGACGGTGTCCGTGCTCGACCAGCTCGGTTTGCTTGATCCCGCGCAGCGCACCCTGCTTGCGTCGTGGCGAACCCCGGAAATCCGCAACTATGCCGGGCTGGTCACCGGGCACGTCGAGCCGGCCGTCGCGCTCTCACCCCGTTGATGCGGAATACCAAAAACCCTACTGATTGCTGAACTTCCCGCTCGGGCGGCGGTCTAGCGAAGCAGGTTGCCCACAGTGTCATCGGTCCCGGGTTGCCGGGCGGCTCGGCTATACTGCCGGCGGACGTTGCGCCTGTAGTGAGCGGTGCGGCGATAAGACGAACGACACAGGGACCGCCCGCGGATGGCTGACCGCGAAGTAGATCAGCAGCTCGTGGAGCGCGCGCAGCGGGGTGACAAGCGCGCTTTCGAATTGCTGGTGTTGAAGTACCAGCGCAAGCTGGGGCGACTGTTGTCGCGGTTCGTGCGCGACCCCGGCGAGGTCGAGGACGTGACGCAGGAGGCGTTTATCAAGGCCTACCGCGCGTTGCCTTCGTTTCGCGGAGATAGCGCGTTTTACACGTGGTTGTACCGGATCGCGATCAATACCGCCAAGAACTACCTGGTCGCGATGGGCCGGCGGGCACCGACGTCGACCGGCTTCGACAACGAGGAAGCGGAGAATTTCGAGGACGCCGAGCAGTTGCGGGATTCGGCGACACCCGAGGACGAGTTGCATGGGAAGCAGGTGGCCAACACCGTCAACAAGGCGTTGGATGCGTTGCCCGAGGATTTGCGCACGGCGATCACCCTGCGTGAAATCGAGGGCCTGAGTTACGAAGAGATTGCCAACGTGATGAATTGTCCGATTGGCACGGTGCGTTCCCGGATCTTCCGGGCGCGCGAAGCGATCGCGGCCGAGCTGCGGCCGCTGTTGGGGACGGAAAAGGACCGGAGATGGTGATGGACCCGAAGCCGGAGGAAATCTCGCTGCTGATGGACGGCGAACTCGACGCGCAGCGCGTCGAGGGTGTATGCGTCGGCTTGCGCGAGTCTCACTGCGTCGCAACCTGGGTGTGCTACCACGTGATCGGCGACGCGCTGCGCGGTTCGGCGGCGCCTACGCCTGGATTCGCGGCACGTTTTACGGAAAAGCTCGCCGCCGAGCCGACCGTACTTGCGCCCCAGCGCCGCAAGACTGCGCCCGCCGCGATGGCGCTGGCTGTTGCCGCAACGGTCGCGGCAGTAAGCGTCGTCAGCTGGGTGGCGCTCACCACCATGCCGGTGCCGCCGACCGCGGTCGCCGCGGCGCGGCAGGCCTCGTCGGTGCGCGCTGCCGATGCCCGGCGCCCGGTCGACAACGAGTATCTGCTGGTGCATCAGGAGTATTCGCCGACCACCGCCATCCAGGGTGTGCGACCGTATCTCCGTGCGGTTGCCGCAAGCGAGCCGGATGCGCGCCCGTAGTCTTCGCTTGGGCGTCGCACGTCGCCGGGCCAACCCGCAGTTGCTGGGTACGGGGCTGCTCGCCGCGTCGCTGTTCGTCGGCGTGCCGGCATTCGGCCAGGACGCCGCTGAATGGCTGCAGCGTGCCGCAGTCGCCGCGCGCACGCTCAACTATGTCGGGAACGGTCGTCAATCAGCACGGTGGCCGCGTCGAAATGTCGCGCCTCAGCCACTTCAGCGATGCCGGCAGCGAGTACGAAAAGCTCACCAACCTCGACGGTCCGGCGCGCGAAGTCGTCCGGATCAACGATCAGGTGCGTTGCTATTACTCGGATGCCAAACTGGTGCGCGTCGAGCCGCGTGCATTGCATAACGTGTTTCCTTCGCTGCTGCCGCAACAGCTGGCGACACTCGCCGAGTACTACTATTTTCGCAAGGCCGAAACCGCCCGCATCGCCGGTCTGGAGACGCAGGCGTACGTGTTCGAACCCAAGGATGGCATGCGCTTTGGGCACAAGTTCTGGGCCGACACGGCGACCGGCTTGCTGCTGAAGGCGCGACTGCTCAACGAGAAGAACGAAACGATCGAGCAATTCGCCTTTACCGATATCCAGATCGGCGCCAAGCTCGACCGCGACATGTTCAAGGCGCCGTTTCCGACGCCCCCCGCCGACTGGCAGGTGCGTGAGTTCACGCACGGCGATGTTTCGCCGCAGGAAACGGGATGGGTCGTCAAGGATCTCCCGCCGGGATTTACCAAAGTCGTCGAAGGCTATCGCAGCCTGCGCGGAAAATCGGACAAGGTTGCGCACCTGGTGTTCTCCGACGGCCTCGTCGCGGTTTCGGTGTTCGTCGAGCCGACGCCGTCGACGCCGAAGCCGGTTGGACTTTCGCAGCAGGGCGGCATCAACGTATACAGCCGGCCATTGAACGAGTACCTGGTCACGGTGCTCGGCGAGGCGCCGGGAACCACCGTGCGCCAGATCGCCTATTCGGTCAGCCACCGATAGCCCATCAGTTTCGTATTACCCGCATCCAACATCAAAGGTACCGAAGTATGAAATATCGTGCATGGACGATACTCGTTGCGCTGTCGAGTTTCGCCTGGTTTACCCACGCCGCGACCGCTCAACAGGGACGGCTCCCCGATTTCACTGAACTCTACGAGCAGCAGGGTGCCACGGTGGTGAGCATCGACGTGACGTCGAAGTCGAAGCGTCAGCAGACCGGATTTCCGGAGTTGTCCGAAGACGATCCGTTCTATGAGTTCTTCAAGCGCTTCGGGCCGAACCAGCGAGGCGCGCCGCGGCAGCGCGAGTTCGAACAGCAGTCGACCGGCTCGGGCTTTATTCTTTCACCCGACGGTTACGTCCTGACCAACGTGCACGTCGTCGACGACGCGACCGAAGTCACGGTCAAGCTGTCGGACAAGCGGGAGTTCAAGGCCAAGGTGGTTGGCACGGACAAGCGCACCGACGTCGCACTGCTCAAGATCGAAGCGACGGGCCTGCAGAAGGTCAACATCGGCGATCCGGAAAAGCTCAAGGTCGGCGAGTGGGTGGCTGCGATCGGCAAGCCTTTCGGCCTGGAAAACACGATCACGGCGGGCATCGTGAGCGCCAAGGGTCGCGAACTGCCCAATGAGAACCTGGTGCCCTTCATCCAGACCGACGTGCCGATCAACCCCGGCAATTCGGGTGGACCGCTGTTCAACATGAAGGGCGAAGTCGTCGGCATCAACTCGCTCATCTTCAGCCGTACCGGCGGCTACATGGGCCTCGCCTTCGCCATTCCGATCGACGTCGCCATGAACGTCGTCAAGCAGATTCAGGAAAAGGGCCGCGTCACGCGTGGCCGGATTGGCGTGCAGATCCAGGAAGTCAGCAAGGAGACCGCCGACGCGTTCGGATTGCCCAAGGCGGGCGGTGCGCTGGTCAATTCGGTGGAGAAGGGCGGCCCGGCGGACAAGGCCGGCGTCGAGTCCGGCGACATCGTCATCAAAGCCGACGGCAAGACCGTGAACACGTCGTCGGAGTTGCCGCGCATCGTCACCCAGGTCAAGCCGGGCAACAAGATCACGCTGCAGGTGTGGCGCAAAGGCGCCACCAAGGACATCGTGGTGACCGTCGCCGAGCTGAAGGAAGACGACGCCGCCAGGCCGACGAAGCGCGGCGCACCGCCGAGCAAGGAAAAAGCCAAGCCAAATCGCATGGGCCTGATTCTTTCCGACTTGACGGACGAACAGAAAAAAGAACTCGACCTCAAGGGCGGCGTCGTCGTCGAAGACAGCAGCAACGCGTCGCGTGGTGACATCCAGCCCGGCGACGTCATCCTGGCGGTGATCAGCCGGGGTGCCACGATCGAGGCCAAGAGTGCGGAGCAGGTCAACGGCCTGATCGCGAAGCTCGACAAGGGAGCCTCGGTGACGTTCCTGCTTCGCCGCGGTGAGCAGCAGTTCTTTTCGACGATCAAGCTGGGCAACGGGACCGAGTAGTTGGGAGGCAAGCTCACGCTTCTGGTGCGCGCCTACTGCCACCTGTGCGACGAGATGCGCGAAGAACTGGCGCCGCTGCTCGAAACGGGCAACGCGACGGTGGAACTCTTCGACGTCGACGCGGATCCTGCGCTCGAAGCGCGTTGGGGCGACAAGGTACCCGTGTTGCTCGGTGGCGAGCAGGAGCTCTGTCACTACCGTCTCGATGCTGTCGCTGTCGCGCGATGGTTGCGCGAAACCGTTCGCCCTGAGCTTGTCGAAGCCTGTCCTGAGCAAAGTCGAAGGGGGCGGCGACTAACTGATTCACAATGATGGGAGTCCGTTCATGGTTCGACAAGCTCACCACGAACGGACCGAACAGATGCCTCCTAGCGCCTCGCGCTGACGCGCAAAATCGGTTAAAATTCAGATTGTTCCGATACCGGCCGGGCTGAATATGGGGCACTTCGCGGTGCCCCTTTCCTTTGCAGAAACCGATGCAACACATCCGCAATTTTTCCATCATCGCGCACATCGACCACGGCAAGTCGACCCTGGCCGACCGCTTCATCCAGCGGTGCGGCGGGCTGGCGGATCGCGAGATGGAAGCCCAGGTGCTCGATTCGATGGACCTCGAGCGCGAGCGCGGGATCACGATCAAGGCACAGACCGCGGCGCTCTCCTATGCTGCGCGTAACGGCGAGATCTACAGCCTGAACCTGATCGACACGCCCGGCCACGTCGATTTCGCGTACGAAGTATCGCGGTCGCTGGCGGCCTGCGAAGGCGCACTGCTCGTCGTCGACGCCTCGCAGGGTGTGGAGGCGCAAACCGTCGCCAATTGCTATACCGCCACCGAGCAAGGCGTCGACGTCATTCCCGTGCTCAACAAGATCGACCTGCCGTCGGCCGAGCCCGAACGCGTCATCGAGGAAATCGAGGACATCATCGGCATTCCGGCGGACGATGCGATTCGCGCCAGCGCCAAGACCGGAGAGGGCGTCGACGACATCCTCGAAGCGGTCATCGCGCGCATTCGTCCGCCCAAGGGGGATCCTGCCGCACCGCTGTCTGCGCTGATCATCGATTCGTGGTTCGACAACTACGTTGGCGTCGTGATGCTCGTCCGGGTCATGGATGGTGTGCTGAAGCCGCGCGACAAGGTCCTGCTGATGGCGAGCGGCGCAACCTACAACTGCGAACAGGTGGGCGTGTTCACGCCCAAGGCGATCGCGCGCGACGAACTGTCGGCGGGCGGCGTGGGCTTTGTCATCGCCGGCATCAAGGAACTCAAGGCGGCGCGCGTCGGCGATACGCTGACGTTGGCCACGCGGCCCGCCGCGCAAGCCTTGCCGGGATTCAAGGAGGTCAAGCCACAAGTGTTCGCAGGCTTGTATCCAGTGGAGTCCAACCAGTACGAAGGCCTGCGCGACGCGCTGGAGAAGCTCAAGCTCAACGACGCCTCGCTGCATTATGAACCCGAGGTCTCCGAGGCGCTCGGCTTCGGCTTCCGCTGCGGCTTTCTCGGCCTGCTCCACATGGACATCGTGCAGGAGCGGCTCGAGCGCGAGTACGACATGAATCTCATCACGACGGCGCCGACGGTCGTGTATCAGGTGCTGTCGCGCGATGGAACGGTGATCGAGATCGAGAATCCATCGAAATTGCCCGATCTGTCGCGGGTCGAGGAAATCCGCGAGCCGATCATCACCACGACGATACTCACGCCGCAGGATTACGTCGGGCCGGTCATGACGCTGTGCACCGACAAGCGCGGCGTGCAGAAAAACATGCTGTACGTCGGCCGGCAGGTGATGCTGACCTATGAATTGCCGCTGGCCGAGGTGGTGATGGATTTCTTCGACCGCCTCAAGTCGGTCTCGCGCGGTTATGCGTCACTCGACTATGAATTCAAGGAATTTCGCGCCGCCGATGTGGTCAAGCTCGATATCCTGATCAACAACGAGCGTGTCGATGCGCTGTCGGTGATGGTGCACCGGGCCAACGTGCAGTATCGCGGTCGTGAAGTGGTCGCGAAGATGCGCAAGCTGATTCCACGGCAGATGTTCGACGTCGCGATTCAGGCGGCGATCGGCGCGCAGATCATCGCCCGCGAATCGGTCAAGGCCATGCGCAAGAACGTCCTTGCCAAATGCTATGGCGGCGACATCTCGCGCAAACGCAAGCTGCTGGAAAAGCAGAAGGCCGGCAAGAAGCGCATGAAGGCCGTCGGCAGCGTCGAGATCCCACAGGAGGCTTTCCTCGCGATCCTGCAGGTGGGCGACAAATGATGTCTTCGCCATGCACGTATGCAGGTTCCAAGGTCTAGAATCCGCCCAACGCCAAACGCTCAACGATGAATTTCGCCCTGATCCTGTTCGTGCTCACCGCGGTTACCGGCGTCATCGCGCTTGCCGACAAGCTCGTTTTCAGCAAACGGCGTGCAAGCGACGAAGGCGAGCCATGGTGGATCGAGTACCCGAAGAGTTTTTTCCCGGTGCTGCTGATTGTGTTCCTGTTGCGTTCGTTCGTCGCCGAACCGTTCAAGATCCCGAGTTCGTCGATGCGGCCGACGCTGGAGGTTGGCGACTTCATTCTCGTCAACAAGTTTTCCTATGGCATCCGCTTGCCGATCATTGAGAAGAAGATCATTCCGACTGGCAGCCCGCAGCGCGGCGATGTGATCGTCTTTCGTTATCCGGTCAATCCCACGCAGGATTTCATCAAGCGTCTGGTCGGATTGCCGGGTGACGAAGTCGTGTATCGCGACAAGCAACTCACGGTGAATGGCGTTCCCTGGCCGCAGACTGCGGATGGCAACTATGGCTATCTCGAAGGGCTCGCCTACGTGACGACACAGCGCTTTGGCGAACGCAGCGACGGGCGCGAGCACTTCATCGCCGAAAATCCAGCCGTGCCGCCGGTATTTCCGCACAATGTCCGCATGTTCCCTGGGCGGGAAAACTGCGTTTACAATGAGCGCGGCTTTACCTGCAAGGTCCCCGAGGGGAGCTACTTCATGATGGGCGACAACCGCGACAACAGCGACGACAGCCGGTACTGGGGCTTCGTGCCAGACGATCACATTCGCGGCAAGGCGTTTTTCATCTGGTTCAACTGGGATGACATCAGCAGTCTGGCGTTCAAGCGGATCGGCACCACGATCCGGTGAAGGGAGACAGCACATGAACATTCGCCAACAGCAGCGCGGCCTGAGCATCGTCGGATTCATCATGGTCGCCGCGCTGGCGATGCTGGCGGTGATGATCGGCTTTCGCATGGTGCCAGCCTATATCGAGTGGTATACGGTCAAGAAAGTCATGACCAACACGCTGCAGACGTCCAAGGACGGATTCACGCTCTACCAATTCCGCCGGGACTTCGACCTCAAGGCCAGTGCCGACTATATAGACTCCGTGCGCGGCGCCGATATCGAAGTCACCAAAGAGGGCAACCAGCTCGTCGCCACCGCGACCTGGCAGCGCGTGCTGCACCTTGTCGGCAACGTCAGCCTGTTGCTGGATTTCGAGGCGATTGCGACGAAATAGGCGAGCCGATGCCGTTTGAACCCGGCCAGTCGCTGGGCCACGCTTTCCGTCGTCCTGAGTTGCTGGACCAGGCGCTGACGCATCGCAGCGTCGGCGCAACCCATAACGAGCGACTGGAATTCATCGGCGACGCAGTACTCAATTGCGCCATCGCCATGACGCTGTTCCAGCGTTATCCGCACATGTCCGAAGGCGATCTATCGCGACTGCGGTCCAATCTTGTGAACAAGGACACCCTCTTCCGTCTCGCGCAGGGCCTTGACCTTGGGCACTCGGTGCGACTGGGCGAAGGCGAGCTGCGCAGTGGCGGACCCGCGCGTCCGTCGATCCTTGCCGATACGCTGGAGGCGGTGTTCGGCGCGGTGTTCGTCGACGGTGGATTCGACGCGGCTCGCGCCGCGATCGAGCACGTTTACCACGCTGAACTTGCGGGGTTGGATCCCGCCAGTCTGGCCAAGGACCCCAAGACCCGCCTGCAGGAATGGCTGCAGGGCCGACGCATGCCGGTCCCCGAATACGCGATCGTGGCCGTGACGGGCGAAGCGCATCTGCAAAACTTCGATGTCGAATGTCGCATCCCTGCGCTTGGCATTGTTGCCGCCGGCTCGGGTTCCAGCCGACGCGCCGCCGAACAGGCAGCCGCGGCACGGGCGTATGAGCAGACGGCCGCGGCCTGAACCGGCCACGACGCCAGAGAGCGCCTTTCGCTGCGGCGAGGTCGCGATTGTCGGACGGCCCAACGTTGGCAAGTCGACGTTGATCAATGCGCTGGTTGGCGCGCGCATCAGCATCACGTCGCGCAAGGCGCAGACGACTCGGCATCGACTGCTCGGCATCCTGACGACCGCGCAAGCGCAATTTCTCTTCGTGGACACGCCGGGCTTCCAGACCGAACATCCTTCAGTGCTCAACGAGCGCATGAACCGCACGGTGCGCTCCAGTCTCACTGACGTCGATGCCGTGATCTGGGTGCTGGAGGCGGGGCGGTTGGGCGCGGCGGACCGCGCGGTACTGGAGTTGATCCCGCTTGAATTGCCCGTGATCACGGCGGTCAACAAGGTCGATCGCCTGAGCGACCGGGCGCATGTGCTGCCCTTCATCGCCGAGCTTTCGTCGTTGCGCGACTTTGCGGCCATCGTGCCGATCAGCGCCGAGAAGGGCTGGCAACTCGACACGCTGCTCGCCGAAGTCGGCAAGCGCCTGCCGATCGGCGATGCGGTTCATCCCGAGGATGAAGTGACCGATCGCGACGAGCGCTTTCTCGCCGCTGAATTCATTCGCGAGAAGATCTTCCGCTTGCTCGGGCAGGAAGTCCCCTACCAGACCAGCGTCGCGATCGACAGCTTCGAGCACACGGCCGGCTTGCGCAGCATCCATGCCACGATCTATGTCGACAAAACGAGCCAGCGGGCGATGTTGCTGGGCGCAAAGGGTGAACGCATGAAGAGCATCGCCGCGTCGGCCCGTCGCGACATGGAGCAATTGTTCGGTGGCAAGGTGTTTCTCGAGGTCTGGGTGAAGGTCAAGTCGGGCTGGGCGACCGACGAGCGCATGCTGAATCAATTTGGTTATTGAGCTTTGCAGAAATGAGTGACGATTGGCAAAGCTCAACCCTCACCCCCATCCCCTCTCCCGCTATTGCGGGCGAGGGGAGCATCGTGACGAAAATGGCTGACAGCCATTTCCGTAAGGCTCGGTAGCGTGCGACAACAGCGCGAGCGCCGCGACGACCAGCAGGCATTCGTGCTGCATGCCTATGCCTACCGCGAGACGAGCCTGATCGTCGAGGCGTTGACCCCCGGGCATGGCCGCGTGGCGTTGGTCGCGCGCGGTGCCAGGCGGCCGCGTTCGGAATTGCGCGGCATCCTGCAGGCGTTTCAGCCCCTGACGCTCTCCTGGGCCGGTAGCGGAGAACTCAAGACGCTGATCCGTGCCGAATGGCGCGGCGGACTGCCGCTGGTGTCCGGTTCGGCGTTGCTGTGCGGCTTCTATCTCAATGAGCTGCTGCTCAAGCTGCTGCCACGCGAGGACGCGCATCCACAACTGTTTCTCGACTACGAGGCCGCGCTTGGCCGGCTGGCAGCGGGTGCTGCGCAGGCGCCGGTCCTGCGGCAGTTCGAACTGCGATTGCTGAGCGAACTCGGCTACGCGCTGGCGCTCACGCATGAAGCCGATACCGGCGCGCCGGTGGATCCGGCGACACGGTACTATTACGCGTTCGAGCGCGGGCCTCGGCTGAAGGTCGCCGAACCCGGTCGTCGCTATCCGCAAGTGCGGGGATCGACGTTGCTGGCGCTCGCGGGCCTCGATTTCGCGGAACCGGATGCGGCTGCCGAAGCCAAGCGCCTGATGCGCGAGGTGCTCGACCACTATCTCGAACAGCGCGCCGTTTTCAGCCGGCGCGTCGTGCGGGACCTGCAGGCGCTCGATGAAGAAAACAACGAAGGGCAAAGTACCGTTCATGATTGAACTCGGCGTCAACATCGATCACGTCGCGACCCTGCGGCAGGCGCGACGCACGTACGAACCGGACCCCGTCTGGGCCGCCGCCGAAGCACACCTGGGTGGCGCCGACGGCATCACCGTTCACCTGCGCGAGGATCGGCGGCACATCCAGGACGGGGACGTTCGTCGCCTGCGCGAACTGGTTCACATCAAGCTCAATCTCGAAATGGCGGCGACCGAAGAGATGGTTGGCATCGCGTGCGCGCTCAAGCCCGAAATGGCCATGCTGGTACCCGAGGGCCGGCAGGAAGTCACGACCGAGGGTGGGCTCGACATCGTCGGCCAGGAAGCGCGACTGAAAGATGTCGTGAGCAGGCTTGCCGCGGCCGGCATCATGACCAGCGTTTTCATCGACGCGCAGCTGCATCAGGTCGAGGCCGCTGCACGCGTAGGCGCCAGGGTATGCGAAATCCACACCGGACCGTATGCGCATGCATTCCATGCGCGAGGTCGTGATGCGGAAAGCGCCGCGGTCGTCGCGGAGCTGGCGAAAATTCGCGTGGCAGGCGCCGCGGTGCGTGAGCTGGGCATGCGCTTCAATGCCGGCCATGCGCTCAACTACTTCAACGTCCAGCCGGTCGCGGCGCTGCCGGAGATACGCGAACTGCACATCGGCCACGCCATCGTCAGCCGCGCGGTCTTCGTCGGATTGCGCGAAGCCGTCCGACAGATGAAGGCGTTGATGCGCGAGGCGGCAGGCAAGTGAGGGCGATGCCTCGAGGCCCGGTGATGCTGGATGTCCCGGGGCTCGCGCTCGATGCGGAGGACCGCGAACGCATCGCCCATCCGCTGGTCGGCGGCGTGATTCTGTTCTCACGCAACTACGAGTCGCCGAAACAACTGACGGCGCTTACCGTCGTCTATTCGGACGCTGCGCGACCCGGCGCCGTTGATCGCCGTCGACCACGAAGGCGGGCGCGTGCAACGCTTTCGAACCGGGTTCTCCGCTATTCCACCGATGCGTACGCTCGGCGAGTTGTGGGATCGCGATGTTTACGCGGCGGCAACGGAAGCCGAACGACTGGGCCGCGTCATCGCCGACGAACTCATCGCACACGGCATCGATTTCAGCTTTACGCCGGTACTCGATCTCGACTACGGTGTGAGCAGCGTTATCGGCGACCGTGCTTTTCACCGGAATCCGAACGCGGTCGCGCATCTGGCGAGTGCGTTGCATCGTGGACTGCGGGCGGGTGGCTCGGTCGCCGTCGCCAAGCATTTTCCCGGTCATGGTTTTGTGGCGGCGGACTCACATCTCGAGATTCCGGTCGACGAGCGTCCGCTCGACGCATTGATCAAGGACGACCTGGTACCGTTCGGCGTGCTGATAAAACAAGGGCTCGAAGCGATCATGCCGGCGCACGTCATCTATCCGGCGGTCGACACGCTGCCGGCAGGCTTTTCGCGCATCTGGCTGCAGGAGATTCTGCGCGACCGTCTTGGTTTTGACGGCATGATCTTCAGCGACGATCTGTCGATGGCCGGAGCGCGTGGCGTCGGCGACATCGTCGCGCGTGCCGATGCCGCGTGGGCGGCAGGGTGCGACATGGTGCTCGTATGCAACGATCCAGCAAGCGCTGATGCGCTGCTCGCACGCTGGCAGCCTGAGCGCAATGTCGAAGCGATGCGTCGCGCTGACGCGCTGGTGCGACGCACAGTCATTGCGTGAGCCACGTCGCGCGGCGGGAATGCCGTCATCGCCGATAGCGCAGAAGCAGGAAAGTTCTGCTTCTGAGCGCCAGTAGAACGGGTACAGGATCACTTGCGCAAATGTGTTAGCTGGGGAGACAGTCATGCCTAAGTCAACGTCGAATGTCGCGCGTCGCGGATTGGTCGCGGCGCTGACGCTCGCATCGCTGGTCAGCCACCATGGCGCAGTCGCCGCTGACGCGGCACCGTCGCCAGCCGCAGGCACCCCGCCACGCATCGGCCTCGCGCTATCCGGCGGCGGCGCGCGAGGCGTTGCGCACGTTGGCGTGCTCAAGGTGCTGGAGGAGATGCGCATTCCGATCCATTGCGTGACGGGTACGAGCATGGGCTCGATCGTCGGCGGCACGTTTGCCGCGGGCACGCCTCCGAAACGGCTCGAGGAGCTGGTGCTCACGGCCAACTGGAATGAGATATTCCGCGACCAGCCTCCGCGCGATGAAATATCGATGCGGCGCAAGGCCGATGACTACAAGACGCTGTTTGCGCCGGAGTTCGGCTTGAAGGATGGCAAACTCGCGCTGCCGAAAGGCGTGATTGCCGGTGTCTCGATCGAGGCATTCTTCCGCGTGCTGGCCGAGCCTGCGATCGGGGTCAGTGACTTCCGCAAGCTGCCGATTCCGTTCGAGGCGATGGCGACCAACATCGAGACCGGCGAGTCGGTGGTGTTGAGCAGCGGCAGCGTCGCGCAGGCGATGCGCGCAAGCATGGCGGTGCCGGGCGCGATCGCGCCGGTCGAGATCGATGGCCAGCTGCTGGTCGACGGCGGCATTGCGAACAACCTGCCGATCGACCAGGCACGCAAGCTGTGCGCGGACGTCGTGATCGCCGTCAACATCGCCACGCCGCCGCTGACGCGCAAGGAACTCACGTCCGCGCTGACCGTCGCGGCCCAGCTCATCAATTTCCTCGGCAAGCAGACGGTCGACCAGCAGTTGAAGAGCATGGGGCCCGGCGATGTGCTGATCGAGCCTGACCTCGGGACCATATCGGCAGCAAGCTTCGAGCGTTCCGTCGACGCCATCAGGATCGGCGAGGAGGCGACGCGCAAGATGGCGTCATCGTTGGCGCGCTACAGCCTGCCGCCGGAACAGTTCGCCGCATTGCGCGCGACACAGGTCGCAGACCGCAAGTCGCTGGGCACGGTCGACGAGATTCGTTTCGAAGGCATGGAGCGCACCAACCCCGAGGTGCTGCGCGCACTCGTGCAGAGCAAGCCCGGCGAGCCGCTCACCGAGGAGAAGATCGGCGCCGACCTTCGCCGCATATACGGCACTGGCGACTTCGAGAGCATCGACTACCACATCCTTGGCAATGGCGGACCGCGCGCGATGGTCATCACGCCCAAGGAAAAATCGTGGGGGGGCGACTACCTGCGCTTCGGCATCGGCCTCGAAAGCGATTTCCAGGGTGACAACGCGTTCAATCTGCTCGTCCAGTACCGCAGATCCTGGCTCAACCACCTTGGCGCCGAGTGGCTGACGGAATTCCAGGTCGGCCAGGACACGCACCTGTACTCCGAGTTCTATCAGCCTTTGAACGAGGCGGGAATCTGGTTCGGATCACTGTACGGTCAGGTAGGGCAGGTGACGCGCGGGGTGTTCAATGGCGACAACAAAGTCGCGGAATACCTGGTAGGCAACGTCCGCGCGGGTATCGACGCCGGTGCGTGCTCGGCACGACGGGCTCGGTGCGTCTCGGCGCGCAGTGGACCCGAGTCAACGCGCGGGTGGACGTCGGCGATCCGGTTCTACCATCGATCCGCGAATTGACAGCCGGCCCGCGCCTGTTGCTCACGCTCGACCAGCTGGATCATGCGTGGTTCCCGAGCGCCGGCTACACGGTGGCCGGCTCGGCATATGCGGCGACGACATCGTTCGGGTCGGCCCTCAACTACCAGCGGCTCGAAGGCAGGTCCAGCATGGCGAAGTCCTGGGGTCCGCACACGGTCAACCTCCATGTGTCGGGCGGGACGGACTTGGGCTCGAACATGCCGGCCTACGAATCCTTCACGCTGGGTGGGCCGCTTCGGCTCTCGGGCTTCCGCATCAACCAGTTCGCGGGTAACGAATACGTGTTCGGCCGAGCAATGTACTACAACCGAGCGTTTCCATTGCCGGACCTGCTTGGCTCGGGCGTATACGTTGGCGCGTCGGCGGAAGTCGGGCGGATCAAGGACCGCGTTGACGGATTGCCGTCCCCGGGAACGCTGTTCTCGGGGTCGGTGTTCCTGGGCGCGGATACCTTCGCTGGCCCGGCCTATCTGGGCGTCGGATTCGGCAATGGCGGCAGCTTCAGTATGTACCTGCTGCTCGGTGCGCCGTGAGTGACCTGGCGCGGGCGCACTGCGTCAGCGGAGTTCGAGGTGCGGCGTCACGGCGAAGGTCTCGCCGGCGATGTCGATTGCATACCGGGCCGCGAGTAAACGTTCATCGGTGAGCGGCTGCTCGCCGCGCGCATAGCCCATCGCGATGGCACGTCCATGTTTCCTGCTGTACCCGGCGGAGGTGAGTTCGCCGACGCTCTTGCCATCCATCAGAATCGGCTCGCCGCCCCAGGGAAATGCCGCGGGGTCGTCGAACGTGAAGATCACCAAACGCTTTTTCTGGCCTTCGGCGTGCTTGCGCATTAGCGCCGCCTTGCCGATGAAATCAGCAGCCTTGGCGAGTTTGACGGCGAAAGCGAGGCCAGCCTCCCACGGCGTTTCGTCCGGACCGAGTTCGGCGCCCCACGCCCGGCGCCCGGCTTCGATGCGCAGTGCGTCGATGGTGTAGTAGCCCGCGTCGCGCAAACCGAGGTCGGCGCCAGCGCTGACCAGCGCTTCGTAGAGTGTCACGCATTGATCGGTGGTGACGAGAAGTTCGTATCCGGGGCCGCCGACGTAGCTCATCCGCGCCGCGCGCACGCGCGCGTAGCCGACGTCGATCTCCTTGGTCATCGCGAAGGGCATACCCTCCTTGCCGAGGTCTTGCGCTGACAGGCGGCCGAGCAATGCGGCGCTCTTCGGACCCATGACCGACAGCACTGCATACGCGCTGGTGACGTCCACCAGCACCGCGAATTCGTCGTCGCGACGATGGCGATTGATCCAGTCGGCGTCGCGAGTGGCCTGTGCCGAGCCCGTGAGAATGAAAAAGCGATCCGGCGCGAGGCGCGTTATCGTCAGATCGCTTTCGAAGCCCCCACGCTCGTTTAGCATCGCCGTATACACCATGCGATTCAACGGCACATCGATGTCGTTGGCGCACAGTCGCTGCAGAACCTGCAATGCATCGCGACCCGTGAAGATGAATTTGCCGAAAGACGTCTGATCGAACACGACGACGTTCTCGCGCGTGGCGCGTTGCTCGTCGAGGACAAATGGCAGCCAGCCCGGTGTGTCGAGTGTCGGAGGCGGAAGCGATGCTCCGTCAGGCAGGAAGTAGTTCGCGCGCTCCCAGTTGAGCTTGCTGCCGAATACCGCGTGCTTCGCGGCCAGCCGATCGTACAGCGGTGAACGGCGCAGCGGTCGCACGGTGGCGAGTTCTTCGCGCGGCCAGCGCATCGCGTAGTGCAGGCCCAGCGTTTCCGCGGTGCGATCGGCAAGATGCCGGCGATTGGTGTGAAAGGGCGCAAAGCGGCGAATGTCGACGTCCCACAGATCGAGCGGGGCCTCGCCACCGATCACCCATTCGGCGATCAGCCGGCCCGCGCCACCGGCGTTGGCGATGCCGGCGGAGTTGAATCCCGCGCAGACGAAATAGCGGCGCAGCTCAGGTGCCTCGCCGAGTATGAAATTGCCGTCGAGCGTGAAGCTCTCCGGTCCGTTGAGCAGCATCCTGATTTCGGCGGTCTCGAGGCACGGCGTGCGATGGATCGCATTGGTCATCAGGATTTCGAACTGGTCCCAGTCTTCGGGCAGCAACTGGAATTCGAAGTTGTCCGGAATGAATGGAACGTCCCACGGCTTGGCGACCGGTTCAAATCCGCCCATGACCAGCCCGCCGACTTCTTCCTTGTAGTAGATATAGCCATCGGGATCGCGCATGACCGGGAGGTCGGAATGCACTCCCGCAATCGGCTTGGTGACGATGTAAAAGTGCTCTGCTGCGTACAGCGGCACGGCAACGCCGGCCATTTCGCCGAACGCGCGCGCCCACTGCCCGGCGCAATTGACGAGACTTTCGCAGCGCAATTCGCCTGCATCGTCGCCATTGCGCCAGCGAACACCGGCAATCGTGCCGTTTTCGATGATCACGCCAACGACTTTGGTTTCTTCGAAAATACGCACGCCGCGCGTGCGTGCGCCTTTCGCGAGAGACTGCGTCAGATCGGTCGGATTGGCCTTGCCATCGCCCGGTATCCATACCGCCCCCGAAAGATCGTCGGTGCGCAGCAGCGGATAGATCTTGCCGGCTTCGCTGGGTGTGATGAATTCGAACTCGATGCCGAAGCTCTTCGCGCGCGCCATCTGGCGTTTCAATAACTTGAGCCGCTCCGGTGTCTTGGCGACATTCAGGCTGCCGCATTGCTTCCAGCCGGTCGCGAGCGCGGTCTCCGCCTCGAGCGTCGAATACAGTTCGATGCCGTAACGGCTCATGCGCGTTGCATTGCGGTTTGCGCGCAGTTGTCCGACGAGTCCGGCGGCGTGCCACGTGGTGCCGCAGGTCAGCTTGCCCTGTTCGAGCAGCACCACATCGGTACAGCCCAGCTTGGCAAGGTGGTAGGCGGTGCTCGCACCGGCAATACCGCCGCCGACGACAACGACCTGCGCGTGGGAGGGAAGGGCGGTCATCCTTAAGCCAGCTTGAGCGCCGCGATGCCGGCCACGACGCTGGCAGCGCCTGCCAGACGGCGCCAGCCGAAGCCTTCCTTGAGCCACAGCGAGCCGATCAATGCGGCGAACAGCACGGAAGTCTCACGCAGCGCCGCGACGGCCGCGATCGGAGCGCGCGTCATTGCCCACAACACGATGCCGTAGGCCGCCAGGCTGCACGCGCCACCAATCAGTCCGGTCCGCGCCGAAGCACGCAGATAGACGAGCGCAGGGCGTCCTCGGCGCGCGAGTATCCACGCGACGAAGGGAATGCCTTCGAGAAAAATCAGCCAGGCAACATAGGCGAAGGCATTGCCGGATGCACGCGCGCCCGCGCCATCGACCAGCGTATACGCAGCGATGATCGCGGCATTGGCAAAGGCCCACCATGCTGCACTTGGCGGATGCTTACGCCGTTGTACAAATGCGATGCTGATCACTCCAAGTGAAATCAGGGCGATGCCGAGCATCATCGGCACGCTCGGCAGTTCGCGCAGGAAAATGCTGCCGAGTACTGCAACAATGAGTGGCGCCGTGCCGCGCATCAGGGGATACGCGAACGAGAGGTCTCCGCTGCGGTACGCCTGCGCAAGCGTGATGTAGTAGCCGAAATGGATCACCGATGATGCTGCGATGAACAGCCAGGCGTCAGGCTGAGGCATGGGCACAAAAGGCAGCGCGAGCAAGCCCCAGAACGAGGACCCGGCAACGACCGCCGCCGTGTTGAGCATCGCGTCGCCACCGGCGGATGATTTGAGCAGCGCGTTCCAGGTCGCATGGAGCACGCCTGCGCCTAGAACGGCGAGCGTGATGCCTGCCGTGAGTCCCGAGTGGTCCACTACACGGTGCGGTGCTTGTGCTTCTGCCAGTGCCCCTGGTCCGCGGCCTCGCCAGGAATCGGCTCCGTGGCAGCGGTCGCCGGTACGGGTTCGGCGGATTCCTTGAGCCGCGTCTTGGCCAGCACGCCGGCCTGTTCGAGTATCGGGTAGGCGATCGAGCAGATGTGCGAGTTGATGCGCTTGAGGTCGCTGATCATGTCCAGATGCAGCGACGAGGTCTCGATGCTTTGCACCGTGTTGCTGGTGAGCCGCTCGATGTGCGATTCGGCGTACGCGCGCTCGAGATCGCGGAACAGCACCTTCTCCGCCAGCAGACGCTGTGCGCTGGCCAGGTCGCCATGCAGGAACACGCTCATGCCGAGGCGCAGGTTTGCAAGCAGCCGGCCGTGGAGATCACAGATTTCCTGCATGCCAGCCTCGGAGAAGCTGCGGTGCTTCTCGATCTTCTTTTCCTCGAGGTCGGTAATGACCCGCTCGATGATGTCGCCGACCTGCTCCATGTTGATCGTGAACGAGACGATGTCGGCCCAGCGTCGTCCTTCCTTGTCGTCGAGCGCCTTGCGGCTGACCTGGGTGAGATAGAGTTTGATCGCCGTGTAGAGGTTGTCGACGACGTCGTCCATGTTGCGCAGCCTGGCCGCCAGTGCACGATCGTTGGTCTTGAGTACGGTCAGCATGCCCACGAGCATCTGCTCGATGAAATCCGCGAGTCGCACCGCCTCGCGCGCGGCATTGCCGATTGCAAGTGCCGGTGTGTCGAGCGCGGATGGATCCAGGTACCGCGCCCTGGCGGGGTCGTCGGTATCAGGCTTGGCAGGCAGCAACCGCTCCGCGAGGCGCGCGATCGGTTCGGTGAAAAAGAGGAATACCGCTGCAATCGCGATATTGAAAGCCAGGTGGAAGTAGACCGCGATCTGGCCGTCGGTCAGCGACCACGATGTGAACAGGTCCTCGATGTACGGCAGCAGTGGCACGACGATCACGCAGCCCAGCAGCCGGAACAACAGGTTGCCGAGGTTGACGCGGCGCGCCTCCGGCGGGGCCGTCATCGTATTCATCATCGCGAGCAGGCCACTGCCAAGGTTTGCGCCCAGCACCAATCCGAGCGCGACGTGCAGCGCGATCACTTTCGACGTGGCCAGTGTCGCCGTGAGCAGCACCACCGCCAGGCTCGAATAGGACAGCATGGTGAAGACCGCCGCCACGAGCATGTCCAGCAGCACATCGCCCGTGAGCGAGGCAAAGATCACCTTGATGCCGGCGCCCTTGGTCATCGGGCTTGCGGCGAGCACGATGAGTTGAAGTGCGAGGATGATCAGACCAAGCCCGATGAGGACGCGGCCGACGCGACCGATCGTCGTCGACTCGCGTCGCATGAACAGCGTGACGCCCACGAAGATCAGCAACGGCGAGAGCCACGACAGATCCAGCGAGAACACGAGTGTCATCACCGCCGTGCCGACGTCCGCGCCAAGCATGACGGCGAGCGCCGGTGCCGTGGCGATCAATCCCTGGCCGGCGAACGACGCGACCATCAGCGCAGTGGCATTGCTGCTCTGGATCAGCGCGGTGATGCCGAGGCCCGCTACAAATGCCGCGTAGCGATTGGAGACACTTTCGCGCAGGAACCGGCGCAGGTCGCCGCCCCAGATGCTCAGGATCCCGGTGCGGACGATGTGCGTGCCCCAGACGAGCAACGCGACGCCGGCCAGCAGGTTGAGCAGGATCTTCATCGCGGCCGCGCTGCTTCCATGATCGGCACGAAGTGCGCGAGTGGCGGCGTCTGTCATGCCGGCGATCTTGGCGGTGTCGTCCCACAGTCTCAGTTCGACTGCGCGCATTGCTCCGGCGCGCGCGGAAAATTCGGCCGCCTCGGCCGCTGAATAGATACCACCTTGCAGCGTCAGGCTGCGCTTGGAATCGGCGGACAACGCATCGTGATATCCGGGCCGCGTCGCGCACAGGTAACGCTTGGCGTCGACGTGCAGGCGTATGGGTTCGAGCACATCGTCGGCGAACAGCGGGCGCAGGAACGGCAGCGCGAAATACTGGTGGATGTCGTCGATGCCGCGCTCGGTGGGCGTTTCGCCCTGATCGTTGAGCATGTGCCCGAGGTCGTGCAAAAGAGTCGCAGTGATCAGCGCGGCGTCCGCGCCTGCGGACTCTGCGAGGGTGGCACTTTGCAGGGCGTGCTCGAGTTGCGTCACGGGCTCGCCCGAGTACATTCGGCTGCCCTTGGCCTCGAAGAGGGCGCAGATGTCGGGGATGGTCAGGGCCATGGCTGGTCGACGTGCCTCACCACGGCAGGGAATAGGTTTTCACGTTGGTGAAACTCTTCATCGCTTCCTGCACGCCTTCCTTGTAGCCAAGTCCCGAATCCTTGATGCCGCCGAAGGGCGTAAGCTCCAGGCGATAGCCGGGCACTTCGCGCACGTTGACGCTGCCGACGTTCAATTCGCTCACCATGCGAGTGATCCAGTCGAGGCGGTTCGTGCAAACAGATGAGGACAAGCCGTAGTCGGTGGAGTTCGCGATCGCGATCGCATCGTCGATGGTCTTGAAGCGGATGACCGGCGACACGGGGCCGAACGTCTCGTACTTCACCACCGGCATGTCGGGCGTCACGCGATCGAGCACGGTCGGGGAGTACAGCGCGCCGTTGCGCACATTGCCATACAGCAGCTTCGCGCCACGGCCGATGGCGTCGTTCACTTTCTCTTCGAACGACCGCGCGGCCGCCTCGTCGATCACGGTACCCATGTCGGTATCCGGGTGCATCGGATCGCCGAATTTGATGGCTTGGGTCTTGGCGAGCAGCAGTTCGACAAAATGGTCCGCCACCGGTTCCTGGACGAGCATGCGCTTGACCGCGGTGCAGCGCTGGCCCGAATTCTTGTAAGAGCCCGCGGCGGCGAGCGTTGCCGCCTCTTCGAGGTCGGCGTCTTCCATGACGATGATCGGATCGTTGCCGCCGAGTTCGAGCACCTGGCGCTTGTACACCGCCTTCGCGGCGATGTACTTGCCGACGGACACGCCGCCGGTAAAGGTGACCAGATCGACGTCGGGATTGGTCAGCATCTCATCTGCGATTTCTTTCGGATCGCCGGTGACCACGGCGAACATCTCGGGAGGCAGGCCGGCTTCGTAGAGGATGTCGGCGAGCAGCAGCGCGGTCAGCGGCGTTTTCTCCGTCGGCTTCAGTACCATCCGGTTGTTGGACGCGATCGACGGCGCGACCTTGTGCGCAACCTGGTTCAGCGGATGATTGAACGGCGTGATCGCCGAGATGGCGCCCTGCAACGGCTCGCGCAGCGTGTAGACCTTGCGCTTCTTTCCGTGCGGCGTGAGATCGCACGAGAAGATCTGGCCATCGTCGATGAGCGCCGCGTTGCCGGCGAAGACGAACACGTCGCAGGCACGGCCGACTTCATACAGCGAATCCTTCTTGCAGAGTCCGGACTCGGCCGTGATCAGGTCCGAGATCTCCGCCGAGCGCTCGCGGATCAGCTCCGCCGCCCGATGCGAAATGCGATAGCGGTCGTGCCGCGTCAACGTGGATTTGAAGCGCTTGGCGATCGCAAACGCCTGGCGGATTTCGTCGACGGTCGCTTTCGGGACGGTGCCGACCACCGCGCCCGTATAGGGATTGCGTACTTCGATGACGCGATCGCCACCCACGAGCTTGCCGCCGATGCGCATCTTCTCGTTGAGCACGCGGCCGTGTCTGACTTGCGAGAGTTCGGACATCATGTTCATCGCGGCGTCACTGCAGGTGGTTCAGCGCGAGGTCGAAGGCGTCGAAATTGCGCCAGCGCCGGCCTGCGGGAAGGGCGGTGGAAGGGCGATTGGCGATCAGCGGCACGCGCTGCTCCGAGACGCCGCCATGCGAACGCAGCGGAACGTCCAGGCCGGACAGATCGTGCCGGCTGACACTGGAGCCGAGCACGGACAGGCGTTCGGCGACGATCACCAGGTCGCCGACACGGTCTGGCGGCAGCTCGAATTTGGCACAGGCGTCTGCGCGGGAAAGCACGAGTTCAACACCGGGCAGGGCGGCGATGCGCGTGGCGGCGTCGGCGATGCGTTCGGACGGCAGATAGGCCGTCGCAAATGAGCCAAGGGCGCCGTGATGCACCACATACGGGTCGGTAATCGGCAGGATGACGCGAGCGACGCCGACGCCATACCAGTCGTCGAGCAGGTCCTGCAGGAACACGATGTTGGGGCGGCCGAAGGCGTCTGTTTTGGCGTTCATGCCGTGGTCGGCGGTAACGACGATGGCGGCACCCATCGCGTCGAGCTGGACGAGATAGCGGTCCATCATTGCGTAGAAATCGTTGGCCTGCCGGGTGCCCGGCGCGGCCTTGTGCTGGACGTAGTCGGTGGTCGAGAGGTACATGAGATCGGGACGCTCGCGCGCCATCAGCTTGACCCCGGCCGCGAACACGAATTCCGACAGCTCGGCGCTATATACGGACGGCACCGGCATGCCTACCAGGCCGACGATGTCAGCCAGGCCGTTCCCGGCGAGCGTCACCTGGTCCGCCTTTTCGGAAGAGAAGCAGATTCCCCGCATTTGATGTCCGAGCAGACCGCGCAACTTGTCCTTGGCAGTGATCACGGCGACTTTCGCGCCGGCATCGGAAAATGCAGCAAAGATCGTGCCGGCACGCAGATATTTCGCGTCGTTCATCATGACTTCGGCGCCGGCGTCCCGGTCCCAGAAGAAATTGCCGCAGATACCGTGCACGGCGGGTGGCGTGCCGGTGACGATCGACAGGTTGTTGGGGTTCGTGAACGAGGGCACCACGCAGTCGGCGGTAAGGCACGTGCCCTTGGCCTTGAGGCCCGCCAGGAAGGGCGCCACGCCGGCCTCGATCGCCTGGTTGATGTAGTCGGGTTCGCACCCGTCGACGCAGACGACAACGACCGGACGTTCGGGCCAGCGGTAGTCGCGGCCATTGACGGTGAGGGATCGAGGGGAGGCGGTCTTCATCGTGATTTGCGGGGCGTAATGACGGCGAGATGGCGGCGCGACGTCGCCGCGGCGGCGGCCTGGCTCTTGTGCATGCGCTCGCGGCTGGCCATGACGTGGTCGTAGAGCGCTCGACCGGCCGCAGCCGCGTTGCCCGCGGCGATCTTGTCGACAATGTCGCGGTGCTCGCGCGTCGACACCGGCAGCGTGCCTCCTTGCGCCAGCGTCTGCCGGCGAAACAGGTTCAATTCGTTGACCAGCCGGCGGTAGGTCGCGAGCAGCTTGGCGTTGCCGGCGAGCGAGACCAGCCGATCGTGGAAGTCCAGATTCAGGAGCCAGTACGCTTGCACGTCATCCTTTGCCGCTGCGCGGTCCATGCGTTCGACGAACGCGCGCAGGTCGCGAATATGCTCCGCCGTGGCGGTCTGGGCCAGCCGCCGGCCGGTCCATTCGTCCAGCGCCGCACGCACTTCGTAGATTTCGTTGGCTTCCGCCACGCTGATCTGGCGGACGAACACACCACGATTCTTCTCCAGACGTACGAGGCCCGACTCCTCGAGCGCGCGAAACGCCTCGCGCACCGGCCCCCGGGACACGCCGAGCGAGTCGGCGACGCTGGCTTCGTTGAGCTTGGCGCCGGCCGCGAGATCGCCGGCGAGGATCATCCGTTCGAGTTCCTTCTGCACCAGCATGGGCAGGGAACTCGACTGCACGAGCGCGATGGTCGCGCCCGGCGGCTGGGTGCTGCGAGACGCACCCGCAGACGTGGTCAGGGCAGTTTTGGACATGCTTGCGATTAGACGCCCGCGGGTGTAGATTGTCAACAATCTGCAATCGCCGCGGGCGCGGTTCGGTCCGCGGTTGAGTGCGCAAGATTTAATCGTGGCGTCACGCGACTCGGGCAATAATCGCCATTGCTTGACGGAGATTGCCGGCGTAGCATTTTCAGGTTGTGCGGTTGGGGCGGTGTTCACTCATTCTGGGAGACGAAGATGGAAGTCGGAGTTGGTAAATGGTGGGGGCGGCGCGTCGTCGCCGGTGTCGTCACGGCACTGGCTATGTGGACGATTTCAGCCTCGGCGCAGAAGACCGAGTTGCTCGTCTACACGGCACTCGAAACCGATCAGATCAAGGCGTACGAAGACGCGTTCTACAAGGCGTATCCCGACATCGCGATCAAGTGGGTGCGCGACTCGACGGGCGTCATCACCGCCAAGCTGCTCGCGGAAAAAGCCAATCCGCAAGCGGATCTGGTCGTCGGCACGTCCGCATCGAGCCTCGCAGTTTTCGCCAATGAAGGCATGCTTCAGGGCTACGCCCCGAAGGGCCTCGACAAGATCACGCCAGCGTACCGCGATCCGAAGAATCCGCCGGAATGGGTGGGCATGGACATCTATGGCGCGGCCGTCTGCTTCAATACGGTCGAAGCCGCAAAGCTAGGCTTGCCGAAACCCGAAACGTGGAAAGACCTGACCAAGCCGATCTACAAGGGCAGGATCGTGATGCCGAATCCGGCGTCATCGGGTACCGGCTATCTGGACGTGGCGGGCTGGTTGCAGATGTGGGGCGATGCAGACGCATGGAAGTTCATGGACGGGCTGCATGAGAACGTCGCGCACTACACGCATTCCGGATCGAAGCCCTGCCGCGAAGCGGGCGCCGGTGAATTTCCGATCGGCATCTCGTTCGAATACCGCGCCGTGACAACGAAGAAGGGTGGCGCGCCGATCGACATCATATTCCCGAAAGAAGGCCTCGGCTGGGACCTGGAAGCGTCGGGCATCATGAAGTCGACCAAGAAGGTCGACGCGTCGCGCAAGCTGATGGATTGGCTGGCGACTCCCGAAGCGATGGCGCTGTTTGCCAAGAACTTTGCCGTCCTTGCCATGCCGGGTGTGGCCAAGCCACTCGACTTTGTGCCGGCCAACTATGAGCAGCTTCTGGTGAAGAACGACTTTGCGTGGTCCGCCAAGAACCGCGACAAGATCCTTGCCGAATGGACCAAGCGCTACGACGGCAAGTCGGAACCGAAATAAGCGGCAAGACACAACGCGCCCCGATCGCCGGGGCGCGTTTTTTTGTGCAACGGGGGTGACGCCGTGCCGAACGCCGCTGCATCGAAGGCGCCTTTTCTCAAACTGGAGAACGTGCGCAAGACTTTCGGCGCGTTCACGGCGCTGAAGAGCATTGCGCTCGCGGTGCATCCGGGCGAAATGGTCACATTTCTCGGGCCATCCGGGTGCGGCAAGACGACGCTGCTGCGGATCATCGCGGGACTCGAAACGCAGGATACCGGGACGATCGTCCAGGGTGGACGGGATATTTCGCGGCTGCCGCCGATGCAGCGCGACTACGGCATCGTGTTCCAGTCGTACGCATTGTTTCCCAACCTCACAATTTTCGACAACGTCGCCTACGGGCTGGTCAACCGGCGCAAGGGTCGCGACGAGATCCATCGCCGTGTCGGCGAATTGCTCAAGCTGGTGGGGCTGCCGGATTCAGGTGCGAAATATCCCGGCCAGCTTTCTGGGGGTCAGCAACAACGCATCGCGCTGGCGCGCGCTCTGGCCACCTCGCCGGGATTGCTGCTGCTCGACGAACCGCTGTCGGCGCTGGATGCGCTCGAACGTCTGCGGCTGCGCGGGGAAATCCGCGCCTTGCAACGCCGTCTCGGCGTAACCACGATCATGGTCACGCACGACCAGGAAGAGGCCCTGTCGATGGCGGACCGGGTGGTCGTGATGAATCAAGGCGTGATCGAGCAGATCGGCACGCCGCAGGAAATCTACCGTGAACCCGCATCCGCGTTCGTCGCGGATTTCGTCGGCAAGATCAACGTCATCAGTGCAGTCGCGGAAGGTGGCGGACGGTTCCGGGTCGGTACCTTGGTGCTCAACGGCGCGCAAGGCGATGCCGCGGTCGCACCGGGGACCCGCGTCCGCCTGTATCTGCGGCCCGAGGACGTCGTCGTCAATGGCGCGGCATCAGGGCACGGCAATGCGGCTCACGCCAAGGTCACCAAGGTCGAATTTCTCGGCGCTTTCTGCCATGTCACGGTTGCGCTCGCCGGTGCCGAGGAGCAACCGCTGCTCATCAATATCTCTCGTCACAGCATCGACGAAATGAACCTGGCCGAAGGTTCCGCGTTGCACCTGGGCCTCCCCGCAGAATGCATGCGCCTGCTCGCATGATGCAGACGCAGGGTGGGGCGCTGCGATGACGACAGCCACCGCCGACGCGCCTGCGCTTGCGCAAGGACCGCGCGTCAAGCCGGCGGCGCACTGGCACGATCGCCTGGCGCAGGGTCTGCTGCTCCTGGTCTGCGCGATCCTCGTGGTGTTCCTGTTGGCACCGTTGTTCATGATCCTGGTCAAGAGCGTGCAGGACAAGGACGGTGCCTTCGTCGGTTTGCAGCAGTTCACCGAGTATTTCCACACGGCATCGTTGCAGCAGTCGATCCTGCACACGATCTCGATCGCGGCGGTCGTGACCGGGATCACCATTCCATTGGCGTTCACCTTCGCCTATGCGCTGACCCGCAGCTGCATGCCGCTCAAGGGCACGTTCCGCGTGATTGCGCTCACGCCGATCCTGGCGCCGTCGCTGCTGGCCGCCATCTCGTTCATCCAGTGGTTCGGTACACAGGGCCTGCTCAAGGGGTTGCTCGGCGGCGCCAAGATCTATGGTCCGATCGGCATCGTCCTGAGTTCGATCTACGCGGTGTTCCCGCACGCGCTGATGATCGTCCTCACTGCGCTGCTGCTCGCCGACGGGAGATTGTACGAAGCAGCGGAATCCCTGGGCACGAAGACATTGCGCCGGTTCTTCACCATCACGCTGCCCGGCGCAAAATACGGATTGATCAGCGCCGCGATGGTCGTCTTTTCCTATACGGTCAGTGATTTCGGGATACCCAAAATAATCGGCGGCAATTTCAACGTGCTGGCGCTCGACATTTTCAAACAGGTCATCGGTCAGCAGAATTTCAACAAGGGTGCGGTCGTGAGCCTGGTTCTCCTGCTGCCGGTGCTGGTCGCATTTATCGTCGACTGGTCCATGCAGGGGCGCCAGAAGGCGCAATTCTCCTCGCGCGCCGTGCCGTACGCGCCCAAACCGAAGCGCTGGTTCGACGCATTGATGTTCCTGTACTGCCTGATCATCTGCTTGCTGCTGCTGGCCGTACTGGGTATGGCGGTCTATACGTCGTTCATCAAGCTGTGGCCGTACGACAAGTCGTTCAGCCTGCGGCACTACTCCTTCGGTCTGGTCGATGGTGGCGTCATCGGTGCATTTTTCAACAGCCTGAAGCTAGCCTTGCTGACGGCCGTGTTCGGGACCATCCTGATTTTCGGTGGCGCGTATCTGATCGAGAAGACGCGGGGCATGACCGGATTGCGCGCGTTCATCCGCCTGCTGGCAGCGATTCCGATGGGTGTGCCAGGGATGGTGCTCGGCCTCGGCTACATTTTCTTTTTCAACCATCCGGATAATCCGCTCAACGGTCTTTATCACGGCATGACCATCCTGGTGATCGCGACGATCGTGCATTACTACACGTCCAGCCATTTGACTGCGGTGACGGCGCTCAAGGCGCTCGACAACGAGTTCGAGGCGGTATCGGCGAGCCTGAAGGTGCCGTTCTACAAGACGTTCTTCCGCGTCACCGTTCCGGTCTGCCTGCCCGCCATCCTCGACATCGGGCGCTATCTGTTCGTCAATGCGATGGTGACGATCTCCGCGGTCGTCTTTCTATACTCGCCGGACACCAAGCTCGCGTCGCTGGCGATCCTGAATCTCGATGACGCCGGCGAAATCGGTCCGGCGGCAGCGATGGCGACGCTGATCGTGCTTTCCTCGACCACTGTCTGTCTGCTCTACGCCATCGTCACGCGCTTCCTGCTCACGCGCACGCAGGCCTGGCGCAAACCTCTCACCGTTTGATCTTTCACGGAGCACACCATGAGCAATCTCGATCGCGACCCGATCCTGCTGACGCCCGGACCGCTCACGACCTCGCTGCAAACCAAAGCGGCGATGCTGCGCGACTGGGGATCGTGGGACAGCAATTTCAATGCCGTGACGGCCCGTGTCAGGGAACGCCTGCTTGCCATCGTCAACGGGGCGCCGACGCACGTCTGCGTGCCCATGCAGGGCAGCGGGACGTTTTCCATCGAAGCGGCGGTCAATACGCTGGTTCCTCGCAACGGGCACGTGCTGGTGCTCGTCAATGGCGCGTATGGGCAGCGCATGGCGCGCCTCACCGCGATGATGGGACGCAAGCTGTCGACGTTCGAGACGGCGGATGGCGTGCCGACCACGGCCGGCGACGTCGCTCGCGCGCTCGATGCGGATCCATCGATCACGCATGTCGGATTGATCCACTGCGAGACCTCGACCGGCATCCTCAATCCGCTGCAGGAGATCGCATCTGTGGTCGCAGCCCGTGGCAAGAGCCTGATCGTCGATGCGATGAGTTCGTTCGGTGCGCTGCCGATCGATGCCGCCAGAATTCCGTTCGATGCGCTGATTGCGGCATCGGGTAAATGCGTCGAAGGGCCGCCCGGCATGGGGTTCGTGTTCGTGCGCAAGTCGGTCCTGGAAACCTGCGCTGGCAATTCGACGTCGCTGTCGCTCGACCTGCACGACCAGTGGACGTACATGGAGAAGACGACGCAGTGGCGGTACACGCCGCCGACGCACATCGTCATCGCCCTGGACGCAGCACTCGAGCAATATCGGCAGGCGGGAGGGCAGCCCACTCGTCTGGCGCGCTATACGGCGAACTACGAGACGCTGATCGCGGGCATGAAAGAGATGGGATTCACTGCGTTTCTCGACCCGAAGATCCAGGCGCCGATCATCGTGACCTTTCACGCGCCCGCCGATGCCCGATACGCATTCAAGGCGTTCTACGACAAGGTGCGCGACAAGGGCTTCGTGCTCTATCCCGGAAAGCTCACGCAGGTCGAGACGTTTCGCGTCGGCTGCATCGGCGCCATCGGTCCCGACGAAATGCGCCACGCTGTCAATGCCGTGCGCGACGCGTTGCGCGAGCTCGGTATCAAGCAGGTCGCGCCGACTGCGGTCAAGGCCGCCTGAAGCCTGTCGTTACGCGCGGTTCGAAGGTTCCAGCGAAACACGGCGCAGCGTGTCGAGCGCGGTGTAGTCGGTGGTCCCCGCCGCAATGACGTTGTGGCGCATCAGGCAATCCACGATCACCAGGCTCGCATCCGCGGTAACCACGTCGCTGCCTTCGCAATTCCCTGCAAGCCTGGCCGCATTGACCAGTGTGTCGACGCGAAACTCCACGACTTCGCCATCGACTCCCTTCGGCATGAATCCCGAATCGAGCCAGAGATCGTGCACGTAAACCGTCTCGCGTTCCAGGCCTTTGGGATGGGAGCGGCAAATGCGTAGCGTCCCGGCAGCTTGTGCGGTCGCCGCGAGTGTGGACGCGATGCCTGCCTCTTCCCAGGCTTCCTTGATGACCGTTGCCTCGATGGTTGCGCCGGCGGCAACGCCACCCCCGACCAGGTTATCCAGCAATCCAGGGTCGATGGCTTTGTGCGGGCTGCGCCTTCCAAGCCACATGCGGATCCTGTCAGGTTCTCGTACGAGGCCATTGATGTGTGCCGCGAAAGTGCGGATGCCGAAATAGCGCGCTGCGCAGCGTTCGAGATCGAAGCAAGGCATGTCGCCGAATTCGCATACGACCGCGTAGCGTTCGTTGCGCCAGGCGCTGAGCAATCCGTCTGCGGACAATTGACGTGCGACACGTTCCATCGCATCGGTGCGCGCCGGCGGTGCAATGAGGCCGTGCACAAAGCACACTTGATCGTTGTCGACGACAAGCACGTCGTCGAAAATTTTCAGTTGCTGCGCGCGCTGATCGTCGATCCAGCCAATGGCCATGCCATCGACCATGAATGGCCGGTAGCGCCCTTGCGGCGCGGCCAGGATTGCTTCGAGCCGCCTGCGAATCCCGGTTACAATGAGACTTTGTTCCAAGCCTGCATTGTAGCTATTTCGCCTCGCCCATGCCCGCAGACGTACTCGCACTGTTCGACCTCGATCACACGCTCATGCCGCACGACAGCGACGAGCAGTGGGTCGCGTTTCTGGTCGAACAAGGGGCACTCGATGCGGTTCGCTACGACGCTGCCAATCGCGATCTGATCGCACGCTACAACCGCGGCGAGGCCGGCAGCATCGAGTTCACCGAGTTCTATCTGTCGACACTGGTGTCATTCGACGAAGCAGAGGCGCTGCGCTGGCGCGAAAAATATCTGGCACGCAAGATTCGTCCACGCATCCGGCAGGCAGCGCGCGCGCTGGTCGAGCGGCACCGCGCGGCAGGCGACCGGCTGTTATTGACGACGGCGGTGTTTCGCTTCCTGGCCGAACCGATCGCGGCCGAATTCGGCATCCAGGACGTGATTGCGACAGAGGCTGAGCAAGTCGGTGGCCGGTATACGGGCAGGGTCGCGGGTATCCCGAACATCCGCGAGGGCAAGTACGATCGACTGGTCGCGTGGCTCGCCGACCGCGGAGAAAGGATCACCGACTTCCGCGAATGCTGGTTCTACGGCGATTCGCTCAATGACCTTCCGTTGTTCACGCATGTCACCAATCCGGTCGTCGTCAACGCCGACCCGGTGCTCGCCGCACATGCGCGACACATGGGCTGGCCCGAACTGCGCGTTGCCTGACGTGCCGTCCGAGCTGCTGGCGCTGTTCGATCTCGATCGCACACTGCTCACGGTCGACTGCGACGAGGAATGGGTCGAGTTTATGATCGGGCAGGGCGCTGTTGATCGTGCAAGCTTCGACGCAGGTAACCGGCTCATTGGCGAGCGATACCGACGCGGCGAAGTCGGACTGCTCGAGTTCACCGAGTTCTATCTTTCGACGCTGGTGGGCCATCCGGTGGATCGACTCGAGGCCTGGCGCGACACGTACCTGCGCACGAAAATTCTCCCGGCGATTCCGGCGGACTCACGCAAGCTGGTCGCGCGGCATTTCGCTGAGGGCCATCTTTGCGTCATGACCACCGCAGCGAGCCGATTTCTGGCCGGTCCGATCGGCACTGAATTGGGCTTCGAGCATGTGATTGCCACCGAACCCGAAATGCGTGACGGCCGCTTTACCGGCAAGGTGTCGGGCGTACCGAATATGCGCGAGAACAAGATTGCACGCCTCGAAGCGTGGCTCGCCTTGCGCAACCTGAGGCTCGGCGATTTTCGCCAGAGCTGGTTCTACAGCGACTCGCGCAACGATATTCCGCTGCTGTCGAAAGTCACCCATCCCGTCGCGGTCAATCCGGACCCGACGCTGGCCGAGCTCGCGGCCGGCAAGCGCTGGCCGGTGATGCAAATCGGGTAGAATCCGCGCACTTTTGCAAGGGGCATCGATGACGGCAAAAATCATCGACGGCAAGGCGCGCGCCGCGCAGGTCACAGAGGACATCGCGGCGCGGGTTCTTCAGCGGGTGACCGCGGGCAAGTCGGTGCCCGGGCTCGCCGTCGTGTTGGTCGGCGAACAGGAGGCATCGCAGATCTATGTTCGCAACAAGCGAAGGATCACGCACGACGTGGGCATGCGATCGCTGTCGTTCGACCTGCCCGCCACGACTACGCAGCCGGATCTCTTCGAGCTCATCGATCGTCTGAACGGCGATCCTGCGGTGCAGGGCATCCTGGTACAGCTCCCGCTTCCCAAGCATATCGACGCCGACCTCGTCACGGAGCGTATTCATCCGGACAAGGATGTCGACGGATTTCACCCGTACAACATCGGCCGGCTAGTCCAGAAACGGCCACGGTTGCGTCCTTGTACGCCGTTCGGCTGCATGGACCTGCTGCGGAGAACCGGCGAGGACCTGGTCGGGAAGCACGCCGTGGTCATCGGCCAATCGAACATCGTCGGACGTCCGATGGCGCTGGAGCTGCTGATGGCGCGCTGCACGGTGACCGTATGTCACTCCGCAACGCGCCACTTGCCTGGGATCGTGGGTGGTGCCGACATCGTCGTCGCCGCGATGGGCAAGCTGCAGTACGTTCAAGGTGCCTGGATCAAGCCAGGTGCCATCGTCATTGACGTCGGAATGAATCGCACACCGGAAGGAAAGCTGCGCGGCGATGTGGACTTCGATTCGGCGAAGCAGCGCGCCGGCTGGATTACACCGGTGCCTGGTGGCGTGGGACCGATGACCATTGCGATGCTGTTAGCCAACACGCTGACCGCTGCGGAGCTGCAGGATACCGCAGCGGAATGACAATAACTGACAAGAGAGACCGAATATGCAATGGCCGACCATCGAAGACCTATCGGCAATGGTGCCGCTTCCGGACGGCTATCGTTACGAGATGCTCGCACGCCCGGAAATTGCCGCACTCATCGACGGCATCCGGTTCTGGCATCCCGACATCGCCGTCGGGGGAGGAAGTTGCTATTTGCAGGAAGACTTCTATAACAACGAAGTGGCGCTTGCCGGCGAGCCCCACAAGGATGTTTTCGTCGGCGTGTTCAAGCGCGGCGACGAGCTCGTCGGCATGTGGTCCTGGGAACAGGTTCCCGACACCTTGTCGATGTATGGACGGTTGATCATCGTCGCGCCCGCGCACCGGGAGGCGAAATTGGCCTCGAAGGTCATGCCGCTGGCAGAGCTCGCCGGACGGGCGATGGGCGCGGAATTCTTGTTCGGCCTGGCCACGCTGAAGATTCCCCATATGCAGCGCGCGCTCGAGAGCGCCGGGTACCAGCTCATCGGCTTCACATCCGGCTACGACCGCGAGGAGGTCGCGCCGGGTGTCGTCAAACGCGTTTTCGAAGCGGTCTTCACGAAAGTGCTGGTGCCCGAGGCGGAACTGGTTCGTCCCGACCCGAATAACCTGACACCGACGGCACGGGCGCTGTTCGAGGTGTTGTTTCCAAGCCCGCCTGCCACAATCCCGCAACCTGTGGCCGGGGGCGGAGCATGAAATGGCCCGCCATCGAGGAACTATCGAAGTTGATGCCGTTGCCGGACGGCTATCGCTACGAACGGCTCGATCGCGCGAGCGTCGCGCCCCTCATCGGGGCGCTCAGGAGCTGGCATCCGGCTATTGCAGTCGGCGCCGCAAGTTGCTTCGTGCGCGAGGAGTTCTATCCCGCAAGAGTTTGTCTGGACGGCGCGGTCGACAAAAACATACTCGTTGTCCGAATCATGTTCAATGATGAGTTGGTGGGCATGTGGTCGGTGGAACGGGAAGTGGACGCGTTGGCGATCTACGCCAGGCTCATCGTCCTGGCGCCATCCCATCGCGGCATGAAATTGTCGGTACTCACCTCGATGGGTTCCGAAATCGTTTCGAGATCGATGGGAGCTCAGTTCCAGTATTCGCTGGCAACGCTGACGACCCCACATTTGCAGCGGGCTCTCGAGCACGCCGGATATCGATTGCTGGGCTTTTTTCCGGGCTATGGCCGCGAAGAGATTGCACCCGGAGTCGTGAAGCGTGTGTACGAAGCGGTCTACGCCAAATTACTGGTGTCCGAGGACGAAGTGCATCGGCCGGACCCAAAGAACATGACACCCAAGACAAAGGCGCTCTTCGACCTGCTGTTTCCTGAATGATCAGGCGTAAGCCATAGCCTGGGTCCCAGTCGGTGCTGGCGCACGCGGACGAGGTGATTCAGTAATCTGTCGGCGAGTGACCGCTGGTAGCCGTTCAGCGAAGTCCGCGAACGTCCGCTTCACTACCGCACGACAGACAGCAACGGTTCGTGAACCGACGGCCCGGGAACTGGGGCCGCCAAAGGCGGTCTGATTTACCTGGCTGGCGCACGATGAAGCCGCTGCGCTAAACTCTTTACCCATAACTGCCAAGATGCACCGCTGCGCGAGACGTGGAAGCGCAGTCCGACCGACCGCCGCCGTCTGGAGTCAATGATGCCGACAAAGAATCTGGCCTCCCCCGAGGCACCAGCCCGCGCTGGCTTGGAACCGAGGCATGGCGGCCAATTCGTGGAAAGAATGTTTTCTGGATTCGGGCACGCCAGCGAGGTCCCGCCTGCGCAGGTGCAACGGCCCCCGGAAGAGCCGTATCGCCCGCTGCGCCAATCGAAAGCAAGGTCCGGAGCAATCTATCACCTGCAAAGTCGTACCTCGGAGCTGCGGGTGCTAGCAAACTCCCCTGCGACCGACGTGATGACAGACCTTAGCCGGGTCGTGGCGGTAACAATTGCTGCTGGCGCAAGTGTCGATGAAGCTCACCAGGCAATGATCACGCGTCGTGTTCGCGCACTGTTTGTCGTCGATGACGCCAGCGTCGTTCTGGGAATCGTCACTGCTAACGACATCCTGGGTGAAAAGCCGATTCAAATCGCACAGGACAGAGGCGTGCGGCATGTCGAGGTTCTTGTGAGCGAGGTGATGACGCCCGCGAAACTCCTCGAAGCGATGGAGCTGCAGGACGTGCTGCAGGTTCGTGTCGGCGACATTGTCGAAACCTTGAAGCGCTCCGGCCGCCAACACGCGCTGGTGATCGAATCCGGGTCTACCGACGCGATCTCGGCAACGCTCACAGTGCGAGGCATTTTTTCACTGACGCAGATTGCGCGGCAGCTTGGGCTTCCACCCCAGGTCGGGCGTGATGTCGCAAGTACCTTTGCCGAGATCGAAGCGGCGATCGGTGCGTGAGGTTGCGCGCCTGGCTGAACCCGGCGGTTTATCAATTTCGGCTCGTCCGCGCGTAACTGCCGGTCAACTGTACGCGGCGGCACATGCCTTCGCTGTCCTGAGCGTCGGCACCACCTAGGTCGCCCTGAGGTGCCACGCCTTCGGGCGTGTGAACGTCTGGATGCCGTACGTCGAAAGGGTCAGGCCGATGCCGGAATGGCCCACGCCGGACCATGGCAGCCGCGGGCTGACGCGATCGCAGCAGTTCCAGTACACCGAACCGGAATGCACCTGGGCCAGGATCTTGCGCGCGCGCTTCTGGTTCGGGGTGTACACGCCTGCGGTCAGGCCATATTCGCTGTCGTTCATGAGCGCAACGGCCTCGGCGTCGTTCTTGACCTTCTGAATGCCGATAATCGGGCCGAAACTTTCGTCCTTCATCAGCGCCATCTTGTGATTGACATCGACGAAGACGGTTGGCTCGAACCAGTTGCCTTTTTGCTGCACGATATTGCCACCCGTCAGCAGCTTGGCACCGCGTTTTTTTGCATCGGAGACCTGCTTTTTCAGCACGTCGAGCTGTGGCCGCCGGGTGATCGCCCCGATGTACGTCGATTCGTCCGTCGGATCGCCCATCTTGAACCCTTTGACTTCCGTAACGAAGGCCTGGACGAAGGCGTCGTGGATTTTCTCGTGGACGTAGATGCGTTCCACCGAGCAACACGATTGCCCCGTGTTGTAGAACGCACCATCGGCGATGCCGGCCGCGGCGGTGCCGACGTCGACGTCGTCGCACACGTACACCGGGTCTTTGCCACCGAGTTCGAGCTGCACCTTGATCATTTTGCGGCCGGCCTTGGCGCCGATGCTGGCACCCGTGGCGTACGAACCGGTGAAGAACACCCCATCGACTGGCTGGTCGAGCAACGCTGCGCCTGTCTTCCCGCCACCGATGACCGGAATGAAGACATCATCGGGGATGCCTGCTGCGACGAGCATCTCCGCGATATGCATGCCCGTCTGGGTCGCGAATTCCGATGGCTTGTACAACACTGCGTTGCCCGCCAGCAGCGCGGGCACGAAAACATTGCCGCCGACGAAGTAAGGGTAGTTCCACGCCGATATGTTGGCGATGACACCCAGCGGCTCGTGCGAAATGCGTTCCTCGAGTTTCTGCTTGGCGTCGGCAAATACCTTCTCGTCGCGCAGCACGCGCGCGGCCTCGGCCAGGAAAAAATCGATGCGACCGAGCAGGCCATTGAGTTCGTTGCGCGATTGCTTGATCGGCTTACCCACCTCGCGCGTGAGCGTTTGCGCGAGTGCTTCATGCTTTTCGGTAATGCACTCGCGGAATTTGCGGATCGCTTCGAGCCGTTGCGTCATTGGCACGGCCGCCCATGCAGGCTGCGCAGCGCGTGCGCGCGCGTACTTTGCACGCACGGTGGCGGTGCTGTCCTCGGCTACGTCGGCAACGACGGTGTTGGTCGCGGGATTGAGTATTTTCACGATGTGTCGGTCTTCATTGTCTGGCACGAGCCAGGAAATCGTCGAGGATCGGCGTATCGTCGATGAACGACGCTGCGCCGCGCGTGTGAAATTCGGGATGCCATTGCACGCCGAAGACGTACGACGGGCCGGTCCAGCGTACAGCTTCGACCACGTGGTCCGGTTCCGACCAGGCCTCGACCACCAGGTCTTGGCCGACGTCCTTGGCCGCCTGGTGATGCACCGAGTTGGTCTTGGTCAATGCGAGGCCGGGATACAGGCGCGCGAGCCCTGATCCGGGGACGATGGACGTGGCGTGGGCGTTTTCGGCATAGATGTCCCAGTCGCGATGGTTCAGGGCCCCCGGCAGCTGGGTGGAAAGATCCTGATAGAGCGTGCCGCCGAACGCAACATTGATGACCTGCGCGCCGCGACACACGCCGAGCACCGGTTTGCCCGTTTCCATGAACGCGCGCAACAGCGCGATCTCGTAGTCGTCACGGATACGATCGCCATTCCATTCGGGACGCAGCGTCCGTTCACCATAGGTCTCCGGACAGACATCGGATCCACCCATCAGCACCAACCCATCGAGTTCACGAGCATAGTCGGCCACTCCGACGAGGCTCTCCCGCCGTCGCGTGCCACCTTCAGGTGAGGGGATCATCAGGGCCATGGCGTCTTTCTGCATGACCCAATGCGCCATGTTCTGCTCGATGTACTGCAGCGTCATGCCTTTGAAAATTGCGCGCTTTGGGTCGGCGTGAAAAAAACACGCAGAGATACCGATTTTTAACATAGCTATATTGGTGGAGGTTCGCGGTTTGCGCTGTTCGTTCGATCCGCCGTACCCTATCCCGTTCGTCCTGAGCTTGTCGAAGGACGAACACCGCCTTGCGATATTTCAAGCAACTTGGACTCGGCCAGGCGAGATACCTCCCTCCAATCACCGCGCATCATCGCTTCCTTCTTTGCCCGGGACCAGCCTTTAATCTGACGTTCCGCAGTCAAGGCCTCGTACCGGGTAGGGCATTCTTGCGAGAATGCTAGAGTCAGTGGTCGTCGCGACGCGGTATAGCCCGGGATCTCTCCGGCCACGTGCGAATTGATTCTCGCCTCAAGGTTGTCAGTATGACCCGTGTAGTACGAGCCATCTCGGCACTTAAGTATGTAGACCCAGAATGTCATCGATGCTGAATATGTGTTCGTGCTTCGACAAGCTCAGCACGAACGGGCCAGATAAGGTCGCATTGGGTCTTTCATGGGCTCAGCACGAAAGTATGTAGACCCAGAATGTCATCGATGCTGAATATGTGTTCGTGCTTCGACAAGCTCAGCACGAACGGGCCAGATAAGGTCGAATTGGGTCTTTCATGAGCTCAGCACGAACGGATAGAAAGTCGCTCAGATCGCCTCGGCGAAGATGTGCTCGAAGTCCGCGCGTGTGCAGGGTCGCGGATTGGTCTGGTGGCAGATGTCATTGATGGCGACCTCGACCAGCGCCGGAATATCGGCGCGCGTCACCGCCCTCCTGGCCTGATAGACGGAGAGGGTTTGCGGAATCGCGAGATCGCGCTTGAGTTCGACGAGCCAGTCGATGAATGCGATCGCTGCCGCATCGACCGAAGACTGTTGAATCCCGACGACGTGCGCTAATTCGGCCATCTTGGCAGCTGCCGCGGGCAAATTGAAACGCATCACGTGGTCGATCATGATGCCGTTGGCCAGCCCGTGATGCAGGTCTGCAACCGTCGACAGTGCATGCGCACAAGAGTGCACTGCGCCGAGGTCCTTCTGGAACGCGATCGCGCCCATCATGGAGCTCATCATCATGTCCGAGCGGGCGACGAGGTTGTGCGGTTCGCGCACCGCTGTGCGCAGCGACTTTGCCGCGATGCGCGTGCCTTCCAGGGCGATGCCGTCGCACAGTGGGTGATACGCCGGCGAAAGATACGACTCGATATTGTGCGTCAGTGCGTCCATGCCGGTGGCGGCGGTGATGTGCGGAGGCAGGTCGAGGGTGAGTTCGGGGTCGGCGAACACTGCGCGCGCCAGCAGTTTGGGCGAAAAGATGATCTTCTTGATGTGCGTCACGTCATCGGAGACAACGCTTGAGCGGCCCACTTCCGATCCCGTGCCCGACGTCGTCGGCAGGGCGATGAAATAGGGCAGGGGGTGCTCGATTGCGCGGACTTTCGGGTGGTCCCACGCATACTCGAGCACGTCGCCGTCGTGCGAGGCCATGAGCGCGACAGCTTTGGCGACGTCGAGCGCTGCGCCGCCGCCGAGTCCGATCACGGCGTCTGCACGATGATCCTTGAACGCTGCCGCGCCGCGGGTCGCTTGACTGGCCACCGGATTTCCCCAGATGTCGGAATACACGGCGACATCCAGGCCCGGGAGATCGGCGATGAACGACTTCAGCATCGGCAGCGGCGCGATGCCGCGGTCGGTGACGATCAGCGGCCGTTTGATGCCTTGTGCTTTAAGGTGCTCGGCGACCTGCTTGCGCGCGCCGGGCCCGAACAGGATGGTGGTGGGGAAAGCGAAACGATGGACGGTCATGGTTTAACTCGATTGCCCTCACCCCTGCCCTCTCCCAGGGGGAGAGGGGAGGTCAGATGATTTCGAAGTAGCGCTTCAGTTCCCAGTCGGTGACGCCGTCGAGCCATTGTCGCCACTCCCACTCGCGGGTCGCCGCAAAATGATCGACGAAGTCATCGCCAAACCAGTCGCGCGCGATGGCCGAGTTCTGGAAATTGCGCGTCGTCTCGATCAGCGTTCGCGGCGCGCGCGGGATATTCTCGGCGCCCTGGTTGGTGCCGTGAATCGGCTTGGCCGTCAGCTTGAGATTCTTCTCGATGCCATGCAGACCTGCTGCAATGCATGCGGCCGCACCGAGATACGCGTTCATATCGGCGCCAGGGCAACGCGTTTCCAGTCGCGTGGCCTTGGACGAACCCGCGATCACGCGGAAACTCGCCGTCCGATTGTCGAGGCCCCACGTTGGCTTCACCGGGGCCCAGAAGCCGTCGACCAGGCGCTTGTAACTGTTGATCGTCGGCCAGAACATCGGTGCGAATTCGAGCAGGCAAGCGATCTGGCCGGCAAGATAGCTCTCGAAGACCTTGCTCATCTTGGTCTTGCTCGTTGCGTCGTAGAAGATGTTTTTCTTGCCGTCGGACAGCGACTGGTGGATGTGTCCGGAGCAGCCCGGGTATTGCGCGTTCCACTTGGCCATGAAACTCGGCATGATGCCGAAGCGCGAACCGATTTCCTTGGCCCCGGTTTTGAACAGCACGGCGCGGTCGGCCGCCTCGAGCGCTTCCGAGAACTGGATCGCGACTTCGTATACCCCGGGGCCCGTTTCCGTGTGCAGACCCTCGATCGGTATGCCAAAGGCGAGCATTTCGACCATCAGCGCCTTGAAGAATTCGCGATTCTCGTTGGCGCGCAGCAGTGAATACCCGAACATGCCCGGCGTGATCGGATCCGGGCGCACATAGCCCTTGTCCGCCCACGACTGCGGCGTCTCGGAAAAATTGAACCATTCGAATTCGATGCCGCACATCGGCGACACGCCAAGTTTCTCCGCACGCTTGAGGACGCGCTTGAGCGTCTGCCGTGGACATACCGGATGCGGCACTTCCCTGCCGTTCTTTTGCGTCACGAAGTCGCCGAGGAAGAACGGCACGCCGTCGTCCCAAGGCACGTTGCGATGCGTGCCGAGGTCGATCCTGGCGAGCGCGTCCGGGAAGCCCTTGTGCCAACCAGTTACCGTGGTGTTGTCGTAGCACTGGTCGGTCATGTCCCAGCCGAACACGACGTCGCAGAAGCCGAAGCCCCCTTCCGCGGCGGAGAAGAATTTATCCTTGTGCAGATACTTGCCGCGCAGCACGCCGTCGATGTCGGACACCGCAACCTTGACACGCTGGCCGGGTTCGTTGCGGACCGCGTCGAGTACCTTCTTGGCGGCGATGTTCTGCGGCATGTCGTTGCTCCCTGGGCTGCTCACCGTGCACCTTGCACCTGCCGGCGGGCGAAGCGCGATTGTAACCCGGCGGCGAGGGGCGGGAGGCGGTCGTCGATGGCACAATCGGCGTCATGAACGAAGTCGTACCCGATGCGCGCTCTCCGCATTCGCGGATGGCAGCGCTCGTGTCATTGCATGCGGCTGTGGCGTTGTTCGGGTTCGCTGGGCTGTTCGGCAAATGGATCGCCCTGTCGCCCACGACGATTGTGCTTGGCCGGACAGTCGTTGCTGCCATTGCACTCGGTGCGGTGCTTGCGTTTCGCGGGCAAGGACATGGCCGCTTCGAGTGGCGGCTTGCCGTCAGCGGAGCGCTGCTGGCGGCGCATTGGGTTGCATTTTTCCAGTCGATCCAGATAGCCGGTGTGGCTATCGGACTCCTGGGCTTCGCTACCTTCCCTGTCTTCGTGCTGTTGCTCGAATGGATCTTCCTGAACCGGCGCACGCACGCCGGCGATTGGGCGCTCGCCCTGATCGTGACGCTGGGACTGCTGTTGATCCTTCCCGATTTTCAGCTTTCCAACAAGGTTGTCCAAGGCGTCATGTGGGGTGTCCTTGCGGGCGCAAGCTTTGCGCTGCTCGCGGTATGCAATCGGGTATTCGCGGCGAGACGTGAGGCGAGAGAAATCGCATTCTGGCAAAACGCTTGCGCGGCAGTTTGCCTGCTGCCGGTGTTGGTGCTCGTACCGGTGATTCCATCGGCGCGCGACCTTGGTCTCATCCTCGTGCTGGGTCTCGCCTGCACGGCACTTGCACACACGTTGTTCATCCGCAGCCTGCGTGTACTTTCGGCGCATACCGCGAGCGTGGTCGCGACGATGGAGCCGGTGTACGGCATCGCGCTGGCGGCCGTGTTGTTAGGCGAATTCCCGAACACGGCGACGCTTGTCGGCGGCGTGATCATTGTCGGCGCCGCCCTGTGGGCAACCATGATCGCACCGCGGACGTAGCGCCGGCGCCTGCGGTTGTGTAGCATCGCTCGATTGACGAACAAGGCGACGTTGATGAACTTGCAAATCGGCATGGTTGGATTGGGACGCATGGGGGCCAACATGGCGCGGCGGCTCGCCGCGGGTGACGTCGAAGTGGTGGGCTTCGATCCGGATGCGGCGGCGCGTACCGCTCTCGGCGAGTTCGACGGATGCACCGCGGCTGACGACCTCGAATCGCTGGTCCACGCGCTGCATGCGCCACGGGTGGTCTGGCTGATGGTTCCAGCCGGCGAGCGCACCGAGACAACGCTAGCCGAACTTGCGCCGCGCTTGCTCTCGGAAGACGTGATCGTCGACGGCGGCAATGCCTTCTACAAGGATTCGGAGCGCCGCGCGGTCGAGCTCGCAAGTTACGGCATCCGCTTCATTGACTGTGGTGTCTCCGGCGGCGTGTGGGGGCGGGAGCAGGGTTACGCGTTGATGTTCGGTGGCACGCCCGCCGCAGCACGTCTGGTCGAGCCCTTCGCGAAGATTCTCGCGCCGGCACCGGATCGCGGCTGGTTGCACTGCGGCCCCAACGGCTCGGGACATTTCGTCAAGATGATCCACAACGGCATCGAGTATGGAATGATGCAGGCCCTCGCCGAAGGCCTCGCGCTGATCAAGGGCAAGGAGGCATTCGAACTCGATGTCGCGGCGATCGCCGAGATGTGGCGCCATGGCAGCGTGGTGCGCTCGTGGTTGCTCGACTTGACTGCGGAGTTTCTGCGCGACGACGCGGTACTGGCCGACATTGCGCCGCTGGTCGCCGATTCGGGCGAGGGTCGCTGGACCGTTGCGGAGGCAGTCGATCAGGGCGTGCCAGCGCCCGTGATGTCGCTGGCGCTGATGATGCGTTTCGCGAGCCAGGGCAAGAACGGCTACACCGACAAGCTGCTGGCGATGATGCGCAAGAGTTTTGGTGGCCATCGTGTGGAGAAAAGCGGGTCATGAGCGCGACGGTACTCCAATGACCGTCGTTCTCATGGGTGTCTGCGGTTGCGGCAAGACGACCGTCGGTCGTGCGCTGGCCGATGAACTCGGCTGGCCATTCCTCGATGCCGACCAATTCCATCCCGAGGCCAACGTCGCCAAGATGGCCGCCGGGATCGCGCTGACCGACGACGACCGCTGGCCGTGGCTCGATCGAATGAGCGGAGAATTGCGGATGCTGCACGCGAAAGGGGATCACGCGATCCTTGCCTGTTCCGCCCTGCGCCAGACCTACCGTGATCGGCTTGCTGCGGCGGGTGGACTGAAGTGGGTGTATCTCAAGGGCGACCTGGCGACCATCGAGCCACGGCTCGCGTCCCGTCGTGGCCACTTCATGCCGCCGTCGCTTCTGGCGAGCCAGTTCGCGACGCTGGAAGAGCCCCGCGAAGCCATTGTGGTCGACATTCGCCAGAGCATCGCGGCGCAGGTCGCTCAGATCGCCTCCGGGGTGCGGGCGACGGCATGATCGCGAAGGTGCCGCATGACTGAGCATCGGAAGTGGCGGCCCGCCACTGCGGTTGCGCATCTGGGTCGCGATCCGAAAAAGCACCTGGGCGCGGTCAATACACCGATCTATCGGGCCTCCACGATTCTTTTCGAGACGGTGGCGGATCTCGACGCCGCAGTTCGCGGGCAATTTCCGGGCGTCGTGTACGGTCTGCATGGCATGCCCACGGTGACCGACCTGCAGTCCGCCTTTGCGGCACTGGAGGGAGGGTACGCCGCGCTGGCGGTGCCGTCGGGGCTCGCGGCGATCACGCTTGCGCTGCTCGGCACCACGCGTGCAGGCGATCATGTCCTGGTCACCGACTCCGTCTATGGACCGACACGGCGCTTCTGTGAAAATCAGCTCAAGGCGTTCGGCGTCGACGTGAGTTACTACGATCCGCTGATCGGAGGCGATATCGGTCGCGAGATCCGCAACAACACCAAGGTCGTGTTCACGGAGTCGCCGGGCTCACTGTCCTTCGAGGTGCAGGACATTCCCGCGATTGCCGAGGTCGCCCATCAGCGGGGTGCGCTGGTCATGCTCGACAACACCTGGGCGACACCGCTGGGCTTCCCGTCGTTCGCGCGTGGCGTCGATGTCGCCGTGCATGCAGGCACCAAGTACCTCGGTGGCCACGCCGACGTCCTGATCGGCCTGATCACATGCAGCGAAGTGACGTTCCCGCGGATGCATCGGATATTTACCGACATGGGCGTGACGGCAAGCGGCGATGACTGCTTCCTTGCCCTGCGCGGACTGCGCACGTTGGCGTTGCGTCTGCAGCGGCATACCGCAAGTGCGCTGCGCATCGCCCAGTGGCTGCGCGAGCAACCCGAAGTGGCCGAAGTGATTTTTCCGGCGCTGCCGGGAGCACGTGGCCACGAACTGTGGAAGCGTGATTTTACCGGTGCGTGCGGACTGTTCGGCATCGTGCTCAAACCGGTCGCGAAGGCGCGCATCGACGCGATGCTCGATGGCATGCGCCTGTTCAGGATGGGCTTCAGTTGGGGCGGCTTCGAGAGCCTCATTCTGCCAACCTACCCCGAACGCACGCGCACTGCCACGCGGTGGGAGACGCAGGGCCCATGCCTGCGCTTGCACATCGGGCTCGAGGACGCCGAGGATCTGCTCGAGGATCTCGCTGCGGGATTGGCGCGACTGCGCGGGTAGGCCACCGCAATATCGTCCGTTCGTGGTGAGCCCTTCGGCAAGCTCAGGACAGGCCTGTCGAACCATGAACGGGCTAGCGCCAACGTCAATGTGCCATCTAGTTGTCGCCCTTCGACAAGCTCAGGGCGAACGGGAAACCTGTTTGCTGACGCGCGGCCTCGTTATTTCGCAGGCAGGGAGCCCGCCAGGCTCAGCAGATTTTGCGGACTCACGTGAATGACGCCGCCGCGTGGGCTGTCGATGTCGGCAATCAGGAAAAATGATAGCGCTGCCACGAGTGGCAGCACCAGGAGGAGGTGGGCTTCCGTTTTCGGATTGCGCGTTCCATAACCGAACAGCAGGTTGCAGCATATGGCGATCGTCGCCATCAAGCCCCATGCCGCGTGCGGAATCCGGTTCCACCAGGCAGCTTGGGTATATCCCTGCGAATTCAACACGTCGTTCATACCTCCGACGGCCAACGCTATCACCGGTGTAGGCTGCGCAACCGCCGGACCCTTGACCGCCGCCCAAAGATCGTTTTGCAGTTGCGTGGTCTTCGCATTGATCGCTCGCAGCTCGTCCTGGTCTCGCGTCGAGTAGAACAGCAAACGCTGGCCGAGGTAGGTGCGAAGCAACGCGCGAACTTTCGCCGCATCCGCCGCAGGCAGCAGGTCGGCCCGGACCCATTCGGTGCCGATCGCATTGGCTTCCGCCTCTTCCAGATTCTTGCGTTGGTCGTAGCGGCCGATGGCCATGGAAAAGCTGAAGCCGATGATGAGACCGAGCAGAGTCAACGTCGCGGCGAGGATCACGCCCAAGTCCTCCCGTGCGGCGTCGTCGACATGCCCCCGTTTTCTGCGCATGACCAACCCGATCCGAGCGGCCCCCCACATTCCGAAGAAAGAAAGCACGAAGACGAGAAGAGGGTAGTCAGTCAGATTGTTCATAACTTGTGGGTCAGGTTATTTGACACACAATTTACCTCATTTTCCAAACGAACGAGCCGGATTCGACTGGGTCGAGCAGGGTGGCATGGATCGTCAAAATCCAATTCACCTCTGGTCGTTTCGTGGTGGGCAGTGATTGCTTGACCCGGTACTTGCAAGGGCCTAATGTGAGTTTCTTCCGTTTCGGACGTTCATCCGATGCAGCCGAGATGCGCAGTGCAAACAGGGCAATCGAATGACTGATCGCCGGCACTTCGTCCTTGGATTGGGTATGAGTGCGCTTGCTGCGCCGCTCGCGTCTTTCGCACAGCCGCAGCGAAGGGTGCCCCGGATCGGTGTTCTGATTTCCGAGACGCGCTCCGTAGAGGCCAGCCAGGTCGAATCATTTCGCGCGGGGCTGGTCGACTACGGCTATGTCGAGGGCAAGAGCATCGCCGTTGAAGTTCGATCAGCTACGGGGGACCACGAGCGTCTGCCAAAGCTGGCGGCGGAGCTTGTCGGTCTCAGGATAGATGTGCTTGTAGCCTTTGGAGCCAAGGCGGCGTTGGCAGCCCGGCGCGCAACGTCGGCGATTCCCATCGTCGATCCGATCATGGGTGATCCGGTTGCAACCAGGCGTGGTAGCGGGCTCGCGCGGGCAGAGGGCAACAACATTGGGGCCGTTCAGTTGTCAGCCGAAGCCACTGCCAAGCGTCTGGAGCTGCTCAAGGAGGTCGCCCCGCGGATTACGCGCGTCGCGTTCCTTTTCAATCCAGCCAATCCGTCGGGGCAGCAGGCGTTCGAAGCCGCGCGCCCCACCGCCGTCAAATTGAAACTGGAACTGCAAGCCATTCGAGGTGCGGAACGCCCAGGAGATCGGGGCAGCATTTTCAGCGATGGCATTGGGACGCGTAGAGGCGATCGTGGTTTCGACGGACACCCACTTTCACGCCTACGCCATCGACATTGCCGACCTCGCGGCAAAGCAGCGAATTCCGTCGGCCGGGGCCGTGGCGTATGCGGTCGTGGGCGGTTTGATCGGTTACGGGGTCAATGACACCGAGATCTATCGGCACGCAGCGTACTTTGTGGACCGAATACTCAAAGGTGCGAAACCTGGCGATCAACCGATCGAGCGGGCAACCGGGTTGGATGTCGTGATCAATCTCGAGACAGCCAAGACATTGGGCATCACCGTCCCGCAATCGCTGTTGGCACGTGCGGATGAAGTCCTTCGTTGATCATGTTCCCGATAGATCGAACACGACCTGGTCATGCCACCAGAGCTGTTCGAAGAAGTGCGCGCACCAAGACGAGCTTCGACGCTTTCTGTGCTGATGGGATGACTTGGTCGACAATATCGCCAATGTTGCGGGCGCCGTCGATCAAATCCAACAGTCGCATTTCCGATGCATCGATGGGCAAGTAAAGGTCGCGGTACGTATGTGATGTATTGATCAGGACGGCAACCGCCCCGGGAGGCAGCCGCTCCTGAACGCGTACCGTGTCCGGCATTCGAACCGGCACATAGGTCAGCCACGTGTCACCGGCAAAATCGATTTGTTTCGGGTTGACGCGGGCGTCGTCGCGGTACGCGATCGCACTGTGACGAAGCATCGTGCCGCGGAAGAGTTCGCTGGCGGCATACTGTTCATCCACGGGCAACGCCTGCAATCTTGGAGTCTGGCGCAGGCGCGCCAATGCACCGCAGTACGGACTGTAGGCCGCCTGTCGAGCCCACCGACCGAAGCGCAGGCCCCCCCGTTCGAGGAATTCAAGTAACTGCGGAACCGAATACGCGCGATCGCATGGGTGCAGCAGTGCGTCGGCCAGCGCCGCCTCGTTCCGGAAGTCCGGAGCGTTTTGCAGCAGACTTTGCAACGGGTGTCCTGGCGGCAGCGCCTTGAGCGTTTCGATGAGATCCCGAATCTCGGCATCGGAGGCACTGATGCCAATGCGTTTGCAGAAGTCCTGCAGCATGTAGATGCCCGTTCTTCCGTACGGCGCATACACCATGACGTGCATCGCCCCATGCGGCTCGAGCACGTCGCGCAATGCGGCCAGCCCGATATCGGGATCCGGCAGATGGTGGAGCACTCCTGTGCAGACAATGTGGTCGAAGCGGGTTCCCAATTCGCGTGCGTGTTCGATGGAAAGACGTTGAACCTGCAGATTGTCGAGCTTGTACTTTCGTTTGAGTTCCTCGGTGCAGCGTACGCTTGTTGCGCTGAAATCGATGCCGGTCACCTTGGCTGCGGGCCAGCGCATCGCGTGTTTGGCCGCCTGCGAAGTTCCGCAGCCGGCTATTAGAATCGATTGGTCTTGCCCGAAGGCTCTCGAGGGCCAAAGCAGATGGTGTTCCGCGCGCTGCTTTTGCGGGTCTTGCCAGGCCTGATACTTCTCGAGGCTATCGACCGGAGGAGGATATGGATAGTCTTCGTAAAACGCGCATACGTCCTCAGCGACACTCGTCGCGCCCCGGCTTCGAACGTCGAGGGCTTTCATCAGCTCTGTGTCAAAAGAAAAGAACCCATGCATGGATTGAACCATGCATGGGTTGATTACACCAAGACGCTAAGGAAGTTGCCCCTTCGCTTCCGTCGAGTCGACCCGGTGGGTTAACCGTGGTGCGTTACCTGCGCCAGCACCGCGTCGAGGTTGAACGATGCGGGCTTCTGTCTCGGCGGAAACTTGGCAAAGTCCGCAATTTGTTGCGCGACGAACGCCTGCATCATGTACATCTGCGGCACGTGATCGACCATCCAGTCCAGATAGGTGTTCGAGTTGTATTCCGCGCGCTCGAACGGGTCGCGGCGCATGCTCATGATGTAAGGCAGACGCAATTTTACGAACGGCTCCGCCCACTGCCTCATCGTATTGGCGCGCTGCACGGCCAGGTGGAACTTCCAGTCGCCGACCCGCACCGCGATGACCTCGCCATCGTCGCTGAAGTAGATGATGCCCGGTCTCGGGCTTTCCTTCACCTTGCCGGTCAGGTATGGCCCCATGTCGTAGCCGTCGAGATGAACATTGAATTTCTTTCCATCCACGGTGCAGCCGTCGAGCAGCTGCTTGGTCACGTCCGGATTACCGGCCGCAGCAAGCAGGGTAGGAAACATGTCGATGTGAGAGACGATGCCGTTCAAGACCGAGTCTGCCTTGATCTTTCCTGGCCAGCGCATGAAGCACGGCACTCGCCATCCGCCTTCCCAGTTCGAATCCTTCTGACCGCGGAACGGAGTGGTGGCGCCGTCTGGCCAGGTGTCGTTCTCCGGCCCGTTGTCGGTGGAGTACATGACGATGGTGTTGTCGGCGATGCCTAGCTCGTCGAGCTTGTCGAGCATCATGCCGATCTGCTCGTCGTGCACGACCATGCGATCGCTGTATGGGTCTTGACCGCTCTTGCCGAGATTCTTTTCGGCGACGTGCGTGCGGAAGTGCATGGCCGTGGCGTTGTACCAGAGGAAGAACGGCTTGTCCGCCTTGGCCTGCGCTTCCATCCAGTCGAGCGCCTTTTCGGTGATCTCCTCGTCGATGGTTTCCATGCGCTTCTTGGTCAGCGGACCGGTATCGACAATCGTCTGTCCTCCCTTGCCATCGGCCTTGCAATGGAGCACGCCACGCGGGCCGAACTTCTTCCTGAATGCAGGGTCCTTGGGGTAATCCGGCAATTCCGGTTCTTCCTCGGCGTTGAGGTGATAGAGATTGCCGAAGAATTCATCGAAGCCATGCACCGTCGGGAGGAATTCGTCGCGGTCGCCGAGGTGGTTCTTGCCGAACTGGCCGGTGGCATAGCCCTGCGGCTTGAGCAATTCGGCGATGGTCGGATCTTCCTTTTGCAAGCCGACGGTGGCGCCGGGCATGCCGACCTTGGTCAGTCCGGTGCGGATCGGGATTCTGTCCGCAGATGAAGCACGCGCGTCCGGCGGTGCAGCTCTGTTGCGAATAGTAGTCGGTGAAGGTCACGCCCTCTTTCGCGATGCGGTCGATGTTCGGCGTCTGATAACCCATCATGCCGCGACTGAAGTGGCTGATGTTCCAGATGCCGATGTCGTCGCCCCAGAGGATCAGGATATTCGGTTTCTTTGCTGCCATGATCTATTTCCTTTCACTATTAAGAATGGCCAAGTACCTGCAAGAGACGCAGGCCGGACAAGCGGTTCTACTTCTTGCTTTGTGCACCGACGAGCTTCATGGATCTATACCCGGTGCATCAATCCGAAACAACGTTGTTTGAATCCTCCCAGTCACTCTTTGCCCGCTCCGAACCAATGGTAGGCAATACGCGTGATGATTCCACGGATGATGATGTAGGGCACGATCGCCAGAACGATCGCGACGATGATCGCCTCTCCGAGATAAAAGTAATGCAGGACAATCCACTGATAGATCGCGTCGAGGACGACCGCCAAGATGAACACCCTGCCGATACTCTTCCAGCCTTCCTTGAGTTTCTCCTTGCGGCGCGAAGGGTCGATCCTCAGTTCTCTCAGGTAGGGAGTTTCCCCCGCTTTGGCGTCCTTGAGTCCGGCGATGATCGCGAGCACCGCGGCCATCCCAGGCTGCAGATACAACCGAAAATGCATCGGTCCGGAGACCCGCGCCATCAGCTGCTCGCCGACGCGTGTCCACATGTCATCCATTGCGAAGACTCGATCGACCTTCATCCGGGCATGAGCGCGATCCGCCCGCCGAAGCCAGTTTGACAGTGCGCGACAACAGGGTCACAGCAGTTTCCAGAGGATGCTCACGAACAGCACAACGCCCGAGATCGACATGATGATTGCCATGATCAGAGGGGAGCGCGGGCGGCTGAAAATTTGCCGCTGATTGAGCACCCTGAGCGTCTGCCAGTATTCGAGGGTGCCCATCACCATCGCGAGCGTTCCCATCGCCGTCAGAAAAAGCCCGGCATCGCGTGGAACATCGCTCCTGACGAGCTTACCTTCTTCCTGAAATGCCTGGAGGATCTTGAAAATCGTGAACCCAAAACTCAATAACGAAAGCGATGTCCGCGTCCACGACATCAAGGTGCGGTCCGCAGCCATCAGCGTGTTCATCACAGGCAGGTTAACGGGCGACTTCGGCGGACACCTTCTGGGAGTCTGTCGGCATGTCGGCTCTGTGCGAAGTGGCTAGAGTATGCAATTAAATCAGTTGTAACCGCGGTGACGCTTGCCGCCGAACACGCGATAGACGCCCATCGTATAAATCAGAATCATGGGCAGCACGATCACACCACCAAAGAAGAAGAAGCCCAGCGATGCGTCCGGCGCCGCGGCACTGCTCACGGTGACCGAATACGGGACCATGTAGGGCCAGAACATCACGCCGAGTGTCAAGTAGGCCGCAATGAAAAACAGTGTTGTCAGGAAGAAGGGGACGCCGTCGAGTCGCAAACGTGCGCCAACAATGACGCCGATCAGCGCAACGACGCCAATGACCGGGAACGCGAGACCCCAGTTGCGCGCGCGCAGATTGCTTTGCGCGATGGCACCCGTATCGAGTGTCACGGCAGCAGCGAACGCAAGTCCCAGTACGACGAACACGGCCACCACCAGCCACGGTATGCGCGCGTACGCCCAATCCCGAAGCGTCCCTTCGCTCTTGTACACGATCCAGCCAGCCCCAAGTAACGCGTAACCCAGGATCAAGCCAACCCCGGTGAGGATCGGGAACGGATGGACCCAGTCCCATGTGTGGCCGGCAAACTGGCCGTTGGCGACCGGGATTCCCCTCATCATCGCGCCGATCGCGGCCCCTTGGACGAACGCGACCACGGTCGATCCGATGGAGAACCCCCAGTTCCAGAGCCATTGCGTGCGTTCCGTGCGCTGGCGAAACTCGAAGGCGATGCCGCGGAAGATCAGGCCGAAAAGCATCAGCAGGACCGGCAGGTAGAACGCGCCGAGGAACACCGCATAGACCGACGGGAACGCCGCAAACAGACTTGCGCCGATGATCACCAGCCACGTTTCGTTGCCGTCCCAGAACGGTGCGATAGTGTTGAGCATCTGCACCCGACTGGTCTCATCGCGCGTGAACGAGAACAGGACTCCCACGCCGAGATCGAACCCGTCCAGGATGACGTAGATGATGATCGACACAGCGATGACGCTGGCCCAGAAGATGGCGAGATTGGTCGCTTCCATCGCTAGCGTCTGCCCGAAACGTTGCTACCCGTAGCGCTCGCGGCGTCATCCGCGAAAGCCATTGGGCGACTCGGTGTAGCGTTCGGGATGGGCACTGCTGCCACGGTGGGGCCCTCGTCGCAGTAGTTTGTAGATGTAGTACGTCCCGAACGCGATGAATACGGCGTAGACCAGCACGTAGCCGATCAGCGAAAAAAGTACGTCGCCGGTGGTAAGCGAAGGCGTCACCGCATCCTTGGTGCGCAGCACGCCGTACACGACCCAGGGCTGACGCCCCACTTCAGCCGTGTACCACCCGGTCAGGATGGCGACGAAGCCGGTGGGAAAGGCGAGAAACGTCCCCCAGAGATACCAGCGCGTTGTCTCGAGCTTGCCGCGCATCCGCAGAAAGTTCCCCAGCCACGAGATCCCCAGCATGATCAATCCCATCCCGACCATGATGCGGAAACCGAAGAACGGAATCACCACCGGCGGCCGGTCTTCGCGCGGGAATGATTCCAGCCCGACCTCGGCCGACGTCCAGTTACCCGACGCGATCATGCTGCCCAGTTTCGGAATGGAAATGGCGAACAGGTTCTTTTCCGCTTTCGAATCGGGAATTCCGATCAATACCTCCGACGCTGGCTGCTCGTTCTTCCATCGGGCTTCGATCGCCGCGAATTTCGCCGGCTGATGCTTGAGCACGTACAGCCCGGTAAGGTGGCCAAAGAAGAGTTGTACCGGGATGACGACGGCGACGAACGCCAGCCCCCAATGCAGCATCACGCGCGCTTCGGCTCGATGAATGTCGCGCAGTGTGTACCAGGCGCCGGTCGCCGCCACGCACATGCCGGTGGTGAGGAACGCAGCAAGCAGCATGTGCGGCCAGCGCACCATCATCACCGGACCCGTGACGATCGCCCACCAGTCCGAGGGAATGATCTTGCCGTTGACGATGGTGTGCCCGACGGGCACCTGCATCCAGCTGTTGTTGGCGAGAATCCAGAAAGACGAGAACATCGTTCCGAGCGAGACCATGCAACACGCGAAGAAATAGAAGCGTGGCGACACCCGGTTGCGTCCGAGCAGCATGACGCCGAAAAAACTCGCCTCGAGCATGAACGCCGTGAACGATTCGTAGCCAAGCAGCGGACCCTGGATCGAGCCCGTCTTTTCAGCCAGCACGCCCCAGTTGGTACCGAACTGGAATGCCATGACCACACCCGTCACCACACCCATTCCAAACGACAGGGCGAAGATCTTGAGCCAGAAATCGAAGACGCGGCGATAGATGGGATTGTCTGTGACAAGGCGGGCGCCCTCGAGGGTCGCGAGCCATGCGCCGAGCCCGATCGTGAACGCCGGAAAGATGATGTGAAAACTGATGACGAACGCAAACTGAAGGCGCGACAGGAAGACCGGATCGAGTTCCATGACAGGGCGACCGTTGCGTTTTGCCGGCGGAAAGCCTATTTGCTACGCATATCGATAGATCGGCGAAGATGTGGGCCGGTGTGCTTGACCCGTCATTATTTCGTGGGAGCGCTGTCCAGGCCCAGGATCACGACTTTGGCTGTCACGGGCTTCGTCGGCCACGCCACCATCGTGAAACCGTGGGCCACGGCAACTCTTTGCGCGCCGCCGACGCTATAGCTGATGATTCCGCCGCCGATGGCACCGCCGGTGCCAAGCACCTGACCCCAAAGCTTCTGGCCGGTGGAGGCATCGAGCGCATATAAGTTGCCGCCAAGGTCGCCGAAAAAAACCACCCCGCCGGCTGTCGGAGTGATTGCAGCGACGATGGGGTAGTTGGTTTTCGCGCGCCACTTCCAGACCCCGCTGTCGGCGTCGGTGGCGTACACCCATCCTGCCCAGTGACCGTCGGTCGCCGCTTCCTTGCCGAACATGTTGATGGGGTTCAGGTACGCGATCCCCGTAAAGGGCTGTCCGACCGGCACCTCCGCAAGTTTTTTGTCATCCGCGATTCTCACCGTATCGCACCAGTCGACGGTGCCGGTCACAATGAGATTCGTGGTCGGATCGTAGCCTGGGGTATTCCATTCGTTGCCCCCCACTGGGCCGGGGCAGAAATGCACGTTTTGACCGACGGCGAAATCCTGGCCATCATTCTCGATCGTGGTTACCGGCACGCGGTAGAGCAGGTTGTTGGTGGCGAGATCGTAACCACGCAGGTGACCATCTTTCGGCGAAACCGACATGAGCTGCTTGCCGCCCATCGTTTGCAGAAGGATGGGAGGGTTGGACACATCGTAGTCGTGCCAGTCCTTCGCCACCACCTTGAAATTGTTCTTGAAGTCTCCCGTCTTCGCGTCGAGTACCACGACTGAATCGCTGTAGAGATTGATTCCCTCGCGTGCTCCCGAGGCGAAGTCGGGCGCCGGATTCCCTCCCGGGACGTAGAGCAACCCGTTCTTGATGTCGAGCGTGTACGACGTCCAAGTCCCGGCGCCGCTGATGGGTACGCCCGGCGCATTGTTCCAGGTCGACCCGTCGAGAGGCGTCTTGCCCAAGGGTCCGCGCACCACGTCGCCCTCAACCTTCGGCGCCAGAAAAAATTCCCAGACGATTTTTCCGGTCTTTCCCTCGAGCGCGAAGACGTGCCCTTTCCCGCCCTTGAAGTCTCCGCCCGCATTGCCGACGTAGACCAGACCGTCCCAGGCAATCGGCGCCGACGGCACCGACTCGCCGTGCTTCGGGTCGGCGATGGTCGTGTCCCACAATTGCTTGCCGGTCTTGAAATCGAAGGCCAGCACCCGACCGTCCTGCGTACCGCGAAACAGCATGCCGTCCATGTAGGCTGCACCGCGGTTGGCAGGCAAAAGTGACCCGACGGAATTCACCTTCGTTCGCCAGTTCTCGGCACAAGTTGCGGGATTGATCGAGAAAATTTCGAACTCGGTCGTCCCGATCAAGGCATTGTCCACCATGATCAATCCGGATTCGAACGCCGTGATCGTGTGCAGGTCGTACGTGCACAAGACCTTGAGATTGGCGACGTTCTTCGCATTGATCTGGTCCAGCGGCGAGTAACGCTGCGACGACGGCGTTCTGTTGTAACTCGGCCAGTCCCCAGCCGCCGCGTTCGGCCATGCGGCATCGGCCAGCGGCGGCGAAGGCACCACCGCGACCGGAGGTTTGTAGGCAGGATTCGTTTCGACGCTAAGCGTGCCGGCAGGCGCGTTGAACGACTTCAGAAAGTTCAGGCCCATGCCGCCGTAGGTCGTCATCTGTACCGGGAAAGTGACATATAGCACTCCCGCGATGACTACGCCCACCACAATCAACGACCCAAGGATGATAAAAGGCTTTTTGTTCAAACTTGCCTCCCAGCGTGCTATTCAGATGACCCTGCATTCGGGACGATGGCAGCGGGCCGCAACGCAAAAAAGGCGGATCGGGTTCTTCACGATCTTGCCAGGAGCATTGCGTATATTTCTGATGACCGTCCAACTGAGGCACAGTCGATCACCAAAAGGTTCCTACATTACTGCGCCAACCTCAATGTTAGCAGGGTGCACCGGCGAGCACATTATGCATCGTCGTGCAACATTATGCATTGAAATGTGGGCGTCGCCGCGTCTGCGTGCTTGAGTACCTTTTCGCGGGAAGCAGAGTTTCCAGCCGCCTCGTCGCCAACGGAAAATCAACCGGCAGACGGTTGATGTTGAGTGCATACGGTGAAACAGTTTTAGCTGTGTTTGTATTCCGATTCCAAGCCTGGCGCAGCTCAGACGGTTCGTCTGGTGCGCAAAAGACCCATGCCACCGATCGCGAGTAGCGTCAGCAGCAGCGGACTGGGTTCGGGTACTCGCGGCAAAACCTCGATAGGATCCGGACAATTCGTCATAGACGCCCTGCCTGATGTCGCCAAGTTCTTCGACAAACAGTCGCCCGCGCCATGTGCCGTGCTGCGGATCCAGCACGATGAAGTTGTCGCCGAAGCGGTTGTCGGGATTGGCGGCTGAGAAGTAGTTGGCCGAGACGATCTGTTCTTGCAACAGGAGCACGACGCTCGCGAATCCTTCCGCCTGCAGCACCTCGGTCAACGGCAGGTCGGTTGGAGGGAGATAGCGCTTGCCAGAGCCCTTGTACGACTGCTCTTGATCCAAATCGTCGGCGGTGAGCAATTTGCCATCGAAGTAATTCGCGCGGGGTTTTTCGACACTCACGAAATAGTGATCGAGTGCGATCTCGATGATCCCCGCGTGGGCCATACCCGCCCAGAACACGCTGCCGAGCGCAAGGAGCGCGAGCCGCAGAAACGCAACCGTCCGGACCCACATGATTCGATTATGAATGCGAGTGGCCATCTCCGTTACCGTGCACCGCGGTCAAGCACTCGTATCGCGTCCGCAATGTCCTTGCTCATTTGCGCCAGCGCACGGCTGTGGGCGGCGGCGAGCGCCTCGTAGCTCTTGTCGGCAGGTGGTTCGCGAACGGTGGTGCGGCCGGTCTCCGCCTTGCCGTCCTTGGTACGGCGCACGATCCAGACCGCATTGAGCGTCGCAGCTTCGCCTGGTGCCGACTCGAAGCTTTGCACCTCGATCGCCACGTGGTAATCGGCGGCGGCGTTCAGCGACTGCTGGAACAGCGACACGCGCGGGGTCCCCAGGATCGCGACGAGGTCTTCGGCCACCACCCGCGATATGTTGTTCTGCAGGGGCGACGCCCAGCGCTCGTATTCGTTCAGCGTTACCTGATTCGGACCCGTGCTCACGACGATCTGGGGAAGATCGACAATGGCCGGGATCGACACGGGGCCTACCGCCACGCTCAGGTTCGATGTCGCCGCGCTGGGCGTCGCCGTTCGACTCAACGTATAGAAATGCGACGGCGGTGACGACGCGCACGCTGCGACAAAGGCGGCAACGATGCTAAGCGTTACGATGGGCGCAAGGCGAAGCATCAGGGTTTCTCCGCTGTTTTGCCCCGGAGCAATATCTCGGGGTGACGTTCAAGGTAGTCGACGAGCACACGTACCGATCGCGCTGCACGCGTTATTTCCTGCAGCGTATCGCGCAGGTCCTGCGGCGCGGGGGAGTCCTTGCTGAACAGCGTCGTGTCCGCATTCTTGAGGGTCCGATCGGCGGAGGCGATCGCCTGGCGCAAATCGGCAAGGGTCTTGGTTCCCTCAGGCACCAACTGCGCGTTGACACTGTTCACCAGCGTGCCCGCGTCCTTCAGGGTCTGGTTGAGCGTCGCAATGGCGCTCCTGACGTCGCCGCTGATGGCGTCGAGCGGCATGCCGTCGATCTTCGTGAGGATGCTGCTGAGCTTCGCCTCCAGGGTGGCGAGGCCGCCCGGGACCACGGGCAGCTCCAGCGGATCCTTCGTCCAGTCGATTTTCGCCTTCGGTGCACTCGGAAAATACTCGAATGCGACGTACAACTCGCCGGTGAGGTAACTGCCGGTCTTCAGTTGCGCCCGCAATCCCCGCTCCTCGACGATGCGACGCATAATGCGCAGGCGTGTTTCGGGAGTCATCTCTGTCATGGTCTTGGTGGTGCTGGCTTGTTTCTGCCCGGACATCTGGCCGATGAGCCGTTCGGGAAAGAACGTGATTAGCACTCGAGGACGAAAGACCAGCGTGACGGGATCGAACGTCAGACCGACGTTGGTGACCTCGCCAACCTGCAATCCGTACAACGTCACCGGCGCCCCGACCGACAGGCCGCGGACTGACTCGTTGAAATGGAGCACGTAGCGTCGTTCGACAGGATCCGGCTGCTTCATCGCAGTGGTGCGGTCGCGATAAAGCGAGAACGAGGCATTCTCGGCAGCTGCAACGCCAGCAGGAGCGAAATCGGGTGTGTCGAAGGCAACGCCGCCGGCAATGAGCGCGGCGAGCGACTCCGTGTGGATTTCCAGGCCGTCCGCGCCGTACGAGACATTGATCCCGCTTGCGGACCAGAAGCGCGTCTCGGTCGTGACGAATTTGTCGTACGGGGCGTTGACGAATACCGTGACGTCGACCGACTTGCCGCCGGCGGCAAGGTTGTAGGCTGCCACGCGGCCCACCTGGATGCGCCGGTAATAGACCGGCGTACCGACACCCAACGATCCCAGAGTGAAGGCCTTGAGCACGAAGCGCCGACCGGGGTCGTCGGTGATCGATGGCGGCGCGTCGAGCCCGGCGAAAATGGTTTGCGGCTCGATCGATTTGCCGGGCTGGAGTTCGATGTAGTTGCCTGACAACAGCGTGTTGAGCCCCGACACGCCGGACAGCGAAATACGCGGCTCGACGACCCAGAACTTGGCATCCTCGACCATCAGGCCGGCGGCGTGCTTGGCGATCTTCGCCTTGACCAGCACGATGGTGAAATCCTCGGAAAGCTCCATGGCGGTCACCACGCCGATCCGCACATCCTTGTAATTGATGAACGTCTTGCCAGGTTCGATGCCGTTGCCTTCCTTGAAGGCGATGGTGATGGTGGGGCCCTCGCTCCGGACGCGCTGAACGGCGATGCCGATGGCCACCGCTGCGGCGAGCAGCGGAATCAACCAGATGATCGACATCCGCAGGCGCTTCTTGCGTACGACGGTGGCCTCTGGCAGCTCGTCCGGAATGATTTCGTTAGCCATTGCTAGCCTGGTGCGGGTTGGTGGCGTCCCAGATCAGACGGGGGTCGAAGGTTTCGGCCGCGAGCATGGTCAGGACCACCACGGCCGCGAAGAATAGTACCCCGGCGCCGGGCGCCACGGACATCAGCGGTTGCAGTTGCACCAGGGCAACGGTAAAGGTGGCGACAAATACATCGAGCATCGACCAGCGACCGATGAATTCCACGATGCGGTAGAGCCGCGTGCGTTCGCGGTTGCTGGTGACGGAGCCGCGCTGGACCGTGATCAGGAGGTACGCGAGGGCCGCCAGCTTCCCGAGTGGAATCATCACGCTCGCGATCAGTACGATGAGCGCCAGCGGCCACGATCCCGACGAATAGAGGAACGCCACCCCGCCAAGGATCGTGTCCCCCTCGGTGGTACCGAACGACGTCGTGTTCATGACCGGCAAGGCGTTCGCAGGGATGTAACAGACCGACGCCGCAATGATCAGCGCCCAGGTGGTCTGGATCGAATGGTGGTGGCGGAATTCGAGCTTTTCGCCACAGCGCGGGCAGAAGCCCGGCTCGGTCGTGCTGGCGGGCCGCGACAGCAGTTGACAGGCCTCGCACGAAAGGAACCCGACTTGTGCGCCGGTCACGGCGCTCGTATTCATTGACCAGGCTCCGTGACGTGGCCGCCCGTGGGCGACCGATTTGGCACTGGCTCGTGGACCCACGGGACACTGCGCCAGAGTTCCCGGGCATCGAAGGTCGCCATGATCCCGGGAAAGAGCAGCATCAGCGCGCCGACGGCATACATGGCGATTCCGGCATGCACTGTAGCGAGCTCGGCGATCTTGATCAATGCGACGAGAATGCCGAGCATCATGACTTCGAGCATCGACCACATCTGGAAGTGGTGGGCCCAGCGCAACATCTCGGCAACCCAATGCGGCGGGGGCGTGAGCCGTGCCGCAAGCTGCAAAGTGAGCATGAGCAGTAGATAGGCACCTGGAGCGATCACTGCGCAAAAGGCGATCAGGACGGCGATGATCTCCTGACCGTCCATCCACATCTGGTACGCGCCTCCGGCAATGGTCGTGCTCGCATCGCGGCCCACCGCCGACAGGTCCATCAAGGGCCACGCATTGGCGATCACATAGACGATCGCGGCGGTGACGGTCAGTGCCAGCGGGAGGTCGCGCGGGCCCGCCGGCTGTTTCGCGAGCAGGCAACCACAACGCGTGCAGAGTGCCTTGCCGCCGGACTCAAGCGGCGGAATTCGTTGCAGCAGATCGCATTCCGGGCAGGCAACCGTCGCGGATTCCAGGAGAGCAGTCAAGGCAGAACTCCGATGCCGTGCATCAGATGATCGTGGCGGGCAATCCGCACGGCATCGCCACTGTTGCCTTTTCCGTCATTCCCAATGGTAGTTGACTTGCGTCGATTCTCGCAAGGTCGAGGTGGCTGGAGTCGAATCCTGACGATCGACAACGCAGAGGCTGCAATCAAAGTATACAACCCGTCGACGGACCCGACGGGTGGACAGCACGGCGCCGCGTGCACGAGAATGGGCCAGGACAGACTACATCGATCGACTTGGCGTGCGGGCACTGGTGCCGGCGCTGCAAAGGTGCTTTGGCAAGGAGTTGAGGCTCATGGAAGTGATCATCGTCGGCGCAGGCATCGGTGGCCTCACGCTTGCGCTGACCTTGCAGCGTGCAGGTATACGCGCCCGCGTGTTCGAATCGGCACTTGAGATCGCACCGCTTGGGGCCGGCATCAATGTATTGCCGCACGCAAGCAAGGAGCTTTGCAGGCTGGGCCTGGAACACGAGCTGTCGCGGGTGGGCGTCGAAACCCGGGAGGCGGTCTTTTACAATCGATTCGGGCAGCTGATCTACCGCGAATCCCTGGGTCGTCATGCTGGCTACGCCACACCGCAATTCTCGATTCATCGCGGGGACTTGCAACTTGTGCTGCTGAATGCGTGCGTGCAGCGACTTGGAGCGGACCGAATCCATCTGGGATGGAAGTGCGTCAATTTTGATCAGGACCTTGAAGGCGTCAACGTTCACTTCACTGATGCCACAACCGGCGCGGAGCGACCTTCGCAACGCGCCGACGTGGCTATCGGTTGCGATGGGCTGCATTCGGTCATACGCAGGCAGCTGCATCCGAATGAAGGTGAGCCGCGCTACTCCGGCGTCAACATGTGGCGAGGCGTGACGGCATGGACGCCGTTTCTTTCGAATGCCAGCATGGTTCGGGCGGGTTGGCTGGCCAACGGCAAGATGGTGATCTATCCGATCCGCAACAACATCGATGCCCAGGGCAGGCAACTCGTCAATTGGGTCGCCGAGATCGAAACGCCGAAGCATCGTGACAAGCGCGACTGGAACCGGCCCGGCAACATCGATGACTTCATCACCGCCTACGCCGACTGGCATTTCGATTGGCTGGACGTGCCGGCGATGATCCGTGCGACCGAACCGATTCTCGAATTTCCGATGATCGACCAGGATCCCTTGCCCTGGTGGACTGACGGCCGCGTCACCCTGCTGGGCGATGCCGCGCATCCCATGCTGCCGCGCGGGTCGAATGGCGCGGGGCAGGCCATCCTCGACGCCAGAATTCTCGCCGACGCCTTGGCATCGCAGCCCGACGATCCGATTGCGGCACTCGCGGCTTACGAGGCGGAACGGCTCCCGGCGACGACCAACGTTGTTTTCGCGAACCGCGCGAGCCCGCCCGATGCCATTATTCGCGAAGTGTACCTGCGTACCGGTGACAAGCCTTTCACGCGCATCGAAGACGTCATCAGCGACGCCGAGTTGCGTTCGATTTCCGAGAGCTACAAACGCGTCGCGCAATACGACCGCGACTCATTGAGTCGTTGATGGACAGCGACTCGCCGAATATTGAACGGGAGGGGTGCATGTTCAGGCACGGCTCAGTGATTTCAGGCGCGTTCGTCATCGCGATGACGATATTGTTTTCCAGCATTCCGGCGCGCGCGCAGGAAACGTATCCGGCCAGAGCGGTCAGGATCGTCGTGCCATTCACGCCCGGCACCGGCATCGATATTCTTGCGCGTACGCTTGGCCAGAAAATGGGTGACGATTGGAAGGTGGCCGTGGTGATTGAAAACAAGCCCGGCGCAAGCGGAAACATCGGTACCGAATTCGTGGCGAAGTCGCCCCCCGATGGCTATACGCTGCTCATGACGGCAGCCACGATCGTGCAGAACCGCGGCCTGTTCGTCTCGATCCCGTACGACCCGATCAAGGACTTTGCGCCAGTGGCGCCGCTGGCGATCGGGCAACTCGCGTTGGTCGTCAATCCGGCGGTAAAAGCGAAAACCGTCAAGGAGTTCATCGCGCTCGCCAGGCAAAGCCCCGGCGCGATGACCTACGCATCGCCGGGCAACGGCACTCCGCATCACCTGTCCATGGAACTGTTCAAGTCGAAGACCGGCATCGATCTGCTGCACGTTCCCTACAAGGGCACGGCGGGCGCCACGCAGGACCTGCTGGGCGGGCAGATCAATGCGATGTTCCTGCCAGTGCATGTGGCACTGCCGCTGGTGGCTGCCGGCAAGCTGAACATGCTCGCCGCCGGCGGTACGCAGCGTTCCGCCGTGACGCCCGATGTACCGTCGCTGGCAGAAGCGACAGGCTTGCGCGACATCGATACGGACATCTGGTACGGACTTTACGTCCCGGCGCGCACTTCGGCGGCGATCGTCGCCAGGCTCAATAGCACGTTGAATGCGCTGCTGAGATCTTCCGAAGTCGCGGAGACGTTGCAGAAACAAGGATTGGTGCCCACCGGCGGTACACCCGAGCAACTCGCGGACCTCACGCGCACCGATCTCGACCGCTGGGCGAAGGTCGTCCGCGACGCGAAGATCCAGCCGGATTGATATCGAAGCGACGATGCTAGTGCGGCATGCTGCGGGCACGGATTGCGAACCGGATGTCCACCTGATCCTGCACCTGAAGGGCGCCACCGAGAATTGAAAATGGCGTGATCCCGAATTCAGTCTGCGTGACCGCGACACGGCCAGTCACGGTCAATCCGTCTGCGGCTTTCTCGATCTTTACGGGAATTTGCATGGCGCGGGTGACGCCGTTGAGCGCGATGGAGACATGCAGTTGCGTGCCGGCCGCGTCGACGATGACGCGTTCCACGGATATCACTGCATACGGGTGCTGCTCGGCATCGAGCTTCCGCAACATGTTCTCGCGCGTACCGGCGATCGCCGACGGGGTGGGCTGGGTGTCGAACGCCGCCTCGGCGCGCAAATCAGGCTCGTCGACGACCAACTGGTCGAGGCGCAGGTAGAAATCGGCCCTGGCTTCCGTCGGGGCGACATAGCCGCGTACGTCGTGGCTCGCGACGACATGATCGTGTCCCAGGTTCGCAAGCGATCCGGCCCGTCTGACTTCGATCACGACCAGGGACAAGGACGGATCTATCCGCAGCACGTCGCCACCACGCTGCGACAACTGCTGGTAATAGCCGTCGGGGAATCCTGCGGGGCGCTGTTCTTCGACGACTGGCGGTCGAGTCACCTGGGCGGCGCAGGCGGCCAGCAATATTGAAACAGCCATTGCGGCAACGAACGGACGCCACCCATCGAAACGTCGGCACCTGCACATAGTCATCGTGCGAAATCGATCGGCAGAATCAGGTTTGTCATTGACCACCAGGCAGTCCGAGGCGTCACGGCGACGCCAGATTCTTTGGGAGCGGTCCGAAGAATATCTTCCTTAGCTTGTCCGGCCCGATGACGCGCGAAAGTTCGCTGACGACGCAATACAGGAATATCAGCACCCCCAGCAGGATCTGGATGGCCCAGAAGTGCGGCCAGACGATCTCTGCAAGCAACTTCTGGTTGGCCTCCATAAATCCAGGCGCAACTTTCCAGAAATCGTACAAGTGCTCCAGATAGTGGATGAACAGCGCAACCAGAAAATACAGTAATGTCTTCCAGCAGACGTTCCAGATCAGTGGCTCTTCGGGATAGCGGTTGATGAACGGCATGTGGTTCGCCAGCAGCACCGCCTTGCCGAGGATCAGGGCGGCCACCGTGACCGATGTCGTGGTCGATAGATCGATGCCGGTATTGCGGGTCATCAGCGCCCGGATGAGCGCGACAATGTGGAGAATGACAAAAAAATAGAGGGTCGGTGGAATCAGTTCGGCGAATTCATGCTTGATGGTCTTGGCAAATTTGCTCATGGTTTCTCCGACGGTACCGCACTGGAGAGCGCGAACGGAAGGCGTTGCGCCTCATGGCGTAGGTACTACCCGGTAGTAGACGCCGTTGGCGCCGAACGATGGCTGGAACCAGGTATTGCCATTCAGGTAATACGTGGTGCCGTTCTTGGGGATCGATATGGAGCCGGCCGGAAGCGCCGCGTAAATGCCGCCCATCGCAAATGTCGCACTGGCGACGGGAGGAGGCGTTGCGACAACGGTAGCGGCGCCGGTGGCGCCGGCCACTACGCCGGCGTTATACGCATTGGCCGTGTTGGCGTTGGCAGTGGCCGCGCCCGCTGCATAAGCATTCGAAGTCGCCGCCGCGGTATTGGCCGAGGCCACCGCTGCACCCGCTGCCATGCCAACGACGGCGCCCGCTGCCGCGGCCCCAGCAGTGTTCCAGCCGCCGCAGTTGTAGCAGCCTGAACCGTAAACGTTCACGGTGGTCGGCGGATGATAGGCAGGGTACGCCGCGCCGTAATACGGGCTGTGGTACGCCGTTCCGCCATTGGCGGTGGTGTAGGTCGTGTTGGACCCCTCGGGATGGTATGCCGCCTGGCCGGTGGAGCTCACACCCGCCGTGCCGTACCCCTGGTAGTGAGTCGCCGTCCCGCCATCCGCGCCGGTTGCGTGCGTTTCACCGGATCCTTCCTGGTGGTAGGCGGTGCCGCCAGCAGCGGTATGGCCGGTCGTGCCTGCGCCAGCAACGTGCGTCTCGCCACCGCCCTCTGCGTTGGTGTGATGGAACGAACCGTTAGCGCCGTATGAGCTGCCGCCATGGGCATTCGCATGCGACCAAGCGGCGGCTGGACTCACCGCAAGTATCGGGATCAACAGACTCGCCAGACTGATAACGATCTTCATCATGATGTGCTCCTCATTGAGTCTTCGCTGGTGGCGCCTTGGTGGGCTTGGCCTTCGGTGGCGGCTTCATGCCTGGTGCGTTCTTCGTGTCGGGGCGGGCAAACGGCATTCGTGCCGCGCTTTCCGCCTTGGCCGAAGCGAAGGCGTCCGCGGGAACGGCAGCGTCGAGCGCCCAGTTGGAAAGCTGCAGGACATGGCGCAACCGTGCGCGATCATTGAGATACACGGCGTAAATACGGCGTGGAAGTTTGTCCTCCGCGCCAATCCAGGCCTGCACGAATACGTCCCCGGTCACGTAGGCGACCATGTCCGTCGTCGTATCGCCGACGACGATCGACTGACCGATGTAGAACGCGATCTTCAATCCGTCGGCGATGTCCTTCCAGGGATCGGCAACCATCACGTCAGTGAACGGGAAGTAGATCGCTGCGGTGTCAAACGCGGCTTGCAGCGCGGCGTCGATGGTCGCGGGCGCGTCGGCGACCGCAACCAGATTCTCCGCGGGCGAGAACGCCATCATCGTCTTGCCGTCGAAGTAGAACTCGGTCGCCGGGCCGTCACCCAGCGTAATGACCCTGAGTTTATTCGGCCGCTGCAATGTGACTTCCGACTTGGAGGAATAGATCAGCGGCGGTCCCAGGCGGCTCGGACTCTCGTAGGAAACCACCGCCGTGAAGGCCATCGACCTGGCGGCAGCAAGGCGGGCGCTCGCCGCCTTGAGAATGTCGATGGCCTTGGGCTCCAGCCCCATTTGTACTGCCGGCGCCGCGGGCTTTTTCGTCGCCTTGGGGGCGTTCGATGCCTTTGGCGCTGGCTGCGCCGATTGCGCGCTTGCACCTGCCGCAAGCATCATGCCTGCAGCCAGCAGCAGGGCACGTCCGAAGAACTTGTATCCCATCATCACATCTCCCGTGGTTCAACCGAAGCGAAAAAAACGTTCTGCAATCGATTACGGGATCATTCCGCATTCGAACATTTTGTTGACGATCGGCGGAGCAATCTTGTTCAGGAAATCCGTCCGTGCCTGCGGATTGCCGCGCAGGAAATTCACGGCCTTCTCCTCCTCGGGTGACTTGGGTTGCCCCTTCTGCTGCCACAACTGTTCGCACGATGCGCTCTGATATTTCTGGATGACTTTGTTGGCGACCATGTTCAGGATCATTTCCTGGCCGCCGGCGATACCGGCGACGCACAACGCCGATGCAACGATAACTGCGGGGATTCGCTTGTTCATGGTTTGCTCCTCAAGACGACTGCGGTGGAAAAATGTTTCTGCGGCGCCATGCTGCTTCAAACGGAATCGTCAAGCGAGCACAGGCACTTGAAGTCGATGATCACTTGCGCACAAAGTAGACCTCGAATTTCTGCTTCGCGACGGCCTGATAGTAGATTCCCTTGAGCCGGTCGCTTGCGGCATCGTAGGTGAGTTCGTACGTTGACCCCGAGTAGCCGCCAGCCTGCAACTCGAAGTATGCGCGCAGCGTTGCGCCATCCAATGATGCCTGAGCCTTGGCAAAGGGGAGTTGATTCGGATTGAAATACATCGCCTCGAGCTGCCCATTCGGATTGACGCTCTTTATCGCGATCGTATAGCCGCCGTCGGGACGAATCCAGGTGCCTTTCAGCACATTGGTGGACACCTTTGCGGCAACTGTCGGGACATGGTCTGTTGTCGGCGCTGTCCCCTGGGCGCCTGCAGTGCCAAACCAGGTCGGTATCAGTGCGAAACCGAGGACCTGCGCAATGCGTGCCAAAGCCGCCTTCATGCCGGTGACCCAACGTGTCGATCCGTACGCCACGTCCAGACCAGCAGCAGCGCCACGACGGCGTGCAGCGCGACGCCCGGCCACAACAGCACGCCACCGAGGTGTCCGACCTTGAACAGATAAACGAGGAAGAGCGCAATCAGCACGTTGTAGACCAGCATCGCCGCGGAATGCCGATGAACCGTTGTCGGCATGCCCGGCGCTCGGCCAGCACGCCAATCCCAACGCGAGAATCGCGATGCCGGGCAACCGGCCCATCGGAATTTCCTCGACCGGCGTGTTCGGCCCCACCAGCAACGACACGACGAAGCGCGGATCGATCATCAGCGCGAGTCCCGTGCTGATTTCCACGATCGAAGCGAAGGCGAGGATTTTCTTCAGCATATCGGGAACGATCCTCTAGTCGCGCGCGCTGGCGAGTGCCTTCTGCATCGTCGCGCGCTCCTCGGCCGTCATCTGTTCCGGCCGAGCTGGTAGGTCAGCTTGTCGATCGTGCCGGTGAAGCGGAACGGCAGCTTGTAGCTGTCGTCCACCGGCGTGCGCGTGTCGATTCCGATGTCGAAGGTTTCGTCGATGGCCATCAGCAGCGGAATCGTGTGCGGGATCGTCTGTTTGGCCAAGCTGCTTGCCATCGACCGAGAGCACGCCGGTGCCGCCCTTGCCGGGTCCGGGGCCGTCGTACTTGAAGTCGAACACGATCGTGTGCTTGCCCGGCTTGAGCGAATCGCCGAGCCAGTCGGCTCCACCGACGCCGCCTTCCCAGCGGTACCGCTTCAGATTGAGCAGGTTGTAGACGAACACCGGCTTGCCCTTTGAGCAGGTAGAGGCCGTAGCCGCCGAAGCGTGCCGCCCAACGTCGCGATCATCCCTTCCGCACCGGCTTTGGGAATGGTCATTTCGGCGGTGATCGTGTAGTCCCGGTCCAGAATGCTGGGCGCATTGCCGAGCGGGATCCCGGCATTCCGCCCGCTGTAGGTGAACACCGTGCGCCCGGCGACCGCGCTCGGTCGCGGCGTGAGCAGGCGCGAGAAGGCCGTGTTGTCCAGCGGCAAGACGTTGTATTTCGCCGCCTCGCGTCAGGAACAGCGCCTGCATTTCCTTCAGCTTCTCGGGCATTCTTCGCGGCGAGGTCGTTGTTCTGCGAGAAGTCTTCGGTGATGTTGTAGAGCTCCCACTTGTAGCCATCGACGACGTCGGGCAGCTTGCCGGTGGCCAGGTCCCACGGCGGCGCGAACGGCGTCGTGTTGGCAATCCAGCCGTCGTGGTAGATCGCGCGGTTGCCGGCCATCTCGAAATATTGCGTGTCGCGCTTCGACGGCGCCTTGGCATTCGCCTCGTCGAACGTGTAGGCCATGCTCACGCCTTCGATCGGTCGTTGCGTGATGCCGTCGACCGTGGTCGGGTGCCGGGATGCCGGTGGCCTCGAGGATCGTCGGCACGATGTCGATGACATGGTGGAACTGCGTGCGGATGCCGCCCGACGTCCTTGATGTGGCCGGGCCACGAGATGGCCAGGCCCTGCCGCGTGCCGCCGAAGTGCGACGCCACCTGCTTGGTCCATTTGAACGGCGTATCGAACGCCCACGACCATCGCACCGCCATGTGCGGGTAGGTCTTGTCCGAGCCCCAGGATTCGTAATACAGCATCTGCTCGGCCTCGGGCAGCGTTCAGGATGCCGTTGTAGGCGGTCAGCTGATTCGGCGTGCCGTACAGCGTGCCTTCGGCGCTGGTGCCGTTGTCGCCGCACGATGTAGATGATCAGCGTGTTGTCGAGCTTGCCCATGTCCTCGACCGCCTGGATGACGCGGCCGATCTCGTAGTCGGTATAGGCGGCGTAGCCGGCAAAGACCTCCGCCTGGCGCGCAAGGAGCTTCTTCTGGATGCAGTGAAAGCGATTCCCACTTCGGCATCTCCGCCGGCCACGGCGTGAGCTGGGTATTCGCCGGGATCACGCCGAGCCGCTTCTGGTTGGCGAAGATCTGCTCGCGCAGCTTTTCATAGCCCATGTCGAACTTGCCTTTGAATTTCTCGATCCACTCTTTCTTCGGCTGGTGCGGCGAGTGGGTGCCGCCGGGCACGTAATAGACGAAGAACGGCTTGTCGGGCGCGGCCGCGTTCAGGTCGCGCATGTGCTTGATCGCCTCGTCGGCCATGATCGGTGGTGAGGTTGTAGTCGGACCTGCCGATCCACGGAAAGATCTGCGTGTGATCGCGGAACAGGTAGGGCGTCCACTGGTCGGTCTCGCCGCCCATGAAGCCATAGAAATACTCGAAGCCCATCCCCGATGGCCATTGGTCGAATGGGCCCGGCGACGCTGTATTGAAAGGCCGGGCGTATTGTGATTCTTGCCGAACCACGACGTGGCATAGCCGTTTTCCTTGAGGATGGTGCCGATGGTGGCGTTCTCCGGCCCGATGATCGAGTCGTAGCCCGGAAAACCCGTCGACAATTCACCGATGACGCCGGAGCCCACCGAGTGGTGGTTGCGGCCGGTGATCAGTGCCGCGCGCGTCGGCGAGCAGAGCGCGGTCGAGTGGAACTGGGTGTAGCGCAAACCGGCCTTGGCGATGCGGTCCAGCGCTGGCGTCGGGATGACGCCGCCGAAGGTGCCGGAAACACCGTAGCCCTGGTCGTCGGTCATGATGAGCAGGATGTTGGGCGCGCCCTTGGGCGGCACCACGCGCGGCGGCCACCACTGCTTGGAGTCCGAGCGCGCTTTCCTTGATCACGCCACCGAATTTCGGCGGCGGCGGCGGGATCTGCTTGCCGGGAATCGTGGTCGTGGCGTCGGGTGAACCCGGCACGCCGATGACGCTTGCGCCGCGGCCGGTGCGACGGTCAGAGTAGCAGAAAGAAGCAATGCTGCGACCGCTGCACGAGAGCTTTCCACTCCGGTATCCCGTTTCATGCGCTGTGCTCCTTTGCTGATATCGCAAGAGTTTTCCAACGCCGTACCGGATTTCGCGAGGCGTGATTCTATCGCAAGCCTCCGAGATGCTGGCATCTCCATGCCGCCGCACGCGCGATTCAGTGAGAAATGCGCAATGCTCGCGGTGTCGAACATTCGAAACGCGGTAACGTATTTCGATGGTTCATGATGCACACGCGAATCGTAGTGGAAAAATTCCACATTCGGATCCCCCCCGACGGGGGGGCGGTTCCGGCCATCACGTGGGCTACGCTCTGATACAAATTTTCAGGAAACCGAAGGGAATATCATGACCGAAGACGTGTTGCTGTTTGAAACGCATCGATTCCGTCGCGCGATTGACGCTGAATCGCCCGAAGGCGATGAACTCGATGAACCTGGCGATCCTGGCCGAGCTGGATCGTCGCCTCGACCGAAATCGCGGCCAATGACGAGGTGCGCGTACTGATCGTCACCGGCACGGGTTCGGCCTTCTGCGCCGGCGCGGATCTGAAGGAAGTGCTGGCGGGCGGCAAGCTCGCGTCCCGGCGAAGCGGATTTTCTGGATCGCGCCAACATGGTGCTCGGCCGGCTGCGCAATTTCCCGAAGCCGGTGATCGCCGCGCTGAACGGCGTCACGATGGCCGGCGGACTCGAGCTGGCGATGTGCGCCGACATCGTGGTGGCGGCCGAGAGCGCCACGATTGCCGACGCCCATGCCAACTTCGGCGTCTATCCGGGCGCGGGCGGTGCCGCGATCCTGCCGCGGCTGATTCCGCTGAACATGGCGATGTATTTGCTGTTCACCGGCAAGTCGCTGTCGGCCGCCGACATGAAAGCCTGCGGCCTGGTGTGCGAAGATTCATCCCGACGAAGGCCTCGCCGACGCCGCGCTGGCGCTGGCCAATCATATCGCCAGGAAGAGTCCGATCGCGCTGCGCCGCATGAAAGAAGTGGCGCGCGCCTCGGCCGACAAGACGCGCGACGATGCGCTGCTGCACGAACAGGTGATGCTGCGCCAGCACATGCGCTCGCACGACTTCCACGAGGGATTGCAGGCCTTTGCCGAGAAGCGCGCGCCGCAGTTCCAGGGCCGTTGAACCCAACCCAGCTGAGACGCAAAATAGCGATGAATGATATCTACGTCGTCGGCGTCGGCATGACGCCATTCGGCCGGCTGCTCGAACGCAGCGTCTACGACATGGTCGGCGAAGCGGTGGGCCTGGCGCTGAAGGATGCCGGCTGCGGCACGGCGGATATCGGTTCCGCCTTCTACGCCACGCTGACCAACGGCCAGTTCCAGGGCCAGACGGCGATCCCCGGGCCGATCGCCATGCGTCGTCTCGGCATCGAAGGCATTCCGGTGTTCACCGTCGAGAACGCCTGCGCTGCCGGTTCATCGGCCTTCAACCTGGCGACCATGGCGCTGCGGGCCGGCAGCTGCGACATCGCGCTGGCCGTCGGTGCCGAAAAAATGAACATCCCCGACAAGGCGAAGATGTTCGCCGCCTTCGATGGCGGCTGGGACGTGTCCACCGTGGAGCAGAACAAGGCGACGCTGCTGGCGATGGGCGAAGGTGTCGTGCCGCCGCCCGGCACCATGTCCGAGCGGCCGTACAGCGTGTTCATGGACGTGTACGCCGCGCTCTGCCGCCATCACATGAAGACCTACGGCACGACGCAGCGGCAGATCGCCGCGGTGGCGTCCAAGAACCACCAGCATTCGGTGCACAATCCGCTGGCGCAGTTCCAGAAGCCGTTCAGCATCGACGAGGTCCTCGCGTCGCCGCCGATCGCCTATCCGCTGACCACGCTGATGTGTTCGCCGATCAGCGACGGCGCTGCCGCCGTGGTGCTGTGCAACGCGGATGGCTTGAAGCGGCTGAACGGCTCCGCCGGGCGCGCCGTGCGCGTGCTGGCCAGCGTGATCCAGACCGGTACCTCGCGCAGCCTCGACGAACCGCAGAAGATCGTCGCGCATCTCGCCGCGACGAAGGCGTACGAACAGGCCGGCGTGGCGCCGGGCGATGTCAGCGTGGCGGAAGTCCATGACGCCTCGGCGATGGGCGAGATCCTCAACGCCGAATCGCTGATGCTGGTGCCGTTCGGCGAAGGTGGTCCGGCAGCTGAACGCGGCGATTTCACCGTCGGCGGGCGCATTCCGATCAATCCGTCGGGCGGACTGGAATCGAAGGGCCATCCGATCGGCGCGACGGGTCTGGGCCAGATCCACGAGCTGGTGACGCAGCTGCGCGGCGAGGCCGGCAAGCGCCAGGTCGACAACGCGCGCATCGCCATCCAGGAAAACGGCGGTGGTCTCTACGGCATCGAAGAAGCCGTGGTCGCCGTCAACATTCTGGCCAGACAGTAAATCGAGGAGCGCGCAATGGGATACGTATTCAGAACGGAAGAGCAACAGGCGGCGGTCGATGGCTTGAAGCGTTTTCTCGACGACAAGGTCGACAAGATATTCAGCAAGGAGTATCGCGACGACAAACTCGTGCCGAAGGAGAAGATGCGCGAGCTCATGCAGGAACTGACTCAGTTCGGCATGGTCTCCGGCGCCGTCAGCGAAGCCAATGGCGGCATGGGCATCGACTTTCTCACTCTGACCATGCTGTTCGAGGAGGTCGCTACTTGCGCGCTCGACCTGTCGACAGTCGTGCTGATCAATACGTTCGGCGCGAAGATGATCGCAGAGCTGGCTCCGGCACATATGCGCGAGCGCTATCTGCCGGGCCTGGTCAGCGGTGACCTGTTCTGCAGCCTCGCATTCTCCGAGCCGGATGTCGGCTCCAATGTGATGGAGATCAAGGCACGCGCGCGCCGCGATGGCGATGACTACATCCTCAACGGCGAGAAAACCTGGATCAGCAACGGTGCCTACTCCGATGTGCTGATCTGTGCCGTGCGGACCAGCGACGATCCGCGCCGTGGCCTTTCGCACTTCGTGCTCGACCGCAAAGACCACCCGTACGAAGTCCGCGAAATTCACAAGATCGCCAGCAACGGCCAATCGACCGCCCAGATATTTCTCACCGATCTGCGTGTTCCCGCCAGCAACATGATCGGCAACGAGGGCGATGCGCTGAGGAACACGCTGGCAGTGTTCGAGCGCTCACGCGTGTTCGTCGCCGCACAGGGTGTCGGGCTCGGCCGCCGCGCGCTGGAGGAGGCGATCCGCTACGCCAAGGTGCGCAAGCAGCACGGCAAGGTGATCGCCGGTCACCAGTTGATTGCCGCGATGCTGGCCGAAATGGCGACCAACGTCGACGCCGCCCGCCTGCTCACTTATCGCGCGGCGTCGATGATCGAGGCCGGTGTGCCCGCCGAGATGGAAGCCGCGATGGCCAAGTACTTCGCCTGCGAGGCCGCGGTCACGATCGCCCGCCAGGCGGTGCAGATCCACGGCGGCAACGGCGTGACCAAGGAATTCCTGGTCGAGAGGCTGGCGCGCGAAGCCATCATCGTGCCGATTCCCGAAGGGACAACCCAGATTCAGCAGTTGATCATCGGTCGCGCGCTGACCGGGGTCAACGCGTTCTGATCGCACCGGATTCGCGCACCAACTATCTGCACATCCACTAACGCCAGACAGAAAGCTTTCCACATGCGTATTCAAGACAAAGTCGTCGTCATCACCGGCGGCGCTTCCGGCCTCGGACTTGGCCACCGCTCACTACCTGCTCAAGGAAAAAGGCGCCTGCATCGCGATCTTCGATCTCAACGTCGAGGCCGGCGACCAAGCCGTGGCGGACCTCGGGCCCGAGCGTGCGATGTTCGTGCAGACCGATGTCAGCAACGAGGAGTCGGTGCAGCAGGCCGTCGGCTGCGGTGATGGCCCGCTTCGGCGCCATCCACGTCTGCATCAACGGCGCCGCGTTGCCTGTCGCGTTCAAGGTGCTGGGCAAGGAAGGCAAGCCCGCGCCGCTGGCCAGGTTTGCGCAGGCCACCGCCGTCAACCTCAACGGCGTGTTCAACGTCATGTCCAAATGCGCCGAGCAGATGGCGAAGAACAAGGCCGAAGCCGGCGAGGAGCGCGGCGTGGTGATCAATGTGTCGTCCGGCGCCGCCTACGAGGGCCAGATCGGGCAGTGCGCGTACTCCGCCACCAAGGCCGCGATCATCGGCATGAACATGCCCGCCGCCCGTGAACTCGGGGCGATCGGCGTGCGCGTCAACGCCATCGCTCCCGGGCTGTTCCTGACCACCATGGTGGCGGGGCTCGATGAAAAGGTACTGAACTCACTGAAAGAACAGATGGAGTCCCCCAGGCGTCTGGGCGATTTGCGCGAGTTTGCCCATTGCTGTGCGTTCATCATCGAGAACGCTTACGTCAATGCCGAAACCATCCGGCTCGACGGCGCAGCCCGGATGCGGTCGCGCTGAAGATTTCTCATGGTGGAAAAATACGACTATGACTGGATCGTGATCGGGTCCGGTTTCGGCGGGAGCGTTTCCGCACTGCGACTGACGGAAAAAGGATATCGAGTCGCGGTGCTTGAATGCGGCCGTCGGTTCCGTGACGAGGACCTCCCGCGCAACGCGTGGCAATTGCGACGCATGTTCTGGGCGCCGAAGCTCGGCTTGAAAGGCATCTGGCGGCTGACCGTATTCAAGGACATATTCATCCTGAGTGGCTCCGCCGTCGGCGGCGGTAGCCTCGCCTATGCGGCCACGCTGTATCGTGCACCGCGGCCGTACTTCCAGCATCCGCAATGGCGCGATCTGGCCGACTGGGAAACGCGCCTCGCGCCGCACTACGACACTGCCGAACGCATGCTGGGCGTCAACGAAGTCCCGTTCGAGAGCGTGGGCGACCGCATCCTGAAGGACATTGGCGAGCATCTGGGATGCGCGGACACGTTCCAGAAAACCCGCGTCGGCATCTACTTCGGCAAACCCCGACGAGACCGTACCTGATCCGTATTTCGGCGGCGACGGTCCGGCGCGGACCGGTTGTCACCGTTGCGGTTCATGCATGATGGGCTGCCCGCACGGCGCGAAGAATACGCTGGTGCGCAATTACCTCTATCTCGCCGAGAAACGGGGGGCGCGGGTCGTTCCTGAGCGAATGGTCACGGACGTGCGCCCCATTGCCGCGCCGGACGGCTCCGATGGCTATGTCGTGACGCACGAACGCACCGGTGCCTGGTGGGCAAAGGACCGTCAGACGTTCACTGCGCGTGGTGTGATCTTTGCCGCCGGTGCTCTAGGCACCAATCGATTGCTGGCCGCCTGCAAACTTGGTGGCGGGCTGCCGAACCTCAGTTCACAACTCGGCGAACTGGTGCGTACCAACAGCGAGACGATGCTGGCGGTGACGATGCCCCAGGACAATGGAACATCGCAGTCCATTGCGATTACCGGCAGCATTTTCCCCGACCCACAGACCCACATCGAACTGGTCACATTCGGCAAGGACGCCGACGCGATGAACCTGATGTTCGGACTCATGACCGGCGCGGGCACGCGCTTGACGCGCCCATTGCGCGCGTTGGGTCAGGTCATTCGTCATCCAGTCAAATTCGTGCGCCGACTCTGGCCCTTCGGCTGGGCCCGGCGGACTGTCGTCGTCGGTCTGATGCAGACGCTGGATAACGCGATCCGCTTTCGCGCCAGGCGCGGCGTTCTGGGTGGCGTACGACTCTCGACGGCGCAGGACCCGAAGAATCCAATGCCGACGTTTTTTCCGATCGCCAACGACATGGCCGGATGGCTCGCGAAAAAGACCGGGGGTATCGCCCAATCGTTCCTGACCGAGGCACTGTTCAACACTCCGACCACGGCCCATATTCTCGGCGGCGCCGTCATCGGCAAGGATGCCGAGCACGGCGTGATCAACGCGCGCCAGGAAGTGTACGGTTACCGCAACCTGCTGGTGTGCGACGGCGCGGCGATTCCGGCAAATCCGGGCGTCAATCCCAGCCTGACGATCACGGCGATGGCGGAAAACGCGATGAGCCACATTCCGGCGAACGTCACCTAGAAAGGCTATCGACCGCTGCGTCGAATTCCTGCGCGAGCCTGAGACACAGTTCGCGGGTGCTCGGCACTTCGTCGATGCCGGCGATGCCCTGACCCGCGGTCCAGATCGTCTTCCACGCCTTGGCGCCGCTGTCCATCAACTCGTCGGCGACGTCGACATGCTCGCGCGTCTTGGTCAGATCGACGCCGGCATTGATCAGGCTCTGCGTCAGGAAATTGCCGCCGATGCCGGAAATCGACGACGTGTAGATCACATCGCTCGCTCCCGACGTGAGCAGCATGGCCTTGTAGTCGTCGGCGGCCAGCGATTCGGTCGTTGCGATGAATCGGGTTCCGATGTAGGCGAGGTCGGCGCCCATCAGCCGCGCCGCCGCAATGTGCGCACCGGTGTTGATGCAGCCTCCGAGCAGGATCGTCCCGTCGAACACGCGGCGTACCTCCGTGACCAGAGCGAACGGGTTGATCGTTCCCGCGTGGCCGCCCGCGCCGGCGGACACGCAAACGATGCCGTCCACGCTGCGCGACGCGGCCTTCTCTGCCTGCTTCCGGTTGATCACGTCATGAAAGACGATGCCGCCATAGCCCTGGATGGCCGCGATCACTTCGGCGTTGCAGCCGAGCGAAGTGATGACGACGGGAACGCGATGCTTGACGCACAGTGCGAGGTCGGCGTCGAGTCGCGGGTTGGTCTTGTGAACAATCAGGTTGACGCCGTAGGGGGCGGGGCGCTCTCCAAGACCTTCGGAATGGGCGAGGCGCTCCTCGATCGTCGACAGCCAACCCTCGAATCCCAGGCTCGTGCGCTCGTTCAGCGCAGGAAACGTGCCGAGAATCCCGCCGCGGCAGGATTCGACGACGAGGTCGGGGCCGGAGACCAGGAACATCGGCGCGGCCACTGCGGGTACGCGCAAACGGCCGGCAAGCTGGGGTGGCAGAGGCATGCGTGATTATCAAGCTCGCCCGATTCCATCCGCTGTTTCAGCCTGCGCAGGTCGCGGTCGATCTCGGCACGGCGATGGCGCGACAAGGCGACTGCCGCGACGCGCACGACACCACTCGGATGACCCTCGACGACCGTGTCCACGAGCGTGGCGCGGCCGGCGCGCCCCTTTACCTGCGTCAATTGCACGCGGGTCTCGAACGTCGAGCGGTCCGCTGACGCACTGGAGGGCATAGCTTTCACACGGCTGGCGCGCGCTGATCTCGACGTCGACGGCCATGCGCTTTCCAAGGATGCGGAGCGAGTGTTGATACCTGCTCCCCGCGCGCAGCGGACCCGGCGTGAGTTTTCGCACGTCCAGCACGGCGTCCTGCCACTTGACGTCGTTTTCCGGGTTGCTGATCAGTTTGTAGATGTCCTCAGCCGTGCGCTCGATCTCGATCGAGAACTCTAGCCGTACCATTTTCTGCAGAGGCTTTTGTATTTCATGTTTTCACAGACCATCGCTAATATCGCGAATCCGCAATGTTGCCACAATTCCGATCATTTGCCGCGGCGACTACGACACGCGCCGCGCCTGGTCCTTCCAGTATTTCTCGCGCACGACGCGCCGCAGCACCTTGCCAACGACGCTGAGCGGCAGCTCCGACACGATGGCAACCGACTTCGGCGCCTTGTAGCTGCCGATGCTGTTCTTGACGTGTGCGATCAATTCTTCGGCGGTCACCTTCGTGTCGCTCTTGAGAATGACTTCGGCGTGCACGATTTCGCCCCACTCTTCATGGGGTACGCCGACGACCGCCGACATCGTGACGCCCGGATGCGAATTGATCGCCGCTTCGACCTCGATCGCGTAGACGTTGAAGCCACCACTGATGATCATGTCTTTCTTGCGATCGACGATATAGAAAAATCCTTCCGGATCCATGTAGCCCAGATCGCCGGATTTCCAGAAACCGTTGGTGAACTCCGATGCGGTACCTTCAGGGTTCTTGTAATAGCCACTGATCGTGCCGCGCGTGCGCAGCCACAGTTCACCCATCTCGCCGATGGGCAGTTCGTTGCCATCGTCATCCGCGATCATCACCTCGACGCCCGGCCCGGGTCGGCCCGCGGAACTCAGACGCTTGGTGTCTTCTCCGGGACCGAATTCGTGATCGGACTTGTCCAGCACGCCCACGGCGACCGGCGACTCGGTCGCGGCGTAGGCCTGCATGAAGATGCCGCCGAAACGCGCGCGAAGCAGCTTCAGCTTCTCCGGGCTCATCGGCGCGGCGCCGTAGATGATGGTCTGCAGCGACGAAAGATCGTGCTTTCGCGCCTCTTCGAGTTCCAGCAGCCGATAGAGCAGCGTTGGCACGAGAAAGGACATCGTTATCTTTTCCGCCTCGACAATCCGGCACCATTGCTTCAAGTCCGGAACATTCTGCGTCACCAGGCAACTGCCGCGGAAGAACGTTGGCAACACCATCATTCCCGCGCCATGGCTGAGTGGCGCGAACTGCAGGTTTCGCGTCTCCGGCAGGAACAGCTGATGCGTAATGGCGTAGAACGAGTCACGGCAGCCCAGCCAGTTGTCGACCGTGTATTCGGCGCACTTTCCTTTTCCCGTGGTGCCGCCGGTGAACCGATAGAGCAGGATGTCCTTCATGACATCGTGTTCCACCTGCGGAAGCGCGTCCGACACGCCATCGAGCAGGTCCCAGAAGTAATGCAACCCCTCGCGTGGAGCAGGTGGCGGGTCCATGCATACGATGTCGATCCCCCGCTGGCGCAGCAGGTCGTAGTAGCGGTCGAGGAGGCCCACCTCCAGAAACACGACCTTGGGTTCGATCCAGTCGATCTGCCACGTGTGCTCCGCCACCGAGTCGCGAAAATTTGTGAACGCGGCTGCGGCTTCGCCCTTGAAGATCGTCGCGAGATGCAGCAAGCTGATGTTGTCGTTTTCGAGGATGAGCAGGTAGCGCTTGCCGCGCGTCAGTCCGAGCTTGGAGCGCATCATGTTCACGATGCGGTTGGTCAGCAGATGGAACTCGCGGAACGTGTAGCGGCGGTTGCGCTCAACGTTGACCAGCGCCTCACGGTCTGGGTACTGTCGCGCCACCGCGGCAACGGTGCGGGCGAAATTGATTTTCATGGCAATGATCCTCCGGCGTCTATTTGTTTTGGGCCACGGACTGCTTGGTCAGGCTTTGGCTGATTTGGATGTCGCGGGCTTTCTCGCGCGCCGCGTCGGTACCGCCGCAGAGGCCTTGTTCTTGGTGCGTCCTGATTTCTTGGGAAGTGCATCGCCTGTGACTGCGGCGGCGGCCTTGCACATTTCGCTGAAGCTTTCGCGAATGCACTGCGTATATGCCGCAGGATCGGGCAGCATCTCCGGCGTGCTCGTCGGCGAGATGATGAGCTTGCCGTCGCAGCTTGTCACTGCATGGAACAGACCCATGCCGTGGCTGATGGGCGCCACGCACGACCAGTAGCGCATGCGCGCGCCCAGCAGATAGATCGGCACGGTGGGTCCGGGGACGTTGCTGACTGCCGTGTGGTGCAACGGAAATGGTCCCGCGCCGCCCAAGCCGGTCATGCTCACCAGGCGGCCCGCGAACGCGAGCGTGGCGGGTGGGGCGAACTTGCTCAGGTCGGTAAGTTCACTTGCGCCGACCGCGTTCGAGGTTTCCTTGGTCTGCGTGGTGGCCTCATGCACGGCGCGCAAGCGTTCCAGCGGCGCCGCGATGTCCGTGCGAAGGGGAAACGTCAGCGCCGAGATGTTGTTGCCGCTGGTGGTCGTTGCCGACTTGTCGGCTCTCGTATTGACCGGCGAGACGGCTTTCAGTGTCGCCTTCGGCAGTTCCTTGTGTTTCTGCAGATAGCTGCGCATGGCCCCGCCGATGACGGCCAGCACCACGTCATTGACCGTTGCGCCGGGAACCGCCGCGCGAATCTGCTTGACCTTGCCGAATTCGAACACGGCGCTGTCGAATACCCGCTGCGACGACACCTTGGCGTTGAAGCGCGTTTTCACGCCCTCGGGCATGTCGCCGCCCAGCATGCGGCCGACACCCGACAATGCCATTGCGCCGAGCTTGGGCAGGACTTTGGCGGCGGGGCCCGCCATCCGCAGCGGCGCTGCAAGATTGTCCTGCAGCGCGTGCGCCAGCAGCGTCAACGTGCTCGGCGCGATTTCCTGATTCGGGACGCTCGCCTTGCGCACGACCGGAACCCGACGGCCCTTTTTTGCTTCGAGGTCGTGCAACGCCCAGGTCAGTTCCGCGAAAGCGCTCCCGTCCATCGCCGCATGATGGCCCTTGGTGAGGATCGCAAAGCTTCCCTTCGGCAGCCAGTCGATGTTGTCCAGTCCTTCGATGACGTGCATTTCCCACGGCGGGCGGGAGAGGTCGATCTGGCGCGCCTGAATGCGCGAGGCCAGGATGCAGAACTGCCGCCAGTCGCCGGGCTTGGGCAGCGCCGAATGCCGGACATGGAAGTTGATGTCGAACTTGTCGTCGAGCGCCCAGTACGGATAGCCGAGGCTGAACGGCAGCTGCACGATCTTGCGCCGGAAGAACGGTGCGACTTCGAGACGTTGCTCGATGTGCGCGAGGATCTGCTTGAAGCGCAGCGCCCCGCCTGGCACGTCCTCCTGGTCGTAGATGTAGATCATCGTGCCGTGCGTACCCGCATTCGGCGTATCGATGTGAAGGAAAAGCGCGTCCTGACCGCTCAGTTTTCTCATGGTTATCTCACGATACTCGGTTGATGCGACATGGTAGCGAGGGGGAGGCTATGCCGAACCCCCCGCGTGGGGGGCATGGTGGGCGGCGGTGGCGCTGGCCGCCGGCCGCTTAGGTGTGGGCGGTTAAAGTTTGCGTCCGTCGTATCGCTTGAAAACGCGTTGCAACGCCCAGCTTGCCGAACATGTTCTTCAGGTGCCATTTCACGGTCTCGGGGCCGATCTGCAGTGCACGTCCGATTTCCTTGTTGCTCAGTCCCCGGCCGACCAGCGACAGGATGTCGCGCTCCCGCCGGGTCAGTTCCTCGACCAGGCTGGGCGTGGCGTTGGCGGCTGGTTGCACTGCAGCAGAAGGGCGATCGCCATCCGCCTGCTGCAGCAGGCGATCGAGGTATTCGTCGCGCAGCTCCGCGGGCCTGCGCGTCGCCGAGGCTCGCAATTCGCGCACCAGCGACATTGCCCATTCGCCGCTGTCCACGAACGTCCGCGCGATACCGAGATCCTGCGCACGGACCAGGGTGCGCCCCAGGACCTCCAGTGCGCGCGGTCGATCGCCGTGCTCGTGCAGCGCCTGCGCCAGCAGCAGCATGGCGGTGACGCCTTCCGGCGGCGGGGCCAGTTCCCAGATTTCGCCGGCGATCGCTTTCCAGCATGCGCGTGCTGTCGTCGGACACGCTGGTCATCGCGCGATGAAATGCAGCGCCCAAGGCACACAGTCTGGCACCCAGCCAGTGCGTGGAAAACGACTTGCGCGCGACGGTGGGGCCGATCGCCTGCAGGCGTTCTGCGAGGTGCGCCGCCTGGTCGGGGCGCGTGCTCCAGGTCAGCCGCAACAGCTCGATGATCGCGCTCGCCTCCATCCGTACCCACCCGCGTTCAGCCGCCAGGAGGCGCATCCGGTCGAACAGCGCGATCGCATCCGTAGCGTTGCCGCGTGCCGCGCGGCTCCACGCGAGCGCATAGGTCGCATTGGCCATCAAATCGGTGGTGCAGACCTGTTCGAGCACGCCGATCCGTCCCGCCAGCGCGCGCTCGACGTTGTCGAAGCGGCCACGTTCGTAGTCGAACCGTGCGAGCAGGATGCGCGGCAGCAGCGCCGGCAGCGAACGGGCGCCGGATTCACCGTCGGCCAAGTCGGCGGCCGCGTGCCAGCTGGCTTCTGCTTCGGCGAGGTTGCCCTGATACCACCAGCTCCATCCAAAGAGCATGAGTTGATAGACGCGTTTGAAAACGGTCGTGCATGGATAGAAATCGCGTGCATCTGCGAATCGGCGATGCCAGAGGTGGTCCACGCTCGCACCGCATTTCAGCACGTCCGCCAACCCAGGGCTGCGCTGCCGGCACCGATCCCTCGCGTGTCGCGCAGGAGCTTGCTCATGCGCTCCGAATCGTCCTGCACGTACGCCAGCGTCACGCGGATCGCCCGCATCTCCGGCTCGAATGCCGCGGCCGGCGTCGCAGAGCCGAACTTCGGTCTCGATGCCACGGAGGATGCCTTCGACGGCTTGGTCCTGCCCGTTCAGCGCAAGCACCCAGGCCTCGGCAAGACGCAGCGCCATGCTCTTGCGCTGCAGGTTCTGCGGGCAACTTTGCGAGCAGTGTCTGCAGCACGAAGTAGTCGCCGTCGCGGACCAGGTTCATGGCGCAGCGGTTGGCGACATCGACGGCATGTTCATGGTCGCCGGCCTCGATGGCGTGATGCACGGCCTCGCGCCAGAGACCCTGTTCGCAAACCACTCGCTGGCGCGGGCGTGCAGTCCTGGCAGCTCCTCCGGGTGCCGCCGGTTGAGTTCTGCCGTGAGAAAATCGGACGAACAGGTGGTGATAGCGGTACCAGCGGCGCTCGTCGTCGAGCGGCAGGACGAACAGTTCGCGCCGCTCGATTTCGGCGATGAGCTTGGCGGCGTCCGGCACGCCGGCGACCACTGCGCCGACGTCGGCGCAGAACCGGTCGAGGATCGCGGTGCGCATGAGGAAACCGCGAATCTCCTCGGGCAAGCGTGGCGAAGACTTCCTCCTGCAGGTAGCCGCTGACCGTGCGCGCCGCGCCGCTGAACGACTCGATCAGATTGCCCGACGTTGCGCTTGCCGCGCAGCGCGATCGTGACCATCTGCAGGCCTGCCGCCCAGCCCTCGGTGCGCTCGCGCAGCGTGTCGATGTCGCGCGGATCCAGCGTCACTTCGGTGGACGCGCGCATGTACTCCTGAACTTCCTCGAACGTGAGCGCGAGATCGTCCGGACCGATCTCCTCCACCTGTCCGGTGGCGCGCAATCGCGACAGGCGCCGCGGCGGAAACGTGCGCGCCGCAACGGCGATCGACAGGTTCTCCGGGGCGCGGGTGACAAACTCGGTCATCCAGTCCTGAATCTGCGCTGGACGCCAGGAAGTGGAAATCATCGACGATCAGCACCAGCGGCGACTTCAGGTCGGCGATCGCGTTCGCGAGCGGCACCAGCAGCGTGGCAGGGGGCACCAGCTGGCCGCTGCGGGTGATCAGGTCGATCACGTCGCGCCCGACCTCCGGGCACACGCGATTGATCGCGGCCGCCAGATACGCCGATGTAGAGGTGGATGTCGTCGTCCTTGGCATCGACGCTCAACCACGCGGCTGGAATGCCTGCCACGCGCGAGTTCGTGCTGCCATTGCGCGAGCAGGGCCGTCTTGCCAAAACCGGGGCCGGCGTGAACGAGGTTGATGCGGGACGCGGCCGGCACGCCAAGCCGGGACAGCAGCCGCGGACGCTGCACCCAGCGCGCGCTCACGCGCGGCGCGGCGATCTTCGTGGCAAGGAAAATCGATTCGGCGTCGCCCGAAAATTCCGGAGCCGAACGGGCCATGACTGCCATCTCGAATGCGCTCCTCCAAAGACACTCTAGGGAAACTCTGAACAAGTACTCCGTTCGCCCTGAGCCTGTCGAAGGGCGGCCGCTATTCGACTGATTGAAATGGATGAATTCCGTTCATGGTTCGACAAGCTCACCACGAACGGACTAAATCAGAGCTTCCCTAGAGGGTGCCCGTGGGCCAACACTACGTGCGCGGAAAAAACGTGTCAACCCGCTCACCAAACCGGCACGACTCCGGCCTATGATGCTGAAATCGGGATGAACCCGGTCGCCGGGTTGACGTCCCCATCTTTGCTGTCATTCAGCACAGCGCTTGAAAGGCACCCTATGAACATCAAAAAAGTGCTCATCGTCGGCTCCGGCACCCTGGGACAGCAGATTGGATTTCAATGCGCGATGCATGGTTTCGCAACCACCATGTATGACCTGCGCCAGGAATCGCTGGATTTGTGCCGGGCGTCGCATCGCGCAGTATGCGGAACACTTCAGGAATCAAAGGGGCAGGAGCCAGGACGAGACGGATGCCGCACTCGCGCGCCTGAATTACACCACTGATCTTGCGGAAGCGGGGAAAGACACTGACCTGGTGAGCGAGTCAGTGCCCGAGAATCCGGAGATCAAGCAGAAGGTTTACGCTTCACTGAATAAGCACTGCCCGGCGAAAACCATTTTCACGACCAACAGCTCCACGCTGTTGCCGAGCCAGATGGCCGAAGCCACGGGTAGGCCCGCGCGCTTTCTGGCGCTGCACTTCGCCAACCAGATTTGGGATCGCAACATCGGGGAGGTGATGGGACATCCGGGCACCGACCCCGAGATATTCGAGATCGTGGTCAAGTTTGCGATGGCCATCGGGATGGTTCCCATTCGCCTGGACAAGGAACAGAGCGGCTATGTGATCAATTCGCTGCTCGTCCCCTGGCTGATGGCCGCGCAATCGCTGGTGACCAATGGGGTGGCCGCGCCGGAAGATGTCGACAGGACCTGGATGATCACCTCGAAGATGGCCATGGGGCCTTTCGGAATCCTGGATATGATCGGGATGGAGACTGCCTACAATGTTGCTGCCTATTGGGGCGAAGTCAATGCAGATGAGGAATTCAGGAAGAACGCCGCATATATCAAGAAGCACTTCGTCGACCAGAACAAGCTGGGCATGAAAACCGGAGAGGGTTATTACAAGTATCCGGATCCAGCCTATCAACTGCCGGGGTTCCTGTTCTGACCACGGCTTGTCGATGACGTGGGGCAGCCATGACGATCGAGCACGTTGACGTGGTGGTGGTCGGTGCGGGTATTTCCGGCATTGGCGCAGGCTGTCATTTGCAGGCCCGCTGCCCCGAGCGCACCTTCGTCATCCTCGAAGGTCGTGCGCACATCGGCGGCACCTGGGACTTGTTCCGCTACCCAGGCGTCCGCTCCGACAGCGACATGTACACGCTCGGTTACAACTTCAAGCCATGGACGGAGGCCAAAGCCATTGCCGACGGGCCGTCGATCCTCACGTATCTCGAGGAAACAGCGACCGAAAACCGCATTTACGAGCATATCCGCTTCGGTCACCACGTGAACGCGGCGTCGTGGGATTCGGCCACGGCGCGCTGGACCGTCGAGGCAACACGGGATGGCGAGACCGTTCGTATCACCTGCAATTTCCTCTTCATGTGCACCGGCTACTACGACTACAACGACGGCTATACGCCTGACTTCAGAGGCACGGAGCGCTTCAAAGGGAAAATCGTTCATCCGCAGCACTGGCCACAGGACCTCGACTACGCGGGCAAGCGAGTCGTTGTCATCGGTAGTGGTGCGACGGCCGTCACATTGGTACCGGCGATGGCCGGCACCGCCGGTCACGTGACCATGCTGCAACGCTCGCCGAGCTACGTGATCTCCTGGCCGGCCGAAGATCGGTTGGCTAACGGGCTCAGACGCTGGCTGCCGCCGATGCTCGCCTATCGGATCAGCCGCTGGCGAAACGTGCTGCTGCAGATGTGGATATTCAAATTCGCGCGTACATGGCCGGATCGCGCGAAGAAACTACTGCTCGACCTGGTGCGCAAGCAACTCGGTCCGGACTACGACGTCGACACGCACTTCACGCCGAAATACAACCCGTGGGAGCAGCGGCTGTGTCTGGTGCCCGACGACGATCTGTTCGACGCGATCAATTCGGGCTGCGCGAGCGTCGTCACGGACCATATCGATACCTTTACTGAAAACGGCATCCTGCTCAAATCCGGCAAGACGCTCGACGCCGATATCATCGTCACCGCGACCGGACTCAACCTGCAATTCGTCAGCGGGCTCGACACGTCGGTCGATGGCCGCAAGATCGATTTTGCGAAGACGTTCGGGTACAAGGGCGTGATGTACTCGGGCGTCCCGAATTTCGCGAATTCGTTTGGCTATACAAATGCGTCGTGGACGCTGAAGGCCGATCTCATCGGCGAGTACGTCTGTCGGCTGTTGAACCACATGAAGACGACGGGGACGGCGATTGCGACGCCAATTCTCGACGACCCCGCGGTCACGCCCGAACAATGGATTGACTTCTCCTCGGGTTATTTCCAGCGCTCGCTGCACAAGTTCCCGAAGCAGGGTAGCAAACTGCCGTGGAAGCTGCATCAGAACTATGCGAAGGATGTCATGCTGCTGCGCTACGGTGCTATCGATGACGGGACGATGGTGTTTTCAAAGGCTGGCACGGCAAGTTCGACGAAAGGTCACGCGCGAGTTGGAAATGGTGGGCTAGTCATACATGCGGCTGGCCATGCACGTCGGCGCCTCTTCGATTTGCCAGCAGGCTCGACATCGCCTACTCCGAGTTGTACAGTCGAATTGCGCCTGAATGCAGACGACTCACAAAACATGGCGCAGCCGAGCCCGCGAAACAGGACGCTCCGGCAAAAACAATTTGCGCCCAAGGAGACGAAATGAACAAGACGATGCTCACGATCATCGGTGCTGCGCTGGTTGCGCTTGTTGCCGCCGGCCCGGCGGTGGCCCAGAAGAAGACGCTCGCGGTCGTTGTAAAAGGTTTGGACAACCCGTTCTTTACGGTACTCGGCGATGGATGCGCGTTGTGGAACAAGGAAAATCCGAAGTCCGAGTACACCTGCCTGTACACGGGCCCGGCATCGAGCGCCGACGAGGCCGGCGAAGTGCAGATCGTCGAGGATCTGATCAACAAGGGCGTTGCGGGTATTGCCATCTCGCCGTCAAACGCTCCGGCGATGGCCAACATGCTCAAGGCCAAGAAGCCGAAGATGCCGATCATGACGATCGACGCCGACCTCGCTGCGGCTGATCGGGCGCTGCGCCAGACTTATCTTGGGACCAACAACTACGACATGGGCGTGCTGATGGCCAGGCACCTGAAGGGGCTCAACGCCAAGGGCGGCACGGTGTGCATGCAGCTCGGCAACGTGGCGGCCGACAACATCAACGCACGGGCCGCGGGCTTCCGTGACACCATCAGCGGCAAGAAAGGCATCGATCGCCTGAAGGGTGAAGGCGGGTGGACCGAGATCGCCGGCTGTCCTCTGTTCACCAACGACCAGATCGACCTCGCCAACCAGCAGATGTCGGATGTGTTCACCAAGAACCCGAAACTCAACGCGTTCATCCTGGTCGGCGGCTGGGCCCAGTTCGGCCCGCAAGCCTACGCACAGGTGACCGATCAGGTGATGGCCAAACTCAAGTCCAAGGAGTTGATCATCATCGCTGGCGACACGTTGCCACCGCAGCTGGACGCGTTGAAGGCGGGTCGCAGTCATGCGCAGATCGGCCAGCGCCCATTCGAGATGGGTCATCGCGCACCCGCGGTGTTGATCGACCTGATCAATGGCAAGAAGACTGCCGATCCGCTCTACACGGGCCTCGACGAGTGCACGCCCGGCAATCTGGGCAAGTGCCCGGCGAAGTAGCCAGGGCCGCTGCAAACTTCTTTCAAGGGCGCCCGCAGGCGCCCTTGTTTTGTTTCGGAGGAAAAGCCGGACCATGGCCATCCTGGAGCTCACCGGAGTCTCCAAGCATTTCGGTGCCATTCAGGCGCTGATCAACGTGTCGCTGTCGCTGAACCCTGGCGAGGTTATCGGCTTGATGGGAGATAACGGTGCGGGCAAGTCCACGTTGGTCAAGATTGTTGCCGGCAACTACCCGCCAAGCGAAGGAACGATCGCAATTCAGGGCCGCAAGGTCGCCTTCCACAAGCCGGCCGACGCGCGCGGGGAAGGCGTCGAGATCGTCTACCAGGATCTCGCGCTGTGCGACAACCTCACCGCCGCGGAGAACGTCTATCTTGGTCGGGAGCTGACGCGCGGTTTTGGCCCGTTTCGCGTGCTGGACTACCGCACGATGTTCGAGCGCGCCGGAGAGTTGTTCGCGGAATTGAAGTCGGAAACCCGGCCACGCGACCTCGTGCGCCGAATGTCCGGTGGCCAGCGTCAGGCTGTTGCAATCGCCAGGACGCGTTTGGCGAAACCGAAGATCGTGCTGATGGACGAGCCGACAGCGGCGATCAGCGTGCGCCAGATCACCGAGGTGCTCAGCCTGATCCGACGGCTGCGCGACCACGCCATCGCCGTGATACTGATCAGTCATCGTATGCCGGACGTTTTCGCCGTGGCGGACAGGATCGTCGTCCTGCGGCGTGGCGTGAAAGTGGCCGACAAACCCATTGCGCAAAGCTCGCCGGAAGAGGTGACCGGGCTCATCACCGGCGCCATCGAGACCGCGTGATGCGCGACGAGGCAATCTGTTCCGCCATCCTTTCGAAAGGCAACCCAACGTGGCGGTGAGTCTCGAGGAATCGATCGATGCACGGGCGCACCGTAACTGGCTGAGCTGGCTCGCGAGTCAGCAGACCTTCTGGGTGTCAGTAGCGGCCGTCCTGGCGTTTGTGGTGCTTTCGTTCGCGAGCGATGTCTTCGCGACGCAGCAGAACCTGTTCAACGTGACGCGCAACTTTGCGTTCGTCGCGATCATCGCGATCGGCATGACTGCCGTCATCGTCACCGGCGGCATCGACCTTTCGGTCGGTGCGGTGCTGGTGCTGTCGGGCATGGTGATCGGCATGACGATGAACGCAGGCGCGTCCATCTGGGTGGCGATTCCCCTTGCACTCGGAGTGTCGCTCCTGGTCGGTGCATTGAACGGGGTCATGATTGCGTACGTTGGCGTGCCACCGTTCGTGGTCACCCTGGGCATGCTGTCGATCGCGCGCAGCCTGGCGATGGTGCTGTCCGACAACCGGATGGTTTACCAATTCGGACCCGACCAGGCCCAACTCCTGACGCTCGGCGGTGGATTCGTCACCCTGGCGCTGCCCTTGGTCGATCCGATCCGGGTGCCGAATCCAGTGATCTTTCTGCTCGTGCTGTTGGTGATCGCCGCCTTCTCGTTTCGCTGGACGCGATGGGGCCGCTACCTCTTCGCCATCGGCGGTAACGAACGCGCCGCGACGATGACCGGCGTGCCGGTCAAGATCGTCAAGGTCAGCGTCTACATGTTCTGCAGCCTGTGTGCCGGCATTGCGGGCATCCTCGAGGTCGGCTGGCTCGGCACCATCACCACAAGCCTCGGTCAGGGCATGGAATTGTCGGTGATCGCGGCGTCAGTGATCGGAGGCGCCAATCTGATGGGCGGCACCGGCACCGCGTTTGGCGCCGTGGTCGGCGCCGCGCTGATCGAAGTCATCCGCAACAGTCTCATCCTGCTGGGTATCAGCACGTTCTGGCAGGGCACCTTCGTCGGCAGCTTCATCATCATCGCCGTGCTCTTCGACCGGCTACGCGCTCGCGGCGCCAATGAATGACGGCAAGCACGAACGGCTGCTTTGCCGACGAGCGCCCATCGGTTGACCGCAGTATCGTAAAATTCGTAACGCAACCTGCTTGATTTGTACTCAACCCTGAAGGAGCTTCTGCAAAATGGCCAATGTACTGACGGTCGTTGCCAAGGTAAGGGCAGCGAAGGGCAAGGGCGACGCGCTCGCAGCACTGCTCACGGAGCAGACCGCTGTGGTGCTGAAGGCCGAGCCGGGATGTCTGGTCTATCGTGCTCACCGCTCAACCAAGGATCCCGATTTGTTCCTGTTTTATGAGATGTACGTGGACGACGCGGCGTTCGAACTGCATCGCAAGGCGCCGCACCTCGCTGCGTATCGCGAGCGGCGCGAGAAGGAGGGACTGACAGAAGGACCTGCCGACGTGGAAGTCTTTCGATCCTTCACCAAATGACCATCCGACCGAGGTGATGTAGCATCTCGGTCCGCGTTGTTTTCCAATGCGCACTGAGTGTCTTCGGTAAAGGAATCGACCTATGAACGTGCTTCGAACGGATCGTCTTCGTGCGCTCCTGCTGTGTGCATTGCTGCTGCTCGGCGGCTGTGCGACCGTCCGTGTCGATCCGTTGCCGTCGTGGAACGAGGGCCCGGCCAGGCAGGGGATCGTGGATTTCGTTCGCCAGACCACGGACGCGACGAGTCCGCAGTTCGTGCCGCCCGACCGGCGCATCGTCACGTTCGACCAGGACGGTACGCTGTGGGTCGAGCAGCCGATGTACACGCAAGTATTGTTCGCGCTCGATCGCGTCAAGGATGTAGTGCGTGCCAAACCGGCCCTCGCAAATGAGGAACCGTTCAAGGCTGTGGTCACCGGCGACCGTGAGGCGATGTCGAAATTCACGGAGCGCGACCTGTTCAAGATCGTCGCGGCGTCGGAAGCAGGACTGTCCGTCGAAGCTTTCCACGAAGTTGTCAGACAGTGGCTGGCGACGGCGAAGCACCCGCGATTTCAGCGTCCCTTCACCGAACTGGTCTACGCGCCGATGCTCGACGCGATGAAGTATCTGCGCGCCAACGGCTATCGCACATACATCGTGACCGGCGGCGGGCAGGAGTTCGTGCGCGCGTTCGCCGAAGTCGTTTATGGCATCCCGCCGGACCAGGTGGTCGGCACGATGTTCAAGATCGACTACGACATGCGTGATGGCAAGCCGGCGTTGATCCATACACCGGACCTGCTTTTCGTCAACGACAAGGAAGGCAAGCCCGTCGGCATCAACATGGTGATCGGCCGCCGACCGCAGGCGGCGTTCGGCAATTCGGACGGCGATCGGCAGATGCTCGAGTGGGCAACAGGAACCAGTGGGGCGCGGCTCGCGATGATCGTGCTGCACGACGACGCGACCCGCGAGTACGCTTATGGCCCGGCCGCCGGTCAACCCGATAGCAAGGTCGGTACGTTCACTCAGGCTTTGTACGACCAGGCGAACAAGAGCGGCTGGACCGTGATCAGCATGAAGCGCGACTGGAAGCGGGTCTTTGCCTTCGAGCCATGAACAGGTCCTAGCTAACTCTTGTAGCCGGGATCGCTGCGCTCCAGTTTGCGCAGCAGCGAAGGCCAGACGAACGCGGCGCCGAGACCGTCGGTCTGCACCTTCATCGCCTGCGCGACGCCGCTTACGATCTGCGGATGCACCGCCGTGAGTTCGCCGCCGCTTTGAGCACTGATCTGGATCTGGCAGGTGCTCTCGAAGATGTACATGGACAGGAATGCATCGGCGATCGTCCGTCCCACCGTCAGCAGACCGTGATTGCGAAGCATCAGAAAGTTCCGGTCACCCAGATCGGCCTGCAACCGCGGCTTTTCCTCGTCGCGGAATGCCACGCCTTCGTAATTATGGTAAGCGAGCGACGCAAGGACAAAGGTCGACTGCTGCGAGATCGGCAGTACACCGCACTTCTGTGCGCTGACTGCGACACCTGCGCGCGTGTGCGTGTGCAGCACGCACTGGATATCTTCCCGGGCTTCGTGCACCGCACTGTGGATCACGAAGCCTGCGGGATTGACCGGGAACGGCGACTCGATCACCTTGTTGCCATGCCGGTCGACCTTGACCAGTGATGACGCGGTGATCTCGTCGAACATCAAGCCATACGGGTTGATCAGGAAGTGATGCTCGGGCCCCGGAACGCGGGCGCTGATGTGCGTGAAGATCAGATCCGACCAGCCATAGATCGCCACGAGGCGATAGCAGGCAGCGAGATCGACACGCATCTGCCATTCTTCGACGACTGACGGCGTCTTTCAGCGACTTAGTGTTCATCCGGGCCTCCTAGCCACCATGGCATCATTGACCGAGCATATTACATAATTATCCTTCGGATACTACGAGGGCGACAATGATCCTGATCGTCGGGGCTGGAGCAGTCGGCACTACGCTCGCGGGTTATCTGATGGCGGCTCGGCAGCCAGTGCGGCTGCTGATCCGCGATCGGGACGCAGCGAAGTATCAGGCCACACCGCAAGTTGACGGTGAGAAAGACAGGGGGCGGCGCGCCGCTGATCGTGCCGAAACCGGAACTGACGACAAGACTCGATCTGGCCGAGGTGGACTATCTGCTGATCTGCGTCAAGTTCGCGGCCCTGGACGACGTTCTGTCGCAACTGCCCTCGCCGTTGCCCCCGGGACTGACTCTGGTGTCCACACTGAACGGCATTGGCGCGCTGCGCCGCCTGAAGGAGTGCTATCCCGTCGATCGGGTGGCCAACATGACCGTCATGTTCAACGCGCAGCTGCTGTCGCCGCTGCACGCGCAGATCACGACCACGCCGCAGGTGATCATCGGCAGCGCGGATCCGAGACTCCTTGGACTATTCGATAACAGTGGCATGAAGGTAAAGCGCGCGGACGGGGAATCCTCAGCCTGGGGCAAGCTTCTGATCAATCTCGCCAACGCCGTGTGCGCGATTACGCATACCACTTTCAAGGATCTGCTAACCCGGCCGGATATGCGCGCAATCTACGTTGCGGTGCTGGACGAGGCGGTCGGCGTGATCGAACACGCCGGAATCCCTTACCAATTGCCGATGCCCGTGCCGTATCGGCTGTACCGGCAGATTCTTCTGCGCGGTGGTCCTCTGGCGTGGTGGTTCGCCAAAGTACGCAATGGGGTGCAGGATGGTTCGTATCCGTCGATGGTTGCGGACGTGGAAGGTGGCCGACGAACCGAAGTCGGTCAGCTCAACGGTGAGATCGTCGATCTTGGACGCATGCAGAATTTACGCACGCCGATCAACGCGGGAATTGTCGGATTGGTGGAAGGCTTCGAAGGCGAGCTCCCGCCGCATTATCTCAAACCGTCGGAACTGCGCGCGCGCCTCGGCATCTAATCCGCAGCATGCATTGCTTCGCTGAGTGGAAGCGTTTGTAGGCGCTCATTGCGCTCGGGTAACGGTGCGGGCACGTGCTGCCGCACAAAGCGTGCGATCGCAGCCATGGCCGCCTGCGCTTCGGGCAACACGTTCAACATCTGGAATACGTGCGGCATCCCTGGCCACACCTGGAGCTCGACGGGTACCTTGGCCCATCGCGCCTTGTCCGCGGCGCGGATCGAATCGTCGACGATGAGTTCGGTGCTACCGGCATGGAACAAGAGCGGCGGCAGGCGTGCCAGGCTGTCATGGATCGGCGACAGCCATGGGTGGCTCACGTCGACGGTAGGCGCATAAGCGGCGAGCAGGAACTGCATCAACTCGGGCACCAGCAATGGATCCTGCGTCAGGTTGTATGCGTTCGATGCGCTACCGCCGCTGAAGTCGGTGACCGGCGAAAGCATGACGACGCATCCGGGAGCGGCGATGCCCTCGTCGCGAATGCGGATCGCGGTCACCAGCGCGAGGTTGCCGCCGGCGGAATCACCGGCAATTACTATGCGATTCGAATCGAAACCCTGTGCCAGTAGCCAGCAATAGGCGTCGAGGCAGTCGTCGCTGCCCGCGGGAAACGAATGCTCCGGCGCCAGGCGATAGTCGGGCAGCAGTACCCGAGCGCTGAGCGCTGTAGCAAGCCGGCGTGCAAATGTCCGATAGGCGGACGGCATGTGCGAAATGAATCCACCGCCGTGCAGGTACAAGACGATGCGTTGCTCGTCAGTTGCAGGCGGATTGAACCACTCGCAGGGGACACGGCCGACAGCCACGGGATCGCCGGGCCCGGCCAGATCGCCGCGGGCGATCCAGTACTCGAGTGTTACAGCCGCACTGCGAACCGCTGCAACCGTGAGCCCGTTGCGCAGCCGGCGTTTGACCAGACCGCGAAGCGCCGCATTCAGCGCGCGGGTAGTGATGCTGGGCAAGGGTCTGACTCCCGACTAGCGCCGCGCGAGAAACGCCAGCACACGGCGCGTTCGATCGGTATAGGGTGGACGCAGCACCGCCAGCGGATCGGCGCGAATGCCGCGATACACGCCTCGCGCGTGGCTGAATGTCTTGAACCCGAATTCCGCATGGTAGTTGCCCATCCCGGAGTTGCCTGAGCCGCCGAACGGAATATTGTCCTGCAGCACGTGCACGGCGATGTCGTTGATCGACGCACCGCCTGAGATCGTCGATGCCAGCACGTGGTCGGCTTGCTGCTTGCCACCGAAGAAGTACAGTGCCAGCGGCCGCGGGCGGGCGTTGATGTACGACAGCACCTCGTCGAGCTTGCGGTAAGTCTTGATGGGCAGGATCGGTCCGAAGATCTCCTCCTGCATCACGCGGCAATCGTCGCCCGGGTTGATCACCAATGTCGGTGCGATCTTGCGTGACGTCCCGCTCGCGAAATCCTCGCGTGCAGGATTGACCTCGATGACTTCGACATTCTTGCTGCGCGCGTCGTCGAGATAGCCAAGCACGCGCTGCCGGTGACGGTCGGAGATCATCGCCGTGTAATCGGGATTGTCGCGCAGCGTCGGATAGAGTCTGGCGACCGCGCGCTCGAATTCGACGATAAACGGACGCAATTTGTCTTCGGGCACTAGCGCGTAGTCCGCCGTCACGCAGATCTGGCCGCTGTTGAGGAGCTTGCCCCATGCGATGCGATAGGCCGTCTGCGCGAGGTCCGCATCGTCCGCAACGATCACCGGCGACTTCCCACCCAGTTCGAGCGTTACTGGCGTCAGGTTGTCGGCGGCGGCCTTCATCACCAGCTTGCCGACGCGAGGACTGCCAGTAAAGAAAATGTGATCGAACGGCAATGCGGTGAACGCAGCACCTACGTCGGGGCCGCCATAAAAACACGCCACCTCCGTCGGGTCGAACGCTTTTTCGATCAGCGTGCGACAAAGCTCCGCGGTGCGGGGTGTCAGCTCGGAGACCTTGAGCATGACCCTGTTGCCCGCTGCGAGCATCGGCGCCATCGGGCTGAACGCCGCGAGAACCGGGAAGTTCCAGGGTCCGATGTTGGCAACGACGCCCTGCGGCTGATAGTGAACCTCGGCGCGCGCGCCAAGCAGGTTGAGGGGAAAATTGGCGGCTCGACGCTCGGGTTTCATCCATTGCCGCAGGTGCTTGCGGGAATGCTTGAGATGTTCGATGGCCACGAACACATCGAGCAGCATGGATTGCTCGTACGCGCGGCACCCGAAGTCTTCGTTGATGGCGGCACAGATCGCCTTCTGGTGATCCACGAGCAAACCGATGGCGCGGTCGATGCGATCGATCCGCACTTTTGCCGTTGGCGTGCCGTCGCGAAGGAATGCAGCCCGTTGCGCTGCGAATACATTCTTCAGGTCGACAATGGTCGACGCTTCTGCGGCAAGGGTACCGATGTCGTTCTCTGCGTGTCCCATGATGGCCTCGGGGGTAGTGTGGCCATGATCCGCCCACGGGCCCCACCTGACACCCCACGTTCAGGGGGGAAAGCGCCATTTCCGGGTGGACTCAGGGCGCTTCGACGCCAAAATAGACCTCGCGCACGCGGGGATCGGCGCGCACCGACGTGGGCGAACCTTGCGCGATGATGCGGCCGCGATCGAGCACGATCACCCGATCGGCATAGCCAAAGACGACGTCCATGTCGTGTTCGGTGAACAGCGCCGCGATGCCGCCGGCATGAACGAGCTCTGCCGTCAGGCCCATCAGTTGCGCGCGGTCGCCCGACGCAGTGCCGGCGGTCGGCTCGTCCATCAGCAGCAAACGAGGTGCTGCCGTCAGCGCGATCGCGATCTCGACCCGCTTGAGGTCACCGTACGCGAGCGTCGCGCACGTACGTCCCGCCAGTGCGTTCGCGCCGACCCGTTCGAGCAGTGCGTCGGCTTCGGCGGCATGCGCCAGCGTTGCTTGCGATGCGATGTTCCATTGCTCGCCCGCAGCGGCGATCAGCGCGAGCTGCACGTTCTCGCGCACGGTCATCGACGCAAATACCGCCGCGGTCTGGAAGGTACGCCCGACGCCCCTGGCGGCGATACGTCGTGGCGGCATTCCGTCGATGCGTTCGCCGGCGAGCCGGACTGTGCCTGCGTCGGGCGGGAGCTGGCCATTGATCAGATTGAAGCAGGTCGATTTTCCTGCACCATTGGGCCCAATCAAGGCGACCATTTCGCCGGCTGCAACGGTGAAGGACACGTCGTCGACGGCAAGCACGCCGTCGAAGGCCTTGCGCAGATGTTCGACCGCGAGCAGTGGCACGTTGTCTGCGTTCATCGGGTTTGTGCGCGTTCGCGCCAGCGCGCGACCGCTCCGCCGATGCCCATCGGAAACACGAGCACCAGGAACAATATCGTCGCACCGAAGATGGCACGCCAATATTCGGTCACCCGTGGCAACGTATCCTGCAGCCAGGTGAACACCGCGGCGCCCAGCAAGGGTCCCGCCAGCGCATCGACTCCGCCGAGCAGCGCCATGACCAACGCATCGACCGAGCGCGGGATCGCCAGCGTTTCCGGTGAAATGCTGCCCTTGGAAAAGGCGTAGAGACCACCGGCAATGCCCGCAAAGCCGCCGGCCCACGCGAACGCCAGCCACTGCGTACGGCGCGAGTCGATGCCGATCGCTTCCGCACGCAACGGCGAATCGCGAATTGCGCGCAGCGCGTAGCCGAATGGCGTCTGCGCCATCCACGCCAGCAACGCGATACCGGCGCCGGTCAGCGTCAACACGAACCAGAAGTACGTCTGGCGACTGGCGAGCCATGTCGCGGGCCAAACCCCGACGATGCCATTCGACCCGCCCGTGAGGTCGTCCCATTGCATCGCGATCGACCACGTGATCTGCGCGAAGCTGAGCGTCAGCATCGCCATGTAGACACCGGACAGACGCACGCACAGCCAGCCGAACACGACAGCACCCGCGAACGCCGCCGGTCCGGCGAGAGCGAGCGCGCCCGCCATCGGCCAGCCGTGCTTGACCGCCAGCGCGGCGGCATATGCGCCAATGCCGAAGTAGCACGCGTGGCCAAACGAGATCATGCCGCCGGGCCCGAGCAGCAACCGCAAACTGGCCGTGAACAGCGCAAACACGAGCACGTCGGTCGCGAGCACAAGCGCGTAGTCATCGACCGCGAGTGGCAACACCGCCATCGCGACGAACAGGATGATGCCGACGAGCACGGCTGGACGGCCAGCAGCCGGCGCCGCACGGCGAAACTCGGCCAGCGCTGTCGTTGGCGCAATCTCCGGCGGACGTCCAAGCAAGCCTTGCGGCTTCACCGCGAGGACGACCGCCATCAGCGCGAACTGCGCGACGAGCGTCAATTTGGGGAAGGCGATGGCGACGCCGCCGATATCGACGGTACCGAGCCCGATACACAGTGACTTCAGCAGGCTGATCATCAGCGCAGCAATGAACGCGCCGGGGATCGACCCGAGCCCGCCAACGACGGTGACGACGAACGCGTCCGCAATCGTCGCCAGGTCCATCCCCAGCGTGGCGGGTTCGCGCGGCAACTGCAATGCGCCGGCCAGGCCCGCAAGTCCCGCACCGAGGCGCGAAGACCGCCGTGAACAGCAACCGCTCATTGACGCCCAGTGCTGCAGCCATGACGCGATTTTCGCTGGCCGCGCGCACCAGCATGCCGAAGCGGGTATGTGCGACCAGCCACCACAGTGCGAGCAGCACGGCGGGGCCGACGAAGATGAGAAAAAGATCGTAGCTGGGCAGCGCGCCACCCGCGATGGCGACGGCGCCGCGCAGGCCGGCGGCGCGCGGACCAAGCAGGTCCTCAGGGCCCCAGACCGCGAGAACCACGTCCTTGACGATGAGCACGACTGCGAATGTCGCGAGCAGTTGGAGCATTTCCGGTGCGCGGTACAGATGGCGCAGCAGTTGCGATTCCATCAGCGCGCCAAGTGCCGCGACGAGCAGTGCGGCGAGCAACACCGCCGTCCAATAGCCGACCCCACCACCCAGCGCGCCGATCAGGCTGTACGCGAGGTAGGCGCCCAGCATCATCAATGAGCCGTGCGCGAAGTTGACGATGCGGGTGACCCCGAAGATCAGCGTCAGGCCGGCCGCCAGCAGGAACAGCGCCGACGCGCCCGCGAGGCCGTTGAGCAACTGGAGCAGCAGCGCGGACGAATTCACGTGGGTGAGGGCGCGCGTCGCCGCGCACCGCGATGACGGTCCGGCCGCACGCGCACGCTCGCGTGCATCAGTTCGGTGGTCGGTGCGCGCGTACCCAGTCGTCGGACGGCAGATAGGCCTTGCCGTCGGCGTAGGTGGTGTCGACCATCACGCCCTTGCCGTCCTTCACGGCAAGGCGCCCGACGTACGCACCCATCGTCGATTGATGATCGAGCGAGCGGAACGTGACGGGGCCGAACGGCGTGTCGACTGCGAGGCCTGCCATCGCCGCAACGAGTTTCTCGTTGTCGGTCGAACGCGCCTTGCGGATCGCCGCCGCCGCGGTCATCACCGCGCTGTAGCCGACGACCGACCCCTGGCGCGGATAATCCTTGTACTTCGCCTGGTACGCGTCGAGAAAGCGCTTGTGCTCGGGCGTCGCAATCGTCGACCACGGATAACCCGTGACATACCACCCTGCCGGCGCTTCGTCCTTGAGCGGGTCGAGGTACTCGGGTTCACCGCCCAGCAGATTGAACACCGGCCGATCCTTGAAGAGGCCGCGCAATTCGCCTTCACGCACGAACTTGGCTAGATCGGCCGCGAACAGCGAAGAAAAAATCGCATCGGGCTTGGCGTCGGCCATCGCTTGCACGACCGGCCCGGCGTCGATCTTGCCCAGAGGGGCGGCGAATTCGACGAACTCGATGCCCGCGGGCTGCAGCGCGATCATCTGCTGCTTGAATGCGGCTGTCGCCGATTTTCCGTACTCGTAATCCGGATAAACGATGGCCCAGCGACGCTTGCCCAGCTTGGCGGCGTAGGGGACGAGCATCGCCGTCTGCATGTATGTCGACGGACGCAGGCGGAACGTGTAGCGATTGCCGTTATCCCAGACGATCTTGTCCGTCAACGGCTCGGACGCGATGAACAGCACTTTGCGCTGCTTGGCGAAATCGGCAACCGCAAGGCCCACGGCGGACGAGAATGTCCCCATCAGCACGTCGACTTTTTCGCGCGATACGAGTTCCTCCGCGACGCGCACGGCGTCGCCGGGGGTGCCGTTGTCATCGCGCACGACCAATTCGACCTTGCGGCCAAGCAAACCCCCGGCGCGGTTGACTTCATCGACCGCGAGTTCCATGCCCTTGCGGTAAGGGTCGAGGAAGGCAGGGAACGTCTTGTAGCTATTCAACTCGCCCAACTTGATCGGCTGCGCGGTTGCGGGCAATGCAAGCACACTCGCCAACGCGATCAATGCGGGCAGGGCGCCGTGGTTCAGTCTCATCGTTGCTCCATCGTGGTTGCGCCAGTCTTGCCAGCGCCATGGGTATGTTTGTCATGATAGCGGTCGCGCGCCCGCGGTGGAACCCGGTCCGTTGGCAACACAGGTCAGATCGCGCTTATATCGATATGCATCAATGCGGCTGCCGCGGACAAGGCGCGACAGGTAAAATGCGCGGTTTGCCTGTTCTCGCGCCTGCGAGAGCCAGCGCGCTGCAGATCAGGAATGCTGGATGCTCAACCCCGGATTTGGACTGACTTTCGACGAATTGTACGCAACGGCCGGCCTGATCCGCGTTGACAGCGCCTTTCTGGCGCATCTCGCCGTGGCCGATGCATCGTTGCGTGACCGACTGGGTGCCGCGCGTGCCGCCCCGGCGGCGCTTGGACGGCTGGAAGAATCGGAGCTTTTGCTGGCACTTGCGCCACATCTCGAGGATTTCATTGCTCGCGTATTCGGTGTGGAAGCCGAGGTGTCGGCGCTGCAAACAGCGCAGAACGAACTCGCGCCGCTGTTCGCCTGCAAGCGGCAGGTCGTGCAGCGCAAGGCGCTCAACCGTTACAAGCACGACGCCGCGATTGCCTTCGACGGCGATGCATTGCGCGGACAACTCGAAGCGAAGATTGGGGCACCACTTGTGGGCGTGCCGGGCGAGCTCGCGTTCGCGCGTGCGGTGGGACTCTGGGGGCAGGACGAAGCGGCGAACGAAGCCGACATCGATCTGGCGCTGCGCTACGCGGCGTGGGCGGTGCACAGTCCCGAAGGCAAGGTGCGCCACAAGGCCGGCGTGCTGTTCAAGACGCCGCGCAAACTCGACTTCATGCGGCTGGTGCCGGTCGAAGTCGAGACGCGCAATGACGTCGCGATGTTCCACCTGCCGACCAGCCATCTGCGTCGTCGCGAAGGATTCGCGCTCACCGATCCCGGCACGGACCTCGCGGGTGGGCTCGATCAGGCGCACTACTGCATCTGGTGCCACGAGCAGCAAAAGGATTCGTGCTCCTCGGGATTGCGCGAGAAAAAGCCAGCGGATGGCTCCACGCCGCCATTCAAGAAATCGCCGTTCGGGGTCACGCTGGCGGGTTGTCCGCTCGAAGAGAAGATTTCCGAGTTCCACAAATTGCGCACCGAAGGCTGGGCGGTCGGTGCGCTGGCGATGATGTGCGTCGACAATCCGCTGGTGGCGGCCACGGGTCATCGCATCTGCAATGACTGCATGAAGGCCTGCATCTACCAGAAGCAGGAGCCGGTCGATATTCCGCAATCCGAAACACGTGTACTCAAGGATGTCCTGGCGCTGCCCTGGGGCTTCGAGATCTACTCGCTGCTGACGCGGTGGAATCCGCTGAATGTGCGGCGCCCATTTCCCCGTGCAGCGACCGGAAAGCGGATTCTGGTCGTGGGCACCGGGCCGGCGGGATTCACCTTGGCACATCATCTGCTCAACGACGGCCACACCGTCGTCGGCATCGACGGACTCAAGATCGAACCGCTGCCGGCCGATATCGCCGGCGTTACCCCGCACGGAGAGCGCGTGGCATTCGCGCCTATACGCGATATCGCCACGCTGCACGAGCCGCTGGACGATCGCGTGATGGCGGGCTTCGGCGGTGTCGCGGAATACGGCATCACGGTGCGCTGGGACAAGAATTTCCTGAAGCTGATCCGTATGCTGCTGGAGCGCCGCGATCGTTATGCACTGTTCGGCGGCGTGCGCTTCGGCGGTACCGTCGACGCTGACGGAGCGTTCGCGCTCGGCTTCGACCATATTGCGTTGGCAGCGGGTGCGGGCCGGCCCACGGTGCTCGACCTGCCGAATGGACTCGTCAATGGCGTGCGCACCGCCTCCGATTTCCTGATGGCGCTGCAGCTCACCGGCGCGGCCAAGCGGGATTCGCTCGCCAACATGCAGTTGCGCCTGCCGGTCGTGGTTGTCGGTGGTGGTCTGACGGCGATCGACACGGCGACCGAGTCGCTGGCTTATTACCCGGTCCAGGTCGAAAAATTCCTGTCCCGTTACGAGACGTTGGTCGCTGACCAGGGACGCGATGCCATTGAAGCGTCGTGGCGCCCGGAAGAGCGGCGCACCGCGGAGGAATATCTTGCGCATGGACGTGCCATCCGCGACGAACGCGAGCGTGCCGGCCGCGAAGGACGGGCTCCGCGCATTCTGGAACTGCTCGACGCGTGGGGTGGTGTCACCATCGCCTATCGCCGGCGTCTGATCGACAGCCCGTCCTATACGCTCAACCACGAGGAGGTGGAGAAGGCGCTGGAGGAGGGCATTCGTTTTGCCGAAGGGCTGACGCCGCTTGCGATCGACGTCGACGCGCAGGGTTGTGCCAAGGGGTTGTCGGTGTCGGTGCAGCACAACGACGGCGACGGTGTCTGGCACGAAACCGGACACGCTTCGTTGCCCGCGCGCACCATCCTGATCGCCGCGGGTACGCAACCGAACACCGTGGCCGCGCGCGAAGATCCACATCATTTTCACCTCGATGGCCGGTATTTCCAGGCGCTCGATGAAAACGGGCAAAGGGTCGCGCCCGAAAAGGGTCTCGCCAAACCGGACAAGGCCTGCGTGCTGACGGCGCTCGAGAGCGACGGGCGCGCGATCAGCTTTTTCGGCGACCTGCACCCGTCGTTTTTCGGCAACGTCGTCAAGGCGATGGCCAGCGCGACGCAGGGCTACCCTGTGGTTACCGGCATGCTTGATCGCGTGCAGGCCGCATCGACGCAGTCCGACAGCGAGTTCATTGCAGCGCTCAATGCGGAGTTGCGCGCAACGGTCGAGCGTGTCGTGCGGCTCACGCCGACCATCGTCGAAGTCGTCGTTCGCGCACCCGCGGCGGCGCGTCGTTTTGCTCCCGGGCAATTCTATCGGCTCCAGAATTTCGAAACGCTGGCGCGCAAGGTCGAGGGCACGCGTATGGCGATGGAAGGGCTTGCGCTCACGGGTGCGTGGGTCGATCGTGAGCAGGGCATCGTATCGACCATCGTGCTGGAGATGGGCGGCTCGTCGGATCTCTGCGCACAACTGGAACCCGGTGAACCGGTGATCCTGATGGGGCCGACCGGGTCCGCCACCGAGATCGCCGCGAACGAAACCGTCTTATTGGTTGGAGGAGGGCTTGGCAACGCGGTGCTGTTCTCCATTGCCCAGGCGTTTCGCGCAGCCGGATCTCGCGTGCTGTATTTCGCCGGCTATCGCAGCATGGCCGATCGCTACAAGGTCGCCGAAATCGAAGCCGCCGCTGACGTGGTCGTGTGGTGCAGTGACGAAGCTCCGGGCTTCGCGGCCAATCGACCGCAGGATCGGGCCTTCGTCGGCAACATGGTGCAGGCGATGCTTGCCTATGCCAACGGCACGCTCGGTGCGCAGCCGATTTCATTTTCTGCGGTCGATCGCGTCATCGCTATCGGCTCCGATCGCATGATGGCGGCGGTGGCGGCGGCGCGCCATGGCGTGCTGAAGCCCTATCTGAAGCCCGATCATCGCGGCATCGGCTCGATCAATTCGCCGATGCAATGCATGATGAAAGAGATCTGCGCGCAGTGCCTTCAGCCGCAGCGCGATCCGGCAACCGGCAAGATTCGCTACGTCTTCTCCTGCTTCAATCAGGACCAGCCGTTGGACACGGTCGATTTTGACGGTCTTCGCGCTCGACTCGAGCAGAACGTGGTGCAAGAAAAGCTCACGACGCAATGGGTCGCGCACTGCAAAGCTGCGTTACCCGACCTGGAACACCAGAGCTAGACGACGCGGACGGTGATGTTGGGCAGGCCGTCGATGTGGCCTTCCATCACGTCGCCCACGACGACAGGTCCGACGTTTTCCGGGGTACCGGAGTAGATGATGTCGCCGGGCGCGAGTTCGAACGCCTGCGAGAGCTTGCTCACCTGCTCGGCGACGGTCCAGATCATCTGCGCCAGATCCGCGGTCTGCTTGGTCTGGCCGTTCACCTTGAGCCAGATCGCGCCTTTGGTGAAATGACCCACCGACGCTATCGGCTGCAATGGGCCGAGCGGTGCGGAGTGATCGAAGCTCTTGCCGATTTCCCAAGGCTTCTTTTCGTCACCCATCGCCCGCTGCAGATCGCGCCGCGTCATGTCAAGGCCGACGGTGTACCAGGACACGTATTCCAGCGCCTTGTCGATCGGGATATTGCGTCCGCCCTTGCCCAATGCGGCAACGAGTTCGATCTCGTAGTGATAGTTCTTGGTCAGCGTGGGATAAGGATGATCGACGGTCTGACCTGGAGGAACGATCTGGATGGCGTCCGTCGGCTTCTGAAAAAAGAACGGTGGCTCGCGATTGGGGTCGGAGCCCATCTCGCGGGCATGGGCCGCGTAATTGCGACCGATGCAGTAGATGCGCCGCACCGGGAATACGTCGGTCGTGCCGGCGATCGGAATGAATGTGCCCGGGACCATGAACGGCGTGCGCGCTTGCGATTGCGCGCCTCCCGGCGCCGAATAGGCCGCGACCCCGCCTGCGGCGAGTGCCGCTGCGGTCTGCAAGAGATGGCGACGTTTACCTGATTTCATGGGCTCCTCCTCCTGCCTGGGTGCTGTCGAATACGTTGTAGGTGCGAATTCGTTCGCGCGCCGTCGTTCGGCTACCGCCCTTTCGAACTCGCCTTCGTGCGCGGCATGATGCGTGGCACCGATGGCGGCATCGGTCGCTTGCCCTGTGGAAATGGCGTCGCCGGCGCGCCTTTCGCTTCCTTGCCCTTGAAGCCGCTGGAACCCTTGCCTTTGCTCATGATGTCCTTGTCGAAGTCGTCTGGAGATTGCAATCCTACTCGCCCTGCGCCGTGGTGCAAGACTATGAATCCGGTGCAAGCAGTGAAACACCCAGGCGCGCGCGCCTCGACAGCCATACGCTGGGCCGATAGCGTGGGTCGCCATAGGCCGCCGACAGTTCCCGCAAAATGGCCAGGATGCGGGCAGGGCCGATGGCATCGCCCCAGGCGAGCGGACCTTGCGGATAGGCAAGCCCGAGCCTGACCCCGAGGTCGATGTCGCCGGGGCTGGCGATGCGTTGCTGCGCGATGTCGCAGGCAACGTTGACGATATGCGCGAGCACCCTTTGGGCGACGAAGCCTGGACTGTCGCGAATGACGTCGACGTCGACGCCATCGGCGGCGAACAGCGCGTGCGCCGCGTCGCGACGCGCGGCAGTGGTGACCGGCGTCGTCATCAGCGTGCGATGACGCGAGAGGTCGAACAGCGTATCGAGCGCCACGGTGCGTCCAGGATCGAGGCTCTCGGCCAAGGTCGCGGTCGTCGCATCGCGTCCCAAGGGCAAGACAACACAGAGTGCATCGGGATGCGGTGTCGAACCGGCGTCGATGCGCGCGCCGAGTTTGCGCACGAGTTCGACGACGGCTGCGTGGGTCTGCGGCTCGCCACTGCCAACCCAGACGAGGTCGGCAGGGGGCGTGCCGACTGGCGCGGGGGCCGCGAGAGTGGTATTCGTGTTGCGATAGTCGTAGAAACCGCGCCCGGATTTCCGCCCGAGCACGCCTGCGGACAGGCGCTGCGCGGTGGCGGGAGATGGACGGAAACGTGGCTCCTCGTAGAACTGGCGGTAGATCGACTCCATCACCGGATGCGAAACATCGAGCCCGGTGAGGTCGAACAGCTCGAACGGTCCCATGCGAAAGCCTGCCGCGCGTTTCAGCACGCGATCGATGGTGGCGTAGTCGGCGATACCCTCGCTGGCAATGCGCAGGGCCTCGGTGCCGTAACCGCGTCCCGCATGATTGACGATGAACCCCGGCGTGTCCTTGGCGCGTACCGGCGTGTGCCCGAGCGCGGCCCCGAATTCGAACAATCGCGCAACGACCGAGGGCTCAGTGAGCAAACCGTCGATCACTTCGACGAGTTTCATCAACGGCACCGGACTGAAAAAGTGCAGACCCGCGACGCGCCCGGGATGCACGCATGCACTCGCAATCGCGGTGACCGGAAGCGAAGAAGTATTGGTCGCCAGGATGCAATGGTCGCCGACAATGGCTTCCAGCGCGGGGAACAGCGCCTGCTTGGCGTCGAGTCGTTCCACAATCGCTTCGATCACGATCGTGCAGCCGGCCAGGCCGCCGAGTGCTTCAGGCAGCGCGATACGTCCGATCGCTGCAGCGGCGCCCCCCGACGTGATCTTGCCTTTGGCGACCAGCGTCGCCAGAACTTCATCGATCGCGCGCTTCGCATCGGTCGCCGCGCCGGCCTTGACATCGATCAGGCGCACGTCGAATCCCGCCTGAGCGGTGATTTGCGCGATGCCGCGACCCATGAGGCCGGCACCGACGATACCGACGATGTCGTTGCGAGAGCTGGCTGCTTTCATGCGGGGCCTGGTTACCGAGGGAATGGTGCGGCGGTATTATAGGACGTGGCAACGCGCCGCTGCCGGGTCGATCCTCACGGGTCGTATGGGAGTTCGGTGCGCGCCGATCCGTACCGCGCCGCGATGACCAGCGTATCCACTTCCGTCGAAAACGTTGAACGCGAACTCGCAGATCTGCCGCGATTGCTGGCCGCACTGCCACGACGGATCAGCGACATTCCCAGACTCGGCCACATCGATCCTGGGGCCGAGGCGATGCGCCACCGCGAGCGCACGTGGACCTATGCCGCGCTGGTGGAAGCCGCCGATGTAGTGGCCGGCAGTCTGGCAACAGCGGGCGTTCGTGGCGGTGATCGCGTGCTTATCGTCGGTGAGAACAGTCCAGCGGTGATCGCATTGCTGTTGGGTGTTGCCCAGTTGGACGCATGGGCGGTCATCGTCAACGCGCGGCTGTCGCCCCGTGAGATCGACCAGATTGCTGCGCATTGCGAACCGAGGCGCAGCGTCTTTACCGCCAGCGTTTCCCCGGACGCCGCGGCGCATGCGTTGCGGTGCGTCGCCAACGAGCGGCTGGCGATCCCCGGCATGGACGAGGTCCTGATGGCGCCGCGCAACGTTGCCTGCCGGCCGGAGCCGGTGCATGCGGACTCGGCGCAACAGGTCGCCGCGCTCATCTACACGTCGGGCACGACGGGCGACCCCAAGGGCGTGATGCTGACGCATCGAAATTTGCTGTTCATCGCCCGGTCGTCCAGTTCGCTGCGCCGTCTGCGTCACGACGATCGGGTTTACGGAGTGTTGCCGATCTCGCACGTCTACGGCCTGGCATCGATGAGCCTGGGTACGTTGTTCGGTGGGGCGTGTCTCGAACTTGAAACGCGGTACACGCCGCAAGCGATGCTTGCCGCGCTGACGGAGCATACGGGCGTCAGTATGTTGCAGGGCGTGCCGTCGATGTACGCCAAGCTTGTCGATCTGATCGAGTCCAGCGGCAAGGGGATCAAGGCAACCCGGTTGCGCGCGTGCTTTGCCGGTGGTTCGCCGCTCGACGCGGCGCTGAAGGCTAGAGTCGAACGCGTGCTCGGAGTGACATTGCACAATGGGTACGGTCTGACTGAAGCCGCACCTACCATTGCGCACACCCGGCTCGATGCGCCGCGCTCGGATTGCTCCGTCGGCCCAGCCCTTCCCGGCGTTGAACTGCGGATCGCAGACACGCTCGGCCCGGATCGCCGCGAAGTGGCGCCTGGAGAGCCGGGAGAATTGTGGGTGCGCGGACCGAATGTCATGCGCGGCTATTACAGGAACGACGCACTCACCGCGCGAACGATCGATGCGGACGGGTGGCTCAATACCGGCGATCTGGCGCGGTGCGATGCAGATGGAACGCTGTTCATCGTCGGCCGTACCAAGGAACTGATCATCCGCTCGGGTTTCAACGTCTATCCGCCCGAGGTCGAAGCCGTTCTGAATTCGCATCCCGCGATCACGCTGTCTGCGGTCGTCGGTCGAGCGGTGCCCGGCAACGAGGAAGTGATCGCTTTCGTTGAATTGCGACCGCATGCCAGCGCTACGGCGATGGAGATTGCTGCGTACCTGCGTCCATTGCTTGCACCGTACAAGCAGCCGGCGGAGATTCGCATCATGGCGGCATTGCCGGTGGCGGCGAACGGCAAGGTGCTGAAGCATCGACTTGCGGACCTCGTGAATCCGGTCGGCACGAATGCGTAGGCGTGAATTCATTTGCGCCAGCGGTGGGTCGAGCAATCGGCTACGAATGAGTTCGGACCTGTAAACGAAGTGAAGAAGGTGAGGTCGATTGCGGTAAAATTCGGACAGACAATCAGGACGATACGCGATGATGCGAGATATCCCTGGAGCGATACTGGCGGCGACGATCTGGACCTATTGGCTCGGGGTCGGGGTCATGGTGATTCGCGTCCACAGAAAATCGCGGCGACTGGGTGGGTTGGTGCCGGAACAATCGGCGGAGCGATTGATGTGGATCGTGTGGGTGCCCCTGGTCACGGCCTGGCTCATGCTGCCGTACCTCGCGCTGGTGCGGCGAAACGCCTGGCTGCACACGCCCATTTTCGCGCTGACCAACCCGGCCTATGCCGGGTTGCGGTGGATTGCGGCGGCGGTCGGCTTGGTCTGCCTGTTGCTGACGGCGTGGTGCTGGGCACGCATGGACGCCAACTGGAGCATGGCGGTCAGTGAAGCACAGCGCGGAGAATTGATCGCGGACGGGCTGTTCTCCCGCGTACGGCATCCGATCTACGCGCTGTCGGTGATGCTGATGCTCTGTTCCGCGGTGATCGTCGCCACGCCGCCGATGCTTGCCATTGCGGTCGTGCATATCGTGCTCATGCATCTCAAGGCACGCAACGAAGAGCGGCACATGCTGAAGATGCACGGCGACGCGTATGCCGCTTATCTGCGGCGTACCGGGCGCTTTGTACCGCGCCTGGGCGCCCGCCCGGCCTGATCGTGTCGTCCCGTCGTTTCGCATTGCCACGCTGGCGGATGCTGCTGGTGGCTGCCGCGATGATGGCCGGCATGCCGGGGGCGCCGGCGATTGCCACTGCTGCGCCGCTGCCGGCAATGGCGGCTTCCGATGTCGGCGATGAAGAGCGGATCCTGGCGCTGGACCCGGACCGCATCTCCGCCGTCGATATCCGCGAGGTTCTGTCGCGCGCGCCGGCACCGCGCATCATCAATCTTCAGGGCAGCCTGGCCTTGGTCACCATGCAGCCCTTCGCGGAGTACCTGGTCGCGATGGGTTATCCCGAAGAACGGCTGCGCAATCCGGCGAACGGCACGATGTCCTATTCGAGCTTTGCCGACAGCGAGAAGCTCGCCGGTACACTGGCGTGGTACTACGAAAGCGAAGGCATGATGCCGATGCTGATCGGGCACAGCCAAGGGGGCATGCTGGCGATCCGTGTGCTCCACGAGCTGGTCGGCGCCTTTCACGAGTCGATCGACGTGTGGAATCCGTCTGCCGACGCATCGGAGCACCGCACGTCGATCACCGATCCATTCGACGGGCGGGTGCGGCCAGTCGTCGGACTCAAGGTGCCCTATGCGGCCGCGCTCGCGACGGGTAAGCTGCCGCGCCTGCTGCTGGGACAGTGGACGATGTTGGGCAAGTTGCGCGCGATCCCCGACTCGGCCGACGAATTCACCGGCTATATCATTCTTTGGGATCTGATTGCCGGGACGTTTCCTGGCGGCGAGCCGTACCGCGCGACAGGTACCGCCGCCGTGCGCAACATCGAATTGCCTGCGGGCACCAGTCATCTCGGGCTGCCCGACGCCAAGGCGTTGGCAACCAACGCGGGCACGCGCGCGTGGATCGATCTATATCAACCGGGCAATCCGCTGCCACCCCCGGTTCTGGACGATGTCGATACGGGCAACCTCCTGGTCGCGGCGGATATCTGGTTCAGCGTCAAGAAACATTGGTGTCTCGAGGCACAACGCGTAATTCAACAGCGCCGTATTGTGGCAGCCAGGCTCCCCCCCGGATGAAGGGAAAGCTGAACCTCTTCCAGGCCGCCATGCTGCGCTGGCGCGCCCTGCATCCATACAATTCAGTGCACATCGTTCGTATCGCGCAGCCGATCGACTACGCACGGCTGCAAGCGGCGCTTCATGGCCAGCTGGAAGACCTTGGCGTCACCGGACTTGATCTCGATGCGCGCAGGCGACGCTATGAATGGTCGGGTGGGCCGGCGAGCCCGGTTTTGCAGATCATCGCAGGGGCCGGAGACGTCATCGCAGTGCTGCATCGCGAGATCGAGCGGGAACTCAATGCTGGCTTCGCCGCCGAAGGGCGGGTCGATCCTTTTCGCTTCTTTGCGATCGAGGACGGCGCCGGCTTTTATTTCGGATTGGCGTACGACCATTGGGTCGCAGGCGGAGATTCGATCGTCGTGCTCCTGCGTGGCATCGTAACTCGTTTCGTGGATGGTTCGGGCCCGAAATCCTCGGCCAGCATTGCCGCTCGTCGCTATGGGCCGACGTATGCCCGGCTGTTTCGCTACCAGCCATTGTCGTGTGCGAAAGCGGTGTGGGGGTTGCCCAGCCTTGCCGCAAGTTGCCGTCGCGCGTTTCGTCTGCGCTATGCCGATTCGCAGGACGGCTACAACGCCGTCGCATTCGCCCGGATCGACGCTTCCGATCGCGCAAGGCTCGATGACAGTGCGCGTGCCTGGGGCGTTACGTCACACGACCTGCTCCTCGCGATCCTGCTCAAGAGCCTGTCGCCGCTTACCGTGCAGCGGTTGCAATCGCCGAAGCGCGACGAGATCGCCGTGGCATCCATCGTGAACATTCGTCGGGATCTCGGGGCGGATGCCCGCGATGCGCTTGCGCCTTATCTGGCTTCCTTTCGCGTATCGCACCGGTCGCCCGACGACATGCCGCTGCGCGACCTCGCCACGACGATCCATGCACAGACGCGCCAGATCAGGCCGGGCAAACGCTACCTGCACACCCTTCTTGCCATGGGAATCTCAGGTGTGGAATGGCGTTTCCTGTCGACGCCCCAGCGCCATCGATACTTCGCCAAGCACTATCCTGTATGCGCGGGAACGACGCCGCTGGTCGTCGATCCGCTCTGGACCGGTGGCAGTACCCGCGCCTCGGGGTTGAACTATATGCGCGCCGTTTCCACCGGACCCCTTGCGCCGATGGTCCTGGCCTTCACCATGGTAGGGGACGTGGTCAATGTCGGGATCACGTTTCGCACGACAGTGTTTCACCGCGACGCCGTGGACGGCATCACGGCTGCTATGCTTCAATCCATCAGGACGCTCTGAACATGCATCGGCCCATTTCATTCCATCTGCAGTCGCTCATATCGGCGCTCGGCATATGTGCGGCGCTTGTCTTGGGAGGTTGCGCTACGCCCCCCTCGGTGACGAACGCGCCAGGGTCGGTGCCCGCGGTCGGCGTGGGTGCGTCACAACGGTCGATGGTGCTCGACCCTGCCGTCGAGCGCAGGATCCTCGCACTCGATCCCGACCGCATCACCGAGCACGACGTCAGAACCACGCTGGCCCTGGGTCCGACCCCGCAGATCATCCTGATGCACGGAGGTGTCTACGGCACGCATTTGCTGATGATGAATTTCGGGAAGTTCCTGGTCGGGATGGGTTACGCGGACGACAAGATCCGCGATCCATCCGACGGGGCGTATTCGCAAAGCCCGTTTGGCAACAGTGAACGCATTGCTGGTGAAATCGCCTGGTACTACGAACGCGACGGCCTGCGGCCGATGCTCATCGGCCACAGTCAGGGTGGTATTCAGGCTGTCAAGATCCTCTACGAACTCGACGGTGCGTTCACGAAACAACTGAACGTGTGGAATCCCGTCAACGATGCACGCGAAGAGCGGTTCACGATCGTCGATCCGTACACGGGCGCGCCGCGCCCGGTCGTCGGCTTGTCGGTCGGCTACGCGTCGGTGGTCGGCGCCGGCGGCATGGCATTCTGGTCGCCGTTCCACTGGAGCATGGCGTCACGGTTGCATCTCATACCCAACACTGTCGACAATTTCACCGGGTTCAACATCGACTATGACCTCATTGCCTTGACCGGTCCGGGCGCGGCCCCGTATCGACACAACGGTACGGCCCAAGTGCGCAACGTGTCGCTGCCGTCGACGTACAGCCACGTCTTCGTGCCACGCACCCAGACGCTGGCGAGCGATGACAGGATGCGCGAATGGATCAACGCCTACGTGCCCGGGGCGGACAACGGCATGCCACCGGGTACCGAGGAAGGACGTGCCACCAACGCCTTCTGGGCTGCCGACGTGTGGTTCAGCATCAAGAAGCAGTGGTGCCTCGAGGCACAGCGCCTGATTCGCGCTAATCGGCAGTCATCCGGCCAGCACTAGTCTGCGCGGAGCCGGCGCATTCGGAGCGCCGGTCATCGTTGCTACAGCGGGCGAAGCAGGCGATAATTGCTGTTTGGCCACACAACTGGCGGGCCGCCGGCCCGTTCCGGCGCCTCCCAGGGCACCGAAAATTCAAAAAACGATGTCAGGCCCCCTCGCCGGAAAAATCGCGCTGGTCACCGGTGCTGCGCGCGGCATTGGCCGCGCCATTGCCCGCAAGCTCGGCTCAGCCGGCGCCGATGTCGCGGTCAATTACTACAACAGCCACGACGAGGCCGAAGCGCTGTGCGGGGAGCTGCGCGCGCTGGGCCGCCGGGCGCATGCGGTGCAGGGCAGCGTCGGCATCCCGGACAGCGTCGACGAAATGTTCACCGAGATCGGCAAGCATTTCGATAGCATCGATATCGTCGTCAGCAACGCGGCATCCGGCGTGCTCAAGCCGGCCATGAAAATGTCGCTCAAGCATTGGCGCTGGTGCCTGGAGACGAACGCGTTTGCATTGGGCCTGCTCGCGCAACATGCTGTTCCGTTGATGCCGAACGGCGGGCGCATCATCGCCATGTCGAGCCTGGGGGCGCAGCGGGCCATGCCCGACTACGGTTTCATCGGCGCATCCAAAGCTGCGCTTGAATCGCTGGTGCGCACGCTGGCGCAGGAACTCGGGCCGAAGAACATCCGGGTCAACACGGTCAGCGCGGGCGTGGTCGATACGGACGCGTTGCAATATTTTCCGAATCGTGAAGAGCTGCTGGCCAACTTCGCGCAGCGCACGCCGGCCGGACCGGTCCTGACGCCCGACGACGTCGCCGGTGCGGTTTATTTGCTATGCCTGCCGGAGGCCGCGATGATCACCGGCCATACGCTCGTCGTCGACGGCGGCTTCTGCATTTCCGGATGATGCGCGCGATGCTCACCGATTCAGGGCTCGAAGGCAAGATCGCAATTGTGACCGGCGGCAGCCGCGGCATCGGTCGCGCCATCGTCGAATTGCTCGCCGCGCACGGCGCGGACGTGACGTTCTTTTACCGCGATAACGCGGCGGCTGCGGCTGAAGTCGTGGCGAACGGGTCTGCCAAGATCGCGGCCGATCAGGTCGACATCCGCGATTCCAAGGCTTGTGCCGCCGCGGTCGAACGGGTGGCCGAGCGCGGCGGCCGCGTCGATCTCCTGGTCAACAACGCCGGCATGATCCGCGACAACCAGCTGGCGGCGATGGACGACGACGACGTCGAGATGGTGCTGGATACCAACGTCGGCGGGGTCTTCAACATGACGCGTGCGGTCGTGCCGCACATGATCATGCAGCGGTCGGGCAAGATCATCAACCTGTCGTCGGTCGCCGGCGACAAGGGCGGACGCGGCCAGACCAACTACGCGGCGAGCAAGGGCGCGATCAACGCTTTCACGCGGTCCTTGGCCGTTGAGCTCGCGGCGCGCAAAATCACGGTCAACGCCGTTGCGCCCGGCGTGATCGAGACCGAAATGTCGGAGGCAGTGCGCGAGATGGCGGGCAAGGAAGTGACGGCACGGATCCTGCTCAAGCGATTTGGCAAGCCCGAAGAAGTAGCGTACGCAGTGTGTTTTCTCGCCTCGCGCTATGCGGACTACGTGACCGGACAGATTTTCGCCGTCGATGGCGGCTTCAAAATGGAGTGAACGCAATGGCATTGACCGAAATTCCCAAGGAAGAAATCCTGGCGGTGTATCCCAAGGTCGCCGAGACGATGGCCGACGCGCTTGGCTGCGATGTCGAGGATGTCAAGCTCGATGTCTCGCTGATCGAAGGGCTGGACGCCGAATCGATCGACTTCCTGGACATGGTGTTTCGCCTGGAACGCGCGTTCAAGATCAAGATTCCGCGCGGCAAGATCGTCGAGAATGCGCGTGGCGACCTGCCCGAAGCCGAGTTCGAGCAAAAAGGCATCGTCACAGACAAGGGCATGGCGCAGCTTCGCGCGTACCTGTCCGAGATTCCCGCCGAGCGCTTCAAGACGCCAATGAAGGTCGCGGACATTCCGCGCCTGTTCACCCCGGAGACCTTCTGCAAGCTGGTCGTGCGCGCACAGAAGGAAGCGCCGGCGACGGCCTGACGCACGCTGCGGATGAATGAGCACTTCGCTGCCTTTTCCTTCGTCGATCGAATTACGTCGCTCGACCCGGGGAAGAGTGCACGCGGCGTGTACGCGATCCCCGCCGGCTTGCGCGAATTTCCACGTGCGTTGGTGGCCGAGGCGGTGGGCCAGCTCGCGGCCTGGGTCGCGATGAGCGCCATCGAGTATCGCGGACGCCCGGTGGCCGCGCTCGCCGCGGAAACGCGGTTCTACGCGGCGCCAATGCCTGGCCAGATGCTCGACCTGGCCGTCGAACTCACGGACTGCGATGACGCCGCGGTTGCGTACGGAGGCACCGCGCACATGCAGGGACATTGCGTTGCCGAGCTTATCCATTGCCTGGGGCCGATGTTGCCGGCAGCCGACTTCGATTCGCCGGATGCGCTGCGCGAGCGATTCAATCTGCTTTGCGGCGAGGGCGCCACACCCCATCGCTTCACCGGTGTCGATCTGCTTCAGCCGGTAGTAACCGAGCACGTTGCGGGACGATCGATTCGCGCCACGCTGCACGTGCCGGAAGCAGCGCCATTCTTTCTCGATCACTTTCCGCGCCGTCCGGTATTCCCGGCGACGCTGATGCTCGACGCCCAGATGCGGCTGGCTGCGGGCCTCGCTGCAGAGTCGCCACTGGCGGCAGCGGGCCCGTTGTCGGTCAGGCGCATGACTAACGTCAAGGTGCGTTCGTTCACGACACCCGGCCAGAAGGTCGAGCTGGGCGCCGACGCGACACCGCACGAAGACGGAACGCTGCGCGTGACGCTCTCGGCGACGTTCGATGGCAAGACAGTGTCGACGTCCCGCGTCGAGTTTGGTACCGGGCCCTGGCCGGCACCCGACGCATGAATCCCGATCGCCGCCGCGTCGCGATTACCGGGGTCGGACTCGTGACCCCGGTCGGCAATGACGTCGCTACCACGTGGGACGCATTGCTGGCGGGCCGCAGCGGTGCGGCGCCGATCACGCTGTTCGATGCGAGCGGCTTTTCGACGCGCATCGCCGCCGAGGTCAAGGGTTTCAGCACCGATGGTCTGACCACCGATCGCAAACTCCTCAAGTTCGCCAATCGCTCGCATCGCTTTGCATTGTCTGCAGCCGAGCAGGCGTTCGCCGATGCCGGCATTGCGCCGACCCCGGAGACCGGCGATCGCTGGGGCTGCACGGTCGGCACCGGCATGATGGGCGTCGCGTACGACGACCTGGCCAGCGTGCAGCAGCATTCTGCGGGAGACGGCGAGTTGCATCCCGATGCTCTGTTGACCGACGCCGCTGCCACCGACCCGATGGTGTTCTGCCGCAGTCAATCGACGGCCGGGGTCGCACTGCTGACCCGGAGCTTCGGCATTCGCGGTTACGCGTCGTCCGTGCATACTGCGTGCGCGTCGGGTGGGCAGGCGATCGGCACAGCGTTGAAGCTCATCCGCCGTGGCAGTGTCGACTGCGCGCTCGCCGGTGGCTTCGATTCAATGATCAGCCCGGTGGGTATCGGTGGCTTCTGCCTGCTTTCGGCCGTATCGGCGGACAACGACGCACCGCAGCGCGCGAGCCGGCCGTTCGACGCGACCCGCAACGGTTTCGTGTTGGGCGAAGGCGCGGGATTTCTCGTGCTCGAAGAATGGGAATCCGCGCGTCGCCGTGGCGCGCGCATCTACGCCGAACTTGCCGGCGACGGCAACTCGCTCTCGTCGTACCGGATTACAGACTCGCCACCGGATGGCGACGGACCGATCCAATCGATGCGCGCGGCGATCAGCGACGCCGGCGCGCGCCCTGAAGACATCGACTACATCAATGCACACGGCACGTCGACGCCAATGAACGACAAGAGCGAATCGGCGGCGATCCACGCGGTCTTTGGCGCAGGTACGAAAACCATTTCGGTGAGCTCGACCAAGAGCACGATGGGACACCTCATCGCTGCCGCGGGCGCCGTGGAAGTCATCGTCTGTGCGCTGTCGATCCATCACGGCGTGATGCCGGTCAATGCGAACTATGTCGATCCCGATCCGGATTGCGATCTGAACCTGATCGTCGGCGGTCCGAAACGGCGTCGCGTACGCATGGCCCTCTCCAACTCCTTCGGTTTCGGTGGCTCGAACAGCTGTGTCGTCCTGCGTCATCCCGACGAAGTAGACCAGTCAGGCGCGCGCCGAGGCTGACGTGTCCGATCCTCGCATACTCATCACGGGTACGGGCGCGGTCTGCGGCTCGGGCATGTCGCCCGATGCGATCCTCGACGCGGTACTGGCAGGACGCTCGGCGATCGCGCCGATCGCGCAGTGGGACACGACCGGCTGGCCGGTCACGGTTGCGGCCGAAATGCCCGACTTCAATCCGCGCGCGCTGGTCGAGGATCGCAAGCTGCACAAGCTGATCCGGCGCACCGATATGTTCGGCATGTACGCGGCAAGCCAGGCGATCGACGAGTCTGCGTTCATTTCCGTGCGCGACGCGCTGCAACCGGAGGCAGCGGCGACGTTTTCCGACCGCAGCGGGCTGTACGTTGGCTCGGGTGGCGGCGCGTACAACACGCAATACGAGTATTTCCCATTGATGAGCGAAACGGGTGGGGACCTGGCGGGATTCGGCCGTGAATTGGCGAGCGTCGTCAATCCGATGTGGCTGTTGCGCACGCTGCCGAACAACGTGCTCTGCCACGTCGGCATCAAATACAACCTCAAAGGTACCAACGCCTGCATCACCAATCACAGTTGCGGTGGCACGCTCGCGGTGATCGAGGGCGCGGAAGCGCTGCGACATGGCGAGGCCGACCGCGTGGTTGCCGTGGGCCACGACGCGCTGATCGAGCCGCAAATGGTGCTCTACTATCACCAATGCGGATTGCTCGCCAAGGATACGATCCGCCCGTTCGACGTGCAGCGGTCGGGCAGCGTCTTCGGGGAAGGTGCCGGGGCGCTGGCGATGGAGACCGAAGCGGCGGCCAAGCTGCGCAATGCCACCGTGATTGGCGAGGTGCTCGGCGGCGGCTATGCTGCTGAAGCCATGGGCCTGCTGGCGATTCGTGACGACGGCGACGGGCTTGCGCGGGCGATCGGTCAGGCGCTTGCCGACGCAAGACTTCAACCGGCCGACATCGGCATGATCGTTGCCCATGGCAACGGCACACCGCAATCGGACGCCTCGGAAGCCGCAGCGATCCGCCGGGTCTTCGGCGCCGGCAAGGACACGCCGCCGGTGACGGCATTCAAGTGGGCGATCGGGCATCTGATCGCAGCCGCCGGGATCATCGAAACCGTGCTTGCGCTCGCCGCGCTGCGCAAAGGTGTGGTCCCCGGGATCGCGACGCTGGCCGATCCGGATCCGGACTGCGCAGGAATACGGATTTCCACCACGGTACAAAAGCCGCGCACCAACACCGCGCTGATCCTGTGCCGTGGTTTTGCCGGTACCAACGCCGCGCTGATCGTCCGCGCCACTTAGCCATGGACGCCGCCGAACCAGCGGCCGACGGAGCAACGCGTTGCGGCATTGATTCGGTAGCGATCACTCGCATCGATCGACTGCTCGCCGAGACAACCGCGGGGGAGACTCCGGGGATCTTCTCGGTGCAAGAGCTCGCCGACAGCGGTACCGGGCCCGCGCGCAGTGCGAGCCTCGCGGCGCGCTTTGCGGCGAAGGAAGCATGCGCCAAGCTGTTTCCACGCGAACTTGCGCGAGGGTTGATCGAGCCCGAGGATTTCTCGGTAGCGCGCGACGCGTACGGTGCGCCGCAGATAATCTGCAATGCGCGGGCGCAGGCCTTGCTCGACCGCCTGCGCGTCCGTGCCATTACCGTCTCGCTCACGCACGATCGGACAAGTGCGTCAGCGGTTGCGTTGGCCATTCCCGCACAAATCGATGTGCCGTTGGCAGGCACGCTGATGTATCGCTTCCTGCCCATACGACGAAAGGTAATTCTCGAGAATCTTCGCCGCGTGTTCGGCGACGCGGTCCCGGAAACGGAAATCGTGAGCCTGGCGCGGGCACATTACGCGCATCTATGGCGGCTGTTCGGTGAATTCCTCCGCTTCCGCTGGATGTCGCAAGCGCAAAAGTCCGCGACTGTGCGCGTGGAAAATGTCGATGTGGTCGCTGCGGCACTCGCACGCGGCAAGGGCATTCTTGTGCTGACGGGTCACTTCGGTAACTTCGAGGTTGCGACTGTGGCTGGGCTTTCGCATTTTCCGCAGATGCGCGACCGGATTCACTTCGTCCGCCGTGCCATCAAGCCACGCTGGCTCGATGCGCTGGTGACGCGCCGTTTTCAGCGTTCGGGATTTGGGGTCATGTCCAAGCGCGGGTCCCTCGACGCGATTCTTGATCGGCTCGCGGCCGGTGACATGGTCGTATTTCCATTCGACCAGCATGCCAGTCCACCTGATGGCATCGAGAGCGAATTCTTCGGTCATCCGGCGTGGACCTTCAAAAGTCTCGCGATCATTGCGCTTGCGACCGGGGCACCAGTACTGCCTGCCGCAGGCTGGCGCGAGGCCGACGGCAAGCACGTCCTGCGGTTCGAAGAACCGGTGGCGTTGATCGAGACCGACAACGTGAACGAAGAGATCCGTGCCAATACGCGCGCGTTCAACGCCGCGCTGGAACGCCTGGTCCTGCGGCATCCGGAGCAATGGTTCTGGGTGCACAGGCGATGGAAAGCTGTCCGCCCGAGGCGAGGCGCCCGCAGCGCCCCCAACGGTCTATAATGTCGGGTTATCCGTCTTCGAGCACCTGGGCGACATGAAGCGCCGGGCAAGGCAACATCATGTTTGAACACATACCCAACCTTCTCGCACCCAAGTTCTTCTTCCTCTACGCATTCATCGCGTCGGCGGTCTTCGTCCACTATCGCGGCGCCGTGCGGCACAAGTTCTATCGCCAGATCACGGACCATTCGACGTTCATGGCGCCGTACAACGTGCTGATGTACATGTTCTCGGCAGTACCGAACAAGCCGTTCATCGACGTCGCCCACTTTCCCGAACTGAAGCCGCTCACCGACAACTGGCAGACGTTGCGCGAAGAGGCCCTCAAGCTGTTCGACGAAGGTCACATTCGTGCGGCCTCAGGGTACAACGACCTGGGCTTCAATTCCTTCTATCGACGCGGCTGGAAGCGCTTCTACGTCAAGTGGTACAACGAGTCGCTGCCGTCGGCCGCGGCGCTGTGCCCGAAAACAGTCGCGTTGGTCGAGTCGATTCCGACGATCAATGGCGCCATGTTCGCGATGCTGCCGCCCGGCGGAGACCTGGGCAAGCACCGCGATCCGTTCGCGGGTTCGTTGCGTTACCACCTCGGGTTGTCGACGCCGAATTCCGACAAATGCCGCATCTGGGTCGACGGCCAGGAGTATTCATGGCGCGACGGCGAAGCCGTCATGTTCGACGAGACGTTCATGCACTGGGCGGAGAACAAGACCGACACGCTGCGCGTGATCCTGTTCGCGGATATCGAGCGACCGCTCAAGAGCAAGATCATGAGCAAGTTCAATCACTGGTTCAAGAACACGGTGATCCGTGCCAGCGAGACCAGCAACGCCGAGGGCGATCGCGTCGGCGTGGCGAACAAGATCTTCAGCTTCGCGTATTACCTGCGGCTTCCGGCCAAGGCGCTCAAGCGCAAGAGCAAGACGCTCTACTATGTGCTGAAGTGGGCGCTCCTCGGCGGACTGGTCGTCTGGATGCTCGCCTGATCGCCACTTTCGTGCGAACGGAGGGAAGGGCAATGCTCTCGCGTCTGGTTGCAGCGGCGCTCGGCGCCATCGGCATCACGCTGACGTGCGCGCTCCCAGCGATGGCGCAGGAAGCCTATCCGTCAAAACCGATCGCGTTGGTGGTCCCGTTTCCGCCCGGTGGCGTGGCCGACATCGTGGCGCGTCCGTTCGGCGAAGCGATGGGACGCAATCTGGGTACGCCCATCGTCATCGAGAACAAAGCCGGCGCGGGCGGTGGCATCGGCATGGCCTACGTCGCGAAGGCGAAGCCCGATGGCTACACGTTGCTGCTCGCACTGTCGTCGATTTCCATTCTCCCGGAAGCAGACAAGGTTTCCGGCCGTGCGCCGATGTTTCAGCTGGAGCAACTGGTGCCGATTGCGCGGCTGACTGCCGACCCAACCGTGCTGGCCGTTCGCGCTGAAAGCCCATGGAAGACCCTGGCCGAGTTTCTCGCTGACGCGAAGAATCGACCAGGCGCAATCAGCTACGGTTCGTCCGGCAACTACGGCACGATGCACGTGCCGATGGAAATGTTCGCGGCCCGCGCCGGCGTCAAGCTGCTGCACGTGCCCTTCACCGGCGCCGGTCCCGCCGTGATTGCGCTATTGGGAGGTACCATCGACGCGGTGGCGTCGGGGCCCTCGACGGTGATCCAGCACGTCAAGGCCGGCAAGCTTCGCGTCCTGGCGTCCTGGGGCGACAAGCGGCTCGCGTCGCTGCCTGACGTGCCGACGTTGCTCGAGCTTGGCTACGATGCCGTGTTCTTTCAATGGTCGGGATTGTTCGCGCCTGCGGGTACGCCGGAACCGGTGCTTCTTCGCCTGCGCGACGCCGCGCGCATTGCCGCGACTGATCCGAAGTTTATCGCCGCCATGGCCACGGTCGACACGCCGGTCCAGTACATGGACGCCCCTGAACTGCAACGGTTCTGGGAGGGCGACGTCAGGAAATTGGGAGACGTGGTGCGGCGGGTCGGCAAGCTTGAGTAATCATAATTCTGGTGGGGTAGTGTGACTCCTATAGCGCCACCAGGTGCTTCTTCGTCGCCCCATGCACGGCGGCCATCGGGATACCTTGGTCGAACGTCACCAACCTGCCGCCGTGGCGCACCGCGAGAGCCAGCAGGTAGACATCGGTGAGCTGCAACGGGCCGAGAAGGCGGACGGCATCCACCGTAGCCTGGTCCAGCAGACTTACGTCGTCTGCCCAGAATTCGTGGTGACGATCCCTCGCGGCAGCCAATTGCTGTATCACCACATTGACCGGCTGTGTGTTCAGGTAGCCCGGCTGCGCCATGATCCGCGCGCAACCGTTCTCGGTGATCGGGCAAGATGCCCACCCTGCATCCGCGTTGGCCGCAAGCCACTGTGCCGCAGTCCGGTGCATGGTGTGATCCACATCCAACAGCGCGATCAGCACATTCACATCAAGCAGACCACGCATCAACCTTCACCAACTTCCGTGCGCAGCTTGTTGATGTGTTCGTTGGTGATGACGTTGCCACGGCTAGGGAATGGAACGAAGCCGAGGATGGCTTTTGTTGCTTTGGCGCGTTGCCTTTGGGGTCCCGCAGGGGACGGCATCGGCATGGTCAGCGCGCGGCGTGCGAGGTCGGAAATCACGTCGCCCGCGGTTTTTCCTTCCCGGAGCGCGCGTTCCTTCGCCGCTTGCAGCACGTCATCATCGATAGTGAGTGTAGTGCGCATGATGTGCGGTTCCTTGGCTCGGACCTTGAGGTGCGGGTGCTTGATGAGTTGATGATACCGCATCAGATGCAGTCGGGTCAATCCGCATGCTGGTGCTGAAGCAAAGCGCTCAATGCCCTAGCCTGAAAACGGCACGAAAATTGCACTATCCCCACGATGCACTCAGCGCAGGGCACGTTCGGGGGAAATATGGCGGCGCAGCGTCACTTTAGGCCAAAACCAGCCCGAACATGACCGCCGCCGACGTCGTCCAGCTTCTCGTTGACCAACCGCTGCCGTCGGCCCTGTTCCTCCTGGGCGCGCTGGCAATCGCTGTCGGCAGTGTGAAGATGCTCGACCTGCGGCGTCTGCAGGCCGGTGACGGGCCCGTCACATCGGGCGCGTCGACCGGAATACTCTGCGCTCAGGGAGTGGAAGCAGCGCCAGAACCATCGCGGCAACGACCGAACTGCAGCGCGCGCGGGAGGCGCTCCGCTCGAGCAGGCACCAGCTGCGACTGATTACCGAGAACGTCCCGGCGATGATCGTTTACTACGACCGTCACTTTGTCTGTCGATTTGCCAATTCACAGTACGCTGCATTTTTTGGTTTCACCGAAGAAAGCATACTGGGCAAACACCTGTCGGAAGTGATCGGTTCGCAACCGTACGCCAAAACGGCTGTCCAGTTTCAGCGGGTGCTCGATGGGGAATCGGTGACGTACGAGCGCTCGCATCAATGCGCGGATGGCAGGACGCGCCATATCCGCGTCGCGTTTGCTCCGGACCGCGATGCCGACGGCAGCGTCAAAGGCAGCTATGCGCTTACGACCGACGTGACGGCGTACAAGGACGCGGAGGACGCGATACGCACGCACGCCCTCCGCCAGGAAGCGATCGCCATCTACGGCCAGTACGCGCTCGAAACGCGCGACATCGAAAAATTGATCGCCAATGCCGCGGCGATCAGCACGTCGGGTCTCGACGTGACGCATTCCGCGGTCTATCGGCAGGTCGGTGGAAATGACCCGCTGCTCCAGATCGCTGGTGTCGGCTGGCGTGCCGACACGCCCGCCAGCGTCGAACGTCATTCATCCACGGGGCGCGCGCTGCTTGCTGGCCAGCCAGTGATCATCGACGATCTGCGCACTGAAGGTACTGACGTGGTGCCGGCGCATATCACCGCCGAAGGGCTGTTGAGCGGGATCGAGGTTGCGGTTCCGACGTCGGAAGGCGCATTCGGTGTCATCGGGGCCTACAGTCGTGATCCGGGTCGATTCAGCAAGGACGATGCCAGCTTCTTGATGTCGATCGCAACGTCGCTGGGTACGGCGATCGGACGCAAGCGGGCGGAAGAACGCCTGGCGTACGTCGCGCAATTCGATTCGCTCACGGGTTTGCCGAACCGGACCCTGTTTCGAGATCGACTGAGCCAGGCCATGACCCGGGCCGAGCGCGGCGGCAGTCAGCTTGCCCTGATGCTGCTCGACCTCGATCGCTTCAAGGAAATCAACGATACCCTGGGCCACCGTGCCGGCGATCGCCTGCTGCAGGCGGTTGCCCAGCGCCTGACCAGCACGTTGCGCACGGTCGACACGGTGGCGCGGCTCGGAGGAGACGAGTTCACGGTCATTCTCGAGGACGCGGAAAGCGTCGAAGCCGTCACCTTGGTTGCAGAAAAAGTGGTGGGAGCGCTGGCAAGACCGTTCCCGCTCGATGATCAGGAATACTTTCTCACCGTGAGTGCGGGTATCAGCATGTATCCCAGCAACCCCGGCGACATCGAGACCCTGATCATGAACGCGGACGTCGCGATGTACGACGCTAAAGACAACGGCAAGAACAATTTCAAGTTCTACCGCGCCGAGATGAATGCCATGAAACAGGAACGGCTAAGTCTCGAACGACAGCTGCGCCGCGCGGCAGATCGAGGTGAACTGTTCATTGAATACCAGCCGCAAACCGATTTGACGACGAATCAGGTGATCGGCGCCGAAGCACTTCTGCGGTGGCAGCATCCAGAGCTCGGACTGATCGAACCCAATCGGTTCATCCCCATCGCGGAGCAGACCAACCTCATACTGCAGATAGGCAAGTGGGTGTTACACAAGGCTTGTGCGCAAAACGTGGCCTGGCAGCGCGCCGGCATGCCGCGGATTCGGGTCGCGGTGAACGTGTCGGCGCGACAGTTTCGCGCCGAGCTGCTGGAAACGGTCGCATCGGCGCTGAGGGAAACCGGCCTGGCCCCCGATTGCCTCGAGCTTGAAATTACGGAAGGCCTGCTTATCGAGGATCCTGCAGCCGCGAGTGCAGTGCTGGCCGAGTTGAAGGCACTGGGTGTGCATGTGGCCATCGACGATTTCGGCTCCGGGTATTCCAGCTTGAGCTATCTCAAGCATTTCCCGCTCGACAGCCTCAAGATCGACCGTAGTTTCGTGCGCGATCTGTCGATCGACCCTGATGACGCCGCGATCGCTCGCGCCATCATCGCGCTCGCCCACAGTCTGGACCTCAAGGTGATCGCCGAGGGCGTCGAAACGCCTCAGCAATTGGCGTTTCTGCGCGAGCACCATTGCGATGTCGTGCAGGGTTTTCTCTTTGGTGCGCCGGTGAATGCCGACGAAATGGCCGCTTTGCTTCGTCAGGGCCTGCATGAGGCGGCCTAGCGGCGCGCCAGCCGATACGTTCAGCGCCGCACGTCGTCGATGATCCAGATCACGAAAGCGACGGCGACGCCCACCCACATGATGGCCATCATCCGGGACTCGGTGTAGAACTCCCACATCAGCGCATTGACGCAGCTCAGCAGGATGACCATCAGCTTGAGCAGCCGATTGCCGATAGCGCTATACGCGGGGGAGGTGGCCATGGTTGGTGCTGTTGAGTGGAGTCGAACCACCGACCTACTGATTACGAATCAGTTGCTCTACCAACTGAGCTACAACAGCCCTGACGACTGCCGGCTGACACATGCGCACCGGTGATTTTTGCCGCACCCGTCATTATACCGAAGCGGGCCGTTTCCTGCCAAAACCTTCATACTGAGCACCCTTGGTCTGACTACCTGTTCGAGTCGCGGCTTTGAAGGAAACACGCCATCTGATCGGCTTTCACGCAGTCGTTGCACGCATGCGGCATCATGCCGAAGGCGTGCAGACGCTTTTCGTCGATGCGGCGCGACGCGATGGTCGCATGCGCGAGTTGATCGAGCGTGCCGAGGCGGCCAAGGTCGTCGTGCAGGCAGTCGACGAACGGCGGCTCCAGGCGATGGCCGGGCACGATCGGCATCAGGGGGTCGTGGCGGTGATCGACAGTACGCTGCCTCACGTCACGCTGGAAGACGTGCTCGAAAGCACAAGCGAGCCGCCTCTCCTGCTCATTCTCGACGGAGTGACCGACCCGCACAACCTCGGCGCGTGTTTGCGTAGCGCAGATGCGTTCGGGGTGCACGCGCTGATCGTGCCGAAGGATCGCGCGGTCGGCGTGAACGCCACGGTGGCCAAGACGGCTTCGGGTGCCGCGGATACGGTGCCCGTCGTCAGTGTGACGAACCTCGCGCGAGCAATGCGTGATTTGAAGGAGCGCGGCATCTGGCTCGTCGGTGCCGACGCCGATGGTAGCGAGAGCCTGTTCGAAGCTGAACTGTCGGGCCCGTTGGCCTGGGTGCTTGGCGCGGAAGGTTCGGGGTTGCGGCGTCTGACGCGCGAGCTTTGCGATCGCATCGTCAGCATCCCGCTCGGTGGCAGCGTGAGTTCACTCAACGTTTCGGTGGCAGCCGGCGTCTGCCTGTACGAGACGTGCCGTCAACGGGCCAAGGCGAAGTAATCTGGTGTAGGCGACAGCGCCCATGGGTCCAAAGGGCCCTGAGCGCGCCCATCGAGGGAATCGGTTGCTATGTCTGGCGCTCGCGTCTAGCATTGTCGGCTAGTTCGCCCCGTGGGGCGGATTTCGCGTTTATTTGATCGGGGACTCCCATGAAAATCGCTTCTACCCATTCTTGCCATCGTTTCGCCCGGGCAGTGCTTATCGCCGCACTTGCCGCCACGCCGCTGTCGGCGCTTGCCAAGGGCACGTTGGTCTATTGCTCGGAAGGCAGCCCGGAAGGGTTCCAGCCACAGTTCTTTACCACCGGGACGACCTTCGATGCCGTCTCGGTGCCGATGTTCAACCGGCTGGTCGAGTTTGAAATCGGCACCACCAACATCGTCCCGGGACTGGCCGAATCGTGGACCGTTTCGCCCGACGGCAAGACCTACACCTTCAAGCTGCGCAAAGGCGTCAAGTTCCACAGCAGCGCCAACTTCAAGCCGACGCGCGACTTCAATGCGGACGACGTGTTGTTCTCGTGGTACCGCATGGCAGACGACAACCACCCGTTCCACAAGATGACCGCCGGACAGACGTTCTCGTACTACGAGGACATGGGCATGAAGAACATCGTCGATAGCGTGCAGAAGGTCGACGACTATACGGTGCGTTTCAACCTCAAGCGGCCGGAGGCACCGTTCCTCGCCGACATGGCGATGGATTTCGCGTCGATCCTGTCGCAGGAATATTTCGATTCGATGATGAAGAAAGGCACGCCGAATGCCGCGGATGTCTATCCGATCGGCACCGGACCGTTCGAATACGTTTCGTATCAGAAGGACGCGACGATCCGTTACAAGGCGTTCGATCAGTACTGGAATGGGCGGCCGAAGGTGGACAACCTGGTGTACTCGATCACCCGCGATGCCACTGCGCGCTACGCCAAGCTCAAGACCGGTGAATGCCAGGTGATGGCGTTCCCGAAGCCGGCCGATCTCGACGAGATGAAAAAGGACGCGAACCTCAACGTGCAGCAGAAGGAAGGCCTCAACATCGGCTACATCGCCTTCAACACGGAGAAAAAGCCTTTCGACAATAAGCTCGTCCGCCAGGCGCTCAATCTTGCCACCAACAAGGAAGCGATTCTCAAGGCGGTGTACCTCGGCAACGGCCAGATGGCGAAGAATCCGATTCCGCCGATCCTGTGGAGCTACAACAATAACATCAAGGACTACCCGTACGATCCCGCCAAGGCCAAGGAATTGCTGGCGCAAGCTGGTTTTCCAAACGGCTTCGAGGTCGATCTCTGGTATCTGCCGGTCACACGACCGTACAACCCGGACGGCAAGCGCATGGCCGAAATGATTCAGGCTGACTGGGACAAGATCGGCGTGAAAACCAAATTGCTGACCTACGAGTGGGCCGAGTACCGCAAGCGCGCAAAGAGCGGCGAGCATACGGTGATCATGTTCGGCTGGTCCGGCGACAACGGCGATCCGGACAATTTCTTCGTGCCGCTGTTGGGTTGCGAGGCGGTCAAGGGCGGCGGCAACAGCGCTCGTTGGTGCAACAAGGGCTTTGAAGACCTGATCATCAAGGCGGCGCAGACGCCCAAGCAGGCCGATCGCGCCAAACTCTACGAGCAGGCACAGGTTATCTTCAAGGAAGAAGCGCCGTGGATCACGCTGGCGCATTCGATCCGCTTCGACCCGGTGCGTACAGAAGTGAAGGGTTACAAGATGGACGCGACGGCGCACCACTACTTCAATAAAGTCGAATTGGGCGGTGCCGCGTCGAAAGCGCCGTGATCGAACTTGGGCCCCGGCTGCAGCCGGGGCGACGTATCCCGGTGCAGGCCGGGATTCAATTTCGCGCAAACTGATACGTCATCCCCGCGGAAGCGGGGATCCAAATTGTGTCTCCAAGCAGAACATGGATTCCCGCGTTCGCGGGAATGACGAATTTGGTGAGGCGCTCAGCGCTCCGCATGACACACTAGCGGCCGATGTTCGCCTTCGTCCTGCGCCGCGCCGCGCTGATCATCCCGACGTTCATCGGCGTCACGCTGCTGGCGTTTGCGCTGATTCACCTGATCCCCGGAGACCCGGTCGAGAATCTGTCCGGCGAGCGGGGCATGGATCCGGCGCGCCGCGAACGGCTGTTGCACGAATTCGGGCTCGACCGGTCGCTGCCTCATCAGTATTTCGAATACATGAGTCACGTCGTCAGAGGCGATCTCGGCAAGTCGCTGCAGACTCACGAATCCGTGCTGGACGAGTTCACGACGCTGTTTCCCGCCACGGTGGAACTCGCGTTTTTCGCGATGCTGCTGGCGGTCATCATCGGGATTCCTGCCGGAATCATCGCTGCGCTCAGGCGCAATACCGTCGCCGACTATGCAGTCATGGGTGTGGCACTCACGGGTTACTCGATGCCCATCTTCTGGTGGGCGCTGCTGCTGATCCTGTTTTTTTCGGTGCAGCTTGGATGGACTCCCGTGTCGGGCCGGATCTCGGTCGAGTTCGACGTGCCCGTGGCAACTGGTTTCATGCTGATCGACGCCTTGCGTTCAGGTGAGTCGGGGGCTTTCCGCTCGGCGGTTTCGCATCTCATTCTGCCGGCGATTGCTTTGGGAACGATTCCGCTCGCGGTGATCGCACGGATGACGCGCTCCGCGATGCTCGAGGTGCTGCGCGAGGACTACATGCGCACCGCACGGGCCAAGGGCTTGCCCTACTGGCGAGTCGTCATGGTGCACGCACTGCGCAACGCGTTGATTCCGGTCATCACGGTGATCGGCCTCCAGGTTGGGCTGTTGTTGTCCGGTGCAATCCTGACCGAGACGATTTTTTCGTGGCCCGGCGTCGGCAACTGGCTGGTCCACGGGGTGCAGTCCCGCGACTATCCCGTGGTGCAGGGCGGCATTCTGCTGATCGCGACTATCGTGATCACGGTCAATCTCCTGGTCGACCTGCTCTACGGTGTCATCAATCCCCGAATTCGACATGCCTGACGCCGCGACTGCAACCATCGACACCGCGGCCACCGCTCCCGGTCCGTGGCGTGAATTCTGGAAGGCGTACGCGCAAAGCCGCGGTGCGCTGATCGGGCTCGGCCTGATCGCGCTGCTGATCCTGTTGGCGGTCGGTGCGAACGTCATTGCGCCGCATCCGCCGAATGAACAATATCGTGAATTCACGCTCATACCTCCGGCGTGGACCGCGGGTGGCCAGACCCGCTTTCTGCTCGGCACCGATGCCGTCGGGCGCGACATCCTGTCGCGCCTGATCTACGGCACGCGCCTGTCGCTGCTCATCGGCCTCATCTCGGTAGCGATCTCGATGAGCGCCGGCATCGCATTGGGCATGATTGCAGGCTATTTTCGCGGCCTGACCGAAACAATTGTCATGCGTCTCATGGACGTGATGCTGGCGTTGCCGAGCCTGCTGCTCGCCATCGCCGTCGTTGCGGTGCTCGGACCGGGCCTGATCAACGCGATGTACGCCATTGCGATCGTGTTGCTGCCGCACTTCGTGCGCCTGACCCGCGCGGCGGTGATCGCCGAAACCGGCAAGGAGTACGTTGCTTCCTCGCGGATCGCGGGTGCCGGCCCGGTGCGCGTGATGTTCAGCACGATATTGCCGAACTGCATGGCGCCGTTGATCGTGCAGGGAACGCTGGGATTTTCATCGGCGATCCTCGATGCCGCAGCACTGGGTTTTCTCGGCCTGGGCGCGCAGCCACCCACCCCGGAATGGGGCTCGATGCTTGCCGATGCGCTCGAATTCATTCAGCGCGCATCGTGGGTCGTGACCTTTCCCGGGCTCGCAATCCTGATCACGGTGCTGGCATTCAACCTGATGGGTGACGGTCTGCGCGACGCTCTCGACCCGAAGCTGAAACGATGATGCTTGAAATCGAGGAACTGAGAGTCGAATTTGGCGATGAGACGTCGCCAATGATCGCGGTCGACGGTGTCGATTTGTCCCTCGAGGCGGGCGAAATCGTCGGCTGCGTTGGCGAATCCGGTTCCGGCAAGAGCGTCACGGCGCTGGCGATCATGGGGCTGGTCGATTTTCCGGGGCGCGTGCGTGCCAAGCGGCTTGCATTCGCCGGCCACGACCTCCTGGGTATGACGGCGGCGGAACGGCGCAAGCTGATCGGCAAGGATATTGCGATGATCTTCCAGGATCCGCTGGCCAGTTTGAATCCCTGCTTCACGGTCGCGTTCCAGCTGAGTGAGGCGTTGCGCGTGCACGGTACCGATGCGGAACGACACAGTGGCAGGGTTCGTCGTGCGAAGTCGATCGAACTGCTGCAGCAGGTCGAGATACCCGATGCCGAAACACGGCTCAATGCGTTTCCGCACCAGCTTTCCGGCGGCATGGCGCAGCGGGTGATGATTGCAATGGCGATCGCATGCCAGCCGCGATTGCTCATCGCCGACGAACCGACCACCGCGCTCGACGTGACCGTGCAGGCGCAGGTCCTCGACCTGCTGTGCCGTCTGCAGCGCGATCGTGGGATGGCACTGCTGCTGATCACGCATGATCTCGCCGTCGTTGCCGAAACTGCGCAGCGAGTCGTTGTCATGTACGCAGGTCAACAGGTCGAGACAGGCCCGGTGCCGGCGATCTTCGAGGCACCGCAGCATCCATACACCCAGGCGCTGCTCGCGTCGCTGCCCGAGCACAACCAGCAGCGCGTTCGCCTGAACGCGATTCCCGGCATTGTTCCGGGCCAGCACGATCGACCGGCTGGGTGCCTTCTGGCACCGCGTTGCGAATACGCAGTCGATCGCTGCCGGAGCGAGCAGCCGGCTCTTGCTGGCCCGGCAGGCCGGAAAGTTCGCTGTCACTTCCCGCTCGATGCCAATGGGCGGCCGACGCATGGCTGGGCGCCAGCCGCGCGCGTTGGCGTGGCAGAGGTTTGATGGCGATGACATCGTCGGCACCGTTGCTCGAAGCCGTAGCACTCAGCCGTCACTACGCAGTGTCGCGCGGGCTGCTCAGACACAAGGGGCTGGTCCGTGCGCTGGACGGTGTCGCGTTCTCGCTGCGCGCGGGTGAAACGCTGGCCATCGTCGGCGAGTCCGGTTGCGGCAAGTCGACGCTGGCGCGCCAGGTGACGATGATCGAGCGACCGACCGGCGGAGAGCTCAAGCTCAATGGTGTAGGTGTTGCGCACGCCGATCGGGCGACGCTGAAACGCCTGCGACCGTTGGTCCAGATGGTGTTCCAGAATCCTTACGCCTCGCTCAATCCGCGCAAGAAAGTCGGCACGCTGCTCGAGGAACCTCTGGCAATCAACTCCGATTTGAACGCGTCGGCCCGGCGCGACGCGGGCCGGGCGATGCTGGCGAAAGTCGGCCTGCGACCCGAGCACTATCAGCGGTATCCGCATATGTTTTCGGGCGGGCAGCGACAGCGCATCGCGGTGGCGCGCGCGCTGATGACGAATCCGCGGCTGGTGGTTGCCGACGAGCCGGTGTCGGCACTCGATGTTTCCATACAGGCGCAGGTGCTCAATCTGTTGATGGATATCCAGCAACAGCTCGGGGTGGCCTACCTGTTCATCTCGCACAATCTGCAGGTCGTGCGGCACATCGCCGACGCGGTAGCGGTCATGTATCTGGGCAGGATCGTCGAATATGGTCCCAGGGACGGCGTGTTCCGGCAGCCAAAGCACCCATATACACGCGCGCTCCTCGCCAGCACGCCCGTGCTGAATGCAGCGGCGCGGCGCGAGCGGGTCGTCCTCAAGGGTGAGCTGCCGTCGCCGCTCAATCCGCCGTCCGGCTGCGCGTTCCATTCGCGCTGCCCGTACGCGGTCGAGCGCTGCCGCGTCGAGGTGCCGGTGCTCGAGGCGCTCGGCGATGTGCAAGTTGCGTGTCATCGTGCCGTGGAGCTGAATACCTAGTCGCGATTTCCCGGCCGCGGAGCATGCATTGACGCTCCCCGGGCCTTTGGGCATGATCGTCGCACCCGTGCTCGCCTTCATCCTTCGCCGTATCCTCCAGTCCGTGGCCGTCATGGCGGTGGTCGCATTCATTGCCTTCGGCTTGTTCAACTTCACCGGTGACCCGGTGACCTTCATGGTCGGGCAGGATGCCACGCAGGAAGATCGCGCGCGATTGCGCGCCGACCTCGGGCTGGATCAGCCGTTCTACGTCCAGTTCGCACGTTTCGTCGGTCGCGCCGTTCAAGGGGATTTCGGCAGGTCGTTGCGTCAGGGGCGTTCGGTGTCGACGCTGCTGAAGGAGCGCCTGCCGGCGACGCTCGAACTTGCATTTGTTGCGGCAACGCTGGCGCTGACCATCGGCGTTACCGCCGGCGTGTACACGGCGCTCAGACGTGACTCCTGGCTGTCGCAGATCCTGCTCGCGGGTTCTCTGGTCGGCATCTCATTGCCTCCTTTTCTCGTCGGCATTCTGCTGATCCTGATTTTCGCCGTCATACTCGGCTGGTTGCCGTCTTTTGGCCGCGGCCAGACGGTAGCGCTTGGCTGGTGGACAACCGGCTTTCTCACGACGAGCGGATTGAAGGCGCTCATTCTGCCGTCCATCACGCTTTGTCTGTTTCAGCTGACCTTGATCATGCGGCTGGTGCGCGCGGAGATGCTCGAGGTGCTGCGCACCGACTACATCAAGTTTGCGCGTGCGCGCGGTCTTACGGATCACTCGGTGCACTTCGGCCATGCGTTGAAAAACACGCTCGTGCCGGTCATCACCATCACCTGCCTTCAGCTCGGTGCAATCATTGCCTTTGCCATCATTACCGAAACCGTGTTCCAGTGGCCGGGGATGGGGCTGCTGTTCATCCAGGCCGTCAGTTTTGCCGACATACCGGTGATGGCGGCGTATCTTTGTTTCATCGCACTGATCTTCGTGCTGCTCAATCTGATTGCTGATCTGCTGTACTATGCGGTCGATCCGCGGCTGCGCATCGAGCGTCTTGCGGTCGCATTGCCCTGACAGTCTGCATGAACCCCATCGAACATCTGCGCAACGACCACGCTGCATTGACCGTGCTGCGGCGTGACCTGCACGCGCATCCTGAACTCGGGTTCGAGGAGCATCGCACCGTCGAAGTCGTCACGCGCGAACTCGCGGCGCTCGGCATCGAACACCATTCCGGTATCGGAAAAACGGGAGTCGTCGGCGTTATTCGCGGCGCGACCACCGGTAGCGGGCGTTCGATCGGCCTTCGCGCCGACATGGATGCGCTGCCCATGCACGAGGAAAACGACTTCGCGCACGTGTCCCGGTTCAAGGGGCGGATGCATGCCTGCGGCCACGACGGGCATACAACGATGCTGTTGGGCGCCGCGCGCTATCTGTCCCGCACGCGCCGCTTCGATGGAACGGTCTATCTCATCTTCCAGCCGGGAGAGGAGGGATTCGCCGGTGGCAAGGCCATGATCGATGACGGCCTGTTCGAGCGCTTCCCCGCGGATCAGATTTATGCCCTGCACAATTGGCCTGGGTTGTCACCGGGGCAGATCGCCGTACGGCCAGGTCCCATGATGGCCGCTGCGGATCGCATCGAAATCCACATCGAGGGACGCGGCGGTCATGGTGCGCATCCGCACCTGACGGTCGATCCGGTGCTGGTCGCGGGACACATGATTACTGCGGCGCAGTCGATCGTCGCCCGCAATGTCAGCCCGCTCGACACCGCGGTCGTCAGCCTGTGCGCGATGCATGCAGGCAATCTCGGGGCAATGAGCGTCATTCCGCGCGACGCACGACTCATCGGCACGGTGCGCACTTTTCGGCCGACGACGCAGGACTTCATCGAGCGGCGGCTGAACGAAATGGTGCATTCGATCGCTGCGGCGTTTGGCGCGACCGCGACGCTCAAGTACGAACGCGTCTATCCGGCGACAGTCAACAGCGAACGCGAAGCAGACTTTGCCGCCGCCGTCGCCGACACGCTGGTCGGGTCCGAGAATGTCGTGCGCGACCTCGAGCCGTCGATGGGATCCGAGGATTTCTCGTTCATGCTGCAACGAAAGCCCGGCGCATACGCGCGACTCGGCCAGGGCGGCGCCGAAGGCGGCTGTTTCCTGCACAACACACGCTATGACTTCAACGACGAAGTCATTCCCCTGGGCGCGGGCTATCTCGCGGCACTGGCCGAAGCTGCCATGCCTTTGTCACGATGAGTGTTGTTCATCATTTCGCGCAAACCTATGCCGAGGCGCGGGACAAGTTCGTCAGCGCTGCGCGTGCCTGTGGGGCGCGTCAGTTCCGCTACGTTCACCCGAGCGATCGTGGTGCCGACGGCGAAGAGTTGTCGATGGACTTCGCGTTCATCGGTAAGCCAGGTGCCAGCAACCTCCTGCTGCTGCTTTCCGCAACGCACGGCGTCGAGGGTTTCTGCGGTTCCGGCTGCCAGGTCGCGTTGCTTCACGATGACGCCTTCCTGAAGGCGGTCGACCGCAGCCAGGTCGAAGTGTTGATGCTGCACGCGCTGAATCCATTTGGCTTCTCGCATTTGCGTCGCGTCAACGAAGACAACGCCGACCTCAATCGCAATTTCGTTGATTTCCGGGCGCCGCTGTCCGTGAATGCAGCCTATGCGGAGATTCATCCGCTGCTCTTGCCCGCTACGTGGCCGGCGCCCGCCAGCAATGAAGCGAAGCTCGACACCTGGATCGCGGCCCACGGCGCAAAGGCTTACCAGGCCGCCGTGAGCGGCGGTCAACACCAGTATCCGAATGGGATGTTCTACGGCGGCAAGGCGCCCACGTGGAGCAATCTGGTTCTGCGCGGAGTCCTGCGTGACCATGCGGCAAAGCGCGAACGCTTGGGCTGGATCGATTTCCATACGGGTCTGGGTCCGCGCGGACATGGCGAGAAAATCTATGCGGGGGTCGACAGCGCCGAGGATATCGCCCGCACGAAAAGCTGGTGGGGCGCAGACGTAACGTCCTTTTTCGAGGGAACGTCCACCTCGGCGCCTCTGACCGGGATCAACGGCGCGGCTGCGCACGACGAGTGTCCTCGGGCAGCCTTTGCCGGGATTGCGCTCGAGTACGGCACATACCCGATCGATCAGGTGTTGCAGTCGCTTCGTGCCGAACACTGGCTGCACAACCATCCCGATGCCCCGGTGGAACTGAGGCGCGATATCAAACGTCATTTTCGCGACATGTTCTATGTCGACGCCGACGACTGGAAGCAAATGGTCTGGACCCAGGCTCACGCAGGCTGTATGCAAGCTGTTGCGCGGATGGGCGCGGCGCAGGCGCATGCTTAGCGCATTGCGCGAAGGGAACAGGCGATGAAAACGCTAGCAGGATTCTTGCGGGCATTGCAGTCGTCCGGGCTCCAAACGTGACGCGAGTGGCAGTGACCGTCGCAAGTCCACCCAAGGTGCCCAGCTGGTGGGACAGCGATCTGGTTTACAGTTTCCGACGCTCGCCCGTCGCAGTCGTGTCGGCGGTCGTGCTGTTGATCTGCCTGGGCGCGGCGCTTTTCGCGCCGTGGGTCGCCCCCCACAACCCATTCAACCTGGCGACGCTCAACCTTCTTGACGCACTCTCGCCGCCCCGGGGCATGGCCGGCGCGAAACCCCAGTTCTTGCTGGGTACCGACGACCAGGGACGTGACCTCCTCTCGGCGATCATGTTCGGCGCGCGTATTTCGCTGCTGGTCGGGCTGGCCTCCGTGATCTTCGCGGTCGTCGTCGGGGTGAGCCTCGGATTGATTGCGGGATTTGCCGGGGGCAAGATCGATGGCTTCATCATGCGCGTGGCTGACGTACAGCTTTCGTTTCCCGCGATCCTGATCGCGCTGTTGATCGACGGCGTTGCGCGCGCGGTGCTGCCGCGCGACGCGCATGGCCCGATTGCCTTGTTCGTTCTCATCTTCGCGATCGGGGTCTCGAACTGGGTGCAGTACGCGCGCACGGTACGAGGATCGACCCTGGTGGAAAAGAACAAGGAATATATCCAGGCCGCGCGCGTGATCGGGATTCGCCCGTTTGCGATCATGCTGCATCACCTGTTGCCGAACGTCCTCGGCCCGGTGCTCGTCCTGGCGACCATCAACATCGCCACGGCGATCATCACCGAGGCCACGTTGTCGTTTCTCGGTGTCGGGGTACCGCCCACGCAGCCGTCGCTCGGGACATTGATCCGCGTTGGCAATGATTTTCTTTTCTCGGGAGAGTGGTGGATAACGATCTTTCCCGGAGCGGCGCTGGTCATCATGGTGCTCGCCATCAATCTGCTGGGCGACTGGTTGCGCGACGCGTTGAATCCGAAATTGCGCTGATGTCAGGCAGCCCGTGACCTCCGTCGCACCGCTGCTGCAGGTAGAACAGTTGCGGGTCGAGTTCCCGACGCGGCACGGGACGCTGGTCGCGGTGGACGGGATCTCGTTCTCTATTGCGCAGGGAGAGGTGCTGGGCGTGGTGGGTGAATCCGGTGCGGGAAAATCAATCACCGGTGCAGCCATCATCGGCTTGATCGACCCGCCTGGACGGATCAGTTCCGGCCGGATACTGCTAGGCGACCGACGGATCGACAATCTGCCGCCCGACGCATTGCGCCGCGTGCGTGGCCGCGAGATCGGCGCCGTGTTCCAGGACCCGCTCACGTCGCTCAATCCGCTCTATACGGTCGGGCGTCAGCTGGTGGAGACCATATCGACCCATCTGGACCTGTCGGCCACGGCGGCACGGTCGCGCGCGCTCGAATTGCTCACCGAGGTCGGCATCACTGCACCGGAGCGCCGCATCGATCAGTATCCCCATCAGTTTTCCGGAGGCATGCGCCAGCGCATCGTGATCGCACTCGCGCTCGCCGGGAATCCCAGGCTGATCATCGCCGACGAGCCGACAACGGCCCTGGATGTGTCGATCCAGGCGCAGATCATCGCCTTGCTCAAGGGCCTGTGCCGCAACCATGGCACGGCGGTCATGTTGATTACACACGACATGGGTGTCATCGCCGAGACCGCGGATCGCGTCGCCGTCATGTACTCGGGGCGGATCGTAGAAATCGGCCCGGTGCGGGACGTGATACATCGGGCGGCGCACCCGTACACGAGCGGCCTGATGGGGTCGATTCCTTCGATCGCAAGTGAACGCGATGCGCTCGCTCAGATCGACGGCAGCATGCCTCGACTGACTGCGATTCCGACCGGTTGTGCGTTCCATCCGCGCTGCCCGCAGGTATTCGAGCGCTGCCGCCGTGAACGACCTGAACTCGCCCAGGTGGATTCCACGCAGGCGGCATGCTGGCTGCACGGACACTGAACCGCGATGTCGCTTCCTGATGACGCGCCGCTGCTCGAACTCGTCGACGTGGCACGCTACTTCGACGTATCGGCACCGTGGCTCAACCGGATGCTGGAGCGCAAACCGCGGCAGGTGCTGCGGGCTGTCGATGGTGTCAGCTTCACGATCGCCAAAGGCGAGACGCTGGGCCTGGTTGGCGAGTCGGGGTGCGGCAAGTCGACCGTGGCGCGGCTCATCGTCGGACTGCATCGACCGACTCGAGGTGAAATTTCGTTTGCAGGTGCCCGCATCGACAGCGGTGAACCGCAGCTAGCGTTGCGACGGACGATGCAGATGATTTTTCAGGATCCGTATGCGAGCCTCAATCCGCGCTGGCGGGTGCGGGACATCGTGGCCGAGCCCATTCGCGCGCACGAACTGGCGCAGACAGCCGCGGACGTCGATGCGCGTGTCGCTGCCTTGCTCGACCAGGTGGGCCTCGCGGCTGCGGACGGCACGAAGTACCCGCATCAGTTCTCCGGTGGCCAGCGACAGCGGGTCTCGATCGCACGCGCGCTGGCGACGCGACCTGCGTTTCTGATCTGCGACGAACCGACATCGGCTCTCGACGTTTCGGTCCAGGCCCAGGTGCTGAATTTGATGCGGCGCCTGCAGCGTGAACTCGGTCTGACCTATCTGTTCATTTCCCACAATCTGGCGGTCGTTCATCATGTCGCCGATCGTGTCGGCGTGATGTATCTGGGACGCATCGTTGAACTTGCACCGACCCGCGCCCTGTTCGCGTCGCCGCAGCATCCCTATACGCGCATGCTGCTGGCGGCGGTGCCTGATTTGTCGCTTGCGGCCAAGCCACGGACAGCCGTTGGCGGGGAGGTCCCCAACCCGCTGGACCCTCCAACCGGCTGCACGTTTCATCCCCGGTGCCCGCACGCCAACGAGCGCTGCCGGCGGGAGGTGCCTGGACTGCAGCCTGCCAAGGCCGTCGCGGGCGCCTCGGTGGCGTGCCACGCTGTAGAGGAGGGCCGGCTGGCGCCGGTGGCATTCGCACCGGCCTGAAGCGGCCGGCCGGACACATCCAATCGGCTATAATTGAGGCTTAACGTGGCCAGCCGGGCCTTCCGGCGGGGCGCGCATGGCAACCCCGCGCGGGGGCGTCTCCAGACGTTACCGCGCCCGTGCAGAAGAATACGAATTGCGCCTGACTCAGATCAAGCTGGCCGGCTTCAAGTCGTTCGTCGATCCGACCAGCATCGCCACCCCCGGCCAACTCGTCGGCATTGTCGGCCCCAATGGCTGCGGCAAGTCGAACGTGATCGATGCCGTGCGCTGGGTACTCGGCGAATCCAAGGCGTCGGCGCTGCGCGGCGAGTCGATGCAGGACGTGATCTTCAATGGCGCCGGCGATCGGGCGCCGGTGGGTCGTGCCTCGGTCGAACTCTACTTCGACAACAGTCAGGGCCGAATCGGCGGGCAGTGGGGCAGCTATGCCGAGCTGTCGATCAAGCGCGTGCTCACTCGCGATGGTGACTCGACCTACTACATCAACAACATTCCGGTGCGCCGCCGCGACATTCACGATCTGTTTCTGGGGACAGGCCTGGGGCCGCGAGCCTACGCCATCATCGAACAGGGAATGATCGCGCGGGTGATCGAGGCCCGCCCCGAAGAATTGCGCGTATTCCTCGAGGAGGCGGCAGGCGTATCCAAATATCGTGAGCGGCGCCGCGAAACCGAAAGCCGCATTGCCGATACCCGTGAGAATCTCTCGCGTGTCGAAGACATCCGCGTTGAACTCGGGGCACAGCTCGCGCGCCTGGACGCGCAGGCCAAAGTCGCCACGGAATACCGCGAGCTCGAAATAAGACTGAGGCAGGCACAGCATCTGCTGTGGTTCGCCAAGCAACAGGATGCGGTTCGCACGCGTGAACGGCAAGCTACCGAGATTGCCAATCTCACCTCGGGCTTCGAGGCGTTGCAGGCCGATCTGCGTGCCGTCGAGAATCGCCTGGAAGGTTTGCGCGCCGATCACTACAAGGCCGGCGACGAACTGCACGAGAAACAAGGCGCGTTCTACGGCGCCAATGCGGAGGTCACGCGACTCGAGCAGCAGCTGACGTTCGCGCGCGAGAGCGAAGGCCGACTGGCGCAGCAGGTCGCGCAGGTGACCGAGCAGATCGCAGCGTTCACCGCGCAACTCGGCGCGATGGCCGGCGATGCGGTTGCTGGAGAGCAGGAACTTGAACGCACCCTGTCGCAGCGCGAAAGCACGGCGGCCGAGGAGCTTGTCGCCGCCGGCGCGATACCGCAGCTCGAAACCGCGGTTGGCGAAGCTGCGCACGTCATGGCCGGGATTCAAAGCCGCATGGGCGAGGTCGAGCAGGAGCTGCGCGTCGCCGACACACGGCGCGAAAATGCCGCGAAGGTGCTCGGAGCGCTTGCGCAGCGGCGCGAGCGCCTCGATGCCGAAACGCGGGACCTCGCACTGCCGACAACGGCGCAGATCGACGTCGTGACCGACCAGCTCGAGCAGGAAACGGCCGATCTGACTGGACGTGGCAAGGCACTTGCGGAATTGAATGAAGTCGTCCACTCGCTGCAGGCACGACATCGCGCGACCAGCGACGCCTGGCAGATCGCAAGCAGTGCCTTGGCGGATCGCGAAGCCCGGGCACAGGCGCTGTCGGAGTTGCAGGCGAAGATCGGCAGCAGCAAGGATGCGGCGGCGTGGTTCTCTGCGCGCGGACTCGAGCACACGCGGCGCTTGTGGCAGCAGCTCGATATCGACAGCGGTTGGGAAGATGCGCTCGAAGCGGTGCTGCGCGAGCGACTGAACGCGCTTGAAATGTCGTCGCTCGATACGGTATTGAGTTGGACCGGCGGTGAAACTGCCCTGCCGGGACGGATCGCGGCGTACGTGATGGGCGCGACGGATCGCGCGGGCGAGGCAGGCACGGGTACTCTGCTCGGCAAGGTCCGCGCCAAGCAACCCCAGGTTGCGCGCTTGCTCGCCGATTGGCTGCATGGTGTGTATTGCCGTGACGATCTGGCGACGGCGCTGCGTGACCGAATCTCGCTGAAGATCGGCGAAAGTCTGGTCGTGCCGGGTGGGCACGTCGTCAATGCCCAGGGCGTCAGCTTTTTCGCGCCGGACAGCGAGTTGCATGGTGTGCTGGCTCGTCAGCGCGAACTGGTTGAACTGGAGCAGGCGATCGGTGTGGCGCGTGCCGAGACTACCGCGGCGGCGGCCGCGCGCGTGGCCGTCGAGGCCGAACTCAATTTGCGCCAGCAGGAATATCACGGCGAGAACATGGCGTTTTCGTCGCAGCAGAGACGCTGCCACGATCTCGAGCTCGAGTTGATGCAATTGAAGCAGGCCGCCGAGGCGGCGGAACGCCGGCGTGTCCAGATTGCCGACGAGATGGCGGTACTCTCGCAGGAGGAGCAGGCAGAGCGCGAGGCGCTGACGGCGATCGAGGAGGGTCTGCGCACCGGGCGTGAGCGTCTTGCGACCGAAATGACCCAGCGCGATAGCGCGCGGCATACGGTCAACGAAGCCGAGGTGGCGCTGGCGCGTGGCCGCGAGCGAGTGCGCTCTGCGGAGCGCGCGGCGCAGGAGGCGGGTTTCGCGGAGCGCACGTGTCGCGAGCGCCTGGCGGAACTCGCGCGTCGAAGGGAAACGCTGGAGGCCCAGCTTGGCCAGCAGCAGAGCCTGCTTACGCGCGTGGCGGCCGAACGCGACGGCATCGACTGGACACCGGTCGAGGCGTCGTTGCAGACGCAGCTGACTGCGCGTTCGGCGACGGAACAGGCGCTGGCCGCCGCGCGCGACCAGCAGGAGGCGATTGGCGCAGCCTTGCGCGCCGCCGAAGAGGCGCGCCTGGTCGCCGATCAGAAGCTCGAGCCGGCCCGGACGAAAATCGACGAGGTACGGCTGAAGGAGCAGGCTGCGACGCTGGCGGAGCAGCAGTACGCGGAGCAGCTCAGCGAAGCGCATGCCGATGTCGCGGCGCTGCCGGAGCTGATGAAATCCTGGGGCAGGGCGAGCGCGTTGCCGGGCGAGATCGAGCGCATCACCCAGGCCATCGCGGCGCTCGGTGCGGTCAACCTTGCGGCGCTCGACGAGCTGACCCAGGCATCGGAGCGCAAGACCTACCTCGATGCCCAGGCACAGGACTTGACCGAGGCGATGACGACGCTGGAGAGCGCAATCAAGCAGATCGATCGCGAATCGCGGCAGTTGTTGCAGCAGACCTTCGATATCGTCAACGTCAATTTCGGCAAGTTGTTCCCGACGTTGTTCGGCGGTGGACAGGCCAGGCTGCTGCTCACCGGCGAAGAGATTCTCGATTCCGGAGTGCAGGTGGTCGCGCAGCCGCCGGGCAAGCGCAACACCTCCATTCACCTGCTGTCCGGTGGCGAAAAATCCTTGACCGCCATTGCGCTGGTCTTTGCGCTGTTTCAGATCAATCCGGCGCCGTTCTGCCTGCTTGACGAAGTCGATGCGCCATTGGACGATCCCAACACGGACCGCTTTTGCGCGCTGGTCAAGACAATGTCCGAGGCGACGCAGTTCCTGTTCATCAGCCACAACAAGATCACGATGGAAATGGCGAACCAGTTGATCGGGATCACCATGCCGGATCCTGGCGTATCGCGCGTCGTTACCGTCGACATCGCCGAAGCCCTCGAACTCGCCGAGGCGGCGCAGTAGGTCAGGCCTCAGCCATGCCGACGATGAACCCGCTGTTCCTCGGCCTGCTGATCGCCGGCGTGGTACTGGTCGTCGGCGTCGTCGTCATCAACTGGATGCAGGAACGCCGTGTCCGCCGGCGGATCGATGCTGCATTCCGCAAGCCCGCAGACACGGGGCCCGGTGACGAGCGCGTGGAACCGATGTTCCAGGGTGAACCTTCCTCGACCGATGTGAGTGCACTGGTCGATACGGCCGAGTTGGAGGCCGAAGCGGTCGCGGACGAGGAGGCGTTGCCGCTCGACACGGAGGCCATGAGCGAAACCGCACGCGCCATGCCGTCACGAAGCGAGCGCGCGGCGATCGCGCCCGATCCGGATATCGAATGTGTGGTCATGTTGCGACCGCCGCAGCCGGTGCCCACGGCGGCCTTCGTGAGTGCGTTTTCGACGCGGGCGACCAGGCCCGTGCGCTGGCTGGGGCGGCGCGGTCCAGGTTTGCCATGGCAAGTGCTTGACGCTGCCATGTCCGGACCATGGCAGGAAATCGCGGCGTGCCTGCTCATCGCCAACCGTTCCGGTGCCGCGACTCACGCCGACGTGGACGCCTTTCTGCGCTCGGTCGCGCAGATTGCGGCGGGACTGCCCGCCACGTGCGAGTTGCCGGACGCCGGCGCCGAGGCCGCGCGCGCCGAAGCCCTCGATCGCTTTTGCGCCGATCTGGACGTGCAGATTGGCCTCACCATCCTCAAGAGCGACGCGGGCCAGATTGCCGGCACACGACTGCGGGGCGTCGCCGAAGCTGCGGGCTTTCGCCTGACGCCCGCGGGACAGTTCGAGTACGTGCAGGACGAAACCGGCGCGACGCACTATGCATTGCAGAATTACAAGCAGGAACCGTTCACGGTGGAGGGATTGCGGCTGCTCACCACGCCAGGCATCGTGCTGCTCCTGGACGTGCCGCGGGTCGCCGACCCGGTGCGCGTGTTCGATCACATGCGGATGGCGGCGAAGCGGATGACGCAAACGCTCGAAGGCGTGCTGGTCGACGACAATCGACGGCCGCTGAACGACGCGTCACTGGCGGCGATTCGCGCTCAGGTGCAGTCGACCGCGGCAGCGCTGAGTGAAGCGAACATCGATCCGGGCGGGCCGCGCGCAGTACGCCTTTTCGGCTAGAAATCGGCCCATGGCGGTGCCGCCAAAGGTCGCGAGCCGTGCCGCGGCGTTGCGTTCCCAGATCGAGGGACACAACCACGCCTACTATGCACTCGATGCGCCGACGATCAGCGACGCTGAATTCGATCGCTTGTATCGCGAACTCGGCGCGCTGGAAGTGGAGTATCCCGAACTGGTGACACCCGACTCGCCGACGCAGCGCGTCGGTGGTAGCCCGGTAAGCTCGTTCGCAGCGGTGCGGCACCGTGTACCCATGCTGTCGATCCGCACCGAGACGGACACGTCACCAGACGCTGCTGCCAAGTTCGACGCGCGCATCCGGCGCGAGCTCGATCTTGGCGACGACGCCCCTCCAGTCGAGTACATGGCAGAACTCAAGTTCGACGGTCTTGCCATCAGTTTGCGCTATGAGCAAGGTGTGCTTGCCGTCGCTGCAACGCGCGGGGATGGCGAAGTCGGCGAAGACGTGACTGCGAACGTGCGCACGATCCGCGGGATACCGCAGCGTTTGCGGGGTGGCCTGAAGGCGCCTGCGGTCCTCGAAGTCCGAGGCGAGGTCTACATGGGACGTCAGGACTTTGCTGAGCTGAACGCCCGCCAGCAGGCCGCGGGATTGAAGTTGTACATCAACCCGCGTAACACCGCAGCGGGCGCGGTGCGGCAACTGGACCCGGCCGTGACTGCCAGCCGCCCGTTGCGCTTTTTCGCATACGGCGTGGGGGATGTTGCCGGCTGGACGATGCCGGCGACACAAAGCGACCTGTTCGATGCACTTGCTGGTTACGGGCTGCCGGTAAATCGAGACCGCCGCATTGCGCTAGGCGCCGCCGAATTGAGCGCGTTCCATCGGGCCGTGGAGGCGCGGCGTGCCGACTTACCGTTCGAGATCGACGGGGTGGTCTACAAGGTCAATCGGCTCGCGCTGCAGCAGCAGCTGGGATTCGTAACCCGGGAACCGCGGTGGGCGGTGGCGCACAAATTTCCCGCCGAGGAGATGCTGACCGAGGTGCTTGCCATCGACGTGCAGGTCGGGCGGACCGGCGCAGTGACGCCGGTTGCGCGCCTCAAGCCGGTGTTCGTGGGCGGTGTCACCGTGACCAACGCGACGCTGCACAATGAGGACGAGATTCGGCGCAAGGATGTGCGTGTCGGCGATACCGTCGTCGTGCGGCGCGCAGGCGACGTGATCCCGGAGATCGTGAAGGTTGTCGTCGAGCAGCGCCCGGCACGGACGCAGGCGTTCGTTCTGCCCGAGCACTGTCCCGAATGTGGTTCGAAAGTTGTGCGGTTGCCCGACGAGGCGATCGCCCGATGTTCCGGGGGCCTGGTCTGTCCTGCGCAACGCAAACAGGCGTTGCTGCATTTCGCGGGCCGCAAAGCCCTGGACATCGAGGGTCTCGGCGACAAGCTCGTTGACCAGCTCGTCGACGCCAATCTTGTCCACACGCCGGCCGACCTTTACAAGCTCGGCATCGCAGCGCTGGCGGAACTCGAGCGCATGGCGGATAAATCCGCAGCGAATGTTGTCGCGGCAATCGAGCGCAGCCGCACCACCACACTAGCCCGGTTCATTTTCGCGCTGGGCATCCGCCACGTCGGGGAAACGACGGCCAAGGACCTTGCCCGCCATTTCGGCAATCTCGAGGCATTGATTGAAGCCAATGAGGCAGCGTTGCTGGAGGTTCGCGACGTCGGCGGCGTGCTCGCGCAGAGCCTGCTGCAATTCTTCGCGGAGCCACACAACCGCGAGGTGATTGCCCAGCTGCGCGCTGCCGGAGTACATTGGCCCGAGGAAAGTCCGCAACGTGAACCACTCGGCACTCTTGCCGGCAAGACGTTCGTATTGACGGGCACACTCCCGACCATGACGCGGGAAGATGCCAAGGAGCGGATCGAGCAGCTGGGCGGCAAGGTGGCAGGCAGCGTATCGAAGAAGACGACGTATGTGGTCGCCGGGTCCGACGCGGGCAGCAAACTCGACCGCGCCAACGAACTCGGCGTGCCGGTGCTCAATGAAACCCAATTCAAGGATTTGATCGATGGCGTTCGCTAAAGTCACCAAAGCGGTATTCCCGGTCGCGGGTCTAGGCAGCCGCTTTTTGCCCGCAACCAAGGCGAGCCCCAAGGAGATGCTGCCGATCGTCGACAAGCCGCTGATCCAGTACGCGGTCGAAGAGGCCGCCGCCGCCGGCATCACCGACATGATATTCATCACGGGCAGAAACAAGCGGGCGATCGAAGACCATTTCGACAAGGCTTACGAACTGGAGACCGAACTCGCCGCGCGGGACAAACACGCTCTGCTGGAAGCGGTGCAAGCGTCCACGCCCCCGGGCATCAACTGCATCTACATCCGTCAGTCGGAGGCGTTGGGGCTGGGTCACGCGATCCTGTGCGCGGCGCCGGTGGTGGGCAACGAGCCGTTTGCGGTGCTGCTTGCGGATGACCTGATCGATTCCAAAGTCCCGGTGACCCGGCAGATGATCGATGTTGCGAGTCGCGAAGGCGCATCGACGATCGGCGTCATGCATGTTCCGGCAGCGGAGATCGGCAGCTGGGGCATCGTCGAAGCGGATCCCGACCCGGCGGGTGGGAACATCAGCCGGATCCGGCGCATGGTCGAGAAGCCCAAGCCGGGAACCACACCGTCGACGCTTGCAGTAGTCGGACGCTATATTCTGTCGCCGCGCATATTTCACCACTTGCGCACGATGCCGGCAGGGGCAGGCGGTGAAATCCAGTTGACCGACGGCATCGCGCACTTGCTGACCGAAGAGCGCGTCGTCGCCTACGCATTCGAGGGCCGTCGTTACGATTGTGGCAACAAGCTCGGCTATCTCGAGGCGACCGTCGAACTCGGGCTCAAGCATCCGGAAGTCGGCGCGAAGTTCGCGGCGTTTCTCAAGCAGCGCGCATGACCCTGAACGAGTTGCGCTACCTGGTCGCTGTGGCGCAGGAGCGCAGCTTCGGCCGGGCGGCGCAGCGCTGCTTCATCAGCCAGCCGGCGCTGTCGGTGGCGATCCAGAAGCTGGAAGAGGAACTCGGCGCGCAACTGTTCGAACGCGCGAAGGCGGAAATCACGGTCACCCCGGTGGGCGAGCGTATCGTCGAACAGGCGCAGAAGGTGCTCGAGGAAGCGGCGCGCATCCGCGACATCGCCCAGGCCGGGCGCAACCAGCTGGTCGGCGTGTTCCGCCTGGGTGCCATTCACACCGTCGCGCCCTACCTGTTTCCCGACCTGATACCCGCATTGAACGAGCGAGCGCCGGAGATGCCGCTCGAGATCGAGGAAAACGTTACCGAATTTCTCGAGGCCGCGCTGAAATCAGGGCGCATCGACGCGGCGATCATCGCCTTGCCGTTCCAACCGCCGGGGGTCGTGACCGACTTTCTCTATGAAGAGCCGTTTCAGGTGGTGGTGCCACGGCGCCATCCATGGTCCAAACGCAAGTCGATTGCCCCTGCCGAATTGACTGGGCGAGCACACGATCCTGCTCAATGTCGGCCACTGCTTTCGCGACCAGGTGCTCGACAGCTGTCCTGAACTCAATCGCGGCGCGGCCGCGGTGACGCGGACCAACTCGCTGGAGACGATCCGCAACATGGTCGCCTCCGGCCTGGGCGTTTCAGTCTTGCCGCGGGACGCGCTGACCCCCAAGTATCACAGCCAGATGGTCGTGCCGGTGCCCTTTACCAAGCCGGCACCGTCGCGGCGCATTGCGCTGGCATACCGCAAGAGCTTTCCGCGGCCAGCGGCGATCGCCGTGATCCGCGACGCTGTCGGTGCGTGTCGTGGCGCGAAGGGCAAGGCTGCGCCCAGTATGTGACGCCGGCGATGCTTATTGCAGTGGCGCGGGATACCGCGTAATTCACAGAGGTGTCAGGTTCCTTACCGTAATTGCCCCCTGGGGTTCACGATCATTTTCCAAAGGAGGAGTGCATGAAATCAGATCTCAATGGCAAGGTTGTCATGATTACCGGTGCGTCGACAGGCATCGGTGCCGCGGCGGCGCTGGCGTTTGCGCGCCTGGGCAGCAAGCTCGTGATTCACTACAACGCGAGCCGAAAGGCTGCCGAATCCGTCGCGGCCGGCGTCAAGGAAGCGGGAGCGGAGGCCGTGCTGGTCGGCGGCGACGTCACGCAGGGCCCCAACGTCAAGCGCATTGTCGCGGAGGCACTCGCGGCCTACGGCAGGATCGACGTGCTGATCAACAACGCCGGGGGCATGGTGGGACGGACCAAGATCGAGGACTACACGGAGGATTACCTCGGCAAAGTGCTCGCCTTGAATGTGACACAGGTCGCGCTGTTCATGCACGAAGTGATTCCGGTCATGCGCAAGCAGGGTGGCGGCAATGTCATCAACGTCAGTTCCATTGCCGCACGCCACGGCGGGGGCGGGGGTGCGATCATCTACGCCGGCGCAAAAGGCTTCATTTCCACAGCCACGCATGGCTGGGCCAAGGAAGTCGTCGGCGACAAGATCCGGGTGAATGCCGTTTCGCCGGGCGTGATCACCACGCCGTTCCACGAACGCTATTCCACGGCAGAGCAGTTGAAAGCGATGCAGGCGACTGTGCCGATGAACCGTCTCGGCGCCCCCGATGAATGTGCGGGTACGTTTATCTATCTCGCCTCGGACCAACTGAGTGGCTACGTCACCGGTCAGGTGATAGAAGTCAACGGCGGCCAGTACATGCCCTGACAGGTCGACGCAGCGCTGCTGCGCGGGCCGGCTGCTTTGTTGTGTCCTCGCTCGGCGCTCGCCGTACCTCTTGTGTACTGCCTCGCGCCTCGCTGCGGGCCGCCTCGCATCCATCCCTGCTCGCGACGCGCTGCGTCAACCTGCCTCTTCGGCTACCCTTTTCCTAGCAGCGAAGGGAGCTCGTCTAGACTCGTCAGAATCGCATCGGGCCTGGGTCCATGGCGTTCTACGGGTGCCTGTGCACGGTTGACCCAGATCGCGGTGAATCCAAACGCCTTGCCGCCGGCGACATCCCAGCCATTGGAGGAAACGAAGCCGATGCGCATCGGCGGCAGCTTGAAGTAGTCGACCGCCAACTGATAGACGCGTGGACTGGGCTTGTAGATTTCAACCGCGTCGACCGACAGGATCGCATCCAGATGCGGCGCGAATCCGGTTGCTTTGACGAGTGTCTCGAGCATTGCATGCGTTCCATTGGACAACACGACGCGCGGTAGCGACGCGAGGCGCAACAGCGCGGGCATTGCGTCCGGAAACGGCTTCAGGTCCAGATATTCGTCGAGCAAGCGTTGGCGTGCAGTCGGCGCCAGAGGCAGATGCAGCTTCTCTGCTGCGAAATCGAGCGCGTGTGCGGTAAGTGCAGCGAAGTCCTCGCGGCGCTGCTGCGCGCCGAGCATGAGACTCTGCAGCCAGGTATATTCGAGTTGTTTGGTGCGCCAGAGTTGTGACAGCGCGGCGCCTTGACCCGGAAACATTCGCTCGGCCGTTGCTTCAACAGAGTGCACGTCGAACAACGTTCCATATGCGTCGAACACAAGGGCATCGACGGCAAGCGGGGAAGCAGTGTTAACAGTCATCGCGGCATCTCAACGGCAGTTTTCGCGATCATGCCATGCAAAAATTGGACGTAAGTGGTGGATACGCGCGAGTTGAGGCAAAAAAATAGGGGTTACACTTGCGTGTAACCCCTTGGTTCCATGGTGGGCGATACTGGTATCGAACCAGTGACCCCTGCCGTGTGAAGGCAGTGCTCTACCTCTGAGCTAACCGCCCGCGCGCGAACCCAGACAGGAGTGAGTATTTAAGCACGACGCGAAAGCAGGGGTCAAACCGGCTGCGGACTTTGCCCATGCTTGTCATGGACATAAAATGCACTAAAGTGGTGCGATCCGCCACGGTCAGGGGCGTTCAGGAGCGTACCGGACCGACCTGTTTTTCGATAAGCTTATAGTCCCAAAAGCAAATTTGTTTTTGGCTCAAGTCTTGCTAAAACACTACAAATCTTCAATTCTCCGCTCGTGTCCCGTATCAATTACGATGAAATGCGCGGCGTTGACGCCGCCGTCAGGCCCCACTACCAGGGTTTTGCCGACTGGTTACAGCGCACGCCTGCCGGAAAGATCGCGCAAAAGCGCGATGAAGCCGAGCGTGCGTTCCACCGCGTCGGCATTACTTTTGCAGTTTATGGCGAGGACGCCGGAACAGAACGTCTGATTCCGTTCGACATCGTTCCACGCATCATTCCAGCGGCCGAATGGCGCACGCTGGAGGCCGGCCTGAAGCAGCGCGTGCGCGCGCTGAATCTTTTTCTGCATGACATCTACCACGATCACGCCATCCTGAAGGCGGGCGTCTTGCCGACGGACAGGGTACTCGGCAACACGCAGTATCGGCGCGAGATGCAGGGCATGGACGTGCCTGGCGGCATCTACGCGCACATCGCGGGGGTCGATGTGGTCCGCGCTGGCGAAGGCGAGTACTACGTCCTGGAAGACAACCTGCGCGTGCCGTCGGGCGTCTCCTACATGCTCGAAAACCGCAAGATGATGATGCGGCTGTTTCCGGAACTGTTCGCGACCCAGGCAATCAAGCCTGTCGAGCACTATCCGGATCTGTTGCTGGAGAACCTTCGTGGCGTTGCGCCGGCCGGTGAGGAGCAGCCCGAGGTCGCGGTGCTCACTCCCGGCGCCTACAACTCGGCGTACTTCGAGCACGCCTTTCTCGCTCAGCAGATGGGTGTCGAACTGGTCGAAGGGCAGGATCTGTTCGTCCAGAACGATGCGGTCTACATGCGCACCACGCGCGGTCCCCAGCGGGTACATGTCCTCTATCGCCGCGTCGACGACGATTATCTCGACCCGTCGGCGTTCCGCGAAGACTCGATGATCGGCGTGCCGGGATTGTTTGCGGCGTATCGCGCGGGCAAGGTAACGCTTGCCAATGCCATCGGTACGGGTGTCGCCGACGACAAGTCGATCTATCCGTTCGTCCCCGACATGATCCGCTTTTATCTGACGGAAGAGCCGATCCTGAACAACGTGCCCACGTGGCAGCTGCGCAAGCCCGACGAACTCTCGTATTGCCTCGCGCATCTGCATGAGCTGGTCGTCAAGGAAGTGCATGGCGCGGGCGGCTACGGCATGCTGGTCGGCCCGGCCGCCACGGCGGCCGAGCGCGAAGCGTTTCGCGCCAGGATTGTCGCGCAACCCGACAAGTACATCGCTCAACCGACGCTGTCGCTCTCGACTTGTCCGACGTTCACCGAGTCCGGCCTGGCGCCACGACACATCGACCTGCGGCCTTATGTGCTGTCAGGCAAGACCGTGAATCTGGTGCCCGGTGGGCTGACCCGGGTCGCGCTGCGCGAAGGATCCCTCGTGGTGAACTCGTCGCAAGGCGGCGGCACCAAGGACACCTGGGTCATGGCGAACTAGGGGCCAGCCGAAACCATCATGCTTTGCCGCACCGCCAACGAACTCTACTGGATGGGCCGCCACATCGAGCGGGCCGAAAATGTCGCGCGCCTGCTCGACGTGACCAACCGGATGTCGCTCCTGCCCTATGAGTTGGTCGAGCCCGGACTCGCCTGGGCCGAGCCGTGGGCGGTGCCGCTGGTCACGTCCGGACTCGCGACCGAGTATTACCAGCGCTTCAAGTCACTCTCGGCCGAGAACGTACTGCGTTTCATGATTCTCGATGCAGGAACGCCGTCATCGATCCTTTGCTGCCTGCGTGCGGCGCGCGAATCGGCGCGTTCGGTGCGGGGCGCGATCACGTCGGAAATGTACGAAGACTTGAACTCGTCCTGGCTCGAAATGCGCGTCCAGGACTACGATCGCATCCAGTCGCAAGGTATCTCCCAGTTCCTCGAGTGGGTCAAGATGCGCTCGCACCTGTTCCGCGGCGTGACGTTCGGCACCATGCTGCGCGACGAGGCCTATCACTTCATCCGGCTGGGTACGCATATCGAGCGGGCGGACAATACCGCGCGCATTCTCGACGTCAAGTACCACACGCTGCTGCCCTCGGCCGCAGACGTGGGCGGTGCCGTGGACTATTACCAGTGGAGTGCACTGTTGCGCTCGTTGTCGGGCTTCGAATCCTACCGCAAGATCTACAGCGACGTGATCACCCCTCGCCGGGTTGCCGAACTGCTGATCCTGCGCGAGGATATGCCGCGTTCTCTGCATTCGTGCATGAACTTCATCCATGAAACGCTGGAAGTGCTCTGCGATTCCAGTTCGAGGGAAGTCGAGCGCGCTGCCGGCGAGTTGCACGCCGGGCTGCATTACGGGCGGACCGACGACATCATCGAACTCGGGCTGCACGAATACCTGATGGAATTTCTCGATCGCATCTCGGCGTTGGGTGGCGAAATCAATCGCCATTTCCTGGTTCCTACGTGATGGTTACTGCATTCCGGTAGAATCATCGACTTCGCACGTACTGTTCCCACGAAATACAGCCATGACCTATTGCGTCGCCATGTCGCTCGATGCCGGGATGATCTTTGCATCCGACTCGCGCACCAACGCCGGCGTCGACCAGGTCGGCAAGTTCTCCAAGATGCGGGTGTTTTCGCGCGAAGGGGACCGCGTGATCGTCACGCTTTCCTCGGGAAACCTGTCGATCACACAAAACGCGCTGAACATCATGGACCAGCGCGCGCGCGCCGGCGACGCGCAACTCAACCTCTGGAACGCCACGTCGCTGTTCGATGTCGCGCGCCTTGTCGGCGATGCGCTGCGCGAAGTGAAGACGCGCGACGGCCCGTATCTGTTGCAGAACAACATTGATTCGAACGCCAATTTCATCGTTGGCGGACAGCTCAGGGGCGAGCCGGCCCGATTATTTGAAGTCTACAGCGAAGGCAACTTCATCGAGGCCACACCCGACACCTGTTATTTCCAGATCGGTGAAAGCAAGTACGGCAAGCCGGTGATCGATCGTGTGATCCAGCGTTCGACGGGCCTGCTCGAGGCGACCAAGTGCACCATCGTGTCCTTCGACTCGACGATGCGCTCGAACATATCGGTCGGTTTGCCCATCGACCTTGCGATTTACGAGACCGACAGTCTCAGGTTGAAGCTGCAAAAGCGGATAGAGGAGTCCGACCCGTACTTTCAGATGGTCCACAGCCAATGGGGTGAAGGCTTGCGCGCGGTGTTTGCGCAGTTGCCCAACCCCGAGTGGACCTAGCAGGCTGCGGTTGCACTAGCGCCCGTCACCTGCCGATCTCACACGCATGGCCATACGCGTAGCGCTCCAGCATCGGACCTCGTATCGGTTCGACCGCATGGTCAACGTGTCGCCGCACGAGATCCGTCTGCGCCCCGCGCCGCATTGCCGAACGCCGATTCTTGGCTACTCCCTGACCGTCAAGCCGGCGACGCACTTCCTCAACTGGCAGCAGGACCCGTACGGGAATTGGGTGGCGCGACTGGTATTCCCGGAGCGCACCGACAAGCTCGAAATCGTCGTCGACCTCACCGCCGACATGACGGTGATCAATCCGTTCGACTTTTTCGTCGAGCCGTATGCCGAGCAATATCCGTTTGTGTATGCGCCGGCGCTGGCGAAAGAGCTGAAGCCATTCCTCGAGACCGCCGACCTCGGTCCTCGTCTGGCCGGATGGCTGGATAAATTCCGCACGACCATCAAGCCGCAGGAAAGCACGGTGCTGATGCTGGTGCGACTGAACCAGCAGTTGCAGCAGGAGATCCGGTACCTGGTGCGCATGGAACCTGGCGTGCAGACGCCAGAAGAGACGCTCGGCAGCGCTTGTGGTTCATGCCGCGACACCGGTTGGCTGCTCGTGCAGATCTGCCGGCATCTCGGTTTGCCCGCGCGCTTTGCGTCGGGCTACCTGATTCAGTTGGTGGCCGACGTCAAACCGCTCGAGGGCCCGTCCGGACCGACCAGCGATTTCACGGACCTGCACGCGTGGGCAGAGGTGTATTTGCCCGGTGCAGGCTGGATCGGGTTCGACCCGACGTCGGGTCTGCTGGCAGGGGAAGGGCATATCCCGCTCGCCTGTACCGCGGATCCGGGCAACGCCGCACCTGTCGTTGGCTACACCGACGTGGCCAATACCGAATTCAATGTGGTGATGACGGTGACGCGCATCCACGAGGATCCGCGCGTCACCCGCCCTTACACCGACGCCCAATGGGCGGCCATTGACGCGCTCGGCGAACAGATCGACGTCGATCTGGTCAAGCACGACGTGCGGCTCACGCAGGGCGGTGAGCCGACATTCGTGTCGATCGACGACATGGATGGCCCCGAGTGGAACATTGCCGCGCTGGGCGCCAAGAAGCGAGAACTCGGCGAAGCATTGCTGCATCGCCTGAAAGGCCGCTTCGCCAAGGGCGGCTTCGTCCACGACGGGCAGGGCAAATGGTATCCCGGCGAGGTGCTGCCGCGCTGGGCAGTCGGCGTCTATTGGCGCGTGGATGGCGAGCCGCTCTGGCGCGACGATGCGCTTATCGCCGACACGCTGACCAAAGGCAAGACGACGATCGAGGCGGCACGCGGGTTCACGACGAGGCTGGCGGAGCGACTCGGCCTGCCGCCGGGTCTGGTGATGACGGTATTCGAAGACGTCCCCAGGTTGCTCAAGGATGAAATCGCGCTGCCCGAGAACCTCGATCCACTCAAAGCCGACCTTTCACTTCCTGGCGAACGTGCGCGGCTGGCGAAGCTGCTGCTCGTCGGTCTCGATCAGCCGGCAGGATTCGTCCTGCCGATCAAGGCTGCAGCGGTCCGGGGCGATGAAAGCGTAAGTGTCTGGGAATCGAGCCCGTGGCCGCTCCGGCGCGAGAGACTGTACGCGGTGGGCGGGGATTCACCCGTTGGCCTTCGCCTGCCGTTGTCGTCACTGCCGGATGTGCTGCCGGCCGAAGCCGAAATCGAGCATCCGGTGGACCCGTTTGCACCTCGTGGTGCGCTACCGAAAAATGCCGGGCTCAAGCCCGCGGCGGCGAAGGTGCATGGCAGCAAGCCACGCGAAGTGGTCAAGACCGCGCTGGCCGTGCAGGTCCGCAACGGGCATCTGTATGTTTTCATGCCCCCGCTCAAGCGCATCGAAGACTATGCAGCGCTGCTGACGGCGATCGAGGACTGCGCGCGCGATGCCGGCGTGCCGGTAGCCATCGAAGGCTATACGCCGCCGCGCGATCCGCGCGTTCAGGTGCTCAATGTCACGCCGGATCCGGGAGTGATTGAAGTCAACATCCAGCCGGCCGCATCGTGGCGCGACTTGATGGCGACAATGTCGACGCTGTACGAGGAAGCGCGGCAGACCCGCCTCGGGACCGAGAAATTCATGCTCGATGGCCGTCATACCGGCACCGGTGGCGGCAATCACGTCACGCTCGGCGGCGCGACCCCTGCCGACAGCCCGCTCCTGCGGCGCCCCGATCTGCTGCGCAGCCTGGTGACGTACTGGCAAAATCACCCTGCGCTGTCGTACCTGTTCTCCGGGACCTTCATCGGACCGACCAGCCAGGCCCCGCGCGTGGACGAAGCGCGCGACGACAAGCTGTACGAACTCGAGATTGCCTTCCAGCAACTGTCGCGCAAGCATGGCAGCGGCAAGACCGAATCACCGCCCTGGCTGACCGACAGGCTGCTGCGCCACCTGTTGACCGACCTGACCGGCAATACGCATCGGTCCGAGTTTTCGATCGACAAGCTCTACTCGCCGGACTCGGCCACGGGCCGGCTTGGCCTGCTGGAATTTCGCGCCTTCGAAATGCCGCCGCATGCGCGCATGAGTGCGGTGCAGATGCTGCTGCTGCGCGCACTGGTCGCGCGCTTCTGGCAGCAGCCCTATGAGGGCAAACTGATCCGCTGGGGCACCGCGCTGCACGATCGATGGCTGCTGCCGCATTATGTTGCCGCCGATATCCACGACGTCGCGCGTGAGCTCACCGCGTTCGGCTATGCCTTTTCCGGCGAATGGTTTGCGCCGTTCATCGAATTTCGCTTTCCGCGCTTTGGCACGATCACTTGCGATGGTGTCACGATCGAATTGCGCCAGGCGATCGAACCATGGCACGTGCTGGGGGAGGAAGTCAGCCTCACCGGCACTTCGCGTTACGTCGATTCATCGGTCGAGCGGATACAGGTCAAGGTCGCCGGCATGATCGAGGGGCGCCATGCCGTCACTTGCAATGGCCGCACGCTGCCGCTCACGCCGAGCGGCATTCCTGGCGAGTTCGTCGCAGGGCTGCGGTTCCGCGCGTGGAGTCCGCCTTCGGCGCTGCACCCGACGATCGGTGTGCAAGCGCCGTTGACGTTCGATCTGGTCGACACCTGGGCGGGACGCGCGCTCGGCGGCTGCACTTACCATGTCGTACACCCCGGCGGTCGCAATTACGACACGTTCCCGGTGAATGCCAACGAAGCAGAAGCCCGGCGCGTCGCGCGGTTCTGGCCGCACGGGCACACGCCCGGGCCCATGGCAATTGCACCGGAACCGGTCAATCCGGCGACGCCCACCACTCTGGATTTGCGCTGGGAGCCGTAGCAGTTTCCGATGGCCGAGATCCGTACCCGCTTTGCGCCGAGCCCCACCGGCTTTTTGCATCTGGGCAACATCCGGTCGGCACTGTATCCGTGGGCGTTTGCGCGCAAGCAGGGGGGCGCTTTCATCCTGCGTATCGAGGACACCGACGTCGACCGTTCGACACCCGAAGCGGTGCAGGCAATTCTGGACAGCATGCAATGGCTGGGCCTGGACTACGACGAGGGTCCGTACTATCAGATGCAGCGCATGGAGCGCTACCGTGACGTGATCGCCACCATGCTCGCGGCAGGTTCCGCATATCGCTGCTATGCCTCGCCGAACGAGCTGGACGCGATGCGTGCCGAGCAACAGGCTCGTGGTGAAAAGCCGCGGTATGACCGGCGCTGGCGCCCCGAGCCCGGCAGGACATTGCCGCCACCTCCCGCTGATGTTTCGCCGGTGGTCCGCTTTCGCAATCCGATCGACGGCGTCGTCGTCTGGGACGACGCGGTAAAAGGTCGCATCGAAATCTCGAACGACGAACTCGACGATCTGGTCATCGCCCGCTCGGACGGTACACCCACCTATAATTTTTGCGTCGTCGTCGACGATCTCGAGATGCGCATCACCCATGTGATCCGCGGCGATGACCACGTCAACAATACCCCGCGCCAGATCAACATGATTCGCGCGCTGGGCGGTGCAGTGCCCATCTATGCCCATTTGCCGACGGTGTTGACCCCGGAGGGCGAGAAACTTTCGAAACGGCATGGCGCGAGAGGCGTCATGCAGTATCGCGACGATGGCTATCTGTCCGAAGCGGTGGTCAATTATCTCGCGCGCCTGGGCTGGGCGCATGGCGATGACGAGGTGTTCACGCGGGAACAATTCGTTGCCTGGTTCGATCTGCACGGGTTGTCGTCCTCACCCGGCCGCTTCGATCCGGAGAAGCTCAAATGGGTGAATCACGAGCACATCAAGCGCTTGCCCGACGCCGAACTCGGCAAGCTGTTGCGCCCTTTTCTCGAGCGCGCCGGGCTGAACGTTGCGTCGGGGCCGGACCCGGCCAACGTCGCGGCGCTCCTGCGTGATCGCACCGCGACGCTTACAGAGATGGCCGATGCTGCGCACTACTTCTATCGCGAGCCAGAGAACGAATCCGACATTGTGGTGAAATTCCGCCGCGACATGACTGATGCTTTTCGATCCGTGCTGCCCGATCTCGTCACGGCCTTCGCGAGCAGTGATTGGGACCGCGAGTCGATTAGCGCGGCGATGAAGTTGATAGCGGCAAAGCATGGGCTCAAGCCGGGGCAGGTGATGATGGGTGTGCGCACGCTGGTCGCAGGCGTCCCGCAGACGCCTCCGATCGACGCCGTGCTCGAGCTTATCGGACGCGAGGCGGTCCGTGCGCGAATCGCCGCCGGGCTAAAACTGTAGGTCCGGATTCATTCGGACCGCGGGCGCGACGGCCATCGCGCGAACGAATTCGCGCCTGCAAGGGCGATGCGGCGATGTCCATGGCCAATTGTGCGGCGCAGTCCGTTCCGGTAGACTAGCAATTTCCGGAACTTGTCGCCCATGACGAAGTTCGTGTTTGTGACTGGCGGCGTCGTTTCCTCCCTGGGGAAGGGCATCGCCGCCGCTTCTCTCGCCGCGATTCTCGCCTCCCGCGGCATCCGTGTCACCAATCTCAAGCTTGACCCGTACATCAACGTCGATCCTGGAACGATGAGCCCGTTCCAGCACGGCGAAGTCTTCGTCACCGAGGATGGCGCGGAGACCGATCTCGACCTCGGGCATTATGAGCGCTTCACTGACGTGAAGATGGCCAAGCGCAACAACTTCACTACGGGTCAGATCTACGAAAGCGTCATTCGGCGGGAACGACGTGGCGACTACCTCGGTGGCACCGTTCAGGTGATCCCGCACATTACCGACGAGATCAAAGCCTGGATCCTCGCCGGCGCGGGTGACGCCGAGGTTGCCGTGGTCGAGGTGGGCGGCACCGTCGGCGACATCGAATCGCTGCCGTTCCTCGAAGCGATTCGCCAGATGGGCATCACGCAGGGGCGCGACAACGTCTGCTACATTCATTTGACGCTCTTGCCATTCATCGCCGCGGCGGGCGAAATGAAGACCAAGCCGACGCAGCACTCGGTCAAGGAGCTGCGAGAGATCGGTATCCAGCCCGATGTCGTGCTTTGTCGCGCCGACCGGCCCGTGCCGGATAGCGACCGGCGCAAGATTTCGCTGTTCACCAACGTCGCTCCGGAGGCGGTGATTCCGGCGCTCGACACCGACTCGATCTACAAGATACCGGCCGCGCTGCATGCGGAAGGGTTGGACGAAATCGTCTGCCGCAAACTGTCGTTGAGCCCGAAGCCTGCCGACCTGACCAACTGGCGTGAATTGGTCGATGCGTTGGTGCATCCGGAGCACGAAGTGAATATTGCGATGGTCGGCAAATATGTCGACCTGACGGAGTCGTACAAGTCTTTGTCCGAGGCGTTGACCCACGCGGGCATCCACACGCGCAGCAAGGTGCAGATCCACTACGTCGATTCGGAAGCCGTCGAACGCGACGGCGTCGGCGCTCTTGAAGGCATGGATGCGATTCTGGTGCCGGGAGGCTTCGGGAAGCGTGGCGTCGAAGGCAAGATCAGCGCGATCAGGCATGCGCGCGAATACGGTATTCCGTATCTGGGCATCTGTCTCGGCATGCAGCTCGCCGTCATTGAATATGCTCGCAATGCGGCGGGACTGGACGGCGCGAACAGCACGGAGTTCGAGCCACAGACGCCGCATCCGGTTGTCGCATTGATCAGTGAGTGGCAGGATCGCGATGGCACCCTCGAGCGGCGCGATCACACCTCCGATCTCGGCGGCACCATGCGCCTGGGCGCGCAGGCATGCGAAGTCGTCGTTGGATCGCTGGCGCACCGGATCTACGGCGCCACGATCGTCTCCGAGCGCCATCGCCATCGCTATGAAGTCAACAATCATTATCTGCCCCGGATCGAGGCCGCCGGACTCGTCGTCGGCGCGTGGGCCAAAAGTGCAATGGCTGGCGATCTGTGCGAAATGATCGAACTGCCAGACCATCCATGGTTCTTCGGCTGCCAGTATCACCCCGAATTCACGTCGAATCCGCGTCGCGGGCATCCGCTGTTTATCGCGTTCGTCAACGCCGCCCTGGAGCGGCATCGCGTCGTTCGCGGCGATCCGGTGCGGGCGCGCCCACAGCTCGTCGCCTGATCGACTGGGATTGGCAATGGATCTGTGCGGATTCAAGGTCGGGCTGGACCGGCCGCTGTTTCTCATTGCCGGACCATGCGTTGTCGAATCGGAACAGTTGCAGGTTGATGTTGCCGGCAAGTTGAAGGAGATCTGCGCGGACCTGGGCGTACCCTTCATCTTCAAGTCCTCGTACGACAAGGCCAATCGCAGTTCGTCCAGGTCCTACCGCGGACCAGGCATGACGGAGGGCCTGCGGATCCTGGCGGAGGTCAAGCGCCAGATCCGCGTGCCGGTGCTGACGGACGTGCATGAGGAAGACGAAATTGCCGACGTCGCCGCGGTCGTCGACGTGCTGCAGACGCCGGCCTTCCTGTGTCGGCAGACGAATTTCATCCGCGCGGTCGCAGCGGCGGGCAAGCCGGTCAACATCAAGAAGGGGCAGTTTCTCGCACCCGAAGACATGGCCAATGTCGTTGCCAAGGCCCGCGAAGCCAGCGGTCGTGACAACATCCTGGTGTGCGAACGCGGCGCCTCGTTCGGTTATCACAACCTCGTGTCCGACATGCGCTCGCTGGCGATCATGCGCTCTACCGGTTGCCCGGTCGTTTTCGATGCGACGCATTCGGTCCAGCTCCCGGGCGGGCAGGGCACATCGTCCGGTGGTCAACGCGAATTCGTTCCCGTGCTCGCGCGCGCGGCGGTCGCTGCAGGGGTTGCGGGCGTGTTCATGGAAACACATCCCGATCCCGCCAAGGCCCTTTCAGACGGCCCCAATGCGTGGCCGCTGGATCGGATGCGCGAGCTGTTGACGACATTGGTCGCGCTCGATGTGACCGTCAAGAAAGCCGGTTTTCCGGAATCCGAATTCATGGAGGCCCGAGATGCAGCCTGACGCTTCCACATTTTTCGCCAACCCTTCGAGTGCAAGCCTATGAGCGCCATTGTCGACGTCATCGCCCGTGAAATTCTCGATTCGCGTGGCAATCCAACCATCGAAGCAGACATCGTCCTCGAATCCGGTATTAGTGGCCGCGCCGCGGTGCCATCAGGCGCATCCACCGGATCGCGAGAGGCGATTGAGTTGCGTGACGGCGATACCGCACGCTATGGCGGCAAGGGCGTGCTCAAGGCGGTCGAGAACGTCAACACCGAAATCTGCGAAGCCATCATCGGCCTGGACGCGTCCGAGCAGGCGTTCGTCGACAAGACGATGATCGACCTCGACGGCACCGAGAACAAATCACGACTTGGCGCCAACGCCATTCTCGCGGTGTCGTGCGCGATGGCGAAGGCTGCGGCCGAGGAGTCCACGCTGCCCCTCTATCGCTACCTCGGCGGCGTCCGGAGAAATGGCGTTGCCGGTGCCCCTGATGAACGTGATCAATGGTGGTGCGCACGCCAACAACAGTGTCGACATGCAGGAATTCATGCTGGTGCCGATCGGCGCACCGAGCTTTCGCGAAGCGCTCCGTTACGGCGCCGAAGTCTTTCACACGCTCAAGAAGCTGATCGATGCCAAGGGGATGACGACGACCGTCGGCGACGAGGGCGGCTTCGCACCCAACTTGCCGTCGAACGAGGCGGCGCTGCAGTTGCTGCTCGAGGCGATCGACAAGGCTGGATACACGGCGGGCACCGACATCGCGCTGGCGCTCGACTGCGCGGCATCCGAGTATTACAAGGATGGCATCTACGACCTGGAGTCCGAAGGCGCCAAGCTCACCCGCTCGCAAATGGTCGACTACCTTGCGACTTGGGTCGACAAGTACCCGATCATTTCGATCGAGGATGGCATGGCGGAAGGCGACTGGGATGGCTGGAAGCTCCTTACCGACAAGCTTGGGCGCAAGGTGCAGATTGTCGGCGACGACCTGTTTGTCACCAATACCAAGATCCTGAAGCAGGGCATCGCGAAAGGAGTCGCCAACTCCATCCTGATCAAGATCAACCAGATCGGCACGCTGAGCGAAACATTCGCGGCGATCAGCATGGCCACGCGCGCCGGCTATACGACCGTCATCTCGCATCGCTCGGGAGAGACCGAGGACAGCCTGATTGCCGACATCGCGGTCGGCACCAATGCTGGCCAGATCAAGACCGGATCGCTGTCGCGCTCGGATCGGGTCGCCAAATACAATCAATTGCTGCGCATCGAAGAGGATCTGGGGGATGTCGCCAGTTATCCAGGCCGCGCGGCGTTCTACCAACTCAAATAGCCGTGCGCGCCCTCGCCGCCATCTTCGCAATCCTGATCCTGGCCCTGCAGTATCCAATCTGGCTGGGCAAGGGTGGCTGGCTTCGCGTGCGTGAACTGGACCGCCAGGTCGATGCTCAGAAGAAAATCAACGTCGGACTGGCGACGCGCAATGCGGCGCTCGACGCCGATGTGCGCGATTTGAAGCAGGGGTATGAAGCCATCGAGGAACGCGCCCGCTCCGAGCTGGGCATGATTCGCAACGACGAGGTGTTCTTTCAGCTTCCTGCGCCTTCTCGCCCGAACGAAGTGCCGAAGGCGAACCTGGCCAAGTAGGCAGGTGGTCGCGATGAAGGGCAAGGCCGTCGTCGCAGGCCACGCGCAGGGTCAGTCGCCAAGTCTTCACCGTCTGCCATGCCGCGCATCACCTCGCCTGACAATCCGCGCCTGAAGCAAGCCGCTGGCTTGCTTGCGTCGTCGCGCGATCGGCGCAAAGCGGGATTGTGCGTCCTCGAGGGCGCACACCTGGTGAGCGTCTACCTCGAGCGGCACGGAGCACCTGAAACGTTGATCGTCCTCGATTCTGCTGAAGACGATGCGGTAATGTCGCTCGCTGCGCGCAAGTATTCCTCCCTCCCGGGTGCTGCTCGTATCTGCGTCGGCATGGACAGAATTCACGCAGATCGCGGTCGATGTCGCCGTGCTCGCCGTGGTGCCGACTCCCAACCCGACGCTGGGACGCGTTGCGGATTTTTGCCTGCTGCTGGAAGACCTGCAGGATCCCGGCAATGTCGGCTCGATACTGCGCACGGCAGCCGCCGCCGGTGTGGCGCAGGTATTCATGTCCCGGCGCTGCGCGTTCGCCTGGTCGCCCAAGGTGCTCCGTGCGGGGCAGGGTGGACACTTTCATCTCGAGATTTTCGAAGACGTCGATCTGGTGGCATGGGTGCATAGCTACCGTGGTACCACCATTGCCACCGTCGCAGCAGGTGGCGAGCCCCTGTTCAAGGCCGACTTCAGCGCGCCTGTGGCGATCGCGATCGGCAACGAAGGAGCCGGCTTGTCGGCGGAGCTGCGGGCCGCAGCAACGCGCCGCGTCACCATTCCGATGCCTGGCAACTTCGAATCGCTGAACGCGGGCGCGGCGGCCGCGGTGTGCCTGTTCGAGTGCGTGCGGCACGTCGCGGTCAGTCGATGCGAGGCAAGTGCTCGCGATGATGCGTGGTCGATGAGGGTGAACGGCAACTGACGCTCGACGATGCCTTGCGACTCGCACGGCAGCACCACCAGTCGGGCACCTCGATCACGCCGAGCGTCTCTATGCCGCCATCCTTCTGCAAGCACCCGAGCACGCTGACGCCTGGCACTGGCCGGAGTGTGCAGCCATCAGCGCGGCGACCACGACGCGGCAGTCGCGCGTATCCAGCGGGCGGTCGAACTGGATCCGAACAATCCCGGTTATCACAACAATCTCGGCCTGGCGCTCAAAGCACTGCATCGATTCGATCAGGCGATCGCCAGCTTTCAGCATGCACTTCGTCTGAAGCCGGATTACGCGACCGCCCACGTCAGCCTCGGCAACATGCGAAGGACCAGGGCGAACTGGAGCAGGCCGCCGCCCATTTTCGCAATGCCGTGACGCACAAACCGGAGCTGGCCGAGGCGCACAACAATCTGGCGAATGTGCTCAAAGGTCTGGCGCAGTATCAGGAAGCAATCGCGCACTACCAGATCGCGTTGCGCCTTCGGCCTGAACTTCCCGAGGCACATCACAACCTCGGCAACACGCTGAAGGAGCAGGGCCGGCTGGAAGAAGCCGTCGCGAGCTATCAGCACGCGTTGCGCATCAGGCCGGACTACCCGGATGCCTGCCTGCACCTCGGTCATGCGCTGAAAGCACTGGGCCGCAGCGTCGACGCGCTGGCGAGCTATCGGCAGGCGTGGCGCTTGAAGGTGGACGACGCCGAAATCCGTTGTGCGTTGATCGGTCAGATGCAGGCGCTGTGCGAGTGGGATGGCCTCGATGCGCTGATGGCGGCGCAACGCCGCGACGTCGGCGACGACGCGGCGCCGCCGATCATGCCGTTTGCGTTTCTGAGCACGCCGAGCAGCGCCGAGGAGCAGTACCGTTGTGCGCAGAAAATTCGCACGCGCCTGTTTCAAGCCGTTCGCCGCACTGCGCGACAAGCTGGCATTCAGGCATCAGCGGGTGGCGAAGCCGAAGCTGCGCATCGGCTATCTGTCGGCCGATTTTCACCAGCACGCCACGGCCTACCTGATCGCCGAACTGTTCGAATTGCACGAGCGCGAGCACTTCGAGATTCTTCGCGTATTCCTATGGCCGCGACGACAGCGGACCGATGCGCACGCGACTGGCGGCCGCATGCGATCGTTTCGTCGATCTGCGGGAACGTTCGCTGGCCGACAGTGCCTCGATCATCCATGCCGATCGCATCGACATTCTGGTCGACCTGAAGGGTTACACGCGCCACGCACGCAGCGAAATCCTGGCGCTGAAAGCAGCACCGATACAGGTCCACTTTCTCGGCTATCCCGGCACGATGGGCACGGATTTCATCGACTACCTGATTACCGATCATGTCGTTTCGCCGCCCGCGCAAGCGCAGTACTTCAGTGAAAAGCTCGTGTACCTGCCCGATTGCTACCAGATCAACGATCGCCGGCGCGCTATTGCTGACGCTGCACCAAGCCGTCGGAGTTGCGGCCTGCCCGAAGCAAGGCATGGTATTCTGCTGCCTGAACAGCCCGTACAAGATCACGCCGGAGATGTTCGATGATCTGGATGCGACTGCTGCTGGCAGTGCCGGGCAGCGTTTTATGGCTGCTGCAAGGCGATGCACTGCAAACGAGAATCTGATCCGGGAGGCCGGTCGACGCGGTGTGGCGCCCGGGCGTCTGGTGTTCGCGCCGAAGCTGCCGCATGCGGAACACCTGGCACGCTACCGGTGTGCCGATCTTTTCCTCGACACCTTTCCCTTCAACGCGCACACCACTGCGAGCGATGCGTTGTGGGCGGCATTGCCGCTGGTGACCTGCAGCGGTGAGACATTTGTTTCGCGCGTCGCGGGCAGCCTGCTGCACAGCGTCGGCTTGCCGCAACTCGCGGTGTCCAACTTGCGCGATTATGAAATGCTGGCGCTGCGATTGGCGCAGCAGCCGCAGGAACTGGCTGAACTTCGGCAGCACCTTGAACGAAATCGGCTGACTTGCGCGCTTATTCGACAGCCGCCGCTTTACCGTCGAATCTCGAACGCGCGTATCAGGCGATGTGGCAGTGCTACCTTGCTGGCACGCCGCCCCAGGCGCTCGATATCGTCGACTGAAATCGCGACGATCCAGGAAATAGGAGCTAGCGCAGCACCGCAGAGAATGTCGCGTCTTCCCGACAGCCGCCGCCGACGGTCGGCGAGGTGAACTTGCCCTCGATACCCAGCCCGGTTGCCTTGATCTCGGACATCGACGCGTTGGTGTTCAGGCCGTCCGAACATTTGTATGCCGTGGTCGGTATCGTGTAGAGCTGCCCGAATTGCGTGAGTGTGCCGGAGAGCGTGCACGACAGACTCTGGTAGGCGAACGTGAACGTAATCACTCCGCTGGTGGTTTGATCCACCTGCAGATTGAAAAAATCGCTGTAGCTGCCGTTGTTGCTGCTGCTGCTGCAGTTGGAGTACGAGCCGGACTGTGCGCCGATATAGGTCCCGCCGAGTGCGATTTTGGTGAGTGACTGGCGTTGTATCGACTTGGTGATCGTTGCCGCAAGCGTGGCGGGTTTGGTCACGATGTAAATCAGCTTCGCGGTATATGCGCTCGTGGGCTGAAACGACGCAGTGCCGACTTCGGCATTGGTAGAGTCCGACACTTTCCACGGCGACGCGTAATAGGTCCCCGTCGTTGCGTACAGCTTGCCGTTGTAGTTGCCGCTGGCGTCGAGCGTCAATTGCGCTGAGTACCACGTGGGTTTGTTTTGGTCTGGGCCATAAATGAAGAACGTCACGAACAGGAAAGAGTCGCTTTGCACGACGTTGGCACCCCAACCATCCTCGCCGGGAACGTAGTAGAGGTCGGTGTAGTCGACCGCACCTGCGCGAGACGCAGCGGCCAGCAGAAAAAGGCACAGAATCAGTCGCTTGATCATGGCTCAATCATTGGGTTCGAAGACCAAATTATACCATCGTCATTCTGCGATAACTGTAACTGCTGGTAACAGTGCGTCGATCGCTGCGGCATCGGGTAACGCCGGTTGCGCCCCATTTGCGGTACACGCAAGCGACCCTGCGGCTACGCCGCGTCGCAACGCCCGGACGGGAGTAGCACCACGATCGAGCGCGGCCGCAAGCGCTCCGACAAACGCGTCGCCGGCGCCCGTCGTGTCGACCACGCGAACGCTCGGCGCGGCAACATGCAATGAAACATCCGTACCATTCCAGAGTGCACCCGCCGCGCCCAGCGTGACAACGACCGCAAGGTGCGGCGCCTCACTCGTGGCGCGCAACGCGAATTCCCGCGGCGATGCGGACCAACCTAGCGCGGCGGCGAGCGTTGCCGCTTCCGATTCGTTGACGATCAGAACGTCGATCATCCGGAGCACATCGAGCGAAACAGGATGCGCCGGCGCAGCGTTCAGGATCGTGCGCGCGCCCGCGCGACGGGCCCGTGCAATCAGTGACGTGTTCGACGCAGGGTCGACTTCCTGTTGCAGTAGCAGCACGGTTTGCGCAGTCAGCGCGGAGTCAGGGACCGCGCGCGGGTCCGCCTTCGCGTTCGCGCCGGCGACCACCACAATGCAGTTTTCGCCGTGGTCATCGACGAGGATGGTCGCGCAGCCGGTCGGCGCATCGACCGGCGCTACGCCATCGACATCGACACCGCCGCGGATCAGGAGTGCTGTTGCCGCGGTGGCGAAGGCGTCGTTGCCAACCGCTCCAAACATCCTGACTGTCGCGCCCGCGCGCGCAGCGGCGAGCGCCTGATTCGCGCCTTTACCACCCGGAAAAGTCGTGAACGATGAGCCGGCGATAGTTTCGCCCGGCGCCGGGAAATGCGCCACGCGACAGACCAGGTCGAGATTGATCGAGCCGAAGACGGTGACCATCGTTGGCTCAGGCGGACGGATACCGGTTCACCACTCCCTTGACCAGAAGGATGTTGCCGTAGCGCCGAAAATCGGCCGTACGCACGACCGCAAACGCGTTACGGGCGCGCGCATAGAATTCGTGGCGCTCGAGGCTGCCCATCGTTGCCGCAGGAACAACGCGCGTCATAACAGTCGCATAGTCGCGGGTGGGCGCGAGCAGCTCGGGGGAATCGCCGGGCACTTTCATCGTGATGGCGGCAGGCGAAACTCCGGCATCAACTGGAAACAGCGTCAGGATCGCTTCGAGCGCCAGCGCGGACGATGAGACCGGCATCTGGATCAGCCGCTTGCCGACGCTGGCTGCGGGAAAATTCGCGTCGCAGATCACGAGTTCGTCGCCGTGTCCCATGCTGGCGAGTACATGGAGCAAATCCGCATGCAGCAGTGGATGGATGCCGATGAGCATTACGTCATGCCTTGACACCACCTGCAGTCATCCCGACGACGATCTCCTTCTGGATGATGATCGTCAGCAGGAGCACGGGCAAGGTCACGACAATCGCGGCCGCCGCGAGCGGACCCCATGCCAGTTGCTCGAAGGTGAGCACGTTGTAGACTGCCGCGGGCAGGGTCCGTGTCGTACGCCCGGCGAGTACCGCACCGAACACGAAATTGTTCCAGGAAAATATGAATGAAAGTATGGTTGCGACGACGATACCGGGCCGCGCCAACGGCAGCGCTACAAAGCGAAAGGTCGTCCAGACGCTGCCGCCGTCGATGAGCGCGGCCTCTTCGAGCTCTCTCGGAAGCGTTTCGAAATAGCCCGCCATGATGTAGACGACGATGGGCACCGTGATGACCAGATGCGTGATCACCAGCGCGGTCAACGTGTTGTTGAGTCCGAGGAACTGGAACACCGTGAATAGCGGGATCAGGAATGACAGCGCGGGGGTCATGCGCGCTATCAGGATCATGACGGTGAGTTTGTGCGCTTGGGCGCGGGCAATGCCGTATCCGGCCGGGATGCCGACCAGCAGAGCGATCAGCGTACCCAGCCCGGAGACGACGACGCTGTTCCAGAAATAGAGTCCCATCGAATTGTCCTTGAAGACCTGGACGAAATTCGACAGTGTCGGCGGACTGGGAATGAACACCGGCGGGAAGGCGAGATTGTCGATTTCATTCTTCAGCGACAGCGACAGCATCCATAGGAACACCAGAATTGCCGGCGAAACGATCACCGCGACCGAGAACCAGAAACCAATCTTGCGCACTACGCGACGAGCGCGCCCGCGCCGGACCAGATTGGCATGCGACGATACGGTGACCGTACTCATTGGCGTACCTTCGCGCTCATGTCCACTTCGCGCGTTGCCGGACGTACAGAAGCAGCATTGCCAGCGCCAGTATGAGCACGAAAAAGACGACGACCACGGCGGACGCGTTGCCGACGTTGTAGAACGCGAATGCCTGCAGGTACAGATAGAGGTTGATCGTCTCGGACGCGGTGCCGGGCCCACCCGAGCTGATGACGTAAATCGTGTCGAAGGCCTTGATCCCATCGATGGTGCGGATGACGGCCGCGACGACGATAAACGGCGCCACGAGCGGAAACGTGATGTAGCGGAACAACTGCCATTCGGTTGCGCCGTCGAGGCGTGCGCTTTCATACGGCTCGGTCGGCAGCGCGGCCAGTCCTCCCAGGACGATCAGCATGACCAGCGGCGTCCAGTGCCAGACCTCGACCATGACTAGACTGGGAATGACCAGCGTCGGTGAGTAGACCCAAAGCGAAGGAGGGAGGCCCACCAGCGACAGCAGGTAATTGAGGACACCCTGCTGCGGGTGGAACATCATCGTCCAGACCAGCGCGACCGCCACGGGGGTCGCCATCATCGGCATCGTAAAGATGGAGCGCAGGAGCCCGCGCATGGGAAATTCGCGGTGAAAAATGAGCGCAGCGATGGTGCCCAGAATCAGCGGCACGATGACCGCGAGTGCCGTGAAGTAGATCGTGTGGCCGATCGCTTCGTGGAAGCGCTTGTTGGTCGCGAGCTTGATGTAGTTGTCGAAGCCGATGAAATGCGCGACTGAACCGATCTTCCAGTCGAAGGCGCTCATCCACAGGGTGAACAGCCAGGGGAAAACGATCACCGCGCCGACGATGACCAGCGCGGGAATGATGAACAGAATGTAGCTGCGGTGCCGTCGGGCGAGAAAACCCGGGCGCGGAATGACTGCTGGCGCCGACGTGCTCATCGTGGCGCAAAGCATCCGTGGTTCGACAAGCCTGTCCTGAGCCTTGTCGAAGGGCTCACCACGAACGTTTTATCGATTGGCATCGTATCGGGCCTTGCCGTTCGTCCTGAGCTTGTCGAAGGATGAACGGCAAGGAGCCACGTTCCGCTACGCCTTCTCGCTCTTGTCCAGCACCGGCTGGAATTCGACCGTCGCTTTCTTGAGTTCGGTGGCAGGATCGGCACCGTTGATCATGTTGGTCAGCGCGATGCCGAAGGTGTCGCGGAACTCTGTCACTGGCGCGATGACCGGCAATCCCGGCTGCGCGATTTTTGCCGACGCAAGCATGCATTCGACCCATTGCTTCGGCGCCTTGAAATCGCCCGATGCCTGGGCGGCGGCGTAGGCGGACGTGCGCACCGGTGCACCGGCCGCGGCCTGGAGCATGCGCGTCTGATTCATTTTGTTGGACGCCCACTGGATGTAGAACCAGGACGGTCCCTTTTTCTTGCTGTACGTCGAAATGCCTTCGCCGTCGGCGAACAATGCGGAGACTTGTTGCTTGGGCCCTGACGGCATCACACCGTAACCAACCTTGCCGACGATCTTGGATTTGGTCGGATCTTCGAGCGGCTGCGCAAAGCCGATGCCATCCAGCCACATCGCGGCCTTGCCTTGCATGAACAAGCTCTGCGATTCATTCCAGTTATACCCGGCCACGCCCTGAGGCCCATATTTCGCCAGCAGCGTCTGATACATCTTCGCGGCATCGATTGCCTCAGCCGTGTCGGTCATCAGCTTGCCGTTCTTGTCGATGAATCCGCCGCCGTAACCAAGCAGGAAACTGCTCCACACCGGCACGTTGGCATTCTTCAACCCTCTGCCGACAAAGCCGGAGACGCCTTTGCCCGGATCGTTGATCTTCGCAGCCGCGTCGAGCATCTCGGGAAAAGTCTTCGGGAATGCGATGCCCTTGGCGTCGAAAAGCTCCTTGTTGTAATAGACCATCCACGGGTCGAGGTTGAACGGGAGGCTCATCACGCGACCGTCCGGCTCTACCGCATAGAACAGGCCGCCCTTGGCGAAGTCGGCGAAGTCGAGATCCGGCGCCGCCATCGACTTGTCGTTGATATACGGGCGCACATCCGTAAGCCAGTTGTTCTTGGCGAACTGCCGCTTTTGCACGTGGTAGGACAGGCCAATGACATCGAAGCTTGGACTTCCCGAGTTGAATTCGATGACCGCTTTCTGACGCTGCTGCTGCTCGGGAATCATCTCCGAGCCAACCTCGATACCGGTCAGGTCTTCGAACTCCTTGTGATACTTGGTCAGCAGGTCGCCGCGCGGGCTCTTGACCAGTAGGATCTCGATTTTTTCGCCCTTGAAGCGCTTCCAGTCGAAGCCGGATTGCGCCTGCGCGTTGAGCAGCGATGCGCCAGGGATTGCTCCGAGTGCGGCCGCACCCAAGCCTGCCTGCAGCAAGCGGCGACGCGAATTGTCGGTGGTATCGTCACGAGTGTGATCGGTCATGGTTTCCTCCTTCAGTGAATGTTCATGCAGGTCAGCACTGTACCGACGATGCGGTCAGCGTTTGCGAAATGATACCCGAGCGCGACTGTCCCGGGTGTGCCGTCAATTAGGTACCTTCGCGCTCGGGCAGCCCGTCGCGCTTATGCCGCGTCGCGCTCCCTGACCAGCCCGGTTCGGGCGATCGACGCCAGCCATGCACGGCGCGCATCCCGGTCCATCGGCACGAGCGGGGGACACAGCGCCTCCCACTTCGGATCGCCGGTCAATTCGGCAAGCAATGCCTTGAACGCGGCGAATACCGGGACGTGTCCCAGCAACGCGACGAACGCTTCGACAAGCGCGAGGTCTTCGCCGGGTCCTGCTGTCGGCGCGTTGTCGTGGAGTCGTCGCACCAACCGCGGATAGAGATTGGCCACACCGCAAATCGTCCCGGCGCCCCCGGCGGCCAACGCGGCGGGCAGATGTGGCTCGTGCCCCACGAACACCGACAATGCGCGAAACCGCTCGAGGAGGCTGCGCGTGTGGTTCCAGTTGCCCTCGCTATCCTTGATGCCTGCGAGGACGCCAGGGTAGGTCGTGGCGAGCCGCGAGATGACGTCGTGCGGAATCGGCACGCCGGTGATCTGCGGGATATGGTAGAGATAGAGCCGGAGCCGCGCGTCGGCGACGCCGTCGATGAGCCGCGCATAGCTCGCGTAGATGCCTTCCTCGCTGGGGCCCTTGAAGAAAAACGGTGGCAGGACCAGTGCGCCGGCGCACCCGGCGCCTACGGCGTGCCGGGTCAGCTCGATGGTGTCGGCGATCGCGGCACAGCCCGTGCCCGCGACGATGCGCGCCGGAGGTATGCCCGCAGCAAGCAGGGCATCGAGGCCATCCCGGCGCTGCGCGACCGAAAACGATTGTCCTTCTCCGGTCGTTCCAAACAGTGCGATGCCATCGACGCCGGCGGCGAACAATCGATTGACATGTGCGACGAGCGGTCGCGCGTCAGGCGCGCCCGACGCAGTGAGAGGTGTCAGCGTCGCACACCAGACGCCGTGAATGCGGTCAGCCATGAACGAAGTGTCCTTGTCGCGCATGGCGCGTGCCATGCAAAGCGCAGTAGGATAGCACCGATGACCTCTCCCGCTGAATCCCGACGATGACCGCGAGCACCAGTGCATTGTTTCGTCGGCTGGCAGCAGTGCCGCTCGGATTCGGGGGTGCACCACTGGGTAATTTGTTCAGTGCGGTGCCGGAAGAGGTCGCCCAAGCGCTCGTGCGCCATGCCCATGCAAAGGGAGTGCGTTATTTCGACACCGCGCCGCATTATGGCCAGGGGCTGTCGGAACAGCGTTTTGGTGCCGGATTGCGCGACGTCCCTCGTCCCGGGTACTTACTGTCGACCAAGGTTGGTCGCATCCTCGAAGCGCAGGCGAACGCGCCACGCGATCAGCGCGGGTACGTCGATACTCCGCCGTATGTGCAGCGCTACGACTACACCGGCGAAGGATTTTTGCGTTCGCTGGAGGACAGCCGGCAACGCCTGGGCGTGGACAACGTGGACATCGTCTATGTGCACGACATCGATATCGCGACGCACGGCGACGCTCACGCGCGGAGGCTTGCAGACACGTTGCAAAGTGGCCTCCCGGCATTGGCGGAACTCAAGGCGCGCGGCACGATCGCCGGCTATGGCCTCGGTGTCAATGGCGTCGAGATCTGCCTCGAAGTGCTGCGTTACACCGACCTGGATGTGATTCTGCTCGCCGGACGCTACACCCTCGCCGATCAATCCGCACTGGCAGAGTTGCTGCCCGAATGCCAGCGTCGCGGCGTGGCGATCGTGCTCGGCGGACCTTTCAATTCCGGAATTCTTGCCACCGGCTCCCGGCCTTCGAATGGCTCTCATCCTTACTTCAACTACGGGCCCGCACCTGCACAAGTGATCGAGCGCGTCGCGGCCATCGAGCAGGTGTGCGGCCGATTTTCCGTGCCGCTGCCAGCTGCCGCGTTACAGTTTCCGCGCGCCCACCCGGCAATCACGTGCGTGATCGCCGGCGCACGCACCATTGCCGAGTTCGACCAGAACCTGAATCTGGTGCGTTATCCGATTCCTTCGGCGTTCTGGCATGCACTGCGTGAGCTTGACCTCGTCGCGCATGACGCACCATTGCCCGAAGGCGTCGATTGATCCGCGTCGACGCGCATCACCACGTTTGGCGTCTCGATCGAGGAGACTATGGGTGGCTGCAACCGACGCCACAGCTTGCGCCGATCCATCGCGATTTCACGCTCGACGAACTGCGACCCGCGCTTGCCGCGGCGGGGATTGATGCCACGGTGCTGGTGCAAGCGGCACCGACCATCGCGGAAACACTTTTTCTGCTCGAGGTGGCGAACGCGAGCAGTGGCCTGGTGCGCGGCGTCGTGGGCTGGACCGACCTTGTCGCGCCCAACGTAGCGACGACGTTGGGCGAACTGGCGACCCATCCTCTGCTGAAAAGCATACGGCCGATGCTGCAGGATCTCGACGATCCTGCATGGATCCTCCGACCCGAAGTGCAGCCGGCACTGTCAGCATTGACGGCATTGGGGCTGCGCTTCGACGCCCTGGTCAAGCCGCGGCAGTTGAAGCCGTTATTGGCAATGCTCGAACGTCATCCGACGCTTGCAGTAGTCATCGACCATTGCGCCAAGCCCGATATCGCGGGAGGCGCGTGGCAGCCATGGGCCGATGATCTGGCAGCGATCGCCGCCAACACCCGTGCGTATTGCAAACTCTCGGGACTGGTCACGGAAGCAGGGATGGGCTGGACGGTCGCCGCGCTCCGTCGCTATGTCGACCACGTACTGCAATGCTTCGGCAGTGAGCGCGTGATCTGGGGCAGCGACTGGCCGGTGGCGACGCTCGCCGCGAGCTATGCGGCCTGGTCCGGTGCTACGGATACACTGCTCGCGGGCCTCCCTGAAGCCGATCGGAACGCCATTCGCGGTGGGAATGCCCGGCGGTTTTACGCATTGGGTGACTAGTATGCGTGGCGTTGCAGGCCCGCGCGATGCAGGATCGTCGTCGCGATTTCCTCGATCGACTTGGTCGTCGTGTCGAGCACGGTGATGGACTCCCGCTGCATCATCGCTTCCGCTTCGCGCACTTCGAAGCGGCAGTTGTCGAGCGTCGCGTATGAACTGCCGGGACGGCGTTCGCCACGGATCTGCCGCAGCCGCTCCGGATTGATCGTCAACCCGAACAACCGATCGCGGTAGGGCAGCACGGACGCGGGCAGTTTCTTGTCGACGAAGTCGTCCGGGGTGAGCGGAAAATTCGCCGCACGAATGCCGAACTGCAGCGCAAGATAGAGCGTCGTCGGTGTCTTGCCGCAGCGCGAGACGCCGACCAGAATGACCTGCGCCTTGGACAGATCGCGGGTCGACGCGCCATCGTCATGCGCCTGGGCGAAGTTGATCGCCTCGATGCGCGCAAAATATTCGTGGCTGTTGGCAATGCCGTGCGATCGGCCGGCGGCGTGCGAGGATTTCGCCTGCAGCTCGGATTCGAGCGGCGCAATGAACACCTGGAACAGATCGAGCACCAGCGCGGTGGCGTGGCCAAGCTGCGCGCTCATTGCTTCATCGACGATCGAACTGAAGACCAACGGCCGACGGCCTTCGGCGGCGGCGACCTCGTCGATCCGCTGCAGGACCCCTTCGATCTTGTCTGGCGTATCGACAAAAGGAATCGTCACACGCTGGAAATTGAAATCCTCGAATTGGGACAACAGGCTGTTACCGAGCATTTCGGCGGTGATGCCGGTACGATCGGAAACAAAAAATACTGTCCGGGGGGCCGGCATCGTTACCAGTTCTTCCACACCGGCACGACGCCTGCAGGAAGCTCCGGCATGTCCCCCAGATCAACCCAGCTCTCCCCGGGGCCGTGATAGTCCGACCCGGATGACGCGAGCAGCCCGAAGACGCGCGCGTAGCGGGCATATTCGCTGGTCTGCGCCTGTGTGTGGCTCGATGACAACACCTCGATCGCGTCGCCGCCCGTGTCCCGGAATTCGCCTAGCAACTGGCGCATTTGGGCCGAGTCGACCTTATAGCGTCCCGGATGCGCGAGCACTGCTTGCCCGCCGGCGGCATGGATCCAGCCCAGCGCTTGCGGCAACGTGGCCCAGATGTGGTTGACGTAGCCCGGCTTGCCGGCGGTCAGGTATTGCTGGAAGGCGGCTTTGGTGTCGCGGACGTGTCCCGTCTCAACCAGGAACCGCGCGAAATGCGTGCGCCCGATCAGCCGCTCGTTGGTGACGTAGGCGGCGGCCCCTTCGTAGGCCCCGGTTATTCCCGCCGCCGCCAGGGAATCCGCCATGCGCTGCGCGCGCTGGTCGCGGCCGGTACGAATGGTCGTCAGCCCGTCCTGCAGCTCCCGGCAGCCCGGGTCGATGCCAAGGGCGACCACGTGAAGCGTGACGTCGTGCCAGCTGACCGACAGCTCAGCGCCGTCAATGAAGTGAAGGCCGGCGTCCGTCGCGGCGGCGCGCGCTTCGGCCAGGCCGCTGGTCTCGTCGTGGTCGGTCAGCGCCAGGAACTCGACGCCCCGGCTGGCGGCGCGTCGGACGACTTCCGCGGGAGGCAGCAGGCCGTCCGAATGGGTCGAGTGGCAATGAAGGTCGTAGCGGGGCATTGGAGGTTCTGGCGCCCGGGGTGGATTGTTCCCCTAATGGCGTCGAATGTTCACATTCTAGCAAGACCGCCGGCACCCCGCCCGAGGGTTGCGGGCCAGGGCAAACCGAATTCTCGATGTGTGCCACAACCGTATGATCGACTGCCCTTTCAGCGGCTTGGCATGCCCGTTCGCCGGATGCCCTTGCGCTCCGGCCGGGTTTGATCAACAATTATGCCAATGTCTTTTGGGGCGCCGCGGCAGCGTGGTGGCGCGTGTGAAATCAATGTCCAATAACTAAGACGATAAATCCGTGAAACTTTTTGAGCGTGTACTCAATCCGCGCGAGATTCGGCGGAGACTTGGGCTGAATCAAGAGCAGTTCTGGACGCAAATCGGTGTCACGCAAAGCGGCGGCTCTCGCTATGAGAGCGGGCGCGAGATGCCCAAGCCGGTTCGCGAATTGCTGCGCCTGGTGCACGTTGAACAAATTGATTTGTCACAGGTGAAGCGAGTGGACTTCGAAATCATCAGCTATCTCAAGGAATCTCATCCCGACCTGTATCGCAGTCTGCGTCGCGCGGTGCGCAGCAAGCATCGCCGTCCCGAAGGCGAGCCGGCCATCCTCGCTGACGAGGCCTTCATGGCCAAGCACGGCGAAGGCAACGGCAATGGCAACGGCGATATGCTGGACGACGTCACCGGCCCGAATTAGCCGAACTCGAACTTGGTGGCGCGACTCGATAGCGTTGTCGTGCTCAGCTGGCAAATGAGGCTCGCGCCTCGTTGTACGTCTGCGTATATCTCGGGGCTCGCTGCGGGCCCGCACTTGGCAAACTGAGACTCTCCGGCCGCTCGCCGGGATTTTGAGATAGGCCAGTTACACGCCGTTCTGATTCCCCGCGCCGCGCGCTTCCTGCACCGCAACAAAAAATTCCCTGAGTCCCGAGGGCGCACGCTAGAATTCCGCCCGGCGTGCGTCGGCAATCGTGCCGACGCGCCAGCTGTGGAGAATGTTGTATGAACGACCACCGGCGAGTGATTCAACTCGACCAGTTACGCATGAGCGATCTTGCGCAGGTAGGGGGCAAGAATGCGTCGCTTGGGGAGATGATCGGTCAGCTTGCCGCTCGGGGCGTGCGTGTTCCCGGCGGATTTGCGACCACCGCCTTTGCCTTTCGGGAGTTCATCGATGCCGCGGGTCTCGCCAGCCGCATCGAGTCGACGCTGGCGGGGCTGGATGTGGAGGACGTAGGCGCACTCGCACGGGTTGGCTCCACGCTACGCGGCTGGATCGAGGCGGGACCTCTGCCTGCGGCGCTCGTCACCGAAGTCGCGGCTTCCTATGCCCAACTGAACGCCGGCAATCCTGGCGTCACCGTCGCCGTGCGCTCATCTGCGACCGCCGAAGACTTGCCGGAGGCCTCGTTCGCAGGGCAACAGGAAACATATCTTAATATCAATGGTTTGGAAAATGTTCTTAATGCCATAAAGAAGGTATTCGCGTCGCTCTACAATGACCGCGCCATCGCCTACCGGGTGCACCAGAACTTTCCCCATGGCGAGGTGGTGCTCTCGGCCGGCGTCCAGCGCATGGTGCGTAGTGATCTGGGCGCGGCAGGAGTCATGTTCACCCTCGATACCGAATCCGGATTCGATCAGGTCGTGTTCATCACGGCGGCGTATGGACTGGGCGAGACGGTCGTCCAGGGGGCGGTCAATCCGGACGAATACTACGTCTACAAGCGCAACGTGACCGAGGGCAGGCCGGCGATGCTGCGCAAGACCGTCGGCGACAAGGCGATCAAGATGATCTTCGCCGCAGATGCCAGCGCCGGCCGGTCAGTCACCACCGTGGATGTGCCACCCGCCGAAAGGATTTGCTTTTCGATCAGCGATGCGGAGGCCGAAGAGCTGGCGCGTACCGCCCTGGTGATCGAGCGCCACTACGGACGCCCGATGGACATCGAGTGGGGACGCGATGGCGTCGACGGGCATCTCTACATCCTGCAGGCGCGGCCCGAAACGGTGAAATCCCGCGCCACCGGCGCGGAGTCGCTGCGCCGCTATCGACTCAATCGGCGTTCAGAAGTACTCGCGAGCGGCCGCGCCATCGGCCAGAAAATCGGGCAGGGCCCCGTTCGATTGATCAAATCGGCGGCCGAGATGGATCAGGTGAAGGCTGGCGACGTACTGGTGACCGACATGACCGACCCCGATTGGGAGCCGGTGATGAAGCGGGCCGCCGCGATCGTGACCAACCGGGGCGGTCGCACGTGTCATGCGGCGATCATCGCGCGCGAGCTGGGCATTCCCGCGGTGGTCGGCTGTGGCGATGCGACGGCCGTTCTCAAGGTCGGGCAGGCGGTCACCGTGTCCTGCGCCGACGGCGACACGGGACATGTCTACGAGGGCCTGCTCGAAGTCGACATTATCGACATCGCGATGGACAAGATGCCCGTCGCACCGACCAAGATCATGATGAATGTCGGTAACCCGGAACTTGCGTTCGATTTTTGTCGACTGCCGAACGAAGGTGTTGGCCTTGCCCGGCTGGAGTTCATCATCAACCGCAATGTCGGGGTGCACCCCAAGGCGCTGATCAACTTCGACACGCTGCCGGCCGAGCTCAAGCAGGACATTGCCCGCAGGATCGGCGGCTATGCCAGCCCCATCGAGTTCTATGTCGCCAAGATCACGGAAGGCGTCGCAACCATTGCCGCGGCATTCTGGCCGAAGAAGGTGATCGTGCGCTTGTCCGACTTCAAGTCCAACGAATACTCCAACCTGGTCGGCGGTGGGCGCTACGAGCCACACGAAGAAAATCCGATGCTCGGCTTTCGCGGCGCCTCGCGCTATATCGCGCCAGAGTTCTACGATTGCTTCCAGCTGGAATGCCAGGCGCTCAAGCGCGTGCGCGACGACATGGGTTTCACCAATGTCGAAGTCATGGTGCCGTTCGTGCGCACGTTGTCGGAGGCCGAGGAAGTGATCAACTTGCTCTCGCGGAATGGCCTCGAGCGCGGCAGCAATGGACTGCGCGTGATCATGATGTGCGAAATACCATCGAATGCGATCCTGGCGGATCGTTTCCTGGAGCATTTCGACGGCTTCTCCATCGGCTCGAACGACATGACGCAGCTCACGCTCGCGGTGGATCGGGACGCCGGCGGCGCCATCGCGTCGACGTTCGACGAACGCGACGACGCGGTCAAGGCGATGCTGGCGATGGCCATCAGCGCCTGCCGCAAGGCAGGCAAGTACGCCGGCATCTGCGGGCAGGGTCCGTCCGATCACCCGGAACTTGCGCAATGGCTGGTGGAACAGCACATCGAGAGCATGTCGCTCAATCCGGACACCGTGCTGGAAACCTGGCTCGCGCTCGCGAAGAACAACCCGCGGTAGACGTCGATTCGCTTCATCCGTTTGGCTGATTGACGCGCCGCGCTGATCCTGCGCCCAATCGCGGGAGATGAATGAACCTGCAGCACTTCACATCGAGTTGCGACCGTCGCGTATCGCCGGTGCGGTAACGCTGGTGGGCGTGGTCGCGACGTCGGCGCTGGTGGCGTGGCTGCCGGTGGAACCGTGGCAGCAGGTCCATTGCCGTGACGGCGCTGGGTGCCTACGGCATTGCGCTGGTTCGAGCAGCCCAGCATTCGACGCGACGTGCGGTGGTGGCGATCGTGCTTGGCGCCGACCGGAATATTGCTGTCATCGAACGCAGCGGACGTCGCACCGACGGTGTGGTGCAGGATGATTCGTATGTCGGCTCTGCGCTGACAACCATCGTGTGGCGCAGCGCGGGGGCGCGTCGCTCACGCACTATCGCGATACTGCCCGACATGCTGCCCGCGGAGGAATTCCGCAGGCTGCGCGTGCTGCTGCGATTAGGTCAGCCCAAGCCTACTGTTGCAGCCACGCCTGTGCATCGATGATCGATCCGCTTTCCGCCTTCGGCTGTCCGTCGAGCAGATAAAGGTACAGGGGCACGATCGCTTCCGGCGGCGGCAACCGTGCATTGTCGTCACCGGGATGCGATTGGGCGCGCAAGGGTGAGCGCATCGGGCCGGGCACGATACCGTTGACGCGCATCGTGGGCACGTTTTCCCACTCATCCGCCAGGATCGTGAGCAGCGCCGACAATCCTGCCTTGGCGACCGCGTAAGCTCCCCAATAGGCTTTCGGATCCTGACCGCGCGTATCCAGGGTGAACACCACGCTCGCGTCCGGTGCCGCGCGCAACAATGGCAATAGGGATCGCGTCAAACCGAACGGTGCGAGGAGATTCACGCGCACTGTCGAGAGCCAGGCGTCGAACGCCTGATGTTCGATCGGCCCCAGCGAACCCAGTTGCACGGCAGTGTGGACGATGGCGTCGATGCGTCCATGTTGCGCCTGGAGTGCGCTGGCGACGTTGCCGAAGTCCTCGGCCTTCGCCGTCGCCAGATCGAGCGGCAGAATGGTGGGCTCCGGGTAGCCGGCGGCCATGATTTCATCGTAGAGCGCTTCGAGTTTGCGGACGACGCGGCCATGCAGGACGACGGTCGCGCCGAGTTTCGCGCATGCGAGCGCGAGAATGCGACCCAGCCCCCCGCTGGCGCCCGTGACGAGGACGACGCGACCGTGGAGATCGGTTGCAGTAACTGCGGCAGGTAAGGGCAGCGGCATCGGAGGATTCGCGAAAAGCGCTGCCGATGATAGCGGAAATCCATGGGCCCCCACCGCACATGCGCGACACCGTGCTCTGCGCACGCGCCGCCGGCCCTGTGGTTTGCCATCCAGGTCGGCCAAACGTTATAATTGATGGTTGGTTGTGGGGCTATAGCTCAGCTGGGAGAGCGCTTGCATGGCATGCAAGAGGTCAGCGGTTCGATCCCGCTTAGCTCCACCAACAGTCCATCGCAGTAACCGCCTCGTCCCTATCGTCTAGAGGCCTAGGACACCGCCCTTTCACGGCGGTAACCCGAGTTCGAATCTCGGTGGGGACGCCAAAAAATAAGCCGGGAAAGTTCAAGAATCAGTTCAAGAATCGCAGCGGCCCGGCGTAGACTTCGCGCATCACACCGCGAGGCACACCTATGTCCGATTTTTCCCGTTGGGTGCTTGCCGCGTGCATTGCGCACGGCGTGCCGCGCGATGCGGCGGCGCAGCTCGAACGTCGACTGCGCAAGGAATGGGGCGGCACACGGCACTACATCGCGAAATCAATGCCGCCAGCCGTCGCAGATCAACGCCAGCGGGGCGCTACGGACCCAGGCGAGGGTGTAGGTCAGGCGGCATCACAAAGCGCGCGGAACATTGCGCGATAGTTAGGGTCTTAGCAAGCATGACAACCTCCACGCTGCTACTCGTTATTGCCGGATTCGTAATCGGCGGCCTATCCGGACTTCTCCTCGCGGCGCTGCTTCAGATGGCGCGCAACGACGACTGGCGCAAGCCACCGCTTGATGCCAAAGGACTTCATCCGCTGGATCTGCCTACGCACTAAACCGCTCCTCCGGCGCTGCGCCTTCGCCGCGTACTTCTAATGTGGCCTAGCCGTTTCGCGCGCCTTCGCCGAAATCCAAACGGCGCCAGAATCTCGGAGGCGATCAAACGCCTTGTCGCGTGCCGCGGCTACACCCTGGGTCCATCATCAAGCGCAGCGCCTAGCATCGAAACGGTGGTATTTCGCGGGTTGCTCTTCGCCATTTCGTCGGCAATCAGTTGCGTCGCCTCACGTTCAATCGTGCGCCAAAGGTCCCGCACCAGCGCAACGCATTCGCCTAGATGTCGCCTCGTGTATCCGCGGGCGCCGGCGGCGTCTGTTTCGGACAACGTGATCGCCTTGAGATCGATCCAATCGGCAATATCGTGTCCTGTGAGGTTGCGGCACGTATCAAATTGCTCCGCGATGGTCCCGGCAAGGCAAACCAAGCGCGTTTTTGACTTCGATAGTTTCGTCGACAATTTGACGTGACCAGAATAGAACTTTTCCTCGATCGAAGCGTCTGGATTAGCGGTAATCGTCACCGAGACAGGTGCGCCAAAGTGTTGAGCGACGGCTGCGTGCGCGCACTCGTGAATGCATGCTTTCCTGAGTTCAGTCGCCTTAACCTTCTCCCAATTAACCAACGCGAAATCGTCCTCGTTTTCGTCTTCCGCATTCATCATCATCTGTCAGTGCCGGGCAGGCACGACTTCCAACCTCAATGCGTTGAATCGGTCGCGTAGACGCTCAACGATGAATCCAGCCTTCGGCGGTACCTTGTCGGTCCGCTCGAGGAGTTCTAGCCACATTACGTCGATCAGCTCGGACGCGTGGCGCAGCAGTTCCGCGATATCACACGGATCGCCGTTGCGCTCATGCTGTTCGCGAGTTTCTTCGGTCGCACGTGCGAACGCTGCCCATGCCATGTCGAAGGTGTTCATTTGCCGAGCTTCGGGCCGCGCGTGCCCGCCGTCACCGTGAAGTGTTCCGGGATCATCTTCGACCAGCGTTCCGCTCTCGGCGTCGCTAAAGCACAGCGTGAGATTGTCGGGCATGGTTGCGAGTAACTTGCGAGCTTCGGCGACAGTCATCTTGGATTCTCCAAAGCGGGGCGGTTTAGGCCGCCATGTGCGCGAAGCGCACTCGCATGATAGCCGAATCGAACCGACGGTCAGCGGATCCACCGCCAGATGGCGATGCCAAGCGCGATAATCGCAGCCCAGATGACCACGCCGAGCAGCACGCCGATTGCAATCCCGCGTGCCTTGGTCTGCGGTCCGAATTCCGGTTTGAGTAGGTCGATCAAGGTCGCTGCGCGGCGTACGCGCATCGTGCTCGTGTCTTCGTCGAAGCGACTCATGGAACTCCTCCCGCGATAGGAGTTGCTAAGCAAAGTCCGTGCGCATGCACTTCAACGCTTCAAAATCAAAATATTGCGAATTCCTGACGCGGGGTCTTTTGCGTCTGTTGTAAACAAAACTGACAGACCAAACGCGAGAGAACAATGCGGGGTGCCTGCGCTACCCGGCGACGGCGTGGGCATGTGGGACCGCAGACCGCCACCGGGCGCGCAGACGTGAATCGGTGAGCCCCCCAGCCTTTCGGCCAGGGGCGGTGCTGCACTAGAAGTGGCGCCGTGCCGCACCCTAAACTCGCAACCATACGAGGTAAGCGATGCGTGGAGGCGCCTCGCCGGTGGAACTTGGCCGGCCCTTTAAGCGTGAATCAGTAACGGAAACGCGAGCACAGAATCGACAGACCCGCCGTCGTCGGGACGCGCCGCAACCCCCAAAGGCTCGCGAGCCGGCCAGCGACGTCGTCTATTCGGGCCGGGCGTCCGGTCATTTGAAACGGCAGCGTGCGGTGACGCAGGCAGACGTGGCCGTCGGCCAATCGATGTAGCTCAAAGTCGCGCCAGCCCGGTGATCGTTCATCGCGTGCCAGGTCGCGGCCAAAACCATTGCGGTGTGGTGGAATCATGTGATCGAGCTGGTGCAACTGAACGCACCGGCGTAGCTTGCCCGCAGCGCGCAACTTGTCAACGGTACTTAAGGGCAGGTCAAGGAATAACGCTACATCGGCAATCGGCAATACCGGCGCCGCGTAGAAGTCCGCCATGCGGCGGGCGCGCACGGCGTAGTCGGGGATTTCGTCTCGCGGGTTTTCCATTCGTGGCTCCTGCAGATTCCCGTAAAAGTGCGCGGGCACAGGAACCACCTTAGAAGGTGGGTGATACGCTAATTGCTAGCGACTCGCGAATAAAGTTTATTTGCGACTCGCTCGCACCTTGCTGACCCGCGCCTTAAAACGCTCCTTGCCGATGCAGTCGGCGAGCCATTGCGGGGCGCGCTCCCACGACTGGTCCCGTGTGGCTTCCGGCGTCCGGTCGAGCTGCGTAATGATCCAGCGCGTGATCCGAGGCCGTCGCTCCTTGCGCGTGCCGGCCTGTCGCCGAATGTCGCGCGATGCGTAGTCGGCGGTCTTGGCCCGCACCTCATATTGCGCAAGCAATTGCGCAACGAATGGATCCCGAGTGGCGCGCGTTTGTCGCTCAAGAGCAGTTCGAGCGGATCGATCGCGTCGCTTGAGCCGTAGAGGGGCTTAACCTCTCCCAGGCCGCGGCGTGAGCACGCCGGCAGAACCCGACCGGGCAGATCAACGCCAGGGCGTTTCGGGCTTGGTGCTACGCCAGGACGCCCGAAATGCAATGTCACTCCGCCGCCGGGTGACCTGCAATGAACTCTTTAACAAGCAGTTCCAGAAGTTCCAAAGATCGTTGACATGCGTTATCCAGGTCCACTACCTGCCCCTCAATCCTGAATTGATATTCTCGCCTGGCCACCTGTGGCTTCGAAATTGGAGTACCGGGCGCTCGCATCGGAAGTGGCGTGTAAATGTCACTACTCGTCGGGTTCATCTGAACGAAATACAGTTCACTATCGTAATCTGCGTTGCCCTGACGTTGCGACATGTTGCGCTGGTCGACAAGATGCTTTTAACCGCCGATGCATATGCACGCGGCCGAATACCTGGCCGGCGACGTTGTTAAGTGGCCCGCCGTAACGGCAGGTAAAACAGCCGCCGTTGGTCGTGCCGCTGGGATTGAAGGAGGACATCGCGCAAGGCTGTCACTGAGTCTCCAGTTCAGCTTGGAAAATGAAAACCCCGCCGAAGCGGGGCTTGCGCGACGCACATTGAGTTACTGCTTGCGGCGCGAGAAACCGAGTCCTGCGAGGCCGAGGCCGAGAAGTGCGAGCGTGGCCGGTTCCGGGATCGCGCCGGTAGCGCCATTCGCCACCACCACCATGGTGCTGAGCTGAGTGATGGAACCCGCGAATATAGGACCGCCCGAAAAGTTGACCAGTGAACCCAGGGTGTTCGGGAATGTCGTACCGATATGCAAGACTAGTAGATCCAAGTCACCCGTGCCATTCTGTGCGGAAAGTTTCACACCACCAAGTTCTGCCGAAACGGCAATAGCATTATAAAAACCCACGAATCCGGTAACGTCGATGTCTAAGTTCGTTACGGTGCCGGTCGTCACGTCCACCGTCAGCGTACCGTCGATGGTCGTTCCGGCTGGAATTGCGAACTGCCCGGAGACGTCGAGCGTCGTGATCACGTTGGCATGTGCGCCACCGCCGCCGAATACTAGTAGCAGCCAAGTCAGCATCCCCAGAATCGTCTTGCGCATGCGCATCCCCATTCTGTAAGTCGCGCCAACAAAACGAGGTGTCTGTGTCATAGCTGCACCTCTCAAAGAGTTGGATTATCTGAAGTCAACGTGTCGTCGCATACAACGTGCCAGGAGCGCGAAACTCCAGTGGATTCAATAGGTTCAGATTGGATCCGATTTCATCGTGAGCGCGAGTGTAAGACTTCTCGACATTTGCCGGGTGAGAGGTGATCAGTCGAAAGACGACGAAAGGACACTCGGCATCACCATCCCGCATGCGTAGGCGGCCGCGCAGACATTGAGCGGTGAGCCCCCCGACCGTTGCCGGCCGAGGGGCGGTGCTGTGCAGCATCAGCCGGTACAGCGCTTGGTTCTCGCGCGTCGACGAGTTTTTGATGGCGTTCCCGTGTGGTTCCCGTTAGGCGTCGCCAGGACCACCATCAACAGTTCACTGCGCAACAGCAGGCACGACATTTCGACGACCGGCATCGTCGTCAGCAGCCAAGCTCGCGACATGGAAGCAATCGACAGAGCTGGATCTTCGGGATAAAGCCATTCCGCACCAACGCATTTGGCGAGCTACATCTCGGCTTCACCTGAGCTGATTGGGACCCAGGTATTGGTGGCCCGTTGATCGGATTGCAGATTGTTACCGATGGCGGCCCGGCACCCGGGAGACACAGTGCGCCGCAATGCACACACCGCAAGCGGTATTGGGCTGAAACCAGCTAAGGTTGCATGTTGGGCTGCGCCGCAGACTGCGTCATCCTTGATGGCCCAACCGTATTCGAGGCATGGCTCGGCACCAGGACTTCTGCGAAACGCGTGCGAGGTACCCAGCCCCGTGAATATTCGACAGTGCTGGAATGAATATTCGGTAGTTTCTCCGTGTGATAGCCGCTAAGGTTAAACGGGGCGATCGGTGATCGCGAACAAGAGGGGTCGATCATGAGAATTCATAAATCTGTCAGCATCAATAAGATTGCGGAAGTTGACCGTCAGTTCCAAGATTTCGTAGCAAGCGTCTCTGTGACGAAGGAAGAACTTACCGTGCTCACTAGCATGCCGGAATTTTCCTCTGTACATGAAGTTAGAGAGTATCTGCGGGAGGGCAAACGAAGCAAGAACTCGTCCCCGTTAATGTTAGAAGTTCTACGTCACTTTCAGCGGACCAGGGAAGTCGTCGCCGCGGCCTTTGTCGCGGTCGGGAGCCCGAACTACCGTCCTAGTAGTTCACGTAAGGCCTGACGCCTAACTGTTGCGGCGGGCTACCCAGTACGTGGCGCCTTCCGCTCCGTAACGCTCGATGTGGGGCACACCGCGCTCCAGCGCGAACCCGTCGCCGGGGAGCAGATGCTGCTCGTCGTTGCCGACGACGAGCCACATCTCGCCCTGGACGAGGAGCGCCTTCAGCGCGAACGGATGCGTGTGCGTATCGAGCACCAGCGACGGCTGCCACTCGCGTTCCAGCACTTCGTCGAAGCCCCGTGCTTTCGCGGCGGCGGCGAACGTCTCGAACGTGAGCTGCCTCATCGATAGCCTCCTTCCAGATGCGACAACGCCGGCTTCATCGGCTCAGCCGCCGATCACCTCGAACTGGACGTCGACGTTGTTGCGCGTCGCGTGCGAGTAGGGGCAGATCGTCTCATGCGCTTCCTTGACCAGCGCGGCGAGCTCGGCCTGCGGGAGCGTCTGGTCCTCGATGCGCAGCTTCACCGAAAGCCCGAAGCCGCCGAGCTCGCGCGGACCAATCGAGACCGCGCAGGTGACCGCGCCCTTCGTCGCGTCCTTCTTGTGTAGCTTGCCCACGTAATCGAGCGCGCCGCCGAAGCAGGCGGCGTAGCCGCACGCGAACAGGTGCTCGGGTGTGGAGGTGTTCGGCTTTCCCGGCCCGCCCATCGCCTTCGGCACCGAGAGGTCGACGCCCACCGACCCGTCGCTCGCGGCGGTATGTCCATTGCGACCGCCCTTCGCGGTGGCGGTGGCGGTGAATAGCGGATTGATCTTGTCCATGGTATCTGCTCCTGAGATTGGTCAGCCCTCTACTTCACGTCGTTAGAGCGCGTCGGTTCGCGGACTCCCGGATCCGCCGGGACGCCTTGGTCTATGCGGCGCGAAGCAACGCCTTCTTGTCTATCGGCTTGACCGCGGCGAGCCACTCAGGGTTGCGTTCGAGCTCCCAGAGATCCCGCGCGGCCTGCATTCGCAGCCAAATCTCTGGCCTGCCGTTGAGTACGCGCGCGAGCCGCATTGCCATTTCAGGCGTAAGGGTGCGCCGCTCATGCAGCAACGCAGACACGGTCACGCGCGAGACGCCCAACCGATCGGCAAGATCGATCTGGGTCATGCCCAGCGCGGGCAACACGTCCTCGCGGAGCACCGCCCCAGGATGCGTGGGTGCGCGGTTAGGGTCGCGTAAGCTTCTCATCAGTGATAATCCTCTAAGTTGACATCAATTGCGTGCTCGCCGTCGAAGGCAAAGGTAATTCGCCAATTTCCGGTGACAGACACGCCGTAAGAACCAGCGCGGTCGCCTTGAAGACGGTGGAACCTGCAACCGGGTACGTTCATTTCCTCAGGCTTGGTGGCAACATCCAAGGCGTCGAGCATGCGCTCAATCCGCGGGCCGCTCTGCGCCGGAATGCCCCGGTGATCACCCCGCCGAAAGAATCGGCCCAAACCCTTGTGCTTGAAATTGCGTATCATCCGTTGATATGCGACACGTTACACTGTAACGCATCACATTGCAAGCCGGTTGGGCGTTTGACGCATGCTTCGGGGGTTCGGCCCCGCGATTCACCCCAGGATCGATGTAGGAGCGCGCGGTCTCTTGCGGAAGTCTACGAACTGACGCGATGTCGTCAAACTGCGCCGGATGTCGGCGCTCGCGTGGCGGTGCAACCGGGTTGAAGTGGTCGTGCGATAGCGAGGACGACAGAGATTCTATGAAATCAGTGGAGCCACTGCCAGGCGGCGGTGCCAAGGGCAAATATTCCACCCCACATCGCTACCCCAATCAATAATGCCAAGCCGATCCCGCGCGCCCTGGTCAGTGGCTCGGGTTCTGGATTGAGCAGATGGATTGGGGTGGCGGCCTCATGGCGATCCCGCGACCTCTGCGGCAGCGACATGGGCATCGTGCTTGTGATTTCGTCGAAGCGGCTCATTCGACTCCCCTCCTCGGAGACACAAAGCAATATCCGTACGCGTGCGGTATAAGTGTTTCGATTCAAAGTATTGCGAAATTGTGACGGGGCGATACTCGCGCCTGTTGTAAACAGCGCCGACGGTTAGAGATTTCGCGATGCGCCCGATGCGTGGCGACGAGCGATGGTTGGTCTGTGGAGCAGGCCTGTCCTACAAGCAAATCAGAGCGGCGCCTATTCCCTCGGCACTACATCAGGACTAGTGTGACCGGATGACAAAGGCCAAGCTGCAAGTACCTGTCAAAGAGCCATGGCATGCGGTCAGCGTTGTTGGAGGGCCCAGGGCGTGCCCTGCTGCCGAAGTGCTCCGTGACAAGCGTTTCTTAAGCAACGACGCGCCTCGTTTGCCCCTTCCGGAATGTTCATCGCCTTGGCGTTGTAAATGCGCGTACCGACATCACGGAGATCGGCGCGAAACTTCTCGTCGGGAGACGGATCGCGGCGGGTTCCCGCGGCCAAGGCTTGGGAACGATAGGCGTGAGCTACCGCGGTCGCGTGGACGGCGTACTGACGATTAGGCCGTCACATCCGTCGCAGTGCGCGAGCTGGTATGCATTGGCGGGAATTGCGAGTAACCGACGCCATCTCACTTTTCCAGTTCCGCCAATCGACAAATGAATCCCCATCCTCCCCCCAGTTCGCTGACCGCCAGAATCAGTTCATTGCTGCCCTTCTTCAATGGGAGGTAAACGGCGTCGTTTTCCGGGTCAATGATGCCAAGGAATCCGGGGTCACGGAAATTCTGGGCGCTTCGGCCGCGGAAGAGAATCCTGCCATTCAGGAATACGCTGACGTCATCGCTGTAGCCGATATAGAGTTTTTTAACCTGGTCGCGGTCGGAGTCGATTCTGGTACGCGCATACACAACCTTCATTCCGGGTTGTGGCTCCAGGCGCTTCGAAAAGTCGTTCGCAAAAGTGACTCGAGGATGCGGACTCTCGCGATAGCGATTGATGACCACAAAGCCCGGCGGTTCTGCCTCGACCACTTGCCAAGGCATGCCTTTGCTCTCGGCAGGCGTAAGCGGGTGCTCCAGATTGCGCGCCAGTGCGTCGTACGAGGGCGACAGGTCCCACCTGGTCAACGTGCCCGACGGCATGGGCGGGGGGCGCCGCTGCCATGGCGCATCGGGCGTCATACGTATTTCAAAATTGGAGAAATAGGTCGCTCCGGTCAAGACCGCCAGAGCCACCTGCCCGTTCTGGATACCGCTTTTCAAGTCGTCCATCACGAGCACCGGCTTTTCCATGTCCTTGATATAGAGCTTTGCCTGCGCGCCAGCTATTTCCAGGCGCACGTGAAACCAGACGTCTTTCGGAATGTCGACCGCGCCAGTGAAGCCCGGCCCGTTATAGATCTGCCAGTTGAGACCGGTGTTGAGAACCGGCGTGTACTGAATCGCGTCAGGAAGCCCTGACTTGTGCTGGCGCAGATAAACCCATTCCGCGTTGTCACCGTCGCCCGCGATCCGAAACTGGATGCCGAAGAACCCGCGGCTTGCCGGCGTTGCGACATCCACATCAATAACGCCGTCACGCATTTCAAAATCTTTCAAAACCGCTGCGCCACCGTCGAGCAAGAGACTCTTGCGGCCTTGATAGTCAGCCACCCTGGCTAGTCCTTGCAGATCCCAGCGCGGGGAGTCTGCTGGCACGGTGAACGTCGGCGGCGTCTGGGAATAGGCCGCGGACTCAAAGAGAAGGACTAGAGCGCCAAGAGCGAGATATCGACGCATAGCTTGGAGCAACGTCGTGGTTTGACGCGTCTCATTGCAACTGGTTCGGCAGCGGATCGGCCGGTGTTATTCCGCGTAGCCCGGCAACTCGCGATCGAGTATGCGCATCATTGCCTCGAAATACAGGCGGTCACGTTCGGCCCGGGGGTGCCGGTCGTTCCCGGATGGCGCCTGGAGCTTTGTCACGATCTCGTCCGACAGCACTTCGATGGGTCGACCTGTGGATAGCGCCAATACCTGAGTGCGGCAAACTCGCTCGAGAAAGTAGAGCCGCTTGTAGGCCTGCGCGATGCTCTCTCCGGTGACGACGACGCCGTGGTTCTTCATGAACAGGACCTTCTTGTCGCCGATCACCTTGGCCAGGCGTTCGCCTTCCTCCAGCGAATCGGCGGCGCCGGCATAGTCGTCATCGTAGGCAGTGTGGCCGTGAAAAAAAGCCGCGGTCTGACTGGCCGGCAGCAGGCGATTGTCCTTCAGCATGTTGAGCGCAAGCGCCCAGGGCTGGTGCGTGTGAAGCACGACACGAACGCCGCAGACACGGTGGATCGGCGCGTGGATGCACTGCGCCGACAGCTCGACCACGCCTTCGCCCTCGAGCGTCTTGCCGGATTCGTCGAAAACGATCATGTCGCTCGCCCGGGCTTCGGACCAATGCAAGCCGAACGGCAGGATCAGGTACCTGTCGTCCGCGCCGGGTACGGTGACAGTGAAGTGGTTGTCGATCCCTTCTTCCAGCTGGTGCAGCACGGCCAGGCGATGGGCAGCAGCAAGGTGGGTCTTTGCTTGCGCGACCGCATCGATCGCGCGCGAGGACGTCAGCGGGTGAATGGACATGATAGGAATCTCCAGGAAAGCGTTTCCGTTCGAAGTATACCGAGGATGGAGTCGCAGCGATCTGTCACTTGCGCCCGTACCTGACAGTCGTAGAGCCTGCTTCACCGTTACAATCGTAACCTGACCGCGCCTCCCGCTCGATCGCGCGTCTGGTCGGATACCCCTGGGCGACAAGCCCGGCTTTTGCATCACCAACGGAGATTTCGCATGTCCATGTATTTGCTGCGCACCAGACTGTGCCTCACCGCCGCATCACTATTGTTGATGGTCGGTTGTGCAGCGGTGCCAAGTCCGGTACAAACCACCACCTGGCGCGATCCTGGCTACAACGGACCGCCATTCAGCAAGATTTTTGTCGTCGGCCTGAGCGCGCAGAGTCTCCAGGACCAACGTGGGTTCGAGAACCTGATGGTGTCCACCCTCATGGGTGCCGGCGTCTCTGCAGTGCCGGGGTGGCAATACGTGCCAACCGACCGTACCCCGGACCGGGAAACGATTCGCGCGGCAGTCGCGAAATCGGGCGCGGATGCTGCGCTGCTCGTGCGACTTTCGGGATTCACGACCGAGACCGCCGTCGGATATACGTCAGGCGTCGTGGTCCCCGCCGGTCCCGACATGTATGTGGGTTGGTACGCGCCGGGAATCGTGAGCAGCAATTATCAGGCGGCGACCATTTACACGACGTTGTTCGATGTCAAAACTGCGCGTCCTGTGTGGACGTTCAATCCGGCCACGTACAATCCGGCGACACTGCAGCAGGATGCGCCGCGGTATGCGAACGACGTCGCGGGCCTGCTACGCGCCAGCGGGCTACTCGCCGGACCGTGATGCGGACTTTGCACGCGCGGCAGGAACGCCGTTATCAAACCCATAGGGAGGGCCGATATGGCCGACGTACAAATGACGCCCGTCAGGCTGGGCGGGATGCCGAATCAATCAGCAATGGCGACCGAGGTGCGCGTCGTTGGATTCAACATGCCGTTTTTGAATCTTGTGGGCTTCTTCATCAAGGCAGCTCTGGCGGCGGTGCCTGCCGCAATCATCGTGGCGGCAATCTGGACCATCGTTGCGGCCGTTTTGTTTGGTGGATTTAGCAGCGGCATCATGGGGCGCTTCACCACATAGGCTGCGAAGTACCCGTGGCGCACGGCTCCAGCGTCAATGGTTCACGCGGATGCTTTCGTTGCCACCCGGTCATTGCCGGTCATTGCGGTGGACGCTCTGCCAGCTTGGCGCTGCCCAGCCAATCACCGCCGAGCGCCTTGATCAGGAACACCGAGGTCAACAGTTGCTGGCCTTGCAATTGTGCCGCCAGCCGTTCGTTGTTGAGCAGTCCCTGCTGCGCGGTGATCACGTCGAGGTAGGTGGCGACCCCGCCTTCCCAACGCGCGTTTGCCAACTCCAGCACGCGCTGGGTGCTGGTGATTGCGACCTGCGCCTGCGCGGTCGCGCTGTCCAATGCAGCGAGCCCGGTGATGCCATCCTCGGCTTCCTGCATCGCGATCAGCACGACGCGTCGATAGTTGGCGACGGTCACGTCGTAGCCGCCCTTGGCAAAATCCACGTTCGCGCGTATCCGCCCCGCATCGAAGATCGGTTGCAACGCCGTGACTCCGAACGCCCAAATGAGGCTCGGCGCATTGAATATCGACGATAGCGACACGCTTTCACCGCCGTAGAACGTGGGGAAAATCGTGACACTTGGATAGAACGCCGCGGTGGCGACGCCAATCTGGGCATTGGCGGCGGCCATGGCACGTTCGGCGGATGCGACGTCCGGCCGGCGCTGCAGAATATCGGAAGGCACGCCAATCGGCACCGCAGGCGGGGCAACGCGCCTGATCTCCGGCGCGATGCTGAATAGCGGTGCCGGAGTGCCCGTCAAGGTTGCGACCGCGTGTTCGAATTGGCCGCGCACCCTGCGCAATATGTCCACCTGGGTCAGCGTGCTGTCCAGCAACGCCTGCTGCTGCGCGACATCGAGGCCGGTGGCGGCACCCAGATCGTGCCGCGCAGTGGCCAGTTCCAGCGCCCGTCCTTGCAGATCGATCGATCGCCTCAGGACGTCTATTTCGATGTCGATTTCGCGCAAGCTGAAGTACGCCGCCGCGAGGTCGGTCGTCAGCAGCAGTCGCGTATTCTCGAGATCCGACGCGGATTGCTCGGCGGACGCCTTCGCTCCTTCGATCGTGCGCTGGATCCGCCCGGAAAGATCGAACTCATAACTGACCGTCATCGTCGCGATGAAATCGTCCTGCACCGTCGAAAAGTTGGGCGACGAGTAGTTGGTCCGCGGCCGATTGGCTGAAATCGCCTGGCGGCCGGCGCGCCCGGCGAGGTTGACTTGCGGGTACTGACTCGCTGACACCGACGCAACCTGGGCACGCGCCTGCGCAAGCCTCGCATTCGCCGCCACCAGTGTCGGACTGGCGGCCAGCGCCTGCTGTTCGAGCGCATCGAGTTGCGGATCACCGAAGCGCAACCACCACGGCCCTTTGTCTGCCAGATCGTTTGGCGCTCCTTCGCGCCATGGCGGCTCGATTTTCCACGCGACTGGCATGTCTAGCGCCGGTCGCTGATAGTTGGGCCCGGCAACGCACGCCGCGAGGAATGCCGCGCCCGCAGCGAGGAACAGGTGCCGCACTGTCGTCACTTCGCGTCCTTGCCAGTCAGCGCGATGGTGACCTGATCGCCGTCAGCGAGCGAATCCGACGGATTGAGCACCAGTTGCTCGGTCCCCGTGACGCCCTCAAGCACCTCGATGGTCTCGCCGTAATTGCGTCCGATACGAATGGGCCGCAGATGGACGCGACCCTGCGCATCGACGACGGCCACGCGGATGCCGTCACCGCGGATGGAGAGCGCCGTCGTCGGGATGAGCAAGGTACTGTTCGCCGCCAGCGGCAACGCGACCTGTACAAAGGCGCCGGGCAGAAGCGTGCCGTCGCGGTTGGGTAGCGCCACCTCGATCTGCATCGTGCGCGTAGTCGTGTCGATCGATGCAGATGTGCGTGCGATTTCGCCTTCGAACTTGCGCCCACGCAGTTCCGCTTGCGTGACGACAACCTTCTGTCCGGTCTTGATGAGCTGGGAATAAGCCTGCGGTACGCTGACGTAAACGCGCAGCGGATCCGTCTGAGCGAGAAGGAACAAGGCGCGGCCGCCACTGCTGCCGGCGTCGATGAGGTCGCCGACATCGACGTTGCGCCGGGTGATCAGGCCGGCAAACGGGGCCACGATGCGCTTGAATCCCTCCAGCTGGCGCAGTCGCTCGACGTTGGCGTCGGCGGCAGCCAGATTGGCAACGGCCTGCGCGTTGGCACTGCGCTTTTCTTCCAGCTCCTGTTGCGACACGGCGTCCTTCTTGCGCAGGCCTTCCCACCGTTCGACCGTACTGCGGGCGAGATCGAGGCTTGCTGCGGCAAGTTGCCGTGCGGCGATCGCCTGCGACAACTGCTGGTCGATCTCCGGTGTTTCGATCTCGGCGAGCAAGTCGCCCTTTTCGACCCGGCTGCCGATGTCCTTGTACCAGCGACGCAGATAACCGCTGGCCCGTGCGGAGATTGGCGACTGGACGAACCCTTGCAGCGTCCCGGGCAGCGACAACGTCTGCCCGGCGTCGCCAGCCTTTGGTACTGCCACCTTTACATAGACTTTCGCGCGCTCGACCGTGCCTTCTTCGAGCACCCGCGCGTTGGACATCCGGCTGATGACTGTGCGCGTCGCGCCGAGGGCAAGGAGGATGAGCACCACGAACGCCAGGATCTTGGTGCGGCGGACGACTTTCGCACGCTTTGGCATCTCGTCCGCGCCACCAGGCGAGGCAGGTTCGGTTTTCGGTGCGGTTTGAATGGATTCGGACATTGCTTCAACTCTCCTGATGCGAGGCGACCAGCGGCCCATGCGTGCGCGCTGCCCGAGCGGCCTTGCGCAGCGCAAGGCGGCGATGAATGCCGGCAAACACGACCGGAACAAAAAACAAGGTCGAAACGGTAGCGAACAACAGTCCGCCGATCACTGCGCGCCCAAGTGGCGCGTTCTGTTCCGCGCCTTCGCCTATTCCCAGTGCCATCGGGATCATGCCGATGATCATGGCCAGCGCAGTCATGAGCACTGGACGGATGCGCGTCCCGCCCGCTTCCAGCGCTGCCTGCGTGGCCGCAATGCCAGCTTCTTGCCGCTGCCGCGCAAACGAGACCACCAGGATGCTGTTGGCGGTGGCAACACCCATGGTCATGATCGCTCCCGTCAGCGCCGGCACGCTCAGTGTTGTACCGGTAATGAACAGGAACCAGGCGATACCCGCCAGCGCTGCAGGCAGCGCGGCGACGATGATGGCAGCGTCGATCCACGACTGGAAATTGACGACGATCAGCAAGTACACCAGCACGATCGCCATCACCAGACCTACGCCCAGGCCGATGAACGAGGACTGCATCGTCTGCACTTGCCCGCGAATCACGACTTGGCTGCCACGCGGGAGCTTGGGTTGGATCTGATCGACCAGGCCCTTTACCTGGCCTGCGACATTGGCGAGATCTGTGCCCTGTACGCTGACATAAATATCGACGGCCGGCGAAATGTTGTACCGCGACGCGACGGCCAGCTGCCGTCCCGGCCTGACCTCGACCAGGTTGCCCAACAGTTGGGTATTGCCGCCGGCTGCGTTACCCGTTCCCGCGACAGGCATGTTCATGAGCGTGTCGAGTGAATCGACGCTGGTTTGCGGCGTCTGCACCGCAATGTTGTAGACCACGCCGTTTTGCGGATTCAGCCAAAACGCCGGCGCCGTCTGCGAGCTGCCGGAAAGCGAGACCAGCACGTTCTGCCCGACATTGAAGGCGTTCAAGCCGACCTGTTGCAAGCGCGTCCGATCCATTTGCATGTCAAGGATCGGTCCGTCCATGCGCTGGTGGATGTGGGCATCGACCGCGCCCGGAATCTTCTTGATCGACTTCAGCAATTCCGCTGCCAGCGCCGCATTCTGCTCGAGATTGGCGCCGGTGAATTGAACATCGATCGCCGCCGGCAAGCCGAAGTTCAGGATCTGCGTGACGATGTCCGCAGGCTGGAAGAAGAACTCGATGCCCGGGAACTGCTTGGGCAGTTCGGCGCGCAACGCCGTTACGAATTCGTCGGTCGGGCGATGATCGGGTTTTAACGAAAGCAGGATTTCTCCGTCGAGCGTGCCGATCGTCCCGGCGTTGCTGTAGGACAGGTTGATCCCGCTGTTGGGAACGCCAAGATTGTCGAGAATGGTTTCGAGTTGATCGGGCGGCACGATCCTGCGGATTGCGGCCTCGACGTCGTCGGCGAGGCGTGCGGTCTCCTCGATCCTCGTGCCGGTGGGCGCGCGCATGTGAAGGCGGATCTGGCCTGCGTCCACGCTCGGGAAGAAGTCCCGACCCAGAACCGGATAGAGCAGGCACGACAGCACGCAAAAACCGAGAAACGCGAAGGCAAACGCCTTTTTCTGTGCGAGCAACGCCGATAGCGCCACCGTGTAGGCGCCGCGCACGCGCTCGAATTGCGCATCGAATTTGCGATAGACCCGTTGCAGCAGACTGGGCTTTTGACCGGCATTGGCGTGCACGTCGCGCATCAACAGCATCACCAGCGTCGGCACCAGCGTTCGCGACAGGATGTACGACGCAATCATCGCGTAAACCACCGCCTGCGCGAGCGGCACGAACAGAAAACGCGCAACGCCGGAGAGAAAGAACATCGGCACGAACACGATGCAGATGCACAGGGTCGACACAAAGGCCGGAACACCAATTTCGCCGGCGCCGTCCAGGATCGCCTGCTTTAATTCGGTGCCCATGTGGAGGTGGCGTTCGATGTTCTCGATCGTCACGATCGCCTGATCCACCAGAATCCCCACCGACAGCGCCAGCCCACCGAGCGTCATCAGGTTGAGTGTCTCGCCCGTCAGTTGCAAGGCGAGGATCGACGACAATATCGATAGCGGAATTGTGAGTGCAATGATCAGTGTCGTGCGCCAATTGCCGAGAAACAGCAGGACCATGGCCGCGGTGAGAATTGCCGCAATCAAGGCCTCGCCGATCACACCCTTGACTGCCGCCTTGACGAACAGCGATTGGTCAAACAGTGGGGTGATCTTGATGTCGTCCGGCAACGTCGCCGACACGCGTGGCAGCAATGCCTTGAGATTCGCGACGATATCGAGCGTGGACGCGCCGCCGTTCTTGAGCACCGACAGGAGTACTCCGCGTGCGCCATCCTGACGCACGATGTTCTGTTGAGGCGAAAAACCGTCGCGCACATTGGCGACATCGCGAATGTAGGTCGTCGTGCCATTGACCGTCCGCACCGGCAAATCGTTCAGGCCGAGGAGGGCGTCGGGCGAGCCATTCATCCGGACTGTGTATTCCGTCCCTCCGAACTTCGCCGTGCCGGAAGGCAGGATCAGATTCTGCGTGTTGATCGCATTGACCACGTCAGCTGGCGACAAACCGCGCGCCTGCAATGCCTGCGTGTCGAGATCGACCGAGATGATGCGGTTCTTGCCACCAAAAGGGAACGGGACCGCGACGCCCGGTATCGTTATCAACTGTGGTCGCACCACGTTGACTGCCACGTCGAACAGACCTTGTTCCGGTCGCGTGGGGCTCGAAAACCCGAGTTGCACGACCGGTATGCTCGACGCCGAATACTTGATGACCAGAGGTGGCGTGATGCCAGGCGGCAACTGACGCACCTGGGGTTGCACCTGCGCCACCACCTGCGCGATAGCCGATTGGATATTCGCCGTGGGCTGGAAGAAGACCTTGACAACCGTTATCCCAGCCAGTGATGTCGACTCGATGTGCTCGATATCGCTGACTGTCGTGGTTAAGCCGCGTTCGGTTTGCCCGGCGATGCGCTGCCCCATTTCCTGCGCAGGCAGGCCGTTGTAGTTCCAGATGATGCTAATGACGGGGATGTTTATCTCAGGAAAGATATCCGTCGCCATGTTCAACAGCGCGAACGGCGTCGCCAAAACGATCAGCATCGCCATTACGATGAATGTATAGGGGCGCCTGAGCGCCAGTTCGACCATTGACACGGTTGGCCTTGTATTTGCGAGAGCGAAACCTGCAAAGGATATACGACCCGTCGGCCTCGCGCGAGAGCCAGACGGCGGGTCGCTGGCACCATCGGGCAACACGTGACCGGTTTTGGTTCAGTATTTGTATCGAAATGTTAGCGCGTTGTAGGATGCAGACCCGATCGCGGCGGCATCGGTTGGTTGCAATGCAACAAGCGCCACCTGCGCACGTGCAGAAGCAATTCGCGAAGTCTGCGACAATCCTCGCGCCATGCATGCCGAAGCGACTGCTGCCCTGGGAGATGGATTCGACGATCCGGAGGCCCATATTCCCGGCGACCGCAGGCAGGCATTGGCGGCGGGGATACTCATGCCGGACCGCGTGGCTGGCGCGGCGCTGTTCGCGGACATATCGGGATTTACGCCGCTTACGGAGGCGTTGGCCAACGAGCTCGGACCGCAGCGCGGCGCCGAGGAAATCACGGCCCATCTGAACCGGGTCTACCACGCTCTAATTTCTGAACTCGATCGTTTCGGCGGCCACGTCATCTACTTCAGCGGTGACGCGATCACGTGTTGGCTCGAGGGCGACGACGGCATGCGGGCAACCACATGCGGGCTTGCAATGCAAGAGACGATGGATCACGTTCGCGAAGTGGTCACGCCAGGCGGCGCGCGGATTCGCCTTGCAATGAAGGTAGCGATTGCAGTCGGGATCCGCGCGACGATTCCTCGTCGGTGACCCAAGCATTCAGCGAATCGATGTGCTCGCCGGCAGGCTGATCGACGACCTCGCTGCAGCGGAACACCACGCAAACAAGGGAGAGGTGGTCCTGGAGGAGTCGGCGTGCGAGTCGCTTGGCAGCCGGGTCGAGATCCGCGAACTCCGGGTTGATGATCTGAGCGGGCGGAAATGCGGAGTCGTGAGCAGGATGATTGAATCCGCCATGGACGCGCCGCTGCCGGTACTTAGCGGCAAACTGCCGGACGAGGTCGTGCAGCAGTGGCTGCTGCCGGCGGTTTATGAACGACTCCGTGCAGGCCATGGTGCGTTCCTCGCCGAGTTGCGGCCGGCTTATCCGCTATTCGTTCGATTTGGCGGCATCGACTATGACGACGATGACAACGCAATTCAAAAGCTGGACAACTTCATTCGACATGTGCAGCGAATACTCACGTCATTCGGCGGCAACTTGCTGCATTTGACGCTTGGAGACAAAGGCGGTTACCTGTACGCGGTGTTCGGTACACCGCTCGCGCACGAGGGTGATGCTGCACGCGCAGCGGCGGCCGCACTCGAATTGCGTGAGCTGCAATCCATTACTGCTGCCACCGATATCCAGATTGGAATCACGTACGGCCGTCTCCGCAGCGGAACCTACGGTCACCGGCATCGCCAGGCATTTACCTGTCTTGGCGACGCGGTCAACCTCGCGTCCCGCCTGATGTCGAAGGCGCCGCCCGGACACATCTATGTCTCCGAAGTGGTGCGCGACGCCGCCGGTGACGTCTTCACCTGGGACAAGCTCGCTCCGATTCAAGTGAAGGGCAAGGCAGAACCGGTGCCGGCATTTGCGCTGACCAGCTCCAAACGGCACGCGTCACGCAGGCAAACGGGCTACCAACTTCCGATTGTCGGCCGCAGCGCCGAACTCGAAGCGATCACCGCGAAACTCGATGACGCTATGGCCGGTGACGGGCAGGTCATTGGCATCTCCGCTGAAGCAGGCATGGGGAAATCGCGCCTGGCGGCTGAGTTTGTCCAGCACGCGAGACTGAAAGGTGTCGTCGCCGCCATAGGAGAGTGTCAGGCATACGGCACGAACACGAGCTACTTCGTCTGGCGGGAGACCTGGTCAACGCTGTTTCGCCTTGACGATAGCCTGCCTGAGCATGATCAGGTGCGAGCGTTGGAGACCGAACTTGCGGCGATCGACCCGGCGTTGGTTCCTCGAGCCCCACTCCTGCAAGGGCTGCTCGACCTGCATATCCCCGACAACGAACTCACGGCCCAGTTCGATGCGAAGCTGCGCAAGACGTCGCTCGAAGGACTGCTCGCCGAATGCCTCCGTGCGCGGGCGAGCGAGATGCCGCTGGTCATTGTGCTCGAAGACTGCCACTGGGTTGACCCGCTGTCGCGCGATCTGCTTGAAGTGCTCGCGCGTGCCGCACTGAGTCTCCGCGTTCTGATCGTGCTCGCCTACCGTCCGGGCAGCACTGCAGGTGGCGGACTCGGCATCGAGAGCCTGCCGCGCTTCACCGAGATCCTGCTCGACGAACTGGATAGTGAGAGCGCGGCGGCCCTGATCCGTTCGAAGGTCGCGCAAATGCTCGGGGAGGAGATGAGCGTTCCAGAGGTACTTGTCAGTCTGGTCACCGCCCGGGCGCAAGGTAACCCGTTTTACATCGAAGAACTCCTCAACTTCATTCGAAGCAAGGGTGTCGACCTGCGGGATGCAGTGGCATTGACGAAGCTCGATCTGCCCGAGAGCCTCCATAGCCTGATTCTCAGTCGCATCGATACGCTTGGAGAAGCGCCACGGCGGACCGTCAAGATTGCGAGCGTTCTGGGGCGTTCGTTCCACGCGGTCATGCTGCCCGGAGTCTTCCCGGAGCTCGGCCAGCTCAGTGATGTCGGCCAAGACCTGGCGACGCTCGGCACGCTCGACCTCGTCAACGTCGACGTTGAGGCCGAGCAAAGATACATCTTCAAGCATGCCGTAACGCAGGAAGTCGCGTACCAGAGCATGCTATTTGCAATTCGGTCGACCCTGCACGAGCGGATCGGCGGATATATCGAGATGAGCGAGCCCGAAGCGATCGAGCGGAATCTCGACCTGCTCGCGCACCATTACTGGCACAGCGGGAATCTTGCCAAGAAATGCGAATACCTCGCGCGGGCAGGCGGCGCCGCGCAGGCTGCTTATGCGAACGCCGCGGCGATTGACTACTTCGAGCGCCTGGCACCCCTGGTAGACCAAGGAGAGCGTGTCGACGTGCTGCTCAAGCTGGGCAAGGTGCTCGAGCTCGTCGGCAACTGGCGCCGCGCTGAGGAAGTCGAGGGCCAGGCTCTCGCGCTGGCCGAGAGTCTGGGCGACGACCACTCACGAGCATCGTGCGAGACAGCGCTCGCCGAGGTCGCGCGCAAGCAGGGCCGCTATGATGAAGCGTTCGAGCGACTCGATCGCGCCGCGCGCGGATTCCAGTCGCTGGGTGAGGAGATCGGCGTTGGCAGGGTGCTGCATCTCGTTGGCACGGTCGCCGCGCAACGCGGTGACTACGTAAAGGCAGTCGAGAACTACGAAGCGAGCTTGTGGATACGCGAAAAGGTCGGGGACAAGGCGAGCATGGCGAGCCTGCTGTCGAATCTCGGCATCGTCGCCGAGTATCGTGGTGACTACGAGGGCTCACGCGGGTTCCATGAACGCGCACTCGCACTTCGTACCGAGATCGGCGATCGCCGGGGCATCGGCAACTCGACGAACAATCTCGGGATGATCGCGTTCCTGCAAAAGCATCACGCGGAGGCGCGCGACTGGTTTCAGAAGTCGATACTTCTGAATCGGGAGGTCGGCGACACGTGGATGGTCGCGCTGTGCCATAACAACCTGGGCAACGCGACGCGGGGCCTGCGAGACTACAAGGCGGCGCGGGGCCACTACGCCGACAGCCTCCGTGCCTACCGTGAGTACAACGACAGGTGGGCTCTGGCCTTCCTGCTGGAAGACATCGGTATGCTAGCTGCATTGAGCGCGAATGCGTCTGCTGCGCTGGAATTGATTGGCGCCGCCGACACATTGCGCGAAGCCATCGGATCGCCGCGTGCACACTCCCTCGAGCAGGAGATCGCAAGCCAGCTCGATGCCGCCGCGACCGGAATGTCGGAGGACGAACGAGAGGCGCTCCGTGAGCATGGTCGAACGCGCGACCAAGCCTCCGCTTTCGATATGGCGCTTGCGCTGTGCGAGCATGGATCGGGAGCACCGCGACCGGCCTGATCGGGTTAAAGCGTCCCGTTCCACGACTGCTAACGCGCATCTTTTTTGGCGCCAGCAGTCTTTGCAGGCATGTTGCCGTACACCGCAAGTATTTACTATAATTCGCTGATTAATAACAATTTCTCGTTGCCGTAACGGCTCTTGCTTCGGGGCGCAAGATGTTCTCGAGGGGAGAGGTCACCATGCGCCAGCATTCATATGGGCTACTTGCCTGTACGGGATTGGCGCTATATGTAAGATGCCTGACAATTCGAGCGACTCAAGCGCATGGTGCGAAGCGTTGCGTGGTCCAATCGAAATTGGTTCCCTACGCACCGTACGCACGACACGGAGGTACACATGAATAGTATTTGGACTAGAACTTTGGCGACCGCAACAACGCTCCTGGCGATGGCATTCAGCACCACCACAGTGGGCGCCCTGCCGGAGCCCGCAGTGGATACGCCCAAGGCGGCAACCTCCAGCCAGGCGACGGCGGTCTTTGCCGGCGGCTGCTTCTGGGGTGTCGAGGCGGTGTTCAAGCACGTCAAAGGCGTCAGCAGCTCGACGTCAGGATATTCGGGAGGCTCGGCGTCGACCGCGAAGTATCCCCTGGTCGGCAGCGGCATGACGGGTCATGCCGAAGCGGTCGAGGTCAAGTACGACCCTTCGCAGGTGACCTATGGCCAGCTGCTGCGCGTCTTTTTTGCGGTGGCGCACGATCCGACTCAGCTTAATCGCCAGGGACCCGATTGGGGCTCGCAATATCGCTCGGCAATATTTTTTGTGACGCCAGACCAGGAGCGGATTGCCAAGGCGTATATCGCGCAGTTGGATGCCGCGAAGAAATTCCCGAAGCCTGTCGTCACCGAGTTGACTCCGCTCAAGGCTTTCTATGCCGCCGAGGATTATCACCAGAACTATCTCGCGCTGCACCCCAACGAGCCGTACATCGTCATCAATGACCAGCCCAAGCTCGCGGCACTGAAGGCGGATCTGCCGGAGCTCTACGTCAAGAAGTAGGCTACGAACACCCCGCGCCGGGTCGCAGGCTGCGGCGATTGGGCGGGCAATTGCCGCCGGGGGGCACAGTCTGACCAGGCAGGTGCCGGGCACCGTCCAGGCAAGCGTTCTGGCAACGGCATCTGGGCGTGGCATGCGGCTTGCTTAGTTGACTGGCAATACCAGCCAACTAAATGTTCGGAGCCTTCCATGAGTTTCACACCCATGCTCGTCGGCCTCGCTTTCGCGATGTTTGTCCTGGTGAATGTGGTCGCGGTTTATCGCGCCCATCTCCGTCACGGGCGGGTACGCTCCGCGCTCGACTTGCCACGCCGAATGGGGCAGACCGATCGCACGGTGCAGGTGGAGCGCGCCGTCGAAGTATTTGCGGAAACGGACTTGAAGCTGCGCAAGCGCGCACCGCATCTGTCGACCGAAGAGCGCCACGAAATGGCGCGCGCGCTGATGCGCGCCAAGGGCATTTTGCTGCCGGTCCAGAAATCGAAGCAGTAGTCGTTGCCCAGCCGTCCGGCGGACTCCCGTTCGCCTAAGTTGTCTTGCGCGCGCTGATCGTAAAGAACTGCGCAGCGACAGGCCGGTCACCCGCGTTGTAGTCCCACCATTGCTGCTCGATGGCGAACCCTGACTCGCGGAGAAGCGGAACGATATCCTCTGGGGCGTAGAGGCAGACATCTTCGCGGGTATCGATGCTCTCCAGAACCTGTCCACCGGCGCTAACAAGCTCGTATCGTCGCTCGATGCGATTGATGCGCGGCGCGATCGCTGCGATACGCTTGGAGCGCGTGAGTACGCCGTCCCTGTGCGCGCGACGATAATCCAGGCTGAAGTCCGCGTGCACCACGGTGGCACGCGGAATGAACGCATCGATGACCACAGTTGCACCCGGGGCAAGTACGCTGCGAATGGCAGCGAGCATGCGCTCCGCGTCGTCGATGCCCGTCATGTAGGTGATGAGCGAGTATGGGCACAGCACCAGCGAGAACGTCGCGGTAAAACCCAGCGCGCGCGCGTCCATGAGGCACACCTGCGGCGCGATCCCGCGCGCGGCAGCCTTTTGCCGTAGGAGCGAAAGCATCCGGGGCGAGCAATCGGCACCGATTGCGTCAATGCCGAGCTCGAGAAGCTCGAGGAGGATTCTGCCATTGCCGCAGCCCAGCTCGAGCACGCGACCGTTAGCATTTTGCGCCAATTGCTTGTACAGCGCGACGTCGTTGAAGGCCATACTAAGCCCCATGTCGACGTCGTAGAGATGCGCGATGCTGTCGTAGCTCGCGCGCGGCGCAACACCATCACGCACGGCTGCCCGCCAGGAGACTCTGGTACAGATCGCTCTGGATCCGGGCGCAGTGCTGCCAGCGGAAGCGCAATAGCTGCGAAGCATCGGGGGCCTCGATGCGGCGGCGTCGTTCGTGATCCTCGAGCAGGCCGATGATTGGCGCGATCATGGCGTGGATATCGGGAACCGTGATGAGGCCGCGCAGTCCCGCACCTGCAAATCCACGCGCGCCATCCTCGGTGCTTACGCAGGCACGACCGGCTGAAAGCGATTCGATCACCTTGATCGACGAGCCGCGTATGCCGGATAAAGGATTGAGCGTAAGCGCGCTCTCGGAGAGGATTTCGCGCACATCCTCACGATGGTCGAGCACGCTGACGTCAGGTTGGGCAAAGACACTGTCGCGGGCTGCGGTCTGTGGTGCTCCATCACCGCCGAGCACCAGCAGTCGGACACTCGGCACGGCAGCTTTGATGGCGGGGTAGGCGACGCGGAGGAAGTGTCGAATGCCTTCGAGATTCTGGGCGTAGCGAAACGGCCCCATGAACAACAGCTGCGCTGAGTCGGATGGCGAGTGCTCTTCAGTCGGCAGACTGGTTCCGTTTGGAACGCAGACCGTGCGTGGGTGGGCAATCATGCTCTGATCGTCGGCCGAGCAGACCGTGATCGCATCGTATGTGGCGAGTACATGCTCGTGAAAGTTCGCGGCCGCAACGCGGTTGATGAAATCAGCAGGATCGTATGCGTCGTGCAGTCCGAGAATCCAACGCTGTCCCGGAGCGCGTAGTGCGCTGAGCGCGGCGAGCTCGACGTGCTCGACCTGAACAAGATCGGGGGAATGGCGAACCAGCGCTCGCTGCACGGCGCTCATCAACGCGCTGTGGCAATGCACCTGGAGCCGTTCGGTGAGATCGGCGCCTTTCTTCGCGGTGGCTCGTTCCGGCCTCTGCACCAGCACCACTTCGCGCAATTCGTCGAAATGTTCAAAGCTGCGCACGTCGTACAGCGACGCCTCGTCACTCACGAGCACGATGTCGAACTCGCGCCGCAAGCGCTGCAGGAGACCTTCGATACGTCGCGCGCCGCCGTGGCGTGCAGGAAAGACGCAAAATGGCGCGACCAAAAGCAGCCGAGGCCGCGCGCCGCGACTCCGTGGACCGAAGCTGAAGGACGGCGTCAATTCGCACGATCTATGCGGCGACATGGTGAGCACCGGCGGCATCGGCCGTCCAATGTTCCGCCTTGCACGCCAGCGCTGGCGCAAGGCCTTGGCTGCAATTGAAAGCGCGGCGAGTTCGCGCTGCGACGCGTACGGTTGATCGCACACGCGCTGCAGCAACCATTGGGCACCATGCTGCGTCGCAGCGTTGCGCATATCGAAGAGAATACGATTGCGCTCGACGATGCGGTCGATCTCGGCCGAAGAATAAAAACGCGCTGTAGTCGCGCGATGACGGTGCCGCGCCTTGGCGCCCGCGCAGAACAACACGCGATAGCCGTCCAGCCGCGCGCGCACACCCCATTCAATGTCTTCCCAGTAAAATGGATCGAACACGACGCTGTCCCGCACGTAACGACGCAACGGGGTGGTGCGAAACAGCCCGGCACCACCACTGGCGCATAGGCTGTCACGCGGCCCACCAGCGACCCCGGGGTTCGCGTGGAACACGCGGATGCCGGAGGCGTCCACATACCAATCGACGAATCCGGTCTCTTCGCGACGGCGGTCCGCGCTCTGCTGCAAGATCTGCGCGGCAATGGCAAACACATCGTTCGCGCGGAGCGCTGCCAGTTCGCGCAGCGCGTCGGGTGCGAGCGTCATGTCGTTGTTCAACAGTAGCGTCCAATCGTGCTGCACTGCATTGAGTCCGCGTTGGATCGCGGCACTGAAACCACTCGGTTCTGCGGTGTGTATGAGTTCGACGTTGGGGTATTTCTCCAGGATTGCGTCGTAGCGTACGCGCGGCGCGCCGTTCGCGACCACGATGATCTGCGAAGGTTCAGCGATTGCCGCCAGGGCGAGACTGACGCTATCCAGCGCCTGGTCGAGCAGATCTGGTGCGTCGCGATCCGGAATGACGACCGCAATTCCGGGGCGCCACGAATTGTTCCTTGCTCGCGGATGTTGCCGCCACGGTATGGTCGGCAGGTGATCGGCCATGAGTACCGCGAAATACAGCGGCGCGAGGCGCAGGCGTTGACGAAAGTTCGTTCCCCACATGGCGACAGTCGCCTAGGCGAAAGCGCCGGTCGATTTGACCGGCAAGCGCAGTGAAGCTGGCGGATGACTGCTCGTCATACGAGGTACATTTCCAGATCGAACAGCCGGGCGGGCGAAACCGCGGGTTTGGAGATTTGGAGTGCCTGCTCGGCAAACATGGCGCACCAGACATTTTGCTGCAGGGGCGTTGCTCGCGGCGCAAATGGTAACGAACCCGTGGGAGCGATGTTGCGTACGAGCAGGTGTCGCATTTTTTCCAGTGCCTGCGGGTCTGGCGACCAATTGACGCAACGCGCACGCAGCAGTACTGCCGCGCGAAGCGCCTGCGCGACGATATCCAGGCGTTCGACCCCCTCGGCGTCGCCTGCCTCCGGCAACCAGCCGTCGTGCGCAGCGGCGTACATGAGCAGCATGTCGATCTGATTGGTCAGTGCCGGCAGCAATCGGATAATCGTGCGACGATCCAGACAGCCAAGCGCGCCTTCGATCGCGTACAGCGCAGGATGTGTATCGTCGTGTGGTTGTCCAATGGCGGCGTCCAGGCTTGCCAGCATGGTCGCCGTCGCGGCCTGCTGCAATCGAACATCGACGAGGGGCAGGATCTTTGCCGCGCTGAGCACACCCGCCGCGGCCTTGGCGAGAAACCCGCCACGTCGGGTGGCCCAGCGGTCGGGAATGTTAACCAATGTGGCAGGCGAGTGCCATGGATTGAACAGGCCATCATCGGCGATCAATCGTGACAACTTCGCCACGACGTTCCGTACCAGACTTTGATCGGGTTCGATGAGTCCGGCACGCGTTGCCGATGCGATCCCGCGAAGAACCATGGCGAGATCAAAAAAAAACAGTGCGTCGTTGCGCCAATCGTGGCTGCCCGGGCGCAGGTATACACGGGTCAAGGGTGGATCCGTGCGCTGTATCCACGCTGCAAGCCAGCGTTGCGCGTTCGCGGCCCGATGTGCGAGCGTTGTCGCGATGCCATCGCATGCCGCGCGCCATGCCAGCCACTGCATGTAGTAGCCGGTTATCTCCGGGTAGACATACTCAGCCTGTCCGGCAGCATCGATCGATCCGATGACGCCGCCGGAATGTGGCGCGACTTCCAACTGGACGCCACCGTCGAGGAGCCACGAGGCAAGCGTTTCAGAGGCCGTGTCGGTGCCGTGCGTGTCACTCCCAGGCTTTGCGGGATCGGCGTCGACACGCGCGCCTTTGACGTTCACGCGTATGCCTGTGCCTGCAGTGTTGCTTCCAGCACGTTCACCACGCTCTGCGCAGCGTTGCCTGCACCGTACGGCGCGTGCTCATCGATCGGCAAGGCAAGCCGTCGCGGCGAGACCAACGCACCGAGCGCAGCCCGCACGATCGTATCGCGCTCGATAGGAACCAGTTGCACAAATCCGGTCGCGATGCTCTCCGGACGCTCGGTATTCGAGCGTGGAACCAGCAGCGGGGTACCGAGATGCGGCGCCTCTTCCTGGATGCCACCGGAATCGCTGATGATCAGCGCCGCACGTTCCGCGCATTCGATGAACTGCTGATAGCGCATCGGTTCAACGAGGTCGATCGACGGGTGCGATTCGAGGCGTCGACGGACGATCGCCGACACGTGGGGATTCGGATGGACCGGGAACAGAATGCGCAGGTCCTGCCGCGCGGTCGCGAGGTCGATCAGGGCGTCGCATACGATTGCCGCATTGCGGTCGTAGTTGGCGCGCCGGTGAAGCGTCACGAGCACTGTGTTGCGGACACGTTGCCTGCGCCGTTGGCCATACCCGGACTTGTCCAGCGCTAGGCGCAGGCTGTCGATGCCGGTATTGCCGACGTGATGGACACGGCGGTCATCGATGCCTTCGGCAAGCAAATTCGCGACCGCCGATCTCGAGGGAGCGAAGTGCATCTGCGCGAACCGCGCAATGCGTCGTCGAAACCATTCTTCGGGAAACGGTTCGAGCACTGCATCGGTGCGCAACCCAGCTTCCAGGTGCGCAAGCGGACAACCAGCATCGTGTGCAGCGCGCGCCGCGCTATATGCAGTGAGTGTATCCCCCTGCACGAGCACGAGATTCGGCTTGTACCTGCGCGCCACGGCAGCGAGCTCCATGCGCATGTGCTGATGCGAAGCAGCGAGGTGTGGCATTGTCGGCAGGGCGTCGAGTTCGATGTCCGCGGCGAGCCCGAATTCAGCAAGACATGCACGCACGGCCTGTTGATGTTGACCGCTGTTGACGAGAAGCACAGAGAGGTCCGGGTGACCGATGAGTGCGTGCACCACGGGAGCGAGCTTGATGCACTCCGGTCGTGTGCCCACGAAGATCAGGACGACGTTGCGCGCCGCGGACGAACCAGTGTTGAACGAGCTGATCGGCAACCGGCGTGATAGCTCGACACCTGGTGACGACCGGTGCGACTCGTCCAGCATCGCGGACGCGCGTAAACGAACTGCAGAGGGCATTTGCCTCGCCGAAAGAAAATAAATGCTGGTTGGGATGACGCCCTGCTCTGGGGCAGGCTTGGGTGCGGAAAAACTGGAAGCAACCGCCGACAATGAATGTAACAAATCTAGTCAGCGTGCGTACACCCATTTTCGACGTGCCATGCGTGCAAACGTTTTATGTTCGCTACAGAACACATGACATTGTCATCGGGACTTGCCAAAAGCTTGCGAACAGCTGCAACTTTCACAACATTTCGCGCGACACGCGACGTTGCGTCAGATGACGCCGCCGATGATGTTGATGCTCATTGCGAGAATCGCGATGTTGAAGATGAATGCAAGAACGCCGTGAACAAGCGTCAGGCGACGCATATGGCGGGCCATGACGCACACGTCGGACACCTGCGATGTCATGCCGACAACGAACGAGTAGTAGGCGAAATCGAGATAGTCGGGTTCCTTGTCTCCCGGAAACTTGAGTCCGCCGCGATGCGTCTTGCTTTCTGCTTCCAATGAGTAGAACCAGCGAGCGTAGTGAAAAGCGAACAGCGTCTGAATGAGCAGCCACGAAAGCAGGAGTGCAGTGATCGACAGCGTCAAATGCCCCGCACGCGGCCAAAATGGCAGATTCCTGAAGTCGCCAGCCATGAATCCGATGGCGATGAAACTCGCACTTGCCGCGATGACGACGAGCACGAAGATGACGTACCCGCTCTGATCGTGCGCCTGGGCGCGCACCTTCGTCATCGTCGCGTCGGCGCGCGCAACGGTTGTCCAGGCCAGAATGAGATACGTCAGGGCTCCGATATTCCAACCGAGAAGCAGGCGCGAACGCGCCGCCACCCATGGCTCGAGCGTGAAGAACGCTGCAATGGCGATGACAAGTACGATCGCAAGGCGCCGCGGGGCGCTCAGGCGGACGATCCACGGGAGAGCCGGTTTGGATGGAGGCACGTTGGTTTCGACAAACGTCGACGCAATCGGACGCGATGCGTCGCAGCTTCAAAGCTTAGCCGATTATCGGGCGAGCGGCATCACTTTCAGGCGCGGCAGTTGCTTGATCAGCAAGCGATAGATATCGAGATCGAATTCGCCACGAGGCGGCGCATCGACGAGTGCCTCCAGTGTGGCATCGTCGCGTGCCGTGCCCAGCCAACACCAGTCGCGGAAGACATGCACGTCGGCGCGATCGCCCATGATGTCGGTCTCGCGCACCGCGACCATCCCTCGATACGGCCAGCGCTGCAGCGCGTATGACGCCAGCGCCTCGCGCAGACGTGCCGCGTGCGCTTCACGCGTTTCGGCACCGACGCACACGCCTTCACAGCGCTGCACCTGGCGCGCGAAGCAAGGGCCGACGCGACGCTCGAGGCCCAGGGCACTCCAGCACAGCCGGGCGCTTGCCGCAACCTCGCGCAACGTTGCGCGTGCTTTTGCCCGCGAGGAAAACGGTCCGTAGAGGCCTTCCAAAGCTCCCGGATCGATCGCTGCCGACGGCACATATTCTGGCGGCGACGGTTCCCGCGCCAACGCGATCGCAACCATGTCGCGCCGTCGGCGGAGGCGGTGGTTGTAGGCCGGCAGCAGCGTTTTGATCAAGTACGATTCACGCAGCAGCGCGCCCAATTCGCCAGCGGTTTCCTCGATCTCGATGCGAGTGATCTCGGCCGACAGGCGCAGATCATTGACGCTCCGGTAGTCCGACGAGAAATGCGCCGCAACGCGCTCGCGCAGGTTGATGCTCTTGCCGATGTAGAGCGGTAACGGATTGAGGCCATAGAAGCGATACACGCCGGGCGCTTCGGGAATGTGCGCAAATACATCGGCAGGCAATTGCGACGGCACGCTGGGCGACTTCAGCATTCGCGCAATCACCGCGTCGACTTCTTCCGCCGGCTTGTCCCGATACAGAGTTTGCAGGAATCGCCAGAGCACCCGGGCGTCGCCGAGCGCGCGATGGCGATCTTCAGCGTGGAGCGCATGGCGCGCGATGATCGTGTCGAGGTTGTGACGGCCCGCGTCCGGATAGAGTCGGCGGGAAAGCTTGACCGTGCACAGTACCTTGGCGGTGAACGGACGACGCAGGCGACCGAACTCGTGCTTCAGAAATCCGTAGTCGAAGCGCGCGTTGTGGGCCACGAATATGCAACCCGCAATGCGCTGTGCGACTTCATCGGCAATTTGGGCGAACGGCGGGGCGCTCGCGACCATCGCATTGGTGATTCCGGTCAGCGACTGGATGGCGGGCGGAATGCTGCATTCCGGGTTGACCAGTGTGCTCCATTCGCTGACTCGCGATCCGTCATCGACCCGGACGATGCCGACTTCCGTGATCCGGTCGTCACTGGCGGTGGTGCCGGTCGTTTCGAGGTCGACGAAGGCTATGGAAGGGGCAAACATGGACTTGACGTACGAACGATCGTTCGGTAGTGTAGCGCAAATGTCGAACGATCGTTCCTATCTGGCGTCTCTGCAAGACTACTACGCCCGGCACCGGGCGTTGCCATCTTATGCCACGATCGGCGGCCTGCTGGGGCTGCGCTCCAAGTCTTCGGTCGCGGCGCTGGTGGCGCGCCTGAAGCTCGCCGGTTTCGTTGAATCGACACCCGACCGGCGACTCGCGCCGACGCGCCGCTTTTTCGAGCGTCCACTGGCGGACGTCCCGGTGCATGCCGGTTTGCCCAGCCCGATCGACGATTCGCCTGCAGATGCCCTGACCATCGACGACTATCTGATCGAGCGTCCATCGCAAACGGTACTGGTGCGCGTGAAGGGTGATTCGATGATCGACGCCGGCATCTTCGATGGCGATCTCGCGGTGGTCGAGAAGCGCAATGCCGCGCGCCGCGGAGATATCGTCATCGCCATCGTCGACAATCAGTTTACGCTCAAGCGGCTCGACCTCGAACGCGGCCGCTTCATCCTGTGCCCCGAAAACAAGGCCTATCCGATCATTCGTCCCGAAGGCACGCTTGAAATATTCGGTGTCATGGTCGGGCTGGTACGCAAAACCGCCTGATTGCCTTGCGGCGCTATCCGCACGGTGTCCTGCGCCCAGACACAAGATAGTCGCCATGGTGCCGATCGATCTGCGTGAAGATTGCGCTGCACTGCGTGCGCGCAAGCGTGCGATCGCAGTGACAGTCGAATTCGCCGACGCCGGCGGCACGCTGGCAACGCGCGAAGGGCCCGTCGCCTATGCACAAGGCGATGCGCTGCTAACCGGGATCGAAGGCGAGCGCTGGCCGGTGCCCCGCCAGCATTTCGACGAGACGTACGAGGCAATCGCGCCGCTGCGCCCGGGCAAGCCAGGTCCGTACTGCAAGCGTCCGCTCGTGGTCTGGGCGAAACCGATGCGCGAGTCATTTGCCGTCGACTTTGGCGAACGAGGCACGTTGCGGGGCAAGCCCGGTGACTGGCTGCTGCAATATTCACCCGGCGACCTGAGCGTGGTCGACGCAACCATCTTCCTGAAGGCCTACGAACTGCTCGACTAGTGAAACGGATGAGATTCCGTTCATGGTTCGACAAGCCTGTCCTGAGCTTGCCGAAGGGCTCACCACGAACGGTCCAAATCAGTGTCTTCCTAGATTTTCTCGATTTCCACCAACGTATCGTAGAACGTCGCGGCACGGCCCATGTCGGTGAGCGCCTGTCCGGTCAACATGTTCGCGTTGTTGCCGTCAGGAGACAGCTTGCGCCACCAGATCGACAGGGCGACGACGACACCCGTTCGCGCCTTGTCGGTCACGCGCGCGGTCAGCACCAGACTGCCGCGGTCGTTGTACGCACGCACCTTGTCACCGTCGGCAATGCCACGCGCACGTGCATCCTCCGGATGCAGCTCGAGGTGCGGTGTTTTCTCGGACTCCAGGAACAGCGGCAGGTTGGCAAAGGTGGAGTTGAGGGCATTGCGTGCAGGCGGGGACAGCAACGCCAGCGGATAGCGCTGTGCGAGTTGTGGATTGCTCGCGACCGATTCGCGCGGCGGCGTGAACGTCGGCAGGGGATCAAGTCCCTGCCGTGCCAGTGACGCCGAATAGAATTCGCATTTTCCGGAGGGCGTCGGAAAGCCACCTTGCGCGAATGGAGCAAAGGGGGAGGGCACGTTGAGGCGCTGCCAGCCGTTTGCCTTCAATACGTCCCAGTCGAGTCCTGCGCCACGCGGATGATCAGCAAGAAAAGCATTGCGCGCGATCTGTTCATCGCTTTCCACGAAGCACGGTTCGGTGTAGCCCATGCTCGCGGCGAGCAGGCGAAACACTTCGGTATTGGGTTTGGCTTCGCCCAGCGGCGCGATGGCGCGGTTATTCGCCACTGCGTAGAGATGACCGTACGAGGAGTGCACGTCGATGTGCTCGAGCTGCGTCGTCGCCGGGAGCACGATGTCGGCGTAGTCCGCGGTGTCCGTCAGGAATACGTCGTGGACGACGCAAAAGAGGTCGTCGCGTGCAAAGCCGCGCACGACCTTCGCTGACTCGGGGGCAACGGCCACTGGATTCGAGTTGTAGACGAACAGCGCGCGAATCGGCGGGTCGTGCGCGTCCAGCAGCGCATCGCCGATGGTCGACATGTTGATGGTGCGCGGGTTATTCCAGATCAGGTCGGGCCGTTCCAGTCCTTTGAAGTTGACCGGATAGGTGCCGCTCGACGACAGCAACGCACCGCCCGCCGGATCGCGCCAGGCCCCGACCAGTGCCGGCAGGCAGGCTGCCGTGCGCATGGCCATGCCGCCGCCGGCGTGGCGCTGCATGCCATAGTTGAGACGAATCGCGGCGGGCCGAATCGTGCCGTAATCGCGTGCAAGATCCACAATCGACTCGATCGGCAGGCCGGTGATTTCGGCGACGCGCGACGGTGGGTATTCCTCGGCGCGCTCTCTGAGCTGCTCGAAGCCAAGTGTGTACCGGTCAATGTAGTCGTGGTCGAGCAGGTCATCCTTAATCAGCACGTGCATCATTCCCAGCGCGAGCGCGGCGTCGGTGCCGGGTAGCAAGGCGAGGTGAACGTGGCATTTTTCCGCGGTTTGGCTGCGGTAGGGGTCGATCGCGACCAGTTTCGCGCCACGACGCTTGGCCTCCTGGACCCGGCTCCATAAGTGCAGGTTGGAGACGATCGGGTTCGAACCCCAGATCAGAATCAGCCGCGCGTTTTCGAACTGCTCGAGGTCGATGCCCATGGCCGCGCCGATCGTCGCGACATAACCTGCTTTGCCTGCCGACGAGCAGATCGTGCGATCGAGCAACGATGCGCCGAGCTTGTGAAAAAAACGTCGATCCATCGAGCCGTATTGCAGCAGGCCCATCGTGCCTGCGTAGCTGTACGGCAGTATCGCCTGCGGGCCGTCGGACGAAGCCGCAATGTCCTTGAAGCGCGCGGCGATGGTGGTCAATGCCTCATCCCAGCCGATGCGCTCGAACTTTCCTTCGCCCTTGCGCCCGGCGCGTCGCAATGGATGCAGCACTCGCTGCTCCGAATACGTGCGGTCGAGATAGTGGGCGACCTTGGTGCAGAGCGTGCCACGCGTGGTGGGATGCAGCGGATCGCCAGCGATCTCAATGGCGCGGCCATTCTCGACGGTGACGTGCATGGCGCAGGTGTCCGGACAATCGTGCGGGCACGCAGCGCGCACGATCGTGCGTGGCAGGGTTGCAGTATCGGTGCGGTCGAGGGGCATTTATTCAGTAACTTGAACGCGTCGTGCCCATTGTAGTTCAGTCGATCGAGGCTTTGCGGTATCGTTGGCCCTCAATGAGAACGTCGCCATGCGCATGACTGCAGCCTTGCCGGAAATCACTTTACCCGGCGGCGCGTCCATGCCTGCACTCGGGCTGGGGACATGGCGTATGGGTGAACGCGCGTCGGAACGTGCGCGTGAAGTCGCCGCGCTGAAGTTGGGCCTGTCGATCGGGTTGAGTCTCATCGATACCGCGGAAATGTACGGCGATGGTGGCGCCGAGGAAATCGTCGGCGATGCCATTGGCACTGGACGCGACCAGACATTCCTGGTCAGCAAGGTGTATCCACACAACGCGAGCCGGCGGGGCGCGATCGCCGCCTGCGCTCGCAGCCTGAAGCGATTGCGCACCGATCGCCTCGACGCCTATCTGCTGCACTGGCGTGGCGACATTCCGCTTGCGCAAACCGTCGCGGCATTCGAGGAATTGCGGGCCGAAGGCAGGATTCGAGCCTGGGGCGTGTCCAACTTCGATACGGCGGACATGGAGGAGCTGCTGACGGTGCCCGGCGGAGAGCACTGTGCGGTCAACCAGGTGCTGTATCACCTTGCCAGTCGCGGCATCGAACACGATCTGCTACCGCTATGCCGCGCGCAGGGCATTGCGGTCATGGCCTATTCGCCGGTGGGGCAGGGGCGCCTGCTGCGGCATCGAGGACTGAATGCGCTGGCAACACGGCTAGGCACCACGTCAGCGCAGATTGCGCTGGCCTGGTTGCTGGCGCAAAAGGGAGTGGCAGCCATTCCCAAAGCTGCGGATCCTGCGCACGTGCGTGAGGTTCGCGCGGCGGCCGATCTGCAGCTGACCCCAGCGGTATACGCCGAGCTGGACCACCTGTTCCCGCCTCCATCGGGAGCCACGCCGCTGGCGATGTTGTAACCGTACGCCACGTTGCCGTGTACCGGCGGCACCTCGCGTGGAGCGCGCTACGGCGCGTTGCGGCTGGACACTACAGCCCGCGCGTCCTGGCTGAAAAATCAATGACTTGATGGCGCTTTCGCCAGTCCTCCATGCCATGGCATGGTTGTTGCGACAGACGTGTCCTGAGCAGTTGCCAGAATCCAGCTGACAACGCAACCGAAGGAAGCGTCATGGACTACACCCACTATGACTACCTCGAACTGCCGCCGGGCGCATCCCAGGCGAGGATCGAGGCTGCGTATCAGAGCATCCGGCAACGCATGAGCGAGGATGAAGATCCAACCTTGCGCACCAAGGTACAGCAGGCCTACATCGTGTTGTCCGATGTCGCCTTGCGTGATGCCTACGACGATCACTTGCAGCGCGTCGCCGACGAAGCCGACCTTGAATTGAAGGTCGTGCTCGATCAGAACACCACGCGGCTGCCGCGCCGGGTTCAGGACGTTCCGGCACCGTTGATTGCGGTGCTGAGCGCGTGGGCCGCATGACGATCACGCGCAGCCGCAGCGTTGCGGGTAGCGTGGGCTACCGCGCCGAACCGTTTCATCGCGCGCCGTCGCGCGCACGCTTGCGCCCTCAGTCGGCACGTGTCGCCAGTGGCAGACGCAAGTCGCATCCGGTGCGCAAGCCGATGAGCAGATCGAGGCTGATTCCGTCGGTGGCGTCACGCCGTTCGCAGCCAGCGATCCAACTTTCGTAACGCGATATCGACCGCATCGTGTTCGCGCATCATCCATTTGCATCGGCCGACAGGTTGAAGCGCGGGCCAGCGGCATCGTGGCACGATTCCAGACGTCACAGCAGCACATCCAACCTGCACTGATCGCGCCAGCAACGGCTCATTGAATCGGGGGAAATGAAACCGTGGAGAAATGTGTCAACTGCCAATATTACGACCGGCGCAATGCCAAGCCGAACGAAGGACGCGCCCCGGTCATGTGGGGGCAGTGCCGCCGGCATTCGCCCCATCTGAGCCCCGCGGGCGCGCAAAAGACCTATCTGGTCGAAGGTGTCTGGCCTTTGGTTCGCGACGATGACTGGTGCGGAGAATGGCGAGCACCGGCGCGATCGGCCGTCGCACGCGTACGTTTCACGCCTCGCGCGGTCGAAACTCCCGGCGCCGCGACCGCTGCAACGCCCGCGTCTACACCCAATGTTGTGCCATTGACCGCCGCGGCAGACTAGGCTTCTCCAAGGCCTAAACGCCGGCCACCGCGACTAGCGTCATTTCCGCTGCACCCGCGCGAGCTGCGCGTGCGGCGAGGTACTCCGCTGAGCTGTAGAACGCCTTGGCGCCCTCGAGCGTAGAAAATTCCAGGACGACAATGCGGTTGGGCTGCCGTGTACCTTCCAGCAGCACGCTTTCGCCACCGCGGGCGAGGTATCGACCGCCGTGGCGTGCGATCGCAGCCTCGGCCAGCTTCTTGTACGTTTCGTAGCGCACCGGGTCGGTAACCTTGCAGTCGACCAGAATATAAGCTGCCATTGACTTGTCTCCACGCTGATTGAGCCGCGCGCAGAAGTTGCGCGTTGCGCACTGTTTGCAGGCCGCCAATCGCATTCGCAAGCGGAGGGCCAGTCCTGACGATCGGCTACCATTGCGGTCGTGACCCCAGCAATACTCAGCGCGCTCGCCGACGGCCTAGCGGCGATCACTCCGAACCGACGACTTGCGCGTCAATTGTCGCGCGAATTCGATCGCGCGCAGCAAGCACTCGGGCGGCGAGCCTGGCCCACGGCATCCGTGCTGCCCTACGCGACATGGCTCGAGACGCTGTGGCAGCAGCGCCGCGCATACAGACGGTACCGCCGCCGCGACCACTTTGCTCACTCCCGTACAGAGTTCGCACCTGTGGCGAAACATCGTTGCCTCCGCCGACACGGTCCTGCTCGATCCGGCAGGTGCTGCTCGCCTGAGTGCGGAGGCATGGACACTGCTCCATGGCTGGGGCGCCGGCGGCGAGAGTTGGCGTGCGTGGCGGCGTGACGAAGCCGACGCCGACGATGCCGCGATCTTCGCGTCATGGGCGGAGGCGTATTCCCGCGAACTGCACCGTGCGGGAGCGCTCGACGCCGCCCAACTTCCCGACTTCCTGGCGCTGAATGCCCAAAGTCTCGACTGCGACAAGCTGCGTGCGATATTGGTCGGGTTCATCGAGCACACGCCACAGCAGCAACGATTGATCGCGGCCTTGACCGCCGCGGGCGCCGACATCCGATCCGTCGAATCGCTGCCGGAGCGCGCAACGACCGTGTTCCGCACGACCGCGGCGAGCGGGCGGGATGAGCTCATTGCGGCGTTGAGCTGGGCGCGCGACCTGGCGCTCGAGCAATCCGACTCGCGTATCGGCATCGTCATTGAAGATCTTGCGCAGCGTCGCGACGAACTCGTGCTGCTGGCGGACGAACTGCTATGCCCGGAGCTGGCGCTTCCGGCAGGACTGTCGACGCGACGACCCTATGAACTTTCGCTCGGGACGGCACTTGCGCGACGTACCGATCGTCATGGCGGCACTTGAACTGATCGCGCTCGGCGAAGGAACCGTTGCCGCGGATGACGCTGCCGCACTCCTGCGCTCGCCGTACCTGCCCGATGCCGAGGGCGCATGGGCGGCGCGCGCCGTGATCGAGCGCGATTGGATTGAATTGGGTCAACGCGAAGTGATGCTAGGCGATGTCATTGCCTCGATGGAACAGCGATCGCCCGAACTTGCGGCGCGTTGGCAGATCGCGCGAGGCGCACTGCGCAAAGGCGGAGCCGCATCGCCCAGAGAATGGGTCGATTCGTGGCGGACGTGGCTGGCGGGATCAGGCTGGCCCGGCTCGCTCGCGCTGGACAGTGTCGAGCATCAGGCGCGAGAAGCCTGGGAAGCGCTGCTAGCCGATTTTGTACGCCTCGGCGCGGTCACGCCGCGCCTGACGCGTGCGGATGCCGCAGGTGCGCTGCGTACCTTCGCGCGGGAACGCGTGTTCCAGCCGGAAGGGGTCGATGCGCCCATACAATTGCTGGGCATGCTGGAAGGTTCCGGGCTGACTTTCGATGCGCTGTGGGTCGCCGGGTTGTCCGCGGACCGATGGCCGCCGGCACCCGCACCCAATCCGCTGCTCCCGATTCATTGGCAGCGCGAGCGCGGCGTACCGCGCTCAAGTGCCGAGAATGGGCTTGCCTACGCACGCGCGCTGACCTTGCGCTATGCCCAGGCCGCACCCTCGGTGGTGTTCAGCAATGCCGCAGCGACAGACGATCTTCCGCGAGCACCATCCGCACTGCTGCTCGACTACCCGGAGCTTGCACGGCCAGCGCACGCGACAAGGACCTGGACACATGGCATCGCTGACAGTAAGTCTCTCGAAGCGGTCGATGACGATTGCGCACCGCCGCTTGCAGCAGGCACCACTGTGCCGGGTGGAGCGGGCATCGTCGCAGCGCAAAGCGACTGCCCGTTCAAGGCAGTCGCGCGCCACCGCTTCGGGGTGGAACCCTGGCCAGTGGCGCCGCCGGGATTATCGGCACAGGAACGCGGCATGTTGCTGCACGCAACCATGGCAGCGTTCTGGAACACGCTGCGCGACCAAGCCACGCTCGCGACACTCGAGCCTGTGACACGAAATGCGCAGGTCGAGGCCGCCGTTGCGTTCGCGCTCACGCAGTTGCCCGCCGCGCGCTGGCGCATGCTTCCCGCAATCGTTCGCACTGGCGAGGCACAGCGCATCGCAACGTTGCTCCACGCGTGGTTGCCCGTCGAACTGGCCCGACCCGCGTTTACTGTGATCGGGACGGAGAGTCAAGACGTCGCTCGAGCTCGAAACCTTCGGTTCCGGCTGCGCATCGATCGGGTCGATGTCCTGACCGATGGCGGAGCCGTCATCGTCGATTACAAATCCGGATCGAGCGAGCGCCCGAAACAGTGGTTCGACGAGCGACCGCGCGCGTCGCAGCTCGGGTTGTATGCGTTGGCACAGCGCGCGACGCAACCCGACACCCCGATGCGCGCGATCGCGTATGCGCAGCTCAAGCCGGATGCGATTGCTCCGATCGGCCTTGCCGCCGACGACAGCGCCTGGCCGGGTCTCACCGACCTGTCCGCACTCGACCGCTTCGCCGACTGGAGTTCGCTCGAATCGTGGTGGCGCACGCGCCTTGGCGCACTTGCGCAGGAGATCGGAGGAGGGTGGGCCGCAGTGGCGCCGCGCCGACAGCCGTCACCTTGCCGCCAATGTGGTTTGCAGCCACTGTGTCGCATCGACTCGGTCCAGCTCGCGGAGGACGAGGATCGCGTCGATGAATGAGATGGTTCCGCGCGACGACGATGCGCGCCGCACGGCACTCGACATCTCGCGCTCGTTCATCGTACAAGCGCCGGCGGGCTCGGGTAAGACCGGCCTGTTGATCCAGCGCTTCCTGGCCTTGCTCGGCAGCGTCGAGCAACCCGAGACGATCGTCGCGATGACCTTCACGCGCAAAGCCGCGGGTGAGATCCTCGAACGCATCATCGCAGCACTGCGCTCCGCGAGCAGCGCACCGGAGCCTGCCGAGCCACACGATGCGATGACATGGCGCCTGGCGCGCAAGGTGCTGGAGCGCGATGCGGCGCGCGAGTGGCATCTGCTTGCGCATCCGGCTCGATTGCGTATCGTTACCATCGACGCGCTGTGCAGTGCGCTGATGCGCCAGGCTCCGCTGACCGTGAAGCTGGGTGCCTTGCCTCGATTCGTGGAGCGCGCCGAGGCGTTGTACACGCAGGCGGCCCAGGAAGAAATGAACGCCGCCGCCGCGACGAATGCCGCGTGGCGGACGTTGCTCGACTACCAGGACAACGACGCGGCACGTGTGGTCCGGCTGCTCGCGAGCATGCTCGGCAAACGCGATCAATGGTTGCGCTATCTGGTCACCCGTGACGTGGCCGGGTTACGTGCGGCGCTGGAGCAATCGCTCGTCATCGAAATCGACCGCGAATTGGCGAATCTCAAATCGCTGCTCCCGTACGATCGGGTGGACGAATTACTCGAGCATGCGCGTTTTGCGGCGGCCAACCTGACTGCCGATGCACCCACTCATCCGATGGCCGCGTACTCGGAGGCGCGTGCGCTGCCTCCGTCAACCGCGGCTGCGCTTGTGCCGTGGCAAATTCTTGCCGACTGGCTCCTGACTCAGCGCGGCAGCTTTCGCGTCAAGCTGACGGCTGCCGATGGCTTGCCGGCGAAGGGCAGGGCAAGCGATCCGGGTTTTGAAGAGCGTATCGCGCGCAAGCAGGCGATGGATTTGCTGCTACGCGATCTTGAAGTGGTGCCAGGGCTTGCGGCCGCCCTGGACCTTGCGCGCCGGCTACCCACGCCGAAATTTGATGAATCGAGCTGGGCCGTGATCGAGGCCCTGCTCGAGGTGCTTCCGCGTGTCGCGGCGCGGCTGCGTATGGTATTCGCACGTGAAGGCGCGATCGACTTCGCCGAGGCGATGCTGGTGGCGTTGTTCGCGCTGGACACAGATGCTCCGAGCGATCTGCTGCTGGCGATGGATATGCGTATCTCGCACCTGCTGGTCGATGAATTTCAGGACACCTCATTTGCGCAATGCCGACTCATCGAGGCGCTGACCACAGGTTGGGAACCAGGCGACGGGCGGACGCTGTTTCTCGTGGGCGATCCGATGCAATCGATCTACGGTTTTCGCGAGGCGAATGTAGGGTTGTTCGTCACCGCGCAGCGCGATCGCCGCCTCGGTTCCGTGTTGCTCGAACCGCTCACGCTCTCGCGAAACTTTCGTTCGCGACCGGAGTTGGTCGAGTGGGTGAATCGCGTGTTTTCGCAAGTCATGCCTGTGCGCGACGATTCCTCGCGCGGTGCGGTTGCGTTCAAGTCCGCATCGGCGACGCGTGAAGCGGGTGGGCGACCCGCGGTCACCGTCGACTTGTTTACCGACATGCGGCAGGAAGCGCTCGCGGTCGTCGCACAGATCAAATCTGCCCTGCACAACGGTATGGAGTCCGTTGCGGTGCTCGTCCGGAAGCGTCCGGATCTGGAGGAAATTCTGCCGGCACTGCGGGCTTCGGACATCGATTTCAAGGCGGTCGGCCTCGATCGGCTGTCAGAGCGGCCGGCGTTGCTCGATCTGATGTCACTGACGCACGCGCTGTTGCAGCCTGGCGATCGCCTGGCGTGGCTGTCGACATTGCGTGCACCGTGGTGTGGCTTGACGTTGCCCGACCTGTTTGCGCTGGTGCAGTCCGACCAGCTGCTACCCAACCTGTTCACCGATACCGCGGGCATAGACGCGGTTGCGGGTATATCACCATTGGGGCGCGCCCGGCTCGTTCGCTTCAGGCAGGCCATCGAGCCGGCGTTGCGGCAGCGTGGACGCGTTCCGCTCGCCACGCTGGTCCGTGGGACGTGGCTCGCGCTGGGTGGTCCGGCGTGCGTTAGCGAAGCGCTCGATCTGGCCGCGGCTGAGAGGTTTTTCGGGTTGCTCGCGGCGCACGCCAAGGGCGGCGATGTGCCGGCATGGCACGCCTTCGTCGAGGCGCTCGCATCGCTTCATGTCGAACCTGACGCAGGCGCAACGGAACGCGTCCAGCTGATGACACTGCACCGGGCCAAGGGACTCGAATTCGACGTCGTGATCATGCCTGGATTGGCGCGTCCACCCAGAGGCAGGGATGATCAGCTGCTGCTCTGGCGGGAACGCGCATCCGGCCTGTTGCTGGCACCGATGAAACCGCGCACACCGGACGCTGACAAGGATCCTCTGTACGCGTATCTGAGTGCGCTGGCGGCTGACGAGGGCATGGCCGAGCTGGGACGCTTGCTCTACGTTGGCTGCACGCGGGCGAGGGAACGCTTGCACCTCACGGCACATTGCAGTGTCGACGATCGTGCGGTGGGCGAACCATCCTGGAAGCGGCCGGCAAAGGGGACGTCGCTGGCGGCGATGTGGCCCGCGGTCGAGGACGAAGTGCCGGCGCCATCACCGGAGGGGACGACCACCCTCACATCATCGGCGGCGGCGAGTGGCATCCTGCTGCAGCGGTTGCCTATCGCTTGGCGTCTGCCGTTGCCGCCACCCGCGATCGCCACGGCAAGGGATACGACCGTCACCAGCGACCGGGGTGCCATTACGTTCGACTGGGCTCGGGAGAACGCGCGGCAGATAGGTGTCGCCGCGCATCGTTTGCTGCGACAGATCGCCGAAGACGGCCTCGAACACTGGGACCATGGGCGAGTCACTGCGCTGCAGCCGCAAGTCGAACGCGAATTTGGCGCGCTGGGTTTTACCGTGGAGGAGGCGCGAACCTCGGCTGCGCTGGTGTCGCAGGGCATCGAGGCGACCCTTGCCGATCCCAAAGGCCGTTGGCTCTTCGATCCGCAGCACGCCGACGCAAGAAGCGAATACGCACTGACTGGCGAGCTGGACCGTGCATTGGTACGGGTGGTGCTCGATCGCACCTTCGTCGACGTCCATGGCATACGCTGGATCGTCGACTTCAAATTGTCGCGGCATGAAGGCAAAGATCGCGACGCCTTTCTGGACAGCGAACGCGAGCGCTATCGCGAGCAACTCGAGGACTACGCGCAAGTGATGCGCGGACTCGACAACCGGCCGGTGCGCGTGGGCCTGTATTTCCCGCTGCTGCGCGGTTGGCGCGAATGGGACGCACCGGTCTGAGGCCCATTGGTTGTTCTCACCGGGATTTGGTTTGCCAGCCGGAGTCGTTAGCGGCCATTTAGCAATGACAGAAGATCGAAAATTATTGTCGGTTTTTTCGACGTTCGCGGCTCTGATGATCGGACTGGCGATCATGGGTGCTTTCCGAGCATATTCCCCGGTTCCGTATCTGGACATGTGGGATGCCTATGTGAATTTTTATAACCTGGTACTTGACGGCGGTGGAGCGGATCCATGGTGGGTTCAGCACAACGAGCACCGGCTAGTACTGACCCGCCTTTTTGGTTGGGCAGACCTTGCGTGGCTTGGCGGCTCGGTTTGGCCTCTGCTCGTCATCATCTATTGTTTTGTGTTTGCCAGTGCAGTCGTATTTTGGCTGATGCTGCGCGAGCTGGCAGGAACAGAGAAGCCGGATGCGAATGAGATTGTCCTGGGACTTTTTATCGTCGCCTGCTTGTATCTATGGGTGCAGTATGAAAACCTGACATTCGCTGTCCAGATTCAATGCATCCTGGCTCAACTCTTGCCACTTTGCGCTCTGTATTTTTTGCACAAGTCAGTCATCGCGATTCATTCCGGCCGCTATTTTGTTCTTGCGTGTGGATTTGGCGTGGCCTGCGTGGGAACGATGGCCAATGGCACGCTTGCGTTGCCGTTGATGACGCTTTACGTACTGCTCACGCGGCAGGGGAAATTGCGAATTGGTGCACTGGCAGCGCTTTCTATGGCCACGGTTTTTGCTTACTTCCATGACTATCAGGCGCCGGCTTATCACGGTCAAATCGCTCGGGCCCTGATGGAAACGCCCATTGCTTTCGCAGAATATGTTTTGCTCTATCTTGGCAGCCCCTTTTTCTATCTCTTTGGTGGAAGCATAAGTAAGGTCATTCCCGGTCTGGGCGCCGTCGGAATATTCATCAATGGGTTTGCAAAACTTGTTGCCATTTTGGCGGGCCTGTTTCTCGTCGCCAGTTCAGCCCGGCTTGCAATCAGGTCACTACACCGGCCCCGGGAGTCCTCGCTGACCCTGGCATTGCTTTTTTTTGTCCTGTACGTTGGCGGAACGGCTTTCGGAACTGCCGGAGGTCGGCTTATCTTTGGCGTTGACCAGGCTTTGTCCAGTCGTTACACAACGCCGGCACTTATGGCGTGGTGTGCGTTACTGGTGCTGTACTCGCCCAGAATCCTGGCGGCCATTGGAGCCAGAGAGAAGAAATATCTAATCCCACTTTCTGCGCTTATGTTGCTGATGTTGGCCCTTCAGCTCTTCGCCTTGAGATCGCAGGATACAAAGTTGTTCGAACGAAAAGTCGGCGCCTTAGCGCTTGCGCTTCAAGTCAAGGATGAGAAGCAGATTGCGGTCATCTATCCAGATCTCGCGCGAGTATTGGATGTGGCCGAAAGAGCCTCGGTCAGAAACATCTCCATCTTTGGCATGTATCCCTACCGCGATGCCAAACGACTTCTGGGTGTTTCGGTTCTGCAAGTCACGGGGCCACCTTGCCGAGGCAATCTAGATGAAGCAGAAGCAATCGATGGCGATGCACGCTTTGTCCGTGTCAGTGGCTGGATTTTTGATCCTTCTGCCCGAACCTATCCTGACGTAATTCGCTTCCTCGACAGTCAGGGAAGGATCGTAGGCTACGCGTTCACCGGGCGTATCAGGAACGGCACGGCTGATGGGATTGACAGGAAGGCGCGTTACGCAGGTTTCAAAGGCTATCTGTTGGCCGATCAACGAGGTTCAATGCTTAGCCTGCAGGGGGAAAACCCGTCCTGTCAGGTTAAGTTACCTGTTCCAGCCCATTGAAATTCAGGCACCTCGTTGCCACGATCCGAAAGGCTGTTACTCGGCGACCCTTTAATGGACAAACGCCGGATCCTCACGGTTCGAACGGACAGGACGTTACGAACTTTTCGATTTGGCGAATGCGGACATGAACATTTCCCAGAACTCCGGAAACTTCATCCCGGCGCGCCGTGCTTTCGGATCGCGCGCGACGCGCGACCCCCAGCGGCCGGAATACCCCGTGGTCCCTTGAATACCTGGCCACCAGACCTGTCGAACCAGGGGATTCGGACTGGTCCGATCGACGTGCATTGGATACACGCGGTTGCCGATCTTCGTCTCGAGTGCCGCCTCGTCGGATAGCGGGAATTGCCATGCGAACTTCTGATCCGTGTCCTGTCCCTGCGGCGGATCGACACCCGCCGGATGGATGATTGCGCCGAAGTAACCTGGCGCATCGCGTATGGGCGGGTGATCGAACTGGTCTGGTGTCCCCGTTGCGACCCCACTGTACCCGCCGCCACCGCCAGCCTTCCATTCGATCCCTGCCCAGAGCAAGTTGACGATCGCTTTCAGCCAGAAGACTTCCGAGTCGTCAGTCCACGTGTCATCGTTGGCATCGTCGGCTTCGTCCTGAAGATCTTCGAGACTCTTGTCCAGCAATTCGGCTGCGCCACAGAATTGTCTTGCAGAATCGTCCGGCGCAAAGGTCGGAATCTCGAGCGGGAAGCCCGCTGCGGGAGGCGCAGCTCCTGGATACAGACCATGTGTCCCCTTGGCGACGAACACACGAGGATGAACACCTTTTATTTTGCCGGCGCCACGGTCCCGCGTCACCGTCGAGAGCGCCGTCCACTCGTAGACGCTCATACCCACGCGGCGTTCGCCACCAAGAAATCCAATGTCGCCGAAGTTGCGGGACGTGAGTCCGATGGCGACGGGAATGTATTCCTCAATCGTGGGGCCGACGCCGCTGATCGGGATTCCCGTAGTTTCGTGTTTGATCAGTATCGAGATACACGCCCACTCACCTGCATGACTGCCGAACATGGCGGCCTCAGCCACGTCCGAGCAATCGTCGAGCGGTTCGTCATGCCCTGGGAAAAACAGGTAGTAGCAGAGCAGCAGGGGCGCGCCGAGAATCGTCGGCTCGAGCAGCGTGGGGAAAAGTGCCTTGAACTCTGCCGACGCATCCTGGCCCGCCATCAACACCCGGAGACGGGGCGTGTCGAACGCTTCGGCGTGATACCAGAACCGGCTGCCTTGGAGTATCGGATCGGCTACCGTGGACGAGGTGGAATTGTATAGCGCTTCGATTCGATCGAGATTGGCGAAGCGATTCTCGCTCGTCGGCGAGACCGAAACCCCATCAGTCCAACCCGCGAGGTCCAGGAAGCCATCGTCTGTCCCGCTTGCGTACAGAAACGGAAAACCTCCGCCTTGCGACATTCCGAGAAAAGTACCTGGTTCGTCCGGCCTTCCCGAAATCTGTTTGGGGTCGATGAGAGGTTTGGGAAAAGAGCCGGGACTGTTTTGATGCCACGAACCGTGATTGTCGAACGGCGGCACGGCGTTCCACAGGGAGCAGCGCTCAAGATAGCGTTTGCAATCGGAAGGGAAAAAACGCTCGCCCGGAGCGAAATACAGAATTGGTTCGTAGGCGCGGATGAGGTCGTTGAGGTCAAGTGCCATCAGCTTTTCCTCATCCCGCCGACACGCGCGGGTTCGGGGCGTTCTGATCCACGTGGCGGTTCGGTGGAGCGACCACAGCCTTCCTCGAACAGCCGGATCAGTGCCATTGCCTGCGGGTCGCAGTCGACACCCGCAAGTGCACCTCGAATCAATTTCCAGCACTCGGACTGCCTGAACGCCTGTGCGGCGGCGTCACCACAGGGCTCGATGCCGACCAGTCGGAGCCAAGCGCACCAATCGCCGATCAGCTTGCGCATCTCCGGGCTGTCGAGCTTGCCCTCCTGCCAGAGTGCCGCGTAACGCTCCCGCACGTCGTCGAAGCGTTGGCGCGTTTCCGGTCCCTGACTCACGATCGCACGCAACCAGCGATCCATAGCCGCGCGCGTCTCCATGGTTAGCTTCTTCGCGCAGTCGGGGTACTTCCGAAAGGCATCGCGCAGGCTTTGCACATGGCGCGCCCAGCAGTCGGCGGTCTCCTGATCCATCGGCCGATCCAGGAACTGTTTCCGAACGCGGTTGGGATCCAGGCGCCACACCTTGACCTCATCGATCTCGCCGGGGAACGGCTGGTCCCCGTCGTCAACCGCGTTGCCGATACAGATTCCTTTGAGGCCGACACCCGGAATTCCGGAGAGTACGCTGCGCTGCGAAGTCACTGGCTCGCCGTCGACAGAAAGGCGCATCTGGGTCAGCCCATCATGCTCGAACAGCAGTCGTACCCATTTGTTGACCGTCAACCGATAGCCAGGAGACTGGAGCCCGTCCTTGAAGGTGCTGACGGTGTCCCAGTCGGTGTGTGGATAGACTTTTGGATCGCCGTGGAAAGCGGCGTACAGATAGCGGTCGAAAGCGTAGATCCTGAACGCCTTATGCGCGTGGATCAGCGTTTGCCAGTGGGATTCGACGCTGGTGATCCGCGCGGTGCACTCGACACGGACGCCAACCAGCGGCCGCCATCCAGGATTGACAGGCACGGAAACACCGCTGTTGGAGTGAAACTTCCACGCTCCCGAGCCGGGAGCCGCTCCGTCCTGCCGGAAGTCCGAAGCGGTCAGGCCATTCGTCATGCCATGACTGTCGTAGACGGAGAGGTCGGTGGCCACTCCATGCCACTTGTAGGTGTGATGACAGATCAACTCCCACACGACGTTCTCCTCACATCACAGCGGATGAGCGGGCTTGAACCAGGGAACGAAGATCACCTATGTTCGCCACGATTCGCGTTGGCGCTGGCGGGATTCAGTGAATGCGAACTGGCGAAGCCAGCGTAACACACAGTGATTGTTGCCGTTCGACAGTTGTGACGCCCTATGGGCAGACGGGTCTCGCTCAGGACTTGGCCTCTTTTTGTGCGATGTCCCAGCGCGCTGGACCCGAACCCCTGCGCTGCGTTAAAATTCAAACTTTTCAATATCTTCCGCGCATTTCCGCGGAACTTTCTGCTCGGAACATTGCGTGCGCGTATTCAGGGGTTTTCCGGGCATTGCTCAGAGCCCTCAGTGTCGATTGGCACTGACCATCGGCAACTTTGACGGGGTCCATCGTGGACACCAGGCAATGCTTACGCGCCTTACTGAAGCCGCGGATGATCTGGAGCTCCCCTCTGCGGTACTGACCTTCGATCCGCACCCACGCGAATTTTTCGCAAGGGACAACGCGCCACCGCGGCTATCGTCGATTCGAGGCAGGCTCGAACAGTTCCGCGCTGTCGGCGTTGCGCAAGTGTATGTCGCGCGCTTCAACGCTGAGCTCGCGACAATGCCAGCAGAGGATTTTATTGAAACCGTATTGGTTCGACGACTGGGTGTGCGCTGGGTACTCGTGGGAGAGGACTTTCGCTTCGGGCGCGGTCGTGCCGGTGATCTGGCCGTACTGCGCGCCGCGGCCCGTACCTTCAGCGTGGAGGCGATGCGAACGGTGTCCATCGACGCCGAGCGCGCATCCAGCACCGCCGTCAGGAATGCGCTTGCTGCGGGCAATCTCGATCACGCGGCCCGATTGCTCGGCCGTACTTACTCGATTTCCGGCCGCGTGGCGCACGGCGAGAAGCTGGGCAGGAGTCTGGGTTTTCCGACGGCGAACATCGTTCTTCGGCACAAGCCAGCGCTCAGCGGTATCTTCGCGGTCAGGGTGCACGGCCTGAGCAAGACCGCACGCAACGGTGTCGCCAGTCTGGGCGTACGGCCGACGATCAAGGCGGGCGGCAAACCGCTCCTCGAAGTATTCGTATTCGATTTCAACGAACCAATCTACGGCCGTCGCGTAAACGTCGAATTCGTGCATAAACTCCGGGACGAGGAACGCTATCCCGATCTCGACACACTGACCCGGCAGATCCGCGCCGACGTCGCCCAGGCCCGCGAGTATTTCGCGAGCCATTCCTAACCGATTGAACACTTCGCAATGCCTGAACTGAAAAAGGTCGACTACAAAGCAACGCTGAATCTCCCGGATACGCCTTTTCCCATGCGGGGCGACCTGGCTCGCCGCGAACCGGCATGGGTCGAAGAATGGAAGCAACGCAAGGTGTACGAAGCGATTCGCGACGCGAGCCGCGGGCGACCTAAATTCGTGCTCCACGACGGCCCGCCGTACGCCAATGCGGTCATTCATATCGGCCACGCCGTCAACAAAATCCTCAAGGACATCGTGGTGAAGAGCCGGCAACTCGGAGGCTTCGATGCACCGTATGTCCCAGGCTGGGACTGCCATGGCATGCCCATCGAGGTGCAGATCGAAAAAACGCATGGCAAGAATCTGCCGACTGCCGAAACACAGCGTCTATGCCGCGCGTACGCGACCGAGCAGATCGCGCTGCAAAAAGCGGACTTTCAGCGCCTGGGTGTGCTCGGAGACTGGGACCATCCGTACACGACGATGGATTACGCCAACGAGGCGAACGAGCTTCGCACGCTTGGTGCGTTGCTCGAAAAAGGGTACCTGTATCGGGGCTTGAAACCGGTCAACTGGTGCTTCGACTGCCACAGTGCGCTGGCGGAAGCGGAGGTCGAATACGAGGACCGGCAGGACATCGCGATCGACGTCGGCTTTGCTCTGGACGAAAGTGAGCGTGACAAGCTGGCGCGTGCGTTCGGGTTGACGCAATTGCCGGAGGGCGCCATACACGCCGTGATCTGGACAACCACGCCCTGGACCATTCCAGCTAATCAGGCGCTGAACGTCCACCCCGAATTTACATACACGCTGGTGCAGACGGCACGCGGTGCGCTCTTGCTGGCGCAGGATCTCGTTGCGGCTTCGCTGGCGCGCTTCAAGCTCGAGGGCACCGTTATCGCGACGGCGCCCGGCAGTGCGCTCGAGCGCATTCGCTTTCGTCATCCGTTTTACGATCGTGCCGCACCGGTCTATCTTGGCGACTATGTCACGCTCGAGCAGGGCACCGGCATCGTCCACAGTTCGCCTGCGTACGGCGTCGACGATTTCCTTTCTTGCCGGCGCTACGGTATGGCCGATGACGACATGCTCAACCCGGTGCAAGGTGACGGGCGGTATGCCGAAAGCCTGCCGTTCTTCGGCGGACTCAAGATCTGGGATGCGAATCCAAAGATAGTCGACAAACTGCGCGATGTTGGCGTGCTGCTGCATGCGGAAAAAATCACGCACAGCTACATGCATTGCTGGAGGCACCGCACACCGATCATCTACCGTGCGACGACACAATGGTTCGCGGGCATGGGCGAGGTGCCTGGCTATCGCGGCGTCAAGCCCGCCAGGTCATTGCGTGAGACCGCGCTTGCCGGCATCGAGGCGACGCAGTTCTTCCCGGCATGGGGCAAGTCGCGTCTGTACGGGATGATCGCCAACCGGCCGGACTGGACCTTGTCGCGGCAAAGGCAGTGGGGCACGCCGCTGCCATTTTTTGTCGACAAACAGACCGAAGCGCTGCACCCGGATACACCGGCATTGCTCGAGCTTGCCGCCTTGAAGGTCGAACGTGGGGGCATCGAATCATGGTTCGAGTCCACGCATGAGGATTTTGGCGTCGATCCCGCGAGGTATCGCAAGCTGACCGATACGCTCGACGTCTGGTTCGACTCGGGTTCCACCCATCAAACGGTGCTCAGACGTCATCCAGCGCTCCAGTTTCCGGCCGACTTGTATCTGGAAGGTTCGGACCAGCATCGCGGTTGGTTCCATTCTTCGCTGCTGACGTCGTCGATGCTCAACGGCGTGCCGCCATACAAGGCACTGCTGACCCACGGTTTTGCGGTCGACGGGGACGGCAAGAAAATGTCGAAGTCGAAAGGCAACGTCGTTGCCCCGCAAAAGATTTGGAGCGTTCTGGGTGCCGAAATCCTGCGGCTTTGGGTAGGCGCTACCGACTATTCCGGCGACCTGTCGATCTCGGACGAGATACTGAAGCGCGTTGTCGAGAGCTATCGACGCATACGAAACACACTGCGTTTCCTGCTCGCGAATACCGCCGACTTCGACGCGAGCAAACACGCGGTACCGCTGGCGGATCTGCTTGAAATCGATCGTTACGCGCTCGCGCAGGCGCAGGCGCTGATGAACGATGTCGCGGCAGACTACGGCCGCTATGAATTTCATCTGGTGATCCAGCGTCTGCAGACGTATTGTTCGGAAGAGCTTGGCGGTTTTTACCTCGATGTGCTGAAGGATCGCCTGTATACGGCGGGCAAGGAAAGCCCTGCACGCCGCTCGGCGCAGACCGCGCTGGCGCTCATACGTGATGCGGTGCTCAAGATGATGGCTCCGGTGTTGTCCTTTACTGCCGAAGAGGCGTGGCGGATCGTGCATCCCGACGACGCCACGATCTTCGCGCACGTCTGGAAACAATCGCTTCCGGATCTCCCCGACGCCGCGGCGTTGCTGGACAAGTGGCAGCGGATTTTGGCCGTACGGGCATTGATACAGAAGGAACTCGAGGGCCTTCGACAGGATGGCAAGATCGGCTCATCGCTTGAAGCCGAGGTGACGATCGCGGCGCCGGACGCCGAATACGCGGCGTTGACTTCGCTCGGTGATGACCTGCGTTTCGTAATGATCACGTCGGCGGCGCGAGTGGAGCATGGCGATGCGCTCGTCGTTGCCGTCAATCCCAGCGCTCATACCAAGTGCGAGCGGTGCTGGCACTGGCGCGACGATGTCGGCGACGATCCGGCGCACCCGACGATTTGCGGACGCTGCGTCGCCAATCTGTTCGGCGTGGGTGAACCGCGAGCGTTTGCGTGAATGCCAACGATCCGCGCACGATCCATTCGCGACGATGGTGGTTGTGGCTCGTGCTGTCCGCTGCGATTGTCGTTGTCGATCAGTTGACCAAGATGGCGGTGCTGGCAACGATTCGCCCGGGCGAGGAACGCATCGTCACCTCGTTCTTCAGCTTCGTGCTCGCCTTCAACGCGGGTGCGGCATTCAGCTTCCTGGGTGACGCGTCGGGGTGGCAGCGGTATCTTTTCAGCGCGTTCGCCATCGGCGCGTCGGGCATCATCGTTTGGCTGCTTCGGCGCGGCGGAAATGTCATCTATTGTGCCGCGTTGAGCTTGATACTCGGTGGCGCGCTGGGTAATCTATGGGATCGCGCGACCTTAGGCCGGGTCGTCGATTTCATGCTGGTCCACGATTTCTTGCCGAAAGCGTTCCCTGGGTCCACATGGTTCGACCCGTTTCCCGCGTTCAATGTTGCCGACAGTGCGATCACCGTCGGCGCGGCACTGTTGATTATCGACAGTTTTCGGCAGCACCCCGTTGCCACCGTCAAGCCGCAATAGGCACGCCATGACCGACGTTCTGCTCGCCAATCCCCGCGGTTTTTGTGCTGGCGTCGATCGGGCCATCGCCATCGTCGAGCAGGCGCTGACGCAATACGGTGCACCAATTTACGTGCGCCATGAGGTCGTGCACAACAAATTCGTGGTCGATGGCCTGAGAGCAAAGGGAGCCGTGTTCGTCGACGATCTCGCCGATATTCCGACGGGCAGCACAGTGGTATTCAGCGCGCATGGTGTCTCGCGCGCGGTGCGCGCAGAGGCACAGTCGCGCGGACTTACCGTGTTCGACGCGACGTGCCCGTTGGTGACGAAAGTTCACGTCGAAGTCGCGAAAATGCGGGAACACGGACGCGAGTTGGTCATGATCGGCCACGCTGGGCATCCCGAGGTCGAGGGCACGATGGGCCAGTCGGCCGGAGGGATTCACCTGGTTGAATCGGCTGTGGACGTGGATCGCCTGGTCGTGCGCGACCCCGCGAACCTTGCCTACGTCACGCAGACCACGCTGTCCGTCGACGATGCCGCGACGGTGGTCGACGCACTCAAGCGGCGTTTCCCCAAGATCATCGGTCCGAAGAAGGATGACATTTGCTATGCAACGCAGAATCGGCAGGATGCGGTCAAGTTCATGGCGCCACGCTGCGATATTGTCATCGTTGTCGGCAGCCCGAACAGTTCGAACTCCAATCGCCTGCGCGAAGTTGCGACCAACCTCGGCATCGATGCCTACATGATCGACAACGCCGGCGAATTGCAACAGGCGTGGCTGGTCGGCAAGCGTATCGTCGGTGTGACCGCTGGCGCATCCGCGCCGGAAATTCTTGTCCGCGAAGTTATTGACCGACTCAAGGCATTGGGCGCAGCAAAGGTGCAGGAACTCGATGGCGTCGTCGAGAGCATCGTATTTCCGATGCCAAAAGGGCTGTCCACGAAGGCGGTCGCGCCCTCCGGATCACGCTAGCGTTCGCGCTTGAGCGAGTGCATCCAGGCGAGGCCGGCGGCCAACGCGACCAAGGCCAATACTGCGGCTGCAGTGGCGCAGAGCGCCTGACGTCCGGTGTCGCTCCATGCGCGCACCACCCCTTCCGCGAAATACCACGGCAGTAGCAGGAGTGCCCATTGCGCATGGCGCGGGCGTCCCCGCACGATACCGGGCCAAAGCAATGCCAGCGGAAGCGCCTTGAGCGCGAGCCAGAAAGCGCCCGGCCGCAATGGGGCAAGCCATGTTTCCCAGAGAACCTGGAGCAGTACCAATGCCGCCAGCGCCGCGACGAACGCGCGCTGCCAGCGGTCGTCTGACACCATCAACCGACCGCGATGTACTCGAAGAGCTCGAATCCCGGGCCCTGGTCCACCAGCTTGGTCAGCACGACGGTGCTCATGGCCGGGCCACGGCGCAAGGCGATGGCCTGCTCGACCTGGAACGCGCTCGCGGGTGACAGCAGCATCGGTGGCGATCCTTCCTGGCCTTCGTCAGGCAGCAACACGACCGGCTGGAACGACATGCTGTCGGCGCCTTCCGCATGCGCCGCCGCGGCTTCGGGACTGTCGGTCAGCAATTCGCAGCCGAACTCGAGCCCGCTGCCGCGAAGCGTATTGCGAAACCAGCGCACCTGCGCGACCTGCAACGTGTTGCGACCTTCGACGCGCAAGGCAATCAGGTCGCCGATGCGCAGCGGCGCATGCGCCGTGTCGATCTGGCGCAGCGCGTAGCCCGCAGGCGTGTGATTGATGACCTGACACGCATGCATGGGCGGCAGGCCGGTCGGCGGATTGGCGACGCTGGTGTGCGTTCCGCGGCTGTACTGCCACACGGCGGGAAGACCTGCGCACATCACGACGCGTGCCCGCGACGGCAGGCGGTTGAATTGCCGCGCGGGAGGAATCGCCCACTGTCGCAACAGGCGTCGCAGCAGCGCGGTGTATTGCAGCAGCGCAGTCGCATCCGTGCCGACGTTGGCAGGTGCGCCGCCACCCGCATCGAGTGTCCGCAGTTGCTCCTGAATCTGAAAGGCCAGGTCGAAGGTCAGCAGAAACATCTTGCTGCCTTCGATATTGCCGCCCTTGTTGGCCGAGAACGGCGGGAAATCATGGCCCAGCGGAACGATCGCGACCGCCTTTGCGAGGCGGTGCACGGGCGCGACATCCGTGATCTTCGCCCAGTGCGAGTGCTCCTGCAGGTATTGCACGACCTGGCCGAGCTGCCCCGGCAGAAAGCCATAAGGATTGGCGAGCGCAAGCAGCAGTGACTGCAAGTAGAGTCGTTCCGGCGTTGCTTCAGGATTGTCGCTGGCGACCGGGGTCTGGTGGAGGCCGCGATCGAACGCGAATTTGTAAATGAGGTGCGCGTCGTGCCACGTGCGCGCGGGAACCGGCGAATAGGAAAGATAGCTGTTGACCAGCACCCGCGTCGTGCACTGCAGGCACCGATGAATCAGTGCGACGAGCAGGCGATTGCCGGTCAGCAGAATGCGCTTGCCTGCTTCGTGCGCGAGCAGGTGCTTGTACGCAGTCGACAACTCGGCGGCGAGTGTCAGAGATCCCTTCGCCGCTTCGAGGGCCTTGCCCGAGAGTGGATGCGGTGCGCGCGCAAACTGACGCTCCAGATTGGGCCACAGCGTCTGCGCGGTTGCATAGTACTTTTCAGCCAGTTCCATGCGCCGCGATTCGGACAATGGCACGCGGTTGGTCGCCGCCAGCGCGTCGCCGATGACGCGCGCTGCCTCGGTTGCGTCTTTCTTGAGGAGATCGTCCAGCCACGGGCCGACGCGAGCGAGCCTTGTTTCCGGCGGGTTCGAGGGGCGTTCGTCGAGTTGCGGCAGGCTGAGGGCGAGGGCCATGTGCTTTGAGAGATTCCGAACTGCGATCCGATTGTAGACGATGCGCTCCGTTTTGGGCCGGTCAAGCCTATCCCGCGTGCAAAAAGCGGACGACGGGATCGATTTGATCGACGGACAACATCATCGGTGCGTGACCGATGCCGGAGAATTCGATCAATTCCGGCCGCGGCCCGCGTTCCTGCATCGCCTTGGCGGTGGCGCTGGAGAGCAGGTCGGATTCGGCGCCGCGCAGGATCAGCGTCGGACATTGGATTGCGTCCCACACCGTCCAAAGATTTGCATTCTGTGACGCCGCCGTGCGGAAGGGGACGGCAATGCCCGGGTCGTATTTGAGCCGCCAGCGTCCGTCCGGCATCTGGCGGGCCACGCTGCGCGACAGGTTTTCCCACTGCGTGTCGGAGAGTGGCCCGAATGGCGCGGATACCGCACGTACATGCGCTTCGAGCGTTGCAAAGGAATCGAACAGCGGGTCGAGGCCAACGTAGCTTGCGATGCGTGCCAGCGCCGCGGCCTCGATCACCGGTCCAATGTCATTGACGACCATCCGAGTGATCGGCGTGCCTGGTTGAGCGGCCATCACCATGCCGAGGAGTCCACCCATCGACGTTCCAACCCAAGCGACCTTTTCCGCATGGGCGTGCGCGAGCATTGCCGCCAGCACCGTCAGGTAGGTCGCCGTGTTGTAATCGTTGGGATCGCGAAGCCATTCGCTATCGCCACGACCGGGCATGTCCGGACAGATAACGCGGAACGCAGGTGCTAACACGGTGGCCAATTCATCGAAATCGCGGGCATTGCGCGTCAGGCCATGGACGCACACAACAACCCGTGCGTTGTCCTGGTCGCCCCACTCGCGATACGCAACGCGGTGGAAGCCGTGCAGGCTGAGACTGTTGAAATTGCGTTCGCGGGGAATGGGCATGCTATGGACTCGTTGCGTGGCGTAATGATGATTGGTGTAGCGTCCCGCTCAGCGGCACGGCATGGTCGGTGAAAATACCGTCGGCGTCAAACGCATGATCTGCTCAGTAGAGGAGCTCAGGCGGCATGACCGGCAGGAAACCCGCGCTGTCCCCGCTCAGAAAGGACGCAATTTCGTCGCGGCGTATCATCGCGTCCTTGAAGCCGAGGGCCAGGAGTTCACGACAGTAGTTTCGATCGAACAGCAGATAGGACAGGAGGTTTGCACCGGTACCTTCGGTTCCGCCAAGCCCATGCAGGAGGTAGCGCACACCATTGGGCAGGCGATCGGCGTGAGCGATGGCCATTTGTCCCAGATCGCGGGAGGGCGCGAGCAGCAACGCATCGACGTGTGTAAGTTCCGGGTGCTTTTGCCGCGCTGCCGGAGGGACCAGATTGTAGACCTGGTTCAGCCGCAGCATGCGTTCGAGATCGGCGCCCAGGTTGTCGAGAAAGATGCTGGTGAGCGCGTGCCCGGCAACCTGGGCAAACGAGGGATAGGGCATCAGCTCCACGGAGGGCTCCCCTGAGGGGCGTTGACCGGCGAACTGGCCGACGGCGACGACCAGGATGCGCCGCGCGCCCAGATGGAGGGCTGGCGACAATGGCGCAATGTGTCGCATGGAACCATCGGCGTAGTAGTCGTTGGCGACACGCACGGCGGGAAAGATGAACGGTATCGCGGTCGACGCAAGCAAGTGGTCGAGCGCGATGCTGGCGCGCTCTCCGCGGCGGCGGGTTCGTCGCCACGGTGAGATCGATGACGCACCGTCGAAGAACGTGACTGCGTGTCCCGTCGTGTAGCTGGTGGCATTGATTGCCAGCGCGTGCAATTGCCCTGCCTGAATTCGCGATGGGATGGCAGAGAGAGCAAGCGCGCGTTCGAGCAGGCCGCGGAGCGGTGCATTGTTTAGCATCGAGGCCGCATCACCTGGACCGCGGCCACCCACCAGCACGGACGCAAGCCAGCGTATCCCGTATGCCGACACTGCGCCCAGTTCGGCCTCGTAGACGTCACCAACCCGTATGTTGCGCCACAGGCGCAGCGCTCGCGCGATGCCACGACGCCAGTGATCAGCGTTCACCGCAAGTGCCGCGGCATTGATCGCCCCTGCGGAGGTGCCGGTGATCACACCAAAGGGCGAGGGTGTATGCCGGCCAAGAATGCGTGCGACAGCGCGCAGGGCTCCGATCTGGTAGGCAGCCCGCGCGCCGCCTCCGGACAGCACGACTGCGGTCTCCGACTGGGGCGGCGTCATGCGCGGAACGGATTCACTCGCCCCGCAGCGTGCGGTCGAGTATCAACAACATCGCTGCGGTAGCACCCCAGATGTAGCGGTCGCCATACGGAATCGCATAGTAGTCACGGCGTCGGTCACCCAGCATGCGGAAGTGCCGTTGCTGGTTGGTGGGCTCGAGCAGGAACGCAAGGGGGACCTCGAAGACATCGGCAACCTCGACCGGATCTGGCTGGACCGCAAAGGGCGGCTCGACCCATCCGACGACCGGTGTGACGCGATAGCCGGTGACCGTCTCGTAGGTCGCCAACGTGCCAAGCAGTGTGATGCGCTCGCGCGGGACACCGACTTCCTCCTCGGTCTCACGCAGTGCCGCCGAACCCAGATCCGCATCGGTCGGTTCCACGCGTCCCCCGGGAAAACTTATCTGCCCGGGGTGATCGGGCAAGTCCGCGCTGCGTTGCGTCAGGAGGACCGTGAGGCCATCGGTGCGATTGACCAGCGGGACAAGCACCGCGGCCGCGGTCGGTTCGCCTTCGCGCCCCGGCAGGCGAAAGCCGTCCGACATGTTCAGCGCGGACGCGGGCGCCGGACGCGCGAGGCGTTCGCGCAGCCACGCCTGTTGCGCGGGGCCTCGAAGGTTAAGAAACGGTAGCGGCATCGTCGATGCCGCCACCACATGTTTCGCAAGCAGTGCCGACGGCATTCGTATCATACCGCGACGACAAGTCGTGGGCGCCGGGCTGCCTCGACGCAGGCAAATCAGCCTGCAGTCATGGCGTCGTCAAAGTGGCGTACGCGCGTCGGTTGCAGATACGCGATCGTTCCCGGTGCCAGCTGCAACGCACGAAACGCGGCGCGCGGCAATTCGACGTTGATCGTCTGGTGATCCGCCTCGAGCGTGAATTCGAGTCGGCTGACGGGTCCGACCGTGGCGCTGTGGACGAGCCGGGCCGGCAAGGCATCGGCGGCAGGTTGAGAAAGCACTGCGAATTCGTGCGGCCGCGCATATCCCTGGCCGACTACGCCGGGCGACGACGGCAGCCGATTGACGTGGCCGAGGAATTCGAACACGAATGGCGTCGCCGGGTGATCGTAGACTTCGTCCGGCGTGCCGATCTGCTCGATCCGGCCGTGATTCATGACGACGACGCGATCGGCGACTTCGAGCGCTTCCTCCTGGTCGTGCGTCACGAACACGCTGGTCACGTGCACTTCGTCGTGCAGGCGTCGCAACCATCGCCGAAGCTCCTGGCGCACTTTTGCATCGAGCGCACCGAAGGGCTCGTCCAGAAGCAGCACGCGGGGCTCGACCGCAAGCGCACGGGCAAGCGCAATGCGTTGGCGTTGTCCGCCGGACAACTGGCTGGGGAAGCGGTCGGCGAGCCAGTCCAGCTGCACCAATTGGAGGAGCTTGTTGACGCGCTCCCTGATGGCCGATTCCGGCAGGCGTTGGCTGCGCGGACGCACGCGCAGCCCGAACGCCACATTCTCGAAGATGGTCAGGTGGCCAAACAGCGCATAGTGCTGGAACACGAACCCCACTTGGCGATCGCGCGCGTGGGTGTCGGTCGCGTCGTCGCCATGGAAGGCGATGGTACCCGTGTCCGGCGCTTCGAGCCCGGCGATGATCCGCAGGAGCGATGTCTTGCCGGAGCCGGACGGGCCGAGCAGTGCCAGCAATTCGCCTGTGGCGATTTCCAGGTCGACGTTGTCGACCGCGACAAAGTTGCCAAATCGCTTGTTGATGCCGGTGATCTGGATGCTCATGTTGCTTCCTCTCGGAGGTGTGGCGCAGATGCGCGCGCGCGGCGCTCGACGATCAGCTTGAGCACGAGCGTCAGCAGCGCGAGCAGCGCCAATAGCGATGCGACGGCAAATGCCGCGGCGAACTGGTATTCGTTGTAGAGGATCTCGACCTGGAGCGGCATCGTATTGGTACTGCCGCGTATATGTCCCGAGACCACCGACACCGCGCCGAATTCGCCCATGGCCCGCGCATTGCACAGGATCACGCCATACAGCAGGCCCCATTTGATGTTCGGCAGCGTGATGCGCCAGAACGTCTGCCAGCCGCTGGCGCCGAGCACGATCGCCGCTTCTTCCTGTTCGTTGCCTTGCGTCTGCATCAAGGGAATCAACTCGCGGGCGACAAAAGGAAACGTGACGAACATCGTGGCGAGCACGATGCCGGGCACCGCAAAAATCACCTTCAGGTCGTGTTCCCGCAGCCAGCCGCCGAACCATCCCTGCAATCCGAACACCAGGACGTAGATGAGGCCGGCCACGACCGGCGATACCGAGAATGGCAGATCGATCAAGGTGGTGAGAATGCTCTTGCCGGGAAAGTGGAATTTCGCAATGGCCCACGCCGCTGCCACCCCGAAGACCAGGTTGAGTGGCACTGCAATGCCCGCGGCCAGCAGTGTCAGGCGCATCGCGGCCAGCGCGTCATCGTCGATGATCGCCGCGAGATAGACGCCGATGCCCTTCGCAAATGCCTGGACGAAGACAAAAGCCAGCGGCACGAACAGGAATAGCGTCAGGAAAGTCAGTGCGACGCCGATCAGCAGGCGGCGCACCCACGCGGGTTCGCTCGTTCCCGCGGCGCGGTCCGGTCCGGAGTAAGCGGTGTTGGCGGTCGACATGGAGCTTATGCCTGAGCGCCCTGACGGCGCCGGCTCCATGCTTGCAGCACATTGATGCACAGCAGGAGCGCGAAGGAGATCAACAGCATCACGACGGCAATGGCGGTCGCGCCGGCATAGTCGTACTGCTCGAGCTTGGTGATGATCAACAGCGGCGTGATCTCGGACACCATCGGCATGTTGCCGGCGATGAATATCACCGAACCGTATTCGCCGATGGCGCGTGCGAACGCGAGTGCAAACCCGGTCAGCAGCGCCGGTGTGACGATCGGGAAGATGACGCGCCGGAAACTCTGCCAGCGTGACGCGCCAAGCGTGGCCGCGACTTCTTCGAGCTCTCCCGGCAGTTGCTCGAGTACCGGTTGCACGGTACGCACCACGAATGGCAATCCGATGAAAGTGAGCGCAACCAATATGCCCAGCGGGGTGTACGCAACCTTGATGCCCAGCGGAACCAGCGCCGCGCCGAGCCAGCCCTTCGGCGAGAACAATCCGGCGAGCGCGATGCCGGCAACGGCGGTTGGCAGCGCAAAGGGGAGGTCGACCAGTGCGTCCGCGAGCCGTTTGCCCGGAAATCGATAGCGCACCAGCACCCAGGCTACCAGGAGCCCGAACACGGCATTGATCGCCGCCGCGCCAAATGCCGCCCCGAACGTCAGCTTGTAGCTTGCAACGACCCGCGGCGCAGTGACCACATCGATGAACGCCGGCCACGAAAGCTGTGCAGTCTTGATGAACGCGGCCGACAGCGGCAGCAGCACGATCAGTCCGAGATACGCGAGCGTGTAGCCAAGGCTCAATCCGAACCCGGGCAGCACGTTCGGGCGTTTCGATTTCCGTAACCTGGCGCGCCAACTCGCCGAATCGTTGCGTGCCGCGAGGCGTTCGCGCTGAACTTCGCGAACCTTGCTGGTTGTGGCAGTCGCCGCCGTCGTGTTCATGGGCCGCCGCGCTGCTCAGGTGACGAACGGACGGGTGACCCGCTCGGACGCGGCACCCTGAACCGCGCGGCGCGCCAGTTCATGCACGTGCGTCTGTCCCTGCGGCCAGGGCCCGAAGCCCGACTCGGCGTTGATATGCCCCGCATTTCGATACAGGACGAACTGGCTTCCCCACGCTGACGCCAAGGCCCCGGCGCGGATCAGTTTCAGCCACGGATCGTTGGAACTCGCGATGAGGGTGCTGGCGAATGGTAACGGTCTGCAGGCGAGTTCCGCGCCGAACCCGAAGCGTTCCGGATCAGCCGGCGCAACCAGCAGCGCCGCGCGAATTCGCGCGCCACTGAACGCAGCGCGTACGGTCGCAAGGCTTCCGAAGCTGTGCGCGATGATCATCGGCGGCTCCGCCATCGCATCGATTGCGCGCGCCAGCGCTTCAGCCCATGCCAGAGGATCCGGATTGAGCCAATCCTGCTGAGCGACGCGTCGTGAGCCGGGCATCTGCTTCTGCCAGTGACTTTGCCAGTGCACTGGGCCGCTGTTGCGCAGCCCAGGCACGATCAGGATCGGCATGCCGAGTTCGGCCACGGCCAGCGACAGCGCGCCAGCTGAGGGCGCAACTGTCGACGTCCGATGTCCTGATGTAGGGACGAAACTCATCGTCGGTTCAGTGACCGGCAGGTTTGTAGATTGCATCGAAACTGCCGCCATCTGCGAAATGCGCTTTCTGTGCTTTTTGCCAATCGCCGAAATAGTCCTTGAGCTGGAACAGCGTGACCTTCTCGAACTGCTTGTCGTACTTCCTGGCGACCGCCTCAAGTGTTGGACGGTAGTAGTTGCGTGCAGCGACTTCCTGACCATCCGGTGTGTACCAGTAGTCGAGATATGCCTGCGCAACGGCACGCGAGCCTTTCTTGTCGACGACCTTGTCGACGAGCGCCACTGGCGGTTCGGCGAGGATGCTCACCGACGGCACCACGATCTCGACCTTGTCCTTCCCGAGCTCCTTGATCGCGAGATACGCTTCGTTTTCCCAAGCGATGAGTACGTCGCCGATGCCACGCTCGGCAAAGGTCGTCGTCGCACCCCGCGCGCCCGAATCGAGCACGGGTACGTTGGCGTAGAGTTTGCGCACGAATTCCTTGGCCTGTGTCTCGCTTCCGGTCTTGCGCTGCGCGTATCCCCATGCGGCCAGATAGTTCCACCGGGCGCCGCCGGACGTTTTCGGGTTGGGCGTAATCACGGCGACGCCGGGTTTCGCGAGGTCATCCCAGTCCTTGATGCCTTTCGGATTACCCTTGCGCACCAGGAACACGATGGTCGACGTGTACGGAGAACTGTTGTGCGGCAAACGGGTCTGCCAGTTCCCGGGAAGCAGGCTGGCTTTCTGCGCGATCGCGTCGATGTCGTACGCGAGTGCCAGCGTGACGACGTCGGCGTCGATGCCATCGATCACGCTTCTTGCCTGCGCGCCCGAGCCACCATGCGATTGCTTGATGACGACCTTCTCGCCAGTCTTGGCCAGCCAGTACTTGGCGAAACTGGCATTGAAGTCCGCGTAGAGTTCACGCGTCGGATCATAGGAAACGTTGAGCAGCGTGGTATCGGCGAGAGCGCCGAATGGAAGCGCCGCCGCAATGGCAAACGAGAAGGTGGCGAAGAGGTTGGCCTTTTTCATGAAACGCTCCAATCAATATAAGCAATTCGACGGTTACAACTTTTGGCGATATATGGGTGCCAGCAAAGGCCGCACGCGGCGGCCTTGAATTGGGGCATGCCGGTTAACTCAGCCGGCGCCCGCCTGGAGTAAGGCTCGACACCGCTCGGCATCGACATCGGCGACCGCGATGGCAGCAAGGCGATACTGTGGTCCCAACAGAATCAGTGTTGGTCCGGTGAACTGTTGCGCTTCCATCGCCGGCAATTGCGCGAGCGTGGCGAACTGCATGCGTGCATTGGCCAGCGACGCGTTTTCGACGATCGCAACAGGCGTCGCGCCCGGCATTCCCGCAGCCTGCAGGGCGTCGGTGATGGCTTGCGCCTGACCAGCGCCCATGTAGATCGCTGCCGTGTCGGCGGCCAGCACGCTCGCCACCCAGTTGCTCGCCTCCTCACCCGCACCCACGCGCGGCGTGACGAACGTCACGGTGCGTGCAACACCGCGTTGCGTGAGCGAGATGCCAAGCTCGGCGCTGGCCGCGAGTGCCGCCGTAACGCCCGGAACAATTTCGTAGGCGATGCCAGCCGCTTCCAGCGCGGCAATTTCCTCTTGCGCCCGGCCAAACAGCATCGGGTCGCCACCCTTGAGTCGAACCACCACGCGATATTTGGCGGCCGCATCGACGAGGCGCTTGTTGATGAATTTCTGCGCCGTCGAGTGCTTGCCGCAGCGCTTGCCGACGGCAATTTTCTCAGCGTGCTCGGCCAGGGCGATGGTACCCGGATGCACCAGCGCATCGTGGAACACGATATCGGCACGCTCCAGCAGGCGCGCCGCACGCAGCGTCAGCAGATCCGGTGCGCCCGGTCCGGCGCCCACGAGATAGACGGTCCCGTGGCTCATGGGGGCGTTTTTGCCCTGCGCGCTCATGAAATAAGTCCCGCGGCGACGGTATTGTTGCTCAACTCGTCGATGAGAATGAAACTGCCGGTCGCCCGGTTGTCGACGTAGCGGTCGGCAAACACTGGTTGTGAAAGCTTCAAGCCGACACTGCCGATGTCGTTCATGGCCAGCGTTTCCAGCGCGGGCTCGTGTTGCTGTGTCGACACGTTCCAGCGAAAGTCGATGCGATCGATCCTCGCCCGGACTTCGCGCGTCGTGTGTCGCAGCAGATATTTGCGCCGGGGATCGAATGCGGTGTCGGATAACCAGCACACCGTCGCGTCGACCTCGGTCGTGGTTCTGGGTGTTGAATATTCGCGCACCAGCATGTCCCCGCGACCGATGTCGAGCTCGTCGTCGAGTGCCAGCGTGACGCCGGCATGCAGCCCGGCACTCTGCTGCATTCCATCGGAGCCGCGGATCTCACGCACACGTGTCGTTCGGCCGGAAGGCAAGGCAGTGACGCGGTCGCCGACTTCGATCGACCCCGACTCGATGCGGCCCATATAGCCTCGAGTCTCGCCGTTCATTGGACGTGCCACGTACTGCACCGGGAACCGGAATGGCGCATCGGTCAGCGTTTGCGCGACCTCAACCGTTTCCAGAATCTGCAGCAGCGTCGGTCCATCGTACCAATCAAGATTCGATCCACGATCGACGATCATGTCGCCTGCCAGAGCCGACAGAGGCACGAATCGCGCCGCGCCGATCCCCGAGCGTTGGGCAAAGTCGTTGAAATCGCGCACGATGCCATCGAATACCGGTTGCGCGTAGCCGACGAGATCCATCTTGTTGACTGCGACGACGAGGTGCTGAATGCCGAGCAAATGGGCCAGCGTTGCGTGCCGGCGCGTTTGCGTCACGATGCCATGGCGCGCATCGACCAGCAGGATTGCCAGGTGCGCGGTGCTCGCTGCGGTGACCATGTTACGCGTGTACTGCTCGTGACCGGGCGCATCGGCGATGATGAATTTGCGCAGTGCGGTGGCGAAGTAGCGATAAGCGACATCGATCGTGATGCCTTGTTCCCGTTCCGCGGTGAGCCCGTCGGTAAGCAGGGAGAGGTCGAGCGTCTGGCCGCGTCGCTGCGACGTGCGTTCGATTGCGGCCAGCTGGTCGGCGAGGATGGCCTGCGTGTCGTACAGCAGGCGGCCGATCAGCGTACTTTTGCCGTCGTCCACGCTGCCAGCGGTGAGCAAGCGCAGCACGCCGTGGTCGAGCACGTCTATTTTCTCCATGACTGACATCAGAAATAGCCTTCCTTCTTGCGCAGTTCCATCGAGGCATCGTTGGTCTGGTCGTCGAGGCGCGTCGCGCCGCGCTCGGTGATCGTCGCTCCTGCAGTCTCGGCAATGATCGCGTCGAAGGTCGCCGCGTCCGACGCGACCGGCGCGGTGCAGGTGATATCGCCGACGGTCCGGAAACGAACCGAGACGTCGAGCACCGTCTCGCCCTCGCGCGGCGGTGTCAGATCGGTCACCGGAACCAGCGCGCCGCCGCGACGAACGACCGCGCGACGATGCGCCAGATAAATGGACGGCACTTCGAGTTGCTCGCGTGCGATGTATTGCCAGATATCGAGTTCGGTCCAGTTGCTGATCGGGAACACGCGGACGTTCTCTCCAGCATGTACGCGGGCGTTGTACAGGTTCCAGAGTTCAGGGCGCTGGTTGCGCGGATCCCATTGTCCGAAGCTGTCGCGGAACGAAAAGATGCGCTCCTTCGCCCGCGCCTTTTCCTCGTCGCGGCGCGCGCCGCCGATGCAGGCGTCGAATCCAAACTCGGCAATCGCATCGAGCAGGGTGACCGACTGGTGGCGATTGCGGCTTTCGTCCGGATGACGCAGGACGACCCGCCCGCTGGCGATCGAATCCTCGACCGAGCGCACGATCAGGCGCTCACCGAGCTGCGCCGCGCGATAGTCGCGGAACGCGATGACTTCCGGGAAATTGTGGCCGGTATCGATGTGCAGCAGCGGAAACGGAAACGCCCAGGGTCGGAAGGCCTTTTCGGCCAGTCGCAGCAGGACCAGAGAATCCTTGCCGCCCGAGAACAACAGCGCAGGGGTGCGGGATTGTCCTGCGACCTCGCGCAGGATGTGAATTGCCTCGGATTCGAGCCAGCTCAGATGGTCGGTGTCGGCTGCACGCTGCGCATCCTGATGCGCGCGTGGCCGTTCGTTCAACAATGCGTCAGATGAGCCGACGTACAGTTCCGGCTCGAGAAATGCGGCGTCAGTCATGCTTGTTCCTTCGTTGCCTCGACTCGTACGGCAATCCCCAGCGGGCGACGGTGAATGCCGCATTCCTTGTGCTCCGGCTGCTCCCACCACCAGCGTCCGGCACGAATGTCCTCGCCGGGTTCGATCGCGCGTGTGCACGGCGCGCAGCCGATGCTCGGATACCCGCGGTCATGCAGGGGGCTGTACGGAACGCCGTGCGCGCGCACGTACTGCCAGACGTCGGCGTCGCTCCAGTTGGCGAGCGGATTGAATTTCCACAAGCCGTGCGACTGGTCGAATTCCTCGACGGGCAGGTCGGTGCGCGTCATCGACTGCGCACGACGCAAGCCGGTGATCCACGCGCCGCTTCCCGACAGGGCGCGCCCGAGCGGCGCGGTCTTGCGGATGGCGCAGCAATGCTTGCGCATTTCGACACTGCGATAGAACGCGTTGGCGCCATGCTCGCGCACGAAAGCTTCCAGTGCATGATGATCGGGATAGAACACGTCGATCGGCAGCTGATAGTGTTCACGCACGCGATCGATCAAGGTATAGGTCTCGGCCGGAAGGCGTCCGGTGTCCAGCGTGAAAATCCGGATCGGCAGCGCATGACGCGCGATCAGATCGGTCAAGACCATGTCTTCCGCGCCGAAGCTGCTGGCAAGTGCCGGTGACGCGTGGCGCGACGAGATCCGATGGAGCACGGCGAGCACCGCTTCGCTCTGGAGCTCGAGCGTCAGCGCGGCATTCATAGCGGGGTCGCTCCACTGACGCGCTTGTCGCGCCGGCGGAACAGCGGCACCGGCTGCTCGACGGTCGATTGATAATTGTCGCTGAAATCGACCAGGCCTTTGAGCGCATCGGTGAGATTCCGATCCGCGCGCACGGCAAACGCATTGAAGCCGCACGCATACAGGTAGAAGAGCTGGTCGCGCAGGATGTCGCCGATCGCGCGCAATTCACCCTTGAAACCAAACTTTTCGCGCAGCAGCCGGCCTGTGGAATAGCCCCGGCCGTCGGTGAATTGCGGAAAATCGACCGCGATCAGTGGCAGTTGGTCGACAACATCCGCGAGCGCTGTGGGATCATCCTTTGGCGCAAGCCAGACACCGACGTTGCCTCGCGCAGACAATGCGTCACGCTGGTCTTGCCAGTAGGCGAGTGGGACGATCACCAATGCGTCCGCGGGAACGGTCGCAAACTGCTCAGCATCGCGGAGCAGTGTCCAGCGATCATCCACGATCGCGCGATCCTTAATGAGCTGAGGCATAGACACGCTCCTTGAAGGGATCGATGCCGAGCCGGCGCACCGTGTCGATGAAGCGCTCGTCTTCGTGGCGGCGCTCGACGTACACGTCGACCAGTCGCTCGACGACATCGGGCATTTCCTTGGCGGCGAAGGATGGGCCGATCACTTTGCCGAGCGACGCTTTCATGCCCTGGTCACCGCCGATGGAGACCTGGTACCACTCTTCACCACTCTTATCGACGCCGAGCACGCCGATGTTGCCGACGTGATGATGGCCGCAGGCGTTCATGCAACCGGAGATGTTGAGCGCGATGTCGCCGAGGTCGTACAGATAGTCCAAATCGTCGAAGCGACGCTGGATCGCTTCGGCGATCGGGATCGACTTGGCATTCGCGAGCGAGCAGAAGTCGCCGCCCGGGCAGCAGATGATATCGGTCAGCAGCCCGATATTCGGCGTGGCGAATCCGAGTTCCTTCAGTTCGCCCCAGAGTGCCAGCAGCGCTTCCTGCCGGACGTCGGAGAAGATCAGGTTCTGCTCGTGCGATACGCGCAATTCGCCGAAGGTGTACGCATCGGCCAGGTCGGCGACCGCGTCCATCTGATCGGACGTCGCGTCGCCGGGTGGGACGCCGGTCTTTTTCAACGACAGCGTCACCGCCGCGTATCCGGGGACCTTGTGCGGAAAGACATTGCGCTTGACCCAGTTGGCGAACCCGCGATTGTCGGCCACGGCCGAGCGGAACCCGGCGTCATCACCGGGAAGTTTCTCGTACGCAGGCTCGTCGAAGAAGGACGCAAGCCGCGCGATCTCCGCGTCCGTCACCGTCTGGGGACCGCCTTTGAGACGCTCCCAGTCAGCCTCGACATGGCCGCGAAACACGTCGAGCGTCATTTCCTTGACCAGGATCTTGATCCGCGCCTTGTACTTGTTGTCGCGGCGCCCGAAGCGGTTGTAGACGCGCATGATCGCGTCGAAATAGTTGAGTACCTCGGCACGAGGGACGAATTCGCGGATGACATGGCCAACGATCGGTGTGCGGCCAAGGCCACCGCCGACCAGCACGCGAAAACCGACTTCGCCCGCATCGTTGCGCACGGCATGGACACCGATGTCGTGCACCAGCGTGGCGGCACGGTCGATGGTCGAACCCGATACGGCGATCTTGAACTTGCGTGGCAGATACGCGAACTCGGGATGGAAGGTCGACCACTGCCGGAACAGCTCGCAATAGGGGCGTGGGTCGAGCAATTCATCGCCTGCGATACCGGCAAAATGGTCGCTGGTGATGTTGCGGATGCAATTGCCGCTGGTCTGGATGGCGTGCATCTCGACACGCGCCAGCTCGGCCAGGATGTCTGGCACGTCTTCGAGTCGCGGCCAGTTGAACTGGATGTTCTGCCGCGTGGTGAAGTGGCCATAGCCTCTGTCATACTTCCTGCCGATGTGCGCGAGCGTGCGCAATTGGGTCGACGACAGCAGTCCGTACGGCACGGCAATACGCAGCATCGGCGCATAGCGCTGGATGTAGAGGCCGTTTTGCAGGCGTAATGGCCGAAACTCGTCCTCGGTCAGCTCGCCCGCGAGAAATCGCCTCGTCTGATCGCGGAACTGGGCGACGCGCTCGTCGACGAAGCGTTGGTCGTATTGGTCGTAGCGGTACATGGCGCAAGGTTACCGGCGGGTCTATATTCGGAGAAGGAATGGCTGGCGATGAACTGATAGCCATGCGCTATATAGGACAACCAAAGCCTTGAACCATGGCTTGATCCTGTTTGCGCATGGGGCCCGGGATCCCCGGTGGGCCGAGCCGTTCGAACGGCTTCGCGCCAAGGTTCAGGCAATCCGGCCCGGGTTGCCGGTGGCTTTGGCCTATTTGGAGCTGATGGCACCGGATCTTGGCGTGGCGGTTGACCAGATGGTGGCTGCAGGTTGCCGGCGACTGCGGGTCGTACCCGTGTTTCTGGGGCAGGGTGGGCACGTCCGCCGCGATCTGCCAGAGTTGGTCGAGCGGGCCGCCGCGCGCCACGCCGGGTTGGCGATCGAACTCGTGCCGCCGCTGGGCGAGAGCGACACCGTGCTCGAGCAGATGGCCATCGTCTGCATCGACGGCTTTCCAGTGTAGCCGGGCACGATGCACGTCGTCGTTCTTGGTGCCGGTGTCGTTGGTCTTACCACCGCTTATTACCTGGCGCGGGACGGACATCGCGTCACGGTTGTCGATCGCAATGACGGCGTCGCACTGGAAACCAGCTTCGCCAACGGCGCGCAGCTCTCTTACAGCTATGTGGCACCGCTCGCCGGGCCCGGGGTGCTGCCCAAGATCCCGCCGTGGCTGCTGCGGCGTGACTCGCCGCTGCGCTTCTACCCGAAGCTGGATCCCGACCAGTGGCGCTGGCTCCTGGAATTCGTGCTCGCGTGCAACCGGACGCAAAGCGACCTGACGACGCGTCGATTGCTTGCCTTGTCGTTTTACAGCCGGCGCCTGATGCATGCGTTCATCGCGAAGGAGCAGATTGAATTCGGCCATGCCACCAATGGCAAGCTGGTCGTCTTCTCGAATGCAGAAGGCTTCGACAGCGCGCGACGGCTGGTCGACTACCAACGGTCGCTTGGGTGCGAGCAGGACGCGCTGGAGCGCGAGGCGTGCCTCCGACTGGAGCCCGCGCTAGCGGATCCTGGATCGCGCCTTGGGACGCGCCTGGTCGGTGGCATCCACACCCGCAGCGAGGAAGTCGGGGATTGCTACCGCTTCTGTGTTGGTCTCGAGCGGCGACTGATGCAATTTGGGGTGAGGTTCGCACTGGGGACCGAAATCCGTGCCCTTCACCGCGAGGCCGGACGGATCACTCATGTCGACACCGATGCAGGCGGCATCGATGGCGACGTGTTCGTCGTCGCGCTCGGTGCGCAAGCCCCATGGTTGACGCATCCGCTGGGCATTCGCGTGCCCGTGTATCCGCTCAAAGGCTACAGTCTTACGTTGCCGGTAAGTGGTTCCGCGCCGATTGCCAGCATCACCGACTTCAAGCGCAAGGTCGTCTATGCGCCGCTGCAAGGGCCGGAGGGCCCGCAGTTGCGGGTTGCGGGGATGGCCGATATCGCCGGGCATTCAACGCTTGCCGATCCTGTGCGGCTGACCCAATTGGTCGCCGAGGTCAGGCAAACCTTTCCGCATGCGACCGACTACTCGCGGCCGCTTGCGGAAATGCAGCCCTGGTGCGGATTGCGTCCCGCCACGCCGAAAGGGACCCCGTTATTGGGCGCGACCCACATCGCGAACCTGTATCTGAACTGCGGGCAGGGCGCACTCGGCTGGACCCTCGCGCTTGCGAGCGGCAAGGTGGTGAGCGACACGATTGCGGGCAAGACACCGGAGATTCCGAGTGACGGTTTCGCGGTGTAGCGTCGACTTGTCGGACCCGAAAAATCCCGCCGAATTGGGCAATTTCTCACCTGATTGTAGTACGACAATCAGATTTCAATGAGCGCCTAATTATTTGTTATGAAATAAATAACAGCAGTTTCTTGTCCGTCATGCTTGGCGCGCATGCTGCCACTTCATGGCATGATGTCGGGGCTTGGTTCCGGCGCGTCCTACTGAGACCCACACGATGTCACGCGCAGAGCGACTGCTTGAGCTGATCCAGATTCTGCGCCGCCATCGACGGCCGGTAAGCGGGGCCATCCTGGCTGCCGAGCTCAAGATCAGTCTGCGAACGCTATATCGCGATATCGCCAGTTTGCAGGCTCAGGGTGCGGGTATCGAAGGCGAGGCCGGAATCGGCTACGTCCTTCGCCCGGGATTCATGCTGCCGCCGCTCATGTTCTCGGAAGAGGAGATTGCAGCGCTGGTTCTGGGCTCGCGCTGGGTGGCGGACCGGACCGATGAACCCCTGCAGCGTGCAGCTCACAACGCGCTCGCCAAGATCGCCGCGGTGCTGCCGCCCGATCTCCGCCACGACCTGGACGTGACAGCGTTACTGGTCGGTCCCGGCGAGCCTGTCGCGGCAGGGGAGTCCGGCCTGGCAGTCATCCGCCAGGGTATCCGGATGGAGCGCAAACTCGTCGTCGACTATGTTGATCTGAAGCAGGCCGCGACCAAGCGCACGATCTGGCCGATCGCGCTCGCATTTTTCGATCGGGCGCGGGTGGTCGTTGCCTGGTGCGAATCGCGCCAGGCGTACCGACACTTCAGGGCGGACCGTATTGCTGCATTGGCGCTGACCGATGAGCGCTACCCGCGCCGACGCGAAGTGATGTTGCGGGAATGGCGCGAATCCGAAGGCATCCCTCCGCAGTAGAGCCAAAAACTGCTGACAGAAATTGACACGCCCTCGGCCTATTCTGTTTGGGCGCATTCAAGCGCCCATCAGGAGCCAAGCCATGTCCGACCCGAATTTCATCATCCTCTACGTCAATAATCCACCGTCAAGTACTGATTTTTATAGCAACCTTCTAGCGAAGACACCAATCGAAGCTTCGCCGACTTTTGCCATGTTCGCGCTCGATTCGGGCGTGGTGCTGGGCCTGTGGTCGCGCCATGCCGTGGCGCCGGAAGCAGTCGCATTGCCGGGCTCAAGTGAGATTGCATTCTCGGTTGCGGACCGTAACGCGGTGGACGCCAAGTATCGTGAATGGGCGGACCGAGGGCTGCGTATGGCGCAAACGCCAACTGCGATGGATTTCGGCCACACCTTCGTGGCCCTGGACCCGGATGGGCACCGGCTGCGCGTTTTTGCGCCTGCGGGCTAGCGCAGGGCTCGCGCCGCTAGGCGAGGGCGGCCTTGACCCGATCCGGCGTCAGGGGCAAGTCGCGAATCCGGCGACCCGTGGCGTTGAAGAAGGCGTTGCCAATTGCCGCGGCGGCAGGACCCTGCGCGCCTTCGCCGACACCCAGCGAGCGCTCGTCCGGGCGATTGATGAGTGCGACGTCAACCACCGGAACATCGGGGAACCGCAGGATCGGGTATTCGGTCCACGACCGCGTCAGCATCCGTGTGCGGTCGAATTGGATCGCCTCGCGCAGCGTCCAGCTGGAGGACTGGATGATGCCGCCCTCGATCTGATTGCGAAATCCGTTCGGGTTGATGATGAGTCCGGCATCGGCAGCGGCCACCGCCCGCTCGACGCGCACGACGCCGCTGGCAGGATCGACCGCGATGTCGACGATCACCGCGCAATAGACCGCGAGATTCTTGTACTTGGCGAAGCCGATCCCGCGTCCGCGCCGACCGTCGCCTTTGGCTGCGGGCTGCCAACCTGCATTGGTGGCGACGGTTTCGATTACCGCCTTGGCACGCGGATCGTCGAGGTGTTTGAGCCGGAACTCGACCGGGTCCGTCCCGGCCAATGCCGCGGCTTCGTCCATGAACGATTCGATCGCGAACACGTTCGCATAGGCGCCGAGCGTACGCAGCGCCGAAACACGCACCGGCATGTCCGGCAGAAGGTGGTTGATCGTCTTTTGTTGCGGGAAAACATACAGCGGGATGGCATTGCGATCGCCACCACCCGCCGGCTGCGGAATATTGCGCGCCGGTCCCGGGTTCAGCGGGTCCTGCAGGTACCAGGCGGCGAGCAGATTGCAACCATCCGCGTCGCCCGGTCGCGTACTGTGGGTATGACTCCAGAGTTCATGTTGCCAGTCGACAATTTTGCCATTGGCATCGAGCGCGACGCGCAGATTGATGGCCATCGCAGAGCCGTAGGGCTCCCAGGCGAATTCATCCTCTCGCATCCACTGCAGCTTCACCGGGCGGCCCGGCAACGAACGCGCCAGCAGGGCGGCGTCGAGCGCCACGTCGTCGGCACCGTTTTGCCCGTAGCAACCGGAGCCTTCGCGGTGCGTCACGACGATGTCCTTCACCGGGATGCGCAGCGCTTTCGCCAGATCGCCGCGCAGCGGAAAGACCCCTTGCGTATGGCTCCAGACACGCAGGCGTCCATCCTGCCACTGCGCCACGGCGCACGACGGTCCGATCGAACCGTGCGATTGAAACGGGCGCGTAAATTGCGCTTCGAGCTTTTTGACACCGGTGGCGGCGATCGCACTGTCGGATTTTTCACCGACCACGGTATCCTGCGACCGCTGGCTTCTCATGTGTTCGAACAGTGCCGCGCCGGAAGGCGGCAGTCGCGCCTCCTCTTTCCATTTCGCGGACTTGCGCAGTGCATTCATCGCCGCGATCGCCTGTTCTTCGCGCAGCGCCGCAACCGCGAGAAAGTCGCCGTCACGCACGACCGCAACGACGCCTGGCATGCGCCGCGCCGCCGCGTCGCCGACCGAGAGCAAGTGGGCCCCCGGCGACGGCGGGCGCACCGCGCGGCCGAATACCATGTTGGGCAGGCGCATATCCTGTACGTAGGCTTCGCCACCGGTGACCTTGGCCGGAATGTCGCGGCGCTGGACGTCGCGGCCGATGACCTGGTGCTGCGCCGAAGGCTTCGGACGCGTCTTCGCCGAGGCTTCGCGTTTCAACAGGCCGTCACTTGCAAAGTCCCAATAGGTCGCGCGGGCACCGGATGCACTGCTCACGGTACCGTCGTCGACTTTGAGTTCAGTCAGTGGCACATTCAACTTCGCGGCGGTGGCGCGCATCAGGATGTCACGCGCCTCGGCAGCGGCAAAACGAAGCGCTGTACCGCTATCCTGCACGGACAGACTACCGGCGGTGACGCCTTCGTTGGGCGTTCGATCGGTATCGCCCGAAACCATTTCGATCCGTGCGTAGTCGACGTCCAGCTCGTCGGCGACGATTTGTGCGAGTGCAGTGACGATGCCCTGGCCCAGCTCGACTTTGCCCGTAAACACCGTTACGGTCCCATTGGCGTTGATGGCAATCCAGCCATCGAGCATGCGATTGCTTTGCAGGCTGCCGGGCAGGGCGGGCGCCGGCGCTGGCTGTTGCGCGGAGGCCTCAGTAGCACGTAACAGCGAGAACCCGACAACGATTGCTGTGCCGTGCTTCAGGAATCGCCGTCGCGAGCTATCCACCATGGATGGAAGCGTCATGCCATTTCCCCGGCGGCGCGCTGTATCGCACGGATGATGCGCCCGTGTGTGCCGCAGCGGCACAGATTTCCGGACAGCGCCGCGCGGATTTCGCCTTCAGTGGGATGCTTGTTGGTATCCAGCAATGCCGCCGCAGACATGATCATGCCGGCTATGCAATAGCCACACTGCGCCGCCTGCTCTTCGATGAACGCTTTTTGCAACGCGTGCAGCCGGTCCTTGGTACCGAGGCCCTCAAGCGTCGTCACCGAACGGCCTGCGACGGCCGACGCGGGCGTGATGCACGAACGGATCGGCTTGCCATCGACGAGCACGGTGCAGGCGCCACACTGTGCTGCGCCACATCCGTACTTGGCGCCATTGAGCGCAAAGTCATTGCGCAGGATGTACAACAGTGGCGTATCCGGCGCGGCGCCTGACGCCGTGCGCAGCTGCCCATTGAGCTTGATGGTGACGCTCACGGTTGTCTCGTGGTTACACGTCGCGGGCGACGATCGCTGGAATGTACTACGTCAACTTGCACCCCAATACTAAACATGTTTCAGCGGTCGCGCATGCCGCTACGCCGCATCGGCGGAGAGTTGTTGGGCGTAACGGGCGAGGGAACGATTGTATCGGGGCAGGTAGTGCGCCAGGGCGGTGAGACTCAAGGCGACAGCTTCTCGTTCGCGACCCAGATCGACCAGCGCAAGGGCCAGAAACGCACGTACAGCGCCATCCAGGTCGTCGGTCGTGCAGTGGAGTTCCACGGTCAACAAGGCGGCGGCTTCCGCGGCATTGCCGAGGTTGCGCAGCGAGCTCGCCAGCTGGATGGCGGCCCGTCGACGACGCTGGCCGATCAAACCCGCGTCTAGCGCCGACCGGTATAGCGCGACCGCCCGATCCGGATGTCCGGTGGAATCTTGGGCCGCGCCACGCTCGAACAGTCCGATTGCGCTCCCGGCGGGCAGTTCGGCGACCAGGCTTTCGATGCGGGCGACGAACGCTTCCGGATCGTGGTCGTCGATCGACAACCAGAGGTCGGCGATCCGTTTCTCCCAGGATGGATCGGCACTAGGCATCGGGCCAGTGTACGCCGGTCAGCGCTGGTTGCCCGCACTGGCAGGTGGCTCAGATCGATGACGCGGGCGATCTCGATTTTCTCACCAGGCCCGGCGCTGAAGCTGAACTTCGTTTTTCCCCAGCACGCGCGGACGGTGCGGGTTTCGACCTTCCCGCCAGACCTGTCTCCATGCCGGGCTCCATCCGGCGCGAGGCCTGGATATAGGCGAGCTTCGCGGGCTCCTTGTGTTCCGAGATCGACTTGACCAGCGCTTCGCGGTTGGTGCCATGCATCAGTCTGATCATCTGCGCATGCTCTTTGCACACACGCGCCAGTAGGTCCGGATCGCCGATAGTGTATGACCGGATGCCGTGCGCCTTGAACGCGACTTGCGTTTGGAAAGCCGCTGGCGAATTTACATTACTTTACATAATATACATTATGCGTAATATCGGCTGACTGACGTGCGCGCCCTTGCGGCTTGCAGCCACCCGAGGCCAGAAGTACGCCGCCCACCAGTGAATGAACAAAATGTCCACAGAGCGCGATCCTCATGCACCGATGTTGACGACGGATCGACGGCCCGACTACTCTCCAGCACATGGATCTCATGCACCGCATTCGCATATCCAGTGGCCACATGTTGTGTGTGGCCGCTGCAATCGCCGCGCCGGCGCTCACGGCCCAGGGGCTGCCTCCGGGCACCACTGTGAGCAGCGCGGCCATTTCCGGCATCGCGCAATTCGATACCGATTTCGACCGGGGTGGCAGCTTTCACTGGGCTGGGGTGCTTGCCTCCGGGAGCGTGCTGCGGCAATTTACCCCGCAGATCGCGGCCGGCCTGTCGCTAAGCTACGCCTACGAGAGTTGGCACTTCGACAATCCCGCGGCATTCGGTGGACAAGCGCCGTGGAGCAGCCTCAACCGACCTCAAATTGGCGCCACGCTGCTCTATGCACCGGACCAGGACTGGCAAATACTGGTCGCGCCGTCGGTCGAGTGGGATTACGAGAGCGGTGCAAGTGCGGGCGATGCAGTGACGTATGGAGCCGTGCTTTCGGCCGCGAAGACCTTCTCGCCGGGCCTGCGCCTGGGTCTGGGCGTTGCCGCATTCCGGCAAATCTATCGCAATCGTTTCCTCGCCTTCCCGGTAATCGACTGGAAGATCGACGACAAGTGGTCGCTCAAGAATCCGCTGCAGGCCGGCCCGGCCGGCGGCGCGGGACTGGAACTCACGTACGCGATCAATGACGCGACGGAAATTGGCGTGGGCGGCTCCTACCGTTCGTTCTTGTATCGTCTCGATCGGGACGGTCCGGTCAGCAATGGCATCGGCCAGGTCAGTTACGTGCCGGTTTTCCTTCGTGTCAGCTACCGTTTCACGCCGCGAGTGCATCTCGACTTCTACGCGGCTGCCCTGACCGGCGGCAAGCTGACGGTGAAGAACGAGTTTGGCAACGACGTGACCAACGACGAATTCAAGACGGCGCCGGCTGTCGGGCTCACACTGCGCGGCACCTTCTGAAGCGGTGTCCGGACCGGCATGCTTCCGCCGCATGCGGAGCGGGAGCGATGGCTGGGGTGGAAATTACGCCGCACTTGCGCGTGCTCAACGTTCTGGTCGTACCGCGCACCTAGAATATCCGTCCATTGACGGATCACGCCATCGCTGGCCGGCTGCCCGGGCTGGCACCACCTAGGCCAGAGTTGGCACAATAGCCCGCCCCATGCCTGCATTCCGCCCCTCGTTTGCGGTCGTTGTCGCAATCACCCTTGCGCTCCTGGGTGCGGCTGCACTCACGTTCATTTTCACTCGCGCCACTCCGGTGGATGTCGCACGCGTGGAAACGACACGGATCACCCAATCGGTGGTGGTCAGCGGTCGCGTACTGGCGCCGGCGAAGTCCGACATCGGCGCCGCGATCACCGGTCGCGTCCAGCGGGTCGCTGCCGACGAAGGCGATCACGTCAAGGCGGGAGCGCCGCTGATCGAACTCGAGCAAGCCGAATTGGCGGCCGCGCTGGCGCAGGCACGCGCCGCCGAAGCCGCAGCACAGACCCGCATCCAGCAATGGCGTGACATGGCGGCGCCGAACGCCGGGGAACTGCTTGCCCAGGCGGAAGCCACATATCGTGTCGCGGAGCGTGATGCGTCACGGCAGGAGCAGCTTTTCAAGCAGGGTTTCATCGGGGAAGCGCGGGTGGAGGAATCACGCCGCGGCGTGGTCATCGCCAGGAGCCAGCTCGAGTCCGCGCGATCCACCGCGAGCGGCAACAGCCCGACGGGCGTCGAGCGCCGGCTGCTCGAGCACCAGTTGCTGCAGGCGCGCGCCGTCCGCGAGGCCGCTGCCGCCAAACTCGCGCAGACGCGTATTCTCGCACCCGGCGATGGCACCCTCCTCGATCGCACCGTCGAACCCGGCGATATCGTGCAGCCGGGCAAGCGCCTGATGATTCTGGCGCAGGACGGACCGACCCGGCTGACGGCGCTCATAGACGAAAAGAATCTGGCACTGGTGAAAATCGGGCAGGTGGCCATTGCCGCAGCGGACGCATTTCCGGGCCAGCGCTTCCATGCCACGCTCGACTATCTCTCGCCCGGTGTCGATGCCCAGCGCGGCACCGTCGAGGCCAAGTTCGGCGTCGCCTCGCCCCCCTCGTTCCTGCGCGCCGACATGACCGTTTCGATTGACGTGGGCGTGGCCGACAAAGCCAGTGCCACGGTGGTGCCGGCGGGCGCAGTGCGCGATGCGGGATTGCCCGAGCCGTGGGTGCTGGTGATGCGCGATGGCCACGCGGACCGCGTCGCCATTCGCCTGGGCGCCCGCACCCCTGCCCGCACCGAGATCCTCGGCGGCGTTGCCGCGGGCGACGAAGTCATCCTGACGCCGGGCATCGAACCCGGTCAGCGCGTCCGCGCGCGGTAACCGCCGGCACCTGCGCCATGCCCTTCGAGTGGGTGGTCGCCGTGCGGTTCCTGCGCGAGGGCCGTTTCCAGACTGCGCTTATCGTCGGCGGCGTAGCGGCCGGCGTGGCCGTCTTCATCTTCATCACTGCGCTGGTCAATGGACTGCAGGCCAACACCATACGCCGCACACTAGGCACCCAGGCCCACATCGTGGTGCGGCCGACGGAAGAAGTGGCGCAGGTGCTACGGGCCGCGCCGCCCGGAGTGACGTCGATGCCGAAGATCGAGGCACGCGCCCAGCGCCTGCGCTCCATCGATCAATGGCAACCGCTGGAGGCCGAACTCGCGCGCACACCCGGCGTCGTGAACGTGTCGCCCATGGTGAGTGGACCTGGCTTCGCGGTGCGCGGGGATGCCAGCAAGTCGATCGCGATCATCGGCATCGATCCGGTCCGATACAACCGCATCGTCGCAATCGGCGACAAGCTGGTCGGCGGCGAATTCCGCGTGCAGCCGGGCGAGGCGGTACTTGGACGCGATCTCGCGCTGGACCTCGGCATCGGCGTGGGCGATCGCGTCAGGCTGATCACGGCGGAGAATGAAATCGTCACCGGCGACACCTTCACAGTTACGGGCATCGTCGATCTGGGCGTACGCGAGCTCAACCGGCGCACGGTCTATGTCGGCCTGCGCACCGGCCAGAGCCTGCTACAGCTTCCCGGTGGCGTATCGCAGCTCGACCTCACGGTCACCGACCTTTTCGACGCTGAGGCGATCGCGAAAAAGCTGGCTGCCACGACAGGACTGTCCGTCGAATCCTGGATGCAGACGAATGCGCAACTGCTGGCGGCGATCAATGCCCAGACGATTACCACCCGGATGATCCGGCTGTTCGTCGTCGCCATCGTGGTCCTCGGCATCGCCAGCGTGCTGGTGGTATCCGTGGTACAGAAGCGCCGCGAGATCGGCATTCTCCGCGCGATGGGCGCGCCGCGGGCCAAGGTGCGCCGCATCTTCCTGCTTCAGGGCGCGATGGTGGCATTGATCGGCTCATTGATCGGCTGCGTCATGGCTGCGACGATGATCGTCGTGTTCCTGAAGCTGGCACGCAACGCCGATGGTACGCCGCTGTTCGACCTCGTGATCGGGCCCGAACTGTTCGCGATTGCCATCGTCGGAGCGATGGTCTGCGGCGTGCTGGCGGCCGTTGCGCCGGCGCAACGCGCCGCCGCGCTCGATCCCGCTCAGGCGATCCGGATGTGACCATGACCACGCCGCTGATCGAACTCTTGGGTATCCGCAAGAGTTATGGCACGGGGACCGAGGTCGAGGTCGAGGTGCTGCACGGCATCGACCTCGTGCTCCGCGCGGGCGAGTTCGCGGCGTTGATCGGACCCTCTGGATCGGGCAAATCCACGCTGCTGAACCTGATCGGGTTGCTGGAGCCGCCCACCGGCGGGTCGTACACAATCGTCGGGCAGCAGACCGCTGCGCTCGCCGACGAGAAGCTCACTGCCATGCGCGGCAACGCCATCGGTTTCGTATTCCAGTTCCACCACCTGTTGCCCGCTTTTACCGCGACCGAAAACGTCCTCCTGCCGCGACTGATCGCCGTCGGCCCACCCACCCCATCGCAACGTGAGAGTGCGCGCGACCTGTTGCGCGACGTCGGACTGGCCGATCGCCTCGACTACTTGCCACGCAAGCTGTCCGGTGGCCAGCAGCAGCGGGTGGCCATTGCGCGGGCGCTGGCGCTCGGCTCGCCGCTCGTGCTCGCCGACGAACCCACTGGCAATCTCGACACCCATGCGGCCGATGACATCTTTGCCTTGATGCGCAAGTTCAACCGCGAACGCGGCACCGCATTCCTGATCGTCACGCACGACACCCGGCTAGCGCAGCGCTGCGATCGGATCATCGAACTCGTCGATGGACGCATTGCCAGCGACCGCGCGAACGTTGCGGTGATCACGCAATCCTGAGCCCTTCTTCGATCAGGTACCCACTGCTCTGTCGCTACCGAGTCCGCGCAACAGCAGGCCAAGCAATGCAATGCCAGTAAACGCCGCGCCGACGTAGAACGTCGCCGTGGGGCCGAACGCGCCCCACAACCAGCCGGCCAACGCGCTGGCAATCAGGAGCGCGATGCCGGAGACCAAATTGAACAGGCCAAAGGCCGTGCCATACATTTCGGCAGGTGCGGTCTCGGCGACCATTGCGGCCAACACGCCTTGCGTGAGCCCCATGTGCACACCCCACACTGCGGTGCCTGCGAGCACGAGGGCGATCGATGTGGCGCTCGCCAAGATCACGTCGGCGACAATCAATGCCAGCAAGCCTGCCGAGAGCAGCGTGCGTTGACGCCCGCGATCGGCAAGCACACCCGCTGGATAGGCAACCAGCGCATAGACGATACTCATCAAGACCATCACCGCTGGAATCCAGGCGATCGCCATGCCCACGTGCTGCGCGCGCAGCACGAGGAACGCCTCGGAAAAACGCGCCAGGGTCATGACCGCCGCGATCGCGACGACCCACCAGTAACGCGACGAGAGGCGCCGAATATCGCTTATGGCAATGCCGGGTCCGCGCGGCTTGCTGTCTGTTGCAGCGTCGGGCTCGCGCACGCCGAAAACCAGTAACGCAAGTGCCGCGAACGCCGGGATGACCGCGAGCCAGAACACACTGCGAAAATCGCCGGCGAACCAGAGCATCGCGCCAATCGCAAGCAGGGGGCCGGCGACAGCGCCCACTGTATCGAGCGACTGTCGCAGACCGTAGGCCGAACCGCGAAGCTCTGACGGCGTGATGTCGGCGATTAGCGCATCGCGAGGGGCGCCGCGGATGCCCTTCCCCACCCGGTCCACAAAGCGCGCGAAGACGATCGCCCCGAGTGAACTCGCCAGCGGAAAGATCGGCTTGGTCAGCGCGGCAAGGCCATAGCCGATCACCGCCAGCAGCTTGCGTTTGCGAAAATAGTCGGACAGATAGCCGGAGAAGACCTTGGTGATGAGCGCGGTGGCCTCGGCAATGCCTTCGATGATGCCCACAGCGAACACGCTGGTTCCGAGTACCGTCACCATGAACAGCGGCAGCAGGCTGTGGATCAACTCGGATGAGATGTCCATCAGCATCGATACGAAGCCGAGCATCCAGACACTTGTGGGGATCGCCCGCCAGCCGGGCCTGTTCGGCTTGCCCGCGGCCTTGGGAGCGGAATCAGCTGGCAAAGTCGAAGGCCGCGGTCAGGTCACCCAGCGGTGCAAAGTCGACGGGACGACTGACGCGTGCGAACAAATGGCTTGATTACGGTCGCCCTACGCGACCAGGCAGTGGCGGCTGCCACAACTCGACCTTGTTGCCGTCCGGATCGATGAACCATCCGAACCGTCCATATTCATGTTCTTCGATTTCGCCGACGACTCGCCCTCCCCCCAGATGCACCTGACCGAGCACGCCATCCAGGTCGTCGACCACGAGATTGAACATGAACTCGCGCTCCGATGGCGCGAAATAGTCCGTGTCCGCAGGAAACGGGCTGAACACAGCGAAGCCGTTTGCCGGCATGTCCGAGGGTTGAAACTCGATCGACGTCTTGCCGTCGCCGATGCCCAGCCACTGTGCGTACCATGCCAGCAGCTTTTCGGGATCGGGTGAACGGAAAAACAATCCTCCCAGCCCTACGACTTTAGCCATGTCCAGACCTCAGCCAAGTTTGACTTCGGTGCGCACCACCCCTGCGCGCTCGTGCCTGGCAGTGAGTGCGATGCGATCCCCCACCCTCCCCCGCACCACCCATTCAATCTTCGCACGGTCGTCGGTGACATGGTAGTCCGGCCAGAATGAAATCCCCGTGTGCTTGTACGCTTTGCCCTCGAGTTGGCCGACGTCGTCCCGCGGCTTCCCGGCCAGCAACTCGGCGCCTTCGGGCAGCGCGATGTCGACCATGATGCCGCGGACCACCTTGCGTTCGAGGCTGCGCTTGCTGACGTACGTCGGTAGCCAGCCCGTGTTTTGCACGACGAGGCGTACGCGCCAGTGGCCGTGGCCCAGATCCTCGGATTGCGCCGCCACCAATTCCAGTTTCGGCGAGATCAGTGCCTGCCACAGGAGCCATTGCGGAAACCGGGCGACCTCCTTTTCCAGAAACTGTGGCGGCGGATTGCTGAACGCATGCAGGCGATTCCAGCCGCCAATCTCGACCTTGCCCAGTTGCGGATGGTCGAAGGGCTTCCAATCGATATGCGCGATACCGCCCGCCTTTTCTTCACTCCAGCGGAACAGCTTGAGGTCGTCGTCGATCGGGTGATCTCGAAACCACTCGATGTACTGGTACCTCTCGATGCCCGCCTCCCGCATCGGGCTCCAGATCTCGACCACCCACGCAAATGCGCCCAGGTGATCGTAGAGCCAGTCTGAGGTCCCGCCGATCACCTGCTTGGGGTGGTAGCGGAACTCGTGATACACGGAGATCGCCGGATAGCCCGTGCTCTCCGTCCCCTTCGCGCCGATCTTCTGGTACGTCCACAGATCCTCGGCAGGCATGTCGGTATCGGGCGAGTGGTCGAATGGTCGCAGCAGCACGCCGCTCCAGGTATGAAAACTTACCCCGCCGCAGATGTTCAGATGCGAACTGAGGAATGCCACGAGAGCGCGGACCTCGGGCTCCGAGGTCGGATACGGCCCGGCACCGAGCTGCTCGAATTCCTGACGCCAATGAGACGGATAGTTACGATTTAAATCAAGTCCTTGCTTATGCTTTCTAACCTTTAACGTGAATCCGTCATAGTCCTGGATCGTGCCCTCCGGCAGGAGCCGGAAGTAGGTGCCGCCGACTTCCGCCGGTTCGCGGCGAATCAGCAGTCGTGGCTCCTGCGGGTGGGGCTTCCACAAGCCGTTCGGATCCACGACTCGCATCTGCAGGATGCGCCCGTCGCCGTCGATGTCTTCGACGGTAAGGCCTTCGATCGCGTCCTCGTCGTAAGGGTAAGGCCGCGTGCTCGACCGCACGAATTTCGGTTTCTCGGCAAGTGCCCATTCCGGCCCATCCGGGTTGACGCGCGGGCAGATATAAAATGCGCGCGTGTCCAGAGCGCGGGTGACCTCCGGATCCTTGCCATAGCGTGTGACCAGGTGGTTGAGGAAATACGTGCTCGCCACCGAGGCTGCGATTTCAGTGGCATGCACATTCCCTTCGACCCAGAACGCCGGCTTGTCCGCGGCTGGTCCGGTCGCGAGACTGGTCACCGTCAGCAGCCAAATGTCTCGGCCCTCATGGCTCTTGCCGATCGATTCCATCGCCACCAAGGTTGGATGCTCAGCCGCGAATGCCTGGAGGATAGAGGTCAGCTCGGCATAACGATAAAAGCAGTCGAAGCGGACTTCAGGCATGAGGGCTCACCGCGGGCAAAGCGCAGAGTGTGGCGGGCGGGACCGGTTCACGTCAACGACGGGCGCCGAAAACGTAGGTCCGCATTCATTCAGGCCATGCACCAGACCATCGCGCGAATGAATTCGCGCGCCTACTGCCCCTCTCCCCGCGCGCGAAGGGTTCGCCCTGTCAGATGCCGGCGTACCACTCGTAGCCGCTGTCTTCCCAGTAGCCGCCCTTCCCACCCGCGATCTTGTCGAAACTCGAGACCAGTTCGATGCGCATGATGTATTTGGCGTGCTTATAGCCTAGCTGGCGTTCGACACGCAGCCGGATCGGTGCGCCGTTCTGCACTGGAAGCGTCTTGTCGTTCAATTCGTAGGCCAGGATGGTCTGCGCGTGATACGCGTCATCCATGTCGATGCTCTCGTAATACGGACTCTTGCCATTAGCTTCCATCGGATCCGCACAGTGAAACACCACAAAGCGCGCGTCTGATTTCGGAGCCACCGCGTCTAGCACTGCGGACAGCTTGACCCCTTTCCACTTCCCGATTGCGCTCCATCCCTCGACACAGTCGTGGCGCGTGATCTGCGTACGGCTTGGCAGGTCGCGCAGTTGCGCCATCGAGAACGTACCCGGCTTCTCGACCAGGCCTTCAACCTTGAGTTGGTAGTCGGCAAAGCCGTTGGCGACCATCGCCATGTATTGCGGATTTTCGGGTGCCGACGTGCCGTTACTCCGAAAATCCGGCGACAGATCTGCGGGCGAGAATTCCTGTGCCATCGCCCGGCGCCCGCCGAGCGCGCCATGCACCTTCTGATTGAGGCTTTCTCCAGCACCAAGGATCTTGGGGAACCATTCGGTCTGTGACAGTTTCTCGCAGCCTGCGAGGAGCAACGTTGCGGCCGCACCAAAAGTGATTCGGAAGAATTGCCGCCGCGGCGGCTTGACGATCAGCTTCATGAGCGTGGCTCCGTGACGATCCGAAAGCGCCCGGTAATCATCGAGCGCAGATGATTCCAGAAACCGCTGACGATGACTTCAAAGACGTGCACCAGCACGAAGGCCACCAGCAACCACGCGGCCACGAAATGGATCGTACGTGCTGCCTGGCGCCCGCCGAACAAATCGATCCATCCTGGCCAGAGCGAATTGAGCCACGGCGACATCGCCATGCCCATCAATATGATCAGTGGCAGCAGGACGAAGATCACCACCAGGTAGACCAGCTTCTGCAGCACGTTGTAGCGTTTGGCGGCTTCGCCGCTTGGGTGCTTGAACTTCAGGTGATCGACGACCGATTGACCGATTGAACTCAGGTCGGAGGATGTCGGCGCGAGGTCCCGCTCCAAGGTGGCGACTGACCACGGAGTATGCGACGTAGCACAAGCCATTGATCACGAAGATCCACGCGAAGAACAAATGCCAGCGGCGGGCCATCGAGAGCCATTGATTGTCGGGAATCGTCAGCCACCACGGGAACGCCCGTGCGACGAGTTCACCACTCCGGTCTTTGGAAACGCCCAATACACCCGTCGTATCGAACTCGTGTCCGAAGATGCGCGTGGTACCGAGCAACACCCCAGGGGTAACTTCGATGGCCCCGATGTCGAGCACTGCCGGCACACCGTTGTAGGACGACTTGCCCCAGTTGAGCGTGGGATGCGCATTGAAGATGTTCAGGCCGCTCATCAGCAGGATGGTCAGTGCAATGACATTGATCCAATGCATGATGCGCACCGGAATCGTATGCCGGTAGTAAAGGGTCTCCGAAGCAACCCGTCCTGATGCCTCAACAGCAGCCATCAATCACCTCGATCCAAATTGCACGGTCCCCGAGTACGGACCCGATTTAGTCTACTCCGGCCGACCATCGTTCCGTGCGGTTGCCGCCTTTGGTCGGATGGAACGGACCTGGACGCTCAAGCGCCTTGGGCCACTTACGAAGGCATTGTCGTATTCGAAGAACCTTAACTTACGGTGAACCTCCCGTGTCAGGCCAATCCGCACGCTTTCGCCAATAGGGCCTGTCGGTCGTATCCCCGCCCCTAGCCAGAGTGTCCCCTTCGCGCACAAATCGGCGCCGTCGACGCGCCGGTCGATGGCCATGGCTGTGGCGAGTCTGCCAGGCCCGCGCGCCAGATCGATCAATTTCTGCTGACCGCGGAGCGCCTGCATTTGCGCCATGCCTTCGATCGGTTCGAGTGCACGTAGCAGCACGCCCGCGCCGATGCCGGCGGTTTCGCCGCTGACATTGAGGGAATACCAGCAGCCGTACACGAAGTAGACGTACGCGTGGCCCCGCTGCAGGAATAGCGAGCGATTGCGCGGTGTCTGCCCCCGGAATGCATGGCCCGCCGCGTCGCCGATGACGTAGGCTTCGGTTTCGACGATTCGACCGACCAGCCTGTGGGGCGGCAGTTCGTGGACGAGGGACTTGCCGATGAGGTATCGGGCCAGCGCTTCCGTATCGACGGGCAACTCCGCGCGGCGCAGCGGGCGGATCGATAAAGGCGCGACGGGTGCTCGTGCTGCGCGCTGGTTCATGGCTGGCAATTCAGCGTCGATGATGGCAAGTGCAAGGCATCGACGGAGCGACCTCGTTGCGTGCCATTGTCCCAGCCGTGATAATGCCAGAGACCCAGCGGCCGCAGGAGTATCGAGCCATGCTATTTGCCACACCTGAAGTTACCGACGAGCGCAAGGCTTTCTACGAGCGTATCGACCACGACAGTCTCGCGCCGCTGTGGGAAGTTCTGGGCAATCTGGTTCCACCGCGTCCGGCCACGCCCTGCGTGCCCGCCTATTGGAGCTATGCGCAGTTGCGCCCGTATTTGCTCGAAGCGGGACGCCTGATCACCGCGCGCGAAGCGGAACGGCGGGTGCTCATCCTGGAGAATCCGGGCCTGCGCGGTGCATCCTCGATTACCCACAGCCTGTACGCGGGCCTGCAACTCATCCTGCCCGGCGAAGTTGCGCCCAGCCATCGCCATACGCAGTCGGCGCTGCGCTTTGTCGTGGAAGGTGAAGGCGCCTACACCGCGGTCGACGGTGAACGCACGACCATGCATCCCGGCGACTTCATCATCACGCCGTCCTGGACCTTTCACGACCACGGCAATCCGGGCGCCGATCCGGTCATCTGGCTCGACGGGCTCGACATTCCGCTGGTGGCATTCTTCGACGCCGGTTTTGCCGAGCGCCATCCTGAGGAAGTGCAACCGGTGACCAAGCCGGAAGGCCATGCGCTCGCGCGCTTCGGCGCCAACATGCTGCCGCTCGAGTACACGAGGGGTTCGCGAACCACGCCGATCTTCAACTACCCGTATGCGCGCAGCCGCGAAGCGCTGGCACAGTTGCGCCGGGGCGGCGCGCCTGATGCCTGCCATGGCCACAAGATGCAGTACACCAACCCGGCGACCGGCGGCTATGCGATGCCCACCATCGGCGCCTTCATTCAATTGCTGCCGGCAGGGTTCGCCGGCGCGCCCTACCGTGCGACGGACGGCACCGTGTATTGCGTCGTCGAAGGGCATGGGCGCAGTGTCGTCGGTGAGCGTACCTACGCGTGGGGTCCGCACGATATCTTTGTCGTCCCTTCATGGTGCAAGGTCGCGCATGTGGCGACGGACGATGCGGTGCTGTTCAGTTTTTCCGATCGCCCGGTGCAAAAAGCGCTGGATCTGTGGCGCGAAGAAGCACCCGTCGCGTCGAACGCAAATTGAATGCGCTGACTTTCGCAGCGCCCTGCCAACGATAGACAGCAACAAGGAGGAAACATCCATGAATCGACTGACGCGTACGTCGCTGGGATTCGTTGCCAGCGCGCTGCTGTGGCTCTGTGCCGGCGCGGCGCTTGCGCAGGGTACGGTGAAGATCGGCGTCATCGCCGAATTCTCCGGTCCGTTTGCAGACTACGGCGGCCAGATTCTCGCCGGCATGAAAACTTATCTGAAGCAGAACGGCGATGTGTTCGGCGGAAAAAAAATCGAACTCATCATCAAGGACACCACGGGCGCAGCGCCGGACGTCGCCAAGCGCCTCGCGCAAGAAGTCGTGACTCGCGACAACGTGGACATCCTCGCGGGCTTCGGATTGACGCCCAACGCCATGGCGGTCGCGCCGGTGGCCACCGAAGGCAAGAAGCCGATGGTGATCATGAATGCGGCCACCTCGGTGATCACGACGCGCTCGCCGTACATCGTGCGCGTATCGCACACGCTTCCCCAGGACACGCAACCGATCGCGCAGTGGGCGGCCAAGAACGGCATCAAGCGCGTATTCACGCTGGTGTCCGACTATGGGCCTGGCATCGATGCCGAAGCTGCGTTCATCAAGGCCTTCAAGGCGGCAGGCGGCGAGATCGTGGACAGCGTGCGGACACCGCTGGCCAACCCGGACTTCGCACCGTTCCTGCAGCGGATCAAGGATACCAAGCCCGAGGCGGTGTTCGTCTTTCTGCCGCCGGGGAGCCAGACGATCGCCTTCATCAAGGGTTATGAAGAGCGCGGCCTCAAGCAGGCCGGCATCAAGATCATTGCCACCGGCGACCTGACCGACGACGGCGTGCTGGAAGCCATGGGTGACGGGACCCTGGGTCTGATCACCAGTTTTCACTATTCGGCGGCGCACGATTCGCCGGAGAACAAGGCGTTCGTCAAGGCGTACGCGGACACCAATGGCACACGCCTGCGTCCCAATTTCATGGCGGCGGCGGGTTACGACGGCATGGCCGCGATTGCCGAAGCGCTCAAGAAGACACAAGGTTCGACCGATCCCGACAAAATTCTGGCCGCGCTCAAAGGCATGAAACTGAACAGCCCCCGCGGCCCCATCATGATCGACCCGGAAACGCGTGACATCGTGCAGACCGTCTATATCCGCCGCGTTGAGAAGGTCAACGGTCAGCTGTACAACGTGGAGTTCGACAAATTTCCAGATCAGAAGGACCCGGGCAAATAGGAGCAAGCGTCACGACGGACCTCCACGACTTCGTTCGGTCGCATCCACGGCTGTTTGTTCTGTCCGGCGCCGGGCATCAGCACCGACTCGGGTATTCCGGGTTACCGCGACGACGACGGGCAATGGAAGCGCAGCGCCCCCGTGCAGTGGCAGGATTTCCTGCGCACCGAGGCCACACGTCAGCGCTACTGGGCGCGAAGCATGGTCGGCTGGCCTCTGGTCGCCAAGGCGATCCCCAATGCTGCTCACGTTGCGGTGGCACGACTCGAATCGCTGGGTCGTGTGCAGGATGTGGTCACGCAAAACGTGGACGGCCTGCACCAGCGCGCTGGAAGTTCAGCGGTGATCGAACTTCACGGCAACATTCGGCAGGTGAGTTGCCTTGCCTGCGGTGCGGAATATTCGCGGTCGTCGATTCAATGCAGGCTGGAGCAGGAGAACCCGGATTTCGGCGACCTGGCTGCTGCGGCGGCGCCGGACGGCGATGCCGATGTGGAAGCTCGCCACATCGACGCGTTTCACGTACCGGATTGTACGCAGTGCGGCGGGATGCTGAAGCCCGGGGTCGTATTTTTCGGCGAGAGCGTGCCCAGGCAGCGCGTGGATGCCGCGTCGGACGCGTTGCAGCGCGCCGACGCCATGCTCGTCATCGGATCGTCGCTGATGGTCTATTCCGGCTACCGCTTCTGCGAGTGGGCGCAAAGGATGGGCAAGCCCATCGCAGCCATCAACCTGGGCCGTACACGCGCGGATCATCTGTTCGCGCTGAAAGTCGAAGCATCGTGCGCAGACGCATTGACGACCCTCGTCGCGAGCCTCCACTAACAATTGACGGCCAGCAGCAACAAGGAGCCCACTCACATGCTTCAGATTCGACGTTCCAAAGAGCGCGGCACCGCCAATTTCGGATGGCTCGACAGCCGGCATACGTTTTCATTCGGCGAGTACCACGATCCGAAGCACATGGGTTTCGGCCCGCTGCGCGTGATCAACGAGGATCGCGTCAGCCCCGGTCAGGGTTTCGGTACGCATGGTCACCGCGACATGGAGATCATCTCCTACGTGCTCGAAGGCGGACTGGAGCACAAGGACAGCATTGGCACCGGGTCGGTGATCCGGCCGGGAGACGTGCAGGTCATGTCTGCCGGCACCGGCATCCGCCACAGCGAGTTCAATCACTCCAAGACCGAACCAGTGCATTTTCTGCAAATATGGGTCATCCCCGACCGCGTAGGCATTACGCCCCGCTACGAGCAAAAAGCGTTTCCCGAAGCCGACAAGCGCAGCCGCCTGCGCCTGGTCGGCTCGTCCGATGGACACGATGGCTCCGTCGTCATTCACCAGGACGTCGAGATGCTGCGCAGCGGTCCTGAACAACGGGGAACGGGTAACCCACGCGCTGGCGACCGGGCGCAAGGCGTGGCTGCAGGTGGTTCGCGGCAGTGTCGAGGTGAACGGCCAGCCGCTGGACAGTGGCGACGGTGCGGCGCTGACCGGCGAGCCGGAGCTGACCGCCTTGGCCAAGACGGATGGCGCGGAATTCCTCGTATTCGACCTTCCGTAGGACGGTCACCTATCTGTGCCTGGGCGCGGGCGCCTCGGCGACGACCAAAAATGGTAATCGGCCGTCGCCCGTCGCCAAAATCCGCCTTAGTCCCTTCAATCCGGCATGATTAATGCATAGAATGGAATCGGAGGTACACCACGACTATGGATCCCGTGATTCCTTTAGCCGATCTCCAGCCGATTTACTCGGTCCTTGACGTCGGTCGAGCGCGCGACGATGGCTCTGCCCGGAGCAATGAAGGGCTCAAGAGCTGGTACGACCGCATGTGCGTGCTCGGCGGCTCGCGCTACATCATCAAGCCCTCCACGGCCGCCGCGGTCGACGATCTCTACGAGGCTTCGCCCAATTTTGGGGCGGTAGTCGACGATTTGCGCAAGTTTCTGGCGCTCGCCGTTTCCGGCAACGAAGCCGTCCAATTCACGCCGATCCTGCTAGTCGGCGAACCCGGCCTCGGCAAGACCTACTTCGCCAAGAGGCTGGCAGCCGCGCTGGGCACGGGGTTCGAATTCGTGTCGATGAGTTCACTTACCGCCGGTTGGGTGCTGACCGGCGCGTCGGCGCAATGGCATAACGCACGGCCGGGCAAGGTCGCCCATACGCTGATCGAAGGCGACTACGCCAATCCAGTCGTGGTGCTCGACGAGGTCGACAAGGCCGGCGGCGACTCACGGTACGACCCGATGGGTGCGCTGTATACGCTGCTCGAACCCGACACGGCGTGCCATTTCAAGGACGAATTCATCGACGTCGACATGGATGCGTCACACATCTTGTGGATCGCGACGGCCAACGACGAGACCAGTATCCCGGAGCCGATCCTGAACCGGATGAACGTCTATGAAATCGACCGCCCCGATGCGGACGGGGCGCGACGCATCGCGCTGGCCGTCTACCGTGAAATCATGGATGCGCACCACTGGCCGTTCCCGAGCGAGCCGGCCGAGGGCGTCATCGAACGACTGGCCGCCGTTGCCCCGCGCGACATGCGCAAGCTGCTGCTGGACGCGTTCGGCAACGCGCGTCTCGCCAATCGCGATTGCCTGGTACCCGAAGACATCGACGCGAAGAAACTCTGCGGCCGCAAGGCGCGCGTCGGATTCTGAAGCGATGTGAAGACGAAGCTTCGATGCCCGATCGTCCATTCCGGATACTGGGCCTGCAGCAAATCGCGATCGGCGGGCTCGACAAGCAGCGGCTGCGTGCGTTGTGGGTCGACATACTGGGGATTGAAGGGACTGGCACCTACCGCAGTGTGGGTGAGAATGTAGACGAAGACATCCTCACGGTCGGCCGCGGGCCGTTCAAGGTCGAGGTGGACCTCATGCAGCCGATCGATGCCGCGAAGAAACCCGCGGTCCACGATCCGGCATTGAACCACCTGGGTCTGTGGGTGGACGATCTCGCCGCCGCAGTTACCTGGCTCACTGCACAAGGCATGCGCTTCACACCCGGCGGCGTGCGCAAGGGCGCTGCCGGTCACGACGTCTGCTTCATTCACCCGAAGGGCAACGAGGCCACACCCCTATGCGGCGAAGGCGTGCTGATCGAGCTGGTGCAGGCGCCGCCCGATGTGATCGCCGCCTGTACGTAGTGGCGTGTCGAGCGAGGCGCCACCGGCAACGCTCAACAGGTCATCGGTCCGTCGCGCTGCAGCTGCGCGCCCCGGGTTATCTGAATTCGAGGATCGCTTGATCGACCGCCAACGTATCGCCCGTCGCGGCGCGCACCTCCTTGACGACGCCGTCGGCTTCCGCGCGTAGCACGTTTTCCATTTTCATCGCTTCGATCACCGCAAGCTTCTCGCCTGCCTTCACCTCCTGCCCCGCTTTCACCGTGAGTTCGGTAAGGAGCCCAGGCATCGGTGACAGCAGGAAACGCGACAGGTCCGGCTTGGGTTTGTCCGGCATCAACGACAACAGATGCGCCGCACGCGCCGTCAGCACCGTGATTTCAGCCTGCGTGCCCGCATGGTTGATGCGGTAACGCCAACCCACCCGCTGAATCTGCACGCAGACATCGTGACGGTTCCATTTCCCCCGAAAGATCATTTCTCCGAGCTTCCAGTCCGACAACAGCTCGTACGTACGGTCCTCGTATTCGATCGTGCAGCCGCCCGCGATCGGTGTGAGCCGCAGCCCGAATTGCTGCGCGCCCATCATCACGACCCAGTCATTCCCGACGTTTCGATGGTGACCGCGCAATTGCCCGGTCGTCTGAACCGAGCGCGCGATGTAGCGGCGGCGAGCGAGCGCAGCGATGGCGGCGAGCAGCAGTGGATTGTCGTGGACGAGGTCCGCGGCATGGAAGCCCTTGGGAAATTCTTCCGCGATGAAGCCCGTATTGAAGTCGCCGGAGACGAAGCGCGGGTGCCGCATCAACGCGGCCTGAAAAGCAATGTTCGACGCGACACCGCGGATGACGAATGCGTCGAGCGCATCGCGCATCCGCATGATCGCCGCATCGCGCGTCGCGCCATGACATATTAGCTTGGCGATCATCGAGTCGTAGTACATCGACACGTTGCCGCCCTCGTACATCCCGGTGTCGACGCGAACCTGCCCGGGGATCTCGGGTGGCGTGATGAACTTGACGACCCGGCCGGACGACGGAAGGAAGTTGCGCAGCGGATCCTCGGCGTTGATCCGGCATTCGATCGCCCACCCATCGCGAAGCACGTCCTTTTGCGCAAACGGCAGCCGCTCGCCGGCCGCGACGCGAATCATCAGCTCGACCAGATCGAGGCCGGTGATCGCCTCGGTCACCGGATGCTCGACCTGCAGCCGGGTATTCATTTCCAGAAAGTAGAACGACTTGTCCTTGCCGACGACGAACTCGACGGTACCCGCCGACTGGTATTGCACGGCGCGGGCAAGCTGCACCGCCTGCTCGCCCATCGCGACCCGTGTTGCGTCGTCGAGGAAGGGCGAAGGCGCCTCCTCGATGACTTTCTGGTGGCGGCGCTGGATCGAGCACTCGCGCTCGTTGAGGTACACCATGTTGCCGAAGGCATCGCCCAGCACCTGAATCTCGATGTGACGTGGGTCCTCGACGAATTTCTCGATGAACACCCGGTCGTCGCCGAACGCGCTTTTCGCCTCGTTCCTGCAGGACACAAAACCCTCGCTGCATTGGGTGTCGTCGTAGGCAACGCGCAAACCCTTGCCGCCGCCACCGGCCGAGGCCTTGATCATCACCGGATAGCCGATGCCCTTGGCGATGGTGACGGCTTCCTGCGGCGATGCGATCGCCGCGTTGTGGCCAGGAATCGTGTTGACCTTGGCAGCAAGCGCGAGTTTCTTCGATGCGATCTTGTCGCCCATCGCCTCCATGGCGTGAGCCTTCGGGCCGATGAAGACGATGCCTTCGTTCTCCAGCGCGGTGCAGAAGGCCGGATTCTCCGACAGGAATCCGTAGCCCGGATGGACGGCTTCGGCGCCCGTATCCTTGCACGCCTTGACGATGCGCTCGATCACCAGATAGCTTTGCGCGGATGGCGGCGGGCCGATGGCGACCGCCTCGTCGGCCATTTCGACGTGGCGCGAATTCCTGTCGGCGTCCGAATACACCGCCACTGTCTTGATGCCCATGCGGCGTGCGGTCTTGATCACGCGGCAGGCAATCTCACCACGATTGGCAATGAGGATTTTCTTGAACATGTGAGTGTGATCCTACCTGGTCGGTGCGGTGACGGTGCGGGTCACAGCGGGATGTTGCTGTGCTTGCGCCACGGGTTCTCGACCTTCTTGTCCTGCAGCATCGCGAGCGAGCGGCAGATCCGCTTGCGCGTCTCGTGCGGCATGATGACGTCGTCGATGTAGCCGCGGCTGCCAGCGCTGAACGGGGTGGCGAATTTCTTCCGGTATTCCTCGGTGCGCTCGGCGATCTTCTGCACATCGCCGATGTCCTTGCGAAAGATGATCTCGACCGCGCCTTTCGGACCCATGACCGCGATCTCGGCCGTCGCCCAGGCGAAGTTCACGTCGCCGCGCAGGTGCTTGGATGACATGACGTCGTAGGCTCCGCCGTATGCTTTGCGCGTGATGACCGTGACCTTGGGTACCGTGCATTCGGCATACGCGTACAACAGCTTGGCGCCATGCTTGATAATGCCGCCGTATTCCTGTGCGGTCCCGGGCATGAATCCCGGCACGTCGACGAAGGTCACTAGTGGAATGTTGAACGCGTCGCAGAACCGTACGAAGCGCGCCGCCTTGATCGCGGATTTGATGTCGAGGCAACCTGCCAGCACCAGCGGCTGATTGGCAACGATGCCGACCGTCGCGCCATCCAGCCGCGTCAGTCCGATCACGATGTTCTTCGCATAGTCGGGCGCGAGCTCGAAGAACGCGCCTTCGTCGGCCACCTTGTAGATCAGTTCCTTGATGTCGTAGGGTTCGTTCGGGTTGTCGGGGATCAGCGTGTCGAGCGAGTGATCCAACCGGTCCGCGGGGTCGTCGGTAGGAACGACGGGCGGCTTTTCCTTGTTGGACGACGGCAGGTAACTGAACAGGCCACGCACCATCAGCATGGCCTCGACGTCGTTCTCGAACGCGAGATCGGCCACCCCGGACTTCGATGAATGCGTCACCGCGCCGCCGAGATCCTCGGCGGTCACCTCCTCGTGGGTGACCGTCTTCACGACGTCGGGGCCGGTGACGAACATGTAGGAACTGTCCTTCACCATGCAGATGAAGTCGGTCATCGCCGGCGAGTACACGGCGCCGCCCGCGCACGGACCCATGATTACCGAAATCTGCGGCACCACGCCCGAGGCCATCACGTTGCGCTGGAATACTTCAGCGTAGCCGCCCAGCGATGCCACGCCTTCCTGGATCCGTGCGCCGCCGGAATCGTTGAGGCCGATTACCGGCGCACCGACCCTCATCGCATGATCCATGATCTTGCATATCTTTTCCGCATGCGCCTCCGACAGCGCACCGCCGAAGACGGTGAAGTCCTGGCTGAAGACAAACACCAACCGGCCGTTGATCGTGCCGTAGCCAGTGACGACACCGTCACCGGGAATCTTCTGGTCCGCCATGCCGAAGTCGTGGCAGCGGTGCTCGACGAACATGTCCCATTCCTCGAAGCTTGCCGAATCGAGCAGAAGATCGAGGCGCTCACGCGCCGTCAGCTTGCCCTTGGCGTGCTGCGCGTCGATGCGCTTCTGGCCGCCCCCGAGCCGCGCGGCAGCGCGCTTTTCTTCGAGCTCGCGAATGATCTGGTGCATGCGTGAAACTCCCCGGTGAAATCAATCAAAATGAAAGCGGTCGCGGATAAAATTCAGGCCTTCCGTGCGCGAGCCAGCAGGCGCTCGGCGGCCATCGCCGGCGTGAGGTGGCCCGACGAGACTGCTTCGAGCGTTGCCGGTAGTAGCGCGCCGACGCCCGGATGCGCGCGAAAATCGGTGCGCAGCCGCGCGTCGATCAATGTCCACATCCAGTCGAGCGCTTGCCCGCGGCGGCGAGCGGTGAACTCGCCGGTCGCCTGCATGGCGTCGCGGTAGCGCACCACTTCGCCCCAGAATGCCGCGATGCCGTCGCCGCTCATCCCCGACAGCGCGAGCACCGGTGTCTGCCAGTTGGGCGAAGACGGACGCACGATCGCAAGCGCACTCTTGATCGTGTGCTGCGCGTGTCGGGCGAGCTGCGGATCGAGGTCGGCCTTGTTGATCACGATCACGTCTGCGAGCTCGACGATACCCTTCTTGATCGCCTGCAAGTCGTCGCCTGCGTTCGGCAATTGCAGGAGCGCCATCATATCGGTCATCCGCGCCACCGCGGTCTCGGACTGGCCGACGCCGACGGTCTCGACGATGATCACATCGAATCCGGCCGCCTCGCACAACAGCAGCGCCTCGCGCGTGCGCGCAGCCACGCCGCCCAAAGAACCGCTCGTCGGAGACGGACGAATGAATGCCTGCGGTGTCCGCGAAAGTTCCTCCATCCGGGTCTTGTCGGCGAGTATCGAGCCGCCCGTGATGGTGCTCGATGGGTCGACTGCGAGCACGGCAACCTGGTGGCCTTCTTTTATCAGGTGCAGACCGAGGGTCTCGATGAACGTCGATTTGCCCACGCCTGGCGCACCGCTGATGCCCACGCGCATGGATCGGCCTGTATGCGGCAGCAGCGCCTCCAGTACCGTCTGGCCGCGCAGCTGATGATCGCGGCGCGTGGATTCGATCAGCGTGATGCCCTTCGCGAGCGCGCGGCGATCGCCGCTCCGTATGCCCGTGATGAGCGATCTATCGGCGCTGCCAAGCGGCTGCTCCGCACCCGCACCGCCGCTGATTTTCGTGACCGCGCGATTCATCGGCAAGCGGTCGGGTAGGTGGTCTGACGCACGCCGCTGCGACGCGCGGAGTGGCGTGTCACGCGGCCAGCTTCGCCCGCGTCGCGCGGATCGCGGCGAGCACTTCCTTCGCTGCGACGCTGATCACGGTGCCGGGTCCGAACACCGCGGCAACGCCTGCGGCCGCCAGAAATTCGTAGTCCTGCGCTGGAATGACGCCACCGACGACGACCAGGATGTCCATGGCACCCTGCGCACGCAAGGCCGCGATGATCTGCGGTACGAGCGTCTTGTGTCCGGCGGCGAGCGTCGACACGCCGATGACATGGACGTCGTTTTCGATGGCCTGACGCGCGGCTTCCTCCGGCGTCTGGAACAACGGTCCGATATCGACGTCGAAGCCGAGATCGGCGAATGCAGTCGCGATGACCTTGGCACCGCGGTCGTGGCCGTCCTGGCCGAGTTTCGCCACCATCAGGCGCGGCCGACGCCCTTCCTCCTCCGCGAAGCGTTCGATGTCCCGCTGCAGGTCCTTCCAAGCACCGTCATTTTCGAACGCGGCGCCATAGACACCCGAGACGCTTTCGGTGCGCGCACGATAGCGGCCGTACACCTTCTCCAGCGCGTCGGAAATCTCCCCGACCGTCGCACGCACGCGAACAGCCTTGATTGCGAGGTCAAGCAGATTGCCGTGCCCTGCGTGGGCGGCCTCGGTCAATGCATCCAGTGCGGCGGTGACGGCGCCTGCATCGCGACGAGCCCGCACCTCCGCCAGCCGCTTCAACTGCGCTTCGCGCACCGCGGTGTTGTCGATCTCGCGGGTGACGATGGGGTCTTCGGTCTCGAGACGGTATTTGTTGACGCCGACGATGACGTCCTCGCCGCGGTCGATGCGCGCCTGTTTCTCCGCTGCGCATTGCTCGATGCGCAACTTTGCCCAGCCGCTTTCGACTGCCTTGGTCATGCCACCCATCGCCTCGACTTCCTCGATGATCGCCCATGCCGCGTCGGCCATGTCCTGGGTGAGCTTTTCCATGAGGTAGGAACCGGCCCACGGATCGATCACGTTGCAGATATGCGTCTCTTCCTGAATCATCAACTGCGTGTTGCGGGCAATGCGGGCAGAGAAGTCCGTCGGCAGCGCGATGGCCTCGTCGAACGAGTTCGTGTGCAGCGACTGCGTGCCACCGAACACCGCCGCCATCGCCTCGATCGTGGTTCGCACCACATTGTTGTAGGGATCCTGCTCGGTGAGCGACCAGCCGGACGTCTGGCAGTGCGTGCGCAACTTCAGCGACTTCTGCTGCTTCGGTGCGAATTCCTTCATGATCCGCCACCACAGAAGGCGCGCGGCGCGCAGCTTGGCGATCTCCAGATAGAAGTTCATACCGATGGCGAAGAAGAACGACAGCCGGCCCGCGAACTCATCGACATCGAGGCCGGTGGCCAACGCCGTACGCACGTATTCCTTGCCGTCGGCGAGCGTCAGCGCCAGTTCGAGCGCCTGCGTCGCACCCGCCTCCTGCATGTGGTAGCCGGAAATCGAGATCGAGTTGAATTTCGGCATGTGCTTCGTCGTGTACCCGATGATGTCGCCGATGATCCGCATCGAGGGTGTCGGCGGATAGATGTACGTGTTGCGGACCATGAACTCCTTGAGGATGTCGTTCTGGATTGTCCCGGCGAGCTGCTCCTGCCGCACGCCCTGCTCCTCGGCGGCGACGATATAACCCGCGAGCACGGGCAGTACCGCACCGTTCATGGTCATTGACACCGACACCCGGTCGAGCGGGATCCCGTCGAACAGGATCTTCATGTCCTCGATCGAGTCGATCGCGACACCTGCTTTGCCGACGTCGCCGACCACGCGTGGGTGGTCGGAATCGTAGCCACGATGTGTCGCGAGATCGAAGGCCACCGACACGCCCTGACCGCCGCCTTCGAGATTACGCCGATAGAACGCGTTCGATTCCTCTGCGGTGGAAAAACCGGCGTACTGACGGATTGTCCATGGCCGCTGTGCGTACATCGTCGGCTGCGGGCCGCGAACGAACGGTTCGAACCCGGGCAGCGTGTCGGCATAGGAGAGGTCCCGGGTGTCGGCAGCCGTGTACAGCGGTTTGACCGGGATACCTTCCGGCGTGTGCCATACCAGGTTGTCCACCGATTGGCCGCGCAGCGCCTTTGCCGAGGCCGCGACCCACGCCTGGTATTCGGCCCCTTCACTCTTTGCCATGCTCAACCCTCCCCTTTTTCGCCATGCCGATCGATTGGCCGGGCGCCATCCTGGCCGGCGCAGTCTTAGCGCGGGCGGTGGCATCACCGACGGATTTTACACCGCCCGGTGTGCTGGCGATGGGCACCTCGGCGCGGGCCACTTGACGCCGTTAGCCGCGCGCTATTGGTTGCTGGGGCAGGACTTGATTCGGTGGCGCGATTCAGCGCACGCGCGCGAACAGTTCTTCGACGTTGCCGATCGGCATATGGCTGTGGTGGCCGAAATGAGTCTGCAGTTGCGCCTGGTACTGCTCATTGGCGGACTGCTGCGCCGTCACGTTGTGCCAGGCATCGACGAGTGTGTACGATGACCATGCCGCGACACCCACCAGCGCCAAACCTGTGGCGCAACGTATCGCGATCCTTCCCTTGACTGTACGCATCATGAGTCTCCTCCGGTCGTTGTTATTCCAGTGGACTCGAGCGTAACCAATATCGCCGCCCTGCGTGCCCCCCGGAAGGAGGGGCATGAAGGAGGGGGCGCCGGCCGTGGCGGCTACATGTTGCTCAGGCGCGCGTCGCGGCCTTCGCCGCCTTTTTGACTTTTGCGAGTCTCTGGGTGGACTTGACCACCACCTCGGTAGGCAACAGGAAGTACGACAGCGCGGGAATCAGCACCAGCGCGCCGATCATGTTCCACACGAACATGAAGGTGAGCAGGATGCCCATGTCGGCCTGGAACTTGATCGGCGACCATGCCCAGGTGACGACACCGGCGGCCAGGGTTATGCCCACCAGCGCCACGACCTTGCCGGTGAACTGAACGGCTTTCTTGTACGCTTCGGTCAGGGAAAGTCCCGCGCGCTGCTGCGCGAGCTGCACCGACAGCAGGTAGAGCGCATAGTCGACGCCGATGCCGACACCCAGCGCGATCACCGGCAGCGTTGCGACCTTCACACCGATGCCAAGCGCCACCATCAACGCTTCGCACAGGATTGAAGTGACGACCAGCGGCACAACCGCCACGACCACCGCGCGCCAGCTTCGAAAGGTGATGAAGCACAGCACGATCACCGCCGTGTAGACGTAGAGCAGCATCGTGCGGTTGGCCTGCTCGACCACGATATTGGTGGCCGCCTCGATGCCGGCGCTCCCCGCGGCGAGCAGGAATTGCCGGTCCTTGTCGTTGTGCTTTTCCGCGAAGTCGGCGGCTGCGGCCACCACGCGATTCAGCGTTTCCGCCTTGTGGTCGGCGAGGTAGGCGATCACCGGCATGATCGAGCAGTCGGTGTTGAACAGGTCCGGGTTGTTGACGGACGCATTCTGCGCCGCGTAGTTGAGCACGTCCTGGTTGCGGTTGATCGTCAGCCATTTCGGATTGCCCTCGAACGAGCCGGCGGTGATCTGACGCGCCGCGTCGACGAGCGAAACGGTGGTCTGCACACCGGGAATCTGCTTCAGGTACCAGGCCAGGCGATCGGCCTCGACCAGCGTCGCGTACTTGAGGCAGCCCTCCTTGTCGGTCTTGACGATCACCGCAAACTGGTCGCTCGAGAGCGCGTAGTTCGCCGTGATGTAGGCGTTGTCCTGGTTGTAGCGCGAATCGGCCCGCAGTTCGGGGGCCCCCGGATCGAGATCGCCGATCTTGAGGTTGTGGGCGACGACCAGTCCTACTATCGCCAATACTGCCGAGACGGCGATGGCGCCGATCGCGTACGGCCGCGTCGTGAACTTGTCCAGCCAAGACCATACGGCGCCAAGGCCCTTGCCCCGGGTCTCTTCCTTTTCTTCGCGCAGGCTACGCTGCGCCGCCTTCAGGCTTACGCCCGTGTAGGACAGCAGCACCGGCAGTAGCAGCAGGTTTGTGAATATAAGCACCGCCACGCCTACGCTTGCGGTCATCGCCAGATCGCGGATCACCGGGATGTCGATCAGGATCAGCACCGCAAAGCCAACCGCGTCGGCGAGCAACGCGGTCAGGCCGGCAAGGAACAGGCGGCGGAATGTGTAGCGTGCGGCGACCAGCTTGTGCGTGCCGCGACCGACGTCCTGCATGATGCCGTTCATCTTCTGCGCGCCGTGAGAAACACCGATGGCGAAGACCAGGAACGGAACGAGGATCGAATAGGGGTCGAGTTCGAAGCCCAGCAGGGCGACCAGGCCAAGCTGCCAGATCACCGCGACGATCGAACACGCGATGACCAGCGCCGTGCTGCGCACACAGCGCGTGTACCAGTAGATGATCGCCGTGGCGATAACTGCGGCAATGCCGAAGAACATCATCACCTTGACCAGGCCACTGATCAATTCACCGATCAATTTGGCAAAGCCGATGACCCGGATCTTGACCTTCGGTGTTTCCTTGGAGCGGACTTTTTCTTCGATATTCTTTGCGAGTTCGTATTTGTCGCGAATCTTGTCGTCGAGCACTCGCGACAGTCCGTGATAGTCGATGCGTTTGCCGGTGCCCGCTTCCTTTTCGAGCAGCGGTATGAAGATCATGCTCGACTTGAAGTTGTTGGCGACGAGGCTGCCGACGATGCCCGACCGCGCGATATTTTGCTTGAGTTGCTCGACGGCCTTGGGGGACCCGTTGTACGAGTCTGGCATGACAGGGCCGCCGCGAAAGCCTTCTTCGGTGACCTCGGTCCAGCGTACACCCGGCATCCAGATCGACTTCACCCACGCACGGTCCACCCCCGGTGTAAGGACGAGTTCGTCGTTGACCTGCTTCAGCACTTCCAGGTATTGCGGATCGAAGATGTCACCGTCGGTGTTCTCGACGACGACGCGAATGGCATTGCCCAGCCCGCGCAGATCTTTCTGGTAGGTCAGGTAGTTCTTGATGTACGGCTGGCTCTGCGGCAGCATCTTCTCGAAGCTCGCATTGAGCACGAGCCTCGTCGCCGCGACATAGCCGAGGACGATCGTGATGATCCCGCAGACGAGCATCATCACCAGCCGGTTGTTGAACACCAGGCGTTCGAGCAGATTGCCAGACTTCTGGTCGAAGTCCGCCAGCTTCTTGATGACCGGCATCTGGTCGAGATCGGTGGAGACGGCTGCCATGATTTTCCTCTCGGTGTGTCTGGTGGGCGCCTAGCGTGTCACTGCGGTGACAGCGACACCGCGCGGGCCCACCAATGCGAGTCGCCCTTCGCCAGCATCGGCAATGCCGGTCAACGGCATCGAATCCTTGAGCGTAACCTTGGCAAAGGTCTGTCCACCGTCCACACTCGCGACGATGCGGCCGCCGACATCGGCGAGCATGGTCGCTCCCTGAGCGGTCTTCGTTCCGCCGACGATCGTCGCCGGCAGGCCCGCGTCAACCTTGGTCCAGGTCTTGCCGCCATCTTCGCTGCGGAAGACGTTGCCACGCAGCCCGTAGACCAGTGCGGCCGCCTTGGCATCCACGACCCCGAAGAAGCTGCCGTTGTACGGCAACGTCAACGCCTTGAACCGCTGCGCCGCCTGGTCGAACTTGAGTACCAGTCCACCTTCACCGGCGATATAGACGCCCCCCGCGGCAGGACGGATCGCATACAGATTGAAGAATTTGGGGTTGTCCGTCCGGTCGAACCACGGCTCCCAGGTCTTGCCGCTGTCGGTAGTGCGGAAGATCAGGTTGTAGGCGCCGATGGCATAGCCATTCTTGTCATCGGCGAACCAGACGTCCAGAAACGGCTTGTCGGCGCCCTGCTCCGCGTAGCGTTTCGCTTCGGCGAGCAGTTTTTTTGCATCTTCGGAGGCCGGCTCCGCCGCAACCTTGCGCTCCATCGCGGCAACCAGCAAGGCATTGGCCGTGATCCCATTGAGCTGCAATTCCCATTTGTCGCCGGCATCAGTGGTGTGCAGGATCACTCCGTCGTGACCGACGACCCAGCCCTGCTTGTCGTCGATGAAGAAGACCGAAGTGAGATCCGAACTGACCGGCACCGGTGCCTGTTTCCATGTCGCGCCACCGTCGGTCGAAATGACGATGTGGCCCCGCTGGCCGACAGCGATCAGACGATCGCCGGCACGGGCCACCGATTGCAGCAGGCTTTTGCTGGCCAGCGGCGAGATTTGCGCCGGCGTGTCCAGCACGTCGACGAATGCAGCGCCTTGTACCAATAACGGCTGCAGGCCCATGGCACAAGTGGCCAGCCCGAGCGACAACCAGTGGAAAGCTTTCATTGGCATGCCTTCGTGACGAAGAGTTGGGCCTCAGCGCCGCTTTGCACATCGGGCCGAAGCGGGTTGCTCGGCCACGCCGGCCACAACCGCAGCATGCCGGCGAGGATGTTCCAGATTGCTGAAGTTGCTGCGGGACCGTTCCTGGCGCATGTGCGCCCGGAACGGTCGGGTTGCTATTTCAACGAACGCCAGCGCCGGCGAGCGTCTCCGGCGACCACTGGATTTCCGGCAGCGGCTCGACATAGCGGAGGCCCTCGAATCCGCCCACGCCACCGACAAGCGAGTAGGCACCGGAAATGAAGTCGTAGAAAATGTAATTCTCGATCTGCGTGGCCCCGACGTCGTAACTGAACGTCATGTTGCCGATAGTCGAGCGATAGAGCTTGCCGGCCAGGTCGTACTGGTCGGCGGCGACTGCAACCCAGCTATCTTCATCGAGGTAGAAGACGCGCTTGCTGTAGATGTGGCGCGCGCCGGGCTTGAGCGTCGCCTCGACCACCCAGACGCGATGCAGCTCCCAGCGCATGAAATCCGGGTCGACGAAATTCGGCTTGGCAGGCCCCACCGATGGCTTGGCGTAATACAGTTTGTAGCCGTTGTACGGGACGTACATCTCCTTCTTGCCAATCAGCTTGAAGTCGAAGCGGTCCATCGCCCCGTTGTATACGAACGCGTCATCGTAGGTCGAGGTACCGGCGGTGCCGGGATTTGGCGTGTCATAAGCCAGGTCCGGCGCCAGCTTGACGCGGCGCTGCCCCGGCAGGTATTGCCAAGCGCGGCGCGGCTGGGCGATCGGATTGACCGAATCGATTACCAGGAGGGCCTCACCGGCGCGCCTGGCCGGCCCTACGTAAAAGAGCTTGAGCTTGTAGTAGGGATCGGTTTCCTTGGCCGGCGCGTCTGGACGCTTCGGGTCGAACAAGGGGTACTCACTGAACAGGTCGCCCGTCGTGGCCAACGTCGGCGTGCCCGACGAATCCACATTCCAGTTGTCGTACTTCTGGCGGGTGGCCGCCGCGGTGTAGCGCATGAGGTGGTTCCACATCGCCTCGTAGCCGCTCTTGGGGATCGGGAACGGGAACCCCGGCAGCATGCCTTCGACGGCCAGGCCGCCATTGATACTTTTGGCACTGGTCGCATTCTTGGCGACGTTGTCCGTGATCTTCTTGGGAAAGACGACTGTACGGTGCGTCGGATACACATCCACGCGCATGGTCGGATACCGCTTCAGCAACTCTTTTGTGCCTTCAGTCAGCTTGTCGGCGCTTTGCGCAGCGTTCTTGCCGTCGATGACCAGCCGCGGCTTTTCGTCCGGGAAAGGAGTTGGGCGGATGCCGCTGCCCTTCTGAAACGTCGCCGGAGGCGTCGTCAGACCGCCCGTCCATTCAGGAATGGTGCCTTCCTTGTTGGCGGCTTTTTCGGCGCCGATGGCCGTGAGCGTCGTGCCAAGCTGCTTGGCCTCGTCGGCCGATACCGCGGCCCATGCTGCGGGCGCGCAGAGCGACGCGAGCGCCGCCACAATGATCGATTTGCGAAACATGGTACGACTCCTCTTTAGAATGTTGTCTTTAATGTCAGCGACCACCAGCCACGGTCGACAAGTGTGGAAACGAGGCCGTTGGGTACATTCATCGCGCCGTTGGCGCCGATGGTGTAGTTGCCGATATAGCTGTTGTACGCCACGTTGACGAGGTATTTCTGATAGATGTTGGCCCCAATTCCGGCGCTCCAGGTGCCAACGCCTTCGTTGCCGCCCAGGAATACCGCTGCGTTACCGTCAAGGCCTTGGCTCCACGTTATCGGCGCCGTCAGGTCGACACCCGGAAACACCTGGAACCAGGTCGGCGTGAAATTGATGGCCAGGCCGAAGAAGGTCCGTGACACCTTGTCGATCGGTGTCGAGCCATCCGCGTTGACGTAGTTGCTGTTGCCCTTGAAGACGTTCGGGTTCTGCGTCACCCGGGCCCAGCGCATCCAGGTCAATTCGCCCGAGAGGACCGCCGTATTCCATGCCCAAGTCTGCGGCACCACGGCAATGGCGTTGATCAGACCGTGATACGTGTCTCCCAGCGCGCCCGGAGTGCCGTTGGTCGGTATCGCGGTTGTCGCGATTTGCCCCGTCGCGGGATTCACTATGGGTGCCGGCACGGCAGAAACGATACTCGACACCAACGGCATGTTCTGGCGATAGTTCAGCTCCGCGCCGACACTCACTCCGCCGATGCTCTTGGCCAGCGTGACCCCGAAGATGTGAATGTTGTTGCCGTAGGCAAACTGATAGGTGCCGACCTTACCTTTCTGGGTCAAATCGGCAACGTTAGTCGCTTGCGGGTTGATGATGCAGGCGCCGGGCGCGACAATGATGCCGCCAATGGCCGTGCAGGTGGGGCCCGCCAACGCGGCAAAACCCGGGACCGCCACGATCTGTGGCAGGATGTCGGTCGCGTTCCGGCCATAAAAGCCCAAGGTGCCGTCGAGCCATGCCGGACTCCAGCGCGCCGAGAGGCCCCAGTCGCCAATACTGCCGCTGGTGCGCGCCGGCGCGACGGCCTGCGAATTCCACAACCGCGCCAGCGCGGGTGAACCAGGCACGGAGGCCGCGAACGGATTGGCACCAAAAATGATCGAATTGGCTCCGAAACTGTACTGGTCGCCGCCACCGAGGTAGCTCCCCGACTCCGGAATCCGCGCCGCCTGCCAGTTGTAGAACCATTGGCCGGCGACCGACAGCTCGGTGGTCGGCTGAACCTGGAGCGTGATGCCGCCTTTGGGCCGGAACAGTTCCTTGGCCTCGACCCCGGGCGTCGCGAAGCCCTTTTGCAGATCAAGCGAATTCTGCGCATAGCTAACGCCATGAACCGCCCCGCCCAGCAGCAGACTGTCGCCCCAGAATACCGTGTGCTGGCCGGCCTTGATGTTGACCGGCATGCCGAACGCGTCGAAGTTGGCGAATCCGAACGCATCAAGCCACTCGCCCGACGTGCCTTTGAAATACCGCTTGGTGTACGGACTCAGCGCGCCGGCCACCGGCAGGCCATTGACCAGCGTGTTTGAGGTTGCCGTGCTGGTGTTGTCGAGGTTGCTGTAAGCGCCATCCCACCACGCCGCATAACTCGCGCGAAATCCGTAGGCTCTCTTGTAGACGAAGTCGAACTCGGACAGCACGTCCAACCGATTAGTGACCACCGAACCATTTCCGAAGTTGCGATCGCCGTCGTCGGTGTTCGGGTTGCCGAGGATCTGCGGGTTTTGCTTCTGTCCCCGGATGCCGAGGTTATAGCGGAACGTATTGTCCCACCGCATCGCGATGTCCTCGTTATCGACCGGGATCTCGAATGCCTGGGCCGCGCCGCTGATGCCGAAGGTTGAAGCTAGTGCAACTGCGACGGCGCGCCGACGAAATCCTATGTTGCGAGCGCTTGTTGTGGATCGATCCTTCATGGTCTACATCCTCCCTTTTGGAATGTTCGAGTCTTTGCGACGCTGACCCCGATAGTATCGCTCGCATAACCGGCGATTGGCGTTGGTATCACGCGCGGGCTCGCATACTTGCCCGCCGCTGTTGCAGATTCGACACGGGCGCCGCACCACCGATGCCCGGAACCAAGGCGATATTCTCGATGCAGCCGCTACCGGCGATAGCATAGGCCTTTTCCGGGTTCCTGACTGCTGCAGTGCGGCCAGGTACGCCAGGAATACTGGTCAAATCGAGGTCCGTCGCAAGACCGTTGCGCCGGACGTAGCTCACCATGACAGCGTCCTGCCGCAGTCCGCCGCACCCCTTGCCTCGCGCCTTCTCGTCCATCGATCGGACTCCTGATTCCTGCCCACTTGAACCGCGCTATGCAGGCCCGCCTGAGCCACTCTTCTGCGCAATCCGGACTCGCTTCGTCCTTGGTGTCAACCAAGGACAACCGAAGCTTATTCCTGATGCGGTCCCGTTCACCCCCTCGGGCTGGGGGGTTAGCATCTTCATGAGCAGCGCCATGGCCGCACCTTACGCCAAGGATAGCGGAGCCTGGCACAGCACGGGCCCCCCCGATGGGGGGCGGTGCTGCCGTCGGTCAAAACGATCGGCGTGGCTCTGCTCATCCCAGCACGCCGCCTCCGCGCAACGCCTCAACTTCGTCGGGTGCGAAACCCCAGTCCTTCAGAGCGCCATCGTCCGGTACTCCCGGGACCGGCGGCGGGCTGCTGATGGCGGCGGCCGTGCGGCTGAATCTCGGCGCAGGCGCCGGCTGCGTCACACCCCCCACTTCGACGAAAGTGCCACGGGCGCGATTGTGCGGATGTGCCGGCGCCTCGTTCAGATCGAGCACAGGAGCGAAGCAAACGTCGCTTCCTTCGAGCAGGCTGCACCATTCGTCGCGCGGGCGAGTCGCGAAGAGCGCCGTGATGCGCGCCTTCAAGGCAGGCCACTGCGTCGTGTCCCATTGTTCGCCAGGCGCAGTATCGCTCAGCCCGCATTTCTCCAGAAGGAGCTTGTAGAACTGCGGTTCGAGGGCGCCGATCGAGATCCATTTTCCATCGGCGCAGCGGAACGTGTCGTAGAACGGGGTCGACGAGTCGAGGACGTGGGGATGCCCCGGGCCCTTCCATACTTCTGCGGCTTTCAATGCATAAAAGAGTGTTGTGAGCAGTGCTGAGCCGTCGGTGATCGCGGCATCGACGACCTGGCCCTTGCCCGAGGTCCGCGCCTCGAGAATCGCGCTTACTACGCCGAGCGCGAGCAACAACCCGCCCCCGCCCATGTCGCCGAGCACCGCCGGGGGTGCCCAAGGCTGCCCACCTGAACGCGAACCGAGAGATAGTGCGCCGGACAGCGCAAGATAATTGACGTCGTGACCCGACGCATTGGCGAGCGGTCCGCTCTGGCCCCACCCGGTCATCCGACCGTATACAAGGCGCGGGTTGTGCGCGAGGCAGTCGCCGGGGCCCAGGCCGTTGCGCTCCATGACGCCGGGACGGAAGCCCTCGATCAGTGCGTCGGCAGACGCAATGAGCCGCACAGCTGCCGCGACGCCCGCCGGTTGCTTGAGGTCCAGCGCGATGGTCCGCTTCCCGCGGTTGAGCAGGTCGAAGCGGCCGATGTTGAAGAACGAAACGTCGCGCGTGTTCTGGTTGGGTACCCTGCGGCCGACCACCAGCACATCGGCGCCCAGGTCCGCGAGCACCATCCCGCAAAATGGTCCCGGGCCGATGCCGGCGAACTCGACGATGCGTATGCCTTGCAGCGGTCCCATCCGTGATCTCTCCCTACGAGCCATAATCTGGCCGAGTACGCGCTTCACAGCGATCGCGCGATCAGCTCTTTCATGATTTCGTTGGTTCCTCCGAAGATCCGCATCACGCGCGCATCAGTGTACATGCGGGCGATCGGATACTCGTTCATGTAGCCCGCGCCGCCGAACAGCTGCAGGCACTCGTCGACGACTTCGCAATACACGTCGGAGCTCCACCACTTGGACATCGAGGCGAGCGTCGTGTCGAGCGTGCCGGCAAGGCGCTGCGCGATGATGTAATCGGTAAACACACGCGCGACCGTGGCCTTGGTGGCAAGTTCGGCAAGCTTGAAGCGACTGTTCTGGAAATCGAATATCGGCTGGCCGAACGCCTTGCGGTCCTTGGTGTACTCGACCGTCAGCGCTATCGCACGCTCCATCAGGTACGCTGAGATCATGCCGAGAATGGCGCGCTCGTAAGGAAGCTGGTCCATGAGCTGGTACATGCCGCGTCCCTCGACGCCGCCCAGTACGTTCTCCACCGGGACCTCGCAGTCCTGGAAGAACAGCTCGCAGGTGTCCGCCGACTGCATGCCGATCTTGTCGAGCACGCGTCCGACAGTAAAGCCCGGCGTGGCGTAGGGGTCCATCAGGATCAGCGAGGTGCCCTTCGAACCGGCTTCCGGATCGGTCTTCGCCACCAGGACCAGGACACCCATGTTGAGCGCGTTGGAAATATACGTCTTGGAGCCATTGATCACGTATTTGTCGCCGCGTCGCTCGGCACGCGTGCGCACGCCTTTCAGATCGGAACCTGCGCCGGGCTCGGTCATCGCAATCGCGCCGATCGCTTCGCCGGTCGCCATGCGCGGGAGCCATTCATTCTTTTGCGCCTCGGTGCCGCAATTGAGTATGTAGTGCGCGGTGATCGCATGCACGGCGCGCCCACCGGAAAAGCCGAATTCCGCCGCGCGCGCCAGCTCGCTGTAGATCACGGCATCGTGGCCGAAGTCACCACCCATGCCGCCATAGGCTTCCGGAATGTCGGTACAGAGCAGCCCCAGCTCGCCGGCCTTTTTCCAGGTCTCCTTGTCCACACGGTGCTGCTTGCGCCAGCGCTCGTCGTTGGGAATGATTTCCTGTTCGGTGAACCGGCGCGCCGTCGCCGCGAGCAACTCGTGCTCTTCGGTCATCCACGTCGAGCGATAATTTTCGAGCATTACAATCCCCTTGCTCAGGCTTCCCTAACCAGCTTACAGTCCAGCCGCTCACCCATGTCCCTCTCCCCCGGGGAGAGGTGTCCAACGGCGTCAGGCCAGCGCGAATCCCCCGCCGCACACGAGCATCTGGCCGGAGATGTAATTCGACTCGGGAATGCAGAACATGTAGACGGCGCCCGCCGCGTCCTCCGGCGTGCCGGCGCGGCCAAGCGGAATCTGCGTCTCCAACGCCTTCATCAGGTCCGGATTGACGCCGACCTTGATGTCGCGCCCGTCGATGTTCACCTTGGCATTGGCGTCGGCCGTGATCTCGGTCAAGCGGGTGCTGATGAAGCCGTAGGCCACCGCGTTCACGTTGACGCGCATGCGTCCCCACTCCTTGGACAGCGTTTTAGTCATCCCGATGATGCCCGCCTTCGCGGCCGAGTAATTCGACTGGCCGGCATTGCCGCCGAGCCCCGCGACCGACGAGATGTTCACGACCTTGCGGTACACCTCCTTGCCACTCTCGGCCTCGGCCTTGGTGAGCGCGCGGATGACCGGCTGCGCGGCGCGCAGGATCCGGAACGGCGCCGTCAGGTGGCAATCGAGGATCGCATACCACTGCTCGTCGGTCATCTTCTGGATCACGTTGTCCCAGGTGTAGCCGGCATTGTTGACGATGATGTCGATGCCCTTGTACGTGTCGACTGCGGTCTTGATGAATCGATCGGCGAAATCCGGCGCGGTGACGCTGCCGGGACAGGCGATCGCCTCGCCGCCCGCCGCCTTGATGTCGGCGACTGTCTGCTCGGCAGGCTCGCGATCGAGATCGTTGACGACGATGCGTGCGCCTTCGGAGGCGAGCTTGAGTGCGATCGCCCGCCCGATTCCCCGGCCCGATCCCGATATCAACGCGACTTTGCCTTCCAGTGTTCCCATGTTTGGTTCTCTCTGCGCAATGAAGGTGTTGTTCAGACCAGCGCGATCAGCGCGTCGCCTGCCGTCTTGATCTCGCCAAACTGATTGGCGGCCTGGATTTCGATGCGCACGAGCTTCTCGCTACCACGCTCTTCCTTGCCGACGATCTTTCCAGTGCAGGTGATCGCGTTGCCGAGGTGCGTGATGCCGACGAAGCGGGCGTTAAGGCTGCGCAACGCGGCCTGCGGCGCCCAGCGGGTCACCAGGCGACCGAGATACGCCATCGACAGCATCCCGTGCCCGAACACGTCCGGCATGCCCGCCTTGCGCGCGACATCGATATCGATGTGCAGCGGCACGTGATCGCCGGACGCACCCGCGAACAACGCCAGCGTGGTGCGATCGAGCGGCGGCAACGCCAGCGGCGGGAGCGTGTCGCCGACATTAACATCGGCAAAAGCGAGACGAGCCATGATCTGGTTCCTTTGGGCCCTGGCCCTAGTTGCGGATGACGACGACCGAGCGAATCTCGGCCACCTTCACGCCATTCTGGTTGGTCGCTTCCGATTCCTTGACGAGGAACTCGAGCGCACCGTTCTTCTTGTCGTAGATATCGGTGAACTTTGACTCGACCGTGATCGTGTCTCCGGCACAGACTGATGCGAGATACGTGAACTGCTGCTCGCCGTGCAGTATCCGATTGAGATTCACGCCCATGTCGATGAGCGCAGGCATCAGCGTGCCGGCATCGAGCTCGGCCGCGAAGATGAACGTGGGCGGTGCCGGCAACGACGCGTAGCCAGCGGCCTTCGCCGCCGCTTCGTCGGTGTAGATCGGATCGGTCTCGCCGATCGCCTTGGCGAAAAAGCGGAGGCGGCCTTTCTCGATCTCCAGCGTCGCCTTCGGTAACGCCATGCCTATGTATTTTCTGTCGATCATGTCCAATCCTTCAAGCTTCCCGTCGGGCCGCCCCAAGGGAAGCCTCGCCCCCCTGGGGGCAGCGAACGAATGTGAACGTGGGGGTACATCAATTGGCACCATATAGCGTGACCACCGCCGCACCACCGAGCCCGAGGTTGTGCTGCAGTCCCAGTTTCGCGCCTTTGACTTGCGTCGTGCCGGCCTCGCCACGAATCTGGCGCGTCAGCTCGTAGCATTGAGCAAGGCCGGTCGCACCGAGCGGGTGCCCTTTGGAGAGCAGGCCGCCCGAAGGGTTGGTCACGATCTTGCCGCCATACGTATTGTCGCCATCGACGACAAACTTCTCACCGCCACCGACGGGACAAAATCCCAATGCTTCGTAGCTGAGCAGCTCGTTCTGGGCGAAACAGTCGTGCAGTTCGCACACGTCGATGTCCTCAGGGCCGACGCCGGCCGCCTCGTAGACTCGCTTGCCCGCCTCCTCCGCCATGTGAAAGCCGACGAGGTCGATCATCGAGCGCGTCTCGAATGTCTCCGGCCGGTCAGTGACCATGGATTGTGCGAGGATGCGCACGTCCGACCGCAGTCCATGTCGACGCGCGTAGTCTTCCGACACGAGGATTGCCGCCGCGGCGCCGCAGGTCGGAGGACAGGCCATCAGCCTCGTCAGCACGCCCGGCCAGATCGGTGGCGACGCCATCACGTCTTCCTCTGACACTTCCTTGCGGAAGAGCGCCAGCGGATTGTTCACAGCGTGACGGCTTGCCTTCGCCCGCACTTTGGCGAAGGTTTCCAGTTTCGTGCCGTAGCGTTGCATGTGTTCCCGGCCGGCACCGCCGAAATAACGCAGTGCCAGAGGCAGTTCGTTGCCACCGGCGAGCTCGTCGCACAGATGATCGAAGCGCTCGAACGTGTTGGGACGGTCCTTCCAAAGCGTGCCGAGCGCACCCGGCTGCATCTGCTCGAAGCCCACCGCCAGGGCGCAATCGACTGCGCCGCTCTCGACCGCTTGACGGGCGAGAAACAGCGCCGTCGATCCTGTTGAGCAATTATTGTTGACGTTGACGACCGGGATGCCGGTCATGCCGACTTCATAGAGCACTCGTTGGCCGCAGGTCGAATCGCCATAGACGTAACCGGCGTACGCCTGCTCGACGTCCCCGTACGCGACGCGCGCGTCGGCGAGCGCCTGCCGCACCGCTGCGACGCCCATCACGTTGTAGGGATCGCTCGCGCCCGGCTTGCCGAACGGCACCATTCCCACACCAGCGACCAGAACCTTGTGCGTCATGACTGGACTCCTTCGTAAGCTGCGATTGCTGCCGGAACCCGTGCTCATCTCCCGGACAGCGAACAGCGGGATTGTCGTCACTTTCGGGACAGTCGAATGTCCGGATCATAGAAACCGACCGTTTTGCGCACAATTGCGCATTGCCTCTATCGCATGGCCAAAGGTCTCAATCCATCGCACAAGAGGCACTCTGCCCGCTGCGCCAGTTGGGTGGGCATGGCATACGGGTGGCCTTCCAACGTGACAGCGACGTTGCGACCGCATGACGTTGACCATGGGCATTTCATGCTTGCTTTGTCCGCTTGGCCGGAGCGCGGCTGCGAGCGCGACTCACCGGCGGTCGCTTGGGCAGGCGGGCAACGGCTATGCTTTTGGTTTTGGCAGCGGGTTTGGTCGCCGCAGCTTCCATTTCCGCGATCGACGCACGAATGCAGTCGCCGAAAAACGTCGGGTCGGGCACCATTTTCGGGCAGCTCGTGAACGAGATGAACATGCGGCCGCTCATGCTGCTCACGGCGAAAAACGCGCCCGCGCCATCGGCAATCGGCGCAACAGCCGACCAGTAGCACAGCTTCGCACCCAGCATCGTCAGGGCGACATTGGCGCCCGGGACGTTCGAGACGACACAGTTGTGCAGCAGCAGCGGCCCTGCCCCGCCGAGGCCGGTCATCGTCACCAGCCGACCGGCAAAGGCAAGCGTGGCGGGCGGTGCATGCTTGCTGATGTTGGAAAGATCGTGGGCGCCGATCGCGTTCGACAGCGCCTTCGTCTGCGACGTTGCCTGCTGGATCTTCTGCCAGGCGCGCAAGCGGTTCAGCAACGTCGCTCGCCAGCGGAAAGGTGAGGAACGAAATCATGTTGCCGGACGTCTGCCGTTCGCTGGCGTCCTGGCGCGTGTTCACCGGCGCCAGCGCCACCAGCGATTGCGCGGGAAGCTCCTTCTTGCTCTCGAGATAGCGGCGCATCGCCCCGCCGATGATCGCGAGTACCGCATCGTTGACGGTCGCGCCTGGAACCGCGCGCACGAATGCGCTTGATCGTGGCGAAATCGAACACCACGCTCTCGAACACGCGCTGACTCGATATCGACTGATTGAAGCGCGTGCGCGGCGCGCCGCCGGTCGGGGAGAACAGCACACGCGATAACATCTTCATCGCCGCGACCGAGACTTTCGGCAGCGCTCGCGAAACCGGTCCCGCGAGCTTGAGCGGTGCGGCGACGTTGTCGAGCACGATCCGCGAGATCGTGTCGAGGAGCGTCGGCTCCGCTTCCAGGCGGCCGACGTTCTTCTGCTTCGCGAGCACCGGCGTGGGCTTACCCTTGGCCCCTTCCACATCGTGCAGCGCCCAGGTGAGCTCGGCCAGCGCGGTGCCATCGACCGCCGCGTGGTGAGCCTTGGTGACGAGCGCGAAGCTGCCCTTCGGCAGCCAGTCCGCGTTGTCCAAGCCTTCGATCACGTACATTTCCCACGGCGGCCGCGTGAGGTCGAGCTGCCGAGCGTGGATGCGTGCCACCATGATCTGGAACTGCCGCCAGTCGCCCGGCTTGGGCAGCGCGAGGTGGCGCACATGAAAGTCGATGTCGAAGTCCGGGTCGTCGGCCCAGTACGGGTAGGCGAGCCCCATCGGCGCCTGCACGATCCTGCGACGGTAGAAAGGCGAATCCTGGAGTCGCTTCTCGAGATGCCCGATGATCTGCCGAAAACGCAGTGGCTTGGCGAGGCCGCTCTGGTCGTAGACGTAGATCATCGTCACGTGCGTGGCCGCGTGCGGTCGATCCATGTGGAGGAAGAGTGCGTCCTGGCCGCTCAGTTTTTGCATGGCAGTTGTCATTGGGTGGTTCCGTTGGTGTATGCAAGCGCTGGAGGCGTCGCGGGAGCGCGGGCCGCGGTGGGCGACCAGCCAGTGTGACGGGCGACGAAGCGCTCCATCGACTGAATGGCTTGCCCGCTTTCGGGAAGAAACTGAAGTAACTGGAAGCAGTGCTGCATGTCGTGCCACAGCTCGAGTTCGACCTCCACCCCGGCCTGTCTCGCACGCTCTTCGAAGCGGACGGCATCGTCGCGCAACATTTCGCGCGTGCCGGCCTGGAGCAGCAACGGCGGCAAACCGCCGAGTTCGCCGAACAGGGGCGAAACCCGCGGATCGAGCAGTTGCTCGGCGCCGGCGTAGCGCGCGCGCAACAGCAACAGGGTCGCCAGCCGAAAAATCGCATCGCGGCGCTCGTTGCGGACGAAACTCGGAGACGCCATCGTAAGATCCACCGGCGGCGAGAGCACGAATGCGCACGCCGGTTGCGGCACGCCCGCGGCCTTCGCGCCGAGCAGCGTGACCAGAGTCAGGTTGGCGCCCGCCGAGTCACCGGCGATCACGATGTTGCGCGCGGCGACGCCCTGCTCCAGCAACCAGTGGTACGCCGCGAGGCAATCGTCTGCGGCGGCAGGGAATGGATACTCGGGCGCAAGGCGATAGTCCACGAGAAGCACACGCGCGCCGAGTGCGCGCCCGACCCGCGCGACGAAGCGCGCGTACAGGTTGGGCATACGTAGAACGAAGCCGCCGCCGTGGATGTAGAGTAATACTCGCTCCGGCCGCGCTTGCGGCACGTCCAGCCATTCACAAGGTACGCCCGCCGGCGTCCACGGGTGTGCGTTTCGCGTCGGGCGGCGCGTGAAACCTGCCGCTATCGACCTTCTCGTAGTGGTGGCGCAGCGCCGCGAGATCGACATCAGGCGCCATGCGGCGCTTGACCATCACGCGCAGCAGCAGTTCAACCCAGCGTGCCTGCCAGCTGATGGACCGTTCGCGCAGGGCCACCGGATCGGCCTGTGGCTGGCTATTGCTCACCGATCAAGCCACCTGGCGCTCGCGGCCGTGCCAGAAGGGCTCGCGCAGTTTGGTCTTCAGTACTTTGCCGGCGCCGGACAGCGGCAGCGCGTCCATGAAGGCGACGCTGCGTGGGCACTTGTAACCGGCGATCAGCGACTTGCAGTGGACGATCAGGTCATCTGCCGAGACGTCCTGGCCCGGCTTGCGCACCACCGCCGCATGGACGGTCTCGCCCCATTGGTCGCTGGGAATGCCGATGACCGCGCAGGCGGCCACCGCCGGATGCTGGGCAAGAGCGTTCTCGACCTCGGCGGAATAGACGTTTTCGCCGCCGCTGATGATCATGTCCTTCAGGCGATCGGCGATGAAGATGAATCCGTCCTTATCCATCCACGCGCCGTCGCCGGTGTGCATCCAGCCGTCGCGCACCGCCGCCGCCGTCTGCTCGGGCTTGTTCCAGTATCCCTGCATGACATTGGGCCCGCGTACCACCACCTCGCCCACCGTACCGCGCGGTACTTCGCGGCCCTCGTTGTCGACGATGTTCAGCTCGATGCAGTAGCCGGCCCGGCCTGCCGCACGCAGCTTGCCCTGCTTGCGGCCCTCTACGGTGTGGTAGTAGGCCGGGTTCACCGCCGCCAGCGGGGCCAGCTCTGTCATGCCATAGGCCTGTACGAAGCCGACGCCGGGCAGTGCCGCGATCGCCCGGTCGAGCACGGCTTCCGACATCGGCGAGGCGCCGTAGACGATGGTCTGCAGCGCGCTCAGGTCGCGCGGCTTCTTCATCGCCGGATGATCCACCAGCATCTGGATCATGGTCGGCACCAGCAGCACATGCGTGACGCGGTCGCGTTCGAGAATGTCGAGCACCAATTCGGGGTTGAATGTCGGAACGACGGCGTGCGTATTGCCCTCGATCCAGTGCACCGTGGAGAACCCCATGTCCGCCAGATGGAACATCGGGGCGGCATGGAGGTAGGTGCCGCCAGGCGCGGCCAGTCTCTCGGCATGCAGCGCCAGGGCCGAACTGCACAGGTTGGTGTGGCTCAGCATCACGCCCTTGGGAAAGCCCGTGGTGCCGCCCGTGTAGAAGATGCCGGCCAGATCCTCGCCGCGCCGCGCGGCGTCGGGTACCGGGTCGGACGCGGTCAGCAGGGCTTCGTAGCCATGCATGCCGGCCGGCACGTCGCCGTCGCCGCAATAGACCACCTCGCGCAACGTACTCGAGTCACGGCGAAACTGCTCCACCAATGGACGGAAGGTCTCGTCGACCAGAAGGATGCTCGAGCCCGAGTCGTCCAGCGAATACAGGATTTCGGCCGCCGACCAGCGGGTGTTGCAGGGATTCATCACGCCCCCACCCCAGGGCACCGCCATCTGGTATTCGAGGTAGCGGTCGGAGTTGAGCGACAGCATCGCGACGCGATCGCCGACCTGCATGCCAAGCTTCTGCAGGGCGCCCGCAAGGCGCGCTACGCGGTCGCCGAACTCGCGATAGGTGCGCTGCCGGCTGCCGAAGCGCACCGCGACGCGGTCGGGGTGCTGCTGCACTGCGCGGTGCAGTGGTTGAGTCAGGTACACGCTGGTCTCCTCTGGTTCCGGCGAATCCGCAGATCCGTCGACTGTGGCGCCCATGTTAGAAACCGGCGACCTTGCGCACAATGGCGCAATGCCTCGATCGCATGGCTGAGGACCTCGATCGACACGCGGGTCATAGCAATCTCGCCTCCATCATCCGTTTCAGATTGTGCAGGTCGGCCTCGATCTCGTGGCGCCGGTGGTTCGATAGCGTTATCGCGGCCAGCTTGACCAAGCCCTTCGGTTGGCCGGCAACCATCGTCACCAGGCGAGTACCATCGGCAATCGGCTCGAAGCTCACTTCCGTGCTGAACTCGAGCGGACCGCTGACGCAAGCCAGCACGTACAGCCGCTCCCGTGCGTAGTGTCGAAATTCGATGTCGACAACGCGAGCGCGACCCATCATGCGGACAACGTGACGATAACGCGTCCCTTCGGCAATCGGTCCAGCCGAAATTTTGGTCGCCTCCGTGACCGCCTGCTGCCACTTCGGGTCGTTCTCCAGATTGCCGACGACTCGAAAGACGTCGGGCACCGGACGGTGAATGTCAATCTTGAACTCTAGCCGCATGGTTGTTCGGCGTTCAATGCCCGGTGGCGCATCAACCGGCGCGTATCATTTCCGCAGCCTTTTCGGCGATCATGATCGTCGGCGCGTTGGTGTTGCCGCCGATCATCTTTGGCATCACCGAGGCATCGACCACGCGCAGCGCGTCCAGGCCGTGAACGCGCAGCTGCGCGTCGACAACGGCCATTGCGTCGCCCCCCATCATGCAGGTGCAGCCGGGATGGTATTCGGTGTCGGCGCGCGCACGGATGTCCGCGAGCACCGCCTTCCGGTCGGATTGCGCGACCTCGTAGAGCGCGCGTCCCCGGTACGGCGTCAGCGCCGGCGCGTCGAGAACGCGCCGCATCATGTTGGCCCCGGTGACGATCAGCTGCGCATCCTCGTCCCGATCGAGCAGTTTGGGATCGATGACCGGCGGCAGTCGCGGATCGGCGCCGCCCAGAGTCACGGTGCCCGTGCTGGCGGGACGCAATACGGTGATGTGACAACTGAATCCGTGTCCCAGGTGCTGCTTTCGCGCGTGGTCGTCGACGATGCCCGGAACGAAAACCAGCTGCAGGTCCGGCACGTCCAACTCGGGCGAGCTGCGCATGAAGGCTCCCGCTTCGGCGAAGTTGCTGGTCAGCACTCCGGTGCGTTTGCGTGCCCACTCCACCACGCCCGCCGCCACTCTGCTGCAGCCGCGTAGCGAAATGCCAAAGGTGTCGGTGTCGCTGCGAGTGCGATAGGTGAAGACGTAGTCGACGTGATCCTGCAGATTCTGGCCCACCCCCGGCAGGTCATGCGTCACTGCGATACCGTGTTCGCGCAGATGCGCAGACGGGCCGATGCCCGAGAGCAACAGCAGGTGTGGCGAACCGAAAGCACCGCCACTGACAATGATCTCGCGCCGCGCCATCACCTCGATGGACTGCCCACCGGCGAGGTAGCGCACGCCCGTCGCGCGGCCGTCCTTGATCAGCACTTTCTCGCTGAGCGCTCCGGTCACCACCTTGAGGTTCGGTCGCCCGAGGTTCGGCGTCAGGTAGCCCTTGGCCGCACTGCAGCGTTCGCCGTTGATCTGGTTCACCTGATACAGAAAGGCGCCGTCCTGGGTCGCGCCGTTGTAGTCGGGGTTATGGGGCAATCCGCATTGCCTGGCCGCCTCGACAAAAGCGAGCGAAAGCTCGCTCGGCTCGCGCAGGTTGGCGACGTTCAGCGGCCCGTCTTGCCCGTGGTAACCGTCGTTGAAGCATTCGTTTTTTTCCGCGCGTCGAAAATAGGGCAGCACCTCGTCGTAGGACCATCCCGCGTTGCCGAGCGAGGCCCAGTGGTCGTAGTCCCACCGATGCCCGCGTACATAGACCATGCCATTGATGGAGCTCGAGCCGCCGAGCGTCTTGCCGCGCGGCTGATAGCTGCGCCGGCCGTTGAGTCCTTTCTGGGGAACACTCTGGAACGCCCAGTTGTAGTCGGTGGTGGGCACCAGTGTGACAACCGCAGCCGGGGCATGAATGCGCGGCGTCTTGTCGGGCCTGCCCGCTTCCAGCAGACATACACGAACAGCAGGGTCCTCCGACAGCCGACTCGCCAGCACGCAGCCCGCCGAGCCGGCGCCGACAATAACGTAATCGAAATCCATCCGACTCCTCCCTAACCTGTTCCCGAGCACGTTCCGCTGCCAAACGGAGCTGCTGTTGCTCGACGGTCATGAGCTTCGACGTGCCGAGGTCGATCGTGAATCCGCGGATCACTTGTCTCGGGCCCCATCGTAGAAATCGGCCGCTTCGCGCACAATGGCGCATTGCCTCGATCGCATGGCAAAAGACCTCGCCCGATCGTTCACCTAGCGGGCTGGCGTACGGTTGACGAAAAGATCGGGATCGAGATTGTGCTCCCAGTAGTCCCACAACTTCGGAGCGTAAGACTCGAGTGGTGGCACTGCGATGCCCGATCCCTGGAGCGCCTTGGTGGCTTCGCTGTTGTCGAAACGGGTCGGAAAGTTGACGAGCTGGAACATTTCGCGGGGGATGCCGAGGCTGTTAAGCACCGCGCACACCGTCCGCTTCACCGGCCCAAGCGCGCCGAGGCCGCGAACTATCGGGGCCGGGATGTAACCGAACACCCGCCCATTGATGCGCATGGTCATCTGTGGCGCGTGGGCGGCCCCGGCGAAGATGTTGAGTACCTCGCCGAGACGGTGCGGTTTGGAGTCGGTCAGGTGGAAACACTTGCCGTCCAGGCCTCGCTTGTGGGCGATGTGGTCGATGGCGTCGGCGACGAAGTCGACGGGAACGAGGTTGAACCGCCCGCCCTCGATGCCGATCATCGGCATCCACGACGGCAGGATCTTCCGCAGTTTCTGCAGCGTCTTGAAGAAATAGTACGGCCCGTCGACCTTGTCGATGAAGCCCGTCTTCGAGTGGCCAACTACGCCGCCCGGGCGATAGATCCGCCAGGGTCGCTTGCATTCGCGCCGGACGATGCCTTCCGAATCGTGCTTGGTACGGAAATAGGGATTGTCGAGATGCTCGGCTTCCTCGAACATGTCCTCGCGGAATACGCCGTTGTACATTCCTGCGGCGGCAATCGAGCTCACCTGATGGAAACAACCCGCCTGCACGGCTTCGGCGAACTGCACCGCGTGACGCGTGCCGTCGATGTTGGGAACCTGCTGAGCTTCGGCACTGGCGGTGAGGTCATAGATCGCCGCCAGATGGAAGACGTGCCCGATCCTGCCCTCGAGCTTTTTCACGTCGGCATCCGCGACGCCGAGGTTTTTCTTGCCGAGATCGCCGATGATGCCGATCACCTGCTTTTCGTCGGCACCCCAATATTCGCGCAACGCGTCGAGCTTTTTCGCCGATGTCCTGCGGACCAGGACGTAGACCGGCTCTCCGCGTTTGAGCAGGTTCGCAACCAGGAAGCGGCCGATGAATCCTGTTGCGCCGGTGACAAAGTACGCCATGGGTTTCTTCCTTGCGTGGTGCGATGATCCCATCGTAGAATCCGGCCACTTTGCGCACAATTGCGCATTGCCTCGATCGCATGGCGGGAGACCTCAACAGCTCTTGCCTATCGATCGATGCTGCATCCTCAACTCGCGATCGCCGTCGCCTTCCTGCGCGGCGTGCTTCCCGGGGTGCGAGCCCGCGCACCACGAGGCGTGGGTGGGGGACAGGTCAGTGTTGACTTGGCGCAAATTTGCCCGGCTGCGCAGCACGTAGACTGCGAATTCTCAAGTCCTTATAAGCCTTCGCCGGCGGACAAAATGCAACTGCACAGGTTTCCGTCCTTGATGGTTGTCGCCGTGTTGGTGATGATTGGCGGCTGCGCCACGCGCCCGATCAACCCCCCGATCGAGCAGGTCGAGCTGAGCAAAGGATATCGCTTTGAAACCCGCTGGGCGCACCGACGAAACTATGACGCCGAAAACCTGGTCATTCTCGCATTCTCGGGAGGGGGGACGCGAGCCGCGGCATTCTCGTACGGGGTGCTCGAAGCCTTGCGACCCATGGCGGTCACGGGACCCACGGGCAGGACCATCCGCATGCTCGACGAAGTGGACCTCGTTACCGGCGTATCGGGCGGCAGCTTTACCGCGCTGGCCTACGGCTTGTACGGCGACAAGCTGTTCGACCTCTACGAAACCAGTTTCCTGAAACGAGACGTTCAGGGCGAGTTGATCCGGCGCGCCCTGAATCCCGGCAATTGGGGCGCTCTGTCGTCCGAAACCTGGGGCCGCTCGGAGTTAGCGGCGCAGTTCTACGACGAGATACTCTTCCACGGCGCCACCTTCGCGGATCTCGATCGCGGCGCCGGTCCCCAAATTCTTGCGAGCGCCACCGACATCTCGACCGGCGCCAGGCTGGGCTTCACGCAATACGCCTTCGATTTCCTCTGCTCCGACCTGAACGGCGGTACCGCTCTCCCGCGCGGCAGCGGCATCGTCGGCCGTGCCGTTCGTGCTCTCGCCGGTGACCTTCAACAACTATGGCGGCCGCTGCAAGTTCACTGTCACCGAAGTGGATCGAAGCAGTCGGTGACGCCGACGACTACTCCGCGGCCGGCCGCACGTGCCCTCAGGACACGCCAGGACCTGCAGGCGTTCCAGGATGGCGCCCACCGGCCTTACATCCATCTCGTGGATGGTGGCCTGGCCGACAACCTTGGCATGCGCGCGGTGCTCGAGGTGTTGGAGGCCGTCGAGGCTCTGAGTATCCTGGGTCAGCCGACACCGCTCGATCATGTTCGTAGGATCATTGTCTTCGTCGTCAACTCGCGTTCTTCGCCGGAGACCAACTGGGACGAAGTCGAGCATGCGCCCGGCAACGTGGCGCTCTTGATCAAGGCAACCGGCGTGCCGATCGACCACTATTCATACGAGGCCATCGAGCAGCTGAAAGATACGATGGCCCGATGGCAGAGCATGCGGCGGATCCGGGAATCGGCCTTGCTGCCGGGGAACAAGGATCCCGAGTTGGCGGAACTCGCGAGGGCACCGAACATCGATCTTTACGTTATCGACGTGTCCTTCGCCGCCCTCAAGGACAAGGCAGAAGTTGAATACTTGAATAACTTGCCGACATCGTTCGTTCTGCCCCCGGAGGCGGTCGATCGCCTCCGCGCGGCGGCGAAGACAATCATCCTTTCGTCGCCCGAGTTCCGACGGCTGCTGGAGGGCGCCGGCGCGAAGCTGATCATGGAACCCGCGCCTCCTCGGGACCGGCCGACGGCGCCGAGCGCCAACTAACGGTAGCGGAGCATCCTTGCCTATGAATTCCACACTCATCGCCGTCCTCGTATTCGTTTTCGTCTTCGGCGGAGCGCTGGCCGGCGTCGCCGTCCGCGTCCCCGCGCATCATCAGGATACCGAGACGAGGGACGTGGTGAAATTGGTGATGGGGCTGGTTGCAACCATCGCGGCTCTGGTCCTGAGCCTGCTGATTGCGTCCGCGCACAGTTCGTACGACATTCAGGAAAGCGAAGTGCAGCAACTCGGCGCGCAGCTTGTTCTGCTCGATGGGGTGTTCGTCCACTACGGCCCAGAGACGAACGACGCCCGCGCGCAGTTGCGCCGCATGGTGAAGGCAGAAGTCGCGCGGCTGTGGCCTGATGCCGTCGCTGCACAAGCAGCCAAGCACACGCCGCAAAATTATGTCCCCACGGAAGATCTGTTCGACACCGTCGCACACCTGACACCCAATTCCGACGCCCAGCGATCTGCACAGGCGCGTGCTCTGCAGCTCATGACGACCATGGGTACTACCATCCGTCTGCTGCACCAACAGGCGGGAGGCTCCCTGTCCTGGCCTTTCTTCGTTGTGCTGGTGTTCTGGCTCGTTGTGCTCTTCGCTGGCTTCGGTCTCTATGCGCGCCGGAACGCCACCGTCATCGCGGCGCTGTTCGTCGGCGCGTTGACTGTGGCAGGCGCAATCTTCCTGATCCTGGAGATGAATCGGCCGTACAGCGGACTGATGGAAATCTCCAGCGCGCCGATCAGGGACGCGCTGCCGTAGATTGACAGCTACGGACCTCGTCTGTCGGCCGCATCCTCCGGCTGACAGTACTCAGGCGCGTCGCGTTTTGCTGATCAAGGCACGCTGAGCAACGTATGGCAGCTAAGCGAGCGTCCCTTCCAGTACATGCCGTGCAGGCGCAACGCGAGATTTCCCAGTTGTGCGGTTGTAGTTCCGGCAAATTGCACGATCGCACCGGGGCGCGTGCCGCTGTCTTCCACGCGTTGGATTTCGGTGCATTCGAGCGCAGGGGCGTACTTCTTCACAAAATCCCTGAGTTCGTCGTCGGTTGTGTCTGGTGCCATGTTGCCAATCCAGAGTCTCATCTGTGTGCTCCCATCGTTGTATGTCGCGACAAGCTCAGGTACTTCCTGGTGTCCGGCTCGCTCATTGGTCGGCCTCCTTGCTCCGCCCTCGATTCAATGATCACCCATCGTATCCGGGCGATCATTGACGTCCATCAAAGTGGGTCCAAACCGAGCACCGCGATGGCCGACAGCGCGGCCCTCATCCACCGAGGGCCCTGATCGCAGCCACGAGCGCCAGGCCCAGCCCGGCCATCATGAACCCGCCTTTCCAGCCGCCATAACCCGCGTGACGCCCGAGCGCGAGTCCCCCGAAGAACAGCACCGCAACTGCAATGGCGCGGGAGATGGTGTTTGCCGTTGCAACGTCCGTGATCAACACGAAGGGCAACACGACGGGAAAGGTCGACACGACCACAATCAGGAAGATCGCGAGGGCGGCGAGCAAGTCGGCCCATTCCAGCTTCGGTCGCTGCCGGCAGGGAGGACAGCGCGACGATCCGCTGGCGGATGCCCTCGACCTCCGTCGACGAGACCAGCACCGCTGCGCGCTGCGACAGTGAACGCTCGATGAGCCTGCGCCCGGTTTCCGCGTCTGGGGCGGCCCGCACCGAACGAACGAGCGTGAGCGACCGACCGCGATTCGTGATTGTGCGAACGAGGTACATGACCGCATCGACGAGGCCCCAGGCGAGGTTGCAGCCGAGGGCGGCGGCGAACATCGCCTGGATTTCCTCGCGCCCGGCCTTGGCGACCGACACGGCACCGACGAAAGTGAGCGCCATGAACAGGCCGAAGAGCAGTTCCGATACCCGGTCCACGGGACTGAGCACCGGCTCGCGGACTTTCTCGACGACGACGTCCTTGCTGCTCATCGCAATTGGCTCACGTCTGGATCCTTGGATCCGATTGCTGGATCGGGCCGTTTGCATCGGCCGTCTATTCAGGACTGGGCGGGCTGCATCCCGCCCGCCTGCACCTGCCGCGCCTGATACCGTTCGATCGCCGTGTGCGCGTCGAACAGCATGCGCTCGCGCCCGAATCTCTGGTCCAGCCCCGCCTTGCGCACGACCTCGAGCACGCCGGGATTGAGGCCCACCAGCCACACCACGACGCCGCGTTCGGTCGCGCGCTTTTCGCCCTCCATTACCGCCTGCAATGCCGAGTATTCGATGTCGGGCACCCCGCTCATGTCCAACGCGAGCACATGTGGCTTCTGCTGCGAGATCAGCGCGTCAATCCGCTCCGTTACATCTTGCGCATTGGCGAAGAACAGGCGCCCCTCCGGCCGGACGATCAGCAGGCCCTCGAAGGTCTCGTCATCGGGGTGTTCAGGAGACAGCGGTCGCAGCACGTCGGTCCCGCGCTTGCGACCGATGACGGACACGCGCGGATGCGCGGTCTGGCTCGCGAGCCCGACCATCGACACGATGATCGCTACCACGATCCCGTTAAGGGTGCCGAACACCAGGACGCCGACACAGGCGATGAGCGCCCAGTGAAACTCCATACGGCGCACCTTGCGGATGGCCAGGAACTCCGCGGGCTTGATCAGCCTGAGCGAGTAGACGATGACGACCGCCGCAAGCGTCGCGTGCGGCATCAGACCCAGAACGGTTGGCAGCAACAGCATGGTCCCCAGCGCAGCGGCCGCCGTGACCAGCGACGCCCTCTGCGACTGCCCGCCCGCAGCGCGAATGACCGCGGTCTGCGAGGTGCCACCGCCGGCCGGCATCGCGCCAAACAGCGCACCGCCCACGTTGGCCACGCCGGTCGCGATCAGTTCGCGGTTGGCATTGATGGGAGGATCGCCAGGGCGCGCAAAGGCGCGTCCCGCTGCGATCGTTTCGGTGAAGCTCATCAGAGCAATTCCGAGCGCCCCCGGCGCCAAGTGCTCGACCAATGCAAGGTCCGGCAGGGTGAGCGACGGGAATCCTGGCGGGATCAAGCCAACGGTCGACACTCCCGCTGCGTGCAGATCAAAGAACCACGACGCGGCGATGCTGCCGGCGACGGCAACCAAGGGCGCCGGAGAATGCGGCCACAGCCGTTCCATCCCGATCAGCACGATGAACGTCGCTGCGGCCACTGCCAGCGTGAGCAGCGAGGTCTCTGGAATGTGCTGCACGACGCTGAGGAGATCGAGGAAGAAGCCGTGCTTTGAGATTTGGATACCAAGAAGCTTCGGCACCTGGCTGAGCACGATCACGAGGCCGATGCCGGCCTTGAAGCCGGTCAGCACCGGCGTGGAAATGAGTTTGGCAACAAACCCCAGATGCAGCAGCCGCGCCAGCAGCAGCATCGCGCCAACCAGTACGGCCAGCGTGGCCGTCCCGGTGACGAGCTTTGCCGGATCGCCGTCTGGCACCACCAGACCGAGCTGCGTGCCGGCCAGGATCGCGAGCGTGCTCGTGGAGCTGACGCTGAGCACGCGTGAGGAACCGAGCAGCGCGTAGGCCACCATCGGGATGAAGGCGGTATGGAGACCGACCGCAACCGGCAATCCGGCTACGGTGGCGTGGGCCATGGCCATGGGCAGAACGACCGCCGCAGCCGTGAGCCCGGCGACTACATCGAAGCGAAGTGTGGAGGTACCAAGCGCGTTCGCGGCCATCGGTCGCTGGTCCATGCGATTGATTCCATGTTCTTGCGTGATTTAAATGGACATCACGTGTCGCAACTGGCTTCGGGGTCGGACGTAATTGTGAATCCGAGCGCGGCGGCGATGGCTGCCATCAGAACTTCTCGGGGACGAACTTGACTGATTCGGCCGGCGGCTGCGAGCGCACCTTGCGCTTCGGCAGCTTCACCTTCTCGCGCGGCAACGACTTGTAGGGGATCTGCGAGAGCAGGTGCGAGATGATGTTGAGCCGCACGCGCTGCTTGTCCTCGGAGCGCGCGACATACCAGGGCGCCCATGCCGTGTCGCTCGCCGCGAACATCTCGTCGCGCGCCTTCGTGTAATCGTCCCAGCGCGTGTACGACTTGATGTCCATCGGCGAGAGCTTCCAGATCTTGCGGCCGTCGTCGACGCGCGACTCGAGCCGGCGCGTCTGCTCCTCCGCACTTACCTCGAGCCAGTACTTGAGCAGGATGATGCCGGAATTGACCATCAGCTTCTCGAAACCCGGCAAGATCTGCAGGAAACCTTTCGCCTGTTCCTCGGTGCAGAAGCCCATCACGCGCTCGACACCGGCGCGGTTGTACCAGCTACGGTCCCAGATGACGACTTCGCCGGCCGCCGGCAGGTGCGGCAAGTAGCGCTGCCCGTACATCTGCGTCTTCTCGCGCTCGGTCGGCGTCGGCAGCGCGACGACGCGGAAGACCCGCGGGCTCACCCGCTCGGTGATCGCCTTGATCGTCCCGCCCTTGCCGGCGCCGTCGCGGCCTTCGAAGACGATGCAGACCTTGAGGCCCTTGTGGACGACCCACTCCTGCAGCTTCACCAGCTCGACGTGCAGCTTCTTGAGCTCGCGGTTGTAGTCCTTGCCGGACAGCTCCTTGCCGGGTGCCGAAGCGTCGCGCTCGTTTGCCGCTGTCTTTGCGGTGTGACCTTTGCCCTTCTTCGCCTTGCCTTTCACCGCGTCCTTCTTTTCCGCTTTGTTCTTTGCCATCTTCATCTCCATCGAGTCAGAGCTTGCGATCGTGTTCCGCGAAGTCGAGTTCAGTGGGCGGCAACCGCGGCGGGCGGCTCGGTCTTCCATCCCCCGCCGAGTGCCTTGTAGAGTGCGATCACGCTCGACGACTCGTCGCGCTTCGCCTGGACCAAATCCACTTCCGCCTGGAAGAATTGACGCTCCGTATCCAGGACTTCGAGGTAACTGGACACTCCACCTTCGTAGCGCATGCTGGCGACCTGGCTGGCGTCTTCGAGCGCCGTCACCAGCAGTTCCTGCTGGTGACGGAATTCCTGCCGCTTACGGACACCGACGAGGGCGTCCGACACTTCACGCAACGCCTGCTGCAGGGTCTGCTGGTAGTGCAGCCCTGCTTGCTGGGCCACGGCCGCGTTGAAGTCGACGTTGGCCTGCAGCCGCCCCATGTTGAAGATAGGCAGGGTGATCGCCGGCAGGGCGCTGAATATCCCGAACGGTCCGAAGTTCGCGCTGTCGATCTTCGCGCCGCCGACTCCGGCGAATCCCGATATCGTGACTTGGGGATAGAGCAACGCCGTGGCGACGCCGATTTGCGCGTTCGCGGAAACCAGCTGCTGCTCCGCCTGGCGGATGTCCGGCCGCCGCTGAAGGAGGTCCAGCGGCAGGCCCGGGGGCAGCGTCGGCGCGGCGATCTGCTGTCGAGCGGGCGCCCGCGCTTGATCGGGCCTGGATTCTGCCCGAGCAGGATACTGATGAAGTTTTCCTGCTGCTCGATCTGGCGCTGGAGTGTCCGGGATCGTTTTTGTCGCGCCATAGAGCAGTGTCTCGGCCTGTCGCAGATCGAGCACGCCGGCGACGCCACCGTCCAGCCGCGCTTGCACGAGTTCGAGCGACCGGACTCGAGAGTTCACTGTCCGTCGGGAAATTTCCAGCGTAAGGTCCAAAGCGCGTAGCGTCAGGTAAGCGTCGGCGACCTGAGTGACCAGTGTCGCCATGACCACGTAACGGGCTTCGTCGGTGGCGAGCAGGTCGGCCCGCGCGGATTCCGTGTTCCGGCGGAACTTGCCCCAGAAATCGAGCTCCCATGCGACATCGAATCCGGCCTGCGGCTGAAAGGTGTTGTCGAGAAACGTGGTCGGTCGATCGGAGCCCGTGTACCCGAGGTAGGGCGCGCTGGCGCTTGCGTCAACTGTCGGGAATTCCTGCGACCGGGCGATCGTGACCTGACTTTGCGCCTGCAGAATTCGCGCGACGGCGATGCGCAAATCGTAGTTCTGCGCCACGGCCGTGCGGATCAGCGACTGGAGGTCCGGATCCGGAAAGACGCTCCACCATTCGAGATCGCCGTACGACGCAGCGCCGGCGGCCGGCGGCACCGCGTCGGCACCGCGATAGACCGGTGGAACCGCCATCTCCGGCCGCTTGTAGTCGGGACCGACCATGCAGCCGGCGACAAGGCATCCGGCGGCACAGAGCAGGAAAATCTGTCGGGGAGTCATGTCAATCGGCTCCTTGCTCGCTGGGCACGACCGGCGCAGCCTTCGCGTCCTGCCGCCGGCGGCCCAAGCCCTCGACAAAGGTGTAGTTGCCCGGAATGATGAACACGCCGAGCCCCGTAGCGACCAGCATGCCCCAGAACACGCCCGTGCCCATCACGTTCTGCGCGCCAGCGCCGGCGCCCGCTCGCCAGCATCAGCGGCACGACGCCGAGGATGAAGGCGAAGGCCGTCATCAGGATCGGCCGGAAGCGCAGGCGGGCCGACTCGAGGGCCGCCTCCTCGAGCGACGCGCCCTCTTCGTGTTTTGCCTTGGCGAATTCAACGATCAGAATCGCGTTCTTGGCCGCCAGCCCGATCAGCATCACGAGGCCGATCTGCACGTAGACGTTATTGTCGTAGCCCATCAGCCATACGCCGAAGAAAGCACCCAAGGCCACCAACGGAGATCCCATGAGGACCGCCCAGGGCAGGCGCCAGCTCTCGTACAGCGCAGCCAGCAGCAGGAACACGCAGACGATGGCCAGGATGAAGGTTGGCGCGGCAGCTGGCGCCACCTTTTCCTGGTACGACATCGACGAAAAGGCGAAGCCCATTTCTTTGGGCATCGTTTCCGCGAACACCTGCTCCAGCGCCGCGAGCGCCTGTCCGGAGGTGTAGCCGCGCGCAGGTGCCCCCTGGATTTCAACGGAGCGCTGGAGATTGAACCGTGTCGTCAATTCGCTCCCCGGCGACTTCCGTGATGGTTACCAGCGTCGACAGCGGAACCATCACGTCGGTGGTTTTCGACCGAACGTAGATCTTGCCGATGTCCTCTGCATTGAGCCGTGCCTGCGCGTCGGCCTGCGCATAGACGCGGTAGAGGCGCCCGAAGCGGTTGAAGTCGTTGGCGTATGCGCCCCCCAAGCTCGCCGACAACGCCTGGAACACGTCGTTCACCGGGACACCCAGCGTGCGGGCCTTCTCGCGGTCCAGCTCGACCTTGATCTGCGGATAGTTCGGATCGAACGCGGTGAACAGCGTGCCGAGCTCCGGCCGTTTCCGTGCTTCGGCGATGAATTTCCGCGACTCGCCGCCGAGCTGGTCGACGGTGAGTGAGCCGCTGCGGTCCTGCAGCAGAAAATTGAACCCCGACGCGGCGCCGAAGCCCGGCCAAGGTTGGAATGTTGAACGGGAAAATGACCGCCTCGGGAATCGCCACGAACTGCCGCTGCAGCCCCCCCATGATGCCCTTCACATGCAAGGCTTCGCCCTTGCGCTCCTCCCAGGGCTTGAGCCGCACGAAGATGGTGCCGTAGTTCGGCTGATAGGTGCCGGTGACCGCGCCATAACCGCCAATGGTCTGGAAGGACTCGACGCCTTCGGTCTTCGCGAGAATGTCCTCCACTTTCTTCAGCAGCACGCTGGTGCGTTCGAGCGACGCACCGGGCGGCAGCTGGACGTTGACGCCGAGAATCCCCTGGTCCTCGTCGGGGATGAACCCGGCGGGTATGACACGTGCGAAAAGGCCGGCGCCGATGGCCACCGCGACGACGATCCCGATCGTCAGCAGCGCTCGGCGCACGAGCACGCCGGCCACCCGCACGTAGCCAGCCGTCGTGACGTCGAACACCTTGTTGAATCCCCGGAAGAACGCGCCGAGCGGCCCGCGCATCGGGCGCGGCGGCTTGAGGAGCATGGCGCAGAGCGCCGGTGTCAGCGACAGCGCGTTGAACGCGGAGAACAGGACCGAGATCGCAATCGTCAGCGCGAACTGCTTGTACATGCTGCCGACCAGGCCGCCGAGGAGAGCGACCGGAACGAACACCGCGCAGAGGATGAGGGCGATGCCGATGACCGGCGCCGATACTTCTTCCATCGCCTTGATGGTCGCCTCCCTGGGATTCAATCCGTGCTGGAGGTGATGGATGACCGCCTCGACGACGACGATGGCGTCATCCACGACGATGCCGATGGCGAGCACCAGGCCGAACATCGACAGGGTGTTGACGGAAAAGCCCAGGAGCGGGAAGAAGATGAACGTGCCGATGAGGGAGACGGGGATCGTCAGCAGCGGGATGATCGTCGCGCGGATGTTCTGCAGGAAGATGAAGACGACGAGCGTCACGAGGACGAGCGCCTCGACGAACGTCTTCATGATCTCGTGGATCGACGCCTGGACCGCCGGCGTCGTGTCGTACACGATCTTGTAATCCATGCCGGACGGGAACAGCGCCTTCGCCCGCTCCATGGTCGCGTAGATCGTCTCGGCGGCCTTGAGCTGGTTCGCGCCGGGCAGAAGGTAGACCGCCATCGCGCCGGCCGGCTTGCCGTTGAGCCGTCCGAACGCGTTGTAGTCCTGCGAGCCGAGCTCGGCGCGGCCGATGTCCTTGATCCGCACCACCGCGCCGGTCGCGCTTTGCCGGACGATGATGTTCTCGAATTGCTCGGGCGTGACCAGGCGCCCCGGGGCGCTGACCGTGTTGGTGAACTCCTGGTCCTTCGGCGTGGGTGCCGCACCGATCTTGCCGGCAGGCGCTTGCAGGTTCTGCTCCTTGATCGCCGAAATGACGTCAGCGGGGGTGAGCCCCAGCTTGGCCAGCTTGTCCGGACGGAACCAGATGCGCATGCCGTAATCGGTCCCGCCGAACAGATCCACCTGCGCGATCCCGGGAATGCGGAGGAGCTGGTCGCGAAGGTTGATCCCTGAATAGTTGATCAGGAAGTTGGCGTCGTAGGAGTCCGTCGGCGAGTAGACCGAGATCAGCATCAGGATGCTCGGGCTTTGCTTCTTGACGGTGACTCCCTGCTGGGTGACTTCCTGCGGCAGGCGCGCCTGGGCCGCCGACACGCGGTTCTGGGTGAGGACGTTCGCGATGTCCTGGTCGGTCCCGACCTCGAAGTTGACGTCGAGCTGCATCCGGCCGTCGCTGGTGTTCGACGACTTCATGTAGATCAGCCGGTCGACGCCATTGACTTCCTGCTCGATGGGGGTCGCCACCGACTGCTCGACCGCCTCCGCGGACGCGCCCGGGTAGTTCGCGGTCACGCGGATGTTGGGCGGGGCAAGGAACGGATACTGCTCGACCGACAGCCCGGTGATGGTGATCACACCGAGCATGACGGTCAGAATCGCGATGACGATCGCGACGATCGGACGGTCGATAAAGAACTTGCCCACGCGCTATTTCCCCTCTGCCTTCGTCGCTGGCTTCGGCTCGGCCTGTTTGCCCGGCGCCTTCTCGTCCACCTTCGCTTCCGATGGGCCATTCGTGGGGGCAGCAGTCGGGTTGACCTTGGTCCCCGGTCGCGCCTTCTGGATCCCGTCCACGATCACCCGTTCGCCGGGCTTGAGGCCGTCCTGCACGATCAACAACGGCCCCACGCTTGCGCCAGGCTTGATGGTGCGCAGCGCCACCATGTTGTCGGCACCGACCACCAGCACAGTCTGCATCCCCTGGATTTCCTGAACCGCCCGCTTGGGTATGAGGATCGCGTTCTCGGCAGTCTCGATGGACGCACGCACGCGGCCGAATTGCCCGGGACGCAACACGGCGTTCGGGTTCGGGAACTCGGCGATGCCGGTGAGAGTGCCGGTCTTGATGTCGACGGCCCGATCGACGAAGACCATCTTGCCCTTGTGCGGAAAGACGCTGCCGTCAGACAGAACCAACTCGAGCGGTGCGCCGATTTCCATTCGTCCCGCCGCCTGCTGGCTCCGAAGCCGGAGATATTCCGCCTCGCTGACGGTCACGACTACCCGGATGGGATCGACACTCGAAACCGTGTCGAGCAACGTCGCCTCGCTCTTGCCGACGAGATTTCCGGCATCGACGAGCCGTTTGCCGATAAGGCCGCTGATCGGAGAGCGGATCGTGGTGTAGCTCAAGTCGAGCTCGGCCCCGACGACTGCGGCTTTGGCGGCCGAGACTCCCGCGCGGGCGGTCTCCAGGTTCGCGACGGCGTTGTCGTAATCCTGCTGCGGCACGGCCCGCCGCTCGGCCAACGGCTTCAGGCGCCGCTCGTCGGTTTCGGCCTTGCCGAGTCTCGCCTGGGCACCCTCGAGTTGCGCCTTGGCCTGCTGCAGCTTCGCTTCGTATTCGCGCGGGTCGAGGGTGAACAGAAGCTGGTCCTTCTTGACGATCGTGCCCTCGGTGAAGTGCTGCGCGGCGAGGTACGCCTGCACCCGGGCGCGGATCTCCACCGTTTCCTTGGCCTCGATCTGCGCGACGTACTCGCTGTAGATCGGTACCGTCTTCTGGATGACCTCGGCAACGACTACCGCCGGAGGCGGCGGCGCGGCGCCCGCTTGTTTGGCCTTGTCGGCTTCCTTGCTCTGGTCGCAAGCGGCCAGCGAGACGACCAACGATAGCGGCACCGAGCGCCGTTATCGCCCTGACCCGCGACCGAGTTTTCCGTAACCACTGCAAGACGGCCATCTCATTTCCTTCTGGTGATATTGCGACGCGAGCACACAGACATGCCGCATGTAACATACGTGCATCGGCAAGAATCAGCCTTGCTCCAGATCAATTCAAACAAGTGCGGAGCCTCGCCACTCGGTCCCGGGACGCGAGCAACAACCGATGTCTCCGCGCCTCGGTCGACCATCCAGATCAGCCGACGATCTTCTGTGCCGCGAGCACGATGCCGGCCAGGAACAGCGCCTCGACACCGAGCAGCGCGAACGCCCGCGCGCCGACTTTTGTCATCTCGCGCGGGGAAGTCTTGAGACCGACGGCGGCGATCGCGATGACGAGGCATGCGCGGGCAATTTCGTTCAGCGCCGCGCCGATCGGCTTGGGAATGAGGCCGAGGCTGCCCAGGATCACGAACCCAACGAAGGCGAGCAGGAATGGCGGCAGCAATGGATCGCCGCCGCCTGTTTGCCTGGCGCTTTGCATGCGGTGACGCACGGCGAGCGAAATCACCGCCACCACCGGCAGCAGCATCGCGACGCGCAGCAACTTGGTCAGCACGGCGTAATCACCGACTTCGGGCGAGATGCTGTAGCCAGCGCCGACCACCTGCGCCACGTCGTGGATCGTGCCACCGAGGAAGACACCTGTCTGGTGCGCGTCGAGGCCGATCATGTTGACGAGCACCGGGTACACGATCATGGCCAGCGTCGACAACACGGTGACGCCGGCAATGGTGAAAATCAGTTCGCGTTCCGAGCGCTCGTCGCGGGGCAGCACGGCTGCGATCGCAATCGCCGCCGACGCGCCGCAGATCGCCGTCGCGCCACCGGTCAGGACACCGAGACGCCGCGAGACGCCGAACAGTTTCGCGACGCCGATCCCGAAGGCGATGGTCACTACAACCGTGGCGACGATGAGTCCGCCATTGAACCAGCCCAGGCCGCCGATCTGCTCGAACGTGATCCGGGCGCCGAGCAGTGCCACACCCAGCCGCAGGATGCGCCGCGCGGCAAAGTCCACCCCCGGCTTGGCCCGACCTTCGACAGCAATCGTGTTGAGCGCCATACCTAGCAGCAGTGCGTAGAGCAGCGTCGGACCGCCGCGGTGGTCGGCGATGAACGTCGCGGCAATGGCGATGACGACGCTCATCAGCAATCCGGGCCAAAGGTCGTTGAAATCGTTCCGCCAGTCGGAGGCGCGTGACGAAAGCGAGGCAGTGAACAGTTGCGTCATGCAAGGCACTCCGTTATTGCGAGGTGATCGCGTGTGTGGGCAGAGTTTGCCGATGGCCGTGCGAGACGGTGACCACTTCGCATTCGATGCTCAAATGAGGAGGATCTGCTGGTCACGATGAGCATTGCCTGTTCACTTGCCGGCGCGGTTGGTGCCACCACCGGCGGGCTCAGGGGCGAGGTTCAGAATGCGGGCGAACCGCTGCCGGTACTCCTGGCCGACACCGAACGTGAACCGCGGATCGCCGTTCTCGGCGAACGCCTCACCGATCTCCTTCCAGTCTTCGTCGGTCAGAAATTTCTGCGCCGCGGGAATGATCACCTTGGTTTCGAGCATCATGTGCGGCCATTCCATCGCGGCGAAGCGGTCGACCGCGGCGGCGAAGTCGGCGAAGCCCTTGGCTGGATCCGCTTCGTAACGATCGAGCGCCTGCTCGAGCTCGGCCACCAGACGCGAGCCGGTTGCGTGCTGCCGTTCGAGTTCGTCGAGCGTCTCGTTGAATTCCGTGGTGCGCAAGCGCAGCTTGCGGAACAGATAGGTCTCTTCCTTCGGGTGGTGCAGCGTCTCGGGAAATCCCTTGATGTAGGCAAGCATCGCGCGCAGCAGTGGAAACTGCGGCGCCGTGCCGTGCTCGCGGGTTTCGCGCACCACGTATTCGAGGCCGTAGATCACCGCGGCGAGCGAACGGTGTTCGTCGCGGATCGTCGCCACCGGCGCGTTGTGCGCGGCGGCCTCGACGTTTCTCTCGACGGTCGACACCAGCACCGGAATCGTCGTGTGCTGGAGGACGCGCTGTGTTTGCGAGCCAAGGAACAGGCTGCGGATGCCGCTCCGGCCGTGCGAGGCCATGAACACGAGATCGCAGTCGCGTGCTTCGGCGGCGTCGAGGATCGCCGCGTACGGCCGGTCGCTCGTGACATGGAGCGAGTCGTACGCGACGCCCGCCGCGCGGGCAACCACTTCGGCCTTGGCCAGCAGCGCACGCGCGTCGCCGGCCATGTGCTCACCAAAGGCCTCCGGCGAAATCACGCGCTCGAGCGCGCCATCGCTGCTGGCACCGTAGTCGGCCTTGGCATGGAAGAACGTAACCTTCGCGCCGATCGAACCGGCGAACTGCACCGCCTGACTGACGGTTTCCGTCGACAACTCCGAATCATCGATCGGGACTAACAAATGGCGATACATGGCGTATCTCCTGGACTAGGCTGGATTGGATTTCGTGGCCACGTTTTTACCCGTTCAAGGCAGACTCAGTGGCGCGCCTCGCACCGCGCCGAATGGACGGTTCTGCTCCGCAGGATTGCCCGCCGCCTTGCGCATGGGCGCGGGTACGCCTGGGCCGAGCTTGATCTCGGTGACGCAGTCCTTCATGCAGGCGCTACCTTGCACGTCCCAGCGTCCGCCATTGCCGATACCCCCCTTGCTTGCCGGCGTGCCGGGCCACATGCCGTGGTCGGTGGTCATGCCGTTGCGGTTGGGCATGCGCTGCTGAACGTCAACCAGATTGCCGTCCGAGAGCGTGAAGTCGTCCGGCACGATGCTCGCCTTGTTGAGCACATAAGCGAGCACGCCGTAGACCTCATCGGGCGTCAACGATTTTGGCTGCGTCCAGGGCATGGCGCGCTGGATGTAGTCGAACAGGGTCGACAGGGTGGCCACCTTCATGAAAGTGCGCCGGTCAGACACCGATGACTTGGCGAGGCCGGCTACTCGCCCGGATTGCACGTCGTCCTGCGTTGTGCCGCCGACCAGCGGGGTGAACATCGCATTGGATTCGCCGTTCTCGCCGTGACAGGAGGCACACTTGGCGAGGAATACCTCGCGACCAGCCGTTACGGTGCTGGCACCTTTCGGTAGGCCCAGAAAGTCGGGGCGAACATCGATATCCCAGGCCTTGATTTCATCAGCAGTCGCCACACGGCCGATGCCCGGATAGGACGTGGCGGCATGGGCCGCAAGCGCCGGTAGCACCGTTGCGGCGAGCAGTGCCACGAGCACCTTAAATGGTCTGGACATTGCGTACCTCGCCGTTGGCCTGAATCTCCCAGGTCTGGATCGCATTGTTGTGATAGATCGGATTGCCGCTGCCGCGCACAGCGCGCAATTGCCGATAATCGGGTTGAATATGCCCGGCCTCGTCGATGGCGCGCGATTGCAGCAGTGCAACTTGGCCGTTCCAGACCCAGTCGATGTTGAAGCGGGTGAGCGACTTGGACAGCATCGGCCCCTCCAGTCGCGCCGGGCGCCAGTTGCGGCCACCATCGACCGAAACGTCCACTCGCTTGATCTTGCCGCGCCCCGACCAGGCCAGCCCGGTGATATTGAAGAAACCCTGGGTGAGCAGCATCTGGCCACCAGAGGGCGAGGTGATGACGGACTTGCACTCCTGCGTCGAGGTGTATTGACGGAGCTTCCCGTCGGGCATCAGGTCGACATAGTGCAGCGCCTCCTCGCGCGTGCCGTAGGGCTTGTCGCCCACTTCGATGCGACGCAGCCATTTGACCCATGACACACCCTGCACGCCCGGCACGATGAGACGCAGCGGGTAGCCGTTCTCCGGGCGAAGCATTTCGCCGTTCTGGCCGTAAGCCACAAATACCTCGCCCGACCGGACGAGATCCATGGGGATGGTCCGCGTCAGTGACGAGCCGTCCGCACCTTCCGCGAGCAGATAGCGCGCCTTCTTGAAATCGACGCCGCAGTGTTCAAGCAACAACCGCAGCGGTACGCCGGTGAATTCGGAGCACGAGAGCAGGCCGTGCGTGTATTGCACTGTCGGTACCAGCGGACTGCTCCACTCGAGTGCGGTATTGCCGCCGCACTCGAGAAAATGGATGCGCGAGACGGGCGGCAGGCGCATCAGGTCATCCATCGTGTAAACGTTTGACCGTTCAATCAGATCGGGACTGGAGGCCGTGATCATCAGCCGATGCATGCGCGGATCAATATCCTGCCATCCCTGATGATGGCGCTCGTAATGCAGGCCTGAGGGCGTGATGATTCCGAAAAATCCTTGCAGGGGCGCAAACGACTGTGAATTTTGGGCGGCTTTGGTCACTATGGATAAATCGCGGCGCTGCAGCGCGCTTTCATATTGCGAAGGCGTGCCATAAGGGCGCGCTGCCACCGGTTGTCCCAGGGAGGTGGCCCAGGGTTGGGGTTCGAGAATCGCCGCATCGCCTTCGGCCGCTTGTGCGGCACGGGCAACGGCTGAAGCCGTCAGGGCCACGGTGGCGGCGATCAAGCTCGAGCGCAAAAAATCGCGGCGACCGGCATTGACGGCGCGAATGTCGTTACTGCTCAGGAAATTTTCCGGGGCGCGGCGCAGATGACCTGTCTGATCAAACATGGCTAGCACGATTGCGTTCCTCGTCAAATGAGCGTTGCGGCTTCGTCGTTTCAACTGATGCCACCGCGAGCCAAAGGTCGGCGCGGTTCAGCCGTGCAGCCGGCGTCTGTCCGCCTCGTAGAAGTTCGCACCGATGGCAAAGGCAACGACGCTTACCACGCTTACCAGCGGGACGAATTTCAGCGCCGTCAGAAGATTGGACTGATCGGCGATCCAGCCGGTGACAATCGGTCCAGGCGCGGAACCAAGCAGGTTCATGACCAGCGACAAGACCGCCAAGGCCGTGGCGTGGATGGTGGCAGGGACCACATCGGTCATGACGGCACCGGAGGAGCCAATAACGAATGCGCCGATCATCAAACCGGCGCCTATCAGCATGAACTGCAAGGCTCCAGGCGACACCTGAAAAGCGGTCAGCAAGATGAGAGCGGAACACAAGGCGCACAGCGCCGGGATGCGCAACCGGTTGCGCCTGTCCTGCTTGCTCAAGCGGTCGATCAGGTAACCACCGACACTCATGCCGATGCCGGAACAGAGAACCAGGACGCCGGCATACGTTGCTGCCTTGGCTGGGTCCATGCCTTGATAACGGTTCAGATAGCTCGGCGCCCAGGTGATTGTCGCAGTTTGAACGAACATGTAAGCCGCCAATCCCAGGTACACGCAGACAGCCGTGCGGGTGGTCAACAGCGCGTGTGCGATCTGCTTCAGCGACAGGCGCGGCGCGTCCTTGCCGATGGGCACGGACGGCTCCTTCACCACAAACGGAAAGATAATCGTCAGCACCAGTCCCCCGGCGCCGACCAGGATGAAGGCCATCGACCAGCCCAGGTGCTGGGCGAGGCTGCCGCCGATCGCGACGCCCATGACCGAGCCGAACAGCGAGGCCGAGAGGAAAGCACCCAGCACCGTCGAATGCATCCGCTCCGGGAAAACATGCAGCAGGATCGCGCCGCCGGCGCTGGCGTAACCGGCTTCGCTCAGACCGACCGCAGCACGGGCGATCATCATTGCCGTGAAATTGCCGGAGAGACCGCAGGCGATCGTCGCCAGCCCCCAGATCAGCGCCATCGCCGTGATGCTCTTGACGCGGCCGACACGGTCGGCTACCAGCGACACCGGTACGATCATGACGCCGACCGTCAGCGCGACCACGCTGACCAGGGCGCCCAGTTGCGTATCGCTGAGTGCCCACTCGGCCTTGAGGAAGGGAAAGACGGCGATCATCACCTGTCGCGACATGTAGTCGGACAGCATCAGGGCAAAAGTCAGCGCAAAGACGACCCATGCGTAGAGGGTGGCCTTGTCCGGTCTTGATGCGGCGGCTTCCATTTGTTGGGCTCAGCTGGCTGGCTTGTTCGGATACGATTTCTGCCAGAGATTGTCTTCACGCCATACGTTTTCCTTGCGCAATTGTTCAGGAAGTTCTGCGCCGGTCTGGTCGATGACCCTCTGGAGCAGCAGCTTGAGCTCCTGCGCTTCCTCATAGCTCAGTTTTTCCAGCGCGGTCATTTCGGCGCTTTTGGCGAAGGCCAGCCACTGGATGACCAGATGTTGCCCCGTCTCGCTGAGGTTCAAAACATCGGCCTGGCCGCTGCGTTGCTGTGTCACCAGCAATCCCCTCTCCAGCCACGGCTGCAGATCTTCCTGGCGCAGGTCCTTGCCGATGAATTCCAGGATCTGGCGCAGTTCCTCGAAGGTTCGGCCTTCCCCCAGGCTGAGTATGGCCAACAATTCAAGATCGATATCGCGCATCCCCATGGCCTTCAATTGCCGCCGAATCGGTATCAGCATCTGGAAGTAGGCGCGGCCAAAAAGAGAGCCCAGCCAGTTCCCGCTGAAGCTGGCGTCGGTAGGCTTGCTCGCGTCCTGCTGCAGGCGTCGATAGCCACCACTGTGGAAGACCAGCGGCGCCTTTTCGAAGCGGTCGAAAGCAAGCACTTCGCCGACGAATATGATGTGATCGCCCCCCTCGTACTGATAGCTGGTGCGGCACTGGAAGCGGGCCGAGCATCCCTCCAGCAGCGGCACATTGCCAGGTCCGCGCGCCACCGTCAGGCCGGCGAACTTGTCCGTGCCGCTCTTGGCAAAGCGGTTGGACACAGGCTCCTGATCGTTAGCCAGTACATGCACGGCAAAGTGCCCCGCCCCGGTAAACGCAGGCGTCGACGTCGCATTCTTGTTCAGGCTCCAGAGCACCATCGGCGGGTCGACCGAAACCGAGTTGAAACTGTTGGCAGTCAGGCCGTAATCCTGGCCATCCGGCCCGTGCGTGGTGACAACGGTGACTCCGGTGGTGAAGGCACCCAGCGCCTGCCGGAACTGCTTGGGATTGATTGCTGCAGCTGAATTGCTCATGTGCATGTCCTTTCCAAAGTCGGCCTATTCAGGAGTGGGAGCGCCACGGTCAGGCGCCAAGCAACGGCATGACAAGGCGACCGAAACGCTCGGCTTCAGTGTCATGCAGGAAACCGGACAGGCAAAACCCGCTGCAGCCGGCATCGACGAACTCCTGCAGTTGCGCCGCCACTTGTTGCGGATTGCCGACCACCGCGACACCGGCGCCCGGACGCACCTCGGTAATGCCAGTCCACAGGTGAGGAGTCAGCTTGCGTCCGACGGTCTTGGAGAGCTGGGCCATGCGCTCATCGGCTGCCGAGTCCGACTTCTTCCTGTAAGTCTCTGCGATATTGGCGCCGCCCAGTTGACTTGCGGTGGCGATCAAGGATTCTGCAGCCGCCCAGGCTTCGTCTTCCGTTTCCCGGACAAAGATCTGCAAGCGCATGCCGAAGCGAATTTTTTCCTCACGTCCGTACTTCGCCGCGCGCTGCTTGATGTCCTTGATCTGTTCCGCGATGCGTTCCGGATAGTCGCCCCAGAACAGGTGCATGTCGGAATGTTCGGCCGAGATATCGAGCGCCTGTTCCGAGCCGCCACCGAGGAAGAACTTGGGACTCGGTTTTTGCACAAGTGCAGGAACGATCATCGGGCCGTGGACCTCGTAATACTTGCCGGTATGCTCGACGCCTTTCTCGGCCCACAGGCGCTTCATCAGGTTCACTTCCTCGAGTAACTGGTCGTAGCGTGCTTCCTTGTCGGCGAGCTGCCCTTCCGCACGGGCGTCCTGCGGGCTGAGGCCGGCGATCATGTTGAGATAGATGCGTCCGTTCGTGAGTTGGTCGAAGGTGGCGATCATCTTTGCGTGCGCCACCGGGTGCAGGAAGCCGGGCTTGATGGCCACGAGGAACTTCAGCTTGCTGGTGCGCCCCGCCAGATAGGCGGCCGTGACCCAGGCGTCCCAGCATATGGGACTCACCGGTACCAGCATGAAGTCGAAACCCGCCTTTTCGGCAGAAACGGCGACGCGCTCGAACATTTCCGCGGACTGCGGCAGGCTCTTGGCGGGGTCGCCGAAGTCGGTCGTATCGCCTATGGTTGGGCAGAACCAGCCCATCAAGAGTTCTGATTTCTTCGTCATGACCTAATCTCCTTTTGTGTGATTTCGAGAGGCAACGTCGACGTGAGGATCGTCCGGCGTCAAGACGGCCCGGTCGAAAGAAGCAGGAAGCGCGGTGCGCCATACGACGGCAAGGCGCCAGCAAGGCGCGCCACGCGAGAGACATATTCGCGATGCGTACGCTGCCGTCTGTCGCGGCGCGCCGCGACGCGGTCGGAGTGTTGCTGCACGGCACAATGAAGCGCTCGTTTCAGGTACACGCTAGTCTCCCGCTGGCCTCGTGAATTCGCAGATCGTTTTTCTGACGTACCTATCGTATTAACCGGCCGCTTCGCGCACAATTGCGCATTGCCTCGATCCCATGACCGAAGACCTCGATCCATCACGCACGTCGGCTCCATGCTGCATCCTCCAGTGACGATCTCGATCGCCTTCGTGCACGGCATGCTGTCCGGGGTGCAGGCGCGCGGTCAGCCTTGCGACGCCTTCCTGGCCGACGCGGGCATCGCCCCTGAACTGCTGCAGCAGGTCAGCGCCCGCGTCACCGCGGACCAGTACGTGGCACTCTTTCGGCTGCTGATGGAGCGACTCGACGACGAAGCCATGGGCTTCCTTTCCCGGCCGTTGAAACGCGGCAGCTATGCCCTGCGTCGCTCGCTCGGCGATCGGTGCCACCACGCTGGAGGTGGCGCTGCGCCACATTGCGCACACGTTCCGGCTGCTGCAGGATGATGTGATTCTGGAGACCGGTGCGGGAGGGTGCGCTGGCCGGATTGGCGCTGCGCTTCAGCGACCCGAGTGGTCGCGCAGCCGATCTTGCGCCACCTGCACGAACTGTTGCTGCGAGTCTTTTGGCGCTTGCTGGCGTGGCTGGCGGGCGGCCGACTACCGGCGGCGCGCTTCGACTTTGCCTTCGAGAGCCCGCCCTACGCCGGCAGCTACGGCAAGATCTTTCCCGCACCGCTGCAATTCGAGCAGCGACAGTCGGCGTTCTGGTTCGACGCCGCGCTGTTGCAGCACCCGGTGCGCCGCGACGAGACCGCGTTGCGCGCATTCCTGACCGACGCGCAGGCGAATGTCGTCTTGCCCCGCCGCGCCGACGACGTGGTCAGCACCCGCGTGCGCAGCCATCTGCAGCAAGCGCAACCCGCCTGGCCTGACCTTGCCGCCACCGCCGACGCCTTGCATATGGCGGCTTCCACGCTGCAACGGCGCTTGGCCATCGATGGCACGTCCTTCCAGGCGTTGAAGGACGAGTTGCGCCGCGATCTGGCCATCGTTCGACTCAACACCAGCACGGTGCCGCTGACGGCGCTGGCCTACGACCTTGGATTTGCCGACAGCGCGGCGTTCCAGCGTGCGTTCAAGCGCTGGACCGGCAGCGCGCCAGGGGCCTACCGCCACGGCGGGGCGTGATCGCGTTAAGGGAGTCCGGTGTGTCGCAGGCCCGGAGAGCTACATGGCCGGCGCGCTCTCCAGCAAATGCATACTGAAGCGCGCCGAAATTGAGATACGTCCAGCTGCGCCAGTCAAGAATCATCCAAGAAACTCGATAGTCTCGGACAGGGGTGCGCGGGCATTGCGCAAGAAGTCCAGCGGGGCAGCCGTATCGGCGTACCCGATAGCCAGGCCGCAGAACAGAATGTGTTCGTCCGGGATCCGTGCATGTTGACGCACGATCCTGGGATAGAGTGCCCAGGATTCTTGCGGACAACTGGCGAGCCCTACCTCAACCAGTAGCAGCATCAGGCTTTGCAGCCACATGCCCAGGTCCGACCACTGCGGCGGGCCCATGAAGCGTGGCGTATGCAGAAACAGGCCCAATGGCGCTCCAAAGAAATCGAAGTCCTTCGCTACCTGTGCCATGCGCCCCGACTTGTTTTCGCGTGTCAGACCGATCGAGGCGTACATGGCCTCGGCATTTGCCCAGCGCCGCCCGCGATACGGCTCGGGAAGACCGTTCGGGTAGATTTCGTACTCCGGCATTTCGCTACCGAGTGGTTGCTCCAATGCATCACGCATTGCCACCTTGAGGCACCCCAAGGGTGCCGCTGATAGCACGACCGCGTGCCATGGTTGGAGATTCCCACCGGAAGGCGCAAGCCCAGCCTTTTCCAGTGCCCAACGAACGATATCGATATCGACAGGCTTGTCGAGAAAGGCACGGGTCGAGCGGCGCGCAACCAGGGCTTCTGAGACCTTGCATAAGCGACCACGACGTTGCCGATCGTGCGCGACGATTTCGTTCCTGGATGACGAGCGAATCGTCAACGGCGAAGCATCGAATGAGCAACTTGTGCACGCAGTGTCAGGCTGTCGGACGCGGCACGCGCAATCACCGCAGACAGCATGAGCGACTCGGCTATGGGTTGCGGAAAACAGGGGCAGGTTCGGCCGGATGCGGTACGACGCGCAACTGCCCGACGCTTTCGCGGACGCGTTCCGCCATGCGGATTTTTTCCGGCCACGTCAGAGACTGGCGACTCTTCTGCCATTGCGCTTGCCGCTCCAGCATGTGTTCGAGATCAGTCATTCAGGAACTTGCTTTCAAAACGCTGCCAGGCGTCGGCCAGGCCGAACCGGGATGCCAGACTCTTGATGGCGTCCCGGCTGACACTACCGGATTCGAGCAACGCCAGAATACGGGTCAAGTCCTTGGCGCGTCCGACGCTAAGCGCAATGGCCGCAAGATGGTCCGCTCGGACCACGCGGAAGGCCACGCCCTCGAAGTCTGCGGTCTCGGCCTGTTCCATCGCCTCCTGAGTGAGCGGACTGAACGCGGGTATAAACTGCGTGGGCCACGCGCCGACACGAATAGCTTCGCCTTCCGGCCGATAGCCTTTGGCGGTGCAGAACTCGTAAATACCTCCGAGCACGTCAAGCCGGTCCGCGGAGGCAACCGCCACGAGCACATCGGCATCGAGCGTTGCCACCGGCTCGGTATACCGCATTTGTGCGGTGGCGCCAAACAGCGCGTAATCCCGGATCACGCCCAGGCGTTTCATCTCATTGAGCAGTTGCGCCAATTCCCTCACGACCTCATTTTACCGAAGGGGCTAGGTGTTCACTTCACTTTTTCGCGATTGCGCCGAGTGCCAACACGCCAACGAGTGCAGCGATGCCGACGTGCCGCGTCGGATCGCTGTCTGAATTCAGCTATCGCAGTCAGCGGCGAAGCATGAACCGGAACAGCCGCTGCACACCTTTGCCATAAGGCGGCCGAAGCAGGAAGAACGGGTCGAGCTTGGTTCCGGTATACACCGCCTTCGCATGGCTGAACGTGCGGAAGCCCTGCTCCCCGTGATAGGAGCCCATCCCCGAATTGCCGCAGCCGCCAAAGGGCAGATTTTCCTGCATCACGTGCACGATTACTTCGTTGACGCACGCGCCACCCGACGTCGTGCGCGTCAGTACGTGGTCGGTTTCGACGCGGTCTGCACCAAAATAGTAGAGCGCCAACGGACGCGGGCGGCTGTTGACGAAGGCAATCGCTTCATCGATCGTCTTGTACGTTTTCACCGGCAGCAACGGGCCGAAGATTTCGTTCTGCATGACGAGCGAATCGTCCGGCGGATCGAAGAGCAGCGTCATCGGCATCTTGCGCGCGCGCTGGGTCGAAAAATCCTCCTGTGCCGGATTGATTTCAACAACGTTCACGCCGCGTGAGCGCGCATCGTCGAGATACGATTTCACGCGCCGGTATTGCATTTCGTTGATGATCGACGTGTATTGCGGGTTGTCGCGCATCGAGGGGTACATGCGCGCAACTTCCGTCTTGAACGCGGTGACGAATGCGTCGCGCATCTCCTCCGGCACCAGCACATAGTCCGGAGCAAGACACACCTGCCCGCCGTTCAGAGTCTTGCCCCACGCGACCCGCCGTGCCGTGATAGCGAGGTCCGCCGTGCGCCCGATCATCACCGGTGATTTTCCACCCAGTTCGAGCGTCACGGGCGTCAGGTTGTCGGACGCGGCACGCATGACGAGCTTGCCCACGCGCGGGCTGCCAGTGAAGAACAAGTGGTCAAACGGCAGCGCGCCGAACGCCGCTCCGACCTCCGGCCCGCCGCCAAAGCACGCCACCTCGGTTTCGTCGAATGTCGCGGTGATCAGCCGCTCTACCAGTGCAGCGGTGTGCGGCACGAACTCCGACATCTTGATCATCACCCGGTTGCCCGCGGCCAGCATGCCGGTGAGTGGTCCGAAGGTCAGATACACGGGAAAATTCCACGGCACGATGTTGCCGACCACGCCCAGCGGCTGGTATTGCACTTGTGCTCTGGCGCCCAACGCGCCGAGCGGGAAGTTGGGTGCGCGGCGTGACGGACGCATCCAGTCGTGCAGGTGTTTCTTCGCATGCCGGATGCCATCCGCGCATGCGACGATGTCGGCGAGCAGCGTCTGTTCGGGTGCACGCACCACGTAATCGGCCGTCATCGCATCGGAGATTTCGCTGCGGTGGTCAGCGAGCAGCGCGAACATGCGATCCAGGCGCTCGATGCGTTGTTTCGCCGGCGATGGCCCCTGCTCGATGTGCGCGCGACGCTGACGGGCAAGCACCTCGGTCATGCGCGCGATCGTCGCCCGGCTCTCGGACGCTTCGGCAACTGTTTTCACTTCCTCGTTTGTTACCAGCATGGTTGCAATCTCCTGTGAGGCGAAATTCGCGGTATCGGTCGCGCCGGCGTCACTTCGGCGCCGCGGTATTCTGGGCGAGTTCGTCGTGTGCGCGCTTGATCAGATAGTCGTTGATCGCGTTGACTTCCTCGATCGAAAGACGATGGACAAAATTCGGCATGCCACCCGGCTCCTTCATGCCGCCCAGCACCACGCCGATAAAACGCTCGCGTGTTTCGAGCGACATGTGCCGCAGGTCCGGTACTGAGCCACCGGAAACGGCGCCCCCGCCATGGCACATGCTGCAATTCGCCGTGTAGAGTGTGCGCCCGCGATCGATCGACGCGGTACTCGCAGTGAGCGGCGGCGGTGTGGTGCGGGGTGGTCCCGGGGGGATTGGGGGTAGTGTTGCCGTACCACCAATCTTGTAGACCAGGATGCGGCTGATCGTGTGTACGCGATTCAGCGAGGCGATCTCGCCGAGGTAGCGCGGAAATCCCCCTCCCCATCCCGCCGCGATGGCGACATATTGCTCGCCGTCAACCATGTAGGACATCGGCGCAGCCACGAGGCCGGTCTGTGCTGAGGTCTCCCATAACTTGTCGCCCTTGTCGGCGGAATACGCGACGAGGCGACCGTCGGTAGTGCCCTGGAATACAAGATTGCCTGCGGTCGCCACCACGCCACCGTTGCCCGGTGATGGATAGGGCACCTTCCAGGCCGCCTTTTGCGCAACCGGATCCCAGGCGATCAGGCTGCCCTTGAACAGTGGAAGGATCTGGGCTGCGGCCTTCGGGTCTTCGGTGGGCGGAGGGAACGCAATGCCGATGTTCCAGCCCGCCGGACTGAACTTGGCGTCCGGCGCATTGATGTACGGGAAGGGTGCCTCGTTCTCGGGAATGTAGACGAGCCCCGTGCGCGGGTCGAACGCCATCGGATTCCAGCTGTGCGCGCCCATCGGCCCTGGCCAGATCAGTTTCGGCTCCTTCGAATAGTCGCTCGCAGCAGGATCCTCGACCGGCCGGCCGGTCTTGCGATCGACGTGAGTTGCCCAGGTCACCTTCGAGAAAGGCTCCGCCGAGATCAGCTCACCATTCTTGCGGTCGAGCACATAGAAGAAGCCGTTCTTGCACGCCTGCATCAACACCTTGCGCGGCTTGCCGTCGATCGTGAGATCCGCAAGGATCAGTTGCTGAGCGGCATCGAAGTCGAATCCGCCGTTGGGCGTCGTCTGATAGTGCCAGACGTAGCGGCCGGTGTCGGCGTCGACTGCGACGATCGAGTCGAGGAACAGGTTGTCTCCGCCCTGCGGATTACGCAGATACCGATTCCACGGACTGCCTTGACCCACGCCAAAGTAGAGCAGGTTGAGTTCCGGATCGTACGACATCGAATCCCAGACATTGCCACCACCGCGCCACTGCCACGCAATATCGCCGGGCCAGGTTGCGGTCGCGAGTTTCATCGCTGCATCGCCCTTTGCCGACTGCGGCCCGGCGGGCACCGTGTAGAAGCGCCACACCTGTTTGCCGGTTTTCGCGTCGTAGGCCGTCAGGTAGCCGCGGGTTCCAAGATCGCCACCGCCGTTGCCGATGAATACCTTGCCCTTCGCTACGCGTGGGGCGCCGGTGACTGTGTAAGGTTGCTTGGGATCGACGGTCAGCACTTCCCAGAGTTTCTTGCCGTTGCGCGCGTCGAGTGCGATCAGCCGCCCGTCGTACGAGCCGACATAGATCTTGCCTTCCCAGGCCGCGACACCGCGGTTGACGATGTCACAGCAGCCCTTACCCAGCCACGCTGCCGGTACCTTGGGATCGTATTTCCACAGCGCGTTGCCGTTGCGCGCATCGTACGCATAGACGATGCTGCGTGCGCCGGTCACGTACATGACTCCGTCGACGACCAGCGGCGTGGCCTCGGTGCCATGGTCGATGTCGAGCTTGGCGTGCCATGCCAGTCCGAGCTGCGCGACATTCTTGTCATTGATCTTGTCGAGCGGACTGAAGCGCTGATCGGAGTACGTGCGTCCATGCGTCATCCAGTTGCCGGGCTCGCGGTCGGCATCCAGAAGGCGTTGTGTCGTGACCTGGGCAGGACCGCGGGCCGCGTCATTTGCGGCCGGAGCGACCAGTGGCACGAGCATCGCGCTCGCACCGACGAGTGTGGTCAGGACAGAGGAACGGGCTACGATTGACATGGCGACTCCGAACATCAGCATGAATTTGATTGAATCTTTTCTAACGTTGCGCGCAGGCACCGGCGCCTAAGTGGCCGCCGCCGGCAACCAACCAGTGTACCGCGCTACGAAGCGGGCGATCGACTCGATCGCTCGCCGCGCTCTCGGGAAGAAACTGCAGCAACTGGAAGCAATGCTGCATGCCGTGCCACAGCTCGAGTTCGACGCCCACGCCTGCGGCGCGCGCACGCTCGGCGAAGCGGACTGATTCGTCACGCAGCAGTTCACGGGTGCCGGCCTGCAGCAGCAGTGGCGGCAGACCGGCGAGGTCGCCGAACAACGGCGACACCCGCGGATCGAGCAGGCGATCGGCGCCGACATAGCGGGCCCGAAGCAGGAGCAGCGTCGCCAGCCGGAACACGGCGTCGCTGCGCTCGTTTTCGACAACGCTCGCCGACGACATCGTCAGATCGACGGGTGGCGAGAGCACGAAGGCACACGCCGGCAGCGGCGCCCCAACGGCCTTCGCGCCGAGCAGCGTCACCAGCGTCAGGTTGGCGCCCGCCGAGTCGCCCGCGATCACGATGTTGCTGCGGTGCAACACCATGCACGAGCAGCCAGCGATACGTGGCGAGGCAGTCATCGACGGCAGCCGGAAACGGATACTCGGGCGCCAATCGGTAATCGACGAGCAGCGCCCGCGCGCCAATCGAACGTGCGACCCGAGCCGCAAATCGCGCGTGCATGTTGGGAAAACGCAACGCAAAACCGCCGCCGTGCAGGTACAGCAATACCCGCTCAGGCCTCGATTCGGGTACATCCACCCATTCGCATGAAACACCGCCGGCATCCACCGGCGTTCGCTTGACGTCCGTTGGCACGCTGAATTTGCGCTGGTCGACAGCCTCATAGTGGTGGCGCAGCGCGACCAGATCGACGTCCGGTGGCACACGGCGCTTGACCGTCGTGCGCAGCAGAAACTCCACCCAGCGGGCCTGCCAGCTGATCGATGATTCGCGGCGTTCGGTCGGGACGTCGCTGGAATTCTCGATCCGGTTGTTCGTCGGATCCCCCATCCTGTCAGGCGACCTTCCGGCCTTTGCCCTTCCAATAAGGCTCGCGCAACACCGTCTTGAGCACCTTGCCGGCGCCCGAAAGCGGCAGCGCGTCGCGCAACTCGACGCTCTTCGGGCACTTGTAGCCGGCGATGCGGGTCTTGCAGTGGGAAATCAGTTCCTCGGGTGTCGGTGGGGTACCGGCCTTGGCCACGACGACCGCATGCACGGCTTCGCCCCATTGGTCGTCGGGAATGCCGATCACCGCGCACATCGCAACGGCGGAATGGCTCGCGAGCGCGTTCTCGACTTCGGCCGAGAACACGTTTTCGCCGCCGGTCACGATCATGTCCTTGACCCGGTCGACGATGAAGATGTAGCCCTTGTCATCCATGTATGCGCCGTCACCCGTACGCAACCAGCCGTCGCCGGGCAGCGCGACCCTGGTTTGTTCGGGCTTGTTCCAGTAGCTCTGCATCATGTTAGGCCCACGCGCGGCGATCTCGCCGACCGTGCCGCGTGGCACTTCATGACCCTGCGCGTCGACAATCCGCACCTCGGTGCACAGGCTGGCCCGGCCACACGACCGAAGCATGCCGGCGGCAAGGCCCTGCCCGGAATGGTGTTCGGGTCCAAGAATCGTCACAACCGGCGCCATCTCGGTCTGGCCGTAGGCCTGGAACAACTTCACTTTGGGCAGCAGCGCCATCGTGTCCTGCACCACCTTCTCCTGGATCGGCGACGCACCATAGATGAGGTATTGCATCGACGAAAGGTCGTATTTCCCGGCCTCGGGATGGTGCACGATCATCTGGATCATCGTCGGCACCATTAGTGCAGCATTCAACTGGTGGCGCTGAATTGCCTCCAGCACGGCAACCGGGCTGAAGGTGGGCAGAATCACGTGGCAGGCGCGCTGCAGCGCGCCGACGAAGCCAATCGCCAGATCGGCCATGTGGAACATGGGCGCCGCCCGGAGCAGTTTCGCGCCGATCGGCATGAGGCCCTCGGCGGTGACCGCAAGCTGGCTGGACCAGAATGCCTGGTGACTGACCATCACGCCCTTGGGAAAACCGGTCGTGCCGCCGGTGTAGAAGACGCCGAGCAGCGCATCGCCACCGCGACAGGCGTCCTCGACCGGCTGCGCGTCCGCCAGCAGCCGCTCAAAGTCCAGCATACCGGGAGGCGCGGCGCCATCGCCCGCATAGATCACATGGCGCAGCGATTTCACGTCTCGCCGCAGTTCCACTGCCATTGCCTTGAATTGCTCGTCGACGATCAGGATCGAGGTCTCGGAGTCTTCGAGCGCATAGGCGTTTTCCTTCGCGCTCCAGCGGATATTGCACGGATTGAGCACGCCATCGCCCCAAGGTACGCCAAAGAAGTATTCGACGTAGCGATCCGAGTTGAGGCTGAGCATTGCCACCCGGTCGCCCGAGCGCATCCCCAGCTTTTGCAGTGCGCCGGCTAGGCGCGCGACCCGATCCACGAACTGGCGCGTTGTGTGCGTACGATCGCCACAGATCGTCATCGGACGGTCGGCGACGAGCTGCAGGTTGCGGTGGAGTGGCTGGGTAATGTTCATTCTTTCCTCCCGTTTGCCGGTTGCTTGGTCAATCCTCATTAATCAGGGGCTGCGCGAGGTGCCATCGGCAACCCTGGCTGGCGCCGCCCGTTCGCCCCGTATTGCCTGCAGTGTAGGCAGCCGCTGGGGAGGATGCGCCCCCATTAGGTGGGGTGCTGTTGAAATGGCCTACGGTCGACCGCGGTCGCGCCGAAGCGGCTTTCAGCCTATCAGTGCGGCGCTGCGGGCAGAATTGATGGCCTGGACGCGATTGCCGACGCCCAGTTTGGAGAAGATGTTCTTCAGATGCCACTTCACGGTCGCGGGTTCGAGCTGCAGCACGCGGGCGATCTCCTTGTTGCTGAGGCCGCGTTCGACCAGCAGCAGCACTTCCTTCTCGCGCGCGCTGATGGTATCCGGCAAGGTTACCCCGGATCGAGCCAGGATTGGCGGTCTTGCAGCCAGCGCAGCAGGCGGCACTGGCCGAGCTGACGCGCCTACCGCAGGGGCTTCTGGCGGCCGTCCGGCGACGGCTGGACCCGGCATCAGCGCCAGTGACCACGGCCCTGCATCGCGAATCGTTTGCATCATCCCCGCGTTTTGGGCGCGCGCGATCGCCGCGGCCATCGCCCGCCGTGCCCGATCGGTCGCCCCATGCTGCAGGCAGGCGCGGGCAAGCATCAGGTTGGCCCTTATCGTCAGAGGTACCCCATGATGCGCGTCGAATTCGTCGACCACTGCCTGTAGCCGGTCAAGGTGCGTCGCAGCGAAACCGTTCAGCGCCGCGTTGAACATTGCTGCAAGACGAAAACACTGCATCGCCTCGCGCACAGTCGACATTGCGGATGGCATCGGCTCGCGAGTGATTACGTCGCTGGCGCGATCCGCAAGATGCCCAGGGTCGCCTATGCCGTGATCAGCTCCGAGCCGCAACAGGTCGAGCGTCGCGACGGCCTCTGCGCGAAGCCAGCCGCGCGTCTTCCCCAGGATGCGCAGGCGATTGAGCAGTGCCTCGGCCTCGCCTGCCTGGCCGCTCCAGACGCGCGACCACGCAAGCGACGTCATCGCGCCGATCAGTCCATCGGTAGGTACGGTTTCTTCGATGAAATCCAGGCGATTCAGGAGCGCCCGCTCCAATGCTTCGAACTGGCCGCGCTCGTACTGAATCTGGGCGAACATGCACTGGCTCGCGACCGCCGAAATAGACCGTGCTCCGAACTCAGTCAGCGACAGCTCCAGCGCCCGACTCCATTCCTGCTCGGCCAGAGGCGCGCGCCCCTGGCGCCACCAGCCAATGCCATTGACGATGAGTTGGTAGACCCGCTTGAACGGATGAATGCATGGCAGGCACTCGCGCGAGCGTCCGTACTCGTTGGCGTAGGCAAACGCGAAGCTCCCGCTCACGTTGACCACGTCGCGCGCCCAGGCGTCACGGACGGTCAACAGCGACTCGTTCTCGGCGAGAATGCGGGTGATGTGATCACTGCGATCCGCGAATGCGGCAATGGTCATCGCCACCAGTTTCGACTCGATTTCAAAAGCTCCGGCCTCGCTGGCCTGCAACCCGGGCAGCCGCGCCGCGACCCGCGCCAACACCTCCTCCGTCTCGACACGGACGCCGGAGTAGGCAAGCGCCCACGCATACGCGAGTTCAAGCGTGATGCTGTTGCGCCAGCTTGCTTCCGGGAGACGTTTCAGCAGGCTGGTGAGCGTCAGGTAGTCGCCGCGTTGCACCAACTCCATCGCACAACTCTCGACGATCGCCAGCGCGTGCTCGGGTGCGTTGGCTTCGAGCGCGTGGCGGACCGCGTCACTCCAGCGCCGGGCGCCGCAAAGCCACTCCGCCGCTCGCAGGTGCAGGACCGCCACCTCGTCCGGCCACGTCTGCATGAGTTCCTTGCGCAGGCACTCGCTGAACAGGTGATGATATCGATACCACTGGCCGTCGTCGTCGAGCGAGACCAGAAACAACTGGCGGCGTTCGATCTCGGTGAGCAGGTTGGCGGCCTCGCTCTCGCCTGCCACTGCACCTGCGAGTCCGGCGTTGAAGGCATCGAGGATCGACGTCCGCAGCAGGAAATCACGCAATGGGCCGGGCAACCCTTGCATCACTTCCTCGCGCAAGTAGCGGCGCAGCATCTGCGGCTGGCCGATCATCGAACGCATCACGCGTTGAAGATCCTGCGGCGAGCGCATTGCTATCGCGATCGTCTGCAGCGATGCCGCCCAGCCTTCGGTTGCCTCCAGCAGGGTTGCAATGTCGGGGGCTGCAACCTCCATCTCGCAACGGTCGCGCAGGAACGAACGGATCTCCTCGAAATCGAACGCGAGGTCCGCTGGCGTCAGCTCCAGCACTTCACCGGCAGTCCGAAGCTTGCCGAGCCGGATCGACGGGGCGCTGCGACCCGCGATCACCAGCCGAAAATTATCCGGCGCATGTGCAATCAATCCGGACAGAGCTTCGTCTACTGCAGGGCCGGCGATCGCATGATAGTCGTCGATGATCAGCACGACCGGCGTCGGCTGCGCCGCGATGGCCTTGATGATCAGGCTCTCGAGCAGTGCTGGAACGACGGTGCGGCCACGACGCCCGACGAGCTCCATGACATCGTCGCCGATGCCCTGGCCGGTTCGCTGCAGCGCTGCTGCGACATCGGCGAAAAAGGCGTGAACGTCACTTTCGGGACGCTCCGCGGTAAGCCAAGCGACAGGCACGTTGGCGAGTGCAAGTTGGCGACACCACGCAGCGAGGCATGACGACTTGCCGAAGCCCGCGGCTGACGTTACGAGAATGAGCCGCTTGTCGGGTGGCACGCCGAGCCGCGCGTTGAGTCGCGGCCTGGGCAGCCAGCGCCGCGAGACATGCGGCGGCGTGATCCGCGTCGCCGGAATTTCCGGTCCGAGATCCGTGTCGACCTTACGCGAAGCATCCTCACGCAATCTCGCAACTCCTCCAGAATTTGCGCGGCGGATACTTGCCGCAGCGCTTCTGGGAAATGACCTTACGTCGGCACAGCCTCCCCGTCAAATCGCGCACGTCCGCAGGCGGCGCGCAGTACTGGATCGCGTTCTTCGCGAGACATATCAGAGAGCGGACGTCATCGCCAAATGACGCCATGCCTGCCCTCTCCTTCGCGGAAGCGCTCCGCGCCCGCGCGCGCTTCGCCGCTCGCCAGCGATGCAAGCCCGTGGCGAAACTCGTTGCGCATCGCTTCGTCGAGCGGCAGCCCCCACTGCTCGTAGCAGGACAATCGATCGTTGCGCATGCATTGCTGCGGGAATGCGGCGATCGACGCTGCCATGGCTTCGGCGGCGCGGCGCGACTCGCCATCGGGCACGACGCGATTGACGAGGCCGATGGCCAGCGCCTCGTCCGCATGCACCGCGCGCCCGGTCAGGATCATGTCCAGAGCGCGCGAGTGACCGACGAGACGCGGCAGCCGCACGGTTCCGCCATCGATCAGCGGAACACCGAAACGGCGACAGAATACGCCGAACACGGCGGACTCCTCGGCGATGCGCAGATCGCACCAGCAGGCGAGTTCGAGCCCGCCAGCGACAGCGTAGCCGGATACGGCAGCGATGACTGGTTTCGCGAGCTGCAGGCGGGAGATGCCGAGTGGCGCATCGCCTTCGCCCGACAAGCGCATCTGCTCCGGGTTCTCGGCAAAGGCCTTGAGATCGGCACCCGCGCAGAAATTTCCGCCCTCGCCCCAGAGCACGGCGACGTCGGCATCAGGGTCGGCGTCGAAGTTGCGAAACGCGTTCGCAAGCGCGCTGGCAGTGGCACCGTCGATCGCATTGCGCCGTTCGGGCCGGGAGATGACTACCGTGGTGACACGTCCGGAGCGTTCAATTCTGACAGTCATTCAATGCCTCGCTCAAGGAAATTCGGGCAGACACAGCGCATCGCGACATTCCCATCAGGCGCGATACTTGCGGCGCAGGTATTCGACGTAGGTGCGTTCGTTGTCGGCCAGGAAAGGCGTCAGCAGCGACAGAACTTGATAGGCCGCCCGCCCGGGTCCGACGTCCTCCGTTGCGGGCAGCAAGCGCGCGAACGTGAACCAGCACGTGGCGGTCAGGATCATTTGCAGCGCCAGAACCTCGATATCCTCCTCGTTTGCACGCAGGCATCCGGCGGCAGCCAATTCAGCGCACAGGCGCCTCAATGTCACGACGCCTTTCACCGTGAGTTCCCGCATCCTCGCGCCGAACTGCGGAAACTCGGTCGCCAGATAGTCGATGTCCCGGTAGACGAACCGGTACTCGAATATTTTTTCGAATCCGAGATGCAGAAACAACCACAGGTCATCGACGGAAGCGAGTTCGGACGTCGGGCCGGCGAGCACCGGCTCGGCCTCCTGCTCGTAGCGCCGCAAGAGGCGGTCGACGATCTCCTCCTTGCGCCGAAAATGATAGTGAAGATTCCCCTGGCTGATCCCGAGCTCGGCTGCAATCCGGCTCACCGCAACCTTGCCGACCCCATCCGCGTTGAACAGTGCAAGGCTGGTGGCCAGGATGCGATCGCGTGTGCGCGCCGATGCGGGTTTGACGGGAGGTGGAGTCTCGCTGGCTCGCATTAGGGGCTCCGCCCTAACTTTGAAGCTTCATTAGGTTTCCTGCCCTACGCATCGCGACCGATGATGGTCTCAGCGCGAACCCCGCCAGGCGAACACCCCAGGCAGGCCGCTGGATTTCTTCCCTAAATGACCCAGGAGCAAGCGACCATGAACACCCAAGTACTGCCAGTTGCAGCCAAAAGCCTGATCGAAACCAGCCGCAACACGCTCGTCAATGCGATCGACGCGGGCCGCCAAGGCACGCACCGCACGCTGGAAACTTATGACAAGATGTTCAAGGCGGGGATCGAAACGATCACGCAAGCACCGGTCGCGATCACCACCGAGTTGCGCGACAGCCTGGTGGCGCTCGAGTGTCAACTGAATCTGGTCGCGAGCCTGGTGGCGCAAAACGCTGCGCACCAGACGACGGAAGTTGCGAATCGCATCGCCGGCACCGCCACGCGCGCCGCCGACAGTTTCGAGCAAGTATTCGACCTGCGCGTGATGCAGGCCCTCGATCGTCTTGGCCTGCCGGCCGGCGTAGTGGTTGGGGGGCTTGCGGACCGTATCGCAACGCTGGCACTCGCGATCGAGCAATTGCTTAATGTGGTGCAGAAAGCCATGCCGAAAGCACCGGCTGTCGAGCGCAAGACTGCAACTGCAGCCAAGTTCCGGTCGGCCAAGATGCGCAAGACTGGCAAGCGCACCAGCAAGCGCGCGGCGTAACGACGCGTCACCCTCGGATGCGCGCCACATGCAGGCGCATTCTGAACAACCGCGGATCGCGGCGATACCTCGCCACGGTCCGCTTTTCTTCACGGTTGCTCTGCGGCGCAGGGTCTCACCCGTGGCGGTCGCGCCTGCCGACAAGACGCCAGGCTAACGGCAGCGTAACGACGCCCAGCAACGTCTTGGCAATGGTTGCGCCGAGGAAGGGGACAGCCCCAACGGCGAAGGCACGTTCCCATCCGACCGATACCGCGAGCCAGGCGACGCCAGGCACGAAGATCACGAGATGCGCCAGCGCCATGGCGAGCAGCGTTCGAGCGAAGCTGCGGTCCCAACCACGCGCCGCGAGTTCGCCTGCGAGCGCCACCGCAATGACGAAGCCCACCAGATAGCCACCGGTGGGCCCGACCATATAAGCGAGCCCCAGCCCTCGTTCCGGCGTTCCCGCCAGCACAGGCAAGCCGAGCGCACCCTGTGCGAGATAGACCAGGACCGTAGCAATCCCGAGTCGTGTTCCATAGGCCATTCCGAGCACCACGACGACATAGGTCTGCATCGTCATCGGTACCGGCCAGAACGGAATCTGGATTTTTGCCGACAAGGTCAGCAGCAAACTGCCGATAGCCACCAGCACCACGTGCCGCAGTACGCGGTCCGACGGCCACAGTACTTGCGCAAGGGATGGTTGTAGGCCGGGCAAGGGGGTTGCGCTCATCATGCATGCTCCATTTCGGTTGGAATTCCAAACTTCGGCACCCGTTTTTCCATGAACGCGCGCACGCCTTCTGCAAAATCAGGATGGCGCGTATTGTCGGAAAACAGTCGGATCTCATCGTCGAGGTGTTGATGCAGCCCCGTATCCGCCGCTTGACGAAACAACCGTTTGGCGGATCCGTACGCCACTGCCGGTCCAGCCGCGACGCGCCGGATCAACGCTTCGGCTTCTTCTTCCAGCGACGCCGCCGGCGCCGTGAAATTGATGAGCCCGAGCGTCTTCGCAACCTTGCCGTCCAGCCGCTCGGACATCAAATAGAGTTCCAGGGCCTTGCGGTAGCCAAGGGTACGGGCCAGGAAATAACTCGCCCCTGCGTCAGGGCTCGTACCCAGCCGTGCATAGGCAACGGCAAAGGTGGCATCCTCGGACGCAATCACCACGTCGGCAGCGAGCATCAGGCCCAGCCCGCCGCCAGCGACCGCGCCCTTGACCACGGCCACGACAATCGCGGGCGTATGACGCATCCAGTGCACGACGTATTGAATTCCGGGGCCGAGTGCATTGACCGCGTCGTGCGCCTTTTCGCCCGCTGCGGCGAACATGGCGATATCGCCGCCGGCACAGAATGCCTTCCCTGCCCCTCGGAAAACAACCACCCGAATGTCGTCACGTGTCTCGACTGCACGTATGGCCACGAGCATATCAGCCAGCATCGCGTCGTCGAGCGCGTTGAAATTCTGCGGGCTGTTGAAAGTGATCGTTGCGACCCCGCGGTCGATGTCAAGCAGCACTTTGCTCATACTGTCCTTTCCAGAATCACATCATAGCCCGAGTAGCTCGCGCGCAATGATAACGCGTCGTACCTCGTTGGTGCCGGCGCCGATTTCGAACAGCTTGGCGCCGCGGTAGATCCGGTTGATTTCGGTTTCCCAGATGAAGCCGGAACCGCCATGGATCTGTACCGCTTTGTCGGCGCATTGCATCGCCGTCTGACCACCGAGCAGGATGGCCGCCGCGGTGCGCTTGTGCGCTTCGCCGCGCCCGCCGCCGCCGCGCTCCAGTTCGTTGACCTCCGCCGCGACCTGATACGTGAGGCTGCGCAAGGCTTCGATCGAAGTGTACATGTCGGCGATCATCGCCTGGACCATCTGGAATTCGCCAATCGCCTTGCCGAATTGCTTGCGCGTTCGCGCGTAGTCGACCGCCAGTTCGAGACAGCGCTCGGCCACGCCCAGGCAGCAGAAACTGGCAATGATGCGTTCGAGATCGAGCCCGCTCATCGTGATGGCGACACCGCCGTCTTCGGTGCCGACCAGGTTCCCGGCCGGGACGCGGCAGTCGTTGAACACGAGTTCACCCGTCGGGCTCCCCCGCAAACCCATCTTGATGAGTTTTTGCGCCACCGCGAATCCCGGGAATCCCTTTTCCACGATAAATGCGGAAATGCCATGCGCACCGCGTTCGGGGCTGGTCTTGGCATAGGTGAGGATGACGTCCGCGATCGGCCCGTTGGTGATGTACATCTTGCTGCCGTTCAAGACGTAATGGTCGCCCTCGCGCCGTGCCGTGGTGCGCATGCTGCCGAGCGCATCGGAACCGGCGCCCGGCTCGGTGAGGCCAAGCGCTCCGACCAGCGTGCCGTTGCACAGTCCTGGCAGATACTTCCGCTGCTGCGCTGGCGAGGCATTGCGCAGCAGGTTGTTCACGCACAGGTTGTCGTGGGCGAGGACGCTGAGTACCGCATTCGCGTTCCAGCGTGAAAAGGCCTGCGCGACGAGTCCCTGCGCAAAGGGGTCGAGCCCCGCGCCACCGAGTTCTTCGGGCACGGTAATACCAAGATAGCCGTTCTCGCCCAGGAACGGGAACAGGTGTTCCGGCCACCATTCCTCGTCGTCCATCTTCGGCAGCAGTGGGTGCAGCTCCTTTTTTGCGAAACGGTCGGCCTGCTCGAGAATTTCGCGATAGTGGGAGGAGAGGCTGAACGCGTTTTGTAGTTGTGTCATGTCGTTCACTTTTCGATGCTCCTGGAAATCGGCACTAGATGCGCAGAACGCCGTAGCGGCCGGGCTCGAACGGACGGTTGAGTGCACACCGATAGCGCGATGCCCAGCGCATTGCGGGTGTCGACGGGGTCGAGAATGCCGTCGTCCCACAGTTCGGAGGTCGCGTAGTAGGCGTCGCTCTTGGCGTCGAAATCGGCTGCCGTCTCGCGCATGATCGCCGCAACCTCGTCGGGGCCCGGGACCTTACCCTCGCGCTTCAACGCCGCCAGCTTCACCTGCGCGAGCGTCTTGGCTGCCTGCTCGCCGCCCATCACCGAGACGCGCGCGTTTGGCCACGAGAACAGGAAGCGCGGATCCCACGCTGCGCTGTTCATCGCGTAATGACCTGGCACCATTGGACGCGTGGGTGATCAACGCCAGCTTGGGCACGGTCACGTTGGCCTGCACCATCAGCATTTTCGCACCGTCCTTGGTGATTCCATGGTGCTCATAGTCGCGGCCGATCATGAAGCCGGTGATGTTGTGCATGAACAGCAGCGGCACGCCGTCGCGATCGCAAAGTTGCATGAACTGTGTCGCCTTGTCGGCCGATTCGGAGAACAGCACGCCATTGTTGCCGAGAATGCCGACCTTGAAGCCCCAGAGGTACGCATAGCCGCACACCAGCGTGTTGCCGTAATCGGGCTTGAATTCGTGGAACAGGCTGCCATCGACGATGCGGGCGATGACTTCGCGCATGTCGAACTGCTTCTTGACGTCGTCCGGAATGATCCCGTACAGCTCGTCGGAGTCGTAGAACGGCGGCTCCGGCTCGCGCGCGTCATGGACGGCCTTTTGCTGCTTGCGGAACGTGCCGACGATCTCGCGCGCGAGTGCGATGCCCTCGGCCTCGCTGTCGACCGCATAGTCGGCGGTGCCCGAAATGCGCGTATGGACATCGGCACCACCCAGCTCGTCGGCGCTGATATCCTCACCGGTGGCAGCCTTCACCAGCGGCGGCCCGCCGAGAAAGACGCCACCAATGCCACGCACCATGATCGAGTAGTCGGACAGCGTTGGCACATACGCACCGCCGGCCGTGCAATGGCCGAGGACGACCGCGACCTGCTGTACGCCCATCCCGGAGAGTACGCACTGGTTGCGGAACACGCGCCCACCGGCGTACTTGCCTGCAAACATCTCTGCTTGCAGCGGCAGAAATGCTCCGGCCGAATCCACGAGGTGCACGATCGGCAGTCGGTTCTCGATCGCGATGTCGAGCGCGCGTATGGTTTTCGTCACTGTGCGCGGATACATCGCGCCGCCCTTGATCGAGCTGTCTCCGGCGATCACCATGACCTCGCGCCCGCTGACGACGCCGATGCCGACGACCAGCGCGGCCTGAGGCACCTCGCCGTCGTAGAGACGACATGCGGCGAGTGTCGAGAGTTCCAGGAACGGCGTGCCCGGATCGAGCAGCAGGTCGATCCGCTCGCGTACGAGCAGCTTCTTCTGCGCTGCGCAGCCGGTCGATGTCGCGTTGCGGGCGAACGTGGCGCGCCGCATGCTGCCGCTCGCGCAACTCGGCGGCAAGTTTCAGGTTGTGCGCGCGGTACGCCTGGTACGACGCGGCGCTGGTGTCGATGTTCGATTGGATGCGGCGCATGGAGTTACTCTACCGCGAGCGAGCGCGACCAACCGTGCGCCGCGATCGAAGGTCTGTTTTTCAGCGACGAATACCTGCTCGACTGTGCCGTCCCGCCGCGCGGCGATCTCGGTCTGCATTTTCATGCTCTCGATGACAACGAGCGGCTGGCCTTTGCGCACGGTGTCGCCCTGCGACGACCATGATCTTCACCACCGTACCCGGCATCGGCGCGATGGCGACGGCGTCGTTGCCGGCCGCCCCCCGCTGCGCACGCGCAGCCGGATCGATGACTTCCAGTTCCCATGAGCGGCCGAAGGCATGGATGTAGGCGTGACCCCGGTGCACAGCCACCCAGACGCGATGCGTCTTGCCGTCAACAGCCAACCGATACTCGCCCGCGCCAAGATCCTGTAACGTGCAGGAGTGATTGCGGCCATCGAACGCGAGCGTGGCCGAATCCGCGCGTCGGGCCAGAGTCACTGAGTGAATGGCGTCCGCAAGTGCAATTTCTCGCTGCATGTCAGTTCCTCCACTCGCCCATGGCGCCTAGCGGCTCCGGGCATGCAAAGCGCGTGTCGAACTGGCCGATGCGTCAGCGCGGCTGCAGCAAGCAATACGGCGAGTTGATCGGAATCCGGTGCCGGCGCTCGCAATGCGTCGGCATGCTCCGCCAGGAATCCCGTATGCGTGTCGCCACTCGCGAAACTCGGATGCGCGAGCACGCGCTCGAGGTACGCAGCATTGGTGATGGTGCCGAGCGCGACTGTGTCGCGCATGGCTTCGCGCAGCCGTGCGATGGCTTGTGCGCGATCTGCACCGTGTGCGGCGATCTTCGCGAGCATCGGGTCGAAGGCCGCGCTGACGTCCTGGCCTTCGAGGACACCGTTGTCCACGCGGACGCCCTCCCCGTGCGGCAATCGCAACAGGCGCAGATGGCCCGTTGCCGGGAGGAAGCCGGCATCGGCGTCCTCGGCATAGAGGCGGCACTCGATCGCGTGCCCGGTGAAATGAATATCGTCCTGGCCATAGCCGAGTGCCTCGCCGCGCGCAATGCGGATCTGCTCGGCGACGATGTCGAGACCCGTGATCAGCTCGGTGACCGGATGCTCGACCTGCAGCCGGGTGTTCATCTCCAGGAAATAGAACTTGCGCTCAGGGTCGACGATGAACTCGACGGTGCCGGCCGACTGATAGTCGACCGCCCGCGCGAGCGCGATGGCCTGCTCGCCCATGGCGCGACGCGTCCTAGCGTCGAGGAACGGGCTCGGCGCCTCCTCGATCACCTTCTGATGCCGGCGCTGGATCGAGCACTCGCGTTCGCCAAGATGGACCAGGTTGCCATGCGTGTCGCCCAGCACCTGGATTTCGATGTGCCGCGGCCGCTCGATGAAACGCTCGATGAACACGCGCCCGTCGCCAAAGCTCGCCTGCGCTTCGCCGGTGGCCCGCGCGAATCCCTCACGGCATTCGGTGTCGTCGTAAGCCAGGCGCATGCCCTTGCCGCCGCCGCCAGCCGAGGCCTTGATCATCACCGGATAGCCAAACTCACGAGCAATCTTCACCGCATGGTCAGCGCTCTCGACTTCGCCGGTGAACCCCGGAATCGTCGAGACGTTCGCCATCTGCGCGAGCCGCTTGGATTCGATCTTGTCGCCCATTGCGCGCATCGCGTGCGGTCGTGGACCGATGAAAGTGATGCCTGCTGATTCAAGTGCCTCAGCGAAGTGCGCCTTCTCGGAGAGAAAACCGAAGCCAGGATGCACCGCGTCGGCGCCGGTGCGCCGGCACGCTTCGACGATCGCCAGCGACGTCGAGGTAGGCGGCTACGGGCGGCGTGCCGAACAGTTCGACCGCTTCGTCGGCTTCACGCACCGCAAGGCTCTTCGCGTCGATCGCGTGATAGACTGCCACGCTCGGGATACCCAGCTTGCGCAGCGTGCGCATGATGCGCACTGCGATTTCGCCACGGTTGGCCACGAGCACTTTGGTCACGTTGGTCAGTGGCGCGCTTTCAGCGGGCGGGATCGAGCAGCGCTTCTGGCACATGCACGGGTAGATCGAGCAACATCGACGCGTATGCTTTGCCCTGCGGGTCGTAGCGAAGTGACGCGATGCCACCGCCTCCCAAGCACCTCGGTCAGCAGATAATTGAAGGCGTGCGCGCCGGGCAATTCCCAGCGCGTGACGTCGCCCTTCAGATAGTGTGCAAAATATTGGGCGACCCGCTGCGGCGTCACCTGATCGCGGATCACTGCCACCAGTTCTGGCCTGGCGCGCGATGAGTCCGATGTTGGCCAGTTGCCCTTGTCGCCGCTCCTGCCCCACGCGATCCGGCGCAGCGGGACCAACACACCATGCGGCGTGCGGGATGCCTGTTGCATCGCGGGAAGACAACGCGGGCGCGCCATGCGCTGCAGCTGCGGCATCGCCCGGATGCACGGTGGTCGCGACTTCCGTACCATCGACCGCGCACGACAACTCGCACCGCCGATTTGTCCAGCAGGAACGAGAACAAACGGATCACCGGCGTAACGCCGGGACGGCCGCCGATGAGACCGGTCGTGCCTTGCGACATCGCGGTCCCCGATGGCGCGAATTCCCGCGCGAAGACGTCGAGTGCCTCTCTCTTTCGGGTGACGCACGCCGACCTTGAGCACGACTTCGCGCGCTTCGGCGACACGTGCGTTGGCGCCGTAGGTGTCTTCGGCGCCGATGACTTCGACCGAGGTCTCGGTGAAATCGCCGTGACCCTGGGCTCGCTTGCAAGGCGCTGCGCGCGCGCAACGATCGCCTCCCTTGCCGGCGTGCTCGCCGCGAGGCCTCGAAGCCACCGATCATCAGCGTACCGAGCGAGCGGAAGCCGTCACCGTACGTCGCGCAGACCTTGTAGCTTGTCGACGGCGCGCGGCCTTTGGCACCCGTCATCGCGACCCGATCGGCGCCGGCCTGTGCGAAGCTCACGCCGGTCCAGTCGCAGGTGACGTCGGGCAACAGATAGGCACCCGGGTCGCCAATCTCGTAGAGCATCTGCTCGCAGACCGATGCCGGCGTGACGAGACCACCCGTGCCTTCCGGCTTGGTGATCGTGAGCGATCCATCCGCGCGGCATTCGGCGATCGGAAAGCCCATGTCGTCCCAGCCCGGCACCTGATCCCAGTCGGTGAACAGTCCGCCGACGCCCTGCACGCCACACTCGATCAGGTGACCCGCGAGACTGCCGCGCCGAGAGCCGGTCGTAGTCGGTATCCGCCCAGCCGAATTCGTGCAGCAGCGGTCCCAGCGCCAGCGCCGAATCGACGCAGCGTCCGGTAATGACCACTTGCGCACCCGCATCGAGTGCAGCGGCGATCGGACGCGCGCCGAGGTACGCGTTCATGCTTACGACCTTCGCAGGCAGCGGCGCGCCATTGAACATTTCTGTCGGCGCTCTTCCCGCGGATCGCTTCGAGCTGCGGCATCAGGTCGTCGCCCTCGACCACCGCGATCTTGAGCGACACGCCTGCGGCCTCGGCCGACCTTGACGAGCGCAGCGCGGCAGCCTTCAGGGTTGAGACCACCGGCGTTGACCACGACCTTGATGCCCTGCTGCACGATTTGCGGCAGCAGCGGCGCCACGGCCTCGACGAAATCCGGCGTGTATCCCAGCGTCGGGTCCTTGAGCTTGGCCCGCGCAAGCAGGGACATCGTGATCTCGGCCAGGTAGTCGCCGACGAGATAGTCGATCTGGCCGCTCTCCACCAATTGTCGCGCGCCGTCGAGACTGTCGCCCCAGAATCCGGAACAGGAACCGATGCGAATCGTGTGCTCACTCATCGCTATGTCCACGCCCGCTTGCACTTGCCGATCGGAACGTCGCTCATAAGCATATCTTCCGCCTCAGGATTCGGAACACGTTGCTTTGCCCGTGGACCCGCTTGACAACGCCACGACATTAAATGATCATTTAATTAATGTCAATATCAGGTCCTCGTCGGCAGCCCAGCCGGGCCCAGCACGCCGCCCTGCCCAGGGCTTCGCCTGGTGCCCACGTGGCGCAGCGTGCCGACGCCACACGCGAGAAGTTGCTCGCCGCTACCCACGAACTGCTGCGCGAGCGCGTCGGCGGGCCGGTGTCGGTAAACGAGATCTGCATCCGCGCCGGCGCCAATGTGGCGATGGTGAAGTATTGCTTCGGCAGTAAGGACGCCATGATCGCGGCGCTGATCGAGCGCATCGTCGCCGGCTTCATCCGCGAGTTGGACGCACTCGACAAGCGCAGCCTGAACGCGTCCGAAAAATTGCGCGTCCACGTGGCCGAGATCGTGCGCAACTACGTTCGCTATCCGTATATCAATCGATTGCTCAGCGCGCAGCTGTTCGAGACTGGCGCCAAGGGGGCGGCAAGCCTTTCGCTCAATTTCGCCGTCCCGGCGCGCGACTGGTACCGCCGCCTGTTGACCGAGGGACGCAAGGCCGGCGAGTTTCGCTCTGTGGACCCGACCCTCTTTTTCTTTACCGTGATTGGGCTCGCCGAGTTTTTCTTCACGGCGCAGCCGCTCCTGCGCGGATTCGCCATCGACAAAGTCGACGAAGATCTGCTCGATCGCTACATCGCGCACGTGACCGAGATGGTGCTGCACGGCGTGCAGGCCCGCCGACGCACCTAGTCATTGACGATGGGTGATTTGGGGCGTCTTATACTGACCCGCGATTCTTCCCGCTGCGAGGTTTGTCTTTCCGACATGCTTGGCGGCAGCTGGCCTTCACGTCTGTGTTCGCTGAGGAGTTAACCCGTGCCCATCGCCGTCAAATCTCCCCTGGAAATGTTCTACCATTGGGAACGCGAAACTCCCGATAAAGTGTTCCTGCGTCAACCCAGGGCATTGCAGTGGACGCAATACACGTGGGCACAGATAGGCGATCAGGTACGTCGCATTGCCGCTTTCATTCGATCGCAGCGCTTTCCTGCCGGCAGCCGTATCGCCATCTGGTCGACAAACTCCAAGGAGTGGGTGATTGTCGATCTGGCCATCATGCTGGCCGGCCACATCAGCGTGCCGCTGTATCCCGGCCAGGATGTCGAGTCCGCCCGCTACATATTCGAGCACAGCGACTGCAAGATGGTGTTTCTCGGCAGCTTCGCCCAGTTCAAGCGGGCTGACGATGCCATTCCGGCAAGCGTCGCGCGTGTGGCAATGCTGGGGTGTCCGGTGCCGTGCCAATACCAGCTCGACACCCTGATCGCGACCCATTCGCCCTTCGCCGAATCGCCGATCCCTGACCCCGACGCGATCTGGACCATCGTCTATACGTCCGGCACAACGGGCAACCCCAAAGGGGTGATGCATGCGTACCGCACCATTGGCCAGGTCGGCCCGGATCTGAACCGCACCTTCGGGAACACGAGCGAATCGCGCTTTTTCAGCTTCCTGCCAATGTCACACATCGCCGAGCGCTGCGTCGTCGAAATGGCGGCGCTGTATTGCAACGGTGTCATTTCCTTTTCCGAGGGCCAGCAGACGTTCGCCGATGAGCTGCGTTCGGTGCAGCCCACATTCTTCTTCTCGGTGCCGCGCCTGTGGCTCAAGTTCAAGGAAGGCATCGACGCCAGGATTCCGCCGGCCATGCAGTCCCAACTGTCACCGGAGCAGAAAAAAGCCATCGCCCGCCAGCTGGGCTTCGCCGAGGCGCGATTTATCGTCACGGGTGGCGCCCCTACGCCGCGCGACGTTCAATCCTGGTTCATTGACCTCGGCATAATCCTGCGCGACTGCTACGGTATGACCGAGAATTGCATTCACGGTGTTGGCTGGGTGCACAACGATCAACCTCAGCCGGGCTGCGTTGGACGCCCGATCAGCGACAAGATCGAGGTAAAACTCTCCGACCAAGGCGAGATCATGTTCCGCAGTCCCGGGCTGATGAAGGGCTACTACAAGGACCCGGAAAAAACCGCCGAAGTGCTGCGCGAGGGCTGGTACCACACGGGCGATGCCGGTCGCTTCGACACTGAAGGCAATCTCTGGATCACCGGGCGTGTCTCCGAGGTGTTCAAGACCACCAAGGGCAAGTTCGTGCGGCCGACCAATCTGGAGAATCTCTTCGGACGCTCGGAACTCCTGGCTCAATTCTGTGTGTTCGGCCACGGTCTGGATCAACCAGTCGTGGCGGTCACGCTATCCGAGTCCGGCAAGAAGCTTGCGCGGACCGCGCTCTGTGAGCAGTTGGCCGGTATGCTCGACGAAATCAACAGCGAGTTACCCGCCTGGGAGAGGATTGCGTTTATGTTCGTTACCCGCGATGAATGGACCATCGACAACGGCCTGCTCACCCCCACCCTGAAGTTGAAGCGCAAGCTCATCGAAGAGCGTTTTCGTTCCGTCGTCGAAGCAGATCACGGGAACACAGCGGTCGTTTTCGAAGAAGCAGCCTAGTCATGTCGCGCGGACGATCCCGTAAGGCTGAAGGTGCTTGTCGCCGACCTCCCATTCGCAAGTCACTTCGTCCGGTGACGCGGAAAGAATTACGATCCCCATCTCTTTCACCCAGCCGGCAACGTTATTGAGTTTTTCCACAAGCGCTTCAGGCATGACTTCCTCTCAGGCAAATCGAACGATGATGCCACCACTCACCGCCGGTATGGTGCAAAAAATTAGGAATCAAGCCGCAGCGAAGTCCCCGCCATTGGGCGCCGGGGAAGGCGAGATTCCAGTCGAGCATTATTTCTCACAGGCGCAGTGGGAAGGCGAGACTGCCACGCTGTTTCGACGCTATCCGCTGATCGCCGCACACAGCAGCGAACTGCAACGCGGCCAGGCCATGGCCCACGACAGCTACGGACTGCCCTTGCTGCTCTGTCGCGACGAGGACGGCACGGCGCGCTGCTTCATGAATGTCTGCCGCCACCGCGGCATGCGACTGCTTGATAGCGAAGCGGCGCAATCCAGGAACGCGCTTGTTTGCCCTTATCACGGATGGACTTACAAGCTCGATGGCACCTTGCGCCACCTGCCGCACGCTGCGGCGTTCAGCCCGTGCCTGGGACAAGAGCGTGCGTTGCAGGCGCTTCCTTGTGCCGAGCGCCACGGCCTGATCTGGGTAATACCCGACACGCAGGGACACCTCGATCTGGATGGCTATCTCGGCGCGCTCAACAACGAGTTGCCCTGGTTCGGAATGGAGTCGCTGGTCGTGTTCCGCAAAGTCGAGACCGAATACCCGGCCAACTGGAAACTCATCGTCGACGCGTTTCTCGAGTCGTATCACATCCGCGTCCTGCACCGGGACAGTATCTATCCGTACTTTTCCGACGGCAATGTGGCCAGTGAACGCGTCGGCCCGCATATCCATTCACTGGTCGCCCGGCGTACAGCCAGCGACCCCTTCCCCGATCCGCAATCGCATGAGGCATTGCGCCAGCTAATTACGCCCAGCCAGCTGCTTTTTCCCAATACGATCACCATATTTCACCCCGACTACCTGAGCCTGATCTCGCTCTACCCCGTCGCTCCGGAGCGCCTGCGCTGGGTCCATCGCATGCTCATTCCCCGTGAAAAGGCAACGCCAGACTGGACGCCGCATTGGGAGAAGACCTTCAAACTCATCGAACATGGCGTGTTCCAGAAGGAAGACATCCATGTCGCCGTGCACATCCAGAAGGGACTACGCAGCGGTGCCAATCGCGCACTCACCGTGGGCCGGATGGAGGAAGGTCTGCTGTGGTTTCATGAGCAGGTACGCACTGCCATCGCCTGCAAGGACACTCGGTGAACCGAGAGCAGATACTTGCCCTCTGGCAACGGATCGGACGCGCTATTCGAGACGAGGAGCAGCAACGCCAGGCGCCATCGGTGTCACCCGTATCGCGCTACCTGGATTCGGCACGCGCTGCCGCTGAAACCGAGGTTCTGAAGCGCCTGCCCGTTGCCGTCGTGCCCAGCGCCAGCGTGGCGCGGCCGGGCGACTGGTTGACCCGCATGGTTCACGGCGTACCGATCCTGATGACGCGCGGTGAGGATGGCCGACTGCGCGCCTTCATCAATGTGTGCCGGCATCGTGGCGCGCTGCTGACGCCAGTCGGAACCCGAGGGCACGACAAGTCGCGCTTTGTCTGCCCCTATCACAGCTGGACCTATGCCAATGACGGGCGCTGCGTCGGTCGACCGCACGAAGCCGATTTTCCCCACGCGCCACGCGAAGAAAGCGCGCTGGTTGCCGTGCCCTGCATCGAGCGCCTTGGCCTGGTGTGGATTGTGGCCACGCCCGGCGAGCGTTTCGATTGGGACAGCTACTTCGCGCCCTTGGCGGACGAACTCGACGGACTCGGCTTCGATGGCGAGGTGGCGGCGCCCTACGGCCGGGAATTCACGCATGCCTCGAACTGGAAGCTGGTTCTCGATGCGAACCTGGAAACTCACCATGTCTCCTACGCGCATCGCAACAGCATTGCCTCGATGTTCTACAACAATCTGGTGCTCAACGACCAGTACGGCGACCACCAGCGCATCATCCTGCCCAAGCGAAGCTGCGCGGAACTGACCGCAGCGCCCGACACCTTCGAGCTGCTGGGACGCCACGTCAACATGATCTATTTCTTCTTTCCGGCGACCCTGCTGCTATGGGAAGGCGATCACATCAACGGTTTCAGCCTCTCTCCAACCGCGATTGACAAGTGCGAAGTCAATGCCTGGTTCCTCGTGCCGCAACACTTGCTCGGTTTACGATCGGAAGCATACTGGACCAAAAATTACGACATCTTCTGGAACGCGATCGACGAGGATTTTGCGCTGGCGGCGAGCATGCAGATCGGGCTGTCGAGTGGCGCCAACGCGGCGCTGAGATTTGGCGCCAATGAATTCCCCTGCGATGCCTTTCATCGCTCGGTGGAGACGCATCTCGGCATGCTTGAAAAACGACAGCAAGCGAAACTGCAGCCTCTGAGTGCCAAATAAGGATCCAGTCCCGCCGGGCGCCCGGCGGTATTGGCACATGCAACAGCGCCCAACCGCCAAGCGACCTCAATGCCTCAAATGACCAGTGTCAGCCGCCCTTGCGCAACTTCGCCAGCCAGTACTCCATTTGTCGCCCTGCAGCTTCGCGACCGCCCAACCCGAACGACAGCGCCACGGCCACGGCAACGGCCCCAAAGGCGAGCAGGAACGCGAGGCTCACGATGTCGTCGGCGATGCCCATCGCGCGCAGCCCCATCGCGATCACCAAACCGAGGATCGCAATGCGAGCGATGGTCGCAAGGCTTGCCGAGTGTGTGGTGTCGGCGCGGTGGATTGCGCTGTGAGCGATGTTTGCGAGCCAGAACCCGATGGTGAGGATTGTGGCGCCGAGAAGCACGTTGCCGCCGAACTTGATGAACAGTGTGAGTACGTCGCGAACCTGGCCGAATTCGAGCCGATTCGCTGCCTCCACGGTGGCGAACAGCATGGCAAAAAAGAGCACCAGCATCCCCACCACCCGCGAGGGTCGCATGCCACCGGCAAAGACGCCCGTGAGTCCAAGTTTGTCGGGCAACGTGTCGAATCCAATGCCATTCAGCAGGCGTGCGAGCAGCCCGGCGGCGAATTTGGCGACGTAGTAGGTGACGGCGAGAATCAGCGCCGCCGCAACGATGTTCGGAACGGCGGCCAGCATCTTGCCCAGCATGCTGGTCGCAGGCTTCGATATCGCCTCGATCCCGAGTGCATCCAGCGCGGCGATCAGTGCAGGCACGAACACGAAGATCAGCACGATGGTGCCGACGACTTGCGAGATGCGCACCGTGGTGTCGAGCCCCATGCGATGTCCGGCCTGGTCGGCGCCGGCGGCGGCGAGAATGTTGGTTACCAGCCCGGCGAGTACCTTCCCGAGCAACCAGCCGAAAAAGCCGATGAGCAGCGCGGCGAGGAGATTGGGCAGCACGTCCAGTGCCTTGCTCACCATCGCCTTGACGGGATCAAGCAAGCCGCCGAGCGCGTAGGCGTCGAGAATGGCTGGGAGGAAAAGCAGAATGACCAGCCAAAAAAGCATGTTGCCGACGCTCTTGCGCATCGGCTGCATGCCGGCGTTGGCGGCAAGCTTCTCGTCCAGCCCACTCGCATCGAGGACACGATTGACGATGGCGCGACATGCGATCGCGGCGAGCCAGGCGACGAGCATGAGCACCGTTCCTGCGACCAGGTGCGGTAGGTATCCTGCGATCTGCTTGACCAGAACCTCGAACGGCCCGGAAGCGAGCGGCAAGTCCAGCGAGTTGAATACGCCGATCAGGGTGATGAGGATGATCAGCCAGAATACGCCCGCAGCGATGCCGGATTCGAGATCGAGTTTCTGCTCAGTGGTTTCGGCGATGCGGCCGTTCAGGCGCGCCATGCCGAGCAGCCGCCTGACTCCGGCCCGTACAATCACCGCCACTATCCAGCCGATGATCAGGATGCCAAGCGCCCCGATGATGCCTGGCAGATGGGTGCTTAGCGCATCTTGGAGCGAACCACCGATTGCCGAGAAGTTCATGTTGCCTCCCTTGTAACGTCAGAATCCATGCGCACCCAGCAGCGAGCGCGCCACCCCAGCGCTATCCTGCAACACCCAACAAGCCTTGTCCATTTCCTTGCAACTTTCCGACATCGTTCGCGTTGCCGCTCGAAGCCGTCGACCGCCAGCCAGGAGTACGTTCAGCGATAGAGGTGCTCACGCGACGGCGGCAGACCAGATGACCCGCGCGTCCGCTTCGATGCCAGCGTCTGAAAAATGCCGATGCTGTTGCGCGTGAAGCCGGTCGAGACGCCGGCGAGATAGGCTATCCATAGCCGGGTCTTCACGGCGCCGACCTCACGCTCCGCAGCCTCGCGATTCGCGAAGAGGCGATCATGCCAAAGCCGGGTGGTGCGCGCATAGTGCTCACGCCAGGCCTCGACATCGTGCACCTCGAAACCGTAGCGCTCGAGATTGGCAATCGACATGCCAAGATGATCGAGTTGTCCACCCGGAAAGATATAGCGAGATACTGCATTGGTCGTTTGCGGCTTTTTCTTTTTAAGGCGCTCCCATGCCGCCGAGCGAATCGCGATCGAATGATGCAGATACAATCCACCCGGCTTCAGCAGGCGATGGATGGACCGGAAATACGCAGGGTAGTTGGCAACGCCGACATGCTCGAACATCCCGATCGATGCGATCTTGTCGAACTGGCCCTCGATCAGCGAATAGTCGCGCAATTCGATCGTTACCTTGTCGTCGAGGCCGAGGCGCGAGACCTTTTCCTTGGCGTAGGCGAATTGCTCCTCGGAAAGCGTCACGCCGACCGCATTGACCCCAAAATGCCTGGCCGCGTGACAGACGAGCGCACCCCAGCCACAACCGATGTCGAGCAGGCGATCTCCCGGCTTCAGGTGGAGCTTGCGGCAGATCATGTCGAGTTTGTCGTACTGCGCAGTCGCCAGATCGTTGTTCCAGTCGCGAAAATAGGCGCAACTGTAGACCATCTCGGGATCCAGAAACAGCGCATAGAACGCGTTGGAAAGATCGTAGTGGTAGTGGACGTTTTGCTTGTTGGTTTCTTCACTGCCGTCGCTACGCGATTGGTGCTCCTGAATGGCCTCGAGCGGCCACGGTCCGCCGCGCGGTACGAACAGAAATTTCCGTGCAGCCGATAGCGCCAATCGTTTGTCGAGACGCTTGCGGATCTCTTTGGTCCTCAGCTTTGGCTGACGGGTCAAGAAATCGAAAAGGACGCCATTGCGGATGTCGATCCGCGCGGTCACCCAGAGATTGAGGACCGTGTCGCTGTTTGGCCGTCTCAACATGGCCGCAACGACCCCCTCGTCGGCAAAGGCGATGGCCAGAGCGTTCGACGGGAGGTCGGCAGGGACCGTGGAGCCATCCCACAGCATGAAACCGAAGTCGGGCGAAAGCAGCTCGTGGACGTGGCTGAGCAATCGCCTGAAGGTATCGAGCCGCCCGGAAGCTTTTCTGTTTGCGTGACCGTGCACGTGTCAAGCCCCTCTTGTTTTACACGACCGAAGCGACTGGCCGTCGCCGGGATTTGGCTTTAGCTTGGGTCGCTGCGTTACTGATCGCGCCAGTGCGGTGCGGCTTGGCAACCGGAGCGCGCCGGGGGCGCCGCCCTGACCTTTTCGCCAGCCAGTCGGCGGACTGTTTCCAAACGAACCTCTGTGCCTTGCTGCCGAGGATGACGCCCATGTGGCCGCCCGGTGCAACCACGAATTTCCTGTCTGCGGTGTTCACGAGATCCATGACGCGCTGTGCAGTGGGCACCGACACCAGCCCATCCGTTTCGCCAGCGAACACCAACATGGGTGACGTGATGTTGCTGAAGCGGCAGGTCTTCTTGCCGACCTCGATTTCACCGGCTGCAAGTTTGTTATCCACCGCCACGTGCACCAGCATGTCCTGCAGCACACCCCCTGGATAGATCAGCATGTTGTTGAGGTAGTCGGAAGTCGTCGAATGCGACTCGACGAACTCGCGGTCCCACAAACGCGTGAGCAAATCCCAATACGTAGTGACGCTGCCAATCGGGTCGGTGAGTTTGAAGATGATCGTCGTCATCCATCCAGGCGTATGCAGCATGGCCGGGTCCAGGGAATGCAACCGGAAATCGGTGACCTTGCGCAGTACCTTTGCAGGCGTGTTCAGCACCTGGCCGACCCCGGCAACCTTGCCACCGCCACGCAGATCAATCGGGCTGGCGATCGTGATGATGTTGAGGATGCGTGGATCATACTTGAGCCCGGCGCGCATCAGCGCGAATAGTCCGCCCATGCACCAGCCCATCAGCGAAACCTGCTCCACGCCGCTGTGCGCGCGAACTTTGGCCAGAGCCTTCGCCATCATCGTGTCAGCGTAATCCTTGATGCCCAGATGCGCATGACGCTTTTCCGGCTTGCCCCAATCGATCAGATAGGTCTTGAAGCCGCGTGCCGCCATATAGCGGGTAAGACTGCGATTCGGCATCAGATCAAAGACCTCGCAGGTCACCCCGAGTGGCGGCACCAGGACCAATGGCACGCGATGCTTCTTTCGCTTAACCGGCATACGGCTGCCGTCTGCGAGAAGGATCTCCCTCTCTCCCGAGAGGTCGTAGCAGCGCACCGCCATAAGGTCACCCTGGTACACCAGTTCAAAATCCGTACGACCCGACTGGATAAGGTCGTCACGATGGAACGCCCAGTCGAAACCGTTGAAGACCGATTCGGCAATGCGCTCATTGATTTCGAGGCTCTTATCCAACGCGCGCTTAAGCAAGGGAAGCATTCGGTACGTCCTTTTTGCCTAGTCCCTGAACTTCGCCGGCCGCTTCTCCATCGTCGCGGCTACGGCCTCGTTCAGATCCTCGGACATGAGCATAGCGGCATTCCAGGTGGCAACATGGTTCAGGCTGTCGGCCACGGAATGGTCGCGCGAGTAGACGACCATCTCCTTGATGCCGCGAATGGACAGAGGTGACTTGCGGGCAATCGTCGCGGCGATCTCGGTCACGCCGGTCCGCAGGCTCTCTGCCGAGTCGTATACACGGTTCACCAGACCCATCTCCCTGGCTTCCGCGGCATCGAACCTGCGCCCGGTATAAGCCAGTTCACGCGCGATGCCATCCGGTACCAGCTTTGGCAGCCGCTGCAGCGTGCCCACATCGGCCACGATGCCAAGGTCGATCTCCTTGATCGAGAAAAACGCTTCGGTCGCAGCGTAACGCATGTCACAACAGGTGATGAGATCGATACCGCCGCCTATGCAGGCACCGTGGATCGCGGCAATGACCGGCTTGCGGCAGCGCTCGATGGCGCTCAACGAATCCTGCATGTCGATAATCTGCCGGCGCAGCTTTTCCCGGTAGCGGCCGTCACAATCGTCATTGATCTGCTTCTTCAATCCCGCAACCATGCCGAGATCGAGACCCGACGTGAAATACTTTCCTCGGCCGCCGATGACCGCTACGCGCGCTTCGGGTGTTTCGTCCACCCAGAGGAACGCCAGGCGGATGTCCTCCCACATCGCTTGATTCATCGCGTTGGCCTTATCCGGCCGGTTCAGTTCGACCGTGGCCACGCCGTCTACCAGGCTAACCTCGAGAGTCTCGAAATTCGGATTCATGCTCGATTCATCCTCGCTGGGCGCGAAGCATCTGCTCGATGTTCGCGTTGAACATCGCGGAACCGGCCAGATTCTGGCCACCGTCACAGACAACCACGCAGCCGGAAATGTACGAGGCCAGCGGCGAGGCAAGAAATGCGGCGGTCTGGCCGATGTCGTCCACGGTACCCATGCGACGCAGCGGAATGCTTTCGATGAAGGCAGTTTCCTGTGTCGGGTTCATCAGCCGCTTCATCCCCTCGGTCCCTTCGATCGGGCCGGGCACGATGCTGTTGGCACGGATACCATACCGCCCCCATTCCAGTGCCAGGTTCTTCATCATCATGTCGATGCCAGCCTTGGCTGCACCTACGTGCGCCTGATAGGCGTGCGGAACGAAGGCCATGCCCGCGGAAATGAAGAGAATCGTACCCCTGGTCTCTTTGAGTTGTTCGAAGGCCGCGCGCGAAGCGTGGAAGGCTCCCATCAGGTCGATCTCGACGACCGTCTTGAATCCGTTCGGCGAGAGCTTTTCGGCCGGTACCGGAAAGTTACCCGCCGCGCCCGCGACCAGCACGTTCATGGGGCCCAGCTCCTGTTTGCTCTTGGCAAACGCCGCTTCCAGTGCCGCGAAATCACGCACATCGGCGGCCACCGGACAGACCTTGGCCCCGAGCGCGCGCAACTCGAGGGCCGCGTTATCCAGTTTTGCCTGGGTACGCCCGCAGATGGCGATGTTCGCACCCAACGCGGCAAAATTCCTGGCGATACCGAGATTGATGCCGCTGCCACCGCCGGTGATAAATGCGGTCTTGCCTTTGAACAGTTCTTTCGCAAAGTACGCCGTAATGTTCATGTCGATTTCCGTCGCTGTGCTGTTGATCGTGGATCGGTAGTACTCACGTGCTTCTCTCCTGTCGCAACGTCAATGCGGGATTGAGCGGCACGAGCCCGCGATCCGGGTTTCGGGATGCGCGCCGCGACCGTCGCCAGCGCCGACGCGCCACGGTCAATCCCTGCACGAATTCACGAGTTGACCATGATACGTGGCTATCGGGTGCGCTTCGATAGAGCAACCGATCGAGCGCCTCGATCTGCGTCGTCAGCTGATCATCGCCATAATTGCGCGCGAATAGCGACAATGTCATGCGCTCGCCGGCGGCTGCAAGCCGCGCACACCATTCGACGGCTGCGCGACGGACGGACGCGGCATCTCCGCGACGTGCCGCAATTCGAATATGCCGGAATGCCGCGGCCTCCGACGCAGAACGCCGGGCTCGCCAGTCGCGCACGCGCCGTCGCGCGACCGGTACCAACCACCCCAGCGCCAAGCCTGCCACCAACAGCGACAGGATCGTGGCGAGCAATGCTTTCCAGTGGGCGACAATGGATTCGAAGCGCGCCGGCTTGGGTGGTTGTGGAACGGCTACGGCCGCCGCGTCCTTCACGAGTGTGGGATTGGATGCCACGTCGAATGCAAGGTCCGGAACCTCTGCCCAACGCATTGCGGACTGGCCAGGATCGAACCAGCCAATCCGCAGGCCCGGAAGGCGATAGCGTCCGGCTTGGGCGAGTACGTAGGTCGCCGCGTCAGTGCGTGTCGCGACCCGCGCTGTGCCACGCTGGCCACCCTGCTCGTCGAGGACCGGTTCGGCGGAATAAATCTCAAGCCCCTCGACCGGTTCGAACTTGAGTGCAGGAAGAAACATGGGCGCGAGGTCGTTCGCGCGCTGGACAATGCGGCGGGTCACCGCGTCGCCGACCTTGAGTCCGGTAAGTTGCGACGGCTCGACCTGTTGCGTCAGCCGATAAGAGCGGGTGGCGATAAAATAACCGAGGTCCTGCGCACCCGCCGGCAGGCGCGCCTCGAACCGCTGCGGCGCCGTGCGCACTTCCGCGATGACCGTCTTGCCATCGACCGAGTACGGAACACGGATCGTGAAGGCCGGAACCTCGAACGCACCCGCCTTCTGCGGCACGATCACGTAGGTCTTCGTCATCCCGGCGTAGCTTGCGTCGCCGATGCGCTCGTTGAGGTTGACCGAATGTTCGTCGGACAGTTTCGCGACCGCTTCGGGAATCGTGATCGTCGGTGGGTAGTCGATGCCTCCGGCGAACCAGGTCGGGACCAGGATATCGACTGAGAGCGTGACCGGTTGACCGATCACGACTGACGCCGGCGCGATACGGGTGCGGACGAGCGGCGCACCCGCGGCATGCAGATCGTGAGCCACCGCCAAGATCAGCAGCATCAATGCAATGCGGAGGATGTTCATCGTACCGGCACCGGATTCGTCCGTGCGCGCGATTCCGCGGCAAATCGTGCGCGCAGGTATTCGGCAGGGTCGGTACGCACATTCCTTAGCCACAACTTGTCGATCGCTTCCGGGCCGAGCTTCTCGATCTCCACCGTACCTCGCTTGCCACGCTTGCCCTCTTCGTCGACCTTCATGTCGTCCGGCTCGTCATTGGGTTCGCCGGCATCGTCGCCCGGCTTCCGCGGTTCCGCCATGAGCCGGGCGACGAGATCGCGGTTCTCGCGCGCCTCGCGCCAATCGGGACGAGCGGTGAGTGCCCGCTCAAAGGCAGCCAGCGCCGCGGCGAAGTCACCGGTTTGTGTCTGCGCGACGCCGAGATTGTAGATGCCGTCGGCGGTGTCAACTCGCGCGAACGATTGCACCGCACACTCGAAATCCCGCGCTGCGATAGCAGGCGATGCCTTTCCACATCGGGTCGCGAAAATGCTCGGCGGCAGCGGCATAGTCGTTGCGCTCGACATGCCATCGGCCCTGCTGGTCCGGTGTTAGCCAGAGGTCTGCCAATCCATAGCCAGCCGGACGCAGCATCCATAGCAACGCACCGGCAACGACCAGCGTGCCTCGCGAGTGCAAAGCCCAGCACGCGCCGCATTACCATCGCACGGTCCACCCGCGCCGGAAAGAAAAGGCGACGAGCAGCAGTACCGGCCACGTCAGCCAGTACCCGGCGTCGCGCCAGCGCGTGCGGGCGCTCTGTTCGATCGCCTGCTCAAGCCGAGTCTGTACCGTCCGCTGGATGCGTTCCACGTCGCTGCGATCGAACGTGGTGGACACCAGCGTGACACCCGCGGTGTTGGCAATTCGCTCGAGTCCGGAGGTGCCGAGACGGGCGATGATTTTCTCGCCACCGGCAGTTTGGGCGTAGCGGCCCGGGCCGGTCTTTATCGGGCCGCCTTCCGGCGTGCCGACTGCAAGTGCGAGTACACCGTTTTCGCTTGCTTGCGAATGCTTGACGAACGCCGGCACCTCGGCGTCCGGAATGTCGTCGGTGACGAACACGATCGAGCCAGGTGCGGATTCCCTCGCGAGCAATGCCTCTGCAGCCGCGAGCGCAGCCGACGGCTTGCGTCCCACGACAGGCATCAATTCGCTCGCCAGCGCATCGACGTACGCAGTGAGAATTTTCGCATCATCAGTAAACGGCAGCACGACATGCGCGTCTCCGGCATAGACGATCAGTGCGGTGCGTGCGCCCGCCCGCAACGCAACCAGATCACGTATTTTCTGTTTGGCGCGCGCAAGCCGCGTGGGCGACACGTCGATGGCATTCATTGTCGGTGACAGGTCGAGCGCGATCACCAGTGGCGCGCGGTCTTCGACGAACGGTGGCCGCTCCCTTTGCCACGTGGGGCCGGCAAGTGCCACGCTGGCGACCGCGAGGGTCAGAGCCAGGACACTTCGCGGCGCGAACCAGTGGCCGCGTCCCTGGTTCACGATCAGGTGCGGCAGCAGATGCGCGGCAACGATGCCGCGCCATTGACGCTCCGCGCCGGAACGACGACCAACCACGAAATACAGAAGCACGGCCGCGGCTATACCTGTGAGCCACCACGGCCGCAGGAAATGGAACTCGGCGAATGTGGCAAGATCAGGCATGACCGAGCCGGCGTCGGGCCAAAATGGCGAGTCCGTTCGCAATGTGCAGCGCGAACAACAATAGCGCGGCCGCACCCAGCGGCCATTGGAACAACGGGTGCTTGGGCCGATAGGAAAGCGTCGCGAAATCCTGCTTTTCCAACGCATCGAGCTCAGTGTAGATGGCCGCGAGCGCGCGCTGGTCCGAGCCCAGGAAAAACCGGCCGTGCGCCTTTGCTGCGATCGCCTTGAGCGCCGGCACATCGACCTTGTCCGTGCCGCTTGCTGCCGGATCACCAATCGCCACCGTATGCACCGTGATGTCACGTGATCCGGCGATCTCGGCCGCCCGTTCCGGCGGCATGCGGCTCGCGGTGTCGTTGCCATCGGTGACGAGGATCAACACCTTGTGTTTTGTTTTCTGCTCGTCGAACAGCTTGATGCCGAGCCCAAGAGCGTCGCCAATTGCCGTACGCGGACCCGCGATTCCTGGCCGTGCCGCGTCGAGCTGTGCGCGCACCAGTGCGTGATCGAGCGTAAACGTCGATTCAACGTATGCGCCACTGCCGAAAACGACCAACCCGATACGATCGCCCTTGCGGCGCTCTACGAAATCGCCGACGACCTGCTTCACCGCGGCCAGTCGCTCGATGCGCTTCCCCGCAGGATCGGGAAAATCCTTCTCCTCCATCGATTGCGAGAGATCGACGGCGAGGAGCAGGTCGCGGCCGGATTCGATCCGCTCGATCGGCGGATCGACCCATTGCGGACCCGCAGCCGCAAGCACGACGAATGCCCACGCAAGCGGCAGCACAAGCTTCTCCGCGAGACGACGGCGCATTACCACCGATCCCGGCGCCGGTACTTGGTCCGTGATCCTCGCGAGCGGCGCGAAAAAAGGGACGTGCAACGACTCGATGCGTTCGCGATAAGCAGGCAGCCAGCGCCACACGATGAGCGGCAGTGGCAACAGCAGCAATGCCCACGGATACAGTATTTCGAGCGCACCATTCGCGGTGGTCCACGTCCACGTGCCCTCGAAGAGCCCGGCATCAATCATTGAACGGCCCGATGTTTGCGCAACCAGCGTTCGACGAGCTGGCATAGTGCATCGAGGTCGGCACGAGGAAGCTGTCTCGATCACGGCCGCAGGTTGGTACGGCGCGCTGATCATCAGCTGCCCCGTCTTGCTGCGGAACGCATCGCTGCCGATACCCGCATCGAGAAACGCGAGCCATGCGTCGCCGGAAAGCGCCGCGACGTGCTCGCGCGGTGCAGAATGCAGCGCTGCGCGGCGCACCAGTGCCACCAGATCAGTCAGTGTCGACGCGCGAAGCGACGGATTGACCAGCTGGGCGCGGACCGCGGTGAGCCGCTGCAGTGCAATCCGGCGATAGGCATTCATGCGCCAGCGACGGTACGCACGCCAGATCCCCCAACCACCCAGTGCGGCGACGAGCACAAATACCGCATACCAGCCTGGCGCCGGGGGCCACCACGGCACTGGAGGAGGCACGGCGATGTCGTGCAGAGCGGCAAGCTTGGCGGACAGTTCGGCGTGCGACACGTCGACTACCTTCGCTGTGCCACCGGCCGAAATCCTAGTGCCCGACGGAGCTGTCCGGCGACATCACCGGTAGTGTCGATGGGCAATACGGGAACGCCGAGCTCCTCTTCCAGGCGCTGTACCTGACGCAATCGCTCCTGCATCATCGTCTCGACGAGTCCGCGGGTGCGCGCCGTCGCGAGGTCGACTTCGATCTGCAGTTGTCCGTCACTAACGACAGCACGATCCACGACGGGCAGCGTAATCGCAGACGGATCGTGGATCAGCGCGGCGACGACATCGTTGTGGCGGACGAGGCGTTTGACGAGCCGCTGCGTATCGGCGTCCGCGCCGTGGAAATCGCTCGCCACGAAGATCAACCAGTCGTGGGTCGCGCGACGCGCCACGCCTTCGAGCACCGTATTGATCCTGGTGGAATCGCCGGCGATGCCGCGGTCGAGCGCGAGCGCGCGATTGCGCTCGACCAGCGCTTCCAGCACGCGCAGCACGCTCATCTGGCTGCGGTGCGGCTCGACCTCCACCGTTCGAGCATCGTCGAATACGACCGCGCCGACGCGATCGCCAGCACCCACCACGTGCCAGGCCAGGAGTGCTGCCAGTTCCGCAGCCGTCACCGATTTCAGTTGTACACGCGTACCGAAGAACATCGCCAGCCGCTGATCGACGACCAGCAACACGCGACGCTCGCGTTCGTCCGTGTAGACCCGAGTGTGCGGCTTGCGGGTGCGCGCGGTGACCTTCCAGTCGATCGCTCGCACGTCGTCGCCCGGTTGATACGCGCGCAGCTCGTCGAAATCGAGCCCGCGACCGCGAATGCGCGCAGCGTGGCGTCCGGCAAGCACGCTGCGCAAGGGTTGCCGGGGCAGGAGGTTGAATCCGCGCGCCGCCCACTGCAGCCGGATCAGGTCCGGCAAGGTCGTGTAGACGCCTTGCGTGCTCACTGTTTGGTTGTCGTCCCCGCGAAAGCGGGGATCCATTTTGACTTTACCAAGGTCCGCCTGGATTCCCGCTTCCGCGGCAATGACGGTACAAAGTATGTCACGGCGCCGCGACCCGCTGGACGACGTCGGACACGACGTCATCGGCCGTGACTCCGGCGGCATTGGCCTCGTAGCTCAGGATGATCCGGTGCCGCAGTACATCGTGCGCAATGGCGCGCACGTCGTCGGGCGTCACGAAATCGCGGCCGTCCAGCCAGGCGTAGGCCCGCGCGCAGCGGTCGAGCCCGATCGCTCCGCGAGGGCTGGCACCGACCTCGATCCATGAGCGCAACTTGGCGTCATAACGTTCCGGTGTACGTGTTGCGTTGACCAGCTCGACAACATAGCCGTCGATGCTCTCCGCGACGTGCACTGCGCGTACTGCGGTGCGCGCATCGAATATCGCTTGCTGTGCGATCGGTGGGTCGTTGCGCACATCGACCGCAGCGCCCTGCTCCTCGGCTCGTACCAATCGCACGACGCCGATCTCGTCTACTGGCTGTGGATAACCAACCCGGACGTGCAACAAAAATCGATCCATTTGCGCTTCCGGCAGTGGATACGTGCCTTCGTGCTCGATCGGATTCTGTGTCGCCATCACCATGAACAACGGCGGCAGTGCGTGCGTCTTGCCGGCGACGGTGACCTGTCGCTCTTCCATCGCCTCGAGCAGCGCCGCCTGCACCTTGGCCGGCGCGCGGTTGATCTCGTCGGCGAGCACGAGATTGGCGAAGATCGGCCCCGGCTCGAAGCGAAACTCGCTGCGGCCTTCCATCTGGTGATAGACCTCGGTGCCGGTGATGTCGGACGGCAGGAGGTCCGGCGTGAACTGAATGCGCGACAGGCCTGCGTCGAGCTCACGCGCGAGGCATTTGATGGCGCGGGTCTTGGCGAGCCCCGGCAACCCTTCGACCAGCAGATGGCCGTTCGTCAACAGACCGATCAGCAGGCGCTCGATGAGCGCCTGCTGGCCGACGATGCCGCGCGCAAGCCGGCGTACGAAGCTCGTTGAATGCGTCCTGCGCTTTCGCGTCGCTCATTGCACACCTACAAGTGTGGGACCACGGCCATCGAACACCCTAACTCGATATTTCTTTTGCCAGCCGGTCCGCGGGATCGGGAGCGCCCATGGCGCGATACATGGACTCGGCCTCGCGCAGCCCCGCTTTGAGCATCGTGCGGTCGTTTCGGCAGGCCAAGCGCGCCTCCGCCTCACGCAACCGCGGCAGCAGCGAATTTCCACCGGTCTGACGCACCAGCTCGCGGGCTTCGGCAATCGCTGGGGCGATCTCGTCCCGCAGTGCGCCTGCTTGGACGAGCGCGTCGACCAGCACGCTACGCACGACCGCGGCTTGAAAGCAGGCACCGCTCGCATCCGCGATTTCGATTCCTTCGCGTGCCCGGGTGATCGCAGTCTCGGGGTCACCCTGAGCGAGATGGGCGTCGGCCAAAACAGCGATGTCCAAGGCCTCAAAGTCGAGGCCTGTGCCTGCCCCGCGTGCCTGTGCCAGCGCGTGGGTCAACTGCTCTTCGCAGGCGGTGCAATCACCGTTCAGGAAATTGGCAATCGCCAGGCTGCACGACGTGCGAATCTGGAGGAACAGGCTGCCGACGGAGTCGGCAACTTCCACCGCCTCAGCGGATGCCAGGCGCATGTCAACGACGGGAACTCTGGACATGCCCCGGGCCAGATACGCACCATAGCTAAGAAAAGAGAGGGGCCAGATGAGATCCTGCTGCACGCCCTCCTCGCGTGCCAAACGGATGGCGCGGTCAAAGCGCGGCCAGCACTCGTCGAAGCGCCCCGCGTGGGCCAGCGTGCACCCGCCAACACTTTCCGCGAAGATCAGCGGGCTGAAGCCCATCAACTCGCGACCCGCGTGCACGTTGCCGCCAGCACGCTGGACCATGCGGTCGCAGGCCTCGACCGCATCCGGAAGGCGGCCGGCGTCAACCATGGCGGACGCGTACGTCAAATCAACCAGCGAGTGCACGTCAGGGTCAACATCGTCGCTGAGCATACCCTTCGCTTCTTCGGCGAATTTGAGGCCCGTTGCCAATCGACCCTGCACCAACAGCAGGACCGCGTAACCGGCGAGCGGGACCGCAATGCCAGCCGGATTTCCCAACTCCTCCGCCAGCAATCGCGCCTCGCGGAGGCACGCGTGCACCTCATCCTCGCTCATGCCGAAGCGCCAACCGCCGCCCATGACGATCGCGCCGCACGCACGGAGGCGCGACTCCTTACTGTCATCATCGTCGAGTGCGTGGCCGAGGTCGCGCACCTTCCGCCAGTGCCGCACGCCCTCGCCGGGATCGCGTGGGGCGGCCCACTCGGCGGCGCAGCGATGCCAGCGCACAGCTTGCTTGAGGTCGGTGGCCTCTTCCCAGTGATGCGCCAGCAGCGCCGCGTGCTCGCCGACGTCCTCAGCATGCGCCACCTCGATGACGCGCGCGACCGCCGCGTGCAGCCGCCGACGCCGTTCGTGGAGCTGCGAGGCCAGCGCGACCTCCTGCGTCAGCGGATGCTTGAACAGATACTCGGCCACCGGATACAACGACTGCTCATACACGAACTCGGTGTCCTTGAGCGTCTGCAGCGCTTCGCGCAATTGTGGTGCATCCTGCTCGACGACGGCGGCCAGCGTCGGCTCGTCGAACTCGCGGCCGATCACCGCAGCGGTCTGCAGCACGTCCTTCTCCCGCGTTGCCAGTCGGTCGATGCGCGCCGCAAGGACCGCGTGCACCGAGCTGGGCACTTCCAGCTTGTCGACTGGCGTGAGCAGGCAGTACGCGCCCTTGCTGCCTTGCAGCTTCCCCGACTCGATCAGCGTCTGCACCACCTCCTCGGTGAAGAACGGGTTGCCGGCAGTGCGCGTATGAATCGCCTCGGCGAGTCCGGCCGTGCTGGGATCGTGACCTAGCAGCGCGTCGAGCATTTCGCGAATCGCGTCGGGACCGAGCGGCGACAGGGGCAGTTGATGGTAGTACGACTTCCCCATCCACGGCGCTTGGTACTCCGGACGAAAGTTGAGGAGCATCAGGGAGCGCGTCCCCAGGCGGGCGTCGATCAGCGGCTCCAGGAATGCCGCGCTGCCTCCGTCGAACCAGTGCAGATCCTCCAGCAAGGGTGACCTGCGTCTCTTTCTGGACGCGCGCTTGGTTCCCGCGTCGCACGATGTCGAATAACTGTCGCTGGCGCGCCTCGGGATCGATGCGCGGGGCGGGTTTCTCAGGGTCGGGAACCCCCATGAAGTCAAATATCAGTGGCAGGCTGTCGCGCAAGCGCTCGTCGATCAGCAGCAGGCGGCCGGCGATCCGCTCGCGTGCGGTGGTGTCGCTGTCCTGGTCGGTGACTCCGAAGAAGGAGCGAAAGAGTCGCAGCATCGGCAGGAAGGGAATCGCCTTGCCGTGCGCGACCCCGGCGGTCTCGTAGGTCATCAGGCCGCGCGCCCGGCAGCGCTCCAGGAATTCGTAGCACAGGCGACTCTTGCCCAGTCCCGCTTCGCCGACGATGCCGATGATCTGGCCGTTGCCTTCGCGCGCCCGCGCCAGTGCCGCCTCCAGCACCTGCATCTCGTCACCGCGGCCGACGAAGCGCGAGAAGCCGCGGCTGCGCGAGACGTCCATGCGCGTGTGCATCAGGCCGAGCCCCTGAAGCTCGTGCACGTGTATCTTGTCGTGCGCGCCCTTGATCTCCATCTCGCCCAGATCGGCGAGCGCGAAGTAGCCCTGGAGTGCGTGGGCGGTGTGCGCCGTTAGGTACACTTTACCCGGCTCCGCGATCTGCTCCATGCGAGCCGCGAGGCCGACCGTGTGTCCCTGCGCCGTGTAGTCCATGCGCAGGTCGTCGCCGATCTTGCCGACGATCACCTCGCCGGAGTTGATGCCTATCCTCGCCGAGAAGTTGAGGCCACGGCGCAGGCGTAGCTCATTGGCGTAGGCGCGCACCCCATCCTGCAGGTACAGCGCCGCATAGCAGGCGCGGCGGGCGTGGTCCTCGTGGGCAATGGGCGCCCCGAACAGCGCCATAATGCCGTCGCCGGTGAACTTGTCGACGAAACCCTCGAAGCGCTCGACGCCGTCGGCAAGGATCTTGAAGAAGCGCTCCATGATGGCGCTCCACTCCTCGGGGTCGAGCTGCTCGGCGAGGTTCATCGACCCCTTCACGTCGGCGAAGAGCACGCTGACCTGTTTGCGTTCGCCTTCGAGAACGCCTTTCGATTCGAGGATTTTTTTGGAGAGATGCTTCGGAGTGAAGTCTCGTTGTGCGAGGCGATCAGGTATCAGACCGCTCGCCGTTGAACGTGCAGTGGATCGCCCGTCCTCGGCGAGCGACGCGCCGCATTCTCCGCAGAACTTCTCGCCAGGTTCGTTCGGTGCGCCACATGCCGGACAGGCAAAGCCATCGGCGTCCCGCATCCGGCGCAAAATTTCCGCCCTTCGCGATTTTCATGACCGCATCCGGCGCAGCGCATGCGTTCCCTCTAACCTCTAGCGCTTGCGATTAGTTCTTCATCCCACTGACCGAACGCCCAATTTGTTCGAAGATCCCATCGATGTTGAACGAAGCCGCTCGCTGCCGTGGCGGGAATTCCTTGAATGAGCCGACGAAGGCGCCCACCCGCTGCTGGATCGGCACCAGCAGCCACAGCTTGTCGGCAAACCAGCGGAAGTACATTTCGGAATCGATCGAACGCTCGAACGGGTCCTGTCTGAGATTTACGACCTTCGGGAACGTCTGTTTGGTGACCTTGCCGGAGAGCCAGTCTTCCATCAGGGTGAAATGGATCTTCCAGTCGCCCCAGCGCACGGCGTTCAGCGTCGCCGCGTCGCTGAAGTAGAAGAACTCTTCGCGGTTGCTCTTGCCCTTGCCCTGCAACAAATCAAGCTGGTTGTAGCCATCGAGATGCACCTTGAATGACTTGTCGCCCGCCTTGTAACCCTTGAGCAACTGCTGCTTGACGTCGGGCACGCCAGCGGCAGCGAGCATCGTCGGCATCCAGTCCATCGCCGAGAACATGCCGTTTTCGATCGTGCCGGGCTTGACCTTGCCGGGCCAGCGGATCATCGCCGGCACACGGAAACCGCCTTCCCATGTCGTGCCCTTGAAGCCACGGAACGGGATCATCCCGCCATCGGGCCAGGTGAAGGTCTCGGCGCCGTTGTCGGTCGTGTAGATGACGATCGTGTTGTCGGCGATCTTGAGATCGTCGAGCTTCTTCAGGATCAGTCCGACGTCGTGGTCGTGCTGCATCATCCCGTCGGCGTAGAGCCCGTAGCCGCTCTTGTCCTGCCACTGCGGCGACAGACGCGTCCAGACGTGCATGCGCGTCGTGTTGGCCCAGACAAAGAACGGCTTGTTCGCCTTGACCGCCTTTTCCATGAACTGCATCGAGCGGCCGACGAAATCGTCGTCCATCGTCTCCATGCGCTTGCGCGTGAGCGGCCCGGTATCCTTGCAGCCGCCATCGGCCGTGCAGTCGAGGACGCCGCGCGGGCCGAACTGCTTGCGGAAGTTCGGGTCCTTCGGATAATCCGGATCCTCCGGCTCCTCTTCGGCGTTGAGGTGATACAGGTTGCCGTAGAACTCGTCGAAACCGTGCGCCGTCGGCAGGAATTCGTCGCGGTCGCCCAGATGGTTCTTGCCGAACTGTCCACTGGTGTAGCCAAGCGGTTTCAACAGCTCGGCAATGGTCGGATCTTCCTTCTGCAGGCCGACCGTGGCGCCCGGCAGGCCAACCGTGAGCAGACCTGTGCGGAACGGATGCTGGCCGGTGATGAACGCCGCGCGACCTGCCGTGCAGCTCTGTTCGCCGTAGTAGTCGGTGAACAGCATGCCCTGCGCGGCAATGCGGTCGATGTTCGGCGTCGAGCCCCCCATCATGCCGCGGTGATAGGCACTGATGTTCCACATGCCGATGTCGTCGCCCATGATCACCAGGATGTTCGGCCGCGATTGGGCCGCAGCGCCGGGCGAAAGTAGTGCAAGGATGGCCGTCAAGCATGCAACCGCCGTAACACGGGCGAATCTGAGCATCACCAATCTCCTCCAACATCGTCGCCGTGCTGTGCTGGCGACACGAATGCGGCCGGCGATACCGGCACGCCATGGGTAAGGGTCAACACGACGCTGTCATGCGTCGATTGTCCGTCAATCAGCCTGCATTATGGTCCAACGGCCATATTCGATGGCCCCCCTGAAGGGGGGCATGATGGGCCGCCACTCCGTCCATCCCCTCTGGAGCGTGTCGAAAGCGTCCCATGTGATCAGTCCTGGCGCGCGCTGGCACGTCCTTTGGCGGCGCGCTTTGAAGGGGGCTTTACTGGGCGCGCCGACTTGGGCGCTTTCGGTGCACGAGATTCGCTTTCCGTCTCGGCAACCGCCGAAGTGCGGATGCGCTGCTGTGCCGCCTTGCGCAACTCGGCAAATGCGGCACGCGTGTAGTCCGCGACTTTGTAGAGGTCCGTCATCGACGCGCCGTTTGCGATGAAGCCGAAGTCCATTGAATTGCCATACGACACCAAGGTGACATTGAGCCCGATACCGGCACCCAGTGTCGACACCGGATACATGCCGAGCACCTTCGCGCGACCCAGATAACGTTCCGTGCGCGATCCGGGCACGTTGGACAAGATGAAATTGGCGAGCGGAGGCGCGAGGCCATCCAGGTGCGTCATTTCGGCAATCTCGGCGAGTCCGAACGTCGCGATCGCGTACATCATCGCCGCATCCTTCGACAACTTGCGCAATTCCTCCTTGGCCGATCCCACGGAAGCAATCACCTGCTCCATGCGCGGACCGATTTTCATGCCTGGCGCGCCCAAGGGAACAAACATGGCCGACACCTTGGTCGTAGCCTCCTGGTCACCGGCTTCACGCAACGACACCGGGCACATCGCGACCAGTGGTTTCGCGACGGTTTTGCGTCCTTCCCGCAGATAGCGTGTCAGCGCCGCGTCGACCACTGTGACTGCGACATCGTTCAGCGTGCTTTCGAACGCCTTGCCCGCCGCCTTCATTTCATCGATCGGCAGTGACAGCAGCGCAATCGACCGCTTGCCCACGATCGGCTCGTTCATGGGTCCGCGTGGTGACGAAAACGGCATGCTGCCGGCGTCGTTGGCGGCCTTGCCACGAAGCTGCTTGCGCAGAATATACGCCTGCTACCGGCCACCCCCCGTCGAAAGTGAGGTACGGTTCCACTGCGCCTGCGCGTGAGATCATGCGCTCCGCTGCGGCGATCAATCGAGCCCCGACACACCGGCGGCATGCGCCATGGCGATCGCGCCGACCCGGCGCAGCAGGATCAAGATAGGATTCGTCCGTGTTCGCGCGCGCCGCCTCACTGTTGACCGGGTTGTTCCAGAACTCGCCGCTCCGGCATCGCGGGTTCCGGATGTTCTACTTCGGGTCCGTCGGCGTAGCGCTGGGCTACACGATGCAGGCGACGCTTGCAGCCTGGCTGATGGCGACACTGACGCCGTCGCCACTCATGGTGGCGTTGGTGCAGACCGCGAGCAATCTTCCGTTTCTGCTGTTCGGGCTTGCCGCCGGCGCCCTCGCGGACATCTTCGAGCGCCGCCGGATCGTGCTGGTCACGCAAATGGTGATGCTGACGGCGACCGTTGTTCTCGGGAGCATCACCCTCGCCGGCCTGATCAGCCCGGCGACGCTGCTCGCGGTCACGTTCGTGATCGGCACCGGATTCACTTTCTACATGCCGGCGCAGCAGGCGAGCATCAACGACCTCGTGTCGCGCGTTGAACTGCCGCGCGCCGTCGCGCTGGGGGCCGTCGCGTTCAACGTCTCCCGCGCCGGTGGCCCCGCACTCGCGGGCGCGATCGCCGCGTGGCTTTCCACCGGCAGCGCACTGCTCGCGAGCACGCCCTGCTTCCTCGTGATGATCATCGCGGTGCGGCGCTGGAAGAGCCCGCCGGCCACGCCCGGCATTCCGGAGTCGCTCTTCTCCGGGATCCAGGCGGGCCTGCGCTACACGAGGCATTCGCCGCCGCTGCGCGCGCTGATCGTCCGCAGCATGAGCTTCGGCGTCTGCGCAAGTGCCCTGTGGGCGCTGCTGCCGGTGATCGCCCGCGACCAGCTCGGCCTTGGCGCCGGGGGATTCGGGCTGCTGTCGGCGGCTTTCGGCATCGGCGCGATCAGCACTGCGCTGTCGCTACCGCACCAGCTGAAGGCGCGTTCGCTGAACCGGGTGGTCAGCTCGGGATTCATCCTGTACGCGGTGTCGGCGGTGCTCATCGCGACGGCCGACTACACGGTGTTGGCGCTCGCCGGCGCGTTCTGTGCCGGAGCGGCCTGGGTTGGCGTCTTCGCGAGCCTGTCCGCCGCGACGCAGAGTGTCGCGCCGGCCTGGGTGCGGGCGCGTGCGGTCGCAATGAGCATGGTGGCCGTAATGGCCAGCATCGCGATCGGCAGCGCGATCTGGGGCACGATGGCGACCGGCCTGGGCACGCGCATCGCGCTGGCGACTTCGGCCGGTGTGCTGATGGTGCTCCTGATCGTCAATCGCAGGTTTCGCGTCAAGCTGGGGGAGGAAGCGGACGTCACGCCAGGCGTGCAGCTGCCGGATCTCTCGATTGCGGTGCTGCCACGGCCCGACGACGGCCCGGTGCTGATTCAGCTGGAGTACCGCATCGACCGCGAACAGCGCGACGAATTCCTGCGCGCCGCCTACGCGGTCGAGCCGGTGCGCCGCCGCAACGGCGTGAGCGACTGGCGAATCTTCCGCGACCTGGGCGAGGACGGGCGGTTCATCGAGCGTTTCGTCATCATGTCGTGGGCCGAATACGTGCGCCTGCGCACGCGCATGACAGTCGCCGACCGGCGCCTCCAGGACCACCTCGAAACGTTTCAGCGGCCAGGCGAACCCGTCCGGGTGTCGCGCCTGATCGGCATCAACCCGCACGACGTCCCAGCGCCCGGGGCGCGGGACCACGCGGGCTGAATCGCGTGATTCAAGTGGATATTCTGTCGATCATTTGGTAAACGGATCCATCAGCGTCGCCCGCAGGGAACTGGATCGCGCATCGGGGTAGCCAGATAGCCCAAGCTGCATCGTCCGATAGTCCGACGCAGGTGTTCCGATGTAGGTCCCGAAGAGGTAATCCCACCAGCTCAAGCCGCCGCTCAGATTGCCCCGCTGCTCATCCCCCTGCACCGAATGGTGGATGCGGTGCATGTCCGGCGTCACCAGCACGAGCCGCAGGAACTTCTCCAATGTGGGCGGAATGCTGACGTTGCCATGGACGATCGTGCTTGCCGTCACCCTTGCGAGGCGATAGAACACTACCGCCATTGCCGGCACGCCGAAAGCGACGATGATGAGCGCATCCGTGAGTACGCCGACGATCGTCTCGATCGGGTGAAAGCGCAGGCTGGTCGTGACATCCAGGTCCGGGTCGCATCACTCGCAGCTGGCACTGGAAACGAACAGCAATTACGGTGGTCTGTTTTCCTGTTGGGATCGACTGTTCGGCACGTACGTCGACGAACCCGATGCCGGCCATGAGGGCATGGCCATTGGTCTCCCCGAATTTCTCGACGAACGTCACATCAGGCTCGGCTGGATGCTGGCCAATCCGGTACTCAATCCATTGCCTGCCGATCAAACAGCGCGCGAAGCCGGAGCCGCGGTGCGCTAAGGATTGTCTCGCCCTGCGCGAACAAAGGAGGGATTTATTCTGCTATCGTTCACCACCCTCCAAGAGGCACACCATGGCAATCATTCTGGGCAGCGGCGAGCATCGCTACGAAGTCATCGAAAACTGGGCCAAGCTGCCCGATGGCTGGACTTTCAGGGACGTGGGCGGGGTCGCCGTCGACAGCAAGGACCAGGTCTTCGTGTTCAATCGCGGCGAGCATCCGATGATAGTGTTCGACCGGGATGGCAACTTCCTGCGCTCATGGGGCGAGGGCGAGTACCCGCGCGCGCATGGCCTGAACATTGACGTCGATGACACCCTCTACCTGACCGATGATGGCGGCCACGTCGTGCGCAAATGCACCCCTGCGGGAAAAGTGTTGCTGGAATTGGGCACGCCCGGCAATCCGACGCCCTACATGAGCGGTCTGCCGTTTCATCGCTGCACCCACACGGCGCTGTCGCCCAAGGGTGAAATCTATGTTGCCGACGGCTATGGCAATGCCAGGGTGCACAAATACTCGCCCGACGGCAAGCTGCTGATGTCCTGGGGCGAGCCGGGCACCGACCCCGGTCAGTTCAACATCGTGCACAACATCGTGACTGATGCCGACGGCTGGGTGTACGTTGCCGACCGCGAGAATCACCGCGTGCAGGTATTCGACGGCAACGGCAAATATGAAACGCAATGGAACAACATGCATCGGCCCTGCAGTCTGTGCCGTGGCAATGGTGTGCGACTTGAATTCATCATCGGCGAGCTGGGTTCGGGCGCGAACGTCAATCGCTATCACCCCAATATCGGACCGCGCCTCTCCATCGTCGACGAGCATGGCGCTCTGATTGCACGGCTCGGCGGCAAGGATGGCCCGGGAACCGAGGCCGGCAAATTTCTGGCGCCGCATGGTATCGCGGTGGATTCGCGAGGCGACATCTACGTCGGCGAAGTCAGTTACGCCGACTGGCCGACAACCCATCCTGACGAACCCGTTCCGGGCTACCTGCGCTCATTGCAAAAATTGCGCAAGGTCGCGTAATCGAATGGAACGTCAATCCACCGGGACGGTTCGGTATTTGGCGACCTCGGCAGCGTTGACGGCCGTACCGCGATTGCCCCATGACTGGCGCATGTACGTCACGACCTCCGCCACCTCCTGATCGGTGAGCGTGTAGGCGAACGGCGGCATGCCGAAGGGTCGCGGATTGCCGCGCGTCGCCGGCGGAAACCCGCCGAACAGCACCATGCGGATCGGGTTGACCGAGAACTCCATGTTGATCGCCTGATTGTTGGCGAGCGGTGGGTACATCGGCGGAACGCCTTGACCATTGGCGCCATGACACGACTTGCAATTCGTATCGTAGATCTTGGCACCACCTTCAAACGCCGCCTTGCTTTGCCCCTCGGTTGGTCTGATCTGCAACGGATCGTCTGGCGTCCCGCCCTGCGCCAGCGATTTCAGATACACCGCCATGGCCCGCGTATCGGCTTCGGTCAGGTACTGCAAACTGTCGTGCACGACCTGGGCCATGGGTCCGAACACGACCCCGCGATTCGAGATGCCGGTACGCAACAGCGACACCACGTCGGCGATTTCCCATTGGCCGAGTCCCGCCTCGCGGTTCGATGTCAGCGACGGTGCGTACCAATCCTGCAGTGGAATCAACCCGCCGGTGAACTGCTTGTCCTTGACCGTGGCGCCAAGAATATTGCGGCTCGTATGGCAGGCGTCGCAGTGGCCAAGACCCTGCACCAGATATGCACCGCGATTCCATTCCGCCGTCTGGTTGGCACTAGCCTCGAAGACGCCCGACTCGAAATACAATGCACGCCAGCCAATCAGCAGATTGCGCTGGTTGTACGGAAACGCCATCTTGTGCGGCGTGTTGCGCTTGCGCACCGGCTTCAGTGACCGGATGTAGCCGTAGATCGCGTCCGCGTCGGCGCGCGTTATCTTGGTGTAGCTGGGATAGGGGAAGGCCGGATAGAGCAGCGATCCATCGCGCGCTCGCCCGTCATGGATCGCCTTCCAGAAATCATCGGCGGACCACTTGCCGATCCCCGTCTCGGGATCGGGCGTGATGTTGGGTGTGTAGATCGTGCCGAAGGGTGTCGGCATCTCCAGGCCGCCGGCGAAGGGTTCGCCGCCGCGCGCAGTGTGGCACGCGATGCAATCGCCTGCGCGCGCGAGATACTCACCGTCCGTTTGTGCGGGCACCCGCGTTTCGCTTGGTGCTTGCTGCCCTTTCGTTGCCTTTGCTGGCTGCGCGTGTGCCACACGCGAACCATGATCGCCGAACACTGCGATGGCGCCGATCAACAGCACACCCGCAACGACAACCAGCTTTCTGCAATTCGCGGATCTCATGAACCGTCTCCTATTGCGGCTGGCTGCCGCACGCTATCGGCAGCTTCTGCTTGGATTCGGGAGCCGGAAGCGTCGAAGGCGTGCCCGGCTGATAGGCCAGATAGGCGGCGACAGCCGAAATATCGACCCCGCTCAGTTTGACGGCGATCTTCGCCATGCAATCCGGCTCGCTGGCATGCCGCACCCCGCCCTGCCACGCGCCCATCTGCGCACTGATGTAATCCGGATACAACCCGATCAGCCCCGGAATTCCGGGTTGCATTCCGGTAAGCGCCTTGCCGTGGCAGGCCGCGCAGGCCGGAATGCCTTTGGCCGCGTCGCCCGTGCGTACCAGCACTTCACCGCGCGCAAGCGCTTCCTTGGTGGCAGAAGGCTGGATCGGTGTCGGGAACGGCGGCTGAAACTTCGAGTAGAACGTGGCAATCTCATGCAGATACTCGTCGCTCAGGTGGCGGGAGAAATACACCATCTGCGGATAGCTGCGGCGACCGTCGCGGAAATTCACCAGCTGTCGATAGAGGTACTCCGCGGGTTTGCCCGCAATGCGCGGATAGTATTCGTTGCGGCGGCTGCCTTCCCCCTGTTTGCCGTGGCAGAACGAGCACGCAATCAGGCGCTGCTCGAGCGTGTCTGCAAATTCAGGGGCACCGGGTTCTGCCGGGAGCACCGGCGTCGTCACGATGAACAGCGGTGCAGCGAGAGCAAGTGCGAAAAGGATGGCACGCGACATGGTTCGAGGCCCCCGGTAACGTATCAATCGCGGCGTAGTGGCAGCAATCTACATCGGTCCATCGATTTAGGGCCTGTTCACACTATGTTCGCATGTGCGAACGGGTGGCATGGGGCGCCAATCAAGGCGCTTGACGAAGCGCAGACCGGGCGTCTGCGCGAGGAATGCAACGCAGAGTGGCGCCCCAGGGCGCCCGATCCCTTCGGGTTGCTGCAGAAAAGGCCATGCGCTTTGTTGCAAAGCCTCGCTGGGCAGTGAGCCCACCTTCGACTTCGCGCCTCGCGCATGGCCTTTTCTGCGGTGCAACGCACTTGTGTACATAGTGTGAACAGGCCCTAGTCATCCGCTGCGCGCCTTGAACCATTCGGCGAGCGTTGGTGCAAGGATCTTTTGCGCCTTGCCGCCCACGAACGTACCGATGTGCCCACCTGGCACCGCCACTTCCGTGTAGTCGTCGGTGCCGAAGTATTGCTCGACACCCTTCGAACACGAAACCGGGATGATCGTGTCTCCGGTCGCGTAGATGTTCAGCACGGGCATCGTGATCGCACGCAGGCTGACCTTGCGTCCGCCCAGTACCAGCTCGTCCTTGATCAGTTTGTTGTCCTGATAGAGGTCCTTGAACCATTGGCGCATGACCTCTCCCGGATGGTCGGGACGATCGGCGATCCAGCGCTCCATGCGCAGAAAATTGAGCAGCTTGGTTTCGTCATCGAGAACATCGACGAGATCGATCGTGTACTTGGTCACATTGGACAACGGATTCATCATCAGGAACGCGAATCCGACCAGGCTCCCCGGCGCCGACCCATAGACATCGACCAGTGCGTCGATGTCCTCCGGACTGAGGGCGCGCGCCCACTGGTTCATGTACCCGGAGCCGGTCTGGGGATCCTTCTTGTCACCGTGAAAATCGATGGGCGTGACCGTGAATGCCAGATTGCGCACCTTTTCCGGAAACAGCGCCGCGTAGCATGCGGTGAACACGCCGCCCTGACAGATTCCGAGCATATTGATCTTGTCGATACCCGAACGCGCACGAATGAAATCGACGCAACGATCGAGATAGCCGGACACGTAGTCGTCGATGGTGTGCCATCGTTGCGCGCGACCGGGCATCCCCCAGTCGACGAAGTACACGTCGAAGCCTTGTGCGAGAAGCTTGCGCACGAGCGAACGATCGGCTTCGAGGTCGATCATCTGGAATCGACCGACGAGCGCGTAGGTGATCAATACCGGAATAGCATGCGGCTTGTCGACCACGGGCGTGCAGCGATACAGGCGCACCATGTCCTCGCGCCAGACTTCGTCGCGCGGCACCGTGGCGATGGCGAGGTCGTCTTCGGAGAGCTCGGCAAGCCGCGCCAGTCCACGCGTGATCTTGCCGCGGGCATCCTCGAGCTCCTTGGCCAGCGACGTTGGCGTAATGGCGATGGCCGCCGCGGCGCGGGAAGCAAGCATGGTCTTTTCGGCTGCGTTCATGATTTTGACTTCCTCTTGGCGGCACGACGGCGTGGCTTGGTGGCGGGTACCGCTATCGACGGCACAGGCGGACGTAACGCACGCAGTTCGCGCTTGAGCTCATGCAGCTCCTTGTAGACGTCGTCGAGTTCGCGACGCGTCGCCATGTCGAGCGAATCCGCGACGATGCCCGCAACATGTTGCAGCTTCCGGCGGTGCGACAACCCGGTCCTCGTCAGCGCCGCGGTTGCCACCAGCCCTTGCTCCGATTGCAGCACTTCGTGGACAGCCTCCTCGGTCTTGACCGCCCACATCTTCAACAACGTCAGCACGCTTTCGACGCGCTCGCCTGCCTCCGCCATCGTCCCAAGCTGCATCATCAACCTTTCGAGCCCGGTCGTGAAGGCGCCTTGGACGATCATGGCGTAGGCGGCGCGCGATTGGTTTTGCGAAAGGCTCGCCGTCGCGAGTTCCTGGCAGGCCGCCTGCAATTTGCGCATCGGTCCGAAGCCGAGCGCATCGAACAGGCCACCGAAGGTGCGATCGAATCCGGTGAGGTAGCTCTGTGGCGAGGCGAAACCCATTTGTGCCACGGTGTCGAGCCACGCCTGTTGCGCGGCCTGGAAAGGTTGCATCGCCGCTGCAGGGGCATCGGCGCCGCCCGCGCCCTGCGCGGCTTGCGCGAAGGGTAGCACCGCCATCCACGGGGCGAGCATGTCCGCTGCACCCGGTATAGGGGGCGTGCCGGCAACGGTCTTTGCGGTTCCACCTGTGTAAGGCGCCATCATGGCGGACCATGATCCGAACATCGACTGCGCAGCCTGATTGGCCGCGTCGCCCGCGGATTTCGTGAAGCTACCCGCGTACGGCGGCATGGCCACGGACCACTGGGTAAACCAATCATTCGGGCCCGATTTACCCGTCGCGTGTGCGGCGGCCTTGCTGCCCGCCGGGAGGCTGACGCCGAGCTGGCCAAAGAATTGCGGTATCAATCCGAGCCAGAAGTCGTATACCGCCTGCGCGCCGGCAGCATCAAGAGTTGTTGTCATAGCGTGTTCACCACGTGACCCCCGTCGACAGCAAGCACCGCACCCGTAGTATAGGACCCCGCGTCCGAGGCGAGCAGCAGTAGCGCTCCGTCGAGTTCCTCGGGACGGCCGATGCGCCGCTGCGGCACGCGTTTTATCAGCGCCTGTCCGGCATCGCTTTCGAAGAATTCCCGGTTGATGCCGGTTTCGACATAACCCGGCGCAAGCGCATTGACCCGAATGCGGTAGCGGGCGAGCTCGAGCGCCATCGCCTTGGTAAGCTGGATGAGGGCGGCTTTGGACGCCGCATAGCTCGGGACTTGCGCCGACACGCGCAATCCGAGAATCGACGCGATATTCACGATGCTGCCTCCCTGCTCGTTTTTCACCATGTGCCGTGCCGCAGCCTGGGCGACGCGCCATGCGCCGTTGAGGTTGACTTCGATGACCTGCTGCCAGTCTTCCTCGGTGTGCTCGAGCAGCGGCTTGGTGATCGCGATGCCCGCATTATTGACGACGACCGTAATCGGGCCGAGTGCGGCAGCGCCGTCCTCGAACGCGCTGGCTACGCTCGCGGGATTCGTAACGTCGAGCGCAATCGGTGCGGCGCGACCTCCGGCGGCGGCAATGCTGTCAGATACCGAGCGCAGCGAGTCCAGACGCCGCGCGGCCACGACGACCTTGGCACCTGCCTTCGCCAGGGTCTGGGCGAAATGACTGCCCAATCCGCCATTCGCACCGGTCACCAGGGCCGTGCGGCCTTCCAGCGTCAGTTTCATATGTCCGTCCTCAAAGTGTCCCTAGCTTGCCGCGCTGTCAGTTCGCAATGCCTTGGGATTGGAGATGGCCACCCAGTCCGCGGTTGTCCGTGCGAGGTGTGCCATCAACGCCCGTGAGCGCGAGGCATCGTCGAACCTGCCGCCACGAATCGCGCTGCACAGGGCGCGTCGAAGCACCGGGAGCTCGTTGGCCGGGCTGTCGCGGCCGGATGTCGCGGCAGCAACGCCACATGCAGCGAGCAGGCTGTGCAACCGCTCGATTTCCTCGCGGCAGACGTCAATGCCAGACCTCTGCTCGCGCTGTGCAATTGCCAGCGCATTGGCGATCATCAAGGCAGTGTAGCGTTGATCTTTCTGCAACTTGGGCAGCAAATCGTTCATGAGCGCATCCCGCGCCGTAGCGATGAGGTCCACGGCATCCGATATGTCCTTCATCGCGTGCCTCCACTGACCAGCTGCAACAGTTCATATTCGAGTTCGTGGACGATGCGCCCGGTCAGCGCGAGTTCGAGCGAGCGTTCGCCGCCTGCGGCGTGCCGTTGTGCCTGCTGAAGCGCAATGATGGCCCAGCGCAGATGCGCCATCGCCTGCCAGTAGTCCAGTGCCCGGCGATCAATGCGTCGCCCTGCGACGCGCTCATAGCCACGCATGAAGGGTTCCAGCGCCGCGATACCGCCGGCTTCCCGTGCGTGTGCCCCGAAGCGCCAGCAGCGCGCAGTGAACCAGCCGATGTCTTCCCGCGGATCGCCCCACCCGGCGAACTCCCAGTCGAGCGCGGCGGTCAAGGCGGCCACCGTCAACCAGGTAGTTTCCAGTGCGGTAGTCGCGGTGAATCAACGTCGTGTCCCAGGGCTCTGGCGCATGCACCTCACACCACTGCAGGCCCCATTCGAGGGCCGGATACGAGTCTTCCAGCTGATCCAGATAGTTTCGGTACTCGGCAATGGTGGCACGCGCGTGATCGGTCGCCGGTGGCTTAAGATCGGCAAGTTCCGCGCGCGGCGGCCGGATGGCGTGGATGCGCGCAAGATTGGCGCCGAGCGACTCGGCCAACGCGTCGCCGTCCGGTACGAGGAGTGCCTCCCGCGTGAGCCGATGGCCGGCAGCGATGCCACGAACGCGTTGCATGATGAAAAACGCGCGCCCGATGACGTTGAGGTCACGGCACAAGTAGAGGGGTTTGGGCGAAATCACGCCGGCAGCGTGCGCCACGCTCAGCACTGCGAACTCTTGCGGACGCGACAGGCTTACGGACACGCCGGAGAGTGCGTCCGTTCGCAATACAAAACCGTGCGCCCCTTGCAACGGTCCACCGTCGATTTCGACGTCCAGCGTCCAGTTGTCCTGGATCGCGCCTCCAGGCAGCCGCTCGAAGGTGGTGATGTGCACGCCATCCGCGTGCGTTTCGCCGCGAAGCCAGCGCGCGATATCCGCCGCGGCGGTCGCATCGATCGAACGCTCGCCGGTTTCCTGTTGCTTCGCGACGCTGGTCACCACCTGCATGTCACTTCCATTCGTCTCGCTTGCTGATTTGTGGGACTGGCTAATGCCGTCGCTCGTGACTCGGACGTTCGACGCCGGACCGTCCGTGACCCTTGAGAATTCGCTTGGCGATGCTCCAACGATGCACCTCGGACGGGCCGTCGTAGATGCGGAAGGCGCGCAAGTCCGCGAAAATACGCGCGACCACGGTCTCGTCGGTGACCCCTTGCCCGCCAAGGATCTGCACGCAGCGGTCGGCCACGCGCCAAAGCGCCTCCGATACGATGACTTTGGCGCGGCTCGATTCGTGCAGCGCAAGGTCGCCCTGATCCAGCACCCACGCACAATGCCAGATCGCAAGGCGGGCAACATGCATGTCCATCTCGTTGTCGGCGAGCATGAACCCGACGCCTTCATGATCACCGATGCGCTTGCCGAATGCCTCCCGTCGCCGCGCGTATTCCACTGCAATGTCGTGCGCTCGGCGGACTGCTCCGAGCCAGCGCATGCAATGCGTCAGCCGTGCCGGCGAGAGACGGACCTGCGCATATTTGAAGCCTTGTCCCAATTCGCCGAGGATGTTCTCTTCCGGGACGCGAAGGCCGTCGAAGCGAACGACCGCGTGCCCGCCTGGAAAGCACGTGTCGAGACTGTTCATCGATCGCTCGATCGAGATGCCGGCCGCATTCATGTCCGACAGGAACATGGTCGCGCCCGCATCCTCCACCTTCGCCATGATGATCGTGAAGGCTGCACCTTCTGCCCCGGTAATGAACCACTTCCCGCCGGTGATGACGTACTGGTCACCCTCGTGGCGGGCCATCGTCGTCAGCATCGACGGATCGGATCCGGCGCCCGGTGGCGGCTCGGTCATGCAGAAGCAGGAGCGGATATCACCCGCTGCAAGCGGTCGCAGCCAGCGCTCTTTGTGTGCGGGTTTCGCGACGGCTTCAAGCAAATGCATGTTCCCTTCGTCAGGCGCAAAAACATTGAGCGCCACCGGACCGAGCGGCGAGTAGCCCGCCTCCTCAAAGGCGATCGCCCGGCCGAAATGTGTCAGCGCGAGACCGCCGTACTCGCGCGAAACGTGCGGGGAAAGCAGTCCCGCGCCACGCGCCTTGGCGATCAGCTCTCGCCGCAGGGCGTCCGTGGGTCCGTGCGCGGTGCAACGCGCGTCCGCTTCCAGAGGAATAATCTGTTCTGCAACAAAGGACCGGATTCGTTCCTGCAGGTCCCTCAGTTCAGGTGCAACGTCGAAGTCCACAGGCATGTCCATCACAGAGTTGCATTGGCGTGCGACTGCTGGATCGGTCCCGTCAGATATCGAAGAACACTGTTTCGTCCGGTCCCTGCAGGTGGATGTCGAACCGGTATATGACCTGCCCTTTCTTTTCCTCTCGCTTTGCGACGAGCGTGCTGCGGCGAGTCTCCCATTCGATCAGATTGAGGACTGGATCCTTGGCGTTGGCCGCTGCCTCGTCGGAAAAATACATGCGTGTCGAGAGTCCGATATTGATGCCACGCGCGACAATCCAGAGATTCACGTGCGGCGCCATCGGACGTTTGTTGCGACCCGCGACCACGCCGGGCTTGATCGTATCGAACGCGTAGACACCGGTCGCAAAGTCCGAACAGGCGCGCCCCCAGCCGCGAAATGTCTTGTCGATCGCTTTGGCCTGCCTGTCTGCAGGGTGGTTGTACTTCCCTGCCGCGTTGGCCTGCCAGATTTCCAGCATCACGTCACGTAATGGCGTCCCCGAACCATCGATGACGCTTCCCTCGATGCGGATATGTTCGCCCTTGGTCTTCGGGCCAGCCAGCACGTTGGAAAAATTGTTCTCGAAAATGTCGAAACCAGCCTGCTTGGGTGCGAGGCCGATGTGCACGTAGGGGCCCGCTGTCTGCGATGCAGTCTCTTTGAAGTACTCGAGTTGGTTGATCATGATCTTCACTCGCGTTGCATCGAATCGTCCGACTGGACGGCGTTCTCGAACCAGGTGGCGCGCGCGCCCCGCAGCACCACGTCGAACCGGTACGCCATGCTGTCGAGCTGGATGCCCGCATTCTTGTCGATCGGGGCAATCAGCTGCCTGACGGCGGCCTCGCTGGGAATCGACCGCAGGATGGGGCACGTCGCGATGAGCGGATCGCCTTCGAAGTACATCTGGGTGATGAGGCGCTGGGCAAAACCGCTGCCGGACAGCGAATAGTGGATATGGGCCGGCCGCCAGTCATTGACGTAGTTGCGCCACGGATAGGGGCCCGGCTTGATCGTCCGATATACATAGTGCCCGTCATCGTCCGTGAGCATGCGTCCGCAGCCCCCGAAATTGGGATCGATCGGCGCGATGTACGTGTCCTTCTTGTGCCGGTAGCGTCCGCCGGCATTGGCCTGCCAGACTTCCACCAGGGCGTTTTTCACGGGTCGCCGATTTTCGTCGACCACGTAACCATGAACGACGATCCGTTCGCCGATCGGCAATCCGGACTTGGCGTAGTTCATGATCAGGTCGTGGTCGAGCGGACCCAGTTCGTCGCTGCTGAACACGGGCCCGGTGATCTCGGACAGCGAGTTTTGCAGTGAGATCAGCGCTTTCTGCGGCGAACGCAGCACGCTCGTCTTGTAGGCCGGTGCGTATGCCGGCGGGTGCAGCGTCCGGTCGCGTTGGTAGAACTCGCCAAACGAATTGGTTTCAGTCTTCATGATCATTTGGTCTCTGGTCCGACAGGAGCATGCAACGTCTCTTCCTCGATTGGAACTTTCAATGCATTGAGCACGCGCGGCACCATCGCGTAGAAACCCGCCGTCAGCGCAAGTTCGATGACTTCGCTGGAACTGAAATGCTTGGCGAGTTCGGCGAACACCTCGTCAGAGACGTCCCCGTGCATCATGGCTTCCGTCAACGCGAGCGCCGCGCATTCGGCCGGGGTGAACCTCGGCGACTCGCGCCAGAAGAAAAGGTCCTCGATCTGCTCCGGAGGTACCCCCTGCTGCCGCGCCCATCGCCGGTGTTGGTGCCACTCATAGGCAGAGCCTTCGAGCTGGGCACCGCGCAGGATCATCAATTCGCGCAGGCTGCGGGTGGTCGTGCAGTCACGTCTTAGCGTATAGGCGAACTCGATCCACGCCGACAGCAGCTTGGCATGATGTCCCAGGACGCGATAGAGGTTGAGAAACTCCCCGTTGAGTTCACGAATGCGCTTCTTGTTTTTCTCGTCGATGTCCTTGAGCGGAAGACGAGATTTGCTCTTGCTCGATTGCGCTGCCATGTACGCTCCAATTCGAGTTTGCTGCCCGCGTCGCGAAGGCCGGCAATTGTGCTGCTATGCCGCCTTAAGACGATCGCGCAGTTCTTTCTTCTGTACCTTGCCGGTGGCCGTCTTGGGCAGCGGGCCAAAAATGACCCGTTTCGGCGCCTTGAAGCGCGCCAATTGCCCGCGAACGTGCTCGATGAGTTCCACATCAGAAGCGGCGGCACCCTCCTTGAGCGTCACGAAAGCGACCGGCACCTCTCCCCATTTCTCATCGGGGGCCGCCACGACCGCCACTTCCAGCACGGCTATATGCGAAGTCAATGCAGATTCAATCTCGACCGAGGAAATGTTTTCCCCACCCGAAATGATGATGTCCTTGGCGCGATCGCGCAGCTCGATATATCCGTCCGGGTACATGACGCCCAGGTCGCCGGTGCGGAACCAGCCGTCCGGACACGCCTCCGTCGTGGTTTTCTCATCTTCGTAGTAGCCAAGCATCACGTTGTTGCCGCGGATCGCAATTTCGCCCATGGTTGACGCATCCCTCGGCACGTCGGCGCCGCCCTCGTCCACCACGCGGATTTGCTGTCCTATGACGTTATTGACACCCTGTCGAGATTTGAGACGCGCCTGCTCGGGAATCGGCAGAGCATTCCATTCGCTGCGCCAGTCACAGATCACTGACGGTCCATAGGTCTCGGTCAACCCGTAGAGGTGGGTGATATCCATTCCCAGTTCCGCCAGGCGCTCGAGCAGCGCCGGCGTGGGTGGGGCGCCGCCGGTGCCGATGCGCACCGGTCGCGGCAGTTTCTGCTTTCCCGCACTTGGATCCCAGATCGCCATCGTCAGCACCGTTGGCGCCGCACAGAAATGACTGACACCCGACTCGCGCATGTGTCGCCATATCGCCGACGCCTCGACTTTGGGCAGACACAGATGCACACCACCCATCGCGGTAACGGCCCACGGGAAGCACCAGCCGTTGCAGTGGAACATCGGCAGCGTCCAGAGATACACGGAATCACTGTTCAGCCCCATGTGCAACGCCATGGCCAGCGCCTGCAGATACGCGCCACGATGGTGATACATGACGCCCTTGGGACGCGCCGTGGTGCCGCTGGTGTAGTTGATCGCCAGCAGCGAGCGCTCGTCGGTCACCTGATGCAGGAGGGGGGAGCCCGCCGCGATCATTGCCTCCAATTCATCGGACTTGCCACCCGCGCGCACCAGGCGCAATCCAGACCCGACTTGAGCAGCCGCCTCCGCCGCCGCCGTGGCGAACTCCTGATCGTAGACCAGCACCGTCGCGCCGGCATGCTTCAGGATGTAGGCCATGTCCGCGGCAGTGACGCGAGTGTTCAGTGCAACGAGTACGCCGCCACAAAACGGCACGGCGTAGTGCGCCGCAAGCATGACATGGGAATTTCCAGCCAGGATACCGACGCGATCGCCCGGCCGGACACCAAGCGCCTTCAACGCGCCTGCAAACTTGAGCGACCGTTCAAGAAACTCGCCGTAAGTGTATTTGACGCTGCCTTCCACGACCCCGGTCCGATCGGGAAAGACCTGCGCCGCCCGGTGCAGAAACGCCGTCGGCGTTAGGGGTTCGTAGTTGAAGCCGGCTTGCATTGGACTCCTCATGCAATCGTCCTGCTGCTTCGGTGGCTCGCCCCGTCAGACGCGACGGATCATCGCTCGCGCCGCAAGGTTGTCGTCAGGCATTCACCATCAACGGCTGCCGCGAAAGTGCCGAGGCGCAGGGTGGTACTCGATGAGGACAATCCACATTGCCTTTGCTTCCCGTGGCTTTGCGTACTCACCATTTCGTACAAATTGCACAATGATGTTAGGCGTGGTAGCTTGCCACTGTCAAGCGCGACTTGGCTTTATTTCACCATCGCATCGCGCCCGCAATGGTCGACCAGAACCACGCACAATGCGATCGCTATCCTGTTTTCAGGTGATGAACGATGAAGTCTGCGACCATCTTCTTGTGTCTGCTTCTTACCCTTGGGGAGCGAAAATCGCTGTGAAAGATGGCGCCGAACGTGTGGAGATTCGAGACGTGAAAAAAGCACAATGCGCTCATCAGCATGTGCACATCGATCGCACGCACGCTGGCACGGAATATTTTCTTGCGCCGCCCGCGTTTCAGGATCGCATCGATGGTCCCGACTATGGTCGCGTTGACGGTCCGGATCTTGTTCGACTTGGCCAGGTGCCGCGCGTGATGAATGTTTTCGATGGCGACCAGCCGCACGAAATCCGGATGGGCATGGTCGTAGTCGAACGTGAATTCGGTGAGCCGACGAATCGCCTTCTCGGGCTCGAGCAGACCGAGTTGCAGGCCGGCTTCGTAGGTGCGAATCTGGGCGTATTGCTGCTCCAGAACGGCGATGTAGAGCGGTTCCTTGCCTCCAAAATAATAATAGATCATTCGCTTCGTGGTCGACGTCCGCGCGGCGATCGCATCGATCCTCGCACCATTGAACCCGTGCTTTGCGAACTCCTTCGTGGCCACTGAAAGTATGTCGCGCTTCGTTTTTTCGGGGTCATATTTGCGCGAGCGCACACCGCGTCTCGCCTTAGTTGCCGAATTGGATCTTCCGTCCACGGCCATCACCCCACGTTCTCGCGCGTATCGCACAAATCATAGACAGGCGTACGCTCCTGTCAACATTGCCAATGTAAATTACCACCGCATGGAGTGCATTCTGGCACAGGTCGCTCGCGTGGACACGCATTGTGGGTGCACCAATGTGGGCGAAAGCGTCACGGTGGCCAACCAACGCGGGTAGCGGAGATGATTCCATGATCAGCGGCAAGACGACATTGATAGCGCACATCGGGTATCCGACCGAGTCGTTCAAGGCACCGATGATTTACAACCCTTACTTCGAGCGGTCGGGGATCGATGCGATCGTCATCCCGATGGGTGTGAAGCCCGACGACTACGACGCCCTGTTTCGCCCCCTGTTCCACCTGACCAACATTCGGGGCGCGCTGATCACGATGCCGCACAAGGTCACGACGGTAGCAATGGTCGACGAGGTCACGCCGACGGTCCTGATTGCAGGGTCGTGCAACGCCGTTCTCAAACGCCCCGATGGCTCGCTCTTGGGCGACATGTTCGATGGCACCGGGTTCGTCCGCGGTATCGAGCGCAAGGGGCGTCCGCTCAAAGGTGCACGGGCTCTGGTCGTCGGTGCGGGTGGCGTGGGCTCGGCGATCGCCGCGTCACTTGCGCTTGCCGGCGTCTCTGCGTTGGGAATTTTCGATGCGAATGCGGAATCAGCCGATGCCCTCGGCGGTCGGTTGCGCCAGCACTATCCCGCCATGACCGTGACCACCGGTTCGAAGGATCCCGCAGGGTACGACGTGGTTGTCAACGCGACACCTCTGGGCATGAAAGCAGGCGATCCCATGCCCATGGACGTGTCCCGCATCGCACCACAGACGTTTGTCGGCGAAGTGGTCATGAAGCAGGAGTACACGCCATTCCTTCTCGCCGCGAAGAGCAAGGGCTGCGAGGTCCAGGTCGGCACCGACATGCTGTTCGAGATGATCCCTGCCTATCTGGAGTTCTTCGGTTTCAAGACCACCACGCCGGAAGTGCTGCGTGAGGTGGCACAGATCAAGTACTAGTGGATGACCCATGAAAAAAATACTCATACTGAACGGCCCCAATCTCAACCTTCTGGGTACGCGCGAGCCAGCGGTGTACGGTTCGGAAACGCTGGCCGACGTCGAGCGGCTGTGTCGCGAAGAAGGTGACAAACTGGGTGTCACCGTCGACTGCCGTCAATCGAACCACGAGGGCCAGCTGATCGACTGGATCCACGAGGCCGGCCGCGAAATTGCGGCCGGCAACATGCTCGGCGTGGTGTTCAATCCGGGCGCGTTCACCCACACGTCGGTGGCATTGCACGACGCCATCAAAGGCGCAAGCGCGACCGTCATCGAACTGCACATTTCCAACGTGCATGCCCGGGAGGAATTTCGGCATCACTCCTATATCTCGCCGGCGGCACGCGGCATCATGGTCGGATTTGGAGTGCAGGGATATGCGCTGGCCATGGGCGCACTGGTAAGGCTTGGTCCGAAAAAGTAGGCGTGTTGCCCGACCCGGTAACGCCGGGTTCGTTAATTGTCGTGGGCAAATTGGTTCCACAAATCAACTTCGGAGGAAACCCAAATGGCCAGCTCCACAGAACATGAGCCGCATGGTGCGCACCAGACCAAGAAGGCAACCGCCAGCGGCTGGATCGGCTCCGCGCTCGAGTACTACGACTTCTTCATCTACGCCACTGCGGCGTCGCTGATCTTCCCGCAGATTTTCTTCCCGTCGACGGATCCCACGGTCGCGATCATCGCGTCGCTGGCGACCTACGGCGTCGGCTATGTTGCCCGGCCCATAGGCGCTTTCTTCCTCGGACACTGGGGTGACACGCACGGCCGCAAGACCGTGCTGATCGTGTGCATGTTCCTGATGGGATTCTCGACGATGGCGGTCGGGATCCTGCCGACCTACCAGCAGGTCGGCTGGTTGGCACCGTTGCTCCTCGTCATACTGCGGCTCATCCAGGGCTTCGCGGTTGCGGGCGAGATATCGGGTGCGAGCTCGATGATTCTCGAGCACGCGCCGTTCGGCCGGCGCGGCTTCTTTTCGAGCTTCACACTGCAGGGCGTCCAGGCGGGACAGATTCTCGCTGCGGCGGTGTTCCTGCCGCTCGCGCACTACATGGACAAGGAGTCCTTCAACAGCTGGGGCTGGCGTATCCCGTTCCTGTTGAGCTTTGTCGTGATCGTCGCGGGTTACATCATCCGTCGCGAGGTTGACGAGACACCCGCGTTCGCCGAAGAGAGCGAGCACAAAGAGGTCCCGAAGGCGCCGGTCCTCGTCGCCATCCGCGACAATTGGCGCGACATGCTCCGCGTCATGTGCATGTCCCTGATGAACGTGATCCCGGTGGTGGCCACGATATTCGGCGCGGCCTACGCGGTTCAGCCGGGTTACGGGATCGGCTTCGAGAAGGACGTCTACTTGTGGATCCCGGTGGCGGGCAATATCGTTGCCGTGCTGGTCATTCCGTTTGTGGGCAACCTGTCGGACAAGATCGGTCGCCGGCCTCCGATCATCGTCGGCGCACTCCTTTCCGGGCTGCTGTCGTTTGGCTACCTCTACGCGATCAGCATCCACAACGTGCCGCTGGCGTTTGGCATGTCCCTGCTGATGTGGGGTGTGGTCTACCAGGGCTACAACGCGATTTTCCCGAGCTTCTACCCCGAGATGTTTCCTACGCGCACCCGCGTTTCCGGGATGGCCATTTCGCAGAATCTCGGAACTCTCGTCTCTGCGCTGCTTCCAGCGCTCTTTGTCGCAGTCGCGCCGCCCGGGTCGACCGGCATTCCGTTCAAGATCGGTTGTTGGGCCTTCGGCGTCACCTGCATCGCGGCAATTGCGGCCTGGACTGCACGCGAGACCTATCGAGTCCACCTGAACGATCTTGGCAATCCCAACGCGATTCCCGTCCCCAAGGATGAATACGACCGGTTGCGGGCCAAGGCGATTGCCGATGGAGCGATGGCCAGGGCATCCGCCTGATCGCGGCGCGGCGGGCCATTGCATTGCTGTACGCTCTTTGCGCCCGCCGCAAGGCCGATGACCGCCTTGACCGCCACCGGCCATCGGCTGTCGATGGCCGGGTTTACCAGACCTGCCGACGCGGAGTAGGCCGTTCGCCATGCGCAAATGCATTGCCACCGTGTCGATCAGCGGCACGCTTCCGGACAAGCTCGACGCGATCGCTACGGCGCGTTTCGACGCCATCGAGGTGTTCGAGAATGACCTGATCAACTTCGTCGGCACCGCCGGCGACCTGCGCCGCATGGCCGCCGATCGCGGACTCGGCATCGATCTGTACCAGCCGTTCCGCGATCTCGATGCGACGTCCGACACACAGTTCCGCCGCAATCTCGATCGCGCCGAGCGCAAGTTCGATCTCATGCAAGCGCTCGGGGCGCCGATGTTGCTCGTCTGCTCCAATGCTTCGCCGGGCGCGCCTACCGACGACGCGCGCATTTCCGCGCAGCTCTATGAACTGGCGGAGCGCGCCGCGCGCCGCAATCTCCGCATCGCGTACGAGGCGCTGGCGTGGGGTCGGCACGTCAAGCGCTATCGACACGCGTGGTCGATCGTGCAGCACGCCAACCACCCGCATCTTGGAGTCGCCGTCGACAGCTTTCATATTCTGTCGCTCGGGGACGACCCGGCCGGTATTGCAGAGATTCCGGGTGAGAAGATTTTTTTCCTGCAGATGGCGGATGCCCCGCGCCTGGCGATGGATGTATTGCAATGGAGCCGGCACTATCGGTGCTTTCCGGGCCAGGGACAGTTCGATCTCGCGCGCTTTCTCGAGTGCGTACTCGTTGCGGGTTACACCGGTCCCTTTTCGCTCGAAATTTTCAACGACATGTTCCGCGAAGCGCCCAATCGCGGGACAGCGATCGATGCGATGCGCTCGATCCTCTACTGCGAGGCAGAAACGCGGCTGCGACTCGAACCTGTGCAAGCCGCTGCAATCACCGCTGCAGGGCATGCGAGCACCCTGGATCGTGTGGAACTCTTCGACCCCCCTGCCGCACCGGCGCTGGCCGGTGTCGCCTTTCTCGAGTTCGCCACGGACGAGGCGGCCGGATTGCAACTCGACAAGTTCTTGCAGGCATTCGGGTTCCATCGGGCTGGCCGACACCGATCAAAGAACGTGACTTTGTATCGGCAGGGTGCGATTCACCTGGTCCTGAACCTCGAACCCAATTCCTTCGCCCGTGCGTATTTCGATGAGCATGGACCGTCACTGGTCGCGGTCGGGCTCGCCACGGACGACAGCGTACGCGCGCTGAATCGTGCGACGGCGCTGCATTACGCGCGCTTCGACACGGCTATCGGTCCACGCGAATACAGCCTTCCTGCCGTGCGCGCCCCGGACGATACGCTCGTCTACTTCGTGCCGCTGGACGTCGCGACCGGTGGTTTGTTCGAAGTCGACTTCGAACCTCCTGCCTCAACCACCGAACCGTCGACCGCAGATGCAGGTCTCGCGCGCGTCGACCACGTAGCGCGTGGATTGCCGATTGAGACCCTCGATGCATGGATTCTTTTTCATCGAGCGGTGCTCGGCATGGAGCCCGGCGAGAGTCTCGAGCTCTCCGATCCATTTGGTCTCGTACGCAGTTGCGGGGTCGCGAACTTCGATCGGACCGTGCGTGTCGTGCTGAACGTATCCCAGAGCCGGGGAACGCAAATGGCGAAGGCCCTCGCTGCACAGGGTGGCGCCACCGTCCATCACATCGCGTTCGCCTGCACGGACATATTCGCGACCATGGAGCAATTGAAAGCGAACGGCGCCACGTTCGTGCCGATTTCGGACAACTACTACGACGACCTTGCGGCGCGGTTCGAGATCAGCGCGTCAGTGCTCGCACAAATGCGAGCGCTGGGCATTCTGTTCGAGCGCACAATGGATGGCGAGTATTTTCATGCGTACTCGGAAAGCTTTGCCGACCGCTTCTTTTTCGAGATCGTGCAACGCGTCGGCACCTACGACGGCTATGGCGCCGTCAATGCACCGGCGCGACTGGCTGCGCAAGTGCAGCGCACCGGACCAGGACAGTCGTGAACGCGATGGCCGCTGCCACGATTCCATCGATGCCCGAGGCGAGGGCGACTTCCCGATTGGGCTGACGACCACCGATGCTTGAGATGCTTTTCACGACCGACGCCATGCGCACCGTGTTCGCCGACGGTACACGGATTCAGCGCATGCTCGACTTCGAAGCGGCACTGGCGCGTGCCGAGGGAGCGACCGGCGTCATCCCGGCGACTGCGGCCGCGTCGATTGCGCGCTGCTGCCGTGCCGAGGACTACGATCTGGCTGCGCTACGCGCCGCGGCGCGCGATGCCGGCAATCTGGCGATTCCGCTCGTCGCGGCACTGACCGCGCAGGTGGCACGGACCGATGTCGCGCGCGCGCGGCTTCGTCCATTGGGGCGCAACCAGTCAGGACGTCATCGACACCGGTCTGGTCCTGCAGCTCCGCGACGCGCTCGATCTGATCGGTGCCGACCTCGCCCGATTTGCCGCGGTCCTGGCGTTTCAGGTGCGCGCGCATCGTTCGACACCCCTCGTGGGCCGGACCTGGTTGCAACAAGCGCTGCCGGTGACGCTGGGACTCAAGCTCGCCGGAACATTGAGTGCTGTCGATCGACATCAGCAGAGAATTGCATCATTGCGGTCCCGTATCGGCCAGTTGCAATTCGGCGGTGCTGCCGGGACGCTGGCATCACTGGGAGCACACGGTCTGGACGTGGAGGCCGCCCTTGCAGCCGACCTCGGACTCGCCATCGCCGACGCACCATGGCATACCCAACGCGACACCATCTGCGAGGTAGCCACGGCCCTTGGACTCGTGACGTCGACCTTGGGCAAGTTGGCGCGCGACCTGTCCCTGCTCGCGCAGACCGAGGTCGCCGAGGTGTTCGAGGCCGCTTCGCCGGGGCGCGGCGGATCGTCGACGATGCCGCACAAGCGCAACCCTGTGGGTGCCGCGGTCGCACTTGCTGCGGCGGTACAGGTGCCAGGCCTGGTCAGCACGATGCTTACCGCAGCCGTGCAGGAGCATGAACGCGGCCTGGGCGACTGGCCCGCCGAATGGGACACGCTGCCACAGATCGCAATGCTTGCCGCGGGAGCGCTCGAAGCGATATCGAGCACTGTCGCCGGCCTCGATGTCGATGCGCAACGCATGGCGATGAATCTCGATATCACCCAAGGCCAGATCATGGCGGAAGCCATCCAGATGGCGCTGGCGCCGGCGCTGGGACGCGATGTCGCGCATTCGCTCGTCGGCGCGGCATGCAAGCGCGCGGTGGCGGATCGGCGCCACCTGCGCGACGTGCTGCTTGACGAACCGAAAGTACGCGCGGTGCTCGACGCCGCCGCCCTCGCGCGGCTGTTTGAGCCGCTGTCTTACCTGGGCTCAGCCGACGCCTTTATCGAGCGCGTCCTTTCGCATCAGTCGAAGTAGGTCGCACCGCTCTTCGTGAAACTCCGTCTCGGAACCAGGCCGCGACCTATCGCCTGTCCTGCCGCCTTCAGCGCTGAGCGGACGTGACTCCATGCGTCGAGGGCCAGATTGCCCAGGGCCATGGCCTGCCTCATGCCCTCTTCGGCGCGCGCGCGATCGATCGCACTCATATGTTCCCCCCGAACGGCGCTGTGCGCCGCTCCCCCCAGGGGGCGAGCGCCTTGGGCGGCCCGGCGGCACTCATGCTCGCGATTAAGTGGCTCGGTGCTTTTTGATTAGGACTACGTTTGGTGCTTTCCATTGATGGGACTCCATGTCATTTGACCGGCGATGGGTACTTCTTCGCCGCACAATGACAATCTAGGGGCGCTGCCGAAGAAGCACCAATCGCATTTTCGGATGCGTGCGATCGGCCTTCGCTATGACCACGCTCGGCACAACCGGCCGTGATCACCCTGCCTTCCGCACCGTCCAGTCCACCGTTGAAGGACGTCCCTCAAGTTGCAGCGCCGCGATGGCTGCACAAGTTTCCTAGTCGATCGCAAATGTATAGACCGCGTCGGGGAACTTTACAGAGTGCGATATCTACTTGTCGCACACACCGCTAAAGTGCTGATTCGCATGCATACCTGGACCATGGCATCAAATTTGCGAGGACTGCTGCAGGCCTACTGTGCGACACCGGCGTCACAGGCTGCACGAACAGCGCGATCGCTGGCCCTCTACTTTTGTTCTGCACACCATGGCCCTATTTGCGTCGCAGGACCCCGAAAAGGTTGTCTCGGAGATCGCCAGGCGAATCGCTGGCATATCGCGGCCGATTGTCGCCGTGGACCACAGAGTCGGCATCGGTGTCGGCGCCGGCAACAGTCGCCTTGCCAGCCTTACCGCGCGAAGACTCAGCGCACTGCACGTTGACCTCGATAGCTACGTCGCTCCGGAAGCTGCGTACTCGCTTGGCTACATCGCCAATTTGCAGTTCGACGTTGTCCGTCGCGACTTCGACCGGGCACGCGGCGGAGTCATTCTGTCGGGTGCATGTGTGCGCGACGCGTTGTACGGGCTCGGTCGTGACGCAACGGTGCATGCCTACGTCAAATGCTGGAACACCTTCCTCGATTGCTGGGACGACGAAGAGGTCTGCGATCTGCCTTCGATGAGTGACGTCCCTGGCGACGCTTCCCCGCTTGATCGGGAATTGATGGAGTACCACGCCCGATGGCAGCCGCATCGGCGCGCCGCGGTGGAATGGCACAATGCCGGAGCATCGCTCCCGGCGCGCACCGATCGACGCCGAATCGGATGGAGCGACAAACCGGCCCTGTCCAGTCGCGGCTAGGGAACGGCCGCTGCGCGGTCTCATTGCGCCTTCCGTGTTCTGTCTGTAGCAACGCTCGTCCGGCTGCATCGCACTGACGCGATGCGCTTTGAACTCCGAATGTTCCGGGTCCATACTGCGTCTGTGTTCGATGCGGTATAGTTTTCAGCGGCGCTGTGCTGCTGCCGTGCTTCCGCTGCGCACGCGCGGTCGCTCCGGAAGGCTGAGAACCCAGAGTGGATTGCGATGACCGGAATTCGACTCAAGATCGGCGCTGTGCTGACCGCGCTTGCCGTTGGCTTCGCCGCTGACGCACGCGCGCAGGACTACCCGACAAAACCGGTGCGCATTGTTGTGGCGTTCGCGGCCGGCGGGCGCACCGACGCCCTTGCGCGGCTGCTGGCGCAAGGGCTCCAGGAACGCCTCGGTCAGCCCTTCATAGTGGAGAACCGCGGCGGCGCGAGCGGTATGGTCGGCTCCGACGCCGTCGCGAAAGCGCCGCCGGATGGTTACACACTGCTGCTCGCCACCACCGGCCCGCAGTCGGTGCTGCCGACGACCGGCAAGAAACTGCCCTACGATGCCGATCGCGACTTTACGCCGATCGCGTTGATCGCGGAGAGCTACAGCTTCTTCGGTATCTATCCAGGCCTGCCGGCGAAAACGCTGCAGGAGTTCATCGCCCTCGCCCGCGCCAGGCCTGGCGAGCTCAACTTCGCGAGCTCCGGCGTCGGAACGTTCAACCATTTCGCGGGCGAGTTCTTCAACCTCGCCGCCGGCACCAAGATCACCCACGTGCCCTATCGCGGCGGCGCTCCGTCGGTCGCCGACCTGGTCGCCGGCAACGTCCAGATGATGATCGGCGGCGAATTCATCGAGAACGCGAAGGCGGGCCAGGTCCGCATCCTCGCCTCCACCAATCCGACGCGCTGGAGCGAGCTACCCGACGTGCCGACGATGGCGGAGGCAGGGTTGCCAGCGTTCTCCGCGCCCCCGATCTGGTTCGGACTCATGGGACCGGGCGGGATGTCGCGGCCACTCGTCGACAAACTCAACGACGCGGCTGCGAAGGCGTTCAACGACCCGAAGATGACCTCGCGCCTCACGGCGCTTGGCAGTGTCGCGCGCGCCGAGACGCCCGAGTATTTCGCGGCGAAGATCAAGGCCGAGATGAAGGCGTTCATCGAGGTGGCCAAGGCCACCAACATGAAGTTCGACGACTGAACCGCCCCGGCGGCAGCTACACGGCCGTGACGCTGGCTCTCTTGATCATTGGCGCGCCCAGCTCCTGCAACAACGCCGCAAGGCGCGCGCGCGCATCGTCCGCCAGCGGCTGCACCGGTTCGCGGGGCACGCCCGCCGGTTGCCCGACGAGGTTCAAACCCGCCTTCAGCGCCGCCGGCCACGTGCCGAGGCTCATCAGCATTTCGTAGACGCGCGTCAGTGCATGTTGCGCAGCACGGTACTCGGCGCCGGGCGCTGCGCGTGCCAGCTTCATCAAGGTGGACGGCAATGGCCCAAGCAATTCCGGGCCACTCGAGATAAAACCGTGCGCGCCCAACGCAATCCCTGGCAGAACGAACGCCGCCGGACCGATCATGACCGCGATGCGTTCGCCCAGTCGGCGAATCACTTCGCATAGATGCGGGAGTTCTCGCGTCGATTCCTTCAACCCCACGACCGGCGCTGCATCCACGATCGCCACGAGGTCGTCGACCGACAGTGCGATGCCCGCCCGCCGCGGGCTGTTGTAGGCGACGATCGGCAATGCTACGGCAGCAGCCACCTTGCGAAAATGCGCGACCAGTTCAGCGCGCGTTGCCTTCAGCACGTAGGTCTGCGGCATCAGCAGAATACCGTCAGCGCCTTCTCGGGCCGCAATCTCCGCATAGTGGATGGACTGGCGCGTCGTCGGCGCGCTGGCGCCAAGCACCAGCGGAAATGCAGGACCGGCCTCCGCCCGCGCTTCGCGCACGAGTCGTCCGCGCTCCTCCGGCGTCAATGCCCATGATTCGCCATTGTCGCCCGCGATGCAGATGCCCTGCGCGCCACTGGCGATCAGCCAGCGCACCAGCCGCCGGAAATCCTCATAGCGCAACGCGCCATCCGCGTCGAAGGGCGTGACCATCGCCGGGAAATAGCCTGCGACCTGCAATGCTTTCATATTTCGTCTCCCAGAATACTGCTGCAGTCGAATTCGTAAATCGATCCGGTCTGTGCTTCGACGATGTACAAATGCGCGCGCGCGCGTGGCGAAAAACGGACCGATGTCGGCCATTGTCCTTCGGGCACCAGGATGCGCGCGAGCGGGGTTCCAAGCGCGTTGTACAGCCACGCACAGCCCGCCTGCGCATGCGCCACGGCGAGGCAACCGCGCGCACCGATCGCAAGTCCGTCCGGGCCAAGCCCACCACCGAGTTGCAGATAGTGGCCAAGCATCGGCGTACCCGCCTCGGCACCTTGGCGTGCGAACTTCCACACCGCATTGGCCCGCGTGACCGCCACCAAAACGTGCGCGCCGTCCTCGGTGATCGCGACGCCGTTCGGATACGGAAGCCGATCGAGGACCTGCGACAGGATTCCTGCGGGCGAATACCGGAAAACCCGACCGTACGAGTCGGACAGGCTGGACCGGCCCGGGTCGGTGAACCACACGTTGCCGTCGCCATCGACCGCAAGATCCGAAAGCCCGTGAAACGGAACGCCTGCGGCAGATTCGCACAGGACCTCGACGCGTTGAGTGGATGGATCCAGGGCGCGCAGGCCGCGCGCGTAGTCGACCATCAGCAGGCGAGACTCGGATACATACCAAAGCCCGTGCGGCTCGCTGCCGTCGTCGAGAACACAAGTCCATTGACCATCGCGCGCGTCGATCCGGAACACGCGGCCGTAGGGCACATCGGCGACAAACGCCGTGCCGTCGGGCGCGAAGGTGAGACCTTCGAGGAACGAGTGCAGCGACTGTCCGGGGCGCGTCATGCGCACCCAGGCGTTCGGCTCCCCCTGCCAATGCCAGGCCGATGGCAGGCGGGCATGAAGCCGGGCGTTGAAAGTTGGCACGCCGTGGGACACAGGGCCGGAACAGGTGAGGTGAGGATCGGAAGCGCCCATGGCAAAAACGACGTCACGGGCGCACATCGAGCGCGAAGTGTGAGCGCGATTGGACAACATGTCCATATATGGTTAGCATGTTTACCTATGAACACGCCAGCCCAGACCAGCGCGGTGTTCCATCGACAGTTGGATACCGGACTGCCCGTGGCGGTCCGCGGTGACGGCTGTTATCTGTACGACGACACCGGCAAACGCTATCTGGACGCTTCGGGCGGTGCTGCCGTGTCCAGTCTTGGCCACAGCCATCAGCGGGTGATCGACGCCATCGTCACCCAGTTGCGCACGCTGCCGGGCGTCCACACATCGTTTTTCACCAATGCCCCGATGGAGGCGCTGGCCGCACATCTCGTGGCGCGCGCGCCGGCCGGCATCGCGCGCGCTTTTTTCGTCAACGAAGGATCGGTCGCTGTCGAGGCCGCCCTGAAGCTCGCCCGTCAGTACTGGCTGGAACGCGGTGAGCCCCAACGCGAAGTGATCATTGCGCGCTCCGCCAGCTATCACGGCAACACCTTGGGCGCGCTCGCCATCGGTGGCAATCTGGCGCGCCGGCAGCCCTACGAGCCGCTGCTGTTCAAGAACGCCCTGCATATTCCGCCGTGCTACGAATACCGCCATCGTCGGCCCGCCGAGTCGCCAGAGGCGTACGGACTGCGCGCCGCCAACGAGCTCGAAGCAGCGATCAAGGTGGCCGGCCCCAGGCGCGTCGCCGCTTTCGTCGCGGAGCCGGTGGTGGGCGCCACGGCGGGCTGTGTGGTGGCCGCACCGGGTTACTTCCGACGCATCCGCGAGATCTGCACGCGCTACGACGTACTGTTTATCGCCGACGAAATCATGTGTGGCATGGGACGCACCGGGACGCTGTTCGCGCTGGAGCAGGAAGGCATCGGCGCGGACATCATCACCATCGCCAAGGGTCTGGGCGCCGGTTACCAGCCGATCGGTGCGGTACTGGTCCACGCCCGCATCATGGCGGCCATCGAAGCTGGCAGCGGTGCGCTGGCCAATGGCCACACCTACATGGGCCATGCGGCGTGCTGCGCGGGCGCGCTTGCTGTGCTGCAGGCGATCGAGGACGACGACCTGCTGACCAACGTACGCCATATGGGTCAGCGTCTGGACCAACGTTTGCGCGAAGCGTTCGGGACGCATCCCAATGTCGGCGATATCCGCGGTCGCGGCCTGTTCCACGCGATCGAGCTGGTCGCAGACCGGGCGACACGCGAGCCTTTTGCACCTGCGCTGACGCTGCACGCACGCTTCAAGCATGAGGCGAAGCAGCGCGGCCTGCTCTGCTATCCGAGCGGCGGCACCGCGGACGGCGTCGCCGGCGACCACGTGCTCTTCGCCCCGCCTTACATCGTTACGGCAGCGCAAATCGACACGATCGTGGAACTGGCGGTGGACGCATTGGCTGCGGCGTTGGCCTCGCTGCCGCGCAAGGTCGAAGCTATCGACCATGCGTAAGGCTCGTTGCCTAGGGTACGAAGCCCAATTGCGCGGAGATACTGCCGGCCGCGGCGAGCACCGCATCCTTGTAACGCGCGTGAATCTGCTTGCTGTCGAACGCGTTGTCGGGGCCGGAGATATCGAGGCCCGCGACGATCTTTCCACCGGCAGCACGTACCGGCGCCGCGATGGTCATGCCGCCGCGATGAACGGCGCCGAAGCTCACGATGTAACCCGTCGCGAGTCCTGCCGCCATGACCTTGGTCAGCCCGGCAAGCGTCTTGGGTGTCTGTGGCGAAGTCGAATCGAGTCGGGTGCCCCGATAGAGTTTACCGAGCTCGGCGTGGGTCAGCCCGGACAACAGGAACTGGCCCGTGGGCGTGGCATGCGCAGGCAGGCGATCCCCCACGCCAAGGTTGCTCACGAACGAGGAACTGCCGAGTGCGTGCAGTACATAGACGATGTCGCGGCCATCGCGCACGACGAGATGCGCGGAGATACCCGTGGCTCTCGCCAGCGCTTCGACGTCACTGCGGGCCGCCTGCACCACGTCGCGCGACGCGAGAAACTGGTAGCCCAGCCGCAGCACGCGCGGCCCGAGCACAAACGTCTTGCCGGTAGGATCGACCTGGACGTAGCCCTTGTCTTCGAGCGTGCGCAGCAGCCGGAACACCGACGACCGTGGCAACGCGAGTCGGCGGGTCAGGTCCGCCACCGTGGCGGGCATGCGGTCTTCGGACAACGATTCGAGCAGGTCGAGACCGCGCGTCAGCCCGGGGACGTCGTAGCGGTTGACGGTGGCCGTCGTGGATTTTCGTGCCATGGCAGACCAAGCATTGCAAACGAATGCAACGTGCGCAAGCATACACGCTCCCGCTGGCGCCGCGCACTTCTCCAGCGTCCCATCTCGCGCTCTCGCAATCGATCATCGGAGGCACCGCAATGAAACTCTCGCCAGTCACCATCTGCATCGGACTCGTGGCCGCGACGCTGTTCGTCCTGCCCGTCGGAAGCTCTCGAGCGCAGGATTTTCCGTCGAAGCCCATTCGCTTCATCGTGCCGTTCGCCGCGGGCGGACTCATTGACGGCATCGCGCGCATCATGGCGGACGAAGCGCGCAAAACGCTCAACACGACGATCGTGATCGAGAACAAGACGGGCGCCGCGGGTCTCATCGGCGCACAGTTCGTCGCGCAGCAACCGGCGGATGGTTACAACGTGCTGTTCACATCGCCCGCGACACATACCGTCCTGCCGCATCTGAAGAAAGAAATGCCCTTCGATCCGGTCGCCGAGCTGATGCCGCTCAACGCGCTGGTGTCGATTGATTTCGTGCTCGCAGCGTACCCGTCGGTGCCAGGAACCTTCGTGGCCTTCGTCGCTGACGCGAAGAAAAATCCGGACAAATACACGTTCGGCTCGTCGGGCACGGGCACGACCAATCACCTTCTGGTCGAGCTGCTGGCGGACCGTGCGGGTATCAAGGTACTGCACGTCCCGTTCAAGGGCGGCGGCGAGGCCGTGCAAAGCCTGCTGGGCGGCCAGATCCTGTTGCTGATGGAGTCGCCGAAGATACTCGAGCCGCACGTCAAGACGGGCAAACTCGTTGCACTCGCGTCGCGCAGCAGTGCGCGACTGGAGGAGCTGCCGGATACGCCCACGCTCGATGAACTCGGCTACAAGGGCTTCGGTCCCTACGTCTGGACGGGGACGTTCGTGCGTACCGGTACGCCTCCCGCCATCGTCGCCAAGTTGAACGATGCCTTCGCCAAAGCGCTGGCCAACCCCGAGGTCGTCGTGAAACTGAAGGTGCTCGGCGCGACGCCGCTGAATGTCGGGCCCGACAAGTTTCCACAGATGATCAAGCAGGACTCCGCCCAGTGGGCGGCGGCGATCAACAAACTGAACCTGCCGAAAGAATGACCGCAGTACCCGCGGCGACCCACGCTGCGGGTACTTGCGAATGGTTAGTTCTGGCAAGGAGCCACGCAATTTCGGTACCATGCAGGACGGTTCGTCCTGCCCCATGACCCAATCATCTGCCCCCGAGCTGCACAAGAACCACGATATCTATTTCGTGCCCGGCCTGCGCCGTGGTCTGCACGTGCTCGAAATCCTGGCCAGCGAAGCCCGACCGATGGCCGTAGCCGACATTGCCAAGCGGCTGGCGCTGACGCGCTCTGCGGTTTTCCGGCTGACCTACACGTTGCTGCACATGGGTTTTGTCGAAGAGGTGCCGGGCTCGAAGTTGCTGACACTGGGACCGCGCGTACTCAACATCGGCTACGCGTACCTCGCGTCCAAGAATCTGATCGAGATCGCGCGCCCGGAAATGGAGGCGCTGCGCGATCGCACCAGCGTCACCTCGCACCTCGCGATCCTCGATCGACGCGAGATCCTGTACCTGTCGTGCGTGCAGACGCGATCGGGTTTTCTCAGCACGATGAACGTCGGCACTCGCCTGTCCGCCTTCGGTACTCCGATGGGCTGGCTGCTGCTGTCCGAACTGTCGCCCCGCGAGCTGGCCGCATTGTTCCCGGAGCCGACATTCGCGGCACTGACCGACCAGACTCCGCGCAATCTGCGCCAACTCACACGACGCATCGCGGCTTCGCTGGCGCAGGGCTATGCGATCAGTCACGGCGCCGTGGAGCCCGGCGGCAGTTCGATCGCCGCACCGATCCGCGATCACAGCGGTCGCATCGTGGCCGCGCTGGATATCTCCGGCCCGGATTCCGCGTTTGACCTCGCCAAGTTCGAAAAGCGCGACGTGGAGGCTGTCGTCACGGCCGCCCGGCGGATTTCCGATCGGCTGGGCCATGTCGACCGTACGGTCGTAACAAAACGCCGCAAGGTCACCAAACAGGCCTAGGCACTCGCCGCGATCGTCGTCGGCTCCAGCACGCGCGCGGGATCGAACAACGGCAATTCCGGTGTACGCCCGAGTATCAGGTCCGCGACCAGCGGGCCGATGCATGGCCCGATCGTATAGCCACCGCGCACGCACGCAAGGACAAATGCGCCAGCCACGCCGGGCAGCGCGCCCGCGAGCGGATAGTAGTCGGGCACATAAGCTTCGAACCCCGTCCATGACCGCACGGCGCGAATGCCCGCCAGCGCCGGGACCGCGAAACGTGCAAGCCGCAGATTTTGCAGCATGGTCTCCGCGACGACCTCACCCCGGCCGGTTTCCGGTGTGCCACGACCTTGCCAGCCACCACCGATGAGAAAGGAACCGTTGGCCTTCTGCTTCAACGTGAGCAGGCCCGTGGCATGACCGATTGCTGAACGCAGCAGGATCGGGCCCCGCTCGGTCGCGGTCACGGTATTGACCCGCACCTCGATCGGCAGATGGACGCCCAGCATGGCGGCGACCGAACGGGTCCACGCACCGCACGCCAGCAGGATCCGTTTCGCCTGGATCGTCGACTGCGCGGTGCGCACGACAAAACCGCCGTCGCCGGATTCGATGTGGTCCACCGGTGCATGTTCGCGCACAGCGATAGCCGCGTCCCGCAGCAATTGCCGCAGATACACACCGCTACGTGTGGAATCGGCGTAGCCATCCTCGGCACAATGGGTCGCCGCGACAATGCGGTCGCCAAGCGCAGGTTCTGCCTCCCGCACCTGTGTCGGTGATACAAAGGTGATCGGCGCGCCGGCGGCGATCTTGAGGCGCATCCGCTCTTCCAGCAACGCGTGTTCGCGCGCGTTGAACGCAAGCGTGTAGCCCCCGGTCTGGTGAAAGCCGACGGCCTCGCCGGCGCGCTTCCACCAGTCATGACCGCGCAGCGCATAGGGCATCAACGCCACCCGCTTGATCTGCAGCGACAGCGTGCCGGCATTCACACCCGTGGCTTCCGCACCGACGCCACCGCGTTCGAGCACCACGACGTTCATGCCACCTGCCGCCGCCCGCAGCGCTGCGGTGACACCCATGATGCCACCGCCGATGATCGCCAGATCGCAGCGTGTCATAGCGGCGCCAATTGCGCGATCGGCAATGCATCGTAGTCGAATGTGCTGGCCAGAACATCCAGAACCACAGGCCGCAGCGGCGGTCGCCCGGTGGCCACGCCGACAGCAAGGCGCGAAGCCCCGGTGCGCAGTGCGATGAGGCGGGCTGCGGCGTCTTCGCACAGGCGCCCACCGCACGGACCCATCCCGCAGCGCGTCGCCGACTTCACCTCGCTCATCGTGCGGCGCTCCCGCATCTATGGCGGCATCGAGGGCGGCACGCGATACCTGTTCGCACAGACACACCGGCAGATCCGGCGCGATGGCGGCAATCATTCCATCGCCCGCATCGGCGAGGCGAGTCATCGCCATCCCGAACTGCGCTGCGCGATCGCGCGCTTGCCGCATTGGTGCGGTCGACACACTCGCGTCCGAATCAGAGATGCGACGAAGATGGCGTGCAGCCGAGACGGCGGCAATGCGTCCGGACCACGGCGCCGCGGCGGCTCCCGCAATACCCGCGGTATCGCCACAAGCGAACACGCCCGCAACGCTGGTCGCCTGATCGTCATCGGTCACGACGTGCCAACCGCCACGTTCTGGCGTAAAGGCATGCGTTGCACCGAGCAATCGCGTGATATCGGTCGCCGGTTGTAGCCCGAAGCCGACGCAAACGGCGTCACAAGCAACGACACGCTCGGCGCCGTCCCTGGACACGCCGCCCTTTGCGTCGAGCGCCGACACGACGACACGTTTAACCGCAGGATCGCCCTCGATACGGCGCAACACCGTCCCATGCAGCATCGGGGTCCGATGAGCGATCAGCGTGGCCAGCCATCGCGCACCGCGCGCGGACAGATCCGGCCGCGATGCCAGGCTGCGCCAATCCTGCAACCATCGGCTTCGCGGATGGATGTCGACGACGGCTGCAACGCGTCCGCCACCGTGCACGATGCCGGCCGCGACCGCGAGCAGCAACGGACCGGCACCCGCGACGACGACTTTGCGCCCCGGCAGCATGCGCTGCGCTTTCAGCAGCACCGTTGCGCCGGCGAGACCGATCACGCCAGGTCGATCCCAACCTGCGATCGGGATGTGTCTCTCCAGCGCACCGCTCGCGACGATCAGCGCGCGGCCGGTCAGCGTCACCGGGCCAGCATCGCCTACCGCATGAACGCAGAACACATCGGCGTTGCGCTCGACATGCCACACGCGGTGCGCGAAACGGCGGTCGACCTTGGCGGCGGCAAGCGCATCGCGCAGCGTGTCGCCGGCAATGCGCTCGGGACTCGAATCGTGCGCACGAACACCAGGCGCGACGCGGTAGACCTGTCCACCGGCATCGTGCGCTTCATCGATCACCGCGACGGACAGGCCCATTCGGGCAGCTTCGATTGCCGCCGCAGCGCCGGCCGGGCCGGCACCTAAAACGACGACGTCGAATTGCGGATCAGGCGCGCCGGACGACATCCGTCACTCCGCCGCCATCGCTCATCCTGACGTACGCACGTCGAGACCGTCACGCACGAGCACCCGGCACGCCTCGACTCGCACGCCGTCGACCCGCACGACGCACTGCTGGCAGATGCCCATCGCGCAGAACAGCACTCGATACGGCGGACCATCATTGTTCACGCCCGATGCGCTGCGCACGCCGGCCGCCCAGAGCGCGGCAGCCAGCGACTCGCCTTCGCAGGCCTCGATCGCGCGGCCATCGCACGCAATCGTGACCCGGCGACCACGCTCGACGTTCGCATCGATGCGCAAGTCGGAAGCAGTCATCGCAGACTCGTGCTGCAGGTAGCCACGATGCACGAACCGTGATTCAATCGACGCATCATGTTTGGGGAGTGAATGGGTGAACGCTTCAATGCGCTGGCAACATCGACCACCGGGATCCAACTGGGGCGACTTCGGTGCTGACGACCAGCGCGGCCGACTCAATCTGATCACGCCCGACAAGGTTCGGCAAGCGGCGGCGGAAGTGCGCGAAGGCCGGTCGTTCTGTCTTTCGCTGCCGCTCGACCGCCCCGGCGGAAATTATCACGACTTGCAGCGCCGGCCGCCGCGCCTGCAGCCGATGGTGCGCAACGGGCGCGTCAAGTACAACCTCCACCCGAACGCCGACCATCCCGATGTGTTCTGCGACGACGCCGTGCTGCTGTACAGCCAGTTTTCGACGCATTGGGATGCGCTGGCCCATGTCGGTTCGATGTTCGATGCCGACGGTGACGGCATACCGGAGATCCGGTACTACAACGGCTTTCGCGGCGGAGTCGATGTTGGCGCCGACGTTCCCGCAGCGGACAAGGGTGGCGCGCAGCCGTTTGCCGGGGCGCAGGCGTTGGGCATCGAGCGGCTGGCCGAAACCTGCGTGCAGGGACGCGGCACGCTGGTCGATCTGCGGCGCGAATTCGGTGACGCGCGACGCGCGGTCGGCTACGACGATTTCATGCGCGCGTGCGATGCGCAGGACGCCCATGTCGATACCGGTGACATCCTTTGCCTGCACACCGGGCAGACCGCGGTGCTGCTGGAACAGGGCAGCACACCGGACCCGGCCGCCCTCGACGGGATGTTCTGTCACCTCGACGGCTGCGACCAGCGCTTGTTGCGCTGGATCGACGACAGCGGCATTGCGGCCATCGCGGCCGACAATTTCGCGGTGGAGGCGGTGCCGCCCACGCGCCGCGACACCGGTCTCGCCTACGAACGCTTGCACGAGTTGTGCCTGTTCAAGCTGGGCATTCCGCTGGGTGAACTGTGGTACCTGGCCGATCTCGCGGCGTGGCTCGCGGCAAACCGGCGATCGCACTTCCTGTTGACCGCGCCACCGCTGCGACTACCCGGCGCGGTGGGCGCGCCGGTAACACCCGTCGCAACGGTATAGCGCAGCCCCGGTCAATTGGTTTTCATCACCGCGGTCGACTTGATCACCGGTCCCCACCGCGCCTGCTCGTCCTGCACGAGTTTCGCCAGTTCCGCCGGTGTGGACAGTTGCGGCGTGATACCAAGCGAGATCAGCTTCTCCTTCACTTCGGGCTTGCCGATCGCCACGCCAAGCGCATCGCGAATCTTCGCGATCACGTCAGGCGGAGTACCGGCCGGCGCGAACATGGCGAACCACGCATACATCTCCGCGCCGCGCAATCCGACTTCGCCCACAGTAGGCACGTCGGGCATCTGCGGAATGCGGTCCTGCATCGCGACCGCCAGAGGCTTGATCTTGCCGGCCTTCCACTGACCGACCAGCGGCGGCAGCCCCGCCGGGAAGATCTGCACGTCACCCTGCATCAGCGCCACCAGCGCTTCCTGCGTGCCCTTGTACGGAATGTGAACCATATCGATCTTGGCGACACTGCGCAGCGCTTCGCCACCGAGGTGATTGGTGCTGCCGATGCCGTCGGACGCGTAGTTGATCTTGCCGGGTTGCGCCTTGGCGGCAATGACAAATTCCTGCATCGTCTTGGCCGGATTTTCCGCGCTCACCCACAAGACGATGGCGCTGCTGCCGAAGATCGCGATCGGCGCGACATCGCGGACCGGATCGTAGGGAAGGTTGTCGACCAGATAGCCATTGATCGCGAGCGGTCCACGCGCGCCGATGCCGATCGTATAGCCATCCTTCGGTGATTTCACCACCGCGTCCACGCCGATGTTGCCGCCGGCGCCCGCCTTGTTCTCGACCACCACCGGCTGTCCAAGCACATCGGCCATCGGCTGCGAGATAAGGCGCGCGATGATGTCGATCGAACTCCCGGGCGGGAATGGCGCGATCAACCGGATCGGCTTGGTCGGCCACGCCTGTGCCGCCACGCCGGTTGCCGTGACCATCAGCGCGACACATCCGCATTGCAGCAATCGCTTCAACGTTTTCATCCGACGCTCCTTGCGCGAAGATCAGTATGCGACTTGCCTCCGTCACGCTCTTGTGACGGAAGCCCCAACATGACGCGCGCCTCGGCGGTCGACGCGATGTCGCCACCCAGGCTGCGCACGATTCCGACCGCCTTTTCCACCAACTGCGCATTGCTCGACGCCAGCACACCGCGTTCGAGGTACACCGTGTCCTCCATGCCGATGCGCACATGGCCGCCCAGCAGCCATGCCTGCGCCAGCATCGGAAAAGCCATTCGACCGATCCCGAAGGCCGTCCACTGCGCATCGCGCGGCAGGCGCGACACGAAGTACTGCATCGTCTGCGTGTCGGCCATCGCGCCGTAGCGCACGCCGAGCACGATGTTCCACATCAGCGGATCGCGCAGTACGCCGCGTTCGAGAAAATTCAGCGCCATCTGCAGGTCTCCGGAATCGAAGATTTCGATTTCCGGAACGACACCCGCGGCGTAGATGTGCTGCGCCATGATCTCCAGGTTGCGGGGCGTGTTGATCACCACCGCGGTACCCGAGAACATCGTGTTGAAGTCCAGCGTGCATACTTCCGGACACAGCGCCGCGACGTGCGCCACGCGCTTTTCCGGAACTGTCAGCGTCGAACCGGGTGCAGCCACGCGCGGATCGTCGTTGGACGGAATGAAGCGGCCGCCCTCGCCCGTCGACAGATTGAGAATGACGTCCACGTTGGCCGCGCGAATCCGGGTCACGATGTCGTCGAACAGGTCCGCGCGCATGGTGCCACGGCCGGTTGCCGGGTCGCGTGCATGCAGATGCACGATCGCGGCGCCGGCGCGTGCAGCGTCGATCGCGCTGCGCGCAATTTCTTCAGGCGTGACCGGCAGGTTCGGATTCTGTTCGCGCGTGGTCAGGTTACCGGTGACCGCGCAGGTAAGGATCGATTTGGCGCGCATGATGGGATCGGATTTCAGTTGCGACCGGCGTCGACCCGCAGCCGTTCGCCAGTAATCGCCGCCGACGCGGGGCTGGCCAGAAACAGCGCCGCTGCGGCGACTTCTTCCGGTTCCACCCACCGCCGCAGCGACGCCTTGTCCGTGTACTGACTGCGAATGATGTCGTCGGCCGGCCGGCCTTCCGCCGTCACCCGCGCCGCAATCACCCGCTGCATCAATTCGCCGTTGACCGCGCCGGGACACAGCGCGTTGACCCGGATATTGTCGATGCCGACCTCCTGCGCGACCGCATCGGTGATCCCCAGCACTGCGTACTTGCTGGCCGTGTACGCGCTGCGCATCGGCATGCCGCGCAGGCCCATCAGCGACGACAGATTGATGATCGATCCACCGCCACGCAATCGCATGCGCGGCACTGCATGCTTGATGCACAACAGCGTGCCGCGGACATTGATTGCCATCGTTTCGTCCCACGCGGCCATGTCCATGTCCGTCGCGCGCGCGACGGGTCCGGTGACACCGGCATTGTTGACGAGTATGTCAAGGCCATCGAACAAGGTATCGAACGTCGCGAACAGTGCCGCGACGGACGCCGGGTCCGATACGTCGCCGGGGATCGCCTGTGCCCCGATGGTCTTCGCGGCATGCTGGAGGCGACTGGCATTGCGCCCGGTGATGGCCACTTTCGCCCCCGCACCGACAAATGCCCGCGCAATCGCTTCACCGATACCACTGCCACCGCCGGTGACCAGTGCGAATTTTCCCGCAAGCGGCATGGCGACGCTCATTTGAGTACCGTCGCGCTCATGACGCCACGACTTGCCGAAATGCGGCCAGCAGCGCATCGACGTCCGCGCGCGTGGTGACTGTCGACACGCAACCGGACATCGAGGGCGTTACCATGAAGCCCTCGTTGAGCAGCGCCAGCGACGCCAGCGCTTCCCAGCGCTTGTCGCTCGTGGCGGCATCGCGATAGTCATGCAATGCGCGCGCGGTTGCGGTAATTTTGAACAGCGAGCCGGCCCCGGTAACCTGCAAGGGCAGACCTGTCGCAATGCGCGCGAGACCGTCGCGCGCGTATTGGCCAAGCGCCGCCAGGTCGTCGAACACTGCTGGCGTCAGTGCCTCCATCGTCGCGCGTCCCGCCACCGCCATCGTCGGGTTCCCGTTGAAGGTGCCGGCATGCGTGACCCGCAACGAACGATCCGGCGTGGACAACGCGAGTATGTCGGCACGACCCGCGACCGCACCCACCGCAAATCCGCCACCGATGATCTTGCCCAGCGTAGTCAGGTCCGGCGTGATGCCCATCAGGCCCTGCACCCCGCGATAGCCTACGCGAAAGGAAATCACTTCATCGAACATCAGCACGATGCCGTAGCGGTCACATAGCGACCGCGCTTCCTCCAGGAACTCGCGCCTGGGCAACAGCAGCCCGATGCGATTGGCCATCGGCTCCACCAACAGGGCGGCGATTCGCTCGTGATGTCGTTCCACAAACGTGCGCAGCACGTCGGTGTCGTTGAAGGGCAGCACCGCGACACGTTCGTCGGTGCCGGCAAGCCCCGCGGTTTCCGCGACGGGCGACGGAGCGTCGTGGGCGCCCACCTGATCGAGCGGCGGGCTGACCGACCAGCTCACGTCGTCATAGGAGCCGTGGTAACTGCCCTCGAACTTGACCACCAGCGAGCGCTCGCGGAATGCACGCGCGAAACGCACGCCCATCATCACCGCTTCGCTGCCTGAATTGGCAAACCGTATGCGTTGCGCACTGGGAACGCGCGCGACCAGGGTTTCCGCCAGCGCAATTTCATGTTCCGTCGGGCGCGAAGTAGGCCGTGCCCTTTCGTATCTGCGCGGTGACGGCGTCGATCACGATCGGGTGCGCATGGCCCAGCGGCAGCGACGTCGCGTTGAACCAGAAATCCGTCAGCCGGCGGCCATCGACGTCAGTGAGCGTCGTACCGTGGCCTTCGGCAATGAACGTCGGATACGGGCCGCGCATGATCGCATCGCGCGTATAGCCACCCGGAAACACGTGCGCCGCGCGCTCGAACAGCGCAGCGGAGCCAGGGGCCGCCAAGCGGAAACGGCGTTCGATCCCTGCCGCCTGCGCTTTCAGCACGCCGTAGAAATCGGCAGCCTGCGTTTTCTGGGCAACGGCTGCGGTCACGACCCTGCTCCCGGTGCGATCGAATCAGGCCACGCGGACATTGGGCGTGGCGGAGGACAACAGCCCCGCGGTAGTCATGATCTGGCGCAGCGATTCGCGTTGCGCGACGTCGAGCGGACGTATCGGCTCGCGCGTCGGTCCACCGGGGCGCCCCAACAGGTCGAGCGCTGCCTTTACGCTTGCCGGGAACGTGCCGAGCCCGAAAAACGAGCCCAGCATCCGTTCCATTTCTGCCTGCATACGCCGCGCCGCTTCAAGGTCACCCGTCGTGGCCGCGTGATAGAACTCGAGGGAACGCTTGCCGAACACGGGCGTGCCGGAGTCGATATAGCCGACCGCGCCTTCGCACAGCGCGGCAAGTCCGAAAAAACTGGCGTAACCCGCGAACACACTGATGCGATCGCGCGTGCGGCGAATCACCGATGACAGCAGGCCCCAGTCCTTCGAGCTTTCCTTGATGCCGATCACACGCGGGTGGTCGGCAAGGCGGTCCACCATGTCCACCGTGAATCCGACGCCCGTACGGCGCGGAATGTTGTAGAGCAATACCGGCAAGGGCGACGCTACCAGCACCTTACGATAGTGATCCATGATCTCGTCCGGGCCCGGCATGATGTACCAGGGTGGCGACACCATCGCGACGGCGCAACCTGCAGCCTCCGCTTGCCGGATCTTCCCCAGCACTTCGCCCGACGTCTGCGCGCTGCATCCCGCAATCACCTTGACGCGGCCGCGTGCGGCTTCCACCGTGCTGCGAAAGACCGTGGCGCGTTCGTCAGGCGTGAGCGCCCAGCTTTCGCCCGTGCAGCCGTTGACGACGATGCCATGCACGCCATCGGCAAGCACCGTTTCGACGAGCCGCCCCAGTCCTTCGGCGTCCAGCGAAAGATCGGCACGGAAAGGCGTGGTCAGCGCCGGCCATACGCCGCGAAAGGTGGAATCCTTCATGTCGCGTTCTCCTTTGCAATGCGGCTTGTTTGCCGCGTGGCACGGGTTCCGGTATATTTTACTGACAAAACGTTAGTTTGTGAGCAAAATATTTTTGTCACCGCCTTCAATGCGCATTGGCGTTCGAATCGTGAGCGGCGGCCATGGACTTCCCTTGGCTTCCTGACCCTGTGGACCGGCCCGGAATTCCTAAAACGGTCAATCCAACAGGAATTTCCGCGCGGAGGCCGCCGTCTTGCGCACCAGTTTCCGCTTATTGCTGGCCGTCAGCTTCTTGATCGCCGCCTCCATTTTGCCGGCTTCCGACTGATTGACGCACGCGAACCTGACCAGCAGGCGACGCGGCGGATTGGCGCGAGTGTAGCGCGCCCCGGTGCCGGCAACGTGCTGTGCGTAGCGCACCGCCACATTGCGGGCGATGCCGGTGTAGATCGCTCCGTTGCGACAAAGCAGGAGGTAGACGTACCAACGCTTGGCAGCCCGTGTCTGGGCCGCCAGCGCGCGAACCGAAACGACCCGGCGATCTATTGGTTTGAGAGGCAAGGTTCAACCTGCAGTTGAAGTCATCGAGACCACCTATGATCGCCCGGAATCTCGTGCAGGACATGGCTTCAAGTGCTTCAGCCCTTCATTTAAACGGACACTACGGGTTCCACTGATACACTAGCCCGACAGGCGATTCGAGCGCGAGCAGTGCGCCTTCCACGATGTGCAGTGCGCGCTTGGATGAACGCTGGTCGATGACCCAAAGGAGGGTTTTGAATGTTGCGATTCGATCGCTTTGCCGCAGCGGCGGCACTCATGCTGCTGGTTACGTTTGCCGGATTTGCGGGCGAAGCAATGGCCCAGGCCTATCCAAGCAGAACCGTGCGTATCGTGGTTCCGTTCGCGCCGGGCGGGAGAGTTGACGGGATTGCGCGGCTCCTCGCCAACATCATGGGCGCGGAGCTCGGCCAAACGTTCATCGTCGACAATCGCTCTGGTGCGGGTGGGGCCATAGGCACGGACAACGTCGCGAAATCGCCGCCCGACGGCTACTCGCTGCTGCTGGCCTCGGCCGGGACGCACGCGATCCTGCCCAATGTCGACCGCAAGCTGCCCTACGACTCGGTGAAGGATTTCACACCGATCGCCAATCTGGTCGAGGGCTTCACGTTCATCGGCGCGAGTCCGTCGCTCGGCGTTTCCGACATTGCCGGCCTCGTCAAGCTGGCCAAGGAGAAGCCGGGCACGTTCGGCTTCGCGACCTCGGGAGTGGGCACCTATGGGCATTTTGCCGGAGAGCTGTTCCAGATTTCCGCCGGCATCAGCCTGGTGCACGTGCCTTATCGCGGTAGCGGACCCGCCCTCACCGACCTGGCCGCCGGTCACGTGCCAATGATGATCGCGGGTGAACTCGTCGAGTTCGCGAAGGCAGGCAAGGTCAAAGTGCTGGCAACCACCAACGAACGACGCTGGCCCGAATTGCCCGACGTGAAGACGATGAAAGAGCAAGGGTATCCGCAATTTACCCTCCACTCGTGGATCGGTCTCGTCGGACCTGCGGGAATGCCACCGGATATCGTTGCCAAGCTCAACGCCGCCGCGGCCAAGGCAATGAACGATCCGAAAGTAATTGAGCAACTCGTCCCGCTGGGCGTGTTGGCGACCTTCTCGACGCCGGCAGAATTCGCCGAGCGGATCAAGTCCGATCGCGAGGCCTACGCCGGAATCGTCGCCAAAGCCAAGCTAAAGTTCGAATGACATCGCCGTGTCCGCCCCCGCACGCGGCGCTGCGCCTGCGGCGTTGAAGCGGAGTCGGGGCGCCGACGGAGGCGACGATGCCGCGTCCATTTGACGGGGTGCGGGTACTCGATCTCACGCACGTGCTCGCGGGGCCGTTTTGCACCTATCAGCTCGCCGTGCTCGGCGCCGACGTGATCAAGATCGAGCCGCCGCTAGCGCCCGATTGCGCACGCGGCCGCGGCCCCGATCCACGCCAGAACGCCGCGCTTCGCGGGCTCAACTTCGAGGTCCAGGGCGGTAACAAGCGCGCGCTCGCGCTCGACCTCAAAGCCGATCGCGGCCGCGCGATTCTGCTGCGTCTGGTAGCGCGTGCCGACGTGCTGGTCGAAAACTATCGCACCGGCGCGCTCGCTGCGCTCGGGCTCGACGACATCGCATTCGAGTCCGCGAATCCGGCACTCATCCACTGTTCTCTCACCGGATTTGGGCAGACGGGACCGCGTGCGACGGTCAACGCCTACGACAACGTCGTGCAGGCGGCGTCGGGCGTCATGGCGCGGACCGGCACCACGACCAGCGGGCCGCTGAAGACCGGCGCGTCGTTCATCGACTACGCCAGCGGCTACAGCGCGGCGTTCGCGATCGCGGCCGCGCTTTACCAGCGCCAGCGCGATGGACGCGGGCAGCGCATCGACTGCGCGATGTTCGACGTGGCGCTGACGATGATGGGTCCCGAAGTCGCCGCCGAGCTGCAGGGTGGCCATCCACCCGGCGACGAAGCGGGACTTGGCTGTTACGCGACCGCGGACGGCTTGCTGATGTTGGGCGCCTTCACCCCGAAACAGAATCGACGCCTGTGGGATGCGTTTGGTCGACCGGATTTCGCCGCACTCGACTCGTTTGACATCGCTCCGGTCGCATGCCGACGCGATGCGCGAGGTGCTCAGCGAACGTTTACGCGAACGTGACGCGAAGCACGTGGATGACCTTCTTCCACAGCATCGGCGTGCCCGCGGAGCGCGTGCGCAGTTTAGGTGAGGCCGTCCGCGACCCGCAGCTTGCACAGCGCGCGCTGCTCGGCAAGGCCGATCCGCACGCACCCACGGTGCCGGTGGCAGCGTTCCGCTTTGCCCACGACGGACCCAGCCTCGACCGCCGGGCACCCGGGGTGGGCGAGCACACTGACGAGATCCTGCGCGAGCTCGGTGTACCACCTGCCGAGATCGCCCTGCTGCGCTCGGACGGCGTCGTGGCGTGACGCCGTCCGTTTCGTCCTCAGGTTATTTCGGCAGGAACTCGTTGGTAAAGTAATCCGACGCCTTCCCCGACGTTTCGAGCGCCATGTATTTCTTCATCAGCTCGAGCGTGTCTTCCCAGTCCTTCTGTGCGAAGTAGCCGGTGGGCAGTTTCGCGGTCGAGTCGGTCTTCATCAGTCCGATGCCGACCTTGAGTTGCGCCAGCGACAAAGCCGTATCGAGATCTGGCTTCACCTTCTGGCCCGCCTTGATCGAGGCTTCCGGGTCCTTGATGGCGGCGTCGAAGCTGCGTACCGTGGCTTTGACGAAACGTCGCACCAGATCAGGGTTTTCCTTGATCAGGTCGTTATTTACGAAGATCGTCAATCCCACCGTATTGGTGCCGTATTTGGCATAGGCGAAATCGATCAGCGGCACGCCTTCCTTCGGCAAGGTGAGCGACTGATTGTCGAGACCCGCCATCAGGCCCTCGGCACGCTTTTCGGCGACGGCCACCATTTTTCCGGCACCTTCGACGCGCAGGATCTTGACCTTGTCGATGTCCACATTGTTCCGTGCGAACAGAGCCGGCAGCAATTGCAGGCCCGCTTCGCCCGGAGCGCTGGCGATCGTCTTCCCTTCGACGTCCTTGAGCGTCTTGATGCCGGAATCGGTGCGGACCGCGAGCGAATAAGGCGAAGAATTGGTGACGGCCATCACGGCTCTTACCGGTGCGCCCTTCGACACGCCCGCGACGACGCTCCCGCCGTCGGCGAGGCCGAACATGTCGCCCTTGGCGCCGACGGTCTGCACCGCGCGCACCGAACCCTGACCCTCGCCGATCGTGAGGTCGATGCCTTCTTCCTTGTAATAGCCGCGCTCGAGGCCGAGATAGAACGGCGTGTGGAATCCATAGACGAGCCAGTTCAGACGAAAGGTCACCTTGTCCTGGGCTTGCGCCGCATTCGCGGCAAGCATGCTCACCACCAGCGCGCAAAAAACTGTCTTCCATTTCATGTGCATCCTCCTTTGGTTTGTTGATACTCGCGTGAAGATCACGTTGCTGTTGCCATCCCGGCGTCTATGCGCTGCGAGACATGCCAGGGGATCGAGATACGTTCGATGGCTTCGACGATCGCGTAAAGCGTGAGGCCCATGATGCTCAGCACCAGAATGGCAGCGAAGACGCCCGACGTGTCAAAGCGATTCGTATAGTCGACGAGGAGATAACCGAGCCCGCGATCCGACGAGACGAACTCTGCGACAACGGCGGCCGTCGACGCAAGCGCGGCCGCGACCTTGAATCCGGTGAACATCGTCGGCAGTGCGTGCGGCACCTGCACCTTGAAAAACATTCGCACCGGGCTCGCGCCGGTGATGCGGGCGAGATCGCGGATGTCGGGATCCATCGAGCGAAATGCCTGGACGGCAGAGACGACGACCGGAAAGAAGGAGAGCAGGAAGACGATCAGTACCTTCGACGTGAGGCCGTATCCGAACCAGATCATGAACAATGGCGCGATCGCGATTTTCGGGATGATCTGCAGGAACACGATCTGCGGGTAGACGATGGATTCGACCAGTCGCGACAGCGCAAACGAGAGCGCCAGCGCGATGCCGACCAGGACTGCAAATCCGTAGCCGATCAGCATCGGCTGCGCGGTGTACCAGGCCGCAGCGCCGATCGTCGCTCTTTTGGTCCATAAGGTCACGAGCACGGAGGAAGGCGGCGGCAGGATGTACAGCTTGATGCCCAGCAGGCGCACGAGTATTTCCCAGGTCAGCAACAAGATCGCAAAACTCAGTGGCGTGCGCCAACGCGCCGCAACGAGGGCACCTAGTTTTGCACGAATGCTCGCGCGATCTTGCTGCGTGGAGGTTGTCACCTGCTTCCCGACAGGTACCACGTCGATTGGCTCAAGCCAATATTGACGGGCACGCATTTGACGGTCAATCTGCGGCTCTTGTTGACGGAACAGTGTATCACCCCATGCGAATCGTCAAGTTCCAGCTGATCAACCTTTCCGATCCTCGTTCGGTGACGGCGTCCTGTGGTCATCGCAGGTACGTATGACCGGAGAGATTGGCATTCGCGGCATTCGCAAGACGTTCGGTGCCGAACCGGGCGCGATCGTCGCGCTCGACGGCATCGATCTCGACATCAAGCCGGGCGAATTCGTCTCGGTGGTCGGGCCTTCGGGCTGCGGCAAATCGACGTTGCTGCGCATCATTGCGGGCCTCACGTCCGCCACGGCTGGGTCTGTTTCCGTCTTCGGCAAAGATGTCAGCGGGCCTGTCACCGATTGCGGCATCGTGTTCCAGCAGCCGATTTTGCTCGACTGGCGCACTATTGTTGAAAACGTGCTGTTCAACATCGATATGCGGGGTCTGGATCCGAAAAGCTATCGTCCGCACGCGCTCAAGCTGCTTGCGGCGGTCGGGCTCGCCGATTTCGCCGACAAGCGTCCCTACGAATTGTCCGGCGGCATGAAGCAGCGCACGGCGATCGCGCGCGCGCTTGTGCACGAACCGCCGCTGCTGCTGATGGACGAGCCATTTGGGGCGCTCGATGCGCTGACGCGCGAGCAGATGCGGCTCGACCTCGAGCGCATCTGGCTGGAGACGAAAAAGACGGTGTTCTTCATCACCCACTCGATCGACGAGGCCGTCTTGCTGTCCGATCGCGTCGTCGTCATGTCGCCGCGGCCCGGCCGCATCGAAACGATCCTGCAAATCGATTTGCCGCGTCCGCGCGGTTTTGCAGCGCGCCAGAGCACCGAATTCAACGTTGCGACCAACAAGGTGACGGACATCTTCCTCGCACGAGGTGTGCTGAGTCAAAGCCCGGCATGAGCGCGGATATCAGACGACGCAACGCGAAGGCATTTCAATGAACACGACCGAAAACCTGGATGCAATATTGGCCGAGATGCGCGGCGTGTTCGCGCGCGTGCCGGCAGACGCAGTAGTGCAACTCGCCCGTGAAATCGCCAATGCGCACCGCGTCCTGGTGTATGGCGCGGGAAGAACCGGCCTCGTCATGCAGGCATTCGCAATGCGCCTGATGCATCTCGGAATCGACGGGCATTTTGTCGGGCAGCTCGCGACCCCGCCGATCCGCGAGGGCGACCTTCTGGTCGTTACGCTGGCGTTGGGGCGCTTGCCGACCGCCGACGCCCTCATCGGAACTGCCAAGGCAACCGGCGCGCGGGTTGCCGCGATATCGGCGCGCCCTGCGTTGGTCCAGGCGGCTGACCTTGTGGTGCCACTTCCGGCGCAAACCATGGCCGACCCGACAACGAGCATCCTGCCGCTCGGCAGTCCATTCGAACTTGCGCTTTCGCTGCTTTGTGACTTGACTGTGGTCGAACTTATGGCCTTGCTTGGACGCAGCAATGCCGATCTCGCTGACCGTCATGCCAACTTGCTTTAGGGAATCGAACGTCTGGGCGGGCATCCGCTCCTGATACCTACCCCAAGGCCACAAGGATCGGTATCAACCCAGTGCCCCCAGACCACGGCTTGAGCGCCTTGCCGATGACCGCGCCAAAGGCGCGTTGAGGATCGGTGGCCTTCATCGCGTGACCGGGAGTGTGCGACGTAGTGAGCAGATCACCCACACCGATCCCGCCGCATGAACCGTCCACCTTGCAGAAGACCTTGCCGATGAGCGAAATCGAGAGACGGTTTGCGGACGTCTGCTGTTTGTCGAGGATGATTCCGGGGCGATAGGTTCCGGCGCCGGCGACCACGCCCGCGACGCGCGTGTCATAGGCCTCCTCGCTTTGGCGCAGGACGCCGTCGGCGCCGATCACCAAGACTGTGCCGGGGTCGATCAGCTGTTCGTGGTCCACGTCGAACTGCTCAGCGCAGTCGGCGCCCGTCAGAAGCACGTCGCCGTCCACGCTTACGTTGCCCACGAACTCGCCGGCGAACGGCCGGCCGAGCGCGAGGGCTCTGAACCCTCCGAACGCATACACCGCCCAGCTCGCCGGGTTGTGCGCGTAGCCGAGCACACCGGCGCCAGAGTCACTGGCGCCGAAGACACCGGACTGTCCGGCGTCGTTCGACACCGTTGTTTCACCGAGCTTCGGATCGCCGCGAAAGCCGATGACGCCCGCGTCCTTGATCGACTTGCCAACGACCCCGGGCCCGGTGCCTTTGCTCTCACCGAGCACGCCCGTGCCCATGCCGGCGCTGTTGGACGCGACACCGGTGACGCCGGCAACGAAGCCCGTGGCGGCAGTCGATTCGCCATGCACCGCTTCGCCGTCGGATATTGCTTCGATGGCGGTTTCGTTCGTGGAAGACTTGCTCGTGAACTTAGCCATGTGAAGATCCTTTTCTCAGCGTGCCAGTGCTCATCAGCCGCGGACGAGTCGCGGGTGCCCCTGCGCGGCTGGCGCGACGGGTGCGTCGCACATCGCGAAGCCGTCGAACTGCACGCGCAGCCAAAGCGCCGGGCGGACGTCCTGGTCAGCCTTGACGCATACCCAGACGCTTGGCGAGCCATCGGACTTGGGATCGAACTCACCCTCCTTCAACGGAGTGAGCACGATCAGATCGCCGACCTGGCCGGAACACGGCACCTTCGTCGTCTGGAACTCGGGCCGGAAGTTGATTTGATCGCCTAGCGCCATGGGTAGTCTCCTTTGCCGGCAGGCCTGGACGCGAGTGCGTCGCTCCTGACGTGCGGAATCATCGCCACCGTCGGGCGCACCCCAACGCGCCTGGCGGATACAACGACCTGCTCGAGTTCGATTCCTCGCGCGGTTACGTGTCCGTCCACATACGTGGGCGCTGTCGCTGGACGATCGACGTCGATGATCGTGAAACGCACCTTCGCATCATCGGTGGTCGCGCGGCCCGTGTATATCCGCTCGCCGTCGCGGCGGACGATATCCACGCGCGCGCCGCTACCGTCCGGCGTGGTCAGGATGACGTGTTTGACGATCGCCATCTGCCGCTCGCCGTGCCATCCTGCCATGAGGCCGAGCACCCACGCCCGCTCGCGCAGACGTAAGGCCAGCCGCGACGGTTCGACGTCGCGGTTGAAAAACACGGTCCACTCAGTGCGTCCGCAAACGAGTTTCGCCGCGCGTGGGGCCAGGTCGATGCCGTACACCGATCCCGCGAGTCGCTGGCGGTCCTTCGCGGTGGCCGCGGTCGTTGCCAGCGTGGACGTCAGCGTCGTGCGATCACCCACCTGCTCCGGACGCCGCAGCTTTCCCTCGATCGGGGCCAGGCTCGCGCCCTTGAGGCCATGACGATACGCAATGAGCACGCGCGCGTAGGCGAGTTGACGTCGCGTGGCGGCATCGGCGGGCTCGGGCAACCGAGCGAGGGATCGGAACGCGGCGGGACTTCCGATGGCACCGAGCGCGCGGAACACCGCTTGCTGAACGCGCGGGTGCTCGACGCCGGCGTGCCGCAGTAGTGCCCGCTCGGCGTCGGGCTTCGCGAGAAGGCCCAGTTCGCGGGCGGCCGTAATCCGAGCCGGAATCGACGCGGACTGCTCGCCGACAATCCGAGCCAGCACGGGGATCCCTGCGTCCGACTTGGCGCCGCGGGCGAGCGCCTTGATCGCGAGAGGCGCGGTCACGCGCTCTTTAAACGCCTCCGGCGTGCGCGCCACCTGCGTCAGCAGGCCGATCTGCGCCGCCGTCAATCGACCGATCGAAGGAGGATGGTGGAGGTCGAGGGCGACCAGGCGGTACACGGCGGCGGTAAGTCGAGATGGGCGGCGCATGGTGGTCCTCCCGTCAGTCGAACACGGCGCAATGCCCGCGCATCGTGTTTCCTTCGGCGAGGGTGATGATGGTGCTGTTGTTGTCGGTCTCGCCGATACCGTCGCCGTCGCTATCGACGCCCATCATCTTGGTCATCGAGTCGCTGTGCACAAGACCGAGATAGTGGCCCACCTCGTGGCCGAGGGTAATGCCGGTAGAGCGCTTGGAGTTGGCGAGCGAGATAACGGCGCCGGTCATGTCGCTCTTGTCGTCCTTGTCGCACGGGCCCTTCACCTGCGACCATCCGCCTGCGTCGCCGATCGAGCGGACGAAGAACACGTCGATGCCACCGCCGGGGCCGTTCCAATCGTCCGTCAGGTCCTCAGCTTCGTCGGCGTCGGCGATGTCAACGTAGTCCTCGGCATCTTGCACCGAGATCCGCTGCCAGTTCAGGGTTCGGATGCCGAGCGGTGCCTGCGCGTAGAGATCGCGCATCACCTGGACTGCGTACTGGATCTTCGTAAGGTCGTCCGGACCGATGGCACTGGTCGTCGAATCGGTTTCATAGCCGACGAGGATGATGACCAGGTCGATCGACTTGCCGCTGATCGCTTTAAGATGCTTTCCGAGCGCGCGTCCCGTCGGCAGGTTGGTGCCGGGCAGCTTGTCGCCCGCCAACGGCCCGAAGACGCCGCCGTTACGGTACACGTAGCCGAACACGTCATCGTTGACCGAGAGCGGTCCGGTCTTCCCGAGGCGGTTCTGCGCGATGGTCTTCAGGCTGAGTGTAGCCATGTACGCTCCATGACCCTAGGCGTTTAGAAGACCCCCCTCAGTGGAGTATACGCTCGCCCGTACCGCGATCGCGAGGGTGATGTTGAGGCACACGGATAGTGTTACGCATCGCCAGTGTCGAGCGCGGACATTTCACAACGGCGCATGACCCCCGTCGCCCGCAGCGGAACCGCCGACCACGCGCCACAATGCCTCCGCGGTCGGTGTCATCTCGGCATTCTGCCGATATAGCCGTACCTCGATCGGCACGCACCACGCATCGCCGTCAGCCGGCACGAGCAGACGTGTGCGGAGTTCGTCGGCGACGAGCGATTCGGGCAACCACGCGATGCCGCGTCCTGCCAACGCCATCGTCTTGAGCAGGGAGGCGTTGTGCGCGGTGAACACGATCGAGAGACCTGGCCCCGCGCTGCCCTTCGGCTCGGCAAAGCGTGAGCGAAGCCGCGCGCGCAGGATGCGGCCCAGTCCCGACGCATCGCTGTAGTCGAGGATCGGCAGCGGCGCGCTGCGATTCAACGCGAACAACGGTCGGCCCGAAGCGTCGGCCGCCGATACCGGCCGCAGCACGTCGTCACCGAGCTTGACGACGGGGTACCGGCCCTCATCCAGCCGCCCCGGCACGTCGGCATGGCCATAGCAAAGGACGAACTGCACGCGTCGCTGATTCATCAGGTCCTCGCAGGCGCGCGCATGATCCGACATCGTCTCGATGGGCCCTGGGCACAGCTGCGTCTCCAGTGCGCCAAGCCAGCGCGGGAAAAACGTGATCGAGAGCGCGTGGGTGACGGCGAAGCGCAGGCTCGCAGCCGCCTGGTCCTGCGCAAGGCGCGCCTTGATCCGCGCGGCCTCGAGGCTTGCGAGCACGTCCCGTACGAGCGGCAGAAATCGTTTTCCTGCGCCAGTGAGTTCGACCGGATGCGCACCGCGGTCGATGAGATCGACGCCTACCCACTCCTCGAGCGATCGGATGTGCCGACTGAAGGCCGGCTGCGCTATGGCGCGCGCCTCCGCCGCTCGCGAGAAGTTGCCGCTCTCCGCCAGCGCCACAAAGTCTTCGAGCCAATCGAGGTCGAGCGTTCGGTTGTCGGGGCCCATCGGTGTGCCCTGAATACTTCCATGCAATTTTAGTATTGGACCCGCGTCCCGCCGAGGGAAATCATGGTGCCCGATTTCCCACGACTTCGGAGCACGCGCGCCATGCCCTCGATCGACAACTACCGCGGCATCATACCGGCCATCGCTTGCCCCTTCACGGCCGATCATCGCATCAATGAGCCCGCGCTGCGCAAGCTGGCTTCGTGGCTGGCCAGCCACGACGGCGTCGTCGCGGTGATGACGAACGGCCACACCGGCGAAGTCTTCTCGCTTTCGCCTACCGAACGCGCGGCGGTCACGCGCATCGTCGCCGACGAGCTCCGGGGCCGCTTGCCGGTCATCTCGTCGATCGTCTGCGAAGGCCTGGTCGATGCCGCCGACCACGCGCGCGCGGCCCGCGACGCCGGCGCGGCGGCGCTCGACGTGATGCCGCCTCATCACTGGCTGCGCTTCGGCTTCACCCCGGGTCACGCGCTCAAGTACTTCGATGCCATCCACCAGGCCGCGCCAGCGCTTGACCTCGTCTGCCACGTCTACCCGGCGTGGACGCGGGCGTCATATTCGTCGCAACTGCTGGCCGACCTGGCTCGCCTGCCCTATGTCCAGGCGTTCAAGGTCGGCCAGCGCGACATGAACAAGTATGCCCGCGACGTCCAATCGATCCGCGATGCCGACGCGAGCAAGTCGATCCTCACCTGCCACGACGAGTATCTGCTCGCGTCGATGGTGCAGGGGGTCGACGGCGCGCTCGTCGGCTTCGCGACCTTCATTCCGCAGCTCATCCACGATCTGTGGACGGCCGTCAAGGCAGGCGACCTGAAGAAGGCAATGGCGGTGCAGGCGGTGATCACGCCGCTCAAGGACGCCGTCTACGGCGGGGGCGAGCCTACCGGCGAGGCGCACGCGAGGATGAAGGCCGGCATGGTGCTCGCGGGTGTCCTCGAGCACGGCACCGTGCGCCCGCCCACCGAGCCGCCGACTGCCCGCGAAATGGATGTGCTGCGCGCAGCCGTCGAGCAGGCAGGCCTTCTCGCACGCTGAGATTTCGTTCCGACGACAACATCAGGAGAATGCCCATGAAGCGACTCACCTTGCTGCGTTTAATTCTCGCCGCCCTGGCGACGGTCGCCATGACGTGCGCGTTCGGCCAGAGCTATCCGAACCGGCCGGTGCGCGTCATCATCCCGTTCCCGCCCGGCGGCACGCTCGACACGCTGGGCCGCGCGCTCGCGCAGAAGCTCGCCGACCAGATGGGCCAAGCCTTCGTCGTCGACAACCGGCCCGGCGGCAACGGCATCATCGGCGCCGACGCTCGTCGCGAAGGCGCCGGCGGACGGCTACACGTTGCTGTTCAACGCGTCGACGTTCGTCACCGCGCCGATGACGATGAAGCAGGTCCCGTACTCCGTGGTTCAGGATTTCACGCCAGTGGCGCTGGTGGCCAAGGCGCCGCTGTCCGTCACGATCGCCAAGGACCTGCCGATCACCGACATCAAGTCGCTGCTCGCGTATGCGAAGGCCAATCCGGGACGGATGACGTTCGCGGTGGGCTCGATCGGGTCGGCGGGCCACCTCGCGACCGAACTCTTGAAGCGTGCGGGCGGCATCGAGTACACGGTCGTCCCGTACAAGGGCACGGCGCCTGCGTTCCAGGACCTGCTCGGCGGCCGGATCGACGGCTTCATCGATCCCATCCTCGGATCGCTGCAGTACCACAAGGCGGGGCAGCTCCGCGTCGTGGCCGTCACGTCGGCAGCGCGCACACCCAACTTGCCCGACGTGCCGACCGTCGCCGAGACGATCCCCGGCTTCGAGTTCTACAGCTGGTACGGGCTTTGGGGTCCGGCGAAGCTGCCCGAGGAAATCCGGGTGCGCCTGAACACCGAGGTGAACAAGGCGCTCGCCTCCGACCTGCGCGAGAAGTTCACGCCGCAGGGTCTGCTGCTGACGCCCGGCAGCATCGACGACTTCGTCAAATTCCAGCGCGACGACATGGCGCGATCGCAGAAGATCATCACCGACGGCAACATTCGTGTCGAGTGAGGTCATCGCATCGCAACGCCATCGCGGGACTGCAGGTCGTTGTCACCGGCAGCAGCGCCGGGATCGGCCGCGCGATCGCGGAGCGCCTGCTCGCACTCGGCTGCGTGGTCCACGGATTCGATCGCGCACCGGCGACGTTCACAGGGCCGCGCTTCCACCATTCGACGGTCGACCTGACGGACGGAACGCAGACGCTCGCCGCGACGCGCGCGCTCGCGCACGTGGATGCACTGGTCCACGCGGCGGGCATGCTGCGCGTCGGTGCCCTGGGGACGCTCGATCATGCCGCCGGCGAGCTGATGTGGCGCGTTCACGTTGACGCCGCCGCGCGCCTTGCTGATGCGCTGGTGCCACCGATGGCCAAACGCGGCCGGGGCCGCGTGGTGTTCGTGGGCAGCCGCGTCGCGCAAGGCATGCCGGGACGCGGCCAATATGCCGCGACCAAGGCTGCGCTCGTGGCGCTGGCACGAAGTTGGGCGCGTGAGGTTGCGCCGAAGGGTGTCACGATCAACGTCGTGTCGCCGGCGGCCACCGCGACGTCGATGCTCGATGATCCGGCCCGCGCAGGTAGCGCACCGCGGCTGCCGCCGATCGGCCGCCTGATCGAGCCCGCGGAAATCGCGGAGCTCGTCGCTTTCCTGCTGTCGCCTGCCGCCGCGGCGATCACGGGCCAGGACATCGCGATCTGCGGCGGCGCGTCGCTTCCCGCTTGACACCGAGTATGGCAATGACATCTTCGGCGACACCGCGGCGCCTCGACCGCAAGCATGCGCTTGTGACAGGTGCATCTTCGGGCATTGGTCGCGCGGTAGCCATACGGTTTGCGCAGGAAGGCGCCGCGGTTGCCATCAACTACATCGGTTCAACCCACGCTGCCGAGGAGACGCTCGATCTCGTGCGCGAAGCCTCTCCCAAAACGAGCGGCGAGCAAGCGAAGCATCGCATCTTCAATGCCGATGTTGCAGATGAGCCCAGCCGCACTGGCGATGATCGACAACGTTGTTTCGGACTTCGGTCGCCTGGACATTCTCGTCAACAATGCGGGAATTCAATTGGAGGCAGCAAGCGAACTACATAGCATTGCAGACGTGCGTCGAGTCGTCGAGGTGAATCTCATGGGCTCGTTTATTTGTTCGCAGGCCGCAATCCGGCATTTTCTGTCACGACCGGGCGGTGGCGTCATCGTCAATTGCTCGAGCGTCCATCAAATAATTCCCAAACCGGGTTTCATCGGCTATTCGATCAGCAAAGGCGGACTCGCCAACATGACGCGCACGCTGGCACTGGAATATGCTGACCGGGGCATTCGAGTGAACGCAGTAGGCCCCGGGGCGATCGTGACGCCACTCAACAAAGCATGGATCGACGATTTGCCAGCGCGCAAAGCGGTCGAGGCGCACATTCCGATGGGTCGCGCGGGGTCCGCGGAAGAAATTGCAGCAGTGTTTGCGTTCCTCGCTTCCGATGAGGCGTCCTACATTACGGGCCAGACGATCTTTGCCTGTGGCGGCCTCACTCTCTTTAGCGATTTCAAGGAGAATTGGGCATCGTAGTGCAATACGGCTCCAAGGTGCGCGCTGGCGCCGCCTGCCTCAATTGTTGTTGCCGATGTCCGTGATGACAGCGCGCGTGGCCCGGGTGCAGACACGCAAGTGGACCCCTGAGTTGATGCAGCGCTTTGGGGCGAGCGAGCGCCAGGCACTACGTATCGTTGAACATGTCGGCGTCGCTGTACCGGTACACGTTGTTGATGGGACACGTCAATTCGCAAGCCATCGCGCCGGCACTGGTCGAACAGCCTCTATACGACCCGGTGAAGGACTTCGCGCCGGTGGCCTACATCGGTTATGTGCCCAATGTGCTGGTCGTGAATTCAGCGATGCCGGTGAAGACGGTAGCGGAACTTGTTGCACGGGCGAAATCGCAACCCAATGGCCTGTTCTACGCGTCACCAGGCATCGGAAGCACGAATCATTTGGCCGGCGAGATGCTGCGCATGGAAAGCGGCGAGAAGTTCGTGCACGTTCCGTACAAGGGCAGCTCTCCGGCCACCGTCGATATACTCGGCGGACAGGTGGACATGAACTTCGATGTCACCGCTTCGGTCATGCCGTATATCAAGGCAGGTCGTTTGCGTCCCCTGGCGGTGACCGGGGAGAAGCGCGATCCTGACCTTCCCGAAGTTCCCACCATGGCCGAGCTCGGCTTCAAGACCTTCGACATCACCAACTGGTACGGCGTGGTCGCGCCCGCCGGCACACCTCCCGCGGTGATACAGGCCCTCTACACTGCGATTCAGCGCATCCTGCAAATGCCCGACGTGACCCGAAAGCTCGCAGAACTTGGCGTTCGACGCGACAACATGACTCCCGAGCAGTTCGGTCAGTTTGTCCGCGCGGAGTCTGCCAAGTATCGTGATTTCGCAAAACGTACTGGAATACGCATGGAGCAGTAAAGCCCCACCGATGTACCGATGTGTCATTCACTGCTCGATGAGCGGGGGATGCTATGGGGCCGATACCCGTACTCGCGTCATCGAGAGCACTACACCGCGCGATAACCAAGCGCTGTACCGGCCGATTCACGTCTACGCGGGTCGTTAGCGGCTGCGCATAGTCACGCCACATCGAGCCGGCCAATTCGAGGCTCGCGCGGACACCCGCTTGCCAGGCCGTCGAACTTGTTTACAACAGGCGCTGACGTCGTCGCTTCACAAATTCGCAATACGTTGATTCACAGCATTTACGGCGCGAGAGTACGAATCTTGCTTACATGGTGAGGCTGTGGGGCGGGACAAATGAGCCTCTTCGACGAAGACACAAGCACGATGCGCGAGCGCCGCGCAGGGACACTGATCGACCTGCTCAAACCAGCATACAAGCGGCAGACCAAGGCGCGTGGAATAGCCAATGGCGTGCTATTCGGCGTGCTCATGTGGGCGGTGATTATCACCCTTGGCATCGCCCTCTGGCGGTGGATGCACTGAACTCGCCGGGCGTTGCAGACGCGCGCTATGCGACCGGAGCGAATCAAAGCCGCTCGCTCGGGCACGCCGCGCTTGTATCGCCCGCGCGCCATCGACGTTTGCGCGTCTGAGAAGTGTCCCGGCGGCTGCTACGTCTGCCGGCATTTTCACGGCCGCTACAACGGCGAGGCGCTATTGTGCGATGACCCGCGATTTATTCATTGCCCGAGCCTGCCGGAAAGCGGGTGCGCGCGCTGGGCGTGCGCCTGGCGCCGATGACGAGAATCATCTACGAAGCCCGCGATAGATGAGCCCTGCGGCGAATGCCTTGGTCTGCATCACTTGATTCCGCGATGTACTCGCGCCTGTTGCCAAGATCTTGCCGAAGGTGCTGCCTAAGCGCGTTCACGGCCGTCGGCGATTCACCGGCGGCTTTGTACGCTTGCTCGACGAGCTGGTGCAGAAAATCGTCGTCCATTTCGTCCTCGCTGGCGCGGCTTTAGTTGCGCCGATCTTACGTCGCCAATGTGAACGGGATGTGAACGCGCAAGCAGTAACTCGATACGCGCAACGCATAGCCCCGCTTCGGCGGGTTTTATCGTTCCCGGGGGCCTTGAGGCTACCGCCCGGGTCAGCAGCATCGCGTGGGCGATTCTGCGACGGCTGGCGGTCGTCAGGCTCTAGCTTGGGGCTAGGCGCGGTGCTGTCCCGCTTCCCAGCCGTCCATCGCCGCGAAATACCTAGTGCCCCTGCCGATGCCGGCTTGGGTGAGAAGGCCGTACCGGACCAGCTCCTCTAGATCACGATAGGCTGTTGCACGCGATACGCGCACCAGATTCCGGTATTTGTCCGTGCTCATCCCGCCCTCAAATCCGCCTGGTCCGGCATCCAATATCCGATTCACTGCCTTCCGCTGACGCTCGCTTAGCGGAGCTTGTCCGTGTTGTAGCCAGAAGCGCGCCTTGGCCAACGACAGATCAATAACCGCCTCTGACGCACGGCACGCTTCCTCAAATTGCTCCACGAACCACGTGAGCCATCGTGTGATGTCCAGACCACCTCGGGACGCAGCCGCCAGTTCCGCGTAGTAGTTATCGCGATACTCGGCCAATCGGCGCGAAACGCTATAGAGCCGTTGATCCAATTTAGCGTCCTGTGCCAGGGCCAGGTCGATGATGGCCCGCCCGACTCGCCCATTGCCATCCTCGAATGGGTGCAGCGTTTCAAACCAAAGGTGCGCGGTTCCGGCACGAAGAAGACCGTCGACCGGACTGTCACGCGAGCTTTGGAACCAGTCCAAGAACTCTCCCAACTCGCGTGGAAGGCGCTTGGACGGCGGTGCCTCGAAGTGAACCTTCTCGCGCCCAATTGGGCCGCTCACGATCTGCATCGGAGTCGCGTAGGTACGCAACGCGCCCGACTTGACCTTCTTGACGCCGGCAAACCCAGTGGGAAATAGCGCTGCCTGCCAGCCGCACAACCGCTCGACCGTTAGGGGCTCACGCCAATGCCGCGTCGCGTCATCCATCAGGTCGATCAACCCCTCGACCAAGCGCGACGCTGTCCCGACCGAAGGCATTCCCAGGCGGCGCTCCACGGACGACCTCACTGAGTTCAGATCGAGCTTCTCCCCCTCGATCCTGGCCGTCGCGTTCGCCTCTTCGACCCAGATCTCCGCCAGCGCGGAGCCTAGGTTGGCCAGGCCAAGCGCCTGGGCCTTGCCCAGAATGCGGCCCTGCGTGCTCCGCGCCCGGTTCAGCACCGGCGCGACCACCTTCATGTCAAAGGCGAACTTTGGCCAGTCCGGCTGCTGCCATATCCATTGAGGCGTATTGCTCATATTTGCGCTTCATCTTGTGAAGCGCAAAGTATACCTTCTCGCCTCACACAGCGTGCGCACGTGGAGTCGTTGCCGCGTCGCAGAAGCGTAAGAATCGTAGAATGTCGAGCGCGGTACGCGGTACTTACCCACGCTTCGTCTCTTCCGGTTCCCGCTTTGCTCGCGGGAACAAATTTGATCACAAGGACTACAAAATGACGTCAGCCTCCCAGCGATCCTCAGCCTGCGGACCGCCATCCGCGCATGAACGCTGCCTGCATGACCTACAAGCGTTGGTCTGGCTAGTAATGCCGGAAGGGCTCTAATGATCTCCGCGGCTTCACTCGGGCGCTCATGGCGAATGTACCGCCCTCGCGCACCCAGCATTAGGTCCTCCGCCGCGCTCGTTACGTCGATCAACGGCATAAATTTGGCAGTCAAATCGCCGAACTTGACGTCCACCATGTAGGCGGCCGCGAAAGGCGTACTGAAGTGGTTGCCTTGCCGTCGGACGGCAAGACGCCGCGCGAGGAGCACGCCATGCTGACGTTTCAGTCCCGAAACAAGCATAGGCGACGAACAGCCATAATGGCCCAGTTGTGGCCCGAAGATTGAATGAAAACGGGCTGGCCTAAGCCAACCCGTTGCTTTACTGGCGCGCCCGGCAGGATTCGAACCCACGACCCCCTGGTTCGCAGCCGGATTTTTAGGTCCAAAGCGCCATTATTATCAACGAGTTGCGCCACGGCGGCCCTCGCATCGCTTCCGTACTGAGCGCCACTGAACCGGACCGATTCACGCGATTCTCACGCCGTATTGTCTCGATTGGGGGCGCGATAGCAATTCGCGGCAACGCTGGCAGCGCCCCGCAACTCGCCCGCGAGGCTTGAATTGCGCGGCTGCTTTGCGTTAGGCTGAGTCTCATGCCGACTCTCAATCATGATGAAATCTCGCGGTTGTCTCCGGAGGAACGCCTGATGCTCATCGGCGAGCTTTGGGATAGCCTCGATCCCGCTGATGTACCGGTTACCGGGACGCAGCGCGCCGAACTTAAGCGTCGGCTCGATAGTTTTGAACAAGACCGTTCTGACGGCATTACCTGGGAACAACTTCGAGCGCAGCTCGCACGTCGTGCGTCCTGATGCGCCCGGTATTTTTCCTACCCGCAGCACGGATCGAAGCAAGCGATGCGCAAGATTGGTACGAAGGTGAGGCCGGCGGCCTAGGTGCTGCATTTCGAGCTGAACTCGATCATGCCGTCCAGCGGCTGGCTGACAATCCGTTGCAGTTCCCGCTTGTCTTTGCCGACATCCGTCGCGCGCTGCTGCGCAGATTCCCCTACGCCCTGTTCATCCGGATCGTTGATGACACGGTGTTCGTCATGGCCTGCTTTCATTCAAGCCGCGATCCAAGGATCTGGCAGCACCGTGCCTAATGTCGCAAATCGCCTGCCGAACCTCGTTGCCTCCTGCACCGTGAATGCACCCGGGGAAGAACAGCTTCCGAATGTCCCGCCTTCCGCATCTCGTGAGCGACTCGTAGCGGAGCTCGCGAAGGTAGAGTCTGAACTCGAGCAGATCGAATCAAAGCGTACCGCCGCGCAAGCCAGAATCGCTGCGCTACGTAACGAGGTAGCGACACTTGATGCGATTCGGCATCACCGGGCTTCTGAGGCGCTTTCGGGACTTGCGCCCCGCACGTCGGCCGGCAAGGTGACGTTGTTCCGCCAGCTCTTTCGCGGTCGTCCCGACGTCTACCCGACGCGCTTCGTCAGCAAGAAGACAGGCAAGGCGGGGTATGCCCCGGCCTGCTCGAACAAGTTCGTGCCCGGTGTCTGCGAGCTCCCGAAGGTGAAGTGTGGTGATTGCACCAGGCAGGCGTTCAAGCCCGTCGATGACGCCGATCAGCCAAAAAGAGCCGCAACACGCCGAGTCGGATTAGCAAGGCCCGGCCGGCCGCCATGATCGAAGAGGCCACGGTCGATGCATACAGCGAGTCGGAGCAGACCACCGGTTGGTACACGATGCTCGAGGAACACCTTGTGTTGCCGTTTGAAACCACGATGTTCGGTGTCCTGGTGAAAGTCGTCGCGCTCGATGTTCGTGGCGACAACGACATCGTCGCCATCTGCACTCGCGGTCGCGAGCGACAGGCTGTCCCCATTCTTGATCTGCCGCTACCATCGCCCCAGCCTGTGGGACACGAGTGGATCGAGGCGTACCGTCACTGGGTCGGAGGTTGACGAAGGTGGCTAGCTGACCATCAATCGGAAAGGAACGCGGCCGGCTATTGAAACTAGTGGAGTCGTACGCGGTTCATCATCCCTTTCCCCGTCGTGCCAAAGGGAGGATGGATTAGAAATCCCCTGGTGGACAACTTGCCAGTCGTGTAACGGTTTTCGAAAATGCTCCTCCGCCCTACAGGAGCAGCTCATGGCCACGACACGCACACCAGGCATCACTGTCCTCACCGACGGCCGACGATTCATCGACAAGAGATACCGGGGAGTTCGAATCGGTCTGCGCGTCGGCGCGCTAACACAAGAACAAGCTGAGGAACGGCTCGAGATCGAAATCGCGCGAGTGCATTGCGACCTCGCGCGAAAGGCGCATGCGCGTCCGACCTTTACCGATTGCGCCGCGCGTTATGTCGCGCAGTCCCGCAGCAAACGCAGCAAACGCAGCATCGACGTCATCAAGTGGCACGTCACACTGCTCCAGTCGTACATCGGCGATCTAGAACTGCAGCAAGTTCATGATCAGACGTTGGAACCCTTCGTTGAGGCGCGGCTTGACGCTGGCGCAAGCGCGACCACGATCAATCGTAGCTTGGAGGTTGTGCGCACAATCCTCAATCGCGCCGCCCGCTCTTACCGCGATCCCGACGGGCTTGCGTGGCTTAAGGGGGTGCCGCCGCTGATCACCATGTTGCCTGAGAACCCACGCCCGCCCTACCCCATCACATGGCAGGAACAGGATGCGCTCTTCCGCAGGCTGCCTGCCCACCTCGCCCGCATGGCCCTCTTTGCCGTCAACACGGGCCTGCGCGACAGCAATGTGTGCGGCTTGCAGTGGCAATGGGAAGTTGCGGTGCCAGAGGTTGGAAGAAGCGTGTTCGTAATTCCACCCGAGGCGTTCAAGACCAAGCGACCGCACGTCGCGATACTGAATGACGTCGCGTGGTCGATCATCGAATCACAGCGAGGGAAGCATCCCATCTGGGTCTTCCCGTATCGCGTTAGGCGCATTGGAAAGATGAACTACAACGGCTGGCAGCAGGCACGGCACGAGTTGGGCCTGCCACTGGTTCGTGTCCATGACCTTCGCCACTCGTTCGCGTGCCGTCTGCGTGCCGCTGGAGTCTCCGCGGAAGATAGGGAAGCACTGCTTGGCCATGCCAATCATTCGATGGCTGGTCATTACGCGAGTGCCGACGTGGGGCGCCTGCTGAAACAGGCGAATCTAATTCTCAACCGCAGCGGCACGCAGACGGTGTTATGCGTCGCTGACGGTCACCGCAGAGAGATAGCGCAAGTCCAACAGGAAGGACGAGGACCTGGTCTTGCGCGCCAAGTGCATGAATCTCCAGGCGCGGCCGCGGACCGGTGGATAACTCATTCCACAGCGGTCCCACAACAGGAAGGAAGACTTGGTTTTCGTTGCCAAGTCTTTGATTTTTTGGCGCGCCCGGCAGGATTCGAACCCACGACCCCCTGGTTCGTAGCCAGGTACTCTAATCCAACTGAGCTACGGGCGCTTGGCGCGAATTATATCAAAGTCGCTCGCCTCCGGCACCCGCATGGCGCACTCGACCCGCCACCGCCGGATTCAACGGCCCCACATTCCCTCGTTCGCCACCGCTACCCTGCATCAATTACCATGCTACGCCGCGCGTTCTATGCGAACAGGAGCACGCTTCGTGATCATGGATTCTCAAGCTGCCGTTGATGCTGTGTTGTTCGACCTGGACGGCACGCTCGTTCATACAGCACCCTGCATCGCAGCCGCGCTGAATCAGTCATTGGCGCTCAGTGGATTGGGGGCCGTCGATCCTGTAGTGACATCGACGCTGATCGGCGGCGGAGTGCCAATGCTGATCGAGCGCGCATTGGTGCGACTCGGCGTGAAACACGATACGAAACTGGCGGAGACTATTCTGGCCAACTATCGGCAGTTCTATCTACAGGATCATTCTGCAATGCCTGCACCCTTTCCAGGCGTCGATCACGCGCTTGCCGAATTGCGAAGCATGGGTCTGAAGCTCGGTGTCGTCACCAATACCTTCGATCGTTTCGTGCACGCAATCCTCCAGCGCACGGGGCTCGCAGATCGGTTCGATATTGTCGTGAGCGCGGACACGCTGCCCGAGCGCAAGCCCCACCCCGCGCCGTTGCTGCACGCGTGCCGAGCAATCGGAGTGGACGCACGACGAACGCTGTTCGTTGGCGATTCGCGCAACGACACCGAAGCTGCGCAGGCTGCCCACATGCGCATCGTATGCATGACCTACGGGTACAACGAAGGCCGGCCCGCGACCGAACTGCCGTGCCTTGCATTGCTCGCGGATATGAGTGAGCTGCCGCCCCTGTTGCGCGCGTGGAGCCCCTAGCGATTACACGACCTGGTGAAGCAGGTCGTCGAGATGCCGACGCTGTTCGTGCATCGCCAGGAACGCGCGATAGCGTGCGACGAAGATACGGCTGAGGTTCGCGTCGGGCGTGACCTCGCGCCCGGACCGGGCCATCGCGGCGGCCGACGCCGCAAGGCTTGGATACAGCCCGCAGGCAGCAGCGGCCAGCGCGGCCGTTCCGACCAGCACGCCGTCGGGCTCGGCGGGCAGCACGACCTTGCAACCCGTCGCGTCAGCATAGAGCCGTACCAGAAGCGGATTGGCAACGTGTCCACCGGTCAGATGCAGCGTATCGACGACATAGCCCGCGCTGTTCATGGCGTCAAGAATATGGCGCGTGCCGAAAACAATGCCGAGCGCCGTCGCGTAATAGAGTTCGGCAAGCGAGTCGAGATCGCTGGCCATGCCGAGACCGTGGATCACACCGCGTGCATGCGGATCTGCCAGCGGTGAGCGGTTGCCGTGGAAGTCCGGCAGCACCATCAATTCCGCGGCGAATCGTGGTCCCTGTTCCGTCAGCAATGCCTCGATGCGCGCAGTGATCACGTCATGTCGATCAGCGCCTAGCGCCCTGCCCTCCGCGTGCCAATCCAGGATGTGTTCGAGCAGCGATCCCGTCGCCGACTGTCCGCCTTCGTTGAGCCATAGGCCCGGCATCATGGCGCCGTAATAGGGACCCCACACGCCGGGAATGGCGCGCGGCTTCGCCGAGACCGCCATGTGGCAAGTCGACGTGCCGGCGATCAGGGCGACGCGGCGATCGAGGGTTGCCCAATCGGCGCCACCCAGCACGCCGAGCCCGCCGGCATGAGCGTCAATGATGCCGATGCCCACCTGGCAATCCGTGGTCAGGCCGAGTTCCTCGGCCGCCGTGGCGCTGAGCTGTCCGGCGCTGCCCCCGAGCTGCGCCACCGTATCCGGCAACGCGGCGCGCTGCGCCAAATCATCGAGGCCGACCGAGGTAAGGAAATCGCGTTGCCAGCCGATTTTTTCGTGATTGAGGTACGTCCATTTGCAGGTGACTGTGCAGGCCGATATTGCGGCATTGCCGCTGGCGCGCCAGACCAGAAAATCGGCCAGGTCGAACGCGCGGTCGTAGCGCGGCCATTGCTTGGGCAGATGGCGCTTGAGCCACAACAGTTTGGGAATTTCCATTTCCGGCGACATGACGCCGCCGACATACTCCAGCACGCGATGTCCGAGGCGTGTGATCTCGTCTGCCTCAGCCACTGCCCGATGGTCGGCCCACATCACCACGTTCCAGCGGTCCTCACCGCTGGTCGACACACTCGCGGGTGCGCCCGTCGCATCAAGCATGACCAGCGAGCAGGTGGCGTCGAAGCCGATGCCCTTGATGCGCGCAGGCGGCGCGTTGCTTCCAGCCACCGCGCTTCTAACTGCCGTGCAGACGGCTCGCCAGATATCGCTGGACGAGTGCTCGGCGTGATCAGTCGCAGGCCGATTGAGCAGAATGGGATGCGTACCGCGACCGAGCATCCGTCCGTTGCTGTCGACGACTGCCGCACGAGCGCTGCCCGATCCAACATCGACCGCGACCACAAGTTTGTCCGAACCCGCCGCCACGCTTGCGCTCATGGCCACCCTTCAAAGATAGCTTGGCGGCGGCGTCCCTATCTGGTTATGCAATTCAGTGACGAGCTTCTTGGCGACATCGAGCGCCCACCCGCGCTCGATCAAGTCTAGCTCGACAAATACCGGCATTGGTGCTGTCGTCTTCGCCCTCACAGTCGTCCGACGTCTCGCTCGGGTGTGGATCAGTACACGTCGATATTTCACAAGCTTGCCCAACGGCAAGAGCTTGAGTTGAGGACACACAGGAATAATCTTGTCTGCATAGAGTTCCGCAGGGATCTGCTTCCATTTGTTCTTCAGCGTCCGCTTGAACCTTGGATCAATCTGGAATCTTGGCATCGGCGGGAAGTATTCGTCGAGCCTGTCGACGGCAAGGGATCGCGCCCATTCGAAAATGTACGATTCGAGAAAACTGGCTGCAAAGAGGATTTCCTTGCGTGTCGAGTTGTGCTCCTCGGTTCCTGCCGCTTCGACTGCGGTGTCCCTAAACCATCGCTCCGCAGGAGTGACATAACGAACGATATTCGGCAGCAGGTCCATCGCCACCGAGCGTTGCTCTGTTGTTGATGTCATGTGCGTCCTTTCAATCCAGCGAGTATGGTAGCAAATTGATAACGCCAGCCCGTCAGTCGGAGTGTGATCCTGCCCGCAATGTCCGACAAAAAGCCCGCGCCAGGCAGGCTTGCTTAGGAAGTGCGGATGACCAACTAGCTACCGTCAGTTCCGCTGTACGGCGAGTGCCACAACTTGCGGTTTCGATTGGATCTTGGCGGAGAGAGGGATTCGAACACTACCCGTCCCGGGTATGCACCTGCGCTCCGCAGTAAGGTCCCACGTGACGCCTCTTCCTTCGCTCAGAACATGATCTTCGCGAGAAACAGCCCGGTGACGACCGCCACGGTCGGTCGCCACCACGCCCGGGATCATGAACGAGTGATTGAGCACGTACTTGCCGATCTTCGTCGTGCCCGACAGGTCGAAGTTGATCGCCGCGATCAGCGACCCGTACGTCGGGATAAAGAAGTAGCCGTTGACCGATGGGAACATCGCGATCAGGAACTGCGGCGGAATGCCGAGCGCGATGCCGAGCGGCATCAGCGCGCGAGTCGTCGCGGCCTGGCTGTACAGCAGCACCGACGCGAAGAAGAGCCCGAACGCGAACGTCCACGGATGCGCGTCCGCCTGCGCGCCGATCGCCGGCACGATCACGTCCTTGTTCGCGGCAATGAAACTGTCGCCGAGCCACGCGAGACCGAAGATACCGATGACGGCAACCACGCCGGCGCGCAGCGTCGACGTCTTCGGAATCGCGTCGACGTTGACCTTCGTCACCAGCAGCATCACTGCGGCAACCGACATCATCACGATTTCGATCACGATCGGCATCTGCAGGGGGTCCTTCGCGCCGGGGAGCTTGCGCAGCTCCGGGAAAAAGCCGAAGAGCACCACCAGCGCGACGCCGATCAGGAAGATGAACGCCGATGCCTTGGCCGCAGGCTGCAGTGGCGGCCTTTCGGCAGCCGACTTCGGCACCGGGATCTTGCCTGCCTCCAGGCGAGCCTGATATTCCGGATCGTCCTTCAAATCCTTGCCGACGAACATCGAGACGATCGCGGCGACCACGACACCGGTGAGCGTCGCGGGCACGCACACCATCAGGATCTGCGGCAGGCCCCATTGCGTCATGCCCTTCTCGGCGAAGAGGCCGATCATCGCCGCGGTTGCGGCGGCGACTGGACTTGCGGTGATCGCCTGCTGCGATGCGATCGTCGCCACCGCCATGGGCCGCTCCGGCCGGATGCCGCTCTGGTGCGCCGTCTCGTAGATCACCGGCAGCAGCGGGTAGACGATGTGTCCGGTCCCGGCGAGGAACGTGAAGCTCCAGGTGGTGAGCGGCGCCACGATCGTCACGTACTTCGGGTTGGCGCGGATGATGCGTTCGGCGATGCGCACCAGGAAGTCGATACCGCCCGCGGCATCCATCACGGAGGCGGCCATGATCACCGCGAGGATGATCAGCATCACGTCGATCGGCGGCGAGGTCGGGTTGACCCCGAATGCCACGACCAGCACGAGCAGTCCTACCGCCCCCCACAGCCCCAGTCCGACACCGCTGTAGCGCGCGCCCATCCAGATCGCAGCCAGCACCACGACGAATTGCAGAACGATGGCTAGCGTCATGATCCTTCTCCCCGGAGCGCATGCGCCCCAGAACTGCTATTGCTCGAATTTCGGGCTGATCAGGTTCTCGAACGAGAACACCTCGTCCCATTTGTCCTGAGTCAGCAGCTTGCGCTCCTTCACGACGATGTCGTGCAGCGACTTGCCCGTCTCGTAGCCTTCGCGCGCGATTTCTGCGCACTGCTTGTAGCCGAGCGACGGCTTCAGCACCGTGACGATGCCGAGTGAATTGAGCACCATGTCGCGCGTTCGCTCCGCGATTCGCGGTGATGCCATTGACGCAGTTGACGCGCAGGCTGTCCACCGCGTGCTCCATCGTCGCGATCGACGTGAACAGTGCGAACGTGATCACGGGCTCCATCACGTTGAGCTGCAGCTGCCCCGCCGAGGCGGCGAGCGTCACCGTGAGGTCGAGGCCGATCACGAGAAAGCCGACCTGGTTGACGACCTCGGGGATCACGGGGTTCACCTTGCCCGGCATGATCGAGCTGCCCGGCTGCATCTGCGGCAGGTTGATCTCGTGGAAGCCGCAGCGCGGCCCGCTCGCGAGCAGCCGGATATCGTTGCAGATCTTGGTGAGCTTGGCCGAGGTCCGCTTAAGCACGCCCGACAGCAGCACGTAGGCACCGGTGTCGGAGGTGGCTTCGATCAGGTCGCCGGCTAGAATGAACTTGGTGCCGGTGAGCTCGGAGAGGTACTTGGTCGCGAGTTCCGGATAACCCGGCGCCGCCGTCACCGTAGTGCCGATCGCCGTGGCGCCCAGGTTGATCTCGTGCAGGAACTGGCGCACCTCCGCGATGCGCTGCACTTCCTCGCCGAGCGTCGTGCCCCAGCCATGGAATTCCTGGCCGAGCGACATCGGCACGGCGTCCTGCAGGTGGGTGCGGCCCATTTTCAGGACCTTGTCGAACTCTTTGCTCTTCGCGAAGAACGCCTCCTGCAGTCGCCGCAGTGCGTTCATATAAATGTCGAGCCGCAGGATCAGCGCGAGGCGGAACGCCGTCGGATAGATGTCGTTGGTCGACTGGCCGAAGTTGACATGGTCGTTGGGATTGACGAACTGATACTCGCCCTTCTTGTGGCCGAGCGCTTCCAGCGCAAGGTTCGCGATCACCTCGTTCGCGTTCATGTTGGTCGACGTGCCGGCGCCGCCCTGGATGAAGTCGGTGACGAACTGGTCGCGCATCTCGCCGGCGATCAGGCGATCGCAGGCGCCGGCAATCGCGTTGGCAACCTTCGCGTCGAGCACGCCGAGGTCCCGGTTCGCCAGCGCTGCGGCTTTCTTCACGTAGCCGAAAGCCTTGACGAAGTTCGGCTCCAGCGACATCGGAATGCCGGTGATGTGGAAGTTCTCCTTGCCGCGCAGCGTTTGGACACCGTAGTACGCGTTGTCCGGAATCTGCTTTTCGCCGAGGAAGTCCTTCTCGATGCGGTGGGACATGGTGTCCTCCTGTGTCGGTCGCGCCGCACGAGTCACTCAGTCGTCACGACGCTTATAAGAAATTGTCCGGCCGTTCGCGGGCAGCCGTATTGACGGGTGTCCCCTCTGGCGCGTTAATTACGGATTTGTGTGGCTTACTGTGCACTCCAGGCGGGCGCCTCCCTGTTATCCATTCATGGGTCATGCGCTATGAAAACACTGTTTCTCGTTCGCCACGCGAAGTCGAGTCGCGATGATCCCACGCTGGCCGACAAAGAGCGGCCGTTGAACGATCGCGGCCTGCGCGACGCGCCGAAAATCGGTGAGCAATTGGCCAAGCAGGATGTGAAGCCCGACCTCATCGTATCGAGTCCCGCCCTGCGTGCGCGCGCGACGGCCGAGATCATTGCCAAGAAACTCGACTACAACCGTAAGGACATCGTCGTGGACGAGCGGCTGTATGCCGCGGCGCCCGACGAACTGCTGAAGGTCATTCAAGAGCTCGGCGACAAGCCGAAACGTGTGATGCTGTTTGGCCATAACCCTGAGCTGACCGAACTGGCGCATAAGCTCTCTAGCAAGATCGTCGACATGCCAACCTGCGCGGTGGCCGAGTTCTCGTTCGATACGAAGTCGTGGACGAATATCGGCAAGCAGGCACCAACAACGGTAACGCTGCACTGCCCAAGGCAATCGTGACGCCATAGAAGGATGCTTCAGGCTTCTTTCAAAAGTTGTTGCGCAGTAGTGGCGTCTTGCAGCGAGTCCACCGCAAAGTAAGCAACAAATTGCGTGCCGATCACCGCAGCGGAGAAGCCTCGCAGGTTAATGCCTGCGTCAGCGAGCTTCTGCGTCAGCTCGACGGCGATGCCCGGCCGGTCACGGCCCATCACCCGCACGGAGTGGAGGCTGTGTGTGACATTGAAACCGACCTGCGCGGCTGCACCGATTTCCCTGTCAGTCTGCAGCGGTGTCACAAACAGCACCCCCGTGCCGGGTTGGTCCGGGGCGCGCCGCGCTATGATGAATTGCAGGTTTGCGCCCGCGTCGCGCAAGCTGCCCAAGACGTCTGCGAGGCCACCGGGTTTATCTCGTATGGGGGCTGCCCAAACGTCCACGTATTCCACCAATAAGTCCATGACGTATTCTCCTTGCTCAGCCTCGCTCCCCGCTGATGTAGTGTTCGAGCTGCTCGATGATGAATTTCTGCTCGGAAATGATGTCTTTCACCAGGTCCCCGATGGAAATGAGGCCGGCGAGCTTGCCGCCATCGATGACAAGTAGGTGGCGCACGCGGTTTTCCGTCATCAGCGCCATGCATTCCTCGCTCCTTTGGACGGGACTCACATACATCGCCGAGGAGGTCATGATGTCGCTCACTGGCGTATCCTTCGACGATCGTGCCATGAGAACGATTTTCCGCGCGTAGTCGCGTTCGGTAATGATGCCGACGATCTTCTCTTCCTGCATTACCACCAGCGCGCCTATGTTCTTCTCGGCCATCAGCTTGACGGCATCGAACACCGACGCCGTGGGCGCAATCGTGTACACCGTCTGGTCAACCTTCGACTTGAGAATGTGCGCCACGCTTTTCATCGGCTATCCACTCTGACGTCCTGAAACGAAATAATATGTTCGGTTGTTGTTTGGAGCCGCCAGCGCACTGGTCGGCGTGAGTTTATGCGCTACTGCTGACGGCAAACCAACACCGGAATGTGGCTGTGCGTCAATACCTTCTGAGTCTCGCTCCCGAGCAGAACCCCCTGCATCCCCTTCCTGCCATGGGACGCCATGACAATGAGATCGCACCCGCGCTGCTTCGCAACCTTGATGATTGCCTCGTACGGATGATCATGGGCGGCGGAGACGACATCACACGTCACACCTGCCGCCTTGGCAGCGGTCTCGATGACGCTCAAGTATTGCGAGGCGTGGGCCTTGGAATCCTTGGCAAACTCCTTCTTCGTATCCTCGAGCATCTCGGCCTTGTACGTGAAGACGTGAAATTCGGGCATCACGTGGAAACCGGTGACTTTGGCGTTGACCGTCTTGGCTAGCTGAACGCCCATGCGGGCCGCGTCGTCAGACAACTTGGAGCCATCGGTCGGCAGAAGAACATGCTTGAACATGCTGCCTCCTCATTTCCTGAAAACCTCGTTGAAGACAATTCTCGGTTTCACCGAGTGCTCTGATTCGCGGCCAGTGGGCGAAGCCTCGCCTACCCGATGGCGGTCACTTTGAGTTATTTCGGTGCTACGCCCGTGCGTCCCACCCTCTCCTTCGGCTCCTTGGCCTTCTCGAAATTCCATCCCGGTGAAAAAGCGCTGGAGAGGACATTTCGGCACCGCTGCGCAGGAATGTTCTAGCGCGCACTGCCTCTGCGTCTGGTCGAGGACGACGTACGCCCGGCACACCGCACAGTACTCAAAGGGTGAATCAAACATTGGACCGCCCCTCGCCTTCGGCGAGCAAGATACCTACTCACGCCCGCCGAGATACCCACTCCAAGACGCCAACAGTAGTTTGAGCCTTTGCAGCGCCACGCGTGTTGACGCCTATCAAACGTACGTCAAATTATTTGAGCAAGCGGCGCAATTGATTCGGAGCATGGTTCTGAGCAGCCAATCGTGGGCGACGATTGTTGCCTCGTTGCGACGAAAATCAGCGAATCACTTCGTCGGCACGCAGCAATACCGATTGAGGGATCGCCACGCCAAGTAACTTCGCGGTATTCAGGTTGAGCACCAGGTCGAATTTTGTTGGCTGCTCGACAGGCAGGTTGCCTGGTTTGGCCCCCTTCAGAATCCTGTCAACGTAGCCCGCGACCCGACGATACAGATCCGCCAAATTCGCTCCATAGGTCACGAGCAGCCCCGCTTGTGCGTATTCCCTCAGTGCATGCATGGTGGGCAGACGATACTTGATTGCCAGAGCCGCGACCTCTTTTCGACGCACGTAAAACATCGGCCCAATAACCATCACGGCACCGACCCGCTTCCCGCTCAACGCGGCGAAAGCATTCTCCAGTTCGTTGAGCGTGCCAATGTCGATGAAGTGGAGTGAAACGTTCAGTTGTTTTGCCGCCCCTTCGAGTCCCTTGCCATAGTCGACCTGCCGAAGTACCCCCACGCGCGAGAGCCCGGGGATGATCTCCGCCAGCAGGCCGAGGTTCTTAGCCGTCATCTCGGGACTCGCATCGACGGTCAGCCCGGTGATGTTTCCGCCAGGCCGTGCCAGATTAGGGACGAGCCCTGTACCCACGGGGTCGAACGTGCCGACCATTACGATAGGAATCGTCCCGGTCGCACTCTTGGCGGCGGCGGTGATTGGATTGCTGCCGGCGACGATGATGTCCGGGTTTGATCGCACCACATCGGCGGCCAGATTCGACAGGCTCTTGAGCGTTCCGTCACCGTAGTGCGGTTCGATGACGACGTTGCGACCGTCGACATAGCCTTGTTCGCGCAGGCCCTCGGTGAGGTCGCGGAGCAGTGGTGCGTACTGCTCGGCGGTCGCATACGTGAGGATACCGATCCGGTAGACCTTCGCCGCCGGTTGCGCCTCAACGCCGGAATACCTGGCGACCAGACTCCCTGCGAATGCGCCAACAAACGTTCGCCGGTCCATCACCCTACCACCTCGTCGTCGAACGTAAGACTGACATGCAGCATCTCCCCTGTGGCGTCAGTTCCCTTGATCGTACCCCTGATGGCCGTTCAGCGAAATCCGAACGTCCGCTTCCCTTGCGCTCGACAAACTCGGGAACGGTATCTACCCCAGGAATCCGATCTTCTTATGCGTGCCGTCGCAATACGGTTTCCTCTGTGATTCGCCGCACCGACAAAGGAATGTCAAGTTGGCGCTGGCCCTTCGCCCATCGGAACCGAGAATCATCAGCGGTCCCTCGCACCTATTCGGCCCATTCGCGATCGGTCGGATCGTCAATGAGCCCGTTCCGACAACCTCGGATTCGATCTCGGCGGGCAACTGGGCCGGCTGCTTGAACCCGGACCTTACATGCGCGCCGTCACAGAAGGGTTTATCCCGCGAATGACCGCAACGGCACAGCATTGCAGATTGCATCGCGCACACACGGGCGGGAGTGACGACGGAGAGCTGACCTGTGACCAGGTTAGGGCCATTGATCTGGGTGATTAGAATGTTCGTCTCGTTGGTCATCTCGATATCCTACGCGCCGCGAAGCTCAAGGGGCCGGCGCGGCTTGCGCCGTCCGTTTGACCTCGCTTCCGGTTCGGATCATCCTTTCTCTCCTCGATCATGCGATCGTTATGATGGGAGTCTATGGCCGCGAGCAAGCCCATCCAGTTGATCCTGGCAAGGCAGCTCGCGAGCTGCGTGGCGATACCGATCCTCCTCATCGACGAGAACGGAACGCTCGTGTACTTCAACGAGCCTGCCGAAGGGATCATCCACCAGCGCTTCGACGAGACAGGCGAGATCTCGGCCGAGGAGCTGGTGCGCCTCGTCGAGGTAGTCGACGAGGATCGCCGTCCGATACCGCGCGAGCAACGCCCGACTTGGATCGCGCGCCTGCAGCGCCGTCCGGTGTCGCGCACTCTCTGGACGCGCACGGAGAACACCGAATGGCGGCACCTTCAGGCCACTGCGGTTCCATTGGTGGCCGAAGCGAACCAGCTCGTCGGTATCATGCATCTCTTCTGGGAGATCTAGGATGAAAGGCCCCCCAACGCTTGCTGCGCTCGCCGGCCCGCCGAAGGGGGCGACTCTATCCCGCGGACGGCGGGGCGGGCGCTGACATGAACGCGACCCTGTGGGGCACCCGGGGCTCACTGGCGACGCCGGGGCCGAACAACGCCCGCTACGGTGGCAACACGTCGTGCGTGTCGGTGCTCGGCGACGAGGGCACCGTGCTCGTGCTCGACGCCGGCACCGGCATCCGGCAGATGGCGTCGACGATCGATCCGTCCGTGAGGCGCGTCGACGTGCTGCTCACGCATCTGCACATGGATCACATCCAGGGGCTCGGCTTTTTCGGTCCGCTATACCGACCTGGTCTCGAAGTTCACATATGGGGTCCCGCGAGCACGCATCTCGACCTGCACGCGCGCCTCATGCGATATCTCTCGCCACCGCTCTTTCCTGTCGGCTTGCGCGAGGTTCCGTGCGACCTGCACCTGCACGAGTTGGCCGACTCGGAGGTTGAAATCGGCGAATTCCGGGTCGCGTCGGCTCGCGTGTGCCATCCGGGCCCGACCGTTGGCTATCGCATCACGGATTCTATCGGGCGCAGCATCGCCTATCTGCCCGATCACGAGCCGGCCCTGGGTGCCCTCACGTTTCCGACGCTGCCCCGCGCGTGGACCTCCGGCGGCACGCTGGCGCACGAGACGGACCTGCTGATCCATGACAGCCAGTATTCAGCGCACGAGTATCCCGGCCATGTCGGCTGGGGCCACAGCTCGTTGCGGCACATGCTCGATTTCGGGACTCTCGTCGAGACGAGGCATCTCGTGCCTTTCCATCACGACCCCGGGCATTCGGATGCAGACCTCGATCGGCTGATGGCCGAGGCCATGGACGAAGCCAGGCCCGTGTATCGCGTCTCGCCCGGTTGCGAAGGAATGTCGTTCCGCGTTTGACCGTAGGCGTTGGCGGCAACGGTCGTGCGCGTCACGGCGAGTGTGTACCGCAGCGACCTTGGTCGCCAAGATTCTCGATAGCGTCTGACCCGACGATCACAACGCGCGCCGGGCGCTATTTCAGGAACCCGCTCATGCGGGTGGTCTCTGAGCTCAGCCGGTCGTTCTCGGCGTCGTCGAGGGCGAGCACCCGACGTTGTAACGGTGTCAGTGCCACCACGGTTTCCGGCCGCAACAACGCCTTCTGATACTGCTGTTGCGGCTTGTCGTTGCGCGTGTAGAACGCATGCAGCGCCCGGCGGCAACGGTCGGTGCGGTTCGCCGTTCCGCCGTGCCACATATGCGTATTCATGATGACGACGGTCCCGGCCTTGCCGGTCACCAGCTCTTCGCCAGGGACGGAGTCGGTGGTGCCCGGTTCGGGCAGACGGCGCCAAGCGTGGGAGTGTGGAATCATGCGCGTGGCGCCGTTCTCCGCGGTGAAGTCGTCGAGCATCCAAATCGTGTTGCATACCCAGTAGCCGGACTCGTCGGCGACGGCGCCGGCATCGACATGCAATGGTTGCGATTCTCCGTTGTGCGGATTGGCTGAACGCGCGTTGAGACTGCTCAGCTTGTAGTCGGGTCCGATGACGTGCTCGACGCACTCGAGGATCTTCGGCATCGCGACCAGTTCCGCGAATACCGCGCCCTTGTCGACCAGATTCGCCAGGCGGCGCGTGCCCGGCTCAGGCCGAAACTCGGATCCAGCGTCGTCGCCTTCCAGCTCCCACAGTGTTTCCACCCGCTCGCGAAGCTCGGCGAGCAGCGGTGGCGGAACGAAGCCGGGTAATACGAGGTAGCCCAGTTCATCGAGCTGCCGTTTGTGGCTTTGTACGAGCATAGCGGCCTCATTCGAGCGATGCCCTGTACTGCAGATTCGGTACCGTTCGTTTCCCATTGCACTATCCGTTCATCAGAACATTATCAAAATTCTGATGTACGTGGAACGACCGCTTTGGTCGAAAGCACGAGGGAATTTGGAGTGTTTATCCAGTACGATCTCGGCTATATCGACTTGGAACAGAAGACCTTGCAACCCCTAGACAACCCGTTTGGCGCACGGGTGTCACCCATGTCTTAGGTACGCCACGTAACCCATGTCTCAGGGCTGCACAACAGGGTACTTGGCGGAGAGAGAGGGATTCGAACCCTCGATACACTTTTGGGCGTATGCTCCCTTAGCAGGGGAGTGCCTTCGACCACTCGGCCATCTCTCCGATCTGTAGCAACTACAATTTCCACACTTCGAGGTGCGCCTGCTGCAGCTCGGCCATCTCTCCGATTCCGCGTGCAATTTTACCCGTTCTCCCCTTCCGTAGGGAGACGGTTGTTACGCTGCCTTGGGCGGCAGTTCCAGCTCGAACGCGCGATGCAGCACGCGCACAGCCAGTTCCAGATACTTCTCGTCGATCACCACGGAAGTCTTGATCTCGGACGTCGAGATCATCTGGATGTTGATCTGCTCATCCGCGAGCGTCTTGAACATCTTCGCCGCAATGCCAACGTGCGAACGCATCCCGATTCCAACAAGTGAAACCTTGCATATCCTGTTGTCGCCGATGATCTCGCGCGCGGCGAATCCCCTGCCTTTTTCCCCGGCGAGAACGTCGAGCGCCTTCTGATACTCGCCGCGATTCACTGTGAACGAAAAGTCGGTATGGCCCGATGCGCCGATGTTCTGCACGATCATGTCCACGTCGACATTCGCCGCCGCGATCGGGCCGAGGATTGCGTACGCGATGCCGGGCCGGTCTTCGACACCCATCAACGAGATCTTGGCCTCGTCGCGATTGAACGCAATGCCGGAAATGATCGCCTGTTCCATGGCTTCGTCTTCCTCGAAAGTGATCAGCGTGCCGGTCGAGGACGTTTCTGGATCCTCGAAGGACGACAGCACGCGCAGTTTGACCTTGTACTTGCCGGCAAATTCGACCGAACGAATTTGCAGGACCTTGGACCCGAGGCTCGCCATTTCCAGCATTTCCTCAAACGTAATGCGATCGAGCCTCCGCGCTTCCGGCACGATGCGCGGATCCGTCGTGTAAACGCCGTCCACGTCCGTGTAGATCTGGCATTCATCGGCCGCGAGGGCGGCCGCGAGGGCAACGCCGGACGTATCCGAACCACCGCGACCCAAGGTTGTGATGTTGCCCTCCGCATCGACTCCCTGGAAGCCCGCGACGATGACCACGGTACCGGCGGCGAGATCCTTCCGAATGCGCTCCTCATCGATCTTCACGATGCGCGCCTTGGTAAAGGCGCTGTCGGTCAGAACGCGGACCTGGCTTCCGGTGTAACTTTTCGCCTTGACGCCGAGTTCGTGCAATGCGATTGCCAGCAGGCCGATGGTCACCTGCTCGCCGGTCGATGCGACGACGTCGAGCTCACGCGGATCCGGGTTCGGCGAAATTTCCCGAGCCAGCGCCAGCAGCCGATTGGTCTCGCCGCTGATTGCGGACGGCACGATGACGAGTTGATGGCCCTCGCGGTGAAACCGGGCAACGCGCTTGGCCACGTTGCGGATCCGTTCGGTATTGCCTACCGAGGTTCCGCCATACTTCTGGACGATCAGTGCCATCCGCGCGCCTGCATCAGATCGTGCGGAAAGCCAGCGTCGCGTTGGTCCCGCCAAAGCCGAAGGAGTTGGACAGCGCCGCGCGGATCTTCATTTTCCGCGCGGTATTCGGCACGAAGTCGAGATCGCATTGCGGATCCTGTTTCATCAGGTTGGCCGTGGGCGGTGCGACCTGGTCGCGCAATGCGAGAACGGTGAACACCGCCTCGATGCCTCCCGCGGCACCCAGCAGGTGACCAGTCATCGACTTGGTCGACGACACCGCGAGTTTGGCTGCGTGGTCGCCGAAACAGCGTTTGACGGCGATGCATTCGGCGATGTCGCCCACTTGCGTCGACGTGCCGTGGGCGTTGATGTAGTCGATGTCGGTCAGCGTCAGCCCGCCGTTTTTCATTGCGTTGGCCATGCTGCGCGCAGCACCTGAGCCATCCTCGGGCGGCGACGTGATGTGATGCGCGTCGGCCGACATGCCATAACCCGCCAGCTCGCAGTAGATGCGCGCGCCGCGCGCCTTGGCGTGCTCGTATTCTTCCAGCGCAAGAACGCCGGCGCCCTCACCCAGAACGAAACCGTCGCGGTCGATGTCCCACGGGCGGCTCGCGGTCGCCGGATCGTCGTTGCGATGTGACAACGCCCGCGCGGCGCAAAAGCCACCGACACCGAGCGGACTCACGGTCGATTCGGCGCCACCGGCGAACATGATGTCCGCATCGCCGTACTCGATCAGCCGCGACGCCTCGCCCAGGCTGTGGTTCGCGGTCGAGCACGCGGTGACCAGCGCCAGGTTGGGTCCCTTGTAGCCGTACTGAATCGACACCAGTCCCGAAATCATGTTGATGATCGAGCCCGGCACGAAGAACGGCGAGATCTTGCGCGGTCCGCCCTCGCGATACGCATTGCTCGTGTCTTCGATCATCGGCAGGCCGCCGATGCCCGAGCCGATGCACACGCCGACGCGTTCGAGATCGCCTGAATACGCGTCGAGTCCCGCGTCCTTCACCGCTTCCATCGTCGCCACCAGGCCGAAGTGGATGAACGTGTCGTAGCGACGCGCCTCCTTGCCCGAAAGGTATTGCGTGACGTCGAAATCCTTGACCTCGCCGGCAATGCGCGAAGGAAAGGCGCTTGCATCGAAGCGCGTGATGGCGGTGATGCCGGAACGCGCCGCGAGGATGTTGGTCCAGGCGGCCGCGAGCCCGACGCCCACTGGCGACACGATGCCCATACCGGTAACGACGACGCGGCGTTTTGACATGGAGTCGAGGCTATCGATGGCGAACGGCGTATTGCCGTGCGCGAGGGAAGGCCGCCGGACGGTCCGCCCGGCGTGCCACTTTACTTCTTCAGATGCGAACCAACGTAGTCCACTGCCTGCTGCACCGTGGTGATTTTTTCCGCGTCTTCGTCGGGAATCTCGGTTTCGAATTCCTCTTCGAGTGCCATCACCAGCTCAACCGTGTCCAGCGAGTCCGCGCCCAGGTCGTCGACGAACGACGACTCGTTCTTGATCTCGGCTTCGTTCACGCCGAGTTGCTCGGCGACAATCTTCTTGACTCGCTGCTCTACATTTTCCATAACCATCCTCCCAGCGGGATTTCCACTTGTCCAGAACCGGCGGATTTTACCAGATACGCGGCAATTGCCCAAAGCCGACAACCAGATTGCCTGGCCGTGGCGGCCTCTTTGGATGTATCAAGTCTACTCATTTGTAACGAGTCGGCCGCGGCAGCGACTCGCAATTCCCCGTCGATCCCCACGCGCTGCGTGGGGCCCCTCGCCGGGCTCTCGCGCTGCTACGCCATGTACATCCCGCCATTGACATGCAACGTGGCGCCGGTCACATACCCGGCAGCATCGGACGCCAGAAACGCAACGGCATGGGCGATATCGCTTGGCGCACCAAGTCGGCCCAATGGGATGCGCTCGAGCAATTTGCTGCGCTGAGTCTCGGGAAGTGCGCGTGTCATTTCGGTATCGACGAAGCCGGGCGCGACGCAATTCACCGTGATGTCACGGCTGCCGACTTCCTGCGCGAGCGACTTGGTGAATCCCACCAGCGCTGCTTTCGCGGCCGAATAGTTGACCTGCCCGGCATTGCCGCTCGCACCGACGACCGATCCAACGTTGATGATCCGGCCATGCCGCGCCTTCATCATCCCGCGCAGCACTGCTTTCGACAGCCGGTAGGCGGACTTGAGGTTGGTGTCCATGATGGCGTCCCACTCCTCTTCTTTCATCCGCACGAGCAGGTTGTCGCGCGTGATACCTGCATTGTTGACCAGGACGCTCACTTCACCGAATCGTTTCTGGATGTCCGCGATGGCCGCATCGACCGCGGCGCCATCGGTAACATTGAGACGGATGCCCGCACCGGCGTTGCCGAGCTGCTTCAAGTCGGCATCGATGGCTGCGGCGCCGGCGTCGGTCGTTGCGGTGCCAACGACCGTCATGCCCTGGCGTGCCAACGCTTCGGCGATCGCCTTGCCGATCCCGCGCGTCGCGCCTGTGACCAGTGCCACCTTTGCATCGGCCATTGCCATCTCCTAGGCGCGGGTAGCGGCCAACGCGGCCTCGATCGCGGCGCCATCATTCATCGGCATCACCGCGAGGTCTGGTGCAATGCGCTTGCACAGTCCCGTCAATACCTGACCGGGTCCGCATTCGAGCACATGCGTGACGCCGGCCGCCATGAACGCCTGGACCGTCTCGACCCAGCGCACCGGACTTGCCGCCTGCTTCGCGAGCGCTGCGCGGACGGCTGCGGGATCCCGTGCAATGCCGGCGTCGACGTTGTGGATCACCGGTATCGTCGGCGCCACCACCGCAACGTTCACCAGATAAGCAGCAAGCCGCTCCGCCGCCGGTCGCAGTAGCGAACTGTGAAATGGGGCACTGACGGGCAAGAGGACACCACGCTTGGCGCCCTTGGCCTTGGCGGTCACGATGGCGCGCTCGACCGCCTCACGATGCCCGGCGATCACGATCTGCCCCGGCGCATTGAAATTGACGGGTTCGACGACCTGCCCTTGAGCGGCTTCTGCGCATGCCGCGGCGATGCCGGCGTCGTCGATGCCCATGATGGCCGCCATGGCACCAACACCTGCGGGAACCGCTTCCTGCATCGCTTGCGCGCGGAACCGGACCAGCGGCAGAGCGTCCGCAAGCTGCATCGCGCCGGCTGCGACCAGTGCCGCGTATTCACCAAGACTGTGCCCCGCAACGATCGCCGGTGACACGCCACCTGCGTCACGCCAGGCGCGATACACCGCGACGTCGGCCGCCAGCATCAGCGGCTGCGTGTTGACGGTCTGGTTCAGTTGCTCGACCGGACCATCGGCCGCAAGCGCCCACAAATCCTGACCGAGCACCGTGCCTGCTTCGGTCAATGTCTGGCGTACCATTGGATACGCGTCATAGGCAGCCAGCATGCCGACCGACTGCGAGCCTTGCCCTGGAAATGCCATCGCAAGCTTCATAGCGTTCGATCCCGATTTGACGTGTGCGTGCTCATCTTCGTATCACCATCGTAGCAACACCGAACCCCAGGTGAAACCGCCGCCGACACCGACGAGCATGACATGGTGGCCCGGACGGATGCGGCCATCGCGCACCGCGACGTCGAGTGCCAACGGAATCGATGCCGCCGACGTGTTGGCGTGCTTGGCCACCGTCGATACCATGCGTTCCGGCGGCAGCCCGAGTTTTTTCACCGTGGCATCCATGATGCGCACATTAGCCTGATGCGGTATCAGCCAGTCGATCGCGCTCGCAGGGAGTTTGTTTGCAGCGAGCGCCTCCTGCGCGACTTCCGCGAGCACTTTCACCGCAAACTTGAACACGGCCGTCCCATCCATGTGCAGGAATGGCCGCCCACTGACGACTCCGTTGGCCACCGTGCCCGGCACGCTCAGGATGTCGCGGTAGTGTCCATCGGCATGCAAATGCGCGGACAGGATGCCGGGAGTCGCGCTCGGCACCAGCACCACAGCACCGGCACCGTCACCGAACAATACGCAGGTGCCCCGATCGTTCCAGTCGAGAATGCGTGAATAGATTTCGGCGCCGACGACGAGGGCATTGCGCACGGCACCGCTTTTGACCATTGCGTCGGCGATGCTGAGCGCGTACACAAATCCGCTGCACACCGCCTGCACGTCGAACGCCGGGCCATTTCGTGCGCCGAGCTTCGATTGCAGAATACACGCGGTGGACGGGAAGATCATGTCGGGCGTGGTCGTCGCCACGACGATGAGGTCCACATCGGACGGCGCGATGCCGGCCGCAGCCAGGGCGCCTCGTGCCGCGGCGAGCGCCAGATCGCTGGTCTGTTCGTCCGCGGCGGCAACGCGCCGCTCGCAGATGCCCGTGCGTGCGCGCACCCATTCATCGCTGGTATCGATGCGCGTCGCCAACTCGGCGTTGGTCAGAATCCTGGCCGGAAGATAGCCGCCGGTACCGGCAATGCGGCTATACATCGACCGTTCCGGTGCCATTCGCCAACGCTGGCGCAGGAGTTGGCACCGGCATGACCGCAAGGCGCATCGTGATGCGCTCGAGCACGCCTTGCGCTGCCTCGGCATAGGCTTTCTTCAACGCGTACCGAAACGCCAGTGCATCGGCGCCGCCATGGCTTTTCACGACAATGCCTTTGAGGCCGATGAGCGTCGCGCCGTTGTAACGGCGCGGATCGACACGCCGCCGAAAGGAATTCAGGATCGGCAACGCAAACACGGCCAGCGTCTTGCGGAATGCATTGCGGGTGAATTCCTCGCGCAGAAAGTCAGCCAGCATCTTGGCCAATCCTTCCGAGGTTTTCAGCGCGACATTGCCCACGAATCCATCGCACACGACGACGTGCGTCGTGCCCTTGTAGAGGTCGTCGCCCTCGACGTTGCCATAGAAATTGAGTCCGGACGTCTTCAGCAGCTCGCCCGCCTGCTTGACGACATCATTACCCTTGATGTCTTCCTCGCCGATATTGAGCAGCCCCACACTCGGGCGATCGATGCCGTCGATGGCCGACACCAGCGCGCTGCCCATCACCGCAAATTGCACCAACTGTTCGGCGGTGCAATTGACATTCGCCCCGAGATCGAGCGCGGTGGTCGACCCGGTGCGAGTCGGCAATTGCGAGGCAATCGCCGGCCGGTCGATACCTGGCAAGGTTTTCAGCACAAAGCGCGAAATCGCCATCAATGCGCCGGTGTTGCCGGCCGAGATGCATGCCTGCGCGCTGCCGTCCTTGACCAGGTTGATCGCCACGCGCATCGACGAATCCTTCTTGCGTCGGAGCGCATCAGCCGGCGGCTCATGCATCTCGACGACTTCGCTGGCAGGACGCACCGAGATGCGATCCTTTGCGGTCGAACGCGTCGACGCCAGTACCGCGCTGACCTCGCGCTCGAGGCCGACGAGAATGATTGCTGCGTCCGGCGTCTCCTCCAGGAATCGCAGCGATGCCGCAACCGTTACCCGCGGGCCGTGGTCACCCCCCATCGCATCGACGGCGATCGTTACCGACATCGGAGTGTCTGGGCCAGCCTCGGACAACGCTGTCGGATGGCCTGGCACGTGAGGATCCCGGCCGCTAGGTAGACTGGCGCGTCGATTGGCGAAAACGGCATCGCGTTCGCCCGGCGCGCACAGTGCTTGTTCGCCTGCTTATTCGTCCGACTTGGTTTTGACGACCTTCTTGCCGCGGTAATAGCCGCTCGGGCTGACGTGATGGCGCAGATGGGCCTCGCCACTGACCGGCTCCACGCCAAGCGGTGGATTGGTCAGAAAGCTATGGGCGCGATGCATGCCGCGCTTGGAGGGCGACTTCTTGTTTTGCTGGACAGCCATGTTCAGTTACTCCTGGATTGATCGACTCATACAATGTGATACGCACTAGTTCCGCGAGCGCGATCCGGTCTTCAAACCCGCAAGCGGCGCGAACGGCGACGGCGCAACCAGCGGTGTAGATTTAGGCGTTGTCGCCGCCATGCACGCACCCTTCTCGTGACACGGCGCAAACGGCAGCGACAGCAGCAATTCGTCCTCCACCAGCGTCAGCGCATCGAGCGGCGCGGCGGCCAGAATCACTTCCTGCTCATCAGCATCCAGTCGCGCAAGTTCCGCCTCATTGCGCGCCAACAACAACTCGGTTTGCTGCGACACGGGCACCGCCATAGGCCGCAAGCAACGCTGGCAGGAAACAAACATCTGGCCCGCTAGAACCACGGTCAACGCGGGACGTCCTTGCGGGTCGCGGCCGCCGGCGATGCTCCATCGGATGCGAGCCTCGTCCGCGTCCGATGGCTTTACTGCGCGATCCGCAAGGCGAGGCAGTCGGCTTGTCTCGACCTCACCCGCGATGCTTTCGCCACGTTCGGCCAGTTTCAGCGCATCGAAGCGCGTCGGCGCCTGCTTGCCTGCGTGACGCTTCAACCTTCGCTCCCCGTCAGCGACCCGATCTGCTGCGGCCAGTTAAACGTAGCATAATAGCGCCTCACGCACGTACTGTCAAAGAAAACTGTGAAAACAACAACTTCGACGCTGGTCCTCGCGTCCAGTTCACGTTACCGCAAGGAACTCCTGGAGCGACTCGGGCTGCCATTTGTGGTCTCCTTGCCCGGGATCGACGAGTCATCCCTGCCGGGCGAAGCTCCCGCCGTGCTTGCCGTGCGCCTGGCCGAGGCCAAGGCCCGCGCAGTTGCGGCTGCGCATCCGGGCAGCCTGATCATCGGTTCCGATCAGGTCGCGGAATGCGGCGGCAACGCCATCGGCAAACCGCGCGATCGTCTGCACGCGCTGGAGATGCTGCGCGCAATGCGCGGCCGCACCATCGTGTTCCACACGGCGCTCGCATTGCTCAATGCCGCCACGTCCCGCCTGCAAACCGCGTTGGTGGATGTCGTCAGCACCTTCCGTACGCTCGATGACGCGGCGCTGCAGTCCTATATCGACCGCGACGATCCGCTGGATTGCGCCGGCGCGGTTCGCGTCGAGACGCTGGGCATCACCCTGTTCACGCGAGTTGCGAGCGACGACCCTACCGCCCTGATCGGCTTGCCCCTGATCAAGCTGACCGACATGCTGCTCGCCGAAGGCGTGCACGTCCTGTGAGCGATGAGCGATGACAAAAGCACCTCCGGGTCGGTTGTACGTCATTCCGAATACGCTCGGACTGGTCCCACCAACGAGTGTATTGCCGCAGGAAACGATCGCCGTCGCACTCGGGTTGCGGCACTTCGTCGCCGAGACGCCCAAGGTAGCACGCCAGTTCCTCAAGTCGCTCCCACTGCAGCTGCCGCTGCAGTCGATCGCCATTGCCGAGCTGTCCGAGCACACGCCGCCGGAACACGTCACGACGCTGTTGGAACCAGCTCTGGCCGGCCACGATCTCGGGCTCGTTTCCGACGCCGGATGTCCCGGTATCGCCGATCCTGGCGCGCTGCTGGTCGCCGCCGCACATCGTGCAGGCATCAGGGTCACGCCATTGGCCGGTCCTTCAGCGATCGTGCTCGCCTTGATGGCATCGGGGCTCAACGGCCAGGCATTTGCGTTTCATGGCTATCTTTCGGCGAAGGCCGACGCACGGTTGAGCACCATCAAGGTCCTCGACGAAGCAGTCGCGCGCACCGGCGCGACCCAGATCTTCATCGAGACGCCCTATCGCAACGAGGCGATGGTCGACGCGCTGCTTGGCGGGTGTCGAGCGGCGACACAGCTTTGTGTGGCTGTCGATCTGACGCTGCCTTCGGAACAGGTGATCAGCGCGACCGTTGCGGCGTGGCGCAGAATGGCGCGTCCTGCACTCGCCAAGCGTCCCGCGGTGTTCCTTCTCGGCCGCGCCTGAACAGGATCAGGGTTCCGGCAATTGAACTGATGTAGCGCCAACTCATTGGACGTCATCCCGGCGAAGGCCGGGATCCAATTAGCCGTGCGACGACCACTAAATTCACTTGGGCCCCGGCCTCCGCCGGGGCGACAAACAAACAAGCCGTATCTATCGCGGTTGGCGCGAATTCATTCGCGCGCGGTGCCTACTCTTCCACGCCGCTCTTGATGTAGCTCTTCAGCATCCGGTTTTCGAAACTCTGCTCGTCGTACACGGCCTTGGCGACGTCGTGAAATGAAATGACACCGAGCAGCATCGGCCCGTCGACCACGGGCACGTAGCGGGCGTGACGTTCGAGCATGCTTCGACGCAACTCCATGACATCGAGTCCGGTCGTCGCAGTCAGCGGATCGCCATCGTGGATTTCGCCAACCTTGAGATCGCCCAAGGTGCCCTTCCGCTCGGCGAGCGCCTCGAGGACTTCGGCAAACGTCAGCAAACCGACCATCTTGCCGTGGTCCATGACGACCAGAGACCCGATATCTCGTTCGGCCATGACCTTGACCGCATCGAGCACGGAGCCATTCGGTGACGCGGTGAACAGGGCGCTGCCCTTGATCCGCAGGATTTCGCTGACCAGCATGTCCCCTCCTTGGGTGTCGCGCGTCGGCGTTGCCGGCGTGGCCTGTCTGTCGCAGGTTACTCCCGGAATCGCTCGGCGTGCAACAAGTCAGTTCGCCAGCGTACGTCGCTCCCGCACCGCCTGCGCCAGCGTCCCGCTGTCGACGTACTCCAACTCGCCACCCACTGGCACGCCGCGCGCAAGTCGCGTCACCTTGAGGCCGCGTGCCGCGAGCAATTCCCCGATGTAATGCGCAGTGGCTTCGCCTTCATTGGTGAAATTGGTGGCCAGCACGACCTCCCTCACCTCACCGTCGAGCGCACGCTTGATCAGGCGGTCGAGCCGGATTTCCTTCGGGCCGATACCATCGAGCGGAGACAGCCGTCCCATCAGCACAAAATACAGCCCCGCATAGGCTTGCGTGTGCTCGATCATCAGCATGTCTGCTGGCGTTTCAACCACGCAAAGCAGCGTGGCATCGCGCTTGCCGGAACGACACAGCGTACAAAGATCGCCTTCGGTGAAGGTGTTGCAACGTTCGCAATGGCGGATCGTCAGGGTTGCCGCTTCGAGCGCCCGACCCAGCCGCTGTGCGCCATCGCGATCGTGCTGCAGCAGGTGCAGCGCCATGCGTTGCGCCGCCTTCGGTCCGACGCCGGGGAGGCAACGCAGGGCCTGGGTCAATTCGTCGAGGCGGGACAGCGTTTCCAAGCTGCTGCACTAGAACGGAAGCTTGAAACCCGGCGGCAACGGCAGTCCCGCAGCCATGCCGGCCATCTTGGACTGGGAGGCGGCTTCGACCTTGCGCACCGCGTCGTTGACAGCCGCAGCCACAAGATCTTCGAGGACGTCCTTGTCCTCGGTGACCAATGTCGCATCGATATGCACGCGCTTGACGTCATGACGACCGGTCATGACCACCTTGACCAAGCCGCCACCCGCTGCGCCTTCGACCTCCATCGCGGCGATTTCCTCCTGCGCCTTTTTCATGTTGTCCTGCATCGCCTGGGCTTGCTTCATGAGACCGGCGAGTTGATTCTTCATCATGCCGTGGTTCCTTCTGAATTACTCGTTGGGTTTGATCGAGTCCGGCCTGACCTTGGCGCTGAAGCGCTCCAGGACATCCTGCACGAATGGATCATCGCGAAATGCCGCTTCCGTGCTTGCCTGGGCCTCGGTGCGCTTGCGCTTTTCCTGCGCGGCAAGCGTCGCCGTCGACACGCCACCGAACTCGAAGCGCATGCGCACTCGCTTTCCGAGCGCCTCTTCGACCGCGACCTTCAGTTTGTCGGCGTACGTCTTGTCAGTCAGATGGCGCGACGTTTCAGGCACCGTCAGCACGATTTCGTTGCCCGTAACCTCTTTAAGCTCGGTTTGTGCCGCGAGTTGGAGGGCAATGCCGGAAAGTTTCATGCCGGCAACAAACGCCGGCCAGTCGTTGATCTCGGTGGGGTCCCCGGTAGCAACCGGGCGCGGCGCTGCGGCAGCAGCCGGCGCCATGGGGGGCCTTGTATTGGACGCGGGTGGTGGCGCCATGCGCCTGGCCGTCGCGCTGCCCGAGTCCATCCGCGGCTGAGCCCCTGCACTCACCACCTTGCCGGACGGAGCGGCCACGGGTTCGAACGCGAGCAGGCGCAGCAGGGTCATCACGAAGCCCATGGCCTCGTCTGGCGCAAGCGCCAGGTCGGCACGACCCTGAACGCAGATCTGGTAGGCGAGCTGGACGGCTTCAGGCGACATCGCCGCGGCGTACTTGCTGACCTGCGTGGCATCCGGCAACGCTTCGACCGTTTCCGGAACGGTCTGCGCGACCGCGATCCGGTGAAACAGCGAGGCCAGTTCGTCGAGTGCTGCGGACAGCGAAAGGCTGCGTGCGGTCAGCGCAGTCGCCTCCGTGAGCAACGCGGGACCATCGGCGTCGAGCAAGGCATCGGCGATGCGGTAGATGTGTTCGGTCTCGACCGCGCCAAGCATGGCGCGCACTGCGTCGGAGCGTACCTCACCCGCTCCATGCGCGATGGCCTGATCCAGCACCGACAGCGCGTCGCGCATCGAGCCGCGAGCGGCACGCGCGATCTGCATCAGCGCCGCGTCATCGAACGCAATGCCTTCAGCGGTGAGTATTTCCGAGACCCGGGCGACAATCGTCGCTGGAGCCATCGCCTTGAGATTGAACTGCAGGCAGCGCGACAATACCGTCACCGGGATTTTCTGCGGATCGGTCGTCGCCAGAACGAATTTGACGTGTTCGGGTGGCTCCTCGAGCGTCTTCAGCATCGAGTTGAACGCCGCCTTCGAAAGCATGTGTACTTCGTCGATGAGGTAGACCTTGTAGCGACCCACGGTCGGCGCATAACGTGCGTTGTCCAGTATTTCACGCATGTTGTCGATGCCGGTATTCGACGCGGCATCGAGCTCGAGCAGGTCGACAAAGCGACCGGCATCGATGTCGGTACATGCAGGGCACACGCCACATGGGGTCGCCGTGACGCCCAAGACGCAATTCAGACTCTTGGCCAGAATACGCGCGATCGTCGTCTTGCCCACACCTCGCGTTCCGGTCAGCAGATAAGCATGGTGCAGGCGCCCGGTGGAAAGCGCGCTGCCAAGCGCCTTGACGACGTGTTCCTGGCCATACAGCTCGGCGAACGTCTTCGGCCGCCACTTGCGGGCGAGAACTTGATAACTCATAAGAAAATGACGACGTGTTCTGCCGAAGCGATCGTACTACGCGCTATTTGTGGCTGAAGGCAGTGATTATCTGCCGCTATTTCGGCTGCAGGCGAGGCGCGAGACCGCCGCAGGGCCGCCGTGTACCTGAAATGTACACAAGGGTCTGCGGCGGACGAGTAACAAAGCATGCGGTCGAAATAGCGAACAGAGAATGGGAGGCGAGCCGTGATCCCGGCACTTGCGGAGAATGACTATGGCTGCTTCCTTCCGGACCTGACCAGGTTTGCCACCAAGCAATGCGGGGCGGCCCGCCGTTGAACGTTGCCACGATAACTTCGCGGACCGCGTCATTATCGGCGAAGGGCGCCCAGGCGGCAAGCAACGGCGGACGTGCGGCGTGCATCGATGCTGTTCACGCCGGCTATACTTCACACGGAGGCGAGCGGAGTGCCGGAGAGTTGAAGCGACGCATCCTGCAGTGTTGCATCGCCGGCGTTGTGGCCGTGACGGCGTGCGGCCCCACGCCGTCACCGCCGCCGCCACCGACGAATGACCTCGTAGCACTGTTGCGTCCCGGTCCTGCGACATGGTTTGTGGGACCTGACGCACAAAGTGCTGGCTTCGACTACGACCTGGCGCACCTGTTCGCCAATCGACACAACCTCGTTCTCAAAGTGGTCGCGGCGACCAATCCTGGCGCGAAACTGGCGGCAAGCGACATCGGTGCGAGCTTCGGTGCGGGTGCAATGTACCGACCGGATGAAGGCGCCGGCACTTCGTCCGAGTCCACGCTGCTCTACTCCTCGGGCTACTACGCGGTCGAACTGGTCCTGATCCACAATACCAACAGTTTCCGGCCTCTATCGTGGGCAGACCTCGCCGGATCGAGCGTCGCCATTCTGGAAGGCACTGCCCTCGAGAGTGCTCTGGAGAAGGTGCGCGCCGAGCACCGCGAAGTGCTGTGGCAACCGCTCGCCCTGGCGTCGACAGCGGCGCTGATCAAGCAGGTTTCGGACGGCACCATCGACTACGCCATCGTCGCATCCAACGAGGCGGAGGCCTTGCGCAACGTCTATCTCAATTTCGAACGCGCCTTTGCCGTCGCCAGAAAACAGGAACTGGTCTGGGTATTCCCGCCCATGCAAGCGCAATTGCGAGACCAGGTCAATGCGTTCTTTGCTGATCTGAAACGGGATGGCACGCTGCAGCGCCTGATCGAGCGCTATTTCACCTATGCCCAGATGCCGCGCCTGGACGCCGGCGTCTTTCAGGAACGAATGAAATCGCTGCTTCCCCAGTATCGTCCGCTGTTCCAGAACGCTCAGGAGGTGACGGGCATCGAATGGCGCCTGCTTGCCGCGCTCGCCTACCAGGAGTCGCAATGGGACACGCAGGCGACGAGTGAGACCGGTGTCCGCGGGCTGATGCAGTTGACCGAAGATACCGCGCGACATCTTGGCGTCGTCGATCGCCTGGATCCACAGGCGGGTGTGCTTGCGGCCGCAAAGTACCTGCGCGATCTCAAGGACAAACTTCCCCGGCGGATCGTCGAACCCGACAGGACCTGGCTTGCATTGGCGGCCTACAACATCGGGATCGCGCACCTCGAAGACGCGAGAATCCTCGCCCAAAAACAGAAGTCGAGTCCCGATTCATGGAAGACCGTCAGCAAAGCGCTGCCGCTGCTTGCGCTGCCCGAATACTATGAAGATGCGAAATACGGTTACGCCCGTGGCGGAATGCCTGTTGCCTTTGTCGAGCGTGTCCGTGCCTACTACGACATCCTGCTGGCACATCAGCCTTCGCTACGACCGCGACTGCGCATGTACTCGGCGTCCCGCGATGCTCCGCCCAGCCGCGTCGAAGAACCCTCGCTCGGCAGGAAGTAAGGTGTTCCGCACGCCGACGATCTGTTCGATCGCTCGGCACTTTCGATTGGCGCGCCGTGGGCGATCGCATAGAATCGCGGCATGAATTCGCGGGCGTGGTCTTGGATTGCCGGTCTGATGCTGTTCGCTGTATCCGGTGCGTGGGGCCAGCCTCAGGGCCCGGTGTTTCTCGACGAGCTGACGTGGACCGAGCTGCGCAGTCAGATCAGCGGCGGCAAGACGACGATCATCGTTCCCATCGGGGGCACCGAGCAGAACGGACCGCACATGGTCCTGGGCAAGCACAACGTACGTGTCAAGGCGCTTTCCGAAAAAATCGCGCGCACGCTCGGCAATGCACTGGTCGCACCCGTGATCGCCTATGCCCCTGAAGGGTCCATCCAACCTCCGACCGCGCACATGCGTTTCCCTGGAACGATCACGGTTTCCACCGCTACGTTCGAGCAGATGCTTGAATCCGCTGCACGCAGTTTCAAGGCACACGGTTTCCGGGACATCGTGTTTCTTGGCGATCACGGCGACTATCAGCGCAGCGAGAAGGCGGTCGCGGACCGGCTCGACCGCGAGTGGCGGAACACGCCGGTTCGCGTGCATGCCGTCGCCGAGTATTACCGGGCGGCCGCAACCACGTTTCCCCAGCAATTGAAGAGCCGCGGCTTTTCCGACGCAGAGATCGGCACGCACGCCGGACTGGCGGATACGTCGCTTGCGCTCGCCATCGATCCGCGTCTGGTTCGCATGGAACAGCTCTCGTCCAAACCCGATGTCGCAGCCGGCATCTACGGTGATCCCCGCCGGGCTAGCGCGGAACTGGGGCAACTCGGGGTCGATGCCATCGTCGCGCAAACAGTTGCCGCAATCAACGTCGCCACGGCTCGTCGCTGACGACAGCCCACACCGACGCACCTGAGTCTTATCAACCCCGTCGAACTCAACGCCAATTCAGGAACATTTGTGAAACTGCAACTCCATTATTTCTTGCTTTCATCGCTTGCTGGGCTCCTCGGTCTGTTGCTCGGCGCATCGTGCCACGCGCAGAGTGTCCCGTCCGTTGCGCCTGCTGCGCCAGCTGTCAACACCGTCCCGGGCATGCCGCCCGTAGCCGATGCGAAGAATCTTTATGGCGAGACTGTCGCTGGCCGTTTCAGTCCAACCGTCAGCGGCGATCTGGTACGCGTATATGTGCCGAACCTGCAGTCCAACGAGGTCTACGTGATCGATCCTGCGACGTTCAAAGTCGTGGACAAGTTCAAGGTCGGCATCAATCCACAGCACGTGGTGCCATCCTGGGATCTCAAGACCTTGTTCGTCGCCAACAATGCCGAGGGCCGCACCGATGGCAGCCTTACGCCGGTCGACCCGAAAACGGGCAAACCCGGCACACCGCTGCCGGTCGACGATCCGTACAACATGTATTTCTCGCCTGACGGCAAGTCCGCGATCATCGTCGCCGAGGCGTTGAAGCGTCTCGACTTTCGCGATCCGCATACCATGAAGCTGCAATATTCGATCGCGACGCCGCGCTGCGCGGGCATCAATCACGCGGACTTCTCGATCGACGGCCGCTACGCCATATTCACCTGCGAATTCAGCGGCGGCGTCGTGAAGATCGATCTGGTCGAACGCAAGGTCCTGCAGTACATGCAGCTGATCAAGCCCGGACTGCCGACCAAGATCGTCAAGGGATTCGATGGCCGCGACGAAGTGATCTGCACCACGTGGAAAGGCATGCCGCAGGATATTCGTGCGTCACCGGATGGCGCGCTCTATTTCGTTGCCGACATGATGTCCAACGGCGTGTACGTCGTCGACGGCGCGACTTTCCGGCAGGTCGAGTTCATTCCTACGGGCGTCGGCACGCACGGCCTCTACCCGAGTCGCGACGGCAAAAAACTTTACATCGCCAATCGGGGATCCAACAAGATCCACGGACTCCCCAAGGGTAAAGGCAGTGTGTCGGTTCTCGATTTCGCGACGCGCAAGATCGATGTGACGTGGCCTATTCCCGGCGGCGGCAGCCCCGATATGGGCAACGTGAGCGCCGACGGCAGATACCTGTGGCTATCGGGGCGCTACGACAATGTGGTCTACGCGATCGATACGACCAGCGGCGAAGTGAAGACCATTCCGGTGGGCAAGGAACCGCACGGGCTCACGGTCTGGCCGCAGCCCGGCCGCTACTCCCTCGGGCACACCGGGAATATGCGCTAGCGACGCGAGCCACCCGGCGAGGGGCCCCGCGCACAGCGTGGGGATCGACGGCAAGGCGAGTCGGCGCAGGCGGCCGACACTTGAGACCAATCTCGCGTTCCGGCACAAGGAGACCGCGAGGCGAGTCGGCTTAGGCGGCCGCGACGCGAGCCACGGGACGGGGATTCGCGTCGCCCATCGCGGCGCCAATCGGGGCGGCTGGGCCACAACCGATCAGCACATTGACCTGGCTCAAAGCTGGCGGCGCCGTGGGCTGGCAATCTGATCAGATGGCAATTCAGCCCACAACGCAGGTAGCGGCCGCCACGACCGTATCGTTCGACCCGAGCCTGATTCGCAAATACGACGGCTTCGGGCCAAGGTACACGTCGTACCCGACAGCCGATCGCTTTTCCGATGCATTCCGTTCGGAGCAGTTGGTCAATGCGTTGCTGTCGCGCAGCGTCGGAGCTGCCACGCAGCCGCTGTCCCTCTATGTGCACCTGCCCTTTTGCAACACCATCTGTTACTACTGCGCCTGCAACAAGGTCACGACGGGAGACCATGGGCGCTCGGCGAAATACATCCGCTATCTCGCCAAGGAGATCGGTATTGTGGCCGGTCTGTTCGATGTGGCCTCTCCGGTTACCCAATTGCATTGGGGCGGAGGCACGCCGACGTTTCTCTCGACCGAGGAAATGACGTCGTTGATGCACGTACTGCGTGACCACTTTACATTTTCGCCTGACGCCGAATGCTCGATCGAAATCGACCCGCGCAACGTCGACGCGGCGACGGTGGCACTGCTCGCCAAACTCGGCTTCAATCGCATGAGCGTCGGTGTGCAGGACTTCGATTCTGCCGTGCAATTGGCGGTAAACCGGATCCAAAGCGAAGCCGAGACAATAGCCGTGCTGGAAGCTGCGCGCGCCAACGGATTCCGGTCGCTCAACGTCGATCTGATCTATGGCCTTCCGCGGCAGACGTTAAGCGGCTTCGACGCCACACTGAACAAGGTGCTGCGCGGCGCGCCGGATCGGATCGCGCTCTACAGTTACGCCCACGTGCCGCACCTTTTCAAGCCACAACGGCGCATCAGCGAGGCCGAGTTGCCGTTGCCCGAAACCAAGCTAGCAATCCTCGAGCTCGCGATTGCAAAGCTGACGGATGCCGGCTATGTCTACGTGGGCATGGATCATTTCGCACGCCCTGACGACGAGCTCGCCGTCGCGCAACGCGAAGGCAAGCTGCACCGGAACTTCCAGGGCTACTCAACTCATGCCGACTGCGATCTTCTGGCCTTGGGGATCTCGGCGATCAGCAAGGTGGGATCCACCTACAGCCAGAACGTGCGCACGCTGGATGAATACTACGCACGGCTCGACGACGATACACTACCCGGCTTTCGCGGCTGGCAGCTCTCGGCAGACGACATGCTGCGACGCGAGGTCATCCAGGAATTGATGTGCGGATTCACGACCTCGTTCCAGCACTTCGAAGCGCGACACAACATCGCGTTCCGCGATTACTTCGCAACGGAACTCGAGGCGCTCAAACCGCTGGCGAACGACGGTCTGATCGAACTGGGGTCAGAGGAGATCGCCGTCACTGCGCGCGGGCGACTGTTGGTTCGCACGGTGGCCATGGTATTCGACCGTCACCTGCGCGAGCAGCGAGAACGGGCCCGCTACTCTCGCGTCATTTGATCGGCCTGGCCGCCTCCGGCATTCGCATTCGATGCGGCGATGACCTTCATGCCTCCCATGTACGGCTGCAGCACCGCCGGTACATCCACGCCACCGTCCGCTCGCTGGTAATTCTCGAGCACCGCGACCAGCGTCCTGCCGACAGCCAAACCGGAACCGTTGAGCGTATGTACCAGCTCGGGCTTGCCCTGGGGGTTGCGAAAGCGCGCCTGCAGGCGCCGCGCCTGGAATGCTTCGCAATTCGAGCACGACGAGATCTCGCGATAGTTCTGCTGGCCCGGAAGCCATACTTCGAGATCGTAGGTCATCGCCGACCCCGGGCTGGTGTCTCCAGTACATAGCTGAAGTACACGATACGGCAGCTCCAGCTTCTTGAGGATTGCCTCGGCGTGTCCCGTCAGCTCTTCGAGTGCGTCGTACGATTTTTCCGGATGCGCGATCTGTACGAGCTCGACCTTGTCGAACTGATGCACGCGGATCATGCCGCGCGTGTCCTTGCCGTAACTGCCAGCCTCCGAACGGAAGCTCGGCGTATGCGCTGTCACCTTGAGCGGCAACGCGTCTGCCGGCAATATCTGATCGCGCACCATGTTCGTCAACGGGACTTCGGCAGTCGGAATGAGATACATCCGCGCTTCGTCGGGAGCGCCCCCGCGAGTCACCCAGAACAGGTCATCCTCGAACTTGGGCAGCTGCCCCGTTCCGGTCATCGTCGCGGCGTTGACGATGTAAGGAACATAGCATTCGGTATATCCGTGTTCGCTCGTATGCGTGTCGAGCATCAATTGCGCCAGCGCGCGATGCATGCGCGCGACAGCGCCGCGTAGCGTGTAGAAACGTGCGCCGGCAAGCTTGGCCGACGTTTCGAAATCGAGCCCACCCAGTGCCTCGCCCACATCGACATGATCGCGCGGCGCGAAGCCGAACGTTCGCGGCGTGCCCCAACGCCTCAGCTCGACGTTGTCGGCTTCCGAGCGCCCTACCGGAACGCTTGAATGCGGGAGGTTCGGCATGGCCAGCATGAGGTCGCGCTGCTTTACCTGCACCACCGCAAGCGCTTGCTCCAGTGCGGCAAGGTCACTGCCGAGGCCCGCGACTTCGGCCATCGCTGCCGACGTGTCCTCGCCCCGCCCCTTCGCCGCACCGATCTGCTTCGACGCCGCATTGCGCTTCGCCTGCAGCTCTTGCGTGCGTGTCTGGATGTCCTTGCGTTCGGTCTCGAGTTGTTCGAATGTGGCCGTGTCAAGGATATAGCCGCGTGTCTTCAACCGCGCAGCCACGCCGGCGAGATCGCTACGCAAAAGCTGAATGTCGAGCATGGCGCGAATTTTACCAGAGCCTACTACTGCGTCGTGTGGCACCGCGCGGTGTCGTGCCCCAATCGGATCGTCATCCCCGCAAAAGCGGGGATCCATGTTGATTTTTGTACATCGACAAAATGGATTCCCGCGTACGCGGGAATGACGCTGCGTGATTCAACGGACTAGGAATCTTCGACGTCGCGATCGCGCGAACGCAGTGCGGCAAGCTTCTCGCGAATCTTCGCTTCCAGTCCGCGTTCGGTGGGTTCGTAAAACCGGGTCGGTGGCATGCCGTCGGGCAGATAGTGCTCGCCGGCTGCATACGCATCGGGCTCGTCGTGCGCATAACGGTAGCCCTTGCCATAGCCAAGGCCCTTCATGAGCTTGGTCGGCGCGTTGCGCAGACGCATCGGCACCGGTCTCGAGCCGTCGTCGGCGATGAGCGCGCGGGCGGCGTTATACGCCACATACACCGCGTTGCTCTTGGCCGCGCAGGCCAGATAGATCACGGCCTCGGCCAGCGCCAACTCGCCTTCGGGTGTGCCCAGACGCTCATAGGTCGCCACGGCGTCGAGCACGAGTTGCAACGCACGCGGGTCCGCCAGCCCGATGTCCTCGGTCGCCATGCGGATCATGCGCCGTCCGACGTACAGCGGATCCGCGCCGCCGTCGAGCATGCGGCACATCCAGTACAGCGCGGCGTCCGGATCCGTGCCGCGCACGGACTTATGCAACGCGGAGATCTGGTCGTAGAACGCTTCGCCGCCCTTGTCGAACAGCCGCAGTGAGCGTGCGATGGTCGTTTCGACAAATGCAAGGTCGAGTTCGCGCTTGCCCGCCTCGCCCGCCGCGATCGCCAACTGCTCCGCCAGATTGATCAGCCGGCGTCCGTCGCCATCGGCATAGCCGATCAACGCCTCGCGCGCCGGCGCAGCAAGCGTTACCCCTGTCATGGCGGCGTTCAACGCACGATCGAGCAATTGCGCAAGTTCCTCGGGTTTGAGCGCCTCGAGCACATACACGGTCGCGCGGGACAACAGCGCGTTATTGACCTCGAAGGAAGGATTCTCCGTCGTGGCGCCAATGAACGTGATCAACCCGCGTTCGACAAACGGCAGGAAGGCGTCCTGCTGCGCCTTGTTGAAACGGTGCACCTCATCGACGAAGAGGATCGTGTGCCGGCCCGATTGCGCGAGGGCGGCCTCGGCTTGCGCTACCGCGTCGCGGATATCCTTGACCCCGGCCAGGACCGCGGAGATGGCGATGAAGTCGGCGTTAAAGGCGTCCGCCATCAGCCGCGCAAGCGTGGTTTTGCCGACGCCCGGCGGCCCCCACAGGATCATCGAATGCGGCTTTTTCGATGCGAAGGCGACAGCCAGGGGCTTGCCCGGATCGAGCAAGTGACGTTGCCCGATGACTTCTTCGATCGATTTCGGTCGCAGGCGCTCGGCAAGCGGCGTCGCCGGATTGGCGACGGTGAACAGGTCAGTCGGTGACGACATCGGCACCGGCGGGCGGCGTGAAGCGAAACAGTTCCGGACTGAGTTTGGGGTTGCGCTCGAGTTTGGACATGCGGATCACTGTGCGTTGGCCAAAGTTGTCGAGTAATTCCATCGCCACCAGCCCGGTCGCATCGAAACCGAGACGCAGTTCCCGAAACGCGGACTCCTTGTCCTTCGGCGTCGCGCCCAGCCATTCAAGGCCGTCTGCAATCGGAAGATCCTTCCATTCGAATGCAGCCTCGACTTCCTCGCGACCGGAAAGTAGCGCTGCCGGCGTGTTGCCGAGTGCGCGGTCGCTTTTGCGACTGACGACTTGATTGAGGTCCTGATCGTAGATCCATACACGATCGCCGTCGCCGACCAGCAGCTGCTTGTACGGCTTTTCCACCACCCACCGAAATCGACCCGGGCGCGCGATGGAAAATTCACCACTGGCCTGCGCCACCTGGCGGCCATTGCCGTCATAGACAACCTGAGTGAAGTTCGCATGCATCGTCTGCGTTTCGCGCACGAATGCGCGCAGGCGGGCCAGCGTGGCAGCATCGGCAATCGTCGCGAAGGCGCAGAGTACGAGCAGAAATACACGGCCGCGCACGCTAGCGGCCTCCTTGTGCCCACCACGCAGAACAATAAACTGCGCGTCGGCCGCGTTCAATCGCGCCGCGCCGGCCCTTCGGGTCTCGGCTGTGCCCGCAGCGCTCATTCCTTACCCGCGGGAACGAGAACTTCCCGATTGCCATTGGTCTGCATCTGCGACACAAGCCCAGCGCGCTCCATCTGTTCGATCAGGCGTGCGGCCCGGTTGTAGCCGATGCGCAGGTGACGCTGCACCAGCGAGATCGAAGGACGGCGCGTCTTCAGCACCACAGCGACGGCCTGGTCGTACATCGGATCAGCTTCGGCGTCACCGCCTTCCATGTTGAGGCTCTCGTCACCGCCGCCGTTGCCGACGCCATCGAGAATGCCTTCGAGGTATTGCGGCCCACCTTGTGCCTTCAAATGCTCGACGACCCGATGCACCTCCGCATCCGACACAAAGGCACCGTGGACGCGTTGCGGCAAACCGGACCCGGGCGGCAGATAGAGCATGTCACCTTGCCCCAGCAGGGCCTCCGCGCCCATCTGATCGAGGATGGTGCGCGAATCGACCTTGCTCGCGACCTGGAAAGCAATGCGCGACGGAATATTGGCTTTGATCAAGCCCGTGATCACGTCGACCGACGGTCGCTGCGTCGCGAGAATCAGATAGATGCCGGACGCTCGCGCTTTCTGCGCAATGCGGGCGATGAGTTCCTCGATTTTCTTGCCGGTGACCATCATCAGATCCGCCAATTCGTCGATGACGATGACGATCAGCGGCATTTCCTCGATCGGCTCCGGGGCGTCGGGTGTGAGCGAGAACGGATTGGTCAGTGCCTTGCCGGCCTTCTTCGCCTCGATGACGCGGGCGTTGTACCCCGCGAGATTGCGCACTCCCAGCGTCGACATCAGCCGATACCGGCGTTCCATCTCAGCCACACCCCAGTTGAGCGCGTTGGCCGCCAGCTTCATATCGGTAACGACCGGTGCCAGCAGATGCGGAATACCTTCGTATACCGACAACTCGAGCATCTTCGGATCGATGAGGATCAGGCGCACCTGCCGCGGCTCGGCCTTGTAGAGCAGCGACAGGATCATCGCGTTGACCGCGACCGACTTGCCCGAACCCGTCGTGCCGGCCACCAGCAGATGCGGCATGCGCCCCAGATCGACGATCACCGGCTTGCCGGCGATGTCCTTGCCCAATGCGAGCGACAGCGGGCTCGCCGTGTCGTTGTACGTCGACGACGACAGCAGCTCGACCAGGCGCACGACCTGGCGGCGCGGATTCGGCAGTTCGAGACCCATGCACGATTTGCCAGGAATGGTCTCGACCACGCGGATGCTGACGACGGACAGCGCCCGTGCCAGGTCCTTCATGAGGTTGACGATCTGCGCGCCCTTTACGCCGACCGCGGGTTCAATTTCGAAACGCGTGATCACCGGTCCTGGGTAGGCCGCAAGAACCTTGACCGACACGCCGAAATCGGCGAGCTTGCGCTCGATCAGGCGCGAGGTGAATTCGAGCGTCTCGGCACTGACCTGCTCCTGCGCGGACGGCGCGTCTTCCAGCAGCGCCAGCGGCGGCAACGGCGAATCAGGCATGTCGTGGAACAGCGGCTTCTGCTTTTCCTTGACGACGCGCTCCGAGCGCGGCACCTCGACGGGCGGCGGCACGACGAGCACAGGCTCGCGGTCTTCGACGATCACTCGCGCCGCTTCCACGAATTGTTCACGTTCTTCGGTCGCCACCGCGCCAAGCTGGCGATCGCGGCGCGCTTCGCGCCAGTGCCGGACCCAGGCAATCGCCGTTTCGACCCCGCGGCCCAACCGCTCCATCAATTTCAGCCACGACATCCCGGTGAACAGCGACCAGCCGACGGCGAACAACGCGATCAGCAGTAACGTGGCACCGTTGAATCCGAGAGCATGCGCGAGCGACTTGCTGATAAGTTCGCCAAGTGCGCCACCCGCCGTAGTTGGCAATGCGATGGGCAGGCGATACAGGCGCAGCGCTTCAAGCGCTGAGCTGGAAAGCAACAGCAGGAAGAATCCGGGGATGGCGAGCCACGGGTGATAGCCCTCCACATCGTGGCGAGTCAAATGCCGGTAGCCCGCCACCACGAGTGCGACGCCCGCAAAGACCCACCACCACGCCGAAGCTCCGAACACGTACAGCAGCAGGTCGGCCACCCATGCACCGACCACACCTCCGCGGTTGCGAACTGGATCGCCGGCGCCAGAAAACGACCAGCCCGGATCGGCTTTTTGATAGGTCGCCAGAATGAGTGCGAGGTAGGCGAATCCGGCGACGACCAACAGCCACCAGGACTCGCGCACCAACGCCGCCAGGCGTGGTGAAAGCCGCGGCTCCTCAGGTGCAAGGGAACGGTTTCTTGCGTGTTTTTTACTATTGAAAATCATTGCTTTGTGGAGCGAACCTCACGCTGCACATTATACACTGGCCGGATGCCCGAAGTCTCCCGCCTTGCTCTCCAGGGAAGGGACCCCACATCGGTTAGAATCGGACGCGATATCGGACGCGTTACGTCCGCAACAACAAACTCTCTCGACTAGACCATGCCCGCCAAGCACGCCCGCCTGCTCATCCTGGGATCCGGCCCCGCCGGATACACCGCAGCAGTATACGCCGCACGCGCGAACCTCAAACCGGTGTTGATCACCGGTCTCGCGCAAGGCGGCCAATTGATGACCACGACCGACGTCGACAACTGGCCCGCCGACGACGACGGGGTCCAGGGACCCGATCTCATGGCACGTTTCCAGAAGCATGCGGAACGGTTCGAGACCGAGATCATCTTCGATCACATCAATGCGGTGAAACTGGACGAGCGACCGCTGCGGCTCATCGGCGATTCGGGTGAATACACCTGTGATGCGCTCGTCATCGCCACTGGCGCGTCGGCGCGCTACCTTGGACTCCCGTCGGAAGAGGCGTTCATGGGCAAAGGTGTTTCCGCGTGCGCGACCTGCGATGGCTTTTTCTACAAGGGTCAGGACGTCGTCGTGGTCGGTGGCGGCAACACGGCAGTGGAAGAAGCGCTGTATCTGTCCAATATTGCCAGGAAGGTCACCGTCGTCCATCGTCGCGACAAGTTCCGCGCCGAGGCAATTCTGATCGATCGCCTCAAGGCCAAGACCCGCGACGGCGGCAACGTTCGCATCGAGTGGGACCAGACGCTCGACGAAGTGCTTGGCGATGCCACGGGTGTAACCGGTGCGCGCGTCAAGAACGTCAAGACCGGCGCGCGGCAGGATCTTGCGGTGCAGGGCGTCTTCGTCGCCATCGGGCACACCCCGAACACCCAGCTATTCGAGGGACTGCTCGCCATGAACAACGGCTATATCAAGGTGAAGGGTGGAAGCGAGGGCAACGCCACGGCGACCAGCGTCGCCGGGGTATTCGCCGCGGGCGATGTGGCCGACCACGTCTATCGTCAGGCCGTCACCAGTGCCGGCACGGGCTGCATGGCGGCGCTCGACGCCGAAGCCTACCTGGAAGCGAGCGCGTAGGCTGTCCATCGCCTACCGGTCGATTCCACGGGCAGCGAAGCAGGCGAGGCGTGGCCAAGCTCACCGACCTCAAGGCATTGCTTGGCCAGGCGCCCAAGCGCAAGCCGGCACCAACGCGCCCGGCGGTGGTGCAACCGCGTCACGCCGATACCCGGAAAGTCGGCACCACGTCCGGCGTCGTGCTCGAGCAGGTTTTTGCCGATGTCACGCCGCTGGTGCCCACCAATCGCGCGCGTCTGCTCAAACCGAAGCCATCGACACGGCCCGTGCAGCGCCTCGCCGACGAAGCCGCAGCGCTGACCGCGAGCAAGTTCGGCAACGAGCCGTCACCCGCAGCATGGGACATCGGACAGGAACTCGAGGCGCACCAGACTTTCCTGCGCAACGGCCTCGGCACCGACGTGCTGACCAAGCTACGGCGCGGCCATTGGGTCGTGCAGAGCGAGATCGACTTGCATGGCATGACGGCGACGGAAGCGCACGACGCACTCGCTGACTTTCTCGAGCATGCGCGTGCTCGGGGTTCGCGCTGCGTGCGCGTCATTCACGGCAAGGGCCTGTCGTCGCCGAATCGCGAGCCCGTGCTCAAAGGCAAGGTTCGCCGCTGGCTGGCACACTGGGACGACGTACTCGCCTATTGCGAGGCACAGCGCAACGCGGGGGGAAGCGGCGCGGTGCTGGTGTTGCTCAAGGCCAGAACGGGGTAGCGCGCAGCGAAGGAACGCTCACAACCGCCGGTGCGCAAAAGCCGGCAATTCGCGACGCACTTCCGCGATGCGCTCGGCAAGAACGTCGCCGATGACCAGGCCTGGTCCTTCAGGGAGTTCCGCGACCACGTCTCCCCATGGATCGATCAGCAGGCTGTGCCCGTAGGTACGCCGCCCGTTCGCGTGCAGTCCTCCCTGCGCCGCGGCCAACACGTAGCATTGGTTTTCGATGGCGCGCGCGCGGAGCAGCAAGTGCCAGTGGGCGGCACCGGTGACGGCGGTGAAGGCCGAAGGCACCAACAGCAAGACGACGTCGCCGTAGTGCCGATACAACTCGGGGAAGCGCACGTCGTAGCAAATCGAGAGGCCGACCCTGCCGCAGGGCGCATCGAATGCCACGGGCTCAGTGCCGGGTTCGATGGTGCGAGCTTCATCGTAGCGCTCCTCACCCCGGCTGAACGCGAACAGGTGCATCTTGTCGTAACGCGTCACGCGCCGACCGTCGGGTCCGTACACCAGGCATGCACTGCGTACGCGAGTGGGATCGGCGGTGGCAATCGGAATGCTGCCACCGACGACGACGATCGCGTACTCGCGTGCAAGGCGTGCCAGCCAATCCTGCTGCAGGCCGGCGCCGTCGGTCTCCCGCACCGCGACCTTGTCGGTCGCACGCGCGCCGAAGATCCCGAAGTATTCGGGCAGCACGACCAGTTGCGCGCCCTGTCGCGCTGCATCGCCGACAAGTGGCTCGATCGCGGCGAGATTGGCCGCAACGTCGGAGCCGGAGACGGTTTGGATGGCGGCAACACGGAACGTGGAAACGGGCGTCACTTGCCCCCACCCATGATGCTCGGCGTCGGCGCGACGGCCGACCCACGCTCGACCTGCGGATCGGACCAGCTCCCCGTGACCACGAAGCGCTGCGAGAACATCTGCTCGATCGGGTCCTGCAGGATCGACTGCGCGAGATACGAACCCGCGCCGATCGCGGCGCCGATGAGCGGGTTGGCGATCATCAGCGCTGCGGCGCCGAGCGACAGGCTGCCGGACAGCGTCGGCTGCACTCGCACCTTGAGGTTTTGCGTTTCGTGCGCCATGTCGGCTTCGCCCACAATCGTCACCCGCGCGGACGGTCCCACGATTTTCAGATCGTCCGTGCGGATCACGCCGTCCTTGATGCGTACCTTGCCGGTGATTTCGTCGAACGCGAATCCTTCACCGAACAGATCCTGGTAGTCGCCTTCAAGACGCCGCCTGATCGCCTGCAGCGACAGGATGCCGAGCAGCTTGCCGATGCCGGGATCGACTTGAGTGAACTGGCCGCGGCCGGTGTCCATGGTGAACTCGCCATTGAGCGTCGGATGGTTGAAGTCCACCGGACTGCCTGCCCACGCCAGTTGTCCGCGCAACTTCGTCGGTGCGCCGCGCACCGCGCCGGACACGCCAAATCGAGTGAGGAACCTCCCCGCGTCGAGCACGTTCAGATCGACATTGACATCGGTCTGCTGCATCGTGCGCGAATTGCGCCACCATCCTGTCGCCGTAAGCGTTCCATCGTCGTTGGAAACCTTGAGGTTCTCGATCTGCCAATCCGCTTCGTGCGGCTGCGCGAGCAACTCGAGCTTGCCCAGTTCATGATTCTTCACCGTGAACGAGTCGGCCACGATGTCGAGCGCAGGCCACGCATTGGTCGCGGGTGGCGCACCGCTTTTCGGTGCCGATACCGCGTTGCTGGTCGCCGCCGCCGCAGGGGCAACCATGTGTTGCAACCGTGCCATCAGACGCCCATTGGGTCGACTGCTGGCAGCGGCCTGCCAGTGCGCGTTGCCCGTCAATTCGCGGCCACGAAAATCGATTTGCCATTCGGTGGCTGCCCGCGTGGCACCGATGTGCAGATCCTTGAACACCCGGCCGAAGACGCTGAGCGCACCGATCGATACATCGACTCCGGAGAGCGGCAGATCGTCGTTCGATACCCCCGCATCCATCTGTTCCTTCAGGAGGAGCCAGGCATCGACATCGAGCGCGTCCACGCTGCCGCGAATCCAGAAGCCGCGCCGGTCCGGCGCTGCAGCGCCGCCGCCGAGCGTCAGCAGCGCGCGCTCCACGGTTGCGCCGGTGGGTGCCAATTTGCGCTCGACGGTAAAGCTGGCGAGTTTTCCGTAACTCCCTGACAGCGCGTCGCGCCCCGGCTCGCTGACACGACGTTCGAGCCTCAGCGCCAATGCCTCAGCCGCCGCTTTTCCTGCGGGCGCGGGCAGGTCGACGACCGCGCCCTTGAGGCTGGAGTCGAGCACCCAGGCCAATCCCCCGGGCTGCGTATTCACCGCCACCTTCCAATCCGTGCTTCCCGAAATTCGGGTCAACATCGATAGTTTCGGATACGCCGCGCGCAGCAACGCCAGATCGACGCTGCCTTGGCCATCGACGTGCATGCGCCCGTCTACCGTCCCCATGGAAAAACGCGCAGCGCCCCCAAGCAGCTCCGCGGTCAGCGCCGGCGCTTTGACTTCACGCCCCGTGAACAATATGGCTCCGGATAGTCGTTCCAGTGGCGGCGTGCCGTCGGCAAATTGGACGCGTGCGTTCTCGAGCGTGTAGTCGCCCTCCACCTTGACCGCATCCGGTTTGCCGAGGGGCAATTCAAGGTTCAGCGTCAGCTTGCCCGAACCGCCAACTTCGATGCCTTTCAGCGGGTGATCCAGGGTGACATCCAGCGGACTGTCGATGATATAGCGAATGAAATCACTGCTCTGACCGGCGGCGGAACCGTTGATGCGCAATACCGGGTTGGTTGCCCGCAAATCCGCGACACCAATCTTGGTAGGGCCAAGTTGGGCACCGAAGATGCGCCCTTGATTCACGTCCACCGTCAAGCGCGCACCGTCCACGCGGATGTCCGCGTCGAGATCATGCGCGACAGGCCAGCCCGCAAAGTAGTCGAGCGTCACGCCCTGCGCCTTCGCCTGCACCTGGAACTGTCCACCGCGGCCGTCGGCAAACGGAAAGTCGGCGAGCGCACCAGCCAGTTTGACCCGCAGATTGCTGGCCGTTCCCGTACGAAAGGCACGACGCATCCATTCGCGCAACTCGTCGTCGATGGTAAGCGGCAAAAATCGATACAGTTTCGCGGCGTCGACCTGCGCAATCTGTCCCGTCATGTCGACGCGGCCCCGTCCGTCCGGCGCGGTTGCGTAGCTGCCTTTCGCGGTCCCGGTCAGGTCTCGGTTCGCGAACGCAAGTTTATCGACATCGACGCTGAGGCCCGACTTTTCCTGATGCCATCGCACGAGCGCGTCCACGCGGTCAAATACCACCTTTTCGCCCAGCGCCCGGGGCGCGTCGAGCGTCACTGCGCGGCTATCCAACTGGAGTGTCCCTCCCTGCGGGTTCGCGTCGAACGTTCCCGTCAAGCCAATCACCCCAGGTATGGCCCCCTGTGCTGCGAAGCCGAGATCGATGAAGCGCCCCGACCCGCTGAACGCCTGCAGGGTGTCGGGGTCGCCCCGCCACTGCAATGCGCCGCGTTCCAGCGTGCCGCTTGGGGCAAACCGCGCCAGATCTTCGCGCCATTTCGCCGGCAACGGAAGAAATGCCGCAATCTGCCGCAATGGGGTCAATGCCAACCGGGCAAATGCGACCTGGCCGCTGGCGACCCCATCGGTTCCGTTTTGCATCGTCAGCTTGAAATCGGTGGGATCGAAGCGCACCCCGTTGCGTTCCGTGAAGGAAAGCTGCTGCATGTAGAACACGCGCTGCTTGCCGTTATTGCTCCAGCCGAGGCGCCCCTCGAGACCGTCCAGCGCCAACTCCGGCAGGTCCGGCGCGAGACGCGCATCGACATCAGCAAGCACGACATCGGCGACGAGGTCACGCATCTCGCCTTGCTCGACCTCAAGCCAGAAACGGACCGCACCCTTGCCATTGCGAATCGGAACCGACATCGGCAGCCATTCACGCCACGCCGCGATATCGGCGTAGTCGAGGCGCGCATAGACGCGCCCGCTAAGCGCGCGAGCGTCGGCGAACGTCGTTCCCGTGAAATCACCCCGCAGATCCAGCGGCTTGGCAAGGTCTTCCGGGGGGGCCCCCGTGAGCCCGAAGCGGTGATTGCCAAAGCGATTTTCCAGGCGGAACTCGACCTGGGTCAACGTCAGTTCCGAGCCGCCCGCATGCTCATCGCGCCACGTGAACTCGGCGTTGTGAATGATGACGTTCGGCTGTCGCATCACCCAGCTGACGAGTCGGCGATCGGCACTGGTCGCCAGCGGATCGATGGTGATGCCGGCGACGTGCAGCATGCCATTGGAGTCGCGCGTCACTGAAAGCTGAAGTCCGTCGATGGTCAGCTCTTTCAACCTCAGATCCAAGGCAATCAGCGACGTCCAGGCAGCGACGAGGTGGACGTGCGGCAACGTCACCGAAGCGCTGCCGTTCTCGCGATTCAGCAGGCGAAAACCGTGAATATCGACCCGCGGATTCCAGCCGTTCCAACCGGTGTCCAAAGAACCGATCTCAACCGGCTGACCGATTTGCCGGCTCAGCAGGCGTGACACCTCATCGATGTTGCGTTCGAGTCGCGGCAGTGCGATGTAGCGGACGCCGAGCAGCAGGAGGGCGAACGCGACGATGCCGAGCTGGAACAGCATCCAGAGCGCCCGCAGCGTCGAACGCCACCATGAACGACGTGCCACGATTGGACTCGAAGGGGCGCTGCCGGAAGGCATAATGGCGATGTTAACCCGGAACGGGATGATCGCCGCAGTGGATGGGACGGGACCTATGCTTGACCGCGCCGCGGCGCTGGAGTTCAGCCGCTATGCGGCCCGATTCCGCCAGGCGCAACCCGAGCGCTTCGAAGCGATTTTCACCACGAGCGACGAGCCTTGGCAATGCAGCGCCAAAGTGCTCGAAGCGTTGCACCAGTGCGCCGGATCCTGCGTCGCTCGCCGTGGCATTGCGGCAGCTTCGGCAGCAGGCCTATCTGATCACCTTGTTGCGCGATCTCACGGGTCGCGCGGATCTCGCGGAGGTCTGCCGCTCGACCACCCGGCTCGCCGAGATCGCGATCGCCACCGCGGTTTCGGCGCATTCGCGTTGGCTGAACGCCATCCACGGCGAACCGATCGGTGCCGAGAGCGGGGCCGCGCAGCAGCTGCTCGTTGTCGCCATGGGCAAACTCGGCGGCGGCGAACTCAATGTGTCGTCTGACGTCGATCTGGTGTTCGTCTATCCGGAAGATGGCACGACGGCAGGACCGAAGGCACTTGCCAACCAGGACTATTTCGATCGGCTGGGCAAGTGCGTCATCGCCACGCTCGACGAAATCACCGCGGATGGTTTTGTGTTTCGCGTCGACATGCGTCTTCGTCCGTATGGAGATTCCGGCGCGCTGTCCTGTTCCTTTGCCACGCTGGAGCAGTATCTGATCACCCAGGGCAGAACGTGGGAACGCTATGCGTGGCAAAAAGCCCGAGCCCTGACCGGCGACCGCAGCGCGGAATTGATGCAGCTGGTCACACCGTTTGTCTACCGCAAGTATCTCGACTATGACGCCTATGCGGGTCTGCGCGACGTGCACCGTCAGATCCGCGAGCAAGGGCTGCGCAAGGACTACGCAGGGAACGTGAAGCTCGGGCCCGGCGGCATTCGCGAGATCGAGTTCATCGTGCAGGCGCTGCAGCTGGTTCGCGGTGGGCGGGAGAGTGATCTGCGCGAGCGCGGCACGTTGCCTGCGCTGACGGCGCTGGGCGCGCGCGGATTGCTTCCCTCCGCGGCCATCGCCGAGCTGCGCACGGCATACACCTTCCTCCGCAACGTCGAGCACCGTCTGCAGTATCGCGACGATGCGCAGACGCAGGACCTTCCCTCCGATCCATTGGAGCGCGACGCGCTGGCACGCGCCGCCGGATGCGTCGACACGCCCGCGTTCGATCGCGTCCTGCACCAGCAGCGCGGCGCAGTCATGCGGCACTTCGACGCGATGTTCGGCAATACGACCGGCGATCCCGTCGATCCGCTGACGAGCGTGTGGCTCGATCCGAAGCCGGCCGCCGAGCACGTCGCCGTGTTCGAAGCCACGGGCTACGCTGACCCGCAGGCGATCATCGCGACACTCGGCCGCATCAAGGCAAGTGCCCGCTATATTCAGCTGCCGGCGTTGTCGCGCGAGCGCTTCGACGCATTGGTGCCACAGTTACTGCGGGTCGCGGCCGGCACCGCGGAACCGTCGGTGGTATTCGAGCGTCTGCTCGCCCTGCTCGAGACCATCAGCGGACGCAGCGCCTACCTCGCGCTGCTCGTCGAACATCCCCCGGTCCTGCCGCGCATTGCGCAGTTGATGGGCGCAAGTGCGTGGGCGGCCGAATATCTGACGCGCCACCCCATTCTGCTCGATGAACTTCTTGACAGCCATGCGCTGTTCGCCGAACCCGACTGGGACGCCTGGCGGCTGGAACTTGCGACAGCGCTCGCGGCACATGTGGGTGACACCGAACGACAGATCGATGCGTTGCGGCACTTCCAGCACGCGCAATCATTTCGCCTGCTCGTCAAGGATCTCAACGGATTGTTGTCGATCGAGCGACTGGCCGACCATTTGTCCGCACTGGCCGACATCGTGCTGGAGGCGACGCTGGCCTCCTGCTGGACACAGATGCGCGGCAGTGACGCACCACCGCCGAAGTTCGCGATCATTGGCTACGGCAAACTCGGTGGCAAGGAACTTGGCTACGCTTCCGATCTCGACATCGTTTTTCTGTACGACGACCAAGACGATTCAGCAGCCGAAAGCTATGCGCGTCTCGCGCAGCGTCTCAATGCGTGGTTGACCAGCGCCACTGCGGCAGGCCGTCTGTACGAGACGGACCTGCGCTTGCGCCCGGATGGCGTCAGCGGTTTGCTGGTGTCGAGCCTGGCCGCGTTCCGCCACTATCAGCGCAACCAGGCGTGGCCGTGGGAGCATCAGGCGCTTACGCGTGCCCGCTTCGTCACTGGCGACGCAACAGTTGGCGCGGCATTCGAGGCCGAACGTGACGCCATACTGCGCATGCCGCGCGATGTGGCCAAGCTCAATGCAGACGTGTTTGAAATGCGGCGCAAGATGCATGCAGCACATCCCAACCGCAGCAACCTGTTCGATCTCAAGCACGATCCCGGTGGCATGGTCGATGTCGAGTTCAGCGTGCAGTATCTGGTGCTCGCGCATGCGCACACGCATCCGCAACTTGCCCGCAACGCCGGCAATATCGCGCTGCTCAATCTGGCCGCAGAACTCCGGCTGATCCCCGAGGCAATCGCCGCCGACGCCGCCGAGGCCTACCGGGAATATCGACGTCTGCAGCACCAGATACGTTTGCAAGGGGCGCGCGAGGCACGCGTCGATGCGAATGCACACGCCGCGCAGCGCAAGATGGTCGGCGCACTTTGGCGTACCGTGTTCGACCGTGACTGGAACGACTGACACCGGAAATCAGCTAAAATACTCGTTTTGGCGACGCGAGGGAGTGACGTGATGTCGATGGCAGACCGCGACGGGTATATCTGGTATGACGGCAAGCTCGTGCCGTGGCGCGATGCCACGACGCACGTGCTCACGCACTCGCTGCACTATGGGCTCGCGGTATTCGAGGGCGTACGCGCATACAAGACGGCAAGCGGTACCGCGATATTCCGTCTGGCCGAGCATACCGAGCGGTTGTTCAATTCCGGGCGCATCTACCTGATGCACCTTCCGTACAGCAAGGATGAGCTGATGGCGGCACAGCGCGAGGTTGTGCGCGTGAACAAGCTCGAGTCGTGCTACCTGCGACCGATCGCGTTCTACGGCTCCGAGAAGATGGGGGTGTCACCCAAGGGTGCCAAGGTGCATGTGGCGATTGCCGCGTGGCCGTGGGGTGCCTACCTGGGCCCGGAGGCGCTCGAAAAGGGCATCCGCGTCAAGACTTCTTCATTCGCGCGGCATCACATCAACGTAACCATGGCACGCGCCAAATTCGCCGGCACCTACGCCAACTCCATTCTCGCCAATCAGGAAGCGACCATGGACGGCTACGACGAGGCATTGCTGCTGGACGTCGACGGCTTTGTCGCCGAAGGCTCCGGCGAGAACCTGTTCATCGTCAAGAACGGCAAGCTCTACGAGCCCGAGCTGACGTCCGCGCTCGTGGGCATCACCCGCGATTCGGTCATCACGATGGCCCGGGATCTCGGACTCGAGGTCGAGGCGCGCCGCCTGACGCGCGACGATGTCTACATCGCCGACGAGGCATTCTTCACTGGCACCGCTGCCGAAGTAACGCCGATCCGCGAACTCGATAACCGGATGATCGGCACGGGTCAATGCGGGCCGATCACCAAGAAATTGCAGACCGCGTTCTTCGATGTCGTCAACGGCAAGAACGCCAAGTACAAATCGTGGCTCACTCCGGTCTGACCATGGCGACGGCCACCGAACGCGCGCCATCCGTCGTCGACGTCACCGGCAAGGACCTCCCGCTGCATTGTCCGAATCCGGCGATGACGCTCTGGTCGAGTCACCCCCGGGTCTTTCTCGATGTAGCGGCCACCGGGGAAGCGATGTGCCCGTACTGCGGCACCCGCTATCGTCTCACCGGTGAGGCACCGCGCGGCGCGCACTGAGCCTGCAGCGCGGCGCAGGCCGCACCATGCCATCGCTGAGCGATGACTGAGCGCATCCTGATCGTAGCTCCGTCGTGGGTCGGCGATGCGATCCTGTCGGAGCCGCTGGTCGCGCTCCTGCGCGAGCCGCTCGAGCCAGCCATTGTGGATGTGCTCGCTCCTGTCTGGTGTGCACCCGTCTATGCGCGGATGCGCGGCGTGCGCAGCGTCATCGAGAATCCATTCGGCCATCGCGAACTGAAAATCGGCGCACGCCGCACCTTCGCGCACTCGCTGCGGGCAAACGCCTACACGCGCGCGTTCGTTCTGCCGAATTCGTTCAAGTCCGCGCTGATACCCTGGTTTGCACGCATTCCACGACGCATCGGATACGTCGGCGAGGCGCGACAACTGCTGCTGACCGACGCGCGCCGCCTCGATCAGCGCGCCTGCCCGCGCCTGGTCGACCGCTTCGTCGCGCTGGCCGCAATGCCCGGCGAACTCGCGCCGGTCGCACATTCCCCGGTGCTGCTGCCCAACTCCGCCAACGCTGCGGAAGCGATCCGTGCGCTTGGCCTGGCGACGAGGCGCCCTGTCGTCGCCTTCTGTCCCGGCGCCGAATTCGGACCTGCCAAGCGCTGGCCTACCGAGCACTTCATCACGCTCGCACGCAGATTCCTCGATTCAGGCTACGCGGTATGGTTGATCGGGTCGCCTAACGACCGTCCCGCCGCGGACCCGATTGCGGCGGCGGTCCCTGACGTGCGTAATGCCTGCGGTCGCACCGACCTGGGCACGGCGATCGACCTGCTGGCGCAGGCCAGTGTGGTCGTCAGCAACGATTCCGGACTGATGCACGCCGCGGCCGCGGTGGGTCGGCCGCTGGTCGCCCTCTTTGGCTCGTCGAGTCCCGCCTACACACCCCCGCTGTCGCCGCTGGCCAGCGTCGCCCGCATCGAGATCGCCTGCAGCCCTTGCTTCAAGCGGGAGTGTCCGCTGGGGCATTTCAAGTGCATGCGCGATCTCTCGCCCAATGTTGTGTATGATCTTGCGCGCACGCCGAGGTTATAGTTTCCCGTGCCTGTTCCCCCTTTTCCATCGGTCGAGGGGAAATGTCGTGATGGCTCCGCGATAACAACTATCAATGGCCAAAGCCCGCACTCCGACCATATTCACCTCGCCGCAGGATGCCGCGATTGCGTTCTATCAGGCGTTCGAGGCAAAGGACGTCGACACCATGATGGCGACGTGGGCAGAGGACGAGGACATCGTATGCGTCCATCCCGGCGGCCCGCGGCTCGTCGGCTACGACGCCGTGCGTGCCGGATGGGAACAACTTTTTTCCGGAGACACCAAGCTATCGTTCCGCCTCGATGAAATTGTCGTGCTCGAGACGGTGGGGATGGCGCTGCAAAGCGCGATCGAGCACGTGACTGTCGGCGATGATCCCAAGCCGCGCGGCGCCGCGATTGCCAGCAACGTTTTCCTGCGCACGCCGTCCGGTTGGCGCCTGGCCGTCCATCACGCGTCACCCGCCCCCGCGATCGTTGCGGGTCCGCCCTCCGGCCCCTTGCACTAAGGGCGTCGCAGTTACAGGATCCGGTTAAACCAGAGCAGCGAAAGGAATGCGGCGACAACGGCGATGACGGCGGCGGCCGCGGCGAACAGCGCGGTGATCTCGGTTTCCCGCTTTTCCAGAACGAGTTTGGAGTTCAGCGACTCGTAGACCTTTTTCAGGTCGGCTGCCGTTCCAGCATAGAAGTACTCGCCCTGCGTCAGATTGGCGATGGCCTTGAGCGACGCTTCGTCGAGCCGTACGCGCATCGACCACCCTTCGGCACCGATGAGTTCGCCGCTGGTCGTGCCGATCCCCACCGTGTACACCTTCACGCCGCGGTCGGCTGCCATGCGCGCGGACTCGATCGGATCGGGCCCGGTCGTGGTCTGGCCGTCGCTCAGCAGGATGATCACCGCGCCGGCATACGACCCCGCCGGAACAGGCTTGAATTCGGGCTTGTCCTGCTTCTTGCTCTGGTCCAGCGACGCGCCGCGCGTTGCTTCTGCGCGTGGATTCGACGCCCGCAGGTCGAATTCGACCTCTGGAAAAAGAATTTTCAGCGAAATCAGGATGCCGCTGCCGACTGCCGTGCCGCGCTGCAACTGAAAGCGATCGATCGCGGCGAGGATGTCCTCGCGATTGTTGGTCGGAGGCTGGACGACGGACGCCGTCGCGGCAAAGGAGACGATCCCGATGCGGGTGCGCGAAGGCAGATCCTCGACGAACGCCCGCGCGGCCGTCTGTGCAGCGCCGATGCGACTGGGATCGACGTCGGTCGCGCGCATGCTGCCGGAAACATCCATCGCCAGAATCACGGTCTGATGCGCCGACGGCAACATGACCACCGCCGCAGGGCGGGCGATGGCGATGATCATCAGCGTCAGCGCGACCAGAAACAGGACCGGCGGAATGTGGCGACGGACACGTTGTCCTGCACCGAGGGCGTCCCTGATCGCGCTCAGGCTCGCATAGCGCAGCGCAGCGCGCTTCTTGCGCCTCAGCAACATCAGATACACCGCGATCAAAACCGGCAGCACCAGCAACAGCCAGAGCATCTCCTGCCAGAGGAAAGTCATGCTCCGGCCACCAGGTGCTGCGGCATGGTGCCCCCGGCCGCGAGCTGACTGCGCCGCTTGCGCAGATCCGAAAAACGGAGAATCGCGTCGACCAGATCGTCGTCGGTCGACAGTTCGAGCGCATCGACGCCGGCGTGGCGCAGCGAAGTACGCAGTTCGGCTTCCCTGCGTTCCGCCGCGGCTGCAAAACGCTTGCGGAAGCCGCGATCGTGCGTATCGACGAAGATCTGCTCGCCGGTCTCCGAGTCCTGGATGACCAACAGCCCCAGATCGGGAAGTTCCATCTCCAGTGGGTCATACAACCTCACCGCGACGACTTCGTGTCGTTCCGAGAGGTGGGCGAGCGACTCCGCCCAGCCCGGCACGCTGATGAAATCGGAAATGACGAACACCACGGATCGCCTGCGCATCATCTGAAACGCGGTTCGCAGCAAATCGCCAAGATCGGTGGCCGTAGCACCCGATACTTCCGGCCGATTCGCCATCGCGTGCATGATGTGCATTACGTGTCGCCTGCCGCTGCCGACCGGGATCACCGTGTCGACTTTGCCACCATAGAACATCGCACCGACGCGGTTGCCGTGACGTGTGAGCAGCCGCGCGAGCACCGCGACAAAGTCGATGGCGACGGCTTTTTTCCGCACGAGCATGGATCCGAAATCCACCGACGGGCTCAGATCGAGCAAAAACCACGCGGCGACTTCGCGTTCCTCGTTGAACTCGCGGACGTAGGGCACCTGAAGACGTGCGGTGACGTTCCAGTCGATATGACGAACGTCGTCGTGATACTGATATTCGCGCAGATCGGCCAGGTCCAGGCCGGCGCCGCGAAAAAGCGTTCGATAGTCGCCATGCAGAAGTCCATCGAGACGGCGGATCACCGTCCATTCCAGGCGCCGAAGGACGTTCTCAGGCGTCCGCGCCGACTCGGACATGAGTTTCCAGAGGTTTCTCGGGTGCGGGTATGCGCTGCATGATGCGCAGGATCAACTGGTCGGCGGTGAGTCCCTCCGCCAAGGCTTCGTAGGTCAGCACCAGGCGATGGCGCAGCACATCCGGCACGAGATCGCTGACATCCTCGGGCAGCACATAGGCCCGGCCCCGCAGATAAGCCAGTGCGCGCGCACCTTCGATGAGGTGAATCGTCGCGCGTGGGCTGGCGCCGTACGAGAGGTACTTTTGCTGATCGGCCAGCCCATAGCGCGCCGGCTGCCGCGTCGCCGAGACCAGACGCACGGCATATTGCACCAGATTGGGATCGACGTAACCCGCACGGCATTCGCGCTGCAATGCTGCCAGCTGCTCGGTCGTGGCGACGGGCGTCACGTCCACGGCGGCGCCGGTAACGCGCTGCACGATCACGAACTCTTCCTCTTCGCTCGGATAGCCGACGAGCACCTTCATCATGAACCGGTCCACTTGGGCTTCCGGCAATGGATAGGTGCCCTCGGTCTCGATCGGATTCTGGGTTGCCATCACCAGGAACGGCTCCGGCACCTTGTGCGTGTTACCCGCGATCGTGACCTGATATTCCTGCATCACCTCGAGCAATGCGCTCTGCACCTTGGCCGGTGCGCGATTGATTTCGTCGGCAAGCAGCAGGTGCGTGAACACTGGCCCGAGGGAAGTCGCGAAATCGCCGGTCCTCTGATTGTAGATGCGCGTCCCGACCAAGTCGGCCGGCACCAGATCCGGCGTGAACTGGATGCGCTTGAACGTGCCGCGAATGGTCTTCGCGATGGTCTTCACGGTGAGCGTCTTCGCCAGACCGGGCACGCCTTCGACCAGCAGATGGCCTTGCGCAAGCATGGCCACCAGCACCCGCTCGAGAAAGTGGTCCTGACCGACGACGACCTTCTTGACCTCGTAGAGGATGCGTTCCATCAGCGAGGCAACCTCGCTGCGACTGACTTCGGTATCGTTCATGCGTTCCTGTCGAAAGGTGTCAGTTTAGAAAGGAGAAATGCCGACAGCCGCTGCGGCGTTCTCGATCGGGACCGCGAACCCGATGCCGATGAACACGCGCTGCTCGGAGGGATTGAGGATGGCAGTAACAATGCCGACGACTTCGCCTCCGGCCGTGACCAGTGGGCCACCCGAGTTGCCAGGGTTGGCCGCGGCATCGAACTGGATCAGATTGGTCAGCAACCGCTTGCCTTCCGGCGACTGATATTCGCGGCGCAAACCGGACACGATGCCCGACGACGCAGAGGGCCCGATGCCAAAGGGATATCCCACCGCCACGACTTCGTCGCCCACGGCCAGATCCGCGGTCGAGCGCAACGTGGCGGCGACGAGATCGTCCGGAATCGTCTTGGCCTGGAGCACCGCCAGATCGTGTTCCGGACGTGTACCAATGACCGTGGCCTCCGAAATCAGGCCATCGAAAAACTCCACCTTGACCCGATCCGCGCCGGCAACGACGTGGAGGTTGGTGAGTATGATGCCCTTGTCGACGACGACGACTCCCGTGCCGATACCGAACCCGCCACGCGACGAGGGACTGTTGCCTTCGCCGGGATCCGGTTCCGCGCCCAACCCGATCACCCGCACGACCGACGGCCGTATCGCCTCGAAGGCCTTGCTCGCCACCGAAGGTATCTGCGCGGTCTCCAGCGTGTGCAGAACCGCGGCATCGATATCCTTCTGGGTCAGCGCGCGTGGCAGCGGCCTTGTGCCCATATAGACGGCCGCGATCGTGAACGCGATCAACGCCCCTGCGACCAGCAGCAATGCGCGCTCGTGCCGCTCGCCGAAGCGCTTGAACCATGCCTTGCGCGGTGGGGCGCTGACCGGTGCACCGGCGCTATCTGAGGCCGGCTCGGCCTCTCCGCTCGCAGCGAACCCGCGACGTCGCGGCGCCGGCTCAAGCTTGCGCGACCATGGAGAACTGCTGTAGAGGGCGACTTTTTTCATTGGCGGCCCATCGTTATGTTGGCGATGCGTCGGCTCGTCATGCAGTGCCACCGACCGTCAACCCGTCGATCCGGAGTGTCGGCTGACCGACGCCCACGGGGACGGATTGTCCTTCCTTGCCGCAGTTGCCCACCCCTGAGTCGAGCGCCATGTCGTTGCCGATCATCGACACGCGAGTCAGTGCGTCAGGTCCGTTGCCGATCAGCGTCGCTCCTTTGACTGCGTGGCCCAGCTTTCCGTTCTCGATCATCCACGCTTCCGCCGCCGAAAATACGAACTTGCCACTGGTGATGTCAACTTGCCCGCCACCAAAATTCACGGCGTAGAGCCCGTTTTTCACGGAGGCAATGATCTCCGCCGGATCGCGATCGCCATTCAGCATGATCGTGTTGGTCATGCGCGGCATCGGAATGTGCGCAAATGACTCGCGACGACCGTTGCCGGTGGGCGCGACACCCATCAGTCGCGCATTCATCGCGTCCTGCATGTACCCCTTCAGGATGCCGTCCTCGATAAGCACGTTGCGCTGCGTCGGATTGCCTTCGTCGTCGATGTTGAGCGAGCCGCGCCGGTTCGCGATCGTTCCGTCGTCGACCACCGTGACGCCCTTCGCGGCAACACGTTCGCCGACCCGGCCCGCAAACGCAGACGTGCCCTTGCGATTGAAATCGCCTTCGAGCCCGTGGCCAATCGCCTCGTGCAGCAGTATCCCGGGCCACCCCGGTCCGAGCACGACCGTCATGGTTCCTGCCGGCGCGTCGCGAGCGCCAAGATTCAGCAGCGCCTGATCGACCGCCTTGTCCGCATACTCGTGCAACAGCGCATCGGTGAAATAGCGGTAGTCGACGCGCCCGCCCCCTCCCCCACTACCTTGTTCGCGGCGACCGTTCTCCTCGACGATGACCGAGAGCGACAGGCGCACCAACGGCCGCACGTCGGCGGCGATCATGCCGTCGCTGCGCGCGACCAGGATTGCCTCATATTCGCCCGCGAGCGATGCCATAACCTGAGTGACGCGCGGATCGCGCGCCCGCGCCATACGTTCCAGGCGCTCGAGCAGCGCGACTTTTTCCGCGTCGGAGATCGCGGCGACCGGATCAGCCGGCGCGTACAGCGACCGCGCACCGCCAAACTTGTCGAGCGCTGCGACGGCCGACTGCCCCTGCCGCCCGATCGCGCGCGTCGCGGTCGCCGCCGCCGTCAACGCATCCAGACTGATGTCATCCGAATACGCAAATGCAGTTTTTTCACCGGATACCGCGCGTACGCCGACTCCACGATCGATCGAATAGGCGCCCGACTTGACGATGCCCTCTTCGAGACTCCAGCTTTCCACGCGTGAATATTGAAAATAGAGGTCGGCGTAGTCGACGTGACGAATGTGGATATCGGCCAGTACCTGCGACAGTTGGCGGAACTCGAGCGCCGCTGGCGCGAGCAGCAACTTCGTCGCTTGGTCGAGCAATTGCGGATTGACGGAAGGTATTGCGAGATCGGTCACAATTGTCCTGGAAACGGTCTGGCGGTCTGGATATCACCATTGTCGGGCCGGGAGGCCGCGGGCACAAGTCGCCGTGCGAGAGCCCGGCGAGGGGCCCCACGCTGCGCGTGGGGATCGACGGGGAATTGCAAGTCGCGGCTGGGCGCCGACACCTGTTGTCAGGGTTCGCGAAGGCTGGTTGAGGAGGCGCCGCCTAGGCGACCTTGTGCCCCAGGTAGGTCGCGGCTACGCGTGGATCCCCCGCAAGACCTTCGCTGGCGCCCTCGATGACGACCTCCCCCGTTTCCAGCACGTAGCCATAATCCGCGACCTGGAGCGCGGCCCGCGCATTCTGCTCGACCAGCAGGATCGAGACGCCGGTTGCCTTGAGCGCGCTGATAATGCTGAAGATCTCCTTCACGATCAGGGGCGCCAGTCCCAGGCTGGGCTCGTCCAGCATGAGCAGCCGGGGCCTGGCCATCAATGCCCGGCCCAACGCCAGCATCTGCCGCTCTCCCCCTGACAGCGTGCCCGCCAGTTGCTCGCGCCGCTCCTTGAGCCGCGGAAAACGATGGTAGACCTCGTCGCGCGTCGCGCCAATAGCCTTGTCGCCGGAGCGATAGCGTTGGAACGCGCCCAGCTCCAGGTTGTCGGCCACAGTCATGGCAGCAAAGAGTTCGCGTCGCTCGGGTACGAGGCATAGTCCCTGCGCGACACGCTGCTCCACCGCAGTACGCGTCGCATCCGTGCCATACAAGGCAATGGCGCCACGCGACGGAAGCAGCCCCATGATCGCGCCGAGCAGCGTCGTCTTGCCGGCACCGTTGGGACCGATCACCGTGACGATGCGGCCTTCGTCCACCGTGAGCGACACGCCGTGGACCGCCTCGACCTTGCCATAGGCCACGCGCAGGTCGCGAACTTCAAGCAGCACACTCAAGGCACCTTCGCGCTGCGCCTGTCGCGCTCATACGCCACCCAGATACGCTTCCAACACGACTGGGTTTTTCTGGATCTCGGCCGGCAGGCCCTCGGCCAGCTTTTCGCCGAAATCCATCACCACCAGACGGTCGGTGAGGCCCATGACGAAATCCATGTCGTGTTCCACCAGCAGTATGGTCATGCCCTCCCGCTTGAGCCCGCGCAGCAAGGTCGCGAGTTCCTGTTTTTCCAGATAGCGCAGGCCGGCCGCGGGTTCGTCCAGCAATAGCAACAGCGGATCGGCGGCGAGTGCGCGGGCGATCTCGACGATGCGCTGCTTGCCGAGCGCAAGCGAGCCTACGGGTGCGTGCAGATGCTCGGATAGTCCGACGCGCGCGACCTGCATCGCGGCCTCGGCACGCATGCGGGCTTCCTCCTTGCGATCCAGTCGGAGCGATGCACGCAATACCCCGGCATGACCTCGCAGGTACGCGCCAAGGGCAACGTTGTCCAGCACTGACATCGTCGGTATCAACCGTACATGCTGAAACGTGCGGCCAATGCCTCGCCGTGCGATGTCGAACGGCTGGCGACTGCCGATCGACGTGCCGCTGAGGCTGATCGTGCCGCGCGTCAATGGCAGCGCACCACTGATCAGATTGAACATGGTGCTCTTGCCTGCGCCGTTCGGTCCGATCAGCCCGAGGATCTCGCCGGTCCGCAGTTCGAACGACAGGTCGTTGACTGCGACCAGGCCGCCGAACTCCTTGCGCGCACGATCGACAGTAAGCAATGGAACCGCGGTCTGCACGCGCTCGCGTTTGGGCAGTGCAGTCGTCATCGGGATGGCAGGCGGCGTGGGCTGCGGCAGCAACCGCGCGAACCACGGCCAGACGCCGTCACGCGTTCGCTGCAGCAGGAGAATCATGAGAATACCGAACACCGCAACTTCGAAATTGCCTTCGCGCCCGAGAATATGCGGCAACCAGTCCTGTAGCACTTGCTTGAGCAGGGTGATCAGGGTCGCGCCGACCACCGCGCCCCAGACGCTGCCGGCACCCCCGACTACCGCCATGAACAAGTACTCGATGCCCTGATTGATGCCAAACGGAGTTGGGTTGATGAATCGCTGCAGGTGCGCATAGAGCCAGCCGGAAACGCATGCCAGCGCCGCGGCGTAGACGAAGATGACGATCTTGAGCCGCACTGCATTGACGCCGAAAGCCTCCGCCATTTCCAGGCCACCCTTGAGCGCGCGCACTGCGCGCCCGGGGCGCGAGTCGAGCAGGTTGCGCGTCATCCACAGACTGCCGAGCGTGATTGCCCAGATGAGATAGTAGAAGTAACGCTCGTTGCGCAATTCGAGGCCGAAAAAATTCAGCGCCGGAATGCCGGTAAGCCCGGTATGACCGCCGAGGAACTCCAGATTGCCGAACACGTAGAAAAGACTGATACCCCAGGCAATCGTCGCCAACGGCAGGTAGTGCCCTTTCATCCGCAACGTGATGAACCCGAGGAACAACGCGATCAGCATCGTCAACGCGATGCCCACCACGAGGTTGAGCCATGGCGAAACCGCAGGAAAATTGAGCGACAGGTAGGCTGTTGCATAGGCACCGACGCCGACAAAAGCCGCCTGACCGAACGAGGTCTGGCCCGCAACCCCGGTCAGCAACACCAGCCCCAGCGCGACGATGCTGTACAAACCAATGTAGTTCAGCAATGTGATCCAGAACGGCGGTGCCACCATGGGCGCCGCAACGAGCCCGACAGCAGCCGCGGCCAGCAGCCAGCGCGCGAGGTTCATTGGTGTACTCCTACGCTTGTGGCTGACGCCGCGCCGCGGCCTCTTTCACTGCCAGCGCATGGTGCAGCGTCGGCGTGTCGGCCGCCGCTTGCACTCGCGGACGCGCCCTTCGGGCCTTGGCTTCGCCGCCTCTCGTGCAAGCGTCCACGGGTCTCGGCTGCGCCCGTCGGCAGCTCACTCGTCCTCCTCATGATGGTGGGTCGTGAGGGACCGCCACAGGAGGACCGGGATGATCAGCGTGAACACGATCACTTCCTTGAACGCGCTGGCCCAGAACGACGAAAACGACTCGAGCAATCCGACCAGCACCGAACCGGCCGCGGCGAGCGGATAACTCGACAATCCGCCGATGATCGCGCCGACAAAGCCCTTGAGGCTGATGAGGAAACCCGAGTCGTAGTAGATGGTGGTGATCGCCCCGATCAATACGCCCGAGAACGCGCAGAGCATCGCGGCCAGGGTGAAGGTCAGGCTCCCCGCCAGGTTCGGGCTCACGCCGACCAGTCGTGCGCCGACGCGGTTCAGCGCGGTTGCACGCAGCGCCTTGCCGTAAAGCGTGCGGTTGAAAAAGAGGTAGAGCGCGCCGATCAGCAACACGGAAAACAACAATACCAGCAGGCTCTGGCCGCTGAAAGTGACGTCGCCCAAGCGAAACGATGTTGTAGTGAATGGGGGTGTCCGCGAACCCTCGGCGCCAAAAAACCAGAGACCCAGACCGATCATCGTGAAATGCACGGCGACAGAAACGATCAGCAACACCAGAACCGACGCCTCGGCGAGGGGCTGATAGGCGACGCGATACAGCAGCGGCCCGATCGCGGTGACGATCGCGACGGTCAGCAGAATCTGCAACGGGAACGCGAGTGACAGCGGTGCGGTCGCATAGACGATGCCGGCGATGGCAACTGGCACGGCGACGTACAGACCCAGTTGGCGAGGGAGCTGTCGCCATGTCCGGTCTCGCGCCGCGGCGTAGATTTCCATGAGTCCTGCAACGGCGGCGAGTCCCAGCAACAGGCCGACGGTCCCTGGCGGCTTGCCCAGTTGCAGCGCGGCGAGCGTCAGGGTCCCGTAAGTGACGAACTCGCCGGACGGAACGAAGATGACTCGGGTAACGGTAAACACCAGCACCAGCGCCAACGCCAGAAGCGCGTAGATCGCACCATTGGTGATGCCATCCTGCGCGAGCAGCAGCGCGATCGAGAAATCCATCGACGATAGTCGGTTCTTTTGGCGACGCGATCCGAAAAGAAAAGGCCGGCTGCGACAACGCCGCAGCCGGCCTGCTTACGCCATTCTCACTTCAGCAGGACCCATTTCCCGTTCTCGATCTTGACCATGACCCGCGCGCGGTTGTCGAAGCCGTTGTGGTCGCCAGCGCTGACGTTGAAAACGCCATTGGCGCCAGGGACTTCTTTTGCACTCTCCAGCGCATCGCGCAGCGCCGTGCGAAACGCCTTGGTCCCCGGCTGTCCTTGCTTGAGCGCCTCGGGAATGGCGCGCTGCAGGAGCAGATAAGCGTCCCACGCATGCCCGCCAAACGTCGTGCGACTTCCGGGGCCGTACTTGCCCTCGTATTTGGTGACGTATTCGGCGGCCGATTTCTTGACCGCATTGCCATCCGGCAACTGCTCGTATACCAGCATCGGACCCGCAGGGAGGATCGCGCCATTGCCATCTGCGCCGACGACGCGCAGGAAATCGGAATTGGCCACACCGTGGGTCTGGTAGATCTTGCCCTTGTACCCGCGTGCCACCAGTTCCTTGTGCGGGGTCGCCGCGGGCGTGCCCGAACCGCCGATGAGAATCGCATCCGGCTTTGCCGCGAGCAGCTTCAATACCTGTCCGGTCACGCTCGGGTCGTTGCGGTTGAATTTCTCCTCGGCGACGATCTTGATGCCGGCAGTCTGCGCCGAACGCTTGATCTCGTTGAGCCAGCCGTCGCCATACGCATCCGCGAAGCCGATGTACGCGAGTGTGTTGACGCCATTGGCCTTCATGTTGACGGCCACCGCGTCGGCCATCAGCGAATCATTCTGCGGTGTCTTGAATATCCATTTGGTCTTGGCATCGACCGGATTGATGATCAACGCCGACGCCGCCAGCGAGATCATCGGCACCTCGGCTTCGGCAGCGACGTCGCGCATGGCCAGCGAGTTGGGGGTCACGGTCGAACCGATGATGACATCGACCTTGTCCTCCGAGATCAGCTTGCGCGTGTTCTTGACCGCTTCGGTCGTGTCCGACTTGTCGTCGAGAACGATGAAGTTGATCTTCTGTCCGCCGATCGTCGGCGAACCCAGCATCTCGATCGTGTTTTTTTCGGGGATGCCAAGCGACGCCGCGGGTCCCGTTGCCGACAGCGTTACGCCAACGTTGATGTCCGCGCCGGCAAGGGCGCAGTACAACAACATGGCCGTGGCGGAATAAAGTTGCGCAAACTTCATGCAGATCCTCCCGTGCGAAATGATGAAGGCGGCTCGGAGCGGCCACCTGAATGCGTCGGGCGCTCTGCGGCCCCGCGACGAATGGTCCCGGATTCTGGCACCGGCTCCGAGGCCGGTCAATCGAGAGAATTACTAGCGCTTCTTCAGCGCGTCGCGGATCTCGCGCAGCAGCACCACATCTTCCGGTGGCGCCGGCGGTGCCGCCGGCGTTACGTTGCGCAGGCGGTTGATCTGCCGGACCATCAGAAAAATGATGAATGCCAGAATCGCGAAATTCAGAGCGACCGTGAAAAAATTGCCGTACGCGAACAACGGCACCCCGGCTTTGGTGAGCGCTTCGTAGGTCATGGGCCCGCTGTAGGCAGGCGGTGGCGCGCCCAGCATGAAATACCAGTTGGAAAAGTCCAGGCCGCCGAAGACCCGGCTGACGATCGGCATGATCAGGTCCTTGACCAGCGAATCCACGATCTTGCCGAATGCTCCGCCGATGATGACACCCACAGCGAGGTCAACGACACTACCCTTGACGGCAAATTCCCGGAACTCGCTCATGAACGACACGTGACTCTCCTCGATGACTGCTGCCGCTCAGACTGCCGCGTCGCCCGATTCGCCGGTGCGAATACGCACGGCCTGCTCGACGTTGGTCACGAATATCTTGCCGTCGCCGATCTTGCCCGTCCGGGCCGCCTTCACCACCGCCTCGATGGCGCGCTCCACCAGCGCATCAGGGACGATGACCTCGACCTTGACCTTGGGCAGGAAGTCGACGACATATTCGGCACCGCGGTACAGCTCGGTATGGCCCTTCTGACGACCGAATCCCTTCACCTCGGTCACCGTGAGGCCGGTGACACCGAGTTCCGACAATGCTTCCCGCACTTCGTCGAGCTTGAACGGCTTGACGATCGCTTCGACTTTTTTCATCGTTATTCTCCTGGTCCCTCACCCCTGCCCCTTCGTCAAGCTCAGGGCAGGCCCTCTGCCATAGGGCGAGGGGTTCCTTGGAGATTACACTAGCCGCCCACGCTCTTCCACTCGGCCCACGCCGAAGTGATCGGGTAGCGCCAATCCTTGCCAAAGCCGCGCGGCGTGATGCGTATGCCCACCGCGGCCTGCCGGCGCTTGTACTCGTTGATCTTGATCAGTCTGACGACCTTGGCCACGTGCTCTGCCGCGTAACCGAGCGCCACGATGTCGGCGGGACTCCGATCTTCCTCGACATAAGCTTCGAGAATGGCGTCGAGCACGTCGTAGGGCGGAAGGCTGTCCTGGTCGGTTTGGTCCGGCCGGAGTTCCGCCGATGGCGGCCGCGTGATGATGCGTTCGGGAATCACGCGCCCCAGGCGGTTCCGGTAATGACAGAGCCGGTAGACCAGCGTCTTGCTGATGTCCCTCAGCACGGCGAAGCCCCCGGCCATATCGCCGTACAGGGTTGCATAACCCACCGCCATTTCGGACTTGTTGCCGGTCGTGAGCACGATCGAGCCGAACTTGTTCGACAGCGCCATCAACAGCGTCCCGCGAATGCGGGCCTGGATGTTCTCTTCGGTCGAGTCTTCGGCACGGCCCTTGAATTCGTCCGCAAGCGAAAATTTGAATGCCTTGAATACATCGTCGATCGGGATCTCGTCGTAGCGCACGCCGAGAATGCCGGCCATCGCGCGCGCGTCTTCGAGGCTGATCGCGGCGTTGTAGATCGAAGGCAGCATCAAGGCGCGCACCCGTTCGCGTCCCAATGCATCGACCGCCACCGCCAGCGTCAACGCCGAATCGACGCCGCCGGACAGGCCCAGCAGCACACCCGGAAATCGATTTTTCTCCACGTAGTCGCGTACACCCATGGTCAGCGCCTCGTAGACGTGCGGCTCGAGTTCGGTGCCGAGCTCACCGCGCACGGTCCTGGGAGTCGCACCGTCGAATTCCGCCAGTGCAATGGTCTCGCGCCATGCCGGCAACTGCTGCGCGTGCGCACCGCTTGCATCGACGACGAAGGACGCACCATCGAACACCAGCTCGTCCTGTCCGCCGACCCTGTTCACGTAGACGATCGGGATGCCGGTTTCCCGGGCACGTGCCGCAACCACCTCGCGCCGCAGCGCCTGTTGTCGCGTGTGATACGGCGACCCATTCGGCACGACCAACACTTCTGCGCCAGCCTTGCGCGCAGCACGTGCCGGTCCGGGAAACCAGACGTCCTCGCAAATGATGATGCCGACGCGAACTCCTGCGACATCGATCACGCATGCCTCAGTACCCGGCGTGAAGTAACGCTGTTCGTCGAACACCGTGTAGTTGGGCAGCATGTGCTTGCGGTAGGCCGTCACCATGCGGCCGCCACGCAGGACGCCGACCGCATTGTGGCGCTTGCCCTCGGCCACTTCGGGAAACCCGACGAGTACTGCGGGACCGTCGCTTGTCGCCGTCGCCAGCGCACTCAGCTGGTGCGCGCAGGCTTCCAGGAACGCGGGGCGCAGCAACAGATCTTCGGGCGGATAGCCGCACAGCGACAGCTCGGGCGTGACGAGAAGGTCGGCGCCGGCGCGCTTGGCGGCGCCGACGGCATCGAGGATGCGCGACGCATTGCCCTCGAGATCGCCGACCACCTGGTTGAGTTGAGCGATGGCGATGCGCATGGGTGAATTTTATCACGCACGGTATGCGTCAAAGCGCTTGCGAACGATGAACCATCACGCGACAATCAGCGTCAAAGCGCCGCATGCCTTCCGTTTCGCTTTCGATCACCGAATCCCTGCGCACGATCCCTGCTTCAAGCTGGGATCGGCTGGTCGGAAGACGCCCGTTGCTCTCCCATGCCTTCCTGCATGCGTTGCATGAAACGGGTTGCGCCGCACCCGAAAGCGGCTGGGCGCCCCGCTATCTGACCGCCTGGACCGACGGCACACTGGTCGGCGCGATGCCGCTGTACCTCAAGGCGCATTCTTACGGCGAATACGTGTTCGACTGGGCATGGGCAGACGCTTATCGCCGCCACGGACGTCGGTACTACCCCAAGCTGGTCGCCGCGATACCGTTCACGCCGGCGACCGGACCACGCATCATCGCCGAGGATGTGGCAACGCGCGCCCGCCTGCTCGAGGGCGCGCTCTCACTCGTCGCCGACGAAGGTTTGTCGTCACTGCACATCCTGTTCCCCGAAGCGCGCGAAGCGGCAGAGTGCGCGTCGGCCGGACTGATGCTGCGCAACAGCGTGCAATTCCACTGGACCAATACAGGCTACCGCGACTTCGCCGATTTTCTTTCGACGCTCAACCACAGCAAGCGCGCCAACATCCGGCAGGAGCGCCGCAAACTCGACACCGCCGGCGTCACGTTCGTCCGCGTTACCGGCGCCAATATTGACAGTGCGCAATGGCGCTTTTTCTTCGACTGCTACACTGAGACCTATCGCCAGCATCATTCCACCCCGTATCTGTCACTCGAGTTCTTCGAGCGCATCGGTCGAGAGATGCCAGACAATGTCCTGTTGGTACTGGGTCTGAAGAACGGCAAGCCGGTATGCGCCGCGATGGACGTCTACTCCGAGCAAGCGTTGTGGGGACGCTATTGGGGCGCCACCGAATACATTCCCGGCCTGCACTTCGAAGCCTGCTACTACCAGGCGATCGAATTCTGCATCGAGCGTCGCATTGCGCTGTTCGAAGGCGGCGCACAGGGCATGCACAAGCTCGCGCGTGGCTTGTTGCCCGTCGCGACCCAGTCCGCGCACGCCATCGTGGATCCCGACTTTGCAGCAGCCATCGCCAAGTTTGTCGAGCGTGAACGCGATGACGTCGCGCAGACCGTCGATGAACTGGAGCGCGCCAGCCCGTTCCGCCTTGAACAATACTGAACAAGCGTCGCCGTCCGAGCTCACGATACGAGTCGCTCGCGAAGGCGATTTCCCGGGGATCTGGACGATCTTTCAGCAAGTGATCGCGGCCGGCGATACGTATGCCTACGCCGCCAGCACCACGCGCCGGGAAGCGCGCCGCCTCTGGACCGAGGCGCCTGCCGAGGCCTTCGTCGCCGAGGACGCCGGCCACATTGTCGGCACGTATACGCTCAAGCCAGTGCAGCCCGGACTCGGCAACCACATCGCCAATTGCGGGTACATGACGCATCGGGATGCACGTGGTCGCGGTATCGGCGACGCGCTCTGCGCGCATTCGTTGATTGCCGCGCGCGAACGCGGCTACACGGCGATGCAGTTCAATTTCGTCGTTGCAAGCAACGAAGGCGCGATCCGCCTTTGGCAGAAGCACGGTTTTGCCATTGTCGGGCGCGTTCCGGGCGCCTTCCGCCATCGCGACCGCGGCCCGACCGATATCCTGATCATGCACCGCACGTTGTGACGCGGTTGCCTGCCGCGCAGCTTATTTTGCGCTAGGTTCTACACCTGCTGACCGGCGCCCGGACCATTCTGTCCACCGCGGCCACCACGACCGCCGCGTCGCCCGCGCCGGCCGCTTTTGTTATTGGGATGCGCAGGCTGTTGTGCGCCAGGTTGTTGGGGGCGAGCTTGCTGTGCACCAGGTTGTTGGGTGCGCGCTTGTTGCGTGCCAGGTTGCTGAGCGCGGGCTTGCTGTGCACCCGGTTGCTGGGCGCGACCTTGCTGTGCGCCGGGCTGACGGTGCTTGTGATTCTTGGCACTCTTGTGCCGTCCCCCTCCCGCAGCGGGTGGGCGGGCCTCACGCGCAGCCTGGGGCGACGGCGCACGATTGCCGTCGACCTCGTCCAAAACTTCCATGGGCTCCTGGATTCCGTAAGTGCCGCGATTGCCGTCGACTTCTTCCTGCGCGTGGTCATGTGCGTCGTCGTCAGCCTCGGCGCGACGCGGCGGCCCATCATCCGAGTCGGACATTCCATTCAATGGTCCGTTAGCGCTACGACCGTCGGCATTCAGGCCTGCGGCTTTCAGCAGTGCATCGAGTTCGCCGCGTTCGAGTTCGACGGTCTGCCCGCGCTTGAGTTGCGGCGGGAGCGAAACGACGCCATAGCGCGTACGCGTCAGGCGGCTGACCATGACGCCCAGCGCTTCGAACAAGCGGCGTACCTCGCGGTTGCGACCTTCCGGCAGCGTGAGCTTGTACCAGTGGTTGGTGCCTTCACCGCCGCCATCGGCCAGGGTGAGCACTTTGGCGGGACCATCGTCCAGCGGCACGCCTTCCAGCAGCGTGCGCTCCTGCTCCGGTGTCAGCGTGCCCACCGTGCGGATCGCGTATTCGCGCTCGACTTCGTAGCGCGGATGCATCAGGCGATTGGCGAGCTCGCCCGACGTCGTGAACAGGAGCAGGCCTTCAGTGTTGAAATCCAGTCGACCGACGGCGATCCACTTGGCGTGACCGAGTTTCGGCAATTTGTCGAATACGGTTGGCCGCCCTTCGGGATCGCTGCGGCTCACGATTTCGCCCGCGGGCTTGTGGTAGAGCAGGACACGGACGCGAACGGGCGCGAACCGCAGCCGAACAAGTTCGCCATTGATCCGCACCTGATCTTCCGGGCCGACCTTCTGGCCGACCTCTGCCGGCTGCCGGTTGATCGTGATCCGTCCGGCGATGATCAGCTCCTCGAGCCCGCGCAGCGACCCATAGCCGCATTGCGCGAGCACTTTGTGCAGGCGCTGTGGCTCGGTGAAGACGGGCTCAGTGGAGCGTCTGGGCTGATTCTGGCGGCTGCGCTCGTCCGTCCGACGAGGCTGTGACGCCGTCGTCGGATTCGCGTGCCGGTGTGTCGACGAGTGGGCTCGCGAGCGCGAGTTCGATCTCGGCGGCCTTTGCAGGGGCATCGGGTAACTCCAGGAGGTGGGATGTATCTAATTCCGCAAGCGGCGGAAGTTCGGCCAGCGAACGCAGGCCCAGGTCATCGAGAAACTGCTTGGTGGTGGCGTACAGCGCCGGGTGGCCGGGCGTCTCGCGATGCCCGACGATCTCGATCCATTGCCGGTCTTCCAGTGTCTTGACGATGTTGGTCGACACCGCCACGCCGCGGATCGACTCGATGTCGCCGCGCGTGACCGGCTGTTGATACGCGACGATTGCCAGCGTCTCCATGACCGCGCGCGAATAGCGCGGCGGCTTTTCCGGAGACAGGCGATCGAGGAATGGCTGCACTTCGGGTCGCGCCTGGAAGCGCCAGCCGCTCGCGACCTGCGCGAGTTCGACGCTGCGCCCGGTCCATGCTGCACGCAACTCGTCCAGAAGCTTGCGAATGACGTCGGATTCCAGCGGGGGATCGAACAGCTTCGACAGTTGCGTCAGCGACACGGGTTCGCCCGCGGTCAGCAATGCGGCTTCGAGGATGTTCGTGATCTTGCTCAGATCGTCCATATACAAAATCTCAAGCGTCGGCTTCCAGCACGAATGCACGGTCACCCTTGCGCTGCACGTAGATGGGCGCATACGGCTCAGCCTGCGCCACGTCGAGTAATTGTTCGCGCGCCAATTCGAGTATTGCCAGGAACGTCACGACCAGTCGTGGCACGTCGATATCCGCCTCGAAGAGCGCGGTGAATTCGACAAAGCGTCCTGGCTCGAGCAGTTTGAGAAGCCGTATCATCTGGCTCCGGACCGACAATTGCTCGCGCGTAACGAGATGATGGCGGTTCGCGCGCGCGCGCGCAACCAGTCCCGCCCAGGCGGCCTTCAGGTCGTCGGGCCGCACGTCCGGCAGCCTGGCGGTCCCGATCCGGTCGATCCAGACCCTAACCAGGGCGAAATCGCGCTCGGCCAACGGCAACGCTTCGATCTCCCGGGCGCCTGCCTTCATTCGTTCGTACTCGAGCAGACGGCGCACCAGTTCAGCGCGGGGATCTTCCGGCTCCGAACCTGGCGGCGCGGGAGGCTTGGGCAGCAGCAGGCGCGACTTGATCTCGATCAGCACCGCGGCCATCAGCAGGTACTCGGCCGCGAGTTCGAGATGGGTACGCCGCATCATCTCGACGTAGCCCAGGTACTGGCGGGTGAGTTCCGCCATCGGGATATCGAGCACGTTGACGTTCTGTTTGCGGATCAGATAGAGCAGCAGGTCGAGCGGCCCTTCGAAGGTCTCGAGAAAAATCTCGAGCGCCTCGGGCGGAATATACAGATCCAGCGGCAGCTCCAGCATGGGCTCGCCATAGACCTTCGCCACCCGCGCGCCTCCTGCCTGCGCCAGATCAAGGACCGGTGTCTCTGCGCTCATTGGAATACCGCCACGCTCGCGGTGGCCCCTCGGACGTGTAGGCGCGAACTTGTTCGCGCGCGACGGCGCGTGATCGATGGTCCGAATGAATTCGGACCTACAAAATCACTATATTTCATGAGTAGGACAACCCCATGGCTTCGCGCACGTCGCGCATCGTTTCGTCGGCCAGCTTGCGCGCGCGTTCGCAACCATCGGCGACGATCGCGCGCACCAGCGACGGGTCATCGAGATATTTCTGCGCCCGCTCATGGATCGGCTGTTGTTCGGCGATGATGGCGTCGATCACCGGTTGCTTGCATTCGAGACAGCCGATGCCCGCCGTCGTGCAGCCCTTCTGCACCCAGTCGCGGGTCGTTTGATCCGAATAGATCTGGTGCAAGGGCCACACCGGGCAATTCGCCGGGTTCCCCGGATCGGAGCGCCGGATGCGCGCAGGATCGGTCTGCATCGTGCGGATCTTGGTCGTCAGGACCGCGGGATCCTCGCGCAACAGGATTGCATTGTTGTACGACTTCGACATCTTCTGGCCGTCAAGGCCGGGCACCTTGGGCGTTTCGGTCAGCAACGGCTGCGGCTCGGGCAGAATGACGCGGCGCGACCCTTCGAGATAGCCGAACAGGCGTTCACGGTCGCCGAGCGCCAGGTTCTGCGCCTCGTCGAGCATGTCGCGGGCCGCCTGCAGCGCGGCTTCGTCACCCTGTTCCTGGAACGCCGTGCGCAACTGATCGTAGCGCTTGGCACGCCGGGTCCCCAGCTTTTTGATGGCGATCTTGGACTTTTCCTCGAAGCCCGGCTCGCGTCCGTAAATATGGTTGAAGCGGCGCGCCAGCTCGCGCACCAGTTCGAGGTGCGAGACCTGGTCCTCGCCCACCGGCACCATGTTGGCGCGATAGATGAGAATGTCTGCGGCCTGCATCACGGGATAGCCGAGGAAGCCATACGTCGTCAGATCGCGATCGGACAGTTTCTCTTGCTGATCTTTGTATGTCGGCACGCGTTCGAGCCAACCCACCGGCGCAATCATGCCCAGCAGCAGCGTCAGTTCGGCGTGTTCGATCACACGCGACTGGATGAACATGGTCGCCCGTGACGGGTTGATGCCGACGGCCAGCCAGTCGACAAACATTTCCCACACGCTGTCCTCGATGCGCTCCGGCGTTTCGTAATGGGTGGTCAGCGCGTGCCAGTCCGCGGCGAAATACAGGCACTCGTATTCCTCCTGCAGGCGGATCCAGTTCTTCAGCGCACCGTGGTAATGGCCGATATGCATACGGCCGGTCGGCCGCATGCCCGACAACACGCGATCAGCAAACATGCTTATGTGTATGTGGAACGCAACGGGATATCAAATGCCGACGATCACGCGGATCGCGTATTCGCCCACGCGAAGCAGCGGGCGCATCAAGGTCCCCAGGAAGCCCGTGGCGAGCAGCACGATCACCAGCATGAAGCCATAGGGTTCCAGTCGGGCATAGCTCGCGGCAATGGAGTGCGGCAGCAGGCTCACTGCAATACGGCCTCCGTCCAGCGGAAGAATCGGCAAAAGATTGAGTGCCATCAACATCAAATTGACCTGTACTCCGGCTTCGGCCATCTCGAACAGGCCGTCGCTGGCAATGAAGCCGCCGGGCATCGACGATCGCAGCAGAAAAGCCCAGACCACTGCCATGACAAAATTGACGGCCGGTCCGGCGCCAGCCACCCAGAACATGTCGCGCTTAGGATTCCTCAGGTTCCCGAAGTTGACGGGAACCGGCTTGGCCCAGCCAAACAGGAACAATGGGGCCTTGGTCAGCACCGACAGCGCGATCAGAAATCCGGGGACCGCGATCGTGCCGACCGGATCGATGTGCTTGATCGGGTTGAGGGTCACGCGGCCCAGCATCCAAGCCGTCTGATCGCCGAACATCCTGGCGACGTAACCGTGCGCCGCCTCATGCAGGGTGATCGCAAAGACCACCGGCACCGCCCAGAGCACGATGGTCTGAACTAAATCCATTAACTCTCTATTCTACCAGTTGCCGCATTCTCGCGCTGCAACCTGCCGTTCAGGCGACGATCGCGCTCAGGCCAAGTCGGGCCGGATCGCCACGCCCCAGTCGAGTGATGGCCGGCGGTGAAACCGCAAGGTCTACGACCGTGGTTGGTTCGAGATGGCAGGCCCCGCTGTCGATGATCAAATCGAGTAACCGGTTATAGCGCAGGCGAATGTCTTCGGGATCGTTCAATGGCTCGCTCGCTCCCGGAGGAATGAGTGTCGACGAGAGCAGAGGCTCGTCCAACTCGGCGAGCAACGCCTGCACCACCGCGTGCTCCGGTACGCGCACGCCGATCGTGCTGCGCTTGGGATGCTTGAGGCGGCGCGGGACTTCACGAGTGGCCGGCAACAGGAACGTGTAGCTGCCCGGTATGCCCTGCTTGACGATGCGAAAGTGCCAGTTGTCGAGCTGCGCGTAGCGGCCGATTTCAGCGAGATCGCGACACATCAACGTCAAATGATGGCTCGCATCGACGCCGCGCAACTCGCGAATCCGCTGTACCGCCGCCGCGTCGCCCACCTGGCAGCCCAGGGCGTAACTGGAATCGGTGGGATAGGCGATGACGCCGCCCGCCCGCACGATCGCCGCCGCCTGACGGATCAGGCGAAGCTGAGGGTTGACGGGATGAATGGAAAAAAATTGCGCCATGAACGGTCGAGGTACGCCAATCGTCTGGCCTCGCTGACGGACCAGTATCAGAGTTTCGCTATATAATTCGACAATATTCTAACGCACGGTTATATCGGCCGGTCCGGTAATCGCCCCGTGAACCTCCAGCAACTACGTTACCTCTGCGCCGTCGTCGACCACGGCATGAACGTGTCCGTCGCCGCGGAGGCGCTCTTTACCTCGCAGCCGGGCATCAGCAAACAGATTCGGCAGCTGGAGGACGAACTCGGCGTTCCCATATTCGTCCGTCAGGGCAAGCGCCTCGCGGCCCTGACCGCCGGCGGCGAAGTGATCGTCGCCACCGCGCGGCGTGCGATGCAGGAACTCAACAATCTCAAGCGGGTCGGCGCCGAGTTCAAGGCCGAAGACACCGGCACGCTTGTCGATTGCGACGACGCACACGCAGGCGCGCTACGTCCTGCCCGAGCGTGCTCACGCGCTTTTCGGAGCGCTATCCGAAAGTGCGCCTGCTGCTGCATCAGGGCAATCCGCTGCAGGTGGCTCAGCAAACGTCGCGGGCCGAAGTCGACGTCGGCATCGCGACGGAAGCCCTGGCCGATTTCAGCGAGCTGGTCACACTGCCCTGCTACACGTGGAACCGCTGCGTGCTGGTGCCGAAGGGGCATCCATTGCTCAAGGCGGGCACGCTGACGCTCGAAGCGTTGGCGCGCTATCCGATCGTGACGTACGACTTCAGCTTTACCGGGCGCTCGGCGATCAACGCGGCGTTCACCGCGAAAGGGCTCAGTCCGAACGTCGTACTGACGGCCCTCGATGCCGATGTGATCAAAACCTACGTCGCAGCGGGTTTCGGTGTCGGTATCGTCGCGCAGATGGCATGGGACCCGGTGCGCGATGCGCAATTCGAAAAGATCGACGCGGCACATCTGTTTGCCGCCAGCACGACCCGGCTCGCACTGCGACGTGGCGTGTACCTGCGTGGCTACGTCTACGATTTCATCACTCAATTTGCGCCGCAGTTCGACCGGGCGGCCGTTGAAGCAGCGCTGCGCGGCGAGACCGACGACTATGAGCTCTGAGCAGCGGCTAGCGGTGGGCGCGCGACGTGCGCGATGAGTGCCGCAGGGCCGCCCCAAGGCACTCGCCCCCCTGCGGGGGGAGCGGCGCGCAGCGCCGTTCGGGGGGAACACACGGGCGAGGTACCTGCTCGCACCTGGGCGCTGGCATTCCTGCTCGCCGCCCTGGCCATGCTCGGGCCACTGTCCGTCGACGCCTATCTGCCGGCGTTCCCCGCCATCGGCCAGGAGTTCAACGCGCCGCAGCTCGCCGTGCAACAGACGCTGTCGGTGTACCTTTTCACGTACGCCATCATGATGCTGTGGCATGGAGCGGTCGCCGATGCGCTCGGCCGCCGGCCGGTGGTCCTTGTCGGATTGGGCCTGTTCGCGATCGCGACGCTCGGTTGCGCGATCGCAGGCAACATCGAAACGCTGTGGTTGTTCCGTGCGCTTCAGGGTGTGTGCGCCGGGACAGGCGTGGTCGTGGGCCGCGCCGTAATTCGCGACCGCTTCCATGGCGCCGAAGCGCAGCGCCTGATGGCCAAGATCACGCTGGTGTTCGGGATCGCACCGGCAGTCGCGCCGGTGCTTGGCGGTGTACTGCTCAACACCATGGGCTGGCGTTCGATTTTCTGGACCATGCTGGTGCTGGTAACCGCCCTGCTCATCTGGTCCTGGCGCAGCTTTCCGGAGACGTTGCCGGTGCATGCCCGGCAGTCGCTGGCGCCGTCGAAGTTGTGGCACAACTACAAAACCGTACTGCGTCATCCGGAATTTCTTCTGCTCGCGTCGATTCCTGCCCTGAACTTCGCGGCATTTTTCGTCTACATTGCGAGCGCGCCGATTTTCCTGATCGAACTGCTGGGCGTGTCCACGTACGGTTTCGCCTGGCTATTCCTGCCGATGATTCTGGGCGTCATGCTGGGTGCGTACATCTCCGGCCGCGTCGCCGGGCGCCTGTCGCCCTCCCGCACCGTGCGGCTCGGCTATGTGCTGATGTTCTCCGGGATCGCGTTCGATCTGGCTGTCGCCTGGTTCGTTGTCCCAGGAGTGCCCTGGCACGTGTTGCCGATCATGCTGTTCACCATGGGAAGCGCGGTCACCGCGCCGAGTGTCATGCTGCTGTTGCTCGACCTGTTTCCTGCCATGCGTGGCATGGCGTCGTCGCTCCAGGGGTTTTTCCATTTTGCACTCGCCGCGATCAATGCCGGTTCGATTGCGCCACTCCTGGCGCATTCACTCAAGGCGCTCGCCCTGGGCATGGCTGGGTTTACGGTGGCAAGCCTGTGCCTTTGGCTCGTCTACCTGCGCCGCGTGCAATCGCACGGCAAACAGTGAAATGCATATGACCAGACTTCGTGCCGTTGTGCTGCTTTGCGCATTGGTCGCGTTCGGGACGCTTCGCGCCGCAGAGTTGCCAACGATGGACCTCAAGATCGGAGGTCATCGCCTGGTCGCAGAAGTTGCGGCGACCAGCGATACGCGCACGACCGGGCTGATGAATCGCTTCAGCCTCAAGCCCGATCACGGCATGTTGTTCATTTTCAACGCACCGCAGCCACACGCGTTCTGGATGCGCAATACGTATGTTCCGTTGTCGATCGCATTCATCGGGGTCGACGGTCGCATCCTGAACATCGAGGACATGGCACCGAGGACCGACGACACGCATCCATCGAAGGGCGCGGCCTTGTACGCACTGGAAATGAAAAAGGGATGGTTCGCCGAGCGCAATATCCGCGCCGGCGATCGGGTCGACGGGCTGGACAAAGCCCCCAAGGCGAAGGAATAAGGAAGCACTTCTTTGGTCCGTTCATGGTTCGACAAGCTCACCACGAACGGACAGTTGACTACTGGAGAATCAATTCGCTACCGTTCGTCCTGAGCCTATCGAAGGACGAACGCCTAGAAAGAGAATTACGTCTCGACAGACCATCAACGCAAGTGCATTGTCCTGCCGATGCTGGACGCGAACGTGCGCCCCATCGTGGCGCCGAACTTCCGCGCGACGCGATCCGAGAGCGACTCGTGCTGCGTAAAGTCGACGACGTCATCGGCCTTGATCACGTCGCGTGCGACCGAAGCGACGCTGCCCAGTGCGTCGGTCAAACCCAGTTCGATGCTGCGTTGTCCGCTCCACACCAGTCCGGAAAACATTTCGGGCGTTTCCTTGAGCCGAGCACCGCGGCCCTGCTTCACCGCGGTGATGAATTGCTGGTGGATTTCGTCGAGCATTTTCTGCGCGTATTCCTGCTGCTTGGGCACGACCGCAGCAAAGGGATCGAGAAAATCCTTGTTTTCTCCCGCCGTCAGCGCCCGGCGCTCGACGCCCACCTTGTCCATCGCACCGACAAATCCGAAACCTTCCATGATCACGCCGATCGATCCGATCAGGCTCGCCTTGTCGACGAATATCTTGTCGGTCGCCACGGCAACGTAGTACGCCCCTGACGCGCAGATTTCCTCGACCACCGCGTAAATGGGCGTGTCGGGGTACTTCTTGCGCAGCCGGACGATTTCGTCGTTGATCGCACCCGCCTGCACGGGGCTGCCGCCGGGGCTGTCGATCTTCAGGACGACACCTTGCGTGCCCTTGTCCTTGAATGCGGCCTGCAGACCCGCGATGACATTGTCAGCGCTCGCGTGACCATCGGCGTCGATTTCTCCTCGCAACTCGACCATCGCGGTGCATTTTTCCGTGCACCCGTGGTCGCGGGCGCCGATCGACGCAAGGATCAGGAACAGCACGAGAAACACACAGGCGAAGCCCAGCAGCTTGAAGAATATGCCCCAGCGCCGCGCGCGCTGCTGCTCGAGCAAGCCCTCCTTGGCAAGCCGCTCGATCATGGTGCGTTCCCAATTTTCGTCCGCCATCTATTCCTCGTCACAGAAAATGTTTCCGTCGCGCTCCTGCACCGGCAGCGCAAGCAGGCGAGCGCCACGGCATGGACCGACAACGCACACGCCGGTGTCCGGCGCGTAAAGTGCGCCGTGCGTCGCGCAGACCAAGTATATCTTGGCGTGATCGAAGAATTCGCCAGGCCGCCAATCCAGTTCACTGCGCTCATGGCGGCACTCATTGACATACGCATGCACGCGTCCACGAAAGCGGACGACGAATGCCTGCTGCGGCTTGCCTTCGTGCATGATGGAAAAGCGCACACCCAGGCCGCCATCCGCGAGCGCAGTACTGGCGCAGACCAGCCCGGCTACGCGTTCGTCGCCAGCCATGTCCGCAACTCTGCGATCGAATGCAGCGCCGCCAGCGGCTGCATCTCAGTCAACCCCTCCAGCGGATGAGCGCCGTAGGCAACGGCCAGCGACGCAACACCGGCATTGCGCGCGAGCTGCAGATCGTGCGTCGTATCGCCGATCATCAGCGTTGCCTCCGGCGCGACGCTGGCTTGCTCCATCAGCGTCAGCAGCATATCCGGATGCGGCTTGGGGAAGCCCTCGTCGGCGCATCGCGACACATCGAAATGATGTGCGATCTCGTGCTGGGCCAGGACCCGCGCCAGCCCCCGACGCGATTTGCCGGTGGCGATCCCGAGGAGGAACCCACGCTCGTCGAGTTCCGCCAGCATTTCGCGCACACCGTCGAACAGCGGGATCGATGCATCCCCGATCATGTAGTGCGCGCCGAAGCGCTGACTGAAGTGCGCGTGGTGCTGCTCTGCGAGCGTGGGGGCCAGATAACGTATCGAATCCTGATGCCCAAGCCCGATGACATGCTTCGCCGCCGTGTCGTCAGGCACGGCCAGTCCCATCTCGCGGCAGGTTTGTTGCAACGCGCCGGCGATCAACCCTGTCGAATCGGCGAGCGTGCCGTCCCAGTCGAAAGCAAGCAAGCGAAAGCGGCGCGGCGAATCAGGCATCGATGTCCAGAGGCGCGTCGAGGCGGCGCACAAACGCGGCAAGGTCGGGTGGCAGCGGCGCGTGGAAAGCCAACGGGCGTGCATCGATCGGATGCAATACTTCAAGCCGCGACGCATGCAGGAACATCCGTTTCAGCCCTTGTTTTGCAAGCACCTTGTTCCACGCAAAATCGCCATACTTGTCGTCACCGGCGAGTGGGTAGCCAAGATGCGTGAGGTGCACACGTATCTGATGCGTGCGCCCGGTATGCAGTTCCGCTTCGAGCAGACTCACGGGATCGGCGGCGTTGGCCCACACCTTCTGGCGCAGAAATACGGTGCGCGCGTGCTTGCCGGCGCCGTGCTCGACGCGCACGCGGCGCTCGCCGTCGCCGGTCAGAAATTTGGTCAACGGCAACTCGACCGTGCGCTTCGCGTCGCGCCATTTGCCCTTGACCAGCACCGCGTAGCGCTTGTCGACACCGCCGTCGCGCAGAGCGGCGTGCAAACCCACCAGTGCGGCTCGTTTTTTCGCGACCAGCAACACGCCGGAGGTGTCGCGGTCGAGCCGATGCACGAGTTCCAGGAACTTGGCCTCCGGGCGCGTGGCCCGCAACTGCTCGATCAGGCCGAAGGCGACCCCGCTGCCGCCATGGACCGCGAGCCCCGAAGGCTTGTCGATGGCGATCAGGGCATCGTCCTCGTACAGGATCGACAGGGCGATCGGCCGTGCGGTGGGCGCCCGGGGCGCCGTTGGCGTCCCGGTTCGGATGGGCGGGATGCGCAATTCATCACCCAACGCCAAGCGGACGTCGGGCTTGACCCGCTTGCGGTTCAGCCGCACCTCGCCGCTGCGCAGGATGCGATAGATGTGGCTTTTGGGGACGCCCTTGAGGACCCGCAGCAGGAAATTGTCGACGCGCTGCCCAACCCCAGCCTCTCCGACTGCAAGGCGGTTGACAGCATCCTTGCTTAAATCGTTCATTTCCTTATAATTGTCCACTGCAGCATCGAGTGGCAGGCCCGGAGCGGAGGACTGTTGGTCCCCGGCTTACCCGCCCTGCAACGCCCCCGAAAATGGCGGCGTCGCATCCACCCGCTGGCCCCGCATTCGGGGCGAATCGGTTAAATCGGCTCACCGTCCGGACGCTGCGACCCGGAAAAGTAACGATGTTAATGGAAGAGCGCAGTCTCCGCACCGGCTTGCAGCCGGGATGAAGCGGCAGTGACGCGCGGCGCAGAGCAACTGACAACGCAACGAATTCTGCACTTGACTGCACCAATCCGGTCCGCGATGGCGGCCCGTGCAAGGCAGTCACCAGACCGTTTGAGCGACAAAGCGAAGAATATCAACCACGCTCCCGAGACAGGCCCGGCACAATCTGCCCCGCCTTCAATGATGCCCCATCATCGCATCCTACCTCTCGTAGCCCGGCAGCCGTTGCTGCCCGCGTGGCTTAGTCTCCCTTCGTCGCCCTCGCCCGCCGCCCGCTAGCCAGGCCGCCCGCAAGGGTGGCCGTTGCTTCACCCGCAGCACGCCCCTGCCCGGACTGGCACAGGGGAAATTTCAATGAAACGCATGCTGTTCAACGCCACCCAGGCCGAAGAGCTTCGGGTAGCGATCGTCGACGGCCAGAAGCTGATCGACCTCGACATCGAGTCGGCCAGTAAAGAACAACGCAAGAGCAACATCTACAAAGCAGTCATCACCCGCGTCGAACCCAGCCTGGAAGCCTGTTTTGTCGATTACGGCGCCGACCGCCACGGGTTCCTGCCCATCAAGGAAATCTCGCGCGAGAACGTGCGCGACGGTGAAGGCGGCCGCGGCCGCATCCAGGATCAGCTCAAGGAAGGTCAGGAACTGATCGTCCAGGTCGACAAGGACGAACGCGGCAACAAGGGCGCCGCACTCACCACCTATATTTCGCTCGCCGGCCGCTATCTGGTGCTGATGCCGAACAATCCCCGCGGCGGCGGCGTTTCGCGCCGCATCGAGGGCGAGGATCGCAACGAACTTCGCGACACGATCGGTCAACTGGAAGTGCCCAACGGCATGAGCGTCATCGCTCGCACTGCCGGCATCGGACGGTCGCTCGAAGAGCTGCAATGGGACCTCAACTACCTGCTGCAACTCTGGCAGGCGGTCGACGGCGCGGCAAAAAGCCAGTCCGGGGCATTCCTGATCTACCAGGAATCGAGCCTCGTCATTCGTGCGATTCGCGACTATTTTCATCCCGACATCGGCGAGCTCCTGATCGATACCGAATCGATTTTCGAGCAGGCACAGCAGTTCATGAGTCACGTCATGCCGGCGACCGTGAACCGCGTCAAGCTGTACAAGGATGACGTCCCGCTGTTCTCCCGGTTTCAGATCGAGCACCAGATCGAAACGGCGTATGCCCGTCAGGTCGCCTTGCCGGCTGGCGGAGCCATCGTCATCGACCATACCGAGGCACTGGTGTCGGTCGACGTCAATTCGGCGCGCGCCACCAAGGCCGGCGATATCGAAACGACGGCGTTCAACACCAATCTGGAAGCCGCTGACGAAATCGCCCGCCAGCTTCGCCTGCGCGATCTGGGTGGACTCATCGTCATCGATTTCATCGACATGGAGAGCACGAAGAATCAGCGTGAGGTCGAAAATCGTCTGAAAGACGCGCTGCGCTACGACCGTGCCCGTGTGCAATTGGGCAAGATCTCGCGCTTCGGGCTGATGGAACTGTCGCGCCAGCGGCTGCGTCCTGCGCTGGCGGAGTCGGCGCATATCCCCTGCCCGCGGTGCCACGGCATCGGCCACATCCGCGGTGCCGAATCGACCGCTCTGCACATCCTGCGCATCCTGCAGGAAGAAGCCATGAAGGAAAACACTGCGCAGGTCGTCGCGCAGGTCCCGGTCGATGTCGCGACATTCCTGCTCAACGAAAAGCGCGCCGAAGTCCACACCATCGAGGCGCGTTTCAAGGTCAACCTGCTGCTCGTCCCCAACACGCATCTCGAAACACCGAACTACAAGGTGGAACGTCTGCGTCACGACGACCTCAACCAGTCCGAACCGCAGCCGGCCAGTTTCGACATGGTCGAGCGCCCGATCGAAACTGATCCCGTACGGCTCATGAAGGAAGAAGCACGCGAGCCGCGCCAGGAAGCGGTCGTCAAGGGCATCACACCGGCACAGCCGGCGCCGATGCCGGTCGAGCGCGTCGTGGAGGCGCCGAAGCAGGAAAATTGGCTGGACAAGGTGCTCGGGTGGTTCCGTTCGAAACCCGCGGCACCGGTTGCTGCACCCGTTCGCGCAGAAGCGCCGCGCGAGGCGCGTGGGGGTCGCGGCCGCAACGAGCGTGACCGTCGCGGTCAACGCGATGAGCCGCGTGGCCAACCACGCGAAGGGCAGCGTGAAGGACAACGCGACGGAAACGGAGGGCAACGCGACGGACAACGCGATGGGCAACAACCACGGCAGCAGCAGCGCGGGCAACCGCAGCAGCAGCGCCGCGATCGCGAGCCGGCCCGTGACGGACAGCGCGCCGAGCAACGCGAGGGCAGACGCGAGGGCCAGAAGCAACGACCACCGCGTGAACCCAAGGTGCACACTGAGCAACCGGTCGTTGCGGACCAGAACATCCCGGCGATCAACCAGGGCCAGCCCGTTACCCCGGTCAATGCTGAGAACGGCGAAGGTGGTCGTCGTCGCGAGCGCCGCCGAGGTGGTCGTGGTCGCGGCGAACGCGGCGAGCAGGGAGAGCGCAACGAGGCTCGTCCGCCACGCGAACCCAGGGCCGAGCGGGCGGAGCCCCGCAGCGAGCCCGCAGCGCCTCAGGTAACGCTCATCGAACCCGTTGCGTCAATAGAAGCACTGACAGTGGACGACACGATTCCGAACGCCTGGACACCGGTTGCGCCGGTCGCAGCGGTCGCCGCGGCCAGCGTCACGACCACGAATCAATTCATTGAGTCAGTCCAGCCGGTGGCCGCGCCGATGGTCACGTCCGACCCTGTGCCGATGCCGGCGCACGTGTCAACTGTGCGCGAAGAACCAGTGGTTGCGCCCAGTGCGCCGGAGATTCCGCGCGTCTCGCTCCAACTTCCTCCCGATTCGGACCTCGTGCTGATCGAGACCCGCCACGAGCAAAGTGTCGCTCCGGCAATTGCAGAGGAGCCGGAGGCGCTACGCCCACGGCGCGCACGTCCGCCACGTGTGCAAGTGGCCGACGAGCCATTGCAACTGGTGGAGACACAGAAGGAGCCACCGCCGGCGGCGTGATGCACCTTGGGTGGACCCTAGACTGAGGCGGCCATGTTGGCCGCCTTGTTTTTTGCGCGAATGGTATTGAACTCGAAACGACAAGCCAGTACGGCTAATTGTCGGATTTCTTTACAAATCTTGTAAAGAACAGAGAGTGCGTGACAATAATTCTCGTTAACTCATTGAAATTTAAAATATATATGCCATTCCCGAAGACGGCACAGCCCTTGCTTATCATGACGTAGAGGTTGTATGGCCCTAAGTTGCATCTGGCCTTTGCGGCGGACGATTTGGGTCACCACATAACCATTGGCATGTGACTAGAGAAACGCAACCGGGAGCAAAAGTGCACAAACAATCTCCACTTCGTCGACTTGCCTTGACCACAGCCGCATGCGCAGCACTAGGCGTTGCCGCCACGGTGCAAGCCGGCCCGACGTTGACCGTAACTGGATGGGCCGCCCCAGCGCCTGGGTATCAGTCAGTCAGTGTAGGCTCCCTGATACCGTCAATAGCATATAGCGGCGCGGCAGGGGGATTCACGGGCACGTACGATCTGTTCGGACCCGATCCGTTCTTGTTCTGGTGCTACGAGTTGACCCAGACTTTCAATTGGGGCCAACCCTATACGGATTACTTTCCAACTTCAATCGCCGAGCCGGCCAACACTGCGCTTTCGGAGTTGTTTACCGAAGTCGGCGGCCCGAGCGCAGCCGCCGCCAGTGTCCTGAAGTCAGTTGCATTCCAACTGGCCGTCTGGGAAATAAAGTACGAATCCGCTGGGCCGTATGATCTGTTCAGCGGCAACTTCAAGACGGGTGACGGTCACAATGCCACGACTGACCTGGCGCAAGATTGGCTCACCCACCTGCCGTCGACTCAGGCATACACAGTCACCTTTCTGCATAGCGAGTCTTCGCAGGATTTCGTAACGGCAACTCGCAAGCCTGCGCAGCAGGTCCCTGAACCCTCACCTCTGCTGTTGCTCAGCGCGGGATTGGCAGCAATGCTGACTGTCACGCGCCGCTGGAACGGAAAGCAGGCCTAAGAGAGCTTTTCGACCTCCCGTGTAAGAACGGGAATGATGCGAACGTAGAGGACGCCTGGCGCGTCAGCACAAAAGGTTGAACGTGGAAGGCTGCGAGCGAGTTCCGCAGCCTTTTTTTTGGCCTAGTGAAATGAGGTGCGGGGCTTACGACGGGCTGATCGTCAGCCGCGCCCGGATTGCCTTGAGCAATGCGTCAGCGCCATGCTCGACGAGATCGAGCGCATGCTCGAAATTCCACGGGCCGCCGTAGTACGGATCGGGAACTTCGATAACGCCGCTCTGCGCCCCCCATTGCGAGCAACAGCCCAAGATGTCCGTCGTACGTGACCGGCCGCATCGCCTGCAGCGCCTCCAGGTTGTACCTGTCCATCGCCAGGATCCAGTCGAAGCGGGTGAAATCGGGCGCGCCCACCATGCGCGCGTAGTGCAGCGGCAACTCGTAGCCACGGCGTCGCGCGACCGCGACCGCGCGTGGATCCGGCGGCTGTCCGGCCTGGGAATCGTTCGTCCCCGCTGAGTCGATTTCGATGCGGTCTTGCAGGCCAGCGTAGCCGACGAGTGTGTGAAACACGCCTTGGGCGAGCGGTGATCTGCAAATATTGCCCATGCACACAAAGAGCACCGCGGCACGAGTGACCCCTCGGTCCAAGTCACCCGCACCACCCTGAGGCGCGCCGGCCACAGCCATTTACTGCATGAACCAGCCGTGGCTGACGACGAGCGATTGCCCCGTCAACGCGTTGGACGGGAATGAAGCGAACAGCAATGCCACCTCGGCGACGTCCTCCACTGTCGTGAATTCGCCATCGACCGTTTCCTTGAGCATGACTTTTTTCACGATATCCGCTTCGGACATCCCGAGTGCCTTGGCCTGTTCCGGGATCTGCTTCTCGACCAGCGGCGTGCGTACGAATCCCGGACAAATCACGTTGGCGCGCACGCCATGCGCGGCGCCCTCCTTCGCGACCACCTTGGCGAGGCCGATCAGGCCATGTTTGGCGGTAACGTATGGCGCCTTGAGCATCGACGCTTCCTTGGAATGCACCGAACCCATGTAGATCACGCTGCCACCGCGACCGGATTTGTACATGTGTGGCAGGCACGCGCGCGTGGTCAGGAATGCGCCGTCGACGTGGATCGCCATCATCTTTTTCCAGTCCGCGTAGGTGAATTCTTCGAGCGGATGCACGATCTGGATGCCGGCGTTGCTGATCAGGATGTCGACGCCACCGAAAGCCGCGACAGCAGCTTCGACACCATCGATGACCGCCTTTTCGTCGGTGACATCCATCGCAATGCCGATCGCGGTGCCGCCGCTTGCATTGATCTCGGCAGCAGCGGCATCCGCGGCGGCCTTGTTCATGTCGGCGATGGCAATCCTGGCGCCTTCGCGCGCAAATATGATCGCGATCTCCTTGCCGATGCCGCTGGCGGCCCCGGTGATGATCGCGGATTTATCCTTGAGCTTCATTGTGTTCTCCTGTCAGGCAAGGTAATCGTGGATGACGGTGCCGAGTCCAAGCGTGAGGTCGGTCTGGATGTGCACGCCTGAGATCACCTCGAGCACAGGCAACTGAGCAACCGGCGCAAGCGCGTGATGGAACAGTTCAAGCGCCGCTGGTCCTTCCCACGCGCCCTTGACGGTGATGTCCTCGCAGAAATAGCGCACAAGTTCGCAGATGCGCGGCCTGCCGTCGACGTGCGGAATGATCTTGATCAGGTAATTTGGCGCCAACAGCGACGTGAGTATTTTGTCGGTGGCAAGCGTCCGATGCTTGTAGCCCATGGTCGCAACGGCAATGGGAACAGGACCGTAGCGCAGCACGCCAAGTAGCGTGTCTTTTTCAACGCTCAGTTTCGGCGACGCGAGTTTCTTGGGAAAGCCCCAGAGTTCGCGGCCACCGGCGATCGGCGACTCGTCGTCAAGGAACATGGCGTGCACATACCCACCCGCCTTGCCCTGAAAGCTCACGGGAATGACCTGCCCCGATTCAGTGTAGTCGCCGAAGCCCGTCGAGTCCGGCATGCGGATGAATTCGAACTTGACCAGCGGTTGCGTGAACTCGAGCGGCGCCGGGATCACTGCGCGCAGCGCGTCGGGGTCGGTGCGGTAGGTGACGATGAAGAACTCGCGATTGACGAACCGATACGGTCCGGGTGGGAACGCCGGACTGGTCAGCGGCATCGCATAGGCACGGGCTTTTACTTCGTCTTCGGTCACGATGAGAACTCCTGCGTTCGATGTTGTCTCAAACGGCGAGGTCGAAGGCACGCACGCCGTCGTATATCTCCATGGCGTTGGCCCAATCGGGATGCGCGCAGGTGCGTCGTACGTCTTCGAGGCCCGCCTCCCAGTGCTGGCGTATGGTCGCACGCGAGAACTCGTAGTCCTTGGCGCTCGACGCCGTATCCAGTCGCCGGTTGATCAGGTGCATGATCGTGATGTTGCGCTTGTACTGGGCGATCGGCGCTAGCAGTTTGTAGTCGGTATCAGCGCGGAATTTCGGCGGCATCTTCTCCAACAAACGTCCAAGCGCCACACGCATGCCTTCGAGCTCCTTGACGCGATTGGTATTGAAACGCGTCTTGCTCGAATACTGGATGTCCTTGGCGCGCTCCATCACCTGATCGAGATTGTTCGGCAGCTCGCCCTTGGCGCTGAACAAGTCCACCTGCACGATCATGGCGCTGATCCGCGGCGAATCGTCGAGGACGTACCAGAGTGGGGAATTGGAGACCATGCCGCCATCCCAATAGTGATCACCATCGATGATCACAGGCGGGAATCCGGGCGGCAACGCCCCGCTGGCCATAATGTGTTCCGGGCCAATGGTGTCATCTCGGTTGTCGAAATATTTCGAGTTCCCCGTATGTATGTTCGCCGCACCTACGGACAGGCGCACGCTTTTGCGATTGAGGTTGATAAGGTCAAAATCGATGAGGCGAAGCAGCGTGTCGCGCAGAGGAGAAGTATCGTAGACGCTGAGCGCTTCCGGAGTGCCCTCGGGTTGCAAGTACGGAGGCGGCATGCGCGGAGTAAAAAATCCCGGGATGCCGAAGGCCATGGTCGCGGTCGCGCTGGCGCGATTGAATGCCAGACGCAACGGGTCGAGAAAGGCTGGCGCGATGAGCGGCATGCCCGATGAAACCTGATCCCAGAATGCGCGCAATCGCTCGATCCGACGCGCCGGTGGATTGCCCGCGATCAGCGCGGCGTTGATCGCACCGATCGAAACGCCCGTCACCCAGTCCGGCGCAAAGCCCTTCTCGACCATGCCTTCGTACACGCCGGCTTGGTAGGAACCCAGCGCACCACCGCCTTGCAGGACTAGGATGCTGTGATCATGCTTGGGAATGCCAGGTGCAGCCCGCACCGCCTTGCGCCGTGTGGCCATCGTCAATCCTGCGTTGATTTTGTGCGCCGCAATATTAGCATGCCCTACAACGTAGACCGTTCATGGTTCGACAGGCTCACCACGAACGGATTTTCGGTTGCAGTCGAATGTTGGCATTACCGTTCGTCCTGAGCTCGTCGAAGGACGAACAACACACCAATCCGTCAAGGGGCCAGGGCCACGCCAAACAACTTTTCCTTGAGCCGGTACAAGTGGTCGCGCAACTCGGCCGCTTTCTCGAATTCGAGATTCTTCGCGGCATCCATCATTTCGCGTTCGATGCGCTTGAGTTCGCGCTCCAGATCCTTCTCCGGCATCGCCTCGTATTTGGAATGCGCCTGCGCGGCCTTGAGCTGCTTGCGCTCTTCGTCGACGTCGTAGACGCCGTCGATGATGTCCTTGATGCGCTTGGTGACGCCCACCGGCGTAATGCCCATGCGTTCGTTGTACGCGACCTGTTTCGTGCGGCGCCGATCGGTCTCGTTGATCGCCGCCCTCATCGAATCGGTCATCTTGTCCGCGTACAGGATCGCAGTACCATTGATGTGCCGCGCCGCACGGCCGATGGTCTGGATCAATGACCGCTCGGCGCGCAGGAAGCCTTCCTTGTCGGCATCGAGCACCGCGACCAGCGACACCTCGGGGATGTCGAGGCCTTCGCGCAGCAGGTTGATCCCGACGACGACGTCGAACTCGCCCAGGCGCAGGTCGCGAATGATCTCCACGCGCTCAACCGTGTCGATGTCCGAGTGCAGATAGCGCACCTTGACGCCGTGTTCGTTCAGATAGTCGGTCAGGTCTTCGGCCATGCGCTTGGTCAGCACCGTCACCAGCACGCGCTCACCGCGCGCCACGCGCACACCGATCTGCGACAGTAAATCGTCCACCTGCGTCTGCGCCGGCCGCACTTCCAGGATCGGATCGACGAGCCCCGTCGGACGTACGACTTGCTCGACGACCTGGCCCGCATGTTTCTTTTCGTAGTCCGCGGGTGTCGCCGACACGAAGATCGTTTGCGGCAACAGCTTCTCGAACTCGTCGAAGCGCAGCGGTCGATTGTCGAGTGCCGATGGAAGGCGGAATCCGTAGTTGACCAGATTCTCCTTGCGCGCCCGGTCGCCTTTGTACATCCCGCCCACTTGCGGGATCGTCACATGGGACTCGTCGATGAACACCATCGCGTTCGACGGCAGGTAATCGACCAGCGTCGGCGGCGGCTCGCCCGGCGCCCGGCCCGACAAGTGACGCGAATAGTTCTCGATCCCTTTGCAGAACCCGATCTCGACCATCATTTCGAGGTCGAAGCGCGTGCGCTGTTCGATGCGCTGCGCCTCGATCAGCTTCATCTGCGACGCGAAGTATTCCTTCTGCAGCGCGAGTTCGACCTTGATCTTCTCGATCGCGGTGAGTACTTTCTGGCGACCCGTCACGTAGTGGCTCGACGGAAACACCGTGAAGCGCGGCAGCTTCTGACGGATATGACCCGTCAACGGGTCGAACAGTTGTATGGACTCGACTTCGTCGTCGAACAACGAAAGCCGCACCGCGTTGTCGGCATGCTCCGCGGGGAAAATGTCGAGCACGTCGCCGTGCACGCGAAACGTACCACGCCGAAAGTCGGTGTCGTTACGCTGGTATTGCATTTCGGTCAGGCGCTTGATTGCATCGCGCTGAGAGACCTTGTCGCCCTGGCGCAGATGCAGAATCATGCTGTGATACTCCGACGGGTCACCGATGCCGTAGATGGCGGAGACCGTCGCGACGACGACGCAGTCCGGACGCTGCAGGATCGATTTCGTCGCCGACAGCCGCATCTGCTCGATGTGCTCGTTGATCGAGGAATCCTTCTCGATGTACAGGTCGCGCGACGGAACGTAGGCCTCGGGCTGGTAGTAGTCGTAGTAGGAGACGAAATATTCGACCGAGTTGTTCGGGAAGAACTCGCGGAACTCGGAATACAACTGGGCCGCAAGCGTCTTGTTCGGCGCCAGCACCAGTGCCGGGCGCCCGGTGCGCGCAATGACATTGGCCATGGTGTAGGTCTTGCCCGAACCCGTCACGCCGAGCAGCGTTTGGTAGGCCAGACCGTCACCGATGCCCTCCAGGAGTTTTTCAATCGCCTCGGGCTGATCGCCGGCGGGTTGGAAGGGTTGATGCAGCTCGTAGGTGCTGTTGGGAAAGTTGGCGATCATCAGGCGCAATCCTGGGCAATCGAACATTGTAGCGGATGCGGAACGCATGGCGCGAGTCACACGTCGGCATGAAATCAGCGCGACCGGCCATGTTAAAATGCGCGCTCGCCCTTACCAGACCACGCCATGAATGCTTCCGTTCCCTCGTCGCTGCTCGCCGCCGTCGAAATGGCTCCGAAGGATCCCATCCTCGGCGTCACCGAAGGCTTCAACGCCGACACGAATCCGCGCAAGATCAACCTCGGCGTAGGTATCTATTGCGACGACGATGGCAAGGTGCCACTGCTGGAATGCGTGCGCGACGCGCAGCGGGCGATAGCCGCCAAAGGCGCGCCACTCCCCTACCTGCCCATCGACGGCATCGCGGTGTATGACAAGGTGGTGCAGCAGCTGGTATTTGGCGCCGACAGCAGCGTCGTGCAAGAGGGCCGTGCCGTAACCGTGCAAGGACTTGGTGGCACGGGATCGCTGAAGATTGGCGCCGATTTCCTGCGTCGATTTCTGCCGAACGCACAGGTCTGGATCAGCGATCCTTCGTGGGAGAACCATCGCGCGCTGTTCGAAGGCTCAGGCTTCAAGGTCAACACCTATCGGTATTACGACGAAGCCACGCATGGCGTCGACTTCGAAGGCATGACGGCCGCACTTGAAGCCGCCCCTGAAGGTTCGGTGATCGTCCTGCACGCCTGCTGCCACAATCCCACCGGCGCCGATTTGACTGACGAGCAATGGACGCGCGTCATCGAGATCGTTCGCACGCGCGGGCAGATTCCGTTTCTGGACCTCGCTTACCAGGGATTTGCGGACGGCATCGCGGCAGATGGCGCAATCATTGGCCGGTTTGCAGCGACGCCTGGGCCGTTGTTCGTGGCCAGTTCCTTTTCCAAGTCGTTCTCGCTGTACGGCGAGCGGATTGGAGCGCTGTCTGTCGTCGCCTCGAGCCGTGACGAGGCGGCGCGGCTGCTGTCGCAAATCAAGCGCGTCGTGCGCGCCAACTATTCGAATCCGCCCACGAATGGCGGACAGCTGGTGTCGACCGTGCTGACCTCGCCCGAATTGCGGGCCAAATGGGAGCGCGAGCTCGAGGGCATGCGCACGCGCATCCTGGCGAATCGGCGTGCGCTGGTCGACGCACTGCACAAGCGCGTGCCGAACCGCGATTTCAGTTTTGTGCTCAAGCAACGCGGGATGTTCTCCTATTCCGGCCTGACCCCGGAACAGATTGCGCGCCTGCGCAGCGAATATTCGGTGTATGCGATCAGCACCGGCAGGATCTGCGTGGCGGCGCTCAATTCACGCAACATCGAGTACGTTGCGGACTCGATCGCCAAGGTCCTTGCCTGAAGCACGCCCCGGCTGGCGTATTTGGACAGGGGACGCGCTTACGCTATAATTGTTGGTTACTCCACGCGGGAATAGCTCAGTTGGTAGAGCGCAACCTTGCCAAGGTTGAGGTCGGGAGTTCGAGACTCCTTTCCCGCTCCAGTTTCCCTCGAGGGAGAGCACCCGCTCTCCCTTTGTGTTTGTGCCTGCCGCCACCCTCGCGGTGACGCGGTCGTCAGACCACCCGGCGGGGTGGCAGAGTGGTCATGCAGCGGCCTGCAAAGCCGTCTACGCCGGTTCGATTCCGACCCCCGCCTCCAATCCGCCCCTATCGCGCAAGTTCAAGAACAAGACCGTCGCAAAAGCCAGGCCGAGAAAGATCGACTTGGGTCCACGTGGCAAGGGAATTGCTTTCGCTTGCAGCGTGCGCGTCGCAGAACAGGTCCACCGAGCCAAGGACCAGCTGTCCTGCGACGATATTAGCTACGGGAGTACTGTTATGAACGCTACTGACAACGGGGAAGGCAAACGTGACGGTAAGTGGGGTGGAGTCGCGGTGCTCGTGGCCGCCTTGGCGATTGCATGGTGGGGCGTCGATGACAGGATCCAGGGGACCGTAACGCTGCCGAGTCGGCCGCCGCAATGAAGCGCGCCGAAGCCTTTGCGCACAGGCTGATGGCATCGGAGGAGCTCAAACGACGTAACCGCCATACCGAGCGTGCAAATCAGGACGCGCAGGAGCGGGTCAAGCGCGAAAACTACGCGCGCTGCATGGACGGCATCACCTCCTCCCAACAAGCGGGCGACCTCATGCGCTGCAAGAACCTTCTGAACTGAGCCCAACGCCCTAGGCCGTCAGCATTGTTTACAACAGACCCAAGAATGGTCGATCAAATAATTCGTAATTCATTGATATTAAAGAGTTCCTGTACACAAGTATGAATCTTGCTTAGCCATATGCGTCCCAGGAGGGGGCGTCGATGGTATCGACATGGTGGCTCGTTGCGGCATTTTTCGCCGGCGTCGGTCAAGCGTCGTTGCTCTTCGCATTGATGAATATGGCCAGGGACCTACCGCAGTCGGTGCAGTCCAGCGACGAGCAGTTAGGCTCTTAGCAGTTCCCGGTCCGGGCCGCGTGGGATAAGGGACGGCCGATTCAACCTCGATCCAGCGCACACCGGTGGCAGTTCACCTGCCGCTGAGGTAGCGCGGAAATCCAATCACCGGTCGACTCCAGCATCGGCGTGCCATGCTCGAAGCCGACGCGCCGATGTATCCGTTGCCACGCACGGTCCCTAGGACTTACGATTGCGGATTCCGTACGCGATCAAACAATACATAAGTCCGGAGGAAGCATGCCCGATTTCTTCTACCTGCTGATCGAATACCCTACCCTGATCGCGATCCCGATTGTCTTTTTCGCAGCGCTCGCGATATGGAGCCGCTCGCGCACCGCATGGGTGGCAACGGCTGCGTGGGCCGTATACCTTGTGTACGAACTTGGCATGAGTGCCGGCGTGTTCTGGCAGCGGCGATGGGTGTATCAAGCGATCGTCACTTTATTTCGTCTACCCGATACTGGCGTTCCTGTCACTGGTGGCGCTGGTACAGGCCTATGCTCACATTCGCGACAAACGTCGCCGGGAGCGACGGCTGGCAATTTCACCGCACAGCGTTAGAAAGATTGAATCCGGCTCAAGACAGATGAGCACAGTCGCGACCGCTTGGGACGCGTTCTTGCGGGCGCTCACGGAGACGAGGGAACTGCGGCGGAATAGTACCGACGCGACCGCCACCATCGGGTTGCTACGCTACGTCCGCGAGTTGCTCGACATCGTCGAGGACGAAATCGCCGAAGGATCAAGTGCAACTGTGGGCGACAATCGCGCTGTTCTCGCGCAACTCCGCGGCCGACTCGATTCGTTGGAACAAGACGTCATGCCGACCAGGCATTCGACGATTTACTCGAGGCGCGTACCGACCCACAACATATGATTCATCACGCGCCACCTACCGGGGTACGGCGGATTGCTTGATCGTAGCGTTGCTCAAGCGGCGCGCATCGGCCTGCGCCTCGACAATCTGCGCCGGTGAAAGATGGCGCAACGTGA
>CAVZWA010000021.1:0-32978 GCA_963778935.1 uncultured beta proteobacterium
GATTCCGATGCAGGCAGGCAAGGGGTACAGCCTGACCATGGAAAGCCCCGCTTCGTCCACCACGTATCTGTTCGATCTTGAGTGAAGCGCGCGTTGCGGTGACGCCGATGGGCAGCGCGCTGCGATTCGCCGGGACGATCGAGCTTGACCGGCATCGACAAGAGTATCAATGCCGCGCGCGTGCGCGGGATCGTCAACTCGGTCGCAATATTTCCCGGACATCACGCCGGCGCATTTGAAGCAGGCAACCCCGCGCTCGGGCCTGCGCCCATGCTCGCCGGATGGCCTGCCCTACGTCGGCCGAGTCTCGCGATTTGCCAATCTTTCGGTCGCCACCGGGCATGCAATGATGGGTATCAGTCTGGGACCGATTACCGGCAAGTTGATGGCCGAAGTCCTGTCCGGCGAACCACTTTCGTGCAACATGGACGGGCTGAGTCCCGACCGCTATGCATAACGTCGAATACCGTTAAACGCAAGGAGCAAGCGATGGAAGTGAACTGGAAAGGCGTCATTCCGGCCATTACCACACCGTTCAACGTCGACCTCACCCTCGACGAGGGCTTCCTGGCAACGCATTCGCGCTGGCTCGTGGACGAGGGCTCGGTGGGTCTGGTTCCGATTGGTTCGCTCGGAGAATCAGCCACGCTTAACGCCGCCGAGAAGCGCAAGGTCATGGAGACATGTGTCAAGGCGGTAGGCGACCGGGTGCCTGTGATCCCGGGCATCGCGGCGCTTTCCACGGCAGAGGCGGTGAAGCTCGCGCAGGATGCGAAAGCGATAGGCTGCAGCGGCTTGATGGTATTGCCCCCGTATGTCTACAGCACCGATTGGCGCGAGATGAAAGCGCATGTCCGCGCAGTGATCGCGGCGACCGATCTTCCTTGCATGCTCTATAACAACCCGATCGCATACAAGACCGATTTCCTGCCGCAGCAGATCCTCGAGCTCGCCGGCGAGCTTCCCAACCTGCATGCAGTCAAGGAATCGAGCGCCGACCTTCGGCGAGTGATGGCGATCCGCGCGTTGTCGGCAACACGCGTGCAGATTCTGGTCGGTGTCGACGACGCCATCGTCGAAGCGATCGATGCGGGCGCGAACGGTTGGATCGCTGGACTAGTCAACGCGTTCCCCACCGAATCGGTGGCGCTTTTCCGCTACGCGAGCGAAGGACGAAAGGCAGAGGCGTTCGCGCTCTACCGGTGGTTTCTGCCGCTGCTGCGCATGGATACCGTGGTGAAGTTCGTGCAACTGATCAAGCTGGTGCAGCAACGGGTGGGCATGGGAAGCGACCGCGTCAGACCGCCGCGGTTGCCGCTGCACGGCGAGGAACTGCGCGAGGCAACGGCCGTCATCGATCGCGCGCTTGCGACGCGTCCGCAAGTGAAGGCGGATGTGCCCAATGACGAGCGCATCAAGGTTTAGGTAACGCCGAGAGTTACCGATGCCCAGCGACTCCATCTCGCAATCCTTGCCCGTTGGCGGCATCGAGAGCCTGCGCCCGCTCCTGCTCGGAACTCGCCACATGGCTGCCGCTGGGCATTACGGCGCCGCGCATGCCGCATTTGCCGTGCTTGAGTCCGGCGGCAACGCCGTGGATGCGGGCGTGGCTGCCGGCATCGCGCTGGGCGTTATGCAAAGTGACCTGGTGAACATCGCCGGCGTGGCGCCGATCATGATCTATCGCGCCGACCGGCGCGATATATTGACCATCAGCGGCCTCGGCACATGGCCGCGCGCCGTAACTCCGGATTTTTTCCAGAAGCGCCACGGCGGCAAAATCCCGGATGGGATTCTGCGCACTGTGATTCCCGCCGCACCCGACGCGTGGATCACGGCGCTGGAAAACTTCGGAACGATGAGCTTCGGCGATTGCGCCGCCGCGGCGATCCGCTTTGCGAGCGCGGGCTTCCCGATGTACGGGCTGATGTCGGACATGATCGCGATGCATGCCGCGGACTACGCGCGATGGCCGTCGAGCGCAGCGGTCTATCTTCCGAACGGGCGGCCGCCGCGGCGTGGCGAAATCTTTGTGCAGGCCGACCTGGGTCGCACTCTGCAGTACATGGTCGATCAGGAGAAGGCGACGGCCACGCAAGGTCGCGCGGCCGGGCTGAAAGCAGCGCGCGATGCTTTTTACCGTGGCGATATCGCGCGAACCATCGTCGCGTATCACAAGGCCAACGGCGGCCTGATGACCGCGCAGGATATGGACGAGTTTCGCGTCGCTATCGAGCCGCCGGTGAAGGCGCGCTTCGGGGCTATCGATATGTATTCCTGCGGTGCCTGGTGCCAGGGCCCGGTGTTGCCGCAGATGCTCGGCGTACTGAACGGCATCGACCTCAAGCGCATGGGCCACAACTCGCTCGATTATGTGCACGTGGTGACCGAGGCAATCAAGCTGGCCTTCGCCGACCGGGAACGCTACTACGGCGATCCGCGCTTCGTGAGCGTGCCGATCGAGACGCTTTTGTCCGACGCGTACGCTGAAGCGCGTCGCGGCATGATCCACTCGGATCGAGCGTGGTGGGAAATGCCGCCCCATGGCGAGATCTCGGGTTTTGCCAGCCGCCGCGCTTCAGCGCCGACCGCAGATGTCGCGACCGTGGGCGCGCATGACACGTCATACGTCTGCGTGATGGACAAGGAGGGCAATGTGTTCTCGGCCACGCCTAGCGATCCCTCGTTCGATACGCCGGTTATCCCCGGAACGGGCCTATGTCCGTCGTCGCGCGGATCGCAGAGTTGGGCGGACCCCACGCATGCGTCGTCGATCGCGCCGGGCAAGCGGCCGCGTTTGACGCCAAGCGCCGCGCTGGCGATTCTGCCGGATGGCAGCCCGATGCCTCTCGGCACGCCCGGGGGCGACGTGCAGGCGCAGGCTGCATTGCAGGTGTTCCTGAACATGACGGTGTTCGGAATGAACCCGCAGCAGGCGGTCGAAGCGCCACGCTTCGCGTCATCCAGCTTTCCCGACTCCTTCGAGCCGCACGGCTATTCGCCCGGAGTGCTGCACGTCGAAAGCCGCGTGCCGCAGTCCGTCCGCAGTGGCCTTGCCGCGCGCGGCCACGGAGTCGTGGACTGGCCCGAGTTCGTATGGCGCGCCGGCGCGGTGTGCGTGCTGCGCGCGGATCGCAGTCGAGGCGTGATCTCAGCCGGCGCCGACCCTCGCCGCCCGTGCTATGCGGTTGGCTGGTAGCCCTTGGCGTCGCGAGAAAACTAAAGAGTATTATTGCCTTTAAGCCAAAGTATTAAACCCTCCATGAAAAAAGCAGCGCTCGCCTGGATCGCCGAAGAAGTTGCGCGAGCGGAGGCCCGATCGGATTGGCGACTCCCCGGTGTTCGGTCGGTTCCACATCTGTGTCGCTTCGGAAAGGTATGACGGCGTGACGGCCATCGACAAACGGACGATGGGGCGCTGGGCGCTGACCGGCGTGGCCGGCGCCACGTTTGGCTTGATCCTGCTGCCACTCATTTTTGTCACGTGGCTCGCCTTCTTTCAGCAGGCGATTCCGTCGTTCCCACCTCAGGGCTACAGCCTGAAATGGTTCTTCTCTATCTCCGAGAATCCGAAATTCGTCGACGGATTCGTGCTGAGCCTGCAAGTCGCTGTCGTAGCGACGATCATTGGCGTGGCGATCGGCGTCCCGGCGGCCCTGTGCGTCGCGCGCTACCGGTTCTCGGGACGGGAGCCGCTCGGCAACCTGCTGTTGCTGCCGCTGGTCGTTCCCGGCATCGTGCTGGGCACCTCGCTCTACGTATTCCATGTCGAGGCAACGATATTGACCGATCTGCCGATCCTGGGGTCGATTGCCGCCTTGGTGGCGGGACACATCCTCCTCGTCATTCCGTGGAGCGTACGTCTGGTCAGCGCGAGCCTCGCCGGCTCCGACCGCAGCATCGAAGAGGCGGCACAGAATCTCGGCGCCACTCCAGTGACGACTTTCTTTCGCGTCACCCTGCCGACGATCCGCCCGGGCATCGTCGCGGCGGCTCTGTTCGGCTTCGTGGTGTCGTTCGGCAATCTCGAGATGTCGATGTTTCTGGTCGGTGCGGGCCGCACCACGTTGCCGATTACCATCCTTCAGTATCTCGAATACCGCATCGATCCGACGATCGCAGCGGTATCGGTGCTGCAGATCCTCTTGATCGGCGTGGCGATGATCGTGACCGACCGCTTCGTCAAGTTGTCGCGCGTGGTGTAGATCGTGGCACGACTCGAGATCGAAGGCTTGTCCAAGCATTTCGGCCCCACCGTCGCCGTGCACGAATTTTCGCTGGATGTGCGCGATGGCGAATTCGTGATGCTGCTGGGACCGAGCGGCTGCGGCAAGACCACCACGTTGCGCATGATTGCGGGCTTCATCGCGCCGACTGCCGGTCGCGTCCGTCTCGGCGGCAAGGACATCACTGCGCTGCCGCCGTGGAAGCGCGATGCCGGCATGGTGTTTCAGAGCTACGCGCTGTTTCCGCATCTGACCGTGGCCGAGAACGTGGCCTTCGGGCTCGAGATGCGCAAGATCCCGAAAGCCGACATTCCGTCGCGTGTCACCGAAGCAATTCGACTGGTTCGCCTCGGCGGCCTCGCCGATCGCCTGCCCCGCCAACTTTCCGGAGGCCAGCAACAACGCGTCGCCCTGGCGCGCGCACTCGTGATCCGGCCCGACGTGCTGTTGCTCGACGAACCGCTGTCCAATCTCGACGCCAAGCTGCGCGAAACGGTGCGTGTGGAGATCCGCGAGCTGCAGGATAAACTGGGCATCACTACGGTGATGGTGACGCACGACCAGGAAGAAGCCCTGATCATGGCCGACCGGCTGGTGGTGATGTCCGAGGGTTCCGTGCGCCAGGTCGGCTCGCAGCGCGACCTGTACGAACGCCCCGCCGACCGTTTCGTCGCCGGCTTCGTCGGGCGCAGCAATCTACTGGCAGGTCGCGTCATCGGACCTGGGCGGTTCGAGACCGAGGCGGGTGTGGCGATCGCGTGCCTTGACGGTGCGCTCGGCCCCGGAGTGATCGCGCTGCGGCCGGAGCGCCTCGCGCTGGGCGCAGCCGCGGCGGGTCTCGACAACCGGTTGAGCGGCACGGTCGAACTGGTTTGCTATCTTGGCTCGTCGATCGACGTGCATGTGCGCGTGTCGAGCGCCGACCGAGTAGTGGTCAACCTGCCAAACCGCGCGGACGGCGCGCTGCCAGAGGAAGGCGATAGGATCGATGTGGGCTGGCCAGCCACCGCCGCGGTCGTGCTCGCTGTAGAGGGCGGCGCGGCAAGCAGTTGAAAGCGCAACATCAACCGAAGCCGAACAAGGAGGAGCCATGAGCAACAAGACGATGCAATCTCATATCAGCCGCCGCAGTGTCCTCAAAGGTGCTGCCGCGGCCGCGGGCCTCGGCGCACTGGGGGCATTCCCGGCGTTCGGTCAAACGGACAAGAAGATCGTGCTGTCCACCTGGGGCGGCGACTACGCCAATCTGCTAACCAAACACGTGTCGAAACCGGTACTCGCACCTCAGGGCTGGACCGTGGTCAACGACGAAGCCCAGGTCGTGCAACGCAAGGCCAAGACCGTCGCCGAGAAGCGCTTGCCCAAGGGTACCTCCGACGTGCAAGCGTTGACCGCAACCGATATCGCCGAATTGACCGAGATCGATGTGCTCGAGCCCCTCGATCTGTCCAAGATCAAGAATTCTCCGCACATCATGAAGACGTTCAGTATCGCCGACTCGCCGTACTTCTCGCCGCACATCTACAGCGGGATGGTCGTCCTCTACAACCCGAAGCTGATCAAGGATGTGCCGAAAGGCATGGATTCCCTTTGGGATCCGAAGAACCAGGGCAAGGTCGGGATCGTCGACATCCAGCATGTTTACACCACGATGGGGGCGGCGTTGGTCGGGGGCGGCAAGACCGGCGACTTCGATAAGGCCAAGAAGGCGTTGCTCGACCTCAAGAAGCTGAAACCGCGCATCTATCCCAGCAACGAGGCAATTGCCCAAGCGCTGCAGACGGAGGAAGTCGGCCTGTGCATCATGTGGAAGGCGCGCGCGGTGCAATGGCAGAACGCAGGGGTCAACATCCTGACGGTGGCACCCAAGGAGGGCGTCATCAGCTACGTTTCCGGATTCGCGATTCCGAAGAATGCGCCGAACAGGGCCGGTGCCTACGCGTTTCTCGACGCGGCGCTGGAGGCCTCGGCCCAGGAAGGCTTCGCCGTCGACATGGGCTACAACCCGGTGGTCAACAACGCGAAGGTCTCCCCTGAGCTGCGGAAGCGCATCGGTTTCACGCCGGAAGAGGAGAAGCTGCTCGTCAATCCGGACCTCGACTTCCTGGCCAAGCGGATGGCGGAGCTGAAGGACTTCTGGGACAAGGAATTCAAGGCGGCCTGACGCATCAGGATCATCGATAGCAATGACAGCGTCGGCCGCCGCCGACACTCTGGGGTCGCTCGCCGCGCGCGAAAGGCGCGGCGGGCGGCTGTCGGCCGCGGCCATGCTCATCGGGCCGGCCACGATTTTCGTGACGGTCGGACTCCTGATTCCGATCGTCATTCTGTTCCGCTACAGCCTCAACCAGTTCGTACCCGGCAAGATGATGGTCGAGGCATGGACCTTCGAGAACTACATCCTGTTCTTCACCGATCCGTACTACACCGCCGCGTTCTATCGTACGCTGCGGGTCGCGGTGATCGTCACGTCGCTCTGCCTGCTGCTCGCCTTTCCGCTCGCCTACAAGCTCGCGCGCACGCAAAGCCGATACAAGAACCTCATGATCATGTTGCTCGTGCTGCCGCTGTTTGTCGGCAACGCGGTGCGCGCGGCCGGCTGGATGACTTTGTTCGGCAACCGGGGTTTCGTCAACGTCACACTGCAATGGATCGGCATCACGTCGGAACCGATCACCTTGATGTACACCGAGTTCGCCGTCATCGTCGGTATTCTGGCGGTCAATCTCCCCTATGTCGTGCTGACGCTGCAGAGCGTGCTCGAAGGCATCGACCGCGCGCTCGAAGACGCCGCCTTCAATCTGGGCGCCGGACCCTTCACCATGGTGCGCCGGGTGCTGTTGCCGCTGGCCATGCCCGGTTTCGCCGCGGGGGCCATCTTCTGCTTCATCCTCACCATGAACGCCTACGCCACGCCGGTGCTTCTGGGCGGCCCGCAGTTCGTGATGATGGGACCGCTTGTCTATACCCAGTTCGCGGCCAAGAGCAACTGGCCCTTCGGCGCAGCGGTGTCCTTCATCCTGATGACCGCGACGCTCATCCTTACCGCCGCTGCAAACTTGATGGTGCAGCGCCGCTACAGGAATTGACGGTCCGCCCGCGTTGGCGGGTCCGATGACGGTTGCGCTCGACGTGTGTCGAATCGATTGGGGGAAACAGCAGCCATGGGCAGTTCACTACAGCAATTGCAGCAGAGCCTTCTTGTTTCGCTCGAGTGGCGATGCATCGGACCGCATCGCGGCGGCCGCGTGGTGGCCGTCGCCGGTTGCCCGGCCGATCCGATGACCTTCTACTTCGGAGCGTGCGCCGGCGGCGTGTGGCAGACCACGGACGGCGGCTGGACCTGGTTGTGCATGACCGATGGTCAGTTCACCACGGCGGCCGTCGGCGCGATCGCGGTTGCGCCGTCCGACCCCAACGTCATCTATGCCGGGACCGGCGAAGCCTGCATCCGCAACGACGTGTCGCACGGCGACGGAGTCTACCGATCCACCGACCGCGGCAAAACCTGGACGAACATGGGATTGCGCGATTCGCGCCATATCGGACGCATCGTCGTGCATCCCGAGGATGCAAATCTGGTCTATGTCGCGGCGCTCGGCCATGCGTGGGGTACGAACAAGCAGCGCGGCGTCTTCCGCTCGAAGGATGGCGGCCGGAATTGGCAGCACATCCTGTTCAAGAGCGAACGCGCCGGATCGCATGACATCGCGATCGACCCGCTGAATCCCAACGTCCTCTACGCGCCGATCTGGCAAGCGCAACGCTATCCCCATGCCTTGGTCAGCGGCGGCGATGAATGCGGACTGTGGCGCTCGCTCGACAGCGGCGACACCTGGACCGACATCGCGCGCAGCCCTGGCCTGCCAGGAGGCATGCTGGGCAAGATCGGCGTCGCCGTGTCGCCGATGCCGGTGGGCGGGCGCGGCTGCGGCCGCGTTTGGGCGTTGATCGAGGCAGAGGATGGCGCCCTGTTTCGCTCGGATGACGGCGGGTCGATCTGGGAACGCGCGTCGGAATTCTCGGGGTTGCGCACGCGCCCCTGGTACTACATGCACGTCACCGCGGACCCGTGCGATCCCGACACCGTCTACGTCCAGAACTACCGGCTGTGGAAATCGATCGATGCGGGGCGTACGTTCCTGCAGGTCCCGACGGGGCACGGCGACGATCACGCGTTGTGGATCGATCCACGCAATCCGAAGCGAATGATCGAAGGCAACGACGGCGGCGCCTGTGTCTCGTTCAACGCCGGCCAGTCCTGGTCCTCGATCTACAACCAGCCCACGGCGCAGCTCTACCACGTCACCACCGACAACCGGTTTCCGTATCGCGTATACGCCTCGCAACAGGACAACACCGCGATCAGCATTCCCAGCTGCTCGCCGATCGGCGCGATCACGGAGCGCGACTGGATCAAGCCGGGTGGCGGCGAAAGCGGCTATATCGCCATCAAACACGACGACAACGACTATGTCGTGGCCTCGGGCCCGATCGGCCGGCGCTTCACCAACGACATCATGTATCTGCACGATCACAAGACGCAGCAGGACTGGCAGAACACGGTGTGGCCCGAACTCTATGGCTGGGGCGTCGGTGCCGAGACGCTCAAGTATCGCTTCAACTGGACGTTCCCGATCCATTACAGCCGCCATGATCCGGACGTTCTCTGGGTCGCCTCGCAGCACCTTCACCGCTCGACCGACAACGGCGCGAGCTGGGAGGTGATGAGCAAGGACCTCACGCGCAATGATCGTTCGAAGCTCGGCCCGTCCGGTGGGCCGATCACGCGCGACAACACCGGCGCCGAAGTTTATTGCACGATATTCGCGTTCGCCGAGTCGCCGCAGCGACGGAACCTGCTTTGGTGCGGCACCGACGATGGGATCATTCACCGCTCCGAAGATGGCGGGCGCAACTGGACCAACATCACGCCGGACGGCACGCACGCGAAGGTCTCCGGCGGCCGGCACGACGCACTGCCGGAATGGGCGCTGATCAGCATCGTCGAAGCCTCGCCGCACGACGAGGACACGCTCTACGTCGCGGCCACCCGTTACAAGCACGACGATACGCGGCCTTATCTCTACAAGACCGCGGACCGCGGCAAGACGTGGCGCAAGATCACCGGCGGCATACCCGACGGCGAATTCACGCGCACGATCCGTGAGGACCCTAGCCGCAAGGGATTGCTGTATTGCGGCACCGAAACCGCCATTTACGTTTCGTTCGACGACGGCGAAACGTGGCATCGGCTTGGCGGGAATCTGCCCGTCGCGCCGATCTACGACCTGGTCATCAAGGACGTGGAGATGGTGGTGGCGACGCATGGTCGGTCGATCTGGATACTCGACGATCTGACGCCTCTTCACCAACTGCACGACAAGTTGAGGGACAGACGCGCCAAGCGCGGCGACAATTTGCCGGCGGTTTTATTCCAGCCCCGCGCGACCGTGCGCTTGCGGATCGCTGGTGGCTACGCCGGCGTGACTGCCCAGGCGAATGTCTCGCGCGGTCCGGCCTGGCCCGGAATGGTCAGTTATGCTCGAACTGGCGCCAGCATTTTTCGCGTGCTGCCCTTGCCGAGGCCCGATGGCGGTCACGAAACACTCTTCCTGGATGCGGGCCAGAATCCGCCCAACGGGGTGGTCGTGCACTATCATCTGCCCGATCCACCACCACGCGATGTAACGTTGACGTTTCTCGACGGCAAGGGGCACGAGCTGCGTCGTTTCGACAGCGCCCGCGACCGATTGCCGGCGAAGGCCGGCATCAATCGGTTTCTGTGGAACCGCCGCGTGGCCGGCGCACCGAACGTGCTCGCCAAGGACCTGGAGCCGCTGAACCGCAACGACGGGCCCATGGTAGTGCCGGGTCGATACAGCGTGCGGCTCACCATCGGCGAACGCAGCCAGACGCATTCATTCGACATCTTGCCCGACCCCCGCATCAAAGCCGGCGCCGGCGATCTCGAGGCGCAGTTCATATTCCTGAATGCAATCTTGCAAAGGATCGTCACCGTCAACGTGACCATCAACGACATCGACGCCATGCTCGAACAGGTGGCGAATCTGGAGCACCGGATAAAAGAACGAGCTCGGTCGGCGGCCGTGAGCAAGGCGTTGAGCGGATTGCGGCGGGAGTTGGCCGCCATGCGCGGCGCCCTGATCGACGTCAACTACAGCAAGGCGCAGCTTTGGGGCAGCAGGCTGCACGAAAAACTCAACGCGCTTTTCGATACCGTCGACAGCGGCGATTTCGCCCCGGCGCGGCAGACGCGTGACGTATTTGCCGTAATTTCCAGTCAGTTGGATACTCTGCTTGCGAGGTGGCGCAAGGTACGCGAGCGGCGGTTGCCGGCCCTCAACCGCACCGCTGCCAAAGCCAAGTTGCCGGTCATCGGGTAGAACGCTACAACACAAAGGAGAGCACGATGTTCACGCTTCTGAAGTCGCTTCATTCCAGGCAGGTGTATCTGAGCGAACCGGTGAGCTTCGTCGCCGCGCTCGTGATTGCCGAGATGTTCTACAAATTCCACAGTTTCCTGCTGGAGACCGGCGCGTTCCTGGTGACGTGGTTTGTCCTGGGCGCGGTCGTCCATACCGTGGCGGCATGGGTGTTGCCGAAGGAACCGACCCGCCGCGGCGAGTGAACCATCGCGGACGTGTATCGAACGTTTACTGAAAGGGGATATTGGTGACCTCCTATCTCTTCCATGGTGGTCGGCTCCTCGACCCGCGTCGCGAGGCGCTCGTCGAGGACGTCCACGTGCTGGTCGAGAACGATCGCATAAAGGAAGTCGCCGATCGGCCGATCGGCGCCGCGACCGCGACGCGCGTCGACCTGCGCGGCCGCACGCTGATGCCCGGGCTGATCGACGCCCATATCCACATCCTGCTGCCTGAGGTGAATCTCCACTTCCTGGACGGCGTTCCGCTCACGCTGCTCGCCGCCAAGGGATCGGTATCGGCGCGCGCGATGCTGATGCGCGGCTTCACGTCCGTGCGCGACACCGGCGGTGCCGACTACGGCATGAAGGCGGCCATCGAAAGCGGCCTGTTCGAAGGCCCGCGACTTTTCATCTCAGGCATGCCGATCAGCCAGACCGGCGGGCACGGAGACTTTCGCAAGCGGACCCAAACCGGCTTCGAATGTGCCTGCTGCTCGGGCCTCGCCTACACCGCGCGCGTCGCCGACGGCGTTCCCGAAGTGCTGCGCGCGGTGCGTGACGAGCTGCGCAAGGGCGCCGACCAGATCAAGATCATGGTTTCGGGCGGAGTTGCCTCGCAAGCCGATCCTCTCGAGAGTCTGCAATTCCGGATGGACGAGATCGAGGCCGCGGTCGAGGAAGCGACACGTTGGGGCACCTATGTCTGCGCGCATGCGTACGCCGCGGAAGCGATCCGGCGGGCCGTCGCGGCCGGGGTGCGAACAATCGAGCACGGCAATCTCATCGACGAGCCGACCGCGCGACTGATGGCGGAGAAAAAAGCGTTCCTCGTGCCGACGCTAGTCGCCTACGATGCGCTGCGCCGGCGCGGCGCCGATTACGGGTTGTCCGCCTACAGCCTGCAAAAAAACGAGATCGTGCTGAACGCCGGACTCAAGTCGATCGAGATCGCGCGCGCCGCGGGTGTTGCGATCGGCTTCGGCAGCGACCTGCTCGGGCAGCTGCAGAACGACCATTGCCGCGAGTTCCTCATTCGTTCCGAGGTCATGCGGCCTATTGAAATCATCCGCTCAGCTACGCTTGTCAACGCCGAGATCGTCCGCCAATCCGGCAAGCTCGGTGAGATCGTCGCCGGTGCATTTGCCGACCTGCTGATCGTCGATGGCGATCCCACCCGAGACCTCGGCGTGTTCCAGGACGACGGCGCCCGCATTCCGGCGATCATGAAAAGTGGCCGCTTCGTGAAGAACGCGTTGTAGGCGGCGAACAAGCCGCTGCGATCAACCGGGCCGCAGGGGCAGGACAATCGACGACGCGTGGACGCCGCCGCGGCGAATCGCAAGAATTGGCGGACGGCCGTGCGGCACCTGGCCGTAGTTATCAGCGTCTGCACCGGCTATCGCCACACGCAGTCGATGTCCCGCGGCCACGCGCCACGAGGTGGGCAAGAGCGAAAAACACAGCGTCGCAACCTCGCCCGGCACCAGCGGTGCGGCATCTGCGCGAGTGTACGAGTGGAACGGCCCGACGACCTGGTGATCGTGCGGCGCCGGACGCTCCTTGCGATGCAGCGCGCGCAACATGCCCTCGGTCACATAGCGGCAGGTTCCGTCCGGCGCCACGTCTTCGAGATACACGTGCAAGGCAGCGTCGGCTTCGCTTGCCGAAAGATGCAGTTTCACGCATGGATGACCGGACAGCTCGCGATCCGTCGCCATCGGCTCGCTGGTGTAGCAAAGCATGCGAGCGTCGTGGCCGTCCCAGTCGGTGTAGTAGTCGCGCACGTCGAGCGCGGCGAGACGACCGTAGCGAGTGTTGGCGCCGGTCGCAAGCGTGAAGTCGACGCGGTAGCGATCCTCCCCCTCAACACCGGGTTCCATCGCTAGCCGCCCTTCGCCTGCAAAAAACAACTGCGTTGTCCGGTCATGCGGCGGCCAGTGCGAGGCGGCGCGCCATCGCTCCTCGGTCATCGTGAAGTAGTGCACGGGCTCTTCGCGCTCGAGGCCGGTATCGAGTCCGATGAGATAGTGATCGAAGAATCGCAGCAGTTCCGCCAGCAGTGGAAACTCGGGGTCCGGCTGCGTGCGGAATGGGCTGACATTCACCCGCGCGCCGTGATCCCACGGGCCGAGCAACAGATGCCGCTTGGGATTCGGCAGGCTCAAGAAACGCGCGATCGCGCCGTTCGCGTAGCCGGCGCCGTCCATCCAGCCCGACACCGAGTACACCGCGACGTCCGGGCGCACGCCGTGGCAATAAGCGTAGGGGCTGAACGATGCGGACGAGAAAGCGGTATCGTAGGGCAGACCCTCCTCTTTGAACGCGAACTCGCGGATGAAGTCCGGCATGTGAAAATTGCCGAGGTGCTCGGTGATTGCGGTCTTCAGAAGAACGCCGTCGCGATCCTCGTCGACCGGCGCCGGCCCGCTCAAATGCGGGTCCTTGTAGTAAGCGAATTTGCCGAGCAGCTCGCCACGGCCGTGGTCGAGCGCGACCATCAACTCGTCGTAGGTTTCGGCGAGACGGTTGAGCAGCATCCCGCCGGGATAGTAGTGATCGCTGTAGGTGTCCCAGACCGAGAACAGCGGCGCGATGGCCTTGACCGCCGGATGGCCGGTGCTTGCGAGAAAATCGGTCGCGGCGCCGACATAGGAGATGCCCGTGGCGGCCACTGCGCCATTCGACCAGTCCTGCACCACGATCCAGTCGACGATCTCGCGATAATCGTCGCGCTCCTTCGGCGACCGGAAGCCCTCGCGAATGCCGAACGACGCCCCGGTGCCGCGCACGTCCACCACGACCAGCGCATAGCCGCGCGTCACGAAGAAGTCTCGGTAGCGGCCCGCGCTTATGCTCGGCTCTGATGATGGCGGAGCGTCGCTGCGCAACGCGAACCGCCGATAGTAGGGCGTGAAGATGACAATGGTCGGCAGACGCCCGGCGAGCGCTGCACCGCCGAGCTCTTTCGGCAAATAGACATCGACCGCCAGCCGCACCCCGTCGCGCATCGTCACGTAACGCGAGCCGGGCGGTAGAGAAGAAGCATACGTTGTCGGGCGCCGCGTGACGTAATCCTGAGGCAGCACCCGCCAGCCACTATCATTCTTCGGGAGGTCCGACATTCCTTACCTCCAGCTTGCGTCGCTCTGCTAGTCGACGATTCGTCCAAAAAACGGATACTGCGGATCGTGATATCCGGGCGTTGACGGATAGCCCGGTGTGACCAGCGAATCGACAAGTGCCTCGTCGTCGTCGTCGAGTTCAATGCCGATGGCCGTCAGGTAATCGTTCCACTGCTCGATCGTGCGCGGTCCGCCGATCACCGAACTGACGATCTGGTTGCGCAACAGCCACGCCAGCGCAAACTGCGTCGCGGTCAGTCCTTTCTTCTCGGCGTGCGCTTTGATGGTTTGCGCCATGGCGATCGACTCGGCGCGAAATTCCGTTTCCATGATCCGTCGATCCTTGCGTCCGACGCGGGAATCGGCAGGCGCCTCCGAGCCAGGCGCGTACTTGCCGGTGAGGATGCCGCGCGCGAGCGGGCTGTAAGGGACGACACCGATGCCATAGTAGTCACACGCCGGGAGTATCTCGACTTCGGGCATGCGATTCATCGCGTTGTAGTAAGGCTGGCAGACAACAGGATGCGCGACACCGAGGTCGTCGCAGGTCGCGATGAGCTCGGCGATGCGCCAGCCACGATAGTTCGATACGCCGAAGTAGCGGACCTTGCCCGAGCGAATGAGGTCGCCGATCGCTTCGATCGTCTCGCTGAGCGGGGTGTCGACATCGTCCTTGTGCAAGTAATAAATGTCGATGTAGTCGGTGGCCAGACGCTTAAGACTGTCGTCGCACGCCTGCATGATCCAGCGTCGGGACAAACCGCCGTCGTGCGGCTTCTGCGTCATCGCGTTGGCGACCTTGGTCGCCAGGATCCAGCGGCGACGGTTGGCCGCGATCGCCGGACCGACGATGGTTTCCGATGCGCCCTTGGCGTACACGTCGGCGGTGTCGATGAAGTTCACGCCGGCGTCGAACGCCGATGCGATGATGCGTTGCGAAGTCGCGGCATCGGTGCGATCGCCGAACATCATGGTGCCGAGGCACAGTTCGGAGACTTCGAGCCCGCTGTCACCCAGGCGGCGATAGAGCATGGTCATGATTGGCGCTTCCTGACGAAAAACCGCCATGCTGGGCCAAAGCGCGGCAAAGCGCCAGCGTTCGCCGGACGCTGCGGTATAATCCGCGTCCTTTCCCCCCGCAGTTTCCCTCTCCGATGCACGTCTTTTTCGAGGACGACGGCGCGTTCAAGGCCGGCAGTGTCCTCGTCGACAACGACACCTCGCTGCAGGTCGAGGCGGCGTCGGGCAAACGGCTCAAGATCAAGGCGGCGAACGTGCTGTTGCGTTTCGCCGATCCGTCGCCACTGACGTTGCTCGCCGAGGCGCAGACGCTCGCGTCCGGGCTCGACCCGAATTTCCTGTGGGAAGTCAGCGGCGAGGGTGAATTCGCGTTCGGCGACCTCGCGGCCGACTACTACGGTCGCACCCCGCGCCCGGCCGAGGCCGCGGCGCTGGCGTTGTGCCTGCATGCGTCGCCGATGCATTTCTACAAGAAGGGCAAGGGCCGCTACAAGGCCGCGCCGTCCGATGCGCTGAAAGCCGCGCTCGCGGGTGTGGAACGCAAACGGCGCGAAGCCGAACAGACTGCCGCGTATGCCCAGGAATTGCAGGCGCATCGCCTGCCGGACGCGCTGCGCGAAAAACTGCCGATGTTGCTGTATCAGCCCGACAAGCAGGCGCTCGAGACCAAAGCGCTGATGGCCGCATGCGACGCGATGCACACCAACCCGCTCGCGTTGCTCGAAGCGTGCGGCGCGATTCCTTCAACGCACGCCTACCATTTCAATCGCTTCCTGTTCGAGGCGTTTCCCCGCGGTATCGACTTCCCGGCATTGCCGGACCCGTTGCCCGCACCGGAGCTTCCGCTTGCGCCAGTGCGCGCATTTTCGATCGACGATGCCGCGACGACGGAAATCGACGATGCATTTTCGGTGCGCCTGCTTCCCAATGGCAATCTGGAGATCGGGATCCACATCGCTGCCCCGGCCCTGGCCATTCCGCGCGGCACACCGCTCGACGCAGTCGCCCGGGGGCGGTTGTCGACGGTCTACATGCCCGGGCGCAAGATCACCATGCTGCCCGATGCTGTGATCGGCTATTTTTCGCTGGCGCAGGGCGCCGCGCACCCGGCGCTGTCGCTGTACGTCGAAACGGCGCCGGATGGAACGCCCGTCAAGCGCGACACGCGGCTGGAGCGCGTGCCGATCGCCGCCAACCTTCGGCTCGACGCCATCGGTGACCGATTCGCACAGGATGCGGCGCCGGGTGAACCGGAATGGACCGACGAACTCCGCACGCTGTGGCGGCTCGCACAGAAGCTCGAACAGGCGCGCGGCAAGAATGACGTCGCACGCACCGACTACAGCTTCCACGTCGACTGGAACGCGGCGCCGGACGGTAAGGTTACGATTCAGCCGCGGCCGCGTGGTTCGCCGCTCGATAAGCTCGTTGCCGAACTCATGATCCACGTGAACGAGCGCTGGGGCGCGCTGCTGGTCGACGCCGATCTGCCGGGTCTGTATCGCACGCAGCAGATGGGCAAGGTCAAGATGAGCACGCGGCCGGAGCCGCACCAGGGGCTCGGCGTGGCGCAATATCTGTGGTCGAGTTCGCCGCTGCGCCGTTACAGCGATCTCATCAATCAACGCCAGCTGCTCGCCGCGATCGCCGGCGATGCTGCGCCGTACGCCCATGGCGACGCGGAACTGTTCGCCGCAATGGCCGATTTTGAAGTCACCTATGCCCAGTACGCCGACTTCCAGAACCGGATGGAACATTACTGGTGCCTGCGCTGGCTGATCCAGGAAAAGGTCGAAGCGGTCACCGCGACGGTCCTGCGCGACAACCTGGTGCGCTTCGACGCCATCCCGCTCTATCTGCGGGTGGCCGATTTGCCCGCGACCGCGCCGGAAGGCCGGGTCAGCCTCGGGGTCGGGCGGATCGACCTGCTCGCCGCGACGATCGAAATGCACTATTTGGGGCCCGCAAGTGATTGAGACAGGGCCAGACGGTTATATACTGCCTGGTTATGCCAAAGGCATCACGCTCCCGGGCCGTCGAGGCCCCGGTCGTCGAAGCAGCGGTCGCCGCCCAGAAGCGGCCGGCGCGGCCGCGCGCGCAGATCGTGAAGGCGCGCGAACCGCTGACGATGTCGCTGCCATTCCTGACGGTCGACACGGCGTCCGACAATCGCTTGCTGGCCAACGCGATCGGCTGGTCGATCCTGCTGCACATGGTGGTGCTGGCGATTCACTTCAGCCCGTTCGACGTTCCCAGATTCGAGCGCAATGGACCGCCGTTGGAAGTCGCGCTCGTCAATGCGAAGTCGGAATCCAAACCGACGAAGGCCGACATCCTGGCGCAGGCGCGCCTCGATGGCGGCGGCAACACCGACGCCGACCGCCGCGCGAAGACACCGCTGCCGGTGCCGCTCAAGGACAGCGCGACGCAGGACCTTGCCGTGGCGACCAGGCAGGTCAGCCAGCTCGAGGCACGGACGCGGGAAATGCTGACGCAGCTCAAGGCAATGGATGCCATGGTGCCGCCTGCGCCGAAACCGAACGATGCGCCCGAGGTTCCGGCGCTGCCGAATGCCAACGAAATGATGCAGCGGACGCTGGAAACGATGCGTCTCGAAGCGCAGATCGCCAAGCAGATGGAAGCCTACCAGAAGCGGCCCAAGCGCCGCTTTGTCGGCGCGCGCGCCGAAGAGTACCGGTTCGCACGCTACGTCGAAGACTGGCGGATGAAAGTCGAGGCTATCGGCAATCGCAACTACCCCGCAGCGGCGCGGGAAAAAAAGCTCTACGGCAGCCTGTTGATCACCGTTGGCATTCGTGCCAACGGCACGCTGGAAAGCGTCACGGTCGATCGACCCTCCGGAAAAAAAGTACTCGACCTCGCCGCGACCAGGATCGTCGAGATGGCTGCACCTTTTTCGGCGTTCCCGGCGGACATAAGACGCGACACCGACATTTTGTACATCACGCGCACGTGGACATTTGCGCCCGGCGATTCCCTTATTAGTGAGTAGATATAGATATGGCCATCGATCGCTATGCCGTCATCGGCAACCCCATCGCCCACAGCAAATCACCGATCATCCACACTGCATTCGCGCAGGCGACCGGACAGGCAATGACCTACGAGCGACTGCTCGCGCCGCGCGATGGCTTCGTTAGTACCGTAGAGCGATTTGTCAGCGAAGGTGGCAAGGGCCTCAACGTCACGATCCCGTTCAAGCTCGAAGCGTTCGCACTGGCGCGGGAGCACAGCGCCCGCGCAACATCGGCCGGCGCCTGCAACACGCTGGCATGGCGCGGCGATCACTGGTACGGGGACAACACCGATGGCGCAGGGTTGTTGCGCGATCTCGTCCATAACGTGGGGGGGACGATTGCCGGGCGCGACGTGCTGGTACTGGGTGCGGGTGGCGGCGCACGCGGCATCCTGCTTCCGCTGTTGCGAGAGTCACCGCGTCGACTGGTCATCGCCAATCGCACTCACAGTCGCGCTGTCGAGCTCGCGGCGGCCTTCGCCGCACTGGGTCCGGTGACCGCGGTGGCGCCGACTGCGCTTGCAGGACAACGTTTCGATGTCGTCATCAACGCCACCAGCATCGGGCTGGGCAGCGAGGTTCCACGCGACCTCTGGCCGACGGGCTTGTTTGCCGATGGCGCCTTGGCCTATGACCTGGTGTATGCCAACGCAGTGACACCGTTTCTCTCCTGGGCGACCGAGCAGGGTGCAGCCAAGACCGCGGACGGACTCGGCATGCTCATCGAACAGGCGGCGGAGGGCTTTGCACTCTGGCGCGGCGTGCGCCCCGAAACCGCGCCCGTGTTCGCACTGATGCGCAGCTGACCGATGCGTGTCGCAGTGCGCTGGCTGCTGTGGGCGGTATCCGCGGCACTGCTGGCATTCGTCGCGTTGCAGCTCTGGTACTTCGCGCACATCTGGTGGTGGCGCGATCACGCGCCGCGCGAAACAGCATTCATGGCGCAAAGACTCCACGAGTTGCGTGAGCGCAACCCGCAGGCAAAGTTGCAATACGTGTGGGTTCCTTATGATCGGATCTCGATCAATCTCAAGCGTGCGATGATCGCCGCCGAGGACGCCAAGTTCGTCGAGCATGAAGGCTTCGACTGGGACGGGATCCAGAAGGCGATGGACAAGAACGCGCGCAGGGGCCGCGTCGTCGCCGGCGGTTCGACCATCACGCAGCAGCTGGCAAAAAATCTCTTCCTGTCGGGCGAAAAGAGTTATCTGCGCAAGGGTGAGGAAGCGTTGATCACGCTGATGCTCGAATCCGCGCTGGACAAGCGCCGCATCTTCGAGATCTATCTCAACGTGATCGAATGGGGAAATGGTGTCTTCGGTGTCGAAGCGGCCGCGCGCCGGTACTTCGGCGAAAGCGCGGCGCAACTGTCCAATGAGCAGGCTGCCCGACTTGCCGCGATGGCGCCCAACCCACGTCACTATGAAAAAAACCCCGGTTCACGCGGCCTGGCGCAGAAAATTCCGATCATTCAGTCCCGCATGGCTGCGGCGGAGTTGCCCTAGGCTGCGCGGTGGTGCAGGATGGACGCTGGCGACGACCCGGTGCAACAGACACGGGCAGGGAGAATATGTTGATGCGGTCCAGATTCCGATCGGAAGCGCTCGTTCAGAGTGCTGGTGCATTTCATGGTGGACTCAGAGTGAACCGGCCCTGAGTCATGGCTAACGCTCACCGCGCGCTACCAATGCTGCTGCGCATGTGTACCGCGATCGACCGGCTGTTCATCGTCGAAGTCGGCCCGTTCGGCACGCAACTGGCGGAAGACGCGCGCGCCGCCTGGCTCGCGACCGGCAACAAGAATCGTCCCGCCGACGTCGAGCAGTATGTCGCGTTGCTTGCGCAGAATATCGACGATGGCGAGCGGCGCGACGACTTCGTCACCGAAGCCTGCAAGTGCATCCACGTCTAGCTTGAACCGCAACCGGAGACCGCCATGCTCCTGAGCCGCTCGATCACCACCCAGTTCACGATCATCTTCGTGGTTGCACTGTTGCTGGTCCTGGGCTCGTTCTACCTGGTCCTCGAGAGCGTCTATCGCAACGAACTCAAGTCGCAGGCCGAGACGGTCGCCGACAATGTCGATGCGTTTGGCAGTTGGGTTTCGCAGTACGGCCGCGTCTGGGTCAAGGACAACGACAAGAGCTACCTCGGCCAGGTGACGCTGGCATCGCTGCCGGCAGATCCTGCGGCTGCCGCTGCGGTGCAGGCCGCGCCCGATCTGTGGCATTTCTACTCCAAGAATCCGGCGCTCGCACAGCGCGAATTTTCGGAAGTCGTCGAGAAATCATCGTCGCCGGCAAAATTCCGCATGACCTCGCACAACTTCATGAACCCGGTCAACAAGCCGGACGCATTCGAGACGAAGGCGCTGGACAAGATTCGCAACAATCACCTGACCGAATACTACGAGGCGTTGCCCGAGGGCTATCGCTACGCGCGTGCACTATACGAAAAGGCATCGTGTCTCGCATGCCATGCGAGCGCAGAGAGTGCGCCTGCCGATGTCAAACTTCGTTACGGCACCGAGCGCGGTTTCGGATTCAAGGAAGGCGAGGTCGCCGGCATCATCAGTGTCCGGCTGCCGATACGCTCGTTCTGGCAGGTTGCGACAAGTGTCGTCGGGCCGGTACAGATTGCGTTGCTTGCCGCGGCTTTTCTCGTCGCTGTACTGTTCATCCAGTTCGCCGTGGTGCGGCCGATCCGCCGGCTGACGCTCGCGGCGGAGCATATTTCGGTTGGCGAGGGCGCTGATCTCGGCGCTGCGCGGATCAACCGGAAGAGTCGCAACGAGGTCCATCAACTCATACTCGCGACCGAGCGCTTGCGCGCCAGCATGACGCTGGCGATACAGCGCCTGGCCAAGCGCCAGCAGCCACCACCGCCGCCAGCCGGCGGAAAGGCCCCCGGCGGGGAATAGACCGCGGGGTTCGTGTGTTTACGTAGGCTCGTAGCGTACGAACCCCATTTCGAATTCAACGGAGATCAATGATGAACGTTCGCACAAGTATCGCAGCGATGTGCGCCGGGCTGGTGCTGGCTGGCGGCGCGTGGGCGCAAGATTTCAAGAAAATGGGCGGGATGCTTGTCAATGGCGCCGGCATGACGCTGTACACGTTCGATCGTGATTCCGGAGGCAAGAGTGCATGCAATGGTCCGTGCGCGACCAACTGGCCGCCGGTGATGGCCGGGGCGGACGCCAAGGCATCCGGTGACTGGACCATCATTACGCGCGACGATGGTGCAAAGCAATGGGCCTACAAGGGCAAGCCGGTGTACCTGTGGTCCAAGGACGCGAAGCCCGGTGACATGACCGGCGACAACTTCAACAACGTCTGGCACGTCGTAAAAGACTAGCGCGACTCGGCGACGAAATCGATGCGCGGCCGCTGAGCATGCCTGACACGCTACCGCATCCTGATCTGGTTGCTGCGCTCCCGCGGCTGCGCCGGTATGCGCGTGTTCTGACGGGTGACGTCAACCGTGCGGACGACCTCGTACAGGACACGCTGGCGCGGGCGTGGGAGAAGCGGCAGCTATGGCAGGCCGGGAGCGATTTGCGCGCGTGGCTTTTTACCATCATGCACAACGTCCACGTCAATCAGTTCGCAATGCGCCGGCGTGAACTCGCGGAGACGTCGCTCGATGCCGACGACGGTCCGGTTGCCGGCTGGCAGATTCCCGTGCGGGCGACCCAGTCGGATCGCGTCGAGCTGGCGGAAGTGCTGGCCCAGATCGGGCGCCTGCCGACCGACCAGTGCGAGGTGCTGATCCTCGCTGCGGTCGAGGAGCTGCGCTACGAGGACATCGCGCGCATTCAGGGGGTGCCGATCGGCACGGTCATGTCGCGACTTAACCGCGCGCGCGAAAAACTGCGCCGCATGAATGCGGATACGCCCGCGCCGTTCAAGGTAGTCAAATGAGCCCCGCACTGCCGCTGACCGACGACGATTTGAACGCCTTCGCGGACAACCGCCTGGCGGATGAGCGTGCGCGCGAGATCGCCGCGGTGCTCCAGCGCGAGCCCGCGCTCGCGGCACGCGTGGCGGAGATACGCCGCCACAATGCCCTGTTGCGCGACGCGCTCGATCCCTGGCTCGCGGAGCCGCTGCCGCGCGCGCTCATCACTGCCGCAAAACCGCCGCGCACCCATCGTCGTGCCAGTGTGTTCGGTGCGTGGCCTGCGCTGGCCGCCGTGGCGTCGCTGGTCGTCGGTGTCGCCATCGGCTGGCTGGTGCGCGGTGAAATACTGCAGGAGGCGGGTACGCCGATCACGTTCCCGCGCCAGGCAGCGCTGACGCATGCGCTCTATGCGACCGACGCCAATCGTCCGGTCGAGATCTGGGCCAACGAGGAAGAACGGTTGGTGCGCTGGCTATCGAAGCGCCTGAGCTTCCAGCTGCACGCACCGAACCTGAACAGCGTTGGATTCGGACTGGTCGGCGGCCGGCTCGTCGCCGGAAACGAAAAGCCCGGCGCACTGTTCATGTATGAAAACACCGACAAGCAGCGCATTTCGCTGTTGGTGCGCAAAGACGCCGAGCGGTCGCGGGAAACCGCGTTTCGTTACGCGCAGGAAGACGGCGTCAGCGTTTTCTACTGGGTCGACGACGCGTGCGGTTATGCGCTATCCGGCAATATCGACAAGCAGCAACTGTTGTCGATCGCGCGCGTCGTGTACGGACAACTTGCCGCGAGCGAGGCCGTCGCACCCAAGAACTGAAAGCCCTGGGCGGACTATAACGTCACTGTCCCTCGCGGCGTATGCAGCATCGCCGCGAGCCGTATCTTGGCGGCAAAAGTGACCTGCAACACGTCGCTGAGTCCAAGCGCCGACAGGGCACTGCGAATTCGCCCCGGTTCCGGATGCGCTGCCGCTATCGTCGCAAGGCGCACGCGCGCATCGGGCAGGGAGTCGGTCGGATGGCGCGCGTCCGGCCACGCGATCAGTGTCGGCACTATGCCGCCTGCGGGAAGGTGCCCGTCGTCGGGAATCGTGATTTGCCAATTGAATTCGCCGCGCGACATGGCGTGCGTGGGACCCGGATCGATCGTGCACGCGCGCCGGGTGGCCTCGATGTCGTCGGTGCGGGCTGCCCAGTGAATGAGGCGCGGCGACGCGCGTAGCTGGGTCTGCATGTCGGGCCGGTCCAGTTCAAACCAGCGCGGGCGCTTGGGCACGATCCCTTCGGGGTCGATCGCGATCACTTCGAGATAGATGCGGGAGCCGAGCTTCAACAAACTGTTGTGCGTGCCCATGGCAGCGTGCTTGCCACCGCGTCGCGGCGGCACGCCGACGCGCGATTCGATGTACTCCTCGCCCTGTTCGAGCGTCGCCGCGGCGACGACCAGATGATCGAACGCCGCGTTTGGCATCAATGCCCGGGCGCGGTTTCGCTGGGGTCGAAGTCGAGTTCGACCTTCGCGCCGTTCAGGTCGTGGAAGAACACCTGCCAGGTTCCGTACGTCACCTGTCTGCGGCAAGTATGCTCGATGCCCCTCGCTTCGAGCGCCTTCAGCGTAGCAGGCAGATCGCGTCCAGTGAACGCCATGTGATCGATGACGCCGGCCCGCAGTTCGGCCTTGGGCCGGCCGCCGATCACATGCAGGATCGGTGTGGTGCCCGAATACAGCCATGCGCCCGGGAAGTCGAAGTCGGGCCGCGGGCCGGCGCGCAAACCGAGGAGTTCATCGTAGAAACGAATCGTGCCATCGACGTCGTCGGTCAATATAGTGAAGTGGTTCATGCTCGTGACAGCCATCATGTCCTCCCGAATCCCATCTTTCGCTGATCGCGGATTTGCTCGACGATGAAGTCGCCGAGCAACGCCGTTGCATCCGGCGGTGCTGCGTCATTGTACGACAACGAATCGTCGCCTCCGCTCCATGCATGGCCGAGCGCAGGTACGCGTACCAGCCGGACGAGCACGCGCTCGCCGATGCGGTACTCCACCGTCGTCATGGTGCGGCTGTCGCCGATCTGCTTTGATGTTTCTGCGTCCGGGGGTGGCAACTCTCCCGGCGGGTCCTCGGCCGGTTCGAGTTGGCCGTTGCGCACGAGGTACTGCCGCACGAGCTGGATGGCGTTGATTTCCGCGACGGTTTCGTCTCGGCCGCCCTGAACGGCGCACAGCGGTACCACGCTGCCCGGATTCCGCGTGCGTGCGGCCGCGCCGATTTTTTCATAGGGCGTATCGGCACCGCGCGCCAGGACATCGAGCGCGGCAAGCGGACTCGACGCCGCACCGCAGGCGATTCCTGAATGGACGAAGACGCCCGCGAACGTCTGGTCGATGCCAAGCGTCGCGGCGAGCGCGCCGCCTGCCGACATCCCGGCGACAAAGATGCGACGCGGATGTGCGCGATAGGCGCGCCGAACGGCATGCATCTGAGCCAGAACGATCGCCGCTTCACCGCCGCCGGCGCTGGTCCGCGCATCGAACCAGTTCCAGCAACTCCACGGGTTGGCCTTGTCGGTCTGGCGCGGCAGCAACACGAGCCATCCGTTCCTGTCGGCCAGCGCGGCGATGCGCGTGCCCGTCGCGATTTGTTCCGGAGTCTGCCGGCAGCCGTGGAGCAATACGATCATCGGGCGCCGTTTCCAGCGCGAATAGCCGCGTGGAACATAGACAAGATAATCGCGCGCGGGCCATGCCCACGGATTCGTGGCGAGCCGTCCGTGCCACGAGAATTTGCTGCCGGAGTCGAAGCGCCCCGGCTTCGGCGGTGCGCGACCGAACAGCCGCTGGAAGAAACCGCGGATACGAGGCCACAGGCTATCGCTCATTGGATTTCCGCGTCGCGGTCCGAATGAATTCGGACCTACAATTCCTTGCGATTTTGTTGGCGCGAATTCATTCGCGCACGCAGTCTATATCAGGACGATGTCGTACTGTTCCTGCGTGTAAATCGACTCGACCTGCAGCGAGATCGGCTTGCCGATGAAATCGCCGAGCTGGGCGAGGCTTTGCGACTCTTCATCCAGAAACAGGTCGATCACCGACTGCGAAGCAAGAATGCGGAACTCGCGGGCGTTGAACTGCTTCGACTCGCGCACGATCTCGCGCAGGATTTCATAGCAGATCGTCTGTGCAGTCTTGATCTCGCCGCGACCGTGGCAAGTCATGCACGGCTCGCAGAGCACATGCGCGAGGCTTTCGCGCGTGCGTTTGCGCGTCATTTCGACGAGGCCCAATTGCGTGAAGCCATTCACCGTGAGACGTGTGCGGTCGCGTTCGAGCGCCCGGTTGAGCTCGGCCAGCACGGCGTTGCGGTGATCGGCATTCTCCATGTCGATGAAGTCGATGATGATGATGCCGCCGAGATTGCGCAGGCGGAGTTGCCGTGCGATGACCTGCGCTGCTTCGAGGTTGGTCTTGAAAATCGTCTCGTCGAAACTGCGGCCACCGACAAATCCGCCAGTATTGACATCGATGGTCGTCATGGCCTCGGTCTGGTCGAATATCAGGTAACCGCCCGACTTGAGGTCCACGCGGCGCGCCAGCGCCTTCTGGATTTCGTCCTCGACACCGTTGAGATCGAACAGCGGCCGCTCGCCGAGGTAATGCGCAATGCGGTCGGAAATGTTCTGGGTGTATTGCGACGAGAATTCATGCATTTTCTGATACGTCTCGCGCGAATCGACCTGGATGCGCGTGGTCTCCTCCGTGACCATGTCGCGCAGGACGCGTTGCGCGAGGTTGAGATCCTGGTAGACCAGCGAAGGTGCGGGGATCGTCCCCGATTTTCCGGTGAGATCGCGCCACAGCTTGGTGAGGTATTCGATGTCGTTCTGCATCTCGCGCTCGGAGGCGGTCTCGGCCATCGTGCGGATGATGAAGCCACCGGCGTGCCCCTCGGGCAGCAGATGCTGCAGTTTTTCGCGGAGGTTTTCGCGCTCGGCTTCGTCTTCGATGCGCTGCGAAATGCCGATATGCGAATCCTGCGGCAAGTACACCAGGAGTCGTCCCGCAAGGCTCACCTGCGTCGACAGTCGGGCGCCCTTGGTGCCGATCGGGTCCTTGATCACCTGTACCAGCAGCGCCTGTCCCTCGTGGAGGATGCGCTCGATCGGCTTGCTGTCGTGCCCGTGCCCATTCTGGCGGTGCTCCCAGATGTCGGCAATGTGCAGGAACGCCGCTCGCTCGAGACCGATCTCGACAAACGCCGACTGCATGCCCGGCAGCACGCGAGCGACTCGCCCGAGATAGATGTTGCCGACCAGGCCGCGCGCGCTGGCGCGCTCCATGTGCAATTCCTGCACGACCGCCTGCTCGAGCATCGCGACGCGAGTCTCCTGCGGCGTGACATTGATGAGGATTTCGTGGCTCATCGGCAATGGCGGCGACGGTTCAGGTACGCTTGACCGGAATTTCGCTAGTCATAACGAATGGTAGCCGATCTTTGCCAATATCTCGGTGGTTTCAAACAGGGGCAGGCCCATGACTCCCGAATAGCTGCCGTCGAGGTGTCGAATGAATGCCGCGGCGCGGCCCTGGATGCCATAACCGCCGGCTTTGTCGAACGGTTCGCCTGTTGCCACATATCGCTCGACCTCGTCCCGGGTAATCGAGCGGAAGCTCACACGCGACGTCGATACGGCAAGCACGATGTGCGCATGCCAGCGCACTGCCACCGCAGTGAGCACGTCGTGCGTGTTGCCGGACAGGCGTTCCAGCATCGCGACTGCGTCCGCGGCGTCGGCCGGCTTGCCCAGCACCGCGCCGTCGATGACCACTTCAGTGTCGGCGGCGAGCACCGGCCGCGGCGGCAGGCTGCGGCGGTTCATCTGGAGCCAGCCCACCGATGCCTTGGTGCGCGCGATGCGCTTCACATAGTCGAGCGCGGGCTCATCCTTGCGCGGCGTCTCGACGATATCGCGCCGGCGGCCGCTCGCCTCGCGCACGAGCAATTCCTCGAATTCAATGCCGATCTGGCGCAACAAGTCCTGTCGGCGCGGACTCTTCGACGCGAGGTAGACCGACGGACGTTCGGTCAGAACGAAGTCTTTGCTCATTCGCGATGGTATGGATGACCTTGCAGCAGGCTGACCGCCCGGTACAACTGTTCGGCCAGCAGGACGCGGGCGAGGCTGTGCGGCAAGGTTAGCGCGGATAGTGCGACGACCGCCGCGGCATTGCTTTTGACTGCGGGTGCAAGGCCATCTGCGCTGCCGATGACGAACGCGATCGCGTACGCGTTGTCATGCCATGCGCGCAACTGCTTCGCGAGTTTTGCCGTTGTCCACGCTTCGCCATGCTCGTCGAGTGCGACGAGCTGGCAACCCGCAGCCGCGGCGACGATACGCACGCCTTCAGCGTCGAGCATTTGCGGAACGCTTTTGCCGCGATTGCGTGCTTCGGGTTTGAGTTCGATCAACTCGAGTGCGAATTCCCGCGGCATCCTGCGCGCGTAGACGTCGAACGCGTCGTTGGCCCAGGCGGGTAATTTGTGGCCCAACGCGATGATGCGGAGTTTCATATGAGGCGGAGCGGTGCACCCAACGAGGCGGCGCGAGGCTCTGCGAGCGACAGCGAGTGGAGGCGACCCGAGGTGGGCGCATGGGGCCGACACGCGACCATCAAGCTCATCATGCTGCTACGGAGGCCCCTTGCCGCCGCGTTGCAGCCGCTAAGCGAGCGCTGTGGCTGCCGGTTTGGCGCGGCGCCGTGGCGTTGGCGGCGTCCACAGCTCTTCGAGGTTGTAGTACCGGCGCACGGCTGGCTGCATGATGTGCACGACAATATCGGCGCAGTCGACCAGGACCCATTCGCCGCTTTGCTCACCCTCGACACCCACGATCGGCGCGCCCGCTGCCTTCATGGCATCGCGCACGTGCAGCGCCAATGCGTTCACCTGCCGGTTGGACTCGGCGGTGGCGATGATCAGCGTGTCGTACAGGCTGGTGAGCTTGCGGACATCGAGCAACGTGATGTCGCGGGCCTTGATGTCTTCGAGAGCGGTGACGGCGGTTTTCTGCAGGCGATTAAGGCGCATCCGTTCGGGGCCGATACAGTTGGTTGCGTTCAATATATGCCAGAACCGTCGCCGGAAGCAAACCCGCCACCTCGGCACGCCCGGCCGCGCCTTGTGCGAGTGCGGCACGAATGGTCGTTGCCGAGATCGGCTGCGGCGCAACCGGTATGCACATGATGGAGCCGGCGAGCTGACGCGCAAGCCGCGCGGGGTCGGTTGTCAGTCTGCGCTCCCATTGCTCGCGCAGTGTTGGCGCGAGCGCCGCGACGTCGAACGATGTGCCCGGGCGCTCGACGACAACGATGTGCGCCAGCGTGAACAGCTGTTGCCAGCGGTGCCAGCTCGCGAGTCCCAGCAGCGCATCGGTGCCCAGCAGTAGCGCGAGCGGGCGGTTGCGATCCTCGCTATGCAACTCCTGCAGCGTGTCGACGGTGTAACTGGGTCCGGCGCGACGGACTTCGCGGTCGTCCGGCTGCAGCCCCGGAAATTCTGCACAGCCGAGCTTCGTCATCGCCATACGATCCTGGGGTGACGCCCACGGTGCTTCGCGGTGTGGTGGTATGCCGGCGGGAATGACGTGCACTTGCGTCAGGCCGAGCGCCAAACGCACGGCGCTGGCAAAGCGCAGGTGTCCGTAGTGAATCGGGTCGAACGTGCCGCCCAGGATGCCGATGGTCGGAATCACGATACGTAGCGCACGTGTCGTGCGATCGTGGCGGCCGCGCCCATTGGTTCAACGCCCATGCCGAGCAGCTCCGTTGACCAATGCCTCTTCGAGGTCGATATCGCCTTCAAGTATGCGCATGACCTCATCATTGATCACATTCTGCTCGCGCATCTGCATCAGTTCCTCACGCTGGGCGTGAACCGCGGAGAGCCAGATACTCCGTTGGGATTCATGCAGCGCCTCGAGGTGCACGCGTCGTCCCGCGTTAGCCGAGTGTCGTTGGAGACTCCGCTCATACTGTGTGAGCAAGGACCGTGCGAACGCGGTCTCCTGCGGTACCGTCAGCTTTGGAATCTGCTGCTGCAGCGTGTCGATCGCTGCCTGTGCCGTGGCGATTCGCGCCGCGCGCTCCTCGTGCTCCGCGATGCCATCACCGCGAATATCGAGCAGTTTTATCAATGGCTCCAGGGTCAGGCTGTTGAGCAGGAGCGTGATGACGATGACGCCTGCGGCCAGCAGAATGATCAGGTCGCGATCGGGGAAAGGCATGCCATTGGCCGTCGTGAACGGAATCGACAGCGCGGCCGCCAGTGTCACCGAGCCGCGAATGCCGGCCCAGGCGGTGACGAACACCGGCCCGCGGCGCGGCACGCCATCGCGTTTGCGAATCCATGTCGAAAGCAGAGGCGGGAGATAAGCCGCCGGAAACACCCAGCATACCCGCAGGACGATCAGCGCCGCGGACAGCACCAGTGCGTAACCGAGGACCTCCAGCATGCTCGCGCGCGCGAGCCCGCCAATCAGAGAATGCAGCTGCACGCCGAGCAGGACGAACACGAGCCCGTTGAATGCGAACAGCAGCATCTTCCAGACCTCCCACGAATGCGCACGCGTCGGTGCGTCGAGATGCCGCGAATCGTGGGCCCCGGCATAGAGTCCCGCCGCGACGATCGCGAGTATGCTTCCGACGCCTGCGGTTTCCGCAGCCAGATACGCGGCATACGGTGTCAATAACGAGAGCACCGTCTGCACGATTGGATCGTCGACGCAATAGCGCTTGAGACCAAGTCGGAGTTGGCCGATCGCCCAGGCAATGGCGAGCCCCATCGCGAGACCTCCGCCCGACAGGATGAAGAACTGGAAAATACCGTCGCTCCATCGAAATGCACCGGTGACCGTGGCGGCAACCGCAAATTTGAACGCTACGAGGCCGGACGCATCGTTGATCAGACTCTCGCCGTTCAGGATGGTCGTGACGCGGGCTGGAACCTTGAGCCTGGAAGTGATGGCGTTCACCGCCACCGCGTCGGTCGGCGACACCACCGCGGCCAGCACGAATGCGGCGGTGAGCGGCAAGGTCGGGATCAGCCAGTGCATCAGATAGCCGATTACCAATACGGTCAGGAACACCAAGCCGAACGCAAGCATAAGCACCGGGCGCAGCACGCGGATCAGATCGCGTTTGGGGATCAGCCAGCCATCTGCGAACAGGAGCGGCGGGATGAACAGCAAAAAGAAGACTTCGGGTTCGATCGAAACCTCGCGAAACGCGGGCACATACGAAAGCAGCGCGCCGCCGACAACCAGCAGCAGCGGTTGCGGCAGAGGCACCCACTTGCCAACCGCTGCGACAGCGGCAACCGCGAGCAGGAGCCCGAGCGTGATTTCGATGATGGCCATGGAAATAGATAGTAGTCTGTCAGAGCGTCAGAAACTTGACCCGGGCGTGGCGAGGAACGCGATTTCCTCCGATGTCGATGCGCGTCCAAGAATGACGTTGCGGTGCGGATAGCGACCGAAACGCCGGATGACCGCGGCGTGCCGCTCCGCCCACACCAGTGGATCGGCCAATCCCGTTTCGCTCGCCAATCGTGTGTAGAGAGCGATCGACTGCTGTTGCACAACCATCGACTCCGCGTGTTCGAAGGGCAGGTACAGGAAGCAGCGTTCGACCGGAATCAGGCCAGCATCGTCACCGCGTGCGACGGCCTCCTCGGCGATCGCGAGCGCAATTGCGTCGCCGGCAAACGCACGTGGCGTATCGCGATAGCTGTTGCGCGTGAACTGATCCAGCAGCAGCACTCGCGCCAGGGCTCCACGCGGGTCGGTCCATTCGATGAAGCCTCCCGCCAACGCGCTGTCGATGGCGCTGCCAAAGCGGTCGCGCAATGCCCCATCGAACGCCGGATCCTTGCGAAACCACTCGGCACGAGCCTCGCCGTAGCCGGGCGTGTTGGGGCTCCCGAACCAGAAGTCGAGGATTTCGTCACGTATCGGGAGGTTCGTCGCCATGTTGAATCGCTGATATAGTCGCATTGCCGTCGCAATGCAATGTCCTGCATTCTGCGTCCAATGGCAGCCTGCATCCCGATGCAAACCTCGTATCGCGATATCGCGCTCCTCGCCTGTTGCCAGGCGCTGCTGCTCGTCAACAACTCCGGCCTCATCGCGATGAACGGCCTGGTCGGTTATGCGCTCGTCGAGAGCAAGACCTTCGCCACGCTCGGCGTGACGAGCTACGTCCTGGGATCCGCATTGGCCGCCATGCCAGCCGCGCTATACATGTCGCGCGTCGGCCGCCGGCGGGGATTCATGACCGGGTCGTTGATCGCCATCGTTGGCAGCGCGACCTGTGCGTTGGGTATCGCGCAGGCAAGTTTTCCGCTGTATTGCCTCGGCACGTCGATTATCGGCGTCTATACGGCGTTCGGATTGCAGTATCGCTTTGCAGCCGCGGAGGTCGCCGCGCCAGCGTTCAAGGCGAAGGCGATCTCGCTGGTGCTCGCCGGTGGCATTGTCGGTGGTTTTGTCGGTCCCACCGCCAGCGTGTGGGCCAAGGATTTGTTCGCCATGCCTTTCCTCGGGTCGTTTCTCGTGCTGTCGGCGATCGCACTGGTCGCATTGGCCGTGCAGTCGCGCGTCCGCGTTCCCGCACCCTCAGCCGAAGAGCGCGCCGGTGACGGGCGACCGCTGCGTGCAATCGCAGCGCAACCGGTGTTTATCGTCGCGGCGCTCGCGGCGGCATTCGGTTACGGAATCATGAATCTGCTGATGACCGCGACGCCGTTGGCGATGGGCTTTTGTGGGCACCCCTTCAGCGCGGCGGCGTTCGTGATCGAATGGCATGTCGTCGGCATGTACGCGCCGGGATTCTTCACCGGTTCGCTGATCAAGCGCTTCGGCGCGCTCAAGGTGATTGTGGCAGGCGCGCTGCTTATGGTCGCCTGTGTCGTGGTGGCCGTGTCGGGGATCGCCATCTGGCAGTTCTGGGCGGCGTTGGTGCTGCTCGGCGTCGGCTGGAATTTCATGTACACCGGCGGGACGGCGCTGCTGACCGAAACTTACTCGCCTGCCGAGAAAGCCAAGACGCAAGGCCTCAACGATGCGATCGTATTTACTGTCATGGTCATCTCGTCGTTTTCGTCCGGCGCGCTGGTCAGCGCGGCGGGGTGGGAGCGCATGAACTTCGGTGCGTTGCCGTTTCTCGCGATCGTCGCCGGTGCGACGCTGTGGCTGACGTGGATGCGTCAACGCCGGCCGGCGGTGGTTGCCAAGGGCTGAGGCTTCCGCCGGCCCTCCAGGAGGAGAATTCATGAATGCGATTCCGGCTGTCGACGAATTCCAGGAACTGCGCGAAGCGGTGCGCGCGCTGTGCAAGAGTTTCGATTCGGCGTATTGGCAGAAGATCGATACCGCGCGCGGTTACCCCGAGGCGTTCGTCGATGAATTGACCCGCGCGGGGTGGCTGGCAGCGATGATCCGGCCGAATACGGCGGCTCCGGACTCGGCCTCGCGGAAGCGTCGGTGATCATGGAGGAGATCAATCTCAGCGGCGGCAACGCCGGCGCTTGTCATGGCCAGATGTACAACATGGGCACCGTGCTGCGGCACGGGTCGGAAACACAGAAGCGCACGTATCTTCCGGCGATCGCCAGCGGCGAATTGCGACTGCAATCGATGGCGGTCACCGAGCCGACGACCGGCACCGATACGACCAGGCTCAAGACGACCGCCATGCGCAAACGCGACAGATATGTCATCAACGGACAGAAGGTCTGGACGTCGCGCCTGCAACATTCGGACCTGATGATCGTGCTGGCGCGCACGACGCCTCTCGCGGAGGTCAAGCGCAAGGCGGACGGGATGAGCGTGTTTCTGATCGATCTGCGAGAGGCGCCGCGCGATGTTCGTGGCGGCATCACCGTGCGCCCGATCCCGAACATGGTCAACCATAGAAACCAATGAGGTGTTCTTCGATGAC